>NZ_KE386833.1:0-66056 GCF_000429025.1 Actinospineispora spinosispora DSM 44797
ACCGCGACCCCGGCCCAGCGCGCAGCGATCACTGCTCGTGACGGCGGTTGCGCCCATCCGGGATGCGACCAACCGCCACACCACTGCGAAGTCCATCACCTTACCCCATGGGCGCACGGCGGTAAGACCGATATCGACAATCTGGCGATGTTCTGCTGGCAACACCACCGGATGGTTCACGAATCCGGATGGACCATCGACATGGTCAATGGATATCCATCGATAATTCCACCGAAATGGCTCGACCCGACACAGACGCCCCGCCGAAAACCACCACCGATCATTGATCTGGTGACCATCGTTCGTGAGTAGCCGGACCCAAACCCGACAGTGGACCGCGATGCGGGGGCGGGGCCGAGTCAGTCGCGGCGGAAGAGGAAGAGTCCGTATGCCTGCTCGTCGTCGATCCAGTGCTCTTGCCGGGTGAGGCCACGCCCGGACAGGTCGGCGACGAAGTGATCAGGCTCGAACTTGGCCGAGAACCCCACGTTGATCGAATCTCCGGCGCGGAACCTCAGCGTCATGTCCAGCCCAGGTATCCGGACCGTGTGTTCCCGGGTGGCGTAGAGATGCCCTTCCACCACCGTCCGGCCGGAGTTGTAGTGCGCTCTCGGGACGAATCCGGCTAGGTCGAAATCGGCGTCGAACCGACGGTTCAGATGCGCGAGGTGGTTGAGCCGGAAGTCGGCGAACGCGCTGTGGCCAGGGGGATCGTTGTAGCAGGTCTCGAAGTCGGCTGCCGGTTTGAGCAGGTCGACCGACACGAGGAACCCGTCGCCCGGGCGGAGGGTCCCGGCGATCCGGTTCAGCAGGGCGGCACGTTCCTCCGGCGTGGTGTTTCCGAGGTTGCTGCCGAGGAACGCGACGACCAGCGGTCCGTCCGCCCGGTTCGCGGGGTCGCCCAGCCAGTCGAGCCCGGCCTCGTAGCGCCCCCACAGGCCGGTGACCGTCAGATCGGGTATCGCCGCCCTCAGCGCGAGGTCGCTGGAGAGCAGCATCTCGCGGCTGACATCCACCGGTAGGTAGGTCGTCGCGGCCCGCGCTGCGCACTCCCTGAGCAGCAGGCCCGTCTTCTTCGCGCTCCCGCTGCCCAGCTCCGCGACCCGGCAGCCGACCAGCTCGGCCATGTGCGCCGCGTGCCGTTCCAGCAGGCCCCGTTCCACCCTCGTCAGGTAGTACGTGGGCAGCCGGGTGATCGACTCGAACAGCTCGGAGCCACGTTCGTCATAGCCGAACCATGGTGGGATGCGGGGAATCGGCTCGCGCAGGCAGGCCGTGATGGTGGCGCGGTCGTCCCAGAACGCCGCGTCGTCCTCCAACGCCACGATGCGCGACGTGCTCGGGTCAGCCGACATCGACGGCCTGGCGCAAGCTGGTCGTGTTGTCCTGCCAGCTGTCGAGCAGCAGGTCGGAGAGTCTCTCGCCGAGCAGGAGGCTCGCTCGGATACCGAACACGACATCGGACGCGAGCTGTGGTTCGGCAGCGAGCAGGGGAGCGAGCACACCGTGGCGGATCATCTGCTCGTGCACGGCGTCCGCTTCGACGTGCTCGTCGTAGAAGCGGATCGCGTCGGGGCCACAGCCCAGTCGTCGCATCGCCCGGACCAGGCGATCGGAGCCGGGTGACGACGTGAGCTCCACCATGGCGAACTGGCCGATCAGCGCGCCACGCAGCCGTCGGTGCAGACCGCACATCGACATGAAGTTGACCTCGGCCAGAGTGGCGCCGGGGACCGAGTCGAGGTAGGCGCCGTAGGCGTCGGACAGGCCCAGCTCCACCATCATCCGGGCGAAGAGCACCGAATGCATCCGGTCGGCGTCCCCGGCCCCGTACTCGTCGTACTCGACGGCGACGAGCGCGGCCTTGGCGCGCCCGGCGAGCCGGGGGATCACCCAGGCCTGCGGGTCCGCTTCCTTGAGGTGGTACATCGACCGGTGCACGACGTACTCCCGGAGCTGCCACAAGGTCCCGTCGCGGCGCAGGTGGTGGGACACCCCTCGCGCGTCGACCGGTTCGACGAGCAGCGCGTCGACCTCGGCGGCGACGTCGGAACCGGGCACGGTGTCCGACCGCAGTGCATGTTCGAACACCTGCTCCAGCTCGCGGCGGGCGGTGAGCAGCGCCGGATCCCATTCACAGTCGTTGGGGACACCCGCGAAGCCGCGGTAGTGCGGTTCGTAGCAGCAGTGCAGGGCCAGCTGCAGGTCGTCGCCGTACGGATCGGCATCGGGCAGGCCGCCCAGGTCCGCGCGGTCCCGCTCGCCACGCAACACAGCCAGGACCGAGGAGGACAGCGGACCCCTCTCGCAGGGCAGGGGCGACTGCTCGGTGAGCGATGAGCTCGTCGTGATCACTCCGGCTCCCGGGTGGCGCGGGTCTTCGTGCGGTGGCTCGTGTCGCAGATCGGGTAGCGGCGGCTGCGCCGGCACGTGCACAGCGCCGTCACCGGGCGGTGGGAGACGACCTGCCTGCCGTCGGGCAGGACCAGCTCGACCGGGCCGGACAACAGCACCGGTCCGTCGTCGGTGACCACCACCCGCCGTTCGCGCGGATCAGCCGGCATGGCGGGCCTCGATCACGACCAGCTCCTCGACCCGGTCACCGTCGCCGATCAGCCCGCGTTCCTCGAGCATCCTGGCGCGTGCATGCATGACCGGCCCGAACGGAACGCGTGCCCGCTCCACCACCTCACCCACCAGACCGCCGTCGCGCAGCCGGTCGAGCGTGCGCTGTGCCCCGCACACGGCGGAGTGCACCAGCAGCACCGTCCCGGTGGGAGCCAGCATCGTCGCGGCGCCGGCACACAACCGGTCGAGCACCGCGCGACCGTCCAACCCGGCATCCCAGCAACGCGCCCGCCGGAACCGGGGCAGCCTCGACGTCGGCGCCGGAACATAGGGCGGGTTGGCGACGATCAGGTCGAACCGACGCGGAGCGACGGGTGCGAACAGATCTCCGCGACGTACCGTGACCGCCGCGTTGCGCACCCGGCAGTTCGACCAGGTGGCCAGCACCGAGCGCCACGACAGATCGACTGCCGTGACCGACGCGGCGCCGCCCCGGGACGCGGCCAGAGCCAGCGCACCCGAGCCGGTGCCGACATCCAGGACGTGTCGTCCGACGGCGTAGCCGCCCCGATGCATGACCTCGGTCAGCATCGCCGTGTCGTCCTGGGCCCGGTACACGCCAGGCGGGCACAACATCATCATGAGATCGAAACCCATCCCTGGTCGAGTCCGCGTCGGCTACGTCGTCGGTCAGCTGTCGAGCGTCTGCTCGGCGATCGCGGTGATCCGGGCCTGTGCCGCCTCGAGGACACCCGCCCGGTTCTTGTGTGCTTCCTCGTAGGCCTCGATCGTGCGCACGTCGGAGCTGTCGCGCAGTGCCTTCACGCCTCGGATGGCGTCGGGCTGGTTGAGCCCCGGGTAGTCGCTGATGGGCAGCTCACTCTCGTCGAGAGTGCCCAGCGCCCGCCGGGTCTGGTGCAGCGCACCGGCGGTCTGGTCGGCACCTTCACGCCGAGCCGTCCGCTCCGCCTGGTCGAGCGAGGCGTTGCGACCGCTGACCGCGACCTCACGCGCGGCGCCACCGAGCCGCATCACCCGGTCGGCCGCGCCGCCCAGGGTCTCCCGGGCCTTCTCGCCGGCATCCTGAGCGCCTTCGACGGTCCGGTTGACGCCTTCCAGCGCCACTCGCAGCGGCAGCCCGACCATCTTGGTCACACCGCCCGCGACCCGCTGGAACGGAGTGGCCCGCAGCGCCGCCGGGCCGCCGAGCGCCTCTTCGGCGAGCACGGTGCTGATCCAGTCCACCGTTTCCGTGTGCGCCGCCTCCAGCTGCTCGGCCAGCGCGCGCACCGAGGGCGAATCGGCTGCCTCGCCGAGCGCTTTCAGGTAGCGCGCCCTGCCCAGGAGCTGCTGCTCGAGAGCCAAATCCTGCAGCAGCGCCTCGTCGAACGGTGTCGCCTGCTCGACGGTGCTCTTGAACAGCGCGATGACCCGGCCGATGATCGGGCTGGCCACGTCCGGGACCCCACCCAGCTCACGGAGCTGACGCAGGATCAGCCGGCTGCGCCGGTCGGCGTTGTCGGCGTTCCGGGTCAGCTCGTCGCGCACCTTGTCTGTGCGGGCCTGTGCCAGGCGGATGCGGGCGATCTGGGCCTCGGTCTGGGTCAGCTGGAGGATGGCTCGCAGCTGGCGGGTGAGCGTCGTGGTCGAGGTCATCAGGGGGTAGAACTCCAGTCAGGTTGAGTGCAGCCGAACGGCAGTGCGTGTTCGCGTCTGCTCACTCCGCCTACCCAGTGGTGATGGTCCGAAGCTCGGATGGCGGAAGAACTTCGGGCGTGCTGGGTCACATTCGGCCGGAGGTGGCGGCCTTGAGTCCTTCTCTGGTCATGCAGTGCAGCTGTTCGCGCATGACGATGAACGAACTAGCCGCTACCGAGGAGTAGGGGTTCTCGCGCGCCGGCTCGGTCAGGTTGTTGAGCACCTGCCCCAGCAGCCGGGCCGTCGAGCGGCGACGCCAGAGCGACCACCCGACGAACAGGTCCGGCCCCAGGGCGCGCACGGTGACCATGCCGTACTCGGCGCCGTTACGCACGGTCAGCGAGGGAACACCGTCGAGGTCGCGCTGCCGGACCTGGAACGGCTGCCGGCAGCGCTGGGCGGCACATTCCTGGATCGCGGTCGTCACGGCGTCCGCGCGCTCGGCGCCGCCTTCCAGGACGGTGGCCCCGTCGGCGAGGGACTCACGGAGCGGGCGGAACGACACGACGATCCAGGCGAACAGGATGCACCCGGCGACCGCCGCGAACGCCGGAGAGATCGCGGCCTCGATGCCGCCCCTGCCGACCATGCTGTTCATCGAGCCGACGTTGAAGGTCGCACCCCACACCATTCCGCAGGCCACCAGCGGAAACCCGAAGCAGGCCGCCAGGACCAGGTGCGGCCGAAGGGCACGGGGCGCGAGCGCGTCAGCCGCTTCCACGGCGGAGCCGTCCAAGGTTCTCGGCCGGGCTGATCCGGAGGTGGTGAACTCGTCCGCGGCGTAGCCGTCGGTTCCCAAGGGTGTGCTCATGGTTCTCCTCAACACTGCTTCGGGTGGTGGATCGCCGACCGGCACCCGTATGAGCACTGCCACCAATCGGCGTGTCGAAACCCCGGACGAGCCGGTCCAACCCGGACGGGTTACCCCCGTGGTCTCGGCTTGTGGGAGCAGAGCGCGGCGGAGGAACTGGACTATCCTCGGGTTCGTCGGCCGTTTGCGAGCTCGTGGGGAGAACGCCGTGACCGTCGAGGAGCTGCTGGAGATCGAGCAGATCCGCGCCCTGCGCGATCGCTACGCGGCGGCGTTCGACAGCTGCGATGTCGCGGGCTTCGCGGAGCTGTTCTGCGACGACGCGGTGTGCGAGTTCCCCGAGGAGTTCGGCGGGAGCCGGGTCGGTAGGGACACGATCGCCGCTCATTTCGCCGAGCAGGCCGAGCGGATGAGCGAGCCCCGCGACGCGGTACACGTGACGACCAACCCGTGGATCACCCTCACCGGCCCGGACACCGCGCACGGCCGGTGCTACCTGCTCGACCTGCGTGCTCAGCAGCATGCCGAAGCCGATCGGGCGGTGAGCGCGGACGGGAACCCGCTGCTGTTCCTCGGGATGTGCGAGGACGATTACCGCAAGGTCGACGGGCGATGGAAGTTCGCCACGATTCGCCTGCCCTTCTTCTGGGCCGACCAGGCCTCGGAGAAGTCCCGCTAGGGACTGGGCGCGGTCCGCCCGGGAACGAAGACCGCGCTGGCCTGCGCGATGGTGCGGGTACCGACCGCGAGCGTGCAGTGCGCGAGCATCACCCGGGAGCCGCGATGCTGCAGGTTGGAGCTGGTGGTGACCAGATCGCCCGGACGGGCCATGCCGGACAGGTACACCGTCAGTGAGCTGGTCGTCAGCGGCGTGGGCGGGTCGGTGCTGGACGCGACGGCGTAGCCGATGGCGAGGTCGGCGAGCGTGGCCAGGACGCCGCCGTGCACGGTGCCGGTCCCGTTGAGGTGGCGAGAGTCGACTCGCAGTGCCAGACGCAGGTTCATGCCCTCGCCCCGGGAGTACAGCGGGCCGACGAGATCGACGAAGGGGCTGCTCCGGCCGTGTCGCCGGTAGCCTTCCGGAGGCCGGTTCGCGGGGTCCTCGACGGGGCTTTCCGGTACGTCGGCACGGTTCATCGTGAGGTCCGATCTGATCGTGAGCGGGTCAGTGCAGCGGGACGCCGGCCGGCGAGCTCTGCTGTGCGGGCGGCCACGCGCGGGGCATCGGTACGTGCAGCGCCCCCGGTTCGACCTCGGTGTGTTCGAGCGCGGCGTGCAGCCGTGCGTCGCGTCGGATGATCGAGCCTCCCCGCAGCATCGAGCCGATGAGCTCGACCGCGAAGTCCTCGGTGGACCGACCCAACAGCCGCGCGGCGTCCTGGAGCCAGGCCCTGGCGTGCAGGTAGGGCTCCACATCGGCGACCGGAATCCCGCTACGGATCATCAGTGCGTAGGCGAAGATTCGCCGGGAGCTGTACCAGACCGCGCCGTCCGGGTCGTCGACGAGACGCTGGGCGCGGCGGACCGCGGTGGCGAGCGCGGCGCCGGTGTCGACGGGGATCGGCCCGTGTGAGGGCAGCAGCACTCGCGGCGCGAGGTCGACCAGGCGCTGGAGGGAGGCCAACGCCACGGCCGCCACCCGGGGGCCGTCGAGCGCGAGGTTGACCATGCCGACGTCGTAGTCCGACAGCGCGTCGCCGACGACGAGCAGGCGTTCCTCCGGCTGCCAGAGCGCCAGGTGCCCGGGGGTGTGACCGGGCGTGCGTACGACCTGCCAGTCCGTGTCACCGAGCCGCAGCAGGCGGCCGTCGTCGAGGGGCTCGTCCACCGTGTAGGGGGCGACGGGCTGATCGAAGTACTCCGCCTGGCAACAGCCGGGATCACGCCTGGCGAGGGCGGTGGCGTCCGGAGTGCTCGCCGCGATGCCGGCCCCACCCGCCTGCAGTATCGCGTTCGCGCCGACGTGGTCGGAGTGCCAGTGCGTGTTCACCACGAGGCTCAGGCCCCTGCTGGTGTGCGCGCGGACCCACTCGGCCGTCTGCTCCGCGTGCGCGACGAACCCGCTGTCCACCAAGGCCGGGTGCCGTCCGTGCACGAGGATCAGGTTGGCATCCGGGAAGGGACGTTGCCGCCAGCTCAACCAGCTCGGCAACCCCTCGGCGTCAACGGTCACGGTATCTCCATCCGAGTGACGCTCGCGCGCCCCTCTGTTGTTGGAGTCGAAACTATCTCGGACCGGCTACCGGCGTCCAGAACCGGTGGTTTCGACGGCATCCACACCTGGATATTGCCGGCAGTATAGTTGGAAATCTAACTAATTGCTCGGCGCGAGCGCTCCGGGAAGGTGGATCATGAATCGCACACGGACCCACAGCTGGGTGGACCCGTCGGAACTGGCGGTCGCCACCCGCGCCACGGACGGGCTCGTCTTCTCCCGCCTGCTGGCCTCGCATCGGCTGGGCCCGATGCCGATGGCCGCCACTCTCGGCTACACGTTCACGGAGGCCGACCATGGACGGGTCGTGTTCGTCGGCGTCCCCCGAGAGGTCGTGTGCGGTCCGACGGGTTTTGTACACGGCGGTTTCGCCGCCGCGATGCTGGACAGCGCGGCAGGCTTCGCCGTACACACGACACTGCCGGCCGGGACCGGCTACACCACGCTGGACCTCTCGGTGCACCACCTGCGGCCGATCACCACCGAGACCGGTCCGGTCCGGGCCGTCGGCACCCTCCTCAGCCGAGGACGGCGTACCGCTCTCGCCCGCGCTGAGCTGCGCGATCCCATGGGTCGGCTGCTGGCGAGTGCCGTCAGCTCGTGCATGCTCTTCCCGCCGGAGGGCTGAGGGGTGCTTCACTCGCCGTCGACGGACTCCCAGTCCCTGGCGATGCCGATGAGCCAGGCGAGCAGCGCCATCTCGGCGGGTTCGCCGACACTGCGCATGAGCCGCCGCTCGAGAGTGTGTGCCCTGGCCCGAGCCTCGGTGAGCGTCGCGGTGCCGGACTCGGTCAGGTGGAGCAGCCGCTTGCGGCCGTCCTCGGGCGTGCGCGACCGGGTGATGAGCTCCCGCTCCTCCAGACGTTTCGCGATCGCGGACATGGTGGGGCGATCCAGCGCGACCGCGCGGGCGAGCGAACCCTGCTCGGCACCCGGGTAGGCGTCGACGGCCGCCAGTACGGCGAACTGCGGGCCGGTCAGCAGCGGCTCGACATGGCGCTGCCAGGAAGCGACGTACGCGTGGTGCAGCCTGCGCACCACGTAACCGGGCATGGCGAGCAGCTCGTCCGGAGCGGGAAGCTGCTCCGGTCCCGACTCGACTCCCGCACGATCTTCTTCCATTCCGCTATTCGACCATGCGGTGACAGCGGGCCGCCGACCTCGTGCTGGGCGAACCTAGCCGAGCCGCGTGGAGAGGTGAGCCAGCCGTACCGCCACGGCCGACGTCGCGCCGTGGTGGACGCTGGAGAACTCGCCGGGTATCCGGCGGAGAAGCCGCCCGACGTGGGCGTGCTCGCTGAAGATCTCCGCGGTGACGGTGGAGATCCCGCGCGCGGGCGCCGCACGGATCAGCGGCTCGACGAGCAGTGGCGCGATTCCGCATCGCTGCCAGGAGTCCTCCACGAGCACCCCGAGATCGGCCGTCACGCCGTCGTGGTTCCTGAGCAGGGATGCCAGTGCGATCACCGTGCCGGTGGGACGGTGGACGGCGACGAGGCTGCCGGAGGGGTCGGCGACCACGGCGGCCAGGTGGTCGGTCGGGATCAGGGGTGCCGCGCCGTGGAAGCGCGCGGCCCGTGTCGCCCGGCCACATCGCCGCCACATCTCGGCGACACCCGGGAGATCACGTTCGGTCGGTCGGTGGAGTGCGATGTCTGAGGTCGGCATGGCGGTGTTCCTCGGGTCGCGGGTCGAAAACTAGTTGGATTTATGACTAACTGAGCCCCCGAGTGACTGGCGGACGGTGTGGTCACTGCGTGGTAGGCGCACGTAGCCCTGTGATCTGCGTCATCGGTCCGGGTCTTCCCAGGGTGAGCATGGCACCAATATAGTTGGAAATCTAACTTACTGGCCAGTACGGCTAGTGGCGTGAAGGGATGGCTCATGGATCGCACACGGACCTACGGATGGGCGGACCCGGTCGAGCTGGCGATGGCCGCGCGGACCACCGACGGACTTGAGTTCTCCCGGCGGCTCGCCTCAGGCGAGCAGGGGCCGACGCCGATCTTCGCCACGCTGGGCTACGCACTCACCGAGGTCGAGCACGGCAGGGCCGTCTACGTGGGCGAGCCCGGCGAGCACGTGTACAACCCGATCGGCTTCGTGCACGGCGGGTTCGCCGCCACGATGCTGGAGAGCGCCGCCGGCAGCGCCGTGCACTCGACGGCGCCGGCCAGCACCGGCTACACGACGCTGGATCTCTCGGTGCACTATCTGCGCCCGATCACCGGCGACACCGGACCGGTGCGTGCCATCGGCACGCTCGTCAACCGAGGGCGGCGGACCGCGCTGGCGCACGTCGAGCTACGGGACCCCGCGGATCGGCTGCTCGCCCACGCGACGAGCTCCTGCATGCTCTTCCCGCCCGACGACTGACCAGGCCCATCCATCCCGAGTCGTAGGGAGACACTTCCGTGACAGAGAAGAAGATCGAGACCGACTACCTGGTCATCGGGTGCGGCGCGAGCGCCATGGCGTTCGTCGACACGCTCCTGGAGGAGACCGACCACCGGATCGTGATGGTCGACCGGCACGACCGGCCCGGCGGGCACTGGAACGATGCCTACCCGTTCGTTCGCCTGCATCAGCCGTCCGCCTACTACGGCGTCGGCTCGCGGGAGCTCGGCCGAGGCGTGACGTACCCGGACGGGCCCAATGCCGGCGGCTACGACCTGGCGTCGAAGGCCGAAATCCTCGACTACTACGACCAGGTCATGCAGCAGCGATTCCTGCCGTCGGGTCGGGTCACCTGGCTGCCGATGAGCGAGTACCGCCGGGGTCCACTCGGCGAGCACCACGTGAGGTCCCTGCTCGGAGACTCACGCGTCGAGATCGTCGTGGCCGGGAAGCTCGTCGACGCCACGCACGTGGGTACCGAGGTCGCCGCGACGCACGGGCCGCGCTACAGCGTGATGTCCCAGGTCCAGCTCATCCCGATCAATGGGCTGCCGGAGGTCCGGCGCAGACATCCCTGCTACACGGTGGTCGGCGCGGGCAAGACCGGCATGGACGCCTGCCTCTGGCTGCTGGCGAACGGCGTCGAGCCCCCGCGCATCCGCTGGATCCGGCCACGCGACCCCTGGGTGCTGGACCGTGCCGCCCTGCAGCCGTTCGCCGAGAACTTCGAGTACGTCATGCGCAACACCATCGACGGCTTCCGCGCGATCGTCGAGGCGACCTCGGCGTCGAACCTGTTCGAGCTGCTGGAATCCTACCGGGTACTGATGAGGTTCGATCCCGACGTCGAACCGAGTGCCTTCCGGGCCGCCGTGCTCTCGCGGGGTGAGCTGGAGCAGCTGCGGCGGATCCAGGACGTGATCCGGCTCGGTCGGGTCACCACGATCGAGACGAGTCGCGTGCTGCTCGACGACGGATCCGTCGATGCCGATCCCGACACGCTCTACATCGACTGCAGCGCGGCCGCGCTGCACCAGCCACCACCCGACGTGAAGATCTTCGAACCCGGTGTCGTCAACCTGCTGGTGACCAGGCGCGTTCAACCCGTGTTCAGCGCGGCGCTGATCGGGTTCGTCGAGAGTCACTTCGACGATGAGGACGAGAAGAACGCCATGTGCCAGGTCGTTCCCTATCCGAGCGTCCCACTCGACTGGCTGACGATGTGGCTGCCCACCCTGACCAACTCCGCGCAGTGGGCGCTGCGGCCCGAGGTGTCACGCTGGATCTCGGGCAGCCGGCTCAACGCGATCGGCGCCGCCGGGCGCGGGCTCGACCCGGCCGATCCGCGCCGGCACCAGCTGCGTGACCTCATGCGGGAGACCGCGATCAAGGCCGCGATGAGAATCCCGGAGCTGCTGACGCGGTTCAGCGAGCGGGAGGAGACATGGGCGAGGAGCTGATCGACGTCAACGGCACGAGCATCGTGGTCCGAAGCACGGGAACCGGCCCGCCCGTGCTCTTCATCCACGGTCTCTACGTCAACGAGCATCTCTGGGACGACGTGGTCGCCCGGACCTGCGCGTCGCGTACCTGTCATCTGCCGACGCTGCCACTGGGCGCGCACGTCGTGTCGGCCGGCAGGGACTGGCGACCGACGCTGGACGACCTGGCCGGACTGGTCACCGGTCTGATCCGGGAGCTCGACCTCGAGGATGTCACGGTCGTCGGCAACGACACCGGCGGCGGCCTGGTGCTGCTCGCGCTGGGCTCCGACGACGAGGCGCTCGAGCGGATCAGCCGGGTCGTGCTGACCAACTGCGACAGCTACGACCATCTCCCGCCCGCAGCACTTGCACCGCTGGTCAGTGCCGCGCGCCGGATTCCGATCCTGGCGAAGCTGGTTCTGCGGTCGCTGCTCTCGACCCGGTACGGACGGCGGCGGTTCCTCGGGACCGTCCTCGCCCGCGACCCGGCGCCGTACGTCGAGGCACTGTTCGACCCGGCGTTCCTCGACGAGGCCGTCCGGGTGACCGCCGCGCTGCACCCCAGCGAGGACCAACGGGGGATGCGCTGGCTGGAGAAGCTCGACGTGCCCGTCCACCTGGTCTGGGGGGACAGCGACGCTTTCTTCCCCGCCGAGGACGCGAACCGCCTCGCCGCCGCCCTGCCGAACGCCACGATCACCCGCGTCCCCCAGGCGAAGACCTACATCCCCCTGGAAGCCCCCGCCGAGGTCCACAAGGCAATCACCGCCCCCTGACCACCCACCACCCGCCCACCACCTGCCCATGCCCACCACCGCTCACGCCCACCGCCCACCCACGCCCACCACCCACCCCGATGGCACGAATGTGGCTTTAGGGACGTTCAACGTCCCTAAAGCCACATTCGTGCCGCGGGAGGTGGGGCGGGTGGGGTGGGTGTTGCGGGGTGCGGGTGGTGCGGGCCGGGGAGGCGGGTGATGGTTCGGGTCAGTGGCGCAGGCCCGCCTGCTTCAGGAGGGGCATGACGTTCTCGCCGAAGTAGGGGATCTCCTCGGCCGGGTCGATCAGACCGAAGATCATGCCCTCCATGCCTGCCTCGTTCAGGTTGCCCAGCTCCTCGGCGACCTGCTCAGGGGTGCCGACGATCGGGTAGCCGCCCCAGCCCGCGATGAAGCGCTCCTGCATCTCCTTGACGGCGTGGTCGAACGACTGGCTCGCACCGGAGCCGGCGATCTTGATGACGTTGCCGGCCGCACCCCAGTCGCCCTCGTCGACGACCTGCTGGAAGGCGCGCTTCGCCTCGTCCTCGGTGTCCCGGCAGACCACCAGGCCGTAGGTCATGACCTTGATGTCGCGTTGGTAGTCGTCGCGGGCCTTCGACTTGACCGTGTTCACATAGGACTTGATGTTCTCCAGGGTGTCGAGCGAGGCGAAGTTGACGTCCACGTTGCGCGCGGAGAACTCGATGCCCCGGGGCGAGTTGCCCGCGTTGATCAGTACCGGGCGCGGCGCCTGGTGCGGCTTCGGATAGGCCTCCAGCAGCTCGGCGTCGAAGTACTTCGTGTGCATGGTGAACGTGCCCGGCTCGGTCCACAGTTTCGTCGCGAAGTCGAGCCACTCCTGGCCGTACTCGTAGCGCTCGTCGTGCTCGCGCTGCTCGGCCCCGAACATCTCCATCTCCGGCGGCACCCAGCCCATCACCAGGTTGAGCGCGAACCGCCCCGCCGAGATGTGGTCGATCGTGGTTGCCGACTTCGCGGCGACGATGGGGTGCACCGTCGGCAGGTGGGAGGTCGCGGCGACCGCGATGCGTTCGGTGGCCTCGGCGATGCCCGCCGCCCAGGTGTAGGTCTCAAAACAGTTGCCGTTGAAGTTGGTCGAGCCGCCGAACCCCTTCCAGCGCGCCACCGGGACCATGACGTCGAACCCGATCGCCTCGGCGCGGCGCGCGATCTCCTTGGTGTGCTCCCAGGTGATCTTGTAGTTGCTGGGGGCGTGGCTCATGATCAGTCCGTACGAACAGTTCGTGCCGAACAGGCCCAGCTTCATCTTCTGGTCGCCCAGCAGTGGGTTCGTCTCGCGGCGGTCGACCAGGGGATGGGTCTCCTCGATCGGGCGGGGATCGGTCGGCGCGAGGCCGAGGCGTTCGTTGGCGGTGACGGTCATGACGGATCTCCTCGGTGCGGGTGGACGGGGGAGCGGACTTCAGCCCAGCTGGAACGGGTCGCGGGTGCCGCCGGTGAGCTCGACCCAGATCGACTTGTTCTCGGTGTACTCGTTGATCGCGTCGACGCCGTTCTCCCGGCCGATGCCGCTGGCGCCGAACCCGCCGAAGGGCATGTTCGGGCCGAGGACCCGGTAGGCGTTGATCCAGATCGTGCCGGCGCGCAGCTTGGCCGCGACCCGGTGCGCACGGTGCACGTCCTTCGTCCACACCGCGCCGGCCAGCCCGTACGGGGTGTCGTTGGCCAGCTTGAGCGCCTCGTCCTCGTCGTGGAACGTGTACGCGGCCAGTACCGGGCCGAACACCTCCTCGCGGACGATGGTGTTGTCGGGTGTCACGTTCGTGACGACGGTCGGTTTGACGAACAGCCCGCCGCGTTCGGCATCGGGCTCGCCGCCGCAGGCGAAGGTCGCTCCCTCGGCGGCGGCACCGGACAGGTAGCCGAGGACCTTCTCGTACTGGGGCCGGTTGGCGACCGGGCCCATCTCGGTGTCCGCCTCGGTCGGGTCGCCGAGCTTGATGGCGTTGGCCCTGGCCACGACCTTCTCGACCAGCGCATCGTGCACGTCGGCGTGGACGATGAGGCGCGAGCCCGCCATGCAGGTCTGCCCGGTTGCGGCGAAGACGCCTGCGACCAGGCCGTTGGCGGCGGCGTCCAGGTCGGCGTCTGCGAAGACGATCTGCGGGGACTTACCGCCGAGCTCCAGGGTGACCCGGTTGAAGTTGGCGACCGCGGCCTGGGCGACCTTCGCCCCGGTGGCCGACGAGCCGGTGAAGGCGACCTTGTCGATCCCCGGGTGCTTGGCCAGTGCTTCACCGGTCGAGCGCTCCCAGCCGGTCACCACGTTCAGCACACCGGCGGGCAGCCCGGCCTCGTGGAGGATCTCGGCGAACGCGACGGTGGACGCCGGAGCGTGCTCGGACGGCTTCACCACCATCGTGCAGCCCGCCGCCAGTGCGGGTGCGAGCTTGAAGGTCAGCAGCAGCAGGGGGGAGTTCCACGGGGTGATCGCCCCGACGACCCCCACCGGCTCGCGGCGGGTGAACCCGAAGTAGTTCGGGTTGACCGGCGGCACGGTGCGGCCCTCGACCTTGTCGGCGAGCCCCGAGAAGTAGTAGTACCACTGCGGAAGGCCGGTGAGCTGGCCGCGCATCTCCCGCAGGAGCTTGCCCGAGTCGTTGACCTCGAGCAGCGCCAGTCGTTCGGCGTTGTCGGCGACCGCGGCGGCGCAGCTGCGCATGACGGCGGCGCGCTGGAAACCGGTCATCTGGCCCCACTCGCCGTCGAACGCGGCGCGTGCGGCGGCCACGGCCTCGTCGACGTCCTCGGGGCCGCCGTCGGCCAGCCGCGCCCAGGGCTGACCGGTGTACGGGTTCTGCGTCTCGAACGACCGGCCGGACCGGGCGTCGACCGACTGACCGTTGATGAAGAGCTTGAACTGTTCCAGCGGTGGGGAAGACGCGGGCATCGTCGACCTCTCGTTCGTCAGGTCCCTCGGGTGGCCGCACCCAACGGCGGCCGATGACGGGAGACGCTAAAGAGATGCGGCCGGTGCCGATATCCGCGGACCGCGGCCGCACATCCGTTTCGTGCGAGCGGAGCCACAGGCCGGCGGCCGTGACGTGCGCTCAGCGGATAGCGCACCGCTCTGAACGGCTGGTACGCCCGCCCCCGCTCCGATTACGCTTCGACGTATCCGTCTCGGCGCGGCTCGTGGGGTCGCGGTGGGTGGCGAGACGACACGAGGAGGTGTCGCAGGATGGCGGACTCGCGCGAGAAGACGGCCCCCGCGCGTCTGTCGCGCTACCCGGTGCTGGGGACCCGCAGCCTCGAGGAGGCCCGCGAGGCGGTCACCCGGGTGTACCTCGACCACGATCTGTCCGCCCCGGACGACCGGCTCGAGATGACGCTCAACGCGACCTCGGACCGGTTGTTCACCCTCGGCTACCTGACCTACAAGTCGTGCGCCAAGCTCGTGATGCCACCGACCCAGGACTGCTATCACGTCAACCTGACGGTCGCCGGACGCACGGACGCGAACCGCAGCGACGGTGACCGGGAGACGACCCTGTCCCGGACCAGCGGAATCGTCCTGTCTCCCGAGCAGGAGAACACCGTGCGGTGGTCGCCCGACGCGGAGCAGCTGATCCTGAAGATCCCGAGGACGAGCCTGGAGAACCACCTCGCCGACCTGCTCAACCACCCGGTGCACGAGGTGGTCGACTTCGACTTCGGCATCGACCTCACCACCCCGGCCGGGTCCACATTGCTGTCCTCGGTCGAGTTCTTCGCACGTGAGCTGGACCGGCCGGGTGGGCTCGCCGACATGCCGATCGCCCGGGAGCAGCTCGAGGCGTTTGTCATGACGCAGCTGCTGCACACCGGGCGCCATCAGTTCTCCGACGAGCTGCTGGCCCCGGACGACCCGGTCCGCAAGGGTCGGCTGCGGCCGGTGATCGAGTACATGGAGCAGCACGCCGACGAACCGCTCAGCCCGCCCGAGCTGGCTCGGGTCGGCTGCATGAGCGTCCGCACCCTGCACGCGACCTTCCAGCAGGAGCTCGGCGAGTCCCCGATGGCCTACCTGCGACGGGTCAGGCTGGACCACGTGCGGGCGGAGCTGCTGCGCTGCGATCCGGCGCTGACCCGGGTCACCGACGTCGCGCTGCGGTGGGGTTTCTTCCACCAGAGCCGCTTCGCCCAGCAGTACCGCGAACGGTTCGGCGAGCTGCCGCGCGACACCCTGCGGGCGCGCGGCGCCTGACGGCCTTCCCAGAGCGACACGTTCGTGTTATCAAGCCGCCGACCAGCGACGACACCACGCCGTTGGCCGATGACTTCGGCGGGTCCGTATTTGATGATCGGCTAAACTCTGGCACCCTTTGCGGCCAGGTCAACTGTTGGGGAAGCGCGCCGCTCGATCTCGGCGTTGGCCGTCGCGACCAGTGGTCAACGGCGAGGAGGCCGTTTTTAATGAAGCTTGCTCTCTACCTGCCCAACTTTCGTACCAAGGTCACGGTCAAGGAGCTCGAGGACCTGACCGACCTCGCGGAGGACCTCGACTTCGACTCGGTCTGGACGCTCGACCGGGTCATCGTGCCGGAGTCCAGCGACCGAGGCGAGATGCAGCACCCGTTCGGCATGATGCAGGAGATGCCGCGTGGCCTGCCGGTGGCCTCACGTGGTGAGTTCCTCCAGGGCATGCCGCTGATCCCGTGGCTGGCCGCGAAGACCAGCAAGGTACGGATCGGCATGAGCATCATCGACACGCCGTACCGCTCGCCCGGCGTCCTCGCCGCCGAGCTGGCCACCATCGACCACCTGTCGAACGGCCGGCTCAACGTCGCGGTCGGCGCGGGCTGGATGCCCGAGGAGTTCGCGGCCTGCAGCGCCACGCACATCTTCCCGAAGCGGCACAAGCACGTGCGCGAGACGATCGAGATCATGCAGGGCATCTGGACGAACGAGCTCTTCGAGTACCACGGTGAGTTCGCCGACTTCGAGCTCTCCGGCTTCGGCGCCAAGCCCGTGCAGCAGCCGCACCCGCCGATCTTCTTCAGCGGCCTCAAGGATGCGAAGCGCGCCGCGTCCCGCGTCGCCAAGTACGGCCTGTCCGGCTGGATCGGAATCCAGGACACCCCTGAGGAACTGCGGGAATGGCGCGGCGCCATCCAGCAGGAGCTGGAGGCGATGGACACCTCCCGGACGATCGAGGACCTCGAGATCTGCAGCATGCTGTGGTTCGTGATCACCGACGAGGAGATCGACCAGTCGCCGGCTGGCAAGCTCACCAACCTGCTGGTGGGCACGGCCGGGCAGATCACCGACCAGCTCAAGCGCTACAAGGAAGCCGGGCTGACCATGCCGCTGCTGTGGCCGCCCTTCCAGGACGTGCCGGTGGCGAAGACGCTCGACGACCTCAAGCGTCTGAAGGAAGAGATCATGCCGAAGGTCGACGCCGCGTAGTTCCGGCGCCGGACCGCGTTCGCCGGCAGGCCTCCCTGCCGGCGAACGCGGCACTTCGCAGTGTCGTGTCGCACCATTCGATTTCCCCGCGGGTCCTGCGTTCCACGCTGCACACGCAATGCGGAAGCGGTTCGCACAGATCGAGTGCATGCCGCGCACAGGCTTCAGGTCAGTGCCACTCAACGTAAGTTGATCACGGTGTTCTGCCTGCGGTTCTGTCTAGCGCGGTCTGGACCGGGGATGGTGGGGCTCGTGGTGGTTATGGGCCGCCGAGTGGCGGCAAGATGCACGGGTTGCGCCCGGATACTTCTCGAACCACCACACCATTAGTCCCATTGACCCGTTTCGTCTCATCGTGCAGAGCTTGATGTTGCGTCGCAGACACTGCAGCGTCTGTCATGTGACAGGAGATGTCTGACGGTTGGTGACAGGACATGTCTGACAGTCAGGGTTGTGGGTTGTAGGTGAGGGTACGGCGTTTGGTGCTGCGTGGGTGTAGTGCTGGTTGGCGTTGCGGGTGCGGTCGAGGGTGAGTTGGCGGATGAGTTGTTCGCGGTAGAACACGAGTGCGTGGTTGCCGGTGATGAATGCGGTGATGGGTTGTCCGGCGTATTCGACGCCGAGGGGGATGATCGTGTTCTGGGTGGCGAGGTAGCCGTCGCGGCTGGTGGCGCGGCCTTCGATGACCTGGGTGACTTGGGTGGCTTCGACGTCTTGGGTGTCTTGGGTGTGGGCTGGTGGGGTGGGGCGGGTGCCGGTGAGGCGGCGTTGTAGGGGTGTGTCGAGGTCGATGCCTTGGTGTGGGCGTTGGTTGTATTCGAGGCGGTAGCGCTCGAGCAGGGTTTGTAGTTCTTCGAGTGTGGTGGCTGGGGGTTGGGCGGCGAGCCAGCGTCGGGCGGTGGCGTGGGCTCGTTCGTTCTTGCCGTTGGTTTGGGGGTGTCGGGGTCGGCTGTTGATCAGTTTGATGCCGAGTAGGGCGAGGTTTTTCTCGAACAGGACCTGGATGTTCATGCGGCGGCCGGTGAAGGCCAGGCCGTTGTCGGCTAGGGCCATGCGGGGTGGTCCGTAGCGGTCGATTCCCATGGTCATGGCTGTCCAGGCGCCTTCGGTGTCTTCGCGTGGCCAGGCCAGTTCGGCGATGTTGTAGCGGGAGTGGTCGTCGTAGATTTCGAAGACCATGACCAAGGTCGAGGTGGGGTCGGCGAGGTGGTAGCCGAAGGCGTCGATGTTCCAGCAGTCGTCGGTGGCGGGGAAGACGAAGCGCTTGAACGAGGAGCGGGGTCGTTTACCGGGTTCGGGTTCGATCATGCCCGCTCGGGTCAGGACCCGGTGGATGGTGCGCACGCAGGGCGGGTGTTGCAGCCCGTCGTGCAACAGCCGGCAGCGGATGGATATCGCGCCGTTGTCCCAGCCCTCGCGTTCGAGTTGCTTGCGGGCGGCGACGATCAACTCGACCACCTCGTCGCTGGTACGACTCGGCGAGTGATGCGGTGCGCGGGACCGAGCCACCAGACCAGCCATGCCCTCGGCCTCCCACCGACGCCGAAGCCGGTAGTAGGTGTCCCGAGAGATGTCAGCCTCCCGGCAGGCCTGGGACACGCCCTTGTGACCCGCGGCCACAGCAGTGAACAACAGAACGAACTTCTGCTCCATCGTGATCACTTTCCGGCTCATCAACGAACACTCGCCGATGAGCCCGTCAGTGTCAGATATGTCCTGTCACCAAAGTGTCAGCTATCTGTTGACACTTCACAGACACTGCAGCGTCTGCGACGCGACATCAAACTCTGCGAAGTCGACCTGCTGGCGGACTTTTCTCGATCACCACGGTGTGGTGGCTGATTTTTCACGCCGGAAACAGCTACCAGGCCGTGATGATCGTGGTTCGGGGGCTGGCGGCCGCAGCCCATGTGTTCGGGCCACGTCCGGATCGGGCGCTGCAGTGTCTGCGACGCGACACGAGGGTCTGCGAGGTCAGAGTTGCCGGCCGGGGATCGGCTCGGCCAGCGGGGCGCGTGAGGGTGCCGCGGGGAACGGATCGGCGAAGTACTGGGTCTCGTGGGTCACGAGACCATCGGTGAACTCCATGATGCTCACCGAATGGGTGCTGGCCCCGTCATAGCTGATCAGGCACTCGCTCGTCCAGAGGTCACCGCCGCCCACGATGCGGACGATCGTGAAATGGCGTTCGGCGGGGTGTCCGCCGCGTTGTTCCTGGATCGTCGAGCGGCCCCGGAACCGCTCCCCGGACTGCGGGTAGTCCAGGATCGCGCCGTCGGCGTAGATCGCGTGCTCGGTGTCGATGTCCCCGTGCTCGGACGCGGTCCAGTGCTCCTCGATGCGCGTTCGGGTGTCGGAATCGCGAGTCATCGTCCGCCTCCTCGAGTGTCTCTGCCCTGCCGCTCACAGTGTGGACCAGTCGTTGACGAGCACGTGCGGACCAAATACGGTCTCATTATGGACCGACGGTCCATTTCTTCCTCAGTGATGAAAGGTGTGGCTCGTGACGATCGACGCTCAGGAGTACATCGACGAGATGGCGCGCAGCCGCGGGTACGTCCTCGACTACCACAAGAAGATGGCCAAGGCCGACTTCCCGGTGCTGCGGGCGGCGAACGACATGGTGGCGGCCGCGTACCTGACCGAGCGCACTCTCGACCGCAAGACCAAAGAGCTGATCTTCGTCACCAGCCTGACCGTGATGCGTGCGTCGAAGGGGCACATCCAGAGTCACATCCGCGTCGCGCTCGACCTCGGGCTCACCCCGACAGAGATCCTCGAAGCCATCGAGATCGCACTGCCCGAGGCAGGCATCGTCGCGTTCCAGGCAGGCTTCGACGCCTGGCAGGAAGTGGTCGGCGCCGAGGGGATCGAACCCAGGGTGACCGTTCACCAGGGCGGCTCGGGCGCCGACTAGCGAGCGGTGGTGACCAGCTGGATCGGGCCGCCGAGAGCGCTGCTGATCGCCAGTGCCGTCCGGATCGTCGCATCCCGGTAGGTCTCGAACTGCTCGTCGCCGAACCGGTGCGCGGGCACCAGGATGCCGACGCTGGCGATCACCGCGCCCGTGCTGTCGCGGATCGGGACCGCCAGCCCACAGATGCCCTTCCGGTAGGTCTCGCGGTTCACCGCGAACCCGTCCCTGCGAACCTGTCCCAGCAGCTCGGTGATCGCCTCGGGCGTGGTCGGGGTGTTCTCCGTGTACGCGGGAAGCGGCCTGCCCAGCAGCGAACGGATGTCGGCCGCCGGCTGGAACGCGAGCAACGCCCGGCCGGTGGCGACGACCGTCGCGGGCGCCCGGTTGCCGATCTCCGGTCGCGCGATCACCAGCTGGGTGGACTGCAGCTTGTCGACGTACACCACGTCGCCCTGGTCGTAGACGGCGAGCTGGACCGTCTCACCCAGCTCGTCGTTGAGCTCCTCCAGGTAGGGGCGGGCGAAGTTGCGCAGGTCGAAGGTCTGCGCCCAGTAGTTGCCCAGCTCGAAGCACTTGATTCCCAGCAGGTACCCGGCCTGCGCGTCCTGGGTCACGTAGCCGCGCTTGCGCAGCACCGCGAGCAGCCGGTGCACGGTCGCCTTCGGCTGCCCGAGGCCCAGGGCGATCTCGGAGAGCCCGCGCGCCTCCCCGGCCGAGGCCGCGAGCCATTCCAGCACGTCGAGCGCCCGCTCGACCTGAACTCCCTGGCCGGCGACGGGCTTCTCGGTGTCGTACACGGACTCCTGGTTCACATCCTCAGTGTAGGTGGCGGACCACGATCATCCAGGCATCCGCGCCCGTCGGTCCATTGACATGGACCATTGGTTCATTTTAGATAAAAATATGGAACAGCAATCCGCCACTCGGGTCCGAACGACGGTGGCGCGACCGTCGATCTCCTACGCGATGGACGGCCCATCCTCGGCGCCCGCGATCGTCCTGCTGCACAGCCTGGCGACCCGGGGCGCGGTGTGGCGGCCGGTCATGGCGGAGCTGTCCGGCTCGTTCCGCATGCTGGTGCCGGACACCCGCGGTCACGGCGACTCGGCGCCGGCCCCGGAAATGGGTGTCGACGACTGGGTCAGTGACATCGACCGGGTGCTCGACGACGCGGGCGTCGACCGCGCGGCGCTGGTGGGTGTGTCGATGGGTGGCATCCAGGCGCTCGCCTACGCGGCCGCGCGGCCGGACCGGGTCTCCGCTCTCGTCGTGGCGGACAGCTTCGCGGCACTGCCGCCCGCCGTCGCTCTGGCGCGCATCTCGGCGATGGTCGCGCACGCCGAGTCCGCCCCGATGACCGAGGTGGCCGCGAAGTACCTGATCGACACCTTCGAGGACCCCACGAGTCCGGGTGCGAGTGCGGTGGCGAGTGCGATGGGGGAAATGAAGCGGGACAGCTACCTCGGCGCGGTCCGAGCCTGTTTCGGCGCCGACGTGACCGATCGACTCGCCGAGGTCGTCGCGCCGACCCTCGTGTTGTGGGGCGACCGGGACCACAAGACCCCGAAGCCGTTGTCCGAGGCCATCCGCGACGGCGTGCGCGACGGGCGGTTGGAGGTCGTCCCGGACGCGGGCCATCTGTCGAACGTCGAGAACCCCGAAGCGTTCGCCCGCGCGGTGCGCACCTTCCTCACCGGCCTGTGACGCACCGGCCCTCGGACCAACGATCGGGAGACCACACGATGACCTCGGGACCGACCATCGCAATCATCGGTGCCGGCATGGGCGGGCTCGCCACCGCCGCGGCGCTGCGGCGCGTCGGTGTCGACGCCACCGTCTACGAGCAGGCCCGGCGGTTCAGTCGCCTCGGTGCCGGCATCCAGATCGGCTGCAACGCCATGCACGTGCTGCGCGGGCTGGGACTCGAACCGACGATGCGCGCGGCCGCCTTCTACCCTCGGTCCTGGAACAACAAGGACTGGCAGACCGGCGAGGTGCGGTTCGACCAGATTTTCGGCCCATCCGCCGAGGAGAAGTACGGGGCTCCCTACCTCCTCGGCCACCGGGGTGACCTGCACGAAGCGCTCCTGAGTGCGGTTCCGGCGCGGAACGTCCGGCTCAGTCACACGCTCGTCGGCCTCGACGAGGACCCGAACGGGGTCCGGCTCACCTTCGCCGACGGCTCCTCGACCGTGGCCGACGCCGTGATCGGCGCGGACGGTGTCCACTCGACGGTGAAGGACCTCCTGTTCGGTGCGTCCGAGGCCAACTTCACCGGCCGGATCGCGTACCGCACGACGTTCCCCGCCGAGCTGCTCGGCGGGTACGAGCTCGACGAGTGCACGAAATGGTGGGGCCCGGACCGTCACATCGTCATCTACTACGTCAAGCCGGACCGCAGCGAGGTCTACTTCGTGACCAGCCAGCCCGAGCCGGAGTTCACCGTCGAGTCGTGGTCGGCGAAGGGCGACATGAACACGTTGCGCGCCGCGTTCGACGGCTTCCACCCGCAGGTGCAGCGCACCCTGCGAGCCTGCCCCGACGTGCACAAATGGGCACTGGTGGACCGCGATCCGCTGGACAGCTGGTCGGACGGCACGGTGACCCTTCTCGGCGACTCGTGCCACCCGATGACCCCGTACATGGCGCAGGGTGCCGCCATGGCGCTCGAGGACGCGGTCGTGCTCGCTCGCCTGCTCGACGGTGTGGGCGACCGGGCGGGCATCGCCGAGGCCTTCGGCCGCTTCGAGGCGATCCGCAAACCGCGCACCTCGCGGGTCCAGCTCAGCTCACGCACGAACACCTGGCTGAAGCAACGCACCGACGTCGACTGGGTCTACAGCTACGACGCGTGGACGACCCCGCTCGCCGCCTGATCTCGGACCGTCGGACAAAGGAGTCCCATGACAGAGACGTTCGTGCTGATCCCCGGCGCGTGGCACGGCGGGTGGACGTGGCGTCCGGTCGCCGAGCGGCTACGCGCCCACGGGCACCGGGTACTCACCCCGACCCTGCCCGGCCTCGCCGACGGTGAGGACCCGCGTGGGTATTCGCTCGCCGACGCGGGAGACTTCGTGGTCGACCTGATCGCGCGGTACGACCTGCGCGACGTCACCCTCATCGGGCACAGCTGGGCCGGCTACGTCATCACCCACGCCGCCCCTCGGCTCGCGGACCGGCTGCGCGGGCTCGTGTACTGGAGTGCGTTCGTCCCGGCGGAGGGCAGGGGCCTGTTCGACGAGGTGCCGCCGGACCATCGCGAGCTGTTCACCCGGACAGCTCGGGAGTCGGGCGACAACACGGTCGTGCTGCCGTACGAGGTCTGGCGGGAGAAGTTCATCCAGGACGCGCCCGAGCCGGTGCGGCACCTGACGTACCAGCTCCTGGTGCGCCAACCGTTCCAGTACTTCACCGAGACCGTCACCCCGCTCGACCCGGACTCGCTGTCGGTGCCGGTCTCGTACGTGCTGAGTACCGACGACATCGTCATGCCTCCGGGGGAGCTCGCCTGGGATCGGTTCGCGGACCGGCTCGGTGTCAGCCCGACCGCCGCGCCCGGCAGCCACGAGGCGTGTTTCACCCAGCCCGACGGGCTTGCCGAGGCGCTGCTGGCGACGGTGTCCGCCCAGCACTAGGCCACGGGGGATGTGGCCATCAGCAGGTCCCGGACCTGATCAGTGACGAGCAAGCCCGCGAGCGGTGCTCAGTAGCTCGCGGCGTTCCTGGGTCGGTGCCTGCGCCGCGGTGAGCAGGTTGTAGGCCAGGACCATCGGGACGAGCGCCTCGGTACGGGCATCGACCGAATCGGGTGGGATCTGACCGAGCTCCGCCGCGCGGCCCAGGGCCGCTCGCAGGCTCATCCGTAGCAGCTGCCGGTACCGGGCCGTGTGCTCGGCGACCGACGGCGGCGGATCGCGGAACTCCGCGATGGTGTTGACCGCGAGGCAGCCCCGGGCCACGGTCGCGTCCAGGGTCGAGCCCAGCCGGTCGAGGAAGGCCTCGACGTCGTCCAGTCCCTGCTCGCCCCGCGCCATGGGGCCGAGCATGAACGCCTCCAGGACCGTGTCGTGATAGCGCGCCAGCGCCGCGACGAACAGGTCCAGCTTCGTGCCGAACGAGTTGTAGAGGCTGGACGTGGACAGGCCGGTCGCGGCGCACACGTCCGGCATCGACACGGCCGTGTACCCGTGCCGCCAGAACATGCGCATGACGGTGTCCAGGACCGCGGTGCGGTCGAACGCCGGAGGCCGGCCGGGTCCACGTTTTGACATGACCATTGCAGAATAGTCGCTGAGTTTTGTAATCTCCATTGCAGATTGATGGAGGAGGCGGTGACCTTGACGAACCCGGCAGCCTGGCGGGAACTCAAGCAGTACGCGCACGTCGACGGAGCCCGGATGGCCTACGTCGAGCAGGGTGCGGGTCCGGCGATCGTGTTACTGCACGGCAACCCGACCTCGTCGTTCCTGTGGCGCGACGTGGTGCCCGAGCTGACCGGACTGGGCCGCTGCCTCGTCCCGGACCTGATCGGCATGGGCGACTCGGACAAGCTCCCGGCCGACGATGCCCGGCGCTACACCTTCGCCCGCCACCGGGAGTTCCTCGACGGCCTGCTCGACCAGGTGCTCGAACCGGGGGAGCCGGTCACCTTCGTGGTGCACGACTGGGGAAGCGCGTTGGGCTTCGACTGGGCCCGCCGCCACCCCGACCGGGTCCGCGGCATCGCCTATCTGGAGGCGATCGTCCGGCCGATCCCGGACTGGGAGGACTGGCCGGAACCCTCCAGGCGGGTCTTCCAGGGCTTCCGCTCGCCCGCTGGCGAGCAGATGATCCTGCGGGACAACATGTTCGTGGAACGAGTGCTGCCCGGTTCGGTCCTGCGCTCACTGTCCGAGGAGGAGATGGACGAGTACCGCAGGCCGTTCACGACACCCGGCGAGGACCGCCTGCCGACGTTGCTCTGGCCGCGTCAGCTCCCCATCGCGGGCGAGCCCGCCGACATCGTCGAGATCGTGGCCGAGTACTCCGGCTGGCTGGCGGCGACGGCTGGGTTGCCGAAGCTGTTCGTCAACGCCGAGCCGGGAGCGATCCTGAACGGTCGGCAGCGAGAGTTCTGCCGGACCTGGCCGGACCAGACCGAGGTGACGGTGCCCGGTTCGCACTTCGTGCAGGAGGACTCGGGCACGCTCATCGGGCAGGCCGTCGCGGACTGGCTGAAGTCGGGCACGATCGATGGCTGACGGTGACGCGCCCGGACTGTTGTCACGCGTCCTCGACGCGCACGGTGGGGAGAGCCGCTGGAACCAGGTGAGCGCGCTGCGCGCGGAGGTGTCGCTCAGCGGGCCGTTCTGGGAGCGAAAGGGCTGGTCCAGCGGCCTCGACCGCATGTCCCTGCGGGTGGACCCCGCGGTGCAACACACCAGTCTGGGCTCGTTCACCGACCCCCGGCTCCGGTCGACACTGCAGGTGGCACCGGAACGAGTGCGGGTGGAAACCCTCAAGGGTGAGACGGTGGACGGCCGTGAGCGTCCGGCGGACTCGTTCGCGGGCCACACGGCGGACTCCCGGTGGGACATCGTGCAGCTCGCGTACTTCGTCAACTACGCACTCTGGAACTACCTCACCTTTCCGTTCCTGCTCACCTACCCGGGTGTGCGGACCAGCGAGATCGAGCCGTGGCAGGAAGGTGACGAGACGTGGCGGCGGCTGCAAGTCACCTTCCCGGAGTCGATCGCGACGCACAGCACCGAGCAGGTGTTCTATTTCGACGACCGGTTCCTGCAACGCAGGATGGACTACGCACCGAGGGTCGTCGGCAGCTCGCCCGCCGCGCACTACACCTCCGGGCACCGCACCTTCGGCGGCTTCACGATCCCGACCCTGCGCCACGTCTACCCGCGCGACCCCCTGACGAACAGGCACGACCCGAATTTCCGGTTCATCACCGTCGAGATGCACGACGTCGACGTGTCATGACGCGGGTGGCACCTCAGCCGAACGCCGGGACGATCACCCGGCTCGGTGCCACGAGGAACACCTCGCGGCTCTCCTGCCTCGGGTAGCTGCCGCCGGTGTACTTGGCGAAGATGCGGTCGACGATCTCCCAGCCTTCGTCGCCGCCCACCCTCTTCACGACGCGGCCGAGGACGAGCACGCCGCGGACGAAGTTCTCGCGGTCGGTCACCGACAGGGCGATGCGGTCGTCGATGGCGAGGTTGCGGCCCTTGCGTGACCGGGGCGAGGTGAAGAACGCCAGGTGGTCACCCTCGATGTCGATCATCACCGGGACCGAGTGCGGCCCGCCGTCAGGCAGGAGCGTGGCGACGTGGGCGATGTTCTGCCCGGTGAACAGGGCGATGGCTTCATCGTCGAGCAGGGTCATGGCGGTCCTCTCCAGCGGTGACGGGTGGGTCAGCGGTCATGTCGGGTCAGCCAGCCGACGTAGTCGGTGACGGACCGCTCGACGTCGTACCGCGGCGCGAACCCGGTGTCCTCCCGCAGCCGGGTGATGTCCAAATGGGTGTCCGTGGGGCGGTCGGGGTCGCGGCCCTCGGGGAGCGTGATGGCCGCGCCAGGGACAGCGGCGTTGATGGCCGAGACGACCTCGCTGTACCGCACGAGACGTCCGCTGGAGACGTTGTAGATGCGGTGGCCGAGCCGGTCGGCGAGCATGAGCAGCGCGATGGCCCGGCCGCAGTCCTTGACGTAGCATAGGTCGCTCGCGTCTTCGGCGTAAGCGGGTGGCCGGGGCGGGCTGAGATCCGGAGCCTCGCCGCGGACGGCAGCGTTGAGCAGGCGCGGAAGGGGGGTGAAGGGGTTGTCGGGCACGCCAAGAGGGCCCCAGACCGTGCCGATCCGCAGGCTCACCGTGTCGAACCCGGCACTGTCGCCGGCCAGCGCGCTGAACAGTTCGGCGGTCTTCTTGAACACCGGAATCCGGTGCGCGGCTATCACCGGGAGCGGGACGTCCTCACGCAACGGGGACTCCTCGACCCCGAGGTACGCGGCGATGCTGCTGGCGACGGCGAACCGACGCACGCCCCACGCCGTCGCCGCCTGCAGCGCGTTGAGCAGGCCGAGGGTGTCGGCGCGGAGGTACCGCACCGGATCGGCCAGGTCGTAGGGGGCAGCGGCGAGGTGCACGATGCCGGTGATGTCGTGTCGCTTCCCGATGTCGAGGAAGGCCGCCTCGTCCGTCGTGTCCAGGTGCTCGACGACGACCTGATCGTCACCGGCGAGGTGCTCGGGTAGCCGGGTGGACCGATGGGCGGTGAGGACGACGGATTCACCCAGGTCGAGCAGCGCCCGCGCGGTGTGGGACCCGATCGAACCCAGGCCGCCGGTAACAAGGATCACTCGTTCCCCTCCATGCTGTGTCGGGCTCGTGAGCCGCGTGACAGCGACGTTAGGCGGGGACGGGTCGCCGCTCTTGTACGAAACGGCCATCCGCTGGGCGGAGCATCGGGACGTAGGACGCGGAATGGTCGTGGTCGCACGCGCACGTCGAGCTCGACTGGGCGACGAAGTCCCCGGGAGTCACCCCGAGGAGCCTGCGGCACTCGCGGGTGAGGTGGGCCTGGTCGTGGTAGCCGCTCTCGACGGCCCACCGTGCGAGATCGACCTCCGGGTCGCCCCGGCGGGCGATCCAGGCCTGCACACGTGCGCTGAAACCTCGCACGCGCAGGATGCGGTGCAGCTCCTTCGGCGCCACGCCGACCGAGGCCCTGCACCGGCGCCGCAGCTGCCGTTCCGAGATCGACAGCAGCGCGGGCAGAGCGGCTGTTCCTCCGGGGTGCCAGGGCATGAGACGCCGGACGGCCTCGTCGACCAGCAGGTCCGGCTCACCGGCGGATCGCGCGACGAACGACTGGAGCGCGGTGAGCGCAACACTCGGTGTGGTGGCGTCCCCGATGCGGTCCGTCAGCCTGGCCATGTCTCGCCAGATGTCGGTGCCCGGGATGTCCTGATCGATGAGCTCGTCGGCCGACACCGTGACGAGGCTGCCGAGCACGCCCGGACGCAACCGCACCCCGACGACCGTGCGCCCCTCGGGAATCTCCCGATGCGTCGCGGTGGTCAGTGGCCCGAGCAGCTGGGGGACCTCACCGAGGACACAGCGCACCTCGGCTCCGCCGTGCGGCTCGTGCCGCTGCGTCACGGCCGCGGCGCCGACCTGCTGGATCCAGACCGAGGATGCGAGCGCGGCGAGAGCGGGTGCCGGCGCCCGCTCCTGGTACGACGATTCCCCAGCCACCGCACCGTCCCGCCGACTCGTTCCGGATCAGTAACCTACGCCCGGCGGGCACGGGACGACCAAACTGATTTCGCTCGTGAGTGGTGAGGGCGCCCCGGGGCACCCTCACCACTCACGAGGCCGAGCAGGTCCGGTGCTCAGGCGTCGACGGTCAGCGGGCTGAAGGATTCCCATTTGTCCAGCTCGGCGAGCCGCGACTGAAGTGAGGCCCGGATGCCGGTGACCGCATCCGCTCCGACGGCGAGGCGCAGCGGTGGGTCCGTCATCGCGGCGACGGCCAGGATCGCGTCCGCAACCGTCTCCGGGCGCCCGAGGGACTCCAATGGCGCGGACGAGAACTGGGACAGGGCGGCGCCCACGGTCGGGGCGTAGGTGTCGTCGGGCGGCACGACGGCGGCGGAACCGAGGAACTCGGTGGCGAACGTGCCGGGTTCGACGATGGTCACCCGGACTCCGGTCGGGGCGACCTCATGGGCGAGGGCCTCGCTGAACAGTTCCACGGCGGCCTTGGACGCCGAGTACAGTCCGGAGCCGGGAAAGGCGAACTGCCCGATGAGCGAGGACAGCTGAACCACGCGACCCCGCGATTCGCGTAGCGCGGGCAGACTCGCCCGGAGCACGGCCAGATTGGCCAGCACGTTGGTCTCCAGTACCGCGCGAACCTGCTCGGCGCTGGTCTGCTCGACGGCGCCGAACACCCCGTAGCCCGCATTGTTCACGAGGACGTCCAGCCGACCGGCATCCCGCACGGCCGCTGCCAGTGTCCGCTCGGCGTCCGGCGCCGTGAGGTCGAGCGCGAGGGTGGTCAGCTGCCCCTCGGGTGCGGAGCGAACCAGGTCGTCGAGTCGGTCGGTTCGCCTGCCGACCGCGATCACCTGCGCGCCGGCGGCGAGTGCGCGGTCGGCGATCAGTCGGCCGAAGCCGGAGGTGGCGCCGGTGATGAGCCAGGTTGAGGACATGATGTGGGTTCCTTGCCGGTGGATGGTGGGTCAGCGGTTATGGGAGGCGTGGGCGTCGAACTGCTGCCGGTTGCGCTCGACGAACTCCTCGACGGTGAGCGCCTCGGTGCCGGTGATGGTCCGGATGACGTCGTTGGTGCCGGCGAAGATGCCGTTGCGGTAGTCGATGGCGACGTTCGACAGGTGCTGGATCAGGTGCGGGCTGCGCCCGGTCCGTTCCAGCTGGGCCTGGAACTCCTCGATCTCGACCGGCACGTAGCGGACCGGATATCCCAGGGTCTCGGAGACCGCGCGGGCGATCTGGTGGTGGTCCAGCTCGACCGGGCCGTAGAGGGGATAGATCTTCCCGGCGTGCGGAGCGGGGTCTTCGAGAATGGCCGCGATCAGCCGTCCCTGGTCCTCCGCCGGGATCGGGGCGTGCCTGCCCTCGCCGAACGGCAGCCGCAGGTCACCGGTCGTCTCGTCGCGGAAGTGCAGGAGCCACTCGGCGAAGAACGTCGGGCGGATGTGGGTCACGGTCCCACTGAAGTGGTCGAGCACGCGTTCGGCGATCCAGTGCTGCCGGGCCGCGTTGCTGCCCGCGTCGCGCCGGGCCGAGATCTGGGACATGTTCACCAGCGCCCCGACGTGGTTCTCCTCGGCCGCCTGCAGCAGCGTCGCGGTGGCGTCGATGAGTCCGGGCGCGATCGGGTAGGTCAGGTATGCCGCCTCGATGCCCTGGGTGGCCTTGGCGACCGCGTCGAGATCCAGCAGATCCCCGGTGACGATCTCGGCACCGGCCTCGGCGAGCCGTTCGGAACGTTCGTCGACACGGTGCACGAGCGCCCGAACCTGATGACCTCGACCCAGCAAGGTCGTGGTGGCGTGGGAGCCGGTCTTGCCTGTGGCGCCGGTGATGAGCAGGTGAGCCATTGCGGCATGTCCCTTCGTGGGGTGGCTGTGTCGTTCGTGAACCTGTAACGCGATCATTTACGGGCATATGCCCATTGTGATTATGGGCATATGCCCGTAGTTTTTCGACATGAGAACTCCGCGCACGTCGTTGCCTTCGGGGTAGGGGATGCTTCCCTGGTCGGGGCGGCGGACGCGTGGAGGTGTGACGATGGAGGAGTCGAGGGTCTCGGCGACCAGGGACTGTTACGCGACGGCGCTGCGTAAGGCGTCACGGCGGATGACCGCGCTGTACGACGACGTCCTCGAGCCCTCGGGTCTCCGCTCGACCCAGTACGCGATTCTCCGCGAGCTCGCCGCCGGCGGCTCCCTGACGATCAACGAGCTGGCTCGGGTACTCGTACTGGATCGCTCAGGGCTCGGTCACTCGTTGCGTCCGCTGGAGCGTGGTGGCCTGATCTCGCTGGGCCAGAGTCCCTCGGACCGGCGCAGTGTCCTGGTGACGCTGACCGAGAAGGGGAAGCGGCAGTACGGCGAGGCGTCGGTGTTGTGGCGTTCGGTCCAGGATCAGGTCGGGTCGCTGCTGGGGGCTGCCGTGGCCGACCAGCTGCGGGAGCAGCTCAACGAGCTTGCGTCGGATGAGCGGTTGGGTTGAGGTTTCTGTCTCCGCTGGCTCGTCAGTGTGCATCCCCGCTGGCCATCGAGTGTGCTTGGCGTGGCCGCCCGCTCTCAACCCCCGGCTGACGCCGGCCTCGCGCGGGTTCCTGGTTGCACGCCGTTCGGGGGCGAGGTTTCAGGGTTGACAGCGGACGGCCACGCCAAGTGCCGGCCAGTATCGCGGGGATGGGGGAGCTGTGCGGCGCTTGTGTTGGTCACGGCTGCGCCGCGCTCGTTGAGTGCACGTGCACCCAGGGCTCAAGATCACCCCACCTGTCACACGCGTAACGCCCGGGGTGACTTCGCAGAGGCTCAGGTTGCGTCGCACATGTTCCAACATCTGCGACGCAACACGTAGCTCTGCGAGGCGTGACAGAAGCGACCACCGAGACTCCTGGGACTGCGTGATTGTGTGGGGGCGCAGCCACCTGCGGCATGCACGCAGACCACTCCCATCCCCGCGATCCTGGCTACGCCAAGTGTCGGCCAGGATCGCGGGTGAGGGGGAGCTGCGCGGCGCTGTTGCTGGCCGCGGCTGTGCCGCGCACCCCTCACGGTCTCGGGGTGCACCGCGCTCGTTGTGTGCACGCGCCCGCCGCCCAAGATCACCCCACCTGCCACACCCGTAACGCGCCGGGTGACTTCGCAGAGGCTCAGGTTGCGTCGCACATGTTCCAACATCTGCGACGCAACATGAAGCTCTGCGAGGCGCGACCAAAGTGACCACAGAGACTCCTGGGACTACGTGATCGCGCGAGGGCGCAGCCCGATGCGCAACGAAAGCGCCATCGGCCTGCCAGCAGGCACGGCGTGCACTCCACTCCCGCACGGCGTGCACGCACACTGCGCCTTTCCCCGCGATCCTGGCTAAGCACTTGGCGTGGCCGCCCGCTGTCAACCCTGAAACCTCGCCCCCGAGGCAGCGCAACCAGGAACCCGCGCGAGGCCGGCGTCAGCCGGGGGTTGAGAGCGGGCGGCCACGCCAAGACCATGGAGAGCCGGCGGGGATGCGCCCGCCACTCCGAGGTCCAGACGAAACGGGCACGTGCCCTCTCTCGCGCTGCATAGTACATTGCAACCTAGCTGGGTGAGTTCTGAAACAAGACTTACCCGGTAAATCGGCGAGCTAGGGATAAGGGCGGGCGAGATGACGCGCAGTGTCGAGACGGAAACCCGTCCTCGCCCCGAGGCCGGGGTAGAGGCGGAGCCCAATCCCGCTCCGACGAGCTACGTGACCGAGAAGTGGGGACTGCCGCTGGGCGTGGTGGTGGTCGGCATGTTCATGTCGGTCCTCGACACCAGCATTGTGAACGTGGCCATCCCCAACATGCAGAAGGAGTACGGGGTCTCGCTCACCGACATCGAGTGGGTCACCACGGCCTACACGCTCGCTCTCGGGGTGATCGTGCCGACCAGCTCGTGGCTGGGGGAGCGGCTGGGGATGCGTCGGCTGTACCTGATCTCGCTGCTCGGCTTCTCGCTGTTCTCCGCGGCGTGCGGAATGGCGGAGAACCTGGAGAGCATGATCATCTTTCGGGTGTTGCAGGCGCTCCCGGCCGGGGTCATCCCGGTGACCTGCATGACGATCCTGCTGCGCATGGTGCCGCCGTCGAAGCTCGGCATGGCGATGGGCATGTACGGGCTGGGCATCGTCGTCGCACCCGGCGTCGGACCGACGATCGGCGGCTACCTGGTGGAGTACTTCGACTGGCGGCTGATCTTCTACATCAACGTGCCGGTCGGTGTGCTGGGCGCGATCGCCGCGATCGCGGTGCTGCCCAGGTTCCCCGCCTCACCCGGCAAACGGTTCGATCTGCCCGGGTTCATCTGTGTTGCCGCCGGTCTGTTCTGCCTGCTCCTGGCGGTCTCCGAAGGCAGCGACTGGGGTTGGACCGGCTACCGGGTGCTGATGCTGACCGTCGCCGGGATCAACCTGCTGGCACTGTTCGCGATCATCGAGCTGAACACCGCCGAGCCTCTACTGGACGTGCGTCCGCTGACCAACCTGCCGTTCCTCAACTCGATGCTGCTGGTCAGCGTGCTGTTCGTCGGTCTGTTCGCCGGCTTCTTCTACATCCCGGTGTTCCTGCAGCAGGGGCAGAACATCACCGCGATGAACACCGGCCTCACGGTGCTGCCGCAGGCGGCAGCGCTGGTGATCATGACGCCGCTGGCGGGGCGGCTGTACGACCGGATCGGGGCACGATGGCTCGCCGTGGTCGGGCTGGGCATCGACGGCGTGGGGACGTTGATGCTCGCCGGCATCAACGCCGACGTGACCCGCGCCGAGCTGTCCTGGTGGATGGTGATCAGGGCCACCGGGGTCGGGCTGGCCATGATGCCGATCATCACCAGTGGCATCGCCGTGCTGCCGCCGTCGCTCACCGGCGCCGGCAGTACGTTCACCACCCTGTTCCAGCGGGTGGCCGCGGCGCTCGGGCTCGCCGCGCTCACCGGCCTGGCCACCGCGCAGCAGGCACAGTTCTGGGCCGACCGGTCGGCGCTGCTGCACGGGTTCGGCACGGTCGAGGACCCGCGCATCGTCGCCATGGGCCAGGGCGGGCCCGGTGGGCTGATCCCGCTGTGGCAACAGCTGCACCTGCGCGTCCAGGCCCAGGCCTACAGCAATATCTTCCTCATCGTGGGGGTCGCCACGATCGGCGCGATGGTGTGCGCGTTGTTCCTACGTCATGGCCGCCCGGCCGGTGGCGCCAAGGCCGAGCCGGTCGAGATGTAGCCGCGGCGCAGCCACCTGGTCAGCCGGGACAACAGCGCCACCGCCACCGTCGCGGCGGCGATCGCGACCCAGCGGACCGTGGGCGAGACACCGGGACGGGCCGTGGGCACGGGACCACCCGGCGAGGACCGAGCGTCCTCGGGCTCGGTCACGCCGGCCCCTCGGGCGTCGGCAGCGCGGGATCGTCCGCGGGCTCCGGCCAGGGCCGGCCGGCCGCTTCGTCGAGCGCGCGCAGCACCCGCTCCGGGGTGATCGGCTGGTGCCACACCCGGGCGCCACGCTGCGCGAGCGCGTCGTTCACCGCGTTGTGCACCGCCGCCGGAGCGCCCGCCGCTCCCGCCTCGCCCGCGCCCTTGACACCCAACGCGGTGAGCGGGCTGGGCGTCTCGATGTGGGTGATGTGGATGTCGGGCAGGTCCGAACCGGCCGGCAGCAGGTAGTCCAGCAGCGTCGAGGTGAGCAGCTGGCCGTCCTCGTCGTAGTACAGCCGTTCCAGCAGCGCCCCGCCGACGCCCTGCGCCACGCCGCCCCGGATCTGGCCGTCGACGATCGTCGGGTTGATCAACACCCCGCAGTCCTCGACACAGCTGTAGCCGACCAGCCGCACCAGGCCGCTGTCCTCGTCGATCTCCACCACGGCCGCGTGTGCGCCGTTGTTGAACGTGACGTTCGGCCCGACGTACTCACCGACCACGGACAGCCCGACCCGCAGCTCGGGCGGCAGCTTCTGCGTCCGCCAGTGGGCCACCTCGGCGACCGCGCCCACGTCCATCCGGGTACCCGGCGCCCCGGTCACCCGGACCTGCCCGTCGACCAGCTCCAGGTCCGCCGGGTCCGCCTCCATCAGGTGCCCGGCGATGGCGAGGATGCGCTCCCGGACCTCACGCGAGGCCGACGCGGCGGCGCCGGAGCTGACCACGGCCGACCGGCTGGCCCAGACACCCGTTCCGTGCGGAACGGTCTTGGTGTCGCCGCTGAGCACGGTGATCTGCTCGAACGACACACCCAGATGGTCGGCGACGACCTGCGCGGCGGTGGTGTGCAAGCCCTGGCCCTGGCCGGGGGTGCCGAGCAGGACGGTGACCGAACCGTCCGCCTCCATCCGCACCTCGACCTGGTCGTGCGCGGTGATCGGGGCGCCCCGGGCGCCGTAGAACGCCACGCCGGGTGCGGTGACCTCGACGAAACAGGCCAGCCCGACACCGAGCAGAGCGCCCCGGGTGCGTGCCTGTTCCTTGCGTTCGGCCAGCGCCTCGGGCCCGATGTCCCGCAGCAGCAGGCGCAGCGACTCCTGATGGGACCCGCTGTCGTAGACGTGCCCGGTGACCGAGGTGAACGGCAGTTCGTCGGGGTTGATGAGGTTGCGTCTGCGCAGCTCGGCGGCGTCGATCCCGAGCCGGCGGGCCGCCTCGTCCAGCAGCGCCTCCATCACCAGGATCGCCACCGGGTGGCCCACCCCCCGGTACACCGCGAGTGGGGCCTTGTTCGTGATCGCCACCCGCAGATGCGCGCGGTACACCGGCACCCGGTACGGCCCCGGCATGATCGTCGCCACCTGGATGCCCTCGGTGACCATGGTGCGCGGGTAGACGGAGAACGCGCCACCATCGCTGATCACCTCGGCGCGCATCCCGAGGATGGTCCCATCGGCCGCGAGCGCCACCGCCGCGACGACGCGCTCGTCGCGTGCCTGGGTGTCGGACTGCAGCGCCTCCGCGCGGTCCTGGATCCACTTGACCGGGCGGCCCAGCAGCATGCTCGCCAGACAGGTGGCCAGCTCGTCCGGATACACGTGCGCCTTCATGCCGAACGCGCCGCCGACCTCGTCGGTGAGGATGCGCACGCTGCTCTCCCGCAGGCCGAGCAGCTCCGCGAACGTCGACTGCAGCATGTGCGGGGCCTGCGTGGACAACCGCGCGGTCAACGCGCGGGCGACCGGGTCGAACTCGGCGACCGCCCCTCTCGGCTCGATCGAGGTGGCGGTGTGCCGCGCGGTCGACATGCCGATCTCGACGACCTCCGCCGCCTCGGCGAACGCCGCCTCCACGTCACCACCGCCGAAGCGGCCCTCGAACGCCAGGTTGGTGCCGAGCTCGTCGTGGACCAGGACCGAGCCGGGTTCCACCGCGCGGATCGGGTCGGTCACCGCGGTCAGGTCGGAGTACTCCACCTCGACGAGCTCGGCGGCGTCCTCGGCCTCCGCCCGGCTGGCGGCCACCACGATCGCGACCGGCTCGCCGACGTAGTGCACCTTGCCGGTGGCCAGCGGCCGCTGGTCGCCGGACACCAGCCCCGGCCAGTCGAGCAGTCCCTTCCACGACCGGCACAGCGGGTTGACGTCGTCGGCGGTGTAGACCGCGTGCACCCCGTCCGCCCGCAGCGCCGCCGCCACCTCGATGGCGGCGATCTCGGCGTGTGCCACGGGCGAACGGACGAACGCGGCGTGCAGACATCGGGTCGGCGTGACGTCGTCGGCGTAGCGACCCCGGCCGAGCAGGATGCGCGGGTCCTCGACCCGGCGGACCCGCCTGCCGACCCAACCCTCGGTGAGGCTCACGACCGCTCGCCTCGTTCACCGAGCTCGGCGGAGTACTCGGCCACCGCGTCGATGATCGGTTGATAGCCGGTGCACCGGCAGATGTTGCCGGACAGCCGCGCTCGAATCTCGTCCCGGGTCATCGCGGGTGCCTCTCGCACCGCCGCAACGGCCGCCATCAGGAACCCGGGTGTGCAGAATCCGCATTGCAGCGCCTGGTGCTTCCAGAACTTCTCCTGCAACGGATGCATGTCACCACCGGCGAGGCCTTCGACGGTGTCCACCCGCGCGCCCTCGGCCTGCACCGCCAGCGTGAGACAGCTGCGTACCGGCAGGTCGTCGAGCAGCACCGTGCAGGCCCCGCACACACCCTGTTCACAGCCCAGGTGGGTTCCGGTCAGTCCCAGCTCGTGACGCAGCAGGTCGGCGAGCGTGGTGCGTGGCGTGACGTGGCCGGTCTCGGCGCGCCCGTTGATGATGAGCCGGACCGGCGCCGGCTCGTGTGCCTCACGCATGTGCCACCGCCAACCTGCCGGCCGCCTCGGCCAGCGACCGTCGAACCAGCCGGGTGCCGGCGCGGCGGCGGTAGGTCGCCGAGCCGTGCAGGTCACCCAGGACGTCCACCCCGTCGAACGCGTGCTCGGCGGCCTCGCTCAACAGCCCGTCGCTCAGCGGTTCGCCGACCAGCAGCTGCTCGGCGGCGGTGGCGCGGACCGGCGCACCCGCCACACCGAACAGCGCGACCCTGGCCTGCGTGCAGCGGCCGTCCGGGTCGGCGTCGAGCACCACGATGACGCCGACCAGAGCGAAGTCCCCCTGACGCCGGGCGATCTCCCGCACCGACCAGCCCGAGGTGGGGGACGGACACGGCAGCTCGACCCCGGCGACCAGCTCACCCTCGTCGAGTGCGTTCGTGTAGGGCCCGAGCAGGAAGTCCTCGGCCGCGATCCGCCGTCGCCCCCGGGCACACGCGACCTGCACCGAACCGTCGAGGGCCAACAGCAGCGCCGGAATCTCGGCGGCCGGGTCGGCGTGCGCCACGGAACCGCACAGCGTGCCCCTCGACCGGATCTCCACGTGCCCGACCTGGCCTAGGCACGCGACGAGCAGCGGGTGTGCGTCCCGGATCTCGGGGCTCGCCTCCGCCGCCCCGGTGGTGACCGCGGCCGACACGACCACCTGCTCCTCGCTCGCCACATGACCTTGCAGATCGGCCGCACCGGTGATGTCGACCAGCAGCTCGGGCCGGGACATCCGCAGCGCCATGAGCGGCAGGAGGCTCTGGCCGCCGCCCAGTACCCGGGCGTCCTCGCCGTGCTCGTCGAGCAGCGACGTGGCTTCTTCGAGCGACCCCGCGCGGTGATAGGCGAACGGCGGCAGCTTCACGGCACGTCCTCCTCGACGGTCGGCAAGCGCACCAGCATGCTCGCACGCCCGGTCCCTCATCGCTCAGTCAAACGTGCTGACCAGGCAGAACCGTTTCTTCAGGGTCGGCGTCTAGGCGGACCGAGGGCCGTCGAGCTCGTCGATCGTGGCGAGTGACGGTGGTTCGGTGCGGCGCAGGCTCGTCGAGACGTCCTCGACGTCACGCAGGACACGCAGTGCGTTTCGCCAGGTGAGGCCGGCCAGATCGGTGGTGGACCAGCCTCGGCCCATGAGCTCGGCGATCAGGTTGGGATAGCCCGAGACGTCCGGCAACCCGTCGGGGGTGGATCTGGTGCCGTCGAAATCTCCGCCGATACCGAGATGGTCGATTCCGGCGACCTCACGCATGTGGTCCAGGTGGTCGGCGACGTCGGCCACTGTGGCGACCTGCCGAGGCTTACGCCGGGGCAGGATGAACCGCGGCACGAAGGTGACCATGGCGATGCCACCGTTGGCGGGTAGCCGGGTCAGCACGTCGTCGGGGATGTTGCGCGGATGCGGACAGAGGGCGCGCGCGGACGAGTGGGAGAAGATCACCGGCGCCCGTGTCGCCCCGAGCGCGTCGCGCATCGTGTCGGCGGAGACATGGGACAGGTCCACCATCATGCCCAGACGGTTCATCTCGTGAACGACCGCGACGCCGAACCGGGTCAGCCCGCGAGCGACCGGCTCGTCGGTGGCGGAGTCCGCCCACCGCACGTTGTGGTTGTGGGTGAGGGTCAGGTAGCGGACGCCCAATGTGTACAGCGCGCGGAGGGTACCCAGCGAGCAGGCGATGGAATGCCCGCCCTCGGCGCCGAGCAGGGAGGCGATCCGTCCGTCGGTTCTGGCGTCGAGGACGTCGGCGGCTGAGCGTGCCAGCCGCAGCTGGTCGGGATAACGCTCCGCCATGGCGTGAACGCAGTCGACCTGTTCCAGCACGGCGGCGACCGCGGCGTCCCCGCTCAGCTCGGCGGGGACGTAGACCGACCAGAACTGCGCGCCGACGCCGCCGGCACGCATTCGGGGCAGGTCGGTGTGCAGGTGCCCGGACTGGTCGGTGGCGATGTCACGCAGGCTGAAGTCGTAGCCGACCTGCTTGCGCAGCGCCCAGGGCAGGTCGTTGTGCCCGTCGATCACCGGATACTCGGCCAGCAGTGCCTGGGCCCGCGCCATCAGCAGCGGGTCGGCCCGGTAGGTCATCCGGTTCCCTCACCAGAGGCGAGCGCCCTACCCACCGGAGACTTCGGCGAGGTGCACACGGTCGGGCCGCTGGGTGTGGCGTCCCAGGTGCTCGACCTTGGCGACGAACGGAGAGGTCATCGCCTGGACGAGGGCGCCGTAGGCGACGCCGAAGGCGAGCTCGTCGCCGACGGCGACGAGATGGTCCCCCAGCTCGACGACCAGGTGGTCGCTGCTCATCCCGAGGATCGTGATGCCGTCGGGAGGGCACAGACCGTCGAGTTCGACGTCCTGACGGCCGAGCGCCAGGATCGCCTGACGGACCGTGCCGATGCCGGTGCGGACCGGCGCCTCGCCGTAGGCGGCCTGCGCACGGTCTCCCCAGGGCTGAGCGGGTTTCGTGGCGACCTCGATGACCTCGGCGATCAGGGTGAAGGCGTCCGTGTGCAGGCCGGCGATCGGTGTCCGGTGCAGTGGGTCGACGCCGAGGAGAATGGCTTCGCCGAGCCGGAGCTCGTCGATCCTGCCGACCGCGCCCGTGCTCAGTGCCCAGCCGAGGTTGGCGGAGTTGCCGCCCGAGACGGTGCCGAGTGAGATCCCGTGCAGCGCCTCGATGTCGTCCACGAGGCCGCTGAGGACACCCATGTTCCGGTCGTCGGGTACGACGCCGTTCTGGCAGGCGAGGTTGGCGCCGAGCCCGACGAGCCGCAGCGACGGATGGTCGAGGACGACACGCGCGGCGTCGGCGGCGTCGTCGGGAGCGATGCCCTCACGCAGGTCGCCCAGCTCGATCATGAGCACGATCCCGTGCGTCCGTCCCGCGCGCAACGCCGCACCGTCGAGGGCGGCCAGCACGACGGCCTCGGTGTTCAGGCTGACATCGGCGACCGCCACCACCCGTCGTGCCTGACTGAGCATGGGCGAGCGGATCAACGTCCGTGATGCCGACCGGCCGGGTCCCGCCAGCCGGGTCAGGTTCGGGACCCGGGAGTCGCCGAGGCCCGAGGCACCGCCGCGCAGCATCGCGGCGCCGATCTCGGGCGATCCCAGCACGGCCTTGGTGACCCCGGTGACCCGGATGCCCGTGGGCATCAGCCGGTCGACCAGCGAACGGGTGTTCTGTTCGAGCTTGTCGAGATCGCTCTCGATCCGCGGCGCGGTCACCCGGGTGTGCTCGTATCGGCCGTCGTGGCGAGTGCCGGGAACGCTGCCAGCACCATGTCCACCAGCTCCGACGCGGGCCGGGTCAGCGGGTCGGTGACCGGGAGGCCGAGCTGGAGGTGATGCTCGGCGATCGCGGTGTCCAGCTCGTCGGCGGTCATCTCCTCGTGGTTGATCGTGACGCCGATGACGCGGGTGTCGGCGAACGCCTCGATCAGCGCGATCTCGCTGGCCGCGGTCGGCATCGGCACCATCGGGAAGTCGCCGAGCATCCTGCGCTTGGGAGCGTGCTGGACGATCACGCCGGCGGGACGGCTGCCCCGCACGATGTGCGCCGAGGTCAGGTAGGCGGGGTGGCTGAGCGCGCCCTGTCCCTCGACCACGATCACGTCGGGGTCCTCGTTCTCGAACGCGGCGACGACCTGGTTCTCGACCTCACCCGAGCAGAACTGGGGGACCAGCGCGTCCAGTGCGACGCCGTACTTCCCGCCCTGGATCAGGGTGGTCTGACCGGTGCCGACCATGACGGCCCTGATGCCGTGCGCGTTGAGTGCTTCGACCAGCAACGTGGCGGTGGTCCGCTTCCCGATCGCGCCGTCCGTGCCGAGGATCGCGATCCTCGGGCAGGTCACGTCCACGATCCGGCCGGAGAACAGGTGCAGGTCCCGTTTGGCCTTCGGGCGACGCACGTCGGTGATGGTGACACCGGCGATCACGGCGGCCGCGACGAACTCGGCATCGTCGTTGAGGAACTCGTGCAGCCCGTTGATGATGTGCATCCCGCGCGCGATGCCGTCGAGCAGCACGATCCGCTGGTCGTCCGACAGCAGCCCGTCGGCGGGCGCGAGCCCGCAGATCAGGTAGTCGGGTACCCGTCCGGCGTGGGCGAGGCACTCGACGAGCGACGCCAGCACCGGGATGCCGTTCGCGGTGCCGTCCAGGAACTGCCCGGAGTCGACGCCGGCCCGGAGGCTGTCGATGACGCTCAGGACCTCGTACTTCTCCGAGTGCCGCACCAGCCCGTTGGCGGTCTTACCGTCCTGCTCGCCGAACTGGCCCTCGCAGTAGACGACGGCGGTGGAGCCGGTGGGCAGGGTGAAAGGAACCGCGGGAGCCCTCGACCCGCTCTGGGTGGGCGCGTCGAGAGAAGGGGAGCCATTGCTGAGCGACGACATGAAGTCCTCTGAGAAGGCTCAGAGAAGGCGACGGGATCGTGGCGGGGCCGGTAGGCCCAACGTTGCGCGAGTGGTCTGCCCTGAGGGACGGCAAAGTTGCCGACTCGTGGAGCCTACCCGGTCGGTCCCGCTCCATACCCCGTGTCGATTTTTTCCGGGAGATTCTGGAGGGTGACCTGTGTCTCCCGGGACAGGATGGGGTAGCTGAGGTTCCGTGTGCGCGTGCGCCGTCGAGATGGTTCGTCCGTCGTTGTGATGATCGTCGGTTGTGGAAGTAAGTCGCTCTGCGTGTCAGGCGAACGCGGGCAGTAGGGTCGCTCTTGTCGGCGCAAGCAGAGATTTCGGGAATCCTGGCGGTGGTATAGGTCGTGGCGGATAGGACCATCAGGCCGGAATCCGACCGCAGGCAAGGCGGGCCGCCGACGGAAGGCAGCGCGCGTTCTCTGTTGTTGACCGTTCTGGGCGAGTTGGTCGTCCCCGACGGCAAACAGGTGTGGACGGCGTCACTGCTTTATGTGCTTCGTGGGCTAGGAGTATCGGAACAGACCGTCCGGCAGGCGATCATGCGCGCATCCGACCGGGGCTGGATCAGTGGCGAACGGGTGGGGCGAAACGTCTGCTGGTCGGTTCAACCCGTGGTGATGCAGTTGCTCGACGAGGTCACTCAGCGGGCCACCTCACTGAGTGACAGTGCGGAGAACTGGGACGGTAATGGCATATTCCTGAATGTCACCATCCCGCAGGACCTCAAGGGCGTCCGGAAACGGTTGTACAGCGCGCTGGGCTGGGCAGGATTCGGCAGCCCCTTCCCTGGGCTGTGGACCAATCCGCACGTTGATCGTTTGGACGAGACCAGGGCGATCATCGAGGAACTGGGCCTGCGCGATTCGTCGATCGTGTCGATCGGACGATTGACGGATGCGGGCCTCACCGCCCCGGAGATCATTGAACGGGCCTGGAATCTGGACGGCGTCGCCGATCGGTACGCGAAGCTGCTCGACACCTATGAAGGCCTGGAACCCGAGCCCGGTGACGAATTGTTGTTCCGATATCTGGCGCTGGTCGACGAGTGGCGCAAGTTTCCCGAGATGGACCCGCAGCTGCCGCCGGACGTCCTGCCGAACTGGATCGGCCGCCGGGCCGCCGAGACCTTCGCGACATTGCGCGCGAGATGGGGCCCTGGCGCGCGCACACGCTGGGAAGAGGTAGTGCGAGCAACGGAACCGAGCTCCCGCTCATGATCACCACCGCCTGAGGGCTGATTGCACGGCGTGAAACAGCCCTCAGGCGGTGATGATCATGGAGGTGCTAGGTGGCGACGGGGGCGGTCTCGGCGGTGGTTGCCACGGCTGGTCGGCGCTGCAGGACCGGGAGGAAACCTGCTGCTCCCCGGACCAGCAGGCCTGCCAACACGATGCTCAGGACCGTCGCGCCGGCGGTGATGGCGGTGTTCGGCTCGGCCAGATGGATGGCGATGATGACGGGCCAGCCGGCTCCGAAGTTTCCCCCGAGGAACGTGCACGGAAAGATCACGAACAGCCAGAGCAAGGTGACCGGGCGACCTGACATCCGCTGCCGGAGCAGGGCGGCCGCGATGGCGAACGCAACGACCTGAGCGGTCTCCAGCACGCCGATGACCAGCGGGTACTGGAAGATGCGCAGGGTGTGTGGGCCCCAGTAGGCGTAGGCGCCACCGTTGATGCCGATCATCTCGAACACACACGACATGAGCAGCTCGGTGCCGGCGAAGACGCCGAGCCGCTGCCGGGTGAGCGTGCCCTGCCAGGCACTACGGGTGATCAGGATGGCCGCGCTCGCGTAGAGCACCGCGTAACCGCTGTGCGTCCACAGCGGTTGAGGGATGTCGAACGCGGTGAAGTGCGTCGCCATGCCCTCGGTCGAGTAGAAGTACAGCATCATCGCCGTGTCGTAGAGCGGCTCGACGAACGCGCCGACCATGGCCGCGAGCACCAGCAGCACGTAGAACGGTGTGCGCTCGCGCCGGCCGAGCTGCACAGCGAACACCAACAGGACGGCGGTGAGCACCCAGCTTCCGTAGAGCAGCACGCCCTGGGTTGTCAGGTTGAGCGGGTGATCGACCGGTGGCAGCGGCATGGCTTGGGTGACCATGACGCGCTAGAACAGGGAGCCGAGGACGGAGCTGCCCTTACCGTCCGGGTCGCCGTCGTAGGAGTAGTCGTGGTCGTAGCGGTGGTCGTACACGTTCTTCTCCTTGCACTCGTCCCGGCCGGCGGTGTTCTCGTTGCCCGCGCCGCACTGGGCGAGTGACGAGTTCTGGTTGGCGTTGGACGCCGAGTTCGGCCGGGTGTCGTCGTGGTAGTTGTGATCGATGTCGGAGTCGGTCCCGCTGCCCGGTACGTCCGGGTACTCGTCGTTCCGAGTGGGCATGGCGGAGCTGCTGGTCGGCATCTCGAACGTGTGCAGGCCCTGGGCGGTGCCGGGGGTGGCCGCGACGGCCGTACCGGAGAACGCGGCGCCGAGCGCGGCCGCGCCGATCACCGTGGCGGTGATCTCCAGTGTGCGACTTCCTGAGAAGTACATGATTTCCTTCCGAACGGATTGATCGGGGTTATCCGACGAAGTAGTAGGTCAAGATCATTCCGGTCACCGCGACGGTCCAGGCTTCGAAATAGATCCGCCAGGCACGCGGTGCGTGGCGCACCTCCATGAAACGGAGGATGACCATGCGGATCTTGTACGCGGCGATGAGAAAGATTCCGACGGTGGCCACCAGGGGAGCGAACGCATCCTTGGAGAGCATCCAGGTCGAGATGATGGTGGCCACCATCAGAATCGCCCAGACGATCGTGATGGGGTTCTTGGCGATCGGCATGGGTTACCTCATGAGATACAGCAGTGGGAAAAGCATGATCCAGAGCAGGTCCACCATGTGCCAGTAGGAGACGACACTCTCGAGGAAGACGCGATTTCCGCCGTCGAAGGCGCGAGCGCGCGCCTTGGTCCATACGATGGCCAGGAAGACGTTCCCCACTATCACGTGAACCAGGTGGATACCGGTCAACGAGAAGTACCACATGAAGAAGTCGTTGGTCATCATCGAGATGCCGCCGGACAGCTTCCCGGTGTACTCGATCGCCTTGGACGCCATGAAGGCGATTCCGCAGAGGAACGCCCCCATGATGAGGCCGGGAATGCGTGCCGGCTGATCCTTCTTGGCCGCATCGACGGCGAGCGCGGCGAACCACGAACTGGTCAGCAAAATCAACGTGTTGATTCCGCCGAAATTGTAGTCCAGGGCGTGCCGGGACGCCTCGAACAGTGCTGGGTTCTTGTGCCGGTCCTGCATGAACGAGTTGAACAGAACGGCGAAGATGACCATGTCCGCGGCAATGAAGACCCAGACGCCCTCCAATCCTGGAAGGCGCCTGGACTTCACGCGGTCGGTTGCTACCACTCGTCGGGCTCTTTCTCGGTCGATGACAGCTCAGTCGACGTGAGCGGGACGACCGAGAGCGGCGGCTGCTTCGTCCTCCGCCTTGAGACGTGGAATGGCCTTGATGATGTAGAACGACAGCGACGGGCACCAGATGAACCAGGTGAAGAACGCGATCCAGAAGTTGAAGGAGCCGTTGAACGCGAACGGTCCGGTCGTGACGAACGGGATCAGGCTCACCGGGAAGAACGAGGCGAAGGTGACCCAGCCCCACCAGCTGACCCAGGCCGGGACCAGCGGCTTCTCCCGCTTGTCGCGCATGAAGACGATGCTGATCGCGGCGATCTGGAACGACGTCACCATGTAGGCGAGGTCGATCAGCAGCCAGCCGAACCAGTAGAGCATGTGCATGATCTCGGGTGAGAGCGCCTGGACCTCGTGCGCGGCGGTCAGCCAGATCGCGCAGGCGGTCATGATGGGTGCGGCGGTGATGGTCGCGCCCATCATCTCGATGCTGGCCAGGTGGCTGTCGCCGGTGTGGACCCGGCGCATGACCTGTGAGATCGCGCAGCCCCACGCCATGTAGAACGACGTCACCGTGAGGCAGACCGACATGCCGATCATGATCGACGTCGAGTTCTGCAGGTAGTGCTCCTTCACCTCGACCGCGCTCGCGGCGGGGGAGAAGGGCGGGATGTTGCCGGCGAGGATGCCCCAGAACACGACGAACGTCCCCATGAAGATGGGGCCGCACCAGGCGAGCATCTTCCAGGTCCGGTAGTCGACGACCAGCGGACCGACCTTCACTGAGCCCGACGGTCCCGCCGCGCCGGTCAAGGGTGGTGCCGGTGTGGCACCTGTATCTGCGTCCGTTGCCATGGATCGATCTCCTTACGTGCCGGAACCCGGACAGAAATATGACATAGAAAGAAACCGTATTTCCGCGCCTGTAGGCTGTCAAGGGTTCGATCTGTGACAGGTAGAGACATCACCTAGCTGGTTATGTAGGCGATGCGCGGAGCGAATGTGACCCAGGTTTCACTCACTGAGAGTGAGCAAATGCCAGTGAAATCCTTGTGGATCTTCCGGACGCTCAGGCTCTGATCATGTGGTTCTGGTGTCGTAGGTGCAGATCAGCTGGTCCCGAGCTTGTCGTCGAACCTTCCGGGCCGACAGCGGAAAGTAGTCGCTCGACCCGGAATCACGCGGTGTGGTGAAGTCGAGAAAGTAAACAGTCACCGTCACTTGGTTGCTGTCGTTGTAGGTGATGCAGGGCACGGAGGCGGTTGCCCTGACCACGATTTTGTTGATCTTGAGCTCGAGCGCGGAATCGACGCGGGCTCGGCTGTGGACCGAGGAGGTCCCATGGCGGAAGCGGGAGAACGCACAGTGCATCTGGGAACTGGGCAACTGGGAACAGACGGGCGAGGTGGGCGGCCATGACGGTCCAGACCGGTCCACCGGGCTCGGGCGGTTCGGGTGCCGCTGTCGAACGCGGCCCCGAGCTGGCGGAGGCGATGCCCTCGCGCGTGCGCGGTCTGCTCGTCGAGGTGGGGCAGGTCGGTCAGCTGACCGCCGCGCTGTTCTCGACGGCCATCCGCAATCCACGCGGGTACTGGGCGGACACCTTCGAGGAGATGTACGGCCTGCTCCGGTTCTGCTACATCTCGGTGTTGCTGTGCGTCGGTGGTTTCTGCTTCCTCATCGGTAACTACGCGTACAACATCCTGACCCTGGTCGGTGCGCCGAACCGCCTCGGCTTCTTCTTCGTGTTCGCCACCGCCCGGGAGATCGCGCCGTTCTGTACCGGCATGGCGGTCGCCGGCGTCATGGGTACCGCGATGACGGCCGACCTCGGCGCTCGCAAGGTCCGTGAGGAGCTCGACGCGCTGAAGGTGCTCGGCGTCGACATGGTCCGCGCGCTCGTTCTGCCCCGTGTCCTGGCGATCACGATCATGACCGTCGCGTTCGACCTGGTCGGCATCGCGATCGGCACGGGCCTGGCGGCGCTCGCCGGATGTGCGATCGGCATCGTCTCCTACGGCGCGTTCTTCTCGGTGTTCCTGGCGAACATGACCGCGCCCGAGCTCGCCGGAACAGTCATCAAGACCTTGCTGATCGGATTGTTCATCGGAATTGTCTGCGCTCAGAAGGGCCTCAACTCCAAGGGCGGCGCCGAAGGTGTGGGGCGGGCGGTGAACCAGGCGGTCGTGTTGTGCTTCGCGGCCGTGTGGATCGTCAACTTCATCGTCAACGCCGTTCTGCTCGGTTTGAACCCCGACATTCTGATCAACCGATGAGAGAGGCTGCGCTGTGACTGTTGTCGACGACCGGAGCACTCAGTCGGATGATCAGCCGGAACCGAACGGAAATGGTGGAAGCCAGGCCCTCGGCGGTTATGGTGAGGGACAATCCCTCATTCGTGACGTCGGAGAGGCCGCGCTGTTCGCGGTGCATACCGTGCGCACTCTTCCCAGGGTTCGTAACTATGTGTCGGAAATCTTCCGCCAGATCGGCATCCTGGTTCTCTCCAGCTACGGAATCATCCTCTTCATGGAGGGGATTCTCGCGGCGGAGATCTCTCTAGAGGGCCATTACCTGCTCAAACAGCTGGGTGCCGGCAGCTATACCGCGCTGTTCGCGGCGGTGTCCGACTACACGGTGGCCCCGGAGATGTGGGGCTGGGTGCTGTCCGCGAAGGTCGGTTGCGGCCTGGTCGCGGAGATCGGCTCGATGCGGATCAGCGAGGAGATCGACGCGCTGGAGGTCATGGGGCTGGACTCGATGTCCTACCTGGTCGGTACACGGGTGCTCGCCATGGTGATCTTCACGCCGTTCATGTTCGTCTCCAGCACCGGCTTCATGTACATCGTGAACTACTTCCTGAACGTGACGGTCTTCCAGAGCGTCTCCAAGGGTGGCTATCTCTCGGTGTTCTGGTCGTTCCTGACTCAGCGCGACATTCTGCTGTCGCTCACCGCGGGTGCGGTCATCGGCCTTTCGATCGTGCTGGTCGGCTGTTACTACGGCTACACCGCCAAGGGCGGCCCGGTCGGCGTCGGTAAGAACACCGCGAAATCGATGATCATCAACCTGATCATCGTGAGCGTGGTCGGGGCGATCTTCCAACAACTGTTCTTCGGTGGTTTCGCGCGCGCGCCCATCGCGCACTAAGTCCGATCCACATATCCAGACTCGTCAGAAAGGGACACCGTTGTCTGAATCAGGGAACCACGGTGACATGGGTCGGCACCGGCCGAGACAGAATTCCGACCAGGACGGCGACGGCGACACACAGGTGATGCCGGCCCAGGGGCGCGGGCGAAACCTGGTCGCCGCCGAAGACGAAGTGCACACCGTGCAGGTCAAGAACGTCCGTAAGGCGTTCGGCAACTTCAAGGTCCTCGAAGGTCTGAACCTGAACTTCGTGGACGACGCGGTCACCACGATCCTGGGCCCGTCCGGTACCGGCAAGAGTGTGCTGCTCAAGCACATCGTCGGCCTGCTCGCCCCGGACGCCGGTGAGGTCATCGTCTTCGACCAGGACATCTGGAAGATCAGCGAGGTCGAGCGGCAGGAGCTGCGCAAGAAGTTCGGCGTGCTGTTCCAGGACGGCGCGCTGTTCGGCTCGATGAACATCTACGACAATGTCGCGTTCCCGCTGCGCAAGCACACCAACAAGCGGGAGAGCGAGATTCGGGACATCGTCATGACCCGTCTCGAGGAGGTCGGTCTGGCCAAAGCCATCCACAAGGCACCCGGCGAGGTGTCCGGCGGTATGAAGAAGCGCGCCGGATTCGCCAGGGCGCTGGTGCTCAACCCCAGCGTCGTCATGTTCGACGAGCCGGACTCGGGCCTCGACCCGGTGCGTACCGCGCTGCTGAACGAGCTGATCCTCAAGATGCACGAGGAGCACGGCGGCACGTACGTGCTGGTCACCCACGACATCTCGACGGCGCGGCGGGTCAGCGACTACGTGGGCGTGCTCTGGAAGGGACAGCTCGTGCACTACGGGCCGTCCGAGGAGGCCTTCAACTCGCCGGACCCGTTCGTCCGCCAGTTCCTGTCCGGTCAGCCGGCCGGACCGTTGGGGATGGACTAGATGAGCCAGGGACTGACCCGAGGCCGCATGCTGGTCGGCGCGGTGATCGCGGTGGTGGCCCTCATCGGGGGCTGGGCACTGTTCTCCGCGCAGAGCGGATACCAACTCAAGTTCGTCCTGCCCTCTGCCGCCCAGCTGCCGGAAGGTGCGCCGGTGCTGATCAGCGGACAGCAGGTGGGACGGATCACCGAGCTCGCGGTGCAGGACGGCAAGGCCGTCGCCACCGTCAGCATCTCCGGTTCGGCCGTGCCGCTGCACGAGGGCACCACGTCGCGCGTGGAGTGGTTCTCCGCGCTCGGTGAGCGCTTCCTGACGATCATGCCGGGACCGGCGAACAACGCGGCGATCCCGAGCGGCTCCCTCTACCAGGCCCAGGCGGGCCAGATCGAGGTCGATCAGGTGCTCGCGGCGCTGGACAAGCCGACCCGCGACCGGTTGAGCTCGGCGTTCGCCCAGCTCAACGGCACGGTGACCGGCAAGGAACCCGAGCTGAACCAGACGTTGAAGACCGCCGGACCGACCGTCCAGGCGCTCGGCGACGTGCTGGCCGGAGTCGGCAAGGACGGGCCGGCGATCAAGGCGCTGGTCAAGGAGCTGCACGAGGTGATGTCGGTGGCGTCGGACCGGCAGGCCCAGCTGCGCGGCGTCATCGGTGACCTCACCGCGTTCACCGGCACCACGGCGGCGCAGCAGCGTCAGCTGAACGCCGGGCTTGCCGAGCTGCCCTCCACCCTGCGGGCGACGCGCGACACATTGGACAAGGTGCACCCGGCCGTCGAGGCGACCGTCCCGCTGCTGCACGACCTGGAGCCGGCGACCGACAGGTTGCCCTCGGTCGCCAGGAACCTGAGCCCGCTGCTGGAGGACCTCCGGCCCTCGGTCAAGGATCTGCGGCCGACGGTCGAGGCGCTGCGGGACCTGCTGCACCAGACACCGGACCTGCTGGACACGGCGCGCGACGACCTGCCGACGCTGACCGACATGGCCGGCAAGTACGGCCCGGGCGCCGCGTTCCTGCGGCCCTACACACCGGAGTTCATCGGCTGGATCACCGGCTGGGGCATGGCGTTCTCGCACTACGACTCCCAAGGCCACGTGTGGGCCGGCCTGTTGGCTCCGGGCAGCAACGCATTCAACGAGAAGGTCGGGCCCAACCTGCCCGGATCGCAGCCCCGCGCCGAACCCAAGCCGGGTGAAGCGGTGGGCCAACCCTGGGAGGACGCAACAGTGGACGCGGCCGGCGGTGGTGAGCGATGAGCGGGAAACGATCAGGACTGATCCGATTCGTCGGGATCGTGGTGGCCGTACTGGTGGTCGGCGCGATCGCCGGGGTCGTCATGAACACCGGGGACAACAAGAACGTTCAGATTTCGGCCCAGTTCAAGGACGCGTTCCCGATGCAGATCGGGAACGAGGTGAAGATCGCAGGTGTCGCGGTCGGCTCGATCAGCGACATCCGGCTCGACAACGGCATGGCCAAGGTCGTCATGGACGTCAAGACCGAGGTACTGCCGCTGCACACCGACGCGAAGGCGACCATCACCACCCAGGACCTTCTCGGTGAGCGCTACATCGCGCTGGACCGGGGCAGCGCGGGCGCGCCGCTCATGGGCCAGCCGGCCGAGATCCCGACGCCGCAGACCAACCGCGACGTCGACCTGCAGGAAGTGCTCAACTCGGTCGACACCCCGACGAGCGTCGCGCTGGCCGGGATGATCAGCACGACCGGTCAGGGACTGCACGGCAACGGCGAGAAGACCGCCTCGGCGATCTCCGCGCTGCAGCCCGCGCTGCACCAAACCGACCAGCTGGTCGGCATCCTCAACCAGCAGAACGCGCTGCTCAACCGGCTGGTGGACAACGCGTCCCCGGTCGCGGCGGCGGTCGCGGCGGACAAGGGCCAGCGACTCGATCACCTGGTGGGCTCCACCACCCAGACGCTGTCCGTCGTCGCCTCCCGGCAGCAGGCACTGCGCGACACACTCGCGCAGCTGCCCAGCTCCATCGCCAGCGCGCGACGGACGCTCGCCCAGGTTGCGGGGGTGTCCGACCCGACGGCGAACACCCTGGAGTCGATCCGGCCGACCACCGACGACCTCAAGGACATCAGCGGTGAGCTGCGGCGGTTCTCCGACGCGGCGGACCCCGCGCTGGCCTCGCTGCCGCCGGTGCTGGACAAGGCACAGCGGCTCCTCGACGAGGCACGACCGGTCGCCGAGCAGCTGCATCACGTGGGTGGAGACCTGCGCGGCGTCTCCGACGGGGCGAACGGCCTCGTCATCAACGCGCTCGACCTGCGGTTCTCCAACCTGATGGAGCTGCTCAAGGGCTGGACGCTGGCGACGAGCGACTACGACTCGGTCAGCCACTACTTCAAGGCGATCCTGCCGAACACCCCGAAGACCGTCGGCCAGCTGGGTGCCGGGCCGGTACCGAACGCCCCGGTGGCGCCGGTGCCGTCGGTTCCGCTGCCGGTCGGACCGCCGAAGCCGCGCTTCGACGAGCTGGGCAAGCCGCTGACCCCGCCGAACTCGGCGGAACGCCCCGGTGACCCCGACACCTCGTCGTCCGGTCAGGGCGCCCACGGCGGACCCGCCAAGAAAGACGGAGCGACCGGGCTCACCCCGGGGCAGGAGAACAACATGATGGACCAACTCCTGGGCGGGGGTCACTGAGCCATGGTGAACAGAATGCTCGAACAAGGTGGCCCGGATCCGGGGGGAACCACCCCGGAGCAGCGCACCCTGTACCGCTCGGTGCTCGCGGGCCTGCTGGTCTTCGGGGTCCTCGCGGTCCTGCTCTACCTGACGTTCAAGTCACAGACCGGACTTCCGTTCACCCCGAAGACCATGGTCAAGGTCTCGTTCGGCAACGTGCACTCGCTGCGGGTCAACGACGACGTGCGGGAGAACAGCAGGCGGATCGGCCGGGTCAGCGAACAGTCCATCACCGGTAACGATGCGCTGATCACCCTGGAGATCGACGGCACGCGCCCGGTCTACGGCAACGCGACCGCCCAGATCTGGGACGTGTCGGCGCTGGCCACGAAGTTCGTCGAGTTCAACCCGGGCACACCGGACGCGGGCCCGCTGGGCGACAAGGTGGTGCCCGCCAAGGGCAACACCGACTCCTCCGACCTCAACCAGGTGCTCAACATCTTCGACCCGGCGACCCGGGACGCGACGAGCACGACGCTGCGGCAGTTCGGTGGCGGCTTCGTCGGCCACGGCGAGGACTTCCAGGCCGCTCTGGGGTCGGCCCCGGCGCTGCTGAAGAACCTCGGCACGGTGTCGGTCGACCTCGCGTCGCAGCGGTTCGACCTGCCGGACGTGCTGCGCAGCGGCGACGCACTGTCGGTCAGCCTGCACGGGCGGGAGGCGCGCATCGCGTCGCTCGAACAGCGGGTGGATGCGACGATGCAGGCACTGTCGGTGGACGGCGGCAAGCCGCTCGCCGACACCCTGGACAAGGCGCCCGGCACGTTGAGCACCGTCCGGCCCGCGCTGGACTCGCTCAACGCTCCGCTTGCCGACACTCAGGCGACGATGACCGACCTGCAGCCGGGAGCGAAGAGCCTCGGGGACGCGACCCCGGACGCGCGGGCCTTCCTGCGCGACAGTGTCCCGGTCGCCGACCAGGTCCCGGACGTCGCGGACCAGGCCGAGCCCGAGGTCTCCGACCTCGCGGACACCGTGTCGGACGCCCGGCCGGTGGTGCCCAGGGTGACCGATGCGATCGCCTACCTGGAGACCCCGCTGCAGGTGCTCAAGCCCTACGCACCCGAGCTGGCCCAGATGATCGTCCGGCTGAACAGCTTCGTCAGTGAAGGAACCGAGCCGAACAAGCGCTTCGCCCGGCTGAACATCATCGCGGACGCGGGGACCGTCACCAGCGGAGTGGTGGGCTCGGGTCCGAACTATCGCCAGCAGGTCTATGCCAAACCGGGCGATACCGCCAAGAAACGGATGACCGGCGTGCTCCCTGATGCCATCGGAGTTCCCGTGGGTGATCACAAGTGAAACTGATCCCGCGCAAGAAGCAGACCGAGGACGGCGAGTCCTCCCGCTGGGAGGGCGCGCCGAAGGCTCTCGGCGTCGTGATGATGATCCTGCTGGTGCTGGCCGGTGTCGGCGCGTTCATGAAGGACGAGATCGCATCGATCCTGACCCCGGGCGACATGATCACCGCGTCGTTCTCCCGGCAGTACCGGTTGCAGCCGTACAAGAGCGTCGTCAAGGTCGCCGAGGTGAAGGTCGGTGAGGTCACCGACATCGAGACCGCCGACGACGGCGTCACCAAGGTGACGATGCGGCTGGACCACGGTGTCATCGAGAAGCTGGGCAGCGACCCGACCGCGGCGATCCGCCCGACCCTCGTGGTCGGCGGCATCTACTACATCGAGATCACCACGGCGGGCCGGGGCGGTCGGTTCTCGGGTGACATTCCGCTGGGCCGCACCACGGTGCCGGTCGAGCTGGACCAGGTGCTGACCCCGATCGACCCGAGTGCCCAGAAGGGCATGCAGACCGCGATCAAGCAAGTCGACGCCACCCTGCAACAGGGCGGCAAGGACGCGATCCGCAAGCTCGTCGACGAGACACCGGACACGCTGCGGCCGGCGAGCGTCGTGCTGAACGCCACCCGGGGAACCGACCCGGAGCGCGACCTGCCGAGGCTGGTTGCCGGTCTGGAGAACTTCTCCGCCGACTTCACCAAACGCGACGGGCAGCTGGCCTCGAACATCAACGGCCTGCACACCCTGTCGGCGACCTTCGCGGCCGCGCGTGGCCCGGTCGCGCAGTCCTTCGCCTCGTTGCCGCAGACCCTGCGGACCACCAGGGCCGGGATGATCGACCTGCAACCCACGCTGGACAAGCTCACCGACACGGCACCGGACTTCCGGGAGTCGGCGCGGGAGCTGGACCCGTTCCTGGAGAAGCTCGACCCGGTGCTGCACCGCGCCCGGCCGGTCGTCAGCGACCTGCGGGACGTCCTGGAAGACGCCAAGCCACTGGTCCAGGACCTGGTCCCGACCGCGGACAAGGCGACCGATCTGCTCGAGGACCTGCGTGGCCCCGTGCTGGACCGGCTGAACGGGCCGATCATCGACGCACTGAACAGCCCGTGGCACGGCACCGGCGCCTACGCCGGCGGTGGCAACGACCACAAGCTGTACGAGGAGATCGCCTACTTCAACGCGGTCACCGACCAGGTGTGGATGCACCACGGTCGCAACGGCGGCTGGGGAAGGCTGATGGCCGGTATCGGTGGCAACACACTGACCGGTGGCAGCCAGTTCCCCAGGACGCTGGAGCAGGACCTGGAGGCAGGCGGGTTGGCGAAGCCGATCGGCCCGCAGGACGCGACGCCCAAGGGACAGAAGCCGGCGCCGACACCGCCGCCGCACCCCAACCCGCCGCCGCTGGTACCGCCGCAGAAGTCGCACGGCAGCCAGTCGGCACCGGGTGATGCGAACCTGCTGCTGCCCGGTGGGCTGGGAGGGAACAAGTGAGCGGGAAGAAGTTCGACCTCGCGCTCCAATGGGAGCGGATCCGGACGGTTCCGGGTCTGGGCCGGGACGTCGCCGCCCTCACCTTCCTCGTCGTCATGGGTGTGGTGGCCGCTGTGGTCATCCAGACGCAGCTGACCCCGATCGCGCCGTGGGCCGATCACACGGTGGTCAAGGCGGAGTTCAGCTCGGTTCCCGGCGCGAACCCCGAGGCTTCGACCTCGGTGACGATCGCCGGCGTCAAGGTCGGCCGGATCACCGGCTCGGAGCTGACCGACCACGGCACGGCGGTGCTGAGCCTGGACGTGCAGGGCAAGCCGCAGGTCTACGACAACGCGCGGCTGATCCTGCGGCCGAAGAACCCGCTCAACGAGATGAACGTCGAGATCAACCCCGGCGGTCCTCCCGGTCAGCTGCTGCGCGACGGCCAGGTCATCCCGGCCAGCCAGACGATCCGGCCGATCCAGGCGGACGAGGTGCTGCAGAACCTGGACGACAAGGCGCAGCAGGGTCTGCACGACATGCTCGCCGAGTCGGACGTGGCGCTGGCGAGGGCACAGACGGAGCTGCCCGGCGGCCTCAACGCGGCCACCGACACGACCGTGCACCTGCAGCCGGTGGTCGCGGCACTGCAGACCCGCCGGGACAAGATCGCCCAGCTGGTCTCGGCGATGTCGGAGATCTCCGGCGCGGTCGGGGAGAACAACGAGCGCACCACCCAGCTCGCCGACTCCACCCAGGCCACGCTGGACGCGTTGGCGGCGAACGACGCCGCGCTGCGTTCCAGCCTGCAACAGCTGCCTGGCCTCACCGACGAGCTGCGCCACGCGCTGGACGGGACGCAGCGGCTCACCAAGCAGCTGAATCCGACCCTGGACAACCTGAAGGACGCCTCGGAAGATCTGCCCAAGGCGCTGGACAGGTTCCAGGACACCACCGACAACATCGGCGATGTCGTGGACGCGCTCGGGCCGGTGGTCGGCAAGGCGCGCTCGGTGGTCTCGGACCTGCGGCCGTTCATCAACGACGCCAACCACTCGCTGGACGATCTGCTCCCGGCGACCGACAAGCTGGACCGCGACACCGGTCTGCTCACCTCGTACCTGGTGCAGTTCAGGGCGTTCTTCTACAACACCAAGTCGGTGTTCGGTGCCGGTGACTCGCAGACCACGATCATTCGCGGTCACGTCGTCGCCCCGCCCGGCTACTTCGTGATCCCACAGAAGAAACCGAACCTCTACGCGCCGTCACCCGGTGAGAACGGCAACCGACCGAACCCGAGCCCAGGTGGGCTGCTCAACCCTCCGGGAGCGAACTGATGAGAGCCCTCAACACCCGGTACCTGACGGTCTTCGGATTCATCGGGCTGTCGCTGCTGATCTTCGCCTACCTCTTCACCGGCAGCGGCATCCGGATCCCGGGGTACGACTACTCGGACTGGACCGGCTACATCCACATGAAGGACGTGGACAACTCGGTCCGCGCCGACCGGGTGCAGATCGCCGGGATCCAGGTCGGCACGGTGCGGTCGGTGACCCACGAGAACGGTGAGGTGAAGATCGAGTTCACCATCCAGCCGAAGTACGCGCCGCTGCACCAGGGCGCACAGGTCCGGCTCGGCGCCCGATCCCTGGTCGGTGAGGCCTACCTGGACATCACCGACGGCCGGGGCGCCGAGCTGCCCACCGAGACGGAGATCCCACGCGACGCGGTGCACTCCAGCACCGAGGTCCGTGACGTGCTGGCGACGCTTGATGCACCGACCCGGCAGAACCTGGGCCAGCTGCTGCGCTCGGCGGGCGCGGCGACCAAGGACACCCAGAACGACGTGGGTGGACTGATGGCCGGGCTCGGGGACCTCGGCAGGGCGGGCAACACCGCGCTCGACGCGATCGCGGCGCAGTCCGACGACCTGGAGCAGCTGGGCCGCGAGACGACCGCGGTGCTGCAGGCGCTGAACACCGGTGACGGGCAGATCGCCAGCCTGGTCACCAACGCCGACGAGCTGACCAGCGCGACCGCCGGCCAGCAGAAGGCACTCGGGGACAGCATGCGTGAGCTGCCGCCGACGCTGGACAGCGCCACCACGGCAGCCGCGGACCTGAGGGACCTGTCCGGAGCACTCGCCCCGGTCGCGTCGAACCTGAAGGAGGCGGCGCCGTTCCTGTCCGACTCGCTCGATCAGCTGCCGGACGTGACGAAGGACCTGCGTGGCCTGCTCCCGCCGTTGCACGACGCGTTGGACGCCGCACCCGACACGTTGACGCGGATCTCGCCGACCGACAGCGACATCCGGGACGTGCTGGGACCGGCGCACTCGATCCTGCGTGACGTCGACCCGATGCTGAAGTACATGCAGCCCTACGGTCACGACATCGCCAACTGGATCGTCAACCTGAACGCGGGCACCGGCTACACCGACGAGTCGGGTGCGAACTACATCCGGCTGATGCCGGGCATCGACGAGAAGTCGCTGCAGACCCCGGTGCCCTACGGCGTGCTGACCTACGAGAACCCGTACCCGAAGCCGCTGGCGGGAGCGAACCCCGGTCCGTTCAACGGCAAGTACCCCCGAGTGGAGCGGCTGCCCAACTGATGTTCTGTTCGATGACACGGCGCTCGGTGGTTGCAACCTCCGGTCGTGACCGCTTGGACAAGCGAGCACTCATCGCCGCCCTCGCCGTGGCGGTCGCACTCGCGGCCGTCACGGTGCTGGGGCTGGTCCGGCTGAAGGCCGACACCACGGTGTCGTCCTTCCTCCCGGCGGGTGACCCCGCTCTGCGGGCCACCGAGGAGGCCGCGAAGCGCTTCGGCGGGGACCCGATCGTCATCCTCGCCGAGTCGGCGGAGCCCAGGGAGCTGCTCGGGCGCGAGCAGCTGCCGAAGCTGCTCGACCTGGAGGGCAAGCTGGCGAAGCTGCCGGACGTGTCCGTCGTGTACGGGGCCGGCACGGTGCTCAACCAGATGGCCGGGTCCGCGCAGAACCTGCTGGCCACGATCAGCGGTAGCCGTGACGCCACCAAGGCGACGGCCGAAGCGGACGCGCTGGCCGGCGGGGCGAGCCAGGAGGCGGTGACCGCCGCCGGTGTGGCGGCGGTGGCCGCCTTCGATCAGCGGTACGCGGCCCTGCTGGTCAGGGGGCTACCGGCCGGGCTGCCCACGTTGCGCAACCCGGGTTTCGTGAACGCGCTGGTGTTCGACCAGTCCGGTGCGCCGCGAGCGCAGTGGAAGTTCGTCATCCCCGCGCAGAATGCGGTGTCGATCCTGGTGCGCCCTCGGGAAGGGCTGGACCAGAACGGCACCCAGGCGCTGGTGCACGCGGCGCGGACAGCCGTCGAGCAGTCCGGGCTGAAGACCAGCCGGCTGACGTTCAGCGGCAGTCCCGCGGTCGCGGCCGAGCTGGGGGACACGGTGCAGCGGGAGATTCCGCTGCTCGGGGCGCTGGCGGTGCTGTTGATCGCGGCCTGCTACCTGCTCGTGTCGTGGACCGCGCGGCGCGTGCACCGCCTGCTGCCGCTGGTGTCGACCCTGGGCGCGACGGCGGTGACGCTGTCGGTGTTCGGCTGGCTGGACCGGCCGCTGTCCCTGGGCGTGATCACCTTCCTGCCGATCGTGATCGGCATCGGCAGCGACTTCCCCGCCTACCTGATGCACGGCGGCATGCCGAGGCGCCGGGTGCTGATCGTCGCGCTGGCCAGTGCGCTGGGCTTCGCGTCGCTCGCGCTGTCGCCGCTGCCGTTCGTGCGCGACCTCGGTCTCGCGCTCGCGGTCGGTGTCCTGCTCGCGGTGGGGCTCGCCCTGGCGCTGCGCCGGTTCTTCGTCACCACACCGACCGAGGAGCCCGCTCGCGCCGCCGAGGAACAGACGCGACCTGCCCTGCCCCGCCGCAAGCGGATCACGGTGCTGTGCGGCGCCCTGGCCGTGGCGGCGGTCGGCTGGCTGGTCCTGCCGAGCATCCCGATCGAGGCCCGGCCGGACCGGCTCGCCGCCGGGCTCGCCTCGATGGACGACGCCGCGCATGTCGAGGACGTCCTCGGCTCGTCCGGCGAGGTCGAGATCATGCTGCGCGGCGCGACAGACGGCGCGGTGGCGACACCGGAGGCGCTGGCCTGGATGCGCAAGGCGGAGGACAGCGTCGTGCTCGACCACGGTGGCGACCTGCGGCCCATCGTCAGCCTGCCCGACCTGCTCCGCTTCCTCGGGCCGAGCCCGACCCAGGACCAGCTGAACTCGGCGTTGTCACTGCTGCCGCACTACCTCACCGCATCCGTACTGAGTGACGACGGCAAGCAGGCGGTCATCAGCCTCGGTCTGTCGCTGCAGGATCTCGGCGGGCAGCGCGCGCTGCTGGACTCCATGCGGGCCGGCCTACCGCCTCCACCGGCTGGCATGACGGTCGACGTCGTGGGGCTGCCGGTCGCCGCCGCCCGAGGTTTCGAGCTCGTCTCACAGGGCCGCTACCTGACCAACCTCGTCGGTATCGCGGCGGCCGGTCTGGTGCTGCTGCTCGGTCTGCGCTCGCGCAGGGTCGCGGGCCGGGCGGTCCTGGCCGCGGGGCTGGCGACTGGGTGGGGGCTGGCCGGAATCTGGGTGCTCGGAATCGACCTCAGTCCGTTGAGCGTCGCGCTGGGTTCGCTGACCACCGCCACCGCGTGCGAGTTCACCGTGCTGCTCGGGTACGCCTCGGGTGCCGGTGTGGCTCGGCTGCGACGTACGGTCCTGGTCGCCGCCCTGGCCGCCTCGCTGGGCTACCTCGCGCTCGCGGTCTCGACGCTGTCGGTGATCCGGGACTTCGGCCTGCTGCTCGCGGCGACGGTCGGGCTGTCCCTGCTCGCCGCGCACCTGGTCGTCAGAATGTTGCCCGAGCCGGCCCCGGTCGCCGAACCCGAGCACGTGACGCCGAAGACTTCGCTGGAGACGGTGTGATGAGGGAACGAGTGCTCCGCGCCCTGCAACCGATGTGGGCCCGGTTGGTCCTCGCGGTCGTCGCGCCGCTGGTCGCGATCGGCCTGGTCGCCGGGGTGAGCGCCTGGGTCACCGCGCTGCCCTCCGACGCGGCGTTCCGCGCCGACGGGGTGGTGACGACCAGAACCGAGCTTGCCGGGCGGATCAAGATGCTCGGTGCCCTGTACGGCATCCAGCAGCCGGAGGACCCGGCGCAGCAGGACCGGTTCCGCCGGGATGCCGCCAAGATGGTCGTGCTGACCTCGGTGATCGATCACGCGGCGCGGCAACGGGGGATCGAGGTCAGCGAGCAGGCGGTCCAGGCGAGGCTGAACGAGCTGGTCGCCGGCCTCAACCCGCCCGGTGAGGACAGTTTCATCCGGCTGCTGAGCGAGACCGGTGCCTCCCGGCCCGACGTGCTCGACGAGATCCGGCGGCAGATCCGCAGCGCGACCCTGATCGGCCAGGTCGTCGGCGGGCCGGTCAAGGAGCTCGGCGAAGCCGACTACCAGCGCTACTTCACCGAGCACGCCGCCGAGCTCGCGGTGCCCGAGCAGCGGCACCTGCGCAACATCGTCGTGCGGACCAGGGCGCAGGCCGACCAGGTGGCGCAGCGCGCTCGCGAGGGCACCGACTTCGCCGCTCTGGTGACCGAGAGCTCGCTGGATCGCGCGACCCGCGACACCCAGGGTGACCTGGGTGTCCTCACCGGCGACCAGCTCGAACCCGGCTACCGCGACGCGGCCTTCCAGGCTCCGCCCGGCTCGGTGTTCGGCCCGGTGCAGACCAGCTCCGGGTGGAACGTCGGGCGCGTCGACGAGGTGCGCCCCTCGGTCCCCAGAACCTACGAGCAGGCCCGCGACGAGGTGGTGGGCACGGTGCGCGACCTGCGCATCGCGCAGACCTGGAACGCGTGGTTGAGCAGGCAGGTCGAGGATGCCGACGTCCGTTACGCCGACGACTACCGCCCCGCCGATCCGGGCGCGCCGCCGGCCACCTCGATGCAGCCGGTACCCGGTGCCCGGCCGGAGCCGGAGCCGGCAGGATGATCCCCATTCTGAGCGCGTGTGTGCTCGCCCTCGGGATGTACGCCTTCGGCGCGTGGGGATTGCGCAATGCCGACAATCTCGTGCCGCCGGGGTTCTCCGCCTACGGTAAGGCCAAGAAAGCGCGTCAGATGCGGCGAAGCGCACGATTGATCCAGTTCAGCGGCGGATTCCTGGTTGTATTGGCAATTGCGCACTTCGCGTGGGAATCATTGTCCGGGTGAAGAGGGCGGGCTTCAGAATAGCGGTTCACCCACCCCTCAATGCTGATCACGGAGTGGCGCATGATGTGATCTGGAAATGGTGAACGGTCAGTCTGCGCACAGGGCTGCCGACGGAGGTGCCCCGCCGGGGCGCACAGTCCGGTCGGTCGTGTCCTCGGGGAGCGCGCGGTCGCTCCTGCTGACCATCCTGGGCGAGCTGGTCTACCCCAACGGTCAGCCTGTCTGGACGGCGTCGTTGCTGCACGTCATGACCGGGCTCGGCGTCGAGGAACAGACCGCGCGTCAGACGATCGCCCGCAGCGCCTCCGCCGGATGGCTGACCGGGGAGAAACACGGCCGTGAGGTGCGCTGGCAGCTCAGTCCCAGCGTCAAACGGCTCATCGAGGACGGCATGAAGCGGGTCTACTCGCTGCAGGACCGCGACGAGCCGTGGCACGGCGACTGGTTGATCCTGCTGGTCAGCGTGCCGAAGTCGCAGAGCGCGGTACGCAAGAAGCTGTACAGCGCGCTGAGTTGGGTCGGGTTCGGCAATCCGACCCCCGGCGTGTGGCTGAGCCCGCACCCGGAGCGGATCGCCGAGGCCGAGCAGGTGATCAACGATCTCGATCTGACCGGATCGACGCTGACCTTCACCGGTCAGGCGCTGGCGGTGGGGTTGAAGACCGACGACATCGTGGCGCGGGCGTGGGCGCTCGACGACGTAGCCGAGGTCTATCGAGAACTGCTCGACCGTTACCGCGACGCACGACCCGGGCCGGGCGACGCGACACTGTTCGCGCACGTGGAGCTGGTGAGCCAGCTCCAGCGACTGCCCTTCCTCGACCCGCAGCTGCCGGACGAGCTGCTTCCCGGCTGGATCGGCAGGAGTGCGGTCGCCATGATCCAGCGTCGCCGGGCCGAGTGGTACGAGACCGCTCAGCTGCGCTGGCTACAGGTCGCGGCCGCGACGTCGCCGACGTGACCGCATCGCAGGCTGCCGTCGGCGATCGCCTTGCGTAGCCGGAACTTCTGAACCTTGCCGGTCGCGGTCGTGGGCAGTGCGTCGGTGAAGTACCAGTCCGTCGGCGACTTGAACCGGGCCAGGTGTGCGCGGCAGTGCTCGCGCAGCTCGTCGGGCTCGACCGGCACGCTCGGATCGACGGGCCGCACGATCGCGGCGATACGTTCGCCCCAGTAGTCGTCGGGTACCGCGACCACGGCTGCCTCCGCGACCCCGGGGTGAGCGATCAGCACATCCTCGATCTCCCGGGGGTAGATGTTGACGCCGCCTCGGATGATCATGTCTCGGAGTCGCCCGGTGATGGTCAGATATCCGCGTTCGTCGATCGCGGCGAGATCGCCGGTGCGCAGCCAGCCGTCGGATTCCAGGGTGGCGGCGGAGTCGTGCGGCAGGTCGAAGTAGCCGATCATGGTCTGGTAGCCGCGTGCGCAGAGCTCACCCGGTTCGCCCCGGGGCAACGTCTCCCCGGTGGCCGGATCGACGATCTTCACCTCGACGTGGGGGAGCGGCCGGCCGATGGTGCCGGACTGGTCCTCGGGCGTGTCCTCGGTGCTGGTCTGGGTGAGGATGCCGTGCAGCTCGGTCTGACCGAACACGATGGTGACGGCGCAGCCGAGCGCCGCCCGGGTCCGCCGGACGAGCTCGGCGGGCACCTGGGATGCGCCGGACAGGACCGTTCGCAGGCTCGACAGGTCCCTGGTCTCGTGGTCGGGATGGTCGAGCAGCGCGGTGAGCATGGTCGGTACGAGCAGCGTGATCGTGGCGTGGTGGGTCTCGACCAGCTCGATCATGTGGGCCGCGTCGAAGCCCGGCGCAAGGACGTAACAGCCGGCGAGCGCGAACGTGGCGGTCGCGGTGAGCACGCCTCCGATGTGGAACATCGGCATGGCGTTCGCCCAGGTCTCGCCGGCCTGGAACCGGCAGCCGACGGCGGTGAACCGGGCTGCGTTGAGGACGCCCCGGTGATGGAGCACCGCGCCCTTGGCCGCGCCGGTAGTACCGGAGGTGTACTGAATCTGCAGCGGGTCGCCGGGCTTCACCACGGGCAGCGCACAGGTGGTACTGGCCGTCGTGTGGAATCCGGCCCAGTCGTCGAAGCAGACCGTGTGCTGCAGGTCGGGAAGCCGGGGCGACAGCTCGGTCACCGTGTCGGCGATGGAGTGGCCCCGATAGCTGGAGTCGTGGAACAGGCCTCGGGCGCGGGACTGACGCAGCACGTAGCCGGCCTCGGTCTCGAGGAATGCCGGGTTGATCGTGACCAGCACGATTCCGGCGAGGGCGCAGCCCTGTTGTAGCAGGATCCACTCGGCGTGGTTCGCGGCCCAGACCGCGACCCGGTCGCCCGGCTCGAACCTGTCGAGCAGGTCGGACGCCACCCTGGTGGCGGAGTCGAAGAGCTGCGCATAGGTCCATGAGCGTCTGGTCATGGGGTCCGGTGCGGCCTCGATCAGCGCGACCCGATCGGGCACCGAGCGTGCGTGGCGTCGCAGCAGGTCGCCGATCGTGGCCTCGACGAGCGGTTCTCTCCGGTCGGCCGGCAGGTAGGAGTCGATGCTGTGAGGGCCGATCGGTCCTGGTCGGACACACGTCATTGCGTGCCTCCCGAGCGATAGGGCTGCGGTGGGATGAGTAGCCTGCTGCGACCCATCCAAGGAATAATGGTCTAATGCTCTACTATTGGTCAGGAGAGTACCTGAGGTGGGGCAAGGGGGCTACCGGATGTTTGTGCGACTGACCACGGTCATCGGGCACAGCGCGGATGTTCAGGACGCCGTCCGCTTCGCGGAGACCGTCGTGCGCCCGAAAGTGGAAGCGGCACCGGGTAGCAGGGGTTTCACCACTGCCGTTGCCGCCGGGTACGGCAGGGCGCTGGACGCGGCGTTCTGGGTCGACGCCGATGCGATGAACGCCTCCGACGAGTTGCTGTCGACCGTACGTTCGGAGTTCGTCGAGGATGGCGCTTACTCGGAGGACTATGAGGTGCTGCTGGAGGTCCAGCGCACCGACGCCCGGCCGGGCGCCCTGCTGGAGCTCTCGCGCTTCGAATGCCCGGCCGAGGTGGTCGAGCTGTTGATCGGGGCCGACATGGTGTCCGAAACCAGGACGGCGGACGGGTTGTGCGGCGTTCAGCTCATGTTCGACCCCGCCCGTGGGCGGGGCATCGTCGCCACCACGTGGACGGACGACGGCTCGGCGCGCGGGTTCTGGCTGACCGGTGGCCAGCTGCGTGCCAGAGCCGCGCGCCAGGTCGATGGCCTGACGTTCGTCGGTATCGACTTCTACAGCGTCGTCGCGGCGAGGTCGCTGCAGACCTGAGGTTCTTCGATCGTGGATCAGGTGCCTGGATACGGGTGAAGTATCGCCTTCATCGCAAGCGTGTGCGACGAGTCGACCGCGGATCTCGGCTCACCCGCGATGAGCAGGATCTGCAGCCCGCGCCACACGCTGACGATCGCCGTCGCGGTCTGTCGAGGGTCCGGAATCCGATCGTCGTCGGCGAGCGCGCCCGCGACGGCCTCGGTCCATTCGGTCCGCGTCCGTTCCAGGAACGGGCCGAAGCGGTCGGGTCGGTCGGCGGCCATGCCGAAACGGGCGAAGAACAGCCTCAGGTGCGGGAGCCGCTCGGGGTTCGAGATGTGCCGCCAGGCCGCCGCGATCCGTTCCCCGGACGACCTCTCGGCGAGCATGAGTTCCGTCAGCTTCGCCACGAAGACACCCCGGTCGAGAATCTCGTCGATCGCCGCACCGACGATCTGGTCGAGGGACGTGAAGTGGTAGAGCAACATCCGGTTGTTGGAACCGATGCCGCGGGCGAGCCGGCTGAGCGAGAGATCGACGACGCCGTGCTCGAGGATGTAGTCGCGGGCCAGACCCAGAAGCCGAGCACGTTCCGACGGACCGCTAGCCACGGCCGGAGATGCTATCCGCACCCGTGGAACCGGTCACGCCACCGTCGCCTCGTGCGCCGTCACCGCCGCCAGCGCGCGGTCGACCTCGGAGCGGTCGGCGAACGAGCCGAGGAAGCTGTTGCGCGCCAGGGCCGCCAGCTCTCCTGAGCCGAGGCCGAGGTGCTGCTGCAGCGCGGTGTAGTTGTCGTTGACGTAGCCGCCGAAGTAGGGCGGGTCGTCGGAGTTGACGGTGACGAGCACTCCGGCCCGCATGAAGTCCGTGACCGGGTAGGTGCTGAGGTCGGCGGTCACCCGCAGGCGCAGGTTCGACAGCGGGCACATGGTCAGCGGAATCCCGTCGTCGGCCAGCCGGGCCACGAGACCGGGATCCCGCACGGCGGTGTAACCGTGGTCGATGCGCTCGACCCCGCACAGGTCCAGCGCCTCCCGGATGTAGGACGGCGGCCCTTCCTCGCCCGCGTGACAGGTCAGTCGGTAACCCTCCGCGCGCGCGGCGGCGAAGAACCGGGCGAACTTCGACGGTGGGTTGCCCCTCTCGGCGCTGCCCAGCCCGACGCCGAGGATCGAGTCCCGGAACGGACGCAGGGTGTCGAGAAGCTCCAGCGCGGCCGCCTCGGTGCGGTGACGCTGAGCGGTGACGATCAGGGCGCCGACGGTGCCCGTGTCCGACCGTGCGTCGGCGATCGCATCGAGGATGCCGCCGAGCTGGTCGACGATGGGAATGTGGCGGTCGAGGAAGGTCTGCGGCCCGAAGAACATCTCCGCCCGCCGGACGCTCTCGCTCGCGGCGCGGCGTAGATAGGCGGCGGTGAGATCGTAGAAGTCCTCGCGGGAACGGAGCACCGCGCAGCCCTCGAAGTACAGCGGCAGGAAGTGCTCGAGCCCGGTGAACGAGTAGTGGGCACGCAGCGCGTCCGGCGACGCCCACGGCAGGGTGATCCCATTGCGCGCGGCGAGGCGAAACATCTCGTCCGGCTCGAGGGTGCCTTCCAGGTGGACGTGCAGCTCCGCCTTGGGTAGCGCGTCGATGAAGGGCATGCGGTCTCCTGGCGCTGAGCATAACTGAACTGTTCGGTTCACTTATCCTAGCTCAGTTGCGCTGGGGGTTCGTCGGGTTCACTGGCATCCCCGCTGGCCATCGAGTGTGCTTGGCGTGGCCGCCCGCTCTCAACCCCCGGCTGGCGCCGGCCTCGCGCAGGCTCCTGGTTGCACGTAGTTCGGGGGCGAGGTTTCAGGGTTGACAGCGGGCGGCCACGCCAAGTGCTTAGCCAGGATCGCGGGGGAAGGGGAGCTCTGCGGCGCTGTTGTTGGTCGCGGCTGCGCCGCGCCCCCACGGTCTCTGGGTGCACCGCGCTCGTTGTGTGCGCGTGCTCGGGGCTCCAAGATCACCCCACCAGTCACACGCGTAACGCCCGGGGCGACTTCGCAGAGGCTCATGTCGCGTCGCACATGTTCCAACATGTGCGACGCAACACGTAGCTCTGCGAGGTGGGGCCAAAGTGTCCGCAGAGAGTCCTGGGACTGCGTGATCGCGTGGGGCGCAGCCACCTGCGGCATACACGCACCACCCCCATTCCCGCGATCCTGGCTACGCCAAGTGCCGGCCAGGATCGCGGGGGAAGGGGAAGCCCTGCGGCGCTGTTGTTGGCCGCGGCTGCGCCGCGCCCCCA
>NZ_KE386833.1:66416-138111 GCF_000429025.1 Actinospineispora spinosispora DSM 44797
GTAGCTCTGCGAGGTGGGCCAAAGTAACCACAGAGACTCATGGGACTACGCGATCGCGTGGGGGCGCAGCCACCTGCGGCATGCACGTACACCACTCCCATCCCCGCGATCCTGGTCACGCCAAGTGCCGGCCAGGATCGCGAGGGAAGGGGAGCTGCGCGGCGCTGTTGTTGGTCACGGCTGCGCCGCGCCCTTCACGGTCTCGGGGTGCACCGCGCTCGTTGCGTGCACATGCCCAGCACCAAGATCGCCCCACCTGTCACACACGTAACGGCCAGGGCGAGGCGGTACAAAAGTGACCATTGAGACTTCTGGGACTCAGCGCAACGCGCGAGGGCGCAGTCCGATGCGCAAAGAAAGCGCCATCGGTCCGCCACCACCTACGGCGTGCACGCACAGCTGCCCCTTTCCCCGCGATCCTGGCTAAGCACTTGGCGTGGCCGCCCGCTGTCAACCCTGAAACCTCGCCCCCGAGCCCGTGCAACCAGGAGCCTGCGCGAGGCCGGCGTCAGCCGGGGGTTGAGAGCGGGCGGCCACGCCAAGACAATGTGAGCCAGCGGGGATGAACCACTCACCCCGGAATCACCGGCAACAGGACATAGGGACGCTGCCCGGCGCGGCTGCTCAACGTGGTGCGTCCGCTGTAGTCGGGGTGGTCGCGGTCGCCGGGCAGCTCGTGCCAGTACGCGCCGCTGCCCCGCAGCTCCCGGCCGTAGGTGAGTTCGGGTTCGCCGGGTAGGTCGTGGGTGTAGTCCTGGCCGCGCACCGAGAGCCCGATGCGGTGACCGGCGGGCGCGACGATCGACAACGGCCAGATTTCGACGTCGACCTCGTAGGTATCGCCGGGAGTCAGCGGAGACGGTGCGGTGTGGGAATGCCAGGGGCGGTAGGGCAGTGACCGGTCGGTGTCCAGGGCTCGGTGGGATACGCGGAGCCAGCCCTGCGCGAGCGGACCGTGCGGCTCGAACGCGGTGGGGAAGAGCACCTCCGCTCCGTCGGGGTCGAACAGGTGCATCGTGACGAACAGGTCCGCGTCCGGGGTGCTCGACGCCACGAACAGCTTGAGGGCCGCCGGTCCGGTGAGCTCGAGCTCCTGGGTCAGCGTGGGGAGGGTGAACAGGATCCCGCTGGACCTTGCCTCGAACGAGACCTCCTGGGTGCCCGCCGACGGCTCTTCGGTGAGCGCGCCCGAGTCGAGGTCAAGGTAGAAGGGCGTCCAGTGGGTGCGGGCCAGAGGCCACTCCTGCTCCTCGCGCACGAAGAAGCTGTCCGGGGTGCGCACTTTCAGCTGTACCGGGGGTCGAGAGTCCCAGCCGTTGTTCTCGCCCTTTAGGAAGTGGTCGAAGAACCGTCGCTGCAGGTCGACGCCGTAGTCGGTGTAGAACTCCGTCCAGTGTTCGAGCCCGTGCACCTCGAGCCACTTCTGTTCGGACGAGACGCGGGTGAACGCTTCGAAGTTGCCGCGCGAGTGCAGTCCCATCCCGCCCCAGTTCGAGCTGGACAACACCGGGACGGTGATCTTCTCCAGCACGGCGGACCGCTCGCGGTAGTAGTCGTCGTCGGTGGGATGGGTCAGTAGAACGTCGTCGATAGCGATGGCGTTCTCGTCGAGTTGGGCCGGGGGGAGCGTCGACTTGCCGGACACGCGGCGACCGGTGTGCGGGTTCACCGGAGCCTCGGCGCGCCCGTGCTGCACCGGCCGGACCTGGTAGGGCATCCAGCTGGGCATGAACTCGGTCGGGATGCCGCCGTGGTGGGTGTATTCGCGGTAGAAGTCGGAGGCGCCTTCCCAGGGGCAGATCGCCGCCAGGTGCGGTGGCGCGAGCTCGGCGACCAGCCACTGGTTGCTGGCGAGGTAGGAGATCCCCAGCAGGCCGACCTTGCCGTTGCTCCACGGCTGGACGCCGGCCCATTCGATGCTCTCGTACAGGTCGCGGCTCTCTCTCGGCGAGAAGAAGTCGATCGCGCCCTCGCTCCCGCCGACTCCCCGGGTGTCGATCCGGACGCAGACGTAGCCGTTCGGTACCCACCGTTCCGGGTCGGGGAACTCCCACACCTGGTAGGCGTTGGTGGATCGGGTGGTGAGCTCCGGATGGTCGTTCATCAGGCAGGTGAACTGGTGTGCGTAACCCTCGGCGAACGGAAGCCCTTTGCCGTAGGGCCCCGCGGCCAGCAGGACCGGATGGGGTTCGTCGTCGTCCGGGCGGAACACGTCCGCGGCCAGTGTCAGGCCGTCGCTCGTGCTGATCCGGACGTCCCAGTCGATGCGCATCCCGTCGCGCTGTTCGCTCTCGGGCAGGTAGTGCTCGCTCATGGATGGTTCCTCTCTTTGTCCGTGGGTGGTCATCGGGTGCGCCGCGTCGGCATGGCGGCCATGGCGACGAGGCCGAGCAGGGGGATCACGCTCAGTTGGACGAGACCGGCGGCCCGCCAGCCCAGGTGCGCCTGGAGCGCGGCGAAGACGTAGCCGGACACGCTGGCCGGGATGTACATCGCGGCCACGAAGAGCCCACTGACCCGGCCGACGTAGCGCACGTCGACCGATCGCTGCATCAACGAGCTCGTGTTCGTGTAGACGATCCCGGTGAAGGCGACTCCCAGCAGCAGCGACAAGATCATCTGGATGGGGAACGGGGCGGCGAAGCCGAAGATGCCGATGCCGAGGACCGCGATCCCGAGGAATCCCGCCATGTTGAACGCGCGTTGGTTCACCCGGTCGGCCACGACGCCGCACAGCACGGAGCCCACCGCGCCGAGACCGAACATGCTCGCCGCCCAGCTCGCCTGCGCCGGCGTGAATCCGTGCGCCTCGCGCAGGTAGGTCGGGTAGAGACCGAGGTAGCCGTAGATGGTGAACCCGCCCGCGACCGCGGCGCACGCGGCGCAGACCACGCGCTGGTTCAGCAGACCCGGAAGTGGCGCGGCCCCGCCGGTGTCGGCCCCGGTGGACCCTCGGCCGACCTCGGTCACCGACCGGGGGACCGTGAGGTACACGAGAGCGAGGATCAGCAGCCCCAGCCCGCCGAAGACGACGAGCGGGATGCGCCAGTCGCCGGTCGCGGACCGCAGCGCCCCACCGAGCAGCGGGCCGGTGAACGCGCCCAGCCCGAACGCCGCGTTGACCGAACCGATCGCCACGCCGCGATGCCGGGCGAAGTACGCGCCCACCGCGGCGTAGAGCGCGGCGTTCTGCATTCCCTCGCCGACGCCGGACAGGATGCGCCAGAGCGCCATGTCCGCGACCCCGACGGCGGCGGCCTGCAGCGCGCAGCTGACCGAGAAGACCAGCAGGCTCGCCAGGATGAGCTTCTTGCGACCCACCCGGTCCGCGAGGTAACCGGCCGGGATTCCGGCGAGGCCCATACCCAGGGTGAAGATCGTCGACAGGGTCCCGGCCTGGCCGCCGGACAGGAGATAGGTCGCCTTGATGTCCGGCAGCAGAACGGCGAAGACCTGCCGGTCCATGGCATTGATGAGATACGACAGGTCGAGGACGAGAAGGATGACCAGCGCGCGCCGCCCGAGGGAGGTCGACAGCGACAGGGATGCGCTGGACTCCGGCCGGGCGGCGACGTCGTTGTCGCGCGCGAGATCAGGGGAGGACATGAGTGGTCTCCTGGGGTGCCGTGGTGACCGGGAGGAGGAGTCGAGCCGGGGTGGGGCCGGATGGTCAGGAAGCGGCCCAGCCGCCGTCGATCAGGAGGCTGTGGCCGTGGACGTACGAGGCGGCGGGAGAGGCGAGGAAGGCGACGGCGGGTGCGATGTCGGCGACCTCACCGACCCGGCCGGCGGGGGTGCTGTCGAGCATCTGTCGCTCGTAGTCCGCGTCCGCGAAGAGATGTGCGTTCATGCTGGTCCGAACGTTGCCGGGGGCGACGGCGTTGACCCGGACGCCCTTCGGCGCGAACTCCGCCGTGAGCGACTTGACGAGCAGCTCGACGGCGCCCTTGGTCGCGCAGTAGGCGCTCGAGTTCGGGAAGCCCACATGGCCGCAGATCGACGAGACGAAGATGACGCTGCTGCCCTCACCCAGGTGGCTCGCGGCGCGGCGGGTGAGCCGGAACGGCGCCCGGACGTTGATCGACCACTGGCTGTCGAGCACGTCGTCGGAGGTGTCGCCGAAGGGTGTCGGGAGGAAGACGCCCGCCGCGTGGACCAGGATGTCGATCGCGCCGAACCGAGCCAGGGCCCTGTGCACGACCTCGTCCGGGGCACCGTCGGCTCCGATGTCGGTCTGGACGATCTCGGCGTCCGCCCCCGCCGAGGTGAGCTCGGCGTGTACGTCGGTCAGCCGGTCGCGGTCCCGCCCCACCAGGACGACCTTCGCGCCCGAGCCGCTCAGCTCCCGGGCGATCTGCGCCCCGATCCCGGAGCTGGCGCCCGTCACGATCGCGACCATGTCGCGCAGAGGCTGCCGCTGACTGCTCATGTGCATCCCTCGTTAATGTAAGAAAACTTGCATTAACGGAAGTATGCGGGCCGCGCAGCACTAACGCAAGGTTTCTTACAAAAGGGGTCTGGTCAGTGCTGGCCGAGTGCTCGGTCCACCAGTTCGGCCAGGTCGGCGTCGGGACTGTCGTAGCCGAAGATGGCCCGCAGGTAGATCGGCGCGAGGATCAGGTCGAAGATCCTCGCCACGGTGGGCGGCTCGTCGTCGGCGGTGCTGCCGTGGTCGATCGCCCGCTGGATCTGGTCGGTGCGCCGGCGTAGGTAGTCCGCCGCGTCGGTCGCCGCCGGCGTTCCGGCTCCTGTGTGTCCGGCTGCGCTGGTCGCGGCCAGCGCACGGAAGAAGGCGAACCCCTCACGGGTCTTGACCTGCGCCGCGACCGCATGCGCCCAGGTCAGCAGATCGCTGCGCAGGTCCCCGGTGTCGGGGAACGGTGACTCCTCGTTGAGCTCGGTCACCGCGACGTCGAGGACCAGCGACTCGACGGTTCCCCAGCGCCGGTAGATCGTCACCTCGTGGACGCCGGACCGCTCCGACACCTCACGGACGGAGACCGTGTCCCGTCCCTCGACGAACAGCTCCCGCACGGCGGCGTGCACCGCCTGCCTGGTTCGTGCCGTCCGCCCGCCGGGACGGCCCCGACCATCGGGTGCCTTCGTCATGGTCCGAAGGCTAGCCGAGCCGGATGTTCTCAGGGTCTCAGGAACACTGGTTGCCGATCCAGGAAGGGGTCGGGCAGGCTCACTGACTCCGCGCCCGAGCCACACAGGAAGTCACGAGGCCGACACGATGACCCGAGCCGCCCGGCTGCTGATGGTGATGTTGCTGTCCCTGCTGGTCCTCACCGGCTGCGGACCGTCGAGCCATTCGGCGGCCGACGGCTCCACACAGGAGTCGATCCCGGCCGACCCGACCGGCACCGCGGCGGACAACCAGCCGATCGACGAGTCGTGCCCCACCAGCAACACGATCTCGTTCGCGAAGACGAAGTTCGTACTCCACTCCGGTCTGGCTTTCGGGGCGTTCCACCGTTACCTCTACAAGCCGTACCAGGCAGGGACGTTCAAGAAGGGCGCGAAGGGCCGGATCGGCGCCTTCGTCAAGGGCGGGCTCGCCGCACTGTTCGTCAAGCGGGAGATCCGATTGGCGAGCGAGGACGTCAAGGCCAACCCGACGCTGTGCAAGGCGATCGCGGCGCCGCTCGGCAAGATCGGTGACGGGGTCAAGGCGGCGCTCGACAAGCTCAAGACCGGCGACGCCAGCGGCGTCACCTCGGTGAACGGGCTCGTGTCACAGGTCAGCGACACGTCGAGCAAGGACGGTGTGGCGATCACCGAGAACGACGATCCCGATCTGACCTCGACCCCGAAGTGACCACGCCGTCGGCATGTCCGGAAGGGTTACGTCCTGGTCACCGTGATCAGGCCGCGCAGACGCTCGAGGTCGAACTCGTTGTTCCCGCGCAGTGCCTCGATGAGTGAGCGCACCTCACCGAAGGTCCCCCGGCCGGCCTTGAGCCCGAGGAAGTCCTTGGTCACCGCCGGGCCCCACTGGGCGAGGCCGGAGGCGGTGAACGGCGACCAGCCGGTCTCGACCGTGTCGTCGAACATGTCGCCGTCGCTGAAGTGTTCGACGAGGAAGCCGTCGGGGTCGCGCCAGTAGTCGAAGATCTGTGAGCCCTCGACGTGCCGGCCGACTCCCCAGGAGTGGTGGTAGCCCTCGTCGCCGAGATGCCGACCGCCGGCGGCGAGTGCGTCGAGGTCGGCCACCTGGTAGGCGGAGTGCAGGTAGCGGTCGGCGGGGCCGAGCGCCATGGCCAGCGTGTGGTGGTCGGCCGGTGTCGCGCCGCGGTCGCAGCGGACGAAGCTCATCGTGGGGCCGCGCTCCCGTTGGCCCTCGTAGTACTGGAAGTCGCTGACGATCAGCCCAAAGTGCTCCAGGTACCAGTTCAGGGTCTCGGAGTAGCGGGTGGACTGCAGGACGACATGCCCCACCCGCTGCACCCGCGCCGGTTCCCTCGGTGGACGCTGGATGGCGTTGGACCGGGCCAGCCGGTGGCCGGAGTTGAAGTCGTGCGGCGCCTGCTGGGGCAGCGGGTCGAGCTGTCTGACGTCGGCGACGACCGACACACGCAGGCCCGTCGGGTCGGTCAGCTCGATGCCGGACCCGCCGAGGGACTCGGCCAGCGGCCGGACCTGACGGCCGGTCCTGCCGGCCAGCCGGTGCAGGTCGGCGGTGGCGCCGGCCAGGAACGTGGGCCCGAGGAACCGTGAGCCCGGACCCTTGCGGATGAGGACGCACGGCGCCCCGGCGTCGGTGCCGCGCAGGTGAAGCTCGCTGTCGGTCCGCAGGGTCGTGCTGAAGCCGAAGGCGTGGGCGAACCGCTCCGCACGGGCCAGGTCCGGTTTCTCGAACTCCAGCCAGGCCAGGTCATGGACCTTCATGATCGGGTTCCGTGCACGGCCGGGATGTTCCCCTCGCCGGGCGCCGTGCTCACTGTGCAGATCGCTGTGGTCGGCCATCAGATGCTCCCCGTCGCGGCCGCACGCAGGGTGGCCGAGTAGTCGGTGCCGACGACCCCGGTGATCACCGGGTTCGTCGCACCGGCCGTCCGGTAGCGCTCGATGCCGCGTTGCACGTCGGCGACGTCGCCGAGCGCGCACAGGCTGTCGATGAACTCCTCGCTGATCGCCTGCTTCTGCGCCTCGCGGTCCGGCGCGGCGGCGTCGTACGCGGCGAGGTCCTTGCCGTATCCGGCCGTCTCGAACATGGCGCGGTAGAACGGCAGCCCGAAGTAGCGGTGCAGCTCGGTGCGCACCCCGTCGAGCATGACCGAACGGTCGGTCCCGACCGCCGCCGGGATGGCGGCGCCGATCGCGAACCCGTCGAGGTCCTTGCCGGCGCGCCGGCGGCCGGTCGTCACCTCGGGCACCACGACGTCGCGCACGTAGTCGGCCGGCGTCGCCCAGAGCAGCACCCCGTCGGCGTGCTCGCCCGCGAGGCGCAGCATCGCCGGGGACAGCCCGGCCAGGTGGATCGGGATGTCCGCGCGCGGGGTGAACCCCATGAACGCGAAGGTGGAGCGCCAGCGCTGCCCTTCCGGCGGCGGTTCGCCGGCCAGGATCGCGCGCACGATCGCCAGGTACTCGCGCATCTCGGGTACCGGCCTGCCGATGTCCTGGCCGTGCCAGCCGCCCATGGTGACCCGGTGTCCGGTGCCCAGCCCGAGCCGGAACCGCCCGTCGGACAGCTCGTCCAGCGTCGCCGCGGTCTGGGCCATCGACGCGGGCGAGCGGTGATAGATCGGCGCCACCGCGGTGCCGAGGTGGATGCGTTCGGTGTGCGTGGCCAGCCCGGCGAGCAGCGTGAACGAGTCGCGGGCGGCGATGTGTGAGCAGAGGACGGAGTCGTAACCGAGCTCTTCGGCCAACCGGGTGTACCCGACCGCCTCGGCGAACGGCACCATCGGCAGGATCTGGCAGCTCAGCGTCTGGTTCACCGGGCCACCAGCGGGTTGCGCAGCTGCCCGACGCCCTCGATGCGGCTGACCAGCGTCGTCCCGGGGGAGAGGAACCGGGGTGGGATGCGGGCCATGCCGACGCCGGGTGGTGTTCCGGTGAAGATCAGGTCTCCGGGCAGCAGCGGGCACACCGCCGAGAGCCGGGCGACCAGCTCGGGCACCGAGAACACCATGTCCCGCGTGCGGCCCTTCTGCAGCACCTCCTCGTTCACCGAGCAGGACAGCTCCAGGTCGTCCGGGTCGGGTAGCTCGTCCGGGGTGACGATCGACGGCCCGAGAGGGCCGAACCCGGGATAGGACTTGCCCAGGGAGAACTGGGGCACCGGTCCGGCCAGCTGCAGTGCGCGCTCGGAAAGATCCTGTCCGACGGTCAGCCCGGCGACATGTGACCAGGCGTTCTCCTCGGCGACGTCGTCGGCCCGACGCCCGATCACCACGACCAGCTCGACCTCCCAGTCGACGCCGGCGCTCGGCAGCCGCACGGTGTCGTACGGCCCGGTCAGGCACGAGGCGAACTTGGTGAACACCGCGGGTGTGGCGGGGACGCCGACTCCGGACTCGGCGGCGTGGTCGCGGTAGTTCAGCCCGATGCCGAAGATCTGCGCGGGACACAGGACCGGAGCGCCCAGCTGCTCGTCGGCGTACGGGACGCCGTCGCCGTCGGGGCGGTCCTCTGCCCATTCGCGCAGCTCGTCCCACCGCGCGAACACCGCGTCCGGGTCGGCGTCGAACCGGCCGCCGCTGGCCGCCTCGACGTCCACCGCCCCCGCCTCGGTCAAGAGTGCTAGTCGTCCGGAAACCCTGGCCACGCGCATCTCGTCAGCTCCTCCTGGATGGCGACCGCTTTTGCTTGAACTTTCAACACAGTGCCTCGGAAGTCTGGCTTCGTCAACGATATTCGCCTAAAATATCGATAAACTGGCGACGGAGAGGGTGGGCGGCATGACGGCAGACAGGGAAGTCCCGGTGCTGATCGTGGGGGCGGGTCCGGCGGGACTGACGCTGTCGAACCTGTTGTCGCGCTACGGCGTCCGCCACGTGCTGGTGGAGAAGCATCCGGGTACGGCGCACACACCGCGTGCGCACATCGTCAACCAGCGGACCGTGGAGATCTTCCGGCACCTGGGCCTGGAAGACCGGCTGCACGCGGTGGCGACCCCGAGCGAGCTGATGGCCAACAACGTCTGGCACACCAGCCTGGCGGGCACGGAGCTGGCGCGCTTGTGGGCCTGGGGCACCGGGCCGGACCGCGCCGCGGACTACCGCGCGGCCAGCCCCAGCCCGATGGTCAACTGCCCGCAGACGTTGCTGGAGCCGGTCCTGCTGGATGCCGCGCGCGAACACCCGGACGCCGAGCTGCTGTTCGAGCACGAGTTCCTGTCGTTCACCCAGGACGGTTCACCCGAGGACGGCGCGGTGCGTGCGCGGGTGCGGGATCGACGCTCGGGCGAGGAGTTCGAGGTGCGGTGTGCTCACCTCGTCGGTGCCGACGGGGCGCGCAGCAGGGTGGTCGAACAGGCCGGGCTCACCCTCGAGGGCCAGGCGGGCCTGGGTGCGGCGATGAACGTGTGGTTCGAGGCGGATCTGTCGAGCTATCTGGCACACCGCCCCGGCGTGCTCTACTGGCACGCCGCGCCGGGTACCCCGTACCTCACCGGCGCCGGCACGCTGATCTGTCACAAGCCGTGGACCGAGTTCGTCATGGTGATCGCCTACGACCCGGCGACGCAGACCGCGCCGGGCACCGAGGAGGTCGCGGTCCGTCACATCCGGCAGGTCGTCGGCGACCCGACGCTGCAGCCGGTGATCAAGGGTTTCGCCGAGTGGACGATCAACCACCTGGTGGCGTCGAGCTACCAGTCCGGTCGCGTGTTCGCCATGGGCGACGCGGTGCACCGGCACCCGCCGACCAACGGCGTCGGGCTCAACACCTCGATGGCCGACGCGTTCAACCTCGGCTGGAAGCTGGCGATGGTGCACCACGGTCGCGCCGACGCCTCGCTGCTCGACAGCTACACGGCCGAACGTCAGCCGGTCGGGCGACAGGTGGTCGACCGGGCGATCCAGAGCCTGGTGGAGATGGAGCAGGTGCACCGGGCGTTCGGGTTCCGTCCCGGCCAGTCCGAGGCGCAGGGCTGGGCCGCCCTCGACGGGCTGTACCAGCCGGGACCGGACGGCGACGCCCGGCGCGCGGACCTGTGCGCGGCCGTCGAACTGATGAACTACCAGTTCAATGCGCACGGCGTCGACCTCGGCTACCGCTACCGAACCGGCGCGGTGGTCCCCGACGGCGCACCCGAACCGACGCCCACCCGCGACCCGCAGCTCTACCACCACCCCACCACCTGGCCCGGCGCCTCGCTCCCGCACGCGTGGCTCGACCGCGACGGAACCCGGCTCTCGACCCTCGACTTGGTCTCCGGTACCCGGTTCAGCCTGCTCACCGGCGTCGGCGGGGAAGGCTGGGCGGAGGCTGCCGCCGCCGCGGGCAAGGACACCGGAACCGACATCGACGTGCACGTCGTCGGCACCCGCGACGGACTGTTCGACTGCTACGGGGAGTGGGGCCGGCTGCGCGGCACCGAGACCGACGGCGCGGTACTGGTCCGGCCCGACCGGCACGTGGCGTGGCGCAGCGGCTCCTACTCCGAGGCGGCCGCGGGTGATCTGACCCTGGTGCTTCGTCGGCTGCTCAGGGCGGCGACGTGAACAGCCCGACACGGCAAATCGCACGCAATATCGACATAGTGCAAAAATCGCGGATACAGTTTCGTGATGTCTGTTGATCGTGTGGCCGACCGTGGGGCGGGCACACGCACCGAAGAGGTCTTCGACGAGCTGCGCGCCGAGCTGCTCAATCTGAACGGGTCCTACCAGCCGGGCCAACGGCTGAAGCTGCTGGACCTGACCTCCCGCTTCGGTGCGAGCCTTTCGGTGATCCGCGAGGCGCTGACCCGGCTGGCCGAACAGGGGCTCGTGGTGGCGAGCCCGCAGCGCGGGTTCCGGGTGCGGGAGCTCTCGGTCACCGATCTGGCCGACCTGACGCGGGTCCGGGTGCAGATCGAGTCGCTGGCCTTCCGCCAGGCCGTCGAGGAAGGCGACGTCGCGTGGGAGACCTCGGTCGTCGCGACCCAGCACACCCTGGAGCGGACCCCGGCGGTCGGCGCCGACGGCCAGTTCAACGAGGGCTGGGCGATCGCCCACCGCGCCTTCCACCGGGCGCTGCTCGCCGGGTGCGGCAGTCCTCGCCTCGAGGTCATCGCGACCTCGCTACGAGATGCCGCGGAACTCTATCGCCGCTGGTACTGGGCACTCACCGACGATCACGCCCGGGACATCCCCGGGGAGCACCGACGGCTGCGTGACCTGGCGGTCGCCCGGGACGCGGATGCCGGCGTCGCGCTCCTGGTCGAGCACATCGAGCGTGCACCGCGCGAGCTCATCGCCTACGCGCGGCAACACGACCTGGGCGCGGGTCCGACCGAGACGGCCACCGCCTGACCGACGGTCGCCGTACGGCTCACCTCGCGCGCACGACGGGGGAGCTGTCGACGGTGTTGTACTTCCCGTACCGGTCAGGACTGTTGTACGGCCCGGAGTGTCTCGACCGCGTGGGTCGGAATCCGGATGGAGCGCCCCACTCGCACCGAGGGCAACTCGCCGGCATGCGCGAGCCGGTAGATCGTCATCTTCGAGACGCGCACCATCGCGGCGACCTCCGCCACGGTGAGAAGCGTCCTGTCTGTCTCGGGCTCGGGGCTCCGCGCCGCGCTCTGTCGGGTCTCGTTGTCCATGAGTGTCCTGTCGCCACCGCTGGGGCAAATGTTACTCATGAGTAGAAGTGACGCATGTTGCCTTACTTGTGCAATCAGGTGGCGCCCGACGTAGATAGTCTACTTGACGATATTTTAGTGTTAGAAGACAATGACGAGGAGCCCACCAGGAGGAGTGCCATGTCAACGGCGACGACGACGTCGGCTGAGGCCACGATGCCCGACGAGATCGCTCGCGCGGTCGTACTGCCGGAGTCCTACGTGGACGAGAAGACGACCAGCTACCCGGCATTCCGGTGGCTGCGGGAGAACAACCCGCTGGGGGTGGCCCGGGTCGAGGGATTCGACCCGCTGTGGATCGTCACGAAGTTCGCCGACATCCAGAAGGTCGAGGTCGACAACAAGACCTTCGGCGTCGGTGAGCACAATCCGATCCTGGCCACCCAGGCGGGCGACGAGTTCTTCCGCTCGATGTCCCCCGAGGGCAAGGTCCGCAACATGGACGTCGTCGTCTACATGGACCCGCCCGAGCACGACAAGATCCGCAAGATCTTCAACCCGTGGTTCCGTCCGGGCAACGTGCGCCGCTTCGAGGACCAGCTCCGTGAGCTGGCCAAGAAAGAGGTCGCCCGGATGATGGACTACGACGGCGAGGTCGACTTCATGGCCGACATCGCGGGATGGTTCACCCTGCGCGCGATCGTCACGTTGTTCGGGGCGCCGATGGAGGACGAGCAGATCTTCATGGACCTGTCGAAGGCGTTCTTCGGCGGTAGCGACCCGGAGGAGAAGCGCGACGACGTCGGGGACGACCCCGCCGCGGCCGCCCAGCAGTGGGCCAACACCGTCCGCGACTTCAACACCTACTTCACCCAGAAGACCCAGGAGTACCGGGGCCGCTCCGGCGAGGACCTGCTCTCGATCATCGCCAACTCGGAGGTCGACGGCGAGCCGATCAACGACGGCTACGCGAACGGCCAGTACATCGCGATGGTCACCGCGGGCCATGACACCACCAGCGCGACCGCGTCGGGCACCATGCTGAAGATGATCGAGCAGCCGGAGCTGCTCTCCCGCGTCGCCTCGGACATCTCGCTGGCACCGAAGCTGGTCGAGGAGGGCGTGCGCTGGGTGTCGCCGGTGAAGCACTTCATGCGCACCGCGCTGTGCGACACCGAGCTGCGTGGCCGCCGCATCAAGGAGGGCGAGCGGCTGATGATGTGCTTCCCGTCCGGCAACCGGGACGAGGAGTCCATCCGGGATCCCGAGGTCTTCGACCTCGATCGCAAACCCAACCGTCACCTGGGGTTCGGCCACGGCGCGCACATGTGCATCGGTCAGCGAATCGCCCGCTCCGAACTGCAGATCTTCTGGGAGGAGCTGCTGCCCAAGCTCAAGTCGGTCGAGCTGGCGGGGGAGCCGAAGTACCTGCAGACCAACTTCGTCGGTGGTCTGAAGAGCCTGCCGATCCGGTTCAAGAAGGCCTGACGCCCTCCGCCGGATGCGGGTCGGATCAGGGCCCGGTCCGGGGCGGCAGGTCGAACAGCAGACTCGCGGGTGTGGCCGCCGTGACGGTATCGACGCGGCTCAGCGTCGATGCGGTCTCGTCGAGCCGGAACGACACGAGCAGGTCGCTGTCCTGGTCGGCGACCACGGCGAACCGTCCGTCCGGGGTGAGCGTGAAGTCCCTCGGTTCGCGGCCCAGCGTGGGCTCGGCGCGGACCAGGGTCAGCTCGCCGGCCGTGCCGTCGACGCGCAGCACCGCGAGGCTGTCGTGGCCCCGGTTGGCCACCAGGACGTGTCCGCCGGACGGTGTCACCCGGATCGCGGACGCCTGGTTGTGGCCGGTGAACCCGTTCGGCAGGGTGGCGGTGACCGCGACCGGCAGGAATGTCTCACCGCCGCGACGCGCGGTGAGCACTGTGCTGTCCAGCTCGTTCACCACGAACAGGTGCTCTCCGTCGGGATGGAACGCGAGGTGGCGCGGCCCGGCGCCGGGAGCGACCGGAATGGTGGCCTCCGGCCGCGCGGTGAGCCGTCCTCCGGGCCCGAGCCGGTAGCTGAGCACCTCGTCGGTGCCCAGGTCGGGCACGAGCAGGTCACCGGTGACCGGGTCGAAGCCGATCATGTGAGGATGCGGGCCGGTCTGCCGGTCCGGATGGATGCTCGAGCCGCGATGGTGGACGGTGTCGGACGACTCGCCCAGGCTGCCGTCGGGCGCGACCGGGAACACGGTGATCGAGCCCCCGCCGTAGTTGGCAACCACGACGAACCGCCCGCTAGGGTCGAGCGCGAGGTGGCAGGCGGCGTCGCCGCCGGAGGGGCGGGAGTTCAGCTCGTCGAGCGCGCCGGTCGCCGGGTCGTGACGATAGGCGGTGACCCCACCGCCCGTGGCGCCCTCGAACCGCTCGGTCTCGTGCACCACGTACAGACGCCTGCCGGTGTGGTCGAAGGCGGCGTAGCTCGGGTTGCGGGCGGTGGCCAGCGGGGTGACTGCCCCGAACCGTCCGGTCGCGGTGTCGTACTCGGCGCCGAGCAGGCCGTCCGCCGTTCCGTCCACGTGCGGCAGCTTCTCGGTGTAGGTGTCGATTACCAGGTGCAACGAGGCCTCCAGCCTGGGATGCGGGGGGCTAGGCCCGACCGCGGGTGATCGTCTCGGTCATCCGGGCGAGCGGGAGGAAGCCGATCAGACAGATGGCGGCGAGCACTATGTAGTGCACCGGGAAGCCGTAGTGCTCGATGATCCAGCCGGCGACGACCGAGGCGAACAGCCCGGACACCCCTACCGCGATGCCGATCATGAGGCCCATCGCTGTCCCCGCCGCCTTCGGCACCGAGTCGATCAGCAGCGCGTACACCACGGGGAAGGGCGCGTTGCGGAACAGTCCCCAGGCGAGCAGCACGATCCAGGCGCTCGTCGTGCCGTGGATGGCGATCATCGCGAGGAGCGTGACCGCCCAGCCGGTGATCAGGAACGCGATCGCGAACTTGCGTCCGATGTGGTCGGACAGCGAGCCCCACAGGATCTGCCCGATCCAGCCGGTCAGCCCGGATGCGCCCGCGATCAGCGCCGCCTGGCTGCCGCTCATCCCGAGCTGGCCGAACTGCGTGGTCAGGAAGGTGACCGCGCCCGCCTCGCCCCACAGGAACAGGAAGATGAGCAGGATGGACCAGCGCACGTTGGAGCTGCGCAGCGCTTCGCGTACCGGCGCCAGTACCGGTCCGGTGAGCCGGGTGGACAGTTCGGGCTGAGGGCGGGTCAGGCCGTTGCGGTCGATCCAGTCGTAGACGCGTTGCTGCTTGGCCCGGGTGCCGATCACCGCCTGCAGGATCATGATCGGGATGCCGAGCAGTGGGATGAGCAGGAAGGCCTCTCGCCAGCTCGCGGTGCTGAGCACCACGGCGATCAACGCACCGGTGGCGAACTGACCCAGTGGGAAACCGATGTGATGCACTCCGACCGCGAAGCCGCGGAACTGCTTGGGCCACCATTCGCTGACGATCGCCACGTTGACCGGCTCGGAGCCACCCCGGCTGATGCCCATGGGGATGCGCAGCAGGATGAACGCCAGGAAGCTGCCCGCGAAGCCGAACGTGAGCACGCCGCCGAGGATGGCCAGGAGCATGGCGATGTTCCAGACCAGCGTGCGCCGGTAGCCGGTTCCGATCCGGTCGGACAGCCAGCCGAAGATCAGCCCACCGGCGAGCAGGCCGGCGTTGAACACCGAGTTGACCGCGCCGGCCTGCGACGTACTGAGCCCGAACTCCTGGGAGATTTGCGGCAGCACGGTCGGCAGGATGCCGCCGTCGATCGCCGTCATCAGGATCGCGCCGCTGGTCACCGCCAGGGTCAGCCAGGAGATCGGATGCGCGCGTGGCATCCAGTGCACGGGCGGAGCGGTGGGCTGTGCCTCGGTGTGGCGAGTCGCGTCAGACATTCGGTGCTCTCACTCCGTTGATCTCAGCGCTGAGCGGCGTGGGGTGGGCGCTGGTTGTCTTTCTGATCGCCCGGTGAAAGACGATACATCAGATCAATGGCTCAAGATATTGCCGAATGCGCTGTACCGCAGAGGGCGAATTTCTCCGATCGATGAGTAAAGAACCTGTTCAAGCGCTGCACACCGTGATGTTTGTGCTGCTACGCGGGCGACGCCACGTCAGATACACATCTGATGGGTATGCGGATTGAGGGTGCAGATCATGCGGTGGTGGCGACTGTTCGCCGAGACCACCACAGGCGAAGCAGCGCGACGGTGAAGAACACCGCGCCCAGCACTGCGTAACCGGGGATGCTGGACAGGCTCGGCTGGCTGGCAGCGGCCTTGGCGATGAAGGTGAATCCCACGATGCAGGACAGACCGCCGCTGATGATCAGTGGCCACTGACCCTGGTGGGAGCGGCGCCGGGCGAGCGCGACGACGAGTTGTCCCAGTCCGGCGACCGTCGCCCAGATGCCCCATACCCGGAGGATCGCCGGCAGGCTGCTCGCGGCCGCAAGGCCCAGTGCGATCGCGGCGGTCACGCTGACCGCGACGTTGAAGGCCAGGCCGGAGCGGGCTGCTCTGGTGAGGGCCTCGCGACGGCTGGTCAGTACGGCGTCGGTGATCACGGCGGCGGCGTCGACGGCGGGATACAGAACGACGAGTACCGCGATCGTGGTCGAGAGGCCAGGCCCGGCGGCGGCCAGCGAGGCGGCCCATGCCAGCGCGAACAGGATTCTTGCCAGGTAGAGGGTGGCGGGCGCGGCGAAGTCCCCTCGCGTGGGTGACTGCGGGCTGGCGGTGTCGTTGGCGACCATTCCGGGTGCTCCTTGATCGTTCCGTGGGTAGAAAGACTGTTCTCTCTCTTTGAGGTTGCACGGACGAGCTCGCCTTGTCAAGAAAGACTGTTCTTTCTGTTATGGTGTGCCGATGACGACCCCGCAGGGTTCCGCCGGACGGTCCGAGGCCCGGGAACGTCTGCTGGCCACGGCCAGCCGGTTGTTCTACCGCGAGGGCATCCGCTCGGTCGGCGTCGAGCGCATCCTGGCCGAGGCCCCCGCCACCCGGGCGACGTTCTACCGCCACTATCCGTCCAGGGACGACCTGGTTCTCGCCTACCTGGGCAGTGTCGACACCCAGCTGCGCGCGCAGGTGCGGGCCGCGATCGACGCCGTTGCGTCCGCCGCCGACGCCGTGCGGGCCGTCGGAGCGACCGTCGCCGACGCGCTCGGCACGCCCGGATTCCTCGGGTGTGCACTCCTGCGAGCCGCGGCGGAGTTCCCGCATTCCGACGATCCGGTGCATCGTGTCGTCGCGGAGCATCGAGCCTGGTTCGCGACCACCATGACCGGCCTGTTCGCGCAGGTCTACGGGTCGGAGCCCGGGCGACCTCGGGTCGACCACGCCGCGCAACACTTCGTCATGCTGCGTGACGGCGCCATGTCCGCCGCCCACATCGACCACGCCGAGGACATCGCCATGGTCTTCCAGCGGGGGGTGGAGGGATTGCTGGCGGTGCTGCACACGGGCCCTGACCATGGCGCGGGTCCGCAGCCTCGCTGGCCGTCATGACCTGAGTCCGACCGCGTCCCGCTCAGCTGGACGAACGCGCTGGGAACGACCCGCCCAAGTGGTTGAATGCTGAACGACCAGGATCGGAAGGGGCGGGGAATGACATCGATATCGCTTCCGGAGGCATTCCGAGGGGTGATGGCGAACGTGGCCCAGCCGGTCACGGTGATCACCGTGAGGGAACGGGGCACACCGTACGGGACCACCGTGGGGGCGTTCACCTCCCTGTCGATGGAGCCCCCGATGGTGCTGGTCTGCCTGGATCGCCGGTCGGACCTGCTCGCCGTACTGCGCCGCGCGGGACGTTTCGGGGTCAACGTCCTTGGCTCATCGCACTCCGAGCTCGCGCTCCGCTTCGCCAAGAAGGGGACCGACAAGTTCCTCGGGGTCGCCTGGGACGACCAGGACGGCCTTCCTCGCCTCGGCGGTGCTCCGGGCTGGCTGGCCTGCGACGTCGCCGACCTGGTGGACGGCGGGGACCACGTGATCGTGCTGGGGACAGTGCTCGCGGCCCAGGCCGCCCATGTCGAGCCGCTGACCTATCACCGGCGGTCGTTCGGGACGCACGCGCCGCTGCGCGAGTCGGCCTGAGCCGAGGCCGGATCGCGTGTGTCACGCCTCGCAGAGCTCCGTGTCGTATCGCAGATGTTGCAGCGTCTGCGACGCGACCTGAGCCTCTGCGAAGTCCGTCCGACGTTATGTGTGTGATGGGGGATCAGGGCCGGCGAGGTGGCCCGGTTCGCTCGAGGACGAGGTCCAGCCGCGCGTGGCGGAAGGGGGCCGGGACGCCGAAGGTCGCCGCCTCCTGCTCGTCCGTGGTCTCGGCGAAGTCGACCACGAGGCTGTCCTTGACCGCGAACACCGCATCCGAGTCGAGGTACGGGCTCCCGGCGACGAACGCGTGGGTCGTCACCTCCCGATGGCCGGGGGCGCTGACGATGAAGTGGATGTGCGCCGGCCGGTAGGGGTGACGTCCGGATGCGGCGAGCAACCGGCCGACCGGGCCGTCGGTCGGGATGGGGTAGTGACTCGGCACCACGGTCCGGAACCAGAATCCGCCCTGTTCATCGGCTGTGAACAGGCCGCGGCCGTTGCCCGCCGGCTGGACGTCCGGCTGCTGGACGTCGTAGAAGCCGTCCTCGGTGCACTGCCAGACGTCCAGGACCGCGCCCGGCAGCGGCTCGCCGTCACCGCCCAGCACCCGCCCGGACACGACACACGACCGGCCGCCGCCCATCTCGTCGATCGAGTCACCGAGCGCCCGCTCTGGCGAGCCGGTCATGTGGAACGGTCCCAGCACTGTGCTCTCGGTACCCGCGCCCTGCCCGTTGATCGTCTCGACCAGTGAGGACACCCCCAGGACGTCGGACAGCAGGATGAACTCCTGACGCGTGTCGGTGCACTGCTTGCCCGTCTCGGTGAGGAAGTCGATCGCGTACTCCCACTCGGCGATCGACAGCTGGGTCTCCTCGGCGAAGGCATGGAGGTGCCCGACGAGCGATCGCAGCAGGTTTCGGAGCCGAGGGTCCGCTGTCGTGTCGAAGCTGGCCTGAACGGCCTTGGTGAACGTACTCGGCGCGTCGTGTGTCATGGTCGTTCTCCCACCTCGAGGGGCCTTGCGCGGTGTGTGGACGGTGTCATCGGCAGGCGAGCTCGATCGAGCCGAGCCGGTCGATCGTGGCGGTGACGACGTCGCCGGGCGTGACGGGCACGGCGGCGGTGAGTCCGCCGGACAGGACGATCTGGCCTGCCAGTAGACCTTCCCCTTCGGTCGCCAGCTGTCTTGCCAGCCAGGCGACGGCGGCGGCGGGATGGCCGAGCGAGGCCGCTCCGGACGCGGTGGCCACGACCACGCCGTTGTGCTCGAACACGACGCCGACGAGTCGTAGGTCGATGCCCGCCTCGGGGCGGGGCGCCCCGACGACGAAGCGGCTCGCCGAGGTGTTGTCCGCGATGACGTCGGCCATGGTGAACGAGTAGTCGCGGAACCTGGAGTCGAGGACCTCGATCCCGACGGCGACCCCTGAGGTCGCGGCGAGCACATCGGCAGCGGTGACCCGAGGGCCGGCCAGGTCGCGGCCGAGCACGAACACGATCTCCGGCTCGCACCGTGGCTGGATGAGCGCGGACGTGTCGAGTGGCGCTCCCATGTCCAGCGCGCCGGCGGCGGGAAGAAAGCCGTAGATGGGGTCGCTCACACCGACCTGAGCCTGTTTCGCCCGCGAGGTCACCCCGAGCTTCCAGCCCGCGATCGGACCGGCGGCCGTGCGCAGTTCGCGCTGGACCCGGTAGCCGGCCGGGATGTCCAGCCAGGGGTGCTGGTCGGTGAGCCTGCCGATCGCGGTCCGGCCGGCCTCGGCCTCGGCCAGCCGGGTCGCCAGTCCTGAGATGTCCATCCCGCTCACGCCACCCTCACCGTGACCGGTCCGAGCCGGTCGAAGTCGGCCCGGAACACGTCGCCCCGCTCCATCGGGACGGCGGCGTGCAGGGAACCCGTCAGGACCAGATGACCCGGTTCGAGGACGGTGCCGCGCTCGCCGAGTACGTTGGCGAGCCAGGCGAGTGCGGCCACCGGGTCGCCGAGCACGGCGGCTCCCGCGCCGGTGTCGATCAGCTCGCCGTTGCGGCTCAGGCTCATCCCGATGAGGCGGGTGTCCATGTCGTCGAGCGGGACGATCCGGCTGGAGACGGCCGCGGCGCCGTTCGAGGCGAGGTCGGCGACCGTGTCCGCGAGCGTGATCCGCCAGTCCGCGATCCGGGAGTCGATGATCTCCAGTCCCGCGACGGCTCCGGCGATGGCGGCCCGGGCCCTGGTGACGGTGACCCCCGGCCCGGACAGCCGCTCACCGAGCACGAACACGATCTCGGCCTCGATCCTCGGTGCGATGAAGCGGTCGAGCGGGATCGCGTCGCCGTCGCGGTAGAGCGTGGATGCCAGCACGGGGCCGTAGTCGGGCGAGTCGACACCGAGCATCGTCCGCATGGCCTCCGAGGTCAGGCCGACCTTGTGCCCGATGACCCGGTCGCCGTCCGCGAGGAGCAGCGCGAGCAGCTCCCGCTGGATGGCATAGCCCTCGTCGACTCCGAGTCCGGGGTCGTCGTCGGTGAACGGAGGTACCGCCACCCGGGTGCGGCGGGCGTCGTAGAGGGCGCGGGCGCGGGCCGCCGGGGTGATACTCACGCTGCGATTCCTTTCAACGATTGGTGCGACGGCTCCAGTTTTTCCTCGTGACCGACGTCGGCAAAGGGCCGCGTCCAGCGCAGTGGGACGTGCCGGCCGCCTGCGCGTTCGCTCAGAAGTCCAGCTCCGGGTCGACGGCAAGACCGTCGTCGACAGGCACGCCCTCGGACCGCAGCGTGATGCCCGACGCCGCGGCCTGCAGGTCCAGGAGAACGGCGAAGTCCTCCTCTGCCCGGCCGCTGCCGATGCTCGCCTGCACGAACGCCGCGGTCAGCGCCGCGAGCGGCAGTGGCACGTCGAGCCTGCGTGCCTCGGCGAGACCGAGGTCGAAGTCCTTGCGCAGCAGGGTGGGGGTGAAGGTCGGCGTGTAGTCGAGGTTGACGAACGCCGGTGTCTTGTAGCGGGTGAAGACCGAGCCCATGACGCTGTTGTTGAGGAACTCCAGGAAGGCGTGCCGTGACACGCCACCCTTCTCGGCCAGCACGGTGATCTCGGCAAGGCACTGCGTGACGACGCCCAGCATCACGTTGTGGGCGATCTTCACCAGCCGTGCCGCCTCGCCCTCGCCCACGTAGGTCGCCGAGGCGCCGATGTGCTCCAGCAGCGGTCGGACGCGCTCGAAGACCTGCTCGGTGCCCGAGGCGACGAGCGTGAGACCGCCCGAGCGGGCCACCGTGCCGTTGCCGCTCACCGGGCAGGCCAGGAACGCGACACCGAGCTCGGCGCACCGTCGGCGCACCTGCGCGGACTCCTCGGTGGCGATCGTGGAGCAGTCCACGAGCACCTCGGGCAGGGCGCCCGGACCCGCCAGCAGGCCCGCTTCCCCGAACAGCACCGCGTCGAGGTCGGCGGCGGTGGACACCATGGTGAAGACCACGTCGCTCGTGCGCAGCTCGGAGATCGAGGACGCCACGGTCGCGCCGAACCTGGTCAGCGGCTCGGCCTTCGCCGCCGTGCGGTTCCACACGGTCAGCGCGACGCCGGCCCGCGCGAGGTTCGCGGCCATTGCGACACCCATCCGGCCGGTGCCTATCCAGCCGACACGCATCTCCATGCCCCACCTCCACTGCAATCGTTTGCTATCGACCACGATGCTCCCTGGTGAGGACCCGGGTCAAGAGTCGGGTCGGAGTAGACCGGCGGGGGTTCAGGTCGCAGTAGGCTGCAGCGATGGCCAGGCCGACCTTGCGTGACGTAGCGGCGGCGGCCGGGGTCCACATCGCGACCGCCTCGCGGGCGCTCAACTCCGGGACCCGGTCCAAGGTCAACGACCAGACCGCCGAGCGAGTGATCGCGGTGGCGGAGCGGCTGGGCTACATGCCGGACCCGGTCGCGCGCAGCCTCAAGACCGCGCGTAGCCGCAGTATCGGGCTGGTGATCCCGGACATCGCCAATCCGCTGTTCCCACCCATCATCCGCGGCATCGAGTGCCGCCTCGAGGCCGACGGCTACGACCTGGCCATCGTCAACACGGACAACGACGCCCGCCGGGAACGACGGCTCATCGAGTCCCTGCTCAGCCGTAAGGTCGCCGGGCTGATCATCGCCACCGCGCGACGCGAGCACGCGCTGCTGGAGGAGCTGCACGCCCGAGGCCTCGCGCTGGTGCTGATCAACCGCGACAGCGAGGGGCTCGACGTTCCCGCGATCACCCCGGCGGACGCGGACGGGATGCGTCTTCTCGTGGCGCACCTCGCGGACCTCGGACACCGGCGGGTCGCCTTCGTCGGCGGGCCCCCCACGACGTCGACCGGCTGGCGGCGGGCACGGGCGTTCGTCGACGCCGTCCGGGAGCACGACCTGGTGTCCCGGGGAGGGTGGCGGACCTCATCCGACTCGTGGAGCATCCCGGGCGGTCACGCGGCGATGTCGGAGCTACTCGAGGACACCACGCCGCCGGCGTTCACCTCGGTGATCGCGGCGAACGACCTGCTGGCGCTGGGCTGTTGTGACGCGCTGTGCGAGCGGGGCCTCACCCCCGGGACCGACATCAGCGTCGCCGGGTTCAACGGCATGGACTTCCTCGACCGGCTGGCCGTGCCGCTGACCTCGGTGCGGATCCCGCACCGAGCGCTCGGCGAGCGTGCGGCCGAGCTGCTCCTCGACCTCATCGGACGCAACCAGGTCGGCTCGGCCACCATGTCGGCCGAGCTTCCGGTCCAGCTCATCCCCCGCGCGTCCACAGCCCCGCCCTCCCCGACCGGCTGAGCCCTCACCGATCGAGGCGCGGTCGGCGGTTCCCCGGTGGGTCAGAGCTTGAGCTCGTCCCTGGCGGTCCCGCCGAGGACCCGCTCCAGGTCCGCAGCTCCCAGGCCGGCCGTCGCCGTCCGGACGCGGCCGATCCAGTCGGTGGCCGTGACGCGTGGGGCGTCGGTGCCCAGGACGAGACGGTCGGCGCCCAGCGAGTCGACCATGAACCGGTAGACCTGAGGATCGTCGGTGAGGGACGTGTCGTAGTAGAGCGTGCGCAGCTCACCGCGCAGGTCGTCGACGAGCCACTGCGTCTGACGCAGGCACTCGGTGATCTCCTCGAAGCGTCGCCAGAGGTAGGGAACCGTGCCGCCCATCGGCGAGATGATCCAGCGGATCGAGGGGAAGCGGCGCGTGACCCCGGACACGACCAGATGGATCGCGGCGAGCCCGGCCTCCTGCGGCCCACCGAGCTTGGGTCCGAGCAGGTAGCTGTCCAGCCCCGTGGACACCGTGTCGGGGGTGCCGACCGGGTGGACGAACACGGTCGTACCGCGCCGGTCGAGCTCGGACCAGAGCGGCTCGAACACCGGGTCGCTCAAGGAGCGACCCAACGCTGTCGTCCCGATCCCGATTCCCGCGAACCCGAGATCGTCGAGGCAGCGCGCGGCCTCGGCCACGGCCGCGTCGATGTGCGGGAGGGGGATGGCGCCGAACGCGCCGAGTCGTCCGCCCCACGGCGCGACGGCGTCCGCGTAGAGATCGTTCGCCAGCCGCGAGACCTCGGTCGAGCCGTCGGCGTCGGCGAAGTACGGCTGGTTGTGTCCGAGCCCGATCAGCTGCCGCTCGAGCCCCGCCGCGTCGAGGTCGGAGAGCCGGTCGTCGAGCTGCGCCGGGTGCTCGGGCCATGCCTTGCGGCCACCGCTGAACCGGGCGAACGCCTCGGTGAACGCCGGTGGGAAGTAGTGCGCGTGAACGTCGATCATGGTCTGCCTCACAGGAGAGAAGTGACGGTGTACGGGTCCTGATCGAGCAGGACCTTGCCGTGCAGCTCACGGGGAACGCTGGCGCCGGTTCCGGCGTGCCGGCTGGCGACGTTGAGGTCCCGGAAGATCCGCTGCAGCGGATTGACGTCGGCGAACGACCCCGCTCCGTGCGCCGAGACGAGCAGGTCCATCGCCTCCTTGATCAGCTGGCTCGCGGTCGCCCCGTCGAGCCGGTTGCGGCTGCGCAGCTGCAGGTCGATGCGGGTACCGGCGCGGGCGTGGTCGTCGATGACCTCGGCGGTGCGGTGGAGCAGCAGATCGGCGACATCGATCTTGTGTGAGGCCTGCGCGATCTCGCTCTGGAACGAGACGGAATCGGACTGCTTCGCGTAGCTGGTGGTCGTCACCGAGCGCTGCGAGGCCTTGTCGCACACGTACTCGAAGGCCGTTCGGATCGCGCCCAGCTGGGCTCCCAGCAGGCTGAGGATCTTGATGCCCACCACGTTGCTCTGATAGAGCGGCTCCTCGGGATAGGCGTCGGCGAGCGCTCCGGACAGGACCTGCTCCTGGGAGAGGATGCGGTCGTCGGGAACGAAGACGTCCTCGGCGAGGACCGTGTTGCTCGCCGTGGCGCGCATGCCCATGACGTGCCAGGTGTCCTCCACCGACAGCTCGTCCATGGGGATGAGCGCGAGGCCCGCCCCGGAGCCCTTGCCGCCGCTGCTGGGGATGCCCATCATCGCCCACTGGGCGATCTGCGAACCCGAGGAATAGCCCCACCTACCGGTCAGTCGCACCCCGCCGTCGACCTGCTCGGCCCGGACGCTGGGTGCCAGTACCGAGATCGTGGCCGCGTTCGGGTCCGATCCCCAGACCATGCGGCGAACCTTGTCCGGGAACAACGCCGCGTGGAGGTTGCCGGTGTTGAGGATGCCGGTGACCCAGGCCGTCGAGGTACAGCCGCGGCCGAGCTCCGCGGTGACGTCCAGGAGCGTGCGCACGTCGGCCTCGTGACCGCCGAACGCCTTCGGAACGGTCAGTCGCAGCAGTCCGCCGTCGCGGAGCGCGGACGCGGTGCGGTCGGTGAGCCCGCGTTCCCGATCCTGCTGCGCGGCGTCCTCCTGGAGCTGCCCGCGCAGCTGAGCGGCGGCGGCGACCAGCCGGTCGTGGGTCGCATCGGCGTCGGTCGGATTTCGAGGGTTGTCGAGAGAGGTGTTCATGGGCCGCAGTGTTCACCTCAGCCGCTGACCGTGACAAACCATTGCAGCCAACTTTCTCGATTGCCCAGGACAGTCGTCCAACCCTGCTGGACAGCGTCAGGTACCAGGCTTCACGCCGAGTCCGGCGTGGTGCTCGCAAACGTTTGTCAGCGCGCGATCAAGGTAGGGGCGTTCGACCGATCCGGCGTCCAGCACAGCAGGACGGGAGCCTGGACCGAGAGGGTGTGACCTGCTGACCTGTGCCCTCATCGCACTGGTGCGCTCGGTCGCGCACACAGGCACCCGCGCACGACACTGACGTCACGACATGCCCGTAGGGCCGGTCTGTCAGGTTCTGGAGATTCGATGGCGACAGTTGCAACGCTGCTCAACGTGGTGGGAGGCCGCGGTGTCGAGGGCGAACGGACCTTCACGAAGGTGAGTCCCGTCGACGGGAGCCTCGTCGCCCAGGTGCACGAGGCGAGTGGCGAGACGGTCGACGCCGCGGTTCGGGCAGCCCGCGACGCGCTGAGCGGGCCCTGGGGGAGGCTACGCACCGTGGACCGGGCCGCGCTGCTGCGCCGGGTGGCTCGCACGGTGGAGGAGCGTGCCGAGGAGTTCGTGGCCGCCGAGGTGGCGGACACGGGCAAACCGCTCGAGCTCGCGCGCAGGCTCGACGTCGCCCGCGCCGTGGCCAACTTCGACCACGCGGCGGACTTCGTCTACGGCACCGAGCGGCAGGAGAGCTACTCCACCGAGACCGGCGACGGGCGGCGCGCCCTGAACTACGCCTACCGCAAACCGATGGGGGTCGTCGCCGTGATCGTCCCCTGGAACCTGCCGCTGCTGCTGCTGACCTGGAAGGTCGCCCCCGCGCTCGCCGCGGGGAACACCGTGGTCGTCAAACCCTCCGAGCTGACACCGTCGTCGGCGACGCTGCTCGCCGAGGCGATGGCCGAAGCCGGGGTCCCGGACGGCGTCGTCAACGTCGTGCACGGCTTCGGGCCCGGTTCGACCGGCGAGTACCTCACCTCCCATCCCGGTATCGACGCGATTACGTTCACCGGTGAGTCCGCGACCGGCTCGGCCATCATGACCGCGGCGGCCCCGAACCTGACCCCTGTCTCGTTCGAGCTGGGCGGCAAGAACGCGGCGCTGGTCTTCACCGACACCGACCTCGGGCGAGCCGTGCGGGGCACCGCGCGCTCGGTGTTCACCAACGCCGGACAGGTGTGCCTGTGTACCGAGCGCGTCTACGTCCAGCGCCCGATCTTCGACGAGTTCGTCGCGGGCCTCACCGACGAGGCACTCGCGCTGGTGCCGGGCCGTCCCGACGATCCGAGGACCGGCATCGGTCCGCTGATCTCACGGGAGCATCGGGCGAAGGTCCGGTCCTACTGCGAGCTGGCGATCAAGGAAGGTGCCACCGTGCACGCCGGTGCTGAGCCGATCCTGTTCGGGAACGAGCTGGACCAGGGTGCGTTCTTCCCTCCGACGATCTGGACCGGGCTGGGGCGGGACGCGGTCACCGTCACCGACGAGGTCTTCGGCCCGGTCTGCCACGTGGCGCCGTTCGACACCGAGGAGGAGGCCGTCGCGCTGGCCAACGGGAGCGAGTACGGCCTGGCCGCCACCGTCTGGACCGGCGATGTCGACCGTGCCCACCGGGTCGCCCCCGCGCTGGACGTCGGCCTGGCCTGGGTGAACTCCTGGTGGCTGCGTGACCTGCGCAGCCCGTTCGGCGGTAACGGCCGGTCCGGGCTCGGCCGTGAGGGCGGGCGGGCCGCCGCGGACTTCTACAGCCATCCCACCAACGTCTGTATCGAGATCGGACCGCGATGACACGGCGCACGACGACTCGCCCCGCCGCTGCCGGCGAGTCCCTGAGGGAGGCCCCCGTGACCGAGTCACACATCGTCTGGATCGACCGCGCCACCGGCGCCGGCAGCGACCTGCTCGGCGGTAAAGGGGCGAGTCTCGCTCGGCTCACCGAGGCCGGCCTGCGGGTCCCGCCGGGATTCGTCGTGACGACGGCCGCGTTCCGCGCCGCGGTCGGCCCCGCATTGCTCGCCGAGATCGACTCGCTCGTCGCGGCAGGCTCCGAGGACGCCGAGCCCGACGACGGTGTCGGCGCCCGGGTGCGCGAGCTGATCGGCTCGGTCCCGTTCGAGGACGAGCTCGCCGAGGCGATCGGCGACGGGTACGGCGCGCTCGGTGACCGTGCGCCGGTCGCGGTCCGCTCCAGCTCGGCGGCCGAGGACTCGGCCGACCACAGCTTCGCCGGGGAACACGACACCCACCTGTGGGTCAGCGGCACGGCCGAGCTGCTCGACCGGATCCGGGACTGCTGGGCCAGCCTGTTCACCGCCCGCGCCATGGACTACCGGCGCAAGGCGGGCCTCAGCGGTGCCGGCGCCTCGATGGCCGTGGTCGTCCAGCTGATGGTGCCCGCCAGGGCGGCCGGTGTGTTCATGACGCTGAACCCGGAGAACGGAGACCGGTCCAAGGTCGCCTGCGAGTCCGTCTGGGGACTGGGGGAGCCACTCGTGTCCGGCACGGTGACTCCCGACCGCTTCTACCTCGACAAGGTCACCGGCGAGGTCACCAGCCGAGACCTCGCGGCGAAGGAGACCAAGGTCGTGCGGGCCGCGTCAGGACAGGGCATCGAGACCGTCGCCGTCGCCGAGGACCAGCAGCGGAGCCCGTCGCTCGCCGAGGAGGAGCTCGCGGAGCTGCTGCGCATGGCGACACTGGTCGAGCGTCACTTCGGCTGCCCCCAGGACGGCGAGTTCGCCGTCGGAGAGGGCGAGGGCGCCGGGAACGTCTTCCTCGTGCAGAGCAGGCCGGAGACCGTCTGGTCCCGCACCGGTCCTCGGCGGGCGACCGGTGACGGCTCGGTCATCGACTCGATCCTCTCGCACCTGGTCCCCGGCACCTCTCCTCGGACCTGATCCCGCCCACCCCACCCATCCCTCGGCGCGCCGTGTGCCGCCGCCGGGGCGTCTGCCCTTCCCCTGAACCAGGAGCGCGACATGGCAGAAGTGAAGTTCCCCAGCCCGTTCTCGATCGAGACGCCCGCCGGCGCCGAAGGCTGGGAGCGGATGTACAACTGGTACCACCTGTTCGCCGAGGACCGCAGGGACCAGGACGAGGACCGGTTCTGGTTCGCCGACCGGCTGCACCACCCCGAGGTGATCCACCCCTACGACGAGATCCAGTGCGAGTGCTGGTGGCAGGCGCTCGGCGCGTTCAACACCCGGGTGTTCGCGATGCCGCCCGCGTTCGGGGTCGACCAGCGCATAGTCAACGGACGGCTGTACATCACACCGGTCGCCGCTCCGCCGGAGCAGATCGAGCAACGCGCCACGGAGTTCGCCGCCAGGGCGAGTCACTACTACGAGAACTGGGACTCGATCTACGGGGAGTGGAAGGAGAAGGTCTCCGCGAAGCTGGCCGAGCTGCGCGCGTTGAGCTTCGCCGCGCTACCCGACCTCGAGCCGATCGAGACCATCCACACCCACCTCGGGCATTCGGCGGGATACCGGATGATCCGCGACTTCGACCGGCTCGTGCAGACGATGTACGAGACCTACCAGTACCACTTCGAGATGTTGAACATCGGGTACGCGGCGTACCTGAACTTCTTCCAGCTCTGCAAGACCGCGTTCCCGGGGATCGGTGACCAGTCGATCGCGCGCATGGTGGGCGGCCTGCGGGTGGACCTCTACCGCCCGGACGACGAGCTGCGCCGGCTGGCGAAGGAGGCGGAGCGGCTCGGCATCGGGGACGCCGTACTGGCCGGCGACTCGGCCGGGCAGCTGTTCGACGACCTGTCGGCGGAGCCGTCCGGACGGGCCTGGGTCGAGGACTGGCGCACGACCGCCGACCCCTGGTTCCTGATCAACACCGACCCAGGGCACCCCGGCGGGTACCACACCTACGACACCTGGGCGGACGATCCCGACATCCCGCTGGTGTCGGTGCAGGAATACCTGCGACGCCTGCGCGGCGGCGAGAACATCGATCGTGACACCGCCGGTGTACTGCGGGAACGCGACCGCATCACCGCCGGGTACCGCGAGCTGCTGTCCCCCGACGACCACAAGGGCTTCGACCAGGCCGTGGACCTGGCCCGTTTGGTGTTCACCTACATCGAGGAGCACGTGCTCTACATCGAGCACTGGATGTGGGCAGCGTTCTGGGCCAAGTCCAAGGAGCTGTCGCGTGCACTCGTCGCGATGGGCGCGTTGGACGACCCGGAGGACATGTTCTTCCTCCGGCGAGGCGAGGTGGCCGAGCTGATCTACGACACGGTTGTCGGCTGGTCGGTCGGGAGCCGGTCGCGCGGGACGGGGTACTGGGGGCCGATCATCGGCGAGCGCAAGGGCATCTTCGCGGCCCTGCTGGAATGGGAGCCGCCGCCCGCACTCGGTCCGCCGCCAGCCGAGATCAACGAGCCGCTGACCGTCATGCTCTGGGGGATCACGACCTCCACGGTCAAGGAGTGGCTGGCCGAGGACGTCGAGGGAGAACCCACCACCCTGCGTGGGCTCGGCGCGTCGCCCGGAGTCGTCGAGGGCCCGGCGCGTGTGTTGCGGCACGTCAGTGAGCTCGGTGCGGTCCAGCCGGGAGAGGTGCTGGTGTGTCCCGCGACGTCACCGGCCTGGGCGCCGATCTTCACCCGGGTCGTGGCCACGGTGTCCGACGTCGGCGGAATCATGAGCCACACCGCGATCGTCTGCCGCGAGTACGGAATGCCCGCGGTGGTCGGCACCGGCAACGCGGTGGCCACGATCACCACGGGCCAACGCCTCCGCGTGGACGGCTCCACCGGCGTAGTCGTGATCCTCCCCGACTGACCTCGCAGACCCTCGTGTCGCGTCGCAGACCCTGCAGCGTCTGCGACGCGACAGGAAGCTCTGCGAACTGATGCCCGACAGGTGGGGATCAGCCGATGTCGCTCATCGGCGCGGGCGTGCGTGCGGTGTGGTCCCGGTACGCGGTCCGGGGGCGCGGGGTTGCCTGTTGGAGGCGGTGGCTGGCGACGGCCGCGGCGTGGGCGACGGTGCGGCCGATCTCCGGTATCCGTGCGGGGGCGAAGGTGGAATGGGGTCCGGCTATCGACAGTGCCCCGGCCGGTTGTCCGTCGGCGCCGACGACGGCGGCCGCGACCGAGGTCCGGCCGCGTTGGAAGGCGCGGCACACCACATGGCCCCGCGCCCGAGCGGTCGCTAGCTCCTCGGCCAACGCCGCCATGTCCGGTAGCGGGAGGTTCTCCTGCGCGCAGATCCGTCGCACCCGCAGGTCCGCATCCGCCGGGTCCAGCGCCGACAGAGCGCTCTTGCCGCACCCGGACAGAAACGCCGGAGCCCGCATGCCCACCCGGTTGATCATGCGTACCCGGGTCGGCCCGGACTCGCGGTGGAGGTAGACGATCCATCCGTCGACGAGCTGCCCGACGTGAAGTTCTTGGCCGGGGCCGCGGTGCACCGCCGAGGTGCTGCCCTCGACCGCCTCGACCAGACCGGTGCGGTCGATGATCAGTCCGCCCAGCTCGAGCAGGAGCGGGCCGAGTCGGTACCCACCGCGCGGGACCGACTCCAGCAGGCCCTCCGCCACCAGGGTCCGGCACAGCAGATGGACCGTGGATCGCGGCAGCCCGGTGTGCTCGGCGAGTGACCGCACGGAGAGCACCTCGAGGGTGGGGCGAAACGCCCGGAGGATCGTGGCCGCCTTGCCCACGGATGCGCTCATGAGGGGAGTCTGCCGCTCCTCGGGGGTGCTGTCTCGCCAGGTGTCCCAGCCTGTTGGACGCAGCGCTGGCCGAGGGCGGGGCCGAGCGGGGAACATCCCGCCCCATGAGCCGGGTCTTCCATGCGCAGGTGGGCAGTGCCCTTTCGCGTTCGCGGCGGCCGGGACCTCCGCCGTCCTCAGGGGCCGTCGCGTCACCGAGCCCCCGCGCGGCGCCCGCCGGCGGCGCGCGGCCCGACGGGGGAATCGTCGCGGGCTACCTGGCCCCGCATCCGCCGCACCTGGTCTACGCCGAGAACCCGCCGAGGAACGAGCCGCGTTCCCGCGGCGGCTGGGACGTGTTGCGCTGGGGCTACCAGGAGCTACGCCGCCGAATGGCCGGGCGCGACCGACCGGACGTGCTCGTCGTGCACGCGCCGCACTGGATCACGATGGTCGGTCACCACGTGAACTGCGTGGCCGATCCCCGGGGCGTCTCCGTCGAGCCGATCTTCCCGAACCTGTTCCGCTACCACTACGACTTCCGCACCGACGTCGAGCTGGCCGAGGCCATCCTGGGGGAGGCCGACGGGCTGGGACTGGTCACCAGCGCCCTGCGCGATCCGGGGGTCCGGGTCGACTACGCGACGATCGGCGCCCTGCACCTGGTCAACCCGGCGTGGGACATCCCGGTCGTGTCGATCTCGGCGAACAACAACCCCTACTTCTACTCCGACGCGTCGCTCGAGGAGATGGAGACGCTCGGCGAGGCGACCCGGCGCGCGGTCGAACGCACCGGCAGACGCGCGGTACTGCTGGCGTCCAACTCGCTGTCGCACCTGCACTGGGACACCGAGCCCGACCTGCCAGAGGACATGTCCCGGGAGCACCCCTACAACCAGCACCAGTACGAGTGGGACATGCGGCTGCTGGACGCGGTGCGCGAGGGGCCGTCGAGCCGGCTGCGCACGCTGATCGGCGAGCACATCGAGCAGACCGAGTCCGAGACCAAAGCGGGCAGCCTCACCTGGCTGCTCTCCGCGATGGACTGGCCGGACGTCGCCGGTGACGTGCTGGCGTACGGCACCGTCATCGGCACCGGCAACGCGGTCGTCGAATGGATGCCCCATGGCTGACGGACTCGTGGCGGCCGCCATCGTGCCCGGCCTGCCCCACCTGCTGGCCGAACGCGACCCGGCACCGAGCTGGACGCGGCTGGCGGACGCGGTCCGGGTGACCGGAGACCGTTTCCGTGACGCCGGCGTCGACACCGTCGTCATGGTCTCCACCCAGTGGTTCACCGTCCTCGGGCACCAGGTGCAGCTCGACCCACATCTGGTGGGGGAGCACGTGGACGAGAACTGGTACGGCTACGACTTCGGCCGCCAGCGCTACGACATGCGGGTCGACACCGAGCTGGCGAGCGGCTGGGCCGACGAGATCGACCGAGCCGGTCTGCAGTCGCGCCGGACCCGCTACGACGGATTCCCGATCGACACCGGCACGATGACCGCGATGGGCCTGCTCGACCCCGCGCGGCGGCTCCGGCTGGCGCTCGTGTCGTGCAATCTCTACGCGGGTCCCGACGCGATGGCGTCGGTCGGAGCCGCGGCAACCGCGTCGGCCCGGACACTGGGTCGCCGGGTCGCCGCCGTCGCCGTGACGAGCCTGTCCTCCGGTCTGATCCAGCGCTGGATCTGCCCGGGTGAGGACCACGTGACCGGTGAAGGCCACGAGCAGTGGGACCGCCGGGTGCTCGATCTGGTCACCGAAGGCAAGCACGCCGACGTTCTGGCACTGCGCGAGGAGTACTCCGCCGAGGCTCAGGCCGACAGCCAGTTCCGCACCTACCCGTTCCTGACCGGTGCGGGCCTGGACCGGCTCGGACGGGGAGAGCTGCTGGCATACGGACCGATCTGGGGCACCGGCGCGGCCGTAGTCAACTGGATGCAGGAGGAATGATGGCCAGAACCGCAGTGGGTTTCATCGAGGCCGAAGGCTTCGTCCCCATCTTCGACGCCGTCGACGCCATGACCAAGTCGACCGAGGTCGACATCAGCGGTGTGGTCCGCCTCGGCGGTGGACTGATCGCGGTCGCGATCGTGGGTGACCTGGCCACGGTCGAGGAAGCCGTGGAGATCGGCGAGGAGACGGCCAGGGCCATCTCCGGACGAGGAGTCAAGTCCATCGTGTTCGCCAGCCCCGCCGATTCGATCGTGGCGCTCGCCGGCGACATCACTCTCATCGGAAGCTGAGGACACCGCACATGGCATCCACCGATCGCGCCATCGGCATCATCGAGACCCGAGGGGTAGTCGCCCTCACCGCCGGGATCGAGGCGATGATGAAGACCGCCGACGTTCGCACCATCGCCGTCGAGCGGGTCAGCAGCGGCTACCTCGCCGCCGCGGTCCAGGGCTCGTTGGCGGCGGTGAGATCGGCGGTCGACGCAGGCTCGGCCGCCGTCAGACAGTACGGCGAGCTGCGCGCCGCGCAGGTCTACCCGAAGCCGCACCAGCAGGCGGGTGCGCTGCTCGAGGGTGCTCCGAACGAACGTCTGCGCACCGCGATCGCGGCGATCGAGGCCGGCGGGTCGTCGTGATGCTCGGCAAGGTCGTCAGCCGGGTCTGGGCGGACCGCCAGATCTCGGGGCTCAACGGACGGCGCCTGGTGCTCGTCGCGGGAATCGGGTCGGACCGCAGGGAGGTGGCGGTCGACCTGGTCGATGCCGCGCCGGGCGTGACCGTCCTCGTCGCGACCGACGAGGCGGCCGCCGCGGCCGCGAACGATCCGATCGTCGACGCCGCGGTCGTCGCGCTCGTCGACGACAGGGAACCGACCCGGTGACCCAGCCGTGCAGCCGTCTCGTCGGGGCCCGCGCGCCCGAGGGCGTCGACCCGGACGCCTCGCGGGCCCGCCGCCGCCACGCACTGCGCCGCACCCGGTCTCCTTCGGTCACGACACTCGTGCTGGATGTGGGCGGGGTGGTCATCCCGACCCTGTTCGAGAGCGCCGCCGCCCAGGGGCTGCCCAGCGGGCCGTTCCCCGGGGACGGGGGCAGGCCCGACCCGGAGTACTCCCTGGTCGAGAACGGTCAGCTGGCCGAGCGCGACTATTGGGCCCGGCTCGCGCAGCGCCGACCGGACCTGGACATCGGGGCGCTCTGGCGGGGCTGTTCGGTGGTGCGTGCGGACGTGACGGCGCTGATCGAGCGGATCGACGGACGGGTGCGCCTGGTCGCGTTCACCAACGACATGGCGCACTGGTTCGGGTCCGACTGGGAGCACACGTTCCCGATCATGCGCTGGTTCGACACGGTTCTGGAGGCCGCTGTGCTGGGAGTGTTCAAACCTGATCCACACGCGTTCCGGGTCGCCGCCTCGGCTCTCGGCGAGGAGCCGTCGCGGTGCCTGTTCGTCGACGACCTGGCCGCGAACCTGGCCGGGGCCGCCTCGGTCGGCATGCACACCGAGCTGTTCGACGTGCGTGCGCCCGCCGCGTCGATGAATCGCGTGGCGTCGAGTCTGGGACTGCCACCGCCCGACGCTCCCCGGCGGGTCTTCTCGGCACCGAGGATCGGTCGATGAGCGGCCGGGCGGAGCTGGACCGTCTCGCCGAGCTCGGTCTCGAGCTGCCGGAGCCGCGCGCGAAGGCCGGCAACTACCTGGGCTGGGTGCGTGCCGGCGACCTCCTGTACCTCTCCGGGCAGGGCGCCGACGGGTGGAACGGCCGGGTCGGCGACAGCCTGACCGTCGATCAGGGATACCGAGCGGCTCGTGCCTGCGGCCTCAACCTGCTCGCGCAGGTACACGACGCCGCGGGTGGGCTGGCGGCCGTCCGGCAGGTCGTGCAGGTGCGCGGCTTCGTCTGTTGCACCGACGACCTGGCCGAGGTTCCCCAGGTGATCGACGGCGCGTCGGACCTGTTCATCGCTGTCTTCGGTGAGCGAGGACGCCATGCCCGTACCGCCATCGGGGTCCGGGCGCTTCCGCTGGGCTTTGCGGTCGAGGTCGACATGGTGGTGCAGCTTGGCTGACCTGGTGGGTGCCCGAACCCTGACCGTGCACCTCGTGCGGCACGGCGAGACGGAGAGCTACGACCACGACGTCGGACTCACCGGGCTCGGCCGGGCCCAGGCCGGGGAGCGCGGAACGGCACTCGCCGACGAGTTGCACGACGGTGACCAGGTGGCCTTCTGTCATCCGCCGACCCTGCGGGCCCGGGAGACGTGTGAACTCGTCCGACGAGCCGTGGTCGATCGGGTGCGGGCGCGAGGGATCGTCGTGACCGACACCGGGACCGTCGTCGAGCCCGGCTATCGCAACGTGCAGGTGTGGGCGGACGGTACGCCGAGGGAACCGACCCAGGTGCGACGTCGGGCGACCGAGCTTCTGGCCGGGACGTCGCTACCTCCGGGTTGGGCCGTCGAGGCCGACCGCTTCTGGCGTGCCCACGACGAGACCGGAGACGCCATGCGCTTCTGGCTCACGACGCCGTTGCTGTGGCACGAGCCCCCCGCGTCGGTCGTTCGGCGCATGCTCGACACGTCGGCCGCGCGCCTCGCGGCCGGGCTCACCGGCCATGTCGTGGTCGGGACCCACTCCGGCTGTCTGCGTGCGCTCGTCTGGTGGGCGGCGGGCGCGGATCCGGGCGAACCGGACAACGGCGCCGAGGTCGTGGTGCGGCTGACGGCCGGTAGCGACCTGGTGAGCGTCGGTTACGGCGGGCAGGAGTGGCGGTGCCGGGCTCCGAACGGTCCTCCCGACTGGTCGGTCGCGCGGGACCAGTGGGCAGGCTCGTGAGCTGAACCGGCCGTTCGGGCCGGATGTCCAGCCCGGTGTCCGTCCCTGTTGGACGGCAAAGTCGCCGAGGTCGTCACACCTGGCTCGGTGGTTCGGCTCGACCGATTTGGTGTAGCGTTCAACTAAATGCAAACGTTCGCATTCGATGAAGGCGAGATCGGATCGTGAAGATCGACTACACCGGCCGGCGAGTGCTGGTCACGGGTTCCACAGGTGGCATCGGCTTCGCCGCGGCCCAGGGCTTTCTGGCCGCGGGGGCGAGCGTCGTGGTCAACGGACGCAGCGCGGACAGGGTGGACGCCGCAGTGGCCAGGCTCGGCGGCCCGGGGCCGGCGGTCGCCGGGTACGCAGGTGATCTCAGTGGCGAGTCCGTGTGTTCCCGGCTGGTCGGGGAGTTTCCGGACATCGACGTCGTCGTCAACAACGTGGGGATCTTCGGGCCGAGGGACTTCTTCGACACCCCGGACGGAGAGTGGGAGCGGTTCTTCCAGACCAACGTCATGTCCGGCGTCCGGCTGGCGAGGGCCTATGCGCCCGCGATGGTCGAGCGCGGCTGGGGGCGCATCGTCTTCGTCTCCTCGGAGTCGGCCGTCAACATCCCGGTCGACATGATCCACTACGGATTCACCAAGACGGCCCAGCTGGCGGTCTCCCGCGGCCTGGCGAAGCGCCTCGCGGGGACGGGTGTCACGGTCAACGCGGTGCTGCCAGGACCGACCCTGTCGGAAGGCGTGGCGGAGATGTTCAGGGAGGACGCCGAGCGGACCGGCCGCAGCCTGGACACACTGGTCGGTGAGTTCATCGCGACCCAGCGCGGGTCGTCGATCATCCGTCGCGCCGCGACGGTGGAGGAGGTGGCGAACATGATCCTCTACGTCGCTTCCGACCTAGCCTCGGCGACGACCGGAGCGGCCCTGCGGGTCGACGGCGGTGTCGTGGACACCATCTTCTGACAGCCGGTTCCGAGGAGGGCACGGTCATGGATCTCGAACTGAACGGGCGGGTGGCGCTGGTGACCGGCGGCAGTCGCGGGCTGGGGCTGGCCATCGCGCGCAGGCTGCTCGGCGAGGGTGCCCTCGTCGAGCTGTGCGGTCGAGGCGAGGCCGAGGGGCGCACGGCGGTACGGGAGCTCGGGGCCGGGGCGCAGTGGTCGACCTGCGACGTCACCGATGACGCCGCGGTCGCCGTGATGATCACCGGGGTGCTGGAACGGCACGGGCGGCTCGACGTCGTGGTCAACAACGCGGGGCGGTTCGGCGGAGGCCCGCTGGCCGAGCTGGAGGACGAGACCTGGCGGGAAGGGTTCGACACCAAGGCCCTCGGTGCGGCGCACACCGTCCGGCACGCGCGTGCGGCGCTCATCGCCTCCGGGAGGGGGCGGGTGGTCAACATCTCCGGGATCACCTCGGCCCTGGTGGTCCCGGGCGTGGCCGTCACCGGGGTGGCCAACGCGGCGCTCACCGCGTTGACCGCCTACCAGGCGCGGGACCTGCGGGAGTACCGGACGACGGTGAACTGTGTGGTGCCCGGCTACACCACCAGCGGAGTGTGGGAGGACCGGATAGCCGCCAGGGCCGAGGTCGACGGCACCGACGAGGCGACGGCCCGAGCGGCGATCCTCGCCGAGCGGGGGTTCGGAGAGGGCGCCCGGTGGGGCACCCCGGACGAACTCGCCTCGGTGGTGGCGTTCCTGGCGTCGGGACCGGCGAGCTATGTCAGTGGTGCCACCATCCGGGTCGACGGTGCGCAGTTCCCGGCGGTCAGCGCGCCGTGACGGTCGGGCCGGCCCGCTCGCGGCGGTGATGTGTCCAGCACCGTGGGACACCCTGGGAGACAGTTCTTCGAGAGGAGCGTCAGACTCCAGACATGAGCGCATCGGTGGGTAAGGCGGCCGTGATCCTGCGGGCTTTCCGCCCGACGCTGGAGGTGCTGTCGGTGCGGTCGTTGGCCGAGTACACCGGCCTGCCCCGGTCCACGGTGCATCTGCTGTGCCGGACCCTGGTGGCGGAAGGTCTGCTGGAGTCGGTGCCGGGTGGTGGATATCGACTCGGTCCGCTCCTGCTCGAGCTCGGCGGGCTGATCATCGACCGCACCGGTCTGGTCGGCGCGGTGGAGGGGAGCGCGGCGGCGGTGCGCCGAGGCCCCGGCCAGGAGCTGCACGTCGGGCAGCTCGTCGACGGCTGGATCGTCTACGTTCACCGGGAGTCGGGGCCGACACGCGTCCGGATGATCAACTGGGTGGGCATGCGGGCGCCGGCCTTTCTGTCCGGGTGCGGCAAGAGCGCACTGTCGGCGCTGGATCCGGCGGACGCGGAGCACCGGGTGCGTCGTCTGTGCGCGCAGGAGGACCACCCGCTGCCGGACATGGCCGCGCTGGCCGAGGAGCTGGCGGCCGCTCGTGTCCGAGGCCACCTGGTGTGCCGTTCCTTCCAGCGTGGCCGGACCTCGGTCGCGGCCACGGTCATCGGTGCCGACGGACAGCCCGCCGGAGCGCTGTCCATAGCCGGACCCCACTCCACCTTCGCCCCCGCGCGGATACCGGAGATCGGTCGCGCCATCGCGCATGCCGCGGCCGTCACCAGTCACCGGCTCCAGCACACGATGCCTCGGTCGCGGGCCTTGGACCGAACGTGGCCGCCCAGCTCCAATCCGGCCCGCGCGTTCAGTTCGCGGGCGCTCTAGCGTCCCGTACCGCCTCGCAGACCGCCGTGTTGTGTCGCAGACGCCGCAGTGTCTGCGACACGACGTGACGCTCTGCGAAGTCGGGCGGCAGGGCGGGGTCAGCCGGGGGCGGCGGAGACGACGATGTTGTCGGCGTACTGCCGGGTGATGGTGTTGAACTCGCCGCCGCAGGTGATGAGGACGAGATGTGGTGGTCCGGTCGTGGTGAACGTGCTCGCGGGTAGGTCGGCCTTCGCGTAGTGCTCGATGCCGGTGACGACGTAACGGTGCGGGCCGAGGTTGGTGTCGAGGGTCAAGGTCTGTCCGACCTGTGCCTGGGCGAGACGGAACAGTGCCCCGGGGCCGTCCTCGGCGGTGTCGACGTGGCCGGCGATCACGACCGCGCCGGGTCCGTTCGGGTCCGCGCCCTGCTGCCACCATCCCAGGGTGCGTGGCTGCTCGGGTATCCCGAGCTCCCCGTTGCCGCCGACCGCCACGGGGACCACGGGCGCGTCGACACCCACGTTCGGCATCCGGACCCGCGTCGGGATGGGCCGGATGGGCTGATCCCACGACGCGGAACCCCGCCAGGACGTGTCGGCCCGCGTCGGCGGCGGGGCGGGCGGTGAGCCGGGCGTGGCCCAGACGAACCCGGCGAGCGCCGCGCTGGCCAGCGCGACGAGCGTGAGCGCCGCGGCTGCCCACAGCGCCTTGACTCGTCGCGCCGGCCGGCCCGGTGCCGGCGCGGTGTGCGGTCGATCCGATGTCGGTGATGACGGGGCGAGAGAGCGCCGTGTCATGTCTCGGCTGGTCCTAGGCCCGGCGGCGCCGCAGGGACAGGCCGGTCGCCACCGCTGCCGCCACGATCAGCAACGCACCCGCGATGAGCTCGGCGCCCGTCGGCGGCCAGGTCGAGGTGGCGGCTTCCCCGCCGCTTCCGGTGTTGACCGACGCGGGTGGCTGCGCGGGGGTCGGCGGGCCGTCCGGGGCGAGCGAGTCGGACGTCGAGCTGAGTCGCACGCCGTCGGGTCCCCGGGTGACCAGCACGGTGGTGCTCGAGTCGGGTGAGACCTGAACGGTGAGCGGGGCGGCGGCCTGGGTCGCGGTCACGGTGAGCGGTCCGGCCGGTCGGGCCTGGTAGGGGGTGATCGTGCCGTACGCGATCTGTTGTGCCGGATCCTGACCCAAGGTCACCGAGATCGGCTCGCCGGTGGCTCCCTGCACCACGCGGACCAGGCCGGTGCCGGGCGGCGGGTTCGCCAGGTTCGCCTGTGCCGCGTTCCCCTGCAGGTCACCGTTCTGCCCGTTGTTGAACAGCACCACTGTGCTGGCCTCGCCGGCCTTGACGTTCACCAGCTTGGTGAGCGTCGAGGGTGTACTGGCCGGGGAACCGGCCGGACGCATCGACCAGACGTACTGGCCGGGTGGCAGCTCCATGAACGGGGTGAGGTTCGGGTATCCGCCGGTGGCGATGTACCTGCCGTCCTGGCCGATCGCGGAGAAGTAGACGTCGAAGACGGGAGCCTGCGGTGCCAGGTGTCCCAGCTGCAGCAGCCCCTTCGACTCGTCGTGTGGGGCCAGTGGGCTGTTCGGATCGGGCCGTGTGGCCGGTGCGTCGGCCGCCGGTGCCGCCTGGGCACCGGGCCCGCCCGCACTGGCGGGCGCGCTGTTGCCGCAACCACCGACGAGCAGCACGGCACCGCCCGCCAGCAGGACCGCGCTCAGAAGCCGACCGACCGGATGGCCAAGTCCAACACGCATTGTTGCTCACGGTCCTTTCGTCAGAGATCAGTGGCTGTCATGAGCCGGCCAGTCCTTGCAACAGGTCGGGCGGTGCGTCGGGTGGGTAGACGACCTGGACACCGGTCGGTGTGGCCGTCACGGCGGCAGGCCGGTAGGGCCCTTCCTGGGCCAGGAAGAACCCGCGTACCGACTCCACCTGGGCCGCCGGCACGTCGAGCATGAGCTGCCTGCGGGGCTGGTCGGCGGCGTCCGGATCGTCCATGGCCGGGAGGTCTCGTACCTGCACCGGTCCTCGCTGGACCAGCACCGCCAGGGTGGCCAGGATGCGCGGGTCGACCTTGCCCGCCGTGAAGAGGTTCTGCACCGGTTCACCGGCTTCGATCCGGCCGCTCCTACTGAGTGCCTGACCGACCGCGATCCGAGCCTGGGTTCCGTCCGCGACCTGGGTGTCGGCGACGGGCGGGCCGGCGATCGGCTGGACGGCGGGAGCCGCGCCGCCGCCCAGCGTGCTGACCGCCACGACGACAGCGATCACCCCGACCAGTACGGCCAGCCCCACCATGTGTGTGGCCCGCCGCGAGAGCCCGGTCTGCTCCTTCTTCGCGTGAACCCCCCGGGGCGGCAGGCCCGGCATCGACGCCGGCTGCTGAGCCCGGCTCTTCTGATGCCGGCCCTCGGCTCCGGAGCGTGCGCGAAGCTCTCCCACGTTGACCCGGGTGCGGGTCTTCTTGGCGCGGTCACCGGAATGGCGATGGCGCGTGGGTCGTGCTGGAAAGCGCTCCACCGGGCAACCTCCCAGAGATCGTCTGCACGATCACACGAGTCGTCTTGTTAACTCACCGTTAACGAGCGCAACACACGTTACAACAGGAGGGAGTGCCTTCGAACCTCCAAAAGAGCCTCGGTGTCCGCCTGATAGCACTAAGGCTCGCGCGAATTTCGCTCTTTTCTGTCACCTGTAGTCAGCAAACGAGTGACGACATGTCCACCACTGGGTGGAGTCCGCCGTCACAGCCGCAGGTTGATAAGGATGCCCTCAGTGGGTTCTCGGGCCGCCTTCGCTAGGTCTCCCGGCCGGCCCGACCACGCTCATCCCCGCCGCAGGATCCGGTCGATCTGCTCGGCGTCGTAGCCGAGGGATTCGAGCACCTCGCGGCTGTGCTGGCCGAGAGTCGGCGGCGCGGACCGCATGGCCGGTCGACGGCCGTCGAAGGTCAGGGGTGACGCGATCTGTTCGAGCGGGCCGACCTCGGGGTGATCCACCGTGCCGATCATTCCGAGTGCCTCGGTCTGCGGGCAGACGTAGACCTCCTCGAGCGTCCGGACGGGAGCGACCGGGACACCCTCGGGTTTCAACAGCCCGAGCCAGTGGGCGGTGGGCCGTGTGCGGATCTCCCCGGAGAGCTGGCGGTTGACCTCCTCGCGGTGGCCGACCCGCCCGGCATTGGTTGCGTACCGAGGGTCGTCGGCGAGGTCGGACCGGCCCAGCGCGCGGCACAGCGATCCCCACTGGGCGTCGTTGCCGACGGCGACGACGAGATGCCCGTCGGCGGTCGGATAGGCCTGGTAGGGCACCAGGCTCGGATGCCCGGAGCCGAGCCTGGGCGGGTTCTGGCCGGTGGCGAAGTAGCCGGTGGCGAAGCTCCCGTGGAAAGCGAGCTGCGATTCGTAGAGCGATGTGGAGACGTACCGGCCGCGTCCCGTGCGTCCGCGTTCCACGAGCGCCGCGAGCACACCGGAGAGACCCCACATCGCCGCGCCGAGGTCGCCGAAGGCGAATCCGGCCTTGACCGGCGGGCCGTCGGGCTCGCCGGTCAGCGACATCAGCCCGGCGGCGGCCTGGACCACCATGTCGTAGCCGGGTTCGTCGCGCAGCGGTCCCGCCTCCCCGTAGGCGGAGATGTGCAGTGCGACCAGGCGCGGGTAGCGCTCGACGAGCGTCGGGCCGTGGTAGAGCCTGGCCAGCGAGCTGCCGGGGCGGAAGTTGTCGATGACGACGTCGCTGCGGTGCAGCAACCGGTCGGCGACCTCCTGCCCGTCCTCGGTGGTGAGGTCGAGGGTGAGGGAGCGTTTGTTCCGGTTGACCGCCAGGTTGTAGGTGGCGTCCGTTCCGTTGAACGGCGGTCCCCACCGGCGGGTGGGGTCGCCGCCCTGTGGATGCTCGATCTTGACGACGTCGGCACCCAGGTCCGACAGTGCCTGGCTCACATAGGGGCCGGCCAGGATCTTGGACAGCTCCAGGACCTGGATCCCGGCGAGCGGAGCGGGTGGGGCGCCGTCCGTCACGAGTGGACCTCCTCCGGGTCGTTGCCGTCGACGACCAGCGCGAGGGCGTTGATCGCCGCGGTCGGGACCTCCTCCGGGGTGAACAGGCGTTGCAGGAAGGCGTGCGCGACGAGGGTCTTGCGCGCCCCGGCTCCGGCCTTCGTCTCCCAGACCGCCTGCTCGACGAGCAAGGTGGCCATGACCGCGTCGCCGAGAGCCTGCGTGTAGTCCCCGACGGCGAGCTCCCGGTCGCCCGGTTCGCGGGCGAGAATGGCGTCACCGCGCTCGCGCAGGCGTCTCCACTGCAGCGCGAGGCGCTCGACCAGCGGATCGGCGTCGGCGACGCCGCTGGAGTCGAGCCGGTCCAGGTAGGTGTCGGCGAGCACCCGGTGCGCGTTCTGCAACCGCATACAGCGCAGCACGTCGAGCGCTACGACGTTGGACGCGCCTTCCCAGATCGAGCCGAGGTGCGCGTCGCGCACGAGCCGGGGGTTGATCCAGTCCTCGATGTAGCCGTTGCCACCCCGGACCTCCATCGCCTCGGCGGTGACCCAGCGGCCGCGCTTGCACACGGTGTACTTCGCCATGGGGGTCAGCACCCGCGCGAGGACGCGGGCACGCTCGTCACCGCCGTCGCCCTTCTCCAGCTGGTCACCGATCTCCAGGACGACGCCGAGCGCGGCCTCGGTGTCGAGCTGCAGGCCGAGCAGGGTGCGACGCATGAGCGGCTGGTCGAACAGCGCCCTGCCGAAGACGATCCGCTGCCGGGAATGGGTGATGGCCTCGTGCACCGCGCGGCGCATGAGCGCGGTGGAGCGCATGACGTTGGAGACCCGCGAGTGGTTGACCATCTCGAGCATCTGCTGGACGCCGCGCCGGAGATCGCCGACGGGACGGGCGTAGGCGTCGAGGAGGCTGACCTCGCCGCTGGCCATCGAATGGGTGCCGAGCTTGTTCTTGAGCCGGTCGATCCGATAGCTGTTGCGGCTGCCGTCCGGACGTAGCCGGGGGAGCAGGAACATGCCGAGTCCCCGGGTGCCTTCGCCCTGCCCGGGGACCTGGGCGAGGGTCAGGATGACGTCGGCGGTCACGTTGGAGCAGAACCACTTGCGGCCGGACAGGGTCCAGTGGTCGCCGTGGTCGGTGGCGACGGTCGCGGTGCGGCCGAGGTCGGTGCCGCCGTCCACCTCGGTCATGAACATCGCCCCGGTCGCGTGGGTGACGGGGTCGATCGAGGTCAGCGCGTCGATCTCGGCGCGGAACGACTCCGGGTCGAACATCTCCAGCACCCTGGCGGCGGAGTCGGTCATGTTGATCGGGCAGCCGAGGCCGTACTCGGCCTGGGAGAACAGGTACGACAGGGCGTACTTCACGACGTGCGGGGCGGACCCGGACCAGCCGAGCACACCCCGGTGGGACAGCGCGGCCAGGCCGAACCGGCAGAACCCGGCTTCGACCAGCTCGCCGTAGGCGGGGTGGAAGTCGACCTCGTCGATGCGCTCGCCCGCCGGCGAGTACTGCCGCAGGGTCGGCACGTGGATCTCGGCGGCCGCGGCGAGGCGGTCGAGATCACCGGCGGCCAGCCCGCCCAGCTCGGTGATCACCGGTTCGAGGCGTGCGCGGTCGTCGGGCATCAGGTAGCGGTCCAGCAGGGGACGGAGCGCGGGGTCCAGGTCGGCGAAGTTCACGGATTCCTCCCCGTGGGTCAGTGCGCCGGAGCGGGCGCGGTCGCGGAGTGCTGCCCGGTATCGGGGATGCGACGCAGCAGCGGGACGAGTGCGGCCAGCGTGATCCCCACGTAGGCCAGGCCGAGCGCGACGACCGACCAGATGGTCCCGGTCGTGGTGAGCAGCAGCTGGCAGACGAACGGCGCGGTGCCGGAGAACAGCGTCGCGCACAACTGGTAGGACAGCGAGATGCCGGTGTAGCGGACCTCGGTCGGGAAGGCCGGGGCGAGCATGCCCGCCATGACCGCGTAGTACATGGCGTGCGGCAGCGTGGCCAGCGTCATGCCCGCGACCGCCCACCAGAACGAACCGGTCTGGACCAGCACGAACAGCAGCGGCAGGAAGACGATCTCGGGGAGCAGCATCCAGAACACCGCGCGCTTGAGGTCGATCCGGTTACCGAGGACCGCGCCGAACGGCTGACCGATCACCTGCACCGCCAGTGAGAGGGCGATGATGGTCAGGAACACGGACCGGTCGAACAGCGGAGTGTCGCCCTCGGTGGCCCAGGACAGCACGAACGTGCTCTTGACGTAGGTCAGTGCGACCCCGGCGACGCCGGCGAACACCCCCAGCGCCACCAGCCCTGGGAAGCGGGTCAGAACGACCTTGGCGGGCAGCCCGGTGTCCTTCTTCTGCTCCAGCAGCCTGGTCATCTCGGGCGTCTCGCTCAGCTGGAGCCGGATGAACAGCCCGACGATCATCAGGGCGGCCGAGGCCAGGAACGGGATGCGCCATCCCCACTCGATGAACGCGTGGTCGGGGAGCTGGGCGACGGCGAGGAACGACAGCGTGGCGAGGAGGTTGCCGACCGGGGAGCCCTGCTGGGCGAAGGCCCCGTAGAGCAGCTTCTTGCCCGGCGGTGCGTACTCGGTGGCGATGAGGACCGCCCCGCCCCACTCGCCGCCGACCGCGACCCCCTGGATCATGCGCAGCACGACCAGCAGGATCGGTGCGAGCACACCGATCTGGGCGTAGCCGGGCAGCAGACCGATGCAGATGGTGGCCAGTCCCATCATCACCAGCGTGATGATCAGCGCCGACTTGCGGCCGTGCTTGTCGCCGAGGTGCCCGAAGATCAGGCCGCCGAGCGGACGGGCGAGGAAACCCACCCAGAAGGTGCCGAACGCGGCGAGCGTCCCGATCGCGGCGGGTGCGCCCGCGAAGAACACCTTGCCGAACACCAGTGCCGCGGCCGAACCGTAGATGTAGAAGTCGAACCATTCGAGCGTGGTGCCCGCGAAGGCGCTGATTCCGGCGCGGCGAGCGTCACGGGTCATCGTGGCCGGCGCCGGGGGACCGGTGCGCTGCTCGGTCATGGCGTGCTCCTCTCTGAGCCTGCCTCCTCGGGTCGCGTCGGCGACCGAGGATGTGTGACCGGGACACCATGTCATCGCACATTAGGATTGGTCCAAGACCAATCCTGGCGCGCGGTGAGCTGATTTCCGACTCAATCCGTCGGTGTGGGCAGTGCCTGCTCCGCGACGTCCAGCACCGCGCGCAGGATCGCCGAGTCGTCGTTGTGCCGCCACACCAGGCAGACCTGCAGTACCGGAGCCGGTTCCTCCAGCGGTACGAACACCACGTGATCGAGCCGGATGGTCCGTGCCGCCTCGACGACCAGCGCGACACCGACCCCGGCGCCCACCATGGCGAGCAGGCTCAACGAGTCCGGCGCCTCCTGTACGACTCCGGGGCTGAACCCGGCCTCCAGGCACGAGCGCATCGCCAGCTCGCGCACCTCCGAACCGCGACCGGAAGGGAACGCCACGAAACGCTCGTCGGTCAGATCGGCGAGGGCGACCGAAGGTCGCTCGGCGAACGGGTGGACGTCGGCGACCGCGACCATCAGCGGATCCCGCCGCACCAGGCGGGTGGCGACCCCGCGCGACCCCGAGACGGACGCGAACCCGAGGTCGAGGCTGCCGTCGGCGATGCGGCCGACCGTCTCACCCGAGTACTGCGGGCCGTGCAGCGCCAGCTCGATACCGGGAAGCCGCCCGGCGACCGCCCGGGTCAGGACGGGCAGCGTCACCGCACTGCTGACCCCGGCGAAGCCGAGGGACACCTGGCCGACCTCGCCGTGGCCCGACGTCCGGGCGGCCCTGCGGGCCACCGATGCCGAGGCGAGTACGTCCCTGGCCGGTTCGAGGAAGGCACGGCCGGCCGCGGTGAGCCGCACCGAGCGGGTGCTGCGTTCGAACAGGTCGACACCCAGGTCCCGCTCCAGCAACCGGATCTGCTGGCTCAGCGGCGACTGCGACATGTGCAGCCGCGCGGCCGCCCGTCCGAAGTGGAGCTCTTCGGCGACCGCGACGAACCCGGCGAGGTGCCTCAGCTCCATGTGACCTCCCTGCGCGGTCACCGAGATTATCGCGGAACACGTCTCAGTGGAGCGGAGGATCGACCTCGGAGCGCACCTGGTCGCGTCAGGACGAGGCCGCGTCCAGGAGCTGCAGCTCGGCATCGGACAGATGAACGTCGTCCATGGCCACCAGCGCCGGCAGCTGGTCGACGGTGCGCGCGGACGCGATCGGCGCCACCACGGTCGGTTGCTGCGCGAGCCAGGCCATCGCGACCGTCGCCATCTCGATTCCTCGGGCCTGCGCGACCTGTTCCACCGCGGCGAGCACCCGTACGCCACGCTCGGTGTCGGCGTACCCGCCGGCGAGCCCCGGCATGTTCCGGACGTTCTCGAGGGTCTTTCCCGGACGGTACTTGCCGGTGAGGAAGCCGGACGCGAGCGCGAAGTACGGCACGCAGGCCAGTCCCTCCCGCTGCACGATGTCCCGCCTCGCCCCTTCGTAGGTGTCGCGTGAGACGAGGTTGTACTGCGGCTGCAGCGCCACGTAGCGGGCGAGGCCTTCGCGGTCGGAGAACTCCAGCGAGGCGGCGAGCCGTTCGGGGCTGATGTTCGAGGCGGCGATGGCGCGCACCTTGCCCGCCGTCACCAGGCCGTCCAGCGCGCCGATGATGTCGTCGACCGGGATCGCCTCGTCGCGGTCGAAATGGGTGTAGTACAGGTCGATGTGATCGCTGCCCAGCCGCTTCAGGGACTCATCCGCGGCCGCCTTGATGGTGGCCGGCGCGAGACCGAGGTAGTCCGGGTGGTCACCGACCTTGGTCGCCACGACCACGTCATCGCGGTTGCCCCGGGCGGCGAGCCACTCGCCGATGATGGTCTCGGACTGCCCCGGCACGTTGCCCTGCTCGGTGAAGTAGTTCATGTACGAGTCGGAGGTGTCGATGAAGTTGCCGCCCGCGCCCACATAGGCGTCGAGGACCGCGAACGACTGTTCCTTGTCGGCTGTCCAGCCGAAGACGTTGCCACCCAGACAGAACGGTGACACGAGGAGATCGGACGGGCCGAGGGCGCGAAGTTCAGTCACACCGCGATCAACGAGTCGTTCGTGTTCGATGTTCCGGGCTCGCCGGTCGCGAATCTGAGGGGCTGCTGAGGCCCGCGCGGCGACCCTGATTGCCGGACGGGGTGGGAGCATGGTCGTCATGCCCGGATTCCTGGACTCGCTCCCACCGCTGCTCGCCCGCGCCCTCCGCTCGCTGCGCCGGTCGGGCCGCCCGACCGCGTCGAGCAGCTCGGTGGTGCGCGATCTCCCCACCGCCGAGCGGTCCCGGCAGATCGTCTACGCGCCGGACCCGGACGGAGGCGCCGACCCGGGGGAGATCGTCTGGGCGTGGGTGCCCTTCGAGGAGAACGACGGGCGCGGCAAGGATCGGCCGCTGCTGATCGTCGGCCGCGCCGGCACCGGTGCGCTGCTGGGGTTGATGCTGTCCAGCCAGCACGACCGGGCGGACGACCGCGACTGGCTGCCCATCGGCTCGGGTGGCTGGGACCGGGAGGGCCGGGAGTCTTTCGTGCGGCTGGACCGTGTGTTCGAGGTGCCCGAACACGGCATCCGGCGGGAGAGCGCGGTGCTGGCTCGGGACCGGTTCGACCGCGTGGCGGGTGAGCTGAGGGACCGCTTCGGCTGGACCTGATCCGCCGACGGACCGGCGGCACCGTCCACTGTGACCGTCGGGCTCAGTGCTCGGAATCGCGCTCGCGTGCGGTCGCACGCAGGGACCCGGCGTGTGCGGTCAGCGTGGAGTCACGCCTGGTCTTGACCAGGCTGGCCACCGTGACGATCACCAGCACGCCGATGATCACACTGAGGCTGACCGGTGTGGAGATCTCCGGCACCGACGCGCTGATGTCGACGTGGGCCCAGTGCATCGCCAGCTTCACCCCGATGAACACCAGGATCACCGCCAACCCCGCCGACAGGTACACCAGCCGATCCAGCAGGCCCTGTACCAGGAAGAACAGTGCACGTAGCCCGAGCAATGCAAAGGCGTTGGCGGTGAACACGATGTACGGCTCCTCGGTCACCCCGAACACCGCGGGAATCGAGTCGAGCGCGAACAGCAGGTCGACCCCGCCGATCGCGACGAGCACCACCAGCAGCGGGGTCACCATCCGGCGCCCGTCGACCCTGGTGAAGATGCGGCCGCCGACGTAGTCGTCGGTCACCGGGAGCAGTCGCCGCGCGCTGCGCACCACCACGTTGTTCTCGACGTCCGGGTCCTCGTCGCGGTGCCGGAACAGCTGTACCCCGGTGTAGACCAGCAGAAGCCCGAACAGCAGGAACATGAAGGAGAACAGCGACAGCAGCGCGGCCCCGAGCGCGATGAAGATCGACCGCATGACCAGAGCCAGCACGATGCCGAACGTCAGCACCTTGTGCCGGTGTTCCTCGGCCACCGCGAACGTCGTCATGATGATCACGAAGACGAACAGGTTGTCGACCGAGAGGCTCTTCTCGACGATGTAGCCGGCGAAGTACTGCGTCCCGGCATCACCCCCGTAGGCCGAGGCGAACCACACCCCGAACACGATCGCCACGGCCACGTAGAAGACCGACCACAGCACGGCCTCGCGGAACGTCACGCGGTGCGGCCGCCAGGCGGCGACCGCGAAGTCGACGGCGAGTAGCAGTAGCACAAGGCCGACCGTGACCGCCCAGGTCAGCCAGCTGATCTCGAGCATCGAGTTCCCCCGTCACACATGCAGGTGCCCTGACAACGAGCCACGCCGTCCGCTCGTTCCTGACCTGATCGTCAGTTATACCCCTCCGACCTCACCAACCTCACCGGCCACATCGACCCCACTCCGCGAAACCCTCGGGCCGCGTTGGCCAAACTCATGATCACCACCGCCTCATGGCTGTTTCTCGGCTGAAAAACAGCCATGAGGCGGTGGTGATCATGAAAATGACCGTCCGTCGTGGTAACGACTGGGATGGAAGCGACGAATGTTGGGTTAGGTGTTACGCCGCGCTGGGCATTCGCCACGTCGCGGTCGAGTGCAGCGGTCCACGTCCATGAACGGTTCCAGCGAGCAGGAGATCCCGTGAGCCAACCCGCACCCCAGCCCGCCGCCCCTGCCCGGCGGAACACCGCCGTGCTTGTCCTGTCCGTCCTGCTGGTGTTGTCGTTGATCGGTGCCGCGGTCACGACGACACTGTGGCTGAGCACCAGCCAGCAGCACGGACAGGTGACCGCCCAGCTCGCCACGCGCGACGGGGAGCTGGCCGAGGCCAGGAAGTCCCTCGCCGAGGCCAAGGCGAAGCCGGTCGAGGTTCCGAATGACGGAGCGGGTCTCGCCAGGTGCCAGGATGCGCTCCGTCAGATGATGGCGGGCGGTGTGGAGAACGGGATGCTCCAGTCGGCGTGCGGAATCTGACGGGCCGGGTCGAACCTCGCCCGGACGGAGTCGTGCCCCGCGTAACGAGACAGGCCTTCGGCGGGTTGACCGTCAGGTGCCGGAGTGCGCCGGGGGCAGTCGCACGGTGACACGCAGGCCACCCTCGGCCAGCGGGGTGAGCGTGAGGGTTCCGTCGTGTGCCTCGGTGATCCTGGTGGCGATCGCCAGGCCGAGCCCTACTCCCGCGTGGTCGGCGCGGGTGCGTCCGGTGCCGCGCTGGAACGGCTCGGCGAGCGTGGACACCAGCTCGGGGGCGAGCTGCTCACCGGTGTTGTCGACCACGAGAGTCACGCAGTCCGGGTGGACGTCGGTTCTGACCAGCACGGTGCCGTGTTCGGGCAGATTGTGGACGATCGCGTTGTGCACGAGGTTCGTCGTCAGCTGCAGCAGCAACGCCTGCGAGCCGGTGGTGGGGGTGATGTCGCCGGACGTCTCGATCCTGACGCCGTGCTTCTCCGCGAGCGGCAGGAGCGTCTCGGTCGCCTCCTCCGCCAGCAGGGACAGGTCGACCGTCTCCCGGGTGAACGAGCGTCGGTCGGCGAGGCCGAGCAGTAGCAGCGCCTCGGTGAGGTTGATCGCGCGGGTGTTGACGACCTGGAGCCGGTCGACCAGTTCGCCGGTGTCGTGGCTCGGGTCGTTGCGGGCGACGTCGAGCAGCGTCCGGGTGATGGCCAGCGGGGTGCGCAGCTCATGGGAGGCGTTCGCGGCGAACCTGCGCTGTTCGGCGACGTGCGCCTCGAGGCGCGCGAGCATGGTGTCGAAGCTGTCGGCGAGCTCGCGGAACTCGTCCGCGCGCCCGGGCAGCCGGATCCGGTGGGAGAGCGAGCCGGTCGCCGCGGTCCGGGTCGCCTCGGTGATGCGGGTCAGGGGCGCGAGCATGCGGCCGGCGAGGATCCATCCGCCGACGAGACCGAACACCAGCAGGAACGCCAGCACCGCGGTCGCCGCCGGGATGAAGATGACCGGGCCGAAGTTCCCGGGGACGAGCACGCGCCCGAAATCCGAGAGGTGCGGCACGAACGTGATGGCGGGCCTGCGCGGCAGGAGGAACATCCACACCGCGGTGAGCAGCAGGACCCCGGCCAGCATGAGGAACCCCGCGTAGCTGAGCGTGAGTTTGAGGCGAACGCTCACGCCGGGCTTCCTGTCGCTCACCCCGGGGCCCCTTCGGTGTCGATGCGGTAGCCGACGCCTGCCACGGTGGCGATTATCGCGGGCTCACCGAGGCGTTTGCGCAGCGCCGAGACGGTGATGCGCACGGCGTTGGTGAACGGGTCGGCGTTCTCGTCCCAGGCTCGTTCCAGGAGGTCCTCGGCGCTGACGACACCGCCCTCGGCGGCGACGAGCACTTCGAGCACGGCGAACTGCTTGCGGGTGAGTGCGACGTAGCGGCCCTCCCGGTAGACCTCGCGGCGGAACGGGTCTAGCCGCAGTCCGGCGATCTCCCGCACCGGTGGCCGGTTGTGCACGCGGCGACGGTCCAGCGCCCTGAGCCGGAGCACGAGCTCGCGCAGCTCGAACGGCTTGGTGAGGTAGTCGTCGGCACCGAGTGAGAAGCCGGAGGCCTTGTCGTCGAGGCGGTCGGCGGCGGTCAGCATCAGGATCGGCATGCCGCTCCCGGAGGCGACGATGCGTTCGGCGACCTCGTCGCCGGAGGGCCCGGGGATGTCGCGGTCGAGGACGGCGATGTCGTAGGCGTTGATGGCCAGCAGCTCCAGGGCGGTGTCGCCGTCGCCCGCGATGTCGGCGGCGATCGCCTCCAGACGCAGCCCGTCACGGATGGCTTCGGCCAGGTAGGGCTCGTCCTCGACGATCAACACGCGCATGGTCCCGGGATGCTACGAGGCGGCGCATATCGCCGGCATATCGAAATCCGGATACGTGCCGGCAACACCACGCTGCCTTGACTGTGCACATGACCCACAACGGATCAGCACGCGCAGCGGCCCGGCCCCCGGCCTCCCCCTCGGCACCGGCCCGGCGCCTGCTGGCCACCCTCGCCCTGGCCGCACTGATGAGTGCGGGCTGTTCGAACGCACCCGCCGAGACCCCCACCCCGGCCACGACCCCGAATCCCGAGCTGACCGCGAAGCTCACCGAACTCGCCCGGTGCATGCGTGACAACGGGGTGAAGGACTTCCCTGACCCCGGCGCCGACGGGAGCATCCAGTACCAGGGCGACTCACCGGAGTTCAAGGCCGCGGGCGAGAAGTGCCACGACATCCTTCCCGGGAAGGGGAACGGATGAAGCGGGCGAGCCGGGTGCCGGCCGCCCTGGTCCCCGTTGCCACGACCGAAGTGCTGGTCGGTCGATCTCGTGACCGGCGCGACGATCGCTTCGGCGATTCTTCCCCGACCCAGCCCATGACGCTCGCCCCGTGCCGGGCGGGGCGGGGCGTCGGCGATCACCGAGGACGTCTCTCCGAGGTCACCGACCGGCGTATGTCGGCGGCATGCCGACAGTCGCCTCCGCCGCGTCGTCCACACAGCGGCCCGGTCCACCGCGTGGTCCACCGTGAGCGGCCGCGGGCATCCACCCGTCTCGCTCGGTCGGCGATCCTGGTCCTGATCGCGGTGGCCGTCGCCTCGGCGATCGCGGTCCTCGGCTACCAGCTGTCGACGCCGCCCGATGTCGGCGCGCACTCGGCGGAGGCGGGCGACAAGCCGAGGCGTCCTCCGTCACCACCCGGTGGTTCCCCGCTCGGCGACCGCGGCGGCGCACTCGGCAGGGCCGATGGTGCCGTCTCCGGCGAGGTGACGGTCTTCGACTCCGTCCCGGCCGTGGCCAGGCTCGACCCGGCTCTGCTGACGGCACTGCGCACGGCTGCCAGGGACGCCCGGCGCGACGGGGTCACGTTCCACGTCAACAGCGGCTGGCGTTCCGCCCGGTACCAGGAGCAGCTGCTGCGCGAGGCCGTCTCCGAGTACGGCTCGCACGCCGAGGCCGCCCGGTGGGTCGCCACGGCGGACACCTCCCGGCACGTCTCCGGTGACGCGGTCGACATCGGGCCGGCCGATGCCGCGGCATGGCTGTCCGAACACGGCGCCGGGTACGGGCTGTGCCGGGTCTACCGCAACGAGCCCTGGCACTTCGAACTCCGCCCCGCAGCAGCCTCTCGCGGCTGCCCTCAGCTGTACGCCGACCCCACACACGACCCGAGGATGCAGTGATGACCAGCGACGTCGAGGCCACCACCACGCTGGCCGCCAGCGCCAGGGGACTAACCAAGGTGTATGGCCGGGGCGACGCCGAGGTGCATGCGCTGCGCGGTGTCGATCTCGATCTGCCCCGAGGCAGGTTCACCGCGATCATGGGGCCGAGCGGATCGGGCAAGTCCACGCTGATGCACTGCCTGGCCGGGCTCGACCGGGCCGACCGAGGCACGGTCACCGTGGCGGCCACGGAACTGGGATCGCTCGACGACGACGCGCTCACGATCTTCCGCCGCGAGCACGTCGGGTTCGTGTTCCAGTCGTTCAACCTGCTGCCGATGCTCACCGCGGAGCAGAACATCGTGCTCCCGCTCGAGCTGGGCGGTCGCCGGGTCGACGACGCGGCGACGGAGCGCGCGCGCACGCTCGCCGAGATCCTCGGCGTGGCCGACCGGCTCGGTCACCGGCCCTCTGAGCTGTCCGGCGGCCAGCAGCAGCGGGTCGCGATCGCCAGGGCCCTGATCACCCGGCCGGACCTGCTGTTCGCCGACGAGCCCACCGGGAACCTGGACAGCGCCACATCCGCGGAGGTGCTGGAGCATCTGGGCCGGTCGGTGCGCGAGCTCGGCCAGACCGTCGTGATGGTCACCCACGATCAGGACGCGGCGGCCCAGGCCGACGACGTGGTCACCATGCGGGACGGGGGGATCGCCTGATGCGCACCGTGTTCCGCGCCTCGCTGCGCACCCACGCCCGCCGCTACCTGGCCGCGGCGGTCGCGGTGCTCGTCTCGGTGGCCTTCGTCGTCGTCATCGGTGTGCTCACCGCCGGAGCGCGTGCCGGGATCATGGAAACCGACGGGTCGCCCTACCGAGGCGCGGACTACGTGGTCCGCGCCGACCCCGCCGCACCCGCCCGTGGCCCGGCATGCTGCCCCGAGCTCATGGACCCGTCGGCCGCGATCGGGCTCGTCGAACGCCTCGGCCACAACGCGGCCGGGCTCGGCCGGATCCTGCTGCCGGCGCACGGACCGGACGGCGCCCCGCTCGGTGTGGGCGAGGACAGGGGAGCAACGACCGTAGGGCCGATCGCCGACGCACCGGAGCTGCGCTGGCAGAAGCTCTACGCGGGCCGCTTCCCGATTCGGCCGGGCGAAGCGGCCGTGCACGTCTGGGACGCGCACGCCTGGCACGTGGCGGTCGGGGACCGGATCCGCGTCGGCGAGGGCACCGACGCGACGGTCCTGGACGTGGTCGGGCTCGTGGAGTCGCCATCGACCTGGACCCAGGCCTCGGTGTACGTCACCTGGTCGCAGTACCTGCGGTGGCGGGACCAGCCCGACTTCATCGTGGGGGAGGTGGCGGTGCGCGGCGACGTCGGCCGGCTCCCGGACGCCACGATCGCATGGCCGGCGCGGGAGTACGTGGAGCGATCACTGACCAAGCTCAACAAGGGCACGGACGCGTTCGCGGTGATGTCGTCGCTGTTCGCCGGTGTCGCGCTCGTCGTGTCGGTCCTGGTCGTGGCGAACACGTTCTCCATCCTGTTCGCCGGTCGCCTGCGCGACTTCGCGCTGTTGCGCTGCGTCGGCGCGACACGGCGGCAGGTGACGGCGTCGGTACGCCGCGAGGCGGCCGTCCTCGGGGTGCTCGCCTCGCTCGCCGGGACCCTGGTCGGTGTCGCCCTCGGCTACACACTGATCGCCGTGATCAACACCCTGGCGCCCCGAACCCCGATGGCGGCGCCAGCACCGCCCGTGCCGTGGCTGGTGGGCGGGTTCGCGGTCGGCCTGCTGGTCACGATGGTCGCGTCCTGGTTGCCGACCAGGCAGGTGGTCCGGGTGCATCCGCTGGCCGCGCTGCGTCCTCGGGCCGCGCTCGACGTGCACACGGCCACCGGCCGGGTGCGGCTGCTGCTCGCCGCGCTGCTCGTCGTCGCCGGACCGGTGCTGCTCGGGGCCTCGATGATCAGAGGCAGCAGGGTGCTCATGGTGGCAGGCGGTGGAGCGCTGTTCACCGGCATCCTGCTGTTCGGGCCGGTGCTCGTCCCTCGTCTGGTCCGGGTCGTCGGCGCGCCACTGGCGGGGCCGGCCGGGCGGCTCGCGGTCGAGAACGCCGTGCGCAACCCGCGCCGCACCGCCGCCACCACCGCGGCCCTGCTGGTCGGGGTCACCCTGACCACCGCGGTACTCACCGGTGGAGCCACGTGGCGGGCGGCGATGGACTCCCACCGCGACACGCGGCTGCCCATCGACGCCACGCTGACCTCACTGGGCACGCCGGTCACCACCGATCTCCTCACCCGGGCGCGTCGGACTCCCGGTGTGGAGCAGGCCATCACCGTCGACGGCACCGTCGGCCACATCACCGGGTGGGACGCGCCGATCCCGATCCTCACCGCACCGGACGCGGCGCGGGTGGCCCGCGACGGCGGGGCGTTCGCCCAGGTCGAGCCGGGGACGATCCGACTCGACAAGGAAGCCTTCCGGTCCTCTCACACACAGCTGAACATCCAGCCCAGTGGCCGTGTCACGGTGCGAGTCGGGGATCGCGGTGTGGAGCTGCGCGTCGTCCTCCTCGGCGGTTGGGGCCAGGCGGGCATGGTCGCGCCGCAGACCCTGGCGCAGCTCACCGACGCGCCGGAACCCCGCGCCGTCTGGGTCCGCGCCGCCGAGAACGCCGAGGCGATCGGGCTCGTCGACGACCTGGGCCGGCTGGCCGACGCGACGGGCACGAAGGCCGACAACCAGCTGCAGGTCCGGGCGGCCGGGAACCGGCAGCTGGACATCCTCATCTGGTCGGTGCTCGGCCTGCTCGCGGTCTCCGTGACGATCGCCCTGATCGGGATCGCCAACACCCTGGGGCTGTCCGTGCTCGAACGCGCCCGCGAACACGCACTGCTGCGTGCGCTCGGGCTCACCCGAGGGCAGCTGCGACGGATGCTGGCGACCGAGGCGGTCCTGCTGTCGCTGGTCGCGTCCCTGCTGGGTACCGCGGTCGGTGTGGGATTCGGCTGGGTCGCCTGCGAGACGGTGGTGAGACGAGCCCTCGACAACGTCACGATGCACATCCCGTGGGCCTCGCTCGGGGTGGTCATCCTCGGCGCGGCGCTGGCCGGAGCCCTGGCCTCGGTCCTTCCCGCGCGCCGGGCCGCCCGGGTGACTCCCGCCGAGGGGCTGGCCCTGGACTGACCCCTCAATTCTTGATCAAGTCCCTTGGCCGAGGAGCGACCGTGACGGACACTCAGGGAACTCGATGTCGCCGTAAGGTGGCACCCGACCCTGGAGAGGGAGGGGTCTGAGATGCAGGTGTGGTTGATCGTGCTGACCGGTCTGGGAGCGCTGCTCCTCATCGCCGCGACCGTGATGATCGTCAGGCGGCGGCGCGGCGGACCGGCCACACACCAGCAGGCACTTCGCGAGCTACGGCGCGCTCGTCGGGAGAGCCATGTCGGGTCGCGCTACGAACCGCATGCCACCGTGTGCCCGGTCAACGAGTACATCCGACAGAGTTATGGCCTCTGAGAGCGGAGACCGGTTGTGCGTCGGAGATGACCGCCTCGGCTGTATAGTTTGCGGCGGAATATCTTTCGGAAACTGGTGAAGTTGCTGTGTCGACGAGTGGTGCGAAGTCGGATCCGAACTCCGGCCTGATGAAAGCGCCGGGCACCATCACGGAATTCGTTGCCGAGGAGCTGCGCAATCGCATTGTTCTGGGAACATTGCAGCCGGGTGCGAAGGTTCCGGTGTACGAGATCGCCGCGTCGCTCGGTGTGAGCCGGGTGCCGCTGCGCGAGGCAGTTCGCCAGCTGGAGGCCGAGTGCCTGGTGGTGAACCTGCCTCGTCGTGGAACCGTGGTGCGCGAGTTGAGCGTCGTCGATCTGCGTGACTCGTTCGAAATTCTCCAGGCGGTCGAACCGATTGCCGCGCGGAGAGCGGCGGCCAGCAAGGATCCGGTGCTCGCCGCCGAGATGGAACGATGGCTGGAGCGCATGGACGACTTGTTCGATCGGCGCGTTTCACAGACATCCGAAGACATGTTGCACGCTCACCGGCAGTTCCATTTCGCGCTTTTCCGGGCCGGCGGTGAAGGTGTGCTGCAACGGCATCTGTGCATGCTCTGGAACACGTGTGAGCGATACGTCATGTCGAGCCTGCCGGATGTGGACCGACAGCTGGCGGCGGCGAGGGAACACGCCGAGCTGGTCCGGCGCATCAGGGCGGGGGATCCGGAGGGAACCGCCGAGGTGCTGCGCCAGCACCTCAGCGCCAGCCTCGCGTGTTCCTTGCGCTATCTCGAGGGCAAGGGTTTCGACATCGGCTGAGCCAGCGCGGCCCCGGCTCCCGGTACGGCGGCCGGCAGCCCGACGGCCGCGAGGAGCTCACGGGCGGTCGCGGTCGCGGCGGTGACCACGGGTAGACCCACCGAGTCCTCGACGGTCTGCACCGAGGGCAGCGATGGCATCTGCACGCAGGCGGACAGCACGAGACCGTCCGCGCGACGCAGATCGAGCCGGTTCACGTGGCCCGGCAGGCCGCCGGGGTCCAGCTCACCGACGCGATGGTTGTCGGCCACGCCGAGGCTCACCGAGTCGACGACCTCGATGTCGTAGGCGGCGAGGTAGCCGAACACCAGCTGGGTCAGCGCGGGGAGGTAGGGCGTCACGATCGCCACCCGCTGCAGCCCCAGGTCGAGCAGCGTCCGCACCAACGCGCCCGCGCTGCTGACGATCGGCGTCGGGTCCTCGGCCGTGGCGGCCACCTCGGCCAGCACTGGTTCGATGCGCTCGTGTGCTCTCGGTCCCTCGGCCATCAGCGCGATCAGGCACGCGTAGCCCACGACGTGCACCCGGGCGTCGCCCAGCTCACGCGCGCACCGTGTGCCTTCGCCGACCATGCGGTGCAGGGACTCGGGATCGACGGTGTGCAGCCGTGCACGGCTGGAGTGGAAGGTGAACCGCTCACCGGAGGCGACGCCGTGGCGGTGCAGAAGCTCGGGGACCTCGGTCTCCATCGTGGTGTTGGAGCTCGGGACGATCAGGCCGATGCGGTGCTGGGGCATGGAGTCTCCTGGGATCGCGCGGATGTGGTCGTGCCGGAGTCGAGCGCGGTCGCATTGGTAACGTGCTCGGTCGGAGGGGTGAGTCATGGCGTCCGACGAGGGCAGTCCGGTCGATGCGGGGTCGTCGGCGCAGCGTGCGTATCTCGAGATCGTCAACCGGCTCGCGTCCGGGGAGTTCGCCCCGGGGACGTGGTTGCGGGAGCGGTCGCTCGCCGAGTCGATGGGGATGAGCCGCACTCCGGTCCGGGAGGCGTTCGGCAAGCTCAGCTCGGAGGGGCTCGTCCGACTGGAACGCAACCGCGGCGCGCAGGTCCTGGGATGGAGCCGCGACCAGATCAACGAGATCTACGGATTGCGGGCGACCGTCGAGGGCTACGTCGCCGCGGTGGCCGCGGAGAAGATCGACGACGCGGCGATCGACAAGCTGGAGGCCAACCTCGCGGCCTACGAAGCGGTCGTCAATGCACCCGACTGTTCGCGGCAGCAGGCGGCCACGCTCAACAACGAGTTCCACGCGTTGATCCTCGGGGCCACCCGCAACGATCAGTTGCTGTTCCTGCTCAACGGGGTGCTCGGTCTGCCGCTGGTGAGCAGAACCTTTCTGCGCTACACGGACGCGGACCTGCGGCGCAGCGTCGAGCACCACCGCGACATCCTCGACGCGCTGCGTCATCGGGACGCCGTCACGGCGGAGATGCTGATGAAGGTGCACATCCGGACAGCGCAGCGGGCGGTGCTGCGGTACGAACAGCTCGATAGCGAGTCGCCAGCCAGCTGACCAGCGCCCCGGCCATGAACGACAGGACCGGGGGCACCACCCGCCGCGCGAGCGGACCCAGCAGCGCGAGCACATCCAACTCGCCGGCGGGCGCGGACTCCGCCGAGGGGGCCGTGCCTACGTGCGTGCCGGCCCGGTCGGCGGCGAGCAGCGTTTCGAGGTTACCGGCGAAGACGTCGATCATCCTGGCGCACACGTCGTTCAGTGCGCTGCGGCCGAACTGTGCGACCTTGCCGGTGACCTGCAGATCGGTCCGTATCTCGACCCGTGTGCCGTCGCCGGGAGCGGTGTCGTGCAAGGTCAGGCTGATCACCGCCGCGGCGGAGCCCTTGCCGCTCGTCTCACGGCCCTGAGCGTCCAGGACCATGCGCAGCGCGCGTTCGTCACGCTCGCGGAACGCGGCCGTCCCACGGTAGTGGACCTTGATCGGACCGACCTTGACCGCGACGGCGCCGGAGTAGCTGCCGTCGTCGAGTGGTTCGACGGTTGCTCCCGGCAGGCACGGCGCGATCCGCGCGACGTCGCCGAGCAGCGACCACACATGGTCGGTGTCCGAGGGCACGGTGAACTCGTTGACCAGTTCCATCAGCCGGCCACCTCGGGGTCGATGTCGTGCTCGATGCCTTCGACGGTGGCCGACTGGACGGCGCGCACGATGCCGTTGTACCCGGTGCAGCGGCAGATGTTCCCCGACATCGCCACAGCGGTCTCCTCCCGGGTGAGCACCTCTCGCCGCCGCACGAGATCGTGAGCCGCCAGCACCATCCCCGGAGTGCAGAACCCGCACTGCAGGGCGCCTTCCCGGGAGAACGCGCCGCGTAGCCGCTGCGCGTCCGGGTCGTCGAGGCCCTCGATGGTGACCACCTCGGCGCCTTCGCACGCGGCGGCGAGCACGAGGCAACCGCGTGCGGTCAGCTCGTCGAGCCGTACCGTGCACGCGCCGCACACACCCTGCTCGCAGCCCAGATGGGTACCCGTGAGGTGGAGATGGTCTCGGAGCAGATCGGCGAGCGTGGTGCGCGCGGGCACCGTCACCCGCAGCCTTCTCCCGTTGACGGTGAGCCCGACGGTGACGTCAGACATGACTGTCCTGCCTCTCGGTTGCCCTCAGTGCGCGGTGCACGGCGGCCGCATGCAGCTGCCGGCTGTGACCGTCGGCGCCGGTGTCGGCGCCGACCGTCTCGACGAGATCGGCGACGCTGAGGTCCGGCGATCCTCCGGCTCGGTCCCCGATCAGGTTCTCGGTGCCGGTCAGGCGGATCGGGACGTCGCGGGCCGCCCCCAGCCACAGCTGGAGCTCGTCGCCGTGGCGCAGCGCCACGGCGAGCGACTCGGCGAACTCACCGGGTTTGCGCGCCATCTTGTACAGCCCCCACCGTGTGCCTTCCGGTAGCCGAGGCACCTCGACGGCGACGATGAGCTCGGCCGGGTCGAGAGCGGTGGTGAAGAAGCCCCTCAGCAGCTCGCGGACCGGGATCCGACGTCCACCGTCGGCCGAAGCCGTGTGCACGACCGCGTCGAGCGCGGAGAGGACGGTCGGCCACTCCGCGCTGGAGTCGGAGTGCGCGAGGCTCCCACCGATCGTGCCCCGGTTGCGGATGGCCCGGTAACCGATGCCATGCGCGGCGTGGGGGAGAAGGCCGAGCGTGACGTCGGGGACCAGCCCGTCCTCGATGTGCATGTGCGTCGTGGCCGCGCCGTACCGCACGCCGGTAGCGGTCTCGGTGTGCTGGCGCAGCTCCCCGATGGCGGTGATGTCGACCAGATGGGCGGGTTCGGCCAGGCGCATGTTCATGATCGGGAGCAGGCTCTGCCCGCCGGCCAGGATCTTGGCGTCGTCGCCGTGCTCGCGCAGCAGCGAGGTGGCCGCCTCGACGGTGTGCGGACGGTGGTAGGTGAACGGTGCGGGCTTCACGACACCATCTCCTCGACCGGCCTCGGCTCGTCGCTGAGCACCGCGGTCTGGAGCGCTTCCCAGACCCTGGCCGGGGTCATCGGTGTCTCGTTGATCCGGGCGCCGAACTCGCGCAGCGCGTCGGTGACGGCGTTGCCGATGGCGGCGGGAGGCGCGATCGCTCCGCCTTCACCCGCGCCCTTCATCCCGAACACCGTGTACGGGGACGGCGTCTCGATGTGTCCGATCTTGATCTCCGGAACCTCGGTGGCGCCCGGGAGCAGGTAGTCGAGGAAGCTCGTCGACCGAGGCTGTCCCTCCTCGTCGTAGACGAGCTCCTCGAGCAGCGCACAGCCGATCCCCTGCGCGATCCCGCCGATCAGCTGACCGTCGACGACATGTGGGTTCACGATCGTCCCGCAGTCCTCGACGATCGCGTAGTCGAGCAGCGCGACGGTTCCGGTGTCCAGATCGACGTCGACGACGACGGCGTGGGTTGCGTAGGTGAAGGCCCCGGTCTGTACCTCAGGCCGGTAGAAGTGGGTGACCTCCAGGCCGGGCTCGACGCCGGGCACGTGGTCGGGCGTGAAGAGGAACTCCTTGGCCAGCCGCGCATAGGGCAGCGAGGCGTCGGGTCCGTGGACCGCCCCGTCCCGCAGCTCCAGTTGTTCGACCGGCACCCCGAGCAGGACCGAACCGATGCGCAGCACCTTGCCGCTGAGCTCGCGTGCCGCCCCGTAGGTCGCGCCGCCCGACATCACCATGGACCGCGAGGCGAACGTGCCGTCGCCGCGCGGGGTCAGCGCGGTGTCGCCGTGCAGCACCGTGACATCAGCGGGGTCGATGTCGAAGACCTCGCTGACCACCTGGCCGAGCGTCGTCTCCAGGCTCTGACCGTGGCTCTTGACCCCCACCGCGAGCGTGAAGGCGCCGGTCGCGTCCATCTCCAGCCGTGCGCCCTCGGTGCCGATCGTGAGCGCGAGGCCCCGGGACGCCCACTCGATGCAGCCGTGCGCGGTCTGCTCGGTGAAGGATCCGTAGCCGATGCCGATCCGGTGCCGCGCGGCACCGGGCAGCTCCCGTTGCTTCGCGCGCCATCCGTCGTGGTCGATGAGCGCCGCCGCGCGGCGGACCGCCTCGGCGTAGTCGCCGCTGTCGTAGACCTTCTTCATCACCGACTCGTAGGGCATGTCGGCAGGCGTCACCATGTTGCGCGTCCGCATCTTGATCGGCTCGATACCCAGTTCATGGGCGAGGTCGTCGAGAGTGCGTTCGATGGCGAAACAGGCACCGGGCCTTGCGACACCCCGGTACGGCCCCGACGGGGTCTTGTTGCTCGCCACGCTGCGAGTGCGGAACCGGTAGTTGCGCACCTTGTAGGGGCCCGGGATCATCCCGGCGGCCATCGTGGCATCCATCGTCGCGGTCCACGGATGCACGGAGTACGCACCGCTGTCCACGACGATGTCGGCCTCGAGCCCGAGCAGCGTCCCGTCGGCGGTCGCGTGCGCGGTGACCCGGTAGTGGTGATCACGCGCGTGGGTGGACGCGACCATCGACTCCCACCGGTCCTCGACCCACCGGATCGGATGATCGAGGCGCATGGCGATGGCGGCCAGGGCGATCTCCTCCGGGTACACGGAGCATTTCGCGCCGAAACCGCCGCCCATGTCGGGTGCGACCACCCGGACCCGGCGCGTCTGGACGCCCAGCTGCAGGGCGATCATGTCGCGGATCATGTGCGGGGTCTGCGTGGAGGACCAGACGGTCAGCTGGCCCGTCGCCCGGTCGTAGGCGGCCGCGACCCCTCGGGTCTCCAACGGCACGACGGCCTGGCGGTTCATCCGGTACTCGCGGGTGATCGTGAGGTCCGCGTCGGCGGCGGCGCGCTCGATGTCGCCGATGTCGCCGGACGTCGTGGCGAAGATGTTGTCCGGCCACTCGTCGTGCACGAGCGCCTCGCCGGCCAGCGCGGCGTGGAAGTCGGCGACGGCAGGCAACGGCTCCAGGTCGACGACGACCCGGGACGCCAGATCCTCGGCCTCGGCGCGGGTCGGCGCGACCGTGAGGGCGACCGGTTCTCCGACGTAGCGCACCTTGTCGGTCGCGAGGTTGGGCAACGGCGCGGTTCGGAAGCCGGTCAGTGTCGACGTCGCGGTCAGCGGCTCGGCGAAGGGTGCCAGGTCGGCGCCGGTCCAGACGGTGTCCTCGGCTCCGTCCGGGCGCTGCACCGACAGCAACCGCGCGTGCGCCGCCTGGCTGCGGACGAACGCGACCTCGCGCAGGCCCGGTAGTCGTAGGTCGGCGATGAACGCGGCACGCCCCGCGAGGTGGCGTTCGTCCTCCAGCCGGGGGGAGCGGGCTCCGACGCCGTGTCTGCGTGTGGTGGGTGTCATCGATCGGTCTCTCCTCATCCGGCCAGCCAGCCGCCGTCGATCGGGATGGAGGTGCCCGTCGTGTGCCGAGCCGACGGGGAACACAGATGGGTCACCAGCGCCGCGATCTCGTCGGCGTCGATGAGCTCCTTGATCGCGGCGCCGCCGAGCATGACGTCGCGCATGACCGCCTCGGCCGTCGTGCCCCGGATCGCGGCCTGACGGGTCGCCAGCTCGTGGGTCAGCGGGGTGTCCACCCATGCGGGGCTGATGCAGTTGGACGTGACCCCGTACGTGGCGCCTTCCAGCGCGATGGTCTTCGAGAGTCCCTCGACGCCGTGCTTCGCGGCGACGTAGGCGGCTTTGCGCTGGTCCCCTCGGGTGCCTCGGATCGACGTGATGTGGACGAACCGGCCCCAGCCCTGTGCGTACATCCGGGGTAGCGCGGCCCTGGCGATCCGGAACGGTGCCTGGAGCATCACGTCGAGGAGCCGGGTGAACTGCTCCGGCGGGAACTCGTGCAGCAGCGCAAGATGCTGGACGCCCGCGTTGTTCACCACGATGTCGGGCTCGAGCCCGGCCATGGCGGTGTCGACCGAGCTGAGGTCCGCCAGGTCGACGACCACGGCCCGCCCACCGATCGCGGCGGCCACGGTGTCGGCGGCCTGTTCGTTCACGTCCAGCACCAGCACGTTCGCCCCGGCCTCGGCGAGCGCGCGAGCGCAGCTCGCCCCGATCCCACTGCCGGCGCCGGTGACCAGCGCAACCCGACCTTCGAGCATCTGACCTCCTTCGTGAAGTCCAGATGGTATGCCATCGATCGTGAAACTCCCAGGCCGATCCGATGGAAATGGGCTGTAAGACAGTGATCTGAGCCACTCATGATCACAGCTTGATCCACTACACTGAGTAATAACAGCAGTTAAATCCGCGAGACACTTGACAGTCTGCGACCGCACACTGAGACTTCGGTCCAAACAGAATTCTATCCACTCCGAGCATGCCGGTCGGCCCAGTACGGGCAATCCCGCCGATCGCATTGCTTTGGTATGCCATTCAAGCTCAGTGTTGATCAAGGAGATGGTGATGTCCCTCGGAGCCGCCGAGCTCTACCGGGAACGACGAATCGGGATGACCCAGCGCCCGATCGACCGTCCCGCGCTGGTCGTGGTCGATCTGACCTACGGGTTCACCGACGAGTCGTCGGCACTGGGCTGCCCCGCCGACGACGCGGTGACGGCCACCGCGCAACTGCTGGCGGCGGCCAGGCAGGCCGGTGCGCCGAGGATCTTCACCCGCATCGAGTACGACAGCGCGGGTGCACGGGCGGCGGCGCCGTTCCTGGAGAAGATGCCAGCGCTCGCGGAGTGTGTGGTCGGCAGCCGGTGGGCGCAGGTGGACGAGCGAGTCGCGCCGCTGCCGGACGAGCCGGTCGTGTCGAAGCTGTTCGCGTCGGGCTTCTTCGGGACGGAGCTCGCCGCACTGCTCGCCGAGCACCGGTGTGACGGCGTCGTGATCACCGGCGCCACGACGTCCGGATGCGTGCGGGCCACCGTCGTCGACGCGATGCAGCACGGATACCGGGTGCTGGTGCCCGAGCCCTCGGTCGTGGACCGGGCCCGGGAGCCGCACGACGCGGCGCTGTTCGACATCCAGGCGAAGTACGGCGAGGTGGTCTCACTGGACGCCGCTCGCGCCGTTCTCGCGCGATCCATCCAACGAGAGGTGCGTTGATGACGACGACGAGCAGGGTCGCGGTGCTGCGCGGCCCGGGGACCGTGACGATCGACGAGCTGCCGCTCCCGTCGATCGCCGCAGACGACGGGCTGCTGCGCGTGGAGGCGACCGGCGTCTGCGGCACCGACACGGCCGCCTACCACGGTGTGAACCCCTACTACGAGCTGCCGTGCGTGCTCGGCCACGAGCTCGTCGGGCGCATCACCGAGATCGGGGAGACGGCGGCGGCGCGCTGGGGAGTACGGGCGGGCGACCGCATCGTCGTCGAGGAGTACCTCCCGTGCGGGACGTGTCGGGCCTGCCTCGCCGGCAGCTACCAGATGTGCCGGGTGCCGCGCTACGGTGGAAAGTCCATCCACAGCGGCTCAGGCCTCTACGGCGGTTACGCCGACTACCTCTACCTCCATCCGCAGGCCATCGTCCATCGGGTGAGCGAGGACATCTCGGCCGAACTCGTCCAGCTGTACATCCCGATCTCGAACGGGCTCGACTGGGTGAGTCGGATCGGCGGCCTGCAACCCGGTGGCACGGCCATCATCGTCGGTCCCGGCCCGCACGGGCTGGCCTGCGTGATCGGCGCCCGGGAGGCGGGCGCGGGCACGGTGATCGCCGTGGGGACCTCGGCCGACCACCGGCGGCTCGAGGTCGCGCGGGCGCTCGGCGCCGATCACGTGTTCACCGATCATGTCGTCGAGCGGATCACCGAGGTGACCGGCGGTCTGCTGGGTGACGTCGTGCTGAACGCGGCCAACTCCGCACCCGCGCTGCAGACCGCGCTCGACGTCGCGGGCGACCGCGCCACCGTCGTCCAGATCGGAGTCGCCTCCGGGAGCGGCGCCGGCGCCGACTCACTCGTCGACGCGATGAACCGGAAGGTGCTCACCATCCGAGGCGTCCGGGGCCGGCCCAGCAGTGCCGTACCGCCCGCGCTACGACTGATTGAGTCGGGCCGCTACCCGCTCGAACTCCTGTGCACCGGCCGCTACGCGATCGAGGACACGGAGAAGGCGCTGACCGCCGCGGCAGGCGACCCGCTGTCCCTGCGCTCCACCGTGTTCCCGGAGCTCCCATGATCGAGGAGAATGCTGTGCCGACCCCCGTCGACAAGGACGTGCTGATCACCGACGACTGGCGGGTGAGTGGCCGGATCTACCGTGAGGCCTCGATCTTCGAGCGCGAACTGAGACGGATCTACGGGCGAACCTGGGTGTTCGTCGCGCACGAGAGCGAGATCCCCGTCGGCGGCGACTACAAGACCGCGTACATCGGGCGGCAACCAGTGATCGTCAGCCGCGTCGCGGACACCGGCGCGATCAACGTCATGTTCAACCGGTGCCGCCACCGAGGGTCTGCCGTCTGCCAGCGCGAGTTCGGCAACACGAGTTTCTTCCGGTGTGCCTATCACGGCTGGACCTACGGGGCCGAGGGACAGCTCGTGGGCGTGCCCTTCGACGACGGGTACCCCGAGGCGTTCGACAAGAGCGCGATGGGGCTGACGCACGTGCCCCGCGTCGAGGTCTATCGCGGGTTCGTCTTCGCGAGCCTCGATCCGGCGATCGTCGGGCTGCCGGAGTACCTGGGCAACGCGCGTCGGTACCTGGACTTCATCGCCGACGTGGGGAGCGGTGGTCCGGAGCTCGCGTCCCGCGCGCAGAAGGTGGTCTACCGGGGCAACTGGAAGCTGCAGATCGAGAACACGATCGACCCGTACCACTTCTCCTTCACCCACAAGAGCTGGCTGGACATCCTCAAGGACCGCACGGGCACGAGTAGTCCGTGGGTCAAGAACGTACGGACCAACCCGGACTGGCGCGGCATGGACCTCGGCAACGGACATGCCGTGCACGAGTACGGCCCGCTGGAACGGGCGGGGGAGAATGCGCACGCGATCGGCATCGGCGAGCTGATCCCGTTCAACCTCAACGTCTTCCCGAGCCTGGCGTTCGTCGGCGCCCACCTGCGTCTGGTGGTGCCGCGTGCGGTGGACGAGACGCACGTCTACCTGTATCCGATTCTCCCGCGCGGCGCCGACGCCGAGACCAGGAACCGGATCCTGCGCGACCACGAGATCTTCTACGGTCCCTCCGGTTTCGGCTCGACCGACGATGTCGAGGTCGGATTCGACCGGGTAACGAACGGTCTCGAAGCGTCCGCGAGCCCGAACGACTGGGCTCTGATGTCGCGCGGGCTGCACCGGGAGGTCGTCGAACCCGGGACCGGAATTCGGATCGGGCGATCCTCGGACGAGGTGCCGCAGCGCGCCTACCTGCGGCGCTGGCTGGAGCTCATGGAGGTCGAGGATGGCTGCTGAGATCGAGTCCTTCCTGTTCCACGAGGCCGACCTGCTCGACTCCCACGACTACGCGGCGTGGCTGGAGCTGTTCACCCCGGACGCGACGTACTGGATCCCGTCGGGTGCCGACGACACCGATCCGAGCCGCGAGGTGTCGATCGTCTACGACAACGCGGCGTTCCTCGCCGAGCGGGTATGGCGGCTCGACAGCGGCCAGGCCTACGCGCAACAGCCGAGGTCGCGGACCGCGCACCTGATCGGCAACATCCGCCAGGTCGGTGGAACCGACGCCGCACCCGAGGTCGCCGCCACCTTCCTCGTCGTCGAGTACCGGCGGGACACGCAACACCAGTACGCGGGCCGCTATCGCTACGCCCTGCGCTGCGCCGACGGTGACCTGCGGATCGCGCACAAGAAGGTGGAGCTGGTCAACAACGACGGTTTCCTCGGGAACCTCAGCCTGTTGCTCTGAAACTCCCACCCGGACACATCGGAAAGGTAGCTGCCCCATGCTGATCACCCGTCGCGGTGCCGACCTGGTTCTCGTGGACCAGAACGAGCACGGCCGACTAGCCGGCGACCTCACCCTGCGCTGGGGAAACCCGGACTTCGACGCCCCCACCCGACGCGACCAGGTGCGGCTGGCCACCGCCCGGCACGACGACGGCTGGCTGGAGGCGGACGCCGAACCGCTGTACAACGCCGAGGCGCGGCGGCCGCTGCACTTCCTGGAGATTCCGCTCGAAGAACATCTGCCGCTCTACCAGCGGGGAGTGGACCGCATCTACCAGGAGGACCCGTACGCGGGCCTTCTGGTGAGCATGCACTGGACGGGGCTCTACCGGAACCGGTGGGGCCTGCAGGAGGGCGGGGTCGGCATCGCGCCCACCCGCACACCGCTGGACGAGATCCGGGAGAAACACGTCGCGGAGGAGGAGCGTCGCTGGACCGAGACGAAGAAGTCGCTCGTCACCGACGGCATCCGCAGCGACTTCGAAGCGCGCCTGTGGCACCACTACGACCTGCTGCAGATCTGGGACCTGTTCTCGCTGTACGTCTCACTGGCCGACATCACCCCGGCCGACACCGCGCCGGTCCCGCTGGCCCGGACCTTGAAGTCCGTCGACCAGACGCCAGGGCCGAGAGTCATCCAGCGCGCGCCGTCCGGGGTGTGCGGTTCGCGGGCCGACATCGTGCTGACCCCGATCCGGCCGGGTGTCGTCACGGTCGATCCGTTCCCCTTCGACTCCGACGTCGTGGCGAGTCTCGACGCACGGGTGATCCCCGACCGCGCCTACGGCGACCGGACCGACGTCGACACGGCGCTGGCGGACGCAGAACGGACCACTCTGGAATGTCGATTCACGAAGGGGTGACCGACGCCGTGCGCGCGGCGCTCGTCCCCGAACCCGGCCGGCTGGTGGTGCGCAACGAGTTCGCCGTCGTCGCCGTCACCGTTCGACAGGACGGTGCGGGGGAGGCCCGGCTGCGTATCGAGGACCTACGGACCAGGCAGAGCGTCGACCTGGACGCGTTGGAGCTGGAGTCACTCGCCTGGTCGAGGCACCAGGACCTCGACTTCCTGCTCGACCCGAGCCGGACCCGCTGGATCGACGGCGACGACACCGACCACGGAAGGAACCACCCATGACCACGACCACCGCGGCCGTGAAGAAATGGATCTGCGTGTCCTGCGGCGAGGTGTACGACCCCGCCGAGGGTGACCCGGAGGGCGGCATCGCCCCCGGAACCGCGTTCGAGGACATCCCGGACGGCTGGGTCTGTCCGGTGTGCGGCGCCGCCAAGTCCGACTTCGAGCCGTTCGAGGAGGACTGATCCATGGCCGAATCCGATGGCACGATCGTGCTGGTCGGCGGGGGTGCCGCCGCCTCCGCCGCCGCGATCGAGCTGCGTAAGCAGGACTTCGAGGGCCGCGTGACGGTGCTGACCCGCGAGCTGGACCCGCCGTACCACCGGCCCGCGGTCAGCAAGGAGCTGCTGGGCCCCGGCGCGGCGGAGGCCGACATCTGGTGGCCACCGCGGGACTGGTGGGCCGACCACGACGTCGACCTGCGTACCCGTGCCTCGGTGACCTCGCTCGACGTCGGTGCCCGCACGGTCGCGCTCGCCGACCGGTCGGCGCTGAGCTTCGACGCGGCGCTGCTCGCCACCGGCGCAAACGTCCGCCGGCTGAACCTGCCCGGATCGGGATTGGCGGGGATTCACTACCTGCGCGCCCCGGGCAACGCGCACAAGCTGCGCGCCGAGACCCAGCGGGCCCGCCGCGCCGTGCTCGTCGGTGGGTCGTTCATCGCCGCCGAGGTCGCGGCACAGCTGACCGTCGCGGGCGTCGAAGCCACGATGGTGATGCCGGAGCGGGCCCCCATGCAGACCACGTTCGGCACCGCCGTCGCCGACCACATCGCCGCGCTGCTGGTCGAGAACGGCGTGCGTCTCGTGTGCGGGGAGCAGGTGGCGGAGTTCAGCGGGACCGGCGGCGTCGAGGAGGTACGCACCGACGCCGGAACGGTGCTGCCCGCCGATCTGGTGGTGGTCGGCGTCGGAGCCACGCCGGACACGCGGCTGGCGGCCAAGGCCGGACTGGAGTTGGGCGCCACCGGCGGCATCGCCTGCGACGCGACTCTGCGGACCAGCGCCGAAGGCGTCTTCGCGGCCGGCGACGTCTGCGAGTACTTCAGCGAAGTCCACGGCAGACGACTGCGCGTCGAGCACCACGAGCACGCCGTCGCGCAGGGCGTCACCGCGGCTCGAGGCCTCATGGGCGCGCCGGAACCACACCGCGAGGTGCCGTACTTCTGGACGGAGCTCGCCGACTGGGCGCTGCTGGAGTACGTCGGCCCCGCGGGGGAGTGGGACACGGAGCGGATCACCGGATCGCTGTCCGACGGCGAGTTCACCGTCTGGTACGAGCGCGCGGGCTCCGTCGTCGCCGCACTGACCCGGGGCCGCCCCGACGATCTCGACCGAGCCAGGGAGCTGATCGCCGGGTAACGCCCGATCACGTCCATCCCCGCCGCTGCGTCCCTGCGTGGACGAACGGCCAGACAGCTGTGCCCGCGAACACCGCGGTGATCTCTGCCGACCCGGTAGACAGGAGAAACGACGATGAGCACGCCCCTTCCCCAACGGTCGGCGCCACCCGGTTCCGAACCGATGACGCCGCGCTCCCGCAAGGCGGCGCGCGCCGCGTTCTTCGGCTTCGCCGTGGACTACTACGACATCTATCTCCCGGTGGTCGCGCTCGCGCCCGCCATCGGCTACTTCCAGCCCCCGGGTCTGTCACCGGTCGCGGTGACGACGCTGTTCTACCTGACGTTCGCGGTGACCCTGATCGGCCGGCCTGTCGGCTCGATCATCTTCGGCGGCATCAGCGACCGGATCGGGCGCAGGCGCGCCACGTTGATCGCGGTGGCCGGATTCACCGTGTCGACCTTGCTCATGGCCGCGCTACCTGGGTACGCACAGTGGGGATACGGGGGGATCGCGCTGCTGCTGGTCCTGCGGCTGGTCGGCGGGATCTTCATGGGCGGCGAGTACACCAGCGCCAACCCGTTGGCCCTGGAGAGCTGCCCCAAGGCGAAACGGGGCATCGTCGGAGCGCTGATCGCCGGTGCCTATCCGATCGGCTACATCGCCATCTCCCTGGTGACGCTGCCGATGCTGGCGCTGCTGCCGCGAGCCGGGGCCGACTCGGCGTACCAGGTGTGGGGCTGGCGCATCCCGTTCGTGGTCGGTGGTCTCCTCGGCGTCGTGTTCTTCGTCTACTTCTACCGGTCGATCGCCGAGTCGGAAGTGTGGCGCGACAAGGTCGCGTCGGCCGACGCGCAGCAGCCGACCCCCGTGCGTCGGCTGCTGCGTGACAAGGACTCCCGGCGGCGGTTGCTTCAGGCGCTGCTGCTCATGACCGGCCTGTGGCTGGCGGTGCAGTCGGTGATCTCGCCGGTGACCGGTTTGTTGATCAGCGAGCTGAAGCAGGACGCCAACGCGGTCACCGTGGCGTTGCTGCTGGCCAACGTCGTGTTGTTCCTCGGCTACCTCTACTTCGGTCACCTCGGGCAACGTCACGGTCGACGCCGGGTGCTGATGTGGTCCGGGGTCGGGACGCTCGTGATCTCAGTGCTCGCGTTCACCGCGATGATCGGCCTGTTGCGGACCGGGGGTGACTTCGCGCTCGCCATGGTGCTGTACACGGTTGCCCTGGTCGTCGCCATCTCGCCGTTCGGGGTGGCGACGGTGTACCTGCTCGAGGCGTTCCCCACCGAGGTCAGGGCATCCGGATACGGGATCGCCTACAGCGTCTCGCTGGTGCTGCCGTCCTTCTACAGCGTCTACATGCTCGGACTGGCGGAGTTCCTCCCGTACGCGTACACGCCGGTGGTGCTGATCGTGCTCAGTGGCGTCCTGACGACGGTCGGCGCCGCGATCGGGGTCGAGACGAAGGACGTCGATTTCGCTCGCTCTGGCTGATTCTTGCTGTCGTCATCCCCGCGGCTTTTCAGTGTGCTTGGCGTGACAGGTGCATCCCCGCTGGCTTTCAGTGTGCTTGGCGTGGCCGCCCGCTCTCAACCCCCGGCTGGCGCCGGCCTCGCGCAGGCTCATGGTTGCGCGTAGTTCGGGGGCGAGGTTTCAGGGTTGACAGCGGGCGGCCACGCCAAGTGCTTAGCCAGGATCGCGGGGAAGGGGCAGGTGTGCGTGCATGCCGTGCTTGGTGGCGTGCCGATGGCGCTTCTTTGCGCATTGGGCTGCGCCCTCGCGCGATCGCGCAGTCCCAGGAGTCTCTGTGGTCACTTTTGTCACGCCTCGCAGAGCTACGTGTTGCGTCGCAGATGTTGGAACATGTGCGA
>NZ_KE386833.1:138581-1189770 GCF_000429025.1 Actinospineispora spinosispora DSM 44797
GAACCCGCGCGAGGCCGGCGCCAGCCGGGGGTTGAGAGCGGGCGGCCACGCCAAGCACACTGAAAGCCAGCGGGGATGCACCTGTCACGCCAAGCACACTGAAAAGCCAGCGGGGATGCACAACCGACGAGCCAGCGGGGATGAACCCAGTGAACCGGTCAAGCGTGCGGGAGCTTGAACGGCGCCAGCGCGCCCGCGTCGACGACCAGGGTCGTCCCGGTGACGAAGCGGGCATCGTCGGACGCCAGGTACAGAACGGCGTTGCTGACGTCGAGCGGGTCGATCGCGGCGATCGGGAACGCGTTCTGCGCCCGCAGGGCCGCCATCGCCGCTTCCCGGGTCCCGTGTGGATCACCGCCGGTCAGCAGCGTGTAGAGGTACTGGTTGTTGATCATTTCGGTGTCGACCGTCGTGGGATGCACGGAGTTGACCCGGATGCGGTGGCTCGCCAGCTCCACCGCGAGGGACCGCATCAGTCCGACCACGCCGTGTTTGGCCGCGACGTAGTGGGCCGTGTGCGGAATCGCGGCGAGCCCGGCGGCCGAGCTCGTCATGATGATCGATCCGCCCGCGCCCTGGTCGATCAGGATCGGGATCGCGGCGCGCACGGTGTTCCACACACCGGTCAGATTGATGTCGATCATCGTCTGCCATTCGAGCTCGGTGAGCTCCCAGGCCTGGCCGAAACCCATCACCCCGGCGTTCGCGACGACGATGTCCAGACGGCCGAGCTCGGCGACGCCGTCCTGGACGGCGGCGCGTACCGAGTCGAACCGTCGGACGTCGGCCACGTGCGCGACCACCCGGCGGTCGAGCTCCTCGACGAGCCTGATGGTCTCGTGCAGATCGGCCTCGGTCGGCCCCGGATAGTGGATGGACTCGATGTCGGCGCAGACGTCCAGCGCGATGATGTCCGCGCCCTCGGCAGCCAGGCGAACCGCGTGGCTCCGTCCCTGCCCCCGGGCGGCGCCGCTGATCAGCGCCACCTTCCCGTCGACCCTGCCGCTCATCTGCTCTCCCGAGGTCCGACCTGCACGGCGACTCACTAGCTCCAGGTCCCGAAGGCCATCCCGCACCCGGTACCGGCCGCCGACCGGTAGCAGGGGATGTAGTCGATCTCGTCGAAGGACAGGTCGGCCAGCGCGGCGCCCAGCACGAACCAGTTCTTGACCTCCGAGTTGCCCGACTGGAGGTGCTTCTCGGGAATGTCCAGGACGGCGCTGAAGTCGCCCGTCTTCATCGAGTCGAGCACCTGCCGGTCGAGCTTCTCGTCGACGACGAAGTGGCTCAGCCCGCCGGATGCCACGATCCCGACGGTCTTGTCGCTGTCCCAGCTGTCGATCGCCGAGCGAATGGCACGGCCGAACTCGAGACACCGTTTCGTGCTCGGCTGGTTCGGCGCGTAGAAGCAGTTGACGAAGACCGGGACGAGCGGGCGTACGTCCTCACGCATGATGCGCCGGTGGATGTAGGTGTACGCGTGACTCATCGAGACGTCGTCGGATTCGAGCAGGACGGTCGATGGGTCGAAGCCCTGCTGTCCTAGTGAGGTGATCAGGTGCTCGCCGAGGCCGGCATCGGCGGGATAGCGGGTCGGCTTCTCGTCGTACCAGCCCCACAGGCCGTGCCGCAGGTTCGGTGGGACGTGGTCGATGTCCGGCGGGACGTTCATCATGTGGTCGCCCCGGTACACGGCGAACGACGGCATGTTGGTGTCGTGGAACAGCTCCTGCTGGTCGTCGCCGATGGCGATCACCACGTCCGGAGCCGCCGCCGTGAGCGCTTCCCCGGCCTTCCGGATGGCCGTCTGACAGGCCTCGTACGCCGTCGCGAAGTACTCGTCGGTGAGCCGCTCCCGGATCCCGGGATCGGCTCGTAACGCCAGCTCGTCGAACGTGTAGAGCTCGCCGTCCGTGCCGAGCAGCTTCTCGCCGAGGAACTTCGGGAGATCCCGGTCCTTCTCGATGAACGACGGCCACTGTTCGAGTGGCGTGCTCAGCATCGGACTGTGCGAGGCGCCCAGTCCGAACACAACCTTCGCCATGGTTTTCGCGCCTAACTGTCGCAACGGATATGGGTCGAGGGGACTCGACGGTCATAATGACCTGCGGTCAGTATATGGACCATGGAAGCTAGGTCAACCACAAAGTTTGTAGTTGACACAGACATGACTGATAGTCACTATTGGGCTGCCTTCGAGGACGGTGCGGTCCGATCAGGACCCGGAACAGCCTCGGACCACCACGGGCGGCACGCCGCCGATGAGGGAAGGACCACCCGCATGGCCCGTCGACTGTTCGGCATCCTGCCGACGCCCTTCCTCGCGTCGGGCCGGGTGGACCTCAACGCCGCGGTGGAGAACCTGCGGCGAGCCACTCGGCTCCACAAGATCAACTCGGTGCTGCTCGGCGGCGCCTACGGAGAGTTCACCGGCCTCACCGACACCGAGCGGGTCGAGCTGGTCGAGGCGGTCCACGAGGGGTGTCCGAATGCGGAGATCATGGGGTGCTCGGCAACGCTCTCGACCGCCGGGACGATCGAGCTGAGCCGCCGCATGAGCGCGGCAGGAGCGTCGCTGAGGATGGTGACGGCGCCGCTTGCGCAGGAGCTGACCGATCGGGACGTGATCCGGCACTTCGCCCGGCTCGGCACGGAGCTCGGCCGAGGGCTCGTCGCCTACAACAACGTCGTGTTCGGCCGTGACCTGTCGCGGGAGGTGCTGGCCTCGGTCCTCGACGACGAGGCGTACGTCGGGATCAAGCAGGGCACACCGTCGATCAGGTCGTTCCTCCTCACGTTGGAGCTGGCTCGCGGCGCGGCCGCCCAGCCCTTTGTCATCGCGGCGTCCGATCTGGTCGCGCCGATGACGCTGGCGGCGGGCGCGGACGGACTGAGCTCGACCAACGTGTGGGTGTTCCCCGATGCGGTGCTGGGCACGATCGAGGCGATCGAACGGGGTGACGTCCAGGCCGCCGCCCGCCTGCACCGGACGTGGTCGGACTACCGGGAGCTCGCCGGACGGCTCGGCCAGCCGGCGACCGTCAAGGCCGCGATGTGCCTGCGTGGGTACAGCGGAACTCGGGACGTGCGGGCTCCGCTGGCCGCGCTCGACGACCCCGAGCGTGCCGAGCTGGAGAAGGTCATCGCGCGCTGTGATCAGGCGTACGAGCGCGAAGCACGGAACCGATGAGCCCCTCGGTGCCGCCGATCGCGGTCGTCGGGGGCGACGAGCGCGAGTCGCGGCTGGTCAGCAGGTTGGTTGCGGCGGACGTTCCGGTGCGTACCTTCGGCGTCCCCGCCGAGGACGTGGGGTGCTCGTCCTCGGCCGAGGCGGTGGCGGACGCGCACTGGCTCGTCTGTCCGACCCCCGGACTGCATCCGGACGGCTCGCTCTACGCACCGTCGCACGACGGCCCGATCTTCCTGCACGAGCTGGTCGGTTTCGGCAGGCGGCTCGGCCAAGGTGGCATCGTGCTGGGCCGGGCGCCACGGGGCATCCAGGCGTTGGCCGCGGCGCGTCGCGTACCGCTGCACGAGATCGCCGACGACGAGGACATGCGGCGCCGGTTCGCCGTGGCGGCCGCTGAAGGTGTCCTCGGCATCGTCATAGCGGAGACGAAGCAGGTGTTCGGCGATCTTCGGATCACCGTGTTGGGGACCGGGCGCACCGCCTCGGCGATCGTCGAACTCCTGCATGCGTGCGGAGCTCTCGTGCGGGTGGCGGGCCGGCGGGAGAGCGGTCTGGCGGACGTACTGGCCCGGGGCGCGATGCCCGTCTCCTACGCCCGGCGCCACGAAGCGATCGTCGGCTCCGACGTCGTCATCAACACGGTGCCCAGCCCGGACGCCGTTCCGGACGAGCTGCTGCCGCGCTGCGCCGGGAAGCTGATCATCGACATCGCCTCACCGCCGGGCGGTCTCCAGCACGAGTACGCGACCTGGCGCGGGGCCGAGGTCCGATGGGCTCGCGGCCTGGTCGGGCGCCGGGCGCCGATCACCGCCGGTGACGCGCTGTTCGACAAGCTGCTCGGCCTCGTCGACGCCGCTCGGGAGCCGACCCGATGACCAGCGAACAGGTGATCCGGGGTGGCCGCGTGATCGACGGGACCGGCTCGCCGCCCTTCGACGCGGACGTCGTCATCGGCGGTGGCCGCATAGTCGACGTGGCCAGGGCCGGCGGACCGGTCGGAGCACGTCGAGTGATCGACGCCGAAGGCATGATCGTGTGCCCCGGGTTCGTCGACATCCACACGCACTGCGACTACACGCTGCCTCGGTCACCGCGCGCGAGCTCGTACCTCCGCCAGGGCGTCACGACGCTGGTTCTCGGCAACTGCGGCATGTCGCCGTTCCCGGTGCGGGGCGAGCCGTACGGGAGCTTCCTGGCGCGGGACCTGGACGTCAGCTGGGAGTCACCGCGCGAGTTCCTCGCGATGCTCGCCGCGCTCCCGCTGGGTCCGAACGTGGCGCAGCTCGTCGGACACGGCAGCATCCGCGCCGCGGTCATGGGCTTCGCGGAGCGCGCGCCGAGCGACGTCGAACTCACGCGGATGCAACGGTGTGTGACCGAGGCCCACGAGGCGGGTGTGTACGGACTGTCCTCCGGTCTGATCTACGCGCCGGGCTGTTACGCCGAGATCGAGGAGGTCGCCGCGCTCGCCTCGGTGAGCGCCCGGCACGGCGGTTTCTACGCCACACACCTGCGCGACGAGGGTGACGGGCTGCTGTCCTCGGTCGAGGAGGCGTTGGAGATCGCCCGGCGCTCCGGTGCCCCACTGCAGCTCAGCCACCACAAGGCGATCGGACGCGCGAACTGGGGACGGACAGCGCAGTCGCTCGGCCTGATCGACCGCGCCAGGGCCGAGGGGCTCGACGTGTTGTCGGACCAGTACCCGTACACCGCGACGTCGACCTCGCTCGAGGTGTACCTACCGACCTGGACCCTGCGCGGCGGATCCCGAGGCCTTCGGGAGCTGCTGGCCGACCCGGCGTCACACCGGACGATCGCCGACGAGATTCGCACCGGCCACGGACAGCGGGACTCCGGTCTGCGCCGGTTCGAGCCCGAGTCGATCCTGATCTGCGGAGTGGCCGGAACGGAGTCACCACTGTCGGGCAAGCGGCTGTCCGAGGTCCGGCCGGACCTCGACCCGGTCGAGGTGCTGCTGGAACTGCTCGGCTCCTACGGCGACCGGGTCGAGATCGTGGCGTTCAGCCTGTCCGAGGCAGACGTCCGGCGGGTCCTGCGCCACGAGGCCGTCTGCGTCGCCAGCGACGGCTGGGTGCTCGGGCCGGAGGCCGGTGGCACACCACATCCACGCAGCTACGGGACCTTTCCCCGGGTGCTCGGCCGGTACGTCCGGGACGATGGCGTGCTGTCGTTCGAGGAGGCCATCCGCAAGATGACCTCGATGCCGGCGTCCCGGCTGCCCGGCGCCGACGTGGGCCATCTCAGACCGGGGGCCCGCGCGGACGTCGTGGTGCTCGATCCCGAGCGCATCGCGGACACGGCCACGTTCTCCGCGCCGCACGGCTTCGCCGTGGGGATCAGGTCGGTTGTGGTCAACGGCGAGCTCGTGATCGCCGATTCCGAGGAAACCGGTGCCGCCCCGGGGCGGGTGCTGCGCTCGCGCGGCGCGGTACGAGATCAGTCAGCCGGTCGGTCGAGGTAGGAGAGTCGATGAGCGTACGAACCGCGGAGATAGTCGGCGCCGGTTTCGCCGGCCTGACAGCAGCAGCGGCACTCGCCCGGCGCGGATGGTCGGTGCGGGTGCACGAGAGCGCATCGGAACTGCGGGCCTTCGGTGCGGGAATCTTCCTGTGGGAGAACGGATTACGGGTGCTGGCGGAGATCGGCGCGCTCGACCGTGTCCTCGAAGGCAGCTACGAGGCGCCGAGCTGGGACGATCGCACCGCTGACGGCGAGCTGATGGCCGCCATCCCCATGCCGCTGCCCGGCGGCGGACGCATGGTCACGATGACGCGCCACCATCTGCACACCGCGCTCGTCGAGTGCGCGGAAGCGGCCGGAGCCACGATTCTGACCGGCCGGCACGCCGCCGGGGCCGATCCGGAGGGACGGCTGTGGTTCTCCGACGGCGCCGTCACCGCCGACGTGGTCATCGGCGCGGACGGCATCAAGTCGGCCGTCCGGGACAGTCTGGGTCTGCCGGCGCGGCTCGAACGATTCGACGTCGGTGTCTACCGCGTGCTGGTCGACCGAAAGCTCGCGCCGGACCATTCGATGTGGCGCCACTACGTCAACTTCTGGGACACCGTCAAGAAGCGGCGCATTCTGTACGTTCCGTGCGCCGGTGACTCGCTGTACCTGCTGCTCGGCGCGAAAGCCGACGATACCGAGGCGCTTCGGGTGCCGTTCGATCGATCGACCTGGCAGGCGAGCTACCCGTTGCTGGCGGACGCGATCGGTGGCATCGCCGACAACCCGCGATTCGACTACTACGAGCGGGTCACGCTCACCAGCTGGCGCGCCGGTCGGGTGTTCATCGTCGGTGACGCCGCGCACGCGATGCCCCCGACGCTGGGCCAGGGCGCCGGCACCGCCATGGGCAACGCCTTCCACCTCGCGGTCTGCCTCGACTCGTTCCGGGATGTCGAGACCGCGGGACGGGCATGGGAGCGGGATGCGCGACCGGACACCGATACGACCCAGCAGGTATCGGTGAACCGGCTCGAGGAGCTCTTTCCCGAACAAGGGGCCCGCCTGCCCGAGCACTGGAAGGACGACGAGGTCGGAATCTCGCGACGGGTCCCACGAACCGTGCATCAGTGATGGTCGCTCCACGGAGAGGAACGTGTCATGGAACTCGGAATCGCGGGCCGGGTCGCGGTCGTTCTCGGCGCCGGGGGAGGTCTGGGAAGCGCGACCTGCCGGGAGCTCGCCGCCGAGGGCGTCGAGATCGTCGCGTGGGACGTGTCGGAGAAGGCGCTCGACGAGCTCGCCCTCACGGTCCCTCGGGGCCTGCGCACGGTGGTCGCCGACCTGGGCTCGACGGCGAGTATCGATGCGGCGCTGGAGACCACGACGGCCGGCGGGCGGCCCCCGTCGATCCTGGTCAACCTGACCGGCGGGCCGCCGCCGGGCCCGGTGACCTCGGTCGAGCCTCGGACCTGGACGGCGCAGTTCGACGGGATGGTCGCCTCGATCATGCGGGTGACCTCGGCCCTGCTGCCGGCCATGCGAGCGCAGGGCTGGGGACGGATCGTCACCGGGACGTCGTCCGGGGTGATCACCCCGATCCCGAACCTGGGCATCTCGAACTCGTTGCGCTCCGCGCTGGTCGGGTGGTCGAAAACGCTGTCCGCCGAGGTCGCGGCGGACGGGGTGACGGTGAACACGGTGATCCCGGGACGGATCGCCACCGTGCGAATCGTGGAACTGGACCGTAGCCGTGCCGAGCGTTCCGGGCGGGCCGTCGAGGACGTGCGGGCCGAGAGCATCGCGACGATCCCGGTCGGACGCTACGGCCGTCCCGAGGAGTTCGCCAAGGTCGTGGCTTTCCTGGTCAGCGAGCCTGCCTCGTACGTCACCGGGACCGCGGTCCGGGTCGACGGCGGGCTCATCCCTTCAATATAAATGAACGCCGGTCATATTTAGCTACGAGAAGTCCGGTTACCGGTATTGACACTCGCAGTGCGAGAACACCAAAATGAATAGCAGTCATTTTCCAGATGTTTCCAGCGTAGGAGGCAATGGCATGGGTACTGATCAGAGTGCGCCGTCGTCGATCGACGAGCTCGTTCGGCGATACAACAAGGCGTGGAACGATCACGATCTCGAAGCGATTCTCGCCATGCAGACCCCGGATTCCAGTTTCGTCGTCCACGGCATGCACGAGCTGTTGAAGTGGGAAGGGATCGATGAGTGCCGCAACGCCTTCGAGTACCTGATGAAGGCCTGGCCGGACTACTCGATGACCAGCACGAGCCTGCACGTCGACGGCGACAGCTGGGTGTGCCACCAGAACCTCACCGGCACGCTGGCGCTGCCGTGGCAGATGGGCGGCAGGACGTACGAACCGACCGGGAAGACGATCACGATCGAGATCGTGGACCTCATCCGCTGTGAAGGAAATCTGGTCAAGCTGAAAGAGGGATGGATGGACGGGCTGTCCATTCACAAACAGCTGACCGAGAGCTGAGCAAATCGTGTGGCGGCTCCCGTGCGGTCAATTCGCATATCGCGCGGGAGCCCGCGCGGTGGACGTCTCTGTGTGTTGTGACGCGGCAAGGGGATATCTGTGACGACAGTTCATGAGGTTTCCGGGCAACCGTTGTCCATCGATGGTGCGATCGTGGACGACTGGGTGAAGGAGGTGAGTGTCTACAATCCTGGCCATTCCACCGAGATCGTCGGCTTTTTTCCCGAGCTCGGACCGGAGCACATCGATCGCGCCGTACGCGCGGCGGAACGCGCACAGGTGGCGTGGGCCGGCCTGGGCGCGGCCGAGCGTTTCACCCGCCTGTCGACGGCGGGCGAGGCGGCCGACGCGGTCCCCGGTGTGGCTGAGCTCCTCGCCAGGGAGACCGGGAAGACCCTCGCCGAGGCGCAGCTCGAACCGGGCTTCTTCGCAATGCTGCTCCAGAGCTTCGCGCACGGGCTCGACTGGCTCGACGGTGGTGACGTCCTCGAAGACGTCGGGCAGGGCGCGGCGTGGCGGTTCAGGGAACCGTTCGGCGTGGTCGGGGCGATCGCGCCGTCGAACTATCCACTGCTGCTGTCGACCCTCAAGGTCGTACCGGCGCTGCTCACCGGCAACTCCGTCGTCCTGCTCGCCCCGCCGACGGCGCCGTTCGGCACGGTGCGGTTCCTGCAGGCCGCCGCGGACGCGCTCCCGCCCGGTGTGCTGACCGTCCTGACCGGTTCCGGTCCGGTACTGGGGCAGCGCCTGGCCGAGCACGAGCGGGTCCGGAAGATCTCGTTCACCGGTAGCGTCCCGACAGGGCAGGCCGTGGCCAGAGCGGCGGCCGCGAACCTGAAGTCCGTGGGACTGGAGCTGGGTGGCAACGACCCTGGCATCGTCCTGGACGACTGCGTCCTCGACGACCGGTTCTTCCGTTCGATCGCCGGCGCGGCCTTCGCGGCGGCGGGCCAGGTGTGTTTCGCGCTCAAACGGCTCTACGTCCCGCGACGGCTGATGCCGACGATCGTGGACGGCCTGACGGCGGTACTCGACGGTTACGTCGTCGGCGACCAGCTCGACCCGGCCGTGACGATGGGACCGGTGCACACCGAGGCATCGCGTGCGCGGGTGAGGCGCCTGGTCGACGAAGCACGTGCGGGCGGTGGTGTCGTGCACACCCGGGGAAGTCTGGCGATCGACGAGGACGAAGGGTGGTACCTGCGGCCGGTCGTCGTCGCCGACGCACCGAGCTCCTCGCGCCTGGTGCAGGAGGAGCAGTTCGGCCCGGCACTGCCGATCGTCGGCTACGACTCGATCGAGCACGCGACCGCGATGGCCAACGAGACGATCTACGGGCTGGGTAGCTCGATCTGGACCGAGGACGAGTCCAGGGGCGTCGAGCTGTCCCGTCGCCTGGTAGCCGGCGGGACCTTCATCAACGGCCACGGCTTCTTCGCCATGGACTTCAGGATCTGTCTCACCGGAGCGAAGCTCAGCGGTGTCGGCCAGGACGGAGCGGGTGCACATGCCCTCTCCGCCTATACCGAGCCCCACGCGGTGAGTGTCACACCGAGCTGACCCCATCGGCATCAGCTCGGACAACGACGAGGAATCGGGACATCGGAGAGTGTGGCGTGACTGAAGGTCGACGTAATCGGATCCTGATCAAGGGGGGATACGTCCTGACGATGAACCCCGCCGACTGGGAGCTGGAGGTGGGCAGCGTCCTGGTGGAGGGCGACATCATCATCGATGTCGCCCCGCACATCGAGGCGCCGGACGCGGAGGTGATCGATGCGACGGGCATGGTGATCATGCCTGGTTTCGTCGACACCCACCGGCACACGTGGCAGTCACTGCTGCGCGGGCTCTACTCGGACACGAGCATCATCGAGTTCCTCGGCAGCCTTCGTAACCGGGTCACGGCCAACTACACCGCCGAGGACGCCTACGTGGCGAACCTGGTGGGAGCGCTGGAAGCCGTCGACGCAGGCGTGACGACCTTCATCGACTACTCGCACTGCATCCACACACCCGAACACGCGGACGCACTGGTCCGAGGTCTTCAGGAGGTCGGGATCCGTGCCGTGTACGCCTACGGCTACAGCGGCTCGAGCCTGGTGACCGATCCGAAGCTGAAGGGGTTCCGGACGTTCGAGGAGAAGGTCGCGGATTCCCGCCGTATCGCCGAGACCTACCTTTCGGCCGAGAACGGGTTGCTGACCAGGGGCATCGCCATCACGGAGACGGCGATCGCCCCGTTCAACCGGACGATCAGCGAGATCCGGGCGGCGAACGAGCTGGACGCGACGATCATCACGCACACCGGCGCGATGTGGGGCTCGGCCTGCACGAACGGCGTCCGCGAGCTGCGCCACCACGGCCTGCTGCACGAGAAACAGGTGCACGTGCACTGCTGTTCCCTGGAGGACGACGACTTCCGCATGCTGGCGGACGCCGGCGCGAAGGTGTCGATCGCACCGGAGACCGAGATGGGCATGGGAATGGGCAGGCCACCGATCCGCAAGTGCATCGAGCACGGGATCAAACCCACGCTCAGTGTCGACGTGGCGTCGTTCAACTCCGGTGACCTGATCGGCCAGTGCCGGACGGGACTGCTCTTTCAGCGGGCGATGGACAACGACGAGTTCCTCCTCCGGGGCGACATGCCACTGAGAATGGACCTGAAGGTCAGGGACGCGCTGCGCTGGGCGACGATCAACGGGGCGGAAGCGTGCAGCCTGGGCAGCAGGATCGGTTCGCTGGTGCCGGGCAAGAAGGCGGACATCATCCTCGTCGGTGGACTCTCGATGAACATGATCCCTCGCCCCGACATGGTCGGGAGCGTCGTGCTCCAGGCGAACTCGACGAACGTGCGCACGGTGCTGGTCGACGGCAGGGTGCTCAAGCGGGACGGTGTCCTGGTCGACGTCGATCTGAGCCGCATCCGAGAGTTGGCGACCCGAGCCCAGACGGCGTTGTTCGAGCGGGTCACCGAGGGCGGGCCGATGCTGCCGCCCATCGGTCACGACTGGCTGACCCGGATGAACAAGGTGTGGGCCGACAACCTGGCAGAGTCCGGGTTGCCCAACCGATGGCAGATGGTCTGAGCCCGTGCCGGCACTGTGATGACCAGCGGTCGTAATGATCTGACGGTACCGACCTGTCGCCCCGCCGGGTGACCGGGAAGCGGCTAGACTGCGGGACGTGCGTCGAGCAGCGGGGGTAGCTGTCATGACAGTGACTGTCGGTCATAGCCGTGCTGGTTTTCGGTGTGCTTGTTCGGGCCGGCCGGCCGCGGTTCGGCGATGAGTCCGGCTCCGGTGTCGCGGGTCAAACGGCCGGAGTCGCGTAGGCAGGAGTTGCTCGACGCGGCGCTGAAGGTCTTCCTCCGGAAGGGGCCGGCCACCGTGTCGGTGGAAGACGTGACCTCCGCCGCCGGTGCGGCGAAGGGCACCTTCTACCGCTACTTCAGCTCCCGCGACGAGCTGACCGAGGCTCTGCGCGATCGGTTCACCAGGGCGTTCATCGCTGTCGCCGCGGAGCGGACGGGCGAGGCGTCGGCGGCGGGATGGTGGAGTCAGCTCGAGGCGTTCGTCGAGTGCTTCATCGAGTACGGCGTCGAGCACCGCAGGGAACACGAGGTGCTGTTCCACACGGTGGCACCGCCGGTCGCATCGGGCACCGACGGCAGGCTCGTCGAGTGGCTGGGCAACTTCATCAGATCCGGGATCGGCGCCGGTGCGTTCGTGGTCGAGGAGCCGGACGTGACCGCGATGCTGCTGATCAGCGCCAGTCACGCGGTGGTCGACGCCGCGAACAGCGGCAGGTACGAGCGGGAGAAGCTCACCCGCGCTCTCCTGCGGATCTGGCGTAAGACGCTGCAGCCAGGTGAATAGCCGGGGCGCACGAGCCTCGACACGATCAGACCGCCCGAAGCCGGGCACGACACAGCTCGGCGCTCCGCCGACCGGAGGTTGACGTATGTCCACGATCCCACCCGCCGACTCGACGTTCGGTGCGAAGCTGCGTGTCCGGTTCGACCACGAGATGGTCGTGTGGCTCACCACCGTGGACGGGAAGGGTGTGCCGCAACCGAACCCGGTCTGGTTCATCGCCGAGGAATCCGGCCTGCTCGTCTACAACCAGACCAGCGCGGCACGGTTGCGGAACATCGCCGATCGGCCGGCAGTGGCGATGAACTTCAACAACGGCGACGGGAACGGTGACATCGTCGTGCTGACCGGCATCGCCGAGGTCGTCGACGACGTGCCGGCCGCTGACGCGCACGAGACGTTCATGCGGAAGTACCGGCACCAGCTCACCAAGGTCGGCTTCGACCCGGCCGGCTATGCACAGACGTTCCCCGTGCCGCTCAGGGTTCACATCACCGGAGTCCGGGGCACCTGAGTCGCCGCCCCGGCGGGCTCAGCCGCCTTCCGGACCTGGGTCCGGGTCAGAACTCGACGGCCGGGAGCGCAACGGGTTGCGCAGCAGCACCCGGGTACCCCGCTCGTCGACGTGCACTCGCACGGATTCGACCAGGCCCTTCATCAGGGCGATGCCGTGCCCGGTCGACCCCTCGGCCGGAGCCCGCCAGGTGCCGTAGTCGACGACCTCGATGCACACCGCGGAGGGCTCCGTCCACAGCACCAGCTCCACGCTGCCCAGAACCCCCGGGTCGTAGGCATGGTCCATGACGTTCGTCATCGCCGCGTCGACCGCGATGATGACGCTGGCCTCGTCGTCATCGCTCAACGCCAGGCTGCTCAGCCATCTGTGGACCTCGGCGCGCACCGTGACGGCCAGGTGTGGATCGGCCGGCCAGCTGTAGCGCAGATATCCCTCCGAGGCGGGCGGCTCAACGATCATTGCTTAGGCGTCCTCGCGCGGTCCGTCCGATGCACCTGACATACCGACATTATCGGTCGCGAGGCCCGGCCGACACCGCTCACGGTGTCATCGCGTCGGTTACCGGGCGCCACGGCTCGCACAGATCGAGTACACGCCGCACAGAGGCTGGGGCCTCTGTGCGGCGTGCACTCGGTCTGTGCGAGCTATTCGGGGTTGTCGGGCTCGGGGGTGTGGACTCCCATCGCCTCGTCCCGGAAGGCCGCCAGCTCCTCGGCGGCGGCTTCGACGGCCGCTCGTGCGTCCGCTCCGAGTGGCGCATCGAAGTAGTCCCGCGCGGCGATGCGGGACATCCAGCGGCGGAACCGTTCCAGATCGACCTCGGACTCCTCCACCTCCGCGTAGATCACCCGCCCCCGCTTGCGCTCGTACTCCAGCTCGGAGGAGAACATCGGAAGTCTGTCCAGCACCTCGGCGTACTCGGCGTCGATCGCGTCCTTCATCTCGGCGATGATCCGGTTCTCGGCCGCGCGGTCGAGTAACGAGACCCGCCGCATCTGCCCGACGCGACCCACGCGGCGTGTCTCGTCCAGCATCCGTCGCACAGCCTCGATGACCTCGGGCCGTGCCGGCACCATGAACGTGGATTGGTCCACCAGGTAGGCGCCGAGCGAGCCCCAGCTCCGCCAGGTGAACTCCTGCCACTTCGGCTCGGAGCCCGCGACGGGCATGCTCGCCCACACCCAGGCGCCGTCCGGGTCGTCTTTCATGTCCACGTCCCAGGAACCTACCCGCCCGTCACCGGGCAGGCCCGATGGAAGCGACGGGCGGCGGTTCCTGGTCCAGGACGAGGGCGGTGAGCTCGTCCACGAACTGGGGGACCAGCCGGGCGGAGCGGGCGGTGGGGTTGGAGTGGTAGAGCGCCATTCGGCCGTGCGCGGCCATGAAGACCACCACCGCGGCCCGGTCGGCGGGCAGTCGCAACCGCCGGCCGGCGTCCTCGGCGAGCTGGAGCGAATGCTGGAACAGAGCGAGGATGTCGATCACCGGGCTGGGTGCCGACGGCGGCGCCTGGGACGGCCTGCGGAACAGGATTCGGTAGTGCCCGGGATGGTTGATGGCGAAGTCGCAGTAGGCGTGCAGCTGGTCGTGCACCCGCCGCACCGGGTCGACGTCCCGCGTGGCGTCGCTGCTGTCGCCCGCGCGCTCGATCCGCTCGCGCAGCCGCTGGATCTCGTGCTCGAGCAGCCCGTCCAGGAGCGCGGCGCGATCGGCGAAATGTGCGTAGATGCTGGCCGGAGCGATACCGGTGGCTCGGGCCACCCCTCGAATGGTCAGCCCGTCCTCGTTGTCCAGCTCTGACAGCAGCCGGCTCGCCGCATCCAGGATCTCCGCGTGAAGCCGGTCGCCCTCGCCCCACCGGTTGCGGGTGCGAGCTGCCGAGCCGCTCGACTGGTTGCTCACGCCGTCATTCTCCCTGAGCCGGACCTCGGGGCGGGGAGAACCTCTCACCTGGGTCTTTCACGGCTTACCGAACAATTGTAAGCTATCTCAGCGAACAGTCGTTCGTCGATCTTGTCGCTGAGGCGGGTGAGCATGTCGACGTCCACGCGCACCGAGGCGCCGGCGCCCGTCGCGGTGGCGACGCGACCCATGTCGCCGCCGCCCGACGCCACGTGGGGTCTTTCGCTCGCGGTTGTCGTCATCGGTGTGTTCATGTCGGTGCTCAACACCACCAGCGTGAACGTCGCGCTGAGCCGGATGGCGGCCGACCTGGCCGCGAGCACCGACGACATCCAGTGGGTGTCCACGGCCTACAACCTGTGCCTCGGCGTGGTCGTGCCGGCCAGTGCATGGCTCGGGGACCGGCTCGGGCTCAAGCGGTTGTACCTGTGGTCGCTGGTCGGGTTCTGCGTCGGCTCGGCGCTCTGCGGTCTGGCGACCGACCTGACCAGTGAGATCGTGTTCCGTGTCCTGCAGGCGGCGCCGGGCGGCATGTTGCCGGTGACCTGCATGACCATCCTGTACCGGATCGTGCCCAAGCAGCGGATCGGCACCGCGATGGGGCTCTACGGGCTGGGCATGGTGGTCGCCCCGGCGGTCGGCCCGACACTGGGTGGCTACCTGGTCGAGTACGCGAGCTGGCGACTGGTGTACTTCGTCAACCTGCCGGTCGGTCTGATCGGCCTGGTTGCCGCGGCGGCGGTGCTTCCGAAGCTGGAGGGCCGTCCGGGCCGGCGGTTCGACGCACCGGGTTTCGCCTGCATCGCGGGCGGCTTGTTCGCGCTGCTGCTGGCGGCGTCGGAGGGGGAGGACTGGGGCTGGACCGGGTACCGGGTCCTTCTGCTGGTCGTCGTGGCGGTGTTGCTGCTGGCCCTGTTCGTGGTGATCGAGCTGGAGGTCGACGACCCGCTGCTGGACGTGCGTGCGCTGCGCAACTGGCCGCTGGTCAACTCGCTGGTCCTGATCGCGCTACAGGCGATCGGGTTGTTCGCGGTGTCCTTCTACGTCCCGATCTTCCTGCAGGAGGGCCAAGGCCTCACGGCGCTGAACACCGGATTCGTACTGCTGCCGCAGGGGCTGGTGATGATGCTGTGCATGCCGCTGGCCGGCCGGATCACCGACAGGTTCGGTGCCCGCTGGCCGGCGGTGGCGGGGCTGGCGATCTCCGGGGTCGGCCTGCTCATGCTCGCGCGCATCAACCCGGACATGACCCGGGGAGAGTTCATCGCGGCGCTGATGCTGCGTGCCGTGGGCCCTGGCCTGGCCATGATGCCGATCACCACGGCCGGCATCTCGTCACTGCCGCCGCACCTGGCCGGCGCGGGCAGCGCGTTCAACCAGCTCGTCCAGCGGGTCACCGCGGCCCTCGGGCTCGCCATGCTCACCGCGTTGGCGACCGGACGGCAGGCCCAGCTGTGGGCCGATCGTTCGGCCCTGCTCACGCCGGCCGACGAGCGGGTGCACACGATGGCCGCGCGTGGCGCCGAGGGGCTCGCGCCACTGTATGAATCGCTCCAGCTTCATGTGTTGGCTCAGGCGTACAGCGACGTGTTCCTGCTCTGTGGGGCGGTCACACTGGCCGCCATCCCACTGGCCCTGTTCATCCGACGACCCGCTACCGGCGGTCCCGCGTAGTCACTCGTCGGCGCCGGGCCCGGCGGCTGCCTCGGCGCCGTCGGAGAGGCTGTGCAGCTTGCTCGGGTCCACGTGGGCGAGCAGGGCCTTGCCGATCCGGACCAGGTCGGCCTGCATGTCCGGGCTGAGCGGGGCGAAGAAGTTCTCCCGGATGCTGCGCGCGTAGCGCGGCATGGCGCGCTCGATGAGCGCCGCCCCCTGCTCGGTCAGCACAGCGCTCCAGCCGCGACGGTCGCCCGCACTCACCTCACGCCGGACCAGCCCGTCGGCCTCCAGGCGTCCGATGGCGTGGGTCATCCGGCTCGGCTTGGACTCGGTCTGCTCGGCCAGTTCGGTCATCCGCATGGCCTGGCCGGGGGCGTGCCTCAGGCGCCACAGGATCTCGAAGTACGTCCGGGACAACCCGATGTCGTTCTGCAGCTCCTGGTCCAGCCGGGCCATCATCGCGACCCAGGAGGTGTTGAACGCCCGGAAGACCCGTAGCTCCTCGGGATCGAGCCAGTCAGCCATACCTGAACCTTAGTCCGGACGGCTCTGCGCTCCCGGTGCCGATCGCATGAACTTCGGCGCTGGATAGTCCAGCACTGAAATACATGCTATAAGTGGGCATGCCCTCGGCGTCGTCGACCACACCTCAGACGCAGAAGTGGCTGGCGCCGCTGCTGGTGCTGATGGTCGGCAGCTTCCTGCCCCCGATGGACAGCGCGATCGTGAACATCGCCATCCCGTACATCCAGAAGGACCTCGGGGGTAGCAGCGACGACGTCGCCTGGGTCAGCACGGCGTTCTCGCTGAGCCTCGGGATCTTCGTGACCACCAGCAACTGGCTGGGCAACCGGCTGGGACCGACGTTGCTGCACCGGCTCGTGCTGATCAGCTTCCTGGCCGGGTCCACGCTGTGCGGGCTCGCCTGGGACCTGAACAGCCTCATCATCTTCCGGGTGCTGACCGCCATCCCCGGCGGCGTCATCCCGGTGGTGACCATCACGATGATCTACCGGATCGTTCCGCCGGAGAAGATCGGCGCCGCGATGGGTCTGTACGGTCTGGGCGTCGCGGCCGCGCCCAGCTGCGGGCCCACCATCGGCGGCCTGCTGATCCAGGACCTGAGCTGGCGCTGGATCTTCCATTTCAAGACCCCGATCGGCATCGCCGCCGTCATCGTCGGACTGTTCCTGTTGCCGAATCTGCCCCGAGGAGAGACGAGGCAGAAGTTCGACTGGTGGGGGTTCCTCACCTTCAGCTACGGGCTGGCCGCGATCATCGTGGTCTCGTCCAAGGGCCAGAAATGGCACTGGGACTCCTATCTCGTCCTGATCCTGGCCACCAGCGCGGTCCTGTCCCTCGCACTGTTCGCGGTCATCGAGAACGAGGTCGAGAACCCACTGATCGACCTACGGGTGTTCCGGTACCTGCCGTTCGTGAACTCGCTGCTGCTGATCGGAATCCTGACCATCAGCATGTTCGCGACGATCTACTACCTGCCCCAGTTCCTCCAGAACGCACAGGGCCTTTCGGCGGGGCCCACCGGTCTCGCCCTGCTCCCCATGGGGCTGATGCTGATCGTGCTGATCCCGATCGCCGGGGCGTTGTACGACAGGTTCGGTCCTCGGCTACCCGCGCTGCTGGGACTGGTCGGCAGCCTGTACGGGGCCTATCTGCTGGCCACCGGCTTCAACGTGGACATGACCAGGCCGCAGGCGGCGACCTGGGTCATGATCTCCGCGCTCGGCGCCGGACTCGCGATGATGCCGATCATGACCAACGGGCTGGGCTGGCTCCCACCGCACCTCGTCGGTCACGGGGGCGCCGCGAACAACGTCGTGCAGCGGGTCTCCGCGGCGCTCGGCGTCGCGGTGATGGGCATCGTGCTGTCCCGGGTCAACGCCCAGCTCTCCTCCGACACGAGCTCGCTGCAGACGGTGACGACGCTGCCCCAGTACGAGAGCGCCGACCGGCAGACCCTGCTCGGTCTCTACAAGACCGCGCAGACCCACGTGCAGGCGACGTCCTACGCCGACATGTTCGTGCTCACCGGCGGTGCCGCCGTCGTCGGAGTGCTCCTCGTCCTGATGCTGCGCAAACCACCACCGGCACACCCGTCCCCGCTGAACCCGTGAGTGCTTGGCTCACCGCGCGCGGTCGAGCTCGAGGAGCGCCTCGGCGTGCACCCGGATCCCGGTGCTGATGTCCTCGAGATCCGTCCATTCCTCCGGGCAGTGGCTCCGGCCGTCCCTCGACGGCACGAAGATCATGCCCATCGGGCACAGCCGGGCGATATGGACGGCGTCGTGGGTCGCGCCGCTGGGCAGCGCCTCCCAGCCCACGCCCAGCGAGTCGGCCGCCGCGGTGATCACCTGCTGCACATCGGCGTCGGCGGGGAGGCACTCGTTGTCCACCGACCAGGTCAGGTCGGCGTCCACGCCGTGCTCGGCCGCCCGCAGACTGATCTCCTCACCGAGCCTGCGCTGCGCGTCGGAGAGCCAGCCGACGTCGACGCTGCGCATCTCCGCGTACATGCGGATCCGTGCCGGCACGACGTTCGGCGAACCGGGCGGCGCGTCGAGCCGGGTGGTGGTGGCCACGCCGTGCACCGGAGCCCCGCATCCCTGTTGGCGGACCGCGAGCACGGCCTCGGCGGCGGCGACGAGGGCGTCACGGCGCGCGGCCATCGGCGCGGTCCCGGCGTGGTCGGCGCGACCGACGAAGTCCGCGACCAACCGGTGGATGCCCGCGATGGCCGTCACGACCCCGATGGCCGTGCCCCGCTGTTCCAGCACCGGCCCCTGCTCGACGTGCAGCTCCAGGTATCGGTGCAACGCACCCCGCCCGGCGAACCGCGCTGCGGCCTCGAGGACCCCCGACGGTTCCAGGCCGAACTCCGCGTAGCGCTCGCCGAGACGGACGCCGTCGCGGTCGCGCCGATCGAGGTGGTCGGTGGTCAGCTCACCCGCGAGCGCCCTGCTGCCCAGGCAGCTGAGCCCGAACTCGTTGGACTCCTCGCCGAGGAAGTCGACGACGAGAAGGTCCCGGTCGAGCTCGATGTCGTTCTCCCTCAGCATGCGGACGACCTCGATCGAGCCGAGCACCCCCACCACGCCGTCGAACCGGCCGCCTGCCTCCACCGTGTCGGTGTGCGACCCGGTGACGAGCGCCGGCGCCGACGGCACTCGGCCCGGCAGGACGCCGACGATGTTGCCTGCCCCGTCGGTCTCGACCCGTAACCCGGCCGCGCGCATCCGGGAGGCGACCCACTCGCGCGACGACCGGTAGGGCTCGGAGAAGACGGTCCGCGTCCAGCCCGCGCGCGTGGGTTCTCGCACCGTGGCCAGCTCGTCGAGGTCCGCCCCGAGTCGATCCGGACTGGGCTGCAGGCGCTCCGAGACCGTCATGCTGTCGGCTGTCCTTTCTGATCATTCCTGGCTCGTGAGTGCTGGGTGTGGCTATGGCCAGACTCAACACTCACGAGGTCCTAGCGGGTGGTGCGGGCGATGAACCGGCCTCGGCCCTCGGCGCCCACGAAGCGTCCGTTCCTGGCCACCAGGTCGCCGCGGGCGTAGACGGCGTCGATGGCTCCGGGCAGGGTCCACCCCTCGTATGGGGTGTAGTCCATGTTCTGGTTCTGGGTGGCGGCGGAGATCGTCGTGGTCCCGTCCGGGTCGAGCACGACGATGTCGGCATCCGCCCCGGGAGTGATCGAGCCCTTGCCCGGCAGCCCGAACTGGCGTGCCGGGGCGGTCGCGACGAGGTCGACGAACTTCTCCGGCGACAGCCGCCCCTGACGCACTCCTTCGGCGTACATGACGATGAACCTGTGCTCGACGCCCGGCCCGCCGTTGGGCACGGCGCGGAAGTCGTGCTCGCCGAGGCGGCGCTTCTCCTCCAGGCAGAACGGGCAGTGATCGGAGCTCACGACGCCGAGCGTTCCCGCCCGCAGGCCCCGCCAGAGTGCGTCGCGGTGCTCCTGGGTGCGCAGCGGGGGAGTGAGCACGACCTTGGCCGCGTCGAATCCCGGTGCGTCGTAGAGGGATCTGTCGAGAGTCAGGTAGTGGGTGCACGTCTCACCCGCGATCGCCCAGTCCCGGGACCTGGCCTCGGCCACCGCCTCGACCGCGCCCTCGGTCGACAGGTGCACGAAGTACAGCGGGGAGTCGGCCATGCGCGCGATGCGGATGGCCCGGTGAACCGCCTCGACCTCGGTGGCGGGGGGCCGGGCGATCTCGTGCGAGCCGGGACCGGTCCGTCCGGCGGCCACGAGATCCGCGGCGAGCCTGTCGATGACGTCGCCGTTCTCGGCGTGCACACAGACCTGGCCGCCGAGTGCCGCCGACTTTCGCAACACCTCGAACATGTCACCGTCGTGCAGCATGATGCTGCCCCGGTAGGCCATGAAGACCTTGAAACTGCTGACGCCGGACTGGACGATCTCCGGGAACTCGTCGGTCGCGCCGTCGTACAGGTCGGTGACGCACATGTGGAAGCTGTAGTCGATCACGGCCTTGTCCTCGGCCTTCGCATGGTGATCGGCGAGTGACTTCAGCAGGGTCGTGCCGGGTGGTTGCATCGCGAAGTCGACCAGGGTCGTCGTCCCGCCGCAGGCCGCCGCCCGCGTGCCGCTGGCGAAGTCGTCCGACGTGGTGGTGCCCATCATCGGCGAGTCGAGGTGGGTGTGGACGTCCACACCGCCGGGGAACAGCAGCCTGCCGCTGACGTCGACCCGCTCCACGTCGTCGCCGAGCGGCACGTCGTCGAACCGCCCGACCGCCTCGATGCGTCCGTCCCGCACGAGAACGTCCAGGTCGGACGACCCGGTGCTGTTCACCACGCGGCCTCCGGACAGCAGCAGCTTCGACATTGCTCGGCTCCTCACTCGGCCCGAGAACCGGGCCACGCAGCATGCCAATCGATTGTGCAATCGGAGCAGAAGTGTGTGATGCGGTCAAGTGTCAGCGGCCTCGTGACCGATGAACTCACTGCTTGCGGTTCATAGACGCATATCCATCCGCAGATGCGGAGATCAAGTTATTTTGGTATCCCAAAGTATTGACACCGGCATGTGCCCTGGCAAACATGTGTGCATTCCGTCGCCCGGCGGCCGCCGCTTCAGCAGACGCGTCCGGCCGGTGCAGCGCTCCATCGAGGAGATCCCGTGATCAAAGACCCGGTATTACGCGTCCCGCCGCTCGAGGAGTCCTTCCACGACGACCCCGAGGTGGTCCGTCGCGCCGTCACCGAGGACTACGCGGCGCACGTCGTGCCGAAGAGCGCACGCAGCGGCCGGTGGTCGATGGCGATGGCCTGGTACGCGCTGGCCAGCGCGATGGCGTGGCTGATCACCGGTGGGCTGGCGGCGGTGCAGGTCGGCCCGGCGGACGCGCTGATCGGCTGCGCCCTGTCGGTCGGGGCGTACAGCGTGCTGTGCGCGGCGATGGCGACGTACTCGGTTCGCTCGGGGACGAGCATCAACCTGTTCTCCCGCATGTTGTTCGGCTTCGGCGGTGGTTCGATCGCCACCCTGGTGCTGTACCTGATCGCCACCTTCTACGCGACGTTCGAGGGCGCTGTGGTCGCCCACGCCTTCCACACTGTGTTCGGCGGGCCCGGTGAGTGGTTCTGGTTCGTGGTGGTCGTCGCCTACAGCGTGCCGCTCGCGGTCGGTGGGGTGCGGGTCTTCCTCGACAAGTTCAACGGGGTACTGCTGCCGGTCTACCTCGCCGGGCTGACCGTGGCCGTGGTCTGGACGATCGCCGAGCGGGGCTACCACCCGGGCTGGCTGTCCGGTGCCGGCACGGCCACCGTGTCCGGCCCCGGCTGGCTGTACGCCTTCACCCTCTACATGGGCGTCTGGGTGCTGATGATGTTCACCGGCGACATCGCGCGCCACGCCCGCCCGGCCGATCTGCGCTTCCACCGGTGGTTCACCTTCGGGCCGGTGTTCCACGGACTCACCCTGTTCGTCAACGCGGCGGTCGGGATCTTCCTGGCCGAACACCTGGTCACCGGCGCGCTCACCGAGCTGTCCGCCGTGGACGGGATGCTCGTCATGATGGGCGTCTGGGCGGTCGTGTTCATCTGGGTGACCCAGACGCGGATCAACACCGCGAACTACTACGTGGCCTCCACCAACCTGGCCAACCTGGCGGGGCGCGTGGTGCGCAGGCCCGTCCCGCGCTGGTTCTGGGTGGTGGTCCAGGGCGTCGTCGTGTTCTTCCTGATGCTGCAGGACCTGCTGAGCAAGCTGCAGATCGGGCTGGAGTACAGCGCGATCATCACGGTGGCCTGGGTCGGGGTCGCGGTCGCCTTCATGCTGTGGTCCTGGGTGCGGGGCACCGGGCCTGAGCAGCTCGAATACCGGCCGGGACGGGTCCGCGCGGTGCACCGGCCGGGTGTGCTGGCCTGGGTACTGGGCAGCGCCGTGGGGATCGGGCTGCTGAACCTGGCCGGCGTCCCCGGTGCGACGTGGTACGCGCCGGCCGCGTTCGCGGTGTCCTTCGTCTGCTACCTCGGCGCCCTGCTGTGGGACTCCAGGGTCGGTGAGGTGCCGGCCCGGCCGTACGACCCCCGCGACGAGGTCGCCGACCCGTGGGAGTCACGCATCCGATGTCACGCCTGCGACCGGTCGTACGTGGCACAGGAGATGGACCGCGATCCCTCGGCCGCGCACCACGCGATCTGCTGCGAGTGCGCGGCACAGAGTCCCGCTTTCCTCGCCGCCGCCCGGCGCGAGTCAGCCCAGTCGACAGGAATGAGGACCAGCGTGAGATGCCAGCTCGGCATCCGGGTGTTCGTGTTCTTCCTGAACCGCACGCCCGAGGTACGAGACATGCTCGACCACTGGGATCGGACCTTGCAGTTCGACCTCAGCGGGGAGCCGCCGTTCCACGTCATCGTCGAGGACGGGCGGGCGCGGGTGTGCACAGGCAGGGCCGCCGAGTCACACGTCGTGTTCGAAGCGCCGGCGGCGCTGTTCCTCCGGATGATGCTCGACACCGCGGCCGCCGACGAGGCGTACGTGAACAAGAAGTACGAGGTCCACGGCCCGCCCTCGGACGCGACCCGGTTCCGCACGCTGGGCGAACGGGTCCAGGACCACCACCCGGCGGTGTTCGGTCTGCTGCGCAGGCTCGGCCCCGTCGTGGCCCGAGTGAAGTGAGGTCTCGATGCCCACACTCATCTTCCAACCACAGGACTACCTCTTCCCCGCCACCGTCGACGAGGTGCTGCGCGTGCTGGACGCGCGGGGCTCCTCGGCGCAGATCATCGCCGGTGGCACCACGATCCACGAGCTCGCCTACCGCAAGGCCATGGGTGAGGTCCGGACGCTGGTCGACGTGACACGCCTGCCGCTCGGCACCATCGCGTCGAACGGCGAGCGGGTGCACGTGGGCGCGACGGTCACGTTCACCGACCTGGCCCGCCATGTCCGGGCCGGCCGGCACGGGAAACTGGCCGTGCTGACCGACGCGATCGCCGGCATCCGCCCGATGCAGATCCGTAACGTGGCGACGGTCGGCGGGAGCATCGCCTCCAGCCTGCCGTTCTTCGACCTGCCGGCCGCGCTGGTCGCGCTCGACGCCCGGGTGACGACGCTCGGCCTCGGGGCGGCCCGCCGCACGACGCCGATCGAGCAGTTCTTCTGGGACTTCTTCCTGCCGGACCTGCGGTTCGGCGAGATGGTGACCGAGGTCGAGTTCTCCATGCCGCCCCCGGACTCCGGTGGCGCGTTCATGAAGTTCGAGACCAACTCGGTGGACTGGGCACTGGTCAGCATCGGTGTGCAGGCCCGGGTGCGCAGCGGGCGCTTCACCGACGTCCGCATCGCGCTCGGCGGCGGCGTCGGCCGCAAGGTCACCAGGGCCATCTCGGTGGAACGGCTGCTCATCGGGAGGCCCGCCACGGCTGAGGAGATCGAACGGGCCGCCGCTGCCGTCTCCGACGACGTCCGCACGTTCAGCGACTTCCGAGGCTCGAGCCGCTTCCGGAACCACCTCCTCAAGGTCTACATCACCCGATGCCTGGTCCAGGCGGTTGTGAGGGCGCAATGACACAGATCGACAGTTCGACAGCCGACGAGACGGGAACCGAACACCGGATGCTCCGGCTCACCGTGAACGGTGATCCGGCAGCGCTGGTGGTGACGCCCTACGAAAGCCTCAACTCCGTCCTGCGCGACCGGCTGAACCTGACCGGGACCAAGCGCGGCTGCGACACCGGTGGCTGCGGGACCTGCACCGTGCAGGTCGACGGGCAGGCGATCTACTCCTGCATGTACCCGGCGCTGCGCGCGGAAGGCAGGTCGGTGCGCACGGTGGAGGGACTCGGCCGCGACGGTGAGCACCACCCGCTGCAGACCGCGCTCGTGGAAGGCGGCGGTGTGCAGTGCGGCTACTGCACGCCCGGCGTGCTCATGGCCAGCTGCGCTCTGTACGCGGAGAACCCGGACACCGACGCCGACGACCTCGCCGAGGAGCTCGCCGGCAACCTGTGCCGCTGCACCGGCTACGTGAAGCTGATCGAGGCGCTCGCCGGAGCCGGCGAGCAGATGCGGCGGGACGGCCATGTCTGAGACCCTGTCCGGGCCACTGCCCGGCGCCGACGAGTTCGCCAACATCGGCAGGCGGATCCCGAAGTTCGACGCCATCCACAAGGCCACCGGCCGGCTCAGGTTCGTCGGCGACGTCCGGCGGCCCGGAATGCTCGACGCGAAGGTCCTGCGCAGCCCGCACCCGCACGCGGAGATCGTCCGGATCGACACGTCCCGGGCGCTGGCCATCCCCGGGGTGAAGGCCGTGATCACCCACGCCGACGCACCGAGCCACCCGTACGGCCGCGAGTTCGCGCTGCCCCCGGAGTACATGCCGAGGGACAACTTCATCATCCCGGACAAGGCCCGCTACGTGGGTGACGTCGTCGCGGCGGTCGCGGCGACCAGCGCCGACGTGGCAGCCCGCGCGGTGGCCGCGATCGACGTCGAGTACCGGCTACTGCCCGCCTCGCTCGACGCGACCGAGGCGATCAAGCCGGGTGCCGCGCGCATCCACGACACCGTGCTGTGGGGCGAGGAACGCGACGAACCGCGCGGCAACGTCCTGCGCAAGGTGGAGATGGGCGTCGGTGACGTCGACGCCGGATTCGCCGAGGCCGACGTGATCATCGAGAACACGTTCAGGGTCCCCAAGCAGCAGCAGAGCCCGATGGAACGGCGCTGCATCGTCGTCGACCCGATGCCCGACGGCCGGCTCGAGATCTGGTGCACCACCCAGTCCATCCATGGCCTGAGGCACAACCTGGCGCGGGCGCTGGGCGTTCCGTACAGCCGGATCAACGTGCACCAGTCGTTCCTCGGCGGCGCGTTCGGCGCACGGCTGGACATGAACGTCGACGAGCCGATCGCCGCGCTGCTGGCGATGAAGGCGGGTGCGCCGGTGCGCCTGCAGCTGACCAGGGAGGAGGACATGATGTCGACCAGCCGCCACCCGGCGACCGTGCGGCTGCGCACCGGCGCCCGCCGGGACGGCACACTCGTCGCCCACGAGATGGAGGCGCACGTCGACACCGGCGCGTACGCCTGCTCCGGCGAGTGGGTCACCAAGTGCATGGGCGGCTGGTTCATGTCCATGTACCGGGTGCCGCACCAGAGGTTCACCGGTCACGTCATCTACACGAACACCCCGCCGGCCGCCGGATTCCGGGGTTTCGGGAACCCGCAGGCGAACGTGCCCATCGAGTCCCACATGGACATCCTCGCCGACCGGCTGGGGATCGATCCGGTCGAGATCCGGCTGCGCAACTACATCCGTGAGGGCGACGCCTACTTCGCGCAGGGCCCGAACGTCATCGACCACATCAAGAGCTGCGGGGTCGAGGAGATCCTGACCTCGGGCGCGCATCGGATCGGCTGGGAACGGCGTGCCGAGTTCGCGGCGCGCACCGATGACCGGGTGCTCAAGGGGATCGGTCTCGGCCGGGCGTTCCACACCTCCGGGTGCGGCCAGGCCAACGAGGTGTCCGACATCCTGGAGTACGCCGGGTCCACGCTCAAGGTCAACGAGGACGGCACGGTCAACCTGACCACCGCCCTGGTGGACATGGGCACCGGCAACCTGATGGGCCACGCGCAGATCGTCGCCGAGACCCTCGGCATCCGCGCCCAGGACGTCCTGGTCAACAACACCGACACCGACTCATCGCCCTACGACGTGGTCACCCACGCCAGCAGGAGCACCTACGTCTCCGGGATGGTGGCCAAGCTCGCGGCCGAGAAGCTGCGCGACCGGATCCGGGAGCTGGCCGGGCGCATCCTGGAGGCCGAGCCGACCGACATCGAGCTCGTCGGCGGGCGGGCACAGGTGCGGGGAGCCGGCCGGTCGGTGAGCATCGAGGAGGTCGCCAGGACCGCGCAGATGCGCCAGTGGGGCACGATCATGGCCGAGGAGAGCCGCCGTGCCGTGACCACCGCATCGCACTTCACCTGCAAGTTCGTCGAGGTCTCTGTCGACACCGAGACCGGTACCATCACCATCGACCGGGTCGTCGCTGGCTCCGACGTCGGCCAGGTCATCAACCCGGTGCTGGTCGAGGGACAGATCCACGGCGGGGCCGCTCAGGCCTTCGGCTACGCGCTGATGGAAGAGATCCAGATCGACACCGAGACCGGGCGCACGCTCAACCCCGACTACCTGAACTACAAGATCCTCACCTCCCGGGACGCCTGCCGCGACTTCGAGGTGTTCTTCGCCGACACCTACGAGGACACCGGGCCGTTCGGCGCCAAGGGCATCGGCGAGTCGGCGAACAACGACGGCGCGAGCGCGGTGGTCAACGCGGTGGCCAACGCGATCGGGGTGCACCTCACCGATCTCCCGATCACCCCGGAGAAGGTGTTGCGCGCGCTGGGCAAGATCTGACATGACCACGCCCGGGCGGTCTCCGATCGGCGTGCTCCTGCCGGGGTGGGCCTCGGCGGAGCGGGGCGACGCCGACGTGCTCGCCGAGACCTGCCGCGCCGTGGTCCACGCCGACCGGCTCGGGTTCGGCACCGCCTGGTTCACCGAGCAGCACGCCCCGATGTTCGGCGCGATCTCCGGCCGGATCGCGGCACCCCAGCTGCTGGTGGCGCACCTGGCCGGGATGACCGAACGGATCGGGCTCGGGACCGCGGTCCGTCTGGTCGCCGGAGCCGACCCGGAACGCATCGCCGAGGAGCTGGTGACGCTCGACCTGCTCACCGGCGGTCGCGTCCGCTATGGGATCGGTGCGGGATCCGCTGGCGAGGAAGGTGGCCCGGGGCCCAGGGAGGTTCGCCGGGCCGCCTTCCGCCGGACCGCCGGCCAGGTCGTCCACCTGCTGCGGTCCGGGGGAATCGGCCACGACCTGGGGTTGTGCATACCGGACCTGAGCTCGACGCTGCTCGTCGCCTCGGCCGACCCCCGGTCGGTCCAGCTGGCGGCACGCAACGGGCTCGGGTTCTTCGTCGGGATGTTCGGCGGGGCCCGGCACCGGCAGCTGGTGGCGGGGTTCCGCGCGGACGGTGGCACCGGCCAGGTCCGCGCGTCACGGCTGGTGTACGTCGGGGAGGACGACCACGAGGCACGGCGAACGGCCGCGTCGGCGGCCGACCACTTCTGGCCCCGGTTCACCCCGCCCACCCCGGGCTGGCGAAAGAGGGTTGCCGAGGATCCGGGGCCGTGGTCCCTGGACGACGTTCGTGCCGAGCTGGGCTGGATCGTCGGCGGGCCGTCGACCGTCAGGTCCGCGCTGGCCCGCTATGTCGAGGACTGCGGCCTCGACGGGCTCGACATCTGCTTCGACGTCCCGGGGCTGTCCGCGGAGGCAGGCGAGCGATCCATGGACCTGTTCGCTCGGGAGGTACTGCCGGGCCTGGAACCGGTGCTGGGCCGACGACCCGTCCTGGCCGGCTGAACCGCGACGCCGTTCAGCCCACCCGTCGGCGGATGTCCTCGGCGGCCACCAGCGATGAGGCGCGTACGACCAGCCGGGGAGGCAACGGTGGGAGGTCCACCGTCCGGCCCTCGATCATTCCGATGAGGGCGCGCGCGCCGCGCCGACCCAGCTCGCCCACATCGATCCGGACGCTGCTGAGTGGCACCGGCAGGTGCGCGGCGATCGGGTCGTCGTTGTAGCCGACCAGCGCGACGTCGGCCCCCGGGGTCAGGTCGTGCTCGAGCAGTGCGTGCGCCGCGCCGATCGCGCTGTAGTCGTTGATCGCGAAGACCCCGGTCGGAGGCGGTCCTTCGGCGAGCACGCGGCTCATGGCCGCGTAACCGTCGTCCACCTGCAGCCCGGTCCGGACCACTCGCACCGACCCGGCGGCGCCCAGCCGGGTGTGGACGCCGTCGCACAGCCCGGCGATGCGGTCGTGGAAGGTCGGGATCCGGTCCGGCGTGCCGAGCACCACGATGTCGCGGTGCCCCTGGTCGAGCAGGTGCTCGGCGACCGCCTGACCACCGGCGTACTCGTCCGCGACCACCGACGGATGGTCGGGTGGCCCCTGCCGGAAGACCGAGACCACCGGGAGCCGTCCGAACATGCCGTTGACCGGGCAGGGCTGCCCGATGAGTGAGTCGGCGAGCAGCAGACCGTCCACACTGCGGCCCCGGTAGGTCTCCAGCGCACCGAGCCGCACCGCGTCGTCGGAGCCGGTGGACGTCACGACCGCGAGGTAGCCGGCGACACGCGCCGCGTCCTCGATGCCGGCGAACAGGGCCGCCATCGCGGCGTCGGTGATGGTCGGCACCAGCACCCCGAGCATCCGGGAGTGCCCACTGCGCAGCGTCGCGGCGGCATGATGGGGGCGATAGCCGAGCTCTGCGGCGACGGCGTGCACCCGTGCGATGGTCGCCGGGCTCACCCGATGGGCCTCGTCACGCAGCGCCCGGGAGACGGTGGACCGGTCCACCCCCGCCGCGGCCGCGACGTCGGCAAGGGTGACCGCGCCCGACCGTGAGCTCCCCGTCTTCACCGCCTCATTATGACCTTGCCGGCACCGCGCCCTCTCGAACACGGCGCTCCTCGGCTTCGGCGGGGCGAGGAATGAAGAACGACAGCGCGAACGCACCGAGCAGGATGATCGCGCCCACCAGGAGCGCGGCGGCATATCCTCCTCGCGGGTTGCTCCCGCCGGACGCGAACGCCGTCTGGGCCGCGTAGATCACGATGAAGCTGAAGCCGGCACCGAGATTGAAGCCTGCGGTGTTCAGCCCGGGCAACGAGCCGGGTCTGACCGACGGCGACAGAACGACCCCGAGGCCGTTGAGCATGATGTTGGCCATCCCCGCGTACGTCACCCCGACCGCGATGGACAGCAGGAGGATCGCGCCCCTGGACACGCCGCCGAGTGTGAGGACGAAGATCGCCAGAGCGACGACACTGCCCACGATGCCGACCCGAAGCATCAGGCGGTACCCGAGCGACGCCGCCAGCCTGCCACTGAGCGGACCGACGATCAGGCCCGCGATCGCGTACGGCGCGAGCATCCACCAGGAGACCTCCTCGGCGGTGAACCCGAGACCGACGGCCCTGTCCTGGGCGAGCGCCGGCACCACTCCGTTCATCACGGCGAAGACACCCGCCAGCGTCAGGAACGCGGTGCCGACCACCGCCCAGGTGGCGCGTTCCTTGAGCTGGGCCGTGGACACGAGCGGGTGCGGGCTCCGCGCCTCGGTCCGCCAGAGAACCGCGAACGACCCGAGCGACACCACGACGAGCAGCACCAGCAACCCGATGGGCATGTCGCCGAACTCGTTCACCGAGACCAGCAGCGATCCGATCGAGAGGACGAACAGAGCCGAACCCGCCCAGTCCATCCTCGGGCGCTGAGCCGCCGTCGATTCGGGTGTCAGCAGGCGGGTCAGCGTCGCCGCCACGACGGCGACGAGCGCCATCGTCCAGAACAGCGACGGGTAACCGTAGTTCACAGCGAGATGACCTCCCAGCAGGGCATCGACTCCGGCGATCCCGCCGTTCACCGCGGCCACGATGCCCATCAGGAGGCCGTACCTCTTCGGGCTGGGTACGAGGTCCCGCAGTATGACCAGGCAGATCGGGATGATCGGGCCGGAAATCCCCTGCAGGAGACGGCCGACGAACAGAATCGCGACGTTCGGCGACAACGCTGCCACCACACTCCCGAACGCCATCACGGTCAGCATTCCGACCAACACCCGCCGCCTGCCGATGAGGTCGCCGAGTCGTGGCATGAATATGGAGAACAGTGCCGCGGAAGTGAAGAACGCCGACTGGGTGGCCGCTACCGCGTCATCCGATGCGTGCAGTTCTCGCGCCATCGTGACCAGCGCGGGGCTGAGCATGCTGGAATTGAGCTGGAAAGCGAGGATCGCCGAGAGGAAGGCGATCATGATTCCGGCTATGTCGCGTCGCCGCGGTGTAGTTGCGTCTGCTCCCACCGCGCTGTGGACAGCATTCATCATCGATTCCTTCGAGCCCGTAGGATTGTGACGCTACTGCGACCGTTCGGTGCGTTCGCCGAGGAAGCTCAGGCGAGTGCGGTGATCGACTCGATCACGAGATCCCAGAACCTGTCGACGTCGAGTTCCATCGCGACATCGACGTTCGCGTCGCGGTTCAGCATGTTGTGCAGGTCGACACAGGTCGCGCCCGCCGTGTGCTCACCGGTCGTCTCGACGTCCACGTGGGCCCGCTGGATGGAGGCCACGGTCCGGTCGATCAGTATCGCCACGGTGATCGGGTCGTGGAGCGGCCCCTCCGGCATTCCCTCGACCTTGTTGTAGGTACCGCAGAAGTAGCGCAGCAGCTCGACACCGAACGCGCTGGTCCGGTTACCCACGTCCGCGATCCGCTTGATCACCTCTTCGGTGATCAGAGCTTGGTGGGTGATGTTCAGGCCCACCATCGTCAACGGCACACCCGACCGCAGGACGATGTCGGCGGCTTCCGGGTCGGCCCACGCGTTGAACTCCGGATAGGCGCCGACGTTTCCCCGGCCGGTCGACCCGCCCATCCAGATGATCTCCTTGACCCTGGACACCAGCTCCGGCCTCTCGGTGAGGAACGTCGCGATGTTGGTCAGCGGACCGGTCGGTACGAGTACGACCTGCTCGTCCGACCCGGTGATCGTGTCGGTGATCAGCTGGAGGGCGCCGCGTTCGTCGAGCGGGACGGTCGGCTCGGGCAGCTCCGGCCCGCCGAGTGCATTCTCGCCGTGAATCCAGGTCGCCGGGCGAGAGGGACGGTGCAACGGGTCGGCCGCACCCGCGGCGATCGGAATTCCGTCCACTCCCGCGACCGTCAGTGCGATACGCGCATTGTGCGTCGTGTACTTCAACAAACCGTTTCCGCTGACCGTGGTGATGGCGCGGACGTCGATCAAGGGATTTCCGAGTGCCAGCCAGATGGCGAATACGTCGTCGTGGCCGGGATCGCAATCGATGATGACGGGTACCGACACATTTCCTCCATGCTTTGACGGTTGGTGCGGCAGCCAGCAGTGGTGCGGAATCAATTACCGAACGGCACCGACCGCGGGAGAATCGAGGGCTTGCCGGGCCGTGGCTGTTCCATATGGTGGCCAACGTGCCGGGCCCGTGTCAACAGTTTGGGATACCAAAATCTGGCGCTCGTGCGCTCGCCGGCTCACCGGGGTGGGCGTCACGGCGGTCATCGGCGGGCGGAGCCGGGGCGGGCCGACCGTCGACGGAGGTCCCCGATCCGTGCGTTCCGATCTGCCAGACTGACGACCGAGAACGGAAGAGGTGGGTCGTGATGCCGACCGGCGGCGCATCCGGGCACGATTCGGGACCTGCGAGCGAGCTGGCCGCCGCGCGGCGACGAGTGGTGTCGCAGCTTCGTCAGCTGGTGATCGAGGGCGCGCTCCAGCCTGGTGAGAAGGTCGTCGAGCGTGCGATCGCCGAACGTTTCGAGGTGTCCCGCAGTCCGGTGCGAGAGGCCGTCCGCACTCTCATCCATGAGGGCTTCCTGGTCGCCGAGTCTCCTCGTCGTATCGTCGTCCGTCGCCTGTCCCGCAAGGACGTCGAGGAGCTCTACGAGGTTCGTGAGGGCATCGAGATGACGGCGACCGGTCTGGCTGCGCTGAAGGCGACCGGGAACGAGGTCAGGAGCCTTCACGAGCTCCTGGACGAGATCGCCGCGACCACCGACGAGGCCCGGCTGCATCGGCTCAACGCCGACTTCCACGTGCTGCTGACCCAGATGGCGGGCAACAGCTTGCTGAGCAGCATCGCCCACCCGCTGGAGGGTCGCCTACGGTGGCTCTACCAGCAGAACTCCGACTGGGAGCGGCTCCTCGCCGAACACCGGGCGATCGCTGATGCCGTCGCTTCGGGGGACGAGATCACCGCCCGCACGCTCGCGGTGAACCACGCGCGGTCGAGCCGCGCCCACACCCTTGCGGTGCTGTTCCCGGACGACGCGGGGGAGCGCGCGTCCGCCGGGTCGTGACCAACGCGGTCGTCAGTTCTGGCGGGTGGGCCGGATGGTGATGTCGCCGATCTCGACGTCGTCGGGCTGTTCGACCGCGAAGGCCACGGCGCGGGCGACCGCATCGGGTTCGATGCCGAGTGTCTCCATCCGCTGTCGTGCCTCACTCCGGAGCCCGGGGTCCTCGACGTGGTCGAGCAGTTCGGTGCGCACGAATCCGGGTGAGATCGAGGTCGTGCGCAGGACACCGTCGGTGGACTCCTGACGCAGCGCCTCCAGCAGCGTGCGGACCGCGTTCTTGGTGCCGGCGTAGACGGCCTGGGTCGGAACGATCTTGATACCCGACGTCGACACGATGGTCACGAGATGCCCTCGCCCCTGCCGGCGGAACACCGGCAGCGCGGCCGCGATCCCGTGAAGGACGCCGCGCACATTGACGTCGATCATCGCGTCCCAGTCGTCGACGTCGAGTTCACCCACGGGAGAGGTTCTGGCGATTCCGGCGTTTCCCACCAGAACGTCGAGGCGCTCGAAACGCTCGACCGAGGTGGCGACCAGCCGCTCGAGGTCGGCGCGCCGGGTGACGTCGGTGGGTACCACCTCGGCGCGGCCGCCAGAGGAACGAATCCGTTCGGCCAGTGCGTCGAGCCGATCGGTGCGCCGTGCGCCCAGCACCACCGCGGCGCCCTGGCCGGCGAGCCGCAGGGCGGTGGCTTGCCCGATACCGCTGCTGGCTCCGGTGATGGCGACGACCTTGCCGCTGATTCCGGTCATCGAGGTACCTCCCGCTACTAACCTGACAGTTGTCCGGTTGTCTCTTCCTCACGCTACCGGACAAGTGTCCGGTAACCTGAGACCGTCCTGGGGAGGTGAGGAAGTGGCTGCTCGTGTTCAGCGCTCGGACGCGGTCGCCAACCGTGAGCGCATCGTCGCCGTCGCCCGCGCGACGCTGAGCGACTCCCGCGGCGCGGTCGACGAGCTGCGGCTGCACCTGGTGGCGAAGGCCGCGAGTGTCGGGCAGGGCACTCTGTACCGGCACTTCCCGACCCGCGAGCACCTGCTGGCCGAGGTGTACCGGCAGGAGATGGGTGAGCTGGTCGACGCCGTGCCGGCGCTGCTCGCCGAACGCTCGCCGCTGGATGCGTTGGTTCGGTGGCTGGACCGGCTGGTCGAGTACGCACGGGTCAAGCGCGGTGTCATGGCGGCGATCGAGGCGTCCGCCTGGCAGGACCTGTACGCCGATCAGCACGGGCGGCTCGACGACGCACTCACGACACTGCTCGACCGGGGTGTGGCGGCCGGGGAGGTGCGCGAGGACGTCGACGCGGCCGACGTCATCCTGTTGCTCGGCGCACTGTCGCGGGTGCCGGCCTCGGAGTGGGACTCGCGGTCCCGGACGGTGGTCAGGGTCGTCCTCGACGGTCTGCGCCGCCGCTGACGGTGGCTCCCGACGACCGTCCGATCAGCCGGGGGCGGGCGCGTGGTGGAGCCGTGCCGACGGCCATCGACCGTCCCGGATGGCTGAGTGGACCTGCTCGACGAGTTCCCTGGCGACGACCTCGACCGCGGCCGGGACGCGGCCGGTCCGAGGCATGCCGAGGACGATCGAGCGCCAGGTCTCGGGCGCGCACAGGGGTGCCGCGCTGAGTGAGTCGAGGTCGTTCGCGATGGCGACGGCGGGCAGGATGGTCCAACCGTGGCCGGCGCGGACGAGCTGCTTCTGCAGATGCATCGAGTTGGTCTGCACGGCGACGTCGATCTCCACACCGGCTTGGTGGAGGCTGCTGGTGATCAGTGCGTGCAGGCCGTGACCCGGCGTGGGCATGATGATCGGCCGCCTCGCCAGCTCGGTGAGGCCGACCGGCTCCTCGGGGCTCAGGTTCTCGGCGAGCGGCGCGACCGCCCAGAGCTGCTCCCGTGCCAGGGATGTCACGTTCAGCAAGGGTGTCCCGGTGAGGTTGTAGAGCAGGCTCAGATCCAGGTCACCATCGTCGAGCCAGTGCTGCAGATGCCCCGAGTAGGCGGTCAACAGCCGCAGCTCGATACCGGGATGGTCGCGCAGTATCGCGCGAGTGAGTGGATCGGCCAGGAGTTCGGCCGTGCTCTCCAACAGTCCGACGGTGACGATCCCGGTGACTGCGCCGGTCGCGGGCGTCAGCTCGGCGCGGGCCCGGTCGAGCTCGGTCAGCGCACGCCGTGCCCGGTCGGCGAGGCCGCTGCCCGCCGGGGTGGGGCGCATTCCGTGGTGGGTGCGTTCGAACAGTGGAACGCCGAGCTCGTGTTCGAGCGCCCGGATCTGACGGGTCACCGCGGGTTGCACGAGGTGCAGCAGCTCGGCGGCGCGGGTCACGCTGCCGACCTCGACCACGGTCACCAGCGCCTTGAGCTGCTTGAGGTCCATCGGCTCCTCCGGGTCATCCCGGCCGCGCATGGGGCCATGACGGATTGGTATTTCAGACTCTAGGACATTCTGTTTCATGATGGACGAATGGACGAGCTGAGTGAGGAAGAAGCGGCGATCGTCGCCCTGGTGGGCGAGTTCGTCGACAGGGAGGTCCGGCCGGTCGCCAGGGAGCTTGAGCACAGCAACACCTATCCCGAGAAGCTCATCGAGCAGATGAAGGCCATGGGCGTGTTCGGCCTGGCGATCCCGCAACCCTGGGGTGAGGCCGAGGTGTCGGCTCAGTGCTACGCGGCGGTCACCGAGGAGCTGGCCAGGGGTTGGATGAGCCTGGCAGGCGCGATGGGCGGACACACCGTCGTGGCGAAGCTCCTCGTGACCTACGGGACACCCGAGCAGCGAGAGGTCTACCTGCCCAGACTGGCGACCGGCGAGCTGCGCGCCACCATGGCGCTGACCGAACCCGGTGGCGGCTCGGACCTGCAGGCGCTGCGCACCACCGCCCGCCGTGACGGCGACGAGTACGTGGTCAACGGATCGAAGACCTGGATCACCAACGCGCGCCGGTCGGGGCTGGTGGCACTGCTGTGCAAGACCGACGCGGCGGCGAGACCGGCTCACCAGGGCATCAGCATCCTGCTGGTCGAGCAGGGGCCGGGGATGCACGTGTCGCGGGATCTGCCGAAGCTCGGCTACAAGGGTGTGGAGAGCTGTGAGCTGTCCTTCGACGACCTCCGGGTGCCGACGTCGGCGCTGCTGGGAGGGGTCGAAGGTGTCGGCTTCGCTCAGATGATGCGCGGGCTGGAGATCGGACGCATCCAGGTCGCCAGCCGGGCTCTGGGCGTCGGCCGGGCGGCGCTGGAGGACTCGCTGCGCTATGCACAGGAGCGGGAGAGCTTCGGGCAGCCGATCTGGCGGCACCAGTCCATCGGCAACCATCTGGCCGACATGGCGACCAAGCTGGAGGCGGCCCGCCAGCTGGTGCGCTACGCGGCGCGCCGCTACGACTCGGGCGAGCGGGCCGACCTCGAAGCGGGGATGGCGAAGCTGTTCGCGTCCGAGACGGCGATGGAGATCGCGCTGAACGCGGTGCGGGTCCACGGCGGGTACGGCTACTCGACCGAGTTCGACGTCGAACGCTACTTCCGGGACGCCCCGCTGATGATCGTCGGTGAAGGCACCAACGAGATCCAGCGCATCGTGATCGCGCGGCAGCTGGTCGCCCGTCACCCGCTGCCGGCCTGACCGGGGGGACGCACGATGCACCATCCGTTGCGGGACATCACCGTCGTCGCTGTCGAGCAGGCTGTGGCGGCACCGCTGGCGACCCGCCAGCTGGCCGACCTCGGCGCACGGGTCATCAAGATCGAACGGCCGGAGGTCGGTGACTTCGCCCGGGGCTACGACCGGGCCGTGCACGGGCAGTCCAGCTACTTCGTGTGGCTCAACAGGGGAAAGCAGAGCCTGGAGCTCGACATCAAGGACCCGGCCGACCGGGCGCTGCTGGACCGGCTGATCGCGGGCGCGGACGTGTTCGTGCACAACCTGGTGCCGGGAGCGGTGGAACGACTCGGCCTGGACGCGGAGACCCTGCGCGCGGCGCGACCGTGGCTGGTGCACTGCTCGATCTCCGGCTACGGGCCCGACGGGCCGTACCGGTCGAAGAAGGCCTACGACCTGCTCGTGCAGTGCGAGACCGGGCTGGTGGCCTCCACCGGCACACCGGACGAGCCGGCGAAGGCCGGTGTGTCCATCGCCGACATCGCCACCGGCATGTACGCCTACAGCGGGATCCTCACCGCCCTCTACGACCGTGCGCACACCGGTCGGGGCGCGAGCCTGCACGTGGCGATGATCGACGCGCTGGGGGAGTGGATGACCCAGCCCGCGTACTTCGGCCGCTACGGCGGCGAGCCACCCCGCCGGACCGGCGCCCGGCACCCGTCGATCTCGCCGTACGGTCCGCACCGCACCGGCGAGGGCGCCGTGTTCCTCGGCGTGCAGAACGAGCGCGAGTGGGCCGTGCTCTGCCGGGACGTCCTGCTGCGCCCCGACCTGGCCGGCGATCCGCGGTTCGCGACCAACGACGAACGGGTGACCCACAACGACGAGCTGACCTCGATCATCGAGCAGGTGTTCGCCGACCTGGACGCAGGGCAGGTCGTCGAACGGCTCGATCGGGCGGGTATCGCCAACGCCTCGCTGCGCACGCCCGCCGATCTCACCCGCCATCCGCAGCTGACCGCCCGACAACGGTGGCACCCCGTGGACACCCCGCAGGGCGGCATCGAGGCGCTCCTGCCGCCGGTCACGGCGGACGCCTGGGACCCGGCGATGGGCGCGGTGCCCGCGCTGGGCGAGCACAACCGGTCGATCCGAGCGGAGTTTCCCGCGAACCCATGATCACCACCTAGTGAGGGCTGATTGCTCGCGGAGAATCAGCCCTCACCCGGTGGTGATCATGGAGTTGTGCCGGGATGCGAGACGGGCGTGCGCCCAGTGGTACGCTGCGGGCCCGATCGGGCCCAGGAAAGTGCGGATGTGACGGCGACCGAGAAACCGGCCAGCAGAGCGCGGTCGATGAACAGTGTCCTGAGCACCCTGCGCATCCTCGAGGAGGTCGCCGCACGTCAGCCCATCGGTGTGTCCGAGCTGGCGCGCGTGACGGCCATGCCCAAGAGCTCGGTGCAGCGCTGCCTGGTCACCCTGCAACAGGCGGGCTGGCTCCGCATCGTCGACGCCGACCGGACCCGGTGGGGTGTCACGATGAAGGCGCTCACGATCGGGCTGCGGGGGACCGGCGAACAGGACCTGCGCGACCTCGCCCGGCCGGTGATCAAGCGGCTCTCGGCGGAGACGAACGAGACCGTCCACTTCTCGCTGCGGGACGGCGACGACATCATCATCATCGCCACGGAGGACAGCACCCACGTCGTCCGGGTGTTCATGGAGGTGGGCAGCCGGGTGCCGCTGCGAGCCTCGTCGGCGGGTGTGGCGATCCTGGCCCGGCTGGAACCGGCGGAGGTCGAGTCGGTGCTCAAGCACCCGGTCGAGGACTTCGGCGAACCCGTACCGAGCGCGGAGGAGCTCCGTGAGGAGATCGCCAGCACGGCGCGGCGGGGTTACGCGCTCAACGGGTCGGCCTGGTTTCGGCCGCACGTGTCCTCCATCGGCGCGGCCGTCACCAACGCCTCGGACCGCCCGATCGCCGGGGTGACCCTGGCGATCCCGGAGATGCGCTACGACCCCTCCCAGGAGAAGGCACTGGCGCGGCTGACGATCGCCGCAGCGGAGGAGATCAGCGAGCTGATCTCCTCCGTCTGAGGGGCGCGGCTCAATACCCCGTCGGGGTCAGAAGGCCCGGTGGTACTGCTTCGGCCAGGACTCGAAGGGGTCGGCGCCCCTCGCGCGCAACGGCCAGTACGGGTCGCGCAGCATCGCTCTGCCCACCAGGACCGCGTCCACCAGGTTCGGCACCGCCTCGTCGAGATGGTGCGGCTCCGAGACCGCCCCCGACGCCGCGACGGGGAGCCCGGCGGCGCGGAAGGCCGGACCGTAGTGGGCGTTGTGCAGTGGCTCGGTGAGTCGCCGCGCCTCCGGGACCAGCGCGCCGGACGACAGGTCGAGCATGTCGACACCCTCGGCTCCCAGCCGGGCCGCGACGGTGATCATGTCGTCGGTGGTGAGCCCGTCGGTGAGCAGGTCCTCGGCCGGGAGCCGCACCAGGAGCGGCTTGTCCTCCGGCCACCCGGTGCGCAGGGCGCGCACCATCTCCAGCGGGAACCGCATCCGCCGGTCCAGGCTCCCGCCCCACTCGTCGCTTCGCTGGTTGGCCAGCGGTGAGAGGAACTCGTGGAACAGGTAGCCGTTCGCACCGTGCAGCTCCAGGACCTGGTATCCGGCGCGGTCCGCGTTGCGGGCGGCCAGCACCATGTCCTCCAGGATTCGCGATCCGTCCCGCGTCGTCATCTCGGCCGGGACGGCGAGGCCGGCGAAGGGCAGGGCCGACGGCGCCAACGGCTGCCACCCGCCCTCGCCGGGCGGCACCGTCTGTCGGGACCCGGCGTTGCCCCACGGCACTCCGTGCGAGGTCTTGCGCCCGGCGACCCCGAGCTGGATCGCGGGCACCGAGCCGATCGAGGCGATCGCCGAGGCGAGGCGCCGATGCCCCGCCACCTGCTCTGGTGTGTAGATCCCCAGGTCACGGGTCGTGGTGCGCATGTCAGGTGCGACGCCGGTGCACTCGACCATCACCATGCCGACGCCTCCAGCGGCGCGCGACCCGTAGTGGGCGACGTGCCAGTCGGTCGGGGCGCCCTCGGGGTCGGCGGAGTACTGGCACATCGGGGACAGCCACACCCGGTTGGGAAGCGTGATGTCCCGCAGGCGCAGCGGGCTCCATGCCATGTCCGACATCTAGTCGATCCTCTCCGCCAGAAGGAGCTTCGCGGTCGCTTCCGGCTGTTCGACGTGGAAGTGGTGGCTGCCGAGGTCGTGCACGACGAAGGTGATCTGGTCGCCGTACCGCTGCACCGCCTCCGGATCGAGGAGCGCGCGGACCGCGAGCGTCGACACGGGCGTCCCGATGTCGAGCAGGGCCTCGTCCATGTTCCAGCGGAGCATCTCGGCCAGGGTGGACGTGCCCACCGAGGGTGCGATGCCCGTCATCTTCCGGAACGTCTCCTCGGTGAACGCGGGGTCGGTGTCGGGGACCGAGCCCGCGTTCACCAGGCCCCGCATGCCGGCGGCGAAGTCGGCCTCGAAGGTCTGTACCAGCGCCCGGGCCGCGGTCTCCTCGATCGCCGGGTAGAGGGTGAGGTAGTGGAAGGCGTCGAGCCCGATCACCTGCGACACCAGGTCGGGCCGCAGGCGTGCCAGCTCGACCGCAACGACTCCACCGAGCGAGTGCCCGACGACGACGCAGCGCTCGACCGACTCGACGTCGGTGACCGCGGCGACGTCCTCGGCGAACTCCCGCATGCTCCAGGTGGTGCGATCGGACGTGGAGTCGCCGTGCCCGGCGAGGTCCACGGCGATCACCCGGTGATCGGCCGGCAGGAACGCGGTGACCTCGGTGAAGTCGGTTCGGCGGCATCCCAGGCCGTGGATGTGGACCCAGGTCGGTCCGGTCGCCGGGCCGCTCGCCGTGTAGCGGATCGACGTCCCGTCGGCGCGCCGCACGGTGCGGGTGGATACCTCGACGTTGGTCATGACAGACACCTTTCTGTGCTGCAATCGTGCACGCCGTACCGCATCACGGTACATCAGGGAGTGCTGTGCGGGTCGGCGACGAGACGGACGTGGCAACCGGGCAGGTGCCGTCGAAGTGGATGGCTCCGTCGGCGCCGATCCGGACCGCGGGATCGAGCTCGCGGGAGGCGTTCTCGACCTGTGTCCTGATCCGGTCGGTCGAGTCCGGGTCGGCGGGGTGGGGCTCACCTGCCGCGTCGAGCGTGATCGGCACGACCCTCGGCTTCGGCGGGCCCGTCGCGGGCAGCTCGACCTCGAACACGGCGCTGTCGAACCACGGTGTCCCCTCGAAGAGGCGCGAAGCCAGGTACGGCAGGCCGAAGTAGGTCTCCGGTGCTCGCAGCCCATCGGTGTGGAACAGGAAGTTGCCGAGGGAGTAGAGGATCAGGCCGTCGTTCCACCGCTCGACCGGGTGCAGGCAGTGCGGATGGGTCCCGGCCACGATGTCGGCTCCGGCGTCGACCAGACGTCTGCCGAGAGCCTGCTGGTACTGGGCCAGCGGGCCCTGGTTCGGTGGCAGGTAGGCGAACGGCACGCCCCAGTGCAGGCACACCACGACCCGGTCCGCCGCCGACCGCGCGGCGCGCACGCGCTCCTCGACCCGCAGCACGTCGGGCTCCCGCGCGGTGCTGCGCACGAACGGCGGTGTGCCCGGCTGTTCCTGTGCCAGGATGCCGTCCACCGCGAAGCTCTGGTCGATCCGCAGCGGGGCGATGCCGGGCCGGGTCGCCGTGGCGTTGGCGCCCGGCGGCAGGGTCGAGCAGAAGCTGAGGACGGCGACACGCTCGCCGGACGCGGTGGTGACGATGACCCCGGCATCTGCCTCGGCGAGCGTGCGACCACCTCCGGCGTGCCGGATCCCGACGCCGTCGAGGGCGTGCATCGTGCTGAGCAGGCCTTCGGTGCCGTGGTCGAGCGCGTGGTTCGTGGCCAGCGAGACGACGTCGACACCCAGGGCGCGCAGTGGACCGGCGGCCGAGGTGGGCAGCCGGATCGTCATCTCCTTCTCGGCCGGTCGGTCGACGTCCACGAGCGGCGCCTCGAGGTTCGCGATGACGAGATCCCCCGCCAGTGCGAGCGGCGCAACGGGCTCGCGGGCCAGGACGGTGTCACCGATGAGAACGATCTTCACTGGGCTTCTCCGTAGGGCAGGGCGGTTGACAGGGGCGGAGCACTTGGTTCCAATTGTGCCGTAAAACAGCATGAGCGTGCCACTATGAAGAACAAAGGTTTCGGAGGCGAGCCCGCGATGTCACCCAGTCGCTACAGCGGATACCGGTCCTTCTCGTACCTGGACGCCGGGACCGACTACACCGAGTTCGAACCCTCGGCGGACATCGGTCGGCTGCCCCCGCACGACCTCGGGCTGACCAAGGGTGAGATCGAACGTGCCGAACGCCTGCTGGCCGACAACGTCGTGGTGTCGCTGCACGACCATCCGGTGCGACTGCCCCGGCACGCACGCACCGAGCTGCTCGACTGGAATCGGGAGGCACGTCTCGCCTACGGCTACGAGGGGCTGAGCCGCTCGGGGCTCGACGCGGTGTTCGACAACCTCGGGTGGGGAGCCTGCGAGTCGCGCAGCGGTTGGAAGTGGGACGACGTCATCACCGACCTCGGGATGCGGTTCTGCGACTTCGCCCACCAGGACTACGTGGTGCGCGCCGAGTCGGTCGCCGACATCCGGCGCGCCCACGCCGACGGAAGGCTCGCCGTCGTCGCCGGGCTGGAGGGCGCGGCACTGATCGAGAACGAGGTCGACCGGCTCGACGTGCTCTACGGGCTGGGGGTGCGGCAGATCGGCATCGCCTACAGCGACGCCAACGCACTCGGCAGCGGGCTGCGGGAACACAGCGACGGAGGCCTGACCGCGCTCGGCCGCCGCGCCGTCCGGCGCATGAACCAGCTGGGCATGGCCATCGACGTGTCGCACTCGGGTGACCGGACGGCGCTCGAGGTGGTCGAGGCGAGCGAGCGACCGGTGCTCATCACGCACGCCGGGGCACGAGGGGTCTGGGACATCCCCCGGATGAAACCCGACGAGGTCATCCGGGCCTGCGCGGAGTCCGGCGGTGTCATCGGGATCGAGGCTGCCCCTTACACGACCGTGAGCACCCGGCACCGCAGCCACAGCATCGAGTCGGTGATGGACCATTTCCGGTACTGCGTGGACCTGGTCGGGATCGAGCACGTCGCGTTCGGGCCGGACACCTTCTTCGGTGACCACCTCGACCTGCACCACGTGATGAGCGCGAAATGGGGTGTCGCGGACACCATCCGGTCCGGCCCCGAGTTCGAGCCGGTCGAGGCCGTCGCCGGGCTGGAGAACCCGGGGGAGTGCTTCCGCAACATCACCCGCTGGCTGGTGAAACACGGCTACCCCGACGCGGAGATCGCCGCGGTGACCGGCGGGAACGTACTGCGCGTGCTCGAGAAGATCTGGTGAGGGGATCCGTCGTGACGACGAACAAGGTCCTCGGTGCCGCGATGATCGGCCATGCGGTGGAGTCGTACGACTTCGTGATCTACGGGGCGTCCGCGACGGTCATCGCGCGCCACTTCTTCCCGAGCGGCGACCCCACGTCGGCCATGGTGTCGACGCTGGCGGTGTACGGCCTCGCGTTCGTGGTGCGCCCGCTCGGCGCCGCGGTGTTCGGGCCCGTGGGCGACCGCCTCGGCCGACGCGCCGCGCTGTCCGCGGTGGTCCTGATCATGGCGGTGTCGACCGCGGCGATCGCCGTGCTGCCGACCTACGGCTCGGCCGGCGCTCTCGCGCCGTTGCTGCTGTTGTGTTGCCGGCTGGCGCAGGGCATCTCGATGGGGGCGGAGTACACGAGTGCCGCCTCCTACGTCATGGAGCAGGCACCGGTGCGGCGACGCGGGCTCTGGGTCAGCGTCGTGAACAGCGCGACCTTCGTCGGTTCGGCGTTCGCGGCCCTCGCGCTGCTGGCCCTGCGGCTGGCCTCGCCGGAGGCGTACGCCGACTGGACCTGGCGGCTCGCGTTCCTGCTCGGCGGCGTCATGGCGCTGGTCGGTCTCTACATGCGGCTGCGCCTGGAGGAGACGGCGACGTTCCGCGCCCTCGAGGAGTCCGGTGCGATCGCGGTGCGGCCGGTGCGGGAGTCCTTCCGCGACTGGCGGCTGTTCCTGCTGTTGTTCACGATCTTCGCGCTGCTCGCCGTCGTCGTGCACAACCTGCTCGGCTACTTTCCCACGTACCTGGCCACGACCGGTGCCGTCGCGGAGGACACCGTCCTGATCGCCGGGGTCGTGGCGCTGCTGGTCTGCGCCGCGGCGTGCGTGCTGACCGGTGTGCTCGTCGACCGGTACGGCCGCAGGCCGGTGCTGGTGGCCGGGGTGCTGCTCGCGACGGTGGGTTCGGTCCCGGCCTACTTGCTGGCGGGTGGCGGGACGCTGCTCACCACGCTCGGCGCGGAGATTCTCCTGGTGCTGCCCGCCGCGGTCGTCGGGATGTCGGCGACGATCGTCGCGGTCGAGATCGTGCCGCCGCACATCCGGGCGACCAGCACGGCACTCGCCTACAACGTGGCGTACGCGGTGTTCGGCGGCACGGCCCCGATCCTCGGCGCGTTGCTCACCTCCTGGTTCGGTCGCCTGGCTCCCGGCGTCTACATCTCGGCGCTGGCGGTGATCGCGCTGGTCGTCGTGCTCGTCGCGCTGCCGGAGACGCGGGAGGAACCGGTGGGCACCCCTGATCCGCTGGTTGCCGACGTACGGGAGGCGTCATGACCTCGGTGAAGGAACGGATCGCCGCCGAGTTCGCCCGGCACGAACCCGCGGTCGTCGATCTGTCGCGGCGGATCGGGGCGGACCCGGAGATCGCGTTCGAGGAGCACCGGACGGCCGCCGCCGTCGTCGAGCTGCTCACCGCGCACGGTGGGTTCGACGTCGAGCGGGGCATCGCGGGTCTCGACACCGCGTTCTCCGCGACGGTCGGCACCGGGCCGCTGGCGATCGGGCTGTGCGCCGAGCTGGACGCGCTGCCGGGGATCGGGCACGGCTGCGCACACAACGTCATCACCGGTGCGTCGGTCGCGGCGGCGCTCGCGCTGGCCCCGGTCGCGGACGAGCTGGGTCTCACGGTCCGGCTCCTCGGCACGCCGGCGGAAGAGGTGCTGACCGGCAAGGCGATCATGCTGCGCGAAGGCGCTTTCGACGGTCTGCACGCCGCGATGATGATGCACCCGACGCTGAAGGACATGGCCACGCCGCACATCCGCGCGGTCCGGCACTGGTCGATCGCCTACCGAGGACGCACCGCGCACGCGTCGCGCCCGTTCGAAGCGCTCAACGCCGCGGACGCGGTGACCGTCGCCCAGGTGGCGATCGGGTTGCTGCGCCAGCAGAAACGGGACGCGGACCGGGTGCACACCTGGGTCAAGGAGGCGGGCACGGCCGTCAACGTCATCGCGGGCGCCGCGACGGTCGAGTGCATGGTCCGGGCGGACGGGCTCGCGGACGTCGACCTGCTGTGGCCCCGGGTGCGCCGCTGCTTCGAGGCGGGTGCACTCGCCTCGGGGGTGTCGATGGAGGTCACCGAGGTCGCATCCGCCAACGGCTTCCGGCACGACCACGACCTGGCCGGGTTGTTCCAGTCGAACGCCGAGGCGTTGGGCCGGACCTTCCCCGACTACGCCGACCGTTCGCTGGGATCGACGGACATGGCCGAGGTGTCGGTCCATCTGCCGGCGATCCATCCGGTGCTGTCCTTCGACTCACCGCCCGAGGACGGCAACCACACCGCCGCGTTCGCGCGCGCCGCCTCCGGGCCCGAGGGCGCGCGGGCGATCCACGACGGCGGCCTCGCGCTGGCCTGGACGATCGCCGACGCCGCGCGGGACGAGACCCTGCGCGGCCGCCTCATCGGTCCCGGCCCGTTCGTGTGGGCTCCGGCGAGCTGACCGGCGACCTCGCAGAGCATCCGGTATGTGAGCCACACCGCGCACCGTAAGTCCACACCGCGCTATGTGCACATAGCGCGGTGTGAGCACATGGTGCGCGGTGTGGGACGAGAAGGGCACGAGTCGGCTCCAGCGGTCTCAGACGATGACCGGGGTGAGGGACTCGCCCATCCACCGCGCGATAGCGACGGTGTGAGCGTCGGTCCCTGGCTGGCCCATGACCTGCAGGCCGAACGGGAGGCCGTCCACCCCCATGAGAGGGACGTTCACCGAGGGAGCGCCCAGCAGCGAGCTCGGGAAGTTGAACCCGGGGTCCCCGGTGGGCCAGCGGGCCGGCGGCTCGCCGGGCACGTCGCCGGCCCAGACCGGCGCCGGTCCGCTGGAGGTCGGCAACAGGACGGCGTCCACCCTCGGCCCGAGGAGCGCGTAGGTGGCGGTCACGGCAGCGCGGGTGCGGAGTGACTCCTCGTAGCCCGCAGCGCCGAGCCGGTCCGCGGTGTCGAAGAAGAACCGCGTGGCCCGCGCGCTGAACCCGTCGGGGTGGTCCGCCGCGATGTCCCGGAACGCCCACGAGTGCTCCCACGCCAGGATCCCGCTGCCCAGGTCGGTGACACCGACGAGGGCGTGCTCGAACCGTTCCACGACGGCGTCGCCACCGCGGCGCAGTACCCTCACCCCAGAGGCTTCGACCTGGTCGACGATCTGCTCGAACGCCCGTCGGCTCAGCGGGTCCAGCCTGTCCCAGGCCTCGGTCTCGACGACCGCGACGGTGCCCGGCATGCGCGCGGGCGGCGGAGCGGCCGGACCCTGCAGCGCGGGCCGGCCGGGGTCGCCCCCGGCACGCGAGGCGATCGCGATCGCCACCAGCCACATGTCCTCCGGTGACCCGGCGTGCACGCCGTGGGAGGTCATGCTCGCGGTCTGCCGCTCACCGCGGTTGATCGCGCCCTGCGTCGGTTTGAGGCCCCACACGCCGTTGAAGCTCGCCGGTCGCATGAGAGAGCCGCCGGTCTGCGTGGCGATCGCCGCCGGAACCATGCGTGCCCCGACGGCGGCGCCCGACCCGGAGGAGGAACCGCCCGGTGTGCGACGTGGGTCGAAGGGATTCGTCGTCGGGCTGGGCTCGGGCCCGCCCAGCTCCGTGGTCACCGTCTTCCCGAGCACGATGGCCCCGGCCTGCCGCAGTGCCCACACCGCGGCGTTGTCCCGCCTCGGGAAGTTTCCCGCGAAGGCCTTGCAGCCCATCTGGGTGGGCATGTCCCGCGTCTCCAGCAGGTCCTTGATGCCGATCGGCAGGCCGTCGATCGGGGACAGCGGCCGACCCCGGCGCCAGCGCGCTGTGCTGGCGTCCGCCTGCTGCCGTGCACCTTCCTCGTTGCGCACGACCCAGGCCCGCACGACCGGTTCGCGTTCCGCGATGGTCGCGAGACATCGCTCCAGGTACTCGCGCGGGGAGTCCGTGCCGTCGCGGAAGGCCTCGGCCGCGGTGTGGAAGCGCAGGCCTTCGAACGTCGCGGGGTCATAGCGGACGACGGCGGGTGCGGACGTCATGGTCGTCTCCTCACTCTCGGTGCACGACAGTGTGTGCATCATAGCGGCACAACCATGCTGCATAATGGTACGAATCGAGAGATTTCGAGGTGAGGCGTTCCAGGAGCCGTCGCACGATCGGCTGCAGCTCGCTCGTTGATGCCCGGACCGTGGTAAATATGTTCCCCACGGGGCAAATGGGGTCAGTGAGACTAATGAGTCTCAAGCTGATGCTGTGACATGGACGGTGAGTTCGCGCGTGAACCTCAAGAAGCTGCTCGGGATCGTCGCGGTCGTCTTCGTGCTGTTCTGGATCATTTCCGCGCCGACCAGTGCGAGCGGATCCATGAACCACATGATGTCCAACCTGAACGACGCCGGCAGTTCGATGACCACCTTCATGGGCAACCTGCTCGGCGGCGGCAGCAGCGGGGACAGCGGGTACAGCCGACGGCACAACGACGACAGGTCGGACATCTACCGGCGCTGACTCCGAACAGTCCGACCGAGCAGCGCGAGGTCGGGGTGACCACGGGAGCCGTGTGGGGTCAGCTCCGGTGGATGTGGACGGTGACGTTCTGTCCGGGGGTGACCCGGGCGTCACCGGTGTGTGTGAAGAGGATCTTGACGGGGATGTACTGGTCGACCCGTTGCGGGTTCTGCGGGTCGGTGTCGGGGCCCGGGTAGATCGGCTGCTCGTGGCTGAGCGGGTCTGTGCCCGAGTCGTTCTCCAGCTCCGACGCCCCGGCGGAGGCCGCACCGATGACCGCCACCGTCCCGGTCACCGGCACGTCCGGTGCGGAGTCGACCACGATGTCGACCGAGGCACCGAGTCTCACCCCGGAGATCTCCTCTTCCGGCACCCGAGCGGTGACATAGATGCTGGTGGGCTCGTAGGCAACGGCCAGCAGAGTTCCCTCGGTGACATATGTTCCCTCGGTGACCATGGTCTGGGCCACCGTGCCCGCGCCGGGGGAGCGGATCGGTTTCTTGGGCTGGGCTCCACTGCCCTGGACCTCGATCCGGCCGACCTGTTCGTGGGGACGTATCGGGGTGCCCATGTCCAGGCCCCAGTCCATGACCACGCCGGTGCCGGGTGCGTTGATCTGCACGGCGTCGCCGTCGACCTGTGCGTTGTCCGCGATCACCCACAGCCGGTCGGTCGTCAGGTACCGGGTGCCCAGGGTCGCTACTTCCAGCAGGGCGAGCACCACGACGGCCGCTACTCCGATCTTCGTCGTCCGGGTCCAGGGGCGGCGGGAGGACGTCGGCGATGTCCGGTCGACGGGACCGTCCTGGGGCGAGGCGTCGACGGGTGAGGCCTCCTCGGGCGGTGCCGGGGAGGGCGAGGTCGGTGTTGTCGTGGAACTGGTCATCTCAGTGCGCCGCCGGTTTCTGGCCGTCCGGGGCTACCGGCCGGCCGGTTGGCAGGGTCAGGGCCAGTAGCGAAGCCGCCAGGACCAGGACAGCAGCGACCAGGAACCCGTTGGCGAAGGACAGGGTCTGCGCCTCGTTGTTGAGCTGTTGCCACACACCCAGCAGGCCCCTCGGTCCCTCCTGCGCCATCTGCGAGAGGGCCTGGTCGCCGTTGGCTCCTCGGCTGGGCATGAGGGCTGCCCGGTCGGCGTAGAACTGGGCGTGTTTGGCGTTGATCAGTGCGGTGATCACGGCGATGCTGAACGCCTGGCTGATGCGTTGGAACAGGGTGTTCAACGCGCCGCCGTCGTCACCCATCGACGGTGGCAGGGCCGCGAGGCCCCCGGTCATGATCGGCATCATGCCGAGTCCCAGGCCGAGACCCACCACGCACTGGGCGATGATCAGATGCTCCACCGTGGTGTCGGGCCGCATCTGCGCGAGCATGAACAGCCCGGCCCCGGTCAGGAACATCCCGATCGCGGCAGGCCAGCGTGAGCCGATGGCGTCGTAGATCCGCCCGGCGATCGGCATCAGCACCATGATCACGAGGGCGTAGGGCAGGGTGATCAGCCCGGTCTGCCAAGGGGTCTTGCCTTGCACCGCCTGGAGGAACTGCGGCACGTTGAACAACATCGCGAACATGCCGCAGAACAGCACCCCGATCAGGATCAGGGACTTGACGAAGGCGATGTTGCCGAGCGCGCGCAGGTTGAGCAAAGGATGTTCCACCTGCAGCTCGATCACCACCCAGATGATGATCATGTTGGTGCCCAGCGCGAACAGTCCCAGGACGCTGTAGCTGCCCCAGCCCCAGGTGCTGCCTTTCTCCAGGGCCAGCAGCAGGGCGAACAGCCCGACCACGATGGTGAAGAAGCCGGCCTTGTCCAGCGGTGCGCCTCGCTTACCGTGGTCGGTGGGCAGCACGTACAGGGCGGCCAGCACGGCCAGCACTCCGATCGGCACGTTGACCCAGTAGATGTAGGGCCAGCTCATGTACTCCACGAAGTAGCCGCCCAGAGCTGGTCCGACGCCGGGGGCCAGCGACACGCCGAGACCGTAGAGGCCCATCGCCGCGCCGATCTTGGCCGGCGGCACCATCCGGTAGACCAGCACGATGCAGGTGACCGGGATCATCCCGCCGGGGATGGCCTGGAGAACCCGGAACACGATCATCTCGCCGAGCGAGGTGGAGAAGCCGCACAGCAGGGAGAAGAAGGTGAACAGGGCCATCGACCACACGTACAGCCGCTTCTGCCCCACCCGGTTGCCCACCCAGGCGCTGATCGGGACCACCGCGCCCTCGGTCAGGCCGTAGGCGGTGGAGATCCACTGGGCGTCCTCGATCGTTGCCCCGAAGTCCTTGCGGATGTTCGTGATGGCGATGTTGACGATGGTGATGTCCAGGACCGCCATGAACATGCCCAGGATCAGCACCGCGAGTGGCAGACCCCAGGCGGCGGCCGCTGGTCCCGGCGGCCGAGGGGACGGCGGCGCGGGACTGGGTGCGGCCGTCCGGCTCACGGACTCGTCCGTGGGGGCGGCGGTCATCGATGCCACCTCGGACCACGGCCGGGGGAGCTTGCCGACCTGCGCGTGCCGCTCATTCCTCCATCGTGCTTTCGATCCCACGAGTTCGCAATAAGAAACCACCGGTTTCGTTAATGAGACGCTGGCCACTAGTACTATGTCGTCATGCCCAGCACAGATGACGCGCACTGCACGAGCTCCCGCGCCGAGTCCGGAGTCAGCTGGGGCTGCGCCGACGGAGGCAGAGCGGTCCGCCGTCGAGGGGAGCTGCTGAACGAGGTCATCTTCCAGGCCTGCCTGGACGAGCTCCGCGAGCACGGCTACGCCGCTCTGACCATGGATCGGGTGGCGGCGCGAGCCGGCGCCAGCAAAGCCACGCTCTACCGCCGATGGCCGGACAAGGCGGAGCTGGTGGCCACCACCATGAGCCGCACCTGTCCGGTCCATGCCCCGCCGCCCGACGTGGGTTGCCTGCGGACCGAGCTGCTCGCCGTGCTGCGTACCGGCGCCGAGGATCTTGCCGGGCCCACCGGCGCGGCCGCCCGCGGCCTGATCACCGAGGTCGTGCGGTATCCCGAGCTGGCCGAACGTCTGCGTGAGCCGATAGCCGACCCGCTGATCCCGGCCACGATGGAGGTCCTGCGCCGGGCCGTGGTGCGCGGTGAGATCCCGGCCACCGCGCTCACCCCGCGAATCGCCTCGGTCGGCAACGAGCTGTCGTTCCTGCATTTCCTGCTGCGCGGCGCCCCGGCCTCGGAACAGGTGCTGGTCGAACTCGTCGACAACGTCATGCTGCCCCTGCTGCGCGGTCTCGGCTCACCTCGCAACACGGCCGGAGCGCAGCGGGGCGCGCCCGACGTCGACACAGACCGGGCGTGATCCGGCGATCGGGCTGTGTGCCCGGGGAGCCGGACCGGCGAGGCGCCGACCGGCTTCGGCGGCCGTGTCACGGACGGCGGGCACCGGCGTTCAGACGGCCCGACCGCCATCGACGGTGAGTACGTGGCCGGTCACGAAGGACGCATCTGTCGAGGCCAGGAACAGTGCCGCGTTCGCGATCTCCTCCGGGTCGGCGATCCGGCCCAGCGGGATGACATCGTCGTAGAGCGCCGCGCGGGTGGTCTCGTCGGTGCCCGGACCGAGGAACTCGGGGAACATCGGGGTGTCGATCGCGCCGCGGGCTAGCGCGACGCCGTCGGCGACCACGTACTCGAGGTCGCTCATGACGCGATCACCACGCCGTCGTCGATCAGTCGGGCGATGCCGTCGGGGTCGTAACCGTGCTCGCGCAGGACGTCGACGGTGTCCCTGTCGATCGGCCCGGGAACGCTCCGTACGGCGCCCGGCGTCCGGGGTCCGCCCATCTTCACCGGGATTCCGACACCCGATAGCCGTCCCGCTCCACCACTAGACCCCGGTGCTTGACCTGCGGATCGTCGAAGACCTCCTCGTGACACCGAGCCGCGCTAAGGATTACGATACCGTGTAGATAAATAATCGAACGAAAGAGGCTCCGATGGAGCAGGGGGAGTGCGTCCTGTCCCCCGGGCACGTGCGGCTCCGGCGTTCGAGCGTCGACGCTGTGCTCACCCTCGATCGGCCGGACCGGCTCAACGCCCTCGACGACGCGATGTTCGACGACCTGCTGGCCGCGCTCGCCGACCTGGCTCGGGGCGAGCGGCTACGGGTCGTCTGCATCACCGGGGCCTGGCTGGCCATCGCCACCTGGTGTGACCTGCGTATCGCCTGCAGCTCGGCGGTGTTCGCCACGGCATACCTGAACACCGGTCTGTCCCGTGAACTCGGTGGACCGCGTGCGCTCATGTTCGACTCGCGGGTCGACGAGGTCAGCGCTCGGCTCGCCACCTCCGCTCCGCTGCCGCTGTGCGCGATCAAGGCCAACCTGACGGGAGTTCGACGAGCCCGTCCTGGTGCACTACCTCGACCGCGAGGCGCGCCGCCATGTCGGGGTCCGGGTCACCCAGGACGCAAGGGAAGCCGCGGCCGCCTTCGTCGAGAGGCGGCCGCCGGTCTTCCGTGGTCGCTGAGAGCTGCGCCATACTCGGGCATATTTAGTTACCTAATAGTGTCGTAATGGTGGTCCGCTGAACGAGGAGGAGACGACATGTCAGTGTGGTTCGTGACCGGAGCATCAAAAGGATTCGGGGAGCACATCGTGCGCGAGGCGCTGTCCCGAGGAGATCAGGTCGTCGCCACCGCGCGGCGGCCGGAGACGGTCACCGAGACGTTCCCCGACGCGGGCGACTCGCTCGCGGTCGCCGCGCTCGACGTCACAGTGGAAGCACAGGCGCAGGCCGCCGTCGACCTGGCGCTGCACCGCTTCGGGCGGATCGACGTCCTGGTCAACAACGCCGGCCGGGGCCTGCTCGGCGCGGTCGAGGAAGCCAGTGACGCCGAGGTGCGCGCGGTGTTCGACACGAACGTGTTCGGCCTGCTCGCGGTCACCAGGGCGGTCCTGCCGGTGATGCGCCGGCAGGGCTCCGGCCGGGTGTTCAACCTCAGCTCGGTCGGCGGTATCGCCGTCGGTCAGGGCTGGGGTGTGTACGGCGGCACGAAGTACGCCGTGGAGGGGCTGTCCGAGGCGATGCGTCAGGAGCTCGCTCCGCTCGGGGTGCAGGTCACGATCGTCGAGCCGGGCGTGTTCCGCACCGACTTCCTCGACGACAGCTCGCTGCACACCGTGGCCGCGGAGATCGAGCAGTACCGCCAGACCGCCGGCAGCACCCGTGAGTACGCGGTGACGAACAACCACCGCCAGCAGGGTGACCCGGTGAAGCTCGCCGAGGTCATCGCCGATGTCGCCGCCGCCGACCATCAGCCGGTCCGGCTGCAGCTCGGTGCCGACTGCGTCGCGCGGGTGTCCCAACGGCTCGACGCGATCAGGGCGGAGCTCGACGAATGGCGCCCGGTCGCGGAGAGCACCGCGTTCGAGCAGACTCCGGCGAGCTGACCCTGTGCCGCCGAGCCGTTGCCCGGCCCTGCGCCGGGCAGCGGCCCGGTCGATAGGGTCAGCACGGCGACGTCGCCGGAGACATCCGGCCCGGCGGTGAGGGAGGAGCACGTGTCTGCACCGGTCGAGCCGGATGACGTGCCGCGGCGCCGCGGCCGGCCCCGCTCGACCGAGGTCGACGAACGTGTCTTCGCCGCGACGCTGGAGCTGCTGAACACCGACGGCTTCCAGGGCATGTCGATGGACAAGGTCGCGGCCGCCGCCGGCGTCTCCAAACCGACGCTCTACCGGCGCTGGCCCAGTAAGGCCGATCTCGCGGCGGCGGCCATCGCGCACACCCACCGCACCTGGCCGACACCGGACCCGGTGGCGAAGGTCGCGCTCGTCGCCGAGCTCCGGGACGTCCGCGAGACCTACCTGCACTGGAACAACATGGCCATGGTCGGCACGCTGCTGGCGGAAGAGGACCGCCATCCGGAGCTGCTGGAGGCCTGGCGCACGCGCATCGCCAGGCCCCGTCGCCGGCGCATCCGCCAGATCCTGCAGCAGGGCGTCGCGGATGGCTCCGTGCGCGCCGACACCGATCTCGACGTCGCCACCCATCTGCTGGTCGGCGCGTTCTATGCGAAGTACACCGTGGGAGACCACTTCGACCCGGAGTGGGCCTCGGATGTGGTCGAGATGGTCTGGGCCGGGATCGCACACCCCTCGGGCAGCTCCTGAACCGCCGACGTGGCGAAGCAGGTCACCGCGCGACGCCTGTCATGGTCGCCGCCGGGTGCTGATCGCACGGTGCTCAGCGGACGGCATGGCCCAGGTTCGCACCGGCCGCGGCGCACGGGCTCGTCGCCGTGCTGTCCACGACGCCGGCGTGCATGCCGCGGCCGGCCGGGACGCTCGACATCTGCGCCCGTCACGCCGGGCGTCGCGGTGTGACTCACCGCTAGCCGATCACTTACGGTTATCAGCCGGCTCGGCTGGGTAGTAGTGACGAGATCGCTCCCGGCGAAGCCCGCCGCCCTCGGCGACAGCGCGGCGGAACGCCTGGCTGGTGGAGACCGCCGGTCCCCACCAGCCGGGCCGGCTCGGCACGAGAGGATCGTGCACGTCGTCGTCCTGTCTAGGGCTGAAGATTCTCGAGATCCGCGAGCAGCCTCGGATGGGTGGGCGTCCAGCCGAGTGCCTCGCGGGTATGGGTGCTTGAGGATGGCTGATCCAAGGCGAACACCGGCCCGAGAGGGCCGAAATGAGCCTCCGGACGCGACTCGACGGGCAGGTTCAGCCGGCGCCCGATGACGGCGACGATGTCCCGCACCGCGTCGCCCTCGTCGTCGACCGCGTGCCACGCCGTCCCGGCCGGGGCTGACTCGAGGGCGAGCCGGAACAGCACAGCCGCATCGAGCGCGTGCCCGGCCGGCCAGCGCTGCGCACCGTCGCCAGGGTAGGCAGCGACACCGGTGCGCCGGGCGATGTCGGTCAGCTGGCCCGCGAAGCCGCCTTGCCCCTCGTTGTGGACGGTGCGCGGTAACCGCACCGCCGAGGCGCGGACGCCTCGTGTGGTCAGGGCGAACAGGTCGTTCACGGCCTGTCCACGACCGGCGAGTGGCCCGGCGATGACAGGTGTCGGGTCGGCCTCGGTCGAGGGGCGGCCACCGGTGTGCGGGGTGCCCGAGGCGACCACGATCGGCTTGTTGGTGCCGAGCAGGACGTCGCCGAGTGTCGCCAGCGCCGCGACCTCCTCCCTCGTCGCCCGTTCGATCGTCTCGACGGTGCTGAAGTCGTGACTGAACGCGAGGTGAATGACGCCGTCGGTCTCTCTCGCGCCCTGTCGCAGCACGTCGAGGTCGGAGAGCGAGCCCCGGACGGTGTCGGCACCCGCCGTGTCGAGCGTGCGCGCCGACGCGTCCGACCGGGTGAGCGCGAGGACGGTGTGGCCGTGGGTGAGCAGCTCGGCTACGACGGCCGAGCCGATCAGGCCGGTGCCGCCGGTCACGAAAACACGCATGAGAACTCCAGATAGCGACGGGACTCTTGTCCTGTCACCGTAGCACCACGACGGGACAAAGGTCCCATCGTCTACGATGGGTGCATGCCACGGTGGGAACCAGGCGCGCGCGACCGGCTCGTCGTCGCCGCCGTCGACCTGTTCACCGAGCAGGGCTACGACGCGACCACCGTCGCGCAGATCGCCGAGCGCGCGGGCGTCACCAAGAGCACCTTCTTCCGCCACTTTCCGGACAAGCGTGAGTTGCTCGTCGCCGGCCAGCAGACGCTGTGCCGGCTGCTCACCGAGGGCATCGCCGAGGCACCGGCGGGCGCCACCCCGCTCGCGGCCGTGGCGGCCGGGCTCCAGCGCGCGTCGACGTTGATGGGGCCGCACAACCGCGAGCTCGGCCCCCGGCTGAAGGCCGCCGTCGCCGCGAGCACCGAGCTGCAGGAACGAGACGCGCTCAAGAGCGTCGGCCTGGCCTCCGCGATCCGGGACGCGCTGCTCGCGCGCGGAGTGCCCGACCCGGTGGCGCAGCTCGCCGGCGAGCTCGGCGTGCTCGCCTTCAAGCGTGGCTACGCGACGTGGTCCGAAGGTGACTGCGACGGTGAGGAGCTGGCCGTGCATGCGCTGGCCGCGCTCGACGAGCTGCACGCCGCCAGCGCCGCGCTCGACTGAGCTCGGCCGGTGTGACGGCTGGTTTTTCACGGTGCGGTCCGGCAGAGCGCGGGGCGCGCAAGGTGGCGTGATGCGTGGTCTTCTTGGCCGGATATGTGTGAGTTTAATCGGGATCATCGATTAGTGTCGCAAACGTGGCGCTGGTCGCCTGTGCGGTGGCAAATTCCGAATACGACGAGAGGGGGCCAATTCATGGGAATGGGAAAGCTCGACGAATACGATCCGCTCGAAGATTTCGCGCCGCGCAAGATCACGCTGGGTGAGGCCACCAAGATGGTGCACGTGTCGGGTACCGGTCCGGGGGTCATCGTGATCCCCGAGGTGCCAGGCATCAGCCCCCATGTCGCGCGCTTCGCTCGCTGGGTGAGAGAGGCGGGATTCACCGTCTACCTGCCCTCGCTCTACGGACGTGACGGAGAGCCGGTGGATCTTGAGGTCGGCCAGGCCGTCTTCAAGCGCGTCTGTGTGAGTGCGGAGTTTCGTGCGTTCGGCGCGGGCGGGTCGGCGCCGGTGACTCGATGGCTTCGCGCGCTGGCGCGCCTTGCCCACGAAGAGTGCGGTGGACCCGGCGTCGGGGCGATCGGCATGTGTTTCTCCGGGAATTTCGCTCTGAGCATGATGCTCGAACCTTCGATGCTGGCTCCCGTTCTTTCCGGGCCCGCGCTTCCATTGGATGACGACGCGGGACTGCACATTGCTCAGGAGGAACTGCAGGTCGTCAAACAACGCCTCGACAAGGAAGACCTCACGGTGATGGCCTATCGCTTCGAAGGCGATCGCTTCTGTAAGCCGCAGCGGTTCGCCGCCTACCAGGAGGCGCTCGGTGATCGCTTCATCGGACGCGTCCTGCCCGACAGCGCCGCCAATCCGGATGTGCCGGAGTTCTTCCGGGAAGTGGTGCGAACACCCCACAATGTCGTCACCGTGCACCTGATCGACGAGGAGGGGCAGCCGACGCTCCACGCGCGCGACGAGATCCTCGAGTTCTTCAGCCGCCGGCTCGCGTGCGATGGCTGACATCGAGGCTGGTCAGGTCGGTCGACTCAGCGGCGGTGCGCACCGCGCCGGGCCGGAGGGCGCCGGGCGACGCGCTTCTTCGTGGGGGCGGGTGTGCTCGATGCCGGGGCCTGGTCCCGACGAGGGGTGCGTGAGCTGTTGACCGTGCGCCCACGCACGATCCCGATGAACTCCTCCATCAGCTCGCTGTTCTCCGCGTCCGGCCAGGCCAGACCGACGCCCGACCTCGGCGCATCGGCGATCGGCCGGTAGGTGAGGTCCCGGCGGTGGTGGAGACGGGCCAGCGACTGCGGGACGACCAGCAGGCCGACGCCCGCCGCGACGAGCTCGATCCCCTCGGCCGTCGTCACTGGGACGTACGCCGCTGCCCGCCCCGGTCGATCACCGGGCCACGCGAGCGTGTCGTCGTGCGGGCGGAGCACGATCTCGTCGGCCAGATCCGCGACCGTGACCTCCTCGGTCGCGGTGACGATGTGTCCTTTCGGGACGACGGCCACGGTGGTCTCGGTGTAGAGCGGAATCGTGTGGAGCCCGGTCCGGTCGATCGGCAGCCGGACCACGGCGGCATCCACGGCGCCGCTCCGGATCAGCTCCACCGCCTCGTCCGTGGTCGCCGTGACCAGCTCCAGAGGGACGCGGGGACGGCGCTCGGCCCAGATCCGCGCCCACTTGCCCGGGGTGACGCCCGGGACGTAGCCGAGCCGGAAGGCTGCGGCGTCGTTCGGCTCGGTCACCGGCCTAGGCTATCGGCTGGTCCGGGGCCGGATACGCTGGGCGTATGACGCGGCAGAGGTCGATCCAGACGATGAAGCCCGCGACGGCGGCGAAGAAGCTCGGCGTGCACCTCGACGCGACGCCCGAGGAGTTCAGGGCGGGGGTGGTCTCGCGCGACGAACTCAACGCACTGCAGGCCGAACCACCCGAGTGGCTGCGTGATCTGCGGCGCAACGGCCCGCATCCCCGCCAGGTCGTCGCGGATCGTCTGGGCGTGTCGATCTCCGGGCTGGCCCGCGCCGAGATCACTGAGCCGCTGACCACGGCCCAGATCGCGGCGCTGAAGGAGGAACAGCCGGAGTGGCTGCGCCGCGAACGCCAGACCCGGGAGGAAACCCAGCGCGAGGAGGCCCGACTGCGGGCCCAGCGGTCCGAGAAGCGCGACGACCCGGTCGGGGAATGAGCGGGTGCCGCGGCGGTCGCTGAGTGGGCGCCCGCCGAACCAGGCCCCGACTTCTGCCTCGGCACGGCGCTCGTGGCGGTGAACAGCACGCGCGGGTCCGCCTCTGCTCTCTGCCGGCGCGCTGCGGGCCGGTGGCCGGACTGCCGATCGACAACCGCGTGTCCGTTCCCACCGACGTGACGGCGACGGTGACCAACTAGGCGACGCTCGGCGAGCGGTACATCGAGCTGGTTCCGCGTCGGGTGGGGGACCGTTGCCCGTCGAGGGCAGCGTCATCCCGGTGGATCTGGTCGAGCTGTCCACAGCTGGGGCGGGTCAGGGCTGGCCCTGTGGGTTTGCTGAAGAACGTGGCCGGAGTCTGGTTCGCTGGCCGGGTCGGGTCGCACCATCGGTGCCGTGATGATGTGTGACGAGCGCGCGGCGATCCGGCGGCTGCATGATCGGCTCGGGTTCGGCGCCCCCGCACCGGCGGACGGTCGCGGGTTCGAGCAGGTACTGGACGACATGCTCGACCCGGCCGCCGATCCCGGCGCCTCGACCACCCCGCTGCCCGCGTTGGAGCCGCTGCCGCCGAAGCCGAAGAATAACGGCCCGGCCGACCCCGCGGCGAAGAAGCAGGCCGGCCGGCAGCTGCGTGCCCAGCAGAACCGGCTGGTGCTGTGGTGGCTGGACCGGATGTCCTCGGTGCGCGTCCCGACCACCGAGCGGATGACCTGGTTCTGGCACGGTCACTTCGCCACGGGTGCGCAGAAGGTGCGCAGCCCGAAGGAGATGCTCGACCAGAACGAGACCCAGCGTCGGCTCGGCCTCGGCGGCTTCCACGACCTCGCCGAGGCGATGATCGTCGATCAGGCCATGCTGCGCTGGCTCGACGGTGGCAAGAACCGGGTGGGTGCGGCCAACGAGAACCTGGCGCGGGAGTTCATGGAGCTGTTCACCCTGGGCGTCGGGCACTACACCGAGGATGACGTGCGCGAGTCGGCGCGGGCACTCACCGGGTGGACCGTCCGGCCCGCGCTGGCCGACGCCCGGTTCGTCGTGCGCCGCCACGACACCGGCGAGAAGCGCATCCTGGGCAGCAGCGGCGACTTCGACGCACCAGATTTCGTCCAGCTGGTGCTGTCCCGGCCGGAGTCGGCGCCGTTCGTGGCCGGGCGTCTGTGGTTCCGGCTGGTGTCGCCCACCCCACCGAGCCAGGACGTGCTGGACCGGATGATCGCCGGGTACGGACCCGGGCGTGACGTTCGCGGTCTGCTGCGTGCGATGTTCGGTGATCCGGCGTTCCGCGACCCGGCGAACGGGTTGGTCAAGCAGCCGGTGGAGTGGCTGGTGGGGCTGTCGCGCGCGGTCGGCGTGCGTCCGGGACAGCTGCCGGCCGCGCAGGCGGAACAGGTGCTCAGCGGGCTGCGTGCGATGGGTCAGGTCCCGTTCGCGCCGCCGAGCGTCGGGGGTTGGTCGGCCGGCGGGGGATGGCTGACGACCTCCGCCGGGCTGGCCCGGCTGCACCTGGCCCAGACCGTCACCCGGAACGGCTCGTTCGGCGCGGTCACCTCGGCCAGCACTCGTGCCCGACCCGATGCCGTGCGCGAGCTGCTCGGCGTCGATGCCTGGTCGCCCCGGACCCAAGCCGCGCTGGCCGGCGTCGCGGACGACCCCGCGACCCTGACCGCGGTCGCGTCCTGTGCCCCCGAATACGTGGTGAGTGCCTGATGGAAGCCGTGACCCGCCGCCGGTTCCTCGCCTGGTCCGGGGTGACCGCGGCCGCCGCGTTGGCGTCCGGCGTCACCCAGGTCGACTGGTCCGACCTGCTGTACCGCGCCCAGCACGACCCGCTCGACCCGAAGGCCGGAGTGCTCGTCGTGGTCACCCTGTACGGCGGCAACGACGGGCTGAACACCCTGGTCCCGACCGCGGACCCGGCCTACCTGGCCGGTCGCCCGGAGCTCGCCTACCAGCCCTCCGAGGTGCTCGACCTGGGGGAGGGGCTCGGGCTCAACCCAGGGCTGACCGGCCTGAAGTCGCTGTGGGACGACCGGTCGCTTGCCGTGGTGCGAGGTGTCAGCTACCCGAAACCGGACCACAGCCACTTCCGGTCCATGGCGATCTGGCAGACCGCGTCCCCGTCCACCTCGGTCTCGACCGGCTGGCTCGGCCGCTGGCTGGACACCAGTGGCTCGGGCGGTAGCCCTGACCCGCTGCGTGCACTGTCGGTCGAGCCGGTGCTGCCGCCGCTGCTCGCCGGCGAACGCACGGCGGCCGCGTCATTGCCGGTCGGCGGGCTGGCGCTACCCGGCGGCCGGCTCGGCGCCGCGTTCCAGGCGCTCGGTGCGGCGCAGCCCGGCGAGCCGGAGTGGCAGGCCCGCGCGGCACGGTCGCTGAGCGACCTGCACACCGCGTCCCGGGTGCTGGGCGGGAACAACGTGGGGAAGGCCGGAGCGCACGACAAGGGCAGACCAGAGCTGGACGCCCAGCTGGACACCGTGGCCGGGCTGATCGAGAGCGGCGTCCCGACCAGGGTGTACTCGGTGTCGCTCGGCGGTTTCGACACCCATGCCGACGAACGCGCGACCCAGCAGCGGCTGCTCACCGAGCTGGACGCCGCACTCACCCCGTTCGTGCGCCGGCTCAACGGGACGGCGCGGGGACGGCAGGCGGTGGTGCTGGTCTACTCGGAGTTCGGCCGCCGGGTGCGCGCGAACGCCAGCCAGGGCACCGACCACGGCACCGCGGCGCCGGTATTCCTGGTCGGCTCCGGTGTGGTGCCCGGGTTCCACGGCGAGCAACCCAGCCTGACCGACCTCGACGACGGCGACCTGAAACCCACGGTCGACTTCCGGGACATCTACGCGGCGCTGCTGACTAAGGTCCTGGGCAGCGACCCGACTCCGGTCCTCGGCCCCACCCCCGACCGCCTGTCCGGCCTGCTCACCTGACCAGGCATGATCCGTGCCCCGGTACCTCACCGCCGCCACGCGCCGGGCGTGGTGCCGTGGGCGCGCCGGAATGCTCGGCCGAAGGTCGTCACATCACTGAAGCCCGACCGCAGGGCGACCTCGACCAGAGGTAGCCGACCGTCAGCCTCGAGCAGGGCCCTTGCGCGCTCGAGGCGCGCCGCGCGAAGGTAGGCGGAGGGAGAACCGCCGTGCCGGGCGAAGAGGTTTTCCAGATAGCGGCGAGACACCCGGTGCCGCCGGGCGATCTGCTCGACGGTGAGCCCGGAGTCGGTGCAGTGCCGATCGACGAAGTCGCGGATCAACAGGAAATGGGCGGAGGGGGCGAGCGGCTCTCCCGGCGGATGGAGCTGCCGATCGGCGTCGGTCATGACGAGCGAGAGCAGGCCGACCGTGGTCGAGGCGAGCTCGTCGACGTCGCCGATGCCGGTCGCACCGGCTTCCAGCACTCCGTGCAGGAAGTGACGCAGGACCGTGGCGGAACTCGTGGTCGAGGCCACGGTGCTGGCGAGGGCCCCGATCCGTCGAGGAGAGCGGCGGGGCAGCACCGACCGAGGGACCTGAAGCGTCATCACCGTGCCAGGCGCGGCGAAACCGAGGGTGTAGGGCCGATCGGCGTCGCAGAGGGCTGCCACGCCCGCTGGCAGCACGGCCTGCCCATCACCGGTCGACATCGTGCAGGTCCCCGCCTCCACGATGTTGACCAGAACGTCGTCGCTCGGCGCGCCGCGTATGGCACGGTCGCTGCGGGCGACCCGGCACGGGTCACAGACGACCCGGGACACGCCGAGCGAGGACAGTTTCACGTGCTCGATCCGCCCCTCGAAGGACGCGCCGGTCGCGGCCTCCAGCGGGACGAAGGTGTCGCTGCAGATACGACCCCAGTCGACGGAGTTCGTCGCTCGCAGCGTCTCCATCCCGGAAACTCTAGGCCCGGGTGGGAGCGGGTCGGTACCGCCTCCCGGCGGGGTGAGCCGTGCGAACCGATGCGCACATCGCCGGTCGGGCCGTGCGCATTTCGCCTCAGCGGTCGTTCGGCCGTGCCTTAGCTTCGAGATCAACACAGGGGCGGGTGCTCGGACCGAGTTCTGTCCGGGCCGGGCGAAGTCGGAGGACACCGTGGTGCAAGGTCGGGACGTCGCGATCGTGAACGGCAACGTGCGAACGATGGACCCGGGCGGCACGGTCGCGCGGGCGGTGCTGCTCAGCGGGGGCCGCATCGCCGCTGTGGGCAGCGAACAGCAGGTACGCGCGGTGGCGACCGGCGACGCGGCAGTGCTCGACGTCGGCGGTCGAACCGTGGTGCCCGGCTTCATCGACAACCACAACCACCTGAGCGTCACGGCGTTCGATCCACTCGGTGTCGACTGCTCCACTCCGCCTCTGCAGTCGATCGACGAGGTACTCGGTGCCATCGACATGCACTGCCGGAGCCTGCCGAGGGGACAGTGGGTGATGGGTAGCGGCTTCTTCCACACCCAGGTGCGCGAGCAGCGCAACCCGACGCGGCAGGAACTCGACGAGGTCGCCCCGCACAACCCGTTCTTCCTCCGGGACAGCAGCTGCCACGCCGGTTACGCCAATACCGAGGCGCTGACACTGGCTGGGATCACCGCCCATGCCCCGCAGCCGTGGGGTGGTGAGTTCGAGAAGGACAGAGGTGGTGAGCCGACGGGGATTCTCTGGGAAGCGGCCATCAACCGCGTGCACGAGGCGGCGTGGGGTGCGTGCATCGAGCGGGACTGGGACCAGTCGGTCGTCCTGCTCGACGCGAAGATGCGTGAGTACCTGTCCATGGGGATCACCGGGGTCGGCGACACCCTGGTGACGACGAGGGCAGCGGAGCTCTACCGTCGCGCGGCGGCGTCGGGCTCACTGCCGCTCACCGTTCAGCAGTATCACGGCGGTGACTACTTCTACAGTCCGCCCGACCTACGTCGTCCCGACATCCTCGACCGGGTGCTCGCGCAGGAGGGCACGATGCTTCGCGGCGGCGCGATCAAGCTCTTCGTCGACCGCTTCTTTCCCGACGGCCCGGCGATCGACGAGATCCACGACGGCTGTGTCAGACACGTCGGGACTCCGTTCCATTCGCACGAGGAGATACTCGACCTGGCGACGGACGCGGGGGAGCACGGGATCTCGACCGCGATCCACGCCATGGGCGGGTGCGCGGTCAGCGCCTGTCTGGACGCCTACGAGGAGGTGCGGCGACGCTCGCGGGCGGGCGCTGTCCTGAGGATGGAACACGCCTTCGTCGCGGAACCCCACCACGCGGCCCGCGTCGCGCGCCTCGACGTCGACTTCGTCGGCAACCCAGGCCTCGGCTGGCTGTGGGGAGAGGTGTTCAGCGGACTGCGGCAGGAGAAACAGGACCACCTTCGGGTGCTCCCGATGCGAAGCATGATCGACGCCGGAGCGCGTGTCTCACTCGCGTCCGATACCCCCTGCGGCCCGGTCCAGCCGGCTCTGATCATGCACGCCGCGGTGAACCGGACAACGGCCCTCGGCGCGGAGTTCGACCCCGAAGAGGCGATCACACCCTCGGAGGCTCTGCTCGGTTACACCCGCAACGCCGCGCACGCCGCGGGACGGGCGAGCGAGGAGGGCAGCATCACGGTGGGCACCCGGGCCAACGTGCTGGTGCTGGACCGCGACATCCTGAGCTGCCCGGCCCAGGAGATCAAGGACACCCGGGTCGACCGGACCTACGTCGACGGTCAGCTGGTGTACGAGCGCGCTGTGGAGTAGTCCGTCCCCTCGTGGCAGCGCAGCTCCTACTTACGCGCAACCCCGTGCCTGACTTGCCCCGTGCCCGACTTCAAGGCATCTCGGCTTCGCCGTCGAGTCGTGAGTGGCGAGTGGTCCTATAGCAACCCTCAGCACTCACGACGGAAAAGCTGTCGTGAGTGCTGAGGGTTGCTACGCCTTCGGCGCCCCTTCGGGGTAGAACCACTCGCCACTCACGGGGGTCACGGGGGTCAGGAAGGGAGGGACCTGGCTGCGGCTCATTCCGGCGACGCGGGTTCCTCCCGAGGCTGCGGTTCGACGGCCACGGTTGTCGAGGCGGGTTGCGCTGCTCGGACGGGGCGTGTGCGCGGGCTCGCCCGGCCCGGTACGTCCGTCGTCGCGCTGGCCGGGGGGCTTGTCGGGCGTGGGGTCGTTGTTCGTTTACCTCGCGCGGGGGGCTTCGCGGCTGCGCGTGCCGGTCGGGCTGGGCTCGGTGAAGGCGGCGGTGGCACGACAGTCCGTTGGTCGACCGGCCCAGGCGTGCCGACCGCGGCCGCGGTCTGGTCAGGTGGCTGAGCAACGTCGGGGTGGGCCGTACCGGCTACCGACTCGACCGGGTCTGCCTCGGCGGCGGGAGCCTTGTCCGGGGCAGTGCTGGGCTCCGCCGTCCTGCTCGATCGTGCCTCGTCTTGGCTCGCGGCGTCGTCCGTACCAGCTACTTTCGGGCCATCCTCGCCAGGAGCTGGTGACAGCTGCTGGGGTGGGTCCCGCCGCTGGGAGCCGACCGGCGGGAGTACCGCGTCTCGATCGGTACCCGGCTCAGGGCCGGAGTGGTCGTCCGCCGAACCGACCTGCTCCGGGGTGTGGTCGGGCGCGACTGGATGTCGGTCTCGGGGCTTGTCCTCGACGGTGTCGGGTCCGCGCTCGACAACGTCCGTCGTGGGCGGACCGGCCTGGCCGTGGCTGTGGTGCCGTACGCGGCGCAGGGCGACGGCCGCCGCCAACTCCAACGTGATCGCCAGCGCGATCGGCGGGAACAGGGCGACCGCGTAGGCCGATAACGATCCTCGATCCACGGCGGCCAGGTTGGCACCCACGATCATCAGCATCGCCAGTCCGCATGCGGCCCACGGACCGGCGCCCACAGGCTGATCACCTCGGCGGCGCAGCCACACCACCCCGAGCGAGGCAACCAGCAGGCCCACCATCGAAGCCGGCAGCCACGGCGCCATCGTCGGGTCGCCGACCCCGCGCACGACGTCGCTGGCGTGCCGGTACGAAGCCACGAGAGTGGGTACCGCGACGACGAGCAGCACCAGGAGCGCCAGCAGCGAGTAAGCGCGAGGAGTCGATAACCGCATCCGTCTACTCTGGCACCACCAGCTCCAAGCACCACAGGCCCCCGGTGTTACGGAACCGGAGCGCGGGCCGCAGCCGGGGCGGGCGGCGCTGCATTGCTCCTGGGGCCGTGTGACCGGTGAGCGCTGGGGGCTGCGCCGTGGGGCAGTCGCCCATGATTCGGTGCGTCGACCGGGAACGGAGTTACCCCGAGCCGCGGGAACGAGCTGAGGCACCTGCTGGCCGACAGTGGCAGCACCCCGTACAACGTATGTGTAGGTGGCTACCAGGACACGGAGAAGTACCTACCCAGCGGGCTGCCCGCCGACGGCCGTGGCCCGGCGGAGCGCCCGACCAGCCACCGAGCAACAACGCACGATGCGCCGCGCGCCGACCTATGCCGGAACGCCGAACGTCCGAGGCGCTCGGAAACGCCCAGCGCCCCGCTAGTTCCCGACATCGTGGGTGTCGGGCCATCCCGGCCCAACTGATCCTGAAGCGGCCCTTCAGCCGCGGATGACCGCGGTATGTCATGTGCTGGAGCCGGCCCTCGGTGGGCTGCTCTGTGGGGGTAGGTGAGTCAGGACGAGGCAGACGGAGGCGATGACGAAGTTCTGCAGGGCCGGGTTCAGTCCGTTCCAGTGGGTTGACTGCCACATGGCGAACCATTCGCCGCCGATGGCGATGAAGCCGCCGCCGAAAAGGATCAGCCACATCAGCCATCCCGTGCTCGAGAGCTGGCGTGCTGTGGCATGGCTGTGGTTTCCGGCTCGTCGCAGCCACATGACCGTCGCCGTGGCCAGCAGGATGGTGCTGACCAGCTCCCACCCGATGATCGCCAGGTAGGTGGCCGTGACCAGTGCGGGACTGGTGACGGCGCGCCACATCGTGGCTGGTGACCGGAACGTGGTGTCCATGGCGAGGACGTGGAGGACGAACTGGTGGTTGGTGTCGTAGTCGGTGATGTTGCCGAGAACGATCAGCCCGATGTGGACCGTGGTCGTCGCGGTGAGGACCGCGAGTACCGCGTCGACGCTTCCACACCGGCGGAGAATCAGCACGAGTTGCCCGCTTTCAGCGCCCGGTCGGTGTTGACGGACCCGGGACTGCCAGCGGTTCGATGTCGCCGAGGGTCTCGATGCTCGCGTGGTCGCCGGGCTCGTAATGCGGGCCGGGGGTGTCGTTTCCGTGGACTTGCAGCTCGCAGGTGATGGCCTCGACCGGGAAGTCGTGCTTGAGCTGTCGGCACATCTGGCTGTTGAGCGTCTCCCAGTAGGGGTTGTTCGAGACGTCGACGGTGGCCAGGTAGTCGAGGGCGGACTTGCGCATGCTCAGATAGTCCGGGATGGCGACCTCGGTGATGCCGCTGTTGTAGCGGTAGTGGAAGAACAGGTTGATCGTCTGCCCACCCTGGTTGCGTGTCTGCAGGTCGATCACCTGGAACATGAACTCACGGCTTCCGTGCTCCGGCGCCTCGGGTCGAGTGGCGCCCGCGCCGCGCGCGGCCACCGCCAGACCGGCGACGAATGCCGCTCCGGCGAGAACGACGACCGCTGCGACTACTGCGATGAGGCCGCGACGTGCCACCACCAACTGTCCTCCAGACATGCGGAACGGATGTCCTGGACGATCATGGTCCATGGTGTCGCCGTGGCGCATGTGATTTTGCTCGTACCGGGTCGCCGGGCGACGCGGCCACGCCGGTACGACTTCGTGGGATGACGCCGCTGCCGGCGGGCTCACGTGGCGAAGTGTCGACTTGCTCTCAACCGACCGGTTGGACAGCGTGGCAATATTCAGGTAGAAACTACCTTTGCAGTGCGAGAATAGATTCGGTCGATCGGTTGAGAATTAGGGAAAACGATGGCTGATGTGCTCACCGAGCGCCATGGGGCGACACTGCTGGTGACGTTGAACCGGCCCGAGAGCAAGAACTCGGTCGCGGGCAGGATGCTGGCGGAGATCCTGGAAGCATTCACCGAGGCGGCAGAGGACGACTCGATCCGCGTCGTCGTGACGACGGGGGCCGGTTCCACCTACTGCGTCGGCATGGATCTGCAGGAGGCGGACGGGCAGCTGGAACGGGCGCCGGTGGACGTGCTGAACGACGACCTCATCGGTGGAGACAAGGGCATCGGGTCGTTGAGTCGCAATCAGCGGCTTCTCGAACCGGCGGGGGGCATCGGTCGCTGGACGCGGCGGATCGCCGGCATGCCGAAGCCGACGGTCGCGGCGCTCAACGGGGTGACCGCCGGCGGTGGCCTCGCCTTCGCGGTGCTGCAGGACTTCCGTGTTGCGGCGGCGAACGCGCGGTTGACCCCCGGGTTCCTCGGCGTCGGAGTGGCTCCCGAGATGGGGATGACGTACTTCCTACCCCGGTTGCTGGGCTGGCGAGCCGCGAACCAGTTGTTGCTGCGCAACCCCGTGCTCGGCGCGGAGGAAGCCGCCGGGCTCGGGCTGGTCGACCAGGTCGCACCGGAAGGTCGTGCGCTGCCGGAGGCGATGGAGCTGGCCGAGCAGCTGGCCCGACTGCCGACGGTGGCGATGCAGGCCACCAAACAGCTGCTGTCCCGCTCGGCCGCCAGCGACCTCGACGGCCAGCTGGCGGCCGAGTACCAGGCCCAGCTCACCCTGTTCGGACTTCCGGAGACACGCACCGCGATCGCAGAGCTGCGCGCCCGACTGGGCAGGCGCGGCTGACCGGTCCCTCGAATCCCTCCCCGCAACATCAACGTCAGGAGAGCCTGTGCGAGAAGTCGTCGTCGTGGAAGCGGTCCGGACTCCCTTCGGGCGCCGCAACGGCACGTTGTCCACCCTGCACTCGGTCGATCTGCTGGGACTGGTCCAGCGAGCCGTGCTCGAACGGGCCGGTCTGCCCGCGACCGAGGTCGACCAGGTCATCGCGGGATGCGTCGGTCAGGTCGGGATGCAGGCGTTCAACATCGGCAGGGGAGCGTGGCTGGCCGCCGGGCTGCCGATCGAGGTACCCGCCACCACTGTCGATACCCAGTGCGGCTCCTCCCAGCAGGCACTCAACCTGGGCTGCTCGCTGATCGCCTCAGGTGCCGCGGACGCCGTGGTCGCCTGCGGAGTCGAGGTGATGAGCACCGTGAAGATGGGTTCCACGGTGCCGCGCGACGGAAGCCTCGGGCGCCCGGTGAACCGCAACTACTGGAAGCACCACGAGTACACCAGTCAGTTCGAAGGCGCAGAGCGCATCGCGGACAAGTGGGGCATCACCCGGGCCGACACGGACGGGTTCGGCAAGCTCTCCCAGGACCGGGCGGCGACCGCGCAGGCCGCGGGGGCATTCGACTCCCAGCTGCTGCCGGTCGAGGCGCCGGCCCTCGCCGAGGACGGGACGAGGGACGAGGGCGCGACGGTCACCGTCGAGCGCGACGAGGGCGTGCGGGAGACCACCCTGGAGACGCTGTCCACGCTGCGTCCGAGTGGTCGCGAGGACGGAGTGCACACCGCTGCCACCTCCTCCCAGATCTCCGACGGTGCGTCCGCCGTGCTGCTCATGTCGGCCGACGCGGCGGCGTCGAACGGTCTGCGGGCGCTCGCCGAGGTGACCGGCACCGCACTGCTGGGCAGCGACCCGGTGCTGATGCTCACCGGACCCATCGACGTGACCCGCGCACTGCTGGACCGACACCGGATGACCATGTCGGACATCGACGTTGTGGAGATCAACGAGGCCTTCGCCTCGGTGGTACTGGCCTGGGAACGGGAGCTGCGCCCGGACATGGCGACGGTCAACCCGAACGGCGGGGCCATCGCCCTCGGACATCCGCTCGGGGCCACCGGCACGGGTCTGGTCACCAAGGCGGTGCACGAGCTGCGGCGCGGCGGCGGCGAGCATGCGCTGGTCACCATGTGCTGCGGCGGCGGGATCGGCACCGGGACGTTGCTGCGCCGCGCGTGACAGCCGGTGCGTGCCGGGGCCAAGGCACCTGGTCCCGGCACGCACCGGCTCCACATCACGCGAGTCGAGCGTCGCCGATGACGTCGCGGTAGCGCACCCGGTCGCCCTCGTCGAGCGAGTCGACCACCGCGTGCCGGGCCCGAGGCGGCAGCTCGTGCACCATGTTCATCACCCGCTGCATCCGGCGCGCGACCGCCTTGCGCTCCAGGCCGCCGCTGGCGCGCAGCTGGGGCTTCATCGAGGGCACGGTGAACCGGGTCCGACCGTTCTCCGCTGCCTGCTCGTCGGCGTCCTTCTCCTCGGACATGCCGATCGGGCCTTCCCGCCGCCCGTTGAGGAACTGCGCGACCACCGGGTCCTCGCTGGTCAGCAGCAGCTCGCGGGGCCCGAACATGGCCAGGTGCTTGTGGTACATGATACCGATGTTGTCCGGCACGGTCTGCGCCGTGTTGATGTCGTGGGTGACGATCAGGAACGTCGCGTCGGTCTTCGCGTTCAGGTCGATGATCAGCTGGTTGAGGTAGGCCGTGCGTACCGGGTCCAGCCCGGAGTCGGGCTCGTCGAACAGCACGATCTCCGGCTCCAGCACCAGAGCCCTGGCCAGGCCCGCCCGCTTGCGCATCCCACCGGAGATCTCGCCGGGAAGCTTGTCCTCGTCCCCGGTCAGACCCACCATGTCGACCTTCTCCATGACGATGTCACGGATCTCCCGCTCGCCCTTGCGGGTGTGCTCGCGCAACGGGAACGCGATGTTGTCGAACAGGTTCATCGACCCGAAGAGTGCCCCGTCCTGGAACAGCACCCCGAACAGCTTGCGGATGTCGTACAGCTGCTCCGCCCGCGCACTGACCAGGTCGGTGTCGTGGATGAAGATCGACCCCGTCTCCGGTTTGAGCAATCCGATCAAGCACTTGAGGAACACCGACTTCCCCGTGCCGGACGGCCCGAGCAGCACACTCACCTCACCGGGAGGCATGGTGAACGTGACGTCGGACCACACGTTGGCCCGACCGAACCACTTCGAGAGACCGCTGACCTCGATCGTCACCCCGGTACCCATCAGACCGCCTTCCACATCGTGTCGCCGGCCATGCTCAGACCGGTCGCAGCTGGGAGACCCGCCAGCCGTCCGGGGTGCGCAGCATGGTCACCCGTACCTGCTGGGGGCTGAACCCGGGCTTCGGCGTGAACCGGGTCCGCGACTGCTGGTCGAGGAACACCAACAGCTCGACCTCGTCCTCGCCGCCGGACACCACCGCCGTGTCCAGGACCGAGGTCGACATGGACAGCTGCTGGTCCTTGGCGCCGGGCGCGACCGTGTCATGGACCAGGCGCGCGTAGTCGTCGGCGAAGCCGCCGGTGACCGCGCCACGGGTGTTCCCGACCTGCTGGTCGATCGACCGGTAGTCGTAGGACAGCAGGTCGGTGACCGCGTTGACGGCTGTCGAGGTGGCCTGCGCGCGGGCCGCGTCCAGCCGGTCCTGGTGCGCGGACCGCCACCAGCACAGCGCGCCGACCAGGGCCAGCGCACACACCACGACACCCAGGAGCCGCACCGCCCGCTCGGGCCGCCGCGACACCGTCACGGTGAGTGCGCGCACCGCACGACCGGTTCGGGCGGGGGCCTCCGCCACGCGCCTGTACCACGTTCGGCCGCGGTCGCCGGTTGGCCCGGTCATGACACGAACTCCACGGCCGACGTCAGCCAGCGCCCGTCCTGGTGGACCAGCGACAGCTTCAGCCGGTAGTCCCGCGCTTGCGGGGTGGGGGCCTTCGCGGTGGTCACCTCGGCGCGCACGGCCGCCAGCACCGTCGCGGTGGAGCCGTCGTAGCTCTGCACCCCCGAGGACCGCACCGTCCCGGCCATCGCGATCTTCTCCTCACCGAGGGTGGCGAGGAACGCGGCGCGGTCGCCGGCGAAGCCCTTGGCGAACTCGGCGGTGGTGAGTGCCTCCAACCGTCGCACGTCGGACTCGGCCGAGTCGTGGTCGAACGTGGTCAGGTACACGGCCATCTGGCCACCCGCCGCCAGCGCACTCGTTCTGCCGTGCTCGGTCAACAGTCCGCGCACGGCGGCGGTGCCGAACATCCCGCACACCACCAGCACCGCGAGCGCCAGCACACCGAGCAGCACCGGGGCCGGGTGGAACCGACGCGCGCCTGCCGGTCGCGCCGGTGTCTCGGTCACGGGTTCAGCGGCCCGGTCAGCAAGGACTGCCACGGGGTCTCCTTTCCTGGGGCGCCGGTGCCGCCCAGCGCCGCGAGCGGGTCGTCCCGGTTCGAGCCGGAGACGGCGGGCGGGCTGAGCGGGCCGCTCTGCGGCAATCGGCCGGTGGCCAGCGGGTTCTCCGGCGCGAACGGGGTGCCGTCACCGGTGGTCTCGTCCGGTGCGCGGCCGAGGCATTCCTGCGCGGTTGCCGCGCGCACGCCCACCTTGCCCTCCAGACAGGGGATGTTGCGCGCACCGCGCACCACGCGCGGGTCGTTGTGCGGAACCTTGCAGTAGGTGTTGGGCACCGGGTCCTTGTCGGTCAGGTCGTTGCCGTTTCGCTCCGCCGTCGACTGGAACCCCTGGGTGCAACCGGGGTACACGTTGAGCTGCAGGCCGGCGTGCCCGCCCCGGTTCGGTCCGTCGGTGATGATCTGTTCCCAGGCCAGCGCGATCGGGTAGTCGGTGAACACCTGCTCCAGCGCGGGCCGGTACACACCGAGCAGCCCGCCTACCGTGCGCAGGTTCCCGGCCAGTACCGAGGTGCCCTGGTAGTTGTCGTTCAGGAAGCCGGCCACCGACCCGGCCGCGTCGCGCAGCGCGGGCACTCCGTGGCGCAGGTGTCCGTCCTGGTCGGCGAGCACACCCGTGAAGTGGGCCAGCCGGGAGAACGAGGCTCGCACGCTGTCACCCGCCACGTTCTGCGTGTCCAACAGCGGGCCGACCGTGGTGATCAGCTGCGCGGTCTGTGGGTAGTTGCGGTCCGCCTCGTCCACCAGGTCCACTCCGCCGCGGGTCAGGGTTCGCAGGTCCGGACCGAGGTTCTGGAAGGCCAGGTACCCCTCGTCGAGGAAGGTCTGGACGCCGTTGTCCGGCACCGAGGCGAGCAGGTCGGTCACCTTGTCCAGCACCGGCGCGATCTGCACCGGCACGCTGGTCCGGTCCATCGGGATGACCGTGCCCGGCCGCAGGTAGGGGCCGCCGGGGTGCTCGGACACCAGGTCGACGTACTGCTCGCCGACCGCGGACTGGCTGTGCAGCTCGGCACGGGCATCGAGGGCGACCTTCACGCCCTGTTCGACCGACATGGTCACCGCGACCCCGGCGGGGGTCATCGACACTGATTTGATCTTGCCGATCTGGGCTCCACGTGCGGTCACGTTGCCGTTGGGATAGACCCCGGCTCCGTCCGCGAACAGCGCGGTCACCTGCATCTGCCCGTAGCCGAGCACGGTGGGCAGGTGCGCGTAGCCGAACACGATGATCAGCACCGCACTGAGCGCGAGCAGGGCGAACACCGCGAGCTGGCGGCGGATGTATGCACTGATCATGATCAGCCTCCGGTTCCGTGCAGACCCGGCAGCAGGCCACCGGAGCCGTCGAGCGGCGAACCCGGGCCCGCGCGATCCGGTGGGGAGCCGGTGGGCGCCGCGCCGGGCAGCGCGGGCAGCGTGGGGCCCTTCCCGGTGAGCGCGGGCGCCGGTGAGTCGTGCCCGGGCAGCAGGCGGGGGCTTTCGTCGCGCAGCTGCCTGGTGGCGTTGCCCAGCGAGCCACCCAGCGGGGTCCCGTTGAGGAACGCGGCGTCCAGCGACTCGTTGGTCAGGTCGAGGTTGACGTCGAGGTTCACCGAGTCGCCCCGCACCAGGAACGGCACCGCGTCGATCGGGAACACCACACCGGGCAGCAGCCGCAGGGCACGCGGGATGGTGCCGCGCTGCACGTCGGCGGTACGCCGCAGCGCTGGTTCGAGCTCGCTGAGTACGCCGCGCAGTTGCTTGGAACCCGTGTCCGCGAACGGGGCGAGCGACTCCGTGGCGTTGCCGAACCGGTCGAGGACGTCGCGGATCCTCGGCTCCTCGTCGGTCACCGTGCGCAGGCCGCCCGGCAGGTCGCGCAGCGCCGTGTTGATCTCGTTCATCCGGGGCGCGAGGATCCCGGTGAGACGGTCCAGCCCCCGCATCGCCGCGATGATGTCGCCCTTCTGCTGGTCGAGGCCTCCGGTGAACGAGTCCAACCGGGTCAGCAGGCTCCGCGCGTCCTCGGCGCGGCCACCACCGAGGGCCTGGTTCAGCTCGGTCGTGATCGTCTGGAAGCTCTGCAGACCACCCCCGTTGAGCAGCAGCGACACACCAGCCAGTAGGTCCTCGGTCTCGGGGTTGGCGCGAGTACGGTCGGTGCCGATCACCGCGCCGGGACCGAGGCGGCCGATGGCCGGTTCGTCCTTCGGCGCGGCGAGCTGGATGTGCTTCGAGCCGAGAAGACTGGTCTGCCCGAGGGACGCGGTGGCGTTCGCGGGCAGCCGCACATCCTTACCGAGCCGCACGGTGAGCATCGGCGTCCATCCGTCCAGCGAGATGCCGGTGACCGTGCCGACCGGGATGTCGTCGATCAGCACCGGGGTGTTCGGCACCATGTTGTCCGCGTTCGCCATGCGCAGGGTCACCTGGTAGCTGCCGTCGCCGGTACCGGTGGTGCCGGGCAGCGGCAGTGAGTTGATGCCCTTGTAGGAGGAGCAGCCGCTCGCGCACAGCAGGACGCCGGCCGAGGCCAACGCCAGCACGACCCCACGCATCAGCGACCGCCCTTCTGGCCGAGCTCACCGAGCGACTCCGGACCGGGATAGGTGCGGTCGTCGCCGTTGGCGGTCGACGAGCGCGGCAGGTCGGAGTTGCTGCCGTTCGGTGAGTAGTTGGTGTCCGGCTGGCCGTCCTCGACGTTGCCGTAGCTGGGCAGGCTGCCCCGGGGCACGGCCACCGGACTGAGCCCTACCGGAGGGGACTGCATGGCCAGGTGTCGGAACACGGGGCCGAGGTACTGCACGCACATGTCCTGGCCCTTCTTCACGTCCGCGGCTGCCGCCGAGGTGATGGCCGCGCAGATCGCGTCGCCGGGACCGCCGAAACCGGCCACGTTGTTGGCCGACAGGCTCGGGTCGATGGTGCCGGTGCGCGGGTTGAAGATGTTCACGAAGTTGGTCAGCGCGTTGGGGCCGACGTGCAGCACGTTGGCGATGTTCATGCGTTGCTGCGCGAGGTTCCTGGACACCGACCCCGCGAGGTCGACGGTCCGATGGAGCTGGTCGCCGTGCCGTCCGAGGAAGTCGTCGACCTGGGTCGCCGCATCGTCGATCTTGGGTAGCAGGCTGCGTAGCTCGTCGCTGTTGTCGTCCAGGGTCGCGGAGACGTCCGCGAGGCGGTGGTCGAACTCGACGATCCGATCGTCGTAGCGGCTGAGTTGCGCGGAGAAGCCGGCCAGGTTGCGCACGGTGCCGAACAGATCGCCCCGCCCGTCCGACAGCGTCTTCGCGGCCTTCGACAGCGAGGTCAGCATGTCGTGGAAGTTCTGCCCCTCGCCGCGACCGTTGGCGTCGATCGTGGTCAGCGCCCGGTTCAGCGCCCCCTGCTCGTTGGCCCCGTTCGGGCCCAGCGCGTCGGACAGCTGGGACAGCTGCGCCTTGAGCTCGTCGAACTCGACCGGTGATGCGGTGCGTTCCACCGGGATCACGCCGCCCTCGGGCAGCGTCGGGCCCTCGGTGTACGGCGGGTCCAGCTGGATGAACCGGGTGGCGACCAAGGTGGGGGACAGGATCGCCGCGTTCACGTGCGCGGGCAGCGAGTACTCCCGGTCGTAGTGGAAGTCCACCCGCACCCGGTCCCCGTCCGGCGTGATCTTGTCGATGGCTCCGACCTGCATGCCGAGGACGCGGATCGCGTCGCCCGGGTACACACCCTTGGTCTCGGCGAAGTAGGCGGTGCCGTGTTTGCCGTTCCCGCCGCCGACGAGGTGGACCACCGCGGCGACGACGGCCAGCGCACCCAGCAGCGCCCAGGCGAGGCGCGGGACTCCGCGGAGCAGAGCGGACATCAGTTGCCTCCCATCAAAGGCAGCAGCGCACTGCCGGGCTCCGAGCCGTACTGGTTTCCGGGTGGGGCGTCCTTGCGCTGCGGCAGCGGCTCGTCCGCACCGGACCCACTGGGCGGCGCGGCCAGCGGAGCCGGCACGTTCCCCAAGCCGCCGGGCAGGCCCGGCCCGCTGGGGACCCGGGGCGCCTGCGGGTTGTTCACCTGGCGCAGCAGGTCGGTGTAGTTGACGATGTCGCCGCCGGTGTGCAGCCCGACCTCGACGACGAACGACGGGCCGCTGGAGATGCCCTCACCGAGCCCGCCGACGAAGGAGGACACGCGCTTGAGCGCCAGCGAGATGTTGGCGTTGTTGCGCTGCACGATGCCCAGCACGTCGTTCAGCTCGTCGAGAACCCCGCCGATCTGCTCGTTGTTCTCCTTGGCGAAACCGCGAGCCTGCTCGGCGACGTAGTTGAGGTTGCGGAACAGCTCATTGAGCACCCGTTGACGCTGCTGGAGCTCGCCGAGCAGGCTGTTGCCGTCCACCAGCAGGGACTGGAACTGCGCGGTGCGGTCGTCGAGCTCCCCGCTGACCGCGTTGGCGTGGCTCAGCAGCTCGAGCACCGCCTGATCCCGGGAGCTGATCGTGTCGGAAAGGGCACGGACGTTCACCAAGGTCTTGTGCACATCGTCCGGGGTGTCGGCGAAGGCGTCGCTGAACGCGTTGAGTGCGGCCTCGATCTTCGGCTTGTCGAAGTCCTGAGTCTGTCGGGTCAGGCGCTCCAGGCTCGCTGTGACGTTGTACGGCGTGCTCGTACGGGCGAGCGGGATGGTGTCCCCGGAGCGCATCGGCGGGCCGTCGCCCGGGGTCAGCCCGAGGTAGCGTTTACCCAGCAGGGTGCCGGTCTTGATCGCCGCTGTGCTGGTGGCGCCCAGCCTGACCTGCTTGGCGGTGAACGTCACCTCCACCTTGTCGCCCTTGAGCGTCATGTCGGTGACCTTCCCGACCGGCGTGCCGGCGACCCAGACCTGGTCGGTGACCGTCATACCTCCGGCGTCGGAGAACTCGGCGCGGTACGAAGGGCCCGCCACCAGCGGCAGGCTCGGCACGATGAACGCCAGCAGCAGCGCGCCCGCGACGGCGGCGAGGCCGGCGGTCGCCGTGCTGAGCGGGTTGAACTCCCGGAATCTGGGCATTCTCACTTGTCGTGCACCCCCGGCTGCGGGTTCGTGTCGTGCGGCTGCACGTAACCGATGTGCGGCGCGGAGGACGCGACCGCCTGACCGTCGTAGCGCTCCGGCGGCAGCTCAGGGCCGTGCACGTTCGTCGGCTCCTCGCCCTGCAGCGGCGCCACGTTGTCCCGGCTGCACCGGGGGCTGTTGTCGCTGGGGCCGAACCACGGTGAGTAGTAGGGCTTGCCGTCCGGCCCGCTCAGTCGCAGTCGCAGCTGGCAGACGTTCACGTTGTACGCGGCGCCGCCGCTGGTCAGCCTGCCCAGGCGCAGGTACATGCCGGGCAGCAGACCGAGCACCCGGTCCAGCTCGCCGCCGTAGTCGTTGACGGCCTGGGACGCGCGGCCGAGCTGGGTCAGGGTGTCGTGCCCGGAGCGCAGCGCGGCGGCGACGTCACCGACCTGGTCCGCGAGATGCGCGGTCCTGTCCAGCCCGGTCACCAGCTCCTGGCGGTGGTCGTTGAGCTTGCTGACCAGCTGTTGCGCCGCGAGGAGCGTGTCCGACAGCTGGGCCGAGTGCGCGTCCAGGTTCCCCACGACGGTGTTCAGGTTGCCGATCACGCTGCCGATCAGCTTGTCCTGCGCGGCCAGCGAGCCGGTGAAGGACGCGGCGTGGGCGAAGACCGACTCGATGGTGCCGCCCTGGCCCTGCAGGACGCTCACCAGCTCACCGGACAGCTGGTTGACCTGCGCGGGTTGCAGGCCCTGGAACAGCGGGTCGAACCCGTTGAGCAGCTGGTCGATGTCCAGCGCGGGCCTGGTCCGGTTCACCGGGATGGTCGCGTCGTCGGGCAGTGGCGGCGCGCCCGGTGCGCCGGGGCTCAGGTCCAGGTACTGGTCACCGGTCAGGTTCTTCCAGCGCACCCGCGCCAGCGTCGTGGTGGTCAGCGGCACGGTGGCGTCGATGGTGAAATGCACCCGCGCCTGGCTGTTGTCGTACAGCTCCACATCGTCGATCCGGCCGACCGCGACACCGTTGGCGGTCACGGTGGATGCCGGGCGGATGCCCGAGGCGCTCTGCAGGATCGCCGAGTAGCTCTTCTGCCGGTCGAACCGGATCTGGCCGAACTGCACCCACAGCACCGCCAGGATCAGGGTGCCGAGCACCGCGAAGGCGACGGTCTTGATCAGCGGCGCGGTCACCGCCAGTGCGTTGTCCCTTCTGGCCATCAGCGGCTACCCCCGCTCGGGGACTTCGACATGGACGCCAACGGTGGCAGCGCGTCCGGACCGAACATGGTGACCACGGCGGGCTGACGCGGGATTCGGGGCGAGTTGTCCGGTCTCGGCTGACGCAGGCTGGCCGGGCCCGAGGTGTAGTCGATCTTGCGGGCCTCGTCCGGCCGCACCGAGGGCAGACCACGGCAATTGGGTCCGCGCTGTGGACCGGGCCCTACGGTGGGCAGGTCGTCCGGATACCGGTAGGGGCTGGTGCCGGGTACCGGCTTGGCCTCGAAGCCCGCGCCGCTCTCGGTGAACACGTGCGTGTTCAGGCCGTCGTAGCTGCGCGCCGCGCCGTCAAGGAAACAGGTGAGCGCGGGCGAGTACTCCTGGAGAAGGCTGGTGGTCGGGCGCAGCGAGCTGAGCATGTCGGTGAGCGGGTCGCCGTTGTGCCCGAAGAAGGAGTCGAGCTGTGAGCCGACGCGCTGACCGGCCCGCAGCAGCCCAGGCAGGTCCGTTCGGGGATCGACGAGGGTGGCCGACGTGGTTCCGGCGTTGCGCAGCAGCGTGACGATGTCCGGGGCGGCGTCCGCGTAGACGTCGGCGAACCCGGCGGTGACCGCGAAGTCGCGGCGCAGCGCGGGCAGGTCATGGTTGAGCTTGCCCAGGTAGCCGTCGGCGGTGGTGATGGTCGCGCCGAGCGAGTCGCCGTTGCCGCGCAGCGCCTCGGCGAACGCACCGAGGGTGGCGTTCAGCTTCGCCGGCCGCACCTCGGTCAGCACTCTCATCAGCTCCTGGAAGGTGTCGTTGACCTCGCCCGATACGTGCCGGGCGACAAGCACCGCGCCTGGTCGCAGGCGGTCGGTGACCGGGTTCGCCGGGTACTGCAGCTGCACCGTCTTGTTGCCGAACACGGTGAGCTGGTCGAGGTCGGTGGTGACGTTCGCCGGTAGCTGCTTCGCCAGGGTCGGGTCCAGTGCCAATCCCAACGTGACACCCCGGCCGTCCGGGTTCAGCGCAACGGTCTCGACCCGTCCCAGGTCGACGCCGCGAATCTTCACCCGGTTGCCCGGGTGCATCTGCAGGCCGGCCCTGCCGGCCTGCAGCGTCACCGGGATCGAGGAGGTGAAGGCCTTGTCGTACGCGGCGACGGCCACGGTCGCGGCCACCAGGACGAGCCCGATGAGAGCGACGCCGTACACCTGGTACCGGGTCCGTGACCAGCTGCTCTCCTGGTCGGCGTTCATCCCGAGATCCGCAGCGTGTCCGAGGCGCCGTACAGCGCGGTGGCGATGAGCAGGCACACGGTCATCACGGCGACGAACGAGGCGCGTACCGCCTTGCCGACCGCTTCGCCGACCCCGACCGGGCCACCGCTGGCGGTGTAGCCGTAGTAGGTGTGGATCAGGATGACGACCACGGCGATACCGACCGCCTGGGCCACCGCGTACAGGATGTCCGCCGGCTGGAGGAACGTGTCGAAGTAGTGCTCGTAGACCCCGCTGGACAGCCCGAAGAACTGCACCAATGACAGCTTCCAGGAGACCCAGCCACCGACCAGCGCCATCGCGTAGATCGGCACGATGGTGATCATCCCGGCGGCGACGCGGGTGCTGACCAGATAGGGCAGCGACCGGACGCTCATCACCTCGAGCGCGTCGATCTCCTCGCTGATCCGCATCGCGCCCAGCTGGGCGGTGAAGCCGGTTCCGACCGTCGCGGCCAGCGCGGTGCCCGCCACGATCGGGGTGAGCAGTCGGGGCACGATGATCGCTCCACTGAACCCCGCGAGTGCCTCCAGGTTGAGGTCCGCGAGGCCGTAGTAGACCTGCACCCCACCGTTGAGTCCGGCGAAGAACGTGATGAACAGGGTGATCACCGACGAGCCGCCGATGACGGCGAGCGAGCCCTCGCTCATGCCGACCTCGGCGACCAGCCGAACCTGTTCGCGCTTGTAGTTCTTGACCGACTTCGGGATCCAGGCGATGGCCTCGCTGTAGAAGGCGGCGTGCTTGCCCAGGTCGCCCAGAGCGCGCCACGGGCCGCCGAGCGCGCGTAATGCGCTCGGGCGCGGGGAGCCCACTCCTGGTGGCATGGAGCTGTCCTTTCGAGGGAAATCGGTGATGGCCGGGCCGTGACCGGCTAGTGGCTGACCAGGCCCAGCGAGTACTGGAGCTGGGTGAACAGCGTGTTGACCGGGAACAACGCGATGAAGACGTAGACGACGGTCTCGTTCACCGCCTGGCCGACGCCCTTGGCGCCGCCGCTGGCCCGAAGGCCCCGGTAGGCGCCGATCATGGCGCCGAGCGCGCCGTAGATGGCGGCGCGCACCGTCGCGGACACGATGTTGTCGTTACCGGTGAGGGTGTTCATGGTGTCGATGAAGACACCGGGGCTGGCGCCCTGCAGGAACACCGAGTAGAAGAAGCCGCCGCCGATCCCGATCAGGATGAGCAGCGCGTTCAGGAAGATTGCCATCGTTGCGGCGGCCAGCACCCGGGGGACCACGAGGCGTTGCACGGGGTCGATGCCCAGCACCTCCATCGCATCGAGCTCCTCGCGGATACGCCGGGCGCCGAGGTCCGCGCAGATGGACGTGGCCACCGCTCCGGCGATGATGAACGTGGTGGCCACCGGACCGATCTGGCTGACCGTGGCGAACGCCGAGCCCGCGCCGGCGAGATCGATCGCGCCGAGTTCGGTGAGCACCTGGTTGAACTGGAAGGTCACCAGTGCCACGAACGGGATACCGAGCAGGATGGTCGGCCCGATCGCCACGCTGGCGACGAACCAGCACTGCTGGATGTACTCCCGCCACTGGAAGGGTGGCCGGAACATCGCGACGACGGTGTCCGCCGCGGTGGCGAGGAACCCGCCGACGGGCGCCGCGGCTCGTTCCAGGGTCGTCGGGACGTGACCCGGGAACGGCGTCGCTTCGGCGGGTGTCTCGGTGCGTGTCTCGGGGACCATCCGAACCTCCATCACAGCTTTGTGAACCATTCGGCCCCGCGCGTTCGGGGATCATTCGTCGCTCACTCGGAATTTGGCGACGAATTCATCGGCGGACCATGGGGTGAACCTGGACGGTCGACGTCGAAACGGCGACCGCCGTGTGGAGCCGATCTGTGATGCGTAACGCACTTGCCCGGAGTAAGTTACGGGTCGGATCGTTTCCGACTCAACGATACTCGAATGGGCTAAGAGCGGATTACTGGAGATCAGTTGTCACTGTCGGTGGCAACCGGCTCTGTCGAAGATCGGTACGGTGTCGCGCCAAGATCGTTTCTGCGTGACTGCCGCGCGCGGTGCCTGGGCGCGCGGAACGATGAGCAGTCTCTCAACCGTAGGGTTGAATATCAGCGTCAGATATTGTAGAAATGTCTGTGACCTGCAGAGTTGACGTCCACCTACCGTATGGGTAACGTACTGCTCGGCGACGCGGTCCACTCGTCGTGGTCGCCGCGCCGGCGAGCTGGGGCAGGTGAGGTTCTGCTGAGTCCTTCGGTACCCGGCAAAGGTCGATAAAATGGCACTGAGTAGGGAGACAAAGTGGTCGCGGGTCACTGGCGCAGCCCGCGAAGAGCTAGCGGAAAGTTTGTGCGCTCGCTACGAAGCCGGTGCGAGCATAAGAGTCCTAGCTAAAGCGAGCGGCCGCTCCTATGGTTTCGTTCGACAGATTCTTTCTGATTCCGGAGTAGCTTTTCGGCCGCGCGGTGGGAAATCGACACCGGCTCGGGCCGCGAATTCTACCGACCGAATCTCCACGTCGGGTTCGGTCAGGTCCGGGCTGCCAGTTCTGCGCTCCGGGCGTTGCATTCTGCGCGGGTGGACGTACGAGGACGTGCCCACCGTCGTCGAGGCGGGACGGGATCCGACCATTCCGATGCTGACCACGCTGCCCCGTTCGTCGGGTGAACGGGATGCGAGGGAGTTCGTCGCGCGGCAACGGTGGTACGCCAGGGCGAAGCTGGCCTATCCGTTCGCGATCTGTCTTCCGCACCCGGGCAACCCGGTCTCCGTCGGCGCTGCCTGCCTGTGGCCGGTGCCCTTCGACCCCGCTCGTGCACTGTTGGGCCTCTGGGTGTTGGACCGCTGGCGGCGGAACGGGATCGGGACCGCCGCATTGGTTGCGCTGGCCGGCTGGGCCGTGTCGTCCCTGGGCATCGAACGGCTGGAGCTACAGGTGGATCCGAGTGACCCCGCCGGGCGCAAGGCCGCGGAACATGCGGGGTTCGGCGCCGTGGGAATGGTCCGGCGCGTCGGCCGATCCGACGAAGCACGACCGGAGCGGCTGCTGTTCGCCCTGGTCCGGTCGGCGTGATCGGTGAGCGGACACGCGACTCAGCAGTACCCGGGTACCGGGTTCGCCCGGTTCGACCGCATCGCCAGGACACCGACGACCCCGGAGGTCAGATGAGCAGCCGAACCGCCGTCACCATGTCCGAGGACGAGGTGCGTGCCTTCCTCGAGGAACCGCGCACCATGGCACTCGCCAGCCACACCGCCGACGGCGACATCCACCAGGTGGGCATGTGGTTCGGCCTCCAGGGCGACGCGTTGGTGATGACGGCGTTCCACCGCAGCCAGAAGGTCGTCAACCTGCGCCGCGACCCGCGCTTCTCCGGCCTGATCGAGGACGGTTCCGGCTACGCCGATCTGCGGGGCGTCAACCTGCGCGGACACGCCGAGGTACTCACCGAGTCCGACCGGGTGCTCGACATCGTGCGCATGGTCACCGTGCGCTACGGAGGGCAGATGCCGGCGTCGGCGACCCGGGCCGCGGCCGGTCGGGTGGCGATCATCCTGCGCCCGCATCACGTGACGTCCTGGGACCATCGCAAGCTCGCCGGCGGATACTGACCCCACGCACGCGGGCTGAAGGGTGACCACTCCGACCCCGCTCCGCTGAGCCGGTTCGGCCCGGGCGGTCTCACCGTCCGGTCAGTATTCCTTCGTACAGGTAGCCGATGATCGTGTCCGCGACCAGCTCCGCGGAGACCTGGTCCTCGGCCAGGTGCCAGCGGTGCAGCGAGGAGATCATCGACAACAGCTGGATCGAGAGCAGTCGTTCGTTGACCCTGCGGAACACACCGGCCCGCATCCCTGCCCGGATGACCTCGGTGATCTGTTCGGTGAACTCCGACTCCTTTGCCCGGATGGCCGCGGACTGCTCCGGGGTCAGTGAGGACTCCAGCCACGGGTGTTCCTGGAAGTAGACCGCGATGAAGTCGGGCGCCGAGGAGATCGTGCGCAAGATGGCCTTCACCCAGCCGACCAGCTGCTCGTCGGCCGGCACCTCGGTGTCCACCTGTGCGATGTTCGCGTCGAGCAGGGCGAACGCTTCGAGGTAGATCGCGTGCAGAATGTGCGACTTGGACGGGAAGTAGTAGTACAGGGTGCCCTTGTTGAGCTGCATCACCTCGGCGATGTCGCTCATCGAGGTGGCGTGGAAGCTGACACGGCGGAACAGCGCGGCTGCCTCACGCATCAGGGTCGCCCGCTTGTCCGCGTTGGCGGTCGTCTGCACACGTACCTCCCGGTAAGGCCAGCCGATAGGTTGATAAAGGGCCGGTGCCGTCAGTATATGCCCTGTTCAGTGCCGCTGTCCCGGCCCCATCGATCGGTTGAGTCGACGGGCCGGGACGTGCGGTTCAGGCGCCCGACCAGCGCGGGGCCCGCTTCTGCGCGAACGCGGCGGGTCCCTCCTTGGCGTCGTCGGACGTGAACACCCGACGGACCAGCGGCGCCTGCAGCTCCCAGAACTCCGCGTCGCCGCGCCCGTGCACAGCGCGCACCAGCTCGCGTGAGGCCCGCACGCTCAGCGGAGCGCACCGCACGATCGAAGCGGCCAATTCGATGGCGGCCTCCAACGCCTCGCCTTCGTCGGTGGCTCGGGACACCAGGCCGACCTGGAACGCCCGCTCTCCGTCGATGGGCCTGCCGGTGATGGCCATCTCCAGGGCGACCTGGGACGGGATTCGTTGCGGTAGCCGCAGCAGCCCGCCGCCGGCCGCGAACAGCCCGACCTTGGCCTCCGGGATACCCAGTCGCGCGCCGCGGGCGGCGACGATCAGATCGCAGGCCAGCGCTAGCTCCAGGCCGCCGGCCAACGCGTAGCCCTCGACGGCCGCGATCAGCGGCTTGTCCGCGCTACCGGTACGCAGCAGCTCGCCGAGGCCGTCCGGCAGACCGGACGAGGCGAACGCCTTGAGGTCCATCCCGGAGCAGAACACCCCGCCCGCACCGGTGAGCACTCCGGCGTGCAGGTCCGGCCGGGAGTTCAGCAACGCGACCGCGCGCACCAGCTCCGCGCTCAGCGCTGCATCCAGCGCGTTGCGCGCCGACGGCCGGTTGAGCGTGATGATCAGTACACCGTCGCGTTCCTCGGTGAGGAGAACCTCGGTCCGCCGCTCACCGGTCGCGGTGTCGGCGCTCATCGCGGAGGCAACCGGATCGCGCCGTCCAGCCGGACGACCTCGCCGTTCATGTAGCTGTTGGTGATCAGCTCCATGGCGAGCGTCGCGTACTCCTCGGCGTAGCCGAGCCGTTGGGGGAACACCACGCTGGCGCCCAGCTTCGCCTTGAACGCGTCGGCCTTGTCCCCGGTGCCGTAGATCGGGGTGTCGACCAACCCGGGAGCGATGGTGTTCACGCGGATGCCGTGGATGGCCAGGTCACGTGCCATCGGCAGGGTCATGCCCACCACGCCGCCCTTGGCCGCCGCGTACGGGGTCTGCCCGATCTGGCCGTCGAACGCGGCGACCGAGGCAGTGTGCAGAACCACGCCCTTCTCCCCGTCGGCTCCGGGCTCGGAGCGGGTCATCGCGGCGGCGGCCAGCCTGGCGCAGTTGTAGCTGCCGACCAGGTTGACCCGAACGGCGAACTCGAACTTCTTCAGCGGGATCGGGGTGCCGTCCCGCTCCACGATCCGTTGCGCGGGGCCGAGCCCGGCGCAGTTGACGAGCACGCGCAGCGGAGCGGCGGCCACGGCGGTGTCCACCGCCGACTGCACCTGCTCCTCGTCGCTGACGTCGGCGAGTGCGAAGGTGCCGCCGATCTCGGCGGCGACCTTGCGGCCGTTCTCCTCCTGGCGGTCGAGGACCACCACGTGTGCGCCTCGAGCGGCGAGTGCCCGTGCGGTGGCCGCGCCGAGACCGGAGGCACCTCCGGTGACCACGGCTGACGAGCTGGTTACGTCCATGTGCTGTTCATGTCCTTCTGTCCGATCGGTTCGGGGATCAACGTCTGCGGTCTCGTGCGATGACCAGTCCCAGGGAGTCGAAGTCCCATGCGTCGGTGTTGTCCTGCTCGCGGAGGCGGAACTTCTGCACCCGGCCCAGTGCGTTGACCGGGAGCGCCGGGGTGAACTGCACGTATCGGGGCACCGCGAAGTAGGGCAGCTCGGCGGCAAGGAACTCGTGCAGCTCGGGCGCGGTGAACCGGGCGCCCTCCGCCGTGACGATCCAGGCCTTCAGGTCGTCCTCGCCGAGCGGGGAGGGCACGGCGTGGGTGGCCACGGCGGCGATCTTGGGATGGCGCACGATCGTGGCCTCCACCTCCGCGCAGGAGATGTTCTCCCCTCGGCGGCGGATGGAGTCCTTCTTGCGGTCGAAGAACACCAGGTAGCCGTCCTCGTCGCGGCGCGCGGTGTCACCGGTGTGATGCCACAGTCCCCGGCTGACGGCGACCGTCGCGGCCGGGTTGTTCCAGTAGCCGTCGAACATCACCATCGGTTCGCGTGGCCGGATCACCACCTCGCCCGGCTCGCCGTCCGGAACCGGCTCCTCCTTCTCGTCCACCAGGCGCACATCCAGCCAGGGCACGGGCCTGCCCAGCGAGCCGGTGCGCGCGCTCTGCTGGTCCACCGGGCTCTGGGTGATCGGGTTGCACTCGGTCTGGCCGTAGGCCTCGCTCACCACCGGCACCCCGAAGCGCTGCTCGAAACGCTGCCGTTGCGGCGCCGGCATCGGCGGAAAGATCGAGATCCGCAGCCGGTGGTCCCGGTCGGTTCCGGCCTCCGGTGTCGCCAGGACGGCCATCCCCATCGGGCCCACACCGAACGCCGCGGTCGCGCCGGACTCCCGACACTCGTCGAGGAAGCCGCTCGCGCTGAACGAGGGAAGGAAGGTCACCGGCAGCCCGGCCAGCAGCGAGGCCATCAGAGTCATGCCCTGCCCCGCGATGTGGAACATCGGCATCGCGGTGAGCAGCCGGTCCTCCGGCAGGTACCAGCCGTTCGCGAACCAGCCCCGGGGCAGGAACATGTAGTACCCGTGGCTGAGCACGCAGCCCTTCGGCAGGCCGGTGGTGCCGGAGGTGTACATGACGGCCATCGTGTCCGTGGCGACCACCTGGTTGTCCGGGCAGGGCAGGTCGCCTCGGGTCAGCTCGTCGAACGCGACCGCGTCGAGGGGCACCGGTTCGTCCACCGCGACGAGCATCGCGAGATCGGGCAGGGCCTCCCGCAGTCGTGCGGTCTCGGCCAGGCCCGCCGCGTCGCTGATCATGACGGTGGCACCAGAGTCGGCGAGCTGGTAGCGCAGGAACTCACCCTTGAGATACGGGTTGAGTGGTACCTGGATCGCCCCGAGCTTGGCCAGCGCCAGTACCGACAGCACGCCGTCCCGGTGGTTGGGCAGCATCAGCGCCACCCGGTCGCCCTTGGCTACGCCCCGTGCGGCGAGGGCGCCGGCTACGGCGTCGGTCAGGCGGTCCACCTCGCCGAAGCTGAGCCAGTCGCCGCCGCAGCGGAAGAACGGCCGATCGGGCTCGGTGCGTGCCCAGTGCCGCAACCGGTCGGGAACCGCCCGCCAGCGGTCCAGCTCCTCCAGCTCGACGGGCTTCCAGTCCCTGCTCACGATGCGCTCCTCGATCCGTTGAGCGACAGGCCTCGGCCCGCCAGACGCACGCCCAGTGTCGACTCCACGCCGAACTCCTCGGCGATCAGGAGCGCTCTCTTGTAGTAGCGGTGCGGCGTCGACTCCCAGGTGAAGCCCATCCCGCCGTGTACCTGGATCGCGGTCTCACTCGCGGTCAGCGCCGCCCGGAGTGCGACCAGCGCGGCCGCGTCGGCCTGGTCGGCGGCCCGTTCGTCGCCCTCGGCCCAACACACCGAGGCCAGCAGCGTCTGGCTGAACGCCAGCTCGACATCGGTGTGGGCGTCCGCGAGCAGGTGCTTGACCGCCTGGAACCCGCCGATCGGACGGCCGAACTGGTGGCGGTCCAACGCGTGGGCGACGGCGGTGGACACCGCGGCCCGCCCCAGCCCGCTCAGGTGCGCCGCCGCCAGCAGCCGGGCCTGCCAGCGCCAGTCGCGCACCGCGTCGGCGTCCGCAACGCGTTCCCCCTCGGGTTCGGCATCCACGATGCGTGCCCGGGGCACCGCCGGGTCGACGGAGTCCAGCGGTTGCCAGGTCAGCGTGTCCGACCGCACCGCGAGCGCGCCGTCGGCGTCGGTGACCAGCACCAGGTCGGTCGCGCCGCCGAAGCTCACCACCCGCTCGGCGGAGAGCGTGCCGGTCACCGTCAGTTGCCCGCTCAGCCCCCCTGGCACGGCGGGACCGGCCAGGTCGGCCCAGACCAGCAGTGGTGTGGGTGCCAGCGCCGCGCCGCACTCGCGTGCGACCAGGACCGCCTCCACCGGGCCCAGCCCGCTGCCCTCCGGCTCCGGGTGGCGGACACCGAGCACACCGACCTGGCCGAGCTTGGTCAGGTCGGGTGTCGACGAGGCACGCCACAGCTCGGTCTGCTCCGCGCACACCTCGGCGGTGGTCCGGACGAGGTCGAGCTGGTCGCGGTCGATCTCCAGGTTCATCGCCCACTCCTCGGCAGCGCGAGCAGCCGCTCCGCGATGATGTCCCGCTGAATCTGCGACGTACCTCCGGCGATCTCGGTTGCGAAGAACCACAGCCGCTTGTCCAGCGTCTCCGCCGCCCACTCCGGCTCCGGTCCGCCGAGCCCGGCCACCGCGACCGGCGCGGCCAGCGCGCCCAGCCGGTTGGCCAGCCGGGAGAACCCGAGCTTGAAGGTCGATACGCTGAACCGGGGTGCCTGCCCGTACGCCGAGGCCGAGACGTTTCGGCGCAGCAGCGCCCACGCCGAGGCCAGCTGCGCCTTGACCAGACCGATCTCCTCCTCGGCCCGTCGGTCACCGGCCAGCCGGTGCGCGAGCTGATCGGCGAGGCGGGTGGCGTCGATCAGGTCACCGGTGAACGCGAGCAGCCGCTCCTGGGTCAGGGTGGCCATGGCGACGCGCCAGCCGTCGCCCTCCGCGCCGACGCGGTGGGCGGCCGGGCAGCGGACCTCGTCGAGGAACACCTCGCAGAAGTCCGCGCCGCCGTCGATCGTGCGGATCGGCCGGACCTCGATACCCGGTGAGTCCATCGGCACCGCCAGCCAGCTCAACCCGGCGTGACCGGTCGAACCGTGTTCGGTGCGCACCACCATCTCGCACCAGTCGGCCACGTGCGCGTTGGTGCTCCAGACCTTCTGCCCGGTGATCAGGTAGTCCGCGTCCTCCCCGGACCCGTCACGCACCGCCCTGGTCTGCAACGCGGCCAGGTCGGAGCCCGCGCCCGGCTCGCTGAACCCCTGGCACCACACCTGCTCGCCGCGCAGGATCGGCGGGACGAGCCGGGAGCGCAGCTGACCGGACGCCATGGCGACCAGCGTCGGCCCGGCATGCATCATGCCGACCAGGTTCACCCCGATCCCCGGTGCGCCGGCCGCCGCGGTCTCCTCCAGGAAGATCAGCTGCTCGGCGGCGGTGCCACCCTGTCCGCCGACCTCGACCGGCCAGTCGATACCCGCGAAGCCCGCCTCGAACAGGCTGTGCTGCCAGCCGAGGTCGTAGGCTCGCCGCGCGCGGGCATCCCCTCGGGGCGGGCGCGACGGCAGTGCCGGCACCGCGTCCGCCAACCAGGACCGTAACCGCGACCGCAGCCGTGCCTGGGGCTCGTCGTCGTACAGGTGCATCACGCTCTCGCACCGCCGACCCGGGCGCCCGGGGTGAAGCTGACCAGCAGGTTGTTGATACCCCTCGTGGCGCTGCTGTACCGGGTCGGGGGTTGCTCGATCCGGTAGTCACCCAGCCTCGGCAGGGTCTCCTCCAGCAGCACCTTCAACTCCATGCGGGCCAGCGCGGCACCGAGGCATCGGTGCGCGCCCATGCCGAAGGACAGGTGCCGGTTGGGCTTGCGGTCCAGCCGCACCTCGTCCGGTTCCGGGAACTCGGCCGGGTCGTGGTTGGCCGCCATCCAGCACAGCTGGACCCGGTCACCCTCCAGGATGGTCTGCCCGTGCAGGGTGGTGTCCCTGGTCGTGGTCCGGAACAGGGAGGGCAGCGGGGTGATGTGGCGAAGCAGCTCCTCGATGGCGGTCGGGATGCGCTCCGGGTGCTCTACCAGCATCCGGCGCTGCTCCGGGTGACGGCCCAGGTGGTAGAGCATGTGCGCGCCGCTGTTGGTGGTCGTGTCGAGCCCACCGGACATCAACATGATCATGGCGAGCACGAACTGCTGGCGGCTGATCGGCTCGCCGTCGATCTCGATGCCCAGCAGCAGCGACGGGATGTCGTCGAGCGGCTCCCGGGTGCGTACCTGGTGGAGCTGGTCGAAGTACGCCATGCAGGACTGGATCGCCGCCACGTCCTGGCCGCCGGAGGACATCAGCGTCACCACCCACTGCTGGAACCGCTCCCTGTCGTCCACCGGGATGCCCAGGATCGGGGTGTTCACGATGGCGGGCAGCGGCACGGTCAGCTGCTGGGCGAGGTCGCCGTGCCCGGTCTCGATGAACTCGTCGACGAGACCGTTGACGACGTCGCGGGCGTGCGGCTCGTGGCGGGCGATCGCGGACGGCGAGAAGCGGGAGATCAGCGGGCCCCGGAACAGCGTGTGCACCGGCGGGTCGTACTCGATCGGCGGCAGCGCGGGCATCCCGTGCGCGGGCACCGACACCCCGGAGGCGGAGGAGAACGAGGCGCTGTCCCGCGCCGCGTTCCACACGTCCTCGTAGCGGGTCAGCACCCAGGAGCCGCCGTGGGTCTCGCTGCGGCCCACCGGGCAGCGCTCGCGCATCTCGTGCAGCCGGGGGACCGGGTCCTCGTCGAGACACAGGCTGGTGAAGTGGTCGAAGTCGAGGAACGGGTCGTCCGTCCCGGTTTCGTGACGCTCGTCGTGCTGGCTGGTGGACGTCATCGTCGCCCCTACCTTTCGTCGACGTGGACGGTGATCGCTCGTTCCGGGCAGGCTTGCGCCCCGAACCGGGCCTCCTCGGCAAGCCCGGCAGGCAGCTCCGCGTCAGGCGTGACCGCGAACCCCCGGTCGTCCAGCGCGAACACCTCTGGTGCGTTCGCCTCGCACTGGCCGTGCCCGGTGCACAGGCCGGTGTCGATCTGCACTCTCATTGCGGTCCTCCTTCACCCGGCGCCCGAGCCGGTCGACCTGCTCCGCGCGCTCAGTGCCAGCCCCATCGGGGCGGACGCTTCTCCAGATAGGCCGCTCGAGCCTCGGCGCTGTCGGCGTAGGTGAGCAGCCGGTTGGTGTAGTCCTGCTCGGTGCGGTACGCCTCCTTGAGCGGCAGGAACTCCACCCGGTTCATCGACTCCTTCGCCAGGCGCAGCGCGATGGGGCTCTTCGTGGCGAGCGCCGCCGCCAGCTCACCGGCGGTCGCGGTCAGCAGCTCGGCGGGCACCACGGCGCGCACCGCGCCGAGCCGGTGCAGCTCGGCGGCACTCACCTTCTCGCCGAGGAAGTACATCTCCCTGGCCTTGTGCCGCCCGACCAGCAGGGACAGCTGCGCGCTCGCGCCCAGCAGCCCGACGTTGATCTCCAGGGCACCGAACGTGGCGTGCTCGGCGGCGACGATCATGTCGCAGCAGGCGGCGAAGGCCAGCCCGGCGCCGATGGCCGGCCCGTTGACCGCCGCGACGACCGGCACGGCACAGTCGGTGACCGCCCACAGCGCCTCGCGGGCCACCGTGCCGGGGTCGGTGACCTCCGGCGCCGGCTGCCCGTCGAGGCCGCCGTCGAACCCGTCCAGGTCCGCTCCGCCCATGAACGCCCGGGTGCCGGCGGAGGTGAAGACGGCCGCCCGCACGTCGCGACGGCCGTTCAGCGAGGTGAATGCATCGCGGATCGCCAGCAGCGCCGTCCGGTCCACCGCGTTGACCGGCGGCCGGTCCAGGGTGACCGTCGCGACGAGGTCGGCGACCTCGACCGTCACGGCGCTCACCGTCCGGTCCTCGTGGTGGACACTCACGAGACCGCCGCCAGCAGGTCCTTCGCGATGGCCCGCACCTGGATCTCGTCGGTGCCGCCGAAGATCTGCAGGACCTTGGCGTCCCGGCACAGCTGCTCGACGTGGTTCTCCGCCATGTAGCCGTTGCCGCCGAACACCTGCACCGCCTCCAGCGCGACGTCCATCGCGGCCTGCGCCGAGTACAGCTTGATCGCCGAGGCCTGGGCGAGCGTGGGTTTGGCGCCCTCGTCGGCCATCGCGATGTACTGCAGCACCAGGTTCTCGGTGTTGAGCCGGGCGACCTCCATCTTGGCCAGCTTCAGCTGGATCAGCTGGTAGTCGCCGATCGGGTGGCCGAACTGCACCCTGGACTTCGAGTACGCGAGTGACAGCTCCAGGCAGCGCTCGATGATGCCCAGCGCGGTGGCCGCGACGCTGGCGCGCTCCATCGCGAACGTGGCCTTGGCGCCTCCGCCACGTGACTCACCGGCCGCCTTCGCCGCGCGCGACGGGCCGCGCAGCAGCCGGTCCTCGGCGACGAACACGTTGTCCAGGTACAGCTCGCCGGTCGGGGAGGAATGCAGCCCCATCTTGCGCAGCGGCTTGCTCTGCGTGAGGCCCTCCATGCCGCTGTCCAGCACGAACGTGAGGATCGGCCGCTCACGGGGCGGCTTGCCGTCGTCCAGCTTGCAGATGAACACCAGTGTGTCGGCGAACGGGCCGTTGCTGATGAAGGTCTTCGTGCCGTTCAGCCGCCAGCCCCCGTCCACCACCCGGGCCGAAGCGCGCATCGAGCCGAATGCGTCGGACCCGGAGTCCGGCTCGGTGATCGCCCAGGCGCCGATCTTGTCCAGGGTGAGCAGATCCGGGACCCAGCGGCGTCGTTGCTCGTCGGAACCGGAGCGCAGGATGGCCCCGGCGGTGAGGTCGATGCTCGCGCCCAGTGCGGTGACCAGGCCGGGGGAGTGCCGGGCGAACTCGATCAGCGGGATGATCTTCTCGGCCGCGCTGCGCGGAGGCTTCGGCCCGCCGGACAGGGTAGCCTCGAACCGCTCGATGGCGGACTCGCCGACTCCGAACTCCTTGTAGAAGCGGCGCAGGACCTCGTAGGGCGGCCTGCCCTGGTGCTCCAGCGCCTCGCGCTCCGGGACGATCACCGTCTCGACGAAACGGCGTACCGCGTCGCGGTACATCAGCTGTTCTTCCGACCAGCGCAGCACGTGTGTGGTCCTTCCTGCTCAGCGGTCGCCGGAACCGGTGTGGACCGGTTCCGGACCGCGATTGCCGGTGTGGGTGAGCTGGGCGGCTGCCCAGCGATAGTCGGGTTTTCCCGAGGGCCCGCGTTCGATCCGCTCGGTGAACAGCAGCGCTTTCGGCACCTTGTAGCTCGACAGCCGGGTGCGGCAGAACTCGGTCAGCCGCGCGCTCAGCTCCGCGGCGGCCGGTTGCTCCGCCGCGACCACGAGTGCGGCGACCTCGGCGCCCCACCGCTCGCTCGGTCGTCCGCAGACCAGTGCGTCCGCGACGCCCGGGTGGTCCTTGAGCACCGCCTCGACCTCTTCGGTGTAGACCTTCTCGCCACCGGTGTTGATCGTCATCGAGTCGCGCCCGAGCAGCTGGATCCGTCCCGAGGGCAACAGCCGCGCGCGGTCGCCGGGGATGCTCACCCGCACCCCGGCGACCACCGGGAAGGTGCGTGCCGTCTTGTCCGGGTCGCCGAGGTAGCCGAGCGGGATGCGGCCCAGGGTCGCCAGCCAGCCGGCTCCCTCGTGTCCCGGTTCCAGGAAGCGGGTCAGGTCGGCGGAGGCCACCACGGTGGAGCCGCCCGGTTCGAACTCCGCCGGTCCTGTCGCGTTCGGTTGTTCGCTGTGCTGGCTGCCCTGGATGCCGGACTCCGAGGAACCGATGTTCTCCAGCACCCGAAGCCCCGGCACCAGCTCCATCAGCCGCCGCTTGTTACCCGGGTGCAGCGCCGCGCCACCGGACACGACCACCCGCAGGGACGACACGTCGTGCTCGCCGCGCTCGACGGCCTCGATGAGCGGTCGCGCGAACGCGTCGCCCACGAGGGTCGTCGCGTGCACCCGGTGCCGGGCCACCGCGGTCAGCACCCGGTCCGCGTCGAAGCCGTCGGCCTGCTCGGGGAACACCACGGTGCCGCCGTCGCACAGGGTCTGCAGCGCGGCCCACTGCGCGGCGCCGTGCATCAGTGGTGCGCACGGCAGCACACGGCGCGGCTTCGGCGGCAGCTCGGCGAGCAGCTGCTCCAGCGACTCCCACTCCCGTCCGGTGCGACGGTTGCGGATACCGAGGGTGGACACCGCGACGTCGGCCTGGCGCCACAGCACACCCTTGGGCATCCCGGTGGTGCCGCCGGTGTAGATCATGTAGAGGTCATCAGGCGAGGGCTCGGTGGCGGGCGGTCGTGGTGCCTCGGCGAGCAGCTGCTCGTAGTCGAACGAGCCGGGCAGCGGCTCCGCGCCGGAGCCGTCCTCCACCCGCACCAGCAACGGCCGGTGCGCGAGCTCGTCGACGACCGGACCGAGGGTGGCGGCGAACCGTGCGTGGTACTGGACCACCGAGGGTTCCGCATCACCGAGCAGATGGCCCAGCTCGGCGTGCCGATACCGGTAGTTGACGTTGAACGGCGCCACCCTGGCCAGGTAGGAGCCGAGCATGCCCTCCAGGTACTCCGGTCCGTTGTGGAGGTACTGGGCCAGCCTGTGCTGACCGGCCTGGTGACCGGCCAGCGCGACCCGTTCGGCGGTGACGCGGAGACCGTGCGCGCCCAGGAAGCCGGCGAAGCGGGTCGCGCGGTCGACGAGCGAGCGGTAGGTCAGGACCTTCTCGCCCTGCGCCACGGCCGACCGGTCCGGCAGCCGGGCCGCGACGGCCGCGACGGTGGTGCCCAGGTTGAGCTCGACTGGCATGCCGGCCGCCTCAGTCCAGCACGATGACGCCGCGGACCAGCTTGCCCGCGTGCATGTCCTCGTAGCCCTGCGCGACCTCGTCGAGTGTGTAGGTGCGAGTGATCAGCTCGTCCAGCTTCAGCCGGCCCGCCTGGTAGAGCTCGAGCTGGCGGGGGATGTCCTTGGAGGGGGAGCAGGCTCCGAACAGCGAGCCCTGCAGCCGCTTCTGCGACAGGGTGAGATCCATCAGTGAGATCGGCGGCGCCATCTCGGTGGAGCTGCCGATGCCGGTGACCACCACGGTGCCGGCCTTGCGGATCGCGGTGAACGCCTGGCCGACGTGCTCGCCGGTGGTGACCCCGACGGCCACGACGGCCGAGTCGGCGCCCTGCCCGTTGGTCAGCTGACGGGCGACCTCGGCGGCCTCCTCGATCCCGGAGAACGAGTGGGTGGCCCCGAGCTGCTCGGCCAGCTCCCGCTTGAACCCCACGGGGTCGACGGCCAGCACGTGTGCCGCACCGGCGTGTGCCGCGCCCTGCACGGCGTTGATGCCCACCCCGCCGACACCCATGACGATCACCGTGTCGCCGACCTGGACCCCGGCTGAGTTCACGGCGGAGCCCCAGCCGGTGCCCACCCCACAGCCGAGCAGGCACGCCTTGTCCAGTGGTACGTCCCGGGGGATCCGCACCGCGCTGTTGACGTCCACGGTCGTGTACTCGGAGAACGTGGCGAGCCCGGCCATCTGCCCGACCGGGACACCGTCGAGGTGCATCCGGAAGCTGCTCGGGTCGTGGAACCGGGAGCCGAGCAGAAGGGTGGCGCCGAGGTCGCACAGGTTCTGCATGCCGGAGGCGCACCACCGGCACCGCCCGCAGCCGGGTAGGAACGAGAACACCACGTGGTCGCCCTCGGCGAACCCTCGGGTGTTCGGCCCGACTCCGACGACCACACCGGCACCCTCGTGGCCACCCGCGAACGGGTACACCGCGACCGGCAGGTCCCCGGTGGCGATGTGGTCGTCGGAGTGGCACAGACCGGCGGCCACCATCCTGACCTGGATCTCCCCGGGCTCGGGGTCGGCGAGGTCGACGGCGACGACCTCGTACTTGCCGGGGGCCTGCCGGACGACCGCGGTGCGCGTCTTCATCGTTGAAACGTCCTTCCGGGGTGGGGGACCTGTGGTGGAGGGCGGTCCGTGCTCAGTCCTGACCGGTGTAGACCGGGTTCGGGTAGAACTGGTCGAAGTGCCGCCGGATGAACGCGTAGCGGGTCTGCTCGGCGCGTCCGGTGAAGATGGGTCTGACCCGGTAGGTCATGTTCTGCCAGATGTGGAAGTCGTTGCGGATCTGCCAGTGCTGGGCGGTCATCATCCGGCCGCTGCGTCCCTGAGGTACGTCACCGGTGTCCCCGGGTTCCTTGGTGCCGGTCACGGTGGAGAAGAAGATGCAGTGCTCGTCGTCGACCGGGGTGAGGGTCGGCATGTGGATGCAGACCAGGTCGTCGATGCGGAACCGGGCTATCCCGAGAGAGGCACCCCAGAAGAAGTTGTCGACGTAGCCCTTGACCGGGCCGTTCGGGGTGAGCCAGGACTCCTCGCGGCCGGCGCCGAACACCAGGCGCATGGTGTTGGTGATGAACGGCCCGTCCACCGTGTAGTCGTCGAACTCCGCGTCCAGTCCGGAGCCGTGCACGTACTGGAAGTGGTGCGGGTCGGCGCTGTTCTCGAAGGGGAACTGCGGCTTGGCCAGGTGCGGGCCGTCCACCGTGGTGTCGATCGGGTAGTAGTCCTCGCGGTCGCCGTAGTAGGGCAGGCCCGGCCACTCGTAGGTCGGCGGCCCCCCCGAGTGGTCGAACCACATCAGGATGATCCCGTCCGACTCGCGGACGTGCTTGCGCTCGATGCGGGCGCGCACCGGCTGGGCCGGGCGGTACGGGATGTCGGTGTTCTCACCCTCGGTGTTCCACAGCCAGCCGTGGAACGGGCACATCAGGTTCTCCCCGCACACGCCGCCGCCGAACTCGTTGGGGCTCGGCTTGCCGAGGTGCGCTCCCATGTGCGGGCAGTAGGCGTCGAGCACGGCCAGCTGACCCGATTCGGTGCGGAACACCACCAGGTCCTGGTTGAACCACTTGGCCGGCTTGACCTCACCCGGCTTGATCTCCGACGAGTAGCCGATCACGTACCAGCCGGTGGCGAAGTCGGTGTAGGGCCAGCCCTTCATCCGTTGCGGCCCGACCTCAAGGCCCATCTCGATGCCGCTGCGGCTCTCGTGCCGCAGGTCGAAGGACGTCATCGTGCTTCCTCCAGTGGGACGGGTGACACCGTCGCTCGGCTCTGTACGCCGTCGGCTTCGATGTCGAGATTAGAATCATCAGACGAGCTAGTCAACCGCTCGGTTGAAAATAATATGGCAGTTCTAGGAGTTGATGAGCGTTACTAGCTCGCATCTTTCAACTGACTGGAGGAGAGCTTGGTCCGGCGCTGGACAGTCGGCGGCGCCAGTCGTGCATTCCGAGCAGTCGAACGATCCGGGCGATCAGCCGTGCCCTGCCGGGCCGGTAGGGGTACCAGTGCGGCTCCTTGGTCGGCGTCAGGCGCTCGACCACTCGAGCCTGGGTGCGGCAGTACTTGCGCACGGAGTGGGCTCCACCCAGGCGCGACCCGAGTCCGGACTGCTTCCAGCCCCCGAACGGCAGCGACGCCTGGAAGACCGTGGCCAGCACGTTGTTGACCGAGACGCCGCCGGTCTCCAGCTGCCGGGCGACCCGCTCGGCCCGGTCGGCGTTCCCGCTCCACACGCTGCCGGCGAGGCCGTACGGCGAGTCGTTGGTCAGCTCCACGGCCTCCTGCTCGGATCGCACACGCATCACCGGGAGCGTCGGACCGAACGACTCGTCACGCATGCAGTCCATGCTGTGGTCCACGTCCACCAGTACGGTCGGCGCGAAGTAGTTCCCGGGGCCCGGGCCGCGACTGCCGCCGGTGAGCACTCTCGCGCCCTTGGCCAGCGCATCGCGGACGTGCCCTTCCACGATGTCGACCTGTGCGGATGTGGCCAGTGCTCCGATGTCGGCGCTGAAGCTGTGATCGTCGTCCGTGCCCTGCCGGATCGCCGCGACCTGGGACGCCAGTTTGTCGACGAACTCGTCGTAGACCCGCTCGTGCACATACACCCGCTCCACCGAGATGCATGCCTGTCCCGCGTTGAACAGCCCACCCCACACCGCGCCCGCCACCGCGCGGTCCACCGGCGCGTCGTCCAGGACGATCATCGCGTCCTTGCCGCCCAACTCCAGACTGCACGGGATCAGTCGCTCCGCGGCGCGTACCGCGATCGCTCTGCCGGTGCGTGTGGACCCGGTGAACTGCACCATGTCGACGACATCGATCACCGCGGCTCCGGTCGCCCCGCGTCCGGTGACGCAGTCGAGGACCGCTGGTGCGCCGATCTCCTCCCGCCAGCCGCGCACCGCCTCCCGCCAGGCGAGCGGGGTCACCTCGGACGGCTTGCTCAGCACCGCGGCGCCCGCGCCGAGGGCGAACGGCACGTCGAGCATCGGCATGCCGAACGGCACGTTCCACGGGGTGATCACCCCGACCAGCGGATACGGCCGGGCGCTGACCTGTAGCCGTTTGGTCTTGTTGGCCAGCCCGACGGTGCGTGGGTGCTGATCGGTGAGCCACGCCTCGGCATTGCGGGTGACGTAGTTGATCATGTCGACCGCGATGGTGGTCTCGAAGACCGTGTCGCCCCAGGACTTCCCGCTCTCCGCCTGGATCAGCTCCTGCAGGCGTCGTTCGTTGTCCATGATCCAGTCCAGCCAGGCGAGCAGATGGCGGGAACGCCCGCGTGGACCCAGCTGCTCCCAAGCGGGCTGGGCGGCACGCAGCGCGGTGGCGGCCGCGTGTACCTCGTCCTCGGTCCCGTCCGGCAGCGTGTCGAGCAGTCGCCCGTCGGATGGGCTGCGCACCTCGAAGGTCTGTCCCGTGTGCACCGATGCCGTCATGTCGCCTCCCCCTCTCGTCACCTAACTAATCAACCGCTAGGTTGATAGACTTGGCCAAGTCGAGCACGAGGTCAAGAGTCGAATGAGTCGCAATGCCTGAGTGCGCTGGTAGTAGCGCTCAATTTCAAGCGAAAGCGCTCGCTGCAACGATCGGTTGACAAAATCTGATGTGCCGTAACGTCGAGTGGGAGGTGCGGACAGTGAGCAAGGCGAAGCACACGCTGCGTCCGAGACCGCCGATGACCGGGGAGGGGTCGGAGACGCTCGACCTGGTTGCCTCCGCGTATCTGACTCACGCGGGCGAACCCAGCGCATACAACCGGGTGCACGCATTCACCGTCGGTCTGTCGTTCAACTACGAGCTCGAGGTCACCAAGACGAGGGTGGTGGCCACGGTCCGGGCGATGTTGCGCGACCTGATCGATACCCTGCCCGGCACCTCGCCCGGGGCGCTGGTCGACGCGGCGGCCCGGGCGGTGGTGCGGCGCACCGTGAACACGCTCGGGTGCGTGATCCTTCTGGGTCCGAACGACGAACCGCGTCGTAGCCCGGCGTTGCCGCCGATGACTGAGACCCAGGTGCGGGTGGGGCGGTTGTACCTGCGGTGCCGCGACCAGGATCCCCGCGCCTGGACGGCGTGGCTGACGGTGCTCCACCGCCACATCGAGGAGGGCCACGAGCTGCGCATGCACCTGCAACTACTCGAGATCGTGGCGGAGATCGTGGCGCGAATGCGGCGCGAGCTAGACACCGGGACGGCGGCGGACGCGACCGCCGGTGAGGTGCGGGCACTCGACCACGTGCTCTCGGCGCTGCACCACAAGCTGCGGGATGCCGTTGTCGGCCGGTGACGCCGTGCCGTCGCCGAGCGCAGGTCTCGGCCGGGTGACGTGGGAAGGGCCCGTCGGCGAGGTTCTGTGCAGGCGCCGACGGCCGTGCAGTCAATCGGATCAGGAGGACGGGTGAAGGTCGACGCGACACTTCGCGGGGACGCCGGGGACTGGGACAGGGCGCGCCGCGCGGAGGAACGAGGTTACGACGCCGTCTGGCTCAGCGAGGTCAAGCACGACCCGTTCCCGAGTCTCGCCGTCGTGGCGACCCGGACCGAACGCGTCGGGCTCGGGACCGCCATCGCGTTGGCGTTCGCGCGCAACCCCATGTCCACCGCCATCCTGGCGAACGACCTGCAGCTCTACTCGCGGGGTCGCTTCATGCTCGGGCTGGGCTCCCAGGTGAGGCCGCACATCACGAAGCGGTTCTCCATGCCCTGGTCGGCGCCGGCCGAGCGGATGCGGGAATACATACTCGCGGTGCGGGCCATCTGGGAAAGCTGGTCGGCCGGTGTGCCCGTGGACTTCAGGGGAACGCACTACTCGCACACGCTGATGACACCGATGTTCGATCCGGGGCCGAACCCGTACGGTGCTCCGCCGATCATTCTCGCTGGCGTCGGCCCGAAGATGACCGAGGTGGCAGGCGAGGTCGCCGACGGCTTCTTCGTGCACGGGTTCACCACCGAGCGATACCTGCGGGAGACGACGGTCCCCGCGCTACTCGAAGGGCGCCGAGCGGGTGGGAGCACGGACCTGGCGGGGTTCCAGGTCAGCGGACTGCCCTTCGTGGTGACGGGGGAGGGGACCTCGGAGATCGAGGTGGCCGCCGCGGCCGTACGTAGACAGATCGCCTTCTACGGTTCCACTCCGTCGTACTGGCCGGTGCTGGAGGCGCACGGGTGGGGCGACATCGGACGCGAGCTCAACGTCATGTCGAAACGCGGACAGTGGAACCAGATGGGCGACCGGATCGATGACCAGATGTTGGACGCGTTCGCGGTGGTCGCCCCGCCGGCTGACGTGGCGGGACAGGTTCGTCAACGCTACGGCGACCTCTTCACCCGGTGCGGCTTGTATGCCCCTTATCCACTGCGTCCCGAGTCACTCGAGCTGATCGTGCGGGGCATCCAGGCAGGGAGATCGCCCGAGCGGAGCGTGTGACCGACCGGGGTGCGGACCTGGGGGGATCCGCTGATCCAGAGTCGGCTCCCGGGTCTGTCGGGCATTGCCGGGGACTGTCTGGCTAAGCCGTTCCTACAGGTCAAGCCCAGTCGTGGAGGTCGATGACCGCCATCCGCTGATCGAGAATTTGGACGCTTGCGTGCGCCGAGGTCGAATCAAGCCGATTACTCAATTGCGTGCGTCGGTGGCGGCGATCGTGGTGGCCAGTAGCTGGTCGGCGACGGTCGTTGGATGCGTCAGATGGGACGCGTGGCAGCCCTCGAATCGTACGGGCTGTACGCCGGCACGGTCTGAGTACTTCGGTGTCCACCACTCGTCGCCGAATTCCAGCGACAGGTCGTTCGTCCCGGCGAGGTATGCGATGGGTAGGTCGGCCGGGATCGTGGCCTGTTCCGCTGGCAGGGGGTCGGCCAGGTAGGCGATGGGCTGCGGCCGTAGAAGGCTGTAGGTCAGTTCTTGCACGCGTGGTGGAGCGGTCTGGACGAATCTGTTCCGCCATCGCTCGAAGGGCAGGAGCACACTGGCGCCGTCGGTGGCCTCCGACCTCTCCAGCAGCATCGCCTTGTCCGCTGCTGGCATCGCGTCGAGCATCGACTCGCCGGCGGCTGGAACGAACGCACTCCAGTAGGTCAGCTGGGCGACACGGTCGCGGACCTGATGTGTCGCGGCGGTGGCCGGGTATCCGCTCCAGTCGTGGGCCACCAGCACGGCATCGGTGACGTCGTGGCGGTCGAGCTGGGCCGCCAGCGCGGAAACGGCGTCGGACAGTGATACCGCGCGTGGGTCATCGCCAAAGGACATGCCCGGTATCTCGGGCACGACGACGCGGTGCCCCCGCGCGGTGAGTTCGCGGGCTACCGGATGCCAGGCCCAACCTCCGACCCAGCATCCGGGCACCAGGACGAATGTGTGCGGCACGGTTGCTCCGTTCGTCGACTCGGACCTCGCGAGCCCATGCAACCGGGAGACCACGTCCCCGGTAGGTACAGATTCTGTACCTACCGGGAAGGTGTCAGCGCCTACGATTCGGCCATGGCGAGCACGCCGGAATACTGTCCTGTTGCCGTGGGCGCGACCTTGGTGACCGAGCGCTGGAACCTGTTGATCGTGCGCGAGCTCCTGAGCGGCCCGCGAGGCTTCAACGACATCCACCGGGGTCTGCCCGGGTTGTCCCGGACGCTGCTCAGTCAGCGTCTCCGCACACTGCGTCAAGCCGGGCTCGTCGCTACCAGCACGGCGGGGGATGGCCAGGCCCCGGGTTATCGGCTCACTGCCATGGGTGCCGGATTACGGGCGGTGCTGTTCGAGCTGGGTAGCTGGAGCGTGCGGTGGTGCTTTTCGCCCCCCACCGACGACCAGCTGGACCCGCATCTGCTGCTGTGGCGTATGCGGACCGGTTTGGTGCTGGACAACCTTCCCGATCATCGGATCACGATCGAGATCACGTTCGGCGACCACGGCGATCCACAGCCGATCCGGGGCTGGCTGGTGCTGGCCGGCGCCGATTCCTCGCTCTGTACCCGCCACCCCCTGTTCGACGTCGATGTCTACGCTCGCGCCACCTCGCGGGTCTGGCACGAGCTCTGGTACGGCCACCGGGGCTGGGGCGAGGCCCTGGACCAGGGGATACTGCGGCTCAGCGGTGAGGCTCGGCTGCTGAAACAGATGCCGCACTGGTTCCACCGTAGCGCTTTCGCCACCCAGGTCGACGGGCGTCGAACTGTGCGGGGTGACAGTCAGGCCGAGGCCTGAGGACTCTGGGTACAGAAGTTGTACCGCCAAGACCAGCTCCGGCATGTGAGCGTCTACTGCCATGGCGCCCACGCTCGCTCAGGTTGCCGACGGTGTTCATGTCGGCGCTCTGTCACCGATGAACATCTTCAACACCGTCGTGCTCGAGGGCCCGGACGGTGACGTCGTCGTCGACTCCGGCCCGCCCTGGTCACATGGTCGACTCACCCGGTTCTTGCGGGGTCGTGAGGTCACCGAGCACGTTGTCACGCACGCGCACGGCGATCACGTCGGTTCGACAGCGTGGTTGTGCAACCACACCGGCGCCCCACTGGCGATGAGCGCCATCGAGGCCGACGACTTCGAGCACGGAAGCATCGACTATCACGCCGGCGCGCTCGGCCGGCTGCTCATCGCGCCGCTCGGGCGCACCCGCCGCACCGTCGACCGTCGTCTCACCGAGGGCGACATCGTCGCTGGCTTCACCGTGCTCAGCCAGCCAGGTCACAGCCCAGGACTGCTGGCGTTCTGGCGCGAAACAGACCGCGTCCTCATCGTCGGAGACGGCCCCATCAACCTGTCCAAGGACTTCAGCTCTCCACGATGGCTGCGCATGCCGACAAAACTTCACCACAACCCCAGCAAAGCCGTCGCCTCCCGGTGGCGACTCACCGAGCTGCGACCCGAACTGATCATCTCGACACACGGCTACCCCGTGCGTGGACTCGACCAGTGGATTCAAGGCGTCCGTGCCGTGGCCCACTGAATCTGGTCTCGAGGAGTCACCCGGCAATCTGGACCAGCGGTGGCGGACACTCGGGCCGATCAGCGGGACTGACCATCAGCCGTGCGGTGCGGTCAGGCCCGCCAGCGTGCTGTCGACGATCGCCTGTAGTGCCGGACGCCCGGGCTTGGTTTTGGCTAGCACGTTCATTCCCTGCACCACGGCAACCAGTAGGTGAGCGGACTCGGGGCCGGCACCGGCTCTCAGCTCACCTGCCGCGCGTGCTCGGGTGAGGGCGCCCGCGAAGCTGGTGCGGAGGTTGGCCAGGTGTAGCTCGAACATGGCGGCCAGTTCGGGATCGCGTTCGGTGAGTTCGATGAGTGAGTTGGTCACGAGGCAGCCCCATCGGCGACGGCCGTCGACCATGGCGTCGATGAGGTGTTCGAAGTAGTCGCGCAGTCCTTGAGTTCCGCTGGGCGCGGTGTTGATCCGTTCAACCGCGTCGGCCGACACGGTCTCGGTGTAGGTGCGCAGCGCGGCCACGAACAGATCTCGCTTGTTGCCGAACGTCGCGTACACGCTGCCTGGCTGGACGCCCATGGCCTGGCAGAGCGCTTGGATCGAGGTGGCGTCGAAACCGTGCTGCCAGAAGGCTTCCAGCGCTACGCCGAGTGCTTCGCTGACGTCGAAGGTCCGTGTCCGTCCCACGCGTCAATACTAGGACAGTGATTCAAGAAAACCGGCAAACCTGCGGCAAGCATGGTAGAAATCGAGCCAGGTTTCTTGGAGGATCCCTCAAATAAGGTGGATGCATGCGCATCGCGGTGATGGGAACCGGCGGCGTGGGAGGTTACTTCGGTGCCCGGCTGGCCCAGAGCGGTCACGACGTGAGTTTCATCGCCAGGGGTCGTCACCTGGAGGCGATCCGGACCAACGAGCTTCGGGTGGAGAGCGCATCCGGTGACATTCACCTTCCCGAGGTCGACGCGACGGATGATCCTGCCTCGGTCGGGCCTGTCGACCTGGTGCTGTTCGGTGTGAAGCTGTGGGATACCGAGGCGTCGGCCGAGCTGATCAAACCGATGCTCGGTGAGCAGACCGGCGTGGTCTCGTTCCAGAACGGCGTGGTGAAGGACGACATCCTGCGTCGCGTTCTCGGTGCCGAGCACGTGATCGGCGGCGTGTGTTACATCGCCGCCACCATTGCCGGGCCGGGGGTCATCCGGCACACCGGCACACTGCAGAAGCTGGTGTTCGGCGAGTACGACGGTGCCACATCGAAACGCGTGCAGGCGTTCCACGACGCGTGCGCCGACAGCGGGATCGATGTGGAGATCAGCAACCGGATCGAGCAGACGATCTGGGAGAAGTTCGTGTTCCTGGTCGGGCTGTCCGGCACCACCAGCACCGCACGAGTTGCGATCGGTCCGATTCGTACCGATCCGCGCTCACGGGAGTTCCTTCACGACGTGATGGCCGAGGTGGTGGAGGTCGCGCGCGCCCAGGGGGTGCCGTTGCCCGAGGACTACGCCGACGACCGGCTCATCTTCACCGATGGGGTCCCGGCCGCCATGACCTCGTCGATGCACCAGGACCTCGAACGCGGCAACCGACTCGAGGTCAGGTGGCTCAGCGGCGACGTGGTCGAGCGAGGCAAAGCCCTGGGTGTAGCGACGCCGTGCAACCGGGCCATCACCGACATCTTGTCCGTGCACAGTGAGGGCCACCAGACATGACGCGTCCAGCGCTGACAGTTCGTTCGGTTGAGGCCGTTTTGGTACTGGTTCCCATGCGTCGACCGCTCGGGACCAGCGTCACCCGCATCACCGACGCCCCGCTGCTACTACTCGACCTTCAGACCGAAGAAGGGGTTACCGGGCGGGCCTACCTGTTCTGCTACCTCGAATCGGCCGGGCACGCGGCGCTCGCCCTTGTCCGGGATGTGAACCAGGTGCTGGCGGGCACCTCGGCCACCCCGGCGAGCGTGCGGTCGGTGCTCGAAGGGCGGTTCAGGCTGCTGGGCGTGCGTGGGCTGGTCGCGGCGGTGCTCGCGGGCGTCGACGCCGCGTGCTGGGACGCACTGGCCATCGCCGCTGGGCTGCCGCTTGCCCGGCTGCTCGGTGCCGACCCTCGGCCGGTTCCCGCGTACAACAGCAACGGTCTCGGGCTCATCGATGCGCGAGCCGCCGCCGACGAGGCGCAGGAACTCGTGGCCGAGGGTTTCCGGGCGGTGAAGATGAGGCTAGGCCGCGCCGATCCGAGCGAGGACCTGGCGACCGTCCGCGCCGTCCGCGCGGCGATCGGCCCGGACGTCGAGCTCATGGCTGACTACAACCAGGCCTTGGGACTGGCCGAAGCACGCGACCGCTGCCGTGCACTCGACGACGAAGGCCTGTCCTGGATCGAAGAACCGCTCCGCCACGACGACTACGCCGCGAACGCAGCCTTGACCGCCGAACTGCGCACACCGGTGCAGCTCGGAGAGAACTTCGCGGGTCCCCGCGCGATGGCTCTCGCCCTCGCGCACGGTGCCAGCGACCTGGTCATGCCCGATCTCGAGCGCATCGGCGGAGTGAGCGGCTGGATCGACGCGGCGGCGCAGGCCGACACCGCCGGACTCCCCCTGTCCTCACACCTGTTCCCGGAGGTCAGTGCGCACCTGCTCGCCGCATCGCCCACGGCACATTGGCTCGAGTACGTCGACTGGGCCAACCCGATTCTGGACGAACCTCTGCTGATCACCAACGGTTACGCGACCGCAGCGGAACGGCCCGGCTCCGGCATCCTCTGGGACCCCGTGGCCGTGGCGCGACACCGGATCGGCTGAGCGCGAGCAAGGCCATCTAGCTGGCAGAGTCTCTGAGACTTCCGCTGTGTGAGACCGCTCGTTCGGGGAACGGTGCATGTGCGGGGTGTCACCGGCATCTGTGCTGGTTGCTCACCGACAACTATCTCCGCGCCGAACTTTTCGGTGATCTCGGTGCCGAGCGAGTGCTGGAGCGGCGACCACGCATCTGTCGATTGTCGCCCAGCGAACCGGCTCCCCGCGGGGAACGGCGGCGCCTGAGGCTGATGGCGTCGGCCACGCGGATCATCCTGAAGGAACCACGAGCCGATCAGCTCAGTGGGCTTGACCTGGCCCTCGGGGCAACCTTGATCGTTGTCTGTGTCGGTCGCCGACCGGCGGGAGGAGGCACGGGTGGAATTGCTCACGACCGGTGTGTTCGCTCGTGAATCGGGGCTGTCGCGCAAGGCGTTGCGCGTGTACGAACACCACGGCGTGCTGCTCCCGGTGGCCATCGACGCCGACACCGGCTACCGCTACTACGCCCACGAGCAGCTGTCCACGGCTCGGCTCGTGGCCCGGCTGCGACGGATTGACATGCCGCTCAGGCGCGTCCGCGAGGTGTGCTCGATGACCTCGACAGCGGCAGCCGCGGCCGTCGTCGCATTCCGGGGCGAGATCGAGACCAGCGCCGCCGATCGTGTGCACGAAGCGGACCTCCTCATCACCGACCTCACACAAGGAACGATCATGACAAGCGATCGCATCACCCCGACCCTGCACACCGCGGCCCGACACCACATCGGCTCGGTGCGCACCACGAACGAGGACCTCGCCTACGGCGACGGCAGGCTCGCCGCGGTCTGCGACGGGCTGGGCGGGCACGCCCGAGGTGAAGATGCGAGCGCCGCGGCCATGGAGGTGCTGGTACGCGCATCGGCCACCGAACCTGGCCTCGAAGCACTCGACACCCTGGTCCGGGACGCCGGCGCGGCGGTGACCGCGTTGGCCTCGGGCGACGAGCGCCCGATGAGCACCCTCACGGCGCTGTTGCTCACAGCGGGCCGTCTCGCCCTTCTGCATATCGGGGACGGACGCGCGTACCTGCTGCGCGGCGGCGAGCTGTCACGCCTGACCCAGGACCACACGCACGTGCAGAACCTCGTCGATGCCGGGCGAGTCAGCCCGAGCAGCGTCCGAGATCACCCCGACCGCCCACTGCTCGTGCGCGCGCTCGGCGCCGGAGCGGGCCGCAACGAACCCGACATCGCGCTACGCACCCCGCTCACCGGCGACCGCTACCTGCTCTGCACGGACGGGCTGTGGGCCCCGGTACCTCCCTCGGAGATCGCGGACGCCCTACCCGGCGGCACCGCCGACGAGGCCGCCGACCGCCTACTCGAGCTAGCCCTGCGGCACGGCGCACCCGACAACGTCGCGATCGTGGTCGCTGACGTCGTCACCGTGACCTGATCACCGGCCTCGGGATCGTGATAAGCCTCGCCGCCGCAGCCCTGCACGCTCGCCCGCGGATTGTTGGTTCGAGCGACGCGTGGAGCTGGGAGCGATCATCGAGTGATCGATCACGTCGAGCGCCCCCACTGCAAGGGTTGAGACGCACGACGAGCAGCGACGGAGCCACAACCGCACCATCGCTGCCGCGGGCTGATGCTTGAAGGGGCCGCAAACACGGCTACCGGAAACGTGGCATGTGTGCCACCAGAGAGTGTCCGAGGGGGGACTTGAACCCCCACGCCCGTTAATAGGGCACTAGCACCTCAAGCTAGCGCGTCTGCCATTCCGCCACTCGGACCGTGGTGAGGAAAGGATAGCGGATGCCTTCCATGCCCCGTGCGCCCACCTCCGGTGGTAGGAAGATCAGGTGACGAGCAGCATCGCAGCCGAGGACGAGGTCGTCGAGCTAGCCGCAGATTTGATCCGGATCGACACCACGAACACGGGTGATCCGGCGACGGTCGTGGGCGAGCGGGAGGCCGCCGAGTATGTGGCGGGGAAGCTGACCGAGGTCGGCTACGAGATCGAGATGGTGGAGTCGGGGGCCGCGCGGCGGGACAACGTGTTCGCCCGGCTCAAGGGGGCGGATCCGTCCCGGGGCGCACTGTTGGTGCACGGGCATCTGGACGTGGTCCCTGCGGACCCGTCCGAGTGGTCCGTGCACCCGTTCTCCGGGGCCGTGCAGGACGGGTATCTGTGGGGCCGGGGCGCGGTCGACATGAAGGACATGGTCGGCATGACGCTGGCCGTGGCGCGCCGGTTCAAGCGGGACGGCATAGTGCCTCCCCGGGACATCGTGTTCGCGTTCCTCGCGGACGAGGAGGCGGGTGGGAAGTTCGGGTCGCAGTGGCTCGCCGACAACCGGCCCGACCTGTTCGAGGGGTGCACCGAGGCCGTCGGTGAGGTGGGCGGGTTCTCATTGACGCTGCCGGACCGGCAGGGCGACCCCACCACGCTGTACCTGATCGAGACGGCCGAGAAGGGCATGGCTTGGATGCGGCTGCGCGCGAAGGGCCGCGCGGGGCACGGGTCGTTCCTGCACGAGGACAACGCGGTGACGACTCTCGCCGAGGCTGTCGCGAGGCTCGGCAACCATCGTTTCCCGGTCGTGCTGACCGACACGGTGCGCGAGTTCCTGGACACGATCTCCGAGGTCACCGGGATGGAGTTCGCCCCGGACGACCTGGAGGGCGCGCTGGCCAAGATCGGGCCGTTGTCCCGGATCATCGGCGCGACCGTCCGGGACACCGCCAACCCGACGATGCTCAACGCCGGGTACAAGGCCAACGTCATCCCGTCCACCGCCGAGGCCGTGGTGGACTGCCGGGTGCTCCCGGGGCGCCAGGAGGCGTTCGAGCGGGAGGTCGACGAGCTGATCGGACCGGACGTCACCCGCGAGTGGGTCACGCACCTGCCCGCACTGCAGACCAGCTTCGACGGGGACCTGGTCGAGGCGATGGGTGCCGCGCTGCGCGCCGAGGACCCGGCTGCCCGGACGGTGCCGTACATGCTGTCCGGCGGCACCGACGCGAAGGCGTTCGAGGAGAAGCTGGGCATGCGCTGCTTCGGCTTCGCACCGCTTCGGTTGCCTCCGGAGCTGGACTTCGCCGCGCTGTTCCACGGTGTCGACGAACGTGTACCGCTCGATTCCCTGCGTTTCGGGGCGCGCGTGCTCGACCGCTTCCTGCGAACCTGCTGAGCAGAAGATCAGACAGAGCCTGCGTACCTGCTGAGGAGAACCGGATGGATCTGAAGGGTAGGGGAGCGCTCGTCACCGGCGGGGCCTCCGGAATCGGCGCGGCGGTGGTGCGGCGATTGTCCTCGGCGGGCGCCCACGTGGCGATCGTCGACCGCGATGAGGACGCCGCGCGCCGGATCGCGGACGAGGTCGCGGGGCTCGCGCTGCCCGGTGACGTGTCCGATCCGGACATCATGCCGATGATGACCTCGATCGCCGAGGACCGTTTCGGGCGCCTCGACGTCGTGTTCCTCAACGCGGGGACCACCGGTGGTCAGACCGGCACCAGTGACCTGGACGTCGAGCACTACCGCCGGGTGGTCGGCGTGAACATGGATCATGTGGTGTTCGGCACGTCGGCGGCCGTGCCGGCGCTTCGTCGGGCCGGCGGCGGCACGGTGATCGCCACGGCGTCGCTCGCCGGGCTCATGCCGTTGGCGCCCGACCCTCTCTACACGATGACCAAGCACGCGGTGGTCGGCTACGTGCGCGCGGCGGGTGCGGCGCTCGCCGACGAGGGCATCCGGGTGTGCGCCGTCTGCCCGGGCTTCGCCGACACACCGCTCATCGCCGCGCAGAAGGGCCAGTTCGGTGACTTCCCGCTGCTGACTCCCGACGACGTCGCCGACGCCGTGAGCGGCATCCTGGAGCGCGGCAAGGGGGGCGAGGCCTGGTTCGTCCAGCCCGGGCGTGAACCCGCGCCCTACGGATTCCGAGGAGTACCCGGACCGGTCGGGGGAACCCGCCCGCCTGCTGTGAAGTGGAGCCACTGAATGCGCGCCTGGCAAGTCACCGAGCTCGGTGAGCCCGCCGACGTACTGACCTTCGGCGAGATTCCGGACCCGGAACCGGGGCCCGGCCAGGCTCTGGTTCGGATCGCCGCCGTGGCCTGCAATTTCCCTGACATCTTGATCTGCCAGGGCAAATACCAGGAGAAGCCGCCGCTGCCGTACACGCCCGGCCTGGAGATCGCCGGCGAGGTGGTCGCGGTGGGCGAGGGTGCGACCGTCGCGGTGGGCGATCGGGTCCTCGGCCAGACCGGCGCTCGTGGCGGCGGCTACGCCGAGCTCGCGGTCGTCGACTCGGCCAACCTGTGGCCGTGGCCCGAGGGCATGACCGCCGCGCAGGCGGCCGGCATGTTCGTGACCTACCAGACCGGCTACTGCGCGCTGCACCGTCGCGCCCGCATCCAGGAGGGCGAGACCCTGCTGGTGCACGCGGCGGCCGGTGGTGTCGGCAGCGCCGCGGTCCAGCTCGGCAAGGCGGCGGGGGCGACCGTGATCGCCACCGCCGGCGGCGCCGACAAGTGTGACGTCGCACGCAAGCTCGGCGCCGACGAGGTGATCGACTACTCGTCCGAGGACATGATCGCCAGGGTCAAGGAGATCACCGGGGGGCGCGGCGCCGATGTGATCTACGACCCGGTCGGGGGTGACATCTTCGATGCCTCCCGCAAGGTCGTGGCGTTCGAGGGGCGCATCCTGGTGATCGGGTTCGTCGCGGGCCGCTTCGCGGATGCGCCGACCAACCACATCCTGGTCAAGAACTACGAGGTCGTGGGCGTGCACTGGGGCTTCTACCAGCGGATGGACCCGAAACGCATCCCCGAGTGGCAGAACGCGCTCACCGAGCTGTGGGACCAACGCAAGATCGATCCGTTGATCGGGCTCGAACTGCCGCTGATCGAAGCGCCGGAGGCACTGCGCCGGCTCGGTTCGCGCGGCACCGTCGGGAAGGTGGCTCTCGTTCCCTAGGAACGGGTCATTCGGTCAGGTTGGGGAGCATGTGCCGGGTGCGCCTGCGTCGGAGCCAGACCTTGCGTTCACCGCCGGGGTAGAGCCGCACCCGGGACAGCTCCCAGCCGCCGAACTCCGCCTGGATCGCCAGCCGCACCGATGCCGTGACCCGAGACACATCGGGTGGTAGCCGAAGCGGCCGGTACTCCCAATCCCCGTCGACGGTGTCTCCCTCGATCGTGCCAGTGCTGGAACGATCCACCGGCCACCTCCACCCCATGGTCCGCGCGAGTCGCCACCTCTGTCGTGGCGTGGCCCTCCACCATAGGGGGCCACCCACCGGGTGGGTAGGCGTCAACTCGCCGACCAGCGCCGTTCATGTTGGCAGGGGCACGATTTCCCGAGGTCGGAGCGCACGAGCCGGGGGTGCCGGAGCCTCTCAGGTGGGGCCGATAGCGTGACCGCCGACGCGCGGGGCGTGCCGCGCCAACGAGATCGACGGGTGGGTGTAGGTGAACCTGTTCCAAGCGGTGGTACTCGGCATCGTGGAAGGCCTGACCGAGTTCTTGCCGGTGTCCTCGACAGGTCACCTGACCATCGCGGAGAAGCTGCTCGGCCTGCAACCCGACGACCAGGCGGTCACCGCGTTCACCGCGGTGATCCAGGTGGGCGCGATCATCGCGGTGCTGGTGTACTTCGCGAAGGACCTGGCCCGGATCATCACCGGCTGGGTGCGAGGCCTGCTGAGCGCCGAGGCCCGTCAGGCCGAGGAGTACCGCTTCGGCTGGCTGATCATCCTGGGTTCGATCCCGATCGGCATCGTCGGTCTCGCCGCCAAACCGCTCATCGAAGGACCGCTGCGCAGCCTCTGGGTGGTGGCGGTCTCGCTCGTCGCGTGGAGCGCGGTCATGTGGTGGGCCGAGCGCAGCCCGTCGCAGAAGAAGGGCGAGGCGGACGTCACCGCCGTCGACGTGATCGTCATCGGCTTGATGCAGTGCCTGGCGCTGTTCCCGGGAGTGTCTCGCTCCGGCGCGACGATCAGCGGTGGTCTGCTGCGCGGCGTCGAACGGGTCACCGCCACCAAGCTGTCGTTCTACCTGGGCATTCCCGCGCTGCTGGGTGCGGGTGTGCTCGAGACGCCGAAGGCGCTGGGGCAGGGTGTCGGCTGGCTGCCGACCGCGGTGGGCACCGTGGTCAGCTTCGTGGTCGCCTACGCCTCCGTCGCGTGGCTGCTGAAGTTCGTCTCGCACAACCGGATCACCGCGTTCGTGCCGTACCGGGTGGTGCTCGGCGCCGCGATCATGGTCGCGCTCGGCGCGGGCTGGCTCGCGTCCACATGATCCTGACGAACACGTAACGTGGTTGACCGTGACCACCCTCATCCTGTTGCGGCACGGACGTTCCACCGCGAACACCACCGGAGTCCTCGCCGGCCGTACGCCCGGTGTCCAGCTCGACGACACCGGCAAGGGGCAGGCGTGGGCACTGGCACAACGCCTGAAGCCCGTCCCGCTCTCCGCCGTGGTCAGCTCCCCGATGGAACGGTGCCAGCAGACCGTCGCGCCGCTGCTCGGCGGGCGGGAGCTGTCCGTCCAGGTCGACGAGCAGCTCGCCGAGGTCGACTACGGCGACTGGACCGGACGTGAGATCAAGACGCTGCTGAAGGAGCCGCTGTGGCGGGTCGTGCAGCAGCACCCCTCCGCCGCGGTCTTCCCCGGCGGCGAAGGACTGGCGACGATGTCGGCCCGCGCGGTCGCCGCGATCCGGGCGCACGACGCACGGATCGCCGAGGAGCACGGACCGCACGCGGTCTGGCTGGCCTGCAGCCACGGTGACGTGATCAAGGCGGTCATCGCCGACGCGCTGGGCGTGCACCTCGACGGGTTCCAGCGCATCGTGGTGGATCCCTGCTCGATCAGTGTCGTGCACTACACCGAGACCAGGCCGTTCGTCGGACGGGTGAACGACAACGGCGGCGACATCTCCAACCTGTTGCCCCCGCCACCCAAGCCGGGACGGCGGAAACGCCAGGCTAAGCCCTCGTCGGACGCGGTGATCGGCGGTTCCACCGGCGCATAGCCTGGGGAGCGACGCACCTCGATGGGAGCGAGACCACCCGGATCCGCGATACCGGCGCCGTAAGGCGGATGTGCCTGTGCGCGGTAAGTAGCCTAATGTCGGGGTTGTCATGCCACGTGTCATTCATGTATTCCGCGAACCCGACCGGTTCATCGCCGGTACGGTCGGGGAGCCCGGCGACCGCGCGTTCTACCTCCAGGCAGTGGAGGAGGCGAGGACGGTGAGTGTGCTGCTCGAAAAGCAGCAGGTCACGGTCCTTGCCGAGCGAATCGACGCACTTCTGCTGGAGATTTCCCGCCGGTTCGGAGCCGAGGTCACCGACGAGGTCCCCGAGGAGCAGCTCGACATCGAGCCGCTGGTGGTGCCGCTCGAGGAGGAGTTCCGGGTCGGCACGATGGGGCTGGGCTGGGACGCCGACTCTCGCTCGATAGTGGTCGAGTTACTGGCGTTCACCGAGGAGGAGGTCGACGAGTCGGTCGTGCTCGACGACACCGACGAAGGTCCGGATGCGCTGCGCGTGTTCCTCTCCCCGGTACAGGCCAAGGCGTTCGCCACCCGCGCGGAGCGAGTCATCTCCGCGGGCCGGCCCCCCTGCCCGCTGTGCGCGGAGCCGCTCGACTCGGGCGGTCACATCTGTCCGAGGCAGAACGGCTACCACCGCCGTGCGGTGGCCGAGGAATCCTGAGCACAGCAGCACATGGACCCTCTCGACCCGGCGGTGCCGGGCCTACTTCATGCCGGGCGCCTCGAGGTCACCGGCCGCATCGTCACCGCGTCGAACGCCACGTTGTACTGCGACATCGAGCTCGACGGGGTCAAGGCCAACTGCGTCTACAAGCCGGAGCGTGGTGAACGGCCGCTGTGGGACTTCCCGGACGGGACCCTCGCCGACCGCGAGTACGCCAGCTACCTGATCGCCGAGGCGCTCAGCATGGACGGCACCGCGCCGATCATCCCGCCGACGGTCCTGCGCGAGGGCCCGTTCGGCCCGGGCATGGTGCAGCTGTGGATCGACACGAGCGACGAGCACGACATGGTCGACGTGTGCGCGCCGAACGAGGTCCCGGACGGGTGGTTGACCGTTCTGCGTGCCAGGGACGCGGTCGGTGATCCGGCGGTGCTGGTGCACGCGGATACGCCGGAGCTGCAGCGTATGGCGGTCCTGGACGTCCTGATCAACAACGCCGACCGCAAGGCCGGGCATGTGCTGACCGACGCCGAGGGCCGGGTCTACGGGGTGGACCACGGGATCTGCCTGCACGAGGAGAACAAGCTGCGCACCGTGCTCTGGGGCTGGGTGGGCAAACGTCTGCCCAGCGAGCTGCGCGACATGGTGTGCGCGCTGCGCAAGGAGCTGGACGCCGGTCTGAGCTCCCGGCTGGACGACCACCTCACGACCCGTGAGGTGCGTGCGCTGTCCGAGCGGGTCGACGCGCTGATCGCCCGCCCCAGGTTCCCGGAGCCCTCGGGACACGGCCCGGCGATACCTTGGCCCGCCTTCTGAGAGCATTTCCCGCGCAGTGGACGTAGCGTGGAGAAGTGCCAGTACTTCACGACGCACCATCACAGCTCCCGCGCACCCTCGGCGCACTGCGCGCCTCCGGGCATGAGCAGCGGGGCGTCAAAACTGAAATCCGTGAGAACCTTCTAGCGGCCCTCCGGGAGGGCCGTGATCCCTGGGTGGGCATCGTGGGCTTCGAGTCCACCGTGCTGCCCCAACTGGAACGTGCGCTGATCGCCGGTCACGACGTGGTCCTGCTCGGCGAGCGCGGCCAGGGCAAGACCCGCCTGCTGCGGTCACTGACCGGCCTGCTCGACGAATGGTCCCCCGTCATCGAGGGCTCCGAGCTGGGCGAACACCCCTACGAACCCATCGCTCCCGCGACGATCCGCAGGGCCGCCGAGCTGGGCGACGACCTGCCGGTCGGCTGGCGGCACCGCTCGCAGCGCTACACCGAGAAGCTCGCCACCCCGGACACCGCGGTGGCCGACCTGATCGGCGACGTCGACCCGGTCAAGGTCGCCGAAGGCCGGTCGCTGGGCGACCCGGAGACCATCCACTTCGGCCTGGTGCCGCGCGCGCACCGGGGCGTCGTGGCCATCAACGAGCTGCCCGACCTGGCGGAACGCATCCAGGTCGCGCTGCTCAACGTCATGGAGGAACGCGACATCCAGGTGCGGGGCTACACGCTGCGGCTGCCGCTGGACGTGCTGCTCGTGGCGAGCGCGAACCCGGAGGACTACACGAACCGAGGGCGGATCATCACTCCGCTCAAGGACCGGTTCGGCGCCGAGGTCCGCACCCACTACCCGCTCGAGGTGGCCGACGAGATCGCGCTGGTCCAGCAGGAGGCCGAGCTGGTCGCCGAGGTGCCGAGGCACCTGATCGAGGTCGTCGCCCGGTTCACCCGGCACCTGCGTGACTCCAGCGCCGTCGACCAGTCCTCCGGTGTGTCCGCGCGGTTCGCCGTGGCCGCCGCCGAGACGGTCGCGGCGTCCGCGCTGCGCAGGGCGGCGATCACCGGTGAAGGCCGGGCCTTCGCTCGTCCGGTCGACCTGGAGTCGGTGCCGTCCGTGCTGCGCGGCAAGCTGGAGTTCGCCTCCGGCGAGGAAGGCCGCGAGGAGGAGGTCCTGGAGCACCTGCTGCGCAGGGCCATCGCCGACACCGCACGGTTCGCGCTGCGCGGGGTCGACCTGACCGAGCTGGCCGACCAGGTGGCGAGCCGCCCGGTCCGGACCGGAGAGCGGATCCCGGCCGCCGAGGTCGTCTCGGCGCTGCCGTCGGTGCCGGCGCTGACCGAGGTGGCGAAGCGGCTCGACGCCTCGGGTACCGAGGATCCCGGCCCGATGGCGTCGGCCGCCGAGCTGGCTCTTGAGTACCTGTTCCTCACCCGCAAGCTGGCGAAGGACGAGTCCGAAGACGGTGCTGCCGGTGACACGGTGACTTATGGCTGATCCTCGGCGTAGGAGGCTGCGCTACGCCTACGGTCCGTACGCCGGTGGCCCGGACCCGTTGGCTCCGCCGTTCGACATCCGTCAGGCGATGGACGAGATCGGCCGCGACGTCATGGAGGGCTCGTCGCCTCGGCAGGCTCTCCAGGAGCTGCTGCGCCGGGGTATGCAGGGCCGCAGGGGTCTCGACGACCTGTCCAGGCAGGTCTGGCAGCGCCGCCGCGACCTGCAGCGCGACAATCGGCTCGACGGCACGTTGCAGCAGGTCAGGGAGCTGCTGCAGCGCGCGATGGACGCCGAGCAGGAAGCGCTCGGCCGGGAGGACTCCGACGACGCCCGGTTCCGCGAGATGCAGCTCGACGCGCTGCCGAACGACACCGGTGGCGCGGTGCGTGAGCTCGACTCCTACGACTGGCGCTCCAGCGACGCCCGCGAGGCGTACCAGGAGATCCGGGACCTGCTCGGCAGGGAGATGCTGGATCAGCGGTTCGCCGGCATGAAGCAGGCGATGGAGAACGCCACGGCGGAGGATGTCGAGCGGGTCAGGGCGATGCTCGACGACCTGAACAACCTGCTCGCCCAGCACGCGCAGGGGCAGGACACCCAGGAGCAGTTCGACGAGTTCATGGCCGAACACGGCGAGTTCTTCCCGGAGAACCCGCGCACCACCGAGGAGCTCGTCGACGTGCTCGCGGCCCGGTCGGCCGCCGCGCAGCGGATGCTCAACTCCATGTCCGCCGAGCAGCGTGCCGAGCTGGCGGAGCTGACCCAGCAGGCGTTCGGTGACCCTCGGCTCGCCCAGTCGCTGGCCCAGCTGGACGCTCAGCTGCGCGGGCTGCGCCCGGGAGAGGACTGGGACGGCTCCGGCCGGTTCCGGGGTGACAACCCGATGGGCATGGGCGAGGCGACCCGGGCGATGGAGGAGCTGGGGCAGCTCGACTCGCTGGCCGAGCAGCTCGCGCAGAGCTATCCCGGTGCCCGGCTGGAGGACATCGACCTCGACGCGGTCAGCGAGCTGCTCGGGGACGAGGCCAGGGTCGACGCACGGACGTTGGCCGAGCTGGAACGTGAGCTGCAGCGGCAGGGCCTCTTCGAGCGCGCGGCGGACGGGACGTTGCAGCTCTCTCCGAAGGCGTTGCGGCGCCTCGGTGAGTCGGCACTGCGTGACGTGGTGGACCGGATCGGTGCTCGCCGGGGTGAGCGGGAGACCCGCCGCTCGGGTGCCGCCGGTGAGGCGACCGGGGCGACCCGGCCGTGGGCGTTCGGCGACACCGAGGCCTGGTCGGTGCCGCGCACCATGCTGAACGCTCAGCTGCGTCAGGCGGGCGGGGACACCCGTCGGCTCGACGTGAGTGACGTCGAGGTGGTGGAGACCGAGCAGCGCACCCGTGCCGCGGTGGCGCTGTTGGTCGACACGTCCTGGTCGATGGTGGCCGAAGGGCGGTGGGTGCCGATGAAACGCACCGCGCTCGCTCTGCACCAGCTGATCTCGACCCGGTTCCGGGGTGACGACCTGGCGTTGATCACGTTCGGCAGGCACGCCCAGACCGTGGATCTGGGTGAGCTGGTCGGCCTGGAAGGCGCGTACGCGCAGGGCACGAACCTGCACCACGCGCTGTTGTTGGCGCAGCGGCACCTGCGTCGGCACCCGGATGCCATGCCGGTGGTGCTCGTCGTCACCGACGGCGAGCCGACCGCGCACCTGGAGCCGGACGGTGAGGCGTACTTCGACTACCCGCCCAGCCCGCACACGCTGCGCGCCACGGTGTCCGAGCTGGATCGGCTGTCCGGGATGAAGGCGATGTTCACCTTCTTCGTGCTGGGGGAGGACCCGCGCCTCGCGGCGTTCATGGACGACGTGGCCCGCCGCTGTGGCGGCAGGGGCGTCGCGCCCACCCTGGACGGCCTGGGCGCCGAGGTCGTCGCCGACTACCTCCGCACCCGCCGCTGACAGCACACCACCCGTGAGTGATTTGGGCTGCCCTGGCAGCCCAAATCACTCACGGGTGGTTCTGAGCTGGTCGGCCGAGGTGAGGATCGCCTCCGCCAGCGCCGAGCCGGGACCGTCCAGCTCCCGGCGGCCGCTGGACAGCACGAAGTCGAACGGCGCGAGCTCCGGCAGCCGTGCCTGCGGTGCGACCGGGACGAGCCCGTTCGGGATCAGCGACGATGCGTGCGCCACCACACCGAGCCCGGCCAGCGACGCCGCGCTCAAGCCGCTGAGACTGCTGCTCGTACAGGCCATCCGCCAGGGCCTGCCGACGGCTTCGAGCGCGGCGATGACCACGCTCCGGGAGATGCTCGGCGGCGGATGACAGACCAACGGCACCGGGTCGTTCGGGCCCAGAGGTGCCATCGCCGGTCCGGTGACCCAGATGTAGCGGTCGCGCCAGACCACCGTGCCGTACACCTCGCTCGGCGGGCGCTTGGCGAACACCAGGTCCAGGTCCCGGCTGTCGGCGAGCCGCTGCAGGTTTCCGCTGAGCCCCACGGTGAGCTCGAGGTCGACCAGCGGGTGACGGTGCCGGAACTCGGCCAGGATCGTGGGCAACCTGGTCAGCACGAGATCCTCGGAGATGCCGAACCTCAATCGGCCGTGCACCCGGGAGCCGTGGAAGTGCGCGAGGGCCCGCTGGGTCGTGTCCAGGATCGTGCCGGCGTAGTCGAGCATCGCCTCGCCGTCGCGGGTGAGCTCCACGGTGTGGGTGTCCCTCACGAACAGCGGCCTGCCCACCGTCGCCTCGAGCTTGCGCACGTGCTGGCTCACCGTGGGCTGCTGGACGTCGAGGTGCTCGGCCGCCCTGGTGAAGCTCAGTGTGCGCGCGACCGCGACGAACGACCTCAGATGCGCGGGGTTGAACACAGATCCACTGTAATCGCGAACTAGCATGACAATGATCGTGGTAGGCGGGTTTCCGAATGACTGTCCGACGACGACCATGGGACAGGTGAGTTCCCTGCGACGACTGACCCGCCATCTCCCGATCGACGCCTTCATGGCGCTGATCTTGCTCACCGTCGCCATCGCGGCACTGGTACCGGCAGAGGGGCAGTGGGCGGTGGGTTTCGGCAGCGCGACGACGATCGCCATCGGGGTGCTGTTCTTCCTGTACGGCGCGCGGCTGTCGCCGGCAGAGGCGCTCGACGGGCTGCGGCACTGGCGGCTGCACGGCACCGTCGTGATCGCCACGTTCGTGCTGTTCCCGCTGCTCGGCCTTGCGGTGCAGCTGCTGCCCGAGTCGATCCTCCCGCACCAGCTCGCGCTCGGCGTGCTGTTCCTGTGTTGCCTGCCCTCGACCGTCCAGTCGTCCATCGCCTTCACCTCGGTCGCCAAGGGGAACGTGCCGGCCGCGATCTGTGCCGCATCGCTGTCCAACCTGGCCGGCATCGTGGCGACCCCCGCACTGGTCGGGCTGCTGATGTCCACGCGAGGCGGCGGCTTCTCGGGGCGCGCGGTGCTGGACGTCGCGCTGCAGCTGCTGGCGCCGTTCGTGCTCGGCCAGCTGCTGCGCAGGTGGATCGCCGACTGGGTCGCGCGGCACCGTCGCATGCTGGCGGTGGTGGACCGGGGTTCGATCCTGCTGGTGGTCTACGTTGCGTTCAGCGCCGGGATGACTGCCGGCATCTGGCATCAGCTGTCCCTCGGTGCGCTCGGCGTCCTGTTGTGCGTGGACGCCGCGCTGCTCGCCCTCGTGCTCGCGGTGACCTGGTTCGTGCCGGGCAAGCTGGGCTTCTCCCGAGCCGACCGGGTCACGATCCTGTTCTGCGGCTCGAAGAAGAGCCTGGCGAGCGGGCTGCCGATGGCGAGCGTCCTGTTCGCCGGTCACGGGCTCGGGCTGCTGGTGTTGCCGGTCATGCTGTTCCACCAGATTCAGCTGATGGCCTGCGCCTGGCTGTCCGGCCGGATGGCCCGTCGGCGGGCCGCTGCAACCGTCACGGAACCGTCGGTGTTCCATACGGTGTGAGCAGCCCGAGCATCGATGTCCTAGCCCCCGAGGGCACCACCGCCGACGAGGCGGCCAGAGACGATCCGATACGACGTGCGCTCGCTGAGGACCTCGATGCCGGTTTCGTGTTGCTGTTCGAGACCTATCAGCGGTTGCTGTTCTCCACCGCGCTGCGGGTGAGTGGACGGTGGGCCGACGCGGAGGACCTCACCGCCGATGCGTTCCTGCGTGCCTATCGGGCACTCGGCGACTACCCGGCGGACCGCATCGCCACCCTGCGCCCGCGTGCCTGGCTGGTGACGATCCTGCTCAACGGGTGGCGTAACCGGCAGCGCTCGTCCGTGCGGCACCCGACGGCGCCGCTGGACAGCGCGCCCGAGGTCGTCGACCCCCGGCCCGACGTCGAGGACATCGTCACCGGCCGGGAAACGGGCGCGGAGCTGGGCGAACAGCTCGCGGAGCTGGCGTATCCGCAGCGCGTGGCAGTGGTGTTGCGTCATGTCGGTGAGCTCTCCATCGCGGAGATCGCCGAGGTGCTCGGCTGTGCTGAGGGCACCGTGAAGTCACATATCTCCCGGGGACTGGCCCGGTTACGGGTGCTGAGCGCCGAGCGCGCCGGCACGACCGATGGAGGTGTTCGATGATCACTAGAGGTGATGACGAACGAGCAATGACCAGGCAACTGGCCGGATTGGGCGTCGAACCGCCGACGGGGTTGATGGATCGGGTGGTGGCGCGCTGGTCGCAGGTGCCGGGCCCGATCGGTGAGCTGCTGGTGGCCTCGACCGAGGACGGCATCGCGTACCTGCGCACCGGAGTCGATCCGGATGAGTTCAGAACCGACTTCCGTAAGCGGTTCGCCCGGCCCCTGCTCGAAGCGCCGCAACCGCCCGCCGGTCTGATGCGCGCTCTGCGTGCAGATCTGCGCGGCGCCGACGAGCTGCCGGTGGACCTGCGCGGGCTCACCGAGTTCGCGCGCGACGTCCTGACCGTGACCAGGGCGATCCCAGTGGGGGAGACGCGGCCGTACGCCTGGGTGGCCAGCGAGATCGGCAGGCCCAAGGCCGTGCGCGCGGTCGGTACGGCTCTGGGCCGCAACCCCGTGCCGCTGGTCATCCCGTGCCACCGGGTGATCCGTTCGGACGGAACGTCCAGCGGCTACATCTTCGGCCCGGCCGCGCGCGAACGGCTCCTGCGAGCGGAGACGCGGTGACTCAGCCGTGCCAGGTCGACCGATGGTCGCGGTGGGTGTCCAGGTAGTTGCCCGGCTTGAACAGGGTGTCGTAGAAGTCCAGGTCGATGTGCTGGGCCTGCAGATAGTTCATGATCCAGACGGTCGGCACGGTGCCGGGGAACTTCCCGAACGTCTCGTCGACGTAGGTGGCCTGCAGGCTCAGCAGCTCCTTGAACCGGGCGTCGTGCGGTGCGGCCGCCCCTCGGACGCCGGGGGTGTCGAGCCACGGTCCCGGCGTGCCCGGGTTGAACGGACCGCCCGGGCCGAACTTGCGCTCCGTGTACGCCTCGACCGCGGCGGTCATGTCCGGGTAGTGCGGCCGGCAGTACGCCTCGAACACGCCGGGTAGCCCGGTGGGGTTGGGCAGTGCCCAGCTGTCGTCGGCCTGCACGTGGAACCCGAGACCGGGTACGTCGGGGCGGCCGGAGGCGCCCAGGATGCTGGGCCGGTCGATGCCGTCGAACGTCCAACCGCCCAGGCCCATCGCCTGCAGCAGCAGGTGACCGTTGTAGGCACTGGTCATGAGCTCGGCGGTCGCCTCGGCCAGCGAGTACTGCTCGACGAAGGACAACGGCAGCGGATCGTCGACGTCGACCCGGTCGGCGAAGGCGGCCAGCCCGGGGATGGGCCGCTGGTTCACGTCGTCGTAGACGGCATAGCCGTTCTGCGCGAAGAACGCGAGGTTGGCGAGCGTCTGCTGCGCCACGTCCGCCACCGGGATGACCAGCAGCGAGCCGGGGTGGTTGCCGATCCAGGTGTTGTGCCCCTCGAAGTAGGGCTGTTCCCTGGGCAGCCAGATCCGCTCGTCGGACAGCTTTCGGACGCGACCCAGCACGGCGTTGAGCCTGGTCTCGACGTCCTGGTCGTCGGGACCGGGCTCGGCGTCCCTGGTCGGCAGGAAGTACGTGCCGGACTCGTCGGTGAAGAAGAACTCCGCGGTGTGGAACCCTGCGGCCGAGGGGAAGGTGCGGCCCGCCGCGGAGCCGCTGTAGTTCGGGAACGCGGGCGCGTACCCCGGGTGGTGGGTGATGCCGTAGTGCCAGCCGGTCACGCCGGCGACCGTGGTCAGCACCAGCGCACGTTCCAGGTCGCTGAGCGGCTCGGGCTCGTGCCGGCTTCGGAAGGCGAGCGGACCGGCCGGTATCTCACCGCCCATCGGGAACCGCCGGGACCGGCGTCCGAAGATCGCGTCGAGCAGGGGGAACTCGGTCAGCCGCCGCACGGCGTCCCGTTCCACCTCGGTCAGCCGGATCGGGCGCAGATCGACCATGAGCTCTCCCTGTTCTCGACAGGTTGCGGATCAAACCAGGGCGATTCGATCATATTTCAGGCTCCGTGAGCGGGTCATCTCCACGGGACCCGCGTTGGGCGCATCAGTTGTGCCGGTCGTCGAAACGACTCGTGCCGGATACCTGAACGGGACCTGCGGGTAACAGCTCACCGGCAGACTACTAGGGGTGACAGAACCGGAGAGGTGCCGAGCGTGCGCTGCCGCACGTGATGCCGGCCAGGCGAGCTCACTGGCCTGGTCGCGTGAACGCGCGCCGGACGGCGGGATCAGCTGGCTGTGCGACCGCTGCGCCCGGGTGAACCTGCGCTCGATCGAGGCCAGGCTCCCCGACGAGTGGTGGTGAGCTGAGACGTTCCCCGAACCGACCTCGGCGGCCAGGTCCCGTGCCGAGGTGTTCGTCGGCTACCTGGACTACTTCCGTGACCAGCTGCTGGCCAAGGTCTGTTCGCTGTCCGACGATGACGCCCGGCTGAGCACGGTGCCGTCCGGCTGGGCGCCGATCGAGCTGCTCATGCACCTGCGTCACGTCGAACGGCGCTGGCTCGAATGGGGCTTCCTCGGCATGGACGTCGGTGACCCGTGGGCCGACCACCGCGACGACCGCTGGTACGTGCCGGCCGACCTGCCGCTGACCGAGGTCGCCGAGGCACTGCGTGCTCAGGGTGCCCGCTCCCGCTCGATCATCGAGGCGCACGACCTGGCCGAGATCGGCCGGCCTGGCCCACGCTGGGACGGGCAGCCTCCCGCCAGTCTCGAACGCATCCTGTTCCACCTCCTCCAGGAGTACGCCCGCCATCTCGGTCAGCTGGACGTCGTCACCGAACTGGCGGGCGGACCAGTCGGCGAGTGAGCACAGCTCTCGCCGCCGGGCACGGCATGCTGGGCGGATGGGCGGCGACGAGACCTGGACCAGCGATGAGTGCGCGCGGGCGTGGGGAGTGAAGACCCCCACGTGGCTGGGCTACGTGGCCCGCGGTCAGGCGCCCGAGCCGCTGCCCGGCTTCGACGAGCAGCGCCGCCGCAGGTGGGACGCCGAGACGGTCCGCACGTTCCCCCGGCCCGGTGTCGGCCGCACCCGAGCCGGCGCGAGTCCCGAGGCGGAGGCTCTGCTGGCCGAGATGCGCGAGGTGGCCGAGCGCATGGAGGACCTGCGCACGCGCCAACGCGACCTGCTGGCAACAGGGAAGGCCCAGGGCCTGGAGATCCAGGCGATGTCCAAGGCTTTGGGCATCTCCCGCCAGACCGCCTACGGCTGGCTCGGCCGCTGAGGCCGACCCTGGCGACTTTGCACATCTACGTGCTGCGTCGCACATGGCCGGACATGTGCGACGCAGCACGAACACGTGCAAAGTGCCCCCGGGCGCAGCCCGGCGCGCGGGGACGGGGTTAGCGGCCGGTTGTCCAGAGGTACTCGTGCTCGGGGCGGCCGGTGACGCCGTAGCGCAGGCGCATTTCCGCGTTGCCGGCATCCGCGAGCGCCGCCAGGTAGCGCTGGGCCGTGGCTCGCGCGATGCCCAGCTCGGTCGCCACCTCGGCGGCCGAGAGCGGGACGTCGGAGTCGCGCAGCCGTTCGGTCACGAGCTTGGCCGTCGCGGGGGACTGGCCCTTCGGCGAGGTCGTGCGGTTGCGATCGTAGAGGGTCTGGATGGCCCGGTCGAGGTCCTGCTGGCGTAGTGGCGCGTCGGTGCCGAGCAGCTCCCGGTAGCGGGCGTACGCGGTCAGCCGCTCCGCCAGCTGGCCCTTGGCGAACGGTTTGACCAGGTAGTTCAACGCGCCGGCACGCATTGCGGCGCGCACCGTCCTGGCGTCGGACGCGGCGGACAGGATGATCGCATCGGTGTTCAGCTCAGCGAGCAGGGCCAGCCCGGACTGGTCGGGCAGGTAGATGTCGAGCAGGACCAGGTCAGGGCGCAGTTCGCGTGCCTTCGCGCGTGCCTCGGCGCCGTTGTGCGCGACACCGACCACCTCGAAACCGGCGACCTCGGCGACGAAGCCGGCGTGCACGCCCGCGACCCGGAAGTCGTCGTCGACGATCAGCGTCCTGATCACCGGTCACCTCCCTGGTGGGTGAGCGGCCGGGACAGCACACCGGGAAGCGCGGCGACGAACAGCGCGCCCGTGTCGGCATCCCCGGCCTGGGCCAGCCACAGGTCGCCGCCGAGCGAGCGTGCCTCGTGCCGGGCAAGCGCGAGCCCCAGTCCGTGCCCCGGGGTGATCTTGGTCGTCGTGCCCTCGTCGAACAACACTGCACGCAGCTCCTCGGCGACCCCCGGGCCGCTGTCCTGCACCGAGAGGTGCAGTGTCGAGCCGTCCGCGAGCAGCGTCAGCTCGATCCACGCCGGTCGCCGGGACCCGAGGTTCGCCGCACGCAGCGCGTTGTCCAGGAGGTTGCCCAGCACCGTGGTCACGGTGACCGGCTCGGTGATCTCGCCGGTCAGCGACGAGTCATCGGACAGCCGCAGCGCGACCCCTTTCTCCTCCGCCTGCTCGGACTTGGCCAGCAGCAGCGCGCCCAGGTACGGATCGTGGACCGAGGCGTCGATGTCCGACGTGCCGGCGCCGCTGCTGTCGGTGAGCGCCTGCAGGTACTCGATCGCCTCCGCCCGATGCCCGAGCTGCAGCAGGCCGGACAGTGTGTGCAGCCGGTTGGAGTACTCGTGGCGTTGCGCACGCAGACCGTCGGTCAGCGAGCGGATCGAGTCGAGCTCACTGGTCAGCATGTCGAGGTCGGTGCGGTCGCGCAGGGTCAGCACGGTACCCAGCTCGTGATCGTCGCGCCGCACGCGACGGGAGTTGACCACGATCACCCGGTTGCCCGCGACCGCGAGCACGTTGTCCATCGGCGACTCGGCGATGGCCAGCCGGACCCGGGGCGACACGGGTAGCTCCGCCGCGCGGGAACCGATCGGAAGGTCCACGCCGAGCAGCCGCTCCGCCTCGGCGTTGCGCACCGATATCCGCTGGTCGGCGTCGACCGCGAGGACGCCTTCGCCGACGCCGTGCAGCACGGCCTCGTGTTCGTAGAGCATCTCGGTCAGCTCACGGGGCTCGACACCGTGGGTCAACCGGCGCAGCCAGCCGCTGAGCAGCCAGGACGCGGCCAGACCGAGCAGCACGGACACCACGGCGAACACCCCGATGATGACCAGCAGCCGGTTGATCTCCGCGCCCGGCACACCCACCGCGTAACCGACACTGACCTCGCCGACGACCGCCCCTCCGGCACCGAACACCGGCGTCTTGCTGCGTACCGACCTGCCGAGCGTGCCTTCCTGCACGACGCTGACCACCTCGCGCCCGGCCAACGCTTCGGCGGGACTCGTGCTGACCGGTTTACCCACCTGGTCGGGCGCCGGATGCGCGAGCCGGATCCCGTTGGCGTCGGTCACCACGACGAACAACGCCTCGGTCCGTCCGGTCAGCGACACGACCTCCGACTGGAGCGCACCACCCTGCCGTTTCGCCGCGACCGCCGCGATCACCTCGGGGTCGCTCGCGACGACGCGTGCGATGGCCAGCGCCCGCTCCCCGTACTCGTCGGTGAGCGTGTTGCGCAGCAGCCAGCCGGTCAGTGCCGCGACCAGCGCGATCAGCAGGGCGACGAGCGCGGTCTGCAACACGAAGATCTGGCGGCTGAACCGGAGCCTGCTGATGACACCCGAGCCGAGCATGGCTGCAGAACCTACTCCGCGCCGGGAGCAGAACGCGCAAAAGGTGAACAACGAGCAGAGCGGATGGAGTACGCGAAGAAGGTTCCTTCGCCGGCCGGGCCGACCTAGCTTTCCCCCAACATCGAACGACGTGACGAAGGAGTCACCGTGGTCGCACCACCGGAACGCCCGCTGATCGAGCTGATCAAGGCGACGAAGCGTTTCCCGAACGGCTCCGGTGGTGTCCACACCGCCGTCCGTGACCTCGCCATGACGGTCCAGCCGGGCGAGTTCGTCTCGGTCGTGGGTCCGACCGGATGTGGCAAGTCCACGACGTTGTCGCTGGTCTCCGGCCTGCAGCGAGCCTCGGCCGGTCAGGTGCTGGTCGAGGGCCGGCCGGTCACGTCGATCCCGGACGGTGTCGGGTACATGTTCCAGAGCGACGCGGTCATGCCGTGGCGGTCGGTGCTGGACAACGTGGCGTCCGGACCGAGATTCCGCGGCGCGAGCAAGAAGGAGGCCCGCGAGCAGGCCACCGACTGGATCGCCAGGGTCGGCCTCGCCGGTTTCGAGAACTACTACCCGCACCAGCTCTCCGGCGGTATGCGCAAGCGGGTCGCGCTGGCCCAGACGCTCGTCACGAACCCGCGCATCCTGCTGATGGATGAGCCGTTCTCCGCACTCGACGTGCAGACCAGGGCCAACATGCAGGACGAGCTGCTGCGGCTGTGGGCGGGCAGCGGCGCCGCGGTGATCTTCGTGACACACGACCTGGACGAGGCCATCGCGCTCGCCGACAAGGTCGTGGTGATGACGGCGGGCCCGGCGACGGTCAAGGACGTGTTCCCGATCCCGCTGCACCGCCCCCGCGAGGTGGAGGAGCTGCGGCTGACTCCCGAGTTCGTCCAGATCTACCGGGAGGTCTGGGAGTCATTGCGTGTCGAGGTGGACAAGACGAGGCAGCGGAGCGTGGCACATGTCTGAGACGACGGTAGCGAGCGCCGCGGTCCCGGTCGCGGAGACCGAACAACAGATCCTCGCCGGAGTGCGGCGCGGCCAGCAGCGCCATCGGCGCAACACCTGGCTGTCCCGGCTGGCGATCATCGTGGTCTGGCTGGGCAGCTGGGAACTGGTCGTCGGCCTCGGCTGGATCGACCACTTCTTCTACTCGCGGCCGTCGGAGATCTGGGCGCGGCTGGTCGAGTGGTTCGCCACCGGGACCGACTACGGCTCGATCTGGCTGCACATCGGGATCACGGTCGAGGAAGCGGTGATCGGGTTCCTGCTCGGCACCGTGGCCGGCGTGATCCTGGGTGTGCTGCTCGGACGCAGCCAGTACCTGGCCGACGTGTTGGCGCCGTTCATCAAGGGCGTCAATGCCGTGCCGCGCATCGTGCTGGCCTCGCTGTTCGTCATCTGGTTCGGCTTCGGGCTGGAGTCGAAGGTGGCGACGGTGTTCGTGCTGGTGTTCTTCGCGGTGTTCTTCAACGCGTTCACCGGTGCTCGCGAGGTGGACCGCAACCTGATCGACAACGCCCGCATCCTCGGCGCCGGTCGGACGCAGGTACTGGGCAGCATCGTGCTGCCGAGCGCCACGTCCTGGATCCTGTCCTCGCTGCACACCGCGTTCGGCTTCGCGCTGATCGGCGCGGTGGTCGGCGAGTACACCGGTGCCCAGGCCGGTATCGGGTTCCTGATCTCCAATGCGCAGGGCACGTTCGACACGGCGGGTGTGTTCGCCGGAATGATCATCATCACCGTGGTCGCGCTGGTCGCGGAGTGGGGCATCGGGTGGCTGGAAAGCAGGCTGCTGCGGTGGCGACCGACCGTCAACACGTCGGCCGCCGGGATCTGAGGTCGACTCCATGAGACGCGTATCCCGCATCCTGTGCATCGCCGTCGTGGCGATCCTCGCGGTGGCCGGACTGACCGGGTGCCGTGACTCGCGCACCCTCAGCACGGGTCCGGACGGCACGCCGCGGATCACCCTGATGGTCGGCGGGCTCAACAAGGTCATCTACCTGCCGGCGATGCTGACCCAGCAGCTCGGCGGGTTCGCCCGCCAAGGTCTCGACGTGCAACTGCTCGACCAGGCCTCCGGCGCGAACGCCGAGACGGCGTTGCTGTCCGGGCAGGTACAGGCGGTCGTCGGGTTCTACGACCACACGCTGGACCTGCAGGCCAGGCAGCAGTGCATCACCAGCGTGGTGCAGATGGCGAACATCCCCGGCGAGGTGGTGATGGTCGGCAGCAAGCACGCTGATCAGATCCGGAGTGCGGCCGACTTCCGGGGCCGCAAGATGGGCATCACGTCGCTGGGTTCGTCGACGGACTTCCTGACCAAGGCACTCGCGGCCAACGCGGGCGTCGGAACGGCGGACTTCACCCCGGTCAAGGTGGGCGCCGGTCAGACGTTCATCGCCGGTCTGAACAACGGCGGCATCGACGCCGGCATGACGACCGATCCGACCGTGGCCCAGCTCGTGCAGACCGGCCAGGGCAAGGTCCTCTACGACATGCGGACCGAGCAGGGCACCCGGGACGCTCTCGGCGGGCTGTACCCGGCGACCTCGCTGTACATGAGCTGTTCGATCGTGGACCGCTATCCCGAGGTGGCACAGAAGCTGGCGACCGCGTTCGTGGAGACGCTGCGCTGGATCCACCAGCACAACCCTGAGCAGATCGCGGCGGCGATGCCGGCCAGCTACGACGGCGGCAACCGGGCGCTGTACGTGGAGTCGATCAAGGACAGCATCGGGATGTTCAACGCCGACGGTCGCATGAGCCAGGAGGGCGCCCAGAACGTCCTGAAGGTCCTGTCCGGCTTCTCGAAGAACGTCCAACGCCACAAGGACCGAATCAACCTGACCCGCAGCTACACAACAAAATTCGTGGAACAAGCCCAGTAGCCGAGTAGCCCCAACTACCCGTGAGTGGCGAGTGGTCTCAGAGGACCACTCGCCACTCACGGCTACTTGGGGCACACACAGGCCTTCCGCGCGCCGCGCAGAGCGTCGTTCGCTCTGCGAAGCCGAACTCCCGACCCGGTTTCTTGATCACCACGGTGTGGTGGCTGATTTTTCGCCTGAAAACAGCCACCAGGCCGTGGTGATCATGAACGGGACGTCAGCCGGTCCAGGGTTTGGCGAAGCGCTGGTAGGTGCCGTTGCCCAGGGCCAGGCGCAGCCACTCGTTCACCCACTGCTGGAAGACGACGTCGCCCCGGGGGAGCAGGTAGGCCTTCGGGCCGAAGTCCAGCGGCTTGTCCGGGTTCACCGGGCACAGCTCGGGGTGCTGCTTGGACTGGTAGCGCGTCTCGCTGGCGTCGGTGATCATCAGATCGGCCTTGCCCTGCAGCAGCTGGTCGAAGATCGTGTTGTTGTCCGGGTGCGGCACGATCGTCGCCTTCTTGAGGTGCGACCGGGCGAAGTCGTTGTTGGTGCCACCCGGGTTCACCACGACCCGGACACCGGGGCGGTCGATCATGTCGAGGTTCTGGAACTTCGACACGGAGCTGCACCGCGTGATCGGCGCCTTGCCGTCCATCAGGTACGGGTCGCTGTAGGACGCGATCTTGGCGCGGCTCGTGGTGACCGACACCCCGCCCATCGCGATGTCACAGCGTTGCGCACTCAGGTCGCCCGCCAGGTTCGCCCAGGTCGTCGGGACGATCGTGAGCTTCACCCCGAGCTTCTGGGCCATGTCGCCTGCCATGTCGATGTCGATACCGGACCAGCGGTCGGTCTTCGGGTCGCGGTAGGTGAACGGCCGGTAGTCGCCGGTGCTGCACACCCGCAACTCGCCGTGCTGGGACACCAGGTCCAGCGTGCTCGGCGGCGGTGTGTACGGCTCGGGGAACGCCGGCTTCTTCGCACAGCCGGCCACGATCAGCATCAGCAACGCCGACGCAAGGACGCTCGCGGCTCTCATCGTTCTCCGCCAGCTGCGTGGCATACCCGGGACCCCTCGTTCAGTTCTTCGTACAGTTCTCCCGGCCTCGGCAACGAGACACGGACCGCAGCTACGGTGCCACAGTCGACATCACTCACAGTTCGCGGGCGGGTTTCCAACGCGTAAGTTGGGATGCATGCAGACCTGGTCATCCACCCCGTTGCCCTCGGTCCCCGGATCCGGCCCACCGCTGAGGCTGTTCGATACCGCGACCGGCGAGATCCGTCCCACAACGCCCGGCGCAACGGCCCGGATGTACGTCTGCGGCATCACCCCCTACGACGCCACGCACCTCGGACACGCCGCGACATACCTCGCGTTCGACCTGGTGAACCGGGTGTGGCGGGACTCCGGCCACGACGTGCTCTACGTCCAGAACGTGACCGACATCGACGAACCGCTGCTGGAGCGCGCCCAGCGGGACCAGGACGACTGGGTCGTTCTCGGTATGCGGGAAACAGCGCTGTTCCGGGAGGACATGGAGTCGCTGCGGGTCCTGCCGCCGCAGCACTACATCGGCGCGGTCGAGGCCATGTCGGAGATCAGCGAGCTGGTCGCCAAGCTGCTCGCCTCCGGCGCTGCCTACCGCATCGACGACCCCGAGTACCCGGACGTCTACTTCGACAGCGCGGCGACCCGCGAGTTCGGCTACGAGTCCGGCTACGACGAGCAGACCATGCGCACGCTCTCGGCGGAGCGCGGTGGCGACCCGCAGCGGCCCGGCAAGCGCAACCCGGTCGACGCCCTGCTGTGGCGCATGGCGCGCGAGGGTGAGCCGTCCTGGGACAGCGAGCTCGGCCAGGGCCGCCCGGGATGGCACGTCGAGTGCACGGCGATCGCGCTGAACCGGCTCGGTTCGCAGATCGACGTGCAGGGCGGCGGGTCGGACCTGATCTTCCCGCACCACGAGTTCGGCGCGGCACACGCGGAGGCGTCGACCGGCGTCCACCCGTTCGCCCGGCACTACTGTCACGCCGGGATGATCGCCCTCGACGGCGAGAAGATGTCGAAGTCGAAGGGCAACCTGGTCTTCGTCTCGAAGCTGCGTGCCGACGGCGTCGACCCGGCCGCAGTGCGCCTCGCGCTGCTGGCCGGGCACTGGCGCTCCGACCGGTCCTGGGAGACCGAGCTGCTGCGCGACGCCGAGGCCAGGCTGGCGTCGTGGCGAGAAGCGGCCAACCTGGACGCCGGACCGCCCGCCGAGGACACCGTCCTACGTCTGCGCACGCACCTCGCCGACGACCTGGACAGCCCGAAGGCCCTGGCCGCGGTCGACGCGTGGGCACGCGAGGCCCGCGAGCGCCGAGGCCGCGACGAGCAGGCTCCCGCCCTGATCAGGACCGCCGTCGACGCGCTGCTCGGCGTAGCCCTGTAACCACCCGTGAGTGGCGAGTGGTCTCCTGGGACCACTCGCCACTCACGGGTGTTCTAGGTGCCGTAGGGGTGTTCGGTGCGGGCCGTCCGCAGCGCGCGGCCCCACCAGAGCAGCTGGTCGAGCAGGGCCGTCGCCGCCGTGTTCGGACCCGTCGGATCGTGTGGCTCGCCGTCGGCGTCGAACTGGCCGTGCGCCATGTGGAAGCTGGCGGTCTCCCGCACGGTCACCGTATGCAGCTCCGCGAAGACCACCCGCAGCGGTTCGATCGCCCGCAGGCCACCGGAGAGCCCGCCGTAGCTGACGAACCCGACGGGCTTGGCCTGCCACTCCTTGCCGACGCCGTCGATCGCTGACTTCAACGGCCCCGGGTAGCTGTGGTTGTACTCAGGGGTGACCACGACGACGGCATCCGCCGCGCCGATCCGTCCGCTGAGGTCGGGTGGCCCGTCCGCGAGGTCGAGCACACCTACCCCGAACTCGGCCCGTCGCTGCGCGCGGCGGACGAACCAGTCCGCGACGACCGGCCCGAACCGCCCTTCTCTGACGCTGCCGATGATGACTTCCAGTTGAATCGGTTCGCTCATGAGGCAGACCGTAAAACCTCAATAAATATTCAGGTCAAGTCCTTGACCGCGCTCCGCCGCCTCCGGTAAACCAGAACCAACGTTGAGATCAGAGGTGGCGTAATGCGGCATGCCGAGTGGAACCAGGTCGAGCTGACAGTCGGCCAGCTCGCCGAACGCAGCGGCGTCGCGATCTCCGCGCTGCACTTCTACGAGCGCCAAGGCCTCATCCACAGCCGGCGGACCTCGGGCAACCAGCGACGCTACCGCCGCGAGACACTTCGACGCATCGCGTTGGTGAAGATCGCGCAGCGGGTCGGCATCCCACTGGCTGAGGTGCGCGCGGCACTGGACGAGCTGCCGAACAACCGCATGCCCACCCGCGCCGACTGGGAGCGGCTGTCCCAGCAGTGGCACGACGAGCTGGAGCTGCGCATCAAACACCTGGAGCAGCTGCGTGACAAGTTCACCGACTGCGTCGGCTGCGGATGCCTGTCCATCGACCGGTGCCGCATGGCGAACCCGTACGACGAGCTCGCCGACCACGGCGCCGGTCCACGCAGGCTGCTGGAGCGGTCAGCACCGAAGTGCTGACCGCGTCCCGCTAGTGGCTGCGACCGCCGGCGCGGCCGGGACCGTTCGGCCCGCCGCCCCTGCGACGCAGGTACCGCTCGAAATCGGCCGCGATCGACTCGCCGGAGGTCTCCGGCATGGTCGTCTCTGACTCCGTGCGCTCCTCCAGCGAACGCACGTACTCGCGGACCTCGTCGTCGGCATCGGCCATCTCGCTGACCGTCCGCTCCCACGACTCGGCCTGCTCCGGCAGGCCGCCCAGCGGCACCTCGATGTCCAGAACCTCCTCGACCCGGTGCAGCAGCGCGACCGCCGCCTTCGGGTCGGGTGCCTGCGACACGTAGTGCGGCACGGCCGCCCAGAACGCGATCGCCGGGATGCCGGCGCGCACACACAGGTCCTGGAACACCCCGACGACACCCGTGGTGCCCTTGTAGCGCGAGGTCTCCAGCCCGAACCGGGCCGCGGACTCCGCGTCGTACGCGGACCCGCTCACCGGCACCGGACGCGTGTGCGGGGTGTCGGTCAGCAGCGCACCGAGCGTGATGACCGTCGTCGCCCCGACCTTCTCCAGGTAGGTCAGGAGCTCGGCGCAGAAGCCACGCCACCGCATGTTCGGTTCGATACCCCGGATCAGCACGACGTCGTGCTCGGCGCCAGGGGGACGGCACACGGATAACCGGGTGGTCGGCCATTCGATCCGTCGGGTGATCCCGTCCACCAGCTGGACTGTGGGACGAGTCACCTGAAAGTCGTAGTAGTTGTCCGGGTCCATGGCCGCCAGTGGTGTGGCATCCCAGCTCAGCTCGAGGTGTTCCAGCGCGGTACTGGCCGCGTCACCGGCGTCGTTCCACCCCTCGAAAGCGGCCACCACCACGGGTTGGAGCAGCCTGGGCGGCTCTCCATCGGTCAGGTTGTCGGCTTCATGCCAGGACAACGAGACCGCGTCGGGCTCCCTCGGCTCGCGATCGCTCATCGGCTCAGCCTACGGCCGGGGCCCGGTTTACGACGGGTGGACGTGCCCAACGGGTGTCTATGAGGTCGTTATCGGATCCGGCTGGTCTGTTCGGACGACTATTCTTGGCGACCATGTCGACCCCTCAAGACCAGCCGTTGCTCCGTGCCCTGAACGAGCGAGTGCTTGTGGCTGACTGCGCGACGGGGACGATGCTGCAGTCGGTTCCGTTGAGTCTGGACGACTTCGCGGGCCTCGAAGGGTGCAACGAGATCCTCAACGACACCCGCGCGGACGTCGTCGAACAGATTCACCGGGAGAACCTCGAGGTCGGCTCGGACCTGATCGAGACAAACACCTTCGGTACGAACCTGCCGAACCTCGCCGAGTACGACATCCAGGACCGCATCCGTGAGCTGGCCGAGAAGGGCGCCGCGATCGCGCGCCGGACGGCCGATGAGTTCTCGACGCCCGAGTGGCCTCGGTTCGTGCTGGGCTCGGTCGGGCCGGGCACCAAGCTGCCCACGCTGGGCCACGCGCTGTTCACCGATTTGCGCGACGCCTACCAGGACTGTGTCCTCGGCCTGCTCGACGGCGGCATCGACGCGGTGCTGATCGAGACCGTGCAGGACCTGTTGCAGGCCAAGGCCGCGGTGATCGCCGCCAAGCGCGCGATGGCTCAGGCAGGCCGCACGGTCCCGATCATCACGCACGTGACCGTGGAGACCACCGGCACGATGCTGCTCGGCAGCGAGATCGGTGCCGCGATGACCGCGCTGGAAGCGCTCGGCATCGACCTGATCGGGCTGAACTGCGCGACCGGTCCCGCCGAGATGAGCGAGCACCTGCGGCACCTGTCCAAGCACTCCCGTATCCCGGTCTCGGTGATGCCCAACGCCGGCCTGCCCCAGCTCGGTCCGAACGGCGCCGTGTACCCGTTGAGCCCCGAGGAGCTGGCGCAGGCACTGGCCACGTTCGTCGCCGACTACGGCGTCGGCATGGTCGGCGGCTGCTGCGGGACGACACCGGAGCACATCCGCCAGGTCGTCGCCGCGATCCGGGAGACCACTCCCGCCGTCCGCGACCCGCGTCCGGAGTCCGGGGTGTCCTCGATCTACGCGCCGGTGCCGTTCCGCCAGGACACCAGTGTCCTGATGATCGGTGAGCGCACCAACGCGAACGGTTCGAAGAAGTTCCGCGAGGCGATGCTGGAGCAGAACTGGGAGGACTGCGTCGCGATCGCCAGGGACCAGGTGCGCGACGGCGCCCATCTGCTCGACCTGTGCATCGACTACGTCGGCCGCGACGGCACCGCCGACATGGCGCAGCTGGCAGGCAGGCTGGCGACCGCGTCGACGCTGCCGATCATGCTGGACTCGACCGAGCCCCCGGTGATCCAGGCGGGGCTGGAGCGCCTCGGCGGCCGTTGCATCGTCAACTCGGTGAACTACGAGGACGGCGACGGGCCGGAGTCGCGGTTCCAGCGCACGATGGCGTTGGTCCGTGAGCACGGCGCCGCCGTCGTGGTGATGTGCATCGACGAGGAGGGCCAGGCCAGGACTGCCGAGTGGAAGGTGCGGATCGCCGCGCGGACCATCGACGACCTCGTCGCCAAGCACGGCATGCGCACGTCCGACATCGCGGTCGACACCCTGACCTTCCCGATCACCACCGGCCAGGAGGAGGTCCGCCGCGATGCGCTGGAGACCATCGAGGCCATCCGTGAGCTGAAGCGCCGCTACCCGGAGGTACAGACGACACTCGGTGTGTCGAACGTGTCGTTCGGCCTCAACCCGGCGGCGCGCCAGGTGCTCAACTCGGTGTTCCTGCACGAGGCGGTCGAGGCCGGTCTGGACACCGCGATCGTGAGCGCGGCGAAGATCCTGCCGATGTCGAAGATCCCCGACGAGCAGCGCTCGGTCGCGCTGGACCTGATCTACGACCGGCGCGCCGAGGGCTACGACCCGCTGAACCGGTTCATGGAGCTGTTCGAGGGGGTCACGGCCTCCTCGGCGAAGGAGAGCCGGGCCGAGGAGCTGGCCGCGCTGCCGCTGTTCGACCGCCTGGAGCGACGGATCGTGGACGGCGAACGGCAGGGCCTCGACGCCGACCTGGACGCCGCGCTCGAGGAGAAGCCCGCGCTCGAGATCATCAACGAGACGCTGCTGGCCGGGATGAAGACGGTCGGTGAGCTGTTCGGCTCCGGTCAGATGCAGCTGCCGTTCGTGCTGCAGAGCGCCGAGGTCATGAAGGCCGCCGTCGCCTACCTCGAGCCGCACATGGAGAAGGCGGAGGACGACCAGGGCAAGGGCACGATCGTGCTGGCCACGGTCAAGGGCGATGTGCACGACATCGGCAAGAACCTGGTCGACATCATCCTGACCAACAACGGCTACACCGTGGTCAACCTGGGCATCAAGCAGCCGATCGCGACGATCCTGAGCGCCGCCGAGGAGCACCGGGCGGACGCGGTCGGGATGTCCGGGCTGCTGGTCAAGTCGACGGTGATCATGAAGGAGAACCTGGAGGAGATGAACTCCAGGGGAGTGGCGCAGAAGCTGCCGGTGCTGCTCGGCGGCGCCGCGCTGACCCGGTCCTACGTCGAGAACGACCTCGCCGAGATCTACCAGGGTCAGGTCACCTACGCCCGCGACGCCTTCGAGGGCCTGCGCCTGATGGACTCGGTCATGGCGGTCGCGCGCGGCGCGGCACCGGCCGAATCCGAGGAGGACCGCGCGAAGGCCGCCGAGCGCAAGGCCCGCCACGAGCGGTCCCGCCGGATCGCGGCGAAGCGCAAGGCAGCCGAGCCCGTTGTGCCGGAACCGACCCACTCCGACGTGGCGACCGACGTCCCGCTGCCGACGCCGCCGTTCTGGGGCACCAGGGTCGTGCGCGGGATCCCGCTCGCCGACTACTCCTCGATGATCGACGAGCGGGCCACGTTCCTCGGTCAGTGGGGCCTGCGTGGCGCGCGTGGCGGGTCGGGCCCGACCTACGAGGAGCTGGTCGAGACCGAGGGCCGTCCCCGGCTGCGCTACTGGCTGGAGCGGCTGTCCACCGAGGGCGTGCTGGCACACGCGGCGCTGGTCTACGGCTACTTCCCGTGTGTGTCCGAGGACAACTCGCTGGTCATCCTGACCGAGCCGAAGCCCGACGCGCCGGAACGGTTCCGGTTCACCTTCCCCCGCCAGCGCCGCGACCGGAACCTGTGCCTCGCCGACTTCTGGCGGCCCCGGGAGCTGGCCGTCAAACACGACGAGGTCGACGTCGTCCCGTTCCACCTGGTCACGATGGGCCAGCCGATCGCCGACTACGCCAACGAGCTGTTCGCCAAGGACGCCTACCGCGACTACCTCGAGGTCCACGGTCTGAGCGTGCAGCTCACCGAGGCGCTCGCGGAGTACTGGCACCGGCGTATCCGGGACGAGCTGCGCTGGTCCGACGGCGGCAGCGTGTCCGCAGAGGATCCCGACGACGTCGAGGCGTTCTTCAAGCTCGGCTACCGGGGTGCCCGCTACTCACTCGGCTACGGCGCCTGTCCGGAGCTGGAGGACCGTCGCAAGATCGTCGAGCTGCTCGACCCCAGCCGCATCGGGGTGGAGCTGTCGGAGGAGCTGCAGCTGCATCCCGAGCAGAGCACCGATGCGTTGGTCGCGCATCACCCCGAGGCGAAGTACTTCACGGCGTGACCGGCGAGGGAGACGGCCTGCGGGCCGTGCTGTGGGACATGGACGGCACCCTCGTCGACTCGGAGAAGCTGTGGGACGTCTCGCTGCGTGAGCTGGCCAGGCGTCTCGGCGGTGAGCTGACCGAGGACACCAGGGCCGCGATGGTCGGCAGCGCTCTCGGGCGCACGATGGAGCTGATGTTCGACTCGCTCGGGCTGGAGCGCCGGCCGTCGGCCATGGCGGAGGCCGGCCGGTGGCTCAACGCCCGTACCGGCGAGCTGTTCGCCGAGGGGCTGCCGTGGCAGCCGGGCGCGCTGGAGGCGTTGCGGCTGGTGCGCGAGAGCGGCGTGCGGACGGCGCTGGTCACCTCGACCCACCGGGCACTGGCCGAGCGCGCGCTCGACTCGATCGGCCGGGAGTACTTCGACATCACGGTGTGCGGGGACGAGGTACCCGCGACGAAGCCGGCGCCCGATCCGTACCTGATCGCGGCCGAGCTGCTCGACGTTCCGGTGACGCACTGTCTCGCCGTCGAGGACTCGCCGACAGGCGCTGCCTCGGCCGAAGCGGCGGGCTGCACGGTGTTGGTCGTACCGAGCGAGATCCCGGTCCCGGACGGCCCGAACCGGGTCCATCGGGATGGGCTGGCCGGGCTGACCGAGACCGAGCTGCACGACATCTGGGGCCGCCCTCAGGCTCGGAACCGCTGGTCGCCGGAGGACACCCATTCGCCAGCGTCGGTGAGCGACCGGTAATACTGGCTCTACGCCGTCGGCCGCATCGCGGCCGCCGTCAGCAGACGCTTCGACGTGTCTGGTCCGGGGGCGGGGTATGGCGTACCCGACACTTGAGGGGGAAGGGAGCACATCAAGTGAAGACTTTCGATGGCTTGTTCGCCGAGCTGTCCGAGAAGGCGCAGTCGCGCCCGGACGGCTCCGGAACAGTGGCCGCGCTGGACGCAGGTGTGCATGCCCAGGGCAAGAAGCTGCTCGAAGAGGCCGGCGAGGTGTGGATCGCGGCTGAATACGAGGCCGACGATCAGTTAGCCGAGGAGATCTCCCAGCTCCTCTACCGAATCCAGGTCCTCATGCTCGGTCGCGGGCTAGGCCTGGAGGACGTCTACAAGTTCCTCTAGACCTCTCAGGCCTATGGCGATGCCGCGTCGTCAGGCCGCTCTACCCGTAACGTAACCAGGAGAAGTGCATGCTCCGCGTCGCCCTGCCGAACAAGGGAACCCTGGCTGAGCCCGCAAGCACGATGATGCGGGAAGCCGGATACCGGCAACGCTCCGACTCGCGGGACCTCAGCGCCCTCGACGAGGAGAACCAGATCGAGTTCTTCTATCTGCGGCCGAAGGACATCGCGATCTACGTCGGCAACGGCGACCTGCACATGGGCGTGACCGGCCATGACCTGATGGACGAGTCGGGCAGCCCGGTGCGCCAGATGCTCAAGCTCGGTTTCGGCTACTCGAAGTTCCGCTTTGCGGTCCCCGAGGAGAAGGACTGGAAGCTCGAGGACCTCGACGGCAAGAAGATCGCCACCTCCTACCCCCGGCTGGTGCGGGCGCACCTGGCCGGTAAGCGGATTCAGGTGAAGGAAATCGTCAAGCTGGACGGTGCGGTCGAGATCTCCGTCCAGCTGGGCCTCGCCGACGCGATCGCCGACGTGGTGAGCTCGGGTCGCACGCTGCGGCAGCACAACCTCAAGGTCATCGGTGAGCCGATCGCGGAGTCCGAGGCGACGCTGATCGAGCGCGAGCCGAGGCACGACCGTAAGGACAGCCTCGAGGTCAAGGCCGAGAAGTCGATCTTCCTGGAGCGGCTGCGCGGTGTGGTCTACGCCCGCCAGTACCTGATGCTCGACTACGACTGCCCGGAGTCGCAGCTGCCCGCCGCTGAGAAGGTGACCCCTGGTCTGCAGTCGCCGACAGTGTCGCCGCTGCGGCGTCAGGGCTGGGTCGCGGTCCGCGCCATGGTCCGCAGCAACCAGGTGAACCTGGCGATGGACCGCCTGGCCGCCCTGGGCTGCACGGCGATCCTGACCTCGGTCATCCGTTCCTGCCGAGCGGTCGACGGCCGCACCGGCGGCAACGAAGAGGTAGCCGTCTAGCTCGCACAGAGGTCGTCCACGCCGCACAGAGGCCGGAGCCTCTGTGCGGCGTGCAGCCGGTCTGTGCGAGGTTCAGATGTCCGACTCGCCGGGCTTGCCGGGGTCGTTCAAAGCCTCCGGGTCCGGCCAGCCGGGGTAGTCCGGGGGTGTGCCGCCGAAGGCGGGGCACAGCGGTTTGTGGCTGCACCAGTCACACAGACGGCTCTTGTTGGGGCGGAAGTCGCCGGACCGCCCGGCACGCAGGATCGCGGTCCAGATCGCGTCCAGCGTGCGTTCGAACCTGCGCAGCTCGGGTTCGTCCGGCCGATAGGTCAGCGCCTCGCCGTCGGCCAGGTACATCAGCCGCAGCTGGGTGGGCACCTCGCCCCTGGTCATGAGCAGGACCAGTGCGTAGAACTTCATCTGGAACAGCGCACGCGCCTCCGCCACCTGACGGGGCGCGGCACCGGTCTTGTAGTCGATCACCCGGACCTGCCCGGTCGGGGCGATGTCCAGCCGGTCGACGTAGCCGCGCAGCAGCAGCCCGGACTCCGTCTCCGTCTCCACCAGCTGCTCGCAGGCGGCGGGCTCGAACCGGCTGGGGTCCTCGAGGGTGAAGTACGTGTCGAGCAGCGCGCCCGCCGACTCCAGCCAACGAGCCAGCTCCGGATCGTCCGGACTCTCGAACAGCGTGCTCAACTCGGGCTCGGTGGTGCTCAGCTCGGCCCACACCGGCTCGACCAGCTCACGGGCCTTCGCCGGCAACCGTTCGCCGGCGGGCAGGTGGAACAACCGCTCCAGCACGGCGTGCACGACGGTTCCCCTGACCTGCGCCCTGCTGGGCGTCTCGGGGAGCCGGTCGACCGCGCGGAACCGGTAGAGCAACGGGCACTGCTTGAAGTCGGCCGCGCGCGACGGCGACAACGCGGGCCTGCGGCGAGGTCTGGGTTCGTCCGAGGGCGGCTCGGACGACTGTGCCTGCACCTCGGATGATGCCTGGAACTCAGCGGTGTCGGTCACCCGGCGAGCCTAGGCGATACCCCTGACAGGGAATCATGAGACCGCGACCGGGGCGATCAGTCGTCGTCATCGTCGTGGCTACTGCTCGAATGCCGCGAGCTGCTCCGTGAACCGCCGTCATCGTCGTCGTCCGAGTCGTGGCTGCTGCTCCGGGAGGAGTGGTCGTCGTCGCTGTCGTAGTAGGAGCTGTCATCGTCGTCGTGGCTGCTGGAACGGCTGCTGTAGTGATCGGAATCGTCGTCCGAATCGCTGTCCCGGTCGGAGCGAGAATGTCTACTGCCGGAATCACCGTCCGAGTCCCAGCTGGCATAGGACGAGAAGTCATCCGAGTCGTCCGAATCCCGCGAACGATGGCGGGAGCCCCGGTCGTCGGAGTCGTCGTCCGAACCGCTGTGCCGGGAGCTGCTGGAGCTCGAGTAGCTGTCGGCGTAATGATCGATGACGCTGTCGATGTCCGAGGAGTCGTGACCGGAGTGGTCGTCGTCCGAGCTGCCGCGGGATCGGGAGCCGCTGGAGTGTGAGCTGCCCGAGTCTCCCGAGTCCACCCCGTAGCTCTCCAGGATCGAGTCGCGGATGTCGTCGGAGTCGCCGCTGTCCGAGTCGCCGCGCGAGCTGCCCTTGGACTCCTCCGCATGTCTGCTTGCCGTCATCGCACCGGAGAACACGTCGTCCATGTCGCCCGACATCGCGCTCTCCGCGATCCGGCTCGCGTCGTCCGCCTTCTCCTGATCGGTGTAGGTCGAGCCAGAGCCGGTGCTCGACCGTTCGCTTCCCGTGTCGGTCGAGGTCCGGGGGAGATGGCTGGTCGGCGATTCGGACCAACCACCTGAACCGGTGTCGGGCGTCGGCGTCACCTGCTCGCGCGATCCGCCTGAGTCCGATGTGGAGTCCGCGACGCGTTCGACCGGTCGGCTCACCCCACCCAGCACGTCGTTCCGTGAGCCGGTCGAGGCACTGTCGGTGTGACCCGCGCCCGGCACCGCGTTGATCGGCTGGGTCGCGCCGGTGACGGAGCGGTCGTCCCAGCCGGACCCGCCGGGCGTCGAGTTGACCGCCTGACCCGGCTGGCCGGTTCCGGGCAGGTTCACCCCGGGGCGGCTGGGCTGCGGCTGGGTCGGCAGCGGTTGCGTCGGAGGGTCGACGGGGTTGTGCGTCGTGCCGCCCTGGAGCACGCCACCGAGGGGTCCGTGCCGCTGAGGGCCGGGTTGTTGCGCGCCGGGCCGCTGAGCCCCGGGCGGCGGTGCCCCCACAGAGGGCAGCTTGACCGTGTCCTGCTGGGTCCCGCCGATCGGGCCGGGGATGACCGATCCCTGGGTTCCCGGCTTCTCGCCCTGAGCGAGGATTTCGCTGTGCCCGAGTGACGGACCGGTGCCCGGCGTCAGGTCACCGGGGGTGAGGTCGCCCGGGGCCGGGACCGCCGGCTTGGGCACCGCGGGTACCGGGACCGTTGGTTGCGCGGGCGCGGCGAGCCCACCGGGGACGGTGGGAACCTCAGGGCGATCGCGCCCGGGTACCGGCGGTGCGCCGTTGCCGGTCTGGTCGACCTCGGGGTCGTCCTGCTCACGAGGACCGGTCACCTCGGGCCGGTGCACCTGGGTGCTCGACTGGTTCGGCTCGCGCGACTGCCTGTCCCGCTCCGGGTGCGCGATCAGGTCCTGGACCTGCGTCGTGACCGACTTCGTCGGGTTGTCGTCCTCCGACAGGGGAGTGGACATCGCCTTGTGGACGTCGTCGCGCAGGCTGTCCAGCTCGGCCTTCTGTGCGTCCCGTCGCCGGGCGACCTGCTGTCGCTGGTCGACGAGCTGCCTGCGCGGACCGATGTCGGGATCGGTTCTCTTACGACTCGACGGGGCCTTGAGCGCGTTGTCGAGGTTCTCCAGCGTGTCGTCGAGATCCGCGACCGATCTACTTGCTCTGTCGAGTTCCTGGTAGGTCTTGATCTGGGTCTGCAGCGCCACCTTCTGCTGGGTGAGCTGCAGCCTGCGCGACTCGAGATTCCGGACCGGGATGGGCTTCGGTTCGAACTTGCGATCGTCGGGCAGCGCGCGCCAGGCCTGCTCGGCCTTCTCGACCTCGGTCAGCTGCTTCTGCACCGAGGCCAGGGTGACGTTGGCCTGCTTGAGCCAGCGCTTCTCCGACTCGGCGTCCGCGCCCTGGATCCGGCTGGCGGTGATCGTCGCGGGATCGGTGGACGGCGCGCTGGCGGCCATCAGGCCGCCGCCGGTGACCAGCAGACCCGCGGAACCGAGCACCGCGACCGCGCGGCAACGTCGCATGGCCGCGAGGGCGAACTCCCTGCGCCGGCTCAGGACGGCGGGAGCGGTGGCACGCGGAGGTAGGGGAAGGAGATCGGCCTCGGAGTTCGAGGAGAAGGGCAGCGGTGGGGCGCTCGCGGAGCGGTGCGAGCTCTCCCTGCGCATCTGGCGGGCGACCGCGCGATGTGCCGCGGTGCAGTACTTGCGTTGGGGGCGGCCATCCAGCTCCGGCTCGATGATCACGTAGCACCCGGGAAGGGCGCAGCGCCGACCCTCGTTGATTGTCATCTCCCCCATCCCCTACTGGAAGCCCCGGCAATGACCCTGTCCGACGACCGCGTGAGGGCACACCTCAGCGGCCCGACAATGATCTGCCTTCCCCCGACTTCCCATCCGAGCCTGGCCAAGGTATCGGACCGGCGGCGCAGTGTCACTACCACGGTGCGCACAGTTACTTCCCCGGCCGGAGGTCACCGCGCCACGGTAGGCTGCGTCGCGCTTTCTCGTGGCCGAACGAGAATTTTCGCCCTTGTCCAGGTGATTGCCGTGCGCGGCGGTCCGAACCTCCGGCGGCAGCGCTCCCGGGGCGCCGCGATAGCGTGCGGCACATGTCAGTTGATGCCGTCGGCCCGTCCGAAGCAAGTGGGCCGTTCGGTCCCGGAGACAGAGTCCAGCTGACGGATCCCAAGGGGCGCCGGTACACCCTGGTCCTGCAGAAGGGCGGCGAGTACCACACCCATCGGGGAGGACTGCCGCACGACGACCTCATCGGTCTGCCCGAGGGAAGTGTCGTCACCTCGGCGGCGGGCACGCCGTATCTGGCGTTCCGTCCGCTGCTGCCGGACTACGTGCTCTCCATGCCCAGGGGCGCGCAGGTGATCTACCCGAAGGACGCCGCCCAGATCGTCATGTGGGGCGACATCCGGCCGGGCGCCCGCGTCCTGGAAGCCGGTGCCGGCTCCGGAGCGCTCACCTGCTCGTTGCTGAGAGCGGTGGGGGACCGTGGATCGGTGACTTCCTACGAAGTTCGCGACGACCACGCCGTACACGCGGTGAAGAACGTCGAACATTTTTTCGGTGAGTCACCACCCAACTGGACCTTGCGAATAGGTGACGTCTCTGAGTTCTCCGGAGAGGTCGATCGGGTCGTGTTGGACATGTTGGCGCCGTGGGACGTGTTGCCAGTGGTGCGCGAGTCACTCATCCCCGGTGGCGTGCTCACCATCTACGTCGCAACCACCACTCAGCTGTCCAAGGTCACCGAAACACTGCGTGAGCAGCAGTGTTGGACCGAACCGCAGTCCTGGGAGACCCTGATGCGGCCGTGGCACGTCGTCGGTCTGGCCGTCCGGCCGGAGCACCGCATGATCGGTCACACGGCGTTTCTGCTGACCACTCGGCGGCTTGCGGACGGCGTAACGCCGCCTCGGCCGCAGCGTCGGCCCACCGGTCGTTGACCTCGCGACCACTTCACTGCGTGACGTCAAGCTGTCATCTGGCTGAGTGCTGGATCACCGATCTGACCTACCGCACTAATCGCGTCCGCCAGGTACCGTGTGGAAACGGAACACGGAGGGGAGGCGGCCGTGAACCACAATGAAGGACCGGAGCGGCACACACCTGAGGATCGCGGTACCAGCGCCACGGAGCTGGCCGCACAGATTCGATTCCTCGAAGACGAGGTTTCGTTGTTGCGGCGCAAACTGACCGAGTCGCCGAGGCACGCTCGCGTGCTGGAACAGCGTCTCGCCGAGTCGGCCAGCCGGCTCTCCCAGTTGAGCGCCCGCAACGAGAAGCTCACCGAGACGTTGCGTGAGGCGCGCAGCCAGCTGGTGGCTCTCCGCGAAGAAGTGGATCGGCTCGCCCAGCCGCCCAGCGGCTACGGCGTATTCCTGACCGGCTACCCCGACGGCACGGTCGACGTGTTCACCGCCGGACGGCGGATGCGCGTCGCGGTCTCACCGGCGGTCGAGGCCGCCGAGATCGGCCCGGGCCAGACGGTCCGGCTCAACGAGGCACTCACCGTCGTCGAGGCGGGAGACTTCGAGCGCACCGGCGAGGTCTGCGCCCTGCGTGAGGTTCTCGTCGAGCCGGTCAGCGACGGAGGTGTGCTCGGCTCGCGGGCACTCGTCGTCGGGCACGCCGACGAGGAGCGGGTCGTGTGGCTGGCGGCCCCGCTGATCGCGGGCCCGGACAACCCCGACGCGATTCCGCTCAAGCCGGGCGACTCGTTGCTGGTCGACACGAAGGCCGCGTACGCGTACGAGCGGGTGCCGAAGGCCGAGGTCGAGGACCTCGTGCTGGAGGAGGTCCCGGATGTCGCGTACGAGGACATCGGTGGTCTGTTCCGGCAGATCGAGCAGATCCGCGACGCGGTGGAGCTGCCGTTCCTGCAAGCGGACCTGTTCCGCGAGTACGAGCTGCGCCCGCCCAAGGGTGTTCTGCTCTACGGCCCTCCCGGCTGCGGCAAGACGCTCATCGCCAAGGCGGTGGCGAACTCGCTGGCCAAGAAGGTCGCCGAGGCTCGCGGCGAGAGCCCGCACGAGGCCAAGTCGTTCTTCCTGAACATCAAGGGCCCCGAGCTGCTCAACAAGTTCGTCGGTGAGACCGAGCGGCACATCCGGCTGATCTTCCAGCGCGCCAGGGAGAAGGCGTCGGAGGGCACCCCGGTGATCGTGTTCTTCGACGAGATGGACTCGATCTTCCGTACCCGTGGTTCCGGTGTCTCCTCGGACGTCGAGACCACGATCGTGCCCCAGCTGCTCAGCGAGATCGACGGCGTCGAGGGCCTGGAGAACGTGATCGTGATCGGTGCCTCCAACCGTGAGGACATGATCGATCCCGCGATCCTGCGACCGGGCCGGCTCGACGTGAAGATCAAGATCGAGCGGCCGGACGCCGAGGCGGCCAGGGACATCTTCTCGAAGTACCTGAGCCAGACCCTGCCGATCCACTCCGACGACATGGCGGAGTTCGGCGGCAGCCGTACCGCCTGCCTCGACGCGATGATCCAGCGGGTCGTCGAGCGCATGTACGCGGAGACGGAGGAGAACCGGTTCCTGGAGGTCACCTACGCCAACGGGGACAAGGAGGTCCTGTACTTCAAGGACTTCAACTCGGGCGCGATGATCCAGAACATCGTCGACCGGTCGAAGAAGGCGGCCATCAAGTCGGTGCTGGAGACCAACCAGCCCGGCCTGAGGGTGCAGCACCTGCTCGACGCGATCGTCGATGAGTTCGCGGAGAACGAGGACCTGCCCAACACGACCAACCCGGACGACTGGGCACGCATCTCCGGCAAGAAGGGGGAGCGGATCGTCTACATCCGGACCCTCGTCACCGGCAAGAACGTCGAGTCCGGCCGGGCGGTCGACACCGCATCGAACACCGGTCAGTACCTGTAGCGACAGCTCTGGGGCAGCCCCGTCCGATTCGTTCAATACGGATCGGGCGGGGCTGTTCTAGCTTCACGGTCATGGGTATCGAGGCACAACTGGACCTGATCGGCATCGTGACAGCGGACATGGCCGCGTCACTGAACTTCTATCGAGGGCTCGGCGTGGACATCCCCGCCGGAGCCGACACCGAGCCGCATGTCGAGGTGACGCTGGCGAACGGCGTGCGGTTGGCCTGGGACACCGACCAGACCATCCGGTCGTTTCATCCGTCGTGGTCGCCCGGGGCTGGTGGCCGTCTGGGGCTGGCGTTCCTGCTGTCGGACCCGGGCTCGGTGGACAGCGCCTACACCGACATGGTGGCGGCGGGCGCCACCGGTGAGCTCGAACCGTTCGACGCGTTCTGGGGGCAGCGCTACGCGGTGCTGCGTGACCCGGACGGCAACACCGTGGACCTGTTCGCCGCGCTTGGAGTCTCGGCCAACAGCTGACCCAGCGGCACGCCGGCGAGTGCGCGCACCTCACGGGACAGGTGTGCCTGGTCGGCGTAGCCGCTCACGGCGGCGACCTCGGCCGCCGGCACACCGCGCCAGGCCAGCCGGCACGCCGCCCGGAACCGCAGGATCCTGCGCAGCGTCGACGGCCCGTAGCCGAACGCGTCGACGGCCCGGCGATGCAGCGACCGGCTGGTCCAGCCGAGTGCATCGGCCGTCGACGCCACGCCGGCTCCCTCGGTGAGTAGCCGAACGGCCTGCCCGAGCCCCGGCACGGGCAGGCCGTCGGGCGACAGCGTGTCGCGCACCGCGCCGATCAGCGCCTGCTCGGGGGAGTGGCCCGCCTCCACGGACGCGATGACCCGCCGCGCGAGGAGCGGGTGAAGGTCCGCGAGCGGCCTGCGGCTGTCGCGTAGCTCGGTGGCGGGAAGCCCGAGCAGGCCCGGTGCCGCTCCGGGCCGGAACCGCAGCCCGGTGAGTATCTGCCCCGGCTGCTGGTCGGTCACGAACGCGGCAGTGTCCGGCCCCGCGACGAGAAGTTGCGAACCCGACCAGATCAGGTCCATGCATCCGTCCGGAAGCACCCGCTGGCGATGCGGCTGCTCGTCGACATCGAGCGAGCCCCGCCAGGTGCATTCGACCAGTGCGCGCAACGGCGTCGGCGCGTCGAACTCCTGGTAGTGGGGCACCTGACGAACTGTAGCTGCCGTCCGTCGCGGCCAAGGAACGCTCTGGCGACGTTCCACGCCCGACTCCCGGATTTTGGCACGGATGATGACTATCTCCTGGGACTCATGTGAAATGCTCCGTAGGTCGTTCCGGGCTGACCGGGTTGCGCGTCGACGGCGCTGTGTTGACACTGAAGTCAACAGATTGAATATTCAACCAACTTCGGAGTTGACGTGAGCCAGACCAGATGGCTGAGCGACGATGAGCAGCGCACCTGGCGCGCCTTCCTCGCCGCGCAACGGCTGCTGTCCGATCGGCTGGAACGACAGCTGCAGACCGAGTCCGGCATTCCGCACGCCTACTACGAGATTCTGGTCAACCTGTCCGAGGTGCCTGGCCGCACGATGCGCATGTCGAAACTGGCCGCGACCTCGCTGTCCTCACGCAGCAGGCTGTCGCACGCCGTGGCCCGGATGGAAGAGGCCGGGTGGGTCCGGCGCACCGAGTGCACGACCGACCGACGCGGCGCGATGTGCGAGCTGACCGACGCCGGGTTCGCCGCGATCCAGGCGGCCGCCCCCGGTCATGTAGCCACCGTGCGCGAGTTCCTGTTCGACCAGCTGTCCGAGGAGCAGGTCAAGCAACTGCACGAGATCAGCACAGCGGTGGCGAACAACCTGGGCGGCAACGGCAACTGGCCCCTGAAGGAAGAACTGCCCCGAGACCTCCCCGCCAGAGGCGCCCCCCGCCGAAAATAAGCCCGTGTGACCACAGGGGCGTTCTTGCCGACTTTGCACACCCACGTGCTGCGTCGCACACGTCCGGACGTGTGCGACGCAGCACGTGGGTGTGCAAAGCGTCCCGGAGGACATAGCGGCGCAGAGTTCTCCTTTCCCCAGACAGAGGCACCGATGGGAGGCGCGCCCCACGTTGACCCGACCGAGGAGCCTCTCGGCGACTAGGCTCGTGGCATGAGTGCTCGGCGGATCATGGGTACCGAGATCGAGTACGGCATCTCGGTACCCGGCGACTCCACGGCTAACCCCGTGATCACCTCGACCCAGATCGTGCTCGCGTACGCGGCGGCGGCGGAGCTGCCGCGCGCGAAGCGGGCCAGATGGGACTACGAGGTGGAGTCGCCACTGCGCGACGCCCGGGGTTTCGACCTGTCCGCGCCGAGCATCCCGACCGGCTCGGACTCCGAGCTGGACGACCTCGGCGCGGCGAACGTCATCCTCACCAACGGCGCCCGGCTCTACGTCGACCACGCCCACCCCGAGTTCTCCACCCCCGAGGTCACCACGCCTCGTGACGTGGTGATCTGGGACAAGGCGGGCGAGCGGGTGATGGAGGAGGCCGCGCTGCGGTCCTCCAGCGTTCCGGGGACGCCGCCGATCCAGCTGTACAAGAACAACGTCGACGGCAAGGGTGCCAGCTACGGCAGCCATGAGAACTACCTGATGGCCCGTTCGACGACCTTCCCGTCGATCATCACCGGGCTCATCCCGTTCTTCGTGTCCCGCCAGGTCGTGTGTGGCTCCGGCCGGGTCGGGATCGGCGCGAGCGGCGACGAGGCCGGCTACCAGCTCTCCCAGCGCGCCGACTACATCGAGGTCGAGGTCGGGCTGGAGACGACGCTCAAGCGCGGGATCATCAACACCCGCGACGAGCCGCACGCCGACGCCGACAAGTACCGCAGGCTGCACGTCATCGTCGGTGACGCGAACCTGTCCGAGTACTCGACGTTCCTGAAGGTCGGCACCGCGGCGCTCGTGCTCGACATGATCGAGGCGGGCCTGCGGTTCGACGACCTGCGCCTGGCGGAGCCGGTGCGCTCGGTGCACGCGATCAGCCGCGACCCGGGGCTGCAGACGAAGGTGGAGCTTGCCGACGGGCGCAAGATGACCGGCCTCGACCTGCAGTGGGCCTACCACGAGCGCGCCCAGGCGCACGTCGAACGCACTCAGGGCGCCGACGTCGACGAGGTGACCGCCGAGGTGCTCCAGATCTGGGGTGAGGTGCTCGACGCGCTCGGGCGTGACCCGATGGAGTGCGCCGACCGGCTCGACTGGCCGGCGAAGCTGCGACTGCTGGAGGGCTACCGCGCGCGGGACAACCTGGCGTGGTCCTCGCCCCGGCTGCAGCTGGTCGACCTGCAGTACTCCGACGTTCGCCTGGCGAAGGGTCTCTACAACCGCCTGGTGGCTCGTGGGTCGATGAAGCGGCTGGTGACCGAGGAGCAGGTCACGGCGGCGATGCACGAGCCGCCGGAGGACACCAGGGCCTACTTCCGAGGCCGGTGCCTCGAGCGCTACCCGGCGGCGGTCGCGGCGGCCTCGTGGGACTCGGTGATCTTCGATTTGGGGCGCGAGTCACTGGTGCGAATCCCCACACTCGAGCCGTTGCGCGGCACCCGCAAGCACGTCGGAGAGCTGATTGACAACTCATCCACAGCGGAAGAGCTGGTGACAGCACTCACCGCTGGGTAATGTTCGTAAGTGCAGGACCTACCAGACCGGGAGGCGTCATGGCCCAGGAGCAGACCAAGCGGCAGGGCGGCGGGGACGGCGAGGGCGACGACGACGGAGGCGCAGCGCCGGCCGGCCAGGAGCGTCGTGAGAAGCTGGGCGAGGATGTCGACACGATCTTGGACGAGATCGACGACGTGCTCGAGGAGAACGCCGAGGACTTCGTCCGAGCCTATGTCCAGAAGGGCGGCCAGTAGCCGCCAGCGAGTCAGGACATGAACCAGTGCCGCCGATGGTCGAAGTCGGCGGCACTGGCGTAAGTCGGCAACAGCATCTGCGCGAAGGAGTAGTAACCACCGATGGATCCCAGGTCGGGGCGGGGGCCGGCAGGTCCGGTCAACAGCCCGGTGAACATGGCACTGCCCGCTGAGTACTTCACGCCGGGGTCGTCGTCGTTCACCGATTTCGTCGCCACCACCGCGCCACACCTGATGCCGGGCCGGCTCCCGGAGAATGTCGCGCCGGGCCAGCTGCCCGCCGGGTTCGAGGCGATTCACGGCACCACGATCGTCGCGCTGTCCTTCAAGGGCGGCGTGCTGATCGCGGGCGACCGCAGGGCGACGACCGGCAACCTCATCGCGTCGCGGGACATGGAGAAGGTCTTCGTCACCGACGGCTACTCGGCGGTGGGCATCGCCGGGACGGCCGGTTTCGCGGTCGAGATGGTGCGGATGTTCACCGTCGACCTGGAACACTTCGAGAAGATCGAGGGCGTCCCACTGTCGCTGGACGGCAAGGTCAACAAGCTGTCCGGCATGGTGCGGGGCAACCTGGGTGCCGCGATGCAGGGCCTCGCGGTGATCCCGCTGTTCGTCGGCTACGACATCGACGCTCCCGACCCGGCACGGGCGGGACGGATCGTCAGCTTCGACGTCGCCGGCAGCCGCTCGGACGAGAACGTCGGCTACGCGGGCATCGGTTCCGGTTCGCTGTTCGCACGCTCGGCGCTGAAGAAGCGGCACGATCCGGAGGCCGACGTGGACGCCGCGATCCGTGCCGCCGTGGAGGCGCTCTACGACGCCGCCGACGACGACACCGCGTCCGGCCTGCCCGACCTCGGTCGCCGGATCTACCCCGTCGTGGCCACCATCACCGCCGAGGGCGCCGTCCGCCAGCCGGACGAGCGGATCGGCGAGGTGGCCAGGGCGGTCGTGGCCGACCGGCTCACCAGGCCCGGCGGATAGCCGCCCTCATGCGTACATCGTCGGAACCGACAACCAGGAGTGATCAGTGACGCTGCCGTTCTACGCCTCGGCCGAGCAGGTGATGCGCGACCGCTCGGAGCTCGCCCGCAAGGGCATCTCCCGGGGGCGCAGTGTCACGGTGCTGACCTATGCCGGTGGCGTGCTGTTCGTCGCGGAGAACCACTCGTCAGCGCTGCGCAAGGTGTCCGAGATCTACGACCGGATCGGCTTCGCCGCCGTCGGCCGCTACAACGAGTTCGAGAACCTGCGCACGGCGGGCATCCGGCTCGCGGACGTTCGCGGGTTCTCCTACGACCGGCGTGACGTGACCGGCCGCTGGCTGGCGAACGCCTACGCCCAGACCATGGGGTCGATCTTCACCGAGCAGCAGAAGCCGTTCGAGGTGGAGCTGTGCGTCGCGGAGGTCGGACATGCCGCGGACGCCGACCAGCTGTACCGGATCACCTACGACGGGTCGATCACCGACGAGCCCGGGTTCGTGGTGATGGGCGGGCAGACCGAGCCGATCAGCGCGAAGCTGCGCGAGTCGTACGAGGACGGCATGGAGCTGGCCGATGCGATCGCCATCGCGGTGCGCGGCCTGCAGTCCGCCTCGCCCGGTGGGACCACGTCCGGTTCGGGCAGCAACGGCGCGGCGGCCGAGCGGGTGCTCGGGGTGTCGGCCCTGGAGGTCGCGGTCCTGGACCGCAGCCGCCCCCGGCGCGCGTTCCGCCGCATCACCGGCGCGGCCCTGGAGGCGCTCCTGCCGGAGGAGAACCGCGCCTCCGCGAAGAAGGATGACGCCGAGGAGCCCTCCTCGGAAGGCAGCGGAGACGAGTCGTCCAGCTCCTGACGCAGGTTCGTGAGTGGTACGGGCGCCTCTGGGCGCCCGTACCACTCACGAGTCACCAGGGGTGGTGGGGGCGGTCGCGGTTGGCCCAGCGCGGGTTCGACTCGTCCCTGCGGTAGATCGGCACCGGCTTGGACGAGGCGCGGAAGGTGAACTTCGTGGCCTTGTCGATGACCTCACCGTCGGTGGCCAGGAGGCTGGGCGTCGCCACCTCCACGTCCAGCGTGCTCATCTCGGCCTGCTTGTAGACGTGGCTGTGCGACAGGGCCGCGAGCGCCAGCGCGAAGCAGGCGCGCAGCCGGGAGAACCGGATGTCTGCGCGCAGCCACCGAACGTCCAGCAGCCCCGAGTCGAGCTGCGGGCGCCACGCGGGCACCATGCCTGCGGGGTGGTAGGGCCCGTTGCCGACGAACAGCACCCACACCGACCGCCAGCTGCCGTTCAGCTTCACCTGCAGCGGCTCGGAGCGGTGCAGCACGACGACCAGGGCGACCAGGAACGCGGGCCACTTGCCCCACCGGTCCTCCCACTGCTCACGCAGCCGGACCAGGTCGGAGTAGCAGCCGAGGCTGGCGGTGTTCAGGAAGTACCGCTTGCGTTCCCGTTCCGCGTCGTGCAGCTCGACGACACCGAGGGTCACCGCCGCCGCCTCGCCCGCGTCGGTCGCGTCGATGGCCTCCTGCAGGTCGTAGATACCGACGTCACGCGCGAAGTGGTTGAGCGTGCCGGCCGGGATCAGCACGAGCGGCAGCTGGTTCTCGTTGGCGAACGCCGCGACCGTCGCCACCGTGCCGTCGCCGCCCGCCACGCCGACCGAGCGGACCGATCCGTCGCCGGCCTTCAGCTCGTCGGCCAGCTCTTGGCGAAGGTCGGTGCCCTTGCCGACCACCAGCATCGTGGCCTTCGGGAAGACGTTGCGGATCTGCTCGGTCGGGTCGTACTCGGGGTCGCCCGACATCGGGTTGACGACGAACACCAGGCCTTCACCCTCAGGCAGCTCCGGCACCCGGTTCATCGGTCGCGCGGCGGCCTCGTCGGACGGGCGGACCGGCCACCAGCGTCGGGTGATGAGCGCCGCCCCGGCACCGATCCAGGCACCCGCGGCCACGTCCGAGGCCCAGTGCACACCCACGTGCACCCGTGAGTACGCGACCGCCGCCGCGAGCGGGGCGATCGCCAGGCCGGTGCGTGGGCTCTCCAGCGCGACCGCCGTGGCGAACGCGGCGGCCGACGCGGCATGCCCGGACGGGAACGAGCTGGAGGTCGGTCTGTTCTCCAGACGGCGGCTGACCGGCAGCAGCTCGGCCGCCGGACGACGGCGCGGGACCAATGGCTTGAGCACCCCGTTGGCGGTTGCGCTCGCGAACCCGATCGCGATCACCCCACGCAACGCGCCTCGCCGAGTCACTCCAGCACGCGCCGCGAGCACCGCAGCGATAGCGAACCAGAGCACACTGTGGTTCGCTGACCGGGTCAAACGCATGATTAGCCGGTCCTTGTAACCCGGCGGGTAGGAGGCGACTCGATGCTCAATGGCACGGTCCGTTTCGTTGACACGCCCGACCGTCCGTCGGAACCACTCGATCACAGGCTCGACAGTACGGGCCGTGCAACGCTTACGCTGAACCCATGAACCGGCGGATTTATGGGGTCGAGACCGAGTTCGGGGTCACCTGCACCTTCCACGGCCAGCGGCGGCTCTCTCCGGACGAGGTGGCGCGATACCTCTTCCGTCGGGTCGTGTCGTGGGGACGGTCCTCGAACGTCTTCCTACGCAACGGCTCGCGTCTGTACTTGGACGTGGGTTCCCACCCGGAGTACGCGACCGCGGAATGCGACTCGCTGACCCAGCTGGTCGCACACGACAAGGCGGGTGAGCGGATCCTGGAGGAGCTGCTCGTCGACGCCGAGCGACGGCTGGTCGACGAGGGTATCGGCGGTGACATCTACCTGTTCAAGAACAACACCGACTCGGCGGGCAACTCCTATGGTTGCCATGAGAACTACCTGGTCGCCCGTGCTGGTGAGTTCTCCCGTATCGCCGACGTGCTGTTGCCCTTTCTGGTCACCCGCCAGCTGATCTGCGGCGCCGGCAAGGTGCTGCAGACCCCGCGCGGCGCGGTGTACTGCCTGTCCCAGCGCGCCGAGCACATCTGGGAGGGCGTCTCCTCGGCGACCACCCGGTCGCGGCCGATCATCAACACCCGGGACGAGCCGCACGCCGACGCCGAGCGCTACCGCAGGCTGCACGTCATCGTCGGCGACTCGAACATGTCCGAGGTCACGACCCTGCTCAAGGTGGGTTCGGCGACGCTCGTGCTGGACATGATCGAGCACGGTGTGCAGTTCAGGGACTTCACCCTGGACAACCCGATCCGGGCGATCCGGGAGATCAGCCACGACCTGACCGGTCGTCGGCCGGTACGGCTCGCCGGTGGTCGTGAGGCCAGCGCGCTCGACATCCAGCGCGAGTACTACGCGCGCGCCGTCGAGCACGTGGCCGCGCAGGGTGGGGACAAGACCACCGAGCGGGTGCTGGAGCTGTGGGGCCGGGCACTGGACGCGGTGGAGAGCCAGGACCTGTCGCTGATCGACCGGGAGATCGACTGGGCGATCAAGCGCCGGCTGGTCGAGCGGTACCGCGAGCGCAACAACCTGGAGCTGTCCAGCGCGCGCATCGCCCAGCTCGACCTGGCCTACCACGACATCCGCCGTGGCCGTGGCCTGTTCGACCTGCTGCAGCGCAAGGGCATGGTCGACCGGGTGACCGACGACGGTGAGATCGAGGTCGCCAAGGACACCCCGCCGCAGACCACCAGAGCCAAGCTGCGGGGCGACTTCATCGCGGCGGCCCAGGCGGCCGGGCGCGACTTCACAGTCGACTGGGTCCATCTGAAGCTGAACGACCAGGCGCAGCGCACTGTCCTGTGCAAGGACCCGTTCCGCGCGGTCGACGAGCGGGTGGACCGCCTGATCGCCAGCCTGTAGTCCCCGTGAGTGGCGAGAGGCCCTACCCCGAAGGGGCGCCGAAGGCGTAGCAACCCTGGGCACTCACGACCGCTTTTTGGTCGTGAGTGCCCAGGGTTGCTATAGGACCTCTCGCCACTCACGGGTCTGCTCGACCGGTGTTCACCGCGTCGGGCGGCGCGGTTCGGACACCTGGTTCCGCTGGACGCTATACGCTGCAGGCGTGTCCTCCGTCCGTGCCGAGCGCTTGGTGAACCTGGTTCTCTGCCTGCTCTCCACGCGGCAGTTCCTGTCCGCCGAGCGGATCCGGGCCACGGTGCCCGGGTACGCGAGCGCGACATCCGACGAGTCGTTCTTCCGGATGTTCGAGCGGGACAAGTCGGAGCTGCGTGACCTGGGAGTTCCGCTGGAGACCGGCAAGCAGTCGGTGTTCGACACGATCGAGGGCTATCGCATCGCCCGGCAGGACTACGAGCTGGGCGAGGTCGAGCTGGCGGCCGATGAGGCCGCCGCCGTCGCGCTCGCCGCGCGGCTGTGGGACTCCCCGGAGCTGGCCGGCGCGGCACGCGGCGCCCTGGTGAAGCTGCGCGCCGCCGGCGTCGAGGTCGACGAGGCCGCCGGAGCCGGGGTGGAACCGAAGGTGCGGGCGAGCGAGCCGTCGTTCGGGCCGCTGCTCGCCGCGGTGCAGGCCGGTCAGGTCGTCCAGTTCGAACACCAGCCCAGTCCCACCGCCGAGCCCCGGACCCGCACCGTCGAGCCGTGGGGTGTGGTGAGCTGGCGCGGACGCTGGTACCTCGTGGGACACGACCGCGACCGGGACGACACCCGGTGCTTCCGGCTGTCCCGGATCAGCGAGCCGGTCAAGGCACGCGGCCCGCGCGGCGCGGTGCGGCCGCCCGAAGGTGTCGACCTGATGGCACTCGTCAGACGCAGCGCCGGGCCGCCGCCGGTGATCGGCGTGGCCCGGGTCTGGGTGGCGAGGGGCCGAGCACTCGGTCTGCGCAGGCTCGGCAAGCTCGCCGGGGAACAGGACCATGCCGGACGAGCCGGTGACGTGCTGGAGCTGGAGCTGCGCAGCCCGGAGACGGTCGCGCGGTGGGTCGGTGGGCACGGGCCGGACGTGGTCGTGCTCGATCCGCCGGAGCTGGCCGATGCGGTCCGGCGAGGCTGGCTTGCGGCCGCGCGAGCGCACGCGCCCTCGGATCCGGCGGACCGGTCTGTCGAGATGCGCGTCGGGGGAGCGGCTCGATGAGCCCCGGCGGCCTGGGAGTGTCCGCGCGGCTGCCCCGGCTGCTGTCCCTGGTGCCGTACCTGCTGGCGCACCCGGGGGTTCGGGTGGCAGAGGCGGCAGCGGACTTCGGGGTCGCGGAGAAGCAGCTCTGGCGCGATCTGGAGCTGTTGTGGATGTGCGGGCTGCCCGGCTACGGCCCCGGGGACCTCGTCGACCTGTCGTTCACCGAGGACACCGTCACGGTCACCGAGGACGCCGGCATGCGGCGTCCGCTGCGGCTCACCACCGCGGAGGCCACGGCGCTGCTGGTTGCGCTGCGCGCGCTGACCGAGGTGCCCGGCATGGTCGACACCGACGTCGTCATGCGGGCGGTGCTGAAGATCGAGACCGCCGTCGGTGCACCGGACGGCCCGACGGGTGTGGCGGTCGGTCTGGCGGCGCGCGAGGAGGAGACGAGCACGGCGATCCGTGCCGCGATCGGTCGGGGCCGTGCGCTGCACATCCGGTACTACACGGCGTCCCGCGACGTGGTGAGTGAACGCACCGTCGACCCGATGCGGCTGCTGCTCATGGAGGGCCGCGGGTACCTGGAGGCGTGGTGCCGTTCCGCCGAGGACGTGCGTCTGTTCCGCCTGGATCGGATCGACGACGTCGAGGAGCTGGACGAGAAGGCCGCGCCACCGCCGTCGGCGCGGCGCAGCGACCTGTCGGCGGGGCTGTTCCGGCCGTCCCCCGAGCAGCGGGAAGCGGTCCTGCGGCTCGAACCGGAGGCCCGGTGGGTCGCGGAGTACTACCCGGTCGACGAGGTCGTCGAGCTGGAGGAGGGCGCCGCGCGGATCCGGATGCGTTTCACCGACGACGCCTGGCTCGTACGCCTGGTCCTGGGTATGGGCGGCCACGCCCAGATCCTGGAGCCGGCCTCCCTGCGCGCCGAGATCGCCCGGCGCGCGGAGGAAGCCCTCCGCGCGCTGACCTGACCTGACCGCAACCCCGCGAGTCGGTCGTGTCAGCACAGCGAGTCGGGCATCTGGGCACACCGAGTCGTCGACGAGGTGTGCTGAAACGCGCGACTCGCGGTGCTGAAACGCGCGACTCGCGGGGTGGGTGACGCTTCGGAGTGGCTTGGGCGGGGGGAGTAGGGGCGTACCGATACGGTGGGCGGCATGGGATGGTTGCCTAGCGCGCTCGTGGTGGTCGTGGGGCTGCTGGTGCTCGGGCTCGTGGCGGTGCGGGTATTTCGTGTAGTGCGACGGACGCAGGGCGCCGTCGAGGCGCTGTCCATCTCCGTCAGCGGTCGCCGCATGCGGGTACAGGCGGGTGTCGACGAGCTGAACGCCTGGCGGGCGCAGCGGCGCAGCGCGAGTCACTCCGGCGGCGACGCGTAACATCGGCGACATCCGACATTTCGGGCGAGAGGACACATCATGCCGGGCGGTTGGGAATGGGTGATCATTCTCGTAGTGATCCTGTTGTTGTTCGGAGCGAAGCGGCTGCCTGACATGGCCCGTTCGCTCGGGCAGTCGGCCCGGGTGCTCAAGAGCGAGGTCAAGGGCATGAAGTCGGACGACGAGGCGCGCGAGTCGCAGACCAAGTCCGACCCGCCCGCCGAGCAGCAGAAGCCGGCCGCGCTGCCGCCGGGACAGCCCTCGGCCGCCGAGCCGAGAGCCGCCTCCGAGCAGCCGGGCACGCGCTCCGACGACGCGAGGTAGCCCAGCACGGTGTGGAATCCGCTGGCTCGTCGCCGTCGTCGCCGGGCGAACCCCGACGGCACCATGACGCTGATCGAGCACATCTACGAGCTGCGCAACCGACTCGCCGTGGCGATCGTCGCGGTCGCGGTGATGGCCGTCTTCGGCTACATCTGGTTCGGTGTGTCGTTCTTCGGCGTCCCCAGCCTCGGTGACGTGCTGAAGGGCCCGTACTGCGCGCTGCCGCTCAACGTCCGGCCGGTCGTGAACGGCGCGGGCACGTGCACCCTGTACGGCACCGGCGCACTGGACCAGTTCTCGCTGCGCATGCGCGTCGGTATCGCCGCCGGTGTAGTGCTGTCCTGTCCCGTGTGGTTCTACCAGCTGTGGGCGTTCATCACGCCCGGTCTGTACGCCAAGGAGCGCAGGTTCGCCGCGACGTTCGTGTTCGCCGCGGTGTGCCTGTTCCTGGCCGGCGCCGCGATGGCCTACTACGTCGTGCAGAAGGCCTTGGGCTTCCTGCTCGGGGTCAGCACCGACGTGCAGACCACCCTGCTGTCCGGCGAGAGCTACTTCGGGCTGATCATCGCCCTGCTGTTGATCTTCGGTGTGAGCTTCGAGCTGCCGCTGCTCGTGGTGATGCTCAACCGGGTCGGTGTGGTCAGCTACGAACGGCTCAGCAAATGGCGCCGAGGGCTCATCTTCGGGCTGTTCGTGTTCGCGGCCGTGGCGACCCCCGGCGGCGACCCGATCTCGATGACCGCGCTCGCGCTCGCGCTCACGGTGCTGTTCGAGATCTCGATCCAGATCGCCAGGGTCCACGACCGCCGCAAGGCCAAGCAGCGCGCCGCCGAGGGCTGGGACTCACTGGACCCCGACCAGCCGTCACCGCTGGACACCACCCCGAGCAAGATCGAGGAACCGGAACCGCCGAAGCCGTCCTACGACGACGCGACCTGACCGAGGTCAGGCCCGGTCGAACTCGCCCGCCCTGACACCAGCCAGGAGCGCATGCCACTCGGTCGCGGCGTAGCGGTGTGCCGGTAGCGCCCGGTCCTTGGTGTCGCGGACGGCGACCGTGTCGTCGGACAGGAAAGCCATCTCGACGCAGCTGTTCCCGTTGCCGCCGCTGAACGTGCTCTTGCGCCAATTTGCCTGGGCGAGGTCCATGGCGCCTCCTCAATACAGACTCAGGTCTGGGCGGCCAATCGCCGGATAAGGGCTAGTGACTCGGCCGGATTGAGCGCGACATCGCGAACCCAATCGAAGGTGAGTCTAGCCCCGGCAGCGTCACCGTCTTTGTCGAGTAGCAACGCGCCGAGAGAGTGCTCGACATAGGCCATGTCAGGCTCACCGAGGTCTTCGAACGCTAGAAGGGTGAAGCTGGACGCAAGCCCAGCGTGTGCTCCAACGGTGTTGGCCACTACTTGCAGACTGACCGTGTTGAGGCTGGAGGCTTCTGCCAACCGCCGCAATTGAGCCCGCAGAACGTCAGGTCCACCGACTGGACGGTGCAACACGCTTTCGTCGATCACCGCGACGAGTTCCAGCGGAGTTTCGTCCGACAGCAGTCTGCGTTGTCTGATCATCCGCGCCTCGACGGCGCGATCTACTTCGCGGGGAGTGCGGGGGACTGGCACGGACGTGAACAGCGCGCGTGCGTAGTCGGCGGTTTGCAGCAGACCAGGCACGAAGCCGAGGTTGAAGTCCAGCACCTGACTGGCGTAGGCCTCGAATGCCACGTAGCTGTTGTTGCCCAGCTTGTAGGGCTCCCACCAGCCTGGTTGGCCCGCTCGGATGGCGAGGCCGGTCAGCTCCTCCCATCGCTCACTCTCCCCGTACAGATCGAGCATGCTGCGGACCCGGTGTACGTCCACGCCCTGCACCGCTCGCTCGATCCGGCTGAGTGTGGGTGGCGACCAGAACAGCATGGGCGCGGCTTCCTCCAGCTTCATGCCGGCCTGCTGGCGCAGCTTTTTGAGCTCGCGAGCCAGGATTCGGCGCAGGAGCATCGAGCCCTGGTTGTGTGCCATCCGTTCCCCCTCGTGGCGCAGCAGCCTCGCAGGCGTTATACCGGACTTGAAAGTTTCATGTTTCGAACTGTCTAGGTTGATCTTGGTCCGTCGACGCTCGTCGCATGACGGACCACAGCCTGATCACCACCGCGCGGCTCCTACTGCACTGGCCGGAGGTGGTGAGCGCGTTGCGCGAGATACATCAACCAGACCCGGACGGGCGCTGTCTGGGCTGCACGAGCCAGGTCGGGCCGGCGCCGTGGTGGCCGTGCGGACTGGCTCTCGTATCAGGCGCCGCGCCGTTCCCGCCCGGGATGTGACAACCTGGACGTGTGGCCAGCCGCTCTCCCGCCCAGGCGTACGCGGCATCCCGCGAGCGCAACGCCGCGCCCCGGCTCGTCGAGTTCGTCGGCATCCTGCCGTTCGGGCTCGACCCGTTCCAGCGTCAGGCCTGTATGGCGCTGGAAGGCGGACACGGGGTGCTGGTCTGCGCACCGACCGGGGCGGGCAAAACAGTCGTCGGTGAGTTCGCCGTGCATCTGGCGCTCGCCGAGGGCACCAAGTGCTTCTATACGACGCCGATCAAGGCGCTGTCCAACCAGAAGTACGCCGATCTCGTCGCGCGCTACGGCGCCGAGCACGTCGGTCTGCTGACCGGGGACACCGTGATCAACCCGCACGCCTCGGTCCTCGTGATGACGACCGAGGTGCTGCGCAACATGCTGTACGCGCAGTCGCCGGCGTTGGTGGGGCTCGGCTACGTGGTGATGGACGAGATCCATTACCTCGCCGACCGGTTCCGGGGCGCGGTGTGGGAGGAGGTGATCCTGCACCTGCCGCCGGAGGTGTCACTGATCGGTCTGTCCGCGACGGTGAGCAACGCCGAGGAGTTCGGCGACTGGCTGGTGACCGTGCGCGGTGACACCGCCGTCGTGGTGGACGAGCACCGGCCGGTGCCGCTGTGGCAGCACATGATGGTCGGCAACCGGATGTTCGACCTGTTCGCCGGCGAGGACGCGAGCGGGGCGCTGCGCGTCGATCCCGCGCTGATCAGGGAGGCCGAGGAGAACGGTCGTCGGTTCGCCGGTTTCGACCGGCAGTCGACCGGCCGGGTCGGGCGGTCCGGTGGGCGTCGCAACGGGCGGTCCGGGCCGCCGCGCGGTGAGCGGTTCCGGCCGCCGTCGCGGGTGACCGTGATCGATCGGCTGGACCGCAACGGTCTGCTGCCCGCGATCACGTTCGTGTTCAGCCGCGCCGGGTGTGATGCCGCCGTCGGGCAGTGCGTCCGGTCCGGACTGCGGCTGACCACCGAGGAGGACGTGGCGCGCATCCGGACGATCGTCGCGGCGCACACCTCCGAGCTGCCCGAGGACGACCTCTCTGTGCTGGGCTTCTGGCCGTGGCGTGAGGCGCTCGAACGCGGTATCGCGGCGCACCACGCCGGGCTGCTGCCGGCGTTCAAGGAGACCGTCGAAGAGCTGTTCGTGCTCGGCCTGGTCAAGTGCGTGTTCGCCACCGAGACACTCGCGCTCGGCATCAACATGCCGGCGCGGACCGTCGTGCTCGAACGGCTGGTGAAGTACAACGGCGAGAGCCACGCAGACCTGACCCCGGGGGAGTACACGCAGCTCACCGGTCGGGCGGGGCGTCGCGGCATCGACGTCGAAGGCCACGCGGTGGTGATCTGGCAGCCGGGCGTCGAACCCGCGCAGGTCGCGGGGCTCGCCTCCACCCGGACGTATCCGCTGCGCAGCTCGTTCCGGCCCAGCTACAACATGGCGGTCAACCTGATCGACCGGCTCGGGACCGAGCAGGCGCGGCTACTGCTGGAGCAGTCGTTCGCGCAGTTCCAGGCGGACCGCTCCGTCGTCGGCCTGTCCCGACGCATCGAGCGCAACGCCGAAGCGCTGCGTGGATACGAGAAGTCGATGGAATGCCACCTCGGTGACTTCTCCGAGTACGCCCGGCTGCGCCGCGCCCTCGGCGACCGGGAGAAGGCGCTGAGCAAGGGCAACGCGGCCGCCCGGCGGGCGGCCACCGCGGACTCGCTCGCCGCGCTGCGGCCCGGTGACGTGATCGCGGTGCCCTCTGGTCGGCGGTCGGGACTGGCGGTCGTGCTCGACCCGGGTCTGGACCAGACCGGTGAGCCCCGGCCGCTGGTGCTCAACGAGGATCGCTGGGCCGGGCGCCTCACGCCCGCGGACTTCCCCGCGCCGGTCGAGGCGCTCGGCCACATGCGGCTGCCCAAACGGGTCGACCACCGCGCGCCCCGGGTCCGTCGGGACCTGGCCTCCAGCCTGCGCAACACCGGAATCCGACCGCCGGTCCAGCATCGGCGCAAGGGAAAGGCGAGCGCGGCCGAATCCGGGGAGGAGGCCGAGCTCGCGACGTTGCGGCGGGCGCTGCGGTCGCACCCGTGTCACGGCTGCGACGACCGTGAGGCGCACGCCAGGTGGGCTGAGCGCGGCTCGCGGCTGGAGCGGGAGACCGAGCAGCTGCGACAGAAGGTCAGCGCCACGACCCACTCGCTGGCGCGCTCGTTCGACCGAATCACCGCGCTGCTCACCGAACGCGGCTACCTGGAGGACGACGCGGTCACCGAGCACGGAGCGGTGCTGTCCCGGTTGTGGGGCGAGTCGGATCTGCTGACCGCCGAATGCCTCCGTCACGGAATCTGGGACTCCCTGGATCCCGCTGATCTCGCCGCGGTGGTGTCCGCGCTGGTCTACGAGACACGCCGAGACGTCGGCGGCATGCCCCGGGTGCCGAGCGGGCCGGTGTCCGAGGCCCTGTCGGCGACCATGCGGCTCTGGTCCGAGCTGGAGTCCGACGAGCGACGGCACAAGCTGGAGCGGACCAGGGAGCCCGATGCGGGGTTCGCCTGGCCGATGCACCGCTGGGCCCGTGGCCAGTCGCTCGCCGCCGTGCTGACCGCCGCCGAACAGAACGGGCAGGAGCTGTCCGCCGGCGACTTCGTGCGGTGGTGCCGTCAGGTGATCGACCTGCTCGATCAGCTCGGGGCGGTCGCCGGTCCGACCAGCCCGGTGGGCAAGGCGGCGGACCGAGCGGTGCGTGCGGTGCGCCGGGGAGTTGTGGGGCTCGGGTAAACTCGCCGGGCCTTCGTGATGGGTAACCCACACGGATCGAGCGCAAAAATCCGCGTGTCACGGGCCGAACCTCGGCATCCGACCCTCGGGTGATGTGATTCGATCGGCCCTTGCCGAGGCGCGGATAATCCCGCTCGGCGGGAAAGGTCGTGATGAGCAGCCCACAGGATCCCGGTCCGGCGGCCGAGCCTGAGACCGGAACAAAGGCAGCCGCCGAGTCCGAAGCTGTCCCGGATACCGAGGCCGTCGCCGACGAACAGGTGACCGACGCCGCGGAGGCGCGCCCCGAACCGGCAGGCCGGTCCGTCGCCGAGCCCGAACCAACCGATGCCGCCGAGCCCGACCCAACCGAGGACGCCGAGCCGGTCGTCGAGGACGCCGAGCCGGTTTCCGAGCCGGACCCGGACGCGACTCCGGCGACCGGGATGGCGGCGCTCGGTGCCGCCGGGTCGATCCGGCCCCGGCACGCGGGGCCACCCGGTGGCTACACGCCGTCGCAGTGGCAGCCGGCGCCCGTCCAGCCACTCGGTGAACATCCCGAGGTGTCCGCCAGCGACTGGTGGGCCGACTCCGCGACCAGCGAGTCCACCGTGCCCTCGGCGGTGCGGGACAGCGATTCGTCCAAGGGCGTGCCGGTGTGGCTGTTCCTGGCCGCCGCGCTGATCCTGGCGACGGTCGTCGGTGTGCTCGGGTTCATCTCACCCGGCTACTTCACGACGAAGGTGCTGGACCAAGCAGCGCTGCAGAACGGTGTGCGCACCATCCTGCAGAACGACTACCGGCTGACCAACGTCGCCGAGGTCGTCTGCCCACCCAACCAGAAGGTCCTGCCGGGGAGGGCCTTCGAATGCGTCGCGCGGATCAACAACGCACCCGCGCAGGTCCGCGTCCTGATCCAGACGAAGGACGGCCGCTACACCGTCGGCCGCCCCGCCTAACCCCTCGTGAGTGTTGAGTATGGCTATAACCACACTCAACACTCACGAGGTTGGTCAGCCTTTGAGCGCTGCGCGGAGGCGGTCGATGGAGCCGCCGAGGCCCCAGCGTTCCGCCAGTGCATCGAGGCGATCGGGATCGACCGGCTCGTCGGGCAGGGTGTCATCGCGGTCGAGGTGTACGTCGGCGTCCTGAGCGACCCGCACGACCGGCTCCACGACCGAGAGGTAGTCGGTGGCCGAGGCGAGCTTCGCCCTGACCCCGGCGGCGAGGCGGTCGTCGCTCCGATCGGTGATCGCGTCGAGCAGCTCCTGCCACGACCCGAACCGGGAGATCAGCGTGGCCGCGGTCTTCTCACCGATCCCGGCGACACCGGGCAGCCCGTCGGACGGATCGCCGCGCAGCATCGCCATCTCGGCGTAGGACTCGCCCGCCCGGGCGGCCGGAACCTTGTACCGCTCGGCCAGCTCGACCGGTCCGAACACCTCGGCCTTGGCGAGGCCCCGCCCGGCGTAGACGACGCGGACCGGGTTCGGGTCGTCTCGGACGACCTGCAGCAGGTCGCGGTCGCCGCTCACCACCTCGACGAGATCGGTCCGCTCGCGTGCGCACAGTGTGCCGATCACGTCGTCCGCCTCGTAGCCTTCGGCGCCCCCGGTCGCGATGCCGGCGGCCGCGAGCACCTCCAGGATGATCGGGACCTGCGGGCTCAGTGTGTCGGGCACCGCCTCCGCCGGACCGGCGCCGCCGACCGGATCGCCGTCGGCCGTGGTGAGCTCTGCGCCCTCGGCGACCCGGTGCGCCTTGTACGACGGGATCGCGCGCACCCGGAACGCGGGGCGCCAGTCGAGGTCGAGGCAGGCGACCAGGCGGGTCGGTTTCCGCTCCGCGACCAGCCTCGACACCATGTCGGTGAAGCCGCGGACCGCGTTGACCGGAGTCCCGTCCGGGGCCTTGATCGACTCGGGAACGCCGTAGAAGGCCCGGAAGTACAGGCTCGCCGAATCCAGCAGCAGCAACCGTCCGCTCATCGCGACAGCTTGCCAGCAGCATGAAAACAGCTCGCACAGTGCCGCCCGAACCGACATTCATCCCTTCGGACCAGTCAAATGCACCCCCCGCCCTAGCGCGCGGGAACAGGCACCGGCACGATGTGCCGCGTGGTAGGTGAGTATCGGAACATGGGTCCGGACGACGAGTACGGACAACACCAGGGTGGCTACCCCCCTCAGCAGGGCGGTGGCTACCCGCCCGCGCCCGTCCGTACCGAGGTGAACGTCGGCCGGCTGTGGGCCGGTGGAGTCGCGGCCGCGGTCGTCGCCGCGCTCGTCGGACTGGTCGGCGTGCTGGTGGTGCGAGCGATCTTCCAGCTTGCCTCCTCGGCGAAGAAGAGCGGCACGTTCAGCGACGACGCCACGGTGCAGCTCTGCGTCATGGCCGCCGTGGCCGCGCTGCTCGCGACCGGGCTGGCGCACCTGCTGCTGGTGAGCACTCCGAGCCCGCTGTCCTACTTCGGCTGGATCGTCGGCCTGCTCACGGTCGCCGCTGTGGTGGCTCCGTTCCTGAGCTCCTCGTCGCTGCCGATCATGCTGGCGGAGGCGATCATCCACCTGGTGCTCGGTGTGGCGATCGGCGGCTTGGTGAGCAACGCCGCCGCAGCGGCCAGTCGCCTGACCTTGCGCGGTTAGCCGAAGCCCGCACAGACCGTCCACACGCCGCACAGAGGCTCCGGCCTCTGTGCGGCGTGTACTCGGTCTGTGCGAGCTTCAGGGTGACGGGCGGTCCGGCGTCGAGGGTGCCGCTACGCCGCCCACGGCCTTCGGGACGAGCATGTCGCCGATGACCGGGATCGCCAGGAAGCCTTCCGCGCCCGCGTAGAGCAGTCCCACCCTGGGCAGGTCGGTGGGGCGGCGGTAGGCGAGGACGCGGGGCAGCCACTCCGGGTCGAACTTGTCGTTGAAGTCGCGCAGCGACCGAATCTGGAAGAACGGGTTGAGGATCCCGACCAGCCGCCGCGCCAACCGCTCCATCGGACTGAAGTGCACGTCGTCGGCGAACAGCCTGCCCCACATGGCGAAGTTCATCGACAACCGGACGACGCCGCGCTCACCGAGTGCCCGCGCGGTCGAGGCGATCAGGAACTCGGTCATGCCGTTCGGCGCCGCCGGGTCGTGGCGCATCAGGTCGAGCGTATAGCCGAAGTCGGGCCCGTATGCGGGGACGAGACGCAGGAACGCACCCGGGACGTCGTTCTCGTCGAGCGCTACGCACAGCAGGAACTCGGGGTTGGCGCCCTCGCCCTTCACGTCCTGGCTCAGCGACATCGTGAAGCCGCGCTCGGGCGCCTTGCCCCGCCAGCGCGCGCTGATCGCGTTCAGCTCGCGGACCAGCCGGGGAGAGGCGTTCGACTCGGTGACCAGCTCGAAGCGGTACCGGCGGCCGACCCGACGAGTAGCCGCCCGGACGCTCTTGTGCGCGGTGTCGACGGAGAACGTGTCGCACCGCAGGATCGCCTCGTCACCGAGATAGAGCGCGCGGAAACCACGTGCCTCGTAGGCGGGGAAGTCCGACTCCCGGATCGCCAGGAACGCCGGGTTCCAGGCCCGCTCGTCACACATCAGCAGGAACTCGTCGAGCAGTGCCGGCAGCGACTCGGGCGCGCCGATCGGGTCACCCGCGACCAGCGCGTAGCCCCCGACATAGGTGTAGGCGAGCATCGCCTCGCCATCGGAGCCGAAGAAGAAGCTCTTGTCGTCGCGCAGCGCGAAGTAGGCCAGCGTGTCCGAGCCGTAGCTGTGCACCAGCCGCAGGGCGTGCTGCCAGTCGGCCTCGGTGTGCGGGCCCCGCGCGCGCAACGGTCGGAACAGCAGGATCGCGAACACCAGCAGACCGACCACACCCAGCGCGAGCAGCGACGTCGGGAAGAAGACGTCGAAGCGTCGCCGCAGGTAGACGAAGTCGCCGTCGAGACCGATCAGGCCGCTGAGCACCGTGGTGATCGCGTCCGAGATGTTGAACTCGGGCTGCAGGTAGTGACGCTCGGCGTACAGGCTGGCGACCCCCACGGTCAGCACCGAGCCGAGATAGGTCGGGACGAACCGGCCCAGACGCAGCAGCGACGGGGGGTCGGACGCGGCGCGGAAACGGTCCTGGGTGAGCAGCAACGCCAGCACCATCGACACGTTCCACACGATCGCGGCCAACGGCGCTCCCTTGCTCAGGTGCGCCACCGTGCTGATCCCGAACAGCGCAAGGGCGATCCGCCACGCCGCGCGTTTGCGCTTCGCCAGCTGGTCGGCCAGCAGCAACAGACCCAGCCCGACCAGGACCGACACCACACCGCCCGCGACCGCGAACCACGGTGGCTCGATGACCTGCTCGACCGACAGCAGCTTGCGGTGCAGCGTCGGGCGCAACACCATCAGCTGAATGAGGCCGCTCACCGCGGTCAGGCCGGCGACCAGCCGGACCGGCCACCTCGGCTGCCGTCCGGGGACGGGCCGTTGCGCGGGGACGGGCACCACCGTCCGCGGTGCCGGCTCAGGCGTCGGTGTCGGCGGATGGACCGGTCGAGGGGCACCCTCGGGACGGTCTATCGCCGTCATGTGCTCCGGGCGCAGCGTCGGGAACAGGATGACCTCGCGGATCGAGTCCACCCCGGCCAGCAGCATCACGAGCCGATCGAGCCCGATGCCCAGACCGCCGGTCGGAGGCATACCGTGTTCCAGCGCGCGGATGTAGTCGAGATCGATCTGGCCGGCCTCCGGATCACCGCCTGCCCTGGCCCGCGCCTCCGTCTCGAAGGCCGCGAGCTGGGCCGCCGGATCGTTCTGCTCGCTGTAGGCGTTGCACAGCTCGAAACCGGCGACGATCAGCTCGAAACGTTCGACGTAGGCCGGGTCGTCGCGGTGCTCCCTGGCGAGCGGGGAGACCTCACGCGGATAGTCGATGCAGAAGATCGGCCCGGTGACGTCGTGCTGGACCTTCTCGTCGTAGACCTCCTTCATCAGCCTGCCGGGGCCCCAGTCGGCGTGGTAGGCGATGTGGAGCCGGTCGAGCACCGCGCGTGCCTCGGCCAGCGGCATGTCCGGGTGCATGCGCGCGCCGGTCTTCTGCTCGATCAGATCGGCGAACCGCAGCCTCGGCCACGGGCCGGTCAGGTCGACGTCCCTGCCGGCGACCCGCAGCGTGGTCGTGTCGCCGATGCTGGCGCGCGCCGCATCCCTGATCAGGTCCTCGACCAGCTCCATCATGTCGTGGTAGTCGGCGAACGCCTGGTAGGCCTCGAGCAGGGTGAACTCGGGGTTGTGCCGCGTGTCGATGCCCTCGTTGCGGAACACCCTGCCGATCTCGAAGACCCGCTCCATGCCGCCGACCACGAGTCGCTTGAGGTGCAGCTCCAGCGCGATCCGCAGGTACAGGTCGATCCCCAGTGCGTTGTGGTGGGTCACGAAAGGTCTGGCGGTCGCGCCGCCCTGGATGCTCTGCAGCACCGGACCCTCGACCTCGGTGAAGCCCCGGTCGGACAGGTTGCGGCGGATCGCGGCGATCGCCGAGTGCCGGATACGGAAGATCTCCCTGGTGCGTTCGTTGACCTCGAGGTCCAGGTAGCGCTGCCGGTACCGGGTCTCGACGTCGGCAAGACCGGTGTGCTCGCCCGGAGGCGGGGCGAGCGCCCTCGCCAGCGGCTGGACCTCGGCGACCAGCACCGACAGCTCACCCCGGCGGGTGGTCATCACCCGACCGCGGACACCGACCCAGTCACCCCGCGACAGCGAGTCGAACCGCTGCCGGTCCAGGGCCCCGAGCTCGGCGGCGTCGACGAACAGCTGCAGCGCCCCCGTGCTGTCGCGGAGGGTGGCGAAACGGAGGTGACCGTGGTCGCGGATCGCATGCACCCTGCCGGCGATGCTCACCTCGTCGTCGGTGCGTTCGTCCGCCGCCAGGCCGTCGTGCCGCGCCTTGATGCGGGCCACCGTGGTGGTGGTGAGGTAGCGGTAGGGCAGGCCCTCGCCATACGGTCGCGAATCGGCGCCGCCGTCGCTGTCGGCCGGACGTTCGAGGCCGCGTTGTGACACGCGGTTGGTTACCACCGCGCCACGATAGCCGCGGGTAGCTGATAGGTCCGGCGCGGTGCGGTGTGTGGCGCACCAACCGGGCCGCGAGGTCGTAAGGTGACCAGCCATGAGCGTCCCCGCCGAACTGCTCGCCGCGCGTCTGCGCCGAGCATCAGAAGAAGCCGCGCGCCAGAACGTCGACCTGATGGTCGTCACACCCGGCACCGACTTTCGGTACCTGATCGGCAGCGAGGCCAGCACCCACGAACGGTTGACCTGCCTGGTGCTCGCGGCCGCGGGGCACCGAGCGCCGCCCGCACTGGTCGTCCCGAAGCTCGAGGCCCCCGGCCTGGCGCAGCTGCCGCTGGACGAGCTCGGCATCGAGGTCGTGACCTGGACCGACGGCGACGACCCCTACCTGCTGGTGAGTGACCTCGCCGGGGTCCCGACGAAGGTCGCCGTCGCCGACTCGATGCCGGCCTCGCACGTGTTCGGGCTGCGCGACCGGCTCCCCGGCGTCTCGCTCGGGCTCGCCGGCGGGGTGCTCGCCGAGCTGCGGATGCGCAAGGACGCCGCCGAGGTGTCCGAGCTGCGCAGAGCCGCCGAGGCGATCGACCGCGTGCACGCGCGGATGGGCGAGTTCCTCAAGGCCGGGCGGACCGAGGCTCAGGTCGGCGCCGACATCACCGACGCGATCGTCGCGGAGGGCCACACCGAGGCCGCGTTCGTCATCGTCGGCTCGGGCCCCAACGGCGCAAGCCCGCACCACGACCTGTCCGACCGGGTGATCGAAGCCGGCGACGTCGTGGTGATCGACATCGGTGGCCCGATCCTCAGCGGCTACAACTCCGACTCCACCCGTACCTACGCGGTCGGCGGCGAACCGGCCGAGGACATCCGACGCACCTACGCCGTGCTGCAGGAGGCGCAGGAAGCCGCGTGCCGCGCGGTCCGTCCCGGGGTGACCGCCGAATCCGTCGACGCCGCGGCGCGGGAGATCATCGCCTCGGCGGGCTTCGGAGAGCAGTTCGTGCACCGGACCGGACACGGCATCGGACTCGACGTGCACGAGGAGCCCTACATCGTCGGCGGCAACGAACTGACCCTCGTTCCCGGTATGGCATTCAGCGTGGAGCCCGGCATCTATCTCGAAGGACAGTGGGGCGCGCGGATCGAGGACATCGTCGTCGTGACCGAGTCCGGCGGCGAGCGCCTGAACGCCCGGCCTCGTGACCTGGTGGTTTTGTAGCTGGCTGTGGTTGGGCCAGCTGTGGCTGGGTTGGCTGTGGCTGGGCTGGGTAGCTCGGGCTGTGGGGTTTAGCGCTGGGTGAAGGTGCAGGCTGTATTGGTTGGCCTGTTTCGCGCGCCATCGTTCCCGGAAGGCCCTTCGGGCCGACCGGGAACGATCCAGGCGGCTCGCCTGACGGCTCGCTGCCTGGGGTTTTTCCTCGCGGGCCCCCATACCCTTCGGGCATGGGGACCCACTCGGAAAAATGTCGCCTTCGGCGACGCGCGCGCTTGTGGTCACCCTGAGAGCCGCCACTCATGCACTACCCGCCTGCGGCGGAACCCCTCCGGGAGCCTCTGCGGGGCCACCCGTGAACGCGCGTTCGCCATAAGAAGCCGTGAGTGTTTTGGGTTGCCCTGGCAACCCAAAACACTCACGGCTCCTTGCCGCCTGCGCATGTACATGTGTCTGTGAAGCCGGCTCCGCGAGTCTCCGAAGGAGTTCCGGCGAAGGCCGGGCAGTGAATGTCAGCAACCACATCGCCCAGCTGCCAGGGCGGCTCCCCAGGGTGGCCACAAGCGCGCGCCCGGGCGAGTCCTCGAGCCTTTTTTTCTGGGAGTACCCCAGCGAGCGTTTACGCGAGCCGGGGTGGTCACAGAAAAATACCGCGCGCGAAACAGGCCCAAGCAATACAGCCTGCACCTCCACCCACCGCTAGAGCCCCACAGCCCGAGCTACCCAGGCCAACCACCCCAGCTCCACCTACAAGAACGGGTTGATGCCCTTCCGCAGCAGGTGCGTCACGGTGAACTGGTCGCAGTCCTGCTTGATGTAGCCCTGCTTGCAGCCGTTGCGGTACTGCTGTTCGCCGCTGGTCATCGGGCGGGCCAGCGTGCGGTGGTGGCGCTGCTTGCGGTGGTGGCGGGAGGCGTCTTCCGACGAGTCGTCCGAGTTGTGGCCGAGGTGTGCGGGGGTGGTCCCGGTGCTGAGGTCCGAGTCGGTGGTCGCCGGCGCTGCCGAGGCGAGCGCGGGGGAGATCATCGACGCGCCGAGTGCCACGCCGGTGACTGCTGCGCCGGTCAGAGTCGTGAGGGCGCGGGAGGGAGCTGAGGGAGCGCGGTGCCGTGGCATCGGTACCGACCTTCTTCCGTGTGTCCATCGAGGTCTGCAACGTGCGTGACGCTCAGTACCCGGCCTGTCACGGCATGAAACCCCGTGGGGAGATTTGCGTCCACCGGTAGGTGAGTTCGTCGCGCGCGACCCCAGGTGTGCGGCACAATGTGACATCGGACACATCGACAAGCGGAGGTGTGCACCATGAGTCGGCCATCACCGAGGTTACTGGCGCAGGTCCTGGCGGGTCTGACGTTCCCTGCCGACCGATGGCAGGTGCTGGCGCATGTCGATCACTACGGGCCGGACCGGGGCACGCGGCACCTCTTCTGGCAGCTGCCGGAGCGGTCGTACGTCTCGATCGGTGCGGTGCTCACGGCGCTGGGGGCCCTGGACGGGCCGCGAGAGCCGGGCAGTACGCCGGACGCCGTGGCGAGGTGATCAGGCGGCGTCCTCAAAGGTTCAGCGGTTCTCGGCCGGAGGGCGGCGCAGTCCCCAGGGGTGCAGTCGGGGATAGCCGCGTTCGACGATCGGACGGCGCAGCCTCAGCGCGAACCGGTCGTCGCCCTCGAGCGCGGAGGCGAGCTCTTCGGAGACCAGGATCCGGCCGGGGCGGGAGTGGGTGCAGAGACGGGCGGCGTTGTCGACCACCTCGCCGTAGATGTCGCCCAGCCTGGTCAGGACGGGGCCGAATGCCAGGCCGGTGCGCAGCTCGGGCAGGGACGTGGCCTCGGCGGTGCGTTCCAGCAGGTGCAGGGCGATCTCGGCGGCCTCGTCGGGGCGGTCGGTCACGAAGAGCACCGCGTCACCGACGGTCTTGACGATGCGGCCTCCTCCGTCCGCGATCACGTCGGAGGTGATGCCGTGGAACAGCTCGACCAGCTCGACCAGCTGGGTCGCCGTCAACCGACGCGCGGTGCGGGTGAATCCGACGAGATCTGTGGAGCCGACCACCAGGGTCCGGACGTCGGACTCACTGGGGGCGTTCGCCAGCAGTCTGCCCGCCGCGACCGCCAGATGTCGGCGCCAGACGTATTCCTGCAGTTTGGACAGGGCAGGTAGCAGCCGTTCCAGGTCGGTCGTCCAGTGTGGCGCGCCCTCCGGCCGGTTGGACAGAACCTGGAAGAACAGCTCCACCTGCCATTCGGCCAGGCCGGACATGGCCTGTGCGATGGAGCGGGTCACCGCGACCTGCAGGTCGGCGGAGATCAGGCCGGTCGCCCTGAGCTGTTCGAGGCGTTCGACGGCCTGCACGTCGTTGTCGGTGAACACCACGTCGTCGCTCTCGACGTCGGCGAACCCCAGCGAGTGCCACAGCCGCAGCGTCCTCGACCGTTCGATGCCGGTGAGCGCACGTAGCTGGCGAGGGGTGTAGCGGCGGGGCGCCTGCAGGAGCAGCTCCTCGACCTGCAGCGCGAACGAGCGTTCCGCCTTCTCGGTTGGGCCGGCGGCGGTGTCGGCCGCATCGTCGTCGAGCGGTCCGGTCGCATCGGCGGAATCCTCGGCCCGGCCGGTCAGTGAATGATCGTGGCGCACCCTGCGCAGAGCTGACCGCCAGCCCGACCGGTTCTCGGCGGCCGTCATTTTGCCTCCGGTGTGCTCGGACATCGGCGGCTGCCGGTGTCGCGTCCCTGTCTATCGTCGTCGACCCGGTTGATCAAGCTGAGCCGGGTGGTACCGGGTGGTCTCCCAGTGTTGGGCCCGAGTACAGCCATTGCGTCGACGCAGGCAACCTTCGCCTTCTATCGATTGATCCATCATCAGCGACCAGGGAAGTCGAGGACCGATGGGTCTGTTCGTCAGCGGTGGAACGGCACGCATTCTGGTGATCTCCGGGAGCGTTGGCGCCGGTCACGACGGCGCCGCCGACGAGTTGATAGCGCGGCTGGAGGCGCACGGCGTTCAGGCCGAGCGTCGCGACTATCTGGATGCGGTGCCGAGGTTGGCCCGGCTGGTGCTGCGGGACGGCTACTCGCTCAGCGTCGGATACGCGCCGTGGCTGTTCGAGTGGCTGTTCGTCAGCCTCGAGTCCAGTAACTGGGTGCAGCGACTGACCCTGGGGCTGTGTCGCATGGCGCGCCGGCACGTGCGGCGCTGGGCGCGCGGCTACCCGGTGGTGGTCTCGACCTACCCGCTGGCCAGCCAGACGCTGGGTCAGCTGCGTGCACTGGGGCGCCTCGACGCCACGACGGTCACCTTCCTGACCGACCCGGCCGTGCACCGCATGTGGGTGCACCCCGAGGTCGATCATCACCTCACGGTCACCGAGGCCACGTCGCGGATGGGCCGGTTGATGTACCGGACGCCGATGCAGCCGGTCGGCGGGCTGGTGTCGGCCCGGTTCGGGACCGGCGAGTCGCTCTGCCCGGATCGGCGTCGTGAGCTGCGCGCCGAGCTGGGCCTGCGTGACGACCGCCCGGTGGCACTGGTCGTGGCCGGGTCGCTCGGTTTGGGCGACGTCCCGGATGCGGTGCGGGAGATCGCCGGCACCGGTGCGGCGCAGGTGCTGGTGCTGTGCGGTCGCAACGGCAAGCTGCGTGCCGAGTTCGACGGGGACGACGACGTGATCGCGCTGGGCTGGCGCGACGACGTGCCGGCGCTGATGGAGCTGGCCGACGTGCTGGTCCACAACGCGGGTGGACTCACCCTGACCGAGGCGTTGACCGCCGGGCTCCCGGCGGTGACCTTCCGCCCGATCCCCGGGCACGGCGCCGCGAACGCGGCGACGCTGGCGGAAGCCGGTCTCGCGCCGTGGCCCAAGGACGTCGGCGAGCTGAGCGAGGTGCTGCGCGAGCACGCCCGGCTGCGCCGCGATCCCAGTGTCGTGGTCAGGAACCCGGACGCGGCCCGCGTGGTGCTCGACCTGCTCGCCGGGGACGATCCGGCCGGTGGCGGTCCCGCTGACGCCGCGCGACGCACGGCCTGACCGCGTGTCCGCTCTCGCACCCCCGGTGGCCGCCTCATGACGGTGACGGTGATCGTCTCGTTGTTCGCGGCGGCCTGCTTCGGGCTGGCCTCGGCGCTGCAGCACCTCAGCGCGTGGCGGGTGCGCCGGCGGTCACCCGTGGGCCTGCTCGTCGAGCTCGCGGGCAAGCGGACCTGGCTCGCCGGGATCGCCGCGCAGGCCACCGGGGTCGCGCTGCACCTCGTCGCGGTCAATCTCGGGCCACTGTCGATCGTGCAACCTGTGCTGACCGTGGGTCTCGTGGTGGCTCTCGGGCTGCAACGGTTGGCCGGACGCCCGATCAGCCCACGGTCGATGCGCGGGGCGGCCGTGGTGGTCCTCGGCCTCGCGGTGTTCCTCGCGGTCGCCCCCGACAGCCCGCCGGACCCGCCGGCCGGGGTCGAGCAGTGGGTGCCCGGGCTGCTGCTGGCGGGGATCGTGCTGACCGTGACGCTCATCGGTGGCCTGATCCGGTCGGGTGTCACCCGATGTCTGTGCTTCGGAGCGGCGGCCGGGGTGCTGATGGCGACGTCCGCCGCGCTGGCGAAGGCGTGGGGCGCGATCCTGCTGCTCGACGGTTTGACCGGGCTCGTCGGGAGCTGGCAGCTGTGGACAGCGGTCGCGTGTGGTGCGTGTGGCACGCTGCTGAGCCAGGCGGCGTTCCAGGCCGGGCCGCTCGGCGGATCGCTCGCGGTGATGATGGCGATCGATCCGGTCATCGGGGTGTGCCTCGGGGTCGTGGTGTTCGGTGAACCCTTCGCCACCGGGGACTCGATGGTGGTCCGGTTGCTCGGGCTCGGCCTGACATTGGTCGGCGTCGGGCTGTTGGCCACGTCGGCACGCACCACGTCGTCAGGACGTCAGCTCAGCAACGTCTGAGAACGAGGGATAGCGGGCGGCGACAACGGGTAGTCGCTGGCCACGACATCCCCCATGCGTTGACCAGGGAGTACGGACGTGTCTCGACCCCGAATAGTGATCGTCGGCGGCGGCTTCGCCGGCCACAACGCCGCCCGAGTCCTGCACGACTCGTTGGCGGACACGGCGGACATCGTGCTGATCAACCCCACCGACTACTTCCTGTACCTGCCGCTGCTGCCCGAGGTAGCGGCGGGAGTGCTGGACCCGAGACGGGTCTCGGTGTCTCTCTCGGCGACTCTGCCGGGCGTGCAGTGCGTGCTGGGCGAGGCCACGGCCGTCGACGTCGAGGGCAGGCGCGTGACCGTCCGAACCCCGGAGGACGACACCGTCGATCTGTCCTACGATCGGTTGATCCTCGCGGCCGGCAGCGTGAACGCGTTGCTGCCGATTCCCGGCGTCACGCAGAACGCGCACGGCTTCCGGGGCGTGCCAGAGGCCGTCTACCTGCGCGACCACATCACCCGGCAGATCGAGCTGGCCGACCTCACGGACGACCCCGCCGAGCGGGACGCCCGTTGCACCTTCGTCGTCGTCGGCGCCGGGTACACCGGGACCGAGGTCGCGGCGCAGGGTCCGCTGCTGACCACTGCGTTGATCAGAAACCGGCCGAGACTGCACGGGCAGCGCGTCCGGTGGATGCTGTTGGACAAGGCGGGCAGGGTCCTCCCGGGGCTGGATCACCGGCTCGGCCGCACCGCCGACCGCGTGCTGCGCAGGCGCGGCGTCGAGGTGCTGACCGGGATGTCGATCAGCGAGGCGACGCCGGACGGTGTCACGCTGGAGACCGGCGAGGGTGTGCCGAGCCGGACGTTGGTGTGGTGCGTCGGTGTGCGGGCGGACCCCATCGCCGAGAGCCTGGGCCTGCCGACCACCAAGGGCCGCATCGACGTCGACGAGTACCTGGGCGTGCCCGGCCATCCCGAGCTGTTCGCGTGCGGCGACGCGGCGGCGGTGCCCGACCTGACCAGGCCGGGAGAGCTGACCGCGATGACCGCCCAGCACGCGGAACGCCAGGGCCGGCTGGTCGCGCACAACGTGGCCGCCTCGCTCGGTGAAGGCGACCGGAGTGCGTACCGCCATCACGACCTCGGCTTCGTGGTCGACCTGGGTGGCGTGTCGGCGGCCGCCAACCCGCTCGGCGTGCCGTTGTCCGGGCTGGCCGCGAAGGCGGTCACCCGCGGCTACCACCTGATGGCCATGCCCGGAAACCGCCTGCGGGTGGCGACGGACTGGTTGCTGGATGCGGTCCAACGCCGCCAGAGCGTCCAGCTGGGGATGGTCCGTTCACCGGCCGTCCCCCTGGACTCCTCGGCCCCCGAGCTGGCGAAGTCCCCCCGCCCCCAGGACTGAGCGGCTCGCACAGAGCGAGCACACGCCGCACAGAGGCCGGAGCCTCTGTGCGGCGTGGAGACGGTCTGTGCGGGCTAGGTCAGGGTCGGGGCGGGCTGGGTGGGGGCCGGGTCCTTGCCGCCGATCAGGTCGATCATGTCGTCGGTGGTCTGGCTCTGTTCGGGGGCCAGCAGGCCCAGCAGGCTGAACAGGGCCACCGAGACCAGGACCGGAGTGGCGACCGTGACCGTCTGGCTGGCGTTCACGCCGTAGTAGGCGATCGCGTAGGCGATCAGGCCACCTGCCCAGGACACCAGCGCGGCGCGTGGTCCGCATCGGCGGAAGCGGGGCAGCATGCCGAGCAGCAGCGGGACCGAGATCGGGCCGATGAGCGCCGCGACCCAGGAGACCACGATCTGCAGCACGCCGCCCAGCTGCTGCGCCCGGGTCGCCACGATCATGGTCAGCACCACGAACAGGATCGTGGAGATACGTGCCGCGCGCAGCCCCTCGGCGTCGGTGAACGAACGCGCGCGCCGCCACAGGACCGGCAGCATGTCCCGGGTGATGACCGCCGAGATGGCGTTCGCGTCCGAGGACACCATGGCCATCGTGTGGGAGAAGATTCCGGCGAGCACCAGCCCGACGAGCCCGGCAGGCAGGAACGTCGTGGTCATCACAGCGTAGGAGGTGTTCGGGTCCGACAGGCCGGGTACCAGCAGCGGAGCCGCGAACATCGGGAACATCAGCACAAGCGGCCAGAGCAGGTACAGCGCCGAGGACAGCCGCGCGCCCCGGATGGCCTCGCGCGTCCCGGGCGCCGCCATGTAGCGCTGCGCCAGGTTCCACATCCCGCCGTTGTACTCCAGGGTCTTCACCAGGACGTAGACCAGCAGCAGGACCGTGGTGAACTTGGGTGTCGTCGGGTTGACGTGGCTCGCCGGTAGCTGGCCCCACAGGGTCCACAGGCCCGAGATGCCGCCCAGCCGGTCCAGGATCACCCAGATCATCACCAGCGCGGCGAGGCCCTGGATGACGAACTGGCCGAAGTCGGTGAGCGCGTCGGCCCACAGTCCGCCGACCGTGCAGTAGATCAGGGTGACGGTGCCGGTCAGCACGATTCCCCAGACGTAGGGGACGCCGGCGAACGAGTTGAGCAGGGTCGCCACCGCGTACCACTTGGCGGCGATGTCGAAGATCTTCAGCAGGCTGCCGCTCCACGCGAGGGCCTGCTGGGTGGGCACGTTGTAGCGCTGCGCCAGGTACTCCAGCGGTGAGGCGACGCCGAGCGTCGAGCGCAACCGGTTCCAGCGGGCGGCGAACAGCCAGGAGCCGATGCCGACACCGATGCCGATGCTCGCGAAGCCCCAGAAGTAGACGGTGATGCCGTCCGAGTAGGCGACACCGGCGTAGGCCACGAACAGCACGGCGCTGTAACCCGACATGTGGTGCGAGATGCCCGCGAGCCACCAGGGCATCCGGCCGCCCGCCGTGAAGAAGTCCTTGACGTCGTTGATCCGGCGGTGCGACCACCAGCCGATCACGATCATCAGCACGAAGTAACCGCACACCATTGTCCAGTCGAGTACGTGCACCGTTGTTCTCCTTCGCTGGGCACGCGGGCGCGTTCACATATATGATTGAGTTCTGCTATGCGAACATGTTCCAGGAAGCTAATATGACGCGGGTCACGTGTCAACGACACGCAGCGATCGAGCGGGGGAGCGGCGAATGGCGCAACAGGCCGAGGTCGCTGCTGCCGCGCTAGAGAACGGCACCTCGGCCGCCGGTGTCAAGTCCGCCCGGCGGGCCATCGACCTGGTCGAGGAGTTCGCGACCACCGACGCCTGGCTGTCGCTGACCGATCTGCACGCCCGCACCGGCTTTCCCCGCTCCAGCCTGCACGGACTGCTACGCACCCTGCACGAGGCCGGGTGGCTGCAGGCCGATGCCAGTGGTACCCGCTATCGCCTCGGGGTGCGGGCGCTGATCTGCGGCACCGCCTACCTCGACCGGGACCCGGCGATGCCGTACGCGACCGAAGCGCTGGAGCAGCTGCGCGAGCGCACCGGGTTCACCTCGCACTACGCGCGGCGCCACGGCGCCCAGGTCGTCTACCTGGAGACCCGGGAGTCGCAGCGTTCGCTGCACCTCGTGTCCAGGGTCGGCCGCACGCTCCCGGTCCACGCCACCGCGCTGGGCAAGGCGCTGCTGTCCGAACTGACCCACGACGAGATCACCGAACTGGTACAGGGGGTGTTGTCGCCGTTGACCTCGAACACGGTGACCACGTTGGATGCGCTGCACGCCGAGTGCGCCGCGACACGCGAACGGGGTTTCGCGGCCGAGGTGGAGGAGGGCACCCCCGGTGTCCGCTGCGTCGCCTCGGTGGTGCCCTACCGGATTCCCGGTACCGATGCGATGAGCTGCTCGATGCCGGTCGACAAGGTCAGTGACGACGAGGCGCGTGAGGTCGGCGAGCTGCTGGCGGCGGCGACCGCCGAGCTCGGGCAGCGGCTGCGCAGGGCGGGAGTCCGATGAACGACCCGAAACGCATTCTGATCACCGGGGCGGCCGGCGGCATCGGCCGGATGATGCGTACCAGGATGCGCCGCGACGGCCGGATGCTGCGGTTGCTGGACCTCGCTTCCCAGACGCCCTCGGCCGACGACGAACCGGTCGAGCTGCTGACCGGTTCGGTCACCGACCCGGACGCGATGCTCGCGGCATGTGAGGGTGTGGACGCGCTGATCCACCTCGGCGGACACAGCCGCGAGACCAGCTGGGCCGAGATCCTGGACGTCAACATCAACGGGACGCAGGTCGTGCTGGACGCTGCCCGTCAGGCGGGTGTGACCAGGGTGATCCTGGCGTCGAGCAACCATTCGGTCGGTTTCCGGGACGCCGACGAACCGGGCCTGCCCGCCGACTCGTCGCCCCGGCCGGACACCTACTACGGCGTGAGCAAAGCGGCGATGGAAGCGCTGGGCAGCCTGTACCACTCCCGTTTCGGGATGGACGTCATCGCGATCCGGATCGGTTCCTGCTTCGAGACGCCGCTACCGCTCGGTCCGCGCGGCTTGATCACCTGGCTGTCACCCGACGACTGCGCCCGGCTGTTCGAGGCGTGCCTGAGCGCCCCGTCGCCCGGCTACCGGCTGATCTGGGGCGTCTCCGCCAACACCAGGAGCATCTTCTCCCTGGCCGAGGCGGAAGCACTCGGCTACCGCTCCCAGGACGACGCCGAGGCCTACGCCGACCAGCTGGCGCCCACCGAGCCCACCCCCGAACGCTACGTGGGCGGAGGCTTCTGCACAGCCCCTCTCGGCGCCCCGAACCCACTCTGAAACCCGCCCCACAACATGGCACGAATGTGGCTTTAGGGACGTTCAACGTCCCTAAAGCCACATTCGTGCCGCTTCGGGGGGTTATGGGCGGAGGGACAGTTTGTGCAGGATGCCTGCCAGCAGGGCCGTCTGGTGGGGGACCGTGTCGGGGTAGATGAACTCGGTGCGGGCGTGGGCGCCTCCGCCCACCGCGCCGAGACCGCACAGGACCGGGCGGCCCAGCGCCGCCACGAAGTTGGCGTCGCTGGCGCCGCCGACCGTGACGTTGCCGAGTTGCGTGCCCAGCTCGGCGGACACGGCGCGGGCGATGTCGAGCAGCGGCGCCGATGCCTCGGTCAGGGTCATCGGCGGCCTGTTCCAGTCGTGCCGGACCTCGACGTGCGCCCGAGGATCGCTGACCGTGATCGCGGAGAACTCGGCGTCCACCCGGTTCTGTTCCTCAACGGTCAGCACCCGGATATCGATCTTCGCGGTGGCGCTCCCGGCGACGACGTTCGTCCCTGAGCCGCCGCTGACGAGACCCACGTTGATCGTGGTCCCCTTTGCCGGGTCGGCGATCGCGGCCGCGGCGGTGATGAACTCGGCCATCGCATGGATCGCGCTGGCGCCCTTCTCCGGCGCCAGTCCGGCGTGCGACTCGATGCCGGTCGCGGTGGCCACGAAGATCCCGGTGCCCTTGCGGCCGGTCTTGACCGCGCCGTCGACGCTCGCCTCCAGCACGAGCGAGGCGTCCACCTCGGCGGCGACCTTCTCGATGATCGGCCGCGAGGACAGCGAGCCGATCTCCTCGTCGCCGTTGAACAGGAACGTCACCGTGGGCATCTGCGCACCGCTGTCCCGCAGCAGCTTCAACGCCCAGATTCCCTGGACCACACCGGTCTTCATGTCGAAGATGCCCGGTCCGGTGAGAGTCCGCCTGCCGTGGTCGTCGACCGATTCGGTGACCGGCCAGCCGGCGAGTGTGCCCTTCGGCCAGACCGTGTCGTAGTGACCGATCAGCGCGACGTGCCCCGGGCCCTGCCCGGTGAACGTGTGCGTCACGATGTCGCCGTGCTCGCCACCGGGATGGGTCTCGGTGTGGTCAGGCGCGCCCAGCCTTCGGACGGTGATGTCGCGCAGCACGGTCAGTCCCTCGGCCAGCCCCGGTAGGTCGTAGCTGTGGCTCTCGACCTTCACGAGCTCGATGATGTCCGCCAGGATCTCCTCGGCGGCGTTGTCGGCCAGCGCGGCCAGCTCGGTGGTCATCGAAGTGCCTTTCAGATGTCGACGTGGTTCAGGCGCCAGGGCCGAACGGGATACCCAACAGGTACCAGGCCAGCGCGAATGCGGTCCACACGATCCACACGACCGCCGCGATCGGGATCGTGAACGAGGCGATCGTGCCGAGCCCGGCCGAGCGGCGGTACTGCTGTACGAAGCCCAGCGTCATGACGAAGTAGGGGCTCATGGGCGTGATGCAGTTGGTGACCGAGTCGGCGACCCGGTAGACGGCCTGAGTGGCTTCCGGGCTGATCCCGAGCAGCATCAGCATCGGCACGAAGATCGGTGCCGCCAGCGCCCACAGCGCGGAACCGCTGGTCAGGACCAGGTTCATCACCGTGATCACCACCGCGATGCCGAGCAGGATCAACCAGGAGTGCACTCCGGCACCGCGCAGCAGGTCCGCGCCGGTGATCGCCAGGATCTCCCCGAGGTGTGTCCACTTGAAGTAGGCGAGGAACTGGGAGATGGCGAAGAACAACACCAGGATGGGGGCCAGCGACCTCACGCCGTCGGCCATCGCGTCGAGGACGTCCTTGGGAGCGGGCAGGCTGCCGGTCAGCCGGCCGTACACCATGCCGACCAGGGCGAAGAACACACCGAGGACAAGCGCGATCCCGGAGATGACCGGTGAGCTGACGATGCCGCCGCCCGCGCCGCGCAGCGGGGAAACCGAGGGCAGCATGCCCAGCACGAGGACCGCGACGTAGCCCAGCGCCACCAGGCCGGTGATGCGCAGCGCGCGCTGCTGCGCCGGAGTGATGTCGTCGTGCCGGAGCTCCTCGCCGACCTCGTCCTGCTCGTCGGCTTGCAGGTCAGGGCGCCGGCCCAGCACCGTCTCCACGACGAGGGTGATGACTGATGCGACCAGTACCGAGGAGGCGACGCTGAAGTAGTAGTTGGCCAGCGGCGTCACGACGTAGTGCGGATCGACGAGGTGCGCCGCGGCGGTGGAGATGCCGGACAGGATCGCGTCCACCGCGGTGATCGACGGCGACGCGTCGTAGCCGGCCGAGACCGAGACGAACGCGACGATGCAGCCGAGAACCGGGCTGCGGCCGGCCGCCCGGAACAGCAGCCCGCCGAGCGGGACCAGCGCCACGTAGGCGGCGTCCGAGGCGACGTGGCCGACCATCGCGGTCATGGACAGGGCGAACGTCAGGTACTTGCCGGGCACCCGCATGACCATCCGGCGCAGCAGGACGTTGACCAGTCCGGCCTTCTCGGCGACCGCGATGCCGAGCATGATGAGGACGATCGTGGCCAGCGGTGGGAACGTGCCGTAGGCGTCGACGGCGCCCTTGAGGACCTGCGCGAGACCGTCCTTGCTCAGCAGGTTCTGGACCTCGATGGTCTTGCCCGAGCTCGGGTTGACGGCACTGACCCCGGCCGCCTTCAGGACCGCGCTGAGCACCGCGACGATCACGGCGAAGATCCAGAACAGCCAGAACGGGTGCGGCAGCTTGTTCCCGATGCGCTCGATGGTGTCGAACCCGCGGAACGCGAGCCGCATACCCCGCGACGGAGCGGCGCTATCGGTGGTCATGACGCCTCCAGATCGACGACCCCAGCCCGACACCGCGCACCGTACGTCCACGCCGCGCCCTGTGCACCGTGCGCGGTGTGACCGAAGGGTGCGCGGTGTCGGGTCATGGGCTGGCGAAGCGGAGCGTGACGATCTCGAACGGGCGCAGGCGCAGGGTCAGGGCGCCTTCGGACAGTCTGTGTTCTTCGGTTCTGGGCCAGCGGCGTTCCAGCAGGTCGGTGGTCCAGGCGTGGTCCGGGCCGAAGTAGGTGGTGATCGTGGTGGTGGAGCGCGCACCGGTGGCCTGGTACAGCCTGGCCACCACGTCGCCCGAGCCGTCGTCGGCGAGCTTCACCGACTCCACGCATACCGCCGGGTCGTCCACGGTCAGCAGCGGTTCGACGGGCCCGGCTCCCTCGACCACCCGGGCCGGCAGGTTCAGGAAGTAGCCCTCGCGCACCGCGTCGGCCAGCTCGGCGCCGACCACGAGCGCGTGCCGCAGCCGATGGACGCCCTGGTCGGTCTCCGGGTCGGGGAACCGGGGCGCCCGCAGCAGCGACGCACGGATCGTGGTCGCGATGCCCCCGCCCTCCTTCGCCGAACGGGTCACGTCGTGGCCGTAGCTGGAGTCGTTCGCCAGCGCGACGCCGTAACCGGGTTCGGCCAGGTGAACCCAGCGGTGCGCGCAGATCTCGAACTTCGCCGCGTCCCAGCTGGTGTTGGCGTGGGTGGCCCGGTACACGTGCCCGAACTGGGTCTCCGAGGCCGACCGATCGGCCTGTACGTCCAGCGGGAACGCCAGCTTGAGGAACTTCTCCTTCTCCTGCCAGTCGACCTCGGTCTCGATGTCGAGCCGCTGTGCCCCCGGGTGCAGCGTCAACAGCTGCGTCACCCTCGACCGGGAGAACGACCGGACGATCCGCACGCCGCCGTCCACGCGGGTGATCTCGTCGACCTCCACCAGGTCCGTCCCGGTGTTGCGGTAGAACTCGTCGACGTCCCAGGCATCCCACTTGTTCGGCAGGTCCGGGTGCAGCTGCAGCAGGTTCGCGTGGGCGCCGGGGGCGACGACCTCGCGCCCGGCGGACAGGTCGAGGATCGAACCGACCAGACCGCGCCGGTCGACGGTGACCCGCAGCAGCCCGTTGTCCAGCTCGAAGCCGCCGTCCACCGCGTTGACAGCGACCGCGTCGCCCGCGGGTGTGACGACCTCGGCGCCGCCCGCCGCGACACCGTCCCTGGCGTGCGGCGCGGCGTTGAAGGTGATCGGGCGGTCGCCGATGCCGGCGAGCGCCCGCTGCGCCTCGTCGATGATCGTGGTCAGCTCCCCGGCGACGGCCGCATAGGTCCGCTCCGCCTCGCGGTGCACCCAGGCGATCGACGAACCGGGCAGAATGTCGTGGAACTGGTTGAGCAGTACCGCTTTCCACAACCGGTCCAGCTGCTCGTACGGATAGGGATGGCCGCGGCGCACGAACGCGGTCGCCGACCACAGCTCGGCCTCCCGCAGCAGGTGCTCGCTGCGCCGGTTGCCCTGCTTGGTGCGCGCCTGGCTGGTGTAGGTGCCTCGGTGGAACTCCAGGTACAGCTCACCGACCCAGACCGGCGCATCCGGATAGTCCTCGTGCGCCTTGCGGAAGAACTCGACCGGCGGCTCGATCTCGACCCTGGGGGAGCCTTCCAGATCGGTCAGCCGGGCGGCGCGCGCGAGCATCTCGCGGGTGGGGCCACCACCGCCGTCACCCCAGCCGAACGGGACCAGCGACCGTTGCCCGCGCCCTTTCTCCTGGTAGTTGGCCGACGCGTGGGCCAGCTCCGTGCCGGACAGCTCGGAGTTGTAGGTGTCGACCGGCGGGAAGTGCGTGAACACCCGGGTGCCGTCGATGCCCTCCCAGAAGAACGTGTGGTGCGGGAACTTGTTCGTCTGGTTCCAGGAGATCTTCTGGGTCAGGAACCATGTTGACGCCGACAGCGCGACGAGCTGCGGCAGCGACGCGCTGTAGCCGAACGAGTCGGGCAGCCACACCTCGTCGGTCTCGATGCCGAACTCGGTCGCGAAGAACCGCTTGCCGTGCACGAACTGGCGTGCCATGGCCTCACCGCCCGGCATGTTCGTGTCGGACTCGACCCACATGCCGCCGACCGGCACGAACTGCCCCGCCGCGACCTTCTCCTTGACCCGCGCGAACAGCGCCGGATGGTGGTCGCGCAGCCAGGCGAGCTGCTGGGCCTGGGACATGGCGAACACGAACTCGGGGTGGTCGTCCATCAGCGCGGTCACGTTGGCCGTCGTGCGCGCGACCTTGCGCACCGTCTCACGCAGCGGCCACAACCACGCCGAGTCGATGTGCGCGTGCCCGACGGCGGACAGCCGGTGCGCGCTCGCGTGCGCCGGAGCGGCCAGCGCCTCGGCCAGTACGGCGCGGGTGGCCTTCGTGGTGCCGGAGATGTCGTCGAGGTCCAGCACGTCCAACGCCCGGCCACAGGTGCGCAGGATCTCCCAGCGGCGCGGGGAGTCGGTGCTCAGCTCGTGCATGAGCTGGGTCAGCACCTCGAGGTCCGCGACGAGCTGCCAGACCTGTTCGTCGAACACCGCGAGCTCGACCCTGGTCAGGCGATAGAGCAGCTCGGGCCCGGCCGTGCTCAGCTCACCGAGATGGGTCGGTAGGAAGATGTGCCGCTCGTCGTGGATGACCGGGTTCGCCGCGGCCTCGATGTAGAACGTGACGTCCTCACCACCCGACGCGGGGTTGCCGACCCGCACCCAGCTGTTGCGCGGGTTCAGCCCCTTGATCGGGGTGCCGTCACCGGAATAGACGAGGCCCTCGCACTGGAAACCCGCCATGACCCGCTCGAAGCCCGGGTCGAACAGCAGCTCGACCGTCGAGCCCGCCCAGGCCTGGGGGACCGTGCCGGTCACCCGGAACCAGCTGGTTCCCCACGCGGGACCCCACCGGTCGCCGACCTGGCACGGCGAGTACTCGGCGGCCAACCCGACCGAGGCCGCGACGGGCTCGCCCGGTGCGTGCCACACCTCGATCCGGACCGGTGCGCTGCTCGGGTACACAGCCGGCCGGAGCCGCTCGGTCAGAACCCGGTCGATCCGCGCCTCGATCAGTGTGCGGTCGTCGTGCACGACATCATCCCTTCAGGCTTCCGGCGGTCAGGGCCCCGACGATGTAGCGCTGCAGCACGATGAACACCACGATCACCGGCACCACAGCCAGGATGCTGCCCGCCGCGAGGTACTGCGTGGTGATCTCGTTGCCGGTCTGCTGCAGGTTCACCACACCGACCGAGACCGGGTACAGGTTCGAGTCGTCGAGCAGGACGAACGGCACCGCGAACTGCGACCAGCTCAGCACCGACACCACGATCGCGGCCGAGGCGATGCCGGGCGCCGCGGTCGGGAGCACGATCCACAACAGTGCCTGCCAGCGGGTGCAGCCGTCCATCATGGCGGCCTCGTCGAGCTGCGCGGGGACGGTGTCCAGGTAGTCGCGCAGGAACCAGGTGAGGAACGGCGAGGTGACCGCGACGTAGACCAGGATCAGGCCGAGGTAGTTGTTGACCAGGTCGAGCGACACGAACACCCGGTAGATCGGCACGACGAGCACGACCGGCGAGATCAGCTGGCAGGCCAGCACGAACCGGGAGAACGTCCGCTCGCCCCGGAACCGCAGCCGGGACATCCCGTACGCGGCGGGGATGCACACGGCGAGGCAGCCGATGACCGAGCCGGCCACGACGATCAGCGAGTTCAGCAGGTAGCGGCCGATGTTGGTCGTCTCCAGCACCCGGCCGTAGTTGCCCCACTGCGGGACTTCCGGAACGAGGGGCGGCGGCACGGCGGAGATCTCGGCGGCCGTGCGCAGCGACAGCGAGAACACCCACAGCACCGGGAAGGCGAACGCCACGATGACGGCGGCCATGCCCAGGTAGAGGAGGGTGTTCTGGGCCCGGTTCGACCTCATGCCGTGGCCTCCCGCCGCGCGCTGTATCGGAAGTAGAAGCCGACCATGATCACGTTGATCAGCAGCAGGACGACCGACATGGTGGCGCCCCTGCCGAGGTTGAGCTGGTTGAACATCTGGTCGTAGACACCGAGGGCGAGCACCTCGGTCGCCGTGCCCGGCCCACCACCGGTCAGCGCCATCACCATGTCGAAGGTGTTGAACGTCTCGACCGTGATGGTGATCAGGTCGATCGCGACGAGCGGCAGTAGCACCGGCCAGGTCACCGCACGGAACGCCTGGAATGTGCCGGCTCCGTCGATGCGCGCCGCTTCGAGAAGCTCCCGCGACACCGACTGCAGACCGGCGTACATGAGGATCATGGACAGCGCGGTGCCCCGCCAGATGTTCGCCACGGTGACCGAGATCAGCGCCGCGTCCGGGTCGGACAGGAACGAGGCGTTGCCGGACAACCCGATCATGCCGCCGAGATAGTTCAGGATGCCGGCAGGCCCGTCCTGGTAGAGCAGCCGCCAGATCACCCCGATCACCACCCCGGGGATGGCCCACGCGGTCAGCACGACGGTTCTGGTCACCAGGGCGCCGCGCAGGCCTCGGCGCGCCGCGGTGTCCACCAGCAGCGCGACGGCGAACCCGAGCAACAACTGGAACACCACGCTGAACAGCACGAACAGGACGGTGACGCGCAGGATGTCGGCGAAGTCCTGGCCGGCGACGATGCTGCGATAGGTCGCCGCCGTGTACGAGTACGGCTCCCCGGCCACCATCGTCGCATCGGTGAAGCTCAGCCGGAGGATCTCCAGGATCGGGTAGACGAACACCATCACCAGCACGACCCCGAGCGGCAGCATCCACAGCCACGGCCGGGCGAGGACGGGGTTCTCCCGGGTGGCCATCAGACGACCTGCGCCAACGCCGCGTCGAGCGCCTCTTCCGGCTCCTTGGTCAACGAGGTGACCGAGGACAGCGCGATCTGCATCGCGGAGGACACCTGCTGGTACTCCCGCCGCAGCGGACGCACCCGCGCGTAGCGGCGCAGATGGTCGCGGAACACCGGAGTGAACGCGTCGCCCCGGTAGGCGGGATGGTCGTACACCGGCTCCCGGGTGGGCAGGTACCCACCGAGCGTGCAGAACTTCGCCATGCCCTCGTCGGCGGCGTAGGCGTCGATCACCAGCTTCATGCTCTGGTGCACCACCTCGGGGGCCTGCGCGAAGGACGCCCAGGTCCAGCCGCCCGCGACGCACGCGTGGTTGTCGCCGGAGCGGCTCGGGATCGGGGCGGCGCCCCATTCCTTGCCGAAGTCGCCGTTCTTCACGAGGTTCTGCAGGTCGGCGCCCTGCCAGCTGCCGCCGAGGAACATCGCCACGTTGCCGGCGAGCACGTCGGGGTTGCAGTCGTCGTCGCTGCGCAGGTTCGCCACCCGCCGGGGTGTGATCCCCTCGGTGATCAGCCGCCGGATGAAGCCCAGCCCGTCGATCATCGCGGTGCGACCGGGCCCGGATGCGAACGCGGGTGAGCCGTCCGGGTCGAGGATCTCGCCGCCCTGGGACCACAGCTGTGGCCACAACGTCGTGTTGACGCTGTCCTCGGAGCGGCTGCCGGCGAACAGGAAGTACTTGCCCTTCGCGGCGTTGGCCCGCCCGATCGACAGAACCTCGTCCCAGGACGACGGGGGAGTCGGGACCAGGTCCCTGCGGTAGTAGAGGACCCGTACGTCGGTGTTGAACTGGATGGACCTCGGCTGACCCGAACCGAGCGTCATCACCTCGCGGAACTGCGGGAACCAGCTGTCCAACGCGAGCCCCGCCTGCGCGAGCGGGCCGGTCAGGTCACCGGCGTACCTGCTGAACCGGCCGAACAGGTACGAGTCGACCTGGCCGATCTCGGGTGCTCTACCCTGCGAGGCCTGCAACAGCAGCTTGGCCATCGCCGCGGTGATGTCGCTGCTGCTCACCTCGGGTATCGGGCGCCAGCCGGTGGTGCGTTCGTACTCGGCGATCCGTGAACGGACATACGCGACGCGTTCCGGCAGCGGCGCCTGCAGTGAGTACGAGGGGATCATCTGCCAGCGAAAGCTGTGCGGTGGCCGGCCCGTTCCGCAGCCGGTCAGCGCGGCGGCGACACCGGCGGCGGCCGCCAGGCCGAGCGCTCGTCGCCTGCTCAGTGCCAGTGAAGTCCTGCGTCCCGACATGACGCCCTCCCGAGGACCGTCGGCCTCGTCGCCGACGCAAGATCTCTTTGTACGCCAGATGGGAGCCGTGGTGCGTGTGTTGCGCACGCGGGATATCGATTGCCGGGGAGCGCTTGTCGCCACCGCCCGAACCTGATAACTGAGAAACCCGTGAGTGCCGCGGCCGCCTATGACCGGCCGCGACACTCACGGGGTCGAGGGCGCCGGAGAGCCGCGCCCGGGCTGCCGAGGTGTCGGCCGTACGCTGCGGGCAGACAGCCTTGGGAGCGTGCAGTGGCCAACGATGATGAACGAATCGCCTTGTTTCTCGACTACGAGAACCTCGCGATCGGCGCGCGCGACGGGCTGGGGGTCACCCCGTTCGACTTCGGCCCGATCGCGGATGCACTGGCCGAGCGCGGGCGGGTCGTGTCGCGCCGCGCGTACGCGGACTGGTCTGCCTTCAGCGACGACCGCAGGCTGCTCGCGCGGGCCCAGGTCGAGCTGATCGAGATCACCCAGCGCATCGGCGGCTCGCGCAAGAACGCCGCGGACATCAAGCTGGCCGTCGACGCGATCGAGCTCGCCTACGAGCGCGGCTTCATCACGACGTTCGCGATCGGCACCGGGGACTCCGACTTCACCCCGCTCATGCACAAGCTCCGCGAGATGGACAAGCGGGTGATCGGGATCGGGGTGCAGTCCTCGACCTCGGCGCTGTTGCCGCCGGCCTGCGACGAGTTCCTGTTCTACGACCGGCTGCCCGGCGTCGAGGCGACACCCGTGCCGCGGCGGAGCAGAGGCGGCCGCGGCCGGTCCTCGGCGGGCTCGGCAGCCACCCCGATCCCGGCGTCCGAGGAGACCCCGGCGACCGAGCAACCGACCGAGGCCGTCACCGGGCGCACCGGCGAGCCGATCAGCGTCACGTTCGTCGAACCGGTCGCCGGCGACAGCGTCGTCGACGAGCCTGCCAAGACCGGCGAGGACCGCGACGTGGGCGCGGTCCTGGCCCGCACTCTCGCCGGTCTGCAGCGCCACTCCGACGGGCCGGTGCTCGCGTCGCGGCTCAAGCGGGCGGTGCTGCGCAAGGACCCGACGTTCGACGAGGCCGACCACGGTTTCCGTGGCTTCGGCGAGCTGCTGCGCAACCTGGAGAACCAGCGGGTCATCGCATTGCGCCCCGGCTCGGCCCAGGGTGACCCGGAGGTCTCCTTCCCCGAGGACGAGACGGCCGAGGACGCCGCCTTCCGCCTGCTGGTGGACGTCGTGAAGGGACTGAGCGAGTCCGGCGGGCCGCCGCAGCTGAGCGGGCTGAAGAACCAGCTGCGCAAGCGCGCGGCGGACTTCTCCGAGAAGCGCTACGGGTTCAAGAGCTTCCTGTCCTTCGCCAAGGCGGCGCGGACGCGGGGCCTGATCGAGATGGAATGGGACGACGACACCGGTGACTACCTGCTGCGCCTACCGAGCTGACGCCCGCCGCTGATGCTGACCTACCTACCCAGCCCTCCGCAGAGCGTGTGGCATCTCGGACCGGTCCCGATCAGGGCGTACGCGCTGTGCATCCTCGCCGGCATCCTGGTCGCCGGCCGATGGACGCAGGTCCGCTGGCGTGCCAGGGGCGGTGACCCGGAGCAGATCGTCGACATAGCGATCTGGGCGGTGCCCTTCGGGGTCGTCGGCGGCCGGCTCTACCACGTGATCACCGACCCGGAGCTGTACTTCGCGCCGGGCCGGGAACCGATCCGGGCGCTCTACATCTGGGACGGTGGCCTGGGCATCTGGGGCGCCGTGGCGCTCGGCGCGCTGGGTGCCTGGATCGGCTGCCGCCGTCTCGGTGTCCGGCTGCCCGACTTCGCCGACGCGCTGGCCCCCGGGCTGATCCTCGCGCAGGCGATCGGTCGCTGGGGCAACTACTTCAACCAGGAGTTGTTCGGCGGCCCCAGTACCCTGCCCTGGGCCGTGGAGATCGACCTGGCACACCGGCCGGCCGAGTCCCTGGACCTGGCCACCTACCAGCCGACGTTCCTCTACGAGTCGCTGTGGGACATCGGTGTGGCGCTGCTGCTGGTCTGGGCAGGCCGCCGGTTCCTGCTGAACAACGGACGGCTGTTCGCGCTGTACGTCGCCGCGTACACGGTCGGCCGGGGGTGGATCGAGGCGCTGCGCATCGACCACGCCAACCACTTCCTCGGCCTGCGGCTCAACGACTGGACCAGCCTGGTGGTGTTCCTGGGCGCGGTGGCGTTCCTGCTGGCCCGCCGCCGCGCCCCGGAACCGGCCGCTACCTCGTCGTCGAGTCCTTCTTCGGGGGCAGAGCAAGCCGATTGAGCTTGCGCAGCACCTGCAGGTACTGCCTGCCCAGCGGTCCCGTCGTGTACGGGATGCCGTACTCGGCGCACAGCGCGCGGACCTCGGGCGCAACCTCGGAGTACCGGTTGCTCGGCAGGTCGGGGAACAGGTGGTGCTCGATCTGGAAGCTCAGGTTGCCGGTCATCAGGTGAAATAGCGGACCACCGTCGAGGTTGGCCGAGCCCAGCATCTGACGCAGGTACCACTGACCGCGCGTCTCACCCTCCAGCTGCTCCTCGGTGAACTGCACCGTGCCGTCGGGGAAGTGACCGCAGAAGATCACTGCGTGCGACCACAGGTTGCGCACCAGGTTGGCGCTCGCGTTGCCCAGCAGGACCGGCAGGAAGAACGGGCCGGCCAGCGCCGGGAACACCACGTAGTCCTTGATCACCTGACGGCGCATCTTGCCCGCGATGCCCTTGAGCTGGGTCCAGAAGTCCTTGCGGGTCTTCTCGCCGCTCGCCACCCGCTCGACCTCCAGGTCGTGCAGCGCGACGCCCCACTGGAAGAACAGCGACAGCAGGAAGTTGTAGACCGGGTTGCCCAGGTAGTAAGGCCTCCACTCCTGCTCCTCGCTGAGTCTCAAAATGCCGTAGCCGACGTCGCGGTCCTTGCCGACGACGTTGGTGAACGTGTGGTGCATGTAGTTGTGGGAGTGCTTCCAGCCTTTCGCATCGCTGACCAGGTCCCACTCCCAGGTGCTGGAGTGGATCTTAGGGTCGCGCATCCAGTCCCACTGGCCGTGCAGGACGTTGTGGCCGATCTCCATGTTCTCCAGGATCTTGGCGACCGAGAGCATCGCGGTCCCGGCGACCCAGGCCGGCGGGAAGATCCCGGCGAACAGCAGCGCGCGGCCGCCGATCTCCAGGGTTCGCTGGGTCTTGATGACCTTGCGGATGTATGCGGCGTCGGCGGTGCCGCGGCTGGCGATGATCCGGTCGCGGATCGCGTCGAGGCGCCTGCCCAGCTCCTCGACCTGTTCGGCGGTGAGGCCGAGGGCCTCGGGTGCCGGGGTCGACGGAACGGGACGGATGCTGGGCTTCGGGTCCGGCTCGGTCGTGCGGTCGGGCAGCGTGATGGTCATGGGCAAGCTCCTAACGGGTCGGGAGGTCGAGGCGCGCGTCGCCGCTGGCCCCGGAGATGCAGGTCTGGATCAGGTCGCCGGGCTCGCCGTGGACCTGGCCGGTGCGCAGGTCGCGCACCTGGCCGTCACGCAGGGGCAGGACACAGCCGAAGCAGATGCCCATGCGGCAGCCGCTCGGCATCAGCACACCGGCGGCCTCGCCGGCCTCCAGCAGGCTCGTGTCACCGTCGACGGCCACCGTGTCGGTCCCGCCGTAGCAGATCTCTCCGCCGGAGCCTCCCGGGCTGCGTGCCGGGGGAGTGAAACGTTCGAGGTGTAGCTGGTCCGGCAGGTCCGCCCATCGTTCGGTCGCGGCGTCGAGCAGCCCGGCGGGACCGCACACGAACGCCGTGCGATCGCGCCAGTCCGGGCACAGGGTGTCGAGCTCACGAAGATCGAGCCGACCGTCCACGCCGGTCCGGCGCAGGATCAGCCGGGCGTTCGGATGTCGGCTGAACAACTCGGTCAGCTCGGTGCGGAAGATCGTCTGCTCGGTGCTGGGCGCGCTGTGCACCAGGACCACGTCGGGTAGCGGGCCGCGCGCGGCGAGTGTGCGCAGCATCGCCATGACCGGCGTGATGCCGCTGCCGGCAGTGATCATCAGCAGCTGATCGGGCGCGGGCTCGGGGAGCACGAAGTCACCCTCGGCCGGTTCGAGATGGACGATCGTGCCGACCGGTGTCGCCTGGGTCAGGTGCCGGGACACGACGCCGTCGGCCAGGGCCTGGACGGTGATCGTGAAATGGTCGGCGGTGGGGTCCTCCGGGCTGGTCAGGGAGTAGGTGCGCCAGTGCCGGACGCCGTCGACGTCCACGCCGATGCGGACGTACTGCCCGGCTCGGTGCCGGCGCCAGCCACGGCCGGGCCGGATGTGGAGGGTGGTGGCCCGGTCGGTCTCCGGGCGGACGGCGAGAACCCGGCCGCGCAGCGAGGTGCTCGACCAGAGGGGCGCGACGAGGCCGAGGAAGTCCTCCGGGAGCAACGGGGTGGTCAAGGTGGTCGTGATGGACGAGGCCGCCGAGCGCAGTCGGTCGGCTCTGCTGGGTGGCGCGGCTCTGAACATGACATCAGAAGAGCACAGTTCGATGTCACATAGCAAGGAGGTGTAGGTGATAAGCTGTGTCACATGGCAACCGAGCTTGATGGTGTCGAGTGGCAGACGATCGACGAACTGGCCAGGACGAGCGGCGTCACGGTGCGCAACATCCGGGCATACCAGGCGCGGGGTCTGCTACCTCCGCCGCAGGTCAAGGCGCGTACCGGGTACTACCGGCCTGGGCACGAGGCGCGGCTGGAGCTGATCAAGGAGCTGCAGGGCGAGGGCGTCAAGCTCGACACGATCAAGAAGCTGCTGGACACGACCGGCGGGTCGACCGAGCAGGTCGTGCACTTCATCCGGACCGTGCGGGAGCTGTTCGCTCCGGAGGACCGGCAGATCGTGCACGCCGAAGAACTCGGGGAGCGCTTCGGCAAGGACGACGGCAGCCTGCTGAAGCGCGCGCAGAAGATGGACCTGCTGCGCGACGTCGGCGACGACCAGTACGAGGAGATCAGCCCACAACTGATGGGCGTTGCGCAGTCCATGGTCGGCATGGGGATTCCGCTGACCCGCTCGCTCGACGTGGTCGAGCAGCTACGCAAGCACGCCGACGGCATCGCCAAGATCTACGTCGAGCTGTTCCTCGGTGAGGTGTGGCGGCCTTTCGACGACTCCGGTCGCCCCGAGGACCAGTGGCCGAAGCTCTACCAGACCATCGAGGAGCTGCGCGAGGTGTCCGTCCAGGCGATGCTGGCCGTGCTGCGTCTCGCGGTCGCGGAGCGCGTGGACGTCACCTTCGGGCGCGACATCGTGCGCAATGTGCGTACCAGTAGTTCCGCACCGAAGACGCAGCAGGAACCGTCGGAATGAATTGTCGATCAGTTCAGAATTCAGTGGCTCTTGGAGCCCGAGCTTTTACTTGATCCACCGCTCGACTTATGACCACCACTGCTGCTGTGTGAGCTCTTTGATCCACTCGAGCTCTTCGATCCGCTGGACTTCTTGCTCGAATGTGAGGAGGACCGGCTGGATTTCTCGGAGCTCGAGTCCTTGCTCGACGACGACCTGCGGTCGGATCGGCTCGAGCTCCTGCTGCTGGAGTCCTTCGAGGACGACCGCTGCTGGGAGCTGCGCTCCTTCGAACCCTGGCCGGAACTCCGGCCGGCGGCCAGTGTCGAGGACTTGGCGCCGCTGTCGGCGGATGACTTGCTCGCGCCGCGCTCCGAGGTGCTCCCGGAGTCCACGCTCTTCGCCGTGCCCGAGGCCAGAGTCCTGGTGTTGTCCGACGACGAGTTCGGCGAGTCGGTGACCGAGCCGTCCCGCTTGTCCGTGCCGCTCGATCTCGGGGAGCCGTCGGAGCTTTCCGAGCGCTGGCGTGGGGCGCCCGTGCTCGCGGCCGGGGAGCTGTGCTGCTCGGCCGGCCTGCTTGTCGAGCTGCCCCGATCTGCTGCCGACGACCCGTGCTGGGGCGTGACATCCGAGGTGGAAGGCCTGGTGGGAGCGTCGGCCGGGCGAAGCGCCTGCTCGGCGGGAGCGGTGACGATGCGACCCTGGGCCAGCACGTCGTGGGTGACCTGGGTGTGGCCGACGGTGTTGGCCAGCTCCTGGACGGCGGCCGCGACCGGGTCGGTGGTGGCGTGCCCGCCGAGTGCCGCGGCACCCGCCAGCGAGCCGACCGTGAGTACGGCACCGGTCGCGCTGGCCAGCCGCAGGCGCGGAGCACTGGAGTAGCGGACCACTTCGCGGAGGTGTCGAGGGCCGTCGCTGTCGGATGCCGTCAGGTGGCCCTCCCGGCTCAGCAGCGCCGCGACGGTGACCCCGTTGCGCAGCGTCGGTGCGACCATGGCACGAGAATGTGGCGAGACGGCCGGCCGCCCGAGTATCTCGGCGAGGGTCGTGATCGCACCAAGAGGGTGATCACTGCGCGAACCATTCAGAGCTACCAATTTAGTGACCTCTAATGGGGGAGCCGGGCCAAAATGTCATCGGAGAGTAGCAATATCTCACTGTTATAGCAGTAAGGTTAAGGTCCGTCTTCACCTGAAGAGCGCAATGCGGTCTGCATGCACAGACGCGGATACCGCCTATCAGTGGCATATTTCGGACGCTCCGAAACCCGGTCGACGGGCTCCGGCGCGCGGAGCACACTCATGATCCATGGAACCGGTACTCCGTCGTGCGACCCACGACGACCTGCCAGCCGTGGGCACGGCCGATGCACGTGCGTTCGGCCTTAACTACACCGACCAGGCCCTGGAAGACTTCCGGCCGCTGTTCGAACCCGAGCGGTTCGTACTGGCCACCGACCCGGCCATCAAGGCGGTCGTCGGCGTGGCGGGCTCGTTCTCCCTGGAGGTGACGCTGCCCGGCGGTGCGTCGGTGCCGACGCAGGGACTCACCTGGGTCTCGGTCGCGACGACCCACCGCCGGCAGGGAGTCCTGCGGTGGATGCTCACCGACATGCACCAGGGCTTCGTCGAGGAGGGCCTCGCACTGTCGTTGCTGATGGCCAGCGAGGGCGGCATCTATGGCCGGTTCGGCTACGGACAGGCCAGCCGCGCGCGCAGTGTGACGATCGATCGGCGCCTGGCGCGGGTCCGGCCCGACGCCCGCGGCCGGGGCGGGGTTCGGTTCGTCGACTCCGACGAGGCCCGTGCGCTGGCCCCCGATGTGCACCGGCGCTGGGTCGCCACCACTCCCGGTGCCCTCCACCGCGACGACCGGTGGTGGGACTTCCTGCTCCTCGACCGGGAGGCCGACCGGGAAGGCGGCTCGGCGTTGTTCTTCCTGCTGCACACCGATGGCTACGTGGCCTACCGAATCCAGCACTCCGACAACTCCTGCAGAGTCGAGGACTTCTTCGCGGTGACCGACGAAGCGCATGCCGCGCTGTGGCACACGCTGCTCGGCCTGGACCTGGTGCACACGGTCACCTCGGTCGCGTGCTCACTCGACGACCCGCTCCCGTTCCTGCTGGAGGACCCGCGCCAGGTGCGCACCACCGGGGTCGTGGACGGCCTGTGGGCTCGGATCCTCGATGTCGGTGCCGCTCTGTCGGCGCGCCCGTACGCCACCGACATCGACGTGGTCCTGGACGTCGCCGACCCGCTCCCGGGGCTCGGCGGCCGGTACCGGCTGCGCGGTGGCCCGGAGGGTGCGAGCTGTGAGCGGGTGACGACCGAACCGGACGTCCGAGTCGACATCGCGTCCCTGAGCACGCTGCTGTTCGGCGCACACCGGGCACGCACGCTGGCCCGCGCCGGGCTCGTCGTGGCCGAGCCGTCGGTGGTCAATCGGGTCGACCTGGCGTTCGCGGGTGAACGGGAGGCCCGTCACGGCACCGATTTCTGACCGTGCATAACCATTCGGCCACCGGGGTAGGCGAGTGGTTGCCGATGCACGTTGTCGAACGAGGAGCGCAGCGATGCCGCAACAGGCCTGGAGTGACAAGCGGGAGCGACAGTACGAGCACGTCAAGGAGTCCGCGAAGAAGCGGGGCACCGGTGAGGACCGCGCGGAGGAGATCGCCGCGCGGACGGTGAACAAGAATCGCGCGCAGCAGGGTGAGTCGACGGAAGCGAGCAGGACCTCGACCGAGGACGTCTCCCCGCAGCACCGAGGTGGCAAGCGATCCCACTCCGGCTCCGGCGGCCGCACCAAGGAACAGCTCTACGAGGACGCGAAACGCCAGGGGGTGAAGGGCCGTTCCACCATGTCCAAGGCCCAGCTGGAGAAAGCGGTGAGCTGAACCCCCGCGCGTCCCCGGCTCGCGGGCTCGGGTCAGAGCTGCGCGATGAAGTCCGTCAGGGTCCGGTTGAAGCGTTCGGACTCCTCCCAGAACGGCGCGTGGCCGCTGTCCTCGAACACCGCCGTCTCGGTCGTCGGGATCTCCTTCGCCATGAACTCCCAGATCGGCGTGGGATAGACCTGGCTGCGCGCGCCGTGCGCGAGCAGCACCGGTACGTCGATGCGCGGCAGCAGCGGGCGCCAGTCCTGCGGGGCGAAGGACGACCACAGCGCCAGCGCGGTCAGGTCCGGCACCGCCAGCGACTCGTCGCTCCACCATTCGACGGTGCCCGGTTCGGGCACGGAGCCGGCGGCGAACATCGCCGGGACGAACGTGCTCCAAAGGCCGCACCGGTCGTCCAGGAGCTGCCGGGACATCGCCAGCGCGGCGAGCGGATCGAGATCGCCGAACGCCGCGTGCTCCCAGGTGTCGTCGGCGAGCAGGCACGGCGTCATGTCGATCTCGGCGATCCCGGCCAACCGGTCGGAGCCGAACCGGTCGAGGTAGTTGTAGACGACCGTGGCACCCATCGACCAGCCGGCAAGCACCACGTCCCGCAGGCCCAGCTCGGTGAGCAGCGCGCGGAGATCCTGTGCGAGCTGCCCCATGGTCGGCGCGAGCCGGCCGGCCTCCGACCGACCGTGACCGCGCAGGTCCACGGTGACCACCTGATGACGAGCCGCGAGGGCGTCGATGTTCCGGTCGAAGAACCGGCCGTTCATGGTCCACCCGTGCAGCAGGACGAGTGGCTGTCCCGATCCGGTCGACCGGTAGTGCAGGCGCGCTCCGTCGGGAGCGATGACACAGGGCACGATTTACTCCGCTCCTCTGTGGCGGCGTCAGCCGCCGATGGCCGACATGGTTCGGGGTGGCTGGATGAACCCGGGTTCGTTGATGCGGTGCTTCAGCTCTTTGCGCCACACCGCCGCCCGCACCAGCTCGACGATGTCCTCGTCGGACGACCCGTCGCGCAACGGGGTGCGCAGGTCCGTCTCGGTCAGGGAGAACAGGCAGGTGCGAAGCTTGCCGTCCGAGGTGATCCGAATGCGGTCGCAGTCGGAGCAGAACGGCCGGGACACCGGCTCGATGAGCCCGATCTTTCCCTGAGCACCCACCACCCGGAACGTGCGGGCGGTCGCCGAGGCCGGACGTTGCTCCTCGACCAGCTCGTAGCGGGTTCGCACGATGCTCAGCAGTTCGTGGCCCGGCACGAACTGCGACCGTGACCAGGAATGGTCGGCGTCGAGCGGCATGAACTCGATGAACCGGATCTCGAACCCGGTGTCCTTCGCCAGCTCGACGAAGTCGAAGATCTCGTGTTCGGTGATGTCCCGCAGAGCGACCACGTTGATCTTGATCGGGCCTGGGGTCACCTGGGCGAGCGCCACGAGGCCGTCACGCACGTGGTGCAGCGCGTTGCGTCGGGTCAGCGTGCTGAAACGGGTCGGATCGAGCGAGTCGAGCGAGACGTTGAACCGGTCCACGCCGGCGTCGACGAGCGCGGCGGCCTGACGCCGCAGGAGCGTCCCGTTGGTGGTGATCGAGACCTCGCCGACGCCCGTCCCGGTCTTGAGCTCCCGCACCAGGTCCGGCACACCCTTGCGCAGCAACGGCTCGCCGCCGGTCAAGCGCAGCGAGCGCACCCCGAGTGGGGTCAGCAGCGAGACGAGCCGAACGATCTCCGCGTAGGTCAGCTGGTCGGTCCGGCTCAGCCAGGGCAGTCCCTCGGCCGGCATGCAGTAGCGGCACCGCAGGTTGCAGCGATCGGTGATCGACACCCGCAGGTCGTGCAGCGACCGCCCGTGCCCGTCCCTGAGCTGATCGGTCATCGCCTGGCCTCACGAAGCGTCTCCACGAGCGTGTCCGCGTCCAGGGTCCGGACCACACTCACCGCGGTGTCCACACCGTTGACGTGGCCGTTGCCGGAGAGCTGGTCGTGGGTCTCGCGCGTGCTGGTGGTCAGCAGGTTGTAGTTGGCGCCACCGGCGGCGTTGGCGAGCCGCCAGCCGCCGTTGTGACCCCAGCCCTGCGGGAGGCCGATGTTGCCTGCCGCCATCTCGTCGCTCACCAGCGCCTCGACCTCGATCTCACCGTCGGCGCTGCGAATCGCGACCATGTCGCCGCTGCTGATGCCCGCCGCCTCTGCGTCCGCCGGGTTGATCCGGAGCCGCTGGCGGCGATCGCCGGACATCAGCTTCTCGACGTTCAGCAGATAGGTGTTGCAGGTTCGCAGCTCGCGCACGCTGACCAGGCGCAGCGGCAGGTCGCCGTTGACCGATCGAGCGGTGTGGCGGACGAGCTCGTCGTGCATCTTCGGCTGTTCGAGATGAACCCGCTTGTCGGGCGTGTACAGCTTCTCCTGCAGGACCTCGGTCGGCAGCTCGTCCTCCAGGACCACACCCTGCGGGTTCTGCCAGACCTTCTCCCGGTTCCAGCCGTCGGGGCGCTGGCCGAACAGGTCACCGCGCGGGCTGATCCGTAGGAACAGGTCGAAGGTCTGCTGAGGGGTGAGCCGCAGACCGGTCCGGCCGAGCTCTCGGATGAGCGGGAACGGCGAAGGCACCAGGCCGAGGCGTTCACAGATCTGGTCGACGACCCACCATTCCTCCCGGCAGCCGGGCGGCGGTTCGACCGCCTTGTCCGCCCACAGCGCGAACGGTTTGATCGTGTGGCCCGAGTTGAGCCAGGGGAGACAGTCACGTTCGATCCCGAGGACTCCGGGGAGCAGGTAGTGGGCGTAACCGGCGGTCTCGGTCTGCTGGACGTCGAGGGTGACCAGCAGTTCGAGCTGCTGAAGTGCGCGGCCGAGCTCGCCGGAGCCCGGTACGCTCATCGCGGGGTTTCCGGCGTTCACGATCAGCGCCTTCAGCTGGCCCTTGCCCGGTGTGGTGATCTCCCTGGCCATGCTGACCGCGGGCGCGGTGCCGAGCACCTCGGGGAAGCCGTCGACCCGGGTCCGCCACGTGTCGTAGGTCGCGGCACCCGCGAGGTGGGTGATCAGCTGCAGGTCGATGAACTCCTCACCGAAGACGTAACCGCCGACCCGGTCGAGGTTGCCGGTAACGATGTTGAGCGCGTCCATCAGGTACTTCGCCAGGGTTCCCGCGCTGCCCAGGGAGATGCCGCACCGGCCGTAGGCGACGGCCCGGGGGGTGGTGGCGAAGTCATGCGCGAGAGCGCGCACGGTCTCGGCCGGAATCCCCGTCCGGTGTTCGGTCGACTCCGGGGTGTGCGCGCGGACCATCTCCCGGATGAACCGGCCGCCGTCGGTGGTCTGCCGCTCCAGCGCGTCCTGGTCGGCCAAGCCGTCCGCGAAGATCGTCTGCAGCAGCGACGCCATGAGCAGGACGTCCTCGTCGGCGCGGATCGGGAGCCACTCGAACGCGGCCGCCGTCTCGGAGCGGCGCGGGTCGATCACCACGACCCGGCCGCCTCGCCGCGCCACCCCGGTGAAGTGGTCGCGGGCTCTCGGCGCGGTCAGCATCGACGAGTGCGAGATGAGCGGGTTCGCGCCGAACATGAGCAGGAAGTCGGTCCGGTCGATGTCCGGGATGGGATTGATCAGCGGATGCCCGTAGAGCATCGACCCGACGACCCAGTAGTTGTTGATGTCGACCGAGGACGACGTGTAGTTGTGCGGTGAGCCCAGCGCGGCGCACATCCCGGCGTCCCAGAAGAAGCCGCTGTAGTTGTCCAGGAGCGCGTGCCCGCCGAAGAGGCCGATGCTGTCGCCGCCGTCGCGGTCGATGATGGTGCGCAGCCGGTCGGCGATGTCGTCGAGCGCGTCATCCCAGCCGACCGGGACCAGGTTGCCCGACGGGAGCCGCTTGAGCGGCTCCACGATTCGGTCGGGGTCGGAGGCGATACTCGGGTACGCGATCCCCTTGGGACAGGCGAACCCCTTCGACAACGGCGAGTTCTTGTCCGGCCGGACCTTGACTGCCTTACCGTCCTCGACGGTGACGACGATTCCGCACTGGCCTTCGCAGATGCCGCAATAGGTGATCTTCTCCTGGGCTGGCATGATGCTCCTTGCGGTCAAGAATTGTCGGCGGCGTAGTACTCGGCTGCCTTCGTCTCGAAATGACTCAGTTCCTCGGGCAGCTCGTCGTAAGCGAAGATCGCGTCGACCGGGCACTCGTGCACGCAGGCGTCGCAGTCGATGCATTCGTTCGGGTTGATGAACAGATGCTCGATCTCGGCGAACCCGGGCTCATCCGGCGTGGGATGGATGCAATCGACCGGACAGACGGCCGCGCAGCTGCCGTCCTTCTGTCCGATACAGGCTTCGGTAATCACGTAGGCCACGATTCGGAAATCCTCCAGAGAGCGGTCGGTCTCGGATGACCGGCGGCGTGAAGGAAAGGCTATTCAGTGGCGAAATGCACCGATACTCTCGTCAGCGATAATCGATTACCTCGTTCGAGGTCATCGGCCGGGGGAGTGGGGGTGCCCGTCGAACCGGGTGAACCAGGCGGCGGCCTCGGCCCGGTTGCCCACGCGCAGCTTGCGGAAGATGCGTTTGACGTGTGACTTGACCGTGCCCTCGGAGAGCACGAGACGTCGTGCGATGGCCGCGTTGGTCGCACCACCGGCCAGCAGGGCCAGCACTTCGCGTTCCCGACCGCTCAACGGGCTGTCGGCGTACGGCGGGTCGCCGGCCTCGGGCCCGGGTGACGCCGGCGCGGATGACCCCATCCGGATGTCGCCGTCGGAGAACTCCCTGATGAGGTCCTCGCTGGCGCGCAGCAAGGCCCTGGCCCGATCCCGCTGCGCATACAGCCGATCGACCAGCAGTGCCTTCTCGAGCAGCGAGCCCAGTGTCGCCGCGAACGCCCCCAGTGAATCGCGGTCGACCACGTCGACCCGGCGTCCGCTGAAATGCATGTCGCCGTGGACGGTGCCGATCGCCACCCCACCCGAGACGATCGGCGCCGATGCGTAGCTGAAGGATTGGGTGTTGGTGACGATCGGGTGGTTGGCCTTCGGGTCGTCGCGCGGGTCGAGCACCAGTCCCGCGGTGCGCCTGCGCAGCACCTCGCTCTCGAAGCGGCCCCGGTCGAGTGCGATCGGATGTGCCCTGGCGAAGTCCCGCGCGTCGCAGGCCCAGGCCTCGTGCCCCCGGAAGTAGGCGGCCTGCGCGGCGAGATGTGTCTCGTCGAGCCGGAAGATGAGAATCCGGTCGAAGTTGCACGTGTCGCACGCGTCCATCGCCGCCCGGTGGAGGAGCTTCTCGACACCGGCCGAGTCACCCACCGAGGGGGACAGCTGCTGGAGCATGCCCAGCGCGCGCAGTCGTTGCGAGAAGACATGCTTCTGGTACTGGTTGTTCAAGGCCAGGAGCTCGAACGCCAGGCGCGTCATCTCTGCGTAGTCGGCCGCCTCCAACCCCGTCGAGGAAGCAAGGCGTTCCTGCAGCTGCTCGACGGTCTCCTCGAGGCACACGTCGATGCTGTCGAGCGGTTGGGCGGGAGACGGCGCAACGGCGTCGACGTAGGCACGGGCCTGGTCGAGCGCGGCCCGGATCCTGCGTTCGAAGACGGTGTCGGCGCGCCGCTGTGCTTCGAACTCGGCGCTGGTCGTGTCGCGGGTTACCGGCGCGAACGAGGTGGCCATGTCCTTCACCTCCCGCCGACGGCGCTGGGCAGCCACTGTAGAGCGGGCGGGGGTAGGACGGCTACCGCTGGTGTCCGTTCGAGGGCATGGATTACCTCCTACGACTCACCGGTGTCCCCGGGCCGCCCGGCGAGGTCGGCTCAGCTGGCCCGGTGCCGCTCCCCGGTAACCCGCACGGCCGTGGGCGAGATGTTTGTCCGGCAGGTCGGTCATGATGAACGATCCTGGCGAGGGGAACCCGGCCGGGAACTATCACCGTCCACGGGCACGATGGTCACCGTGAGCATTCCCGAACGCACCATGCCCCCGCTGGACGCCGACGAGCGCACCTGTCTGGCGAGCTGGCTCGACTTCTATCGGGCGACCCTCGTCGGCAAGTGCGATGGCCTGGCTGACGACCAGCTGCGGGCGGAGTCGGCCACGCCGTCGTCCATGACGTTGCTCGGTCTGCTCCAGCACATGGCGGAGGTCGAGCGGAACTGGTTCCGCCGGGTGCTGGCACAGGAGGATGCGCCGCCGATCTACACCCCGGGACCGAAGCGGTCGCCGCACGACGGCGGGTTCGACCTCGACGAGGGCTCGTCGTACGACCGCGCGCTGCGGGTGTGGGGCGAAGAGGTCGACGTGGCCAGGCGGAACTGCGCGGATCGCGCGATCGATGCCTCGGTCGCGTTCATGGGTGGCCAGGTGACCCTGCGCTGGATCTACACGCACATGATCGGTGAGTACGCCCGCCACTGCGGCCACGCGGACCTGCTCCGCGAGCGCATCGACGGCAGCACCGGGGTCTGACGCCGTCACCATTCTCTGACACCAATATAATATATATGCTGCGTGGAGTGAAGATGTGTTGCCATGTTGCGGGAAGATTCTGACCGCTTGTGAAAATTAAGACCCTTATCAGTGCTCTGTAATTTCTGAGTGTTTTACTAAGGTTCAAACGTACTGTCAGGTATATTCGGCCGTGATGAGCTTTGTCTGGAGTGGCCGATCGGGTGAATTGTAGTCGCATGTGAGTGACGCTATTGCCTCAAAGTGAACCTTGTTCGATACTGGGTAAGGTAGCTCCTCTCCGCTGGCGGCCAGTGCGATGAGGAGCGAATTTGGGAACGTGAAGTCTATGGCCGGGATAAGAGCTGATGCGTGCGTATGGCTGCCGCTGTAGATGCGAGAATCGTTTTGGGAGAAGCTGTGATGTTTCACGCTTTTGCGGTGCCCATTAATCGAAGAGAGATTAGTGTCAGTGCGAACTTACCTCGCACCTCATTGAGAGGGGTGTCTGGTTCGTGAACGTTCAGGTGAAGGCTCGCTCGCCGCAGGAACACGCGCTCGATTACGTTCGCCGCTCCTCGGCGGGGTATGCGCTGCCGCCCACGTTGCTGTCCTTCGACACACATTTCCGGCAGGTGATCGCGCCTGGTAGAGCGCGCGCCGAGATTCAGCGCGTCTGTGGCGTGGATGTCGGCTTCGATCTCGCCGACGACAGCTTATCGGCGATGCTCGCGCTGACCCTGTTACCCGCGCACTCGGGCAACCGGGACCTGATCTCCCTGCTGTACCAGCAGGTCAAACAATCTCGGCGCGGATACCGCTTTCGCGTTTTTCCGAAGGCGCCGGTCTCTGCCGCCGGAACCGACTGCACAGCGATCGCGGTCACCGGGATGCATCGGCACCAGCTGCTGGTCGATCAGCAGGCCGACATGTTCGCCAGTGAGCTGCTGCTCGCCTCGACGGTATGGGACGCGGAAGTCGGCCCACACGCGGGCGTGATGCCGGTGTACTGGGACGACGAGCCCGACTCCGACAGACCGCTGCGTGAACGCAGGCACGACGCGGTCATCGGCGCCAACGCGCTGTACGCCATTCACCTCGCCAAGGGGCACACCGCGGACATCGTGCCCACCCTCGACTACCTCACCGAGCACCTCACCTCCCGCGCGTACCTGTCCGGCACCCGCCACTACCCGTCGCCGGACGCGTTCCTGTGCGCCGCCGCCGAGCTCTGTGCCGCCTGCGAGCGGTGTGACGACAAGCTCGGCGGTCTGGTGCGGCGCGCGTTGACGGAGCGGATGTCGGACCGAGGGGTGTGCTTCGCCGCGATCGACATGGCGTTGCGCATCATCGCGGCCGACCTTCTCGGCATCCAGACCAGGCAGCCGCAGCGGCGTGAGGCGCTCGCGGCTCTTCAGGACCGCGACGGCTCGTGGCCGGCGTGCCCGTACTACCGGATGGGCCGGATTCCGCTGTACTTCGGTTCTCGTTCCCTCACCACCCTGTTCGCCCTCCGCGCCCTGGAACCCGGCGGAGCCGACCAGCCCTGAGGCGCCTCATGTTCTCGCGGACGCCGTGACGAACTCCCGGATGAGCGCGGCCAGCGTGCGGGGCTGGTCCAGCGGGATGAGCGTGTAGCTGTCCTCGACCTCGACCAGCCGTCCTCCGGGCAGGAGGTCGGCGAGGCGGCGCCCGTGTGCCGGCGGCATGACCCGGTCCTCGCGGGCCCAGACGACCAGCGCCGGCTGTTCGAAGCCCGGAAGGTCGGCCGCGACATCCAGCAGGAAGCGGGTGTTCGTGGCCGCCGCTCGTAACATGCGGACGGCGTCGCGGCGGACGCCGGGCAACCTCATGGCCGGTCTCACCCAGCGGGCAGTCGCGGCGTCACCTCGTCTGGTCAGCCAGCCGAAAGCCAACGGGAGCCGGCGCGCCGCCCGTAGCCGCATCTGCTGCATGAACAGCCCGAACAGGACGGGCGGAAGCTTGCCGCTGAGCAGGAGCGTCCTGCCGGTCAGCCCCGGCGGGAAGTTGTCGAACGCGTCGCAGGACACGAGGACGACCCGGCCGACGCGGCTGGTGTCACCGCACATGAGCAGCTGGACGAGCGCACCGCCGGTGTCGTTGCCGACCAGCGTGACGTTGCGCAGATCGAGACGGTCGACGAGCTCGGTGACGAGCCGTGCCACACCGGGCAAGGACAGGTCCGCCTCCGGGCGTACCGCTCTGGCATGTGCACCGAGTGGCAGCGTGGGTACCACGCAGCGGTGACCGTCGGCCAGCTCGCCGACGACGTCGTCCCACAGGGAGGCATCCATGAGCAACCCGTGCACCAGCACGAGGACCGGGCCGTCGCCGCCGGTGTCCCGGTAGTCGATCGTGCCGGCGGACAGCTCGATCTGTGCCATGGTCGCGCGCCTCAGCGGGCCGTGTCGGCGGGCGCGGGGCGGTCAGCGGCACGCCGGCCGAGCAGGTGCCGGTTCAGGAAGGACACCTCGGCCTCGACGGTCCGTTCGTGCCCACCGAGGAAGGGCTCGTAGTGCCCGCCTGCGAGATGAACGACCTCACCGTGCGGCGCACTGTTCGCCGCGCGGACCGCCGGCCCGGGTGGCGCCGTCTGATCCTGGTCGCACACGACCACCAGCAACGGGACGTGGATGCGCGACGCGTCCCGCCCCGGCCGGTAGAAGCCGAGTAGCAGTGCCGAGCGGGCGGCGACCCTCTGCTCCCAGTCCGGGTACCGGTTGCCGGGGTTGAGGGTCGGGGGACCGTCGAGGCCGTCGGGAGTGGTGAGCATCGCGACCGTGCCCGGCCTGTCGATGAGCGGCACGAGCAGCGGGCGGCGCCCGACGAGGCTGCCGAGGGCGTCGAGGATCGCCCGCCAGGTGAAGCGAAGCATGGCCGACGTCGTCTGGTGCTCCGACGCGTTGCGTAGGCCTACCGGTCCGTCCGCGAGCGGCGCCTGTGCGATGACGGCCGCCACCGTGGGGTTGTCCGCCGCGGCCCGGAGGATGTGACCACCGGATGCGGAGAAACCCCAGAGCGCGATCTTGGCCGGATCGACGTCCGCGAGCGTGGCGGCGTGTGCGATCGCCGCGTGCCAGTCGGCGATCTGCTTCTTGATCGGAAGTACCAGCCGGGGCTCGCCCGCGCTCTCGCCCACCCCCCGGTAGTCGAAGGCCAGCACGGCGAAACCGGCAGCCTGGAACCGGGCGGCGAACACGTCCGTCGCGGGCTCCTTGGTCACCGCGAACCCGCCGGCCATGATCACGCAGGCACCGTTGGTTCCCGGGTAGTGCCAAGCGACGCATTCGGTTCCGGCGCTGATGAAATGGACTTTCTGGCGTTGCAGGGACAGGGACATGACGGCCTCCGCGTGGGTTCAGGTTCCTCTACGAAGAGAAGTGAACCACGCGGTTCGCAAACTGTCCACGAGTCGCGGTGTGCTGTGAGCGAACTACTCCTCGGCCGCCTCCTCGCGGTCGAGCGCACGCATCAACGCCTCGAACCCGGCGCTGACCGCTTCCGGGTCCCCGGTCGTCCGGACGTCGATCAAGAACCCGCGCAACACCCCGAGCACCATCTCGGCGACCTCGAGCTTGCGGCGCTCGGCCCATCCCTCGGGGCACAGGGACTCGAGGATCGGCAGGTACTGCCTCGACGCCCCCGCGCCGAAGTCCGCGTAACGGACGGGGTCGAACACGGCCAGGCCGATCGCCTGGTCGAGCACCCTGGCCTCGGTGCCGGTGAGCGCCGGCCAGAGGGCGCGCACCCGCGCGGACAGTGTGCGGCGGGCAGGTTCTTCCGCCGCGGCGGCGAGGGCCTTGTCGGTGCGTCGGTCGCGCAGCTGCTGGATCGCCTGCTTGAGCAGGTCGTCAGCGCCGTCGAAGTGGTAGAGGAGGACCTTGTGGGTCGCGCCGGCTGCCTTGGCGGCGCGACGGAGCGAGAAGTCCACCAGCCCGTTGACGGCGAGGTCGTCCGTCACACGGTCCAGCAGCTCCCGTCGCCGCGCCTCGCCGCGCGGTGACCCGGCCGATCGTCGGTATCCCGCTCGCTGCTGTGTGTCCTGCTCCCTGTCGGCGTCCACCGCGACAGCATCGCGCTGTGCGCCACGCGTCCGTACGCCGCCCCCGGGGGAAGGCTCTCAGGAATTCGATTTCTTGCTGAGTGAAATCAGTGTCTCGATTCGAACTCGTGAGAAGGTGAGGTATGCGAGGTGCCTCGACTCTTGTTTTGTCGGTGATCTTCGGAATGCTGGGTGCCGGCCTGATCGGAGTCGGCAGGCAGGGCGTCCGGCTGTACTCCGAGCGGTGGCGGGAGAATACGGACGAGGCACGGCGGCGTCTGATGCTGCGTATCGGTAGTGTCTCGTGTATCGCGGGCGGTGTCATGTTGATGCTGGTCATGGGGCTGGTTCTCATTGATATGACGCTGGCTGGGGCGATCTGAGACGGAACTGTGCGCGGGCTGTGCGTTTCCTCGGTAATGAATTCTCTCAGATGTTTGCCAGTGTCGTTTCGGTAATCTATTCCTGTTGACTCGTGTTCGTGGCGGGGCTTGACCTGAAGGCGGAGCCATGTCTCCTCGCGATGTTCTGGCTATTGCACTGCGCGCGTTGCAGTCGCACAAGATGCGATCGTCGCTGACGATGCTCGGGTTGGTCATCGGAGTCGCGGCGGTCATTCTGCTGACCGCGTTCGGCGACGGCGTCGGTGACTCGGTGAACGCGGCGATCGCGCCGGTCGCCAACAGCACGACGATCGTGCCGAAACTGTCCCCGATCCCGGGCGGCCCCTCGGCCAAGCCGCTGACCGACGCCGACGAGCAGGCGATCGCCCAGCTTCCCGGTGTCTCGCAGCTGGTGCCCACTGTGACCGGCGCGACCGTCGGGGCGGCCGGGCAGAAGGCGGTCGCCGTGACGGCCTCGACCCCGGACGCCAACTTCACCTCAGCGTCCGTCATCGGCACCACCTACAACTTCCTGGCGGCCAACCAGAAGACGGTCGCCGTCGGGTCGTTCTTCGACCAGGCCCAGGACAGGGCCGGTGCCAAGGTCGCGGTCCTGGGGCCGCTGATCGCCCAGGCGCTCTACGGGCCGGACCCGAGCGCCGCGCTGAACAAGACCCTGCGGCTCAACCACGTGTTGTTCACCGTCATCGGGGTGATGCCGTCCTACGGCAAGGCGGGTGACAACGTCGTGGTGATGCCGATGGGTGCCGCGCGGTCAGGGGTGTTCGGCTACGGCTACGGCGGCGACGAGGTCAGCTCGATCGTCGTGAAGTCGACGTCCACCGGAGCGGTGAAGCAGGTCGAAGCGGAGATCACCCAGCTGATGGACCAGCGCCACAACATCACCGACCCGAGGTACGAGGACTTCCAGGTCCAGGACCTCGGTTCCCGGCTCACGACGTTCACCCAGCTGATCCAGCTGATCACCAACTTCGTACCCGCGATCGCCGCGATCTCACTACTCGTCGGCGGCATCGGTGTCCTCAACATCATGCTGGTCTCGGTCACCGACCGGACCCGCGAGATCGGCACCCGCAAAGCGGTCGGCGCGAGCGACTCGGCGATCCTGAGCCAGTTCGTCCTGGAAGCGGTCACCCTCGCCGGCTTCGGCGGCATGATCGGGGTCGGGTTCGGCGTGGGACTCATCATGCTGACCAAGGCGCTGTTGCCGCTGCTCCCCAAGACCGGGTTCCTCAGCTCCTTCGACCCGGTGCTCGCGGTCGCGCCGATCGCGGTCGCGTTTGTCATCAGCCTGGCCATCGGCCTCATCGCCGGCGGCTATCCGGCGTGGCGAGCCGCGCGCCTCGAACCCATCGAAGCGCTGCGCTACGAGTAGGACCCCTCAGGCGAGGAGTAGGACCGAGGCGAAGAGCACCGGCGCGCTGAGCACGGTCGTGGTCAACGCGGCGTCGCGGCCGAGCACAACGCCCTGGTCGAACCGCACGGCGTAGCCGAACACGTTCTGAGCGGTGGGCAGCGCCGCGCACACCACGACCACGAGCAGCTCGTGGGCCTCGAGATGCAGCAATGTGCCGAGCAGCAGCGCCAGTCCCGGATGCACGACGTTCTTCAGTAGCAGAACAGTGGTCAGCAGCGGGGCGCTCTCGCCGGCTCCTGGCCGGGCCGCACCGCGCAGCGACATGCCGAACGCGAGCAGCATCGCGGGCACCGCGAGGTCCGCGATGAGCGTCACCGGCGCCATCAACGGTTCGGGCGGGACCACGCCCAGCGCCGAGACGACCAGCCCGGCGGCGGTCGAGACCGCGATCGGGTTGCGCAACGGCGCCGTGAGCGTCCGCGACAACGGTGGTCTGGCACCGTTGGAGTGCTCCGAGGCCACGTCCAGAACCGTCGTGAAGACCGGGGTGAGCACGGCCAGCTGGAACAGCAGCACCGGAGCCATCGCGCTGGCACTGCCCAGTGCGTAGCTGGCGATCGGGAGGCCGAGGTTACCCGCGTTGACGTATCCGCTGGCCATCGCGCCGACCGCGGTCTCGCCGGTCGGTCGGCGCAGCGCCAGTCCCACCGGCACGTAGAGCAGACACGCCAAGGTGCTCGTCACGGCGGTGACCAGCAGATTCGTCGAGAACACCGCGCCGATGTCCGCGCGGGCCAGTGTGGTGAACAGCAACGCGGGCGTCGCGACGAAGAACGCGGCGCGAGAGAGGACCTGCACCGCCGTCGGACCCAGGACCCCGGCCCGCTCGACGAGATACCCGACGGCGATGACGGCGCCGATGACGATGAACCCCTCGACGATGCCGTTCACTCTGGTACGGCGCGACGCTCGGGATCCTGCACACCGGCTACTGTGCCAGGTTGCTGCCCAGCGCCCGATTCTTCCCGCGCCGAGATCACCACCGCGTAACGCGGCGATGATCAATCAGGATTGCGTCGTGGCGGTGAGGCGTCGCAGAGATGCTTCGGCGGGTGGGCCCCAGGTCGGTTTGCCGCCGGGGCGACCGTGGACGCCGGCATGCCCGATGAGGAGACCGGCGAAGGCCCGCAGCACCGCATGGCCCCGAGCGCGGCGGACGGTCGAGGCGTCCGCGATGGGCCGGTAGGCATGGTGGAAGCGGTCGACGGCGTCGTCCGGCAGCAGGATCCAGGCGGCGGCGAGGTCGAAAGCCGGATCGCCCGCGAAGAGGTCACCGAAGTCAATTACGCCGCAGAGTGTGCCGTCCGAGGTCAACACGTTGGCCGGGTGCAGGTCACCGTGCAGCCACAGCGCCGGGCCGGTCCATTCGGGTGCGGTGACGGCGTCTTCCCAGACGGCTTGGACGGCCTCCGGGTCGTGGATCAGGCCCAGCTCGGTGAGCTCGGTGAGCTGCATGGTGAAGAGCTCGGCGCTCCCGGCGAGTGGCCCACCTCGGCCGCGACCGACGGGCGCGGTGTCGGGGGCGGGCTGGTGCAGCGCGGTGAGGAAGGTGGCCAAGCCGTCGGCCGCGGCCGAGCCGAGGGTGGCGGGAGCGCGGTCGGCGGGAGTCCCCGGTACCCAGGTGGTGACGATCCAGGGATGTGGGAACCGGTCGGAGGGCTCACCGAGCCGGCGTGGAACGGGGACCGGCAGCGGAAGGCGCGGGGCGAGGGCTGGCATCCACGTGTACTCCTTGACGAGCAGAGCCCCGGAGGACTGCATCGCCCACGGCAGCCGGACGGCAAGATCGTCGCCGAGCCGCCACATCTGGTTGTCCCAGCCACGCGCGCCGAGGGTCACAGGGCGCTCGGCGAGGTCGGGATGCTGGTCACACAGCAGGTTCCGGACCAGCTCGGCGGTGATCTTGAACTCTGACCCCAGCGTGGTCACCGGATCGCATTCCTTGGTCCCGTACGTGCTCTGACCTGGTGATCCTGTGCCCCCGGTGCGACTCGAACGCACACTGGACGGATTTTGAGTCCGCTGCCTCTGCCGATTGGGCTACGGGGGCCGGTGATGACACCTTCGATGACAGTGGTGTTAACCACCGTCGGGATCACGTCATGCGGCAACTCTATCCCGGTAGTCTTGGCAGCTCGGTCCCGACCCACCCTAGGAGAATCCCGTGACCAAGGCTGCCGCTCCCCGGCAACCCAAGGCCGATGCGTCCCCCGTGACGCACCGCGTGCTGATCGCCGAGGACGAGGCCCTGATCCGCCTGGACCTTGCCGAGATGCTCCGCGAAGAGGGCTACGAGGTCGTCGCCGAGGCCGCTGACGGTGAGGCCGCCGTCGAGCTCGCCCGCGAACTCAAGCCGAGCCTCGTCATCATGGACATCAAGATGCCCAAGGTGGACGGCATCAGCGCCGCGGGCACGATCGTCGAAGAACGGATCGCGCCGGTCGTCATGCTCACCGCGTTCAGCCAGCGCGAGCTGATCGAGCAGGCTCGGGACGCGGGTGCGATGGCGTACCTGGTGAAGCCGTTCGCGCGGCACGAGCTCGTGCCCGCCATCGAGCTGTCGGTCAGCCGGTTCGCCGAGCTGCAGGCGCTCGAGGACGAGGTGGCCACCCTCACCGACCGGTTGGAGACGCGCAAGGTCGTCGACCGGGCGAAGGGTCTGCTGATGACCAACAACGGCATGACCGAGCCCGAGGCGTTCCGCTGGATCCAGCGCACCGCGATGGACCGACGGAGCACGATGCGTGCCGTCGCCGACGCGATCGTGAACGGTCTCGCAGCGCCATCAACCACTTCGTCGTAATCCGTTAGGCCAAGCAGACCTCCCTCGTTCGGCCTAACGGCCGACGACGGTCAGTGATCAGTTGCTGACACACGGCATGATCTTGTTGCGTTCTGGTGAAGTCCGAGGGCCCGGGATATCGCTATTGCTCGGGTTCCAATACGGTGCACTTCGTTCACGAATGGGTGAGCGAGGTTCGACGGTTCTCGGGGGGCCGTTGCCCGATTTGCTCGGACAGCATCAGGAGGCCCAAGGATGAGTCGGAAGCGGACGGCGGTTCTCGCCGTCGCGGTTCTCGCCGGAGCAGTCGCGTTATCGGCATGTGGTGGTGGAGGCGGCGCCAGTGGTGGCGCGGCCGGCGACACCCTGAAGATCGGATTTCTCGGTGACCTCACCGGTCAGAACTCCGGTCTCGGGATTCCGCCGCGCAACGGCGCGAAGATGGCGTTCGACGAGTACAACGCCACGAACCCCCCGAAGAAGATCGAGCTGGTCGAGTACGACAGTCAGGGCACACCCGACCAGGCGGTTCCGCTGATCAACCGGGCCATCACCGAGGACAAGATCGTCGGGCTGGTCGGTCCGACCTTCTCCGGTGAGTCCAAGGCGGCCGACCCGGTGCTGGAACAGGCCAAGATTCCGAACATCTCGGCGTCCGCGACCAACCCGGGCCTCGGGCAGAACGGATGGAAGTTCTTCCACCGGGTACTGGCCACCGACGCGTTCCAGGGCCCGGCCGTCGCCGATTTCCTGATCAGGGCGAAAAGCCCGAAGTCCGCCTTCGTGATCAGCGATGACCAGGAGTACAGCGTCGGTCTCGCGGACGCGGTCTTCGACCAGTTCAAGGCGAAGGGCACGCCGGTCGACAGGGACCAGTTCGCCCAGACCGCCTCGGACTACTCGTCGTCGGTCGCCAAGATCAAGGCGGACAACCCGGATGTGATCTTCTTCGGCGGCTACTACGCCCAGGGCGGCCGGCTGCTCAAGCAGATCCGCGACGCGGGCATCACCGCGACGTTCGTCAGTGCCGACGGCAGCCTGGACGTGGGCCTGATCAATGGTGCCGGTGCCGCCGCCGCCGAGGGCGCCGTGGTGGCCTGCCCGTGCGCCGTGCCCGGCGCCAGTTCGGTGCAGGGCGCGCTGAAGACGTACTACGAGCACTACAAGGCCAAGTACGGCATCGACCCCGCCGTGTACTCGACCGAGGGCTACGACGCGGCGACCGCGTTCATCAAGGCGATCCAGGCCGGCAACACCACGCCGGAAACGATCAACACCTTCCTCGCCACGCTGAGCTTCCAAGGCGTCGCCAAGCCGATCAAGTTCCAGCCGAACGGCGACGTCGAGGGGGTGGACATCTTCATCCACCAGGTGAAGAACGGGAAGCTGGAGCTGTTGGGTCCCTCCACCGAAGCGAAACTAGGCTGATCGAAGCCGACGGGAGCCGGGGAACGGCCGCTGCACGCGGGCCGTTCCCCGGTTCGGTTCGGAATTCCCGCACGTCCACCGACGTGCACCGTCCCGGAGGCTAATCGCGCAGTGCTCAACGACTTCGTTCTGCAGTTCGGGCCCAGCACCCTCGGCGGCCTGGTGGTCGGCTCGATCTACGCTCTGGTCGCGCTCGGCTACACCATGGTCTACGGCGTGCTCAGGCTGATCAACTTTGCCCATTCCGAAATCTTCATGATCGGCACCTTCGCCGCGCTGTTCGTCCTTTCGCTTGTCGGTCTGCCTGGTCCGCTCAGTGGATTCGCGCTGGTCGGCATGCTGGTCCTGCTGTTCGTGGCGGCGATGGCGTTGTCCGGCGGTAGTGCGGTGCTGCTGGAGGTGCTGGCTTACCGGCCGCTGCGCAAACGCAACGCCCCCCGGCTGGCCGCGCTCATCTCGGCGATCGGCGCGTCGGTGTTCCTGCAGGAGCTGTTCGCGCTGATCGTCATCCCGGACGTGTTCGGCAAGCCCGGCCGGGTCGACGCGGCGGTGCCGAGGCTGGTGGACCGCGACGTCGTGTTCACCGTGTTCGGCACGCCGGTCAAGACCGACCAGGTGGTCATCTTCATCTCGGCACTGGTGATGATGGTCGCGCTGGACCAGCTGGTGGCGCGCACCAAGATCGGGCGGGGCATCCGGGCGACCGCGCAGGATCCCGAGGCCGCGGTCCTGATGGGCGTCAACATCGACACGATCGTCCGGCTGACCTTCCTGCTCGGTGGCGCCATGGCGGGCGTCGCGGGGGTGCTGTACGCGATGGAGTTCGAGAACGTGGCATACAACATCGGGTTCGTGCTCGGCATCAAGGCGTTCACCGCCGCGGTGCTCGGCGGCATCGGCAACATCCGGGGAGCGCTGCTCGGCGGGATCGCACTGGGCCTGGTCGAGAACTGGGGCGCGATCTTCTTCGGCTCGCAGTGGAAGGACGTGATCGCGTTCGTGATCCTGGTGGTGGTGCTGCTGTTCCGGCCGACCGGCATCCTCGGCGAGTCTCTGCAGCGGGCACGCGCATGAGCGACAAGAATCCCCGCATCGGCGGTCCGATCACCCGTATCCGGCTCGGGGTCAGCGGTATCTCGGACCGCTGCCGTGACTGGTGGGCGGGCGCGTCGGGCTGGCAACGGTGGGGGGTCTACGCGCTGCTGCTGGTGTTGGCGGTCATCGCACCGAGCCCGGCGATCGGCTCGTTCATGTCGCCGTTCACCGACTGGACGTCGTTGCTGTTCAACCCGATCGGTACCTACATCCTGCTGGCCATCGGCCTCAACATCGTCGTCGGCCACGCCGGTCTGCTGGACCTGGGGTATGTGGCGTTCTTCGCGATCGGCGCATACTCGCTCGCCTACTTCACGATCAAGCACGGGTTCGCGTTCTGGCCGACGGTCGTGATCGGCATGGCGTTCGCCGCCGTCGCGGGTGTCGTGCTCGGCGCGCCGACGCTGCGCCTGCGCGGCGACTATCTGGCGATCGTGACGCTCGGCTTCGGTGAGATCGTCCGGATCACGGCGACGAATACCAGTGCGATCGGCGGAGCGCGGGGGATGACCTCGATCCCGCATCCGCCGACGATGTTCGGCGTGGAGTTCCTGCTCGACCCGCTGCCGTACTACTACCTGATGGTGGTCATGATCGTCCTGGCGATCGTGTTCTCGGTCCGGCTCGAACGCAGCAGGGTGGGCCGCGCCTGGACGGCCATCCGCGAGGACGAGGACGCCGCCGAGCTCATGGGTGTGCCGACCTTCAAGTTCAAGTTGCTCGCGTTCGCGATCGGTGCGCTCATCGGCGGGCTGGCCGGGGTGATGTGGTCGGGCAAGGTCATCTTCATCGCGCCGACGAACTTCCCGTTCATCCTGTCCGCGACGATCCTCGCCGCGGTCCTGCTCGGTGGCTCGGGCAACCTGCCCGGCGTGATAGTGGGCGCCTTCCTGATCGCCTGGCTCCCGGAGCGGTTCCGAGGCTTCGCCGACTACCGGATCCTGATCTTCGGAGCCGCGCTGGTGATCATGATGGTGCTGCGGCCACAGGGCCTGCTGCCGTCGCGGCGGCGCAGTGCGGAGCTGGCTGATCCCTCCTCGGGCGCGGCACTCGGGGCGGAAGTGGCCGACGCCGACGTGAAGCCGGTGGAGGCGAAGTGAACCCCGTGCTCGAACTGAACGGCGTCACCATGCGGTTCGGTGGCGTCGTGGCGCTGCGCGAGCTGAACCTCAGCGTTCCCGAAGGGCGGATCGCCGCGCTCATCGGACCCAACGGAGCAGGCAAGACGACCGTGTTCAACGTGGTGACCGGAGTGTTCCGGCCCACGGAGGGCAGCGTGCGTTTCCACGGCCAGCGGATCGACGGCATGCAGCGGTTCAAGATCACCAAGGCTGGGGTCGCGCGGACGTTCCAGAACATCCGGCTGTTCGGCAACATGTCGGCACTGGAGAACGTCATGGTCGGCGCCGACGCCCATCACCGCACCGGAGCGATCAGTGCCGCGCTCGGGCTGCCGTGGCATCGGCAGGAGGAACGCGAGGGCCGGGAGAAGGCAGCCGAGCTGCTCGACTTCGTCGGCATCTCCGCGCGCTCGGACGAGACCGCGAGCAACCTGCCCTACGGCGACCAGCGCAAGCTGGAGATCGCCAGAGCGCTCGCCACCGGGCCGAGGGTCCTGCTGCTCGACGAGCCGGCGGCGGGCATGAACCCGGCGGAGAAACGATCGCTGCAGGCGCTGATCCGGCGGATCCGGGATTCCGGTCCCTCGGTGCTGCTGATCGAGCACGACATGGGGCTGGTGATGGACATCAGCGACCACATCACGGTCCTCGACTTCGGCCAGAAGATCGCCGAGGGGCTGCCGCGCGACGTGCGGTCCGACCCGAGAGTCATCGAGGCATACCTGGGGGCTCCAGCAGATGCTTCTTGACGTACACGACATCGAGGTCTTCTACGGGAAGATCGCCGCGCTCAAGGGCATCAGCCTGCAGGTCGACGAGGGTGAGATCGTCGCGTTGATCGGCGCGAACGGCGCGGGCAAGACGACGACCCTGAAGACGATCTCCGGTCTGCGTCCGCTGACCGCCGGCAAGATCCTGTTCGAGGGATCGGACATCAGTCGAATGCCGGGACACAAGCGGGTCGTCGCGGGGATCGGGCACGCGCCGGAGGGGCGGGGCATCTTCCCGGGCATGACGGTGCAGGAGAACCTGCTGATGGGCAGCTACGCCCGCAAGGGACGGCAGGCCGACAGCGAGCTCGACGAGGTCTACGAGCTGTTCCCCCGGCTGGCGGAGCGCAAGTCCCAGTTCGGCGGCACGATGTCCGGCGGCGAGCAGCAGATGCTGGCGATCGGCCGTGCGCTGATGGCGAAGCCCAAGGTTCTGCTGCTGGACGAGCCGTCGATGGGGCTCGCCCCGATCCTGGTCGCCCAGATCTTCTCGATCATCACCGAGATCAACCGGCGGGGAACGACCGTGCTGCTGGTCGAGCAGAACGCCACGCAGGCGTTGCAGCTGGCCGACCGCGCGTACGTACTGGAGACCGGCACGGTCGTCAAGACGGCGGCGGCCCGCGATCTGCTGACCGACCCGCAGGTCCAGGCCGCGTACCTGGGCGGAGACCTGGACACCGCGGCCGTGGCCGAGAGCTCCGGCGAGGGCGAGCCGACCGCGTAGCAGCGGCCGGCTCGCGCCCGCTGAGGATCAGTTCACCTGCGCCTCGGCGGGCGAGCCGGCGCCCTGCCAGTCCACCAGCTGGACGATGACGCCGTTCGGGTCGCGCACCTGGAACGCACGCTCGCCCCATTCCTCCTCGGTCAGCGGCATCGTGATCGTCACCTGCTCCGAGGTGAGCCTGGCCAGCTCTCCTTCCAGATCGTCGACGGTGAAGGCGAGGATCAAGCCCTGTGCGCGGTCGTCGCGCTGGTCGTCGGGCAGGGTGGCCAGGCCACGACGCAGGAAGATCACGTTCATGCCGATGTCCTCCCTCGTCAGTGATGCGAACCCGTCGGCGGCCATCTCCGTGGTGAACCCGAAGTGGTCGGCCAGGAAGGTGGCCGACGCCTCCGGGTCGTCGACATTGAGGGACACGGCGGACGCACTGATACGCATGCAAGCCTCCTGGGTGATGGCAATCTAAACGCCGTACGATGTACAACGTACACGGTACAACGTTTTTCGACGAGGAGAGTTCCCGTGCATTCCGAGCACACCGGAGCCGGTGACCCGGTCCGCACCCTGCAGCTGTTGTGGCGCCAGCCCGACCCGGAGCCACGCCGGGGCCCTCGGCGAGGTCTGAGCATCGACGCCGTGATCACGTCGGCGATCGAGCTGGCGGGGGAGACGGGTCTGGCGGCGATCACCATCCGGCGGGTCGCCACAGGGCTCGGCGTGGCGCCGATGACGCTCTACACCTACGTCCCCGGGAAAGCCGAGCTGCTCGACCTCATGCTGGACGCGGTGTTCGCCGACCTGCCGCTGCTGGACACATCGGGGCGGCACTGGCGAGACCGGCTGACGGCCGTGGCCGAGGAGAACCGGGCGCTGTACACGAGGCATCCGTGGGCGGCGGAGATCTCACTCGCCCGACCACCCCTGGGGCCCGGCCAGTTGGCGAAGTACGAGCACGAGCTTGCGGCGTTCGACGGTCTGGGTCTGGACGACGTGACGGTCGACGCCGCACTGACCCACCTGCTGAGCTTCGTGCGGACCTGCGCTCTGCAGGAGCAGGAGGCAGCGGCGATGCGGCCCGAGGGCGCCGCGGACGACACCGAGTGGTGGGAGAAATCGGCCCCGTTGCTGGAGAAGGTGCTCGACCCGGCGCGTTACCCCCGTGCGGTACGCATCGGCCAGGCGGCGGGTGAGGCGCACGGCGCCGCCTACAACCCCACCCACGCCTTCACCTTCGGCCTGACCCTCCTCCTGGACGGCCTGACCACTCAACTCCCGACCTGACCCGCACACACATCACCCCACCCAAACTCCACCCCACCCACCCCCGACCCTCTGGCACGAATGTGGCTTTAGGGACGTTCAACGTCCCTAAAGCCACATTCGTGCCACGTCGGCGGGGTGCTGAGCGGTGGGGTGTCAGGACCAGCCTGGGCGTACCAGGCCGGTTTCGTAGGCCAGCACCACCAGTTGGGCTCTGTCGCGGGCGGCCAGCTTGATCATCGCGCGGCTCACGTGGGTCTTCGCCGTCGCGGGGCTCACCACCAGCCTGGCCGCGATCTCGTCGTTGGACAGGCCTTCGGCGACCAGCGCGACGATCTCCCTCTCCCTGGTGGTGAGCAGATCGAGCTCGCGCATCGAGCGCACGGGTCTGGTGTGACGGGCGAACTCGACGATCAACCGTCGGGTCACACCGGGGGAGAGCAGCGCCGCGCCCTCGGCGACCACCCGGACCGCGCGCAACAGCTCGACCGGCTCCGTGTCCTTAACCAGGAAACCGCTCGCGCCGATCCGGACCGCCTCGAAGACGTACTCGTCCTCGTCGAACGTGGTCAGGATGAGCACCCGGGTCGCGGCGAGTGCCGGGTCGGCGGCGATCCGCCGGGTCGCCTCCAGCCCGTCGGTCCCGGGCATCCGGATGTCCATCAGCACGACGTCGGGGCGCTTCGCGGTGGCGATGCGGATCGCTTCGGCACCGTCGCCCGCCTCGCCGACGACGGTGATGTCGGGCTGCGCGTCCAGCAGGGCTCGAAAACCCGCTCTGACCAGCGCCTGGTCGTCGGCAAGCAGGACCTCGATCACTGGCGGGCACCTTCTTCGGTCGTCGGAGCGGGAAGCTCGGCGTCCACCCGGAAACCACCCTCCGGCCGAGGGCCCGCGGCGACCGTGCCACCCAGCGCGAGCGCGCGCTCACGCATACCGGCCAGACCGTTCCCACCGCTCAGATCGGCTGGTGCCGTCGCGGTGCCGTCGTCGTCGACCCGCAGACTCACCGAGCCGGGTCGATAGTGCACCCGTACCGTGGCGGTCGCGGCTCCGGCGTGGCGGTGCACGTTGGTCAGGGCTTCCTGCACGATGCGGAATGCGGCGGTGTCGACGGCGGCCGGGAGCGGCCGCGGCGTGCCGAGGCGATCGAGGATCACCGGTTGGCCGCCCGTACGTACCCGCTCGACCAGGTCGTCCAGGTTCCCGAGGCCCGCGACCGGCGACCGGGGCAGCTCCTCGTCGACCCTGCGCAGCACACCCAGCATGCTGCGCAGCTCCACCAGCACCTCCTTGCTCGACGCCTTGATCGCGGTCAGCGCCTCTTTGGCGAGGCCCGGTTGCTCGTCCAGGAGGTGCAGCGCGGTGCCTGCCTGGACGTTGATCAGCGAGACGTGGTGGGCGAGGACGTCGTGCAGGTCACGTGCAATGCGCAGGCGTTCCTCCGTGGCGATCCGCTCCGCGCTGTCGGCTCGGGCCTGCTTCTCCCGATCGATGCGTTCCCAGCGGTTCCGGACGAGCTCGCCGACCGACAGCAGCACCAGCAGCCAGGCCGCCGCGCCGGACAGCACCCACCAGCCCGGTGGCCCGATGCGCAGCCATGCGACGGCGACGAAGCATGGGTAGGCGATCGCGGTGGTGATCCACGCGCCCACCCTCTCCCCATGGATGACCGCGCTGAGCAGCGCGAACACGAAGGCGACGATGATCGGACCGAACGGGTACCCCATCGCGAGGTAGCCGACCAGTGCGACCACGGTGACGGCCAGCGCGGAGATCGGGAACCGGTACCGCAGCAGCAGCGCCGCGGGGCCGGCGAGCAGCAGCAGCACCGCGAGCACGTCCAGCGGGCGCGCGGCCGGCTGTCTGGTCGCGGCGGCGAAGCAGCCGAAGACCTGGACCAGTGCGGCGAACAGCGCGAACGCGACCAGTCGAGGCCCTGCGGCGGGGCGTTGCACGGACCAGACGGTAGCCGGTCGCCGGCTCGCCCACGTCACACCCGGGAGTACGACGCGGCTACTCCGCGGGGCGTAGTGGGCGCCGGTGAGATGTAGCCGCGGCGCCGACGCCGCGCAGGCCTCGGGCGGACAGCATTGGCGGCATGGACGACCCCGTGAGCATCGTGACCAGCATCAGAGCGTCGGACGCGGAGCGTGAGGAGACCGCGAGCGTGATCCGTGCCGCCGCGTCGGAAGGCCGGCTGACCATGGCCGAGCTGGAGGAGCGTCTCGAATCGGTGTACGAGGCACGGATGCGCCACGAACTCCCGCCGCTGGTCGCGGACCTGCCGTCAGCACAGCGGCCGCCCGACGGGCCACCAGGGAACGGTCCCGGCGTGGGCGCCCGGATCGGGCTCGCCGTCCACGCGCTGCTCGTGGTCGCGTTTGCGGCCGCCATGATCGGCCGCTGGGTGATGACCGGCATGCCGTTCTTCTTCTGGCCGGTCTTCCCGATCTTCTGGGCGCTGGTGACGCTCGCCGTCCACGCCAGGATTCGTGGCGTGTTCCCGTCCGGCTGACTCAGCTCGCGGCTGGGCCGGGCTTGCGGTCGAGGTGCATGCAGGTCAGCTTGCCGGTGCAGGTCCGCCGGCCACGCTCGTCGGTGATCACGACCTCGAACGTGGAGGTGGAGCGTCCGACGTGCACCGGGGTGGCGATGCCGGTGACCACGCCCTCGGTCGCGCTGGCGTGATGGGTGCAGCTCAGCTCGAGGCCGACGGGGAAGCGTTCGGGCATGGTGTGCTGGGCCGCCGCGACCGAGCCGAGCGTCTCCACCAGCACACCACTCGCGCCACCGTGGAGGAGGCCGAACGGCTGCCGGTTCCCGGTGACCGGCATCGTGCCGACCACTCGTTCGCGGCTGACCTCGACCAGCTCGATTCCCATGCGGGTGGGCAGCTGCTCGGCGGCCAGCTCCGGCGTCATCATGGCGGCGGCCTGGGGGAGGGTCGACATCCGGGAACTTTAACCCGCGTTCGAGAACAACCGTGCGTGCCCATCGGGTCGCTGTGCGCTACGCCACCTCTGTAGGTGCCGAGGGCCATCCGGTCACCGGCAGGTCGGTGTGTGGCAGCGAGTTCCACGCGGCCGCGAGCCGCCCGATGGCAAGATCCAGCGTCGGCTCGGCCAGCGTGTACGGGACCCGAAGACAGCGCTCGAACGCGCCGTCGACGCCGAACCTCGGGCCGGCCGCGAGCAGGACGCGGTGGCGGGTCGCCGTCGACACCAGCGCGCTCGATGCCGGTCGGCCGAGATCGACCCAGAGGGACAGCCCGCCGGTCGGGATGCTGGTTCGCCAGCTCGGGAGCTGATCGGCCAGCAACCCGAGCAGATGGTCGCGCGCGGAGCGCAGGGCGGGCAGCCGGTCGGCGAGCACGTCGTCGATGCGCGTCATCAGCTGCTGGGTGATGAGCTGGTCGAGCACCGACGTGGAGATGTCGATGGACGCCCTGGCCCTGGCGATCCGCTCGATCATCGCGGGCGCCGCGCGCACCCAGCCGATGCGCAGACCACCCCAGAACGTCTTGCTCGCCGAACCGATCGTGATCAGCGGGGGAGAGCTCGCCCCCAGTGCGTGCACGGCCAGCGGGGGCTGCGCGAGGCCGTCGAGCACGATCTCGCCCATCGTCTCGTCGATCACCAGCGTGGTCCTGGTCCGCCGGGCCAGTGCTACGACCTCGGCGCGCTGCTCGGGGCTCATGACCCGACCGGTCGGGTTCTGGTAGTCGGGCATGAGGTACATGAGCCGAGGACAGACGTCCCGGATGGCGGCGGCCATCGTGGTGAGGTCCCAGCCGGTGTCGCCGAACCCGACCGGCACCGCCCGGGCGTGCTCACGCGCGATCGCGTCGAGTGCGTTCGGGTAGGTCGGGTGCTCGACGAGCACCCGCTCGCCCGGCGCGACCAGCGCCGACAGGACCATTGCCATCGCGTGCTGGGCGCCGCAGGTGATCAGGATCTGGTCGCGGGTCGTAGGCAGCCCCCGGTCGTCGTAGCGGGCGGCGACCGTGTCGCGCAACGAGTCGAGCCCGAACAGCTGGTAGCCGCTGCCGGTGGCGTGGCAGGGGAAGAGCTCGGCGGCGGCGCGCAACGCGTCGGCGAACGCCTCGGTCGGGGCGGGAGGAGCGGCGTAGGCCAGATCGAAATCGGTGGGGTCGCCGGTCGGCGCGAACGCCGACGACACCGAGGGCGCTCCCGTCCTCGGCAACGTCGTCCAGCTACCCGAACCCCGCTTGCTCTGCAGGAAACCCGACTCGCGCAGCAGGTCGTAGCTCGCCGCGACGGTGGTCCTGCTGATCACCAGTACGCCGGCCAGCTCACGCTCGGCGGGCAGCCTCGTCTGGGTCGGCAACCGGCCGTCCAGTACCAGCAGCTTGATGCGTTCCGCGAGCTCGGAGTAGGCGCTCGTGCCCGTGCCCGAGACGGAGCGCCACTCACCGAGGTGCTTCACCAGCGTGCGCCCGCTGACGTGCCGATCGCCATCCATATGGACCAGTCCACTTCCTTGTGATTGGACCTGTAAGGCCAAGCCAATGAGGTCCAGGATAGAGGTACAGGGAGGTGAACGCGATGACTGGACTGCTGGTGATGGTGTTCCTGACAGCATTGGCCCTTGCCGTGCCTCGGTACGGCATGGACAGCCGTGATGGTCGCGACTGGGGTGGGGTGGCCCGTCGGACGGGTCCGGGAGAGCCCCGGATACACACCCCGGTCGAGGACCTTCGGCAACTGCGCGGCGCGGTGCGGAGGTTCGCTCGCCGGACGGTGCGGGCGTGGCGGGCGCAGGAGCACGCGTGGGGAGCGTGCTGGCAGGCGCACCAGCCGTGGCGCGGTGACGACCTGCCCGCCCACGTGGGCGAACTGAGGTGGCGAGCAGACGAGAACGGCTGGCAGCTGGAGGGACGCACCCTGCCCGGTCGTCCGCCGCTCCGGCACCCGCAGGACCACGGCTGATCGTTCGGGCTGGCGCGGATCTGGGGTTGCGGGGCGTTGTCCCCGCTGGCCGATCAGTGTCTTGGCGTGGTCGGGCGGCCTCAACCCCCGGCTTCGCCGGCCTCGCCCGTCTGCGCGGCTGTGCACATAGCGCGGTGTGACCACAGGATGCGCGGCGTCGGCGTTTCCTTGATCACCACGGCCTGGTGGCTGATCTCGCGCGAAAAATCAGCCACCACACCGTGCTGATCATGCAACGACAGCGGGACCACGCCACCACCACAGCGAGCCGGGGTGGTCACAGAAAAACTCCGCGCGGAACAGGCCCGAAAATCTAGTCGGGGGGTCTCACTAGACTCGCCGCCGTGACCGTCACCACCGATGCCGCGCAGACTGCCCCACCCGGAGACCAGACCGATCGACGGCTGTTGTTGTTGGATGGTCATTCGCTCGCGTACCGAGCGTTCTACGCGCTCCCGGCGGAGAACTTCCGCACCCAGACCGGCCAGACGACCAATGCGGTGTACGGCTTCACCTCGATGCTGATCAACCTGTTGCGTGACGAGCAGCCGACGCACCTCGCGGTCGCGTTCGACGTGTCGCGCAAGACGTTCCGGTCGGAGGCCTTCGCCGAGTACAAGGCGAACCGGTCGAGCACGCCGGACGAGTTCCGGGGCCAGGTCGACCTCATCCGTGAGGTGCTGAACGCGCTCAAGGTGCCGTCGCTGGCGATCGAGGGCTACGAGGCGGACGACGTGATCGCCACGTTGGCGACGCAGGCCACGTCCGGTGGCTACCGGGTGGCGATCTGCACCGGCGACCGTGACGCGTTCCAGCTGGTCAACGAGTCGGTCACGGTGCTCTACCCGAAGCGCGGTGTCTCCGAGCTGTCCAGGGTCGACCCGGACGAGGTGCAGACCCGGTACGGGCTGAGCCCGCGCCAGTACCCGGATTTCGCGGCGCTGCGCGGCGACCCCAGCGACAACCTCCCGTCGATCCCGGGCGTCGGGGAGAAGACGGCCGCGAAGTGGATTCGGGAGTACGGCTCGCTCGCCGAGCTGACCGACCGGGTCGACCAGGTCAAGGGCAAGGCGGGCGACTCGCTGCGGGCGAACCTGGCGAACGTGCTGCTCAACCGGCAGCTCACCGAGCTGGTCCGGGACGTTCCGCTGGAGCTCGCGCCGGATGATCTGATGCTGCACCCGTGGGATCGGGACGCGGTGCACCGGCTGTTCGACGAGCTGGAGTTCCGGGTGCTGCGTGAGCGGCTGTTCGCCACGCTGAGCAGCGCCGAGCCCGAAGCAGACGAGGGTTTCGAGGTGCAGGGTGGCGTGCTGGCCCCCGGCGCCGTCGGCGACTGGCTGACCGAGCACGCGCGTGACGGCCGCCGCGTCGGGTTGTCCCTGCACGGCAACACCGGCAGCTGGCTGGGCCGTGACGTCGATGGGATCGCGCTCGCCTCGGCGGACGGCCAGGGCGGGTACGTCGAGGTCACGAGCATGACGCCGGAGGACGAGGCCGCGTTCGGCGAGTGGCTGGCCGACCCGGCGGTGCCGAAGGCCGGGCACGACATCAAGGGTGCGCTGCATGCACTGCGGGCCCGTGGCTGGCGCATCGACGGACTCACCAGCGACACGGCGCTTGCCGCCTACCTGGCGCGGCCGGGTCAGCGCAGCTTCGACCTCGCCGACTTGGCGCTGCGCTACCTGAGGCGTGAGCTGCGTGCCGAGGACGAGGCCGAGGACGGTCAGCTGTCGCTTCTCGGTGGCGTCGAGGAGGCCGACGCGCAGCGCGCGTCGGCGGAGATGCTGAAGGCCAGGGCGATCGGCGAGCTGGCCGACGCCCTCGATCTGGAGCTGGCGAAGCTGGGCGGCGCCGAGCTGCTCGCCGACATGGAGCTGCCGCTGCTCGGTGTGCTCGCCGACCTCGAGCACGCCGGCATCGCGGTCGACAACGACGCGCTGTCCGCGCTGGAGGCCGACTTCGCGGCGCAGGTGAAGCAGGCCGCGCAGGACGCGTACGCGCAGATCGGCAAGGAGATCAACCTCGGTTCGCCGAAGCAGCTGCAGGTCGTGCTGTTCGACGAGCTGGGCATGCCGAAGACCAAACGGACCAAGACCGGTTACACGACCGACGCGGACGCGCTGCAGAGCCTGTTCGAGCAGACCCAGCACCCGTTCCTGTCGCACCTGCTGCAGCACCGCGACGCCACCCGGCTGAAGGTCACCGTCGACGGGTTGCTCAAGTCGATCGACGACGACGGCCGTATCCACACGACCTACAGCCAGACGATCGCGGCGACGGGCAGGCTCTCCTCGACCGAGCCGAACCTGCAGAACGTCCCGATCCGGACCGCGGCAGGCCGTCGCATTCGGGAGACGTTCGTGGTCGGACAGCCCTCGGCGGGCGTGCGGTGGTCCGAGCTGATGACCGCGGACTACAGCCAGATCGAGATGCGGATCATGGCGCACTTGTCCGAGGACGCGGCGCTGATCGAGGCGTTCAAGTCCCACCACGACTTCCACGCCGAGACTGCGGCACGGGTGTTCTCCGTCGACGCGGCCCAGGTGAGCCAGGAGCAGCGGGCGAAGATCAAGGCGATGAACTACGGGCTCGCCTATGGGTTGTCCGCGTTCGGGCTGTCCGGTCAGCTGCGGATCTCCACCGAGGAGGCCCGGGGGTTGATGGACGACTACTTCCAGACCTTCGGTGGCATCCGCGACTACCTGCGCACCGTCGTCGAACGGGCCCGCAAGGACGGCTACACCGAGACGATGCTCGGCAGGCGCCGTTACCTGCCGGACCTGAACAGCGACAACCGCCAGCGCCGGGAGATGGCCGAGCGCATGGCGCTGAACGCGCCGATCCAGGGCAGCGCGGCCGACATCATCAAGGTGGCGATGCTCAAGGTCCACCGGGCGCTCACCGGGTCGGAGCTGAGCTCACGGATTCTGCTGCAGGTGCACGACGAGCTCGTCCTGGAGATCGCCGAGGGCGAGCGCGCCGCGGTCGAGGAGCTGGTGACCAGGGAGATGGGCGCCGCCCACGAGCTGGACGTGCCGCTGGAGGTGTCGATCGGTGTCGGACACAGTTGGGACGACGCCGCGCACTGAGCCGGCGAGGGCCCGGTACCTGTCCGGGCCCTCGGTCGAGGTGCTGGTCCGGCTGCGTAGGGCACGCGACCTGATGGACCGCTGCTACGCCGAGCCGCTGGACCTGGCCGCGATGGCACGGGAGGCCGGCTTCTCCCGGTTCCATTTCGCCAGGCTCTTCCGGGTGGTCTACGGCGAGACACCCGGTGGCTACCTGAGCAGGCGCCGGGTCGAGCGGGCGATGGACCTGCTGGGCGCGGCCGACCTCACCGTCACCGAGGTGTGCATGGTGGTGGGGTTCAGCAGCCTCGGCTCGTTCAGCTCGCGGTTCAGCGAGCTGGTCGGGATGTCGCCGTCGCGCTATCGGCGCGCTCGGAGGGAGGGGCAGGCGCCGCTACCGGTGCCGGGGTGCTTCGTCCGGGCCTGGTCGAGGCCCGCTCGGTAGAGCAATCGGGGAGAAGTCTCATCGGACCTCGCTGGCTAGCGTGACGCACATGATTACCGCGATGTCGCATGGCTGCATCTACGTGCTCGACCAGGACTCGGCGAAGGCCTTCTACACGGAGAAGCTGGGTTTCACCCTCACCGGCGACTTCGACATGGGCGAGGGCATCCGCTGGTTGACGGTCAGCCCACCAGAACAGCCGGGGTTGGAGCTGGTCCTCGCCGACTGCCGGATGGGGCACGACGCGGAGACCGCCGAGCAGCTCCGAGCACTGGTGGCGAAGGGGGCGATCGGGCCCGGGGTTCTCGCCACCGAGGACTGTCACAAGACGTACCGGGAGCTGGTGGACCGGGGTGTCGAGTTCATGCAGGAGCCAGCCGAGAGGTTCTACGGCATCGAGGCGTTGTTCCGTGACGACTCGGGCAACTGGTTCAGCCTGAGCCAACGCCAGAGCTGATCACGCGGCGACGCCGAGAGCCGAGGTGAGGAGCTGGGTCGCCGTCGTGACCCGTGCCTGGCCCGCCGCATAGCCGAGTGAGACGGGCTGCTTGGTCAGCACCGCGATGAGGTAGCGGTGGTTGGCGCCGACCATGCCGGTGCTGTGCAGATGCAGGTTCGCGCCGTCCCGCATCCAGCCCTGCTTGGCAGCCACGCCTGGCGCACGCGGCCGGTGCAGTAGCCCGAACGCCTGGCTCGTTCCGTCCGCGCCGGTGTCCGGGGCGGAGGCGAGCGCGGTGATCACGATGTCCCGGTTGTGTGCCGCGATCGAGGTGAGCAGGTACCGGTAGACGGCGACGACGTCACGCGGCGAGAGCCGGGTCGCGCCCCAGTCGCCGGGCCGGGCGGGCGGCCGGGTGTCCTTCAGCCCAGCGAGGCCGATCAGCTCGGTGATGGTGCTCGGTCCACCGAACGCGTTCCACAGTGCGCTCATCGCCGCGTCGTCGCTCACCGTCAGGGTCCGTTTGAGGCTCACGAGCTGGGCCGGGGTCAACTTCGCGGCGCCGGTCTCGGTGCGGTGCAGGATGTCGACGACGGTGAACAGCTTCACCACGGACGCGGAGAAGAACGGGGTAGCGCCCTCCCGGCCGAGCGTGAGCACACCGGTGGTGCGGTCGAGTACGGCGACGCCGAACTCGGCGGAGCCGGAGCTCATCGCATCGACGGCGGTCACGGCCGTCCGGACCGGGTCGCCGGCGGCGCGGCGGGCAGCGGACGCGGTACCCGACGAACCGAGCAGGGCGGTCACGACCAGTGCGGCGAACGAGGCGACCAGGCACCCGGCACGGCGTGATCGAGAGCGGAACGCGGTCACCTGATCCCCTCCCTCGTGCAATCGATCTTGCCAGTTCGGAAGGGTTGCCGCTTGGCGCAGCGCAGGTAGCGGGCCTAATCTGCCCGAGTGGCTGACCTCAGTGATGATCTGCTCACCCGGTGGAGTGAGGTAGCGCCCGGTTCCGTCGGCTGCGGGCGGGACCTTCTCGAACGGTGGGGCGAGCCGCACCGCCGCTATCACACGCCGACTCACCTGGCGGCCGTCCTGGACCGCGTCGCGCTGCTCGGCGACCACGCCGACGATCTGGCGGCGGTCCTGCTGGCGGCCTGGTTCCACGACGCCGTGTACGACCTGGACAGCGACGAGAACGAGGAGCGCAGTGCGCGGCTGGCGGAGCAGCTGCTGCCCGGGCTGGGGGTCGAGAACGAACGCACCGCCGAGGTCGCGCGCCTGGTGCGCCTCACCGCCGGGCACCTCCCCGCGATCGGCGACCGCAACGGCGAGGTGCTGTGCGACGCCGATCTCGCGGTGCTCGGTGGAACGCCCGCCGAGTACGAGGCCTACGCGGCGTCGGTCCGCGACGAGTACGGCTTCCTGCCCGACGAGACCTTCGCCGCGGGCCGCGCGGACGTCCTGCGACGGCTGCTCGGGCTGCCGACCCTGTTCCGCACGCCGCTCGGTCACGATCGCTGGGAGGAAGCCGCCCGCGAGAACCTCGAGGCCGAACTGGCGCGGCTGGGCGGCTGACACCCCGTTCCCGACGCACGCGACACTGGGGCCGTGCGTAGGTGGATCACCGCGGTCGGGGTCGTCCTCCTGGTGGCGGTCGCCGTCTCCAGCGGCCTGTGGTGGGTGACGAACGCCCGCGGCTTCCAGCTGTTCGGGGACCTCGTCGACCGCGTGGACACCGCTGACAAGGTCGTGGCGCTCACGTTCGACGACGGGCCTGCTCCGGCGGGCACCCAACCGCTACTGGACGTAGTGGCGAGCAGACGGGTCCCCGCCACCTTCTACCTGATCGGCAGTGATCTGCGGCGGAATCCGGAGCTGGGTGCGCGGATCGCCGCCGCCGGTCACGAGATCGGCAACCACACCTACTCACACCGGCGGATGGTCTTCGTCAGCGGCGACGTCGTCGCGTCCGAGATCGAGCGGACCGACGAGCTGATCCGCCGGACCGGATATCGAGGCGACATCACCTTCCGGCCGCCGAACGGCAAGAAGTTCTACGCACTGCCGCACTACCTCGGCGCACACCATCGGCTGACCGTCACCTGGGACGTCGAACCGAACTCGGATCCGGAGACGGACGCGCACGCGTCCGCGATCGTCGAGTGGGCCGCGACCCGGGTCCGCCCGGGGTCGATCATCCTGCTGCACGGGATGTATCCGAGCCGGGAACAGACCCGTCTCGCGGTAGGCCCGCTGATCGACCGGCTGCACGCGGACGGCTACCGCTTCGTCACGGTCTCCGACCTGCTCGGCCACCGAGCCGCGGGCTAGGCGTCAGCCGGCTTGAGGCGCGACTTCGCAGAGCCTCGTGTCGTGTCGCAGACACTGCGGTGTCTGCGACACGACACGACGGTCTGCGAGGCGAGACGAACGGTGTCGGCCACCGAGCCGCGGGTCAGCTCGGTTTGCGGCAGCAGAAGATCGCGGTGCCGGGGAACAGGTCGCCGCGCAGCGGTGACCACTGGCCCCAGGTCGCGGTGAGGTCCTCGGGCCACTCCGGCTCCACGACGTCGACCAGCTCCAGGCCGGCGCCGACGATGTCGCGGATGCGGTCGCCCATCGTGCGGTGGTGCTCGACGTACCCGGGCACGCCGTCGGCGTCGACCTCGACATAGGGGGAGCGGTCGAAGTAGGACTGGGCGACCTTCAGGCCGTCGGGCCCGGGGTCGTCGGAGAACATCCAGCGCATCGGATGGTTCACCGAGAACACCCAGCGGCCGCCGGGACGCAGGACCCTGGCGATCTCGCTCATGACCCGGGCCGGCTCGGCGACGAACGGGACGGCGCCGAACGCCGAGCACGCGAGATCGAAGGAGGCGTCGGAGAAAGGCAGCCATTCGGCGCCGGCCTGGACCAGCGGCACCGTGATCCCGGTGCGTACGGACGCCAGCGCGGCCTGACGCAACATCCCGCCGGACAGATCGAGCGCCACCGGCAGTGCACCCCGGCGCTTCAGCCACCGGGAGCATGCCGCCGCGCCGCAGCCGACCTCGAGCACCCGTGCGCCGACGAGGGTGCTGGGGTCGCCGAGCAGCCGGGCGTCGGCCTCGCGCAGCCGTTCCGGGCACCAGACGAAGTCGTCGTCACCGAGGAACTCGCCGTGTTCGGCCTGGTAGTCGTCGGCGTCCGCGTCCCACCAGCGCCGGCTGGCCGACGCCGATTCCTGGGGTCCGACCGCGACTCGCGCCACCCCGGAGAGACCGAGCCGTTGTTCCGTGGAGCTCACCGCTGAATCTTGACCGGTCCACGTGCCGGAATAACGGTGGGGCGCCGTTGCCGCCTCGAACAGGTGATGCGTAATATGGACAGTGCATGGGTTTACCTGTTGCCCGGAATACGTCGTCACTGTTCCGCGTTGGATCATGACGGACGAACGGTGCCAGGCTCGCCTCGTGCAACCACGTCCACCTGTCCGTCTCATCCCTATCCATTAACCGGAGCAACCCACCGCATGTCCATCGACACCACCACCGTCTCGACGACCCCGCAGGTCGCAGTCAACGACATCGGGACGGAGGAGGACTTCCTCGCCGCCATCGATCAGACGATCAAGTACTTCAACGACGGCGATATCGTTGAAGGCACCATTGTCAAGGTCGACCGTGACGAGGTTCTTCTCGATATCGGCTACAAGACCGAGGGGGTCATCCCCTCCCGCGAGCTCTCCATCAAACACGACGTCGATCCGGCCGAAGTGGTCAAGGTCGGCGAGTTCGTGGAGGCCCTCGTTCTCCAGAAGGAGGACAAGGAGGGCCGGCTGATCCTGTCCAAGAAGCGCGCTCAGTACGAGCGGGCCTGGGGCACGATCGAAGCTCTCAAGGAGGCCGACGAGCCGGTCGAGGGCACGGTCATCGAGGTCGTCAAGGGTGGTCTCATCCTGGACATCGGGCTCCGTGGCTTCCTCCCCGCCTCGCTGGTGGAGATGCGTCGTGTCCGCGACCTGCAGCCGTACGTCGGCCGCAAGATCGAGGCCAAGATCATCGAGCTGGACAAGAACCGCAACAACGTGGTTCTGTCCCGCCGCGCCTGGCTGGAGCAGACCCAGTCCGAGGTGCGCAGCGAGTTCCTCAACCAGCTCGCCAAGGGCCAGGTCCGCAAGGGCCAGGTCTCGTCGGTGGTCAACTTCGGTGCGTTCGTGGACCTGGGCGGGGTCGACGGCCTCGTGCACGTCTCCGAGCTGTCCTGGAAGCACATCGACCACCCGAGCGAGGTCGTCGAGGTCGGCCAGGAGGTCACCGTCGAGGTTCTCGACGTCGACCTGGACCGCGAGCGTGTCTCGCTGTCGCTCAAGGCCACCCAGGAAGACCCGTGGCGCCTGTACGCCCGGACCCACGCGATCGGCCAGATCGTGCCGGGCAAGGTCACCAAGCTCGTTCCGTTCGGCGCGTTCGTCCGCGTCGAGGAGGGCATCGAGGGCCTGGTGCACATCTCCGAGCTGGCCGAGCGCCACGTGGAGATTCCGGAGCAGGTCGTGCAGGTCGGCGACGACTGCATGGTCAAGGTCATCGACATCGACCTCGACCGGCGTCGCATCTCGCTGTCGCTCAAGCAGGCCAACGAGGGCATGACGGTCGAGACCGAGTTCGACCCGACGCGCTACGGCATGGCTGCCGAGTACGACAACGAGGGCAACTACATCTACCCCGAGGGCTTCGACGTCGAGAGCGGCGACTGGCAGGAGGGCTTCGAGGCTCAGCGCGAGGAGTGGGAGCGCCAGTACGCGGAGGCGCACGTCCGCTACGAGCAGCACATCGCGCAGCTCAAGAAGGCCGCCGAGGCCGAGGCAGAGGCTGCAACCGAGGAAGGCGTCGCCGCGGCGTCGAACTACTCCTCGGACAGCGCCGCCCCGTCGTCGGAGGCCAGCACCGGTGGCACCCTGGCCAGCGACGAGCAGCTCGCCGCGCTGCGCGAGAAGCTGTCGGGTGGCGCCTGAGAACTGAGGAGCGTGTGCCCGTGACGTCTCTCGGGCCGCCCGCTTAATCAGTTCCGGTACATCTCGAACACGAGCCGGGTACTCCCAACCTGTTGGGGGTACCCGGTTTCGTGTTCCCAGACCCGTTCCGGCTGCCCGCGGGCACGCTCGGTATCCAGCTAAGGTGATAACGGTGCGTGCTCACTTATCACTCCTCGTGTTCGCGGTGACAGCCGTGCTGGGTGCGGGTGTACTGGCGGGTTGCGCCGGCTCGTCCCGGGAGCAGACCGAGCAGCCGATCCCCACTTTCTCGTCGTCCGCGCAACCGGGTCTGGCAGGTCAGGCACATCCTCGGGAGACCTTGCTGCCCGTCGACTGCGCCGACATGCTGCCCGGCGCGAACATGTCCGCGCTGCTCGGTCAGCCGGTGGACAGCGTCGACCTGCACACCGTCCTCGGAGTCGGCTCGCCCTCCGTCGGCCGCTTGGAACGCGTCGCCTGTCAGTACCGCAGGGCGGGCGCGAAGAAGGGGACGCCGCCGGTACTGGAGATCAACGCGGCCGCCTACACGACGCCGGCCGCCGCAGACACCCAGATGACCACCAACTCCTCGGCCGAGCGCGCCGATGCGCAGAAGGTCGAGAACATCTCGATCGGCAGTGCCAGAGCGGCACTGTTCACCGAACGAGGCAAGACCGTCATGCTCGTGGCCAGCGGCCGGTCGACGATCACCATGACGATGCTCGACGGAGTCATCGCGCCGGACCAGACCCGCCCGGTCATGGTGGACCTGGTGCAGCGTGTCCTGCCGACCCTCATCCCCGAGCCGCAGGGAAAGGCGCGATAGCGTCACCGCATGCTGCGAATTGGGCTGACCGGTGGGATCGGTGCCGGTAAGTCGACGGTCGCCCGCCGGCTGGTGGAGCTGGGCGCGACACTGGTCGACGCGGACGTCGTCGCCCGAGAGGTCGTCGAGCCGGGCAGCGAGGGACTGGCGCAGGTCGTCGCCGAGTTCGGGTCGGAGGTGCTCGATGCGGACGGCGCGCTTGACCGGCCGGCGCTGGGGTCCATCGTGTTCGGTGATCCCGCCGCGCTCACACGGCTGAACGGCATCCTGCACCCGTTGATCGGGCGCCGCACCATGGAGCTGGTGGAGCGTGCGCCGGAGGACGGTGTGCTGGTCCAGGACATCCCGCTTCTCGTCGAAGGCACCATGGCGCCGTTGTTCGCCCTGGTCATCGTGGTGAACGCGGCGGAGGACGAGCGGGTGCGCCGGCTGGTCGGCGACCGGGGGATGAGCGAGTCCGAAGCTCGGGCGCGCATCGGTGCGCAGGCGACGGACGACGCGCGACGTGCGGCGGCCGACGTGTGGCTGGACAACTCGGGTAGCCCGGACCAGGCGCGGGACGAGGTCGACCGGCTGTGGCGCGACCGGTTGCTGCCGTTCGAGGAGAACGTCCGCCTGGGGCGCCCCGGGTCATCGCGTCCACCTCGACTGGTCGAACCGGACGCGTCCTGGCCGGTGCAGTACGAGCGCCTGGCCGCCCGCATCGGTCACGCGGTGGGGGATGCCGCGCTCCGGGTGGACCACATCGGCTCCACCGCGATCCCCGGCCTGCCGGCCAAGGACGTGCTGGACATCCAGCTCACGGTCAAGGAGCTCTCGGCGGTCGATGTGGCGCTGCCGGCTCTGCGCGGCGTCGGCTTCATCGACCGGCCCGGCGTCGACCGGGACAACCCGAAACCCGCCGACCCGGATCCTGAGCACTGGCGGAAGCGGTTCCTCACCTCGGCCGATCCCGCGCGACCGGTGAATCTGCACGTTCGCGCCGAGGGTTCCCCCGGCGCCCGTTACGCGCTGTTGTTCCGCGACTGGCTGCGCGCCGACCGCCGGGCGCGCGACGAGTACCTGACGGTCAAGCGGCGCGCGGCGGAGCGTCATGCCGGCGATTCGGACGCATCTCGCTACGTCGAGGAGAAGGAACCGTGGTTCGACGAGGCGCTGCCGAAGGCCGAACAGTGGGCACAGAACGAGGCCTGGCGCAACCCGACAGATGGCTTATTGTGACGTGATCCTCTCCGCTCAAAAGGTGTAACACTCTCGCGCCGGTACTCGACAGACCAGTCACAAGGCGGACGTCGCAAGGCGGCCGATCCACGTGGAGAAGGGGCGGCCACGCCCCCCGAGTCGCCCTTCTCTCCGTTCTACTGCTCAGTCGGGGGTCTTTCCCGGAGACGGTGGGGGGAGTGACATGGACCAGTGGATGGCTGCCCAGCCAGAGTCTGCGACCGAGTACTTGGGCGCCGCTGTCGCGACCGCGCCGGAACCGAACCTGCGTGCCGAATTCGGTGCGAACCTCGAGGCCAACTATCCGCGCCTGGTCGCTCAGCTGTGCATGATCACGCTGAGCCCTGGTGAAGCGCAGGACCTGGTCCAAGAAGCGTTCGCGCGTGCCTGGCAGCGCTGGGGTGACATTCGTGAGCTGCCCGACCCGACGCACTGGGTCCGCCAGATGGCGGTGCGGGGCAGCAACAGCCGCTGGCGCCGACTGCTGAGCAAGCTCGGCCGAGGTAAGCACACCGGTGAGGTGCCGTCCGACGACCCGCAGCACGCGGCCGTGCTGGACGCCCTGCGACAGATTCCGCCGTACCGGCGCCGCGCACTGGTACTCGGCGACGTCGCGCAGCTCTCCCTCGAGGAGATCGCCGACATCGAGGGCATCGCCCCCGGTGTGGCCGAGGCACGACTGACCCACGCACGACGTGAGCTGAACGAATTTATGGCGATGCAGGGCCCCGTACCCGCTTCGCCCTCGCACTGGGAGGACATGTGACTGCCCCTTCGGGTCTCGGCGCTGCCGCACTCCGGCGGCTGGATGAGGATCTGACCCGATCCGTCATGTTGCCCCCGGTCGACGCGGTCATCCGGCGCGCCGACACGATGAACCGCACCACGACCGCCGCGACCGCGGCGGTGCTCACCGTGGGTGCTCTCGGCGCCGTGACCGTCATCGCGCAGTCCGTGGTGTCCGGCGCGGTTCCGCTGCCCGCGCCCGTCGCGCTCGCTCCCGTTCCGGCCGCCGCGCAGCTTCCCGCCGCGGGCCAGCCACCCGCCGTCGCCGAGGTGCTCAACCCCGGTGAGCAGCTCGTCCGGCTCAAGCCGGGCGTCGCCGCACCGGCAGGCTCGCACAGCATCGAGAACGTCGGCGTGGTGCTCGCGCCGGGTACCCACCTCACCGAGGGTGAAGCGGACCCGGTCGACGTCCAGCGCGACGACGACGATGACGACGATGACAACGGGCGCGACTGGGACGACGACCACGGTCGTGACCACGACTGGAACGACGGGCGCGACCACGACGGCCACCACGACAACGACGGTCACAACCACGATGGCGGCTGGGACCACGACGGCGACCACAACGGTCACGACGGTGACCACAACGGCGGTCACAACGGGGATCACGACGGCGACCACAACGGTGGGCACGACGGCGACTGGCCGGGCAACAACCACCCGGGTTGGCCAGGCGGCAACTGGCCGGGTAACCCCGGTCGTCCCGGTGACAACGACCCCGGCCACAACTGGCCTGGTCGTCCCGGTGACAACCACCCGGGTCGCCCGGGTGGCGGCACCGACGGATCGGCGGACCCGAAGCCTCCGGTGACGACCCTGCCGGCCCCGTCGAACCCGACGACCTCGGACACCCCGAAGCCGCTGCCGTTCCCGGTGCCGACCAAGGACACTCCGAAGCCGGACCCGACGACGTCCGAGGCGCCGAAGCCGAACCCGTTCCCGGTGCCGACGAAGGACACCCCGAAGCCGCTGCCGACCACGGCACCGACCCAGGAGAGGCCGGTTCCGTTCCCGATCCCGACCCGGGAGACGCCGAAGCCGGACCCGACGACGCAGGAGAAGCCGAAGCCGGTCCCGTCGTTCTCGGTGCCGACCAAGGAGACCACGCAGGAAGCGCCGAAGCCGGTGCGGACGCAGGCTCCCGAGCCGAAGCCCGCCGTCAGCAAGCCGGCGCCGGAGCGGGAAGAGCCGAAGCCGGTCGCCACCCGTGAGTCGAAACCGACCGTGAGCCACGAGTCGAACAGCGGCTCCCGCGGCGGTAGCTCGGAGGGTTCCGCGTCCCGCGGCGGCAGCGGTGGCGGCTCGGACAGCGGTGCGTCCCGAGGCAGCTCGGGCGGCTCGGACAGCGGCAGCTCGCGCGGCGGCGGTTCGAGCGGCAGTGGTTCTTCGGGTGGCGGCAGCTCACGCGGCGGCGGCAGCAGCGAAGGCGCGGCTACCGGCGGCGGCTCCGGCGGAGCCGAGGCCGGCGCCTACCCCCGTGGCGGTTCTCGCGGCGGCGAGTGACCGACCAGCACGACATGACGCCGTGGGCGGCCGGACACAGTCCGGCCGCCCACGGCGTTTCTGTACCGAGGTCCTCTCGGCGAGGGACCTTGCACACCGTGATGTCGCGTCGCACATGTCCGGACGTGTGCGAGGCAGCACGAAGGTGTGCGAAGTCCCGGTGCGGGGTCAGTGGCGCTTCCAGGTGAGTTTCATTCCCAGGTCGGTGAGCCAGGCGTTGAGGTCGTGGCGGTGTGTCGCCAGGCCGTCCAACGCCCGGTAGCTGCTGGTCAGGGCTCGTTGCGCGGCTGCATGGTCCAACAGTCCCTGACCGACCGCCTCGACGTACTCGTCGAGGTCGATGACCTCGCTGCGCCGGCCCGTGTGCACGATGACGTCCAGGTAGTGGTCGACGGTGTGCCAGACGTCACCGTCGCGCTCGATGTCCACGATGTCGATATAGAAGTCCTGGTCGCGTTCCTGACCGGGGTGCCACCACCAGTCGGTCACCCGGATGCCCAGCTCGGGCAGTAGCCACGACTCCAACGCCGATACCCGGGGATGGTTCTCCATCGGCCGGGCGACGTAGAGGCCGAAGGGCTCCGTGCGGTACTCGTCGACCGGGCGGACGAAACCCTTGGGGTCGGTGTTGGTGCGAGCGGGGACGTCGAAAGTCTCGACCTTCGGCGGGTGCATCCGCCGAATCCTGTCAGTGTTCGATCCGCACCGCACCGTGATCATTCCGTCAACGGATCTCCGAGTGGGTTTCCGCAGGTCCAGGTACTCTAGGAGCGCGCTGATCAACTCGGGCCTACCGCGTGGCGCCCAGGCGGCGCCCTTGCTGCGTTGTCGGTGCGGGCCGATCCAACAGCGGGATCGGCCCACGCCTCCGCCTTCCGATGACGTCACCTGGCCGTCACGCGCCACGGCCGGAGTTGACCAGCACGCTCCTAGCGGAAACTGTCGGTGGGAGGGCTTACTCTCGACAACGTGGCATTCGCGACTGAATACCCTGTCCTCGCCCACTCCGACACCCGGCCGGTCGAGGCGATCCCTCGCGAGACCGGTCGCTTCGAGGTGGTCAGCGAGTTCGAGCCCGCCGGCGACCAGCCGGCGGCGATCGAGGAGCTGGAGCGCCGGATCAGGGCCCGCGAACAGGATGTCGTCCTGCTCGGTGCCACCGGTACCGGTAAGTCGGCGACCACGGCCTGGCTGATCGAGCGGCTGCAGCGTCCGGCGCTGGTGATGGCGCCGAACAAGACACTCGCGGCGCAGCTGGCCAACGAGCTGCGCGAGATGTTGCCGAACAACGCGGTCGAGTACTTCGTCTCGTACTACGACTACTACCAACCCGAGGCGTACATCGCGCAGACCGACACCTACATCGAGAAGGACTCGTCGATCAACGACGACGTCGAGCGGCTGCGGCACTCGGCGACGATGAACCTGCTGTCGCGCCGTGATGTGGTGGTCGTCGCGTCGGTGTCCTGCATCTACGGCCTCGGTACGCCGCAGTCGTACCTGGATCGGTCGGTGCAGCTGGAGGTCGGCACCCAGATCGACCGGGACGCATTGCTGCGCGCGCTGGTTGACGTGCAGTACACGCGCAACGACGTCGCGTTCAACCGGGGCACGTTCCGCGTTCGGGGCGACACGGTGGAGATCATCCCCGCGTACGAGGAGCTCGCGGTCCGGATCGAGTTCTTCGGCGACGAGATCGAGTCGCTGTACTACCTGCACCCGCTCACCGGTGACGTGGTCAAGCAGGTCGACACGGTGCGCATCTTCCCGGCGACGCACTACGTCGCGGGCCCGGAGCGCATGGAGCGGGCGATCCGCGACATCGAGGCCGAGCTGGAGGAGCGGCTGGCCGAGCTGGAGCGTCAGGGCAAGCTCCTGGAGGCGCAGCGGCTGCGGATGCGCACGCAGTACGACCTGGAGATGATGCGGCAGGTCGGGTTCTGCTCCGGGATCGAGAACTACTCGCGCCACATCGACGGGCGCGCCGCCGGCACCGCGCCGTCGACGCTGCTGGACTACTTCCCGGAGGACTTCCTCCTGGTGATCGACGAGTCGCACCAGACGGTTCCGCAGATCGGCGGCATGTACGAGGGCGACATGTCCCGCAAGCGCAACCTGGTCGAGTACGGGTTCCGCCTGCCGTCCGCGGTCGACAACCGGCCTCTGACCTGGGAGGAGTTCGCCGACCGGATCGGTCAGGTCGTGTACCTGTCCGCGACGCCAGGGCCGTACGAGATGCAGCGCACCGGTGGCGAGTTCGTCGAACAGGTCATCCGGCCCACCGGCCTGGTCGATCCGAAGGTCGTGATCAAGCCGACGAAGGGGCAGATCGACGACCTGGTGCACGAGATCCGGGAGCGCGCCGAGAAGGACGAGCGGGTGCTGGTCACCACACTCACGAAGAAGATGGCGGAAGACCTCACCGACTACCTGCTGGAGCTGGGCATCCGGGTGCGCTACCTGCACTCGGAGGTCGACACGTTGCGGCGGGTCGAGCTGTTGCGGCAGCTACGGCTGGGTGACTTCGACGTGCTGGTCGGCATCAACCTGCTGCGTGAGGGCCTCGACCTGCCCGAGGTGTCGCTCGTGGCGATCCTCGATGCGGACAAGGAGGGCTTCCTGCGGTCCGGCACGTCGCTGATCCAGACGATCGGCCGTGCGGCGCGCAACGTGTCCGGCGAGGTCCACATGTACGCGGACAAGATCACCGACTCGATGCAGTACGCGATCGACGAGACCGACCGTCGCCGGGCCAAACAGGTTGCTTACAACACGGAGAAGGGGCTCGACCCCCAGCCGCTGCGCAAGAAGATCGCCGACATCCTCGACCAGGTCTACCGGGAGAACGAGGAGGTCCCGGTCGGTGGGTCGGGCCGCAACGCCTCGCGTGGCAAGCGCGCGGCGGGCGAGCCCGGGCGTGCCAGCTCCGGCGTGATCGCCGGGCGCGACACGAAGAACCTGCCCCGCGCCGAGCTGGCCGACCTGATCCAGCAGCTGTCGGACCAGATGATGACCGCGGCGCGCGACCTTCAGTTCGAGCTGGCCGCCCGCCTGCGCGACGAGATCCACGACCTGAAGAAGGAGCTGCGGGGCATGGACGCGGCCGGCATCGGCTAGCCGGCCCGCCGACCGGACCGGGGCGGCTCGCACAGAGATTCTCTGCGCCGCACAGAGGCTGGTGTCGGTGCCACTCGCGTAGTTCGATCGTGGTGTTTGAGCTGTGGCTTTGTCGGTGGTTCTGTCTACGACGGTCTGAACCGGGGACGGTGTGGCAGATGGCGGTTGTTGCTGGCCGGGTGGCGGCGCGGTGCGTCGGAGTGCGCCCGGAGACTTCTCGGATCGATGCCCGTCAGTTCTTACGGGCCCCGTGTGTACTTTCTCTGCGAAGTCGGGTTCAGTGCGGGCCGTCGGCCGGGTTTTCATGATCAGCACGGTGTGGTGGCGGAGTTGCCGCCCGGATTCAGCCACCAGGCCGTGGTGGTCATGACTGAGGGCTTTCGGGCGCAGCCTTCGGAGCCAGCTGACAGCCGGCCGAGTGGTATCGGGCCAGGCCTCTGTGTGGTGTGTAGCCAGTCTGCGCGAGAGGGGGTCTCGCGGTGCGGGCTTGGGAAGTGGCGCCGCTGAGGCGCTGGTTACCCATCCGTTACGGTGTTGCTGTGATGGCGGTGGCAGCTCTGCGTGGGCGCGTGAGCGGAATGGGATCGTCGTTACGGGAGCATCCCCAGCGTCTCTACTTCGTGTCGGTGCCGCTGCTGATCGCCACGGTCGCGTTGCTGGTGGTGGAGCTCGGCGGGTACTTCCTCGATCTCGAGGTGTACCGGCTGGGCGTGCAGACCTGGTTGTCCGGGGGAGACCTCTACGGGGTGCTGCCACCGACCAGCGTGGGGCGGGTGTTGCCGTTCATCTACCCGCCGTTCGCGGCGTTGCTGATGGTGCCGCTGACCGTCACCGGGTGGGTGTTCGCCTGGGTGTCGCTGTTCGTGGTCTCGCTGGTGTCGCTCGCGGTCACCATGTACGTGGTGGTGCGGCGGTTGTGGCCGACAGGCGGCCACGCTGGTGCGCTGGCCGCGACGTCCGCGGTACTGCCGCTGTGCCTGGCGCTGGAACCGGTGCTGGAGACGTTCAAGTTCGGGCAGGTCAACCTCATCCTGATGGCCATGGTCACCGTCGACTGCCTGATGGTTCGGACCAGGTGGCCGCGCGGAGTGCTGGTCGGGCTGGCCGCCGCGATCAAGCTGACACCCGCCGCCTTCGTACTGTTCTTCCTGCTGCGCCGTGACTACCGCTCGGCTGTGGTCGCGGCGGTCAGCGGCGCCGTCGCCACCGGGGTGGGTGCGGTCATCGCGCCGGCCGCGTCGCAGCGCTACTGGGGCAACGGGCTGGCCGGCGCCAGCGGTGTCGGCGGCTCGCCGTTCTTCACCAACCAGACCTTCCAGGCGGTCCTGGCCCGCGCCGGGATCACCGGGGTCGAGTTCAAGCTGATCTGGATCGTGCTGTCCGTGCTCCTCCTGCTGCTGGCCGCTCCGGCGATCCGCCGCGCACCCCAGCCGTTGGCGCTCATGGCGACCGCGGGCGCGGCGTTGCTCGTGTCGCCGACCTCCTGGTCGCACCACTGGGTGTGGATCGCTCCGTCGCTGCTGATCGCCGGGGTGTCCGCGTGGCGCGCCCGCTCGGCCTTGTGGAGCGCGGTCACGGGCGTGCTCGCGGTCGTGTTCGTCGTGGCGACCCACCGGTTCCTCCCGCACGACAACGGCGCGGAGATGACCTGGTCGCTGGTCCAGCAGCTGTTCGGCGCCAGCTACGTGATCGTCACGTCGGCGGTCTTCGTCCTGCTGTGGTTGACCTACCGGGCTCCAGCGAGGGCAGCTACCGCTGAGGCCGGGCTGGTGCGCGCCGAGTAGCTCCCGCCACGGGAGCAGCGCTGGTCCTGACACCAAGGCCCAGGGTGGTCCGATCCTGAGCCTCAGCAGTGTCGCCTGCGCCGCGTTCCTGGCCGACGTCCGGTAACTGTCTGCTCCGACCCCAACCGTTCCGCCGCGGTGGGGGTCAGGGAAGGCATGACACAAAACTTCTCAGGCGGTGCGGGCGACCCGTTGGTGGCCCAGGGCTTCGGTAGCTGGACCCAGGCGGTCGCGCGGACCGTCGTCCGCAGCGCGTGGCCACTGTTGCGGCTGCATTTGCTGCTGGTCGCTGTGCTCCTAGTTCCGGCGGCGGTGTCCGCTGGGCTGTTGTTCGCGAGTGGCTTCAGCCTTAGCGACGGACACGTGCCGGACGGCGGCAAGGTGTACCTGGTCGTGGCGCTGGTTCTCGTCTTCGTGTCGTTGACGGCGTGGGCGGGTTTCGCCGCCGGCGCGTCGGTGGCCGTCGTCGTCCTCGACGCGGCCGGTGAACCTCAGAGCGTGCGCAAGGCGCTGCCGGTGGCCTGGCGTCGGTGCCTTCCGATGCTGCTGATGGGCTTGGCCGGGGGAATTCTCGCGGTGGTTGGGCTCATCTGCCTGGTCCTCCCGGGTATCTGGGTGATGGTTGTCCTCAACGCGGCGCTCAGCGGAGCGGTCGTCGTCGAAGGCCGGGGGATCGCCAGGAGTTTCGAGCTGGTCAGCCGCCGGTTCTGGGTGACGTTCGGGCGTCTGTTCTTCGGCTGGTTCGTCGGCCAGGCCCTGTATCTGGTCGTCAGCGTCGGCGCTCAGCTCGGCGCCTCGCAGGTGCACACCACGACAGGATCGTGGATGGCGACCGTGCTGTTCGGCATCGTGATCGCGCTGCCGACGATGGCGGCGATGTGGTTCGTCGGGCTCATCCTGCCGACGGCGACGAGCGTGGTCACCTATGCCGAGCTGCGCGGCCATCACGGCCCGGGGACGTCGACCGCGCTGCTCGCCGCCGAGATGACCCGCTAGGGGCCGGCCACGGCGTGGAGCCGCGCGAACTCCTCGGCCAGCGCGGGAAGCTGCCAGTGCGCGTTCAGGCCGCTCGGGTTCGGCAATGCCCAGACCCGGGCGTCGCCGAGGAGGCGGTCCTGCCGGCCGACGACGGCCTTCGGTTCGGCGAAGGCCGTCCGGTAGGCGGTGATGCCGACGACGGCCACCCACCTCGGGGCCAGCCGTCGCGCGAGCTCGGTCAGCCGGGCGCCGCCTGCGCGAAGCTCGTCGGTAGTCAGCTCCTGGGCGCGGGCGGTCGGCCGGGAGACCAGGTTCGTGATGCCCAGCCCGAGCGCCGGCAGCTCGGACTGCTGGTCCGGGCCCAAGAGGGTCGGGGTGAAGCCGGAGCCGTGCAGCGCGGGCCAGAACCTGTTGCCGGGCCGGGCGAAGTGCTGGCCCTTCCGGGCTGACAGCAGTCCGGGGTTGATGCCGCAGAACAGCACGCGCAGCGGGGGATCGGCCGGTCCCGGCAGGATGTCCGGCAGCGGGTCGGTCAGAGCAACCCCGCGAGAACGAACGCCGCCGCCACACCGGCGGCGAACACGAGCCAGCCCAGCCAGCCGGCGACGACGGGGGAGCGCCGCAGCTTCACGACGATCCGGCCGCCCACGATGCTCACCGCGAGTCCGGCGATCATGGCGGCCACCGGCAGCGCCACGACCATCGCGTGCACCTTCGGTACACAGATCCGCAGGCCGGGACTCGGGCAGGCGTTGACCGCCGCACCCAGCGGCCCCAGCGACCAGAAGCCGACGACCAGCCCGACGACGAACAGCGACATGGTGATCAGGCCCCACGCCGGATACCGCGCGGCGAGCGCCGCACGGCTCACCGAGGGCCGAGGGTTGCGGCTGAGCTCGTCCAGCACGTCGCCCTGCCGCACACCCTCACCACCTGCTTCAGCCACGTCGGCACACTAGCCTGCGGACCGGGCCACAACTCCTGGGCCCACGCACCACCTCGCAGAGCTTCACGTTGCATCGCACACACTGCAGCGTCTGCGATGCGACATGAAGCTCTGCGAAGTCGCCCGAACAGCCTCCGCGGCTAGCTCCGCGACGTCACCGCGTCGGCCTCCGTGCGCAGGGCGTTGAGGACCGTTCGGACGGCTGGGCGGACCAGGGTGCTCCGGCGGGCTATCGCCTCGACCAGGCGCGCCGCGTGCACGCCGGTCAGGGGGCGCCGGACCAGTCGCCGGCCGCCCCGGTCGTCGGTCGAGTAGCGGGGCAGCAGCGCGATGCCCAGACCGGCGGCCACCAGCTCCTCGGTGACTCCGAAGTCGTTGATGCGCTGCACGATCCGGGGCTGGGTCCCGGTGCGGATCGCGATCGAGCGCAGGACATCGTCGACCGGGAATCCGTCGCGCACACTGATCCAGGACTCGTCCGCCAGGTCGGCCGGGCGCAGGCCCCGGCGGCGGGCGAGTCGGTGACCGGGGGGAAGGACCACGTCCAGGGGCTCGCGCAGCAGCGCGGTGACCTCCCAGCGGTCGGTGGAGAACGGCGCGGAGTGCTCGTCGCGGTGTGCGATCACCAGGTCGAAATCGGCGGCCAGCTGGGGGACCTCGTTCGGCACCATGTCGACGTCGGTACACCGCAGGTCGATGTGCGGGTTCGCCGCGACCCGGCGCAACAGCGCCGGCAGCAGCAGCCGCGCCGCGGACTGGAACATCGCGACCCGCACCACGCCCCGGGGCTCGGACCGGTACCGCTGCACGGCGGCTTCGGCCTCGGCGAGCGCGGCGAGCACCGAGTCGGCCTGTCCCGCCAGCTCACGGCCCGCCTCGGTGAGACGCAGACCCCGGCCCGCCGGCTCGGTCAGCGTCAGCCCGACCTCCTGAGCCAGGGCACCCAGCTGCTGGGAGATCGCCGACGGGGTGAAGGACAACGCCTCGGCGACCGCCGCCACCGAGCCACGATCGGCGAACTCACGCAACACCCGCAACCGACGAACATCCATGAAGCAACCCTAAACAATAGGCACAGATTATCTTGATTGTCTTTTTAGTTGTAGTCACGGACGTTGGGAGCGTGACGTTCAAGGATCGGATGCTGGCGGTTGTCGTGGCGGTGCTGTGGGGGGCCAACTTTCTGGCGATCCACTACGGGCTCGACCACTTTCCGCCGCTGTTGCTCGGTTCACTGCGATTCCTGGTGCTGGCGATTCCGACGGTCGTGTTCGTGCGACGGCCGAACGTCCGGTGGCGGTGGCTGGTCGGCTACGGCGTCGGGTTCGGCACCGTGCAGTTCGCCTTCCTGTTCCTCTCCATGTCCGCCGGCCTGCCGACCGGGCTCGCCTCGCTCGTCCTGCAGGCCTCGGCGCCGTTCACCGCGGTCCTCGCCGCGCTCCTGCTGCGTGAACGCATGGGCCGCCGGCAGGCGATCGGGATCAGCGCCGCCGTGGCCGGTCTGGTGGCCATCGCGGTGGCTCGATCGGCGGTCGCGCCGATCCTCCCGCTGATGCTGTGCCTGCTCGGGGCGCTCGGCTGGGCGTTCGGGAACCTGTGCAGCCGCAAGGCTGAGACCGACGACCCGCTGCGGTTCATGCTCTGGATGTCGGTGGTCCCGCCCGTTCCGCTGTTCCTGCTGTCCTGGTTCGTGGAGGGCCCACGCGCGATCGGCGAAGCACTGGCCACCGCTGTGACCCCGGCAGGGATTCCGGGTCTCGCCGCGCTGGGCTACCTCGTCGTGTGCGCGACGATCATCGGGCAGGGCATGTGGACGGCGTTGCTCGGGCGCTACCCGGCGGGCATGGTGGCGCCCTACTCGCTGCTCGTCCCGGTCGTCGGCATCGGGCTGGCGTTCGTGCTGCTCGCCGAGCGGCCCAGCTGGATCGAGCTGGTGGCCGGCGTCGTGATCGTCGGTGGAGTTCTGCTGGGGACGCCACGGGCCCGCAAGGCGGTTCCCCCGCTGGACCCGGGTGCCGCCGCCGTGCTGGAGGAGCCCACCCGCGCCGCGCCCTGAGGCGCGACCACGTCCGGGCTATGGCGTAGCGCACACGCTCTACCTAGGCTGGGCTCCGGGCGGAGGGTGACAGACCGCTCTCGGAGGTATGTCGGTGGACGAAGGCGTCTGCGCGGTCCGGCCCGGGGTCGACCTGGGTCGGCATGCCCGGCTGCTCGCCCGGGTACACAGTGCTCTGCTCACCGGCGACCGGCCGCCCGTGCCGCCGCGTGACCTGGTCGGCCGGTCCTGGACGAGGGTCCGCAGCCAGGGCGTGAGTCCGGACCTGGGTGACCCGCCGGCCGCGGTCGCTCTCGACGAGGTCGAGCTGCGCCGCCAGACCTCACCGCTGGCCCGAGTGCTCCCGGAGCTGCGGGCGAGTCTGACCTCGGTCGCCGAGGACGCGCGGCACGTCATGGTGATCACCGACGCGCAGGGTGTCCTGCTGTGGCGCGAGGGCGCGCCGAGGGTCCGGCACCGTGCCGACGCGCTGGGGTTCATCGAGGGTGCACGCTGGTCAGAGGGAATCGTCGGGACGAACGCGATCGGCACGGCGCTGGTCGAAGGGGCGCCGGTGCAGATCTTCTCGGCCGAGCACTTCGTCCGCAGCCAACATGCCTGGACCTGCACCGCGTGCCCGATCCACGACCCGCGCACCGGTGAGCTACTCGGCGTCGTCGACGTCAGCGGGCCGGCCGAGACGGTGCACCCGACGACCGTGGCACTGGTGTGCACGGCGGTGAAGCTCGCCGAGTCCAGCCTGTGGCGCCAGCACGAGACCCGCCTCGACGCGCTGCGCACGATCGGCGCCCCCCTGCTCGCCGGGATCAACGGCCCCGGTCTCGTCGTCGACGACCACGGATGGGTCGCCGCCGTGGCCGGGATGGCGCCACTGGACCGGGTGTCGGTGCCCCGGCAGGGCCTCCCGCTCGCGGTGCACGGCGTCGGCCCGTGCCAGCCGGAGGCGGTGCCCGGAGGTTGGCTGCTGCGCGCCGATGCCTCGGCGCGCAGCGGGAGCGCCACCGAGCGGATGCGGCTGCGGCTCGAGCTGGACGTCAGACCAGCGAGAGCCGTCGTGGAAGGCACGAACGTGTGGATCCATCCGCTGTCGACCCGGCACGCCGAGGTGCTCCTGCTGCTCGCGGCGGCGGGGCAGAAGGGTATGAACGCGGCCGAGCTGAGCCGCGCGCTGTACGGCGACGGCGAACACCTGGTGACCCTGCGAGCCGAGCTGTCCCGTCTGCGGCGCACCCTCGGTGGTCTGCTGCAGGCCAGGCCGTACCGCATCGGCCCCGGCATCGAGGTGACGCTGCCCGACCTGCTCGCGTCAGGTTTCGCGGCCCGCTCGACCGCCCCCGGCGTACACGCGCTGGCCGCCCGCCCCCAGTGACACGAATGTGGCTTCAGGGACGTTCAACGTCCCTGAAGCCACATTCGTGCCGTCGGCTGCAACGGTGGTGCAACTGTTGCTGTGTGCGTCAGCTTGGGGTGAGGTGGGACACATCGCACGGTGACGCGCACAGCAAAGGAGCTGGTCGGTGCAGCTGCCCGTGGTTCCTGGCTCGTCGCTCGGCATCATCGTCAACCCGATGTCGGGGCGGGACATCCGGCGGCTCGTCGCGCGTGCCTCGGTCTTCCCGAATGCGGAGAAGACCAACATGGCGCTGCGGCTGATCTCCGCGGCAGGCGCACTGGGCGTCGAGCGGGTGCACATGTCCACCGACGCGATGGGCGTCGCCGCCGGCGTGCTGCGTGCGGCCGCGAAGCGACGGGAACGCGAGGGCCGATGGCCGGAGCTGGAGTTCTGCGAGCTCGCGCCCACCGGCACCGCCGAGGACACGAAGACGCTGGTCCGCCGGATGCGTGAGCTGGGCGTCCGGGTGCTTGTCGTGCTGGGCGGGGACGGCACGGTGCGCGCGGCCGCCGTTCACAGCGGTGACCTGCCCGTGCTGCCGCTGTCCACCGGCACGAACAACGCATTTCCGGAGATGTGGGAGGCGACCGTCGCCGGCACGGCGGCCGGCCTGCTCGCCACCGAACGGATCAGCGAGGCGGAAGCGACCTACCGGGCCAAGGCACTGCGGGTGAACTGCGCCGACCAGGTCGAGAACGCTCTCGTCGACGTGTGCATCTCGACCGTGGCACACGTCGGCGCGCGGGCGCTGTGGGAGATCGGGCCGCTGCGTGAGCTGTACTGCGCGTTCGCCGAACCGCACGCGATCGGGCTGTCCGCCATCGCCGGTCTCGCGGCGCCGGTCGGACGTACCGAGGCGAACGGGGTGCGGGTCCGCCTCGCCGGCTCCGAGGACGCCACCAGGCGGGTCCTCGCGCCGATCGCGCCGGGCGTGCTCGCCTCGGTCGGGCTGCACGACGTCGCACCGCTGCTGCCGGACAGCCCGGTGACCAGCGCGGTCGCCCGAGGGACCGTGGCCGTCGACGGTGAACGCGAGATCGAGTTCGGCCCGTCGGCCCCGGTGACCGTGACCCTCACCTCGACCGGACCGAGAGTGGTGGACGTGCGTGCCGCGCTGGCCGCGGCTGCCGAGCGGCACCTGCTCGTGTCCGAGTTCGTCCTCGACGCTGCACCGATGAACAGCTACCAGGAGGTTCGATGAAAGCGGCACGGTTCCACGGACGCGGCGACATCCGGATCGACGAGGTACCCGAGCCGGAGGTGGGCCCCGGTCAGGTCAAGGTCGCGGTCGATTGGTGCGGGATCTGCGGCAGCGACCTGCACGAATATCTCGAAGGACCGCTGTTCATCCCACCGCCCGGCTCCCCGCATCCGCTGACCGGGGAGACCCTGCCGGTCGTCATGGGGCACGAGTTCGCGGGCACGATCGCCGAGCTCGGTGACGGCGTGTCCGGCATGTCGGTGGGGGACAAGGTCGCCGTCGAGCCGTACCTGGTGTGCGGGAAATGTCCGGCGTGCGCGGCCGGGCGGTACAACATCTGCCGCACGTTCGGGTTCGTCGGCCTGTCCGGTACCCAGGGCGGGTTCTCCGAGCGTTGCGTCGTCGACCAGAAGTGGATTCACCCGCTCGGCGACCTGGGCACCGACGTCGGTGCGTTGGTCGAGCCGCTCGCCGTCGGGTACCACGCGGCGCGGTTGTCACCGATGCGTGAGGGCGACACCGCCGTCGTGTTCGGCGCGGGCCCGATCGGTCTGGTCACCATCGCCTCGCTCAAGGCCCGGGGCGCCGGTCAGGTCATCTCCGTCGAGCCCGCCGCCGCGCGCAAAGGCAAGGCGCCCGGTGCCGGTGCGGACGTCGTGCTCGACCCGACCGAGGTGGACGTGACGAGCGCGGTCCGCGACCTGACCGGCGGCGCCGGTGCCGACGTGGCGTTCGAGTGCGCCGGCATCGACGCGGTGCTCGCCGGGGCGATCGCCTCGGTCCGCCCCGGCGGGACGGTGGTCAACGTGGCGATCTGGGGGCACGAGGCCACCGTCCAGATGAACGCGCTGGTCGCCTCCGAGGTCGCGGTGATCGGCTCACTCGCCTACTGCGAGGACCACTCCGACACCATCGCGCTGCTTCGGGACAAGAAGGTCGACGCCGGGCAGTTCATCACCGGCCGGATCGGACTCGACGACCTGGTGTCCGGCGGGTTCCGCGAGCTGATCGACAACAAGGAGGAGAACGTGAAGATCCTCGTGTCTCCCCAGGAAGCACTGCTGTGAGCACCGCGATCGTCACCGGCGCCGGTCGCGGCATCGGCAGGGCCATCGCCTTGCGGCTGGCCAGGGACGGGCACGCGGTCGCGGTCAACGACGTCGACGCCGAGAGCGCCGAGGCGGTGGCGAAGGAGATCGGCGGGCGGTCCATGGCGGTGCCCGCCGACGTGACCGACCGGGACGCCGTCTTCGCCATGGTCGACGCGGTGGCCGGTGAGCTCGGCAGCGTCGACGTGATGGTGGCCAATGCCGGCATCGCGCAGGTCAAGACTCTGCTGGAGGTCACGCCGGACGACCTGCGGACGATGTTCTCGGTCAATGTGTTCGGCGTCGTCTACTGCCTGCAGGCGGCGGCGACGCGCATGATCACCCAGGGTGGCGGCGGCAAGATCATCAACGCCGCGTCGATCGCCGGACACGCGGGCTTCAGCCTCCTCGGGCACTACTCGGCGACCAAGTTCGCGGTCCGGGGCATCACCCAGGCCGCCGCCAAGGAGCTGGCGCAGCACCAGATCACCGTCAACTCGTACTGCCCGGGGATCGTCGGCACCGACATGTGGGACCTGATCGACGAGAAGATGGGCGGCTACCTGGGCAACGAGAAGGGCGAGACGCTGGAGGAGTTCTCCAAGCTCATCGCACTGGGCCGGGTACAGACCCCCGACGACGTGGCCGGATTCGTCTCCTATCTGGCAGGACCTGATTCGAACTACATGACCGGACAGTCGGTCATGATCGACGGAGGGATCGTGATGGTATGACCGACACCCTGGACAGCACGGTGAGCCAAGAGCTCGGCCCCGAGCAGCTGCTCGAGGCGTATCGCACGATGCGCACCATCCGGGACTTCGAGGAACGCGTCCACGAGGAGTTCGCCAGCGGCGACATCCCCGGATTCGTCCACCTCTACGCGGGGGAGGAAGCGTCCGCGACCGGCATCTGCATGCACCTCGACGACCGGGACGCGATCGCCAGCACCCACCGCGGCCACGGTCACTGCATCGCCAAGGGCGTCGACGTGATCGGGATGATGGCCGAGATCTACGGCAAGTCCACCGGGTCCTGCAAGGGCAAGGGCGGCTCGATGCACATCGCCGACCTGTCCAAGGGCATGCTCGGTGCCAACGGCATCGTGGGTGGCGGTCCGCCGCTCATCTGCGGGCGTGCGCTCGCGTCGAAGCAGCTCGGGACCGGCGGTGTGGCGGTGGCGTTCTTCGGTGACGGTGCCTCGAACCAGGGCACCACGCTCGAGTCGCTCAACCTGGCCACCGTGTGGAATCTGCCGGTGATCTTCGTCGCGGAGAACAACGGCTACGCCGAGGCCACCTCCTCGACCTGGTCGGTCGCCACCGATGACATCGCCGACCGGGCCGCCGCCTTCGGCATGCCCGGCGTGATCGTCGACGGCTTCGACTTCTTCGCCGTACACGAAGCGGCTGGCGAGGCCATCGCACGGGCTCGGGAGGGCGGCGGGCCGACACTCATCGAGGTCAAGTTCACCCGCTATTTCGGCCACTTCGAAGGTGACCAGCAGCTCTACCGGGGCGACGAGGTGGCGAACGCCAGGGAGAACCTCGACTGCCTCAAGCGGTTCCGCGCGGCGGTGACCGACGGTGGCCAGCTGAACGCCGACCAGCTCGACGCCATCGACACCGAGGTCGCCGCGTTGATCGACCGCTCCGTGGACGAGGCCAAGGCCGCACCGAAGCCGACGGCCGCCGACCTGCTGACCGACGTCTACGTCTCGTACTGAGGAGGAATTCTCATGGCACGCAGCATCAGCTACCGCGAGGCGATCAACGAGGCACTGGCGCAGGAGATGGAACGCGACCCGCGCGTCGTGGTGTTCGGCGAGGACAACGTCGGTGGTACCGGCGCGCCCGGCGACATCGACGCATGGGGCGGGGTCCTCGGTGTCACGAAGGGCCTGCACGGCAGGTTCCCCGGCCGCGTCATGGACACCCCGATCTCGGAGTCGGCGTTCATCGGCGCCGCGATCGGGGCCGCCACCGGCGGTCTGCGCCCGGTCGCCGAGCTCATGTTCATCGACTTCATGGGTGTGTGTTTCGACCAGATCTTCAACCAGGCCGCGAAGTTCCGGTACATGTTCGGCGGCAAGGCGGTGACCCCGGTGGTCATCCGCACGATGTGGGGCGCGGGCCTGCGGGCGGCGGCGCAGCACTCGCAGTCGCTGCTGTCCACGTTCACCCACATCCCCGGGCTGAAGGTCGTTGCGCCGTCCAACGCCTACGACGTCAAGGGGCTGCTCATCCAGGCGATCCGGGACGACGATCCGGTGATCTTCGCGGAGCACAAGATGCTCTACGACACCACGGCCGACGTGCCGGAGGAGAGCTACACGATCCCGTTCGGTGAGGCCAATATCGTCCGCGAGGGTTCGGACGTGACGATCGTGGCGATCGGCAGGATGGTGCACACTGCGACCGACGCGGCGGCTGAGCTGGCCGGGGCCGGTATCGAGGCCGAGATCATCGACCCGAGGACCACGAGCCCGCTCGACCTGGACACGATCCTGGAGAGCGTCGAGAACACCGGGCGGCTGGTCGTGGTGGACGAGGCGAACCCGCGCTGCTCGCTGGCCAGCGACATCGGCGCGTCGGTCGCGCAGGAGGCGTTCGGCGCGCTGCGCGCCCCGATCCAGCTGGTCACCGGCCCGCACACACCCGTGCCGTTCGCCGACTCGCTGGAGGACCTGTTCATCCCGGACGCCCAGAAGGTCATCGGCGCGGTGAAGACCGCCGTCGACTGGACACGGTGAAACCTGTGACGGACGAGCGCATCCAACGGGTCACCATGCCCAAATGGGGCCTCTCGATGAAGACCGGCAAGGTCATCGAGTGGTTCGTGGCCGAGGGCGACACCATCACCAAGGGCGACGACCTGGCCGACATCGAGACCGAGAAGATCGCCGGCACGCTGGAGTCGCCGCAGGAAGGGCTGCTGCGACGGCTCGTGGCGGAGCCCGGTGCCGAGCTGCCGGTCGGCGCGACCCTCGCGGTCGTGGCGCCCGCCGACGTCGCGGACGCCGACATCGACGCGGTGGTCGAGGAGGCCAAGGCGCAGCTGGCGTCCGGTGAGCTGGACGAAGGCGACGGGATCGAACCGGCCACGACCGAAGTGGGGGGACGATCCATCTCCCACGTCACGCTCGGGTCCGCCGAGGGCGACCCGGTGGTCCTGGTGCACGGGTTCGGGGGCGACAAGAACTCCTGGCTGTTCGTGCAGCAGCCGTTGTCCGAGACCCACACCGTGCACGCGCTGGACCTGCCGGGTCACGGCCAGTCCGGCAAGGACGTCGGCGACGGTTCGCTCGACACCCTCGCCGGGGTGGTGCTCGGGCTGCTCGACGCGGTCGGTGCCCAGCGAGCGCACCTCGTCGGGCATTCGCTCGGCGGAGCGGTCGCGGCCGCGGTCGCCGCGCAGACCCCGGACCGGGTCGCGTCGCTGACACTGCTGGCGCCTGCCGGGTTCGGCTCCGAAGCGGACGCCGAGTACCTGCGCGGGTTCGCCGGCGCGGCGTCGCGGCGGGAGCTGAAACCGCTGCTCGGGCGGTTGTTCGCGGACGAGTCGCAGGTGACCAGGCAGCTCGTGGACGACCTGCTGAAGTACAAGCGGCTCGACGGTGTGGCCGAGGCTCTGCGGATCCTGCTGGACACGCTGCTCGACGGTGACCGACAAGCCATCGACCTGCCGGCGCTGCTCGACAAGGTGAGCGTGCCGGTCACCGTCGTGTGGGGTGAGGCCGACCGCATCCTGCCGTTGCCGGACGGGGTGGAGCTGCAGCGCGTGAAGGCCGGGCACATGCTCCACATGGAGGCGGCGAACGACGTCCTACGTCACGTCCAGGCAGCCGTCACCTGAGGCTCGTGAGTGGTACGGGCGCCTCTGGGCGCCCGTACCACTCACGAGGTGATGTCCTTGCGGGCGAAGCGCCAGACCGCGAGTGCGACGAACACGGCACAGTAGGCCAGCGCGGAGAACACACCCCGGGTCATGTCGCCCCAGTCGACCTGGTCCGCCAGCAGACCCGACCAGGCGTTCCCGTAGTGCGTCGGCAGGACGTCACGCAGATCGCCCAGCGCGGTGATCGTGTTCAGGATCTGCGACACGATCGACGCCATGACGGCGCCACCGACCGCGCCGAGCGGCGCATCGGTCGTCACCGACAGCAGCAGCGCCAGCCCAGCGACCCAGCTCAGATGGACCGCGATGTACAGGGCGCCGAACAGGATGTGCAGCGCGGCGTTCCCGAACGTCAGCGACTCGCCGCTGGGGCTGACCAGGTCGCCGGTCCCGTAGGTGAGCGAGCCCACGATCAACGCGACCGCGGGCAGCAGCAGGATCGCCACCAGCGACAGACCGGCGGCGACGATCGCCTTCTGCCGCAGCAACCGGGCGCGGGGGACCGGCATCGCCAGCAGATAACGCAGGCTCGACCAGGAGGCCTCGCTCGCCACCGTGTCGCCGAAGAACAGCGCCACGACGACGACCAGCAGGAAACCGGCCGAGGCGAAGATCGCGAAGATCGTGAAGTTCGGCCCGCTCGTCTTGGCGAGGTCGACCAGCGACAGCGAGCCGGGCGGACCGGGCTCGGACAGCTGGAACGCGCCCCACAGAATCACCGGGAGCAGCGCCACCAGCCCGAGCGCGACCTGGGTGCGCCGGCGCGCCAGCTGACGGGCGAGCTCGACGCGAAGCCGCAGCGTCCTGCCGGGTCGGTAGCCGGGCGTCGCCGCCTGGCCCGGTTCTACGACCGTCATCGGGGACCGTCCTCTCCGACCAGCTGCAGGAACGCGTCTTCCAACCGTCGCCTGGGCCCGACCGACTCGACCGCGACACCGGCGCGGACCAGCCGCCCGACGACGTCGGCGCGCGCCGTGCCGTTCAGGTCGGCGTAGACCGCCTCGTCGTCCACCTCGATCGCGCTGACCCCCGCCAGGTCGCGCAGCACGTCGGCCGCGCGAGCGGGATCATCGACCCGGAAACTGGACTGGCCGGCACCCGACACCAGGTCCGCAACCGTGCCGTCCGCGACGACCTGACCACGGTGCATGACCACGACGTGGTCGCAGGTCTGCTCCACCTCGGCGAGCAGGTGACTGGACACCAGGACGGAACGGCCGTCGCGGGCGTAGCTGCGCAGCACCTCGCGCATGGCGTGGATCTGGGGCGGATCGAGGCCGTTGGTCGGTTCGTCGAGCACCAGCAGGTCCGGCAGCCCGAGCATGGCCTGCGCGATCGCGAGTCTTTGGCGCATGCCCTGGCTGTAGGTCCGCACGGCCCGGTCGAGTGCGCCACCGAGACCGGCGATCTCCAGGGCCTCCTCCAGGTGCGAGTCGGCGGCGGGGCGCCCGGTGGCCGCCCAGTAGAGCCGCAGGTTCTCCGCGCCGGACAGGTGCGGGAGGAGACCGGAGCCCTCGACGAACGACCCGATCCGGGACAGCACCGCCGCGCCGGGGGCGACCGGATGACCGAAGACCGTGATGCCGCCGTCGCTCGGGTGGATGAGCCCCATCAGCATGCGCAGCACCGTCGTCTTGCCGGCACCGTTCGGGCCGAGCAGCCCCAGCACCTGGTTGCGTTCCAGGGCGAAGCTGACGCCGTTGACCGCGCTGACGCCGCCCGGATAGGTCTTGCGCAGCCCGTCGATCACGAGCGGGCGCGGGTCGTCGGACGCCTCGGCGACGTCCCGTCGACGCCTGCGCAGCTGACCCACCACCCCGGCCGAGGCGGCCAGCACGAGGATCACCCCGATGCCGATCGCCGGACCGAGCGGGACGGTGTTGGCGGTGGCGGCCGTACCCGGCACCAGCGGAACGCCGAGCGTCGGCGGCCCGGATGTGTTCCGGGCGAGGCCGATGCGCCAGACCGCCTGCTCGGCGGCGCCCTGGTAGGACTGGTCCGTGGTGCTGAGCGCCACCGCGATGCGGTGACCGGCGGGAACCGGCGCGACCACGGCGGGCAGCGTCACGGTCGCCTGGGTGCCGGTCGGCGGAACGGTCAGCCGCATCGGAGCGACGGCGCTGCCCAGCAGCGTCGCGCGACCGTCCGGCGCCACATCGAGCAGCTTCCCGAACAGCACCGCCTCGGCGGTGGCCGGCTGACCGGGTACCGGGGCCACGTCGATGCGGACCCGGGACGCCCCGGCGACCACGGTCTGCTCGGCCAACGGTTCGGTCGCGAACGTCGCCGACTGGCCCGGCAACGCCGAGGTCAGCGCGGACAGGCGTCCGGCGAGGCTGCCCAGCGTGCCACCGACTCCCGGGATCGCGGTGATCGCAGCGGGGTTGGCGCCCGCCGGATTCAGTACATCCTGCTGGTCACCGTGCAGCGGTAGTTCCGCGAGCTGTACCGGAGCCGCGCCGGGCAGGCCGGGGTAGTGGTCGGCGGCCACGGTGCGGACGGTCTGGGTGTTGCGGCCACCACCGCGCACGCCACCCTGGACCGCATAGTCGAGACCACCGACGACGGGCAGATCGTCGGTGTCGAGGTCCACTCCCGGTGGCGTTCCGAGGTAGCGGTCGAACCAGGCGGTGATCCGGTCGCGGACAGCCGGCCCGGGCGCTCCACCGTCGTGGCCGCCGGAGTACCAGATGACCGACACGGTGCCGCCGGCCGACGCGATCTGACGAGCGGTGACGTCGGCCTGGTCCAGACCGAACAACGTGTCGCTCTCACCCTGGATCAGCAGGGTGGGCGCGACGATCCGGTCCGCCACACTGGCCGGTGAGGAACGCAGCAGCAGCCGCGCGGTGCCCGGGTCGATACGGCCGGTGGCGGCCACCTGGGCGTAGGCCTGGCACACGGCGGGCACGAATCGGCCGCAGCTGGTCGGCGGGGTGCTGCCGGGCAGCGGTCCCGCCGGGTCGGCGGGCATGGTCCGCAGGAAGCTCGTCGTGGAACCGGAGGTGTCCGAGGACGAGGAGTTCTGCTGCTCGGAGCCGTCGTTCCCGCCACCGTCCCCCGAAGCGGTGTTCGCGGTCTGGTCCTGGGCGTCAGCCGGTGCCGGCGTCAGCCCGGCGGAGAAGAAGATGCCCGCCCAACCGCGCTTGAACACCCCGTCCGCACCGAACACCCGATGCGCCGGGGTGTCAGCGGGTGGCGCGCCGTTGGCGGCCGAGTTCGGGAACAGTGCCTGGCCCAGGTCGTTCCAGGTGATCGCGGGCGCGAGCGCGTCGACCCGGTGGTCATACGCGGCGAGCAGCAACGACAACGCACCACCGTAGGAGCCGCCGGTGACCCCGACCCTGGGATCGTTCGGCCCGTCCAGCCGAACCTCGGGCCGGTGCGCGAGATAGTCGATCAACCGGGACGCGTCCGCGACCTCGTGTTCGGGCGAGTCCAGGCTGATCTGCCCGGTGCTGCGCCCGAAACCCCGGGCCGACCAGCTCAAGGCCACGAAACCGTGCTCGGCCAGCTCACGGGCATCCGCGTCGACGGACGCCTTGCTGCCTCCGAACCCGTGCGCGACGAGCACAGCCGGAGCCGGCGTGCGATCCGGGAGGTAGACGCTCACGTCGAGCGACACGGTGCCCGACTCGCCGGGCCCCGCCGGGACGTCGAGCCGAAGCTCCTCGGTGCGCACCTGGTCAGCACCACTACGGCTCACGAGCACACCGGCGAGGACAGCGAGTGCGACGGCGAGCAGCGCCGCCGTGACGACCCGCCCAGTCGTCATCCATGGTCGGGTCGTCAAGGGGCTCGCGGCTCCGAATCCTGAGGGGGAGATCCTACCTACCTACACAACTACCAGGACTGGTCTGGTTTGTTGGGCCTGTTCCGCGCGGAGTTTTTCTGTGACCACCCCGGCTCGCGTAAACGCTCGCTGGGGTACTCCCAGAAAAACAAGCTCCTTCGTCGCTGGGCGCGCGCTTGTTGTCGCCCTGGGAGCCGCCGTCCGGGTTGGGAGCCTGGGTGCGGACATTCAGTACGCCGGCCTTCGCCGGAACTCCTTCGGAGACTTGCGGAGCTGGCTTTGCTGTGGCTGGGGTTGGGGTGCCTTCGCCGGAGCTTCTTCGGAGACTTGCGGAGCTGGCTTTGCTGTGAGCGGGTTGGGTGTCTCCACCCGTACCTCGTGCATGCTGAGAATTCTGTGAAGCTGCTGGGGGTCGGCCGAAAAAGTACTTGCGCCCGGGCGGGTGTGTTCACTCACGTATGGGGCGTCCGGCTGGCTTCTGCTGCCGGTTTGAGGAAGACTTGAGCCTGCCAAGGGGAGTATCCCTCACGCGGCGACATCGTCAGCACGGCTAATAGGCCCGGTGTCGTCGGTCGGATCAGTTCAGCCGGCGGGAGAGACCTCGGTCTATGACCGATGCTCTTTTCTGGAGGCTCGACCGTTATGAACGTTCCTGTCTGGCTGTGGCTCGCCACAGTGGGCACGCTGTGTGCGGTGATCCTGGTCGACCTGTTCGTCGTCGACCATCACCCGCACAAGGTCAAACTTGCCGAGGCAGCGCGTTGGGTCGTCTTCTATCTGACGCTGGCGGTGCTGTTCGGCATCGGCGTGTGGATCTTCGCGGGCGGCACCCCGGCAGGTGAGTTCTTCGCCGGTTATCTGACCGAGTACTCGCTCTCGGTGGACAACCTCTTCATCTTCGTGATCATCATGGCGGCCTTCCGGGTTCCGGAGGAGTACCAGCACAAGGTGCTGCTGTTCGGCGTGGTGATCGCGCTGATCATGCGCGGCATCTTCATCGCGGTCGGCGCCGCCGCGATCGCCCAGTTCAGCTGGGTCTTCTACCTGTTCGCGGTCGTGCTGCTGGTCACCGCCTACCGGCTGCTGCGTGACCACAACAAGGACGACGGCGAGTACCACGAGAACCGCGCGCTCAAGCTGCTGCGCAAGGTCCTGCCGGTCACCGAGGAGTACCACGGCGCGAAGACCACGGTGAAGGTCGACGGCAAGCGCTGGGTCACCCCGATGCTCATCGTGATGATCGCGATCGGCACCACCGACCTGCTCTTCGCGCTCGACTCGATCCCGGCGATCTTCGGTCTCACCAAGGAGCCGTACCTCGTCTTCACCGCGAACGCCTTCGCGCTCATGGGGCTGCGGCAGCTGTACTTCCTGCTCGGCGGTCTGCTCAGCAAACTGGTCTACCTGTCCTACGGCCTGTCGATCATCCTCGCCTTCATCGGCGTCAAGCTGGTGCTCGAGGCGCTGCACGAGAACGAGCTGCCGTTCATCAACGGTGGCGAAGCGGTGCCGGTACCGGAGATCGGCATCCTGGTCTCGCTCGGCGTGATCGTCGGAGTGCTGGCGATCACCACGGTGGCGAGTCTGCTCAAGGTTCGCAAGGACGAGCGCGCCGCCGGCGACAGGTACTCCGAGGACACCTCTTCCGACACCGAGGCGACCGACGGCGCTCCGAAGGGAGCCGCGTCCTTTCCGGCGTCCACGTCAGTGAGGCCGACCACGGGAGTCGGGCGTCGGGAGGCGCGCGGCGAGGCGTGAGGTCACACTGACCGGGTGACACAGCCGGCCGCCGAGGAGTACCAACCCGACCCCCGGCGGTGGGGTGCACTCTGGATCACGCTGACGGCCGGTTTCATGGGCCTGCTGGACGTCAGCATCGTGGCGGTCGCGCTCCCGTCGATGGAACGGTCGCTCGGTGGCTCGGCCGCCGGAGTGCAGTGGGTGGTCTCCGGGTATGCACTGACGTTCGGCCTGGTCCTCGTCGCGGCGGGGCGGCTCGGTGATGCATGGGGCCGCCGCCGGATGTTCCTGCTGTCGATGGCCGGGTTCGTGCTCACCAGCGCACTGTGCGGCGCTGCACCCAGCCTTGCCTGGTTGGTTGTCGGCCGGCTGGTCCAGGGGATGGCGGCCGGCATGATCGGCCCGCAGAACTCCGGTCTCATCCAGGACCTGTTCCGGGGACCGGAGCGGGGACGCGCCTTCGGCATGTTCGGTGCCTCGGTCGGTCTGTCCACGGCGGTCGGGCCGGTGCTCGGTGGTGTGCTCCTCGGGATCTTCAGCGGACCGGACGGCTGGCGTTGGATCTTCTTCGTCAACGTGCCGATCGGCATCGTGGTGCTGGCGCTGGCGCCTCGGCTACTTCCCGGGCCCGCGGCCATCGGAGCCGCCTCCTCCCCACGTCAGCGGCTGGATCTGCTGGGCACCGCGTTGCTCGGGGCCGGTGTCCTGGCGATCATGCTGCCGCTGCTGGAACCGGACCGGTTCGGTGAGCTGTGGTGGTTGTTGGTGGTCGCCATCGCTCTGTTCGTGGGCTTCGTGCGGTGGGAGGCCCGGCTGGTCAGGGTCGGTGACCGCGCACCGCTGCTGGACATGAGGCTGCTGACCGAGACCCCGGGGTACGCGTCCGGAGCGGCGCTGGGCATGACCTACTTCGTGGGATTCAGCGGCATCTGGATGGTCCTCGCGTTGTTCTTCCAGTCCGGCCTCGGCTTCTCCCCGCTGTACTCCGGCCTCGCGGTCACCCCGTTCGCGGTCGGATCGGCGATCTCGGCGTTCGCGGGTGGCAGCCTGGTGGTGCGCTGGGGTCGCCGGCTCACCGTGTTCGGCCTGGTGGGGGTAGCCGTCGGGCTGGTCGGCGCCGCCTTCGCGCTGGCCGACGGAACGACTCACGCGGCGTGGCTGGCGGCCGTGCCGCTGCTGGTGGCCGGCATCGGCGGGGGACTGGTCATCACCCCGAACATCACCCTCACCCTCGACGCGGTCCCGGTCCGGATGGCCGGCGCGGCCGGTGGGGCGCTGCAGACCGGGCAGCGGATCGGGTCGGCGGTCGGGACGGCGCTGCTGGCCGGCGTGTACTACAGCGCGCTCGGAGCCGGTCCGCCGCGACCGGGCACCGCGGTGTTCGCCGCGATGCTGTGCGCCGTGCTGTTCGTCCTGGTTGCATGTGGCATCGGCGGGTACGAACTGCTGCGCGCCGGCCCAGGCGGGCGCGGGACGACCAGGCGGGCCGAACACGAGGTGATCACCGAATGAGCAATGACGCGGCACCCACCCAGGAGCAGGCCCCCGGCATCCGCCGTTCGGTGCTCGCGGCGCTGATCGGCAATGTCCTCGAGTGGTACGACTGGCAGGCGTACGCGATCTTCTCGGTGTTCTTCGCCGGGCAGTTCTTCGCCTCGGGCTCGGGTGCGTCGCAGCTGCTGGCCACGCTGGCGATCTTCGCGGTCGGCTTCTTCTTCCGGCCGCTGGGTGGCCTGCTGCTGGCGGGGTTCACCGACCGGGTCGGACGACGCGGTGGGCTCGTCGCGTCGGTGCTGCTGATGGCGGCCGGCAGCCTGCTGATCGCGGTGTGTCCGACCTATGCGCAGGCCGGGGTGTTCGCACCGGTGCTGCTGCTGGTCGCCCGGATACTGCAGGGACTGTCCACCGGTGGCGAGTTCGCCGCGTCGGCGACGTACCTGTCCGAGATCGCGCCCCCGCATCGCCGGGGCTTCGTGACGTCGTTCTTCTACGTGTCCAACGTTCTCGGGACGCTGCTCGCCACCGTGCTCGGTTCGGTACTGGTCGCCACGCTCGGCGCTACGCAGGTCCGCGAATGGGGCTGGCGGATCGCGTTCGTGCTGGGGGCGTTGCTGGCCTTCGTCGCGCTCTACCTGCGTGCCAGGCTGGTCGAGAGCGCGGCGTTCACCGCGCAGGGCGAGCGTCCGCAACGACCGACGCTGCGGGCGTTCCGGGAGCACCCGAAGGCGGTGGCCAGGGTCGTCGGCTTCACCATCGGTGGCACGGTCTCGTACTACACGTTCGCCGTCTACCTGCCCAACTTCGCGCAGCAGGCACACGGCGTCAGCACATCCTCCGCGCTGTGGGCCTCGATCGCCGCGCAGCTGATCCTGATCGCGATCCTGCCGATGCTCGGCGCGTTGTCCGACCGCATCGGACGGCGACCGCTACTGATCGGGTTCGGGCTCGGTTTCGCGCTGTTGTCGGTGCCGCTGTTCGCGCTGATGTCCTCGTCCGGCTGGTCGTTGTTCCTCGTCATGACGATCGGGCTGGTGCTGTTCGCCGGGTACGGGGCGGTCGCGCCGGTGGCGATGGCCGAACTGTTCCCCACCGCCGTGCGCACCTCGGGCATCGGGCTGCCCTACGCGCTCACCGTGGCCGTCTTCGGCGGTACCGCGCCCTACCTGGTCACCGAGCTCACCCAGTCCGGCCGGGGCGCGATCTTCCCCTGGTATCTGGCCGCGACGTGTCTGATCACGCTGGTGGTGTGCGTGTTCAGCAGGGAGACGAAGAGCGTGGACCTGACCGAGGCCTAGCGGTTTCGTCGGTGGGCATCAACCGGGTGCGGTGGCCTCGAGGTGATGTAGCTCGACGTCGAGCAGCCGACCCGAGGAGACCCGTGCGGTCATCCACGTGTGGGTCGGCTGACGCCTGCGATCCGTGGGCGAGCCGGGGTTGAGCAGCCGCAGGCCGTTGTCCGCCACCGAGTCCCACGGGATGTGGCTGTGTCCGAACACCAGCACGTCGGTGTCCGGGTACCGGGCTGCGCAGCGCCGCTCCCGTCCCGCCGCCTGACCGGTCTCGTGAACGACCGCGAGCCGGACACCGTCCAGTTCGACCCGGGCGACCTCGGGAAGCCGGGCACGCAGCTGCGGCCCGTCGTTGTTGCCGAACACCGCGACCAACCTGTTGGCGCGGGACTCCAGCTCGTCGAGCAGCTCGACACCCACCCAGTCGCCGGCGTGCACCACGACATCGACGGTCTCGACCGCCCGCCAGACCTCGTCCGGCAGGCGACGACCGCGACCCGGCATGTGTGTGTCCGAGATCAGCAGAAGGTCCATCGGCCGCCTATTTGCTGGTGCTGGTGTCGATCGTCTCCACGTTGCCGATCGTGCCGTAGCCGGGGACGGCCTGGCCGCCGGGCACCGAGTAGGGGCCGCGAGGCACCGAGCTGGACGGGTCCGTCGACGGGTCCGTATCGCGAACCGGACCAGCGGGCAGAGCGAGCATCGAGGTCAATAACAACAGGAGTGCGAACACGGTGAGAAGCCAGGCTGTCCTGACCGTCGAAGTGTCCTGCTGACCGGTGTTCCGGGGCGGCGCCGACAGCGCGACCCATAGGCCGACCATCAGGCCGATAACGCCAACTCCATCCACCTCTCGTAGGTACACCCCGGTATAGCGGCAGGTCATCACTCGCCCGGGTCATGAGTTCGCACACTACGTAACGTAGTCACATCTGTGACATTGAGTCACAGAATGTCACGTTCTTCTCGGTGGTCACAACGGATCCATAGAGCCAAACGAGTGAATATTGGCCCTGAGTGACAACTTTCTCGGCGTGGAGCCGTCACTGAACACTCCAAAGGGTGTTGAACATCTTGCGTACCAAGATTCACAACCTCAACGGGAAGGCTCCCCGGTCCCATGTTGACGGCCCCTCGGTCGGCTCGAACCCGATTGCACGACAGGCGGACACGTCGGTGTCTGGCCATCTCACTGGCGGTGTCCGCCGTGCTGATCAGTTCGGCCTGCGGCAGTTCGGACGCCGGTGGCTGGACGACGGTGCGCGTCACGAAGGGCACCGTGGCTCGCACGGTGTCCGCCACCGGAACCCTCCAGGCGATCACGGAACAGAACCTCGGCTTCTCCAAGGGCGGCAAGCTCACCGCGCTCATGGTCGCGGTCGGACAGCAGGTCAAGGCGGGCCAGGTGCTGGCCAAGGTCGACGACTTCGACGCACAGAGTGATCTGCAGGAGGCCAAGGCGAAGCTGTCGCGCCAGGAGGCCGTGCTGGCCCGGCTGGAGGACAGCAACAAGACCGACGCGGCCGAGGACGACTACGACCGCGCCAAGGACGTGCTCGGCGCCACGAAGGACGAGGCTGACGTGCTCAGCAGCGTCAACGACGACTCGCTCAAGCAGACCCAGCAGCAGCTCGACGACGATCGGGACAAGCTCAAGAAGATCCAGGCCGTCGCCAAGGCGGACCAGGACAAGTGCAACCGGTCGCTGACCGGCGGCTCACACCGCTACGACGGCTACGGCGACAACGCGGACGTGACGACCAAGAACCAGAAGGGTCTGTTGCTGGAGTCGCCGCTCGACCTGCACTCGCCCTCCTGTGACCGCGCCGAGCGAGGTAAGGCCACGATCGCGTCCTACCAGCGGCGGATCGACTCGGGCAAGCGGTCGATCCAGCGTCTGCAGCGGCAGCAGGACATCCAGGACGCACGGCAGAAGGTTGCTGTGGAGAACGCCCGCCGGGACGCGGACGCGGCGGGCAACGCCGCCGACGGAGCGGCGAGCGACCACCCGCACGACCTCGACGAGCAGCAGGCGATCGTCGAGGACGCCGCCACCGACGTACGCCGCGCCCAGCACGCCGTGGACAACACGGTGCTGATCGCGCCGGTCTCGGGCAAGGTCGCCAGCATCAACGGCGCGGTCGGCGAGTACATCGGCTCCGGTGGCGGCTCGACGGCGCTCGCCCCGGGTTCCCGGACCGCGCTGCCCAACACCGACTCCGGGGTGTCGTCACACGGCGACTCCGGCGACAAGTCCGATCGTCCCGGCGACGGATCGTTCATGACGCTCAAGGACGTCAACAGCTTCTCCGTCGTCGTGCCCTTCGAGGAGTCCGACGCCACGCTGGTCCAGCCCAACCAGCGGGTCAACGTCACGTTCGACGCGGTGCCCGGGCTCAGCGCACCGGGAACGGTGGCCTCCATCGCCCCGACCGGGACGCAGATCAAGGACGTCAACAACTACTACGCGACGATCGTGCTGAACGCCGTCGACCCACGGCTCAAGGGTGGGCAGACCGCGGAGGCCAAGGTCATCGTCGGCGGGGTCAGCAACGTACTGGTGGTGCCCACGGCGGCGATCCAGCGCGGCGGGACCAACGGTGTGGTGCAGGTGATGCAGCCGGACGGCACGACCCGCCGGGTTCAGGTGCAGCTCGGACTCGTCGGTGACACCACCACCCAGATCGTCGGTGGCCTGACCGAGGGGCAGCAGGTAGCCATCTCACAGAGCTGACCGAACCGGGTGAATGTGACCCCTGATACTGGCGTGGCGTCTGACTGGACGGTCGCGACCGGATAAGAAGCCCTACGTGGCCGGAGCATCCGCGCCGGCCGGGGGAAATGAGGAGGTAAATGTGATGCGCACGCTCGGACGGCGCACCGCTGTTGCGGTGGCCGCGGTTGCGCTGGGCGTTGTCGGGTTCGGTGGCACCGCTTTCGCCACCGGCCATCACCACGTCGACGGCGAAGGTGGCAGCGGAGGCAACGGCGGTAACTCGAACGCCAACTGCGTGATCCCGCTGGGCATCTCGGCCGGCGTCGTTGGCCAGGGTGGCAGCAACACGCAGTGCACCTCCAACGCCGGTGACGCCGGCGAAGGCGGCGACGGCGTGGACAAGTAGGAAGCCCGCTCCCTAGCCAGCTTCTGACGGATGCAGGTCCCTGGATGTGTCTGGGACCTGCATTCGTCGCGAACGGGCCGTCCTAACGAGGGGTGAAGACCCCGGTGACCTGTTGCGGCGCGTCCAGCGGTTGCTCGCGGTAGAGACCGAGCGCGCGCAGCACCGGCGAGTCGCTCAGGGTGAACAGGTCGGAGCGCCGGTCGGCGTGATGTTCCACCGCGGACCAGGAGGGCACCACGAACATGTCGCCGGTCGCCCAGTCGAACCGGCGGCCGTCGATGATGCTGTGGCCGGCACCGTCCCTGACCACGAACGTCCAGTTCCCGGCGCGCCGCACCCCGGAGGTCGTGCGTCCCGCGAAGACCCGCTGCATGCCGCAGGCCAGGGTGGGCAGAACGCTGCCGCCGGAACGCGGGTTGACGTACTCGACGGACACCGACGGCTGTTCCGGCCGGGCGGCCGCCTCGGCGTCGAGGCGGGCGTCGGTGTCGGTCCAGCGGTAGATCAGCAGTGGGGAATGGGTCGGGTCCAGCACGTCGTGCACCACACCGGAGGTGTGCGCGGCGCGCCCGCCGAACCGTCGCTCCGAGTCGTTGCGCGCCAGGACCTGCTGGTTGGCCTCGGGGTGCGGTTCGAAGAAGATCGCGTCCAGCGCCAGGACCAGGGGGACGTCCAGACCGTCGAACCACAGCATGTTCCGGTCGGTCGAGTTCAGGTGGTCGTGCCAGTTCATCGAGGGGGTCAGCACCAGGTCGCCCGCCCGCATGTCGCAGGCGTCGCCGTTGACCGTCGTGCTGACGCCCTCGCCCTCCAGCACGAACCGGATCGCGCCGGGGCTGTGCCGGTGCGCGGGCGCGCTCTCGTGCGGACCGAGACACTGGATTCCACCCCACAGGGTGCCCGCGACGTACGGGCGCCCGGCGAGGCCGGGATTACGCAGGCTGAGTACTCGTCGTTCGCCGCCGCGCTCGATCGGAACGAACTCGATCGCCCGCTCGGCGAGCGCGCGGTACACCTCCGCCCGCCACAGCCATGGCCGTGCCTTGGGACGCGGTGTCGGGGTCAGCAACTCTTCGGTGATGGTCCACAGCGGCGTCAGGTCGACCGCGTCGAGGTCGCGGTACAACCGCGCCAGTTCCGCATCGGTGTGCTGCTGCACGGTCATCGGTGCGTTCGCCTCCAGGTGATTCTGTGCCCGCCCGATCAGCCGTCCGGCCGGGTGCAATCAGGACACTAGTTGCTGGAGCGAGGTCGAAGAAGTCGTACTGTCCGGCGACCTTCGCGAAGTTTCGTGCCGACTGGGCACCGTGCACAAGGCCGTCCGGGAGATTTGTCGGCCACGCCGAAGAGGAGCGATCGTCCGCGCTTCTACGGTCTGAGCACTGCACGACGACCGAGCGGAGGGGATCGATGCGGCCGGTGCCGTTCGAGTACCTGGAACCAGTGACCGTGGAGCAGGCCTGTGCCGCGCTCACCGGGCGCGCGGTCGTTCTCGCGGGCGGGCAGAGCCTCGTCGCGCGGCTGAACACGAGGGAGTCCAGACCGGACGTGGTCGTCGCCATCGGGCGCATCGCCGAGCTCACCACGATCGAACTCGCCGACGGGATCCTGCACATCGGTGCGGCGGTCACCCAGCGCGCGGTGCAGCAGGCGCCGTGCGCGGCGCGGGTGCCGGTCCTGCTGTCCGCGCTCGACCATGTCGGGCACGTGCCGACCCGCAACCGGGGCACGGTGGGCGGCAGTATCGCGTTCGCCGACCCGGCGGCCGAGCTCCCGGTGGTACTGCTCGCGCTCGGTGGTTCGGTCACCGCGGCCTCGTCCGCCGGGACGAGGACCGTGGCGGCGAGTGAGCTCTTCCTCGGTGCGTTTCGCACCACGCTGGACCCCGGTGAGCTGCTGACCTCGGTGCGGCTGCCGCTCCCTGCGGACGGCACGCGGTGGGCGTTCGCGCAGCGTGACTTCCGCAGGCACGCGAAGGTCTCGGTCGTCGCCGGCGGCGACGACGACGGGCTGCTCACCGTGGCGGTCGCCGGCGTGACCGACCGGCCGGTGCTGCTGGCCGACGCCTCGGCGTTGCTGGAGAAGGCCGGCGGCACGTCCGAGGGCGTGAAGCTCGTCGCGGACGCCGTGGCCGACCTGGTCACCCCGAACACGGACCCTCTCGGCTCGGTCGACTACCGGCGGCAGCTGGCCGTCGCGGCGACCGTCTCGGCCGTCGGACGGGTCGTGTCCGCGGGCGACGAGGTCGCGGCGTGAGCGCCAGGCAGGCACGGCGCCCGGTGTCCGTGCGAGTCAACGGCGACGACGTCGAGGCGCTCGTCGAACCACGCACACTCCTGGTCGACTTCCTGCGGGAGAAGGCCCAGCTGACCGGCACGCACACCGGCTGCCACCAGGGATGGTGCGGCGCATGCACGGTGCTGATGGACGGGACCACGGCGCGGTCGTGCCTGACGCTGGCGGTGCAGGCCGACGGCGCCGAGGTGACGACCGTGGAAGGCCTTGAGGACCCGGACGGCACCCTGTCGCCGCTGCAGCAGGCGTTCATCGAGCACTTCGGCTTCCAGTGCGGCTTCTGCACGCCCGGATTCGTGGTGCTCGGTACGGAGATCCTGGCGGAGGCCGAGGCGGGAGCGACGTTCACCCGGGCCGAGCTGCAGCGCAGGCTGGCGGCCAACATCTGTCGCTGCACCGGCTACCGGGGAATCCTCGACGCGCTCGAGGCGACGCTGAGCGAGGTCGTCAGATGACCGCCGGCACGGCCCGCTACGTGGGCACCGAGGTGACCTCCCGCAACGGTGCCCGGTTCGTCCGGGGCGCCGGCCGCTACACCGACGACGTCCATCTGCCCCGCGAGGCGACCCTCGCGGTCCTGCGCAGCACACACGCACACGCCCGAATCCGGTCCATCGACACCTCGGCGGGGCGGGCACTGGACGGGGTGTTCGCGGTCGCCACCGGAGCGGAGCTGTTCGACCGGATCGGGCCGCAGAAGTACCTGTGGGACCTGCCCGGCCAGAAGGTGGGACCCGGCAGGCCACTCGCGGCGGGCAAGGTGCGGCACGTCGGTGAGCCGGTCGCCGTCGTCGTCGCCGTCGACCAGTACGTGGCCGAGGACGCGCTCGACCTGATCGTCGTGGACTACGAACCGCTGCCGGTGGTCAACACGGTCGACGACGCGCTCGCCGAAGGCGCGCCACTGCTGCACGAGGAGTGGGGCACCAACGTCGAGGTCACCGCCGCGTGGCCGACCGCGCTGCCCGGCCTGCCACCGCCCCCGGACGCCGGTGCCGCGCTCGCCGGGGCTCACCTCGTCGTCACCGAGACGTTCACCAGCGCCCGGATCGTGGCGACCTCGATGGAGGGTCGCGGCGTGGTGTGTGACTACGACCCGGCCGGCCCCAGCCTGACGATCTACACCTCCACCCAGTCACCGCACCAGATCCGGGAAGCCGTCGCGCTGATGATCGGCGTCCCGGAGCACCGGATCCGGGTCATCGCACCGGACGTCGGTGGCGCGTTCGGCATGAAGGCGGTGCTCTACCCCGAGGAGGTGCTGGTCCCGTACTTCGCGCTGACGCTGCGCCGCCCGGTCCGCTTCGCCGAGCAGCGCGACGAGTCGTTCGTCGCCTCGACCCCGGCCAGGGCCCAGCGGATGACGCTGGAGCTGGGGTTCACCGAGGACGGCCGGGTCCTCGGTCTGCGTGCCCGCTACACGATCGACCTGGGCAGCGCGCCGTCCAGCTGCGGTGCCGGGACCGGGTGGGTGACGGGTGCTCTGCTCGGCGGGCCGTACGCCGTGCCCTCGGTGGACATTCAGGCGACGGCCGTCGTCACCAACAAGACCCCGCTCGGTGCCTATCGCGGCTTCGGCCAGCCCGAGGCGAACTTCCCGCTCGAACGGCTCATGGACATCGCGGCGGGCCGTCTGGGAATCGACCGGATCGAGCTGCGCCGCCGCAACCTGGTCGCCGCCGACGCATTCCCGTACACCACGGCGACCGGCATGCTCCTGGACAGCGGCGACTACCCGGCGATGCTCGATCTGGCGGTGCGCAGGCCCGCGTATCTGGCGGCACTGCGTGAGCGCGACCAGGCCAGGGCCGAGGGGCGGCGAGCCGGGATCGGGCTGGCCTTCTACAACGAGTGCACCAACTTCGGGCCGTCCGGGCTGTTCCCACTGATCGGGATCAGTACCGGCGGCTGGGATGCCACGACGATCACCGTCGAACCGGACGGTCGGATCCGGGTCGCCAGTGGTCAGACGCCGATGGGCCAGGGCGTGGAGACGGCGTTCGCGCAGCTCGCGGCCGACGCGTTCGGTGTCGACATCGACGACGTCGCGGTGCAGTTCGGGGACACCGCGTCCAGCCACTACACGGCGTACGCGAGCGGGGCCAGCCGTGCGGCGGGCATCGGCGGGTCCTCGCTGCTGGTCGCGGCGGGCAAGGCGATCGAGAAGATGCGGGCCATCGCCGCGCACCTCATGGAAGCCGACCCCGACGACGTCGAACAGCACGAAGGTGGCTTCCGGGTCCGTGGGACCGGGACCGCCCCGGTGTCCTATGCGGCCGTCGCGTCCGCCGCGTACCAGGGCGGGAACCTGCCGGCAGGCATGGAGCCCGGCCTGCAGGTCATGGGCACGTTCGACCCGCAGGCACTGGGTTTCTCCTACGGCGTGGCGATCGCGCTGGTCGAGCTGGACGAGCAGACCGGCGAGGTCACGGTCAAGCGGCTGATCTTCGGGCACGACTGCGGGACCCAGCTCAACCCTCGCATCGTCGCCAACCAGGTGATCGGCGGCGCGTTGCAGGGCCAGGGCGCCGCGCTGCTGGAGCAGCTGCTCTACGACGACGCGGGCAGGCCGCTGGCCACCGCGTTCAAGGACTACCTGGTGCCGCTCGCCACCGAGATCCCGGAGCTCGACCTGTTCCACACGGAGACCCCCACGCCGTTCACCCTCAACGGCGCGAAGGGCGTCGGTGAGAGCGGGGTGATCGCGGCCCCGGCGGCGATCGTGAACGCCATCCAGGACGCGCTGCCTCCGGACGCCGAGCAGCTCACCGAGATCCCGGTGCTGCCCGAGCGGGTCCTGCGGGAGCTGAACCGACCGACCCCACCCGGCCACAACCCAGTCCACACGTGAGCTAGAGCGGAGATGACCAGTCGTCATGGTGAGCGAACAGAACAACACACGGATCGGGCTGCTGCTGGGCAGCACCACGCCGCCCGAGCACATCGCCCGCCTGGCCCGTGAGGTCGAGGACGGTGGCTTCGGTGAGCTGTGGATCCCCGAGGACTACTTCTTCCTCGGTGGTATGTCCGCGGCCGCGATCGCGCTCGGCGCCACCGAGCGGATCCCGGTCGGGACCGCGGTGGTCTCGGCGATGGTGCGCCACCCGGCGTTGCTGGCGATGGAGATCGCCACCCTGGCACGGGCGTTCCCGGGCAGGCTGCGGCCGGGCATCGGGCACGGCGTGCCCGGATGGACCGCGCAGATGGGTCTGACCGTCTCCTCACCGATGAGCGCGCTGCGGGAGACGATGGTCGGCGTCCGTTCTCTGCTCTCCGGCGAGAAGGTCACCGACCAGGGGCGGGTGCACAGCTTCGCCGAGGTCGCACTGACCCACCCACCGAGCGAGCGGGTGCCGCTGTACGGCGGGGTGCTGGGCGACAAGGGCATCGGCCTGGTCGGTGAGCTGGCCGACGGCCTGGTGGTGAGCGTGCTCGCCACCCCGGAGTACGTCGCGGCCACCAGGGAGAAGCTCGACAAGGCAGCGGCATCGGCGGGCCGGGACTCGCGCCCGGAGATGGTCGTGCTCGTGGCGCTGAACGTCACCAGGGACGCCGCCCAGGCCGCCGCGACCCGCGAGGCGATCAAGCCGATCCTCGCGTTCTACCTCGCCGCCACCGGGCCGAACCCGCTGCTGGCCTCCATCGACGGTAACGAGCGGCTCGCCGAGATGCTCACCCGGGGCGGCCCCGAGGTCGTCCACGCGGAGATGCCCGATGAATGGGTCGACGCCATGTCGATCACCGGCAGCACCGAGGGCGCCCGGACGCGTCTGCGCTGCTTCTTCGACGCCGGCGCCGACCGGGTCGTCGTGGTCCCGCTCGTCGAGGCAGGCGCCGAGGAGTCGCTGGCCACCGTTCGTGAGCTGCTGGCCGACTTCCCGGTCTGAGCAGCCGACCCGGTTCCGATTTCGACACGAGGAGATGTCATGTCCGATGTAGACACCGACGCCGCCGCCGTACTGAAGGTGCACAACGGTTGGCTGGCGGCCAACGTCGGCCTGGAGGCGAACTCCATGCTCGGCTACTTCCCGGAGGGCGAGGGCTACCTGCAGTTCAACCTCAACGGGTTCACCTACAACGGGGTGCTCGACAAGGCCAAGCTGTGGAACAACCTCAACGCGGTGGGGGTGGACATCACGCGCATCGAGGACACCAGCGAACCGGTCGTCCAGGTGTTCGGGGACGTCGCGCTGCTCACCTCCGAGGGCGAAGCAGAGCTGCTGCTGCCCAGCGCGACGGGAAAGCTGGAGTCCTCGGGAGCGACGCGCTTCCGCAACACCGAGTTCTACCGGCGCGACGACGGCACGGGCGGCGCGGACTGGCGGATCTGGCACATGCACGTCAGCGAGGCGGCGCCCGAGGGCACCCTCAAGTACGGGACAGAGTGAGTACGACGACGGTCGCGGGCCCGGCAGGTGACCTGTCGGTCGTCCTGTCGGGCGAGCCACCGAGGGACGGCGCGATCGTCCTGGTGCACCCGATCAACACGGCCGCCGTCGTGTGGGAACGGGTGGTCGCGCTGCTCGACCGCCCTTCGGTGACGCTGGACCTGCGTGGTCACGGACGGTCCACGATGGCCGGGCCGTTCACGATCGAGGCCGGCTACCTGCCCGACCTCGTTGCGGTGCTCGACGCACTGAACCTGTCCTCGGTGCACCTGGTCGGCGGGTCGTTGGGCGGGCCGATCTCGCTGGCGGCCGCCGCGCTGCACCCGGAGCGGGTACGCAGTGTCACGACGTTGGGGTCGACGCTCGGTACCGGGGTTCCCGACGAGGCGATCGCCGCGATGATCGCCGAGCTGGAGGCCAAGGGCACCGACCGGTACTTCGAGGAACTGGTGCCGACGATCGTCGGCACCGGCTACCGCGAGGAACGCCGGGTCCTGGACACGATGCGGGTCGCGGCGGGCGGCCGTGCGGAGTCCGTGGTCGCCGACATCCTGCGCGGAGCCTTCGGCGCGGACATCAGACACCTGGTCGACAAGGTCGACACGCCGGTGCTCGCCGTCGGCGGAAGCGAGGACCCGACGTGTCCGCCCGCGATGACCGAGGAGATCGCCTCGGCGACCGGCGGCCGGGCGGTCCGGTGGGACGGCATCGGCCACCTGCCGATGCTGGAGGCCCCGGAGCGGGTGGCGGAACTGATCCTGGAACAGGTGGATGGATGACGTACTCGATCGTCGCGCGCGACGCGGCCACCGGGGAACTGGGTTACGGCTCGCAGTCGCACTTCTTCGGAGTGGGCCGGCTGGTGGGCTGGGGTGAGGCCGGCGTCGGAGTCGCGGCGACCCAGGCGTTCGTCAACGTCGACTACGGTCCGGGCGCGATCGCCGGACTGCGTGCCGGTCGAGGAGCCCAGGAGGTCGTCGACGAGCTGACCGGCGCCGACGAGCTCAGTGCGTACCGGCAGCTCGGGGTCGTCGACGCCGAAGGGCACGCGGTGTCCTTCACCGGGACCAGCTGCGCCCCGACCGCCGGTGGCTCGGTCGGCGATGGGGTGGCGGTGCAGGGCAACATGCTCGCCGGCCCGGAGGTGTACCGGGACATGCTCACCGCGTACCAGCGGGCGACGGGGCCGCTGGCCGACCGGATGCTCGCCGCGATGGTGGCTGCCGAACGCGCCGGTGGCGACGTGCGCGGCTCGCAGTCGGCAGTGCTGCGGGTGTACTCCGGCACGCGTTCGGACACGCCGTGGCGGGAATCGTTGGTCGATCTGCGGGTGGACGATCATCCCGATCCGATCGGGGAGCTGGCCAGGTTGTTGCCCCGACAGCGGGCGTTCGACCTGATCGGGGAGGTGATCTTCGCGCCGAACCTGACGATCGGGCCCTACGAGGGCGTGTCCGCCGAGCTGCTCGCGGACAAGCTGACCGGTCTCGCCCGCGCATCGGAGCTGCTCGGGCCGGACAACCGGGAGGCCGACTTCTGGCGGGCGCTCCTACTGGCTCGTAGCGGCGAGCGAGCCGCGGCCCGCGCGCTGTTCGACGACCTGTTCGCCTACCGCCCCGCGCTGCGCGGGTTCCTCGCCGGAATCGGTCCGCTCGGCTTCCTCGACGACGTCACGGAGTATCTATGACAGCCGGCCCCTCGACGATCGACGCCGCGGCATCGGCGCGCGCCCGCGTGGACGTTCAGCGGTGCGCGGCGCTCGCCGCCGCCATGGTGCAGTGCGACACGCGGAACCCGCCCGGTGACGAGAGCTCGATCATCGGGTTGCTCTCGGACGTGTTGCGCGGCCTCGGGGCACGGGTGGAGACGTTCGAGCCCTCACCCGGCCGGACGTCACTGCTGGCCTCCGTCGAACACGGCGCAGACCGGCCGAACCTGCTGGTGAACGGTCACCTCGACGTCGTCCCGGTGGTCGACAAGGACTGGTCGGTGCCACCGTTCGGTGGTGTCATCCGCGACGACGTGCTGTACGGCAGGGGCTCGTGCGACATGAAGGGCGGCATCGCGTCGGCGATCGAGGGACTGCGCGCGTGTGCCGACGCCGGTGTCCGGCCGAGCTGTGACATCACGTTCCACCTGGTCGCCGACGAGGAGACCGGTGGCCGGTGGGGGACCGAGGCACTGCTGAGAGCGGGCCGTATCTCGGCCGACGCCGCGATCGTGCCCGAGCCGAGCGAGCTGGGGGTGTGCGTCGCGGAGCGTGGCGCACTGCTGGCCGAGATCGTCGTGTCCGGGCGCGCGGCGCACGGCAGCGACCCGGCGCGCGGCAGGTCCGCGATCGGGGACGCCGCGCGGCTCGTACGTGCCGTGCAGGAGGCCGACCTCGGTGACCCTGCCCACGCGCTGCTCGGCACGCCGACCTGCAACGTCGGGGTCATCTCCGGCGGGACCGCACCGAACATCGTCGCCAGCTCGTGCACGTTGCGAGTGGATCGCCGGGTCCTGCCCGGCCAGAGCCGCGAGTACGCGGTCGAGACACTGCGCGCGGCGTTGGACGGAGCAGGAACCGACATCGACTACCGCCTGGACGTGCTCGCCTTCGTCGAAGGCTCGGAGCTGGACTCCGCGCACCCCTTCGTGGGCTTCATGCGGGCGGCGACGAACCCCGGCAGACCGGTGCGTGGCCTCTACCTCGGCACCGACGCCCGGTTCCTGCGCAATCAGCTGGGGATCCCCACCGTCGTCTACGGGCCGGGGTCGATGACCGTGGCGCACACCGCGGACGAGTACGTTCCACTCGCGGAGCTCGGCGACGCGGCGCGCTCGTTCGCCACCGCCTACGCGACGTACCCGGTCACCGGCGTCCACCTCACCCCGTGAGTGTTGCGGCCGCCCAGGACCGGCCGCAACACTCACGGGAGATACCGGCCGATGCGCTACATCACCGCTGACGACGTGGACGACCTCGTCGTGGGCGCGGGCGTTCTGGGCAGCGGCGGGGGCGGCGACTGGTACGCGCCCAGGCAGATGCTGATCGCCGCGATCGAGCGTCACGGCCCGGTGCCGCTGGTGGACCCGGCCGATCTCGACCCGGCCGCGCGGCTCCTGCCGATCATCTCGGGAGGCGCACCGCCGGTACTGATCGAGATGATCCCGGGAACCCGGGAGAGCGCGCTGCTTCGGGCGACGGTCGAGGATGCGCTGCACGAGCGGTGCTCCGCGGTGCTCCCACTGCAGATGGGACCGGTCAACGCGGTGATCCCGGTAGTCGTCGCCGCCCAGCTGGGGCTGCCGTGCGTCGACGCCGACGCGATGCTGCGGTGCTTCCCGATGGTGGAGATGACGCTGTTCACCCTCGCGGGGCTGTCGCCGTCCCCGCTCGTGGTGGTCGACGCGATGGGTGCCGCCGCGGTGCTGTCGGCGCCGGACAACAACACGGTGTCCGCGATGCTGCGCAGCTGCCTGCCGCACATGGGCCTGGTGGCGCTGGGCAGCGCCTACCGGATCACCGCCGGTGAATGCGCCCGCATCGCTCCGCGGGGCGGGGTGAGCCGGTGCCTGCGAATCGGGCGCACGTTCCGGGAGGCGCAGAGCGACCCGGACGGCGTCGGTGACGAACAGCTACGCGACTGTCTGGACGCGATCGGCGGGGTACTGCTGTTCACCGGCTTCGTCGCGGAGCTGTTCCAACGCACCACCGACGGGTTCCCGCGTGGTGTGCTCAGCATCGAGTCGTCGGAGGATCCGTCGTCGGTGCTCCGGGTGGACTTCCAGAACGAGAACCTGGTCGTGGCCAGGGACGGGATCGTTCTGGCGACCGTCCCGGACCTCATCGTCCTGCTCGATCTGGACACCGGAACGGTCATGCAGACCGTCGACGTGGTCGTGGGCCAGCGCCTGCACGTGATCGGCGCGCCGGTCGGCGACCGTTGGCACACCGGGGCGGGCACCGCCCTCGTCGGGCCACGGGCGTTCGGATACGACATCGACCCGGTGCGGGTCGGCGCATGAGCGAGCTGCGGCTGGGTGTGGACATCCGGGCCCGAGGTGCGACCGGGGTCCTGCTGGACGTCGACGACACGATCCTCGCCGAACTCACCGTTCCCGGCCCGGGCGCGCCGGCCGACCTGCTGCGCACGGTCGTCGGCGACCTCGCCGACGATCGGCGCACCGCGATCGGCGCCGTTGTCATCGCCAGCTCCGTCCCCGCCGAGGGGCTCACCGTGCCGTCCGAGCTGTCCCGGGTGGGGGTGCTCCGGATCGGGGCGCCGGCCGCGACCTCGGTGCCGCCACTCACCGGCTGGCCGGCGGAGCTCACGGTGCCGGTCGGCGGCCCGGTGGCGATGATCAGGGGAGGGCATCGCTACGACGGCGAGGAGCTCGCGGCGCTCGATCTCGACGGGGTCGCCGAGTTCGGTCGTACCTGCCGGGGTGTCGTCGGCGCCGTCGCGGTGAGCGCGATCGACTCGCACGTCAACGCGCTGCACGAACAGCGGGCCGTGGCGCTGCTGAGCGACCTGCTGGGTCCTGGCGTACCGATCATCGCCGGCTACCGCGCCGGAGGTTCCGGGCTGCTGGAACGCGAGAACACCGCTGTGCTCGACGCCGCGCTGGCCACCCGGGCACGCCGGTTCGTCGAGGACTGTGGCGCGGGCCTCGCCGAGGCGGGGGTCGCCGGCGACCTGTATCTCACCGGCGGCGACGGCACGGTGGCACCGGCGTCGTGGGTCGCGGACCATCCGCTGCACACGTTGGACGCTGTGCACGGCGCCGCGCGAGCCGGGGCCGCGCAGCTGACCGGACGACGCAGCCTGGTCGTCGTCGACGTCGACGAGGAGCGGGTGAGGATCAGCGCGCAGTCCGGCGGGCTGCCGGTAGAGACGGGAACACCGACCGTGATCCGGGGCGTCCGTCTCGGTACACGGCAGGTGCGCGGTGTGGAGGTGGACCACTCGGGCCCGTCGGCCCGACGTCCGGCGACGGTGCGCAGGGTGGCCCGGGCAGTGGAGCGTGTGCGGGCCGGCCTGCTCGAGGTGCCGCTGGTCATGGTCGGTACGCGAGCCGACACGGTCCCGGCGCCCACCGGGATGGAGGTGCTGCGGCCGGTTCACGCTGCCTGTGCGTCGGCGGTCGGGGCCGCGGGCGGTCAGGCGTCCGGGTCGGTCGATCGCCTGTTCTGGCTGGGCGGCGACGGCATGGCCGAGTGTGTCGAGGCGGCCCGTGTCGAGGCGAAGGACGCGGCGATCCGTTCGGGGGCGGATCCCGCGCGGCTGACCGTCGGCGACGTGCGGGAGGCACTCATGACCTACGTCCCGGTCGGCTGCGTCCGGCTCCGGGTGACGGCGACCGGCCCGATCATGTCGGCCCCGGTGGGTCCGGTCGAGGAGGCGAGCCGGTGAACGGTCGGGCCGTCACTCTCGGCCAGCTGCTGGCCATGGGGCTGCTGCGGGAGCACGAGGTGCTAGGCGGTGCGGGCGGGCTGGACCGCCCGGTCCGCATGGTCGTCCCGGGCACGACGGTGCACGGCATCGGCGACCTCGCGCCGAACAGTGTGGTGGTGTTCGGTCCGGACCAGCTGGCCCTCGACGAGCTCGGCACCGATCTGGCGCTTCGCCTGGCACGCAGCGCCGGGCTGTCCGGCATCATCGCGCACCGGCCGTCCGGCAAGGTACCGCTGGTCACCCGCAGGCTCGCGGACAAGCTGAACCTGCCGCTCGTCGGTGTCGACGAGGTGGCGCCCGCCGCGGTCGCGGCCACGTTCGACCCGTACGTCCGTGCACCCGAGATCGCCGGCCTGCGCATCCTGGGGACCACTGCTCAGCGGTTCCAGACCCCGCCGACCAGCGCGAACGAGCTCACCAGGACGTTGAGTCAGACCCTGGGCGGCCCGGTGACACTCGTCGACGGCCGCGCCGGGTTCGTCGCGGGGGACAGCGAGCTGCACCGGCTGCTGGCCGAGCCGGAGATCCGTGCCCGGCTCGGCGGTTCGCAAGCCGGCGCGAGCACCGTCTCGCTGGGCGAGGCGGACGCGCTCCTGCTGCATCCGGTCCGCCTGGAACGTGCGGGGCAGGCGAACTTCTGGCTGGTCGCCCGCCTGCACACCGCGACCGGGGCGCTACTGGAACCGCTACGTCAGTCGCTGGCGATCGCGGCGCTGTCCTTCGCGGTCTACGTCGCGGGCAACACGGCGGCATTGGAACGGGAGAGCCGCGCGCGCTCACTGTTGCTGGGAGAGGTGCTGGACCAGACCGAGGCGCCGTCGCCGAGAGCCGTGGAACGTGCGGCGGCTCTGGGCTGGCGGTTGGCGGGCTGGCACACCGCCGTCCAGATCGCGGTCAAGGAGTCCGGTGGGACGGCGAGACCGGGGGAGCTGATGGCCGAGCTCGAGGAGGAGCTGACCCGGGGCGGACTGACCGCGGCGCTCGTCGAGCGGCCGGACGGGTGGGCGTTCTGGACCACCGCCCAGTCCGAGCCGGACTCGGTGGATCCCCGGCCGCTCCTCGAGTCGGTGCGCTCGGCCCTGCTGGCGGTGGTGCGCGAGCACGCCGGACTGTCGCTGTGTGCGGGGATCGGCGGAGCGTGGGCGGGTACGTCGGGTATCCAACGATCGCTCGACGAGGCTCGGAGGGCATGCCTGCTGGCCATGACCGAGCACGGTGTCGCGCCGGTCGAGCACGTCGACGCGGTGAGTATGAAGCGCCTGCTGGTCGGCTGGTACGCCTCGGGCTCGCTGCGTTCGGTGGCCGCCGAGATCGTGACCCCGCTGCTCGAAGCGGACCCCTCCGGCGAGCTGGTCCGGACGTTGAGGCGTTACCTGGACCAGGAGTCGTCGGTGACCGAGACGGCCGCCCTGCTCGGAATCCACCGCAACACGGTCATGCAGCGCATGGAGCGGATTCGGACGTTGCTGCCGGTCAGCCTGGACGATCCCGACGACCGCATCGTGGTCCATCTGGCGACACGTGCGGTGGGCATCGACTGGGACGAGCACTCTTGATCCACCGTTGTGTGCAGAACGCCCACTCGGTAGGCGAATGCAGGGCGTAATGCCCACTGACTCATCGTGGTCGGGTTCGTAGTCTTCCGCACAAAGCTCCAGCTGGGCGGTAAGGCGGAGGGTGGTCCCATGTCGCTGGTGGACGAGCGGACTCGGCACGTCGACGAGCAGGTGACCTCGCTGCTCATCGCCGAACCCGCGCGGTTGCGGGATCTGCTGAGCGGCTCCGGGCGTCGCGGCTTCCACTTCGCGGCCGCTCCGAGGGGCTTGGACCGTGAGGTGCGTGGGGTGACGATCTGGGATCCGCTCACGCCCGACCCGCTGCGCACCGGGGACCTGGTATTGGCGACGACCCCGGGCATGTCTCCCGAGATGGTGGGACGCGTGCTCGGCGAGGCGGAGAGCGCGGGCGCCTCGGGAGTACTCGTGAAAGGTATCGAGGACCTGGCGGCCGCGCGTGCGGTGGCGGAGCGTGCGGGTGTCGCGCTTGTGGTGGCTGACGACGAGCTGTGCTGGGACGACATCTGTCTGATGGCGCGCTCGGTGATCCCCGCGGCGCGAGCGGGACGGTCCGCCGGAGCGGGGTGGTCGGGTGGGCTGTTCGAGCTCGCGGAGACCGCTGCCGCACTGCTGTGCGCGCCGGTCGAGATCGCCGACGCCGAGCTGCGCGTGCTCGCGTTCGCCAACCTCGACCACCCCGTCGACCGGCTGCGCACCGAGTCGATCATGTCCAGGCGGACGCCCGAGTACGCGCGGGCTTGGCTCGCGGCCTCCGGCGTGCTGGGCAGGCTCCGCTACGGCAGGCGCCCGGAGCTGGTGTCGCTGCCGGATACCGCTCCTCGGCTGGTCGCGCCGGTCGTCGTCCGGGACGCGGTGGTGGGCTACGTCAGCGTCGCACAGGCAGACAGGCCGCTGGGCAGCGCGGACCTGCCCGTGGTCGTGGACCTCGCCCACGCCGTCGCGAGCCGGATGATGAACGCGCCGGAGCCCGGACGCCACGAGGATCTCGTGCTCGGCGACCTGTTCAGGGGCGTCCTGCTCGGGCGTGGAGCGCTCGACGTGCTCGTCGAGCGCCTGGCGGAGCGCACGCGCGGCACGGTCGTCGGTGACTGGTGTGTGGCGGGCTTCGCCCCACGTTCACGGCGCGAGGTGCTCGACCAAAATGACTCCGTGGTGGCCTCGTGCGCCCGGCTGCTGTGCGGCGGGGCAACCGCGACGGTGCTGGACGGCCGCGTCATGGTATTGCTGCCGTACACCGGAACGGCCGAGGTCGGCAGGCTCGTCGAGCTGTTGCGCTCGCGGTACTCGGCGCAGCTGGGGACGCAGCTGGTGGCGTGCATCGGAGAACCGTTCAGGACTCTCCGGGAGCCGATGACCCTGGTGCGCAGGATGAGCAGGGGACTTGCGGTCCTGGGCGCCGGGAGCGGGGTGGAGGTGTCGACGCTCGCCGAGCTGAGGCCTCGGATGCTGATCGCGGAGCTCGGTGAGGTGGCGCTGCACTATCCGAGCCTGGTTCGCGGCGTGCTCGACGTGCTGCGGGACACGGACTCCGTGCGCAACCGCGAGTACCTGGACTCGCTGCTCGGTTACTTCGACGCGGGATGCGACGTGAGCGAGGCGGCGAAGCGGCTGGGGATCCATCGCAATACGCTGTACTACCGCTTGCGGCGGGTCGAGACCCTGTGCGGGTTCGAGCTGGACAATCCGATGGACAGATTCACGGTCGAACTGCAAGTGCGTGTGCATTTCATAACAGCTACTCGCGCACAGTTACTTTGATCTTCACTTCTGTCGCATCCACCACGTGAGTGATATGGCTGTACGCCTACACGGTTGATCGATTTCATACGTAAGAGTGGCATAATTAAGCTGTAAACTACTTTTGGGTGTACCCTTTGGCGGCTCCCACTGCTCCACTAAGGTCACTCTTATAGACAGAGATATATCGGGTCTTGGAGAGTGATGCGCTCGCGGGCCGTACGCCCCGGGTCACTGACAACGAAGAACCGGGGGGTTCCTTGTGTCCCACAGCAACACCGTGCGGCTCCCGATGGTAGAGGAGTCGGCGGAGTCGGCCCAGGGTAATACGTTTGACCTGGTCAGGCGTGGCTATGACCGGCGGCAGGTGGACGACCACCTCGCGGCGCTGGCCACCCAGGTCGCGGAGCTGAAGGTCGCGCACCAGCGGGAGAGCCGCAGGGCGGAGCGCGCCGAGGGCGAGCTGCAGAACGCGCGCGTGCAGATCGAGCAGCAGGCCGCGACGGCCGCCGAGTCCAGTGAGAGCGGCACGGCCCAGGGCTTCGGCTACCGGGTCGAGAAGCTGTTGCGGACCGCCGAGAACGAGGCGTCCGAGGTTCGCTCCAGCGCGGCGCGTGAGGCGACCGCGTTGCTCGAACGGGCCCGTGAAGAGGCCGAGAAGCACCGCCACGAGGTCGAGCAGTCGCTCATCACCCGCACCTCCGCGCTCGATCAGGAGGCGGCGCAGCGCAAGGTGGAGCTGGACGAGCGCGAACGCCAGATCGCGGAACAGACCTCGGCGGCTCGTGAAGAGGTCGACCGGATGTTCGCCGAGGTGCACCGCCAGTCCGAGCAGCAACGCCTCGAGGCTCAGGCGCGCATCGAGCAGGAACGCGCGTCGGCCGAGAAGTCCATCCGCGAACGGCACCTGGCCGCCGAGCAGGAGCTGGGCCGGTTGCGCGGGCTGCACGAAGAGGTGCGCGGTCAGCTGGCCCGGTTGCTCGACTCGCTGGCGACCGAGTTCGGTGGCACACAGCCGCACATCCCACAGCCGCAGCAGCGCTCCCGTCCCGCGCAGCAGTCGCACCGCCCGAGGCCCCAGCCGCACCCCAGGCAGCAGCGCCCCGCTCCGCCCGCCGCGGCGGCGCCCCGGCCGGTGGAGGAGTCCGCCCCGGTGGCCGTCACGGGCACCACCCCGGTCGACACGGTGGAGACCCAAGCGGTCCGCACCGAGGCCTGACCCGCTCGCGCCCCACGATCACCACCGCCTCAGGGCTGATCTCCGACGGAGAATCAGCCCTGAGGCGGTGGTGATCTTTGTTCGGGGTGTCAGACGTGCGAGCTGTAGTCGTGGCTGTCCTGCAGGTCCGCGCTGTTGTGCGAGTTGTACGCGTCGTGGTTGTCGGTGTGCGACGAGTCCTCGTAGTTGCTGTGCTCGCTGTTGTCCGACTCGTGCTGGTCCGCGTAGGTGTCCGAGTAACCGCCCGCGCCCGCCGCGTTGACCGAGGTGTCGCCGGAACCGGAGTTGTGCGCCACGGTGTGGGTGTCATTGTCGGTGGCGTGGCCGTCCGCGTCACCGTTGCCGGTCAACGAGCTTCCGTCACCGAAGCGGGAGTGGTCGATGTCGGTGCTGCTCGCGTCGCCCGAGCCGAACGCGGTGTTGTTGCCGTCGCCGGTCTCGGCGTTGTTGTCGTCGCCGACCACGTTGCCGCTGCCGGGGGTGATCGTGCTGTCCCGGATGTCGCCGGCCGATGCCACCGCGCCGTCACCGGACGCGACCACCGGGTCGTTGTCGATGTGCTGGTCGAAGTCGCCACCGCCGGTGTCGATGTCCTGGTGGATCGACTGGTCGATGTTGGTCTCGTGCTTCTCGACCGTCGTGTAGTTGTTCGTGATGTAGCGGTTGAGGTAGTGCGGCGCGGCTTCGCCGTGATGGTGCCTCGGCGGCGGGGAGTGGTCCGAGTGGTCGGAATGCGCGGGCTGGCTGTCGGCGGCGACGCACAGGACGTCATGCATGTCGGCGGCCGAGACGTTCTCGAAACCGTGGTCGGACGCGTACTTGTCGGGGTCGGCCCGGAACGCTTCGCGCGCGTCTGGATCGTTGAACAGTGCCAGAATCCAGTCGAGCAGCGAGGTCGAGGTCGTCATCTACGATCATCTCCTGGTGGGGAGCCAGTCTCACATGTGACCAGCGTTAGAGCTGTGCACACGCTATGTGACCAGCTCACTCACAAGATCGAGAAACAGCCGACCAGGTGACGCCCGACCAGGTTGTTTGCAGCGGAAACAATCTTTCGGGTGGTTGCGAACTCAGCTCTCGGATGCCAAGCACAGGCAGAAGGGGTGCCCGACCGGATCGAGATAGACCCGGAACGTCGTGCCCGGTTGGACCTCCGCCTTGCGCGCGCCGAGCGCCAGGACCTGCGCCTCGCCGGCGTCGAGGTCGGGGACGTCGAAATCCAGATGCGCCTGCTGCGGATGTTGCTGGCCGGGCCACTCCGGCGGCCGATAGTCGGCCACGCGCTGGAAGGCGATGGTGACGGCCCCGTCGGCGACGAGCTCGACCCAGTCGTCGTCCTCGCCGTCCTGAGCCTGGGGACGTACCGGCCAGTCGGTCAGCCGGGAGTAGAACTCGGCCAGCGCGTGCGGATCGGGACAGTCCAGGGCGGCGACGGTGAACCGGGCGATCGGCGGCATCGTCAGCTGAAGGTGAGCGGCGCGGTCGTCCGGCTGAGCGCGTGCGGAAGGTCGTCGAAGCAGGGCAGCTTCTCGTGCGGCGCGCACAGCCGCAGCACTTTCGCCGCGGGGCTGCGGCCACCGATCAGCGCGAGCTTGGAGCCGTCCGTGCACGTGCTGGCGAGGTCGTGCAGGCAGCTGACACCTGCCGCACCGAAGAACGTCACCTGGGTGAGATCGATGAGTAGGTAGTGCGGCGCCCGGCTGAGCGCGGCACGCAGCTGCAGCTGGAAGTCAGGTGCCGTGGCGATGTCGATCTCGCCCACAGCGGTGCACACCTCGGTGGAAGGCCGGGGTGAGTGCAAGGTGACCGTCAACATGGAGATACCACCGGGGTCCGGGTAGCGCACGTCGCGTAGTGCCATACGCCGACGCCTCCTACAGTCCCGCCGGGACAGTGACGAGCCAACATGGGCGCGCGGCTGTTGCCCGGCATGGCCGGGTGGATGTGAAAGCTGATGACACTGACGTTACGGGAGAACCGAGCGGAGTCAAGTGGCCGTCACGGTTTGCTCCGTCTCAACTCGGTGTCGGCACCGTGATGTGACGGAGTGGGATCGGTCGTCGCAGGTCAGTCCGATTTCGGGGTGTTGGTGATGCTGCGGCCGTTGTGGGTGGAGGTGCCGTTGGCCCCATCGGCCCCCTTGCTCGAGTGCCCACCCTTGGCGTTCGACTGCGCGCTCTTGGACTTCGGGTTCTCGGTGCACTGCAGCGGGTTGGCGAGCTCGAGGTTCGGCTTCTCGTTGCAGTGCGCCGTGGCGGTACCGGCCTTGCCGTCCGCTCCGCGGTGGCTCGATCCGCCGCTGCTGTCGTCATCGTCGCTGGCATACGCCATGCCGCTGAACAGGACGGCGGACAGCATGACTGTCGCGGTGAGTGTCGTGGCGAAGCCGGTCTTGCTGATGCGGCTCATGTGCATCCCCTCGAGAGGCCGTGCTCGGTAGCTGCCTGTCTCCGTGCGGTCACTAGCTGTACTCGGACCCCTGTGAGCTGTCCATGCGGCCGGGCCCCGTTCATCCGACCGTCCGGCAACACCACGCGATGGGGTAGATGTGACGAGTGGGAGGCTACCGCGCGGAATTCAGTGCCCTCAGCCCGGCATCCAGACGCAGGTCGGTGACCGTTCGGTGAGCGCCGGCGGCGCGCAGCTCCGCTGCCGAGGACGTCGTGTCGATCCCCACGACGTCGCCGACCCCGGCGTCGACCAGCGCCTGTACGCCGGACGGTGAGTCCTCGACCCCGGCACACGCGGAGGGGGCGAGTCCGAGCTGCTCACAGGCGCGCAGGTACCCCTCGGGTGACGGCTTTCCGTGGACGATGTCCTCCGCGGTGACCACCACCGAGATCAGCTCGCGCACACCGAGGAGCTTGTTCAGCACTTCGTCGGCCCAGTCGGTTCCCGCGCTGGTCACGACCGCGATCGGTCGATCGGCGCGGCGCAGCGTGGTGAACAGCTCGACCGCGCCCGGAACGATCTCGACGGTGTGCGCCATCGCCTGCGCGTCCTCCGCGAGCGCGCGGAGCCCCACCTCGAGATCGGTCCCGCTCCATGGTCCGGGTACGTGGGTGAGCACGTCGCGGGCCCGGCGCCCCATGAACGTGCGCTGGTACTCCTGCTGCGAGACCTCGATGCCCCAGCTGGCGAAGAACCGTTGCCAGGTCTCACGATGGACCTTCTCGCTCAGCACCAGCGTGCCGTCGAGGTCGAGCAGCACCCCGGTCACGCGTCCGCGCCCTTCGTCCAGCTGAACAGCGGAGCACCGGCCGCGACGGCCGTTCCGGCGGCGATGTCGCCGACGCTGTCGGCGGGGGACTCGACCACCACGACCGGGCAGATCGCGGACAGGCCGCGTTCCCGTACCCGGGCCGCGTCGAAGGTGACCATCGGCGCCCCCGCGACGACCTCGTCACCCTCGGCGACGTGCACCGTGAAGCCGTCGCCGCCGAGCGTCACGGTGTCGATGCCCAGATGGACCAGGACGCCGGTTCCCGACGTCCCGACCACGATGAAGGCGTGCGGGTGCAGCTTCACGAGCTTCCCGCTGATCGGCGCGACGACGTCGACGGCGTGTGCGTCGGGCAGCGGCTCGATGGCGGCACCCGACCCGATGAGCTGGCCGGCGAACACCGGATCCGGTACGTCGGCGAGAGAGGTCACGGTGCCCGCGAGCGGGGCCGCGACCGCGAGGGTCACAGCAGGTCCTGGATGTCGTCGGCGAGCGAGTCCGCCTCCGGGCCGACCACCACCTGCACCACCTGGCCGGCCTGGACGACGCCGAAGGCGCCGGTGCGCTTCAACGCCGCCTCGTCGACCAGCCTCGGGTCCTTGACCTCGGTGCGTAGCCGGGTGATGCATCCCTCGACCTCGACGATGTTCGCCGCGCCACCGAGACCGGCCACGATGTCATCCGCTTTCGACATGTCTGCTCCCTTGCAGGGTGCGTTGCGCACCCCGGCCGATGTCAGAACCGAGAAGATGCCAGACCGGCGGTTGACAGCACAGGGCCTGTCAGCCCATCCTCTCGTAACTGGTTATGACCGGACCGTACCGGTGCGCCCGAGGAGCCGCAATGGTCCACCGCGCATCCGGTCGGCCGGGAGTCCTGTCCATCTGAGCGAGCCAGAGGTCGCCATGAGCATGAGCGCCGCCACGCCGACGAAGAACCGTAGAGGACTTGCCGGGCTGCAACGCCTCGGCCGCAGCCTGATGCTGCCGATCGCCGCGCTGCCGGCCGCGGGTCTGTTGCTGAGACTGGGCCAGGACGACCTTCTCGGTCATTTCTCGGCGCTGAAGACCGTCGCGGCCGTGCTGGCCGCGGCCGGCGGCGCGCTGTTCGACCACCTGCCGCTGATCTTCGCGGTCGGCATCGCGATCGGCTGGGCACGGAAGGCGGACGGGTCGACGGCGCTGGCCGCGGTCGTCGGATACCTGGTGCTGGACGGGGTGTTCACCGCGTTGAGCCCGGTGCTGCTGCCCGGCAAGCTCGACAGCCACGGAAAACCCGAGCTGATCAACTACGGTGTTCTCGGCGGTATCGTCGTCGGCCTGCTCACCGGCATCCTGTGGCAGCGGCTCTACCGCACCAAACTGCCTACCTACCTGGGCTTCTTCGCCGGTCGCCGGTTCGTGCCTATCGTGGTCGCGATCGTCATGATGGTGCTCGCCGTCCTCATGAGCCTGGTCTACCCGCTGTTCAACGCGGGACTGACGGGCCTGGGAAACGCGGTGAACAGCAACGTCGTGGTCGGTGGCGGGGTGTACGGGGTGGCCAACCGGCTGCTCGTGCCACTCGGTCTGCACCACATCCTGAACTCCGTCGTCTGGTTCATCCTCGGCGACTTCAACGGCGCGCACGGTGACCTGAACCGGTTCTTCGCCGGCGACCCGACCGCCGGGACGTTCATGACCGGCTTCTTCCCGATCATGATGTTCGGTCTGCCCGCCGCCGCGCTGGCGATCTGGCACGAGGCGAAGCCCGCGCAGCGCAAGGTCGTCGGCGGCGTGATGCTCTCGGTCGCGCTGACCTCGTTCGTCACCGGCATCACCGAGCCACTGGAGTTCTCCTTCGTCTACGTCGCGTGGCCGCTCTACGTCATCCACGCGATCCTGACCGGCACGTCGATGGCGGTCACGAACGCGCTGGGCATCCACGACGGGTTCAGCTTCTCGGCGGGCGCCATCGACTACCTGATCAACTTCGGGCAGGCGACGAAACCGCTGCTGCTGATCGTGATCGGCCTGGTCTACGCGGCGATCTACTACGTGGTCTTCCGGTTCGTCATCCGTCGGTGGAACCTGCGCACTCCTGGCCGGGAGGACGAGATCGACGAGACCACGAGCGACGCACCGGCCGCCGTGTCCGGCGCGGTCCAGCCGAACGCCGACCCGACACCCAGCAGCTGACCACCTTCACCCCTGCCCGAGGAGTTGACCACGCCATGCCCAGCCGTACCGTCACCGTCGCGTCCGCCGTCGGACTGCACGCCCGGCCGGCGGCCACGTTCAGCCGCGCCGCGGCGGCCACCGGTTTCGCCGTGACGTTGAGCGTGCCCGACAAGGAACCGGTGAACGCCGCGAGCATCCTCGCGGTCATGGCGCTGGGCGTCGAACACGGACAGGAGGTCACGATCGCGGCGGAGGGTGAGGGCGCCGACGCCGCGCTGGAGAAGCTGGCCGATCTCCTCGCCACCGACCAGGACGTCCGATGAGCGACGCCGCCCTGCTCGGGAGGGGGGTCAGTCCCGGCGGCGTGTGCGCGCGGCTGGCCAGGCTGGCGCCGCCACCGGCGACCTCGGCGGACGACCCGGTCGGCGAGGATGTCAGGACCGAGCTGGCACGGGCGAACCAGGCGCTCGACGACGTCGCGGCGCTTCTCGAGGAACGCGCCGCGAAGGCCGAGGGGGTCGCGGCGGAGGTACTGGTGACGACGGCGGCCATGGCTGCCGATCCCACACTGCGCGACGCGGTGGCGGAACAGCTGAACCAGGGCAGACCGACGGCGCACGCGGTCACACTGGCGGTCGAGGGTTTCTGCGCCCAGTTGCGGGCGATCGGCGGTTACCTGGCCGAACGAGTCACCGACCTGCGCGATGTCGCCGCCAGGGCGGCTGCGCTGCTGCTCGGCGTCGACATGCCGGGGATCCCGTCGCCCGGCCATCCGATCGTGCTGACCGCTGTCGATCTGGCGCCCGCCGACACCGCGACGCTGCCGGGCAGTGACGTCGTGGCGTTGGTGACCGAGCAGGGTGGGCCGACCGGGCACACCGCGATCCTCGCCAAATCTCTCGGTCTGCCGGCGATCGTGGCGTGCCCGGCGATCGCCTCGGTCCCCGCCGGAACGTGGGTTCTGGTGGACGGATCGACTGGAACCGTTGAGGTCGATCCGTCGCGGGAGGCACGGGCCCGGGTCCACGCGGTGAAGCGGCCGGAGGGCGAACCCGGCCCCGGGCGAACCAGGGACGGCTCGCCGGTCGCGCTGCTCAGCAACATCGGCACCACCGCCGACGCCAGCCGGGCGGCGGCGAGCGGCACCGAGGGGGTCGGGCTGTTCCGGACCGAGTTCCTGTTCCTCGACCGCCGGACCGCGCCGACCGAGGCCGAACAGACCGAGACCTACGCTTCGGTGCTGGCCGGCTTCGGCGAGCGACCGGTCGTGGTGCGCACGCTCGACGCCGGCTCCGACAAACCGCTGCCGTTCCTCCCGCTCGGCGTGGAACAGAACCCGGCGCTCGGCGTCCGGGGACTGCGCACCTCGGCGCTGCACCCGGACGCTCTCGAGACCCAGCTGCGCGCGCTCGCCTCAGCGGCACGGGACACCGGGCGACCGGCGCGGGTGATGGCACCCATGGTGGCGACCGCCGACGAGGCGCGCCGGTTCGTCGAGCTCGCGCACGCCCATGGGCTGGCCGAGGCAGGGGTGATGATCGAGGTGCCCGCCGCCGCGCTACGCGCCGAGGAGATCCTGCGCGTCGTGGACTTCGTCAGCATCGGCACGAACGACCTCGGTCAGTACGTGATGGCGGCGGATCGCACGTCCGGGGCGCTGGCCGAGCTGCTCGATCCCTGGCAACCGGCCCTGCTCGACCTGATCGCGCTCGTCGGGCGTGCCGGAGCCCTGCACTCCACACCCGTCGGGGTGTGCGGTGAGGCGGCCGGCGATCCGCTGCTGGCCGCCGTGCTCGTCGGGCTCGGTGCGACGAGCCTGTCCATGGCGCCGCTCTCGCGGGCCGGTGTCCACGCCGAACTGGCGGCTCTGAGCAGGCCGGACTGCCGGGCGATCGCGGACGCGGCACTGGCCGGGACGGGCCCGGCCGACGCCAGGGCGCGGGCACTGGGCGTCCGGGAGCGTGTCGGTGGCTGAGCAGCTGCTGCGCGGTGTCGTCGTGAGCGCGGGGCAGCGGATCGACGACGGGTTGGTCGCGGTCGACGGTGACCGGCTGAGCTGGGTCGGACCGGTGAGGTCGTGGCGCGGGGCACCGCCGCCTCCGCCCACCGAGCGCTTCGTGCTTCCCGGCCTGATCGACGTGCATTGCCACGGTGGCGCGGGGTTCGGTTTCCCCGAGGCCGACGCCAGCGGCATGACGATCGCGGTCGAACACCATCAGGCGCACGGCACCACCTCGTTGCTCGGCAGCCTCGTCTCCGCGCCGGTCGATGTACTGGAGAAGCAGATCCGCATCCTGGTGCCGCTGGTCGAGAGCGGTCGGCTCGCCGGCATCCACCTCGAGGGCCCGTTCCTGGCCACGGCCCAGTGCGGCGCACAGGACCCGAACGCGATCATCCCCGGTGACCCCGAGGTACTCACCGGGCTGCTCACCGCGGGTGAGGGGCATGTCCGTTCGATGACGCTGGCACCGGAGACCCCCCGGTTCGGGGAGCTGCTGCGGGTCATGGAGGAGCACCGGGTGCTGCCGAGCTTCGGGCACACCGATGCCAGCGCCGCGGTGACCAGGGCAGCGATCGACCGGACCGGCGGCGCGCCGGTGAGTGCCACCCATCTGTTCAACGGCATGCCCCAGATGCATCACCGTGCGCCGGGACCGGTCGCCGCGTGCCTCGCCGGAGCCGCGCGCTGTGCGTTGGTCGTCGAGCTGATCGCCGACGGGGTGCACCTCGCCGACGACACGGTCTCCGCCGTGTTCGACATGGTGGGTCCCGACCACATCGCGCTGGTCACCGATGCGATGGCCGCCGCCGGGATGCCGGACGGGCGCTATCCACTGGGACCCAAGCTCGTCGAGGTGGTCGACGGTGTCGCCCGGCTCGTCGATCATCCGAGAGGTATCGCCGGCGGCACCGCGCGCCTCGTCGACGTGCTACGCCGAGTCGTACGGCGCGCCGGAGTCCCGCTGGTCGACGCGATCACCTCGGCCAGCTCGACACCGGCGCGTCTGCTGGGTATCGATGACGAGGTGGGCGACCTCGTCCCTGGCCGTCGGGCCGATGTCCTGGTCACCGACGCCGACCTGACGCCGGTCGCCGTGATGCGCTCCGGTGGCTGGACCACCGGATCCCCGCAGCAGAGAGGAAACTGACGATGGAGGTCGTAATCCTGCCGACCGCCGAACAGGGCGGAAAGCTGGTCGCGGACATCATCGCGTCGGCGCTGCGCACCCCGGGGACGATCGGGCTGGCCACCGGCTCGTCGCCGCTGCTGGCCTACCGCGAGCTGATCCGGCGCCACCGAGAGGAGGGGCTGTCCTTCTCCGGGGCACAGGCGTTCCTGCTGGACGAGTACGTCGGCCTGCCGTTCGGACACGAACAGTCCTACCGCCAGGTGATCCGGCGTGAGCTGACCGACCACGTTGACATCGACCCGGCGGCGGTGCACTCACCGGACGGCTCGGGCGACGACCCGTTGTCCGCCGCCGAGGCCTACGAGAAGGCGCTGGTGGCGGCAGGTCCGGTGCGGGTGCAGGTCCTGGGTATCGGCGCGAACGGGCACGTCGGCTTCAACGAGCCGGGCTCCTCGCTGTCCTCGACGACCAGGATCAAGACCCTGACCGAGCAGACCCGCCAGGACAACGCGCGCTTCTTCTCCTCAGCCGAGGAGGTGCCGCGCCACGTCATCACCCAGGGGCTGGGCACCATCCGCCGTGCCGAGCACCTGGTGCTCACCGCCGTCGGCGAGCACAAGGCAGCCGCCGTGGCGGCGGCGGTGGAAGGCCCACTGAGTGCCTCCTGCCCGGCGTCGATCCTGCAATGGCACCAGCACGCCACGGTCGTCATCGACGACGCCGCCGCCGCACAGCTGCACCGGGCCGACTACTACCGCTACACGTTCGAGCACAAACTGACCGGCCAGGGGTTCTGACGACCGGCTGGTTATGACCAGATGAGATACTCGGAAGCGTCCACGTTCATCCATGTCGACCGGCACGGAGGCCACCGATGGCGCAAGCCACGCGCATCGTCGACGGGGCCGTGCCCAAACACGAACAGCTGCGCTCGATCCTGATCGACCTGGCGACCCGGGAACTCACGCCCGGCGACATGTTGCCCAGTGAACGGCAGCTGTGCCTGGACCACAGCGTCAGCCGGATCACCGTCCGGGCGGCGATCGGTCAGCTGGTCAGTGAGGGGCTGCTGGTCCGGGTGCACGGTAAGGGCACGTTCGTCGCGGAGCGCACCGTCCGGTCACGGCTGCACCTGGCCTCCTTCGCGGAGGACATGCGCCGGATGGGGCTGGAACCGACCACCGTGCTGCTGTCGGTCCAACGCACCGTGCCGCCGGACCGCACAGCCGAGCTGTTCGCGTCCCGGGTCGGGCCGGAGGCACTGCACGTCCGGCGGCTGCGAGTGGCGGGCGGATCGCCGATGGGGGTCGACGACGCCTGGTACAACTCGGAGCTCGCGCCGGGGCTCGACGAGTTCGACCTGACCCGCTCGATCTACCGGACCCTGACCGAGCACTACGGACGCCGGCCCGATCGCGCTGAGCAGACGGTCGGTGCGATCGGCGCGGACCAGGAGATCGCCGCGCTGCTCGGCGTCTCGCCGTCGCACCCGATCTTCGTGTTCGACCGGATCACCTACAGCGGTGACCGGGTCATCGAGCACGCCCAGTCGTGGTACCGGGGTGACCGCTACGAACTCCAGATGACCCTGGAGAGCTGACCGGTCGGGCCCGAAGGCCTCAGCGACCGACCTTGATGTCGCCGTCCACCGGCATGGTGGCGACGTTCGGGTGGCAGCCGGGGAACGCGGCGGCGGGCGCGGGGCCCACGAACCCGATGGCGTCGGTCTGGCCGGGGCCGTTGTCCTGGGCGGTGATCAGGATGACCTGGCCCTTCAGCGCGGCGGGCCTGCTGTTGTCCTCCAGCGGATAGAGGAAGCCGACCTTGTTGCCATCGAAGGCGACGCAGGTCGCCGGTCCCTGAGGCGCGATCAGTGTGTCGGCGGGCGAGGTGGCCTTCGCGGAGAAGTAGCCGTGTGCGTGGCCGTCGGAGTCGCGGTGAACATCGAACTCGAATGCGAATAGTGCGGTCGTCCCGGATCCGCTCGCGCTGTTGTCATCGCTTTCTCGGGCGGACGCCACGCCCACCGTCGCAAATAGTGCACTGATTGTGACAACGGTGGTCACGGTCGCGGCAATGCGCACCCGAAGGCTCATGTCTCGACAACTTGCGGGAACCGCATTCGGTACGTGATCGGCGCCGAGTACAGCCAAACGTGGAGGCGCGACCGTGGAGAGAATGTAACTATAACTAAGAGTGAGCGACGATGGCGCTCAGTCGCGGTCTATCGGCTTGCGGTGACGCCCGCCCAGTCCAGGCCGGGACGACAACATGCGGACAACGGCCTGCCCTCCGGAGTCGTCCTCGTCCGAGAGCTGTCGGCGGGCTCGGGGCACGGTGTGGCCGAGCGCGGCCGACCTCGCGCGCAGCCCGTCGTAGATCGGGGTAACACTCACATCGGTCAAGGTATCCATTACTTGCGGCGATGCAACCGCACCACAGTGCGAATCGCTCAACACAATCGAGTGGTTCCTTGTCGAGTTTAATATTATATCAGCACTCTGGGCAATCGCATTGCTGGTCAAGGGCAGTTCTGCGGATCACGCTCTCTCGCTACGTGGGGTGAGGCGCTTGTTGCCTAATGGGGTGATGTCGGAGTGTCCTATTGGGTGGCGTCTCGCTTCGGTGATCACTATCCGATAGAGATCTGCGGGTCCGGAAAACCTGTCCCCGAGGAGGCTTCCAGCTCGTGACGAGCTCTGCTCCCGATCCCGGCGATCACCCTTCCGGGGATGCTCGGTCTCAACCCAGCGTGATCACGCTTGCCGACATGCTCGGCAAGCGAGCCCGTTCCCTGTCTCGTCGTGGTGCCGAGCCCACGCGGGAGGAAGGCTGCCCGTTGTACGCGGCGGCGGCCAGGCACAAGGCGACCGCCACCGCGGGAGTGGTCGTCGCGGTCGGCTCGCTCGTCGCCACGGCGGCCCTGTTCGGCCACGTCGACCGCGCGAATGCGCCAGGACAGCTTCCGCCGTCGAGGCACCCCGGAGGTGGGGCTCCCGGCGCGGACCAGCCAGCCGAGCTGCCGGGCCGGACGCGGGAGATGGTCCCCGGAACGCAGATGATGCGCGACCTGACCACGGTTGCGCTGCCGACCCTGTCGGACCTGACCGTGCCGAACCGCCCCGCGCGGGTTCGCGGTACGGGACGAACGGTGCGCGACACGACCACCGCGAGCCTGACCGCGGCGGACTCTCCGGCCTCCGCGGACCCGGAACAGCCTCGCGATGTCACCGGTCTGGTCGGTGGGACGGTCGAAGCGGTGGGGGAGACGCTCGGTGGACCGGGTGAACCGGTGGCCGAGGCTGGGCGCGGTGCCCGGCACGCGGCCCCGGTCGAGCACCGGGGCAACCGGTCGATCGGACCTCTGTCGAGTGCCCACCAGCGGACGGGCCGCCACGCCGCGCCCGACTCGGTCACCGGCGGAACGGTCAGGTCGATCGGCTTGCTCGGCTAGCACGACCTCGCAGACCCTGCTGTCGCATCGCGGACTGCGCCCGAACGGCCCGCGCCGAGCCCGACTTCGCAGAGCTTCACGTCGTGTCGCAGACGCTGCAGTGTCTGCGACACGACATGATCCTCTGCGAGACGGCACGGACGAGGCGTGTGGAGCTGGCGGGGCATCGTTCAGCGCACCAGCTTCAGCAGGGTCTCGGTCAGCTCGAGGATCGCCCGGTCGCGGTGTTCGTCGTCCAGCTCGCCGCACCATTGCGGCGCCTGGGTCATCGCGGCGTGCAGGCACTGCAGGACCGTGTCGACGGAGGTCACGGTGAACTCGCCGGACCCGACACCCTGCTCGACCACCGTGCGGAAGATCCTGTCGTGACGTCTGCGCAGTTCCTTGATGCGTGCCCGCTGTGCGTCCGGCCATTCGTTCGGGACGAGGAACAGGCGTAGCGCGGCGGGATGGTCGCGGACCGCGATGGCGATCTGCCGCTGGACCAGCGCGCGGAGGCGTTGGGTCGCGGTGCCGGTCTGTTCCTCGGCCAGTGCTTCCAGTCGGCTGCTCCAGTCGTTGCCGAGTGTCTCGATGGCGGCGGTGCCGAGCTCGTCCTTGCTGGCGAAGTAGTGGTACAGCGAGCCCTTCGTGACGTCCAGCCGTTCGGCGACGTCCTCGAGGCTGACCGAGTCGTAGCCGTGTCTGCCGAACAGCTCGGCGGCGGTCGCCAGGATCTCCTGGGTTCGCCGATCCCGCCTGCGTTCCCATCGGCTCGGCTGTTCCGTCATCGGTCCAGGGTGCCAACTACTGACTCTAGGGTCAACTCTTGACCATAGAGTCAAAAGTTGGCATGTTCGACACGACGCGAACGCGAAGGAGCCGACAGTGACGACGATTCCGGACAGTGCGGCGGGCTACGAGGACATCCGCTACGAGATCGACGGCCCGGCCGCGATCATCACGATCAACCGCCCGGAGCGCTACAACGCCTTCCGGGGCAAGACGGTCGAGGAGATGGTCAAGGCGTTCCGTTCGGCATGGGCGGACCGGCGGGTCCAGGCGGTGATCCTGACCGGGGCGGGCGAGAAGGCGTTCTGCACCGGCGGCGACGTCAAGCAGCGAGCTGAGACCGGTGACTACGGCCCGACCGAGAGCGGCATGTTCGAGATCGGCTACCTGCACAAGCTCATCCGGGACATCCCGAAGCCGGTCATCGCCGCGGTCAACGGCATCGCGGTGGGTGGCGGGCACGTGTTGCACGTGCTGTGTGACGTGTCGATCGCCAGCGAGACCGCGCGCTTCGGCCAGGCGGGCCCGCGCGTCGGCTCGTTCGACGCAGGCTTCGGCTCGGCCTACCTGGCCCGGGTGGTCGGGGAGAAGAAGGCACGCGAGATCTGGTTCTGGTGCCGCCAGTACAGTGCGGCGGAGGCGGAGCGGATGGGCCTGGTGAACGCGGTCGTGCCGGCCGACCGGCTGCTCGACGAAGCGAAGTCCTGGGCGTTCGAGGTCGCGGAGAAGAGCCCGACCGCGCTGCGGTTCCTGAAGCAGTCCTTCAACGCCGACACCGACCACCAGGCGGGCCTGAGCAACCTGGCGATGTCCGCGCTCGATCTGTTCACCGCATCCCCGGAAGGGCTGGAGGGGGCAGCCGCGTTCGCCGAGAAGCGCAAGCCGGACTTCGCCCAGCACGTGAACTGGCACTGACCGTGGATTTCCTGTTCGACTCCGACCAGGAGTCCTATCGCCAGGAACTGCGCCGGTTCGCCACCCGGATCCTCGCTCCGCACTACCAGCTCGACGACAAGGCGGCCCGGCTGCGGCCGGGGCTCGCCGAGGCGATGGCCGGCATGGGGCTCACCGGCCTGCGGATTCCGGAACGGTTCGGCGGTCAGGACGCGGGGGCGGTCGTCGCCGGGATCGCGGCCGAGGAGATCGGCAGGGCCGACTTCAACGCGACCTACCTGATCATCAACACCTCGCTGATCAGCGACGTGCTGGTTCGCAACGCGACCGCTGAGCAGCAGGCCGACTGGCTGCCGCCGATCGCGTCCGGACGGGCGCTGCCGTGTCTGTGCGTCACCGAACCCGGCCACGGCAGTGATGCGGCGAACCTGCAGCTGAAAGCCGAGCCCGACGGCGCCGGATGGCGCCTGATCGGCGAGAAGACCTCGATCACCCTGGGGATGAACGCCGACACCGCGCTCGTGCTCGCCAGGACGGGAGGGCCAGGCGCGCGTGGGGTCAGCGCCTTCTACGTCGACCTCGACGACCGGTACGTCCAGCGGTCGGCGTTCGACGACCTCGGCGGCAGATCCATCGGCCGGGCCGCCTTGCACTTCGACGGACTGCCGGTCGCGCCCGACCGGCTGATCGGCGAGCAGGGAGCCGGGTTCGTCTCCGTCATGCAGGGCTTCGACTACTCGCGGGCGGTGATCGGGCTCGGCTGCCTCGGCGCCGCCCAAATCTCGCTCGAGGAGGCGGTGGGGTGGGCCCGCGATCGAGAGGCGTTCGGCCAGCCGATCGGCCGGTTCCAGGGCGTCGCGTTCCCGCTGGCCGAGTACGCCACCCAGCTGCGAGGTGCCCGCCACGTGTGTTTCGAGGCGTTGTGGCGCAAGGACAACGGACTCGACCACAGCGCGGAAGCGGCGATGGCGAAGCTTTGGGCCCCGAAGCTCGCGGTCGACGTCATCCACCAGTGCCTGCTGACCTTCGGCCACCTGGCCTACTCGACCGACAGCCCGTTGGGCCAGCGGATGCGTGACGTCATCGGGCTGGAGATCGGCGACGGAACCGCGCAGGTGTCCAAGCTGATCATCTCCCGGCACCTGCTCGGCCGCGACTACGCGCCCTGACCTGGAATCGAATCACACCGGAGGCACGGACATGACAAGACTGCGGGACAAGATCGCCATCGTCACCGGGGCCGGTCGCGGCATCGGCAGAGGCATCGCGGAGAAGATGGCCGCCGAAGGCGCTACGGTGGTGGTCACCGACATCGACGAGACCACGGCCTCGGAGACCGCGGCGGCACTCGGTGGGGAGGCCATCGGAATCCGGACCGACGTCACCGCGCGTGACTCGGTGAACGCCATGGTCGAGCAGGTCACCGAGCGCTACGGCCGGATGGACGTGCTGGTCAACAACGCGGGCTGGGACAAGGTCGGCCCGTTCGTCGACTCGGACCCGGCGGACTGGGACCGGGTCATCCAGATCAACCTGTACGGCGTCCTCAACACCAGCTACGCGGTACTCCCGATCATGGGGGAGCAGGGGCACGGCTCGGTCGTCAACATCGCCTCGGACGCCGGCCGCGTCGGCTCGTCGGGTGAAGCGGTCTACTCGGCGGCCAAGGGCGGCATCATCGCGTTCACCAAGACCATGGCGAGGGAGATGTCGCGCCGTCAGGTGAACGTCAACTGCGTGTGCCCCGGCCCCGCCGACACCGCGCTGTTCAACTCGATCGGCGGCGACAACCCGAAGCTGCGTGAGGCGCTCATCAAGGCGATCCCGTTCCGGAGGCTCGCCCAGCCGTCCGACCTGGCCAACGTCGTCGCGTTCTTCGCCTCGGACGAGGCCGGCTACGTGACGGGCCAGACGATCAGCGTGAGCGGTGGCCTCACGATGGCGTAGAAGCCGTCAAGGTTACGTTGATCGGCGGGTTTGGAGTGGGGTACCGGTAGGGAAGGCTGTCCGTATGGTTGGTGCAGATGCAAGCGTCGTTCGGGAGACCGAACGCAAGTACGAGGTCAGTGGGAAGGCACGGTTGCCGGAGCCGGGGAAGCTGCTCGGTTCGGCGACCGGAGGCGCGCACGCACGTGAGCTGGTCGCGACCTACTTCGACACCGAGGACCTGCGCCTGCTCACTGCCGGGATCACCCTGCGTCGCCGCACCGGCGGCTCGGACGAGGGGTGGCATCTCAAGCTGCCCGCCGGCCCGGACAGCCGTGACGAGCTCCAGCTCCCGCTGGGCCGTTCCCTGGCCGAGAACCTCCCGCCCGCCGAGCTGCTCGGTCTGGTGCGGGTGCACACGCGTGGCGCGGCGGTGGCCCCGGTCGCCGAGCTCCGTACCCAACGGCGGAGCTGGCAGCTCGCCGAGACCGGCGGTGACGACCTCGCGGAGCTGGTGGACGACCAGGTCGTCGCTCGCACGATGGGCGCGAAGACGACCACGGTCTCCTGGCGCGAGCTGGAGGTGGAGCTCGCCGAGGCCGGCTCCACGAGGCTGCTGGACCGGATCGAGAAACGACTGCTGCGCGGTGGCGCCACCCGCTCCGCGTCGAGCTCGAAGCTGGCCAAGGTGCTGAAGGTCGAGCGCGCCGCGACACCCGCGCCGGTGGGAAAGTCCTCGTCGGCGGGCGAGGTCGTCCTGGCCTACCTGCGTGCCCAGGCAGACCAGCTGAGGACACAGGACCCGCTGGTGCGGCGGGACGCTCCGGACTCGGTCCACCAGATCCGGGTGGCCGCGCGCCGCATGCGCAGCACCCTGCGCGCGTTCGGGCGGGTCCTCGACCGGGAGAAGACCAAGCCGCTCGCCGACGAGCTGCGCTGGCTGGGCCGCGCCCTGGCGGATGACCGCGACAGCGAGGTACAGGACGAGCGCTTCTCCGATGCGGTGTCGCGGCTGCCCGACGACCTGGTGTTCGGCCCGGTCCACGCGACCCTCACGAGGGTCATGCAGCGCCGGCAGGCCGAGGCACGCGAAGCGACGCTCGAGGCGTTGAACAGCGATCGGTACCTGGCGCTACAGGCTCGGATCGACGAGCTGCTGACGAGCCCGCCGCTGACCCGCAAGGCACGTCGACCGGCGCGAAAGGTACTGGCCAAGGACGTGGCCAAGTCCTACCGGCGCCTGGAACGCCGGATGAGCGATGCGGCGGACCAGCCCGAGGGCGAACAGCGCGACCACGGCCTCCACGAGGCACGGAAGGCCGCCAAACGCGCCCGCTACGCCGTGGAGACGGCCGCGCCCGCGATCGGCAAGCCCGCGCGGCGCACGCGCAAGAACCTGAAGAAGATCCAGAGCGTGCTGGGCACCCACCAGGACACGGTGGTCGCGCGGTCCGTGCTGTGGCGCTTCGGCGCACTGGCCGGCCAGGAGGACCAGAACGGTTTCACCTACGGCGTCATGCACGCCAACGAGCGTGCCGAGGCCGACCGGGCGGAGCGCGCCCTGCCCGAGGTCTGGAAGAAGGCCACGAAGAAGAAGACCACGAAGTGGCTCACCTGACCTGACGAGCCGTGACCGCTCGGTTGGTCGTGAGTGTTGAGTATGGCTATGGCCACACTCAACACTCACGACACGGGCATGAGCTGATCAGGTCGAGTACCGGCGCCCGAGCACCAGAACCACCAGCCCGGCCACCAGCATCGGGACGGCCATCGCGTAGAACACCGAGCGAGGGTCCCACCCGGCGCTCAACGCGGCCCCGACGACGAGTGGGCCGGCGATTCCACCGAGCCGGCCGATGCCGAGTGCCCAGCCGACGCCGCTGGACCGCATCGCGGCCGGATAGAACACCGCGGCGAGCGCGATGACGCTCTTCTGACCGCCGCTGACACAGCATCCCGACAGGAAGGTCGCGGTCAGCAACAGCCACACCGGGCTGCCCAGCGCGAGCCCGGTGAGCGCGACGAACACGCAGCCGGCGAGATAGACGCAGGCGACCGTCCCGTACGCGCCGAGCCGGTCCATCGACGGCCCGGTCAGGAAGGCCGCGACGATGCCGCCGACGGTCGTCAGCGTGGTGGCGCTGACCACCGTGCTCATCGGGTAGTGCAGGTCGGTGAGGATGCTCGGCAGCCAGCTCTGCAACGCGTAGAACTCGCCAAGGTTGATCACGAAGACGAGCCAGAGCAGCACCGTGCCCCACACCCAGTGCCGGGTGAACAGGCTGCTCAGCGCGGCCCGCCCGGCGGTTGTCCGGTCCTCCACCGCGACGGCCGACGGCGTCCAGGTGTCATCCAGCGTGGGGTCCACCCGGCGTAGAACCGCCAGCACGCGGCTCGGGTCGTACCGGCGGCGGATCATGAACGTCGGGGACTCCGGCAGGTAGCGGATGAGCGCGGGCACCAGGACGAGCGGTACGAGCGCGCCGACCCAGAACAGCGAGCGCCACCCGTGGTGCGGCAGCAGCCAGCCCACCGCGAGCCCGGCCGCGACGAAACCGAGGGAGAAGCCGCAGTAGATCACCAGCACGAACGTGGCGCGCAGCCGGGCGGGGCTGAACTCGCCGGTCAGCGCGATCGCGCTGGGTGCGGCCGCGCCGAGACCGACGCCGGTCAGGAAACGCAGTGCGACCAGCTCGGTGACGTTGCCCGACCACACCGCGAGCAGCGTGAACACCGCGAACGACGCGGTCGCCACGACGAGCACGCGCTTGTGGCCGAACCGGTCGGACAACGGTGACAGCACGAGATAGCCGACCATCAGCCCGAGCAGCGCCGAGGAGAAGATCGGGCCGAGGACGGCCTGGGACAGTCCCCATTCCTTCGCGATGTGCGGTGCCAGGTAGCTGATGGCCTGGGTGTCGAACCCGTCGATGAACATCACCAACGCGCATAGCGTGATGACGCCGTACTGGAAGCGGCTCACCGGCCGCTGGTCGATCAGTTCGGGTAGTGGGGTGGAGCCGGTGTCGAGGGACATCGTTGGCCTCGTTTCGATGTTCGGGACGGCCTCACTGGTGGGCGGCGGGTTCGAGCTGGTCGCCGAGGCCGGAGGGGACGAATGCGTCGCAGTGGAAACGCTCGGGGGGCAGCCCGGCCGCGAGGAGGTCGCTGCGCGCGGCGTCGGTCATCGCGGGGTTGCCGCAGGCGAACACCTCGCGGTCGGACAGCTCGGGGTGATCGTCGACCACCGCCCGATGCACCGGGCCGGTCCGGCCGGACCACCTGGCGTCCGGCTCGGACAGCACCGGGGTGAACCGGAACCACGGGTATCGGCTCGCCCACCTCGACGGTAGGTCGGCCAGGTACAGGTCCGACGAGGTGCGAGCACCCCAGTACAGGTGCACCGGCCGGCCGTCGCGCCGCTGGATCAGGTCCTCGATGATCGACTTCGCGGGCGCGAACCCGGTACCGGTGACCAGCAGCACGATCGGCCGGGACGACACCGCGTCCACGGTGAACCCGCCGAACGGCAGCTCGACGGTCAGCTCGTCACCCCGGCGCAGTCCACTCACCACCTGCTCGGAGAAGCGCCCGCCGGGAACCCCGCGCACGTGCAGCAGCACCCCGTCGTTGCGGTGCGGGGGGTTGGCCATCGAGTAGTTGCGGGTGTCCCCGTCCGGAAGCCGCACGGTCAGGTACTGCCCCGCCCGGAACCTGACCCGTTTGCCGATCGGGTAGCGCAACACCAGCACCGCGACGTCCGGCGCCGGACGGGTGATCTTGTGAACGGTCGCGGTCATGGTGCGCCTGCTCGGCGGTTCACCACGGGTGACGCTGGCCGGCGCGATCTCCAGTGACGAGCACGCCGTCGCTCGGCACAACAGGAGATCCTCCGATGGCGCCTCGACCAGCCCCCGGCCGCTCTGCCGAGCGGTGCCGTCGACCAGGCCCGCCGCGCACGTCGTGCAGACACCCTTGCGGCACGAGTAGGGCAACAGGTAGCCCGCTCGTTCGGCCGCGTCCAGCACGGTCTCGTCAGGTCCGCAGTCGAATGCGATGTCGGTGCCCGCGACGCGGACGCTCGCCGTCATGACAGCACCTGCTCGGCGCGTTCCGACGGGGCACGCACGAGGCGGATGGCCCCGAGAACCGCATTGGGGTCGGCGCGGTCCCGGCCCGCGATGTCGAACGCGGCACCGTGACCGACGCTGCTGAAGACCAGCCCGGCGCCGAGCGCCACCGCGGCCGACATCCGGCCGGCGAGCATCTTGACCGGGATGTGCCCCTGGTCGTGGTACATCGCGAGGTGCGCGTCACAGCCTTCGCGGCGGCCCGGAGCGAACAGCAGGTCGGCGCCGAACGGGCCCACCGCGTCGATGCCCGCTGCGCGCAGCGTCGCGACGGCCGGCCGGGTGACACGTTCGTCGTCGTCGCCGAACAACCCGTTCTCCCCGGCATGCGGGTTGATCCCGCAGACCCCGATCCTCGGTGACCGGATCCCGCGCTGGGTCAGGAACGTGGCGACGGCCTGGCCCGCCGCGACGACGAGCTCCGGGGAGAGCCTGCCCAGTGCGCCGGCCAGGCTCTCGTGCAGGGTCACGTGCACGACGCGTAACCCTCCACCGACCAGCATCAGGAACACCTGATCCCTCGGGACCCCCGCGAGGTCGGCGAGCAGGCCGGGATAGCCGTCGAAGGCGATGCCCGAGGAGTTGACCGCGGTCTGCGAATGCGGACAGGCGACGATGGCGTTGCCGATGCCGGCGCGGACGGCGTCGACCGCGGCACGCAGGTAGGCGACCGTCGCCGCGCCCGCCTCGGCGCTGACGGTGCCGGGGGAGAAGCTTTCCTCGGGCAGCGCATCGACCGGCACGAGGTCGAGCACCCCTGGTGTCGCCTCGACGGGCGCGGACACCGGACGGATGTCGAGACCGTGCTCGTGAGCAAGCCCCTGTACGACATGCCGGTCCGCGACGAGGACCGGTGCCGCGACACCGTAGCGATCGGTGTCCAGCGCGGCGGCGGCCTTGACCGCGATCTCGGGCCCGACGCCGTTCGGGTCGCCGACGGACAACAGGACCCGGTTCACAGCGGGAGCGCCAGGAGCGTGTCGATCCGGTTGCTGTCGCACACGACCGTCCGCTCGACCAGCTTGGGCGTGGCTTCGGACAGCGTCCACCGGTCCAGGTAGCGGCCGGAGGCGAACAGGTCGGTACGACCGTCCCGCATGACCCGCACGACCATGAAGGACGTCTCGGTACGTGGCTCGTCGCCCGGGTCGTCCGGCGCCGCCGGACACAGCAGCGGCTGGCCGAGGATGTGCCGGTAGGTGTGCCGCTCGTAGATGTTCGCCTCGCGCAGCGCGGACACCCGGTCGGTCAACATGCCCTTGGTGTCGGCCCAGATCAGCCCGGCGGGCAGGCCCGCGCGGTGGTTGTCGGCCGTGGTGATCGAGTAGAAGCACGACGTGTCGGAGAAGAAGTCCGGCCAGGTCTCCAGCTGATCGGTGTCGATGCAGCGTGCGTACTCGGCCTGCGCCTGGCTGATCAGCCAGGCCTGGTCCCGGTCGATCATGCGCTCGCCCCGTTCGCGGCGCGCATGTCCATCGCGGCCAGGTAGGCCTGCCAGAACCCGCGCACGGACGCCTCGGTGACCCGGCTCTCGCTCGACTCGGCCGTCGCACCGCCCATCTGCAGCACCGCTGACTGGTCGGCGGCACCGGCGACACCACGCTGGACGAAGCCGCCGACGCAGCCGTCCTCCATGGAGATGTACCCGGCCGACCCGACGAGGTTGGCCTGCTTGAGCCGCACCCTACGCTGCTCCTCGGTGTCCTCCTCGAAGCCGAGCAGGGTCCAGTTCAGCTCGGTGCTGGCGACCCCGCGCGGCAGGATCTGGCGGACGGCCACCGAGTTCTGGATCTGCTGGAGCACGAAGGCAGGGAAGGTGGAGAGGATCTGCAGCGTCGTGTCGTCGCCGCACTCGGGGAACCCGTCGAGCAGGGACGGATCGGCGAGCCGGTAACCGCTGTCGGATCGGATCTTCTGCTCCGAGTAGCTCCCGTCCTGCTCGGCCTCGCGGTCGATCGCCGAGTAGCTGACGTGATGGCCGCCGTCGGGGCTCACGATGATCCCGCCGCGCATCGAGAGCTTGTTCAGCTCGAACGTCGTGAAGAACAGATGCAGGATGCTCGCGTGGTAGGAGTCCTTGACGTTCTCCACGTAGAGCTTCCAGTTGTTCGGCAGCATCTGGGTGAACCGCCCGAGTACCACCGGGGTGCGCCCGCCGAGGACGCGCTCGATGCGGTCGAGGATCTCCTCGCCGAAGTAGTCCTCGACGTCGGGGACGTCGTTGTCGAAGCTGCCGAAGATGAGTCCGTGCACGACGGCCAGGCGGAGCTTGCGGGGCCAGTGCCGTGCCATGCAGAACGACTCGGGCATCCCGCCCTTGCCCTTGATCCCGTCCTTGAACGCCACGCCGGTCAGCTCGCCCTCGACCGAGTAGGTCCAGGCGTGATAGACGCAGGTGAACTCGGTGGCGGTGCCCTGGGTGTCCAGTGCGATCAGGGCGCCGCGATGCGCGCACCGGTTCTCGAACGCGTACAGCTCGCCGTCGCGGCCCCGGCTGACGATCACCGGGGTGTCGCCGAGGAACGTCGTGCGGTACTGGCCCGGGTCGGTCAGCTCGCTCTCCAGGCACAGATAGTTCCAGTGCGGACCTCGGAACAGCTTCTGTTGTTCGGCGGCGTACACGTCCTCGCGTTGGAAGACCCAGTACGGAACCCGGGTCAGGCCCTCGGGCCAGGACGGGAGTTCGGTGGTGGCGGTCACCGGTCACCTCTGATCGCAAAATGTTCGAATAACGAACAATGAGTTCTTGTACGAACAGTAGAAAGGCCTCATTCTTGTTCTGTCAAGTGCGTCGGCCCGGATGCTTGACAGATCGAGTCGATGTTCGTATAACGAACGCGTGACGCCAGTCCGAACAAATGGTGGTGAGGGTCCGGTTCGTGCCCCGGAGGGGATGGCGGGGCTCGGGAAGGGCCTCGCGCTGATCGAGGCGTTCGGCAGGGAGCATCCTCGGCTCACCGTCGCCGACGCCGCGAGGGCGACCGATACGACGCGTGCCACGGCCCGGCGCTGCCTGCTGACCCTCGAAGCGCTCGGCTACGTGGTGCACGACGGCAAGTTCTTCCATCCCACGCCCAGGATGCTGCGGCTCGGTGCCTCGTTCCTGGAGACCTCGCCGCTGCCGACGCTCGCCCAGCCGCACCTGGAGTCGGCGAGGAACGAGCTCGCCGAGTCGATCTCGTTGGCGGTGCTGGAAGAGGACTGGTCGGTGTTCGTGGCGCGCGCCGAGGCCCAGCGCATCGTGTCCACGGGCGTCCGGCTCGGCGCCCGGCTGCCCGCGCACGCGTCGGCGACCGGGCGGGTGCTGCTCGCGGCGCTGTCGGACGAGGAGCTCGATGCGCACCTACGGCTGTGCCGGCCTCGGCGCCAGACGCCGCACACGATCACCGGGAAGGCCGCGATCCGGACGCGGGTCGAGACGGCACGTGACGAGCGGATGGCCTACACCGACGAGGAGCTGGAGCTCGGCATGCGCACGATGGCCGTGCCGGTCGCCGACGCGCGCGGCACGGTTCGCGCCGCGATGAGCGTCAGCACGTTCGCTGCGCGGGTCACCCTCGACGAGATGCGTGAACAGTTTCTCCCGGTACTCCGGGTGCACGCGGACCGGGTGGGCCGAATGCTCTAGCGCGGGCCGCTCAACCGGTTTGGATTCCCCATGTGCTGGTCGTCGACTCGCCAGGGGCCAGCGTCCTGATCCCGACGCCGGTCGCGAAACCGTTCGGTGGGCAGGTCATCGGCTCCACGGCGAGGCTACGTCGGCGCTTGTCCGGGGACTGAGTGTCACCGGTGAACAATTGAACGTACGGGTAGCTCTCATCGGCCCAGACTCGGTCGCACGTGCCGTCCGGAGCGGTGAGCTCCACCCGGGCCAGGCCGTCCTCGCCGCGGTGCAGGTCGGTGAAGGCGTTGTCGAGGCGGGTGTCGCCGATCCTGCGCGGGACCCGGAAGTCGAACGGTGTGTCGGCCACCGGGCGCTGACCGGTGGGAATGCCCCGCTCGTCGGTGGGTAACCAGGTGTCGGCGGGCATCCTCAGGGTGGCGTGGTCGATCCCGTTCTCACCGGCGACCAGATAGGGATGCTGACCCGCTGCATACGGGCAGGGATTGTCCCCGATATTTGTGGCCGTTGTGGTCACTGACAGTCCGCGCTGACTCTTTTCCGAGGGATTCTGCTGGACGGAATACGTGATGGTGACATCGAGAGAAAAGGGATAGCCGGGTTTCGGGTGCAGTACCGTCCCGAGCACGATGCTGGACGGGCTCTGTTCCCGAGGTGCCCAGTTTCGCCACCGCAGCAAACCGTGGATCGCATTACGGTGTGCCGGCTCGGTGAGTGAGAGCTGGTGACTCACGCCACTGAAAGTGAACTGTCCATTAAGGATTCGGTTGGGCCAGGGAATGAGGGGTGCGCCCCGGGCGCCGCCGCACATCTCGTCGACGCCGTAGCCGTCCAGTACGGCTCGGCCGTCGCTGGAGTACGCACGGATGCCGCCGCCGACCTCCACCAGCGTGGCGCGCTGGCCGCCGTCGGTGATCTCGTACTGCTCCCCGGACGGTGCATGTCCCATCGATGCTGCTCCTGACCTGGCGTTATTCAGCCGGCCGCGACGGCTGACAGGAGTGATCATGCTCGTGGTCGTCCGGTTGCGCCACTCGACTGCCGGTACCGTGCGGACCCATGCCGTCGACAGCCGCCCGGATCGCCGATCCCCTGTTTCACATCCGTACCAGTGGACATCAATTGCACTTTGTGCATCGTCATCTTTGATGAACTTGAGACCGGTCTGAAATGATCCAGGAGTGCTGAATGAAGAGTGCTTTTGGAAACAACTAGCAGGCGATTGAAGCCGAGGGGGTCGCCGTGATTCCCCTGTGATGTCGCGTGTATCGTCGCTCGCAGTGTTCCTGGAGTTCACTCGGTCGGGGTGGATTAGGGCTCCTGGAGCCCTGTCCTTTGCGCACTACTACGAAGAACCGGGGGTCCTTGTGTCCCATCAGTACTGCTGTGGCGCAACCGATGTCTGAGCCACTGGCGGAGCCGACCCAGATGTCGATGTTCGACCTTGTACGGCGTGGCTACGACCGCCGCCAGGTCGACGATCACATGCAGACCTTGAGTGCTCAGCTCGCCGAGGTGCAGCAGGCGCACCAGCGTGAACACCGCCGGGCCGACTGGGCCGAAGGTGAGCTGCGCAACGCTCGGAGCCAGCTGGAGCAGCAGAGCGCCCAGCTCGCGGAGAGCCAGAACTCCGGCGGGCCGCAGGGCTTCGGTTATCGCGTCGAGAAGCTCATGCGTACCGCCGAGCAGGAGGCCGCCGAGGTGCGTACCAGCGCGGCCCGTGAGGCCACCGCACTGCTGGAGCGGGCTCGCGCGGACGCCGAGGCACATCGCCACGAGGTGGAGCAGTCCCTGATCACGCGCACCGCGATGCTCGATCAGGAAGCCGCGCAGCGCAAGGTCGAGCTCGACGAGCGCGAGCGGCAGATCGGCGAGCAGGCGGCCGCGTCCCGGCAAGAAGCCGAGCGCATGCACGCCGACGTCAAGCGTCAGGCCGAGCAGGTTCGGCAGGAGGCGCAGGCCCGTGCCGAGCAGGAGCGGGTCAAGGTCGAGAAGGCGATCCGCGAGCGGCAGGCCGCCGCTGAGCAGGAGCTGACCCGGCTGCGCTCGCTGCACGACGAGGTCCGCGGTCAGCTGGCACGCCTGCTGGAGTCGCTGGCGGGGGAGTTCAGCACGTCACCGATCCCGTACCAGGCGCAGGCTCGCCAGCAGTCGCACCAGCAGCAGTCGCAGCAGCGCGCGCACTCACAGCAACATGCGCAGCAGCACCCGCAGCCGTACCCGCGCCAGTCGCTCGCCCAACACCGTTCCACGGAGCAGTCGATCCCGATGGGTCAGATCGATACGCACGAGGATCGACCGGAGCCGCAGACCGCGAACTAGTGGCCGGGCGCCCGCTCGCAGTCGTCGGGCGGGCGCCCATAGTCACAGCGCCCCGCGTCCGTCATCGGCCATCCGAGTGGCCACGCTCCCTCGTGGAGTACGAGGTTGTTGCGACAAATGTGAGCGGAGCGTCGCCTTGAGGGCCTATCGGCCACTCGAACTGGTCAATGTGATGGCGCCAGACGTGTGACGTAGCAGACGACGGCTGGAGCTGAGCCGTCCCGGGGATATTCTGGCGACAACGAGCGAGTCGTTACCACACACGACTTGCCGCTTGTCGCTGGGGAGCGGGCGAGCGGCTGCGCGGCCGGGGCCGGTCGTCTCGGGGGATGACCGCCCCGGCCCAAAGCGCCATTCAGAGTCTGCCGTTCAGAGCCCGGCGCTCAGAGTCTGGCAGTCCATGGCTCGGCGGCAGAGAGGCGGGTGGGGGACTTCCCCCACCCGCCTCGGCTTGCCGGACGCCTGCCTGAGAGCGACATCGGCGTTGCTGGGGAGCTGGCACCTTTGTTCTTAGTGTGCCGGCGGTCTCACCGCTACCGGGGACCTGCCTCCAGCGGTTAAGCGGAGAGCACCCAGCGGTTAATGAAAGTTTGGTCTCCTCGCCACGCCGGTCGCTCGACATGCGGCCGTTCGGCGCGCGGATCGGCACCGTCCGGCGCAGAGTGGGACCGTGGATCGCGCCGCGCTCCGACGTCGGCCGGTGAGCGGCCGCCGGTACCGGTACGGTCGGAATCTCGGACGCCGAGGAGGTTGCCGGTGGAGATCGTCGCCCTGTGGCGCTACCCCGTGAAATCGATGCTGGGTGAGCCGTTGACCAGCATGGTGGTCGACGATCAGGGCGCCGAGGGTGATCGTGGCCTGGCGCTCGTCGACGTCGAGACCGGCCGAGTGGCCACCGCGAAGCACCCGCGTCTGTGGCGGGGGTTGCTCCAGTTCTCCGCGAGCGGTGAACCCGGACAGGTGCACATCGAACTGCCCGATGGTCGACGAGTACCGGCCGTTGAACGAGACATCGATGAGCTGCTCTCCGCATTGCTGGGTCGGCAGGTCCACCTGGCGTCCGAGCGGGCCGACGGCGCGGAGGTCGAACGTCCCGCACCGGAGGACGTCCTCGAACACGGCGTCGACGCGCAGGTCGACTTCGTGACGCTGGCGATCTCCGGCGGCACGTCCGGGGCGAAGTTCGTGGACCACTCGCCGCTGCACCTGATCACGACGGCCACGCTGGAGCACATCGGCGCGGAAGCCGTCCGCTATCGGCCGAACCTGGTGGTGGCCTCGCCGCCCGGTCAGCGGCCGTTCGTCGAGAACGACTGGGTGGGGCGGGAGCTGACGGTCGGCGACGTGCGGCTGCGGGTCACACTGCCGACCCCGAGGTGCGCGGTCCCGACGCTGGAGCACGGCGACCTGCCCCGAGCGCCGCACGCCGTCCGGATCCCGATGGCCCGCAACCGGGTCGAGGTTCCCGGGTTCGGCACGCTGCCCTGTGCCGGGGTCTACCTGGAGGTCGTGGACGCCGGCACGATCCGCTCCGGTGACCGGGTCGAGCTGCGGTGAGCGCCGAGCAACCACACCATGAGCTCGACGCCTACCTCGACCGGCTGCGCACCGAGCTCGGCCCGGGCACCGGCTCCGAGGTGACGGACCTGATCGACGAGTGCCGCGACCACGTGCTCAGCCACGCCGAGGAGTCGGTCGCCCACGGCGGATCGCCCCGGTCGGCGATGGTCGAGGCGCTCAGTGACTTCGGCGCGGCGAGCTCCGTGGGCCCGGTGATGCGGGGTGAGCTGCGTCGGCGTCCGCTGCGACGGCTGAGCGCCGCGCTCCTGGCGGCGGGCGCCGTGCTCGGTGCGGGATGGCACTGTGTCATCGCGTTCGGGCCGCCCGCTCCGTGGACCGACGAGGCCCGGCCACTGCGGATCGAGGCGATCCGCGTGGTCGGTCACGTCAGCACGCTCGTCGCGGTCGTGCTCGCGCTGGCAAGCCTCGCGTTGCTGACCGTGCCAGGACGGCTCAACGCCTACTCGACCGCGCGCTCACTGTGCCAGGGGCTGGCGATGCGCGCGTGCGTGATCAGCGTGGTGCTCGGGGTGGTCGCGGCGACCCAGGTGGCGGCCTACCTGCTGTCTCGGGGCACGGTCCGGCCCGAGTCGCTGGCCTGGCCCGCGGTGTGGGCGGCCGTCGGGCTCACGGTGGCGGGCGTCCCGGTCGTCCTACGCCCGCTGCGCACCGTGGTCGCCCTCCGCTGACCCTCCGGTCACTCGGACCAGTCGGAGTTCTTGATCACCTCGACGAAGTCGCCGCGCTGGAAGCCCGGGACGAAATGCTCGAGCACGTCCGCCTTGACGTTGCCGAACGTCGTGTCCGGGCGGTCGGAGATGCCGTCGGTGAACGCGGCCAGAATTCGGTTCTTGAAGTCCGGTCGCGGGTGGACGGCGACGATCGCGGCACGGTCGGCGTCGCTCACCGTGTCGTAGCCGAGGCCCAGCACGTCGAGCTCGACCCCTCGGGTCACCAGCGCGATCTCGGGTTCCATGTGCAGCGGAACCTCGGGTGTGGTGTGCAGCGCGATCGCGGTCCAGACGCGCGCGGCGGGCTCCTGAGCGATCCCGTGGGCGAGCAGGAACCGTCGGGCCTCGTCCGCGCCGTCGATCTCGAAACGCTGGTCGGTGCGGCGGTAGCGTTCGGTCAGACCGAGGTCGTGGAACATCGCTCCCACGTAGAGCAGCTCGGGGTCGAACTCGAGCCCCTGCTGGTGGCCGCGCAGCGAGCCGAACAGGTACACGCGGCGCGAATGGTGGTAGATCAGCTCGGTCGCCACGTCCCGCACCAGCTCGGTGGCCTCGGCGGCCAGCTTGCTGTCCGGGATCGTCACCTGGGCGATGGTCTCGCTCATCGGGGGTCTCCTTCGAATCGGTCACTTCTGGGTGGGACCGATACTCGTCGGATGTATGCATGCGGCACCATGTCTGGATGGACAGCTACCCCACACATCTGGACAAAGGCACGTCGAGGCGTGTGGCCGTGCTGGTGTTCGACGGGGTGACGATGCTCGACGTCAGCGGACCGGCAGAGGTGCTGAGCAAGGCCGCCACGTTCGGGGCGCACTACGAGCTCACCCCGGTCTCACCGGCGGGTGGCGAGGTGCGCACCTCCACCGGGATGGTGCTCGCGGGGACCAGGCGGTTCGACGAGCTGCACGATCTGGACCTGGCGATCGTGGCCGGTAGCGATGACCTCCCGGTCGGGCCGATCGACGAGGAACTGAGCGCCGCGGCTCGCGGGCTGTGTTCCAGGGCGCGAGTGGTGGCTTCGGTGTGCACCGGCGCGTTCGTGCTCGCCGCGATCGGCCTGCTCGACGGGAAGCGGGCGGCGACCCACTGGCGGCACACCGCGACGCTCGCGCGGCGCCATCCCCGGGTCGACGTGCACCCGGACGCGATCTACGTGCGGGATGGAGACGTGCTCACCTCCGCGGGGGTGAGCGCCGGGATCGACCTCGCGCTGGCCGTCGTCGAGCACGATCACGGTGCCGAGACGGCCCGGCAGGTCGCTCGCGAGCTCGTGGTGTTCCTGCAGCGTCCGGGCGGGCAGTCGCAGTTCGGCGCGGCCACCCAAGGGCCGGCACCGCGCAGCGCGCCGCTGCGTGCGTTGCAGGCCGCGATCGTCGCGGAACCGACGGCCAACCACTCGCTGTCGAGTATGGCCGCGCTCGCCGCGATGAGCCCTCGCCAGCTCAGCAGGCTGTTCCACGAGCAGGTCGGCACCACACCGGTGCGCTGGGTGGAATCGGTGCGCCTGGAGACCGCGCAACGGCTGCTGCTGGACGGGTACAGCGTCACGGCGGCGGCCGAGAAGAGCGGCCTCGGCAGCGACGAGACACTGCGCCGGGTGTTCAGCCGTCGTGTCGGCGTCGCGCCGAGCGACTACCGGCAGCGCTTCGCCACCACGAGCTGAGCGTGCGTGGTCCCCACAGGAGGGTCACCGCGCCCGCGACGAGCACCAGGATCACCGCCGTGCTCACCGGGTCGTAGTGGGAGCCGTAGCGGGGGAACAGGGACTCGCTGACGTTGATCATGGCGTGGTGGAGCACGGCGATCGGGACGGCTCCTCCCACCTGGTTGTAGAGCCACACGACGAGGACCCGGCCGGCCACCGAGCCGACGAACTGACCGGTCGTCCAGGCCAGGGTGTGGCCGGACTGTGCGTACCAGGCGACGACGTGCCATACGGCCCAGATCGTGCCGACCACGAGCGCGGATGCGAGCGCCGACCAGCGTCGCGGCAGCGCGTCGATCAGGTAGCCCGACCAGCCGACCTCCTCACCGATGGCACCGGTCAGAAGAGCGCCGCACAGCAGCGCGGCGGTTCCGGGGGAGACCTGCCAGCAGGGGATCTCCGCGCCCATGAGGCGCAGGTAGAGATACGACGTGGTCAGGACGGCGGGCATCAGCAGGAGCGCGACGAGGTACCAGCGGGCGGGGCCGCCGAAATCCACCAGACGCCGCAGCAGCCTCCGCGCTCCGCCGGGCCCGTCGTCCCAGCGGACCAGGATCACAGCCACCAGGAGCGGACAGAACGCCTGCAGCGCGCTGAGCGGCACGTCGATCGGTATCGGCAGGCGGCCGACCACCGAACCGAGGACCCACAGCGGAACCGACGATGCGAACACGAGGACCGTGAACACGACCGGTCGCCGACGGGGCGGCGAACGACGGTCGTTCACGTGACCGGTCACACCTGCCTCCTGGGTAAAGCCCGTGAGTATGGTCATCGGGGTACCGTCGTGCGATGTTTTTCCGACGGTCCGGTTCTGGATCGTGCGGTGTGGCACGAGGTCACGGTGCGATGCGAGATCGGTGGGTGCATGTCGGAACAGCGTGATGGCGTACAGGTCGTGGTGCTCGGTGAGGTCGGCTCACGTACCGAGCGGGAGCTGGTCGAACGCTGGGCGGACACCGAGCATCCCGGCGCCCGGACGGTGCTCGTCGGGTCGCCCACCCCAGGCCCGGATCTGACGCCTGCGCTGGACCGTGACGACGTGCGGATCGTCCCGGCCCGTGTGGTGTGGCTGCCGCCGGAGCAGTCGGGCGGCAAGCGCGGCGGCGCCGTCGAGCTGTTGTCGGTGCTGGCGATGCGGCGCCCCTGGCCGGCGCTGCAGTCGCACGTACTGCGGGGTGCTCCCGGGTCGGCGCGCGTGGTCGCGGGCGCCGAAGCGACCGTGCGCGAGCTGCGTGAGTCCTTCGCCGGTCAGAGCCGGGACGAGGCGGAAGCGGGCTCGTTCGGGAGGTTCGTGCTGCGCCAGGCGACGCTGGCCTGCGATCGTGCCGAGCGCCAGGTCGTCGGCGACCGGTACAAGGTGCCTCGGCTGATGGTCGAGCAGATCACCGCGACCAGCCGGTTCGCCGATCTGGTCGCCCGGCTGGCCAGGACCGAGGAACGACCGCCGCGTGAGGTGGAGGCACGGCTCCGGGAGTGCCTGTCGGAGATGGTCGCGGTGCAGAGCGCGGCGGCGATCGACGCGTTCCGCGCCGCCATGGCGCCGTTGCACTCCAGGGCGTGGCACGTCGAGGTCGACGAGGCGGGGCTCGAACGGCTCCGGGCACTGAACCGGCAGCATTCGCTCGTCTTCCTGCCCTCGCACCGCTCGTACGCCGACCCGTTGCTGTTCGCCGAGGTACTGCACGAGAACGACTTCCCACGCAACCATGTGCTGGGCGGGGACAACCTGTCCTTCTGGCCGATCGGCCCGCTCGGCAAACGGGCCGGGCTGGTGTTCATCCGCAGGACGTTCGGTGCCGACACCGTCTACAAGGCGGCGATCCAGGAGTACCTCGGCCATCTGATGGAGAAGCGGTTCAACCTGGAGTGGTACATCGAGGGCGGACGCACCCGGACCGGCAAGCTGCGCCGGCCCCGGTACGGCCTGCTGCGCTACCTCGCCGCCGCGATGGAGGAACGGCCCGACGTCGACCCGCTGCTGGTCCCGGTGTCCATCGTGTACGACCAGCTGCACGAGGTCGGCGCCATGGCGGCCGAACAGCGCGGTGCCGCGAAGCCCGCCGAGGGATGGCAGTGGCTCGCCCGGTACGTCCGCGACCAGCGTCGCAACATCGGCACCGCACAGCTGCGGATCGGTGAGCCGTTCTCCTTCCGCGAGGCGCTGGCCGAGTCCGATCCCGGTTCGGCACAGCTGGAGAAGGTCGCCTTCCGGGTGTGCGCCGAGATCAATCGGATCACCCCGGTCACCGCGACGTCGCTCGTCACCTTCGCGCTGCTCAGCGCGAGGGACCGGGCGCTCACGCTGCCCCAGATCTGCGACGTGGTCGCACCGCTGGTCGACTACCTGCAGAGCCGCGACATCCCGGTGCCCGCGCAGGACCTGCGCTCGATCGACGGTCTGCGCCGAGCGCTGGACGAGCTGGCCGCCGCCGACGTGGTGGGCCGCTACGAACGGGGCACCGAGCCGGTGTTCTCGGTCCGGCCGGGCCGCCATCACGTCGCGGCCTTCTATCGCAACGGCGCGCTGCACCATCTGGTCAACCGGGCGCTCGTGGAGGTCGCGGGAGTGCGGGCGGCCACCCGGGGCGGGCAGGTTCCCTGGGCGACGGCCTGGGCTGAGCTGCTGCGGCTGCGGGACCTGGTCAAGTTCGAGTTCTTCTTCTCCGACAAGCACGAGCTGCGCTACGAGCTGCGGCGTGAGCTGGAGCTGATCGACCCCGAGTGGCGCTCGCGGGAAGCCACGGCCGACGGTGCTCTGCAGGTGCTGGGCAACGCGAAGTTCTACGTGGCCCACGCGGTGCTCCGGTCCTTCCTCGACGCGCAGCTGGTGGTCGCGGAGCAGCTGTTCTCGCTCGGCGACGACGCGCCAAGGGACTCGGAGAGCTTCCTGGACGACTGCCTGGGGCTCGGCCGCCAGATGTTGCTGCAGCACCGCATCGATCGCGCGGACTCGGTGTCCCGCGAGCTCTACGCGGGTGCGGTGCGTCTCGCGGAGAACCGGAACCTGCTCGGGCCGGGTGGTCCTGAGCTGATCGCGGCCCGGCGCACCTACCGCGCCGAGGTGCGGGCCTTCCTCGGGGCCTTGGCCTACACGGGGGAGATGGAGCACGCGAGGCTGGAGCGGATGCTCGACAGGTCTCAACGCTCACCGGTCTCGCCGGCCGTGGCCGAGCTCGTCGACGATCCGGGGATGGCGGACTCAGGGGCGCAGTGAGTGCAACACCATCGACTGGGCGGTCCTGATGACATCCTCCAGCGATCCGCGCTCCGGCTTCCACCACTCTGCGGCCCAGTTCAACGCACCCAGCACGATCATGCGGGCGACCGAGGGCTCCAGTCCGGAGCGCAGCTGGCCCGCGGTGTCGAGTTCGGTGACCAGGGTGCGCCAGATGTCGTTGTAGTGGGTGATCTCCGCGAGCGCCCGTTTGCTCACCTGCTCGGGCAGCTGGTTGCCGTTGCGAATGATCGACTTGGCGTAGTCGGAGATCTCCAGCTCGTGCCGCAGGTGGGCCTCGACGGCGGCGGAGATCCGTTCGACGGGTGTCGCGTCCGAGGGCAGCCCGGCGAGGACCTCGTCCAGATGGGCGCGCATCGCCGCCGCACCGACGAACATGACCTCCTCGATGAGGTCTTCCCGTGACGGGTAGTAGTAGTAGATGGCGGGCGCCTGGACGTTCGCCCGCTCCGCGATGTCCGAGAGCCGGGTGCCGGCGAAGCCCTTCTCGGCGAGAACCTGTGCCGCGGCGTCGAGCAGCCTCTCACGGGTCCGGTTCGACTTGGCGGTCGAGGAATCCGGATCGGTCACGGCATTGCTCCGGCGAGGCACCCCACGATCGTAAGTTAGCCCATCCTGGGAACCCAGCCACCAGGCCGCATTAATCTAATCTAAAGACGAATCAGGTGGCGCTCCGAGTCGCTGTCTCCAGGTTGTCCAGGGTGTCCGCCAGCTGCTCTTCGCTCACCCGAGGATACAGAGGGAGCGCGTCGGCGTCGGTCACGCCGCTCCAGTCGTAGATGTGGGTCACCAGGGTGTGACCGTCCGGCGTGGGTTCCAGGCGCCACTCGAACCGATGTCCGCTCGGGTCGAGCGGGCCGATCACGTGCTCCAGTGCACCCGGTGGATGGATGGCCGGGGCCCAGGCAATGTGGCGGTTGCGCTCGAAGACCACCACCTCGCTGCGCATCTGGTAGTCGCCGAGGCCGTCCTGGTTCATGTTCATCACGAACGCCTGGCCGGTTCCGGTCACGATGGCACCCGACTCCAGACCTCGCAGCATGCCCGCGCCGTCCAGCTCAGTGTGCCGCGCCGGATCCGAGAGCAGGCTGAAAATCTGCTCCGGTGACGCCGGGATCCTACGTTGAACCTGCAGTCGTCTGTCGCCGCTCAACTGTGCCTCCCTCATCTGTGAGGGATTCAGTATAAGGTTTAGGCAGGGTCTGTTCGGTGCTCAGTCGCCCGACGGCGAGAGCAGCGAGGAGCGCGGCGAAGCGGTCGGCTTGGGGCTGGGCTTGGCCGACGTTGTGGGCTCGCTGGACGGGGTCGCCTCGGGCTCGGCGTCACCGTCGGTGGCCGGCTTGGTGCTCGGCGCCTTGGCGCGCACCTGCACCTGGTCACCGATCTTCAGGTTGTCGTAGAAGACGATCGCGTCCTGGTCGTCCAGGTGGACACAACCGGCGGACGCCCTGCTCAGGCTGCCGCCGTGGAACGCGACGCCGCCTTCGGCGAAGAACACCGAGTAGGGCATCGGGGTGCCGACCGACTCGGTCGACACGTGGTTGCGGTCCTTCCACTGCACCTTGAAGGTGCCGACCGGCGTCTCCTTGCCGGGGCCGCCGGAGCTCGTCTTGACCGGGCCGTAGGTGATCTTGCCGTTCTCCAGTAGCCACGCCTTCTGGGCCAGGAGATCGACGCAGGCCTTTGCGGTGCTCGTGCACGGGGTATCGGCGAACGTGCCCTCGTCAGCGGGTGCGGCGGACGCGGGAGTCGCCACGGAGGCGAATCCGGCCAGTCCCAGTCCGACCAGTACGGCGACCGTGGCGCCGACCGCGACGAATCGAACCCCACCCGAGTTGCGGCCCACCCGTTTCCTCCCGTGTACTCCCAGGGGTCAACGACTGACACCCACAACGGTCACTGACAACTCAACGCCGATGACTGATAACACACTGTAAGCGAGGGCGGTCCCCGTCCGTGTGTCAGGGTCGGTGTGTCATGGTTCGGACCGTAACCGCAGTGTATGACCGGGCACCTCGCCGAACTTCGCGCGGTAGGCGGCCGCGAAGTGCCCGTGGTGGATGAAGCCCCACCGCGATGCCACCTCCGTCACCGTGACGTCGGACGGTGCCCCGGAGAGCAGTTCGGCGTGCACCCTGGCGAGGCGGATGCCGCGCAGATAACGCATCGGAGACGTCCCGGTCGACTTGGCGAACGCGTCCTGCAGCGCCCGAACGCTCAGATGGACACTGCCCGCCAGCTCTCCGACGGTCCACGGATGCGCCGGTCGTTCCTGGAGGAGCTCGATCGCCGCACGTACCGCGCGGGGTGACGCCGATGCCGCCGGCGCCTCCAGCTCCTGGCTGTAGTTGTGCCGCTGGGTCACCAGCAGGCTGTCGACGAGCAGGTTCTCCAACGTGCCGATGGTGAGCGGGTGCAGCGGTCGCCCGTTTGAGCGGTCCGCCTCGTTGAGCACCAGACGCAGCGCGTCCAACCAGCCCCGGCTGGCGAGCGAGGTCAGGTCCATCTCCATGTCGAACTCGACCGACTCGCCGAGGGTGTGGCCGAGATGTCGTTCCAGCTCACGCTCGATGCTGGAGCGTGGAATCAGGAGACAGATCTGCGCGCAGCCGCCGTCCCAGACCAGATCGGCCTCCGGTGTCGGACTGAACACCCCGGCGACGCCCGGTGTCGTATGCACGACGTGCCGGCCTTCGCGAAAAATGGCGTTTCCGACGAGCGGGATATTGACGTAGTAACTGTCCGTCGCGCTCGTGATGACATGCACGGCGGAACCGAAACGGACATAGCTCGTGGTGAGGGAGCCCACGTCGACCGCATTCATGTGCATGTCGAACGCAGTGGCCGGGATTGCCGTGCGCATTCGAACCGGAACCCGGGGGAGTATCCGCTCCAGCACCTCGGTGGCCTGCGAAATGTCGTTCGTTCGGGCCACCGGGTAGCCGGCGAGCTCCTCCTCGACATCGTCGTCGATCACCGTCATCCGAACCTCCCGTGCACTGCCTAGGAGAGAAACTAACCCAGGCTTAATTCTGGTCGCGCGGTGCCCCCGCGAATCAGACGTACAGCGTAAATATGACGGGTTGGCGCGCTTTTCGGATCGCGCCCGGCATATCCGCGTGTATTGGATGTCAGGACCGGTCGGGATGGGGTTCGAACCGGTTCAGTGATCATGATTCGAGGAGTAACACCACATGTTGACCGTGCTGACCTGTCCGGACGGACATCGACCGTGAGCGAGCGGATGCACCGGATGGGACGGACGTTCGAGCGGGTCAGGACCGAGCCGGGCCTGGCCAAGAACACGATCGTGGTGCTCGCACTCGTCGTCGTCGCCGGCGTGGTCGGCGGAATCCTCCTCGCCAACCAACGGTTCGTGGTGCCGTGGGACGACCGGCAGGTGTTCTACGCGGAGTTCGAGGCGGCCCCGGGCATCAGCCCGGGCAACGGCCAGGAGGTCCGGGTCGCCGGGGTGAACGTCGGCTCGATCGTCGGTGCGCAGGTCGGCTCCCAGGGGCGCGCGATGCTGACGATGTCGATCGAGCGGGGTCATCGCGTGTTCGAGAACGCGAGGCTCGTGCTGAGGCCGAAGAGCCCGTTGAACGAGATGTACGTGACGGTCGCGCCGGGCGGCCCGCCCGCGAAGGAGATCCGGGACGGCCACGTGTTCCCGGTCTCCAGTACCCAGCGACCGATCCAGGTCGACGAGGTGCTCGACCATCTCGACGACGGTGCTCAGCGCGCTCTGACCTCGTTGCTCGCCGAGTCGGACGTTGCGCTGACGGCCGCGGCGAGCAGGCTGCCTCAGGGGCTCGACGCGACGCGGGGCGTCGCCAATGACCTCAGGCCGGTCACCGAGGAGCTGGCGCGGCGCAAGGAGCTGATCCGTCGCCTGATCACGTCTCTCGGGCAGATCTCCGCCGCGGTGGGTGGCGATGACCAGCGGGTCAGCGCGCTGGCGGCCGCGTTGCAGACCACACTCCGGTCGCTCGCCGACCATGATCCGAAGCTCGACGAGTCGTTGGCCGCGCTTCCCGGCCTGGTCAGCAACCTGCACCGGTCGACCGACTCCGTGCAGGGGCTCTCGGACCAGCTCGATCCCACGCTGCGCAATCTGCAGCGCGCCTCGGACGAGCTCCCGGACGCGTTGGGCCGTCTGCGGGACACCTCGGACCGGATCGACGACGTGGTCGATGCGGCACGGCCGTTCGTGCGGGAGGCCCGGCCGGTACTGCGGGACCTGCGACCGTTCACCGCCGAGCTGAACCGTGCCCTTCCCGAGCTGCACGGCGCGACCCGAGAGTTGGACCCGCTGACGAACGGACTCGTCCCATACCTGCCTGACCTGGCCGCGTTCACGATCCAGACCCGGTCCCTGATGGGCTTCGACGATGCGAACGGCGGCTACCTTCGCTCGTTCCTGGAGTCCAGCCCCCGGTCGCTTCCGCCGGTGCTGGGACCGAACAACGGTGTCAAACCCGTGCCCGCGCCTGCCCTGGACAGCGGAACCACGACACTGCAGAAGTCGGTCCCGAGGGGCCCGGGTAGCCGTCCCTCGCTGCCCCAGGACGGCTCGATCCCGGAGAAGCGCCAGGACAATGAGCCCGACGACGTGCAGCGGCTCGTCCCGCCCCTGCCCGGCTGAGCCGGGTCAGCTGCTCCGGCTCCTCGACACCCGGAGCTGATAGGCACCGAGCAGTACCGCGACCGTGAGCAGGCTCAGGAAGAACTGCGAGCGGGTGTCCGGCAGGACGGCCATCGCGAGGATGACCGCCGCCATCGCGGCGATCGTCAGGTAGCTGCTCCACGGGAACAACCACATCGTCAGCGGCAGCGTGGTGCCGTCGCGCTCGGCACGCCGACGGCTGACGATCTGGGACACCGCGATCATCAGGTAGACGAACAGCGCGACCGCTCCGTAGGAGTTGACGATGAACGCGAACACCCGGTCCGGCGAGACGTACTCGAAGACCACCGAGATGAACCCGACGACGGTGCCCGCGAGGATCGCCCTCGTGGGCACCCCGTTCGAGCTGAGCCTGGTGAGGCCACTGGGCGCGTCGCCGTTCCTGGTGAGCGCGAACAGCATGCGGGACGTGGTGTAGAGCGCGGAGTTGAGGCAGGACAGGACCGCGACGAGCACGACGGCGTTCATGATCGTCTCGACGGCGGGGATGTGCAGGGCGCCCAGGACCGCCGCGTACGGGCTGACCTTGATCCCCGCGTCGTCCCACGGCAGGACCGACACCACGATGAAGACCGACAGCACGTAGAAGGCCAGCACCCGTAGCACGATCGACCGCATCGCCCTGGCCACGGCCTTCGCCGGTTCGGTCGACTCGGCCGCGGCGATCGTGACGATCTCCGCGCCGGTGTAGAAGCCGATGCAGGGCACCACGGCGGCCAGCACGGCGGCCCATCCGTGGGGCGCGAACCCACCGTGGTCCACCAGGTTGGCCACGCCGGGCGTCGAGCCCGGCCACAGCCCGGTCAGGTACAGGACGCCGAGGAACAGGAACACGACGATCGCGGCGACCTTGATCCCGGAGAACCAGTACTCGAACTCGCCGTAGGACCGCGCGGAGATCAGGTTGGTCCCGGTCAGCAGCGCCATCAGCACGAGGCACGTGGCCCACTGCGGCACCTGGGGCAGCCATAATCCGACGATGCGCGCTCCGGCCACCGCCTCCAGCGCCACGACGATCACGAAGAAGTACCAGTACATCCAGCCGACGACGAAGCCGGCGCGTGGGCCGAGCGCGTCCCTCGCGTAGACGTAGAACGAGCCGACAGCGGGCTTCGCCACGGCCATCTCGGCGAGCATCCGCAGCACCGCGACGATGATCAGGCCGGCGACCAGGAACGAGATGACCACGGCCGGGCCGGTCGCGTTGATGACCACGCCGCTGCCGACGAACAACCCGGCCCCGATCACACCGCCGAGCGCGATCAGGTTCATGTGGCGGCGTCGCAGCGACCGACGCAGGTCGGTCGGCCTGTCCTGGGTGGTCGTCATGCCGGCTGTCCCGTCGAGGTCAGGCGCTCGTCAGCGGACGCGGGTGTGGACAGCTGACGCTCCAGCGGGATGGCTGAGGCGAACGGGCGGCTGGGGATGTCCCGGCGCAGCAACGGCGCCACGTCGCTCTGGAACAGCTCAAGCGATCGGCGGTGCTCGTCCGGGGTGAGACCGTCGCCGTCGGCGTGCAGGTGGATGACCTCGTGCCCGAACGCCTCGTGGTAGCGGTGGACCTTCTCCAGCACCTGGGCAGGGCTGCCGACCAGTGCCGAGCTGCGCTCGACGAAATCCTCCAGGGTGGGGAAGACGACCGGCAGACCCAGCCGCTCGAACGAGGCGAGCCGCGCCTGGTAGATCGGGCGGTAGGTGTCCAGGGCCTCCTGGGAGGTCCGCGCCAGGTAGAAGCCCGCGGTTCCGGCGCCGACCAGCGCATCCGCCGGGTCGTAGCCGTGGTGCGCCCAGCGTTCCCGGTAGTGGTCGACGAGCTCGGCGTACGGTTCGATCGAGTTGGTGACGTTCGCGGAGAACAGCGGGTCACCGTACTTCGCCGCCAGCTCGACCGACTCGCGGCTGGTCGCGCTGCCGTGCCAGATGCGGATCGGCTGCTGCAGCGGTCTCGGCCACACCTCGGCATCGGCCAGCGCGGGACGGAAGTGACCTTCCCAGGTGACCTTGTTCTCCCGCCACAGCCTGCGGAACAGCTCGTAACCCTCCCGGTTGCGGTCCCACTGGTCCTGCGCCGTCACGTGGAACAGCTCGGCCTGTGCCGAGCCGTTGCCCTTGCCGATGATCAGCTCGATCCGCCCGTCGGACAGGTGATCGAGCGTCGAGTAGTCCTCGAAGGCGCGCACCGGATCGAGCAGGCTCAACGTGGTGACGCCGGTGAACAGCCGGATTCGGCTGGTCCGCGCCGCAATGTGGCTGAGCACCACCGGTGGGGCCGAGGAGAAGAACGGGCGCTCGTGGCGCTCTCCGACCGCGTAGCCGTCGAAGCCCAGCTCCTCGGCGAGCACCGCGTGGTCGACGACCCTGCGGAACCGCTCGTGCGCGCTGGGAGTGCGCCCGGTGACCGGGTCCGGACCGTTGGAGATCAGGGTCAGTACCAGGAACTTCATCGGTTCTCCTCATCAGGTGCGGTCAGCGCGAAGGTGCCGGCGATCGAGGCCAGCAGGTCACGGGTGTACTGCTCGCGGGGTGCCGCGAAGAGGTCCTGGGTCGGGCGCAGTTCCAGGAGCCGTCCGTGGCGCATCACCCCGACGCGGTGCGCGATCTGGCGCACCACCGCCAGGTCGTGGGAGATGAACAGGTAGCTCAGTCCCGCCTCGCGCTGCAGCTCGGCCAGCAGCTGCAGCACCTGTGCCTGGACCGAGACGTCCAGCGCGGACACCGGCTCGTCGCACACGACGAGCTCGGGCGAGAGGGCGAGCGCGCGGGCGATGGCGACCCGCTGGCGTTGGCCGCCGGACAGCTCGACCGGTCGACGAGCCGCCGTCGACGCGGCCAACGCGACCCGGTCGAGCAGCTCGGCCGCACGTTCGCGCCGCGCCGAGGCGGTTCCGACGTCGAACGCGCGCAACGGCTCGACGAGGATCTGCTCGACGGTGAACGTCGGGTCGAGCGAGGCGTACGGGTTCTGGTAGATGAGCTGCGCGCGACGGCGCAGCTCGCGCCACTGCCGGCCCCGCGCGGTCGTGACGTCGACACCACCGAAGCGCACCTGGCCCTTGGTCGGATCGGCCAGCCGCAGCAGCAGCCGGGCGGTGGTCGACTTGCCCGACCCGGACTCGCCGACCAGTGCCAGCGTCTCGCCGCGACCGACGGTGAAGCTCACGTCGTCCACGGCGCGCACCACACCCCGGCGACCGCCGACGCGCGGTAGAGGGAACTCCTTGACCAGGTTGACGACCTCGGCAACCGGAGTGGGATCGGTCACCGCGACGGGCGGCGCGGTGACCGTGGCCCGTCCGGGCACGCTGTCGATCAAGAGACGTGTGTAGGCGGTCGACGGGTTCGACAGGACCTGGTGGACGGGTCCCTGCTCGACGATCCGGCCCTGCCGCATGACGACCACCCGGTCGGCGCGGTCGGCCGCGACGCCCAGGTCGTGGGTGACCAGCAGGACCGAGGTGTCCGTACGGGCCGTGAGCCGCTGCAGCTCGTCGAGGATCCGGCGTTGCACGGTGACGTCGAGTGCACTGGTCGGCTCGTCCGCGATGACCAGGTCGGGGCCGGCGGCGATCGCGACGGCGATCAGGACACGCTGTCGCATCCCACCGGACAACGTGTGCGGGTAGCGCCGCGCGGTCAGCTCCGGGTCCGGCAGCCCGACCGTGCCGAGGAGCTCGACCGCATCCAGCCATGCGCCGCGCCGATCGGCCAGCCGGTGCCTCCGCAGCACCTCGGCGACCTGGGCGCCGACGGTTCTGACCGGGTTCAGCGAGATCGTCGGATCCTGCGGCACCAGCCCGATCCGGCGTCCCCTGATCGCACGGAGGCGTTTCTCGCCGAGTGTCGTGAGCTCGTCGCCGTCCAACCTGATGCTGCCGCCGTCGACCCGGCCGTTGCTCGGCAACAGCCCGATGACGGCGTGGGCGAGGGTGCTCTTGCCCGAGCCCGACTCGCCGACCACCGCGACGACCTCGCCCTTGGCGACGCTCAGCGACACGCCCCGGAGCGCTTCCACAGTCCCGGATGCCGTCCGGTAGGAGACGCGCAGCCGGTCGATGTCCACGAGAGGTTCGATCACCGGAATCTGCCCCACTCGCCGTCGATCGCCCTGGACACCCGGTTGACCGCGAGCACCGTGGCGGCGATGGCGAAGCCGGGCATCGCGCACAGCCACCACGACCTGGCGAGGTAGTTGCGGCCGTCGGCGATCAGGGCGCCCCACTCGGGAGCGGGTGGCGGGGTGCCGTAGCCCAGGAAGCTCAGCGAGGACACCTGGAGGATCGCCAGGCCGAACTCCAGGACGGCGAGCACCAGGACCGGCCCGACGGCGTTGGGCAGGACGTGCCGCCAGAGCGTCGTGTACCAGCGCGTACCGAGCGAGCGTGCCGCTTCGACGAACTCGGACTGCCGGATGCGCAGTGTCTCCGCGCGCATCACCCTGGCGAAGCCGGCCACACCCGCGACACCGACCGCGACGGCCACCTTGCCGGTCCCGTAGCCGAGCGCGGTGATGAGCGTCAGTGACAGCAGTATCGGCGGGATGGACAGCAGGACGTCGACGACACGCATGAGCCCTTCGTCGACCCAGCGGCCGACGAAGCCGGCGAGCAGGCCGATCAGTCCGCCCACGACGAGACCGATGGCCACCGCGATGACCGTCGCGCGCAACGACAGCGATGCACCGTGCACGACGCGGGTGAACACGTCGCGGCCCAGGTAGTCGGTGCCGAACAGATGGGTGAGATCGGGCGCCCGCAGCCGCTGTGCGGGTATGCCGGTCAGCGGGTTGCCCGGTGCGAGCACCCGGGGCGCGAAGGCAGCGCACAGAACGAGCGCGAGGTAGACGACGGAGACGACGAGGCCGGGTCTGGTGGCGAGGAAGCGAGCGGCGCGGCCGACTCTGTCCCGAGGGCTGGTCGCCTCGGACCGTTCGATGGGGCCCGCGTCGCGCGCTGTGGGAAGGACGGCGAGTTCGGTCATGACGTGGCTCCCACCGTGATGCGGGGATCGAGCAACGGATAGGCCAGATCGACCAGCAGGTTCACCACGACGTAGACCAGCGCGGCGAACAGCACGATGCCCTGTACCAGCGGAATGTCCTGGACACCGACGGCGGACACGGTGAGCCGGCCGAGGCCGGGGCGGGTGAACACGGTCTCGACGACGACCGTCCCGGCCAGCAGGCTGCCCGTCACGTGGCCGAGCGCGGTCATCGCCGGCATGGCCGCGTTGCGCAGCGCATGGCCGAGCTGGATCGACACCCTGCCCACGCCCTTGGCTCGCGCCGTGACGATGTAGGGCGACTCGAGGGCCTGGGCCAGGCTCTTGGCGAGCACCTGCGCGATGACGGCCCCGGTGGGCAGTCCTAGCGTGATCGCGGGCAACACGACCGACTCCGCGCCGCGCGCCCCGACCGAGGGCAGCAGCCGCAGCTGGAAGGAGAACAGCTGGACCAGCATCAACCCGACCCAGAAGACCGGCAACGACACCGCGAGCGACGGCAGCGACATGAGCAGCTGGCGTAGCCAGCGCAGGGTGGTGTATGTGGCGACCAGCGCCAGTCCCGCCCCGAACACGACGGCGAACACCAGCCCGGCCACCGCGATCTCCAGCGTGGGCGGCAGCGCGTGCTCGATCTGGCCGCGCACGTCCAGCCCGCTGGACAGCGAGGTACCGAGGTCGCCGTGCAGGGCCGCGACGAGCCGGTGCCAGTACTGGACGACCAACGGTTGGTCGAGGCCGTACCGGGCGCGCAGCTCGTCGAGCTGGGCCGGGCTGAGCGGCTCACCGTCCGGGCCGCCACCCGCCATGATCGCAACCGGGTCGCTGGGGAGCAGGTAGAGCATCAGGAAGGACACGGTGAAGGCGGCCCATCCGACGCCGAGCGCGAAGCCGATCCGGCGAAGCAGGTAGCGGCCCATCAGTCCTGCGCCTTCCAGACATCGGACAGGGTGACCCGCGACGACGCGTCGAACCGGATGCCCTGGACACCGGGGGCGACGCCGAGGACGGTGCTCAGCTCCACCACCGGGACGGTGGTGTAGTCCGTCAGGAGCAGTTGCTGGGCCTGTGCCACCAGCTGTGCCCGCCGGTTCGGGTCGGTCGCCGAGGCCTGCCCGGTGAGCGGGATGTCCAGCGGGCCGGGTGGGAGGCGGTAGTAGTTCGCGCCGCCACTGAAGAAGTAGGTGCGCAGGATGTCCGGGTCCGCCCTGGTGATATTGCCCCACAGCGCCTCGAAGTCGCCGCTGGTCTGGATCTGGGGGAGATCCGAGATGGGGCGTTGGATGATGCGCAGCTCGATCCCGGCACGCCGGGCTTGTTGCTGGATCAGCTCCAGCGCCGGTTTGTTGGTCGCGGCGTTGGCGGAGAACGTGATGCTGAACGAGAGCTTGGTCCCGTCCTTCGCCCTGACGCCGTCCGGTCCGGAGTGCCACCCGGCGGCGTCGAGTGTCGCGTTCGCGGCCTGAAGGTCGAAGCCGAGCGCGGCGGGCGTGTAGTCCGGGGTGGTCGAGGCCAGCACGCCGGTCGCGGGCTTCGTGTGGCTGGTGAACACCGAGGACGCGACCTCGGCGCGGTCGATGGCCAGCGACAGCGCCCGGCGAACCGAGGGATCGGACACCAGCGGCTTGGACAGGTTGAAGCTGATGCCGAACGGCAGCCCGGGGTTGGCGCGGTCGACCAAGCGGATGCCGGCGTCGGTCAGCGGCAGCTCGTCCTGCTGCCCGATGCTGCCGATGGCGTCGACCTCACCGGACTCGACGCTGCCGGTACGCACGCCGGACTCGGGCACGATCTGGAACTCGATCGCGTTCAGGTGCGCCTCACCGGGATGGGCCCACAGCGGGGAGCCCCAGTGATAACCGGGCCGCCGGTGCAGGGTGATCGTCTGGTTCTGCACATACCCGGCCAGCACGAACGGGCCGGAGCCGACGGTCTGCCGGCAGCGCTCGTCGTCGGAGCGGGCGAGTGCGGAGGCGGAGAGCAACCCGAGGCTGACCGTCGACGTGCCCTGCAGGAACTGCACGTTCGGGGTGGCGAAGTGCACGGTCAGCTGAGTCGGGCTGGACACCGTGCTGCCCTGGTAGCCGGCCAGGTAGCCCTTGGCCAGGGTCGCCCGGGCTCCCAGCTGCCCCACCCGGTCGAAGTTGGCCTTGACCACGTCGGCGGTCAGCGGTGATCCGTCGCTGAACATGACGTCGGGGCGCAGCGTGAACGTGTAGGCCGTCGCATCGGGATTGGTCTGCCACTCGGTGGCGAGCCATGGGGTGATGCGTCCGGTCGCGGGGTCCTGGTCGGTCAGCGAGTCGACCAGCTGCCTGGTCGCGTAGATCGTGTCGTTGCTGGTGACCTGCTGCGGATCGAGGCAGCCCTGGTCGCTGGACACCGCGAACCGCAGGGTGCCGCCCGATCTCGGCGGGCCGGCGGGCGCCTCGGCGCCGTCCGGGCGCGCGGGTCCGCAGGCGAGGAGCGTCAGCGCGGTGAGGAGCAGTATCCCGACTAGGAGCGGCCGTGGTCGACCGGTGTCCACGGTGGACATGGGGGAGTCACTTTCTTGACGGCGATCATCGCCGACGGCGCGAGGAGTCGGATGGGTGAGCTGTGCTCACGCCCGACAGGCGGCACTCGCAACGCGCAGCAGGTCCACGTGTCGTCGGTAGCAGCAGCCACCGTCTCCGTAGAACGAGCGCACACACCACTCTAGGTAGCCGTGGGCCCACTTTGTCAACCTGACCGGTTGAGTTTTGTTTCACGCGGCTGAGCTGGGCCGGAAACCGAGGTAACCCAGCGGAAACAAGCATGACATGCAACGGAGACGTCCGAGGACGGTGCGGAAACACGATCGTCACGGCGGAACAGCCTCGGTGAAATGCCGCCCGGGTGAACTTGTCCTCGACCCGCCACCTGGCGGGGCGCGTCTAGGGTTCCGCCTCCCGCACCGGGGAGGGACTGGTCCGAGAGATGCAGGCGTCGCGTTCGTGCGCGACGTTCCACGGCGGGAGAAAAGCCCGGGAGGCCGTCAGGGCCCGGGCGTGGTGTGCGTGCGTTCGGCCCCTTGTCCGCAAGGGAGTGCCGATGACAACTCTCGACGACCGACCGATCGCCGATCTGCGCGGCTTCGGTTACGAGCAACAACTCGAACGCAAGGTGGGTACGTTCGCCTCCTTCGCGGTCGGGTTCTCCTTCGTCTCCATCCTGACCACGGTCTTCCAGCTGTTCGGTCTCGGCTACGGCTTCGGGGGCACGGCGTTCTTCTGGACCTGGCCCGCCGTGTTCGCCGGGCAGCTGATGGTCGCTCTGTGTTTCGCCGAGCTCGCGGCCCGCTACCCGATCTCCGGCGCGATCTACCAGTGGTCGCGGCGCCTCGGTGGCGCGGTCGTCGGCTGGTTCGCCGGCTGGACGATGATCATCGCCCAGATCGTGACGCTCGCCTCGGCCGCGATCGCCCTGCAGGTCGTGCTCCCGGTCGTGTGGAGCGGGTTCCAGCTGGTCGGCTCCGATCCGACGCTCAGCTCGGTGAGTGGCGCCGCCAACGCGGTGCTGCTCGGGGTGCTGCTGCTCGTGGTGACCACGGCGCTCAACGCTGCCAGCGTGCGGATGACCGCCGTCGCAAGCTCGGTCGGTGTCGTCTGTGAGCTGGTGGGCGTTGCGCTCGTGGTGGCGCTGCTGTTCACGAACGCCGAACGTGGCCCTTCGGTGGTCCTGCACACCACCAACCTCGACTCCTCGACCGGCTACCTTGCTCCGCTGCTGGTGTCCGCGCTGATGGCGGCCTATGTTCTGGTCGGCTTCGACAGCGCGGGTGAGCTGTCCGAGGAGACGCACAACCCGCGCCGGACCGCGCCGAGGACGATCCTGCGCGCGGTCGCCGTCTCCGGGTTCGGGGGTGCGTTGCTGATCGTCGCCGCGCTGATGGCCGCACCGAGCCTGACCGACGGCCGACTGGCGACCGAAGGCCTGCCCTACGTGCTGACCAGCAGGCTCGGGACGGTCCCTGGCAAGCTGCTGCTGATCGACGTGGCGATCGCGGTCTTCGTCTGCACGCTGGCCATCCAGACCTCGGCGACCCGCATGATCTTCTCCATGGCCCGGGACCGGGTGCTGCCGTTCTCCCGGATGCTGGCGACGGTGTCGAACCGGACCGGGACCCCGGTCGCGCCGACGGTCGTCGCGGGACTGGCCGCGGCGCTGCTGCTCATGGTGAACGTCGGCAACCCGGCGTTGTTCCTCGCGCTGACCAGCGTGTGCATCATGCTGATGTACCTGGCCTACCTGATGGTCACCGTGCCGATGCTGGTTCGGCGGCTACGCGGACGGCTGGTCGACGCCGAGCCGGACGAAACCGGCAGGCCGGCGTTCTCCCTGGGCCGCTGGGGCGTACCGGTCAACTGCATCGCGGTGCTGTACGGCCTCGGCATGGCGGTCAACCTGGGCTGGCCCCGGGCGGAGGTCTTCGACCCCGAGGGCGGCCACTGGTACCTGCGGTTCCTCGGACCGATCGCGCTCGGGGTGACGTTGCTGCTCGGGCTCGTCGCCTATCTCGTCCAGCGACACGACTATCACGCCGCAGTCGGTTCCCCGGCGCCGCGGCTGAGGTTCTCTCGTCCGGCGACCGTCGTGGCGGAGGAGGTCTGATGGGGTACGCACACGACATCCCCGGCGGCGCGGCGTGGTCCGCGCGGGTGCGCGCCGGTCGAACGATCACCTTCACCGCCGATGCCGCCGACGCCAACCTGTCCGTGCTGCTGATCGGCGCCGATCGGCTGGACCGGCTGAACGTCCCGGACACGCTCAAGGCCCAGATGAGCGTCTGCATCCACGCCCCGATGGTGCTCATGTCCGACCGGGGGCAGGCGCTCGCCTCGGTCGTCGCGTCCTCCGTCGACTGGCACGACGCGTTGACCGGGTTCGGCCACGAGTCACATCTGGGGCGGTTCGGACCGTCGAGCTACGCAACCGACCGCAACGCGTGGCGACGGGCAGCGCACACCGGACTGGTGAGCGAGCTGACCAAGCACGGGCTGTCCGGGACGGACCTGCACGGCTGCGTCAACGTGTTCACCAAGATCGCGGTCGACGACCGGGCCGGGCTGCGCTACCTGCCGGGGCACTGCACGGCGGGCGACACGCTGGTCCTGCGCACCGAACAGGACCTGCTGCTGGTCGCGGCGGCCGTCCCGCATCCGATGAACCCCGCGGACTGGGCTCCGGTGGGAGTGCGGGTCGACATCGACCTCGCGGAACCACCGGAGCCGGACGACCCGTCCCACACGTTCCGCCCGGAGAGCGCGCGCGCTCTCGACGAGACCCGGAAGGCACTCCTGTGACGCACACCGTGACACCCGCGCCGGCCGGCGCCCGGCGGGGCATCGCATACGACCAGGTCGTCGAGGCGGGCGACGGCGCGCTGGTGGCCGTGCCGGCGGGCGGGGAGCTGCGCATCGTGGACCTGCACGGCAACCAGGCCGTGGACACCCTGCTGTACGACCGGCACGACATCGACAACCGCTACTCGGCCTTCGACACCGTGCGGGAGCAACGCGCGGTCTACCTCACGACCGGATCGAGGCTGCTGTCCACCCGGCTCGACGAGCTCGCCGTCCTGTCCGAGGACACGTGCGGCCGGCACGACACGATCGGCGGTGCGTGCTCCCAGGAGTCGAACGTCGTCCGCTACGGCGAGCACACCCGCCACCAGCACGCCTGTCGGCAGACCTTCCTGCGGTACGGCGCAACCGCCGGCATCGGGCAGCGCGAGCTGGGCCACAACATCAACTTCTTCATGAACGTCCCGGTGACCCCGGACGGCGGCCTGCACTTCGCCGACGGGCTGTCCGCGCCCGGTAAACACGTGCAGCTGCGTGCGTCGCGCGACCTGTTCGTGCTGGTCAGTAATTGTCCGCAGCTGAACAACCCGTGCAACGGCTGGAACCCGACGTCGGTCCGGCTGCTGGGGTGGTGGTGACGATGAGCGTGCTGACCGAGGTGATCACCGAACCTCGCGCGCCGTTCCCGACCGGCTCGGTCCAGGTGCTGAGCGCCGGCATCCAGACCACGGTGCAGGACGTCGAGGGCAGGCGTGGGTACTGGGCCGTGGGTGTGCCGCCGTCCGGCGCGTTCGACGAGCTGTCCTCGGCGCTCGGCGCGCTGGCGGTCGGCAACCCTCCGGCGGCCGCCGGACTGGAGTGTGTCGTTCGGGGCCCAGTCCTGCGCTTCGCGCGGCCGAGCCGGGTGTGCCTGACCGGCGCGCTGCACGCCGCCACACTGGACGGACGGCCGGTCCGCCGAGGAGTGGTGCTCGCGGTCCCGGCGGGAGGTGTGCTCGATCTGGGGCCGGTCGGCGGCCCGGGGATGCGCGGATATCTCGCCGTCGGCGGCGGCGTCGACGTGCCCGCGGTGTTGGGCAGCCGGGCCACCTTCCTCCTCGGCGGTTTCGGCGGGGTTCACGGGCGGGCGCTGCGGGACGGTGATCTGCTGCGGGTGGGGCGCACGGAGAACCTGGCGGCGCCGCTCGATGTCACGCCGCTGTTGCCCGAGCTCACCGACAGCTGGACGCTGCGGGTCGTTCCCGGACCGCACGGCGCACCGGACTATCTGACCGAGGACGGCGTCCGCGAGTTCTTCGGCGCGCGCTGGCGAGTGGACCACCGGGCCGATCGGACCGGTGTCCGGCTGCTCGGGCCGACACCGGGCTGGTCCCGCGCCGACGGCGGCGAGGCCGGGTTGCACGCGTCCAACCTGCACGACTCGGCCTACCCGGTCGGCGGCATCATGCTCTCCGGTGACACCCCGGTGGTCGTCGGACCGGACGGTCCGAGCCTCGGCGGGTTCGTCGTCGCGGCGGTCGTCATCGGTGCGGACCGGTGGAAGCTGGGTCAGCTACGGCCAGGTGACTCGGTGCTGCTGGAGGCGGTCAGCCCCGAGCGGGCCGACGAACTGGCCCTCGGTCGTCGGGAACTGCTCGCCGATCCGCGCACCGCGCTGGCGGACCGTTTCGAGACCGCGCTCGGCCGCAGGATCAGCCCCTCGACCGCCGCTCGAGGTCCCCAGGAGTCCGTCCGGCCCGAGCCGCTGAGCGAACGGCCCGCCGGGGCCACCGCGCCGAGCTTCACGATCCGCCGCTCCGGCGACCGGCACCTGCTGGTCGAGGCAGGTCCGGCGGAGCTGGACCTCACCGTGCGCATGTGGGTCCATCTGCTGGCGAACGCCCTGCGTGCGGCGGCCGCCCCCGGGGTCACCGAGATCGTGGAGGGTGTGCGATCGCTGCTGGTCGCGGTGGACGATGCCCTGGTGAGTCTGCCGGCACTCGCGGCGCGGCTCGTGGAGCTCACCGAGGACCTGCCCGATCCCGCGACGGTCACACTGACCGTGCGTGAGGTGGCGCTGCCGATCGCCTTCGACCATCCCGAGACGCATGAGGCGATGCGCAGATATGCGACGTCCGTGCGTCCGGACGCGCCCTGGTGCCCGGACAACGTCGAGTTCATCCGCAGGGTCAACGACCTGGCGGAGCGCTCCGAGGTGTTCGACATCGTGAACGCGGCGACCTACCTGGTGGTCGGCCTGGGTGACGTGTACCTGGGCGCTCCGGTCGCGGTGCCGATCGACCCCCGGCACCGGCTCGTCACGACGAAGTACAACCCGGCGCGCACCTGGACACCGCAGAACGCGGTCGGCATCGGCGGGATCTACCTGTGCGTCTACGGGATGGAGGGACCGGGCGGGTACCAGCTCGTCGGTCGGACCGTTCCGGTGTGGCGGGCGCCCGGCGGCCCGGCGAACGATCCGCACCCCTGGTTGCTCCGCCAGTTCGACCGGATTCGGTTCCATCCCGTGTCCACCGACGAGCTGGCCGATCTGCGGGCCGACATCAAGGCCGGCCGCCGCGATCTCGATGTCACGCCCGCGACCTTCTCGGTGCGCGAGGTGGCCGCGATTGAGGCCGCACACAGCCAGGAGATCGAGGCACTGCGCGCGACCCGCCGGGCCGCCTTCGGTGCCGAGCGGGACCGGTGGGTGGCACATGCCTGACCAGCTGAACATCGGTGAGCGGGTCCGTGCGGCCTACCGGCGCATCGCCGAGGTGGATCGCCCCGAAGTGTGGATCATGCTGCGCGACGAGGACGAGGTGCTGGTCGCGGCGAAGGACCTGGAGACCCGGCTGGCGGCGGGCGAGGACCTGCCGCTGGCCGGGCGACTGGTCGCGGTCAAGGACAACATCGATGTCGCCGGCCTGCCGACCACGGCGGCATGCCCGTCCTACGCCTACACGCCCGTGACGAGCGCGTCGGCGGTGTCCCGGCTGACCGACGCCGGGGCACTGGTGCTCGGCAAGACCAACCTGGACCAGTTCGCCACCGGCCTGGTGGGCACCCGGAGCCCGTACGGCGCCGTACGGCATGCGCACCGGTCCGACCGGATCGCGGGCGGGTCCAGCTCGGGCTCGGCGGTCGCGGTCGCCCTGGGGCTCGTCGACTTCGCGCTGGGCACCGACACGGCCGGCTCCGGCCGGGTACCCGCCGCGCTCCAAGGCCTGGTCGGCATCAAACTGACGCTGGGCCTGGTACCCAACACCGGTGTGGTGCCCGCGGCGCGGCCCTACGACTGCGTGACGGTCTTCGCCGAGACACTGGATGTCGCACGGGACGCCGTCGCGCTGATGATCGGTCCGGACGGCGTGGACCCGACCTGCCGGACCTGGCCGGACTCGGTACGGCTTGCCGCCGGACCGGCGCCGAGGATCGCTGTTCCGGCTAGCGAGGGGCTCGCGCACGTGACGTCGGAAGCCCGGCTCGCGTTCGGACGGACCAGGGATCGGCTGGCGGCCGAGGGCGCGCGGCTAGCGGAGATCGACATCGAACCGCTGCTGGCTGCCGCGACGCTGCTCTACGGAGGTGCGCTCGTCGCGGAACGCTACGCGGCCGTCGGGGACTTCCTCTCCCGGCGGCCCGCCGACGCAGACCCCGCGGTCGCGGGAATCATCCTGGCAGCCGAGGACATCCCGGCACACCGGCTCGCGGCGGACCTCGAACTGCTCGACCGGTACAAGGCGACGGCCGCCCGGGCACTGGACGGCTTCGACGCGCTCCTGCTGCCGACCACGACCGGGCACCCCAGCCTCGACCAGGTGCGGGCCGACCCCGTCGGCGTCAACTCACGGATGGGCGTGTACACGAACTTCGTGAACCTGCTCGACATGGCGGCGGTCGCGGTGCCGGCCGGTGTCGCCGATGGGAGCCCGTTCGGGGTGAGCGTCATCTGCCGGGCCTTCGACGACCAGATCGCGCTCGACATCGCCGCGCTGCTCACCGGTGAACCGACGGTGGAGCCGATCGCCCCGGTCGGAGTCGACCTGGCCGTCTTCGGTGCCCACCTGCGTGGTCAACCACTCAACGGCCAGCTGGTCGCACTCGGTGCGCGGTACGCGGGGACGGTGTCGACGGCGCCGGAATATCGGATGGTCGCGCTGGCCGGTGACCCGGCGAAACCCGGCGTTGTGCGAGCAGGTCCGGGAGGAGGAGTGCTCGCCGGAGAACGCTGGACCCTCGCACCGGCCGCGTTGGGACGATTCCTCGCCGCACTTCCCGAGCCGATGAGCCTCGGCCGGATCAGGCTCGCGGACGGTGGCACGGTGATCGGCTTCTGTTGTGACCCGGCGACGGCCGCGAGCGCGCCGGACATCACGAGGTACGGCAGCTGGCCGAACTACCTGGCGGCCGAGGCGCGCTGACCACCATCGGGGGCTTTCCCACCGGCGTCGCCGGAAGTGAACGGCGGCGCCGGGCGGTGACTGGGCGAGCAGAGCGACCAGGTGCCCGGACGGTGGGACCTGGATCGATCCGGGGACCATGCCTCCCAAGAACAGCTGACCGGACCGTTCGATGCGGATGCGAGGGCCGGACAGTCGCATACCGACTCGTTCAGGCCGAGGGGTGGCGTCCCGGCGCGCGGTCTCGAACATGCGCAACACCGACGCGGTGAACCGGCCGTCGCGGGGGACTCCGCGGTAGCCGAGCTCCACTGGATAGGTGCCTGCAAGCGTGGCCACGAGTCCGGCGGCCGGGGCGGTGTCGTTCGCTCGGTTCCGAGCTCCACGACGTGGCCGGCACGTGGCGGTGCGGGCCACATGCCGGAGAGCGTGTCGGTGAAGCGGCAGCCGAGGGTCGACGCGGCTGGAAACCGCCGATGGAGAGGTGGGCAGCCCGTAGACGGGCCGACCGGGTTCAAAGTCTGTCCCTCGGCCGCTCGACGCCATTCGCCGACGGGATCGGGAGCCCGTCGAGCCGGGTGGATGCCGGTGCTCCGGTGAGCACGAACGAGGCCGACCGCCGGAACAGCAGCGCCGCGCAACGGGCCTGGCGCGCTTTCCGTGGCTGGCCGACGCCCCGATGGTCGGTCGGAGCCTGCGAATGGCCCGTGTCACCGAGGTATCCCGGCAGACGAACTCCTTGGCGTTCTGACGCCATCTCTCAGAACGGCGGTGGGTCGGGGTCGGTGATGGGTTCTCCCCTGGTCGGATAGATGCGGCCGAGTGGGCTTTTCCAGCGGAAATAGCCGGGTCGGGGTTGGGTGACCTTCCAGCCTCCTCGGTGTTTGAGCCCGTGGTCGTGTGTGCAGGCGGGTGCCAGGTTGGTGCTGGTGGTGGGCCCACCGTGTTGGATGTCGTGGGTGTGGTCGAGTTCGGAGTGGATTGCTGATCGTCGGCAGCCTGGTGCGGTGCAGGTGCGGTCGCGGATTTGGGTGTATCGCCGTAGTGCGTTCGCTGGATGTCGCCGCCCCGGCTGAGCATCCAACCTCCCGACAGGATCGCGCTCGCGGGCCCGCTGGTATTGGGTGGCGATGTCGGTGATGACCTTTGCCCAGGCTCGGGGTGGGTCTTTGGTCAGTGTGGCCAGCGCGGGGGCGGGGATCGCCAGTTCGACGATCCCGCCTTCGGCGCGGTGGCTGGGTGGGCTGGTGGCGGGTCGGCGACGGGTGATGCCTTCGGCGATGAGGTAGCCATCGGTGTCGGTGACCACCCACCGCCACTGGCCGCGGTGTTGGCGCCCAGCAGCGCGTCGGGCGACCGATCCGAGGATCGGGCCCCAGCCGGGGAGTTCACCGGGGAGGTTGTTGAGCCCGGCCAGGGTGTCCAGTCGGGCCCGCACCTCGATCCCCGACACCCGCCCCACCACCTCAGCAACAGCCTCGGCCGACTCCTCGACGCCGCATTCGGCGTCCGCCGGCTCAGTGTCGGCCGGCTGGGTGGCCGGGCTTGGTGGGGAGGTTTCGGCTAGCAGGGCGGCGATCATCTGAGCGTGAGTCAGGTGATGGAACCGCCCGTCCAGCAGCCGTAGGAAGATGTCGGCGCGCAGCTGATCGATCCGGCCTCGATGCCCCGCGCGTTTCGCGTCCAGCGCGAGCTTCGCGATCCGCTCGGTCGCCGCCGCTGCTTCATCCGGTGGCAGCCCGGTGGCGGTGACCGTGGCGGTACCCGCAGAGTCGAGGTAGCCCACCACCATCCGATCAGCCAGGGCTTGCTCGTACTGGTCCTCGGCCCGGTCCGGCTCCACCGTGATGATCAGCTTCAGGATTCGGGCCCGCAGTTGCCCGGTGGTCAACCCTGGCGCGATCGGCAGTATCCGGGCGATCACAGTGGCAGTCAGGTCTTCGGGCAGGCCGGCGAGGTGATGGGTGAACACCATCGCCCGGTCACGGTCGACCAGCCCCGCCAGCATCGCCGCGTGCACCGCGGGTAGCTCCAGACACAAGATCTGGGCGAAGTCGCATTCGGTCCGCGCCCGGTTCCGCGACAACACCAACGCGGCCCGCACCTCATCAGAGGCGTACTGCTCCGACCCCACAACCGCGGCGCGCTGCACCACCGTGGCGACCGCCGCCGCGTACAGCCCTTCCACATGCGCGCGCTGACGCCCGCACGCCTGCAGGACGTCCACGACGGAGTCGTCAGGAACAGCGTCCATGTCCAGGGCGGAAAGGACAGCGCCGAGGACCGGCCCGGCGGACATACCCGCGAGCCAGGAACCGACCGACACCCCACCCTGCATGCCATCGATCATACGTTCGAACACCGACAAAAACAGAGAACCAGCAGGTCAACCAGCCAACAAACCCCCACCAGCGGCAAACGGTCACGACCGGAACGAAGCGCTCAGACCCCCGCCGACCACCCACCCAACGCGGCCAGAAGGGACTTCATTGGCAACCCAAGCCGCACCACAGGGCCGCCAAGGCCCTGCGGTGCGGCTTGGGGCGGCAGCCCAAGTAGTAAAAGCCCCCGGGCGCAGCCCGAAGACCCAAGCCGCGGCCCCGAAAAGTCAAACAGATGTATAGCGCCCTTGTTACCGCAGTAACCAGACTGCTATAACCACCCGATGAGGGGGAACGAACGGCCCATAGAACCAGGCGTTCACCGAGACCTGCGAACCGAACTGACCTACGAGAGCTACCTGAGCCTGGAAACGGTCCTCGCGGGACAACGGCCGCTCAGCACCCCGGAGCACCACGACGAGATGCTCTTCATCATCCAGCACCAGACGTCCGAGCTGTGGCTCAAACTGGTCATCCACGAGCTCCGCTACGCGATCGGACGGATCGAACAGGACGATCTCGGCCCGGCTCTCAAGGCGCTGGCCAGGGTCAAGGCGGTGCAACGTCAGCTGTTCGAACAGTGGGCGGTCCTCGAGACACTCACCCCCACGGAGTACGTCCAGTTCAGGCCGTTCCTGGCACATTCGTCGGGATTCCAGTCGGTGCAGTACCGGGTGGTGGAGTTCCTGCTGGGCAACAAGAACGCGGACATGATCGATGTGTTCGCGCACAACCCGGCGGCGGCAGCAGAGCTGCGCGACACGTTGCACACGCCGAGCCTGTACGACGAGTTCCTCCGCCATCTGGCCCGCAAGGGGCACCCGGTGCCGGCGGAGCTGCTGGACCGGGACGTGACCAGAGCGCATCGGTTCAGTCCCGAGCTGGTCACCGTGCTCGGCGACATCTACCGGGACCCGACCGGCAACTGGGCGGCCTACGAGACGTGTGAGGCTCTCGTCGATGTCGAGGAGAGTTTCCAGCTGTGGCGCTTCCGGCACATGAAGACCGTCGAGCGCATCATCGGTCACAAACGGGGGACCGGCGGGTCCAGCGGTGTCGGTTTCCTGAAGGCCGCACTGGAGCTGACGTTCTTCCCCGAGATACTCGCCGTCCGTACTGATCTGGGGGAGCAGCGATGATCGTCGATGACGTGCGCCGGCTGGACGAGCACGATCCGCTCGCGGCGTTCGCCAGCCGGTTCGTCGAGCCAGGAGAGCGGGACCGGGTGGTCGCCTACCTGGACGGCAACTCCCTGGGCAGGCCTCCGCTCGCCACCAGGCGACGGCTGCTCGAACTGGTCGACGAGCAATGGGGTGGCAGGCTGATCCGCGCCTGGTCCGAAGGGTGGATGGAGCTGCCGACGACCATCGGGGACCAGCTCGCGTCCGCCGCGCTGGGGGCCGTGCCCGGGCAGACGATCATTGCGGACTCGACGACCGTGTGCCTGTACAAGGCGCTGCGCGCGGCGGTGGCGATGCGTCCGGATCGCGGTGAGATCCTCACCGATCGGCACAACTTCCCCACCGACGGCTATGTCGTCGACGGTGTCGCGGAGCAGCTCGGCCTGACCGTGCGCCGCATCGACTCCGACCCGGCGTCCGGGGTGACCGTCGAGCAGGTCGCGGCCCAGCTGTCCTCGCGCACCTCGGCGGTCCTGCTCTCGCACGTCGCGTACCGCTCGGCCTTCATCGCCGACATGGCCGCGATCACCGAGATCACCCACGACAGCGGTGCGCTGGTGGTGTGGGACCTGTGCCACAGCGTCGGATGCATCCCGATCCTGCTGGACGACCACGACGTCGACTTCGCGGTGGGCTGCACCTACAAGTACCTCAACGCGGGGCCGGGCGCGCCTGCCTTCCTGTACATCCGAGCCGAGCACCAGGACGGTTTCGTCCCGGCGGTGCCCGGATGGATGGGGCACGCCGATCCGTTCGCGATGCAGCCGACCTACAGCCCGGGCCACGGGATCCGGCGGGCGCTGTCCGGCACGCCACCGATCACCGGTCTGATCGGTGTCCAGGAGGGTGTCGGGCTGGTCGAGGAGGCGGGCATCGACCGCATCCGGGCCAAGGCGGTCGCGCTGACCGAGCTGGTCACAGCGCTGGTCGACGACTGGCTGGTTCCGCTGGGCGCGGGTCTCGGCTCACCACGTGACGCCTCGGTGCGTGGCGGGCACGTGACGGTGACCCACCCGGAGGCTGCCGACATCAGCAGGAGGCTCATCGACGAGGGGGTCATCATCGACTACCGGCCACCGGACGGCATCCGGATCGGACTGTCACCGCTCACGACGAGCTTCACCCGGACCTGGGCCGCGATGGAGGTCTTCCGCGACGTACTGGCCGGTGAGCGATGACCACGACGAGCGAGCACGGCACCGGTGAGCTGCGCAGACTGCTCAGCACCCGGCAGATCGTGATGCTCGGGCTGGGCTCCTCGATCAGCACCGGCCTGTTCCTCGGCGCCGGCACGAACATCTCCGTCGCCGGGCCAGGCGTGATCATCAGCTTCGTCGCCGCCTCGCTGATCGCCGGCGCGGTGGCCGCCGCGCTCGCCGAGATGTGCAGCGTGCACCCGGTACGCGGATCGTTCGGCACGATCAGCGCCCGATACCTCGGCCGGCCCGCCGGGTTCGCCATCCGGTGGATGTACTGGTTGGCCGTGGTATCCGCGATCGGTGGTGAGGTCGTCGCCGCCGCGATCTACCTCCGCTACTGGTGGCCCGCCGTCCCGCTGTGGCTGGCGGTCGTCGTCCTGTCCGTCGCGCTGGCGGCCGTGAACATGTGGAACGTCGGCATGTTCGGTTACGCGGAGTCGATCCTGTCCGCGATCAAGGTGGCCGCGGTCGTCGTGTTCCTGGTGATCGGGTTCCTGCTGATCGTGATCGGCCTGCCCGGCCGACCCAGGACCGGCGTCGTCAACTGGACCGCCGACGGCGGATTCCTGCCCAACGGCGGTCTCGCGGTATGGCTCGTGATGGCGACCGTGATCTTCAGCTTCACCGGGGTCGAGCTGATCGGCATCTCCTCGCCAGAAGCCGTCGAGCCGGCGAGGTCGATGCGCAAGGCGATGCGTTCGGTGGTTCTGCGCCTCACGCTGTTCTACGTCGGCGCGATCGCGGTGATGGTCGCGGTGCTGCCCTGGCGTCAGGTCGGGCAGACCCACGGACTGGAGCAGAGCCCGTTCGTCACGATGTTCGCCTACGCCGGTATCCCGGCCGCGGCGTCGATCACCAACGCGGTGGTGCTGGTCGCTGCGTTGTCCGCGGCGAACGCAAACCTCTACGCGGCTGCCCGGATGCTGCACTCGCTGGCCCACGACGGGTTCGCGCCCCGCGCGCTGCGCGCCACCAGCCGTGCCGGGAGCCCGGTGGCCTGCGTCGGGGTGTCGCTGGCCGGTCTCGTCGCGGCGGGCGTGTTGTCGGGGTACGCACCGGACACCGCGTTCCTGCTGCTGATCTCGCTGGCCAGCTTCGCGGTGATCGCGGTGTGGATCGGTATCTTGGTCACTCTGATCGCGTTCCGCCGCGCCGGCGCCCACGAGACGGCCTCACTGCACCTGCCCGGCGGCCGGGTGAGCGCCGCGATCGCCGCGACCGCCCTGCTGTCGATCTACGGAACCGCCTTCGCGGTCCCGGAGATGGCCATGGCCTGCCTCGTCGGCGTGCCCTTCATGGTCCTGCTGGTCGCGGTCTACCTGCTGATCCGCAACCGCACGGTGCTGGAGCAACCACGCGCCGAGCAGCATGAGGACCACGCCGACGGCCTGCCAGGGGGAGATCGTCTCGCCTAGCAGGAGATAGGACCAGACGAGCCCGGCACCGGGGACGATCAGCATGAACGTGGTGGCGCGCGCCGGGCCGATCCTGCTCACCCCGAGGTAGTACAGCGGGTTGGCCAACGCCGTGGGCAGCACGGCCAGATAGAGCTGGGTGAGCCAGAACCCGGTGCCCAGCGAGCCCCATGCGACGTGGGGCAGTGACGGCGCGGCGAACAGCAGGAGCGCCGCCGAGCCGACCACCGTCGCGTAGGTCGTGACCTTCAGCGGTGCGACCCGGCCGAGAACCGGCTTCCCGAGGATGGTGAACGTGGCCCAGGTCCCGGCCGCGAGAACGAAGACCAGGTCCCCGAGCAGCCGGTCCCCGCCGGCCGCCCCGTCGAGGAATACGATCGCTCCGGCCGGGGCGAGCACAAGACCGACGAGCCGGGGCGGGCCGGGCAGCCGACGGTCGAGCAGAGCGACCGCGACGGCCGTCAGTACCGGGCTGAGCACGGGGATGATGACGCCCGCGTCGGACGAGGGTGCGAGCGTGAGCCCGCCGAAGAACAGGACGTTGTAGAGGAAGACCCCGGTCAGGCCGAGCACCACGACCCGGCCGCGGTCGGCCGTCGAGATCGGCGCCGAGGGGGACCGCCGGGACACGAGGGCCGACACGCACAGCAACACCGCGGCCCCACCGGCGAACCGGAGCAGTGCCGCCACCTCGTGCGGCACCTCGCCGACGGCGAGCTTCGACCACGCGAACGCACTGGCCCAGAGCAGCACGGCGATCAGGACGGGCAACCGGGAACGCATCGGACCACCGTGGGGCATCAGCGGGGCCGGATGATTGAACGGTGGAGCGACATCCGGCGCACCAGCGTTCAATCATCCGTCGGTGATACTGGCCGATGTGAAGCATGCGGTGCGCGGGCAGTCCTGGGTGCGGTACTGGCGGTCCCCGGACCAGCCGGTCGAAGCCATGCACGCGAGCTTCCACCGCGAGGTCTACCACCGGCACAGCCACGAGACCTACTCGTTCGGAGTGACCGAGGTCGGTGCACAGACGTTCCACTGCCGGGGCGCCTCGCACGTCAGCGCCCAGGGCATGGTGATGATCTTCAATCCGGACGAGCCGCACGACGGACGGGCCGCGGCCGAGATCGGGTTCAACTACCGGATCATCCATCTCGGGCCCGAGCTGGTGCGCGACGTGCTGTCCGATGCGCAGGGCAGGTCGTACGGTCTGCCGTTGTTCACCAGCCCGGTGATCGACGACCCGATGCTCGCCGCCGCCCTGCGCGGGCTGCACGCCACCCTCACCGGCGGCGCGACCGCGGCCCGGCGTGACGAGCGGCTGACCGAGGTCCTCACCCTGGTCGCGCGACGCCAGGCGAGCCGCCCGCCGGGCGACCCGGGCCGTGAACCCGTCCTCCCCGAGGCGTTCCGGTCGGTCCGGGACCTGATCCACGCGGACCCGGCGGCCGAGCTGACCACCGACGAGCTGGCGGCGGCGGCGGGGGCGAGCCGCTTCACCGTCTACCGTGCGTTCCAGGCAGCTGTCGGGATGTCGCCGAGCGACTATCAACGGCAGCTGCGGCTGCGCAGGGCACGGGCGCTGCTGGCCGAGGGGAGACCGGCGGGTGACGTCGCCGCCGAGGTCGGGTTCGCCGACCAGGCGCATCTCATCCGCTGGTTCAGCAGGCACTACGGGGTGACCCCCGGCGCCTACCAACGGGCGGGTCGAACTCCGGCCTGACAAATGTCATGCGGATCCGGTGACAGTTGTCCGGGGGCGCGAAGCGGGATTCGGGACAGGCTCTTCTCATCGGAACACGATGAGAGGGAGACCGATGAACACGACCGACAACACAGCCGCTGACCCGGTGCAGGTGGACCGGAGCGCCCACGTGCGCGCCATGATGTGGCCGTTGATCTGGGACGTCGGTCTGGCGATCGGGGTCTACTACGGGCTCAAGCTGGTGGGCGCGACCGACTATCTGGCGCTGTTGGCCGCCTCGGTCGTCTCGGCGGGCCGGCTGGTCTGGGTGGCCATCCGGGACCGGCGCATCGACCCGTTCGCGCTGTTCCTGTTCCTGGTGTTCGCACTCGGTCTTGCACTCACGTTCTTCACCGGAGACATCCGGCTCGCACTCGCCAAGGACTCGGCGACCAGCGGCCTCGCCGGCCTGGTCTTCCTCATCAGCTGCGTGATCCGGCGGCCGCTGGCCTACTACGCGTCGCTGCGCTTCGCCGGGCCCAAGGGCGAGGCCGGGGTGCGTGCGCAGTGGGACGAGCCCGAGGTGCGCCGCCGCTGGTACCTGGCCTCGACGGTCTGGGGCGTCGGTCTGCTGCTGGAGGCGTCGACGAGGGTCTGGGTCATCTACCACCTGCCGCTGGATCTGGCGGTCGCGTTGTCCAACGGTGTGATGGTCGTGGTGTTCACCCTGTTGATCACCTGGACGATTCGCTCCGCCAAGCGAGCAGTGGCAGGTTGATGCGGTGATGTCGAGCGCGGCGAGCAACGGACACGACGACCTGAGTGACGTCGCGGTGGACTCCCGGGAGTGGCCGGTCTTCCCCCGGACCGGGGCGAAGGGTGCGCGTCGGTGGGACTGGATGATCTCGTCGCTGCTGGTCGTCTGGCTGGTCAGCGGGACCGTGGAGACGGTGCGGGCCGGGGGCTCACCCGCGCTGCTCATCCCGCTGACGATCGCGTACGGCGGGGGATACCTCCTGGTGTGGTGGGTGGCCCCGCGCTGGTCGCCCGCCTACCGGGTCCTGATGGTTGCTCTGTTGTTCGTCCTCGGCATCGGTTATCTCCTGGCCTCGGGCTCGAACCGCTCCTTCGGTTATCTGGCCTACGCCGTCGCCGCCGCCGTGATGTTGTTGCCGCTCGCGGCGTCGAGGGCGATCGTCGTCCTGACCATCGCCTCGGCCATGGGGTTCGGTCTGGCGGCCGACGGGCAGATCGACGACCAGGGCACCGTCGTGGTGGCCCTGGTCGGGCTACTGGCACTGACCACCAGCCGGATGGCCAGGCTGGTCGGCAAGCTCGCGGTGGCCCGATCGGAGATCAGGACCCTGGCCGTGGCCCACGAGCGGGCCCGTCTCGCGCGCGACCTGCACGACGTACTCGGCCACAGCCTCACCGCGATCACGGTCAAGGCCTCACTGACCCGCAGGCTGCTGGAGAGCGGCCGGAGGGTCGAGGACGCGCTCGCCGAGGTCCGTGATGTGGAGAACCTGGCGCGCACCACACTGGGTGAGGTGCGCGCGACGGTGGCCGGTCAGCGTCGGATGACGCTGGTCGAGGAGCTGGCCGCCGCCCGCGCCGCACTGCGTGCCGCCGGGATCGACGCAGACCTGCCGACCTCGACCGATGACGTCGACACCCGGTTGGACGAGCCGCTCGCCTATGTCCTTCGGGAGGGCGTGACGAACGTGGTCCGGCACAGCCGCGCGCGACGGTGCATCGTCCGAGTGGGACGGCGGTGGCTGGAGATCGTCGACGACGGGGTCGGACCGGTCAACGGGGCAGGCAACGGCCTGACGGGGCTCTCCGAACGGCTGGCCGCCGTCGAGGGCACGATCGAGACCGGTCCGGGGCCGACCGGCGGGTTCCGACTGAAGGCGGAGATTCGCTGATGCCGAACAATCCGATCACCGTGCTGGTCGCCGACGACCAGGCGCTGGTCAGGGGTGGGTTGGTCGCCATGCTCGACCTGGAACCGGACCTGACCGTGGTGGCCGAGGTGGCTCGTGGGGACGACGTACTCGCGGCCGTCGTGGACAAGCGACCGGACGTCGCCCTGCTGGATGTACAGATGCCCGGTCTCGACGGGCTCGAGGTCGCGCGGCTGTTGCGTGAGTCGGCGCCCGGCTGCCGGGTCATCATCTGCACGACCTTCGGGCGTCCCGGCTACTTCAGCAGGGCGATGGCGGCGGGTGCCGCCGGTTTCGTGCTGAAGGACGCACCACCGGAACAGCTGGTCGACGCGATCCGCCGAGTCCACGCCGGGCTGCGCGCGGTGGATCCCGCACTGGCCGCCGACGCGATGGCGATCGGGGCCAACCCCCTGACCGACCGTGAACAGAACGTCCTGCGTGCCGCGGGGGAGGGGCGGACCGCCGCGGAGATCGCCAAGGCACTGCACCTGTCACACGGAACGGTCCGGAACCATCTGTCGTCCGCGATAGGCAAGACCGATGCGGTGAACAGCGCCGACGCGGTGCGCATCGCCGAGAACAACGGCTGGCTCTAGTGGGCACTAGCTCGTCGGGCCCAGCCGGTACGCCTCGTCGAGCTCCGGTGCCAGCGGTTCCGTGCCCAGCTCGCCCGCCACGAACCGTCGGGTGAGCGTCGACCAGGTGTGCCGCTCGCGCAGCATCGCGTGGCCCTCGCCGGCTATCTCGAACCGGGCGACGCGAGTCGCCACGTCCCTGGCCCGCACCGCGTAGCTGTAGGACTGCCGTGGGTCGGTCATCCGGTCCTCGACGCCGTGCACGATCAGCAGGGCGCGGCCGGACAGCTGGTCGACCGGATCCGAGCCGTCCAGCCACGGCGCCAGCGCGCACACCGCCCTGACCGAGGGATGGCCCGCGGCGTGCAGCGCCGCCCGTCCGCCCATCGAGTGCCCGACCAGCACCGCCGGCACACCCGGGTGGCGCAGGGACATCTCGTCCAGCACCCGCTCGGTGTCCTGGTACGCGTCCCGCTGGGCGCCGTTCCACCCCCGGTACCGATAGCGCAGCAGCCCGACGCCGACCCCGTCCGCGCGCAGCGCACCTTCGAGCATGTGAGCGATCGGCACCATCCGCAGGTACGCGGGCCGCAGCCGGTGCGGCCGCTGGAGGCTCACGGACTGGCCGCCGTGCAGCACGACGACCAGAGCTGACGGCCGCGCCGGAAAGCGCCGGATCACGTCGAGGCGGGGTGCGCGAGGGTCTGTCACAACGTCATCAAACAGGGCGTGAGCTCCGGCCGTCACTTCGCGTCGAGAATCCAGCGTGTCGCTCGGGCCAGGATCTCGGACGGGACCAGCTCGTCGGCAGTGATCGTGGTCGCCCTGGTCGTGCCGCGCGGGCTGAAGTGCCGCATCACGTCGACGTGCAGTGGCAGCCGCACGAATCGGCGCAGGTCGGCTTCGTTCGACCAGACGGAGATCGAGCCGGTGCGGGCTTGCAACGGCAGCGACCACAACCACAGCCCGACGGCGCCGGGCATGGCGTACCAGCCCTGGCGCAGCCGAAACCCGGTCCGCGCGATAGACGGGAGGTCCCGATAGCGCGCCGAGGTGAAGTCCGTGACGCTCACGACCACCGGACCGGTGTGCCTGACGACCGGGCCGGGCGTCCACCGGGTGAGTACCGGGCGCGCGGACGTGGTCGGGGACCTGCTCGTCAAAGGCACACCGGTGACTCTGAGGCTAAGATTGGCCGGTGTCCAGACCCAATTCTGACGCAGCTAGCCGGACCAATTCTCAGTTCCCGGCCGATCTGCTGGTCGTGCTCGATCGGACGCGACCGCGATCGTTGCGCGCCCAGCTGGAGAGCGAGCTGCGCAGGCTCATCCAGTCCAGCCAGGTGCCGGCCGGCACGCGGCTGCCTCCGTCCCGGACACTGGCCGAAGACCTGGGTGTCGCGCGGAGCGTCGTGGTCGAGGCGTACGGCCAGCTCGCTTCGGACGGCTATCTCGACGCGCACCAGGGATCGGCCACGACGGTGCGCGCCGTGGCGACGTCGCGCAGCGAAGGCGGCCGGGCCGGGACCGCGCCCGCGTCGACCGTCAGGTTCATCGGCGGACTACCCGACCCGGGGCTCTTCCCCAGGGCCGAGTGGCAACGGCACTACCGCGCCGCACTGACCGCGGTGTCGGACCGTGAGCTGGGATATCCGGGTCCGTTGGGTGCCTCCGCACTGCGCGAGGCGCTGACGGGCTACCTCGGGCGGGTCCGCGGGGTGATGACGTCGCCGGGCCAGCTGCTGGTCACCTCGGGCGTCACCCAGGCGCTGACGCTGCTGTGTGGTGTTCTCCGCGCACGTGGTGTGCGGGCGGTCGCGCTGGAGGACCCGTGTTTCGGCGTCCACCGCGAGATCGTCGTCAGGGCCGGTCTGCGTCCCGTGGCGATCCCGGTCGACCAGGACGGTCTGGACATCGCCCGGCTGACGGCCCACGAGATCGGTGCCGTTCTGATCGCTCCGGCCCACTCCTACCCGATGGGTGCGGTGCTCAGCGGCGCCCGGCGGTCCGCACTGCTCGACTGGGCCAGGGGGAGCGGCGGGCTGATCATCGAGGACGACTACGACGCGGAGTTCCGCTACGACCGGACACCGATCGGCGCATTGCAGGGGCTGGCACCGGAGCATGTCGTGCACGCGGGTTGCGTGAGCAAGACGCTGACCCCGGCGTTGCGCCTGGGCTGGCTGGCGTTGCCGAGCGACCTGGTCGACGAGGTCGCGGCGGAGAAGATGTACGCCGACATGGGCAGCACGCTCCTCGAGCAGCTCGCGCTGGCCCGGTTCGTCGCCGGCGGGGGATTCGCCCGTCACCTGCGGCGGGTCCGGCCGACCTATCGACGCAAGCGGGACACCGCGATCCGGGCGCTGGCGGCGGCGCTGCCCGATGCGCGTCCGCTCGGCGTCGCGGCCGGGCTGCACCTCTACGTCCAGTTGCCCTCCGAGTGTGACGAGCAGCGACTCGTGGCTCAGGCGCGCGACCGGGGAGTGCTCGTCGAAGGCGCGTCCTGGCACTGGGCCGAGCCGCACCTGGCGCCGCCCGCGCTCGTGCTCGGCTACGGCTCGCTCGCCGAGTCCGCGATCCGGGACGGGATCGCGGTGGTGGCGAGCTGCCGTTCCTGAGGTTCTCGGCTCGCTGGTTCGGGTCCGATTCCGCACACTCATTGGTGGATCGCACAAAACGGGAGTGGCCCACGCCACGCTTGTTCGTCGATCCGGTGAGTACCGTGCCGGACTGCGTGACCCGCATCGTTAGCGGACGGCCACGCCCGCCGTCCCCAGCTCGTGAGGTGCCCATGCGATTTGCCAGAGGCCGCTCCAGCCAGGATTCCGCATCGACCCAGGATTCGGCAGCGACAAGGCCGAGGACCGTCCATCCCGTCGACGAGGTGTTACCCGCCGGACGGTTGGCGCTGTACGGAATCCAGCACGTACTCGCTTTCTACGCCGGTGCCGTGGTCATCCCGATCCTGCTGGCGGGTGCGATCGGGCTGTCCGAGCGTGAGCTGATCCACCTGATCAACGCGGACCTGTTCACCTGCGGCATCGCCTCGATCATCCAGTCGGTCGGCTTCTGGAAGGTCGGCGTACGGCTGCCGCTCGTCCAGGGCGTCACGTTCACCGCCGTGTCGCCGATGATCGCGATCGGGCTGGCGGCCGGAGGTGGCACCAGCGGCCTGTTGATGATCTACGGATCGGTGATCGTCGCCGGTCTGGTCACGTTCTTCGCCGCGCCGTACTTCAGCAGGCTGATCCGCTACTTCCCGCCGGTCGTGACCGGCTCGGTCATCCTGATCATCGGTATCGCGCTGCTGCCGGTCGCCGCGCAGGACGTGGTCGGGGGCGCCACGAACGCGCAGCCCGCGAACTCGCGCAACCTGGCGTACGCACTCGGGACCCTCGCGCTCATCGTGATCATCCAGCGGGTCTTCCGCGGTTTCATGGCCACGGTCGCGGTGCTGGTCGGGCTTGTGCTGGGCACGCTGGTCGCCTGGGCGCTGGGTGACGCCAGCTTCACCGCGGTGGTCGGCCAGCCCTGGCTCGGCGTGACGACACCGTTCTTCTTCGGCATCCCCAAGTTCAGCGTCGCGGCCATCGTGTCGATGGTGGTGGTCATGCTGATCACCGCCGTCGAGACCACCGGTGACGTCTTCGCCACCGGCGAGATCGTCGACCGGAGGATCGGCCGCGAGGACATCGCGCGGGCACTGCGGGCCGATGGCCTGGCCACCACGATCGGCGGTGTCCTCAACTCGTTCCCCTACACCTGTTTCGCGGAGAACGTCGGTCTGGTGCGGCTGACCCGGATCTCCAGCAGGTACGTGGTCGCCGCGGCCGGCGTGTTCATGATCCTGATCGGTCTCGTGCCCAAGGCGGGCGCGGTCGTGGCCTCGATCCCGCACCCGGTTCTCGGTGGCGCCGCGCTGGCGATGTTCGCCACCGTCGCGGTCGTCGGAATCCAGACCCTCGGCGCCGTGGACTTCCACGACAACCGCAACGTCGTGATCGTGGCCTCCAGCGTCGGGCTGGCACTGCTCGCCACGGTGCAGCCGGACATCGCCAAGGCGGTCCCGGGGTGGGCGCAGATCGTCCTCGGATCGGGGATCACCCTGGGCAGCGTGACCGCGATTCTGCTGAACGTCGTGTTCCACCACATCGGCAAGGACTACGGACCGGCCGTCGCCGGCACCCCCGGCGGCGCCTCCGTGCGCCTGGACCAGGTCAACGAGATGGACCGGGCCCAGTTCGTCAGCACCTTCCGCAGGCTCTTCCAGGACACCGACTGGGTCGTGGAGAAGGCCTACGAGAACAAGCCCTTCGCGGATACCTCAGCGCTGCGGACCGCGTTCCAGGAAGCACTATTCACCAGCGGCCATGAGGAGCAGCGCGAGTTGATGACGCACTATCCGGCACTCGGCGACGACCGGGTGGCCGACGGGACGGAGGGCGAAGAGTCCGTCCGTGACCAGTCCGCCGCGGGTCTGACCCGGTTGACCGAGGACGATCACGCCGAGTTCGACAGCCTGACCAGCGCCTACCGCGACCGGTTCGGCATCCCGCTGATCGTGTCCGTGCGTGACGCCGGCAAGCGGGACCGCATCCTGGAGGAGGGCTGGCAGCGGCTGGCCAACTCGGCGGCGCAGGAGCACGCGGCGGCGCTCGTGGAGGTGGCGAAGATCGCCAGCCGGCGCTTCGGTGACCTGGTCGCCGACGCGAACCCGATCCACAGCGCACGTAGCTGGGCGCTGGGAAGAGAGGATCGGTGAACCTCGCCGAGTTCAACGAGCTGCCCGACGAGTCCGCCCGCGAGCTGCTGCTGAGCTGCTGCAGCGCGCCCCGGTGGGCGAGTGAGGTCGCGGCCGGCCGCCCGTACGCCACGGTCGCGCAGCTGGGCGTCGCGGCCGAGGACGCGCTGACCGACTCCGACGTCGTCGACGGGCTGACCGGACATCCCCGCATCGGTGAGCGCAGTTCCGACCCGAGGTCGAGCAGGGAACAGAGCAAGGTCAGTGAGGCGGGCGAGGACGTGCTGTCCGCGTTGGCCGAGGGCAACCGTGCCTACGAGGAACGATTCGGGCACGTCTACCTGGTGTGCGCCAGCGGCCGGGGTGCCGAGGAGCTGCTGGCGGTGCTGCGTGACCGGCTGGACAACGATCCGGCGACCGAATGGCGTGTGGTGCGCGCCGAGCTCGCCGCGATCAACCGGCTCCGGCTGGCCCGGGTGCTCGGCGAGCAGACGGCGGTGACCGGATGAGCCTGTCGACCCACGTCCTCGACACGACCCTGGGGATCCCGGCCGCCGGAGTGGCGGTCCGGCTGGAGCACAGCGCCTGCACTCTCGCCGAGGCGGTGACCGACGGCAACGGCCGGATCGGAGCCCTCGGCGCGGACCTGGCGGCGGGCACCTACCGGATCGTCTTCGACACCGGGACCTACTTCGCATCGGCCGACCGGCCGGTCTTCTACCCGGAGGTCGCCGTCAGTTTCGTCATCAGCGACCCGGCGCGGCACCACCACGTGCCGCTGTTGCTGTCGCCGTTCGGTTACTCCACCTATCTCGGGAGTTGACAGTGGAATCCCAGGACACAGCCTCGCGCGCCGGCATCGTGCTCGCCGAGAACCAGTACGGCAAAGCGGAATGCCGGGTCGTCCGCATCTACCGTGACACCGAGCGGCACGAGATCCGGGACGTCACCGTGTCCACGTCGCTGCGCGGTGACTTCGGCGCGGCGCACATCCACGGTGACCAGAGCCGGGTGCTGCCGACCGACACGCAGAAGAACACCTGCTACGCGTTCGCCAAGGAACACGGCCTCCGGGAGATCGAGAACTACGCGCTGCAACTCGGCAGGCACTTCGTCGGGACCGTGGAGCCGGTACACAGCGCCCGGATCGAGGTGGAGGAGCTCGACTGGGAGCGGGTCGAGGTCGACGGCCGGGGCCACGACCACACGTGGGCCCGGCGGGGCGCCGAGGTGCGCACCACGGCGGTCACCGTCGAGGGCGATCAGGCGTGGGTCGTGTCCGGCCTGCGTGACCTGGTGCTGCTGAAGTCGGCGGGCTCGGAGTTCGCCGGTTTCCTCACCGACCGCTACACGACGCTGCCGGAGACCCACGACCGGATCATGTCGACCTCGCTGGTCGCCAGGTGGCGCTACCGGGACACGGACGTCGACTGGGACAAGACCTGGGCGTCGGTCCGCCGGATTCTGCTGGAGCGGTTCGCCGAGGTGCACTCGCTGGCGCTGCAGCAGACGCTGTGGGAGATGGGCAGCAGCGCGCTGGCCGAGCACCCGGAGATCGCCGAGATCAAGCTGTCCGCTCCGAACCGGCACCACTTCGTCGTCGACCTCTCGCCGTTCGACCTGGAGAACCCCAACGAGGTCTTCTACGCCGCCGACCGCCCGTACGGCCTGATCGAGTGCGCGGTGACCCGGGAGGACGCCCCCGACGCCGGTCCGGCGTGGCGCTCGGTCCCCGGCTTCGCCTGAGCGAGCCCAGCTCGCACAGACCGAGTACACGCCGCACAGAGGCCCCAGCCTCTGTGCGGCGTAGAAAACCTCTGTGCGAGCTGCGGTTTGTCGGTGGTTCTGTCTACGACGGCCTGGACCGGGGTCCGGGATCGAACTTTGCTCAGTTGCGTGGGTGCCAGCCTCTGTGCGGGCTATCGCGAACGCAGGGCCAGGAAGACGTCCACGCGGTCCTCGAAGCGGGCCAGGTCCCGGCCGGTCAGCTCCTCGACCCTGCTGATCCGGTAGCGGACCGTGTTGACGTGCAGGTGCAGGTGCTGGGCGACCCTGCTCCAGGAACCGGAGTGGTCGAGGAAGGCCTCGAGGGTCTCCACCAGGCCCGCGTCGTTGCGTGCGTCGTAGTCCAGGACCGGGTCCAGGACCCGGGAGGCGAAGGCGCGCCGGACCTCGTCCGGGACCATGGCGAGCAGCGCCACGTGTGAGGTGACCTCGGCGTCGGTCACGACGTTCAGCGGGCCCGAGCGCAGCCGGGCGAGTTCGCGCGCGTGCTCGGCCTCGCGGATGGCACCGGACAGCGCCTCGGCGCCCGACGGCCTGCTGATCCCGACGGTCAGCCGCAGGCCGCCGAGGGCGGGCTGCAACCGCTCCAGCGCGGTGCGCAGAGTGGCCGACGGGTCCGGGTCCTGGCCGCCGGCCACCAGCGCCACGGCCAGGCCGTCCGACGTGGCTGCCGCGACCGGCGGCCCCAGGTGCGCGACCGCGTCCTCCAGCACCGTGACCGCGGTTTCGGTCAGGTCCGGCCGGTCCACGAACCCGGCCACGACCACCATCATCCGGACGGTCGGATCCAGACCGACCTGGCGCAGGCGGGCCGCGGTCTCGGGCTGACCGGACGCGCCGGCCGTGATCAGCCGGATGGCGTCGTCGGCGATCGTCCTGGCCACCCGGCGGCCCTCGTTGCGCCGCGACCGGTCGAGCGCGGCGAACGCCACCAGCTCGCCGACCGCATCGGAGACGTCCGGGCTCCAGCTCTGCCACGGCCCGACCACCACCACGAACCACGAGGTCAGGCGCTGTGCCAAGGCCGGGCCGACCGGGAACACCGAGTAACCGGGCTGCCCGGAGACGTTCGCGGGCAGCCGGTCGGCCGTCAGGTACGCCTGGACCACCAGGTCGACCTTCGAGGCCGTGAGCGGCACCGGGCCGGGCACGATCGCCCGGCCGGTCGGCGTGAAGATCCGGCAGACCACCCCGATCGTCTCGGACACCCGGCCGGACAGCTCGGTGAGCCCCATCCCGCCGGCCACGGCGGAGAGCAGCTCGCGCTGTCTGCCGAGCCGAGCGGCCAACCGGTCACCCCGCGCCGCCGTGACCGAGCCGGTGACCTGCTCGGTGACCGCCGAGAAGGAGACCTCCTCCGGCACGGCGATCAGAACCATGCCCCGCCGCCGGCACGCCGCTTCCAGGTCCGCGGGGACGTGGTGGAGGCGCGCCTCCCCGGCGGCCAGCGCGGCCGCTCCGGCGTCCGCGATCGTGTCGACGAACAGGTCGCTGTCGCCGGGCCCGTTGTGCCACACCAGACCGCTGATCACCAGCTCCCCGCCGGACAGGTAGCGACCGGGGTCGATCAGGTCGGTCGTGTAGACCCAGCGGACCGGACGGTCGAGTGCCGCATCGGTTCCGACGAGCAGCCGCAACCGTAGTTCGGGCACGGCGAGCAGGTCCCGAAGCAGCATTGGAGGAACCTACAACTTCATCGGGTGTTCGGCGCGACACTTCGTCTGCGTGATGGCTTATGCGGACCGTCGGAGTAGCGCTGTACTGGCACAGTCCTACGGAGAAGGAGTCCCGATGGAGTTCCTGCAGCCGAGCACCTGGCAGGAGGCGCTGGCCGCCCGCGCGGAGTTCCCCGATGCGGTGCCCGTCGCCGGCGGCACAGATGTCATGGTCGAGATCAACTTCGATCGACGCAGGCCGGGTGCCCTGCTGGACCTGACCCGGATCACCGAGCTGCGCGAGTGGAGCCGGGAGTCCGACGCGGACGGCGCGCGGGTACGGCTCGGGTCCGGGGTCAGCTACACCCGGCTGATCGCCGAGCTGGGCGATGAGCTGCCCGGTCTGGCGATGGCGTCGCGCACGGTCGGTTCCCCGCAGATTCGCAACCGGGGCACCGTCGGCGGCAACCTGGGTGCGGGCTCGCCCGCCGGCGACTCGCATCCTCCGCTTCTGGCCACCGACGCGGTGGTCGAGGTCGCCTCGGCGGCGCGAGGCACCCGTTTCATCCCGATCATCGAGTTCTATCTCGGGGTGAAGAAGACCGCGCTGGCCGAGGACGAGCTCATCGCGGCGATCCTGCTGACCCCGGCGTCGGGGCCGCAGCAGTTCTGCAAGATCGGCACCCGCAACGCCATGGTGATCGCCGTGTCGGCGTTCGGGTTCGCCCTGCACCCGGCGCGCCGCTCGGTGGGCACCGGGATCGGATCGGCCGCGCCCACCCCTCGGCGTGCGCACGAGGCGGAGACGTTCCTGGCCGGGGAACTCGAGGCGGCCGGGCTGTGGGACTCCCGCGGCCCGTTGCCCGAGTCGTTGACCCGGGAGTTCGGCAGCCGGGTCAGCGACGCGGCCGCTCCCATCGACGACGTGCGCGGCAGCGCCGCCTACCGCAGGCGTTCGCTCGCGGTGATGGCCCATCGTGCCGCGAACTGGGCCTGGAACGACTACCGGAAGGCAGCCTGACGCCATGCGGGTCACCACGACACTGAACGGGACGAAACACGTCGTCGACGACGTCTGGGAGGGCGAGAGCCTGCTGTACCTGCTGCGTGAGCGGGTCGGTCTGCCCGGTTCCAAGAACGCCTGTGAGCAGGGCGAGTGCGGTTCCTGCACCGTGTACCTGGACGGGCTGCCCAGCTGCGCCTGCCTGGTGGCCGCCGGTCAGGTGAACGGCCGGGAGGTCACCACGGTCGAAGGGCTCGCCGACAACACGGCGGAGGAACCCGCGCTGCACCCGGTCCAGCAGGCCTTCCTCGAGTGTGGAGCGGTGCAGTGCGGGTTCTGCACGCCCGGGCTGATCGTGTCCACACACGACCTGCTGGCGCGCAACCCTGAGCCGTCCGACCCGGAGATCCGCGAGGCGCTGGCCGGCAACCTGTGTCGGTGCACCGGCTACGAGAAGATCCTGGACGCCGTGCGGCTGGCCGCGCAGCGTGGCACCGACGAGCAGGGCGACCGATGAGCGGCACCGTGATCATCGAGGGTGCGCACATCGTCACGATGGACGGGCAACGCTCCGAACACACCGACGGTCACCTGGTCGTCTTCGACGACCGGATCGTCACGGTCGGCGACGGCCCCGGGCCCCGGCCCGAGGGCGCCAGGGTCATCGACGCCAGGGGATGTCTGGTGACCCCCGGTCTGGTCAACACACACCAGCACCTCTACCAGTGGGTCACCCGGGGGCTCGCGGTCGACGACACCCTGTTCGGCTGGCTGACCCGTCTGTACCCGGTGTGGGCGGGGATCGACGAGCACGCCGTGAACGTCGCCGCGAGCGGTGCACTGGCCTGGCTGGCCCGCACCGGGTGCACGACCAGCACGGACCACCACTACGTGTTTCCCCATGGCGGAGGCGACCTGCTGGCCGCCGAGATCGAGGCGGCCAGGGCGGTGGGCCTGCGGTTCCACCCGTGTCGAGGCTCGATGGACCTGGGCCGCAGCGCGGGCGGCCTGCCACCGGACGAGGTCGTCGAGGACCGGGACGCCGTGCTGGCCGCCTCGGCCGACGCGATCGACCGCTGGCACGACCCGGCTCCCGGCTCGATGCTGCGGATCGCGCTGGCCCCCTGTTCGCCGTTCTCGGTGACCGGTGAGCTGATGCGCGAGTCCGCCGAGCTGGCGCGCGAGCGCGGCCTGAGGCTGCACACGCACCTCGCGGAGACCCTGGACGAGGAGGACTTCTGCCGCGAACGCTTCGGCTGCACGCCGCTGGAGTACGTGGAGAGCCTCGGCTGGACCGGGCCGGACGTCTGGTTCGCCCACGCGGTGCACCTCGACGACTCGGCCGTGAAGAAGATCGCGGACAGCGGCACCGGTGTGGCGCACTGCCCGTCCTCCAATGCCCGTCTGGGAGCCGGCATCGCACGGTCCCGCGACCTGCGTGACGCGGGCGCCCCGGTCGGGCTCGGCGTCGACGGCGCGGCGAGCAACGAGGCGGGCAGCCTCCTGGAGGAGGTGCGGCACGCGTTGCTGTTCGCCAGGGCCAGGGGAGGCCCCCGTGCGCTGGCGGTGCGTGACGCACTGGAGATGGCGACGCTCGGCGGCGCCGCGCTGTTGGGTCGCACCGACGAGATCGGCTCGCTGGAACCGGGCAAGCTCGCCGACCTCGCGGTATGGCGGATCGACGGGTTCGCCCACGCCGACATCGCGGACCCGGTGGCCGCGCTGGTGCTCGGCGCCCCACCGCCACTGGAACTGCTGCTCGTCGGCGGCACACCGGTCGTCGAGCACGATCGTGCCCTCGGCGTCGACGCGGAGGCACTCGCGCGGGACGCGACGGCCGTCCATCGCGCACTACTGGCCAAGGCAGGTGGTTGAGGTGACCAGTACCCAGAACGACACCCGTACCGAGACTCGCGGCCGCATCGGGGACAGCCCGCTGCGCGTGGACGGTGTGCTCAAGGTGACCGGCGAGTTCGCCTACGCCAGCGACCTGTGGCACGACGACATGGTGTGGGGCGTGACGTTACGCAGCCCGCACCCGCACGCCCGCATCCTCGGCATCGACATCACCGACGCGCTGACCGTGCCGGGCGTGGACGCGGTGCTCACCGCCGCCGACGTGCCCGGTGCCAACGCGGTCGGGCTGGAGCACCTGGACACACCGGTGCTGGCCGACGGCGTGGTCCGCTATGAGGGCGAACCGGTCGCGCTGGTCGCCGCCGACCACCCCGAGACCGCCCGCAGAGCCGCGCAGCGGATCAAGGTCGACTACGAAATCCTTCCGGCCGTGACCGACGCCCGGCACGCGCTGGACGACGACGCGCCGAAGGTGCACGAGAACGGCAACCTGGTCCGGCACCTCGTGCTTCGCCGGGGCGAGCAGGACGTCAGCGCGCCGGTCGTGGTCGCGCTCGACTTCGAGGTCGGCATGCAGGACCAGGCGTTCCTCGGCCCGGAAGCGGGCCTCGCGGTGCCCGCGCAGGACGGCGGGGTCGACCTGTACGTCGCCACCCAGTGGCTGCACGTCGACCAGCAGCAGATCTGCCACGCGCTGGGACTGCCGAAGGACAAGGTGCGGCTCAGCCTGGCGGGTGTCGGCGGGGCGTTCGGCGGCCGTGAGGACCTGTCGATGCACGTGCACGCCTGCCTGCTCGCGCTGCACACCGGCAAGCCGGTCAAGATGTCGTACAACCGCGAGGAGTCGTTCTTCGGTCACGTCCACCGGCATCCTGCGACCATGCGTTTCGAGTTCGGCGCCCGCAGCGATGGGACGCTGGTCTACGCGAAGGCGAACATCCTGTTCGACGGCGGCGCCTACGCCTCGTCGACCGGCGCCGTGGTCGGCAACGGCGGCACGCTGGGCCTGGGCCCGTACCGCATCCCGAGTGTCGCGGTCGATTGCTACGGCGTCTACACGAACAACCCGCCGTGCGGCGCGATGCGTGGCTTCGGCTGTGTGCAGGCCGCGTTCGCGCACGAGGCGCTGATGGACGAGCTGGCCGACCGGGTCGGGCTCGACCGGGTGGAGATCCGCAAGCTCAACGGCATGCGCGAAGGCGACCGCAACATCACCGGGCAGCTGATCGACTCCGCCGCCCCGGTCGAGGAGCTGCTCGACATCGTCCGGGACATGCCGTTGCCCGCCCCCCGGTCCGCCGGCGACGAGCTGGACGTGCGCACCTTGCCGGGGGGTGCGTCCAACACCACCCACGGCGAAGGTGTCGTGCGTGGCGTCGGCTACGCCGTGACCTACAAGAACATCGGCTTCTCCGAAGGCTTCGACGACTACTCGACCGCGAGGGTCCGGCTCGAGGTGATCGCAGGCGAGCCGGTGGTCACGGTCCAGACGGCGGCGGCGGAGGTCGGCCAGGGGCTGATCACCGTCGAGCAGCAGATCTGCCGGACCGAGCTGGGGATCGAGCGGGTGGTCGTGCATCCCAAGGACACGACGGTCGGCTCCGGCGGTTCCACGTCGGCGTCCCGCCAGACCTACGTGACCGGTGGTGCGGTGAAGGCGGCGTGCGAAGCGGTGCGCCGGTCGCTGCTCGCCCGCGCTGCCGACCGGCTCGCGGTCACCGCCGACCAGCTCCGGCTCGACGGTGACAAGATCGTGGCGAGCAGCGGCGAGGTGGTCGTGAGCCTCGTCGAGCTGCTCGGTGACGGGACCGATGCCGGGTTCGTGGAGGAGACCGTCGAATGGCGGCACCGCCCGACGCACGCGATCGACCCGGAGACCGGGCAGGGCGACGCGCACGTCCAGTACGCGTTCTCCGCGCACCGGGCGGTGGTCGACGTCGACGTCGAGCTCGGGCTGGTGAAGGTCATCGCGCTGGACACCGCGCAGGACGTCGGCAAGGCGATCAACCCGGATGCCGTGGTCGGCCAGATTCAGGGCGGCAGCGCGCAGGGTATGGGGCTGGCGCTGATGGAGGAAATCCTCGTGACCGACGGTCATGTGCGAAATCCCTCTTTCACCGACTACCTGATTCCGACCATCCTGGACATGCCACCGATGCAGATCGCGGTGCTGGAGTACGCGGACCCGCACGCGCCGTACGGGGTCAGGGGAGTGGGCGAGCCGCCGACGATCTCCTCCGGCCCAGCCGTCGCCGCGGCGATCCGCGACGCCACCGGCCGCGCGCTGCGCCGGGTGCCGATCCGTCCAGAACACATCACCGGAACCTGAGGACTGATGAGCATCGACTTCCGCGAACTGCCCGATCTCGCCGTGCGCACCCTGGGTGGTGCCGTCGTCTACGCGAACGACGAGGCCTTCGCCGCCAGGGAGAACCTGATCTCGGCCGGGCCCTCGGTGTTCGACCCGAGCAGCTTCGGGCACAAGGGCAAGGTCTACGACGGGTGGGAGACCCGCCGCCGCCGCGAAGCGGGACACGACGAGGCGATCGTCCGGCTCGGTGCGGCCGGTGTCGTCAAGGGCGTGGTGATCGACACCAGCTGGTTCAAGGGCAACTACCCGCCGGAGGCGTCGGTGGACGGTCTGTGCCTCGACGGCCACCCGTCGGTGGACGAGCTGGTCGGGCACGAGGGCTGGCAGCCCCTGGTGCCCCCGCAGGCGATCAAGGGCGACGCGGAGAACCCCTTCGAGGTGGTCGGCGATGCGGCGACGCGTCGGTACACCCACGTCCGGCTGCGGATCCATCCCGACGGCGGTGTCGCGCGGCTGCGGGTGCACGGCCAGGCCATCGCGGACCCCTCGGTCGTCGACGCGCTCGGTGTCGTCGACCTCGCGGCCGCCGAGAACGGCGCGACGATGATCGACTCGTCGAACCGGTTCTACGGCTCGTCGACGAACCTGCTCCTGCCCGGCCCGGTGCGGTCCATGGGCGAGGGTTGGGAGACCGCGCGGCGCCGCGACGACGGCAACGACTGGGTCCATGTCGCGCTCGCGGCGGAGGGCCACGTCCGGGTCGCGGAGCTGGACACGTCCTACTTCCTGCACAACGCGCCCGGCTGGGCGTCGCTGCGGGGCAGGCGCGCGGGTGGCGAGTGGTTCGAGCTGCTCGCCAGGACCGCGTTGCAACCCGACACCCGGCACCGGTTCGTGCTGGGTGACACCCCGGCGGCCGACGAGGTCCGGCTGGACATCCATCCCGACGGTGGCATGGCGCGGCTGCGGCTGTTCGGCAGCCTCACCGACGAGGGAAGGGCGGAACTCGGCAGACGCTGGTGACGCTCACCGGTACGGTCGACCGTGTGACATCGCAAGCAGACAAGATCGCGCGGTTCCGCGAGCTCCACGTCCCCGGCCGTCCGCTCGTGGTGGCGAACCCGTGGGACGTGGGCACCGCGAAGCTGCTCGTGTCAGCGGGGTTCGCCGCACTGGCGACGACGAGCAGCGGCCACGCCGCGACCCTGGGGCGGCTCGACGGCGGGGCGACACGCGACGAGGTGCTCGCGCACGCGGCGGAGCTGGTCTCCGCGGTCGAGGTCCCGGTGTCCGCCGACCTGGAGAACGGTTTCGGGCACACCCCTGAGGCGGTGGCGGCGACGGTCACCGACGCCGCCGCCACCGGGCTCGCCGGGTGCTCGATCGAGGACTACACGGGCGATCCGGACACCCCGTTCTACGACCTGCCGCACGCCGTGGAGCGGATCGAGGCTGCCCGCGCCGCGTCGGACCTGGTGCTGACCGCGCGGGCGGAGAACTTCATCCGGGGCAACCGGGACCTCGCCGACACGATCGCTCGGCTGCAGGCCTTCCAGGAGGCGGGTGCCGATGTGCTGTACGCGCCCGGGGTGTCGAGGCCCGACGACCTGCGGAGCCTGCTCGCCTCGGTGGACCGGCCGGTCAACGTGCTGGTGCGCCCCGACATGGTCCCGGTCGCGCAGCTGGCCGAGTGGGGTGTCGCCCGCATCTCGGTCGGCGGCGCGTTCAACCAGGCGATGATCGGCGCGCTGCACCACGCGGCCCGCGAGCTGCTGGACGAAGGAACCTACGGCTTCCTGAACCTGGCCGCCGAGGGCCGAACCCAGATCGCGAAGGCGTTCGGCTGACTTCGTGATGTGTCCACTCAGAAGACGGCTGAGAGCAGCATGACGAAGACGAACGCGATCACCGACACGGCCGTCTCCATGACCGACCAGGTCTTGAACGTCTGACCGACGCTCAGCCCGAACAGCTCCTTCACCATCCAGAACCCGGCGTCGTTGACGTGGGACAGGAACAGTGACCCGGCGCCGATGGCCAGCGCGAGCAAGGCAGCGTGTGACGGGCTCAGCGTGGTGGCGAGCGGCGCGACGATGCCGGCCGCGGTGACCGTGGCGACCGTCGCCGAGCCGGTCGCCAGACGCAGCGCGACGGCGACGAGCCAGCCCAGTAGCAGGACCGACAGGTGCACGTCGGTGGCGAACTTCGCGACCGAGTCGCCCACGCCCGCACCGACCAGGGTCTGCTTGAACCCGCCGCCCGCTCCGACGATCAGGATGACCGCCGCGATCGGTCCGACGCTGGCGCCGATCCGCCGGGACAGCCCCGCGCCGGTGAACCCGACCGCGTAGCCGAACGTGACCAGCGCGAGCAGCACCGCGAGCGTCATCGCGACCAGCGGCTCACCGACGAAGTCGAAGATCGTCCGGATCAGCGGTGGGTTCTTCGCATCCGGCCAGATGATGTCCACGAGCGCCTTGCCCAGCATGAGCACGACCGGGAAGACGATCGTGAGCAGCGTGGCCAGGAACGTGGGCTGCCTGGTCGGGGCCTCCTCGTCCGGTTCCGGCTCGGCGTGCTCAGCCGTGTCGACGCCACCCGCGACCGCCGGCGCACCGACCGGTACCCACTTGGCGAGCAGAACCGCCAGCAGCGGCCCGCACAGCACGACGGTCGGAACGGCGACCAGGATCCCCAGTGCGAGCGTCGTACCGAGTGGCGCGTTCACGGCGCTGATCGCGATGAGCGGCCCGGGATGCGGCGGGATCAACCCGTGCAGCACGGACAGGCCCGCGAGCGCCGGGATGGCGATGCGCATCAGGCGCAGCCGGGATCGTTGGGTGACCAGCACGATCACCGGCAGCAGCAGGATCAGGCCGATCTCGAAGAACATCGGCAGACCGATGATGACCGCGACGAGTGCCATCGTCCAGGGCAGCGCACCGGCCGACGACGAGCCCACCAGTTTGTCGATCACCCGGTTCGCGCCACCGGAGTCGGCGAGCAGCTTCCCGAGCATCGCGCCGAGCGCGATCAGCAGCCCGACCTCCTGCAGAGTGCTGCCCACACCTGACTCGAAGTTGGAGATGACCTTCGGCAGCCCGACGCCGGAGGCCAGCCCGACGAACGCCGAGCCCAGCACCAGAGCCAGGAAGGGATGCATCTTGACCGCGACGATCAGCAGCACGATCAGCGCGATGCCGATCACCGCGACCGCGATCAACCGGGTGTCGTGCGCGCCCCAGGGCATCGCGGCGACGGCGTTCATCGGTGTTCTCCCGTCAGCCGGAGGTGCCGGATGATCTCCTCGGCCTCGCCGCCCGGCGAGTCCACGACATCGACCGTGATCGCCCGCTCGTCCTCGCCCGGTGGTTCCAGCGCGGCGAACTGCGAGTCGAGCAGCGTCGCCGGCATGAAATGCCCGTGACGCGCGGTGAGTCTCCTGGCGATCTGGTCGTACGTGCCGGCGAGGTAGACGAAGACGACGTGATCGCCGCGCAGCACGTCCCGATAGCGGCGCTTGAGCGCGGAGCACGTCACGATGCCGGGTCGGCCCGCGTCGGTCCGCTCGCGGATCCAGCGGGCCACCTCGGCGAGCCACGGCCCTCGGTCGGTGTCGTCGAGCGGGTGCCCGGCCGCCATCTTGGCCACGTTCGCCGGCGGGTGCATGTCGTCGCCCTCGGCCAGCTCCCAGCCGAGCCGACCGGCCAGCACACCCGCGACGGTCGACTTCCCCGAGCCCGACACACCCATCAGAACCAACACCGGACTGGGTTCGCCCATGCTCACGCTCCCTGGTCGGCGCTGACCTGTGCGCAGATCGTAAGGGCTGCGCCGAGGTCGCGCCCGGGGACGAGTTCGACGTGCGGTCTCGCCGAACCTGTCCCACAGTGAGGGTGGGAGGAATCGATGACGGTGTCTCAGGACCAACGCTCCACCGATCGGTCCGGCACGGAGCCCGACGCGATCGTGATCGGTGCCGGGTTCTCCGGCATGTACATGCTTCACCGGCTACGCGCGCTCGGGCTGTCGACGGTCGTGCTGGAGGCCGCCGAGGGAGTGGGCGGAACCTGGTACTGGAACCGGTATCCCGGCGCGCGGTGCGACTCCGAGAGCTACTACTACTCCTACTCGTTCTCCGACGAGCTGCAGCAGGACTGGGTGTGGACGGAGCGGTACCCGGAACAGCCGGAGATCCTGCGCTACCTGAACCACGTGGCGGACCGGTTCGACCTGCGCCGGGACATCCGGTTCGGCACGACGGTCACGCGCGCCCGGTTCGACGAGACGACCGACCGCTGGCGGTTGGACTCCGCGTCCGGCGAGACGTGGACCGCCCGGTACCTGATCACGGCGGTCGGGTGTCTGTCCGCCGCCAACATCCCCCGGATCCCCGGCCTGGACACGTTCGAAGGTCAGTGGTTCCACACCGGACGGTGGCCGCACGAGGGCGTCGACTTCGCGGGTAAGCGAGTCGGCGTGGTCGGCACCGGTTCCACCGGAATCCAGGCCATCCCGGTGATCGCCGAGCAGGCCGCACACCTGACGGTCTTCCAGCGCACCGCGAACTACAGCGTCCCGGCGCGCAACGGTCCGCTCGAGGACGCCGCCCTGCGCGAGATCAAGGCGGACTACCCGGAGATCCGCCGGACCCAGCGCGCGTCGACCAACGGTCACCCGTTCCTGATCAGCGAGAGGTCCGCGCTGGAGGTCTCGCCGCAGCGGCGGCGGGAGATCTACGAATCGGCGTGGAAGGTCGGCGGCCTGCGGTTTCGCGCCTGCTTCCAGGACCTGCTCACCGACAAGGCGGCCAACGACACGGCGTCGGACTTCATCCGGTCCAAGATCAGGGAGACGGTCCGCGACCCGGACACGGCGGCGACGCTCACCCCGACCGACCACCCCTTCGCGACCAAACGTCCGCCGATCGACACGCACTACTTCGAGACCTACAACCGGGACAACGTGAGTCTCGTCGACGTCCGCCGGACCCCGATCGAGGAGATCACTCCGCGCGGCGTGCGGACCGGCCAGGACGTGCACGAGCTCGACTGCCTGGTCTTCGCCACCGGGTTCGACGCGTTGACCGGCCCCCTACTGGGCATCGACATCCGGGGCACCGGCGGTCGGTCGCTGGGGGAGAAGTGGGCCGAGGGCCCCAAGACCTACCTGGGACTGCAGGTCGCGGGGTTCCCGAACATGTTCACGATCACCGGTCCCGGCAGCCCCTCGGTGCTCACCAACATGCCCACGGCGATCGAACAGCACGTCGACTGGATCGCCAGGACCATCGACCACATGCGCGGCCACCGGCTGGTCCGGATGGAGGCGAGCGAACAGGCCGAAGCCGAGTGGGGCGAGCACGTCAACGAGGTGGCGAACCGGACCCTGCTCCCGATGGCCAGCAGCTCCTGGTACCTGGGGGCGAACGTCCCCGGTAAGCCCCGGATCTTCATGCCGTACGCGGGTGGCTTCGCCTACTACGCCGGCCGGTGCGACGAGGTCGCCGACGCGGGGTATCCGGGGTTCGCTTTCGCCTAGGAACAGTTCGGATCCCTACTGGATCGTTCGAGAGCGGGTTAGCCACTCCACCATGTGGGTAAAGAGAGGCATGTGGCTCGTGGTGATTGTTCCCGTCGCTCTGTTGCTGATGCTTCTCGGGATGCAGCGCTTCGAAGCCGCACTGGACGCCACGACACGCCTGACCGCCCGCACCCCACAACGGCACGAATGTGGCTTTAGGGACGTTCAACGTCCCTAAAGCCACATTCGTGTCATCGCGAAACGGTGTGGTGGTCAGGCCGCTCGGTGGTGTGCGGCGGGGCTGGGGCCGGGGTGACCGCCGGAGATCGGGCCGCCGGTGTCGATGGCCCTCAGCTGTGCGGTCAGGCGGGTACCGAGGGACGGCAGGGCGGTGCCGGGGCGCGAACCGGGACGTTCGGTCCCGGTCGTCACGATCAGCACGATCAGTCCGAAACCGATCGCCACGAGTGAATGTGACGCCACCCGCCCGCCGTCGACGTTGCCGCCCAGCAGATCGATCACGCTGACCAGCGAGAGCACGAGTACGAAGCTGCCGAGCACCGGCAGCACGCCGGCCAGGTGCCGGGTCCACGCGGCGCCCGCGATGAAGGCGACGCCCAGAGCGAGGTTCCACGCCGACGACTCGTGAGACATGTGCGCCAGGTCCGCGCCCATCATGGTGCCGTGGTGCATGGTGTGGCCCATGTCCAGGTTCGGCACGATCAGGCCGAGCAGACCGAGGACGGCCTGCGCCGCGCCGACTCCGCCGAGGGCCCACCTGCCGAGCCCGTTCCACCGCGACGGGCGACCGCGGCGAGGGCGAGGCAGGTGCTCCAGTGCGTGCTCGAGCTGCTCGCCGGACAGGCCGGGGCTCGGCTCGGCGTGCGTGGTCCGGATGAGGCGGTTGACGCGCGCCGCGTCGCTGAACCAGCGCGAGCATCCGTGGCAGGTCTCCAGATGCGCGTACGCCCGGTTCAACACCGCGAAGTCCGCCTCGCCGTCGAGATCGGCGGAGAGATGCTCCCGGCAGGTGCTACAGCCCATGTATGTCAGGTCGGCCGGGTCACCCTGCTGGTTCCCGCCCGCACCATTGCGCTCGTTCATCCGCTGCCCTCCCGGTACTGGGGCTCGTCGAGGTGACTGATCAGATCGTTGCGCGCCCGCGCGACACGGGAGCGGATCGTGCCCACCGGGCAGTCGCACACGTCGGCCGCTTCCTGGTAGCTCAGGCCGACCACCTGGGTGAGCAGGAACGCGAGCTTGCGGTCGGGGTCGAGACCGTCGAGCACGGCACGCAGCGCGACGGACTCGCTGAGATCGCCGCGATCCACCGCCCACGGCGTGTCGTCGACCGCGATGTCGGGATCGATCCTCGGCCGGGTGCGGACGGCGCGCAGATGGTCGGCCGCGACCCGCCTGGCGATGGTGAGCAGCCAGGCGCGGACCGGCGACTCGGCCCGGAAGCTGGGCAGGGAGCGGAACGCCCTCGCGTAGGTCTCCTGGGCCAGGTCCTCGGCCACGCCCCGGTCGCTCAGTGCGACCAGCATGCGCCAGAGCTGCTGGTGGGTGTGCCGGACGAACTGGGTCGCCGCCGCGCGATCACCGTCGCGGGCCCGCAACGCCAGTGCGGTCAGCAGCGCGTCGTCAATCACGGGCATCGGCCGGTGTGCGCGAGCGGCGGCCACGGACCGCGTCGAGGAGCAGGAAGAGCAACACCGAGCCGCCGAACACCGGAAGGAACAGCCCGATCGCCACCGCGAGGGCGGCCAGCAGCACCACGGCGCTGAAGCTGGGTGCACGGGTGGCGCCGGGTGAGTCGTCGCGGGTCGGTCTGCGCAGCCACCACATCCGGTAACCCCACACGACCATGCAGATCACCGCCAGCGCCAGCGCGGCCAGCGCGATCTGGCTGGCCAGACCGAACAGTAGCCCCATGTGCGCGTCGACTCCCCACCTGGCGAGCTTCGCGGCGAGCGGCCAGTCCGCGAAGGCGAGCTGGTCCACCACGGTCCCGTTCACCGGGTCGACGGACACCGAGTCCTGCTTCTCCGGCCAGGACCGCTTGTTCTGCATGACGACCCAGGCCCGTCCCGGTTTCGTCGGCGGTGTGATCTCGACCGGATCGCTCAGCCCGTGCGCCCGCGCGACCGCGAGGGCCCGCTCGGCATTGATCGCCAGCTCGGCGGGCGAGCCGGTCGTGGGTGGCAGGGACGGCAACGCCGTGTGCACGGTCGGGGTCGTCCAGCTCATGGCAGACCGCAGTGTGTCGACGTTGGTGCCGGCGAACTGGGACCAGGTCAGCCCGGTCGCGGACAGGAAGAGCAGGCCGACCGTCGCCCACACCCCTACCGAGGCGTGCCACGAGCGCAACCTGACCCGTCCGGTGGCCCGCAGCTCGGGAGCGAGGGTGCGCCGGACCCGGTTCTGCCTGCGCCGCCGGGCCAGCCAGATACCGAGGCCGCTCAGCGTCAGTACCCACAGCCAGCTCGCCGCCAGCTCGGTGTACAACCGGCCCACGGCCCCCAGGTGCAGGGTGCGGTGCAGCTCGTCGAACCAGGCGCGGACCGGCAGCCACTCACCGAACGTCGTGAGCACCCCGGTCGAGCGGGCGGTGTACGGGTCGATGAAGGCGGTCCGGCTGTAGTCGGCGGGCACGCCCGGCGCGTCGAAGACCACGCGGGTCGTGCCCTCGGCGGACACCGGCGGACGGACCTCGATGACCGTACCCCCGGGTACGGCCGCGATCGCGGTCTCGATCTGCTGGGACAGCGGGAGTGGCTGTGCGCCGTGCGGCACGGTGACCCGCAGCTGGTCCTGGTGGACGTAACGCTCCAGCTGGGGGGTGAGCGTGTAGAGCAGACCCGTGGTCGCCGCGATCAGCAGGAACGGTCCGAGGAACAGACCGGCGTAGAAGTGTAGGCGGAGGACCAGCGGGCGCAGCTCGCGCCACCAGAAGTTCGCGGCCCGGCCGCGCCCGGCGGGCGGTGCCGCGGTGAGGGACAGGTGGTCGTCGTCGCGGACATCCGGTCGGGACACGGTGATGTCGGACATGGCGCTCCTAGCTGTCTGTCGTGCTGTCTGTGGTGGGCAGGGCGTCAGAGCATGGGGAGAAAGCCCAGTGCCATCGCCAGACTCATCAGACAGTGACAGGCCGCGTCGGTGCGCGGGGTGAGTGCGCGGGCGACCGGGTGGGGCCTACCCGGCCCGGACATGTCGGTCGTGCCACCTCCGACGAGCACGGGTTCCGGGGCCGGGGCACCGACCGGTGCGAGGAGGGACTCCCGGGCCCAGAAACCGGCACCGACGACCAGCAGCACGATGACGGCCCAGCTCACCCCGAGAGCCCAGGTCGGCGCCGGTGCGGCGGGCATGGACATGGTGGCCCCCATGTCCGAGCCGCCGTGCCCCGCGTGACCGGCGTGGCCACCGGACGAACCGGACGTCATCGGCCCCATCAGCAGCGGCATCGCCGCGACCATCCACACCATCGCGGCCGACATCACGAAGTGGTGCCCGGCGCCGCGACAGCCATGAGCGGCCGACGGATGTGCGCGGAGACCGTCGACCCAGCGCAGGAGGAAGTACAGCGCGAACGCGCCGAACCCGACGATCTGCACGACGTCGGCGACCGGACCCGCGTAGCCGTAGACCATTCCGATCATGGCCAGGCTCATCAGGAGATGACACAGCTCGGCGATCTGGTCGCCGTGGTGGCCTGCCACCCCGGCCCGCAACGATGCCCACCGCAGCAGGGCGTATCCGCCGGTGACCAGGAAGGCCACCGTCAAGAACGCACTCAGCAGGATCGACGAGATCACTGGCGTCTCCCTCATCCGCTGCCCGAACAGTCGGGCACTAGGCGTCCAGTCAACGAACCCGGGGGAGTAGTTCCCGAGAGTTTCCCCGGAGTGGGGACGGTCACACCGGTGTGGGTTCGCGGACCCTCTGCCACTCCGGTGCCGGCCGAGGGCTGTGGTCGTCCTTGGTCCAGCGCAGGATGAGCACGACGACGGCGAGAATGACCGGGACCTCGCCGAGCAGCCATCCGAGGATCGCGCCGAGTCGTTGGTCGGCGAGCAGATCCGTGACGAACGGCAGGCCGAGGGGCCGGTAGAAGTCCGAGGCCAGCGCGTCCGGCTGACCGAGGAGCCACGCGGAGAACCCGGCGTGCAGCGCCATCACCGCGAAGATCAGCACGAGCTGGCCGATCGCCGGCAGCGCCCGATGGGTCGAGCCGCGTCCCAGAACCGACCAGAACAACGCCAGTCCGGTCAGGAAGAACACCAGGTTCATGGCCAGATGGGCCCAATGCTCGGCGACGATCGCGGTGTACAGCCCGGTGGGGTACAGCAGGAACAGCGATGCGGCCACCGAGAGCCAGGCCGCCATCGGGTGGCTGGCGAATCGCACGACGGCGGAGTCGAGCAGGCTGCCGATCCGGCTCGACACGCCTGACGAGGTGGCCTCGATGGCGAGGCTGGCGCCGTGGCCGAGGACGAGCAGCACGGGCGCCAGCGTGGCGAGCAGCATGTGCTGAACCATGTGCACGCTGAACATGGCCGGTGCGTAGCTGCCGACACCGGACGAGGTGGCGACCAGCAGGACGCCGCAACCGGCCAGCCAGGACACGGTGTGCCGCACCGGCCAGTGGCGCCCGGACCGGTGCAGCCGGCGCACTCCGACCAGGTAGGAGACCGCCGCGAGCACGGCGACCAGGTTGAAGATCAGGTCCGGTCGCCACCGTACGGCCAGGTCGAGCGCGGTGAGGTGATCGGGCAGGTCGTAGCCGATCTGGTAGGTCTGGGTGCTGATCTGGTCGCTCGGCGCACTCGCCGGCGCGGTCCGAGACAGTCCGGTGCCGAGGGCGGAACCACCCGCGAGCAGCACGAGTTCTAGCAGGACCAGCCGGGTCGCCGACCGCTCGACCACCGTTCTCAACCGCGCCGCCGCTGCCGCCAGCCCGACGAACAGCGCGCAGCTGAGCAGGACCAGCTGTCCGTAGCCGCTGGACAGCAGGTCGGACGGGTTGACCGCGTACGCCGAGGAGATAACCCCGGAGATCCCGACGCACAGCAGGCACCAGGTGGCGATGCGACGATGCCGGCGTAGGGCGACAGCCCGGTTGTCGGCGTGCCGTGCAGAGTGCACCACCACCGCCAGCGTGCTGCCCAGCCAGAGCACCGAACCCAGTACGTGCAGCGTCAGTGAGTCGCCGACGATGTCGTGCGAGCGCTCCGCGTTGCTGTCGGCGGTCAGCGTCGCGGGGAGCAGCCCGGCAAGCGTCAGCACCAGCAGGCCGACGGCGCCACGCCAGGACAGCGTCCAGTCGCAGCCCACGGCCACGACGAGGCCCACCACGGCGGTGATCAGCCAGCCGGTCGCCTGCTGGATCTGTTGGAGTCCGATCAGCAGCGCGGCGCCGTTCGTGAGCAGGCGCGCGGGCTCCATACCGACGTTCTCCGCGACGGTCAGCACCGCCACCGTGCCCGAGGCCAACGCCTGGACCAATGCGCACGGCCGGGCGGCGCGCAGGCCCGCGTAGCCGGCTGCCGACACCACACCGGTCGGCTCTCCCGGCGCGAGCACCGCCGCGACCAGCAGGTTCCCGACCAACGCGGCCGAGGCGAGCACCGCGACGAGCCGGGCGGCCGGCTGCGCCGCGTCGACCACGACCGTGGCCGGCGGCAACCCGTACTGGACCGACAGACTCGTGCCCAGCGTGATGATCAGACCCGAGGTCAGCACGACGAGGACCGAGGCGCCGATCACCAGCGGCGGCCATGACGACCGCGGAGCAGTCATCGCTCGGTGTCCGGCCGGAAGCTGCGCAGTCGCAAACTGTGCGAGACCACGAACACCGAGGACAGCGACATCGCGGCGCCCGCGACCAGCGGGCTGAGCATGCCGGTCATCGCGAGCGGCAACGCGGCGATGTTGTAGCCGAAGGCCCACACCAGGTTGCCCCGGATCGTGCGATGGGTGCGGCGGGCGAGCTCTACCGCTTCCGGGACGACCAGCAGGTCATCCCGGGTCAGCACGATGTCGGCCGCTTCGATCGCGGCGTCGGTGCCGCGTCCGATCGCCAGCCCCAGGTCGGCCGCCGCGAGTGCGGCGGCATCGTTGACCCCGTCGCCGACCATGGCCACCCGGTGCCCTTCGGCCTGCAGACGCCGGATGACGTCGACCTTCTCCTCGGGCAGGGTCTCCGCGACGACGTCGTCGATCCCGACCTCGGCGGCCACCGCGGCGGCGGTCCGCGCGTTGTCGCCGGTCACCAACATCGGACGCAGCCCCTGATCGCGCAGTGCCGCGATGGCCGAGGCGCTCGTGGGGCGCACGGTGTCGGCGACGGCCAGCACGCCGAGGGCCTGACCTGCCCAGCCGACCAGCACGACGGTCACACCGGCGGCTTCGAGCTCGTGGCGCCAGGTCTCGATCTCCTCGGGCACCCGCAGCCCCAGGTCGGTGAGCAGCCGCTGGCGTCCCACGACGACCCGCTCGCCCTCGACGATGCCGTGTGCTCCGAGCCCGGGCAGGGCGGTGAACTCGGTGACCGAGGGCAGCTCGCCCTCGGCCGCCGCGATGATGGCCTGGCCGAGCGGATGCTCGGACGCACTCTCGACCGCGGCGGCGAGCCGCAGCAGCTGCTCGCGGGGAACGTCGGCGAGCGATCGGGCCTCGCGCAGCCGCATCCGGCCCTCGGTGATGGTGCCGGTCTTGTCCAGCACCACGACGTCCACCGAACGCGTCGACTCCAGCGCGGACGGACCCTTGATGAACACCCCGAGCTGGGCACCGCGGCCGGTGCCGACGAGCAGCGCGGTCGGCGTGGCGAGGCCGAGCGCGCACGGGCAGGCCACCACGAGAACGGCCACCGTCGCGGTCACGGCCGAACCGACCGGTTCGCCGAGCAGCAACCAACCGGCGAGAGTGGCGAGTGCCAGCAGCAGCACCGAGGGCACGAATACCGACGCGATCCGGTCGGCCAGCCGCTGCGCCGACGCCTTGCCCTCCTGCGCGCGGCGGACCAGCTGCGCCATCCGGGCCAGCTGGCTGTCCGCGCCGACCCGGGTGGCGCGCATCAGCAACCGGCCTCCCGCGTTGAGCGCACCACCGACCACCTGGTCACCGGCCCGGACCTCACGCGGCATCGGTTCACCGGTCAGCAGACTCATGTCGACGGCCGAACTGCCCTCGGTGACCACCGCGTCGGTGGCGATCTTCTCGCCGGGACGTGCGACGAACACGTCACCGACGACCAGCTCCGCGACCGGCACCCGTTCGGCGTGGCCGTCCCTGACGACCTCGACGTCCTTGGCGCCGAGCTGCAGCAACGCCCGCATCGCCTCACCGGCACTGCGTTTGGCGCGGGCCTCGAAGTACCGCCCGGCCAGCACGAACATCGTGACGCCCGCCGCGACCTCGAGATAGAGGGCATGGGTCCCGCCGGAAAGTACGGTCAGGCCCCGGCCCAGACCGGGTGTCGTCGCCTGGTCGGTGAACATGACCCACAGTGACCACAAGGAGGCGGCGAGCACCCCGCCCGACACCAGGGTGTCCATCGAGGACCCGCCGTGCCGCAGCCCCGCGAGCGCGGCGCGGTGGAACGGCAGCGCACACCACCCGACAACCGGCGCCGCGAGCACCAGACACACCCACTGCCAGCCGGTGAAGCGCAGCTCGGGGAACAGCGACAGGGCCAGCGACAGGTCGCACAGCGGCACCGCGAGCACCGCGGCCACGGCCAGCCGGCGCCGCAGATCGGTGACCCGCTGCTCGTGCTCGGCCGCATCGTCGATCGGGGCGACGTCATCCACCCGGCGCGCGACGTACCCGGCGCGCTCGACCTGCTCGATCAGCGTCCTCGGGTCGACGTCGTCGGCACAGTGGACCTCGGCGCGCTCGGTCGCATAGTTGACCGAGGCCGAGACCCCGTCGAGTTTGTTGAGCTTCCGTTCGATCCGGTTGGCGCACGCCGCGCAGGTCATGCCGCCGACGGAGATCTCGTAGCGTCTCGGCCGGAGAGTGGCCGACTCGGTGGATGTGGACCCGATGGGGAGGGACATAGCTCCTGAGCTCACTGTCGGGGCGGCTGCTGACGGTGCAGTGCCGCCAGCGTCGCGTTGTAGGCGTCCAGCGCCCGCTGGTCGGAATCCAGCTCGACGCCCTGGCCGAGGGTGCGGTCGTCCGCGCCGAGCAGCGCACTTCTGCGGGCGCTCTCCAGCCAGTTGCCGAGGCCTTGACGGTCGCTTCCCGCTCTGCCCCACTGCACGGCGGTGATGATCATCAAGATCATCATCAGCAGGTCGCCACCGAACCACATGATCGCCCCGGCGAGTTCCTGGTCACCGAGCGGGGTCGGGCCCCAGCCCGGATGGCTCGCGGCGTAGGCGGGCACGAGCGTGTGGCTGGTCAGCATGAGCACGATCCCGGTGAGGGTGTCGGCACCCATCCCAGCGGCGAGCAGGACGAAACGCAGCAGGTAGGGCAGGTCCCACGGCTCGCGTTCAGAACCGACCAGCGGGAGGAAGTACAGCCAGCCGGAAACGAAGAACGCCGCGAGCTCGAGGTTGCGGAACACCCCGTGGGTCGCGGAGAGCTGCTGGTAGCCGGTCAGGTGGGCCAGCGTCACGATCGCCGTGTAGAGCACCAGGAACGCGACCGGCCACCCGGACCAACCCGGGAGCTTCGGCGCTCCGAGGAGCTCCAGCGGCCTGGCCCAGATCAGTAGGACCGGCACAACCATGATCAACAGTAGGTGCTGGGCCATGTGCACCCAGAACAGCATGTCCGCGTAGACCGCGATCGGGCTGTTCATCGCCAGCACCGCGACGAGCATCGCCGCCAGCCAGTAGAGCGACCTCGTGCGGGGCCAGTGCCCGCCTCGCCCGGCCAGCCAGAGGTAGCCGATCGTGCCGACCACCACCAGGAGGTCAGTGATCGGCGAGAACGTCCAGGTCATGAGCACCGAGGTCGGGTTCGGTGCGAGGGGAGTCACGGTTGTCCTGCTCTTCGGTCTTGTGGGGGAGTTCTCTGTGGTAGTCGCGGGTGGGGCTCAGCTGGTTCCCGGGGATCGGAAGGTTCACCCCGTGTCCCGGTTTGGGGATGCATCCCCGCTGGCCGTTGAGTGTCTTAGCGCGGCCAGGATCGCGGGGATGGGGTGGTGTGCGCGCGGATGCTTGGCGTTGCTGGAGGCTGCGGGAGGCTTGTTTCTTTTCGTACAAGGTCTGTTTTCTTGTGTGAATTGTCGGTGTTATCTGAGATAATGGTGGTATGTCCGAAGTCTTGGTGCGTGAGTTGCGCGCGGAAGCTGTCTCGGTGATGGCTCGGCTTCGTGATGCGGAAAAGGTTTTGTCGGATCAGGCGTTGATCGAGTCGATTCAGTTTCATGATCGGTTGCAGCGGCAGTCGAAGCAGGATGTGTTGCGGTCTATTGCTCGCCTGGATTCCGAGGGCGGGTTCGTCGATCGTGGGGTGCGGTCTAAGTCGGCGGTGGCGGATTTGTTGGGTGTGAGGCCGTCGGAGGCGCATCGGTTGGTGCGGTTGGCGCGTCACGCGTTCCCGACCGTCACCTTGACCGGCCAGCCTGTCGCCGCCCGTCTGGCTGCCACCGCCGCCGCGTTGGCCGCACATGCCATCGACCAAGCACACGGTTTGGTGATCGACACCGCGTTGAGGTCCAGTGCCGCCCGTCGCCTGGACTCTGGTATCTGGGGTGGCGCGGAAACCATCCTCGCGGAGTGGGCTCAGACCTACGCGCCGGCGCAGCTTGCGGTGGAGGCGCGGCGGCTGGTCAACGGCCTCGATCATGACGGCGCCCGGCCTGGGGATGATGATTCGGGGGTGGATGGGCTGGTCAACGACCTGTCGTTCACCCGTCACAAGCACGGCGGTGGTTTCTTCAAGGGCCGCCTCGATGCGTTGTCGTTCGAGGTGTTCCGCCGGGCGCTCGAAGCCCGGTTGTTGCCGGAGAAGGACGAGAACAAACCACTGGCCGAACGTCAGGGTGATGCGTTGGCTCAGCTGTGTGTGCATGCTCTGGATGAGGGGTGTCTGCCTCGGCGTGCTGGGGAACGCCCGCACGTGACGATCATCTTGACCGAGAAGGAGCTACGCGAGCAGCACCGGGGCGTGGTTCTGGAGTACGGCGGGCAGCTCTCGGCCGCGCAGACCCGCATGCTGTTGTGTGACGCGAAGATTCTGCCGGTCGTGCTCGGCGGCCAGAGCCAGATCCTGGATGTGGGCCGGGAGAAACGAACCGCGACCCCGGCCCAGCGCGCAGCGATCACTGCTCGTGACGGCGGTTGCGCCCATCCGGGATGCGACCAACCGCCACACCACTGCGAAGTCCATCACCTCACCCCATGGGCGCACGGCGGTAAAACCGATATCGACAATCTGGCGATGTTCTGCTGGCAACACCACCGGATGGTTCACGAATCCGGATGGACCATCGACATGGTCAATGGATATCCATCCATAATCCCGCCGAAATGGCTCGACCCGACCCAAACGCCCCGCCGAAAGCCACCACCGATCCTCGACTTGGACATAGTCTCTCGAACGTAAGTGGCTGTGGTGGACCGGCCGCATCCGGCGTGCTCGCACTAGGTGCTTGAGCATCGGTCGGGCTCCGCGCCGAACATCTCGGCGCTCCGGCACGTCACGCCGCCCTGTGACCAAGCAGCAGCGGCGGTAGCGCACCTATCTGGTCAGCGCCCTGAGCTTGCCGGAGAGCATCTCCACCAGGATCACCAGCACGAACAGGACCAACAGCAGCATGCTCGCCTGCTGATACTGGAACTCCTCCATTGCGCTGAGCACCTGGAACCCGATTCCACCTGCCCCGACGAAACCGAGCACCAGCGAGGCGCGCACGTTCTGCTCCAGCCGGTACAGCGCCAGCGAACCGAACGTGGGAAGCAGCTCGGGCAGCACGGCGTGGCTGAACACCTGCATGCGCGTGGCACCCGAGGTCACCAGTACGTCGACCGGGCCGGCGTCCATCTCCTCGATGGCCTCCGCGAACAGCCGCACCAGCATGCCCACCGAATGCACGGTGAGGGCCAGTACCCCGGCGAACGGCCCAAGCCCGACGGCCGCGACGAACACCAGCGCCCACACCAGGTCGGGGATCGAGCGCAAGAAGGCCGCCGCCGCGCGGACCGGGCCCGCGAGATAGCGGCCGACCGCGAGCGTGCTCGCTCCGGCCGCGGCGAGCGGCACGGAGATGAGCGTTGCCGCGACCGTCGCCACCAGCGCAATGTCCACGGTCTGCAATACCGCACCCGCGGCGTTCGGTAGTACCGACGGGTCCGGCGGCAGCCCGTCCAGGACCAGGCGCCACAGGCCTCCTAGGCCGGTCGCCAGCTGACCGGGGTCGACATGCGCGATGACGACTGCTTGACCCAGCACCGCGAGCACAGCCACGGTCACGAGGGCTCTGACGATCACTGGGCCGACCGGTTCGTGGTGAGCCGCTCCACTGTCGAGGCTGCAATGTCGGGGACCGGACTGTTCAGTACCACCCGGCCCTCGCGCAGTGCGACGATGCGGTCGGCGTGGGCCAGCGCCAGGTCCGGCTGGTGCAGCACGCACAGGACAGCGATCTGCTCCTGGTCCGCGAGCTCCCGCAGCAGCCGCATGGTGGCGGTGGCGGACTCGGGGTCGAGGCTGGCGACCGGTTCGTCGGCGAGCAGCACCCGAGGGCGCTGGGCCAGGGCACGGGCGACGGCGGTTCGCTGGGCCTGGCCGCCGGACAGCGTGTCAGCTCGCTGGCCGGCTATCGAGGAGAGTCCGACCCGGGTGAGCAGGTCACCGGCGCGCTCCCTCTCGGTGCGCGGAAGCCGACCCAACGACGTACGCCAACCCGGATGGTGCCCGAGCGCGCCCGCCGCAACGTTGTCCAGCGCGCTGCGCCTTCGCACCAGGTAGGACCGCTGGAAGACCATCGCCACCTCGGTCCGTGCCCGGCGCAGTTGTTCCCCGCGCAGCGCGGTCAGCTCGGTTCCCGCCACGCGGACGCTCCCGGCGTCGGGTTCCACCAGGCGGACCACGCAGCGCAGCAGCGTCGACTTCCCGCTGCCGTTCGGACCGAGCAACGCGACCAGCTCGCCCGGCCGGACCGTAAGGCTCACGTCGTCGAGCGCGCGCGGTCCGTTCGGGTAGCGCTTGCCGAGCCCCTGGATCTCCAGTCCGTGCGAGTCCGGAGTGCTCACTTCACCGACGATGCGGTCAGTTTCAGCGCCGTGACCACCTCGCGCACGCTGGAATACGTCGAATCGTCGGCCGGTACATAGCGCTGAGCCATGACGGTGCCGGCGAAGAAGTCGCGCGTCGAGGGTGTGAACGCGGCGAAGTCCAGCCCCAGGACGGCATCGCGCAGTCGCTGCTGGAACGCCTGCGGCAGATCACCCCGGACCACCAGCGGATCGGACGGGGACGGCTCAGAACGCCACAGAAGCCTGATCTTCGCCGGATCGTAGATCTTCGCCGAGGTCGCCGCCGCGATCTGGGTCGAGGCCAGCTCGGCCGCATCCACCCTGCCGTTCAGCAGCGCCTGGTAGACGGCCGTGTGAGTGCCCAGATAGACCGGGTTGATCCCGGTGTTCGGGTCCACGCCCGCCTGGTGCAGCCCGTAGGCAGGCAGGAGGTGGCCCGACGTCGCGGTCGGGGCGGTGAAGCCGACCGTGCGTCCCGCCAGCCCCTTCAGATCGGTGATGGGGGAGCCCGCGAGCACGGCGATGCCCGCGGTGGCGGTGCTCACCCGGCCCTGCGCATCACCGAAGGTGGCGATGGGCACCAGCTTCGCCCGATCCTTCGCCAGTACGTACCCGAACGGCGGGAACTCCGCGATCTCCAGCTGGCCGGCACGCATCGCTTCGGTCTCGGCCGCGTAGTCGGTGGTCACCGCGACCGTCACGGTGCAGCCCAGCGCCGTCGACAGCGCTCTGCCCAGCTCGTCGTAGGCGGCGGTCAGCTTCGTGGCGGCCAGGAACGGCTGGACACCCATGCGCACCGTGCCATCGCCGGGACACCCCTTCGCGTCGGTGGTCGTCGATCCGCCCGTGCCGCACGCGGACACCAACAGCACCACCGCGACCGCGAGAGTCGAGATCGCCCGCCGCACATGAACCTCCCGAATGCCGTCACACCGAGGTCGCGGGCAGGTCTGGGCCCGGTGACCCTGTTTCCGGGGATCGTCGCACGATCCGGCCGCATCCGCGGATCCAGATTCTGCACGCCGCACCCCATCCGTCCGCGCATGTCACATCCGTCGCTCGGGCGTCGTCCGGTGAGGGACGACTCACATCGGGAGGCAAAATGCGCGTGTTGGTGACCGGGGCGAGCGGCCGGCTCGGCTCGGTGTTGGTGGACCGGCTCACCGGCGAAGGGCACATCGTGCGTGCGATGAGCCGTCGGACCCGTCCGGTTCGGGACGGAGTCGAGTGGGTGGTCGCCGACCTGGCCGAGGGCGTCGGGGTCGAGAGGGCGGTTCACGGTATGGACGTCGTGGTGCACCTCGCCTCGGCCCCCTACCGAGGGCGCTACACCGAGCGGGTGGAGAGTGGCGGGACCCGCCTGCTCGCCTCGGCGGCACGGGACGCCGGCGTGGCACACCTGGTCTACACCTCGATCGTCGGTGTGCACCGGATTCCGTGGGGCTACTTCGCCAGCAAGTACCGAGCGGAGAAGATCGTCGAGTCGTCGGGCGTCCCCTTCACCATCCTGCGGGCCACCCAGTTCCATGAGCTGGTCAATCTGGCTATGCGCGGTATGTCCAGGCTCGGGGTGCTCGCGGTGGACCGGGCGATCTCCGCCCAGCCGGTCGACGTCCGCGATGTCGCCGACCGGCTGCTGCCGATCGTCGCGGGCCGGCCAACCGGTGGCACCGAGGACTTCGGCGGGCCTGAGATCCTCGGATCGGGTGAGCTGGCGCGGCAGTGGAGCGACGTGACCGGTCGGCGGCGGCCGGTGCTGCCGATCAAGGTTCCGGGTGGGCTCGGCCGCGCGTTCCGCGCCGGCCACCTGACGACCTCGACCACACCGACCGGAACCCGCACCTGGGCCCAGTACCTCGAATCGCTCTGAGAACGCACCTCGGCCCCGTATCCGACGAACGGATACGGGGCCGAGGTGGTGTGGAGGTGACCAGACGATCAGTGGTGGGTGTCGAAGTTGTGGCTGTCCTCGTAGCGGCTGTCGTTGCCCGAGTTGATGTCGTCGTGGCTGTCGGTCGAGGAGTGGTCCTCGTAGTTGCTGCGCGTGCTGTCGTCGTGCTCGCTCTGGTCGGAGTAGTTGTCCGCGTAGCCGTGGTCGCCCGCGGCGTTCACCGAGGTCGAACCGGAGCCCGAGCTGTGCACCGAGGTCGTGGTGTCGTTGTCCTCGTTGTTGCCGTGCGCGTCGCCACCCAGCGAGATGGCGCTGCCGTCACCGGTGCGAACGTGCGACAGGTCCGAGTTGTTGGCGTCACCGGAGCCGAAGGCGGTGGTGTTGTCGTTGCCGGTCACGGCCTGGTTGTGGTCGCCGACGACGTTGCCGTTGCCCGAGGTGATCGTGCTGTCCCGGATGTCGCCGTGCGCCGCGACGGCACCGTCACCGGACGCGACGGTGGGGCTGTTGTGGATCGTCTGGTTGAAGTCGCCGCCGCGGTCGTGGTCGTAGCCCCAGCCGCGGTCGTGGTGGTCGCGGCCGCCACCGGTGTCGATGTCCTGGTGCACCGAGTTGTCGATGTTGGTCTCGTTGCGGTCGATGTGGGTCTCGTTGCGCTCGAACCGGTTGTCCCAACGGTCGTGGTCCCGGTCGTTGTCCCAACGGTCGTGGTCACGGCCCCGGTCGTGATCGCGGTCGTGATCGCGGTCGCGGTCGTGATCCCTGTCCCGGTCGTGATCGTGGTCGCGGCCCCTGTCGTGGTCACGGTCGCGGTCCCAGTCGCGGTCCCTGTCGTGGTCGTGGCCCCAGTGGTCCGAGCGCTCCCAGTCGTGGTGACCGAAGTGCTCACGGTTGTCCACGAAGTAGGAGCGCAGGTAGTCCGCTCCGTTGTGGTAGTTGCCGTGCTCCCAGTGCGAGGGCGCCGGGTAGTGATGACCGTGGTTGTACGAGCTCTCGTCGTCCGCGATGAGCGCGAGTGCGTCGTGCACGTCGGCGGGCGTCAGGTCGCGGAATCCGTGGTGATCGGAGTAACGGTCCGAGTCGTTCCAGAACTCGTTACGGTGGTGCGAGTCGCGCAGCAGGTCGGAAATCCAGTCCAGCAGCGAAGTAGCCATGCTCGGTGAGCTCCTCTGAGAAGTTCGATTCGGCCTCGGGGGCCTTCAAGCGCCGTCCCGATAGAAACTACGGCCGTGCCCAACCCAGCAGCATCGGGGATCCGACCGGGTTCGACCGCAGAGTATCCGGGTCGATTCGGGGCGCATCGTTAGGGGCATTGGGGGATCAGCGAGCGGGGGAACGGCCCCCAGCAGCGACGATACGGGTACTCCCCAATCCCCGTTGGGGGATCGGCGCTAGGCCCATTCGAGTGATAGGGCACTGATTCGGAATTGTCGGCGCGAAACTGATATTGATCGGGCCGCTTCCGTCGCAAATGCCATCCTGTGGCCATGGAACAGCTAGCGCAGTGGGGCGCGGTGGTACTACGCCGAGCTCGATCGACCGATCTTCCCGCCATCGTGGCGCTGCTCGCCGACGATGTGCTCGGCTCGACACGGGAGGCCACCGGGGACCAGGAGCTCACGGCATACGAGCGTGCGTTCGACGCGATCGACGCCGACCCGGCGCACCTGCTGGTCGTGGCGGAAGCCGACGGACGCCTGGTCGGCACGATGCAGCTGTCCTTCGTCCCGGGGCTCGCCAGCAGAGGCGCGCTGCGCGGCCAGATCGAGGCGGTACGCGTCGCCTCGTGGCGCCGAGGTGACCGTCTCGGCTCGTCGATGATCGACTGGGCGATCCGGGAGTGCCGCGCCCGGGGCTGCGCCATGGTCCAGCTCACGAGCGATAAACGCCGCCCGGACGCCCACCGCTTCTACGAGCGCCTCGGCTTCGCCGCGACCCATGAGGGCTTCAAACTCCCGCTCTGACAGCTCGCACAGACCCCATCGGGTCTGTGCGAGCCGGGTGTCAGTGGCAGCGAGGCTGGGACGGAGCAACGTCCAGGGACGGGTTGTGGTCGAAGAAACCGGTGGGCTTCAGCCAGAACGAGACCGTGTCCGCCGGCATGATCGGCCAGTCCTCGACCCTCGGCACGTGATGGATGCCGAACACGTACCACAGGACGACGTCGGTGTTCTCGATCGAGCGGTCGGCTTCGGTCCAGACCGGAAGACCCTCGTCGGTGCCGCTCTGGTTGACGAACTCACCGCACGGCCAGCGTTCGTCCCGGTCGAACGGGGTCACCCAGAGCGTGTGCCGCAGCACCTGGGCGCGCTTCAGCACGGGTGACTCCGGGTCGAGCATCGCGGGAACGGCGGCTCCCGGCACCAGCTTGTACGCGACCGGCGCACCGACCTTGTTGCGCTTGCCCGGGTTGGTGATCTTCCAGGCGCGCTGGGTGGACCAGTTGTAGTCCTGACGTCCCTCGGCCTCGGTGCGCAACGGAACGGACCGCTGGGTCAGCGCGAGCCCGTGCGGGTTGTCCGGGCCGATCGGCGGCTGCGCGGTCTCGGACATGACGACCGTGTTGTCCGGGCCGTCCACCTCCATGTCGAGCCGCGCCACGATGAAGTGCTGGTGGATCGGCGCGTACGTCTGGTGGTCGACGACCGTGCCGTAGGGCGGCGGCTGCTCACCGGAGAACGGGGTGGTCACCATGATGCCGGTGGCCCGCACCTCGCACTCGATGCTGCCGTCCTCGTGGAACCGCCAGTACACCAGGTACTCGTAGTTGGCGACGGTCACGTGCGCGGACACCACGAGCCTGCGCATCCGCCGGACCTCGGCACCGGCGCGCTCGTCGACGTGCTTCCACAGGACGGCGTTGTCCTCCTCGTGGATGCACACCGCGTTGCGGATGACCTGAGGTTCGCCGGCGCTGTCGTGCAGCACCGCGTCCAGGTAGGTGATCTCACCCAGGCAGTCGCAGCCCAGCTCGAGCGACGTGGTCATGAACCCCAGACCCCACTCGCCGATGTCGTAGGCGGTGCGGCGCACGTGGTCGGGGGAGGGATCGCGGTAGGGCACCACCATCTCGGCGAAGGACAGCCGGTGCGCGACCGGGCGGCCGTCGTAGGACACGGCGTGCAGCACGAGCCCCTCGCGGTAGGTGAAGCCCACCCGTAGCTGCCAACGCTGCCAGCTCAGCTGGTGCCCGTCGAGGGTGAACGAGACACCGTCGGGCTGGGTGATCTCCAGTGGCCTGCGGTCGGTGCGAAGAACCTGGTCCGGGACGTGCTTGGGGACGTACTCACCCTGCACCGGCGGGAACCCGGCTCCCGGGGTGTCCTCGATCTCGAGCAGCTCCATGGTGTTGAGATCGACCACGAGCTTGAGCCCGCTGACCGGGTGGGCGTAGGGGTTGGCGTCGTGGGCCGCGCGCAGCCACACGTCGCACCAGCCGATGCGGCGTCCCGAGTACTGCTCGGGGATCAGGTGCGCGCCGTAGGTCCACACGTCCACCAGCACGAGGTCCATGTCGGTGACACCTCGACCACCCAGCACCGCGATGACCTCGGGATGCGCCCGCATCGCCACGTCGCAGTCGTGCCACTCGTCGACGGTCGCGTTCGGCTGCTTGCCCGGCACCGAGGTCCAGCTCAGGACCGCGTCCTTGGTCAGCGACAGCAGGCCGACCCACGCGGTGCCGACATCGGTCTGCCAGGCGACGACCCGTGCTTCGCGGACGATCTGGTCACCGGATCGGAACTCACGCGCCACGGCCTTCTCCGGCTCGTGCAGCTCGACCGACGCGATCCGCCAGGCGGGGCGGACCACGTTCTTCTCGCGCCGCAGGATGTCCCGCACCTGGCGGAACTCCGCCTCCGACAGCGGATCGAGGGGATGGGCGGTCATGGTCAGCCTTTCACTCGGGAACTATCAGGGCGGGAGTGTCGCGGCGCAGCGTCTCGCCGGTGAAGAAGGCGGGCGCCCGCAGCCGCCATACGACCATCAGCACGGCGCCGAGCAGTAGCAGCCCGAGACCGAGGAGGAACACCAGGCCGATCCCACCGATCTCCGCGCCGCTGCCGTTGGCCGGGTCGTAGCTGTCGATCAGCGAGATGACGAAGACGGCGGCCAGCATGAGCCCGCCGACCAGTGGGAACAGGAACTTGAAGACCACGTTGAACGCGCTGGCGAACAGCTCGTTGCGGAAGTACCAGACGCAGGAGAACGCGGTCAGGCCGTAGTAGAAGCAGATCATGATGCCCAGGGCCAGGATCGTGTCGGACAGGACCTTCTCCGACAGCAACGTCATCACCGCGTAGAACGCGGCGGTGCCGACGCCACACACGAGCGTGGCGTAGCTGGGGATCAGGAACCGGGGATGGACCTGCGCGAACCGCGATGGGATGGCCTTGTACTCACCCATCGCCAGCAGCGTCCGGGCCGGCGGGAGGAACGTGGTCTGCAGGCTCGCGGCGCTCGAGGCCAGCACGGCGAGGAACAGCAGCAGCGACGGCCAGTGACCGAGAACCGGTTCGGCCAGCGCCCCGAACACGTTGTCCGAGGACTCCTCGTTCCCCAGCCCCAGTCCCGTCGTGCCGATCCCGGCGTACATCATGGCCGCGATCGCCACCAGCAGGTATGTCGCCAGGATCGTCAGCACCGTCGCCAGCGCCGCCCGCCCGGGTGTCCGGTCGGCATCGGTGCTCTCCTCGTTGACGGTCAGGCAGGTGTCCCAGCCCCAGAACGCGAAGATCGAGCCGACGAGGCCCGCGACGAACGCGGACAGCGTCAGGTCACTGAACGGGTTGAGCCAGCTCCACTCGAACGGAATGCCCAGCGGGTCGCTCGAACCGACCGAGCGGGTGATCGCGACGATCACGAACAGGGCAAGCACCAGCATCTGGAAGACGACCAGCACGTTCTGCACCCGCTGGGTCGTGGTGATGCCCCGGTAGGCGATGTAGGTGGCGACCGCGATGAACGCGATACACGTGACGATGTTGATCGCCTTGTCCTTCGCCAGGTCCGCCAGCGATTCGACACCGGTGAGCCGCGCGAGGAACAGGTAGAAGAACGTGACCGCGACACCCGCGAGGTTGGACAGGACGATCACCGTGGCGAGCACCGCGCCCCAGCCGCACAACCACCCGGTGTACGGACCGAACGCCTTGGTCGCCCAGGTGAACGAGGTGCCGCAGTCCGGCACCGCTCGGTTGAGCTCCCGGTAGGCGTAGGCGGTGAGGAACATCGGTACGAACCCGGCGAGGAAGATCGCCGGCATCTTCAGGCCGACCGCGGTGACCACGATCCCGAGGGTCGCGGTGAGGGTGTAGGCCGGCGCGACGCTCGAGACTCCGAGCGTGACGCTGCCCCACATCCCGACCGATCCACTCGACAGACCCTTGGCATGGACATCGGTCATCGGGGTACCACCTCCGGACAGCGGGAACGCACTCCGGACAGTGTGTGTGCGCCGTCACCTCACTGTGTCACGACAATGTGGCACTCCCGTACCGATCGGCGCACCACTTAGGCGGGTGTTGCGCCGGTCAGCCCAGTGGTGTGAGGACCCAGGTGGTGGAGGACTCCGAGTCGCACCGCAGGACGAGGGTGTCACCGACGACCTGGGCCGGCGCTCCAGCTCCGAGTGAACGGATCTCGCCGCCGTCGAGCTCAGCGCGGTCGTCACCGTCGAGGCTCAGCCGCCACCGTCCGCGACCGACGACCCGCCCGACCGTCACCGTGCCGCCGCCGGTATCCCCCGGCAGCCTGCGCAGCGTGCTGACCAGCGCGCCGTCGACGACCTGGGCCTGGCTGACCTCGATGTCACGGTCGACGGCGACGAGTGCGGGAGCATCGCGGTGAGCGGCGTCCCACGGCTCGTTGTACAGCCCCCACAGACCGTCGGGGACGTTGAGCCGTGCGTAGCCGAACAACACGTTCCCGGTCATCGGCTCGACCTCACGCAGGTTGCCCTCGTCGTCGGACCGGGTGTCGTTGCGCGGGTAGTACAGGCCGCCGTCCGCCCAGGTCGGGGACAGGTAGCGGTCGGCGTAGGCGAGCAGCCCGGACAGCCGCTCCACGTCGCCCATCTCCGACACCCACGCGGTGGTCCAGCCGAGGTCGCACCAGTCGTAGGGCACCGGCATGTCACGCTCGGGCGATGCGACGGTGAGCGTCCCGTCCGGCCCCGGGACCACGAAGTCGGTGACCTGCCGGGGATAGTTGCCCCGGACGAAGTCGCGGTTCCACATGTTCATCAGCGCGCCGCACCACGCGTCGACCCACGGCTGACGTTCCCCGTTGGGGACGATCATCCGGCTGTCCTCGACGACCATCATGTTGTAGTGCCCGGTCTCGTCGAGCCGCCCGAACTCCGACCAGGCCTTCTCGTACCCGGCGACGACCTCGGCCGCGCGGTCCCCACCGGTGATCAGGTCGTGCAGCCGGAACCCGAGGATCGCCGGCTGGTTGCATATCTGGAACACACAGTTGGGTTCGCAGGCGACACCCATGTACCCGTTCTGGACCATCTGCCAGTAGACGAGGTCGTTGAGCGACTCACGGTCGTAGCCGAACCGCTTCTCCTCGCCGCCCCAGAAGAACGACCAGTGCTGGAAGGTCAGCGAGTCCGGCCGGGCGTAGCGGTCGGAGTCGAACAGGTAGTCGTGCAGTAGTGCGACCGACTGGACGTAGGCGCTGTACATGATGTTGTCGCGCGCGACCGGGTCCCACTCCTCCTTGAGCTGGTCGGTGAGGTGGGCGTTGAGTGGCGCGCCACCCCTGCTGGTGTCGCGCCAGTACATCCACACCTCGGGTTCCAGCAGCTTGTCGATCAGTCGTTGGATGGTCGGCTGGAACAGGCCTGGCGCGGCGGGCAACCGGTGCCGGTGGGTCAGAGCCAGCGCGTAGATCATGTACGCCAGCTGGAACCGGTAGCCACCGAAGTCGTCCTGCCCGACGGCTTTGGACTGCATCAGTGACCAGTCGTTGCGCGGCCGTCGGGACAGGTTGTCGAAGTGCCTCAGGTGGCCCAGCTGTTCGCCGGTCAGGACCTGTTCAGCCATCGAGGTGCGCCTATCTGTTCGCGGGCTCCGGGTTGCCCTGGATGCCGGCCGGGTACCTCTCACCCTGAACCGAATCCGCCAGCGGATCAAGGGTTCGGCGGGCCTCGTCGTCCAGCGTCACGTCGAGTGCGGCGACGTTCTGCTCCACCCGCTCCGGCCGTTTGGTGCCGGGGATGCTGGACACCGTCACGCCGAGCCGCTCGGCCTGCGCATACACCCAGGCCAGGGCGACCTGAGCAGGTGCGGCACCAAGGCGTTCCGCGACCTGGAGCACGGTCTGCGCGAGCTGCTCGTTGGCGTCGCCCGCGTCGCCGACGAAGCGGGGGCTGCGCCGCCGGAAGTCCTTCGCATCCAGCGTCGAGCGGTCGACCGCTCCGGTGAGGAACCCACGCCCGAGCGGTGAGTAGGGCACCAGACCGACACCCAGCTCCGCCATGACCGGCGTGACCGCTTCGACGTCGCGGGTCCACAGCGAGTACTCGCTCTGCACCGCCGTGATCGGGTGCACGGCGTGTGCGCGGCGAAGCAGGTCACCGGAGACCTCGGACAGTCCGAGGTAGCGCACCTTGCCCGCCTGCACCAGCTCGCCCATGGCGCCGACGGTCTCCTCGATCTCGACGTCGTTCGGCGGGCGGTGTGCGTAGTACAGGTCGATCACGTCGACGCCCAGCCGCAACAGCGAGGCGTCGCAGGCGCGGTGCACGTACGCGCGTGAACCGCGCACCCGCCGGTCCGCATCGCCACCACTGCGGTCGATGCCGAACTTCGTGGCCAGCTGGACGCTGTCACGGCGGTCGTGGATCGCCCGGCCGACCAGGACCTCGTTGTGGCCGGTTCCGTAGATGTCGGCCGTGTCCAGGAACGTGACACCCAGCTCCAGCGCGCGGTGGATGGTGGCGATCGAGGTGTCCCAGTCGGTCGGGCCGTAGTGCTCACTCATGCCCATGCAGCCGAGGCCCATGGCGCTCACGGTCAACCCGGACGAACCGAGCGTGCTGCGGGAAATCATTCTTGCTCCTTGAGTTTCGTGGCGGAACTCGTGGCTCCGGTTCATGAGGCTAGGAGTGTGAGCGCGCTCGAAGTCAAGGAGGATCAGCTGCTCGATCGAGAGAGGTCCGGTGACCTGAGAGGAAGTCTGAAGAGCTTCTCCGCCGCGCCACCGAGGAACGAGGCCCGTGCGTCCTCGGACAGGGGGAGGTCGGCGACCTGGGCCAGCGCCACGTCATGGCGTAGCTGCGGCCAGTTGGTGCCGAACAGGACCTTCCCCCTGCCATAGGTGTTCAGGTAGTGCACGATCTCCGACGGGTAGTAGCGGGGGAGATAGGCGGACGTGTCGATGTAGACGTTGTCGTGCTTCCAGGCCAGCCCGATCATCTCGTTCGTCCACGGGTGGCCCAGGTGTCCGCCGACGATGGTCAGCTCGGGGAAGTCGAGTGCCACCCGGTCCAGATAGGGGACCGGACGCCCGGTCTCCGACGGCATCAACGGTCCGGTGTGACCGACCTGGGTGCAGAACGGGATGCCGAGCTCCACGCACGCGACGTAGAGCGGGTAGTACAGCCGGTCGTCCGGCGGCAGCTGCCACAGCCACGGCACGACTCGCAGGCCGACGAAGCCCAGTTCCTGCACCGCCCGCCGCAGCTCACGCACCGCCGCCATCGGGTCGGCCAGGTCGACCGAGGCCAGACCGGCGAACCGGTCCGGGTGGGCGGTGGTGAAGCGGGCGACGTCGTCGTTGCTGACCACCCAGCCACCCGGGCGGTGCCACGCCGACAACAGCAGCATGTCGACGCCGGCGGCGTCCATCTCCGCGACGAGCTCGTCCGGCTCGATCGGTACCCCGATCCGCTCCTGGGCGCCGGACTTCTCGGCCAGCCTGGTCACCTCCGGCATGGCGAGCCGGCCGGGGCCGGCCACGAACGGCGGCTGTGCCCATACATCGACGATCATGTGTCCTCCTGGGGGATCGAACCGAGCACGTGCCGGCAGAGGTCGGCCACGATGTCATCGGCATCGGCCGGTGGTGGGTTGCCGTGGACGAGATGGCGCCGGCAGACCGCGAACGGGATGTCGGCGATCGCCAGCGCCAGCCGATCGCGGAACACCTTGTCCGAGCGTCCGTAGCGGCGCTCACCGTGCGCGATGCTCGCGGCGATCGCCGCTGAGTTGAGCGTGTTGAGTTGCTCACCGAGCTCGTCCGGCCAGGTCGCCGCCAACTCTTCGGCCCGGTACAGCAGCAGCACGGTCGCTTCGTCGAGATGCTCGCGTGACCACCGCACCATGTGCAGCGCGGCGGCGATCGTGTCGTCCCCTTCGAGGGCCTCGATCAGCCCGACGTGGTAGCGGCGTACCGAGCGGATCCACAGCCTGGCCAGCAGCAACTCCATCGAGGCGAAGCGGTGGTAGACCGACCCGGATGGGGCGCCGAGCGTCGAGCCGATCGCGGAGACGGTGGCGGCCCTGACCCCTCCGCTCGCCACGAGACGCAGCGCCGCATCGAGGAAGTCGTCCTCGGTGAACTTCGCTCGCCGCCCCACGTGTTCAACCTAGCTCATTCTAGAACGCACGCGCTATTTAGTTCCGGTCGAGCGGGATGATTGACTGCAGCGGTGATCTCGATGCCCAGGTGCGCCGGATGAGCGTGCGACTCGACAGGCTCCGCTCGCTGATCGACCGCGAGATACCGATCGCACCGGTGCACGACGTCTTTCAGGTTCGACTCGTCGGGGTCGGTGCAGGGCGGGCGGTCGCGCGGATGCCGGCCCGGTCACTGACCGAGCAGGCCGACACCCGGTGCGGAGGACCGCTGTGGGTGCTCGCGGACTGCGCGCTCGGCGTGTCGATCAGCTCGACGCTGCCGGAGGACCGGGGCATCACGACGCTGCGGCTGGCCATGCACCAGGTGGCGTCGTGGTGGCCGGGCTCGGGGTGGGTGACCTGCGTCGGCACCGTCGATGACGTCGACGCCGAGGACGGCACCAGCCGGGGCGAGGTCCGTGACTCCGAGGACCGGCTGCTCGCCACCTTCGACACTCGCTGCGCGGTGATCCCCGCGCCGGAACACTGGCTGCACCGGACACCCGAACCGGCGCCGGACGGGAGCGACAGTGACGGTCAGCTCGACGTCGAGCTGACCGTCGAGGCCGCCGCCGTGTCGATGCGCGCGCGAACCGGCAGCCGGCTCGGCAACGCTCGCGGCGCGGTGCAGGGCGGGGTGATGGGGCTGCTGGTCGACCGCATGCTCATGCCGCTGCTGGACCAGCCGGACGCGGCGGGGGAGCGGACGCCGTTGCGCCACGACGTCGAGGTTCACTACCTGCGCGGAGCCGGCATGAACGCCGACCTGACCGGTACGGCCGAGCAGGTCCACGGCGGTCGTCGCCTGCGCACCGCCCGTGCCGAGATCCTGGATCCACGCGGACGTCCGGCGATCACCGCGACCGGCCTCGCGTACCCGGCGGCAAGCGGGTAGACCCGCCGGTCGCGACGCGGCGGGCCGTGCATGAGCACGGCCCGCCGTCGTGTGGAGCGTGGATCAGCCGCCGAGGCGCGCGGCCTGCTTCTGCTCGCTCTCGTCGAGCGGGACGACGCCGAGCGGCGCGCTCGGGTCGATCTTGTAGGTGAGCTTGCGCTGGTAGCCCTGCTTGGCGTCCATCCCGCTCTTGCGCCAAGCGGCGGTCAGGCCGACCTTCGCCCAGAACATCGGGCCGTCGAGCGAACGCGACTTCGGGTTCAGGTGAGCCGCGTTGCGCAGGATGCCGTTGCCGTAGTGCATGGCGTACGACCGGCGGATCTCGCTGGTCCAGTGCTCGGTGGTCAGCGAGACGCTGAAGCCGTCGAGGTTGCTGACACGGTGCGGGCCGTTGAGCGCCCAGTGCAGCATCTGGCCGGGCTCGAGGTCGTAGACCTCGGCGTAGTCGTCGTACCACGGCTCGTAGGAGAGGTCCTCCATGGCGAGGCTGCGCACGACGTTCTCGACCTCGGTCGAGGGCAGGAACGGCTCGGTGGGCGGGTAGATCCAGATCCGCTTGCGGCCACGAATCTGCCAGAGCGCCTGACCGGGCACGTCGAAGTGGTAGAAGACCCGCGCGGTCGGCGAGGAGATCAGCATGCCGAGCTTGCGCTTGAAGGTCTTGAAGTCGGGCAGGGTGCCCTCGAGCTCGCCGTACATCTGGTCGAGCAGGTCCTTGAAGCGCGGGTCGACCTGCTCGATGGCCTGCAGGTTGATCCACACGCGACCGCCTCGGACGGCCTCGAGGACACTGGCACCGGGCTGCCCGGCACGGTCGACATGGCCCCAGGTGGACACGTCCTCACCCATGGTGGTGATGTCGATGTGCTTCGGGTCGATCGACTCGACGATGTTGGCAAGCGACTCGTCGGAGAACAGTTCTGATTCGCCGAGGTTGTGCTGGAGCTTCACCGTGTGATTGCCCCAGAGCGCAATATCCTTTGAGTCGATCTTGTCGAAGACGCGTGGCACAGCTGTTACTCCCCTGTGAGACTCTCTCTAGCTTGCGAAGGGCAGGCTTACTTTGTCCAACGCAATCCGACTGAAAACGTTACTGATCGTGGGTCATCGGCCTGAGAGCTCGCTGCCGAACAGGGAGGCCGACTGCCTTGCCCACGAGGGTACTCCCGTCGGAGCAGTGGTAATTCTGGGTACGCCTCAGATCACCCGTTGCTGACGCAAGATCTCAATTTCTTCAGAGGTAACTCCCAGACCAGCAAGAACAGTGTCCGTGTGTTCGCCGATATCGGGTATCGCACCCATTGTCGGTTCCCATCCGCTGATCACGGGCGGGGGCAGCACCACCGGGAGCGTGCCCACCGGAGAGTCGACATCACGCCATCGATCGCGTTCTCTCAGATGTGTGTGGGACACCACGTCGGCCGGCATGTTGTAGCGGGCGTTCCCGATCCCGGCCGCATCCGCCTGGGCCTGGACGTCGGCGAGCGTGCGCTGGGAACACCACGCCGTGATCTCCGCGTCGATCTCGTCGCGGTGCCGCAGACGGTCGGCGTTGCGCGCGTAACGGGGATCGTCGGCCAGGTCGGGTCGCCCGAGCAGGCCACCCGCGAGGCGGCGCCACTCGGAGTCGTTCGTCGTGCCGAGTACGACCGTCTCGCCGTCGGAGGTCGGGTAGCCGCCGTACGGTGCGACCGACGGCGAGCTCATGCCGTTCGGTGGCTGGTCGTGTCCGCTGTGCAGGGAATGGTTGAGCGCGTACCCCATGAACTCGACGACGGTGTCGAACAGGCTGACCGCGATCGCGGCACCTCGGCCGGTGCGCTCACGGTCGTACAGGGCGGCGAGGATCGACGAGTAGGCGTACATCGCGGTACCCACGTCCGCGATCGGGATCCCCGGCTTGACCGGCTGTCCGGGCCAACCGGTGATCGCGCACGAGCCGGCCTCTGCCTGGGCGAGCAGGTCGTAGGCCCGCTTCTGGTCCAGGGTGCCGCCGGTGCCGTAGCCGGAGATCGTCATGATGACCAGGCGCGGGTAGCGCTCCTCGAGCTGCTCCGCCCCGAGCCCGAGCCTGCCCATCGCGCCCGGCCCGAGGTTGGAGACCAGGACATCGGTGCCCGCCAGCAGACGGTGCAACAGCTCGATGCCGCGCTCGGACTTGAGGTCGAGCGTCAGCGACTCCTTGCCCCTGCCGACCCACACGAAGTGTGCGGCGAGGCCGCGTGCGACGTCGTCGTAGTCGCGGGTGAAATCTCCTCTGCCCGGCGGCTCGATCTTGATCACCCGGGCGCCGAGCTCGGCGAGATGACGAGTGCACAGCGGCGCGGAGACGGCCTGTTCGAGCGCCACCACGACGATTCCGTCGAGGGGGCCTCGGCGCGGAGCGTGGTCGCCGCTCATGCGGTGACGACCGGGTGCGGACCGCTGCTGTCGACGGTGACCTTCGTGCCGATGAGCTCGGTAGTCATCAACTCGGGGAGCAGGTCGGTGGACTCGGACCGTGCCCACACCCGGTGACCGTCCGGCGTGCGGCAGGCGAGGACCGCGAACTCCGGACCGCCGTCCCGCGCATGCAGCACGGTGTAGGTCTCGAGTGTCGCGGGGCCGTGGAAGGACAGGGCGATCTCCACCTTCGGCAAGGCATCCACCTCCGGTTGGGGGTCGAGGTACCGGAAGGGAGCGGTGGGCGCCCGCGCGGAGAGCAGCGCCATGGAGTGCTTCGTGAGGAACCAGCCGTTGCCGGTCACCAGACCGGTCGTGTCCGGCTCGGTCCGCAGCCGGCCCACCATCGTGGCGAGGGAATGGGTCACATAGTTGCTCCCCGGGCCGCCCGCGAACGTGAGGCCGCCGGTCACGGTCAGCGGACGGTCCGGGTCGTCCATCGGGAGACCGAGTGCCGACGCACCGACCTGGACCGCCGACGGGAAACAGGAGTAGAGGTCCAGGTGCGCGACGTCCTCGACGGCGACGCCTGCCGAGGCGAGCACCGCGCGACCGTTGGCCGCGATCGAGGGCGACTCGGCGAGATCGACCCGTTCACCGACGTGCCAGTGGTCGTGTGACGAGGCGCCGGACCACAGGTAGACCCAGCGTTCGGGCGGCACACCGGCGGCTCGCGCCGCGCCGACCGAGCTGACGATGACGGCGGCCGCCATGTCGACGCCCATGTCGGCGTTCATCAGCTTCGGGTAGGGGAAGCCGATCATGCGGTTGTCCGGGCCCACCGTGGTGATGTCCTCCGGCGAGTAGACCGTCGGCCGCCATGCGTCGGGGTTCGTGGCGGCGACCTCGGAGAACCGGCTCCACAGCCTGCCGAGCGCCGCCGTGTGCTCCTCGATGGTGCGTCGTGTCTTGGCGCGCAACGCGTTCTCGAACAGCGGATAGTACGAGACCGGAGGCTTCAGGCCGACCGCGCGTTCGGCGGGATGGACCGGGTCTGCGGACACGAACGGCGAACCGGCCGCGAGCATCTCCGGTTCGGGTGTCGAGTCCGGCTGCCGCGTCCAGCCGAGACTGATGTCGCGGGAACGGGCGAGCTTCCTGCTGCGCATCAGCTCCGCGCCCGCCACCAGCACGATGTCGTGCTCGCCTGCCGCGATGGCCTCGGCGGCACGGTTGACCATGGTCAACGGGGTCTCACCGCCGACCCCGGAGCGGAGCCGGTGCGCGGGGTCGATGCCGAGCGCCGACGCCACCGGCTCGGTCGGGTCGCGGTAACGCCAGCAGAGCGGGTCGACCACCCACAGACCGGTGGCCCTGCGCAGAACGTCACGGCCGCCGCTGTCCACCTCGGCGTCCCGCAGCGCGGCGGCGGTCATCAGCGCCGGTTCGCCGACCCGGCCGACCTCGTCGGCCTCGACGTGAACCGACCGTTGAGCGACACCGATCAGTACCGGGGTGCGATCATCAACCACCGGCCCACTCTGACACGGCTCGTCCGAATCGGCAGGCCGCCACATAGTTCTGCGGCCGGGGCGAGTCGTGGAACCGCACGTCGTCGAACCCGGCGTCGGCGAGCATGCGCGCGGCCAGCTCGCGTCCCCACAGCGCGCCGAGTGCGGCACCGCCGTCCGCGCGGCAGGTCGGCACGCAGTACAGCAGGCTGACCCCGTAGCTCAGCGCGGCGAACGGGTTGCCCAGGTTCTTCTCCAGGTCACTGGACAGGTTCACGTCCACCATGACGAAGACGCCGTCCGGTGTGAGTGCGCCCCGGATCCGTCGCAGCACCTCGTCGGGTTCCCGCTGGTCGTGGATCGCGTCGAACGCGGTGATCACGTCGAAGGAACCGTCGGTCGCGAGGGTGGTCGCGTCGGCGACCGTGAACGAGGCATTGGCCAGCCCCCTCGACGCGCGCTCCGCCTCGGCGAGCGCGATCGCATCGGGGGAGAGGTCGAGCCCGACGAAGCGTGACGCCGGAAACTCCTGGGCCATCAGGTTGATGGCGTGTCCGGTACCGCAGCCCAGGTCGAGCACCCTCGCCCCGGACCGGAGTCCGTCGACCAGGCCCGGTACGACCGGGAGGAACCCGCTGACCAGCTGCTCGTCATACACCCGCTGCCACTGCTCGCCGAGCGTGGCGCCCGCGACCGAGGCGAACGCGGAATGCGGAACCCCGCCGCCCTCGACGAAGCACCGCTGCACCTGGGGGAGCAGAACACCCAGGTTGGCCAGCATGCCGGCCGCCGGGCCGATGTTGCCGACCCCGCTTCCGGTGAGGAACGGCCGATGCTCCTCGGGCAGTGAGTACCGGCCGGTCGCCGCGTCGTAGGACAGGATCCCGCCGGTCACCATCGCCCCGAGCCACTCCCGCACGTAGCGCTCGTCCAGACCGGCCCGGACGGCGAGGTCCACGGCGTCGGCCGGACCTTCGGCCACCGCGTCGAACAAGCCGGTCCGATGCCCGATCGCGATGAGCAGGGTCAGGACGTTGCCCGTGACCAGGTCCAGCAGGCGCTCGCCGAACGCGGATGACTTGTCGGTGTCCATCGGCGGAGCGTGCCCGGGGCCGGTCCGCGGTGTCCAGCTCAATGCCGGACGCCGCGCCGAACCGCTTCGCACGAGGTAGCGTCCCAGCGGTGGCGCTGCAGCAGAGCGAGACCGATGCGCAGTTTCCCTCCGGCTGGGCCCGATCCGCTCCCGGCAAACCGGCGGTCATCGTCCTGGACGAGGAACTGGCAGAGGTTCAACGACTGAGCTACGCGGAGCTGGACAGTCGCTCGATCCGGGTCGCACTGCTGTTGCGTGCCGAGGGACTCACCCCCGGGCGACACATCGCGGTGCTGATGGAGAACCGGGCCGAGATCTTCGAGGTCTGCTGGGCCGCGCAGCGCCTCGGGCTGTACGTAACGGTGGTGAACACCCACCTCGGGGTCGAGGAAGCCGGGTATGTGGTCGACGACTGCGAGGCGGCGGTCCTGTTCACCTCGGCCCGGATGGCACAGCTGGCGTCCGAGATCGTCGCGACCACGCCGAATGTCCGCCGGCGGCTGATGGTGGACCGTGCGGCCGTCGAGGTCGGTGGCGACCACGAGGACTACGAGAGCGCACTCGCCGAGGTGCCGGACGGCCCGCTGGCCGATCAGTGCGAGGGCGACACGATGCTCTACTCCTCGGGCACCACCGGTCGGCCCAAGGGAGTCAAACGGCCCCTGGCTCTGGGCCCTATCGGCAGCGGGTTCCGGCTGCGCGCCATGTTCGAGTTGATGGGCTACGACGAGTCCGTCGTTTACCTGAGCCCGGCGCCGCTGTATCACGCGGCGCCGCTCGGCTACACCATGGCGGTGCACCGGGTGGGCGGGACGGTGCTGGTCATGCGGCGCTTCGACGCTCACAACGCACTTCGGCTGATCGAGCGTTTCCGGGTCACCCACGCCCAGTTCGTGCCGACGATGTTCATCCGCATGATCAAGCTGCCCACCGAGGTGCTCGCCCACGCCGATGTGTCGAGCCTCCGATCGGTCGTGCATGCCGCCGCTCCGTGCCCGGTCGAGCTCAAGCGCCGCATGATCGACTGGTGGGGCCCGATCCTGTGGGAGTACTACGCGGGCACCGAGGGCAACGGCAGCACCCTGATCTCCTCAGCGGAGTGGCTGGCACATCCCGGCTCGGTGGGGCGAGCGGTGATCGGTTCGGTACGGATCCTCGACCCGGACGGCGCGTCCGTCGCCGTCGGGGAGACCGGCACCGTGTACTTCGCGGACGGGCCGCGGTTCGAATACCACAACGCTCCGGAGAAGACGGCCGGCAGCTACGCGCGGGACGGGTGGAGCACGCTCGGGGATGTCGGTCACGTCGATGAGGACGGCTACCTGTACCTCACCGACCGGCTGTCGAACATGATCATCTCAGGTGGGGTGAACATCTATCCGCAGGAGACCGAGAACGTGCTGACCATGCATCCCTCGGTCGCCGACGCCGCCGTGATCGGGATTCCCGATCCGGAGATGGGGGAGCAGGTGAAGGCCGTGGTCCAGCTGGTCGATCCGAACGCCGGAACCCCGGAGCTGTCCGCCGCCTTGATCGATTACTGCAGGAGCCGGCTGGCGCACTACAAGTGCCCCAGGGTCGTGGAGTTCACCGAGGCGCTGCCCCGCCAGGACAACGGAAAGCTCTACAAGCGTCTGTTGCGGTAGGTGTCCCCGCTGGCCTCGGGGTACACGGGTTGTCCCGCTGGTTCGGGGTGTCCCCGCTGGCCATTCAGTGTCTTGGCGTGGTCGGGCGGGATCAACCCCCCGCTGGCGCCGGCCTCGCACCCGTTCCTGGTTGCACGCCGTTCGGGGGCGAGGGTTCCGGGTTGACACCGCCCGACCACGCCAAGTGCGGGCCAGGATCGCGGGGACGGGGGCAGTCTGCGCGCCCACCGGGCCACGGCTGCGCCGCGTCCCCTGGGGTGCAGCGCGCCCGCCAGGTGATCAACATCGGCCACACCGCGCACCCACCGACCACACCGCGCCACGTGCACATCGCGCGGCGTGACCACAGGGTGCGCGGCGTGACGGTTCCATGATCACCACGGCTCCATGGCTGAATCCGCGCGGAAATTCAGCCACCACACCGTGGTGATCATGAAAAACCGGACCGGACCGGACCGGACCACGCCACCCACACAGTCAGCTCCCCAAGAGCTCCGATAGGAGTTCCGGCGAAGGCCGGCGTAGTGGATGTCCGCAACCAATCCGCCCGACTGCCAGGGCGGCTCCCAGGGCGACAACAAGCGCGCGCTTGGGCCGAAGGCCGAAAATCCTGAAGACGGCCCCCGAAGGGGGCCTCTTCAGGATTTTGAGCGCGGAACAGGCCTAAGAAGCCAGCCCGAAAATTACTGCCACCACTGGGGGAAGGTCTCCAGGTGGCGGACCATGCGGTGCCTAGCCAGGTCACCGTCGCCCGCGATCAAGGCGTCGACCACGCTGCGGTGCGCGGACTCCACGCTCTCGCCGGAGCAGCTGTTCTCCGGTGTCGGCTCCGCCGTCTCGGGGGACGCCAGCGAGTTGCGGGCCCACAGTGTGGTCAGGATGCGCAGGAACAGCGACAGCACCGGGTTGCCGGACAGTTCGGCGATCTCCAGGTGCAGCAGGTGCGGGAGCTCGTCGAGGTGGTGTTCCGACGTGGGCGCCTGGCCGATGTTCGCCTCGAACTGCAGCGCGGCCCGGAGCCTGCGGACGACCTCGGGTTCACCGGCGCGTGCCGCGACCGACTCGAGGCAGCCGAGCTCGACGCGTTCGCGCACGGCTCGCAGGTGCTCGATCTCGATGCCCTTGTAGTCCAGGTACAGGGCCATCGCGTCGATGCTCGCGCTGGGGTCGGGCTTGGCGACCACCAGTCCACCGCCGGGGCCTCGCCGCATGCGCGCGACCGAGTGGTACTCCAGCAGGCGTACCGCCTCGCGCAGCACGGCCCTGCTGACCTCGAACCGGTCGAGGAGTGCGCTCTCGGAACCGATGACCGAGCCGACCGGCCAGCCGCCGTCGTGAATCTCGACCATGATCCGGCGGGCGACGACCTCGGCGAGCTTCTGGTCCTGGGTGTGGCCGGGTGCGCCGCCGCCCCAGATCATCGAGGGCACGTCCTCGACGGACTCGGGGTGCCAGCCGAGGATGAACTTGGAGAACTCTTCCAGGTGCTCGCCCGACAGGTACTCCGCGCGGGCGAAGTCACCCGCGACGACGGCGTTCACCAGCGCCTGGTGTGCCTTGCTCGACTCGGTGAGCGCGGGGTGGTCGCCCTCGGGAAGCTTGCTGAGCACGCCGCGCGCGTAGCGGTCGGTGAGCCGCAGCAGGACGTCCACGAACAGTCGCAGCGCGGGGTTGCCGGACAGCTCGGCCAGCACCAGGTGCATCTGGTGTCGAACCGTCGCGTCGGCGGCGGAGCCGGCGCCGATCTCCTCGGCGACGACGCTGCGCAGCAGCGGGATGCCTGCCTCGTTGATCCGCTTGGCCGCGAGTGCGACCGCGAGCGGCTCGATCAGCATGCGGGCGGCGAGAACGTGCTCGACGGTCGTTCCGACGAACTCGAGGTAGACGACCATGGCGTTGGTCGCCGGTCCGGCGTCGGGAGCCTGGACGACGAGGCCGCCGGCGGGCCCGCGTCGCATCGCGGCGACGCGGTGGTGTTCGACGAGGCGAATCGCCTCCCGTAGCACCGCCCTGCTGACCTGGTAGCGCTCCCGCAGTTCGGACTCCGAGCCGAGAACTCGGCCGACCGGCCAGTTCATCCGCTTGATGTCCATCTCGATATCTCTGGCGACCCTTGCGGCGAGTTTGTCCGTTCCGCCGTTGTCGGTACCCGCGGCGGTGGCAAGGGTCGGCGCGGGCCATCCACGGCGTGCGCTCGGCACGGCGGTCGGACCGGCGTCGAAGTGGGCAATCACGGCTGGCTCCTCGGGCTGCGGGCGCGTCATTCTACGCAGCCTGGACTGCTGAATACGGACTGTTTGGTGTGCTATATCGCCCGATAGGATGAGGTTCTTGGCCATTTTCGGCGTCGATCGGGTTCCTCTTCAAGGGAATCTAACAATCAGGACAAGGATTGCAGTTCGTAATGGACACCGGTCAACTGTTCTGAGAGGTCCCACAGGCCACTCTGAACCCGGCGGTCCCGCGATGCCGCGCTCGACCCGACCGGTTTGGGATGGCCGCGCATCTCGCCGGGGCCACCTGGGCCCAGGTATGTGCCGCCGAGGAGGTCCGGTTTCGTCGCCGCGCACAGAACGGGCAGGGCCCCCATGGCGGCGGACTGCGCGAAGATCATGTTAGCGACGCCCATCAGTCGATCCTGCAACGACTCGGTGTGTGACTGGAGATTAGTCGAGGCATAGCCGGGATGGGCCGCCAGCGAACGTAATCGTGATCTTGCTGAGGACAACCTGTGCTGCAGTTCGTAGCTGAACATCAGGTTGGCGAGCTTCGACTGGCCGTAGGCCAGCCAGCGTTGGTAGCCGCCCTGCCAGTTGGGGTCGTCCAGCCGGATTCGGCCGATACGGTGCATGAAGCTGGACACCGTGACCACGCGGTCGGTGATGCGGGGCAGTAAACGGGCGGTGAGGGCGAAGTGGCCGAGATGGTTGGTGCCGAACTGCAGCTCGAACCCGTCCGCCGTGTACTTGCGCGGCGGCGCCATCACCCCGGCGTTGTTGACCAGTACGTCGATCGGCTCGTCGAGATCGAGCGCGAACGCCGCTACCGAGGACAGGTCGGAGAGATCGAGCGCGCGCACCTCGAACGTGCCGGGGAGCCCCGCGATCGCCGCGCGGCCCTTCTCGACGTCGCGGCACGCGCAGATGACCTTGGCGCCGGCGGCGGCCAGTGCCGTGGCGCTGACGAGCCCGAGGCCGCTGTTGGCCCCGGTGACAACAAACGTCCGGCCGTGCTGGTCCGGGATGTCCTTCGTCGTCCACGCCATGTGGGCAGACTAGGAGAAATCCGCACACTCTGTTGGTTGAATGAGCAACAAACAGGCCTTTCGTGGTTCATCCCATAGGGTCAAACGGGCCCTGTTTCACCCGGTCGGTGCGCATCGAGGGGTGGCTACTGCCCCGCCGCGTCCAGCTGGTCGTCGTCTTCGTCGAACACCGCCGAGCCCGACGCGGAGGCTCCGTTGTCCAACGCGGCCACCAGATCGGCGCGAGCTCGCGCGACCCGGGAACGGATCGTCCCGACCGGACATCCACACACGGTCGCGGCTTCGCCGTAGCTCAGATCGAGCATCTGGGTCAGCACGAACGCCTCGCGCCGGTCCGCGTGCAGCGCCAGCACGAGCTCGCGCAACAGCACCCGCTCCTCGACGGCGGGAACCGGTTCGGTGTTCTCGGCGACCAGCTCCCAGCCGGGGAACGAGCCAGCCCGGGGCCTGCGCACGATGGACCTGATGTGGTCGGCGGCGGTTCTGCGCGCGATCGACAACAGCCAGGTCCGGGCCGATGACCGGCCGGCGAACCGGGGAAGCGAGCGAAGCGCGCGCAGATAGGTCTCCTGGGCCAGGTCCTCCGCTTCGCGGGAGCCGACGAGCCCGGAGAGGAACCGCTGGACATCGCGCTGGGTGGCCTGGACGAACCTGATCGTCGCCTCGGCATCGCCTCGGGCGCCGGCCAGCGCGAGTCTGGTCACGTCGTCGTCGCGGATACCACCGGCCACAGCAACGGAGCGTACGGGCATCGCGTGAACAAGCCGGAACCATGGGGCCGCGTCGAGCGACTAACACCGGTATGAGGTGTGCGAGCTGTCGGGACGCGCTGTCGGCGATGCTGGACGGTGAGGAACTAGCGGAGGAACGGCTCTTGGTACAGGCCCATCTGGCCGAATGCCTCGAGTGCGCCCGGTTCGCCGAGCGTTCGGCGCACGTCACCCGCATGGCCAGGACCGAGCTGGTCGAGCCGCTGGCCGACCTGAGCGTGGCGCTGCGGGACGTGATCGCCGAGCGGTCCTCGGTCACCCGGTTCGACTGGCTGACCTCCTTGCGAGTGCTGCTCGCCGCGATCGGCGTCGGTCAGCTCGGACTCGTCACCGGTGAGCTGCTGTCCAGCGCCGGCCACGACGATGCGCCCGCGGGTGTCGACGGTGCGACACTCCTGCACTTCTCGCACGAGAGCTCGGCGTGGAACCTGGCCCTCGCGGTCGGGTTCCTGTGCGCGGCCGTCAGCCCTAGCCGCACCCGGGGCCTGGTGCCGTTGGTGGCCGCATTCGTGTGCGGGGTGATGACGCTGAGCGTCGTCGATCTGCTCGGCGGCAAGGTGGGTGGCTCGCGCCTGATGTCGCACGGCGTCGCGGTCCTCGGACTCGTCACACTGCTCGCGCTGACCAGGGCGATGGTCCGCCACCATCCGAACGGAAGCCCGGACACCATGGCCGGGGACCTGCCGGAGCATCTCGAGGACCGCTCCATCAGCGCGGTCATGGTCCGGCACTCCGGCATCCAGCACGACGGAGGTGACGACCTGAAGCCGACCGCTCGCCACCGCGCGGCCTGATGACACGATGAGGTCGTGGTCGCGGACAGCTCGAAGTCTCCTGTTCTGGTGGTCGGCATCGGCGCCGACGGGTGGACCGGGATGTCCCCGGCCGCGCGGCGGGCGGTGACCGACGCTGACGTGGTGATCGGCAGCGCCCGGCAGCTGGAGCTGCTCGACCCGGTCGACGCCGAGCTCATCCGCTGGCCGAGCCCCATGCTGCCTGCCCTGCCAGACCTCTTCGACCGGCTCGGGTCCAGACGCGTGTGTGCGTTGGCCAGCGGCGATCCGATGCTGTTCGGCCTCGGCTCGACCCTGTCCCGGGTGCTCGGGCCGGACCGGATCGAGGTCGTCCCGCACCAGTCCTCGGTCTCCCTGGCCTGCGCTCGGTTGCGCTGGGCGATCCAGGAGGTCACGGTGATCAGCGCGGTCGGTCGGTCATGGGACCGGCTGCGCGGGGTGGTCGCGCCCGGCCGGCGGATTCTGGTGCTCAGTCCGGACGAGCACGGACCGGCGCGGGTCGCGAAGGTGCTCGCCGAGCTGGGCTACCGGGCGAGCGAGCTGACGGTCCTCGAACAGCTGGGCGGCCCGGGCGAGCGGGTGACCCAAGGGCGGGCGGAGGGCTGGGACGGCCCCGAGGGCGATCCGCTGGTCGTCGTCGCGGTGCACTGCGTCGCGGACCCGGGAACGAGAGGCCTCTCGACGGTCCCCGGGCTTCCCGACGACGTCTTCGAGAACGACGGCCAGCTGACGAAACGTGAGGTCCGTGCACTCACCCTGGCCCGGCTGGAGCCACTGCCCGGACAGCTGCTGTGGGACGTCGGGGCGGGCGCGGGCAGCATCGCCATCGAGTGGCTGCGAGCGGACCAGACGTGCCGGGCCATCGCGGTGGAGCACGACGAGACCAGGGCCGCACGCATCGGCCGCAACGCCGCCGCGCTGGGCGTACCGGCCCTCGACGTTGTGGTGGGCAGGGCTCCCGAGGCGCTCGACGGCCTCGAGACCCCCTCGACGATCTTCATCGGCGGCGGCGTCACGGCAGAGGGAGTCCTGCCCGCGTGCTGGTCAGCGCTGCGACCAGGCGGAAGGCTGGTGGCCAACGCCGTGACGGTGGAAGCCGAGGCGGTGCTTGCCGCCGCCTACGCCGACCACGGCGGTTCGCTCACCCGGATCGAGATCCAGCGCGCGGCCCCGATCGGTGGTTTCACCGGCTGGCGCCCGGCGATGCCGGTTACCCAGTGGGTCGTTGACAGGCCCTAGCGCTCCGCCTCGTACCCGGCTCCAAGGCATCTCGGCTGCGCCGTCGACTCGTGAGTGGCAAGGGCGCCTATAGGCGCCCGGATCACTCACGACGGAAAAGCTGTCGTGAGTGCTCCGAGCGCCTACGCCTTCGGCGCCCCTCCGGGGTAGGCGCCCTTGCCACTCACGTGGGGTGGGCGGCTTTGCCGCTCACGTGGCTAGATCAGGCCCAGGGAACGGACCGCGTCGCGCTCCTCGGTGAGTTCCTGGACCGAGGCGTCGATCCGCTCGCGGGAGAAGTCGTCGATCTCCAGGCCCTGGACGATCTCGTACTTGCCGTTCTTGCAGACGACCGGGAACGACGAGATCAGGCCCTCCGGCACGCCGTACGAGCCGTCCGACGGGATGGCCATCGAGGTCCAGTCGCCGTCCGGCGTGCCCAGCACCCAGTCGTGCACGTGGTCGATCGCCGCGCCGGCGGCCGACGCCGCAGACGAGGCGCCACGGGCCTCGATGATCGCCGCGCCCCGCTTGGCGACGGTGGGGATGAAGGTGTCGCGCAGCCAGTCCTGGTCGCCCACGGCCTCGGCGGCGTTGCGGCCGTTGACCTCGGCGTGGAACAGGTCCGGGTACTGGGTGGCCGAGTGGTTGCCCCAGATGGTGAGCTTCTTGATGTCCGAGACGGTCACACCCAGCTTGGCGGCCAGCTGCGCCAGCGCCCGGTTGTGGTCCAGCCGGGTCATGGCGGTGAACCGCTCGGCCGGTACGTCCGGGGCGTTGGACTGGGCGATCAGCGAGTTGGTGTTCGCCGGGTTGCCGACCACGAGCACGCGGACGTCGTCCGCCGCACCCGCGTTGATGGCCTCGCCCTGCGGCTTGAAGATGCCGCCGTTGGCTTCGAGCAGGTCGCCTCGCTCCATGCCCTTCGTGCGGGGCCGGGCGCCGACCAGCAGCGCGATGTTGACACCGTCGAAGGCGCTCTTCGCGTCGTCGGTGATGTCGATGCTGTCCAGCAGCGGGAAGGCACAGTCGTTGAGCTCCATTGCGGTGCCCTCGGCGGCCTTCACCGCCTGCGGGATCTCCAGCAGGCGCAGACTGACCCGGGTGTCCGGGCCGAGAAGCTGGCCAGAGGCGATCCGGAACAGCAGTGCATAGCCGATCTGACCCGCCGCACCAGTGACGGTGACGTTGACGGAGCGTGCCACAGGGAATCCTTCCGATCCGCGAAATGTCAGGCTCCACGGCGGCTGGGGCGCAGGCCCGCATCACCGCGGTGATGGGCACACTACTCAGCGTCCGGGGCCTCGGCGTGCGGCGGTGACCGGTATCTCCGATCGGGTCCCTCGATCGTGCCCGGTGGGGTCGTAGTCTGCCGGGGTGTTGTCAGGGTGTGGTGTCGGTCGATCCGGCGCGGCCGACGATCGTGCCGGCCCTGTCGATCACCAGTACGTCCGTGCTGACCGGGGCACCGCGCAGCACGTCCTCGGCGGTGGCGAGGGCACGCCGTGCGACGAGGTCGCCGAGCGCGAAACCGGCCTCCTGCCCCAACCGCAGTGCGTCCAGGGCGGTGTTGCCCGCACTGATCCGCCGGGCCAGCTCCGTGTCGGCGCCCGCGTCCAGCGCGGCGTCGGCGAGCGCGTCCAGGTCGACCTGGGAACGCTTCGAGTGCAGGTCGAGATGACCGTCGCCGAGTTTGCTCAGCTTGCCCACCCCGCCGACGATGCTGAGCCTCGGGACGGGATGACGGCGCAGGTACTTGAGGACGGCGCCCGCGAAGTCACCCATGTCGAGCAGAGCGTCGTCGACCAGCCCGTACTCAGCGCGCGCGGTGAGCTCCGAGGTGCTGCCGGTGCACGCCGCGACGTGCCGGTGGCCCACCGCGCGGGCGACGTCCACACCTCTGCGGATGCTGTCGATCCACGCCGAGCACGAGTACGGCACGACGACGCCGGTGGTGCCGAGGATCGACAGCCCGCCGAGGATGCCCAGGCGCGGGTTCCAGGTATGGGTGGCCAGCTCCTCACCACCGGCGACGGAGATCTCGACGAGCACGTCACCGGTGCCGCCGTGCCGGGCGGCGACCGAGGCGACCGCCTCGCGCATCAGTCGTCGTGGCACGGGGTTGATCGCCGGTTCGCCGACCGCCAGCGGCAGGCCCGGCTTCGTCACGGTGCCGACGCCGGGGCCCGCGGCGAAGCTGACCCCGGTGCCGGGAGCAGCCGGACGCACCGTGGCGAGAACCAGCGCGCCGTGTGTCACGTCCGGGTCGTCACCGGCGTCCTTGACCACCCCCGCGGTCGCCGCCGCGACGGCCAGCTCCGCGCGGTCCAGTGCGAACGCGGGCCGGCGCCCCTTGGGCAGCTCGATCCGCACCGGGTCGGGGAACGACCCGGTCAGCAGCGCCGTGTAGGCGGCCGTCGTGGCGGCGGTGGCGCACGCGCCGGTCGTCCAGCCGTAGCGCAGTCCGCCCGGGGTGACCTGGGGTTCCTCGGTCACGATCGCCGGCCCACGGCATGACGCGACAGGTGCTGATCCTGGGCGGGACCGGGGAGGCCAGGCGCTTGGCCGACGCGCTCGCCGACCGTCCGGAGTTCGAGGTGGTCTCCTCGCTCGCCGGCCGGGTCCGCGACCCGGCGCTGCCCTCGGGCGCCGTGCGCGTGGGTGGTTTCGGTGGCAGCGAGGGACTGGCCGCCTACCTGCTGGAACACCGGGTCGCCGCCGTGGTGGACGCGACGCACCCGTTCGCGGCGGTGATGACCGCGTCGGCGGTCACCGCGACCGGACGGCTCGGCGTGCCGCTGCTGGTGCTGCGCCGTCCGGGCTGGACACCGGTCGACGGCGACGACTGGCACTGGGTTCCCACGCTGGAGGACGCGGCGCGTGAGCTGTCCCGGTTCGGCGAACGGGTCTTCCTCACGACCGGTCGGACCGGGCTCGCGACGTTCGCCGGGCTCGACCGGCACTGGTTCCTCCTGCGCTCGATCGACCCGCCTGCCCCGCCGGTACCCCGACGGATGACGGTGTTGCTGGACCGGGGCCCGTTCACCGTCCGTGGAGAACGGGCGCTGCTGGTCGAGCATCGGATCGACGTGCTCGTCACCAAGGACAGCGGCGGTGAGATGACCTCGGCCAAACTTCAGGCCGCGAGGGAGGAGGGCGTACCGGTGCTGATCCAGGCACGTCCCGCGACGCCCCCGGTCGATACCGAATCGACCGTCGCCGGTGCGCTGCGCTGGCTGTCGAACCTGCCCTGACCTGGCCAATCGGGTACCCCTACTCCACGGGTGTCGCGATGGCGTTGATCGCCGCCGCCGCGAGGGCGCTGCCGCCCCGACGGCCGTGCACGACCAGGTGCGTGAGACCCGCCGGATGTTCGGCCAGCGCCTGCTTCGACTCGGCGGCACCGATGAAACCCACCGGTATGCCGAGGATCGCCGCCGGTCGAGGTGCACCCGCATCGATCAGCTCGAGCAGTCGGAACAGTGCGGTCGGCGCGTTGCCGATCGCTACCACCGCACCGTCGAGACGGTCCGCCCAGAGGTCCACGGCGGCCGCGCTGCGGGTGGTGCCCAACCTGGCGGCGAGCTCGGGGACCGAGGGATCGGCCAGCAGGCACAGGACCTCGTTGTCGGCGGGCAGTCGTTTACGGGTCACGCCGGAGGCGACCATCGTGGCGTCACACAGGATCGGCGCGCCCGATTCGAGCGCCGCCCTGCCCTTCGCCACGACATCGGGGGAGTAGCCGAGGTGAGCGGGCAGATCGGTCTGCCCGCAGGTGTGGATCATGCGTACCGCCACTGTCGCCACGTCGTCCGGGAAGCCCGACAGATCGGCCTCGGCGCGAATCGTGGCGAACGAGCGCCGGTAGATCTCCGCCGGATCGCGCACATATGAGTACTCCGCCATGGGACAACCGTATGTCGAGGCCCCCGGGCCACGATCATCCGGCGGCGGAACGGTCGATCTTGACTGTGGTCGACCGGCTCGGCGACAGTGGTGCCCTCGGCGCACCGACACCGCGGGAGAGAGCTCATGACGGACTTCGACGTGATCGTCGTCGGGGCGGGTAGCGCGGGCGCGGTACTGGCCGCCCGGCTGTCGGAGGACCCGGATCGCCGGGTGCTGCTGCTGGAAGCGGGACCGGATCACCGCTCCGCCGAGGTGCCGGAGTCGATCGGCGGCCGGAACTTCTGGGCCGCGTGCGCCGAGCCCGGCCGCAGCTGGGCCGAGCTCACCGCCGTGCACCACGAGGCCCAGGAACCCGCCGCCTACGTCCGAGGGCGTGGAGTCGGTGGCAGCTCCGCGGTCAACGCCATGGTGGCGCTGCGCGGGGTGCCCGAGGACTACGACCGCTGGGCCGATGAGCTGGGCTGTGCGGGCTGGTCGTGGGCCGACCTGCTGCCCTGGTTGCAGCGCGCCGAGGACGACGTGGACTTCGGCGGGGACGGCCTGCACGGCAAGGGCGGACCGATCCCGCTGTGGCGGCCGCCCGCCGACCGCTGGTCCGGTTTGGAGCAGGCGCTGCGGACCGCGACGGCCGAGCTGGGCTACCCCTACTGCCCCGACCACCACGCCCCCGAGGCGACCGGTTTCGGGCCCGCCTCACTGACCGTCCGCGACGAACGCAGGGTGTCGACCAACGACGCCTACCTCGAACAGGCCAGGGACCGTCCGAACCTGACGATTCGCGGGGACTCGCCGGTCGAGAGGATTCTGCTGGACGGCGGTCGCGCGGCCGGAGTGCGCCTGGCCGACGGCACCGAGCTGACCTCGACGGAGGTGGTACTCAGCGCGGGCACCATCCACTCGCCGTCGCTGCTGCTCAACTCCGGCGTTGCCGACCGGCCGGTCGGCCAGAACCTCGTCGAGCACCCCATGCTGCCCCTGGTGCTCGTGCTCACCGAGCGGGAACGTGCCCGCGCGGCCGAGGGACGGACGATCTCCAGCTTGCTGCGCTACAGCTCCGGCATGGCCGGAGCCGGTGCCAACGACATGCAGATGCTGCCGCTGACGCCGTTCGGGGTGGAACCGCCGGGAACGGGCATGGCGGTACTGGCGGTCGCCGCCACGCAGGTCTTCTCCCGGGGCCGGATCACCCTGGACCCGGACGGCCAGGTGGCCACGCCGCGCATCGAGTTCCGGATGTTGAGCGACCCCCGCGACCGGGACCGGCTGCGCGACGGCTTCCACCGCGCGGTCGCGTTGCTGCGCCATCCCGCCGTCGCGGAGCTCACCGAGCTCGTACTGGCCGGTGAGACGCCGCTGGAGCAGCTGGATTCCGACGTCGCGCTGGACAGCTGGATGGACAACACGGTGACCAACTACGTGCACGCGGTGGGGACCTGCCGGATGGGGTCGCCGGACGACCCAGCCTCGGTGGTCGACACCGACTGCCGGTTGATCGGCTACCGGGGGTTGCGCGTCGTCGACGCCTCCGTGCTGCCGGACATCCCGAGGGCCAACACGCACCTCACGGTCGTCGCGGTGGCCGAGCGGATCGCCGAGACGATGACCCGCTGACCGGTCGCTCAGCGACGCCGGGACAACGCGACCCCGATCAGGCAGATCACCCCGCCCACCACCGCCAGCCAGGCGGGCAGCTCGGCGAGGAGCACGGCGGACAGCACGATGGTCAGCGGCGGCGCCAGATAGGTGCTGACCCCGAGCCGCCCGGCGTTGGTCCGGGCCAGCGCGTACGCCCAGGTGCTGAACGCGAGGGCGGTCGGCACCGCACCCAGATAGACGAGGCCCGCCGTGGCGGGCAGCGAGGCCACGGAGAGGTCGTGGACCAGACCCGGAGCGAACGGCAGGCACACGACCATGCCGATCGTGCAGGCGAGCCAGGTCACCTGCAGCGCGGGCAGCCTGCCGAGCACCGGCTTCTGCGCCAGCACTCCGATCGCGTACGTCACCGCGGCGACCAGGCACAGGAGCACGCCGAGCAGATCGGCTTCGGGGGAGCCCGGCGCACCTCCCGGACGTGCCGTCGCGTAGCCGATCAACACGGCTCCTGCGCAGGCCACCGCCGCGCCGATCAACAGCCACTTCGGGAAGCCCTCGCCGAGCAACGCACCGGCCAGCAACGCGATCAGCACCGGCCCGATGTTCACCAGCATCGCGGTGGTTCCGGCGTCGACGCTCTGCTCGGCGGCGTTCAACGCGACGTTGTACACCGCGAACCAGGCAACGCCGCACAACGCGATCAGCAACCACTCGCGCCGGGTAGGGCGGACCCAGGTGCGGCGGACCAGCACCAACAACCCCAGCCCGATGCTGCCGACGAGCAGCCGCCCGAGTGCGAGCGGGCCCGGTGCGAAGCTGTGGCCCACGTAGCGGATGGCGACGAACGCCGAGGCCCAGGCCAGTACGGTCACCGCGACCGCGGCGATGACGGCGATCGAGGATCGGGCCGGAGGCGTCGAGGCGACGGCGGGGGCCGTCTCGGGTTGAGTCACGGATGAACAGTAGGCCGGGAACAGTTCGGCCGAGACCGAATAACGGCCGGTCCGAAGAGCGCGACGGACGGTGCTGATGGGATGAGGCACGCGGGGAGAAAACTCGTCCGACCAGGGCTGCCCTACGATGGCCGGAAGAGTCCGCGCCCGTCGAGGCGCATTCACCAGCGTTCTCCGGGAGATTCAGTTATGCCACAGATCAGCACCGCCGACTTCAAGGGTGGCATCAGCCTCGACCTGTCCGACGGGTTGTTCAACGTGGTGACGTTCCAGCACGTCAAGCCGGGCAAGGGTGGCGCGTTCGTCCGCACCAAGCTGAAGAACGTGCGCAACGGCTCCGTCGTCGACCGGACCTTCCGCGCCGGTGAGCGCGTCGAGCAGGCCATCATCGAGACGCGCGAGCTGCAGTTCCTCTACAACGAGGGCGACACGTACGTCTTCATGGACCAGGAGAACTTCGAGCAGCTCGAGGTGCCCCGCGAGGTCGTCGAGGACATCGCCGACTACCTGCTGCCGGAGATGACCCCGGCGCTGCGCTTCTACGGCACCGAGATCGTCGGCGCCGAGCTGCCCGCCTCGGTCGAGCTGACCGTGACCGAGGTCGAGCCGGGTGTGCAGGGCAACCGGGTGTCCGGCGCCACCAAGCCGGCAACGCTGGAAACCGGCAAGATCGTGAAGGTGCCGCTGTTCGTGAACAACGGTGACCGGATCAAGGTCGACACCCGCACCGGCGAGTACCTGACCAGGGCGTAGGACGCCCTCGGGTTCCGCCGATGACGGCCGGACAGTGGGAGAGCGCATGCGCACGTGGATCGGGATCGTCGTCGGGATTCTGTGCTTCCTACTCGGCGGGTTGTGGTTCCTGCAGGGAATCGGCGTCGTGGGCGGCAGCTTCATGACCGGCAGCCGGCTGTGGCTGTTCATCGGCCTGGTGGTCCTGATCGCCGGCCTGACCCTGATCTACAACAGCGCCCGGCGCCTCCGCCGCCGCTGACGCTCCCGCCTCGACCTGTGCGGACTCCACAATCGCGGTGGTCGCGCTGTGCACTTCGCACGGTGACTTTGTTCTGAACCCGGCCCTAGGGTCATCGCTCGAGCACACCATCGAGTGAACAGGGCGGCCGGCCATGGTCTCGCACATCGGAGTCGACGACCACGCGATGACCAGGGTGCCGGAGAGCGCCCGCTACTCGTGGTGGTCCGTCGCGGTCCAACGGTTCGGCCAGATCTCGGCGCTGAACCAGTTCCTGCTCGGCGCCATGCTCGGTTTCGGCATGACGTTCTGGAACGCGCTCCTCGCGCTGACCCTGGGCGCCGTGGTCCTCGAGCTGGTGGCGATCCTCGTCGGCGTCATCGGCGTGCGCGAAGGGCTCTCGCTGTCCGTGCTGGCTCGCTGGACCGGGTTCGGTCGCGGCGGGTCCGCGCTGATCGGGCTCGCTGTCGGGGTCAGCCTGGTCGGCTGGTTCGGCATCCAGTCGGCGATATCCGGCCAGGGTCTCGTACACCTCGTCGGCGGGTTGTCCGAGGGCGGATGGGCGTTGCTCTTCGGCCTGGTCGTCACGGCGATCGTGGTGCGGGGCATGAGCTCCATGGCCTGGACGGCCTACCTGACGGTGCCCGCTTTCCTGGCACTGGTCGCCTGGTCGGTCGCCACCGAGCTGTCCCGGCACGACCTGGGCGAGCTGGTCGGCTCGGCGCCGGCGGGACCGCCACTGACCCTGGTCGAAGGCACCACACTCGTAGCGGGTGGCTTCATCGTCGGTTCGGTGATCACCCCGGACATGACGCGGTTCAATCGCTCCGTCGCGGACGTGGTCAAGCAGACGGTGCTCGGGATAACCCTGGGCGAGTACGTGATCGGGCTGGCGGGTGTGCTGCTCGCGCACGCCGCGCGGACCGCGGAGATCACCACGATCCTGACGTCGTCCGTCGGCTGGGTCGGGGTTCTGATGGTCGTACTCGGCACTCTGAAGATCAACGACTGGAACCTGTACTCCTCCGGTCTCGGCGTGGTCAACTTCGTGGCGACGGTGTTCGGGCGCCAGGTCCATCGCGGCGTGGTCACCGCGCTGATCGGCGTCGCGGGCAGCGTTCTGGCCGCTCTCGGCATCCTGGGCCGGTTCGCCGAGTTCCTGACCGTGCTCGGGTCCGCGTTCCCTCCGATCGCCGGGATCATGGTGGCCGAGTACTTCGTCGTCCGGCGATGGCGTGGTGACCTGGAGGCCGCCAGAGCCGGGGGGACGCTCCCGGGCTCGGCCCCCGACTGGGTACCGGCGACGCTGGTGGTCTGGCTCGGGTCCGCGCTCGTCGGTCTGTTCGTCCACATCGGGCTGCCCAGCATCAACTCGCTGGTGGCGGCGATGGTCCTGTACGTCGTGGCCGGGCGCCTGGGGTGGGTCCGAGGGGTCGGCGAGTACCGGACCGAGGCGTCCTCATCCGTCATCGTCAGCAAGGAGAACTGAGCAGTGCGCATCGGAATCGATGTCGGCGGGACCAACACCGACGCCGTCCTTCTGGACGGCACCACGGTCCTGGCCAGTGTCAAGACCAGCACGACCGAGGACGTGACCTCCGGGATCGTGACCGCGATGGCGCAGCTGCAGCTCCGGCATCCGTTCGATCCGGGCGCGGTCGGCGCCGTCATGATCGGCACGACGCACTTCATCAACGCGCTGATCGAAGCGCGCCGCCTCGCGCCGACCGCGGCGCTGCGGCTCAGCCTGCCGTCCGGTGCGTCGCTGCCGCCGATGGTCGACTGGCCACAGCGGCTGGTCGACGCGATCGAGGGATGCGGCTACCTGGCGCACGGCGGGCACGAGTTCGACGGGCGGCACATCGCCGAGCTCGACGAGGCGCAGCTGCGCAAGGCCGCCGACGACATGGGCCGTCGCGGCATCCGCAGTGTCGCGATCTCCTCGGTGTTCTCCCCGGTCAACGCCGAGTTCGAGACCCGCGCGGCGGAGATCATCGCGGCCGAGCTGCCCGACGTCGCGATCTCGCTGTCGCACGAGATCGGCCGGATCGGACTGCTGGAACGGGAGAACGCGACGGTGATCAACGCGGCGTTGCGTGAGCTGTCCGCCGACATCGTCGACGGGCTCGGCTCCGCGATCGCCGAAGCCGGGGTGAGCGCCCCGCTGTACCTGAGCCAGAACGACGGCACACTGATGGACGTCGACTTCGCCCGCCGCTACCCGGTGGCGACGTTCGCCTCCGGGCCGACCAACTCGATGCGCGGCGCCGCTGTGTTGTCGGGGCTCGGCACCTGCGCGGTCGTCGACATCGGGGGAACCACCTCGGACGTCGGGGTCCTGCGGGACGGGTTCCCGCGCGAGGCGACCTCGGACGTCAGCGTTGCCGGCATCCGCACCAACTTCCGCATGCCGGACGTGCTGTCGATCGGCATCGGCGGTGGCAGCCGGGTCCGCGAGGAATCGGCCGGGGTGACGGTCGGACCGGACTCGGTCGGGTACGAACTGACGTCGAGGGCGCTCGTCTTCGGTGGGGACACACTCACCGCGACCGACGTGGCCGTGGCCGCCGGGCTGACCGACATCGGCGACGCCTCGCTGGTCGCACACCTGGATCCGGGCCTGGTACGCCGAGCGCTGGACCGGGTCGCGCGCGATGTCGCGGACGCGGTGGACCGGATGCGTACCTCGGCGGAACCGTTGCCGGTGGTTGCGGTCGGCGGCGGGTCGGTGCTGCTGCCCGAACTCCTCGACGGTGTACGGGTGAGCCGCCCGGAGGACTTCGCCGTGGCCAACGCGATCGGCGCCGCGATCGCGCAGATCGGCGGCAAGGTCGACCGGGTGTACGCGATCGAGCCAGGTCGTCGGGACGCGGTGATCGACGATGCGAAACAGGAAGCCGTCGACCGTGCGGTCGCGGCGGGCGCGGTCCCGGCGAGCGTCGAGATCGTCGACTTCGACGAGGTCCCGATCCCTTATCTCCCCGGCAACGCCACCCGGATCCGGGTGAAGGCCGTGGGCGACCTGCAGATGGAGGCATGATGCGCACGATCACCGCCGACGACGTCGTGGACATCGCGGACGGCGCCGCGATCCTGGGGACCGGCGGAGGCGGAGACCCCTACATCGGCCGGTTGATGGCCCAGGTCGCGTTGCGCGAACACGGCCCGGTCGAGCTGGTGTCCCTACCCGAGGTACCGGACGACGCCCAGGTGGTGACGGTGGCGATGATGGGCGCGCCGACGGTCATGGTGGAGAAGCTGCCGTCGGCCGAGCAGGTCGGGCTGGCGGCGAGCGCGCTGACCGACTACCTCGGACGGCCGCTGACCCACATCGCGTGCGCGGAGGCCGGCGGCGTCAACTCGTTGATCCCGGTGGCGGCCGCAGCGCGGCTGGGCCTACCGCTGATCGATGCGGACGGGATGGGCCGCGCGTTCCCGGAGATCCAGATGATGATGCCGACCCTGTACGGGATCACCACCACGCCGCTGGCGCTGATCGACGACAAGGGCAACCGCTGTGTCATGGACACCGTCGACAACGCCTGGGCCGAACGGCTGGCCCGTACGTCGACGATCGAGATGGGGTGCTCTGCGATGCTCGGCTCGTACGCGATGAGCGGGACTCAGGCCCGGGAGTCGCTGGTACCGGATACGCTGAGCCTGTGTGCCGAGCTGGGTGCGCTGGTCCGCGCGGCACGGGCGGCGCACACCGATCCGGTGGCGGCGGTCATCAACCGGATGTCCGGCCGGCACCTGTTCACCGGCAAGGTCGTCGACGTCGAGCGCCGCACCGTCACCGGGTTCGCTCGCGGCGTCGCGCGGTTGACCGGTATCGGTGACGATCTGGGCGCTGAGCTCGTCGTGCGGTTCCAGAACGAGAGCCTGGTGGCGGAACGGGGCGGAGTGGTCATCGCGTCGGTACCCGACCTGATCTGCACGGTGGACCACGAATCCGGCGCCGCGGTCACCACCGAGGGGCTGCGGTTCGGCCAGCGGCTCACCGTGTTCAGTGCTCCTTCGGACCCCCGCTGGCACTCCGAGGCAGGTCTTGCGCTGGCCGGTCCGCGCTACTTCGGCTACGACGTCGACCCGGTGCGGGTGTAGCCGGCCGATGCGGTGACACGGGTGTCCGATCCACGTAACCCACCTCGCCGTGGCCCGTGCCTCAGCGCGCCCTTCTCACCCCACACCGCGCACCGTGTGGTCACACCGCGCTGTGTGCACATGGCGCGGTGTGGACTTACGGTGCGCGGTGTCGCTCACATACCGTTGGGTACACGACTATCGGGCTTACGCCGTGACACGGCGCGAACCGATTTCAGCGCGGAACGCGCGGCCCCACCGGGCCACACATGCTGCGACGGGACGGCTTCCTGCCATGCACATCGACCACAACGCTGTGACGGCACTCGAACGCGGGGTGACGCTGCTCGGCTCGGGAGGCGGCGGGGACTCGGCGACGATGGCCGAGCTGATGCGGTTCCGGCTGCGCTCGCGCCGAGAGCTGTCCGTGACCCCGGTCTCGGAACTGCCGGATGACGCCACGGTCGTCCCGGTGGGCATGGTCGGCGCCACCTCCGCGCTCACCGAGAAACTGCCGAGCGGGCGGGAGTTCGCCGACGCCGTGAGCGCGATCGAACGGTGGACCGGCACGAGCGCCGACGCGGTCGTCTCGATCGAGATCGGCGGCACGAACGGCCTGTTGGGGCTCGTCGCGGCGGACGAGCTCGGCCTGCCCTGCGTCGACGCCGACCTGTGTGGGCGAGCGTTGTCCCGACTCGACCAGTTCTCCCTGGTCGCGGCGGGACGCGAGCTGGGTCCCGTTGCGTTGAGCGATCCCCGCGGCCAGCTGGTGGTCCTCGACCGGAGCGCACCTGCTCGGATCGAACGCACCGTTCGTGCGCTCATCACGCTCGGTGGCTGGGGAATGCTGGCGCTGGCTCCGGTCCTGGCGAGCGAACTGACCCACTGCGCGGTGCTGGGCACCGTCAGCGCGGCACTGCGGCTCGGCGAGCTGGCGCTGTCGCTGAGTCCTCCGGACCTCGCCGAGGCCGTCGGCGGCAGGCTGCTCGGCGAGGGGCGTGTCGTCGAAGTGGCCCGTCGACTCGAGCCGGGCAGGCACGACGACCCGGGTTTCGGCAGAGGCAGCGCGACCGTCCAGGCGACGGCGGGTGGGCTGGTGCGGTTGGAGATGGAGAACGAGTACCTGCTGGCGCTGTGTGATGGCGTGGTGGTCGCGACGACGCCGGATCTGCTCGTGGTGCTGGACAAGCGCACGGGCGTGCCGATCCCGTGTGACCGGCTGCGCCAGGGTATGGAGGTGGGCGTGCTGCAGCTGCCCGCACCGGAGTTCTGGCGGGACCCGCGACGCGGGGCGGCCGTGTGGCCGCGTGCGTACGGCATCGACTGTGATCCCGTCCTGCTGGCGGGTGCGCCGTGACGATCACCGTGCGTCGTCTGCTGGCGCTGGCGGACTGGGCGGGGAACGTCGAGGTGACGGGCGGCCGCGGGGGACTCGACCGTGCGGTGCGCAGGGTGCATCCGATACTGGATCTCGGGGCCCGGCACGAGATCGTCGACGGGGAACTGGCCGTGCTGGTGGAACCGGTCGCGGTGGCGGACTGGCGGGTCGACGCGCTCCTGCGGCGAATCGCGGACGCGGGGGGAGCGGGACTGCTCCTCATCGGCGGTCCGCTCGCGGCCTCGTGCCTGCTCGCCGACCGTCTTCGGGTGCCGCTGTTGAGCACGCCGGCGGAACCTCTCGCGCTGCTCGTCAGTGCCCGGCTGCTGCTGGCCGCTCCCGACCTCGACCGGGCGGAGTTGGTGCTGGCGACGCACGCGGAGCTCGACGACCGGTTGAGAGCACCCGAGGAGATCGTCGGCGTGCTGCGTGGTCTGCTGCGCGCGTCGGTGGCCCTGCTCGACGACCGGGGTACGCCGGTGGCCGGCGACCCGCTCGACGCCGGCCCGGTGCGCGTCGACGAGCCCGTGCCGCAGCGCTGTGCCTGGGCCGGGTGGGAGCTGCTCGCCCATCCGGTGCTCCTGCCGCGCTCCGCGCGTCCGGCGCTGTGGCTGGTGGCCGGGATCCGAGGCGACGGTGCGGCGTGGGCGGACACTGTCGCGCCCGCGTTGGCGATCGCCGCCTCGGCGGCCGCGAGATGGCTGCTGGTGCATCGGGTGGAGTCCGAACGCGACGCCCGTTATCGGACCGCTCTGCTCGGCGACGTGCTGAGAGTCGCCGGCGAGCCTTCCGCGGACCTGCGCCGCCGCGCCGCCGACGCGGGCTGGCGGCTGGGTGGCTGGCACGTCGGCATCCGCATCGGCGTGCCGCCGAGCACCGACGTGCTGGCCAGGGAACCCGACGTGGTGCGGGTACTGCGCGGTGCGGGGGTCGACGCTGTCGTCGTCGGGCACGGTGACGGCTGGACGGGGTGGGCCACGTTCGACGTCGAGCCTTCGGCCGAGCGGGTGCGCGCGACGGCCGCCGGGCTGCGCGATGCCCACCGTGAGCTACGGCGAACGCTGACCGCGCACCTCGGGGTGGGACGTCCGAGACCGAGTCACGAGGGCCTGGCCAGAACGGTCGCCGAGGCGGCCGATGCCGCCACCCTCGCGGCCACCCGACCGGAAAGCGGCTATTTCCTGCACGTCGACCAGCTGGGAATGGCTCAGCTGCTGCTGGAGTGGACACGGACCGACACCTTCGAGCCGGCGGCGCGAACGTTGCTCGCGCCGCTGCAGGAGGAGACCGGTGACCTGGTCAGGACACTGTCGGCGTATCTCGACGCCGAGTCGTCGCTCGCCGCGGCCGCCGCCGTGCTCGGCGTGCACCGCAACACGGTCGCGGCCCGTGTCGCCCGGATCGAACGGTTACTGCAGATCGACCTGGCGAGGGCTGACGACCGGCTTGCACTCCAGCTCGCTTGCCGAGCCGTCACCCTGTCCGACGACCAGGGACGTCCGGGGGCGCCTGCTCACGGCTGGCCGCCGGCGGGCGGGCCCTGGTAGCCGTGCTTCGAGGAGTTGTCGATACCGACCTCGAAACCGATCGTCTGGGCGACCCGGTTGCCGCTGATCTTCGCACCGGTGGATTTGTTGTCCAGCGCGAACGCCTTCTCGTTCTTGCCGGTGATGTCGTTGTTCGTGATGATCATGTTCTTGACGTCGTCGACCATGACGGCCTGCGAGGCCTGGGTGTCGCAGAAGTTGTTGGTGAACGTGACGTTCGAGCTCTCGCCCTTGCCGCTGCCGTCGCCCGCGCTGCTGTTGGGGCCTTCCGCGATGAGGCACTGGTTGTCGATCTTGGTGCACCGGTTGCTGTCGATCCGGACATTGGTGCTGGCCGGGGTGTCGGTGGCGTAGGTCTGCATGCAGTCGGCATGCGCGCCGCCGAGGTTGCGGACGTCGCTCACCGAGTTGTGCAGGATGTTGATGTTCGAGCCGAAGAACCGGATTCCGTCGCCGTCACCGCCCCTCGGTGAGGTGATCGAGTTGTTGAGCGCGGTGATGCCGTTGCCGGTCAGCTGGATGCCGGGCGCGGTCGCTCCGGCCGAGTCGAACCCTTCGACGACGACGTTGTCCGCTTGCACGGTGATGCCCTTCACCGAGGTCTGGCCGTCACCGATGATCTGCAGCGGTGCCGTCGGGGTGCCGGACCTGGTGACCTTCAGACGCTCGGTGGAGCTCCCGGTGGCACAGATCCGGTCGCCCGGATTCGCCGAGTCGATCGCGGTCTGCAGTCCGCCCGCGTCGACCTGTTTGGTGCACGAGACGGGCGCGGGCGCGGGACGCAGCGCGCCCGGACCGCAGATGTTCGCCCCGGCGGGCGCGCTCGGCACCCGCAGTGCGCTGGCGAGTGCGCCCAGCACGCCCCAGGACGCCGAGCACTCGGCCGACACCGGCTGACCGGCGGGGGCGAGGCCAGGAGCGGCCGGCGGCGCCGCGGGCAGGCTCGGCGCGGCCGAGGGCAGCGCGGATGGGAGCGCGGACGGGACCGCTGACGGGAGAGTCGAGGGCAGGGCCGACGGTGCGGCCGGGAGGGCGGACGGTGCGGCGACACCGGCGGCCGGCGCGGGGGGAAGCGCGGAGGGTGCCGGAATCGCCGAGGGCACCTCGGCCGCGGTGCTGGGAACGCCGGGCGACACCGGCGCGACCGCGGCGGGAGGCAGTGCGGCGGAGGTGGGCGGCAGCGCGCTGGGTAGTTGCTGCGGGAGAGCCGAGGGCATCGTCGACTCGGGCAGCGCGGGCTCAGGCACGGTGGAGGGAACGTCCGACTCGGGTGTGGGAGTGGTGATCACCCCGACCCCAGGCGCGACCTTCGGTGGTGTCGGGCGGGGCGGCGGTGTCGGCTTGGGTGGATGGGTCGGTGCGGCCGGCCGTGGTCCCTGCGCGGATTGGGCCAGCAGGGTGGGCGCCGAGGCCGAGCGGGCAGAGGCGGGGGGCGGGCTCACCGCGACCGCGATCAGTCCGGCCGCAACGGTCAGTGTCATGATTCCACCGACGACCGTGCGTCCGAGACCGGCGGATCGACCGTCTCGGGGACGTGGGGTGCTCACACCGCGTCGCAAACTCATGTGTGCACCTCGCTTCTCTCGCCCGCGTCCACTCTTTACTCGAACCGCAGTGACCACTTGGGCCTCTCACGTCACACCGAGTACGCAGAGCGTAGATCGACACCTCCACTAGAGTCAGAAGGTTCACCACACAGCGTGATGTCGCGCTGAGAGTTGCGCACATTAGGTGACAGTATGTTTAGACTTCGGTAACAGTGAGACGCTCACTGTGGGATTTTTGTGATATAGGGCACCGAGATACGACGATCATGCTGCGCGGGGGGCCGTCCACCAGCTGATCGAATCGCGCCGTGACCTGGGTGAAGTAGGTTCACTACACCCCGCCCCGCATCCGAGAAGACGTGACGTCGTTGAATAAGGGGAGCAGGCGGCATTGCGTAGCCTGATCTTGAGTCGGCCATGGACGGTCCACGAAGTCCGTCCGGGGGCGCCTCGGGAGTGGCGGCCCAGGAGCAATGTTGCGGCCGGTACACGCATGCCAGCCACACGGTCGGGTGCGTCATGGTGTTGGGAGCGGTGAATGCAAAGGCTGTCGGCGGCCAAGTGGGGTTACGTCACACGGCGGGTAGGTGAACCCTCGGAGCTGCAGCTCGGGGGCGCCGTCCGGCCGCCCCGCCTCGGTGACTTCGTGGTCGCCACCGTGGCGCACATCGGTGCGCACGAACACCTGGAGAACCCGCACGGCCGCCGTATGCGGATGTACCCGGGCGACGTCGTGGTCGGTGCCTGGGGCAACCGCTACGCGACCGACTTCTACGAGGGCTACCTGCCCGGTCCCGGCGACGCGGTCCACCTGCTCACCTCCGGCGGCCTGATCGGCACCGTGGCGTCCGCGCACACGAGCAAGGACGCGCCGACCGAGCTGGAGGTGCTCGGTCCGCTGACCGACGCCGAGGGCAACCCGCTCAACACCGACGACGTGGCCGTCGCGCCGAGCGAGCCCGGCCGGCCCGAGCTGGGCACGATCGTCGTGCTGGGCTCGGCGATGAACGCGGGGAAGACCACGACCACCTCGGCCATCGTCCGCGGCCTCGCCAAGGCGGGCCTGCGGGTCGGCGCCGGCAAGGTGACCGGCTCGGGCAGCGGCAAGGACCACTGGGCCTACGTGGACGCAGGGGCCGCCTCGGTTGCCGACTTCCTCGACTTCGGCATGCCCTCCACGTTCGGGTACCCGTCGGAGCGCCTGGTCAGCGGCATGTTCGCGATCCGGGACCGGCTCGTTGAGGCCGGCTCCGACGTGGTCGTCCTGGAGATCGCCGACGGCGTGCTGCAGGACGAGACGCGGGAGCTGGCCGCGAAGCTGCCGGGCTTCGCCGACCAGGTGGTGCTCGCGGTCGGGGATGCGCTCGGCGCGATCGCCGGCATCGAGGTGCTCGACGAGCTCGGTGTCTCGGTCCGGGCCGTCAGCGGCCTGGTGACCGCGAGCCCGCTGGCGACCCGCGAGGCCGCCGCCGCGACGGAGCTCCCGGTGCTGACTCCGGCCGAGCTGGTCGGGGGAGCGGCCGTCGACCTGTTGGCCGGCGGGGCGGGTCGGACCGAGGAGTCCGAGGGATCCGAGGAAGCCTCGGACGACGATCTGGTGAATCTGGGTGGTACCTCGGCATGATGACTGCCTCGGCATACCTGCCGGACAGCCGACCGGGGCCGGGTCGACTCGCCCAGGTCCCCCTTGATGTGCTCTCACTCGGACCGGCCGAGATCGTGCTCCCCGAGGCGACGGTGCGCGACGAGCGCGGCGTCGCGCTGCTCGACGGCGACCTCTCGTTCGGGCCCGCCTCCGGTGGCGGACCGGTCGGCGGACCCGAGCACGACCGCGTCGCGCGGGCCTTCGGCCTGGTGAACGTCGCCTTCCACACCCAGCGAGCGCTGCGCCGGATGTCGAGCCTGCTCGGACACCCGCTTCCGCACCTGCTGGTTCGGATCGGAATGCACGAGAGCCCGCGCCGCTGGGGCGGCGGGCACTACCGGGTGGCGGCGAGGTCCTATGATCCGCCGGAGCCCGGCCCGGTGCGGCCGACCGGCGAGGTGCACCTCGGCGGTGGCAGCGGGTTCCTGCTGACCCCCGGCGGCGAGCCGTACTTCGCGGCCCCCTCGCACAACCTGGCGATCATCTACCACGAGATCGGCCACCACGTGTGCCGCCACACGGCCGACTTCCGGCTGAACGGCCTGCGCCCCGCCGGTCAGCAGACCAACAAGAAGATCGCGCTGGACGAGGGCACGTGCGACGTGCTGACCGCGATCATGCTGGACAAGCCAGACATCTACGGCTGGCACCGCAACACCGTCCCGGCATGGGACCGGCGTCGTCGCGCGCTCGACCCGCGCTGGACGATGGCGAGCTTCCAGGGCGGTCGCACCGACCCGCACGGCGACGGCACCGTATGGGCCTCTGCCTGCTGGACGGCCAGGGAACACGTCGCGGCCGAAGGCCACGACCGCGATCGGTTCGACCGGATGCTGCTGCGCGGCCTGGAGCTGTCCTCCTCGGCCGCGTCCGGTGTCCGGTTCGGCACCCCGGAGGCCGAGCAGCTGCTGAAGAAGCGCCGCCACGTGGCGGGGCTGCTCGCCTGGATGGTGGAGGCCGACCCCGAGCTGACCGATCCGGTGCTGGCCGGGATGGCGGCTCACGGAATCCGGCTCGGCGCGTCCAACGTGGAACTGAGGGAGTCCGCTCAGGCCGACCAGCTGGTTGCGGTGGGCGAATGAAGGGTGGGGCCAAGCAGTCGGTTCCCGGTGATCTCGCGGGTCCCGACCTCGGCTTGCTCAAGCAGCTGTGGCGGTTCCGCGCCTACGGCAGGCGGGAACTGCGCCCGCTGCTGTTCGGCGTCGCCATGCGATTCGGTGAGACGCTGTCGGATCTGGCCGCACCATGGCCGCTGGCGTTGGTGGTCAACTACCTGATCAACGACCAGCGGCCGGGTGGTTTGCTGGGGCAGATCACCCAGATCTTCGGCCCGTCCAAGATCGGCATGCTCGCGGTCGCGGGCATCGCGGTGCTGCTGATCACCGCGTTCTCCGGGGTGTTCGACTACCTCGGCGACCGCATCATGAACAGCGCCGGTGAGCGCATCACCTCGGCGATCCGCTCCGACATGTTCGCCCATCTCCAACGACTGCCGATGGGCTACCACGACCAGCAGGCCGTCGGAGAGCTCACCAGCCGGGTCGCCACGGACACCGGCCGTATCGAGACCGGTCTCGTCGATGTCTTCTCGGTACTGATCCCGGGCATCCTGTCGCTGTCCGGCTTCGCCATCACGATTCTCGTCATGGACTGGCGGCTGGGTCTGATCGCGCTGGGGGCGGCACCGCTGGTGTTCTTCACCGCCGCGCGCTACACGCGGCTGACCCGCTGGTCCGCGCGCAGGCGACGCGCGGCGGAAGGCCGGCTGTCCGGCTTCGTGGCCGAGTCGCTGCACGGCATCCGGACCATCCACGCGTTCGGCAGGCAGGACCTGCACGACCGTCGGTTCGGCAACGACAACGACACGGTGCTCGCCACCGGCCTTCGCGCGGTGGAACTGCGGGCCAGGTTCACCCCACTGCTGGAGCTGATCAGCGCGGTCGGCACCGCGTTGCTGCTGCTCATGGGCGGCTACGGCGTGCTGAAGAACTGGTGGTCGGTCACCGTCCTGATCGTGGTGGCGAACTACCTCAAGGACATGCTGAAGCCGTTGAAGGCACTGTCCAAGCTGGCACTCACCTTCACCACCGGAGCAGCGTCCGCCGAGCGGGTCGCGGCGATCTTCGACCAGCACCAGCCGTCCATCGAATCCGGGCGGCAGCTGCCGGACCGGGTGGCCGGCGAGATTCATCTGAGTGACGTGACGCTGGACTACGGACGCGGCCCGGTGCTCGACGGTCTCGAACTGCTGATCCAGCCCGGTGAGCGGATCGCGCTGCTCGGCCACAACGGCGCGGGCAAGTCGACGATCCTCTCCTTGATCACCGGGCTGTACCCGCCGACCAGCGGGGCGGTGCTGCTCGACGGCATCCCGCTGGGTAAGCAGCCGGTGTGGTGGAGGCATCGACAGATCGCGGTCGTGCTGCAGGACACCTTCCTGTTCTCCGGGTCGATCGCCGACAACATTCGCTACGGCAGGCCGGACGCCACCGACGAGGAGGTCCAGGCGGTCGCCGAAGCCGCGTTGGTGACCGAGTTCAGCGACAAGCTGGACACCGGCCTGAACACGACACTCGACGACGGCGGTGTCGGCCTGTCCGGCGGTCAGCGCCAGCGCGTCGGCATCGCCAGGGCGCTGCTGACCGACGCCCCGGTCGTGCTGCTCGACGAGCCGACCACCGGTCTTGACGTGAACGCCGAAGAGGTCGTCGTACAGGCATTGCGTGAGCTGGTGACGAACCGGACGGTCATCATGACGACGCACCGCCCCGCGATGACCAGGCTGGCCACCCGAGTGGTGCACCTGAAGCGCGGCAGGGTGACCGATGATCCGGTCGATCCGGCCCTGTTCCGGCAGCGCCAGCCGATGCATCGTCCCGGGCCCCGGCCGATGCTTCCCCCGCCACCGATGCCACCGAACGGAATGGCACCGAACGGGATGCGGCCCGGCGGCATGCCACCACCCGGGATGGTCCCGAACGGCATGCCGAGTGCCCGGCCCCGGGGCCCTCAGCCCAGGGGTGGGGTCGCGGAGCAGCCGAGGCCGCCGGCCACGCCCGAGCAGACGGACCAGGGACGCCACCGTCTCGACCTGGAGTCGCGGCCCGACGCACCCACGCTGGAGCAGGAGCTGGACCGCGACTCCACGCGGTTCATCGCTGGGTCGTAGCGTCCTGCTGCTCGGCTTCCTTCTGTTCCGCGTGGTACTTGTCGGACCAGGCCTGGATCGCGGCGCCGTTCTTGGCGTCCAGCTCGCCGTGCCGGCTACGCGCCCACTGCTCAGCGGCGAGTAGCCGGCGCTGCGACGGCTGGAACGCCGGCATGACGTGGCGGGCGAACAGCTCGTAGTGCCGTTGGGTCGCCTCCCAGTTGGCCCAGTCGTGCTGCATCATCATGTAGCAGCCGAAGCCGCCGTTCGACTGCTCGACGAGCCGCTCGATCTGGGTGATCGCCTCGTCCGGGGTGCCGATGACACCGAGGCCCGTCTCGTTGATCCAGGCGACCCGCTCCTCGAAGGTGTCGCCCTCGGCGCGGAACGTGGGCAGCGCGAGCGTCCGCTGCGTGTAGTCGCAGAACTGGTCGAAGCCGTAGCGGACGTCCTCGATGGCCTGCTTCTTGGTCTCGGCGATGTGCATCGGCCCGACCAGACGCCAGCGGGACCGGTCGGTCGCCTGGCCGTGCTTGGCTGCCTCCGCCTCGACGACGTTCCAGTGGTGCGCGAGTACGTCGAAGCCCTCCCGGGTGGTGGCGCCGAGCGAGAGCAGGCCGAGCCCGTGCATGCCGGCCAGGATCGGCCCCGCGGGGGAGACCGTGGCCGCCACCGCGATCTCGAAGCACGGATCGGAGTAGGGAGCGAGCTGCGTGCGTGCGTCGACGAGGCGGTACCGGTCGTTCTCGTGACTGACCCGCTCGTCCGAGAGCAGGAGCCGCAGCAGCACGTCGAGGTCCTCACCGAGCGCCGGCCGCAGCTGGGCCGGTTCCAGCCCGATCATCTCCGCGTCGGTCGGCAGCGAACCGGGGCCGACACCGAGCATGAGCCGCCCGCGCAGCAGATGATCGACCAGGATCGCGCGGTCCGCGATCCACAGCGGGTTGTGATACGGCAGCGACACGACGCCGGTGCCCAGCTTGATGTTCTTGGTGACCGCTCCGGCATGCGCGATGAACGTCAGCGGATCGGCGATGATCTCGGTGCCGGCGGAATGGTGCTCGCCGACCCACGCCTCGTCGTAGCCGAGGCGGTCCATGAGCTGCAACGTCTCGATGTTGCGCTGCAGCGACGTCGTCACGTTCTGGGTGGGCGGGCTGTTGAAAGGCGGCATGAAGATGCCGAACCGCAGCTTGTTCACGAACGCTCCCGTGTCCTCGTCGACAGTGGCCCCGATCATCCCGCGATGCCGCTGCCCGCGCGCGTTGTGCACATCGGATTTCCCGCCGGTCGGCGCCACCGCTTGACAGGAAAATCCCGGACATCCACGCTACGTGCCGGTAGTGATCGCGCGGGGTGGAGCGCAATCGTCCCGGGTGCGCCCGGAGCTACCCCAGGCGAGCGATGGAGGACGCCAATGTCGGCTGATCCGAACGCATCCTCAGGCGCGATACGCAGCCTGATCCCGGCCAGGATCGACAGGCTCCCGTGGTCCCCATTCCATACCCGCCTGGTCATGGCACTGGGTGTGGCGTGGATTCTGGATGGGCTCGAGATCACGGTCGCCAGCAGCGTCGCTGATGTTCTGACCAAGCCGGAGACGTTGAACATGTCCTCGGTCGCGGTCGGCGCCACGGCTTCGGTGTACCTCGTGGGCGAGGTCGCCGGAGCCTTGTTCTTCGGCAGGCTGTCCGATCGACTCGGCCGTCGGAATCTGTTCATTCTGACCCTGGCGGTCTACCTGATCGGTAGTGGCCTGACCGCGCTGACACTGGGTTCAGGAGGTTTTTCGATCGCTTGGCTGTATCTGACGCGATTCATCGCCGGCGCTGGTATCGGTGGTGAGTACGCCGCGATCAACTCGGCAATCGATGAGTTGATTCCATCGAAGTACCGTGGACGTGTCGACATCGCGGTGAACGGGACGTACTGGTTCGGTGCGATCCTCGGGACGCTCGGCACCTACGTTCTGCTGAATCACGTTGAGCTCAGCCTGGCGTGGCGCATCGGGTTCCTGCTGGGGCCGGTGCTCGGACTGGTGATCATCTTCGTGCGTCGCAATCTCCCGGAGAGCCCTCGCTGGCAGGTGATGAACGGTCAGGTGAAGGAGGCTGAGGCCTCAATCCAGTTCATCGAGGACGAGGTGCGCAAGTCCAAAAGGGAGCTCCCGCCGGTCGACCCGAGCAAGGAGATGGAGCTGACGCCGGCCGATGACATCGGCTATCTGGCACTCACCAAGGTGCTGTTCCGGGACTACCCGACGAGGGCGATCTACGGTGCCACGCTGATGATCACGCAATCATTTTTGTACAACTCGATCTTCTTCACCTACCTGCTGGTGCTCGGGAAGTTCTATGGCGTGCCGACCGCGGACGGACCGCTGTATTTGATTGCCTTCTGCGTCGGAAACTTCCTCGGTCCGCTGCTCCTCGGTCCGCTCTTCGACACGATCGGCCGCAAGCAGATGATCTCCGGCACGTACATCTTCTCCGGGGCGCTCCTGGCGGTGAGCGCGATCCTGTTCAATGCTGGCGCGCTGTCGGCGGTGACTCAGACCATCGCCTGGTGCGTGATCTTCTTCTTCGCGTCGGCGGGTGCGAGCGCGGGCTACCTGACAGTGAGTGAAATCTTCCCGCTGGAGGTGCGGGCTAAGGCCATTGCTGTCTTCTTCGCAATCGCCCAGTGTTTCGGTGCACTCGGTCCGGTGGTCTTCGGAGCGCTCATCGGAGATGGCTCCGATCCGTTCGACCTTTTCCTCGGTTACTTGCTCGCCGCACTGATCATGGTCATCGGTGGGGTGGTGACGATCGTCTTCGGAGTCGCGGCGGAAGGAAAGTCGCTGGAGGACATCGCAGCGCCGCTCGCGGCCCGCAGACCGGGAACGACGCGTGCCGAGGGCTCAGCGGCGCCGACCGTGTGAGGTGGACGCCCGGGTGGCGCCGCAGCAGGCTGACGGTCGTTCGTCCCGACATTGCCCAGGGCCAGAGTGCGCTTCGGTCAGTCCGCGAAGTGCACTCTGGTCCGGCGACGTGGAATTCGGGGCTTGGAGCCAGGTCAGGGGTGGTACTGCTGTGCGCCTCCCAAGTGGTGCCAGATCCACTTTCCGTTCACTTGCTCTTGAAATCCCCAGGTAATGATTGTGGGTACGAAAGCTCCTGGGTCTTTGGTCGACTTGGAACCTGGCGCAGTGACCACATTTCCGTAAGTCCAGTCTCGGCTGGTGTACGCCTCAGCTGGTGGAGGACCGCTCGGCGCGTAGCCATCGACATATATGTACAAGGCCGCGCGAACGGGTCTGTTGCAGGGGTTTGTGAGTATCGAGACCGAATAGTGGTAATTCATTGCGCTACCAGTCGGCCCCTGAGAGGAGGCGCCGACGGTGCAGTCCTGGGCGGATGCGTATCCGGTAGCGAGGAGTGGAGCTAGTAGTACCGTCAGAACGAGTGCCCAAAGCCTACGGGAAGAGAACATTTTCAGGGTGGTCGATCTAGCGCGAGTGAGGGACCTAGGTGGCATTTGTTTCGTCTCTCGTCGATGGTTCTCAGTGACTGGCCCAGAGATTTTCACACGCACTCGAGTTTCCCGTGGCGTTTTGGCGGAAGTCTGGCAGCCCAGTGGCACAGCCTTATGCCTCGCGGACCTGATGCGAAGGGGCCCAGAGGGCCGTCTCATTCTTACCGGGTGGGTGCGACCCGGGTCAGGTCGCGGACTGTCAGGGCAAGCCATAGCTCGTGACGGTCCTGGGCAGAGGACATCCGGCGGCCGGTGAGGGTCTCGACGGCGTCGAGGCGGTTGCGGACCGTGTGACGGTGGATCCGTAACGCCTCGGCGGTCGCCTCCCAGTGGCCGTTGTGTTCGAGGAACGTGGTGAGCGCCCGGGTCAGCTCGGCGGCCTTGGGCGCGGCGTCCAGGTGGCCGAGCACCGCGTCGCAGTACGCGTCCAGCTGCTCGGTGGCGACCTGGGACAACAGCAGCCGGCTGCTCGCCATCTCCTCGGCGCACAGGTGACGTCCGCTGACCCTGCTCGCGGGCAGCGCGGACCTGGCCTGGCGCAGTGACACGGCCAGCGCACCGGGGCGCACCCCGATACCGATCCCGGCGGGTCGGTCGCGCGCCAAGGTCCTCAGCGCGGCGGGCAGGTCGACGGAGACAGGTGCGGCGAGTTCGACCAGGTCGTCGCCGTCGTCCGACCGTTCGACCCGCAGCAACGCACCGGGGATCGCGGTGGCCAGATCGGCCGCCAGCTCTTCGGCCAGGGGTACGGCGATGACCGCGGCCCGCAGGTCGGCGTCGGTGAGGCCGACCGAGGTCAACCAGCGCGCCGCCACGAGGTCGTCCACCGTCGCCCTGGCCAGCCTGCCCAGTACCTGCGCCCGGCCTCGACGTTCGGTTCCGCCGACGCCGATCTGGCGTTCCAGCTCGAGCGACAGCAGCGACACCAGGTCGCCGGTGACCAAGTTCGACCCGGGACTGTCGACCGGGCCGTCCAACAGCAACAGACCGCGCAGGCGGTGGGCCCCGAGCGGATGCACCTCGCGGCGCCGGTCCGGCGTGACGTCGACCGCCGCGCCGAGGAGACCCTGCTGACGCACCGCGTCCACCAGGTCGGCGAGTCCTCGGACGAGCGGCTCGTTGTCGGCGCCGGATTCGGCCAGGACGCGGCCCAGCACGTCGAGGACGACGCCGGTTCTGCCGGTGGTGTCCCGATGCGCCGACAGGATGCCGGCCAGGCCGCCCGGCTGTACCGCGGCGGCGGTGAGCGCGCGCTGGGTCTGCAACGCCCATTCCAACCTGCGCCGCTCCTGCCGGGCCCGATGAGCGAACACCGCCTTGGTCACCGCGATGAACGGGATCCCGTCCGGCACCGTCAGCAACGGCAGTCCCGCGGTCTCGGCGGCGTGGACCAACGCCTCGGGGGCCCGCTGGTAGCGCAGGTCGGCGCCCAGACCCAGCCCGAGTGCCCGGACGTCGGCCGCGCACAGGTCCGCGACGTACGCGGCGCAGCCCTCGGCGTCCTCGGGCAGCAACAGACCGATGGTGAGCAGCAGCTCGCCGCCTTGGAGCCAGGAACCGGGCCTGATCAGCTCGGACACCGCGGCCGCCGTGATCGGGCGGTCGAGCGAACGGGCCGCCGCGGCGACGCCGAGCCCGAGGGACGGATCCGCGGCCAGCTGGGCAACGGTCAGCTGGGCATCGGTGGGTAAAGCCACGGCGAGCCACGACCTCCCGGAGTCGGCGAACGACGTCATGTCGAAAACATGGCCGAGAATTTCGACACAGCGGCACTTCCTTCAGCCCCACGGTAGCTGGACCCTTGCTCTCACCGGGACAGCAGTGAGGAGACCTCGTGTCGGACGCAGTACAGGACAGCCAGGGCGCCGGTCGCGTGCCACCGGTCGGGCCGGTGGACGGGACGAAGATTCCGCGCTACGTCGGTCCGGACACCTTCGCCCGCCTGCCTCGCGTCGACCAGGTGAGCCAGGTCGACGTCGCGGTGCTGGGCATGCCGTTCGACTCGGGTGTGTCCTACCGGCCAGGCGCCCGGTTCGGGCCCGCGCACGTGCGGGCGTCGTCGAAGCTGCTCCGTCCGTACAACCCCGGTCTCGGGGTGTCTCCGTTCGCCACCCAGCAGGTGGCCGATGCCGGTGACCTGGCGATCAACCCGTTCGACATCGAGGATGCGATCCGCACGATCGAACGAGCGGCCGACGACCTGCGCGGCAGCGGCGCCAAACCGATGTCGATCGGCGGCGACCACACGATCGCGCTGCCGATGCTGCGGTCGATGCACCGGGCGCACGGTCCGGTCGCGGTGCTGCACTTCGATGCGCACCTTGACACCTGGGACACCTACTTCGGCGCCCCCTACACACACGGCACCCCTTTCCGGCGCGCGAGTGAGGAAGGACTGCTCGACCCGGAGCGGTGCCTGCACGTCGGCATCCGAGGACCGCTCTATTCAGAGCAGGACCTCACCGACGACAAGGTGCTCGGCTTCCAGATCCTCCGCTCGGACGACTACCAGACCGACGGGCTGGCCTCGGTCGTGGAACGCATGCGCGCGCGCCTCGGTGACGGACCGGTCTACGTCTCGGTCGACATCGACGTACTCGACCCCGCGCACGCACCGGGCACCGGAACACCCGAAGCCGGCGGGTTGACCAGCAGGGAGCTCCTGCACAGCCTGCGTGCGCTGGCCGGTCTGAACATCGTCGGCGCGGACATCGTCGAGGTCGCGCCCGCCTACGACCACGCCGAGATCACCGGCATCGCCGCCGCGCACGTCGCGTACGAGCTGCTGTCTGTCCTGGCCCTGCCTTCGGGTACCGCCCGGTGACCGGCCACCGCAACGGTGGGGCCGCCGTGGTCGAGACGTTGGTGGCGCACGGTGTGGACACGATCTTCGGCATCCCGGGCACCCACAACCTGGAGCTGTACCGGCCGTTGACCGGCGCCGGAATCCGCGCGATCACGCCGAGACACGAACAGGGCGCGGGCTACGCGGCCGAGGCGTACGCGCGGGTCACCGGAACGCCCGGTGTCGTGATCACCACGAGCGGACCCGGCCTGACGAACGTCATGACCGCCGCGGCGACCGCCTATGCCGAGTCACAGCCGATGCTGATCGTCTCGCCGGGAGCACCGACCGGCACGGTGGGCCGCGACCTCGGGCAGCTCCACGAGACCAAGAACTCGTCGGGCGCGATGGACGACCTGGTGCGCTGGAGCCGTCGCGTCGCGGACCCGGACGAGGCGGCGGAGGCGATCACCGCCGCGTACGAGTCCTTCGAGGGCGGCCGACCGCGCCCGGTGCACGTCGAGGTCCCCGTCGACGTGTTGGACCAGCCGTGGACCGGCGCCGCCCGCCGCGCGGCGGTTCGCGTCGCGCCGGTCCCCGATCGGGCGGCCGTACGCAGGGCGGCCGAGCTGCTGGCCGAGGCCGGCCGGGCGCTCCTCGTCGTGGGTGGAGGCGCGGTCGACGCGGTGAACGAGGTGCGGACGCTCGCCGAGGCGATCGGCGCACCGGTGGCCAGCACGCTCAACGGCAAGGGCGTCCTGGACGAGAGCCACCCCCTGGCGGTGGGCGCGTCGGTACGGTGCCGGGCGCTGCAGCGGGACGCGGCGACGAGCGACGTCGTGCTGGTCGTCGGTAGTGAGCTGGGGGACTCGGACCTGTGGGAGGGTCGGATCACCGGTGCCTCGGTGATCCGGTTGGACATCGAGCGGGGTCAGCTCCACAAGAACTGTCCCGCCGACGTGCCCCTGCTCGCCGACGCCGCCCAGGGCCTGCGCGCGGTGATCGACGCTCTGCCCGCGCACGCGCCGACCGGGTCCGGGTTCGAGCGCGCCGCCGAGCTGCGCGCCGCATGTCTGAAGGAGACCCGAGGCGACGGTGGTGACCACGAGGAGATCAACCGGGCGCTCCGGGTCGGGCTCCCCGCCGACGGGATACTCGCCGGCGACAGCTCGCAGGTGACCTACCTGGGTTCGGCGCACTTCTTCGATCTGCCGGCGCCGCGCCGGTTCTGCTACATGCCCGGGTTCGCGACCCTCGGTTACGGCCTTCCGGCGGCCATCGGCGCATCGGTCGCCCATCCCGGTCGGCCGGTCGCGGCGCTCGTCGGGGACGGTGCGCTGATGTTCTCCGTGCAGGAGCTCGCCACCGCGGTCGAGCTGCGGCTCCCGATCCCGATCGTGGTCGCCGACAACGGCGGCTACCGGGAGATCCGCCACCAGCAGGCGGCCCGGTCGATCGCACCGATCGGCGTGGACCTGTACACGCCGGACCTCGTCCCACTCGCCAAGGCGTTCGGCACCCACGCTGTGCGGGTGGACGAACCCGGCGACATCACCGCACACCTGGCGCAAGCGCTGGACGCCGATCGCCCGACCCTGATCCACCTGCGCACCCACTGACCGTACGTCTGGCCGCATTGCCGCCGGCCGGTGTCGAGCCGGGTGGCGCTGTTCGAGAGGAGCGACAATGGATGTCGCCGTTGTGGTCGTCTATCTGGTAGCCATGATCGCCTTCGGGTTCTGGGGCAAGCGGCGGGCCACCACCCAGTCCGACTTCCTTGTCGCCGGGCGTCGCCTGGGCCCGCTGCTCTACTCCGGGACCATGGCCGCCGTCGTGCTCGGCGGTGCCTCCACGATCGGCGCGGTCGGTCTCGGTTACCAGTACGGGCTGTCCGGCATGTGGCTCGTCGTCGCGATCGGCGTCGGCATCGTGGCGCTGAGCCTGCTGTTCGCCGGGCGGGTCCAACGGCTCGGTGTCTACACGGTGAGCCAGATGCTCGAGCTGCGCTACGGGCCCGGCTCCAGCCTGCTGTCCGGTGTGGTGATGTGGGCGTACACGCTCATGCTGTCGGCGACGTCGACGATCGCGTACGCCACGATCTTCGCCGCCCTGCTGGACCTGCCGAAGATCACCGCGATCGTGATCGGCGGGGGAGTGGTGGTCATCTACTCGACACTCGGCGGGATGTGGTCCATCACGCTCACCGACTTCGTCCAGTTCGTGATCAAGACGGTCGGTGTCTTCCTCATCCTGCTGCCCATCGCGGTGCACCGCTCCGGAGGTTTCGCCGGTCTGGCCACGCAGCTGCCGTCCAGCGCGCTGTCGCTCACCACGATCGGTGGCGGGACGATCGTGACCTACTTCGTCGTCTACAGCTTCGGCCTGCTGATCGGTCAGGACATCTGGCAGCGGGTGTTCACCGCGCGCAGCCCGGGTGTCGCGCGCTGGGCCGGCACCGCCGCCGGCGTCTACTGCCTCGCCTACGGCGTGGCGGGCGCCCTGATCGGCATGACCGCCAAGGTCCTGCTGCCCACGTTGAGCAGCCGGGACGACGCGTTCGCGAGCCTGGTCGAGGCCACGATGCCGCCGGTGCTCGCGGGACTCGTGCTCGCCGCGGCGCTCGCGGCGGTCATGTCGACCTCCAGCGGCGCACTGATCGCCACCGCGACGGTGTTCAGCCAGGACATCGTGGGCCGGCTGCGGCGGGGCAGGGAGGCTTCGCCGGCCGAGCCGGGCACCGTTGAGAGCGACGCGCACGAGGTCCGTGGCAATCGGCTGTACGTCGCGGGGTTCGGCGTGGTCATGGTGCTGATCGCCTGCCTGCTGCAGGACGTGGTCGCCGCGCTGACCGTGGCCTACGACATCCTCGTCGGCGGGCTGCTGGTACCCATCCTCGGCGGCCTGCTCTGGCGCCGGGGGACCAACCGGGGCGCGCTGGCCGCGACCGCGGTCGGCGTCGTCGGGACACTCACCACGATGCTCGCGCTGGGTGACATCTATGCCAACGAACCGATCTACGTCGGGATCCTCGGCGGCCTGATCGCCTTGGTGATCGGAAGCCTCACCTCGCCGCCGGCCGCTCCCGAGGTCCTCGACCACTGGGACCGGCGCTCCGGTGCCACACCCTCGTCGTCGGAGGTGTCCTCGCGGGCTCGGACCGAGAGGGCCTAGTTCTCGTCCGGCGCGTGCGATCGGCGCCCAGAGGTGCGGCCGAACGGCGGCTTCGCCGTTACTGCTCGTCGGAGCCGATGGTCGACCTGCCAATCTGGCGTTCCCCGTCCACGCCCCGAGAGCTGGTCACCGTGACGCTCGCATCACCCAGCCGTACTTCCGGCCGTGTCATCCCACCGTCGGTCTATCCGGTCGTGCCACGGCCCAGGGCGCGCCTCGGGCTGCATCCGCCCTCGGTGGCCGAGGAGCCGGTGGACTCGGAGGAGCTCGGGGACGAGTTCGAAGAGTTGCTTGACGAGTCACCGATCGAAGAGACGGCGAAGCCGGGATGGTGGCGTCGCAGACGCCGGGCCGAGGACCGAGCAGTGATCAACTAGGCCGGTCGGGTGGTTCCTGACGCCCCGCGGCAGGTGATCAACAATGACCCCTCGCGCTGATGCTCTCGCGCCGCTACGGTTCGCGGCGGATCAAGGTCAACAAGCCGGGCCGTGCCCGGCTGGGGGGAGAGCACAGTGGGGACGATTCGACCCGGTAGACGCGCGACCGCTCTGCTCGCGGCGACGTTGCTCGCGGCGGGGTTGGCACTGTCCGGGTCTTCGGTGTCAGGGCCGACGGCGGGCTCGGCGTCGACTACGTCGGCGGGCGCTCGCCACGACGTGGCCGACACCGGCAGCCGGGGACGCGCCGTGGCGGCAGCCGGCTGGACCGACGCGCGGTCGGCGGCGGACGCCGGCGCGCGACCACACCATGCGATCGACCTGGCCTTCGCCCGTGCGGCCTGGTCGGCGCGGGGCGACCAGCAGGAGATCGTCACCGTACGTGCTCGACCGAGGCCGACTGGATGAAGGTCGGGGCGTTCCGTTTGCGCCGATCTCTGATATCACAACCTTCTTGGGTGACGGCTGACGTACGACGTGCGCTGCTAGTGTGAGCCGGGTCGCACTGATTGGCTCCCGGTCACAAGCCGGTTGCCGGTTGTCGTGCCGCCGACCCAGTGACCGAGTTGCGGTGCCATGACAGCGTCATGGACGCAGGCTGAGCCGGGTCACTGCTGACCTGCACGCGACGACGTGGTCGAGAAGCGAGGAGCGCCTGTGTCGGTAACCATTCTCGAACCTGGCTCCAACCTGCTGGTACGCGGCCTGGCCACGCGTGTGGACGTCACAGCCATCGGCGAGTCGGTGCGCGACGCCATCCTGGCGACCGTCTTTCCCGACCGGGTGCAGGACGACACGTTCGTCGCGTCGCTCGGCCGGTGCTCCCGGGAGAACGTCGCCGGCGTCGTCGAGGTGCTGGCCGGCCGCAGCGCGCTGCGAGACGTCGACGGCCACTGCGCGCGGGAGTTCGCGGGACTGGTCGCCCGGCTGGGTATCCCGTTGTCCGAGCTGGAGCGCTCGTACTGGGTCGGTGTCGAGCGACTGTGGCAGGACTGGTTCGACCTGTGCCGGATGACATCCTCCGAGGGCAAGGCCGAGCTGCCGGACCTGCTGGGCGGGTCGACATCGCTGTTGTTCGGTTACGTCGACCGGGTACTGACCCAGGTCGTCGACCGCTATGCGCTCGTTGCCGAGGAGATGTCCGCGACCTGCGAGGACCGGCGACGAGAGGTCGTGCTCAAGCTGCTGGACGGGTCGGTGACCGAGGCGGGCGAAGCCGTTGATGCGCTGCTCGGCTACCGCATGCGAGCGACCCACGTCGGTCTGCTGTTCACCTCGGAGAACAGCAAGGACGTCGCCAGGACCCTCGCCGCGTTACGTGAGGCGAGCAAGGCGCCGGTGTCGCTGCTAGTGCAACCCGACGCCGGGACCTGGTTCGGCTGGCTCGGCTACCACGACGGCGTGGACAACCGGAGGTTGGAGAAGCTACGCCTGGCTGCCACCGAGATCGGTGAACCGGTGGCGATCGGTGAGCCGGGGCGCGGTCTGGCCGGGTTCCGCCGCTCGCACGAGACAGCGCGGCGTACCTCGGATCTGCGTACCACACTTCGCCGGCCCGACACCTGCCTCTGCGCCCGCGACCTCCGCCTGGAGACGTTCCTGCTGGAGAACACCGAGTCGGCGAGGCGCTTCATCACCGACGAGCTGGGCGGTCTCGCGGCGGACACCGATCGCGCCCAGCGCATCAGGGACACCCTGCTGACCTGGCTGTCGGTCGGCTCGCAGGCCAAGGCGGCGGTGGAGCTGGGCGTCCATGAGAACACGGTCCGGATGAGGGTCCGCTGCGCCGCGGAGGAACTGGGAGCGGCACTGGCGGACCGTCGCACGGAGCTCCTGGTGGCCCTGCGCCTCTGCGAGGCCCTGGGCCCGTAACCCGGGTAGCTCGCACAGATCGTGTGTACGCCGCACAGAAGCTCCGGCCTCTGTGCGGCGTACACGCACTCTGTGCGAGCTAGTGGAGGGTCAGACCAGGCTTGCGCTCATGCCCCCGTCGACCACGAAGGCCGAGCCGTTCGAGAAGCGCGAGCGGTCCGACGCCAGGAAGGCGGCCAGGGGGGCTACGTCGCTGACGTCGCCTAGACGGCCCTGGGCCTGGTTGATGATCGCGCCGAAGTCGTCGATGCCCAGGCCCTGCTCAAACTGCGAAGCGCGATCCAGCACCAGGTCCGTGCCGATGAAGCCGGGGCAGATCGCGTTGACCCGCACGCCGTGCCCACGCAGCTCCACGGCCGCGGTCTGGGTCAGCGAGATGACCGCCGCCTTGGCGGCCGCGTAGTGCGCGATCAGCGGTGAACCCGCGAAGCCGGTGATCGATGCCATCGTGATGATCGAGCCGCCGCCGGAGGCAGCCATCGCCCGTCCCGCGTAGCGGACCGAGGAGAAGACACCGTCCAAGTTGACCGCGAGTACGGAGCGCCAGGTCTCGAAGTCCATCTCGGCGACCGAGGTCACCGTGGCGATGCCGGCGTTGGCCACCATGATGTCGAGGTTGCCGTGCCGTGACACGACGTCCTCGACGAGAGCGCCCACGGCGGCGTCGTCACGGACGTCGAGTACCGCGGACTCGCCCCGGTTCAGTCCCTCCGCGGTCTTCGCGGCCCCGTCGCCGTCGATGTCGGTGACGACGACGATGGCGCCCTCGGAGGCGAGCTCGGCGGCGACCGCGGCACCGAGGCCCTTGGCCCCTCCGGTGACGATCGCGATCTTGTCCTTCAGTACATCAGTCATCAGAACAGGCTCCCGGTCAGTCCGCTGTCCAGTACGTAGTGCGAGCCGGTGACGAACTTGGCGTCGTCCGAGGCCAGGAACGCCACCATCTCGGCGACCTCCTCCGGCGTGCCCAACCGTTGCTGCTTGACGGCGACGACGTCGTCGAACTTCGCGCCGGTCGCGCCCTCGAACGGGTTGACCAGGCGCTCGACCATCTTGGTGTTGATGAACGACGGGCACACCGCGTTCACCCGGACACCGTGGTCGCGCAGTTCCACCGCGGCCGTCTCGGTCATGCGGAGAACCGCGGCCTTCGACGCGCAGTACGAGCCGAGCAGCGGCACACCACCGAGCCCGGCGACGGACGACATGTTGACGATGTTGCCGCCACCGGAGGCGATCAGCGCCGGGGTCGCGTGCTTGATACCGAAGAACACGCCCTTGACGTTGATGCTCATGACGCGGTCGAACTCTTCTTCGGTCTGCTGCACGAGCGGCTTGCCGATCTCGATGCCGGCGTTGTTGACCACGATGTCCAGGCCACCGAGGTGGTCGACGGCCGCCTGGATCGAGGACACGACCTGCTCCTCGGAGGTCACGTTGCACACGACGCCGAACGCGGCGTCGCCGAGATCCGCGACGGTCTTGTCGAGCAGATCCCCGTCGATGTCGGAGAGCACGACGCGGGCGCCCCGCTCGATGAACAACTCGGCGACGGCGCGGCCAAGGCCTTGGGCGGCGCCCGTCACGAGTGCTCGCTTGTCTTTGAGGTCAGAGAGCATTGCCGGAGGCTATTGCCCCCGGTGGGGCCGCCGGTATGTCGGAATCCCACTGTCGGCGTCCGAGGCACCGTGGGGTCTCGACATTGGCCCCGTCACCCGGAGCGGCCATGATCCTCGGTTAAGTCTGATCGAAGCTCCCATACGTGAGTCACGGAAGGACCAATACATGTTGGTGCACAGCGCCGGCGCATTGATAGAGCGTTGCGGGCAGGCATTCGGTCCGCGCACGGCTGTCGTGCACGGCGACCGGAGGATCACCTACACCGAGCAACTGGCGCGCATCCGGCAGACCGGGCGCGCGCTGCTCGACCTCGGACTCACCAAGGGCGACCGCGTCGCGATCCTGATGTCGGATCGGCCGGACCTGCTCGACGTGTTCTACGGGGCGCTGTGGGCCGGGCTGTCGGTGAACCCGCTCAACGCGAAGATGGACGCCGAGGACCACGCCTACATCATGGGCAACTCCGGTGCCAAGGTCGTCGTGCACGACTCCAGCAAGGCCGACACGATGGCGAAGGTCCGGGCGCAGACCGAGTTCGAGCTGAAGCTCGAGCACGTGCTGAGCGTCGACGACGACGCGGTCCTCGATGGCGGTAGCCCGCTGTCCCGCCTGACCCAGGCGCAGTCCGACGGCGCCGGCCTGCCGGTCACCACGCCGGAGGACCGGCTCGGCATCTTCTACACCGGTGGCACCACCGGCCGGCCGAAGGGCGTCGAGCACACCCACCGGTCGTTCATCTCGGCCTGGATGAGCGAGCTGCTCGAACTGGGCCTCGGCGAAGGGGACGTCTTCGGGCACGTCGCTCCGCTGACCCACGCCGGAGGCCTGTTCGTGCTTCCGGTGTGGATGCGCGGCGGCACCAACGTCGTCCTCGGCGGCTTCCGGCCGGAGCAGTTCATCGACGCGGTGGTGAAGGAGAAGATCACCGCCTCGATGATGGTGCCGACCATGCTCTACGTCCTTCTGGACAGCCTGAAGAACGGCAAGGAGGGTCTGGAGTCGCTCGAGACGGTCATCTACGGGGCCTCGCCGATGGGCAAGGAGCGTCTGTTGCAGGCGCTCGACACGTTCGGTCCGATCTTCGCCCAGCTCTACGGGCAGACCGAGGCGCCGAACCAGCTCTGCGTGCTGACCAAGGGTGACCACGCGGAAGCCCTCCAGACCGGCAACCACGAGCCGCTGTCGTCCTGCGGGCGTCCGGTGGCGATCGCGGACGTGCGGCTGTTCGACGACGACATGAACGAGGTCGAGCACGGCCAGTCCGGTGAGATCGTGGCCCAGGGCCCGCACTTGATGACCGGGTACTGGCAGCTGCCCGAGGAGACCGACAAGACGCTGCGCAACGGCTGGCTGTGCACCGGTGACGTGGCGAAGGCCGACGACCGGGGCTTCCTGTACATCGTGGACAGGAAGAAGGACATGATCATCTCGGGTGGCTTCAACGTCTACCCGAAGGAAGTCGAGTCGACCCTGTTCGGGCACCCCGCGGTCAAGGACGTCGCCGTCATCGGCATCCCCGACGAGAAGTGGGGCGAGAGCGTCAAGGCGGTCGTGGTGAAGGACCCGGACGTGCAGGCGGACGAGGCCGAGCTGATCGCCTACGTGCGCGGCCGCAAGGGTGCCGTGATGACCCCGAAGTCGGTCGACTTCGTCGACGCCATCCCGCTCACCGCCGTCGGCAAGCACGACAAGCCGGCGTTGCGCGCCCAGTACTGGGGCGGCCGCGACCGCGGCGTGAACTGACCTCTGAGCCGAGTCCCGACCCTTTTCAGCTAGCGAAGGCAGGAAGAGTTAGTGAGCACTGACAAGCCCGTTATCATTTATGGCGCGAGCGGATATACCGGCCGGCTGGTCGCGGAGTTCCTGCGCGAGTTCAACCTCCCGTTCATCGCCGCGGGGCGCAACGCGAAGAAGATCACCGAGGCCATCGAGACGGTGCCCGGGATCGACACCATCTCCTACGACGTGGTCGAGGTCGAGCACACCGTCGAGGCGCTGACCGAGCTGTTCACCGGCGCGCAGGTCGTCTGCAACACGGTCGGCCCGTTCGCCAGCTTCGGCGACGTGGTCGTGCAGGCCGCGCTCGCGGCCGGCGTGCACTACCTCGACACCACCGGCGAGCAGAACTGGACCCTGCACGCCCGCGACACCTACAGCCGCAAGTTCGCCGATGCCGGTCTGCTGCTGGCGCCGTCGACGTCCTACATGCACACCGTCAGTGACATCGCCTCGAACATCGTGCTGGAGCACGAGGGCATCGACAGCCTCGACATCCTGTGCCTGTTCTCCGGAACGCCGACCTTCGCATCCACCCAGAGCATCTTCACGATCCTGGCCGCCGATCACTACTACCTCGAGCAGGACAAGCTCGTGCAGTGGCCGGCCAACTCGGTGTCGAAGGTGCAGCTGCCCGGTCAGCACGAGGTCTACACCGCGCTGCCCTGGGGCGGTACCGCGCTTCCGGTGTGGTTCCAGGACGACCCGAGGGTGGCCAACACCAGGGCATTGTCGGGTGTGTTCGACCAGCAGCTGATGGAGGGCGTCGCCCAGATGGCACGCCACTTCGAGGAGAACATCAAGCCGCTGCCCAAGGACGAGCAGGACAAGGCGCTGCAGGAGCAAGCATCCGGCGTCCAGGGTGGCATGCCGCCCAGGGAGAACCGCCGGATTCACCGCACCCTGGACTCGGTGTACGGCCGCGGACCGAACAAGCTGGTGCACTGCGTCATCCACGGCAATGCCACCTACCTGCAGACCGGTGCGATCCAGGCCTACGCGGCCCGGCAGCTGATCGTGTCCGGTTCCCGCAAGTACGGTTTCGCGTCGGCCTGCGCCGCATTCGGCCACCGCGAGATCCTCGGCATGCTGCAGGGCTTCGGCTTCGTGGGCGACCCGATCGTCACCGGCCACGTCGGCTAGATCGTCGTCACGGCGGCACGAATGTGGCTTCGGGGACGTTCAGCGTCCCTAAAGCCACATTCGTGCGGCTCTGAGTGGAATGGCATGCTAGAGACATGAATATCGGGGTCCAGTACGCCATCTACTACGTGCTGTTCTTCTTCTGGCTCGCGCTGGTCACCCGGCTCGTCGTTGAAGTGGTCAAGAGCTTCGCCCGTCACTGGCGCGGTCCGTCCGGCGTGGCGGCGGGGTCGCTCGAGGTGGCGTTCGTGGTGACCGATCCGCCGATCAAACTGCTGCGCAAGCTGATCCCGCCGGTTCGGCTCGGGTCGGTCGATCTGGATCTGTCGATCACGATCCTGTTCTTCGTGGTGTTCATCGCCATGCGGTACGCGCACGCCGGGCTGTAGGCACTCAGCATGTGACGAGGGGCGGCGATCCGACCGGGATCGCCGCCCCTCGTCGTCCGCGTACCGCGAAGCTCGGACAGAGGTCCTCTACGCCGCACAGAGGCCCAGGCCCAATGCCACTTGGCTCAAGCGGATCATCGTGAGTGACCCGCGGCTTTGTCGGCGGTCCTGTCTACTACAGCCTGGACCGGGGTGGGTGAGGTTCGGGGCCGGATGTTGTCGCTGGCCGGTGGTCGGGGTGCGCGGGCTGCGCTCGACAGCCACCCAACCATGATCACCACGGTCTGGTAGCTGATTTCGCGCGAAAATTCAGCCATCACACCGTGGTGATCAAGAAATGCCGGTCAGGGGTGCGACTTCGCAGAGCCTCACGTCGCGTCGCAGACACTGCAGTGTTTGCGACGCGACACGACGCTCTGCGAGGTGAGGTGAATGAGACTGGTGGGGCCGGTGGTGTGCTGGTGCGCGAAGCATCCGGAGCTTCTGTGCGGCGTGCACCCGGTCTGTGCGAGCTGGTTTCTCACGGTGGATCGGGTCGGAACGGTCAGTCGGAGACGCGGTGCTTGCCGACGTAGCCGTAGCCCATCGAGTCCGGGCCGAACGAGCTCCGGTGCGAGCGGCTGACGACCTGACGGATCGAGTCGCTGCCCGACGACGCCCAGTGGCTGCTGATCCGCCTGCCCAGCTGGCCCTGCAGCTGCCGCGCGGAGCGAGCGGTGGTGTTGCGACCGCCGTGATCGAGCCACTGGTCACCGACCTCGCGGATGATCTGACGGCTCAGCTGGTCGGCGAACTTCCGGCCGGCGTCGCGGTGCCGGGGGGTCACCGTGCGGATGATGTCTTTCGGCAGACGGTCGATCCGGCGGACGACCTTGTTCACCGGCGCGGTGGTGCGGCGGACGGTCGCCAGCGGGGCGGCCAGTGTCCGGGTGACCGGTTTGGTCGCCGAGTGGATCAGGTCACGTGCGGTGGCGGGCAGCTGGACCGGGGGCGCGCTCGGCCGGCTCGGTGCGGCCTCCGGCGCCGGTGCCTCGGGCGCGGCCAGGTAGGGCGCGGACGCCGGAGGTTCGGCCGGCGACTGTGTGGTGGCGCCACCGGCACCCTTGGACGGCATCGCCTGTGGAATGCCCTCGACGGTGCCGAGCGGGCTCGGCGAGGACTGCAGGTTGACCGCGCTCACGGTGCTGATCGAGCCCAGGAACAGGACCGAGCCGGCAAGCGCGATCCGAGTGGGCAGCGGGTGCATCGTGACAACTCCGTTTCGCCGGGGACCTGGTCACTATCTGGATCATCGTGACGGGGTCCGTCGGCGTTATCCGAACAACACGATCGTGTAACGACGTTCGGATCAGTGCTGCTCAGCGTTGTACCGAGGGCGGTGTCGACTGACCGTTGAGTTGCACCTTCGGCAACCCGTCCTTACCCCACACGAGTCCGGCCGCGAACATTCCGCGCTGGAATCGCCCGATGTCGGCATGGAACACCAGATAGTCGTGAGTGCCGCCGAGAACGACCTCCTGGCCGCCGGGATTCGCGTACTTCTTGTTCAGCGTGTTCCCGTCGAGCAGCGTTCCGGGGTGTTTGACGAATGGGCCGGCGAGACTCGACGCGGACGCATAGTTGATGAAGTACCGGCCGCTGTTGTATCTGTTTCCGGAATAGAAAAGTATGTACTTCCCACCGCGCCGCACGAGCGTGGGTGCCTCGACGACCTGCGCTTCCTCTGGCCGGTCGGAAGTGAGCAGCGCGCGCCGCTGGCCGACCGGGGTGATGCCGTCCGGGGTCAGTCGCTGCAGCCAGATGGTCGTGCCGTTGTTCTGGCTCGTGTAGAGCAGGTAGCGCGTGCCGTCCGCGTCGGTGAACGGCATCGGGTCGATGCTGTCGCGGTACTGCGGGCGGCAGATCAACGGCGTCGTGCCGTCCGGGGTGAACGGTCCCTTCGGTGAGCTCGACGTCGCCACGCCGATGCAGTGCACGTTGAGCTTGGCGTCCTGCGCGGTGAAGTACAGCAGGTAGCTGCCCGGACCTCGGCTCACCACCGCCGGGGCCCACACCGAGCTGGCTCCGGTGCGGTCCTTGGCCACCCAGGCCGGCAGCTGCGGCAGGGCGTCCCCGGCGTCGGCCCACTTCCCGGCGCCCGGACCACTCGCCGAGGTGGACTGGAACACCGGGACGTGCCGGCGGGTCGTGCCGTAGACACTCGAGGTGGAGTAGGCGTAGTAGGTCTTGCCCACCGCGAGGATCGACGGGTCGGGGAAGTCCCGTGCGATGACCGGTGCGACGAGGGGTGCGGCGACCGCCGCGACGACCGCCGTCAGAGCAGGGCCAACTTTTGCGGCGCACGCCCATAGGGTGCCGCTGAGCGGGAGCATAGCGACAGAAAGTAGCGGATGACTGACCGAAAGCGTGGCAACGTCGGTCCGGCGTGTCTATTCATCACGGTCAGTCGTAACTTAATGCAATATCAAACAAATAGCCGCGCACATCTTTCTGATTAGTCCCTATTGTCTCATTAATCTCTTCAGTAACACTGATCGGGTGATGATCGACGATCAGGTGGTGTCCTGGCGCAAGCGCAACGCGAGCGCGGGGCATGCCGCGGCGGCGCGGCGGGCGTGGGCGAGCAGCTCCGGAGGCACCGGACGGTCGGCGAGCATCGGATAGCCCCACTCGTCGAGGCTGATCAGCTCCGGCAGCAACTCCTCGCACAGGCCGTGCGCCCGGCAGCCGATCGGGTCGAGCTTCAACCGGGTGGGGGTCGACGTCCTCATCTCCATCCTTCCTGAGCGCGCGAGAGCTCGGCGATCATCGGCAGCGCCGCGACGTCGGGACGGCCGCAGGCGCGGCCACGCAGGTGCGCCTCCACGTCCTCGGCGAACACGGTGAGCGCGCTGGCGGCCAGCCGCACGGCCCCGTCGGGGTGAGCGCATGCGCCGCGACCTGGGATGACACCGAGCCGGGAGCGCAACCGCTCGTTCGTCTCCGGATCGACGCGACCCGACGCGAGGCCGACGAAGTCCTCGGCGACCGAGGGCAGGCCGAACATGCACGGTCCGCACTGTTTCGCCGACTCACCGGCCAGGTAGCTCAGGATCGCGGAGGTGACCGAGAGGCCGCAGGCGTCGTCGGGCAGCACCACGACCGACGCCACACCGAGACCGACGCCCTCGGCCGCACACCCTTCGTGGGACAACGGCAGGTTGCCGGTCGCGGGCAACGGCAGCCAGCTACCTCCGAGCCCGCCGAGGAGCATCGCCTGGGCGCGTCCGACGGTTCCCCCGGCGAGACGCAGCAGGCGACCTGCCCGGATGCCCGGGTCGACCTCGTAGACACCGGGCCGCTGCACGGCCCCGCCCACGGTGACCAACATCGTGCCGGGGGACTGCTCGGTGCCCCTCTCGCGGAACCAGTCGTCGTCGTTGCGGGCCAGCAGCGCCAGGTGGGCGAGCGTCTCCACGTTGTCGACCAGCGTCGGCCTGCCCTGCACCCCGCGTTCGGACGGCAGCGGCGGGGACGTCGTCGGCCGGGCGTCCCCCTCGGTCAGGAACCGGACCAGGGCGTTCGCCTCGCTGGCCACATAGCGGTCGGGCGTGGTGACGACATGGATGTCGCACGGGTCGTCCGTGCGCTCGCCGATGGCGTGCTCCACCGAGTCGATGAGCGGGCTGTCCCGGTGGATGCACAGGATGGCCTGGTCGGCGCCGACCGCGTGGGCGGCGAGCGCGATCCCGTCGAGCACCAGATGCGGTGCGCTGTGCAGCAGCAGCCGGTCCTTGTCGCTGGTCGGATCGCCCTCGCAGCCGTTGGCCACGACGACCGGCCTGCGTCGCGCCGTCGCGGCGTCGAGCACCCCCGCCATCTTGCGCGCGGTGGGGAAACCGGCGCCGCCTCGCCCGCGCAGGCCCGATCGGGTGGTCAGTGCGACCAGCCGGTCCGCGCCGAGTCGTCCCGCGAAGTCGGCACGAGGCAGCGGGCCGTGCCGCTCCAGGTGCTCGGCGAGCCCGGCGGGGCGAGCCGTCTCCAGCCAGCCGGCGAGTAGCCGTGGCTCGGCCTCCTCGGTCCGCCTGGTTGCTGGGCTGTTCGGCGCCTCCTCCGCCGGCTCGGCGGGTGGTGCGGCGACCGGTTTGGTGAGCAGCGCGGTGGAGCGGGGGTCGCGTTGTGCCGCAGCGGCGGTGGGGATCGCCGCGGTCCGCGGTTCGGGCACCGCGCGCAACGGTTGCCGGGCCGGAAGCGGGACACGTTGGCGCGACGGCGGTGGCGGCCGAAAGTCCGGGGGCGGAGGCGGCGGCGCGTAGGCCGAGGGGGGCGGGGTAAGCCATCCGTCGTTCGGCGGGGGAGGGCCGGGTGGGGAGAACCGGGGTGCGAGGCTGCTCTCCGGTGCGCTCCACGGCAGGTCAGCGGGTCGTGCCGGCGGCCGGGCGGGCACAACCGGTACGGGCTGCGACCCGACGGCGCCACGCTGAGCCGGGACCGATCGGTCCGTGCGCTGGCGTTCCGCCAGTGCGTGGCGGGGCGTGCCCGCCGCCCGAGCGGTGCGGCCCTGGATCGGGATCGGTTGCGTCCGGTCGGCCGTGGAAGGATCGATCCACGACGGCGCCAGGAGCGCCAGCGCCGGCGCGCCGTGCGGATCGCGTGGGACGGAGCGGTCGGGAAGGTTCTGCTCGGTACGAGACGAGTGACGGCCCACGGGTCACCTCCCGCCGACGGTCGCGGTCCTGCGGACCTCGGTGTCCGGGTGGCTGCCCATCCGCAGCCGCCAGCCGACGGCGATCAGCACCGCCACCGTGCAGCCGGCGTTGAGGCCGATGACCCAGCTCAGCGTCGCGTCCTTTCCGCCGATGCCCAGACCGTGGACCAGACCGATCGGCCAGCACGCGTACCCGGCCCAGTGCACACCGCGCCACAGCCGATGACTGATGTGGCCGCGCAGCACACTCGTGAGGAACACCGCGAGCAGCAGATCGAGCGCGATCGCGCCCAGGCCGAGCCAGAACGGGTGGTAGACCGACACGAACGGCACCACGGCGTCCACCCACCGGATGCCCGCGTAGGGGTCGATGATCGCGGTCGACACGTGCACCGCGAGGAACAGCATGGTCAGCAGCGACACGTTGCGGTGCAGCGCGGCGAGGGTGAACCTCGGCCAGCGGTCACCGGCGACCCTGCCCACGCCGATGACGCCGAGCACGAGGCTCAGCGTCAGCAGCGGCAGCGCGACCAGCCCGGTCGCCCGGCTGGCGAACCAGAGTGCTTGGTCCACCGGTCAGTCTCCTTCCTGGGTGTTCGGCCAGTCGGCGGTGTGCACGACGTGTCCTTCCGGGCTGACCAGTCGTGCCGGCAGCCCGAGACGATCGAGCCAGCCCGGGGCCGAAGCGCCCATGACGATGGCGGCGGTCGTGGCGGTGTTCGCGTCCACGCAGGTGGCCGCCGCGACGGTGACCGTCCGCCAGGCCGGGCTCGGGTTGTCTCCGGTCCGTGGATCCACGATGTGATGGCGGCGTCGCCCGTCGCGCAGCCACGACCGGGCGACCGTGCTGGAGGTGGCGAGCCCGCCGCTGGTGACGGTCACCGTCTGGTCCGGCCGGTCCCAGCCCTGCCGGTGGTCGTCGGCGAGCGCGATCCGCCAGCCACCCTCGGGAGCGTCGCCCATGGTGGCCAGGTCACCGCCGAGACTGACCAGCACACCGCAACCGGCGGCCTCGGCACAGCGTCGAGCGGCACGATCGGACGCCAGCGCCTTCGCCGTGGCCCCGAGATCGAGGCCGACACCGCGAGGCAGCACGATTTCACCGCGATCCGGGTCCCACCGCACCCGCCACCAGCCCGGTGCCGCACGGGTGGCTCCGACCGGTGTCCGATCGGGTTCGATCAGAGCGAAGTCACGGTCGTAACCGAGGTGGCTGACCGAGTCGGCCACGGTCGGGTCGACCAGCCCGTCGGTCAGCTCCGCGGCGCGCAACGCGACCTGCAGCGCCTCACCGAGCAGCGGGCTGACCGTGACCGTTCGTCCGGCGCGGCGCCGCAGCCGCGAGATCTCGGAGTCGGCGCGGAATCTGCTGCAGGTCCGGTCGATCGCGGCGAGCTCGTCCCGCAGCGTTTCGGACGCGGCATTCATTCGAGCGGGGTCCATGACGAGCAGCAGCGCTGAGGTACCCAGCGCATCGAGCTCGTAACGCGCGGGCGAGTCGAGGACCGTACTCACGAGCCACCCGATGAGGCATGCGGGCTTTCCGAGGGCGCCGTCTTCTTTTCCGATTGCTTGGTACTTGTGGTGCCGCTGGTGTTCGAGCCATTCCGTGGTGTGGTTGAAGGCGCACGTAGTGGCGTGGTGGGACGGGTCGATTTCTCGGCGGCCGCGGCGGGGGCGTGCGCCGGCGCGGCCTGGGTCGGAATGACGGCGGGCGCCGGGGCATTCCCCACCGGCGCGGTCCGGGCGATGTCCGCGACGCCGTCGACCGATGCGGGCTGCGCGGCTTCGGCCTTGGGCGGTTGCCCGGAGGCGAGGACCGCGCCGAAGGCCACGGCGAGTGCCGCCGCGCCGGTAGCGCCGGTCGCGGTGACCAGGGCGACACGGCGGCGCCCACGATCACGCTGACGACGCAAGCTGCGAAGATGTTGGCTCATGAGCGTTCTGGCTCCTCGGTTCGGGGGTTCGGTCCAGCCACGCCCCTCCAGGGGGCGGCTGCGCCTGTCGGCTCGAGCGGTCCGCTGGGGATCGGACCGGGGGAGCACGAGCCGTCGGCGTGGAGCACGACGGAATCTAGGCACCGGTCCGTGCCGAGGGCGCGAACATGAGAGTGCGGGTTACGCGCGATCGGCGACAGGTGGCCCAATCGCGTCGACGAACGCAGGGTTGCTCCACTCGCCGGGACCGCTACACCGTTCGGAGCCGTACCCTGCTCAGGTGACCGGAATTGGCCGACATCCAGCGCAACGAGCAGCTGTCGAACGAAGGGTTCGCCGCGTGCCCTCGGTGCATACAAGTACCGCGAGTACGGGTAACTGATTAGGCTGTCAACTGTCGGCAATGCCAGTGACGATTTTCTCCGAGTGTTCGGCAAGCGGGAGTGAGTGAAATAGGGGACATGTCCGTACATCAGTGCGCCTTGCCCGGGTGCGAGGTGATGATCGATCAGGTGCCTGGCAAGCCGGCGCGCAAGTACTGCAGCGCCGCGCACCGAGCGGCCGGGCGGCGGCTGCGCGGTGGTCAGGAGGACGACGGCATGGATGCCGAGTTCGAGCCGATACCGATCCAGCTCCCACAGACCCAGGAAGCCCAGCCCGCCGCCGCTCAGGGCAACGGCAGCCGTGTCTCCGTCGGTGCGCCCGCGCGTCAGGCATCGCCGTCGGACATGCCTGAGAGACCGGCTCCGTCCCCGTCCGGCACCGGCGGGCAGCAGGCCGTTCGGCGGCCGGCGCCACGGCCACAGTCGGGACCGGGTGGCGGCGGGGCCGCCAACCCCCCTCTGGATCCGGGGTATGGACCTACCGGCGGCCAGGGCGATCCCTTCGATCACGCACCGGCGGGACCCGCCCGCCCCTCGCAGCACGGAGCTCCCATGTCGGGAAATTCGCCGTTGACCGACGACATGATCGTCCGGCCGAGGGCGCAGCGGCCGACGATGGGATGGCGCAAGGCCGTCTACTCGGCTTCCGGTGGCCGGTTGAACCCGGGCGTCAGCGAGGCGGAGGCGGCGCGCAACGTCCTGCTGCGGCGTGTGCGCAGGCACCTGCCCGGTGCGCACCAGATCGCGGTGAGCTCGCTCAAGGGTGGTGTCGGTAAGACCACCGTGTCCGCTGTGCTCGGGCTGACGTTGGCCGAGCATCGCGGTGACCGGGTCGTCGCGCTGGACGCCAACCCGGACGCGGGAACTCTCGCGGACCGGTTGACCGGCGAGGTCGGTGTGACCGTCCGCCAGATGCTGGACAACATCGACAGCATCGACTCGCTGACCGCGGTCTCGCACTTCACGAGCCTCGCCGGTCGTCTGCAGGTGCTCGCCTCCGAGCAGGACCCGGCGATGAGCGAGGCGTTCAACCGGGGCGAGTACGAGCAGATCTGTGCCGTCCTTGCGCGGTTCTACAACATCATCATCACCGACTCGGGCACGGGACTGGTGCACTCCGCGATGGAGGGCACCCTGGCGCTGGCCGACTCGCTGGTGGTGGTCGGAGCCCCGACGGTGGACGGCGCGTCCCGTGCGTCGAAGACGCTGGACTGGCTCGTCGCGCACGGCTACGCCGAACAGGTCGCCGACGCCGTCGTGGTCCTGTGCTGCGACCGGGTCAGCCCGGAGATCGACAGGGAGCGGGTCCGGGCGCACTTCCTCGGCCGCTGCCGCGCGGTGGTGGAGATCCCGTTCGACCCGCACCTGGCGACGGGTGGCCGCCTGGACCTCGGCGCGATGCGCGACGAGACCCAGATGGCCTTCCTGGAGCTGGGCGCCCTGATCGCGGACGAGTTCTCGGCCTGAGCATGGGCCCGGTGACTCTTCGCGGCCCGAAGAGTCACCGGGTCGCCGCGTGCTCAGGGGATCGGCAGCGGGACAGCGGGGGCCTGGAGGGTCAGTCGTCCTGAGACGCACTGGGCCTGGGGCGCGGCGCTGCGGACGAACTGGCTGACGCAGCCTGCCAGCTGGGCGTGGCCCTGGGCGTTCGGGTGGTAGGACTCCTGGGCCACGTGGCCGAGCGCCGCGAAACCCTCTTTGATGAACGCCTTCGTGTTGACCGTGAGCCGCCGCTGCCATTCCGGGCCGGCCGCGGTGCACGCCTCGTGGCCCTCGGTCGCCCTGGAGAGGTCCAGGAACCTGGCGCCGACGCGGTCGGCAACCTCGTGCAGTGCCGAGGACAGCTGGGGCACCGCGACTGTGCGGCCCCACTGGGCGTCCTCCTTGCGGTACGGGCAGCCGACGAACCCGTGGCTGCGCCCCATCCGTTCGGTCACCGGGGACGGGTAGGAACCCAGCACCAGCACGTAGTCCTGGTCCTGGTAGCCGGCCTGCCGCATCGCGGAGCGCACGTCGGTGAGCGCCTTGACGACCTTCGGTTGCATCGCGGCGAGCCTGCCCGGCCACTCCCGTGCCAGCGCGACCGAACAACCCGGCTTGCTCGGGCTCACGTAGGCGACCACGCAGCTGACCATCGAGCTGCCGAACCCGGGGTCGTCGTTGGCGCCGAGCTGGGCGACGATCGTGGTGACCCGGTACTTCCTGGCGACGGCGGTCAGTCGCTGCGCCTGTGAGCCCTCCGTGTAGTGCTCGTCGCCACCGAAACCGACATTCGCCGACGTGGCGCCCGAACAGGCGAGGTTGACCGCCGTCGTAGCGAGACCCGTGCGGTTGATGTAGGCGTTGGGGGAGCGATGACACCAGTCACCGCCCTCACCCGCTGTGCCCGGCTCGTAGCTCCCGGCGCCCTCGCCGGACGCGGAGCTGTCACCCAGGGCGACGATCGCGGTGGACGTCGCGGGAGCGGCGGACGCCGTGGATACGCCGATCAAGGGCGCTATCAGGCAGGTCAACGACGTGACGAACACGAGGAGTGACATTCTACCGAGGCGTCGGGCCATTCGATCACCGTAATCAGTGAGGCGGCTGTGAGTGAGCGCTCGAACGGGTAGATCTCGGGGTCGAACCCTGAGTGATGTCCGGGAAGACCACGAGTTCAGCTGGGCCGGAAAACGGGCAGTCTGAGAACTGGAGCGACGCAGCGCGCGTCGCCGACGAAGGAGGAACTCGTGAGCTCCACGCTCAGCCGCCCACAGAGCGGGAAGGTCATCGCCGGAGTGTGCGCCGGCCTCGCCGACCGGTTCGGGATGAGCCCGTTCATGGTTCGGCTGCTGTTCCTGTTGTCCTGCCTGCTGCCCGGCCCGCAGTTCGTGATCTACCTGATCCTGTGGGTGATGATGCCGAAGCGCGCCTACTGATCGGACCGGGTGACCGGTGCTGACCCAGCACCGGACACTATCCTGACCGGGTGACCGCCACCCCGACCGCCGACCGGGTGACGACGCGTCGACAGTGGCCGGGGTGGCTCGCGGCCGGTCGAGTGCTCGCCGCGCCTGTCGGTGGCGTCCTGCTCTACCTCGCGTGTGCGCCCCGGACCCTGTGGTGGCTCGCGCCGCTGGGGCTTGCGCTGTTCGCCCTTGCGCTCAGGGACCGCCGGTGGCGGGCCGGGCTCGGGATCGGGTTCCTGTTCGGGCTCGGCTACTTCGTGCCGTTGCTGCCATGGATCGGGATCTACGTCGGCCCGGTGCCCTGGCTCGCACTGGCCGGGTTGGAAGCCCTTCTGCTCGGGCTCGGCGCCGCACTCATCGCCCAGGTCGACAAGCTCCCGTGGCGGCCGGTCTGGGCGGCCGCGCTGTGGGTCGCGACCGAGGCGTTCACCTCGCGCGTCCCCTGGGGCGGATTCTCCTGGGGCAAGGTCGCCTACTCCCAGGCCGACGGGCCGTTCGTCTGGCTGGCGTCGATCGGCGGCACGCCACTGGTGTCCTTCGCCGTGGTGCTCGTCGGGTTCGGTCTTGCCGAGCTGGCGGGTCTGGTCCCCTCCTTGAGGCTGCCGGGCAGGGCATGGCCGGTCGGTGCCGTGTGCGTCGTCGTCCCCCTGCTACTCGCCCTGCTGGCCGACGCGGTGCCGATCGGGCTCACCGAGGCCGGACCCCAGAAGACGGTGACCGTCGCCGCGGTGCAGGGCAACGTGCCTCGCCTCGGACTCGACTTCAACGCGCAGCGCCGAGCGGTGCTCGACTACCACATCCGGCGGACCCTGCAGCTGGCCGACGACGTCGACGCCCACCGCGTACCGCGTCCCGACCTGGTGATCTGGCCGGAGAACTCCTCCGACATCGACCCGCTGCGCAACTCCGACGCCTACACCGAGATCAGCAACGCGGTGAACCGGATCGGCGTCCCGCTGCTGGTCGGCACGGTGCTGGTGCAGCCAGACGGCCAGCACACGACCAACTCGTCCCTGGTCTGGCAGCCGGGGGTCGGACCGGTGCAACGCAACGACAAGCGGCGGGTCCAGCCATTCGGCGAGTACCTCCCGTGGCGCGGCTTCTTCCGGCTGTTCTCCTCCTACGCCGACCGCGCCGGCTTCTTCGTGCCCGGCACCGGGACGGGTGTCGTGCGGATGGCGGGAGTGTCGGTCGGCGTGGCGATCTGCTGGGAGATCGCCTTCGACGACCTGGTGAACGACAGCGTCCGCAACGGCGCCCAGATCCTGGCCGTGCCGTCGAACAACGCCACGTTCGGCAAGTCCGAGATGACCTTCCAGCAGCTGTCGATGTCCCGGTTGCGCGCCGTCGAACATGACCGAGTGGTGGTGGTCGCGGCGACGACGGGGGAGAGTGCGATCATTGCTCCGAACGGTGCACTGCTCGCCACCACACCGCTGTTCACACCGGCGGCACTGGTCGAGCGGGTTCCACTGCGCACGACCACTACCCTGGCCACCCGATGGGGAGAGTCGCCCGAATGGGCGCTCACCGTACTAGGTCTGGCAGCGCTGGGGTTTGCGCTGCGCGGCAGGCGCCGCCGACGGACCAACGATGCGACGAACGACAGTCGAGAGGACGAGAATGGCTGACCGGCCCTCAGCGGACCGTAACGAGTCGATGCTGGTAGTCATCCCGACCTACAACGAGAAGGACAACCTGCTGCCGATCGTGCGGCGGTTGCACGCCGCCGTGCCGGCCACGGATGTGCTCGTCGTGGATGACGGCAGCCCGGACGGGACGGGTGAGATCGCGGACGGCCTCGCCGCCGAGGACTCCCGGGTGAAGGTCATGCACCGGCAGGGCAAGGGTGGCCTCGGTGCCGCCTACCTGGCGGGTTTCGCCTGGGCGCTGGACCGCGACTACCAGGTCATCGTGCAGATGGACGCCGACGGCTCGCACCCGCCGGAGACGCTGCCCGCGATGCTGGACCGCCTCGCGGACGCCGACCTGGTCATCGGGTCACGTTATGTGCCCGGCGGATCCGTGGTGAACTGGCCGAAGCACCGGGAGTTCCTGTCCCGGGGCGGGAACCTGTACTCGCGCCTGGCGCTGGGTGTGGGTATCCGGGACATCACCGCCGGCTATCGGGTGTTCCGCCGCACGGTGCTCAGCGAACTCGCGTTGGACGAGGTCCAGTCGCAGGGCTACTGCTTCCAGATCGACATGGCGTGGCGCACGGTGCGCGACGGCTTCCGGGTCGCCGAGGTCGCGATCACGTTTACCGAACGGGAACGCGGCGACTCGAAGATGAACGGGTCCATCGTGCGTGAGGCCCTCTGGCAGGTCGCCATGTGGGGTGTCCGCAGCAGGCTCGGAATCGGCTCCGACGGCAGGCCGAAGGACACCGTCTCCGCCTGACCCACACAGCACTGTGGGCCTGGTCCGAGATGGACCAGGCCCACAGGGTGGTTGCGCGCGTCAGTTCGTGCCGGTAGTTCGCCGGGTGGCGTCAGGCGCTCTTGGTACGACGTCCACGCAGTTCTTCGAGACGCTCAGCGAGGAGCTCGTCGAGCTCGGCCAGCGACCGGCGCTCCAGGAGCATGTCCCAGTGGGTGCGCGGCGGCTTGACCTTCTTCGACTCCGGCTCGACGCCGTCGATCAGCTTGGAGACGTTGCCGTGAAGGCGACACTCCCAGGTCATCGGAGGTTCTGCGTCGTCGGAGAAAGGTACGTCGAAGTCGTGGCCCTTCGGGCAGGCGTACTGGACCGACCGGCGCGGCGCGAGGTCGTGATTGCGGTCGGTCTCGTAGCTGACAGCCCCGAGCCGGCTGCCTCGCAGCACACGGTCCGCCATGATGTAGTCCTTTCACCTCGTGGCCCGGAGGAGGGATCCCGGGCTCGCAGCACCTCGTGTAACGTCGCCTCTAGCGAATACGTTCCCTCTCCGGCACGTCGGTCGACGTGGCGTCGATGACGCTTGAGCCAATCGCGTGCCGTCCCTGAGTGTCCCCTACATGTCGGGATTGCAATCACTTTTGTGACGGGGTAGCCATATGTGAGCCGCGTCACACCTGAAGTTACATCCTGGCAAACACTAGACGAGTCGAGGCTCCGGGTTGCCCGCCGCACGGATACCACGACGAACCGGCACCAGTGTGGTTACCCCGAACCCGATCATCAGAAACATCACGAGCGAAAGAATCGCCGGACGGTACGACCCGGTGGCCTCGGCGACGAGGGAGAAGACCAGCGGACCCAGTGACGAGGTGCCGCGTTCGCCGAGCGTGTAGAGCGCGAAGTACGCCGCCTGACTGCCCTTGGGCACCAGCTGGCTGTACATCGATCGGGACAGGGCGGGCGTTCCTCCGACGACCAGGCCGATGCCCAGTGCCAGCGCATAGAACTGCAGTCGTTGGCCCGGCTGGACGAAGTAGGCCGCCGCGATCACGACCACCCACACCGCGAGGCTGATCAGGATCGTGCGTTTTGCGCCGATCCGACCGGCCAGCCAGCCGTGGGCCAGCGCTCCACCGAAGGCGACGAACTGCACGATCAGGATCGTCACGGTGAGCACCTCGACGGGCAGCCCGAGCTCCTGGGAGCCGTAGAGGCTCGCGGTGGTGTTGACCGTGTTGATCCCGTCGATGAAGATCAGGAACCCGACGAGGAACGCGAGGGTGATCGGCAGGCGCCTGGCCTGGGCGACCGTCCGCGCGAGCTGCCGGAAGCCTTCGGACAGGACCGGACCGTCCGGCGGCGCGGCGACCGGTGCCCGATCCCGCAGCCGGGCGAGCGCGACGACGGTGAACGCGGCCCACCAGAGACCACACATGACAAAACACAGCCGGATCGCGTCGGCCTGGCTCAGCCCGAACACGTCGCGGGCCTGGATAAGCGCGATGTTGAGCGCCAGACACAGCCCACCGCCGAGATAGCCGAACGCCCACCCCTTCGACGAGACCGCGTCGCGTTCGTCAGCGGTCGCGATGTCGGCGAGGAAGGCGTAGTAGACGACGACCGAGGCGTAGTAGCAGACGTTGGCCAGCGCGAACAGGACCGCGCCGAGCCGCCACGACGTTCCGTGCAGTACCGCCAGGCCGCAGGTCGCCGCCGCGCCTGCGAACGCGAAGCCGCCGAGCAGCGCGCGCTTGTGTCCGGTCCGGTCCGCGATCGCCGCGGTGACGGGCAGCACGAGCAGCTGGAGAACCGTCGACGCGGCGAGCAGGAACCCGAACAGCGAGCCGGCCTGTACCGAGAACCCGAACACCGGGACCCCGCACCCGGTCAGTGCGGTCACACAGGGCTGTCCCATCGACCTGGCGTCCGCGCGCACGATCTCGGTCAGGTACAGCGAGAAGAACACGGCGAGCACGGAGGTCTTGAAGACCGTGTTCGCCCAGTCGTAGATGCACCAACCGCGCTGCTCGGCATCCAGTCGGCTCGTCACCGGCCCGGCCACTCGCCGCGGTCGGCCAGCACGTCGCGCAGCATGTCCGGACGATCGGTCACCAGGCCGTCGACGCCCATGTCGAGCAGCTCGCGCATCTGAGCGGAGTCGTTGATGGTCCACACGTGGACCTCCATGCCGAGTGCGTGTGCCTCGGCGACCAGCGAGGGGTCGACGACGGTCAACCTGCCGTGCCGGCGCGGCAGCTGGGCCAGCTGGGCCATGACCGGCAGCCGGGAGCCGAGCGGGCGAAGGCGGGCCTGACGCAGCCAGCCTCGGGTCCGCAGCGCGACGGCGTCCCTCGGCGAGCAGGACGTGATCAGCTTCGGACCGGCCGCGGCGCGCAGCCGGGTGAGCCGGGTCGCGGAGAAGGACGCCAGGCACACCCGGTGCCACGCGTCGGTCGAGTCGAGGAGCCGCAGCGTCGGTTCGACGGCCGGGTCGGCCTTCACGTCGATGTTGAGTAGCGCATCCGGCAGGCTCTCGATGACCTCGCGCAGGGTGACCACCGGCTCGCGTCCCGCGATTCGTGCTCTTCGGACCTGCTCCCAGGTTTGTGCGGCGATGGGACCGACGCCGTCGGTCGTCCGATCCAGGGTGCTGTCGTGTGACACCACGACCACGCCGTCGGACGTCGCGTGGACGTCGATCTCCAGGTAGCGGAAGCCTTCGTCGAGGGCCCGCCGGAAGGACGACAGCGAGTTCTCCATGCCGGTCAGCTCGTCGAGCTGCCAGCCCCGGTGCACCAGGGCGCGAGGGAACGGGCCGGTCAGGTACGGATGGGCCTCGGTCACAGTGTCCGGACGCTACCCGAAAGCCCGCGCCCGGTCCGGCAGCGCCGGAGCCGGCCGGGGATCGTTGTCCGAGATTTCACTCGCTTCGAGATTTGTGATCACAGATCACCAAGTTGTACAGTGAGGTGGACCACGATCAAGGGAGATCATGATGGCCGACCTGCAGGTGCCGGTACTGATCGTCGGTGGGGGCGGGTGCGGGTTGTCCGCATCGCTGTTCCTGTCGAACCTCGGGGTCGACCACCTGCTGGTGGAGCGGCACACCGACACGTCGCATCTTCCGAAGGCGCACTACCTGAACCAGCGCACGATGGAGGTGTTCCGCCAGCACGGCCTGGCCGAAGCGATCTATGCGGTCGGAACGCCGCCGGAGAACTTCGGCAAGGTGCGCTGGCGGACCTCGCTCGGCGGAGACGGCCCGCTGGACGCCAGGACGTTCCACACCATGGACAGCTTCGGCGCGGGCGAACTGTACGAGCGATACGCCCACGACGGCCCGAGCCCGTCGAGCAACTACCCGCAGCTGCGGCTCGAACCGCTGATCCGACAGCACGCCGAGCAGCGCGGACCCGGCCGCGTCCGGTTCAACCACGAGCTGGTCGAGCTGGAGCAGGACGCGGACGGGGTGACCGCCACGGTGCGCGACCGAGCGAGCGAGGCCCCGTTCACGGTACGGGCGCAGTACGTGATCGCGGCGGACGGCGGCAAGACGATCGGGGAGATGCTGGGCGTCGAGATGCACGGGCCGACCGGGCTGCTGGACATGGTCAGCACACATTTCACCGCCGACCTGTCGGCGTGGGCCGATGACTCGTGCCTGATCAGCTGGTTCGTGAACCCGGACGGCGCGGGTTCCTGGGGCAGCGGTGCGCTGGTGCCGATGGGCCCGACATGGGGTGCGGCGTCCGAGGAATGGGTCGTGCACTTCACCTTCGGCCCGGACGATCCCGCGAGGTTCGACGAGCACGCGATCGTGCCCCGGTTGCGCGAGCTGTTCAAGCTGCCCGAGCTGGACATCACCGTGCACAAGGTCAGCCACTGGATTCTCGAGGGGGTCCTCGCGGACCGCTACCAGGTCGGCAGGGTCTTCCTCGCGGGCGATTCCGCGCACCGGCATCCGCCGACGACGGGCCTCGGTCTGAACACCGCCATCCAGGACGCGCACAATCTGGCATGGAAGCTGGCCGCCGTCGTGTCCGGCGCGGCGGGACCGACGCTGCTCGACAGCTACGAGTCCGAGCGTCAGGCGATCGGCATGCGCAATGTCGACTGGGCCATGTTCACCTTCCTCAACCACATGCTGATCGACGCCGGTATCGGGTTGATGCCCGGTCAGTCGGCGGAGGCCAACCGCGCGACGTTCGAGGCGTTCTTCGCGGACACCCCGATGGGTGCGACGAGACGAGCGAGAGCCGACGAGGTGATCCGGACCCAGCGGACCGAGTTCCAGGCGCACGACCTGGAGATCGGGTTCCGGTACGAGCGGGGAGCGCTCGTGCCCGACGGCACCGAGCCGCCCCCGTCCGACCCGATGGGCGGCGTCTACCACCCGACGACCAGGCCGGGACATCGGCTTCCGCACGCCTGGCTGGAACAGGACGGCACGCGGCTGTCGACCCACGACCTGACCGAGCTCAGCCGGTTCGTCCTGCTCACCGGGCCGGACGGAGAGGCCTGGGCAGCGGCCGCCGCCATCGCCGAGGAGAAGTTCGGCGTCCCGGTGCGGGTCGTGTGCGTCGGGGACGGGTTCACCGACCCGGAAGGCACCTGGGCACGGGTGCGTGAGGTGTCCGATGCCGGCGCGATCCTTGTCCGTCCCGACAACCACGTGGCGTTCCGGGCCCCGGCCGCCGTCGACAATGCCACCGATGTCCTGGTCGATGCGTTCAGCACCGTCCTCGGTCACTGAGAGGTCCCCATGGCTGCCACACCGAAGTTCGCCCACGTCGTACTCCAGACCAGCAGGCTCGACGAGATGCGCGACTGGTACTGCGCGCTGCTGGACGGGCACGTCGTCTTCGAGAACGGGGCGCTGTCCTTCGTCACGTTCGACGAAGAGCATCACCGCATCGCGTTCATCGCGCCGCCGGTCCAGCTGGAGGCCAAGTCTCCGCTGGCCAGCGGCATGCATCACGTCGCGTACACGTTCGCGTCGCTGGACGACCTGCTCGACCGGTACGCGAACCTGAAGGAACGGGGTATCGAGCCCCATGTGCCGGTGCAGCACGGTGTCACGACGTCGCTGTACTACCGGGACCCGGACGGCAACTTCGTCGAGCTGCAGGTCGACAACTTCGCCACGCCCGACGAGGCGACCGCCTACATGTCCGGCCCCGAGTACAGCGAGGATCCGGTGGGCGTGGGCTTCGAGCCGGACAAGATGGCAGCCGCGTTGCGTGCGGGCACCGAGCAAGGTGAGCTCATGACCCGGCGGTGGGCGCTGACCACCAGCCCGGGAATGCCGAACCCGCTCGAAGCGATGAGCCGATAGCGTGACCGACGTGATGCCGAGGACCGGCGACTCCATGCGTCGGGTCACCGCGACCAGCGTGGTCGACCAGGTGACCGCCGAGATCCGCCGTTCCATCCTGTCCGGGGTGCTGAAACCCGGTCAGGAGCTGGCGCTGCGTGAACTGGCGACCCGGATGGGGGTCAGCACGATCCCGGTCCGGGAGGCGTTGCGCAGGCTCGAAGGCCAGGGACTGCTGGTGTCGAGCTCGCGCCGCAGCAGCCGGGTGGCGCCGCTCGACGCGGCCGACCTGCACGGCATCTACCGGCTGCGGCTCGCGCTGGAGCCGGAGATCGCCGGTCGGTCGTGTCTGTTGCTGTCCGACGGTGACCTCGCCGAGCTCGACCGGATCGCCGACTCGTTGGGCGATGCGGGACGCAGCGACGAGGAGATCTACCTGGCGCACCACGATTTCCATCTGCGGTTGCTGGCGCCGGCGGCGACCGCATGGGATGTGCGCACCCTGGAGAACCTGTGGCGGGCGGCCGAACGCTATCTGCGACTCGCGTTCGGCGCCCGAGACGACCGGGCGGACGACCATCTCCGCAGGCAGCACGCGCACACCGACCTGATGGCGGCGTTCCACGCCAGGAGCCCGGAGCAGGTTCGGGCCCAGGTCCGTCATCATCTGGAGGAGAACGAGGCCATCGCCCAGGAAGCCATCGGCCCCGTCCAATGATCAGCTGATCGGTGCATCCGTCTCATAGGTGACGATGCGGTAACGCAGGCCGGTGCGGGACACGTGCCAGCCCACGTCCGGCTCGTGGCCCACCACCCGCCAGGTCGGCTCCAGGTCGGGCGCGTAGACGTTGCCGTCGAAGGTGTCCGCGAGCTCGGTCACGATCAGCCGGTCGGCGTAGGGCATCGCGGCCCGGTACACCTCGGCCCCGCCGATCACCCACAGGTCGCCGGTGTGCTCGGCGAGCGCTTCGGGAAGTGACGTCACCGGGATCGCGCCCGGCGCGCTCCAGCCGGACTGCCGGGTGAGGACGACGTTGCGGCGGCGGGGCAGCGGACGGAACGGCTCGGGGAGCGAGTCCCACGTGGCCCGGCCCATCAGGACCGTGCCGTCGACGGTGAGTGCGCGGAAGTGCTTGCGGTCCTCCGGCAGGTCCCAGGGCAGCGCGCCGTGCGCCCCGATGACACCGTTGGCGGCCTGGGCCCAGATCAGCGTGACCGTCATACCGCGACCGGCGCACTGATCGACGGGTGGTGGCGGTAGTCGACGACCTCGATGTCGGAGAAGTCGTAGTCGAACAGCGAGTCCGAAGGCTTCAGCCGCAACTGGGGGAAGGGGTACGGGGCGCGGCTGAGCTGTTCGCGCACCTGGTCGGAATGGTTGTCGTAGATGTGGCAGTCACCGCCGGTCCACACGAAGTCACCGACGCCGAGGCCCACCTGGGCGGCGACGAGATGGGTGAGCAGCGCGTAGCCCGCGATGTTGAACGGCACGCCGAGGAAGAGGTCGGCACTGCGCTGGTAGAGCTGGCAGGACAGCTTGCCGTCGGCGACGTAGAACTGGAACAGCGCGTGGCAAGGCGGCAGCGCCATCTGCGGGATCTCGCCGACGTTCCACGCCGAGACGATCATGCGGCGGGAGTCGGGGTTCGTCCGCAGTGTGGTGAGCAGGTCGCTGATCTGGTCGATGTGCTGTCCGTCCGGCGTCGGCCACGACCTCCACTGGACCCCGTAGACCGGACCGAGATCGCCGTCCGGATCGGCCCACTCGTCCCAGATCGTCACACCGTGTTCGCGCAACCAGTTCACGTTGCGGTCGCCGCGCAGGAACCACAGCAGTTCGTAGGCCACCGACCGGAAGTGCACCCGCTTGGTGGTGATCAGCGGGAAGCCCTGGTCGAGGGGGAAACGCATCTGGTGGCCGAACACACTCCGCGTACCGGTTCCGGTCCGATCGGACTTCGCCGTCCCGTCGGCCAGGACATGGCGCAGAAGGTCCTCGTACTGGGTGTCAGGCTCAGCGCTCACCCCTGCAGGCTAGTCGGCCGGCAAGGCGAACCTCGTACCCCGTAACGGTGCGAGCAGGTCACCGTGGGTGTCCAACCGCCCGGGCAGGTCAGGTGCGGTGAACCGCAGCTCCTCGGGCTCCCGGCAGGCGCGGACCTCGTCCCAGGTGACGGGAGTGGCGACCGTCGGGTGATCCCTGCCGCGCAGTGAGTAGCTCGCCACGGTCGTCTTGGCCTGGTTGTTCTGGCTCCAGTCGATCAGGACCTTGCCCCGGCGGCGCTGGCGCGCCATCACGGCGATCACCCGGGTGGGGTCGTCGGCCGCGAGCCGTTCGGCGACGCTCTTCGCGTAGCGGTTGGTCTGGTCGGGAGCGCTGCTCCGGACCGGGCTGTAGAGCTGCATGCCCTTGCCGCCGCTGGTACGCGGATAGGCCGGGATGTCGTCCTCGGCGAGCACCGCCGCGACGCGTTCGGCGACCCTCGCGCAGTCGACGACCGTCGTGCCCTCCCCGGGATCGAGGTCGAAGACCAGGAGATCGGGATCGTTGCGCTCGGCGTCGTCGGTGACCGTCCACTGCGGGACGTGCAGTTCGAGCGCGGCGAGGTTCGCGGCCCAGGCGAGGGTCGCCTCGTCGTCGAGCAGCGGGTAGTCGATGTAGTCCGACCCGGCGGCGCTCCCGGGAGTGTCCAGGCGGACCGTGCGGACCCAGTCGGGGACGTGCCGGGACACGTTCTTCTCGAAGAACGACGCGGCCGCGACGCCATCCGGCCAGCGCCGCAGGGTGACCGGCCGCCCCTGGACGTGTGGCAGCAGGACGGAGGCCACCCGCAGGTAGTGCTCCAGGACGTCGCGCTTGGTGAAGCCGCTCGCCGGGTAGAGGACCTTGTCCGGGTTGCTCAGCCGGACGCGCCGTCCACCGACCTCGACGCTGGACACCGAGCGGCCGGTCGGGGCGCGGCCGGCCGGTGGTGGGGCCGGGGTCCCGGTTCCGATCTCGAGCCACTCGTCGGTACGGGCGCCCGGCCGGTAGGTCGAGTCGGTGCGCTTGGCCACGACGGCGGGCAGGCTCTGTTCACGCGCGGCGGCGAGCACCGCCGCTCCACCACCGGGGTAGGAGGGAACGAGCCGCCACGCCTCGCCGCTCAACGGTAGCGACTCCGCGAGCGTGCGGCGCTCGCGGTACGGCAGCGCGGTCACGTCCCTGCCGTCGACGTACAGCAGATCCGTGATCCACAGACCGGGTGGCGTGCCGTCGATCTCGCCGTCCAGGACGACGGGGACCGCGCCCAGCCCGAGGCCGAGGCCCGCGAGCTCCGGATGCCGCTCATTCAGCGTGCCTCCCTCGGCGTCGCTGAGCTCCACCCGGCCACCGTCGACCCGCACGAGGACCCGGCGGCCGCCGAACCGCACCTCGTAGTGCCAGCCCTCGTCTGGGTCGGGCAGCTCACCGGGAGAGGCGAGCATGGGGGAGAGCCCGGCGGGCGGAGGCCGCCAGTCCTCCGCGATCGGCGGGTCACCCCTGCGCAGCAACCACTGGTTCGGACCGTGCCCCCGGTGCAACAGGATGTAGCGACCTCGCGCACGCGTGCCGTGCAGCACGACCTGGACCTCGGACTCGGTCCACTTGATCGTGTCGTAGTGGCCGCGGTCCCAGATGGTCATCTGCCCGGCGCCGTACTCGCCCCGTGGGATCTCGCCGGCGAAATCGGCGTACTCCATCGGATGGTCCTCGGTGCGCACCGCGAGCCGGACCGTCTTCGGGTCGGGCGGCAGGCCCTTGGGCACCGCCCAGGAGACGAGCACACCGTCGCGTTCGAGCCGTAGGTCCCAGTGCAGGCTCCGGGCGTGGTGCTCCTGGACGACGAACACCGTGCCCTCGCCGGACGTACTCGGGTCGTCAGTGGGGACCGGCTCCGGGGTGCGGCCTGGATCACGTTTGCGGCGGTACTCGTCGAGCGGCACGGTCCCTACCTGGATGGCTGATGTAGGACGCACATTTGCGTAACCGAACTTAGCCCAGACCGGCGTCGTCGGTCTTGCGCCGCCCAGGCAAGGCATGCTTTCCTTAGGCTTGCCTCACTAACCTTTCGGAGGGCGGGACACGTGTTCGTCTGCATGTGCCGTGCGGTCACGGAGACCGAGATTCGCAGCTGTATCCGTGGCGGAGCCCGAACGGTCGAGGAGATCAGCGACGAGACATTGGCGGGCACCGGTTGCGGCGGATGTCTGGACAGCGTCGAGATGATCTTGGAGGATGGTGGGGTGCTCGGTCTGGACGTGATGCGGCGGCCCCCGCTGGCGCAAAGCGCGTGACAATAGCACGCTGCAAATAAGTGGCATCAGGCCTGGATAACCTCAGTTATCGAATGCTTCCCTAACGCGCAGTGACTGTGTCCTAATACGCAGAGTTACGTGTACCGTCGATCCGGTTCAGAGGATCGACGAGGGGAATTGTGACCCATGCGTGGGGATGACGAGGTCATTGCGCTGCTGAACGAGCAGCTGACCAGCGAGCTCACTGCCATCAACCAGTACTTCCTGCACGCGAAGATGCAGGGGAACTGGGGCTTCACGAAGCTCGCGGAGCACACCCGTGCTGAGTCCATCGAGGAAATGCAGCACGCGGAGAAGATTACCGACCGCATTCTTTTCCTCGAAGGACTGCCGAACTATCAGCGGTTGCTGCCTTTGCGCGTCGGTCAGACCGTGCGTGAGCAGTTCACGTCCGACTTGGCGATCGAGCTGGAAGTCGTCGCGCGTTTGCGCCCGGGTATCGCGATGTGCCGGGAAAAGGGCGACATCACCACGGCGAATCTGTTCGAGGAGATTCTGGCCGACGAGGAAGGTCACATCGACTACCTCGAGACCAACCTCGAACTGATGGAGACGCTGGGCGAGCAGCTGTTCCTGTCGCAGCTGGTGGAACGGCCGCCGACAAACGGCTGATGCGCCGACGCCGCGCGACTCACCGGACCCGACGCCGGCCCGACATGACCACTCTGTCGCGCCGGCGTCGTTCTGTGTCCTCGGTGCGGTCGGCGGAAAAATCGACGGGCTAACCTTTTACCTGTCCGTTACAGTGGTGGGGGGCGAGGGGATGAGGTCCTCCCGGAGTGGGAATGTTGCATCCTCGAGACACTCTCATTCTCCGGGGTTCGGCTAGGAATAAGCTGGCCGAGCTGGTGCGCTTCTGCGATGACTGGAGTCGAGGCCGGCACGCAGGTACCGGCTGAAGAGCAACGAGGCACTTCGCGGCGATCGATGGTCGTCGCGGCCGCTGGAACGATCATCGAGTGGTACGACTTCTCCCTGTTCATATACATCGCGCCGGTACTCACCCGGGTGTTCTTCGGTGGAGACGGCCACTCGCTGATCCTGACGTTCGGAATCTTCGCGGCGGGCTTCCTGTTCCGCCCGATCGGCGCGATCTTCTTCGGCCACCTGGGTGACCGGATCGGCCGCAAGAGCACGCTGGTCATCTCCGCGGGGCTGATGGCCATTTCCATGTTCGGCGTGGCCATCACGCCGAACGAGGCGACGATCGGCATCTGGGCCGGAGTCGCACTGTTCGTGTTCCGCTGTCTGGCCGGGTTCGCGGTCGGTGCGGAGTACACCGGAATCCTGGTGTTCCTGCTGGAGAGCGCACCCGCCAACCGCCGTGGTTTCGCCACCAGCTGGGCGGCGGCCAACAGCGAGGTCGGCGCGCTGCTCGCGGTCGGCGTCGCCGCGTTCTTCTCGGCGACGCTCGCCCCGGCGCAGCTCGACTCATGGGGCTGGCGGATCACCTTCGTCGTCGGCGGTCTGCTGGCCGCTGTGATGATCCCGCTGCGGTCGCTGCTGGAGGAGACGACCGTGTTCGAGCGGGTCAAGGCGAACGAGGAGATCGTCAAGTCGCCGGTCATCGACGTGCTCAAGCGTCAGCCCAAGGCCGTGCTGCTCGCCTTCCTGATCTCCACCGTGGGCTCGGTGTCCTACTTCCTCAACATCGGTTACGTTCCGACGTTCCTGGACAGCGTCGTACACATGTCCCAGACCAACGCGCTGTCGCTCGGTACGCTCGCCGCGTTCATCGTGATCGGCGTGACCCCGGTCATCGGCTACCTCTCCGACCGGGTCGGGCGCAAGCCGACGATGATGGTCATCGCGGCGGTGCTGGTGACCTGCACGATCCCGTTCTTCGCCATGCTGGGCGGTGGATCGACGTCGATGGTGCTGATGGGAACGATCGCGCTGGCCATCCCGGCGGCGTCGTGGAGCGCGGTCGCCGCCTCGGCGGTACCGGAACAGTTCGCCGCGGTCGGTCGGTTCGCCGGTATGGCCATCGGCTACAACATCGCCACCACGCTGTTCGGCGGTCTGTCACCGCTCATCGCCACGCTGCTGATCGACGCGACCGGCTGGTCTCTTGCGCCGGCCGCATACTCGACGGTGGTGGCACTCGTGGTGCTGCCGATTCTGCTGCTCATGCGGGAAACGGCAGGGCGCCCGCTGCCCGACCGCGTGTGACACTGGACGGCCGGTGCAAGATCCACAGTGAATCCGACAGCTCACCAGGAGGTGTGTAGATGACCCAGAAGCGGCCGGGACCATCCCGTCAGGCCCGCCGCGCGTCGTTGCCGGAGAAGCTGCGCGCTCAACCGGCCGTCGCCAGCTATCCCAGGGAGGAGTCGGCGGACCAGGTCAGCTCGGGGCTCGCCTCGTTGACCCTGACCGACGGGCCGGACCTCCTACCGCTGCCGGACTCACCGAAGCACGTGCGGCTCACCCTGGACGGCGACTCACTGACCTGGGCGGACGCGGTGTCCGTGCTGGAAGCCGACTCGGTGACGGTCAGCCTCGCCGAATCGGCCCGCGAGCTGATGACCTACACCAGGTCGGAGGCGTTGCGTCAGCTCGCGGAAGGACAGCGCGTCTACGGCTGGAACCAGGCGCTCGGTCCGCTCAAGGACCACGCGTTGGCCGATGACGACCAGCTGCAGTTCCAGGTCAACATCCTGCGGTCGCACGCGGCGGGCGTCGGGGAGTACCTGTCGCCGCCGATCGCCCGGCTCGCACTGATCCTGCGGGCCAATGCACTGGCCAGGGCGACCAGCGGCGTCCGGCCCGAGGTGATCGACCGGATCCTCGCCGTGCTGAACTCCGGCATCACACCGCTGATGCCGGAGATCGGCTCGCTGGGCACCGGCGACCTGCAGCCGATGGCGGCCGCGGGTCTGATGCTGATCGGTGAGCGGGTCCCCGCCGCCGACTCCACGGGCATCACCTGGGCGGACGAAGCGCTGCGGCGCGCTGGGCTGCCGGCGAGCTTCGCCTTGCACGCGGGGGAGGCGCTGTCGTTGATCAGCGGCAGCAGCGTGCTGTCGGCCTGCTACACGGCGGCGGTGCGGCGGGCCGAGTACCAGCTCGATGCCTTCCTCGGCGCCTTCTCGATGTTCTGCGAGGCCACGCGGGCCGAGCTGCAAGCCTTCGACCTGCGGCTGCACGCCGAGCGGCACATCCCACAGGAGATGCTGGCGACCACACGGATCCTGGACCTGGTGGCCGGCACCGAGTGGATGACCCCGGGCGGACGATCTCGGCTCGGGGAAATCCGGCCCCGGGTACAGGACTCCACGTCGGTGCGCAGCACACCGCACAAGGTGGCCAGTGTTCTCCGCACCCTCGACGAGGCGAAACAGTTCCTGACCTGGGAGTCCAACGCCTCCAACTCCAACCCGCTGCTGTTGAGGTGTGAGGACGGCAGCTACGAGTTCGTGATGGGCGGCAACTGGGACTGCTCGGTACTCGGACATTCCGCTCACTCGATCAACGTCCACATGACCGACCTGGCGGTACTCGCCAAGGACCTCGCGGCGCGGCTGGCCAACGAACTGTGGAGCTATGGCCTGCCGGCCAGCCTGTCCGGCGGCAAGGTGGGGCTGAACTCCGGGATGACGCTCGTGCACGCCGTCGCGGCCTCGCTGATCCCGGAGATCCACGTACGGTCGACCCCGGTCAGCTCGCTGTCCTTCCCGCTGAAGGGTGGGCAGGAGGACCACAACACGATGGCGATGGCCTCGGTGCGCAACCTGGTGTCCAACCTGGAACGCATCGACGTCGTGCTCGCCGTGCTGGCGCTGATGAGCGCGCAGGGGATCGACCTGATCTCGGTGGCGATGTCCGGGCTGTCGCTGGGCGCCGGCACCCAACGGGTGCACACCATGGTGCGTTCGGTGATCGACCGTCTCGAGGACGACCGTTACATGACCGACGACATCGAGCGCATGATCCTGCTGGTCAGAGGTGGCAGGCTGGGCGTCGAGGTACGGGACTGCTGGTCGACGGCGAACCTCACCACCCACGGCGAGGTCGCGTCCTAGCCCAAGCCGAAGAAGCCCGCACAGACCGTACGTGCGCCGCGCAGAGGCTCCAGCCTCTGTGCGGCGGTTACGCGGTCTGTGCGGGCTTCTTTACATTGGGTATACTGAATTGTGATTCCCGATCTGCGGGAAAGTTGTGTTGGGCGGCGGGGAGTGGTTCCTATCGTTCCCGGCATGCGAGACGGTACCGACACGGTGATCATCGGGCGGCTCCGCGACCGGGACGACTCGTTCCGGGCGGGGCGGCTCCACGTCGCCGACGGCGTGGTCAGCCGGGTGGTGTTCGACGACGGCCCTTACGAGGGCCCGGGCGAGGTGATCGACGTCGGTGACAGCTACGTGCTGCCCGGTGCGGTCGACGGCCACGTCCACTCCTACTCACACGGCGGCGAGGGGCTGCGCGCCTCGACGTCCTCGGCCGCGGCGGGCGGGGTCACCACCATCGTGGAGATGCCGTTCGACGGGATCGGTCCGGTCAACAGCCTGGACCGGCTCGCCGCGAAGCAGGAGAAGGTCGCCGCCGAGGCGGTGATCGACGTCGCGCTGCTGGGGACGTGCGAGCCGGGCGGTGGCTGGCGGCGCGCGGGTGACCTGGTCGAGGCCGGCGTGGTCGGCTTCAAGGTGTCGCTGTTCGACACCGACCCGTTCCGCTTCCCGCGCATCGACGACGCGGAGCTGCGCGACGTCATGGCGGCCGTCCGCGACGCCGACGCCACACTGTGCACGCACGCGGAGAACAACGAGATCATCAAGGCACTGATCGCCGACGAGGCGAACCGGGCATCCACCGATCCTTCGGTGCACGGCCGCACTCGCCCCCCGGTATCGGAGACCCTCGGGGTGCTCACCGCGATGGAGATCGCCGCGGAGCAGGGCAACCGGCTGCACCTGTGCCACCTGTCGCTGGGCCGCTCCGCCGACCTGGTGGCCTGGTACCAGAGCCAGGGCGTCGACGTCACGTTCGAGACCTGCCCGCACTACCTGCTGCTCACCGAGGACGACATGTCGCGCCAGCGGGGCCGGCTGAAGATCAACCCGCCGCTGCGCACGGCCGCCGAGAAGGAAGCGATGTGGCGAGCGGTGGGCAGCGGCCTCGCCTCGGTCATCTCGTCCGACCACGCGCCGTGGCCGACCACGCTCAAGGACCACGAGGTGATCTTGAACAACTCGTCGGGGGCGCCGGGAACCGAGACACTCGTCGCCACGACGCTCGGCGAGTGCCTGCGGCGCCACGGCGCCGGCCCGGAGTTCGCACGCGCGATCGACGCGGTGACCGCGAACCCGGCCGACCGGTGGGGCATTGGTCAATGTAAAGGTCGGTTGACCCCTGGTCATCACGCCGATGTGATGGTCCTCGAACCGACAGCCGACTGGCAGATCGACGCCGAGGCGCTGCACTCCAATGCGGGGTGGAGCCCCTACTCGGGCTACGCGCCCGGTGCTCGGGTCACTCTGACCATGTCACGTGGCGACGTTGTGTGGAGCGCGGCAAAAGGTCTGGTCGGGGAACCAGGCCGCGGAGAACAGGTGACCCGAGGATGACTGCATTGATTGGTGAGTCCGGCACTCGTACCGGCGCACGTACGACCGGCGAGCTCTCCTCGCTGGACCGGGGACTGCAGATTCTGGCGTACATCCAGGATCGCGGCCAGGTCGACGTCGCGGGCATCGTCGAAGGGCTGGGAATCCCACCCTCGACCGTCTACCGCTACGTCCGCATGCTCAAGACGGCGAACTTCGTGGTCGACATGGGTGGTCAGCTGCTGCCCAGCAGGCGTCTGGCGGACCCGTCCTCCGCCGGCTCCCAGCACCTCGTCGACGTGGCCCGTCCGGTGCTCGGCCATCTGCGCGAGCGGACCGAGCTGTCGGTCACCCTGACCGTGCGGGTGCACACCGCGGCGCTGTGCCTGGACACCTGGAACGGCGGCAGCGGCAGCGTGGCCTACCACCCCGGCGAGGTGCTGGCCCTGTACGCCGGCGCCAGCGCGACGACCCTGCTGGCCATGGCACCGGCGTCGGTCCAGCGCCAGGTGCTGAGCGGCAGGCTCACCCGGTTCACCGCCGCCACCCCGGACGCCATGGGACTGCGCGAGGAGATGGCGCTCATCCGTCGGCAGGGCTACCACGTGACCAGGGGCTGGCTGACCCCCGGCATGACGGCGGTCGGGATGCCCGTGCTGACCGGTGGGGCGTGTCTGTGCGCGCTGTCGCTCATCGGCCCGGACAGCCAGCTGCGTGACGTGACCGCCGCCGTCCGCCTGCTGCGCAACGCCGCGGGCGAGCTCGTCTCCCGGCTGCCGCAGGCGCCGATGGTCGCCTGGAGCCCGCCCGAGGCCGAGGTGCCGGTGTGACCTCCACCGACGACCGACCGGTGACCGCGGCGCGCGGAACCGAGCTACGGTGTCGCAACTGGCGATCCGAAGCGCTCCTGCGGATGCTGGAGAACGTCCTCGAGGTCGGTGAGCGACCCGCTGACCTGGTGGTCTACGCCTCGCTCGGCAAGGCGGCGAAGGACTGGCCCGCCTACCACGCGATCACCTCGGCGCTGCGGGAGCTGGACGAGGACCAGACACTGGTCCTGCAGACCGGCCGGCCGATCGGCGTCCTGCGTACCCACGCGGGTGCCCCGATGGTCATCTCGGCGGTGAACAACACGGTGGGCCAGTGGGCCACCGAGGAGATCTTCTACCGGCGGATGCACGACGGGCAGACCATCTGGGGTGGGCTCACCGCCGCCGCCTGGCAGTACATCGGCAGGCAGGGCGTCCTGCAGGGCACCTACGAGCTGTTGCGTGCCGCGCTGCGCACCCACTACGGGGAGACCCGCTCGGAGCGCCGCTGGTTCCTGACCGCCGGACTCGGCGGAATGGGGTCGGCGCAACCGATCAGCGCCCGCATGCTCGGGCTCAGCACACTGGTCGTCGAAGCCGACCAGGCCAAGATCGACAAGCTGCGTGAGGCCGGTGGCCTGGACGCGGTCGCACACAACCTCGACGAGGCACTCGCGCTCGTACACAAGGCCGTGCAGAACGCCGCGCCGACCGCGGTGGCACTGTGCGACAACGCGGCGACGGTCTTCGCCGAGATCGCCGCCATGGCCGAAGCCGACGCGGCGTTCGTGGCACCGGACCTGGTCACCGACCAGACCGCCGCGCACGATGCCCGGTACGGCTACCTGCCCGAGGGACTGGACCTGGCGGGGTGGGCCCAGCTGCGGGACTCGGACCCGGCGCAGGTCGAGCGGCGCGCCAGGGAGTCGATGCTGCGGCAGGTCCGCGCGATGCTCGCACTGGCGAAGCGGGGCTGCGTCGTGTTCGAGAACGGCAACAACCTGCGGGTGCAGGCCTCGGTCGGTCTGTCCGAGGACGCGGCGAAGGACATCTTCACGATCAAGGGCTTCATGGAGGCCTACCTGCGTCCGCTGTTCTGCGAGGGGATCGGTCCGTTCCGCTGGGTGGCGCTCTCCGGGTCCGAGGACGACCAGGCGGTCGTCGACGAGCTCGCCGCGTCGCTGTTCCCAGCACGTCCCGAGGTGGCGGAGTGGATCGGCCTGGCCCGGGAGTGGGTCCCCCAACAGGGCCTGCCCGCGCGATCCTGCTGGCTGGGCTACGGGGAACGTTCGGCGCTCGCGGTCGCGGTCAACGAGGCGGTGCGCGACGGCCGGATCAGCGCCCCGGTGCTGTTCAGCCGCGATCACCTCGACTCGGCGGGCATGACCCATCCGCGCATCGGCACCGAAGGAATGCTCGACGGCTCGGACGGCGTCACCGATTGGCCGCTGCTCGACGCGATGCTGCTGGCCTCCGGCGGCGCCGACATGGTCGCCGTGCACTCCGGCGGCGGCGGATACGCGGGCTGGATGCAGTCGGCGGGGGTGTCCGTGGTCGCCGACGGTTCCGCCGAAGCGGAGACCCGGCTGCGACTCGCACTCGACCTCGACTCCGGCCTCGGTGTGCTCCGGCACGCCACCGCCGGCTACCCGGAGGCCGAAGCGGCGGTGTCGGCCTCCCACCGACCGGACAGTGCCGGGCCACCGTTGGCCTGGATCAGACCCAGCAGCTGAAGCGACGCTGCTCAACCCGTGCCCGAGAAGGAGTATCTCCACAATGCGTGAACTGACCAGCGACGATGCCCGGCGCGCCGTGATCGGTGGCGGGGTCTTCGCCTGCGGTGGCGGCGGTTGGAAGTGGCACGGCGAGCTGATGGGTGGGCTGGCCACGTCGGTCGGTCGCCCGGTCCTCGCCGAGGTCGACGAGCTGCCTGCCGACTCGTGGGTGGCCACCGTCGCCGCGATCGGCGCACCCGCCTCGCTGAACTGGGAGATCCAGCCGGTCGATTACGTGCGGGCGCTGCAGAAGCTCATGGAGGTGTGTGAGCACCCCATCTCGGCCGTTCTGACCGGCCAGAACGGCTACTCGACCACGGTCAACGGCTGGATCCAGTCCGCGATGCTCGGGGTGAAGGTCCTCGACGCCGCCGGCGATGTCCGCGCTCACCCGACCGGCAAGCTCGGCTCGCTCGGACTCACCAGCCGACCGGGCTACACCACGACCCAGGTCGTCAACGGCGGCAACCGTGAGCTGCACGGTCACTTCCTGTCGATCAACCAGGGCAGCGTGCAGACCTGCGACGACGTGCTGCGCGACATCTCGGTCCGCACCGGCGGCTTCATCGCCTCGGCGCGCAACCCGGTCGAGCTGTCCTGGGTCCGTGAGCACGCCGCGCTCGGCTCGATCTCGCTCGCGCTCGACCTCGGCGCAGCCATGGAAGCCGCCGCGCCCGGCGGCGGGGACGCGGTCGTCGAGGCCGTCTGCTCGACGATCGGGGCGACGGTGCTGGCCAAGGGCGAGCTACGGCACGAGGTCTCGCTCATCACCAAGGGCGGGTTCGACCACGGAACCTTCCGCATCGGGTCGCACACCGTGCCCTACCTCAACGAGTACATGGCCGTGGACGTCGATGGTGAGCGGGTGGCGACCTACCCCGACACCATCGCCATTCTTCGCGCGGACAACGGCCTGCCGCTGGCCGTCCAGGACGCCGTCGAGGGCCTGCCGGTGGTGCTCGCGGTGGCCGAGGCCAACTCACTGCCACTGTCGTCCTCGGCGCTCGACCCGGTCGCGGTCGGGGAGTGCGAGAAGCTGATGGGCATCGAGTTCCTGCGCTACCTGCCGACCAAGGCCGCCTGACATGGCAGACCTCGACGTACTGGCACCGGACTCGGGACGACTCGCCGAACGGCTGGCGCGATTGTCCGAGTACCACGATTCGACGCTGCCCGGCTGGAGCCGCGAGGTCTTCTCCGAGTCGTACCGGGCATCGCGGGAGTGGACCCGGTCGCTGTTCGCCGAGGCGGGGCTCAACCCGACCGTCGACGCGGCCGGCAACATCATCGGCCGTCTGCCCGGCCGTGCCGGGGGCGGTCCGGCGCTGGTCACCGGATCGCACACGGACACGGTGCAGAACGGCGGCCGGTACGACGGCATCGTCGGGGTGCTGGCCGGTGTGGAGGTGGCGCAGCGGCTGCGGGAGACCGGCACCCGGCTCGACCACGACCTCGTCGTGGTCGACTTCCTCGGGGAGGAGGCCAACGAGTTCGGCATCTCCTGCATGGGGTCGCGCGCGGTCGCCGGAACGCTGACGGCCGACCACCTGGACCGGGTGGACGGCACCGGTCTGCGCCTGGGTACCGCGATGGAGCGATTCGGCAGTGATCCGGACGCCGCGCTGGGTCAGGCGTGGGGCCCCTCGGACGTGCACGGCTACGTAGAGCTGCACATCGAACAGGGACCGCTGCTGGAACGCAGCGGGCACGGCATCGGTGTGGTGACCGCGATCGCGGGCATCGACCGGCTGTTGGCGCACTTCGCCGGACGCACCGGCCACGCCGGGACCACCCCGATGGGCGACCGGCACGATGCGCTGGTCTCGGCGGCTGCTGCCGTGCTGACCGTCGAGCGGATCGCCTGCGGCGCGCCGGTGCACGGTGTCGCGACGTCGGGCCACATCCAGTCGACGCCCGGTTCGATGGGCGTCATCACCGACCAGGCCCGCCTGTGGGCGGAGATTCGCAGCGTGGACGGCAGCTGGCTGCACGGAGCCCGCCGCCAGATCGTCGAGGAGATCGCGGCGGAGACCAGGGCCCGAGGCGTGGAGCTGGACGTCGAATGGCTCTCCGATCAGGACCCGGTGCCGACCGCCGAGGCGGTCCGTGACGTGATCAGCGGTGCGGCCGAGGGGCTCGGCCTGTCCTGGCGCGCGGTGCCGTCCGGCGCCGGTCACGATGCCGCCCACCTGGCACGACTCGGACCGATGGGCATGATCTTCGTGCCGTCGGTCGACGGGCGCAGCCACTGCCCGGAGGAGATGACCGCACCCGAGGACATCGCCACCGGTACGCACGTGTTGGCCGCGACCCTGGTTCAGCTCGACAAGTCCCCTGCCAGGGCCCTGTGAGCGAGCCATCGGTGACCGGGCCGGTGCGTCGCCACTCCGGCGACGCACTGGCCCGGCGTTCCGTCGCCGCCGCCTCCTTCGGCAACGCCCTGGAGTGGTACGACTTCTCCGTCTACGCGTTCTTCGCCAGCTATGTGGCTCAGAACTTCTTCAAGCACGGCGACGCGACATCCGCGCTGGTCAACACGTTCATCGTGTTCGGGGCCGGGTTCGTGGCGAGGCCGCTGGGCGCGATCGTCATCGGCCGTTACGGCGACCGGGTCGGTCGCAAGGCCGCGCTGGTGCTGTCCATCGCCACCATGGGCGCAGGCATTCTATCCTCGCGGTCGCGCCGCCGTACGCGGTCATCGGTATCGGAGCGCCGCTGTTGTTGCTCGTGGCCCGGTTGCTGCAGGGCTTCTCCGCCGGCGGTGAGATCGGCGGCGCGGCGGCCTTCATGATCGAGCACGCTCCGGTCGAGAAGCGGGCCCGGTACGCGGCGTGGTTGCAGGCCTCCATGGGCATCTCGAACCTGATGTCGGCGGTGGTCGGCCTGACCATCACCACGGTGTTCACCTCCTCGCAGGTCAGCGACTGGGCGTGGCGGATCCCGTTCGTGATCGGGCTGCTGATCATCCCGGTCGGCTTCTACACGCGGCGCAGGCTGCCCGAGCCCGAGGCGTTCTCCCGTGCCGCCGCGGCGCGGGAGAACGACCGCGACCCGCTCCGCCGGTTGCTGACCGAGCACCTCGCAACCCTGGTCACCGGGTTCTTGTTCTCGGTGTTGTGGACGGTCGCCGTCTACGCCTTCGTGATCTACCTGCCGACCTACTACATCTCACCGGCGGTCGGGCTCGGCTTCACCGCGCAGCAGGCGTTCCTGGCGACGGTCGTCGGCAACATCGTGCTGATCGTCGGCTGTCTCATGGTCGGCCGTCTCGCCGACCGGATCGGCGCGCGGCGGATCGTCGTCGCCAGCTCGGTCACGATGCTCGTGCTGCCGGTGCTGTGCTTGATGTGGCTGCACGCCCAGCCGAGCACGATCGTCCTGCTGGTGGTGCACTGCCTGCTCAGCGCGAACGTCGCGGCCTTCGTCGGTGTCGCGCCCGCGACGCTGCCGATGGCGTTCCCGGTCGCGGTGCGCTCCACCGGTCTGGCACTGAGCTACAACATCGCGTCGATCTTCTTCGCGGGCTTCACCCCGGCCCTGATGACCTGGGCGACCGCCCGGTTCACCGTGTTGGCGCCTGCCGTGTGGGTGGCGTTCGGCGCGCTGGTCTGTCTGGTGTCGGTCCCGGCCCTGTTCCGGCAGATCGCGCGGGTGAACGGCTAGGCGTCCAGGACCTGGTTGTCACGCGCGACGACCGGCGGCTGGACCGACCAGGGAAAGTTGATCCACCTGTCGGTCTTGCGCCAGACGTACTCGCAGGTGATCTCCGAGTTCGGCTTCTGGTAGATGACCGCGCACCGCACCTCGGCCACATGGTCCGCGCAGAAGTCCCTGACCAGCTTCAGCGTGGCGCCGGTGTCCGCGACGTCGTCCGCGATCAGCACTGTCGCACCGGTCAGGTCGACCGCGTTCGGCACCGGCGGCAGCATGACCGGAAGGTCGAGCCGCTGGTCGACCCCGGTGTAGAACTCGACGTTCATGACGTGCAGGTTCTTCACGTCCAGCGCGTAGCCCAACGAGCCCGCGACGAACAGGCCACCTCGGGCGATCGACAGGATGAGGTCCGGGGCGAACCCGTCGTCCGCGATGGTCTGGGCCAGCTCCCGACCCGCCGTGCCGAACAGGTCCCAGGTGAGCTCTTCGCGCTCCATGCCGCGTCTCCTATGTGGTGGGTCGCCCGACAATGGTGCGGGCCAGCAGGTTGTCGAGGTGGGTGCCGGTCGGGAAGGAGATCTGGGTGCCGGGGCGGGTGACCGAGTCCGAGGCGAGCTCAAGCGCGAACTCGATGGCGTCCAGCGGGTCGATGCCCCGGCCGATCGCGTAGCCGAAGGCGCCGACGAACGCGTCACCGGCACCGGTGCTGTCCCGTACCTCGACCGGCGGTGCGTGCAGGTGCCGGACCGTGTCGTCGATCCCCGGCCGGTACAGCATCGCGCCGTTCGCGCCGAGCGTCGTGACGACCGCGACCCCGCAGCTCTCACCGAGCGCTCGGGTGCGTTCGGCGAGGTCCGAGGGGCAGGAACCTGTCGTCGCCCGGACGAGCAGTTCGCACTCGGTCTCGTTGGGGATCAGCCAGTCGCACAGCTCGAGTATCTCGGGGGCGACCGGCGCGGCGGGCGCCGGGTTGAGGATCGTCGTCGCGCCGTGGTGCTTGGCGAGCTGGAAGCCGCGCAGGATCGCGCTCTGTGGCACCTCCAGCTGGGAGAGCACGACGCCGGGCCTGCGCAACGCCGCGAAGGCGCGCTCGACGTGGGACGCGCTGAGCCTCTCGTTCGCGCCGGGCCCCAGGATGATCCGGTTGTCCCCGGACGGCTCGACCATGATGTTGGCGACGCCGCTGTACGTCGGCTCGACGCCGACCTGGCTGACGTCGACGCCGAACGAACGGAAGTTGGCGATCGTCTCCCGGCCGAACGAGTCGTCGCCGACCCGGTTGACCATCGCCACGTCGGCGCCGAGCAGCGCGGCCATGACCGCCTGGTTCGCGCCCTTCCCGCCGAAGCCCTGTGCGAAGGACCGGCCGAACACCGTCTCACCCTGGTCCGGCATTCGTTCCAGGTAAGAGATGAGGTCGATCATCGTGGAACCGACGACGGTGATGGCGGGGCGATCGGTCACGGTGCTCCTTCGGGGCCTACGGTGACGTCCGGAGAGTCACCAGCATTACCTCACATCTCACTCGCCGTCGTCGTGTGGGCTGACTAGTTCACTGAATGTGCCCTCGGCTCGCCAGGTGTACCTAACTGGGGGTTATGAGGCGAGTGAGATGTCAGTTCCTGCTCCTCTATAGTTCTTGCTGTGGCAACTGGGCAGGAAGTTGTGAGTTCGCCTGAGGCACGTCGCGGGCGGCGCCCGTCCGGCGCGATCCCAGTGAATCGACTGCTCGAACGTGCCAAACTCCCGGTCGAGCGGGCGCGAGCTCCGCTCGCCTATCCCTCTCGTCACGCGGAGGAAGGCGCTCCGATCTGGGAACGTCGTCGCGCCTGGCTCGTGGTCAGCGTGTTCGGGTTGCTCGCTCTGGCGATGGTTCTGCTCGCCACGGTGCTGCGCTCGCCGTCCACGTCGCCGCTGGTCATCGACCACGATGCGCGGGTTCCGGCGTCGGCGCAGCCCATGCCGGCCTCCCCGCCCCCTCCGCCTCTGGTGATCACGACCACGACGACGGTCGCCCCACCGAAGCACGCCACGCCCGCCCGCCCCCCGGCATCACGATCACACAGCGAGTCCGACTCCTCCGACTCGTACGACGACGCCGGCCCCGACGGCCCGCCCCGGATGCCGCCCGGTGCCGGAGCCGCCGGCGACATGGCCCGCCGATGGATGAGCCCGTGGTCGAATTCATCCATCGGCAGTTGGTAGCCCCGACGGCGTTCTAGGACGCGTTGTCCCCTGGGTCGGGGTCCAGGTCGATGGGGCGGTAGTAGCCGCTCTCCACGAACTCGTTGAGAGCGCTCTCCGGAATTCGATACGAGCGTCCGACCAGTATCGAGCGGATTTCTCCACCATGGATGAAACGGTACACGGTCATTTTCGAGAGACGCAGCATTGCCGCGACCTCGTTCACGGTGAGAAGTGGCTCAGGGCGATCACCGAACGGTTGGTCACATTCGTCTCGCTCGCGGATCATGAGGGGGGCGACACCTTACTGTGCTGACATCGACCTTTTTCGATGTTGCCCCGAACGTTAGCGATGCGACAGATGCGGAACAAGTGAGTGAAGAATAAAGTCTCGATAGGGAATAGTTAAAGAGAAGATAAGGTCAGGATTGTGCGTCTAGTCCACCGAAGAGTAGTTCTACTCGCGCTCCGCCACCAGGGGGTGTTCCGAGCTGCATTTTACCGCCCGAGTCTTCAGCGGTGTGTCGCGCGATATCCAGTCCGAGTCCGGTGGATGCGCCTTTCGACCTGCCGCGCACGGTGACGTCGAGATTCGGGAAGCCCGGACCTGCATCGTCCACGATCAATAGTGCATCGGTGCCGGCACGCTGAATGCTCAAGTGTATGGGCACCCCAGCCGGCGTGTGCGCAAATATATTGCCTAGAAGGGCGTCCAGGGCTGCCGCGAGCGCGGCGGGCCCGGCACCGATGACCAATGGCCCGGCACAGAAATCGCACGAGATTTTCCGGTCGGTCTCTTCAGCGAGAACCGACCAGAATTCAACTCTTTCATTGACCACGGACACCAGATCGGCCGCTGGACTCGCGCCGTCGGCGGTGGTCCTGCGCGCCGCGAGAATGACCTCGTTCAGCACCCGGCTCAGGGTGTCGTGGTCGTGGATCAACCGCTGCGTCAGAGGCCCCCCGGGCAGCGCATCGATGTCGAGCCGCAACGAGGTCAGCGGGGTCCGGAGCCGGTGGGCGAGGTCGGCGGTCCGCTGGGCCTGCTTGTTGAGCAGCTGGTCGACCCGGATGGCGAGCAGGTTGAGCTGGGCTCCCGCGCGCCGAATCTCGGCGGGCCCGTCCGACCTGGCCCGTGCGTGCAGGTCGCCGCCCGCGATGGCTGAGGCCGTGGACTCCAGGTCGTGTACGGAGCGCAACAATCCCCGCGCGAGCCGTTCGGCGAGCAGCGCCCCTACCAGGACCAACGCGATGGAGATGACGATCAGCATCAACGTGATCCCGGCCGCGCCCTCGTACAACGCGGTCCTGTCGGCCAGCACCCGCACGACGGTCGGGCACCCGTCGTGGCCGGCGACCGGCACCAGTACCTCGACACCCTCGGAGGTCTCGGTCGTCGTGGGCGTGCAGTGTCGTGCGGCGGTGACGTCCGGCCCCGGCTGGGCCGGAACCCCGATGATGCCTCCGTCCGGCAGGAACACCGTCGCGGCGAAACCGTCGACGGGCGTGGCGGACAGCGCCTTCGCGGTGAGGGTGGGTGCGACGGAGGCAATGGTGATCGCCTGCTCGGTCGCCGTAGTGACTGCCTTGTTCCTGGCGTCCCGGTGGACCAGGATCGACAGCGGTATCAGAAACACGATCAGCACCAGGCACATGGTCGCCGTGACGGCGCTGATCAGGTATTTGAGCATCGGCTAGCCCGCCGGAGGGTCGAGGCGAAGCCCCACACCGCGAACGGTGTGCAGATAGCGTGGATTCTGCGCACTTTCGCCGAGCTTGCGACGCAGCCACGACACGTGAACATCGACGGTTTTGTCAGCATTGCTGAAGGGAAGTCGCCACACCTCGGTCAGCAGTTGTCTCTTCGTGACGACTTCGCCGACATGTTGCGCCAGGTAGTAGAGCAGGTCGAACTCTTTGGGTGTCAGCGTGAGGGTGCGGCCGTCCATCTCGGCGGTTCGTCGAGCAACGTCGACCGCCAGCTGCCCGATTGTGATTCTCGGCTCCGGCTCACGCCGATTTGACCCCGGCCCTCGGCGCAGTACCGCACGAACTCGAGCCACCAACTGCCCCGCGGCGAATGGTTTGACGAGATAGTCATCGGCTCCCGCGTTCAACAAGGCGATGATCGTTCTTTCATCGTCGGAGCCGGTCGCGACGATGATCGGCACCTGGCTGATGACCCTGATCATGGTCAGAACTTCTTGCCCCGGGATGTCGGGCAGACCGAGGTCGAGAACGACGAGGTCGGGATGGGTTTCGACCGCGGCTTTCAGTCCGGCCATACCGGTGGCGGCCGCCGAAGTGGCGAACTTGGCGTCGGACAGAAAGCGGAGCAAACCTCGACGGAGCTCGGTATCGTCCTCGATCACGAGGATATGGGGCATGTATCGCAGCGTAGCGCGATCGACACGCAGTCGATCACCTGCTTTCGTAGCCTCGCACCAAGTTCGCCGGTGTAGGTGGCGCGCCCCGTGTCACACGCCCAGATCCAGGTGGGCGTTGGGCGCCATCGCGGCGGTGGCGAGGTCGCTCAGCTCGACGACGGCGACTCCGTGCTGAGCGAGCAGTTCCACACCGACACAGTTCTCCACGAACAGCGCCGGCTCGCGCCACGCGATCACTACCCGACCGATCCGCGAGTCGAGGATGAGCTGGGTGCACGGCCGCGGTCTGCTGGCACGCTGCGAACAGGGTTCCAGCGTGCTGTAGATCGTGGAGCCGCCCAGCCGGGGATCGTCGTCGGAGAGCTTGGCCAGCGCGGCCTCCTCGGCATGCACCTTGGGATCGGTCTCCCGCGAGTACCCTGTGGAGATCTCCCGGCCGCCCGCGTCGACGATCACCGCGCCGACCGAGTACGCGCCTTCGGCGGGCGGACAGAGGTAGGCGAGCTCGATCGCCTTCCGCATCCAGTACTCGTCCTCAGCTCTGTTCATCCGCTCACTCCTCACCGAACGCGACTGGCTGGCCGGGGTGCTTCGGCCTCACCCTCAGAACGGGGGCGGGTCGTGCCCATTGTCGGGCTCGGTGATCGGTTCTGCCCGGGTGGGGTAGGTGCGGCCGAGTGGGCTTGTCCAGCGGAAGTGGCCGGGTGTGGGTTGGGTGACTGTCCAGCGTCCTCGGTGTTTGAGTGCGTGGTCGTGTGTGCAGGCGGGTGCGAGGTTGGTTGTGGTGGTGGGTCCGCCGTGTTGGATGTCGTGGGTGTGGTCGAGTTCGGAGTGGACTGCTGATCGTCGGCAGCCTGGTGCTGTGCAGGTGCGGTCCCGGATTTGGGTGTATCGCCGCAGCGCGTTCGCTGGGTGTCGCCGCCCCGGCTGAGCATCCAACCTCCCGACAGGATCCCGCTCGCGGGCCCGCCGGTATTGGGTGGCGATGTCGGTGATCACCTTGGCCCAGGCTCGGGGTGGGTCTTTGGTCAGTTGGGTGAGTGTGGTGGCGGGGATCGCGAGTTCGACGATTCCGCCTTCGGCGCGGTAGCTGGGTGGGTTGGTGGTGGGTCGGCGGCGGGTGATGCCTTCGGCGATGAGGTAGCCGTCGGTATCGGTGACCACCCACCGCCACTGACCGCTGTGCTGGCGCCCAGCAGCGCGTCGAGCGACCGACCCGAGGATCGGGCCCCAGCCCGGGAGTTCACCGGGGAGGTTGTTGAGTCCGGCGAGGGTGTCGAGCAGGGCCCGCACCTCGATCCCCGACACCCGCCCCACCACCTCAGTGAGGGCCTCGGACGGTTCGGGGGTGGCCGGGTTTGGTGGGGAGGTTTCGGCCAGCAGGGCGGCGATCATTTGTGTGCGGGTGAGGTGATGGAACCGCCCGTCCAGCAGCCGCAGGAAGATGTCGGCGCGTAGCTGGTCGATCCGGCCGCGATGGCCCGCGCGTTTCGCGGCCAGCGCCAGTTTCGCGATCCGCTCGGTCGCCGCCGCGGCTTCATCGGGTGGCAGGCCGGTGGCGGTGATGGTCGCGGTGCCCGCTGAGTCGAGGTAGCCGACCACCATCCGATCGGCCAGGGCTTGTTCGTACTGGTCTTCGGCCCGGTCCGGCTCCACGGTGATGATCAGCTTCAGGATTCGGGCCCGCAACTGTCCCGTCGTCAACCCCGGCGCGACCGGCAACACCCGTGCGATCACGGCGGCGGTCAGGTCTTCGGGCAGGCCGGCGAGGTGGTGGGTGAACACCATCGCCCGGTCCCGGTCGATCAGCCCGGCCAGCATCGCCGCATGTACCGCGGGCAGCTCCAGACACAAGATCTGGGCGAAGTCACACTCGGTTCGCGCCCGGCTGCGGGACAAGGTCAACGCGGCGCGTACTTCATCGGAGGCGTACTGGTCCGACCCGACAGCAGCGGCGCGTTGCACCACTGTGGTGACCGCGGCGGTGTACAGCCCTTCGACATGCGCACGCTGACGCCCACACGCTTGCAGCACATCGACGACGAAGTCATCGGACACCGCGTCCATGTCCAGGGCGGACAGGACAGCACCGAGGACTGGCCCAGCGGGGATACCCGCGAGCCAGGTACCGACCGACACCCCACCCTGCATGTCATCGATCATACGTTCGAACACCGACAAAACAGAGAACCAGCAGGTCAGCCGACAAATAGCCCCGTTACCGCGGTAAACGGCAGAGCCCACAACACGCGATCAGGCCCACACTGACCACCCACGCAAGGCGACCAGAAGGGACTTCATGGGCAACCCGAGTCGCACCACAGGGCCCCCAGGGTCTTGCGGTGCGGCTCGGGGCGGCAGTCCAAGTAGTAAAAAGCCAGGGCCACAGACTGTTAGACCACGTACTGAGCGATGCCGTACCCGAACGACCAGTCGATGGAGGAGTTCTCGGTCAGCACGATCATCACGTTCCGGGGCTCGGTACCCGCGTACTGCTCGGCAAGCTCGGCGATCCGTGCGTAGAGCGCCTGCTTCTGCTCCGGCGTGCGTCCCGACCGCATGGTCAGGCTGACGTACACGACGCCCTCGTCGCGTCGGATGCCCAGGTAGTCGTCATAGCGGAGCAGGCTCCGTGCGCCGTCATGGCCGACCAGGATGTGGAACCGATCGTCGGGTGGGAAGCCGATCGTCTCGGTCAGAGCGTCGTGCACGGCGCGACCCAGGGCTTCGAGCCGAGTGCTGTCGGCTCCGATCGCATCGATACGGACGAGTGGCATGGCGGTGGCCTCCCGAGGAGATCGGATCGGTACGACCACCAGCATACCTACTAGTAGTTACAGAGTGGCGAGCCACGCCTCGAAGGTGGTCGGCGCGATGCGGGCACCCTCGGCGGGCAGGAGAACGTTGCCGGCCATCGTCGGTCCGAACATGGTGGACCAGGTAGGGGCGAGCTTCACCGAGTGGCCACGGGCAGCATGGGTTCGTCGTGCCATGTCGACGAGATCCTGGGGGTCCGGTCCCGCCACGTCGGCGTATCGGCCGCGAGGCTCGCCGACCGCCAGTTCGGCGAGGATGTCGGCCACGTCGGCCGGCGCGATCGGCTGGATGAGCAGCGGCGCGATCGGCGCGACGCCGTCCTGCTCGGTCCAGCTCGCCACCATCTCGGCGAAGTCGTGGAACTGGGTCGCCGGAACGATCGTCCACGGCGTCGGCCCCTCCGACACGAGCCGTTCCTGCTCGCGCTTGCCCGCGTAGTGGGCGTTCCCGTCGACGCGGTCGACCCCCGCGATCGACAGTAGGACATTGTGCCGGACGCCCGCGCGTTGCTCGGCGGCGAGCAGATTCCCGGTGGTGGTGCCGAAGTAGGCGATCGCCTCGGCTCGGTCGGTCGCCCCGCAGTTGGTGACGTCGACGACCGCATCGGCGCCGGTCAATGCCTCATCGAGCCCGTCGCCCGTCTCCAGGTTCACGCCCAGTGAACGGCTGATCCGGACGACGTGGTGTCCGCCCCGTTCGAGTGCCGCAACGGTGAGTGCTCCGATGTTGCCGGTCGCACCGGCTACCGCGATCCGCATGATGAACTCTCCCTCTCGTGGAAGTCGACACCCGCACACTAACACGGACTAAATGGGTCCGTAATATCTGCGATAGGATGTAGTTGTGAAACTGCCGGCGAGCACCGAATGGGTCCTGCACTGCGCCACGACGCTCGCGCAGCTCGAGCCGGGCACCAGCGCGTCGACGAGTCAGCTCTCCCAGTACTACGACCTTCCGGCGCCGTACCTCGCCAAGCAGCTGAAGGCACTCGTCAAGGCCGGTGTGCTGACCGCGACGACCGGGCCGAGGGGTGGGTTCAGGCTCGCTCGACCGGCTTCGGAGATCACGCTTCTCCAGATCGTCGAGGCCGTCGACGGAGCGTCCTCGCCGTACGAATGCCGGGAGATCCGCCAGCAGGGTCAGGGCGCGTTGCCCGCCGAGGACTGCCGGGACACGTGCATCCTCGCGGTCAAGATGGAGGAGGCGCACGAAGCGTGGCGCACTAGCCTCGGCGGGGTCACGCTCGCCGGGGTTCTCGATACGCTGCCGCCGTCCACGCCGTCCCGCACCAGGGCGAAGATGGCGAAGGCGGAGTGAACGCCGGTCAGTGGGTGACGGCTCCGCTCTCCGGATCGAGCAGGACGGGCGTCGTGTGCGTGGCCGCGGTGAAGTCGAACATGCCGTCCGGGCGGACCAGATCGGGTGCCGACTCGTCGAACGAGCCGTCCCCGATCCGGCCGAGGGACCAGTTGTCCTCGATGAAACGCAACACCGAGGCCTGGCTCCCCACGCCGTGGTCGACGTAGTTGACCTTGCTGTAGGGCGAGATGACCAGCAGCGGCAGGCGCGGACCGTAACCGCAGCGGTCCAGGTAACCGCTCGCCGCGGGCTTCGTGGTGCAGGGCGTGGAGTCGCGCGCCGGGTCGTTCGAGCCGTTCACCAGCGGCGGCATGACGTGGTCGTACCAGCCGTCCGAGTCGTCGTAGGTGATGAAAATCGCGGTCGAGGACCAAAGCGGCGACTGCTGGATCTTGTTGATCTGTTCGACCATGAAGCGCTGCTCGTCCACCGGGGAGGAGTTGCCCGCGTGCCCGTTCTGGGCCGCGGGTGCCTTCAGATAGGTGACCGACGGCAGGTTCCCGGCGGCCAGGGCTGCATCGAAGTCGGTGAGGTCGTAGCTGTGGTTGGCCTGGTCGGTACGGCCGATGGTCTCGACCGAGGTCGGCGGAAGGTGCCGAGGGTTGACCGTCGAGGCGAAGTACTGGAACGGATCGTGGTGCGGCACGTAGCCGGCGACCATGTTGCCGCCCGCGTTGGCGTGTTTCGCCCCGCACACGGCCTTGCCCGAGGCGTCGGTGCCGGTGGGTTTGAAGCCGCCCTGGAACCAGCCCCAGCTCAGCCCGTGGTCATTGAGCAGGTCACCGATCGTGCGCCCGGTGAAGTCGGCCAGCGTGTCCGTCGTGGTGCGGTTGGTGTCCGAGCACTCGTCGAGCACCGGGTCCGGGTCGTGGATCATGGTGCCGACACCGTTCGCGTCGGGGCTGGCGGAGTACTTCAGGTCGGTCGTCGGCTTGCCGGTCTTCGGGTCGAACACCCGGATGCCGTGGGTGTTGCCCGCGACCAGGTTGAGTGCGCCGGGGGAGGACGGGCCGTAGGTCGCGGCGAAGTAGTTGTCACTCATCGCGAAGTGCTGCGCGTAGTTCCACAGCGCGGTGACGGTGTTGCCGTCGTAGTAGTCGAGGTCGATGCCCGGTTCGCCGAACAGGATGGGCTGGCCGGTGCAGGTGTCGACCTCGGTGTTCTGCACGAAGCTGTCGAGCGCACCGTTGTTGTAGGAACGTTGTTCCTTGTCGTAGTCGTGCGACTGGTCGCACGTCATGGCCTGGTCGCGGGTGAGTCGCTTCGGGTTGTGCAGGTTCGGGTTGTGGGTCAGCAGCTCGGGCGACAGGCCGTTGACCGCCGGCGTGCCCGGTGCCGCGGTGAACGGAGTGCCGTCGGTGTTGGCCGCGTTCGGGTAGGTGCCGAAGTAGTGGTCGAAGGAGATGTTCTCGGAGAACAGGACGACGACGTGTTTGATCGGAGTCGCGGTCTTCGCGTCCGCGGCGGCGACCGGTCCCGAGGCAGCCGGAGCGCCCGCCTGAGGAGCGCTCGAGGGGCCCTGGCGGGTCAGCACCACGACCACCACGACGAGGACGACGACCACGGCGAGCGCGATGCCGACGAGTACACCTCGGCGCGGGCGTGGGTTCGAGTCGGACATCAGTACCCCTCAATCGCCGTGGTGGACCCCGCTGGACGGTCGGCGGGCAGCTGAGCCAGCATCCGCTGGCCCCAGTACGAGTGCTCGTCACGGACACCGGGCAGTACGAAGAAGTAGCCGCCGCCGTTCGGCACGATGTAGTCGACCAGTGGTTCGTCGGCCAGACGGTTCTGCACCGCCTCGAACTGGGCGACCAGATCCCGCTGATAGCTGATGAACAGCAGGCCCATGTCCAGGTTGCCCGCGCCGTCGACGCCGTCGTCGTAGTTGTAGGGCCTGCGCAGCAGGACGCTGCCCTCGGTCTCCGGTGTTCTCGGGTTCGCCCTGCGGATGTGGCTGGTCAGCGGGACCGCCGCGCCGACCGGGTCGAGCGTGTAGTTCGGGACGTCGTGTTCGGCGGTTCCGTCGAGGGGCGCGCCGGTGTCGCGGCGCCGGCCGAACATGTTCTCCTGCTCGAGCACCGACACCCGGTCCCAGAACTCGACGAGCATGCGGATCCTGCGGATCACCTGGAACGTCCCGCCCTGGGTCCATGCCTGGTCGTCCACCCAGACCAACCGGTCCATCAGCTGGGCATTCGAGCTGTCCGGGTTGGCCGTGCCGTCCTTGAACCCCATCAGGTTGCGCGGGGTGCCGCTCGGCCGGGGCGGTGAGATGAACCCGTCGCTACGCCAGCGGATCTGCATGCCACCCCTGGTCCGCCTCGCCAGCTCACGCAGCGCGTAGGCGACGGTGTCCGGGGACTCGGCACAGATCTGCAGGCTGAGATCGCCGTGACAGCGTGCCGGTTCGAGGCTGTCGTTGGGGAACGTCCGCATCTGGATCAGACCCGCCGGGCGAACCGCACCCAGACCGAAACGGTCGTCGAACAGCGACGCGCCGACGCTGAGCGTGATCGAGAGGCGGTCAGGGGAGGGGCTCGGCCCCAGAACGCCCGAGTCGACCGGTGGCCCCGCGATGTCGCGTAGTACCGGCTCGCTCCCGGCGCACAGCTGACGTGCGCTGCTGGTGAGGGTGCGCAGCAGGTCGGTCAGCTCGCCGCGGTCCGCCGCGGTCACGTCCCACGCCACGACAGCGGCGTTGCGCTGCGCCGCGGTGGTGACACCGGCCTGCCTGGGGCCGTGGAAGGGGATCCGCTCCGGGAGGACCGTCGCCGGGCGATCGGTGCCGCTGACGGCGACGGCCCCGACCGCCGCACCCGCCGCGGCGACCCCCGCTCCGGCCAGCAGACCTCGTCTGCTCACCCGGCCCGTCACGAGGTCCGCCTCGGCTCGCAGATCGCGGCGATCGGCGCCAGCAGCTCGACGGCGTTGCCGACCTCGGCGTTGATCCGCTGCCGCTGCGTGTGGTCGAGCGCCGTGAGCGGTGTCCAGACACCGTTGTGCCCGAATGTGTCCAGGTCGTCGGCCAGGCGGCGCAGCGCCGGATCGACCTGCGGCAGCGCCGCGTAGCGGCCGGCGAGCAGCGGGACCAGCGGTTCGAGCGCAGCCTGCGTGGCCTGCACCTGAGCGCGCGCGACGGCAAGGGCGGAGCCGCTTCCCTGGTCCGACTCGCCGGTCAGCTCGAACCGGCTGGTGTCCTCGAGGATCTCGTGGACCCGCCGGGTGAGGTCGAGACCGTCGATGGCCAGCTCGGGCGACTGGTCCCTGAGCGCGGTGACCGAGCGGAGCAGCGCGTCGGCGACCGGACCGAGCGCCGGGAGTGGCTCGTCGTGCCACAGCCCGTACTCCAGGCGCCGGAAACCGGTGAACTCCGGATCGTGGACTCCCTCGGCCAGGCCGCCGGGTAGCCCGTTGATCGCCGAGTCCAGGTCACCGAACGCGCCGTACGCGGCGCCGAGGCGCTGGTAGTCGAGAAGAGCGGTCAGCCAGGCCGCGCGGGCCCTGTCCCGGTCACCTGACGCGACCGCCGCGCGGAGGGCCTCCGTGTCGGTGACCAGCGGTGCCATCCCGGCCGCGACCGAAGCCTGGTAGGCCTGAACCGGGGCGACGAGGTCCGCGCGGGTCACGGGCTTCACCCCGGTCGGCCCTGCAGGACCCTCGACGCGCACCGTCGGCCCGGTCACCGCGCCGAGACCGTCGAACACACAGCGCACGGCGTATCGCCCGCCGCCGAGGTCGAGCCGGATCGGCAGAGTCGCGCCGGACCCGACACCCTCCACGTCGACCAGCACCTTGTCCGTCGCCACGTCGATGAACTGGACGTCGGCCGCGAGGCCACCGGTGTTGCGCAGCACCACGGTCTGCGCGCCGGCGCGCAGAGCGGTCCAGCCGGTCCCGCAGTCGTTCGCCGCGACCGAGACGGCGGGTGGCTCCTCGGCCCGCCCGGAGGCGGAACACCCGGCGATCGTCACGAGACCGAGCGCGCCGACCGCGAACCGACTCATCCGCACTACACGCTCACCCCCACCGACCCGCCCCGGGCGTGCAGCAAAACACTAGAACGTTGTAGCGCGCAAGGGCACGTGGCGACGCCGAAGCCGGCGAGGCGGGCGGCTCGATAGGCTCGCGGGGTTCGTCCCGAGGTTACTTCGCACACCGTGGTGTTGCATCGCACATGTCCGGACGTCTGCGACGCAGCACGAAGGTGCGCAAAGTGCGCCCCTTGGCGGTGCGTGGGGTCACAGATCAAGCGGAGGTCAAGTTCTTTGCGAGCGTCCGCCCCGGTCTATACGGTGGGGCGCGATCGACCGCGGCCGAGATGGCCGCCGTCAGTGCGAGGGGAGTCCGGACGTGGGCGCAGCGCCCTCACCGCGCCGTGTGTGGCTGGTTCGTCGCCACCACGTGGACCTCTGTCGCACCAGCACCGCGGTCTGTCCGCGCTGACCGCCGAGCGCGCCGGATAGGCTGCGCCCGATTCGCGCTCGCTGCTGTGCTCTCCCGATGACGGTCCACGGTCGCCCGTGTCGATCGCATCGGAACCCCCGGTTGTGTCCGGCCGTGTGGCCGGTGTCGAAGGAGAAACTCAGAATGAGGCTCAGAGCTCTACTGGCGGTACCCGCGATCGCGGCGGTCGTTCTCGCGGCAGCGGGCTGCGGCGCGGCGCCGGGGTCCGAGACCGAGGCGGGCACGGTCAAGATCGGTGTCGCGGACGGACAGCTGGCCTACTGGAAGACCTTCGAGGCGAAGGCGTCCGCCGCCGGCATCCACGTGGAGCTGGTGAACTTCACCGACTACAACCAGCCCAACCCGGCGCTGGCGCAGAACCAGCTGCAGCTCAACCAGTTCCAGCACATGCAGTACCTGGCCAACTACAACGTGAAGAACCACGACACGCTGGTCCCGATCGGCGCGACGGCCGTGTACCCGCTGCCGCTCTACTCGCTCAAGCACCGTTCGGTCGGCGAGATCCCGGCAGGCGGTCAGGTGGCGATCCCGAACGACCCGACCAACCAGGCCCGCGCGCTGCTGATCCTGCAGACCGCCGGACTGGTCACGCTCAAGGGCGGCGGTACGACGCTGTCCACCCCGGGCGACGTCGACACGGCGGCCTCGAAGGTCACGGTCGTCCCGGTGGACGCCGCGCAGACCGCCGCCAACCTGCAGGGCGTCGATGCGGCGATCGTGAACAACAACTACGCCACGGCCGCCAAGCTCGGTGACGACAAGATCGTCTTCAAGGACGACCCGAACAGCCCGGCCGCCAAGCCCTACATCAACACGTTCGTCGCGCGAGCGCAGGACAAGGACAACCCGACCTACCGCAAGCTCGTGGAGATTTACCACGACCCTGAGGTCGAGGCCGCCGCGCAGAAGGACCTGGGCGCGACGACCGTGTTCAAGAACAACGACGCGGCCGACCTACAGGCCGAGACGACCAAGCTGGAAGACACCATTCGGCACGCGGGCTGATGTCGTCGGTCATCAGCTTCCGAGGGGTCTCCAAGGAGTTCCGGGTCGATCGCGGTGTCCTCACCGCGGTCGACTCGGTCGACCTGGAGATCCAGCGCGGGGAGATCATCGGCATCATCGGGTACTCCGGCGCCGGCAAGAGCACGCTGGTCCGGTTGATGAACGGCCTGGAACAGCCGAGCTCCGGCAGCGTCGTGGTGGACGGCAAGGAGATCGCCGGGCTGAAGGACCGCGACCTGCGGGACCTGCGCTCCAGGGTCGGGATGATCTTCCAGCAGTTCAACCTCTTCAACTCCCGCACCGCCGCTGGCAACATCGGGTACCCGTTGAAGCTGGCCGGCTGGTCGAAGGAACGGCGTAGGAAGCGCGTCGCGGAGCTGCTGGACTTCGTGGGCATCGCGGACAAGGCGAGCCAGTACCCCAGCCAGCTGTCCGGCGGTCAGAAGCAGCGGGTCGGCATCGCCAGGGCGCTGGCCACCTCGCCGACGATCCTGCTGGCGGACGAGGCGACCAGCGCGTTGGACCCGGAGACCACCCGGGACGTCCTCGGCCTGCTGACAAGGATCAACCGCGAGCTGGACACGACCGTCGTGGTGATCACCCACGAGATGGAGGTGGTCAGCTCGATCTGCCACAAGGTCGCGGTCATGGAGCGCGGCAAGGTGATCGAGCACGGCCCGGTCTACGACGTGTTCTCCCAGCCCAGGGAACAGGCCACCCGGCGGTTCGTGCACAGCGTCCTCAAGGACCGTCCGTCCGGTGACACACTGGAACGGCTGCAACGCAGCTTCCCGGGGCGTCTGGTGACCATCCCGATCCGCGACGGTGGAACATCGCAGGCGATCCTGTCCCAGAAGTTGGGGGAGCACCAGGTGCAGGGCACGATCATCTACGGCGGCGTGGGGGAGCTGGCGGAGAAGCCGTTCGGCAGCATCACCTACGAGCTCGTCGGCGACGACACGGCGGTCGACGCGCTGGTCGCGGAGCTGCGTGAGCTTGCTCCCGTCGAGGAGATCGGGGCGCGGGCATGACCGACTGGCACGAGCTGTCCCCGATCCTGCTGCTGTCCTTCCAGCAGACGATCTACATGGTGGCCTGGACGATGGTCATCGCCGGCGTGCTCGGACTGTGCATCGGCGTGCTGCTCTACACCACGCGGCGTGGCGGTCTGCTCCAGAACACAGCGGTGTTCCAGCTGTTGAACGTACTGGTCAACATCGTGCGGCCGATCCCGTTCATCATCTTCATCACCGCCGTCGGCCCGCTGACCCTGGTGGTCATGGGCACCACGATCGGCACCCGCTCGGTCGTGTTCCCGATGGCGGCGATGGCCAGCTTCGTGATCGGGCGCATCGTCGAGCAGAACCTGGTCGGTGTCGATCCCGGGGTGATCGAGGCGGCGCGTGCGATGGGGGCGAGCAAACCCCGGATCATCTGGTCCGTGCTGATCCCCGAGGCTCTCGGACCGTTGGTTCTGGGCTACACGTTCGTCTTCGTCGCGGTCATCGACATGTCCGCGATGGCCGGCTACGTGGGCGGCGGCGGCCTCGGCAACTTCGCCATCACCTACGGCTACCAGCAGTTCAACTGGCCGGTGACCCTGGTGACGGTCGTGATCATCATCGTGATCGTGCAGGCGGCTCAGCTGCTGGGGAACTGGCTGGCCCGCAGGGTGATGCACCGCTGACCCATGCGGGGCGTGGTCAGCCGCGGGGGGCGTAGCGCAGCAGGGCTATGTCGTCCAGCTGGCGTAGGTCGATCAGGCGCATCCTGCGGTGGGGCGCGCCAGGGTAGTCGGCTGGGTTCAGGAAGCGCGGCGCCGTTGCCTCGCCCACCAGGAGTGGGGCGATCGCCAGCTGGACCTCGTCCGCCAGGTCAGCCGCGAGGAACGCGGTGTGCAGGCTGCTGCCGCCTTCGACCATCAGCGACCGGACACCGCGTCCGCCCAGGTCGTCCAGCAGCGCGGCGAAGTCGACCGTCGGGCCGAGCGAGACGACGTCGGCGAGACCGGCCAGGGTGCGCCGCAGTTCGGACGCGGCCGCATCCACGGTGTAGACGACCTTCTCGCCGCCGTGGTGCCAGAACTTCAGTCCGGGGTCGAGCTTCCCGGTCGCGGAGACGGTGACCTTGAGCGGATGTTCGGGTCTGCCCGCCGCGACCCGTGCGGACCTGCGTGCCTCGCTCCGGATCATCAGGCGCGGGTTGTCGGCACGGATCGTCCCTGCACCCACCATGATCGCGTCCGACTCCGAACGGACCTGGTCGACCCGGTCGAAGTCCGCGTCGGTCGACAGCAGCAGGCGATCCGGGCTCGCGTCGTCGATGTAGCCGTCGACACTCGTGGCCACGCTGAGTAGTACGTACGGCCGCGCCTCGGACATGGCGCGAGAGTATCCGACGGCCGGGAATCCTTACCTATCCAGTTGAGAATTGCAATGTGATCCAGAGCTGTTGCGCGAGCGTCGACGCTGGTCCGGTGCCGTGTTAGCGTCACTCCCATGAGTGACGGCGGCGCCTTCCTGAGCATCCGCCGCCATGTGGACTTCTGTCGCACGGCCACCGCGCTGTGTCCGGCCTGATCTCGCCGCGTAGCTGATCCCGCGGCGCCAGCGCCCGTTCTTTCCTTCCCACCTCGGCCTTTCCCGACTGCTCCGGACTCCACGGACGAGCAGCACGGCCAGGTGCGCCCGCGCCAGGAGAACCCCAGATGAGTTCCGCCGTGTTGTCCCGCCGTCTGTTGCTGCGCGCCGGTCTCGGTGCCGGTGCCCTCGCCGGGCTCGCCCCGCTGGTCGCCGCGTGCGGCGGATCGGGCGGCGGCGGTGCGCTGCCCGCCGGCCCGCCGGCGGACCTCAAGGGCGCCACGATCCGGGCGATGGTCAACCAGCCGCACGTGCTGGCGTTCACCCAGTTGCTCGCGCCCGCGTTCGAGCGGGAGTTCGGAGGGAAGCTCACCGCGACCGCCGTGCCGTACGACCAGCTGACCAGCCAGCAGATCCTCGACGTCCAGGGCGGGGCGGGCCAGTTCGACGTCTTCGACTACTTCTACTTCGGCCTCGGAGTGCTGGTCGACGCCGATGCGTTGGTCGACCTCACCGACTACATCGCCGCGAACCCGGCGATCGACCCGGCCGACTTCCTGCCGTCGGTCTACGACCCGTACACGCTGCTGAACGGCCGCCGCTACGGCCTGCCGTTCGACGGCGACACCCACGTCCTCTACTACAACCGCGCGGTGTTCGACCGGTACGGCGTGGCCCCGCCGAAGACCTGGGACGAGTACGACCAGGTCACCCGTACCATCACCGAGCGCAGCAACCGCACCGTGTACGGCGCCGTCGTCGAGGGCCAGCAGGTGCCGATGATCCTGGGCTGCTCGTTCATCAACCGGCTCGCCGGGTACGGCGGCACGCTCGTCGGTCCGGACGGGGCGCCGAAGCTCAGCTCGCCGGAGGCGAAGGCCGCGCTCCAGCATCTGGTGGACGTCGCGCCGTACGCGCTCCCGACGCCGCTGCAGATCGGGTTCGACCAGGCCAACTCGGCGTTCCTGTCCGGTCAGGCCGCGATGCTGGACACCTGGACCGACCTCGGGCTCAAGGCACAGGACTCGAAGAGCTCGAAGATCGTCGACCAGTGGGGCGTCGTGCCGCTACCGGTCGGCGGTACCAACACCCAGCACCGCACCGCGCTCAACTCCGGTTTCGGGCTCGGTGTCTCGACGGCAGCCAAGGACAAGGCCAAGGCGGCCGCGTTCGTCACCTGGGCCACGGACACCACCCGCAACCTGCTGCTGGCCAGCACCGGCGGGTCGGGCATCGACCCGGCCCGGCGCAGTGTGCTCGACTCGCCCGACTACGCGAAGGCGAGTGCTCCGGCGACCGAGGTGATCCGCGAGGGGCTCACCGGAAGCCCTTTGGTGTGGCCGAAGGACAAGCTCGCGCCGAAGCTGCTGCAGGACCTGGTCGACCAGCTCGCGCTGGCGATCCAGGGCACGCAGAGCGTGGACCAGTCGCTGAGCAACGCGCAGAGCGGCTGGGAGCGTGCGTTGGCATGACCGACGTGGTGCTTCCCGGGCGGGTCGGTGTCGCGGACCGGATCACCCCGAAGCGCTCCATCGCGGGCGTGCCGCTCTGGTTGGCGCTGCCGGCGGCGGCGTCGCTGCTGGTCACAGCCGGTTATCCGACGGTGGTCGGTATCGGGCTGGCGTTCACCAGCTCGTCGCTGGCCCGTCCGCTGAGGGCGTTCGCCGGGTTCGACAACTTCGTGGCGGCGGCCGAGTCGGTGGCGTTCGGCGGGTCCTTGCTCCGCTCGGTGCTGTTCGCGGTGCTGGCGACGGCGGTCAGCGTGGTCGCCGGAGTGCTCGCCGCGCTTGCGCTCGAATCGCGCGGCGGCAGGCTCGGCCTGTTCGGCACGCTGGTCCTGCTGCCGATGGTCACTCCGCCGGTGTCGGTCGGGGTCGCGTGGAAGCTGCTGCTCGCGCCGGTGGGCGGCGCGCTCACCGGTCTGTGGCACGTCCTCGGGGTCGACGGGTTCAACCCGCTGGGCAGCGGTGCCGGGGCGTTCACCACGCTCGTGCTGATCCACGCGTGGCAGTGGACGCCGCTGGTGACCCTGCTCGTCTACGCCGCGCTGCTCGGTGTGCCCACCGAGCTGCGGGAGGCCGCCGCGTTGGACGGCGCCGATCGCCTGCGTACGTTGACCGAGGTCGTCGGGCCGTTCGTCGCGCCGTCGGTGATCGCGGCGGTCCTGGAGCTGGTGATCGCGTTCAAAGTCTTCGACCTGATCGTCGTCGTCACCGCCGGTGGCCCCGGGGTGTCCACGACGGTAGCCGGGTTCGAGGTGTTCCGCACCGCGTTCCGGGGCAGCTTCGAGGTCGGGACCGCGGCGGCCGAGACGCTGCTGCTCGGACTGGTCGTGGGCGCGGTGCTCGCCGTGGTCGGCCTGGTGACCAGGCGATTCCGGGACGTCGAGCAATGAGGGCGAACCGGCTGGTCCTGGGGGTGTCCGCAGTCCTCGCGGTGGTGCCGGTGCTGTTCCTCGTCTCGTTGTCGTTGCGCGGCGTGGACGACATCCAGCACGGCGGATGGCTGCCGGCCAGGGTCCGTTGGGACAACTGGCCCTCGGCGTTCGACACCGTGCCCCTCGCCCGGATGCTGACCAACTCGTGGCTGATCGCGCTGGGCGCCACGGTGCTCACCGCGCTGATCGCCACACCGACTGCGTACTTCACCGCACGGGCCGGACGCTCGGGCCAGCGGCTGTACTCGGTGCTGCTCGCGGCCTACTGCGCGCCGCCGGTGGTCGCGGTACTGCCGCTGTACTTCCTGCTCAAGAGCGTCGGGCTGACGAACTCCGTCGTGGGGCTGGCGCTGGTGAACGGTCTGGCGAACGTCCCGGTCGCGGTGTGGCTGCTCGACGGCTTCGTGCGCAGGGTGCCGAAGGACCTCGAAGAGGCCGCGTGGGTCGACGGTGCGACGACGACCGGTGCGATGGTCCGGATCGTGCTCCCACTGGTCGTGCCTGGCCTGGTCGCGGCGTCGCTGGTGTGCTTCTTCCTCGCCTACAACGAGTTTCTGTTCGCCGTGTCGTTCTCCCAGTCTCCGGCGTCGCAGGCACTCACCGTCGGGCTGTCGCTGTTCCAGGGTGATCGCACCGTCCAGTTCGGTCAGCAGGCCGCGGCCTCGCTGGTCGCCATCGTCCCCGTGTACGTGCTCGCCGTCGCCGCCCAGCGTCTGCTGATCGGTGGCCTGTCCCAAGGAGCCGTGAAGTGAGCCGGAGGATCCATCTCAACGCGTTCGACATGACCTGTGCCGGCCACCAGTCGCCCGGACTGTGGCGGCACCCGGAGGACCAGTCGCACCGCTACCGTGACCTGCGGTACTGGACCGACCTGGCGCGGCTGCTGGAGCGTGGCCGGTTCACCAGCCTGTTCATCGCCGACGTGGTGGGGCTCTACGACGTCTACCGGGACGGGCCGCAACCGGCGTTGCGGGATGGCATCCAGGTTCCGGTCGGCGACCCGACGCTCGCGGTGCCCGCGATGGCGGCGGTCACCGAGCACCTCGGCTTCGGCGTCACCGTGTCGCTGACCTACGAGAAGCCCTACGCGTTCGCGCGCCGGTTCGGGACGCTGGACCACTACACCGAGGGCCGCATCGCCTGGAACGTGGTCACCTCGTACCTGGAGTCCGCCGCGCGCAACCTCGGTCTGGAGCACCAGGTGCCGCACGACCAGCGTTACGACGTCGCCGAGGAGTTCATGGAGGTCGTCTACAAGCTGTGGGAGGGCTCCTGGGACGACGACGCGGTCGAGCTGAACCGCGAGACGGGGGTGTACACCGACCCGGCGAAGGTCCGCCCGATCGAGCATCACGGCCGTTTCTTCGACGTGCCGGGCATCGCGCTGTCCGAGCCTTCGCCCCAGCGCACTCCGGTGATCTTCCAGGCAGGGGCGTCGCCGCGAGGCCGCCGGTTCGCGGCGTCGCACGCCGAAGGCATCTTCATCACCGCGACCCGGCCCGAGATCCTCGCACCGTCCATCGCCGCGACCAGGGCGGCGGCACAAGAGCTGGGCAGGGACCCGAGGTCGATCAAGTTCTTCACGCTCATGACGGTCATCACCGCGGCGACCGACGAAGAGGCGCAGGCCAAGTACCGCGACTACGCGCGGTACGTGAGCCTGGAAGGGGCGCTCACCCTGTACGGCGGCTGGAGCGGGCTGGACCTGTCCCGGATGGACCCGGACAAGCCACTGCGTTACGCGGAGACAGAAGCGGTGCGCAGCGCGGTGGAGGCGTTCACGACGGTCGACCCCGACCGGGAGTGGACACCGCGCGACATCGCGAACTGGATCGGCATCGGAGGCATGGGAGTGGTCGTGGTGGGTGGTCCGGAGACGGTCGCCGACGAGATGCAGCGATGGGTGGACGTCGCGGACGTCGACGGCTTCAACCTGGCGTACGCGGTCACGCCGGGGACGTTCGCCGACATCGTCGAGTTCGTCGTGCCCGAGCTGCAACGACGCGGGGTGCTCCCTACCGAGTACACCGGCGACACGCTGCGGGAGGAGCTGTCCGGACCTGGGCAACGCAGGCTGCGTGACGACCATCCGGGCGTCCGGTACGCGCACCGGACGGTGGCGGCCCGATGACCGGCACCGAGACGACCGCGCACGTCATCACTTCCCCGGACGAGGCGCTGCAGGTTGCGCAGGATTTCGCCGCTCGGTTGGCCGAGGGCGACTCGAAGCGGGACACCGAACGGATACTGCCGCGAGCGGAGATCGCCGAGCTGGCCGCGTCCGGGCTGCTGGGGGTCAGCGTGCCCAGGCGCTTCGGGGGTGCCGACCTCGACGCCCGGACCATGGGTGAACTGATGGCGACCCTGTCCGCCGGCGACGCGAGCGTGGGTCAGATTCCGCAGAACCACTACTTCTTCGTCCAGGTGCTGACCGAGGCCGCGAGCGAGGACCAGCAGGAGTTCTTCGCGGGCGAGGTGCTCGCCGGCAGGCACTTCGGCAACGCGCTGTCCGAGCGTGGCACCCGTACCGCACGCGACTTCGCGATCGGGTTCGACCGGCGACCCGGCGGTGACGTGTTGATCGACGGTACGAAGTACTACGCCACCGGGTCGCCGTTCGCGCCGTGGATTCCGATCTACGCCAACGACGCGGACGGACGCCTGATGGCCGCCTGGGTGCCCTCGGACGCACCCGGGGTGACCGTGGTGGACGACTGGGCCGGTATGGGCCAGCGGACGACCGGCAGCGGCACGGTCCGCTTCGAGCGGGTGCTGATCCCCGACGAGTGGGTCGTCCCGCTGTGGCAGGTGTTCGAACGGCCCGAGGTGTTCGGCGCCTTCGGTAACTACCTGCACGCCGGGATCGACCTGGGCATCGCCGACGCCGCGTTGCGCGACGGCCGCGAGCTGATCCGAACCCTGGCCCGTCCCAGGGCGGAGTTCGACCCGCCATCGGCCTACGAGGACCCGCTGGTGATCCACGCGTTCGGTGAGCTGGCGCTGCGGGTGCGCGCCGCACGGGCGCTGCTGCACGAGGCGGGCGAGGCGATCGACGCGGCCAGGGAGAACCTGACCGAGGACACCGCGGCTGAGGCGTCGATCGCCGTGGCCGCGGCGCGCGCCCAGGCGGACACGGCGGCGGTGAGCGTCGCCAGCGATGTGTTCGCACTCGTCGGTACCCGGGGCGCCGCGGACGCGCTCAACCTGCATCGGCACTGGCGCAACGCACGCACCCACACGTTGCACGACCCGCGCCGGCTCAAGATCCAATATCTCGGCGACCACGCACTCAACGGCCAGGCGCCCCCGAGCACCGGGCTGGTCTGACGACATGCCCACGAAGGAGATGACCGTGACCACGTCCGGGGAAGCCCTGGAGACGGCGAAGAACGTCGCCGCGACGCTCGCCAAGGATGCGCTGGAACGGGACCTGGCGAATCGGGAGCCCGAGGGCGAGGCGCAGCTGCTGCGTGACTCGGGGCTGCCCGCGCTGCTGCTGCCCACAAGGGTCGGCGGTGCCGGCCTGGACTGGGGGACCGCGCTGCGCGTCGTCAGGGAGATCGCCGAAGCGGACGGCTCGATCGCCCAGCTGCTCGGCTACCACTACGTCAACTCCGCCGACCTGGTGTGGGTAGCGGATGAGGCCGGGGTGCAGCGCTGGGGGAGGCCCTCGGCTGCCGAGCAGTGGCTGTGGGGCGACGCGGTGAACCCGGTCGACCCGGACCTCGAGCTGGTGCCCGACGGCGACGGCTACCTGCTGAACGGCCGGAAGAACTTCGCGACCGGTGTGTCCAGTGGCGACGCCTCAGTGGTCGCCGGGACGGTACGTGGCTCGGGGGAGCCGCTGCTCGTCGTGGTGCGCCGCCACGACCGCGGCGTCCGGCCGGGCGGGGACTGGGACAACCTCGGGCAACGGCTTTCCGCGAGCGGGAGCGTGACGTTCGATCAGGTGGTGATCCGGCCGGAGCAGGTGCTGGGCAGCCTGGCCCACGATGCTGCGACGCCTCGCTCATCGCTGGTCACGCCCGCGATCCAGGCGGTTTTCGGCAACCTCTACCTCGGTATCGCGCAGGGTGCGCTGGCCACGGCGCGCGACTACACCACGACGACGTCCCGCGCGTGGCTGCTGTCCGACGTCGAGCGGGCGACCGAGGATCCGTACGTGCTCGCGACCTACGGGCGGCTGGTGGCCTCGGTCAAGGCGGTACGTGCGCTCGCCGACGAGGTGGGCCGTGCGCTGGCCGAAGCGGATGCCGCCGGTCCGGCGCTGACCTGGGACCAGCGGGGTGAGCTGGCGGAGCAGGTCGCCGCGCTCAAGGTCGTCGCGACCGAGGTCGCGCTGACCGTCACCTCGACGATCTTCGAGGTAACCGGCGCTCGCGCGACCAGCAACGCGGTCGGGCTGGACCGGTTCTGGCGCAACGTCCGCACGCACACGCTGCACGACCCGGTCGCCTACAAGCAGCGCGAGGTGGGGGACCACTTCTTGAACGGCACCCATCCCGCGTTCACCCTCTACACCTGAGGTTCCGGCGGCGGAGCCGTGTCCTGCTGCCTGGCGGCGCGGGCGGCCGCGTAGCGCGCGACGCGTGTCCACAGTCTGGCCGAGGCGAGACGCCGGACCATGCCGCGGCGGCGTGCGTCGCGTTCGGTCTCCCGCATCATGCGCCTGACGACGACGTCGTAGAGCGGAAGCATGCTGACGAATCCCCCCGAACCCAGCAGGTGGCCGGTGACGGCGCACACCGTCAGACTCCCTCGGAGCAAGCTACGGGGCAACAAAATGACGCAGCAACTAGCGTTATAGCGCAGCTCACGCTGCTATGCGATTTTTTCGGACTGGATCATGACGGCCTGGGGGCGGCCTCAGGTGGTGGGATAAGTCTCAGGCCGACCTGAGAGGTTGAACGCGACAATATATCGGTGACGACGACCCAGATGGTGCTGATCGCGCTCGCCGGCGCAGCGGCGGGAATGATGAACGCAGCCGTTGGGTCAGGTTCGCTGATCACCTTCCCGACCCTGCTGGCGTTCGGCTTCCCTCCGGTGCTCGCCAACGTCTCGAACAACATCGGGCTCGTGCCCGGCGGCATCGCCAGTGTGTGGGGCTACCGCCGCGAACTGCGCGACCAGCGTCGACGGTTGCTCGTGATGGGCTCGATGTCGCTGCTCGGGGGCGCGACCGGCGCGGTGCTGCTCCTGGTGCTGCCGTCGACGACCTTCCGGGCCGTGGTACCGGCACTGCTGGCGCTGGCGGTGCTCATGGTGATACTCCAGCCGATGATCCAGCGAGGGCTTGCCCGTCGTCGTGAGCGGGCGCACTACGTCGCCGGGCGCGACGTCGGTCCCGGCGCGATGGTGGCGACCGGGCTGGCCGGGATCTACGGCGGTTACTTCGGTGGTGCGCAGGGCATCCTGCTCGTCGGTGCGCTCGGCACACTCATGGCGGAAACACTCCAGCGCCTCAACGCGCTCAAGAACGGGCTGGTGACCTGCGTCAACACGGTCGCGGCCGTCGCATTCCTGGTGATCGCCCCCACTCAGATCGACTGGCGGATCGCGGCGCTGATCGCCGTGGGCTCCGCCCTGGGCGGCCTCCTGGGCGCGAAGGTAGGCCGCCGACTACCCCAACCGGTCCTCAGAGCGTTCATCGTGACGGTAGGCCTGATCGCGATCGTGTCCCTCCTGCGCTCCTGACCCGAAACCCGACTGGCACGAATGTGGCTTTAGGGACGTTCAACGTCCCTAAAGCCACATTCGTGCCATCGGTCGGGCCGTTAGCGGGAGGTGTTGAGGCGTTCCTGGAGCCAGGTTTCCACGTCGCAGATGTGTTGGGTGGCCGCGGCGAACGCGCCCAGGCTGTCGCGGGCGCGCAGCGCGTTGTAGATGCTCAGGTGCTGCTGGTGGGTCAGGGACACGACGTCGTCCTTGACCATCGCGCGCCAGACCCGTGCCCGCGCGGTGCGCTGGGCCACGGTGTCCGCGAGTGACACCAGCGTCGGGTTGCCGGTCGCCGCGACGATCGCGGAATGGAACGCCAGGTCCTCCGCCACCAGGTCCGCCGGATCGTTCGTGGCGGCCATGCGCTCGATGTGCTCGTACAGGTCGGCGAGCTGGGCATCGGTGATGCGGGTCGCGGCCAGAGCCGTGGCGCTGGGCTCGACGACCCGGCGGCATTCGAACAGCTCGCTCAGATGATCGTCGCTCGCGAGCTCCAGGAAGCCGCCCAGGACGCGCATCATCTTGTCCGGGCGCAGCTCGGTGACGAACGTGCCGTTGCCCCGCCGGACCTCCAGCACGCCGGCCATCGCCAGCGCTCGGATCGCCTCGCGCAGCGACAACCGCGACAGCTGCATCTCCTGGGCCAGGACCGACTCGGAGGGCAGCTGGGCTCCGGGCTGCAGCTCGCCGTTCTCGATGCGTGCCTTCAGTCTGGATATCGCCTCATCGACGACGCTGCCGGGGCCGAGTGCGGTCATAGGGTGATTCTCCGGCATCTCACTTCCAGGCTCCGCCATCGGGGAACCGGAAGTGGGTCAGTGTGTCGCGCTTGATCTCCGCGCTGTACCCGGGCGCCTCCGGGACGAGGTAGCGGCCACCGCTCATCCGCACCGGGTCGATGAAGTGCTCGTGAAGGTGGTCGACGTACTCGATGACCCGGTTCTCCAGCGACCCGCTCACCGCGATGTAGTCGAAGATCGACAGGTGCTGGACCAGCTCGCACAGTCCGACCCCGCCGGCGTGCGGGCACACCGGGACTTCGTGGGCCGCCGCCAGCAGCAGCGTGGCGACGGCCTCGTTGACCCCACCGAGCCGGCAGGCGTCGATCTGGCAGATGCCGATCGCGTCGGCCGCGAGGAACTGCTTGAACATCACGGCGTTGTGTGCGTGCTCGCCGGTGGCGACGTTGATCGGCGCGATGCGCTTGGCGATCGCCGCGTGGCCCAGGATGTCGTCGGGACTGGTCGGCTCTTCGAACCACCAGATGTCGAACGGCGCCAGCGCCTCGGCCCACCGGATGGCGTCTGGCACACTCAGGTTCTGGTTCGCGTCGATCATCAGACGCGCGTCGGGCCCGAGGATTCTCCTGGCGATTCCGCAGCGGCGGACGTCGTCCTCCAGGTTCGCACCGACCTTGAGCTTGACCGACGACCAGCCCGCGTCGACCGCCTCCTGGCACAGCCGGGCGAGCTTGGCGTCGTCGTAACCGAGCCAGCCGGCGCTCGTGGTGTAGGCCGGGTACCCGTCCCGCTGGAGCAGGGCGGTGCGCTCCGCCCGCGTCGGCTCCTGGCGTTCCAGCAGCTCCAGGGCAGCGTCCGGGCTCAGGACGTCGGTCAGGTAGCGCCAGTCGACCAGATCGACGATCTGGCGGGGCGACATGTCGGCGAGCAGCTTCCAGAGCGGCTTGTCGGCGCGCTTCGCGGCCAGGTCCCACGCCGCGTTCAGCACGGCGGCCGTGCCCAGGTGGATCGTGCCCTTCGCGGGGCCGAGCCACCGCAGCTGGCTGTCGGACTCGAGGTGCCGGGCGAACCCGCCGAGGTCATTGACCACCTCGTCGACGGACAGGCCGATAGCACGCTTGCCGATCGCCTCGGCCGCGGCGACGGCGAGCTCGTTGCCCCTGCCGATCGTGAAGGTGAAGCCGTGCCCCTCGGTGGCGGGGTGGACCGCGTGGTCGTCTGTGCCGTCCACGTGCAGGACCACGTACGCGGCGGAGTAGTCAGGCGCCTCGTTCATGGCGTCCGAACCGTCCAGGTCCCGCGAGGTCGGAAAGCGGACGTCGATGGTCTCCAGATCGACAATTCGGGCTGGCATGGTCTCTCCTGCGGTCGGCTAGACATCAGATGTCTTGTCGAGCGGTGACGATATATGCGCCTTGTCATGCTGTCCAGCAGTCGTTAGTGTGCTGAGACATCTGAGCCCTGGGTCAACGAAGACAGTGAAAGGGAGCCACGTGAGCGCAGGTGAGATCGCGCGGGCCACCGCGGAGGGCGTGCGTCGCACAGTGAGCAGGCGGCTCCTCCCGCCGCTGTTCGTCATGTTCGTCCTGTCGTTCCTCGACCGGACGAACGTCAGCCTCGTGAAGGACCATCTCCACGCAAGCGTGGGGATCTCCGCCGGCGTGTACGGCCTCGGCGCGGGCATCTTCTTCGTCGGCTACGCCTTCCTGGGCATCCCGTCGAACCTCGTGCTGCACCGCGTCGGTGCACGCCGCTGGCTGGCGATCATGATGGTGGTCTGGGGCGTGCTCTCCTGCGCGATGGCGCTGGTGACCGGCCCGGTCAGCTTCTACGTGCTGCGCTTCCTGCTCGGCGCGGCCGAGGCGGGTTTCTTCCCCGGCGTCATCCTCTACATCACCTACTGGTTCCCGGCTCGCGACCGGGGGAAGGCGACCGGGATCTTCCAGTCCGCGGTCGCGATCTCCAGCGTCATCGGGAACCCGGTCGGCGGCTATCTCCTCGGCCTCCACGGCATCGCCGGGCTCGACGGCTGGCAGTGGATGTTCATCATCGAGGGCCTGCCGACGATCCTCGTCGCGCTCGCGGTGCCGTGGCTGCTGACCGACCGCCCCCACCAGGCGACCTGGCTGACGGAGGAGGAACGGACGCTGCTCGCCGAGTCGATCAAGGCCGACGAGCCGCCAGCGACCATGCGACCGAAGCAGGGCATCCGGAACACGGTGGGCGACAGCAGAGTCCTGCGCCTGATCTACGTGTACTTCGCGATCCAGCTCAGCGTGTACGGCGTGACGTTCTGGCTGCCGGCGCTGATCAAGAGGATCGGCGGGCTCTCCGACCTGCAGGTCGGGTTCATCGCCGCGCTGCCGTGGGTGTTCGCGCTGGTCGGAGTCCTGGTGCTGCCATGGATCTCCGACCGGACCGGCGATCGGCGTATGCCGCTGCTCGTGGCGCTGTGCTGTACCACGATCGGGCTCCTCGGGGCCGTCGTCCTACCGCCGTGGCCGGCGGTCGCGGCACTGTGCGTCGCGGCGTTCGGCTTCCTCGGGGCGCAACCGGTGTTCTGGACCGTGCCACCCACGATCCTCGCCGGGGTGCAGATCGCCGCGACGATCCCGCTGATCTCCGGCATCGGCAACCTGGGCGGGTTCGTCGGCCCATACCTGCTGGGTGCGGTCGAGGACGCAACCGGCAGTGGCGCGGACGGGCTCTACGTGATCGCGGCCGTCGCCCTGCTGAGCATCGTGGCGGCGGCGACCTTCCGCTGGGTGGGCAGTGACCGGAGCGACAAGAGGAACGGGGAGCCAGCATGCACATCGTCCGATTCGCCGACGACCGCGACGAACTCCACTGCGGACTGATCGGCGACCGCGATCCGGACGGCGGGATCATCGCGTTCGACGGCATCAGCCGCATCGCGGACCTGTTGGCGCTGCGCCGGACCGAGTTCGACGAGCTCGTGGCGAAGACCGCGACGCGCGAGGTGAGCCACCGGGCCGGGGACGTCGTGCTGTTGCCGCCGGTGGATGGGCGCAGTGAGGTCTGGGCGGCGGGCGTCACCTACCGTCGTTCCCGCGAGGCACGGGTCGAGGAGAGCACCGAGCGGTCGGTGTATGAGCGGGTCTACGACGCCGACCGGCCCGAACTGTTCCTCAAGGCGGTGCCGTGGCGGGTCGTCACCGACGGCGAGCCGATCGCGATCCGGGAGGACTCGGCGTTGAACGTCCCGGAGCCCGAGCTCGGTGTGGTGGCCAACCGGCACGGCGAGATCATCGGCTACGTCGTCGTCAACGACGTCAGCTCGCGCACGATCGAGGGGGAGAACCCGCTCTACCTGCCGCAGGCGAAGATCTATGCGGGCAGCGCGGCTCTGTCGACGGCGATCCGTCCCGCGTCCGAGGTTGCTGAGCCGGGCGCGTTGGACATCGGCTTGACGGTGCGGCGGAACGGCACAGAGGTGTTCGGGGGAACGACCTCCACAGCGCAGCTGAACCGCACACCGGACGAGCTGGTCGACCACCTGTTCCGGGGCCAGCCGTTCCCGGACGGCGCGGTCCTGGCCACCGGCACCGGCATCGTGCCGTCGATGGACTTCACACTGCAGCCCGGCGACGAGGTCCGAATCGAGATCAGCGAGATCGGTGTGCTCACCAACCGTGTGGTATCCGGCCAGGAAGAGCTGGCCTGGCTGGTTGCCGCCGCCGACGTCCCCGGTGCGCGGGCCCGGCGCTGAACCCCGGTGCTCGCGCACAGGTCGCTCGCCGGTCACCTGGTGAGCCTGCGGGCCTCGAGGATCGCGGCGACCGCGAAGCCTCCGCCGCCCGCCAGCGCCAGTACCCAGAAGAGACTGGGCAGCCCCAGCAGGAGCGCGGCGGCGGAGGTCAGGGCCAGCCACGTGCCCAGGGCGTAGTGCAGGAGGTTGCGGCGCGTGGCGCCTTCGCCGAGGTAGAGCACACCCACCAGGAAGCCGGACAGGGTCGGCCAGAGCATCGTCTGCAGCTCCGGCATGTCCAGCCGCGCGGCCAGACCGGTGATGACCAGGAACAGCGCGGCGAAGGCACTCACCCAGGACAACCCGAGGAGCTTGCCGGACAGGATGTCGTGCTTGCTGGCGCCTCGCTGGGCCCGGTTGGCGGCGAGTGTGGCAAAGACCGTCCCGGCCGCGAGTCCGGTGCCGAGCAGTGTCATCGGCAGCCAGGCGGGCAGGTCGATCAGCGGGTCGGGCCCGAGCGAGACGGCTGACGCCCCGTGGCCGAGGACGTAGGCGAGTCCGAAACTGATGTAGGCGGCATGGCTGTCGACCTCGCCGGTGGCGGGAGCGGTGGGGCGTTCGACGGGACGGGTCAGGGTCGCGGCGGTCATCAGGTCTCCGATGTGCGTGGGGCGGGCTCGGCGTCAGGTGACGACGAGGTGGGACAGCGGTGCGGTGACGCGGGCGACGATGTCCGTCGGCCAGGGATAGGACGTCGTGACCGCGCGCTGGTGGGCGAGGCCGTGCAGGCCGACCCAGAGCAGAGCGGCGTCGGCGGCGGGGTTCGTGCTGGTGGAGCGGCCGGCGGCGACGCACTCGGCGAGCGCCGTGGTGAGCAGGCCCAGTGTCCGGTCGGCGAGCCCGATCGGGTCGTCGGATGCATCGAACATGGCCCGATAGCGCTCCGGATGGCTGTCGGCGAACCCGACGTAGGCCCGGCACGCGGCGTTCAACCGGTGGCGAGGATCGGCGCCGGCCGTGTCGATCGCGGAGCGGATGCCGGCGTTCAGCTCGACGAAACCCTGCTCGGCCAGCGCGAGCATGATGGCGACCGTTCCGGGGAAGTGCGGGTAGATCGACGGTGCGGTGATCCCGGCCCGGCGCGCCACGGCGCGCAGGGTCACCGTCCGCTCGTCGCCACCGTCTTCGAGCAGCTCCGTCGCGGCGGTCAGAATCTCCTCGCGGAGCACCTGGCCGTCGCCTCGACAGCGTCGAGACCGGCGACCGGCTCGGTGAGCGGGGATCACGGCGATCACGCGTCCGGGACGATGACGACCTTGCCGGCGACGGTCCGCGACTCGGCCAACGCGAGGGCCGATCCGGCCTCCGACAGCGGGAACCGTGCCGCGACCTGTGCGGCGAGCACACCGTCGGCCAGCAGGGCCAGTACCGACGTGAGGTCCTCGCGCAGCCGGGCCCTGAAGGAGTCGATGCGACGCTTGCCCGCCCAGAAGTTGTAGAAGCTCGCCGACCTGCCGTTGGGCAGGAGGTTCCACAGCACGAGCTGCCCGATCAGCTTCAGCACCGGGAGCCGGGAGTTGCCCGCGTCGTCCTTCGTGGCCGCCGTCCCGTAGGACACGAGCGCCCCGCCTCGGCGCAGCAGTCGCCAGGACTCGACGATTCCGGCGCCACCGACGTGGTCGAACACGGCGTCCACGCCGTCCGGTGCGATCTCCCGGATCCGCTCGTACATGTCCGGGGCGTGGTAGTCGACCGGCGTCGCGCCCAGTTCGCGCAGCGCCTCGTGGTGGCGGGGTGACGCGGTGCCGATCACCGTGATCCCCGCGTGCCGGGCAAGCTGGACGAGGGTCGTCCCGACACCTCCGTTGGCGCCGAGCACGACGATCGTCCCTCCGGCGCCGACCTTCGCGGTCCGGTGCAGCATCTGCCAGGCGGTGATCCCGTTGACCACGACGGTCTCGGCGTCGACCGGGTCCACGTTCTCCGGCACGGGCACCAGGTCCGCGACGTCGATCAGCCGGTGACTCGCCCAGCTCCCGATCTTGGTGACCGCCGCGAACCGGCGGCCGACCACGGCGGGGTCGGTGTCCGGACCGGTGGCGGTCACCGTGCCGACGACGTCGTAGCCGGGGACGAACGGGAACGGTGGCTGGTCGAAGTACTTGCCGAGCCGCATCTGCTGCTCGGCGAACGAGACTCCGGTGGCGTCCATGCGCAGGATCGCCTGGCCGGAGGCGGGTGCCGGGAGGTCGCGGGTACGGACCTGCAGGCCGGTCGACTCGACCTTGCCGGGCAGGACGATCTCGGTGGTCCGGGTGGTGACGGTCGTGTGTTCCATGTCGTGCTCCGTTCAGCGGGGGAGGTAACGCTCGTAAGGTTACGCATGTAAGTCTACTGAGCGCAAGGCTAACACTTGTAAGCTTTCTGCTGTACGGTGACGGCATGTCACAGGAGCAGGCGACCACGGCCACCCGCCCTCGCAACCGTCGCGGCGAGGGTGGGCTGCTACGGGACGAGATCGTGGACGGCGCTGTCGCGGTGCTCGACGAGACGGGCGATGAGAAGGCCGTGACCCTGCGTGCCGTCGCGCGTCGGGTGGGGATCGCCGCCCCGTCGATCTACCGCCACTTCGCGGACCAGCCCAGCATCATGCTCGCCGTCGTTCAGAAGGCCTTCGACGAGCTCGACGAGGTGCTGAGTGACGCACGGGACGCGGCGGGTGACGATCCTCGGGCGCGCCTCTTCGCCGTGTGCTCCGCTTACCTGACGTTCGCGCGCCGGCACCCGGGCCGCTATCGGACGATGTTCGGCGGGCTCTGGATGCCCGACCTCGAGGCGAGCTCCCTCACCGAGGCCGACATGCACGCGCTGGGTGAACCGAGCCTGACGCTGCTCGCCGACGTGCTCGATGACTGCGTCGCGTCGGGCATCGCCACCACCACGGACCCGGCCGCGGACGGAGTGGCGCTGTGGATCGGCCTGCACGGTCTGGCTCATCAGCAGTCGGTCACGGTCGCTTTCCCCTGGCCGGCGGACATCGAGGAACGTCTGGTGACCGCGCTCGCCCACCTGAAGCCATGAACACCGTGACCCTCGGGTCGATGTCCTCGGGGTTCGTCCGGCGTTCATCACTCGTTCGCCCTGGACCGCGGGGTGAGTGCGATCCTGAGAGGACGCTGAGCACTCATCCAGGGAGCGGAAAATGCTGAAGAAGGCTCTGTCGCGCTGCATGGTCGTCGCGGGTGCGGCGTTGGTCGTCGCCGGTGCGGTTGTCGGGGTGTCGACCGCGGCGGGATTCGACGTGGTCGCGTCCGGCGACTCGACGCAGGTGGCCTCCGGCCCGTTCGGTTCGCCGGACGGCGGTATGCCCTACAACTGAGGAACGTCGAGGTAGACCGCACGCCGCCACACCTCGAAGAGTGTTGCCGAGAGGTGTGGCGAGGGTGCCTCGCCGGCGTGGATGGCCCGCACGTCCCGCTCCATGGCCTGGAAGATCGCGCCGACCAGGACACAGGCGAGAGTGGGTGCGTCGACCTCGGTCCGTGCGTCGCCGCGGTGTCGGTCGGAGCTGATACGGGCGGCGGTCCGTTCCTCGAACCGCCGGACCCAGCCCGTCCAGATCGCGCGGACCTCGGGGTCCGAGCCGACGGCATCGAGCATGCCCACCATGAGCTCCGCCTTGGCGCGCCAGCGCACGATGCTGGTGTCGATGCCCGCGCGCAGCTGAGCGAGGGAGTCCCCGTCGCGTAGGTCGAACCACGGTGCCACCCGGAATATGTCCTCGTAGATGTCCCCGAGCAGCTCGGCGACCGCCGCCGCCTTGGTGGGGAAGTAGAAGTAGAACGCCTGCCGGGTCACGTCGGCGGCGCCGGCGATGTCGGCGACGCTGATCGACGCGAACGTCCGTGTCTCCAGGAGCCGATGCAGTGCGTCGAGCATGCGTGCCCGCCGACGATCGCCGACGGTCGGCCCGGCCTGATGCCGCCGTGTCCCTGGAGAAGCACTCGTCATCCGCCGAGTATAGGGACTGCCGCTGACGTCTGTCAGCAAGAATTGACACCTGTCAACACCGCTCCATACGATGCGCCCATCGGAACCAACGGAGGCGGGCGTTGATGAAGATCGCGATCATCGGGGCGGGTGTGGCGGGCGCAGCGGCGGCGCACACACTGCGCCGGAACGGGGCACATCCGATCGTGCTCGAGGCATCGGACGCCGTCGGCGGACGCACCCGGACCGTGGACCACGACAAGTTCGCTCTCGACTCCGGGGCGATCTTCGTCATGGGTTCGTACGCCAGGACCCTGCACTACCTGCGGGAGTCCGGCCACAGGCCCGACATGCGGCGCTGGGTGGCGCGCACCGCGGTGCTGGACGATTCCGGTGCCCGGCACTCGGTGCGTTTCGATCTGCCCTGGACCCTGCTGCGGATGCCGCAGCTGGGATGGCGCGACCGGGCGCGCCTGGCCCTCGGCGTCGCGGGTCTGCTGCTGCGTCGAGCATCGAGTCCGTTCGACATCGATGATCTCGCGGCGCTGGACGACGGTCGTTCACTGGCGGAATGGGCCACCGACAGCTTCGGAGAGCGCGTCTACGAGTACGTCGTCCGTCCCCTGATGGAGCCGCTGACCGGCGCCGACGCGACCGCGATCTCGGCCGCCTTCACGATCGCGTTGCTCAGCCAGCCGACCCGCACCAGGCTGACGGTGCCCAACGGCGGGCTCGGCCGGATCGCCTCCTGGCTGCTCGACGGCGTCGACGTGCGGCTGTCCACCCCGGCGCTGTCGCTGCACACCGGTCCAGCGGGCGTCACGGTCGAGACGACCGACGGCCCGCTCGCCGTGGACGCGGTCGTGATGGCCACCGACGTCCGCCGTGCCCGATCGTTGCTCGACGGCGTCGTCGACCGGGCGGTGCTGGGGGCGCTGGACGCCGTGGTGCCCATTCCCGCCTACCACGTCCTTCTCGGATATCAGACCGATCCGTGGCCGGACGCCCGGCAGGACCTCGTCGTCCACGCGGGTCCGGGGCTTCATCACAACTACGGGGTGCTGCTCAACAGCCGCCGCGCGGCCGGCTCGACGCCGGAGGGCGGGCAGACGGTCAGCGTGTACTTCGACCGCGCTCAGGCCCCGGCAGACGACGAGAAACAGGTCGTCGACCTGGCTCGCGAGGCTGTCGACACGGCGTTCGGTCCGGCTGTCCCCGACTTCCACCAGGTGTTCGACATGGACGTGGCGCTGATCGCGCCGGTGCCGGGGCACTACCGGAGGATGCGTGCGGCACGTGACCTGATGCCGGACGACATCCGCCTCGCGGGTGACTTCCTCACCCACTCCGGAATCGAGAGCGCACTGCGGTCCGGCGAACAGGCGGCCCGGGACCTGCTGGCGAGGAAACGCTGACCCCGGGGCCGGCGCTCAGGTGGCGTAGCCACCGTCCACGTCGAGGGTCTGCCCGGTGATCCACCGGGCCCGGGAGGACAGCAGGAAGCGAGCGGCCTCGGCGACGTCGTACACCGTGCCGAAACGCTGGAGCGGAATGTTCCGGCGCGCCGCCGCGAGGAACTCCTCGTTGTAGTCGCCGCGTTCGACCAGCTGGGTCCACATCCCCTCGCCCTCCAGCAAACCGACCGCGACGCAGTTGGCCCGCACCCCGAACCTGCCCTCCTCGACCGCGATGCCGCCGATGATGGCCTCGACGGCCGCTTTCGGTGCCATCGAGAGGAGGTCCTTGCGCGCCGCGCGATGAGCGGCGGCCGTGGTGATCGCCAGCACCGCACCGCCGGTGGCCCGCAGATGGGGGAGCGTGGGCTGCAGGAGGTTGAAACAGCCCTTCAGATCCGCGTCGATCGTCTCCGCGAAGAGCGCGGGATCGAGCTTCGAGACGTACTCCATCGGCACGTGGGGCCCGGCCGCTGAGACGACGGCGTCGAGACCGTACGTCGTCCCGACCTCCTCGACGATCGCGGCCGTGGCCGCCGCGTCCCGGAGATCGACCTGGTAGCTGAGCACCTGCCGACCGCGTCGGGTGAGCGACTTCGACAGCGCGTCGGCGGCATCGGTGTTGCTCCGGTAGGTGAACGCCACGTTCCAGCCGTCGTCGGCGAGGAGCTCGGCGATGGCCCCGCCGATGCCTCCCGAGCCTCCGGACACCAGTGCCCATCGATCACGTGCCGGCTCGTTCGTCATGCTCCGCTCACGGCCTTTCCTCGGATCTCGGTGGGTTCGGTGTGTCCCGGCTTGCCTGCTCCTTCGAGCAGCAGCCTTCGGACCAGCTGGGACAGCGTCGCGGTGCTCAGGTGGGAGCGCTCCGCCCACAGCGGCATCACCTCCAGGCTGTTCACCAGGAACAGCCGCACCACGAACCCGTCGATGTCGTCGCGCAGCACCCCGGCCTCCTGCGCCTGCCTGGTGATGCGTGCCCAGAGGGCGCCGTAGGCGCGGCGATAGGGCCGCACCTGGTCGCGGATCGCCCTGGGTGCCTGGCTGAAGACGTGCGGATGGGCACGGGCGACGGCGTTGAGGTCGAGCAGGGCCCGCAGGTGGGCGGCCATCGCGGCGTCGAGGCGCACCGAGGGTGGCGCGTCGGGCGGCAGCGAGTCGAGCAGTGCCCGGACCTGGCCGTGTACGACCTGTACGCCGTACCGCAGCACTTCGGCGACGAGGTCGTCCTTGGAGCCGAAGTAGTGGTAGAGGCTCCCCGCGCGCAGGCCCGCCTCGGCAGCGATGTCGCTCATCCTGGTCGAGGTGTAGCCCTTCTCGGCGAGCACCCGGCCGGCGGCGTCCACGATCCGGCGATGCGTCGTCGAGGACCGTGCGGGTCCAGGTGTGGCGGTCGGCCAGGCCGAGTGCTCGGGCGCGGGATCCTGCGACGTCCGGCTCGATAGCCTGCGGAACCGCTGCTCCGCCGCCTGCCTGGTACGCAGCTCGAGCGCAGTGGCGATCTGTGCCCAGCTCAGGCCCGCCGTTCGCGCCGCACGCAGCAGCGCGAGCTCGGCACGCTCCGCGGCGGCACGCCGTTCGGCGTTGTCCCGGAGCTTGTCGAGCAGCTCCCGCTGCGCGGCGGTCACCGTTGAGAAATACCTGAGCGACGGTCCCGATGTCAACAAGTCGTGGACATCCGCGCTTCATCTGTTCAATCAAGGCGGACGAACCAGTCAGCTGCCGGCTCTCCTGAGAGATCTGCCGCCACCTGCGGATATACCCGACCAGTAGGAACTCCTGAGGGCCTCCTGCCGGTGCGGCGGGCCGGCCCCCAGCAGTGCGAGGTTAGGACATCGTTGATTCTGTCGATGCTGGGTTAGAACATGGGGCAGACGTCGGACAACGTGAGGAGCCCACAGTGCACGTCGGCATGGGAGTGTTCTTCCAGGGGCTGGAGCCGGGGCGCGACGACCACGACGTGGTTCGCGGTGGGCTGGCTCTGGCCGACCAGGCCGAAGGCCGTGGGTTCGAGTCGATCTGGACGGCTGAGCACCACTTCACCAGGTACCACATGATGCCGAACCCCGCGCAGCTGCTGACCTACTTCGCCGGGCGCACCACGGCGGTCCGGCTGGGCACGATGGTGATGGTGCTGCCCTGGCACGACCCGGTCCGGGTGGCCGAGGAGATCGCCTGGCTCGACTCGGTGTCCCGGGGCCGGGTGGTGCTCGGAGTCGGACGAGGGCTGGGCTCCATCGAGTTCGACAGCTTCCGGCTGGACATGGGGCAGTCGCGGCAGCGGTTCGTCGAGTACGCGACCGCCATCTCGGCGTCATTCGAGACCGGCGCGATCCAGCACAACGGCGAGCTCTACGTGCAGCCGCGCGCGGAGATCCATCCACCCGCGTTCACCACGTTCCGGGGGCGGACCTACGCCTCCGCGGTGTCCCCCGAGTCCGCGAAGATCATGGCGAGGCTCGGCTACGGCCTGATGCTCATCGCGCAGAAGCCCTGGCAGGTCACGGTGTCCGAGACAGCGGCGTATCGGGAGCTGTTCGTCGAGGTCAACGGGCATGAACCGCCCGCGCCGGTGCTCGTCAACTTCACCACCGTCGACCCCGACCCGGTGCGCGCGCGTGAGCTGCACGACGAGTACGCGACGGGATATGCCCGTTCCACGATCGGGCACTACGAGTTCACCAACGAACGTCTCGAACACATCAACGGGTACGAGTACTACGCGGGACTGCGCGCGAACATCACCAAACACGGGCTCGACCGGTTCAACCGGTTCCTCGCGGACCTGCAGATGGGCGGCACACCGGACGAGCTGGTCGACCAGACTGTCGAGCGGGTACGGGCGCTCGGTGCCGGTGGCGTGGTGAACATCTTCGGGTTCGGCGGCATGCCACAGGCCGTCGCGCAGCGCACCTACGACGTCTACACCGAGCAGGTACTTCCCCGGCTACGCGGGATCGACACCTTCCGTGACATCTGCGCGCCGCTGCAGCGGGGCATCGGTCAACCGGCCGTGGGGTCGAGCCCGAACACCTGATCCAGACCGACGACGCGGAACATCCGGGTCATGTGGGTGGGGACGCCCTCGAGGGTGAGCCGGTGCCCGGTGGCGATGGTCCGGTTGCGTGTGGCGAGCAACGCGGTGATGCCGCTGGAGTCGCAGTAGCTCACCTCGGTGACGTCGAGTACCAACTGCCGGCTGTGCTGGAGATCGGCCCGCTCGACCGCGTCGCGGAACAACGCCACGGTGGCGACGTCGAGGTCGCCGTCGAGCCGAAGCACGGTGCTGGACTCGCGCACGTCGGTGGTGATGCGCAGATCGTCGGTCACCGTGGCGCACCGCCCGGGCCGGCCGGCACGCCCAGCGCCAGGATCGCGGCGTCGTCCTCGAGGCCGTCACCGAACCGGGCCAGCAGGTCGACGACCTCACCGACCAGGGCCGGAGCGCCGATCGGAGCGAGCGCCGAGGTGAACTCGAGCAGAGCGGCCTCGTCGTAGCGGGACCGCGCGGTGCCGGTGCGCGCCTCGGTGAGCCCGTCGGTGTAGAGCAGCAGGGTGTCACCGGAACCGAGCCGCAGGGTGGTGGTCCCGAACACCGGGTCGTGCAGCACGCCGACCAGCTGACCGCCCGGGGTCGGCCGGTAGGCACAGCGGCCGTTCGAGTGCAGCAGCAGCGCGGGTGGATGACCTCCGCTGGCCAGGGTGATCACGGCGTCACCTTCGTCGACGGTCAGCAGGCCGAAGATCACGGTGCAGAACGCGGGCAGCTCGGACCGGTACTCCTGCAGCAGCACGGAGTTGAGATTGTGCAGGACCGCGACCGGGTCCGGGTCGTACACCGTGGCCGACCGCAACGTGTAGCGGGTCAGCGAGGTGAGCGCCGCCGCATCGCTGCCCTTGCCGCACACGTCGCCGAGGAAGAACGCCCACTGGCCGTCCGCGATGGGGAACAGGTCGTAGAAGTCACCGCCGACCTCGCTCACCGACGCCGGATGGTAGTGCGCGGCCACCTCGACGCCGGGCACCTCGGCGAGCCGGGGTGGCAGCAGGCTGCGCTGCAACGTCGTGGCGAGCCGCTGAACCTGGTCGCGTTCACGATCGGCCCGCTCACGGGCGGCGTCGGCCTCCTGGCGTGCGCGGAGCAGCTCACGTTCGTAGGTGCGCCGGTCGCGGGCGTCGAACACCGTGGTGCGGATCAGCAACGGCTCGCCGTCGGCCCCGGTCTTGATCGTGGAGGTGACCAGGACCGGGAGCCTCGCGCCGTCGGCGGCGGCGAGCTCGAGCGCCACCCCGCCGATCTCGCCCTGCATGCGCAGCAGCGGCGCGAAGTGCGTCTCGTGGTACAGCTTGCCGCCGATCGTGAGGAGGTCGGCGAACCTGCGACGGCCGACGAGCTCCGCCCGGCTGTAGCCGAGCCAGTCCAGCAGGGTGGTGTTGATCTTGGCTATCTGTCCGTCCAGGAGGGTCGACAGATAGCCGCACGGAGCGTGCTCGTACAGGTCCTCCGCGTTGTCCTCCAGCAGGGCGGAGAACGTCGCCCGGTCCTGGCCCGACCCGTCACCGGGCCGAGGGTGCCCGGGGCACTGGGCGCCACCGGGGTCACCTGTCATCACGAACCGAGGACGAAGGTCGTGATGGCGTCGGCGGTGGCCTCCGGAGCGCTGAGCTGCGGACAGTGACCTATCGCGTCCAACGTGACCAGCCTGCTGCCCCGGATGTGCTCGTTCACGTAGGCCCCGACACCGCGCGGGGCGATCACGTCCTCGGCGCACTCGAGCACCAGCGTGGGAACGCTGACCTCATCCAGATCGGCGCGGTTGTCGGACAGGAACGTGGTGCGGGCGAACGTCCTGGCGATGGTGGGATCGGTCCGGCAGAAGCTGTTGGTCAGCTCCTCGCCCAGCTCGGGCCGGTCCGGGTTGCCCATGATGACCGGCGCCATGGCGGCCGACCAGCCGAGGTAGTTGCTGTCCAGGGAGTCGAGCAGCTCCTCGATGTCGGTCTCGCTGAACCCACCCCGGTAGTCGCCGTCGTCGAGGTAGCGCGGGGACGGGGTCAGCAGCACCAGCTTGCCGAACCGGTCGGGTTCCCGCACCGAGGCGAGTACCCCGATCATGGCGCTCACCGAGTGGCCGACGAAGACAGCGTCGCGCAGGTCCAGCTCCCTGGCGATCGCCAGCACGTCGTCGGCGTAACCGTGCAGCGTCGAGTACTTCTCCGGCCGCCACGCGGACAGGTCCGAGCCGCCGGCCCCGATGTGGTCGAACAGCACGACGCGGAACTGCTCCGCCAGCGCGGGGACCACGAGCCGCCACAGGTTCTGGTCGCATCCGAAGCCGTGCGCGAGCATCACCGTGGGGCCGTCTGTGCGGCCGGTGAGCACCACGTTGTTGCCGCGCCGCACATTCACCGGGCCATCTTGTCACCCACCGAGGTTCATGGGGGACCCACTCTGGGTAGTGCACTGGAATGGGCAAACTGAAGAAGATGAAGAAACTGGCCTTACGGACGCGTCAGGACGCCGACCGTGCACAGGTCGCGGCCGACCGCGCCGACGAGGCGTACCGCCGGATGGCGGCCCAGCTGGGCACCGAGGCCACCCTGGGCGCGGCCCCGAGCAGCGCGAGCGGCGAGAAGCGTCCGTCGATCTACACCGGCGCTCCCGGCGTCACCGACACCCCCGCCGCCGCCGGCTGACCCCACCGCCGCGCTCGCACGGACCGCGCCGAGCTCGCAGATCTTCACGTCGTGTCGCAGACACGGCAGCGTCTGCGACACGACACGGTGCTCTGCGAGGTGACTCGGACGGCCATCGGGTCTTCCGATGGGGGGCATCGCCTGCTTGCGCCGGGGACCGGGGATGTTCACCTCGCGGACAGGTCGGGTTCGCCGGCGGTCGGGTTCGTACGCGCAGGCTTCCTGCTCGGACGCGTGAGGATCGCGTCCCGGCGGAGGTGGACGGGTATGGCTGGTCCGGGAGCTCGCGCGCGGGTGGGCTGGTATCGCCGGCTGTACGTATGGGTGCTGGCGGGAATGGTGCTCGGGGCGGTGACCGGGCTGGTCGCACCCGAGGTCGGGAAATCGCTCGAAATCCTCGGCGACACGTTCGTCAGCCTCCTGACCATGCTGCTCGGGCCGATCATCTTCTGCATGGTGGTCGGCGGCATCGCGACCGTGGCGAACCTGCGCCAGGTCGGCAAGGTCGCCCTTCGCTCGATCGTCTACTTCGAGATCGTCACCACGCTGGCCCTGGTACTCGGTCTCCTGGTCGTCAACGTGGTGCGGCCGGGCGAGGGAATGGGCGTGAACGCGGCCTCGCTGACCGTCAGCCACGAGGTCGCCGAGCGGACCGCGGCCGGTCAGTCGGTGAGGTGGACGCACTACTTCACGCAGCTCGTGCCGGCCAACATCGTCCACAGTTTCGCCGAGGGCGCCGTACTGCAGATCCTGTTCTTCGCCGTCCTGTTCGGGGTGGCGCTGGCGGTGATCGGTGAACCGGGACGCCCGATCACCCGGGGGATCGAACGGCTGTCGCACGTGCTGTTCACCATCGTCCGGTTCGTGACCTACGCCGCGCCGGTGGGTGTGTTCGGTGCGATGGCCTACACGACGGGCAACTTCGGCGCCGCGACGATCGGCGCCCTGCTGCGGCTCATCGGCACGTTCTACGCGACGTCCGCGGTGTTCGTGCTCGTGGTACTCGGATCGGTGCTGCTCCTGGTCGGTCTCAACCCGCTCAGGACCTTCCGCTACTTCCGCTCCGAGCTTCTCCTGGCCTTCGGTTCGTCCTCCTCCGAGGTCGCCGTTCCGGGCATCGTGCGCAAGCTGGAGAACCTGGGCGTGTCCAAGGGCACGGCCGGGATCAGCGTCAGCGCCGGGTACTCGTTCAATCTGGACGGGACGTGCATCTACCTCACGCTGTCGAGCATGTTCATCGCCCAGGCGTTGGGCATCGAGCTGTCGCTGGGCCAGCAGGTCCTGTTGCTGCTGGTCATGCTCCTGTCCTCGAAGGGGACGGCCGGTGTCACCGGTGGCGGTTTCGTGATGCTCACGACCACCGTGTCCTCGTTGTCGCTGATCCCGGTGTCCGGCGTGATGTTGGTGTTCGGCATCGACCGGTTCATGTCCGAGTGCCGAGCGGTGGTCAACACGCTGGGCAACGCGGTGGCCGGGCTGGTGATCGCCCGGTGGCAGCGAGAGACCACGGCCGACCAGATGACCGCGATCATGAGCGGACGTCGGGCGGGAGTGCTGGCCGAGCCCGACGCCGATCTCGCCGCGCCGGTCGCGGTTCGTTCGTGACCGGCCCGAGCCTGCGGCGGCTGCGGGTGTTCGTCACGGTCGTCGACACCGGTGGGATCACCGTCGCGGCCCGCTCACTGGACATGGCCCAGTCGACGGTGTCCGCGCACATCCGCCAGCTGGAGGCCGAGATGGGGGTGGGCCTGGTCAGCCGTGAGACGGGCGCACTGAAACCCACCGACGCGGGTGAGGTGCTGCTGGGCTACGCCCGCCGCGTGCTGTCGACCTACGCCGAAGCCGTGGACAGCCTGCACCGGCTGGGCAACGGGCCGGTGCGCGGCACGCTGTCGATCGGTGGTACCGCGACAGCGGGGGAAGGGGTCCTGCCTCGCCTGCTCGTGAGGTACTCCCGGCTCCACCCGCTGGTCGACCTGGACCTGCGCATCGACAACACCAGCGAGACACTCCGGCAGCTCGACGCGGGCGAGGTAGGCCTCGTGGTCGCCGCCGACGCCGGGGCGGCCCCGGCGTACGACAGCATTCTCATCGCCGAGGAACCCCAGGTCGTCATCGCCGCCGCGGACCATCCACTGGCCGGAGCCGCGGCCGACCCCGCGGTGTTGCGCGGCAGCACCGTCCTCGTCCGTGAACACGGCTCCACCACACGCTCCTACCAGCTCGAACTGCTCGAGCGCTGGGGGATACCCGGAGCGCGGGTGTGGACGATCAATAGCACCTCGGCGATCGTGCACGCCGTCGCGGAGGGCCTGGGCATCGCGTGCGTCACCAGGAGCGCCGCCGAGTCCGTCCTGCGGCTAGGCCGCGTCGCCGAGCTCGACCTGCGCCCGGCGCCCTCGACCCGTCCCGTTCACCTCATCCTCCGGCACGGCCGCTCGCTGAGCCGGTCCGAGGAGGAGTTCGTCGCGCTCGCCGGAGAGAGGACCGCCTCATGAACACGATCACGGTCAACGACCGGGAGTACCAGGTCCCGCGTGAGCCAACGGTGGTGTTCACCATCGACGGCGGCGACCCCGACTACCTCGACGATGCGCTGGCCCGGGGGATCATGCCGAGGTTGGCCGGGATGCTCGCGGGCGGCGGCCAGTATCGGATCGGCGCCTCGGAGATGCCGAGCCTGACCAATCCCAACAACCTGTCCATCGTCACCGGCGCCTCACCCGCGCTGCACGGCATCCCCGGCAACTACTGCCGGCTGGAGGACGGGACGCTCGAGCTGCTCAACGACCCCCGGTTCCTCCGCGCCCCCAGCATCCACGCCGTACTGGCCGAGCACGGCGTCCCGGCGCTCATGGTCACCACGAAGGAGAAGCTGCGCAGGCTCCTCGGCCGGGGCGGCGTGCCCAGTGTCAGCGTCGAGAAGGCCGCCGAGGCCGGTCTGCCCGAGTACGGCGTCCCGGACCTGGTGGAGCTCGTCGGCGAGGCGCCCGGCATCTACGACTGGAACGCCAGCCACTACGCGATGCGGCTCGGGCTCGCGGTCTACCGCGCCCATCGGGCCCTGCGTCTGCTCTACGTGTCGCTGACCGACCGTGTCCAGCATGCGGCCGGGCCGGGCGAGGAGCTGTCCGACCGGTTCTTCGTCGAGTTCGACGTGCTGCTCGGTGAGTACCTCGACGAGGGTTTCGTCGTGGGCATCACCGCTGATCACGGCATGAACGCCAAGCACACCGAGGATGGTGCGCCCAACGTCCACTACCTCACCGACCTGCTGGAGGAGGCCGGCGTCGAGGTCCACGACGTGGTTCTGCCGATCACCGACCCGTACGTCCGCCACCACGGCGCGCTCGGCTCCTTCGCCTGGCTCTACCTGCCCGAACGGGAGCGCGCCCGTGCCAGAGAGGTGCTCGGCGCGTTGCCCGGCATCGAGGAGGTGTGGGATCGCGCCGACGCGGCGACCATCTACGAGCACCCGATGGACCGCATCGGTGACCTGGCCGTCACCGCGTCCGCGCACGTCGCGCTCGGCGGTCGCGCCGCCGACCACGACCTGTCCGGTTTGCACGGTGCGCTCCGCTCACACGGCGGTCGTCACGAGCAGCCGGTGCCGCTGATCACCAGCCGACCGGTCGCGGGGCCACTCACGGCCCGCTTCCACGCGGGTGTCCTGCGCAGCCGTGACCTGCACGACCTGGTGCTGAACCACCTGTAGGCGGCGCCGGCCGGTCAGCGGAAGAGGCCGTGGCGCAGCAGGTCGCCCATCGCGTCGTCCCACCTGCGGAGCTGGTCCGGGGCCTGGAGGGGTTCGGGCAGGTGATGTTCCAACGGTTCACGCATCATCACCGTGCCGATCACCAGCACGAGGCTGTGCAGAGTCACCCAGGTCCGGTCGATCCCAGGCCGCAGGAGGTCCCGGTCGGCGAAGTCGGCCCATACCGAGTCGGTCAGGGCGACCAGCTGGTCGACGACGGTGACGGCGATCGGATCCCGGTCGATCACAGCCCGTCCGACGTAGCGCAGAACCTCGGGATGCGTCCCGAGCAGCGCGGTCACCCGGTGGCCGAACTCACGGAACGGGTCGGCGGGCGGTTTGGGCAGTGAGTCGGCGTCGATCGAGGTGCGGACGACCCGCAGCACGTGTTCGTCCACCGCGGCGCGCAGCCTGGCCTTGGTCGGGAAGTAGTGCTGGACCAGGCCGAGTGAGACACCGGCCTGCTCGGCGACGGCCCGCACCGAGGTGCCCGCGATGCCCTGGTCCGCGAACCCGTGCAGAGCGGCGGCTCGGATGCGCTCGAAGGTCGTGTCACCGGCGGGGTGATCCAGCGCGGATCCGGGGCTGGGACGGGGAGCGCTCACCCGGTGAAGATACCTCTTACCGACCTAGGCAATACAAATGTATGGTCACTCCAATACATCTGTATTCCTGATGGGTGGGAGGCACCATGGTGGAGACGAAGGAGATCACGTGGCGGAGATGGCGGCCGGGTCCGGCGGCTGTCGCCGACGCCGAGGTGGTGGTGAGCATGACCGACTACACCCCCTATCGATGGGGCGATCTGCCGCGCATCTTCTGGGACGCGACCATGCTGGCGCGTGGCTGGCCGTCGATGCCGGGCGCGGTGGGCGTCTGGCTGTGGAGCAAGCCGATGCAGCGACGGTCCGGCTCGGTGTCGGTGTGGCGTTCGCCGGAGGACCTGCGCGAGTTCGTCGGCAGCCCCCTGCACGTGGTGATCATGCGGCGCAACCGAGGGCGCGGGTTCCTGCGCTCGACGACCTGGACCGGGCCGTCGATGCCCGTCTCGGTCCTGTGGCGGCGAGCGGCGGACTGGCTGGCCGAAGCGGAGCGACCCGGTGACCGGGTCACCGGAGGTGCTCACCATGGCTGAGGTCGAGCGTGTGCAACGGGAGCAGGTGCGGTTCCGCAGCGGCGCGGACGAGTGCGCGGCATGGTTCTATCCCGGCTCCAACGGCGGGTGCGTGGTCATGGCCGGCGGGTTCGCCGTGCCGAAGGAGCCGGGCACGGACCTGTTCGCCGGCAGGTTCCACGAGGCGGGGTTCAGTGTGCTGGCCTTCGACTACCGAGGGCTCGGGGGCAGCGGGGGAACTCCGCACCTGGTGTTGCCCGTCCGGGACCAGCTCGCGGACTGGGACGCCGCGCTCGCGTTCGCCTCGGGTCTGCGCGGTGTCGATCCGGGCAAGCTGGCCGTGTGGGGGTTCTCCGCGAGCGCGGGCCACGTCTTGCGGGTCGCCACCGACCACCCCGAGCTCGCGGGCGCGATCGCACAGACCCCGCTGGTCGACGGGCCGACCGCGACCCTGCTCGCGGCGAAGCACCAGCGCCCCGGGGCGATGGCGCGGTTCACCGCGATGGGGATACTGGACGGACTCGCCGGGCTGGTCGGGCGGGAGCCGATCCTGCTGCCCCTGGCCGGCGAGCCCGGCGTCCCGGCGATGATCACCAGCCCGGACGGCCGGGACGCGGAGCGGGCACTCGATCCGGACGGCAGGCACGTGCACTGGCGCCGAGCCGCCGCCGCGCGCTCCTCGTTGGCGCTGGGCTTCTACCGTCCGGGCCGAGCAGCGGGTCGGGTGCGGTCACCGCTGCTGGTGCTGGTGTGTGACGACGATCAGGTGACCCCCGTCGGGTCCGCGCTGCGGGCCGCCGCGCGGGCCCCACGCGGGGAGCTGTTTCGCATCCCCGGTGGCCACTACGAGCCGTTCCTCGACGGCCACGACCGCGCGGTCGAGGCACAACTGTCCTTCCTCACCCGCCACCTACTGATCGACGGCCAACCTTGATCGCCGCCGAGCACTGACGTGTGGGCCGTGCTCGGGCTGGATAGTTCGCGCGGAGGCTTCGGGCACAAGCCACTCAACGTCAGTCTCACGAGCCCCTTCTGCTCTGCGAAGTCAGCTGCAGTTCAGCGCCATGGTCGACTGAGGAAGCACGGGGCTCCGGCCTCCCTGCGGCGTGCGCTCGGACTGCGAGAGCCGGTTTCTCACTCTCCGTGATCAGCCGGCGTGCGGGGAGGTTCCCGAGGCCAGTGCTCGGTGCGGGCGTGGGATCAGCGGCAGCTCGTCGGGACGGGTGTCCGCGTTGGCCGCGTCCACGACCTGGGTGACCAGGTCGTGGTCGGGGGACAGGTGACAGACCGGGTCGGTGCGGGCGGCGTCGCCGGTGAGCTGGAAGGCCTGGCAACGGCAGCCGCCGAAGTCCAGCTCCCGGCGATCGCAGCTCCGGCACGGGTCCGGCATCCAGTCCGTCCCCCGGAACGCGGTCATGACCGGCGAGTCGGTCCAGATCCGCTCCAGCGACGTGTCGCGCACGCTGGCTCTCGGCAGCGGCAACGACTGGGCCGCGGGACAGGGCAGGACGTCGCCGTTCGGTGTCACGGTCAGCTGGCGGGACGCCCACCCGCCCATGCACGGTTTCGGGTACTGGCTGTAGTAGTCGGGGATGACGTAGAGGACGTCCATGCGCTCGCGCAGCCGTTCCCGGGCTGCCCGGACGATGACCTCGGCCGCCTCCAGCTGCGCGCGGCTGGGCAGCAACGCGTCGCGGTTGCGCCAGGCCCAGCCGTAGTACTGGGTGTTGGCAAGCTCCACCCGGTCCGCGCCCACTTCCTCGGCCAGGGCCAGCACGTCGGCGACGCGGTCGATGTTCTGCCGGTGCAACACGACGTTCATGGTGAGCGGCCAGCCCAGCTCCTTGACCACGGCCATCGCCTCGATCTTGCGGCGGAAGGAGGGCGTGCCCGCGATCCGGTCGGACATGGCCGGGTCGTCGGCCTGGATGCTGACCTGCACGTGGTCGAGACCGGCGTCGCGCAGCTGTTCCGCCTTGCCGCGCGAGAGACCGATGGCGCTGGTCACGAGGTTGGTGTACAGGTCGAGCTCGTGCGCGCTCGCCACGATCTCGACCAGGTCGCGGCGCAGCAGCGGCTCCCCGCCGGACAGATGGCACTGCAGCACACCCAGGTCCCGGGCTCCGCCAAGTACACGCCGCCACTCCTCGGTGGTCAGCTCGTCGCGATAGTCGGCCATGTTGGTCGGGTTCGAGCAGTACGCGCAGGCCAGCGGGCAGCTGTAGGTGAGTTCGGCCAGCAGGCCGAAGGGGCTATCCATCGGAGATCTCCAGACAGCGACGGCCGGCAAGGCGGGTCAGGAACCGGTGCACCTCGTCGTCGACGACGGCCCGGTAGCGCGCGCTCAGCTCGTCCACGATCTCGCCAACGGTGTGCCGGCCGTCGCACAGGTCGAGGATGTCCGCCCCGGTGCCGTTCAGCACCACCACGGTCTCCGGGAGCATCAGGATGTGCCGCTTCCGGGTCCGGCAGAAGCTCATCCGGACGTGCCGGGCCAACCTGGGCCGGGCCGTGACGGCGAGGCGAGACCGGGTCGCGGCCGAATCCATCGCGGTCATTCCGGGTAGGCCTGGTCGATGGCGTCCATCATGCTCCACAGGACGTCGCACTTGAAGGAGAGCGCGTCCACCGCCTTGGCCTGGGACTCCACGGACAGGCAGTGTTCGGTCACCACCTCCAGCGCGTGTTCGCAGTCGCGCGGTGCCTGGTCCAGCCGTGCGCGGAAGTAGGCGAGCCCGTCCGCGTCGATCCACGGGTACCACCGCTCGAACGCCCCGATCCGCTCGGCCATCAGGTCGGGGGCGAACAGCTCGGTGAGCGACGACGCCACGGCCTCCACCCACGGGCGGGTGCGGGTGAAGTTGACGTACGCGTCGACGGCGAACCGGACCCCGGGCACGAGATGCCGGTGGTCGCGGATCTCCTCGCGGGTCAGCCCGGCGGCCTCACCGAGCCGCAGCCACGCCTCGATGCCGCCCTCGCCCCCGGCGGTGCCGTCGTGGTCGATGATGCGGCGGATCCAGCGCCTGCGGACCTCGAGGTCCGGGCAGTTGGCGAGGATTCCGGCGTCCTTGCGCGGGATGTTCTCCTGGTAGTAGAAGCGGTTCGCGATCCACCCCCGCAGCTGGTGCGGGCTCAGGCTGCCCGCGTTCATCCGCACGTGGAACGGGTGCTGGTCGTGGTAGCGCCGTGAGTGGGCGCGCAGGGTGTCGACGAAGCCGTCGGCGGTTGTCGTCATCTCTATACCTCCACCTCGAGGCCGTCCGCGGCCACTTCCATGCCGCTTCCCTCGACGATGCGCCGCTGCGGCGTGTCCGGGAGCAGGATCGGGTTGGTGTTGTTCATGTGGATGAAGATCGTTCGCCGGGCGCCGAGCTCCCGCAGCTGCGCCATGCTGCCGTCCGCGCCGTCGATCGGTATGTGCCCCATCTCCCGCGACGTCTTGCCGGCGAGCCCCAGCGTCACCAGCTCGTCGTCGCTCCAGCAGGTCCCGTCGATCAGCAGGCAGTCGCAGCCCGCGATCTGGGCGCGCAGCTCCGGCGTGAGCGCCTGCACCCCCGGCAGGTAGACGAGCGAGCGCCCGGTGAGTTCGTCGGTCATCCGGTAGCCGACGACCCGACCCTGGTCGGTCCCGGTGCCGAACCGGTCCCGCTTGGTGGTCGGTACGTCGAACGCCCGGCAGGACAGGCCGTCGGCCAGCGCGATGTCGGCGCCCGGGTCGACGGTCCGCCATTCGACCGGACAGTAACGCTCGAGCGTGCGCAGGACTCCCGAGCCGTCGCTCAGAACCTTGTGCATCGCGGAGGTCGCGTACAGGCGTATCTCGCGGGCTTCGCGCAGGAGTAACAGGCCGAGGGTGTGGTCCAGCTCGGCGTCGGTGAGCAGCACGGCCTCCACCGGGGTGGCCCTGCCCTCGCGGGTGTGCAGCCCGGGGAACGCCTCGATCTGGGCACGGATGTCGGGTGAGGCATTGATCAGGAACCACCGCAGGCCGTCGACGCTCACCGCCACCGAGGACTGGGTGCGCGGGGGCGCCTCACCTCGCCGGACAGCACCGCATACCGGGCAGCCGCAGTTCCACTGCGGCGAACCACCGCCCGCCGCCGAGCCGAGAACCCGCAGCCGCACCCTGGCACTCCATCCGTCGTAGTGGACGCACGTCGTCGTGGAAGGACATCGTCGGAGGGCGCCGGACCACGAAGGTCCGGCGCCTCCCCACGCTCCTAGTCCTCCAGCTGAGCGATGTACATGGTCACCTCAGGCGCGACTCCGATTTCCTCGAACTCGGGCGTCTCCCACACTGCGAGCTGAGACTCCATGGATCCACCTCCTCTCCGTTCTGCTGCACACCGGATGTGGCAGGGACTCTGTGCGGCGGCCACAAACGTTCACCGACCCTCGACGGCCCAGCTTCCCGCTGGCCGCACCGGCGACCGACCCGAGTACGCCCGGTACGAAGGTCGATCGCCGGCACGCCCAGCGGAAACCTGCATCCGCCGATGGTTCGGCGAACGTTCATGGCCACCGCACTATTCAGGGAGGGCGAACACGATCAGCGCACTTCCGTGCCCTGCTCCGAGCATGCCCGGCAGGAAGCCCTCGATCCAGCCACCCCACCCGACCGGCACAGCGACGTACTGCCTCCCGTCGACCATGTAGGTCACCGGGCTGCTGTGGTGGCCGCTGCCGCACTGGAACTGCCACAGCAGCTCGCCGTTGCGGGCGTCGATCGCGTTGAACTCACCGGACGGCTCGCCGGCGAACACCAGGTCACCCGCTGTGGTCAGCACCGACGCACACATCGGGTTCTTGGCCCGCCAGCGCCACTTCTCCTCACCGGTGGCGTCGAACGCGCTGATCGACCCGGTCATGTCCTCCGCGTCGACCTGCACACCGGCGCCCCAGTACGGGATGCCTTCCTTGAACTCGCGTCGCCGCCGGGTGGCGGTCGCGCCGACATCCTGAACGGGGACGTAGAACAGTCCGTGCTTCGGGCTGTACGCGGCGTGCGTCCACTCCTTGGCGCCGGCGGGGCCGGGGTAGAAGTGGACCGGGTCGCCTTCCTTGTCCGGGTACTTCTTCGGCGTGACCTTGCCGTCGCGGGTGATCGCACCCCAGTCGATGCGGTCCACGAAGGGCGTGACGCTGATCAGCGATCCGTCGGTGCGGTCGAGAATGAAGAAATAGCCGTTCTTGTCGAAGTGGCCGAGCAGCTTGCGCCCGTCCGACTCGAACAGGATGTTCTCCATCGTGCTGTCGTAGTCCCACACGTCGTGCGGGGTGCACTGGTAGTGCCAGCGAATCTGGCCGGCATCGACGTCCACCGCGACGACGCTGTCGGTGTAGAGGTTGTCGCCCTCGCGGACGGCGCCGTCGAAGTCGGGTGCCGGGTTGCCGGTGCCCACGTACAGCAGGTTGGTCTCCGGATCGAACGTGCTGGTGATCCACGGGTTCGCGCCACCGCGAGCCCAGGCGTCGCCGTCGGCGGGCCAGGTCTCGGAACCGGGCTCACCCGGCTTGGGCACCATGTAGCAGCGCCACTGGTGCTCGCCGCTCTCCAGGTCGAACGCGTCGAGGTGACCGCGCACCCCGAACTCGCCGCCCGCGCTGCCGACGATCAGCAGGTCCTTGACGACCAGCGGGGCGAGCGAGGCGCTCTCCCCGGCCCGCACGTCGCCGTAGGTCTTGTCCCAGATCTTCTTGCCGGTGGTGGCGTCGAGCGCGAGGACGTGCGCGTTCGGCGTGACCATGTAGACCTTGCCGTGCGCCACGGCGCAGCCCCGGTTGACGTTTCCGCAGCACAGCGAGACGTCGTAGGGGACGGCGTGCTTGTAGCGCCAGATCTCCTGACCGGTGACCGCGTCGAGTGCCCAGAGCCAGCCGTCCCAGCCGGTCAGGTACATGATCCCGTCGACGACGATCGGCGTAGCCTCGAAGGCGTAGGTCGACGCGCCCGCGATCATGCCGCTCGTCCCCGCCTGGAACATCCAGACCGGTCCGATGCGCTTGACGTTCTCCGTGTTGATCTGGTCCAGCAGGCTGTACCGCTGTCCGTCGTACGCGCCGTAGTAGGTGAGCCAGTTGTGCGACTCCGAACGGGCGTTGAGCAGGCGTTCGTAGTTGACACCGGCGACCACGGGCGGTGCGTTCCCGGTCTTGCCGCTCAGCGATCCCTGGTCGATGGCCTCGCCGGCGTCGACGTATTCGATGGTCATTTGCTGCTCCTTCCTACGGTCGCGGCTGGTCGGGACGGTCGAGGCGGGCCTCCGGGGGCACGTCGCCAAGCACCACGATGGCTCCGGTGAGGCCGCGGCCCTCGTCGTTGCCGGTCGGCGAGCTGTACCAGTAGTAGCCGGGGCCGTCCAGGTTGAGCGTTGCCCGGCCCTTCGAGTGGTTGACCAGCCAGATGAACTTCCGGTCACCGTTACTGGGCAGGAGCGCGCAGTGGGTGTTCAGGTCGTCGTTGATGAGCTCGAGCTCGAGATCACCTCCGTGCGGCATGACCAGGATCGTCGGATCCCAGCAAATCTCGTCGGGCCGGATCCTGACTGTCGCCGACATGCGGCCGTCCGGACCCTCCTCGACCTGTTCGATGTTCCCGGTACCGAGAACCCGACCGATCGTTGCCTTGTTCTGTACGGTCAACCCGATCTGGTCGAGCAGATCGAGTCGCTCCTCAGAGATCGTCATCGGGTTTCACCTCCACATCCCGAATCTCTACGAACCACGGATAAACTTGCGCAGGGCACAACAAACCACCGGTAGGCATAAGAAAAATGCCCCGGTCGATGAGAACTGATTCAGGAACGCACTTCCACATGAACTCCTTTGTTCAGTGTGATCACGCACTTATCTTCGGTGCCGCATCAATGCGTAATGGCATGCCGCATTATCGCGTCGGATCAATTGTGTGACCCGCGCCCGATCGCATAACTTTGATCAATAGGAACCCTACGCGGGGCCAATCAGAGGGACAAGGCTGAACTCGAATTCCGGCTCGCTGTGCCGTTCATGCGCCGGCAGCTACCGTTCGTACCCGGATGTGGCCGCGGTCACCGGCGGCCGCGCGAGGTCGAACCGGTCGAGGTCCATGACCTTGGCCCACGCGGCGACGAAATCACCCACGAACCGCTCCCGCGCATCGTCACTCGCATACACCTCCGCGAGCGCTCGCAGCTCGGAGTTCGAGCCGAACACGAGGTCGATCCGGCTCGCGACCCACCGCGGCTCGTCCGTGACACGATCCCGCCCCTCGAAGGTCGAACCGGTCCCGGACGTCCACCGCGTCCCCATGTCGAGCAGGTTCACGAAGAAGTCGTTGGTGAGCGTGCCGGGCCGCGAGGTGAGGACACCGGCACGGGACCGTCCCCGGTTCGCGCCGAGGACGCGGAGCCCACCCACCAGGACGGTCATCTCGGGGGCGCTGAGCCTCAGCAGGTTCGCCCGGTCGACGAGCAGGTACTCCGAGGGCAGCCGGTTGCCCGCGCCCCGGTAGTTGCGGAATCCGTCCGCGGTCGGTTCGAGTGGGGCGAACCAGTCGACGTCGGTCTGTTCCTGTGTCGCGTCCGTCCGGCCGGGCGTGAACGGGACCTCGACATCGTGCCCGCCGTCCCTGGCGGCCTGTTCGATCGCGGCGGCGCCGCCGAGGACGATGAGATCGGCCAGCGAGACCTTCCTGCCGTCGGTGCGGGAGTCGTTGAAGGTGTGCTGGACCTCTTCGAGTGTGGTGAGCACCCTAGCCAGTACCTCCGGCTCGTTGACCTCCCAGTGGCGCTGGGGTTCGAGGCGGATGCGTGCCCCGTTCGCCCCGCCGCGCCGGTCACTGGCCCGGAACGTCGAGGCCGAGGCCCATGCTGTGGTGACCAGCTCGGCGATCGACAGCCCCGAGGCGAGCAGCCGGCGTTTGAGGGTCGCTATGTCGTCAGCGTCGACGAGCTCGTGGTCCACCTCCGGCACCGGGTCCTGCCAGGGCAACGTCTCGCGGGGGACCAGCGGGCCCAGGTATCGCCGCACCGGGCCCATGTCCAGATGGGTCAGCTTGAACCACGCCCGGGCGAACGCGTCCGCGAGCTGGTCGGGGTTCTCCAGGAAACGGCGCGCGATCGGCTCGTAGACCGGGTCGAAGCGCAGCGCGAGGTCGGTCGTCAGGATCGTCGGGGCGTGCGTCTTCGTGGGGTCATGGGCGTCCGGGACCGTCCCGGCCCCGCCGCCGTCGCTGGGAACCCACTGCCACAGGCCCGCCGGGCTGAGCTCCAGGTCCCACTCGTAGTTGAACAGGGTCTCGAAGAAGCTGTTGTCCCACGTGGTCGGGGTCGGCGTCCAGGTACCTTCCAGACCGCTGGAGATGGCATCCGCGCCCATCCCGGTGCCGTAGCCACCGCGCCAGCCGAGCCCCTGCTCGTCCAGTGGCGCTGCTTCCGGCTCCGGCCCGAGGTGCTCGTCGGGGTCGGCGGCGCCGTGGGTCTTGCCGAACGTGTGCCCGCCCGCGATCAGCGCGACGGTCTCCTCGTCGTCGAACCCCATGCGGCGGAACGTGATCCGGATGTCCCGGGCCGAGGTGAACGGGTCAGGGACGGTGTTCGGGCCCTCCGGGTTCACATAGATGAGGCCCATCTGGTCGGCCGCCAGCGGTCGGTCGAGGTCCCGGACACCGCTGTGGCGTTCGTCGCCGAGCCAGCTGTCCTCCGGACCCCAGTACACGTCCTCGTCGGACTCCCAGACGTCGGTCCGGCCGCCACCGAAACCGAAGGTCGTGAACCCCATCGACTCCAACGCGCGGTTGCCCGCGAAGACCATGAGATCGGCCCACGAGAGGGCGCTGCCGTACTTGCGCTTCACCGGCCAGAGCACTCGACGGGCCTTGTCCAGGTTGCGGTTGTCCGGCCAGCTGTTGAGCGGGGCGAAGCGCTGCATACCCGCGGTCGCGCCGCCGCGACCGTCGCCGACGCGGTACGTACCCGCGCAGTGCCACACCATCCGGAGCACGAGCGGCCCGTAGTGCCCGAAGTCGGCGGGCCACCAGTCCTGTGAGTTCGTCAGCGCCTCGTCGATGTCCCGGGCCACCGCGTCGAGGTCGAGCGTCGCGAACCTGGCGGCGTAGTCGAAGTCCTCGCCCATGGGGTCGGTCGAGGCCGAGTGCTTGCTCAAGATCGCCAGGTTGAGGCGACGCGGCCACCAGTCGCGGTTGCTCGCGCCGCCGGCCGGGTGGGTACGCAACCTGGCGGCGCTCGCCGACAGGGGAGGTCGGGTGGGGCGGATGCCGAGCCCACCCTTGCCAAGGTCCCGCTCGATGCGCTGGTCGACAACAGCGTCGGTGGTGGTGTCGGACACGGCAGTCCCTCCCTGACGAGGTCGTCCTCACGACCTCAGATGTCCAGCGCCCTGCGCACGGCGGGGGCGTTCCGTCGTGACACCGGCACCATGGTGGCCGCCCGGTCGTCCATGACCAGGAAGAGTTCGCCCTTGAGCCCACGTTCGATCTCGCGGATGCGGCTGAGATTGACCACGTAGCGGCGGTGCACCCGAAGGAAGCCGGCATCGGACAGCTCGGTCTCGAGCTTGTCCAGACCGGGGGACGCGGCCCGCAGCCGCTCCTGGTCGGTGGACAGCCACACGTCGTTGCCCTCCGACTCGGCGAAGGAGACCTCCGAGAGCTGCAGCAGCACCATCCGGTTGTCCCGCATCGCGACCAGGCGGCGGGGCTGGGTGCGAGGCGAGGCGATCCCGTCCGCCCTCGGCAGCTGTTCGCCGTCGGAGGAGCCGAAGGAGACCAGGTTGCCGATCAGGTTCCCGGACACGAACACCGGGCGGAGGCTGATCGACGTCGGCTCGTCGGCGAGGTGGGTGAAGATCTGGGTCGAACCGACCCAGTCAGGGTTGCGGGAGGCCTGCTTGCTGGCGTATCTGGCGGCCGCGATGAACTCCGGCAGCCCCGGGTTCCAGCGGTGTGTGGGATCGACGGCGGGGGTGGAGGCGGGCACCCCGATGAGGACACTGGCCGTCTCGTCGGCGATGACCACCTTGCCGGACGTGTCGACGGCCGCGAGCGCCGTGCCGGAATGCGCCCGCGCCTGGCTGTAGGCGGACACGAGCTCGGCGCCGCTGTCCCTGGCGCGTCTGCGCAACAGACACTGTGTCTTGGCGACGGCGTTGGCCAGCCAGCTGCCCGAGGACGCGGGGAGCTGGTTGCGCCAGCACGAGATGTTCAGGACCGCGATCGGTTCTCGGGACACCACGTCCCGCACCGCGACACCCGCGCACACCCAGTTGTGGAACGCCTGGCACCAGTGCTCGGCGCCCCTGATCAGCACCGGGCCGTGCGCTTCGAGAGCCGTACCCATGCCGTTGGTGCCGGTCGCGCTCTCCGACCAGCAGAACCAGGGCGCAAGGTTCGACGCGGTGGCCCTGTTGAGAGTCGCCTGGTCACCCCACTCCGCGAGGATGCGGCCCGTGGCGTCGGCGATCGTGACGATGCCGCTGAGGTTGCTCACCTCGTGTGCGATCGACGCGGCACGGAACCCGAGCTCGGCAAGCACGACGTCGTGTTCGAGGGTGTGGTTGATCTCCGCGACGGCGACCGGTGCCGCCGACAGGTGCGGGTCCACCCGGTACTGCTCCCGGCAGCGATGCCAGGAGATCGCCACTTCGGCGCGGACCCCCGGAACCTGATCCTCGCCCCGCACGAACCGCTCCCAGGCCGCGAGCACCGTGCCTCTGCCGTGGCCCGCCGACACAGGTTCGAGCCGATGTGCACTGTTCATGGTGGAGAACCGCCCTTGGTCCATCCTCGGCCGCCGAGGGCAGTCGCCCGGGCGCTCGTCGTCCTTTTCTCACAATTGATTCACAGGTTCGCGCGGTGCACTCGGTCATTGAGTACACCGAATCGCTCTCGGCGGTGGCGCGCGCGTCAGAGTCCCTCGACGCCCCGACCGCGCTGGCCCGGCTGGTCCGGGAGAGGTACTGATCTCGAGGGTGGATGGAAATGATCGACCTGGCCGGCATCGATTTTCGACCACGCGCACCCCCTTGCATTTGCGGTGCGGTCGCTTGCTTCGTTGGCACTATTCGAATTCGAATTACCAATCACGCACCATACCTGCGCGCTGTGAGACCGGCCACTCGACCAGCTGAGTGTGGATCGACGTGGGATGCCGTGATCGATCATGACCAGTACGGTCACGGGGTATCGAATGCGAAGTCACAAGGAGGTGATCGCAGTGGATGTGTCGTCACGCCTGCCGGTCCCGCGAACGGCCGAGGACGCGAGCCCGGAGTGGTTCACCGAGGTCCTGCACGGTGCCGGGCTGCTGGAGCGCTCGGCGCGGGTGAGTTCGGTGCGGCACGCCTCGGTCGGCAACGGTCTCGTGTGCCAGAGCATCCGGTTCGAGCTGAGCTACGAGCCGGAGTCGGCGGGGACCGCTGCTCCCGGCAGCGTCGTGTGCAAGCTCCCCTCGCCCGACCGGACCTACCGGGCCGCCGCCGTCGCCGAGCTGGTCTACAGCCGGGAGCTCGGCTTCTACCGGGACCTCGTCGGCTCGGTCGCGCTGCGCGTGCCCCGGTGCCTCTACCAGGACCGGGACGAGAGCAACGACGACTTCGTGCTGGTGCTGGAGGACCTGTCCCCGGCCGTCGGGGGCGACCAGATCGCGGGCTGCTCGCTCGCCCAGGCCGAGACCGTGGTCACTGCGGCAGCGGGCCTGCACGCCCCGTTCTGGGGCAGCACCGAACTGGACGGCGCGTCGTGGAACGTCCGTTCGCTCTGGCTGCCGCGCATCGCCGCGTCCTACCCGGCTCTGTTCGGCCAGTTCTCCGCCTACTACGCCGACCACGTCTCCCCGGCCGACCTCTCGATCGGGGAGGCGTTCGCACCGGTCATCGGGCAGTGGTTCAGCGAGCAGCCGAGGCCGTGGACCGTCACGCACGGGGACTTCCGCCTGGACAACATGCTCTTCGACATCCAGGGCGGCGCCGAGCCGCTCGGCGTCCTCGACTGGCAGACGCTGCTGCCCGCGCCGGGTGCGGCGGACGTGTCGTACTTCCTCGGCGGCTGCCTGACCACCGAGATGCGCCGCGCGCACGAGCACGACCTGCTGCGCCGCTACCACTCCGCACTGGTTTCCCATGGCGTCACCGACTATTCGTTCGAGCAGTGCCTGCGCGACTACCGTTACTCCGCCTTCCTCGGGTACTTCATGGCGTCGTACGCCGCATGCCTGGTCCAGCACACCGAGCGCGGCGACCAGATGTTCGCCACCTGGTTTCGCCGCACCGCGGCGCAGATCCACGACCTCGACTGCCTGAGCCTCCTGCCCGTATGACCCTGTGAGGAGCAACCGCCCGTGCTGATCCCGTTCGACGACTATCCGGTGCACCAGACCTCCGAGCCGCTGGCCCACGCCGGTCAGGGGCACCCCGACCAGTACGACCGGTTCTGGTTCAACGGCTACACCGACGACTTCTACTTCGCGGTCGCGCTCGGTCTCTATCCCAACCGGGGAGTGATCGACGCGGGCTTCAGCGTCGTGCACGACGGGGTGCAGCGTTCGGTGTTCGCATCCGGCCGCATCCCGCTGGACCGGACCGAGACCCGGATCGGGCCGATCACGGTGCGGATCGTCGAGCCGATGCGGATCAACCAGGTGCTGGTGGACGCGCCCGAGCACGGCCTGCGCGCGGAGCTGACCTGCCGTGCGCGTACCGCCGCCTACGAAGAGGCCCGCACAGCACGCAACGCCGGTACCCGCCGGGCGTGGGACGCGACCCGGGCCACCCAGATGATCGGCTGGACCGGTGAGCTGTCGAGCGGTGGGGCCTCGATCGACCTCGCGGACCGCACGGTGTTCGGGACGAAGGACCGTTCATGGGGCATCCGCCCGGTCGGGGTCGCCCCGCAGCGCGCCCCCGAGCCGGGTGCCGACCAGCTGTTCTTCCTGTGGTCGCCGCTGAACTTCGACGACGTGTGTCTGCACTACATGGTCCACGAGGACGCCACCGGGACGCCGTGGGCGGAGACCGCGGCGATGCTGCCCGTGCTGGGTGAGGGCGACCCGGTCTTCGGACCGGACGACGGCGTGCGGCAGCTGCCCGGCCTGCGGCACGAGGTGCGGTGGGCGCCGGGGCTGCGGCGCGCGGAGTCCGCGACCCTGGTCCTTCCGGACGGTTCGGGGCTGGACCCGCGCGTCGAGCTGGAGCCGCTGTTCGCGTTCCGGATGAAGGGCGTCGGTTACTTCCACCCCGAGTGGGCGCACGGAACATGGCGCGACGAGCTCGTCGTCGGCGGCGAGGAGGCGACGACCCGCGAGCTGGACGTGCTGCGTCCGGACACCGCGCACCTGCAGCAGGTGGTGCGCGCCACCTGGGGTGACCGAACCGGACTCGGCGTGCTGGAACAGCTGGTCTTCGGTCCCTACGCCCCAGCGGGTTTCACCGACACCCTGGACGGCGCCCGCTAGCCCGAGGCTGACGTCACCCAGGTAGCCCCAGGCGCAGATCGTCCTGCCAGACGGTGGTGAGCGCGAGACTGTGGTGTGATCGGTGGGGAACAGGGGTGAGGGTGAACCACTACGACGTGATCATCGTGGGGGCGGGCTCTGCCGGTTGTGTGCTGGCGGCCCGGCTCAGCGAGGATCCGGACCGCACGGTGCTGCTGCTGGAAGCGGGGCCGGTGTACGGCTCGGTCGGAGAGTTCCCCGAGGAGATCCTGCGGGTGTCGTCGCTGTCGGCGATGTTGCCGGGATGCCCGCACAACTGGCCGTTCAGCGGCCATCTGACCGCCGAGCTCCCGTACTGCGTACCCCGGGGGAAGATCCTCGGTGGCTCCGCGGCGATGAACGGCGGGAACTTCGTGCGGGCCCCGAAGGCGGATCACGACGACTGGGTCGCGCTGGGCAACGATCGGTGGTCGTTCGAGGAGTGCCTGCCGTTCGCCAAGCGCGCGGAGCGGGACCTGGACTTCGTCGACCACATGCACGGCACCGACGGCCCGATACCGGTGCAGCGGGTGAGCGACGACCTGCTCAGCCCGCTGTCCTCGGCATTCATCGAAGGGTGCCTGTCGCTCGGACACCCCGAGGAGAAGGACAAGAACGGCGGCCAGGCTCCCGGCGTGGGTCTCATGCCGGGCAACTTCGCCGACGGCGTACGGGTCAACACCGCCATCTCCCATCTGCTGCCGCACCTGGACCGCCCGAACCTGACGGTGCGGGGGAACACCACGGTGCGCCGGGTGGTCATCGAGGGCGGTCGTGCCGTCGGTGTGGAAGTGGCCGAGGGCCGGCGGACCGAGGTCCTCCGGAGCGCCGAGACGGTGCTGTCCGCCGGCTCGGTGAAGTCGCCGCACCTGCTGATGTTGTCCGGCATCGGCCCGGCGGACAGGCTGCGCGCGGTGGGCGTCGAGGTGCGGGTCGACTCGCCGGGGGTCGGGCGGAACTGGTCCGATCACCCGGACGTCTACGTCGGGTTCACAGCGAAACAGGACGTGCCGTTCAACCCGGAGGCACCGGTCCCGCAGGCAGCGCTCAACCTGGACTCCGGTTCGGACCCGGCAGGTGATCTCGAGCTGCTGCTGTTCGCCATCCCGCTCGGCGCGATGATGACCGACTCGGGTAGCGGACGGACATCGCTGGTCAGGGGAGCGACGGATGTGCTGCGCCGGCCGGTGAAGACACTGTCCGCGCTGCGTGGGGTGTCGCTGCGCAGGCTCCCCACCCAGATGATCCGTCAGGGTGACCTCAACGCGATGGTCGCACTGCAGAGCAGCGAGAGCCGGGGCGACATGCAGCTGCGGTCCCCCGACCCGGAGGTCCACCCCGAGCTGCGGTTCAACTACCTGAGTACCGATTCCGACATGGCGCGCCTGCGGACCGGAATCCGGGCGTGCGTGGACATCATGAACACCGGACCGCTCGCCCCGTGGGTCGGGGCGATCACCACGCCGGACCCGCTGTCGATGCACGACGACGCCGCGTTGAACAGATGGATCCGTGCCTCGCTCAACTCCAACTTCCACCTGTCCGGCAGCGCGAGGATGGGACCCGAGTCCGACGCCGAGGCCGTGGTCGACCAGAACCTCGCCGTGCGGGGCGTCGCGGGGCTACGCGTGGTGGACACCTCGGTGCTGCCGGTGGTGCCCCGGCGCGGTCCCAACGCCACGGCGGTGATGCTCGGCGAGCGAGCCGCGACCTTCTTCGGCTCCTGAGGACACGGGCCTCAGCCGACCTCGTTCGATCGCTCCGCGCTCATACCCCGCCACAGCAGGTCGAGGAGACTCGCCGTCTGGCTTCGCCAGTCACCGTTCGGGTCGAGATAGAGCAGACCGCCCAGCCCACGCAGGACCGTCTCCGCGTCCAGGTCGGGCCGGATCGTCCCGGCGTCGGCGTTGGCCTTCAACAGCGTGGCCGCGGCGTCGACCAGTGCCTCGTAGGCACTCGCGGGCAGCTCGTCACCGGACGTGCTCGCCGTACGCAGCGCGTTGGCAAGGCCGCGCTTGGTCATCATGTAGCGGGCGAGGTGATCGGTCGTCCAGATCCGGAAGGCCTGCTGCGGAGGATGGGTGTCGAGCAGGTTCGGTACCACCTCGACGAGATGCTGCACCTCGCGCTGGTACACCGCCAGGATGAGCGCCGCCGCCGTGGGGAAGTGGCGGTACACCGTGCCGACGCCGACCTCGGCCTTCTTGGCGATCGCGTTGAACGAGACCTCACCACACGTGCTCAGTGACTCCGCGGCGACGGTGAGGATGCGTTCGTGGTTGCGCCGGGTGTCCGCGCGTCGGGGGCTGACCGATCCGGTCGTCATCGTCGCCTCCGTTGGCTCGTTGCGAAGCGGATAAACATCCGCTAGCCTCGATGGTGAAGCGGATGACTATCCGATTCTACCCGGCGACGCGCTCGGCGCAGCCAACCACCACAACGCACACCGGCAGGCCGTCCGTGATGGGACGGGCCGCGGGAAGAAGAGTCAGTGGACATCTCACTCCAGGTCAACGGCAGAACAGAACAGTTGAACGTCGATCCCGGCGTGACCCTGCTGGACGCGCTACGGGAGCGTCTCGACATCACCGGCCCGAAGAAGGGCTGCGACCGAGGGCAGTGCGGCGCGTGCACCGTGCACGTCGGCGGCAGGCCCGTGCTGTCCTGTCTCACGCTCGCCGCGACGGTGACGCAGCAGGTCACGACGGTGGAAGCGCTCGCCGAGGGTGACCAGCTGCATCCGGTTCAGCAGGCGTTCGTCGACCAGGACGCGCTGCAGTGCGGTTTCTGCACGTCCGGTCAGATCATGTCGGCGGTCGCCGCGGTCGAACAGGGCGTCGAGGACGTCCGCGAGTTCATGTCGGGCAACATCTGCCGGTGCGCCGCCTACCCGAACATCGTCGCGGCGATCGAGCAGGCGAGGCGGGCCGATGCGACCGTTTGAGCTCACCGCACCGGCTACCGTGGACGCGGCTCTCGCGTCACCCGGCGCATTCCTCGCCGGCGGGACCACCCTCGTCGACCTCATGAAGCTCGACGTCCTGACGCCTCGGCACGTGCTGGACATCAACCGGCTCCCGCTGCGCGGCATCGACAGCACCGACGGGCTGCGGATCGGCGCGCTGGAGCGGATGAGCGACGTCGCCCAGCACGCCGGCGTGTACCCGATGATCTCCCGCGCACTGCTGCTGAGTGCGTCCCAGCAGCTGCGCAACATGGCCAGCATGGGCGGCAACCTGCTGCAGCGCACCCGGTGCACGTACTTCCGTGACATCGCCATGCCGTGCAACAAACGGGAGCCCGGCAGCGGTTGTCCCGCGCTCTCCGGTGCCAACCGGATGCACGCGATCCTCGGCACGAGCGAGTCGTGCGTGGCCACCCACGCGAGCGACGTCGCCGTGGCCCTCGTCGCGCTCGACGCACGGTTGGAGCTGGTCGGCGAGAACGGCAGCCGTACCGTCGCGCTCACCGACTTCTACCGGCCGCCCGGTGACACACCGGAGGTGGAGAACGACCTGCGTCCCGGCGAGCTGATCGCCGAGATCGTGGTTCCCCGGCTCGACTGGGCCTGGAACTCCACCTACGTCAAGGTGCGTGACCGGCAGTCCTACGAGTTCGCGCTGTGCTCGGCCGCGGTCGCGCTGGACGTCCAGGACTCGCGCATCGTCGATGCCCGGGTCGCGGTGGGCGGAGTGGCGACCGTGCCGTGGCGCCTCACCGGGGTCGAGGCCGCTCTGCGCGGCGCCCCGGCCACACCGGAGACGTTCGAGGTGGCGGCATCGGCGGCCGCCGACGGTGCCCGGCCGTTGGCCGAGAACGGCTTCAAGACGTCGCTGGTGAAACGGACCGTGATCCGCGCACTGCACGAACTGACCGAGGGGAGCCACTGATGCCCAGCAGAATGGACGGGCCGCTCAAGGTCACCGGCCGGGCCCGGTACGGGGTGGACCACAACTTCCCCGGCATGGTCTACGGCTATCTGGTGCTCAGCACGATCGCCCACGGCGAGATCGCGGCCATGGACGTGACCGGGGCGAAGAGTGCTCCCGGAGTGCTGGGCATCTACTCGCCGTTCGATCCGCTCCCGCTGCGCACACCGAACAACACGATGCTCGGCGAGACCTGGGTGCCCCTGCAGAACAAGGAGGTCACCTACTACGGTCAGCCGATCGGCTTCGTGGTCGCGGAGACCTTCGAGCAGGCCAGGGACGCGGCGATGCTCATCCAGGTGTCCTACCACGCACGGCCCGCGCTCACCTCGATGGAAGAGGGACTGGCGACCGCCGAGGACGCACCGCCCGCGATGGACGGGTCGCCGCCCTCGCTGTCCGTGCTGGCCTCCGGTGTCGAGTCGATCGAGGACGCTCTGGCGGCGAGCCCGGTGGTCGTCGAGGGAACCTACTCGACCGCATCGCAGAACCATGCCGCGATGGAGCCGCACTCCGCCGTCGCGGTGTGGGAGTCCGGACTGCTCACCGTCTACAGCGGGAACCAGGGGTCGGACCTGCAGGCACTGGAGCTGTCCGCCGCGCTGGACGAGGACCTGGCGTCGGTGCACGCGGTGAACCCCTTCGTCGGCGGGGCGTTCGGCGGCAAGGGGCGTACGTCCGTGCCGGCGTTCCTGGCTGCGGCCGCCGCCAGGGCACTCGGTCGGCCGGTCAAGGCCGCGCTGAGCCGGGAGCAGGTGTTCACCGCGACCGCGAACCGCCCCGCGACCGTCCAGAAGATCGCGCTCGGCGCGGACACCGACGGCTCGCTCATCGCGATACGGCACGACTCGTGGTCCAGCACGCCGATGGACCGCTCGTTCGTCGAACCGACCTCGCACGGCACCTCGCGGGAGTGGTACTCGACCCAGAACGTCGCCATCAGCCAGAAGATGGTGCCGCTCAACATCCCGCCGACGACGTTCATGCGGGCACCGGGGGAGGCGCCGGGGTCGTTCGCGCTGGAGAGCGCGATCGACGAGCTGGCCGTCGCGCTGAACATGGACCCCATCGAGCTGCGTCAGCGGAACAACTCGGCGGCGCCGCCCGGCAAGGACCTGCAGTGGTCGAGCAAGCACCTCGACGAGTGTTTCCGCATCGGTGCGGCCCGCTTCGGGTGGGCGGAGCGCACGCCCGAGGGCAGGACGGACGGCGACTGGCTCGTCGGGCTCGGCACGGCGACCGCGATGTTCCCCGCCCTGCGGTTCCCCGCGACGGTCGAGATCACGTTGCGCGACGACGACACTGCCGTCGTGGCGACCAGTGGTGCCGATCCCGGCACCGGTCTGCTGACCGTGTTGTCCCTGCTCGGCGCCGAGTCGCTGGACATATCGCCGGACAAGGTCACGCCTCGCCTCGGTGACTCGTCGTATCCGGCGGGCGGAATGTCCGGCGGCTCGACCGCGACGGCGAGCGCGGGCACGGCCATCATGATCGCCGCGCCGAAGGTGATCGATGATCTGGTGAAGCTGGCCACCTCACCCGGTGCACCGTTCGAGGGTGTGGACGCCTCCTACGCCGACGGGCGGGTCCTGGCCGGCGGGCGTTCGATGACCTTCGGTGAGGTGCTGCGGGCCATGGGACGGGAGTCGATCTCCACCACGGGGTCGTCGGCGCCCGGCGAGGAGCTGACGAAGCACTCGTTCAGCTCGTTCGGCGCGCAGTTCTGCGAGGTCCGGGTGCATCGGCTCACGCGGGAGGTGCGGGTGTCACGCATGCTCGGGGTGTTCGACGCGGGCCGGATCATCAACGCGAAGGCGGCGCGCAGCCAGATCATCGGCGGCATGATCTGGGGAGTCTCGGCCGCATTGCACGAGGGGCTGGAGATCGAGGCCAGCGGCCGGTTCGCCAACGGCGACCTGGCCGGCTACCTGGTGCCGGTCAACGCGGACATCCAGGAGGTCGACGTCCACTTCGTGGAGTACCCCGACACCCTGCACAACAGTGTCGGCGCGCGTGGCCTCGGCGAGATCGGCACGGTGGGCATGGCTGCGGCGGTGGCGAACGCGGTCCACAACGCGACCGGGGTGAGGGTCCGCCACATCCCGATCACGATCGAGGACCTGCTGGACTGAAGGACCCGTGAGTGTTGTGGGCTGCCATGGCAGCCCACAACACTCACGGGTCTTTTCGCCCGTGGTGCGCTACGACTTCGGGTTCAGGACGAAGACGGGGATCTGGCGGTCCGTCTTCGTCTGGTACTCGGCGTAGGACGGGAACGCCTCGACCGCGCGCTCCCACCACTGCGCCCGCTCGTCGCCGTCGGCCTCGTGCGCGACGTAGTCCTTGGTGGTGGTTCCGTCCTGCAGCGCGAACTCGGGGTGCGCCTTGATGTTGTGGTACCAGACGGGGTGCTCGGGAGCACCGCCCTTCGAGGCGACGACGGCGTAGCTACCGTCGTGCTCCACGCGCATCACCGGCGTGTAGCGCAGCTTGCCGGACTTCGCGCCCCGCAGCGTGAGCAGCACGATCGGCGACCCGAGGATGTCGATGCCCTCCGTCGTACCGGTTTCGAGGATCGTCTTGGTCTGGTTCTGGACCCAGTCCGTCGGGCTGAATTCCGCGGTTTCGTTGGCCATGCCGCGGTTCAACGCGATCGGCCCCGCCGACATTCCGGCGGGGTGTGAATGTCAGTCGGTCGTGTTCAGTCGATCACCGCGGTGGCTTCGACCTCGACCAGGATGTCGGGTTCGGCAAGGGCCGCGACCCCGATCAGCGTGGCCGGTGGCACCGGGGTCATGCCCAGTCTCGCCGAGGCTCTACCGATTCCGTCCAGCAGCAGCGGCATCTTGTCGACCGTCCAACCGACGACGTAGACGGTCAGCTTCGCCAGGTCGTCGAAGGACGCGCCGACCCCGGACAGCGCGGTGGCCACGTTGAGATAGGCCTGTTCGACCTGGGCCGCGAGATCGCCTTCGCCGACCTTGTTCCCGTCGGCGTCGCGTGCGACCTGGCCGGCGACGAACACCAGCCGCGATCCGGTGGCGACGGACACCTGCCGGTAGACGTCGACCTCGGGTAGTCCTTCGGGGTTCACGAGCGTGATGGCCATGCTGACTCCTCACAGTGATCGCCCGGACGGGCACCTCTAACTATAGCAATGCAATGCTATGTAATCTGGCGCGATGGCCAGGACGAAGGACCCCGCGGTGCGGACCCTGCTGGTCGAGCGGGCGGCGCGGATGCTCCGCACGCGTGAGCCGATCACCCTGCGGTCACTCGTGGCAGGGACGGGTGTGTCGACGATGGCCGTCTACACCTACTTCGGCGGCATGGACGGCATGTGGAAGGCACTGCGCCAGGAGGGCTTCACCCGCCTGGCGGCCAGGTTCGCGGCCGTACCGACGTCGCGGGACCCGGTACGGGACCTCACGGCCCTGATCGCCGCCTACCTCGGCAACGCGCTGGACCATGCCGACCTGTACCGGGTCATGTTCGATGCGAACTTCGACCTGGAGGACCTCGCCGCGGCGGACGCGACCCTCGAGTACCTGGTGCGGGCGGCCGACCGGTCCAGGGCGGCGGGGCGGTTCCGGCCCGACGTCGATCCGCTGGAGCTGGCGACGCAGAGCTGGGCCGTCGCCCACGGGCTGGTGTCGCTCGTCGCCAACGGCCCGCTGGGGCCGGACACGCTCGCGGGCGGTGTCCCGCTGTTGACCGCACTGTTCACCAGCGTGGGAGACCAGCCCGAGAGGTGCCGCGGTTCTGTGGAGAGTGCCTGGACACAGCTCGACTAGGCGAAGACACGCTCTCCGCGCCAGCCCGGGTCACCGGTCCTGGCGAACTCGACCCACGCGCCGTGCATCTCCGACGCGAGTGAGGCCGGTACGTCCCGCCCGAGCAGGCCGTTGCCGGAACGGAGCGCGGGCAGCCCGGTGTTGTCGAACACGAACGGGAGCTCCGCGGTATGGCAGGCGCCGAGCGGGCCGCCCCGCCAGTCGAACCGATACGTGTTCGCCTTGTCGTGGAGCGACACCAGACGGTCCTGACCGTCGCGGAACATCGCATCGATCGCCGCGCTGCGCTCGGGAAGCTGGTAGAGCCGCGACTCCTGCGAGTTCGAGCCCGCCAGCAGATCCACCGGCTGCGCCGGAGGCACCTCGTCGAGCACGACACCGAACGGCGACAGCCGCGAACCCGCACCGGGAAGCTCCGCGAGCGCGGAGACGAGCCGTTCGTCGGGCACCTCGGCGAATGCGGGCACCGTCGCCGGAATGCCAAGAACGGCCGCCAGCGCCCGCGTCGTCTCCTGGGCCTGAGCGCTGGTCAGCGTGCTGAGCCCACCACTTTGGCTGATCGCCCGCCGGAACAGCCCGCCGGCCTGGGGCGTCACCGTCGCCGCGCTGACGATCATCGCACCCGCCGACTGGCCGAACAGCGTGACCTGGTCGGGGTCCCCGCCGAAGTCCCCGATGTGTCGCTGGACCCAGCCGAGCGCGGCGAGCACGTCCAGCAGGCCACGGTTGGGCGGCGCGCCGGGCAGATCCAGCCAGCCGGGGGCGCCCAGCCGGTAGTTGAGCGTGACCAGCACGACGCCGTCCCTGGCGAAGGACGTCCCGTCGTACACCGGGGCCTGGCCGGTGCCGGACTGGAACGCGCCGCCGTGCACGAACACCATCACCGGTGCGTGCCCGGTCCTCGTCGGCGTCCAGACGTTCAACGTCAGATAGTCGTCACCACGGACCCAACCCGGCCCGATGACCGGACTCAGATCGAGCGGGAACCGGCGGGCGGGCGCGGGAGCCGTCGGTCCCGGGCCGTCGAAGCCGTCCACGTCGTCCACCGGGGTCGGTGCGGCGAACCGAGCGGCGCCGGTCGGCGGCGCGGCGTAGGAGATGTTCCGGAAGACGCTCACCGCCATGTCGCCCACTCCTTGACCGCGAAGTTGCCGCCCTCGCGCCGGACCTCGGCCGCGCCGGGGCCGGCGAAATGAGCGGGGAACAGCAACGCGTTGTGGTCGGCGGTCCACTCCAGCATGCGGCGCCGCGCGACCCTGGCCTGCTCCTCGTCCTCGTCGAAGCACGGGCTGTGTTCCGGCTCGGCGATCTGCAACGGGCTGTGCAGCAGGTCGCCCGCGAACACCGCGCGATCCGTGCCCGAACGGAGCTGGACGATCGCGGAGCCCGGTGTGTGTCCCGGCGCCGCTTCGATGCGCAGGTTGGCGTCGACGTCGTAGTGGTCGCCGTCCCACAGCACGGTCAGACCCGCCTGGTGCACGGGCGCGACGCTGTCCTCGAACACGTTCTGCATGCGCGGGCCCGAGCGGGTCGGGTGCCCGTTCTCCGGGTTCCAGTAGTCGAAGTCCGCGCGCGAGATCACGTACTCGGCGTTGGGGAAGGTCGGTCGCCACTCGCGGTCGGACAGGTAGGTGTTCCAGCCGACGTGGTCGCCGTGCACGTGGGTGCAGATCACGACGTCGACGTCCTCGGGGCGGACCGACGCCGCGGCGAGCTCGCCCAGGTAGTCGGTGTCCAGGTGGGCGAAGAACGGCATGTACGGCCGCTCCCTGCCGTTGCCGATGCCGGTGTCGATGAGGATCGTGCGGCCCTCGCTGCGGATCAGCCAGGTCTGGATGGCGGTCCGAAGCTCGTCCGCCGCCGGGTCGAAGAACTCCGGGGCCAGCCAGTGTTCGTGTCGGCGCCAGTGCTCCACGTCGACGTCGGGAAAGATCAACTGTCGGGCCAGGCCTTTCGGGCCGAGTTCCACTATGCGGGTGATCTCGACGTCGCCGAGTGTGAGTGTGTCCATGGGTTCAGCATGCTGGCCACCGGCGACGCTCGGTATCAGTCAGGTGACTGCAGTCGGGGATACAGTCGGAGAAGTGACGATGGTGGGGCGGGACGCCGAGCGCGCCGCTGTGCTCGAGCTGAGCAGCGGCGTGTTGGTCGTGACGGGGGAGCCGGGCGCCGGCAAGAGCGCGCTGCTCGAGCTGGCCGCCGATGCGCACGCGGGCCGGGTGCTGCGGATGACCGGCAGCGAGAGCGAGCTGAACCTCCCGTTCGCCGGATTGCACCAGCTCCTGCGGCCGATCCTGGACGAGGCGGCCGAACTGCCGGTGCGACAGCGTTCGGCGCTTCTCGGCGCCGTCGGCCTCGACGATGCGGGAGCACCGGACCGCATGCTGATCGGGGTGGCGCTGCTCGCCCTGCTGTCCGACCTCGCGGCGCGGACCCCGGTCCTGGTGGTCGCCGACGATCTGCAGTGGATCGACGACGAGTCACGGGCTCTGCTCGTCTTCGTCGCGCGCCGCATCGGCGACGAGCCGCTCGCCGTACTCGGCGGGACGAGGGATGTCTCGCCGTTCCCGGGGTTCCCCACGGTCGAGCTGGGGCCTCTGGACGCACGCGCCGCGGGGGTCCTGCTGGACCGCTTGCCACGCCCACCCTCGGGCAGACGCCGGCTGCGCATCCTCGAGCAGGCGGCGGGCAATCCCCTGGCGCTGGCCGAGCTCGCCAGGGCCGACTGCGCCGAGGACGACCTGCTGCCGTTGACCGACCGGTTGATGCGGGTCTTCGCTACCGATCTCGACGCGTTCGACGACGACACCCGCCACGCGTTGCTCCTGGTCGCGGCGGACGAGCTCGCCGCGCCGTCGCAGGTCGACGCGTTGGCCCCGGCCGAGACCGCGGGTGTGGTGCGCAGCGTCGGCGGCCGGGTCCGCTTCCGGCACCCGCTGGTCAGGTCCGCGATCTACTACTCGGTTCCCCTGGCGCGGCGCCGAGAGGTCCATCGGGAGCTCGCCGCGTTGTTGACCGGCGAACCCGACCGGAGCGCGTGGCACCTGGCAGTCGGAGCGGAGGGCCCCGACGAGCGGATCGCCGCCGCGTTGGAGGCCACCGCGACCAGGGCCCGGGAGCGAGGTGGCCACACCGGCGCCGCGACCGCTCTGGAACGTGCCGCCGAGCTGAGCCCCAGCCGCCAGGACCGCGCGCGACGACTCGTCGCGGCGGCACGGGCGGCCGTCTACACCGGGCAACCCCGCTGGGTCGAGCAGCTCGCCGACAAGGCCGCCGTGACCACCGACGACCCGGCACTGGCCGCGGAGGCGTCACTTCGGCTCGGGCAGGTGCTGGCGCTGACCGCCGAGCACGACACGGCACTGTCGTCCCTGATGCGCGCGGCGGATGAGCCAGGACTGAGCCGAATAGCGATCGCGTCGGCGTCGGTCGCGGCGTTCTACTCCGGCGACGAGGACCATCGGCGGGCGGTACGCGCCCGCGCGGGCGACGACCCGTGGACGCTCGCGGTGACCGACCCGCACCAGCGACGGGCCGACCTGGCCGCCACGCTCCCGGTTCTGGTCGATCGGGCGGGAGGAGATCCCGGTGTGCTCACCTCGCTCGGCGCGATGGCCTGGCTGCTCGACGAGACCGCGCTGGCGGTGCGCATCTTCGACGACGCGCTGCACCGGTGGCGGCTGAGCGGCGCACTCCCGAACGGCCTTGGCTGCTCCGCGGGCTGGGCCTACCTCGACCACGGCCTCTGGGCCCAGGCCCGGCTTGCGGTCGTGAACGCCACCTCGGCGGGCTCCGGCCTGGCGCACCTCGACGCCGCGGTCCGCTCGCTGGACGCGGCGGCGCTCGCGCTGACCGGGGACACCGCCAACGCCCGTGCCGTCGCCTCCGCCGGTCTGGCACTGGTGGATCCCCATCGCAGTCGTGCGGTCACCATCCGCACCCGATGGGCGCTGGGCATGGCCGCCGTGGCCGACGGCGACCGGACGACCGCCTACGACCAGTTCCGGCTGATGTTCACTGCCGACGGCGGCCCGGTTCACTACGCCTGCTCGTACGCCGGTGTGGCCGAACTGGCCGCGGCAGCCTCGAGCACCGGGCACCAGGCGGAGGCGTCGACCATCGTCGCGAGCGTCGCCGATCGCCTGGCCGGAAACCTCTCACCCCGCATGGACGCCCTGCTCAACCGCGCGCGTGCCCTGCTCGACCCGGACTCGGCCGAGCGGCATTTCGACCAGGCGCTGACGGACCCCGATGGCGATCAATGGCCGTTCGAACGAGCCCAGACCAGGCTGGACTACGGCGAATGGCTGCGCCGCCGTCGCCGCATCGTCGAAGCCCGCGCTCAGCTGAACGCCGCGATGGAGGTCTTCCACCGGCTGGGCGCCCACCCGTGGATCGATCGCACGCAGGGAGAGCTGCGGGCGGCCGGCGTCGACACCGAGCCCGCCGAGCCGAACGCACTGACCGAGCTGACCCCGCAACAACAGCACATCATCCGTCTGGCAGCGCGGGGGCTGAGCAACCGCGAGATAGGCGAGCGCCTGTTCCTCTCGCCCCGGACGGTCGGCTCGCACCTCTACCGGAGCTTCCCCAAACTGGGCGTCACCGCACGATCCCAGCTCCGCGACCTGATCGAGCCACGAACCCCCGGCGCACATGTCCCATGACGTCGAAGTCGCCCCAGGACCCCGCCAGACCTGAGCGCTGCATCAGCCCCGCGATCTCTGTACAAGAGAGCGCGCGAGGGCAGCGGCCAGTAGCGTCGGCACCAGGCGGCGAAGGAGTCCTGTTGTGAAACTCGGTACGTCGGTGCGGTTCGTCTTCCCCAGTTCGGCGGAGACCTACACGCAGTTCAAGACGATGCTCGATGCGCTACCGCCCGGCGGGTTCATCGAGCGGCCGATGGGCGCGATGGACACCGCGACACAGGCGAAGAACCTGCTGGAGGTCGCCGCCGCGGCGCGGTCCGCCGGTCTCGACCGGTTGCTGGTCGGAGATCACCATGCGGTCCCGCCCGGGTACGCCAACGCGTTCGCCCCGTTTCCCACCCTGTCCCGGCTCATGGCGACGACCGGTCCGATGTCGGTCGGTGCCGTCCTGCTGGCGCCGTTCTACAACCCGGTGCTGCTCGCCGAGCAGATCGGCACCGTGGCCGCCTTCGCGGACGCTCCACTGGTCGTGACGCTGGCCGTCGGGGCGAACCCCCGGCAGTTCGGTGCCTTCGGGATGGATCAGCGGAGCCGCGCGGGCCGGCTGGAAGAGCTGGTCGGCGCGCTACGGCCGCTGCTCGCGGGGGAGCAGGCGACCGTCGCCGGGCGCTATCACCGGCTGGACGGGGTGTCGGCCGGCCCCACACCCCGGGTTCCCGTGTCGTTGTGGCTCGCTGGCACGGTGGCGGCCGCCGTCGAACGCGCCGGCCGGATCGGTGACGGGTGGCTGACCGGGCAGAACGTGAGCCGCGCGGATCTCGTAGAGCAGCTCGACATCTACCGGGACAGCGCCGCGAAGCACGGCCGTCCGGCGCTTCCGGTCCTGCGCCGCGACATCTACGTCGGGGACACCGATGCCGAGGCCGAACGAGTCGTGCGGCAGATCCTCGAGGAGGGTTATCGAGGTGGCGGGATGGACCGCCTGCTGGTCGGGGCGCCGGAGACCATCGTCGAGCAGCTCGAGGACTACCGCGCACTCGGTTTCGACGAGGTGCTGGTCAGGCACGTGGTCGGCGACCACGGGCAGATGCTCGACTCGTTCGCGCGCATCGGCGAGGGGGTCATACCGAAGCTCCACGCGATGCCGGCGGCGAACTGACGTACGCCTCGCACGGTCCTAGGTCCACGACCCCATTTCCACTAAAGTAAACGTTCACGCTCGCACAACCACGTCGATCGCTGTGGAGGATCACTGGTGACACAGACCGTGACGGATGCGCCGGCCCAGCTGGCCGCTCTGCGGGACCGGTTGCGGCAGCGCCGACGGCTACTGGTGGCGTTCTCCGGCGGTGTGGACTCGGCGTTGGTCGCGGTCGTCGCGGCCCAGGTCCTCGGTTCTGCCTCGGTCGCGGTGACGGCCGTCTCGGCGAGTCTTCCCGGGGCCGAGCGCGCGGCGGCGCGCCGGTTCGCGGCCGACCACGGGCTCGCTCACGTCGAGGTGTGTACCGACGAGCTGGATCGGCCCGAGTACCGGGCGAACGACGGGGATCGCTGCTTCCACTGCAAGAGCGCGTTGCTCGACGCGCTGCAGCCGTTGGCGGAGCAGTCCGGAGCTCTCATCGCGCTGGGTACCAACCTCGACGATCTGGGCGACCACCGGCCGGGCCAGCGCGCGGCGGCGGCCCGAGGCGCGATCGCTCCGCTCGTCGAGGCCGGACTCGGTAAGGACGCGGTCCGTGCGGTCAGTGCCCTGCTCGGTCTGGACACCTCGGTCAAACCGGCCGCCGCCTGTCTGTCGTCCCGGGTCGCCTACGGCGATCCGGTGACGCGAGAGGTACTGAGCCGGATCGAACGAGCCGAGGCGGCGCTCCACGCGCTCGGCTTCCCGGTGTGCCGGGTACGCGCGCACGCCCGGGGTACCGTCGCGCGCGTGGAACTACCGACGGAGGAGCTGGTCCGGGCCAGTGAGGTGGGGACGAGGATCGACGCGGCGGTCCGCGCGGCGGGCTTCCAGTTCTGTGCGATGGATCTGCAGGGCTTCCGGAGCGGACGGATGAACGTACTGCTGGGCCTCCCGGAGCTCGGCACCCCGGTAGCGGGTTCGTGAGCTCGACCGACGGTTTCGACGACCTCGGCTGGGCACGTCCGGACACCGACCGGGAACGCAGGATCGGCCTGCCCGAGGTCGTCTACGCACCGGGTAAGACGGTCGAGCAGGTGGTCGGCGTGGTCCGCCGACTGCTCGCTGCCAACACAGGTCCTGTGCTGGTCAGCCGGGTGGAGCCGGACATGGCGGCACGGGTCGCCGAGCAGGTGCCCGGGGCCCGGCACGACCCGGAGGCGCGCCTGCTCCACTGGCGCCCGGCCGCGCGGGTCGGCTTCGAGGTGGCGGTCGTCTCGGCCGGTACATCGGACGGCCCGGTGGCGGCAGAGGCGAGCGCGGTCGCGGCCGCGGTGGGACTGACCGTGCACCGGGTGACCGATGTGGGTGTCGCCGGTCTGCACCGGTTGCTCGCCGAACGGGATCGGCTGGCCTCCTCCGACGCCGTCATCTGCATCGCGGGGATGGAGGGTGCACTGCCCAGCGTGGTCGGCGGCTTGGTCGGCTGCCCGGTCATCGCGGTGCCGACCTCGGTCGGTTACGGAGCCAGCCTGGGTGGGGTGACCGCGTTGCTGGCCATGGTGTCGTCCTGCGCGCCGGGTGTCGTGGTGGTCAACATCGACTCCGGCTTCGGTGCCGCGATGGCGGCGTTCCGCATGTCCGGCCGTACCCGGCGGGCGGTCGACGTGGTGGAGGATCGACGGTGATCCTCTGGCTGAACCCGGTCAGTGGCATCTCCGGAGACATGCTGCTCGGCGCGCTGCTCGGACTGGGTGCTCCGGTGGAGACGGTCCTGGACGCGGTGCGCTCCACCGGTCTCGACGGCTGGTCGCTGGAGCGCACCGAGGTGGTCCGGGGCGGCCTGAGCGCGACCCGCGCGCTCGTGAGCACCGAGGAGGACGGTGTGACCGAGCGCCATGCGACCGAGCTGATGGAGATCGTGGCTCGCGCACGGCCGGCCCCGGTCGCGGCGCTCGCGCACGCGGCGGTGACCGCGCTGGCGCAGGTCGAGTCCGGTCTGCACGGTGTGCCGCTGGATCGGGTGCACCTGCACGAGCTGGGCGGCATCGACACCGTGGTCGACACGGTCGGGGTGGCCGCCGCGCTGTACGCACTCGACGTCACCGCCGTCCACTGCGGCCCGCTCGCGCTCGGCGCGGGAACGGTCCGGACAGCGCACGGGATCCTGCCGGTCCCCGCTCCGGCCACCGCGGCGCTGATCGCTCGGATGCACGCGCCGGTGGTCCCGGCCGGAGTGGACGGCGAGACCGTCACGCCGACCGGTGCCGCGCTGTTGCTGGCCGCCGGTGCCCGGTTCGGCCCGCTTCCGGCCATGACCGTCGACGCGGTCGGCTACGGGGCGGGTGCGCGCGAGGTGGAGGCGAGGCCCAACGTGTTGCAGGCGCTGCTGGGTGGAGTCCCTGGCTCGGCCGGTGACACACAGGAGCTGGTGCAGATCGAGACGAACGTCGACGACGTCACCGGCGAACTGCTCGGTCACCTGATCGGCAGGCTGCTCGTCGAGGGCGCCGCGGACGCCTGGGTGAGCCCGATCGTCATGAAGAAGGGCAGACCGGCGCACACCGTGCACGTGCTGGCCGCGCCCGAGCGTGCCGAGCACTGCGAGCGCGTGCTGCTGCGCGAGACCGGCAGCCTTGGCGCCCGGCGACGCCCGGTACTGCGGACGGCCCTTCCCCGTAGCGGCCGGACGGTCGAGGTCGGTGGTCAGCCGATCCGGGTCAAGGACGGCCCGTGGGGAAGCAAGCCCGAGTACGAGGACGTGGCGGCGGCGGCCGAGACGCTCGGGCTGCCACTGCGCGAGGTCGCTGGGCAGGTCACACGGCAGCTGGGCGGCCCGGAGACCGAACGCTAGGCTCGATCTCGTTGGTCACATCTGCATCGCTTCGCAGAGCCTGGTGTCGCCTCGCAGGTGTTGCGGCGTCTGCGACGCGACATCGAGGTCTGCGAGGTCGTACGACGGACCGCCCCGGGCCCTGAGCCTCCGCCGGAGGGACTACTCCGTAGCGATCTCGATCGTCGGGGATGCGGCCAGGGTCCGGGTCACGTAGCAGACCCGCTTCGCCGACTCGGCCAGCTTGGCCAGCTCGTCGCCCGTCGGGGAGCTGGCCTTCACCGTGATCCGGAACGAGGAGAACTGCGGTCCGTCGTACTGGCCGACCACGTCGACCTCGACGTCGGCCAGCTCGATGTCCCGTTTACGCGCGCTGTAGGCGAGAGAGATCGTGAAGCAGGACGCGATCGAGGCCAGCAACAGCTCGGTGGGCTGGGGACCGGTCCCGGTACCGCCGACCGACTCGGGTTCGTCGGCGACCACCTCGAAGTCCCCGGCCTGTACGACGGCGCGCAGGCCGCCGGTCCACCGGGCGTGCACCGCTCGTTCGGTCGCACTCATTCGTCCTCCTCAACTAGGGCGGTACGTGCTGGTGACTGGACTGCAACACCCGTGCAACCGCGCAGGTGCAACGTGTCCCGGATCACCGGTTGCAATCTCACTCGGGAGCTGTGATGACTACGGCCCACGTGCACCATCGTTTCGCCACGTGTCACGGTCAGTGTGCCGTGGCCGCCCGATACCCGGAGCACCACGATCGGCTGCTGGCCGTCGACACCGACGCCGATGCCGTGCTCGAGCTGTTCGAGATGGCGGTGACCTGGCACGAGCTCGACTACTCCGAATCCGAGGTCGCCGGGCCGGGCGACTGGCTGACGTTCGCCGACGAACACCGGTGGAGCTGCGCGGAACGGGCACAGCGGGTGTTCAGCCTGGCCGTCGACATCGTCGGACGCGGGGCGGTGCCGCCCGCGACGGACTCGGGCGCGCAGCTCGCCGACGTCATCGAACTGGCCAGGGGGCGGAGCGGGGCATATCGCCAAGTATCCGATAGTAGGTGAGAATCCACTATATGAACGGTTGTGATGGTGCTCCCGAACCGTCGTTCCTCGAGCTGCCGGACCGGTCGGCGAAGCCGCGCACGACGGGGTTGACGCACGTCCTGGATCCGGGTGCCGGTGTTGCGGCGACCGCTGACCTGCTCGCCTCCGCCGACCGGCACATCGACATCTGGAAGGTCGGCTGGGGCACCGGCTACGTCGATCGCGCGCTGCAGGCGAAGCTCGCTCTGCTGGCGGAGCACGGGGTCGCCGCGTGCCTCGGCGGCACCCTGCTGGAGATCGCGTTCGCGCAGGGCGTCGCGATGGACTGCCTGGCCTGGGCGCGCGAGGCGGGTTTCGGCTACGTCGAGGTCTCCCGGGGCACCGTGGACATGACCATCCCGGACAAGCGTGCGCTCATCCGGATGGCGAGTCGCGACTTCGTCGTGCTCGCCGAGGTCGGCGCGAAGTCGCCGGGGGAGAGGCACGCGGCGCGGTACTGGCCGTCGGAATGCCTGTCCGACCTGGATGCGGGCGCGCAACTGGTGGTCACCGAGGGCAGGCAGAGCGGCACGGTCGGCACGTTCGACGAAGCGGGCAGGGTGCGTCCCGAGGTGGTCGAGGCCGTGGTCAGCGCGGTGGGCGTGGAGCGGGTGATCTTCGAGGCGCCGAGGGCCGCACAGCAGGCATGGTTCATCCGCCGTTTCGGCGCTGAGGTCAACCTGGGGAACGTGGCGCTGAGCGACGTGCTGTCGGTCGAGACGCTCCGGCTCGGGCTGCGGTCGGACACCGCCGACGTGACCCGTCGTGCGCACTCCGAGGCCGACACCGCGTGACCGAGACCGAGCTGGGCCCGAACTTCATCCCCAACCGCTACCGGGGCGTCTCGGTCGCGCCGATCCCGGACGACGTCGAGCTCACGGAGCCGGCGATGCGCGGGTATCTGCTCGGCAGGCCCGCGTACCGGCGGACCAGGTTCGTCGTGGCGAGACGGCCTGGTGCGACCGCGATCGTGCGGGTCACCCGGAGCTCGGACACAGAGCTGTTCTCCCCGGTCGTCGCGGTGGACCTCATCGCGGGCCCGGACGAGTGCGCCTATCTCGTCGATCCCGAGGCGGACACCGGCATCCCGTCGGTGCTGGCCGAGCTGGCACTGCGGCGCGCGCCCGGGGCGCGGGCCGTCGTGGTGCAGGGCCGGTACGCGCACGTCAACTTCATCGTCGAGCCGCGTCCGTTGCGGATCGTGGTACGCGAGGTGGTGCCACCCGAGCCCGCCAAGCTCCTCGACCAGGCACGGCGCATCCTCGCGGTCAGCGAGTCGCTGCCGCCGATCGAGCTGGTCGGAGAGCTGACCCGGCTGGAGGAGCTGGCCGCCCGTCGACCGGACGAGCACTACCTGCTGCCCTGCCGCGGTTCCGGCGGAGAGGTGCCGGGAGCGACGGTCTCCTACCTCGACGAGCACCCGGAACGCGGGGACTGGACGTTGCTCGGCTGCGCGCGGTCCCGGCAGATCCATCGCTGGTTCTACGGCGAGGAACCGCCCACCGTCGACTTCTGCCCCAAGCAGGCGGATCGAACGGGTGTGACCGACCTGCTGCTCACCAAGTGCTGCCTGCAGGAGGAGCACGTGGAGTCCGGGCCGGGCTGGGTGTCGGTGCCCTGGGGCGCATCGCTCGACCACGTGCGCGAGGCACTGTCGACGCTCGTGGCCCAGGAGGTGCCCGCATGGGTACCCGCCTGAGCTCGTCGCGGATCTACTCGCACCTGTGGGGCACCCCGGAGCTGGACGCCGTGTTCGACGAGCCGGCCATGGTGCAGACCTGGCTGGACATCCTGGTCGCGCTGGCGAGGGCGCAGGCCTCGCTCGGCATGATCCCGGCCGAGTCGGCCGACGCGATCGCGGCCGGGGCGCGCGTCGAGGCGCTCGACCTCGACTACGTCGCCGAACAGACCCGCCTCACGTCGCACTCGACCCTGGGGCTGATCCGGGGTCTCCTCAGGGTCCTTCCGGAGCAGGTCAGGGAGCACGTCTACCTCGGCGCGACCGTGCAGGACATCAGTGACACCTGGTTCGGTGTCGTGATGCGCGACGTCGGCGGGATCGTCTGGCGGGACGTGCGTGCGCTGGAGGAAAGACTGCTGCGGCTCGCCGCCGAACATCGGGACACGGTCATGGCGGGTCGGACCCACGGACAGCCGGGTGCACCGATCACGTTCGGCTTCAAGGTCGCCTCGTGGGCCGACGAGTTGCGCCGTCACCTGGACCGGCTGCGTGAGGGCCGGTCGCGGTGGGTGGTCGGCCAGCTGGCGGGGGCGGTGGGCGCGCTCGGCTTCTTCGGCGATCGCGGTCCGGTGCTGCGTGCCCGGTTCTGCGCCGAGCTGGGGCTGGGCGACCCGGGTATTTCGTGGCTGACGTCGCGCGACCGGGTCGCGGAGTTCGGCACGGTGCTGGCGATGGTGTGCGGAACGCTGGGCCGGATCGGTGGCGAGGTCTACGAGCTGTCGCGACCGGAGCTCGGCGAGCTCGCTGAGGCCGCCCCCGCCGGTGCGGTCAGCAGCATCACGATGCCGCACAAGCGCAACCCCGAGACCAGCGAACACCTCGACACGCTCGCCCGGCTGGCCCGGTCGTCCTCGGCGGTGCTGGTGGAGGGCATGGTCGCGGGCCATGAACGTGACGGCAGGTCCTGGAAGGCGGAATGGCTGGCGCTGCCCGAGGTGTGCCAGCTGACCGGCTCGGCACTGCGGCTGGCGCTGGGTCTGCTGGACGGCCTGGAGGTCCACCCGGAGGCGATGGCGGCGACCGTCGAGCGGTACGCGGCCGACCTGGGCTCCGAGCAGGTACTGGCCGGGTTGACCGGACGGTTGGGCAAGCACCGCGCTCAGCAGATGCTGCACGAGGTGCTGCGTGAGGAGCGGGGTGCGTCCAGCTCCGGGCTCGTCGCACGGGGTGTGGCCAGCGTGGACGATGTGCGCGGGTGGGAACGGTCGCCGGGCGTGCTGGCGGCAGCCGCGATGGTCGACCAGGTGTGTCGCCGGGCCGCCGAGGCCCGGGCGGCCGAGCCGGAGCGGTGGGGATGACGGTCGAGCTGCCGAGGGTCGCTCTCGGGGTCTTCCCGACCCCGCTGGTACGTGCGCATCGGCTGGAGTCCGCACTCGGTCGTGGCTCGCTGCTGCTCAAGCGGGACGATCTGGCCGGCTTCGGGCTGGCCGGGAACAAGACCCGGCCGCTGGAGTTCCTGCTCGGCGAGGCGCGGGCGCGAGGCGCCGAGGTGTTCGTGACCGGCGGTGGCCCCGGTTCCAACTTCTGTCCCGCCGCCGCGATGGCCGCGCGCGCGGCCGGTCTGGACTGTGAGCTGGTCGTGTGGGGAGATCCGCACAGTCCCAACCTGTCACTCGCCACGGCCGTGGGTGCGCGGCTGGTCCCGACCGGCAACGCCGACCGCGAGGCCGTCGACGAGCTGGTCCTGCGGCGCGCGGACGAGCTGGCCGAGGCCGGCCGACCGGCGTTCGCGGTGCCCAGGGGCGGCTCGACGGCACTCGGTGCGGTCGGGTTCGCCGTCGCCGCCGTCGAGGTCGCGGAGCAGCTCGCCGCGACCGGGGTGACGCCGGCGTTGATCGTCCTCGCGGTGGGTTCCGGAGGCAGCTGCGCCGGGCTTCTCGCCGGACTGGCGACCGTCGGGCTCTCGGTGCCCGTCCTCGGCGTCTCGGTGAGCCGGCCGCCCGACCAGATCGGTCCTCGCGTGCTCGAACTGGCCGAGGGCTGCGCCCGGCTGCTGGGCAGTGCCGCGCCGAGCGCGGAACAGCTTGAGCTGCTCGACGCCCGCGGTCCGGGTTTCGGGACCGCCTCGCCGCTGGAGCGGGAACGGGCCGCACTGGTGCTGCGCACCGAAGGCCTGCTGCTCGATCACACCTACGGCGCCGAGGCTTTCTCGGCGGCGATCGACCGGCTGTCCGGCGATATGTCAGGTCCGGTGCTGCTCTGGCACACCGGCGGCCTGGTACCGGCACTGAGTGCGCTTCCACGCGCGGGAAGGGACGCCGCATGACGTCCACCGACCAGAACACGACCAACGGGACGGCGTGGGACCGCCAGGGCGGACCACCGAGGGGCGGGCCGGCGCCCGAGCTCATCGAGTCCGGGTTCGCGCTGGAGAACGCCGACGCCAGCTTCCTGCACCGCGGGCTCAACCTCGCGGACATCGCGCACGTGCTGGACCTGGGCAGGCGGGCCATCGTGCCGCCCGAGGCGCAGCGCGAACTGCTGGCCCTGCTGCTGGAAGTGACCGACGTGCCGGCCGAGGAGTTCCCGTACGACCCGAGCCACGGCGAGCCGTACAACTCCCGGGAGCACTACTTCGTGTCCCGGATCGGTGACGTGGCCGGCTGGCTGCACGCCGGACGGCCGCGACGGGAAGCGGCCAGGGTGGCGCTGCGGCTGCACCTTCGTCGTCAGCTCACCGAGCTCGTCGCCGAATCGGTGCGGTTCGCCGAACAGACCGTGGACCGGGCCGAGGAACACGCGCACACCCTGCTGCCCGACCAGACGTACCTGCAGCAGGCTCAGCCGTCCACCTTCGGCCACTACCTGCTGTCCTTCGTGTACTCCGCCGTGCGTGACGCCCGCAGGCTGCTCGACGAGCTGGACTGGGTGGACACCAGCCCCGGCGGCGCCGGATGTGTGAACGGCACCCGGCTGCTCGAGGACCGGGAGCCGATCGCCGCCGCACTGGGCTTCGACGGCGTCATCCCGCACACCCGCGACGCGATGTGGCAGGTCGACGGCCTGATCCACATACTGGCGACGGCGGCCAGCCTGTTGTCGAACCTGTCCAAGCTCGCCGAGGACCTGGAGATCTTCTCGTCGAGCGAGTTCGACTTCGTCGATCTGGCCGACGCGTTCACCCGCTCCAGCATCCTCATGCCGAACAAGCGCAACCCCTACTCACTGGCGATCGTGCGCGGCGCCTCCGGGGTACTCATCGGCCGGCTCACCGGGTTCCTCGCGGTCACCAAGAGCCCGTCGGCGCGCAGTGACAACCTGATCTTCGCCTACGGCGAGGTACCCAGAGCCCTGGAGCTGTCGACCCGGATCGCCCGGCTGATGGCGGGAGTGGTGCGCACCTTGCGGGTGAACCCGGTGCGGATGCGCGAGGAGCTCGACCGCGGCTACACGCAGGCGACCGACCTCGCCGAGTACCTGGTGGGGCTGCGCGGCGTCGACTACCGGACCGCGTACGTCGTGGTCGGCAACACGGTGCGCGCCGCCGCCCGGGCAGGCATCCCGGGCGCCGGGATCACCGGTCGCATGATCGACGAGGCGGCACTCGCCCACACCGGCTCCAGCTGGGGGCTGGCGGAGGAGGACCTGTCCTCGGTGCTCGACCCGTGGCAGATCGTCGAGTCGCGTCAGGCGCAGGGCGGCGCCGCGCCTGCCGCACTGGCCAGGATGGTCGCCGACCTGCGCACCGACCTGGGCGACCTGGCGTCCGAGGCGTCCCGGCGCAACGCAACCTTCGACCAGGCGGAGCAGTCACTCCTGTCCCTGGCCCGCCACACGGTCACCGACCCCGCCTAGCCCGCCGTACCGGCCCGCACGCGGCTTGACTTCGCAGAGCTTCGTGTCGCGTCGCAGACACTGCTGCGTCTGCGACGCGACACGGGCCTCTGCGAGATGGCGCCGGGGGACTCCTTCGGGGCGGGGCGTTGACACTGGGTGGGCGTTGAGTATCGTAAACAGTCTAGATCGCATAGTTAATGGACGCGGGGGATCCGCAGCATAGTGCTGAAAGGCGGGTGGACGTGCCCCGAAGGACAGTGGTGATCGGTGGGGGAGCCGCGGGACTGGGCTCGGCCGGGGGAGTGAAGGCGTCCGACCCCACCGCCGAGGTGGTCGTCTACACGCAGTTCGAGGACGTCGCGTATAGCCCGTGCGGCATTCCGTATGTGCACGGCGGCGAGATCGAGAGCTTCGACAAGCTGATATTGGCTGGTAAGCAGGCCTACGTCGACGCGGGTATCGACGTGCACTACGAGACCGAGGTCAGCGCGATCGACACGGCCGCGAAGACCGTGACGGTCAGCGGCGAGGGCGTGATCAAGTACGACAACCTGATCATCGCCACCGGCTTCGACTACGCCGACCCCGGCGTGCCGGGTACCGAGCTCAGCGGCCTGTACTACGTCAAGAACATCCGGCGTGCCGCCGAGTGGGACAAGGTCATCTCGGAGACCAAACGCGCCGTCGTCATCGAGGCGTCGCCACTCGGGCTGGAGATGGTCACCGCACTCGCGCACCGGGGCGTGGAAACCCACGTGGTCGATCCCAATCCCTACGCGCTGGCCATGATGGCCGATCCGGACATCATGGCGCCGGTGCAGGACTCCTGGGTCGAGATGGGTGCTCACCTGCACTTCAACACGACCCTGGAAGCGTTCCTCGGCGACGAGAACGGCAAGCTGCGCGCGATCCGGACATCCGGTCCCGACGGCTCGGTCGAGCTCCCGGTCGAGCTGGCCGTGGTCGCCACCCACAAGACGCCCAACAACACCCTCGCCGAGGCGGCCGGGATCAAGCTCGGCTCGACCGGCGGCATCATCGTCGACGAGCGGATGAAGACCTCGGCCCCGAACGTCTGGGCGGCGGGCGACGCCACCGAGATCCCGCACGGGCTGACCGGGGTGCCGCTGCAGGGACTGACCGGATCCCACGCCTACGCGCAGGGCAAGGTGGCGGGCGCCAACGCGGGCGGCGGCGACCGTTCCTACCGCGCGGTCTACGTGCCGTGGGGTACCCCGGCCGGCAAGTGGGTGATCGGCGGGGCGTCGTTCGGTGAGACGACCGCGACGGCTCTGGGCATCCCCTACGTGCTGGGGGTCGGTGAGGGCATCTCCCGCGCCCGCTACTACCCGGGCGTGCAGAAGATCAAGATCAAGCTGCTCGCCGAACCCAAGACCCTGCGGCTGATCGGCGCCCAGATGGTCGGCGGTGGTGAGGGGATCAAGGAACGGGCCGACTTCCTCGCCACCGCGATCAAGTTCGGGCTCACCCTGCGCGACCTGGCCGCGATGGAGAACGTCTACTCACCCGCGATCGGTGCGCTGAACGAGCCGATCGCCACCGCCGCGACCAACGGCGTGGCGAACGCCGAGAAGGGCTGAGCCGTGAGCGGCGGTCTGTCCGGGTGGCTGCGGCACAACGCCGAGCACTACCTGCTGGTCGATGCGCATCGCCGGGTCGCCGCGCGACACGGCACCCCCGCGCCCCGGCCACCGAAAGGGGCGAAGGAGATCTTCTGGCTGAAGATCTTCGCGCCCGTCTACGCCGTCATCCCATGGCCGATCCGGCACCGGATCATGCGTGCGATGCCCGGCAGTCACCGGAAGACGTGGGCACCGCCACCCGCTCCGCGCGGGCCGGCGGTCTGACCCTCGACCACCACATCGAAGAGAAGGAGATGCACTGTGGCGCAGATCGTTGGTGAGCGGGCCCACGCGGGCGACGCGATCGTCGACTACGACGAGAAACTGTTCGAGGACATCCAGGCGAACGAGGGCGAGAAGGCCTACATCTTCATGCACACCGTGCCCTACGAGGGTTCGGTCGGTCTGGTCAACATGCTCACCTGTACCCGGATCAACCGCAAGGGCTTCGACACCAGCCTGGTGCTCTACGGCCCCGGCGTGTTGATGGCGTCGGCCACCCGTGGCTTCCCGACGGTGGGCGCCGAAGCCTTCCCCGGGCACCTGGCGTACAACAACCAGCTGCAGACCTTCATGAAGGAGGGCGGGCACGTCTACGCCTGCCGTTTCGCGATGGCCGCGCTCTACGGCATGCGCGAGACCGACCTGATCGAGGGCGTGATCCCGATGCACCCGCTCGACGTGCTGGACGCGACCCTCACCGCTCGCCGGGAGGGCGCCCTGGTCATGCAGACCTGGACGCTCTAGGCACCCCGGGTCATGGACTCGACCAGGGGTCCGTTCGACCCCTCGGTGGCCGGTCCTCGGGCGCGCTGGCGCGCGGCCGAGGACCGGCTCTACCCGACATTGATCACCAATCCGGCGAACTACCAGCGGGCACTGACCCAGGTCCAGGCCGTGGTCGAGGAGCTGCGGCGGCGCGGTGACGACGTGGCCGTGCTGCTGGCCGCTGAGACCGAGCCCGACCAGGTGCTCGCCGCGGCGTGCCCGGAGGGCGTCGGTCTGCCCGTCGACCTGCTCATGGGGGTCGCCTGCGGGATGCGGGACCGGGAGCTCACCGCCCATCGGGAGCGGGTGAGGGTGTCCCGGGTCGTGGTCGACGCGAGAGCCTCGCACGCCGAGTGGGCGACGCTGCGTGGCCCGGCGACGCCCGCCGAACTGGCCGACGGCAGCGCGTCGGTGTTGCACCTGGAGTCCGGGACGGTACTGACGGCCACCGTCGACCCGTGGTCGGGCGATCCACCGTTCGCGCTGGAGATCGCCGCGGCCGACGGTGCCGCGACCCAGCGCACGTTCACCGACCGCGCCGAATGGCTGGCCGAGTACGAGAGGTGGCGGGCCGACCCGGTCGCCGCGCTGTCCGAGACGGTGCGAATGAGGACCACATGACGACCTCGATCATCCGGTCCTCCCACTCGGTGCGCGCCGGTCACGACCTGCACTGTCAGCTGGTCGACACCACGGCGGACCTCCACGCGCACCTGGCGGTCCGGCGCGCGGTGTTCGTCGCCGAGCAGAGCGTGTTCGCCGAGTCCGACACCGACTCCCACGACGTCGACCCGGCGACGATCCACGTGCTGGGCCTGGTCGACGGTGTGCCGGCGGGCGCCGTACGGCTGTTCCCACTCGATCCGACGGAGCCCCGAGCAGGCTGGCAGGGCGACCGGCTGGCCGTGCTCCCGGAGTTCCGGACCAGCGGGCTCGGCGCACCGCTGGTGCGGTTCGCGGTGGCCACGGCCGGTGCGCTGGGCGGCCGAACCATGCTCGCCCACATCCAGCCGGCCAACCGCACGTTCTTCCGCCGACTCGGCTGGACCCAGCTGGGCGGCACCGAGATCTACGTGGGCCTGCCCCACCTGCTCATGGAGATCGACCTGCACACCCACCCCGACGACCAGAACCCGTGAGTGGCGAGTGGTCCCCTGAGACCACTCGCCACTCACGGGTTCTCGTCAGCTGGTCCGTGGGGTGGGGGTGATGAGGCGCCCTCCGGCCATGAACGACGTGCGCAGCCGGTGGGGGAGAGCCGCGGCTATCCGGGATATCGCCGCCTGATGCTCGGCCGGTGTGCCCAGCTGGGCCATCAGCAGGTCGGAACCGGTCGTGGCGGCCACCGCGCGGGCCTCCTCCGGGCGCCCGAGGGCGCGCAGCGCGAGCGCCTCGTACTTGCGTGAGGAGTAGCGGCGGGCGTCGTCGCGCAGTGCCTCGGCAAGGCTCGGGTCCCAGCGCGAGCGCATCTCCAGCAGCCGCATCGCCGCCCTCGGCCGGAACGGCAGCGGGCGCTCCAGCATCGGCGCCGCGGCGTCGACCGCCGCCGCGGCCGACTCCTCCCGGCCGAGCAGCAGATCGCAGTCAGCGACCGCCAGCAGCGCGTGCAGCTCCTGCTCCAGCTCCAGGGCACCGCCGCCGCGGCGGGCCAGCTCGACCGCATGCTCGGCGTGCTCCCTGGCCCGGTCGACCTGGCCGATCTCCTGCAGGATCCACGAGGTCGTCGTCTCGATGCCGGCCCGGTAGAAGCCGACCTTCTCCGCGTCGATCAGGCGTCTGGCGTTCTCCAGAGACCGCAGTGCGCCGGCGAAGTCACCGATGTCGCCTCGGGTCAGCGCGGTGAAGAACAACGTCTGCAGCATCGGGCGGAACTCACCGGTGCGCCGACACAGCACCGCCGCTCTGGCCAGCACGGCGCGGGCTTCGGCGAACCGGTCCTGGTGCTGCAGCAAGGCGCCGCGGTACGCCAGCGCCAACCCGGTGGTCGTCTCGTCCGGTTCCGCGGCCAGTACCCGGTTGTAGGCCGCTTCGGCGCCGGCGTACTCGCCGTCCCAGTGCCGGACCCGGCCGAGCAGCAGCGTCGCGCTGGGCAGCGCACCGGGCGCGGCGGCGGCGGACTCGGCCAGTGACGTCGCCTGCTCGGCGAAGTCCACCGCGTGCATCGCATCCCTCGCGTACAGGGCGGTCCAGCCGAGCTGCTCGAGCGCCTTCGCCTCCAGCTGCGAGTCGCTCTCGTCGCGCGCCAGCTCCAGCGCCGTCTCGTGATCTGCTCGGGCGGCGTCCGGGCGGCCGAGATCGGTGTATGCCCGACCGCGCCGCAGCAGCACCTCGATGAGCAGTCGGGCGTCGCGCGCGGTGGTCGCCGCGTCGACCGCCTGGTCGAGCAGCTCGACGGCCTCGGAGTTGGCGAACGCCAGATGTGCGGTGTGCGCGGCGGTCATCCACGCCTGGGCCGCCGCCGGCCAGTCACCGGCCGCCGCGTGCTGCCGGGCGGCGGCCTCCGGGCGGTCGGCCAGCAGACGGGACGCCCGCCGGTGGCGGCTCACCCGCACCGGCTCCGGTGCCGCGTCGTAGGCCACCTGCCGGACGATGTCGTTGGCGAACCGGAAGCTGTCGCCCCTGGTCACCAGCAACCCGGCGCGCAGAGCTCGGCCGGCCCGCCGGGCACAGTCCTCGACGTCGAGGTTGCTCAGCGCCGCCACGTCGTCGAGGGAGAACCCGGCGCCGAGCACCGCGCCCTGGGCGAGCAGCTCGGCGGTCGCCTCACCCGCGTGGGCGATCCTCTCCTCGACCGCCTCATGCAGTGACCCCGGCACCACCATCTGCTCACCGGGCGCGGAGCTCGGTGAGGGATGGCGCAACAGCTCGGTGACGAACAGTGGGGAGCCGCCGGTCCACGAGTACAGCTTGGACACGTCGTAGCCCAGCCCGGTGCGTTCCACGAGGGTCGCCACGTCCTCGATGGTCAACGGGCCCAGCTCTAGCCAGCCGGCGGCCACATCGCGCAGGCCCGAGGCCACCGGCTCGTCCTCGGAGGTCCGCTCGGTGACCACGACCATCAGCCTGCTGCCCGCCCACTGGCCGGTGAGCAGGTGCAACGCCTCGAGCGTCGAGCGACCGGCGTGGTGGATGTCCTCGACGATCAGCAGCACCGGGCGTCGAGCACTGAGCCGGGTGAAGAAGCCGGCGAGCGCGTCGAGACCTCGGCCGTGCTCCAGTTCGGGCCCGGCGCGTTCGTAGTCGACCGTGCCGACCACGTCGGTCAGCTCGGGGACCAGCTGGGTCAGTGTCCCGAGCCGGGACCCGGCCAGCTCGCGGACCTCCGAGGGCCGGATTCGCCGCACGATGGTGCGGACCGCATGCACCAGGGGCTGCAGATACATCGAGCGCTCGGCCTCGAAACAGCCGACGGACACGACGAGTGCGCCCGTGCGGCGCGGTTCGTCGGCGAACCGGTCGACCAGCGCGCTCTTGCCGATGCCCGCTTCGCCCGTGACCACGGTCAGCGCGGGCTCACCGGCGGCCGCGCCTGCCCACAGCTCGCCCAGCGCGGCCAGCTGGGTGGACCTACCGACGAGACGCTCCCGCGCTCGCGGTGCGACACCGCCGCTCGGCCTGCTGGTGGAGCGCGGGTTCTCCGCCCGCAGGATCGACACGTACACCGCCTGGGTGGCCGGCGAGGGGTCGCTGCCCAGCTGCTCGGACATGGCCAGCTGCAGCTGGCGGTAGGTGACCAGTGCGCTACCGGAACGTCCGGAGCGCTGGTGTGCGGACATGACCGCCCTGGCGGCCTCTTCGTCGAGCGGGTCGGCACGCAGCGCGGCCCCTGCTGCTTCCGCCGCGACGTCCGGGGTGCCCAGCTCCAGTGCGGCACTGCTCCAGCAGATCCGGGCCCTGCGCAGCCAGCGCGCCACGGTCCGGCGCAGCTGCGTCACCCAGGGATCGTCGCGTTCGCCGGCCAGTGCGGTGTCGGTGGCGAGCAGTTTCGCGGCCTGCTCCGCGCTGGTCGAGGCCAGCGCGACGTTGCCATAGCGCAGTTCACGCTCGGCGGTCTCGATGAGCTCGATGGCTTCGGCCAGGTCGACGGTCACGCCATCGGTCACCAGCCGGTATCCGGTGGGGCTGCCGTCGATGCGGTCGCGCCCCAACGCGCGGCGCAGGCGACTGATCAGCGCGGCGATGTTGCGGTCAGCACGTTCCGGTGGCTCAGCGTCCCACAGCGCTTCGACCAGAGTCCCGACCGGAATGAACTCGCCCACCCGTTCGGCGAGCACGGCGAGCAGCCGGCGGGCTTTGCCGACCGGCAGCGGCGCGGCCAGCTCGCCCTCCACGGTGAATCGGCCGAGGAGTCGGAACCGCAGGTTGTCCTGGGTCACCCCGGGAACTGTACCGGGGGCGTGACCGTCCACCGAGAATCAACTATAGTAATCGCTGAATCTCCGATGGTGTATGACTGTGGGGTTCGTCGTCCGGAGGGGACAGCAGGTTCATGGGCAAGACCGTGGTTGTGGCACTCGGCGGCAACGCCATCACACGCAGTGGCCAGGCCGGCACCTACGCCGAGCAGGCCGAGAACGCGCTGGGAATGGCCGACGCGGTATGTCGGTTGCGAGCGGCCGGATGGACCGTGGTGCTGGTGCACGGCAACGGCCCGCAGGTCGGGAACCTGGCCGTGCAGCAGCAGGAGAGCACCGGGAAGGTGCCCGAACAGCCGCTGCACGTCCTGGGCGCGATGACCGAGGGACAGCTGGGGAGCCTGCTCACGCTGGCGCTGCTGCGGGTCTGCGGCTCCACCCTGTCCGGGGTCGCGACTGTGGTGACGCACGTGGTCGTCGATCCGGACGATCCGGGATTCAGTCGGCCCACCAAACCGATCGGACCGTTCCTCAGCGAGGCCGAGGCCCGCCGGCACGCGGACGAGCAGGGCTGGACGGTGGGGGAGGACGCCGGCCGCGGCTATCGCAGGCTGGTCGCCTCCCCGGCGCCGTTGCGCATCGTGGAGCTGGACGCACTCCGGGCACTGGTCGACCGGGGTGTCGTGGTCATCGCGGCCGGGGGCGGCGGCGTGCCGGTGGTGCGGGACGAGGTCGGGTACCGGGGTGTCGACGCGGTCATCGACAAGGACCTCGCGGCTCAGCGGCTGGCGACCGAGCTGGGTGCCGAGGCACTGGTCCTGGTCACCGACGTACCCCAGGTGATGATCGACTACGGGACTCCGAACGCTCACCCGATCGACCGGATGACCGTCAGCGAAGCCCAGGCGCACGCCGACGACCACCAGTTCCCCGAGGGCAGCATGGGGCCCAAGATGCGCGGCGCGATCCAGTTCCTCCGCGCGGGCGGCAGGCTCGCCGTGATCACGAACGCCGAGCGGGCCTGCGCTTCGCTGGACCCGAACGCCAGCCCGGAGGCCGATCTGGGCACCCGAATCGTCGCCGCCGACCTGCATCTGGGAGCCGCTCCGTGAGCCCTGTCGCGTCATCCACCGTCAGTTCCTCGCCCGCGCACGTCGCTCAGGCGATCCACCGGGTCACCGTCCACCAGGACACCTACGTCGACTCGGTGGTCCAGCTGTCCGGCACCCGGGCCATGCGTCAGGTCGACGGTGTCGACTGGGCCGCCGCCGCCATGGCGACGCCTGCCAACCTGCAGACCCTGGTGCAGGAGGGGTTCGAGCTGACCGAAGTGGCATCGGCGGGGGCGAACGACCTGTTCCTCGCGGTGCGGGCCGACTCGGAGGAGTCGGTGACCGCCGCCAGGGAGGCCGCCGAGGCCGCGATGTTCACCCCGCGCCAGGGTGGGACGAACGAGCGCGCGGCGCGCGCCGCGCGGACACTGGCAGAGGCCCTGGACCGTGCGCCGGACAGCAACGTCGCGGTGATCTCGGTACCGGGCGACTACGCGGCGCTGGAGGCACACAAGGCGCTCTCCTCAGGCCTGGACGTCCTGCTTTTCAGTGACAACGTGTCGGTCGAGGACGAGATCGAGCTGAAGGACCGGGCAACCGAGCTGGGCAGGTTGGTGATGGGACCCGGGGCCGGGACCGCGATGCTCGGACACACGTGCCTGGGGTTCGCCAACGTGGTCCGCCCGGGGCGCGTCGCGGTGGTCGCCGCCGCCGGCACGGGCGCTCAGGAGGCCGCGAGCCTCGTCGACCGCTGGGGAATCGGTGTCTCCCACGTCATCGGGCTGGGCGGGCGCGACCTGACCGCCGCGATCGGGGGCCGGATGGCGCTGTCCGCCGTGCGTGGGCTGGTCGACGACGACAACACCGACGTCATCCTCCTGGTGTCCAAGCCGCCTTCGCCCGAGGTGGCGCGCGCCGTGCTGGCGGCCGCCGAGGGTAAGCAGCTGGTGGCCGCGCTGATCGGTGTCGCGCCGGACTTCGAGGCGCCCGACGGGGTCACCGTGACCCGGACACTGGAAGCCGGTGCGGTGGCCGCGGTACGAGCGTCGGGCGGCGCCGCGCCGACGGTGACCGACGGCCTCGTGGACCGGGTACGCGAGCTGGCCGCCGAGCTGCCCGCCGAACGCACCCTGGTGCGCGGGCTGTTCTCCGGCGGGACGCTCTGCTACGAGTCACTGGTCATCCTGGCCGACGTGCTCGGACCGGTGCACTCCAACACCCCGATCGACAAGTCGCTGGGGCTGCCGGTGCCCGACGGGGCGCACAGCTGCCTCGATCTCGGCGAGGAGGAGTACACGAAGGGCAGGCCACACCCGATGATCGATCCGGAGGCCCGCATCGAGATGCTGCGGGAGCAGGGCGCCGACCCGGCCGTCGCGGTGATCATCCTGGACGTCGTGCTCGGGTACGGCGCGCACCCCGATCCGGCGGCCGAGCTGGCCCCGATCTGCGCGAAGATCATCGAAGGTGGTGGGCCCCGGATCGTCACCTACGTGCTGGGGACCGAGCGTGACCCGCAGGGCTACGCGGCTCAGAAACGGGCGTTCGAGGAAGCGGGCTGTCTGGTCACCGAGACGGCGGCCCGCGCGTCGCTGGCGGCCGCGGCGCTGGCCGGCCGCAAGCCCGAGCTGGCCGGGCACGCGCTGTGAGCGCCTCGCCCGGGGGCCTGGCGCTCGTCTCCCATTCCACGAAGCCACGCGGCGGCCTGGTGCACACCCTGAGCCTGGCCGAAGAGCTGCACCGTCAGGGTGTCGACGTGCACCTGGTCGCGCTGGGGGACCCGTCGGTCGGGCTGTTCCGGCCGACCGAGGTGCCGCACACCGTGCTGCCGGGGCCGACCAAGGCCGGCAGCACGTTGGAGCAGAGGGTGTTCGCCTCGATCGACACCCTGGCCGGCGGCCTGGCAGGGCTGGCCGACCGTTTCGACCTGATCCACGCCCAGGACTGCATCGCGGCCAGGGCCGCGGTCCGGGTCCGTGATGCGGGGTCCCGCGCGACGGTCGTCCGCACCGTGCACCACGTGGACGACTTCACCACCCAGGCGTTGATCGACTGCCAGCGCCAGGCCATCGCGGAGCCGGACCGGGTCCTCGTGGTGAGCGAACAGTGGCGCGGCATCCTGCGCGACGAGTACGGGCGGGCCAGCGACGTGGTGCCCAACGGCGTCGATCTCGACCGCTTCCCCGAGCCGCCGCCGGAGGTACTAGCTCGGCTGCGCGCGCGAGTCGGAGCGGACCGGCCCGGCCGGTTCGTCTTCCTCGCGGTCGGCGGGGTGGAACCCCGGAAAGGCAGCGTGCACGCCTTCCGCGCTCTGGCGAGGCTCAAGAAGGACGGCATCGACGCGGTGCTCGCGGTGGTCGGCGGCCACTCGTTCCAGGACTACACGGCCTACCGGGACGCCTCGTTGGCGCTGCTACCCGAGCTGGGGCTGACGCTCGGCGAGGACGTCGTGCTGCTCGGCACGGTCAGCGAACAGGAGCTCGGCGGCTGGTACCACGCGGCTGACGCACTCGCGTTCCCCTCGGTCAAAGAGGGTTGGGGGCTGGCGGTGCTGGAGGCGATGAGCGCCGGCCTCCCGGTGATCGCGACGGACCTGCCGGTGTTCCGCGAGTACCTGGTCCACGCCGAGTCGGCGCTGCTCCCCTCGGTCGCCGACGACGTGGCCCTCGCCGGGGCGATGCGCACGATGGTCCTGGACGCGGGCCTGCGCCAACGCCTGATCACGGGAGGTACGGCGCTGCTGCCGCGGTTCAGCTGGGCGGCCAGCGCGCGGCGGCACCGGGAGATCTACGCCGACGTCCGGGCTCTCGTGGCCGGGTGACCTCCATCCGGGTGCGCCGACGGTTCGTATCGGTGCCAGCCGGGCATACTCGGCCACCGACCGGTCGGTTCGGCCGGGGCGGACCGAAGGAGGAACCGATGGACCCCGATGAGGTCGACGACGACGTCTTCGAGCAGCTGGACGGCCTGGACACTCTGGACGGGCGGGGCACCAACGACCCGCTGGACGAGGGCTACTCGCCGCCGGAGAAGCCGTGGGCCGTCGAGGACTGGGGCACCACCGCGCGCGAGGAGGCCGAAGGTGAGGATCTCGACCATCGGCTGGCGCGTGAGCAGCCGGAGTCCTGGGCGAACGAGGATCCGGATGACGACGGTCTCGGGGACGAGTCCGACACCGACGGTGAGCTGCGTGACTTCGAGGTCGGTGACGTCCGGTCCGGTCGGTTGACGGCCTCCGATTCCGGTGACCACGAGCCTTACGCGGAGGACGTGGGGATCGACGGAGCAGCGGCGTCGGCCGAGGAGGCCGCTGTGCACGTGGTTCCGGATCCTGAGTAGCCCATCACCGGCATCCCCGCTGGTCCCGGGTCGGAGTGCACTCGTATCCCCGCTGGCTTTTCAGTGTGCTTGGCGTGGCCGCCCGCTCTCAACCCCCGGCTGACGCCGGCCTCGCGCAGATTCCTGGTTGCGCTGCCTCGGGGGCGAGGTTTCAGGGTTGACAGCGGGCGGCCAGGCCAAGTGCTTAGCCAGGATCGCGGGGGAAGGGGAGCTCTGCGGCGCTTGTGTTGGTCACGGCTGCGTCGCGCCCCACCAGTCACAACAGCCCCATCGCGGCCGACTTTGCGCGTCTACGTGTTGCGTCGCACACGTCCGGACATGTGCGACGCAACACGTGGGTGTGCAAAGCCAGCGGTGGCGCCCCGCCAGTCACACGCGTAACGCGCTGGGCGACTTCGCAGAGGCTCACGCCGCGTCGCAGACACTGCAGCATCTGCGAGGCGACACGACGCTCTGCGAGGCGTGACCAAAGCGACCACAGAGACTCCTGGGACTACGTGCTCGCGCGAGGGCGCAGCCCGATGCGCAAAGAAAGCGCCATCGGTCCGCCACCCCGCACGACGTGCGCGCACACCACCCCCATCCCCGCGATCCTGGCTAAGCACTTGGCGTGGCCGCCCGCTGTCAACCCTGAAACCTCGCCCCCGAGCCCGCGCAACCAGGAACCCGCGCGAGGCCGGCGTCAGCCGGGGGTTGATAGCGGGCGGCCACGCCAAGACAATCCGAGCCAGCGGGGACGACGGCCCCAACGAACCGGGACGCAACCAAAACATCTAGCCAGTTGCTCAGATGTGCAGTCATTGCTACATTCACTATAGGAAATGAGAGCTCTCCTATCGTGAGCGACGGAGGCGGTTCGGTGGCATCGGCGGAGAAGGTGCGCGGTCAGGTGATCGACGCGCACAGTCACATCGGCACGATGGATGCGTGGCAGTTCTACGACCTCAAGGAGCCGGTCAAGCCGACGGTGTACGAGTTCGCCGACGCCAAGCAGTACCTACGGCACCTCGACGGGGTGGGGGTCGAGCGCGGCCTGGTGCTTCCCAACTACGGGATCCCGGTACAGGGGCACGCGTTCTCGCTCAACGACCTCGTTCTGGAGTCGGTCGCCAACAACGATCGGCTGGTCGGCGGGCTGTGGGTGTCGATCCTGCCGCAGAACGAGGAGCTCACCCTCAAGACCCTCGAACACGCCGGTGAGTACGGCATCGTCGCGCTCAAGACCACGTTCCTGCTCGGCGGCAACCCGGACCCGAACACGTGGGACGCCAAGACCCGGGAGCTGGCCGAGGCGTGTTTCGACGCCGCCGAACGGCACAACCTGGTGTTCCACTTCCACACCAGCGCCGGCGGTAGCTCGGACATCAACAACTTCATCCCGCTCGTCGAGGAGTTCGGCAAGCGGGTCAAGATCTATCTCGTGCACTTCGGTGGCGGCGTGAGCGGCCACATCAAGCTGGTTCCCCGGTTCCTGGACTGGGTCGAGCAGGGTTACAAGGTGTACTGCGACACCACGTGGACGATCGGCTTCGGCGCCCGCTGGCTGATGACCGAGATCGAGAAACGGGGCGTCGGCGCCGACCGGGTGCTGTTCGCTTCGGACGAACCGTGGAGCGATTTCTGGGGCGAGTACTGGAAGATCAACGGCGCCCCGGTCAGCGACGAGCTCAAGCAGCGGATCCTCTACCGCAACTACGAGGAGCTGTATGGCAACAACAAGTCCTGACCGAAGCGGTCAGTGGCCATGGCCGTGGCCGTGCCCGTCCCGATGGTCGTGCCCTGCCGGACGGTGGGCCAGCGTCCCGGCCCGGTCGCCGATCTCCTCGACGGTGACGATGCCCCGGACGGCGAGCACGTCCTCCAGGGCGCCGAGCCAGTGCTGGTAGTAGCTCCAGCAACTACCGGCGGGCGGTGCCGCCTCCCATGCGGCGATCCGGGCGATCAGAGCGGCCTGGAAGTCCGGCCAGCGGAACACCCCGGCGTCGTAGAGGGTGACGGCCATGCCGAACGCCCGGCTCTCCCACGGCTCGGCGAACACCAGCTCGCCGTTGGACCGCGGTGGGGCCCCGGGGCCTTCGACCTCCAGCGGAGCGGTCCGGTCGTCGAGTCGAGCGGTCACGGTGCCATCACCTTCGCCACGCCGACCATCGCGTCGCGGGTCACCAGTGGGACCAGGTCCTCCTCGCCCAGGGACTCGGTGCCGGCCGGACGCTCCGGGAGAACGAGCCAGCGGACCTCGCTGCTGGAGTCCCGGACGGTGATCCGGACGTCCTCGGCGAGGTCGAGACCCATCTCGGACAGCACCTTGCGGGGCTCCTTGACGACCCGGGCGCGATAGGCGGGGTCCTTGTACCAGGACGGCGGGAGGCCGAGCACCGGCCACGGGTAGCAGGAGCACAGTGTGCACACCACGACGTTGTGCGTGGTCTCGGTGTTCTCCACGACCACGATGTGCTCGCCCTGCGGCCCGGCGAACCCGAGCTCCTTGATGGCGGCCGTCCCGTCGGAGAGGAGGCGTTGTCGGTAGTCCGGGTCCGTCCACGCCTTGGCGACCACCTTGGCGCCGTTGAGCGGGCCGACGTTGGTCTCGTAGTTGGTGATGAACTTGTCCATCACCGTCGGGTCGACCAGTCCGCGCTCGGTGAGTAGCTGTTCCAGTGCCTCGGTGCGCAGCGCTGCGGGAAGGCGTTCGGTGTCCTCGGTGCTCATGCGGCGTTCTCCAGGTAGGTCTCGAACAGTTCGATGGTCAGTGCGAACGGCTCGGCGTTCGCGCCCCACAGCTCGCCGGACTCGAACCGCACCGAGTAGACGTGCTGCGGGTTCTCGCCCTGGAAGTGGGCGTGTGTGTCGGGAAGCAGCGCTGCCGGTTGGATCACCTCGACGACGCCCGTATGGCCACGCACGTAGGCAGGCAGCCTGGTGTGTCCCTCGGGCGACATGTCCTTGGCCCGCACTCGCTGGCCGACCGCGAAGGCGGGGGTCTCCTCGACCGTGCGCAGCGAACCGGGCCCGGTCGGCGAGTAGTCCGGCTTGTGCGGCTCGGGCACCGCGGGTTCGTCGACCTGCTCACCGCGCAGCACCCTGGCTCGGGCGTCGACGGCGCCGGGAGCCAGGATCGCGCTGTCGACCAGCATCAGTTCCGACGCGTTGAGCCAGCGACCGTAGTAGCCGTCCTCGAGGTAGGACGTGGGGTCGAGGCGTTCGAGAGCGTGCCGGAACGCGTCCAGATTCTGTCCGGACACCCTCCCCATGGACAGCAGCGTCAGCGCGAACGCCCTGCCCTGCCAGCTCTCGGCGAACACGGGCTCGTCCGGGCGCGGTGGATGCACCGGCCCCCAGCCGTCCGTGCCGCCCATATCGGCGATCCCGTCCATGGCGCCACCTCTCGTGGTTTCACGATGAAAGATGAGAATTTACTATAGTAGATAGATCGGGAATTGCGCCGCCGAGCCCGATCCTGATTCCGGACAGCAGCGCCCTGCCCGAGCTCGCCCCGATGTCGGTGAGTCGGGCGCACTCCGGGACGTCCGCGTCGGCGCCGTGCTCGGCGAGCGCGAGCACCACGTCGTGCGCGGGCGAGATGCACTGCCCGCGCGCGGCCCAGTACAGGAACGCGGCGGCGATCTCGGTGGTGCGGACCGACGCGGCGATCGCGGCCGGCACCTCGCATGCGTGCGTCGACGCGAGGACCAGGAACAGCCCGGCCAGGAGGTCGTCACCGGCCGGGGTGAGGCCCGGTCCTCGGCCGCCGAACCGATCCGCGTAGTCGGCCAGCTGGTCCGTCGTGATCGCCGGGGTCAGGCCGGAGGGCAGCGAGCCGACCCAGGTCGGAGCGTCGAGCGGCAGGCTCCAGGTGCGGCCGGACACGGTTCGGGAGTCGGTCCGGACCTGCTCGCCGGGCCGGCACGGTGGCAGCTGCGCGCACCGAGCATGGAGCGGCCCGGCGGGCACGGACGCGGTGGTGAGTGCGCACAGTCCTCCCGGCATCGCCAGATAGGCCGCCCGGCGGTAGCAGGCGAGCACCCGGCCGACCCCCGGCCGGCGTAGCGCGGCGGAGGCGCCGAGTCCGAGGTCCAGCACCGGGCTCATCTCCGATGCTCAGGTCACCCGGTCGGCCAGGTCGAGCAGCGCGGCGACGAAGCAGTCCTTCGGTGCGGTGGCGACACCCGCGCCCACCTGGCCGATGCCCGAGCTGGCGTGCAGGATTCCGGTGGTGACCTTCGGTGTGATGCCCAGCTCGACCACACGGCGTACATCCACACCGAGCGGAGTGCCGCTGAAGTCCATCGGCGGCAGGGTGAACCGGCTGCTGGTACCGGCACAGACGGCTCGGAAGCTGAGGGTGGCCTCCGCGGCGTCCGCCATCGTTCCACCGAGGAACGCCGCGACGGCCGCCGAACCACCCGCCGCCGGCCCGCCCATCCCGGTGAGCTCCAGTACCGCGCTGTCGCCGATGTCTCGTGCGCTGGTCTCCGGGCCGTAGCCCGAGTAGTAGAGCGCGTCGTTCACCGGCGGCGCGTCGGTGAGGTGCCAGGTCGGCGACCCGGCCAGCTTGATGCCGAACGTCGTGCCGTTGCGCGACATGGTCGTCACGATGCTCGACCCGGTGACCTGCTCGGCCCACAGCTGCAGCGACTTGGCCGCCGCCATCGCGATGTTCAGGAAGAACAGGTGGTTGCCCGACAGGTACTCGCCGAACGGCACGCGTGCACCGTCCGGCAGGCCGGTGATCCAAGGCAGCCAGGTGCGGGTCAGCAGGTTCGTCGCGGCCTGGGTGCGCATGTGCAGGTCGTCGCCCATCGTGATGCCCTGCGCGGCGATGGCCAGTACGTCCAGCGGTCCAGCGTGCTCGAGGATCTGTCGGACGGCGGGGCCGGCGACCTCGGCGAGGAAGCGCAGCCGGGCGATGGCCTCGTCGGTGTCGCGGCCGAACCACGCCACATTGCCGGGACCCTGGTTGATGCCGGAGAACGCGCGCGTTCCGCCTTCGGCGTTCTCCACGACCAACACCGGCTGGCTCGGCCCGAGTGCGCTGGCCATCGGGACGACGGTGTCGTGGTGGTTCGCCGCGTCGAGTGCCACCGCGCCACGGCTCAGCAACCCGTCGGCTTCGGCCACGTCGTCGGCCCATCCCTCGGCGACCACGGCGGCACGCATGGAGCGGCGCAGCGGATCGCAGTGCTCCGGGTAGGGCAGCGGCGGTCCGCAGTGCAGCAGCATGCGGCCTTCGACACCCGGCACCGCCGCGCCGAGTGCGGATACCGTGACCAGCCGGGGGACCCCCTCGTTGAGTCGTCGGACCACCTCGGTGTTGGCGGCGTCGATCGCCTCGGCCGCGCGACCGTAGGTCAGGCACAGCGCGCGTACCGCGGCCAGGTCGCCGTCGGCCGGGATCCGCCAGTCCACCTGCTCGACCGGGCGATCCTGCGCACTGACCGCGTCGGCGAACATGGGCAGCCCGATGTTGACCACCTCGACGTTCTCCGGCAGCGTCAACTGGGTCATCGCTTGTCTCTCCTAGCCCGGTGTGGGGTCGTCAGTTCCGTCTGCCGATCTGCAGGAGCGGCGCGGGGCGCGTCGCTCCCGTCGGGCTCGCGCACGGGGGTGCGGCGCCGGCCCGCTGGACCAGGTTCAAGGACGAACAGGCCTGGCAGCGTGCGCAGCCCGCGACCGCGGTGTCCGCACCGAGCCCCCGGGCGGCCAGGAAGCCGGCCACCTTGCGGTAGATCGGCTCGGTGTACTCCCGCGACGGTGCCGGGACGTGCTCCATGAGGGAGCCGGCCACCGGCCGCAGCGGTACCACGAACGGATAGACGCCGATGTCGACGGCTCGGCGGCACATCTCGACGGTCAGATCGGGGTCCTCGCCCATGCCCAGGATCACGTAGGTCGACACCCGGCCTTCGCCGAACACCTCGACCGCGCGCTCCCAGGTCTGGAAGTAGCGGTCGACCCCGGTGCGGAACTTGCCGGGCGCGACCCTGGCCAGCACCGCCGGGTCGAACGACTCGATGTGCACACCCACGGCGTCGATGCCCATGTCGTGGACCCGATCCAGCACGGTGAGGTCACGCGGCGGCTCGAACTGCACCTCGACCGGAAGCCCGGCGGCCTCCTTCACGGCCTGCCCGCAGCGCGCGACGTACAGGGCGCCCCGGTCGGGCGCGACCGACGAGCCCGTGGTCAGCGTGGCGTCCACCGCGCCGTCCAGCTCCTTCGCCGCGACCGCGACCTCGGCGAGCATCGCCGGTGTCTTCTTGGCGATGGTGGCGCCCGAGGCCAGTGACAGGCCGATCCCGCAGAAGCCGCACTGGTCGGAGTTGCCCCAGTAGTTGCAGGTCTGCACGACGGTGGACGCCAGCGAGTCGAGGTGCAGCAGCGCGATCTGGTGGTAGGGCACGCCGTCCGCGGTGGTGAGGTCATAGAACCGGGGGCGGGAGGTCCCGGACACCGAGGCCACCTTGACCCCGTGGAGATAGATGCCCTGGCTGCCGTCCTCGGCGCGCAGGGCGTAGGGCGAGTCGGCGCTCGGCGGCACGGTCACCGGGACGCCCTCGACCCACAGCATGCCCGAGTCGGACGGACCGGCGCCGCCCTTGCGTGAGGTCTCCAGGGTCGTCTCGATGCGCATCCCGACCGCCTGGAGCTCCATGATCAAGGCGGCGACGTCGGCGGTGTTCGAGCCGGTCGACGACGGGGGCGCGGTGCTCACGACATCGGTCATTCATTTATTATAGTGGTTGCCGCCTACTATCCGATACATCAGTTCAGGTTGCTCGGATGTCAGTGTGGTAACCCGGTGACGGTGAACTCGTCGATGCGCAGCACGAGAGCGCGCTCACCATCGCGTTCCAGCGCGAGCTCGCCACTGCCGTCCAGGGTGCCGACCACCGCCGCGGCCAGGTCACGGGCCTCGAACGCGCCAACGCATTCCGCCTCTCGGCCGGGCGGCACACACAGCAGGAAGCCGTAGCTGGGGAAGCAGTTGAACCAGCGAACCAGCGGTACCCCGAGGGGACAGGGCACGGCGTCGACGTCCACCGTCACGCCGAGGCCGGTCGGCTCCAGCAGCATTGCGAGCGAACCGACCAGGCCCGCCATGCTGATGTCCTTCGCCGCCACCACGAGGCCCTCGTCGGCCAGCGCGGGCAGCAGACGTACGTCCCCGGGGCAGCGGTCGCCCCGCGCGCCGAACGCGGGGAAGAAGGGGAAGTCGGGACGCATCTCCCCGTCGAGGGCCGCCGCCACGACGAGGGACTGGCCCTCGGCGGCGCGGGTGACCGACAGGGCTCTCGGCGTCGTTCCGATCCCGAACGCGGAGATCGCCGGCTCACCGTCATGGATGGTCAGGTGGCCGCCGACGATCGGTACCTGAAAGAGCTCACTCGCCTCACGCATGCCGGCCAGCGCGGCCCTGGCCGTCGCCTCGGTGCCGACCACCGTGTCGACGATGCCCAGCGGTTCGGCGCCCATCGCCGCCAGGTCGTTGACGTTGGTGAGCACCGCGGCGAAACCGGCGCCGCGCGGGTCCGCCCGGACGAACGGCGGGAACATCGCCTCGCCGCAGGCGACCGTGCCGCCGGACAGCACCGCGCCGTCGTCGCCCGGCCCCGCGACCCAGTCGGTGCCCCCGAGTACCTCGCCGACCAGTGCGATGTCGGCCTTGGCGCGCAGACCGGGGTTGGCGAGCACCGAGGCCACGAGGTCGTCGAGGGACGCGGTGTCGACCAGCGTCCGGGGCGCCCGATCAGCCATTGAGCTGCCACCAGAGCGTGACGGCCGGCTCGTCGCCCGCGTTGTGCCAGCTGTACGGGCAGTCGGTGGGGTGGGTCAGCGTGTCACCCGGCTGCACCACGTGCTGTTTGCCCGCCACCTCGACGGTCAGCGTGCCGCCGAGGACCAGCAGCAGCTGCTTGCCTTCCCGTGCCGCAACGAGCCCGCCGCTCGATCCGCCGGGCTCGATGACCGCCTGTACCGCGTCGGATCTCAGTCGTTCTTCGGGCAGGGACAGTGACACCGAGGTCACGCCCCTGGCCTCGGGAGCCCAGTCCCGAGGGGCTGGTGGGCGGCCCGCTGCCCGGACGTGCACCGCGACCGGAGCCGGTCGATCGGCGTCGTCGACGAAGTGCGAGATCGGTCGGCCGAGTGCGCCGACGATCTTGAGCAGGGTGGTGATCGTGGGAACCATGTCGCCGCGCTCCACCTTGTGGATCGCGGCGGCAGAGACGTTCGCGCGCGCGGCGAGCTGCTGCAGGGACAGCCCCTGCTCCTGGCGTACCTCGTGCACCTTCGGGCCGATCGCCCGCACGATCGGCTCCCAGTCCGGCGTGGCTTCGGACGAGTCGCTCTGGGGATCCGGCAGGGTCATCGACGGCTTCTCCGGTGATCAGGTGTATCCATCATTCTAGATGAGATTTCCTATGATAAACGGTCGCCGTCGGATGTGGAGCACGGAGAACGACGTACGGTCACTCCCCGGTGGGCGACCGGCCGTCGGACTCCAGCCACGCCCGGCGATCCGGCTCGGGCACGGCGAGGTAGGCGCGCATCCGTTCACGCGCGTCGTCGGACAGCATGGTGTTCTGGAAACTGTCGCTCTCGATATCGAGGCCTTCGGCGAGTGTGGTGTCCGTTCCCTGGTACACGGCGGTCTTGATGTTGGCGACCGAGGTCGACGGGAGCGCGGCGATCTCCGTTGCGACTCGCGTGGCCCGCTCCACCGCGTCGTCCGCGAGCTCGTGCACCATCCCGAGTCGCAGCGCTTCCACCGGGTCGACGACGCGTCCCCTGAGCACGAGCTCGAGCGCGCGGGCCGGGCCGATGAGCCGGGGGAGCCGCTGGGTGCCGCCACCCCCGGGCATGATGCCCAGTCGCGCCTCGGGAAGGCCGTAGCGGTGATCACCGTTCTGGCCGATCCGGATGTCGCAGGCCAGGGACAGCTCGAAGCCGCCGCCCATGGTGTCGCCGTTCATCGCCGCGATCACCGCCTGGGGAAGCCGGTTGAGTCCGTCGAGCAGCGCGTGATAGCCCCGGCTGACCTCCGCGCTGTCCCGCGCCGCGTCCGGGTCCGAGGCGATCTGCTCCAGCGTCTCGACGCTGAAGTGGGTGATGAACCCGGTCGAACGGCCGTCACCGCACAGCACGATCGCCCGCAGCGAGCGATCGGTGTGCCACGACTCGATGAGCTGCCCCAGCTCCTGGGCCGCTTCGAGGGTGAAGTAGTTCATCTCCGGGTTCGAGTACGTGGCGACGGCAACACCGTCACCGGGTGTCGAGAGCGTCCACATCACCGGTTGAGCTCCTGGGCGAGCGTCGCGGTGGAGAGGCCGCCCTGTTCGCGTCCCCGAAGCTCGGCGTAGGTGACGACGAGCATCGCGGTGCCCAGCACCGCGACCGGAACTCCGACGACGATGCTGAGGACGAACGACAGGACCGAGCCGGAACCCTGGTTGAGAAGCTGCATCACGATGAAGATTCCCCAGAAGACGACGAAGCTGAGCACACCGTAGACGGCCATGCGCCCGAGGGTCGGGAAGAAGCGGGGATTGACGAGTGTGAAGCAGCGTCCGATGCCCTTGCGTTCGAGGGCGACGACCCCGATCCAGCTGCCACCCAGCACCGTCCCGAGATAGATGCCGGGCAGGAAGAACAGGAAGCAGCCGAGCGCGATGAGGAACCCGACGAGCAGCCCCCAGCCGATCGCGGGCCCCGCTCGTCTGCCGGCGAACCGGAGCGCGTCGGGGATCGCGGCGGACTCACCCGCGGCGTTGCGCACGACCAGGTACACCGACGCGACGAAGGTCGGGGCGAGTACCGCGAACATGCAGACCAGGTAGGCCAGGCCGAACAGGATGCTGGAGGCCATCATTCCGGCGAGGCTCGGCGCCTCGGCCGAGGGATCGAACTCGCGGGTCAGCCCACCGCCCGAGGTGTCGTAGCCCATCCCACTGTCACCGAGGCCGGACAGCAGACCGAGTATCGCCACGAGGATCGACAGGACCACCGCCGCGATCACCTGGAGCAGCGCCAGACGGCCGAAGTTCTGGCCGGTCACGCTCATGACACGGCTGAACCAGCCGGAGAAGTCGCCGGGGATCAGCGGATCGTTCGGGGGTGGCGCCCAACCTCCGGGCCCGGCGTACGGCGGGTAGCCCTGGGCCGGCCCGTACCCCTGGGGTGCGCCGTATCCCTGCGGCCGCGGGTAGCTCGGCGGCGACGGATAGCCCGGGGGAGGGGGATAGGCACCTGGATGACCATGGGGTGCCGGGTGACCGGTGGGCGGTGGGTATGCCGGATAACCCGGGCCGAACGGCTGGCCCTGGGGCGGCGGATAGCCCCCGCCGGCGGGCGGTTGGCCCTGGTTCGGGACGTACGGCGGATCCTGGCCGGGCGGATTCGTCATCATCGAACTGTAGTGAGTCGATACTCCGATCGGAATACCGTTGAGTCCGCAAATGATCGAGAGACTCGCGGTGACGACGCGCATCGGGAGATCGGGACAACTTTTCCGAGCCCGCTACCGTCAGACCGGTTATGACTGTCCTGACGATCTCCGAGCCGCTCGTCGTCGACGTCGTCGTGATGAGGGCGACCGGCATGTCCGTCGACTGGGACGGATGGCTCGCGGCCCTCGCTCGTGAGTTCGATGTGCGATGGCTGGCCGCGGTGCCGCGCCCGGCCCCTGCCGACCGGGAGCGGCGCGCCGGGCTGGTCCGGATCGGCCGGGACGAGAGCACCGAGCTCCGTGAGCTGGTCGAGGGGTTCTACCGGGATCACCGCGCCGAGCTGGTGCGGACGGCTCGCGGCCGGTTGTCGAACGTCGAGGACGCGCAGGAAGCGGTCAACGAGGTCATCCGCCGGATACTGACCAATCCGCCCCGCCTGAGCCATTCGGACATGCTCGGTCCGTACCTGCACAAGGCGGTGCGCAACGAAGCGATCGAGCGGCTGCGCCAGTTGATCAGGCGGCGGGAGAACGAGGACGCCCGCGTCGAGGTCACCGCTGAGCTGGTGGACCGCGTGCGGCCGTCCGGGGCCGCGGTGGAGGACACCGTGATCCGCCAGCTCGTGATAGCGAAGGCGCTCGGCCGGCTGCCGGACCGGCAACGAGAGGTGTTCCTGCTGGTTGAGCGCGAGGGGCACACGATGCAGACGGCGGCCGAGGTGATCGGTGTCAGCGCCGGATCGGTCAAGCGCTACCTGCATGAGGCACGGTCGGCGCTGCGTGCGGACGTATCGCTGCGCCAGCTGCGTTCCGTCGCCTGAACAGAGTCCGTACCGCGAGGAGAGTCCCGATGCGTCAGAGTCATGCCCTGTTGTCGATGACCCTCGCGGTGGCGGCGGCCCTCACGATGGCACCGGACGCACACGCCGAGGGTGACCTGGGATGCACCACTCGGACGACGTACAACAACGGGGTCAACGTGCGGAACACGTGCGATCGCCAGATCGCCGTCCGGGTGGTGTGGTCGAACCCCTCGTGGGTGACGGACTGCTGGCGGATCGACCCCTACCTGACGCGCCCCTTTCCGAAACCGAAGCCGACCTCGCAATACCAGGCAACTGAGGCGTGCACACCGCGCGGCTGACCGCCACTCACAGGTCGGCCTCGCACGGTGGATCGGTACCGACACCCAACGGAAGTACCGAGCGCTCGAGCGCGGTGAACGGGCGGTTCTGCGCGGCGCAGATGCGCTCGAACCAGCGTCGAGGTTCCAACGGGATCGTCGTGTCGGAGAACGGCAGGACGAGACTGAGGCGATCGGGGGTCAGCCGGTCGATGTCCTTGCTGCCCAGCAGCCCGATCGGACCGACTCGCGCGCCGTCGGCGTTCCACAGGAAGATCCCGTCGGAACTGGAGATGACCAGTTCGCCTGCCCCGTCGAAGTCGAGAAGGTGGGGTGCGAACAGCGACAGCCGCTGCAGACGGGTCCCGCTGGCCATGTCCCAGAGCTGAATCCGCTGGGTGTCGTCGACGAATGCGAGGTGCTGGCCGTCCGGACTGATGACACAGTCGACAGGCGCCGATGGGGCGGGCCCGTTGCGTCGGGTTTCCATGATCAGACGCGTCACCAGGGCCGCGGCCGGAGCATCCGCCGGTAGCGGACAGGGCCGCCGCTCGGCGGCAGGTGTTGCGGTCCCGACCGGTCCGGGCGGGGGTTCGAGGCGATAGATGTTCTGACCGTCGGCGATGATCGGGACGGGCCGCCCGGACCCATCACGGATCGCACCCAGAGTGTTGAGTGGCCGGAATGGACTCTTGTCCTGGGCGTAGTACGCCGAGGGCGGCAGGAACAGCGGATACTGCCGCCCGTCGCTCAGCGAGTAGATGGTGACGAGGGAGTGCGAGTCGTTCGCCAAGCCGGGCGAGTACGAGCGTAGGTATTCGCGGTCGCCCGACAACGACACGGTGCCCCGAGTGGACTCGACGCAGCTTGTGCCCTCAAGGCCGGGGAAGCTGAGGGCCGGAGTCCCGTCCGATGCCCGGACGATCGAGATCGTGGGATCACAACCGACGACGAGTGTGCCCTGCCGGGCGATCGCGCTGCCCGGTGCCAAACTGCGGAGTTCGGCTCCGCTGGCCACGTCACGGATGACCAATCGGGTGTCCGGGGACTGTGGATCGCCGTAGCGCAGCGCGATACGGGCGGGGTCGTCGGTGAGCCAGGCTTCGCTGACGGTGACGCCAGGGGAGATGCTGATCTGGTGCGGGACACCCTGGTTGGTCCGGAGATCCCAGATATGGACCTGCGGTGGGCCATCGGGTGTGCTGGTGATCCACACCGCCCGCGTGCTGTCGGCTGAGACCGCCGGTGCGGAGGACACGGCGAGTGGTGGCAGGTCGAGGTCGGTCAGGACGTCCGGCCCGGTGTGGTCCGCGACGTTCCAGGACAACAACCGGTTCGACTGGTCGACAGCGAGGACACGGCGACCGTCGGGGGTCAGCACGGGTCTGCCATCGATCGGGAGTTCGGGCGGCTTCCAGTGGTTCGGCGAGGTGCTGAGGGACGTGACCACCGCGTAGCCATTTCCCTGGGGAACCAAGACGGTGTCCGTCTCCGGGCCGGTCACGAGGTGGTCGATGGGTTTGTCCGCGACGTCGGTCAGCACCGCGCCGACGGACATGATGGCCAGGTACGCGCGGCCGAGTGCGGTGCGTGCTTCCGGGCTCGACGGGTCGGCGCGGAAAGCGGCCAGTGCGAGTTGGGCCGCGAAGCTCGGATCCCCTGTCTCCCGGCTCGAGTTGCTGGCCAGGATCCGGGCGTCGACCTGCCGGTTCGCGTCACGCAGCTGCAGGCCGGCGACGACGATGCAGACGACCAGGGCTGCCACCGCGGCCCCGGCCAGGGCCCTGCGTCTGACACCGCGACGTTGGTGGGCCACGCTGGCGCGGACGTAGTCCCGGTACACGCCGGGGATGTCGTCGGGCCGGGTCTCGGTCATCTCCCGAGCGGTGCGCAGGGCACCTCCGGTCAACAGGGCGGCGGACTCCCTGCCCCGGGTGAGCCAGTTCTGGCGGTGCCGCTGTAGTTCCCTGCGCCAGGTGAGGAACTCGCGGTCCTCGGTGAGTCGGGCACGGAACTGCGGCCAGTGATCGATGAGCGCCTGGTGCGCGAGTTCGAGGGACTCGCTGCCGTCGGCGTCGGCGGTGATCACGATCAGGCGTCTCGCGGCGAGCTTCCTGGCCACCGGGCGGAGCGTGGCGGGCAGTGAGCCGAGCTGCCGTGAGGTGCGCAGGAACTGGTCACTCGCCGAGGGCTTGACCAACAGGGTCAGCACCCGCCAGGCGGCCGCGCGTTCCTCGGGTGCGGTGAGCTCGGCCCAGACCTGCTCGGCACGCCGGGCGATGGCGGTGTGGACGCCGCCGAGCTGTTCATAGGTCGAGGCACGCAGGACACCGCCGTCGCGTTGTTCCCACAGCTGCGCCAGCAGCGACTCCAGCAACGGCAGCCGGCCGGGCTCCTCGCCGGTGTCGTCCAGGATGCGGTCGACCAGACCTGGCTCGAAGTACAGCCCGGGTGCGCGCACGCTGGGCGCGACGATCGCCTCGCGCAGCTGCGCCCTTCCCATCGTGCGGAGCACGACGGTGCCTTCGTCGAGCATGTCCGCGAGCGGGCCGGAGGGCAGCTCGATCATGGCGGCCCAGCGCAGCGTGACGAGCACACGCATCCGGCGCCTACCGTCCACGGTGTGTGCCTCGACGAGCTGCGCGAGCATGCGCAGCAACGCCCGGGCGTCCTCGGGCCGGTCCGCTGCCAGCTCTTCGAACTGATCGGCGACCATGACCAGCTCCGCCTCACCCACGCGGGTACGTAGCCGGGACGCCACGGCCGGTAGGTCCCGCTCCAGCTGCTGGCTCAGAGCGGAGGCGTAGGTACCGGCGGACTCCTCGACGAGGGTCGGTTCGAGGACCGGGGCCAGCGCGCCGGCCAGCATTCGGGCGGCCGACGTGGCGCCGACGGTACGGAACTGGCCGATCCGTGCACCGCGCTCACGCAGCCTCGGCAGTACACCGGCATACAGCAGCGACGACTTGCCGACACCGGAACCACCGGTCACCGCGACGACCGGTGACCGCGACAACGCGCACAGGACTCGGTCGATGTCGGCGTCGCGGCCGTGGAAGAACTCGGCGTGATGCTCGTCGAACGGTTCGAGGCCCCGGTACGGGTTGGGCAACAGCGTGGGATCGATGCCGAGCACCTGCTGGATCGGCATGGCGAAAGCGCTCGCCGGGCCGTCCGTGCGGGCCGCGACGGCCATGCCGACGACGGCACGGGACTCGACGTCCCACACCGGGGCTCCGCTGAACCCGTGTACCAGGCGGGGCGATCCAGGCGCCGGCCGTAGCTGCAACCATCCTGAGCCCTGCACATGGAGGAACTGGCCGGTGGCCCACTCGCCGTCCCTCAGATCGGTGGGGAAGCCCAGGACCCGGTATTCACGTCCGGACACGTCGTCGGGTCGCAGCATGGGCGGGACCGTCGCCTCGGACGGAGCCTGGGCCGCCAGCTCGAGCAGCGCGACGTCGCCCGAGCCGTCCTCCCGCATGGGCGACCAGCGGGACACTCGCGCCGTGACCTCTGTACATCTGGTGACCAGCGGAAACGTCAGTGTCAGTGTTCCGGCGGGCGTGCTGCCGGACTCTGGGTCCGCGTCCAGTGCTTCAGCGACGACGTGTGCACAGGTGGCGACCAGGCCGGGCGCGACGATGAAACCGGCGCCGAGAACCTCGCCATCCGGCCGATGGATCCGAACGACGGATACCCCAAGCACCCCACAGCCCCCTCTGGATTCGCCCGACAACATATATCACTGCCGCCTGCGTGCTGGATTCGCCAGCGCAGGCCCGTCGGACCGCGCGGAGGCGGGTGGCTCCGCGCGGTCCGCCCCCCTCAACTCAGCTGGTCAGGCGCGATCGTCGCCTGCCTCAGCGGTGGCACTTCTTCTCACCGGCCGCGAATCCCTCGCGGTACCCGTCCCGGTAGCCGTCGTCGCGGGCGCTCTCCGACTGGAGGCCGCGGTCTCCCCGGCACGACTTCTTGCCGTCGGCGAATCCGTGCCGGTAGCCCTCGCGGTAACCCTTCCGGTAGTCCTTGCCGGCGGGTCGGAGGCTTCCGAGTGCAACGCCGTCCGGGCTCGAGGGCCGCAGCTCGCCGAGCGCGATTCCCTCCGGGGCCGCCGGTGCCGGGACGATCTGGGCCGGCGTTGCGGCGAGCGCCATCGGGGCCGTTGCCACCATCGAGGCGGCGAATGCCGCCGACAGGACCGCTGCGACCCCGAGCTTCTGAATATTACGCATTTCTGTATCCCCTCATCGGTGAACTGAACACTACGACCATAACCTTGTCCGAGGCGAACTGTTCATCGTTCTTTAGTAGGTATCGGCAATAAATAGTTGCATTCTTTTTTTCGGGCACGACAAATGCTGCGAGTGCTTCACGAAAAGCTTGCTCGCAGGCTCGACAATGGTATTGATGAGGTAATCGTCCGGTCGATCCGGATCGCCGTGCAACCGTATATCGGCCGAGGTCAGAGCTTCGTTACACCAGGTCAAGATGCATATCGAGAGGGCGGTTCGACTCAACCCGCGCATGCCGAATCGCGCGTGACCTCGATGGGCACGCGCGACGGGAGACGGTGGCCGTCTACGGTGACGAGTGGTATTCGCTCTCGTGGCGCCCGGAGTCGGCCGGCCCGGTGGCGATCTGTGCGGTCGCCGGAGCGGACGACGTGAAATCGAACGCGGACGGAATTGCCGCCGCAGTTGCGGTGACGCACCATAAGGCGAGAGTCGTGCAGATGTTGATCCGTCGAACGGTCGAGACCATCGGGCACCCACTTCCGCTAGGCGACGCCGGTTCCGGTGCTGGAACCGGCCTCACCTGATCTGACGGGAGAGGTGACGATTTGGTTGTGCCGGCTCAGTCTCGGGCGGTGCTGGACCGGAGTCGCCGGCGTCGACTGGCCGCGCGAGTGTGTCCGAACCGACTGTGCGTCACTACCCTGTTGGGCAGCAGTTCACCGTCAGTTCGTTTTCTGTGTTTAGCGTTCCGTACCTCAGGACGACAGGGGTGGGTATGACATCGGTCGAGGCGGCGGTCAACGACTTCCGGCGCACTACCCGGGCGGACGGGCACTCCCAGAAGACCCGGCACGAGCTGCGCGAGGCATTGCGCGGTGTCGATCTGCTCGATGACCTGCACACCTGGCGGGTGCGCGAGCTGGACGACGACGACGCGGTGTTGATCGATGCCGACGGGCTCGAGAACACCACCTGGAAGCAGGACTATCCGTACCAGGAGCGGATGACCCGCGACGAGTACGAGGACATCAAGCGCACGCTGCAGATCGAGCTGCTCAAGATGCAGTCCTGGGTGAAGGACAGCGGGCAGCGGGTCGCGGTGCTGTTCGAGGGGCGCGACGCCGCGGGCAAGGGCGGCACGATCAAGCGCTTCCTCGAGCACCTCAACCCGCGTGGCGCCCGCGTGGTCGCGCTGGGCAAGCCGACTGAGCTCGAGAGCGGCCAGTGGTATTTCCAGCGCTACATCAGCCAGCTTCCTTCGGCCGGCGAGATCGTCCTGTTCGACCGCTCCTGGTACAACCGCGCCGTCGTGGAGCGTGTGATGGGGTTCTGCGACGAGGACCAGTACCAGGAGTTCATGGCCCAGGTCCCCAGCCTGGAGTCGCTCCTGGTCGACTCGGGACTGAACCTGATCAAGCTGTGGTTCTCGGTGTCGCGGGCCGAGCAGCGCACCCGGTTCACCGTGCGGGTGATCGACCCGCTGCGTCAGTGGAAGCTCAGCCCGGTGGACCTCGGCTCGCTGGACAAGTGGGACGACTACACCAAGGCCAAGAACGCCATGTTCGCCGACACGGACACCTCGGTGGCGCCGTGGACGGTGGTCAAGAGCAACGACAAGAAGCGCGGCAGGGTGAACGCCCTGCGGTGGGTGCTGACCCAGCTGGACTACCCGACCCGCGACCTCGACGCGATCGGCAAGCCGGACCCGCTGATCGTCGGCCCGCCCGCCCAGGTGTACGAGCAGAGCGAGCGGTGACTCTCATGATCACCACCGCCTGAGGGCTGATTTCCCGCCCGGTGACAGCCCTCAGGCGGTGGTGATCATGGGTGTACGTCGATGAGGACCTTGCCGACAGCGCCGTTCTCGCTGGCGCGATGGGCCTCGGCGGTGTCCGCCAGCGGATAGCGGTGCAGCGGCAGGCCCCGCTCGGGTCCGATGGCGAGCGAGCCGTCCTTCAGCGCGGCGTTCACGTCCTCGGCTCCGGCGCGGAGCTTGTCGGTGCCGACCGTGTACAGCACCAGGAACTGGTAACGGGAGTTCAGCCACAGGTTCGGGCCGAACTCGAGGGCGATCGTCCCGGTGCCCCGGTCGTCGCCGTAGACCGCGACGGTGCCGCGCGTGCGCAGCAGCTGGGGGTGAAGGGCCGCGTTGGTCCCCGCCGCGACCTCGACGATCAGGTCGAGCCCGTCGGGCGCGATCTTGCGGACGTCGGCGACGAAGTCGTCCGAGGTGTAGCGCAGGACGTAGTGAGCGCCCGCGCGCCGGGCGAGCTCCGCCTTGTCGTCCGTACTGACCGAGGTCAGGACCGTGGCGCCGGCCCAGCGCGCCAGCTGGATGGTGGCGTTGCCGACCGCGCCGGCACCGCCGGTCACCAGGATCGTCCTGCCCGCGAGCGCACCGGGACCGAGCCGGGTCGGACCGTCCTCGGCGACCGTGAGCGCGCGGTGCGCGGTGAGCGCGGGGATGCCGAGCGCGGCACCCTCGTCGAATCCGACGCCGTCGGGCAGCGCAATGACCTTCTCGACCGGCAGCACCGTGTACTCCTGGGCCGTGCCGGAGGTAGGCGCATGGTAGGCCGCCAGGATCAGCCACACCCGGTCACCGACGCTGAACTCGGAGACTCCCGGACCGACCGCGTCCACGACGCCGGCGCCGTCCTGGTTCGGGACGGTCACCTCGGAACCGCCGTCTCCGGACAGGCCGCCGGTGCGCCGCCTCTTCCAGTCGGTCGGGTTCACCCCCGAGACCGCGACACGGACCCGGACCTGCCCGGCCGCCGGTTCGTCGAGTTCACGTTCGGTCAGGGACAGCACATCGGGGCCGCCGGTGCCGCGATAGGTGATTGCGCGCATGTCACGTCGAACCTGGAGCGATCGAGGTCTATTCCGGGAGCCCGGGCTCCTCAGCCGTCCTCCCACGCCTCCGCGGTGAGCGGGTCGTAGAGCTGCTCGATCTCGTCGCGGTAGCGCTCGGCGATCACCGACCGCTTCATCTTCATCGTCGGGGTCAGCTCACCGGACTCGACGGTCCACAGCGTGTCGAGCAGCGTCCAGTTCTTGACCTGTTCGACCCGGGACAGCGCCGCGTTGCCGGCTCCGATCGAGCGGGCCAGGTCGAGCCGGACGCGTCCGTCGGCGATCGCGTCGGCGAGTGAGTCCGCCGCGATTCCGCGCGACTCACACCAGCTCCGCCAGTTGGTCGGATCCAGCGTGACCAGTGCGACGAGGCAGGGTTTGTCGTCGCCGTGGACGTACACCGAGCCGATCAGATCGGAGCCTCGGGCCAATGCCTGCTCCACGTTGCCCGGCGAGATCGTCTTGCCGGACGCGGTGTTGATGAGTTCCTTCTTGCGGCCGGTGATCCGCAGGTAGCCGTCCTCGTCGACCGTGCCGAGGTCGCCGGTGTGCAACCAGCCGTCGGCGTCGATGGCCTCCTCGGTGGCGTCCGGTCGGTTGAGGTAGCCCGGGGTGATGTTCGGGCCTCTGGCGAGAATCTCGCCGTCGTCCGCGGTCTTGAGCTCGATGCCCGACAGCGCCCGGCCCACCGAGCCGAGGCGCGGTGCGTCGAGTGGGCTCGCGGTGAGCATCGCGCTGGTCTCGGTCATGCCGTAGACCTCGATGATGGTGATCCCGATGCCCGCGAAGAACGCCATCACGTCCGGTGAGAGGACAGCCGCGCCGCTGACCGCGAGCACGACCCGGTCGAGGCCGAGTGCGTGCCGGATCTTCCCGTAGACCAGCCGTTTCATCACCGGGTAGAGCATGCGGTTGGTGAAGCCGGGCGAGCGGTTCTCCAGGCGGGCGGTGCCGACGACCTGCGCGATCGCGATCGCCTTTGCGCCCACCACACGGCGCACCGGGCTCTTCTGCGTGCTCGCGCGTTCCCGGATGCTGCTGTGGATCTTCTCCCAGACCCTCGGCATCCCGAGGAACATGTACGGCCTGGCGACCGGAAGGACCTGCGGCAGCTGTCCGATGTCACGGATGTAGGTCACGGTGAGCACACAGGACAGCGACTGGTAGTGCGAGAAGACCCGTTCGGCCACGTGTGCCAGCGGCAGGTACGACACGGTGGACCAGCCGACCGGCACCGGCGCGCCGGTGCTCTCCTGCAGCTGTCGGTCCACCTCGTCCAGCACCCACAACACCGCTGTGTGGGTGATGATCGTTCCCTTGGGCGGCCCGGTGGTCCCCGAGGTGTACACGATCGTGAGCGGATCCTGCGCCTGAACCTTCTCGCGGGACCTCTCGACCTCCGAAGCGCGCTCGGGTAACTGTGCCTCGGCCGCGGTGATCCACTGCTCGAACCGGACGACACCCTCGGGAAGCGGATCCTGGGGGGCGGTGTCCAGGACCACCAGGTGGCGCAGCTCGGGAAGGTTCTTCCGGATGGACAGCCACAGGGGCAGCTGCGCGGCGTCCACGATGGCGGCGACGGCGCCGGAGTCGCGTGCGACGAACTCGAGCTGTTCGGCTGCCAGGGTGTTGTAGTAGCTGGTCGGGGTCGCGCCGGCCATCAGCGCGCCGATGTCGGCCAACGCGTGCTCGCCCCGGTTGACCATGTGCAGACCGACGACGTCACCGTGGGCGACGCCCAGATCGATGAGCGCCAACGCGATGATCCTGGCGTGCTGCCGGTACTCCGCCCAGCTGACCCGGGTCTCGCCGTCCACGATCGCGACGACGCCGGGGTGCGCCCTGGCGTTGCGCTCGACGAGGTCGAGCAGCGTCTCGCGATAGTGCCGATTTCCCACTGCCGGAACTCCCTTGAGGCTGCCTGGTTACCGGGCAGTATCGGTCGTCTCCGCACATAGTCTCAAGTCACGGGACCGGCCGCTATGTCAGCGAGGTCGCAGCCCCGCCATGATCGTGGCGACCAGGGCGTCGGCGAACTCGACCGTGAGTGGCTGGTCCGGAATGAGGAGCCGGTGGTAGCCGGCACCCCACAGCTGGTCGACGACGACCTCGGGGTCGACGTCGGCCCGGATCTGTCCCCGGCCCTGCGCGATGCCCAGGGTATGGACGGCGAGCGCGCGGCGCGGGGCGGAGTACCGCTCGCGGAAGGCCGCCGCCAGCTCGTGATCGGTCTGTGACTGGCCGATCAGCTCGGCGATCGCTCGCCCGGCCGGACCGTTCAGCACACCGATGAATGCGCGGACCTGGCTGGTCAGGTCGGCCTCGACGTCTCCGGTGTCGGGGAACTCGAGGTCGTGGCTCACCGCGTGGGTGTAGCCGTCGAGCGCCAGCGCCCCCTTGGACGGCCACCACTTGTAGAGCGTCACCTTGCTGGCTCCGGACCTCGCCGCCACCCGCTCGATGGTGAACGCCGACATCCCTTCCTCCATCAGGATCTGCCCGGCCGCCGCGACCACCTCGGCCCGCACCTCGTCCGCCGGTCGCCGGCCGCGGCCTCGCCGTCGAGCCTCACTTCCGTTGTGTCCTACATCACTGGACATCTTATGGACGCTCCGTTCATTTCTTGATTATATGAACGCATCGTACACAACGGAACGACATCGGGGAGGCTCCCAATGACCAACACCCAGACGACCCAGCGCACCGCGATCGTGACCGGCGCGTCCGGCGGTATCGGTCGCGCGGTGGCCGAGCGGCTCGCGGCGGACGGCTTCGCGGTGGTCGTGCACTACGCGGGCAGCGAGCAGCGAGCACGGCAGGCCGTCGAGACCATCACCGAGGCCGGCGGGACCGCGGTGGCCATGCGCGCGGACGTCGCCGACGAGAAGGAGGTCGCCGAGCTGTTCGACCGCACCCGCGAGCGGTTCGGCGGCGTGGACGTCGTCGTGCACACCGCCGGGATCATGCTGCTCGCCCCGCTCGCCGAGGCCGACCTGACCGATGTGGACCGGATGTTGCGCACCAACATCCGGGGGACGCTGGTCGTGGCCCAGCAGGCAGCCCGGCAGCTGCGACAGGGCGGCGCGATCATCACCTTCTCGTCGACCGTGGTGCGGCTGGCCCAGCCCACCTACGCGGCATACGCCGCCAGCAAGGGCGCTGTCGATGCCATGACCCTCGTGCTGGCCCGGGAGCTGCGCGGGCGCGACATCACGGTCAACGCCGTCGCCCCCGGCCCCACCGCGACACCACTGTTCCTCAAAGGCAAGGACGACGCGACCGTCGAGCGTCTGGCGAAGCTCCCGCCGCTGGAGCGTCTCGGCACCGGCGAGGACATCGCCAGGACCGTCGCCTTCCTCGCGGGCCCGGACGGCCGTTGGGTCAACGGCCAGGTGCTGGCCGTCAACGGCGGCATCGCCTGAACTCCTCTTCGATCACCTACTCAGCCAAGGAGAACCGTCATGTCCACAGTCATCCTGATCAGCGGCGCGTCGAGCGGATTCGGCAACCTGAGTGCGCGTGAGCTCGCCGACGCGGGGCACACCGTCTACGCCGGAATGCGCGATCTGGCCGGTCGCAACCGGGACAACGCCGAGCAGGCCACGGCCTACGCGTCCGAACACTCGGTCACGTTGCTGCCCATCGAGCTCGACGTCGCCTCGGAGGACTCGGTCCGCGCCGCCGTCGACCGCGTGTACCGCGAGCAGGGCAGGCTCGACGTACTGGTCCACAACGCGGGCCACATGGTCACCGGGCCCGCCGAGGCATTCACCCCGGACCAGATGGCCGCGCTCTACGACACCAACGTGCTGGGCGCCCAGCGGCTCAACCGGGCGGCCCTGCCGCGCATGCGGGCGGCGGGTGACGGGCTGCTCGTGTGGGTCAGCTCGTCCAGCTCCCGTGGCGGCACGCCGCCCTACCTGGCGCCCTATTTCGCGGCGAAGGCAGGCATGGACGCGTTGGCGGTGTCCTACGCGGGCGAGCTGGCGCGGTGGGGAATCGAGACGTCGATCATCGTGCCGGGCTCCTTCACCAGGGGCACCAACCACTACGCGCACAGTGGCAGCCCGTCCGACACGCAGGTGGTCGCCGAGTACGAGACCCGCTACGCGGGCCTGCTCGACCGCCTCGCCGTCACGATGCAGGAGATCGAGCCGCCGGACGCCGATGTCACCGAGGTGGCGAAGGCGATCGTCGACGTCGTCAACACGGAGAAGGGCCGAAGGCCCTACCGCGTGCACATCGACCCCTCCGACGACGGCGCCTCGGTGGTGTTCGCCGTCGGGGACCGGGTCCGGGCGGAGTTCCTGCGCCGCGTCGGGCTGGAAGACCTGCTGCACCCCGTGGGATGAGCATGACCCCACAACCGCCCCGGCCGACGCCGAGGCGGTTGTGTAGCGAGCTACGAGTCGTCCGTGGTGAGCCGAGCGATCGACCCGGACTCCAACGCCACCCACACGTGCCCCTCCACCCCGATGGCCAGGCCGTGTGGTTCCGAGGACGGGGTCGGCAGCTCGTAGCGGCTGATCTGCCCGTGCGCATCGCGCCTGCCGACCCGGTTGGCGCCCCACTCGGTGAACCAGCAGGCACCTCGGGCGTCGAACGCGAGCGCGTGCGGTCGCGCGTCGCGGTCCGGCAGGGGGAACTCGGTGATGTCGCCGTCGGTCGTGATCCGGCCCAGCTGACCGGCGAGGAGCTCGGTGAACCACAGAGCGCCGTCCGGACCGGACGTGATCCCCACCGCTCCGGAGCCCTCTGTGGGGATCGGGAACACCGTGACGGCACCCTCGGTGGACATCCGGCCGATCTGGTTCGCCTGGTTCAGGGTGAACCACAGCGCCCCGTCCGAGCCCGCGCTGATCATGGCGGGGAAGGTGCCCGAGTCCGGCAGCGGGAACTCGTCGATCGACCCGTCCTGGGTGATCCTGCCGATCTTGTCGGTGTTCATCTCGGTGAACCACACGGCCCCGTCCGGGCCGACGGCGATGCCGTACGGGCCCGCGGCCTCGGTAGGGACCTCGAACGACGCGATGTCCCCGTCGAGGGTGATGCGGCTGATCCGGTTGGCGTGAATCTCGGTGAACCACAGGGCGCCGTCGGGGCCCGCCGTGATGACCGACGGACCGCCCGATGCCGGGTCGAGCCGGTAGGAGCGGTACTGCCCGGCCGAGGTCATCCGACCGATCCGGCCCCCGTGAACCTGGGTGAACCACACAGCCCCGTCCCCGCCGACCGCGACACCGTATGGCCCCTGAGCCTCACCGGGCACGGGGTACTCGACGACCGACACGGACGGCTGCGCGACCACTGACTGACTCCTCGGCGACTTCGCATATCGGGATCCACTTCGCATACCGCACAACCTGTGCGGAGTGCAGCTTAGGTGTGCGAAGCCGGGCCGGGGGCGAGCGGCATGGGGTGGGGGTGGTCTGCCAGGGACAGGGCCGGCCTTCGGGTTATCCGGTGGCCCAGGAAGACCGGGCGGTTGGCGTGGCCCAGCAGGAGAGGGAGCAGCTCGTCTGCTCGGACCTGGCCGTACCAGCCCCGGTGTGCCGGCTTCTCGCCGAACTCGGACACGTCGTCCGCGCGTACCGTCGGGCCCGAGACGACCAGCGGGGTCGGCTCGCCCGCGTGCATCAGGCCGTGGGTCGAGGGCGTGGCATGGTCGCCGGTGACCGCGATGATCGCGTCGTCCGCCAGGTGGAGCAGGTCCGCCAGCCCACGGTCGATCGCCTCCAGTGCGTCCCGCTTGGCGTAGGGCAGTTTGCTGTGGCCCGCCTCGTCGGTCGCCTTCGTGTGGACGTGCACGAACCGGGCACCGTCGGCGATCAGCCGCTCGGCCGCCTGTACCCGCGCGGCGAGGTCCGTCGTCAGATCGGGAACGGGGGACAGGTGGGTCGAGGACATACCGAGCGTGGCCGCCAGTCCTCGGTACAGCCTGGTGCTGGTGACCAGCGCACCGGCGATCCCGACCTGCTCGACGAAGCTCGGCAGCTCCCGGTGGGTGCCCGCCCATTTCGTCGTCAGCACGTCCAGGGCGGGAAGGCCGCGTGTCCGTCGCGCGGCGTTGACCTCACTGACCAGCAGCTGATCGCGGGCGGTCGCCAGTACCTCGGTCAGCTTGTCGGCGAACGCCGAACCGTGCTCGCTGGTCGCCACCGGGCGCAGCCAGGGGTGGAATGTCTCGAAGAACGGGTCCGAGTCCGTGATGTCGGCGTTCGGGTACCCGGGCGCGGTCAGCACGGCCTCGCCTCGGCCACCGAGCGGGTCCAGCCGGACGCCGTCGAGGACGGCGTCGAGCTCGGCCAGGAGCGCGGTCGCGTCGGCCTCGTCGTCCCGTCCCGCGCGGCCGGTGATCCACAGCAGCTCACCGTCCCGGTGGGAGGTCCGCAGAGCGGCGTGCGCGAGAGCGGTGTCCCGGGGGACCGACAGCCCGGCACCGAGCGCCTCCAGCACCGCGCGGCCGGGGAACGGGACGTCGGAGAACCCGAACATCGCCCAGTGCGCGAGCTCCGAGGTGGGGGCTCGCCCCCAGCCGAACGGCAGGTGCCAGCCGCTTGCGCCGCGCAGCGCCAGCGCGTCGAGGTTCGGGGTGTGCGCGGCCTCGGACGGAGTGCACCCGCCGAGCTCCGGGATCGGCCGGTCGCCGAGCCCGTCGAGCACGACCAGGATGATCGGGAGGCGGTCGTCGTCGAGACGGGGCTGGGTCTCGCCGTGGCCGGGTGGTCTCACGGCCGGTCCTCCTTCGTCGTGTGGGGCAACAGCGCGCGGAGCACCGGGACCACCGCTTCGGGCGTCAGCTCCTCCCAGCCGGCGCCCTGCTCGATGCGTGCCCGGATGTCGGAGGAGGACAGTCTCCCCTCGGGATCGCCGTCGAGCACGCGAACCGGGTAGCCGGCGTCGGCGAGCAGCCGTGCCTTGTGCCGTTCCCAGTCGCTGTAGGCGCGCACCAGCTGGCGCGCGTGCAGCGGCACGTACTCGGGCCAGTGCTCCGGCCGGGTCAGGTCGAACGGAACGATCGTGGTGCGCTCGGTGAGACCGCGCGCGGCCAGCGCGGCGGCCAGCAACCGCGCCCGTTCGTAGTAGGTGAACGGGTTGGCCGAGCGACGGTGACGATGGTCGGAGGTCACCTCCCGATGGCGTGCTCCGAGGTCGGGATTGGTGATCGCCACGATCAGCCCGTCCGCGTCGTTCAATGCGATCTCGAACAGCTCGAGGTGCTGGGCATGGACGGGCTGGAAGCGGCCGGTGACGCAGACCAGGCCCGTCACCGGGTGCCACCGGCAGCCACGGCGCCGGGTTCCCCGTCGATGAGCTCCCCGATCACCGCCGACCGAGGGTCCCCGCGTTCGCGCAGCCGGGCCACCACCTGGTCGGCGTGCTCGCGCGGGACGGCGAGCAACAGCCCGCCCGAGGTCTGCGCGTCGCAGAGCAGCAGCTGGCGGGTCGGGTCCAGACCGCCGGGATCGAACCAGCCGCTTGCCAGGGCGTTCGCCAGGGTGCGCCGGCTGCCGTCCGGTCCGAAACCTCGTTCGACCAGCTCCGGTACACCGGTGAGAACCGGTACCGCGTCGGCGTGGACCCTGGCCGCGAGGCCGGCCGCCGCCGTCATCTCGTGCAGGTGCCCGACCAGCCCGAAGCCGGTCACATCGGTGCCGCCGCGCAGCCCGAAGTCCCGCGCCACCTCGGCGGCGTCGGCGTTGAGCCGGGTCATCGTCCGCACGGCGTCCCCGACCAGCGTGGGATCGGCCGAGCCGTGTTTCAGCGCGGTGGTGACGACACCGACCCCCAACGGTTTCGTCAGCACCAGCACGTCCCCGGGCCGACCTCCGCCCTTGAGCAGAATCGCGTCCCGCTGCACCTGGCCGACCACCGAGAGCCCGTACTTCGGAGCCGGGTCGACGATGCTGTGTCCGCCCGCGATCACCGCTCCCGCGTCCGTGACGGCCCGGGCCCCGCCCCGTAACACCTCGGTCAGCAGCGCACGGTCCAGCTCCGAGGGCCAGGCCAGCAGGTTGAGAGCCAGCAGCGGTCGCCCACCCATCGCGTACACGTCGGACAGGGCGTTCGTCGCCGCGATGCGTCCCCAGTCGTACGGGTCGTCGACGACCGGGGTGAGGAAATCGCAGGTGGCGACCAGCGAGCCGTCGGCGGGACCGTCGAAGACGGCGGCGTCGTCGGCCGGGTCGAGCCCGACCCTCAGCGCACCGCCCGGCCCGGCGAACGCACCGTCGGCGCGGAGATCGGCCATGACGTCACCGAGCAGGGACTGAGGCATCTTGCACGCACAGCCACCGCCGGGCGAGTAGCTGGTCAGCGGTCGGGCCGGAACGGTCACGACACCTGTTCCCGGTCACGCAGCAGTCCCCGGGCGATCGCGTTGCGCTGGATCTCCACGGTCCCGGCCGGGATGCGGAGGTTGCGCGCGAGCCGGAACAGTTTCTCCTCCGGAGAGCCCAGCAGCAGCCCGCGCGCGCCGCGCGCCTGGACCGCGTTGTCGGCGACCCGGTAGAACGACTCGTCGTTGATGACCTTCACCAGGCTGATCAGCCTGGGTGCGTCGTGGTGGAGCGGGATGTCGAACGGCCCCAGCCGGTCCAGCTCGGCCTGCGCGATGAGCGAGGTGGCCCTGGCCTGGTAGATGGCCGCGTCCATGTCCGCCAGCAGGTGCTGCACAGCCTGCAGCGACCCGATCGGCTTGCCTCCGGACATGCGCTGCCGCGTGTAGTCCAGGGCGCGGTCGAGCAGCCATGCGCCCCAGCCCGCGCACATGCCTCCCCGGCAGAGCCGACGCCAGTTGATCCACGACATGGCCAGTGCGAACCCGTCGCCGATCTCGCCGACGATGTTCTCAGCGGGTACCCGGACGTCGGTGAACTCCAGCTCGCCGGTCAGCCCGTCGTTCAACATCGTCGGAATGTCGCGGCCGCGACGGAAGCCTTCGGCAGCCGCGTCGACCAGGAACATCGACAGCGACCGCGTTCCGGCGCCGGGCTCGGTGACCGCGACCACCTGGATGACATCGGCGAAGTGCGCGTTGGTGATCCAGGACTTGTGGCCGTTGAGGATCCAGTCGGAGCCGTCGCGGGTGGCGGTGGTCGACATGGCCAGCACGTCGGACCCGACGTCGGGTTCGGTGTTGGCGAAGGCGGCGGTGATCTCGCCGTTCATCAACGGGGTCAGGTACTGCTCGCGGGCCGTCTCCGAGCAGTGCTCGACCGCGGGGTTCGGTCCTTCGGTCCAGGCCAGGGCGGCCAGGCCGAGTCCCAGTCCGGACTCCCGGTAGACGAACTCCTCGACGTGGTGCATCTCCACCCGGGACAGTCCGCCACCACCGGCGGCCTCGCTGTTGTGCGGCGTGTAGAGGCCGGCGCTCGCCGCGCGGCGCTGGACCTCCCGTCGTGCCTGCCACACCTGTGGATGCATGCGGCCCGACTCGTCCAGGTGCGGCTGCCATGCGGTCCCGGCTCCCGCCGAGGCGAGCTGCTCCTCGAGCGGCGTGACCTCGTCGTGGAGGAATCGGCGGAAGCGCGCGGTGTAGTCGCGGACCCGGTCGGTGACGCCGACGCCTTCAGCGGCCATCGAGTTCCACTCCCTTGTGAACATCATTCATTTTATTGAACCTCGTTCGCACGCTAGCATCACGGACCGCTGACCGGAAGGAACGATGCATGTCGGAGGGCACTCGCGCGGATCGACGCGAGGCAGTCGGGAACCTGAAGCGGGGAATCATCCTGGAGGCCGCGCTCCGGGTCTTCGCCACGCACGGACTGCGCGGCGCGAGCATGCGGGCGATCGCCACGGAGGCCGGCTACGTGCCGGGCGCGATCTACGCCTACTTCCCGAGCAAGGAACACATCTACGCGGCCGCGCTGAGCGAGTCACTGACCCGACTGCGGGACGCGACCGAGACCGCGGCCTCGACCGCCGCCGACGCCCAGGGCCGAGTGGTCGCCGCGGGCCTGGCCTTCTTCGACTTCTACGACGCGAACCCGCGCGACCTCGACCTCGGCTTCTACCTGTTCGGCGGTGGAATCCAGCCGCGCGGGCTGTCCGAGGAGCTCAACCGGGAGCTCAACGCCGCGCTGCTCGCCACACTCGATCCGCTGCGCCGCGCCGCCGTCGAGCTGGGCGCGGACGCGGCCACGGCGACCGCACTGACCGCGGACGCGTTCGCCCATGCCTCGGGCCTGCTGCTACTGGTCCACACCCGCCGCCTGGAGCTGTTCGACCTGGATGCGAGGTCCCTGATGCGCCGCCACCTGGAGCACCTCTCAACCCGCACCGGGCCCGCCTGAGCCACGCCGCGTCGTCCGCCGGAACTGGTCCGGTCAGCGGGATACGCATGGACCCGGAGCGTGTTCTCTTGCCAGACTGCTCGGAATGGCGGGACCCGAGACGCTCCTGGATGTGCTGGCCCGGCGCGCGGTCGACGACCCCGATGCCGAGCTGCTCCGCTTCGGCGACGATCCCTGGTTGCGGGTCGGGCAGATCGACGAGGGCGCGCGTGATCTCGCCGCTCGGCTGGCGCCTCTCATCGGGCGCGGTGACCGGGTAGCCACGTGTCTGCGGCCGGGCCGCGTCAGCGTGGAGCTGATCTTCGGGCTGGCGATGCTCGGCGCGGTCGAGGTGCCGCTCGCGCTCGACGTCACCGAGTCCGCCGCCCGCGCGGTACTGAACGCGGCGCGGGTCGACCTGGTCGTGGTGGGCACCGGGGCGCTGGCGGGTAACAGCGCGTTGGCCGGTGTGCTCACCGAGGTCCGGACGGTCGTGGGCGTACCGGAGCCGGGCGCGCGCACACCGCCCGACCTGGCGCTGCTCGAAGACCTGCCGCCGGGCGGGTACACCGCGCGGTCACCCGGCCCTGGCGACCCGTTGGCGATCCTGTCCACCTCGGGTACGACCGGCAGGGCCAAGGCCGCCGTGCTGCCGCACTACGCGGCCGTCCGCCACGCCGGAAGGGTGTGCGCGACGATGGGCTACGGCACCGAGGACGTGCTGCTCAACGTCTTCCCGTGGAACCACATCAACGTCCGGCACGCCGCGCTGCTGCCCGCATTGCTCAGCGGGGCACGGCTGATCGCGCGCCCCCGGTTCTCCGCCTCCCGCTTCTGGGACTCCTGTCGCCTCGACGGCGTCACGGCCTTCAACTTCATGGGCGCGATGCTGGCTATCCTCGACCGGCGTCCGCCGGACCTCGGCGACTCCACACATCCCGTTCGTCTCGCCTACGGTGCGCCCGCGCCGATCGAGCTGGCCAGGCGGTTCCACGAACGGTTCGGGGTACGTGCGCTGGAAGCGTACGCGTGTACCGAGCTCGGGGACGTCGCCGCGAACACGGTCGACACCTGGCGACCGGGTTCCGCGGGCCGGGTCGTCCCGGAGTACGAGGTGGCGATCCTCGGCGAGGACGGGAATCCGCTGCCGGTCGGCGAGATCGGACAGATCGCCGCTCGTCCACGGCGGAACGACATGATCTTCGTCGGCTACGCGGGTGACACCGACGCGACGACGGCGGCGCTGCGTGACGGGTGGTTCCGCACCGGCGACCGGGGCCGCCTCGACGCCGACGGCTACCTGTACTTCGCGGGCAGGCACGCCGACGTGGTGCGTCGCCGGGGCGAGAACATCGCGAGCTGGGACGTCGAGCAGGTGATCGCCGCGATGCCGGGTGTCGTGGACGTCGCCGCCGTCGCGGTGCCGTCCGAGCTGACCGAGGACGAGGTCCTGGTCGCGCTGAGCATCGTCGCGGGTGCCGGAGTGGACGGGTCCTCGGTGCGGGAATGGTGCCGGACCCGGCTGCCGCGCCATGCGCTGCCCAGGTTCGTCCGGATCGTGCCCGACCTGCCGCGCAACCCGAACGGCAAGGTGCTCAAACACGTCCTGGCCGACCACGGCCCGGACGAGCAGACCTGGGACGCGGAACGCCAGGTCACGTACCGGCGGTGAGCGTCGCGGCGACCGCGCGGCACTCCTCGCCGAATGCGAGCACGCGCCGGTTGGGGCGGATGTTCGCGACCTGGATGAGCCCGAGCACGACCGGCTCGGCGTCGGTGATCGCCACCTCGTGGGTCCGGCCGCCCTCGGTGCCGGGTGTGCGGGGTCGCTGGTTCAGGATGGTGAACGCCTCACCGGCCGCCACCAGCGCGCGCATCGTCTCGAAGCTGGTGGTCCGGATGATCTCCGGTGGCCTCGCTCCGGCGCGGGCGAGCATCCCGAGCATGAAACGGCTGGACTCGGGCAGATCCAGCATGATCATCGGGAACCGGGAGAGCTGGGACAGTGTCGCCTCGGACCGACCGGCCAGCGGGTGCCGTTCGGACACCAGTGCGTAGGGCCGAAGCTGGGCGAGGTGCTCGAACGCCATGTCGTCGCCGAGGTCGAGACGGTAGGTCAGGGCGATCTCACACGCGCCGCTGCGCAGCAGGTCGTGCAGGCCGGCCCCGTCGGTCTCGTGCACCTGGACCCGCAGGCCGGCGTGCCGTGACCGCAGCCGGGTGAGGACCGGCGGCAGGTAGAACGGCGCGAGCGTGACGAAGCAACCCGCGTGCAGCTCACCGGACAGGCTGCCCTGCAGGCTCCGCGCGTTCTCCTGGAAGGCGAGGGCGTCGTGCAACAACGTCCGCGCTTCGTCGAGCAACCGACGTCCGTTGGCGGACAGCGAGACGCCGCGCGCGTGATGGCGGATGAACAGGTCGCACCCGAGCTCCCGTTCCAGCCGGTGGATCGCCGACGACATCGCGGACTGGGAGGCGTGCAGCTGCTGCGCGGCCGTCGAGATGCTGCCGGTCTCGGCGGTGGCGATGAAGTACTGCAGCTGCGCGAGCGTGAATCGAGGTCTCGGATATGCCATGTGACCTGCCTGGATCGTGGGATGCGATGCAGCGTAGCGAGAAGACGCGATTTCGCCGGCGGCGTGGCCGGGCCAACACTGAAGCCGGCGAACTTCGGTGCGGAAGGGCGGGACGATGACCGGACAGGACGTGAACCTCGCTCGTCCCGAGCTTCGGACGGCGTACGTGGCGGCCATGGCACGGACCGCGGCGGCGGTCACGGTGGTGACCACCGACGGCCTCGCGGGGCGGTTCGGGCAGACGGTCAGCGCCGCGACCTCGGTCACGGCGGACCCGCCGACGCTGCTCGTCTGCCTGTACCGCACGACCTCGGTCGCCGAGGCGGTCCGGGCGAACGGCTGTTTTGCGGTGAACGTGCTGGGCCCCGATCAGCGAGGTGTCTCCGACACGTTCGCCGGCCGAGGTGGCGCGGCCGGCCGGTACGTGTTCGACGAGGGCTGGCACACGGTGCGGACCGGCTCGCCGGTGTACCCGTCGGTGCCCGCCGCGTTCGACTGCGTGCTGAGCGACTCGCTGGTCGTCGGAACCCACGTCGTGTTCGTCGGCCGTGTCATCGCCGTCGAGTCGACCGAGGCGGAGGGGCTCACCTACCGCGACCGCGGCTACGGCCGGCACATCCCTGAACCGAACTGATTGCGTGGGAGGAGTCCGATGAAGCAGTGTCTGAGCGAACGTCAGCAGGAGTTCGTCGATCTGGCGGGCACGCTCGCCGACGTCTTCGCCGAGCGCGCCCAGCGCCACGACCAGGACAACACGTTCCCGTTCGAGAACTACGACGACATGCGGGCGAGCGGGTTCCTGCGGTTGACGTTGCCCGAGGAGCTGGGCGGCCGGGGCGCCACCCAGGCGGAGGCGATTCCGGCGATCGAGCGCCTGGCGATGGGTGACGGCGCGACGGCGCTCGCGGTCAACATGCACCTCTCGCCACTCGGGCAGTGGTCGGCGGTGTGGCGCCGCACCCGGGACCCGAAACTGGCCGAGTTCCTGCGCGCGGCCGCCGAGGACCGGCTCGTCTGGGCGGCGGTGACCAGCGAGATCGGCAGCCCGAACCTGATGACCGATGCGCGGACCACGGCCAGGAAGGTGGACGGCGGGTTCCTGGTCAACGGCCGGAAGAACTTCGGCACCAACACCTCGGTGGCGACCCACTGCTCGACCACCGCGCGCTACGAGGACCCGGTCCGGGGGCCGCGCCTGCTGCTGATGCGCGTCGAGCTGGCCGATCCAGCGGTCACCATCCACCAGAACTGGGACATGATGGGGATGCGCGGCACCCAGAGCAACGACGTGGAGTTCACCGACCTGTACGTGCCGGACGAGGCCGTGGTCCACTCGCTGCCCGTCGGACACCTCGACGCGCGGGTGTTCGAGACCGTGTTCGCCTGGGCGATGCCCGCGTTCGGCGCGGTGTACAACGGCATCGCGGTCGGTGCGCTGGGCTGGGCGACGCGTCAGGTCGTCCGGCGGGGCATCGCGACCCAGCCGCTCATCATGGACACCTTGGCCAGGGCGGAGATCCTGGTCGAGCAGTCCCGGTCGGTGTTGTACCGGCACGCCGAGGAGGCCACGGCCGGGCGGATGTTCGCCCAGCTCAGCGTCCAGGAAGGGCTCGCGCGCTGTGCGCTGGTCAAGTACGTGTGCGCCAACAACGCGGTCGAGGTCATGACGACGCTCGTCGAGGTTGTCGGCGGCGCCGCCTACGTGCGGAAGCTGCCGTTCGAGCGCATGTGGCGCGACGTCCAGGCCGGTCCGTTCATGCCGTTCGCCAACCACGCCGCGCGCGAGCTGATCGGCGCGACCTCGGTCGGCGTCGAGCTGGCCCCGGCGATCGGCTTCGACGAGACCGGGCCGGACAGCAGGCCCCGGACCACCGCAACCCGAGAAGGAGTGGCATGAGCGCGCAGGACTACCGGGAGGATTCCCGCAAGGCGATCCGGACGCTGTTCTGCATCGGGGTGCGGGACGCGTTCTTCGCCACCGACGCGGCGGAGCGGGCGCTGGTGATCGACGAGTCGAGGCGCGCGTTCGCCGACCTGGCCGGGCGCTTCGGTGTGCGGGTCCTCGGCACGATGGACGACGACGAGGTCATGGTCGGCCCGTCGACGACGTTCCCCTGGACCGCCTACATCCTCGCCGACATCCCGGACTACGCGACCGCGGCGCGGGTGTGTTCCATCCTGCGCGACCACCCGGTGGGCGAGGTGCGGCTCTGGCACTACTTCACGATCCAGGCCCGGCTCGGGCGCCCGCTGTTCTTCGGGAACGAGTGATGGCGGACCCGAGCAGGACCGCGGTGGTGACCGGCGCGGGCAGAGGGCTCGGCGCGGCCGCTGCCGTCGAGCTGCACCGCCGCGGACATCGGGTGGCGCTGCTCGACCTCGACGGCGAGAGCGCTCGCCGGGTCGCGGACACGCTGGACCCGGACGGACGGACGGCGATCGGCATCGCGGTCGACGTGCGGGACGAACGGGCGGTCCAGGTGGCCTGCGACGAGGCACGGGACCGGCTCGGTGAGCCCGATGTGCTGGTCAACAACGCGGCGCGCACGGTGTCGCGCTCGGTCTGGGACATCGAGCTGGACGAGTGGGACGACGTGCTCGCCACCAACCTGCGCAGCGTGCTCGTCACCACGAGACGACTCGCTCCCGGCATGCGGGAGCGGGGCTGGGGACGAATCGTCAACATGGCGTCGCTCGCCGGCCAGCAGGGCGGCCTGGTCGCGGGTGCGCACTACGCGTCGTCGAAGGCCGGCATCCTGGTGCTCACCAAGATCTTCGCGCGTGAGCTGGCCTCGACCGGTGTCACGGTGAACGCGGTGGCACCCGCCGCGATCCGCGGCCCGGTGATGGACGGAATGGACCCCGAGCAGCTCGATCGCGCACTCGCGGCGATCCCGGTCGGGCGGTTCGGCACCGCCGAGGAGGTCGCGGGCCTGGTTGCGTACCTGTGCGGCGAGCAGGCGGGCTACCTCACCGGCACGACCGTCGACGTCAACGGCGGCCTGTTCATGCGGTGAGTTCGCTGGGCAGACCGGATCACTTCGCACCGAGCGGCCACCGACCTAGCGTCGGCGCCGAGCGCCCCGACGATGAGGAGATCACGTGTCCGAACCGCGGGTTCTGGATCTGACCGACGAACTGGCCTTCCAGGGCGCCCGGCTGCTGGTGGGGCTCGGTGCGGATGTCGTCCGGGTCGACGAGCCCGCCGAACCGGACGGCGCCGCCACCGTGCACTGGCACGCGGGGAAGCGCTGGGTTCGGCTCGCGCCGGGGGATCGGCCCCTGGACGAGCTCGCCGCCCGGGCCGACATCGTGCTGGAGAGCGGACCGGTGGCGGCACTGCGTGGGCTGCGACCCGACGGCACGTCCCGGTGGCCGCACGCCGTGCACGTCGTGGTGACGCCCTTCGGGCTGACCGGTCCACACCGCGACCGGGTCGCCGACGACCTGGTGCTCGCCGCCGCCGGCGGTATGGCCTGGCTCGGTGGCCGCGCGGACGGGCCCCCGATGCCGCCACCGCGCGCGCAGGCCGTGCAGGTCGCGGGCGCGCACGCGGCGGTGGCCGCGATGCTCGGCGTGCTGGCCCGCGACCGGATCGGGTCCGGCCAGCTGGTGGACGTCTCCGCGCAGGAAGCGGTGGCCGCGACGCTCGAGACCGCGGCCATCAGCTGGATTCACGCGGGCCACTACCCGGTGCGCAACGGCGGTGTGTACCAGCACGTGGCCCACCGGATCTTCGCGGCGGCGGACGGATACGTGGCGGGCGGGTACTCGGGAAGCAACCGCATGTGGACCGACCTGCTCGCCTGGCTCGACGAGGAGGGCGAGGCCGGGGACCTGCTCGACGAGCGGTGGGCCGACCCGGTGACCCGCTGGCGGGAACGTCCGCACGTGGACGACGTGGTCGGGCGGTTCGTCGCGAAGCGATCCGCGCGAGACATGGCCGAGCGGGGCCGGGAGCGTGCGTTGCCGTGGGCAGAGGTCGTCGAGCCCGCCCGGCTGGTGGAGAACCCGCAGCTGCTCGATCGGCGGTTCTTCGTCACGGTGACCGGGGACGGACTACCCGGCGGCGCGGTGCGAGATGTGGGTTTCCCGTTCGAGTCACCCGGTCTGCCCAGGCCGGTGCGTCTCGACGCACTACGGGAAGCGCAGGCCACGCCGTGGGGCTCGCCGCGGCCGCGCGAGGGCGACCGTCGCGCGACGGGGCCCGGTGGCGCGCTGGGCGGGTTGCGGGTTCTGGACCTGACCTGGGTGCTCGCCGGCCCCTACGCGACCAAGATCCTTGCCGAACACGGCGCCGAGATCATCAAGATCGAGTCGAGACACCGCCAGGACCCGACCCGGTTCGCGCCGTCGATGCGGCTGCGCCCGGACGCGGGCCCCGACGACAGCGGCTACTTCCTGAACTTCAACCGGGGCAAACGCAGCGTCGCGCTCAACCTGCGTACCGAGCAGGGACAGCAGCTGCTACGCGACCTGGTCGCGCACTGCGACGTCGTCGTGGAGAACTTCAGCCCGGGCGTGCTCGACCGATGGGGCATGGACTACACCTCGCTGACCAAGCTCAATCCCGAGGTGATCCTGGTGTCGATGGCCGGGGTCGGCCAGACCGGGCCGTGGCGCGACGCCGTGACGTTCGCCGACACGCTCGCCGCCATGTCCGGCCTGTCGAGCGAGATGCGGGATCCCGGTGGCGCACCTCAAGGCCTGACGTTCGGTCTGGGTGACATGGTGGCGGCGAACGCGGCGGTGCTCGCCACGCTGGACCTGCTCTCCCGAGGGCGAGGCCGGCACGTCGACCTCTCGCAGCTGGAGGCGATGGCGGCCACGATGGGCAGCGCCGTCACCGAGACCGCGTTCCCCGGCTTGGCGCTCGACCGGCGCACCGCCGGGCAACCGAACCGCTCGCCCGCGATGGTGCCGCACGGTGTGTACCCGACACATGGCGACGACCGCTGGATCGCGATCGCCGTCCAGGACGACGCACGGTGGCGTGAGCTCGTCGAACTGGTCGGCGCCGAGCACCCCGCCGCACCCGTCGGCGCCGGTCTCGACGACAGACGTGAGGCCGAGGACGAGGTCGACGGCTGGCTCGCCGACTGGACCCGGGACCAACCGAGCAAGGCTCTGGCCGGACGGCTCCAGGCGGTGGGAATCGCCGCCGCACCGGTCGCGTCGGGCCGTGACCTCGTCGAGAACGACGAGCATCTCGCGGCACGCGGGTTCTACCCGGTGCTGCAGCATCCGGTCGCCGGCCCGGTCCGGCACGAGGGCATCGTCGCTCGGCTCACCGCGACTCCGGGCTCGCTGGGCGCACCCGCGCCACTGCTCGGACAGCACACGGCAGCGGTACTGAGCGAACTGCTCGGCATCGGCGAACAACAGCTCGACGGCCTGCGGGCGGCGGGCGCGATCGAATGACACGGGGAGTGGAGATGAGCGGCGGCCAGACGCGGTCGGTTCTGCGGGTCACCCACGACGGGGCGGTGGCGACGGTGCGGATCGACCGGCCTCCGGCCAACGCGGTCGACCCGGCGATGATCCAGGAGTTCCTCGCGGTCCTTCCGTCGCTCGCGGCGGACCCGGCGGTCCGGTGCATCGTGATCACCGGGACGGGCCGGTTCTTCGTGGCGGGCGCCGACATCGCCGTCATGCGGGACCTGTCGGCGTCTAACCAGGCGCGGATGCGGCGCTGGATCGACGTGCAACGGGTGATCGAGCTCGCGCCCAAGCCCGTTGTGGCCGCCATGAACGGGCACGCCCTCGGCGGCGGCGCCGAGCTGTCACTGGCTTGTGACCTGCGAATTCTGGCCTCGGAAGCGACGTTCGGGTTCCCGGAGATCGCCCTCGGGCTGTTTCCCGGCGCGGGGGGCAGCCAACGACTGCCCCGGCTCGTCGGGCCGCACCTCGCCCGCCGCCTGATGATCGAGGGAGAGCGCCTGTCCGCCTCCCGCGCTCTGGAGCTGGGACTCGTGGACTCGGTGGTGGACGCCGACGCGTTCGACGCCGCGGTCACCGAGCAGGCCCAGCGGCTGGCCGCCAAGCCGACCAGGGCGATCGGCCTGCTCAAGTGCGTGGTCGACGAGGGCTTCGGCCTACCCATCGAGGACGCGTTGGAACGGGAGGAAACGGGGGTGCAGGCACTCATGGGCACCCTGGATGCCGCGGAGGGACTGCAGGCTTTCCTGGACAAACGCCCCCCGACCTTCACCGGCCGATGACGCGAGGCCGGTCCGGTGAGCGGTCCAGCCTCGGCCGTGCGGACCGCGGTTCGCACAGCGGACCGGACTGCTTGGTCGCGGGACACCCCGATGGTGGACTCGTGTCGATCGCGCTCGGCGCGACGTGCGGAATTGCGAGTACCGAAATGGAGCGGTCATGAGCGAACCGAGCAGGACGGCCACCACCTCGCGTCGCCGCCCGGTCCAGCCCGGAAAGCTTCCCGGCCGGCAGGACTGGTCGACCTGGCCCAATTATCAGGCGGCCGCCGCGGGATTCCGGGGCTATTGGTATCCGGTGTGTTATTCGTCGGCGATCACCGGAAAACCGACCCAGGTGACGATGCTCGGCGAGAAGATCGTGCTGATCCGGGACAACGGCACCGTGTACGGGCTCAAGGACCGGTGCCCGCACCGGGGCGTCCCGCTCAGCGAGGGCAACCAGCAGTTCCCCGGCACGATCTCCTGCCCGTACCACGGCTGGACGTTCGACCTGGGCACCGGTGAGCTGAAGGCCGCGATCACCGACGGGCCCGAGTCACCGATCTGCGGCAAGGTCACCCAGCCGACCTACCCGGTCGCGGAACGGCTCGGCATGGTCTGGGTGTTCATCGGCGACGGTGAGGAGGCGCCGCCGATCGACCAGCACCTCCCCGAGGAGCTCGCGGGCAACGCCGCGGTGGCCGGTTCGCGGATCCAGCGGCGCGTCGGCAACTGGCGGTTCGCGTGCGAGAACGGCTACGACGAGGGGCACGCGAAGTATCTGCACCGCACCTCGCTGTGGCGGCTGTTCAAGGCCATGCCGGTGTGGAACAAGACCCGCATCGAGCGGCGCGGCAGGTGGATCTACCGGGTGCAGCTGGAACAGCACTGGGAGGCGGACTTCCCGGGGCTGGGGCCGTGGAGCAACCAGGCATGGTTCAAGCTGAAACCGCCGAAGAAGGTCGGCAACATCGGTAACACCGGGAGCCACCGCGAGGTCGATCCGGTGATCGCGGAACAGAACTTTCCCGGTTTCGCGTCGGTGGCGATGCCCGGAATACTGCGGATCGTCTACCCGACGTTCATCCATTACGAGTTCTATGCGCCGATCGACGCGGAGAACCATCTGTACGTCGGGATCATGGTCGAATTCCGTCGAGGGCTGAAAGTCCTCCCGTTCTACCTGAAGTACCTCGGTTTCGTCCGCTGGCTCTTCCACGGCCAGTTCTCGGCGCAGGACAAATGGATGGTCGAGGTCACCGACGCACCGCCGGAACGGCTCTACCGGCCGGACGACTCGCTGCTGCAGTGGCGAAAGCTCGCCGAAGAGATCTCCGAGGAGCGGGCCGCGCGACTGCGTGAGTCAGGTGTGGGCTGATGGCGGAGATCGTGGTCGGGGTCGGGGCGTCGCACTCGACGCTGATGAACACCCACTGGGACAAGGTCGTGCACGTCGATCGCGCGGACCGGTTCCGTGCGGCGCTCGGCGAGGCGCGGGACACCGTCGCGGCGGCTCGCCCCGACGTCGCGGTCATCGTCGGGTCGAACCATTTCCGTGGCTTCTGGCTGGACCTGATCCCGGCCTTCACCCTCGGCGTCGGTGAGGTGATCGGCTCCGGTGAGTCGAAGACCCCGTCCGGTCCGCAACGCACCGACCCGGTGTTCGCCCGCGCCCTCGCCGAGCAGCTCGTCGAGCGGGGCACCGAGGTGGCGATCTCGGCGCGACTGCAGATCGACCACGGCCAGACCCACGCCATCCAGTACCTGCTGCGTGAGCTCGACGTCCCGGTCGTGCCGCTGGTCGTCAACGTGTTCGCGGCGCCGCTGCCGCGCGTCGACCGCTGCGTCGAGCTGGGCCGGAACCTGGCCGAGGCGATCGAGGGACTGCCCGGCGGTCGGGTCGCGGTCATCGCTTCCGGCGGGCTGTCCCACCAGCTGCCGTGGCCGTCGGACTGGCGCAACCCGGTCGGCGATGACGAGGAGTTCCTCGTCGAGGCCTGGCTGAACGGGCGAGGAGACTGGGAGCGGTACGACGGACGGCGCCGGGAGATCATCACCGCGGCCCGCCCGGCGATCTTCCCCGAGTTCGACGAAGAGTTCCTCGCGGCACTGGAACGCGGCGAGCTGGAGCAGTACGCCGGGCTGTCCACGTCGGAGATCGAACGCAGAGCGGGCAACGGTGGGCAGGAGCTGCGCAGCTGGCTCATCATGGCCGCCGCGCTCGGCTTCGCGCCGGGCAGGGCGCTCGCCTACGCGGCCATGCCCGAATGGCTGACCGGCATGGGCGTCGCGGTGATCGAACCGTGACCGCGCCCGGCACCGAGGCGCTGCTCGGCGAGGTACTGGGCCGGATCACCGAGGAACGGCTGCGGGCGGCGGCCGTGGATGTCACCGACATCCCCAGCCCCACCGGCAGGGAGGCGCCGCTGGCGCATTGGCTGGCCGACCGGCTGAACCGTGCGGGGCTGGTCGCGCAGGCACAGCACCTCGACGAACACCAGGCGAACGCGGTCGGCAGGCTGCGCGGCAGCGGGCGGGGGCCCGACCTGATGCTGTACGCGCCGATCGACACCCTGACCACCGGCGACGCCGATCTCGACGTGCCGTGGATCGGACCGACACTGCGCCCGGACATGCTGCCCGACGCCGTCGTCGGCGGTCCGTTCGTCACCGGGCTCGGCGCGAGCAACCCGAAGGGGCACGCGGCCTGCATCCTCGTTCTGGCCGAGGCACTCGGTGCCGTCGGAGCCCGGCTCGACGGTGACGTCGTGGTCGCGTTCGGCGCCGGCGGCATGCCCACCAACAGCATCGCCGCGAGCGGCTACCCGGGCCGGGCGAACACCGGCCATGGCGTCGGCTGCTCGTTCCTGCTCGAACGCGGCTGGCACACCGACCGCGCGGTCATCGCCAAACCCGGCGACTTCATCGCGCACGACGAGGTCGGGCTGTGCTGGTTCGAGATCACCGTGCCGGGCATCCACACCTACGTGGGCAGCCGCCATCGCCTGCCCTACGCCAACCCGATCGTCACCGCGGCGACCGTGGTGACGAGGCTGGAATCCTGGCTGGCCGACTACCCGGCCCGTCATCGCACGCCGACGGCGGCCCCGCAGGGGGTGATCGGCGCGATCGCCGGCGGGTGGGAGCGGATGCTCGCGGTCACCCCCGCCGAGTGCCGGATCCGGCTCGACCTGCGGATCGCACCGGGCACGACGCCGGTGGCCGTCCGCCGTGAGCTCGCCTCCTACCTGGCACAGCTGGGGACCGAGCTGGGTGTCGACCTGGGGCTCGACCTCGTCCTGGCCGTTCCCGGCACCCACACGCCGCCGGACTCGCCGTTCGTCCGCGAGGCGATCGACGCGTGGGAACGGACGAACGGACGGCCGCACGAGCCGGTCGCGGACAACAGCGGAGCGACCGACGCCAACATCCTGCGTGCCCGGGGTATCCCGACGGTGCGGGTGGGCATGCCCAAGGTGGTGTCCGACGACTTCGAGGTCGACTTCTCCCGGGGCATGAACACCGTGGACGTCCGTGCGATGCGCCGGCTCTGCGAAGTACTCGCCCGGATCACCCTGTCCACCACCCGGGCCGACGAGACCCACTGACGGAAGGCGACGATGCACCCTCCCGCGAGCCGATACGCCGACGCGGACGGCGTGAACTACCACTATCACGAGCTGGGCACCGGCCCGGACACCGTGTTCCTGCACGGGGGCGGCCCGGGGTGCACGGCATGGAGCGACTTCGGGCCCGTAGCCGGCCTGTTCGCGGCCGACCGGCACTGCGTGCTGCCGGACATCCTGCAGTACGGCCGGTCGGACAAGATCCGGATCAGCGGGCCGATGTGGGATTACCACGCGGCGAAGACGGTCGCGCTGCTCGACACACTCGGCATCGCCGAGGCGGACTTCGTGTGCAACTCGTGGGGCGGGACCATCGCGCTCAACCTGGCCGCGAAGTACCCGGACCGGGTGCGGTCCCTCGTGGTCACCGGCAGCATGCCGGTGTTCTACGGCCCGCTCGCACCCCTGCCGGAAGGTGCGCGCCGGGGCCGCAACGCGCGCGACGCCTACTACGGGGGAGAGGGCCCGACCAGGGAGAAGATGCGCCAGCTGATCAGCAGGCTGGAGTGGTACGACGGGACGAAACTGCCCGAGGAGACCCTCGAGCTGCGGTACCGGCAGAGCCTCGACCCGGAGGAACGCGAGCTGGCCGCGATGTCGGACTCTCCTCGCGGCGACTGGCAGGACCTCACCACCGAGCTGGGCCAGGTGCAGGCACCGACGCTGTTCGTCTGGGGCATGCACGACGCGTTCCTGACCCCGGACTATCCGCTCATGCTGGCGCGCATGGTGCCGAACGGGAACCTGCACGTGATGGACCACGTCTCGCACCATCCACAGGAGGAGCGGCCGGGTGCGTTCCACGCCGTGGTCAGCGGCTTCCTCCGGTCACTGGAGGCGACGTCCGGATGACCCGTCGCACGAAGCTCTTCGCCGCGTTGTCGGCGCTGTTCGGCACCGCGTTCCTGCTGCGACGGCTCGCGGCGCGCAGCAACACGCAGGTGCACCGCATCAACCACCACCAGCCCTCGACCTCTCGGAGCAGCACATCGTGAGCATCTGGACCGACCTGACCCCGATCGCCCACCGGGTCGAGTACATCGACGCGGCCGGCGTGCCGACCCGGGCCCTGCGCGCCGGCGATCCGGACAGGGACAGCGTGGTGTTCCTGCACGGCACCAGCGGCCATCTGGAGGCGTTCTCCCGCAACCTGGTGGCGCACGCCGAGCACTTCGACTGCCACGCGATCGACATGCTCGGCCACGGCTACACCGGCAAACCCGACCGGCCGTACGAGATCTCGGACTACGTCACGCATCTCGTCGACTACCTGGACGCGGTGGGGATCGACCGCGCGCACATCGTCGGCGAGTCCCTCGGTGGCTGGGTCGGAGCCCGGTTGGCGATCGAGCACCCGGCGCGGGTGATCAGCCTTCAGCTGCTGTGCGCGGGCGGGACGGTGGCGAACCCCGAGGTCATGGACCGGATTCGGACCAGCACCCGCGAAGCCGTGGCCAGCGACGACGTGGAGCTGACCCGCAAGCGGCTGCGGCTGCTGATGGCCGACCCCGTCGACGCCACCGAGGAACTGGTCGACGTCCGGCACGCCATCTACCACCGGCCCGATTTCGTGGCGAACATCGACAACCTGCTTTCGCTGCAGGACATGGAACGCCGCCAGCGCAACCTGCTGCGCACCGAGGACCTCGCCAGGATCACTCAGCCGACCCTCATCGTCTGGGGCAGGCAGAACCCGTTCGGTGAGGTGCCGGAGGCGTCGAAGATGCACGAGGCGATCCCCGGCTCGCGGCTGGAGCTGTTCGAGAAGTGCGGTCACTGGCCGCAGCACGAGCAGGCCGCGCTGTACAACCCGCTGAGCCTCGCGTTCCTGAGCAAGGCGTCCGGCTGATGCGGGCGGCCCGCTTCCACGAGTGGGGTGCCCCGCCGGTCCTCGACGAGGTCCCGGAACCGGTGCGAGGCCAGGGCGAGCTGTTGGTCGAGGTGCGGGCGGCGGCGGTCGCGCACCTGGACGTGACGGTGTCCGGCGGCGACTTCGGCATGCGCCCTCCGCTGCCCTACATCGGCGGCGTCGAGGGCGCGGGCGTCGTCCTCGAGTCCGACGACCCGTCGTTGCCACCGGACACCCAGGTCATGCTGCGTGGTGGCGGCCTCGGACTGCTGCGTGACGGCTGCTGGGCGGAACGGGTCGCCGTCCCGGTGAAAGCGGTGACCCGGCTGCATCAGTCGTTGCCGCCTGCCGTCGCCGCGACGTTCTTCGTGCCGGCCACCACCGCACATGTGGCCCTGCACGACGTCGCCCGGCTGGAGGCGGGGGAGACCGTCATCGTGGTGGGGGCGGCGGGTGCGGTCGGGTCGATGGTCGCGCAGCAGGCTCGCGCGGCCGGCGCGACCGTGCTCGGTGTCGTGGGGCGGCCCGACCAGTTGGGCCAGGTCCCGGACGGAGTCGAGGCGGTCGACGCGACCGACGCGGCGACCACGGAGCGTCTGGCGAAGGAACGAGGGGCGAGCCTGCTGGTGGACACACTCGGCGGCGCGGACCTCGTCAGCCGCTCCCGCTGGGTACGCCAGGGCGGTCGCGCCGTGGTGATCGGCTACGTGACCGGAGCCGAGACGCGGATCGATCTGCCGTCGTGGCTGCTCGACGACGTGGCACTGCTGCCGCTCAACATGATTCGGCGGGAACGTCGGGCCCGTGAGGTGGCCGGCGAGCTCGTGGCGCGACTGGCGGCGGGGGAGCTACGGGTCCCGGTGCAGACCTTCGAGCTGAACGACACGGCGCTCGCGGTCGAGAAGCTGCGTGCCGGACGGGTGGAGGGTCGGGCAGCGGTCCTCCCGCACTCCGTCGGGTGACCCGCGTTCCGGTGAACGGACTGGGTCCGTTGACCGGGTCCGAGACGCTGGGTGACCCTGACCGGATGCACGCACTCGCCGAGGAGTCGCCGGAACGGGGCAGCAGCGTTCTGGGCAAGGTCCAGCTCATCCTGGAGACCTTCGGACCGGACGACGAGCACCTGAGTCTGTCCGAGATCGCCCGCCGGTCCGGCGTGGCCAAGGCGTCGGTGCACCGGCTCGCGCAGGAGCTGCTGCGGTGGGGGCTGCTGGAACGCCGGGGCTCGGACTACCGGCTCGGCATGCGCCTGTTCGAGATCGGGCAGCGCGTGCCCCGGCAACGCATCATCCGTGAGGCGGCGCGGCCGTACATGGAGGACCTGTACCAGGCCACCAATGAGACGATCCACCTCGCGGTGCTGGACGGTCTCGAGGTGTTCTACCTGGAGAAGGTGTCCGGCCACGGCCAGATCACCCGGCCGTCGAGGGTCGCCGGTCGCATGCCGCTGCACTGCACCGCGACCGGCAAGGCACTGCTCGCCTTCGGTGCCCGCACGGTGCTCGACGAGGTACTGACCACGCCGTTCGAACGGGTCACCCCGCACACCGTCTCCACACCGGGGCTGCTGATGCAAGAGCTGGCCCGGGCTCGGGAGCTCGGCTACGCGGTCGAACGGGAGCAGACCCGGATCGGTTTCCTGAGCGTCGCCATCCCGCTGGCCGGGTCGAGCGGCGCCACGATCGCCGCGTTGTCGGTGACGGCGCCGGTGTTCCGTGCCGACGTCACGAAGTTCGCCGGTCTGCTGAGCATGGTCGGCGGCCGGATCACCAAGACGATCTCCACCCTGGGCCGCGCAACCGCCTAGCCGACCTCGAAGATCATCACCGCGTCAGGGCTGATCGGGTGCCACGACACAGCCCTCAGACGGTGGTGATCTGCTGGGGCGAGCCGAGGAACGGGAGTACCTCGGCGGCGACCTCGGCGGCCTTCTGCTCCATCAACGGGATCGTGCCGCCGGCGATGACGGCCGTGCGCGGCAGGGTGGGCAGCGCGGCGGCCAGGCGCTCCAGCGCCGGGAGCGCGAACGGGTCGGCCTCCGCACCCAGCAGGAGCACCGGGGCCTCGACCAGCGGTATCCGATCCTCCATCCGATAGCGGGCGCAGGCCTGGTGCCCCTCGGCGGGGTCGACGCCCGGCGCGAGCGCGTCGTGGACGAAGCGGTCGAGCAGCGGTGCGGACGGTGCGGGGTAGTACGGGCGGCGCTGTTCCCAGAGTGCGAGGAGATGGCTCCCGTCCTCGGTCGGGTCCACGACGTCGACCGAGGGCCCGGCGGCGTGCGACGCGCGGTACGACGGGTCGGTGTACGGTGTGGAGGACAGCACCAGTGCACTCACCCGCTCCGGGGCGGAGGCGGCCATCTCGATCGCGACGGCCCCGCCGGTGTGATGGCCGAGTACGGCGGCGCCGTGCACGGACAGCGCGTCTAGCAGGGCGAGCGCGCCCACCGCGAAGTGCTCGATGGTGTGCGGCGGCGGGCACGTGGCGCTCCTGCCGAAGGTCGGCATGTCCATCGCGATCGCGCGGTGACCGGCGGCGAGCAGCGGCAGCAGCTCGCGGAACTCGTCGTGCGAACGCGGCGTCTGGTGCAGCAGCAGCACCGGCGGTCCCTCACCCTGCTCGACGTAGTGGAGCTGGCCGAGCGGGGTGTCGGCGTAACCGAAGCGGGCGGGACGCATACCGCTCACGGTGAGCGCTACCGCCGGCTCCCTCAACCACAGCGGACCGGTGAACGGACCATCCGCACATCGCGCACCGTCTGTTCACCCCGCGCCACGTGCACATCGCGCGGCGTGGACGCGGCGTGCGCGGTGTCGTCTGAGTCGTGCCCGGTCCGGAGAGCGAACCGGATTCGTTGTAGCCGGTTCGGGTGCTTGTGAGGGTGGGCACACCCGAACAGGTGAGGTGCAGCTCTGTGGCGAACGACAAGACGCAAGTCGGCGGCCGAATGTGGCAGGCCATCGACGACAACTCGCTGACGCCGGTTCCCGCCGACCAGCGCAAGTCCGGGTGGTACCTGTCCTGGCTGCCCGCCGGTGTCGCCACCTCGCTGCTGCAGCTGACCATCGCCGGCACGATCACCGCACTGGTCGGCTCGATCATGGGACTGGTGGCCGGGGCGCTGGTCGGCACGCTCATCATGGCGCTGGGCTGGCTCTTCGGGAACATCGCACGGAAGGAAGGCTTGTCGAGCACCGTGCTGCCGCGGTTCTACGGCCTCGGTCTGCGCGGCTCCGCGATCTCCTCACTCGCCTTCGGGATCATGATCATCGGTCTGCTGGCCAGCGAGAACGTTGTGCTCTACCACGGAACGCTGTTCGCTCTCGGTTGGCAGGACACGACCGGGACGAGAGTGCTGGTGTACGGCGTGCTCACCGCCGTATGGGTGCTGCTGAGCATGTTCGGCATCACGATGGTGACCCGGACGTCCTCGGCGCTGGTCGTCGTGTTCCTGTGCCTGCTCGCCTACATGACGTTCCAGATCTACCACGGCTCCACCGTCACCCTGGCCGACGCCTTCACCCAGGCGAGTACCTCGATGACCGGGTCCGACGCGTCGCGGTTCATCACCGTCATCGGCATGCTCGGTGGCCAGGGCGGCGCGCTGATCCTGGTCAACGCGGACTACAACCGATACGCCCGCAGCACCGGCGCGGTCGGCGGTGTCAGCCTGACCGGCGTGATCATGCTCGACATCGTGGGCATCGCGCTCGGCATCCTCGTGCTGACCGGCGGTAACAAGCTGGTGGGCGAGTACCTGGTTGCGCACGGCGAGTCGACCGCCGCGACGGCGGTGGCCCAGGCCGGAGTCCTCGCCACGCACAACACCGGTGCCTACTTCGTGATCCTGTCGGGGACGCTCGGGTTCGTGCTCATGTACGTGGCGCAGACCAAGGTGCAGGTACTGAACGTGTACTCCGGGGCGTTGGCGCTGTCCAACCTGTGTTTCGTCCTGTCCGGCAGGCACCCGAACCGGTTGGTCATGATCCTGCTGGCGAACGCGATCTGCCTGCTGATGATCGCGTCGAACGTGTTCGAGAAGCTGGCCGGGTTCCTCGCGGTGCTCGGCATCGTGATCGTCGGGTTCATCGCGCTGGTCGTCGCGGACTACTACATCGTCGCTCGGCGAGCGCCCCGCCCCGCGCAGGTCGAGCAGGTCAACTGGGCGGGTGTGCTGACCCTGGCCGGTGCGTCGGTCGTCGCCTACGTCCTGAGCGAGACCGGGGTGTTCCCGTTCGGGTTCATCGCATCCACCGTGCTGGTACTGGTCGTGTACCCGGTCGTCCGGCTGTGGACGGTGGGACATCCGGCCCCGGTGGCGACCGAGCACAGCCTGGCCGACTCCGGGCGCGCGTCCTGACAACGCGCGCGTTCGCGTCACTCCGGATATTCTCTGGTCGCTGTCGGTACCTCCCCCGGGACTGACAGCCTCGAGGGCGCTGGTTGAACGCCCTGCCGGTCGGCCCCGCGGGAACCCTTCGTCCGCGGGGCCGATCCACGTGACGCGTGCGAGCTGATCGCGGCCGCGGTGACGACAGCGATCGTGAGGACGAGCAGGCCGGTGCTCACCCACAGCACGGCGACCGTGCCCTCGACGTCCATGACCAGCCCGCCGATGAGCGCTCCGGCGGAGATGCCGGCGTTGAACGTGGTCACCAGCAGCGCCGAAGCTGCTTCCGGCATTCTCGGTGCGGCGGCCAGCAGCCACATCTGGGCGCTCACCGACGCTCCGCCGTAGCCGAGGCCCCACACGACGAGGAGCACCGGCGCGGTCGAGGCGCTGACCCCGAGCGCTGCCATGACCAGGATCGGAACAGCGATCAGAGCGGTGAGCACCAGCACCGTGCGGTGCACCGCACGGCTCACGAGAGCGCCCGCCGCGAAGTTCCCGACCACCCCGGCGACTCCGTAGGCCAGCAGCACACCGCTGATCAGCGCCGGCCCGACGCCACCGAGCTGCTCCAGCACCGGGCGCACGAAGGTGTAGGCGGCGAAGTGCCCGGTGACCAGCAGGTGGCGCGTGCCACCGACCGAGGCGGGACCAGGCGCATGGCGAGCCCGGCAGCCATGGCCCACACCCCGCCGGTCGCCAACCCGGCGGCCAAGCGTGCCACCAGCAGGACCGGGAACACGGTGGCCACCGTCGACACCGCGTTGGCCAGCACGAGCAGCCCGACCAGGCCCGCCAGCACGAAGCGGCGATCCCAGCTCCGGATCACGAGCGTCAGCAATGGGGCGGACACGGCGGCGACGAGCGCCGGCACGGTCATGGTCAGCCCGACCGTGCCGGGCGCAACGCGCAGGTCCGCCGCGATGGGGGTCAGAAGGCCGACGGGGAGCAGCTCGGTGGTCACCACGGCGAAGGTCGCGGTGGCGATCGTGGCGATGGCCGCCCAGGCACGCGGGGGTGACGTGCCGGTACCGGGCTCGGTCGTGGTGGTCATGGCTCAACCCTCGGCCGCCGTCCGGAGCGGAACAACAGCGAAGATCGAAAGGTTTGATGAGTGGAGCTAATCGATCGGGGGCACGGTGGAGCTGCGTGAGCTGGAGTGCTTCCTGGTCCTGTGCGAGGAGCTGCACTTCGGCCGGACCGCGCGGCGGCTGCTCGTGTCCCAGGGCCGGGTCAGCCAGCTGATCGCCGCGCTGGAGCGCCGGATCGGTGCGCGGCTGATCGACCGCACGAGCCGCCGGGTGGCGCTCACTCCTCTCGGCGCGGAGTTCCGTGCGGAGCTGCGGCCCGCGTACGAGGCACTCGCCGCCGCCGTCCAGCGCGCCACCACCAGCGCACGCGACGTCTCGGGCCTCCTGCGCATCGGCTTCGTGGGCACCCTGCGCGGCCCGCTCCAGAACAGCGTGTGGGACTTCCAGCGCCGCCACCCGGCCTGCGACGTGAAGGTGGTCGAGCTGCCGCTCGCCGACCCGTTCGGCCATCTGTACCGAGGTGAGGTCGAGGTGGCGATCGTGCTGGGCCCGATCGAGGAACCCGACCTCGTCGTCGGCCCGACCTTCTCCGAGGCGCCCGCCGCGCTGGTCGTGTCCAGCCGCCACCCGTTCGCGCGGCGCGGTTCGGTCACGGCGGAGGAGCTGGCCGACACCACGCTCATCAGGATCGCGGAGTCGGCGCCGCGCTACTGGCGGGAGCAGCAGGTGCCGCTGCGCACCCCAGCCGGCCGGCCCATTCCGCAGGGTCCCGCCGTCTGCACGGTGTCCGAGGGACTGTTGCTCGCGGCGGTCGACCGAGGCGCCCTGTTGCTGTGTGCACCCACCGCGCGCTACCACGAACGCGACTCCCTGCGAGTCGTGGAGATCACCGGTCTCCCGGAGACGGAACTGGCTCTGATCTGGCACCGGGACCGTGAGACGGCGACCGTCCGAGCCTTCGGCGACGCGCTCACGCGCGTCGACTGGTCGACCGAGTGACCCGGACGCCGATCAACGGCGGGTAACGGATTCGAGTCGTGCCGATACGTCGTCGGCCCGGGTCCCATGAGTCATAGGCCGTATCGATGGATGCCTCGAAAACACGCATTGGACCCGCTCCGGTACCGCTGCCAGGGTGGCTTCAGCGAATACGGCCATTCGTCGGGATCGCCCACGCTGTCGCCCCCCACCGCGCCGCCGTCACCATTGATCGAGGAGAGGTCACATGACCACCGCCGCGAATCCGTCATCGCAATCGATGTCGTTGAGCGATGCGTCCGCACAGACATTGGCGAACTCCACCAAAACCGTTCCCCAGATGGCGAGCATCACGCCTCGCTGGCTGACGCATCTGATGTCCTGGGTTCCGGTGGAAGCCGGTATCTACCGGGTGAACAAGGTGGTGCACCCGGAGTCGGTGCACATTCAGTGCGACAACTACGACGAGTCGCCGTTGCCGGACACGTTCGTCGATTACGAGCAGGAGCCGAGGGAATACCGGCTCAAGGCCGTCCAGACGATTCTGGACGTCCATACCCGAGTGTCGGACCTGTACTCACACCCGCACAACCAGATCGCCGAGCAGCTGCGTCTCACGATCGAGGCGGTGAAGGAGCACCAGGAGAGCGAGCTGGTCAACAGTCCGGACTATGGCTTGTTGGCCAGCACCGTCGAGTCGCAGCGGATCTCGACGCTGGGCGGCCCGCCGACGCCCGACGACATGGACGCGCTGATCGCGAAGGTGTGGAAGCAGCCCGCGTTCTTCCTGACCCATCCCGAGGCGATCGCCGCGTTCGGCAGGGAATGCACCCGCCGAGGAGTACCGCCGCCCACCGTGAGCATGTTCGGTTCGCAGTTCCTGACCTGGCGGGGCCTGCCGATCATCCCGACGGACAAGATGCCCCTGGAGTTCGGCAAGACGAAGGTCATCCTGCTGCGCACCGGTGAGGCGCGCCAGGGCGTGGTCGGGCTGTTCCAGCCGGGACTGACCGGTGAGCAGGGCCCGGGACTGTCGGTACGGTTCATGCAGATCGACCGCAGTGCCATCGCGTCCTACCTGGTGTCGCTCTACTGCTCGCTGGCCGTGCTGACCGAGGACGCGATCGCCGTGCTCGAGGACGTCGAGGTGGACAAGTTCCATGACTACGCCCCCAACTACCGCTGACGGTGCCGTTCCGCCGTGGCTGCCGGACGAGGCGACGCTGACCCGGATGGCGAGCGAGCTCTTCAGCGCGCTTCCGGGGCAGGACCCGTCGGCGGCTGCCGGAGCGTCGCCGTCCGGGCTCGGTCACGGTTCGCCGAGCAGCTCGGGAGCACCCGTGCCGGTCGGCATGCCGGCCGCGGACCTGCCGCCACCGGCGCCCCGGTCGAGGCCGAGCTCACCCAGCCTTCCGCCGCCGACCAGCGCGCCGGTCGTGCACGGCGCCACGGCGGCGGGGTTCGTGCCGCCGATGATCCCGGAGGTGCCGACGCTGATGAACCTGGCGCCGGAGCCCGGCCCCGGCACCTCGGCTGACCCGGGTGCGTTCTACTTCCTGAGCGGCCGGCCCGAGCTGCCGACGGCCGTGCCCTCGGTGCCCGGATTCGAGCACCGATCAGTTCCACGACTGTCGCCTGTCTCGCCGGAACAGTTCGGCGGCGAGCGGTTCTACTTCCTCGACGGGGGCGGCCGGAACGAGGTACCGGATCTGCCGCTGGATCCGCACCCGGCGTTCGACGTGCACGCGGTGCGGCGGGACTTCCCGATTCTGTCCGAGCGGGTCAACGGTCGGCCGCTGATCTGGTTCGACAACGGGGCCACGACGCAGAAACCCCAGTCCGTCATCGATCGGCTGGCGTATTTCTACGCGCACGAGAACTCCAACATCCATCGCGCCGCGCACGAGCTGGCCGCCCGTTCCACCGATGCCTATGAATCGGCGCGGGACACCGTGGCCCGATTCATCGGGGCCGGCTCGTCGGACGAGATCGTGTTCGTCCGCGGCTCCACCGAGGCGATCAATCTGGTGGCCCAGAGCTGGGGCAGGGCGAACATCGGCGCCGGGGACGAGATCGTCATCTCGCACCTGGAACACCACGCGAACATCGTTCCGTGGCAACAGCTGGCTGCGGAGAAGGACGCGGTCCTGCGGGTGATTCCGGTCGACGAGGACGGCCAGATCGTGCTGTCGGAGTACCAGAAGCTGGTGAACGACCGCACCAAGCTCGTGGCCGTCACCCAGGTCTCGAATGCGCTCGGCACGATCACCCCGATCCGGTCGGTCATCGAGATGGCACACGCGGCGGGAGCACTGGCGTTGGTGGACGGCGCGCAGAGCGTTCCGCACGCGCCGGTCGACGTGACCGAGCTCGACGCCGACTTCCTGGTCTTCTCCGGTCACAAGGTGTTCGGACCGACCGGGATCGGAGTGCTGTACGGCAAGTCGGCCGTTCTGGAGTCGATGCCGCCATGGCAGGGCGGCGGGAACATGATCGCCGACGTCACGCTCGAAGGGGCCCGCTTCCAGGACCCGCCGAACCGGTTCGAAGCGGGCACCGGCAACATCGCCGACGCGGTGGGTCTCGGCGCGGCTCTCGACTACGTGCAGCGCATCGGCATGCCCACGATCGCCCGGTACGAGCACGACCTGCTGATCCACGCCACCCGCGGCCTGCGGACCGTGCCCGGTCTGCGGATCGTCGGGACCGCGCCGGACAAGGCGAGCGTGCTGTCCTTCGTGCTCGACGGGTACGAACCCGTGGAGGTCGGCACTGCGCTCAACGAGGAGGGCATCGCCGTCCGGGCCGGCCATCACTGCGCCCAACCGATCCTGCGCCGCTACGGCCTGGAGGGCACCGTGCGGGCATCGCTGGCCTTCTACAACACGCGGGACGAGATCGACGTGCTGGTCGCCGCGCTCACCCGGCTGGCCGAGAACGCCGGACGCTGACACCGGTCAGACGGGCCAGTCGGGCTCGGTCACCGTCGCCGCCAGCGCGTCGAGCAGGACCTGGGCGGGTTGCGACGGCGGAGGTTTGCCGCACACGGCGGTGAGCACCTGCCTGCGCAACCCGGGCACCCGGTCGAGCCGCACCCCGGAGTGCCGGTTGGCGACCACGGTCAGGCCGGGCAGCAGGCTGACTCCCAGGCCCGCCGCGACCAGGGCCTGCACGGCGACGTAGTCCTCGGTCTCGAAGTCCACGGTCGGGGTGAACCCGGCCTGCTCGCAGGCCACGACGAGATGTTCACGGCAGCGTTCGCACCCGGCGATCCACCGGTCCTCGGCGTAGCTGGTCAGCTCGGTGCGCTGCCCCTGCCAGGCCCGGTCGGAAGGGGTCACGACGTAGAGCGGCTCGTCGAGCAGCGGTGTCATGGTGATGTCCCGCCGGTCGCAGCTGGGCGGGTCGCCGTGTTCGAAGATGAGCGCGACATCGACGTCGTTGTTGCGCAGTGCGCTGAGCGCTTCCGCCGGCTCGGCCTCGGTCAGCGAGAGCTTGATGCCGGGGTGCTCCGCCGTGACCCGCGCGGCGGCGGCCGGGACGAGCGTGGCCAGCGCGGAGGGAAAGGCGGCCAGCCGAACCTGCCCGGCGCGCAGCCCGGCCAGATCGTCCAGCTCGGCGTGCACCGACTCGACCTGCGCGAGGATCGACTCGGCTCGCTCGGCCAGCAGCCGGCCGGCGTCGGTCAGCCGGATGCCGCGACCCATCCGCTGCAGCAGGGGCATGCCGACCTCGGCCTCGAGCTTCGCCAGGTGATGGCTCACCGAGGGCTGCGCGTAGTGCAGCGCCTCCGCCGCCGCCGTGACCGAGCCTTCCCTGGCGACGGCGACCAGAACCCGCAGCCGGCTCAGGTCGATCATGGCCGGGTCACCGGCTCGCGCGACTGTCTCATGATCACCACCGCCTGAGGGCGGTTTCCGAGCCGACAAACAGCCATGAGGCGGTGGTGATCATGAGAATCGAACCTGACTGAATTGGTCAACAATCGCGGGACTGTGCCGATCATGCCCGGTCCGGCGCCGGGGCGACCGAGCTGTCGACCACTCGGGTGTCGTCCTGTCCGGTGACGCACACCCGAAAGGGATGCGGGGGTCAGCGGCCGGTGAGGAGGTTCGCGACGCGGGTGATGCGGCTGGGTCTGCGCAGGCCCGTGGCCTCCCTGCGGTCGGCCTCCCGGTAGAGCAGGTACATCGCGCGCACTCCGAGCCAGCGCAGCGGTTCGGGCTCCCACCCTCGGACCCGGCGGTTCGTCCACGGCAGCCGGGTCAGCTCGGTGTCGCGTCGCAGCACCAGGTCGGCGAGGGTTCGCCCGGCGAGGTGGGTGGTCGTGAGCCCGCTGCCGACGTAACCACCGGCCCACCCGAGCCCCGTCGCCGGGTCGAGGGCGACGCTTGCGCACCAGTCCCGGGGGACGCCGAGCACACCGCACCAGGCGTGCGCGAGCGGAACGTCCTGCGTCGCGGGGAACTGGCTGTGCAGGATCGCGGCGAGTGAGGAGATCGTCCGGTCCTGCGTGATCCCGTCGGTGTCGGTGCGCGAGGCGTAGCGGTAGGGGACACCGCGCCCACCCATCGCGATCCGGCCGTCGGCGGTGCGTTGCGCGTAGCTGTAGGCGTTCGCGGCGTCCCCGACCAGCTCGGCGCCGTTCCAGCCGATCTCGTCCCAGACGTCGCCCGGCAACGGTTCGGTGGCCACCATCGACGAGTTCATCGGCAGCCACTCCCGCCGGGCGCCTGCCACGCCGGCCGTGTAACCCTCCAGGCAACGCAGCACGGTGTCGGCGCGCACGACACCGAAGGGCGTGACGGCTCTGCCCGGCGCGATCCGGGTGACCTCGGTGCCTTCGAAGATCGTGACGCCGAGCCCGCGCACGGCGTCGGCGATTCCCCGGACGAGCTTCGCGGGCTGCACCCGCGCGCAGTGCGGGCTGTAGATCGCGCCGAGCGCGCCCTCGACCCGGACCCGGTCGTGGACCTCGCGTCGGGTGAGCGGCCGCTCGTGGTCCTCGCCGATTCCCCAGTCCGCGTTCGACGCCAGCGCCGCCTTCATCCTGGCGAGCTGCGGTTCGGACCGTGCCACGTGCAGGACGCCGTTCTTGACGATGTCGGCGTCGATGTCCTCCCTGGCGCACACGTCGATGACGTCGTCGACGGCGCGCTCCATCGCCCTGGTGAGCGCGACGACGCCGGCACGCCCCCCGGTGGCCGCGTACCGCTCGCGGTTCCCGGCGAGTTCCGCCGACAGCCAGCCACCGTTGCGCCCGGAGGCGCCGAAACCCGCGAACTCCTTCTCCAGTACGACGATCCGCAGGTCCGGCTGCCAGGTGGCGAGGAAGTAGGCGGTCCACAGGCCGGTGAGGCCGGCTCCGACGATGCAGACGTCCGCTGTGCGGTCGCCGGGCAGCGCGGGTCCTCGGCTCGGAATCCCGGTCTGGCCGTACCAGAACGACACCCCGCCGTTGGTGACGCCGTCACTTCGCCGCGTGCGGTAGCCGCGCTCGCTCATGGTCGATCCTTCGTCGCGGTGATGCCGGCCAGGATGAGATCGATGCCGCCGAGGAACTGCTCGCGGTCGTCGTGGTGGCGCATCTGACCGGCGACGGCCCGGGTGAACGGGTAGTCGGCCGGGTCGAGGTCCTCCCACGCCGAGGACACGGAGTCGAGGAACTCACCACGGTCCCCGTGTGGCCGTAGCGTGCGAGCGCTCACCGCGTTGGCGGAGTTCTGGCCCGCGGCGCCGAGGATGTAGTGCACCAGCGCGGAGGCCGCCGAGAACCAGCTCGCCTCGGGCGTGCCCAGGTCGCGCACCTGTTGGCCGATGCTCTCGAAGATTCGCGGCGTCACCGAGCCCGAGGGGTCACGGGAGATCAGTGTCGAGAGCTGTGCGGCGAGCCAGGGGTGTTCGTCGATCGCGTCGAAGAGGCTGAGTGCCACGGCGCGGATCCGGTCGCGCGGCGAGATCGGGGGAGGGGCCGGCGCGATGACCAGGGCGCCCGCGATGACGCGCTCGGCCGCCGCGTCGAGCAGCTCGCTCTTGTTCGCCACGTGCCAGTAGACGGCTCCTGGGCCGGTGGCGAGACGTTCGGTGAGTGTCCGGAACGTCAGTCCGCTCTTGCCCTCGGCGTCGAGAAGATCGACGGCTGCCTCGACGATGCGTTCCCGGGACAGCGCGTCGGTGCGTCGCTGAGACCGTCGCGTGCGTGGTGCCATGAGTCATCTTGACATGCATGGAATTGCGTTCCAATAATGGAACGAGATTCCATTCTAGGAAGGAACCGTCATGCGTACCCCGGTCACGATCATCGGCGCGGGTCTGGGCGGGCTCACCCTGGCTCGCGTCCTGCACGTCCACGGAGTCCGGGCCACCATCTACGAGGCGGACCGATCGCCGATGGCACGGACGCAGGGCGGCCAGCTCGACATCCACGAGCACAACGGACAGCTCGCGCTCGACGCGGCCGGCCTCACCGCCGAGTTCCGGGCCGCCGTCCACGAGGGCGGCGAGGCCACGCGGGTACTCGACCGGTCAGGCAGGGTGCTGCTGGACGAGCCCGACGACGGCACGGGTGGGCGCCCCGAGGTTCTCAGGGGAGACCTGCGCCGGATCCTGCTCGACTCCCTGCCGCACGAGACGGTCCGGTGGGGGCGCAAGGTCACCCAGGTCGCATCCCTGGGTGACGGTCGGCACGAGCTCGCCTTCGGCGATGGGTCGACCGTGACCTCCGACCTACTCGTCGGCGCCGACGGTGCGTGGTCACGGGTTCGGCCGCTGCTCTCCGACGCTGTGCCCGAGTATGCGGGCGCGTCGTTCGTCGAGACCTATCTGTTCGACGCCGACACCCGTCACCCGGCCACCGCGAAGGCCGTCGGCGGCGGGGCGCTGTTCGTTCCCGAGCCGGGGAAGGGGATCCAGGCCCATCGGGAGCGCAACGGGACCCTGCACACCTACGTGGCGCTCTCGAGACCCTCGGACTGGTTCGCCGGCGTCGACTTCACCGACTCGGTCTCTGCCTCGGCTCGGATCGCGCGGGAGTTCGACGGATGGGCGCCGGAGCTCACCGCGCTGATCACCGACGGCGACACCGCGCCGATTCTCCGTCCGCTCAACGTGCTGCCGATCGACCACCGATGGGACCGCGTGCCGGGCGTGACGCTGCTGGGCGACGCGGCCCACCTCGCTCCGCCCAACGGAGAAGGCGCCAACCTGGCCATGTACGACGGAGCTGAGCTGGCGAAAGCCCTCGCCGCGTCCCCCGGCGACGTCGAGGCCGCGCTCGCCGACTACGAGCGGGCACTGTTGCCGCGCAGCGCCGACGCCGCGGCCGAAGCAGCCCGCGACTTCGACCTCTGCTTCGGCGACAGCGCACCCCACAGCCTGATCGCCCTGCTCACCGGGCACGACCAGGCCCGCTAGCGGCATCACGCGGCCACCGACGTGTGGGTCGGGCGGCGGACGGGTAGGCGGATCCATGGCATCCGATGAGTCGAACGACAGCACCCGCGGTACGACCGAGCTGGAGCGTTCGGTCGACGAGATGGAAGAGAGGGTCCTCGGCCACACGGTGGGGCAGGAACGCCACGAGGACGACGACCCGGACGCGCCCGCGTTCGAACAGGACCTCGACGAGGGCGACGCCTCGAAAGCCACCCGGGAGAACCCTGTGTGAACACGGGTTCGCACACATCCGGTGTCGTTGTTGCTACTCGATGTCGATGCACGGGTAAGATTCGCGTCGAGCACGGCTCAACCGGTTGAACTCACAGCTGGTGGTCGCCGAGCCCGCCCCCGAAGGTTCGTGGGGGCTGGTCCGGCGGCGTCTACCAGTGGATCGCGGCTAGCGCCGCGTGTGTGAGGGCGGTTTGGGGCACGTTGAACGCGGGGAAGCCGGATCCGTTGGACAGACTGGACCAGGCCGCGCAGGCGATGGCGGGTCTTCGCGACGTCGTCGAGGCCGAGGAGCCGCTCGACGAAGCGCTGCACCAGGTCGCGGTCGGAGCGACGCAGGTCATTCCGGATGCCGACGCGGTGACGGTCACGGTGTTGAACGGCCGCGAACCGAGCACGGTCGCCTGGACGGACGACCGTTACCTGGACATCGACAAACAGCAGTACGCGGGTGGTCGTGGTCCGTGCCTCGTGGCCGCGAGCACCCAGCGGCCGGTCCGGGCGAGCACGGTCGAGCATCGTCTGGAGTGGCCCGAGTTCTCGGCGGCAGCGGAACAGACCGGTGTCGGCGCGTACCTGGCGGTCCCGCTGTTGTTGGCCGCTGTCGGGCGCAAGGCCGAGTGGGTCGGCGCGCTGAACCTCTACAGCCTCAACCCTGACGGCTTCGACACGTTCGACGAGGGACTGATGCGGGTCTTCAGCCTCGCGGCGGCGCAGTCGATCAACAACGCCCGGCGATGGCAACAGTCCCGCGAGCACATCCGGAACCTGGAGACCGCACTCGAGTCACGTGCCGAGATCGACCAGGCCAAGGGCATCCTGATGGGCGCCTACCGGTGCAGCGCGCAGGAAGCCTTCGAGAAGCTGGTCGAGCAGTCCCAGCGACGCAACGTCAAGTTGCGTCAGGTAGCGCTGGACCTGTTGGCGTCGGTCTCCCGCACGCCGCACTGACCGGTCAATCGCTCCGCAGCGTCCGGGAGGCGTAGGCCACCGGGTGGTTGGGGTATCCCCGGTCCATCAGGCGTTCGTTGAGTGCCTGAGCGACGACGTCGTGGTCGTGCTCGGTGAGGTCGCCCGTTCCCTGCAGCGCGGCGTCCAGCTTGCTCAGGCTCAGGTTCCCGCCGAGTGCCACCTGCGCGGCCCACAACTGTTCGACGCTGAACTCGCACAGTGCGAACCCCGCTTCGAGTGACAGCGGCACCTCGCCTCCCGACGAGTCCCGAGGAGCTCCACGGTGCGTTGAGACCATCACAGCCGTCAGGTACCCCCTGTGTCGTCGCCCAAACGGGACCGGGCCACTCGTCCGGCCGACTTGATGACCGGGGCGATGACGGGAGATTCTGGCACTCCCGGATCGCGTGCATGGTCGGAGGTCGTCATGACCGGTGGAGAACCCGACGACGGGCGTGGTGAAACCCATGCAGAACGGCTGGACCGGAACTGGAACGACCTGCTCCAGGAGCTGCGGGTCGCGCAGACGGGTGTGCAGCTGCTGACCGGGCTGCTGCTGACATTGCCGTTCCAGCAGCGTTTCAGCGAGCTGACCCACCTCCAGCGGATCATCTACCTCGTGACGGTCGCGTTGTCCGTCGCGGCCACCGGACTGCTCATCACACCGGTCGGTCTGCACCGTGCGCTGTTCCGTCAGCGGGCGCGTGGTTCGCTGGTCGCCGCGGGGCATGCGCTAGCGCTGGGCGGGCTGGCACTGCTCGGGCTGGCTGTGACTGGCGTGGTGCTGTTGATCTTCGGAGCTGTACTCGACGAGACGGCCGGGGTGGTCGCCGCGCTGTGCGCCTTCGTGCTCTTCGCCGGGTTGTGGGGCATGGGGCCCTGGATATGGCGATTCAGAACACGTGACCGACAGGGCTAGAACCGGTTCGACACTCGATCAGGCGGGTATGTGCTGGTGTAACGGTTGACTACGGGAGGACAAGATCATGGGTAACGGGGCGTACCTACTCGTTCTGTTTCTGGGGGCTGTCCTGGTCGTGATCGACGGTCAGCTGATACTGCGCAGCAGCGCCGGATACTTGGCCGAGGTGTATGACAATCCCAAAGAGGCCAAGCAGGTCGCCGCTCTGGTGACCGTGCTGTTCCACCTGGTGATGCTGGGACTCGTCGCGTTGATCGCGTCGGTCGCCTTCTCCCCGGACGACGGCGTCCGGTCGGTGCTGGCCAGGGTCGGTGTTCTGCTGCTGGTCACCGCCATCGGCCACGCGTTGACCATTGTCGTGTTGTCCAGGATGCGCGAGCAGCAGCTGAGCACCCAGCTCGCCGAGGCACAGGTGGCGGAGGTGGAGCACGGGCACCCGCACCCCAACCCCGCGGCGGACAAGGACGGGGTGCTGCGGAAGAACTACCGGGCGGCGCACGAGTCCCAGGCGCCCGCCGACAAACCCGCGACCTGAGTCGCTGATTACTCGATCGGGTGCGAGACGGCGCACAGAGGTCGGTTGCGTTTCCGAGGGGTGCGCATGGGTAGGGCTGAGGCGTCCGCCGAACAGCAATGGAAACGGAGGCTCACTCATGGGTGCAATCGAAGAGGCAAAGGGTAAGGCCAAAGAAGCGGCCGGGAGCCTCACCGGTAGCGATGATCTTCGCAGGGAAGGTCAGGCGCAGCAGAACAAGGCCGATGAAGAGGAAAAGGCCGAGCGTGCGCGCCTGGAGGCGGAGAAGCACGAGCACAAGGCCGAAGGCCACGAAGGCGTGGAGCGCAAGCACCAGGGCACCTGAGCTACATCGGGACCCCCGGTGAATCCGGGGGAATCGGTAGTCATCGGTGTTCCGTCGACCACGGTCGGCGGGCACCGGTGACTATTTCTTTCGGATCGCTCGATCCGATTTCGTGGAATTCCTTTTTCGGTGCCGCCCGCGGTGTGCGGGCGGTCCAGAGGTGATCAGGAGCGCTCGTGGGTGCACGACATCCCGGTGAGGACACCGTCCGAACGATGCTGGCGGCCGGAGAGCTGGACCTGGTGCTCCCGGCGGGCGGTCACACAGCACACCGGTGGGCGGCTCTCGCCGACTGGGGCCGGGCGGACCTGGCCGTCGCCCGGCTCGCCGAAGGGCACGCCGACGCGGTGGCGATTCTGGCCGAGGCAAGCCTTCGTCCGGAGACCGGGGCACTGTACGGCGTGTGGGCCGCACGCTCGGGCACGCATCTCGCGACCTTCGAAGGCGGTTCCTGCGTGCTGCGCGGCTCCGCGCGCTTCTGCTCCGGAGCGGGACTCATCGATCGTGCGCTGGTCGTGGCACGGCCGATCGACCCCGCCGCCGCTCCCGCGCTGGTCGAGGTACGACTCGATCGCGGCGGCGTGCATCCGGACGCGGCATCCTGGCAGGCCGACGGGATGGCGCGGTCCGACACGCTGGACGTACGGTTCGCCGACGTCACCGTGGAGCGGACCGTGGGAGGGCCGGGCTGGTACACCGAGCGTCCGGGTTTCGCCCTGGGCGGAGGTGGCGTGGCCGCCGTCTGGTGGGGCGGTGCCGCGGGTGTGCTGCGTGGCGCGTTCCAGCACCTCCGCGACCGTGAGCCCGACCAACACCAGCTGGCGCACCTGGGGGAGCTGCACGCTTTGGTCGTTGCGGCACGTGCGCTGCTGCGGGACACCGCCGACGGTATCGACGCCGCGCCCGCCGGGGACCACGGCGTGGCGATCGCGACCACACGCAGCGCCGTGGAGCGGAGCTGCCGGGACGTCGTGGACCGGGTGCCGAGGATCCTGGGACCCGGTGTTTGGAGCGGCGACGGGCGGCTGTCCACGCAGCTGGCGGACCTGCAGATGTACGTCCGTCAGCACCACGGTGAACGGGACAACGCCGCGCTGGCCGAGAGGCTGCTACAGGAATGGGCATGACCGCCGTGCCCCCTGGGCGTTGGACCGAGGCTCTGGCCCGGCGAGCGCTGCCCGAGTTCGACCCGTCGCGGTATCCGCGTCTCGTGGTGCTCGCCGCGCATCCCGATGACGAGACGCTGGGCGCGGGCGGGGCCGTGCGCGTCGCTCACCGGGCCGGCGCGCGGATCACCGTCGTCGTGGCAACCGACGGTGAAGCCGCCTACCCGGGGCTCGGCTCGGCTGACCGGCGTGATCTCGCACGAACCCGGAGACGAGAGCTGCACGACGCGATGGCCACCGGGGGTCTGGGGGAAGTGAGCGTGCGGTGGCTCGGGCTACCGGATTCGGGTCTGGCGGACCGTGACGAGGAGCTGGTCGGCGAGCTCACCCCGCTGCTCGCCGATGCCGATGCCTACCTCGCACCGTGGACGGGTGATCCGCATCCCGACCACCGGGCAGTGGGTCACGCCGCTGCCGCCGCCGCGCCGGCCACCACCTACGGTTGGGGCTACCCGGTGTGGATGTGGCCGTGGATGCAGCCGGAGGATTCGGCGATCCACTGGGACCGTGCCTATCTGCTCCGGCTGAGCGACGCGGACCTGGCCGCCAAGCGGCGGGCCCGCGACTGCTTCGTCTCACAGATCGTGGACGCGCCCTCCGGTGCCGCCCCGGTACTGAGCGCGGACATGTTGGCGCACAGCGATCGTGCGGCCGAGCTGATGTTCCGTGAGCCCCGGACCACGAGCGCGCCGCTGGGCCGGTTCGCGTCGCTGTACGCGGAGCGGGGTGATCCCTGGCGAACGGACTCCTGGTACGAGCGGCGCAAACGGGCGGTCGTACTCGCCTGCCTGCCGCGTGAGCGGTATCGAAGGGCGGTGGAACCCGGCTGTGGCAACGGCGAGCTGACCGTCGAACTGGCCCCGAGGTGTGACCGGTTGACCGCCACCGAGCCGGTGCATCTGGCGGCTGAGCGTGCGCGGCGGACCACCTCGAACCTCACCGGGGTGCAGGTCACCGAGGAGGCGCTGCCCTCGGGTATCCCCGAGGAGGTCGATCTTGCGGTGTTCAGTGAGGTGCTCTACTACCTCGACGACACGACGGTGAACCGCACACTCGACGAGACGCTGCGGGCGCTCCTGCCCGGCGGTGACCTCGTGCTGGTGAGCTGGCGCGGCTGGCCCTCGGAGGCACCCCGTGACGAGGCCGCGACGGCCGCGCTCGTGACGGCGCGGCCGGAGCTCGAGCAGATCGTGGAGCACACCGACCGTGAGTTCGTGGTCCGCGTACTGAGGCGCCGATGATCGACACGATCGGCGTGGTGATCCCCGCGCACAACGAGGAGGACCGGATCGGCGCATGCCTGACCAGCGTCCGCCGGTCGCTGGTAGGTCTCCCGAGCCGGATCGACACCGTGGTCGCGGTGGTGCTGGACCGGTGCACCGACCGCACACCGGAGGTCGTGCGGGAACTCATCCGAGGGTGGCCGGGCGCCCGCACATATCCGATGTCCCACCGTGCCGAGGACCACGGCGTCGGATTCGTCAGGAACGCCGGCGTGCGGTCGCTGCTGTGCGGGCTGCCGGGCACCGACCCGAGGCGGGTCTGGCTGCTCAACACCGACGCCGACACCACGGTCCCGGCGGCCTGGGCACGAGATCACCTGCGCTACGCCGAGGCGGGAATGCACGGCGTGGCGGGGCTGGCGGACCTCGCCGACGATGCCGAGATCGACGCGGGCGCGCTCGCCAGATACCGCGGTCTCGTCTCGGACGGCATGCGCGGACGGACGCACACGCACGTCTATGCGGCCAACCTCGGCGTGCGTGCGGACGCCTATCTGGGCAGCGGCGGATTCCCGGTGAGCGGGCACGGTGAGGATCACCGGCTCTGGCGCGCGATGACCGATGCCGGTCTGCGGCTCTGCCAACCGATCGAGCCGTGCGTGGTGACCAGCGCCAGGAGCTCCGGTCGCGCGCCGGACGGCCTGGCCGATCTGTTGCGCTCGCTGGGGCAGGACAGCGTCCAGAGGCAGGACTCCGAGTTCGCCGTGTGAGCCGGGTCGGGATGCGGATTCACCGCACTCTGCACACACTGATGACCGACCGGCTCGCACCACGAGCACGCCCTCGGACAAGGACGTACCGCGCATGACCGACGTTGACGTCGACAGGATCACCGAGCTGGAGAACGCCCGTTTCGACGCGATGGTCGCGGGCGACTTCGACGCGTTCGCGGCGGTGTGTCATCCCGACCTGATGTACACCCACTCGACGGCCGTCACCGACACCCTGGAGTCCTATCTGCGGGCGTGCCGCGAGGGTTTCTACGTGTACCACCGGGTCGAGCACCCGATCACGCGGATCTCGATCGTGGGCGACACCGCTCTGGTGCTCGGCGAGATGCACGGCGAGCTCACCGTCGGTGGAGCCGCCAAGGAGCTGCACAACGTGACGTTGGCGGTCTGGGCGCGCCAGGACGCGGACTGGAAGCTGGTCGGATTCCAGCCGACGATCAAGCCCTGACGCCGCCCGGCCCTCAGTGGCTGTCGAGGTAGGTCCGCAGCGCTGACCTGATGTGTTCCTCGGCGGCCCGGCGGGCGGCGGTCTCGTCGCCCTCGACGATGGCGCGGCAGATGTCGCGGTGCTGTTCGATGACCGTCTTGGCCCACGCGTCGTCGGTCAGGTTGGACACGGTCGCCACCGCGATCCGGTCCCACACGCGGTGCAGCGCGTCCTCGAGGAACGGGTTGGCGGACGCCCGGCCGAAGGCTCGGTGGAGCTCCAGGTTCGCGCGCGCGGACCGCTTGGAACCCCCGTCGGCGATGGCGTGCTCGACGTCCACCGCCGCGCTCTCGATGCAGCGGATCTCCACGGGTGCGATCAGGCCGGCCCGCTGGCGGCGGGCCGCCTGCGCGGCTGCCTGCCCTTCGAGAACTGCTCTCAGCTCGTAGATGTTCTCGATCTCGTCGCTGCGCAGAGTCGCCACCGCGACGCCTCGTGCCGCGGGCACGACCAGCCCGTCGGCGAGTAACCGGCCGAGAGCTTCGCGCACCGGGGTGCGGCTGACCCCGAGTTCCTGCGCCAGCGCCGTTTCGGTCAGTCGCTCCGCCGGGGCGAGATCGCCGTCGGCAAAGCGCCTGCGCAGCGCGATGTACACCGCCTGAGCGCCACTGGACGCCGCTCCCGATTGCTCCACGACACTCAGCATACGGTGCATGCACAGCGCACGAACGTCCCCTTGACGCACTTTGCATGCAGTGCATACAGTCGTTCTCGTTCCATTCCGGAGGAGGTTCTGGTGAAGGGCGACACACAGCGCGAACGGCGGACGCCGGTGCACACCGCGACGTGGTGGCACCGGTGAGCGGAGGGTGGGCGCTCGTCGTGCTCGCCGTGGTCGGTCTGCTGGCCGGGGCGGTCAACGCCGTCGCGGGCGGCGGCTCGATGATCTCCTTCCCCGCTCTTCTGGCGATGGGGATCACCCCGGTCACGGCGAACGTCACGAACTCGGTCGCCGCACTGCCCGGCTACGCCGGAGGGTCGTTCGGGTACCGGTCCGAGCTCTCCGACCAGGGCCGGCGGATCGGCAGGCTCGCGGCGGTGAGTGTGCTCGGCGCGGTCGGTGGCGCGGTGACGTTGCTGACCGTGAGCCCGGAGGTCTTCCGGGCGATCGTGTCCTGGCTGGTGCTGGCCTCGGCGCTCATGCTCGCCGTCCAACCGCGGCTGGCGGGCTGGCTGTCTCGCCGGCGCGGCGAGGGCGGCGGCCGGTACGCGCTGCTGTCGACACAGTTCGCGGTGTCCTTCTACGGCGGATTCTTCGTCGCCGGACTCGGCATCATCATGCTCGCCACCCTCGGGCTGTTCCTCGACGACACGACCCAACGGCTCAATGCGCTCAAGGGCGTCCTGTCACTGATCGTCGGAGTCGTGTCCTCGATCGCGTTCATCGCACTGACCCCCGTGGCCTGGGGACCCGCCGCGCTACTGGCCGCGACCGGCCTTGTCGGTGGCCGTCTCGGGGTACTGGCCGCCCGGCGCATCTCGGCCGTCGCGCTGCGCCGGTCCGTCGCCGTGTGGGGAATCGCCGTCGCCGTCGCCCTGGAGGTGAGCAGGCATGTTCGCTGACCCCGACCTGCCGGTACGTGAAGACCTGACCATCACCGACGTCACGGTCGTGACGATGGACCCGGAGCTGGGAGACCTGACCGGGGCCACGGTGGTCGTGGAATCCGGGGTGATCACCGAGGTCACGTCGGAGCCGCGGCGGCGCTCCGGTGCGCGGGTGATCGACGGACGTCACCTCGTCGTCGTGCCCGGCTTCGTCGACACCCACTGGCACCTGTGGAACAGCCTGCTCCGGGGCACGGTGAGCGATGCGGCGGGCCGTGACTACTTCGCGGTCAAACGCGGGCTCGGCCCGTACCACGAGCTGGACGACTTCTACTGGGCGGCGCGGTTCGCGCTGGCCGAGGCCGTGAGCGCGGGCATCACGACCGTGCACAACTGGGACCACAACGTGCGGTCCGCCCAGGACGCCGACGTCAACGTGACCGCCCAGCTCGACGCCGGCATACGGGGCCGGTTCTCCTACGGCCCGAGGGACTCGACCGCCGAGGCCGAGGCGATGGACCTCGTGGACCTCCGCGCATTCGTCGAGCGCTGGCCGGCTGAACGTCTCGACGGGTTGCTCGCCTTCGGTGTCGCGCTGCGCGGCCCGCACCGCACACCCCGCGAGGTCTACCGGCGGGAATGGGCGACCGCGCGGGAGCTGAGGCTCCCGATCACCATGCACTGCGATCGGTGCCTGCGCGAGGAGGGTTGCCGGTCGTGTGGCCTCACCCGGTTGGCCGACGAGGGACTGTTGGGGCCGGATGTGCAGATCGTCCACGCGGTGCACGCCTCCACCGAGGACGTCGCGGCGCTCGCAAGCAGCCGTACGCATGTGTCGCTCAGCCCGATCACCGAGCTGCGCACCATGGGTTTCCCCCAGGTCACCGAACTGATCGAGGCGGGTGTGCTGGTGTCGCTGTCGACCGACACACTGGCGATGCCGACCGCACCGGACGTGCTCGGCGCACTGCGCACGGTCGAGGCCGTCGAAGCCGCCCGGCGCGGCTCGCCGGCGATCACGCCGCGTGCCCTGCTGCGGATGGCGACGATCGATGGAGCCCGTGACCTCGGCCTCGATCACGTCACCGGGTCGATCACCCCGGGCAAGCGCGCCGACCTGGTGCTGATCGACGCGCGGAACTCCGCCCTGCTGCCCAGCGGGGACCCGGTGGAGGCACTGATCCGTCAGGGCGGTCCCTCGGCGATCGACACCGTCATGGCGGACGGCCGAATCCTCGTTGAGGGCGGCCGGCTCACCCAGCCTTCGGCGCGCACGGCCGTCGCCAGTGCCGACGCGCGGCGGGACGCACTGGTCGGCCGGGCACGGGCGGCAGGTGACTGGCGATGACTGCATCCACATCGACGACGATCTGGACGGTACGACGATGACCACCAAAGCTGTGTCCACGAGCTCGGCATCCACGCGGACCGCGTCCCGCGCGGCTCTGGCGATGTTCGGTCTGCTGCTACTGGCCTACTCGGTGAACGCCATGGATCGCATGGTGTTCCCGGTCCTGCTGCCCGACGTGACGGCCGAGTACGGGTTCACCCTGGGGCAGTCCGGGCTCCAGGCGACGATGTTCGCCCTCGGCATGGGCATCACCGGGATACCCGCCGGGATCGCGCTGGCCAAGCTCGGTCGCAAGCCGCTCATCGTCACCGGCACCGTCGCGTTCTCGGTGGCCACGATCATGACCGTGGCCAGCGCGGGCTTCACCGACATGCTGGCCTGGCGGGTCCTGTCCGGCGTCGGCGAGGCACTGCAGCTGGCCGCGATCATGACCGTCGCCGCGGGTGCGTTCCCCCGTCACCGGGGGCTCGCCATCGGCGCGGTGAACATGGCCTTCGCCACCGGTTCGGTCATCGGGCCACTCACGGCGGCGGCGTTCCTCGGCCACTACGGCACGTGGCGGGCACCGATGATCGCCTTCGGAGTGCTCGGGCTGGTCGTGGTCCTCGCGGTGATCATCGCGGTTCCCCGGCGGTTCACCGAGGCGGCGACGTCCGCGCTGCCGGACACCCACCACCATGGTGGCGCACGGTCGGTGCTGAGCTGGAACCCGCTCCTGCTCGGCGTGATCACCGTGTTGTTCGGGCTCGTCGACTTCGCCTACATCGGGCTCTACGCGACGTATCTGCGTGATCAGCTGGGCTTCACGCCGGGGCAGGCGGGCCTTGCGGTGAGCCTGTCGGGGCTGGCGGCGTTCGCCTCTCCGCTCGGCGGTTGGCTGACCGACAGGCTCGACCCCCGAGTCTGTCTCGTACTGCTCGACCTGCTCACAGCGGTGGCCGCGGCCGCACTGTTCCTCGGCCCGTCGACCGTGGCGTGGCAGGCGGTGTGCTCGTTCCTCTTCGGGCTCTTCGCCAGCAGCGGCGTCTTCGTCGGGCTCGCCGGACTGCTCGTGAAGTCCGTCCACATCGACGCGGCCGGGCCGGCGTCAGGAATCTTCATCACCTGCATCTACGTGCCAGCCGGCATCTCCGGCTACGTGTTCAGCCGCATGGTCGAGGGCCTCGGCTGGGTCGGCGCCGGGATCGCGCAGCTCGTCGGGTTCTCGGTTCTGGGAGCACTGCTCGCTGTGTTCCTGCGGCCGTCCCGGTTCAGCACGACCACCCGCCCGCATCGATCGGAGACGTCATGACCCTGCTGTTCGCCCCACCGACCGTGTCCGTCCCGATCATGGGTACCGACGAGCGGTTCCCGGTTCGCCGCATCTACTGCGTCGGGCGCAACTACGTGGACCACATCCAGGAGATGAAGGAGGGCGACGAACGCGACGACCCGTTCTTCTTCCAGAAACCGACCGACGCCGTCGTCACCGGCGACGTCCCGTACCCGCCCGGCACCGAGGACCTGCAGTTCGAGGGCGAGCTGGTCGTCGCCATCGGCGCGCCCGGCGTCGACGTTCCGGTCGCTCGCGCGACCGAGCTGGTCCTCGGTTACGCCGCGGGTATCGATCTCACCCGGCGCGACCGGCAACGGCACTGCCGCGCGAGGCAGGTGTCCTGGGAGGCGGGCAAGTCGTTCGACGCATCCGCGCCCTGTGGACCGATCACGCTCCGAGCCGGGGCGGGCGACATCGATGGCGCGACCCTGACGCTGACGACCAACGGGCAGGTCCGCCAACGGACCAGCCTCACACTGATGATCTGGAACGTCGCGGAGATCATCGCCCATCTGTCGCGCGACTACCGGCTGATGCCGGGCGACCTGATCTACACCGGAACCCCGGCGGGGGTCGGTGCCGTCGGTCCCGGCGATCAGGTCCGGGTCGACATCGACGGTCTCGAACCGCTGTGCATCACCATCACCGAAGGGGACACGCATGCTGCCCAGTGAACGGATCGACTACGAACCCATCCACAACCGGGAACCGCTGCACCTGCCCGGCGGCGCGAAGGTCGCGGTCTGGCTGATCGTCAACGTCGAGGAATGGTCGGACACCGAGCCGATGCCGCGCACGGTCCTGACCCCGCCGGCCGGCGGAGTCCCGACACCCGATGTGCCCAACTGGGCCTGGCACGAGTACGGCAACCGGGTGGGCTTCTGGCGCATGCTGCGGGTCATCGACCGTCACCGCATCCCGGCTGCGCTCGCGGTCAACGGATCCGCGATCAGCGCGTACTCGGCGATCACGAAGGCGGCGGTCGAGCGCGAATGGGAGTTCATCGGCCACGGCTTCACACAGAAGAACATGCAGAAGGTGGCTGACGAACGACTCGACATCCAGCGGACGCGCGACGCGATCACCGAGGCCACCGGCCGCAGGCCGCGCGGCTGGCTCGGTCCGGGTCTCACCGAGACCATGGAGACCCCGGACCTGCTGGTCGAGGAGGGTTACGACTACGTGTGCGACTGGGTGCTGGATGACCAGCCGACCCGGCTGCGCACCCGGGGCGAGAAGATCGTCAACGTTCCGTACACCCAGGAGTGCAACGACGTGGCGATGATGCTCATCCAGCACCACACCGCCGACGAGTACCGCGGGCGGGCCGTCGACCAGTTCGACCAGCTGCTCGCGGACGCCCGCGCCGACGACTCGGCCCGCGTCATGGCGCTGGTCGTGCACCCGTACATCATGGGCGCCCCGCACCGCCTGAAGTACCTGGACCTGGCGCTGGAGCACATCCGCCGCCACGACGAGGCGGTCTTCTACACGGGCGAGCAGATCCTCGACTGGTACACCGACTCCCGACCCGCCTGACCACAACGCACCCGTGAGTGGCGAGTGGTCTCAGCGGACCACTCGCCACTCACGGGTGCTGACCTGGGCTTGCACCTGTGTCGTGCTCGGGGATGTCGGCGATCAGGACGAAGGTGAGCCGGTCAGGCGCCGACATAGGTCGCCAGGTGTTCGGCGGTGACGGTCGAGCGGGCCGCGACCAGGTCGGCGGGGGTGCCCTCGAAGACGATGCGGCCTCCGTCATGGCCGGCGCCGGGACCGAGGTCGATGATCCAGTCCGCGTGCGCCATCACCGCCTGGTGGTGCTCGATGACGATGACGGACTTGCCCGAGTCGACGAGCCGGTCCAGCAGCGCGAGCAGCTGCTCGACGTCGGCCAGGTGCAGGCCGGTGGTCGGTTCGTCCAGGAGGTAGACCCCGCCCGCCGCGCCCATGTGGGTGGCCAGCTTGAGCCGCTGCCGCTCCCCGCCGGACAGCGTCGTGAGCGGCTGCCCGATCGTGAGATAGCCGAGCCCGACGGAGGCGAGCCGCTCGAGGATCGTGTGCGCGGCCGGAGTACGCGAGTCTCCGGAGCCGAAGAACACCTCGGCCTCGGCGACCGACATCGCCAGCACTTCGCTGATGTCGCGGCCGCCCAGGTGGTAGTCGAGCACGGAGGCCTCGAACCGCTTGCCCTCGCACTCTTCGCACGTCGTGGCGACGCCCGCCATCATCGCCAGGTCCGTGTAGATGACACCCGCTCCGTTGCAGGTCGGGCACGCGCCCTCGGAGTTCGCGCTGAACAGGGCGGGTTTCACCCCGTTGGCCTTGGCGAACGCCTTGCGGATGGGGTCGAGCAGGCCGGTGTAGGTCGCCGGGTTGCTGCGGCGCGAACCCTTGATGGCACCCTGGTCGACCGACACCACTCCGTCCCGGCCGGCGAGCGAGCCGTGGATCAGGGTGCTCTTGCCGGAGCCGGCGACGCCGGTGACCACGCACAGGACACCGAGCGGCACGTCGACGTCGACGCCCTGGAGGTTGTGCCGTGTGGCGCCGCGAATCTCCAGCGCGCCGTCGGACGTCCGCACGGTGTCCTTGAGCGTCGCCCGGTCGTCGAGATGGCGTCCGGTGATGGTGTCGCTGGCCCGTAGTCCCTCGACGGTGCCCTCGAAACACACGGTGCCGCCCGCCGCACCGGCTCCCGGTCCCAGGTCCACGACATGATCGGCGATCCTGATCGTCTCCGGCTTGTGCTCCACGACGAGCACCGTGTTGCCCTTGTCGCGCAGCCGAAGCAGCAGGTTGTTCATGCGCTGGATGTCGTGCGGGTGCAGACCGATCGTGGGCTCGTCGAACACGTAGGTGACATCGGTCAGCGAGGACCCGAGGTGGCGGATCATCTTGGTGCGCTGTGCCTCGCCGCCGGACAGCGTGCCCGACGGTCGTTCCAACGACAGGTAGCCGAGCCCGATCTCCACGAACGAGTCGAGGGTGTCCCGCAGCGCACCGAGCAGTGGAGCGACGGACGGCTCGTCCAACCGCCGTACCCAGGCGGCCAGGTCGTTGATCTGCATCGCGCATGCGTCCGCGATGCTGATGCCGTCGATCTTCGACGACCGGGCCGCCTCGGACAGCCTGCTCCCGGCGCACTCGGGACAGGTGGTGAAGGTGACCGCACGCTCGACGAAGGCACGGACGTGCGGCTGCATACCCTCGACGTCCTTGGACAGGAACGACTTCTGGATCGAGGGGATCAGGCCCGCGTAGGTCAGGTTGATGCCCTCGACCTTGATCCTGGTCGCTTCCCGGTACAGCAGGTCGTTGAGCTCGCGCTTGGTGAACTTCGCGATCGGCTTGTCCGGGTCGAAGTAACCGCAGCCTCGGAAGATCCGGCCGTGCCAGCCCTCCATGCTGTAGCCGGGGATCGTGATCGCACCCTCGTTGATCGACTTCTCGTCGTCGTAGAGCTGGGTGAGATCGATGTCGTTGACCGCGCCCCGACCCTCACAGCGAGGGCACATCCCACCGGTGATGCTGAACTCGCGGCGCTCCTTCACCGTTCGGCCGCTGCGTTCCATCGTGACCGCGCCGGCCCCGCTGATCGACGCGACGTTGAAGGAGAACGCCTGGGGAGAGCCGATGTGCGGCGTGCCGAGCCTGCTGAACAGGATGCGCAGCATCGCGTTGGCGTCGGTGACCGTCCCGACGGTTGACCGGGGGTTTGCGCCCATTCGCTCCTGGTCGACGATGATCGCCGTGGTGAGGCCGTCGAGCACGTCGACGTCGGGTCGGCCGACGGTCGGCATGAAGCCCTGCAGGAACGCGCTGTAGGTCTCGTTGATCAACCGCTGTGACTCGGCCGCGATCGTGGCGAACACCAACGAGCTCTTGCCCGAGCCGGAGACCCCGGTGAACACGGTCAGCCGCCGCTTGGGCAGCTCGACGCTGATGTCGCACAGGTTGTTCTCGCGTGCTCCGTGCACGCGGATCAGGCCGTGACTGTCGGCGACGTGTGTCTCGGGGCTCCTGGTCGCGGTCGTGCTCATACTCAGCGCAGCTCCTGGATACGGATCAGATTGCCGGCGGGATCACGGACGGCGCAGTCCCGGATGCCGTACGGCTGGTCGGTCGGTTCCTGCACGATCTCGGCGTCGCGGGACTGTAGCCGCTCGAACGTGCCGTCCAGGTCCTTGGTGGCCAGGACGATGCCGGCGTAGGTGCCCTTGGCCATCATCTCGGAGATGGTGCGGCGCTCGTCGTCGGTGATCCCGGGGTTCGCCGCCGGCGGGTCGAGGACGATGTTCGTACCGGGCTGGTCGACGGGCCCGACGGTGATCCAGCGCATGCCGTTGTAGCCGACATCCTTGCGGACCTCGAAGCCGAGGATGTCGCGGTAGAAGGCCAGTGCGGCCTCCGGGTCGTCGTGCGGCAGGAAGCTTGCGTGAATGGTGATGTCCATGGCGATCACGCTAGGACCGGGCCGGTCGCGGGTGCTTCTCGATTCCTGACCGGTCTGGTGACCTGTGTGGCGACGCACGACGGAATCCCGTTCGTCGCCTCTCCCGCCTCGCGTCGGTAGACACTCGGCGGGACCCCGACCAGCTCGGTGAAGCGGGTGCTGAACGTGCCCAGTGACGAGCACCCGACCGCGAAGCAGACCTCGGTGACGCTGAGGTCGCCCCTGCGCAGTAGTGCCATCGCGCGCTCGATGCGCCGCGTCATCAGATAGGAGTACGGCGACTCGCCGTAGGCCGCGCGGAACGCACGACTGAGGTGCCCGGCCGACATGTGCACCCCACGAGCGAGCGCTTCGACGTCCAGGGGTTTCGCGTACTCGCGGTCCATCCGGTCGCGGACCCGGCGCAGCCGGGCGAGAGCGCGGAGGTGCTCGGTCTCGTCGGGTCTGGCGGTCACCTCCGAGATCGTGCCACGCCGAAGCCCTGGTTAAGAAGGGCCCAGGCGGCGCCTCAGACGTCGTGCACCCGGGCGTGACGTTCCACGGTGTCCACCGCCAGGTCCCTGATTGCGTGCAGCTCCGTGTCCGACGCGCCGGCTCTACTCATCACCGCCAGCGACTGGTTCACGGCGACGACGAACGAGGTGAGGTCGTCGAGCGCTCGACCGGTGAGAGGTCGACCCCGGTCGAGTGCCTCCCGGATCCGGCCGCGCTGGTCGTCGATCAACGCTCGGACGTGTTCGGCGCTGTCCCGGCTGAGGACGTCCAGCGCGGCCGCGGACTGCGTGATGAGGCAGCCCGTCGGCACGCCCGGGTCGAGGATGCGTCGAATCGTGACGTCGAGGAACGCCTCGACCGCCCGTGACGGATCCTCGGGATGAGAGGCGAGCGCGGCTTCCTGGAGTGCGCCGTACCGGTCGCTGTAGGACCGCAGTGCACGCCGGAACAGCGGGTCCTTGCCGCCGAAGGTGCCGTATATCGAGCTACGGCCCAGGCCGGTCGCCTCACACAGATCGTCGAGCGAGGAGTCGGCGTAGCCGCGCCGCCAGAACACCAGCGCGGCGCGGGTGACCGCCAGGTCGACGTTGAACTGCTTGCGCCCCGCCATCTCGGCTCCTTATCGACTTCGATCATCTTGGAATGATTGGTACCACATCATCTTGTATCGAATAGTCCAAGATGTCAGCCTCCAGCTCATGTCACAGACATCGCACCCTGGCCCGATCGAGTCACTGGGACCGCCGTCGGAGCCGGGACTGTCATCCGAGTTCCGCGCCGCGTTCGAGAGCGTGCTGGTCACGACGCCACGGATTCGCCTGCATGCTGTCGTCGGCGGCCATGGTCCGGCTCTGCTGCTGATCAACGGCTGGCCCCAGACGTGGTACGCATGGCGGCACGTCATGCTCGCTCTCGCGGCACACTTCACCGTGGTGGCGGCCGAACCGAGGGGAATGGGGCGATCGGACAAGCCTCGGGACGGCTACGACACCGGATCGATGGCCGAGGACCTCGTCACCGCGATGCGGGCGCTGGGGTACGAGGAGTTCGCGGTGCTCGGGCACGACGTCGGCATGTGGATCGGGTATGCGCTCGCCTCGGACCACTCGGAACGCGTGACGCGACTGGCGGTGGCTGAGGCCACGATTCCCGGTGTGTCGGCCGAGCCGCCCTTCTTCGGTCCCTCTCGGGCGAACGAACGACTGTTCCACTTCGCGTTCAACCGCCTCGACGGGATCAACGAGGAGCTCGTCCAGGGGCGGGAGTCGCTGTACTTCGGGCATCAGTTCGCCACGAAGGCGGCGGTCGAGCTGGAACCGCACGCCGTGGCGGTCTACGTCGCGGCGCTCGCGTCGAGCCGGGCGGCGCTGAGCGGGAGCTTCGGGCCCTATCGGGCGATCGACGAGACCGTCCGGCAGAACCAGGAGCGACGTCGGCGCGCGCTGTCTCACCCGGTTCTTGCCGTCGCGGGTTCGGAGTCGCTGGGGGAGCTCGTCGGCCTGACCATGTCCGCCGCGGCGCGGGGCGTCGAGAGCTCGGTGCTCGCCGGCTGCGGGCACTATCCGGCCGAGGAGTGTCCGGCGGCTTTCCTCGATGCCGTGCTGCCGTTCCTGAGAGGGGTGGCGTGAGGAGCGGTCTCCTCGACGCGAGTCTTGACAAGGCGGACCTAGTCCGGCGACCATTATCGCCTGACGGAATCATTATTCCGTAATGTGGAAGATGAAGATTGGGGATGCTGACGTGACCGCGCTGTCCTGGACCGTGAACTGCTCGATCCTGCTGACCGACATTCCGTTGCTGGAGCGGCCGCGGGCCGCGCGGGACGCGGGTTTCGACGCCGTCGAGTTCTGGTGGCCGTTCGCCGAGGCGGTTCCCGGTGACCGTGAGGTGGATGGTTTCGTCCGTGCGGTGCGCGACGCGGGAGTGACGCTGACCGGGCTCAACTTCGCCGCCGGTGACATGCCGTCGGGGGATCGGGGACTGTTGTCCGATCCTGCCCGTTCGGCCGAGTTCGTCGACAACATCGACGTGACCGTCGGGATCGGTGCTCAGCTCGGCACCAGGGGGTTCAACGCGCTGTACGGAAACCGAGTCGAGGGGACCGACCCGGTTGCTCAGGACGAGATCGCCTCGGCGAACCTGGCCAGGGCGGGCCGCGCCGCTGCCGAGATCGGGGCGGTGGTGCTGGTCGAGCCGGTCAGCGGCGCCCCGGCCTATCCGTTGCTGACCGCGTCGGACGCGGTCGCGGTGCTGGACCGGGTGCGTGACGAGCACGGCGTCGACTCGCTCAGACTGCTCGCGGACCTGTATCACCTGGCGGTGAACGGCGACGACGTCGACGGCGTGATCGACCGGTTCGCCGACCGGGTCGGCCACGTCCAGATCGCGGACGCTCCCGGTCGCGGCGCCCCCGGCACGGGGGAGCTGCCGCTCACAGCGCAACTCGAACGACTCGCCCGCGCCGGCTACACCGGCCGGATCGGGCTGGAGTACAAGGCGGCCGAGGCCGACCCGTTCGCGTGGCTCCCGCTTGACCAGCGCGCCGCGACCACCGTCTGACCTGCCCGGAAGGAAGCTCTCATGACCACCATCGCGTTCGTCGGACTCGGCATCATGGGCAGCCCGATGGCCTGCCACCTGGCTCGTGGCGGCCACGACGTCGTCGGGTTCAACCGCACACCCGGCAAGGCGGCGGCTCTGATCGACGCGGGCGGGCGGGAAGCCGAATCGCTCGCGGGCGCGGTCAAGGGCGCCGACGTCGTCGCGCTGATGCTGCCAGACTCGCCCGACGTGCGCGCGGTGCTCACCGATTCGGACGGCGTGTTCGCGCAGCTCAACCCGGGTGCCCTGATCATCGACTTCTCCTCGATCCGGCCGGACGTGGCGCGCGAGCTCGCCTCGGAGGCCGCCGAACGCGGGCTGCGGATGATCGACGCCCCGGTGTCCGGGGGTGAGGCCGGCGCGGTGAACGCCGCTCTGTCGATCATGGTCGGGGGCGCCGAGGAGGACGTCACCGCCGCCCGGCCGCTGCTCGACCTGGTCGGCAAGACCGTCGTGCACGTCGGTCCCGCCGGTGCCGGGCAGACCGTGAAGGCCGCGAACCAGCTGATCGTGGCCGGCAACATCGCGTTGCTGGCCGAGGCGCTGGTGTTCCTGGAGGCCCACCACGCCGACCTCCCGGCCGCGGTCGAGGTGCTCGGCGGCGGGCTCGCCGGGTCCGCGGTACTGAACCAGAAGGCGCCGAAGATGCTGGCCGGGGAGTTCGCGCCCGGATTCCGGATCGACCTGCACCACAAGGACATGGGCATCGTGACCTCGGCCGCGCGGGAGGCAGGAGTGACGACGCCGATGGGGGCGCTGGTCGCCCAGCTCGTGGCCGCCACCCGTGCCGCCGGAGACGGCGGGCTGGACCACTCGGCCCTCTACCGCACGATCGCCAGGCTGTCCGGCCGCGCGACCGACACCGAGAGTTAGAGGGAGATCGACATGCCCAGGATGCGGGCCGCCGACGCGGCAGTGAAGATCCTCGAGCTGGAGGGGGCGACCCAGGCGTTCGGCGTCCCCGGAGCCGCGATCAACCCGTTCTACTCCGCGATGCGGGCGCACGGCGGGATCAGGCACGTCCTCGCCCGGCACGTCGAGGGCGCCGCGCACATGGCGGAGGGCTACACCCGCACCACGGCCGGCAACATCGGCGTGTGCGTCGGGACGTCCGGTCCGGCCGGCACCGACATGATCACCGGGCTTTACTCGGCGGCGGCGGACTCCATCCCGATCCTGGCCATCACCGGGCAGGCGCCCGTTGCACGGTTGCACAAGGAGGACTTCCAGGCGGTCGACATCGCCTCCATCGCCAAGCCCGTCACGAAGATGGCGATGACGGTGCTGGAGGCCGCGCAGGTGCCCGGCGCCTTCGCGCAGGCGTTCCACCTGATGCGCTCCGGGCGGCCCGGACCGGTGCTGCTCGACCTGCCGATCGACGTGCAGCTCACCGAGATCGACTTCGATCCGGACACCTACCAGCCGCTGCCGGTGCACCGTCCCACCGCGAGTGCCGCGCAGGCCGCGAAGGCGATCGACATGCTGTGCGCGGCCGAGCGGCCGTTGATCGTCGCGGGTGGCGGGATCATCAACGCCGACGCCTCCGACAGGCTGGTCGAGCTGGCCGAGCTACTGGACGTCCCGGTCGTGCCCACCCTGATGGGCTGGGGCACCATCCCGGACGACCACCGCCTCGCGGCGGGCATGGTCGGGCTGCAGACCTCGCACCGCTACGGCAACGCCACCTTCCTGGAGTCCGACTTCGTGCTCGGGATCGGCAACCGGTGGGCCAACCGGCACACCGGTGGCCTGGACACCTATCGCCGGGGCCGGACGTTCGTGCATGTCGACATCGAACCCACCCAGATCGGCAGGGTGTTCCCGCCCGAGTACGGCATCGTCTCCGACGCGGGCGCCGCGCTCGACGTGTTCATCTCCGAGGCCCGGCGACGCAGGGAAGCAGGCACCCTCCCGGACCGCACCGCCTGGGTGGCGTCGTGCGTCGCGCGCAAGTCCACGCTGCACCGCCGCACCCACTTCACCGAGATCCCGATCAAGCCGCAACGGGTGTACGAGGAGATGAACCGGGTGTTCGGCCCGGACACCCGATACGTCACGACGATCGGGCTGTCCCAGATCGCGGCCGGCCAGTTCCTGCACGTCTACCGGCCTCGGCACTGGATCAACTGCGGCCAGGCCGGGCCGCTGGGCTGGACGATACCGGCGGCTCTCGGCGCGGTCACCGCCGCGCCGGACGCGCCGGTGGTCGCCCTGTCCGGCGACTACGACTTCCAGTTCATGCTCGAAGAGCTGGCGGTCGGTGCTCAGTTCAACCTGCCGTACGTGCACGTCGTGGTGAACAACTCCTACCTGGGCCTGATCCGCCAGGCGCAGCGGAACTTCGACATGGACTACTGCGTCCAGCTCGGGTTCGACAACATCAACACCCACGACGTCGTCGGCGACGACGGGCTCGAGCCCGCGCCCAAGGGATACGGAGTGGACCACGTGGTCGTCGCCGAGGGACTGGGCTGCGTCGGTCTCCGGGTCACCGACCCGGAGAAGATCGCGGCGACACTGCGCGAGGCACGCACCCTGGCCGCGGAACACAAGGTCCCGGTCGTGGTCGAGGTCGTGCTGGAACGGGTCACGAACATCGCCATGGGCGGTGCGGAGATCGACAACGTCGTGGAGTTCGAGGAGCTGGCCACTACGCGGGAGCACGCCCCGACCGCCGTGTGCCTGCTCGACTGATGCGGCCGGTCACGGTCGTACTGGCCCCGGACAAGTTCAAGGGCTCGTTGGACGCACCCGGTGTCGCCGACGCGCTGGCCGAGGGCATCGCCGATCTGGCTCCCGGCTGGCAGGTGCGGCGAGCCCCGGTCGCGGACGGTGGTGAAGGCACCGTGGACGCCGTGCTCGCCGCGGGCTGGAAGCCGGTACGCGTCCATGCCGGGGGCCCGGTCGGTGATCCGCTGACCGCGACCTACGCCCGCCGCGGTCCGGTGGCGGTGGTGGAGCTGGCCGCGGTCGCCGGGCTCGCGGTGCTACCCGGTGGGGTCCGCCGACCCCTGGATGCGGGGACGACCGGTCTCGGCACCGTGGTCGCTCATGCGCTCGACGCGGGCGCCGAGGAGATCGTCATCGGCCTCGGCGGCAGCGCGTCCACGGACGGCGGCGCCGGCCTGCTGACCGGCCTCGGCGCGCGGGTCCTCGACGCGTCCGGCCACGACCTGCCACCCGGTGGCGCGGCGTTGACCCGATGTGAGCGGCTGGACCTGACCGGGCTGCATCCGCGCGCCCGGCGGGTCCGGTTCGTCTTCGCCTGCGATGTGGACAACCCGCTGCTCGGGCCACACGGTGCCGCCGCCGTCTACGGCCCGCAGAAGGGGGCCGACCCGGACCAGGTGAGGCTGCTCGAGACCGCGATGGGGCGGTGGGCACACGTCCTGCGCGAGTCGACGGGGCGCGACGTGGCCGGCGTTCCCGGTGCGGGTGCGGCCGGTGGAACGATGTGCGCGGCGGCCGCTGTCCTGGACACGACTCGGCGCAGCGGAGTGTCCACGGTGCTGGCGCTCACCGCGTTCCACCAGGTGGTGGCCGGAGCGGACCTGGTGGTCACCGGGGAGGGCAACCTCGATCACCAGTCGCTGCGCGGCAAGGCCCCGGTGGGCGTCGCCGAGGCCGCCCGCGCCGCCGGAGCAGTGGTGTTCGCGGTCGCGGGCCACACGACGCTGGACGAGAGCGAGTTGCGTGCTGCCGGCTTCGCCGAGACGTTCACCCTCACCAGCTTGGCCAAGGACCATGCGACGGCGATGACCGAGGCCCCTGCCCTGCTACGACAGGTGGGACGCACCATAGCGGCGTCACCACCGCCCGGCCGCGCGCAGTAGCGCCCTGGCTGACTTCGCGCATCCGACGAGCGCTTCGTATACCGCGCAACCTTTGCGAGGCGCACCTCAGGTATGCGAAGTCAGTCCATGGCCGCCGCGCGGCGGGTCAACGCAGCGCGAGCACCGTCTTGGCCGGAGCGGTCCGATCCTCCAGGGCCTGATGGACCTCCGCGACTCGTTCCAGTGGGAGCACCGAGGGGGCGGGTTCGACCAGCACGCCCCGGTGGATGAGGTCGACCACGGCGGACAGCGCCGCCCCGACCTGCTGAGGGACGAGATGCGCGACCGCGCCCAGACTGAGGCCCTGCAGCAGCCGGGTGCCGTGCCAGGCGGCATCGCCGGACAGCGCCGGGTCATGGCCACTGGCGTTGCCGAGCACGATGTGGCGACCGAACGGAGCGAGCTTCGCGAACGCGATGGTGCGCTGATCGCCGCCGACCGGATCGATCACGACGTCGACGCCACGTCCACCGGTGAGCTCGTCGACGGCTGTGTCGAGCTCGGCGGCGAGAACGACGTCCGTCCAGGTGGCGGCCTCGGACACGTGTGCCGTCGGCCGCCCGATCACTCCGATGACCCGGTGCGCGGGGCGGATCGCCGCGAGGCGGCCGGTGATTCCGCCCAGGCCACCACTGGCCCCGAGGACCAGCACGTCGTCGTGAACGCCGAGCCGCGCGAGGTCGTGCAGGGCGATCCAGGCGGTGACCCCGTTGATCGCGGCGCCGGCGATGCGCGCCAGGTCGGCGCCCTCGGGCAGAACGGCCGCCATCGTGGAGTGGGCGGTCGCCACCTCGGCGTACCCGCCGGCGCGCATGCCACGGCCGAAGTCGTTGAGCAGCGCCGCCACCAGCTGCCTCGGCTCGAAGCCGGTGACGTCCGGGCCGACCTCACGCACCCGGCCGGTGACCTCGATGCCGGGGGTGAACGGGGTGGGCAGCGCCAGGGCGCCGGAGCGGAACAGGGTGTCGACGAAACCGACGCCCGCGTACTCGACATCGATGGTGAGCTCGCCGGGCCCCGGCGCGGGGATCGCCAGCTCGACCAGCTCCAACGAGTCCGTCGACCCGGGTGTCGTGACCACTACCGCGCGCATCGTGCCTCTCTCACCGATCGGGGGTGCCCTGGTGCGCCAACAGCGCGATCCGGGCGGCTATTCCGGAGAGCGGAGCGTCGGCGGCCGGTGAAGGGGCTACGTGGTGCAGGGGCGGTAGATGAGCAGGACGAGACCGTCGCCGACGCCCCTGGTCTCGACGAGACGCAGATCTGTCGCGGTGCTCACCCCGTCGAACAGGCCCTCGCCCGTCCCGAGCACGATGGGGAATACGACCAGCCGGAGTTCGTCGACGAGGTCGTGCTCTAGGAGCGTGCGCACGAGTCGGATGCTGGCGTAGACGACGATCGTCCCGGCCAGTTCGCGTCGGAGGCGCGAGACCTCGTCCACGACGTCGTTGCCGAGCACCCTGCCGTGTGGGGGTGTCGAGCTGCTCCAGGCGGGTTCCGTGCGGGTGCTGGACACGACGTACTTGGGCAGGCCGTTCAGCCTGTCGGCCCACTCGCCCTGTCTCGTGAGCCATCGCTCGGCGAACCACGAGTCGCTGTGCCGGCCCAGGAGCAGCGCGTCTGCCTCCACGGCCTCCTCGTACTCCAGTTCCGCCCACGCCTCCCGGTCGGGTGCGCTGATCTGGTCGAACCAGCCGCCGCCCGCGACACCCTCCTCGCCGGTCGGGTCCGCGGCCACGCCGTCGAGCGTGATGTTCTCGCTGATGATGATCCTGCCCATTCTCGATCTCCTCCGTCGGCGACACCGAGGCAGACACCGCGAGAATCATCGAAGGGGCGCCCGGCGCAGCCCCTTCGCCGCGTCGGCCGGTGTCCATACTCATGAGGCACGAGCGGAGGAAGGTGACGGGTGCGCGGCGAGGCGATGGCACGGGCGAGGGCCGGCGACGGCGAGGCGTTCCGCGAGCTGACCGAGCCGTTCCGCCGTGAGCTGCAGGTGCACTGCTACCGGATGCTCGGTTCGCTACAGGATGCCGAGGACGCGGTGCAGGACTCGTTGCTCTCGGCGTGGCAGGGTTTCGCGCGGTTCGAGGAGCGAGCCTCGCTGCGCACCTGGCTGTACCGGATCGCGACGAACCGGTGCCTGAACATGCGTCGGTCGGCTGCCCGACGCCGGGCCGCGGCGTGGGACGTGCCGGGTGTCGAACCGCCCGAACCCACGAGGTTGGGCGACATGCCCTGGTTGGAGCCGTGCCCCGACGTCCTCGTGGATGCCGCTGTGGCCGCGCCGCTCGGTCCCGAAGCGCGCTACGAGCAGCGTGAATCGATCTCGCTGGCCTTCGTGACCGCACTGCAACACCTGCCGCCGCGCCAGCTCGGCGTACTCGTACTGCGCGACGTTCTCGGGTTCCCCGCCGCGGAGGTCGCCGAGATGCTGGGCGTGAGCGTCGAGGCCGTCAAGGGTGCTCTCAAGCGCGCGCGTTCCGCTCTGCGGGACCGGCCGACAGCAGAGCCCGGGCCGGGAGCGGGGGCCGAGAATGTGATCGCGGCGGCGTTCGTCCGGGCATGGGAGTCCGCCGACGTCCCGGCACTCGTGGCGCTGCTGACCGACGACGTGTTCCTGTCGATGCCGCCGATGCCCTTCGAGTACCAGGGCCGGGACGTCGTGGCCTGCTTCTGCGCGGGCATCTTCGATGCCGGACGTCGGTTCGACCTCGCGCCGACCCGGGCCAACGGCCAACCCGCGTTCGGCGCCTATCTCCGCTCGCCGACCGGCGTCAGCGAGGGCGCCGGCCTCTACGTCCTCACCCTCGGGGCCGGTCGGATCCGTGCCATGAGCCGGTTCGAGAAGTCCGTGCTCCCATGGTTCGGGCTGCCCGGTCAGCTTCCGGGACGCAGCGAGGCGACCACGGGCGCGACGTAGAGCTCGATCAACCGGCGTCTGCCCTCGGGTGAGTCCACGGGCAGGACCGTCTCCGGGCTGATCACCAGCGAGATCACCGTGCGGACGAGCAGCTCGGCGAGCATCTCGACGTCTTGGTCCGGCAGGGCGATCCGACCGGCCGTGACCTCGTTACGGATGAGCCGGGCGATCCAGCTCCTGGCGGCGGCGATGATCGGGCCGCCCTTGGTCGTCAGGTGCGGCAGGATCAGTTCGGGCTCGGTGCGCAGCAGCCGGGACAACAGCCGGTGCCCACGCAGGAACTCCAGGCAGAACAGCACACCTTCGCCCAGCTTCGCCTCGCTCGTAGGCTGAGCGTCGATCACCGTGTCCAGCTTGGTCAGGAACCGTCGCATCTCCCGCATGAGCAGGGCGTCGAGCAGCGCGTCCTTCTTGGGGAAGTGCCGGTACAGCGTGACCCGGGAGATCCCGACACGGCGAGCCACCTCGTCGATCGTGAAGCGGCGCAGGCCGAAGTCCTCCGCCTGCTCGTAAGCGGCGGACAGAATCCGGTGCGCCGTGTGGTCCCCGGACGGTTCGACATCCAACGCCCGCCGCAGGAGGTCCGCGCCGCCGGCGCCGTCCTCGGTCTGGTTCGCACCGGTCAGCATGGCGGCAATGCTAGTCGGCGTGACAGGTTTACATCTTGACAGTGTTTGTTACATGCGTTTAAGTGACCTACATCATCGTCCCGGGAGGCCCACCATGACCGGCAAGTCCATCCCCGCACGCACGGTGCGCACGCGGCGGATCGCGTTCAGCTATCCGACCGGCTCGCTCGACCGGCACTACGTGCAGGGCGACCTCGTGATGAGCCACATCGTCGCGGTGCTGTCCGGGCTGTTCCCGGAAGGTGAGGACTTCTTCATCCGGTCGGTCCGCCGATATGCCGACCAGGTCACGGACCCGGAGCTGAAGAAGCAGGTCTCCGGCTTCATCGGCCAAGAGGTGACCCACGGCCGTGAGCACCGCGCCCTCAACGACCGGCTGCACGACATGGGCTATCCGACACGGATGGTCGACCGGTTCACGCACTACCTGATGATCAGGTCGGACCGGCTGTTCCGGCAGAAGTTCCAGCTCGCCGTGACCGCGGCGCTGGAGCACTACACCGCGACCATCGCGGAGTGCCTGCTGCGCAAGCCGGAGGCTCAGGCGTTGCTCGGGGAGAACGAGGTCCGCTCGGTCCTGCTGTGGCACGCGCTGGAGGAGTCCGAGCACAAGACGGTCGCATTCGACGTGTACCGGACGGTCGGCGGCAGCGAGCGCCTGCGGATCAACACGATGCGACTGACCAATGCGCTGTTCGTGCCGATCGTCGTCGTACTCACGGCGATCTCCCTCGCGGGTGACCGTGCCGCGTACAACCCGGTGCGGTTGCTGCGCAGCCTGGCCCGGCTGCGGCACTCGCCGTTCCTGACCCGCGACATGCTGGAGCACGTGCGGGCGTACAACCGGGTCGGCTTCCACCCGGACGACATCGATGCCACCGAGCTGCTGGAGCGGTGGAAGGTCGAGCTGTTCGGCGCGGAGGGAAGCCTGGTCGACCACCTGAAGTAGGCCGCACCGTAGCAAGCCTGCGTACCCGCATGGACCGCACCCGTGAGTGCCGCGGCCGCCTCTAGGCGGCTGCGGCACTCACGGGTCTTCACCAGCGCTGATCGTCTCCTGTGACCGCCCGGTCACCTCTCGGGGGTGAACGTCACCGGGAGCCGCTTCACGCCTCGCATGAAGTTCGTGCCCAGAAGGTCCGGTTCTCCGGCACTCAGGTCCGGGAGCCGGGTGAGCAGCTGCCGGAACAGCTCGCGCAGAGTGGTGCGCGCGAGCTGGTTGCCGAGGCAGTAGTGAATGCCCCCACCGCCGAAGCCGACGTGCGGATTGGGGTTGCGCGACAGATCGAGCCGGGCCGGCTCGTGGAACGCCGCGGTGTCGCGGTTCCCCGAGGAGTAGAACATCACCACCTTCTCGCCCGGCTGGATGGTCTGTCCGCCGAGCGTGGTCTCCCGGGTGGCGGTCCGCCGGAATGTCATGACCGGCGAGGCGAACCGGATGAACTCCTCGACCGCCGTGTGGATCCGGGCGTCGTAGTCGGTGAGCAACCAGTCCCGCTGGTCGGGGGCGTCGCCCAGCGCCTTGACCGTGAGCGATGCGGTGTGTGTGGTGGTGTCGGTGCCGGCCACCGCCATCAGGACGAAGAACGCGCCGATCTCGGCATCGGTGAGCTGTTGACCGTCGATCCGTGCGTGGACGAGCCCTGAGAACAGGTCGTCGGTCGGCGTCTTCCGGCGCCACGCGACGAGTTCCGAGGCGATGCCGTGCAACGTGGTACAGCCGGTCATCTGCAACTCGGCCGGGGAGCGACCGGCGAGCGACTCGGGATCGGCCCACGCCATGATCGCGGCCGCGCCCTCGCGGACGGAGCCACGCAGGGAGTAGGGCACCCCGAACATGTCGGCGAACACCCGCACCGGCAGCTGTGCCGCACACCGCTCGACGAAGTCGATCTCGCCGGTCTCCCGGGCGAACCCGTCCACGACCTCGCGCGCCGCCGTCCGGACATGATCGTCGAGAACGCTGATCCGTTTCGGCGTGAACGCGGCCGAGACCAGTCGGCGAAGCCGGTCGTGACGGGGCGGGTCCATGGCGAGGAAGGACTGCGACATCTCCAGCACCTCGGTGGGCAGCAGGTCGAACTGCACGCCATGGCCGGAGACGAAGGTCCGGTGGTCCCTGCTGACGGTCACGATGTCGGTGTGCCGGACCACCGCCCAGTAACCGGGGTCGTCGGGGTCCGGGGATACCGCGTCCTCGACCGGGCGCTGCCAGGAGACAGGCTCTCGCTCGCGCAGCCGCGCGAACGTCTCGTCCCGCTGCTCCGAGGTCAGTCGCCAGAACCGGGTCGAGGACACGTCCTGCGAGCAGTGAGCACGCAGGTTCGCCATCGAGGTCGTCACAGCCGTGTCGTTCGCCATCGGTGGTCTCTTTTCTCGACGTGGCCCGAGCGCTGATCGTCGTCGACCTCGGTCGAGCTCTGCATCCGCGTAAACCCGTAGAGCGCCCCTGATGTCGGCGGCCGGTCCACCGGACATGGCCTACTGTCCGGTCATGGCTGGGCGTCGGGGTCGCGGACGGACGGTGGGAAACCTGCCGGCCGAAGTGGCCGGGTTCGTCGGTCGTGCGCACGCGATCAGGCAGGGGCGCAAGCTCCTGGCGCAGGCGCGGCTGGTCACCCTGGTCGGTGTCGGCGGCGTGGGCAAGACACGGTTGGCGTTGCGACTGGCGCGTGAGGTCCGGCACGCCTACGCGGACGGGGTGTGGCTGGCGGAGCTGGCCGACCTGCCGCCGAGCGCGGGCGCGGCGCTGGTGGAACAGACCGTGGCCGGGGCCTTCGGGGTCACCGACTTCTCCGCGCAACGGCCCAGGGAGAGACTGGTCGAGCACCTGAGGGGTCGCCACTGCCTGCTGGTCGTCGACAACTGCGAGCACCTCGTCGAGGAGGCCGGGGTCCTGATCGCCCATCTGTTGCGGACGGTGCCCGACCTGCACGTACTGGCGACCAGCCGCGAGGTGCTCGGCTGCCCCGGTGAGCAGGTGAGCCATGTGCCGCCGCTGACCGTCCCGGACGACGACGATCCCTCAGGAGCAGGTGGCGGTGAGGCGGTCGAGCTACTGCGTCAGCGGGCCGCCGAGCTGGGCGCCCCGTTGACGGCAGAGGATCAGCACCGGGCGGGCGAGCTGTGTCGCCTGCTCGACGGCATCCCGCTGGCCATCGAACTCGCCGCCGGGCGGCTCACGGCGCTGTCCGTCGAGCAGGTCATCGCCCGTCTTGACGACCGTTTCGAGCTGCTCACCGGAGGGCCGAGACACGGGCCGACCACCCATCGGACCTTGCGCAAGGTCCTCGACTGGAGCTACGAGCTGTGTGACGAACGGGAGAGGCTGCTGTGGGAGCGCATCTCCGTGTTCGTGGGCGGGTTCACCCTCGAGGCGGCCGAAGCGGTGTGCGGCGGTCACGGGATCGACCACGCGGACGTGCTGGACAGCATCGCTGGGCTGGTGCGCCGTTCGCTGCTCGTCGTGGACAGTGCCGGCGCGCGCACCAGATACCGCCAGCTGGACACCGTGCGCCACTACGGAGTCCGGGCGCTCGTCCTGCGCGGTCAGCATCGGGCGTTCCAGCGCCGTCATCGTGACTTCTACGAACAGCGGGCAGCCGAGGCCGCCCGGTGCTGGTTCAGCGTCCGCGAAGTCGAGCTGCTCGACTGGGCCAGGTCCGAGCTGCCCAACCTGCGCGCCGCGATGGAGTACGGCCTCGCCGAGGACGACGAGACCGGTGACGACGGGACAGGCCGCGACGGCCCGGAGCGGAGCCTGCGGATCGCGCTGAGCCTCGCGGGCTTGCGCATCTGGTACTTCGCCGGCTGGCCGGGCGAGGGCCGCGCGTGGCTGGAGCGCACCGTCGAGCGGGCCCCGGCGGGCGGGCCCAGGGTCACCGCGATGGCGACCGCGGGATGGATCAGCCTGTGCCAGGGCGATTCCGACGAGGCGTCACGCCTTCTCACGCGGTGTCGGGACGCCACGGCGGGCGATACGGATGTGGAACCGGCCATCGAGTTCCTCGACGGTGCGTACGCGCTGCTCGTGGGCAACGATCCGGGATCGATAGCGACGTTTCGGTCGGTCCTGGACGCGCTGCGCGGCGCCGGCGCACCGGATGCCGACCTTGCGATGATCGAGCTGCTCCTGTCGATCGCGGGCGGGTTCGTCGGCGAGGCGGAGGACACGCTGGTCACCGCCCAGCGGTGTCTCGACCACGCGCTGCGTCGTGAGTCCGCCTGGCAGATCTCCTGGGCCAGATGGGCGATGGGACTGGCCCAGCTACGTCGCCGGGACCCGAAGCGTGCACTGAGCTTCCTGCGCGAGTCGCTGCGTGACCAACGTGAGATCGGGGACCACTGGGGCCCGGTGTGGGGAACGTACGCGGTGGCCTGGGCACTGGCCGCGCAGCTCACCCCGGGGACGACCACGGCGGACACGGACACCTCCATCGCCGAGGACGTCGCGCGAGTGCTCGGCGGAGGCAGCAGGCTGTGCGAACGAGCCGGAGTGCGCCTGGGCGGGCTCGGCCCGTTCCACACCAGCACCACGGACGCGATATCGACCGTGCAGCGGGTGCTGGGACAGGAGCGTTACCTGCGGGCATTCGAAGAGGGGCGGTTCGCACGAGCGACCGAACCGGAGGCCTACCACGCCGTCCTGGCTCTTGCCCTGGGCGAGCGGACCCCTCAGCCGGCCACCCCGGTCGGCAAGCCGGAGGATCTTCGCACCGAGCAGCTGACCACCAGGCAGCGCGAGATAGCCGCTCTGGTCGCGGCGGGACGCGGCAACACCGAGATCGCGCGGGCGTTGGTGATCTCGGAACGAACGGTCGAGACACACGTCAGGAACATCTTCCTGAAACGTGGCCTCCGAAGCCGCCAGGAACTCGCTGTCTGGTACGCCCAGAGGTACCCCGGGGCAAGCGGGGCAGAATGATCCGCGACCGCATTCGGCGGAACGGTCGACAACCTGTCCTGGTGGCCGGTCGTTGTCCGAAGTGAGTGGCTCGGGCGACACGCGGCCACCGGGAGGGTGGACGGCGATGACGAGCAAGGCCGGGGTGTCGGCGACGCAGGACGCGGTGGAGCCGAGCAGCGACGGTGGGCCGGCCGAGCTCGAGCTGCTCGGCACGCGGGAGCAGCTGCGGTGGTTCGGCATGCTCTGGGTCTTCGCCGCCGCCGCGCACTACAGCGACAGCCAGCCGCTCGGGGTGCTCGGCGTGCTGGCCTTCGGCCTTCCGGTACTGGCGTACCCGACTTCCGCGTTGGCGTTCGGGGTGTTCGTCGCCGGAGCGGGGGTGACCGGAGCGCTGAGCCTGCCCGATGCGGCGAACCACACGGTGGTGAGCCTGTTCGTCGCGCTCGGGTTCGGTGCGGCGGCGCTGCACGTCTGGGCGACCAGGCGCGCGAGGCAGGGTGACGAGGACTTCCTGGTCCGCTGGTTTCGTGCGGCCAGGACCCCGGTCGGGCTGGTCCTGCTGGTCGTCTACCTGTTCACCGTGTTCGATAAGATCAACACTGCGTTCTTCGACCCGGCCACGTCGTGCGCGGGCACGCTGCTGGGTGATCTGTTCACGAAGAACGGCCTCGGGTTCGCCATACCTCCGGTGATGGTGCAGGGCGCGGCCATCGGCACGGTGCTGGTCGAGGCGACGATCCTGGCGCTCTTGGCGGTACCGAGGTGCAGGCGCTGGGGCCTCCTGCTCGGGATCGGTTTCCACCTGGTGCTGGCCCCGGCGACGTTCTGGGACTTCTCGACCACGGTGTTCGCGCTCTACCTGCTGTTCGTCCCGACCCGGGTCTTCGCCGGGCTGGTCGGCCGGTCCGACCGAACGCGCCGGATCGCGCTCGTCGCGTTCGGGATTCACCTGTTGATGGCGATCGTGGCGGGCCTGACCGGTGCCCGGAGCGGTCCGCACGCCGCCGTCTGGCATGTCCTGATCGTCGTGGCCTGGTACGTCTCGGTCCTCCCGTTGCTGGTCCAGCTGCTGCGCGCGTGCTTCGCGGACAGGGGACCGGCCACCGGCTACCGGCCGCGGCCCGTCGTGCTACTGCTCGTGCCGTTGCTCGTGTTCGTGAACGGGCTGGCGCCGTACCTGGGACTCAAGACCGTCGCCAGCTTCTCGATGTTCAGCAATCTCCACACCGAGCAGGGAAGGACCAACCACCTGGTGCCGGGCCTGGCGAGCCTGCAGGTGATCCCGTACCTGCGTGACACGGTCACGCTCACGACAGTCGACCTGCACACGGACAGCGACGATGATGTGGTGGTCGAGCCGCAGTGGGCCACGGAGACACCGCCGACCACGATTCCCTGGCTGGAGCTGCGGCGTACCGTGGCCGACTGGCGTGACGGTGGGGTGTCGAACGTCCACCTGGAGTTCCAGCGGGGCGGGGTGCCTCACGTGGTGGACAACGCCCTGACCGACCCGGAGCTGGGCGCGCCCCTACCGTGGTGGCAGCATCGGCTGCTCGCGTTCCGGGCGCTCACCTCGGCGGACGGCCCCGACATCTGCCGCTGGTGAGCGGGTCACGCGGGGACGACGATGCTCCGCTGAATCGCGGTGGTGGCGAACTCGATGAGTTCCTCCGACCGCACTCCGCCCTGCGCGGCGCCACCGTGCAGCAGGTCGTCGGACAGGCCGATCAACGAGTCCCAGACCCAGAACGGCACGGCCGGGGCGTCGAGGAGAACCTGGTCGCTGGCCGCGGCGGCCTCGGCGAGCGTGCGGCCGAGCGCGTCGATCGTCTTGCGGTACACGGCAGCCGAGCTCATCAGTCCCTTGCTGCGCCGTCCTTCGGCGAGGACCTTCGCCTCCCACTGGGGCGCCGACCGACCCAGGCGCTCCCACATCTCGGTGATCTGCGGTAACACCGTGCTCAGCACACCCGCGACGCCGCGTCGTCGGTCGACGTTCTCCAGGGTCTCCCGGATGCTGTCCAGCCGTCGTGCCATGAGCGCCGCGAAGACGTCTTCCTTGCCGGTGAAGTACTGGTAGACGGTGCCTGAGCTGACGCCGGCGCCGGCGGCGATCGCGCGCATGGTCAGTGCGGAGTAACCGGATTCGGCGAGGAGGTCCTCCGCCGAGGCGAGGATGTCCCGATGCCGGCCCTCGGCATCGCCCCATGCGGTCTGTCGGGAGTTCGTGCCGCTGTTCACCATCGGATGCTACCGCGTGCCGAAAGTCGTTGAACAACGTTCAAAGTAGTATTGAACGTTGTTCAGAATGCGTGTTACCGTCCTGGCATGTCCACAGCGATGTACTGGTCGGACGCCGAGCTGGCCACGCGGCTGAGTGTCGCGCTCGCTGGGTGCGGACTGTGACGACGACGATGGCGAACCGGGCCGACCAGCTGGATCAGCTCGAGGCGGAGAGCATCGACATCTTCCGCGAGGCTGTGGCGGAGAGCGAACGTCCTGTCCTGATGTACTCGATCGGGAAGGACAGCTCGGTACTGCTCCACCTGGCGCGCAAGGCGTTCCACCCGAGTCCGTTGCCGTTCCCGCTGCTGCACGTGGACACCACCTGGAAGTTCCACGAGATGATCGCGTTCCGGGACGAGACGGCCGAGCGGCTCGGGCTGCGCCTGATCGTGCACCAGAACCCGGAGTGTGTGGAGCTGAGCATCAGCCCGCACGAGCACGGTTCCGCGATGCACACCGACATGTGGAAGACCCAAGGGTTGCGCCAGGCGCTCGACGAGCACCGCTTCGACGTCGCCTTCGGGGGAGCGCGACGAGACGAGGAGGCGTCCCGGGCCAAGGAACGGGTGTTCTCGTTCCGCACGGCGCAGCATCGCTGGGACCCCAAGAACCAGCGACCAGAGCTCTGGCGGCTCTACAACGCACGCACCCACCCGGGCGAGAACATCCGGGTGTTCCCGCTGTCCAACTGGACCGAGCTGGACGTCTGGCGCTACATCCAGCGTGAGTCGATCCCGATCGTGCCGTTGTACTTCGCGCGGCCGCGGCCGGTGGTGGAGCGGGACGGCGTGCTGATCATGGTCGACGACGACCGCCTGCCGCTCGCCGAGGGTGAGCAGGTGCGCGAGCGGACTGTCCGGTTCCGGACCCTCGGTTGTTATCCGCTCACCGGCGCGATGGAGAGCACCGCGACCACCGTGGACGAGATCGTCGAGGAGATGCGTGCCGTCACGACGTCGGAACGCCATGGCCGAGTGATCGACAGGGACCGGAGCGGCTCGATGGAGCGCAAGAAGCAGGAGGGGTACTTCTGATGCCCGCTCTTCTCCGGTTCATCACGTGCGGCAGCGTCGACGACGGCAAGAGCACGTTGATCGGCAGGCTCCTGTTCGAGTCGAAGCTGCTGCACGCCGACCAGCTCGACACCCTGGTGGCCGACTCGAAGCGGGTCGGCACCCGCGGTGCCGACCTCGACTTCGCCCTCCTGGTCGACGGGTTGTCCGCCGAGCGGGAGCAGGGCATCACGATCGACGTCGCCTACCGCTTCTTCGAGACCGACCGTCGCCGCTTCGTCGTCGCCGACACCCCCGGGCACGAGCAGTACACGCGCAACATGGTGACCGGGGCCTCCACGGCCGACGCGGCGGTGATCCTGGTCGATGCCCGCGCGGGTCTGCTCGCCCAGACTCGCAGGCACCTGCACCTGGTGGCACTGCTGGGGGTCCGGCAGGTCCTGCTCGCGGTCAACAAACTGGACCTGGTCGGTTACTCCTCGGAGGTCTTCACCGAGGTCGCGGAGGAGTTCCGCACGTTGGCGAAGGAGCTCGCCATCACCGGGGTCGAGTGCGTTCCGGTGTGCGCGGTAGACGGCGCGAACGTCGTGGCCAGATCCGAGCGCACGCCCTGGTACGACGGCCCGACCGTCCTTGAGTGGCTGGAGAACGCCGATTCCGAGGTGGTCGACTCCGATGGTCCCGCGCGCATGCTCGTGCAGTGGGTCAACCGGCCGTCCTCGGACTTCCGCGGCTACTCGGGCCGCGTCCTCCACGGTGTGTTGCGCGCCGGCGAGCGGGTCCAGGTGCTGCCCGGTGGCGCCGTCTCCACGGTCGACCGGATCGTGACCATGGACGGTGACCTGGCGTCGGCCTCGGCGGGCAGGTCGGTGACGGTGGTGCTCGCGGACGAGGTGGACGCGAGCCGAGGCGATGTGCTGGTGGCCGCGGAGCATCCGACCGAGGTGTCGGACGCGTTCCAGGCGCACCTCGTGTGGCTCGGCGCCGACGAGCTGCTGCCGGGGCGTCGTTACCTGGCCAAGGTCGGCGCCCGGACCGTGGGGTTCACCGCCGAAGCGCCCAAGCACCGGATCGAGATCGACTCGCTGCGCCGAGCGCCGGCGAGAACGCTCCGACTCAACGAGATCGGGGTCGCCAACGTCCACTTCGACACCGCGGTGGCGTTCGAGCCGTATCGGACCAACCGCGACCTCGGCTCTTTCATCGTCCTTGACCGGTTGACGAATGCCACCGTCGGCGCCGGGATGATCGACTTCGCCCTCCGCCGTTCGGCGAACGTGCGCTGGCAGCGGCTCGAGGTGGACAAGGCAGCCCGCGTGGAGCAGGCCGGTCACCGGCCGTGTGTCGTGTGGTTCACCGGCCTGTCCGGTGCCGGCAAGTCCACGGTCGCGGACCTGGTGGAGAGGGCGCTGCACGCGGACGGCAGGCGCACGTTCCTGCTCGACGGCGACAACGTGCGGCACGGTCTGAACTCGGACCTCGGCTTCACCGATGCGGACCGGGTGGAGAACATCCGGCGGATCGCCGAGGTGTCCGCGCTCATGGTGGATGCCGGCCTGATCGTGCTGGTCTCGTTCATCTCCCCGTTCCGCGCGGAGCGGGGGCTCGCGCGCGGCCTCGTCGAGGAGGCGGAGTTCTGCGAGGTGTACGTGGACACTCCGCTCGAGGTGGCCGAACAACGTGATCCGAAGGGGCTGTACGCGAAGGCGCGCCGGGGGGAGCTGCCCAACTTCACCGGCATCGACTCCCCGTACGAACCCCCGGAGAACCCCGATGTTCGGCTCGACACCACGGCGGTGGCCCCGGAAGACGCCGCGCGCATCGTCGTGGATCACCTGCGCGAGCGGGGAGTCCTTCAGTGACCCAGCGGAGTGGGCCACTGGTATTGAACGTTGTCCAGTTCGCGGTAGGGTCTCTGGCTAGAACCTGTTTCAATTCGGGGAGGCCGGCGTGACGCAACCTAGTGAGGCATGGTCGCGGTTCTGCCGGGCGCTGGAGCAGGCCGGACAGGTCGTGCTGGGCGACGGCACGCCCACGACGGCACTGGACCAGGCCGAAGGCATTCGCTACCTGAGCAGGCTGACCAGGGAGATGCTGTACTCCTGCGTCGACAACGCCGACCCCGACTTCCCCCGCTTCCACGAGCTCGACCTGGTGAAGATGGGGGCCGACAACCCCGACAACGTCTACCTGTCGGCGACCATCCGGGGCGACCGCGAGTACCGGATCACCGGAACGCGGGGCACCATCAGCTACTTCAGCATCGGTTCCAAGGCCAACCGGTACGCCAAGGACGGCACCATGGCCTCGACCGGCGAACTCACCGACGCCGAGCTGGTCGACGAGCCGGACGGCACCGTCGAGATCATCGCGAGCGCCCGGCGCCAGGGGCGCAACTGGCTGCCGCTCGCCCCTGACTCGACAGGGCTCGTGGTTCGCCAGTCCTACCTCGATCGAGACAGCGAGACGCCGGGGGACTGGCGGATCGAGCGGATCGGCCAGGCGATCGAACCGGCGCAGCTGACGCCCGAGGCGCTGGCCAAGGCGCTGCGGCGAGCGGCGCTGGGGGTGCACGGGACCGCCGCCACCTTCGCGCACTGGACGACGTTGTTCATGACCCGCCCGAACGAGCTGCCCGACTTCGGCCAGGAGATGTTCCAGCGCGCCGGCGGCGACCCGGAGATCTTCTACCTGCACGGCTACTGGGCGTTGGGTCCCGGCGAAGCCTGGGTGATCGAGACCGACGTGCCGGACTGTCCGTACTGGAACTTCCAGCTGGACAACTGGTGGATGGAGTCGATGGACCATCGGCGACGGATCACCGTCAACAAGCACACCGCGACGCTCGACGCCGACGGACGACTCACCCTGGTGGTCGCGGAGCGCGACGCGGGCGTCGGTAACTGGATCGACACCTGCGGGCACGAGACCGGGACCGCGTTGCTGCGCTGGCTCGGCGCGGACACCCACCCGCTGCCCACCTGCCGGGTGGTCCCGCTCGACTCGCTGATCGGAAAGGCACAGGGATGACCCCGGTATCCACCGGTCTGTCCGCCGACGTACTCGTGGACGCCGCTCAGGTGAAGAGCGGGCTGAGCGACTTCGGCGACGAGTGGTTCCGCGAACCGCTCGACGTGCTGGTCGGCAGCATCAACACCGAGGCCCGGCTGTCCCCGCTGGGCCTGGAACTGAGCAGACGGCGGCTCACCGCGCTGCTGGTCGACCGGCTGAGGTTGCGGGCCCTGCAGCGTGAGCACCCGGAGATCCTGGATACCGAGGTGCCGGTCGCCGCGGTGATCCTCGGGCTGCCGCGCACCGGGTCGACGCTCATGCACCGGCTGCTCGCCGCGTCGCCGAAGCTCACCGCGACACTGTCCTGGGAGGTCACCTACCCGATCCCGTTCCCCGGCGAGGGGCCCGACGCGGCCGAGCGCAAGCACCGTGCCCAGGAGCGGGAGAAGCTGTTCCTGCAGATGTCACCGGACTTCGGTGCCGTGCACACGGTGGAGTGGGACGGTCCGGAGGAAGAGGTCATCCTCGTCGACCGGTCGTTCACCTCGATGAGCTACGACTCGTTCTACTGGGTTCCGGGCTACGGCGACTGGCTGCGCGGTGCCGACCAGACGAAGGCCTACGCCGAGCTGCGCGAATGGCTGCAGGTACTCCGCTGGCAGGACCCGGCTCGCGCCGGACGACGCTGGGTGCTCAAGTCGCCGCACCACCTCACAGCCATCAACCCGGTACTCGACACCTTCCCCGACGCCAAGATCGTGATGACGCACCGGTCGCCGACCAGCGCGGTGCCGTCCTACGCGTCGATGGTGCGCACGATCTCGGGCCAGTACAGCGACGAGATCGACCCGGTGCGGATCGGCCGCTACTGGCACCGGCGGTTCGAAGCGAGCCTGCGCGAGTTCGCCTCGGTGCGGGCCACCCGGCCCGACCGGTTCGTCGATGTTCGCTTCGCCGACATCACGACCGATCCGGTCGCACAGGCTCGTCGGGTGCTCGACGAGGTCGGGCTGACCGGCGACGCGCAGGACGGGGCTGCCTTCGAGGCCTATCTGGAGCGCAACCGCACGGAATCACACGGCGCACACACGTACACGGCCGAGGACTTCGGTCTGTCGACGCGCGAGCTGGAGCGTGACTTCGCTTTCTACACGGAGGAGTACCTGTGATCCTGTCCGACGAGGTCGTGGTGATCACCGGCGTCGGTGCCGGGCTCGGGGTCCACCTGGCGACCCGCGCGGCCGCCGAGGGGGCCAAGGTCGTGATGGCCGCCCGCTCCACCGACGTCATGGACCAGGCGGTGAAGGAGATCGCCGCCGCCGGTGGTGACGCGGTCGCGGTGTCCTGCGACGTACGCAGACCGGAGGACGTGCAGCGGCTCGTGTCGACCGCCGTGGACCGCTTCGGACGCATCACCGGGCTGGTGAACTCCGCGTATGCGCACCCCGGTTTCCACGACCTGCTCGACACCCCGGACAAGCAGCTTCGCCGGACCATGGACGTCATCCTGTACGGCACGCTCGAGGTCAGCCGGGCCTGCGTGCCGCACATGAAGGCCGCCGGTCACGGGTCGATCGTGAACATCGGCACGATGACCACCCGCAAGCCCATGCGGGGTGAGGGCGGCTACGCGCTGGCCAAGGCGGCACTGACCTCGGCGACACACTTCCTCGCCTTGGAGCTGGGCGAGCACAACATCCGCGCGAACCAGGCGATCATGGGCTGGCTCGACGGCCCCGGCGTCCGCTACTACCTGAAGATGACGGCCGAGCAGCGGGGCATCACCGAGGACGAGGTATACCGGGAGATCGCGTCACGCAACCCGCTCGATCGCATTCCCACCTCCGCAGCCTGCGCCGGATCGGTGCTGTTCCTGCTGTCGAGCCTGTCCTCGGAGGTCACCGGCGCGACGCTGGACGTCAACGGCGGGGAGTACATGCCGTGAGGTACACGGTCGAGTCCGTCACGGTGGAGATCGGGGCGCCCTCGGAGTTCGTCTGGGACGTGCTGATCGACTACCGGCGCTATCCCGAATGGAACCCGTACACCGTGGAGGTCGCGACCACCCTGGTCGTCGGTGAGCCGATCGACCTGACCCTGCCGAACCCGGACGGCTCACCGGGGACGTTCGTCAACCGCGAGTACATCAGGGTGGTCGATCGTCCCCGGCTGCTGCGCTACGACACCGGAGAGGAGATGCCCGGCATGTTCGCGGTGCGCGATCAGTGGATCGAGCAGCTGGCGCCGGCACGGTGCAGCTACGTCACCACCGACACGTTCAGCGGTGAGCACGCAGCCTGGGTCATGGAGAAATCGGGCCCGTGGGTGAAGGCGGGGTTCGACTCGGTCGCCGAGGCGTTGCGCGTCCGGGCCGAGCAACTGTGGGCCGCGAGGTAGTACGTGGACCGTGACGACCACGCGTGGCCGCTGGCGGAGCAGTTGTGGAGCCTGTGTCAGGTCGATCGTGACCGGCGCGCGGTGTGTGTCGCCGAGCAATGGTGGACCTGGGGGCAGGTCACCGACGTGGCCCGTGCGGTGGACGAGCGGTGCGACGGCGGCGCCGGCCAACGGGTCGGGGTGGTGCTGGAGAACCGGCCAGAGTTCGTCGGCGCGGTGATCGCGGTCCTGGGGCGTGAGCGCTGCCTGACCACGGTCAGCCCCCTGCAGCCGACTCCCCGGCTGGTCGCCGACCTGCGAGCCTCCGGTCTACGGCTGTTGGTCGCCTCGCCCTCGGTGTGGGACCGTCTCGACGGCGAGGACCTGCCGCTGCGCGGCTACCGGCTCCACCGGGACGGATCGGTCGACGTCGTGAGGGATGCGCCGAGGGGCGAGGACGCGCTGCCCGGTGTCGCGGTCGAGATGTTGACCTCGGGCACGACCGGCCCACCGAAGCGGGTCGGCCTGGGGTACCGGCAGCTGACGAGGTCGCTGCGATCGGGGGGACAGCCCTCGGTGGAGCCGCGACTGTCCGACGACGTGAGCATCACGGCGACCCCGCTCGTGCACATCGGCGGTCTGTGGAGTCTGTTGATGGCGCTGGACAACGGGCGCGCGACCGTCCTGCTCGAACGGTTCGAGGTCCAGCCGTGGGCGGCCGCCGTCGAGCGGTACCGGCCGAAGGGCACCGGCGTCGTCCCTGCCGGTATCCACATGCTGCTGGAATCGGACGTGGCGAAGGAACGGCTGGCCAGCCTGCTGATGATCAAGTCGGGAACGGCGGCGCTGGACCCCGCGCTCGCTGAGGGGTTCACCGCTCGATTCGGCATCCCGGTGCTGCCGGTCTACGGCGCCACCGAGTTCTGCGGTGCCGTCGCGGGCTGGTCCCTGGCCGACCACCAGGAGTACCGGACGACGAAGCGGGGGAGCGTCGGCAGGGCGGAGCCGGGGGTCGAGCTGCGGGTGGTCGACGAAACCGGCACGCCGGTGGCCGAGGACGTTCCCGGCCGGCTCGAGGTGCGTACGGAACAGGCGCCTGGCAGACCGGACGAATGGACCGCGACGACCGACCTGGCGAGGCTCGATGCGGACGGCTTCCTGTACATCCTGGGCCGGGCCGACGCCACGATCGTCCGGGGTGGCTTCAAGATCGACCCGGCCGCAGTTGTCCACGTGCTGGAGAGCCATCCCTCGGTCCGGGAGGCGGCGGTGGTCGCCCTTCCGGACGAGCGGCGCGGGCAGGTTCCGGTCGCGGCGGTCGAGGTCCGCGCCGGTGTGTCCGTCCCGGCTCCGGACGAGCTGATGCGGCTGTGCCGGGACCGTCTGCTGCCCTACGAGGTGCCCGCGCAGGTCCGGGTCGTCGACCGGCTGCCGAGGACGCCCTCGCTGAAGGTGAGCAACGTCGATCTGGTCAAGATGTTCGGCGCCGCCGCCGAATAGCCTTCTCCATCTGGGCTATTGCGTCTATTTTATGTCGATTAAGGGGCTGGAATGGTGCGCTTGCGGCATAGCGCTGTGTGATGCCCCACTGTGCCGCCGGTTCACTCCTGGACGTCGGGCGTCTTGTGCTCTAATCGGAACATCGGAGCTGGGAGGGGCAGAGCGGCTCGTTTTCCCTCATCGACAGGTCTCTGGCGAGGCCGTCGACGCCAGATTCTTTGATGCGGAGGGTTCAAGATGGGCGCTTTCAAGCGGATCGTCGTCGGTTCCGACGGTTCGGACACCTCATTGGTCGCGGTCGACCGGGCAGCCGCCATCGCGGCCGACGGCGACGCCGAGCTGCTGGTGGTCGCGGCGTACGAGCCCGCTCGCCGGGCGCAGGTAGAAGTGGCCGCCGATGTGCTCGGCGCAGAGTCGTTCCAGGTGGTCGGCTCGGCGCCGGCGGAAGAGGCGCTGCGTGTCGCGGCGGCGCGGGCGAAGGACGCCGGAGTGCAGCGGCTCGAGACCAGGGCTGTGCAGGGCGCGCCGGTCGACGTTCTCGACACGGTCGTACGGGAGGCCGATGCGGATCTCGTGGTGGTCGGCAATGTCGGTCTCAATACTCTTGCCGGCCGGGTCCTGGGTTCCGTGCCACGTGGCGTCGTCCGTCGCGCGGACATCGACGTACTGATCGTGCACACTTCCTGAATCCGCTAACCGCGTCATGAATAGTGTCGCGACCCCGAGGCGAAACAAGCCGGTGTATTCCCTGGTCGCCTTCTCGGGTGACCCGGGACCTTTCTGGGGGCTAGCTTTTCTCCGGTCTGGAATGCGGGCTCATGAGAAGGCGCACGGTGAGTTCCAGCCTGCGGGTGACGTCGTCCGCGGAGGCCCTGCGGGTGATCCAGGCGATGAGGTTCGCCATCCAGACGTCGGTGATGACCCTGGCGATCGCCTTGTCCTCCTCCGTCGGGTCGGTGATGCCGACGGCGACGGTCAGCATGCGTTCGCTCAGCCGGTCGACCTGGGTGACCTCCGCGGTCACCGACGTATCGGCGAACATGAACGCCCTGGTGATCGCCTCGGTGAGCATGGGCTCGCGCTGCAGCGACCGGGTGTTGTGGGCCAGAACGTAGAGCACCCGCTCGGCCACCGTGTCGCCAGGGACCGGTGATCGTTCGAGCTTGTCCAGGGTGCGGCTGAACTCCCTGATCAGACCGGACACCAGCAGGTGAATCTTGGAGGGGAAGTAGCGGTACAGCGTGCCGAGCGCGACATCGGCGCGTTCCGCAACAGCTCTCATCTGCACCGCGTCGAAACCGCCCTTGGTCGCCAGCATCATGGTGGCGTCGAGGATGCGAGTGCGGCGGTTTCGCTGGGCCGGCGAGCTGAGATCGCTCTCGGCGAGCGCGCCCGTGGCGGGCTGTGGCTCTGCGGTCATGTGCGGCGATCCTTGTCGGCTCGTGCGTGGTCCAGGGCGCACAGCTGGGCCAACGGTGTGGCGTGCGTGCCGTCCAGCATAGGAACTTGTTGCAGTCCCGGGGTCCAGGACACCTGTGAGCTGAGTCAAATACTCACACACTCGCGGGCGTGAGGAAGGCGTCGCTCAGCACGGGCGCCTCGTCGCGTTCGACGACCGTGGTGAGCAGCGCGAACCCGTCATCGGTCCGCCAGACCTTCGTGCGCAGGGTCTCGCCGGGCAGCACGATGCCCGCGAAGCGGGCGCGGTACCCGCGCACCTGTGCGACGTCGCCGTCGAGCAGACCGTCGACGACGGTCTTGCACACGATTCCCCAGGTGCACAGACCGTGCAGGATCGGCCGATCGAACCCGGCACGGGCGGCGAACCCTGGGTCCGCGTGCAGCGGGTTCCGGTCCCCGCACAACCGGTACCAGAGCGCCTGTCGTGCGAGCGTCGGGGTGAGCAGCTCGACGTCCGGCGCACGGTCGGGCAGCGGGGTCCTGTCGGTGGAGCCCCGCGAGCCGCCGAAGCCACCCTCGCCCTTGGCGAAGATGCTGGAGCGCGCGGTCCACAGCGCGGTGCCCAGCTCATCGGTCACGGTCGTCTCCTGCACGATCACCGCCGCCCGGCCCTTGTCCTGCAGGTCGGAGATGCGGCCTCGGGCGACGCCGGAGCCCGACGTCGGGAGCTGGCCGGAGACGGTGATCTCCTGGCTGCCGTGCACCACCGACGCGAGGTCGATCTCGATGCCCGGCATCGAGACCTTCGGCGGCTCGGTCTCGCGCAGTGTCGGCGCCACGACGCCGAACGTGGGCAGCACCTGGAGGTCGTCCTCGAGTGCGTAGCGCAGCTCGCGGGGGTCCATCGGATCGGCGCCCGCGCCCAGACCGAGGTGGTAGAGCAGCACATCGGACGGTGTCCAATCGAAGGTCCGCTCGGGCAGCTCGGCGCCCAGGGCGCGCTCGGGGTCGATCGGCATGGCAGCTCCAGTGTGGTGCGGAATGGGCTCGGGGGGACGCCTATTCGTCGTAGGTGATCGAGACGGAGTCGGTGACGGCGTCCGACTGGCAGGCCAGCACGTACCCCTCGTCGAGGTCGGTCCGGTCGAGTACCTCGTTGCGGCGCATGCGCACCTCGCCGGAGGTGACCCGGCAGGCGCACGCGCTGCACGCTCCCTCGCGACAGGAGAACGGCGCATCCAGGCCCCTGTCGCGCAGGAGGTCGAGCAGCAGCGTGCCGGAGGGCCAGCTGAACGTGTGCTTCTCGCCGTCCAGCTGTACCTCGACGGTCGTTTCGCTCGTGTGCGTCTCCGGCGTGGAGTCCGACGCCTCGATGCCGGCAGTGACCTCCGCCGCGACCTCTGCTGTGTCGAACGGGTCCTCGGTCAGCGACACGAACCGTTCGATGTGCAGCTTCTTGCGGGGCACGTCGAGGTCGCGCAGTGCGTGGCTGGCGGCGTCCATGAACGGCGTCGGCCCGCACAGGAACGCCTCCCGGTCGCGGAACGGCTGGGCCAGCTCGGCCAGCAGCGCCCTGCTCGGCAGGCCCTGCAGGCTCTCCAGCCAGTGCACCACCTGCAGTCGTCCGGGGTGGGCGTCGGCGAGCTCACGCAGCTCCTCGGCGAAGATGACCGACTGCTCGTCGCGGTTGGCGTAGAGCAGCACCAGCTTGCCCTTACCGGTGGCCAGTACGGTGCGCAGGATCGACATGACCGGGGTGATACCGCTGCCGGCGGCGATCAGCAGCAGGTCGGAGTCCACGGAGCGGGGCGTGAAGGTCCCGGCTGGTGGCAGTGTGTCCAGCTCGCTGCCGGCGACCACGTTGTCGCACAGCCAGCCGGAACCGCGCCCGCCCTCGACCCGTTTGACGGTGACCGTGAGGTCGCTGCCGTCGTGCGGCGAGCTGGACAGGGAGTAACAGCGGGCCAGCGACGAGCCGCCCGACTCCGGGATCCGCAGGGTGAGGAACTGGCCCGGTCGGTAGGCGTAGGTGTCGGCCAGCTCGGCCGGCACCTCGAACCGCAGTGACACGGCATCGGCCGTCTCCTCGCGGACCTCGGCGACCCTGAGCCGGTGGAACGTGGTCGCGGCGTCAGCCACCGGGTATCACCAACTGTCCTCTCGTGAGCGCCGCGCTGACCTCCCGCTGCAGGTGAGGGCAACCGTCCCGGCCGGTGTAGGCCGGGCAACGGCTGACCGCATCCGTCGTCCACTGGATGCTGGTGTGGGCGAGGCTGTTCTTCTTGACCCGCACCACTCCGTCGCACCGGCGGCAGCTCAGGTCGGACAGGCCGTCCTCCAGATACGCCTGCCGGTCGGCCGCCGTGCGTTCGGCGAGCTCGTCCGGCGCACGCATCGGGCCGGTCACGTCGGCTGTCCGCTCGGCTGGGCGGTGTCCTGCTCCTTCTGCCTCTCCTCGGCCTGGCGTGCCAGGTTCTCCTCGACCTCTTTCTCCCAGGTCTTCACGGCGTGGGAGGTGTCGACCTCGAACTCGAAACGCTGGGTCATCTGCTCGGTGACGTCCTCGACGTCGACGTAGAACTGCTCGTACCAGCGCCGTAACTGGTAGAGCGGGCCGTCCTCCTCGCACAGCAGGGGGTTGTCGATCCGGGTCTTGTTCTTCCAGATCTCCACGTCCTGCAGGAAACCGGCTTCGGTGCCCTTGGAGAACTTCGCCGCGAGCTTGTTGGCCTGTTCCCTGCTCAGCCCCGCCGGCTTCTGCACGATGACGCCCCAGTGCAGCATGAACGAGTTCTGGCTGGTCGGGTAGTGGCTGTTGATCAACACGACGTCGAGCGGGAAGCCCTTGAAGTCGTGGGTCAGGTAGTCGATCATGTACGACGGTCCGTAGTAGGACGCCTCGGACCGCAGGGCGTCGTCCTTCTCCGAGTAGGCGGAGTTGGATGCGACGTCCGGCCGCGCCCTGGTGTTCAGGTACTGCGTGGCGACGTGACCCTCGAACACGTTCTTGAAGTACGTCGGGAAGCCGAAGTGCACGTAGAAGAAGTGCGCCATGTCCACCACGTTGTCGATGATCTCCCGGCAGTGGGAGCCCTCGATGTGGATCGAGTTCCAGGTCCAGTCGCTCCAGTCCTCGGAGAACGCGCCCTCGATCCGGGGGATGGCGAGCTCCGGACCCGGCTCGCGGCCCTGCGGGTCGTGCCAGATGAACAGCTGCTTGTTCTCCTCACAGGTCAGCCACTTGCGCGTGCGTGCCCTCGGCGGGACCCGCTTCGCGTAGGGGATGCTGACGCAGCGGCCCTCGCCACCCCACTGCCAGCCGTGGAACGGGCACGCGACGGCGTCGCCCTTGATGGTGCCCTGGGTGAGGTCGCCGCCCAGGTGGCGGCAGTAACCGTCCAGCACCTTGAGGTCGCCGGAGCTGTCCGCGAACACCACGAGCTTCGTGCCGAACGCGTGCACGGCATGCGGCTTGCCGTCGCGGAACGGCTCGGCGAGACCGAGGCAGTGCCAGCCGCGCGCGTACCGGGTCGGTGACGTGCCGACGTCGATGGTCCGGACTTCGTCCTCGCGCTGAGTCATGCCACGCCTCCTGTGTTCGCTCGGTCCTCGGTGGCTGGTTCGACCGATTCGGTGGTGGTGGTGGTGTTCTCGGTGGCCACGATGTCCATCGCGGCCAGGTAGCCGAAGGTCATCGCGGGGCCGATGGTGCCACCGGCGCCCGCGTAGGTGTTGCCCATGACCGAGGCGCTGACGTTGCCGGCCGCGTACAGGCCGGCGATGACCGAGCCGTCCGGGCGCAGTACGCGGGCTCGTTCGTCGACGCACACGCCGCCCTTGGTGCCCAGGTCGCCCGGCACGATCTTCACCGCGTGGAAAGGTGCGACCTCGAGCGGCGCGAGGGACGGGTTCGGGCGGTGCGTCGGGTCGCCGTAGTAGTGGTCGTAGGCGCTCTCGCCCCGGCTGAACTGGTCGTCCCGACCAGCCTTGGCGGCGACGTTGAACTTCTCCACGGTGTTCCGCAATGCGCCCGGCGGCAGGTCGATCAGGGCGGCGAGCTCCTCGAGGGTCGCGGCCGAGTACACGACGCCCGCCTTGCGCCAGCGGCCGGGGAACGGCTGGCGGGGGCTCAGCCCGGCGAAGGTGTACCGGTTGCGGTAGCGCTGGTCGGCGATCAGCCAGGACGGAATGTGCGGGACCCCGGTGGCCTCACCGTCGTACATGGCGTGGACCGCGTCGACGTAGGGCGCCGACTCGTTGACGTACCGCTCGCCGGCCCCGTTGACCAGGATGCACCCGGGAAGGCTGCGCTCGGAGAGGCAGAAGTACGGGCCGCCGGTGAGTGGGATGGAGGGGCCCCACCAGGCGTCGTCCATCAGTCCCAGCGCGGCGCCGATGCGCTCGCCGGCCAGGATTCCGTCGCCGGTGTTGCTCGCCGCCCCGGTGGTCCAGTCCGCGCCGATCGGCGAGCGCTGGTACTTGACCCGCATCTCGGCGTTGCGCTCGAAGCCCCCGCTGGCCAGGATGACGCCCCGAGCGGCACGAATCTCCAGCTCGGCTCCGTCGCGTCGCACCAGCACCCCGGTCACCCGGTCGCCGTCGCGGCGGAGCTCGACCAACGGAGTGTCGAGCCAGACCGGCACGTCGAGCTTCATCAGCCCCGCGCGCAGGCCGGCGACCAGTGCTTGCCCGAAGGTGACGGTGTGGTGGCGGCGCAGCGCCGTCAGCACACGGCGTCCGGCGACCCGCAGGGCACGCAGTACGCCACGTGGGTGGCGGGCGATCAGGTTGAGCCATTTGTAGTCGGCCGCGGTGACGGCGATGCCACCCGGGGTGCCGATGTAGGGCGGGTTCAGATGGGCGAGCTCGTCGCCGAGAATCTGACCGTTCATGGGCTTGGGCTCGATGCTGCGCCCGCCCGGCATCCCGCCCGGGAGCTCGGGGTAGTAGTCCGAGTAGCCCGGGATCCAGGCGAACTTGAGCGGAGTGAGTGCGCGGACCAGCTCCAGCATCGCCGGTCCGTTGTCCAGCAGCGCCGTGACTCTCGGTTCCGGTACCGAGTCGCCCAGCAGGTTCTTCAGGTAGGCGGTGGCGCGATCAGGGGTGTCCTCGACTCCCGCGTCGAGCAGCACCGAGTTGTTCGGTACCCAGACAGCGCCGCCGGAGCGTGCGGTCGAGCCGCCGAACTTGTCGGCCTTCTCGACCACGACGACGCGCAATCCCTGGTGTGCCGCGGTGAGCGCCGCGGTCAGCCCGGCGGCGCCGCTGCCCACGACAACCACATCACACTCGTGCATGTCACCTGCCTATCAGCCGACCTGAATGGAACATGTTATAGAAACATCGCACAATGATGACAAGCTGTGGGAGCCTGTCGCAGCACAGTCTACTAGAACGTGTTCCATTTTTGGAGGTGCCGGGTGGACTTCGAGGCAGAACTGGCCGCGGACGTCGTTGTCGTGGGGTTGGGTGCGGCGGGCGCCTGCGCGGCGATCGAGGCGGCAAGGGCGGGCGCTGAGGTCGTCGTGCTCGACCGGTTCAACGGCGGCGGTGCGAGCGCGATGTCCGGTGGCATCGTCTACGCGGGTGGCGGAACCACCATCCAGCGACAGGCGGGCGTGGAGGACACGCAGGAGGCGATGTTCGAGTACCTGCGGCGCGAGGTGGGCGACGTGGTGTCCGCCGAGACGCTGCGCCGCTTCTGTGACGGCAGCGTCGAGATGATCGACTGGCTGTCCGATCTCGGGGTGCCGTTCGAGGCCAGCCTGTGTCCGTACAAGACGTCGTATCCCAGCAACCGGCACTACCTCTACTACTCGGGCAGTGAGGCGGCTGGAGGGTTCCGGGACGCGGCGAAACCTGCGCCACGAGGGCATCGGGCGCACGGCCGGGGGATCTCGGGGAAGGTGCTGTACGACCGAATGGCCGACGCGCTGCGTGCGCTCGGCGTCCGGGTGCTGACTCAGACCGCGGTGAAAGACCTGGTCACCGACGATTCGGGGCGGGTGGTCGGGGTGGAGTGTCGCCGGCTGACCGGCAAGCCTGCCGCGAAGCACCGGCGGCTGTCGAAGTACGCGGCGAAGCCGGGCGTCTACGCCCCGCCGCTGCGCAAGAGGCTGAACGCCCGGGCGGAGGCGGTGGAACGTCAGCACGCGAGGCCGCTGCGTGTCCACGCGCGCCGAGGTGTCGTGCTCGCCGCGGGTGGGTTCATCGAGAACCGGGAGATGATGCGGCGGCACGCGCCGGCCTTCCGGGGGGGTCTGCCGCTCGGGACCTCCGGTGACGACGGCAGCGGGATCCGGCTCGGCGAGTCGGCGGGCGGGGCGACCGCGGAGCTCGACTCGGTCTCGGTGTGGCGTTTCATCAGCCCGCCGAGCGCGTTCCTCGGGTCTCTGCTGGTGGATGCCAAGGGGCGGCGCATCTGTGACGAGTCGCGCTACGGCGCGGCGCTCGGGCACGCGATGGTCACCGAGCACGAGGGGCGTGGGTGGCTCATGGTCGACGCGGACCTGGTCAGGGAGGTCCGGCGGCAGATCGGCTCCCAGACGGTGTGGTTCCAGCGTATGCAGACCGAGTACCTGCTGCGGTCGAGGCGAGTGAGCGGCGTGACGGTGGAGGAGGTGGCCGCGAAGGCCGGAGTCGACGCCGAGGGTCTGCGTGCGACGGTCGAGGCGCACAACGCGGCGGCAGCCGCCGGTCTTCCCGACCCGGCGGGCAAGCCGGCCGAGTTCGTCCGACCGATGATCAAGGCACCGTTCGCGCTGCTGGACATCGCCGTCGGACCGAGCATGCTCTATCCGTGCCCGATGTTGACGCTCGGCGGCCTGAGGGTGAACGAGGAGACCGGCGCCGTGCTGCGGTCGGACGGCGAGCCCGTCGCGGGACTGTTCGCGGCCGGTCGCACCGCCGTGGGGATCTGCTCGCGGTCCTATGTGAGCGGCTTGTCCCTGGCGGACTGCATCTTCTCCGGACGCCGGGCCGGGCGACACGTGCAGGCGGCCAGCGGGCTCGACACAAACAAGAACGTGTTCTAGTCTTGGGATGCGGGTAGAACGTGTTCCATCGATGTGTGAAGACGAAACGAGGCAGCGCGTGAGCGAGAAGGTCATCGAGGCCGTGCAGGAGCTGCTGCCGGCACTCCGGGAACGGGCCCAGGACGCGGAGGACGCGCGGCGGATCTCCGACGAGTCGGTCAAGGCACTGCAGGAGGCCGGTGTGTTCCGGCTGCTGCAGCCCGCCCGGTTCGGTGGCTACGAGGCCGACCCGCTCACCTTCTACACCGCCGTGCGGACGATCGCCGGCGCATGTGGCTCCACCGGCTGGGTGTCCTCGGTCCTCGGCGTCCACCCGTGGCAGCTGTCGCTGTTCCCGGGGCAGGCGCAGGACGACGTGTGGGGGGACGACCCGCACACGCGTATGTCCTCGTCGTACGCCCCGACCGGCAAGGCGACGCTGGTGGACGGCGGGTACAGGCTGACCGGCCGGTGGGCCTTCTCCTCCGGCTGCGACCACGCCACCTGGGTGTTGCTCGGCGGGATCGTGCTCGACGACAAGGGCAACCGGGTCGACTTCAAGACCTTCCTGCTGCCGATCAGCGACTACACGATCGACGACGTCTGGCACACCGTCGGCCTGCGCGGCACCGGCAGCAACGACATCATCGTGAACGACGTCTTCGTGCCGGCACACCGCACGCTGAGCTTCATGGACACCACCCGGTGCGTGTGTCCCGGGCAGGAGGTCAACCCCGGTGCGCTGTACCGGCTGCCGTTCGGCTCGGTGTTCTCCTACACGATCACCACACCGATCATCGGCATGGCGACCGGCGCCTACCAGGCGCACCTGGACTACATGAAGAAGCGCGTCCGGGTCTCCTACGGTTCGAAGGCGGCCGAGGACCCGTTCGCCCAGGTCCGGATCGCGGACGCGGCCAGCGAGATCGACGCCGCGTGGCTGCAGCTGGAGAACCACATGGGCGCGCTGACACGCCATGCAGAGGCCGGTGAGCAGATCCCGATGCCGCTGCGGTTCGCGGTCCGCCGTGACCAGGTCAAGGGAACCGCCCGGTGCATCGCCGCGGTGGACAAGCTGTTCGAGAACTCGGGTGGCAAGTCGCTCAAGGTCGGTACGCCGATCCAGCGGTTCTGGCGCGACGCCCACGCCGGGCGCGGCCATGCGATCAACGATCCGGAGCGGGCGTTGTCGATGTTCGGCGCGATGGAGCTCGGGCTCCCGGTCCAGGACGCGATGGTGTGACGATGACTTCCAGTACAGCGGCGAACCTGCGGGAAGGTCAGTTCGCGGACGTCGAGCCGGGTGTCCGGCTGCACTACCACCAGGCAGGGGAGCAACACGACGAGGCGGTCGTGATGCTGCACGGTGGTGGCCCGGGCGCGACCGGATGGAGCAACTTCGGCCGCAACCTCGAGGTGCTGGCCGGCTCGCTGCGCACGGTCGCGGTGGATCAACCGGGCTTCGGTGGCTCGGGGTCGCCGATCGAGGGCAGCCACTACTTCACCCACAGCGCGGACACCCTGCTCGGGCTGCTCGACCATCTGGGGATCGAACGGGCCCATCTGGTCGGCAACTCGCTCGGTGGCGGAACCGCGGTCCGGTTCGCCCTGCGCCACCCGGACCGTGCGGGGCGTCTGGTGCTGATGGCTCCCGGTGGCCTGACCCTGAACGTGTTCGCACCCGAGCCGACCGAAGGGATCAAGAAGCTGTTCGGCTTCGCCGCGCCGCCCGGGCCGTCCCGCAAGAAGCTGGAGGGCTTCCTCCGGACCATGGTGCACAACCAGGAGCTGGTCACCGAGGAGCTCATCGACGAGCGGTTCGCCGCCGCGAGCAACCCGGACACGTTGGCCGCGATGGCCGTCATGGGTCGCATGATCATGTCGGCTCCGGAGGAGGGCATGCTGTGGCGAGAGGCCCACAAGCTGCGTCAACGGGTGCTGTTGGTGTGGGGGCGCGAGGACCGGGTCATCCCGATGGACGGGGCACTGGTCGCGCTCAAGCAGATTCAGCGGGCGCAGCTGCATGTCTTCGGCGGCTGTGGACACTGGGCGCAGGTCGAGCGGTTCGACGAGTTCAACCGGCTCGTGCTGGACTTCCTGGGTAAGCGGGGTGGGTCGTGATCCGGTCGCTGGGTTACATGCGCATCGAGGCCACCGATGTGGCGGCGTGGCGCGAGTACGGGCTCAAGGTCCTCGGCATGGTCGAGGGCAAGGGCGCTCAGCAGGACGCTCTCTACCTGCGGATGGACGACTTCCCGGCTCGGCTGGTGATCGTTCCCGGTGAGCACGACCGTCTCGCGGTGTCCGGTTGGGAGACGGCGAACGCCGCCGGTCTCGCGGCGGTGCGGGACAGCCTCGACCACGCCGGTGTGGCCTACAAGGAGGGCACCGCCGCCGAGCTCGCCGACCGCCGGGTCGACGAGCTCATCCGCTTCGAGGATCCGTCCGGCAACGTGCTCGAGGTCTTCCACGGCGCGGCACTGGAACACCGCAGGGTGGTGAGCCCGTACGGGCACCGGTTCGTCACGGGGGAACAGGGCCTGGGCCACGTCGTGCTGTCCACGAAGGACGACGAGGCGTCGCTGCGCTTCTACCGCGACGTGCTCGGGTTCCGGCTGCGCGACTCGATGCGGCTGCCACCGCAGCTGGTCGGCCGACCTGCGGACGGGCCGCCGGCCTGGTTGCGCTTCTTCGGCTGCAACCCCCGGCATCACAGCCTGGCGTTCCTCCCGATGCCCACGCCCAGCGGGATCGTGCACCTCATGGTGGAGGTCGAGGACGTCGACGACGTGGGCCTCGCGCTGGACCGCGCGAACCGCCGCAAGGTGAAGATGTCCGCGACGCTGGGCAGGCACGTCAACGACAAGATGCTCTCCTTCTACATGAAGACACCCGGCGGATTCGACGTCGAGTTCGGGACGGAGGGCCTCGAGGTCGACGACACGGACTGGATCGCGCGGGAGAGCACCGCGGTCAGTCTCTGGGGCCATGACTTCAGCATCGGCGCCCGCGAACAGTGAACGGGGTGTTCGGACCGGCCCGTCTCGGGCCGGTCCGGCTACGCAACCGGATCATCAAGGCGGCCACCTTCGAGGGGCGTACACCGCGCGGCGTGGTCACCGACGAGCTGATCGAGTTCCACCGGGCCGTCGCGGCAGGTGGTGCGGCGATGACGACCGTGGCCTACTGCGCGGTGGCACCCGAGGGCCGGACCGAACGCCGGCAGATCGTCATGGGACCGGATGTCGTGCCTGGCCTGCGTCGGCTCACCGATGCGGTGCACCGGGAGGGTGCCGCCGCATCCGCCCAGCTGGGGCATGCGGGCCCGGTCTCGGACTCGAGCTCGACGGGGAACGCTGCCCTGGCGCCGTCCTGGCGGCTCAACCCGATGAGCATGCGGATCACCCGCGCCGCGACCGAGGACGACCTGCGGCGGATCGTGCGGGTCCACGCCGACGCGGCATGGACCGCCGTGGAGTCCGGTTTCGACGCCGTTGAACTGCACTTCGGGCACAACTACCTGATCAGCTCGTTCCTGAGCCCTCGGTTCAACCGTCGGCGCGACGAGTGGAACGGCTCGACGGAGAAGCGGGCGCGGCTGGCCCGCGACGTGGCCCGCGCGGTACGCGAGCGGGTCGGCGACCGGATCGCGGTGCTGGCGAAGTTCGGCATGGACGACGGTGTGCGCGGTGGTCTGCGACCCGAGGAAAGCCTCACGGTCGCCCGCCTGCTGCAGGCCGACGGCGCGCTCGACGCCCTGGAACTGACCTGCGGCAGCTCACTCGGCAACCCCATGTACCTGTTCCGGGGCGACGTGCCGGTGCGCGAGTTCGCCGGCGCGTTCCGGCAACCGCTGCGCGCCGGCATCCGTCTGTTCGGACGTGCCGTGCTGCACGAGTACCTGTACGAGGATGCGTACCTGCTGCCCGAGGCCCGGAAGTTCCGGGCCGCGCTGACCATGCCGCTGGTACTCCTCGGCGGTGTGACCAGCCGCCGGGTCATGGATCACGCGATGGTCGAAGGGTTCGACTTCGTAGCGATGGGTCGAGCGCTGCTGATGGAGCCGGACCTGCCGAACCGGCTGCGGACCGAACCCATGGCGCGGTCGGCGTGTACGCACTGCAACAAATGCATGCCGACCATCTACACCGGCACCCGCTGCGTCCTCGCCGCCCATACCTCGTGAGTGGTACGGGCGCCTATGGGTGCCCGTACCACTCACGAGGTCAGAGGACCCGCGCGGCCAGGCGGGTCACGTGCTCGTGGGGCTGGCCCAGCAGCTGGGCCGAGCCGTGGGCCCGTTTGAAGTAGCGATGTGCCTCGTGCTCCCACGTGATGGCGATGCCACCATGGATCTGGACCATCTCGGCTGCCGCGCGGCATGCGGTCTCGCTGGCGTGGGTCTTGGCGACCGCGGCCAGGAGCGGCAGCGTGGCGCCACCCGCCCGAGCCGCCGCCCACACCGCCGACCGCGCGGTCTCGACCTGCACGTATAGATCGGCCATGCGGTGCTGCAACGCCTGGAACAGTGCGATCGGGTGCCCGTACTGCACGCGCTGCTGGGTGTAGGCGACCGTCGCGTCGAGGCAGTGCGCGGACGCCCCGACCTGTTCGGCCGCCAGCGCGACACAGCCGACGTCCCGGACGTTCGCCAGTGCGGCCGCATGGTCGACGTCGGCGCCCAACGGGCGGGCCGCGCAGCCGTCGAACGTCACGGTGGCCAGCGGTCGCGAGCCGTCCAACGCCACGGCGGCCGCGCGGACCGTGTCGCCAGGGTCGACCTCGAACAACCGCACCCAGCCCCGCTCGTCGCGCGCGGCGACCACGAACACGTCGGCGGCCGCGCCGTCCAGCACGTAGTGTGCCGTGCCGTGCAGCCGGCCGTCCCAGTGGCAGACCGGCGCGAGCGGGTCCCAGGTACCCCGCTCGCCCGCCCAGACCAGCGAGGCGACGGTGTCGCCTCGGGCGACCCGGGGGAGCAGGCGGGCGCAGGCCTCGTCGTCACCGGTGCCCAGCAGGGCGGTCGTCGCGATAACGGCGGAACCGAGCATGGGAGCGGGGGTGAGGGTGCGGCCCAGCTCCTCGAGCACGACGCACACCTCGGGCAGTCCCGCACCGGCACCGCCGAAGCGTTCCGGGACGGCCAGCGAGGCGACCTCGATCTCGCCGCACAACTTCGCCCAGGCGCCCTCGCCGGGGGTGCGGTGGAGCAGTGTCCGAACGGCGGCGCGCAGGGCGTCCAGCGCTTCGGTGTGCTCGGCGTCGTCGGTCTCGGGGATCGGGTCGGCTCCGGTCACGTCGATGCCGCTCATCGCAGTGCCTCCCGAACCTTGGCCCGGTGCACGGCCGGCGTTCCCCAGGTTCCGATCAGCGCGCGCACCTTGGTGAGCGACAACGACAGGTCGTGTTCGAGGGTGTACCCGATCGCCCCGTGCACCTGCAGCGCCGTACGCGCGGCCCGATGCGCGGCCGTGCCGGCGGCGACCTTGGCAGCGGAGACGTCCCGGCCTGCCGTCGCGGACCGGCTGTCGAGCGCGACCGCCGCTCCGTACAGCAGCGGACGGGCAAGCTCCAGCCCGACATGGACGTCGGCGAGCTGGTGTGCGACCGACTGGAACGACCCGATCGGCCTGCCGAACTGTTCACGCTGGCCCGCGTAGGCGACGGCCTGTTCCAACAGGCCGGTGCCCGCGCCGACGAGCTGCGCGGCGCAGGCCAGCACGCCGAAGTCGAACGCCCGGTTCACCGCGTCCGGGACATCGGTGGCCATCGGCCGGATCGGGCCGAGGCGGAACAGCCGCCGCGCCGGATCGAGTGACCGCAGCGGTCCCTCGACGGTGCCCTCGGCGACGCCGACCGATCCGTCCCCGGGGTTCACGGCCACGAGGATCCCTGTGACGTCGGCGTCGAGGGCCAGCGGAACGTGGGGCGGCGCGACCATGCCGGCCAGCAACTCACCCTCGGCCAGCGCCGCGAGCCGCTCCAGGTCGCCCAGCTGAGCGAGCAGTGTGGGCACCGCCGCGATCGACTCGACGACCGGGCCGGGCACAGCGTGCCGCCCGAGCTGCTCGAAGGCGACGACCAGGTCGACCGGGTGTGCACCGAGGCCAGCCGCCCGCTCCGGTACGGCGAGCGCTGTGACCCCCAGCTCGGCGAGCTGCTTCCACAGCCCCAGCCCCGGCGAGGTGTCCTCGGCGGCCCAGGCGCGAGCGACCGTGGGTACGTCGGAGTCGCTCAGCAGCTGATGCAGGCTGTCGGCGAACTGCCGTTGTTCGGTGTCCAGGGTGAATCTCATCGGCGTCCCCTCGGTAGCCCGAGCAGCCGCTCCGCGACCACCCCGCGCTGGATCTCGTTCGTGCCCGCGTAGATCGGGCCGGAGAGGGCGAACAGCCAACCATCGGTCCAGCGCCCGGTGAGCTCGGCTTCCGGCCCGAGCAGGTCCAGCGCCGTCTCGTGCAACGCCAGGTCGAGCTCGGACCAGGTGAGCTTGTCGATGCTGGACTCGGGCCCCAGCGCGCCACCCTCGGCGAGCGTGGTGACCGTGCCCAGGGTGCGCAGGCGGTAGGCCTGAGCGGTGATCCAGGCGTCGGTGACCCGATCGGCCATGGCGGTGTCGGCCGGATCACCGACCTCGCGCCACAGGTCGACCAGCCGGGCGGCCGTGGCGAGGAACCGGCCGGGACTGCGCAGCGACAGTCCCCGTTCGCTGCTGGTCGTGCTCATCGCGACCCGCCAGCCCGCGCCGACCTCACCGAGGACGTCCTCGTCGGGCACGAACACGTCGTCTAGGAACAGCTCGGCGAACCCGGCCCGGCCGTCCAGGTGCAGGATCGGGCGTACCGTGACGCCCTCGGCGCGCAGGTCGAACAGGAAGTACGTCATGCCCGCGTGCCGGGAGGCGTCCGGGTCGGTGCGGAACAGCCCGAAGGCGCGGTCACCGATCGGGGCCCGGGAGCTCCAGGTCTTCTGGCCGTTGAGCAGCCAGCCGCCCTCGGTCCGGACGGCCGTGGCGCGGATGGCGGCCAGGTCGCTACCGGCGCCGGGTTCGGACCAGGCCTGCGCCCAGACGTCCTCGGCCCGGGCCATCCGGGGCAGGTACCGGTCGCGTTGCTGCTGGGTCCCGTGCTCGAACAGTGTCGGAGCGAGCAGGAACAACCCGTTCTGGCCGATCCGGGCGGGAGCACCCGCGGCGTGGTACTCGTCCTCGAAGACGAGCCATTCCAGCAACGGGACACCCCGGCCGCCGTACTCCTCGGGCCAGCTCACGACGGACAGCCGTGCGTCGGCCAGCTGCCGTTCCCATGCCCGGTGCGCCTGAGCGCCCTCCTCGGTGTCCATCGGGGGCAACGGCTCGGCCGGAACATGCTCTGCCAGCCAGGTACGCACCTCGTCGCGGAACCGTTCCGCGTCGGTGCCGAGCTCGAGATCCACCCGCGGTCAGCTCTCGTCTCGCATGGAACGCGCGTCCTGGCCCGCCAGCGAGTCCTTGGAGACCTCGGCGTTGTGCGCGTGGGCCAGGTGGTGCAGGCCGAACACCGAGTCCATGCCCGACCGCATACCCATGAGGTCCTCGGCCTGGTTGACCGCCTTCTTGGTCAGCGCGAGCCCGAACTGGGGCATCGTGGCGATCCGGTCGGCGAGCGTGAAGGTCTCCGCCTCCAGCTCGTCGCGCGGCACCACCCGGTTGACCATGCCCCACTCCTTCGCGCGGGCGGCGGGGATGCGCTCACCGGTGAACAGGAACTCCTTGGCGAACCGGGGCCCCATGACCCACGGGTGGGCGAAGTACTCGACGCCCGGGATCCCCATCCGCACCACCGGGTCGGCGAAGAACGCGTCCTCGCAGGCCACCACCAGGTCGGCGCACCAGGCCAGCATCAGTCCGCCGGCGATGCAGGCGCCCTGGACCATGGCGATCATCGGCTTCGGGAGCTCACGCCATCGCCTGCACATGCCCAGGTAGACCTCGCTCTCCCTGGCGAAGCGCTGGTCGCCGCCCGAGCGGGTCGTGTGGTCCCACCAGACGACGGCCCTGCGGTCGAACGACTGGTCCACATCGCGTTCCGGCGTGCCGATGTCGTGCCCGGCGGAGAAATGGTCACCGGAGCCGGCGAGCACGATGACGCCGACCTCGTCGTCCTCCACCGCGCGGCGGAACGCATCGTCGAGTGCGTAGGTCATCGCCGAGTTCTGTGCATTGCGGTACTTCGGGCGGTTCATGGTGACGACGGCGGTCGCCCCCCGACGTTCGTAGGAAACGGTCACGTCAACTCCTCATCGATGGGAAGCGGCACGCAGCTCGGTCTTGAGGACCTTGCCGGAGGCATTACGGGGTAGTTCGGTGCGGAACTCGACCTGGCGCGGGACCTTGTAGCCGGCGAGTCGGCTTTTGCAGAACGCCAGCACGTCCTGGACGCGCAGCGTGACACCGGGCCGGGGTACGATGAAGGCCTTCCCGACCTCACCGAGCCGCTCGTCGGGCACTCCGATGACGGCGGACTCGCCGACCCCCTCCAGGTGGGCCAGAGCCTGCTCCACCTCGGCGGGATAGACGTTGAAACCGCCGCAGATGTACATGTCCTTGAGTCGGTCGGTGATCGTCAGATAGCCGTTCCGGTCCAGCGTGCCGATGTCGCCGGTGTGCAGCCAGCCGTCGGCGTCGATCGTCTCGCGGGTCGCGACGGGATCGTCCAGGTAGCCGCGCATGACGTTCGGTCCGCGCAGCAGCACCTCGCCGCTCGCCGAGTCGATCCTGATCTCGAACCCCGCCGTCGCCCGTCCGCAGGTGCGGGCGACGACGGTGGGGTCGTCGCCGGGACGGCACATCGTGGCCATCACGGCCTCGGTGAGCCCGTAGGCGGTCAGCACGCTGTCGAAGCTCAGCTCGCGCCGCATCTCCTCCACCAGCGCGACCGGCACACTCGCAGCTCCGGTCACCGCGACCCGCAGGCTCGACAGGTCGTGGTCGGCGCGCGAGGGGTGGTCGAGGATCGAGCGGTACAGGGTCGGAGCGCCCGGCAGCACGGTGATCCGCTCGCGCTCGATCAGGCGCAGCGCCTGCTCGACGTCGAACACCGACAGCGGCAGGATCGTCGCACCGCTGACAACACACGCGAGGATGCCGGCCTTGTAACCGAAGCTGTGGAAGAACGGGTTGATCACCAGGTAACGGTCGTGCTCGGTGAGCCCGGCATGTCCGGCCCAGGCGGCGGCGATGTCGAGCGCCTGTTCGTGCGCACTCATCACGCCCTTGCTCCGACCGGTCGTACCCGACGTGAAGAGCACGTCGCTGATCTGGTCCGGTCGCACCGCCTCGGTGTGGACCTCGGCCTTCTCGACCGGCACCCCCTCGGCGCGCCTGGCGATCTCCGACCACGCGATGCCGTCCCGGGTCTCCCGTCCTGGCATCGGGACACGAAGGATCGTGGACGGACCAGAGCCGCTGCCTTCGGCGAGCAGACCGGCCTCACGCAGCTCGGCGAGGCGGTCGACGCCGAGGAACTCGTCGGCGACGACCAGCGCGCTCGCGCGTGACCGGGTGAGGACGTCCAGTGCTTCATGTCCGGTGAACCGCGTACTGACCGGGATGAGAGTCGCTCCGAGGGACAGTGCGCCGAGCGCCGAGACGACCCAGTGCCAGGTGTTAGGTGCCTGGACCGCGACCCGGTCACCCGGCCGCACCCCCTCCGTGAGGAAGAACCGTGCCAGTGTCTGCACCTGATCGTGCAACTGCGACCAGGTCAGCCGCACGTCACCGTCGACGAGTGCCTCTCGGTCCGGCCGGCGCAGCGCCGTCGCGGCGAGCGCGGCGGGAACGGTGCTCGGGACCGCCGACGAACTGCTCGGCTCGCCGGGTAACGAGGCTCGCACCGGGAACTGCCCTCCCCAAATAGAACGTGTTCTAGTAATGTAGCAGCCATGAGTCCGCCGAGTACAGCGTTGGCACAGCCGTTGGACGGGGACCTGTTCCACAGTGATCCGGAGCGTTTTCGTCTCCTGGTTCGGGACTGGTTCGCGACCGCGTTGAGCGGTGAGTTCAGTGCTCTGCGGGGTGTCGGTGGACCGGGCCGGGAACACGAGGCCTTCGACGAACGGCTGGTCTGGGACCGTCATCTGGCCGCCGCCGGCCTGACCTGTATCGGCTGGCCGGTCGAGCACGGCGGACGCGGCGCAACGATGGCCCATCAGGTCGTCTTCCACGAGGAGTACGCGCGAGCCGATGCGCCCGCGCGGGTCAACCACCTCGGGGAGGAGCTGCTCGGGCCGACCCTGATCGCGTTCGGCACGCCGGCCCAGCGGACACGATTCCTGCCGGGCATCGTCGGGGTGCGCGAGCTGTGGTGCCAGGGCTACTCCGAGCCGAACGCGGGCTCCGACCTCGCCGCCGTGCGAACGCGTGCGGTACTCGACGGTGACCGGTGGGTGATCGACGGCCAGAAGGTGTGGACGTCGCTCGCGCACGTGTCCGACTGGTGCTTCCTGCTCGCCCGCACCGACCAGGAGCAGCAGCGCCACCGAGGGCTGTCCTACCTGCTCGTGCCGATGCGCCAGCCCGGCGTCGAGGTGCGCCCGATCCAGCAGCTGACCGGGACCTCCGAGTTCAACGAGGTCTTCTTCACCGGCGCCGACACCGAGGCCGATCTCGTGGTGGGTGAGGTCGGGGACGGCTGGCGGGTCGCGCTCGGGACGCTGGCGATGGAACGTGGCATCTCCACGCTCGGCCAGCAGGTGGGGTTCCGCCGTGAACTGGACGCGTTGGTCGAGTTGGCCCGCGCCACCGGCGCACTGGAGGACCCCGCGCTGCGGGACAAGCTGGTCAGGGCGCGCATCGGGCTCGAAGTGATGCACGCCCACGCCCGGCGAACCCTGGGCAGCGACGCACCCGGCGCGGCATCGGTGTCGAAGCTCGTGTGGGCGGCGTGGCACCGGGGCCTCGGTGAGCTGGCCATGGAGGTACTCGGCGCGGCGTCGCTCGTCGCCCGGGGTGAGCCCTACGACCTGGACCGATGGCAGCGGCTGTTCCTGTTCAGCCGCGCCGACACGATCTACGGAGGTTCTGACGAAGTGCAGCGGACCATTCTCGCCGAGCGTGTGCTCGGACTGCCCAGGGCCGTGCGCCGGTGAGGCCCGGGCACGAACTGCTCGCGGGCAAGGTGGTCGTGGTGACCGCCGCGGCGGGCACCGGTATCGGGTGCGCGGTCGCTGAGCGTGCGCTCGAGGAGGGTGCGCAGGTCGTGGTGAGTGATCACCACGAGCGCAGACTCGGTGAGACGGCGGAGCGGTTGCGCGCGACCCACGGCGACCGGGTGCACTCGCTGGTCTGCGACGTCACCGTCGAAGAACAGGTGCAGGCGCTGATCGACGGCTCGGCGCGGACGTTCGGCCGGATCGACGTGATGATCAACAACGCCGGCCTCGGCGGCACCCGTTCGGTGCTGGACATGCCGGACGAGGAATGGCTGCGCGTGCTGGACGTGACGTTGAACGGCACGTTCCGGTGCACGAGGGCGGCCATGCGTCAGATGGTCGGGCAGGGCGGCGGGGGAGTGATCGTCAACAACGCGTCGGTCATCGGTTGGCGCGCCCAGCAGGGGCAGGCGCACTACGCGGCCGCGAAGGCCGGCGTGATGGCGCTGACCCGCTGCTCCGCAATGGACGCGGCGGAACACGGGATCCGGGTCAACGCGGTGGCCCCGAGCCTCGCGATGCACGCGTTCCTGGCGAAGGTCACCACCGACGAGCTGCTCGACGAGCTGACTGCCAAGGAGGCGTTCGGCCGTGCCGCCGAACCCTGGGAGGTAGCGAACGTCATGGTCTTCCTGGCGAGCGACTACTCCAGTTACCTCACCGGCGAAGTCATCTCGGTCAGCAGCCAACGAGCTTAGAAGGAGTACAGCATGGACGCGTATCTGATCGATGCGGTGCGCAGCCCGGTCTGCCGGCGCGGTGGCTCGCTGGCCTCGGTGCACCCCGCCGACCTCGCGGGGCAGGTGATCGTCGCCCTGCTGGAACGTGTGGGCGTCGATCCGGCGACGATCGACGACGTGGTGCTCGGCTGTGTGGACACACTCGGGCCGCAGTCCGGTGACATCGCGCGGACCGCGTGGCTGGCAGCGGGTCTCCCCGAGGAGGTCCCCGGCGTGACGGTCGACCGGCAGTGCGGTTCCAGCCAGCAGGCGCTGCACTTCGCCGCGCAGGCGGTGGCCAGCGGAACCGCTGACCTGGTGGTGGCCGGCGGAGTGCAGAACATGAGCGCCGTCCCGATCGGCTCGGCGATGACCGTCGGCGAGCAGTTCGGCTTCCCCACCCCGTACACCGGTTCGGTCGGCTGGGAGAAGCGCTACGGAGGCGAAGAGATATCCCAGTTCAGGGCGGCTGAGATGATCGCCGAGAAATGGGACATCTCCCGCGACGACATGGAGGCCTACGCGCTGCGCAGCCACCAGCGGGCACTGGAGGCGATCGACGGCGGAGCCTTCGAGCGCGAGATCGTGCCGATCGAGTCCGGTACCGCGACCGTGACCGTCGACGAGTGTCCCCGCCGCGACACCAGCGCGGAGCGGATGGCGAGACTGGCGCCGCTGACCGAGGGCGGCCGGGTCACCGCGGCCGCCGCCAGCCAGATCTGCGACGGCGCGAGCGCGGTGCTGGTCGCGTCCGCGCAGGCGGTGCGGCAGTACGGCTTGAAGCCCAGAGCCCGGGTGCACCACCTGTCCGCGCGGGGCGACGACCCGGTGATGATGCTGACCGCCCCGATCCCGGCGACCCGCCACGCACTGGCGAAGGCGGGCCTGACGATCGAGGACATCGACCTGGTCGAGATCAACGAGGCGTTCGCGAGCGTCGTGCAGGCCTGGCTCAAGGAGACCGGCGCGGACGCCGACCGCGTCAACGTCCACGGCGGTGCGATCGCACTTGGCCACCCGCTCGGCGCGACCGGCACGAAGCTGTGCGCGACGCTGCTCAACGCGTTGGAGCGGCGCGGCGGTCGCTACGGCCTTCAGGTCATGTGCGAGGGCGGCGGGCAGGCCAACGTGACGATCATCGAACGCCTCTGATGGGGGAGCAGGACGTGGTTTCGGACTCGACGACGGACATCGACAGCATTCGGTTCCGTGAGGTGCTGGGTAGCTACCCGACCGGCGTCACGGTGATCACCGCGGTCGGGGAGGACGGCAGGCCGGCGGGCATGGCGGTGGGATCGTTCACCTCGGTGTCGCTCGACCCGCCGTTGGTCGCGTTCCTGCCGGACCGCTCGTCCAGCAGCTTCCCGAGGATCCGCACGGCGAGCAGCTTCTGTGTCAACGTGCTGGCGGCGGACCAGGAAGCGGTGTGCCGGGCCTTCGCGACGCGCGGCGGTGACAAGTTCGCCGGAGTCGGCTGGCAGCCGGCCGGCTCCGGCGCGCCTCGCCTGGACGGGGTCGCGGCGTGGATCGACTGTGACTTCGAGTCGGTCCAGGAGGCGGGAGACCACTACATCGTGCTCGGCAGGGTCCGCGAGCTGGACTCCACGGACGAACGCCCGCCCCTGGTCTTCTTCCAGGGCGGCTACGGCCGCTTCTCCAGCACCGCCTAGCCCGGACGCCTTCCCACCGGCACCGCCCAGTGGCACGAATGTGGCTTTAGGGACGTTCAACGTCCCTAAAGCCACATCCGTGACATCGGTGGGTGGGTGGTCTAGGGGGTGCCGGTGACCGCGGGGGACTGTGGTGCCAGCTTCGTGAGGATGCCGGTTGCCTGTTCGACGACGCCGGTGATCAGGTCCGCGCAGGTGGGCAGGTCCGTCACCATGCCGACGACCTGGCCCGAGGCGAGCACCCCCGCGTCGGTGCGGCCCTGCACCAGCCCGGCGCGCAGCAGCATCGGAGTGTTGGCGGCCATCAGCACCTGCGCCCAGGTCAGGTCCCTGCCGTGGCGCATCGCGCGACCCTCACGGATCATCGTCGGCCATGACATCCCGGTGATCGCGCGGAAGCGTGCCGCGTTCGCCACCGCGCGAGTGAGACCGCGCAGTGTGCCCGCCTTCTCGAGACCGTCGACCAGGTCAGTGCGCAGGACCCGGTGCGGCATCCCGTCCACCCGGGTCGTCACCACGGTGCCGTCCAGCCCGAAGCCGAGGTAGTTGCGCTTGACCTCGTCGGGCACGGTGCTCTCCTGGGTGAGCAGGAAGCGGGTACCCATCGCCACCCCGGCGGCACCGTAGGCGAGCGCCGCGGCCAGGCCGCGTCCGTCGAAGAACCCGCCGGCCGCGATGACCGGGATGTCCACCGCGTCCAGCACCGAGGGCAGCAGCAGCGTCGTCGCCACACCACCGGTGTGCCCGCCGCCCTCGCCACCCTGGACGATGACCGCGTCGGCACCCCAGGACGCGACCTTCTCGGCATGCCTGGCCGCGCCGATCGACGGCACGACCACGACACCGGCGTCCTTCAGCTTGGCGATCATCTCCTTGCGCGGCGCGAGCGCGAACGACGCGACGGCGACCTTCTCCTTGATCAGCAGATCGACCCGCTCGGGTGCGTCGGTCGCGTCCGCGCGCAGGTTCACCCCGAACGGTTTGTCGGTGCGCTGCCTGGTCTCGGCGATCGCCTTCTCCAGCTCGGCGAACGTCATGGTCGCCGAGGCGAGGATGCCGAGCCCCCCGGCATCGGCGACCGCCCCCACCAGGCGTGGCCCGGCGACCCAGCCCATGCCCGTCTGCACGACCGGGTGCCGTACGCCGACCAGTCTGGTCAATGCCGTGTCGAGCGTGCTCATGACGGAACCTCCTTCTCGCGCCTGCCCGCCGGGTCGAGCGTGTCGCGCAGAATCTCGAGCTCAGCCGAGGAAGGCGACCTGGTGGTCTCCACGCCGTCCGTCTCGACCGCGAAGCCGGTCTGTGCGACAACCTCGCTCGTGTCGACCCAGGGGTGGACCGAGCGCAGTCGGATCGAGCCGTCCGAGGTCTGGAAGTCGAACACCGCCAGGTTGGTCACCACCCGGTGGACGTCGTGGTACCTCAGACCACCGGCACGCGCCCGGTCGTGGCCGACCCCGGAGACGACGTCGACGGCCTCGACGAGCACCCGCGCGGAATGGCGGGGCACCCAGTAGCTGGTGCGATGGTTGATCGTGTTGCCCGGTGCGCCGCGCACACCGAGCAGCTGGCGCACCGGACGCTCGTGGGGCCCGATGCAGCTGATGTTCTGGTTACCGAACCGGTCGACCTGGTTGGCGCCCATCACGACGTGCCTGCGGCCGCCGGGCACCACCACGTCGAGCACCACCCGGAACGGCAGCCACCCCTCCGGGGCACCGTCCGGCGCGAGCAGGGTCGCCTCGCCGTCGGACAGCAGCAGGTCCGGGGCGCTGGTCAGCCTGGCGAGCCGCGCGCCGAGCGACGGGATCAGGCCCATCGGCGAGGCGACGACCTCGCCGTCGGAGGCGAACAGGTCGGCGCAGGCCGCGACGCACACCTCGGCCCTGGTGATCGTGCTGTCGGTCATGCCGTCCACTCCCGTACCGCCGCGTGGTAGGCGGCGTCATCGCCTGCCAGGAACGTGCGCTCGAACTCGGGCCAGGTCTCCGGATCACGGGCGGAGTCTGCGTAGTGCCGCTGAAACGCCTCGTCCCGGTCGTAGTCGGGCACACAGCTGGTCGGATGGGCACCGCCGGGCGCCTCGATCACCCCGTCGACCATCGTGCGGTTCAGCAACAGGGTCTGCGGTGCCGCCTTGGTGAGCTCCGAGGTGGGCACGATCCGCTCGACCGACACGTAGCGCTTCGTCGCCGCCAGGCAGTAGAGGTCGTCGAAGTACGGGTCCGGTCCGAGGTACTGCGCGTTGCCGTACCGGTCGGCACGGTTGAGGTGCACCAGCGTGGCGTCCAGCGACAGGGCCGGCATCGCCACGAACTCCTCGGCCTCCTCCGGCGAGGCGTACGGGTCCCGGACGGTGCGCAGCTCGGGGTTGAGCGCCATGACATCGGAGCCGAGCCCGGCCCTGATGGGCAGGAACGGCAGGCGCTGGGACCGCGCGCGCAACCCGGTCTGCAGCATGCCCTCGTCCAGCTCCCGCACGGAGATGCTGCCTTCCTGGCGCGCGCGGGAGAAGTGCGGGTCGTAGGGGATCGTGTCGAGCGTGACGAAGCCGTACACCGCCCGACGGACCTTGCCGGCCGCACACAGCAGGCCCATCTCCGGCCCGCCGTAGGACACGATGGTCAGATCCCGCAACGGGGACGTCAGGATCGCCCTGACCAGCGCCATCGGTTTGCGCCGCGAACCCCAGCCGCCGATGCCGATGGTCATGCCGTCGCGCAGTTCGGCGACCACCTCGGCGGGCGACATCCGTTTGTCCCGCATCCCCTTGCCCTCCATCAGCTGCTCTCTCCCGCGCCGAACCGGTCGCGGATCTCGTCGCCGGCACCGGTGAGGGTCAGCTCGTAGGTGAAGCCCTGCTCGTAGCGGTAGCTGCGACGCACCGGCTGCGGGTCGATCCCGTTGAGCGCCTCTTTCGCGGCCCGGATCACCCGGGTGTCCTTCGCCGCGATCTCGCCGGCGACCTTGAGCGCGGCGGCGTCCAGCTCGCCCCTCGGAACGACGTCGAGCACCGAACCGTGCTGGTGCAGCTCCCGTGCGGTGATCGTGCGCGCGGTGAAGTACAGCGCGCGCAGCAGGTGCTGGGGGACCATCCGTGCCAGGTGGGTGGCGGCGCCGAGCGCGCCGCGGTCGACCTCCGGCAGCCCGAACGTCGCGTCCTCCGAAGCCAGCAGGACGTCGGCGTTCCCGACCAGTCCGATGCCACCGCCGAGGCAGAACCCGTGCACGGCGGCGACGACCGGAACCGCGCAGTCGTAGACGGCGCCGAACGCGGCGGCGCAGCCGCGGTTGACCCCGACCAGGGCCTGGTGGTCCGAGGCTCGCTGAAGTTCCTTGATGTCGACGCCCGCGCAGAACCCTCGTCCCTCGGCGCGCAGGACGACCACGTGGGTGCCCGGGTCGTCGCCCGCGTCACGCAGCGCCGCGGCCAGGTCGAACCAGCCGGCGACGGGTAGCGCGTTGACCGGCGGCGCGGCGATCGTGATGACCGCGATCGCGCCGTCGCGGTGTGTGGTGATGCTCATGATCAGCTCCCGTAGATCGGTTCGGGCTCGACGGCCTCGGCGAGCAGTTTCGGCACCACGGTGCCCAGCTCGGCCGGTGTCCAGCGCCGCTGCTGGGAGGCCGACGGCCCGTGCCGCCAGCCCTGCGCGACGCTGACCCGGCCCCCCTCGACCTCGAAGACCCGCCCGGTGACGTCCCGCGACTCGGTGCTGCCCAGCCAGACGAGCAGCGGCGACACGTTCTCCGGTGCCATGGCGTCGAAGGCCTCGGCGCCGTCTTGCGGCGCCGCCATCGTCGCGGCGAAGACCTGCTCGGTCATCCGGGTGCGCGCCGCCGGGGCGATCGCGTTGACCGTCACGCCGTACCGGGCCAGCTCAGCCGAGGCCACCAGGGTCAGCCCGAGGATGCCGGCCTTGGCGGTCGAGTACGTGCCCTGGCCGACGCTGCCCAGCAACCCGGCGCCGGAGCTGGTGTTGATGACCCGTGCGTCCACCGGACGTCCGGCCTTGCGCTCCGCCCGCCAGTACGCGGCGGCATGGTGCAGCGGTGCGGCGTGCCCCTTGAGGTGTACTCGCAGCACCGCGTCCCACTCGTCCTCCTCCAGGCTGACCAGCATGCGGTCCCGCAGGATGCCGGCGTTGTTGACCAGGACGTCCAGACGGCCGTACTCGCCGACCGCGTGCGCGATCAGCTGCTCGGCGCCCGCCCAGTCGGCGATGTCCGAACCGTCGGGGACCGCGTCACCGCCCGCCGCGCGGATCTCCTCGACGACCTCGGCCGCCGGACCGCCGGAACCGCCCGCGCCGTCCAGCTCGGCGCCGATGTCGTTCACGACGACCTTGGCGCCGGCGGCCGCGAAGGCCAGCGCGTGCGCCCTGCCCAGCCCGCGACCGGCTCCGGTCACCACCACTACGCGCCCCGCGCAGAGCCCACTCATGACTTCACTCCCCGTGCGTTGGATGCCGTCAGAAATGCCGGCCGTTCGCCTCCGCCGTGCACCGCGAGCGTCGCGCCGGTGACGTAAGAAGCCATCGGTGAGGCGAGGAACAGCGCGCAGGCGCCGATCTCCTCGGGCTCGGCGAGCCTGCCCAGCGGAACGGTCGCGCCGACCGAGGCGATGCCGTCGGCGTCGCCGTAGTGCAGGTGCGCCTGTTCGGTGCGCACCATGCCGACCGCCAACGCGTTGACCCGAACCCGAGGCGCCCACTCGACCGCGAGACTCCCGGTGAGGCTTTCCAGGCCGGCTTTGGCGGCGCCGTACGCCGCGGTTCCGGGGGAGGGGCGGTGCGCACTGACGCTGCTGATCATCACGATCGAGCCGCCGCCGTCCTGAGTCTGCATCACCGCGTTGGCGGCCTGCGCGACCAGCAGCGGCGCGAGCAGGTTCAGCCCGACGATCCCGGAGTGGAAGCGGGGCGAGGCGTCGGCTGCCGCCGCCGACGGCGAGCCGCCGGCGTTGTTGACCAGCACGTCCAGCCTGCCGTGCCGCGTGACGATCTCCTCGACCAGCGCGGTGACCTGTTCCGGCTCCCGTACGTCGCACCGGATGAACCCGGGGTCGCCGGACTCCGGAGGGGTCCTCCCACAGGTCAGAACCGTGGCGCCGGCTCGATGAAAGGTGCTGACGATGCCGACGCCCACGCCGCGGCTGCCACCGGTGACCAGCACGACCGCGCCGTCCAGCCGAGGCGTGTCGCCGGACGGCAGCCGCGTGGCCATCAGATGCGCTCCAGGATGGTCGCGGTGGACAGCGCGCCGCCCGCGCACATCGTGACCAGCGCGGTGTTGCCATCGCTGCGCTCCAGCTCGTGCAGCGCGGTGGTGATCAGCCGGGCACCGGTGCTGCCGACCGGATGGCCGAGCGCGATGGCCCCGCCGTTGACGTTGACCCGGTCCATGTCCGGCTCGTGCACCGAGGCCCAGGACAGGACGACCGACGCGAACGCCTCGTTGACCTCGAAGAGGTCGAGGTCGCCGATCTTCATGCCGGAGCGCTCCAGTACCCGCTCGGTGGCGCGCACCGGGCCGTCCAGGTGGTAGTAGGGCTCGGCGCCGACCAGGCACTGCGCCACGATCCGGGCGCGCGGACGAAGACCGAGGGCCTCGGCCCTGTCGGAGTCCATGATCAGCACCGCGGCGGCGCCGTCCGAGATCTGGGACGACGAACCGGCCGTGTGCACGCCGCCCTCGAGTACCGGCTTGAGCGCCGAGAGCCCTTCGAGGGTGGTCTCACGCAAGCCTCCGTCGCGCGTCACGGTCTCGTCGCCGACCGCGACCGGGACGATCTCGCGGTCGAACCGGCCCTCCGCCCACGCCTGTGCGGCGCGGGCCTGTGAGCGCAGCCCGAGCGCGTCGGTGTCCTCGCGGGTCAGGCCCCGACGGGTCGCGATCCGCTCGGCGGCCTGGAACTGGTTGGGCAGGTCGATGTCCCAGGTCGACGGCCTGCGGTTCGCCACGTTCTCGCCGACGTTCGCGCCGAGCGGGACCCTGCTCATCGCCTCGACGCCACAGGCGATCCCGGCGTCGATGGCCCCCGCGCTGATCAGGCCGGCGACCAGGTGGCTCGCCTGCTGGGCGGACCCGCACTGGCAGTCGATCGTGGTCGCGCCGGTCTGTTCGGCGAGCCCCGCGTGCAGCCATGCGGTGCGGGTGATGTTGTTCGACTGCTCGCCGAACTGGGTCACACAGCCACCGAACACCTGCTCGACGACACTGGAGTCGATGCCAGCCCGATCCACCACACCACGCTGCGCCGCCGCCAGGATCTCGGCGGCGTGCAGCCCGGCCAACGCCTTCCCGCGCCGTCCGATCGGCGTACGAACCGCCTCCACCACCACCGGGTTGCCCATGGGTTTCCTCTCTGAGAGCAGATGCTCCCCCTAAACTAGAACGTGTTCTCATTCATGACAAGTTCGAGAGCGGGTGAGGGCTTCACCTTGTCGACAGGGTGTGCTCTACTGCTAGTAGAACGTGTTCCAAAATACTTGAGCACTGGAGGTCGCAGTGAGCGCTGGGCTAATCCCCGAGGGCTTTGACTTCACCGATCCCGACGTCTACGCCCAACGGGTGCCGCTGGCGGAGTTCGCCGAACTGAGGCGGACCGCGCCGGTCTGGTGGAACGCGCAGCGCAGAGGTAGTGCGGGGTACGACGACGAAGGCTTCTGGGTGGTGAGCAGGCACGCCGACGTCAAGGCGGTCTCGCTCAACCACGAGGTGTACTCCACCTGGGAGAACACGGCGATCATCCGGCACAGCGAAGGCATCACGCGCGACCAGATCGACATCCAGCGAATCATCATGATCAACACTGATCCGCCGCAGCACAGCGGTCTTCGGCGGATCGTGTCGCGCGGATTCACCCCTCGTGCGCTGAGCAGCCTGAAGGACGCACTGGCCGAGCGTGCCGAGCGCATCGTGCACGCCGCGCTCGAGGACGGCACCGGCGACTTCGTCGCCGACGTCGCCTGCGAGCTACCGCTGCAGGCGATCGCCGAGCTGATCGGCGTCCCGCAGGAGGACCGGAAGAAGATCTTCGACTGGTCCAACCAGATGATCGCGGCCGACGATCCGGAGATCGAGATCGACCAGATGACGGCCTCGGCGGAGCTCCTGGGCTACGCGATGGCGCTGTCCGAGGAACGCAAGGGCTGCCCGAAGGACGACATCGTCACGAAGCTCGTGCAGGCCGACCTCGACGGCCGGGGGCTGAACTCCGACGAGTTCGGCTTCTTCGTGCTCCTGCTCGCCGTGGCGGGCAACGAGACGACCCGCAACGCGATCACCCACGGGATGATGGCGATGCTGGACAACCCCGAGCAGTGGGAGCTGTACAAGGCCGAGCGTCCCGCCACGGCGGCCGACGAGATCGTCCGGTGGGCGACGCCGGTGGTGTCCTTCCAGCGCACCGCGAAGGTGGACACGGAGCTCAACGGCCAGGCCATCAAGGCGGGCGACCGGGTCGGCATCTTCTACAGCTCGGCGAACTACGACGAGTCGGTGTTCGAGGCGCCGGAGCGGTTCGACATCACCCGCGACCCGAACCCGCACCTGGGCTTCGGCGGCGGCGGCGCGCACTTCTGCCTCGGCGCGAACCTGGCGCGCATGGAGATCGACCTGATGTTCAACGCGATCGCCGAGCACATGCCGGACATCACCCGGGCGGGCGCGGAACGACGACTGCGCATCGGGTGGATCAACGGCATCAAGGAATTCCCGGTCAACTACGGAGGTACCCGCTGATGCGGACCCGGGCGGCCGCTCTGCTGGAGCAGCCAGGCAAATGGCAGATCATCGACGTCGACCTCGACGAGCCTTCGGCGAACGAGGTGCGTGTCCGGTTCAAGGCGGCCGGGCTGTGCCACTCCGATGATCACTCGGCGACCGGTGACATGCCGGTGGGCAAGTTCCCGCTGATCGGGGGGCACGAAGGCGCCGGAATCGTCGAGGCGGTGGGCCCCGGGGTCCGGTCGCTGGCGGTGGGCGACCACGTGGTGGCGCAGTTCGTGCCGTCCTGCGGCCGCTGCGTCCCGTGTACCTCCGGTGCGGGCAACCTGTGTGACCTCGGCATCCACGCGCTCGCCGGATCGATGGCCGACGGGACGTTCCGTGCGCACCACAACGGTGCCGACGTAGGACAGATGACCATGGTCGGCACATTCGCAGAGCAGGCCATCGTCTCCGAGTACTCGCTGACCAAGATCGATGACGACATCCCGTTCCACGTGGCGGCGCTGCTGTCCTGCGGCGTGCCGACCGGTTGGGGATCCGCCGAGTACGGGGCGCAGGTCAAGGCCGGCCAGACGGTCATCGTCATGGGTGTCGGCGGCGTCGGGATGAATGCGGTGCAGTCCGCCGCCGCCCATGGCGCGTCGCACGTGATCGCGGTCGACCCGGTCGAGTTCAAGCGCGAGACGGCGAAGAAGTTCGGCGCCACCCACACGTTCGCCGGCATCGACGAGGCCGCCGACTTCGCCCGGTCCGTCACCAACTGGCAGGGCGCCGACTCGGCGATCGTCACGGTCGGTGTCACCACCGGCGAGCACGTCGCGCAGGCGGTCAATTCGATCGCCAAGCTGGGCACCGTCGTGGTGACCGGCATCGGCGACGTGAAGGCCGAAGGCCTGCCGATCAACCTGTGGCTGCTGTCGATGATGCAGAAGCGCATCCAGGGTGTGCTGTTCGGCATGGGCACCCCGCCCTACGAGATCAGGCGGCTCGCCGCGATGTACAAGGCGGGCAGGCTCAAGCTCGACGAACTGATCACCACCACCTACAAGCTCGATGACGTCAACCAGGCGTATGCGGACATGCACGCGGGCCGCAACGTCCGAGGCGTCATCCTGCACGAGAACTGAAAAGGCAGAGGGCGATGAAGCTAGGTCTGGTTGTCTTCCTGACCGACGAGGTGATCGACCCCGTCCGGTTGGCCAAGGAAGCCGAAGCACGCGGCTTCCACTCCGTGTACTTCCCGGAGCACACGCACATCCCGGTCGCGCGCAACACGCCGCACCCGTTGGAAGGCCGGGACTTCAACCCCGCCTACCGGCGCACGCTGGACCCGTACATCGCGCTGGCGGCGGCGTCCTCGGTCACCGAACGGCTGCAGCTGGGCACCGGGATCGGCGTGGTCGCCCTGCACGACCCGATCATCCTGGCGAAAGAGCTGGCCACCCTGGACTACCTGTCCGGCGGCAGGCTGGTACTCGGCATCGGTTACGGCTGGAACCACGACGAGATGCACCACCACGGCATCGACCCCGCCACCCGGCGCGGTCGCACGCGTGAGGTGATGCTGGCGATGACCGAGCTGTGGAGCAAGGAGGTCGCCGAGTTCCACGGAAAGCACGTCGAGTTCGGACCGTCCTGGGCCTGGCCGAAGCCGGTGCAGCAGCCGAGGCCCCGAGTGCTGATCGGCGGCCCGGCCGCACCCAAGACCTTCGCCCACATCGCTGAGTTCGGCGACGGATGGCTGCCACTGGGTGCCTCCGGGCTGCGCAGGTCGATCCCCGAGCTGCACCAGGCGTTCACCGACGCCGGCCGGGACCCGTCGGAGGCACAGATCGTGGTGATGGACGGTCCACCCACCGAGGACAAGCTGGCCTACTTCGACTCCCTCGGCGTCGAGGAGGTGGCGATCTGGGTACCACCGGGCGACACCGACGACACCCTGCGAGTCCTCGACGACTACGCGAAGCGCTACCCCGCCCTCCTCCCCTCGTGAGTGCGTAGAGCGGCTATAGAGGCTGTTCCAAATCGATGCACCCGGCGCTGGGATTGGCCTGGCGGCCAGTCGTTCGGCCCGTGCGCGGCCGCAGGCAGACGGTTCTGTGCCGCGGAACTTGTGCGCTTCCCCGGCAGAACCGGCATAGCGTCCCACTGCGGGTCCGAGCGATTCATGTTGGTCCCGGCGGAGACTACCTGCCTTGGGGTGACGTGAATGAATGCCGGCGCACAGGTTCGGTCCTGCCCCGTGGCTGCGGGGTTCGACCCGCTCAGCGAAGGGTTCCTTACTGATCCGTACGCGGCGTTGGAGCAGGTTCGCCCTCTGGGTCCGGTGTTCTTCTCGCCGGTACTGAACCGCTGGGTCGTCACCGGCTATGCGGAGATCGAGCAGGTACTGCTGGATCCGGCGACGTACTCCGCCGCGGAGGCGCAGCGTGCGCTCTACCCCGTGTGCCCCGAGGCGGATGCGATCCTGGCCGGTCTGAGCTTGGTGCCCACCATGTCGAACGCCGATCCGCCCGGTCACGCCCGGTTCCGGTCGGTCATCGTGCGTGCCCTGTCCCCGCGCCGGATGGCGAAGCTTGAGCCGATCATCCGCGAGCGGACGTCAGCGCTGATCGACTCGCTGCTGGCGGCGGGCTCCGGCGGTGACATAGTGGCGGGGCTGTGCCACCCGTTGCCGGCGGCGACGTTGTTCGCGCTGATCGGCTTCCCCGCCGAGGACGGGGCGCGGATCAAGGCGTGGTGCGAGGACAAGATCGAGGTGAACTGGGGCCGCCCGTCGGCTGAGCAGCAGGTGCGCTCGGCGAACAGCATGGTCGCGTTCCTCGGTCATTGTCGTGCCCTGGTCGGGCAGCGCAGGGCCCGGCCCGCCGACGATCTGACCAGTGATCTCGTCGCCGACGAACGATCGCTGACCGATGAGGAGATCGCGAGCCTCCTGTTCGCCCTCAGCTTCGCCGGCCACGAGACCACGACCAGCATGCTCGGCAACGCCCTGCTGCAGCTGCTGTCGCGGCCGGGGTTGTGGGCGCGGGTTGGTGCCGAGCGGGCGTTGATCCCCGGTGCGATCGAGGAGACGCTGCGGTACGACACCTCGGTGCCGATGTGGCGTCGGGTCAGCACGCGGGAGAGTGTGCTCGGCGGTGTTGTCCTCCCCGAGGGCGCCCGGCTCGTGCTCTGCTTCGGCGCGGCCGGGCGAGAGCCGGGCCGGTTCCCGGACCCCGACCGGTTCGACGTCGAGCGAGCAGAGGCGCGTCGGCAGCTGTCCTTCGGCAAGGGCATCCACCTGTGCGCGGGTGCCTCGCTGGCCCGGCTGGAGGGCCGGACCGTGCTCAACGAGCTGGCCGACCGGATGCCTGACCTGCGTCTGTCCCCGGACCGGGTACCGAGGTACCCGGCGAACATTTCCTTCCGGGGGCCGCGCGAGCTGTGGGTGGACTGGGGCGTCGGTCGTGGGTCTCACCCGTGATCGGCGTGGCGTGGTGAACGCCAGGTACGCCGGTAGGCGCTGGGGGTCGTTCCGAGCTCGCGGGCGAGGTGGGTCCGGAGTGTGACCGCGCTGCCGAGCCCACAGCGGTGGGCGATGTCGTCGACGGTGAGGTCGGTGGCTTCGAGCAGGCGACGGGCCTCGAGCACTCGTTGGCTGGTCAGCCACTGCATCGGGGTCATGTTGATCTCTGCATGGAACAGGCGGGTGAAGGTGCGGACGGCGGTACCGGTGTGCCGCGCGAGGTGGGCGACGGTGAGCGGCCGGTGCATCTCGGCGATCGCCCAGTCGCAGGTGCGTACGAGCCGGTCGTCGATGTCCGCCAGCGGGCGGCGGGAGAACTGGGCCTGCCCGCCGGGGCGGTGCGTGGCCACCACCATCCGCCGTGCCACGGCCGCTGCCGCCGCGGCGCCATGATCTCGCTGGTACAGGTGCAGGCACAGGTCGATGCCGGCGGTGATCCCGGCGCTGGTCAGGATCGAACCGGTGTCGAGGTAGAGGACGTCGGGGTTCAGCCGCACAGTGGGGAACCGCGCGCGGAACTCCTCGGCGTGCTGCCAGTGGGTGGTGGCGGCACGACCGTCGAGCAGCCCGGCGGCGGCCAACGCGAAAGCGCCCACGCATACCGAGGCGATCCGGGTGCCCCGGGCCGCCGCGGCGCGCAGCGCGGCCAGGACCGGCTCCGGTGGTGCGGTCCGTGGGGCGTATCCGGGCACGATGACCGTGTCGGCGTGCTCCAGCGCGGCCAGGTCGGCGGTCGCCTCGATGGCGAACCCGGTGGTCGAGGGCACCGAACCGGGGCGTGGGGCGCACACGGTGAAGCGGTAGGTGTCCCGTTCCTGCTCGTGGCCGAAGATCTGGGCCGCCATCGACAGGTCGAAGGCCACGACCTCCGGCAGGGCCAGCGCCATCACCTGGTGCATCGAGCCCTCACTCACCGGGTGGTCGTGTCGGCATGCGCCCAGAGTATGCACAGGCCCCGGCCCGGGGGCGCGAGAGTCATACGACTTCGGTGAGAAGGCCGGTCGCCACGTCGTAGACGTATCCGGTCACGGCAGACGCCGGGTCGAGCAGTGGAGCGGCCCGCAGCGTCTCGACGTCGGCGGCGACGGTCTTGGCCGGGTCGACGACGGCCAGCTCGGCCAGCTCGACGGAGTCGTGATGGCCCAGGCGCGCGAACTGCTCCCGCAGGGTCTCGTCGGCGAACAAGGCAGACCCGCAGTCGGTGTGGTGCACGACCGCGATGTCGAACCAGTCCGCCTCAGGGGTCTTCTCGCGGTGCAGGTGGCTGATCCACTCCAGGTCCCGCAGGACCGAAGCGGTCACCCGTCCGCCGACGTTACGGACCACGATCGCGTCGCCCAGCTCCAGACCGAGCACCTGCGCGGGATCCACTCGGGGGTCGATGCAGGTCAGGACGACCAGCTGACGGTTGGGGATGAACGGGACGGCAGGCACCCTGTCCTTCGCGTCGGTCCGCGCGAAGGCCCGGTTGCGCTCCAGGAGCGTGTCCATGTGTTTCATGGGGACCAGCGTGCCCACCGCACGGGAACGCCACGAGCGCCCGGACGGCCACGAATGGCAAGAAATCGGCCACGGCTCCGCCCGCCACGATCAGTCCAATGCAGAGACCTCTGCGAAGTCGAGCTCACGGCCGACGGAGGGGTGACATGACGGCGCAGATCAACGGGCGTATCGGTGAGGTCGTGCGGTCGACAGGAAGGCGCCGAGCGCGGCCACGACCCGCTCCCGGTCCGGAGTGGGTGGCCCGTCGGGTTCGGCGAGGTAGCAGTCCCGTCGAATCTCGATCATGATCGAGGCGACCCTGGGGTCCGACCCGAGATGGGCGAGTGGCACGTAGGTGCCCGCGAAGGGCGAGTTGTGGCCGACCTCGAAGCCGGCGAACGCCGACGAGGCGGCATCGAGCAGCCAGTCCGGCGTGTGAACCGGGTCCGTACCGAGGCAGATGTGCGGGCGGGGACCCTCACCGTGCAGTTCGTAGGGCAGTGCCACCCTCGGGTAGGAGTGGACATCGACGATGACCGCGGCGCCGGTCGCGGCGAGCCGGCCGTCGACCGCGTCGCGCACCGCCGCCGCCCATGGCAGGTAGTAGGCGGCGAGCAGCGCGTCACGGTGCTCGGTGTCGGCGGATCGAAGGGGCTGCCCTCGGCTTGTCCGGGTGTACACGGCGGCCATTCCGACGGCGCTCATCTCCTCCCGCTCGTCCGGGAAGCGCTCGACGTCCACCACCAGCCGTGAGATGTCGTTCACGAGGGCGAACGGTCGACGGTCGGGGACATCGGCCGCGGCGATCGCCAGATCGTCCGTGTCGTGGTCGGTGAGCGCCGCCTGTTCGGCGGCCAGTGCGCCGTCGTCGAGCAGGATGTGGTCTCGCACCCACTCCGGCACCGTCCGGCCGGCATGCGGAACGTGCAGCAACACGCTGCTTGCCGGGTCGCCGGGCACGCACGATGGGACATGCCGCTGAGGCGCGTCGACCATGGACAGAATCCTCGAGCATCCGCCAACGATCTTGCTGCGGGCAAAAGTGAGAGTATCACGGGCGCTCGTGTCATGTGCCATGATTCCAGAGTGACAAGGGGTGCCTCAGGCTCCGAGGATCGTGACGAGCAGGCCGGCGTCGTGATAGCCGAAGGGGAGGTGTCGTTCGCCGTTCTGGGCGACCAGGAGGTGATTGCTCGATTCCGCACCATCCATACTCAGCAGCCGCCGCACAGTATGAGCGACCCCGAGTCGACCGACTGGGAACTGACCCTGAATGGCCGAGGGTTCAAGGTCCTCGGCGCTACCGATCAGGGCAGGTCGCCCACGGTGCCGATCAGCTCCCGGTGGACTCGCGGAGAGGAGGCACCGCTCCTGGCGACCATGGTCGAGCCGGGGCGATACCTAGTGCACTACAAATATTTCTATGGTCACCACCTCGGCTGGCTCTACGGGCCGGTGACTTTGACGTTCGACACCGACAACATGACAGTCGACGTCGTCGACGACCTTGAGTTCGAGGCGGACTGAGCACTTCCCGGTCACGCCACCCGTGATCAGTGGGTAGATTTCGAGATCAACGCGGTCGGGCCGGTCGATGAGGGTGCGCGTTGGCCGGCGGTGGCGCGTCGGCCAGGTCACGGTGGCGGGGAGTGGGGGGCGTACTGGCGGGTGATCCACCGGCAGATCACCTCCACGACGTAGCCGCGCTCGGCCTCGTCGAGCGCACGCCCGGCGGGGATGTCGTGCCAGCGAGCAAGGCAGGTGCGGCAGCACGTCGCGGTGGCATGCTGCGCGACGAAGACGGGATGCCCCCGGTAGGGCGTTTGACGGCCGTCGTTGCGTGGGTCGGCAGGTGCCAGCCTGCGGCCGATCAGCTCTTCGGCGTGCTGACGGACGGTCGTGATGCCGCGCAGGTCGACCACGGCGCGGTCCCGGCCCCGCAGCCGGAACTTCGCGCGGAAGGCGTGTTGCCCGATCCGGTTCAACCTGGCGTCCAGCTCGTCGGGCATCGCGGTCACCCCGTCGTCGATCAGCCGCGGAGCCAGAGCGACACGGCCTGCGTCCTGCTGTCGGCGCCGAGGGTGCACGCGGCGTCGACCACGTCGGTCTCGACTCGGACAGCTTCCATGATCACCACCGTCTAGTGGCTGTTTTCGAGCGCGAAATCAGCCATGAGGCGGTGGTGACGCTTCTATGTGTGTCAAGGGTTGTGTGGGGTGATTCCTTCTGTTGTGGGGGTCATGAGGTCTGACCGTCGAGGAGAACCGGGTCAGGTCTCGGCGCGGAGAACCGCGAGCGACCGGTCTGGGACGGTGCGTCGTTCGCCTGGCTCAGCCGTTGTGCTGTCGGCCTGATCCGGGTCCGCGGTGTCGAGGACGCTGATCCAGCGTCGTCCGTAGTCGGCGTCCGGCAGCGTGAAGTCGACGGGTTCGTGGTGGGCGTTGATCAGCAGCAGGAACGACTGGTCGGTCACCCGGTCGCCGAGCTCGTCGCGGTCGGGGATGCCGTTGCCGTTGAGGAACACCGCGATGCTGCGCGAGTAGCCGGTGTCCCAGTCCTGGTCGGTCATCTGTTCGCCGTCCGGGCGCAGCCAGGCGATGTCCTCGACGTTCGAACCGCGGATGGTCCGTCCCTGGAAGAAGCGCTGCCGGCGGAAGATCGGATGCTCGGCGCGCAGCGCGGCCAGTCTCGAGGTGAACCTGCTGAGCGCGGCGCGCCGCGCGGACTCGTCGGGATCCTCGGACTTGCTCAGGTGGCTCCAGTCCACCCAGGACAGCTCGTTGTCCTGGCAGTACACGTTGTTGTTGCCGTTCTGCGTGCGGCTCAGCTCGTCACCGTGCGCGATCATCGGTACGCCCTGGGACAGCAACAGGGTGGCCAGGAAGTTGCGCTTCTGTCGCTCACGCAGCTCGATGATCCCCTGGTCGTCGGTCGGTCCCTCGGCCCCGCAGTTCCAGGAGCTGTTGTTGTCGTCCCCGTCGTTGCCGTCCTCGCCGTTGGCCTCGTTGTGCTTCTCGTTGTAGGAGACCAGGTCGTTGAGGGTGAAGCCGTCGTGCGCCGTGATGAAGTTGATCGAGGCGATGGGGCGCCGGTTGTCCGACTCGTAGAGGTCGGACGAGCCGGTGAACCGGGAGGCGAACTCGCTGAGGCTCGCGGGCTCGCCACGCCAGAAGTCCCGCACCGTGTCCCGGTAGCGGCCGTTCCACTCGGTCCACAGCGGCGGGAAGTTGCCCACCTGGTAGCCGCCTTCGCCTACGTCCCACGGCTCGGCGATGAGCTTGACCTGGCTGACGACCGGATCCTGGTTGACCAGCTCGAAGAACGCCGAGAGCCGGTCCACGTCGTGGAACTGTCGGGCGAGGGTGGAGGCCAGGTCGAAGCGGAAACCATCGACGTGCATCTCGGTGACCCAGTACCGCAGCGAGTCCATGATCAGCCGGAGGGACTCGTGGTGGCGCACGTTGAGGCTGTTGCCGGTCCCCGTGGTGTCGAAGTAGTGCGCCTCGTCGCCCTCGACGAGCCGGTAGTAGGCCTGGTTGTCGATGCCCCTGAAGGACAGCGTCGGGCCGAGGTGGTTGCCCTCGGCGGTGTGGTTGTAGACGACGTCGAGGATGACCTCGATGCCAGCCCGGTGCAGCGTGCGGACCATCGTCTTGAACTCCAGGACCTGCTCGCCCCGAGTTCCGAAGCAGGTGTAGCGGTTGTGCGGGGCGAAGAAACCGATGGTGTTGTAGCCCCAGTAGTTGGCCAATCCCTTGTCGACCAATGTGGAGTCGTTGACGAACTGGTGCACCGGCAGCAGCTCGATCGCGGTGACGCCGAGCCGCCGCAGGTGGCGGATCATCGCCGGGTGCGCCAGTCCCGCGTAGGTACCTCGGACGTTGTCCGGGATGTCGGGGTGGCCCATCGTCATGCCCTTGACGTGCGCCTCGTAGATGACGGACTGGTTGTAGGGGGTGCGCAGCGGCCGGTCGCCGTCCCAGTCGAAGAAGGGGTTGATCACGACGGACTTCATGGTCGCGGCCGCGGAGTCGGTGTCGTTGAAGGCGTCCGGGTCGTCGAATCGGTAGGAGAACAGCGCCTCGCCCCACTCGATCTGCCCGTCGATGGCCTTGGCATAGGGGTCGAGCAGCAGTTTCGCCGGGTTGCAGCGCTGGCCGGCGGACGGCTCGTACGGCCCGTGCACCCGGTAGCCGTAGCGCTGGCCGGGGACGATCTGGGGTAGGTACCCGTGCCAGATCAGTCCGTTGCGTTCGGGCAGATCGACCCGTGTCTCGGTGCCGGTGTCGTCGAACAGACACAGCTCGATCCGCTCGGCGACCTCCGAGAAGATCGCGAAGTTGGTCCCGCCGCCGTCGAACGCGGCGCCCAACGGATAGGGCGAACCCGGCCACATACGCACTCCAAGCCTCCATGCTGGGGTCTCGCCTCGCGGAGGGCGCGAGCGCGATCAACCGACGGCTTACCCGTCAGCGCCGTGCTTACTCCTCCCACCGGCCTCAGGTGCGAATCGGCGGGGATCGGGTAGACGGGCCGTGACGGGCACCGAGAGATGGGGGAAACAGATGAGTTCGACCGATGCCGGGCCTGCCGGGGACGGGGCGGATCCCGGGCGCCGGCGGCGAGCCATGCTGGTTGCCGCGTTCGGCACCGTCGTGGAGTGGTACGACTTCACGCTGTACCTCTATCTCGCGCCCACCCTGGCCATCGTGTTCTTCGGTGGCGACACGAACTCGCTGATCTGGACCTTCGGGGTGTTCGCCGCCGCCTACCTGATGCGTCCGGTGGGTGCGCTCGTGTTCGGTCAGATCGGCGATCGGGTCGGGCGTCGTCAGTCGCTCATCGCCTCGGCGGTGCTGATGTCCATCGCCATGCTGCTCACCGCCGCGTTGCCCGGCGCGTCCAGCATCGGGTGGGTCGCGGGTGCGCTGATGCTGCTGTTGCGCTGTCTCATGGGGTTCTCGGTCGGTGGTGAGTTCTCCGGAATCCTGGTGTACCTGCTGGAGCGCTCGCGGGATCACAACCGCGGGTACGTGACCAGCTGGGCCTGCGCCAACAGCGAGATCGGAGCACTACTCGCGGTCGGCGCATCCAGTGTGCTGAGCGTGACGCTCTCGCCTGCCGACCTGCAGTCCTGGGGCTGGCGGGTGGCGTTCGTCCTCGGCGGCGTTCTCGCCGCGATCATGCTCGTGCTACGCCACGGCCTGGACGAGAGCCCGGTGTTCGAGCGGCTGCGGCGGGACGGGAAGTTGCCCCACACCCCGGTCCTGGACGTGCTGCGCACCCAGCGCACGGCGGTGCTGATCGCATTCGCCATCACGAGCCTCTCGGCGGTCACCTATTACCTCAACATCACGTTCGTCTCGACCTACCTGACCGATTTCGTCCACACGCCGACCGCGACGGCCCTCGGGTTGTCGACCCTGGCGGCCGTCGTGGTGCTGGTCGTGACGCCTTTCGCCGGTGCGCTCTCGGATCGCATGGGTCGTCGGTCACTCACGATTGCGCTGGCGGTCCTCGCGGCCATCAGCACGCCGCTGCTGTTCGCCCTGCTGGGCACCGGGGCGAACGGGCTCGTCGTGACCGGCGCGCTTCTACTGGCCGCGCCGGCCGCGGCGGTGACCTCGATCGCCGCGTCGGCGATTCCCGAGCAGTTCGTCGCCGCGGGCAGGTTCAGTGCGATGGCCATCGGCTACAACACCGCGACAGCGGTGTTCGGCGGCCTCTCGCCGCTCGTGGCGACGATCCTGATCGAGGTGTCCGGGTGGAAGCTCGCGGCGGCGTTCTACGTCACCGTCATCGCGCTTCTCGTCCTGCCGGTCCTGTGGGTCATGCCCGAGACCGCGGGTGTCCGGCTGCACGACACCGCTGAGGACCGCGACGCCGCGACACGGACGTGAGCACCCACGTTTCGGGTGGCGCGAGCGTAGGTAGACCCGCTGGGTGAGCGATGAGCGGGACGACACGCTGCGGGACTACCGCGGCAAGCGGGACTTCTCGGTCACGCCGGAACCCTCGGGTGACGGGCCCGCCCCGAGCGCGGGCGGCGCCAGGGGTGACGGGCGGTTCGTGGTGCAGCGGCATCGGGCCCGACGCCGGCACTACGACCTGAGGTTGGAGGTGGGTGGTGTGCTGGCGAGCTGGGCGGTGCCCAAGGGGCCGACCCTCGACGCCGGGAGGCGCCGGCTCGCCGTGCGGGTGGAGGACCACCCACTGGACTACGTCGACTTCGAAGGTGTCATCGCGCACGGTGAGTACGGCGGCGGAGATGTCATCGTGTGGGACCGGGGGACCTGGGCGGCCGCGGCGGGAACCGGCGACCCCGAGTCGGCCATCGCGGCCGGCGAGCTGCATTTCGACGTGGTGGGGGAGAAGCTGGCCGGCCGCTTCGTGCTGGTGCGCCGAGGGAAGGACCCTTCCGACAACCGGTCCTGGTTCCTGGTCCACGAACACGACGAGTACGCCCGCGAGGGCTGGGACCCGGAAGACTCGCCGCGCTCGGTCAAGACCGGCCGCACGAATGACGAGGTGGCCGCATCGCCGGAGGCGCGGTGGACCGACGGCGGCGAGAGGCACTTGAAAGTCTCCCCGGCGGAACCCGCCACCGCCGCGAGCTGGACGGCTCCGAGTCACGAGGAGCTCGCGGCCCTGGACGGGCTGGGGGACAAGGGGGACTGGGAGATCGACGGCCGTGAGGTACGGCTGACGAACCTGGACAAGGTGCTGTTCCCCGCTGTCGACGAGCAGCCGCCGGTGACCAAGCGCGACCTGATCCGCTACTACGCCCAGGTCGGACCGGTGCTCCTGCCGTACCTCGCCGACCGGCCGAGCAACCTGCACCGGTTTCCCGACGGGATCGAGCGACCCGGCTTCTGGCAGAAGGAGCTTCCCGCCCATGCGCCGCGCTGGCTGACCCGGTGGCACGACACGGAGGCCGAGCCGGACAGGACCCAGAACTACGCCGTCCTGGACAGCGTCGCCTCGCTGGTGTGGATGGCCAACTACGGCGCGATCGAGCTGCATCCCTGGACCTCGGCTCGGCGGGACGTGCACGAGCCCACCTGGGCATTGATCGACATCGATCCCGGGACGTCGACCACCTTCGACGAGATCGTCGTGCTCGCCAAGCTGTATCGCACGGCGCTGGAACACCTCGACCTGGTGGCGATGCCCAAGGTGACCGGGCAGCGCGGCATTCAGGTGTGGGTTCCGATCAGCTCCGGCTACACGTTCGGCGACACGCGCCACTGGGTGGAGCGGGTGTCCCGAGCCGTCGGTCGGATCGTGCCCGACCTGATCAGCTGGGAATGGCACCGGGAACGACGCAATGGCCGGGCTCGGCTGGACTACACACAGAACGCCGTCAACCGGACCCTCGTCGCACCGTTCAGCGTCCGGCCCGCGCCCGGCGCACCGGTCTCCATGCCGATCGAATGGGACGAGCTGGACGACCCCGGCCTCCGCCCGGACCGGTGGAGCATCAGGACCGCGCCCGACTGCGCCACCGGCGCGGGAGCGGCGGCGTACTCGTTGATCGGGCGGCCCCAGCGGCTTCCGGATCTGTGACCCCGTTCGCGTCGGGCGAAGCACCGACGCCGAGAGGAGTGGACATGTCGGAGTTTCCCCAGGGGACGAAGGTGCGGTGGCGAAGCCACGGCGGGTGGGCCGAGGGTGAGGTGCTGAAAATGATCACCTCGGATACCGAAGCGGCGGGACGGACGGTCCGGGCCTCGGCGGAGGAGCCTCAGTATCTGGTCCGCAGCGACAAGAGCGGCGGTGAGGCGGTGCACAAGCCCGAGGTGCTCGAGAAGCGATGACCCGCACAGGCTCACCGATGTTGCATCGGTTGTGCATCGTTTAGCCGGTTCGAGGTGGGGTAGCGCTGGAGTGTCCGAATCAGCGCTCGTGACCGGGGGACGGCGTCCGTCGGTCACGGGTGAGCCAAGCAGTGGGAGGTGCACATGTCGTCAGTGATCGAGACGATCGATGTCAACGTACCGGTCTCGAGGGTGTACAACCAGTGGACCCAGTTCGAGTCGTTCTCGCAGTTCATGGACGGGGTCGAGCGCATCGACCAGACAGATGACACGCATAGTCACTGGGTCACCAACCTCGGTGGGGTGCATCGGGAGTTCGACACCCGTATCACTGAGCAGACGCCGGACGAGCGGGTGGCGTGGACGAGCACCGACGGCACCAGCCACGCCGGGGTGGTCACCTTCCACCGGATCGATGAGGCGACCACGCGGGTCACCGCGCAGATCGACTGGCAGCCCGAGGGTGTGGCCGAGAAGGTCGGTGCGCTGGTCGGAGCGGACGACCGGCAGGTCAAGAAGGACCTCTCCCGGTTCAAGGAGTTCATCGAGGCACGCGGCACGGAGAGCGGTGCCTGGCGAGGCGACGTGGAGGCCGGGTCCTGACCGGTTCCTGAACCACGTTCCGCCCCGACCGAGGGCGGAGCGGCGTGCCCGGGGCGCGGCGACGACGTCGCGCCCCGGGGTCCCGCTGGGGAAGCAGGTCTGTACGGCGACGGGGTCGGCGTCGACGCCGGTCGACACACACGATGAGGGATGGCCCGATGGAATCGGTAGACACGCAACATTCCCGCCCCGACGGGGCCGGCGACGAGCTCGTCAAGGCCAACGGCAAGTTCGCCGAGGCTCTGACGGCCGTCGAGCGGGCCCGAGGGGCCCTCTACGACGTTCACCGGTTGATCGGTGACGCCGACGAGATGCTCGACGACGTCGTTCACGGGCTGCGGGAGAGCGGTCACCCCGACCTCGCCGACACGGTACGCGACGAGCTGCTCGGCCGGAACGTGCTCGCCGGCCGCTGGACGTTCCAGCTCGTCGAGGAGTTCGACTCCGGCTACTACGCCGCCTTCCGAGGGCTGGAGGAAACCGTCCGGAACCAGACGATGGACGGACGACGCCACGTGTTCGAGGCCGAGATGAAACAGAGCCGCCGTACGGCCGGCCGGCCGGGCCATGAGGCGGCCCCGCAACGCTGAACCCTCGGGATGCGGTGGCTCGGACGGCGCCGGAGGTTGAGCGCCCGATATCGGGGTAAGCGGACAGAGCGAGTCACCACCCCGTGCCGCATACGAGTGGCGCGGGTGAAGGCGGGGGCGTCGTTCTCGACTGAACCAGAGGGGGCGTACGGGGGCGATGAGGGAGTTGTCATGGGTCTGATCGTCGGTCTGCTTGTGTTGTGGCTTGTTCTCGCGGTGGTGGGTTTCGTAGTGAAGTCGCTGTTGTGGCTGGCGGTGGTGGCGTTGATCCTCTTCGTGGTCACCGGCGTCTTCGGCGGTGTCCGTCACCGAGGTCGGGTGCGCTGATCCGTCGCGGGATCTGCCGTCCCTGAACTCGACGTCGCAGAGCTTCATGTCGCGTCGCAGATGCTGCAACATCTGCGACGCGACACGACGCTCTGCGAGGAGACACGGAACTGGGCCCCGGCCCCTGTGCGAGCTACGACGTGGGCAGGTTGAAGACGTGTTCGGCGTTGCGGTGGCTGATCGCCGCGCGCTGTCCGGCGTCGAGTTCCGCCCCGGCGAGGAACTCGGCCGCGGCGACACCGTCCTCGTAGGGGTAGTCGACCGCGAACAGGATCCGTTCGGCACCGACCTTGGCGAGGCAGTAGGCGAGGGTGTCCCGGTCGAACATCCCGCTGGTGGTGATCCAGATGTTGCTGGCGAAGTACTCGCTGGGTGCACGGTCGAGCTGGACCATGCCCAGCACGTCACGCGCCCAGGCGTAGCTCTTGGCGTACAGGTTGTCGATGCGCCACAGCCAGTACGGGATGCCCTCGCCGAGATGACCAAGGACCAGACGCAGGTCCGGGTGCCTGTCGAACACCCCGCCGAGGATCAGCCGCATCGCGTGCGTCGACGCTTCGGCCTGGAACCCCCAGATGGCCTGCTGAAGCCCGTAGGGGTCGTAGGGCGCGAGCATCCGAGGGCTCGGCATGCGGGGGTGCAGGTACAGCGTGCTCCCGGTCTCCTCCAGCGCGGCCAGGATCGGTTCGTACTCGGGCTCGTCCAGGTAGCGGCCGCCGGTGTGGGAGCTGATCAGGACTCCATTGAACCCGAGGGTCCGTGCGGTGCGGCGAACCTCCTCGGCCGCCGCCTCGGGATCCTGGGGCGCGACGGCGGCGAGTGCCGCGAACAGGGTCGGGTCGGCGGCCACGATGTCGGCGAGTGCGTCGTTCATGTCCCGCGCGAGCGATGTCGCGGCCGCGCTGTCGGACCACAGCTGGACTCCTGGCGGGTTCAGGCTGAGAACCGAGACGTCGATGCCCGCTCTGTCCATCTCGTCGAGCCTGGTCGGCACATCGGTCAGCCGACGACTGATGTAGTCGTTGGTGATGAAATTGCGCGTGTAGATCCGTTCGGCATTCTCACCGGAGAACGCCGACAGTTCCGCCGTCCGCTCCCAGAACCGGGCGGTGGCGAAGTGTTCCTCGACCGCGATGATGCGGTCGCTCGCGGTATCCGGCATTGCACGCCCCTTCGACGGTGGACCGACTCTCCGTCGGACGCTATGACCGCACCGGATGCGCGTGCTGCCCCTTGCTCTTCCTAGGAACGCCAGGGGCACCCTCCAATAGGCTCGTGGACATGGGCCGGAAGAACCTGCTGGGGGAGTACCTGCGTGCGTGCCGCGCACGGGTCTCGCCCGCCGATATCGGGTTCGAGGGGGTCGGTCCGCGCCGGGTGTCCGGGCTTCGCCGCGAGGAGGTCGCGCAGCTGGCCGGGATCAGCGCGAACTACTACCTGCGGCTGGAACAGGGGCGCGATCGCCACCCGTCGGAACAGGTGCTGTCGGCCCTGGCGCGGGCACTGCGGCTGGACGCTACCGAGACGGCGCACCTGTCGGCTCTGGGCGGGTCGACGGCGGGACCGGTCGAGAGTGGCCGGCTCGTGACCGTGCCGGCCAGCGTCGACCTGCTTCTGCGGGCGCTGGAGCTGCCGGCCTTCGTACAGGACAGCCACTTCGACGTCGTGTCGTCCAATGCCATGGCCAGGGCGCTGTCACCGACGCTGCGTCCCGGCCGGAACCGGATGTTGTCGGTGTTCCTCGACCCGGACGAGCGCGCGCTGTTCCTTGACTGGAGGCCGAGTGCCGCCTACCTCGTGGCGTCCTTTCGTGCCTCGGTCGCCGGTCAGGCCGATGACGGGCGCACGACCGAGCTGGTGAGTGAGCTCTCGGCGGGTGACGCCTACTTCCGTGAGCTGTGGGACGGCCACACGGTCGTGAGCCGGGTGGACCGGCCACCGGTCCGGTTCGACCATCCTCGGGTCGGTGTCATCACCTTGACCAGGGACAACCTCGCGGTCGACGGACCCGACGGGCTGCGGTTGATGATCTATCACGCCGGACTGCGGCGGGACGACGTCGACAAGCTGGCCCAGCTCAGGGACACGGTCACGTTCGAACCGAGCGACGGCACCTGACCGGGGTCAGGTGCCCGTGCGGCGCGCGAACAGGATCGCGCCCGGCCGGTCGGTGGCCATGTTGAACTCCCACTGCGACTCGACCGTGAACCCGGCGTCCCGCAGCCAGTCCGCCATGCGCTCGGGCCTGCGCCGGTGGCCGTGGACCGTCGGATCGTCGCTGTCCATCGCCGGTGACGGGTCGCCGACGTGGAAGCCGACCTGCAACAGCCCGCCAGGGCGCAACACGCGGTGGAACTGGCCCAGCACGGTTGCCATCGCGCCGTCCGGGATGTGGATCAGTGACCACCAGGCGATCAGCCCGGCCACCGAGGCGGCGGGGACGTCCAGGTCGGTCATGGAGCCGACCTCGAACCGAGGGCCGGGGTGGTCGGATCGGGCCACCGCGATCATCTCCGGTGACAGATCGATGCCGAAGGCGTCGACACCGAGGCCGTGCAGGTGGGCGGTGACGTGCCCGGGACCGCAGCCGATGTCCGCCACCGCGCCGCCCCCCTCGGCCAGGACCTGGTCGGCGAACAGACCCAGGGCCGCGTTGAGGTGGGGGTGGCGCCCGCCCAGGATGTCTCGCACCACATCGGCGTAGCCGGCCGCGTCGGCGTCGTAGGTGTGTCGGGTGTCGGCCAGCCAGTCGTCCGCGCTCATGGCGGCACGCTAATCCACCGTCCCGGCATCCTGTTCGGCCCGACCGTCAGCGTGGCAGCCACTCGGCGGCGGAGCTGCCCAACCGGGGAGTCGTGTGCGCCCACCTCGGCGGTGTCCGCGACATCCGGATTACCGGGCCCAGGCTCTTCAGGTCGCCGTAGGCGGTGTCGTCGTCGGTGACCGCGTAGCGCTCGAACTCCGCGGCGGACAGCCGGTCGGGGGCGTCGGCGAAGCCGTCGACGAGCCCCTGGCGCTGGATCAGCATCGCCGACTGGCACAGCGACACCTCGACGTGGTAGCTGCCACCCTCTTGTGCTCGCCGGGCGAGCGCGACCATCGCCCCGAACCCACCGAGGAACCCGGTGAGGAAGTCGAGCAGGTACACCGGCGTGAGCGCCGGCCGACCGGCGCCGGTCTCGCGGCCCTGGATGTCGCAGATGCCGCTGACCGCCTGGGCGACCTGATCCCATCCGGCGCGGTCGGCGAACGGCCCGCCGGAGCCGAAGCAGTTGACGCTCACGTAGACCAGGCCGGGGCGGGCCGAGGCGAGCTGGTCGGGCCCGAACCCGTGCGCCGCCAGGCGGTTCGGACGGTAGCCCTGGATGAACACGTCCGCGCCCGCCGCGAGCTCGCGCAGCCGCGCGGCCTGGTCGGGCCGGGTGTAGTCGAGGTAGGTGCTGCATTTGCCGTGACCGGTGTCCCGCACGAACGGGGCCACCTGGGGGAGCTGGGGCGCGGTGACGGCCAGTACGTCGGCGCCGTGCTCGGCCACGCTGAGGGCGGCCGTTGGCCCGGCGAGGATACGGGTGAGGTCGAGGACGCGGACCCCGGACAGCGGGTCGGTCGCGTCACCGTGCAGCGTCTCGGGGGCGCTCTGCCCGATCTTGGTGATCTCCACGACCGGGCGGGCCGCGAGGTGGGCGCCGTGCGGGTGCTCCAGCCATTCGTCCGCACCGCGGACCACGCCCCCGCACGCGTTCACCTCGGCGATCGCGTCCTCCAGGTCCTGTGCCTTCCAAGTCCGTACGGCGGCGGCGACCGAATCCGGGGTGGCCTCACAGCGCAGGACGTCCAGTACGCGACGCTCGAGGTGCGGCAGGTTGAAATGCGGCAGGAACCACCGGTCGTCGGCGGTCGGCCACGGCTGGGTCAGCGCGACCATGTGCTCGACGTCGGGGGAGATCGGCGCGGGATGGTACTCGCCGTCCGGGCCGCGTACGAGCGTCATGTCCTCACCGCCGAGGGCGGTGGCGGCCGCGGCGCGGACGTCGATCCGGATGCGCTGTCGCTGCCCGGTCCGCAGCTCCCACAGGTCGTTCGCCGCGACGGCGCGAGCGGCCAGCGCGTCGGCCAGGGCCCCGCCGATGCGCAGCGGAGACGTGAACAGCGGGTCCGCCCCGCTGATCGTGACCTCTCCGTCGACCGGTAGCGGCCCGCCACGCACCGCCATCAGTTCGTCGAATGCGGATGGTGCGTTGTCAGTTCCCATGTCCTTTTCTCCTCGAATAAAGCGGGACAGGTGAGAGCGTGCAATTTATGTCGCTGCTTTGCTTCTCGCCGAAAGTATTGGCCTCTTGTTCCACGTTAAGGAAGGCGAATCAATTCGTGAAATACTTTCGCCGATGCATTGATGCGCCTCACGTATAGATGCTGGGAGTCCCGCTGCCTCGGATCAGCCGGCGTCGGCCGGGAACGCGACGGTCGGGCGAGCCGCGGTCGACAGCAGCCGGGTGAGCGCATGCTCGGATTCCGAACCGGGCTCGGCCTGATAGAGCCACAGCTGTAGCTCGGGGTCGTCCGGGAGGGTCAGCACGTGCTGGTGGAGTGTGAGGGGGCCGACCATCGGGTGGATGAACCGCTTGACCGCACTGCCCTTGCGGTGGGCATCGTGCCGGGCCCACAGCCGGCGGAACGACTCGCTGCGCAGCGACAGCTCACCGATCAGCTCGACCATCCGTGGGGCGTGCGGTTCCGGACCGGCCGAGGCACGCAGGGTGGCCACGGTGCACCGCGCCAGATGCTCGGTGTCGGGGACGAACTCGGCCACCCTCTCGTCGAGAAAGGCCATCCGAGCCAGGTTGTCACGTAGCACCAGCCCGTCGTAGAGCGCGTCGGCGGCGCTGTTCCGCGCAACGACGTCCATCCACGGCCTCACCAGCATCGCTGGGACGGCCACCCAGCGTTCGATCAGATCGGTCAGGGCGTGACCGGCCGGCGTCGGGATCGTGTCGGCGTTGCGAAGCACGGCATCGTGGGTGGCGAGAGAGCGCAGATGTGCATGGGTGTCGAAGTCGAGCCGCAGCACCCGGGCGAGCGCATCGAGGACCTGCGTCGACGGCCGGTTCTCCCGGCCTTGTTCGAGCTGCACGTAGTAGTCGGTACTGACCCCGGCGAGCATGGCGACCTCTTCGCGGCGGAGCCCGGGCACCTGCCGCGCCGGCCCCGGCTCGAGGCCGACCTGTCCGGGCCGGACGAGCGAGCGACGGGCCCGCAGGAACTCCCCGAGTGCACCCACCGTCCTGGCCATGAACCCGACGGTAGCCGAGGTTTCGCCGGGCGGGGGTGGGTGAGCCAGCACCACCCCGGGCCGCTCGGTCCCGCTTAGCGTCGGGTGCTGCCGCCGGCGTGACGGACGTCGGCTCTCCCGAGATCAGAGACAGGTGACCGAGACATGTTCGTGGTGACAGGAGCAACAGGCCGTACGGGCCGCGCGGTGGTGGGCGAGCTCCTGCGGTCCGGTCGGGCGGTGCGTGCGCTCGGGCGCGGTGCCCGTGGCCTCGCGCCGTTGCGGACCGCCGGCGCGCGGACGACCGTGGTGGAGCCGACGGATCGCGCGGCGCTCACCGAGGCGTTCCGGGACGCCGAGGGGGCGTACGTCATGGTGCAGCCCAACTACATTCCGGACAGCCCCGACTTCTCCGCCCACCAGCGACGGATCGTCGACGCCATGGCCGGAGCCCTCGCGGACGCCGGGGTCGGCCGGGTGGTGACCCTGAGCAGCTGGGGAGCGGACAAGGAATCCGGCACCGGCCCGGTCGCCGGGCTGCACTACCTGGAGGAACGCACCAACGGGCTCGACGCCGCCGTGACCAATCTGCGGGCGGGCTACTTCATGGAGAACCTGCTCGGCCAGGCCGCCTCGATCCGCGCCGCCGGAGTGGTCACCGCACCGTTCGATCCCGACCTGGCCATGCCCTTCATCGCCGCCGAGGACATCGGCCGCGCCGCCGCGCACCACCTGGCCGGTTCCACCCTGGCGCGCCCCGGGAGGCCGGAGGTCCTCGAGCTGCACGGCGAACGGGACCTGAGCATGGCCGAGGCCACCGAGATCATCGCCGAGGTCACCGGCCGACCCGAGCTGCGCTACGTCCGGCAGTCGATCGACCAGTTCGCCGCCGGGCAACGAGCGGCCGGGGTGTCCCGCAACGTCACCGATCTGATGGTCGAGGTCGCCGAGGCCATCAACTCCGGGCACACCGCCACCCGGCAGCCCCGATCGGCGGTCACCACGACTCCCACCACCATGCGGGCCTTCCTGACCGAGGCGCTGCTCCCGATGCTGCGATCCACCCAGGAGACCGGGGGTGTCGTGTGGCGGTGAGGCCCGGTTCCGGGCGAAGCTAGGGGAGTGTTCGTGCTCAGTACAGCTCTCGCCCGTGCCGCGGCATCGGTCGCCGGCATCCTCCTGACCGCCACCGCGTGTGGAACCGGGTCGCCGGCCGCGGCGCCGTCGACGCCACCGGTCTCGGCCACCACCGACCACAGCCCGCTGGAGCCGCTGGTCGAGCTAAGTGTCTCCCGCATCAAGACCGCCGACGAGGTGTCGGCGGCCAAGTTCGGCACACCGTCACCGATCGACGACCCGGCGCGCGAGCAGCAGGTGATCGCCGCGGCCAGCGCCAAGGCCCAGACCATGCAGATCAGCCCCGAGGAGGTGACCCGCTTCTTCCGGGACCAGATCGAGGCCAACAAGGTGGTGCAGCGCGGGCTCTACCAGCAGTGGACGTCCCATCCCGACCAGCGTCCGGGCACGAAGCCCGACCTGGCCACGGTGGTTCGTCCCGAGCTGGACCGGTTGACCGACCAGATCATGGACTCGCTCAAGGCCACCGTCCCAGCACGGCACGCCGGTGCCGGCTGCACCTCGGCGCTGCGGCGGGCGACCGAGGAGGCCGGCCGGCACCTCGACCAGCTGCACCAGCAGGCGCTGACCGTCGCCACCGGCTCGGTCTGCACCGGTTGATTCCGCCGGAGCCTCAGACCGTGGCGCCCGGCCCTTCGGCGGCCGGGACGCCGTCGAACAGGAAGCCCTGATAGCCGCGCTCCGCCACGTCGGCACAGATCCGCCGGTAGGCGGGCGCGCCACCGAGGTAGATCAGCAGCGCTCGCGGTTTGCCGGGCACGTTGCTGCCCATGAACCAGGAGTCGGTGCGGGGCAGCAACGCCCCGCTCGCCACCTCGTCCGTATGCTCACCCCACCGGTGCTCGGCCTCGGCGGACGGTTCGATCCGGTCGACGCCGCGCTCACGCAGGTGGCTGATGCAGTCGGCCAGCCAGTCGACGTGGTCCTCGGCGGCGAGCGGGTGGTTGTAGAACTGTGACGGGCTCTGCGGGCCGGTGATGGTGAACAGGTTGGGGAAGCCGTGGGTCATCAGCCCCAGGTAGGTGTGTGGGCCGTCGGACCAGTGCTCGCGCAGTGACCGTCCGTCGCGCCCCCGGATACCCATCCGGAGCAGCGGACCGGTGAATCCGTCGAAACCGGTGGCCAGCACGATCGCATCCAGCGCATGGTCCGTGCCTGCCGCGCCCTCGGTCCGGATTCCGCGTGGGATGATCCGCTGGATCGGGCTGGAGCGCAGGTCGACCAGCTCGACCGTGTCGCGGTTGTAGGTCTCGTAGTAGCCGGACTCCAGCGGCGGGCGCTTCGTGGCGTAGGGGTGGTCGGTGGGACAGAGCAGCTCAGCGGTGGCCGGGTCGGTGACCCGTTCACGGATCCGGTCCCGGATGAACTCGGCGGCGGTGTCGTTGGCCTTCTCGTCGAAGAACAGGTCGGCATAGGAGTCCAGGAACAGCCGGAACCCGCCCTGGTCCCAGCGCTCCTGGTAGACCCGGCTGCGTTCGTGGTCGGACACCGCCAGCGCCGACGGGGACTGCAGGTCGAAGGGCAGTCCGGCGAAGTTGTCGCGGGACCGCCGGCGCAGGTTCGGGTAGTCGGCCTTGACCAGGCGCGCGAACTCGGGATCCAGGGTCCCGTTGCCGATCGGGGTGGCGTAGTTCGCGGTGCGCTGGAACACCGTCAGGTGCGCGGCCTGCGCGGCGATGTGCGGGATGACCTGGATGCCGCTGGAGCCGGTGCCGATCACCGCCACCCGCTTGCCGGTGAAGTCCACGCCCCCGCGCGGCCAGCGCGCGGTGGAGTACACCGGCCCGTCGAAGGTGTCCAGCCCGTCGAGCTCCGGCGTTGCCGCCTCGGACAGGTTGCCCGCCCCGGAGATCAGGTAGCGGGCGCTCAGCCGGTCCCCGATGTCGGTGGTCAGCACCCATCGGGCGCGGTCGTCGTCCCAGGTCGCCGAGGTGATCCGGGTGTCGAGGACGATGTCACGGCGGAGGTCGAACCGGTCGGCGACGTGCTCAAGGTAGCGCAGGATCTCCGGCTGTCCGGCGAACCGCTCGCTCCACCGCCACTCCTGCTGCAGGTCCGGGGAGAACGAGTACGAGTAGCTGTAGCTCTCGATGTCGCAGCGGGCGCCCGGATACCGGTTCCAGTACCAGACGCCACCCACACCACCCGCCCGGTCGATCGCCCGCACCGACAGTCCCAGCCGGTCCCGCAGCACGTGCAGCGCGTAGAGGCCGGAGAACCCGGCCCCGACGACGACCGCATCCAGTTCCAGATCATCGGTCATGGCGTGCCTTCCGAGCGGGACCTGGGTGTTGCGGCCCGCGCGGGAGCGGCGTCGCGGTGAACACGCCGTCGGGGTCGAGGCGTGCCTTGACCGCGAGCAGCCGGGCGGAGTTCGGGCCGTAGGCAGCGTCGGCCTGGTCGACGTCGTCGGGGCCGAGGAGATTGGGATAGCCGCCGGGCAGCGCATGCGGGGCGAGCGCCGCACCGGCTCTCCGGGGCCAGCCGCTGGGCAGGGGCGACTCCTCCGGCGCGCCGGTCTCGATGAGCTCGACCATGAAGTGGTCTCGGCGCAGTCCGAAAGCGCCGCTGGCGACGGCCGTCCTGGTGGCCGCACCGTGGAAGTGGTGGATGTTGATGAACGAGCCGGGTGCGGTGCGCGCGGCGAAGGCACCGAGTAGCGCGGACACCGTGGCGTCGGTCAACGCGGCGACGTTGCGGGTGCGGATCTCGTACCGTGCCCCGTCCGGGAACGCACCGTCGAACTCACGCAGCTTCGCCAGTGGGGACATCGGCTTCACGATCGTGGTCAGGGGTGTGCCCAGCCGGGCGAACCCGTCGAGGACCGCCGTTCCGTCGCGGAGCGCCCCGGACCAGGTCGGCGACACCGCGATGATCGGGTCGCCGTCGGGGCCGGGGGTGAGCGTGATCATGGCGCCGAGCGCGTCGGGTGCACGGTCGAGGAGGTTGCCGTACCCGCGCAGCACCTGGCCCGCCTGATCCCACGGGAAGGTGAAGGAACCGGCGAGTACCTGCGCCACGGGATGCAGGGCCACCTCGGCGGACGTGACGACGCCGAAGTTGCCGCCCCCACCGCGCAGCGCCCACAGCAGCTCCGGGTCGGCACCGTCCTGAGCTGCCCGCACGATGCGGCCGTCGGCCAGTACCACCTCGGCGGCCAGCAGGTTGTCGGCGGCGAGGCCGCGAGACCCGAGCAACGGACCGTAGCCCCCGCCGAGGGTCAGCCCGATCATCCCCACGGCTCCGACCGTGCCGGTGACCGCGGTGAGCCCGTGGCGGTCCGCGGCCTCCGCCACGTCCGAGGAGGTGGCGCCACCGGCGACGGTAGCGACGCCGTCGTGCACCGAGACGTGCCGCATCCGGGTGAGGTCGATGACCAGGCCACCCGGCCGGACCGCCCGCCCCGCCCAGTCGTGGCCGCCGCCCCGTACCGACAGCGGTAGCCCGCTTGCTCGTGCCGCGCGGATCGCGTGCCGCACGTCCGCCGCTGTCGCGCACCGCACGACGAGCGCCGGGCGGTGGGTCACCGCTCCGTTCCACACGGCCGAGACGGCGTCGAGCTCGGGCCCTTCGACCGCGATGCGGGTTCGGTCGATCCGGCGGGTGAGGACGTCGAGCGCTGTGGCCGTGCGGTCGGCGTCGGTGTGGACAGTCATGATCATCCTTAGGTGCTCGCGAGTGATCCCCGGACGAGGAGGACAGGGGAACGGCCGAGGAGTGGCGGACCGACCGTCAGAGGGGCCGGTGGGGGCGTGTCGATCGAGAGGAACGCCGGATCAGCGCCGGTCAGGCTCCAGCGCGGAGAGGTCCTGTAGGCCGAGAACGTTGACCAGGGCGAGTCGCTCGGCGTCGGTGCTTCCGGGTTCGGCGGTGAACAGGGCGACGCGCAGATCGCCGTCGTGGATGGTCAGGATGTCGAGGTCCAGCATCAGCGGCCCGACCTGGGGGTGCACGACCCTCGCGCGGTGCACCCCGTGGGCGGTGACCGGGGCGCTGTTCCATGCCCGGTCGAACGCGCTGCTCGTCGAGCGCAGCGCGGCGATCAACGCGGTCAGCTCGCGTTCGGCCGGGTAGCGGGCCACCGCGGCGCGCAGGTCCGCCACGAGGCTGGCCCGGAACCGTTCGGTGTCGGCGGGGTCGTCGAGGCAGTCGTTGATCCCGGCGAACTCGCACCAGACCAGGTTGCGCTCCCAGCCGCGCGCCGCGCTCGGGTCACCGTGCAACGCGGCCCAGGACGAGTTCGCGGCCAGCTGGGTCCACGCGGCGGTGAAGACACCGACGGCGCCGGAGTCGAACCGGTCCAACAGCCGGCGCGCGCCCGGCCCGAGGTAGGTCGGCACGCACCCTTCGCCTGCCGGTGCGTGACCGGCCAGCGCGCAGAAGTGTTCGTACTCCTCCCGCGACAGCCGCAGTGCCCGGCTCAGCGCGTCGAGGACCGGCATCGAGGGACGGGCCCGGCCCTGTTCAAGGCGCTTGATGTAGTCGGCGGAGACCCCCGCCAACGCCCCGAGCTCCTCGCGTCGCAGTCCCGGGGTCCGCCGCCGGACGGTGGACCCGGCAATCCCCACCAGGGCCGGCGACACCGTCTCCCGCCAACCCCGGAGCGCCCGTCCGAGATCGCTCTGTGCTCCGCTCACCTGATCGACGATAAGCGCTGCGCGGCTGAGAAGCCTGGGCCAATCGTTCCCAGGCTCCACACCCGCCGGGTCGCACTTCGCAGAGCCTCACGTCGCGTCGCAGGCACTGCAGTGTCTGCGACGCCACGTGAAGGTCTGCGAGGTCGCCGGGTCAGGCTCGGTCGTCCGGGTGGGACGCGCGTTCGAGGAGCGCGGCGCCCATCGCGATGACCGCGTCGGCCACGTGTTGCTCCGGCGGTGACGGGTCGCGGGACAGCGCCTCGGCGAGCATGGCCCGCAACGCGCCCATCAGCGCGGCGCCGACCAGTCCGGCGTCGATGTCCGGGTGCAGCTCGCCGGCCCGTTGGCCGTGCCGGATGTTGCGGGCGGCGGCGCCGGACTGTGCACGCAGCCGTTCGGCGTCCGCCTTGGTCGCGGCCGCCTCGTGCACGAGCCCGGCGGCCACCGCGCGTCCGAGCGGATGGGTGTAGAGGAAGTGCACCTCGCGGCGCAGCCGCACCGCCTCCCGCTCCAACCAGTCGCCGCCGGTCTCGATCGGTGCGTCGAACACCTCGGCACCGTACTGGTCGTAGAAGTCGTGTACGACGGCCTCGACCAGCCCGTCCTTGCCCGCGAAGTAGCGGTACAGCGCGCTCTGCACCACCCCGGCGCGGTCGGCGACCGTGGCCAGCTCCAGCGTCCCTCGCTCGGCGAGCTCGTTGCTGGCGGCGGCGAGCAGGCGGGCTCGGGTGGCGTTGCCCTTGCCGGTCAGCTCGTGGGGCGCCCCGGTCGGGCCCTCTGGCCCGGACCGGGTGCCGCGTCCGGTCTGAGATGTCACACGGTGATGATGTGGGTCGGGTCCGGCCGCCGCTCCGGCGGGGCCTGGCTGTAGTCGCCGAACGCGCCGTCCCGCTCGGCGACGACCGCGCGGGCTCCCTCCTTGCCGGCCCGTTCGACGAAGGCCAGCGCGTCCGGCGTGTTGCGCATCAACCCGTCCACGATCGGGCCGAGCCGCTGGGTGGCGGCGAGCCCCATGGCCTCGTAGGCGTTGTTCATCACCAGCTTCATGGCGGCCAGCTGGGACAGCGGGATGCGGGCCAGGTCCGCCGCCAGGTCGGCCACCGTGGACTCCAGCTGCGCGAACGGCACCGCTTCGTTGATCAGCTCCACGTCGGCGGCCTCCCGGCCGGTCAACGGGCGGCCGGTGAGCCCGTGGTACTTGGCCTTGGCCAAGCCGAGGCGCAGCGTCCACATACCGGTCTGGTAGGTGCCCCACATTCTGCTGTACGGGGTCCCGATCACCGCGTCCTCGCTGGCCACGATGAGGTCGGCGGCCAGTGCGAAGTCGCTGCCACCGCCCACACACCAGCCGTGGACCTGGGCGATGACCGGCTTCGGGGAACGCCACACACTGAGGAAGTGTTGTGTCGGGGCGATCTCGGATGCGGTGGCGAAGACGAAGTCCTTACCCGGGTCCCAGGCGCCGTCGGTGTCGAGTTCGTCGCCCCAGTGGGTGAAGCCGTCGCCGAAGTCGTAGCCGGCGCAGAACGCCCGACCGGCGCCACGCAGCACGATGACCTTGACGTCCTTGTCCCGCACCGCGCGTCCGACCGCTCGGCTGACCTCGTAGGGCATCGGCGGCACGATGGTGTTCAGCTCGTCGGGCCGGTTCAGGGTGATCGTCGCGATCGGCCCGTTCACGGTGTAGAGGATCGTCTCGAAGTCGCTCATGGCGACAGCTTCGCCCCAGTACGTCCTCCCGTCAAGAAGTGAATTCACTTCTTTCTTGGTGTCGGTCGAGTCGGCGATCATCCACTAGCGAACGATCGCCAGGATCATGGTGGCTGCTCCGACCGCGAGGACGCCGTCGATCAGGAGCTCGTAGGTGTGCGAACCGATGCGCTCGACGAGGTGCCGGGCGACGATCGAGCCGCACATGAGGGCGCCACCGATGGCGAGGCCGCGTACGAGGACACCCTCGGTCAGTGCGCCCGCGGTGCCGAACGTGGCGAGCTTCCCGGCGTAGAGCAGCAGCGAGCTGGCCGCCTCCGTGCCGAGGAACGCGCCTCCGCTCAGCCCGTAGGCGGTGAAGACCGGCACGCTGAGCGGGCCGGTGGAGAACACCATGCCGGTGAGAAAGCCGACGACCGCACCCGCCGCCACCATGTGGCCCGTGGTGAACCGCCACCGGCTGACCCGACGGCTCCTGCGGAAGGCGATCATCGCGACGAAGAACGCCGCCAGTGCCCCGTCGACCAGAGCCGGCCGGATCGTCAGCAGGGCGTGGGCACCGAGGACGGCGGCAGGCACTCCGGGAAGCGCGTAGGCGAGGACCGGTCGCCACACGATTCGCCGCCACCAGGCGATCACCCTGCCCACGTTGCCCATCACCGAGGCGATACCCATCACCGGCACGGCGACCCTCGGTCCGTAGAGCCAGACGAGCGCCGGGAGCAGCAGCAACGACGACCCGGTTCCCACGACACCGCTGAGGACACCGGCGGCGATCGCGACGAGGACCAGGAAAGCGACTGTCACCATTCGGGGCCCCTCGTGGTCGTGCGCCGCCGATGTTCGAGAAGCTGCGTAGGATAGATATCTAGATGTCTACCACTGGAGACGATGCGATGCCGGGGCGCGTACCCAAGCAGCCGGGGACCGCGCGGTACCGACAGGTCGCCGAGGACCTGATCGCCCGGGTCGGTAGGTCGGAGCTGGTGCCCGGCCAGCGCCTCGAGCCGGAGGCGCAGCTCGCGCGGCAGTACGGCGTCAACCGGCTGACGATGAGACGGGCGCTGGAGGAGCTCTCTCGCGCCGGGCTGGTGCGTACCGAGCACGGGGTCGGCAGTTTCATCGCCGTACCCGCGACACGTCACCGCATCGACGACGGAGAGGCGAGCCTGTCGGAGTCGATGGCGCGGCGCGGGATCGTGGTTCGCCATCGAGTTCTCGCGATCACCGAGGCCGACCTCGGGGTGGACACCCCGTTTGCCGACTTCCCCGGCGCCGCGGTTCGGTTCCGCTTCGTGCGCTACCTGGAGGAGGAGCCGTGGTCGATCGGAGAGGTTCTGGTTCCGGCGTCGCTCGCCCCGCTGGACTGGGTGGGCGGGGCGAGCGTCTTCGCGGTGATCACCGCCCGGCACGGGCTGAGCGTCCGGCGGGCGGAGCGTGCCTTCAGCGCCGGACCGGCCGGCCCGGACGAGGCCGGCTGGCTCGACGTTCCGGTGGGCAGTGCGTTGCTCGAGCTGCGTGGCATCAACACCGACCAGCACGGACGCGTGGTGGCGAGGGTCGCCCACCACATCCGGGGTGACCGCGCGGAGTACGTCGTGCGGCTGCCCGGGTAGCGGTGAGGCTAGTCGAGACGGGTGTCTCGGGTCTCCGGCAGCTGCACCGAGAGCAGCGCGGAGACCAGCAGGAACGCGTCGATGAACACGACCGTCGTGCCGAAGGCGGTGGCGCGGGCCAGCATCAGGCCGATCACGGTCGGCGCGATGGTGTTGGCCACTCGTTGGGCGAAGATGCCCCACGAGTAACCGACCCCGCGCACAGCGGTCGGATAGAACTCGCCGAGCCAGGTGTTCCACACGCCGAACGCGCCGAGGCTGAAGAACGCGAGAAGGAAGTTGCCCACGTAGAGCATCGGCATGGTGCCGGCGAAGGCGAACAGCACACCGCTGGCAGCGGCCGAGGTGATGTAGGTGATGAACACGCGGCGGCGGCCGTAGCGGTGGGTCAGCCAGGACGCGCTGAGATACCCGGGGATCATCATGAGCGCGCTGAGCGCTGTGAAACCCAGCGTCGCGGAGACGGTGAGGCCTTTTCCGCGCAGCAGCTCGGGCAGCCCGGTCTGCAGCCCCCAATAACCCCAGGACAGGGCGAAGTTGAGCACGATCTGGGTCACGGTGATCCGGCGCAGCGGCCTGGCGAAGATCGCCCTGACCGACCCCACGCGGTGTTCGGGAACGGTCAGCGTCACGTCGTCGGGGACCTCGGCGCCCAGTGTGCGCAGCACGGTGCGTGCCTGCGCCTGCCGGCCGCTGGCCACCAGCCAATACGGCGACTCCGGGACGAACATCCTGATGGCCAACGCCCACAGCCCGACCAGCGCGTTGAGGAACACCACCGCTCGCCAGCCGTAACCCCCCACCGCCGATGTGGTGCCGACCGCGAGCAGCAGACCGAACGCCCATCCCGAGGACAGGTACACGGTGGCCTTGCCTCGGACCCGGACCGGCAGCAGCTCCTCGAAGTAGGGGAAGACCGTCACGTGCACCCCGGACAACATCAAGCCTGCCAGGAGCCGGGCCGCCAGCAGCCACGGATAGTTCGACGCGAAGGCGGCAACGGCGGTGCACACGCCGTAGAGCGCCAGGCTCCACGTGCAGGTCCGCCGACGTCCGATCCGGTCGGCAAGGACCCCGCTGATCAGCGAACCGGGGATCATCCCGAGGAACAGTGCGGACACCAGCAGCCCGAGGCTCGCCTCGTCGATGCCGAGCGATCGCCGGACGTCGGCACCGATGTAGACCAGCGCGAGCATCTCCCACGCCTCGAGCACGAAGGCGATACACAGCACCGCTCCGGCGCGGATGTGCGGCAGACGTAGTCGCATGTCCTCGAACACCGCGCCGACCGGTTGTTCAGTGGTAGCCCTCATCGAACCCTCCTGGTGTGAGCGCGAGCACAGTGGCCCGAAAGATAGGTTCAGCGCAAAAACGATCTGCTGGGCGCCGAGCCCAGCTGAGAGCTGTTCCTGTGCGGTGAGCACAGCTCGGTGTGCGAGGGCTCGATCTAGCTTTCCGGCATGCGGCAGATCACCACGGAAGACATCGCCCACGTGACGTTGGGCGCCACCCTGCTGGGCACCGGCGGAGGCGGTGACCCCTACATCGGCGCACTGATGGCCAGGCAGGCCATCGAGCGGTTCGGACCGGTCGACGTCGTCGACGCCGCCGACCTGGACCCGGACGGTCTCGTCGTCGCGGTCGCCATCGTCGGTGCCCCCACGGTGATCATCGAGCGGGTCCCGGCCGGCGCCGAGTTCGTCGAGTCGTTGCGCGCCATGGGGCGCTACCTGGGCAGGGACCCGGTGGCGATCATGCCCATCGAGGTGGGCGGGATGAACACGCTGATCCCGATGGCCACGGCGGCGGAGGTCGGCCTGCCCCTGATCGATGCGGACGGCATGGGGCGGGCGTTCCCGGAGATCGGCATGACCGTCTTCACCCTTGCCGGGCTGCCGGCCACACCGATCACGGTCTCCGACGAGAAAGGGAACCTCGGCATCTTCGAGACCGTCGACAACCGGACGGCGGAGATACTCGGCCGCACCGCGGTCGTGCAGCTCGGCATGGCCAACGCCGTGTCGCAGTACCCGATGACCGCGCGCCAGTGCGTGGACTCCGCGATCCACGGCTCGCTGAGCTACTGCACCGAGCTGGGCCGGATGCTGGCCAGCGCGCGAGACGGCAGCCCATCGGCTCTGGACGAGCTGCTGGACTTCGCCGGCGGGCGGCGCATCTTCAACGGGAAGATCACCGACATCGACCGTCGCGCCACCGACGGGTTCACCCGGGGCACGTGCGACATCGAGCACTTCGACGACCCGTTGCGCAGCATGCGGCTGCTGATTCAGAACGAGCTGCTCGTCGCGATCGACAACGGCACACCGGTGCTCACCCCACCCGACCTCATCTGCGTGCTCGACCACGAGAACGCGCAGCCGATCACCACCGAGACCCTCGCCTACGGCCAGCGCGTCGACGTCATCGCCCTGCCAGCCGCGAGGCAGTGGCACCGCGACGGCTTCCTCGACGTCGTCGGCCCGCGCGCATTCGGCTACGACCTCGACTACGTCCCGTTCGGAAGGAACTGATCATGAGCCAGCTGCGAATCGGGATCGACGTCGGCGGCACGAACACCGACGGGGTACTCGTCGACGAGCACAATGCGGTAGTGGTGGCGCACAAGACGCCGACCACCCCGGAGCCGCTCGACGGTATCCGCGCGGTGCTGACGAGCCTGCTGGACGGCGTCGACGCCGGCGCGGTGACCCAGGCCATGCTGGGCACCACCCACCCGGCCAACGCGATCATCCAGCGCCGCGACCTCGGCAGGGTCGGGGTGCTGCGGCTCGGGGCGCCCGCCACGTTCGCGGTACGGCCCGGCGCGTCCTGGCCGGCCGAGCTGCTGGCGGCGGTACTCGGTCCGGTGGCGATCGTGCGCGGTGGTTTCGAGTACAACGGCGCCGAGATCGCGCCGTTGGACACCGACGCGATCCGTCGGTTCGCCGACGAGTGCACGGCGGGGGAGGTGGACGCGATCGCGGTGTCCAGCGTGTTCGCCCCGGCCACCGACGAACACGAGCGACGTGCCGGGGCGCTGCTCACGGAGCTGGTCGGCGACCGGACACCGGTATCGCTGAGCCACCACATCGGCTCGCTCGGGCTACTCGAACGAGAGAACGCCACGATCCTCAACGCGGCGTTGCACGGAGTGGCCGGCGGTGTCGTCGACGGCTTCCGCTCGGCACTGCAGGCCCATTCGCTGGACGTCGAGGCATACCTGACACAGAACGACGGCACCCTGATGACGGCGGAGCAGGCAGTGCGGATGCCGGTGCTGACGCTGGGCTCCGGTCCGACCAACTCGATGCGCGGCGCGTGTGTGCTGGCCGGGGTGCGCGACGCCGTGGTGATCGACGTCGGTGGCACGTCCGCCGACGCGGGCATCCTGGTCGACGGATTCCCGCGCGAGTCGGCGGCCGCGGTCGAGGTCGGAGGCGTACGGACCAACTTCCGGATGCCGGACCTGATCTCGATCGGGCTGGGTGGCGGAACGGTGGTCCGTCAGGACGGAGCGGGGATCTCGGTCGGTCCCGACTCGGTCGGCTACCGGCTGGCCACCGAGGCGCTGACGTTCGGCGGTGCCACACTCACCCTGTCCGACATCAGCGCGGCGGCCGGTCGGCTGACCGGCTTCGGCGACCCGGCCCGGTCGGGCACGCTCGACGACCGGACCGTCAAGCTTGCGCTGAGCTGGGTGGACGAACGAATCAACCGGATGACCGAGCGGCTGAAGGCGAGCCGTGACGAGCTGCCGCTGATCGCGGTCGGCGGCGGGAGCCATCTGATCCCCGACTCGGTGACCGGCGCCAGCGAGGTTCTACGCCCGGCCAACCACGCGGTCGCCAACGCCTACGGCGCGGTCATCGCGGAGGCGTCCGGCGCGGTGGACCGCATCTACCGGTTCGATGCGCGTGGCCGCGAGGAGTGTCTGGACGAGGCACGGCAGCTCGCGGTGGACGCGGCGGCGCGCGCGGGAGCGGACCCGGCGAAGGTGCGCGTGACGTCGCTGCTGGAGGTGCCGCTGACCTACGTGCCGGGCAAGGCGTCCCGGGTGGTGGTCAAGGCGGCGGGCCCGCTGCGCGAACAGGTGGCGCGGTGATCGCGGACTGCCACAACGACCTGCTGCTGCACGTCCTGTACCAGCGCGAGCGTGGCCACCCGGACCCGTTCGGTGAGTTCTGGCTCCCTCAGCTGAGGGCGGGCGGGGTGGTCTGCCAGGTGCTGCCGATCTGCACCCAGGAGCAGTTCGTCGGCGAGGCGGCGCTGCGCCGCTGCCTGCTGATGATCGCCGAGGCCTACCGCTTCGCCGAGCAACACCGCGACGAGGTCGTGGTGGTCCACTCGGCGGCGGAGCTGTCCGATGCGTTGGCGGGCGGTCGGATCGCGCTATTGCTGGCGCTGGAGGGCGCCGAGCCCATCGGACACACCCTCGGGATCGTCGAGGTCCTGTACCGGGCCGGCATACGGATGGCCTCGCTGACCTGGAACCGGCGGACCCAGCTCGCCGACGGCGCCGCCGAACACCGGACCGGCGGCGGGCTGACCACACTCGGGATCGACGCCGTCGCCCGGATGCAGGACCTCGGGATGATCGTCGACGTCAGCCATCTGTCCGAGACCGGTTTCTGGCACGTTCACGAGGTGGCGATCATGCCCTATCTGGCGTCGCACTCGTCCTGCCACGCGCTGCGGGCACATCCACGCAACCTGACCGACGACCAGATCCTCGCGGTCGCCGACCGCGGCGGGGTGGTGGCGATCAACGCGTTCGGGCCGTTCCTCGCCGACTCGCCGACCATCGGGCATTTCGTCGACCACGTCGAACACGCGGTGGGCCTCGTCGGCGCGGGGCACGTCGCGCTGGGTCCGGACTTCTTCCAGGACATCGCGGAGCGGACCGATCCGATCACCACCGGCCTGTTGACGGGGCACTCACCAGGGGTTCCCGGGCTGAGCCGGCCAGCCGATCTCGCCGGGATCGAGCACCTGCTGGGGGAGCGGCTCGGCACGGAACAGGCGAGCCTGGTGGCTTCGGGGACCCTGCTGCGGTTCCTGCTGGACAACCTCTAGCCGGTCTCGTCCCGGTCCGGGGCGCCCTGCTCGTGTCCAGCGTGGGTCCGTTGGCTGGTGAGCGTGTGGTGCCAGTGTCGGGCGGAGCGGGCGAGGTCCTGTCCGACGTGGTGGAAGTACCGGCTCATCTCGGCCAATCGGTTGCCGGCGGGTGTGTCTCCGAGTAGTTCGGCACCGTGGTTCGCCGAACTGGCCCAGGCGGCGCAGACCTGTACCTCGCGGGTCGATGCCTGGTACCAGATGTCGTCGTCGATCAGGTAACGCTCGCGGCGCCGATGGACGTCCCGCTCACGCTTGATCAACCGTAGCTGTTCCAGGTAGAGCACGGCCTTGGAGATCGACGCCGGGCTGACCCGGAGGTCGGCCGCCAGCTCGGCGGCGGGTAGGCCGTCGCTCTCACTGGTGAGCAGGCAGACGAGTACTCGCGCGGGCGTCCGGGGGAGTCCCGTCGCCACCATCATCGCGGTGAACTGTTCTCGGAAGTCCCGGAACGGGGCAGGCTCCGGTGGGTGAGCGCCGGACGGGGCGCGGTGGATTCGGTGTGCACGCTGGGTGGTGGCCAGGTGTGCGTGGTCGGCCCGGTAGGCACCACGGCCTCCGTTGCGCGCGACCTCACGGCTGATCGTCGAGGTCGGGCGCCCGAGCCGCGCGGCGATCTCGGCGTAGCTGAGGCCGGCCGCGAGCCCGGCGGAGACGTGCTGTCGATCCTGTTGGCTGAGACGGTTGCCGGGCATGGGCCCAGTGTGCGTCTCCGAGATTTCAAGTGCAACGTTCGCGACGCGTTGCACTCTCCTCAGTCATTGCAATAACTGCTTATAGCTGCAGTTCAGAGCCGTTTAGTGATGTTGACTATGTGTGCAATGCAACGTAGCTTTCCTCTATCCGAACGCACTTTCATGATCACGGAAAGGATCATTCATGGGCACGGCCCTTCCGGCCTTCACGCCGGTGCAGGACAGTCTGTTCCTGACGTTGTGCGGCAGGGCGCTCGACAGCCGCGCGGAGCGTCCCATCCTCGCGGACGTGATGGCCGACCAGATCCTCCACAAGATCGGATTCGATCCCGCGACGCTGCCGTTCGCGGCGAAGGGTATGCGCGACATCGCGTTGCGGGCGAAGAAGCTGGACGAGGTCGTGGAGCGGTTCGTCGCGCGCCACCCGAACGCGGTCGTCCTGGACCTCGGGGCGGGCCTGGACAGCAGATTCTTCCGCGTCGACCCACCGTCCACGGTCGACTGGTACGACATCGACTTCCCCGAGGTCGTCGCGGTGCGGCACCAGGTCGTGCCCGCACGGGACAACGTCCACACCATCGGTGCCTCGTTGACCGACCCGCATTGGCTGGACGGCGTCCCGACGGACAGGCCGGCGGTGATCGTCGCCGACGGCCTGGTCGCATTCCTGGCCCAGGACGCCTTCGTGTCCCTGCTCAACCGGCTGACCGGTCATTTCCCCGGCGGGGAACTGGCTTTCAACGCCTACACCCGATTCCACGTCTGGGTGTTGAAGCGCTACAGCGGCACCGCGTCTCTCGCCGACGTGGTCGCCAACCCCGGCTTCGACGATCCTCACGAGCCGCAGCGCTGGGACCCGCGCCTGACCCTGGTCGAGGAAATCCTGCTCACCCGAGCGCCGGAGGTCGCCGACTACCCGACGGCGCTGCGCGTGTGGACCAGGTTGGCGGCCCACAGCACCGCGTTGTCCCGCAGGGGCACCGCCGTCCTGCGCTACAGCTTCTGAGCCCGCCGCCGGCCACCGTTCCCGATGTTCCCCGAGCTTCAGCGTCGAAGCAGCGGCAGTACCTGGTCGCTGAAATCTGCCAGGAGCCGGTGGGGCAGGTCGTAGGAGCCGACGTGCTGCAACAGCACCGAGCCGACGCCGGCCGCCTCCACCCGAGCCACCCGTTCCGCGATCTGCTCGGCGGTGCCGAACAGACAGAACCGGCGGGCGAAGGCGGTGACGGCGGCATCGTCCACGTGGGGTTCGCAGGCGTCGATCGCCGCCGTCCATGACTCGGCGTGCACGAGATCGGGATAAACCTCGGGCAGCCGGGAGGGAACCCGGACGTGGATCCCCGCGGCCTCGAGGAACGCGCTACCGCCGTTGCCGGCGATGGCCAGGCAGATCGGCTTCAGCTCTCGTGCATCACGCTCGACGTCGTCGGTCACGCGGCAGTACGCGGTCACCGTCAGGGGTATCGGAGCGCGGCACTCGGCCTCCGCGCCCTCGCGGACGAGCGCGGTCGCGGCGGCGAGTGGTTCCGGTGAGACGCCGGACAGCAGGATGGCGCCGTCGGCGATCCGCCCGGCGAGCCGCAGGTTCCGGGGACCGCTGGCGGCCAGGTGGATGGGTACCCGCACCGGATCGCGCAGCCGTCCGGTCACGGTGCCGAAATCGACCTCGCGGCCCGCCAGCAGGCCCCGGAGCACACCGAGCCGTGCGCGCAGCTCGGTCTGGGAAGACGGCGCCAGGCCCACGGGCCTGACCGAGCTGTCCCCGACTCCGACACCGAGCACGAACCGGCCCGGAGCGACCTCGGCGACGGTACGTGCCGCCGACGCGACGACGGTGGGGTGCCGGGTGACCATGTTGGTGACGGCGGTGCCGAGCGTGATCCGCGAGGTGGCCCCACCCGCGGCCGCGGCCACCGCGAACACATCCCGCCACAGCAGCTGCGAGTCGGGGAACCACACCTCGTCGAATCCCGCCCGCTCCGCGTCCCGGACGTGTGCGACCAGCTCCGGCAACGGCACGCAGGGCGGTATCCGCAGCCCGACCCTCATCGGATGGCCGTCGAGGTTCCCCTCGCGGCGAGCCGTTCGGCCGGCCGCGCGTCCGCCGGGCGCAGGAAGCAACCGGCGACCAGGGAGATCAACGCGGCCGCAGCCATGTAGACCGCGATCGCCTGCCATCCACCCGTCGACTCGAGCAGCGAAGCGCCGATGGCCGGCGCGAACGCGTTACCCGCGATGGTGCCGAGCGTGAACCCGATCGACATCCCGCTGAACCGCACCGAGATCGGGAACGCCTGTGAGAAGAACAGCGGGTACACCGCATAGTTGGCCGAATATCCCGCGTACAACACCACGAAGCCCAGCAGCATCAGCCCGTAGCTCTTCGTGTCCAGCAGGACGAACCACACGAAGGGCAGCGGGATCATCGCCGCCGCACCGATCAGGAACACCGGACGTACCCCGATGCGATCCGCCAGTACACCCCACAGCGGCACACACACCACGATCGCCAGTGCCCCGGGCAGCAGCACACCCAGCATCGCCGGCGTGCTCATGCCCAACGCGACCTGACCGTAGGTCAGCACGAACACCGTCGTCACGGTGAACGCGATCCCGGCACCGACGGTCCCCAGCGTCACCAGGACCACCTGCAGCCAGCAGCGGCGCAGCACGTCGACCAGCGGGAGCCTGCGGACGGACCCCTCGACCTTGACGTGCACGAAGTCGGGGCTCTCCCGCAGCTTCAGGCGGACCACCAGCCCGACGATCACCAGCAGGGCGCTGAGCAGGAACGGAATCCTCCAGCCCCACGACAACAGCTGGTCCTGCGGCAGCCGTGTCACCAGGAGGAAGACCGCGTTCGCGAGAATCAGGCCGACCGCGGTGCCGGTGTTCAGCAGGCCGCCGGACAGCCCGCGCCTGCGCGGTTCCGCGTGCTCGATCGTCATCAGTACGGCACCGCTGTACTCACCACCCAGCGAGATGCCCTGGACGATCCGGAGGATCACGAGCAGGACGGGCGCGGCGACGCCGATCTGCCCGTACGTCGGCAGCAGCCCGATCGCGGTGGTCGCGATGCCCATCATGGTCAACGTCATCACGAGAATCGACCTGCGTCCGACCCGGTCGCCGAAATGACCGAACAGGAGCCCGCCCAGCGGGCGAGCCACGTACCCGACGCCGAACGTCGACAGCGAGACCAGTGTGCCGACCACGGGATCGGCCGAGGGGAAGAAGATCTTGGCGAACAGCACCGACGCGGCGGACCCGTAGATCGCGAAGTCGTAGTACTCCAGGGCGGTGCCCAGCCAGCCTGCGAACACCGCGCGCCTCGGCTGGTGGATCGGTGGTGGGAGAGCCGACATGGTTGGACCCCTGTCATTGAACACAAACGGCAGTTGACCTGCACATCTATCTGGCCGGTCCGAGCGGGAGGCGGCGATACTACGATCGGCGCTCCGCGTTGTGACAGCCCGTCGGTTCGGTCAGCGGACCCGTCCTGGCCTCTCGTGGCTGCCGCGGTACGGACGGGACCGGTGGGGCTCGATGACGCACTCCGCACCCGTTCGTGCTGCCTCGCACACGTCCGGACGTGTGCGACGGGACATGACGGTGTGCGAGGCCGCGGGAAGTGGTCCGAAGGCTGGGAGTCGCCTTGAATAACTGAGGGAATTCTCAGTAAAGGCTCGGTTAATGCGCGCCTGTCCGGCGTCGTGATTACAGCGTTGTCGAGCCGTCCGGGAATGGGTGGGCAGCGAAGGCGATCAGGCTGACTTGACCAGGCTGAATGCGGCGCCGAGAGTCCACGTTCGATGCAGTCAAGTGGCCTGAATGGGTGAGGATCGAACCTAACGAGAAACTCTCAGAATAGGACCCGACAGCGTTGGGTGGAAACACCTCGGGTTAGCGTGTCGTGCGGCGATAAAACAGTGGCCCCCGCGGTCACTGTGGCAACAGAACGTGACTGTGGCGCGCCTGGAGAGCCGCCACTGTCACACGCGCTGGCGTCCACGGGGGACATCAGGGGTGGGTTCGGAGGGGCATGTGACGCAGGTGAACGAGGGGCACGGCAGGCACAGCGTGGGTGGTGCCGTGGTCACCGAGGAAACACTTTTCGGCAGGTCCGGGCAGCAGGAACACGGGGGGCTCGATTTCGTCCGGATCGGCCAAGAGCCGGCTTTCCTGTCGTTGCGTCGCAAGCAACGCCGGTTCATCTTTCCGCTCAGCATTCTGTTCATGGCCTGGTACATGACGTTCGTGCTGCTCGCGGCCTATGCGCACGACTTCATGAGCCGCCCGGTACTCGGATTGATCAACATGGGGATGTTGCTCGGCCTGGCGCAATTCGTCACGACGGTATTGATCATGTTCGCCTACTGCCGCTATGCCAGGAACACTCTCGATCCGGCGAGCGAGCAGGTTCGGGAGCTCGAGGAGGGGATCGCGTGAGCACGTCGACCGAATTATTACTGGCGGCGGGCGCGAGTCCCGTGGCGAGCAAACCGATCTTCAACCTGTCGCTTTTCGTCGGGTTCGTCCTGATCACGCTGTACGTGGTGCACCGGGTGAGCACCGGCAATTCGAGTGTGAGCAATTACTACACAGCCGGCGGCCAGTTCACCGGCGGGCAGAACGGCATCGCGCTGTCGGGCGACTTCCTGTCCGCGGCGTCATTCCTCGGTATCGCGGGCGCCATCGCGGTGCACGGCTACGACGGTTTCGTGTACTCGGTCGGCTGGGTGGTCGCCTGGCTGGTCGGCCTGCTGCTGATCGCCGAGATGCTGCGCAACACAGGCCGCTTCACGATGGGTGACGTGGTCGCCTACCGGCTGCGCCAGCGTCCGGTCCGGGTCGCCGCCGCGGCCTCCACGTTGATCATCTCCTACGTCTACCTGCTCGCTCAGGTCGCCGGCGCGGGTGGCCTCGTCGCCCTGCTGCTGAACGTCACCAGTAAGTCCGGACAGGCGATCGCCATCGCCGTGGTGGGCGCGCTGATGATCGTCTACGTGCTGCTCGGCGGCATGAAGGGCACGACCTGGGTGCAGATCATCAAGGCCGCGCTGCTGCTGCTGTGCATGATGCTGATCACCGTGTACCTGCTGGGCCGGTTCGGCTTCAACCTGTCGACGATCCTGGGTCAGGCCACCACCCACAACTCGCTGGGTACCGCGATCCTGGGCCCGGGCACGCTGTACGGCAGCGACCCGCTCGACTTCGTGTCGCTGGCGCTGGCCCTGGTGCTGGGTATCTGCAGCCTGCCGCACGTGTTGATGCGGTTCTACACGGTGCCCAACGCCCGCCAGGTCCGTCGTTCGCTGGTGTGGGCGATCTGGAGCATGGTCATCTTCTACTCGTGCACGCTGATCGTGGGCTACAGCGCCACCGCGCTGGTCGGCTCGACCGCGATCGTCGCGGCGCCCGGTGGCGAGAACTCGGCGGCTCCGCTGCTGGCTTACGCGATCGGCGGGCCGGTGCTGCTCGGTCTGGTGTCCGCGGTCGCCTTCGCCACGATCCTCGCGGTGGTGGCCGGGTTGACGCTGACCGCGTCGGTGTCCTTCGCCCACGACGTGTACTCCAGCATCATCAAGCGCGGCAACGCCGATCCGCGCAGGGAGGTGCGGGTAGCACGGCTGACCGCGCTGGTGATGGGCGCGCTGGCCATCCTGGGCGGCATCCTGGTCAACGGCCGCAACGTGGCGTTCCTGGTCGCGCTCGCGTTGGCGCTGGCCGCGTCGGCGAACCTGTCGACCCTGCTCTACTCCTTGTTCTGGAAGCGGTTCACCACGGCGGGCGCGCTGGCCAGCATCTACGGCGGGCTCGGCTCCTGCCTGCTGCTGATCCTGGGCTCCCCGGTGATGTCCGGGGCGAAGGACTCGATCATCAAGGGCGTGGACTTCCACGTCTTCCCGCTGAGCAACCCCGGCATCGTCTCGATCCCGTTCTCGTTCCTGTGCGGTTTCGTCGCCACCATGCTCAGCAAGCGCGAACCGTCCGACGGCAAGCAGGCGGAGATGGAGGTTCGGGCGCTCACCGGGATCGGCTCGGGCCTCGAACCCTGATCCTTACCTGAGCGTTCCTCAGCCGATTTCTCTGTGTGATCGGCTGTTGACGTGCAGTGATGACCGTCGGCGTGACGACTGGTGACTCCTGGGACAGGAGTTCGGGTTGCACGCCTCGGACGGTCCTCCTAACTTTCGGGACAAATGCATCGGCGCTGGGCGCCGGAAGGGGGCGGCCTGGATGGCCGAAACAGGTTTCCTCGACCGAGCACGGATCGTCGCTCCACCAGGACGCAGCCGCTGGCTGATTCCACCGGCGGCACTGGCGATCCATCTGTCCATCGGTCAGGCCTACGCGTGGAGCGTGTTCAAGGACCCGCTGGGCGCCACGTTGCTGCAGGGCAGCAAGTACGCGGGCACGCTGAGCGGACTGCCGTTCAACCTCGCCATCGTGATGCTCGGCGTCTCGGCGGCGCTGTTCGGCACCAAGGTCGACCACAAGGGCCCGCGCTGGGCGATGGTCATCGCCACTGTCTGCTTCTCGGCCGGATTCCTGATCGCCGCCGCCGGTGTGGCGCTGGGTCAGTTCTGGCTGGTGGTGCTCGGCTACGGCTTCGTCGGCGGCATCGGGCTGGGCATCGGCTACATCTCGCCGGTGTCCACCCTGATCAAATGGTTCCCGGACAAGCCGGGCATGGCCACCGGGCTGGCGATCATGGGCTTCGGTGGCGGCGCGCTGATCGCCTCGCCGTGGTCCAGCGCGATGCTCACCGCCTTCGGTGGCAGCAAGAGCCCCGGCGGGCTGGCCCAGACGTTCCTGCTGCACGGCATCGGCTATGCGGTGTTCATGTCGCTGGGCTGGCTGCTGATCCGGGTGCCCGCCGACGACTGGCGTCCCGCCGGCTGGGATCCCGCGTCGGTCAGGGCGAAGCCGCTGGTCACCACGGCGAACGTGTCGGCGGCCAACGCGGTGAAGACGCCGCAGTTCTGGCTGCTGTGGGTGGTGCTGTGCTTCAACGTGACCGCCGGGATCGGCATCCTGGAGCGGGCCGCCCCGATCTACCAGGACTTCTTCCGGGGTGACACACCCGCGAAGACACTCACCGCGATCGCGGCGGGCTTCGTGTCGATCCTGTCGCTGGCGAACATGCTGGGTCGGTTCGTCTGGTCCTCGGTGTCCGACGTGATCGGTCGCAAGAACATCTACCGCTTCTACCTGGGTGTCGGCGCGATCCTGTACCTCGTGCTGGAGCTGGCCGGGAACTCCAGCAAGGCGGTGTTCCTGATCTGCGCCATGCTGATCCTGTCGTTCTACGGGGCAGGCTTCGCCACCGTGCCGGCGTACCTGCGGGACCTGTTCGGCACGTACGAGGTCGGCGCCATCCACGGTCGGCTGCTCACCGCATGGTCGGTCGCGGGCGTCGCCGGGCCGTTCATCGTGGACTTCATCGCGGACGAGCAGAAGGCCGCCGGGCTGTCCGGGACCGCGCTGTACCACCTGTCCTTCCGCATCATGATCGGGCTACTGGTGGTCGGCTTCGTGTGCAACGAGTTGATCAAGCCGGTGGCGGCGAAGTTCCAGGAGCCGTCCACCGTCGCGGTGGCGGATCGAGAGGCGGCGTGATGAGCGACGGCACCGCACAACCGGCCGGCGGTCAGGCTTCGGACACCGTGGTCGGGGTGATCGCCTGGCTGTGGGTCCTCATCCCGTTCCTGTGGGGCGTCTGGCAGTTGCTGATCAAGGTGGTCCCGCTCTTCTCCCACTGACCCGCACCGCGTCCACACCGCGAAGTCGTGCTCAGTGCGAGCTGGGGAAGACTGTGAAGGCGAGCGAGGGGAGTGGCGCGTGCGAGGTTATGGGTTCGTCCGGGCCGGCGGGCCGGAGCAGGAAGGCTTTCTGGACGTCCCGGTCCCGGTGCCGGGGACGGGAGAGCTCCTGGTGCGGGTACGTGCGGCCGGGGTCAACCCGGGTGACTGGCGCGTGCGCGACGGCGAGTACGGAACGGACGGGCCCGCCGTACTGGGACGTGAGGTCGCCGGCACGGTGCTGACGCTCGGCGACGGCGTGACAGGGTTCGCGCCCGGCGACGAGGTGTTCGGCGGCTGCCCCGGCATGATCGGTGGCTGGGCCGAGCAGGCGATCGTGACCGCGTCGTTCGCGGCACACCGTCCCGAGGCGGTGAGCCCGGAGGCGGCAGCGGTTCTTCCGGTCGCCGCGGGCACCGCGTACGACGCACTGGACCAGCTCGCACTCGACGCCGGCTCGACACTGCTGGTCAACGGAGCGGGAGGCGGTGTCGGCATCCCGATGCTGCAGCTGGCGCGACTGCGGGGGCTTCGGGTGATCGGCACGGCCAGCCAGGGAAAGCACGATCTCGTCGCCGGCTTCGGCGCGGTACCGGTCGCCTATGGCGAAGGTGTCGTCGAGCGGATCCGGTCGGTTGCACCGGACGGGGTCGATGGGGCGCTCGACCTGGTCGGCGGGGATGCGCTGCGGGCGGTCGCCGAACTCGTACCGGCGGACCGGCTGTTCTCGGTCGCCGACAAGCCATTGGCGAAGGAACTCGGCGGCCGCGAGGTCGTTCGGGAACGCACCACCGCGGTCCTGACGGCGCTGGCGAAGCTGGTTGCCGAGAACCAGCTCGACCCCTTCGTCACGGATGTCCGTCCACTCACCGAGGCCGGTGAGGCACTGGCCCTCGTCGAGAGCGGCCACGCGCGAGGTAAGCAGGTGCTGCTGCCCACCTGAAGCTCCCGGGCGACGTCGCATACCCCACGTGCACTGCGAACAGGTTGCGCGGTGAAGGCCGGGTGTGCGAAGTCAGCCAGGGGGTGGGCCGGACTCGATGAGCTGGCCGGTGATCTCGGCGGCGGCGGGGGAGGCCAGGAACGTCACCAGGGCTGCCAAACGGTCCCGGTGTCGCCGTTCCTCGGCCGGGTCGGGGTCGTTGATCCGGCCGGGCGACACCGCGTTGGCGGTGATGCCGTCCGGGGCGCACGCGGCGGCCAGTGCCTTGGTCATGCCGACCAACCCGTGCTTGGCGGCGGACACGTGTACCCGGCCAGGGTCGCCGCGCAGCGCGTTCGCGCCGAGGATCGAGAGGATCCGACCGTGCCCGGCTGCGCGTAACGCGGGCAGAGCGGCCTGCACACAGTGGAACGCGCCGTCCAGGATCACCGCGTGGACCGCACGCCAGTCGGCGATCGTCAGCTCGCCCACCGGCACCCGGGTGCGCAGCGCCGCGTTGTTCACCACCACCCGCAGCGGACCCAGCTCGGCCGCGACCGTCATCATGGCCGCGACCTCGGCGGGGTCGGTGACGTCCGCCCGCACCGCCCTGGCCGGTACGCCCAGCTCACGGGCGGCCGAGGCGACCTGCTCGGCGGCGGCCAGGTCGGCGCGGGTGTTGACCACGACGCCGAACCCGGCCCCGGCCAGCGCGAGCGCGATCGCCCTGCCCAGGTTGCGCGCCCCGCCGGTGACCACCGCGATCCCCGCATCGCCGGAGACGAGGGCGCCGGTCCGGGACCGGTCCTCGCCGTTCACGCCGGGACCTGGGCGCACGCCCGGACCAGGGAGCCGAAGTCGTCGAGCCGGTCGGCCTCCCAACACCGCGTCACCAGCGCCGACGCGGCCTCGGTGCCCAGGCACGGCCCGGCCACGTCGGCGAACTTCGCGGTCAGCTCGTCGTCGGACAGCGGGTTGTCCGGGGTGCCCCGGTTGTTGGCGACCTCGGCGCGCAGCGTGCGACCGTCGTGCAGGGTGACGGTGACCCGCGCGCCACGCTTGCTCATCGCCTCGTCCACCACCACGGCGATCCGGTCGCGCATCCGCGCGGTGGCCGGGTCGGTGGCGCCCGCGTCGGTGAAGTGCGTCAGGCCGGGGCGTGCCGCGAGCAGCGCCACCGCGGCGCCGTGGGTGAGGCTGAACTTGGCGTCCAGCCCGGTCCGGGGATCGACCTTGCCGGTCACCGTCGCCGCGTACGGGTGCACGGTGGCCCGTACCGACTCCACGTCCGATGGCCTGAACGGATGGCGCTCCCGCAGCTCGCGCAGCGCGTCGATGGTGGGATGGGTCAGCGAGCCGCTGGGGTAGGCCTTGTACCCGTTCGCCGGCAGGTTCCATCGTGTTCCGAGCTCTGTGACGAGCAAGCGGGGGTCCGGGTCCGGGGCGAGCACCCGCAGGAAACCGCGCTCACCCTCCAGGATCGTGGTGGCCGAGGTGAAGCCCTCGTCGGCGAGCAGCCCGGACAGCAGTCCGTCCATCGCCGCCTTGCCCGGGTGCAGCGCCTTGCCGTTCGTGCCGTACACCTCCTTCAGACCGGCGGCCTGGGTGCCCGAGGTCCCCAGGGCGTAGGCGCAGCGCAGCTCGTCCAGACCCAGCAGCCGGGCTGCGGCGGCAGCGGCACCGAGGTGGCCGGTGGTCCCGGTGACGTGCCAGCCCACCTCGTAGTGGCCCGCTCCCGCTGCCTGCCCGACCCTGGTCTCCACCTCGAAACCGGCGACGAACGCCAGAAGGGCCTGGGTACCGGTGACTGGCCCCAGTTCGGCGAGCGCGAACACGACCGGCCACACCGGACCGCTGCCGTGCACCGTCGTGTCGCCGGGGTTGAAGGTGTCGTCGTAGTCCTGCAGGTGTGAGGCGAAGCCGTTGATCAGTGCGGCGAACGGCGCCGTGGTGCGTTCGCGTCGGCCCACCACGGTGGCCTGCGTGCCGGGCGCGAGCCGGGCGGCCGTCCGGCACACCGCGTCGGTGTCCGCTTCGCCCGCGCCCGCGAGAGTGGCCGCGAGCCAGTCCACCAGCGCTCGCTTGGCCTCGTGCCACACCGGCTCCGGGACGGCGTCCCTGCTCAGCTCGGTGACGAACCGGGCCAGGCGCCGGGTGGCACCCGGTTGGGTCGTGCCGTTCATGGTGCCGCCGTTCATTGGGGGCCCAGCTTCAGCTGCCGGACCAACGTGGTGAGCGAGCCGCGCTGGGCGTCGAGGAACGCGCCGAACCGTGCCGCATCCTGGTACTCGGTGACGTCGCCGTTCTCCTCGGCGTAGGCGGTCCACTCAGGGGTGGTCACGAGTTTCTTGAAGAGATCCTGGTAGTGGGCCAGCGCGGCGGGCGGGATGCCGGGCGGACCGACGAAGCCGCGGAACTCCTCCGGGAGCCCGGTGATGGGCAGTCCCTGTTCCCGCAACGTGGCGATCTGAGGAAACGTCGGCACCCGGCGGTCTCCGGCGGCCGCGATGACCCGAATCTTCCCGGCCCTGACCTGCTCGACGAAGTCGTTCGAGGCGCCGATCATCATCTGTGCGTCACCGCGCAGCAGAGAGGCGATTCGCTGGCCGCTGTCGGAGAAGGACAGGTAGCTCCAGTTCGCGCCGGTCTGTGCCTGCATCGCCTTGCCGGACAGCGAGTCGGTCGCGGTGATCGAACCGCCGACCTGCACCAGCCGGTCGGGCTGGTCGCGCGCGGCGTCGATGAAGTCCGCCGCGGTCCGGTAGGGCGAGTCCGCCCGCACCGCCATCAGCTGCGGTTCGACGAGCAGCCCGGCGACCGGCTGCACATCGCTGATGGACACGGCGCTGTTCTTCAACGTCAACGGCGTGACCAGCCAGGTCGGCGTGATCGCGGCGATCGAGTCGTCTCGACCCCTGCGGCCGCGCAGGTAGGACATGGCGCCGATGCCCGAGCCCTCGGTCTGGTTGCGCACCGACCAGTTCGTGTTCATCAGCTTGGTCTGCTGGAGCAGCTTCACCACCTGGCGCGCGAACACGTCGCTGCCACCGCCCGGCCCGGTGTGCACCACCACGTCGGTGCGGCTGGGTATGCCGTTGGCACTGCGGTGCGGCGCTATTCCGCAGCTGGTCAGGGCGAGCGCGGTCACGGCGAACGCCATGGCCAGCCGCGCGGTGGTCACCATCGGGCTCCTCCTGATCAGGTCCATCTAGCGGCCACGGTCTTGGCCGGCGGGTTCGGGCACGGGTGGGGCGGCCCGGAAGCGGCGTCGCCCACCGCTGACGGCCACCGCGAGTGCGACGAGGACCGCGACGGCCAGGATGACCGCCGAGATCGGTCGTTGGACGAAGATCAGCGGGTTGTCCCGGGACAGCACGAGCGACTGACGTACCGCGTTCTCCGCCAGCGGGCCGAGCACGAACGCCATCAGCATCGGCGCCGAGGGCACGCCGAGCTTGCGCATCGCGTAACCGAGCAGGCCGAAGAACGCGAGCAGGCCGATGTCGAAGGCGGAGCTGCGCACGCTGTACACGCCGACCACCGCGAGCACCAGGATCGCGGGATAGAGGGCCCAGTAGGGGATCTTGAGCACCTTCACCCAGACCGGGATCATCGGCAGGTTCAGGATCAGCAGCGCGACGTTTCCGATGTACAGGCTGGCGATCACCGGCCAGCCGATCTCCGGATGATCGGTGAACAGCAGCGGCCCGGGCTGCAGGCCGTACAGCAGCAGCGCGGCCAGCATCACCGCGGTGCTCGCGGTGCCCGGCAGACCGAGGCTGAGCAACGGGATCATCGCGCCGCCGGACTCCGAGTTGTTCGCGGCCTCCGGCGCGGCGACTCCTTCGATGGCGCCCTTGCCGAACCGTTCCGGCGTCCGCGACGTGCGCTTGACCAGCGTGTAGGACAGGAACGAGGCGACCGTCGAGCCGCCGCCGGGCAGCGCGCCGACGAGGAAGCCGAGGATCGAGCCCTGCGCGATGGCGCCTCGGCAGCGTTTCAGGTCGGCCATGCTCGGCAGGAGCGCGCGCACCGTGGTCGGTACCTCGAACAGCGGCCTGCCCATCGCCTTCTCGGTGTTCAACAGCACCTCGGCGACCGCGAACAGCCCGACGCTGAGCGTGATGAACTCGATTCCGTCCGACAGCGCCGTGCTGCCGAAGGTCAGGCGCTGCTGGCCGGAGAAGATGTCCACCCCGATCGTCGACATCAGCAGGCCGAGCGTCATCGAGATGAAGCCCTTCAGCGGCGACTCGCTGGCCATCATGATCACCAGGAGCAGCGCGAAGACCATCAGTGCGGCGTACTCGGGCGGGCCGAAGTCCACCGCGAGGTTCGCCACGAACGGCGCGGCGAAGGTCAGCGCGACGACCCCGACGGTGCTGGCGATGAACCCGGAGATCGCGGACATGCCCATCGCGGGCCCGGCGCGCCCCTGCTTGGCCAGCTGGTGCCCGTCGATGCACAGCACCACCGAGGACGGCTCGGTCGGGATGTTGAGCAGGATCGCGGTGGTGGAACCGGCGAACTTCGCACCGTGGTAGATACCCGCCATCATGATCAACCCGGTGGCCGGCGGGAGGCTGGTGGTCAGCGGCAGCAGGATGGCCAGGGTGGCGGGCGGCCCGAGACCGGGCAGAATGCCGATCAGGGTGCCGATCACGACGCCGACCGCCACCCAGAACAGGTTGAGCGGACTGAGCGCGGCACCGAAGCCGTCGATCAGGTTGTGCAACGCTCCCATGGCTCTCCCTTGAGACCAGAAGCCGGAGTGGTGGGCGGGCTCAGGACGAGCCGGGCAACGCCGGACCGGGCAGGTCGACCCCGAGCAGGTAGACGAACAGCAGGTACACCCCGAGCGGGATGAGGACCGAGGCGAGCAGCGGGCGCAGGCCCCGGATCCGTTCGACGCCGAACGCCAGGTAGGCCACCAGAGCAACCATGGCGGGCACGAAGCCGATCACCAGCAGCAGCGGGATGGAGACCACGAACCCCAGCCAGACCCGCCCCGCGCGAACCGCTCCGGCGACTTCGAACCGGTCCTCGGTCGCGGGCTCGATGGCCGGACCGGTCGTCCTGGCCCGCAAGCTCACCAGCGCGAGCAGCAGCCCGAGCACGATGAGCAGCACGGCGAGCAGGTCGGGGAAGAACCCGGGTCCCGGCACGCCGTGCGCGCCGAACCGGTCCAGGCCCACCGCGGCCGTCAGCGCACCGACGCCGAGGGCGGCGACCACGACTCCCAGCACGATCTCGGTGATGCGCATCGTGGTTCAGCGCTGTTCGACGGGCTGCGCGAGACCGATCGCGGCGAGCAGCGCCGTCTCGTCGGGAGCGGGGGACATCAGTGCGAACATGCCGCGCCTGCCCTCCAGCGGCTGCGCCGACGAGGTGAACCCGTCGCGGGCGAGCAGCGCGGCCTCCACGGCGTTGGCCGCGGCCTTGCCGAGCTGGACGGACCCAGCGGGTGTGCCGGCCGCCGAGGTGATGCCGGCGGCCTGGGTCGCGCAGATGCCGAACGCGGCGCGCAGGCTCGGTGCTTCGAGGCCGAGCAGCCGGCCGGCGGCGGCGACCGCGCCGATGGCCCCGGCGGTGCTGTGCACGCACCAGCCGGCGGTGCTGTGGCCGGCGCCGAGCGCGGCCGCCGTGCCTGCCGCCACCTGGTATCCGAGCGCGACCGCTGTGTCCGGCTGGCCGTCCGGGTCCAGTGAGGTGGCGGCGGCACACACCGCGAGCCACTCGGCCGGGCAGCCGGCGTCGGCGGCCGAGGTACCGGCGATCCAGGCCCGCCACGGCGGCGTCGATCCGGAGCCGAGCACTCCGCGCAGGGCCGGCGCCAGGGTCCGTTCGGCGCCACGTTCCGCGTCCGCCCGGAAGCGGGCCAGCTCGTCCCGCGCCCGGTCGAGGGCGGCGGTGGACGGCGTGGCGGTCCGGACGTGGTCCACCAGCTGGTCGGTCGTGCTCACAGTGCGCTCCCGTCGTGCGGAGTGATGCTGCTCAGTAGCTCGTTCAGGTCGGCAGAGGTGGGCAGCGCGCGCACGGCGGCCTCGATGGTGGCGCAGGCGCCGGCGCCGAGTACCGGGGCGACCAGACGGTCGACCTTGTCCCACAGCTCCTCGTCGGTCAGCGGGCGCGCCAGGCTGCCCCTGGCGTGCTCGACGACGGTGACGACCGGCTCGCGGCCGGCCCGGGTCACCCGCAGCGTCGCGGCGTCCCTCGGACAGTCCGGGGTGGCCACCAGGGTGATCAGGTCGCGCAGCCGCACGATCTCCGGTGCGACGGCGCGCTCGTCCCCGAACTGGGGCAGCCCCACCTGACCGTCCACCAGACCGACGGCGGCGGCGTGGTAGGCGCTGAACCGCGCCTGCAGCCCGTCCTCCGGCTGGCGCCGCCCCATCAGCTCCGGCACCAGTGGGTGGCAGGTGATCTCCACCGAGGTGACGTCCGCCGCGTCGCCTACCTCGGCGGCGGCGGCGACGGCGGCATCGATCGCCGGGTGCGCCACGATCCCGCACGGATAGGGCTTGAACGCGTTGCGTTCCAGCTCCCAGTCCTGGCTCCAGCCGTGGTTGAGCTGCCCGTCGTCGATGGCGTCGGCGAACACGGTGAGCACGCCGCCGGAACCGAGCGGGTCGTCCTCACCGGTCACCCCGGCCGCGGCGAGCCGGGCGGCGAGCAGGCCGTTCGCGGCCGCCTTGCCGGGATGTAGCGGCTTGGTCATCGAGCCGAAGCCCTCGCGGTGCCCGACGGTCATGGTGGCGGCCAGCGAGAGCGCGGCGGCCAGCGCCGGTGCGTCCAGGCCGAGCAGCAACCCGGAGCTGACCGCGGCGCCGAAGACACCGCAGGTGCCGGTGATGTGCCAACCCCGGTCGTAGTGGTTCGGCGAGATCGCGTTGCCGATTCGCAGCTGTACCTCGCAGCCCAGCGCGAACGCGGTGAGGTAGTCGGTACCTGGGCGGCCCTGTGGCGCCAGCGCGAGCAGGGTGGCGAGCACCGAGGCACCCGGGTGGATCACCGTGGCGAGGTGGGTGTCGTCGAAGTCGTCGAGGTGCGCCGCCGTGCCGGCGATGATCGCGCCCCAGTACTCGTCCACGGTCTCCACCCGGCCCGGGACCCGGATCGGCCCGGTGATCCGCTGACCGGCCGCGGTCTTCAGCAAGGCCTCGACCGCGGGCGTCCGGGCAGCGCCGATCGAGGTGCCCACCACGTTCAGCAGGCTGCGAACGGCGGCGGCCGACACCGGTTCGGGCAGCCCGGCGGACGCTGCCGCCAGCACCCCTGAACACATCTCTGTTGTCGCGGTGGCCGCGATCGCTGACGAAGGCATGCTCGGACGCTAAGCAACGGCCCGAGCCCGAACAACGCCAGTCACCGCCGAAATCGTTGCGCTCAGTGCAACGGTTGCTCTCGGGCGCGGCCGTGCTCGCGGGCGATGGCGGCCAGCTCGCGCACGGTGGGGTGGGCCGCGCCGGTGGGTGAGTAGGCGAGGAACACCGTCCGGGAGGAGGCCGGATCGTCGATGGGCAGTCTGGTCACGCGGGGGTTCGGGTGATCGGCCATGCCCTGGGGTACCACCGAGACACCGAGACCGGCCCCGACCATGGACTCGACCACGAAGAGGTCGCTGCAATCGACGGTGATCCGGGGGACGAACCCGGCTCGGGCACACGCGTTCACCAGGTGGGTGCGGCTGCTGGACCCCAGCTCCATCGCGACGAACCGTCGGGCCCGCAGCTCGCGCAGCGAGACGGCCTCGCGGGTGCCGATCGGATCACCGGCGGGCACGGTGAGCAGCAGCGACTCGGTGAACAGCGGTTCCAGCACCACGTTGCTGTCGCCGGGGGACAGGGAGGTGAACGCCACGTCGGCCTCCCCGCGCAGCAGGACCGACACCGCGTCGGTCGCCGAGCTCTGCTGGCAGCGGAACCGAAGCTCGGGCTGACGGTGCACCAGCTCGGCCAGCACGGAGGGCACGAAGTGGTTGCCCAACGAGTAGGTGTGCGCGATGCGCAGCAGCCGATGCGGCCGGCCCGATTCCGCCCTGGTGGTGTCCACCGCATCCAGCCTGGCTCGCAGCACCTGATGCGCCTCGCGGGCCAGCACGTGCCCGGCGTGCCGCAGCCGGACGCGCCGCCCGGCCTGCTCGACCAGTTCCACCCCGAGCTTGCGCTCCAGCCCGCGCACCCCGCGCTGGACCGTTGCGACGCTCACCTCGAGCTCGGCCGCCGCCCGCCCGAAATGCTCGAACCGGGCGAAGCTGAGGAACATCTCCAGGTCGGCGAAGCTGATGTCCCCGACCCGCGACTCGTCCATCCGGCCATTATCGGCTCGACCGGAGCCACCGCGGCGAAGGTCGCTCAGCGCGTTGGTGCGAGCGTCCGGGTTACGCCGTGGACCGGCCGGTGGGCCGCGAAGCGGTGATCGAGTTCCCGGGCGGCTACATCGCCGAGGTGCACGACCGCGAGTTCCGCTGACCGAGCCGCTGCCCGGTGACCACCGGGCAGCGGGTCGATCTCGTGCGAGGGCGGCTCGGCCCGGTCACGTCGAGGCGTGTCCGTTGTCCTTGCTGTCGTACAGCTTCATGGCGAGGAGACCGTGAGCGACCGCGCCCCCGCCTCGCACGGCTCCCGCGATCAATGCGGTCTCGGCGAGCTCGTCCGAACCCACTCCCTGCTCGCGGGCGGCCGCTGTGTGTACGTCGATGCAGTAGGCGCACTGTGTCGTGAGGGCGACAGCGATCGCGATCATCTCGCGATAACGACGCGGGATGGCGCCGTCGTCGCGCGAGACCACCTCCTGGTACTCCATGAACTTCGCGAACTCGACCGGAGCCAACTTCTTGAGAGTCGCCATGTATTTCATGTCGGAGGGTTCGTGGTATCCCATTTCGATATGAAACCGTGTGGCTTCACCGAGGGCAAATATCAAATTGCTGGGGTGAGGAACAATTCTGATATGATGCCTGGTCGTGGACCTGAGACAGCTGCGTTACTTCGTCGCCGTCGGTGAAGAACTCAGCTTCGGGCGGGCGGCGACCCGGCTGCGGATGTCACAACCCCCGCTGAGCCAACGCATCCAGGAGCTCGAGCGGGAGCTGGGATGTGCGTTGCTGGACCGCTCGGTACGGCCGATCCGGCTCACCGAGTCCGGGCGCATCCTGCTGGAGGAAGCCCGTGACATCCTGGACAGGGTCGAACGGGCGCACTCCCGGACACGGTCGGCGGAGAGCCGCCGGATCCTCACGGTAGGGGTCGTGTCGGAAGCGGTCGCGAGCTTTGTTGTAGGTCTCAGCGGGCATTTCCGGGACCGGTTACAGGCGATTTATCCGGAAATCACGCTACGAGTCCGAATGCTCGGAATAGCCAACCCGGCCGCTGGTATACAGGCGGGGCAGTGTGATATTGCCGTCACGCGGCTACCGTTCGACACGCGAGGTATCGCGACGCGTTCCATCGGTGACGAGCCGTTGGTCGCGGCGCTCCGATCGGACGACCGTCTCGTCGAGCGAGACGAGATCGAGGTCGGCGAGCTGCGAGACCACCTCTGGTGCCAGCTTCCGCACGATTCGGATCCGTTGTGGCGCGAGTACTGGCTCGGCAGACCGGGGACTGTGTCGGACCATGGCCGTCCACAGCGGACCGGGCCGGTTGTCAGCTCGCTCGCCGAATACGTGCAGTGCGTGGCTTGGGAAGGCGCTGTCGGTGTCCTTCCCCGCAGCGTGGCGCGGCTCTACCCGGCGGCGGGTGTGAGCTACGTGCCGTTGGCCGAGTATCCCAGGAACCAGTTGGTCGTGGCGTGGATGACCGGTCGCGCGGACAAGATGGTTCGTGACGTCGTCGATGTGGTGACCGCGGCGGCGACGAGTCACGGTGTGCAGTTCTTCGAGCCGCCGCGCGGCCGCGAGGTATTCGGCTGACCGCTTCGCACCGAAGTACGAGGTGGTGCCGTGCGACGAGCGGAGCTGTTCGGGGAGGTCTTCACTCAACGGTGGGAACCGGCGACGCGGAGCCGATCCCAGACGAGATCGCCCACCAGGAACAGGACCAGCGAGGCACCCAGGACGGGGAAGAAGACGCCGAGTGCGATCGCGGCGGCTCCGACGATGGCGATCGAGGCCATCCCGGGGCGTTGCGTCCCGCCGGGAGCGCCGCGGCCGCCCGCCGTCGGCCTGCGCAGCCACCACATCCGGTAGCCCCAGAGCACGACACCGATGATGCCGAGCGCGAGCACGACCAGCAGGACCTGGTTCGCCACACCGAACAGGATGCCCATGTGGGCGGAGATGCCCACCTCGGCCGCCTTGGCCATGAACGGCCAGTCCCGCCAGCGAACCGTGTCGACCACGGCGCCGGTCGCCGGGTCGACGGCCACCGCGTCCTGCCGCAGCGGCCACGATCGCTTGACCTGCGCCACGTGCCACGCACGGCCAGTCGCGGTCGCCGGGGTGATCGCCACCGGATCGATCAGGCCGGCAGCGCGTGCACCGGCGAGCACGGTGTCGGCGACGGCTCCGACCGAGGCCGGTTCGAGGTTCGCCGGGACCGCTGCGGCCGTCGGCGGCAGCCGGGTGGCGGCCGACGGTGTGGTCCAGTGCAGCGCCGCGCGGAGTGCACCCACGTTGGTGCCGGCGAAGTTCGACCAGGTCAGTCCGGTGACCGACAGCCCGAGCATGCCGATGGCGATCCAGACGCCGACCGCGCCGTGCCAGGACCGGATGCGGACGCGGCCTCGCGCCGAGCCCTCGGGCAGCAGCAGGCCGCGTATCCGGTTTCGGGCCCGGCGTCGCACGATCCACAGCGCGAGCCCGCTCACCGCCAACACCCACAGCCAACTCGCGGCCAGCTCGGAGTACCCCCGGCCCACGTCGCCCAGGTGCAGAGTGCGGTGCAGCGCGTCGATCCATGCCCGCGCCGGCAGCCACTCGCCGAAGGTGTCCAGGACCGCCTTGACCTGGCCGGTGTACGGGTCGACGAACGCCGTCCGGGCGAAGTCCGGTGCCACTCCGGGGGCGTCGAAGGTGACCCGGGTGGTCCCGTCCGGGGAGATGGGCGGCCGGATCTCGGTCACGGTGGCGCCCGGGACGGCCTTCGCCGCGGCGGCCACCTGGTCCCGCAGGTCGAGGCGGGTCGCGCCCACCGAGGTGTGTAGCGCATCGTCGTAGAGGAACCGGTCCAGCTGCGGGGTGATCGTGTAGAGCAGCCCGGTGACCGCCGCCACCAGAATGAACGGGCCGACGAACAACCCCACGTAGAAGTGCAGCCGTACCACGAGCGGCCGCAGGTTCGACCACAACCGGCGAGCACGATGTCCCCGTGCTGAGGACACAGTCGGCGGTTCGGGACGGGCGGGAGCTTCGATGGGGGCGGGTTCGAGTGTCTCGGACATGGGACTCGCCTCCGTGCCGGGTGCCGTCGCGCGTTCTCGGTGCAAGTCGGCCGAGGGCGGTCCCTGGTTCCCCGCCACCGGGGACCATCGGCGCGGCGAGGCACGGGTCCCGAGAGCTAAACTTGAGCAAATCAGTCAAGTTTAACCCGAAGGTGGAACGCCGCGACGGCCACCGCCCGCGACCGGTCCCATGGCTACGCTGGGTTGCTGGCCAGGTCAGGCCGGCCTGGTCGAGCTAACGTCGAGTGCCCCGCCGGTGCGGCTTCTGACACAGCGGGTAGCTCGATCGTCGAGGGCATTCGCTTACTGACTTTCCCGTGCACGGCGACGGAGGTTAGTGTCGGTCATGGTGTTCCTGGCTCGTTGTCTGTGCATCGACCTCATGCGGTCCTGCGCATCGGCATGTTCGGGCTGTCGCTGAATTCGTGGGTTTCCCGGAACCGCGCTGAAATCCGGCAGCGGACCCTCGGCGTCTGAAAGTTCCTCGGGTCTTTCGAGGAATGGCGGCATGGATTCCATCCGTGAGCGAGGGCTCTGCCTGTTCGGTGCCGCGGTCGGCCGATTGCGGATCGTGTGGAGCATGGCGATGACGACGCAGGAACATGCCCGGCCAGTGGGCCAGGGCAAGCAGCGAAACAGGGACATCCGTGACTGGGCCCAGCTCAACGGTGTGTACGTCGGTGCACAGGGACGGATTCCCGACCAGATCAAGCGTGCGTACGCGGACAGCAGGCGCAGATCGGGACGACTCCCGACCGATGTGTACGGAGCGACGATGCGGCTGACCGACGTATCGCCGGTCAGAGTGTGCGCGAGGTGCACCCCTGTCGAGGAACAAGGCGAGGAATGGACATGAGCGAGGCGACGTTCACCGCTGTCGGAACCGTGGTCGGCATGACGTGCCAGCACTGTGTGGCCTCGGTCGTGGAGGGAGTCCGGTCGTTGTCCGACGTGCGCCAGGTGAGCATCGACCTGCCGTCCGGACAGCTGAGCCTGACCACCGAGCAGCCGATCGACCGGGCGGCGCTGTGCCGCGCGGTCGCCGACGTCGGCTACGAGCTCGTCTTGAGCGGCACCGCCTGACCCGGACAGGTTCGCTCCCTCAGGTCAGTGTGTGGAAGAACGCGCTGATGTCCTCGGCCAGCAGGGCCGGTTCCTCGTGGGCGGCGAAATGGCCGCCTCGGGGCATGGTGGTGTAGCGGGCGAGATTGTGCGTCCGTTCGATCCAGCCGCGAGGCAGCCTGCCGCCGAGGTCGGCGGGGAAGACCGCGACCGCGGTCGGTACCTCGACGCGCGTCACCCGGGGGCTGAAGCCGTGATGGCGCTCGTAGTAGGGACGCAGCGACGTCGAGATCGTGTCGGTGAACCAGTACAAGGACGCCTGGGTCAGTAGGAAGTCGTCATCGAACCGGACGGAGACGTCGCCGTCGCAGTCGCTCCACCCCCGGTACTTCTCCAGAATCCAGGCGAGCAGTCCCGAGGGTGAGTCGGACAGTCCCTGCGCGAGGGTGAGTGGACGCGTCTCCTGCTGGTGGGAGTAGCCGCGCTCGGCGTCGAACCAGGCCTTCTCCGCGTCGAGGTAGACACGTTCCGGCTCGGTCAACCCGGCCGGGTCGACGCTGGGTGGGTCGGCGACGTCAAGGAGATGGACGCCCGCCACCGACTCCGGGTAGGCCTGTGCGAGCCGGCTGCACTCGCCGGCGCCGATGTCGGACCCGTGGGCACCGTATCGCTCGAAGCCGAGCACGTCGTGCATGAGCCGGTGCCAGATGTCGTGGGTCAGCAGCGGCCCGCCCAGGGTGGGCCGCTGCGGGGACAGCCCGAAGCCCGGCAGGGACGCGACGATGACGGTGAACCCATCCTGCGCGCTGCCGCCGTATCGGGACGGCGTGGACAGCCGTTCGGCCAGACCGGTCAGCTCGAGGAACGAGCTGGGCCAGCCGTTGGCGAGCAGGAGCGGGAATGCGCCGTCCCGTTCGGCGTCGAAGCGCAGGTAGTGGACGGATGTGCCGCCGACATCGGCGAACCGGGAGGGCAACGCGTTGATCGCCGCTTCGTGCTCACGCCAGTCATAGGTCGACGCCCAGGTGTCGACCAGTCGGCGCAGCTCGCCGCCGTCGGTGCCGGCCTCCCAGGCGTCGACCGGCCACGGCTTCGCCCACCGTGTCGCGCGCAGCCGGGCGCGGAGGTCGTCGAGGTCGGCGTCGGACACCGCGAGTACCTGTCGAGGGTCGGTCATCAGCTTCTCCTCCTGCCGGTCGACACCGGAGAAATCTAACAGTGGTGTCGCGTGACGTGCAACACCGGTGAAACGGTATGGTGGTGTCGTGGCAGCGCTCACCCTGATCGAGGAGTTCCTCAACACCGTCGACGAGCGATCGTTCAGCCGGCATGGCCACATCCATGCCGGCGGTGAGCAGCTGACGTCGCCGGGTGCGCTCGCCGACTGGCTGGCCACCCGCGACCTGGCTGATGCCGGCGTGGAATGGGCACAGTCGGATCTGGCGGACGCACTCACTTTCCGGACGACCTTGCGGCGGTCGTTGGCGGGTGACGTCGATGTCGCGACCGTTTTCGCGGCCTACCCGCTGCACCTCATGCCCGACGGGCCCGACGGACTGCGGGTCGCCTCCCGGTCCGGGAGACGGTGGCTCGACGTCATCGTCGAGACCGTCGCCGTGGCTGTCTGCCGGGGCGACTGGCGACGCATCAAGCTCTGCGCGGCACCGGACTGCCGGTGGGCCTTCTACGACACGTCACGCAGCGGTCGGGGGCGCTGGTGCGACATGAACGTCTGCGGCAACCGCCACAAGACCAGGACCTACCGCGAGCGCCATCAGCACGCCACCTGAAGGCTGCACGGGGTCGCCACGCGAGTCACACTCAGCCGGCCTGCCTGGTTACCGCCGTGAAACATGCCCTGCGGAAGGCCGTCGAGCGTGGAGGCGCGAGCGGTGCCGCGTCCGTGCGAGGAGTGACCACATGTCATTCGGGACGAGCGTCGGTCCTCAGGACGGACATGACCAGGGCGTCGTGGCGTTTCCCCTCCCACAGCAAGGCATCGCGAAGTCGTCCCTCCACGGTGAAGCCGCACTTCTCGTACGCCCGCCGGGCTCGGGGGTTGTGGTCGAATACCTCCAGGCTGAGCCGGTGCAACCCGACGTGGTCCAGTGCGTAGTCCACGACGAGCCGGGTGGCCTCGCTCCCGTAGCCGCGGCCGAAGACCTCCGGCCCGGCGAGCCAGATGCGGTAGTTGGCGCTGTGGTTGTCCGTGTCCAGATCGTTGATCACCGCTTCGCCGAGGAACGCTCCGTCCCGGCACCGGATGATCGCCCAGTCGGCGCGGTCGTGGTGGTCGCGGCGCGTGCGCAGCCAGTGCTCGATGACGTCGGGCCCGACCGAGGCGTGGCTTCCGGTCAGCCGGATGACCTCCGGATCGTCCAGGCCGCGCAGGTAGGCGTCCAGCACCGCCGGTGTCAGCGGCTCGAGCCGGACGGTGGCCCCGGCCAGGGCCGGCTGGTCGCGGAACACGTCGGCCGAGATCATCCCGCCATCCAACCAGCCCACCCCGACCAGTCCGACGAACCTCGCCCGTGTCTCCGCGCAGAGTCTCATCCCGACACCGCGCACCGTGTGTCCACACCGCGCTATGTGCACATGGCGCGGTGTGGACTCACAGTGCGCGGTGTCGCGCGCATACCGTGGGGGCACAGCCGAGGCCGGGGCGGGTCAGGCGTTGTTGCGTCTGAGGCGGTCGAGGAGTGCGCTGAACAAGAGCCGGATCGGGTTGGGCGCGGCCGCCGGTTGCGGTGCCTCACCGGTGTTGGCCGCATGCTCCACCGACGCGGCGAACCGCTCGAACATGCGCTTGCTGACGTCGCCGGCGAGCGCGCGCCCGAACTGGGCGATCCGGCCGGACAGGAACAGTGCGGCGTCGGCGCTCAGCAGCGTGCCCTCCCCGTCGGGCGAGGCCGCCAGCCGGATGTCGGCCTGGGTGGCGCTGCCCCCGGAGTCGGCGCCGTGCGCGAGCACCCTCAGCCGGTGCTCGTCGGCGTCGCGGTCCACGACCTGGGCGATGCCGTCGAAGGACAGCTTCACCGGTCCCAGCGCGACGACCGCGCGTCCCCGGTAGCGGTCGTCGGGCAGGACCTCGACCAGGGACGCGCCCGGCAGGCAGCGGGCCAGCTGGTCGAAGTCGTCCAGAACCCGCCACACGGCCTCGACCGGCGCGGACAGCCTGCTGCGCACCTCGACCGCGGCGGTCGGCGCACCGGCGGGCAGCCGGACCTCGGCCGGTGCGGCGACCGGTTCCTCATCGGTGGGTCCGGCCCCGGAGCCCGTCCGCCCGGCCCTGCCGAGCAGCGTGCGAGGCGTGCGGTTCCTCGGCTCGGGCAGGCCCTCCGGGTACGCGTCGGCGACGTCCGCGACCGCGGCGAGGATGCCTCGGTACCCGGTGCACCGGCAGATCACCCCGGACATCTCGGTGGGTAGGTCCGCCGGCGCGACCGACGTGCCCGCCGGCCCGTTGGCCAGCAGGTCGTAGCTGCTCATCAGCATGCCCGGCGTGCAGAACCCGCACTGCAGAGCGTGGTGCGCGGCGAACGCACGCTGCAGCGGATGCTGCTCGTCGGCCGAGCCCAGGCCCTCGACGGTGACGATGTCGGCACCGTCGCACTGCACCGTGAACACCAGGCACGCACGCGCCGCGACGCCGTCGACCAGCACGGTGCACATTCCGCACACGCCGTGCTCGCACCCGAGGTGAGTGCCGGTCAGCCCGATCCGGTCGCGCAGCGCGTCGGCGAGGTGCATCCGCGGCGGCACCGCGACGGTGACCGTCGAGCCGTTCACGGTCAGCTCGACCTCGACCTGCTCGTGCGCCTCGACGCGGGCGTGCGGTGGTGGGACGCTGCTCATGACGAAGCCTTCCCCGCTGCCGCCCTCCGGCGCGCCGAGGACAGCTCGCGGGCGGCGAGCACGGCCAGCAACCGCCGCCGGTAACCGGTGGAGCCGTGCGCATCACCTTCGGTGTCGACGATCTCCTCGGCGAGAACCTCCAACGCGGGCCGTAGGTCCCGCCAGTCGCCACCCTCGGTGGTCAGCAGCGCGGTCACGTCCCTGCTGACCGGACGGTCCGACACCCCGAAGGCCGTCAGCCGGGCATCGCGCGGTGTTCCGTCCGGTTCGACCGTCACACTCGCCGCCACCCCGGCGAGCGCGAAGTCGCCGTGCCGCCGGGCGAGCTCGGCGAAACCGAAGCCGGTTCCTGCTTCCGCCACCGGGAACTCAGCGGCCACGAGGACCTCGTCGGGCCCGACCGCCGTGGTCATCGCACCGGCGAAGAACTCCGCGGCCGCGACCTCGCGGTGCCCACCCGGCCCCGCTATCCGCAGCCGCGCACCGAGACAACAGGCCACGGCAGGCAGCTCGGCGGCCGGGTCGGCGTGCGCGAGGCTGCCGCACACGGTGCCCCGGCTGCGCAGCTCACGGTGGCCGACGAACGGCAGCGCCATGGCGAGCATCGGCACCGACGTGATCTCGGCACTGTGCTCCAGGGTGCGCTGCCGGACCGTGGCGCCGACCCGCAGCATGCCGTCGGCCAGCCGCAGCTCGCTCAGTGCGCTCACCGAGTTGATGTCGACCAGGGTGGCCGGTCTGCCCAGGCGCATGGCCAGCACCGGGACCAGCGACTGGCCACCCGCGATGACCTTGCCCTCACCATCTGCGAGGCAGCCAAGCACCTCGTCGAGCGAGCCCGGCCGGACATAGGCGAACGGCGCCGGTTTCATCAGCGACCGGTGAACGTGGGCTTGCGCTTCTCGGTGAACGCCGAGACACCTTCGGCGAAGTCATCGGTGGCACGGAGCATGGCGTAGGCCTTGCGTTCCAGGTCGATGCCGGTGTACAGCGGGCCGTCGATGCCTTTGTCGAGCACCTCCTTGGCGGTGCGCTGCGCGGCGGGGGAGAAGTCGGCCATCGTGGCGGCCAGCTCGTCGACCGCCGCGTTCAGCTCGTCCCGGCTGTCGTGCAACGCCGCCACGATGCCCCAGTCCAGCGCCTGGTGCGCCTGGATGCGGGTCGCGGTCATGATGTGGAACTTCGCGCGGGACAACCCGATCAGTCGGGACAGTCGTTGGGTACCGCCGGAGCCGGGAATCATGCCGAGGTTCATCTCCGGCAAGGCGAACTGCGTGCGACCGGTGCCCAGCCGGATGTCGCAGGACAGCGCCAGCTCGCAACCGACGCCGAAGCAGTACCCGTCGATCGCCGCGATCACCGGCTTCGGGCTCCTGGCGGGCGCCGTCACGTTGTGCCCGAGGTCGGTGAAGTCGATCGGATCGACCTCCATGAAGCCCGCGATGTCACCACCGGAGGTGAAGTGCTCGCCGTCGCTGCGTATCACGACGACCCGCACCTGCGGGTCCCGGTCGATCTCGGCGAAGCGCTGCGCGACCAGCCCGCGCATCTCCCAGGTCACCACGGTGTACTTGCCGTGGGACAGCGTCAGGTACGCGATCCGCCCGTCCGGGCTGCGGTCCAGCAGGACGTCGCCACCGGTCAGTGCCATGTGTGTTCAGCTCCTCTTCGACAACAACTGATGAATGACCTCGCCGTGCAGCGGCAGCGACGTGATCCGTGCTCCGGTCGGGGCGAGCGCATCGGCCACCGCGTTCGCCAGCGCCACCGGGAAGCTCATCGACGAGCCCTCCCCGCAGCCCTTCGCGCCGAGCGGGGTGAGTGGGGACGGGCTGACCACGTGGTCGGTGCGTAGCTCGTAGTCGGCCTCGGCGCTGGTCGGGCACAGGTAGTCGAGGAACGTCCCGGACGTCGGCTGGCCGGACTCGGCGTAGCGGAATTCCTCGAACATCGCTCCGCCGAGCGCGTGGGTGAGCGCGCCGTGCACCTGGCCGTCCAGCAGCTGCTGGTTGAGCACCGTGCCGGCGTCGTGCACCGAGGACACCCGGTCGATGCTGATCTGGAGGGTGTCCGGGTCGACGGACACCGCGACGATCTCCGCGACGAACCCGTAACACAGCGACGAGTTGATGCGGTCGTCCCTGGTCGCCGCTCTGGTCTCGCGGGGGGTGAACGCGGCCTCCTCGTAGAGCCGTGCCGTCGTGCCGTCGGGCAGCGAACCGGGATCCCAGTGCACGACACCCGCGGCATGCCGGAACAGCACCGCACGGGCTGGGTCGGTGCGCACCCGCACCGTGCCCTCGGCGAGCTCCAGGTCCTCCGGCGCGACGTCGAGCATGGTCGAGGCCGCCGCCCGGATCGTGGTCGCGATCCGGTCGGCCGCCTGCACGACCGCGCTGGTCACCAGCGGGGCGAACCGGGAGGAGTAGCTGCCGGAGGTCACGGTCCACGGCGTCGTCGCGGTGTCCATGTCGATGACCACCCGCACCTGTTCCTCGGGCAGTCCGAGCCGGCGTGCCGCGACCGCGCGCGCCACGGTCGCGTGCCCCTGGCCCTGCGGAACGCTGCCCAGCAGCACGGTGACGACCCCGGACAGGTCCACCGACACCCGGACGTGCTCGGTCGAGCCGGACTTGTCGCGCCCGGGTTTGCGCTGCTCGGCGGGAGTGGCGAGCCCTACGTAACCGATGTTGGTGCCGGACGGGTCGACCACGAGCGCCACGCCGATGCCGTAGTAGGCGCCCTGTGTGCGCGCCGCGTCCCGCCGTTCCCTCAGCTCGTGCAGATCGGCGTTCTTGACCGCGAGGTCGACCGCCGCCGCGTAGTCGCCGGAGTCGTACACCCCGCCGGTCGGGGTCTCGTAGGGGAACCCGCGCACCAGGTTGCGGGTGCGCGCCTCGATCACGTCCAGCCCGGTGGCCGCGGCCACCTCGTCCATCAGCCGTTCGAGGCCGAAGTACAGCTGCTGGCCGCCGAACCCTCGGTTGAGCCCGGTCGGCATCTGGTTGGTCACCGCCGCGCGGGCCCGGATGCGCACCGAGGGGATGCGGTACGGGCCGGTGATGTTGCCGTAGCAGCGGTACAGGGTGGACGGCTCGGGTGGGCGCAGATAGGCGCCGACGTTGTCCACCAGGTCGGCGTCCAGCGCGGTGACCACACCCGTGGCGTCCACGGCGGCGCGGAACCGCATCATCCGGTCCGCGCCCGACGAGCTGGCCAACAGGTGCTCGATGCGGTCCTCGGACCAGCGCACCGGCGCGTGCGCGTGCCTGCTGGCCAGCGCCATCAGCACGACGTACGGGTAGATGCCGGCCTTGATGCCGAAGCTCCCACCGATGTCGGCCGGCACGTGCAGCCGCACCCGGGACGTCGGCAGGCCCAGCGCGCCCGCCATCACCGGCACCATGGTGAACGGGCCGTGGAAGTTGGCCCACGCCTCGACCGAGCCGCCGTCCACCCCGTCCCGCCACTCGGCGATCACGCTGTAGCACTCCATCGGGACCGAGGAGTAGCGCGGGAAGTCGTAGTCGCCCTCGACCACGTGAGCCGCGGCGCGGAACGCCTCGTCGACGTCGCCGAAGGTGAAGGTCCGGTCGGTGGCCACGTTCGACCCGGCGTCGTCGTGGATCAGCGGGGCGTCCGGTTCCAGCGCCGCTCGCACTCCCACCACCGGGGGCAGCGCATCGTAGTCCACCGTGACCAGCTCCGCGGCGTCCTCAGCGGTGAACCGGTCGGTCGCCACCACCACCGCGACGGGCTCGCCGACGAACCTGACCTTGTCGGTGCCGGTGGGCAGGTACGGCATCGCGGTGGTGGTGGACAGCGGGAACGGCTTCAGCGCGGCCAGCACCTCGTCCGGTCCGATGACCGCGGCCACCCCCGGGTGGGCCCGGGCCCTGGTGAGGTTCACACCTCGGATCCGCGCGTGCGGGTGTGGTGAGCGCACGACCGCGGCGACCAGAGTGCCCGGCAGCGGGTCGAGATCGTCTAGGAATCGGCCCTGGCCGGTGACCAGTGGCCCGTCCTCGACCCGGGCGGGTGTCCAGTCCGGCAGTTCAGCCACCTGCCTCACCCCGCACTTCGTAGTCACCCGCGACGAGGGTGCGGCGCAGCGTCTTGCCCACGCCGGAGCGGGGGATGGCGTCGACCGCGATGACGCGCTTCGGGCGTTTCAACGAGGGGAGCGCGGTGCCGGCGAACTCGAATGCGCGTTCCGCGGCCTCGGCGGGCGCCACCCGCTGGGCGGGCACCACGAACGCGGTGACCGCGTGGCCCCAGCGCTCGTCGGGCAGACCGACCACACACACGTCGTCGATGCCGGGGCAACGGCTGAGCGTGGCCTCGATCTCGTCGGGGTAGATGTTCTCCCCGCCGGAGTTGATCATGTCGTCCATGCGGCCGGACACCCACAGGTCGCCGTCGTCGTCCTCGGTGGCGAGATCGCCGGTGTAGTACCAGCCGTCCCGGATCGAACGCTGGTCCGCGTCGGGCCGGTCCCAGTAGCCGGTGAACGCCTCGGGACTGGCCATCGAGACGATGACCTGTCCCTGTGCTCCGCGCTCGACCACCGCGTCCGGCGGCGCGCCGACCTCCGGCTCGACGACCCTGACCCGGGAGAAGAGCCCCGCCCGGCCGGCCGACCCCGGCTTCGCGGCGACGTCGGAGCCGATGGTGAAGGTGTAGATCTCGGTGCTGCCGAAGTGGTTGACGAACGCGCTCGGCGCGACCTGGGCCGCGATCCGCTCCGCCAGCGCCGGTGTCATGGCGGCTCCGGCATAGGCGAGGCGGTCCAGCGAGTGGGCCTCGCCCAGCCGTCCGGTGCGCAGCAGCGACCAGAAGATCGTCGGGACCAGGTACAGCGAGCTCACCCCCTCCTCGATGATCAACTCGATCGCCTCCTCGGCCTCGAAGGCGGTCTGGGCGACCCAGGTTCCGCCGACGACGATGCTGGTCAGGAGCGTGCGCAGGCCCATCGTGTGGAACATAGGCATGACCCCGAGCGACACCTCGCCGATCCGTTGCTGGGTCTGTACCGCGTGCGCCACGGCCGCGGTGTGCTCCGCTCGATGGGTCCTCGGCACGCCCTTGGGGGTGCCGGTGGTGCCTGAGGTGTAGAGCAGGACGCTGAGCGCGTCCTCGGCCGGGGGCGCCGCGATCGGCGTGTCCGGTTCGCGGTCGGCGCGGGTGTCGACCTCGGCGGCGGTCAGCCGTGTTCGCCCGGGGTCGTCGTCGGCCGCGCACGCGCGGTCGGCATTGGCCTCGTCCATCACGACTAGCCGGACGCCCGCGTCCCGGAGGCAGTAGCCGAGCTCCTCCGGCCCGAAGCGGGTCGACAACGGCACCGACGTGGCACCGAGCTTCTGTGCCGCCAGGTGAAGGCTGGCCAGCGGTTCGCCGCCGGTCATCACCATGGCGACCCGATCCCCGGGCCGCACTCCCTCGGCGGCGAGCGCGCGGGCGAGCCGGTTCGTCCGCGTGTCCCACTCGCGGTAGCCGAGGTGGCGACCGGTGCCGCGCACGGCCGGGCGGCACGGGTAGCGCTCGGCTGCCCAGCGCAGTGCGGTCGCCAGATCCATGGCCGTACCCTTCAGATCGTCTGTTTCAGACGGTATGCCTGGACAACAGTGCACTCAAGGGCGGACCGTACGATTCAGATGAATGGCGCAATGCAGATCCGCAGAAGCGTGACTCATGAGCGTGAGGAGCCGCGGATGAGTGAGGTGCGATTGTCGTCGACGTCGTACGTGGTGCTGGGAATGATCGCGCTACGCGGCCCGTCCACGCCCTACGACCTCAAGCGCGCGGTACGGCACTCGGTCGGCTACTTCTGGTACTTCCCCCACGCGCAGCTGTACTCCGAGCCGGATCGCCTCGCCGGGCTGGGTCTGCTCGCACTCAGCGTCGAAGAGGGGGGCCGTCGGCGGAAGACGTACTCGCTGACCGAACCCGGCCGCACCGCGCTGCGGGACTGGCTGGGCTCGCCGACGAATGAACACTTCCAGATGCGGGACATCGCCGAGCTGAAGCTCTTCTTCAACGAGGTCGGCGAACCGGGCAACGTGCTCAACCTCGCGCACGAGCAGATCAAGCAGCACCAGGCGCGGATCGACGAGTACCAGACCATGATCGCTCGCTTCGGCGACGTCCCCAGCGCGCGGCCGAGAATGATCACGCTCGAGTTGGGGCTGGAGATGGAGCACGCGGCGCTGCGGTTCTGGTCCGCGCTCGCCGACGGCGATCTCGACCGCCTGCGGGCCGCGCGAGCGCCCCACAAGCCATGATCGCCGGCGCGGGTGCTCGGGTGTGGCGCTGGTAGCGTCGCCTTCCGTGTCCGAAGCTCGCCGGGTGCCGCCCGAGGTCGACTTCGCCGCGACGAGGCTGGGCCGGCTGGGTCATGGAACGCGGTTCGCCCCGCACCGCCACCGGCAGGGGCAGCTGCTGTATCCGTCCGCGGGTGTGCTGGCCACCACCACGGAGCTCGGCACCTGGGTGGCGCCTGCCGACCGTCTGACCTGGACGCCACCTGGCTTCGCGCACAGCCACCGCGCCTACGGCGAGACCGAGATTCGGGTGCTCAAGGTGCCGCGCGAGCTGTGCGGCAGCCTGCCGACGCAGCCGACCGTATTCACCGTGACACCGCTGGTGCGGGAGGCGTTGATCGTCCTCACGGCGGATCGTTCGTTCCGGCCCGGCGCCCGGGACCGGCTGCTCCTGGTCGTCCTCGATGAGCTGACCGAGAACCCTGAGCAGCTCGTCTACCTTCCAGAGCCACGCGACGACCGGTTGCGTGCCGCCACCGCCATCCTGCATGCCGACCCTGCCAGCACGGCCACCCTGGCGGAGCTGGGGCGCGCGGTCGGCGCGAGCGAGCGCACCCTGAGCAGGCAGTTCCACGCGGAGCTCGGTATGAGCTTCCACCAGTGGCGGACACTCCTGCGTGTTCAGCACGCCCTGGTGCACCTGCTCGACGGTCACCCGGTGACCGGCACCGCCGTGCTGTGCGGCTGGTCCAACCCGACCAGCTTCATCGAAGCCTTCACCGCCATCGTCGGCCAGACCCCCGGCAGGTACCAGAGCGACCTGCGCCGCGCCGCGCCATGGAGCCGAGCCACCTTCGTGGCGGGTTTCCGGCATCAGCTGTCCGGATAGCGGTGGTATGCAGTCTCGCCGGTGAATACCGTTCTGGTGTAGCCGGATGAGTCAGAAACTCATCACGAGCACGAATATGTGAGGAGCCAACCGTGGTCAGCGCGGAACCAGGAACAAACGCGGGAATCGAACCTCGACTCCTGGTCATCAATACCGAGGGCAACTCGGTAGAATTGCTCGACGCATCCTCTCTGAAGCAGCTCGCGCAGCTGAATGTTCGGGCAATGCCACACGAAGCGGCCGTGGACCCGAGGCGACAGCTCGCCTATGTGTGCATCACCTACGAGGACGGCTTCTACAACCACTACGAGAACGCGTCGCATTTTCTGGAAGTGCTTTCCCTCGACGAATTTCGACACCTGCGCTCCATCGACCTGTCCCCGCACTGGGGGCCGCACGGCATCGCGTTGTCACCCGATCTGGGCACCGCACTGATCACCTGTGAATCGGGTGGTGGCGAGCTGATCGCGGTCGATCTCGGGACGGAGACCGTGGTCGGGTCCGTGTCGGTCGGTGCCCACGGCCCGCACTGGATGGCGCTGACACCGGACGGGGTGAAGGCCTACACCGCCAACAAGGAGGACCCGTTCGTCACCGTGGTCGACGTCGCGTCGATGACGGTCACCGGGCGGATCGACACCCCGTACGGCACCGAGGGGATCGCGGCGTCCCCGGACGGCTCGCGGGTGTTCGTGGCGAGTCAGCAGTCCCCGCACCTCTACGTCGTGGACGTGGTCTCCGACCGCGTCGAAGCGACGATCGACGTGGCGGAGGGCCCGGGAGCGGTCACGGTCACCCCCGACGGGCGCCAGGTCCTGTTCACCACCTTCAACTTCCCCGTCTGGGAGGACGACCCGGAACTGGGCCAGGGTTTCTTTCAGACGTTGGATGCGAAGAGCCTCGAGCTCGGGCCTCGGATCGCGGTGGGCCGCTTCCCGCTCAACGTCGCCGCGAGCGCGGACAGCACGACCGCGTACGTCAGCAACTACAAGGACAACACCGTGTCGATCATCGATCTCCACGCTTTGGAGGTCAGCACGACGATGCCGGTCCGCGAGGGTCCGCACGGAATCGTTCATGTCGAGACTCCGGTGGCGCACTCGCCCTCGGCGCGCATTGTCGCGTCGGATGCATCGAACTGATCGCGAATTGCCGGGAGAACAGGAAGAAACGTGACTACGAAGGTTCAGCGGGTGTTGGTATCCGGCGGGGGAATCAGTGGACTCGCGGTGGCTGCCGGGCTGGCTCGGTGCGGAATTGCCGTCGATATCATCGAAGCGCGGTCCGACCTGGCGATCGCGGGTATCGGGATCAGCGTGCCGAACAATGCGCTGCGAATGCTCAAGAACCTCGGTGTGCTGGACGACTGTCTCGCCGCCGGGTACGTCTTCGACGAGTACGTCAGGTGCGACGCGGCCGGTGAGCGGATCGTCGCGCTGCCGTGCCCCGAGTCGTCGGACGGTGTGCCCGGTTACCTGGGCCTGACCCGCGCGCGGTTCGCCGACATCCTGCGCGCCGCCGCGACGACGGCGGGCGCGAAGCTCGGACTGGGCGTCACGATCGAGGACTTCACCGAGGACGCCGGCGCCGCGCGGGTCTCGCTGAGCGACGGCAGACAAGCCGAGTACGACCTGGTGGTCGGGTGCGAGGGTCTGCGCTCGTCGCTGCGGACCCGCCTGTTCGGCGCCGCCGCCGACCCGGTGTTCACCGGCTACGCCTGCTGGCGCGCGAAGCCGCTGATCGAACGCAGGGTGAGCGCGATGACCAAGTTCGCCGGCGCCACCACCGACGCCGGCCTGGTGCCCATCACCGACGACGAGATGTACCTGTTCCACGTCACAGCGGAGCCGGGCAACCCGTACCACGAGCCGAGCAGCTGGCGTGACCTGCTCGGACAGCGGCTGGAGGAGTACACCGGCGTGATAGCGGACGTGCGCGACAACCTGCCGGCGGCCTCGGAGATCGTCTACAGCCCGCTGTTCGAGGTGCACCTGCCGCGGCCGTGGCACACGGACCGGGCCGTCGTGATCGGTGACGCCGCGCATGCCGTCGTGCCGCATCTGTCCCAGGGCGGGGCGCAGTCCCTGGAGGATGCGGTGGTGCTCGCCGAGGAGCTGACCCGGCGCCCGCTCGCGGAGGCGCTGCCCGCGTTCATGAAGCGTCGCTTCGATCGGGCGCGACACGTTCAGCAGCTGTCGTCGACGGCGTTGATCCGGGAGATGGCGGGACAGCATGCCGGTGATCTTTCCCGCGAGATGGCGTCGACCAGGGAGTACCTCGATCTCCCGGTGTGATCACGGGTGTCTTCGTGGCTGGTCTTGCTGGGTGCATCCCCGCTGGCTTGTCGGTGCATCCCCGCTGGCTTTCAGTGTGCTTGGCGTGGCCGCCCGCTATCAACCCCCGGCTGGCGCCGGCCTCGCGCGGGTTCCTGGTTGCGCGTAGTTCGGGGGCGAGGTTTCAGGGTTGACAGCGGGCGGCCACGCCAAGTGCTTAGCCAGGATCGCGGGGAAGGGGGTGGTGTGCGTGCATGCCGTAGGTGGTGGCGTGCCGATGGCGCTTTCTTTGCGCATTGGACTGCGCCCTCGCGCGATCGCGTAGCCCCAGGAGTCTCTGTGGTCACTTCTGTCACGCCTCGCAGAGCTTCGTGTTGCGTCGCAGATGTTGGAACATGTGCGACGCGACATGAGCCTCTGCGAAGTCGCTCCGGGCGTTACGCGTGTGACTGGTGGGGTGATCTTGGGCGCGCCGGGCACGTGCACACAACGAGCGTGGTGCATCCAGAGACCGTGAGGGGCGCGGCGCAGCCGTGACCTGCAACAGCGCCGCAGAGCTTCCCCATCCCCGCGATACTGGCCGGCACTTGGCGTGGCCGTCCGCTGTCAACCCTGAAACCTCGCCCCCGAGGCAGCGCAACCAGGAGCCCGCGCGAGGCCGGCGAAGCCGGGGGTTGATAGCGGGCGGCCACGCCAAGCACACTCGATGGCCAGCGGGGATGGAAACCCACCCGGGACGATGCGCCAGGTTGTGGTCAGACCAGTCGAGGTCAATGATCCCCTCGTGCTTGTACTGGTAATCACGTTCGCGGTCGTCGCCCTCGCGGAGCTGGCGGACACCAGCGGGCTCGCGACACTGGTCCTCGGTGCCCGGTTCCCCGCGCGGTGGGTGCTCCTCGGGGTCTGCGCGGGCATGGCAGTGCACGTCGGTGTCGCCATCGCGGCGGGCAGTCTCGTTGCGCTGTTGCCGGAACGGCCACTCGAAGCCGTTCTCGCGGTGATCTTCCTGATCGGTGCCGTGCTGCTGCTGCGCGGGGACGACGATGACGACGAGCCGAACCTGGAGGAGACGCGCCCCACGAAGTGGCGCGTCGTGGCGACGAGTTTCGGGATCACCGTGCTGTCCGAGTTCGCCGACCCCTCGCAGATCGTGATCGCCACCCTGGCCGCGCGGTACGAAGCCCCGCTCGCGGTCGGCACGGGCGCGCTGCTCGCGTTGTGGGCGGTGTCCGCGCTCGCGGTCTTCGGGGGGAGCCGGATCCAGCGGCTGGTGCCGGTGCGTTGGGTGATCCGGGTGGCCGCCGCCATCCTGGTGGTCCTCGCCGTGCTCAGCGCGGTGGATGCGATCCGAGGATGACCGCTCCGCGCCGTTTCGCTGACGAACGGTAGCTCAGAGGGATCGGCTGCCGACCCATTGCGGGTTCGGGTGGTGTCGGTCACCATTAAATCGTTTGTCTGACAGCGTCGTCGGCTAGCGGGGGTTGACCTGTGATCTCGATCATCGAATTCGTCCTGGGTATCGCGGTTCTGGTGTACAGCGCCGAGAAGCTGATCGCCTATCTGGTCGGCGTCGCCAGTAGATGGGCGGTCTCGCTGTTCCTCATCGCGGTCGTCTTCACCGGGATCGAGTTCGACGACCTCGCCTACGGGATCGTGCTGAACGTCGACGACGTGAAACAGGCAGCTCTGGGCACGGTGATCGGGACGACGATCGCGATGCCGGGGATCGTGCTGGCGCTGGCCGCGATCATCGCTCCGTTCCGCGTCGACGTCCCGAAGGACTACCTCGCGTTGTTCGTGGCCGGGCCGGTGGTGATGCTCGCCCTGGCCCTCACCGGTGCCCTGACGCTGGCGACGGGCGTCGTGCTCGTGGTCCTGTTCGTGGCCTTCGTCGGCTGGATCGGGTACCGCGAGTACACCTCGCGCCGTCCGGTGTTCCGCAACGCCGAGGTCTACGAACAGCTGGAGAAGGTCGGCGGGGGCGCTGGAGGCGCCGCGACGATGACGGAGTCCGGAGCCCGCGGCCCTCAGCCGGGCCCGCCGGGTGGTGGTTCGGGCGGATTCACCCTCCCCACCGACCTGCGCATCGACCAGGGTTTCCTGAAGGCTCGCCAGCGGTCTCCGTGGGGCAGCCTTGCGCTCGCTGTGCTGGCGTTGGTCGGGCTCGTGGTGGGTGCCATCGTCGCGGGGCAGGGGACGGACGGAATCCTCAATACCTTCGACATCGACGGCACCGTCTTCGGCGTGACCATCGCGACGCTGGCGCTGTCCCTCGAGGACATTTTCCTCACGGTCGAGCCGGTACGTCGCGGCGTACCGGAGATCGGCGTCGCCAACGTCATCGGCAGCGTGATGTTCTCCGTCACCGGCAAGCTCGGGATCGTCCTGCTCGTCGGCGGAGCGATCACCGTCGACGACGACGTGCTGTCCTGGCATCTCCCGGTCCTGCTGGTGATGACGGTGCTGTCCGCGCTGTTCCTCGCCACCGGACGGATGCGACGCTGGCACGGGGTCGTCCTGCTCGCCCTGTACATCGCCTACTTCGTCATCAGCCTGGTGGCGTTCGGCGGGGTGCCCATCGACACCGACTGATCACGGCGACTCCGGGCTGCCCGCCGGGATCGCGCAGACGGCTACCTCCACCATCCGCTGCAGGTCCTCGCGCGGCACACCGCTGGCGGCCTGCACCGCTATCCCACTGGCCACCGTGGCGACGAACCGGGCGAGCGTCGCCACGGCCGCGCCGTCCGGCAGCTCACCGTCGGCGGCGGCGCGTTCGAACCGCGGCACGAGCAGTTCGTAGACCGCCAGGCGGCGGGGCGACAGCAGGTCCACAACGTCGCGGTCGGAGTCCCCGCAGGTCATCGCGGCCTGGATGTTGAAGCAGCCGGCGGGCCAGGTGTCCGAGGTGTTGGCGGTCGCCAGACTGGTGAGCAACTGCCGAACCGACTCCCGAAGCGAGGGGCAGTCCAACGCATGGTCGGTCTCACGCCGTAGGAGCTCGGTGTAGCGGTCGGCCGCTCGCTCGAACAGCTTTCGTTTGTTGCCGAAGGCCGCGTACAGGCTCGGCGCGCTGATGCCCATCGCCTGGGTGAGGTCCACGATCGAGGTGCCCTCGTAGCCGTGCCGCCAGAACACGTCGAGGGCACGGTCCAGCGCCAGCTCGACGTCGAACTCCCGGACCCGGCCGCGAGGCATCGGCACCTCCTCTTGAACGATCACTAGCCTAGTCGACCCTCTCCTCTGTAGCGATCGCTAGGGTATTGCTGCTAGTTTCACCATAGTGACCGATACATTGAACATTCAATAGAAGAGGACATGATGAGCTCACTCGAAGGCAAGGTCGCGGTGATCACCGGCGGCAGCAGCGGTATCGGGCTGGCCACGGCCGAGCGGTTCGTGGCCGAGGGCGCGTACGTCTTCATCACCGGCCGCCGCGCTCCCGAGCTGGCGACGGCGGCCGCGCGGATCGGTCGGAACGTGACGACCGTCCAGAGCGACATCAGCGACCTGGCCGACCTGGATCGGCTCTACGACACGGTGCGTACGGAGAAGGGCGGGTTCGACATCCTGGTGGCGAACGCCGGGGTCCAGGAGCTGCGCCCGCTGGCCGAGGCGACCCCCGAGCACGTGGACAAGCTCGTGGGGGTCAACCTGCGCGGCACGCTGTTCACCGTCCAGAAGGCACTGCCACTGCTGCGCGACGGCGGTTCGATCGTGCTGATCAGTTCGACGGCGGATCGCGTCGGGATCCCGGAGTACACCGTGTACTCGGCGGCCAAGGCCGCGCAACGGTCGTTCACCCGCAGCTGGGCGGCAGACCTCGCCGGTCGCAACATTCGGGTCAACGCGGTCAGCCCGGGACCGATCGACACCCCGATGATCGACGACATGATGGGGTCGAAGGAGAAGGGCGACGCGATGCGCGCGACGTTCTCCGAGGTGCTGCCGATGCGACGCATCGGCAGGCCCGAGGAGGTCGCGGCGGCGGCACTGTTCCTGGCCTCGGACGAGGCCAGCTTCACCACCGGCGCCGACATCACGGTCGACGGGGGCCAGAGCCAGCTCTGACCACGATCAGGACCGGGCAGCGCCCAGAGGCCGATCCCGCCCGTGTCGCCTCGCAGAGCGTCGAGTCGCGTCGCGGATGCCGCAGTGTCTGCGATGTGACATGACGCTCCGCGAAGTCGTGTTCGATGTCGGTCAGGGTCTGGCGGCTCGAACGAGGTCGCGGACTCGGCTGCTGTCGTATTCGGCGGCGGCGCGCTCGGACTCGGTCACCGGCTCCAGGCGGACCGGCATGTCCTTGTGGTGCGGGGTGCCGGCGATCGGGTCGCGGTCCGCGGCGTCGGTGATCAGGTTGATGCGCGGCCCGTTGACGACGCGCCCGCCCCGGCCGTCCGGGTAGGACATGCCGAACCCGTGCGGCAGAGCGAGCTGCATGGAGCGCAGGCTCTCGTCCGCCTCGGTCCGCACCACGATCCGGCCGACCCGGGTGGCCACGGCCACCCAGTCGCCCGGGTCCACGCCCACCGAGGCCAGGTCTGCGGCGCGAGCGCGCAGCGCGCCCTCCGGGTCGGTGCGTCGCCACGCGGGCGCACGCAGGATCTGGTTCGCGTTGTGGGACCGTCGTTGCCCGTTGATCAGGGAGAACGGGTAGGTGGCGTCCGTCTGCTCGGTCGAGGGGTCGAGCGCGCCCAGCCAGTCCAGCAGCTCCGGCACCGCGAGCTGGATCCTGGGTCGGCGGACCAGGTCCCACACCTCGCTGTACTCGTGGGTGCTGAACGGCGTGCCGCTCGGGCTGTCCAGGATGCGGGCGAACAGCTCCTCTCCGAGATCGGCACCGACCGCCGAGGAACCCAGGGCTCGCTGGATCGGCACGGTCATGGTGGCGGCGGCCCGGTGGCAGCCCGCCCACAGCGGCGCCATGGGCGCAGCGCCGTCGGGCAGGACCGCGCCCAGCGTTCGGTACAGGAGCACCGGGGCGATGGCCGCCAGCTCCGGCCGGGCCTTCATCAGGCGGGCGACGGCGGGGAGCAGTCGTGTCCGATCGGAGCGGGCCGTCTCCGTGAGCTCCGCCAGTTGCTCGGTGGAGGGCAGCGCACCGAGGGCCTCGAACAGTCGGCTGTAGATCTCGGCCTCGACCAGGGTCCCCGGCAGCGGCTCGAACAGCGGGCGACGGATCTGGAAGTAGTTCGTCGGCCACTCGAAGTTGAAGAGGGTGAACTCCCACTTCTCGTGCTGCGACGACGCCGGCAGCACGTAGTCGGCCAGTGCGGCGGTCTCGGTGTATGCCACGTCGACCACGACCGACAGCTCGGCCTCGAGGACGGCGCGCTCCACCGAGGCGGTGTCCGCGTAGGTGTTCGCCGGGTTGGACGACTCCACCCAGAGCACCCGGGCGCGGTGCGGATGGTCGGCGAGGACCTCCTCGGCCATGGTGTTCGACGGCAGCAGGCCGCCGATGTACTCGAAACCGCTGACCTCCGACCGCTCACCCCGCGAGTTGCCCCACAGCGGCACCAGCCAGGAGTGCAGGTTGTTCGTGCCTTCCCGGCCGAAGTTGCCGGTGACCAGGTAGAGCAGTTTCTCCAGGTAGCTGTTCAGCGTGGAGTGCCTGCCCTGTTGGACACCCAGCTCGACCCGCACGGTCATCGCGCGAGCGGCCAGGATCATGTCCACCGCGCGCTCCACGTCGGCACGGTCCAGCTCGGTGTGCGCGATCCACTCGGTTACGGGCACTTGGCCCAGCGCGGCCGCGACCTCGTCGAACCCTTCAGTGTGTGCCGCGAGGAACTCCTCGTCCTGCCCGCGCCGTTCGAGGATCAGCGCGATGATCGCGGCGAGCAGGTACGCGTCGGTGCCCGGGCGCAGCGGGAGGTGCAGCTCGGCGATGTCGGCGGTCTCGGTGCGCCGAGGGTCGACCACGATGATCGTGCGGTCCGGGTCGTTCTTGATCGTGTTCAGTGCGTGCCGGGCGTTGCTGAACCCGTGTGCCAGCCAGGGGTTGCAGCCGATCACGAACAGCAGGTCGCATTCCTCGACACCTTCCGAGGTGTGGCAGGTCTGCGAGCCGAACATCTTGCCGTTGACCCAGAAGTCACCGGTCTTCTCCTGGGACAGTGCGTTGTAGTAGCGGGTGGAGTTCATCCACTTCATCAGTGCCGTGCCGTAGCCACCGCCGGAGTGGTTGCCCTGCCCTCCACCGCCCACGTAGCTGAACGAGCCCGGTCGACCTGCCTCGGTGTCCGCGTCCCGGATCGCCGTGAGCCTGGCTGCGATCTCCCGCAGCGCGGTGTCCCAGCCGATCGGCTCGTGGCCGCCCTCCGGCAGTCGGCGCAAGGGTGTGGTGAGTCGGTCGGCGTGGTCGCCGTACCAGGTCAGGCGTTGCGCTTTCTGGCACAGATAGCCCGCTGAACGTGGGTGGTCCTTGTCGCCGCGGATCCGGGTGATGGTGCGACCGTCCAGCTGCATCTCCAGGCCACAGTTGAGGTAACAGAGGCTGCACGCCGTCTTGTGCCAGTCGCTCACCGGGATTCCTCCAGCAGAGTTGCATGGTTGAACTCACCCACAGGGTTGCGTAGTCGAACCCAGCTGTCAATCGAAGACCCGTGAGTGGCGAGTGGTCCTCTGGGACCACTCGCCACTCACGGGTCCTGAGCAGGGGTGATCGGCTCAGCTGAGACCGTCCGCCCACTGGCGGACCTTGTGCAGCACCTCGCCCGCCTCGGGCAGGAACGGGAAGATTGTGAATACGTGGACCGAGTCGTCGACCAGTTCCAGGGTGACCTCGACGCCCGCGTCCGCCGCCTTGTCCGCGAAGCGGGTCGTGTCGCTCTCGAGCACCTCACCCTCGGCCGCCGCGAGGAACAACGGTGGCAGACAGCCGAGATCGCCGAAGTAGGGCGAGACCATCGGGTCGGTCGGCTCGTGCCCCTGGAAGTAGGACGCCCCGAGCTGGGCCAGCGAGTCCCGGTGGGCGGCCGGATCGTTCCCTGAGTTGGCCTCGATGCTGGGGCCACCCAGCGTGAGATCGGTGAACGGCGAGACGGCGAGAATGCCGGCGGGTGAGGGCAGTCCGGCGCGCTGGACGGCCAGTCCGAGTGCGAGTGCGAGCCCGCCACCGGCCGACTCACCGCTGAACAGGATGCGCGATGGGGCGTGGCCCCGGTCGAGCAGCCCTCGGAAGGCCGCGAACGCGTCATCGATCGCGGCCGGGTACGGATGCTCCGGGGCGAGGCGGTAGCCGACGGTGAAGCACTCCGCCCCCAGGCTCTCGGCGAGCCGTCCGGCGTACTCGGTCGAGCCGAGGGCCGAGCCGAACACGTAGGCCCCGCCGTGGAAGTGCAGCACGGCCCGCCCGGCGTCGGGAGTGCGCAAGCGGATCGCCGGTACGCCGCCCAGCTCGACGGATGCGCTGTCGAACGAGCCGGGCGCGGGGAAGTTGGTGGTGAGGAACCGCTCGTAGGCAGCGCGCTGGCCCAGATGTCCCAGCGCGATGTCCTCGGCGGTGATCGCGCCCTTCCAGAGATCGAAGGCGCGCTGGCTCTCCGGTCGGCCCATTCGTCTGCCCTCCCGCGACGAGGAGAGCCCGAGCACCTCACCGGCCGGCTGCTGGGCCGCGGCCAGCTCGTCGTGACCCCATGCGAACTCCCACGAGGTCAGCGCCAGCGGGTCGATGCGCTGCAGACCCTTCCACCGGCCGTTGCGCCAGGTGACCGACTGCTCGTCCGGCTCGTGCGACATCTTCACCGCGAACCGCGCGCCGGCCTGAATCCGGGTCGTCCTCGGTCGCCGCCGCTGCTCGTACTCGGCCAGGGCGACGCCGACACCGCCCGTGCCGTGCCGCGCGAGGCACGTCGCCAGCGTCCACGCGTCCTCCATCGACTGGCAGGCACCCTGCGCGAGATACGGCACCATCGCGTGCGCGGCGTCACCGAGCAGGCTGACGCGGCCTTCGGTCCACCGGTCCAGGGGGTCGCGGAAGTACATGCCCGTGATGAAGCTGGAATCGATCGCACCCAGCAATGCCGCCACCGTGTCGGTGGAGCCCGCGAACGATGCCAGTAGCTCGTCGATGTCGCCGCTGTCGGTCCACGACTCGCGGTGGACCTCGGTCGCCGGCACCGCCGCCAGGATGCTGTAGAGGTCCTTGCGCACCCAGTACGAGATGACGTTGCGCCCCACCCCGAACCAGTTGTTGCCCGCGATCGGCAGATCCAGTCCGGCCAGCCGGTCGGCGGGCACGAGCGCGCGCCACATCAGGATGTCGGCGAACCGCTTCGCGCCCGCGCCGAAGGTCAGGTCGCGGACCGCGGAGTGGATGCCGTCGGCCCCGATGACGGCGTCGCCGTGCCACCGCGCACCGGAGCGCAGCGTGACCGTCGCGCCGCTCTCGTCCTGCCGGACGGCGACACACTCGGCACCGAGTGAGAGAGAGCCCTCGGGGAGTGCCTCGGCGAGGAGCCGGACAAGGTCCGCACGGTGCACGTTGTACATGGGGGCGCCGTACCGCTCGGCGGCCGCGCGCCCGAGCGGGGCGGTGTACAGCAGCTCGTTCGTCACGATGTCGCGGTACGCGTAACGCTCGGGAACGGTGGCGACCTCGGCGAGGCGGGCTTCGAGTCCCAGCGCGCGCAGCACCAGTGTTCCGTTCGCGGCGATCTGGATACCGGCGCCGACCCCGCTCAGTGAGGGCGCCTTCTCCAGGACCACCGCGTCGATGCCGTGGTGCCGCAGGGTCAGAGCGGCGGTCAGGCCGCCGATACCGCCGCCGACGATGATGACGCGCATGGTCCGACGCTAACATTAACTAAGACAGACCGCTTAGTTATGAGCTGCTGGTCGGCCGACACGGGAGGAGGGTGAGCGTGCCGGGAACCACCAGGCCACACCGCTCGGACGGCGCCGAGACCCGTGCGCGGCTGAAGTCGGCCGCGCAGCGGTTGTTCGCGACCAGAGGGATCGACGGGGTGACCGTGCGCGACCTCATCGCGGCCGCGCGGCAGCGCAACAACGCGTCGCTGAGCTACTACTTCGGCTCGAAGGAAGAGCTGGCGCGAGAGCTGATCATCGACGGCGCGAGGATCCTCGACGCCCGCCGCCGTGAGATGCTCGGTGCGCTGGAGGACGCCGATCGGGAGCCGACGGTGCGCGAGATCCTCGAGGTGCTCAGCGTGCCGGTGGTGGAGCTGTCCGCCGATCCGGCCCAGGCGAGCTATCTGCAGATGATCGCCAACCTGGAGCTCAACGATCGCGCCTTCGTCCGTGAGACGCTCGGCGACACCTGGAACCACGGGTACCGCCGCTGCGTCGAGTACCTGCTGCTACTCATCGCGGACGTGCCGAGGCCGATCCTCGAGCAGCGGATCTCGCTCGTTGTGATCTACCTGAACGCGGCGGGCGCGGCCCGGGAACGATCGCTCGCCTCACCCGGGGGGAGCCGGCTCTGGTCGGCCCCGTACGCCATGTCCAACGTCCTGGACACCATCCAGGGGATGCTCGAGGCGCCACCGAGCGAGCAGACCCGCGCCGCCGCGGGTGAGTCAGCCCGGGATGGTGGAGGCCGGCCCGCCGACGCGATATGAGGCGCCCCGGTGCTCGTCCGGGAGCCGGTCGCCCCGGCCGAGCAGCTTGTGACGCAGCGTGCCCTCGACGTACTCGGTGGGATAGGCGCCGCGCCGCTGCAGCTCCGGGACCAGGTGCTCGACGAGGTCGACGAACGTGCCCGGGGTGATCGCGTAGGCCAGGTTGAACCCGTCCACATCTGTCTCCTCCACCCAGGACTGCAGCTCGTCGGCGACGGTCGCCGCCGAGCCGACCACCCGGGGACCCATCCCGCCGATACCGCCCCAGGCCGCGATGTCGCGTACCCGCCAGTCCCGGCCGTCCGGATCGGCCTGGGAGAACGCCGCCACCGCGGACTTGATCGCGTTGCTCTCCACGTTGCCGATCGACTCGTCCAGGTCGTAGCGGGACAGGTCGATGCCCATCCAACCGGACATGAACACCAGTGACCCCTCATCGCTGGCGTAGGACTGCAGCTGGTCGTGCTTGGCGTGCGCGGCCGCGTCCGTCGCGTCGGTGATCACCGTCTGGAGGTTGAAGATCCGGGCGGAGTACGGGTCGCGTCCGGCCTTATGCAGCAGGTCACGGATGTCCGCCACGGTCTCCTTGAGCAGCGCCTTCGTGGGCGCCGCCGTGAAGATCGCCTCGGCGTTCTCGACCGCGAACCGCCGCCCTCGCGGTGATGCGCCTGCCTGGTAGATCACCGGCGTGCGCTGCGGCGAGGGCTCGGCCAGGTGGATGCCCGGCACGGTGAAGTGCTTGCCCCGGTGTCCGATCGGGTGGACCCGCGCCGGGTCGGTGAACACCCCGCGCTCGCGGTCGCGGATCACCGCGCCGTCCTCCCAGGAGCCCTCCCACAGCTTGTACAGCACCTCGAGGTACTCGTCGGCGTGGTCGTAGCGGTCGTCGTGCTGCGCCTGGTCGTCGTGGCCCATGTTGCGCGCACCGGAGGGTAGGTAGCCGGTCACCACGTTCCAGCCGATCCGTCCGCCGGTGATGTGGTCCAGCGTGCTCATCCTGCGGGCGAACGGGTACGGGTGCTCGAAGCCGGTCGCGGTGGTGATGCCGAAACCGAGGTGCTCGGTGACATGGGCCATGGCCGAAGTGAGCAGCAGCGGATCGTTCACCGGAACCTGCGCGGCCTGCCGGATCGCGGCTTCGTGCGAGCCTGCGTAGACGTCGTAGGTGCCGAGCACGTCGGCGATGAACAACCCGTCGAACAGGCCGCGTTCGAGCAGCTGGGCCAGGTCGGTCCAGTAGGACAGGTCCTTGTAGCGGGCGGACTGGTCGTCCGGGTGGCGCCACAGGCCGGGGGACTGGTGCGCGACGCAGTTCATGTCGAACGCATTGAGCCGGATCTGACGGGTCACGGGGTACTCCGAGGTGAGTGCGAACGGGACGGCGGTCGATCGTCAGGGACGACAGGCCGTGCTGGACACCCGGCAGGTGTCCACATGCAGGCGATGACAGCAGCCGCACACCCGGTAGAAGGAGCCGAACCCGTGCACCGGTCCACGATAGGCAGCCGGAACGTTACCGTGTCAACAACGGACCCCGGGATGTGACGCGGGCCGCAACCGAGGTCACCACCCGCCGATCGGGGCAACCGGCGACGGTGCCGGCTGGGAGGCGAGTCGTGGCGCACCACCGTGAGTCGTCTCGGTGACATGGGTTGCCGGGCCGCGGTCGATGAGCAGGCGCCGACCACCTGTCCTTCACCGGAGTGATCCCGAAGGGGCGCAGCTCGTTGTCGTAGACGCTGGTCGGTACCCGGGAGCGCTGACGGGTGCGGGTGACGAGACAGTCCCGGGCGACCTCTCGGGACACCTGTTCGATGCTCAGGACGCTCTCGAAGTCGGGCAAACCCTCTACGTGAGCCGGGCGTGTCAGCGCGGGGGTGAGGTCACTTGCGGATGTGTGCGACGACGTTCATGCCGGGGGAGAGGACGTGGCCGGCGGTGTCCAGGAGCGCGATCTTGACCGGCACATACTGGATCACGGCCTGGGGAGTGGACGGGTCGGCGGCGCCGGGAACCGACGCGGTCCTCAGCGGGCTGGCCGTGGAGCTCTGCACGACCTGCACGATGCCGGTCATCGGCGTGTCGGGGAACGCGTCGACCGTGAGGTCCACGATCGCCCCGGGCGCCACCGCTTCCACGTTGTCCTCGTTGATCCGGGCGGTCACGTAGATGCGCGACGGGTCGTACGCGGTGGCCAGGTTGGTGCCCGCCTCGACGTAGGCGCCGTCCACCACGTTGTCGACCGCGACCGCCCCGGCGCCGGGTGCGCGAACCGTGCGCATCGGCCGGGCTCCGCCGCCGACCGGCCTGATGCGACCGACGATCTCGTTGCCGCTGACCTGCGAACCCTCGGTGAGCGCCCAGTTCGTGACCACGCCGGACACCGGCGCGTTGATCTCGATCCGGTCGCCGTCGACCGTGGCGTTCTCGGTGGACACGTAGTGGCTGCTGTAGAGCAGGTAGTTGCCGTTGAAGCCGCCCAGTTCCACAAGGCTCACCACCGCGACCACCGCGAAGATCACCCGCGTGGGCTTCGGGATTTGGCCGACCCGGTCGACGCGCTCGGCTCGCGGCCTGGCCGGTGCGCGGTCGATGGTCGGCCGGACCACTCGTAGCGCCAGGACCGCGAACACCGTCCAGACGCCCCCGGCGACACCGGCGTTGATCAGCGTGGACAGCAGTGGCCTTCCCGGCACGACGAACAGGTCGGTGGTGCCGAGTGAGAGCAGGCTCGCGGCCCGGTCCAGTAGCTCCGGTGTTCTCGTGAGTGACGGGAGAGCGGCGAGGGCTGCTCGCATGACGATGACGCCGATCGTGAGCGTCGCGACGGCGAGAACCGCCACCGTTGCGACGCGTCGTGCGAGGTGCCGCCCGCGCGGTTCGGTGTCTTCCTCCCAGTGCTCGGTCCACTCGACGGACAGTCGGGGAAGGAGATCCTGTTCGCCTGGCACTGTCGTCCACCGCCCCTCGTCGCCGCCCACCGGGAGTGTCGGCCCGCAGACGAAGCTACTCCTGAAATGTAAGTAGTAGCAAAACAGATGCGACTTGAGTCACTTGGTGTTCCGCTCCGGCACCTACTTCAACTATGCATGTACTTGCTATTTCGTAGTTAGCCGTGTTGGGGGGCATCGTGAGCGTTTCGACCGAGCAGGCACCCGCGACGGAGTCGCTGACGGCCACCGGCACTCCGGCCGCCGAACACTGGCTGCTCTGTGCGGTGCTGGTGGGGGTCGGCATGTTCCTGTCGATCTTCAACTCGCTGGGGCTCAACGTCGTCTTCGCCGCGATCCAGAAGGAGTTCCTGGCTCTCACCCAGGACATGCAGTGGGTGGCCACCGGCTATCTGCTCACGATGGGTATCGCGATCCCGTTGAGCGTCTGGCTGGCCGACCGGCTCGGGCTGCGCCGGCTGTACATGCTCATGCTGGGCATGTTCGCGGCGACGTCACTGCTGTGCGCATTCGCGGACAGCCTGCAGACCCTGGTCCTGCTTCGTGTGCTGCAGGCGATACCGGGAGCGCTCGTGCCGGTCACCGCGATCACCCTGCTCGTCCGCCTCACCCCGGTGGCGCGGATGCGGACCGCGATGTGTCTGTACGTCGGGGGAGCTGTGGCGGGTATGGGTTTCGGCCCGCTGCTGTCCGCCTCGCTCACCGACAGTCTGAGCTGGCGGTGGGTCTTCGCGGTGGAGGTGCCGATCTCGCTGGTTGCGCTGGTGATCGCGGCGGCCGTGCTGCCCACGCTCGCCGGCAGGCCGGACCGTCATTTCGACGTCCCCGGATTCGTCACGATCGCGCTGGGCCTGTGCGCCATCATGCTGGCGATCTCCCAGGGGCAGCTGTGGGGTTGGACCAGCTACAAGGTGCTCCTGCTGCTGGCGGTCGGGACCAATGCGCTGGCGCTGTTCGTCGGAATCGAGCTCTGGGTGGAGCAGCCGCTGCTGAACGTCCGGGTCTTCGCGCTGCGGTCGTACGTGATCGCGCTGGTCATGGTCGAGCTGGTGTTCACCGGAATGACGCTGTCGCTGTCCGACCTGTCCGCCTTCCTGCTCAAGATCCAGGGCCTGACCTCGACGAACACCGGCCTGGACACGGTGCCGGCCGGGTTGACCTTCATGGTGATGTCCCTGTGCGCGGTACTGTTCGGTCACCGGCTCGGAGCACGGTGGCCGGTCATCATCGGCATGGCGACCATGGCATGCGGCATGCTCATGCTTTCCCGCGTCACGGTCGACATCCCGCGATCACAGATGATCGTCAGCGCCTGCGTGGTACTCGCGGGTGCCGGGCTGTGCCTGGTGCCGGTGATGGGTTCCATCGTGACGTCCTTGCCGCCGGACCAGGTCGGCGACGGCACCGTCCTGCGAGTCGTGGTGCAGCGGATCCTCGCGCCGCTCGGTCTGACCGCGTTCACCGCGTTCGCGACGGTCCAGCAGGCCGGGCTGTTCTCCAACCAGACCGGTTTGATCCAGTCGGGCAACGGCGGCGCCACACCGGAGGTGACGCAGTTGCGGGAACACGGACCGCAAGCCCTCTCGGCGCTGGCCCAACGCCTGCAGCTGATGGCGCAGGCGCATGCGCTCAGTGAGGTTCTGCTGGTCGTCGGCTCGGCACTGGCGGTGGCCGCCGCGACGGTTCTGGTGTCCGGCTGGGGTCGCGCGCCGCGACTCGAGGCCGGAAACTAAGTACTTCACTGTCACAAGTACTTCCATGTCGTTAGATTGGGGTCATGGCGACCACGAAGAGCACCGGGGCAACACGCCGGTCCGGCGAGCCGATCGCCGACGCGGGTCAGCGGCTGTTCAAGCTGGTGAGCGAGCGGTGGAACATCCTCATCCTGCGGGAGGTGGCGTTCGGCACGAACCGATTCGGTGAGTTGCAGCGTGCGCTGTGCATCGCCCCCAACGTTCTGACCAGCAAGCTCAACGCCCTGACCGAGGCTGGTCTGTTGGAGCAGCGGCCCTACCGCGACGACAAACCGTGGTACGAGTACCACCTGACCAAGGCCGCGATCGAGCTGACCCCCGCTCTGGTGATCATCGCTCGGCTCGGCGACGCGAGCCTCGGCGCGCCGGAGGGTCAACGCCGCGAGGTTCGGCACACCCGCTGTGGCCAGGTCGCCCACTCGGTGCTGACCTGTTCGGCCTGCCACGAGGAGCTGACCCCGACCGAGCTGAGCTACGTGGAGAAGAGCGAGGCCACCGACGGGTGAGCGCCGGCCCCCCTCGTGAGTGTTGAGTCTGGCTATAGCCACACTCAACACTCACGAGCCCTGGCCACGGCTGTTGCTTCGGTTCGGTCGTCCGCGACGTGGTGCGCGGGATGTCTCAGACGGTCACCAGGTTCTTCACCACCGAGTCGTAGGTGTTGGTCTCCTCGATCAGGCCCCAGGAACGCATCCAGTCGTAGGTGCGCTGGAACTGGTCCTGCGGGTACGGGGCCGGCTCGACGTAGCGCAGCCGCCCGAGCGGGATGTCTTCGGGCGTGAGCGAACCGAGCTCGGCGGGGATCTCCGCCAGCAGGTGGTGCAGGTAGGGCCTCGGGTTCTCGTTGATCTTCTGCACCGCCTTGACGACCGCCCGGTTGAGCGCGGCGTAGGTGACCGCGTCGACCTCAGGGCTGGCGATCTCCGCGCCGACGTAGTACGCCTCGGCCAGCACCTTGAAGCCCTGCTTCTCGGCCAGGGAGATCCAGGGTTCCATCAGCGCGGCCGCCGCGATCGTGCCGTCCCGCAGCTGCTCGAAGCGGATCCGGGGACCTCCGACGTGCACGACCTTGATCTCGTCGCGGGGCAGGAAACCTTCCAGGGTCTGCAGCGCGACGTAGTGGGAGCCGTGGTGGAAGTTGACCGCCACCTCCTTGCCTGCCAGGTCCTGCGGGTGGTTCTCCGGGGCGTCCGGGCGGACCATGATCGCCTGGCTGTTCACCGCGGCGCGCTTGCTGACGACACGACCACCGACGGTGGTGTCCTGGGTGCGACGGATCTGGCCCCACTCGCACGCGCGGTACAGGGACGCCTCGCCGCTCTCGAAGTGGGACTTGGTGGACCCGAACGAGCTGAGCAGCTCGTGGTCCTCGAGCGGCGAGATGCCGGGTGTGGCGTAGTCCTTGGTCACGAACTCGACGTCGACACCCTCCTCATCGAAGAACCCCTCGTCCTTGGCGACCAGCTGGGGCAGGGAGAACACCAGGGACAACAGCTCCATGGTTACTTTCGGTCGTGCGCTCATCGGTCCCTCTTTCCTGGGTGAACGGATCTAGCCGAGTGCGGAGACGATCTGGGTGTGCAGGTCGAACAGGTACGGGTCCTCCGGGGACCGAGGGCGATCGCGGTCGACCCGGTACTCCGCCGCGATGCGGGCGGGACGTCCGGCCAGCACGATCACCCGGTCCGCGAGCAGCGCGGCCTCGAGCGGGTTGTGGGTGACGAGCAGGCCCGTGCGGGGCCGCAGCATCCACAGGTCCTGCAGGATCAGCCGCAGCTTCCGGGCGGTGAGCTCGTCCAGTGCGCTGAACGGCTCGTCGAGCAGCACCAGGTCCGGCTGCACGGCGAAGGCACGGGCGACCGCGACCCGCTGGCGCTGGCCACCGGAGAGCACCGTCGGGAACGAGCCGCCGTACTCGGTCAGTCCCACCGACTCCAGCGCGGCGTCAGCGCCCGCCGGGTCCAGCCCGGCGGCGTCCAGCGCGAGGGTGACGTTCTCCCGGACGGAGAGCCAGTCCAGCAGCCGGGGCTGCTGGAAGACCACACCCAGCCGGGGATCGGAGCTGTCCGAAGGCCGGTCGGTCCGGACCGTGCCGGCGTCGGGGGTGACGAGGCCGGCGACCAGGTGCAGCAGGGTTGTCTTCCCGGTTCCGGATGCACCGACGACGGCGACGAGCTCGCCCTCGGCGACCGTCAGCGAGAAGTCGGCGAGCACGCGCTGCGGGGTGCCGTTGCGGGCGTCGACGAAGGTCTTGTCGATACCGTCGAGCCGGACCCGAGCGGCACCGCGAGCCGGGGCGCTCATACCGACACCGCCTTGCGCCACCGGCTCGCCCTACGTTCGAGGCCCTGCAGGATCCCGTACTCGAGGACGGCCATGACGAGGGCGAACAGCAGGGTCCAGGCGAGTACCCCGGCGACGTTCTGTGAGGCGAACTCGTTGTTGAGCTGGTAGCCGACGCCGCTGGACATCCCGAAGACCTCGACGAGCACGATGACCTTCCAGCCCAGTGACAGACCCAGCCGTGCGCCGCCGAACAGCGACGGAGCGAGCGCGGGCAGCCACAGCCTGCGCAACCGGGTGCGCAGCGAGAAGCGGTAGATGTGTGCCATCTCCAGCAGGTCCGGATCCACCGAGCGCGTGCCCTGGTAGATCGTGAGGATCAGCGCGGGCGCCGCGGACAGTGCGACGGCGGCGACCGGGTTGACCAGCGCGATGCCGAACCAGATGACGCACAGCAGTGCCCAGACCAGGCCCGGGATGGTCAGCCCGAGCAGTACCGCCGGTTCGAAGAACCGGCGGGCGAACTCGTTGCGGCCCATCGTGATGCCGACGACGACGGCGACGACGAACGCGCAGACGAACCCGAGTGCCACCCGCAGCACGGTGATCCCGAGCTGCTCGGCGAACGAGCCGTCGGCCACGATCTCGACGAGCTGTCCGAGGATCGCCGGGACGTCCGGCACCAGCAGGCTGTGCAGCGCGATGGCCATCACCTGCCAGGCGGCCGCCAACAGCGCGAGGAACAGGACCGAGGGCAGCGCGCGGCCCAGCCGCCGAGCCCGGTTCGGTCGAGCTCCGGACGGCGGGCTCGATGCGGGCGTGGTGCCCGGCGCGGTATCTGGGCGCTGATCGATGTGCACTGAGGTCATGCGGGCGCTCCGAGGTTGATCCAGGGGTCCTTGGCCGGCTGGGCCTTGACGAGGCCGACGCTCTGCGCGACCTGCAGCTGGCGGCGGAGGTTCGCGAACGTGGTCGGTCCCCACTCGACGGGGTAGATGTCCGGGAGCCGGGTGGGCAGCAGCTCGATGGCGGCACGTTCGGTGGCGGGGATGCCGTAGGCCTCGTGCAGGTCCGCGAGCACGCTCGGCCGGTCGTGCACGATCCGGTGCGCGCGCAGCCGCAGCTCCGCAAGCGCGGCCGCCACCGGCCGGTTCTGCTCGACCCACGCGCGGGTGCTTCCCTGCGCGTTGAGGAACAGGGTGTTGGGGTCCTCGCCGGTGCCCTGGGACCACAGCTGCCCGACCGTCGCGATCTGGCGGGCCCCTCGCGCGACGAGCCGTGTCGCGTTGGGCTCGATCGTCACGATCGCATCGACGTCACCCCGGTCGAACAGCGCCAGCCCGGCCAGGACCGCGCCGGGGAACAGCTGGTAGTCCTTGGTCAGCTCGCTGCCGTTGACCGCCGCCGCCAGCTGGGTGGACCGGAACGCGTCGCTGTTGTTCGGCGGTGTCGCGACACGTTTACCGCGCAGGTCCGAGGGCGTGCGGTAGGGGCTGTTCTCCGGTACGAGCCAGCGGACGTGGTTGTTCAGGCTGGTGCTGAACAGCACGAGATCGGCTCCGGCCTCACCGGCGACCGCCGCGCCGAGCGGGCCCATGCTGGACACGTCGAGTGCGCCGGAGAGCAGCTTGTTCTGGACGTCGCCCGGCCCGGTCCCGGCGACATAGGTCAGGTCGAGGGCACCTAGGAGCCCGTTCTGCTCGGTGATCGGCCGGATGATCGCGCCGGCCGTTCCGGCCTGGGTGTCCTCGACGCGGGCCGCCAAGGTGCCGTGACCGCCGGACGGGGAACCGCACGCGGCCAGGAAGGAGGTCGCGGCGGCGCCGGCAAGGCCGAACAGCCCGGCGCGCAGCACCGTCCTGCGATCGTGCAGGTGGGCACCAGGGGACATGAGGGCTCTCCTCGGAGAAAGGCGTACGGGCGCGCGGGCGCGCGCCGCCACGCGCCGGGAGCGGGCACGGCGCGGCGGGTCTGAAAGGTCGATCGACGGCGCGGTCCAGCGACCGCGGTGTGCAGAGGGCTCAGTGGGCCGGACAGGTCCCGCCGTTGATCAGGAACAGGTCGACGTGACGGCGCCGGGTCAGCAGCGGCGAGAGGGGGGAGCCCGTGCTCATCGCATGGCCCGCAGGGTCTCGTACCCGGTGCGGCCGTCGGTGAGCCGCCAGGAGCGCATCCACGCGTAGGTCTCGGTGAACCGGCGCTCGGTGAAGGGCGCGATGTGGGTGTAGCGGTAGAAGTCCGGACGCAGGTCGGCCGGATCGAGCCGGCCGGCTAGCTCGCCCGCGATCATCGGCGCGTACCGCTGACGGTCGGAGTTGATCAGGTCGACGGCCTTGTCGACGGCGGAGGTGTAGGCGTCCTGCTGTTCGTAGGACAGGTGCGGTGCGATGACCTGTGAACCCCGGTAGGTGTAGGTGCCCAGGATGTGGGCGCCGTGCTTCAGCGCGAGGCTCAGGAACGGCTCCATCAGCATCGTGGCGCGCAGCTCACCGGCGAGCAGCCGGTCGAGGCGGACGATCGGGGAACCGATGTGTTCCAGGACGATCCGTTCGCGGGGCACCGTGCCCTCGAGCAGGTGCAGCGCGGTGTAGTGCGAGCCGGTGAAGGTGTTGACCGCGACCGGGACGCCGCCCAGGTCGTGCGGCTCGTTCAGGTCGTCGTCGAGGCTGACCAGCGCCTGCGCGACGACCGCTGCTCGCAGGTAGCCGATGCGTCCGCCCCGGGTGTCTCGTTCCAGCCGGTCGATGCCGCCCCATTCGCAGACGTTGTAGATGTCCGCCCTCGCGGCCGCGAACAGCGACTCCTTGTGCCGGGCCGCCGGATCCTGCTCGGTGGGGTTGGCGGTGTCCTCGGTCGTGGCGAAACGGACGTCGAGGCCCACGGCCTCGAACAGGCCTTCTCGTACCGCGATGAGATCGGGGAGATCGAACACGACGTGGTTCGGCGACACCACGATGGTGTCCGGGGCGTCCGTTCTTGCCATCTGGTGCCGCCTCCCCACCGGGTCCGGGCGACCGGTCAGGCCGCCGACTCGATGGTAAGCATGTTGACCGATCCGGTCAACAATAGCTTTGCAGGATGCGGGAACTGCTCTCGCATCCTGCAAAGCGGCGCGTTCGCGCAGGTCAGACGACGAGCGGTGGTGAGATCACAGCTCACCGAAGGCTATCGAAACTGGCAAACCCTCAAGTGCGTCGGCGGCGGACCGGACGATGGAGCCGAGCGTGTCGAGCTGTGCCTCCGGCATCCGGGAGGCCGGGCCCTGGATCTCGACCCCCATGCGGACGAACTCACTGGCACCCAGCACCGGAGCCGCGACCGCCCGCAGCGCGGGGTCGTGCGGGTCATCGAGGACCGCGTAACCGCGGAACTGGATGGCCAGCAGGTCGATCTCCCTCGCCCAGGTCGAGGCGACGGGCCCGCCGGGGGCACCCGCGTCTCCGGCGCGGGTCAGGACCGTGGCCGCCTCGGCGATCGCGTCGGGTCCGAACGCGACGATCGCGGCGCCGATCGCCGAGTCCAGCAGGGGGATGCGCGTTCCGGGGCGTCCGGTGTAGCGCAGTGACCGGGTCGAGGGAACCGACAACAGGATGAGGACCTCGTCGCCTCTGCGCATGCCGATGCTGGCCGTCTCCCCGGTACGGTCCGCCAGCTCCTTGAGGACGTCCGCCGCCTCAGGGACGCCGGAGGTGTCCAGGGCCTTGCGGGCGAGCCGCAACAGCACCGGGCCGGGCAGGAACCGGTCGTTGTCCGGGTCCCGGCACAGCAGGTTGCCGGAGGTCAGAGTGTGTGCGAGCCGGTGGACGGTGCTGACGGTGAGGTTGGTCCGTTTGGCGATCTCGGTGGTGGTGAGGCCGTGAGGGCTGTCGACCACCGCGCCCAGGACCGCGGAGGCGCGAGCCACCGACTGAATCTCGGGGCTGCGCGGCGGTTCGCCGGATCGCCCGGCTCTCGGAACGGTCACCGTGGCCGCCGCGGCCGAAAGGACCTGCTCATTCCGGAAAGAGTAGACGCCGGGTGCGTCGGTCCGCACCATGCCGGACCGCGGCTCACCGGCCCGGCGCGCGTCCGGAATACCCGGACCGCAATCCCGCGGTGATCGAAAGGACGTGTTGTATCGTGCGGCGGTGACGCGACTGGCGATTTCCAGAAGAGGGAATGGGCTGCCGGGCAGGAGCGCGCCGGCGTGCACTGTGAGGCTTGATCAGTGTTAACAGTCACGTCCCGTGGTGTTCTGCCGGCCGAGGTCACCAGCTTTGTGGGGCGCAGCCGGGAACTGAAATCCACGCGGTCGTTGATTGCGGCGTCGCGGTTGGTCACGTTAACCGGGGTCGGTGGCGTCGGTAAGACCCGACTTGCGGTGCGCATGGCCATGGAGGTCGAGCGCGCGTTTTCCGGCGGCGTGCGGTTCACCGATCTGACGAATGTGCCCACCGGCGCGAACTCCACCGCATTGTTGCAGGTGATTGCGGGAGCGTTGGAGCTCGACAACTTCTCGGCCCGCCCGATGCGGGAGACAGTGATCGACCATCTGCGGACCCGACACTGCCTTTTGGTGATCGACAATTGTGAACATGTCGTCGACACGGTCGGTTCGGTCGTCGCGAATTTGCTCGCCGAAGCGGAGAATCTTCATGTTCTGGCGACCAGCCGGGAAGTGCTGGGGTGCGCCGGTGAATATGTGGTCGCGGTCCGTCCGCTCACCGTTCCGGACGCTGCTGACTCGGCACCGGGATCACCGGACGGCGAAGCGATGGAGTTGCTGAGGCATCGGGCGGACGCGGTCGGCGCGCCCATTCAGGAGTCGGACTTCGTGGCCGCCTCGGAACTGTGTCGGCAACTGGACGGTCTGCCACTCGCGATCGAGCTTGCGGCGAGCCGGCTCAACATCTTGTCGGTGAGCGAAATACTGGACCGCCTCGACAACCGCTTCGGCCTGCTCTCCGGGATTCGTCACGGGCCGGTGGCCCATCAGACGCTTCGGCGGGTGATGGATTGGAGCTACCAGCTGTGCAGCATCCAGGGCAGGTTGTTGTGGGAGCGGGTCTCGGTGTTCGTCGGCGGATTCGACCTGGCTTCGGTCGAAGCGATCTGTACCGGCGACGGAATTTCCCGCGAGGACGTACTGGAGACCCTCGCCGGGCTGGCGCGTCAATCGATACTCACGGTGGACCGGGGTGATGGGCGCAGCCGGTACCACTTATTGGAGACATTACGTCAGTACGGCCTTGAAATGCTGTCTCATCGCGGAGCCGAGGAGATGTTCAGGCGCCGCCATCTCGACTACTTCCACGAACTGGCGATGAGGGCCAGTCGCGATTGGTTCAGCCCCCGGGAACTCGACTGGTTGCGCTGGGGCCGGGTCGAGATGCCGAATTTGCGCGCGGCCATGGATATCAGCCTGATGGGCGGGCAGGGAACCCAGGGACTCGAGATCGCGATCGGTCTGACGCAACTCCGTCTCTGGTACATCATCGGTTGGCCGGGTGAAGGTGTGTCGCGCCTGAAGCTGTTGGCGCAGCAGGATCCTGAACCGACGGGCGTGCTCCGCGTGACGGCGTTGGGGCACGCCGGTTGGATCAGCCTGGCCCAAGGCGATCCGGAAGCGGCCCGGGAATTCTTGGCCGACTGCCAGCCGATGGGCGAGGAACGGCCGCAGGAGTCCCCGACGGTGGATTTCCTCGAAGCGGCTTTCCTGCTCTTCGTGGACAATGACGCTCGCTCTATCACGATGCTCGAGGAACTGTTGCGGAAGCTGCAGAAGGCGGGCGCACCGGATGCGGTCACCGCGCGGATCGAATCCCTGTGGGGAATCGCGGCCTGTTTCCTCGGGGACCGCACCGTTGCGATCGAGGCGTCGGAGCAACATCTGCGGAACACGAAGGAACACGAGGCGGAATGTGCGATCTCGTGGGCGCTCATGAATGTGGCGATAGCCCAGATGCGGCATGGAGATCCCAACCGGGCTCTGACCATCATGCGCGAGGTCGTCTACCGGCAGAGCGATATCGGCGATCGCTGGGGGACGTTGTGGGCGGTGCACGGCGTCGCGTGGGCGCTGGCCGCCGGAATTCGGACGACCGAGGGCGGGAAAGAGGCCGAATCGCGGATCGCCGAGCAGGTCGCTCGTATGCTGGGCGGTGCGCAGAGGCTTCGGGCATGGACCGGTGTCGTGGCGGGCGGCATGTTCAAGGACGCCACCGCCACGGCCGAGGGTGTTGCGCGGCGCCTGCTCGGTGAGCGGCGGTATGCGCAGGCCTTCGAGGAGGGCAACTTCCCCGACGCTGGCCGCGCGTACGCGGAACAGCAGATCTTATTGCTAGCGCAAGGGAATGGTGCCTCCGCGCCGGCTGAGACGACCCAGCCCACTGTTCCCGAGCAGCCGCGGGAGTTGCCGGGTGAGCGACTCACCGCGCGGGAGCTCGAGATCAGTGGTCTGGTCGCCCGCGGTTGGGGGAACGACGAGATCGCGCGGAACCTGGTCATTTCGAGTCGGACCGTGCATTCCCATGTCGGAAATATTCTGAAGAAGCGCGGTCTGCGCAACCGAAACGAAATAGCTGTCTGGTACATCAAGCAGTACGGCTAGGGTCTGTCTCGCGCACGGTGAGACGCGGGCGGTGTGCACTCACGGTCGACGGGCACGCTCCGGGCATGCGACGAGCCACGTAGGCATGGATCTCGGTAATTTTGCCGATGCCCGTCGGGCGCCGATGCTCGATCATGATGCGCATGGTGAGTGGGCCCGCGTGTGCGGCGTTGCGGTCGGCGGTGGCGTGATGGCCATGACAGGCCCGATGGTGACGTTCCGTGTTGTCGTCTATGCCGACGTCGGTGCGACGAGGTGTGCCGAGTGGATCGCTACGGCGCAGTTCACCGAGGAGGAGTCGGCTCGATGGTTCGCCACCATGCAGCTGCTCGACGTCTACCGGCGGCCGGATCGCGTGAAGGACAACTCGCACAACTACTGGTGTGAGGTCGCGCGGGGCCGTTACGCCGACGCCGGTGAGCTGAACCAGCAGGGCGGGTTCAACTTCGACGCGCAGTGGGTCGCCGATCATGGCGGCGCCTACGTGGATGCGGCGTACCTGGACAACGAGTCCGGTGAGGTCTCCTGGGATGCCGGAGTGCGGCGTGCGTCCTGGCCGTTCCCTCGCCCGGCACTCGTGGCGCCGCCGCTGTGATGCTGGGTGTTCGCCTGGCCGATCCCGCCGGCTGGGTGCAGAGCCTCGGTGTGGTGCCGACCGGCGACCCGGATGCCGCGAGCCTGGCGAACGTCGGCCGGGTGATAGGTCTGGTGCGCCGGAACGCGTCGCTGACCGGCGTCGGCCAGCGCCTGCTCGTCGACCTCGACGGGCGTGACTGTCAGGAATGGTCGTTGTCGCCTCGGGACGTCCCAGCGATCCCGAGGTAGTCCAGCAGGTCAGCCGGGTGCGGCGCACACCCGGAGAGCTGCGTGTGCCGCGCCCCGCGTCGCTGCCATCCGACGCGGGTGCGCGGCGTTCTCCGTCGCACGCGACACCAGCTCGCGCTGACCTCCCGCACGCTGCACGAAGCTCACTGGCGCTGCCCGAGTCACGTCGCAGAGCATCGTGTTGTGTCGCAGATGCCGCAGTGTCTGCGACACGACCTGGCCCTCTGCGAAGTCTCGCTCGCTGCGGCCCGTTGCCTGGCGACCTGCGGGAGTCCGTGCGTGCTGGCTGATGGCGCCAGTAGCAGCCCGTGAGTGGCGGGGCCGCCCATGACCGGCCGCAACACTCACGGGGTCAGCCGGGGCGGATCACGAGACTCTCGCCGGCATGGGGTCGGCCGAGTCATGGCAGCCGGCCGAGGGCTCCGCTAGGCGGGGTGACGCGCGAGCGAGGCGAGGATGATCTCCCGCGCCGCGCGGACCGTGTCCTCGAAGGCGGCCGGGTCCCGGCCGACGCGCTCGGCGCCCGCGCGCATGGCACCGGACAGCAGCTCCACCGTGAGACGCACGTCGCCGACGTCGCGGAACTCACCGCTCGACATGCCGTCCCGGACGACGTTCTCCACCTGGACCACGATCGCGTGGAACGGGCTGTCCGGCCCCTTCGGTACCTCGGCGACCAACGGGCCGGAGCCCGGCCGGAACATCAGCTGTGCGGCCTGGTCGGTGGACGTCTCCAGGACCGCTTCGATGATCGCAAGCATGCGTTCGGTCGCCGGCACCCCGGACCGTGCGGCGATCGAGGTGACCTGGTCGAGCATGGGCCGGCTTGCTCGCCGGGCCAGCGCCAGGACCAGCGCACGCTTGTCGCGGGCGTAGTTGTAGAGCGTGTTCCGCGCAAGCCCCGTCTCGGCCGCGATGTGACCCATGGTGATCGAGTCGTAGTCGCGTTCGAGCAACAGCCGCCGCATCGCCTCGGCGAGGTCGGCCCACACCATCTCGTGGTGCTCTTCGATGCTGGCTCCCCGGATCCGCGGCATCCGTCATCCTCCCTGCGCCGTGGCCAGGGCACTGCTCGACAGATGCGGGTTCTCCTGGTGGGTGAGGGTGAGCGCGACGCGGTCGAGGCGCCAGCCCTCGGCCGTGCGGACCGCGGTGTTGTCGTAGAAGCCGACCACCAGCCAGCAGCGGGGGCCGTCACCCGCGAGCTCGTCCGGGACCCAGTGTTCGGCACGGACGTGTGCGTGGATCGTCGCGCGGTCACCGTCGAGCTCGATGACATGGCCGGTGATGGCGTGGTGGGTCGCGGTGTAGGGCGCGAAGCTGCCGCGCAGGACCTCGACGTAGTCGCTGAGCGGCACGGTCATGGGCGGCATCCCGATGACGGACTCGAAGTCCAGCGTCAGCGGGTCGGTGAAGACCAGGCCGGGCAGCTCGCTGAACTCCTTCAGGTCCGCGATGTCGGCGTACCGGCCGAGCAGCTCGATGAGTTCAGCGCGATCAGCGAGCGTGTCCACGGCGAAATCCTCTCTTTTGACGACGGTCTGTCGTAAAAAGATTACGACAGACCGTCGCAAAGCGCCACGTCGGCCGCTACGCCGAGTCGGTGGCCGCCGGGATGAGCAGCGCGTTGATCGCGGCGGTCCGGATCGTCGATCCGACGACGGCGGGATCGAGGCCGCTGTTGAACTGCGGGACCGAGTTGATCATCGAGAACACCGCATGGGTCAACACGCGGGTCTGCGCATCCGACAGATCGGGCCGCAGTCGGGTGACCAGTCCGCTCCACTCCTCGGCGTACAGACGCATCATGCGTCGCATGCGGTGACGCTCGTTCTCGGGGACGTTGTGCTCGTTCTTCAGGAACACGAGGGTGGACGGGACGCTCTCGAGCGTGCGCCGCACGTGGTAGTCGATCATCGCCTCGAGCGCGGTCCGCGGATCCGTCACCTCGGCCGCCGTGTCCCGCGCGTTCGCGAGCAGCTCGTTGAGCGGGTCCTCGAGTACGGCGATGAGCAGGGCCTGCTTGCTCGGGAAGTGACGGTAGAGGGCGGGGCCGGTCACGCCCGCTCGCGCGCCGATCATCTCGGTGGTCACCGCGTCGAAGGCGAGCTCGTGGAACAGCTGCCCGGCGACCTTGATCAGCTCCTGCCGGCGGGTGCTGCGGGGCGATACGGCGCGGGGCACGGACGGGCTCGGCATGCGTGCAGCCTAGGTGAATGGCCGCTCACGTGGGGCGGCGTGTTCCGCGAGTAGGTCGGCCACCGCGCTCAGGCAGGCAAGGCCCAGCTCAGGGGACATGCCCCTCGGGTCGCCGAGCACGCCGTCGGGAGCGACGGCCTTGATGCCGTCGGTGAATACCCGGGAGAGCAACGCGTCGTCCATGGCGCCGGTGAAACCCGCTCGCGCGAGGTCGTGCCGTACAGCGTCCGGGCGCATCGCGAGCATGATCGAACTCTCGGCGATGTCGGCATGGCCGCCGACACGGTCCGCGAGCCCGGCGATGCGGTGGGCGGCGGAGCGCCACGCGTCCAGGATCGCGGTCGAGTCCGAGAACGTCACGACCCGCAGGTCGGCGGGAAGGCGTGCGGCGAGCCTCGGCCCGATCTCGCTGAGCAGCGGGTAGTTGCCGATGTGCGCCGAGAAGATCAACACCCGGCGGAAGCCGTGCGCGGCGAGACTCACGCAACAGTCGGTGCAGATCGCCTCGAGCGTCTCCGCTCGCAGTGACAGCGTTCCGGCGAAGCCGAGGTGGTGTGCCGAGCACCCGATCCGCACGGTCGGGAGCACGAGTGCGTCGCCCAGTCGCTCGGCGACGAGAACGCCCAGCCGGTCGGCGTGATCACTGTCCACCGAGAGCGGCAGGTGCGCGCCGTGCTGTTCGGTTGCGCCCAGCGGCAGGACCGCGGTGCGCATGCCGCCGGCGATGGCCTCGGCGATGTCTGGCGACGTCAGGTGCTCGATGCGTAGCTCGCTCATGCGTCGGCTCGATACTCGAAGTTATTCGGCGATAACACTGAGACCTCCAGGTTGACTATTGACCTGCTTTGAATCCCGCCCTACGTTAGCCGCCAGTAACATTCGACGAAAGGGTCTCGCATGGACTTCATCTTGATGACCGAGGGCGACACCCCGGTCGGGCTCACCCACGAGCACCGCTACCGGGAGCTGATCGAGGAGGTGTTGCTCGCGGAGCGGGTCGGTTTCGACGCGTTCGGCAGTTCCGAACAGCACGTGGCCGTCGGAACGGCCACGGTCTCCTGCCCGGAGGTGCTCTACCCGTACCTGATGGCGCTCACCAGCCGGATTCGCTTCACCCACCTGGTGACGCTGCTGCCGACGCGCATCAACCACGCGTTGCGCGTCGCGGAGCGCGTCGCTACCGAGGACATCCTGTCCAACGGACGCATCGAGCTGGGTACCGGCCGTGGCAACACCACGCTCGCGTTGCGGGCGTTCGAGGTCGACCCGGCCGAGAACAAGTCCCAGTGGCGAGAGGGCATCGAGCTGATCCGCAGGGCGTTCCTCGACGACCCGTTCTCGTTCGTCGGCGAGCACTACAAGATCCCGCCGCGCAGCCTGGTTCCCAAGCCGCTGCAATGGCCCTACCCGCCGATCTCGGCCGCCGCCGGTAGCCCGAGCTCGGTCGAGACGGCCGCGGAGCTGGGCATCGGCGCTGTCGTCGGCGGGCTGTACCTGGGGTACGACCTGGTCGAGAGCATGCTCAAGCTCTACGACGAGGCACTGGCCGCCACGGCCCACCCGTACCCGATCACGCCTCGCAAGATGGTGGCGATCAGCGGTGGCATGCACTGCGCGGAGACCACGGCACTCGCCCGCAAGCAGGCGAAACCACTGTTCGACATGGTCAAGCTGTCCACCGGCGCCTATGAGCGGCTGGCCACGCTGTCGAAGGACTACGCCTACATGGGGGCGGTGAAGAACGTCGACTTCGACGACCAGGAGTTCATGTTCGAACGTTCCCAGGGATTTGTCGTCGGCGACCCGGACCACTGCATCCAGCACATCCAGCGCTACGCCGACATGGGCGCCGAGGCGCTCGTGCTGCGGGTCGACAGTCTGCCCCACGAGCAGCTCATGCGGTCGATCGAACTGTTCGGCAAGTACGTCATCCCGCACTTCAAACACCCGCGCAACGTGGTGCGCTCGTCCGACGACGTGCTGGCCGACATCCGGGCCGCACGTCCCGCACACGAGGAAGCACTGCGCCAGTTCCAGTCCGCGCACAACCTGGAGAACCAGCCGGAGGCAGTCCGATGAGCGACCTCTACAACCACGGCACCGGCGACGTGCTGGTCGAGCGGCCGGCCGACGGCGTTCTGTTGATCACCATCAACCGGCCGGAGCGGTACAACTCGCTGACCATGCCGATGTTCGACGAGCTCAGCGAGATCTGGGCCGACGTCGAGCGCGACGACGAGACCCGGGTCGTGGTGGTGACCGGCGCCGGCAAGGCCTTCTGCACCGGTATGGACGTCGCCGCGCCCGATCCCACTCCCGCGCAGGCGCTCGCGATGCTGGAGAGCGAACGCAGGCGGATATCGACCGTCCTACGCATCGAGAAGCCGATCATCTCGGCGATCAACGGCCCGGCGGTCGGCTACGGGCTCTCCACCGCGCTGCTCGCGGACATCAGCATCGCCGCCGAGGATGCCGTGTTGATCGAAGGGCACACCAAGGTCGGTGTGGCGGCTGGCGACCATGCCGCACTCATCTGGCCACTGCTGGTCGGCATGGCGAAGACCAAGTACTACGTGCTGACCTCGGAGAAGCTGACCGGCGCCGAGGCCGAGCGGATCGGGCTGGTGAGCCTTGCCGTCCCTCGCGAACAGGTGCTGCCGCGTGCGCTGGAAGTCGCCACCCAGCTCGCGCGGGGTTCGCAGCAGGCGATCCACTTCACCAAGCGTGCGCTCAACGCCTGGCTCACCAACGCGATGCCTCAGCACGAGATGTCCGCGGCGCTGGAGATCCTCGACTTCGCGGGCGCCGACTACGCCGAGGCACGCCAGGCGTTCCGGGAGAAGCGGCCGGTGAACTTCCCGTCCGCCCGTAACGCCGGTGTCCCGGCGAACTGACCGGAGCCGAGCATGCCAACAGTCCCACAGGACACGGCGTCCGGCGCCGTCCGTCTGTCCGACGCGGTGGACGGCGTGGTCGTGCTGACCCTCGACCGGCCGCCGGCCAACGCACTCGGCAACAGGCTCGTCCATGACCTGGCGACGACACTCGACACGCTGGGCCGAGGCCGCGATGCGCCGGCTCTGGTCCTGACCGGAGCCGGCAGGCGGTTCTTCACCGCGGGAGGTGACATCACCGAGGCGATCGGCTACGACGCCGACGCGATGGCCGCACGCATGACGTCGTTCCACGCGCTGCTGACGGCGCTGGAGCACTATCCCCGACCGCTCGTGTGCGCGGTCAACGGATGGTGCGTCGGCGGCGGCATCGAGATGACGCTGTTCGCCGACGCGGTCTACGCCGCGACGGACGCCCGGTTCGTTTTTCCCGAGATCAACCACGGGATGTTGCCGGCGGTGAAGGGCATCGGGCGGGCGCGGCGGGTACTGGGCGACCGCACGGCTCGTCGGCTGCTGCTGGGCGGAGACCCGGTAGACGCCCACGAAGCCGAGGCACTCGGCATCGTGGACCGGGTGGTCGAACCCGAGGGGTTGCTCGACGCCGCGATCGCGCACGCGCGGACGGCGGCGGCGAAACCGGCCACCGTGTTCGCGGCGCTCAAACGCGCACTCAACGACACCGACGGCTGGTCGGACGAGCAGCAGCTGCGCACCACGGTCGCCGACGCGCGAACGGTCTTCGACGACGAGGCCGCACGTGCCGCCCGTAAGGCCTGGAATGGCTGATCCGGTGGATGCCGAGACCTACCGTTCGGCGTTGTCGTGTTTTCCGTCCGGTGTCACGATCGTCACGACCCGTAGCGCTGTCGGCACCGTCCACGGGTTCACCGCGAGCTCCTTCGCCGCGTTGTCGCTGGACCCGCCGTTCGTCCTGGTCTGCGTGGACCGAAGGGCGGACTGCTGCCCGGCCTTCCTGGCGGCGGAGCGGTTCGTGGTGAACATCCTGACGCCGGCCCACGCGGAACTGGCGGTGCGATTCGCCACCAAGGGAGCGGACAAGTTCGCCCTCGGGGGCTTCGATTACGACGAGGACGGTCATCCGATACTGCTCGATGCGGCCGCCGTGATCCGCTGCGAGCTGGAGCGGGCGGTGCCCGGGGGAGACCACGTGATCCTGATCGGCCGTGTGCACGATGCGAGGACGGGGAACGGCGAGCCCGTCACCTGGTACCGAGGTGGTTTCCTCCATCTCGGGGAGAGTGCGGCATGAGCGACGTCGTCGGCTCCGGCGGAAAGGGTGCTGTGGTGGACCTGACGGACTTCGAACCGGCCCGGACGCTTCCCGGGCTGTTGCTGGACCGTGCGCGCACCGAGCCCGATGCCGTCGCGCTACGGCACTGGAACGACGGTGTCCTGGACGCGATCACGTGGCGGACCTACCGCGATCGTGTCGGTGAGGTCGCGCTGGGCCTCGTCGCTCACGGTGTGCGGCACGGCGACCGGGTGGCGGTGATGGGCAGCGCGCGTCCCGAGTGGGTCGTCGCCGCGCTGGCGGTACAGAGCGTCGGCGGCGTCGTGATCGGCGTCTACCCGACGAACTCGCCCGCGGAGATCGAGCAGCTGCTCGCACACAGCGGGGCCGTCGCGTTCGTCGGTGAGACGACGGCGGAGCTCGACAAGGTGGCGCGGGTCGCCGCGCGTACGCCCGCGCTGCGGCTCGTCGTCGGCATCGACGACCCGCCACCGGAGCTGCCCGGGGCGGTGACCGGCATGACGTGGGAGCAGCTGCGCTCAGCCGGAGCGTCGGCCGACGGCCTGGCCGAGCTGGTCGACGGTGTTGCGCTCGACGACCCAGCCGTCCTGTTCTACACGTCGGGCTCGACCGGTGTGCCGAAGGGTGTGATGCACACGCATCGCACCCTCCAGCACTCGATCCAGACCGTCGCCGGGCTCTATCCCGAGATGGGCAGCAGGGAACACGACGTCGTCGGGTTCCTGCCGCTGGCGCACGTCGCGCCGGCGGTGCTGCTGATCTTCACGCCGGTGCTCACTCGGCTCGTGGTGACGTACTGCCGCATCGAGGAGTACGAGGAGGTGTTGCGCGCGGTGCGCCCGACGGCGCTGCTGTGGCCGCCGCGCTTCTACGAGAAGGTGGCCGGGGAGCTGATCGCCCGGACGGAGGCGTGGCCGGGACTCCGCCGCCAGGCCTACCGGGCCGCGATGTGGGTCGGCCGCCGGATGGCGGAGCGACGCTGGTCCGGGCGTCCGGGTCCGGTGCTGCGGGCCGCCTACGCGGTCGCCCTTCGCGGCGTCTTCCTGCCACTGCGGGCACAGGTCGGGATGGACCGCCTCCGGGTCGCGTTCACGGCGTCCGCCGCGATGCCGGCGAATGTCGTGGCGCTGTGGCAGATCTGGGGGCTCGACCTGCGTGAGAGCTACGGCCTCACGGAGACCGCCGGCTGCCCCGTCGCGCAGTTCGACCAGCCGTTTCCCCGCCCGGGATGCATCGGGCGCGAGTTCGCCGATCCTCGCTTCCAGGTCGAGGTGGCGCGAGACGGCGAGATGCTGATCCGCGCGCCACTGTTGTTCCGCGAGTACTGGCACTCCCCGGAGGAGACCCACGCCGTGCTCCGCGACGGCTGGTTCCACACCGGCGACCTGATCGAGCGCACCGCGCACGGCGAGATCCGGCTGATCGGGCGGAAGAAGGACGTGATCATCACCAGCGGCGGCAAGACGGTCAATCCGCAGCCGATCGAGACCCGCCTGCGGGAGAGCCCGCTGATCGGCGAGGCGATCGTCGTGGGTGATGGGCGCAAGTACCTGACCGTGCTGGTCGAACCGAGCACGGTGGCGGCGGCGCTGGCCACCGACGTCGCGGCGCACCGGCTGCGGGGTGAGCTGGAGCGGGTGAACGCCGACCTGGCCCGTGCCCAGCAGCTGAAGGACTATCGCGTGCTGCCCCGGCTGCTGGAGGCCGGACGCGGCGAGCGGACCGCGAATGGAAAGGTCGCCCGGAACGTGGTGGTGAGGTCGTTCGCCGGGCTGATCGATGAGATGTACAGCGGGAACGACGACTCGGCGATCGCGAGCCACGTGCGATCCCGCCCGCAACCGAGGTGAGTGAGGTCGGCATGAGCCGTTCGAGGAACGATCAGGGCACCGGGCACAGCCCGGTCAGGATCGGGAACGTGCTGCACCCGGTGGCCGACGTCGAGGCCGCCGTGCGCTTCTACGCGGATACCTTCGGCCTGGCGGCGAAGTTCGTCGACGGCGACCGCTACGCGGCCCTCGACGCCGGCGGAGTCACGCTGGCCGTCGCCGGGCCGGCGGAGGACGTCACCGGGGGTGTTCCGGCGGCGTCGTTCAAGGTCCCCGACGTGGCCGAGGCGCTCGCGGGCCTCGTGCGCGGCGGAGGCGCGGTGATCCGCGAACCCGAACGGGGCCCGCACGAGGTGCGGGCCGTGGCACGCGACCCATGGGGCAACACCCTGGTGCTGTACGAGCCCATCAAGTGATCGACATCGTGACACCGCGCACCTCCCGTCCACACCGCGCCCTGTGCACACCGCGCGGTGTGGCCGTCGGGTGCGCGGTGTGACGACTGTGCACTCAGGTGCGGCCGACGCCGACGATGTTGAGGGCGAACTCGGTGTACTCGCGGGCGACCTGGTCGTGGCTGAGCGGGCCGTCCTCGCGGAACCAGCGGGCGATGCTGACGCACATCTCGCGGATCGCGAAGGAGCCCAGCGCGGGGGAGTCGAGGGTGAAGTGCCCGCTCCGCACGCCCTCGGCGATGATCGACCGCAGGGCGTGTTCGTGTTCGCGCCGAAGGGACTGCATGCGGCTCCGGTGCGGTTCGCCGAGGCTGGAGGTGTCCCGGTTGACCACGATCGCCTCACGACGATGACTGGCGTGACGTCGGGCGTAGATCAGTGTGGCCTGGTAGAGCTTGTCGACCGGGTCCGTCCGGTTCTCGGTGGCGGCGCGGAAGTCGGCCAGGACGCCGGTGACCGTGGTGTCGACGATGGTCAGCAGCAGCTCATGTTTCGAACGCATGTGGTTGTACAGGCTCGGGGTGCGGACGCCGAGCCGCTCGGCGATCTGACTCAGCGCGGTGCCGTGGTATCCCCGCTCGGCGAACAGGGACAGGGCGGTGTCGAGGACCGCCGCGCTGGTGAGCACCTCCCGGGTGCCGGTGTCGTTCATGCGCGGTGCCGCACGAGCCGCAGCGCGAACCGGGCGTACTCGTCCGCGACCTGCTCGGCGGTGCGGCCTCCGTCCTCGCGGAACCAGCGGGCGATGCTGACGCTCATCTCCAGGATGGCGAACGATGCCAGGCCGGCGTTGCCGACGGCGAACACCCCGCTCTCGATGCCGCGAGTGATGATCAGGCGAATCTCGCGTTCGTGATCGCGGCGGCGCTCGCGCATCGCGGTCAGCGCGGGGTCGGGCAGGTTCACCGTGTCGCGGTTGACGACCAGCGCTTCACGGCGGTTCGTGGCATGCCGCAGCGCATAGACCCTGGTCGCCTCCCGTAGCTGCGCGGCGGGGTCCTCGGTTCCGGCTATCGCCTCGGCGAACTCGGCGAGGACGACGTCCAGGGTCTGGGAGACGATCATCTCCAGAAGTTCCTGCTTGGACCGCATGTGGTTGTACAGGCTGGGCGTCCGGATGCCGAGATGCTGCGCGATCTGGCTCAGCGCCGTGCCGTGGTAGCCACGTTCGGCGAACAGTGTGAGAGCCGCATCGAGCACCGTCTCGCTCGTCACCGCCGCGCGCGCCGAATGCACTGTGGTGCGAGTGTCCGCTGCGGGCATGGGTCAACAGTAAACCGCTCGGCCCGCGACGCACTAACGATCGCTAGGAATCTGGACTTCCGTGTCGCGGCTCTTGCCACGTCGCGGGGCGCTCGCTAGCGTCTGTCGTCTTCAACTTATGAGCGTTAGCTAGTTGATCGAGTCACCGGACTCCGCCCACCACTCGAGGAGGAATGGTGCTGCGCACGGAGTACATCGCGACCATGCCCGAACTGTTGGCCGGTCACGCCGAGTCGAGACCCGAGCACATCGCCTACGTCGACGACGAGCGCACCCTGACCTACGGCGCGCTGGCGCGGACCACCGCCCGGATCGCCGGGCACCTACAGGAGCTGGGTGTCGGGATCGGCGACCGTGTGCTGCTCTACCTGGACAACCGCGTCGAGGTCGCCGAGGCGTACCTCGCCGTCCCCCGGGCCGGCGCGGTGGCGGTCTGCGCCAACCCCTCGGCGGCGGCCGGCGAGACGGCACACATCCTCGCCGACAGCGGTTCCCGTGTCGTCATCACGGACGCGGCGCACCTGGCCCACGTGCGAGAGCTCGCGCGAGACGTCGAGCTGCTCGCCGTGGTCGTGGTCGGCGACACCGGAGCGACTGGCCCGGTACCGGAGGTGGCCTACGCCGACCTGCTCGCGGCGCCGTCGGAGCAGTCACCCCGGGACTGTCTGGGGCTCGACGACACCGCGTGGATGCTGTACACCTCCGGCACGACCGGGCGGCCGAAGGGTGTGTACCTCACCCAACGCGGATGTCTCTGGGTCGTGGCGGCCTGCTGGGCCCCGATCGTCGGACTCGGGCCCGACGACGTGCTGCTCAGCCCCTTGCCGCTGTTCCACTCCTACGCGCTCGTGCTGTGCGTGCTCGCGGTGGCGGCTGTCGGGGCGACCGCGCGCATCCTGCCGCGCTTCTCGGTGAGCGACATCGCGTCCCGCTTCGCCGGCGGACCGGAAGGCGACGTGACCGTGTTCCCCAGGGTCCCGACGATGTTCCACTACCTGCTCGACCGGGTCGCCGACCGGGACTTCGCCGCGCCCGGACTGCGCGTCTGCGTCTCCGCCGGCGCGATCCTGCCCGCCTCAATCAACGAGAGGTTCGAGCAGGCCTTCGGCGTACGCCTGCTCGACGGCTACGGCATCACCGAGACCTCGACCATGGTGACGATGAACTGGCTCACCGGCACCCGGGTGATGGGGTCCTGCGGGTTGCCGCTGCCCGGACTGACGGTCCGGCTGATCGATCCCGCGTCCGGGACCGATGTGCCCGCCGGCTGTGAGGGTGAGCTCTGGGTCCAGGGTCCGAACGTCACACCCGGCTACCACCGGCTCCCCGACGCCACGGCGGCGGCTCTGGTCGACGGGTGGTACCGCACCGGCGATCTCGCCCGGCGCGACCCCGACGGGTTCCTGTCGATCAGTGGACGCACCAAGGAGCTGATCATCAGGGGTGGGGAGAACATCTATCCGGCCGAGGTCGAGGCCGCGCTGCTGGCCATCGAGCAGATCGCGGACGCGGCGGTCGTCGGGGTGCCGCACTCCCATCTCGGCGAGGTCCCGGTGGCCTTCGTCGTGCCCGCGCGCGCGGGCGGACTCGACCACGACATGGTCCTGAGCGAGGCGCGCGCCCTGCTGTCCTCCTTCAAGGTGCCCACCCGGCTCATCGAGACCGACGTCATCCCGCGCACCGGGTCCGGGAAGATCTTGCGCTTCCAGCTGCGGCAACGCTACGCCGAGGCCTATGGTAACTAAAGAACGTTAGTTAGTCGCGTTTATGGAGAGTAGGTGAGCGATGGAGCTGACGAACACCTTCCGCGTGGCCGGTCCGGTGGAGCGGGTCTGGGCCGTCGTCACCGACGCCGAACGCGTCGCTCCATGCGTGCCCGGCGCCGCCCTGTCGGGGACCGACGGTGAGGACCACCGGGGTTCGGTCACGGTCACGGCAGGTGCGGTGACCGCCCGGTTCGAGGGTGTCGCGCGGTTCACCGAGCGGGACGACGCCGAGCATCACGCCGTGCTGCGCGCCGACGGTCGCGACGTTCGGGGGCAGGGCGAGGCGGCGGCGACCATCGACGTGCGGCTGGCGCGCCGCGGTGACGGCACCGAGGTCATCGTGCTGACCGACCTGGAGCTGACCGGCCAGATCGCGCGGCTCGGGCACGGCGTCGTCGCCGCCGCTGTCGGCAAGCACATCGGGCGGTTCGCGCGCCGTCTCGATGACGAGCTGCGACAGGAGCCCGTGGATGAGGTCGCGGTCGGTACCGGCGCCTCCCGGCCCACGACCTGGGCAGGGCCGACCGAACATGTCGGACCCGTCCTCCCCAGGTTGGCGCTCTGGGCGCTGGCACTCGGGCTGCTGGGCTGGTGGGCCGCACGCGTGGGACGTCATCCGGTCGGCGGCATGAGAACTGTTCACCCTGCGAAAGGACACCGATGGACACCGGGACCGTGGAGATGAGCCACGAGCCGAGGCGCGGCACGCCGCTCGACCAGGCACAGGGCGGTGCGGCGTGAAGATCGGCTCGATCGAGATCCTGCCCGTGCTCGACGGGGTCGGCAGGGAGAACGCGCACGAGGTGCTCAGCCGCCCCGGTGTGGACGACGCCTGGAGTTGCCATTCCGACCAGCTCGACGAACACGGTGTACTGCACCTGGACCTCGGCGGGTTCCTCGTACGCACCGGGGATCGGGTGGTCCTCGTCGACGCGGGCGTGGGCACCATCGACAACGGCCAGTACTCGGGCGGGAAGTTCCTGCGGTCACTGGCCGCCCGGGGAGTCACGCCCGAGGACGTGACCGACGTGGTGTTCACCCACCTGCACTTCGACCACGTCGGCTGGGCGACCAGCAAAGGACAGGTCGTCTTCCCCCACGCCACCTACCGGGTGCACGCCGCCGACTGGGCGCACTTCGTCGAGGCTCCCGACGCCCAACCCGGGGCCGTGCGCAAGCTCGGCCCGTTGCGGAGCCGGCTGGAGACCTTCGACACCGACGTCAGTATCGCGCCGGGCCTCACCGCCCGGCACACCCCCGGCCACACCCCGGGTTCGACCGTCTACATCGTCGCCGACGGTGACCAGCGGGCGCTGCTGCTCGGTGACGTCGTGCACAGCGTCGTCGAGCTGCACGAACGTGACTGGGAGGCGGTGTTCGACCTCGACCCGGTCGCGGCGCGCGCGATGCGCAACGTGATCGCCGACGAGGTCGCCGACTCCGCCGACCTGGTCGTCGGTGCCCACTTCCCCGGACTGCGGTTCGGCAGGGTCGTCACCGCGTCCGGCACCCGCCGCTTCCAGCACCTCGTCTAGGAGAACCCCATGGATCTTCAGCTGTCCGGCACGAACGTCCTGGTCACCGGCGCCGGCCAGGGCCTCGGTCAGGCCCTCGGTCTCGGCTTCGCCGGCGAGGGCGCCAACGTCGCCTTCCACTACAACTCCTCGGCCGAGGGCGCGCGCAAGGCGGCCGCCGCCGCGTCGGAGCTCGGGGTGAAGGCGATAGCGGTGGGTGGCGACCTGCGCGACGCCGACGCGGTCGCCGCGCTCGTCGAGGAGACCGAGACCGAGCTCGGCCCGCTCGGCGTGCTGATCAACAACTCGGCGGTGACCAAGAAGCAGCGCTTCCTGGAATCCACCCCGGCGGACTGGGCACCGCAGATCGACGTGACCGTCACCGGGACACTCCAGATCACCCATGCGGTCGCGTCGCGCATGGCCGAGCGGAAGGCCGGGGCGATCATCAACCTGATGGGCGACTCCGGCCGGGTCGGCGAGTCCGGACTGCTGGTCACCGCCACCGCCCGCTCCACCACCGTCGGGCTCACCCGGTCGCTGGCCAAGGAGCTGGCCCGCTTCGGCATCCGGGCCAACGCCGTGTCCCTGGCACTGGTGCGCACCGACAACTTCGACGCCCACGCGGGCACCGGTGGCCAACCGGAGGTCGCCGACGACACGATGAAGAAGATCCTCGCGCAGTACCCGCTGCGCAGGGTCGGGCGGCCCGACGACATCGTGCCGATTGTCCTGCTGCTGGCCTCGCCGCTGTCGTCCTGGACGACGGGCCAGGTGGTCTCGGTCAACGGCGGGTACGCAATGCCATGAGCGGGCCCGGGAACGACACGTCCGGCGTGCTGGGGACCAGCGTCCGGCGTAAGGAGGACCATCGCCTGGTCACCGGGCGGGGCCGCTACGTCAGCGACCTCGAACTGCCGCGCATGCGCCAGGTGGCGTTCCTGCGCAGCCCGTTCGGCCACGCGCGGATCACCGCCGTCGACGCCTCGGCCGCGCGCGAGGCCGGCCATCGGGTGTTCGTCGGAACCGACTTCGCCGAGGTGGTCCTCCGCGCACAGTCCGCCCTGCCGTCGTACGTCGAGACGGGCCAGCCGATCCTCGCGCACGAGAAGGTGCGGTTCGCCGGCGAACCGGTGGCGGCCGTCGTGGCGGCCGACCGCTACCAGGCCGAGGACGGGCTGGAGCTGGTCGAGGTCGACTACGACCCGTTGCCGACGACCGTGTGCGCCTGGGCCGAGCCGGTCGAACCGGTGCACCCCGAAGCCCCGGACAACGTGCTGCTGCAGCGGACCTTCGACGCGGGCGCCGTAAGCGAGGCGCTGGCCGAGGCGGACCTGCTCGTCGAGCGTGAGCTGATCACCAACCGGCACTCGGGGCAGCCGATGGAATGCCGGGCCGGGGTGGCGCTGTGGGATGCCGGCGACGAGAAGCTGACCTTCTGGAACGGCACCCAGTGCCCGCACCTGGTCCGGAACATGATCGCCGAGCTCATGCGGGTACCCGAGGGCAAGGTGCGGGTCATCGCCCCCGACGTCGGCGGCGGGTTCGGGGTCAAGGCGGTGCTGTACCCGGAGGACGTGGCGCTGTGCCTCATGGCCAGGGCGATGCCGGGGGTCCCGCTGAAATGGGTCGAGGACCGGGCCGAGCATCTGATGGCCGCCACCCATGCCCGCGACCACCGCTACCTGATCAAGGCGGGGTTCTCGGCCGACGGCAGGTTGCTGGCCGTCGATGCCGACGTGACCTGCAACGTCGGCGCGTACTCGGTGTACCCGTGGACCGCCGGCATCGAGCCGCTGATGGCGGGCGGCCTGCTCACCGGGCCGTACAAGCTGGAGCACTACCGGTGCACGGTCCGTGGTGTCGCCACCAACACCTCGCCGTCGGGCCCGTACCGGGGTGTCGCGCGCCCGGCGACCGTGTACGCGATGGAGGCACTGTTCGACGAGGCCGCCACCCGCCTGGACATCGATCCGGTGGAGATCCGCCGCCGCAACCTGATCCAGCCGGAGGACATCCCGTACAAGATGCCCTCCCGCCTGGTCGACGACTCCGGCCACTACGCCGAGTGTCTCGACAAGGCACTGGCCGCGCTCGGCTACGAGGAACTGCGCGCGGAGCAGAAGCGTCGGCGCGACAGCGGAGAGGCACCGATCGGGATCGGCATCGCGATCTACAACGAGCTCACCGGGCTCGGCCGGGCCGCGAGCGCCGGACCGAGGATGCCGTTCCGTACCGGTCACGAGGCCTGCACCGTGCGGATGAATCCCGACGGCAGGGTCACCGTGGTCTCCGGTGTCACGTCGCAGGGGCAGGGGCTTGAGACGACCGTGGCGCAGATCGTGGCCGACGCGCTCGGGGTCCGCTACGACGACGTCGACGTCCGGCTCGGGGACACCGACGACGCACTGTGGGGATTCGGCGCGTTCTCGTCCAGGCAGGCGGTGATCGGTGGGGGAGCGGCCCACAACAGCGCCCTCTCGGTGCGCAGGCAGCTCGTCGCGCTCGCCTCCGAGCTGATCGAGGCGGCGCCCGACGATCTGCGGGTCGCCGAGGGCGAGGTCTACGTGGTGGGTGAGGCGACCCCGAGGATCTCGGTCGCCGAGGTCGCGCGCGTCGCCTACCTGGAGTCCAACCGGCTGCCGAAGGGATTCGAGCCGGGGCTGCACGCCACCGAGTTCTACGACCCGATCCGCGGCGCGTTCGCCGCCGGGGCCCAGGTCGCGGCCGTCGAGGTGGACCGGAGCACAGGGGAGCTAACCATCCTGAAGTACGTCTGTGTCGAGGACGCCGGACGGGCGATGAACCCGAAGATCGTGGACGGCCAGATCCTCGGCTCCATCGCCCAGGGGCTGGGCGGGGCGCTGTACGAGCACCTGGTCTACGACGAGGACGGGAACCTGTCGACCGGCACGCTGATGGACTACCTGATGCCCACCAGCGCCGAGGTGCCGGACGTGGTCGTCGGTCATGTCGCGCGCCCGGCCGCCAACCCGCTGGGTGTCCGCGGTGTCGGAGAGGGCGGCACTCTCGGCCCCTACGCGGTGCTGGCCGGTGCGGTGCACGACGCGCTCGGCGTGTACATCGACACGCTCCCGGTAGGCCCGGCGACCGTATGGCACGCGCAGGCAGCGGTGACCGGCCGATGAAGTGCGCTCCGTTCGACTACCTCCGGGCCGAGAGCGTCGACGAGGTCGTGAAGGCCCTGTCCGACGCCGACGGCGAGGGGAAGATCCTGGCGGGCGGGCAGAGCCTGGTCCCGGTACTGGCGCTGCGCATGGCTCGGCCCAGCGTGCTCATCGACATCAACCGGATCCCCGGTCTGGCCGCAATCCGGGCCGACCACGACGCCGTCGAGGTGGGCGCACTCGTCCGGCACACCCGGCTGATCGAGCAGACCGAACATCCGATGCTCGCCGAGGCGGCCCGCTGGATCGGGCACACGGCCATCCGCGGCCGGGGCACGACGGGCGGCAGCATCGCGCACGCCGACCCCGCCGCCGAACTTCCCGCTGTCGCACTCGCCACCGGGGCCACCGCGTCCGTCGCCGGGTCGTCCGGAACCCGCACGATCACCGCCGAGGACCTGTTCACCGGGGCCCTGACGACCTCGCTGGCGGACGACGAGGTGATCACCTCGATGCGTTTCCCGCGACCGGAACGGTGGGGGTTCGCCGAGTTCGCGCGCCGGCACGGCGACTTCGCGCTGGTGACCGCGATCGTGGCGGAGCTCGACGGCGCGGTGCGCATCGCGCTCGGCGGTGTGGCGCCGGTGCCGGTACGGGTCGCGGACGCCGAACGGGTGCTCGCCGACGGCGGGTCGGTCCGGGACGTCGCGCATGCGGCGGCAGAGCAGATCAAGCCGACCGGTGACCTGCACGGATCGGAGCCGTTCCGGCGGGCGATCGCGGCCGAGATGGTCCGCAGGGCACTGGCCATGGCCGGCATCGACTAGGAGCGCGCATGCAGATCACCCTCAGTGTCAACGGCGAGCGGACCCGGCTCGACGTCGAGCCCCGCCGCACCCTCGCTGACGCGCTGCGCGAGGACCTCGGCCTCACCGGCACGCACCTCGGGTGCGAGCACGGTGTGTGTGGTGCGTGCACGGTCCTCGTCGACGGTGAACCGGTCCGGGCGTGCCTGATGTTCGCCGTCCAGGCCGACGGCAGCACGGTCACCACCGTGGAAGGCCTGCAGGGGACCGACGGGACATTGCACCCGCTGCAGGAGGCCTTCGTGACCCACCACGGTCTGCAGTGCGGGTTCTGTACCTCCGGCATGCTGATCAGCGCGCTGCACCTGCTGGACACCCGGCCGGACGCCGATCGCGCGACGATCCGCGAGGAGATGTCGGGCAACATCTGCCGGTGCACCGGCTACCAGGGCATCGTCGACGCCATCGAAGCCGCGGGTCAGGAGCTGCGCGACGGGTGAGGTCAGGTGGTGTGCACCAGGGTCACGACGCGGGCCACGGACGGGCGTTTCGGGGTGGACCCGAACCCGAACCGGACCGGGGGATCGACGTCGGCGAGCACACCCTGGTCCTCGCCGTTCCACCGGACGTCGGCTCCAGTGATGCGATGCAGGTCGAGTGCCGCGTAGTACTCCCGACGACCGTTGCCCGCCGTACCGACGGTGCGGACACCCGGCAGCACCCGGCGAGCGACGTGATCGATCGCGCTGATCCACGCGGGTGCGGTGGCCAGCGGGCGGGGCACCGCGCGCAACAGGTATCCGAGTGGTCCGCGGGACCCGACCTCGGCGGTCAGCGCGAGCGGGCCGGCGCGCAGCGTCCACCGCTCGGGCGTCCGGGTCATGGCGATGTCCACGAGCCGGACGTCGTCGAACCGGTAGGTCGCGGCGACGAAGTCCGCGACGGCCGACGAAGGCGCGAGCAGCACCCTCAGACCGTCGGACTGTTCCACCATGACATCGGTGAACGGCCCGAGCGGCGAGTCCGCCCAGTGCCCCACCACGCACCGCAGACCGGTCGAGGTCCCGACACCGGCGATCCACCCGTCGAATCGTGAGCGCTCCATCAGTCCCATCACATGTCGAGTCGCGGTCCAGTCTCATAGCCGGTGTCAATCCCGGCTCGCAGAGCTTCGTGTCGCGTGGCAGACGCCGCAGTGTGCCCTTCTCATCCCACACCGCGCACCGTGCGTCCACACCGCGCTATGTGCACATCGCGCGGTGTGGACGCACGGTGCGCGGTGTCGCTCAGATAGCGGGGAAGCCGGTCACTCCGGGGTGGGTGGGGCTTCGGGGGTCAGGCGATGGAGTGCTCTCAGTGACAGGACCGCGGTCGCCACGTCCGAGGGGCGGGACAGGTCAAGGCCGGTGAGCTCCTCGAAACGGCGCAGGTGGTTCAGGACGGTGTTGCGGTGCCGGTAGAGCCGTTGCGCGGTGCTGGTCGGTGAGCCGTCACCGGCCAGGTGCGCGTGGACCGTCTCCAGTAGCCGGTTGCGCTCGGCGGGGCGCGCGGCGCGCAGCGCGGTGGCCAGCGTGTCGGCCAGGTGGCGGGTGACCTCGGGGGCCCCGCCGACGAAGACCGAGGGGACGTCATCGGCGGCCATCACCACGGCGTGGCGGTCCGGTGGCGTGGCGTCCCTGGCCGCGTCGGCCAGCCAGACGAGATGCCGGGTGTCCTCCAACGCGTGGTAGATCGGGCTGGCGCCGACCCGCGTGCGCAGCGTGTCGGTGAGGCAGTCGCGCAGCTGGCGGTAGCCGCCCGGCCCGAGCACCACGATGCCGGTGAGCAGGTTCGCGTCGTGCAGCCACACCGAGCGCAGCCCGAGCCGGGCCAGCGCCGACTGCACGGTCTGGTTGGGGACATCCTGGTCGGCGCGCACCACGACGTACTGGCCGCGCTCGCCGAGGCCGAGGCGGGACGCCGCGCGGCGCACCACCGCGCTGGCCGGACCGCTGCCGTGCAGCAGCTCGTGGAACAGCGCACGCGCGTCGCGTTCCAGCTCACCCGCCATCTCGGCCTCGGCGTTGCGGTAGGCCTCGCTGACGACCACCGAGATCTTGTCGATCGCCCGCCACAGCGGCAGCACGAAATCCGTCCACTGCGTGGCGATGTCCGGCGGGCGGGTCGCCAGCCAGTCGAACAATGCCTCGCCCGCGATCTGGAAGTCGATGCGGAACGAGTGCAGCATCGCGTCCATGCCGACGCCCTGGCGGGCCCGCCGGTGCCCGATGTAGGTCAGCGTCTCGGCGAGGTCGGCGCTCTGCACCAGCGCCAGCTCGTTGAGTACCAGCACCATGGTCCGGCGACAGGCCTGCAGGTGCTCGGCCGGGTCGACCAGCTCCCGGTAGGCGGCCTCCTTGCGCTGGCTCTCCAGGTGCGCACGCTCGGCCAGCTCGTCGACCATGCCCAGGAGCGAGTGGGCGGCTTCGGTCAGCGGCGTGGACGGTTCAGATTTGTGCACAAGCACAATCTGACACGTCGGACGGTGGCAGTCCATCTCTTGTTCCTCTCTGGCGGAGGCTGGTTTGCTGTGTGTCGGCACCAATTCGGGAGGTTTCGATGACGGCCACGTCCGATCCGCGAAAGTCGGCCGATCCACCCACGAAATGGGTCAAGGCATCGCTCATTCCGAAAGGAGCCGAGGCGCGCCGTGAGGCAGCCGAGGACTATGCGCTGAGAAAGGTCCCGGCGCACTGGAAACGGCCTGCCTTCAGTTTTGCCATCTCGCTCAGCGGGTTGACGTCCTCGGTGTTCTTCCTGGCGCTCGGCGGCCAGCTCACCCTCACCTTCGGGTTCCCCGCCGCCATGGCCTCGTTCGTCGCCGGCACGATCCTGGGCTGGGCCGGCTCGGCGGTGATCGCCAGGGTGACCGCGATGACCGGCCTCGACCTGGACCTCATCACGCGGGGCAGCGGGTTCGGCTTCCTCGGCTCCGCGGTCACCTCACTGATCTATGCGGTCAACTGGATGATGTACGCGGCGATCGAGGCCGCGTATCTGGGAACCGCCTTGCATTCGACGATGCCCGGATTACCCACTCCGGTGTGGTTCCTCATCACGGCATTCGTGTCGGTACCGATCTGCTGGTACGGATTCACCCAGAACGATTTCGTGCAGCGGTGGCTGGGCCCCATTTTTCTGGCGGGGCTGGTGTGGCTCGTGGTGGCCGGTGTGCAGGATTCACACCTCGATCCCTCCTTCTCCACTCCGGCTTTCACCGTCGTCGGATTCCTCGGCTCGCTCGGTGCACTCCTGCCCAACGTGGTGATCCAGATCTTGGGCACCGGCGACTTCTCCCGGTTCATCCGCAAGGCCGAGGTCAAGAAAGCCATGCTGGCCGGGCCCGCCGTGGTGATCGCGGCGGTGTACCTCGTCTCGTTCCCGGCGGGTGCGGTTCTCGCGCTGTACACCGGCAGCGACAACCCGGGCACCTACATCACCGGCGTCCTCGGTGTGTTCGGGCTGGTCTGGATCACCGCGACCCAGCTGCGGATCAACAACATGAACTTCTACAGCGGCTCGCTCGCGCTGGCCAACTTCGCCTCGCGGATTCTGCACTGGGTGCCCGGCAGGCGGTTCTGGGTGGTGTTCGTCGGGTTCGCCGCGTTCGCCGGCGCCATGGCGCACGTCGAGGAGCACCTGCTCGGCGTGGTGTCCTTCATGGGCATCTTCTGCCTGGCCTGGCTCGGCGTGCTGATCGCGGACATCTGTGTGATCAAGCCGAGGCTCGGAGTACCGCCGGGACACGTCGAGCACAGGCGTGGATACCTGGCCAACTGGGGTGTACCCGCACTGGGCAGCCTTCTGGTGGGCGCTGTGGGCGGCGCGGTGCTGTCGCTGGGCGCCATCCCGAACGCCGCGATGGGTTCCATCCTGGGCGACGCGCTGGCGTTCGGGATCGGCTTCGGTGGGCCGATCGTCGTCGAGCTGCTGATGAGGGGCCGCTTCGCCAGGCTGGCCCGTACACCCGATCCGGACTGGGTGGACGACTTCTCGAACACCGACGAGGAGCTGGAGTCCGCCGACAACATGCTGCCCTGTGGTAACTGCGCCGAGAAGGTCATGCGTGAGGACATGGTGACCTGCCCGGTCACCGACAGCCATGTGCTGTGCTCGGTGTGCTGCGCGATGCACCGCACGTGCGGCGAGGCCTGCAAGACGATGGACTTCAGCCCCTCGGACGCCGACGTGCGGCGCCGGATCGAGATCGTCGCGGTGCGCCGCGCCGAGGAACCCAGGTGAGCCCGGCAGCGACCTTCCGTTCGCTCGGCGACCTGGCGCTGTGCGTGGAGTTCGGCGACCGCATCGACCTCGCGGTGAACTTCACCGTCCTGGCCCTGGATCGCGCGCTCACCTCGGCGGGCGCGCCGGGAGTGCGGGAGACGGTGCCGACGCACCGCTCGCTCGGGGTGGTCTACGACCCGGTGCTGATCCACCGGCGCGAGCTGGAGAGCCTGATCGAGGGACTCCTGGACGAGCTGGTGGAGCTGACCGAGTTCCCGTCCCGGCTGGTCACCATCCCGATCTGGTACGACGACCCGTGGTCCCAGGAGTGCGCCAGGGCGCACGGTGTGGGCAACAACATCGACTACCTGGCCCGCTCCAACGGCGTCGACCGGGACGAGGTCATCGACCGGCACAGCCGCGTGGTGCACTGGGTGTCCGCCGTGGGTTTCCAACCGGGCACCTACCAGGCGGTTCCGCTCGGCGAGATGGGGCTGACCGGGCCGAAGTACGAGCGGCCCCGCAAGTGGACCGACCCGGGGATCGTGTGCCTCGCGGGCTCGATCACCTCCTACTACCCGGTGCGCAGCCCGGGGGGCTACCAGCTGCTCGGCCGCACCCCGGTGGACCTGTTCGACCCCGCCCGGCGCAACCCGGTGTTCGCCGACGGGCCCGTGCTGCCCAAGGTGGGGGACCGGCACCGGTACCAGCCGATCGACGCGGACGAGTACCACGCGATCCGCGAGCTCGTGACGGCGGGCGAGTACGAGTACCTCATCGAGGACGGCGTGCAGCGTCTGGAGCCAGCATGACCGCACCCGAGAAGGCCGTGTTCGACGTGCTGCACGCCGGGCTGCAGACGACCGTTCAGGACCTCGGCAGGCCCGGCTATCTCGCCGATGGCATCCCACCGTCTGGCGCCTTCGACTCGGCCGCGCTGAAGCTGGCGAACCTGCTGGTCGGCAACCCGGTGGGGGACCACGTGCTGGTCGGCACCGACCCGGGCGCGGCCGGTCTGGAGATGCTGCTGGTCGGGCCGCGACTACGGGCCCGGACGTGCACGGTCGTCGCGGTGACCGGCGCGGACCTGCAGCCCACGCTCGACGGTCGGCCGATCCCGCTGTGGACCTCGGTGGTAGTGCGGCCCGGGCAGGAGATCACCTTCGGTGGTGCCAGGTCCGGCGCACGCGGTTACCTCGCGGTCGCGGGCGGCCTCGCGGTCACCCCCGTGCTGGGCAGCCGGGCCACCAACGTGCGGGCCGGGCTCGGCGGCGTGGACGGCCGGGCGCTGCGGGCCGGTGACGTGCTGTCGGCCTACCCGAAGCACGGCCCGGTGGTGGCGCTCGCCGGACGGCGGCTGCGCCCGGAACTGCGACCCCCGATGTCCGGCGGACCCGACGACCCCGCGGTGCTGCGGGTCGTGCTCGGCCCGCAGGACGACCTGTTCACCCCGGACAGCGTGCGGACGTTCCTGACCGCGCGGTGGCGGCTGTCGGCCACATCGGACCGGATGGGCTGCCGGTTCATCGGACCGGCGCTGCACTTCCTGCCCAGGCCCGCCCACCTGGTCGAACAGGCGGGCGCGGACCCCTCAAACATCGTCGACGACGCGATCTGCATCGGCTCGATCCAGGTGCCCAGCGGCCTGGAGCCCATCGTGATGGGCGTCGACGGCCCGAGCCTCGGCGGCTACGCCAAGATCGCCACGGTGATCAGCGCCGACCTGCCGGTGCTGGCCCAGCTGACCCCCGGTGGCCTCGCCACGTTCCTGGCGATCACCCCCGATGACGCACACACCGTGCACCTCGCGGCCCGGGCCGCCGGTGCCGCCGATTCAGTGGAGAGACTGTGAGCTACCGGATCAACCTCAACTCGGACGTCGGTGAAGGCTTCGGCCGCTGGCGGCTCGGCCCGGACGACGAGCTGATCCCGCTGGTGCCGACGGTCAACATCGCCTGTGGTTTCCACGCCGGTGACCCCTCGATCATGCACCGCACGACCACGACCGCGATCAGCTCCGGAGCGGACATCGGCGCCCACGTCGCCCTGCCCGACCTGCGGGGATTCGGTCGGCGTCCGGTCGAGATCAGCCCGGACGACCTGCGCGACGACCTGCTGTACCAGATCGGCGCCCTCAGCGCGTTCGTCCGTGTCGCCGGTGGGCAGCTGCGGCACGTCAAGCCGCACGGGTCGCTCTACGCGATGTGCGGACGCAGCGAGGAGTACGCGCGGGCGCTGCTGGAGTCCGTCGCCGGCTACGACCCGGACCTGATCGTCATCGTCGGCCAGGGCTGGCCGGGGCGGCTCGCGGCCGACTACGGGCTCACCGTCGTCCACGAGGGCTACATCGACCTCGACTACCAGCCCGACGGCTTCCCGAGGGTCGAACCGATGAAGCAGCCGTGCGACCCGGAGGAGGTGGTGCGCCGGGCACTGCGCATCGTCCGGGACTCCGCCGCGACGGCAATCGACGGATCGGCGATCGAGGTCCGGACGCCGACGCTGTGCCTGCACGGCGACATGCCCAACGTGCTGGACGTGACCCGCCACCTGCGGAAACGGCTGGACGCCGAAGGTATCGAGGTGGTTGACCTCGCGACCGCGGTGTCGGCTGGGGCCGGGCGTTGAGCACCGCCGCGAACGCGACCGACCTCGGTCCGGTGCTCGCCGCCGCACGGGCCACCGGCCTCGGCGGGTCCTACGAACCCATGCCCGACGCACTGGTCACCGAACAGCTGGAGCACTTCCACGGCCTCACCGGCACGGTGCGCCGAATCGCCACCGAGAAGGACGAGACCTTCGTCCTGAGCTGCGCCCAGGGCCGGTACCTGGTCAAGATCTCCTCGCCGCACGAGGCCCTGCCGGACATCGAGCTGCAGACCGCGGCCATGCTGCACGTGCGGGACGCCGCGCCGGGTCTCCCGGTCCAGCTGCCGGTCGCCGGGCTGGACGGCCGGTACGGGCACCCGCTGGCAGCGTCCGGGCACACCGGACGGCTGCTGCGTGTGCTGACCTACCTCCCCGGGGGGCTGCTCGCGGACGCCGATCCCGCCCCTGGCGAGGTACGCGACATCGGCCGGGTGGCCGCTCGGCTGGCGCGCGTCCTCGACGGTTTCAGCCATCCACGCCAGGACCGCACGGTGATCTGGGACCTCACGTGGTTCGACCGCATGCGTCCGCTCCTGTCGCACATCTCGGACCCGGCCGACCGCGCGCTGGCCGACAGCGTGTTCACCCAGTTCGAGGCACTGGTCGTGCCTCGGCTGCCCGAGCTGCCCCGCCAGGTCGTGCACGGCGACTTCAGCCCGTACAACCTGCTGGTGCGGCGCGGCGCACCCGGCTACGTCACCGGAGTGATCGACTTCGGTGACGTCGTCCGCACCGCCAGGGCGTTCGACGTCGCGGTCGGCATGGCGAACCTGCTGTGCGACGACCCCGGCGACCCCTGGGCCAAGGCCGTCCACTTCGTCGAGGGATATCTCGACGAACGTGCGCTGACCGAGGGTGAGCTCGCGCTGCTGGGGGTTTGCGCCAAGGCCAGGGTCGTGCTGCGGGTGCTGATGGCGCTGTGGCGGGCGGTCGAGGACCCGGCTCGGCGGGACTACCTGCACTCACACTCGGTGAAGGACTGGACGCACCTGCATCTGGCACATGCCGTCCCGCTGTCCGAGACGACGCGGCGGCTGCACGCGGCCGGCACCCGCAACCCACAGGAAGGTCGGTAGATGCACAGCACGGCACAGCCCTCCGGCGGTCGTCCCACGATGGTCAACGCGTTCGACCCGTCCCACCTGTCCCGGCTCCCGGAGCGAACCCGTGCCCAGGTGACGCGCCGGGACACCGTCCTGGGCGCCAGCTACCGCCTGTTCTACCGGACCCCGGTGGAGGTCGTCCGGGGAGAGGGTGTGCTGCTCTACGACGCCGACGGCAACGACTATCTGGACGCCTACAACAACGTGCCGTCGGTCGGGCACGCCCACCCGAGGGTCGCGGCCGCAGTCAGCGCGCAGCTGAGCACCCTCAACACGAACACCCGCTACCTGCAGGAATCCATCCTGGACTACTCCGAGCAGCTGCTGGACACGTTCCCGGCCGAGCTGGGCAACGTGATCTACACGTGCACCGGGTCGGAGGCCAACGACCTGGCGATGCGGGTGGCGCGGTACGTCACCGGGCGGGACGGGGTGATCGTCACCGCGAACGCCTACCACGGTCTGACCGCGCAGGTCGCCGAGTTCTCTCCGTCGCTCGGACCGAACTCGCCGCTCGGGCCGCACGTGCGGGTCGTCGACGCGCCCGACGAGCTGCGGCTGCCGGCGGGGGTGAGCGTGGCGGCCCACATGCGGGCCCAGGTGCGCGCGGCGGTCGCGGACCTCGAACGGCACGGCGCCCGGTTGTGCGCGTTCATCGCGGACAGCATCTTCTCCTCGGACGGCGTCTTCGCCGATCCGTGTGGCTTTCTCGCCGACATCGCGGACGAGGTGCATCGGGCCGGTGGGCTGTACATCGCCGACGAGGTGCAGCCGGGGTTCGGCCGCAACGGCGACGGCTGGTGGGGCTTCCAACGCCACGGCGTGGTCCCGGACATCGTCACGGTGGGCAAGCCGATGGGCAACGGCATCCCCACCGCCGCCGCGATCTTCCGGCCTGAGCTGCTCGAGGAGTTCGGCGCCAACATCCGGTACTTCAACACCTTCGGCGGCAACTCGGTGTCCATCGCGGCCGCGCAGGCCGTTCTCGACGTCATCCGCGAGGAACAGCTCATTGCGCACGCGAAGAAGATCGGGGCTCACCTGATGGACGGCCTGCGCACGCTCACCGCGGCCGACGACCGGGTCGCTCAGGTACGCGGGGCCGGGTTGTTCATCGGGGTGGACCTGGTCTCCGACCGGTCCTCGGCCACACCCGACGGCGAGCTGGCCGGCCGGATCGTCAACGAGCTGCGTGACCGTCGCGTGCTGATCTCGGCGTCCGGGCCCGCCGGCAACGTGCTGAAGATCCGGCCGCCGCTTCCCTTCGGCGTCCAGCACGCCGACCGCCTGCTGGAGGAGCTCGACAAGGTGCTGTCCGGCTCGTGAGCCACCTAGGAGCGTGCTGAACAAGTCGGGCCTACCGCGCGGCGCCCAGGCGGCGCCCTCGCCGCGTTGGGTGGACAGGCCGATACAACAGCGGTATCGACCTGTCCACCCGCCTTGCGATGACGTCACCTGGCCGCCGCACACTACGGCCGGAGTTGTTCAGCACACTCCTAGCGGGTGCTGGCGCGCACGACCAGCGACGGGGTGAGCGCGATGTGCGCCGCCGCGCGGGTCGTGGTGGAGCCGGTCTGGCTGGCCGCCGCCAGCAGGCGGACGGCTTCGGCGGCGATCTGATCGGTCGGCTGGGCGACGGTGGTCAGGGCGGGCTCGCTCAGTCCGGCGAAGTCGATGTCGTCGAAGCCGGTGACCTGCAGCCGGCCCGGTACGTCGATGTGGTGGGCACGGCAGGCGCGGGTGACGCCGAGCGCGATCAGGTCGTCGGAGCAGACCAGGGCGTCGGGCAGCGCATCGGCCCGCACCAGCTGGGTGAGCGCCGACTCCCCCCACTCGATGCTGAACTCCCCGAGCAGGACGCCATGCCGCCCGAGTGTCATGCCCAGCTCGCCGACGCGCTGGCGGAACCCGGAGAGCCGCTGCTCGGAGGAGGAGTTGGTCTCCTGGGAACCGACGAAGGCGACGGTGTGCGCGCCCGAGGCGTGCAGGTGGTCGAGCACCAGCCGCATGGCGGCGATGTCGTCCACCCCGACCCAGTCGGTGCTGGTGCCGTCGACGAACCGGTCCAGCTGGACGAGAGGCAGCGCGGCCGCCGTGGCCGCGACCGCGGCGGCGCTCTCGGCGCCGTGCGTCGGGCTGACGATGATGCCGTCCACGTTGCGGGCGACCAGGGACCGAAGCCGCCTGGCCTCGAGAGCGGGTGTCGACCGGGCATCGCACAGGAACAGGTCCCTGCCCTCACGTTCCAGGGCGTGCTCCACGCTCTGGACGAGTGAGGTGAAGAACGGGTTGCCGATGTTGGGCACCACCATGCCGACCGTGTCCGTGCGGCTGTTGCGCAGCGCCCTGGCGATCGAGTTGACCTGGTAGCCGAGCTCGCTCGCCGCGGTCCTGACCCGATCGTTGACCTCGGGCGACACCGGTCCGCGGCCGGACAGCGCGCGGGACACGGTCGCGGTCGAGACCCCGGCACGTGCCGCCACCTCGGCGATGGTTACGCGCTGCAAACGATTACCTCTCGAAGTGGCCAGCGGGGGACGACATGGTGCCGCTTGTTACCTGAGTTTACCGGACATGTCTTGACTGCCTGCGAATACGGTCTTACGGTTCTGTCCACGTTCGAGTGGAATCGATTACACAAGGAGCGGCTCATGACCGAGACGACCGTCGAGGGACGCGCACTGGGGGTGTTCCCGCCGAAGGCCAACGCGATCGAGCAGCTCTTCGGCACCGCGAAGGTCGTCATCGGAGTGGTCCACCTGCCGCCACTGCCGGGCAGTCCGCATTACACCGGAACACCGCTGAGCGAGCTGGAGACGTTCGCCGTGGAGGAAGCCCGGGCGTACCTGGAGGGCGGCTGCCACGGGTTGATCGTGGAGAACCACTGGGACATCCCGTTCCCCAAGCCCGGCGAACACGGGTACGAGACCGCCGCGGCGATGGCCGTGCTCACCCGGGCCGTGCGAGAGCGCACCGATGCCGGGCTCGGGGTCAGCGTGCTGTCCAACGCCGCCGAGTGCTCGATCGCCTCGGCATGGAGCGGTGGCGCGGGCTTCGTGCGGGTCAACCAGTGGGCGAACGCCTACGTCGCCAACGAGGGCATCATCGAGGGCCAGGCGGCGCACGCCACCCGCTACCGGCATCGCATCGGTGCCGCACCGGTGAAGGTGTTCGCCGACGTGCACGTCAAGCACGGCGCGCACGCCATCGTCGCGGACCGGACGCTCGCGGAGCAGACCGAGGACGCCGAGTTCTTCGACGCCGACGTGCTCATCGCCACCGGTTCCCGCACCGGGGACGCGGCCGCGCTCGACGAGGTGGAAGGCATCGCGGCGCACACCACGCTGCCGGTGGTGATCGGCTCGGGGATCACCGCCGCCAACATCGGCGGGTTGTTGCCTGCCTGCTCCGGCGTGATCGTGGCGTCCTCGGTCAAGGACAACGGGCGCTGGTGGGGCCGTGTCGACACGGCCAAGGTCCGCGAGCTGACCAGGGCGGCCTCGGCGGCGGGCGCGGAGCTCCGGTGATCGTGTTCTGCGGGTATGCCAACCGGGACCAGACGGTGAGCGTCCCGGCGTTGCCCGGTGAAGGCGCCCGGGTGCAGGCGACCTCGATCCACGAGCAGGACGGCGGGATGGCCGCGAACGCCGCGGTGGCCGCGGCCCGGGTCGGGGCCGATGTGCGGTTCGCCGGTGTGCTCGGGCCCGATCCGCGCAGCACGCGGTTCCTGGACGCGTTGACCCGGGACGGGATCGACGTGCGGTGGACCCCACGCACCGGCACGCTGACCACCGCGATCGTGCTGCTCACCCCGGACGGCGAGCGGGTCGTGATCAGCCAGGACGACGACCTCGACACCGAGCGGGTCGCGGCGGTGTTCGACCTGGCAGCCGCCGAAGGCGCCGGGTGGCTCTACCTCGACGGCTACCGCTTCCCGTCGGCGGAGGCGGTGTTGCACGGCAGACCGGGACCGACGGTGGTCGTCGACCTGGACGGCTGCGAGGGTGTGCCCGCCGTCGAGGCCGCCCTGTCGCTGGCCGGCCACGCGGTCATCGGCAGGTCACTGGCACTCGACATCGTCGGCGGGGACGAGGCGCTGGCCGGACTCGCTCGTGCGCACCAGGTGCAGCTGATCGTCACCGACGGACCGAAGGGCTGGACCCTGTTCGGCCCTGACGGCGGGCGGCACTCCGGCGCGGCACTGGCGGTCTCGGCGGTGGACTCGACCGGAGCGGGCGACTGCTTCGTCGGGGTGTACTGCGCCGAGCTCGACCGCGGCGCCGACCCGGTGTCCGCCGCCGCGTTCGCCTCGGTCGCGGCAGGGTTGTCCTGCACCCGGTACGGCGCCCGGGACGGGCTGCCCGACCGGCAGGCCGTACTCGCCGAGCTCGACCCACCTCGGTACCGCTGAACAGGAGATCCCATGCGACGAAGCGTGACGGTGCTGGCCGCACTGGTCCTGACCCTGACCGCCGGGTGCGATGTCGCGGCACGGCGCGAGATCGCGGCCGAGGCCGCGGCGGCGCAGGCGGGTCCACCGCCACCGGCCGTGGTGGCGCAGTCCTGCCAGGTGAAGGGCCGTCAGCCCAGGATCGGCATCATCCCGATCAACCTGCAGGCACTGTTCTTCAACCAGATCGACACCGGAGCGCAGCGCGTGGCGCAGCTGAGCGGCGCGCAGACGCAGATCGTGAACGGCAACGACGACTCGACGACGCAGGCCAACGCGATCGACAACCTGGTGGCCAACCAGTACGACGCGATCATCGTCGACGCGGTCGACACCGACGGCATCAAGCCGGCCGTCCGGCGCGCCCAGGCCGCCGGCGTGCGGGTGGTCGCCGTCGACGCGACGGTGGACGACCCGGCGGTGTCCGCGCAGATCGGCGTCACCAACGCCTCGGGCGGACAGCAGATCGCCGGCCAGCTGCTCGGGATCAGCGGCGGCAAGGGCGAGATCGGTGTGGTCGGGGCGCTGAACAGCACCATCCAGCTGGAACGTCAGAAGGGCTTCACCGACGAGGTCACCGCGCACGGCATGGCCATCCGCGGCGTCGTGGACGGGCGCAACATCCAGGAGACCGCGCAGTCCGTCGCGGAGAACCTGTTGACCGGGAACCCGGACCTCCCGTACGTCTACGCGACCGGCGAGCCCGCGCTGATCGGTCTCGCGGCGGCGGTCACCAGCCAGCAGCGGTCGAAGACGATCAAGGTGGTCGGCTGGGACCTGTCCGAGCAGGCCGTGGACGGGCTGCGGGCGGGCTGGATCGTCGGCGTCGTGCAGCAGAACACCTTCCAGTTCGGCTACGACGCGATGAACGCGGCGATCAACCTCGTGTGCGGCCGCCCGGTGCCGAGGGACAACCCGGTACCCATCCAGATCGTCACTCCCGCCAACGTGGCGCACTACCTCTACTACCTGGAGAAGTGATGAGTGGACATCCACTGGTGAGCCTCAGCGGCATCACCAAGTCCTTCGGCGCCGTCCGCTCACTGCGTGGTGTGGACCTGCGACTCGACGTCGGCGAAGTTCTCGGGCTGGTCGGCGACAACGGCGCGGGCAAGTCGACCCTGATGAAGGTGCTCTCCGGCGCGCTGGAGCACGACGGGGGCGAGATCCGGATCGACGGTGAGCCTCGGCGGTTCACCAGCCCGGCGGACGCGCGCCGGGACCGCATCGGCATCGTCTATCAGGACCTGTCGCTGTGCGACACCCTCGACGTGGCGAGCAACCTGTTCCTCGGCCGCGAGCCGAGGCGGGGGCCGTTCATCGACAGGGCCGAGATGCACCGCAAGGCGGCCGAGACGCTCGCCGAGCTGCACGTGCGGGTCCGGTCGACCTACCAGGAGATCGGTGAGCTGTCCGGCGGGCAGCGGCAGGCCGTGGCGATCGCCAGGGCGGTGTCCTTCCAGCCCCGGGTGCTCATCCTGGACGAACCGACCGCGGCACTCGCCGTCGCGGAGGTACGCCAGACCCTGCGGATGATCCGCGAGGTCGCGGCGAAGGGGGTCGGGGTCATCCTGATCACCCACCGGCTGCAGGACCTGTTCGAGGTGTGCGACCGCATCACCGTCATGTACGAGGGACGCAGCGTCGAGGACCGGTCGTCGGCGTCGCTGGACATCGAGACGCTGGTCTCGCTGATCACCCGGTCGAACCTCGAACCGGACCCGGCCCCCGACGCGGACCAGGAGGACCGAGCATGAGCACCCAGCCGACCGCACCACCCCGGAGCGCGCTGAACGCGGTCCCGTCCCGGTGGGAGCGGACGAACAAAGCGACGGTCGCTATGCTGGGCGTCACCGTCGTGCTGCTGCTGGTCTTCGGGCTGGCCTCACCCAACTTCCTGACCTTCGCCAACATCTCCAACCTCGCGACCCAGGTGGCGATCACCCTGATCGTGGCGGTCGCCATGACGTTCGTGATCACCACCGGGCAGATCGACCTGTCGGTGGGGTCGATCCTCGCGTTCGTGGCGGCCGGCACGGCGGAGCTGCTGCAAGCAGGCTGGGACTCCTCGGTCGTGATCATCGCGGGCCTGGTCGTCGGAATGCTGTGGGGACTGATCAACGGCTGGCTGTCCGCCTACCAGAAGATTCCGTCGTTCATCGTCACGCTCGCGTCCCTGTCGGTGATCCGAGGGCTCGCCCAGCTGTGGACCCAGGGGTTCTCGGTGCCGATCGACAAGCGGCTGTTCGTGGCGAAGATCGGCGAGGCCACGTTCCTCGGGTTCTCCGTACTGGCCTGGATCGCGCTGCTCACCGTGGTCGTCGGCGCCGTCCTGCTGTCCAGGATGAGGTTCGGCAACTATGTCAACGGCATCGGGGCACAGGAGGAGTCGGTGCGCAGGGCCGGGGTGAACACCCAGCGCATCAAGATGATCACCCTGATGCTGACCGGCCTGGCGGCCGGCGCCGCCGGAATCCTCACCGCGGCCCGGCTCGGTTCCGGCTCGTCGAACTCCGGCCAGGGTTTCGAGCTGACCGTGATCGCCGCCGTCGTGCTGGGCGGCACCAACCTGTTCGGTGGCCGGGGCACCGTCGTCGGCACGATCATCGGCGCGGTCATCACCGGGGTGATCGCCAACGGGCTGACCCTGCTCGGGGTGAGCCCGTTCCTCGCCCCGATCGTGACCGGCCTGGTGCTCATCGCGGCGATCTGGATCAACCTGCGCGGTCGTTCGCTGGGTGACCTGATCGGCCACCTGACGGGTCGACCATGACCGTGACGACGGTGACCGGACCGGTCGCATTCGACGCGCTCGGGCTCACCCTCACCCACGAGCACCTGCGCAACGACGCCCGTCGGGCGCTGACCGGGCCCGCCGACCCGGGACTGGGTTTCCTCCGGGACGCCACCGTGACCCCGGAGCTCGCCTGGTTGCTGCGCGAGCACCCGTACTCGTGTCTGGACCACTGTGTCCTGGACGATGCCGACGCCGTCCTGCACGACCTGGTCGCCTTCGGCGAGGCGGGCGGCGCGACGGTCGTGGACGTGACGCCGCCCGGTCTCGGGCGCGACCCTCGTGCGCTGCGTGACCTGGCGCGGCGCAGCGGCGTGCAGGTGGTGATGGGTTCCGGGTGGTACCTGGAGAGCTACCACCCACCACATCTGGCCGGCGCCGACGAGCGGGCGCTCGCCGCGGAGATCGTCGCGGAGTTCGCTCACGGTGTCGCGGACACCGGTGTGGCTCCGGGGGTGATCGGGGAGATCGGGGTGTCTCCGGACTTCACCGAGAACGAGCGGACGGCGCTGCGTGCGGCGGCCCGCGCGCAGCGGGACACCGGGGTGCCGCTTTACATCCACCTGCCCGGCTGGCAGCGACGCGCCCACGAGGTGCTCGACGTGGTGTTGGGGCAGTACCGGGTCCCACCCGGCGCGGTGGTCCTCTGCCACATGGACCCCTCGGGAGTCGACCCCGGCTACCAGCGCGCGGTGGCCGACCGCGGTGTGTGGCTGGAGTTCGACATGATCGGCATGCCGTTCCGGTTCGCGGGCGAGGGCCAGTCGCCGGCGCCCGGGGACACCGCGGCCGCCGTCGCCGGACTGATCTCCCACGGCCACGGCGACCAGCTGTTGCTGAGCCACGACGTGTTCCTCAAGTCGATGCTCACCCGGTACGGGGGCAACGGCTTCCGGTATGTGCCCGAGCTGTTCCTGAGCCGCCTCGTCGAGCACGGCGTGCCCCGAGAGACGGCGGCATCACTGGTTCGCACCAACCCGAGGCGGCTCTTCGAGCGCGCCGCGACCGCCTGAGTCACCTGTTCCGAACAGAAGGAGAACCCTGATGAGTCGTGTCCTGGTCGCCGGTGAGAGCTGGGTGACCCAGTCCACCCACATCAAGGGCGTCGACACCTTCACCACCAGCAGCTATGTGGTGGGCGTCGAGCCACTGCGGCGTGCCCTGGAGAGCCGGGGGCACCAGGTGGAGCACCTGCCCGCGCACCTGGTGCCGGCGCGGTTCCCGTCGTCGGAGGGTGAGCTGTCCGCCTACGACGTCGTGGTGCTGTCCGACATCGGGGCCAACTCCGTCCAGCTCGCGCCCTCGGTGTTCGAGAAGGCGATCCCGGGAGCCGACCGGCTCGGCGCGCTGCGCGACTGGGTCGACGCCGGTGGCGGGCTGCTGATGATCGGCGGCTACCTGTCGTTCACCGGCTTCGAGGGCAAGGCCGCGTACCGCAACACCGTGCTGCACGACGTGCTACCTGTGGAGTTGCTGGCGGAGGACGATCGGGTGGAGCTACCGGCCGGCACCCGCGCCGAGGTCCTCGACGCGGATCATCCGGCACTGGGTGGAGTGGCCGGGGACTGGCCGGCGCTGCTCGGCTACAACCGGGTGAGGCCTCGCCCGGAGTCCTCGGTCCTGGCTCGCATCGGCGCGGACCCGTTGGTCGCGGTGGCCCAGCGCGGGGCCGGACGGACGGCTGTCTTCACTTCGGACTGCTCACCGCACTGGGCGCCGGAGGCGTTCTGCGAGCACTGGGACGGCTACCCCCGGGTCTTCGGTGGGCTGGTCGAGTGGCTGGCCGGATGAGCGTTGAGGTGAGCCGATCCGTCCGGTTGCTCGAGACGCACGCGGCGGACCTGGACCGGGCGCTGGACATGCGGTTCGTCAGGGAGGTCACCGAGGGAACGATCGGCGACCAGGCCTTCGCCGACTACCTGCGGATCGAGGAGGCGTTCGTCGTCACCGCCGCGCGGGTGCACGGCTACGCGGTGTGGGCCGCGCCCTCGTGGGATGCCGTGCACCGCAACGGCCTCGCGGTGCACGCCCTGGTCACCGAACAGATCGACTACTTCCGCGACGCCAGGGCGCGCTGGCCGGTTCCGGCTCGGCCGGGGGCGGGTGCGGACCGGCTGTCCGACTTCATCCTCGGGGCGGTCGAGACCGGCGGTTACCCCGCCGCCATGACCGCGTTGTTCGCGGCGGAAACCCTGTACCTGACCTGGTGCACGCGCGCGCACGCGACCGGGACGGTACCGCCCGGCCCGATCGGCGACTGGGTCGCCCTGCACACAGCCCCACCCTTCCGCGCGGGCGTGGCCCGCTTGGCCGATCAGGTCGACCAGATCCCACCCACGGTCCCCGACGACCACCTCGACGCCTGGTTCACCGGCATGCTGGACGCCGAGATCACCTTTCACGACGCGGTCTTCACCTGACCCGCGCTTCGGCGACTTCGCATACCTTCGATGCACTGCGCACCTGTTGTGCGGTGTGCGAGGTCATCTTGGTGCGGTGAAGGAGGTCGCTGTGGCGTATGAAGGCGCGGGGGTCGGGGCGTTCGAGCACGTGCTGCACGGTGGGAGCCCGGTGCGGATGCAGTGGTACTTCCGGGAGGAGTCCCGGCTGCCTGTCGCGTTCCAGACCTGGGAGTTTCCTCCGGGTGGCTGGGAGGGTGAGCACACCCACCGCTCGGACCAGCCGCTGGACGAGCTGTACCTGCTCCTGCAGGGGAGTGCCGAGATGACCGTGTCCGGCGTCCGTCACAGCCTCGGACCGGGCGACGCGGTGCTGGCGCCGGCCGGCGTTCCGCATGACTTCCGCAACACGGGCAGCGGCCCGGCGAAGGTCCTGGTCGTCTGGGGCCCGCCCGGAGCGCCGGTCGACTGGACGGCCTTCGGCAGCGGCCGGGCCGCTGCGGCAGAGGCCGGCTGACGGCTCTCGAACCCCACCTCGCAGACCCCGATGTCGTGTCGCAGACGCTGCAGCGTCTGCGACACGACACGAAGCTGTGCGAGGACGGTCGACGCGCGTTAGCGGCGCCTCTCGGCGGTCCCCGTGGTTGGCAGGGCGTGCTCCGGCGCGTAGGAGTGCAGCTCGTGGCCGTGCTCGCGCAGCCAGGCCGCCGTGTCGCGCCAGTCGGGACGGATCGACTCGACCAGCTGCCAGAAGGCCCGTGAGTGGTTGAACTCCCGCAGATGGCACAGCTCGTGCAGCACGACGTAGCTCAGGACCGGAGGCGGAGCCAGCACGAGCCGCCAGGAGAACGACAACCGACCGTTGCGCGAGCACGAACCCCACCGGGTCCGTTGATCGCGCACGCTGATCGCGGCCACCTGCACGCCCAGACGCGGAGCGATCAGGTCGGCCGCGTCGGTGATCCGGCGACGAGCCTCCCGTCGGTACCACCGGTCCATCGAGGCGCCGGCATCCGCGACGCCACCACTGACCACCAGTCGCCCGTCGCGCATCGCGGTCGTGCCCCGGCCCGCCGGGTCGTGCACGAGAGGTACCGGATCACCGGCCAGCCAGACCATCCCCGGCCGCGGCGGCAGGACGCCCGGCCGCTGCGCCCGCGCCCTGAGCGCGGCCAGCTTGCCGGACAGCCAGCGCTGCTTGGAGCGCAGGAACTCGTCGACCACCCGCTGCCGGGTACGCGCCGGCACCACGACCTCTGGTGGGCGCCCCGGCGCGACGACGAGCCGCACCGTCCGCGCTCGGGACGACTGCCGCACGTGCACCACCACCAGGTGCCCGTCCACGACCAACTCCCGCCTGTCCATCCGTCCACTATTCACGATCGGGGTCGCTCAGGTCTCCGACGCCCTGCGGTTGCGTACGGCAACCATTACGGTGCCCGCGTAGGACAGAGATCAGCTGGATGAGGGGACCGAGGCGTGAGGATGTCAGCATCGCGGTGGATGATCGCGGGTTCGGTGTGCGTGGCGGTTGCCCTGGTGGGCGGCTACGGCAGCGCGAGCGCCGCGGTGAAATCCCAGGGCGTCGGGAAGGCGGTCGACTGCGGCAAGATCGACGCACCGAACGGCAAGGTCGGCCTGGTCGCCGAGGCGACGAAGGCCGGCACGGTGGGATGCACCGAAGCCATCAACGTCATCAGTGAGTACTTCGCGCAGGCACCGACCAGGAGCGAGGGCACAGCGCACGTGCTGACGGTCGCCGGGTGGCGGTGCATGGCGGACACCGGAGCACAGGGCAGCGGCATGATCGGCTGTGACAAGGCCGGGCTGGCCTTCCACACCCAGCCGTAGCCATTCCAAGATCACCACCGCCTGAGGGCTGAATTCGAGCCGACAGACAGCCCTCAGGCGGTGGTGATCTTGGTGTGCGCCGGGGCCAGGTCGCGGGCCACCCGGCGGAAGGTGTCGACCAGCTCGCGGTCGTCACCTGCCCGGGTCGCGATGGCGACGTCGCAGGTCGGGCCGTCGATGGGCCGGAACCGGACGCCCGGGTGGGGGTAGAACCACTGAGCCGGCGCCGCGTGCAGGCTGGGGAGCCCGGTGGCGGCGACGGCGGCGGGGATCGCCGAGGGCGAATGCACCGCGGGGGTCAGCGCGGTGTTCTCGGCGTGGTCGCGGCCGGCCCATGCCGTGAACCGTGCGTCGGCCACCGGTAGCCAGGAGGCTCCCTGGAAGTCGGCATCGGTGAGGTGGGTGGCCTCGGCCCAGGGGGAGTCGGACCGAACGACGGCCACGCTCGGTGTGCGGAAGACGGTGACCAGGTCCAGGCCCTGGACGGGACCGAAGCGCTGGACGACGGCGACGTCGACGCGGCCGGTGAGTACAGCGCGGTACTGGTCGCGCATGTCCAGCTCGACGAACTGGATCCGCAGGTCGGGATGGGCGGTGCTCACCCCGAGGTGGTACTGGTCCCAGAGGTCGGCGAGGCCGAAGCCCAGGACACCCATCCGTATCGTTCCGGCCGGCTCGTGGTCCGGACGCCGCCGGGTGGACAGATGGTCGAACGCCTCGATGACCGTGACGGCCTCGTCGATCAGCGCCGAACCGGCCGGGGTGAGCCGGACACGGCGACTGGTCCGCTCGAACAGCGTCTGACCGATCTCGGACTCGAGTTTCCGGATCTCGCGGCCGAAGTGGGACTCGGCCAGGAAATGGCGGCGGGCGGCGCGGCCGAAGTGCAGTTCCTGGGACAGAGTTACGGCGAAGCGCCATCTGCGGATCTCCATGGGCCCCTTCCCTCCTTCCCCGCGACGGTAGCTATCGGTCGCCCGTCGCCCACCATCATGTCCGATCTGGTCGATGATCCCACCGGCCCTCGCTGCTGGACTGTGTCGTGCTCCCGACTTCGAGACAGACAGGTGCGGCGATGAAGCGACGAACTCTCCTGACCGGCGGACACGTACTGACGATGGACCCGGCGCTCGGCACGCTGCCGACCGGTGACGTGCTGCTGGAGGGTGAGCGCATCGCCGCCGTCGGTACGTCCCTGCCGGTCGTCGACGCCGAGGTGGTGGACGTGCGCGGGCGGATCGTCGCGCCGGGCATGATCGACACACATCGGCACACCTGGCAGTCGCTGGTGCGGGGGCTGTGCACGGACTGGACGCTGGCCGACTACTTCTACGGCGTCCGCCTGGCCGTGTCTCCGGCCTACACCGCCGAGGACGTCCATCTGGGCAATCGGCTCGGCGCAGTCGAGGCCCTCGACGCCGGGGTCACCACGATCCTGGACTTCTCACACTGCAACAACACCCCCGACCACGCCGATGCCGCCGTCACCGGCCTGCGTGATGCCGGGATCCGCGCCGCGTTCTGTTACGGGTTCTTCGAGAGCAACCCCCTTGCCCCGCCTCACTTCGCCGCTCACGAGCAGCGGGTCGCGGACTTCGAGCGCATCGCCGACGCGTACTTCGCGGCCGACGGGGGCCTTCTGACGCTCGGCGTCGCCCTCACCGAGCTGGGAGTGGTGCCCTTCTCCCACACGCGCGCGGAGATCGAGGTCGCCCGGCGACGAGAAGCGTTGATCGCCACGCACATGGCCTGTGTCTGGGGCATGCCGTCCGGTTTCGACGAGCTTGCCACCGCCGGCCTTCTCGGACCGGACCAGGTGCACATCCACTGCAACACGCTGACCGACGCCCAGTGGACGGTGCTGGCGGCGTCCGGTGCCAAGGTGTCGATCTCGGTCGAGACCGAGCTCAACATGGGCATGGGCCGGCCGGTGTTCGGTGCCTGCGCCGCCCACGGGGTGCTGCCGACACTGTCCTGCGACGTGGTGTCGCTCAACTCCGGCGACCTGGTCAGCCAGATTCGTCAAGGCCTCGGGTTCACCCGGTGGGCGGAGACCGAGGCACTGAACCTGCGGGGCCGTGATCCCCGCGTGGTCACCACGACCGCCGCGCAGGCCCTGGAATGGTCGACGGTCAACGCCGCGGACGCCCTGGGCATGAGCGAGCGCATCGGAAGCATCTCCCCGGGCAAGCAGGCCGACCTGATCGTGGTCGGTGGCCCGGGGATCGGACAGCACCCCGCCCTGGATGCGGCTGGGACGATGGTGTTCCAGACGACGCCCGCCGACGTGCGCGACGTGCTGGTGGCAGGTCGGTTCGTCAAGCGCGACGGACGTCTGATCGACCACGACCTGCCGGACCTGCTCGGCCGGGCCGACGCCGCGGCCGCGCGCATCCTGCGGCGGGTGCAGGACGCCGTGCCGTCATTTCCCGGCACGCCTGAGGACGGTTTCGAGCTCAACGCGGCGCTGGCCACCGCGAACCTCCGGGCGTGAGGCGGCCGTCATGACGCTGTCCGGTCCGGACGCGTGATCGTTTCCAGCGCCCGTCCGGTGGTGCGGACGCCGAACACGGCGAGCAGCAGGCCGACCAGCACCATGCAGACCGCGACGTAGACGAACACGGACGTGTAGCCCCACCCCTGGTAGACGGCTGCGACCAGGATCCCGCCGCCCGCACCGGCCAGGCGTCCGATCCCGTTGGTGAAGCCGGTGCCGATCCCGCGAAGCCGGGTCGGGAACACCTCAGGCGTGTAGGTGTACAGGAAGGCGGTCTGCATCTGCAGCAGGAGCGTGACGAGGAAACCGCTCAGCAGGATGACCGGGACGTTGCCGACGAACCCGTAGACGAGCACCAGCGCCGCGACGGCGATCTCGATCACCAGGATCGTGTACTTGCGTTCCCACCGGTCGATGAACGGCCACGCCAGCAGCGCACCGGGTACGGCTCCGATGGACAACACGGCGGTGTAGGTCAGGCTCTCGACGACGTCGTAGCCCTTGGCCGCGAGCAGCGTCGGTACCCAGGCGTTGAAGCCGTAGAAGCCGAGGATCCCGAAGATCCAGACCGCGGCGAGGAGCAGGGTGCGGGAACGCAGGCTGCCGACGAACAGCTCGCGCAGCCGCGCGGGCTCGGATGTCGACGGCGGCGCCTGCGGAGGCGGCAGCAACGCGCCAGTCGTGGCTCGCGCCTCGTTCTCCAGCCCGGCCACCACGCGTTCGGCCTCGGTGTGGCGGCCGTGCGCGTCGAGCCAGCGGACGGACTCCGGCAGCAGCCGGACCATGGCGAGTGCCGCCACCAGCCCGACCGCGCCGAGCACGAACACCCACCGCCATCCGTCGACGCCCGTCGGCACCACGAACCGGGCGAACCAGGACATCATCGGGATGCCGAGCAACCCGACGCCGAGGATGAGCGACTGGTAGCGGCCTCGCCGGGCCGCCGGGAACATCTCGGCGACGTAGATGAGGCCGACGACCGTCATCGCCTCCAGCCCGACGCCGGTCAGGATGCGCAGCACCCCGAGTGTGGTGAGGTTCGGGGAGAACGCGCTGGCCAGCGAGCACAGCGAGTAGGCGGCGGCCGACCCGATGAGCGTCCATTTGCGGCCGAAGCGGTCGGCGATCCGGCCGCCGGTCAGTGCCCCGATGAACATTCCGCCGAACGCCGCCGAGGTGATCAGCCCGATCCCGCTGACGCTCACCCCCCAATGGGCGTGGAGGGCGGGCGCGACGTAGGCGAAGGTGTTGAGGTCGGCGAGCTCGAACAGGAAGACCGCGCAGAGCAGCCCGGCCCAGACCCGGTGGGTGCGGGTGGTGAGCGGGAGCCGGTCGAGGCGGGCGGATGCGGAACCGGCGGCACGGCCGGCGCCTGTAACGGGATACGTCATTGTATGTCCCTTTCGCTGGCGCATCGCTGCGTCGCTACATGCCGATCAGGTCCGCTTTCGCGATCGTGTTGCGCAGGATTCGGATGGACGCGACGTCGACCATGTCGCCGTCGACCGCGACCGCGCCGAGGCCCTGGCGCTCGGCTTCCGCGTAGGCCTTCTCCAGCCGTCGCGCGCGCTCGACGTCCTCGGGCGAGGGGGAGTAGGCGTCGTTGGCCAGCTCGATCTGGGAGGGGTGGATGGCCCACTTCCCGACGAATCCGAGTACGCCGGACAGCTCGCACTGGCGCCGGTAGCCGGCCGGGTTGCCGAAGGCGGCGAACGGGCCGTCGACGGCGTCGATCTTCGCCGCGCGCGCCGCGACGACGATCTTGTTCCGGGCGTAGTGCCAGATGTCGCCTGGGTAGCCGTCGGTGCCGCCGACCGCGCTCGAACGGACACCCTGTGATGCCGAGAAGTCGCCGGGACCGAAGATCAGCGCCTCGAGGCGGGGGCTGGCGGTGGCGATGGCCTCGACGTCGATCAGGGCCTCGACCTCCTCGATCAGCACCTCGATGCCGATCCGTTTGGTCATGCCCAGCTCCTCCTCGAGCTGGGTGAGCAGCCGGTCGACCCACCAGACGTCCCTGGCCGCGAGCACCTTGGGCACGATGATCACGTCGAGTGCTTCGCGGGCGCCCTCGACGATCTCCAGGATGTCGCGGTGCGCCCAGGCCGTGTCGAGGCTGTTGATCCGCACCGCACGGGTGGCCGGTGTCCAGTCGTGCTGGGTCAGTGCGTGCACGACCTTGCCCCTGGCGTCCGCCTTGGCGGACGGGGCGACGGAGTCCTCCAGGTCGCAGAACACCAGGTCCGCGGCACTGCTCGCGGCCTTCGCCAGCATCTTCTCGCTGCTACCTGGCGTGGACAGCTCACTTCGGCGAAGCCGCACGGCTTCTCCTCTCCTCTGGGGTCACTGAACGGGTACGGGGGGTCAGGCGACGACCCGCTGGGCGCGCAGCGCCGCGACCTCGGCGTCGGCGTAACCGAGCTCGGCGAGCACGGCGTCGGTGTGCTCGCCGAACAATGGGGCCCGCCGGGCCGGCACGCCCTTGCCCGAGGCGAACTTGATCGGCATGCCCGCGACGGCGAGCGGTTCGGCGACACCGGGATGGTCGAGTTCGAGCAGCATGTCGCGGGCCAGCACGTGCGGGTCCGTGACGATCCGGTCGATCGTGTTGACCGGCGCGACCGGGACGTTGTGTGCCAGCAGCCGCTCGACCTCGCTCATGGTCCGGGTCGAGGACCAGTCCTCGAACAGCTCGCGCACCAGCTCTCGGTGCCGCACCCGCGCCACGTTGGTGTGCAGCCGCTCGTCGGTGACGAGGTCGGGCCGGTCCATCGCCTTGCACAGCAGCTCCCAGTGCCGGTCGCCGGGAGCGGCGACGGCGACCCAGCCGTCCGCCACCCGGTACAGGCCGAACGGGCACAGCAGCGGGTGCTCGTTGCCTTCCCGCCCGGGGACGGCACCGAGGTAGGAGTGCTGATAGACGACGCGTTCGCACAGCGCCAGCACGGCGTCGTACATGGCGACGTCGACGAAGTCCCCGCGCCCGGTCGCCTCGGCCTGGCGCAGTGCCGCCAGAATCCCGACCGTGGTGAACGCGGCGGGCAGGATGTCGCCGACGCCGGGACCGACCTTGGTGGGTGGCCCCTCGGGCTGTCCGGTGATCGCCATCAACCCGCCCATCGCCTGCGCCACGACGTCGTAGGCGGGGCGCGCGGCGTACGGGCTGGCGCCGGTGCGCGGGTCACCGAACCCGCGCAGCGCGGCGTACACGAGGCGCGGGTTGACCTGGGACAGCTCCTCGTAGCTCAGCCCGAGCCGGTCCAGCACCCCCGACCGGAAGTTCTCGACGAGCACGTCCGACCTGGACGCGAGGTCGCGCACCACCTTGCGCCCGGCCTCGGTACGTAGATCGAGCACGACACCACGCTTGTTGCGGTTGATGCTGGCGAAGTAGCCGCCGTAGGCGTGCAGCTCGTCGCTGGGGTGGAACGGACCCTGGGCCCTGGTGATGTCACCCTCCGGCGGCTCGACCTTGATCACGTCGGCGCCGAGGTCGGCGAGCAGCATCGTGACGAACGGACCGGCCAGCGCCCTGGTCAGGTCGAGGACCCGGACGCCGGCCAGCGGGGCGCCACCGGTCCTCGCCGGTCCGGGCGTCACCGCGACGCCCAGTGGGAGGCGCGCTTGAGCAGCACCCGGCGTCTGCCGGTGAACACCACGGTGCCGTCCTGGTTGTGGCCGGTGTGGTCGAACGTCACCACACCGGCGTCCGGCCGGTCCGAGTCCTCGACCGCGACGACCTCGGTCGTCGCGTAGAGCGTGTCGCCGTGGAAGACCGGGCTCCGGAAACGCACGGCGGTCATCCCCAGCTCGGCCAGTGCGTTCTCCGCGGTGTCCTGCGAGGCGAGGCCGACCACCATCGAGGCGGTGATCCCGCCGAAGACGATCCGCCTGCCGAACTCCCTGTCGGCCATCAGGTCCTCGTTGAAGTGGCCCTGCGCGGTGTTCATGACCAGGTTGGTGATCAGGACGTTGTCCATCTCTGTGACGGTCTTGCCCCTGGCATGCCGGAACCGGTCACCGGGCACGAAGTTCTCGAAGTAGTTGTCCGTCGCGGTCAGCGCCGAGAGATCGCCCATCACGACCGCCCCATGAGCGCATCGGAGATGATCCGCAGCTGGATCTCGGAGGTGCCCTCGAAGATTTTCGTGAGCCGCGCGTCGCGCCAGTAGCGCTCGACCGCGTGGTCGGTCGTGTACCCGGCGCCGCCATGGATCTGCAGCCCCTCGCTGGTGACTCGTTCGGCCATCTCGCTGGCCACGAACTTCGCCATCGAGGCTTCGGTCCCGCACTTCTCGCCCGCGTCGAAGCGCGAGCAGACCTCGTACATCAGTGACCGGGCCGACTCGATCTGGCTCGCCATCCAGGCGATCTTGAACCGGACGGCCTGGAACTCGCCGATCGGGTGCCCGAACTGGGCGCGTTCGGCGGCGTAGGCGATCGAGTCCTCCAGCGCGCCCCGCGCGAGCCCGATGGCGCGCGCCGCGGTATGCAGGCGGGCGACTTCCAGATTCTGCAGCGCCATGTAGAAGCCGCGGCCCTCCTCACCGACGAGCGCGTCGGCGGGCAGCCGCAGGCCGTCGAAGGACAGCTCCCAGGTATTCCAACCCCGGTAGCCGATCTTTCGGATCTTGGTTCCGTGGACTCCGTCGGGAAGCGTCCCCCGCTCCTTGTCGATCATGAACGCGCTGATGCCCCGGTGGCGCCGCGCCGGGTCCACCTGCTCGCCGGTGCGGGCGAACAGCAGGATGTAGTCGGCACCGTCGGCGAACGTGCACCACATCTTCTGGCCGGTGACGACCCACTCGTCGCCATCACGGCGGGCGCGGCAGGAGATGTTGGCGACGTCGGAGCCCGCCTCGGGTTCGGACAGTGCCATCGACCCCAGGTATCGCCCGGCCGCCACCTCGGGCAGCAGCCGGCGACGCCGCTCCTCGTCCCAGCCGGCCATGATCTTGTTGCCTCTTGCCATGATGCTGGCGACGCTCATCCAGCCCCTGGCCAGCTCCTCGGCCGCGACGCAGTACTCGAAGGAACCGAGCCCGAGCCCGCCGTACTCCTCGGGGATCATGATCCCGAAGAAGCCGAGGTCACTCATCTTGTCCCGCAGCGCCATCGGGATCTCGCCGGCCACCGGGTCGAGCTCGTTGGCGACGGGCAGCACCTCCCGCATGGTGAACTCCCTGGCCAGCGCCTGGAACTGGCGGCGGTCCTCGGTGAGATAGGGACCCGGAGCGGTTGTGGTCCGGCGGTCTTCGGTCGTGGTCACGGGGCCTCCACAGGTGTGCGGCGGGCGATGAGGTTCGTACGGACGAAGGTGATGACCGGGTCGCCGTCCTCGGCGAACCCCTCGGTGCGCCAGGTGACGATGCCCTGGTGCGGGCGGCTCGCGGAGTCCTTCACCGCGACGACCGTGCTGCGCGCGGTGACGGTCTCGCCGACCAGGACCGGACGGTGGTGGACGAGGTCGTCGACGCCGAGGAACGCGCCCCCGGCCTCGCTCAGGTCCTCGACACTCATCCCGAAGACGGTCAGGAAGACCAGCATCGGGTTGACCACGAGGTCGTCGTGGCCCATCGCCTTCGCGTAGGGCCGGTTCAGGTAGGTGGGGTGGTAGCTCAGGGTCAGCGACGAGAACGTGCTGTTGTCCGACTCGAGCAGCGTGCGCCCCCAGTGGTGGGTGTACACCCCGCCCACGGTGAAGTCCTCGAAACAGTGCCCTTTCGGCCAGAGTCGGGGCACCGCCCGGTCCGCTGCCCGGGGGGAGGCATCGAGGCTCATCTGGTGGTCCTTTCCTCGTCGGGAACGGTGGCTCGGGCCAGCTCACGGACCGAGCGGAGGCCGGGGAGGTCGGTGAGCAGCCGGCGCAGCCGTCCGGTGGCGTCGGTGCCGAGGACCGGCTCGACGAGCCCGACGAACTTCCGGTGCAACGCGGGCGCCTGCTCGTCGGGGGAGCGCGGTGTGCTCACATCCCCCTCGGCCCGCAGCGTGCGTCCGTCGCGGGTCCGGACGTCGACCCGGCCCGCGTACTGGGCGATCTCTTCGGAGGTGTGGACACTGACCGTGTCGCGCAGCGCGACGAGCTGGGGATCCCGCGCGGCGGCGTCGGTGAAGCGCGACTCGTCGGTGGCGCCGGTGTGGAGCGCGAGCGCGGTGGTGAACCGCAGGCTGAACTTGCCCTCCAGACCGGTACGGGGGCTCGGGATCGCGCACACCGCGAGGTGGCCGGGCGGCACGAGCAGGTCGACGGCCTCGATGGCCCGGGGGTCCAACCCCGCCGTCCGCAGCTGTAGCGCGGCGTCGATCGTCGCGTGCGTGAGGTAGCAGGCGGCATGGAACTTGAACAGCACCGACTCGACGTGCCACGGCCGGCCGAACGGCACCGCGAGCGCCTCGGGATCGGGTGCGTCGGACAGCACCGGCAGCATTCCGCGCCGTTCGGTGAGCCCGGCGTCCGACGCCGTGAGACCCGCCTCGGCCAGCCGTGCGGCGAGCAGACCCGCTGCGGCCGCCTGCCCGGCGTGCAGCGGCTTGGTCATCGTGCCGAAGTTGGCCTTGAGCCCGGACGCGCTGGTCGCGGCGATCGCGAGCGCCGTCCGGACCTGCGCGTCGGTCAGGTTCAGCAGCGACGCCGCGGCAGCGGCCGCGCCGAGGGTGCCCGCCGTGGCCGTGTTGTGGAACCCACGGGTGTAGTGCGCCCTCCCGAGCGCGGCACCGACCCTGGCCTCGGTCTCGATACCGGCGACCATCGCCACCAGCAGCTCGAGGCCGCTCGCGTCCAGCTCCTCGGCCAGTGCCAGCGCGACGGGGAGAACGGGCACGGTCGGATGGCCGCCCATGACCGCGAGCACGTCGTCGTAGTCCAGTGCGTGCGCGGCGGTGCCGTTGACCAGCGCCGCGCCACGAGCGCCGGTTCGTGCACCGTGACCGAGGAGGGTCGCTGCTCCGGTCGCGTCCTCGGCCAGCGTCACGGCGCGCACGATGCGCACCGCCGGTTCGTCCACCGCGGCGATCGCCACGCCCAGACCGTCGAGCACACACTGCGCGGCCACCGCGAGCGCGGCCGGTCCGATGCGATCGGCGGTGAGCCCGGCGATCTCCGAAGCCAGGCGGAGCTCTGCCTCGCCGTCGGAAGGGGAGTGGGCAAGGAGCCCGGGAATCGTGTCTGAGCCAGTCATCTGTCCACCAATTTCGTGCCGCATAGCGGCATGCATGCTGTTGGATGGCATAGCCACTGTGCGCCGCGCACGCCGTCGATGTCAATGGCCCGTGACCGGCCGCCTCGGTCCCGGCGGTGATCGGCGGGCTGGAAGGATGCGGTGGTGAGCGTGCAGAGCGTGTTGCGCAGCCTGCAGGTGCTGGAGGCGGTGGCGACCCGGCAGCCGGTGGGTGTCGCCGATCTCGCGCGCGCTCTCGACCTGCCGAAGAGCACCGTGCAGCGCAGCCTGATGACACTGGCCGAAGCCGGTTGGCTGGAGCACGTGCCCGGTGAGCTCACCCGGTGGACGCTCGGTCCGGCCGCGCGCCGGATCGCCAGGGCGGGCGCGCACGAGACGACCCTGCGCGAGGCCGCGCTGGGCCCCATGCAGGAGCTGCGGGACGAGACGAACGAGACGATCCATCTCGCAGTGCCCGACGGGACGGCCTGGATGGTGCTCGTCGAGCGGATGGACTCGACCCAGCCGGTCCGCACGTTCAACGAGCTCGGGACGCGCACCCCGAGCCACGCGACGTCGACGGGGCTGTCGGTCCTGGCTCACCTGCCAGGGGCGGAGGTCGACGCGCTGCTCGCGAGCGACCTCGAGGTGTACTCGCCGACGACGGTCGTCGACCCCGAGGAGCTGCGCGCCGAACTCACCGCGATCCGGACCCGGGGGTACGCGGTGAACCTGCAGCGCTACCGTCCGCAGGTCGCTGCTATCGGTGCCGCCGTCCTCGATCGGAGCGGACTGCCGGTTGCCGGGATCTGCATCTCGATGCCGGACTCCCGCTACCGGCCTCGGCTGCTCCCGCACTGGGGCTCACTCGTGGCCGAGGCGGCACGGAGGATCTCGCTCAAGCTCGGCTAGCGGCCGTCCACACCGCGCACGTTCCGGCGACGCCGCGCGGTGTGCACAGGGTGCGGTGTGGACGCGGGGTGCGCGGTGTTGGGCGTGCGGGTGGGCTCGGCGATACGCTGGCTCGCCAAAGGGGGCGGCACATGGACGTGCGGACGCTCGAGTACTTCGTGCTGGTGGCCGAGGAAGGCAGCATCAGTGCGGGCGCCCGGCGGGCGATGGTGGCCCAGCCGGCGGTGTCGGTCGCGCTCAGGAAGCTGGAGCGCGACGTCGGCGCGCCGCTGCTGGAGCGCTCCCACGGGGGCATCGAGCTGACGGTCGCGGGACACACGCTGTTCGTCCAGGCTCAGCGGGTGCTGCGGTGCATGGCGGAGGCTCGTGACGAGACACGGCGCAGCGGGGCTCGTGGTCGCGCGGTGTTCACCGTGGGCCTCACCTCCGGTCAGGCGTCGGCCGGGGAGTTGACCGGTCCGATACTGCAGGCCTTCCGGACGGCCCACCCGGAGCTGGACCTTCGGGTACGGGAGCTGGACTTCGCCGGGCAGTTCGACGAGGTGCTCCATCGCGGGGTGGACCTCGCACTGGTCCGGGCGCCCTACGAGCACGACGACCTGGTCATGGAACCCCTGTTCACCGAGCCGACGGTGCTGGTGGTCAGCCCGGAACACCTACTCGCCGAGCTGCCCGAGGTGTCGCTGGACGCGCTCGGCGGCGAGCGGCTGCTGGAAGTGGTCCGGGCGCCGGAGGCCTGGCGTGCGTTCTGGAGCTTCGCGGGACTGCGGACCGAGCAGGCGGGCATTCCGACCGAGGAGCTCGGTCTCATCGGGTACTGCATGGACGTGCTGAAACACGGCACGGTGAGTCCGATGGCGTTGAGCGGATGGCGGCTCGGTGGCCTTGGCGCTCCGACCATCCGGGCGGTCCGGCTCACGGATGCACCCCGCAGCGTGGTGGGTGTCGGTTACCGGGCATCGGCTCGGCAGCCGGAGATCCGGTCGTTCGTCGACATCGCGCGAGCGGTGACGGCCGAGATGGTCGCGCTCGTGCCCGAGGCCGCCCCGGCGATGGCGCACTCGCGGCCGGTCCGCGGGTATACCCGATCGGTATGACCTGGCGACGGCCCACCGACCGCAGACTAGGGGCTATGACGCGGGACACAGATGTCGATGTGGTGATCGTCGGTGCCGGGTACGTGGGGATCTACGCGGTGCACCGGCTGCGCGACCAGCTGGGGTTGAGTGTGCTGGCGTTCGACAGCGCCGGCGACGTGGGCGGTACCTGGTACTGGAACCAGTATCCGGGCGCCCGCTGCGACATCGAGAGCGTCCACTACTCGTACTCGTTCTCCGAGGAGCTGCAGCGGGAATGGCGCTGGAGCGAGCGCTACGCCGCGCAGCCGGAGATCCTGGCGTACCTCAACCACGTGGCGGACAGGTTCGACGTGCGCCGCAGCATGCGCTTCCGGACCCGGATCACCTCGATCGTCTGGGACGACGATGCCGTGCACTGGCGTGTGGGCACCGACGACGGCGCGGTCACGACGGCCAGGTTCGTCATGTCGGGGGCCGGGAACGTGTCGCTGCCGAAGAAGCCGGAGTTCCCCGGCATGGAGGACTTCCGGGGCGAGGTGTACGCGACCCACCGATGGCCGCACGAGGGAGCCGACCTGCGGGGCAAGCGGGTCGGTGTGATCGGCACCGGCGCATCGGGCATTCAGCTCATCCCGGTCATCGCGGGCGAGGTCGAGCACCTCACGGTCTTCCAGCGCACACCGAACTACGCGAGCCCGCTACGCAACCGGCCGCTCACCGACGACGAGTACGACGAGGTGGTGGCGAACTACCGGGATATCCGTACCGCCGCGCGGCAGAACTTCATGGGCATCACCGCGGATCCCGCCCGGCCGTCCGCGAAGGGGGCATCCGAGGAGGAGCGCCGCGAGGTCTACGACCACTACTACCAGCGCGGTGGCTTCCACCTGCTGATCTCCAGCTACCAGGATCTCCTGTTCGATCCCGAGTCGAACGAGACGCTCGCGCAGTACGTCCGTGACCGCATCGCCGAGCGGGTGGAGGATCCCGCGGTGGCGGAGCTGCTCAGCCCGACGGATCATCCGTACGGCACCAAGCGGGTGCCGATGGAGACGAACTACTACGAGACCTTCAACCGGGACAACGTGACCCTGGTCGATGTGCGCTCGGCCCCGATCGAGCGGGTCACCGAGACCGGCATCCGGGTCGGGGGCACGGACCACGAGCTCGACGTGATCGTCTCCGCGATGGGCTTCGACGCGTTCACCGGCGCGCTGCTGGACATGGGGGTGGTGGGTCGGGGCGGACTGTCCCTGCGGGAGAAGTGGGCGGATGGGCCCCGGACCTATCTGGGCATCGCGGCCCAGGGCTTCCCCAACTTCTTCATGATCACCGGGCCGCAGAGCGCGGTCGCCCTGTACAACAACCCGTCGGCCATCGAGGACCACGTCGAGTTCGCCTCCGACGCGATCAAACACACCCTCGACCATGGCCTGGACACCATCGAGGCGACCAGCGATGCCGAGAGCGGATGGGTGCGCACGGTAGAGGAGATGGCGCAGACCTCGCTGTTCCCCCGGGCCCGCTCGTGGTACATGGGCGCGAACATCCCGGGTAAACCGATCTCCCCGATGCTCTACCTCGGTGGGGCTCCCGCCTACCGGCAGATCTGCGCCGACGTGGTCGAGGGCGGTTATCACGGCTTCGACCTGTCGAGCACCTCCGCGCTGGTCGGATGAGGGGCCCGAGATGACGACATCGATCCTGACCCCGACCGAGCTCGAAGCGGACTGGTTCACCGAGCTCCTGCGAGGCCGAGGTATCGACGCGACCGTCGCCGGTGTCGACCGCGAACCGGTCGGGACCGGACAGCTGGCGGAGACCCGGCGGTTCACCCTCCGCTACGCGGGCGGTCCCCCTCCCGGCGCGCCCGCCGCGCTGATCGGCAAGTTCACCTCGGACAACGACGTGGCCGCCGAGACGGGGCACACGCTCGGCATCTACCGCTCCGAGGTGATGTTCTACCGGGAGCTGGCCGAGGGAGCGGGTATCCGGACGCCGAAGGTGTACGCCGCCGAGATCAACGACCAGGGGCGGTTCCTGCTGCTGCTGGAGGACCTCGCGCCGGCCCGGGCTGGCAACCAGCTCGACGGCTGCACCCTCGACGAGGTGCGTCGAGGCCTGTCCGAGGCCGCGCTGCTGCACGCGGCGTACTGGGACGACGCCGGCCTGGCCGAGCGTGACTGGGTCTACGTCCCGGAGGGCGCCCAGGGCTTCTACACCACCGAGCTGGTGGAGCGCTCATGGAAGCACGTGTGCGACACCTACGACGGCCGGCTGCCTGCCGAGGTCGTCGAGGTGTGTGCCCGCTACGTCGCCGGGCACGAGCGTTGGAACCGTCGCCGGGGCCGGCCGCGCTGCCTGACGCACAACGACTTCCGCCCGGACAACATGCTCCTGCCCGACGGTGGCGGACGGGTCGCGCTGGTCGACTGGCAGACGGTCAGCTTCCTGGAGGCGGGCATGGACGCCGCCTACTTCCTCGGCGGGGCACTGGACCGAGAGACCCGGCGGGCCCGGGAGCCCGAGCTGCTGCGCCACTACCACGACGACCTGCAGTCACTCGGCGTGACCGGATATCCGTACGCGGAGTTCCACGACGACTACCGTCACTACACCTTCGCCGCGCTCACCGTGGGCATGGGTGCCACGCTGCTGGTCAAACGCACCGAACGCGGGGACCAGATGTTGATGCGGATGATCTGCGACGCCGCCTACCACGTGCTCGACACGGGCGCGCTCGAGCTGCTGGGGTGAGACGTGCGACTGGCTAAACCCCGGCTGGACATCGGCCTGTTCACCGACGACATCGAGGCGCAACGGGAGTTCTGGGGTGGGCGGGCCGGGCTGCGGCTGGATCACGAGCTGACCCTCGAACGCGGCTGGGTGCAGCACCGGTTCGACGCGCATGGATCGGTGGTGAAGGTCAACCACCTCGCCGAGGGCGTCCCGTTCCGGCCGCCGTCCGGCATCACCGGGCTCGCGGTGGCGGTCCAGGGACGGACCGAACCGTGGACCGGCTCGCATCCCGGAGGTGACCGGGTCGCACTGGTACCGCCGGGCACCGACGGCGTGACCGGCATCGGCGTCACCTTGGCCAGCTCGGATCCCGACCGGCTGCTGGGCTTCTACACCGACGCGCTGGAGTTCGAGCCGGTAGCGCGGGACACGGTCCGCTGCGGGGAGTCGCTGCTGACCGTGGTCGAGGGCGCGAGTGGGTCCGAAGCCGACGACGTGATCGGCCCCGGGTTTCGGTACCTGACGGTGCAGGTCTTCGACGCCGACACCGAGATGGCGGCGATCGTGCGGCGTGGCGGCCGGATCGCCAGGGCGGCGATCAGTTTCGCCGGTGTCGCCCGCTTCGGGTTCGTCGCCGACCCGGACGGGAACTGGATCGAGATCTCCGCCCGCACGTCGCTCACCGGCATCGAGGTCGGCTCCGAACGCTGATCAGAGTCGAGCGTCGTCCTCGATCACGTGCCGCACCGTCTCCAGCGTGTCCCGCAGCTCCGTGAGATTCACCGACCCGAGCGCGAGTCGCAGCGCCTGTGGCGGGTGCGCCGAGGTGGCGAAGGGTTCGGCGGTCGAGACGGAGATGTGTCGCCGGGCCAGCGCGGCGACGGTGCGATCCGCGCGTGCGTCCGGCGCCAGGGGCAGCCAGAGGAAGTAGGACGATGGGTGACCGACGTACCCGAGCCCGTCGAGGACCTCGCGCGCCACTGACTGCCGTCGCCGGGCATCGGCACGTTTGTCACGCTCGAGCCGCTCCACGGTGCCGTCGTCGAGCCACCGGCACGCGATCGACGTGGTGATCGCCGGGGTGTTCCAGGTCGTGGCCCGGATGGCGCGCTCGATGGAGGGGACCTGGGCCGGGGGAGCCGCGACGAAGCCGACCCGAAGGCCGGTGGCGAGGTTCTTGGACAGACCGGAGACGTAGGTGGTGATCTCCGGGGCCAGCGCCGCCAGCGGAGAGGGGGCGTCCTCGGCGAGGTAGGCGTACGAGGCGTCCTCGATGATGCGCAGGTCGTGCCGGCGGGCGATCGTGATCAGGTCGTCGCGTGCGGCGCCGTCCATCACCCAGCCCAGCGGGTTGTGCAGCGTGGGCATCGCGTAGAGCGCGCGGACCGGCCGACGGGCGCACAGCTCGTCCAGCGCATCGAGGTCCGGCCCCGACGGCGTCACCGATAGCGGAGCGAGTTCGAGACCGAGTGTGTGCGCGAGGATCTTGAAGCCCGGGTAGCTCAGTGCGTCGACCGCGACGAGGTCCCCGTGCGCGAGCGTCGCCATGATCGTGACCGCGAGACCCTGCTGCGCACCGTTGACCATCAGAATCTGGTCCGCGCTCGGCGTGAGCCCCCGGGACCGGAGGTGCCTGGCGACCGCCGCCCGGTCCTGCGGCCGACCCCGGTGTGGCTGGTAGTGCAGCAGCGCTTCGAGATCGCCCTCGGCCGCGAGCTCCCGCAAGGCACGCCGCAGCAGGCCCGTCTGGCCGGGGACCGAGGGATAGTTGAAGTTGAGGTCGACGGTGTCCGCTGCCACGGACTGTTGGTCGATCCCGTGGCCCGGCGGCAGCGCCGCGTCGCGTACGAAGGTGCCACGTCCCTGCTCGCCGCTCACCAACCCCATGGCCTCGAGCTCGGCGTAGACCCGCGACGCGGTCACCAGCGCGATGCCCTCCGAGGCCGCGAGCTGGCGGTGGGTCGGCAGCCGTGAGCCCGGGAGCCTCCGTCCCGAGCGAATCTCCCGCGCGAGTGCGTCGACGAGACTCTTGTACCGGGGAAAACCCACAGCGCGATTGTATCCATGACAATTATTCGATTGTCCTGAAGGAGCGTCCTAATCTGATGGCGCGAACCGCTGACTCGAAGGAGCTCGACAATGCACATCGCCATCCTGACGTTCGAGGGCTACAACGAACTCGACTCGCTGATCGCTCTCGGGGTGCTCAACCGTGTGCAGCGGCCCGGCTGGCGGGTGTCGATCGCGAGCCCGACCCCGACCGTTCGGTCGATGAACGGGGTGGTGATCCATTCGATGGCGGGACTCGAGGACGCGTGCGCCGCGGACGCGGTCATCGTGGGCAGCGGTTCCCGGACCCGTGAGGTCGTCGAGGACAGCGCGATAATGGGCGTCCTGCGCACTCTCGATCCCGAGCGTCAGCTCCTGGCCGCCCAGTGTTCCGGAACCCTGGTCCTCGCCAAGCTCGGGCTGCTCGGCGACGTGCCCGCGTGCACCGACCTGACGACCAAACCGTGGGTCGTGGCGGCGGGCGTCGAGGTGTTGAACCAGCCGTTCTACGCCAGGGAGAACGTCGCGACGGCCGGTGGCTGCCTCGCGTCGCATTACCTCGCGGCATGGCTGATCAGCAGGCTCGTCGGCAGGAGCGAAGCTGAGGACGCGCTGCACTACGTCGCACCGGTGGGTGAGAAAGAGGAGTACGTGGCGCGTGCCATGCGCAATGTGGCTCCGCATCTCCCGGTGGATCTCGCCGTGCTCTAGCGCCAGTTCCGTGATCACCACCGTCTGAAGGCTGTACCGCAGCGGGAGAACAGCGCTCGTGCGGTGGTGATCATGGAAGTCGGTTCAGGACAGGGCGGTGATGATGGCCTCGGGCTCGGGGTGCTCCTCGGTGCCCTGGAGGATGACGGTGTCGGCCCCGGCCGCAGCGAACTCCTCGACGCTGTCACGGACCTGGTCCGCGCTGCGCGGGTCGACCTCGACGAACACCACGACGGTCGAGCGACCGGGACGTCCGGCCGCACGTCGGGCCTCGTCGACCGTCGCCCGTGCCGCGCGGACGCCGGCCACGTCCACCACCGCATCGAGCAGCACACCGTCGGCGAGCTCGCCCGCGCACCGGATGGTCCGGGGTCCTCGGCCCCCGATCAGCAGTGGTGGGACCTCGCGCGGCGGCCAGTCGAGCGCGACGTCCTCCAGCTGGATGTAGGTGCCGGCCGTCCGCACGGTCTCACCGTGCAGCAGATCCCGGACCGCGCCCGCGTACTCGGCGAGGAGCGTCATCGGCGACCGGACGCGGCCGCCGACCTGTCCCATCCAGTCGCTGACACCGTGACCGAGAGTGGGCATGAACCGGCCCGGGAACAGCCGCGCCAGCGTGGCGATCTCCATCGCGGTGAGCGCGGGGTTCCGCAACGGAACCGGTAGCAGCCCGACCCCGACGCGCAGTCGATCGGACCAGGCGAGGGCGGCCGTCGCGGACGTGAGACCGCCTTCCAGGAAGCAGTCCTCCCACAGCCACAGCTCGGCGATCCCGGCGGACTCGGCCGCCGCTACCACGGCGCGCAGCCGCTCGGGAGGCTCCTGCGGCCGGAACACCACGCCTGTCGTCGGGTTTCCCATCGATCGGACCTCCGGGTGTCGTGCGGACCGCGCTCCGGAGCAGTGTCACCGATGACGCTCCCGGAACGCACGTCGATAGGTGGACGGGGTGACCGCGGTGTGACGGCGGACGTGCTTGCGGAGCGCCTCGGCGTTGGGGAAGCCGGTGAGCCGTGCGATCCGGTCGAGGGAGGCGTCGCCGGTCTCCAGCAGCTCTCGGGCGCGGGCCACGCGTTGCGAGAGGATCCACTGCGTGGCGCTGACGCCGAGCTGAGCCCGGAACTGTCGAGCCAGGGTCCGCTCGCTGACCCGCGCATGGCGTGCGAGCCGGGTGACGGGCAAGGGTTCGTGCAGGTGGCCCAGCGCCCACTCGAGCAGCGGTGCGAGTGTGCCGTCAGGGACCGACGGCACCGTCTGCGGGATGAACTGGGCCTGACCGCCGTCGCGGTGCGGGGCCACGACGTTCCACGAGGCGATCCTGGCGGCGGCCGCCGCGCCCAGCTCGCGGCGCACTAGGTGCAGGCACATGTCCAGGCCCGCGGCGAGCCCGGCCGAGGTGACGATGTCGCCGTCGTCGATGTACAGCTCCCGCTCCCGTACGCGTACCCGGGGGAACAGGCCGGCGAGCTGCCCACTGTAGGCCCAGTGGGTCGTGGCCGGCCGGTCGTCGAGCAGCCCCGCGTAGGCCAGGACGAACGCGCCGAGGCAGATGCTCGCCACCGTCGCACCCGATGACCGAGCGGCGCGCAGCGCGTCCACCACGGCGTCGCCTGGCGGCCGGTCATGGGGATAGCGGGCGGGCACCACGATCAGGTCCGCGTCGGCGAGTGCCGCCAGCCCGTGGTCGACCACCAGCCCGAGCCCGTCCGCCGTGCGGACCACGCCGGGCCGTTCGCCACACACGAGTAGCTCGAAACCCGCCGGTTGGGCGTCGAGGCCCGGGGCGAAGGTCTGGACGGTGCAGCCGACCTCGAACGTGACCACCCCGTCGAGGGCGAGTGTGCGGATCCGGAACGCGGCTATGGGCTGAGTATGGCTGAAAAGTCGGTAAACCTGTCTTTCCGGCCACTCACCAGGTCAGCGGCCGAGATGGTTGGGTTCGATCATGGGTGCACCTGAAGGAATGGACTGGTCCTGGGCGGTAGCGACCGGTGGCGCGCTGAGCCGCCGCCAGCGCCGTCAACTGCTCACTCCGCTGCTGCGGACCGCGGTCGCCTATTCCGCCACCCGGGCTCGCCTGGCGGTGGGACGGCGGGGCAGCGGCGGGGTCGATCTGGACGCGCTGCGGTGGCCGGACTCGAAGCTTGCCCGCGCGGCGGAGGAAGAGGCAAGGGAGACCTGCTCGGCGGACGTACTCGCGCACTGTTACCGCACCTACCTGTTCGGTCTCTCGCTGGCCGCGATCGACGGCGCCGCCGTCGACGAGGAGCTGTGCTACGTCGCCTGCCTGCTGCACGACCTCAATCTGGGCGACCCCACCCCGGCCCGATGCTTCGCGGTGGTCGGCGGCGAGCGGGCCGAGCGGTTCGCGCTCGACCACGGCGAGCCGGTGGACCGCGCGGCGACGATCGGCGCCGCGATCGGCGGGCACCTCACCGGAGGCCAGAACGAGGACCTGTCCCACCCGGGCGGCGTCGTCTCCGGGGGCGCGTTCGTCGATGTCACGGGGACCCGCATCGACGAGCTGAGCGCCGGCTGGGTCGACTCGCTGCTCACCCGCTACCCGCGCCACGACTTCAAGCGACGCCTGCGGACGTACTGGGCGAGCGAGTCGGCTGCCGTCCCCGAGGGTCGCGCGCGCCATCTCACCCGCACCGTCGGATTTCCGCTGCTCGTGCGGCTGGCACCGTTCCCCGAGTGAGCGTGGGCCTACGGAACGGCGCTAGATGCGGTGGTCGGTGAGGGCGTCGGCGGCGAGCTGCTGGGCGGCCTTGGCCCGGTCGAGGTCGGCGAGATAGACCGCGACGTACAGGGCGTCGAGGACGGCGATGTGGGCGATACGGCTGGTGATGGCCTCCATGCGGTAGTCGGTTTCGCGGGAGCCCGCGACGAGGGCGACGTCGACCAGCTCGGTGAGGGGTGAGTTGAAGAAGCTGGTGATCGCGATGGTGGTCGCGCCCGCCTCGCGGGCGGCGCCGACGGAGCCGAGGGTCTCGCGGGTCTGGCCGGTGTGGCTGAAGCACAGGCAGACGGCTCCGGGGCGTAGGAGCCTGGCGGTGACGTGTTGGACGTGGGCGTCGGCGGGTGCCTCGGCGGGTAGGCCGGCGCTCCTGAAGCGGTAGCCGGCGTCCTGGGCCAGTGGCGCGGAGGTGCCGACGCCGAGGCACAGGAGCTGGCCTGCGTCTCGTACCAGGGTGACCGCCCGGCTGAACGCGACGGGGTCGACCGTGGCCGCCGCGGCGGTCACCGCGGTCGCGGTGCTGGTGAGGACCTTGCCGAGGATCGTGGGCGGCGGATCGTCGGCGGTGACGTCCTCGTGGAGCCCACGCTCGGGTGGGATGGTCTCGGCGGCGAGCCGAATCTTCAGGTCGGCGAAGCCGCGCAGGCCGATGTCCTGGCAGAACCGCACGACGGTGGCGACCGAGGTGTCGGTGGCGGTGGCGAGGTCGGTCACCGTGAGGTGGATGACGTCCAGCGGGTTGTCCAGGATCGCCTGGGCGATACGCCGTCCCCTGGCGGTGAGCGCGGGCATGCCGGCCCGGATGTGGGCCACGACCGAGCCGGGGGTCGGTTCCGGGGAGACCGTGCTCATGGGGCGAATGATGGCACGGCCGTCCGTCGAGGGCTCATGGCCACAGCCGGTCGGTGGCCAGGCGGGCGCCGGCGGCGAGGGTGTTCAGCTTGGCCCAGGCCAGCGCCGGATCGACGGCCAGGAAGGTGGCGAACGAGGCGAACCCGCAGTCCGTGGCGGCCAGGACGCGTTCACGGCCGAGTAGGGAGGCGAACTGGACGATCCGGTCGGCCACCAGCTCGGGGTGTTCGATGTAGACGCTCGAGGTGTCGATCACGCCGGGCATCAGCACCTTCTCCTCGGGCACGGTGAGGTCCTCGAAGACGCGCCACTCGTGCGCGTGCCGGTGGTTGGCCGCTTCGAAGACCAGACCGTTCGGGCGTAGCCGCAGGATCGTGTCGATGATGTCGCGCAGCTCGACGTCGCGGTGATGAGGACCCTGGTAGTTGCCGTAGCACAGGTGGACCCGGACCAGGTCGGGGTCGATGTCGCGGACCGCGTGGTTGATCGCCTCCACGTGGATCTCGGCGCGACGCCGGAACCCGTCGAGGTCGAGGTGCGTGTAGAGGATGTGGCGGCCCATGGCCAGGTCCGGAGCGTCGATCTGCAGGATGAGGCCGGCGTCGGCGATCGCCCGGTACTCCTCGCGCATCGCGTCGGCCAGGGCGAACAGGTAGTCGTCCGGGGTGGGGTAGTGCTCGTTGGGCAGGTAGAGCGCGATGACTCCGGGTGAGGCCGCGTTCAGGAACGGTTCGACGGCCGGCTCGGCGCCCAGCGCGGCGCGGAAGTTGTCCAGATCGGTCCGCAGGTCCGCATGGCCGGTGTAGGTGACCTCGTCGACGCACGTGGGGGTCGCGGTCGCCAGCCCGGAGAGGGAGGCCTCGGCCATACCCGGGTAGTCGTCGAGGTCGGCGATGCTCAGGCCGCCACCCTCGGGTACCGGCGCCTCCTCGAAACCGGACAGCCGCTCCTTGGCGTAGGTCGCGTAACCGATCTTGCTCATCTCGCCGTCGCTGACGACGTCGACGCCGTTCTCGATCTGGGTGCGCACGGTCAGGGCCACCGCGTCGGTGATCGCCGCGGGCAGCGCGTGTTGCGCCGCCGGCTCCAGCGTGCGGTTCTCCCTGGCCAGGATCATCCCGGCCAGCTCGCCGGGGCGCGGCAGGCTGCCGACATGGGTGGTCAGGGTGCGTTCGGTGCTGCGTCTCATCGATGTGTCTCCAGGCTCGCCGGCGGTGGTACGGGTGACGAAGCTAGGGCCGCGGTGAAGCGCGTCACCGAACCTGGAGTGAACAACGGAATGAAACTTCATTACATCTATCTCGGTCAGTGTTGAAGATGTATTCCGTCCGATCTAGCGTGACATCCGCGATGTGGTGGACGGTCACCGATCGCTCTCTCGACCGATCGGGGATGCACACGATGACCACAGGACCAGGGCAGCCGCCGACCGTGGACGGGCTCGACGTCGCCGCCTTCCGGCGCGACGGCCATGTGTCGGTGCCGGACTTCCTCACCGACGCCCGGTTGCACAGCCTGCGTGGCTGGGTGAGCGAGATCGAGGCGTGGCCCGAGGACGGGGGTGGGTGGTTCCAGCACGACGAGCTGGGCGAGCGAGGTGTCGTGCGGACCCGCACGGAGAACTTCTCGCCGTTCCACGACCGGCTGTGCGCGCTCGTGACCACCGGCGCACTTCCGGCGATGGCCGGACTGCTGCTGGGCGAGCCGGCGGTCCTGTACAAGGAGAAGGTCAACTACAAGCACCCGGGTGGTGCGGGTTTCGCCGCGCACCAGGATGCACCTGCCTACCCCCACCTGCCGGTGAGCGTGAGCTGCCTGCTCGCGGTGGACGACGCGGGCGTCGAGAACGGTTGCCTGGAGCTCGCCTCGGGGATGCACCAGCGGCTGCTGCCCACCGACGACGACGGGTGCGTCCACCCGGACGTCGCCGAAGACCTGACCTGGGACCCGGTGCCCGTCACCGCGGGGTCGCTGTTGTGGTTCCACAGCCACACCCCGCACCGCAGCGCCGCCAACTCGTCCGACCGGTCCCGCCGTGCCCTGTACCTGACCTACAACGCGCTGTCGGTGGGCGACCTCCGGGAGGCCTACTACACGGACAAACGTGCCGCCTTCGCCGCGCTCGGCGGCAGCGGCGTCGCCGGGGCCCAGCGGGTCAGCCTCATCGGCCACTTCCAGGGCATCGCGCCGCCCAGGAGCCCACGATGAACGCGCCCCTGCCGTGGCCGCCGCCCACCTCCGCGTCCGACGTGGTGGATGCCCTGTTCACCCTCTACGCCGACCGGGGAGCCACGTACTACGACGAGGCGGTGACCCAGACCGAACACGCGCTGCAGACCGCGGCGCTCGCCGAGGCCGACGAGGCACCCACGGAGCTGGTCGTGGCTGCCCTGCTCCACGACGTCGGTCATCTGCTGGTCGGCGAACACACCGGCCACGCCGGATTCCTCGCCGACGACCAGCGGCACGAGCGGATCGCCTCGTCCGTTCTCGGCCGTTGGTTCCCGTCGTCGGTGATCGGGCCGATCGCCCTTCACGTGCCGGCCAAGCGTTACCTCGTGGCCACCGACCCGGGGTACGCCGCCTCGCTGTCGACCGCCTCGACACGCAGCCTCGCAGTACAGGGCGGCCCGATGAGCAGCGCCGAATCCGCCGCGTTCAGCAGGCGGCGCTACGCCAACGAGGCCTGCCGGTTGCGCCGCTGGGACGACCGGGCCAAGACCGAGGGACTGCGGACCGCGCCGGTCGAGCATTACCGGGACGCCGTGCGCGGCCTCGTACGCCTGGAGGAGCGATGAACCCGGCCGCGAACGGATCAGGTCCGATGACGGTTCTGGCGGTGGGCGACGTCGTCGGTGCCGAAGCCGCGACCTGGCTGGCCGGGCGTCTCCCCGAGCTGCGCGAGCGGCACGAGGTCGACTGGGTGGTCGTCAACGCGGAGAACTGTGCCGTCACCGGTCCCTCGCCGATGGACGGATTCGGCATGACCGTCGAGGTGATCGACACCCTGCTCGCCGGCGGGGTGGACGCCGTCACCGGGGGCAACCACTCGTGGGACGGCCCCGATGTGGACGAGGTGCTGGCCTACCCCCAGGTCGTGCGCCCGATCAACCTGGACGAGACCCGAGGCCGGGGGCTGCTGACCCTGCGGCGGGCCGACCGGACGCTGACGGTGCTCAACCTGCTCAGCCCGACCGCCGCCCTCCCGGGGATGAAGGCGCCACAGCCGGCACCCCTGTGGCCCGCGTGGACGAACCTGCGCGCGACCGAGCCGCTTCCCGGGGCGATCCTCATCGACCTGCACGGCGAGTCGCCCTGGGAGAAGGCCTCGTTCGCCGCCGCGCTGGACGGGGAGATCAGCGCCCTGCTCGGTACGCACACCCACGACCCGACCCTGCGTGGCCACATCCTGCCCGCCGGAACCGGTTACCTGACCGAGCTCGGCATGACCGGGCGCCTGGGGTTCACCGGTGGTGGCTTCGACCCCGCGCACTTCGCCGCCCGGCTACGCGGCGAGGACCACACCGCACTTCCTCCTTACCGGCTGGCCACGGGCGAGCTCTCGCTCGGTGCCGTCGTGGTGCGCGTGGACGCGACCGGTGCAACCACGTCGATCACCCGGGTCCACTAGTTCGGCGACGCGACACGGTCCACGGCGTGCCGGAAGATGGACCTGATGGACGACCCTGGTGAGGAGAACGGATGACCGAGCCGTCGGTGTTGGTACTGCAGCACATCGCCTGTGAGCCTCCCGCGCTGTTCGAGGACGTTCTCCGCGCGCGAGGGGTGGAGCTGACCCGTGTCGAGGTCGACGAGGGCGAGCCGATCCCGGAGCTGCGCGACTTCGCGGCGGTGATCGCGATGGGCGGCCCGATGGGGGCGTACGAGGACGAGCGCCTTCCCTGGTTGGTGGCGGAGAAGGCGGCCATCCGGCGCGCGGTGGAGGCCGGCGTGCCGTTCTGGGGCGTGTGCCTCGGGGCGCAGCTGCTCGCCGCCGCCCTCGGCGCCCGGGTGTACCGGGGCGCCGAGCCTGAGGTGGGGGTCAGCCCGGTGCGGATCACGGCGGCGGGAGCCTCGGATCCGGTGTTCGGTGGGCTGCCCCCGGAGTTCCCCTCCCTGCAGTGGCACGGTGACACGTTCGACCTGCCGGCCGGCGCGGTACTGCTGGCCGAGTCGGATGCCTATCCGCACCAGGCGTTCGTCGTCGGACGTGCCTACGGACTGCAGTTCCACCTGGAGGTCACCCCGGGGCTGGCGGCGCAATGGGCCGCGGTGCCCGAGTACGCCGCCTCCCTGGAAGCGGTGAAGGGTCCCGGCGCCGCCGAAGACCTGCTCGAGGCCATCACGCGTTCGGCCGGGGAGACGGCCGCGCTGGCGATGCCGCTGTTCGAGCGGTGGCTCGACGAGGTCGTGGCGCCCGCCGCGTCAGTCGGCCCGGCGTAGTGCGGCGACGGCGAGGCGATCGATGCTGGTCTCCAGCGCCTGGTCGTCGTCGAGCGACCGCATCGCACGCAGCATGTCCTTGATCTCGGCATGGATTCGGGGTGGGCCCGCCAGCAGGGTCTGAATTCGGCGGTCCACCTCCGAGTCCAGGTCGGCCGGGGGCACGACGTCGTTGAGCAGGTCGAGCGCGCGGGCCCGGTCGGCGTCGATCGGGGCGCCGGTCGCGGTCATCCAGAACGCCTCGCGTTCACCGACCAGCCGAGGTAGCCAGGCCAGCCCCAGCGCCGGGGCGAGGTTGATGTCCACCTCGGGGAAGGAGAACCGGGCCTGCGAGGCGGCCACCGCGACGTCGCACATCGCCACCAGACCGACGCCGAACCCGGCCGCGTCGCCGTGCACGGAGGCGACCGTGACCAGCGGGCTGTCCCGTACCGCCCGGTGCAGCTCGACCAGGGTCGCGGTCTCCGCGCGCAGCTCGGCGGGTGTGGTCGCGGCCCGCTCCCGGCCGAGACAGAACGCCCCGCCCGCCCCGCGCAGCCGCAGGACGTGCGCGCCGGAGGGCGGATGACGCAACAGGGCGGCGAGCTCGACACAGGCCGCCACGGTCAGGAGGTTCCCCGGCGGCGCGTTCAGCTCCACCTCGATCAGGCGGCCGTCTCCGGGTGTGGTGATCGTGATCATCAGTTCAGCCGCTCCGTCGCCACTCCGCCGTACCAGTCGACGTCGTCCGGTGCGGTGCGCACGGTCACCGCCCGCTGGTAGGTGAAGTCGTTGAACGACTCCCAGCCACCTTCCTTGCCGATGCCGCTGTCCTTCACCCCGCCCCACGGTGAGCACGGATCGAGCCGGTGGTGGTCGTTGATCCACACCATGCCCACCTCCAGCTGGCCCGCGACCCGATGGGCCCGAGCGACGTCGCGGGTCCACACCGAGGAACCGAGACCGAAGCTCGAGTCGTTGGCCAGCCGGACCGCATCGGCTTCGTCGTCGAACGGGATGGCGACCACGACCGGTCCGAAGATCTCCTCCTGGGCCACCCGCATGTCGTTGTGCACGTCGGCCAGGACGGTCGGTTGCACGAAGAACCCGTCCGGGAACCCGGGGACGGACGCCGCCGCGCCACCGCTGGCCACCCGGGCACCCTCCTCACGGGCACCGGCGACGTAGCCGAGGATGCGGTCGCGGGCGCGCCCCGAGATGACCGGGCCGAGCTGCGTCTCGGCGAGAGCCGGGTCGCCGATCCGGATGGTCTCGGCGACCCGGACCAGCGCCGACACGACGTCGTCGTACACCGAACGCTGGATGAGCAGCCTGCTGCCGGCGATGCAGGTCTGCCCGGCGCCGATGAACCCGCCGAACGCGAGCCCGCGCGCGGTCGCCTCGATGGGCGAGTCCTCGAACACCAGCACCGGCGACTTGCCGCCGAGCTCCAGCGTCGCCTTGGCGAACCGGCCCGCCGCGGCCAGCGCGATCGCGCGGCCCGGCTCGGTGCCTCCGGTGAACACCGCCTTGCGGACCAGCGGGTGCTCGGCCAGCGCGGCGCCCGCTGTTGGCCCGAGGCCGGGAACCACGTTGAGCACCCCGTCGGGCAGTCCGGCCTCGCGGGCGATCTGGCCGAGCAGCAGCGCGGTCAGCGGGGTCTGCTCGGACGGCTTGAGCACCACGCTGTTGCCGGTGGCCAGTGCGGGCGCGACGCTCTTCGACGCGATCATCATCGGGTGGTTGAACGAGGCGAGTGTCCCGATGACGCCCATCGGATAGCGGGTCAGATAGGAGTGGTACGGCCCGCGCAGGGGAGCGACCGCGCCCCGGTCGGCCAGCAACAGTGCCGCGTTGTACCGGTACCACTCGGGCAGTCGGGTGATCTGGGCCTTGGTCTCGGTGATCGGCCGGCCGTTGTTCATCGTCTCGAGCCGGTACAGGTCCTCCATCCGGGCCTCGATGCCGTCGGCGAACCGGTTGATCGCCCTGGCCCGGTCGTGGATCGCCAGGTCCCGCCAGACCCCGGAGCGGAAGGTCTGCTCGCCGTTGCGCACGGCGGCATCCACGTCCTCCGGGCTCGCACCCGCCACGTCGACGAACACCTCACCGGTGGCCGGGTTGGTCACCGGGATGCGTTCGGCGTGCCCGTCGACCTCGCGGCCGCCGATGAGCAGTCCGGTCGGGAGGTCGGCGGGCAGGCCACTGGTCCGCGCGCCCGATTCGGTCACCGTCATGCGCTCGCCTCTCGTATACCAAGTGAGAAATCCGTATACAGGTGACGGTAAACGGATACGATTGAACACACAACCGATGTGGCCGAGATACTGTGCGGCGTCATCAGCGAGCAGCGACGTCCAGGAGGGAGCCTGCCGGTGGCACACGGATCCGAAGCGAGCCGGGTCGCCGACGCGCTGCGTCAGCGGCTCTTGACCGGCGACCTGCCGTCGGGTACCCGGCTGTCGCAGGGCAAACTCGCCGCCGAGTACGGGGTCAGCAGGATTCCGGTGCGCGACGCGCTACAGCTGCTGGCGGCCGAGGGCTTCCTGGACATCGGTCCGAGCGTGGCGCTCGTGCGCGAGCTGTCCATCGCCGAGCTCCAGGAGCTGTACGACCTGCGGCTGGCCGTCGAGCCCATGCTCACCCGGTTCGCGGTGCCGAACGTGGGACTGGCCGAGATCACCCGGATGGAGAGCCTCGAAGCCGAGATGGAGTCCGGTCCGGAGCCCCGGCGCTGGCTGGCGGCAAACGCCGAGTTCCACGCACAGGTCTACACGCGCGGCAACCGGCCGAGGATGATCGAGCTGACCACCCAGCTGCGCCGGCTGATCGACCGTTACCTGCACCTGCACGTCGGCATGTTCGGTGACATGGCCCCGCTGCACGCGGAGCACCGGGCCATCCTGGACGCGGTCCGCGCCGGGAACGCCGATCAGGCCGCCGAGCTCACCCGCGAACACCTGGCCAACTCACACCGCCTGGTCCTCGGCTACCTCCTGGAACACGAGCTGCTCGGCGCGACCGCCCCGCGCTAGCCCCACCGGCGACTTCGCAGAGCCAGCTGTCGTGTCGCAGACACTGCAGTGCCTGCGACGCGACACGAACGTCTGCGAGGTGCGACTAGAGGTCCGGGCGGGGAGTGACCTGCGCGTCCAGGGTCGCCCAGCCGGGGGCGATCGCGGACCAGTCGCCGGGGCCGGACAGCACCGCGATCGACGAGGTCTTCAGCACGCAACTCACGCGGGAGACGCGGGTGACCAGGTCTTCGAGTCCGGGGTTGTGCCCGATCAGCAGCACCGTCGCGGCCTCGGCGGGGGACCGGCGTGCCGCGGCCGTCAGGTCCGTCGGCGACCCGGGGTAGAGCCGATCCTCGATGCGCATCTCCGGCACGGTGTCGAGCTCCTCGGCGACCGCCGCCCAGGTCTGCGCGGCCCGTCGCGCCGGCGAGCACAGCACCAGGTCGATCGCCCCGACGTGCTCGTTCAGCCAGCGGCCGGCCAGTGGAGCCTCCCGCAGCCCGCGAGCGGCCAGAGGGCGATCACGGTCGGCGACCCCGTCCGGCCATGAGGACTTGGCGTGGCGGAGGACGACGAGGCGGCGGCGCATGAGGGCATTGTCCTCCTCGTCGATCACGGTGCCGGTGCCTCGCCCTCGACCGCCGTGACCGCCGTGATGTCGGGCCCGTGGTTCGGCTCGATCTCCCCGATCCGCAGCCGGTACGTGTGACCGGCCTCGACGTCGTGCTCGAGGCCGAACCGGTACTTCGCGACGATCAGCCGTCCGCACTGTGTGGTGTCGAGATGACCGTCCTGATCGTCGTCGGTGCGGACGACCTTCGTGATCGTGCAGACGGCGTCGCGCTCGTTCAGGTACTCGTATCGGTTCATGTCCCACCAGATGTACAGGGGACCGCCCACCAGCACGAGCGCGTACGCTCCACAGACCAGCATCTTCTCTCCGAGCCCCACGGCCCGATGATCCCCTGGCCGGCACGCGTCGGCCAGCTCGGCGAACCGCCGCTCGTAGTGATCGACGTCGAATCCGGGCGGGGGACCATGGGAGAAGAGAGTCCGGACGCGCTGCTCGCGATGGAGCGGGAGTCGACGGGTCGACGCGCGGCGTCGCTGCAACGGCAGGTCGAGGAGCTGGCCGAACAGCAGTCCCTCACCACACACGACGACGAGCACGACCCCGAGGGCGTGACCATCGCCTCGCAGCGGGCCCAGCTGCAGGGCCTCCTCGCGGGTGCTCGCGCCGAGCTGGAGGCGATCGACCACGCCCTGGAACGGCTGAGCGCAGGGACGTACGGGACCTGCACCGGATGCGGCGGCGACATCGCGCGCCAGCGGCTGATGGCACTGCCGGCGACGACGACCTGCATCGACTGCGCACGGCGCGCCGCGACCCGGCGTCGTCCCTGAGCGGTCCTCACCTCGACTTCGCAGAGCTTCGCGTCGTGTCGCAGACACTGCAGCGTCTGCGACACGACACGAACGTCTGCGAGGTCGTGGGCATCGCGGCCGTTCTCGACCTTGGCTTCGATGTCATGGCCCGGCAGTAGGAACGTCGCCCTGTTCAGCACCTTCTTGACCGCCGCTGTCTCCTGACGCAGCGAACCGGTGAAGGTCGGGTTGCGCGGGAGACGGTGGCTGCGGTGCTCGGGGCGAAACTGACCAGGCAGTATTAGCTGATGGCACGAGAACGGGCGACGGACACCACCGCGCTGGTCGCGGCGGCGGCCGAGGCATTTCGCCGCAAGGGGTACCGCAACGCCACGATCGACGACATCGCCGAGGCGGCCGGAATCTCCCGACCCACGGTCTACAAGTACACCCGCAGCAAGCAGCACCTGCTCGATCTCATGGTCGACGAGGTCACCGGCGATCTGGGCAGGCGGATCAAGGTGATCCTGGGCAGCGGTGAGCCTCCCGAGGCCAGGCTGCGAGGCATGATCTCGGCGCACATCGAGGCGGCGCTGGCCAATCGGACGTTCTACGCGATCGTGTTCAGCGAGGAGGTCGAGCTGTCCGACCAGGGCCGGGAGATCTTCCGTTCCTGGGCACATGCCCGCACGCAGGACTTCCGTCTACTGCTGGACGAATGCCTCCCGTCGGGCGCGGGCGTCGACACGACGATCGCGGCCAACCTGGTCCTGTCCATGCTCGCCACGCTGTACCGCTGGTACGACCCGGCGGGGCCGATCACGCCCGGGAAGCTGTCCGACCAGATCGAGAAGGTCCTCGGCGCTCTCTTCAGCTCCGATTAGCCTCACCGGTCCGGCCAGCGTCACCTTGCAGAGCGAAGTCGGTATGGCGGATCAGTCGGTGGAGACTCGGGGGGTGGGGAGCATGGACTCGTCGAGGCGGTGGGCGGCGGTGGCGATCCAGTACAGATCGCACGGCCATGCCACATCCTCGCCGCAGCCTACGCAGCTGCCGCCGAGTCCCTGTACGTGTTCAGCTTCGACTCGCACTCGCAGGTCGGGCATCCGCGCCAGCACCGTGGTCATCAACATGTCCGGATCAACGCCTGCCCGGGTGATGGGGAACGGCCGCAGACGCCATATTGGTCGTTTCAGCGACGGACGGTGAGATTATTGAGACGAATGGTGCTCATGCGGCTGAACTGAGAGTCTGATAATCACACTAAGTGGTCGAGGCGACTGCAGTAGGTGACTGTCAACGATCTCGGCAGTCGAGCCCGGGCAGGGCCGGCCGGCGCAGCCAGGCGGTGAAGAACGCCGTGAGATCGCCGCCTGCGTGCTGCCCGGCGAGCTCGACGAACCGGTCGGTGGTCACGGTCGAGTGCCGGTGCCGCGCCGCCCAGTCCCGCAGCAGCGTGAAGAACGACTCGTCGCCCAGCCGCCCGCGCAGCGCGTGCAGCACCAGTGCGCCCCGCTTGTAGATCCGCTCGTCGAACATCCGCGCCGGCCCCGGGTCGGCCAGGACGAGATCGGCGGGCTTGGTCGCCATCCGGGTGTGCCAGTCCCGGGCGTGCGCGGCGGCGGCACGGCCGCCCGAGGCTTCCGACCACAGCCATTCCGCGTAGGTGGCGAAGCCTTCGTTGAGCCAGATGTGGCTCCAGTCGGCGACCGTGAGGCTGTTGCCGAACCACTGGTGGGCCAGCTCGTGGACGACGAGCCGCTCGTGGGTGCGGCGCCCGTCGACATGGTTCGCTCCGAAGATCGACATACCTTGCGCCTCGATCGGGTCGTCCAGCTCGTCGTCGGTGACGACGAGCTGATAGTTGCCGAACGGGTAGGGGCCGAAGAAGCCCTCGAGCGTGGTCATGATCGCCGGGTGGCGGCCGAGGTCGCGCGTGGCGTTCTTGCGCAGCCGCGCCGGCAGCAGCGCGATCTGCGGAACCGGACCGGCCGCCAGCTCCACCTCGTCGTAGCGCCCGATCTGCACGCTGACCAGATAGGACGCCGTGGGCTCGGCCCGTTCGTACACCCACGTCCTGCTACCGGCGGAGCGGCGCCGCGTGGTGAGCACACCCGTTGCGGCGACCGTGTACGGCGCGGCCGTGGTCACCGCGATGCGGTAGGTCGCCTTGTCCGACGGGTGGTCGTTGCACGGGAACCAGGAGGGCGCGCCGACGGGCTGGCTAGCGACGAGCGCGCCGTCGGTCAGCTCGTCCCAGCCGACGTCGCCCCATCGGCTGGACACCGGAGCGGGGTTGCCGACGTAACGCACCTCGACGGTGAACCGGCCCTCGACGGCTCGCGCGGGCGTGACGTGCAGCTTCTGGCCGTCCCGGGTCGAGTGTGACTGGCTGAACCGGGCCGGCCGGCCGTCGACGTGCACCTTGGACACCCGGAAAGCGGCGAGATCGAGGCTGAAGCGGGTCAGCGTCGCGTCGGCCACGGCGGTGAGCACGGCTCGCCCGCCGATCCGGTTGGCCACGAGCTTGTAGTCGATGTCGAGGTCGTAGTGCTCGACCCGGTAGCCACCGTTGCCGTGGGTGGGCAGGTATGGGTCCTCCGACCGGGCCGCGCCGACCGTCCCGCCTCGGTTCAGTCCCACGTCGTGATCGGGTTGCCCAGCCAACGGGACGCGGAAGGCACGGAGTCCCCGCGCGTGACCAGCGAACCCGGCCCGACGGTCGTCCCCGCGCCGATGCCCGCGCCCGGCAGCACGATCCCGTTCGGCCCGAGGGTGGCTCCCTCGTCGATGTGCACCTCGTCCATGCTCATGATCCGATCATGGAACAGGTGAGTCTGCACGACGCAGCCCCGGTTGATGCACGAGCCGTCGCCGAGCCGCACGAGGTCGGACTCGGGCAGCCAGTACGACTCCAGCCACACACCGCGCCCGATGCTCGCGCCCATCGCGCGCAACCACGCGGTGAGCACCGGGGTGCCGCTCGCCGGGCCGGCCAGCCACGGTACGGCCAGCACCTCGACGAACGTGTCGGCGAGCTCGTTCCGCCACACGAACGAGCTCCACAGCGGGTGCTCCACCGGCCGGAACCGGCCCACCAGCAGCCACTTCATCGCCGTCGTCACGCCAGTGGCGACACACCCGGCCACCACCAGCAGCGGACCGGCGAGCAGCGCGGCCACCACGAACCCGGCCGAGGACTGGACCACCATCAGCGACCCGGCGACGAGCACCGCGAGCGCGAGCGAGCACATCACCGGAACCACGCGGCTCAGCTCGATCAGCCCTCGCGCGGCCCTCAGCCTGCGCGGCGGGTGGAACGTGCGACTGGTGTCTCCCCGCTCGACCGTCCTGCGCAGCGGCATCGGGGGCAGGCCGAGCCAGGACGAGCCCTTCTTCGCCTTGCGCGGTGTCGCGGACAGCACGCCGACGAGTCCTCGGTTGGGCACCGAGCGACCCGGTGCGGTCATCCCGGAGTTGCCGAGGAATGCCTGTTTACCGACGCGTGAGGGCGCCACGTGCAGCCAGCCGCCGGACAGCTCGTAGGTTCCGACCATCGTGTCGTCGGCGAGGAACGCGCCGTCCGCGACCGTGGTCATCCTCGGCAGGGCGAGCACCGTCGAGGCCTCGACGTCACGGCCGACCTTCGCGCCGAGCAACCGCAGCCATGTGGCGGTGAACTGGCTGGAGTACAGCGGGAACAGGTTGGTCCGTGCCATGCCCATCAGGCGCTCGGTCGTCCAGACCTGCCAGCCGGCACGGCTGTGCACCGGGTGGAAACCCTCGGCCATGCCGATGCCGAGCAGCCGCACCCCGGCGGCGACCAGCGCCGCGAACGTCACGAGGTAGGCCACCGTCGCAGGGGCGACCATGAGGAGCGCGTGACCGGCCGCCGCCGACGGGGATGTCGTGCCCGCCACCCCGTTGGCGACGATCACGAGCGCCGGCACCGCGGCCACCGAGGGCAGGAGACCGAGCAGCGTCGACGTGAGTCCGTAGGCGAGCGCCCAGGCGCGCGAGCGGGCCGGTCGGGACGACGGCCAGCGCACGCCGCTCTTACCGGTCCGCGCGGCGGGCGAACCCGCCCAGCGCTGACCGGCGGGCACCGCGCCGCGCACCGTCGATCCCGCCACGATCTCGGCGCCCTTGCCGATGCGCGTACCCGGCAGCAATGTGCTGCGCGACCCGACGGTCGCACCGGAACCGATCCGGATCTTTCCGATGTGCACGACGTCGCCGTCGACCCAGTGACCGGCGAGATCCACCTCGGGCGCCACGGCCGCGCCGCGGCCCAGCTTGAGCAGACCCGTCACGGGTGGGGTGGAGTGCAGGTCGACGTCTTTGCCGATCTTCGCGCCGAGCGCGCGGGCGTAGCGCGTTGTCCAGGATGCGCCGGAGACGCCGGTCGCTCCGGACAGCTCCGCGAGACGGGTGGCCGCCCACAGCCGCACGTGCACCGAGCCACCGCGCGGATAGCTGCCGGGACGCACACCGCGGAGCAGTACCCGGGCGCCACCGGCCGCGATGCCGATCCGGCCGGCCGGGCTGAACAGCACCAGCCAGGCCAGGGCGAGCGACCACCACGGAACCACCGGCATCCACGGTGTGTGGGCCCAGGGGAGAAGGGCGGCGGCGACGGTCGAGATCGCGGTGGCGACGCTCGTCCAGCGAAGACCGACCAGCGCCAGGATCGGCACCATGAGCAGGGCCTGCCCGAGCGCGGCGAGCCGGGGCGTCGGAGCGACGTCACGCAGTCTCGTCGTGGTGGCGTCGAGCGCATCCAGGTGCGCGGCCAGTGCGCCCAGCTTCGGGTTCAGGTAGATGTCGTGGACCGACACCCGGGGATGCCGGGTCCGGATCCGGGCCACCAGCTGGGCCGCCGTGAGGCTGCCCCCGCCGTGGTTGAAGAAGTCGGCGTTCGGGTCGGTCACCGGTACCCCGAGGATCTCCGCCCACCCCTCGGCCAGCCAGCCCTCGGTGGGCGTCAGCAGTCCTGAGGTGACGGGATCGACACCGTCGGCGGCCGGCAGCGGCCAGGGTAGTGCGTCCCGGTCGACCTTCCCGGACGTGCGGGTCGGCAGGTCGTCGACCACGGCGAGCAACGGCACGAGCGCGGCGGGAAGCTGCTCGCGCAGTGCGAGCGCCGCGACGTCGGTGTCCAGGTCACCGTCGGGCACCACGTAGCCCACCAGTACCTGGTTGCCCGCCCGGGTACGGCGCACGGCGGCGGCCGCGCCCCGGACGCCGGGCAGCGTGAGCAGTGCGGCGTCGACCTCACCCAGCTCGATGCGCCGCCCGCCGAGCTTGACCTGCTCGTCGGCGCGCCCGAGGAACAGCAGCCCCTCCTCGTCCGCGCGGACGACATCGCCGCTGCGATAGGCGCGCTCCCAGCCGAGGGAGGGCAGCGGGGCGAACTTGGCGGCGTCCTTGGCCGTGTCGAGGTAGCGGGCGAGGCCGACCCCGCCGATCACGAGCTCGCCGCTCTCGCCCATCGCGACCGGTTGGCCCGCGCCGTCGACGACGGCGAGAGCCCATCCGTCGAGCGGGAGCCCGATCCGGACCGGGCCTTCCCCGGTGAGCTGGGCAGCGCAGGCGACGACGGTGGCCTCGGTCGGTCCGTAGGTGTTCCACACCTCGCGGCCCTCGACGGCGACCCGCTCGGCGAGCTCCGGCGGGCACGCCTCTCCGCCGAAGATCAGCAGGCGCACGTCCTCCAGCGCCTCGGTCGGCCACAGCGCGGCGAGCGTCGGAACAGTGGACACGATGGTGATCCGTTGCGCCTGCAGCCACGGTCCGAGGTCGACGCCGGTACGCACCAGCGCGCGGGGCGCCGGGACCAGGCAGGCACCGTGCCGCCACGCGAGCCACATCTCCTCGCAGGACGCGTCGAACGCGACCGACAGACCCGCCAGGACGCGGTCACCCGGCCGGATCGGCTCATCGGCGAGGAAGAGACGAGCTTCGGCGTCGACGAACGCCGCTGCCGCGGCGTGGCCCACCGCGACTCCCTTCGGGGTGCCCGTCGAACCGGACGTGAAGATGATCCAGGCGTCGTTGTCCGGGCCGGGCGCTCCGGGCGTACCGATCGACACGCCGCGCATCGTGACGGCGCCGCCGTCGCCGAGGACCGCGCACACTCCGGCCTCACCGAACACGAGCTCGGCGCGCTCGTCGGGGTCATCGGCGTCGACCGGAACGTACGCCGCGCCCGCCGCGAGCACCGCGAGGATCGCTACGTACAGCTCGGCGGTCCCGGAGGAGAGTCGAATCCCCACCCGGTCGCCGACCCCGACACCGGCGAAGGCGAGGCGGCGCCGGACGACGTCGACCTCCTCGACCAGCCTGCGGTACGTGAGCACCGTGGCACCGGCGTCGACGGCGGGTTCGGTGGGATACCTCGCGGCGGTCTCGGCGAGCACGTCGAGAAGGGTGCGGCGGGCCGGTGCGAGCGCGGCAGGGTAGAGCGCGGGGCCCCGGGTGAGCGCGAGCGTCACCGTGCACCGCCCCTGAGCGGCGTCGTGCGGGCACAACAACGGCAGCGACCAGCGCGGGGACGCATGTCTCACCTTCCTGGTGAACGTGCTGTGGCACCTGCCGGGCCGAGGAACTGGGTGCGGAACGAGCGGCACCACCCGGGGCACAGCGAAATCGCCCTCAACGTTAACGACAGGTGTCCGTCAGATCTCGAAGACGTGTGAGAGTTCACGCCCCGCCGACAGCGCCGAAGGCGTGACCGTCGATGAGGATGAGCAGACCGATCGTGACCAGCACGACGGGCAGCACGACATGCCCCCAACCGGCCAGAGCCGGGGCGATGAGCGGACGGGTGGCGAAGTAGCGCCCGGCCGCGCACCACAGGCCGGTTCCAAGTAGGAACACGATCAGGTAGACGGTCAGGCCCTCGACGCCGGCCACGGCGAACACCGGCACGTAGACGCCGACGTTGTCACCGCCGTTGGCCACGGTCACGGCCGCGACCTCCCAGACCCCGACGCGGCGAGCCGGTTCTTGTCCCGCCTCATGTTCGACACGGGTCCGTGATCGATGTTCTCGCCATGCGGTCCACGCCGCGCGCAGCCCGAGGAGCAGCGGGATCAGTCCGAGGTAGGGGATGGCGCCGGCGGGGAGCAGCCCGGCACCGAGGGCTCCGGCGACGGAGGCGACCAGGATCGCGACGAACCCGAGATACTGGCCCGCCACGACACGCATCGCGGCGGTTCCGTTCGCGCCGGCCCGCCCGAAGAACAGCGCGAGCACGACCAGATCGTCGATGTTGGTGACCGCGAACGTGACCGCGGCCTGGGCGAGTGTTCTCACGGCTGCCCCGGCGCCCTCGAGAGGCGGACACGACGACCGCCCATGTCGAACCCGCTCGTCCGACGGTTCTCAGACAGCGGTGGTCGTGGCCTCGGCCGGGCGGGTGAGCGCGGCGTAGCGGGCGAGGTGCGCCGACACCGTGCCGAGTTCGTGCTCGATGACGGTGAGGCGTTTGAAGTAGTGGCCGACGGCCAGCTCCTCGGTCATTCCCATGCCGCCGTGCAGCTGCACCGCGCCCTGGCCGACGATGCGAGCGGCCCGGGCGACGGTCACCTTCGCGGCCGAGACCGCCCTGGCTCGTTCAGCATCCCCGGCGCCGAGACCGTGTATCGCCAGATGGGTCGCCGCGCTCGCCTGTTCGACCTCCAGGTACATGTCGACCATGCGGTGCTGCAGCACCTGGAAGCGGCTGATCGGCTGGCCGAACTGTGTCCGCTGCTTCGTGTAGCTCACGGTGTCGGCGAGCACCCTGCGCAGACACCCGACGGCTTCCGCGCACACGGCCGCCGTGGCGTCGTCCACCGCCCGTTCGACAGTGCCCAGAGCGTCGCCGGGTCCGCCGAGCAGGGCGTCGGCCGGTAGCTGTACGTCCCGCAGCACCAGATCGGCGGCGATCCGGTCGTCGACCGTGCGCAACGGGTGCACGGTCATGCCGGCCGGGGGAGCGGCCGCGTCGAAGTCCACGAGGAAAAGTGAGACGCCGCCGTCACCGGTGCGGGCGGTCACCAGCAGATGCGTAGCGAGCGGTGCGGTGGTCACCACCGGTTTGGCGCCGTCGAGCACCCAGCCGGCACCGTCGCGCCGTGCGGTCGTGGTGATGTCGTCCAAGCCGGGCCCGGCCTCCATCGCCGCGACCGCGGTGACCGCGGTGCCGTCGACGATGCGCGCGAGAACCTCATCGGCGCGAGGGCCGCCGAGCCGGTGCAGGAGCCCGGCACCCAGGACGGCGGTGTCGATGTAGGGCTCCACCACCAGCGCGTTACCGAGCGCCTCGGCGATGACCATCATCTCGACGGGGCCGCCACCCGTCCCGCCCGCGTGCTCCGGCAGGGCGGCGCCGAGGATTCCCAGGTCCTCGGCCAGCGCTCGCCAGATCTCGGGCTGCCAGCCCGGACCGGTCTTCACCGCGGCGCGGCTGACCGCCAGGTCGTAGTGCTTGTCGAGGAACTTCACGAGTCCGTCGCGCAGCATCTCCTGCTCCGCGGTGAGCGCGAACGAGATCACAGGCCGAGCACCGCCTTCGCCAGGATGTTGCGTTGGATCTCGTTGCTTCCCGCGTAGATCGAGCCGGCCCGGTTGTTCAGGTAGAACAACGGCGCGACCGCCTGCCACTCCTCCCCGGAGAGGTAGTCATCGGGTGGTGGCGTGTAGTCGACCGTCGGACCGCCCGGCGCGGTGGCGTGCGGCTGGTACACACGTCCCCTCGGGCCGGCCGCCTCCAGGGCCAGCTCGCTGATCCGCTGGCTCAGCTCGGTGCCGAGGATCTTCAGCATCGACGACGCCGGGCCGGGATTACCACCGGCCGCGAGCGTGTCCAGCGCCCGGTGTTCGAGCACCTCGAGCACGTCCGCGCGGATGCGGGCCTCCGCGAGCCGTGAGGAGAAGGACGGATCGTCGATCAACGAACGGCCCCCGGGACCGGGCTGCCGTGTGGCGTGCTCGGCCAACGCGGCGGCCTTGACCTGCAGTGCCGGTGCGACCGCGGCGCCACCGCGTTCGAACACCAGCAGATACTTCGCGACGGACCAGCCGTCGTCGATCTCGCCGAGCACGTTGTCCACCGGGACCCGTACCTGCTCGAAGAAGACCTGGTTCTGGATCTGCTCGCCGGAGGTCATCACCAGCGGCCGGACCGTGATCCCCGGTGCGGTCATGTCGACCAGGAGGAACGTGATGCCGTGCTGCTTGCGTTCGGTCCGGGTGGTGCGCACCAGGCAGAACATCCAGTTCGCCTCGCCGGCGTGGGTGGTCCAGATCTTGCTGCCGTCGAGCACCAGCTCATCACCATCGCGCACCGCGGCCATGCTCAGGGAGGCGAGGTCGGAGCCGGACTCGGGCTCGGAGTAGCCCTGGCAGAAGAACACCTCACCGGTGAGGATGCGCGGTAGGAAGTAATCCTTCTGCTCGGGCGTGCCGTAGCCGATGATCGCGTGCGCGACCATGCGAATGCCCATGGGCGACAGCGAGGGCGCTCCCGCCAGGGTCGACTCGCGGCTGAAGATGTAGTGCTGGGTCAGGCTCCAGTCGCAACCGCCGTGTTCGACCGGCCAGCTGGGAGCGGCCCAGCCGCGCGCATGCAGGATGCGCTGCCAGGCCATGCTCGCCTCGTGGTCGGTGTAGACGCTGGTCATCAGGCGACCCGCTCGCCGAAGCTCGGGTGTCAGCTCCCGGTCCAGGAAGTCGCGCACCTCGTCCCGGAAGGCCAGGTCGTCCGGTGACCATCCCATCTCCACGCGTGTGCTCCTCTGCCCGACGACGGATCCGACCCCCATTGTGGTTGAAGGTGCCACATTCCGACGCACGACCGTCGCGCGGCCGACGGATCTGCCGTCAGGCTGGAGACGGGTGTCCTTATGCGCCGATCTTCACGACATGCGCCTGTTGCGGACCGGCCGGGGTAGCCCAGGTGATCGTGTCCCCGGCCGCGTGACCGGTCAGCGCCCTGGCGAGCGGGCTGTCGAGCCCGAGGAGCTCGGCGTTCGTGCCTTCCGGCGACGCGTCCAGGACGGACGTGGCGTAGAACGTCTCCTCGTCACCGTCGGGGAACCGCAGCGTCACGGTGCTTCCCTCGGCCAGGGCACCGCTCCCGGAGCGGTTCGTCCCGGTCGCCGATCCCGCGATGAGCAGGTGGTGGATCTCGTTGATCCGGTCCTCGATCCGGAACACGTCGTCAGCGCGGCGCATCGCCTCGGCGCGGTCCCCGGAGTCGGCGGCGCGGTAGTCCTCCGCGCCCTCTCCGCGCAGCTGGTCTCGCTGCGATCGCAGGACGGCCAGCTCGTCACGAAGTCGGCGCTGCACCTCGCTGTCGGTCTCGGACCGCGGTTGCTCGACCACAGACTGACTGCTCATCCCGACCTCCATGCCGCACAACATCGTTGTTTCTGTCGAGGGCTCGACCGCCGCCCTCCCGCGTCCGCTGCCCGACGAGCAACAGACCCTGGTGCGCCAACGTTCATCGGCCGGATCGAATTCCGTGATGTGTGGTTAATCGCTCTCCAGAGGGAAACCGGCTAATTCGGTTGAGCGGAGGCCGTGGTGCTGCTCCGCCCGGTGCCCTGCTCCTCGGCGCTCGTGGCGCCCTGGCCGAGGTAGGCCAGCACACCGAAGACGATGAACACGATCATCAGTACCCGTGCTCCCTTGGTCAGCACGAGCGGCCGCGTCACCGGTGTCTCCCTCGCTGGTTCTGAACCAGCGGGCGCGTCGCCGAACAGCTTCTTCGGGTACGCCGACGTCAGCATCGACAGGTAGACCTGGTAGCGCACCTGGTAGCGGACCGTGGCCGCCGTGGCCAGGAACAGCGACGCGGGCATCCGGCCCGCGATCAGCACGATCAGCCAGAAGATGAGACCGAGCACGTACCAGCCGTAGGTCACGATGGAGCTCAGGATCATGACCGGCAGGACCAGGATGATCCGGAAGAGCACCGCCGCGCGGTTGAGCCGCGTCCGAGGCGGAAACACGACCCGGATCGGGTAGTCGGCGGAGACGAAGGCGAACGGCGGGTACCGGTCGGTCAGCAGCTGCAGGTAGCCGGTGAACCGCGCCTGCCACGCGATGTAGCCGGTCAGGAAGTCAGCGGCCCAGTCCGGCAGTCGACCGGTGAAGAGCGCCGCGAACCAGCCGATGACCAGCACGACGAAGGCCGCGATGCCGACCAGCGCGAGCACGACCATGTGCGGAATCGCCAGGATGAACCGCAGCAGGACGGTCCACCGGCGCTGGCTCCCGGCGAAGTCGACCTCCAGCTCGGGATCGATGTGTGCAGGCGGTACCCCCGCGCCACCCGTAGACGGTGTGGCCGTCATATCTGGTTACCTCCCTGCCCGCAGTGGATCATGCCGGGTGCATTGTCGGTGGCACCCCTTGACAGATCAACGACATCGCCGGGCGGTAGCCCCGATAGTGGCGCTTCACCGCTCGTTCGGCTGGCCCGGCGGCCCTCGTCGCCGCGCAACTCACTTCGCAGAGGCTCAGGTTGCGTCGCAGACGCTGCAGCATCTGCGACGCAACACGTAGCTCTGCGAGCCGTCACCCGAGTGACCAACGCGACCACTGGGGCCAGCGAACCCGAACCCGAACCCGAACCCGCGCGCGCACGCGCGAGGGCGCAGCCCGATGCGCAAGAAGAGCGCGATCGGCACGCACACCACCCCATCCCCGCGATCCTGGCCCGCACTTGGCGTGGCCGCCCGCCGTCAATCCTGAAACCTCGCCCCCGAACGCCGGACAGCCCGACGACGTGCGAGGCCGGCGAAGCCGGGGATTGACGGCGGGCGGCCACGCCAAGACACTCGCTGGCCAGCGGGGACGCCACGGCCGAGCGGGGACGCCACGGCCCAGCGGGGACGCCACGGCCCAGCGGCGATGCCGCCGCCCAGCGGCGATGCCGCCGCCGAGCGGCGATGCCCCGGCCCGGCGGCGACGCCTCCGCTTACCGGGGACGCCTCCCGCCGGTGAGAACAACCGGCCGTCACCGCCGGAGAAGCGTGAATCCGCGATACCCGGCCGAAGCCACCTCGTCGGCGCGCGCCCGGTAGTTGCCGACCCCACCGACGTACGGCATGAACACCCGGGGTTTGCCGGGAATGTTCGCGCCGAAGAACCATGAGTTGGGGGAGCGGGGGTAGAGCGTCGCCTCGGCGACCTCACCGACGTGCGCGACCCAGCCGTCCTCGGCCTCCTGGGTCGCTTCGGCCCGGTACACGTCGTGCTCACGGGCGTGATCGAGGAAGTCCGCGATCCACTCGACGTGTTGTTCGGCGGAGTTGACCATGTTGCTGAACACCGAAGGGCTGCCTGGCCCGGTGAGCAGGAACAGGTTGGGGAATCCCGACACCGCGAGCCCCAGATAGGTGACGGGACCCCCGGACCACTTCGAGGCCAGTGACGTGCCGTCGGCGCCCCGGATGTCGATCCGCGACAGTGAGCCGGTCATCGCGTCGAAGCCGGTGGCGAACACGATCATGTCGAGGGGGTGGTGTGCCGAGGCGGTGCGCAGCCCGGTCGGGGTGATCTCCTCGATCGGCGCGGCGCTCACGTCGACGAGGGTGACGTCGTCCCGGTTGAAGGTCTCGTAGTAGTTCGTGCCGGAGCACAGCCGCTTCGTGCCGAAATGGAAACCCTGGGGACACAGCAGCTCGCTGACCTCGGGATCGTGCACGGTCGCCCGGATCTTCGCGCGGACGAACTCGGCGGTGGCTTCGTTGGCCTCGGGGTCGGTCAGGACGTCGGCGAATGCCCGCATCATGTACAGACCGCCGGAGCGCCAGCGCGCCTCGAGCTCGGCGGACCGCTGCGCGGGGGTGAGGTCGCGGTAACGGTTGTCGTTCTGTGGCTGGCTGTGTCCGAAGCCCGAGATGCGCGCCTTGGCCCGGCGTTCGGGGTACTCGGCTTTCCAGTGCACCTCGACCTCGGGCGGCATCGGGTGGTTCCGGGCCGGCATGCAGAAGTTGGCCGTCCGCTGGAAGACGTCCAGGTGGGCGGCCTGTTCGGCGACGATCGGGATCAGCTGCGTTCCCGAGGAGCCGGTGCCGATCACGCCTACCCTGTTACCGGAGAAGTCGACGCCGTCACGGGGCCAGTCACCGGTGTGGAACCAGCGACCTTCGAAGGTGTCGAGCCCGGGGATGTCCGGGACCTGGGCGACGGTCAGGCAGCCGGTCGCCATCAGGCACCACCGCGCGCCGACCTCGTCACCTAGGTCGGTCGTGACGGTCCAGCGAACGGTGTCCTCGTCGAAACGGGCGCCGACGACCGCTGTGTCCAGCTCGATGTGCTCACGCAGGGCGAACCGGTCGACGACGTGGTTGAGGTAGCGCAGCAGTTCGGGCTGCGAGGCGTACCGCTCGCTCCATCGCCACTCCTGCTGCAGGTTCTCGTCGAACGAGTAGGAGTAGTCCATGCTCTCGATGTCGCACCGGGCGCCGGGATAGCGGTTGTGGAACCAGGTGCCCCCGAGCCCGGAGCCCGATTCGAACAATCGGGCCGAGTACCCGGCTCGCAGGAGACGGTGGAGCATGTAGATGCCGCTGAAACCGGCTCCGACCACAACGGCGTCCACAGGACGGGTGTTCATCATCGAACCTCTCCGAGATCGGACCATCGACGTGGTCACGATCGGCGCGTGCCGGACAGGTCACCAGCGTGATTCCCGCCCAGCGAGAAACCTCCTCGCCGGCCTGCGGGGATCGTCGCGGGTCAGCGGGTCGCGTCGGGATGGTGGTGCAGGGCGCGGGTGATACCGCGAGCCGTGGCCATCACCGCGGGCAGCGCCGAGGAGACGGTGTCCGGCGAGTTGGGGACGATCACGGACAGGGCCGCCACGACGGTGCGGTCGCGGTTGCGGATCGGGGCGGCCACCCCCGCGGCGTCGAGGTGCACCGAGCCGGCCAGTGTCGCGCTGTCGCGTCGGCGGGTATCGGCGAACCTGCGCCGCAGCTCGGCCGGGTCGACGACGGTTCGAGAGGTGAACCGGTGCAGCTCGGACGTGAGCACTCGCTCTTGCAGGTCCTGGGAGCCGAACGCCAGCAGGACGAGCCCGGACGAGCAGGTGTGCGCGGGAAGCCTGCCGGCGACCCGGGTGATGTTCACCGTCGTCTGTCCTCGGGCGCTGAGCCGCTCGATGTAGAGGACGTCGGTACCCTCGAGCAGGGCCAGCTGGGTGTGCTGGCGAACCACGGACTGCAGGTCTTCGAGGTAGGGCATCGCCAGGTCGCGCAGGCCGAGCGCCGATGTGGAGCGCCAGCCCAGCTCCCACAGCCGGACGCCGACCCGCAACAACCGGTCCGGGCCCTTCTCCAGCAGCCCGAGCCTGACCATCTCCGCGACCAGCCGATGGGTGGACGCCATCGGGATTCCGGTACGGCGGGAGATGTCCGACGCGGTGAGGCTCGGCGTCCCGGGCCGGAACGCCTCCAGTACGCGGGTGGCGCGGCTCAGGACCGTCTCGCCACCGTCCGCCTGGGTCACCCACCCATTCTGCCCCGAGGTGTCCCCGCCGACCTCGCGGACGCAGCCACCGGCGCGGGAGCTATCCCGCGCTCGGTCGGCGCGCCGTGCTGAACCGGCGTTGGTACGCGGCGGGACTGATGGACAGCTCTCGCGCGAAGACCCGTCGCAGGCTCTCGTAGCTGGGGAACCCGGCGAGTGTCGCGGCGTGCGTCGCGGTGTGGCCCTGGTCGAGCAACGCCCTGGCCATGTCGAACCGGATGCTCTCCACGTACCGGGCGGGGGTGGTGGACAGTTCGTCGTGGAACAGCCGGGTGAGCTGCCGGGGACTCACCGCCAGCTGCCTGGCCAGTTCGGTCGGTGAGTGATCGCGCTCGGGGTTCGCCGTCACCAGGTCGGTGATCTTGCGTAGCGCGGGCGAGCGGGGCGGCGGTCCCTGCAGCGGAGCCGAGAACTGGGACTGTCCGCCTGAACGCTGCAGGTAGACCACCAGTGCGCGGGCGACGTCGCGGGTCAGGTCAGGGCCGTGGTCCTCCTCGACGAGCGCGAGGGCGAGATCGATTCCCGCGGTGACGCCGGCCGAGGTGTAGGTGGCGCCGTCCCGGACGTAGATCGCGTCGGGCTCGACCCGGCACGTGGGGTGTCGGGCGGCGAGCTGGTGCGTGACCTTCCAGTGGGTCGTCGCGCGCTTGCCGTCGAGCAGACCGGCGGCGGCGAGGATGAACGCGCCCGTGCAGATCGAGGCGACCCGGCCGGCGCGAGCCGCCTGCACCCGTGCTGCCTCGGCCAGGTCCTGGGGTACGCCGGTTCGCGGATACAGCGACGATCCGGCCACGAGGAACGTGTGCGCGGCAGGTTCAGCGGAGGCCGCGGCGTCGACGGCGAACCGCATGCCGAGGTCGGACGTGACCTCGTGCCCGGTCGGGGACACCAGCACGATCTGATAGGCCGCGCCCAACCGGTTCGCCTCCTTGAAGACCTCGGCGGGACCAGCGAGGTCCAGCAGGGTCACCCCGTCGAAGACGAGGATCGCGACGCGATGCCGGGCCGGCGTTGACCGGCCGCCGGTCGGGGAGGTGGCAGGCGGCGACACGGCCCATTGCTAGCACATCGGACGTCCGTGCCGGGTCGCCGCGCCACCGCGGGTGTGGGGGGTGGCCGGTCGGGGGCGGCCGAACTCGGCGCTGACACCAGGGCTGAACGCGACATGGTCGGGGCGCCGCTGGCGGCCGTCGCTGTCCGCGATGGCGTTCCGGAGACCGACGGAGGCGACGAGGCCGTCGTCGATCTCGACCAGGTCGGCGGCGCGCAGCGGCCAGGGCTCGTGGGAGTTGGGCAAGTACCAGGTGCGGCCGAAGCGGGTCGTGTGCAGGCCCCACCGCGCGGTCAGGAACGACTCCAGTGGGCCCGTGACCAGGTCTTCGCCTGGCCGGATGACGACCTTGCTGCTCGCCCGCACCCCTGGCCACCGCAGGCTGGTCGTGTAGGTGCGCAGCGCGCCGCCGTCGTCGGCGACACGCATGCGAGCCCATCGGTACGGCAGTCCGAAACCGACACGTGCGGCCGCGACGATGGGCGCGCGGTCGGCGTCCAGGCTCAGGAAGACCACGCCGCGCCTACCGGTCTCGTCGACGGAGTAGAGCCGCACGTTGGTCTCCAGGAACGTGCCCAGCCACGGCAGTGGCGGTCCGCGCCCGAATCCGGTCCCGACCATACGGAACAGCACCAGACCCACGTAGGTGTGGCCGTCGAGGACGTCCGGACGGGTGCCACGCGGCAGGAACGGCCCGACCTGCTCGGGTCGGACGGCCCAGTGCAGGAAGGCGACGTCACGCCACTGCTGGCGCAGCAGCCGAGGCCTGCCGAGTTCCGGCGCTAGGTCCGAGACGGGTTCGGGTTCGGCGACCATGCCGAACATTCTGGCCCGCGCGAACCGCATCGCGGCGATGTCGGGCAAGGGCTTGACAGCGGAACGCGGAACCAGCACCATTTGCAAAACCGCTTTTGCAGTGAGTCGAGATGCTCTACAAAGGAAGTCGATCGCCGGGTTCCGCCCGCGTGTCGGCACGGTTTCGTACGTTTTTGATTCGAGGGCCGGTTAATGCTGGATCGGCCCGACTCCGGAGGTCCGAATGACGGTGATCAATGAAGTCTCCACGGTGGACCGGGCGAACTCGGCAGCTCTGCGACTTCTCTTCGAGTCCGAGCCCACCCTCGTCGGCGTACGTCCGGCGGGTGAGGTCCTCCCGGGGATGACGAGGACGACGATCCTCACCTCGGGCCCACCGATGCCGTGGTCGCAATACTTCGGAGGGCAGCGCGCCGCCGTGCTCGGCGGTGTTCTGCACGAGGGCCTCGCCGAGGACGCCGCGCGGGCCGACGTTCTGCTCGGACGCGGCGAGATCACCGTGGCGGGGTGCCACGACTTCGGCTGCGTGGGATCGCTCGCGGGTGTCACCACGGCGTCGATGCCGGTTCTCGTGGTGGAGGACGCCAGGTCAGGACATCGCGGCTGCTGCACCCTGTTCGAGGGTGACGCCACCGCGCGGCTCAACTACGGCACCTACGACGAGTCGGTCGAGCGGAACCTGCGCTACCTGGCGACGGTCATCGCCCCCGCGCTGAACACCGCGATCGAGGCCGTCGGTGGGATCGCGCTGCTCCCGATCATCCAGCGAGCGCTGCGTCAGGGCGACGAGCTGCACAGTCGCAACACCGCCGCGTCCGGGCTGTTCCTGCAGTCGATCCTGCCCGCGTTGCTGGACCTGGACCGCGCCGCCGCCGGTGAACTGATCGCCTATCTGACCTCGGGCGACTATTTCTTTCTGCGCCCCGCCATGGCGGCGGCGAAATCCATGGCTGATCGAATGATCGGCGTCCCCGGTTCCTCGGTGGTGACCGCGATGGCGTTCTCCTGCGCGGAATTCGGCATCCGAGTCTCGGGGACGGGCGACCGATGGTTCCGGGGGCCGCTTCCGCAAATCGAGACCTGTCAGCTGCTCGCGGGCCACACCCGAGCCGATATCGAGGTGATGGGCGGGGAGAGCCTGATCACCGAGGTGTGCGGGCTGGGGGCTTTCGCGCAGGCAGCCGCGTTCCCGTTGCAGGCCTACCAGGGCGGCGAGCCCAGCGTGATGGTCGAGCGGAACCTGCAGATGTACGAGATCACCGCGGGTGAACATCCGCTGTTCAGGATTCCCTTTCTGAAGTATCGAGGCACCCCGGTCGGCATCGACGTACACCGGGTCGCCCACACCGGGATCACCCCTGCCCTGGACGTCGGCATCGCGGGACGGGGCGGCGGCCAGATCGGCGCCGGGTCGTTCCGCGCGCCGCTGCAGCCGTTCCTCGATGCCGCATCGGCCCTTCGCTAGTTCCTCCACCGACCCCTCTCGACCAAGGAAGAAGGAGTGTCATGGACACGCTCCACACCATCGACGGCGACCACGTGGCGTGGGCACGCGAGCTGGCGGACGGCGGCGCGCGTTACGCGGTCGCCAGCTGGATCGACGTCCTCGGACGGCCGAAGTCGAAGACCGTGCCGATCGATCACCTGCCGAACCTGCTGGCCGGCTCGGAGCGCTACACGCCACGCGGCATGGGCGGTATCGGCCGCATGAACCCGATCGAGTCCGAAGGGGTGGCGGTTCCCGATCCGTCGACCCTGCGGGTACTGCCCTGGGACCGGCGGGTCGTATGGCTGGCGGCGGACCTGCACGTGGGGCCCGATGAGCCGTTCGCGCTGTGCCCGCGCTCGGTGCTCAAGAGACAGGTCGAGGCGGCCCGGGAGATGGGCTACATCGCCCAGCTCGGCGTGGAGCCGGAGTTCTACGCCTTCCGCCAGGAGTCGGTGGGCTCGAACAGGCTCGAGCCGATCGCGCGCAGCGGTGAGCTCAAACCGTCGCCCGCCTACGACGTCGAGTCCACGCTCGACTCGATGCCGTTCCTCGACCGGCTCTGTGGCTACCTGGAGGAGCTGGACTTCGGAGTGTTCAGCTTCGACGCCGAGGGCGGCGAGGGACAGTACGAGTTCGACTTCGCCCACCGCCCGGTGCTGGAGACCGCGGACCGGTTGACGCTGTTCCGGCTCGCCGCCCGGCAGGCGGCGAAGGAATGCGGCCTGTTCGCCACCTTCATGCCGAAGCCCTTCGCCGACCTGTGGGGCTCGGGCGCGCACTTCAACATGAGCCTGGAGGACCTGGACGGCACCAACGTCTTCCGGGAGGGAACGGGCTGGTCGAAGGAGACCTACCAGTTCGTCGCCGGCATCCTCGCGCACGCCCCCGCGCTGTCCGCCGTGGCGAACCCGACGACCAACTCCTACCGCAGGCTCGTCGACCGGCTGGCCGACGGACAGGTGTCCTGGGCGCCGACGAAGATCAGCTACGGCTACAACAACCGGTCCTGCATGCTGCGGCTCCCGGCCAACCGCCCCGCTGTGGAGAACCGGGCCGTGGACAGCGCCGCGAACACCTACCTCGCCGCGGCCTTCATGCTCGCCGCCGGCCTCGACGGCATCCGGCGTGGTCTCGACCCCGGCGAGCCCCGCGACGACCTCAGCTACCAGGCCGGCATCGAACGGCTGCCGAGAACACTGCTCGGCGCTGTCGAGGCGTTCGAGAACGACCCGTTGACCACGGAGGTCTTCCACCCGGCATTCGTGCGTGACTACGCCGAGATGAAGGTCGCCGAATGGGAGCAGGACCATCGCGAGGTGACCGACGCCGAGCGATCGACGTACCTGCTGAACCTGTGACCGGCGGCGGGCCGGTAGTCGGGATCACGGTCGGGCGCGAGGGCCGCAACCTGGTGCTCGACCGGTGCTACGTCGACAGCGTCGTCGCTGCGGGAGGAACACCCCTGCTGTTACCGGCCGTCGAGGGCGGCTTGCTGGTCCCTCTCGTCGACCGCCTCGACGCGCTGCTGCTGACCGGCGGCGGTGACGTCCGCCCGGAGCTGTACGGCGAGGAGCCCAGAGCCACGCTCGAGGACACCGATCCGGTGCGCGACGACGTCGAGCTGCGGCTGTTCCGCCGCGCGAGGACGCGCGGCATCCGGGTGCTGGGTGTCTGCCGGGGCGCCCAGCTCATGGCGGTGGCCACCGGGGGACGGCTGGTGCAGGACCTCCCGGCCGCCGGCTACCAGGTGCATCTCAACGCGAGTCACGACCGTGCCCCGGGGGACCTGCGGCACTGTGTGAAGGCCGAGCCGGGCAGCCTGGCCGAGACCGTGCTTGTCGGTGCCTCGGAGATCAACTCGCACCATCACCAGGCCATCGCGGAACCCGGCTCCGTGCTCACGGCGACCGCGTGGGCGCCGGACGGGACCATCGAGGCAGTCGAGGGTCCCGGACTGCTCGGTGTGCAGTGGCACCCCGAGATAGACCACTCCCTACCGGTTTTCTCCTGGCTGACCTCCGCCAGAGAGGGGTCTCGACGATGAGCTCTGACCTGACCGACAACGCGACCACCCACTCCGCGTACCGGGACACGCTCGGCAAGATCGAGCGCTGCGGCATCGAGTACATCCCGGAGGAGGCGCGGAAGTCCGCGCCGAGGAACCTGTTCACCATCCTCGCCGGGGGCAGCCTCACCTTCAGCGTGATCATCGTGGGCTGGTTCCCGATCAGCTTCGGCCTGAGCTTCTGGCAGGCCGCGAGCGCGATACTCATCGGCTCCTCGGTCGGCGCCGCACTGCTCGCGCCGATGGGGCTGATGGGCCCGCGCACCGGAACCAACAACCCGGTGTCCAGCGGCGCCTACTTCGGCGTCGCGGGCCGGCTGATCGGGTCGTTCCTGGAGGCGAGCGCCTCGCTGGCGTTCGCCGCGCTCAGCATCTGGACCGGGGGAGACGCCCTCGCGGGTGCCCTCACCAGGATCTTCCACATCCAGGACGCCACCGTTCCCCGGCTCGTCGCCTACGCGGTGCTGAGCGTGGTCGTGACCGTCGTATCGGTCCTCGGGCACGCGAACATGGTCGCCGCGCAACGGATCATGATCCCGACCGCCGGGCTGTGCGTGCTGGTCGGGATCGGCGTGTACGGCCGCCACTTCGACGCCGGATACCCGGGAACCGGCACCTACACGTTCGGCTCGCTCGCGGCGACGTGGCTGGTGTCCGCGCTGCTCGCCGGCTCGACCGTGGCCTCGTACGGAGCCTATGCCGGTGACTGGACCCGTCACATCGCCCGCACGCTGCACAGCGACCGGTCGATCGTGCGCGCGATGTTCCTCGGCGGCCTGTTCGGCATGGGCGGCCCGTTCATGTGGGGCACCTTCACCGCGACCGCGGTCTTCTCCACCGGCGCCGAGGGCGCCCACACCCCGTACGTCCTGGGGCTCATCAACGCCGCCCCGCTGTGGTACGTGCCCGCGCTGATCTACCTCGGTCTCGCCTCCGGCACGTCCCAGGCGGTCATCAACACCTACGGCACCGGACTGGACACCTGCGCGATCATCCCGGGGCTCAACCGCGTGCAGGCGACCCTGCTCGCCTGCACGCTGGCGACCGTACTCGTCTACGTGGGCTACTTCAGCTCCGCGCTGACCGAGGGTGTGGGCATATTCCTGCAGCTGCTCGCGTGCTTTTCCCTACCGTGGATCGTGATGGTCACGATCGGGCACTTCCGTCGTCGCGGCTACTACAACCCGGACGACCTGCAGGTCTTCAACCGCGGCGAGCGCGGCGGCATCTACTGGTTCTGGCACGGCATCAACGTCCAGGGGATGGCCGTGTGGGCGATCGCCACAGGCACGGGCCTGCTCTTCGCGAGCAACACCTGGTTCGTCGGGCCAGGAGCAGTGCTCTTCGGCGGCATCGACCTCGGATTCCTCGTGGCCACGGTTCTCGCCGCCGTGCTGTACCCGCTCGTACTCACCGTATTTCCCGAACCGGCCGAGGTGTACGGAACCACCCTCGGCCCACGCTGACGAAAGGTGCACCCCATGCGCGTTCTGGTCCTCAGCTCCAGCCCACGCCGCAACGGCAACTCCCAGACCATGGCGCAGGCCGCCGCCCAGGGCGCCAGGGACGCCGGACACGACGTCGACTTCGCGTACCTGTCGGACTACGTCGAGGGCCTGTTCCGGGACTGCCGGACCTGCCGTAACCTCGACGGGGCCTGCACCATCGCCGACGACTACGAACGTCTGCTCCTCGAGCACGTCGTCCCCGCCGACGGGCTGATCATCGCCACACCGCTGTACTGGTACGGGATGTCCGGTGCACTGAAGACCTTCTACGACCGGCTGTTCTGCTACACCTCGGGCAGCGCCCCGGACGGTGAGACCGTCGTCGACGGGCTGACCGGCAAGCGGGTGGCGCTGCTGATCGCGTGCGAGGAGAGCTACAAGGGCGCCACCCTCGGTGTCATCACCCAGTTCCAGGAGCTGACCCGCTACCTGCACCAGGAGCTGATCGGCGTCGCGGTCGGTATCGGCAACAGCCGGGGAGAGGTCGAGGCCGACCCGGCGCGGCCCCTGGACCACGCCGAGGACCTGGGGCGCAGGCTGTTCGACGCCCGGGTGACCGACTACCGGATCGACACGCCGAGGTCGAACCGGGTGTGGGGCGAACGACCGGTGGCGGCGCCGCTGAGGTGAGGTCAGGGGCGCAGGGTCGAGTCCCGGACGTTGAGCCGGATCGGGATCTCGATCCGGCTCTCGGCGGACCCGGCGCCCTCGACCAGGTTCACCAGCGCGGTCGCCGCCGCTCGGCCGACGTCTCGGGGGTACACGAACATCCCGGTGATCCGAGGGGACGTCAGCTGGAGCGAGCCGCTGTCGACCGCGCTGCAGATGCCCAGCTCACCCGGGACGTTCACGCCTCGCCGCTGCGCCTCGTGCAGCACGCTCAACGCGAGGTTCTCCGCGCTGGTGAAGATCGCGTCCGGAGCGGGGTGGCGATCCAGCAGACGTCCGAGTGCCTCGCCGGTCCCTTCGCGGGTGGGCGGCTCGTCGACCTCGACCACGATGGCGTCCACCCCGTGGGCGGCCGCGGCCTTCCGGTACCCGGCCATGATGTCGGAGGTGTAGGAACGGCTGGTGTCCGTGGTGATCAGCGCCGGCTGCCGGTAGCCCTGTTCCAGTAGGTGCGACACCATCAGCTCACCCGCCCGGACCAGGTCGTTGTCGACGACGACCGGGACCGCCCTACGGGGGTTGATCGGCCGGCCGGTGGTCACCAGCGGACGGCTGTCCCAGCCGTCGGAGAAGAACGGCTCGTCGCCTCGCGGGTCGACCAGGATCGCCCCGTCGACGGCGAAGGCACGCATGCCGTCGAGGTCGGCGTCCGGTGGGATGAGGATCAGGGCGTAGGACCGGTCGGCCGCCGCCTCCGAGGCGCCGTTCAACACTTCGAGGAAGTAGTCCGAGTTCGGCACCAGCGCGCAGTTCGCGGACGAGTCGACGGAGTTGGCGATCTGGATCGCCAGGGTGCGGCTTCGGCGGGTCACCAGCTGCTGCGCGTGGACGTTCGCGCGATAGCCGAGCCGGTCGGCGGTCCGCAGGACGTGTTCCCGGGTCTTCTCGGTGATCCGGCCCTGCCCACTCAGTACGTGCGACACCGTGGTGATCGAAACTCCCGCGGCGGCGGCCACATCGCGAATGGTTGTCGACACCGTTCTCCTCGCCAGCCCACGTCCGTCGGGTGCCTTCACGGTACGGCACACCGCGCACCTTGCGTCCACACCGCGCCACGTGCACATCGCGCGGTGTGGGCGCGAGGTGCGCGATGTGCGCGGGGCGGTGTTGCGCCGGGGGCGAACACCGGCCCGGGGCGGGGCAGCGGTCTCTACCGTCTGGTGTCATGACGGTGGTGACGACACGCACGGTCGAGTACCCGGCGGACGGCCTGACGATGGTCGGGCACCTGGCGCTCCCCTCAGGTACCGACCGTCGGCCCGCGGTTCTGCTCGGGCCCGAGGGGACCGGTCTCGACGATGTGCAGCGTCGTCGCGCCGACGCACTCGCGGAGCTCGGATACGTGGCGCTGGCCTTCGACATCCACGGTGGACGATGGTTCACCGATCCCCAGGAGATGCTGGACCGCTGCATGCCGCTGCTCGCCGACCCCGACCGGATGCGCGGAATCGGCCACGCGGCCCTGGAGGTGCTGCGCGGCGAACCACGGACCGACGCCGACCGGATCGCCGGTGTCGGCTACGGCACCGGCGGCGCGATCGTGCTGGAGCTCGGGCGCGCCGGTGTCGACCTGCGTGCGATCGCGACGATCAACGGGCTGGTCACCGGTCGCCCGGGCGAGGCCGCACAGATCCGCTGCCCGGTGTGGGCCGGCGTCGGATCCGAGGACCCGATCATGCCGCCTGCGCAACGGGACGCGTTCGCGGCCGAGATGCAGGCCGAGGGTGTCGACTGGCGCATGGTGATCTACGGCGGGGCCCTGCACGCGTTCCACCACCCGATGACCGAGCTCGACCAGGTTCTGCTGCCCGGCGTCGGCCCGCACCCCCGGCACGCGCAACGGGCCTGGAACGACGTGCTGGCGCTGCTCGCCGAGTGCCTGCCGCTGCCTGGGTGAGCGCTGAGGTCAGGTTCGCCGGGCGATAGTCGCCAGCAGGGCAACGGCCTCGTCGACAGCGTGCGGGGTGATGTTTCCGTAGCCGATGACGAAGCCGCGGGGGTTCGAGTCCGGGGTGAGCTGGTAGCGGGTGATGGTGTGCAGGGCGATGCCTTCCGCCTCGGCGAGAGCGGCCAGCTCGTCGGGGTGGGTGTCGGTCAGCTGCCGCGGGGTCGCCCGGACCGCGTGACGCGGCGGCCGTGACGACGCCGTCGGCGACGGGTCTCACATCGCCGACGACGTGGCGCGCCGGTCCCGTAGTACGGCCATACCGACGGCGGTGAGACCCAGGACCGCCACGACGGCGTTGGCGGTGTGGAGCGTGATCGTCAAGGCCAGGGTCGGAGGGAACGTGTTCAGCAGGTGGTAGAAGAAGTGCGGGACGGCCCAGGTCGAGAACGCCAGAGCGGCGGGCACGACGTAGTGGGTTCTCGGCGTCACCATGGCGATGCCGAGCACGAGCGCGATACCCATCGTCGCGCCGCCGAAGTCATGCGCGAAGTGGTGGCTGAACGGCGGGTTCAGGTTCACGGTGGGGAAGTTGTCGTAGAAGCTGTGCGGAGCGAACTGGTTCCAGCAGCCGACCAGCACCTCCTCCAGGAACGGGATCGCCAGGGTGAGGCGGATCGCGAGGTTGTTCATCGGGTTCCTCTCGTGGGCCTTCGGGTGGATGTCGCACCGGCCGCCTGTTCGACCTCGTGCAGGTACTCGGTGAAGGTTCGTTCGCCACGGACGTACTCGCCCCGGGGGAGCAGACCGCCGCCGGTCATCGCCGCGCCGGCCGCGCCCGGTATGCGCAGCGGCACCACGATCGCGCGGGACCGTCGCGCTCTCGCCAGACGGCGGGCCATGTCGGTCAGCTGGAGTGGTTCGGGTCCGGCCAGCGGTGGCAGGTGACCGGCCGGCTGCCGGCCCACCCGGGCGACCAGCGCGGGCGACCTCGGCCACGGCCACCGGCTGGCACAGCAGATGGGGCACCACCACGAACGGTCCGCGAGCGCCGTCCAGCAACGGCTCCGCGAACTCGTGGAACTGTGTCGCGCGCAGGATCGACCAGGGGAGCGGACCCAGCCGCACGGCCTCTTCCTGCGTGCGTTTGCCGAGATAGTAGCCCAGGCCGACGTCGTCGATGCCGACGATGGACAGCGTGATCACGTGCCGGGTCCCGGCCGACGCGCCCGCCTCCAGTAGGTTGCGCGTCGCCGAGGCGAAGAACTCGATCGCGGTCTTCTTCCGCACCGTCACGATGTTGCTGACGTCGATGATCTCCGTGCAGCCGGTCAGCGGGCCGGTGAGCCCGGTGCCCGTGGCCAGGTCCACCCCACGCGAGCGCGCGAGCACCACCGGGTCGTGTCCGGCCGCGACCAGTGCCTATACCACCAGCTCGCCGACCGTGCCGGTTCCTCCGGCGACCGCTACTCGCACGCTCGTGCCTCCCAGGGAGCTCGGGTATGCCACCCACCGGACGAGACGAGTAGGCCGAAACGTGACAGTTCTCGTCGCGGTGGGCAGACCAGGGATCGGGTCAGGCGGACACCTCGTCCAGCGACCACGTCGTGCTGTGGTCGGCCTGCTCGAGGAGCGCCTCGGCGTCGTCGACCGGCGGGTAGATCCACACGGCGTTGATGTTCTGCTTGAGCTGCTTTGCGCTGGCACCGGTCTTCTGGACCACGCGGTCCCATCCGAGGGTCACCACCGCACCCGCGGGACCGAGGTCGAGGCAGGTCACGTAAGGATTGGGCGCGAAGGGGACGAGGGGGCGTCCGAGCAGATCCGCCGCCACGTTGTGCCCGGCGAACTTGCCCTGCGGAACGGCGTGCTGGCAGCTCTGCATCACGGTGTGACCGGGCTCGGCCTCGGCGGCGGCGGTGTCGCCCGCCGCGTAGACGCCGGGCACCCCGACCACCCGGAAGAACTCGTCGACGACGAGTCGGCCGATCTGGTCCCGTCCGCCCGGAATGTGCGCGGTCAGCGGGCTGGCCAGCATTCCGGCCGTCCAGATGGCGGTCGCGGTCGGAATCTCGGTGCCGTCGTCGAGGAGCACGCCGTCCGGTCGTACCTCCGCGACGCTGACGCCGGCGTGGACCTCGATGCCGAGCCTGGAGAGGGCCTCCTCGATCTGGGGGCGCGGACCTTCGCCGAGCGCCGACCCGGCCGCATCGGACCGTTCGACCAGTACGACGCGGACCGGGGCGTCCGCACCGGCGATCTTCCGCAGCCGTTCGGTCAGCTCCGTGGCGACCTCCAGCCCGGTGAAGCCGGCGCCGATGACGACGGCGGTGTAGCGGCCCGGGACATCCTCGGCGGCCGGCAGCCGGTGAAGGTGCGCGTCCAGTGCGGCGGCGCCGGGCAGCTGGTCGACGTCGAAGAGGTGCTCGGCGCCGGGTAGCGCCGGCCGGACCACTCGGCTGCCCGCCGCCAGCACGAGTCGGTCGTAACCGATCTCGAGGGCACCGCCGTCCCGTCCGATCGCGGTCACGGTGTGTGCGTCGGTGCCGATCGCGGTGACGGTCGCCGCGATCCGCCGGACCCCGATCGGGCCGAGAACGCGGTCGAGCGCGACCCGCATGCGATCCGGGTTCGCCTCGTAGAGCCGGGGCCTGATCACGATGTCGTCGCCCGCGTCGATGAGCGTGACCCGGATGTCCGAATCGGGGACACCGGCGGCCCGGCGGTTGCGGACCACACCTGCGGCACACCACAGACCGGCGGAGCCGCCACCGACGATGACTACTTCGGACATGGGAATCCTCCTCGGGTCGCGGCGGGCCGGTGACCGTTGTGCAGTCACGGAGGCGGCCCGACGACGATTCGGGACACTAGACATCCTGGATATCTAGTGTCAAGGTTGAGTGGTCGCGCCGCGCCGAACGAAGGAGAGCCTGAGTGGCACAGTCAGAGATCGAGACCCGGATCACCGTGCTCGACGAGCACGACCTCGCGGAGCTCCCGCCTTCGGGACACCTGATGACCGCGGTCGTGGAGATTCCGCCGAACAACCCCGGCACTCCACCGCACCGGCACTCCGGCCCCGTGTACGGATACATGCTCGAAGGCGAGATGATCTTCGAGCTGGAGGGTGACCCGGCGAGGGTGCTACGCCCCGGGGACACCATCTGGGAGCCGGGTGGGGACCGCATCCACTACCAGGCGGCCAACCGGACGAGCTCCTGGACCCGGTTCGTCGTGGTGATGGCCTGCAAGCCCGGCGAGCCGATGCTGACCTACGTCGACGCCGAAGAGCTGGCCGCGCGAACACACCTGCGCAGCACCGCCCCCCTGGTCGAGCCCCAGGCGGGCTGACTCGGCCCCGGCTGGCCCGGTGCACCCACCGCATCGCCGGGCGGGCCCGCCGTGCACACCTTCCGTGGCGCCTCGCACGGACCGCACCGACGATCAGCCGTCGACGTGGAGCCGTTCCCGGAAGAGGGTCAGCACCTGGTCCAGCGCCGCGCGGGTGGGCTGCCCGGGTTCGTCGATGAGGTGCTCAGTGAGGATCGGGTGCGGCTTCATGACGGCATTCGGGTTGGCCGCGGAGTCATCGAGCTCGACGGCGACGAAGGCGTCGCCGAGCTCCCCGCGCAGGAACCGGAAGCGGCTTTCGGGCACGAGCCCGTCGCCGCGGAACCGCGGACCGAGGACCGTGAGGCCGTCGTTGGCGCACCGGCTCCTGACGATCGCCAGGTCGGCGGGCGAGATGTCGATCGCGCCGTGTTGTGCCCTGGTGATCGGAAGTGGCATCGAGGGCTGTGACAGGACCGGTGCGAGCAGCCGGTCGTCGGTGGCCATGACGAGTGCGTAGCCGCCGGTGAGACACATGCCCACAGCGCCGATGCCCGGGCCTGGCGCAGCGGCCGTGCTCGTGGGCCGCGAGTGCGCGCAGCCGGGTGACCACCGGTGAGGTCTTACCGGTGGCCCACACGGTGAACTCGCGGCTCACGCAGGCGCGGGTGATCGAGGTGGCGAGATGGCCGATGGTGGCGAGGGTGCCGCGGGCCGACGGATTGGGGGTCACGTCCGGGCTCCCCGAACAGTCGGGGGAGCCCGGCGGTGCAGCCGATGGCCGCCACCCGCTCGGCGAACTCGAGCATTCCGGGGGTGATGCCAGGCATCGCGGCGATCACGATCTCGGCGGGTCCGGTGCTCCGGCGCAACACCTCGTGGGTCAGGCCGTCGTGGGTGACGGAGTCGCGGTCGAACCCGCCGAGATCGTGGTCGCTCATCAGGAAGGACTACTTCACCGTGAAGCCGGCGTCGACGGGCAGCGTGACGCCGGTGACGTAGCGGGCCTCGTCGGACACCAGCCAGGCGATCGCGTTGCTGATGTCGATCGCCTCGATGGTCTCGACCGGCATGAGGTTGGACAGCGCCTGCGCCATGTCCGGCTTGGCTTCGAACACCTTGCCCAGCACGTCGTTGATGATCATGTCGGTGTTCACGCCGGTCGGGTGGACGCTGTTGACCCGGATGTTGTGGGGAGCCAGCCAGTGGCTGAACGAACGCATCAGCCCGACCACGCCGTGCTTGGCAGCCGCATAGCCGCTCAGTGCACCGCCGCCGTCACCGCCCCTGCCGGTCAGCCCCTGGGTGGAGCTGGTCAGCACAATCGCACCGCCCCTGCCCTGTTCGATCATGAACGGGGCCGCCGCGCTGACCGTGTTCCACACACCCGTCAGGTTGACGTCGACCACGTCACGGAACAGCTTGTCCTGGTCGGCGTCGGCGTCCGGGGTGACGCCGAGGATGCCCGCGTTGGCCAGGACGATGTCCACACCGCCGAGCTGGGCGACCCCTTCGGTGACGGCTTCGCGCAGCGCGCCGACGTCGCGGACGTCCGCCTGCCGGGACACGATGCGCCGGTCCAGCTCCTCGACCTGTGCGACCGTCTCGGCGAGGTCGTCGGCGCTGGCCAGTGGGTAGGGCACGGTGTCGATCTGCTGGCACAGGTCGATGGCGATGATGTCCGCACCCTCCTCGGCCAACCGCAGCGCGTGGCTACGGCCCTGGCCCCGTGCGGCACCGGTGATGAAGGCGACTTTGCCTTCGAGCTTGCCCATGATGCTCTCCTCCACAGCTCGACAGCGTGTGACCGAACTGTGCCAGCAGTCCGATCACCCCGCCCGCCCGTGTCACCTCGCAGAGCGTGGTGCTGTGCCGCAGATGCTGCAGTGTCTGCGACACGACGTGACGCTCTGCGAAGTCACGCTCGGCGTGGGCCGCCGAGCAAAGCCGGGCCGGGGTCAGCCGGTGGTGAGGACTCCGGTTCGGCTCAGCACCACAGCCAGGCCGAAAGCCACGCCCATGAGAGTCAGCTCGGCGGTCAGCCAGCCGGCCAGCGCCGTTCGCCTGGCGAGCGTGATCGAGGGCAGCAGGCGGAACCGGATGTGCGCGCCACAGCACCCGAGGAGTGCGAGGCACGCGGTCTTGGCCAGCACCAGCTGGCCGTAATGGCTGGTCAGGAGTACCGACGGCAGTTGCGTGCCGGGCGTGCTGGCGAGCTCGACCAGCGCGTTGAGCACGCCGGTCACCGCCACCACCGCCAGACACAGGCCCGCCAGCTGGGAGAACCGGGGAAGCGCACGGGCCAGCAGCGCCGGCCGGGTCAGCAGCAGTGCCGCCGTCGCGGACAGTCCACCGGTCCACGCGGTCGCGGCGAACACGTGCAGTTCCAGCGACACCATGGTCAGGTCGTGCCAGCGCTCCGACAGCGCTCCACTGTGGCCGGTGGCGAGCAGCGGCACCAGTCCAGCCCCGACGGTGACCACCAGGAGACGACAGGGCAGTGCGCCGTTCGACCGTGCTCCCGCCACCGCCAGCAGCGTGGTGAGCACCCCGGCCGCCGCGCTGGCCAGCAGGGCCTGCGCGCCGGGGAAGCCCGCGATGTACGCGCCGAGGGCGGCGGAAGTGACACCCGGAGCGAGCTCCGCGGTCTGGAGCACCACCGAGGCGAGTGCGGCGCTCACCCAGATCGTGGACGCGACCACCGTGGCGCGGTAGCCGGCTCGGAACACCCGGCCGAGCTCGGGTTCGGGACGTCCGCCGAACATCAGTCGTAGCAGGCTCAGCCCCAGCACCGCCGTCAGTGCCAGGTCGAGCAGCACCCGAGCGATCGGCACGGCGTAGAGGACCGGTCCGGAAACCGGCGCAAGGCCGGGGACGGGCGCCGGGGCGCTCACCCGGACCGCCACCAGCGTCGCCAGCACGGCAGCCGAGGGAACCACGAGCCAACCGGCGTGCGGTGGCGGGCGAGTGCCCGGAGTGCGGTGGCGGGGTGATCCGGACCGGGGCCGGGCATCGAGCTTCATCGTGGATGAGGCTCGCCGAGGATGCGAATGGTGGAAACCACCGAATGCGGAAACCATCTGCTCCGAATGACGCAATCGCCGGGGCGAGGTGCCGACATTGAGGGGTCTTAATGGTGACCGGTCCGGTAGATCAGTGTAATGTCCGCCGGGCGCGAGTAGGGCCCGTCCGCCGAGTCGCTCCCTGTGTATTGCTCCATTTGGCGGGTACCGAGCGGGATTGATTCGTGGAGGTTCGGTGAACTCACCGATGAAGACAGTGACCAGCTTTCTACCGAGAGGAAATCTGCTCGACGACACTGAGTGGGCGAGCCGTCACCGGTTGCTGCAATGGTTGCTCGCGGGACACCTGCCAGCCCTGTTCATCTTCGGCGTCGCGCTGGGCCATGAGGCGCTCACGACCGCCGCGTTCCTCCTGCCCCCGTTGGTGTTTGTGCTGCTCGGAAGGCAGATCAAGCAGCGACGCGTGGCATCGGTGATGATCACCGCGGGGCTGACCTACTGTTCGGTGCTCCTCGTCGGCCTGTCCAGGGGGTCGATCGAGGCGCACTTCCATTTCTTCATCATCATCGGGTTCATCGCGCTGTACCAGGACTGGGTCCCGTTCCTGTGGAATGTCGCGTTCACCGTACTCAGTCACGCGATGGGAACGATCTACAAGGCGGACCTGATATTTTCCTCCGGAGCGGCGCAACGGAGCCCGTGGTTATGGTCGGGAATTCATGGTGGCGCGGTGCTGGCTGCCTGTGTGGGGATGGTGCTGTTCTGGCGAGTGACAGAAGATGAACAGCGAGAACGGCGTGACCTGAGTAAACAGCTGACCGTCGCGGAGCGCCGGCGATTCACCTCGCAGTTGCTGGTGAACTTGGCACGACGTAACCAGAGCATGCTGTACCGCCAGCTCGAGATCATCAACGAGATGGAGGACCGGGAGCGTGATCCGGATGCGTTGGCCGAGCTGTTCCAGCTCGATCACCTCGCGACGCGGGTCCGGCGCAACGCCGAGAGCCTGCTGGTGCTGTCCGGTGAGCAGCCTGCGAGGGTCTGGCGGGCACCGGTCGCGCTGCACGAGGTGATCAGGGCGGCCATCGCGGAGACCGAGGACCTGGACCGGGTCGACATCGCGGTGGACGAGCGGGTCGCCGTCGCCGGACACAGCGTCACCGACCTGACCCACCTGCTGGCCGAGCTCACCGAGAACGCGGTCCGGTTCTCCCCGCCGCACTCGGGTGTCACCATCCGCAGCCGCGTCGCCTCCGGCGGCGCCGGGGGACACCTGGTGACGATCGAGGACTGGGGCGTGGGCATGCCGGCTGACGTGCTCACGACGTACAACCAGGTGCTCGCGGACCCGCCGGAGGTCGATCTCGCGGTACCCCAGCAGCTCGGCTTCCACGTCGTGGCCCGCCTCGCCGAGCGTCACCACATCGAGGTCTCGCTGACGCCGACTCCCGGTGGCGGGCTCACCGCCGCGGTTCTGCTCTCGACCAGCCTGGTGGTCAGTCATGCGGCCACGGAGCCGACTGCCCGCAACGGGCGGCAGCACCGAGTCGACTCCCGCCCGAACGGTGCCGCGTCCGAGGCTCCTGCCCGGTCCAGGCATGCGATACACCCACAGGCGGCGCCGGTGCTCGAGGCGGAACGGGCCGACTGGGTGGTCACGACGATGCCGAAGCAGGTCTCGGCGCCTGCGATCGAGACCGAACCGCGTCGCGCCGTCGAGGCGCCACCCGCCGCGGCGTCGCTGGTCGCGCCCACCCCGGTCCCGCTGGCGCCGTCGGCTCCGGGATGGTCCGGCTGGTGGACGCCAGACGACCGGGCCGACCGGGCCTTGGACGCCATCCGGCACGAGCCGCGTGGCCGAGCCGCCGAGGACCGGACGAACGGTCCGGCCGAGGTGTCACCGATCGATCACCCGGTGCCGTACCCGAGGGCGAACCCGCCGAGGCCACGACCGGGGCGGCCTCCCGAGTCCGCGACGGGCCCGGAACCGGGCAGTGTCCCGGACCGGCCGCGCACGGATCTCCACGCCGAGGACGGCGACGGTGAACCGAGGCTCAACCGCCGGGTGCCGCAGACCCATCTCGCCCCCGAGCTGCGGGTGCCCGTCGAGATGGCCGAGCCCGTCGAACCCGCGCGGACCTCGACGCACCCGTTGACCAGCTACCAGGCCAACCGCAACGCCGCGGCGGCCGCGTGGGCCGACCCCGCGAAGGCTCCCGAGGCACGGCGCGAGTCAGAACCCGAGACCGAGAGAGGACAGGCATGACGCTGGATGGACCGACGGGCGGTGAGCTCGACTGGCTGCTGGCGGATTTCGCCAAGGCGATGCCGGGCGTGCGGCACGCACTCGTGGTGTCGGCCGACGGACTGCGCCTCGCAGCGTCGGAGACGCTCGACCCGTCCTTCGCGGACCGGCTGGCTGCCGCCGCATCCGGCCTGGTCAGCCTGTCGCGGGGAACCGCGAAGGTGCTGGCGGCCGAGCCGGTCAGCCAGACGATCGTCGAGATGGCCGGCGGGTACCTGTTCGTCAGCTCGTTGAGCCAGGGCTCCACGTTGACCGTCTACGCCGACCGCGACTGCGACATCGGGCTGCTCGGCTACGAGATGACCATGCTCGCCAACCGGGCGGGACACCTGCTGGCCGCGGCACCCCGTGGCGGCGTGCCACGGTGAACTCGCACGGAGCGAACGGCCGGGACGACAGCTGGCGGGTCGTCCCGGTCTACGCCCTGACCCGGGGACGGACCCGGTCGGTGGGTGAACAGATGCCGATCGAGGCGATGGTCACCGCGAACGAACTGGCCGACCGGCACAACGCCGCGCTGCAGGTGGAGTACCGGGAGATTCTCGACCTGGTGTCCGGCCCGGTGTCGATCATCGAGATCAGCGCGACGCTGCAGGTTCCGGCAGGAGTGGCCCGAGTGCTGGTGAACGACCTGACCAGCGCCGGATACCTCACGATGCACCTGCCGCCGCCGACCGAGCCCAACGGTCGGCCCAACGCTGAACTGCTAGAAAGGCTGCTGGATGGACTCCGTTCGCTCTGAGGCACCGCCGCGCCGACCGTCGTCGGGCGAGCGGGACCTGGTCGCGTTGAAGGTTCTGGTCGCGGGTGGTTTCGGGGTCGGCAAGACGACGTTCGTCGGCGCCCTGTCGGAGATTCCGCCGTTGAGCACCGAGGAGCAGATGACGACCGCGTCGATCGGCGTCGACGACGCGGACGCGGTCCCGGACAAACAGACGACCACGGTGGCCATGGACTTCGGCAGGCTCACCGTCGACGACTCGCTCATCCTGTACCTGTTCGGAACCCCGGGACAGGACCGGTTCTGGTTCATGTGGGACGAGCTGGCCAGGGGCGCCGTCGGTGCCATCGTGCTCGTCGACCTGCGCCGGGTCGACGACTCGTTCGCCGCGATCGACTACTTCGAGAACCGGGGCCTTCCGTTCGTCCTCGCGCTCAACGAGTTCCCGGAGACACCGAGCTTCAGCGACGGGTCGGTCCGCGATGCGCTCGTGCTGGCCGCGGACTGCCCGCTGCTGCGCATGGACGCACGGGAGGGGACGTCGAGCCGAGCGGCGCTCATCGCCCTCGTCGAGCACGCACTGGCCCGCACGTGACACCGCCGGAGGCTCGGGAGCCCGCCAGGGAACACCGGTCGGAACCGGTGGCCGGCCTGGTCGCCTCGATCAGGGCCGGCATCCGGCTGCGGGACGGGTACTACCTGAGTGAAGAGCTCGTCGACCTCTACCTGGTAGGCGTGCTGCGTGGTGTCGCGGTCGGTCTGCTGGACGCGGACGGTCCGTACGGCAGGGACGAGACGGCACGCTCGGTCCGGCTCGACGAGCTGGCGAGCACGTCCGCCGAGCTGCTCGAACACCTGCACCAGTTGCGTCCACCGCCGGCCAGGGTCAACCCGGCGCCCGAGCCGAGACGCCCCGAGACGTGGGTGAGCCCGGGCTGACGCTACGGGTGGGTCCGGGCGGCCGACGCGACCGTCTCCTCGAGCTCTACGACGTGCCCTTCCGTGCATTCGACGCGGACCGTCACCTCGGCTCCGCAGCCGGCGTGGGTCATCCGTATCGGGCCGCCCGGCACGTCGTCGCGGTGCGTGTCGCCCCACTGCATGAGCGCCTGCAACACCGGGAACAGGTCACGTCCCTTGTCGGTGAGCACGTACTCGTTGCGGGTGCGGCGACGGGGTTCGCGGTAGGGGACGAGGCACAGGACGCCTGCCTCGACCAGTTGCTTGAGCCTGGTTGCGGCTGCGGCCTCGGTGATGCCGGCGCGCCGTGCCAGATCGTCGAACCGGCGGCCGCCGTAGAGGACCTCACGCAGCAGCACCATCGCCGACCGGGTTCCGACCACGGCGAGCGTGCGCTCGATGGAGCACCAGCCGGTGGTGATCCAGCTGTCCCGGTCGGCGAGCGAACCGGAGAGGGTCAGTGAGGATGCCGTGGACGTCACACGGCGGATACTACCTGCTGGCTTGAGTTTGCTATAGCCAGGTCGTACGTTCTGGCTATAGGTAACTTGAGCCAGAGGAGAGTGTCATGCGAGACGCGGTGATCGTCGACGCGGTACGCACGCCGGTGGGTCGGGGCAAGCTCGGCGGTGGCTTGGCCGGTGTGCATCCGGTGGACCTACACGCCCACGTGCTCAGGACGCTCGTCGAGCGCACCGGAGTTGATCCGGCCGGCATCGACGACGTGATCTCCGGTGCCGTCGGTCAGGTCGGCGAACAGTCCGGCAACACGGCGCGGTGGGCGGCGCTGGCCGCGGGGTTCCCCGAGTCGGTGCCCGGCGTGACGATCGATCGGCAGTGCGGTTCGAGCCAGCAGGCGATCTCGTTCGCCGCACAGGGCGTGGTCGCGGGTGCCTACGACGTGGTGATCGCATCCGGTGTCGAGTCGATGAGTGCGATCCCGATCGGGAGCCAGGCGCTCGGCCGTGACCCGCACGGTCCCGAGGTGGCCGCCCGCTATCCCGGGGGGCTCGTGCCGCAGGGCATCAGCGCAGAACTCATCGCGGCCCGGTACGGCCTGTCCCGGCGGCAGCTCGACGAGTTCGCGCTGACCAGCCACGTTCGCGCCGCGACGGCGTGGCGGGAGGGGCGCTTCGAGGGTGAGGTCGCTCCGGTCAAGCTCGCGACGGTGGACGGTGCGACCGCGGAGCTGGCCGCCGACGAGTCGGTCCGGCCCGGCACCACCCTGGACACGTTGGCCGGGCTGCGCACCGCGTTCGACCGTGAGCCCTATCTGGAACGCTATCCTGACCTGGACTGGAAGGTCACGGCCGGCAGCTCCAGCCCGATCAACGACGGCTCGGCGGCATTGCTCATCACCACGGGCGACATCGCGAAGGCACGCGGCTGGCGGCCGAGGGCTCGCATCCACACGGCAGTCGTGGCTGCCGACGACCCGCTGTACATGCTGCTGGGAATCCTGCCCGCCACCGAGAAGGCGCTGGCGAAGTCGGGGCTGAGCATCGGCGACATCGACGCCTTCGAGGTCAACGAGGCGTTCGCGCCCGTCGTTCTCGCCTGGCAGGCTCACTTCGGCGTCGACGGGGCGAAGGTCAACCAGCACGGCGGTGCGATCGCGATCGGTCACCCGCTGGGTGCGAGCGGCGCTCGCCTGGCGACGACGTTGCTCTCGGTGCTGGAGCAGACCGGCGGCCGCTACGGCCTGCAGACGATGTGCGAGGCGGGCGGCACGGCCAACGCCACCATCATCGAGCGTCTGGACGCGTGACCGCTGCGTGCCTCCTGGCAACGGGTTGCGTCGCGGCTGCAGTGTCCGCGACGCAATCCGACGCCGTGGAACCGTGCCCTGGGGCGTTGATAGTCAATGATTCTTACTAAAGTAGCGTAGGGTGGGAGGTGCGGATCCGGATACGGCCGGTTCGGCCCGGGGGAGGAAGAGCATGCTCGCCAGACCGTTGGACGCCGAGGAGCTCGCCGCGTACCTGCGGCGCATCGGCCTGCCGGACACGCCCTCGGCGAACCGGGACGACCTTGCCCGGATCGTGGCGGCGCACGCTCGGTCGATCGCGTTCGAGGACCTCGCGCCGTTCAGCGGGCACACGCCGGACGTCGAGACACCCGGCCTGGTGGCGAAGCTCGTGCATGCCGGGCGCGGTGGCTGGTGCTTCGAACAGAACCTGCTGCTGGCCGCCGCGCTGCAGGCCGTCGGTTTCTCGGTGACCGGCCTGGCCGGCCGGGTGGTGCACGGGCGGCCGCCCGGTTCGCCGCCCGCGCCTCGCCAGCACATGCTGCTCAGGGTCGACCTCATGGATGGCCCGGTCGTGGTCGACGTGGGGTTCGGCGGGATGACGCTCACCGGCGTGCTCGCCCTGGACGTCGAGACGGAGCAACCCACACCGCACGGCCCGTTCCGCGTCACCTGCTCGGGGCGCGACCGGTCGGTGAGTGCGCTCGTCGGGTCGGCGTGGCAGACGCTGTACACGTTCGACCTGTGTCCGCAGCGGTGGGTCGACTACGACGTGTCGAACTGGTACCTGGCGAACCACCCCGCGTCGCACTTCCGGTCCGCGCTCATGATCGCCAGGCCGGCCGAGGATCGCCGCTACGCGCTGAGCAACCGGAGACTGTCCGTCCATCATCTCGGCGGACCGAGTGAGCACCACGAGCTGGCCGATCCGTCCGAGATCCGCAAGGCGCTCGAGCAGTGCTTCCTGATCGACCTGTCCACCGCCGACGGTCTCGACGAGGCGCTCCGCAGGCTGTACTGAGCCCGGACCCACCACACCGTTCACCAGGAGAAAGAACCTTTCATGGCCGGCGAACCCACAGTGACCATCTGGTCGGACATCCACTGCCCGTGGGCCACCACGGTGGTGCACCGACTCCGAGGGGCCCGCGACCGTATCCGGCCCGGGCTGGTCCTCGACCCCCGGCCCTGGCCGTTGGAGCTGGTCAACGACGAAGGCACCCCTCGGCACATCGTGATCCAGGAGACCGCCGTCCTCGCCGACCACGAGCCCGACATCTTCGGGGCCTACGACGACCCGTCATGGCCCTCGACCTTCCTGCCCGCGTTCGAGCTCGTGGCGGCCGCGCGCCGGGTCGGCGGCCCGCGCGGTGCCGAGGACGTCGACTACGCGCTGCGGCTGGCGTTCTTCCGGGACGGGATCGACGTGAGCATCCTCGGCGGCCTCAGGCGTGCCCTCGACCTGACGCGGGAGCTCGGTGCCGAGCTCGACGTGGCCGAGGTGCTCCGGGTGTGGCGTGAGGAACCGGTGCGGGCGGACGTGCTGAGCGACTACGAAGACAGCAAGTCGCTGCCCATCCAGGGCAGCCCGCAGCTGTTCCTTCCTGACGGGTTCACCGCGCACAACCCCGGGCTGACCGACCACGAGTGGATCCGCGGCATCCCGCGCATCCGTACCGATGACGCACAGGCCCTCGACAGGTTGCTGACCGAGCACTCCGAGGCCTGACCCTCGGACGGCGTGGTCGGGACCGCCCCGGGCCGCTGGAGGAGATTCACAGGGTCGACCGCGCGGGACGCAACCAGGTAGACCCGGACGTCGGCACGCGTGCCGGACGTCTGCTCTTCGATGTCGAGCAGGAGCTGTTCACCGCCCTGGCGGTGAAGGGCACGCAGATGCGCGCGGCCACGGAGATCCGTGCTGGATTCAGGAGCGCCACGCGCGCCATTTCGGGCACGACACGTTCCTTCGGTTCCAGGCCGTGCTGGTCGACGTCACGGAGCACCAGCTACGCCGGCGACCTCGCTGACGCGGACCGTCAGTAGGTGTAACGGTGCACCGTCTCCGGGTGAAGGACGATACGCAGCTGGTCCTCGGCCAGGATCGCGGCGAGATCCTGGGCGCGGATCGGGTCGTCGAGGTCCCAGTACCTGGCGCCGAGGCGGGAGGCCAGGTCGCGCGCACCGTCGGTCTCGATCGTGGTGCGGCCGGTGACGGACACCCATCGCTCGCGCTCGTTCACCGGGGCGGCGACGACGATCGAGGCCCGCGGGTCACGCCGCAGGCGCCGCACCTTCGCCGCATCCGGGGTCGTGAAGAGCTGGATCGTCCCGCTCTCGGTGGCCTCGAACCACACCGGCCTGGGTTGTGGCGGCAGCGGGCCGGCGGCCACGGTCAGGAATCCGTGCAGGGGACGTCGGAGGAACTCGAGATCGTCGGCGGTCAGCGTGCTGGTACTCATGCGGGCCATTCAACGGGACCGGATCGGACGACTCCATAGGTGAGAAGCTGGTTTGCCTGTGTGTTCGTCTAACCTGGCTGCATGGATGCATTCGGTGACCTGTTCCGGGGTGTCCGTGCGCAGGGATCGCTGTTCGGCAGCTCGACGCTGTCCGCGCCGTGGTCGTTGCATTTCGTGGACGGCGCGCCGCTGACACTGTGCACCGTGCTCGACGGAGCCGGGTGGATCGTCCCGGAGGGGCGCGCACCCGAGCACCTGGCGAGGGGCGAGACACTGATCGTGCGCGGGCCCGCGTCGTTCTCCTTCGTCGACGAGATCGACACCGAGGCGGAGCCTGTCGAGTGCGGCGAGGACTGCGCGACGCCCGAGCAGGGCGGGACCCTGCATCGGCTCGGCTGGAACGACGCGTGCCCCGGTGACCCGGCCGGAGCGACGACGCTGGTCGTCGGCGCCTACCCGGTACGCGGCGAGATCGGGCGGCGGCTGCTCGACGCGGTGCCTGACGTGCTGCGCGTCGAGCCCGGCGGTACCGCGGGCGCGGTGCGCGACCTCCTCGCCGCGGAGGTCGCCGTCGACGCGCCGGGTCAGCAGGTCGTGCTCGACCGGCTGCTGGACTGGATGCTGGTGTGCGCGTTGCGCGACTGGTTCGAGCGACCCGGTGGTGAACCGCCCGCCTGGTACGCGGCGCACCGCGACCCGGTGGTCGGCCAGGCACTGCGACTGCTGCACGCCGAACCGGCCGCCCCGTGGACGGTCTCGTCGCTCGCCGAACGCACGGGCGTGTCGCGTGCGACGCTGGCGAAGCGGTTCGCCGACCTGGTCGGGGAACCGCCCCTGACCTATCTCACCCGCTGGCGCATGACCCTCGCGGCGGACATCCTGGCCGAGCGGGACGCGGCGACCCTCGCGGAGGTCGCCCGAACGGTGGGCTACTCGGACGCCTTCGGCTTCAGCGCCGCGTTCACACGCGTCCGCGGCGTCAACCCCACCCAGTTCCGTCAGCGCCGCCCCGAGATCACCACCGCCTGAGGGCTGTTTTCGCGGCTCGGAACAGCCCTCGTGCGGTGATGATCTCCGGGGGTCAGGGAAGTGCTCGGCAGAGAGCGTCCAGCGCACCTGTCCAGGCGCTGTCCGAGGGGCCGGCGAAGTTGATCACCAGGGCGTCCTGGGCGGGTCGGTGGCGATCACTGTCCGCCGTCCCGAACCGGGAGTCCGCCATGCCGCTGACCGCGAGGCCCTGCCAGGCGGCGGCCTGGACCACGGAGCGTTCGGTGCCGGGCGGGAGCTGCAGGACGGCCTGCAGTCCCGCCGCGATGCCGGTGACGTGAATCGAGGGGGCACGGCGGGCCAGCGCCTCGACGAGCTGGTCGCGGCGGCGCCGATAACGCAGCCGCATGGCGCGCACGTGCCGCTCGTAGGCGCCGGAGGCGATGAACTCCGCGAGTGTCAGCTGTTCCGGGGCGCTCGACATGTAGTCACCGTGACCCTTGGCCACGACGATCTCCGGGATCAGCTCCTCGGGCAGCACCATCCAGCCCAGCCGCAGTCCCGGCGCCAGCGACTTGCTCGCGGAACCGAAGTAGACCACCCGCTCCGGGTCGAGGCCCTGCAGGGCACCGATCGGCTGGCGGTCGTACCGGAACTCGCCGTCGTAGTCGTCCTCCAGGATCAACCCGCCGGTGGCGCGTGCCCAGTCGATGGCCGCCGCGCGTCTGTCCGGGTCGAGGGCGACGCCGGTCGGGTACTGGTGAGCCGGGGTCAGCAGCACCGCACCGACGCCGCGCAGCCGCGCCGCGTCGTCGGTGTGGGCGCCGCGCTCGTCCACGGCGAGTGTCGGGGTGCGCAGACCGGCACCGGTCAGGATGTCGCGGTAGAGGTCGAGGCCGTAGGCCTCGACCGCCACCGCCCGCACCCGCCGTGCCCGCAGCGCGCGGGCGGTCAGCATGAGCCCGTGGTGGAAGCCCGCGCAGATGATCACGCGTTCCGGGGTTGCGTGCACCCCACGAGCCCGTGCGAGGTGGTCCGCGATGACCGTGCGAAGCTCCATCCGGCCATGGGCGTCGCCGTAGCCGAACGCGTCGTTCGGAGCCGAGGCCAGGGCGCGACGCGAGGCGGCGAGCCACTGCTTGCGGGGGAACTGCGACAGGTCGGGGGAGCCGGGCAGCAAACTGTAGGCCGGCCGCCGCGGTGTCGGTCTCGTGCGGGGCGCGGCGGGCGCCGCACGGCGAGGTTCGGTCCGCTTGGCCACCCGCGTCCCCGAACCCTGCTGGGCGGTGAGCCAGCCTTCGGCGACCAGCTCGGCGTAGGCGCCTGCCACGGTGTTGCGCGCGATGCCCAGGTCGGCGGCGAGCGACCGGGACGAGGGAAGCCGAGTGCCGGACGCGAGACGCCCGCTGCGGACGGCTTCCCGGAGAGCGTCCATCAGCCCGGAGCGCAGCCCGGACCGATCAAGCTCCAGATGCAGGTCCATGCCGGTCGCGGAAGATCGCGGTCCGTCCGAAGTGGCCCAAGAATCTGACACAGAAATGGACCATACACCTGCGCCGCTTGCTCCGTAGCGTTCGAAGCATGACAACAAGCGAGGTACACGAGAGCACACGGCGCCTGCCGGAGCAGGCGGCCCGCCTGGACTGGGCGACCCTTGCCCCCGAGGCGTACCGGGCGCTGATCCGGCTGGACGCCGCGGCCCGGAAGGGTGTCGATTCGACCCTGCTCGATCTGATCAAGGTCCGCGCGTCGCAGCTCAACCACTGCGCGTTCTGCCTGGACATGCACAGCAAGGACGCGCTCGCGGCGGGCGAGTCGGTGGAGCGGATCGTGCAGCTCAGCGCCTGGAACGAGTCGAAACACTTCTACACGGCACGGGAGCTGGCAGCGATCGAGCTGACCGACGCGATCACCGTGCTCACCGACGGATACGTCCCCGACGAGGTGTACGCGAGGGCGGCGGCGGAGTTCGACGAGACCGAGCTGGCGCACGTGATCACCGCGATCGTGGCGATCAACGCGTTCAACCGCTTCGGGGTCTCCACCCGCTCGGTCGCCGGCCACTACACGCCCGGCGACTTCGCCTGAGAGGGGAGACATCATGCGGATCTTTCTCGCCGGTGCATCCGGCGTACTCGGGCAGCGGCTGACCACCCGGCTGGTGCGTGCCGGGCACATCGTCGGTGGTCTGACCCGCTCCGCCGGGAAGACGGAGCTGCTTGCGGAGCTCGGCGCCGAGCCGATTCTGTGCGACGTGTTCGACCGTGAGGCGCTGGTCGGCGCGGTCCGGGCGTTCACGCCGGACCTGCTGCTGAACGAGCTGACCGACCTGCCCGACGACGTCGCGCGGATCGGTGAGTTCACCGAGCTCAATGCGCGCATCCGGACCGAGGGGTCGCGGAACCTGATCGAGGCCGCGCGGCAGTCCGGAGCGCCGAAGGTCCTGGCCCAGAGTGTCGCCTGGCAGCTGCCCGACGGGCCGGACGCCAGGGCGGTCGCCGAGCTGGAGAGCTCGGTACTCGCCGAGGGTGGCGTCGTGCTGCGGTACGGCCAGTTCTACGGCGCGGGCACCTACAACGAGCAGCAGCTGCCCGAGGGGCCTCGGGTGCACATCGACACCGCCGCGCAACGGACGGTGGCGGCGCTGGGCGAGCCGTCCGGCGTCGTCCTGATCACCGACTGAACCGTTCGGTTCGGACGGCCCCGCATGAACGGGTCAGCCGCACCGGGGCCGTCCTCACAAAGGAATCTCATGAAGTCATCGAACGCCCGGGCGACTCCGGGCACGCGACCCGACGGAATCAGTACCAGGACGGCACTCCTGCTGGCCTTCGCCTCGGGGGCGGCCGTCGCCAACGTCTACTACGCCCAGCCGCTGCTGGAACGGATCGGCCACGACCTCGGCGTCGGGCCGGCCGGGCTCGGTCTGGTCACCACCGTGACCCAGGCCGGCTACTTCCTCGGCCTGATCCTGATCGTTCCGCTGGGCGACCTGTTCAACCGCAGGGTCCTGATCCCCGCAGGGTGCGTCATCTCCGCGATCGCGCTGGTCGCGGTGGCCGTTGCGCCCGGTTCGCTCACGTTCCTGGTGGCCAGCGGCATCGTCGGGCTGGCGGCCGTGGTGCAGCAGGTGATCATCGCCTACGCGGCGGTACTGAGCAGCCCGCGGCTGCGCGGCCGTGTGCTCGGCATCGTGACCAGCGGTGTCGTGATCGGCATCCTGCTGGCTCGCACGGTGTCCGGGCTGGTGGCCGACCTGCTCGGGTGGCGCTCGGTCTTCGTCGTCTCGGCGGTGCTCATGGTCGTGGTCGCGCTGGTGCTCGTGCGGCGGCTTCCCTCGGAGACGACCACCGCGAGTCCGGCCGTCTATCGGCGCCTGATCCTGTCGGTCGTCACGCTGTCGGTACAGGAACGGGTGTTCCGCGTCCGCAGCCTGCTGTCGCTGTTCATGTTCGCCGGGTTCGGGGCGCTGTGGGGCTCGATCGCGCTGCCGCTGAGTGCCGAGCCGTGGCACATGTCGACCTCCGAGGTCGGCCTGTTCGGACTGGTCGGCGCGGCGGGGGCGTTCGGCGCGGCCCGTGCGGGCACCCTCGCCGACCGGGGGTTGGCCCAGTGGGTGACCGGTGTCGTCCTGGTGTTGTTCGCCCTGTCCTGGATACCGATCGCCTGGCTGCCGCACTCGCTGATCCCGCTGATCATCGGGATCCTCGTGATCGACCTGGCCGGTCAGGCTCTGCACGTCACCAACGTGCATCTGATCCTGCAGATCGATCCGGCCGCCAGCAGCAGGCTCGTCGGCAGCAACATGGTCTATTACTCGGTCGGCACCGGTATCGGCGCCATCGCGGCCACCTCGGTGTACAGCGCCTGGGGCTGGGGTGCGGTGTGCATTCTCGGCGCGGGTTTCAGCGCGGCCGCTCTGCTGATCTGGATCTCCGATCGGATCACGTCCGGTCGAGGCGGTTCGAACACCGCTATCACCACTACGGCAACACTCTGATGACGAGGGAGCGGCACATGAACACGATGCTCGCACTGGGAGTGGTCTCCCTGCTGGCACTCGGCGGCGTGGCGGGGTGCGGCGGCCCGGAGCCCGGACAGGCCTCTGACCAGGCCGTGCGTCACACCGCAGCGGGGTCGGTGACCCGCCTGATGACCCAGGACCTGCCTGATCTACCGGGGAAGGAGGGAATGATCGAGATCGTGGACTTCGCCCCGGGCGAGGCCTCGCAGGTGCACCGCCACAACTGCGACCTGTTCGTCTACGTACTGGAGGGAAGCGTCGTGACGCAGGTGCAGGGCGGCAGCCTCCAGACCGTCGACACCGGCGGGGTGTTCTACGAGTCCCCGACGGACATCCACGTCGTGAGCCGCAACGCCAGCCAGACGCAACCCGCGAAGCTGGCCGTCTTCTACGTGAAGGCGAAGGGCACTCCGCCGACCGAGATCCTGAACCAGGGCTCCTGATCCCGGCACGACGCACCCACACCGCGCATCCTCCGTCCACACCGCGCCCTGTGCACAGCGCGCGGTGTGGACGTCGGGTGCGCGGTGTCCGTGGGGTGCGCGGTGTCAGACCGCCCGATCGCGGTCCGCGAAGACCTTCTTCGCTGCGAACGTGGCGTTCAGTGCCCGGGGCATCCCGCAGTAGACAGCGGCGTGCAGCATCGACTCGACGATCTCCTCGCGGGTCAGCCCGACGTTGAGAGAGGCGTTGACGTGCACGTCCAGCTGGGCCTCGCAACCACCGAGGGCGGTCAGGATCCCGAGCGTGACGAGCTGACGGTCGCGCGGCGCCAGCTGCGGCCGGGAGTACATCTCGCCGAACGCCCACGAGACGACCTGGTGGCCCAGCTCCGGTGAGACGTCGGCGAGTGCGTCGATGACGCGCTGGCCGCCCGCGCCGTCGACGGCATCGAGCACTGCCATCCCGTGATCGAAACGCTCCTGACGGGTGGTGGCGTGCTGGTCGGTGCTGGTCGGAGTCATGGTCGCTGAGGTCATGAACCAATCATGCGCGCCCCTGACCTAGCCTGCAAGGCAGTGCTAGGCTCATAGTAGGTGCTCAGGAGGCATGGATGGAGCTGCGGCTGCTCGCCTATGTCGTCGCGGTCGCCGACGCGGGTTCGGTCGCGGGCGCCGCTGAGGCGCTGCACATCACCCAGCCGACGCTCAGCAGACAGTTGCGGGACCTGGAGCGCCGGCTCGGCGCGCGGCTGTTCGTGCGGGAGCCTCGCCGAACGATCGTGACACCGGCGGGCGCCGCGTTGGTCGCGCGCGCCCGCGTGCTCCTGGACGGCGCGGCGGCCGCGGAGCGCGAGGTGCGTGAGGTGGCGGCGGGCAGGCGCGGACGCTTGGTGCTGACCTTCGCCGGGTCAGGCATCAACGGCCCGTTGGCGGACGCGCTCGCCCGGTTCCGCGCGGCGATGCCGAGGGTCACCCTCACGCTCGCGGAGAGCTTCGACGACACGGCCATGTCCGAGGGCGTGGCCGAGGGTGACTACGACATCGCCGTCCAACGGCTGCCGGCTGCCGACCCGCGACTGCGCACCCTGCACTGGTGGCAGGAGCCGATGACGGCGTTCCTGCCCGCCGACCACGAGCTCGCGCGCTCGGCCGACGAGCTCGCGCCCTCGGAGCTGGCCCGTGTACCGCTGGTCGTCTGGCCGAGGGCGGAGTCACCGCAGTCCTACGACGAGATCATGGCCATCTACCGGGCCGGCGGTGTGGCTCCGACCATCGCGGCCGAGGCGCGCACGGTCCAGACCCTTCTGGCGCTGGCCTCGGTGGGTTTCGGTGCCGCGATCCTGGCCGACTCGTTCCGTGCGCTGGGCCGGCACGGCGTGGTGGCCCGCACCGTGCGCGGCACCACGACCCGGATCTCGCTGGTGTGGCACCGGGACACGCTGAACCCGCTGGTGGCCCGGTTCATCGACATCGCAACCGAGCCACCCCACCGCGTGCCGTGACCGACGGTCAGTCGAGCCCCTCCACGAGCCGGATGTCCCGAACGGCGGCGCCGTCGAACACCTCGAGCGCACGCTGGTAGTCGTCGCTGTGATAGGCGTCGACGGCCGCCTGCTTGCTCGGGAACTCGATCAGCACGGTCCGCTCGACCAGACCGGCCTCGAACGCGGTGACCTCACCGCCCCGTACCAGGAACCGGCCACCCGCCGCCTGGAGCGCGGGACCGGCGAGCTTCCCGTACGCCGCCAGCTTGTCCGGGTCCGAGACCGACCTGTAGGTCGCGATCCAGTAGCCCTTCGCCATTCCGACCTCCGCATCGTGATGATCTGCTTCCATCGCACATGCTAGGGACGGCAGCTGATGACTACCCGGTGAGATCGAGGTCGAGAAATCGCAGTACGGCCTCGGTGAACTGGTCCGGCCGTTCCATGCTCGGGTAGTGCGCGGTGCCCGGAAGTGTCACCAGCTCACCGTGCGGGACGGCTCGCACCGCCCTGGCGACCAGCTCGACGTGGTCGGTGCTGTCCAGCTCGCCCACGAGGCCGAGCAGGGGCGCGGTCAGCCCGGGTAGCCGGGCCCACGGGTCGTCGCCGAACACCTGGTGCGGGCGGGCCGTCGCGGGATCCGAGGGCAGGTGGTGGGCCAGGGTGTCGGTGACCATGAGCCGCACCTCGTCGAGCACCTGCCGGTCGACCTCGGAGTCGGCGCGGTGTGGCCCCGCCACGAACCGCAGGAACGCCTCGATCCAGCCGGGTGCGTCCAGCTCGCGCTGTGTGCGTTCCCACTCGGCCAGCACCGACAGCGTCCACGGGTCGCTGAACCGGGCCGCGCTCGTCCCGGCACCGCACACCACGACCCTGCTGACCAGCTCGGGGTGATCGAGGGCGGTGTCCACGGCGGTGCCGGCACCCATGGACAGCCCGACCAGCGCGGCAGGCCCCGCGTTCACGTGGTCGAGCAGTCTCGCCACGTCCTCGTGCGGCCGGAACGGCCCGAGGGGTGTGCTCGACGCGCCGTGCCCGCGGGCGTCCGGGACCAGCACCCGATGGCGACGTGACAGCGGGCCAAGCTGGCGGGCCCACATCCTGCGGTCCACCCCGCCGCCGTGCAGGAGGACCACGAGCGGCCCGGCTCCACCGGTGTCGTGGTAGGCGATCCGGCCGTCGGCCAGCGGCAGATGAGCGGGGGGAGGCAGATCGATCCAAGCGACAGACATGACAACCAAGGTGTCAGATCTTTCAAGAAATGACAACCGAGATGTCATAATCGGGGAGTGTCGGAGACCCCGCTGCCTGCCCCCGAGCTCGCTGACCAGCTCGCCGAGATCTACCTACTGGTCGGCCCGCTGTACCGGCGGGTGCTCCGAGCCGTGGAACGCGACGAGCCGGACAACCAGGTCACGGTCGGTGTCCGCGCGGTACTCGACCAGCTGCGCCGCAACGGACCGATGACCGTGCCCCAGATCGGCCGGTCACAGTCGCTCAGCCGCCAGTTCGTGCAGCGCATGGTCAACGACGCTCGCGCGGACGACCTGGTCGAGCTGGCGGACAACCCCGACCATCAACGTTCCAAGCTGGTGGCGTTGACCGACGTGGGCCGGTCGACGATCGACGCGGTCGTCCGCGGGGAGCACGAACAACTGAGCCACGTCGGCCGACACCTGACCGCCGCCGATCTCACGGCCACCCGACGCGTGCTCACCGCGATGCTCGCCGCGCTCGACGACATCGAGCCGTAGCGGATGTCCGGTCCGGCGTGGCTCATCGAGCGGCCGCCGGGTCGAGCCGGGTGAGCAGCGAGAGCACGGCGGCGGCGCCGTCCTCGGCGCGGACCCGGCGGCCGAGCCCGGCGGCACGGTCGCGGTAGGACGGCCGGTCGAGGCAGGCGCGCAGCGCGGCGGCCAGAGTCCCGGCGGTCAGGTCGGGCAGCGGCAACGGAGGTGGCGCAACGCCGAGCCGGTGCAGCCGGTCCGCCCAGAAGGGCTGGTCGACCAGGACGGGTACCGGGACTGCCGGGACTCCCGCGCGCAGCCCGGCCCCGGTGGTACCTGCTCCGGCGTGGTGCACGACGGCCGCCATGCGGGGAAACAGCCAGTCGTGGGGTAGGTCCTCGACACACAGGATGTCGTCCCCGGTGAAGCCGAGCTCTGCCCAGCCGGACTGCACCACGGCACGTACACCGGCACGTGCGATCGCGGTCGCGACGACCTCGTGGAGCCGCGCGTGGTCCGGGATCATGCTGCCGAACCCGACGAACACCGGTGGAGGACCCGCGTCCAGGAAGTCGGCCAGCTCCGAAGGCGGCGCCCAGCCCGGTGGTCGCTCGGGCCACCAGTACCCGGTCACGTGCGCCGACGCGGGCCAGTCGGTGGGCCGGGGCAGGACCGACGGGCTGTAGCCGTGGCAGATCGGCCAGTTGTCCGGCGGGCTCGCGCGCTCCTCGGTGACGGGTGGGAGGTCCAGCCGGGCACGCAGCCGTGCCAGGACGTCGGCGTGGAGGGAGCCGGCGCGGGCCAGCAGTGCGCGTCCCGCCGCGTGGTTGTCGGCGGGGGAGAGCTGCCTGGAGGATCCCGGGAGCGCGAACTCTCGTGTGAGCAGCCCCGGCACGAGATAGACACCCATGCTCGGGATGCCGGCGCTCTGGGCGACGAGCCGGCTCAGCGGGGCCGGACCGAATGCGGTGAGCAGAACGTCGGTGCCGGCGGCCGTGGCCGCGACCACCCCCTCGCCCAGCTCGTCGAGGAACCCGGTGAAGACCGTGTGTGCGTCCTCCGGTGACGGCGCCGCGGTGCGTGCCCGGACGAGGGCGACCGGATCGCCCGGAAGGGCGCGGTACTCCAGCCCGCACGCTCGCACGAGGTCGGCGAACCGGTCGTGCGCGGCCAGTGCCACCTGGTGGCCCGCGAGTCGCAACCGAACGCCCAGGCCGGTGAACGGCGCGACGTCGCCGAGCGAACCGGCCGTCACGATCAGAACTCGCATCGGGTCCTCTCCGGTCGTCGTTGTCCGCCGCGCTGTCCGGCGGCGCGGGGCGTGGCCCCGTGATGGGATGAGCCGGTGCTGAACCTGTGGCCGGCCACCGGCACCGAGCAGCTGTCCGATGAGGAGCTGGCTCGGCTCTACGCCTATCCCGCATCGTCGACCGGCCCGTTCGTCCGGGTCAACTTCGTCAGCAGCCTGGACGGTGCGGTCGCGGTCTCCGGCCGGTCCTCGGGTCTGTCGTGCGCCCCGGACAGGCGGGTGTTCCACCTGCTGCGCAGCCTGTGCGACGTCGTTCTCGTGGGCGCCGGGACCGCTCGTACGGAGAACTACGCGGGAGCTCGCCGCGCGGACCCCGAGACCGGTGTGCCACCGAGGATCGCGGTGGTCACCCGCACCGCCGCGTTGGATCCCGAGGGGCGTTTGTTCACCGACACGGTCGTCGCTCCACTCGTGCTGACCTCGGGCGCCGCCCCGGAGGCCAACCGCCGCCGGCTGGCCGACGCCGGTGCCGAGGTGGTCGAGCTCGACACCGACCGGGCGACTGCGTTGGTCGACGCCCTCGCCGACCGCGGTCTGCGTCGGGTGCTGTGCGAGGGCGGGTCCCCGGCTGTTCGCCGATCTCATCGCGGCCGACGCCGTGGACGAGCTGTGCCTGACGGTCGCACCCATGCTGGCCGGAGCGGGCGCCGGCAGGATCGCGGAAGGTACCTCTGGCGCCGATCCGAGAGGGACGCGGCTGGCCGGCCTGCTGACGGCCGACGACGTGCTGCTGCTGCGGTACCGCCGCGATCGATCCAGCCGGTAGTCGTGTGAGGTGGCCGGTGGGTGACGGGTCAGACGGCCTGGCCGAGGTGCGTTCGGAGGTCCTCGGCGGTGAGTGAGCCGGGGCGCAGTCCCTCGCGGGCCGCACGGCGGGCCAGTGCGGTGAGCGCGGTGTTCACCGGTGCCGGCTGTCCGATCCGCCGAGCGATCAGCGCTATCTCGCCGTTGAGGTAGCTGGTCTCGATGGTGCCGGTGCCCCGGACGAGTGACTGCCAGCTCGAACCGCCCAGCTGGGCCGGCTCGCCGGGGACGGGCTTGGTCACCAGCGCGCCCCAGGCTGTCCGGGACTCCTCGTCGCCGGCGATCTCGATGCCCGCGCGATCGAAGACCTGACGGCATTCGTCCTCCGCGGCGCGGCGGATGTCGCCGGCGCCGGAGGCGTCCCCGAGCAGCGCCTGCAGCACGTTGCCCAGGTTGGCGAGCAGCTTGCGGTGCTTCCATCGCATCACCTCGTCGGACCGGACGATCCGGAGACCGACTGCTCCCCACTCCTCCCCGATGGCCTTGACGAGTCGCGCGTCGGCGGCGGGATCGGGGGACGCCCCGTACCGACCGACGTGGAACACCCCGCGTGGGCTCACCGTCCTGACGATGACCTCGCCGGGCTCGGTCATCACCGTCGGGAACCACACGCACACCGCGAAGACCCGCTCGAAGTACCGCAGCGCGATGGCCTCGCTGGCGACTCCGTTGAGTGCGGTGAGGATCGGCAACAACCGGCCGGCGAAGCCGACGACAGCGCCGGTACGGTCGTGTACCGGCACGTCGGCCCACTGCTCGACGGCAGCCTCGGCCTGGTGGGTCTTCGTGGTCAGCACCAGCACGTCGTCGACGGTCAGGTGTGCGTGGTCGGGCCCGGTCACGGTGGTCACCGGGAGCGTCCACCTCGTGTCGGGACATCTCACGGTCAGGCCGCCCGCCATCATCGACCGGGCGTGCTCACCCCGCGCGACCAGTAGGACGTCGCTTCCCCGCTGCGCGAGCAGGCCGCCGACCGCACTACCGATCGCTCCCGCTCCGACGAATACGAATCGCATGTTCCCCTTCTACTCGAAGCGTCCGCCCTGCGCTGTGCATCGACTCAGATACTTAGCCCTTGCGCTAAGTGTCTGCGTGCTCAATACTTAGCCTTGTGGATAACCATTCCGTGGTGCTCGACGGACTGTTCGTCGCGCTCGCCGACCCGACGAGGCGTGCGGTGATCCGGCGGCTCGGCTGCGGCCGGGCGAGCGTCGGAGACCTCGCCAGAGACGCACCGATGACCCTTCCGTCGTTCATGAAGCACGTACGGATGCTCGAGTCGAACGGCTTGATCCACACGACCAAGTCCGGCCGGGTGCGCACCTGTGAGCTCAATCGGGAACGCCTCGCGCTGGTCGAGGACTGGCTCGCGCAGCAGCGACGCATCTGGACCGATCGCACCGACCGCCTGGAGCGGTTCGTGACCCACCCCGAGGAGAACAAGTGAACCCCGATCTCGATCTCGGCATCGACCGCGTCATCCGTGCGTCCCGTGCGGACGTGTGGGCGGCGTGGACCGACCCGGCGAACCTGGCGCAGTGGTGGATCCCCGCCCCGACGCGCTGCCGCGTCGAAAGCCTCGACGTCCGTCCCGGCGGCGCGTTCGTCACGCGGATGAGCGATGACGGGGACACGTTCGTCCCGCATCTGGACGCGTGTTTCCTGGTCGTGGAGGAGTTCGAGCGCCTCGTGTTCACCAACGCGATCGACAGCGGATGGCGACCCGCGAGCCCGGCGCCGGTGCTGATGACCGCCGAGGTCGTCCTCCGGGACTGCCCGGACGGCACCGACTACCGGATCACCGTGCGCCACGGTGATCCGGCCGCCAGGGCGCTGCACTCCGAGCTCGGTTTCGCCGACGGATGGGGCACGACCACCGAGCAGCTCGCCGGTCTCGTCGAGAGGGTGTCCGTCCGCTAGACCGGTGCCGTCAAGGCATCGGTCAGCAGCGCGATCAGAGCCTGCAGCTGGATGTCCTCGGAGGCGCCCACCTCGACGTCGGAGCCGTCCAGCGCCCTGGCGGCGAGGCCCGCCTTGCTGTCGATCAGCTCGGCGATCCTCGCGTCGATCGTCTGGGCGGCGATGATGCGCCAGGCGGTGACGGGCTCGGTCTGCCCGATGCGGTGGCTGCGGTCGATCGCCTGGGTCTGTTCCGCGTCGGTCCAGGACAGCTCGGCGAGCACGATGTTCGAGGCGACCTGCAGGTTGATGCCGACACCTGCCGCGGTGAGCGAGCAGACGGCGACCGCGACGTCCGGTTCGTTCACGAACGCGTCGATCTGTTTCTGCCGCACGGCCGATGTCTGGTCACCCCGGATCGAGGAGTACCGGATTCCGGCCTTGGCGAAGGTCTCCTCGGCGGCGTCCATGACGTCGAGGTGCTTCGCGAAGAAGACGACCTTGCCCGCGCTGCGGGCCAGCTGAGCCGCATAGTCTGCGGCGAGGCCGGCCTTCGCGCGTCCGATGCGGCGCATCATGGCGAACACGTTGTCGTCGCCCTCGGCCTTGGTCGCTTCCTTCCGCTCCCGGGCGGCGATCCTGCGCACCAGCTCATGGTCGATGCCCTCGACCTCGGGTCCGGAATCACGCCGTGCGAGGGCTGTCTCGTACCGCTCCACCATGCGGCGGGCGAGGCCCCGTTCGGCCTCCCGGATCGAGCGGCCGAGCTTGTCGTCCAGCTCGACGGGAAGGTCGGCGATCCGCCGGGCCGGGATGTCCGCCGCGACGTCGACCTTGCGGCGACGCACGATGCCGAGGTCGACCACACACTGGCGGGCGGCGCGGTAGAACTCGGGATCGGCCGGGGTCAGCCCGGTCTCCTCGAGTACTCGCATCAGCTCGGGCAGCGGCTTGGTGTCGTCGATCCAGCCGAGGAACTGCCAGATGGCTCGGAAGTCCTCGATGTCGTTGATCAGCGGCGTCCCGGTCAGTGCGATCAGCAGGGGCCGGGTGACGCGGGACCGGATGCGTTCGGAGAGCTGGAGCACGTGCCGGGAGCGCTGGGAGGTCTTGTTCTTGATGAAGTGCGCTTCGTCGATGACCATGCCGCGGAAACCGAAGTCGCCGATCCAGCCCTGATGGCGGTCGAGCACCTCGTAGTTGACCACGACGATGTCGGCGAAGCCGTCCATCGTCTCACCGTCGCCCTGGATCACGGTGGCCGAGCGGTTCGGGGTCCACAGCGCCGCCTCGCGTGCCCAGTTGGTCTTGACGACATTCGGCACGACGACCAGCAGCGGATAGGCCTTCGCGGCCTGCGCGGCGAGGAGCGCCTGGGCCGTCTTGCCGAGACCTGGTTCGTCGGCGAGCAGGAAACTGCGATGTCCGGCGGCCGCCGCGGCGATCAGCTGGCCCTGGTGCGGCATCAGCTCGTGGCCGCCCGGCGCGTTCAGGGACGTGGGTGTCGGCAGCGTCATGCACGGCGAGGCACCCTCGCCGGCCCGTTCGAACGAGTTGAACAGCGGCCCGAGCAGCTCCCAGGTGGCGAGGCGACGCACGGGTGGCGCGGTGCTGGGCCTCGCGGCCGAGAAGTCCGGGGCCAGGAAGGGGTTGGCCAGCTGGCGGGAGACGATCGCCCTCGGCACGACCTGTCGCTCGGTGGCTGCCGGCGCGGCGGGCGGTGCTTCCTGCGGCGCGGGCTCGGCGGGAGGCGCCTCGACTCCGGCGTCGTTCAACAGGTTCCGCCTGACCGCCTTCGCGGCGTCGGACAGGACGGCGTCCTCGCCGAGCAGCTCCAGCAACGACGTGTCCCTGGTGGCGATCTGCGCAAGGATCAACGCGATCCCGTCGAGCCGCTTCAGCAGGGCCGTCCGGAGGGTGTCGTTGCTGATCTCCGCACGCACCCGGGCGCGTTCCTGCCGGGCGAGGACCGCCACGACCTGGAACTTCGTCCGTTGCTGGTCGAGCATGCGCCCGCGCTGGGCCGCCGTCTCGACCTCACGCGCGGTCCGGGCCAGAACCGCGATGATGCCGTCGTCGTCCCGATCGCGCACCCGGCGTCCCGGTGTACGAGCGGTGCGGTGAACGCGCCGTGAGCGCTGGTCACCTCGAGCCACGAACGTGCTCCTGCCTCCATACGATCGAAGCCGGACCGCCGATCGGCGATCGCTCCCTCGTGTGGTGTCTGGTCGCGGGCTAGCGCGGGATGTGAACCCGCGACCTCCGAGTCAATGAGCCGTACGGAGGTTCCGACCCACTCATCATAGTCATCAGATCCCGAAGTGCCCCGTGTCGGCCACGCCGGCTGGCCATTCACTTTCGTCACACTTCGCTCGGACGATGGTGCGCGTCAGTGCCCGCGGGCGAAGGTGGGCACCCGTACGGCGCCGAACGTCGCGGTTCGGCGGAGCGTGAAGCCGAGGGACTCGTACAGCCGGATCGCGGTGGTGTTGGTCGCCGCAGCGTGCAGGAAGGGGGTCTCTCCCCGGTCCCGGATGCCGGCCGCGACCGCCAGGACCAGCCGGGTGGCCAGGCCCTGTCCACGCTGGTCCGCGTCGGTGCACACGGCGCTGATCTCGGTCCAGCCGGGCGGGTGCAGGCGTTCGCCCGCCATCGCGACGAGCCGTCCACCTCGACGGATCCCCAGGTAGGTCCCCATCTCGATGGTCCGAGGCAGGAACGGGCCGGGGTGGGTCCGCCCGACGAGCGCGAGCATCTCGGGGACGTCCCTCGGGCCCAGCACCACGGTCTCCGGGTCGTGGGCGGCGGCGATCCCGTCGTCGACCATCTGCACGCCCGCGCCGGTGGACACGACCTCCCACCCCGGCGGGACAGCCACGCCGGACACCCCGGCCAACGCACCCGGGCCGGCGAGCTCGGCCAGATCGTGCCAGTCCGCCTCGACGGGGTCGGACGGGAACGCGAGGAACGGGGACACGTCGGCCGGGTAGCGCAGCACCCGGCCCCTGCGCTCGGCGAGGTGTGCGTGTGGACCGAGCAGCGCCGCCCTGGCCGGCTGGTCGAGGACATGCGCGTCGGGGGCCGGCATGTGGCTCTCCGCGTGGGTCTCCGGGACACGACCGACACGAGCCTCGTACCAGTGGGTCCACGCTTGCCGACGTGGCTGCACGACGGCCCGGTCCGCACCCGGAGCACCCCACCGCGGTGGAGGGTTGCCGGCCAGCGAGCCGGGGCTTGACGCTGACGCTCTTGACCTTCGTTCCGACGTTACGTCCGGGTGTCCGAGCCGGTCAACTGTGCTTCGTCGCACAGGCCCGGTCTCGGATCAGGTCAGATCGAAGATCTCGTGCTCCTCGGTCAGGAAGATGGTGGAGCGGGCCAGGTCGATGAACGTGGACTCGTCCCGCTGCAGCATGCTCATCGCCTCGGCACCCTCCGCCGAGGCGGCGCGCGCGGTGAGGGTGTCCAGGTCGTCGAACCACACCTCGGTGATGCCTTCGAAGCCCTCGGTCATGCTCCGGCCCTCGACGAGCGCCTGGTTGAGCGGAGTGTCCAGGGTGTGGCTCTGTACGTAGCGGACCGCGCCGATCGCCTCGGCCACTCCACGCACCTTCGGCGCGTGGTCCTCCAGCCAGTAGCGACGGAACTCGGCGATGTCGACGTCGGCGCGGGCGCGCAGGATGTACACCAGTTTGATCATGGGGGAACCTTTCGGGTGATCGATCTCCGCCTGGGGCGAGGATTTCAGATGGTGCGTCCGGCCGCCGACCAGAAGGGTTCGCGCAGCTTCCGCTTGAAGATCTTGCCGGAGTCCTCCCGGGGTAGGTCCGTCGAGAAGTCCACCGTCCGGGGCACCAGGTAGCCGGCGACCCGGTCGCGCAGGAACGCCGAGATGTCCTCGGCCGTGAGGTCGCCCGCGTCCGCTCTCGGCTGCACCACGGCGTGGACGGCCTCGCCGTAGTCGTCGTCGGGGATGCCGAACACCGCGCAGTCCGCGACCTCGGGCATGTGGTGCAGCGCCGCCTCGATCTCGGCGGGATAGATGTTCACCCCGCCGGAGATGATCATGTCGATCTTGCGGTCCCGGATGTACAGGAACCCGTCCTCGTCGAAGTACCCGATGTCACCAGGAGCCATCAGCCCGTCGCGGTCGACCGAGGCACGTTTCTCCGGGTCGTTGTTGTAGGCGAAGTCGCCGAACCCGTGGAACGTGCCGGCGATCTCGCCGATCTGACCGGCCGGCAGCTCGCTGCCGTTCTCGTCGAGGACCTTCACCTCGGCGCCGTGCATGACGCGGCCGACGGTCCCTGGGTGGTCGAGCCATTCCTGGGACGTGCAGAGGGTGACGTTGCCCATCTCGGTGGCCCCGTAGTACTCGCCGATCACCGGTCCCCACCAGTCGATCATCGCCCGTTTGACGTCGGGCGGGCAGGGCGCGGCGGCGTGGCCCGCGTAGCGCAGCGAGGACAGGTCGTAGCGGTCGCGTACCTCGCGCGGCAGCTTCAGCAACCGGCTGAACATGATCGGAACGAGGTTCAGGTGGGTGATCCGCTCACGTTCGATGAGCTGCAGCAGACCCTCCGGGTCGAACCGGGGGACGATAGCGACGTTCGCTCCGGCGCGGAACGAGAAGGTCGCGTGGGCGTTCGGTGCGGAGTGGTAGGTGGGTCCGACGATGGCCGTTGATATGCGTGTCGGGTCGTCCGCCAGATGGAACCCGTAGGACTGGGTGAACATCGAGGTCATCGCGTCGAGCTGGTGTGAGGTGAACGCGGCGCGCGTGACCCCTTTGGGCCTGCCGGTGGTGCCGGAGGTGTAGATGACGGTGGAAGGAAAGGTCGACGGCGCTTGCGGCCCGTCGGTGAAGCCGTCACGCCACGTCGCCCAGTCGAGGTCTCCGGGCTCGACCACGGCATCGGCCGCCGGGATGGCGTAGGCGGACCGGACCTCCGGTGGCGTGGGCACGGAGAGGACCGCCACGTCGTCCGGGATCCCGTCGCGGAGTCGTCGCAGCAGGTCGGCGTGGACGACCAGCGCACGCGCTCCGGAGTCCTCGATGATGTAGCGCAGGTCAGCGGCGGTGTAGTGCCAGTTGACCTGAACCGGGAACGCCCCGATCGCCCCGGCGGCCAGGGACGCCTCGTAGTAGACGACGTCGTTGCGCAGGCAGATGGCGACACCGTCGCCTTCCCCGACACCGAGGTTCTGGAAGCCGGCCGCGACCCGGTCGACCCGCTGGAGGATGTCCGATGAGGACCACCGGTGTTCGCCGAACGTGATCACGCCCATGTCGCCCTCCTCACCTGGACGCCGGTGCGAACGCCGGCTCCAGACCAGGGCGTGGCCAGGGCATCGCGGCGAGTCGTCCGCTGCCCGACAGGGTCACGAACGCGGTGCCGAGATCGGCCCCGCCGAAGCAGATGTTCGTGGTCATCGGGTCGCCGGTCGAGTGGAACTCGACCTGCTCGTGATCGGGCGACACCGCGGTGATCCCACCGGCGATCAGGGTCGCCACGCAGACCCACCCGTCGCCGTCGACGGCCATCGAGTCGAGGCCGGTGAACGCACGTTCTCCACCGAGTCCGCGCAGCACCGTCCCACCGTGGCCGAGAATGCCCGGCGCCGGCACGATCTGCCCCGGCGCCGCGAGGTCCCAGAACCAGACCCTGCCGGTGAACGTCTCGGCCGTGTACAGCCGAGTGCCGTCGGGGGAGAGCGCGATGCCGTTCGGGGAGTCGAGCGGGAAGACGACCTCGGCTATCGACGATCCGTCCGTGGCCGCGTAGTAGATCGCGCTGCGGCTCTTCGACCGATCGTGGACGAGGCCGTGGTCGGTGAACCAGAAACCGCCCTCGGCGTCGAACACGATGTCGTTCGGGGCGAGCAGCCGGTGACCCGCGCACTCGGTGTAGAGCACCTCGACCGTCCCGCTGTTCAGGTCGATCCGTTCGATCCGCCCACCCCGGTAGCGGCCAGGGTCGTGCGCACCCGGCACCAGCATCCCGTCGTGGTCGTGCCAGGTGAAGCATCCGCCGTTGTTGCAGACGTAGAGCTTGCCGTCCGGTCCGAGTGCCATGCCGTTGGGGCCGTCGCCCGGTTCGGCGACCACCGTCTTCGATCTGTCCGGTGCGACGCGCGTGATGCGGCCCGCCGCGACCTCGACCACCAGGACACTCCCGTCGGGCATCGCTACCGGCCCCTCGGGGAACCGCAGACCCTCCGCCAGGATGGTCAGTTCAGCCACGTTGCCGCCGTCTCCCATGGACGCCTCCCATAGTGGTCAGTCAGTACATTTCGGCTACACGTCGGCGCCGACGGTGCCCGGCGCCCGCTGGGTTCAGCTCAGGCGGTGCTGACTCCTCTGAGCGCCAGATCGACGAACCTGCGTGCGATGTCCTCGGGGGCCAGCTCACCATCGGGCCGGTACCAGTAGAAGACCATGTTGACCATCCCCAGTAGGCCGTTGATCTCGACGTGGTCGACCTTCCTGAACGAGCCGCTCGCCACCCCGTCCGCGATGACACTCCGCCAGATCTGTTCGACGGTGTCCCGGAGCTGCTGCAGGTCGTCCGCCCGACGCCCGGTCAGATGTTGACGTTCGCGCAGGTAGATGGCCACTTCGTCGCGTCGATGAGCGATCGTGGTCACCTGGTGGGTGATCAGTCGTTCGAGCTTGCGTTCGGCCGGGAGATCGAGGGCGGCGATGGCCTGCTCGCCCTTGAGCGTCTCTTCGACGTGAGCCTTGAGCACCTCGTAGAGCAGCTCTTCCTTCGAACCGATGTGGTAGTAGAGCGCCCCCTGTCGGACCCCGGCCCTGCGGCCGATCTCCGCGGTGCCGGTGCTGTGGTAGCCGATCTCGGCGAACAGCTCCGTGGCCACCTCTCGGATCCGCCGCCGGGTCGCGTCACCCTGTGGGACGTCCTTCGGTGGACGCCCGGCCGGTCGGGTGGAAGGTCCGGCGGCCACATCGGCTCCTGTTCATCGCAATATATTGACTGGCCTGTATATTGCGTGAAGGACGCCTGGTGGTCAAGTGGCCGGTGTGTTCCGGTCAGGACAGGCGTCGTGCGTGGATGACGGCGTCGGTGCCGGTGCCGGCCGCGGCGCGTGGGCGGTCCTCGGCGACGACGAACTCCCATCGGGCGGGGTCGAGCGCGGCGACGGCCTCGTCGACGGAGACCTGCACCTGGCCGGCGGCGGGAGTGGCCGCGCCGGTCTCCGGGTCGATGGGGCGGTGGCCCACCAGCAACAGCGACCCGCCGGTCGCGACGCCCGCCGCCATTCGTTCCACCATCGCCTCGACCGAGCCGTCGACGTGGACGTAGAGGCACAAGACGAGGTCGTAGTGGCCGGGCTCAGGCGCCCACGTCCCGAGATCGCCCTCGACCCACTCGACGCGTTCGGCGACGTCTGTCCCGATGGCGTCGGCCGTCGACCGGCCGTGGTCCAGCGCGGTCGCCGAGAAGTCGACCGCGGTGACCCGCCAGCCTCGGGTGGCCAGCCAAAGTGTGTCGGAGCCGTGGCCGCAGCCCGCATCGAGCGCGACACCGGCGACGAGGTCTTCAGCGATCCCGGTCAGATGGGCGTTCGGTGGTCGGCGCGTGATGGCATCGCCGTGGTCACGCAGGGCCTGGGACCAGCGTTCCTCCCAGAAGCCCCGGTCGGATACGTCGTTCACGACGGCGTCCCGATCAGGTGCCGGGACCGGAGCTCGTCGATCAGGTCGAGGACCGCGGGCGCCGTCTCCGGGAGATCGACGTAGTCGGTCGGGCTCAGGTAGCGGACCTCCTCGATCTCCGCGTTCGGCGTCGGATCGCCCTGGAAACCGCCGAGGTAGCAGCGCATCCGGACCCGCACCCCGGGTCCGTGCCCGTAGGCGGATGTGTCGATGTCGGTGAGGTACCGGAGAGCGGCGGGGTCGGTGTGGACGGCGAGCTCTTCGCCGAGCTCACGAACGAGCGCGTCGACGTCGCTCTCGCCGGGATCGATCTTGCCCCCGGGCAGGTAGAACGCCTTCTTGTCACGAGGGCGCACCATCAGCAGCCGCCCGTCGACGATCGAGACCAGTGCGACGGTGTGGATGATCGTGTCGTGGCACGCCGATTCGGCCATGGTTAGGTTCTCCCGGAGGTAGTGCGGGGTGCACGTTCACTACGCCGTTCCGGCGCGGGCACAGCAGAACGCCGGCGACTTGCGGAAGAGGCTAACCCCGCGCGCCGGACCGCACTCCGGCGTGGGGTCAGGGTGCGGTGCGCTGGTCGGCCACCGTCCTGGCCAGGATGCCGAGGGTGGCCCGCAGGGCGTTCTCCGAGATGATCGGGAAGATGCCTCGGTCGCGCCAGGACTGCTCGATGTCGGACCAGTCGTAGTACGACGTGACGAGTGTGCCGTCGTCCACCGGTTCGAGGCGGTAGCCGTAGATGTGGCCGATCGGCGGCCGCGCCACACCGGTGACCGTCCAGGCGATCTCCCGGTCGGGCTCGAACGCGGTGATGCTGATCGTGACGTCGTAGCGGCCGAGCTCCGGGAAGTCGTTGAGCGACTCGCGGTCCATGTGCACCACGAAGGTGTCGCCGACGGCGTTCACCGGATCGCCGGTGGCGGCCATCAGCATGCCCGAGCTGTCGATCGCCACATGTCCCTTGGGATCACGGAGCAGTCCGAAGATCGTCGCGGCATCGGCCGCGATCCTGCGCTTGACCTCGAACCGCTCGATCGTCATGCGCCCGATGGTGCCATGCCGCCGGTGCCGCACCTGCCGCGCCGTCGTTTCGGGCCGATCTCACCGGGTAGCCATCGGACGACGACAGCCGGCACACGGGCCGGAACCGAGAGGTCGAAGGAGCTGACGATGGGCGTCGAGGGACTCAAGGGCAAGGTCAAGGAGGCGCTGGGGGACCTGACCGGCAGCGACGGTCTGCGCGAGGAAGGGCAGTCCCAGCAGCACAAGGAAGCCGAGCAGGAGCGCGCCGAGAACGCGCAGCAGGTCGCGGACGAGCACGCAGCCAAGGCTGAGGCGCAGGCCGCCACGGAGCGCGAGCGCGCGGAGCGGGCGCAGCAGGTCGCGGACAAGCACGCGGCGAAGGCCGAGCACCACGAGAACGAGGAGTCGAGGAACCAGGGCACCTGAGTCCTGACCGGGTGAGCGGCGCCCTCGATCGCCGCACGCCTCACAGCACGGTCTCCGCGCCGCCGGGCGAAGCTGGTGTCGATGGCCTGACGTCCCCATCGAGGAGGCTGACCCCGTGCGGGGAGACCGGGACCTGATCACGCCCGACGATCCGGACTTCGCGGCGCTGCTCACCAGCAGCCATCTCCGTGTGGTGGGTCGGCCGCTGACACCTGGCGGGGAGCCGGCGTCGACCGACATGGGGCGCTGGCTCTACCGGGATGCGCCGTTCGTGCTGCTGGCGCATCGACTCTCCGACGATCCGCTCTTCTGCTACGCGAACCTGGCCGCCCAGCGGTGTTTCGGCTACAGCTGGGACGAGTTCGTGGGTCTGCCGTCGAGGTACTCCGCGGCCACTCCGGACCGCGCGGAACGCGACCGCTTGTTCGAGCAGGTGGCCGAGCACGGGTTCATCGACGACTACCGAGGATTGCGCATCGCCAAGTCCGGTGCCCAGTTCTGGATCGACAAGGCCACGGTCTGGAACCTGGTCGACGCCGAGGGCGCCCTGCACGGCCAGGCCGCCGCGTTCGACCTTCCGCATTGACCCATCCGCATGCCGCGATTAGCGTGTCCGTCTGACAGATTGTCTGACAGGCAGACAAACTCATCTCACGCAACGTTGCGGCAAAGGGTGGGCCCACATGACACACAGCGGGCGGACCGCCCAGCGGAACCCGGGTGACACCTCGGCGCTGGCGGAGAAACGACGGTCGGCGACCATCGGCGCGTTCTTCGCCGAGTTCGTCGACATGTTCGACATCTACCTGCCGACGGTGATCCTGACTCCGGCACTGAGCTACTTCCAGCCGGCCCAGATGTCCCCGGGAGAGGCCGGAATCCTCACCTCGCTGGTGTTCGTCACCACGTTGATCGGACGCCCGGTCGGCGCCGCGGTCTTCGGTGCCCTCGCCGACCGGATCGGCAGGCGCAAGACCACCATCACCTCGGTCAGCGGCTTCGGCGTCATCACCCTGCTGATCGCGTTCGTCCCGGGTCACGCGACGATCGGCATCGCCTCCTACTGGCTGCTGATCGTGCTGCGCTTCCTCGACGGCGTGTGCCTCGGCGGCGGATACACCGGTGCGCTACCGCTGGCCATGGAGTACTCCGAGAAGCACAAGCGAGGCCTGCTCGGCGGCGTCATCCTCGCCGCGTTCCCACTCGCCTACATCGTGATCAACCTGATCGGGCTGGTGTCCTTCGCGATCTTCCCGCTGGACGGACCGGGCTCGCCCTACGCGGTGTGGGGCTGGCGAATCCCGTTCGTCATCGGGGCGCTGCTGGCCGGGCTGCTCGCGCTCTACTACGTGCGCAGCGTCTCCGAGTCGGAGATCTGGGAGAAGTCCGAGAAGACGTCCTCGCCGCTGGGCACGGTGTTCCGCGGCGCCAGCGGGCGCAGCTTCCTACAGGTGTTCACGATGATGACCGGCTTCTGGCTGACCCAGAACCTGGTGACGCTCTACCTGCCGACCGCGGTGCTCCACACCCAGCTGAAGTTCACCGGAACCCAGCTGACGCTCACCTTGCTGCTGGCCTACGCCTGCCTGGTGTTCAGCTACATCGCGGCGGGTGTCATCAGCCAGCGGATCGGCAGGCGACGGCTGTTCCTGATCCTCGGGCCGCTCATCGCGACGGTGGGCTCGGCACTGCTGTGGGTCCTGGTGACCGGGACGTCGCTGCCCATCGGGGTCGTGATGCTGGTGGTCTGCGCATTCTCGGTGCTGGTCACCGCGCCGTGGGGCGCGGTGCTGCCCTACATCAACGAGCGGTTCCACACCGATGTACGCGCGTCCGGGTTCGGTCTCGGGTTCAGCGCCTCGGTGATCATCCCCTCCTTCTACGCGTTCTTCCTCGAGGGGCTGGGCCAGTTCATGCCGTACGTGCTGACCCCGCTCGTGCTGTTGTTCGTCGGCGGGGTGCTCGCCACGATCGGCGCCGCCGCCGGACCGGAGACCAAGGACGTCGACTTCCATGCCGACGTCGCGGGGACGGCGAAGTGAGCGAGTACGAGGTGCTCGCGGTCCGCTACGGCAGCCGCGTCGCGCGCAAGGCCGAGACGTACCTCAACTTCCACGTCTACGGCGAGCCCGACAGCGACCTGCCGATGGACTACTTCTTCTGGGTCGTCCGCAACGGCGACCGCACGATCGTCGTGGACTGCGGGTTCGGACCCGAACCGGGCCTTGCGCGCCGCCGGACGATGCTCGTCCACCCGGCGGACGCGCTGCGCGGCCTGGGCATCACGCCGGAGTCTGTCAGCCAGGTCGTGGTCACCCATGCGCACTACGACCACATCGGCAACCTCGACCACTTCCCGGCCGCCGAGGTGGTCATCGCCCGGCGCGAGTTCGAGTTCTGGACCGGCCCGTACGCTCGGCGAACCCAGTTCGCGCACTCCACCGAGGCCGACGAGCTCGCCCGGTTGGCGACCATCGCCGGGCAAGGACGTCTGCGGCAGGTCGAGGGAACCGTGGACCTGGCACCCGGGATCGAGCTGACCGTGGTCGGCGGACACACCCCTGGCCAGTTGATCGCCCAGGTGGCAGGCGGTGACGGCACGGTCATCCTGGCCGCCGACGCGCTGCACTTCTACGAGGAGCTGGAACGCGACCGGCCGTTCTTCGTGGTGGCCGACCTGCTCGAGATGTACCAGGGGTTCGACCTCCTGCGGGAGATGACCGAGGACAGCGGCCGGCTACTGGTCGCCGGACACGACGCCCAAGTGGGCGACCGGTTCGCCGGCCGGGTCGAGGGACTGCCCGACGAGCTCGGCGATCTCGTGGTGCGCATCGCACGCGGAGGGGAGAGCTGATGGACCTGGACGGAAAGGTCACGCTGGTCACCGGGGCCGCGGGCGGGATCGGCTCGGCCACCGCACGCCGCCTCGCCGGCCTCGGCGCCCGGCTGGTGCTGATGGACACCGACGGCGACCGGCTCGCCGCGCTGGCTGCCCAGCTTCCCACTGACACCGTCCGCCACGTCGGCGATGTCGCGGACGAGAGCGACGTCGACGCCGCCGTGGCGGCGGGAGTGGCCGCGTTCGGACGGGTCGACCTGCATCACCTCAACGCGGGAGTGCCCGGCCCGCTGACCCGGCTGCCGGAGCTGTCGGTGGCCGAGTTCGACCGAGTGGTCGGCATCAACCTGCGCGGCGCGTTCCTGGGGGTGCGGGAGGCGTTCCGGCAGTACGAGCGGCAGGGTGGCGGCGGGGCGATCGTGCTCACCGCATCCATCGCATCGCTGCGCGGCAGCGACGACCTGCTGGCGTACCAGGCGTCAAAGCACGGCGTACTCGGTGTGTTGCGCGGCGCCGCCCTGTACGGAGGGCCGATCGGGGTCCGGGTCAACGCGGTGGCCCCGGGCATCGTGCCGACCGCGCTGTTCACCGAGTCCGGCTCGGGACCAGGTGGCGGTGACGACATGGCGCGCCGCGCCGCCACCACCCCGCTGCGCAGGCCGGGCACGGCCGAGGAGATCGCCTCGGTGGTGACTTTCCTGCTCAGCGCCGACGCCGGATACCTGACCGGCGAGGTCATCTCGGTGGACGGCGGCGCGTCGGCGGTGAGCATCGTGCGTCCCTCCGGTGGCGCCGGGGCCTGGGACACCGCTCCGGTGGACGCCCGGCTGCACCCCGCGACACATCGAGGAGAGGAGATCGCCTGATGGCGAGCAGAACGGTCGGCGTGATCGGCCTCGGCAACATGGGCGGGCGGATGGCCCGCAGGCTGGTCGACGCGGGCATCACGGTCGTCGGGCACGACCCGGTGGCCGGACGGGCCGAAACGGTGGGCGCAGAGCCGGCCGCCGACCCGGCGGAGGTCGCCACCCGGGCCGAGGTGATCCTGCTGTCCCTGCCGGACAGCCACGTGGTGGAGCCGGTGGTCCGCGCTCTGCTGCCGTCGGCGTCGACGGGGTCGACCGTCGTCGACCTGTCGACCGCCTCGCCGGCCTCCACCACGACGCTCCACGACGAGGCGGACGCGGTGGGTGTGCGCTACCTGGACGCGGGAATCTCCGGCGGGGCGGCGGCCGCGGACAAGGGCACGCTGACCATCATGGCCGGCGGTGACGCCCAGGCGCTGGCCGACATCGGCTGGGTCATGGAGCCGATCGCCGCGCGGGTCCATCACATGGGCCCGTCCGGAGCCGGCCACACCGCGAAGCTGCTGAACAACTTCCTCAACGCGGTGAGCCTCGCGGCCAGCGCGGAGGTGATGGTCGCCGGACGCCGCGCCGGTCTCGACCTCACCCAGCTGCTGGAGGTCATCAACACGAGCAGCGGCGTCAACTTCGCCACCCTCAACCGGTTTCCGCGCATCGTGACCGGCGACTACCTGGAGGGTGGCCTCACCAGCAGGCTGATGACCAAGGACGTCGCGCTCTACGTGGACCTGCTGGGCAGGCTCGGTGTTCCGACGCTCAACGCGTCCGGGCCATTGGCCAGCTTCGGTCTCGCGGACAACCTCGGCTACGGCGACCAGATCAGCAACCGCGTCGTGGACGCCATCGGCGACGTGTCCGGTGGCGTCCGCGTGCACGACCAACCGACGGAGGGATGAGCAGTGCAGATAGTCCGGGGCCGGGCCCCGAGCGGTACCCCGACCCAGAACCGGTCCGAGACGTTCACCGGCACGGTGTGGGGCGATCCCGTCCTGCCCACCACGGCCGAGGGCAACACGATCAACTCGGTCACCTTCACCCCCGGTGCGCGCACGTACTGGCACCACCACACGGGCGGGCAGATCCTGATCGTCACCGCCGGGCTCGGGTGGGTATGCCCGCACGGGGAGCAGCCGGCGCTGATCAGAGCGGGCGACGTCGTGTGGGTGCCGCCGGGGGAGCGGCACTGGCACGGCGGGACCTCGGACACGGTCATGACCCACACCGCGATCTCGATCGGCAGGACCCAGTGGCTGGACGAGGTCAGCGACGAGGAGTACCAGGCCGCGATCCGCGCGGCCGCCAACGGGGAGGCAGCACAGTGAGCCAGGACAACGGGACCCGGTCCGACGCCTACGAGCGTGGGCTGACGATCCGGCGCGAGGTGCTCGGCGAGGCGCACGTCGATCGTTCGCTCGCGGCGGTCAGTGACTTCGCCCGACCGGTCCAGGAGTACGTGACCGCCACCGCCTGGGGAGAGATCTGGAGCCGGCCAGGGCTGGACCGCCGTACCCGGAGCCTGATCAACCTGGCCATGCTGACCGCGCTCAACCGCAACCACGAGCTCGGGGTGCACGTGCGCGGCGCGGTCACCAACGGGTGCAGCGTCGAGGAGATCCAGGAGGTGCTGCTGCAGGCCGCCGTCTACTGCGGCGCTCCAGCGGCGCTGGAGTCCTTCCGGGTCGCCGAACGTGTGCTCGACGAGATCGGCGCGACCAACGGCAGCGCTCATGGCTGAGGCGACTCAGCTCGGGCGGGTGGGGTTCGTCGGCCTCGGCAAGATGGGCGACCCGATGGTCCGCCGGATCGCGGCGGGAGGCGTCGAGGTGCGTGGCCACGACACCTCGGCCGGGGCGCTCGCCGCCCTCGCCGACGTGCTCACCCCGGCGGGCAGCGCGGCCGAGGCAGCGGCCGGCGCGTCGGTCGTGATCCTGATGCTGCCGGACTCCACCATCGTCGAGAAGGTCGTCGAGGGCGGTGTGCTGGACGCGCTCGCCCCCGGGGCGGTGCTGGTCGACATGAGCTCGTCCGAACCGCTGCGCACCAGGGCGCTGGCAGCGCGGGTGGCCGAACGCGGCGTGACGCTCGTCGACGCACCGGTGTCCGGCGGGGTGTCCGGTGCGAACGCGGGAACGCTCACGATCATGGTCGGCGGTCCCGATGAGGTCGTCGAGCGGCTGGAGCCGCTGCTCGCCCTGATGGGCCGGGTCCGCCACGTCGGCGCGGTGGGCGCGGGCCACGCTCTCAAGGCACTGAACAACCTGATGTCCGCCGCACACCTGCTGGCCAGCTCGGAGGCGATCCTCGCCGGTATGCGTTTCGGGCTGGATGCCACGGTGATGCTGGAGGCGGTCAACGGCTCCAGCGGACGCAGTGGGTCCACCCAGAACAAGTGGCCCAACTACATCGTGCCCGGCACCTACGACTCGGGGTTCACGTCCGGGCTGATGGTCAAGGACATCCGCATTGCGCTCGACCTGGTCACGGCGACCGGGACACCGTCACGGCTGGCCGCGCGGACCGTCGAGCTGTGGAGCGACGCGGTGGACGAACTGGGCCCGTCCGCCGACCACACCGAGATCGCCCGTTGGCTGCAACTGCACACATCCGCACAGGAGTCGACATGACGCTCACCGCCGAGCAGCAGGAGATCAAGGACGAGTTCATCCGGGTGCGCGGTACCTGGGGCGAACCGTGGCAGCACATGCTGGAGCTGGACCCGCCGTTCGTGCGGGCCTACCTGAACTTCTCCGCCGTGCCCTGGGTGAAGGCCTCGCACCTGGAACCGAAGGTCAAGGAGTTCATCTACATCGCGGCGGACGCTGCGGCCACCCACCTGTACGAGCCGGGTATCCGCCAGCACATCGCCGCGGCGCTCGATCACGGCGCGACCCCGGCGGAGGTGATGGAGGTCCTCGAGCTGACCAGCACGCTGGGCATCCACGCCTCGAACATCGGGGTGCCGCTGCTGATAGAGGTGCTCGAGGAGGAAGGGCTGCGCACCGGGCCCGCCGCGCTCGACGAACGCCAGGAGCGGCTCAAGGCGGAATTCACCGAGAACCGCGGCTACTGGCACCAGTTCTGGGAGGGCATCCTCGAGCTGGCCCCGGACCTGTTCGAGAGTTACGTCGAGTTCTCCTCGGTGCCGTGGCGGACCGGGACGCTCGAACCGAAGATCAAGGAAATGATCTACATCGCGTTCGACGCCTCGGCGACGCACCTCTACGTACCGGGGCTCAAGCTGCACCTGCGCAACGCGGTGCGGCTCGGCGCCACGACCGAGGAGCTCACCGAGGTGCTGTCGATCGTCAGCGTGATCGGCATCCACGCCGCCACCACCGCGGCGCCGATCCTGGCGGAGCTCGTGGCGGCACGGGCCGACGGGGCGGCGGGATGATCGACCCGGCGGAGCTGGGCACCGCGTCCCGGGTGCTCTCGGTGAAGTACGCGGAGCGCCAGGTCCAGCGCAGCGAGGTGTTCCACGAGTACTCCTCGTACGGGCTGCCGGACGCCACGCTGGACATGGACTACAACTTCTGGGTCATCACCGACTCGGACGGCATCACCCTGCTCGACACCGGCTACGACGTCGCGGCGAGGGACTGGCTCGGCGAGATCCCGGTGACCTCGACCCCGGACTGTCTGGCGCTGCTGGGGATCGAGCCCTCGGACGTCACGAGGGTGATCACGTCGCACTTCCACTACGACCACATCGGCTACCTCGGGTTGTTCACCGAAGCCGAGGTGGTCAGCGGCGGCGCCGAGCACGACTACTGGTTCGGCAAGCGCGCCGAGGGTGCGTTGGAGGGCGAGTTCACGACGGAGGCCGACCTGGCCGTGGTCGAGCGCGCCAGGGACGAGGGCAGGCTCCGACTGGTCCGTGATGCCGAGCGGGTCTCCGACGCGATAGCCGCCCGTCCGGTCGGCGGCCACTGTCCCGGTGAGCTGCTGGTCGCGGTCCGGACCGAGGGCAGGCCGCTGCTGCTCGCCTCCGACGCGGCGCACTTCTACGAGCAGCTGGAGCACGAGTGGCCGTTCTTCGCGTTCACCGACCTGGGGGAGATGCGCAGGGCCCTGTCCCTGATCAACGAGCTGGCCGAGCGGTTCGCGGCCACGGTGATCCCCGGTCACGACGCGAGGACGAGACAGCGCTTTCCCGCTCTGACCGGACCGGCCGGCGCGATAGCGGTGGTGCTGGCGTGACGTCATCGGGATAAGGTCTGCTGGTATGACTGCCGGACAAAGTCCTCCCGCCACCTCGACGGCCGAGGAGGCCGCCGAGCACGGGGGCTTCCGAGGCATTCACATCGGCCGGATCGCGGCGCCGCTGCGCGAGCAGGTGCTGGACGGGCTGCGCAACGCGATCCTCGGTTTCGAGCTGAAGCCCGGCCAACGGCTGGTGGAACGCGAGCTGATCGAGCAGACCGGCGTGTCCAGGGCGACCATCCGGGAGGCGCTGCGCGAGCTGACCGCCGAGGGTCTGGTGGTGACGGTCCCGCAGAAGGGCGCCGTGGTCTACTCGCCGTCGCCGGAGGAGGCCCGGGATCTCTACGCGGTGCGCGGCGCCCTCGAAGCGCTCACCGTGCGGCGGTTCATCGAGCGGGCCGGTTCGGCGCAGCACGACCGCCTGCGTGCGACGGTCACGACACTCGAAGCGGATGTGGCGGCCGGGGCCGACATGCCCCAGCTGCTCCGCACCAAGGACCTGTTCTACGAGGCCCTGCTCGCGGGCGCGGCGAGCCCGACGGTCGAGCAGATCCTCGCGGGAGTGCAGGCGCGGGTGCGGCTGCTGCGCGCGACGTCGCTGTCCCGGCCCGGTCGTGCCGCGATCATGGCGGGCGAGATGCGCGCATTGGTCGACGCGATCACCGCACGGGACGTCCAGCTGGCCACGCGGCTGTGCACGGAACACCTCGAACACGCGGCGGCCGCCGGCATCAACCAACAACCAGACTCGCCCTGATCACCACCGCTGCGAGGTGGCCCCGCTAGTCGTTGTGGTGCCACCTCGCAGAGCGTCATGTCGCGTCGCAGACGCTGCGGCGTCTGCGACGCGACATCGGGGTCTGCGAAGTCGTTCGTGCGGCGGCGGAGACACGCCGCCCGGCACATCAGGTCTCGGTCAGCAGGCGGGTGAGGAGCTCGGTGAGCTGAGCGAGGTCGCCCGTCGCTAGGGTCGCCATGGCCGGCGGCGGGCGTAGCAGGATGGCGTCGGCGGTGGCGATGGCGTCCTGGCCGGTCGCGGTGAGGGTGACCAGCTTGCGGCGCCGGTCGTCGGGGTGGGGGCGTCGCTCCACGAGGCCGTGGGACTCCAGCTTGTCGACGATGAGCGTCGCATAGGGGGCGTCGATGCTGTTCGTCTCGGCGAGCTCGCGCAGCGTCCTCGGCCCCTCCCGGAGCTGGAAGAGAATCTTGCCCCGGCCGCCGCCGAGGCGGAAGCCGAGCGCGTCGGACAACTCTGCTCTGCGGTTCTGGGATTCGACGAACCGGTACATGAGAGCCCAGGCCTGTTCGTGGTCCGCGGTCACCAGGGAACCGTACGACCGAGGTAGTCGACGTAGTGCAGACCGGGTGCACCCCGGAGCGCGTCGAGTGTCTTCACGAGGTTCGGGATGCTGTCCTCGATGCTCAGCCGCGCGTCGGGCCCGCCCATCTCGGTGCGTACCCAGCCGGGCGCCATCAGGACCAGTGTCCGGCGCTCGCCCTCGTGGCGTGCCGCGTAGCTGCGCATGAACGTGTTGAGCGCGGCCTTGCTTCCCCGGTACACCTCGTGGCCGCCCCGGACGTTGTTCGTCACGCTGCCCTGGCCCGAGGACATGATCCCGATCGTTCCGCCGGGCTCGACGTGCTCGGACAGGGTCTCGATGACGCGCAGCGGTCCCAGTGCGTTGGTGACCATGACCCGGGTGAACTCCTCGGTCGAGGTCTCCGCGACGGTGCCCTCGGGCTCGTTCGTGACTCCGGCGTTGACGAACAGCAGATCGAACTTCCGGTCCGCCAGCCGCGCGTCCAACGCCGTGATCGTCGAGGGGTCGGTGATGTCCACGCTCTCGATCTCGACGGTTCCGGCGTGGGCGTCGGCGAGGTCGTGCAGACGGCTTCGGCCCGAGCCGCGGACGGTGGCCACGACCTGTCGACCGTCCCGGGCCCACTGCTCGGCCAGCGCGAGTCCCAGGCCCCGCGACGCCCCCACCAGCAACACTCGAAAAGTACTTATACTCATAACAATCATTATGTGTGCTACAACTATCGCCGTCAACTTCTCCTGGGCGGGTGACCTAGGCTCTGATGCGATGAGGCGCAAGCTGAGGTCGCCGTTGCCGCAGCGCAATGGCCTCGACGCGGCCCGGTTGCGAACGCCGGCCGAGGGTGCGTGGGTGACCATGCGGGACCATCTGGTCGACCGGCTACCGCGCGTGGCGCCCGAGCGGATCGACATGATGCTGCGGGAGCAGCTCATCGTGGACCTGGACGGCCCCGTCGCTCCGGACGCGCCGTTCCTGCCGGAGCACTTCCTCTGGTTCCACCGCGACCTCCCGGACGAGATCCCGGTCCCGTTCGAGATCGGGATCATCCACCACGACGACACCCTGCTCGTCGTCGACAAGCCACATTTCCTGGCGACGATCCCGCGCGGCAAGCACGTCGTCGAGACCGCGCTGGTCCGGCTGCGCCGGGAGCTGGGAATACCCACGCTCAGCCCGGCGCACCGCCTGGACCGGGTCACCGCGGGACTGCTCATGTTCGTCGTGCGGCCCGAGCATCGCGGCGCGTACCAGACGATGTTCCGGGACCGGTTGGTGCGCAAGTCCTATGAAGCGATCGCGCCGTACGAGCCGACACTCGAGCTTCCCCGTACGGTGCGCAGTCGCATCGTCAAAGAGCGCGGGATCATCACCGCGCAGGAGGTGCCCGGTCCGCCGAACGCCGAGACCCTGGTCGAGCTGGTGGAACACCGCGACGGCCTCGGCCGGTACGAGCTGACACCGACCACCGGCCGCACCCACCAGCTCCGGCTGCACATGAGCGGGCTCGGCGTCCCGATCCTGGGCGACGACTTCTACCCGGTCCTGACCGAGACTCCGCTCGGCGACTTCACCCGTCCCCTGCAGCTGCTGGCGAAGACCCTCGACTTCGCCGACCCGGTCACCGGTGAGCAGCGTCGGTTCCGAAGCCGGGCGACGCTGCGGGCGTGGACCGCATACGACGACTGGGCGGGCGCGAAACCCGGATCTTGACAACGTACAACCGATTGGTTGTATATTGAGGGGGTGAGCGAGACCGACGAGGACCGGGCCGACGCCCTGTTCCATGCGCTCGCCGACCGGACCAGGCGCGACATCATGCGCAGGGTGCTGGCCGGGGAGCATTCGGTGTCCGCTCTCGCCGCGAAGTACGACATGAGCTTCGCGGCGGTACAGAAGCACGTCGCCATCCTCGAGAAGGCGAAGCTGCTCACCAAGCGGCGCAACGGCCGTGAGCAGTTGGCCAGTGGCGACGTGTCCTCGGTGCGGTCGGTGGCGTCCATGCTCTCCGAGCTGGAGCAGGTCTGGCGCGGCCGCATCGCGCGCATCGACGAGCTGATCGCATTCGACACCACGACCGGTACCGACCAGGAGGACTGACCAATGCCTGTCACCGACGTCTCGCACGACCTCGACACCCGCACCCTGACTCTGATCGCGGAGTTCGCCGCGCCGGTGGAGCGCATCTGGCAGGTCTACGCCGACCCTCGGCAGCTGGAGAAGGTGTGGGGTCCGCCGAGCTACCCGGCGACGTTCGTCGAGCACGACCTCACGCCGGGTGGCTGGATGAAGTACTACATGACCAGCCCCGAGGGTGAGAAGTTCGCCGGGTGCTGGAAGATCACGGCGGTCGACGAGCCGCGCAGCTTCACGTTCCAGGACTGGTTCGCCGACGAGGACTTCAACCCGAATCTGGACATGCCGGGCGCGACGAACGTCTTCACCTTCACCGAGCACGAGGGTGGCACCCGCGCCACCTACGTGGGTACGTACGAGACGGCGGAGGGGCTGCGGAAGGTCCTGGAGATGGGCATGATCGAGGGTGCCAGCGCGGCCATCCGGCAGATCGACGACCTCGTCGCCTCCTGATCGGAAAATGTGACGGAGAACACTTGCTTTGCTCTTGTTCCGCGGCTGCGGATGTACTCACTCCGCCGGACGAGGGGAGCGGCTCCGCCACCTGAGCCGGTGGGCATCTACGGTGTTTCGCGCCGCGCACGTGATCAGGCCGCCGTCCCTAATCTTGCCATCGGTCTTAACTGGCTCGATTCCCACAACCTGGAGGCTCACGTGCGGCTCTCAGCTCGCAACCAACTGTCCGGCACCGTCGCTTCGGTCGACGTGGGCAGCGTCATGACGATCGTCAAGGTCGACATCGGTGGTGGTCAGCAGATCACGGCGAGCATCACCAAGGACGCCGCGGAGGACCTGGGCATCACGGTCGGCTCACCGGTCGCGGCAGTGATCAAGTCGACGGAGGTCATGCTCGGCGTCGAGTGACTCGATCCGGCGTAGATGTGGCCATGGAGAGGTCCGTCCTCTTCATGGCCACATCTGTGTTCGCGGAGCGGCGGGTTGACCTCAAGTCGGGTTGAAACGACACCGTGGGTCCTGCCCACAGGGGAGTCCGACCCGTCGATCGCCAGGAGGAGCCGTGTCACAGCCCGCTCGAACGGACGAGGAACTGCTCCGGATGCTGACGGGCTACATGCCTGCCTTCCTGATCAGCGCCGCGATGCGGCTCGAGCTCTTCGCCGCATTCGGTGCTGACGCCCTCACCACCGAGGAGGCCGCGCGCAGGACGTCGACGCACGCCCCGAGCCTGCTCAGAGTCCTGCGCGGGCTCGCGGCGCTCGATCTGTTCACCGAGGAGAGCCCGGGGACGTTCCGAGTGACCGAGCGCGGACGGCTGCTCCTACCCGACACTCCCGGCTCGATGCATGCGCTGGCCGCCGTCGTACTGGACGAGTCGATGTGGGGCGGGTGGCCCTCGCTGGAGCACGCCGTGAAGTCCGGCAAGCCGGCGTTCGACCACGCCTTCGGCACCGACTACATGAGCTACACCGGCTGGGCGGACGGCTCCGAACTTCGTGAGCACGTCGATCGGTTGATGCTGGACGAGACTCGACCGGTGGCGGCCGTGCTGGTCGAGTCCTTCGACTTCTCCCGGTTCTCGACGCTCGTCGACATCGGTGGCGGCAGCGGACCGCTGACCGCCGCCGTCCTCGCGGCCAACCCGCATCTGCACGCGGTGCTCTACGACCTGGCCGACGGTGTGCGACAGGCGCCTCGCGTGCTCGCCGACGCCGGCGTCGAGCAGCGCTGTGAACTGCGCGTCGGCGACTTCTTCGCGTCCGTGCCCGAGGGTGACCTGCACATGTGCAAGAGCGTGCTGTTCAACTGGGCCGACGACGACCAGGTGTCGGCGATCCTGGGCAACAGCAGACGGTCACTTGCCCGGGACGGGCGTCTCCTGCTGGTCGAACACATGCTGCCCGACGTCGTCGACGGCTCGATGCCGTGGGACCAGTACGTGAGCGACGTCAACTCGGTCGTCAGCCTCGGTGGGCGGCTGAGGACCGAGTCGGAGTACCGCGCGCTGCTCACCGAGGCGGGCTTCGACCTCGTCGTCCATCGCCTGCCGACGGTCCCCAGCGGCTACTCACTGCTCGAAGCCGTCCCGATCTGACCGGACGGGCCGCCGGGCGTCAGATCGTGATGGGCTCCAGGGCGTTCAGCAACTCATCGCGACGGTGCTCGAACTGTTCGGGCAGCTGGAACCGGGTGCCGAGTTCCTGTGGTGACTCGTCGCAGTCCCATCCGCCGTCGGCGTGGGTGACGGCGAGCTCGAACAGCGACCCGGAGGGGCTGCGGACGTACACGCTCTTGAAGTACTTGCGATCTTTGAGCTCGGAGATGTCGGTGTAACCGCGTCCCTCGATCTCGTTCTTGAGTGCGTCCTGGTTCTCCAGGGTGTCCACATTCCAGGCGAAGTGATGATGCGTGCCCGCGCCGTAATGCCAGGTTCCTTGGTCATCGGTACGGTTCACGACGATCTCGAGATGGTTGCCGAATTTCTGTTCGCCGATCTGAATATCGATCCGATCCTTCTCCTCGACCGTCCGGCCCCGGGCGTGGAACGTGTCGGCGGTGAATTCCACGGTCCGGTCCGGACTGGTCACGTGCACACCGAGGCCGTGCAGTCCGTGGATCGCGCACTCGTCGGGCACGCCGTTGCCCGCGTGGCCGACGCGCTCGTCCGCCTCGTTGCCGACCAGCACGTATTCGAGGCCACAGGGATGCTCGAATGCCAGCCTGCGGCGCCCGAACACCTCGAGCTCGGCCACGTCGATGTCGAACCCGCGCAGGCGGGCGCTCCAGAAGTCCAGGCTCGAGTCCGGGGCGGACAGCAGTACCTCGCGGCCCTGGTTCGTACCCCGAACGCCGAACAGGCCCGCCTGCTGCCAGGGGAACGTGGTCACGACGCTCGACGGGTCGCCCGCCGCATTCGCGTAGTAGAGATGGTAGATCGGAGTTGAACCGTCGAACAATACGGTGCGTTTGATGAATCGCATTCCCAAGATATTGACATGGAAATCGACATCGTCCTGGGCTTTGCCTACCGATAGCGTGATATGGTGCGAGCCGGTGATGTAGGTCATCGCGAGATAATGGCAGCATTCACCGGTGGTGAAGGTATCGCGAAACTGCACAACGCTGTCGCGTTCCGGAAGTGGTGATCACATGCGGTCCGACTTCGACCTACAGCATGCCGTGCGTGTGACGCCACGCCCGCGATCGCGCACCACGCCCACGCGGTGGGCCCGCCAGGTCAACACCGGTGTGGCGGTCGAGTTCGACTTCGAGTTCCAGGATCCGACCGAGTTCGTCGGTGCGATCACCCACCGGTCGTGGGGCCGGCTGCGCAACTACAACGTCACCTGCCAACGCCACGTCGTGCACCGGCGGCCGACCGGGCCGCGCGGCGAACCGTTCTTCCTGCTGTCGTTGCAGGTGACGGGCCGGAAACGGATCTCGCAGGCGGGCCGCTCGGCAACGCTGAGCGCCGGCATGTACGCCGTCTACGACTCCGAGCGGCCGGTGACCCTCGAGGTCGCCGACGACTATCGCTCGGTCAACCTGTGCCTGAACAAGAAATCCATCGGACCCGCCGACAGGGCGCTGCTCACCGAGCTGGTTGCGTCCCCCATCGACGTCAACCAGGGTCTCGCTCCGGTCGTCTGGTCGACGGTCGCCGCGATGAGTGCACTCACGCCGCACAGCCGCGACGGAAGTATCGTCGCCGCGAACGTCCTCGACATGGCGACGTCCATGCTGAGGCGGCACGCCGGCACCGGCTCCGAGGAACTCGGCCCGCTCCACCTACGGCGCCTGGATCGCGCCAAAGGCTTCATCGAGCAACACCTCGCCGAGCCGGACCTGCGACTGGAGGACGTCGCGGCGGCCCTGTTCCTGTCGACGAGGCACCTCAACACCCTGTTCCGGCAGGAGGGGCACACCCCGGGTCACTGGATTCGGAACAGACGACTCGACCGGTGCCGAGCCGATCTGAGCGATCCCGCCATGGTGGACACCCCGGTCGCGGCCATCGCGCGCCGCTGGGGGTTCGAGAGTCCCTCGCACTTCGGTGCTGTCTTCAAGGCGGCCACCGGACTGACCCCTGCCGAGTATCGGGCGGGAACGGTCAGGGCTCCAGGTTGACGTAGGCCGACTTCAGAAAGCGCGGCGTGCACAGGCAGTAGAACTCCAGGTCGCCGGTTCCGGTGTTGGTGATCCGCTGGGGTGCGCCCTCGGGGATGACCACCTGGTCGCCCACGCCGACGCTGCGCTGTTCGCCGTCGATCTCGACCAGCCCCTCACCCCGGCGGACGATGTAGCGCTCCACGGTTGCGGTGACCGAGTGCAACTGCGTCGTGACGCCGACCTCGACCCTGGCCAGAGCCAGTGAGCTCGCCGGGGACTCGTCGCTGTTGTGCAGCTCGGTGATGAACACGCGCTCGTGGGTGTAGAACTCGCCAAGGGCGGACGGCGGGACGTGGACGACACCGGGGGAGCGGGAACCGTCCACGGCACGCCGGTGATTGAACGCTATGTTCAGCAGGATCGCCACCAGCGCGCCGCACACGATGCCGCTGTGCAGCACGGTCTGCAGCTGGCCGGGCAGGTGCTGGAAGTAGGCGGGCGCCGCGATCGCGATGGTGCCGATGCCCAGGCTGAGCGCGACGATCAGCAGGTTGCCGTCCCTGGACAGGTCGGTCTGGGACAGTGTCTTGATCCCGATGGTGGCGATGATGCCGAACAGCACCAGCAGCGCACCTCCCACGGCGGGTGTGGGGATGAGCGTGGCCAGCGCCGAGATCTTCGGACAGCAGCTCAGGACGATCATCAGTACCCCGACCAGCGCACACACCCACCGGCTCCGGACACCGCTGGTGCGCAGGAGCCCGACGTTGCCGTTGAACGTCGTCGGGGGGATCGCGTTGAAGACACCGCCGAGAACGGTCGCCAGGCCCTCGCCTCGGATGCCGCGGGCGACGTCGGTGTGGGTGGGACGGTGCTCGACGATCTCACCGACCGCGAAGAAGCTCGCGGTGCTCTCCACCGCGACGATCACGATCGTGATCGTCATGGTGATGGTCGAGGACAGATCGAACACCGGGCCGCCGAAATGGAACGGGGGGACGACGGCGAACCACCCCGCCGCGCCGATCGCCGACGCGTCGACGTCACCGAGCGCCGCTCCCAGCAGGGTCCCCACGACGAGCCCGACGAGGATGGCGAGGCTCTTCACCACACCCCGTGCCAGGCTGTGCACCAGCACGATGGCGACGATCGTCGTCACTGAGACCGCGATCGCGTGCGCGCCCCCGAACGACGGGGCGTCCAGGTCACCTCCGCCGGCCAGCTGGGCGCTGATCGGCAGGACGGACAACCCCACCAGCAGGATCACCGATCCCATCACGACCGGCGGGAAGAACCGGGACACCCTGCCGTACAGCGGCGCGACCAGGAAGAGCACGACACCGGCGATGATCGTGGAGGTGAACACCGTCGACATGCCGGCGGGACCGCCGTGACCGACGGCGATCGCGATGGTCGGACCGATGGCGACGGCCGAGCCCCCGAGGATCAACGGATAGCGGATGCCGATCTTCCAGAACCCGACCGCCTGGATCAGGCTGCCGATGCCGCCCGCCAGCACGACGGCGCCCAGCAGGAAGGCGGTGTCCGACGGCGAGAGCCCGATTCCGGCGGCGATGATGACCGGCAGCACCACGATGGTCGCGTAGAACGTGAGCAGATGCTGGACACCGAAGGCCAGCAGCCGCCCGCCGCTCAGCTTCTCGTCGACGGGGCCCCGGTACTCGGTGGCGATCGTTGTGTTCATCGGGCGCCTCGCAGGCTTAGTAGGGGCAGTTTCCGCCGTCGACGTTGATGGCCTGACCTCGGATGGCCTGCACGCTGTCCTGCAGCAGGAAGCTGATCACGGCGGCGACCTCGGCGGCGGTGACGAGCCGGCCCAGCTGTTCTGGCGCCATCACCCCGAAGATCGTCTCCAGGTCGTCGGGCGTGCCCTGCTCGTGATCGAGCGCGACCTGACGCAGCATGGGAGTGTCGACCGCGCTGGGACAGACGCAGTTGACGTTGATCGAGTACTGGGCCCACTCCTTCGCCGCCCCCCGGGTCCAGTTGATCACAGCGGCCTTGCTCGCGTTGTAGCCGATCATCTCGGCGTGGCCCTGCTTGCCTGCATCGGAGGAGACGTTCACGATCATGCCGGGGCGCCCCTCCTCGATCAGGTGGGCCGCGACCCGCCTGGCCAGTTCGAACGGTCCCATGACGTTGATCTCGAACTGGTCCGCCCACAGGTCGCGGGTGTGGTCAGCGGCGCTGGCCATCCGCACGATCCCGGCGACGTTGGCCAGGCCGTCGAGGCCACCGAGCAGCGCCACGGCCCGCTCGGCCGCCGCAGCGATCGACTCCGGGTCGGTCAGGTCCAACGGGACCGGGTGCACACCGGCCGACGCTCCGTCGAGATGATCGGCGAGAGTCCGGGTGGCGACATCGTCCAGATCGGCCAACGCCACCGCCGCCCCCTGCCGCACCAGCAGACCCGCGACCGCGGCGCCGATGCCACCGGTCGCGCCACTGACCAGGAAACGTTTCCCCGCGTGGACCGGGAACACCTCGGGGTCGGGCGGCGCGATGACGTTCGCGCGCCGGGGTTTCGCGTACTCACCCATCGTGCGCGGCCTTCCCGGTCGGGTCGAGCTCCTTGAACGCCGAGACCTGCGCGGCGATGCCCCGTTCGACGGGGAGCCGCTCGATGGACGAGGCGCCGAAGAACCCGGCGACGCCGGTGGTGTTGTCCAGGACGTGGCGCACGTCGGCGGGTTCGGCGATCGGGCCGCCGTGGCACAGCACGATGACGTCCGGGTTCACCGCGACCGCGGCGTCGCGCATCGCCTGAACCCGCTCGACCGACTCCGACAGGCTCAACGCCGTCTTGGCGCCGATCGTCCCGCTCGTCGTCAGCCCCATGTGCGGGACGAGGATGTCCGCGCCCGCCCGCGCCATCGCGACGGCCTGGTCGGGATCGAACACGTACGGCGCCGTCAGCAGGTCACGCTCGGCCGCCAGCCGGATCATCTCGATCTCCAGCGGGAAGCCCATCCCGGTCTCCTCCAGGTTCTCCCGGAACACGCCGTCGATCAGGCCGACGGTCGGGAAGTTCTGGACCCCGGCGAAGCCCGTCTCGGCGAGCTCGTCCAGGAACCGGGGCATCAGTCGGAACGGGTCGGTGCCGCACACCCCGGCGAGCACCGGGGTATCGGTGACGACGGGCAGCACCTCGGCGGCCATCTCCAGCACGATCGCGTTCGCGTCGCCGTAGGGCATCAGCCCCGCGAGCGAGCCGCGTCCGGCCATCCGGAACCGTCCGGAGTTGTAGAGGATCAGCAGATCGACGCCGCCGGCCTCGGCCGCCTTCGCGGAGATTCCGGTGCCGGCACCGGCGCCGATCACCGGGCGCCGCGCGTCGATCTGTGCGCGGATTCGCCGCAGCGCCTGCTCGCGGTTCATGCTCGTGCCTCCTGGATCAGGTCATGGAGTCGGTCGGCCGCCTCGACCGCAAAAGTCGGGTCGTTGATGTGCCGGTCGTCGTCGACCACTGCCACGGCGCTTCCCCGCAGCTGGGCGAGAACCGCGTCGATGGCGGCGGTGTCGGCGGGCGGGTCGGCGAACGGCCCGCCCGGCAGGTCGATCGCGGAGAAGCCACCGCGCGGGATGATCAGCACGGTCGGCCCGGTGGACTTCGCCAGGTGGGAGCCGAGCAGGTCGCCGATCGCGGTGTTCTCCTCGGTCGTGGTGCGCATGAGGGTCACGGTCTCGTTGTGCACCAGCAGCCTGCGGTCGGAGAACTGCTCCGGGACGGTGGCCCGGGGACCGAAGTTCACCATGTCCAGCGCCCCGAGGCTGACCACCTGAGGTGTGCCGGTCCGGCCGGCGGCGGTCAGCCGGTCGGGCCCGGCGCTGAGCACACCGCCGACGACCTCGTCCGCCAGCTCGGTGGTGGTCAGATCCAGGACGCCGTCGACGTGGCCACCGTCCACCAGAGCCTCCAGCACACGGCCGCCCGAGCCCGTCGCGTGGAAGACGAGCACCTCGTAGCCGAGGGTTTCCAGACGTTCCCTGGCGGCGTCGACGGCCGGGGTGGTGACCCCGAACATCGAGGCCGCGACGATCGGCCTGTCCTCGACCGGCGGTGCGTCGCGTCGGCGCGCATGGGCACCGGCCATGCCGACGATGCCCGCCGCCGCGTTGTCCAGCACCTGCCGGGAGATGGAGTTGACACCGGACACGTCGACCACGCTGTACATCAGGGTGACGTCGGTGGTGCCGATGTAGGCCGAGACGTCCCCGGCCGCCATGGTCGACACCAGCAGCTTCGGCAGCCCGAGCGGCGCCGCGTGCATCGCGGCGGCCGCGACCGAGGAACCTCCGCTGCCACCGAGCGCGACGATCCCGTCGACCAGACCCTCGGACACCAGCCGCTCGGTCACGCTCACGGCGCCGGCACTCATCGTGGCGAGCGCGGCGCCCCGGTCGTCGGCCGCGCGCAACCGCTCCAGGTCACCGCCGCCCGCCGTCGCCACCTCACGCGACGGGAAGTCCGGCCGCAGGGCCGTGTCGCCGAGAACCCCGACGTCGACGAGCATCACCTCGCCGCCACCGTCACGGATGCGCTCGCACAGGTAGGCGTACTCCCGTTCCTTCGTGTCCAGCGTGCCGATCACCAGGACAGCCATGGTCTTTCCTCCTGCCGGCACCGGTGCCGGTGTGTACTTGCGGTGTCCGCAGAGCATCCGGGGAGGTCGCGGACACCCTCAAGAGCCAATCCGCCACTATTGGCCCAAACTCCACTCCTACGTAGGGAAGCCGGCGATGAGCGACCACCCGGACGCCCGGCTCGTACGGCTGCTCGGAGGCTGGGAGTCCGCCGACGGACCGCTGCCGCAGCGCCTGCACGACGCGCTGGCGACGCTCATCGACGAGGGCGACCTGGCGACCGGTGACCGGCTGCCCGCGGAACGTGGACTGGCTGCCGCGCTGCTGGTCAGCCGAGGAACCGTCACCGAGGCGTACCGGATGCTGCAGGAGGGCGGCCGGGTCAGCAGCCGCCGGGGCAGCGGGTCGGTCGTGACCTCCCAGCTGCGGCGGGGCACCGCCTCGTCCGGGCTGTTCAGCACGTTCGCCTCCAGGCGGGACGAGCCCGTCGACCTGTCCAGCGGCGCGCCGGGCGGACTCGATCTGGTGGTCGGGGCCGCCCGGCGCGCGCTGGCCGCGCCGGCGTTCGCGCAGCTCGTGGCAGGTGACGGGTATGACCTGCGCGGGCTTGCCGGGCTCCGGGCGGGGCTGGGCCGGTACTACGACGAACGCGGCATCCCGACCTCCCCGGACGAGCTGCTCGTCACCAACGGTTCACAGCAGGCGATGAAGCTCCTCGCCGACACACTGGTGGCCCGGGACGACTACGTCCTGGTCGAGGACCCGACCTACCGAGGTTCGCTGGAGGTCTTGCGCGCCCGCAACGCCCGGATCGTCCCGGTTCCCCTCGAACGCGACGGCCCCGACGTCGAGGCCATGGAGCGTCTGGTCCGCAGGCTGCGGCCCCGGCTGGTGTACCTGTTGCCGCTGGCACACAACCCCACCGGATACGTCATCTCGGAGGAGAAGGCCACGCGGCTGGCCCGGCTGTTCGACGAGACCGGAACGCTGCTGGTCGAGGACGGCTCGCCGGCCGACCTGGTCTTCGCCGAGCGGGTGCCGCGCTCGGTCGGTGCGCACCTGACCGGAAGCGACTGGATCGCGATCGGGTCGATCTCTAAACTGTTCTGGGGCGGTCTGCGCGTCGGCTGGATCCGCGCGCGCAGTCCGGCGCTGCTGGAGGCACTCGCCAGGGCGAAGGCGGCCGACGACCTCGGCGGCGCGCTGGTCAGCCAGGTCGTCGCCCAGGAGTGCCTGACCCTGTTGCCCGAGGCGCGCGAGCTGCGCCGGCACGCACTGCGCCGAGGGCTGCGCACGGCGACCGAGGCGTTGGCCGAGCTCGCTCCGGAATGGACCTGGCAGGAGCCCGAAGGCGGGGCCGGTCTGTGGGTCGAGCTACCCGGAACGGACGCGGCCAGGTTCGCGCAGCACAGCAAGCGGCACGGCATCACCATCGTCGCCGGGCCGGTGTTCTCGGCGGTCTCCGGTTTCCCGCATCACATCCGGCTGCCGTTCCTGCGCGAGCCGGACCAGCTGCTGCCGGCGCTGGAACAGCTGACCGGCCTGTGGCGCTCGACCCGTGACCGCAACGGTTCGTCGCGGGCCTAGCGGCTCACGCGGACGGCGGGTCCTGCGTGTTGCCAGTATCGTCGAGCGACAGATGTCATGAGCGATCCTCGTGGAGGAGGTCGCCGCGATGGGCGGGCACTCGGGCAGAACCATCATCGAGCAGTCCTGGCGTCGGTCGCGGCTGAGCGGTGTCGACCCGAGCGCGGGGATCGGTTCGCTGCCCCGGGTCGAGGTCGACCGGGAGAGCAGGCTCGTGCGTGCCGCGAGTCCCGTGCTCGACCAGCTCGCCGACGAGCTCGCGGGCGAACGGTTCGGCCTCCTGCTCACCGACGAGAGCACCCGGATCGTGGACCGCAGGGTCGGGCTTTCCGCCGTCGAGCTGCAGCTCGACGACATCAGCGCCGCCCCGGGCACCGTGTACGCGGAGGACCTCGTCGGAACCAATGCGCTCGGCACCGCCAACGAGCTCGGCACCGCGGTCGGTGTCGTCGGGGACGAACATTTCAACGAGAGCCTGAAACTCTTCTGCTGTTACGGAGCTCCCATCCGCAACATGGTCACCGGGCGTGTCCACGGCGTGCTGGACATCTGTGGGCATGTCTCCGACCAGCACCATCTGTTCCCGCCGTACATCATCGGGGCCGTCCGGCAGATCGAGCAACGCCTCGCGGAGGAGGCCGGTCTCAGCTCGATGCAGCTGCTGTCGGAGTACCGGGCCGCATCGGCGCGCACCCGCGAACCGGTCGTCGCCCTCAACGACGAGGTGACGCTCACCAGCCGCGCGGCGCAGGACATGCTGTCGCCCTCGGACTACGCCGTGCTCGAAGACGTCCGGCTACGCATGAGCGAGCCGGAGACCCGGTTCACCATGACCCTGGTCCACGGTGCCGAGGTGCGGGTCCACGCGAGACTCTTCCCCGGTGGCGGAAGCCTGTTCCGCGTGGAGCTCGCGGGTGACGACCCGTGGGCGCCGGGGCGGCGGGACCGCACGCTCGACGGGACGGTGCTGGTGTCGGGTGATCCAGGGTCCGGCAGGACGGCGCGGGCCCGGCAGATCCTCGGGCGTGGTCCGGTGCGGACCTGTGACGCGGGTGAGGCACTCGTCGAACCGCCGGGCGAATGGCTGGCGCGTCTGCGGACGGCACTCGACGACTCCTCGGTCGGCGTGCTGCTCGAGAACGTCCACCTGCTGCCGGAGTTCGTCGCGGTGCGGGTCCTCGAGCGGCTGAAGGACAGTCCGGTGCGTCGGCTCGTGATGACCTGCCGAGCCGGAGCGGATCTCTCGGCGACGCAGGAACTGTTGACGTCGCTGTGCGACGAGCAGGTGACGACGGTCGCCCTGCGGCGTCGACGGGGGGACATCCCGCGACTGGTGGTGGAGATTCTCGCCGCTCAGGGCCACGGCGGCCTGCGGGTGACCCCGACCGCGATGAACATGCTGGTCGGACAGGAGTGGAACGGCAACCTCGTCGAGCTGACCCAGGTCCTGCGCAAGGCCGCCCGCGGCCGGCACCTCGGTGACGTCACGCCCGCCGACCTGCCGCCGCGCTACCGCGTCGTGCGCGCCGGTCTGAGCCGGATGGAGCAGATCGAACGGGACGCGATCGTCGAGGCGTTGGTGCACACCGACGGTCACCGGGCCCGCGCCGCCGAGTACCTGGGGGTCAGCCGCCGCACGATCTTCAACCGCATGCGGGCGCTGCGCATCACCGAGCACGACACCAACACCGTCTAGCCCGACTTCGCAGAGCTTCATGTCGTGTCGCAGACGCCGCAGCATCTGCGACACAACACGAGGCTCTGCGAGGCGGTGCAGACGGGACGAGGCTCCGCGAAGTCGAGCGGGGTGTGGCCGGCCGGCGCCGGGCGCGGTGCAAATCTTGCACCCCCCACGACCGGTGGACGCCGGTAGCTTTTTCCCGCGGACCATCGTCGATCCAGGCCGCCCAACGATGAGCGGAAGTCAGGAGCCGGACCATGACCACCCAGGCACGAGCAGCACTCCTTCGCGCGCAGGACGCGCCCTTCACGATCGAGACCGTGGAATGGGACGACCCGCGTGGTGACGAGGTCGGCGTGCGGATCCTGGCCTGCGGGGTCTGCCACTCGGACTGGCACTGCAACACCGGCGACTACCCGGTCGAGTTCCCCATGGTGACCGGCCACGAAGGTGTCGGCGTCGTCGAGGAGGTGGGCGACAAGGTCACCAGGGTCAAGCCGGGGGACCGGATCGTGCTGTCCTGGATGCCGGCCTGCGGGCACTGCAAGAACTGCGTGCGCGGTCAGGGGCAGATCTGCGAGCGCGGCGCCAAGCTGCTCGACGGCTCCCGTGACGACGGATCGTCCCGGGTGCACACCTCGGACGGCGAGCCGATCAAACAGTTCGCGTTCCTGGGTGCTTTCTCCGAGTACGTCGTGGTGCCCGAGGACGGCTGCATCGTCGTCGACCAGGACCTGCCGCTGGAGAAGCTGCCGCTGATCGGGTGCCGTCTGCCCACCGGCTGGGGCGCGGTCAACCGGACCGCGCAGGTCCCGGCCGGCGCCGACGCGCTGGTCGTCGGGCTCGGTGGCGTCGGGATGAGCGCCGTGCAGGGCCTGCGTTCGGCCGGCGCCACCCGCATCATCGCCGCCGACGTCGTGGACAAGGCGGACGCGGCCAGGAACTTCGGCGCGACGCACTTCATCAACGTGGCCGACGGGGACCTGGTGGAGCAGGTCCTCGGCATTGTCGGGGACGGCGTGGACTACTCGTTCGACTGCATCGGCCTGGGTTCGGTGCAGTCCGCCACCGTCGAGGTGCTGCGTCCCGGCGGCAAGGCCACCTGGGTCGGTGTCGCGCCGATCCACCAGAAGAGCGTCGAGCTGAACGCCTGGGAGATGACGCTGTTCCAGAAGAGCATCGCGGGCACCTGCTACGGCGGGGCGAGCCCGTTCGACCTCGCCCCGATGTTGCTCAGCATGTACCGGGCCGGGCTGGTCCAGGTCGAGGAGCTGATCACGGCGGAGTACTCACTCGACCAGATCAACGAGGCCTACGCCGACATGATCGCCGGGAAGAACATCTGTGGGGTCATCCGCTTCTGAGTCCTCGGTGTGCAGGAGCGCCGCGAGCCGTCGCGTCGCCCTGTTCGCCGAGTGCAGTGGATCATCGGGCGCGAGCGCTCCCCGGCGGACGCGCTCGGCCAGGTGCAGTCCCATCAGCAGCGTGATGCGGTACGCCGAGTAGAGCCGGTACCAGCCGGGGACGCTCGGCGTCCGCCCGGTGCGGGCGGTCCAGCGGCGCCACACCTCGCTCTGGGTCGGCAGTCCCGGCAGGACCGGGTCGAGGCTGCCGGCGGCGCGCATGCGGTTCATCTCGTTGAGCCACGCGATGTCGAACTCCGGCGCGCCCGTCGCCGCCAGCTCCCAGTCGAGCATCGCGGCGACGTGGAACGAGTCGTCGACGACCGTGTTCGCCGGTCTCGCATCACCCCACAGCAGGACCGGCTCCGTGTCGGGAGGCAGTGTCGCGCGGAGCCGGCGCTCCGCGTCATCTAGGAGCTCACGGCCGGCGGACCTGGGCAGGCCGGAGCGTTGGTCGGCGCACCACCGGAGGTGGTCCAGCGTGGACGGTCCGATCGGTAACCCGGCCAGCGGCGGCAGCCGGTGCAGGTCGGCGATGCAGTCGACGAGGTGCTCGCCGTAGGTTCGCTGCTGGGCGGGGGTGGCGTCGTGCAGGAAACCGGCCTGCGTGAAACGTGGCCGGCCATCACCGGGCACCTGGCCGGACATCCTGCGCATGACGTACGCCGGTCGGCCCAGCCACCGCCCGTCCAGGTCCACCGCGACGACCTCGGGCGCGGGCAGGCCGTGGGCGTGGATGTGCCGCAGGCAGCGGACCTGGAGCCCGAGGTCGTCGTGGGCGAACATGCCCTGTCGCGCGGCGGCACGGCGCAGCACCAGCGCGACGCCGTCGGCCCGCAGGAACACGGTCTCGCCGGAATGCCCACCGGAGGTGGGACCACCCAGGACCTCGACATCGCTCACCTCCAGCCACCGTGCGAGTGCCGCCGGGTCCGGGGCGCTCATCGGGCCGCCCGCCCGGGCCGGTAGCGGTACGCGGGGCTGCGGGTGTGGGCGAACTCGAAGACCCCGGCGCCCGCCTCGTCGTTGCCGGGCTCGACGCGGGTGAACGCCGAGAGCCGGTCCGCGAGTGGGTAGGACAGTGCGCGCGGGACCTTGTCGGGGTCCGACAGGTCCCATCTGTCGTGCTCGAGGTGTGCCGGGCCATGTGGGCGTCCGTGGAAACCGCCGTATCCGGCGCCCGCGAGGAAACCACCGCGGTTGACCGTGGGATCGACCGCCAGCATCAGGTGCCTACCGCCGGAGGTCCGAAGGCCGAGGCGTCCCGGCCCGGCCTCGAGGTGCTCGTCGAAGGTCAGGTCGTGGTCGACCGCGACGATCCGGTCCAGCGTGCCATCGGTGCCCAGGACCGCGCCGTCGAGCAGCGTGGCCTGTCCGGCGCGGTCGAGGTCGAGCATGAACGCGATGGACTCGTGCGTGAACTGGGCCTGGACCCACAGGTGCAGGCCCTGGCGAGCGGTCGCCGGGCGGCGCCCCCGCGAACGGTCACGCTGGCCCGTCCAGCCCTCGACCACCATGCGCGAGCCGTCGATCTCGACCCAGCCCCGGTGGTACCCGGACTGGAATGCGTGGTCGAACGAGGAGACCGCGCCGTGTCCGTCGTCGAGGGTCACCAGGTCACACCCCCAGACCGGGGTCCGGGCGGTCCACAGCAGGTCGCAGGCGATGCCGGAGGGGTTGTCCGCGAGCCGGACCCGCCACTGGCGCAGCGGCTCGACGGTTTCCCAGGACAGTGGCCCGACCTCGCTCGGCAGACGCGCCCCGGTCACCGTGCCGGAGAAGCGGGCGTTGATCTGCTCGGACTTCGTGACCGCGACGGCGTAACCGTCGACCAGCCTCTCCGCCGGGTACACCCCGGCGCCTATCAGCACCAGCGGCCCTTCGGAGCCGAGGTGCAGGTTGGTGTAGAAGCGGTCGAACCAGGCCGGCTCGACACCGTCGGCCGGTGAGCGCACGAGCGGATCAGCGGAGGGACTGGTCAGTGACACGTGGCTCCTCGATCGTCGGTTCGCCTTGCGAGCATCCGTTTAATCGAAGATAAAGTCTAAAACCCGGCACCGCTACCGGCGTGCCGAGCTCGGCCTCGCACACCGCCCCGCCGATCCGACCAGGGGCACCTCGCAGAGTGTCCGGTCGCGTCGCAGACGCTGCAGCGTGTGCGACGCGACGGGAAGCTCTGCGAAGTCGTGCGCGAGCGTGGCGCGAGCTGGGTGGGTGTCAGTGCGTGTCGAGCAGGTGGCCGAGCGGTCCGAGATCGAGGTTCAGGTCTTCGGGCCGGAGCCCGAAGTGCTCGCGGAGCTCGTCCATCGCCTCCTCCAGCCGCATCAGCCCGACGCCAAGCCGCTCGACCGTCTCGTCCGAGAGGTCCCCGGCGTCGACCCTGCGCAGCGCCTGGCGTTCCATGAGCTGGCGCAGCAGCTCCACGATGGTCAGGACAAGCCGCCCGAGCTCGTGGGCCACCGTGTCCGGATCGGCCTCGATGCGGGTGCGCAGGTCGCTCATGGTTGCACCAGCTTGCCCACCGAAGTGATGAGCGCGCGCAACTCGATGTGGACGAGATCGACGTCGGCCAGGGAGATCGTGAGGTCACCGGTGATCACCACTCCACCGGCCAGCAACCGGTCGAGCAGGTCGACGAGCGCGATGTCACCACCGGTCCGCGCGGTCGTCATGGCTGCTCCAGCGTCGCGAACGAGTACGGCGCCCACGGCCCGGTCAGCTCCAACCGGAGGCCGTGGTCGTCCCAGCCCGCGACCGCGCTGGTGTACGCGTCGGCCTCGGCCGTGTCGACGAGGTAGGTCGCGTTGAGCACCATCTCGTCGCGGTAGCCGGTCAGGCGTGCGTCCTGCGGTGGGTAGCGACGGCATGCGACGGCCAGCTCGGCGAGCGCCGCGCAGACCCGATCGGCCGACTCCAGGGTCGCCGCCCGCTCCTGTCGCACCCGGTCGCGCTCCGCGCGCCTGCGCAGCAGGTACGACGTGCCCGGGCCGGAGGCGCCGGGTTCCGGCGGCGCCGCCGGTGCCTCCGGCGGGGCCACGGCGAAGGCTTTGACCCCCCATTCGTCACGGCCCCGGATCCGGTCCAGCACCGACCTCAGGTGCGCTTCCCGTTCGGTCAGCAGTGTGGTGACACCCGCGTCGTCGAAGTACACGGTGGCGAGCCGCAGCGGCGCCACCGGATGCCCGCCGGCGAGCGCGTCGACAACCGTGTGGTGGGTGCGGGCCGTGTCCTCCAGCCAGCGCAGATCCTCGAAGCCGCTCCGGAGCGCCTCCTCGTCGAATCCCGCGGCGTCGACCGTGCTGACCGCGGCGGCGAGACCGCCGTCGACGACGTAGCGCACCGGCGCGCCGCCCATCCCGAGCAGCCCATCCGACGAGTCGCTCAGCTCGATGTCGCCGATGGCGTAGACGTAGACCAACGTGTCAGCCATCGCTACTCCCGTTCTGTTCGAGTGCTTCCACACGGCGCCTCAGCTGTGCGTTCTCGTCGGTCAGTCGTCGTTGCTCCGGGCTGGGTGACTGCCCTGAGCTCAGGCTGGGGTCGTGCTCCCACCAGTCGATGCCGATCTCCCTCGCCTTGTCGACCGAGGCGATCAACAGCCGGATCTTGATCGTCAGGAGCTCGATGTCGAGCAGGTTCACCTTGATGTCGCCCGCGATCACGATGCCCTTGTCCAGGACCCGTTCGAGGATGTCCGCCAGGTTGGTCGACTCCTGCCGATGATCCGGCTGACGTGGCCGCCCGGTGGTCGGTAGTCCGCTCCTGGTCATTCACGTCCCCCTGTCTGTCTGGCCTCGGGCGTACCGTCGGGTCCGGCGGTACGCGTGCAGTTCGCCGCTCGTGTCGAGCTGGACCTGGTAGATGGCCAGGATGTCGGCCGAGTCGGGTATCCGATGGGTCTCGACCACCTCGACGCCGATCTCCCAGCCGTCGTCGCCGCGTTCGATGGAGACGATGGATCCGTCGTCGTGCCCGGTGAGCGCGGCGAACTCCCGCAACGCTCTGCGAGCCGCGGTGGCCGCCGAGCGGACCGCGCCGTTGGACGTCGACCGGCGTGGTCTTCCGTCATCCACCACTAGCTCCGGCGGACCATCAACCGCTGCAGCAGCTCGTTCTCGAGTGCCGCGCAGTCCTCCTCCGGCAGCTCGCCGTCTCGGCGCGCCTGGTCGACCAGCTCCAGCTCGGCCCGGATCCTGGCCGGGTCGTAGTACTGCTCCTCGGCCTGGTCCCGGATCTGCTCGGCGAGCCACACGACACCCCGCACGGGCGCGAGTGGCAGCCCCAGCAGACCGCTCAGCAGCCCCATCGCCTCAGGCCTCCGGTACGAAGTCGTAGGGCGCGAGCGGCCCGAGAAGCCTGAATCGCACCCGTCCGTCGAGGTCCCGGCCCAGGTCTTCGACGGAGTCCTCGAACCGTTGCTGATGCGCCCGCTCGACCAGGAACGCCACATTGATGACGTCCTCCGGCGTCGCCGGATGACGGGCGGCCAGGTCGACGACGGTCGGCTCGAGACGGTCCAGAATCCCGGCCGCCTCGTCGTCGCGGCGTCGCTCCAGCTCGGCGACGATGAGCTCGCCGAGCCGGACGCGGTCGTAGTAGGAGGCGTCCTCCGGTAGCTCGCCGACCTGATCCCGCAACTCACGGATCTCGGTGTTGTCCCGGAGGAGCTCGCGCAGCACGGTGTCCTGCTCGTAGCGGCCCTTGAGGGTGAACTGCACCCGTCCTTCGAGGGCCGTCAGCACCTGGAGGAAGTGGTCATGGTTCGGGGCGAGCAGCTCCTCGACGATTCCGTGGTCCTCGACGACGGCGGGGAATCTCATCGGCAGCACGGCGGCCGACCTGGCGACCGCGTCGACGACCGTCTCGTGGGCGATCAGGTCGTCGCGGGTACCCAGCGGCCGGTCGATCGGGACGTCGCTGACGATCGCGGCGACCTGCCCGTGGGTGACCGTCGAGACCCGCTCGGACGGACCGAGGCCGCTGAGTCCCTCAGGGACCACCGTGTCGGCCGCCACCAGCCCGTAGACGTAGGTGGGGGTCATTCCTCACGCTCCCGGGCTCGCTGCCGGGGGCGTCTGCGGGGCCGGCGTTCCGGCTCTTCCTCCGGCTCGTCGTCACCGCCGCCGAGCATGTCGCCGACCTTGTCCGCCGCCGCCTCCAGCACACCGGTGGTCTTCCCCTTGGCGCCGCCCTCGGTGATGCTCTGGGTGAGTTCGCCCAGGTCCTTGCCGCCCTTGCCCTTGTCGTAGAGGTCCAGCCGGTTGGTCGCCTCGGCGAACCGCAGGAAGGTGTCCACGCTGGCCACCACGATCCGCGCGTCGATGGTCAGGATCTCGATCCCCACCAGGGACACCCGCACGAACACGTCGATGACCAGGCCCTTGTCGAGAATGAGCTCCACGACATCGGCCAGTCCGCTACCGCCCCCGCCGGGGGCACGTTCGACGTAGCCGCCGCCTCCGCCGCCCTGTCGTTGCGTCGCCATCGTCACCGGTCATCGCCTCCCTCGGGACGCCGCCGCGGCGGGTTCACGTTCGTCGTCGTGGTCCGAAGGACGCTCGTCGACCGGATCGTCGATCTCCTCGTCGTCGTACTCGTAGTCGGCCTCGTCATCCGCGTCGTCCGCCTCGTCGTAGTCGTCGTCCCATTCGTCCTCGTCGTCGTAGGGTTCGTCGGTGTCGGTGTCGGTGTCGGTGTCGGTGTCCTGGTCAGCCACGGGTTCGTCGGTCTGGACGTCGTCGCTAGGGGCCTGCTCCTCGTCCTCGAGCGCTTCCTCGTGTGTCCTGACGACCTGGCTGTCGCGGATCTCGCCGCGCCACCCGGTGACCTCCTCCTGGTGCAGGAGCACGTTCGTCATCGCGTAGCGGCGGAAGTGCTTGAACTCCAACCGGGCACGTCTGCCCTGGGCGCGCCAGATGTTGCCGGTCCGTTCGAACAGGCCCTGCGGCCAGTACTCGAGGACCAGCAGCACATGGGTCAGGTTCGGACCCAGTTCGGTGAAGCTGACCGCGCCGTCGACGTGTCCCTTCGCTCCCTTCGACCGCCACACGATGTGCGAGTCGGGCACCTGTTCGGCGATGGTGGCCTCCCACGTGCGGTGGGACAGGAACACCTGCGCCTTCCAGTTGGTCTTCTCGTCGGAGGACTGCTCGACGCTCTCCACCTTCTTCATGAAGCTGGGGAAGTCGGCGAACTGGGTCCACAGGTCGTACGTCGTGCGCAGCGGCAGGCCGACGTCGATGCTCTCGACGATGTTGGTGACCTTGAGCTTCTTGCCCGTACCACCCTTGCCGCCGCCGAAAGCGTTCTTGATCTTGTCCTTGAGGCTGCTGACGCCTGACTTGAGCGTCGCTCCCAGGCCGCTTCCCTCGTCGCCCTGGTCGTCGCTGTCGTCCTCACGGCCGCCGCCGAACACCGAGCCGATACCCGAGCCGCCGTTCGTGGTGACGTCGTCGAGCCGGTCGGTGAGCCCGGTGACCCGTTCGGTCGCGGACTGTGCCGCACGCTGGACGAGCAGGGTCAGCAGCTTCTGACCGGCGTCCTTGAGCGCGTCGGTGGGCATCGCCTCGGTGACGCTGGTCGCCTTCTTGGTCGCCTCAGTCATCACTGCCGCTCCGACGTGCGCGCGCGGGTCGGCGGGTCTTGGCGGTGGACCCCGATGCCGAGGTGCTCTTGCGTGTCGTGGTCCGCGTCGACTTACCGGACGTGCTGGCCGCGGAACGCCGCCGGGGCGCGGGGGAGGAGCTGCCGTCGGACCGGCTGCTCTTCGTGCCGGCTCCGGCGGATGTCGACGTCGCACGTCGGCGGGTCGCGCGGCGGGGCGGTGGTTCCTGCTCGTCGTCGGCCTCGACCGCCTCGTCGTCCGGTACCTCGTCGACGGCGTCGTCCGGCTCGTCGGCGTTCGGCTCCTTCGCGCCCGGCCCGGAACCGACGTTGCCCAGCGACTCGACACGTTTGCCGACCCGGTCGGTGAGCGACTCGACCTGGCGCGCGGCCACCGCCAGCACGGCGCCCTTACCCGCGTCGAGCAGGCGTCCTCGCACCTGGTCGGTGAGAGCGGACAGCTCGGGGGACTGCCTGAGCAGTTTCGTCCCCTGGCCGAGGAGCTCACCGGGCCCGCCGGCACGGCGGCCCGCCGCCATACCGCCGATCATCAACGCGAGCTTCATTTTCTTGGTTCGACCGAGAAAGTAGCCGCCGGCCACGCCGATGGCTACTCGCGCTCCACATTTCATTATGTCTCCTGTATCAGTCTTCGGCCCCGGTGGCGCCGCGCGCCGAATTACCGCGAGGCCCATTCGCGGTTTCTCGGGGGCGCTATTCGAGCTGTACCCGTGAGGCGCGTCACGCACACCTCGTCGACGTTCAATCGACAATTATTGCGCCGTTCGGCCCATCGCGTCCCGGCAAATGGGCCAGATCGACAATGCCATGCGGGAGAATGCGGAAAGATCACGAATCGGTCCGCCGGAGCGAGATCAGCACGACGCACACGATGAGAGCCAGCAGTACGAGCAGAACGGTGACCGGTAGCAGGACGAGTGTCAGAACGAGTACCAGTACCAGGGCGGCCTTGGCGCCCGGCCCCAGTGACGAGAGCACGCGGGTCGCCGCTCCCCAGAACCGGTTGCGTCCTTCGAGGTGCGCCGAGGCGCCGCCGAGCAACGCAGTGATCGTGATCCCGCCGTTCGCGGCGAACCTGTCGAAAGTCGATGCGAGTTCTTCGACCTTGTCCAGCGCGATCCCGAAGGTGTGTCGGAGCGTCGCCGCCAATAGTTCGCGCAGGCTTTCGGTGAGCTCTGTGATTGCGGCTGTGGTGTCCGGGGTGGGTGGGTCAGTCGTGTTCATGGAATTGGCGGCAGAAGGGGGTCCGGTCATCTGATCGCATCCTCGATAGGCTTGATCGTCAGTCGGCTGCTCACGCGGGTGAATATCGCGCGATGCCGGAATCACTCCATACCCGATTCATGTCCCTTTACGCCTGTTACCGCGCCGGCGCCTGTTGTCGATCCACGACGCGGCGACCCGAGTCGCCCACATCACGGGATTTCGTGCCGCGGCCGACGGGCCCGATCCACTAGAAATGGACGACAGCCCGCGGGTGGCGCGGGTCCGGCAGCGGAGGTCTCCTCGTGTTCCAGGTCACCGTGCTCTACAACCACCCCGAAGACCCGGCGAGGTTCGACAAGTACTACGACGAGGTGCACGCGCCGCTCGCCGCCACGATCCCGGGGCTGCGGCGCTACACGGTGACGCGGCCGGGACCGGGCCCCGACGGCGCGAATCCGCCGTACTACCTCGTGGCGGTACTCGAGTACGAGTCCGAGGCGGCGTACGGCGCGGACAGCCCGGAGGGACAGGCGGCGCGGGCGGATCTGGCCAACTTCGCGATGGCGGGTGCCACGGTGGTGGCCGGACCGGCCGTCACCATCGTCTGAGGCGGCGGCCCAGTTCCGAGGCGACAGCCTTTCGTGCGGGTCCGAGGCGGATAGCCCACACGCTCAACGTCGGCGGAAGCCCGAGGCCGGATGTTGCGTCGCACATGTCCGGACATGTGCGACGCAACACGACGGCGTGCGGAGCGTCACTGAGTGTCGCCGGGGGCAGCGACTCTCAGCTCCCGTCGCCCTGGTCCTCCCCGGACCCGCCGTCGCCGGTGTCGGAGCTCTCGCCGGACCCGCCGTCCTCTGCTGTCTGGTCCGACGCCCCCGAACCGATCTCCGGTTTCGGCTGGCTTGCGCATCCGGGCGCGCGAGGTGTCGATGCGCACGGATCACCCGCGATCTCCGGCTTGGCGACCTTGCTCGGCACCGACCCCGGGGTGGGTTGCACGACCGGGGAGGGCACCGTCCCCGGGGTGGGTAACGCCGCCGGGGACGGCGCGGGGGTGGGCTGCAACAGCTTGGTCGGCACGGTGCCCGGCGTGGGTTGACCGACCTGGGTCGGTACGGAACCGGGCGTCGGCTGCGGACCGACCAGCTGCTGGTCCGCGGTGAGCGTGTTCGCCTTGCCGAGATCGGGCACCTTCTGCGCCGGGGGCTTGCCGTCTGCCTGTTCGGCGGCGGCCTTCCCGGCAGCCGCGTCGGCCGCGTCCTTGGCCGCCTGGTCCGCGAACTTCTGCGTCCCTTCCGCACTGCGGGCGGCGGCCTCGGCGTTCTTGGCTTGGTTCGCCTTCTCCTGTGCGGCGGCCGCGCTCGCCGCGGCCTTCTTCTGCAGGTCAGCCGCCGCCGCGGCGGCAGCCTGGCTCTCGGCCGTCCGTGCCACGAGCGCGGCCTGAGCGGCGGCCAGCTTGGCGGCGGTCACGGCACCCGGATGGGCCGCCGCGTCCTGCTGCGCGAGAAGCAGCGCGTTTGCGGCCTGGGCTCGGGCAGCGTTCGCGGCCGTGGTCTTGGTCGCCGACTCCTGGACCGCCTGGGCGTCGTTGCGTGCCTCGGTCTCGAAGATCCGCTGCGCGGTGGCCGCGTCGTCGGCCTTGGCCCGCGCGTCCGTGGCGATCTTGGCGGCCTCGGCCGCCTTCGCCGCCGCGTCGGCAGCCTTCTGCTGCAACACCGGGTCGGGCTTCGGCGCGGGCTCGGGAAGGGGCTTCGGCAGCGGCTTCGGCGGCGGGTTCTGGCGGCACTTGTCGGATCCTGGGTGCTCGGCGCACCAGCTGGCCCGCTGGTGGAAGCCACCGTGCCAGTCGACGTAGGTGTAGCGCTTGATCACGACCGGGGTGGGCAGCACGTAGGTGAGCGACGCCGGGGCGAAGTAACCCCAGCGCGGGCCGACGTAGCTGGCCCGGGAGTAGTCGAGCGCCTTCGTCAACGGGTTCCCGCTGAAGCATTTCACGGTCGGCTCACCGAAACTGTTCACGAACACCGCCGTGCCCGCCTGCAGTACCGCGGGATAGGCGTTGAAGCTGCCGTTCGTGTAGCCGTAGCTGGTGACCGCGGTGTCCGAGCGCAGCACGACCGGGTGCAGCGTCGCCACGAAGCCCGGGATGTCGGCTGCCGAGATGCCCAACGGTTGCGCCCAGGCAGCCGCCTTCGGTGGGTCGGCCTGCAGGTTGCCGGTCAGCCCCTGCCCGTCGCAGCTGGGCCGGTCCGGGTCCTCGGCGAACAGTCCCGGGGTGTCGCCGGCGAACTGGCCGGACGTCCCCGCCGGTGGCGTGACACCGGGCTGGTCCTGGCCGACCGGTGTCATGAACGGGCTGTTGCCGGCCGCCGAGGTCGACTCGAGCTGAACCTGGGCGGCGACGGGCTCCACCCCGACCGTGGTGTCGTCCCCGGCATCGCGGGAGGTGAGTGCGACCCAGGTGGCCCCGACGACGAGACCGACACCGGCCACTCCCAGCGCTATGGCGAGCCCGGTACGGGAACCTCCACCGGGACCCCTCGAGCCCGATGGTGGTCCGTACGGTGCTCCGGGCTGTGGCGCCATGGCGTACGGGCGCCCAGGGGGTGGGCGGCCCGGCCCCTGTCGGGGTGGCGGGCCCTGGCGTGGGTGGGGCTCGTGATCGTCGTGCACGGTGTCGTCCCTTCGCTACGTCGGCCCCCGGGTGCCGTTCGGGTGGTGTCGTCACCCCCTCGTGCCGTCTGGTGGTGTCAGAGCGGCGATCGCTGGTCGGCCTGGCCCGGTCGTCGGGCCGGCGGGCGGGCAACGCCGATCGTGCGCGGTGGCGCACGAGGCTCCGGACACCTGGTCTCGGCCGTGCTGAGCCGTCCGGACGGCACACCGGCTCGCCGGCACACCTGCTCGACCACCTGGGCCGACCCCGCCGCGAACACGCCGAAGATGACCTCGTCGGCCGGCACCGCCACGGTCATCAGAAGCCGGACCGGGCATCCTTCGGCCGACAGCGTCCGGATGGCGTGCTCGAGGAACGCGGTGGTTCGATCGAGCAGTTCACCGTTCGGCTCGGGCCGGTACCACTCCACGAGATAGTGCGGCAGGCCCGAGGTCGGCGTGGTCATGCGGCGACGCTAGGGAAAGCGCCGCTGCCGCGAATCGGGTGTTTCCCTATGCGCCATGTGATGGCCCAGTTCGGCGCGCGACCGGATGTTGAGCTTGCGGTAGGCGCGGGCGATGTTGGCCTCGACCGTTTTCGGGCTGATGAACAACGCCGCCGCGACCTCGCGGTTGGTCATCCCGGTCGCCGCGAGCTCCGCGACCCGCCGCTCGGCGGCGGTGAGGGTGAGCCCGCCACCCGGGTGGACGTCGACGCGGGAGAGCTCGCCTCGCGCACGAGCGGCCCACAGCGTGGCGCCCAGGTCGTCGAACATGCGGACGGCCTCGGCCAACGTCTCGGCGGCCGCCTGCCGGTGGCGTCCCCGGCGTTGCAGCTGCCCGCACAGCAGCTGGGTACGGGCGCGTTCGAACGGCATCGGCAGCCGTTCGTGTTCGGCCATGGCACTGCGCGCGGAGTCGGCCGCGGCGTCGATGTCGCCGCCCGCGGCGAGCAGCATGGCTCGGCAGCGTCCACCGGTCGCGGTCGCCCAGGCACGGTCGAGCCTGCGGCCGTTGTGCTCCAGGATCGCGGTCAGTTCGTCGGCCTCGTCGAGCCTGCCCAGGTGGATCAACGCCTCGACCGCGTCCGGAAGAAACGCGGCGGCGACGATCTCGGTCGCATGCGGCCGTTCCCGGACGACGGCCAGCAGCGGTTCGAGCGCCTCCATCGCCGCGTCGTACCGGCCCGTCGACACCTCGAGGAACCCGAGTGTGACGATCGGCCAGACGGCGAGGGTGTGCCACCCGCAGCGGCGGTAGATCGTCAGTGCCTCCCGGGCGTCCTCCCTGGCCTGGTCACATCGGCCGAGATGGGCGGCGAGCCACCCGCGCAGGGTCAGCGCGACGGCGTGCGGCACGTCGCCGCCCAGCAGAATCGCGCGCTCCATCGCGTCCTCCGCGACGAGCTCGGCGCCGACGACGTCGCCTCGCCAGTTCTCGATCAGCACGCTGTGGAAGTCGATGAAGATCAGGGCGCTTTCCTCGCCGTGCTCGAGGCACAGCCGCCGGATGTCGAGCATTCCCCGGTGTGCCTCGTCCAGGTCACCGGTCCAGGCGAGCAGGAGTGAGCGCTGCACATCGGGGCGGAAGGCGACCGGGGTGGCGGCCCGTCGATCCTGCAGGCCGATGGCGAGCTCCATGCCGTGGCTGTCGAAGCCGTCTCCGTTGAGGAAGCGCAGCGTCACTCGCAGACCGAGCGCCTGGCCCAGCAGGTGCGGTTCGTTCAGGTCCTCGGCCGCGCGGACCCCATCCTCGGCCCGGTCCACGGACTCCGCCGGCCGGCCCGTGTTGACCACTGCGTAGGCCAGCCGGATCAGGATCTCGACGCGGAGCCGAAGATCGTCCCCGACCTCGCGCAGAGCGGATTCGAGCAGGCCGGCCGCTTCGTCGAAGCTGTCGTCGTGCAACCGTACGACGGCAAGGACGCTCGTCGCCCTGGCCCGTACCGCGCCGGGTGGCAGGTCGTCGATCGTCTGCTCGATGACCCGGCGGGCCCGCTCGGTCTCCCCGGCGTCGAAGTGGTGCAGTGCCAGCTGGATTCGACGCTCCGGGGTGGCGCCACCGAGCCCGACGGCGAGGTCCAGCAGCTCCGCGGCGGCAGCGGGCGCTCCTCGCCCACGGGCGATCGCGGCCGCCTCGTCGAGGGACTCCAGGGTTCGTCGACCGCCGTGCACCGAGGCGAGTGCCAGGTGCCGGGCCCGCAGCTCGGGCTGGTCGACGAGCTCCGCGAGCCTGCGGTGCATCGCCCTGCGCCGCCAGGGCGCGGCGTCGCCGTACACACCGGCGGCCAGGAGCGGATGGGCGAACCGGATTCGGTGGCCGTCGAGCCCGATGATCCCGTTGCGCTCGGCGTTCTCCAGCAGACCGACGGCGGTGCTCGTCCCGGTGTTCGTGGCCCGTGCCACCAGCTCGACCGTGGGCTCCGCGACCGATGCCGCCGCGAGCAACGCCTCGCCCACGTCCTGGTCGATGCCGTCGATCCGTGCCGCGACCAGGTCGGTGAGGGTGCCGGGCAGCGGCATGGTGAGACCCGGATCGGCCTGCATCCTCCTGGCCAGCTCCAGTGCGAAGAACGGGTTTCCTCGGGACAGCTCCCGGATTCGCACCATCACCGGCCGGGACAGCGCCCGGCCGAGCCGGGCGGTCACCACGGCGTGCAGCGCACCGAGGCTCAACGGTCGCATGCTGATCCGGTCGACGGCCTCGGGGCTCGGCAACTGCGGCCAGGCCGAGGCGCCCGCGTGTTCGGGACCGGTCCGCACGCACGCGAGCAGCCCCATCCTCGAGGTGAACCGCCGCGTCGCGAACTCGATCGCGTGCGCGCTGGACTGGTCGAGCCACTGCACGTCGTCGATCGCGACCAGGACCGGTGCGCCGTCGGCGAGCTTCGCGACGACGGACAGCAGTGCGGCCCCGATCGCGCGCTGGTCCGTCGGCAGCCCGGTCGCATCGGCCCGCAGCAGCACGCGGTCGACGGCCAAGAGCTGTGGCCCCGGCAGCGCCGCCCGCACGGTGGCGTCCACGCCGGCGAGAAGATCCGCGAGCGACGCGTACGCCAGCCGGGACTCCGCCGCAGCCGGCCGGGCCGACAGGACGTGGAACCCACGTTCGCGGGCCTGCTCCACCGCCGCCAGCCACAGAGTCGTCTTGCCGATGCCCGGCTCACCCTCCACCACCAGCGCCATCGGGCGTTCGGCGACCGCGTCGAGCAGCCCGGCCACCGCGCGCTCCTCGGCCGGACGGCTCACGGTGCGGCTGGTCATGGCGGACAGAGTCGCACCGAAGTGCCGAAACGTCACCACAGTGGACCCGAACCGACCAACGGGCCTACTCGGGTCTGCGCAGCCGCGTTTCGTCCAGGTCGAGCTCCTGGCTGATGTCGACCATGGTGCGCGCACCGATGTGACCCTGCTCGTGCAGCTCGCGCAGGGTCCTGCGTTCGGTGTCGAGCAACCGCAGCCGCAGGTGCCGCTCGTCGGGCCGCTCCCGGTCGCCGGACTCCTCACTCGTGCCCTCCGTCTCCAGCAGCAGCCGCTCCCGGCGCAGCTCGAGTACCTGGCGCAAGGCCTCGGCCCCGGGTGGCGGCTCCTCGTCCTCGGACGACATGCCGTCGAGGTCGCGCAGGGCGGCGTCGGCCAGCGCCCGCCGGGCACGAAGCCCCTCGGTCCGCTCGCGCTCGCCGGGCCGCAGCTTCAGCCGGGTCAGCAGCGCGGGCAGCGACATGACCTGGAAGACCACCGTGGCGAGCACCACCAGGATGGTGAGGAACAACAAGAGGTCGCGTCGCGGGAACGGGCCGCCGGTGGCGATGGTGAGCGGCATGGACAGACCCACCGCGAGCGACACGGCGCCCCTCGGGCCACACCAGCCGAGCACGATTCGTTCGGAGCGGCTCATGACGATCTCGTCGTCGCGGACCGGGAGCAACGCGATCAACGGTGGTATCAGCAGCGCCCAGGCGAGCCGGACGACGACCACGGCGACGACCACCGCGGCCGAGACGATCACCAGTGCACCGATCGAGTACCCACTGACGATGCCGACGATGGCCGGCACCTGCATGCCGAGCAGAACGAACAGCGCGGCCACCAGCAACAGGTTCAGCACCGTCCAGAACGTCTCGGTCTGCATGCGCGCGGCCGGTTCCACGACGCCCCTGCCCCGGGTGCCCAGCCAGAACGCGGCGGTGACGGTAGCCAGGACGCCGGAGGCGTGCACGAGGTGCGCCGGGACGAATGCCAGGTAAGGCGTGGCGAGCGACACCACGACCTGGCTCAGCCTGTCGGACGTCCGGTTGCGGACCGCGGTGATGACCACCCCGATGACCAGCCCGAACACGACACCACCGACCACCTCGACGGCCGCGACCCGCAGGAGTTCCAGAACCGACGGTGACTTGCCGACGTTCGACAGTGCGATGGTGAACAGCGTCAGGGCCACCCCATCGTTGATCAGCCCTTCGCCTTCGAGCACGGTGACGAGCCGGCGCGGCACGCCAAGGCGCTGCAGCACGGTGGTCGCCGCGACCGGATCGGGCGGTGCGATGGCGGCGCCGAATGCCAGCGCCGCGGCCCAACCGACATCGGGGAACACCGCCATCACCGCGCCGGCCGCGGCGGCCGCCGTGGCCAGGACGAGCCCGACCGACTGCCCGATCACCGGAACGATGTGGGCCACGGTCTCGCGGGGGTCGCTGAAGAACGCGGCGAAGTAGATCAGTGGCGGCAGGAAGACCAGCAGCACCAGCTCCGGCGGCAGCTGAACACCGGGAATCCCAGGGACGAGGCCGGCGGCGATGCCGACCAGCACATATGCCGCCGCCTCCGGGATCCCCAGCCGGTTGGTCAGCCGACGGCCGACGAGGACGGCCACGGCCAGCGCTATCCCGATGACGAACACCTGGTTGGGCATGTCCACGGGTTGCCCATCCGGACGCCGGGTGAATCACCGTGGTTGCCCGATGCCCGGGTCGGGTAGTCCTCGCGAGGGCACCAGACGGAAGGAGGCTTCGATGACAACAGCGAGAGACATCATGGTCGGTGACGTCCGGTGTATCGGCGCCACCGAGTCCGCGTACGACGCCGCCGTGGTCATGGCCGATCTCGGCGTGGGGTCGCTGCCGATCCGAGGTGAGGACAACCGTCTCCAGGGCATGATCACCGACCGTGACGTGGTGGTGAAGGTGATCGCGGCGGGCAAGGATCCCCGGGCGATCCACACGGGCGAGCTGGCTCAGCGGCACACGGTCACCATCGGCGTGGACGACGACGTCGCCGATCTGCTCCGCGCCATGGCGGTGAACAAGGTCCGGCGGCTACCGGTCATGGACGGTGACGTCCTGGTCGGGATCGTGGCGCTGGCCGATGTGACGCGCGCTCTCGACGACCCGGAGGTCGGCCTGGTGGTCGACGCCATCTCCGAGTGACCGCCGAGCGGATCACCACGAACGACCGGAAGGAATGACATCGATGGCACGGGTCGGACCCAGACACTGGCTCACCGCCGACGAGGGCGGTCAACCACAGGATGCCCAGGTACGCGCGAGCGGCCAGGTGGACCGCTTGGTCGACGAGGAGCGACGCACCGCGGCACTGATCGAGGCCCTCGGTGACGACAGCGAACCGGAGTCCGCACGGGCCAGCGGTGAGCAGCTCCGCGCGATGACTCCACCACAGCACGACGACGCGCAGATCACCGCGATGGCGGACGCCAGGGGCAGGCTCACCCCTCGGGATCGACAGGAGCCCGCTACGAGCTGGTGGCGCAGGCTGCTGAGCAGGCTGCGGCGGCGGTGAACCGGTAGCCCGGTGCCGCCGCCGCACGGGGTCAACCGACCAGCGCGACGGCGGCGTCGGGTTCCGCCACCTGGAACGTGAAGCTCTCCTCCAGGTACAGATACACCTGCTGGCCGTCGTGGTGGCTGTAGCCGACGGACAGGTCCTGCCCCACGTTGAGGGTGAAGTCGTCCCCGCGCTGGCTCAGCACGACGGCACCGTCCAGACCGGGTGTCCACACGACCTTGCCGCCGAGAATCTTGGTGAGGTGATCCAGCAGCAGGTACCCGGAGCTCTCGGTGACCTCGATGATGCGGGTGTACGACTCGGGTCCGACGGCCAGCGCGTAGGGACCCTCGACTCCCGAAACCCGCAGCCGCTCGACCGCGCGGGCGACGACGCTCGGATAGTCGGCGGTGTCCGGGCCCAGCTTCGGCTGGGTCTCGGGCGCGGCCGAGATGATGCCGTCGATCCCGGCGGCCGGCCAGCCGTGGAACACGGCGCGGTTCTCCAGCTCCGCCGCGTCCTGGGCCGCGCGGTCGAGATCGTCGAACTCCGGGTCCGATGCGCCACGCTCGGCGTCGTCGATCTCGTCACGGCTGATCGTGAACGGCACCCGCACCTCTGCGAGGGGCCGGACCTGACGCAGGCGGGTGCGGACGCCGTCGCCGTGTCCCTCCTCGTGCGGGCCCTTCATGTCCTGCGTCCGGCCGAGGTTGATCGCCGAGTGCTCCCAGCCACTGGGCCCCGACCAGTCCACGACCCTGCGGGCGGCGAGCAGTGGGACGAGCCGTTCGCGTGCCTCGTCGTCGATCTGTGACCAGGCCTTGGCCGGGATGGGGGCGATGTCGCGGAGAAGATGATCCATGGTCAACGTCCTTTCAGACTTCCGATGCCCAATGAGGAGTCGCCGGTCGGGGGAGAGGGCAGCTCACCCTCGACGTAGCGCTCGGGGTCCTTGTCCGAGGTGTCGAGGTCCCGGGCGCCCTGGTGCCGGGCGGTGAACTCACGGAACCGGCGGCCGAGTGCCTCACGCAGGCCGGACGCGGCGTTGCGCCTGAAGTCCGCGAGGCCCTCGCGTTCCTCCTCGGCCATGTGCTCGTCGTTCGCCACCCTGGCCCGGCCGACCGCCTGCCACCAGGCGTCACTGCCGGTCGGTTGCCGGGCGGCGTCGTGCACGGCGTCGCGGATGTCGTTGTGGTCGCCGATCGCGTCCAGCGTCTCCTCCCGCGCGTCGTCGCCCTTGCGCAGCAGCTGCGGGTAGAAGATCTCCTCCTCGGCGATCGCATGGACGTCCAGCAGGTCCGCGAGCGGCTCCCAGACGCGGGCCAGGTCCGCCGCCGGTGCCGACTCGGCCGCCTGCAGCTCGTCCAGCAGCGCGAACTCGCGGCGGAACTGTTCGTGGTGGTCGAGGATGAGGCGGGTGATGTCGTCGGGACCCGCCGCGACGTCCCCGGTCGCGTGTGGCTCAGGCATACCGAGGGCTACCCAGATGCGCGGCGCCGGAATCCATCGTCGTTGACTCGCGTGATCGCGCGTGTGGTGGGTACTCGATCTCCGGAGAGCCGGAGAGGGAGGTTGACCCTGATGAACATGCGACGAGCCGCCGTCGTGTCCTCGGCGGCGGTACTCGGCATCCTGCTCACCGGGTGCGGCGGAAGCACGGCGCGAAGCGGTTCGGACCAGCCGGGAGTGGCTCTGCCGCCGGGCGCGGCACCCGGGCCGGCGGGCGCCGCCGCGAGAGTGTCGATCAGCGACACCTCGGAGCAGGACATGGCGGCGACGTTGCGGGCCAACGGTGTCGACGACGCGGCGGAGTGGGCCGACCTGATCGTCCAGAGCCGGCCGTACCCGCCAGGGGACGCGCGGCTCGGCAAGCTCAGGCAGGTCCTCACCGAGCACCAGGCCCCGCCGGACACCGTCGACAAGATCACCAATGCTCTGGAGCCCTCATGAGCAGCCGAGTACTGGCCGTGGCGCTCGACTGTCAGGACGTCGACCGGGTGGCCGCGTTCTGGTGCGGGGTGTTCTCCTCGACGGTCCTCGGGCGGTGGACCGACGCGCGCGGCAAGGAGTACGTCGAGCTGGGCATGGGTGAACCGGACGGCGGCCCGGTCATGGTCCTGCAGCCGACCGACGGGACGGGGCGGACCAAGAACCGGGTGCACCTCGACCTGGCGCCGGCGCAGCTGTCCCAGGCCGACGAGGTCGCGCGGCTCGTGGAGCTGGGAGCGACGGTCCTGGCGGACGAATCGGACATGCCGTGGGTCGTGCTGGCCGACCCGGAGGGAAACGAGTTCTGCGTGCTGCCGCCACCCGATCCCTCGGCCTGACCCGGACCGGGTCAGTGCGCTCGGATCGACTGCAGCTCGGTGATCTGGTGCTGCTCGGCGTTCACCACGTCACGCGCCACGGTCTTGAGCCGTGTGCTCTGTCCCGCGCTCAGCTCGTTGGTCGCCGGCGCGATCGTCCCCTGATGGTGGCGGATCATGACCTGGGCGAACCGGTCGTCGAACGCCGGGGCGGAGAGGTCGTCCACCTGCCGCGGTGACGCCACGCCGGGCGTGCTGCCGAACCGGCTGTCGCTCTGCCGAGGGTCGGGCACGGCGGCGTTCCACTCGCGCAACAGGTCGCTGACCGTGTCGATCCGGGCACGTTGCTGGTCGGCTATCGGTGCGGCGAAGTCTCGCCGGGCCGGCCGTCGGCCAGCGCGGCGATGTCGTTCTCCTGTGCCAGCCGCAGGATCACGTTCTGGGCGAACGCGATGTCGGTCTGGTCGTGCGCGTCGTGGACCGGTGCGCTCGCCGAGGGCGCGGGAGGTGGCGAGGTGTTTGTGCCGCAGCCACTCAGCCCGGCCGCGACGGCCATCGCCACCGCGAGTACGACTCCGGCCGGGATGCGACGGTCATGACCGCTCCTGTCCCGGTCGGTACGGGCCGGGCTTGGGTCGGACGGTACCTCCGGGGAACGCCAGCCGGGCGATCGTGCGGTGCACGGAACCGAGCTGGGCCGACAGCGGCCCGGTGTTGTACGGCAGGCTGTAGCGCCGGCAGATGTCCTTGACCCTGGGCGCGATCTCGGCGTACCGGCTGCTCGGCATGTCCGGGTACAGGTGGTGCTCGACCTGGTAGCCGAGGTTGCCGCTCATCACGTGGAAGAACGAGCTCCCGGTGATGTTGGCGGCACCGACGAGCTGGCGCGCGTACCAACCGCCGGACGTCTCGTTCTCGACCTCCTCCTCGCTGAACGTGTAGGTCTGGTCCGGGAAGTGCCCGCAGAAGATGATCGAGTGCGTCCACACGTTGCGGATGATGTTCGCGGTGACGTTGGCCCAGAACGTCGACACGAACCCGTCGCGGGCGGACCGCGGCATCGCGGACAGTCGTTGGGCGACAAGCGCGCGAAGCCCCGGCCGGCGTCTGCCGCGCAACCCCCGTCGTGCCGGACGACGATGCAGCAGCTGGTCGAGCGCGAGCGCGGCGGCCGCCGACACGGCGGGCCAGCCGAGGTAGTCCTTGACGATCTGGTCGCGCGCCTTGCCCGAGATTCCCTTCAGGTCGTGCCAGACGTCCTTCCACGGCTTCTCACCGGCGCGGATCGCCTCGATGTCCATGTCGTGCACCGCGACGCCCCACTCGAAGAACGCCATCAGCAGGAGGTTGTAGAACGGCTGCAGCAGGTAGCCGGGCCGCCACTCCTGGTGCGGGTCGATCCGCATGATCTCGTACCCGAGGTCCTTGTCCTTGCCTCGGATGTTCGTGAACGTGTGGTGGATGTAGTTGTGAGAGTGTTTCCAGGCCTCGGCCGTCGACGCGGTGTCCCAGTCCCAGGTCGAGGAGTGGATGTACGGGTCGTTCATCCAGTCCCACTGTCCGTGCAGGACGTTGTGGCCGATCTCCATGTTCTCCAGGATCTTCGCCGCGCCGAGACCGCACGTGCCGAGAACCCACAGCGGCTTGCTGCGTGAACCGACGAGCAGCGCCCTGCTGACGACCAGCAGCTGCCGGTGCATGCGAATGATCCCGGTGATGTAGCGGCGGTCGCGCTCCCCGAGGTCGGCGTAGACCTCTTCGTGGATCGCCGCGAACTCCCGGCCGAGTTCCTCGAGCTGGTCCGGCGTCAGATGCGCGAACGGACCGGGTAGGGACCGTGCCGGGGGAGATCCGGACGTCTGGTCGGGTCCGGGCGGGCGTGGTGGGCTGGTGGGTCGCGTCGACATCGCATCGTCCTCTCGCCGAATTCGGGATGTGCGTGCTCGGCCTGACTCGATACTCACGGTAACTGTGACCGCCGGTAACATCTCTCGCCCGGATCCATCTGTCAAATCGTGGCGAAGTGGGTATGCACCGGTTGGGCCAGTGCATCGACCGACGAAGGGACCGTGGTTGGCGTGACGGAAGTGGGTATGCGACCTGAGGTCTCGCCACTGCGGAGACGACTGCTCAGCGGTGTGCGCCTGTTGTTCACCCCGCTGCTGCCCGACGACTACGTCGAGCTCATCGACCCGCTGTGGTCCACCCGGGAGCTACGCGGACGGGTGGAACGCATCGAGCCGCAGGCGGACGACGCGGTCACCGTCCATGTGCGGCCCGGTTTCGACTGGGTCGGCCACCGCCCGGGTCAGTACGTCCGATTCGGGGTGGTCGTCGACGGGGTGCACCACTGGCGTGCCTACTCGTTGACCTCGGACCCGCACGCCTCGGACGGGCTCATCTCGATCACCCCGAAACTCGTGGACAGCGGCGTCGTCTCGCCCTACCTCGTGCGTACGCTGCGGGTCGGCTCCGTGGTACGGCTGGGCGAGGTCGAGGGCACGTTCACCCTGCCGGAGCGACCGGCCGGGCCGGTGCTGTTCCTCACGGCGGGCAGCGGCATCACCCCGGTCATGAGCATGCTGCGGCACCTGCGCACCGAGCACGCCATGGACGACGTCGTGCACATCCACTCCGCCCGCACCCGGGACCAGGTGATCTTCGGTGGCGACCTGGACGAGCTCGCCTTGACCGAGGACGGGCTGAGCGTGCATGTCTGGGAGTCGGCCGAACAGGGCCGGGTCACGCCGGAGGACATCGCGCGGCTGTGCCCGGACTGGCGTGACCGCGACACCTACGCCTCGGGCCCCGGTGAGCTGCTCGACGCACTGACCACGCACTGGGAGGAGCACGGCGATCCCGAGCGGCTTCACCTCGAGCGGTTCCAGCCGGTCGTGGGCGGGGAGAACGCGGGCGGTGAGGGCGGAACGATCCGCTTCCCCCGCAGGAACGTCGAAGCGGACTGCCCGCCGGGCACCCCCATGCTGGTGGCGGGCGAGGAGGCCGGCGTCGACATGCCGTTCGGCTGCCGGATGGGCGTCTGCCACACGTGTGTCGCGCGCCTGCGCGAGGGCACGGTCCGCGACCTGCGCACCGGCGAGGTGAGGCAGGCCCGCAACGAGATGATCAGAACCTGCATCCACGCCCCCGAGGGCCCCGTCGAACTCGACCTGTAACCGCTCCACCGCTGGCACGAATGTGGCTTTAGGGACGTTGAACGTCCCCAAAGCCACATTCGTGCCTCTGGGAGCGGGCGAACGGCTACGTGCGCTGCGGGAGGATCGTGTAGCGGGGGTCGTCAGCCGACTGTTGGCCGGCGTAGAAGATGCCGAAGCGGGTTGCCGCCGAGCCCGCGAGCAGGGCGACGCCGGCTATCGCTGACGCCGTCCGGCTGCGCCCGCCCGCGGCCGCGGCCAGCACTGCTCCCGTAGCGGTGAGCGTCCGCGCGGCCTTGGTGTAGCCGCCCGCTCTGCCCTGGTGCAGCGGTTCGGCCACCAGCCCCATGGTCGACTCCATGCGCGAGTGGACGGCCAGCTCGAACACGGCACCGGCGACCGCGAGACGCCGGGCGGGCCGCGCGGAGGCCACCGGGGCGCACAGCATGCCCATGCCACCGGCCGCCGCGGCAGCGCTGCCGACGAACACGAAGGGCAGCTCGTCACGGGCACTGTGCCAGGCGGGGGTCGCCGTGTCGGCCAGCAGCACCGCCGTGTACGAGGCGACGGCGGGACCCAGTACCGAGGCGATCAGACCCGCGCCGCGACCTACCGGCGGGAGGAGCCTGCCGACGACCCCGTCGGCGAGGCGGCGGGGGAGGAGAGCACCCGCTTCCGAGGCCGCGGCGAGCCCGGCGAGTGGTCCGTAGACGGTCAGAATCCACGTGCCGACGCTCATCGGTGAGGTCGCCTTGGCCACCCGCAGCATGTGGTGGAAACGGGACGGTTTGCCCAGGTCGTGCACGAGCGCGACGAAACTCGCCAGGATCGCGGCGAGCGCGGTGATCCGGCTCGGCCTGCGCAGCGCGGCATTGCCGGTGAGGTCCGCACCGGCGGCGAGCAGCGACGACGCGCCCGCTAGACCGCCGAGGAAGAGGTACGCGGGAATGTCGGCCTGCCACGGGGAGGCCTTGACGATCGGGCGACCGTAATAGGAACGGAACTCGACGTCGGGCACCATCGCCGGCTCACGACGCCCCGTGCGTCTCGGTGTGGTCATCGGCGTCGCTCCCCGGTGAAGGTCGCCGCCGCACCGGCGAGCAGGGCCAGCGCGGCGTACGCGGCGTGACGCCACATCTTCGGCAGGCGGGCCGTCGGTACCACCGGGTCCGGAGGCAGGCCGTAGACCTCCGGCTCGTCGAGGAGCAGGAAGAACGCGCCGGCGCCGCCCACCCCGTCGTCCGGATCGTGACCGTAGAGCCGCGCGTCGGTCACCCCGGCCGCGTGCAGGACGTCCACCCGCTTGCCTGCCCGGTCACGCAGCTCGTCCAGGTCGCCGAACTGGATCGACTTCGTGGGACAGGCCTTCGCACACGCCGGTTCGAGATCACCCTTGAGCCGGTCGTAACAGAGGGTGCACTTCTGCGCGATGTCGATCGCGGGGTCGCCGGGCGGGCCGGTCCGGCGCTCGATGACGCCGAACGGGCACGCGGGCACGCAGTAGCCGCAGCCGTTGCAGATGTCGTTCTGCACGACGACGGTGCCGAACTCGGTCCGGAACAACGCACCCGTCGGGCACACGTCCAGGCAGCCTGCGTGCGTGCAGTGTTTGCATACGTCCGATTCCATCAGCCAGCGGAACGGCTCACGCTGTTCGGCGGACCCGGTGGCTCCGGGAAGGGTGGCCACGGGCATGCCGAGGTCCACCGGCGCGGGTGTCTCGCGCCCGGCGGGTTGTTCGATGAATGCGACGTGGCGCCAGGTGGAGGCGCCGAGCCCCACACTGTTGTCGTAGGAGTGTCCGGTCAGCTCGAGCCCGTCCTCCGGGACCGCGTTCCACTCCTTGCAGGCGACCTCGCAGGCCTTGCAGCCGATGCAGATGCTGGTGTCGGTGAAGAATCCCTTGCGCGCCGGTGGCTTCGGATGGCCGGCGTCCGCCGCGGGGTTCGCCCGGTGATCGGACATGACGGATCAGGCCTCCGTTCCGGTGGAGTCGGTGATACCGGCGCGGTGACGGTACTCCGCCATGAACGTCAACAGCTCGGGACCACGCGGGCGTCGGCCGGGACGGATGTCGCAGCTCGCGGCCTTGGCCTCCTGGATGTGCACGTTCGGGTCCAGCGCGATCGACACCAGCTCGTTCGCCGCGTCGCCGACGCTGAGCCCGTTCGGTCCCCAGTGATACGGCAGCCCGATCTGGTGCAGGGTCCGCCCCGTGATGCGCAGCGGCGTCATCCGGTCGGTCACCAGCACTCGGGCCTCGATGGCCGTGCGTGCCGACACGACCGTCGCCCAACCGAGGTGTTCGAGGCCGCGATGCTCGGCCAGCTCCGGACTGACCTCGCAGAAGAACTCCGGTTGCAGCTCGCTCAGGTAGCTCAGGAAGCGACTCATGCCGCCCGCGGTGTGATGCTCGGTCAACCGGTACGTGGTGAACACGAACGGGAAGACCCCGCTGCCCGGATGCCGACCGGACGGGCTGTAGAGGTTGTTCTTCCTCGGGTACAGCTCGCGGCCCGGGTTTGCCTGTCTGCCGTACAGCGGATTCTCGAACGGCGACTCGGTCGGTTCGTAGTGGGTGGGCAGCGGCCCGTCGGTGAGACCGGCGGGCGCGTACAGCCAGGCCTTGCCGTCGCCCTGCATGATGAACGGGTCGGTGCCGGCGAGCGCGTCCTGCGCTTTCGCGTCGTCCGGCGGGACGTAGTCCGGGCGCTTCGTGGCCTCGAAGTCGGGCACGTCGTGACCGGTCCAGCTGCCCTCGTCCTCGTCCCACCAGACGTAGGCCTTGCGTTCGCTCCACGGCTTGCCGTCCGGGTCGGCCGACGCCCGGTTGTAGAGGATGCGCCGGTTCGCCGGCCACGCCCAACCCCACTCCGGCGCGACCCAGCTCTGTTCACCGCCGGGCTTGCGCCGCGCGCTCTGGTTGACGCCGTCCGCGTAGACGCCGGCGTAGATCCAGCATCCGCACGCGGTGCTGCCGTCGGCGGCGAGCTTCGTGTACCCGGGCAACGGGTCGCCCTCGGCGTCCCAGCCGTTGATCTCAGCGAGCACCGCTTCCGCGCTGGGTTCGTCCAGCACGCCCTCGGTCGGATAGTCCCAGGTCAGCTCCAGCAGCGGCCGGTCGCGCTCATCGGTCGAGCCCGCGAGCTTCTCTCGGATGATCCGGCCGAGGTGGTAGTAGAACCACAGCTCGCTGCGGGCGTCGCCGGCCGGTTCGACCGCCTGGTGGTGCCATTGCAGCATCCGCTGCGTGTTGGTGAAGCTGCCGCTCTTCTCGGTGTGCGCGGCCGCCGGCATGAAGAACACCTCGGTGCCGATGTCCTCGGTGCGCATCTCACCGGTCTCGATCTCCGGGCCGTCCTTCCACCACGTGGCGCTCTCGATCATCACCAGGTCACGCACGACCAGCCAGTCCAGGTTCGCCATGCCCAGGCGCTGCATCCTGGCGTTCGCCGAGCCGACGGCCGGGTTCTCGCCGACCAGGAAGTACCCGCCGCCGCCCTCGTCGATCTGGCGCATCACGGTGTTGTAGGTGCCGTGGTTGCCGGTCAGCCTCGGCAGGTAGTCGAAGCAGAAATCGTTGTCCTCGGTCGCGTGTTCGCCCCACCACGCCTTCAGCAGGCTGACCGTGTAGGCGTCCATGTTGCCCCAGAAGCCCTTGTTGCCCGCGTCGGAGGCGAGGAACTCGTCGAGTGACTGGTGCTGGTGGGCGTGCGGCATCGGGATGTAGCCGGGCAGCGTGTCGAACAGCGTCGGGATGTCGGTGGAGCCCTGGATGCTGGCATGCCCGCGCAAGGCGAGGATGCCCCCGCCCGGGCGGCCGATGTTGCCGAGCAGGGTCTGCAGGATCGACGCGGACCGGATGTACTGCGCGCCGACCGTGTGGTGCGTCCAGCCGACCGCGTAGATGATCGCCGAGGTCCGGTCGCGACCGGAGTTGCCGGTCAAGGCGTCGGCGACCTGGTGGAACACCTCCTCGGGGATTCCGCAGAGATCCTCCACGACCGAGGGGGTGTAGCGCGCGAAGTGCCGCTTGAGCGTCTGGAAGACGCAGCGCGGATGTTGCAGCGTGGGGTCCACACTCGGCGTGCCCTCGTCGAGGGTCGGTCCGCCGCTGCCGTGCGAGCTTCCTTGCGCGCTCTCCTTCACCTCCGCCGGTTCCGAGCCGTCGCGCGGGTCTTCCCCACCGGGCCGGGTGTCCCGGTCGCCCGCCGCGGGGGACTGGGTGACGCCTTCGTACTGCCAGCTCGACGTGTCGTAGGTGCCGGTCTCGGGGTCGAAGCCGGAGAACAGGCCGTCGAGGTCCTCGGTGTCGCGGAAGTCCTCGCGCAGGATCGTGCCGGCGTTGGTGTAGGCGACCACGTACTCGCGGAAGTACTTCTCCTCGGTCAGGACGTGGTTGATCAGGGCGCCGAGGAACGCGATGTCGGAACCGGCTCGGATCGGGACGTGCAGGTCGGACACCGCGCTGGTTCTGGTGAACCTCGGGTCGACGTGGATGATCGTCGCGCCGCGCGCCTTGGCCTCCATGACCCACTGGAACCCGACCGGATGGCATTCCGCCATGTTCGAGCCCTGGATCACGATGCAGTCGGAGTTGACCAGGTCCTGCTGGAACGTCGTGGCGCCGCCGCGACCGAAGGAGGTTCCCAGACCGGGAACCGTGGCGCTGTGTCAAATACGGGCCTGGTTCTCGATCTGGATCGCGCCCAGCGCCGTGTAGAGCTTCTTCATGAGGTAGTTCTCCTCGTTGTCGAGGGTCGCACCTCCCAAGCTCGCCAAACCCATGGCACGGCGGGTCCGCTTTCCGTCGAGCTCCCACTCCCAACTCTTCTCGCGTGACGCGATGATCCGGTCCGCGATCATGTCCATCGCGGTGTCCAGGTCGAGCTCTTCCCAGTCGGTCCCGTGCGGACGCCGGTACTTGATCCGGTACTCGCGTCCGGGGCCGGTGACCAGCTGCTTGCTGGCGGAGCCTTTCGGGCACAGCCGACCGCGCGACACCGGGCTGTCCGGATCACCCTCGATCTGGGTGATCACACCGTCCGCGACGTAGACCTGCTGACCGCAGCCCACCGCGCAGAACGGACAGATGCTCTTGACGACCTTGTCGGCCGCCTGGGTGCGTGGGGTCAGCTCCAGGTAGCGGCGGCTCTGCGCGGCCGCGCCCCGGCCGAGCCGGTCGGCGCCGCGCAGCTGACGCACCACCGGCCAGCTGCTCATCGCCTCCCGCCAGCCCATGCGCACATCCTTCCCTGCTGCGCGCACGATCAAACAAGGGGGGAGACACCGCGAGGAGGGGGTTCTCTCAGGATGAGTCGCGGATTCCGTCAGATCGAAGGAGAACCTCGACTCACCCTGACGAGAATCCCAATTCGCGGGAGGTGAGCCGGTGGTTGCCGTCGGGGGTTCTGGCGGTGTGGCCCTGTGCGTTGAGCCGCTCCAGCAGCGGTACCGCGACGCGACGGCTGGTCCGCAGCGCCACGCGGGCCTCGCTGAGGGTGAAGTCGCGGTCGCCGAACTCGGCGAGTACCCGCACCGCGGCGTCCTCAGCGCCCGGTAGCAGGACGATCCCGTCCGCGATCCTGATCAGCTCACCTGCTCTGACCAGGGCGGCGAGCTCTGCGGTGCCCAGGCCGAGGCCGGCCAGCCGACCGGCGTCCGGAGCGGCGAAGGGGTTGTCGGAGAGGTCGGCGTGCAGCGTGTCCCGTGCCCGGCGCAGTGGCCCGGGCAGCTCGTCCGATGCCGCATCGACGCGGTGGACCCGGCCGTCGTGCGCGGCCAGCCGTGCCGAGGCGGGCGCGATCGTCAGCACCGCGTCGACCAGCCGAGGGTGCGGGAGCGCGAGCAGGTGCTGGGCGGCGGCCAGGGGGACGCCGGGATCGAGCGGGTGCGCCGCGTCGTGCTCCGTGACGACCTCGACGAGCTGCTCGGCCAGCTCCGCGGCCCGTTGTGGATCCAGCAGCCATCCGCCGCCCTCGGGCACCGCGTCGGCTGGGGTACCGCCGCCCATCGCGGCGAGTTCGGTGCGGTGGACCACGGTCCTTCTCCGTAGCTCGCCGCTCGGGTCCTCGGCTCCGGTGAAGCCGGCCAGCGCTGCCGCTCGCCGGGCAGCGGATCCTCGCCGCCTCAGTGGCGCTGGGCGTACGTCCAGCACGGTCAGGCCCGAGGCGATGCGTTGGCGGCCGGGGTCGCGCAGTAGCGCGCGGTCCCCGATGCGTAGCGGCAGCGCGGTGCGCAGGGTCAGCCGGGCATGGTCGCGGCCCAGCGGCCGGACCCTGGCCGGGACGGCGGCCGCGCCGACGTGCAGGCTCAGCTGCTCCGGCAGGTCCGAGGCGTCGACGGCACCGCGTACCCCGTGCAGCCGCACGTCCAGTTCGGTACTGGTCAGCCAGCGACCCGGCGTGACGAGCACATCTCCCCGCCGGACCGACTCCCGCGACAGCCCGCGCAGGTTGACCGCGACCCTGGCGACACCGGTCGCCGCTCCGACGGGCTCGCCGAGGCTCTGCAGTCCACGCACGGTGACCGTCCGCCCGTCCGGTTCGAGGATCAGCTCGTCTCCGAGCGACACCACACCGGCCGGGAGCGTCCCGGTGACCACGGTGCCCGCTCCCTGGATCGTGAACGCCCGGTCCACCCACAGCCGGACGTCCGTGTCGGGGTCGGGAGCCGGCAGCCCTGCCGCGAGTTCCGCCAGCGCGGCACGCAGATCGTCCAGCCCCGCGCCGGTGGTCCCGGACACGCAGACCGAGGGCAGCTCGCCCATCGGGCTCGCCGCCAGGGTGCACCGGGCCTCGTCGAGCGCCGGCTCCGGGTCGAAGAGGTCGCTGCGGGTGACGACGAGAATCCCGTGGCGCGTGCCCAGCGCGCTGAGCGCGTCCAGGTGCTCGGTCGACTGCGGCATCCAACCCTCGTCGGCCGCGACCACGAACATCACAGCGGGCACCGGTCCGACGCCGGCGAGCATGGTCGAGACGAACCTCTCGTGCCCCGGCACGTCGACGAAGGCCACCGTGCCACCGGCCAGCTCGGTCCAGGCGAACCCCAGGTCGATCGTCATACCCCGGCGGCGTTCCTCGGCCCATCGATCGGGCTCCATCCCGGTCAGGGCTCTGACCAGCGTGGACTTTCCGTGATCGACGTGACCGGCGGTGGCGATGACCTGCATGCGACCGTCTACCCGCGCGCCGCCGCGAGGACCGAGGCGAACAGTGCCTCGTCGGAGGCCTCGGGCAGCGCGCGCAGGTCCAGCAGACAGCGGCCGTTCTCGAGCCTGCCCAGCACCGATGGGCGTCCGGTACGCAGCGCCGGGGCGAATGCGGGCGGCAACGCGACGGCCGCGCTCGGCAGCACGACGCCGGGGGCGCCGCCACCACCGACGGTGGCCTCCGAGGGGACGTGCGCGGCGTGGACGCCCTCCGCGCGGAGCCTCGCGGCCAGCCCCTCGGCACGCCGGCTCAGCTCGGCCGGTGGGGCGTGCAGCGCCAGCGCCGTCGGTGTGGGCGGACCGAGCAGTGTCGCCTCCATCGCGGCCAGGGTCAGCTTGTCGACCCGCAGTGCACGCGCCAGCGGGTGCCGCCGGAGCTGGTTGACCAGGTCGGCGCCCGCACCGGGGGAGCCCAGCAGCAGACCGGCCTGCGGCCCGCCGAGCAGCTTGTCGCCGGATGCGGTGACCAGGGTCGCGCCCTCGCCCAGCACGGTCGTGGCGTCCGGCTCGTCGGGCAGCACCGGTTCCCGGCGCAGCAACCCCGAGCCGATGTCGACCACCAGCGGCGCCCCGAGTGCGCTGAGCTCGGACACCGATACCGACGAGGTGAACCCGGTGATCCGGAAGTTGGACGGATGCACCTTCAGCACGAACCCGGTGTCGGGACCCAGAGCAGTCGCGTAGTCCGCGAGGTGCACCCGGTTCGTCGTCCCCACCTCGCGCAGCCGTGCGCCGGTGGCGGCGAGCAGCTCGGGGATGCGAAAGCCGTCGCCGATCTCGACCAGCTCACCCCGGGCGATGACGATCTCCGGGGTGCGGGTCGCCGGGCCGGCGAGTGCGGTGGCGACCAACGCGAGCGCGGCGGCGCCGTTGTTCACCATGTGCACGGCGCCCGCGGTGGGTACCGCCTCAGCGAGTGCGTCCAGAGCGCCCCGCCCCCGCCGTCCCCGGTCGCCGGTCGCCCGGTCCAGCTCGACGTCGCAGGTCCCGGCCGCGACGCCCAGCGCCGCGACGGCCGCGTCGGACAGGACCGCGCGCCCCAGGTTGGTGTGCAGCAGGACACCGGTGGCGTTGAGTACCGGGGTGAGGCTCTCGGCCGCGGTCACGGGTAGCTCGGACAGCACCGTGCCGAGGATGCGATCGGGTGGCAGCTCACCGTCGCGCGCTCGCTGCTGGACCTCGGCCACCACCCGCCGCACCAGCGCACGACCCAGCCGGTCCTGTGGCTTTGCCAGCGCCGGTTCGGCCAGGAGCGCGTCGGTCCTGGGGATCAGCCGGCGTGGGTCGGTCGACGACGCGGTCACCCGGGCAACGATAGTTGTCGGGCGAACGGCCGCTCGGCCTGCCCGGAGTCGCCGAGCGGATTAGCCTCGGCGCCATGACGGCCTCTCCAGCGACCAGACGGCTCAGCGAGTTCAGCCACGGTGGTGGGTGCGCGTGCAAGCTGGCACCCGGACTGCTGGCCGAGGTACTGGCGGCGTTCACCCCGCCGACCCACCCGGATCTGCTGGTCGGCACCGAGACCGGCGACGACGCGGCGGTGTGGCGCCTCGACGCCGATCGTGCCCTGGTCGCGACGACGGACTTCTTCACCCCGCTGGTGGACGACGCGCGCACCTGGGGCCGGATCGCCGCGGCGAACGCGGTGTCCGACGTCTACGCGATGGGCGGCAGGCCCCTGTTCGCGCTCAACCTCGTGGCCTGGCCGTCGACCGAGCTGCCGATGGAGCTGCTCGGCGAGGTGCTCGCCGGCGGTGCCGAGATCGGACAGGAATGCGGTTTCGCCGTTGTCGGCGGCCACAGCGTGGACGATCCGGAGCCGAAGTACGGGCTGGCCGTGGTGGGCGAGGTGCACCCGGACCGCATCCTCACCAACGCGGGCCTGCGAGACGGTGACGTACTGGTGCTGACCAAGGCGCTGGGTACCGGGATCGTCACCAGTGCGATCAAGAGCGGGGCCGCACCCGACGACGTGGCCGAGGCGGCGATCGCCTCGATGACCGCCAACAACGCGGCGGCCTGTGCGGCCGCGCTCACCGCCGGTGCGACCGGGGCGACGGACGTGACCGGTTTCGGGCTGCTCGGACATCTGCGGAAGATGACCGAGGCCTCGTCGGTCGACGTCGAGCTCGACGTCGACGCGGTCCCACTGCTGCCCGGCGTGCGCGCACTCGCGGAGAGCGGGGTGCTGCCCGGCGGCACCCGCCGCAACCGCGACTGGGTCGCCGAGCGGGTCGACGCGGGGTCCCGTGCCGAGTTCGACGTGCTGCTGCTGGCCGACGCACAGACCTCCGGGGGGCTGTTGTTCGGAGCGGAACCGGAAGCGGCGGCCGCCGCGGTCCGCGAGCTGGGGCCGCCCGCCGCCGTCATCGGCCGGGTACGCACCGGGAGCGGGCGCATCACACTCAGGTGAACGGCGACACCGCGCACCTCACGGCCACGCCGCGCGGTGTGCACGGTGCGCGGTGTGACGTCGAGGTGCGCGGTGTCGCCGGCGGTGAGGGGCTGGCGGAGGCGGACGGGAATCGAACCCGCCTGACCGAGGTACTCGGCCACGTCGGTTTTGAAGACCGCGGGGGCCACCAGGCGCCCTGACGCCTCCTCGGCGAACGCTACCCGGGTGGTCTCCCACGTCCCCCCTCGGGCGGGTGCGGGCCTCCGAGTCGTCAGCCGCCGTTCATCGTCACCTTGGCCGCCTGCGTGAGCATCTCCGAGAGGTCTCCGGTGCGGGTGTAGGCGTCGCGTTGCCACCGCGCGCCGTTGCCCCGCCGCAGCACTTGTTCGACCAGCTCGCGCGTGACCTCGTAGTCGCCGTACTGTTCCAGCGACTCGCGCACGTGGTCCACCAGGCCGTACACGACGGCTTCGGCCTTGGCCGGACGGAGAGTGGCCGGATCGACGAGCTCGGCGTCCAGCCCGGACCGCCCGGCCCGCCACGCGGCGAGTTTCAGCAGCTCCGAACGGATCGGCGGCGCCTCCCGGCCAGCGGCCCAGTCCCGCGCCGCCGTGTCCACGAGGCCCCGGGCGAGCGAACCGAGCAGGACCGCGTCGTCGGCGTACAGGCAGACGTCGGCCACCCGGATCTCCACCGTCGGGTAGTTCTCGGACACCCGGGCGTCGAAGTAGACCATCCCCGAGTCGAGCACCGTTCCGGACTCGACCATCGCCTCCACGGTGTCGCGGTACGCGCGCGCCGAGCCGAACAGGTCGGTGACCCCGGAGCACGGCCAGCGGGACCAGACCTGGGAGCGGTAGCTGGAGTACTCGGAGTCCTTGCCGCCCCAGAAGGGGGAGTTCGCGGACAGCGCCAGCAGTGGGGCGAGCCATCCCCTGATGCGGTCGAGGACCGCCACGGCCTCGTCCTCGGACTCCACGGCGACGTGCACGTGGCAGCCACAGGTCAGCTGGTCGGACACCGTCATGCCGAAACGCTCGGCCACCCGCCGGTAACGCGGCGACGGGGTCACCTCGGCCTCGAACTCCGCCGCCGGGCCGCCGACCGCCGCGATCTCGACGCCACCCGCCGACGCCATCTGACGGGTGTGCGCGCGGGCTCCGCGAAGCTCACGGCCCAGTTCTTCCAGCGTCCGGCACGGGGAGGTCGCGGTCTCGATCTGCTGCTGCTGCAGCTCCAGCTCGACCTCACCGCCGGGGCTGTGCTCGTCACGGGCGAGCAGGGCCGCCGCGACCGCTCGGGGCCTGCCGCTGTCCGGGTCGACGAGAAGGAACTCCTCCTCGACGCCCACCGTGCGCCCGGTCATCGACCCACCTGCTCACGTACGACCTCGGTCGGTGCCTTGTCCTCGCGTAACCCCAGATACCGGGGATGACGGAGCCGGTGGTCACGGGTCCACTCGGTGAACCCGACCTGCGCGACGAGCTCGGGGCGCAGCCAGTGGGCGCCCCGTTCACGCACCGGGTCCGCGAACGGGCTGTGCTGCGTGCCCAACTCGTCGAACCGCCGGCGCAGAGCGATCAGGGTGCGGTCGTCGAAGCCGGTGCCGACCTTGCCCGCGTACCGCAACGAGTCGGACTCGTAGTAGCCGACGAGCAGCGCGCCGAACCCGCTGCGCGTCCCGGTGGGGTCGGTGTAACCGGCGATGACCAGCTCCTGTTCGTGCACACACTTGAACTTCAACCAGGTGTCGCTGCGCCGGCCGGCCCGGTACGGCGCGTCCGCCCGCTTGGCGATCAGGCCTTCCCACCCCGCCTCGCAGGCGTCACGCAGGTACTTCTCGCCGTCGGTGTTGCGGTGCGCGCTGTAGCGCAGCGGATCGGTGAAGTCGACGGCGTCGCGCAGGAGAACCTTGCGGTCGCGCAACGGCAGGCGTGTCACATCCTGCCCGTCGAGCACGAGCACGTCGAACAGGTACAGGAAGACCGGCACCCCGACCGCCTCGGCCCGGACCGGGTCGCTGATGCCGAGACGTGCCTGCAAGGTGGCGAAACTGGTCTGGGAGCCGTCGAACGCGACGATCTCACCGTCGGCGACCAGCCCGGGGCGGGACTGTCCCCGCAGCGCCCTGGTGAGCTCAGGATAGGTCGTGGTCATGGGCTTCTCGTTGCGGGAGAACAGCTCTACGCCCTTCTCGGAGCGCACGACGAGGGCGCGCACACCGTCCAGCTTGCGTTCGTACACCCAGTTCTCGTCGGAGAAGTAGCGGTCGGTGAGCGTGGCCGTCATCGGTGTGACGAACTCAGCTCGGCCCGGGCGCACCAGCGCACGGTGTTCGTCGCGCGGGTCCGCGCGCTGGGTACTCATGCCGGCTGATTACCCACCGCAGCCGCCGTTGAACGGGTGAATCGGCGGGAATCAATGGCGCGACGATGGGTAGACGTGGTCATGGCATCTCCCGACCCGGCCCTTTCTTCACACGCTGACCTGCTGATCGTCGGCGGTGGCCCCGCCGCGCGGTCGTGCGCGACCGCGTACCGGGAGCACGGTGGCGCCGGGGCGGTGGTCCTGGTGTCCGGCGACACTGCGTTGCCGTACTTCCGTCCGGCGCTGTCCAAGGAGTACCTGCGCGGGGAGAGCGAAGAGGACGAGATCGCCCTCTCGACGGCGAAGGCCTATCGCGAACAGGACATCGCGGTCCGGCTGGGCAGCACGGTGCGCACACTGGATGTGAGCGGCCGGTCCGCGACGCTGGCCGACGGGACGTCCCTCACCTACGGGGACTGCGTTCTGGCCACCGGCGCGGCGCCCGCCGCACTGCCGGTGCCCGGCGCGGACGACCCGAGGGTCAGGTACCTGAGGTCGGTGGACAGCGCACGCGAGTTGCGGGCCGACGTCGAGAAGGCCCGCACCGCGGTCGTGGTCGGCTCGGGGTTCATCGGCTGCGAGGCAGCCGTCTCGATCGCCCGGCGTGGTGTGCGGGTGACGATGATCAGCCAGGAGGAACTTCCCCAGCAGGCTCGGCTCGGTGCCGCGGCGGGTGCGCGGATCGCGGGCTGGCTGAGTGCCGAGGGCGTCCAGCTGGTCGGCGGTGCGGAGGTCGGGTCGATCGAGGACGCACGCGAGGTCCGAGCCGACGGCGCCGACCCGGTCAGCGCGGACCTGGTACTCGTCGCGGCCGGGGTACGTCCGTGCTCGACCCTGGCCGAGTCGGCCGGTGTCCGGCTGGAGCACGACCGCGTCGTCGTCGACGATCGGATGCGCAGCGGCGTCGCGGGGCTGTTCGCGGCGGGGGACGTCGCCTACGCCCACAACGCGGCGGCCGGGCGCCACCTGATGGTCGAACACTGGGGAGAGGCGGAGGCGATGGGAGCGGTTGCCGGCGCGAATGCCGCGGGCGGTGACGAACAGTGGGCGCAGGCTCCGGGATTCTGGTCGATGATCGGCGACCACACGGTCAAACACGTGGCCTGGGGCGACGGCTACGACGAGGCACGGATGATCGGACACCGCGACGGCGCTTTCACCGTGTGGTACATCGCGGACGGCATCATCGTCGGAGTGCTCACCCACAACGCCGACGAGGACTACGAGCGCGGCCGAGAACTCGTCGAGCAGGGCAGCCGGGTGACCGGTGCGATGGCACCCTGAGCAGGTTCGCGGTCAGGAGGCCCGCTTCTGCCGGTCGGCCCGTCTGATCGCATCGACGAGCTCGTCGCGGGTCATCCGCGACCGGCCGCTGATGTCGAGGTCACGCGCCAGATCGGTGAGCTCCGCCTTCGTCGCATCGTCGAGGTCGGGCCGGCCGTTGCCGCCCTGCCCGCGCGAGCCGCCGGAGGCGCTGATGCTGCGTTCGAGGGCGCTGACCAGGTCCGACATGTCCGTGGGCTCGGGCGGCTCGGACTCGGTCACGGTCTCCCGGCCCTTGCGCTTGTCCTCGATGAGCTCGGCGACCCGGTCGCGGTAGCTGTCGTCGTACTGTTCCGGTTTCCACGGCCCGCTCATGGACTCGATGAGCTGCGTGGCCATGTCGAGCTCTTTGCCCTTCGCCGTGCCGGTCTTCGGCAGGTTCTCCACCGTCTTCGCCGGGTCACGGACCTCATCGGCGAAGTGCAGGGTGTGCAGCGCCAGGACGTCGCCGTCGGCGCGGATGGCGGCGAGGTACTGCTTGCCGCGCATGACCAGGGTCCCGATGCCCGCCCGGTTGGTCCGGGTCATCGCTTCGAGCAGCAGCGCGTACGGACGGGCGTGCTGCTCGGCTGTGGGTCCAAGCCAGTAGGCCTTGTTGAAGTAGAGCGGGTCGATCTCGTCGAGGTTCACGAAGTCGGTGATCTCGAGGCCGTGGGACTGACCCGGCGCGATCGAGCGCAGCTCCTCCGGCTCGATGATCACGTGCTCGCCGTCACCGACATCCGCGCCCTTGACGATGTCGTTGTAGTCGACCTCGTCGCCGGTGCGTTCGTTGACCCTCAGGTTGCGAACCCGGTCGGAGGTGTCGCGCTCGAACTGGTGGAATCCGATGGTGTGGTTCTCGGTCGCGCTGAACAACCCGACGGGTATGGACACTAGTCCGAAGCTGATCGAGCCGGTCCATATGGCTCGTGCCATCGCTGCCGACCTCCGGTCCTAGATCGTCTGTTGGCCGCGCTCGGGCGCGGGTGGATGACCGGACGCGTGGGCGTCGGCGATATGACCTTCGGCGATCTCGGTGTTGGTCTGCTGGTCGCGGAGACGGGACAGAGCACTCATCGCCACGATGTGACCGATCGCGGTCATGATCAGCAGCACCCCGACCCGTCGCAGGATCGATGGCAGACCGGCGTCGGGAAGGAACCCGACCGAGGCGACCAGTGCGACCAAGCCGAACATCACCAGGTGGAACAGCATGGTCACCAACGCCGCGACCTGACGGGCCCGACGTGGATCGTGGTACGCCTCGGCCAGGTAGTCCGGGCTCAACCGCCACAGCAGGTGCCCGTTGACGAGCACGATCACGGCGCCGATGATCAGCACCAGAAGAAACGGGCCCTCGTTCACGATCGTGCTCCCTCCCGAGCGAGCGGGCCGGGTTCGCGGCCCTGGGGTGTCCTACTGTTCAGCGCGCTGGCGGGCCTCGTCCGCGGCGGCCTTCGCGCGTGCCTTCTCCGCCTCGGCTTCCTTGATCGCCACCTCGCGCTGGGACTCGGCCTTGTCCTGCTGCGCCTTGCCCTCACGCTTGAGCGAGTCGTTGCCGGTCAACGTGCCGGTCGCTTCCTTGGCCTTGCCCTTGACGTCCTCGACCGCGCCCTTGAGACCGGACTTGGGTCCGCTGTCCTTCTCGACCATGTCACCGCACCTTTCGGATCGTGCAGAACGGTCCGCGCACCGATCGGGCGCGGTTGCTGAGGGACTGCCCACAATGATCGGTCTTCACACCTGAACCGCGACTGATGACGCGAAGGTATGGACCTCTCTAGCTGCTCAGACGCCGCAGGGCGGAGGCGACCGATCCCGCATGGTCGGCGATGTCGGACCACGGGTCGGGCTTCTGAGCCAGACGCCGCCGGACGGCAAGTAGGTCGTAGTGGTCGGGTTCGACCTTGGACAGCTCGTCCCACTCCAGCGGCGTCGCCACCGGGGCTCCGGCACGGGCTCTGGGGGAGTAGGGCGCGACGGCGGTCTGGCCGTAGGCGTTGCGGCCGGTGTCGAGGAAGAGACGGTCGCCCCGCTTGGCCATCCGCTGCTCGGTGGTGAGCTCGTCCGGTGAGTCCTCGGCCATCTTCTCCGCGATCGCTCTGGCCAGTTCGCGGGCCTGCTGGAACGTCGCCTCCCGGTCGAGAGGCGCGACCACGTGGTAGCCGCTGCTCCCGGTCGCCATCAGGTACGGCGTGAGTCCGAGGGTGTCGAACAGCTCGGCGGCCGCGCGGGCGGTCCGGCGCAGCACCGCGAGCGTGACGTGCTCGGACGGGTCCAGATCCAGCACCAGGAGGTCCGGGTTGTCGATCCGGTCGGCGCGCGAGAGCCAACGGTGCAGCTCCAGGCAGGCCTGGTTGGCGAGGAAGCGCAGCGTGCCGGCTTCATCGACGACCAGGTGCCGCACCGCACCGCGACGGTTGTCGGCCGCGACGCTCACGGTCTCGACGTCGTCGGGAGTGTTCCGGGGTGCCTGCTGTTGCACGAAACCCGCGCCGTCCACACCGTCGGGATAGCGGCGCACCACCAGCGGGCGCTGCCTCAGGTGTCCGACCATGACCGGGGCGACGATTTCGAAGTACTCGGCGAGCTCGGCCTTCGTGACCCCGGGGTCGGCGAACAGCACCTTGTCCGGGCGCGACAGCTCGTCGGCCGCCCTGGTCACCGCTGTGCCTCGGCCTCGGCGACCGCTTCGCGCAGATGGGCGAGCGTCTTGGCGAGCAAACGCGAGACGTGCATCTGCGAGATGCCGATGTGCTCGGCGATCTGCGTCTGGGTCATCTCGTCGAAGAAGCGCATGGCCAGGATGGTGCGCTCACGTGCCGGAAGCGCGGAGAGGTGTGGAGCGAGGGAATGGGCCTCGGTGAACCGTTCGAATCGTGCGTCGGTGTCGCCGAGCAGGTCCCCGAGCGACGCCGAGTCGGTGCTCGAGGACAGCAGCTCGTCGAGTGAGTCGGCGCGGTAGGACTGTGCCACCTGCAGCGCATCCAGCACCTCATTGGTGCTCAGGTTGAGCCGGGTGGCGATCTCACTGGGCCGAGGTGCGCGCTGCAGCTCGTGGGACAGCTCGCTGACGGCCTTGTTGACCGAGAGGTGCAGCTCCTGGAGCCTGCGAGGCACTCGCATCGACCAGGTCTTGTCACGGAAGTGGCGGCGGACCTCGCCGGTGATCGTGGGGATGGCGTAGCCGAGGAAGTTGTGGCCGCGACCCGGTTCGAACCGGTCGACCGCGTTCACCAGCGCCAGGCTGGCGATCTGGGTGAGATCCTCGATCGGCTCACCCCGGTGGGCGTAGCGCTGCGCGATGTGGCGCGCCACGGGCAGATACCCGGTGACCACCTGTTCACGCAGGTCGGCGCGAGCCGGGTCCTCGGATGACATCGTCGCGTAGGTGTGCAGCAACGGTTCGAGGTGCTGGTACTCGGCGTCACCGGCGGCGAAGGGCTCGACGTCGGAGGAGGTGGGGTCCGGCTTCGTGACCTGGGGGGCTTCGGGCCGCGGGCGGAGCAGCGGCGAGGAGGGTGCGGATCGGCGGACGTTGGCTCTGTCCAGTATTCGGGTGGGGCTCATGTCAGATGGCACCTGCGGTGCGGATGACATGCGGGTACAGCTCGAGCACAGCAACCTCCAGAGCATCACGGGCGGCTCGTGGATCGCAAGGTACGAAGCTCGCCGCGGAAGAGTGGTTCACGACCCGCGGCCGGCCATCACCCGCGCGGATCAGGTACGTCCGGGTCGGGCTGGCGCTCGCCTGGGACCGGAGGTACCGGCGGCTGTGGTTTCAACCGTTGTGCTTGCACCGAGAAATACCCGCTGCTGTGCAAGCAAAACATCGGGTGCTGAGAAAGCGCTGATCAGGCCGCCGTCCCGAAAGCCCTCAAGCATGATCAGCACGGTGTGGTGGCCGAATCCGCGCGGAAAATCAGCCACCACACCGTGCTGATCATGAAAGTCGCGCGGCGGGTGGTAGCCAGGGCGTCCCGCGCCTCGGTTATGCGGTGTCCGGGCGGAGAAGCGTCTTGATCATGCCGTCCTCCTTGTTCTGGAACGTGGAGTACGCCTGCGGCGCCATGTCCAGCGGCAGATGGTGGGTGGCGAATCCCAGGGTTCCGAGTGGGTCGCCGCCATTGGTGAGCAGCGGCAGGATGTCGGGCACCCAGCGGTGCACGTTCGCCTGTCCCATCCTGAGCTGAATCTGCTTGTCGAACATGGTCAGCAGCGGCATGGGCGACGCCGACCCGCCGTAGACGCCGCTGAGTGAGATGGTGCCGCCCCGCCGGACCAGTTCGATGGCCGTGTGGACGGCGGCGAGCCGATCCGTGCCCGCGGTCGTCATCAGCTTCTGGGCGATGGCGTCGGGCAGCAGCGCGGTCATCTGGTGGGCGAGTTTCCCGATCGGCGATCCGTGGGCCTCCATGCCGACCGCGTCGATGACGGAGTCCGGGCCTCGCCCTCCGGTCAGGCCCCGGACGATGTCGGCAAGGTCCTTGCCGTGGGCGTTGAGGTCGATCGTGGCTACACCGTGGTCCTGGGCGCGGCGCAGACGCTCGGGTACCAGGTCGACGCCGATGACGGTGTCGATCCCCCGGTGCTGGGCCACGCGGGTCGCCATGTCGCCGATCGGGCCCAGCCCGAGGACGAGCAGGCTGCCTCCCGGTGGGGTGTCGGCGTAGGCGACGGCCTGCCACGCGGTGGGCAGGACATCGGAGAGATAGACGAACTGGTCGTCCGGCGGGCCGTCCGGGACCTTGATCGGGAGTGTGTTCCCGAACGGCACGCGCAGGTACTCGGCCTGGCCGCCGGGGACCTGTCCGTACAGTTTCGTGTACCCGAACAGCGCGGCCCCGCTGCCCTGCGCGTGGACCTGGGTCGTCTCGCACTGTGAGTGCAGACCCTGCCCGCACATGAAGCACGTGCCGCAGGACACGTTGAACGGCACGACGACCCGGTCACCGACCGTGAGCTCGGTGACCTCGGGCCCGGTCTCGACCACGACGCCCATCGGCTCGTGGCCGAGGATGTCGCCCTCGTCGAGGAACGGTCCGAGCACCTCGTAGAGGTGCAGGTCGGAGCCACAGATTCCGCTGGAGGTGATGCGCACGATCACATCGGTGGCGTCTTCGATCTTGGGGTCGGGCACGGTGTCCACGCGAACGTCGCGCTGTCCGTGCCAGGTCACAGCCTTCATATCGAAGGCCTACCCACGTCCGCGGCGACTACACCAGAGTGGTGGGTGGGGTGTCCGGGCGATGGAGGACGAGAACCGCGACGTCGTCCTCGGGGGTGTTCGAGCCGATCAGCTCGACCATGATCTGAGCACACACCCTCTCCGAGGGCGCGGCTGTGACCGCATGGGTCAGCGCGAGTAGCCCATCGTCGAGCGAGTGCCCCCGGCGTTCGATCAACCCGTCCGTGTAGCAGCAGATACTGGATCCGAGTGGGATGGCGACGGTGGTGGTGCGCCGGGGTGGTGTGTTCGCCGTGACCGTGGCCGGAATGCCGACCGGGAGGTCGGCGGGTGCTTCCAGGACGCGCGCCGAGGCCGCGCCCGGCTCGGCGAGCACGGGGGGTGGATGGCCCGCCAGCGAGAGGCTCATCCGGTCGTGAGACGGCTCCAGTACCGCGCAGAGTGCTGTGGCCATGAGGCCGGGGTGGAAATAGGTCACCTGCTTGTCCAGTTTGGTGAGCAGGTGCGCCGGGTCCTCGGTCTCCAGCGCGTAGGCACGAAGTGCGGTGCGCATCCGCCCCATGGCGTGAGCGGCTTCGAGGCCGTGTCCCATGACGTCGCCGACCACGAGGCACAGCCGGCCGGACGGGAGAGCGAAGGTGTCGTACCAGTCGCCGCCGATCGCTCCTTCGTCACCGGGCACGTACCGGGCAGCCAGCTGCAGACCCGGGACCCGCGGGAGCGTCGCGGGAAGGAGTTTGCTCTGCAACACCCGCGCGGCCGACCGCTCCGCTCGGACAGCCGGGCCTGGAGCGCCATGGCGGCGCGGTCGGCGACGAGCTGGAGCAGCCGCGAGTCGTGCTCGGTGAAATGACGGGGTGCCAGTGTGCCGACGTGGAGCACGCCCAGCACCTCACCCGAGGCGAGCAGCGGGACACCGAGCATCGCCCGGATGCCCTTGTTGATCAAGATGGGATTGAACACCGTGGTCGCGTCGACATGGGAGATAGCGACCGGTTCCTTGGCCGCCGCGACCCGCCCCGCGAATCCGGTCCCCAAGGGGATGCGTACGCCTTGCCGGACCTCCTCCTCGATACCGTGCGCGACCGTCGCCACCAGCTGCTGCGAGTCCCGGTCGAGCATCAGGACCGCGGCGGTGTCGGCTCGAAGGAACTGGCGGGCCCTGGCAAGTAGCTCGTTCAGAAGCTGTTCGAGGTCCAAGTGCGCCAAGGTCGCGTCGGTGAAGGCCTCCAGCTGGCGAAGACGCTCGGTGGGGTCATCGCCGCCCAGGTCGACCGAGGAGGCATCCAGGCCATGATCTTGGGACACGCCGCACTCTAACGCGTGCCTCGCGCGAGGTGTGCCTGATGTGCTCCGGTCGGCGGCGCCGGGTGCATACCTGTGCCAGCAGTGGGTAGGTGCGACCTCGCGCAGCGTCGCCGAGTGGCGGCGCCGGTTACGGGAGACATGAATGATGAGCCCACGGAAACGTGTCGCCGAGTGGTCGGCCTGCCGAACGCTCTGCTTGTCGTACGTCCGGCACGGACGCTGACATGGCCGGTCGTGAGCCGGTTTTGAACCTCACCGTGAAAGAGGAGACCCATCGCGTTCGCCTGGTGGTGGAAGGCGACATCGACCTCGTCACCGCGGCTGAGTTCCGTCGGGTACTCGCGGACACGGCCGCTCGTCACGAGCGACTGGTACTGGACCTCACCGGGGTCGTGTTCATCGGGAGCGTCGGGATCAGTGCGTTGTACCGGCACGCCGACCGCCTGGCGGCGGTCCTGGTCGCTCCGGGCAGTCTCATCGCCAGGGCGCTGTCCATCGCGGGGTTCAGCATGCTCATCCAGCCGACGGTGGTGGGAGAACCTCGGTCGCGGCGGCCACCTCCGGCCTGATCACCGCTGGCCGCTCACGCATGGTCCGCGCGTTTCCGGGGTCCGTGCGTGCCATGGCGAGCGCCTGGCGTGACCGGTGCTCTTCTCACAAGGGGCGGATTCCGGCGGACGGGGGCAGACTGCGCCTGGTGCGGGTGATGCTGGTGGTTTTATTGGTGCTGGCTGGTTGGGTTTCCGTGTGGCCGGGTCTGGCCTCGGCCGACCCGGCGCCGGCGCGCCCCGGAGCCGTCCCGACGATCAATCCTCCGGATCCGGCGGCGGTGGACGCGGCCGAGCGGGACGCCGTCCGGGCCATCGACGGGTTCTGGCGCAACGACTTTCCCGTTCTGTTCCACAAGCCCTACACGAGCCCGCGAGTCGGTGGCGCCTACGTGGGAACCGGCGGTCCGGCGTGCGGTGGACAGCCCTCGGCGGCGAACAACGCGTTCTACTGCCCGTCGGGTGACTTCCTCGCGTGGGACCAGAACCTGATGACGATCGGCTACCAGAGGGTCGGCAACTCGTGGATCTACCTGATCATCGCCCACGAATGGGGGCACGCCATCCAGTCGCGGCTCAACAGGTCTCTGGTGTCGGTGGCCGCCGAGCTGCAAGCCGACTGCCTCGCCGGGGCGACGCTCGCCGGCGCGCAGCGGCAGGGACTGATCGCCCTGCAACCAGGGGACGACGAACAGCTCGGGGCGACGCTCACGTCGCTGGCCGACAACTACCCGTGGACGAGCCAGCGTGATCACGGCGACGCCCGTCAACGCACGGCCTCGTTCAACCTCGGTTCCCGGCAGGGCGTCCTCGCCTGCCTGGCCCGCTGAACCCGGCGTGATCCGTCGGCCCGTCAGAGGCTTACCGGCGCCGTCACGTGGGAACCCCACGGGTATGGCAACACGAGGCAACGGGGACCAGATCACGACGCGACGAAGGCACCGCACCGCGCGGTACGGACTGGGGGCGGCGGCCGGCGGGCTGGTACTCGTGCTCGGCGCGTGCGGCGGCCAGGCGCCCCCTCTGGCGCCGCCCGCGCAGAGCGCACCGCCGGCCGCGAACGCGCGGAGCTACCTCGGGCAGCAGGTGACGATGGTGGGCACGGTCGGGCAGATCTACGGGGAGAACGCGTTCACGATCGTGCTCGGCGGTGCCTCCAACGGCGAGGCGGGAACGGACAACAGCCGCCAGCAGGCGCTGCTGGTGCTGTCCAGGAGCGCGGTGGCTCTGCAGCCCGGCTCTTCCGTCCAGCTCACCGGGACCCTGACGCCGGGGTTCTCGGCACAGGCGGCACAGCGCTACGGGGCGTCGCTCCCGGCGGGCGCCGCCGGTGATGCGTACAACGGCCAGCCCTACGTCGAGGCGCTGTTCGTGGCGCCCCGGATCAGCGCGAACGTGACCGCGGGTGGCGACGGTGGCTTCACCGGGGACGGCATCGGCAGCACCGGGACCACTGCTGCCGGTACCGGGAGCGACCAGCGGAGCCCCCGTGCCACCGACACCGGCGGACCAGGTGGTGGCTCCGGCAGCACCGGGAACAGCGGCGGATCCTCGGGAGGCTCCGGCGGGTCCGGTGGCTCGGGCGGCGGGTCCGGCGGCGGTAGTACGGGCGGCGGTAGTACTGGCGGCGGTAGTACTGGCGGCGGTGGCACCGGTGGGGGTGGTGCAGGCGGCGGCACGGGTGGCGGCGGCTCCGGAGGCTGACGCCGGGCGCGGTGGGGAGACCGTCACCGGCCTGCCCGCAGGTCGGAGGGGGTCAGCCCGAAGTGCGCCTTGAAGGCGCGGGTGAAGTTGCCCGGATCGGTGAAACCCCACCTCATCGCCGTGCTGGTCACCGACCGGGCCGGGTGGGCGAGCAGGTCGGCATGGGCGTTCTCCAGGCGACGCCGACGGACGAAGGTGCTCACCGACTCGCCCGTACCCGCGAAGATGCCGTGCAGCGTGCGCAGCGAGATCGCGTTGTCCGAGGCGATCGCCGAGGGCGTGAGCCCGGGCTCACCGAGGCGCCGCTCGATGGACCGGCGGACCATCGGGAGCAGCGCCGTCCGTAACGGCACCGGGTCGGTGACCGGCTCCGTCTCCTGGTCGATCAGTCGGAGTAGCCGCACCAGGGAGTCCAGCGCCGTGCGGCCCGCGCCGGGCGTCATCGCCGGGAGCTCCTCGGCCAGGGACGTCACGAACCTTCCGAGCAGCCGGTGCCGTGCGGTGGCCGGCGGCACCCGGGTCAGGTGCCGATCGGCCAGGTGCCCCGCGGCGGCGCGGGGCAGCAGCAGGCTCCAGGTTCGCAGGCGGCCCTTGATGTGGAAGCTGCCGGACTGCTCGCCGTCGACGACGTAGATGTCGCCCGGACCGAGAAGGGTGCCCCGTCCTCGGTGGTCGACGTAGTCCTGACCGCCGGCCATCATCGTGACGGCCACCTCCGCCGAGCCGCCGCCGATGCGCACCCGGGATCCGCCGAAGAACAGGTCCGGGACGTCGTGCTCGACCACGGACAGGTCCCCGAAGCGCGAGCGCCGAATGTACGCGCTGCCGCCGCGCCGCCGCTCGGACCTGTCGATGCTCATCGTGAACGGCATCAGCGTCGCGGCGACCGTGGCGTAGAAGCCGTCGACCGCGTCCGGGTCACGGCGCGGGTCGAACACCCATTCCTGCGTGCCGTTCACGCAGCGAAGTGAACACCCTCCGTGGCGCCGCCCGCTACCTCGGCGCGACCATCCGGTCCCGGCTGTTCAGCTCGTGCCGGCCGCCGTCGCGTCCGCAGACTATATCGTGGTCAGGACGGGTGCCCTCGACGAGGAACCGGGTGACCGCCTGGTCACCACAGGTGTTGCCGTTGGCGAGGTAGACACCGTGCCCACCCGAGTCGACGCTGACCAGCCGGGCGGCGTCACCCAACGCTTCGCGCATCCGGACGGCGCCGACGTGCGGGGTGGACGGGTCCCGCAGGTTCTGGACCAGTAGCAGGGTTGAGGCGTCGGGCACGGCCACGCGCACCGCGGGCCCGGCGGCGGGCCAGAACGAGCACGGAAACAGATTGGCCGGCATGCCGGCGGTGAGTGGGAACGCCGCTCGGTTGCGTGCCACCTCGGCGGCGTAGCGCGAGGTGTCCGTCGGCCAGCCGACGTCGTTGCAGACCGTCGCCGTCAACACCGCCGCGCTGTTCTGCAGCGCGTACTCCGGTGGCACGGGCGGGGCCTGCGGCAGCGGGGTGCCGGTGGTCACCGCGTGCACCAGCGCGGCGAGACGGGGGAAGCCGACGTCGCTGTACAGCGAGTTGAGCATGACGTCGCGCAGGCCGTTGCCAGTCAGCTCGGCGGGTACGGCACCCGGCCAGGGGACCGGACGACGGTCGAGATCGCCGGCAACCCGCAGGAACGTCGTGCGCACCGTGGCGGGGTCCGCGCCGAGCCCGTACTCGCCGTGGCGAGCGGCGGCCCATGCCGCGAAGTCCGGGAACCGATCCTCGATGCTGATCGCATAGTTGGCGAGCCAACCCCGCGCGACCTGGTCAGGGTTCGGGTCGTCGTTGCTGTCGAGGACGACCCGGTCCGTGCGGTCGGGGAACAGGGTGGCGTAGACGGCGCCCACGTACGTGCCGTAGGAGACACCCCAGTAGGAGATTCGGCGTTCACCGAGTGCCTCCCGGATCCGGTCGATGTCCGCCGCTTCGGTCCGGGTGCTGAGGTGACGCATCATCTCGCCGCCGTTGCGCGCGCAGGCGTCCGCGACGCGTCGTGCCCTGGCCACGTTGTCGGTGATGTCGCCGTCCGGTGCCGGCCACGGTTTCAGCACGGCGGGCACCATGTCGTTGCCTGCCAGCCGGCAGGACACCGGAGTGCTGGCGCCCAGGCCTCTCGGATCGAAACCGACCAGGTCGTAGGCATCGGCGACCTGCTGGGGCAGGCGCCCCAGCGAGGTGCTCGGGCGTGCCAGACCGGTGCTGCCGGGCCCGCCGGGGATGAGTATCAGCACGCCGCGTCGCCGAGGTGACTCGGACCGGATCCGGGAGACGGCGAGTGAGATCCGAGGCCCGTCGGGTCTGGCGTGGTCGAGAGGTACCGCGACGGTGGTGCATTCCTGCCGGGGGTTCAGCGGCGCGGCCGGGTCCGGGGCACAGGGCACCCAGTGCGGACCGGCGGTCTCACGCTCCTGGGGCGAGGCACAGGCGGTCAGCGCAAGAAGCGCGACGATGAGCAGCAGCAGTGTGCGTGGTCGGGTCATCTGGGTCCTTCGTGCCCGCGCCGCGTGCGGCGACACCGTGGGAGATCGGTCTCGCCCAGCGTCGTCGGGACGGGTCCGTGGCTCCATGGGGCGAGCCCGCGTGGATCAGGTAGGGCTGGCTCCACCCCGTCGATGCCCGGACTGTGCGTGGACACAGCTCCGGTCTCCCGGCGGCGGACGAACCGCGCCCGGCCTCGGCGACACCCGCACCGACCGTGGTCTCGGCCGCGGACCGGGCATCACGCCGCTACGCGTCACCGCACGTGGTGCCCAGGGCTAGAGAACCGATCGTTTCGGGCGGCGAGGGCTTGCGCGCGAGGTCGCCACTCACGAGCTGTGCTCTGTCCGTGCGGCGAGTGTCGGGGACAGCGCCGGGATGTCGGGGTGGTCGCGCAGGGCACCGACGAGCGCGTCGACCGCCGCTCGGGGCGCCGACCCCCGGCGCACGACGATCGCCACGTTGCGATGCACCGGGGTGGTGAGCTCACGCGTGACCAGCCCGGGGCCGGGAGCGACGGCGAGCGCCGGCAGCAGTGCGATCGAACCGCCGGTCTTCACGTGCTGGAGCAGCAGCAGGTAGTTGCCGAACCGGCAGGCCACCCGGGGTTCGAAGCCGGACTCGTGGCACAGCCGGTTGGTCAGCTCGGCCATGTAGGAGCCGGGCCGGTCACAGGACCACGTCTCGTCCGCGCAGGCGGCGAGAGCCACGACCTTGCGCCGGGCGAGCGGATGGTGCGACGCCATGACCAGCACCACGGGATCGGTGCCCAACGGGACGATCTCCAGATCGGGGTCCCAGGGGAACTCGACGTAGTCGGTCGTCGTGACGATGACGTCGACCTCGCCGGTGCGCAGAGCCGGTCCGCTCTCGTGTGGTTCGGCCTCGATCAGCTCCACGTGCAGGTGCGGATGAGACTGAGCGAGACGAGCCGCCGCGGGAACGGCGAGCGTATGGATCGCGCTCTGGAACACCCCCAGCCTGACGGTGCCGATCGGCTCGTTGTTCAGCGCGCGCACCTCGGACTCCGCCTCGGCGATCCGGTCGAGGATCTCCCTGCCTCGACGGGCGAGTACGACACCGGTCCTGGTCAGCCGAATCCGCCGCCCGGAGCGTTCCAGCAGCCGGCCTCGGGTCTCTGTCTCGAGCACCGCGAGCTGCTGGGACACGGTCGACGGGCTCAGGTGCAGCGTCTCGGCGACCGCGCGGACGGTGCCGAGGCTGTCGAGCAGCACGAGCATGCGCAGTCGCCACGGATTCAGCACCGGTCAATTGTGCGTCATCATCGAACAGATACGTCGACAGTGTGTGATGGACGCGCACGAATGCGGTCCGTAGCGTCAACGACCATGCCGGCTGACACCATCGCTCTGGAACGACACCTGATCCGCTACTCAGGTCACGGGGCCTTCAGCCCCGGGATCATCGCTCGTGCCGAGGGCAGCTCGGTGTTCACCGAGGACGGTCGGGAGCTGCTCGACTTCACCTCTGGGCAGATGAGCGCGATCCTCGGCCACTCCCACCCGGAGATCGTCGCCACCGTCCGGGAACAGGTCGGCAGGCTCGACCATCTCTACAGCGGGATGCTGAGCCGCCCGGTGCTCGAGCTGGCCCGGCGACTGGCCGAGACGCTGCCGGCACCGCTGGACAAGGCCATGCTCCTGACCACGGGGGCCGAGTCGAACGAGGCCGCCCTGCGCATGGCGAAGCTCGTCACGGGCAGGCACGAGATCGTCTCGTTCGCCCGCTCCTGGCACGGGATGACCCAGGGCGCCGCGAACGCCACCTATGTGGCGGGCCGCGCCGGATACGGCCCCGCCGCACCGGGCAACTTCGCCCTCCCCGTCCCCGACCGCTTCCGCCCCGACATCGTCGACGCCGACGGGAACCTGGACTGGCGCCGACAGCTCGACCTCGGCTTCGACCTGGTCGACGCCCAGTCGGTCGGCAGCCTCGCGGCCTGTCTGGTCGAGCCGATCCTGAGCTCGGGCGGTGTCGTCGATCTGCCTCCTGGCTACCTCGCCGCGCTGCGGGACAAGTGCCACGAGCGCGGGATGCTGTTGATCCTGGACGAGGCACAGACCGGTCTGTGCCGTACCGGTGACTGGTACGCGTTCGAGCGCGACGGGGTCGTCCCCGACATCCTCACCCTGTCCAAGACCCTCGGTGCCGGGCTACCGCTGGCCGCTGTGCTGACCAGCGCCGAGATCGAGCAGGAGGCGCATGGCCGGGGGTTCCTGTTCTTCACCACCCATGTCAACGACCCGCTCCCCGCCGCCGTCGGTAACACCGTCCTGGACGTGTTGAGCCGCGGCCGCCTCGATCTGCGCGCCGGTGAACTGGGTGAACGGCTGCGCACCGGTCTGGACAAGCTCGCCGTGCAGCACTCGGTGATCGGCGACGTCCGGGGTCGTGGTCTGCTGGTCGGGCTGGAGCTGGTCGACGAGCCTGGTCGTGAGGACGTCGACCGTCTCGGCGCGGCCGTGACGCGGCGTTGCGGCGAGCTCGGCCTGCACATGAACATCGTGCAGCTGCCGGGCATGGGTGGCACGTTCCGCATCGCCCCGCCGCTGACCGCGACCGACGCCGAGATCGACAGGGGCCTGGCGATCCTGGACGCCGCGCTGACCGACGTGACGAGCTGACCCCTTTCCCGCATTCGTAAGAATTCGGCGGTCGGCTGATCGCGTCACGAGGCCGTAAGAACAGAACCGTTCCTGTCGTGCGTTACTTCTTGAAGAAACGCGAATAGCGACGGGGGAGAGTTTTGTTCCTGCTGATTGTCGTGGGTCTGCTGGCCGGGATCGTCACGAGCCTCTCGCCCTGTGTCCTGCCGGTGCTACCGGTCGTCCTTGCGGCGGGCGTGCCGCGCCGACAGGACGATCAAGCGGCGGAGGGCCAGGAACGACCGGTATCGCGGAGGTCGTGGCGGCCGTACGCCGTCGTCGCGGGCCTGGTGATCAGCTTCAGCGCGTCGACGCTCTTCGGCTCGCTCGTGCTCGGCTCGCTCGACCTTCCCCAGGACCTGCTGCGGGACGTCGGCGTGGTGGTGCTGGTGATCATCGGCCTCGGTCTGCTCTGGCCCCGCCTCGGAGATCTGCTCGAGCGACCGTTCGCCCGCGTCCCGGGCCGCGCGGTCAATCCGGACGGCAACGGGATCGTGCTCGGTCTGGGGCTCGGGCTGCTGTTCGTGCCGTGCGCGGGCCCGGTGCTCGCCACCATTGCGGTGGTCGGGGCGTCACACCGGGTCAACGGAGAGGCACTCGTCCTCACCGCCGCGTTCGGCGTCGGAGTCGGGGTACCGCTGCTGGTGCTCGCGCTGGCCGGCGACAAGCTCGCTCGCCGCACCGGAGTCCTGCGTCGCCATGCGCGGAGTCTGCGGACGGTCGGCGGTGTGGTCATGATCGTGGTCGCGGCGTTGATCGGGCTGAACCTGACCGACGGGCTGCAGCGAGCCGTTCCCGGCTACACGAACGCGCTGCAGAACGCCCTCACCAGACCCGCGACCGACCAGCTGCGCACCCTCGCCGGCGGCGGATCACAGCCGACCGACGCGGGCCCCGGCTGCAGCGCGGGCGCCACGTCCCTTGTCGACTGCGGCCAGGCTCCGGAGCTGACCGGCATCACCGGCTGGCTCAACACCCCGGGCGACCAGCCGCTGAGCCTGGCCGCGCTGCGCGGCAAGGTGGTGCTGATCGACTTCTGGACATACTCGTGCATCAACTGTCAACGGACGCTGCCCCACGTCCAAACCTGGTACAGCACCTACCAGAACTCCGGCTTCGTGGTGATCGGCGTGCACACCCCGGAGTTCGCGTTCGAGCACGTCGCGTCGAACATCGCCGAGCAGGCGCCGGTGCTGGGGGTTCACTATCCGATCGCGATCGACAACGACTACGGGACGTGGAATGCCTACCACAACGAGTACTGGCCGGCGGAGTACCTGATCGACGCGGCGGGCGTCATCCGGCACGTGTCGTTCGGAGAGGGCGGCTATGCCGACACCGAGGCGTTGATCAGGCAGCTGCTCGCGCAACGCGACCCCGCCCAGGTACTTCCACCACCGACCGAGGTACCGGACACCACGCCGACCCGGGCGCTCACCGAGGAGACCTACCTCGGCTACCACTACGCACCCTTGCACGTCAGCGGAACGGCGCCGGACAGCGACGGCTCCGCGACCTACCGGTTCCCGACGACGGTCGACCCCGACACGTTCGCCCTGGACGGGACCTGGAAGGCAGGCCCGGAAGCGCTCACCGCGGGCTCGGGAGCCCGCCTCCAGCTGAACGCGCAGGCCCGGGACGTGTACCTGGTGCTCGGCGGCCAGGGCAGTGTGTCGATCACCGCCGACGGTATGCCAGCCAGGACGGTGACGGTGAGCGGGCCACCGACGCTCTACCCGGTCCTGAGCCAGCCGGACGGACGACGCGTGACGATCAACCTCGCGGTGAGTCCCGGGGTACAGGCCTATGACTTCACGTTCGGCTGATCCGAGAAGTCTTACCGGTCGATAGCGGTCCGTTTACCGTCCGCTGGCCTGCCCACCGGCAGGCTCGACGCCATGAGCGAACGACGGACCAACGGCATCGGAATTCTGATTCCGGGCTTCCCTCGCCAGCGCGACCGCGAGTCCCTCGAGTACGGCGCGGACGCGGTGGAGGTATGGCTGGACGCGGTCGGCGCCTCGGACGAACCGCCCGCGCTCGACGACGACGCCGACGACCTGCGGCGGATCAGTGAGCTCGCCCTCTCCGGGGCCTGCGAGGCGGAGGTCACCGATGCGGTCCGCGCGGCGCGCGCCAGCGGGTGGGGATGGGCGCCGATCGCGCGGCTGCTCGGCGAGACGCGGGATGAGGCGCGGCAGCGGCTCGGCTAGCGCTGTTCCGTGCGAATGGTCACCCCGTCGGGGGCTCGATCAGCGCCGCATCCGCGGCTGAACTAGCCTCGGAAGCTGGCAAGTGCGCACTCGGGCTTGTTGTCCCGCATCGGCGACGCCGACAGCCGCACATCGCGATCGAGCAGCGAAAGAGGTACGACATGACATCGACGCCGGCATTCGCCGCACCCCGCGCGGGCGCGCCGCTCGCCAGGACCACCATCGAGCGGCGGGACCTTCGGCCCGACGACGTGCGAATCGACGTCGCCTACGCGGGCATCTGCCACAGCGACATCCACCAGGTCAAGGAGGAGTGGGGCGGCAGCATCTTCCCGATGGTGCCCGGCCACGAGATCGCCGGCACGGTCGCCGAGGTCGGGCCCGAGGTCACCGCCTACCAGGTCGGCGACCGGGTCGGGGTCGGCTGCATGGTCAACTCCTGCGGCGAGTGCGAGTACTGCCGCGCGGGGACCGAGCAGTTCTGCACGAAGGGCAACGTCCAGACCTACAACGGCACCGACTACGACGGAGCCGTCACCTACGGCGGCTACAGCCGTCAGATCGTGGTCCGCGACGCGTTCGTCTGCGGCATCCCCGACGGCCTCGCGCTGGATGTGGCCGCTCCGCTGCTGTGCGCGGGAATCACCACCTACTCTCCGCTGCACCACTGGGGCGCAGGCGAGGGCAAGAAGGTCGCCGTGGTCGGCCTCGGTGGACTCGGGCACATGGGGGTCAAGATCGCCGCGGCACTCGGCGCCGAGGTCACGGTACTGAGCCAGAGCCTGAAGAAGCAGGAGGACGGGCTGCGCCTCGGTGCCACCGACTACTACGCGACCGGCGACGAGGGCACGTTCCGCACGTTGCGCGGGCGCTTCGACCTGATCCTCAACACGGTGTCCGCGCCGTTGCCGATGGACGCGTACCTGTCGACGCTGCGTGTCGGCGGTGCGATGGTCAACGTCGGGGCTCCGCCGGAGGCGCTGGGTGTCAACGTGTTCTCGCTGCTGGGCGGCAACAAGGTGCTCGCCGGGTCGATGATCGGGGGCATCCCGGAGACCCAGCAGATGCTGGAGTTCTGCGCGGAGCACCAGGTCGGTGCAGAGGTCGAGGTCATCGGTGCCGACGACATCAACAGTGCCTACGACCGGGTCGAGAACAGCGACGTGCGCTACCGGTTCGTCATCGATACCAGCACGATCGACTGACGGCGGTCTATCCGGCACCGATGTGCTTGAGTGCCTCGCGCCGGGACAGCGGGGACAGTCCGGGGTGGGCCCGCACGAAGGCACGCACCCACTCGGGGTCGACGCGCGCGTACTGGCGTAGTGCCCACCCGATTCCTTTGCGGAGGAAGAAGTCGGGCTCGTCGATGGCGGCCTCGATACAGTCGGACAACAGGACCAGGTCGGTGGCCTTGCCCGCGCCCAGCTGGCAGATGATCGCGGTCCGGCGCAGCCACCGGTCGGGATCCGCCGACCAGGCGCGGATCATCGGTTCGAGGTCCCCGGGGCGTCGGTCCAGCAGCGGACCGATGCGCCTGGCCGCGATCTCGTCGACGTAGTCCCACCAGGCCCCGTCCACGATCCAGTCCCGGTACAGCGGAACGAGCTGGGGGACGAGGTGGGCGCGGTAGCGTCGGTTGCCGGTGATCGACAACGCGAGGTAGCGCTCCTCCCGGTACGTCGCTTCGTCCCACAGGGTTCGGACCGCCAGCTCGAACGTCGTGATGGCGGCGAGCGGATGGTCGGGGACCAGCCGGCGCTCGAGCTGTGTGCGCAGTGGCTTCGGTACCCCGAGGAACGGCATCTCCGAGCGCATGTACTGCTGCATCCCGGGTGCGGCGGCCGGGTCGGCGAGCTGCAGCAAGCCGTCCCTGACGGCCGCGACCAGGGCGTCGGCCTCGGATCGGGTGGCGCCAGAGTGTCCGGTCATCAGCCGTGCAGCGCCCGATAGGCGGCGACGGCCCCTCGGTGCAAGGGGATGTCACCGGTGACGATCAGGCTGCGCGGGTCCAGGAACTGCGTGCCGAGGGCCTGCCGGGGGACCAGGTGGGCGGCGCGCGTGACCAACACGCGGGTGACCGCACCGACGAGCTCCGGGTCGGCGCCGGGGGAGCACACCAGCAGGTTCGCCACGCCGATCGTGGTCACCGCCGAGGCGGGTCCGTACGCGTCGGCGGGCACCGAGGCGGGCTCGTACACCGGGCCGTAGGTCGCCCGCAACGCCGGGATGACGTCCCCCAGCGGTACGAGTCGGATGCCCTTGCGCGCATCCAGGGCGGCCAGTGCGGGTGTCGGGACGCCGCCGGACCACAGCATGGCGTCGATGCCACCGCCTTCCAGCGCGGCGGTCGCGTCGGCGAGTGGGCGGTGCTGGACCGTCACCGGGTCTCGCGGCGCGGTGGGACTGAGCCCTGTGACGGCCAGCAGCCGATCGCCGATCAGCTCGGCGCCGGAGCCCTGGGCACCGAGCGACAGCGTCCTCCCGGCGAGTTCGGAGACCGAGTGGACCGGGCTGGCCGCCTGCACGACCAGCTGCAGATAGTTCTCGTAGACCCGCCCGACTGCGACCAGCGAGCCCGGAGGGCCTGGTGTCTGGGCCGCGTCGCTGAGCACGAGCGCCAGGTCGACCTCACCGGCACGCAGCAGCCCGACGTTGTCGATGCTGCCTTCGGTGGCGACCGGCTCCGCCCGCAGCCGCGGCACCAGGGCCTCGATCTGCGCGGCGAGCAGCTCGGCGAACTCCAGGTAGAGACCACCCGGCTCGCCTCCGGCGATGCGGATCGTGCGCGCCGGACCGGCGTAGAGACTGTCGGCGCAGCCCGTCGCGCAGGCCGCGACACCGAGCGCGAGCGTGTGCAGCGCGGTCCGGCGGGTCATCGACGGGATGGTCATCGGTCCGCGCCCACCTGGGCCCGGGGCAGAGCCACCCGGACGGTCAGCCCGGACGGCTCGTTCGGGAGCACCCGGAGGGTGCCGCCTCGGGCGGTGACCAGCCGGTCGGCGATGGCGAGCCCGAGGCCGGTCCCGGGGCTGTCGCCGGTACGGGCCGCGCGCCAGAAGCGCTGGGTCGCGCGGGTGCGTTCGTCCTCGGACAACCCGCGCCCGGTATCGCTCACGTCGAGCTCGACGGAGTCCTGACGCAGCGTCGCCGAGACGCTGACCGTCGCTCCCGGACCGGCGTAGCGGATGGCGTTGTCGATCAGGACGTCCAGGACCTGCGACAGCTCGGAGTCGGTGCCGGCCACCGGAGCCATCGCCTCCGGTGCGACGGGCAGCTCGTCGACCAGCTCTACCCCGGCGTCGTGTGCCGCGAGCCGCCAGGCATCGAGCCTGCCGAGTACGACCACGTCCGGCCAGCACCAGGGCGTGCCGTCGTACTCGGGGTGGGCCGCGACCTGGTCGGCGGACGCCAACGCGAGCAGCCCGTCGAGCAGCGATTCCAGCCGCTCGACCTCGGCCGCCATCGATCGGTACGCCGGCTGGGCGTGTGGTGCGACGTCCGGCGCGAGCGAGTCGACCCGGAGCCGCAACGCGGCGAGCGGGTTGCGGAGCTGATGGGAGGCGTCGGCGACCAGCTGACGTTCCTTGTCGGAGGCGGCCACGACCGCATCGGACATCTTGTTGAACGACACGGCGAGCGCCCGGAGCTCGGGTGGCCCGCCGCCACCGGGCACGTGGGTGCCCTGCCGTCCGGCGGCGACCGCGAGCACTCCGCCCTCCAGCTGCGCCAGCGGGCGCAGCACCCACCGCGCCAGCACCATCGCGAGCGCCACGAAACCCAGCGCCGCGACGATCGCGCCGGCCAGGACCGTCGCCCAGGACCGGGCCACGTCGTCGGCGGCGTTCACCACCGAGATACGGAGCGCGACGACGCCGCCGATGTGGGTATCGGTGCCGATCGGACGGGTCAGGGTCACGCTGTCCCGGGACCAGGGTCGCAGCTGGGGCAGCCGTTGGCCGGGCTCGTTGCGCAGGGCACCCGCGATGAGCGGCGCGAGACCGGGTTCATCGGCACTGATGTCGCCGGCCGCGACGATGGGCCTGCGCTGTTCGAGGATCAGCACGCCCTCCTGGTAGAGCGCGGCGTAGGCCTTGGCCTCCTGGGTGACCGTGGTGCGGTCACCGGTGGTGATGCTCTGCTGGGCGAGCACGGCGAACCGGTCGAGCGCAGCCACGCGGTCGATCAGCAGGCGTTGGGTCCGCTCCGCCGCCGTGCTGCTGAGCAGCGGCCAGGCGAACCCGGTGACCGCGACCGCCGCGAAGGTCAGCAGCGCGATCAGCAGTCGACGCCGCACGGTGGTCCCACTGTCGTCGCTCTCACCCGAGCCGGTATCCGTAGCCTCGAATGGTCCGCAGCTGCTCCGGGTTGCCGAGCTTGGACCGCAGGGTCGCCATGTGGACGTCCAGCGACCGGGACACCGCGAGGTACGCGTCGCCCCACACCTGGTCCATGATCTGCTGACGGCTCACCGCGGTGCCGACCTTGCGCGCTAGCACCGTGAGCACGTCGAACTCCTTGTTGGTCAGCTCGACCTGCTCGCCGCCGACCGACACCGTGCGGGCGTCGAGGTCGATGCTCAGACCGGCGACCTCGACGACCTGAGCACTGCCCGGCCCGGCGCCCTCGGCCGGTGTACGCCTGCTGACCGCCTCGATCCTGGCCAACAGCTCGCCGAGCCGGATCGGCTTGACCAGGTAGTCGTCGGCGCCGCCGCGCAGCCCACGCACCACGGATCGTTCGTCACCGCGCGCGGTCAGCACCAGCACCGGGATGGTGCTGATCTTGCGCAGCCTGCGCAGGACCTCGAGCCCGTCGATGTCCGGCAGGCCGAGATCGAGCAGGAGTACGTCCGCGTGATGGTGCGCGGTGAGTGCGTCGGCGCCGTGCCGGCGCCAGGTCGGCTGATGGCCGTTGGCGCCGAGCACGTCGACGAGGGCCTGGGCAACAGCGTCGTTGTCCTCGACCAGCAGTACCCGCATAGGTGCCCTCAGCTCGCCCGATGTGCCGTCCCGTCGGCGGAGGCGGCGTCAGCGTCCAGCGGCGAGTTACGTGAAGTCTCCCGCATGGTGCCGTACACGATCAACGAGATCAGCGCACAACCCGCAACGTAGTAGTAGAAACTCTCCTCGTAGCCAGCTTCCTTCAGCTTCAGCGCGACGAAAGGAACACTCCCGCCGAAGATCGCTACCGTTATTCCGTAGGGCAGCCCGACGCCCAAGGCGCGGATCTCGGTGGGAAATAGCTCAGCCTTCACGATGGCATTGATCGAAGTATACCCGCTCACGATCACAAGGCCGGCCATCATGATGGAAAAGGCGCCGTAAACATTGTGAGTGTCCGCAAGTATTGTCAGGAGCGGCACGGTACATAGAGTTCCGCCGAATCCAAAGAACAAGAGAAGAGGTCGACGGCCGATGCGGTCGGATAGTGCCCCTATCGCTGGCTGCATAGCAATAAAAATCAGTAGCGCGATGAAGTTGATCACAGCCACCGATTCCCTAGGGATCTTCGAAGTCAACTCCATAAATTGTAGTAGATAGTTGGTGAATGTGTAGAACGCCACGGTTCCGCCGAGGGTCAGACCCACGACGATCAAGCACTGTCGAGGGTACTGCATCAAGACACGCAGTCCGCCACGCGATGTACTGTTATTCTTACTCGCGGCGGTGTAGCTTGCGGACTCGTCCATGCTGCGGCGCAGATACATCGCAATGACCGCGCCGAGAGCGCCGATGGCAAATGCGATCCGCCATCCCCAGCTCTCGAGAGCCTCTTTGCCAAGGATCTGATTCAAGAGGATCTGAAGGCCTAGGGCGACCAACTGTCCTGCTACGAGCGTGACGTATTGGAAGCTGGAATAGAAGCCGCGCTTGCCGGCGGTCGCTACCTCCGACATGTAGGTCGCGGAGGTGCCGTATTCACCACCAACAGACAAACCCTGGAGTAGCCGGGCTACTACGAGTAGAATTGGAGCGGCAATACTGATGGTGGAATATCCAGGGGTCACAGCAATGAGGAGTGAGCCGCCGGCCATGAGGGTAACCGATACAGTGAGTGAGCGACGGCGGCCATAGCGGTCGGCGAAAAGGCCGAAGAGCCATCCGCCGAGCGGTCGCATCAGGAAGCCCACTGCGAAGATTGCAGCGGTGTTCAGTACCTGAGCGGTAAGGTTTCCGCGGGGGAAGAACGTAGCCGCGAAATAGGTGCTGAATGCCAGGTATGTATACCAGTCGTACCACTCGATCAGATTTCCGATCGAGCCTTTGGTGATGTTGCTGATCACGCGCCGCTCGCTGGATGGAGCGGTGTCCGTAGAGTGCGTCATTGGGCCTCCAGTGGTGATGTGGATGACGATCGCGTCTCGGGGAGTGCCCGACAAGGTGGTGGAGGCTGTATTTACATCCGCTTAGTGTTCGGCCTGCGACATGCAGGGGTGTCGTGCCTGACCCCGGTGCTACTACACGTTGTTCGTCGCTGCCGGCACCAGGTTGTTGAGTCGCGCCACTTGGTGAACTGGGCTTGCATGAGGGGTAAGCCGTATCAGCGTTCTATGAGGAGCGCTCAAGCTGCAGCTATCGGTAAGGGTTCGGGCGAAGGAGCCTGAGGTCGTGTGACACTCCGAGACAAGCTAGCGCCCTAGCAGGAAGATCGGTAAAGATCAACCGCTACCTTGTCTATCAGACGAAGATGGCAGCTTTTCGAAGATGCTGCCACAGACTGTAAAGATGACGTACTTACTCGCAGTCGACGGAGTAGCCTGGATTCGCTCCAAAGCGGAAGATGTCCAAGGGGAAGATGAGTGAAACTTGACTGAGGTGGGTCCTGTCAGAAAGCTCGCCAGCATGCTCGTCGTCGGATTTAGTGCGGTGCTGCTCCTCCTTACCACGACTTCGGTTGCAGCGGGCGCGACGGTTCAGGCTGAGCCTGTTCATCGCCTGACTCTGGGTGGACCCGACAGGGTTTCGGGTTACAGTATTCACGCTAGAGATCAGATGAGGCTTCGAGGTATCACCGAGCAAGACGTAGAGCTAACGGTAATGCTGCACGCAGGGGCAAGTTTTCGGAATCGCGAGGGGAGCTGGCAATATTCCGACAGGCAGAATCCGGGTGGTGCGGTTGTTTGTCTTAACGATGACGGATGGGTAGTCACGGTGTGGTGGAAAGACAGGCGGGAGCGGCGTTAAGTGAAGAGCGTGAATGAGTATCCGATGATAACGAGCCGAGACGCCGATAATAATGTAGCGTACCTGGCCTTTGCGTCACTCAAGCCGGGCGGATCAGCTTACAGTCTCACCGCGCAAGATGCGGATGGCGAGACCGCCTTAGTGCTGGATTTCGGGCATGATGGCGAGCTTCTCGGTATCGAGATGCTTAATGCTGAACGGCAAATGCCCAGACTATATCGAATTTGACGGTTTATACCAAGATAGTATCCATCCCACGTAAAGCTTGGAGTTGATTCTCGTGAGAGTAGTAGCAGCTTCGATTATTTCTGTGGCGCTATCGCTTTCCGGCTTGCTGTTTGCTGCCGGCTCTGCGAATGCTTCACCAGGAGAGCATCCCTGTGGGAAGTCTGTTGAAGACGGCGTTCCGCCGACAATTTTCTGGAGCAACTGTGATCCTCAGCCGGTGACACTGCATATTGATTACCTAATGTTGCCGGATCGAAACCATTGCTTGCAGTCTGGTGAGACTCAGTGGTTTGGTCCGCCCGCCGGGACCGATGCAGACACTTCGGGAGTGAACAATGTGAAAGACGTGACTCTAGTTAGGAAGGGTTGCTAGCTGCTATCGCGCCATCTACGCCGCCCGGCTGACGCTGAGTGTGCCCGGGTGAAGTAGGCAATAGTGCCAGTTCGAGTAAGGCTCCCTGTAGGAGCCTTACTCGTGCGTACGTGGGTCGACGGTTGAACAACTCTGTCTGAGCATTGCCGACGGTCAGGCGCTGACCTTGTCGAGCTTGGTGCGTCGGTTGAGGACCGGGTCGTCGCTGCGGATCAACCCGTCGCGCAACCAGACCCGGCGGGTGCAGTACTCCGCCACCTCGTCCTCGTGCGTGATGATCACGATCGTCGCGCCCGCCGCGTTCAGCTCGGTGAACAGCTCCATGATCTCGGTCGTCGACTTGGTGTCGAGCGCGCCCGTCGGCTCGTCGGCCAGAATGATCGCGGGGTCGTTGATCAAGGCGCGGGCAATGGCGACGCGCTGCTTCTGACCACCCGACAGTTCGCTCGGCACGTGCCCCAGACGAGTACCGAGCCCGACCCGTTCTAGGGCTGCCCTGGCCTTGGCGCGGCGATTGCGGACACCGTTGTACACCAATGGCAATTCCACATTCCGAATTGCGCTGGTCCGCGGAATCAAATTGAAGGACTGGAACACGAAGCCGATTTTCTGGCCACGGGCCTTGGCCAGCTGCTTCTTGGACAGCTTCGTCACGTCGACGCCGTCCAACAGGTAGTGCCCGGTCGACGGGGCGTCCAGGCAGCCCAGGATGTTCATCAACGTGCTCTTGCCCGACCCTGACGGCCCCATGATCGCGACCATCTCACCAGCTGAAACATTCAGGTCGATCCCGTGCAGGATCGTCATCTGTCCCTCGGCCATGCTGAAGGACTTCTTGATGCCCTCGAGTTCGATCATCACGCTCCTAGGTCGAAGCGCCGTTGCTCCACGTCAGTCGGTCCAGCGCCGTCGTTCCACGTCGACAATAGTTGATCGCCACTGAGAGACCACTGGGAGCAACGAATTCACCGGCGTCATTAAGAATTACCTGTGAATTCCGACCGCTTTCGACTCGTCGTCGAGGCCGGCGGACCATTCTCGCAGGGTAGTGCGGCCGGTTACGGAGAGGAAAAGCGCCAGCTCAGCGCCGCGGGACGAGCGCCGACGCAGCCTCTGACCACGGGATTGTCTTGTCACGGCCCGGTCTCGGACGACGCTGGAGACGTGCGACGTGATGACTATCACGTCGATCCGTCGCGAGTGCCCGAAAGCGGGCGGAGGGACGGAGGGGCCCGTCGCCGTCGACCCGAGGTGGATACTGGGCGACACGTATCGTGCGTCGGAGCAGCTTGCGGGAGGAGCACAACGTCGTGAACCCCTTTACCAGGATTGCTCTGGAGGCGGCCGCGCTCATCATCGGGTTCATCGTTCTCGCGGTGCTCCTGGCCTACCTGGGCGGAGCGTTCACGTTCGGCTCCCAGTGAGCTCGGGAGCCGGGCGAGCGGAGACGCGCGTGCGCTCCAGCCACCATTCCGCGACCAGAATGTTGACCACCCAGCTCAGCCACACGCTCGCGCCGGCCGCTGCCTGGATCATCGCGGTCTCGTTGCCGCCGTACGTGGTGTCCAGCTGAGTCTCGGCGACGGCGAGGCAGGCGAAGAGCCATACCCGGTTGGCGACGATCGACGTGGTCAGCGCGAAGCTGCGGATCATCCATCTGCGATGTTCCGCGTAGCGACGCCGACGCGCGGTTCGGTAGCCCCGCACCGAGGTGTACAGCCACAGCACGGCGAGCAGTGTGTTGCCGATCGACGAGACGAACCCGCTGCTGCTCACCGGCGCGACACCGAGCACCAGGACGGCGGCGGGGAACACGCCCAGGAAGAAGTAGGCGCGTCCGGCCAGCCGGTGAAGGAGTGGGAAGTGCCGCCGTAACCACGGCCACACCTGCAGGCAGCAGGTGAGCAGGGCGACCGAGCCGAAGAAGATATGTCCGACCAGCAGGGCGTAGTGCGGCGGATATCCCGGGCGCGGCGGTACGAGCGACTGGGCCGGATCGAGCGTGAGATAGCGGGGGAGCGACACCACCAGGAAGAGAACGACGAGGACGAGCAGCGGCGCGATCCAGGGGCGTCGCCACCAGTAGGTGGCATTTCGGGTTCGCATGAATGGTCCTCCCGCACGTGTCGCCAAGGGCGGAACGCTGCTGGAACGGCGCTCCGCGTATAACGTACGCAGATGGGTATGGCGTACCCAGTAAATAATCGTCGGCGCTCGTCGACCGGGAGGTGGCATGGACGAGGACGTGCTCTGGGAGGGGCCGGCACGCCGTGGGCGCGGACCGAGGCCGGCGCTCAGTCGCGGGCTGATCGTCGGTCGCGCGGTCGAGATCGCTGATGCCGAGGGCTTCGAGGCGCTCTCCATGCAGCATCTGGCCCGACGGCTCGGCTTCGGCACGATGTCGCTCTACCGGCACATCGGCGGGAAGGACGAACTCGTCGCACTCATGCTCGACGCGGCCATCGGGCTCCCGTTGCTCGCGGGACCCGGCCCGTGGCGAACGCTGGTGCGTGACTGGGCCCATGGCATCCGGCAGGTGTTCCTCCGCCATCCGTGGACGCTGCCGCTGGTGCCCGTCGAGCGGGTCATGGGGCCGAACGAAAGCGCGTGGGCCGAGGCCGCGCTGAGTGCGTTCGCCGCGACCGGGCTACCGCCACCACTCCGGCTGGAGATGGTGATGCTGGTCAACAGCTATGTGCGAGGGTGCGTCGCGTTCGAGATCAGGCCGGCCCGAGCCGTGAGCCGGGACACGCTGGTCAGGGTCGGGCGGCTCGACGAGTTCCCGCTGCTCGCCGATGCGCTCGCCGGGTCGGAAGTGGATGGCGCCGCGCGAGACACCGGATTCGACTTCGGTCTCGAGCGAGTACTGGACGGGATCGAGGCCTTCCTGACGGCCGAACAATCGAACAATGGTTGACTTCACTGTGTCGCCTGACCCGGATCCGGTCGGCCGCACGGCACAATGGGCCTCGCACCCCTGGCAACTGCTCGGAAGGAATCATTCCCGTTGATTAAGCTGCGACTTCGTGCTTCCAAAGTCAAGCTGGGAGATCGGCTGATCGGGACGGGTGGCGAGCCCAATCGACTGGTGATGCAGGTGACTCGTACATCGCACGGGGTCAAACTCTCGCATGGTTCGTCCGTGGAGACGCAGTTCGCCGGAGATCCGTTGATCTGGATCATGCGCAACGAGCCGAGAGTGATCGAGGAAGAACTGCCGCACACGGTGTGGCGTCCACAGTCGTCGCGTCGCATTCATCAGTGGGAAGGCGACAAGTAAAGCCCCGCACCATCTCGACAAAGGGATAGTTTCTCCACCCTTCCTCGCCGTGCGCCATTCCGCGTGTCAACGGCGTGGTCTCGCCTGCCCGGCGACGTCGCAGGTCCTCGTCGCACACGTCGCGGCGGCTGTGACGCGCCGCGGCGGCGGTCGGAGGTGCCTTGACATCGGTCGTGTGCCATGATGTTCTCAATCTGCTTAATCCAGATTAAAACGACCGCCCGGTGCCTATCTCTCGCCTGGTGAAGGGAGCCACCGTGACACTGGCTGAGACCGTGAACGGCGCAACGATGACGCCCCCGGCCGAGGGATCGGGTCGCGCGGGTGTGCCCTACGAGGAGCTGATCCGGCCGAGTCAGGTGCATGGCTCGCTGTACACCGATCCGGCTGTGTTCGCAGATGAGCTGCAGCGCATCTGGTATCGCACGTGGGTCTACGTCGGCCACGTGAGTGAGATCGCCAAGCCGAACGACTACGTGCGCAAGAACATCGGACCGCAGGACGTCGTGATGACGCGCTCGGCCGACGGTGAGGTGCACCTGCTGCTGAACCGGTGCGCGCACCGGGGCAACCTGGTGTGCGAGGCGGACAGCGGGAACTCCAGCTCGTTCCGCTGCCCGTACCACGGCTGGACCTACCGCAACACCGGCGAGATGCTCGGCTACCCGCTCGTTCAGGGCTACGGCGGCAAGGGCAAGCTCGATCTCGGCCTCGGTCGGGTTCCCCGGGTCGAGGTCTATCAGGGTTTCGTGTTCGGCAGCTTCGCGCCCGACGGGCCGACCCTCGCCGAGCACCTGGGTCCCGCGGCCGGCGAGATCGACCGCCTCGTGCGACTCTCCCCGGAAGGCGAGATCGAGGTCACCGCGGGGTGGCTCAAGCACCGGGCGCGCGCCAACTGGAAGCTTCTCGCGGAGAACGAGACCGACGGCTACCACCCGCAGTTCGTCCACTCATCGATCTTCAGCGTCGCGCAGAGCGGTATCGGCGCGCTGTACAGCGACAAGTCGACGGCGGTCACCCGCGCGCTGGGCAACGGGCACAGCGAGAACGACCTGCGTCCGGAGTTCCGCCGGATCGGCCAGCCGATGGGCTGGTTCGGTACGACGGAGCAGAAGCTGCCCGACTACGTGGGCAAGATGCGCGCGCTGCACGGTCCGGCCGCCGAGGAGATCCTCATCGAGGGCGCTCCGCACGTGATGATCTTCCCGAACCTGTTCATCGCCGAGATTCAGATGTTCGCCATCCAGCCGCTCGCCGCCAACCTCACCGTGCAGCACGTCACGGCGGTCCAGCTGAAGGGTGCCCCCGACATGAACCGGCGCATGCTGCAGCAATGCGTCGGCTCGGTCGGTCCGGCGGGACTGCTGCTGGCCGACGACACCGAGATGTACGAGCGCAACCAGGCCGGTGTCGCCGAGCTGCGTCCGGAATGGCTCGACGTGCGCCGTGGCAACCACCGGGAGTACATCGACGAGCGCGGCCTCACCGTGGGCGGCGCGACCGACGAGACCGGCATGCGCGGGTTCTGGGAGCACTACAAGAAGCTGATGACCGAGGAGAGGGCATGACCGACACGGTCGCGGCGGAGCCGACGGTGCTGGACATCCGGCGGGTCGAGCAGTTCCTGTACCGCGAGGCGCGACTCGCCGACCAGCACCAGTACGACGAGTGGGAGTCGCTCTGGACCGACGACGCCGTCTACTGGGTACCGGCGGGTTCCGACGATGCGGACCCGATGAGCCGGATGTCGGTCATCCACGACAACCGCAACCGCATCTCGACCCGGCTCAAGCAGCTGCGGACGGGACGCCGGCACGCGCAGATTCCGCAGTCCAGGCTGTGCCGTGTGGTGTCGAACGTGGAGATCCTCGGTGCGGACGGCGCGGACACGACGGTCGAGGCGAACTTCGTGCTGGTCGAGTCGCGCGAGCGTGGCCGCGAACTCTGGGCGGGCCGCTACACCTACCGGCTCAGGGTCATCGACGGTGAGCTGCGGATGGCCTACAAGAAGGTCGCGCTGGTCGACAACGCCGGTGTCCTGCCGTCACTGGGTTTCCTGATCTGACCTCCCCGCATCCTGGGTCTCTGAGCGACCTCGCAGACGTTCGTGTTGCCTCGCAGAGGCCGCAGTGTCTGCGACGCAACACGTAGCTCTGCGAAGTGCCGACCTGTGTGCCGCCGTCGCGCCGGAGAGCGGCTGACTGCGCGGTGACCTGACCCCTTCCTCGGTCCGGTCTTCTATCGACGTCTGCTGGCCAGGACGCCGCTGGACATCGAGTTACTCGGGCATGTGGTCGATGTTGCCGTCCACGCGTGCCGGCCATCGTCGTCCTGACCGGGTGCGCCTCGTCGCGAACTGTCGGTGGAATGCGGCAGTCTCCTGGGGAGTTACCGAGAACACAAGCGGTTCAGGGATGAACCACTGTCACGAAGCACTTAAATAGAGTACGGTACGTACCGTTCACTAAAAATAAGTTACTCACGGCGCCCCCAGCGCCACACGCCCCACTTGGAGACCAGCGTGGAAGGATCGAGCGGATCCAGCACCGCTACCCGACCCCAGTCGTCGGAAAGCCGCGCGGCAACGAGCGCGGCGACGGGTAACGACACAGTCGCGCCCCCGGCCCCCGTCGAGGCCGCTGCGCCGGCCCAGTCGACTCCGCCGGAGAAGAAGAAGCTCAAGCGCTCCAGCCGATTGGCGCTGATCATCATCGCCATCATCGCCCTGGTGGCCGCACTCGGCTTCGGAGGCGCGTACTTCCTCTACTCCAGCAAGTTCGTCACCACCGACAACGCCCAGGTCGACGGCGACAAGATCGACTTCAACGCGCCGGCGACCGGCACCCTGACCAACTGGACCATCAGCCAGGGCTCCTCGGTCGAGACGAACCAGATCGTCGGCCGCATCCGGATCAACAGCAACGGTGTCCAGCAGACGATCAAGTCGCCGGGCAACGGCACGGTCGCGGTCAACAACGTCGTCAACGGCCAGTACGTCAACGCCGGCACCGAGCTGGCCACCGCGTACGACATGAGCAAGATCTATGTGACGGCTCGCGTCGACGAGACCGATGTCGAGGACGTGCACCCCGGTGCACTGGTCGACATCAGCGTCGATGCCTTCTCGGGCACGCCGGTCACCGGCATCGTCCAGGAGGTCCAGGGTTCGGCCGCCGGCGTGTTCTCCCTGTTCCCCGAGTCGAACAGCTCGGGCAACTTCCAGAAGGTCACGCAGGTCATCCCGGTCAAGATCGCCCTGGTCAACACCAACGGTGTGCAGCTCGCCCCCGGAATGAACGTCACGGTGCACATTCACAAGCAGTAGCTTGTGCGATCGCACAGCTGAGGTTCGACGGTTTGTTGCGATGGATCTCTGGTGACCAGCGGCGCCGACCCCGATGCTTATGGCTCGGGTTCGGCGCCGCTGTCGCGAGGAGGTCGCTGGTGACCGCCAGTTACGTAGTTGATGGAGCAAGCGGGGGAGCGTCGGCCTACCTGACCAGGGTGAGGTGGGCGCGATGACGAACGACGGTTCACTCGAAGCGACCGAGGTCGCGGAACATTCGCTACTGCCCGTGCCCCTGTCGGCGCGGACGTCCACCGCCGCCCACCAGTTCTGGATCTGGACCGGTGCCAACACCGCGCCGATCAACTGGGTGCTCGGGGCGATCGGTATCCACCTCGGGCTGAGCCTGTGGCAGACGATCGCCGTGCTGGTCGCCGGGAACGTGCTCGGGATGGGCATCTTCGGGCTGTTCGTGCTGATGGGCCAGAGCACCGGGGTCAGCCAGATGGTCCTGTCACGCAGTGCCTTCGGCAGGCGCGGCGCGTACCTGCCCGCTGTGCTGCAGGGCCTGCTGGCCGCCGGGTGGTGCGCGGTCAACACCTGGATCATCCTCGATCTGGTCGTCGCACTCTTCGGGAAGCTCGGCTACCAGGGCGGAACCGGGTTCAAGATCGTGGTCGCGGCCCTGATCATGATCATCCAGGTGGGCATCGCGGCCGTGGGCTTCCGGGCGATCGCCCGGTTCGAACGGTGGACGGTCCCGGTCACCGCCGTGGTGCTCGCGGCGATGACCGCGATCGCGTGGACCAGCACCGGAGTCCACTGGGACTACACCGGGCAGGGGCTGCGGGGCGCTGCGCTGTGGAGCGCGCTGAGCACCGTCATGACCGCGATCGGCATCGGCTGGGGCATCACCTGGTTCGCCTACGCCTCGGACTACTCCCGGTTCGTGCCACCCACCATGCCCAGGCGCACGGTGTACCTGGCCAGCGTTCTCGGCCAGTTCGTGCCCACCGTGTGGCTCGGCGTCTTCGGCGCGACACTGGCGACGGTCTCGGAGAAGGTCGACCCGGGACAGCTCGTGGTCGAGGCGTTCGGCGCGCTGGCCGTGCCGGTGATCCTGCTGGTCATCCACGGCCCGATCGCCACGAACATCCTGAACATCTACTCCTGCGGGCTGTGCGCGCAGACGGTGGACTGGCACGTCGACCGCCGCAGGCTCAGCTACGGGGTGGGCGTCGTCGCGTTCGCGTTCACCGTGTACCTGATCCTGCGCAACGACTTCGCCGCCGCGCTGGACGGCTGGCTGGCGGGTCTGGTCACCTGGGTCGCGCCGTGGGCGGCCATCATGGTCATCCACTTCTACTGGAAGAAGCGGCGACGCATCGACGTCGATGCACTGTTCGACCCGCCGGGTGGCGGACGGCTCGCCGACCTGAGCTGGCCGGCTCTCGTGGCGATGGTGGTCGGCATGGTGGCGACCTGGTCGTGCGAGTACGGAATCCCGTCGTTCCTGCAGGGACCGATCGCCGTCGCGCTCGGTGGGATCGATCTGTCCTGGCTCGCCGGGTCGGTCGTGGCCGCGGTCGTCTACCTGGCGCTGGTGCGGAGCCGGGACCCGGTGGTGCCGCCGCGCGAGCGCCCGTCGAAAGCGGCACCCAGGGTGGGGGAGCGGTGAACCCCGAGCTCGTCGATGCGACGAGGCCGGCCGATCCGATCATCTGGCCGCCGGGCTACCGCGCGGCGGCCGCGTTGACCTTCGACCTCGACGCCGAGGCGGCGATCCTGTCGCTGGACCCGTCGAGCGCCGACCGGCTGATGGTGATGTCGCACCAGGCCTACGGCCCGCTCACCGGCGTGCCCAGGTTGCTCGCGGTGCTGCGCAGGCACGGTCTGAAGGCGACGTTCTTCGTTCCGGGGTTCACCGCCGAGCGCTATCCGAGTGTGGTGGGCGCGATCGCGGAGGACGGTCACGAGATCGCCCATCACTCCTACCTGCACGAGACGACCCGGGGGATGAGCCGCTCGGCCGAAGCCGACATGCTGGACCGGGGGCTGCTGGCTCTGGAACGGGTCGGTGGGATTCGTCCGATCGGCTATCGGGCGCCGAACTGGGAGGTCAACCGGCACACTCCCGAGCTGCTGATCGAGCGCGGCTTCGAGTACGACAGCAGCCTGATGGACTGCGACGTCCCGTACGTGCTGGCGGGATCCCAGGACTCGGGCGCCGGTGACATCGTGCAGATCCCGGTGCACTGGGCGCTGGACGACTGGGAGCAGTACTGCTTCCTGCCGGGACTGGTCGGCAGCGGGTTGATCGAGAGTCCGCTCAAGGCGCTGGAGATGTGGTCCTGGGAGCTGGAGGCGATGCACGCCGAGGGGCAGTGCTTCGTCCTGACCGTGCACCCGTTCGCGTCCGGCAGGTTGGGCCGGGTCCGCGCGCTGGAGCGGCTCGTGGAGCTGATGCTGTCGCTGGACGGGCTGTGGGTCACGACGCTGGGGGAGATCGCGGCCCACACCCGCACCCTCGGGCTCACCCCGAGGTACTTCCCGCGGCCGGAGATCGGGTAGCGCCGGCGGCCTGTTCGCCCAGCAGGTCGAAGGCCTGCAGGCCCAGCCAGACCTCGGCGATGTCCCTCGACGTCGTGAGGTCCCTGCCGAGCAGCGCCTGGACCTTGCGCACCCGGTACAGGACCGTCTGCCGGTGGAGGTGCATCGCCGAGGCGGTGTGCTGCCAGGAACGCTTGTGCTCCAGGAAGGTCCGCAGCGTCGGCAGCAGCGGCGTCTCGTGCTGTTCGTCGTGGTCGAGCACCGGGCGCAGGGTCATCTCGACGAGGTTGCTCGCCTCCTCGAGGCTGGTCATGCCCAGCCACGGCACCGACTGGCCGTAGCGGGCGGCCGGGATGCCGGTGCTCTCCGCGATGCGCAGTGCCCAGCCCGCCTCCCTTGCTGCCTGGGGGAGGCGGTGCGACTCGCGTAGCGGGCCGCTCGACCCGGTCCGGCACCCCGGCCCGGCGGCGGTCCGCACCTTCTCGTGGCCCTCCGGGGTGTCCTCGATGAGCACCTGGGTCAGTTCGGACCTGGACAGCGTGATGTGTGTGATGCCGAGGTGCCACAGCGAGAGGTGAAGCTCCTGCAGGCGAGGCCGGTCGGCGCCGCTGATGCTGACCAGGACACTGCTCTCGGGGGCGAGCCCCTCCGCACGGAGCCTGCGGTCGCCGCCGGCCGGGTCGAGCTCGCCGTCCAGCAGCTGCGCCAGCAGCTCGGCGCCCGCTCTGCGACGGTGCTCCACCGCGCGCAACGACTGCGCCAGCTGTAGGCCGACGACGGTCGCCGCGTGCTGGATCAGGATGGGGTCGGGTAGCACGTCGTCGGCCGCGAAGACCAGCACCGCGCTGTCCTGGGTTGGCACGCCGATCAGCCGGATCTCGCGCCCGTCCTGGAGCGCCACGACGAACGTGCCTGCCCGGGTCCGGGCACCGGCGTCCTCGCGCCGGTTCCGCACCGCGTGGGCGATCAGGGTGTCCCGTTCGGGCGTGTCCGGGTACCACGGATGGCCGGTGTCGCGTGACCTGACCTGCACCTCGCAGCCCAGCTCCCTGGACAGCGAGGCCAGCAGCGCCGCGTGGTCGATGGGGCCGCCGGCCGCCCGGTGCACCACGTTGTAGATGCGCTCGGTACGGATGAGCCGTTGTGACTGTTCGAGCAGCGTCGCCTCGGCGACGGCCCGGGAGATGGACATGAACGGCATCGGGTGCTCGACCCACAGCACCGGCAGTCGGAGCCGGTCGCTGGTCTGGGCCAGCGCATCGGTCAGCTCGGGACAGCTCATCTGTTCGGCGATCGCCAACGCGCTCACGCCGAACTCCGCCAGCCGTTCGATGAACCAGCGCTGGCCAGTGGCGTCGGCGGGAAAGGACAGCCCGTTGGTCATCAGGAGCTCACCGCCGGCCAGCCAGTCCCACGGATCGGGCAGGTCGGAGGAATGGGCCCAGGACACGGTCCGGCCGAGCCCGGCGGCGCCGGAGTGCAGCCGCAGCCGCAGGTGCGGCATCTGCAGCAGCTCGGAGACGGTGACACTCATCGCGACACGCTAATGCGTTGAGGACGCTCGGTACAGGCTCGTTGTGCGATCGCTCAAGACGCCGGGCGCCGGTTGTCGCGATCGCCGTCTAGTCGCCCGTGGTGCGCGGCGGTGATCCTGGGTCGCATTCCGTTCCCGCCACACTCCGGGAGGAGCGACCGATGACATCCGGGCACCTCATCGACGATGCGCCACTGACGTCATTCCACAAGAAGCTCACCGCCTATTCGTCGGGCGGACCGTTCATCGACGGCTATGCACTGACCGTCATCGGCATCGCGCTGATCAGCCTCGCACCGTCGATGGGACTGTCGAACGCCGAGCTCGGCCTGGTCGGCGCGGCCAGCCTGGTCGGCGTGTTCGTCGGCGGCCTGGCCTTCGGCTACCTGACCGACCTGATCGGGCGGCAGGTCATGTACATCGTCGACCTGCTGGTGCTCGCGGTCGCCTCGATCGGTTCGGCCTTCGCTCCGAACATCTGGGTGCTGATCGGACTGCGGTTCGTGCTGGGGGTGGCGATCGGCGCCGACTACCCGATCGCGACCTCGCTGCTGGCCGAGTACCTGCCCCGACGCCAGCGCGGCCGGATGCTGGGCGCGGTGTTCGTCGTCTGGGCCGCGGGTGCCGCCGTCGCGTACGCGGTCGGTTTCCTGCTGCGCGACGCCGGTCCGGATGCCTGGCGGTGGCTGCTGGCCAGCCCCGCCGTCTTCGCGGTGATCACCCTGCTGTTGCGGCTCGGCACGCCGGAGTCGGCCCGCTGGCTACTCAGCAAGGGGCGGGTCGAGGAGGCCGACGCCGCGATCAAGAAGGTCTACGGACCGGAGTACGACGTCTCCCACCTGTCCGACGAACGACCGGCCGCGACCTCGTTCGGCGCGGTGTTCCGTAGGCCGCACCTCGGGCGCACGGCGTTCGTCTCGGTCTTCTGGACGGCCCAGGTGATCCCGCTGTTCGCCGTGTACACCTTCGCGCCGAACCTGTTCGAGTCTTTCGGCATGACCGGCGACGTCAACCTGTACGGCGGCTCGCTGATCATCGCCATGTTGTTCGTCGTTGGCGGCATACCCGGGTTGTGGCTGGTGGAGAGGATCGGACGCAGGGCGTTGTTGCTGTGGTCCTTCGGGGTCATCGCGGTCGCGCTCGCGTTGCGCGGGACCATCCCGCAGCTGGGCGCGGTGGGCTTCTTCGTGGCCCTGGCGGTGTTCGCCCTGGCGTCAGGCGCATCCAGTTTTCTCGAGGTCGTGTACCCGAACGAGCTGTTCCCGACCGAGGTTCGCGCGACCGCGGTCGGTGTCGGGACCGCCGTCAGCAGGATCGGTTCCGCAGTGAGCACCTATCTGCTTCCGCTGGCGCTGCTGCACGGCGGGACGGAGCTGGTGCTGCTGGTCGGTGCCGCGGTCTCGGCGCTGGGCTGGACGGCCACCCTCCTGTGGGCCCCCGAAACCCGAGGGCGGTCCCTCTCCAGTACGTCCGGCGCCGCGCAGAGCGACGCCGCACAGCCCGAAGGGGGTTTCATCCGATGAGCAGCCAGGACAGGATCGTCGCTCCGGTCGACGCGACCAAGGTCCCGAGGTTCGCCGGTCAGGGGACGTTCGCGCGACTGCCCATGGTCGACGCGGTGAGCGACTACGACATCGCCGTGCTCGGTGTTCCGTTCGACGGTGGGACCTCCTACCGTCCCGGAGCGCGGTTCGGGCCGATGGGCGTCCGGCAGGCGTCGCGGCACCTGCGCCCCGGCTACCACGTCGAGCTGGACACCACGCCGCTGGACACGGTGCAGGTCGTCGACGCGGGTGACGCCCCGTGCACGCCGTACGACATCGACGCGGCGATGGGGCAGGTCGAGTCGCATGCCAGGGAGGTGCTCGGAGACGGAGGCAGGAAGATCATCGCGATCGGTGGTGACCACACGGTCGCGCTGCCCATGCTGCGTGCCGCGCACGCCCAGCACGGCCCTCTCGCCCTGATCCACTTCGATGCCCACCTGGACACGTGGGACACCTACTTCGATGCGCCGCTGACGCACGGCACGGTGTTCCGGCGGGCGTTCGAAGAAGGCCTGTTCGCCGCGGACAGCTCCATCCACCTGGGCATCCGGGGCCCGGTCTACGACCGGATGGACTTCGCTGCCGACAGTGCTTTCGGCTTCCGGATTCTGCGCGCAGGCGACCTGGACGACATGGGCGTCCCGGAGGCGCTGGACACGGTGCGCCGCCGCGTCGGGGATGCCCCGGTGTACGTGTCGGTCGACATCGACGTGCTCGACCCCGCGTTCGCGCCGGGAACCGGTACGCCGGAGATGGGCGGCGTGACCAGCAGGGAACTGCTGCGCCTGCTGCGCGGCCTCGACGGGCTGCCCATCGTCGGCGCGGACGTCGTGGAGGTGGCACCCGCGTACGACCACGCCGAGATCACCTGCCTGGCGGCCGCAACGGTTGCCTTCGACCTGGCGACCCTGATGTCGAAGCACCCCTCCGGCTGACCTCGCAGACCGCGATGTCGCGTCGCAGACGCTGCAGTGTCTGCGACGCGACATGACGCTCTGCGAAGTGGCCTAGTTGTCCACTCCGAGGCCGTTCCAGCGGCGCGCCTTCGGAGCGGGGAGGCCGAGCTGGTCCAGGACGCGGGACACGACGTGCTCGACGATGTCCTCGACCGTGCTCGGGTGGTTGTAGAAGGCGGGCATCGGCGGGAGGATCACCGCGCCCATCTTGGTCAGCGCGAGCATGTTCTCCAGGTGAATCTCCGACAGCGGGGTCTCCCTGGCGACCAGCACCAGCCGGCGGCGTTCCTTCAGCGTGACGTCGGCGGCGCGGGCCACGAGACCCTCGGCGTAGCCGGTCCGGATACCGGCGAGGGTCTTCATGCTGCACGGGATGACGACCATCCCGTCGGTCTGGAACGAGCCCGACGCGATCGGCGCGTGCTGGTCGTTGTGCTGGTGGACGTGATCGGCGAGCGCGGACACCTCCGCGACCGTCCACCCGGTCTCCAGCTTGATGGTCGACCGGGCCCACGTGCTCATGACCAGGTGGGTCTGGACCTCTGGCAGGTCACGCAGGACCTCGAGGAGACGAATCCCCAGCACGGCGCCGGTGGCCCCGGTCAGTGCCACCACGAATCTCGAACTTGCCAATGCCGCCCTCTCCGCCTGCCCCGGTTCGTTCCACACTAGCCGCGACGGCGGAGAACAGCCTGTCGACCATCAGCTCTCCGCGAGGTCCAGGACCAATGCGTCGTAATGGGGTGCGTCCGGGAACGGCCTGAGCTTGCCGATCTGCCGCCAGCCCCACTTGAAGTAGGCGGCCCGCGCAGTCTCGTTCTCCTCCCGGACCAGCAACGTGGCGCGTCGCTCAGGGCGCTTATAGAGCAGCTCGTCATGAACCTGATGAGCGATACCGCGGCCCTGCCACCCGGGGTGGGTCATGATCTCGCACAGACCGAACGTGCGGGTGCCGTCCTCGGCGATGAAATCCGGATCGACGGGTGTTGTCAGACCGTTCCACCATTTCGCGTTGGTGGGGAGCGAATATCCCAGCGCCAGCCCGACCGGGTCGCCCTCGACGGCACCGATGACCAGCTCGAAACCAGGGGAACGGGCGTAGCCGTGCACACGTTCCACGAATCGGTCCGCGCTGTAGAACGGATTGCCGATGACATCACCGTGCGTGATCACATAGAGCCGAGTGATCAACTCTTCACCGACTTCTACACCCTCTCGCCCGAAATGTGTGAAGGCCAGTTCGCTCATGTCGCGGCCACCAGTTCTCGCGCCTTGCGCACCTCAGGCAGATGTGTCGCGCGTTCAGGCAGCAGACGAAGAGCGTGCACCGCCATCGTGCGGAGGTGACCGCGCCGGAACGAGGGGGCAAGCGATTCGAGCACGGCGACGACGTGTTGCGCACCGCCCGACGGATCACCCGCAGTGATCATCGACATGGCCTGGTGCAGCCGAATCTGGGAAGCGCCGAGAGCGACAGGAGTCCCGTATCCGGCGAGTGCGGCATCCTGCGCGGCAGCCGCTTCGGGGACGTCACCTGAGTGACTCGCGACAAATGAGCGAACATGGCGGAGACGAGTCTCGGACCAGGACCATTCCGAGTGCGTTGCCTGACGTACAACGTCATCCAGCCGGTCGAACACTCGCTCCAGCTCGGCCAGCGTGTCACGGGCGCCGGTCCGATCACCTTGCATCGCCAACACCTGCGCTCGTGCCGCGAGCGCGCTTGTCGTCCCGGCGGAAGGCTTGTCCTCCCCCCAACGAAGGGCGTCCGCGGCTAGAGACATCACCACGACCGGGCCTGCCCAAGGAGCGTAGGTGGTGAAGACAGCGCGGCGGCCGGCGATCAGGCTGGTCACGCCGCGATCACCGCTCAAACGAGCGGCACGGTCTGCCAGTCGCCAATAACGGCTTGCCGCAGTCCATCGCCCGGCACCCACCAGTGAGATGGCGGTCAGGCCCCCGAGCAGTGCGCAAGCGCGCGCGAGCCGCAGCCGCATCGCGTGGGGAGACCGGTCCAAGTGTCGTCGCGCGTCGTCGAGGTCGGTGATGAGTTCGGGAAGCAGCTGATCGGCGGGTACCGACGAGACCAGACGGGAGTACTCGTCGGCGGCGCGTTCCCACTCGAAGGCATCGTGCTCGGTGATCGGGCCATCCAACGCGGCGTCGAGCTGTCTGCGTACTGGGTCGAGGTTTGCCAGGGCGCCGCCGAGGACGATCCCGCCCGCGGCACCGAGCAACGCGCGCCTACGCATGTCCTCATCATCGCAGCCGGTCTCGGCCTGCCCCAATATCTCGGCCGCCACCAGTTCGGTGACCGGGCGCCCGAACATCTTCTCCAGCACGCGCGTGGTCGCGGGCCGAGGATGCGGCACCTTGCCCGCGGCGATCCGCTGAAGCTGGTTCCAGCTGATCGAGGTCGCTCGTTCCCCGGTCTCCCGGGCGTGCTCCCTGGCGAATCGGTTGAACCGATCCTCGAGCTCAGCCCAGGTGTACGGCTCCGCTGCGATCAGCTGTTCGAGCAGAGTGCGCGGCGTTTCCCTCGACATGACGTGTTCCCCCCACGTGTTCCTCCCCTGAACGTCGCGGAAAGGCTGACATATCGTCGCACAGCGGGCATGGCAACGTCAGTCGGATCGGCCCTCTGATGAGGCCTGTGACCAGACGAAACGGCAACGCGAAGATCGACGGTGCCGGTTGCCGGGTCAACTACTGGGACAGCTCGGCGGCGTACCCATGGTTCTTGCGCTTCAGCACGCTCGTCTGGTGGGTGTGGCTGGTCATGGGGTCGATGCTCCTCGGCATCGTCGCCGGGATCGGTTGGTGGTGGCTGACGGTCGCGTTGTACATCGCGGCTGCCGCCGTTCTAGCCCGCGACCCCAATGAGCCGTAGCCACGCCGGCATGACGAAATCCCCGACTCGCGGATGTGTGTGTGCGCGAGTCGGGGAAGTGGTCAGCACTCCACGATGCTGACCGGGAGGACCGTCAGGGCCTGGCCGCCCATCAAGAGGTCCTGGTACTTCGTGCTCATGTCGTTACCGGGGGTTTCTGACCTCGCCTTCTGCGTGGGGACGCCCTTTGACAAGGCTCAACGATTCCGGGTAGTCCGTAGCGAGCCTGGCCTTTTTTTGTAGTCGAAGTTCTGCGACAGGTAGTGGTACTGCTGACGACCGATAGGGTTCGAGTCATGGCTGAGCACCTGATCGTGATGACCACCACCGACAGCGAAGAGGCAGCACGGGGGCTCGCGTCAGGTGCCATCGATGCGAAGCTCGGTGCGTGCGCGCAGATCGTCGGCCCGATTACCAGCGTCTATCGCTGGGAGGGTGCTGTGCAGACCGATCCTGAGTGGCGAGTCGAGATCAAGACGACTAACGATCGCGCCGCCGAACTGGTTGATCACATCAAGTCGGCCCACTCGTATGACTTGCCGGAGGTTGTTGCCGTTCCGATCACCGGGGGCAGCGCCGAGTACCTGGCATGGGTGGTCGACGAGTCGAAGGCCTAGGCGCTGCTCAACTGAGCCGTCAACCGCCCACGAACCTCGCGCGGCGTACCGGTCGCGTCGGCGGGGATCAGCTCCACAACGTCCCATAGACGGCCGATAGCGAGCGATGCCTCTGTCCGGGTGGCGAGCGGCGCCGCGTTGTCGGTGAGCGCTGCCAGCCGGTCGTAATCACCATGCCGCGCAACTGAGGTAGCCAGATCGGCCAGGACCAGCGCCTTCACCTTCGTCTCCGTCGGAGTGAGACTGCTCAGGAGTGACGCGGCAAGATCGTCGGTCTCCCGGTGCCCCATCCGGCCGTACGTCGACACAGCGAGGCTCCCGAGACGGTTCGCGGTGAAGAACGATGTCCACGGTCGACCAGGACCAGCGGGTACGTAGTCGAACACCGCGACCGCCTGATCCAGCGACCGAACGGCCGAGGTGGTGTCACCGACCATCGCTTGTTCCTCGGCGCGCCTGGCGAGAATCCACGCCTGAGTAGCCGCGTCGCTGCCGCGCACATGCTCCGATGCGTCGGCGAGCATCCTGACGGCTGCCGGGGTGTCGCCATCGCTGGCCAGGAGATACGACCAGTACCCGAGGATGCATGTCGCGAGCGCAGGATCACCGGCTGCCCGTGCCGTGTCGAGCGCCTGGCGGAACACTTGCGCCGCCTCTGCTGGTCGTCCGATGTCGAACATGGTCCACCCGGCAAGGGCCTCGGTCTCACCGGCCGAGGTCAGCAGTCGCCGACGTAGACCCTCGTTGGTGCTGTTCTCGGTCAACGACTTCAGCGTGCGGTAGTGCTTTCGGAGCGTGGCGACCAGCTGCCGCGCGGGGATGGTCTCCTCGGCCTCGAAGAATGATCGAGTCTTGTTCTCTACCGCCGTGACGGTCGCGGTGTCGGGTGCGCGCGAGCCAGCGAGGGTGTCCGCGAGCCGTTTCCATGGTGGGTCGACGAGCGCACCGGTTGCAGCCGCCGCCCCGGCCAGTTTCAGCAGGTTCCGCCTGTCCACGGCGTCAACGGTACGCGGCGAAGTCGCAATCCTCGAAGATCCGAACCACAGCAGATCGGCCGGGATGCGCAGTACATCAGCCCAACGGCACAGCTTCGTGAGGTCCGATGGCGGCGGTGTACCCGGCCGTTCGAGTCGACTCACCTGGGCTTGTGACAAGTCGAGCCACCGAGCGACCGCCGTCTGGGTCAGTACTGGCTGGTGCGCGTAGCGGTAGGCCTTGAGCAGTATGCCGAAATGCTGGGCCGCGAGGGCATCCTGAACAGCTGGGATCAACCAGAACTCGGCAGGCTGGTCCCGAGGGGCATCGACGACGGTTCGAGCGCACGGACTGCACAACGACTCGCGTTGATCAGCCGCAAGCCGCGCACCACACCCCCTGCAACCGCGCATCGTTCCCCCGTAGTCGGTCAAGCGAGCATAGATGATCAACAGAGTGTGGGGAGCCGTTATACGCGCGATGTATATGCCCTGGCCTGCACGTATACCTCGGTGTCGTTGGGTGAACGCTTCTCCGCCGCGACCGTTGACGGATGAGCGCCTACCACCTGCATGCGCGGTTGCACGAGGGACCGCTAGGCCGTCCGGTGCGGAACGAACTCCAAATGCACAACACCGACGACCTGGCCGAGGTGGAGCTGACCGCGAAGGCGCTCGCATCGGATGGGTTCACGGTCTGGATTTACGACCACGGGCACGGTGATGTGTGTGCGGGTGCCAGCGACTACCGCCTGATTCTCCTGTTCACGCCTGACGGTCAGCGGGTGGATTACCGGTGATCGACACCGAGAGACCGAACCGGTTGCGGTGGTACCTAAGACGTCGCACCGTTGGCTGCTGGCTCTGGTTGCTGGTCTGGTCAGTGGTCGGTGGCGCGCTCGTCGATCAGCTGCTGTTCCTACTGACCGTGGCGCTGCTCATCGCGGCACTCGCGGTGCTGGCGAAAGATCCCAACGATCCGTGACAAGGTGGCCGAGTTGTCGCCGGCATGACGAAATCCCCGACTCGCGGATGTGTGTGCGAGTCGGGGACGTGGTCAGCACTCCACGATGCTGACCGGGAGGACCGTCAGGGCCAGGCCGCCCATCGAGGTCTCCTTGTACTTCGTGCTCATGTCCCGCCCGGTCTCGCGCATGGTTGCGATGACGGTGTCCAGCGAGACGCGGTGCTGGCCGTCGCCGCGCAGTGCCATTCGCGCGGCGTTGATCGCCTTGCCCGCCGAGATCGCGTTGCGCTCGATGCAGGGAATCTGCACGAGACCGCCCACGGGATCGCAGGTCATCCCGAGGCTGTGCTCCATGGCGATCTCCGCCGCGTTCTCCACCTGGGCCGTCGTGCCGCCCAGTACCTCGGCCAGTGCGCCGGCCGCCATGGACGCCGCTGAACCGACCTCGCCCTGACAGCCGACCTCGGCACCCGAGATCGAGGCGCGTTCCTTGTACAGCGACCCGATCGCACCGGCGGTGAGCAGGAACTTCACCGTCGTGTCCTCGGGAGCCTCCCGGCCCTGCGAGGTGTAGTTCAGCGCGTAGTGCAGCACGGCCGGAATGACCCCCGCCGCGCCGTTGGTGGGTGCCGTGACGACCCGCCCGCCGCCGGCGTTCTCCTCGTTCACCGCGAGCGCCACGAGGTTGACCCAGTCCTCGGACAGTGCCGGATCACGGTCCGGGTCCTCGGCGAGGAGACGTTGGTGCCAGCCGGGCGCCCGGCGGCGCACGTTGAGACCACCCGGCAGCTCGCCGGAGTTCTCGATGCCCCGGTGGAAGCACTCGGACATGACCTCGGCGATGTGCGTCAGATAGTCGCGCACCTCCGAGGCAGGCCGGGTGGTGCTCTCGAAGCGCAGCATGACCTCGCTGACCGGAGCGTTCATCGACCGGCAGCACTCCATGAGCTCCACGGCGGTGGCGAACGGACCGTGTGGTGCCGGGGTGTCCTCCGACGACGCGGCCTCCACCTCCTCCTCGGTGACGACGAAGCCGCCGCCGACCGAGAAGTAGGTCTGCTCACGCAGCGGCCGGTCGCCCGCGCCGTAGGCCGCGACGGTCATTCCGTTCGGGTGCGCCGGCAGGACCTTCGAGGGATGCAGCCGGATGTCCTCCTCGCGCAGCGCGATGACCGGCCCGCCGGGAAGCTCGACCGACCCGGACTCGCGCATCTCGGTCAGCCGCTTGCGCACCTCGTCGCCGGTGACCAGCTCGGGAGCGCGGCCTTCCAGCCCGAGGAGGATCGCCGACATCGTGCCGTGGCCCGCGCCGGTGGCGGCGAGCGAGCCGAACAGGTCGACACGGATGTCGGCGACCTCGGTCAGTGTTTCGGTGGACGCGAGGTCGGCGACGAACCGGGCGGCGGCTCGCATCGGTCCGACGGTGTGTGAGCTGGATGGTCCGATGCCGACCGAGAACAGGTCGAACACACTGACAGTCATCGTTGACCTCGCGTCCGGTGGGAGTGCGTCAGGGGTAGAGCGGGTGTCGGCGGGCGAGTTCCCGGGTCTCGGCGCGCAGCGCGTCGAGAGCCGGTCCTCCTGCCGCGTCCTCGTCGGAGAGCAGCAGCGTGCGCGCGATGATGTCCGCCACCTGCTCGAAGCCCTCCGTGGTGAATCCGCGTGTGGCTAGCGCCGCCGTGCCGATCCGCAGGCCGGACGTCACCATCGGCGGGCGGGGGTCGAACGGCACCGCGTTGCGGTTGACGGTGATGTCCACCGACGCCAGCCGGTCCTCGGCCTGCTTGCCGTCGAGCTTCGCCGACCGCAGGTCGACCAGCGCGAGGTGTACATCGGTGCCACCGGTGAGGACGCTGATGCCGGCCTCGGCGACGTCGGGCGCGGTGAGCCGGCCGGCGAGGATCCGCGATCCCTCGATGGTCCGCTCCTGCCGATCGGTGAACTCGGGCAGCGCCGCCATCCGGAACGCGGCCGCCTTCGCCGCGATGACGTGCTCCAACGGACCACCCTGCTGACCGGGGAACACCGCCGAGTTGATCTTTTTGGCCAGGTCCGCGTCATTGGTCAGGATGAAGCCACCGCGCGGCCCGCCGAGTGTCTTGTGCGTGGTCGACGTCGTGACGTGGGCGTGCGGCACGGGGGAGGGGTGCAGACCGGTGGCGACCAGCCCGGCGAAGTGCGCCATGTCGACCATCAGGTACGCGTCGATGTCGTCGGCGATCTGACGGAAGCGCGCGAAGTCGAGCTGACGCGGGTAGGCGGACCAGCCCGCGATGATCAGCTTCGGCCGGTGCTCCTTGGCCAGGCGCTCCACCTCGTCCATGTCCACGGTGAACGTGTCCGGAGAGACCTCGTAGGCGACCACGTTGTAGAGCAGACCGGAGAAGTTGATCCGCATGCCGTGCGTCAGGTGGCCACCGTGGGCCAGCGACAGGCCGAGGATCGTGTCGCCCGGCTTGATCAACGCGTGCATGGCCGCCGCGTTCGCCTGCGCGCCGGAATGCGGCTGGACGTTGGCGAATCCCGCATCGAACAGCGACTTGATGCGGCTGATGGCCAAGCGTTCGATCTCGTCGACGTGCTCACAACCACCGTAGTAGCGCCGCCCGGGGTAGCCCTCGGCGTACTTGTTGGTCAGCACGGAACCCTGGGCCTGCATGACCGCCAAGGGCGCGTAGTTCTCCGAGGCGATCATCTCCAGACCTTGTTGCTGGCGGTTCAGCTCGAGCCCGATCAGCTCGGCGACCTCCGGGTCGAACTCGCTCAGCGGTGTGTCGAGAGTGCTCATCAGGTCCCCTGGGTGAAGGTGAGGTAGTCGTCGGCGGACAGGACGTCGCCGAGGTCGGTCACGACGGCTGTGAACAACCAGCCTTCACCGTATGGGTCCTTGCCGACCAGTGCTGGATCGTCGGCGAGCGCGGGGTTCAGCTCGACGACCGTCCCGCCGGCCGGACTGATCAGGTCGGAGACGGACTTGGTGGACTCGACCTCGCCGCACGCCTCGCCCGCGACCAGGGTCGTCCCCGCTTCCGGCAGATCGACGAAGACGATCTCGCCGAGCGACTCGGCGGCGATGGCGGACAGTCCGATCCGCACGGCGTCCTCGGGCAGGTCGGCGCCCGGCGCGACGGCGATCCACTCGTGGTCGCGGGTGTAGCTGAGGTTCGGTGGGAGTTCGTGGGCAGCGGTCATCGCAGAAGGCCTTTCAGGGTGAGGGGGAGCGTCAGCGGCGGTAGAACGGCAGAGCGGTGACGGTGTACGGCGAGACCGTGCCGCGCACATCGACGTCGACGACCTGGCCGGTGCCGGCCAGTGTCGCGTCGAGATGGGCGATCGCGATCGGGACCCCGAGCGTGGGGGACAGCACGCCGGAGGTCACCGAGCCGACCTCGTTGCCCTCGGAGTCCTGGATGGGGCAGCCGGCCCTGGCGGCTCGCCTGCCCGTTCCGACCAGGCCGACGAGGGTCCGCTTCGGCGGTTGTTCGGCGAGCACCGCGAGAGCGTCACGGCCGACGAAGTCCTTGTCGAGGGCGACGACACGGCCGAGCCCGGCCGCGTACGGGCTGGTGTCGGTGCGGATGTCGTTGCCGTACAGGGCCATGCCCGCTTCGAGTCGAAGGGTGTCGCGGCAGGCCAGACCGGCGGGCTGCAACCCGTGCGCCTGGCCGGCGGCCAGGATCGTGTGCCACAGCTCCGGGGCTTCCCCTGCCGGGACGTAGATCTCGAAACCGTCCTCACCGGTGTAGCCGGTACGGGCGAGCAGGACGGAATGACCGGCCAGCTCGGCCTGGGCGGCCGCGTAGTACTTCAGCCCGGAGACGAGCTGCGCGAGCGAGTCGGCGCCGAGCGCCGTCACGATGGCGGGCGACGCCGGGCCCTGGACGGCGATCAGCGCGGTCTCGGCGGAGCGGTCGGTGACCTCGGCGTCGAATCCGCCCGCGCGCTCGGTCAGCACCTTGAGGTCGTTCTCGGCGTTGCCCGCGTTCACCACGGCGAGGAAGCGTTGCTCGTCGAGCCGATAGACGACCAGGTCGTCGATGATGCCGCCGTCGGAGTCACACAGCAGCGAGTACTTGGCCCGTCCGATCTTGACCTTGGACAGGGTACTGACCAGCGCGTGGTCGAGCAGTGCGGCCGCTTCCGGGCCGGTGATCTCGAACTCGCCCATGTGGGACAGGTCGAACAGGCCCGCGGCGGTACGGACGGCGCGGTGCTCGGCGAGGTCGCTGGTGTAGCGCACGGGCATCTGCCAGCCGGCGAACTCGGTCGTCGTGGCGCCGAGGCTCTCGTGCTCGGCGGCGAGCGGGGTCTGCTTGGTCATGCCGAGCCTTCCTGGGCGTAGGCCTGCGGCGAGGGACAGGAGCAGACGAGGTTCCGGTCGCCGGCGGCGCCGTCGATCCGGCTGACCGGCGGCCAGTACTTGCCGTCACGCGACACGGTGGGCGGGTACGCGGCCCGCTCGCGGGTGTATGGCAGCTCCCACTTCTCGCCGAGCAGGTCGGCCGCGGTGTGCGGTGCGTTGCGCAGCGGGCTGTCGACCAGCGGCCAGGTGCCGTCGACGACCTGGTCGATCTCGTCGCGGATCGCGACCATCGCGTCGATGAACCGGTCCAGCTCGGCCAGGTCCTCCGACTCGGTCGGCTCGACCATCAGGGTTCCGGCCACCGGGAAAGACAGGGTCGGTGCGTGGAAGCCGTAGTCGATGAGGCGCTTGGCGACGTCCTCCGCGGTGACGCCGCTACGGGTCGTGAGCTCACGCAGGTCGAGGATGCACTCGTGTGCGACGAGCCCGGTGTCGCCCGTGTAGAGCACCGGGAAGTAGTCGGCGAGACGCGTGGCGAGGTAGTTTGCCGAGAGCACGGCCACACGGCTCGCCCTGGTCAGACCCTCCGCCCCCATCATCGCGATGTAGGCCCAGGTGATCGGCAGGATGCCGGCCGAGCCGAAGCGGGCGGCGGTGACGCCGCGCCCCTGGGGGTCCAGCGGGTCCCCGGGCAGGAACTCGGCGAGGTGCGCGCGTGCCGCGACCGGACCCACACCCGGGCCGCCTCCACCGTGCGGGATGCAGAACGTCTTGTGCAGGTTCAGGTGCGACACGTCGCCGCCGAACTCACCGGGCTTGGCGAGGCCGACCAGCGCGTTGAGGTTCGCGCCGTCGATGTAGACCTGGCCACCCGCCTCGTGTACCAGGTCGCAGACCTCACGGACTTCCTGCTCGTACACCCCGTGCGTGGACGGGTAGGTGATCATGATGGCGGCGACCTGCTCGCCGTGCTCGCTCAGCTTGGCCCGCAGGTCGTCCAGCTCGATCCCACCGTCCTCGGCGGTCGCCACGACCACGACCTTCAGACCGGCCAGCACCGCCGAGGCGGCATTGGTGCCGTGTGCGGACCCGGGGATCAGACAGACCGTGCGGTCCGCGTCGCCTCGGGACCGGTGGTAGTCACGGATGGCCAGCAGACCGGCGAGCTCACCCTGCGAACCGGCGTTCGGCTGCAACGACACCGCGTCGTACCCGGTGATCTCGGCGAGCCACCGGCTGAGGTCCTCGGTCAGGGTGACGTACCCGTCGATCTGGTCCACCGGTGCGTACGGGTGCAGAGACGCGAAGCCCGGCCAGCTGATCGGCTCCATCTCGGCGGCCGCGTTGAGTTTCATGGTGCACGAGCCGAGCGGGATCATCGTGCGGTCGAGCGCCAGGTCCTTGTCGGACAGCAGACGCAGGTAGCGCAGCATCGCCGTCTCCGAGCGGTGCGTGTTGAACACCGGGTGGGTCAGGTACTCGCTGGTGCGTCGCACCTCGGCGGGCAGTGCCGTCGCCTCGGTCGGGTCCACCCGGCCGGCGCCGAACGTGGCGAGCACCGTGTCGACGATGTCGGTGGTGGTGACCTCGTCGCAGGCGACGGCGACGTGGTCGGCGTCGACGAGCCGCAGGTTGACGCCCGACTCGGCGGCTACGCCCACGACGGTCTCAGCGCGACCGGGCACCTCGGCGACGATCGTGTCGAAGAACGTGTCCGCCACGACCGTGACGTCGTGGCCGCGCAGGCCGTCCGCGATCGACACGGCGTGCCCGTGCACGCGCTCGGCGATCGCGCGTAGCCCGTTAGGGCCGTGGTAGCAGGCGTACATCGCGGCGACGTTGGCCAGCAGCGCCTGCGCGGTGCAGATGTTGCTGGTCGCCTTCTCCCGGCGGATGTGCTGCTCACGGGTCTGCAGCGCGAGCCGGTACCCAGGGCGGCCCGCGGTGTCCTGGGAGACCCCGACGAGCCTGCCGGGAAGCTTGCGCGCGAGGTCGGCCCGTACCGACATGAACGCGGCGTGCGGGCCGCCGAAGAACAACGGGACGCCGAACCGCTGGGCGGACCCCACCGCGATGTCCGCGCCCAGCTCACCAGGCGGGGTGACCAGGGTGAGTGCGAGAAGGTCGCACACCACCGTGACCAGCGCGCCGCGCTCCTTCGCTTCGGTGACCAGGCCGCTGATGTCGCGGACGGCACCGCCGGCACCGGGGTTCTGCAGGACGACGCCCAGCAGCGGGGTGTCGTCGGTGATCGACAGACCGTCGGCCCAGAGGTCGGTGACCGCGATGTCGATGCCCAGCGGCTCGACGCGGCGGCGCAGCACCGCGAGGCTCTGCGGGAAGATGTCGGAGTCCACCAGGATGCGGCCGTTCGCGGCGCCGCGCTTGGCGGCCCGGACCATGAGCAGGACCGCCTCGGCGACCGCGCTGGCCTCGTCGAGCAGGGACGCGCCCGCGACCGGCAGCGCGGTGAGGTCCTCGATCATGGTCTGGAAGTTCAGCAGCGCTTCGAGGCGGCCCTGGGAGATCTCCGGCTGGTACGGCGTGTAGGCGGTGTACCAGGCGGGGGACTCGAGCATGTTGCGGCGCAGCACGGCCGGCGTGATGGTGTCGTAGTAGCCCTGACCGATCATCTGCACCATGGGGCGGTTGCGGTCGGCGATCTCGCGCAGCGCACCCAGTGCGGCGTGCTCGTCCAGCGCGGCCGGCAGGTCGAGCGCGGTCCGCGTGCGGATCGACTCGGGTACGGCGGCATCGATGAGCGAATCGAGGTCGGTGTGGCCGATGACGTCGAGCATCGCGCGTTCGGCGGCGGAGTCAGGGCCGATGTGGCGATCGACGAAAGGCGAAGACATGTGCACTCCAGACTCGACGGGGACAGGGCACACCACGTGGTGCGTGCTGTCTCCCCGCTCTGTCACATAGGCCTGAGAGTTTCCGCGGTGGACGAACCCGCTTGCCCCTTCGGCGGACCACGCGGCGTCGCGTGATCACTTTCCAGAGTTGCCTCGCCTCTGCGGTACGGGTGGCCTGAGAGATTCCCGGGGAGGGTTGCTCCTACGGCTCTGGCGGTTCGCCAGATCTCCCGCTGAGGTTCGAGCGGCACATGAAGTTGTGGGCGTCATGGTACGCACAGTCCAGCCTAGTATATCAACTAGACGTTTGATGTATACCAAGGACGGTGTTGTCAGTTACCGCCTCGACCGAACAGCTCGGCAAGGCCGGACAGGTCGCCGTCGCTGATCGTCGGCTGCTTGTCCGGCATGCTGCCCAGGGTGACCGGAACCTCTCTCGGCGCTGTGCCGTCTGCGCCGGTGACCGTCAGGGTGACCTGCTGGCCCGGTGCGTAGCTGCCGACGCGTGCGATCAGATCGGTGAAGTCGCCGACCGTGGCGCTGCCGACCTTGGTCACCACGTCGCCGGCGCGCAGACCGGCGGCTTCGGCCGCCGAGCCCGGCGTGACCTGGCCGATCGTGGCGCCGCCGAGTGCGGACTCCCCGCCGGCGACCCCGAGCTGTGGCTTGGTCGCGGTGCCGTTGCTGATCAGCTCCTGAGCGACGCGGCGTGCCTGGTCGACGGGGATGGCGAACCCCAGCCCGATGGAGCCGTTCGAGCCGACGATCGCCGAGTTGATCCCGACGACCTGGCCGGCGAGGTTGACCAGCGGACCGCCCGAGTTGCCGGGGTTGATCGGCGCGTCGGTCTGCAGCCCGTTGTAGATGACCCGCCCCGAGCCGTTGCCGTCGCTCGCGGTCACGGTCCGGTTCATGGCGCTGACGATTCCGCTGGTCACCGTGCCGCTGAGACCCTCGGGTGAACCGATCGCGACGACCGGCTGGCCGACCGAGACGTCGGTGGACCGGCCGAGCGTCGCGGGCGTCAGCCCGGACGCACCGCTGATGCGGATGACCGCGAGGTCGTAGCTGGGGGAGGTACCGACGACCGACGCCCGGTGCGTGGAGCCGTCCGCGAGGGTCACCTGGACGCCCTGGGATGCGCCGTCGACCACGTGGTTGTTGGTCAGCACCTCACCCTCGGCGCTGAGGATGACGCCGCTGCCCTCGACCGTCCCCCGGTTCGTCCGCCAGCGGATGTCGACCGTGCTCGGCATCGCCTTCGCCGCGGCACCCGCGACCGAGCCGTCGGAGGGCTTGCCCACCATCGGATCGGCTGTCCCGGCCAACGTCGTCGCGCCGACACCCGCGCTGTTGAACACGAGGTAGGCGCCCCCGAAGCCGAGCCCTCCGCCGACCAGGCCAGCCACCAGCGCGATCGCGACGAGGCTCGTCGTGCGCCTCGGCGGTGCCGGAGCGGGTGTGCCGAACGCCGGGTAGACGGCGGTGGGGGTCGTGCCCCCGGAGTGCGCGCCGTACATCGGTCGATCGCTGTAGGGCGGTTGACCAGCGCTGGACGCCGGGTCGTGCGCACCGGCGGAGTGTTCCTCCTGCATGCCTCCATGGTGCGCCACGACCCTGAGACGACCCTGTGACGGTCCCGGCGAATGGGAGGCCGGCCGACGTCACATCTGCTTATGTCAAGTCCCGCGCCACCGGGCTGGACAAGTGTGCACAATCAGCAGGTGCAGATGCGGCTCGATCTTCGACGATGGCTCCGGGTGGCCCGGAGCAAGATACGGCGGCGCGGGCCGGACCAGCCGGCGTCCCCCGCCCGGTCGAAGGCACGGCTGCGGTGGGTCCTTCGGACGGTGCTCGCACTGGCCATCCTCGTGGTGCTCGTCCCGGCGGCGGCGTTCGGTATCGGGTGGTACGTCTTTCCCGCGCCCACGCCGGACGACGTGGTGATCAGCCAGATCGCGAAGATCAATTTCTCGGACGGCAAGCCGATGGCGACGGTGCGGCCCGACGGCGCCGGTAACCGGGTCAAGATCGCGCTGGCCCAGGTGCCCCAGCACGTGCAGCAGGCCGTTCTTTCCGCGGAGGACCGGTCCTTCTTCTCGAACCCCGGCTTCGACATCGTCGGTATCGCGCGGGCGGCCTGGGCGCAGCTCACCGGCCGCGCGGGCGGTGGCTCGACCATCACGCAGCAGTACATCAAGCTCACCACCGGCCAGGACCAGCACTCGTTCTGGCGCAAGTACAAGGAAGTCATCGGCGCGGCGAAGATCGCCCAGGAGTACAGCAAGGAGCGGATCCTCGAGGACTACCTCAACACGATCTACCTCGGGCGGGGCGCGTACGGCATCCAGGCCGCGGCCCAGGCGTACTTCGGCGTCGACACGGGCAAGCTGACGGTGTCCCAGGGCGCGCTGCTCGCGGGTCTCATCCAGTCGCCGTCGCGCTGGGACCCGGCGACCGACCCGGGAATGGCGACCCAGCGCTGGAACTACGTTCTGGACGGCATGGTCGCCGAGCACTGGCTCTCCCCGGCCGACCGCGCCGCCGCCCAGTTCCCGCAGACCCTGCCGCAGAGCTCGGTCAAGGGCGGTATCCCGGGCAACCACCTCGGGCACGTCGTCAAGCAGGTGCAGGCCGAGCTGACCGATCTGGGCATCACCGAACAGAGCCTCACCCAGGACGGTCTGACCATCACGACCACGGTCGACGAGGGGCTGGAGCAGCAGGCGGCGGACATCTCGGCGAAGGTGCTCAAGGGCCAGCTGCCGAACCTGCGTACCGCGCTGGTCGCGGTCGACCCCCGGACCGGTGGGATCGTCGCCTACTACGGCGGTGACAACGGAGTCGGGCTGGACTACGCGCGCGTGCTCAAACAGCCCGGCTCGTCGTTCAAGCCGTTCGTCATGACGGCCGCGTTGCTGCACAAGCCTCCGATCGGGATCTACTCCTACTTCGACGGCAGCTCGCCGCAGACCATCGCCGGTCAGACCGTGTCCAACTCCGACGGCGACAGTTGCGACGAGTGCGACCTGAAGGAGGCGATGACCAAGTCGATCAACACGATCTTCTATCAGCTGGGTGTCGAGGTCGGGCCGCCCGCGGTGGCCGCCGCCGCGCACCAGGCGGGAATCCCGGCGAACCTGCTGCCCAACCCCACTGCCGGTATCTCCCTCGGTGACAAGGAGGTCCGGCCCGGCGACATGGCCTCGGCGTACGCGACGTTCGCCGCCGGTGGGGTGTTCCGCGCACCACATCTGATCACCAAGGTCGAGACGGCGGACGGCAGGGTGCTCGTCGACAATCCGGCGTCGCCCGCGCAGCTCCGGATCGACCCTCAGGTGGCCCGCAACGTCACCGAGAGCATGCTCGACGTGGCAGGCTCGTCGCTGATCCCGTTGTCGCGTTCCCGTGAGGTGGCCGCGAAGACCGGCACGACGCAGAGCCACGTCGTCGGGCAGAACAACGACGGATGGACCGTCGGCTACACGCCCACGCTGTCGACCGCGGTGTGGGTCGGCACGAACGACAACTCTCCGATCAAGACACCGGCGGGCCGTCCCATCTACGGGCGGATGGTGCCCGGCAGCATCTGGCAGCAGTTCATGAACGCCGCCCTGAGCTCGACGCCGCCCGAGCGCTTCCCCGAGTTCCAGCCCCTCGGTGAGGACTCGGAGAGCTTCTGGGACGACGATGACGATGATGACGACGACCACGGACGTCACCACGGTCGCCACCACCGTGACCGCGACTCCGACGATGACGACGACGACTCCGACGACAACTGATCGCCTCGGACGATTTCGCAGACCCAGCTGTCGCGTCGCAGACACTGCAGCGTCTGCGATGCGACATGACGCTCTGCGAGGTCGTGCGGGCGGGCCGCGCGGTGGGCGAGGATGACGGAGTGACCGAGTCGGTGGTGCGCAGCGCGGACGAGCTGTTCGCCCGGATGGAAGAGCAGGGCGCCCGGCGTGGTCAGGCGCTGGCGCTGGTCGTGGTCGACGGTGCCGGGCTCGGGATGGCCGTTCCGGGGGCGGCGTGGGCCCTCGCCGCCGCGTCGCCCGTCGCCGTCGTCGAGCGGATCGAGTCGTGGCTGCGTCCGAGGTGGGTGTGGTGGTCGCAGCGGACCCCGGCGGCGTTGGTGGCGGCCGGGCTCCGGCCCGCCACCTGCTGGGACGTCGGTGCGGTTCACCGCATCCTCTTCGGCGGTGGCCGAGGTGACGCCGCCGCGGTGTGGGCCGCGCTCCACGACCTCGACGAGTACTCCATCCCGGGCATGGGGCAGCTGGACCTGCTCACTCCCGGCGGAGAGGATGGTGCCGATCTCGCCGACCCGGTGCGGCCGGACGGTCATCTGCGTCCGGAATGGGTGAGCGGCGGGTGGACGCGGGAATCGAGCCGGTGGGCACGATGGGCCGCGATCGCCCTCGCGGCGCACGCCCTGCAGCAGCAACGGCTGAGCCGGCCGCTGTCCGGCGGCGACCCGAGCGCCACGGCACGATCGGAGTCGGCCGTCGAGCTGCTGTGCGCGGAGCTGGCCGCCGACGGGCTCCCGGTACAGCGGCGTGGCGCGGAACAGCTGCTGGCGTCGCTGCTGGGCCCGCGTCCGAGCGATCAGGTCCAGGCGCGGGAGCAGCAGGAACGCCGCGACGACGTCGTGCGTCGGCTCGTACCGGACGGAGACATGATCGACCTGCGCAACCCCGCCCAGGTCCGGCGCATGCTGGCGTCCGTCGGCATCGACGCTCCGGACACCCGCGCCTGGCGGCTGGAACCCATGGTGGAGCTGCATCCCGTCGTGCCGGCCCTGCTGCAGTGGCGGAAGGCGGAACGTCTGGCGACCACCTACGGGTACCGGTGGCTGGACGAGCACGTCGGAACCGACGGCAGGCTGCGAGGCCGGTGGAGCAGCAGTGACGGTGCGGCCGGGCGGATGACCGCACAGGCGGGCCTGCACAACATGCCGGCCGAGCTGCGTCCGGCTGTCGTCGCGGAGCCGGGACACGTCCTGGTGAGGGCGGACCTGGGGCAGATCGAACCCAGAGTGCTCGCCGCCGTGTCGAAGGACCGGGCACTCGTCACTGCGACGCGGGACGAGGACCTCTACTCGCCGGTCGCCGAGCGGCTCCGGGTGGAGCGCCCGGTGGCGAAGGTCGCTGTGCTCGCCGCGATGTACGGGCAGACCTCCGGCACGGCGGGGGAGGCGCTGCGCGGTCTGGAATCGGCCTACCCGACCGCGATGCGGTTCCTGCGCAAGGCGTCCGACCAGGGCCGAGCGGGCAAGGATGTCCGGACCTACGGAGGACGTCTGGTACGTATCGGTGCGCTCCCGGAAGGGCTGGACGAGACCACTCGGCGGATGGTGGCGGCCGCACGTGGCCGATTCGCGCGCAACGCAGTCGTGCAGGGCGCCGCCGCCGAGCTGTTCAAGGTCTGGGCGGTGACGATCCGAGCTCGCTGCGCGCCGCTCGGCGGGCGGATCGTGCTGTGCCTGCACGACGAGCTGTTGGTACACGTGCCGGAGGAGCACGGAGAGACGGTCGCGGACCTGTTGCGTACGTGTCTGGACGAGACCGGGCGGGCGTGGTTCCCGGGTTCGGGTGTGCGGTTCGTGGCCGACGTGCACGTGGTGCGGCAGTGGTCCGAGGCGAAGGCGGCGATGACCACGTCGGCGGGGGACTGAGCGCGTTTCTCCGTTGCATGATCAACTAGGCTGTGCCTGGTGAGTGATGCATGGGATGTGAATGTTTCTGGCGTGCTGCGGCTGCCATCCGGACGTCTCGTGCGAGGACGAGGACTGCGCCGTCCACTGCCGGAGGGCCCGGTGCCGACCCTCGGTGTGTACCTGCTCGGTAAGACACCGCCCGAGGTCCCCTGGGAGTCGATCTGGGTGCGCTGGCCCGACTTCCGGCTGCCCTCGGACCGGGACGCGGCGCGGGCGACCCTGGAGGACGTGTGGACGCGTGCCGGGTCGAACCGGGTCGAGATCGCCTGCGGGGGAGGGCGAGGGCGGACCGGAACCGCGTTGGCCTGCCTTGCGATCCTCGACGGCGTGGCACGAGACAAGGCTGTCGCGTACGTCCGTGAGAACTACGACCGGCACGCGGTGGAGACACCCTGGCAGCGCCGCTACGTGGAACGCTTCGCCCGCTGAGCCCACCTCGAAGACGCTGATGTCGCGTCGCGGACACCGGAGTGACCGCGACGCGACACGACCCACCGCACGGTGAGGCCGGTCAGCCGCTCATCTCCAGGACTCCGGCCACGGCGGTCTCGCCGTCCTGGAGTGCTTCCACCCGAAGCGTCATCGTGTTGTCCGCGGTGCGCCTGACGACCGTCGCACGCAGGGTGCTCGGCCGGTCCAGCTCGATGAACCTGCTGAACGACAGGTCACAGCCCAATACCTGGGCGTCCGGGCGGCCGAGCAGCAGCCGGCCGCTCTGACGCGCGGCCTCCAGGATCAGCATCCCCGGGATGTGGTCGAGCGGGTGGTCGAACAGCACCGGATGCTCGACGAGCGCCCGCAGCGGCCATTCGGACTCGCCGACCGCTTCGCCGAGTGTCACCTCGTCGGCGGTGTGGACACCGACCGAGGACGGCTCGACCGGTGGCGCGACCGCCACCGGGCCACGAGACGAGTCCGGGTCGAGACCACGGAGCCGGTCGTACACTCCGGGCGCGAGACAGCGGGTGACACCACCGGCGGTGGCGATCACCACGCCGTCGCGGACGAACTCCACGTCGACCCGCAGCCCCATCGCGGTCCGGGTGCGTCTGCGTGCCTGCGCCACGGTCACCCGGACGACGAGGTCGGCGGGCCCGTCCCCGGCGGCCAGCCCGGCGTGCGTGGTCGACCAGGCGATCTGGTCGATCATGAACTTGTGGTCACGGGGTACGTCGAACGCTTCGTGGGACAGCAGGATGCCGATCTGGCGCAGCGTCTCCGCGAGGAAGACGGCATCGTGTTGCCCTTGCCGGACCCGGTACAGCATGTGGCTACGTGGCCACTGCGCACCGCACAGGAACGTGTCGCCGTCGAGCCTCATCCAGTCGGTCAGCAGTACCTCGGCGACCGCGCGTCGGTGCACGAGGTGCCGGGGTACGACGGTGGAGAAGGACAGGCTCGTCGGGTCCGGACCCACGGGACGGATCGTCGGGGTCAGGGTCGCCTCGCTGGTCATGATCGCCTCTCCTCGGCGGGCCCGGTCGCGGTGTCGAACAGCGCGGCGATCAGCACGGCGCCCGGGTCCGGTGCGCCGACCGCGGCGTCGCCGACGTAGCTGGCCCTGCCCTTACGGCCGAGCATCGCGGCGGTGGACTCGGCGCCGTGCCTCGCGGCCTGGGCGGCGTGGCGCAACGCTGCGTCGAGGTCCAGGCAGATCCAGGCCGACTTGCGCAGCGCCAGGGCCGCCGGGACCATCGCGTCGATCATGGTGCGGTCCCCGACGGCGGCCCGGCCGAGGCGCTGCACGGACTCGGTGGCGGCCTCGACCCCGTCGGCGAGCGTGGCGACGGTGGCTCCGTCGGTGACGTTCTTGGCCAGGACCCGGAACCAGGTCCCGAGCAGCGGCCCGCTCGTGCCGCCGGTCGACAGGAAACCCGCCGACAGCCGCTGCAGCACCTCGGCCGCGGTCTCCGGCGGCCGTTGCTCGAGCAGCTGCTCGGCCTTGGTCACCGCGGTCTCGACGTTGGTGCCGAAGTCGCCGTCGCCCGCCTGGCGGTCGAGCTCGGTGAACTCGGACTTCGAGCGTTTGACGTGTGCGATGAACCGCTGTGCCCAGGCGAGCGCGGCCTCGGTCGAGAGCGCGAGGGCGGTCTGGGGGCCGGCGGTCACCATGTCAGGGCCGGGGTCCGCACCGGCGCATCCCACAGGGTGAGCATCTCGTCGTCGACACGCGTGAGCGTGATCGAGCAGCCGGACATGTCCAGCGCCGTCACGTACGTGCCGACCAGCGAACGGGCGAGGTGGATGCCGCGACGCGCGAGGTGGGCCGCGACGGCTCGGTGAGTGATGTGCAGCTCCAAGGGGTGTGTGGCGCCGAGGCCGTTGGTGATGGCCAGCACCCGGTCACCTCGGGTCAGCCCGAGCGAGTCGATGATCGACGGGAGCATCGAGTCGACCAGCTCGTCGGCGGTGCCGAAGGGCACCCGTTCGCGTCCCCGTTCGCCGTGGATGCCGACCCCCATCTCCACCTCGTTGTCCGCGAGATCGAACGAGGGCCGATCCTGGTCGGGATGGGTGCAGGCGCGCAATGCGAGTGCCATGGTGCGGGAACCGGCCGCGACCCTGCGGCCCAGTTCGACGACCGTGTCGAGGCTCGCGCCGTTCTCGGCCGCCGCCCCGCACACCTTCTCCACCGCGACGACGGCGGCCGTGCCCCGCCGACCCGGGCCGTCCTCGATGTCGCTCTCGCTGGCGAGGTCGTCGTCGACGAGCACACATTCGACGCGCAGGCCCTCGTCGGCGGCGGTCTCGGCCGCGATCTGGAAGTTCAGCACGTCACCGGTGTAGTTCTTGACCACGTGCACGACGCCGGCCTCGGTGCCGACCGCCTGGGTCGCGGCGATGATCTGGTCCGCTGTCGGGCTGGCGAACACCGCGCCCGGTACGGCGGCGTCGAGCATCCCGGTGCCGACGAAGCAGCTGTGCAGCGGTTCGTGGCCGGACCCGCCGCCGGAGACCAGCGTGACCTTCTCCGGCCGGGCGAACCGCGCCCGGTGGATGAAGCTGGGGTCGCGGTTCCACGCCAGCAGCTGGGGGTGGGCGAGTTCCAGGCCCTCGAGTGCTTCGTCGACGACGTCGACGGGTTTGTTCATGAGCTTTCGGGTGCTCATCGGGTGGGGTCCCTTCGGATGACGGTGCACGGACGGGTCACTGCGCTGGGCCCGCCGTCAGGTCTGCACCGTGCTGGGCGCGGCCGGCTGGGGAGCGGACGACTGGGTGGTGAGCACGGGGTTGTCGGCGGCGGTACGCGACATCGCGCGGTAGGCGAACGCGGCGAGCACACCGGCGAGCAGCTCGGCGATCAGGTAGACCGGCAGCTGGTTCCACTTGACCGTTCCGCCCGCGAGCTGCTGCACGAGCATTGGGCCGATCGTGCGGGCCGGGTTGATCGAGGCTCCCGTCGTCGGTGCGACGGGGATGATCGCGGCGAACACCACGAGTCCGATCGCCAGGCCCGCGAAACCCGCCGCCGCCTTGCGATGGATGACCCCGAAGACGGTGAACACCAGGATGAAGGTTCCGACGAACTCGGCCAGGAACGCCTGCCCCACGCCGACGTCGGCCGAGTAGCTGGCCACGCCGAGCCCGACCGCGCTCGCCTTCGGGCCGAGGACACCGAGGATGGCGCCGGCTCCGAGGATCGCGCCGAGCACCTGTGCCGCCAGGTACGCGGGGACGCGCGACCACGGGAATGCGCCGGTGGCCGCCAGGCCCACCGTCACGGCCGGATTGATGTGGTTGCCCGAGATGTGCCCGAGCGCATAGACCGTTGCGACGACGACGGTGGCGAAGGCGAGGGAGATCATCCCGAGATCGGCCATCGTGAACGGCGCGTTGCCGTTCACGATGGACGTGGCCGGGACCGCTCCGACGCCGACGAACACCAGAAACGCCGTACCGACGACCTCGGCCGCCAGCTTCTGAACCATGGACGACTCGTCCATACCGCACTCCCGCGACTTTGCTGGGTAGCCGACAGCGTCGAAGCGCGTTCGGCTATGTCGAATGTGGTGCGAAACATACGACACCGCCTGAGTGGAGCGCAAGGTGCTTGCCGGTGCCTGGAGGTGCCGTGTCGCGCGGCCCTCGGACGTGCCGATCGGCGGAACGCGAATGTGGTGTTTCCGGAGCGGACACACGGTCGCCGGTTGCCGAATTGTGCGCGACTTCGCGGTGCGAGAAATCGTCGGTGCGCTGGACACGAATCCCGAAAGACGAGGGAGGGGCCTGGCCGTTGGTGCGTTCCGCTGAGCACGCGGGCGATACGCGCAGCTCAGGAGTGTCGGCTAGTGATCTGTCGGGAACAATCGGTGAAATCCGGGTGGATTCTCTCTTCGACCCCGGAACTGCGCCTCTCGTTATGTCCGCGGTCGCCCGGTCGGTGCGGCGAACAAATCATCGGATGGATGCGGGCTGACGACAGGGACGCCGATCAGCCGGAACAGGCGCGTCCACGCCGGCAACGGGCAGGGGTCCGGCTCGCGCCGAGCGGTACTCGTCATGGGACCGGAGGTACTCACCGGGTCGTGGGACTTGCGCTGCGCCATCCGGGTCTCCCCGCTGCGGTTCGGCGCACCAAGGAGTTGAATACAACGAAGGTTCCGCGCGCTCGACGTCCGGACCTCGGTTCTGGTCGGTACACGGGGGTGGCCGAAATGCGCTTGTTGTCGGGTCGTGGCGTGCGACGGGGGCAGCCCATGGTGCCTGCCCCTCGACGACCGGAGCCCGAGGCGGAACCGTTCGACGCGGTGTTCGCCCAGATCGCGGCGGTGTGTGCGCCGGTTGCGGAGCGGTTCGCCGGCCACCCCGTTCGTAGGATCAAACCCGCGCTGCGCAGGGCGTGGCGCGCGGCCTACTCGGGTGAGCTGGGTGAACCCGTGCTGGGCGTCCTGGCACAGGCCATTCAGGACCGCCAGCCGTCACCCATCGGCTGGCTGTCCCCACCGTCGTTGAGGCGGCAGTCGGCATCCGCCGGCGCAGGCGTGCCGAACAGATTCGACGCGACGGTCGAGCTGCTTCCCACCGGCCAGGCGCCCGGCATCGCGCACAACCTGGTCCGGGACGTGATGTGCGGCTGGGGTCTGTCCGGCCGCCAGGTGACCGAGGATGCGCAGCTCCTGACGAGCTCGATCGTGGCGGCCGCGCTCGACCGTGCGGACCCGAGGGCGAGTCTGCGCGCCGAGCTGACGCTGACGGTCAGCGTGCTGCACGTGTCGTTGACGGTCGAGCACAGAGCCCCGTCACAGGGAGGTGTCGTGCCGATCGGTGCGCGTAGCAGGCGGCGGTCGGTGATCGCGCTCCTCGACACGATGGCCGACGTGTGGGCGCAGGAGACCTACCAGGGTGGCAGCCGCACGTGGTTCGAGCTGACCGCCTGATCGAACGGGCGGGCCGGCGGCCCGGCCCACCCGTCGAACCGGTGCAGTGGGTCTAGAAGCCGTACATCGCCGGCGAGCCGGGCGTCATGCCCGTCTGGTCGTTGGGGATGCACTGCTGGGTGTTCTGCGGGTTGAGCGAGTACCCGGGCGGGCACTGTGCCGCCTCGTTCGTCGTGGATGAGGCCGGCGCCGCCACCGTGATCACCCCGGCGAGACCGAGACCAACCGCGAGCGCTCCGGCAACCAGACACGTGCGTGTACGCAACATGGTCCACACTCCTTTTCCTCGTCTCGAATTTACCCCACATGGCGGTCCCCGGCTGATCACGAAGCCGAGTGTTTTACTCGCTTCGCCCGGCGTTCATCATCGGTCGGCCGGGGCGGTGGATCAGGCACGTGCGGCGAACGCGTCGCGCAGACGCTCGCCGATGACCCGGCGCGCGCTGAGCGCATCCGGGATGACGCCCGCCATGTTGAGGAAGGCGTGTACCTGTCCGGTGAAGCGCCGCAGCATGGTGTCCACCCCGGCCGCGTTGAGCGCCGCCGCGTAGGCCTCGCCCTCGTCGCGCAACGGGTCGTACTCCGCGGTGATGACGGTGGCGGGGGGAAGACCGGTCAGGTCCTCGACGAGGGAAGGAGACAGCCGGGGATCGGTCGGGTCGACGTCGGTCGCGTACTGGCCGACGAAGTAGCGCATGTCCCGCTCGGTCAGGAAGTAACCGTCACCGAACTCCGCATACGACGGCGTCCTGCCGACCCGCGCATCGGTCACCGGGTAGATCAGCACCTGGTGGCGCAGCCGAGGGGTGTGCGCACGGAGCTGGTGGGTGCACACGACCGCGAGGTTGCCGCCCGCCGAGTCGCCCGCCACCGCGATCCGCGCAGGGTCGATCTCGACGCCGAGGTCCGCCGACCCGTCCAGCAGCGCGGTCACCACCGCGAGCGCGTCGTCCAGCGCGGCCGGGAACGGGTGTTCCGGCGCTAGCCGGTAGTCGACCGCGACGACGGCCGCCTCGGAGTGCACCGCGATGTCACGGCAGATCGTGTCGAACAGCTCGAACCCGCCACCGAGTACCCAACCGCCGCCGTGCAGGTAGACCACCGAGGGCAGCTTCCTGCCCGGCGCGGTGTCCGGTAGGTAGAGGCGCACCGGAACGCCCGCGACCGAGGCCTCTCGGATGGCGCTGACCGGCGTCGGAGTGCCGGTCAGCGGTAGAGCATTGGCGAGGTCGGCCCGGTTCTGCTCCGGGCTCTGTGTGTCCAGCGGTGGCGAATCGGCCACCAGATCGAGGAACTGTCGAGCCTGCGGGCTGACGGCCATCGCGGTCTCCTGTTCGCCGAGTGCACTCCGGGTGTCATGGAACCACTGGTGAGCCAAGCACAACATCAGCATTCCGGCAGATGTGGCATTGTGGGCCGCCGCCGGTGTCGACATCGCTCGAGCTCCGGCGCTGGGCAGCAGCGGGTGAGGGGAGTACCGGGAGTGCGGTCGATTTCTCGTCGACATCTGCTCGTCGCCGGTGGCGGTCTGGCGGTGGGTGCGGCTCTGGCCGCGTGCGGTTCGAACACCGGCCGAGGCGGGGGCGGCGGCTCACCGGGGTTGACGCAGTGGTATCACCAGTACGGCGAGCCCGGCGCGAAGGCGGCGGCGGAACGGTACGCGCGCGCGTACGACAAGGCGCAGGTCACGGTGCAGTGGCGGCCCGGCGACTACGACCAGCAGACCGCGGCGGCGTTGCTGACCGACGACGGACCGGACGTCTTCGAGGTGAACGGTCCCAGCCTCGACCAGATCCAGGGCGGCCAGGTCGTCGACCTCACCGAGCTGGTGCGTGGTGTCGAGTCCGACTTCAACCCGGTGGCGCTCGGCCCCAAGACCTATCAGGGCAAGATCTACGCCATTCCGCAGTCGATGGACATGCAGATGCTCTACTACCGCAAGAGCGCGCTCGCGCGGGTCGGTGCACAGCCTCCGCGCACCCTGGACGAGCTGGTGGACGTCGCGCGACGGGTCACGACACCGGAGATGAAGGGCCTGTTCCTCGGCAACGACGGCGGCGCGGGCGCTCTGGGTGCGACGCCGCTCTACGCCGCTGGGCTCGAACTGGTCACCCAGGACGGTGCGGTGGGCTTCGCCGACCCGGCCGCCGCCGAGGCGCTGGGGAGGCTACGGACGCTCTACACCGACCGGTCGCTGCTGCTGGGTGCGCCGGCCGACTGGTCGGACCCGGCCGCGTTGGTCCAGGGGCTGACCGCGATGCAGTGGTCCGGGCTGTGGGCACTGCCCACCGTGACCCAGGCACTGGGCGACGACTTCGGCGTACTGCCGTTCCCCTCGGCCGGTGCTCGCGGCCGCCCCTCGGTCCCGGTCGGTTCCTACGCGAGCGCGGTCAACGCCCGGAGCCGGCGGATCGACCAGGCGAAGGACTACGTGAAATGGCTGTGGGTCGACCGGGCCGACTTCCAGGAGGACTTCGCCCTGTCCTACGGCTTCCACATCCCCGCGCGGCTGTCACTGGCGAACCGGGCGGCGAAACTCCGGACCGGAGCCGCCGCCGACGCCGTACGGTTCAGCACCGAGCACGGCTTCGCCTACCCGCCGCTGCGGTGGAGCCCCCGATGCCGGACCGCGCTGCAGGACGCGGTGAGCCGAGTCGTCCGGGACGGTACCGACCCGGCCTCGGAGCTGGCGACGGTGGCGAGCACGGCGCGCGACGAGCTCGGGCGTGTGCGGAAGACGAACTGAGGCGTGCTGAGGAAACTGCTCGGCCCGCAACGCCGCTCGCTGTGGTTCTGGCTGTTCACCGGCCCGTTCGTGCTCGGCCTGCTCGTCTTCTCGTACGTGCCGTTGCTGTGGAGTGTCGGGCTCAGCTTCTTCGATGCGCGCAACACGGTGACCCCGACCGACTTCGTCGGCTTCGCGAACTACGCGACCATGCTCGGCGATCCCGCGTTCCTCTCGAGCCTCGCCACCTTCGTCGTGTTCGCCCTGTTCATCGTGCCGACCACGTATGTACTGGCGCTCGTGCTGGCTCTGCTGGTGAACCGGTTGACCGTCGCCAGGGCGTTCTTCCGGTCGGTCTTCTTCCTCCCGACGGCGTGTTCGTACGTTGCGGCTTCGTTGATCTGGAAGATGTCGCTGTTCAACGGTGTGCGCTTCGGCCTGGCCAACACGGTGCTCGGCTGGTTCGGGGTCGAGCCGGTCGCGTGGCTGGCCAGCACCCAGCCGCCCTGGTACTGGCTGGTGATCGTCACGGTCCGGCTGTGGTTGCAGTCGGGCTTCTACATGGTCCTGCTGCTCGCCGGCCTGCAGCGCATCCCGAGGCCGCTGTACGAGGCGGCGGCCGTGGACGGCGCGTCGCCCGGGTGGCAGACCTTCCGTTACATCACCTTCCCGCAGCTTCGCGCGACCTCGGTCGCGGTCGTGCTGCTGCTGGTGATCAACGCTTTTCAGTCGTTCGACGAGTTCTACAACCTGCTGGCGAGCTCTCGCGGGTACCCGCCGTACGGGCGCCCGCCGCTGGTCTACCTCTACTACGTCGCGCTGGGGCAGGGCCAGGAGCTGGGTGTCGGCAGCGCGGGCGCGGTGGTGCTCGCGCTGCTGATCCTGATCGTCACGGTGGTGCAGGCGCGTTGGTTCGGTCTCGGGCGCAGGGAGGCGTGAGGGTTTGGTGAGACGGTTCGGAGCGGTCCTGCGCGGCGCGATGCTGGCTGTGCTGGCGGTGGTCTTCCTCGTGCCGTTCTACCTACTGGTGCGCAACGGCCTGGCGACCGATGCCGACATCACCTCGCCCGGATGGACGGTGCTCCCGGGTGAGCTGCGCTGGGGCAACGTGGGCGAGCTGTTCGACGACCCGATCGTGCCGATGGCCCGCGCACTGGCCAACTCCGCGATCATCGCGGTGCTGACCACCGGTGGCACGCTGCTGCTGGCCTCGCTCGCCGGCTACGGGCTCGCGCGCGTTCCCTACCGGTACGCGAACCACGTGTTCTACGGGATTCTCGGCACGCTGATGATCCCGTCGGCCGTGACGTTCGTCCCGAGCTTCGTGCTGGTCTCGTCGCTGGGCTGGATCTCCACCTTGCGCGGGCTGATCGTGCCGACCCTGTTCAGCGGCTTCGCCGCGTTCCTGTTCCGTCAGTACTTCCTCGGTTTTCCCCGTGAGCTGGAGGACGCCGCCCGGGTGGACGGGCTCGGGTACTGGCGCACCTACTGGTTGATCGTCGTGCCGAACTCGCGGCCGGTGTTCGCCGCCGTCGGCGTCATCGTGTTCATCGGTTCGTGGAACTCGTTCCTGTGGCCGCTGGTGATCGGACAGGATCAGCAGGCCTGGACGGTCCAGGTGGCGTTGAACAGCTTCGTCACCGCGCAGTCGGTCCAGCTGCACGAGCTGTTCGTTGCCGCGGCCCTCTCGATCGTGCCGCTGGTGGTGGTCTTCGTGTTCCTGCAGCGCTATATCATCGAAGGTGTGGAGCGGTCCGGGATCGAGGACTGAGGGCGTTCGCCCAGGGCTAATCCGTCGCTCGCCGGTGCGCCGGACCTGTAGCGTGCGGGGCCGCGCCCGCCGCCCGACCCGGTGCCGAAGCCCGCGCGTGCACCGACGAACGACAGGAGATTCCCCATGAACGGCCCTTCCCCCGGCCGCACGGACGCGGAGGCCGCCGACGGGCCGGAGGGTGACCACGCCGAACCCGAGGCGAGTCCGGTCGAGCCGACGGCGGTGCCGGTGAACGGCGCGCTGGTGGTATGGCTGCTGGTCGCATCGGCGTTCGTGATGATCCTCAACGAGACGATCATGAGCGTGGCCCTGCCGGCGCTGATCGCCGACCTCGGTGTCACGGTCGGAACCGCGCAGTGGCTGACGAGCGGGTTCCTGCTGGTCATGGCGGTCGTCATCCCGATCACCGGTTTCCTGCTCCAACGGTTCCAGCCACGCCACATCTGCCTGGCGTCGATGTCGCTGTTCACCACGGGGACCCTGCTCTGCGCGCTCGCCGTCGGGTTCGGAATGCTCATGGTCGGGCGGATCGTGCAGGCCTCGGGCACCGCGGTGATGGTGCCCCTGCTGATGACCTCGGTGATCAGGCTCATTCCCGCGGAACGGCGGGGCGCCACGATGGGCATGATGACGGTTGTCATCGCGGTCGCCCCGGCCATCGGCCCGACGCTGTCGGGACTCATCCTCACCGCGCTGGGCTGGCGGTGGATGTTCTGGATCGTGCTGCCGATCGCGGTCCTCGCGTCGGCCGTCGGTGCGCACTGGCTGCGGTTCTCGTCGGAGACCAGGAAGCTCCCGCTCGACGTGCTGTCGGTCCTGCTGTCCGCGGTCGGGTTCGGCGGACTGATCTTCGGGTTGAGCAGCGTCGGGGAGGCGGCGCGTGGACAGGCGCCGCTGCCGCCGTGGCTCCCGACGATCGTGGGCCTCGTGGCGATGGTGGTCTTCGTGCTGCGTCAGCTCCGGCTGCAGCGTTCCGGCCTGGCGCTGCTGGACCTTCGGCCGCTGGCCCACCGGCCGTTCGTCCTGTCCGTCGTCCTGGTCCTGCTAGGCATGATGTCGTTGTTCGGGGCGCTGATCCTGCTTCCCCTGTACGTGCAGGACGTACTGCACGAGACCGCGTTCGTGACCGGCCTCGTCGTGCTCCCGGGAGGTCTGGTGATGGGTCTGCTGGGGCCCTACATCGGCAAGCTCTACGACAGGATCGGCGCGCGCCCGCTGGTCGTGCCGGGTTCGGTGGTGCTGGCGCTGTCGCTCTGGGCGTTCACCACGCTGAGCGCCACGTCGGCGTTGTGGATGGTCGTCGCGATGCACGTCCTGCTGGTCATCGGCCTGTCGCTGATGTTCACGCCGCTGATGACCGACGCGCTCGGCCAGTTGCCCGGCGACCTCGACTCACACGGCAGCGCCATCATGGCCACCTTGCAGCAGGTCGCCGCCGCGGCAGGGACGGCCCTGTTCGTCACCGTGATGTCGCTCGCCTCGACCGGTGCGACCCAGGGCGTGGACATGGGCGGCGCCCGTGCGGCGTTCCTCTGCGCGGCGGTGATCGCCACGGTGGCCTTGCCGATCAGCCTGCTGATCGGCAAACGCACCCCCACAGCGGCCCCCTAGCACCGGGCCCCGCCCTGAGCTCGACCTCGCAGAGCTACATGTCGTGTCGCAGACGCTGCGGCATCTGCGACACAACACGGCGCTCCGCGAGGTGCCCGTGGTCAGAAGACGCGGTAGGGCAGGAACTTGCCGTTCAGCGTGATCTGGACCCTGTCGCCCTTCGGGTCAGCCACCCGCTCGAGCGCCATCTCGAAGTCGATCGCGCTGACGATTCCGTCGCCGAACTCCTCACGGACCAGCTCGGAGATCGTCGCCCCGTAGACCTGCACGACCTCGGTGAGCCGGTAGACGAGCGGGTCGGTGGTGTCCACGGCGGAGGCGCCCCGGACCGGCGGCAGGGTCAGCGCCTCGACGACCTCACCGTCGAGGTCGAGCAGTGAGCCCACCGAGGCTGCCTGGTCGGCGGTGAGTGTCTGCTGGCCCAGCAGGGCCGAGGTCGCCCACTCGGTCGACTGACCGACTGCTTCGGCGATCTTCTCCCACCTCAGTCCCAGCCGCTTCTTCGCGGCCAGGACGGCGCGGGCGGCGTCACGTCGGTCGGGTGGTGTCAGGGGTGTCACGGTCATGATGAATCCCTCCGGGGCCGGCCAGTACTGGGGTTCGATCGACGCCGTTGTCCTCGTGAGTGTCGAGCATGGCCAGGGCAATACTCAACACCCACGAGGCTGGCGGGGTCAGCTGCGCGCGCTGTAGGACTTCGCGCCGGTGCCGGCCAGCTTGCCGCCGTCGACGATGAGGTACTCGTCGCGGATCGGGGTTCCGGCGAAGTATGACTCGAGGATCTCCCTGGTCCCGTTCGCGTAGCGGGTCTGGGCGGACAGCGTCGAACCGGAGATGTGCGGGGTCATGCCGTGGTTCGGCATGGTCCGCCACGGGTGGTCGGCGGGAGCGGGCTGCGGGTACCAGACGTCGCCCGCGTACCCGGCGAGCTGTCCACTCTCCAGCGCGCGCACGATCGCGTCCCGGTCGACGATCAAGCCACGCGCGGTGTTGATCAGGTAGGCACCACGGCGCATGGTGGCCAGCAGGTCGTCGTCGAACAGCCCCTGGGTCTCCGGGTGCAGCGGAGCGTTGATCGTGACGACGTCGCAGTTCGGGACCATGGCCCTGGCATCGGCGTGGAAGGTGAGGCCCAGCTCCTGCTCCACCGACTCGGGCAGCCGTCGACGGTCGGTGTAGTGCAGGTGGACGTCGAACGGCGCGAGCCTGCGCAGCACGGCCAGCCCGATGCGACCGGCGGCCACGGTGCCGACGTGCATGCCTTCGAGGTCGTAGGACCGGGCCACGCAGTCCGCGATGTTCCATCCGCCGTCGCGCACCACCTGGTGCGACGGGAGGTAGTTGCGCACCAGGGACAAGATCATCATCACCACGTGTTCCGCGACGCTGATGCTGTTGCAGTAGGTCACCTCGGCGACCGTGATGCCCCGGTCGATGGCGGCGTCGAGATCGGTGTGGTCCGAACCGATACCCGCCGTGACCACGAGCTTCAGGTTCGGCGCGTTCGCGATGCGCTCGGCGGTGAGGTAGGCCGGCCAGAACGGCTGGGAGATGACGATCTCGGCATCGGCGAGGTGCCGGTCGAACTCGGAGCCGGGCGGTTCCTTGTCCGACGTCACCACCAGCTCGTGCCCTTGGCGCTCCAGGAAGGAGCGCAGCCCCAGCTCACCAGAGACGCTGCCCAGCAACTCACCGGGTGTGAAGTCGGTTGCTTCAGGGGTGGGCAACCGCTGACCGTCCGGGTACCGGTCCATGGCGGGCAGGCCGTCTCGCGCATATCTGGCCGGCATTCCGCCGGTCGGATCGTCGTACAGCACACACAGCACCTTCGCCATGACGTCTCCTGGTGATCGAGGGTCGATTCGTTCCGCATCCACGGTTCTGGATGACGAAATCAGCCGCAAGATCGGAAGCAGCTCAGAGAATCGATCCGTCGATTCGTGCCGTGAATCACACCAGGTGAGGCCATGACGAGGCCGCTGTGGCCTGGGAACCACTGCATTAGTGGGCCTTATGGGTGGTTGTATGCCGAGGTAAGGCACCCCTTGTGCCATTATCAGGGTGCTCTTTTTGTCGCACCTGTAACGAAGGAGGCCTGAGGATCGACATGAACAGCATGAGTCTCGTCAAACAGGACACTGAATCGGAGCTCCGTGCAGGCATGGAGCTGCTGACCGTCGCTGAGGTATCCGCCATGTTCCGGGTGTCGAAGATGACGATCTACCGGATGGTGCACGCGGGTGAGCTGGCGCACGTGCGGGTCGGTCGGTCGTTCCGCATCCCGGCCGACTCGGTGCGCGCCGTCATGGGGTCGTGAGAACCGCGACCACACACCTGTCGGCGCCGTTCATGCAGACCGCGTGTACGCCGCACTGACCTCTGGTCGGAGTGCAGCGCACACACGATCTGCATGAACGCACGGAGGTCGCGTCGGTGAGCTGCTCAGCTCACGGGCGGTAGCGGTCCTCGTAGCTGCTCGAGTTGTGCGAGTTGGACGACTCGTGGCTGTCGACCTCGGACCTGTCGACGTAGCGGCTGTGATTGCCTCGGTCGGTCTCCGGCTGGTTGGCGTACTGGTCCGCGTAGCCGTTGTTGCCCGCCGCGTTCACCGCCGTGTTGCCCGAGCCGGCAGTGCGGACGGTCGTCTCGCTGGCGTTGTCCTCGTGGTGGCCGTAGGCGTACCCATTGGCGGAGATGGCGCTCCCCGCGCCCGCGGTCACGTGGTCGGCGGCTGTCGCCGTGCCTGTCGCGAGTGCTCCGGCGACCATGGTCAGTGCCGCCAGCGCTGTGACGCGCACCACTAAGCTTTTCATCCTCTTCATGTGTGTCCTCCTCGACATCGTCATGTGCGTGGTGGAACATTTCCCACCATTCACTGTAGACCCATCTAGCTCACATGTACCTAGAGTTACCTGACGGTGGAGCCCGATAGGGTGCCGTGATGGACTACACGGCTGCTCTGGTCAGGGAGAACGAGCGATTCGGTGAGCTTGTCCGCGATGCTGACCCGGCCGTACAGGTGCCGACCTGCCCTGGATGGAGCCTCGTGCAGCTGACGCGCCACCTGGGCCGAGGGCACCGGTGGGCCGCGCAGATCATCAGCGACCGCGAGACGGGTTACCTGGACCCGCGCGCCGTCCGTGACGGTAAGCCACCGAAGGAACCTGATGCCGCCGCGGCGTGGCTTCGGGGCAGCGCGCAGGCCGTCGTGGATGCGGTGTCCGAGGCCGGGCCGGACACGCCGGTGTGGACGTTTCTCGGGCCGCGCCCCGCCGAGTGGTGGATTCGCCGCCGGCTGCACGAGGCGACCGTGCACCGGGCGGATGCCGCGCTCGCGCTGGATGCGGACTACGAGCTGTCGGCGGACCTTGCGGCCGACGCGATCTCCGAATGGCTCGACATCGTCACAGCGCAGCGAGGTTCTGCCGTGCTGACGCCCGGTTCCGCCGTGCATCTGTCCGCCGTCGATGCTCCGGTCGGATCGAGCGGCGACTGGCTCATCCTGGGTGAGGCTGACGGGGTGTCCTGGAGTCACTCCGCCGACGGAGCGGACGTCACGTTGCGTGGCTCGACGCTGCACCTATTGCTGGCACTTGTCCGTCGTCGCTCCGTGGCGGCCGGTGGCATCGAGGTCAGTGGTGCCGAGGCGGTCTGGAGCGAGTGGTTGGACCACACACCGTTCTGATCGCTACGCCCGACGCAATCGGGCGGCGCACCTCGGACGGGGGCTTGTCTTGACCATGGGGGAGGAGGACCCTCGGGCGCGGCACCTCTGGGGGAGGAGCGGCTATGAGATCCGGAAGCGTTGCGCTCGCACCGCGCCCGTCCGGCAAGGGGACGAGCACACTGCTCGACGTCGTCGAGCGGCCTGGTTCCGCGCTGCCCGAGTGGGTGCGGTCGTGGCGCTCTCACATGGGTTTCGAGGTCACCAGACGTCCGATGATGCCTGGCCCCGCCTCGGAACTGTGTCCGGGCGCCTCGGGTGGCTGGCCGCGGGTGATCGACGACGTGGCGTGCTCGACAGCGGCGGGGCGAACCGTCCTGGTCAGTCATCCACTCAGACGTGCGGCACACCCGGGCCCGGTCGTCGCCTCGGTCGGTGACGGCGTCGACGACGCGGATGCGCTCGCGGACGCCGCGCGCTGCGCCGTCGCCCTGGGCAGCGAGCTCCTCCTCGTCCACGGTGTGCCGATGTCGTTCGCGGAGCGGTCGGTGGGCGTCGAGTCCGCCGTGCGGCACGGGCGCGATCTGCTGGACGCCGCGCTGACGTTCGTGTGGCGTGAGGATCCCTCGGTCACGGTGTCGTCCACCGTGCTGCGCGCCCATCCGCACGAGCTTGTCAGTAGTCGCCTACACGCACGACTACTGGTGGTCGGCGGCGCGCGGGTCGGCTCGGCGGGCAGGCTCGGGCCTGTCGCTCTCGGAGCTGTTCAACACGCACCGTGTCCGGTTCTGGTCGTTCCGCGAGGCCCTCGTGACGTGGTCGACGCCACGGTGAACGGCTGACGCACGCGCTCTACCTGGTGCTTTTCCGGAGAGGGTTCACTACATAGGGTGATCTCGGCAATCGACGTGTGTTTCGAAAGAAGTATAAGTACGATCACCACTAGAGTGAATTTGCGCACCAAGAGTCACGAGCCGCCACTCACGTGAGTGGCGCGAGTGTCCGCACACAGACTTACCGCTTATCGCTGGGGAGCGGATGAGCGGCTGCGATTGGCCGGGGCCGGTTGTCTCGGGGACGACCGGTCCCGGCCCATAAACCCCGAAGGTTTCGTCGGGCCGGGCCGGAGCGGCCTTGGCGGCGGGATCGAACTAGATGTCGACCCCGCCCGCCACGGGCAGGCCGGGCGCATCTGAACACTGTGTGGAGCGCACCGGCGGCTGTGCTGGGGAGCGAGCTTCTACTTTTGTAACGGTCCAGTGACATCGGCGCCATGGTCTGCGAGGGGTGTGCCGGTCGAGCGGGGCATCTCCGGCGACCAATGCCCATCTCGCTCGTTTTGCCGGTGCCATGAGTCGACAAGAGCCGTTCGGCGTAACTCGCGGCCATCCGGCGCACGCCCGTCCACCTGGTCAAGCGCGCAACAAAACGCGCACGGCACGCGCGCGGCTCTGGATCATGAATCACGACACCGCGCACCGCACGCTCACGCCGCGCCAGGCACACATAGTGCGGCGTGCACGCACGGTGCGCGGTGTCGTCGATGTTGATCGGTCGGGCGTGGGTGAGGCGGTCCTCGTGGAGTGGTGGCTGCGGGGTCGCGGATCTTGACGGGCCATCGATGACTCTCTATCTTCGGCGGGAAATCGATTTCAGGTGGAGGCAACGGTGCCGAGCCGGATCAAGTTCTCGGGTTCCCTGGTAGCGGTCATCGCCCTGGTGGCGGTCGTCGTCGGTGTCGTGGCCGGTCGGGCCAGCGCCGGGTCCGCCGCGTCGGGTGGCAGCGGCGGCGCGGGCGGCGCGATGGCCGGTAAACGGGTCGATGTCATCGTCAAGGCGACCAACTCCCAGTTCTGGCAGACGATGTTCGCCGGGGCCAACGGAGCGGCGCGCGACACCGGCGCCCAGGTCAGCCTCTTCGGACCGACCGCGGAGACCGACGTCGCCGGCCAGGTGCAACTGATGGAGAACTCCATCTCCCGAGGGGTCAACGCCATCGTGCTGGCGCCGAACTCCAACGACGCGCTCAACACCGTTATCGACCGCGCTCGCCAGGCCGGCATCAAGGTCATCACGGTGGACAGCAGGGTCACCACGACTGTCGACGGGTTCATCGGCACCGACAACAACAAGGCCGGCCAGCGCGGTGGTGAGCGCCTGTGCGAGCTGATCAAGGCAAAGGGCCCCGCGGTCGGCAACGTCATGCTCGAGTCCGCGATGGCCGGGGTGGAGACGCTCACCACCCGTGACGTCGGGTTCCGCGCGGGTCTCGCCGCGAGCTGTCCGCAGCTGACCATCTCCGTCACGCGCTACAACAACAACGACATCAACACCGCGGCCAGTCAGGTCAACGACGCGATCACGGCGGACAGCACGCTGCTCGGGGTCTTCGCGGACAACAACTCCTCCGGCGACGGTGCCGCCCGCGCGATCAAGGACAACAACGCGGCGGATCGCATCCCGGTCGTCGCCTACGACGCGGACCCGCAGGAGATCGCGGGTCTGAAGGACGGCACCATCGACACGTTGATCGTGCAGAACCCGTTCTTCTTCGGGCACCAGGGCGTCGTCGAGGCGGCGTCGGCGGCCGCGGGCACTCTGCAGCCCGAGATCCTGGACCCCGGGGCCGTGCTCGCGGACCCGGGCAACATGAACCAGCCGGCTGTACAGCAGCTGTTGAACCCGCCAACCGCGCAGGCCGGCGGATGAGTGCCGACGCTGCCGTCGCGCCGGAGCGCGAGGTGGTCATCGCACTACGCGACGTCGACAAGCACTACGGCAGCCTCGCCGCGTTGCGCGGCGTGTCACTGGAGTTGCGCGCGGGCGAAGTGCACTGTGTGGCCGGGGAGAACGGTGCGGGTAAGAGCACGCTGATCAAGATCCTGACCGGTGCCATCCGACGCGACACGGGCAGCTACGAGGTCGACGGTCGCTCGGTCGGCGACCTCAGCCCATCCGCCGCGCGGTCCGCCGGTGTCGGAGTGGTCTACCAGGAGCTCAGCCTCCTGCCGGACCTCTCGGTCGGGGAGAACCTGCTCATGGGACGGCTACCGGCCCGGCGCTGGATCGTCCGCTCCGGAGAGCTGCGCCGTCAGGCCGCCGCGATGCTGAGTCGCGTCGGGTTGGCGGATCTCGACCCGGGGACCGCCGTGCGGGACACGTCGCTGGCGGTTCGCCAGCTCGTGGAGATCGCCAAGGTGCTCGGCGAACAGCCGAAGGTGATCATTTTCGACGAGCCGACGACCGCACTGTCCAGCGACGAGACGGCCGCGCTGCTGGAACAGATTCGTCGGCTGCGCGACGAGGGCCACGCGATCATGTACGTGACCCACCATCTCGAGGAGATGTTCGAGATCGGTGACCGCATCACGGTGCTACGCGACGGCCGGCTGGTCACGACCGGCCCTGCGCGGGACTTCGACCACGACAGCCTGATCACCTCGATGGTCGGACGCAAGATCGAGTCGCTGTACCCGGCGACCAGCCGGACGATCGGTGAGCCTCGCCTGTCGGTGCGGGGCCTGCGGTCGCAGTCGTCGAGCACTCCGATCGACCTGGAGGTGCGTTCCGGTGAGATCGTCGGAATAGCCGGCCTGCTCGGCTCCGGTCGCACGGAGCTGTTGCGCGCGTTGTTCGGCGCCGACCCGGTCGCCGAGGGTACCGTCGAGGTGGATGGCGTGCGCATCCCGAGCGGCGATCCGAGACGCGCCGTCCGGGCCGGGCTGGGACTGCTGACCGAGGACCGCAAGCAGCTCGGGTTGCTGCTGGAACTGTCGATCAGGGAGAACGCCTCGATCGCCTCGATGAACGAGCTCTCCCGGATCTTCCTCGTCGACCGCCCTCGGGAACGGAGCATGGTCGAGAACCTGCTCGGTGGCCTGCGGCTGCGCTCCGCGTCCTGGGAGCAGCCGGTGTCGGCTCTGTCCGGTGGCAACCAGCAGAAGGTGCTGCTGGCCCGCTGGCTCGCGACCAAGGCGAAGGTGATGCTGTTCGACGAGCCGACCAAGGGTGTGGACATCGGTGCGAAGGCCGAGATCTACCAGGTCATCGGGGATCTCGCAGCCGAGGGGCTCGGGGTGCTCGTGGTGTCCTCGTACCTGCCCGAGGTGCTCGGGATCGCGGACCGGGTGGTGGTGATGCGCGGTGGAGCGGTTGCCGGCGAGCTCACCGCGAGTGAGGCCACGGAGCAGGACGTACTGACCCTGGCCAGCCCGACCGGGCGTTCGGACCAGACGATCGCCAGTTCCGGCGAGGCGACCAGGAGGACCTCATGAGCGTTGACCGGACGACTGAGCCGAAGGAGACCGAGGCCGAGCCCGCCGAGCGGGTACTGCGGCTCGGCGACGTCCTGGGCAGGGACGCGGGCGGCCTGATCGTGCTCCTCGTGCTCTTCGGTGGCTTGACCCTCGCCTCGAACGAGTTCCTGACCAGCGGGAACCTCGGCAACCTGGCGAGGCAGGTGGCGATCTTCGGGATCATCGCGGCCGGTGAGCTGCTGGTGATCCTGACGGCCGGCATCGACCTGTCGGTCGGTTCGGTCCTCGCGCTGACCGGCTGTGTCACCGCGGAGCTGCTGATCCACGGTTGGCCGGTGCCGGCCGCGATCGTGGTGGGGCTGCTCGTCGGCGCGGGGCTCGGCGCCTTCAACGGGACGTTGGTGGCGCTGGCCAAACTGCCGCCGTTCATCGTCACGCTCGGCATGCTCGGAATCGCGCGCGGTGTGGTCCTGGTGTTGACCGACGCCAGCACGATCCAGCCGTTGCCCCCGTCGTTCAGCGCGGTGGCGAACGGCAACCTGCTCGGCATCCCGAACCTGCTGTGGATCTTCGTGATCGTGGTTGCCGCGACCGCGTTCGTCCTGCGGCGCACGGTGTTCGGCCGGTACGTCTACGCCGTGGGTTCGAACGCGGAGTCCGCTCGTCTCGCCGGGGTGCCGGTGAGTGCCGTGCTGATCTCGGTGTACGCGATCTCCGGATTGCTCGCGGCCGTCGGAGGCGTGCTGTTCGCGTCACGGCTCAGCGCGGGCATCCCCACCGGCGGTGAGGGCTACGAGCTCAACGCGATCGCGGCCTGCGTCATCGGCGGGGCGAGTCTGTTCGGTGCGAAGGGCGGCGCGTTCGGTGCCGCCGCCGGCGCGCTGATCGTGGGCACGCTGAACAACGGCGGCAACCTGCTGGCGGTCAACGCGTTCTACCTGGAGATCATCGTTGGCGCGCTGATCCTGGTCGCCGTGTTCTTCGACCAGCTCCAGTCCCGCCGCCGCGCCGGCGCGACCAGCGACACCTAGATGCGAGCGAGACCGAGCTCGTTCAGAACGGTGCGGATGGACTCGATCTCGCTCGCGTCGAGGGGTAGCAGGGGAGCGCCGGTGCGCGCGTCGTCGATGATGCCGCGCAGCGCCATCGCGGCCTTGAACGCGCCCAGGGCTCCGGCCGTGGCACCGATGCGGCCGCTGTCGGCGATTGAGGTGATGGCGTAGAGGGCCGCCAGCCGGTCCTGCTCGTCGGCCGCCGAAGGCAGGTCCCTGGCCACCGCTGCCCGGTAGAGACGCAGGTATCCGTGCGGGTCCACGTTGCCCAGCCCCGGCACCAGCCCGACCGCGCCGAGCTGCAGCGCGACGTCGGCGAACAGCTCGGAGCCGGTGAAGACCGGCAGCTCGGGAGCACGGCGGAGGAACTCACGGAACGCCGCGAGGTCTCCGCCGGAGTCCTTCAACGCCACCACGAGCTTCGACGCGGCGAGCTCCGCGACGACGTCAGGGCTCAGCCGTACTCCGGCCGCGCTGGGGATGTTGTAGGCGACCACGGGCACGTCCAGCGCGGCGTGCACGGTGCGGAAGTGCTCGACGATCTCGGCGGGGTGTGGCTGGACGTAGAACGGAGTGGTCACGACCACCGCGTCCGCGCCGCGCTCCTGGGCCTGCCTGGCGTGCTCGATGACGCGCCGCGTCCCGGTGTCCACCGCGCCGACCAGCACTGGAACCGCACCCGCGACCTCGGCGACCGCGACTTCGACGACGACCCGCTGCTGCGCGCTGTCCAGCAGCGCGACCTCTCCGGTGGAGCCACCGAGGAAGACACCGTGCACACCCGCGTCGAGCTGGAAGTGCAGCAGCCTCCTGAGCGACTCCCGGTCGACCTCCCCGGATGCGTCGAACGGGGTGGCGAGCGGGGGAATGACACCGTGCAGGTCAGGCATGGGTGGTCCGATCCTCGGAGTTGTCGTCGGTGGTCATGGCGCGGCCGATCCGCGCGGGGAGGTCGAAGCCGATGATCAGGGCGACGACCACGGTGAGGCTGACCGCGAGCACAGTGAGCGCCGCGCCGAGGCCTCCCATGCTCTGCGCGATGGACGCACCGGCCAGCGGCGCGACGGCGCCGCCGAGCGCGCCCACGTTGTAGCTGAAACCCAGCCCGGCCGCGCGCAGCCTGGTGGGGAAGTGGTCCCCGATGTACTTCGGCAGCAGACCGGAGATGCCCTGGCTGGTGGCCTGCATGACGAACAGCAGCACCCACAGCAACACGACGTTGCCCGCGGGCAGGGCGAACACCGGGAACACGAAGGCGAGCGAGACGAACAGGCCGATCACATAGGTCCGGCGGGTCCCCAACCGGTCGGCGACCGCGCCCGCGACACAGGAACCGGCCGCATAGCCGAGACCGGCCCACAACAACGCCGTGGAGACCTGCGCAGGATCGTAGTGCAGGACCGTCTTGAGGTAGGTCGGCAGCAGTGACTGGATGGGCCACGAGTAGAGGAACGCGCAGAAGACCGTCACCATGATCGCCAGCATGACCGGCCACAGCCGCCCGGCGAGCTGCACCGCGAACGCGACGAACCCGGCCGCCACCACCACGACGAGCAGCGGCCCGTACCCGCCGGTGTGCTGGCTGAAGATCAGTACGAGGGCGGCGGCGAGCAGCACGGCGACGAGTGTGTTGAGTACTCGCCTTCCGGGGCTGAACAGGACGGTCGACGTCGTGACATCGGCGCGATCGCCCACCTCCGCCTTCCACTCGGCCGCCTCGGGTAGCGCACGGCGCAGGTACAGCGCGAGCGCGATCGGGATGACCCCGATGTAGAACAACCAGCGCCAGCCGGCCGCCGGCACGATCAACTGGTAGGCCAGTGCGGCGAGGACACTGCCGATCGGATACGCGGACAGCAGGAACCCGGCCGCGCGGTTGCGCATCGCGCTCGGCCAGGACTCCATGACGTAGGTGGCGCTGGAGCCGTACTCGCCGGCCATCCCGATGCCGACGATCGCCCGGAACACGAACATCGACCAGTAGCCCCAGGCGAAGCCGCACAGAACGCTACCGATGGCGAAGGCGACGATCGCCAGGATCATGGCCGGCTTGCGACCGTAGCGGTCGCCGATGGCGCCCAGTACGAGACCGCCCAGCCAGCGGGATACGAATGCGGCTGACACGAGGGTCGCCGCGCTGGTGAGGGTCAGCTGGAAGTCGGCGGCGATCTCGGTCAGGACCAGGGTGATGAGAACGAAGTCGAACCCGTCGAGCAGGTATCCGAGCCATGCGGCGTAGAACGCCTTGCGCTGCTCGCTGCTGAGCTGCCGGAACGAGCGCGCCGGGGGTGGCACGGACTGGGATGGCGTCGTCGCCATGGCTGGACCTCCCGAGGTGACCGGACATAGGATGTCCTATGTCCACACGATAGGGAACGGAGGTAGCCGATGCAACCACTGACCGCTCCGGAGCTGCGCGGGGTGTGGGCGACCGTCCTGCTGCCCGTGGCCGGTGACGACAGCATCGACTTCGACCGCCTCGAACTCGTCCTCGACAGGGTGCTGGGCTCGCGGGTCCACGGCGTCTACACCAACGGCACGGCGGGGGAGTTCCACACCCTCACCGAGGCCGAGTACGACCGGCTGCATGAGCTCGTCACCTCCCGGTGTTCCGAGGCCGGGATGCCGTTCCAGCTGGGTGCGAGCCACCCCAGCGGGCAGCTGTCCCTCGACCGGATCGCGCGTGCCGCGAAGTCGGCACCCGGCGCGATCCAGGTCGTCCTGCCGGACTGGCTGCCGTTGCGCACATCGGAGGCCGTGGCGGCGGTGGAGCGGATGGCGCAGGTCGCCGACGGGGTACCGCTCGTGCTCTACAACCCGCCCTACGCCAAGACGCGGCTCGATCCGGATGAGCTGCAGCTGCTCGCCGATCGCGTTCCGGCGCTGATCGGGGTGAAGGTGCCTGGTGGTGACGACCGGTGGTACGACCGGATGGCCGGGCTGATGGGCACCCGGCTCGCGGTGTTCGTCGCCGGGCACATGCTGGCGTCCGGGTACCGGCGGGGGGCGGCGGGGTCCTATTCGAACGTCGCGTGTCTCAGTCCGGACGGTGCGGCACGCTGGTACCGGCAGATGACCGAGGACCTACCGGCGGCGCTGGAGCTCGAAGCCAGGTTGCATGGCTTCCTCGACGCGCACATCGCGCCGCTGTCCGCCGCCGGCTACAGCGATCCCGCTCTGGACAAGACACTCGCCGCGATCGGTGGCTGGGCGCCGGTCGGAACCCGGGTCCGGTGGCCGCACGGCTGGGTTTCTGAGGACGCGGTTCCCGCTCTGCGGGCCGAGGCCCGACGCGCCGTGCCCGAGCTGTTCGGTGAACAGGTGCCGCGATGAGCGCCATACACTCGGCCTCCGTGACGACCTCAGCGGCAAGGCCCACCGGCGCCAGGGCCAACCAGCACGCGCTGCAGGAGGCGGTCAAGCGACTCATCGTGGATCGCGGGCTGGAGCCGGAGGCCCCGTTGCCGACCGAGTCGGAGCTCATGCGGGAGCTGGGCGTCAGCAGGCACCCCTTGCGTGAGGCGATGAAGGCGCTGCAGGCACTCGGCATCGTCGACATCCGGCACGGTTACGGCACCTACGTCGGATCGGCGGCCTTCTCCGGGCTGGAGGCGGGTCTTGCCTTCCGGGGCGCGCTGTCCGTCCGTGGCGACCAGACCGACATCCGCAACCTGCTGGAAGTGCGTGAGGTTCTCGAATCGGGGCTGGTCGGAAGGGTGCTCGCGGCGCACCACGAGATCGACTTCGCCGCGCTGGACGCCGCCGTCGCGGCGATGGAACGGGAGGCGGCGAGCGACCGCTATGCCCCTGACCAGGACTGGCTGTTCCACGAGACGCTGTACCGGCCGCTGGGTAATCCGCTCGTGCTGGAGCTGCTGCAGGTCTTCTGGCGGGTGTTCAACACCCTGGACGGTCAGCTGCCGCGGGCCGGCGACACGCCCTCGGTGACCGCGGGCTGGCACCGTGAGCTCCTGGAGGCGTTGCGCGGCGGTGACGCGGCGACCGTGCAGGCCGCGATGCGCGAACACTTCCGTGGCATCCGCGCGCGAGTGGCTGAGCTCGGCTGAACCCAGTGCACGGAGCCCTTCGGCGGCGGGACCATGATGTGTCGGCAGTTGCCGAACGGTGGTCCGCTTGTCCGAGTTCGGCGCGCGAGGCGCCATGCCGCGAGGAAACGGCCCGCGCCCACTACGGCAGGGTGAGCGGCGCCTGCGCCCCGAGCCCCTTCTCCGCGGCGGCCGCGCGGACCGCGTCGATCACCAGTTGCAGGGACGGTCTGCGCGCGGCCTTCGTCCGGTAGGCGATCGAGACGGTGCGCATGACCGGCTCGGTCAACGCGAGTACGTCGATCCCGGCCGGCCGCAGGGTGAGCCCGAGGTCGGACACGAGAGTGACGCCGAGCCCCGCCGCGACCAGCGCCAGCGCGGTCGACTGTTCGCCCACCTCGTGGCTGATCTTGGGTTCGAAGCCGTTGCGCTGGCAGGCGATGCGTACGGCCCGGCCGAAGTGTGAACGGGGGCCCGCGAGGATCCACGGGTGGTCGGCCAGCTCCGGCAGGGTGATGGTCGGCGACGGCACCGCACCGGCCGGCACCGCCGCGTACAACCGTTCCACCGCGATGACGTCACGGACCAGCACCGGATCCCAGGACATCGGGTAGTCCGAGTAGTCGATGACGAACGAGAAGTCGAGGGTGCCGTCGCGTACGGCGCCGGCGGTGTCCTCCGGCGCGAGTTCCTTGGTGCGGACCTGGATTCCCGGGTGCTCGGCGGCCAGCGCGGTCAGCGCGGTCGGCAGGAGACCGGAGGCCACCGACGCCCACACCCCGGCGGTGAGCCGGACCGACACCCCGTCCTGGGCTTCCTCCAGCGCGAGCGTCGCACGCTCGACCGACCCGATGATCTCCTCGGCGTGCTCGGTCAGCAGCACCCCCAGCTCGGTGAGCTGGACCCTGCGTCCCAGACGTTCGAAGAGCTTCGCTCCGACGTCACGTTCGAGCTGGGCGAGTTGCTGGGATACCGCGGACGCCGTGTAGTGCAACGCTCCCGCCGCGGCGGTGACGGTGCCGCGGCGGTGTAGTTCCCGCAGCATTCGCAACCGCTGCAACGAGAGCTCCATGCCCCCAGCGTAGGCAGCCGGAGGCCGCGGCGCCCAGGACGGCGCGCGCAGCCGGGTTGTTGTGCAGGAACCCTGAACGTGACCGTGCACGTTTCGTAACTGGACGTAACGCCTGGTGGCGGCGCACAGTGGAGACACGGGGCCGAGGGGCGCATTCCCGGGAACATCACGGTCAATCACGGCACAGACGCCGATCCACACGATGTGGGTCGGCTAGCTCTGCTGTGCGTGCGAACCCGGCGGTGGACTTCCTCGGCAGTGACGGTCGAGTCGAGAGCGGAGGTGGGTTGACATGACCACGATGCAGGACCCCATGGGTTTCACGGGCCAGCAGCTGAGGAACGCGGTATCGGAGATCGGAGCGGTGTCTCCGGTCACCACGGCTCCCGGTGTGGAGGTCGAGTCGCCGCGTGGTGAGCCGTTGCTGCGGGTGAACTGGACCGACCCGGTCACCGGAACACACGGCTACCTGGTCGTGCACTCCCTGGTCGCGGGAATGGCCACCGGCGGAACCAGAATGCGCCCCGGCTGCACCCTGACCGAGGTCGAAGACCTCGCCTTCGGCATGGCCGCCAAAACCGCCACCTTCGACCTGCCCATCGGCGGCGCCAAAGGCGGCATCGACTACGACCCCAAAGCACCCGACGCCATCGACGTCCTGGCCCGCTTCTGCGACGCCATGCGCCCCTTCATCCAAGGCCACTGGGTCACCGCCGAAGACCTCGGCGTCCCCCAACACCTCATCGACACCGTCTTCGCCCGCCTCGGACTACACCAGTCCTACTACGCCGCCATCAGCCGCTCCACCAACCTCGACGCCACCCTCACACGCGTCCGCGCCGGCCTGAACGCCGAAGTCCCCGGCGGACTACTCGGCGACGTCATCGGCGGCTACGGCGTCGCCCAAGCCTGCCTCGGCGCAGCCCACGCCTGGCACTGGCAACCAGCACAGACCACCGTCGCCGTGCAAGGCATCGGCACCATGGG
>NZ_KE386834.1:0-274740 GCF_000429025.1 Actinospineispora spinosispora DSM 44797
TCGAACACCGACAAAACCAGGAAATCAGCAGGTCAACCAGTCAACAAACCCCCACCAGCGGCAAACGGTCACAGCCAGAACACCGCGATCAGACCCACCCCGACCACCCACACAACGCGGCCAGAAGGGACTTCATGGGCAACCCGAGCCGCACCACAGGGCCCCCAGGGCCCTGCGGTGCGGCTCGGGGCGGCAGCCCCCTCAGTAAAAGCCCCCGGGCGCAGCCCGAAAACCAAACCGCCGCAGCCAGCAGCTCACAAGACCGAAGCCGCAGCCAGCAGCCCGAAGACCAAAGCCGCAGCCCCCGAAACCTTGTGAGTGCTGAGGCCGCCTATAGCCGGTCTTGCCACTCACGACGAAAAGCGTGTCGTGAGTGGCAAGACCGGCTACGCTTCGCGCCGCTTCGCGGTAGACGGCCTCAGCACTCACAAGGTTGGGGTGGTCGCGGTCGTCGGGATATGAGGAGCACGAGGGCTGTGGCGCGTTCGAGGACTTGGGTGAGTCGTGCCTAGGCACTCGACGCACCTGCTCAACGTGGCCGAACGTTATCGAGGCCATACGGTGCTGCGTGACGTCACGCTGCGGTTGCCGACCGGTGAGCTGACGGTGGTGCTCGGCGCCAACGGGTGCGGCAAGTCGACACTGCTGCGGACCGCCGCGGGTGTCGCGGCACCGTCCGAGGGTCGGGTGCTGGGACTTCCACCTTCGGTGGGGTACGTCCCCGACCGGTTCCTCGCCAGGTTGCGGCTGTCCGCTTCCGGGTATCTACGGCGGACGGCCGCGCTGCACGGGTGCCCGGCGCGCGGTCCGGTCGTGGAGTCCGCGACCGGACCTGCTCGAGCGTCTGCGATTCACCGGTGACCCGTCCGCTCCGATGGCCCAGCTGTCGAAGGGCAACGCTCAGAAGGTTGCGCTCGTCGGCGCTCTGTGCGGCGGCAGTGGACTGGTGGTGCTCGACGAACCCTGGTCGGGGCTCGACCGGGCGGTCGCTCCGGTACTGATTGAACGCCTGGCCGAAGCGGTGTCGCGGTGCTGGTCACCGACCACACCGGGCTGGCCGCGCAGCTGGGTGGGCAGCGCTTTCGGCTGGCCGAAGGCCGATTGGCGCCGATCGAGGAGGAGACGTCCACGCCGCATCCGGCGTGGACGGCCGACTCAGTGGGCCCGGATGAGGGCACCGATAGCACTGACGAGAACGCTCGCGGTCACCCGATATCTCATGGCCGACCTGCTGCGGTCCCAGCGTTTCCTCGTGCCGCTGCTCGCGTACCTGGCCGCGGTCGCGGTGTTGATGGGAGGCGGCCCCGGACCACCGCCTCAGCCGTGGGCGGCAAGCGCGGGCCTGCTGTACCCGATCAGTGCCTGGCTTGCCATAACTGTGAGTAATACCGAGGAGTCGGTCGGGCGGCAGGCGACGGTGGCGGCGTCGGGTGGCTGGTGGCGCTTGCAGGCCGGCGTGTTGCTCACCTGTCTGGTCGGCGACGCGGTCCTCATGGCCTGTGCGGTACTTCGACCGCTGGTGCCGCTGGGCAGCGTGTCCTATGCCTATTCGGCCAGGATGGTGCTGGTGGGAGTGTTGGTGCACGTCGCGGCCGCCGGTACCGGCACGGCGCTCGGCCTCGTGTTCGGACGGCCTCGCGTCAGTCGGATCGGGTGGAGCGCGGTACTGATCGGCCTGACCGTTCTGGCGACGATCACCCAGCCGTGGCTCCCCCCGGTCGGCGTATCGATCGTGACGCTGAACGGTCCAGAACCATCACTGTCCGTATTGACAATGAGTGCGGTACTCGGATTATTGCTCAGTGGAATGGCTCTTTGGCTGGTTACAGTCGCTGAACGGCGATATAATTGATATCGGCCCGCAATTCCCAACTGTACGCTCGTTAGGTCGTGCGATATAAATTGAGTGTGCCAGACGAGTCAGGGCAGGCTGCGGTGGACGTGGAGTTTCGCGCTGAGGACTACGACGCCGCTCACGCCGGTCCGCTGCTGCCCTTAGTGAAGGCGGCGCACGACGAGCTGCCGACACACCCCGACCTTCAGCCGCCTCCCGGCAAGGAGTTGTTGCCGGAGAACCGAGGTGTATTCGTCGTCGCCTACGTCAATGGCCGGGCAGCGGCCTCGGGCGGATATCAGACGTTCGAGGGCGACTCCACCGGTGCGACGGTCGAGTTCGTCAGGTTGTACGTCGGGCCGGCCGCCCGACGCACCGGAATCGGGCGCGCGCTGCTCAGTGAGCTGGAGGAGCGTGCGCTGGACGACGACTACCGCTGGGGAGTGCTCCCTGTCGGGGCCAACCAGCGCGCGGCGCAGGGCCTGTACGAGTACCTCGGTTATCACCGGTTCGACGGCGCTGAGGGGGGCGGCGGACGGTTGTTGTACCGCAAGGAGCTGGAGGACTGAGTCAACCTTCGTTGGCGCACCAACCGGTTACCGATTGCCCACGACCGTATGCGTACCGATAGGGCATGTCGTACTGTCACCGGTCTTCTGACATGCAGGATGGGGAATTGTGGAGTCCGAACAGGGTGAGGTCGTGTTGCGGGTCGTCCCCGTCGACCGCGACAACCCCGTTCTACTTCAGGGCATGGTGGGTTTCCCCGAATTGTCCGGTGCGGAGGTCCTCGGGTTCGCCGAGGCGAACGACGGTCTCTTCATGTTGGCCTATGTGCGCGGGCAGCCCGCTGGCTGCGGCGGCTACCGGCGGCTGACCGGCGCGGACGAGACGGTGGTGGAGTTCGCCAGCATGTACGTCCGCCCCGGCGCGCAACGCGCCGGGCTGGCCAGGACGATCCTCGGCGAGCTGGAGCGCTGCGCCGTCGATGACGGTTACACCTCGGGCGTCGCCCGTGTCCCGCGCGGCGCCCAGGCGGTTCGCGCGCTGCTGGAGGTCAGCGGCTACCGCGTGGAGTCGTCGGCTCCCGACGCTCCGGACGGTCAGCTGGTCTACGGCAAGGCTCTGACCGTCGAGGACGGGCCGGTGATGGCGGCCGCGCCGGACGGGGTCGGCAGGCACCGCCGCTGATCCGGTGGTTGCGCGAAGCTCTAGAGGTCATTATTTTCCATCGTAAACATCGATGGAGATGAGGCAGTCGTGCAGCCTGGTGAGCGAGTGATCTCCCAGAAGATCGGTCTGTGGTGCAACTGGGTCTTCGTGGCGCTCACCGCCATCGGCTGGCTGGGCATCGCGCACTTCTGGGCACCGGCACGGGCCGACCTGGGCCTCGAGGCGACGAAGATGTGGTTCGGCGACACCCACAAATGGGGCACGCTCATCGGTTGCTCGATCTTCTACGTCGCCGCGGGGCTGCTCACCCCCGGTTCGGTCGCGTTCGGCATCATGCTGTCGAAGATCGAAGGACGCTATCCGCTCTGGTCGATCACGACCGCGGTGTGCGGGGCGTTCATCTCACTCATCGTCTTCTTCAACTGCTGCGCGTGGATCGTCACCGCGTATCGTCCCGAGACCGGCGCCGACGTCATCCAGTCCTGGTACGACTGGGCCTGGTTCGCGTTCCTGCTCGGCTGGATCTATCTGGCGCTGGAGATGGCCGCGACCGGGGTCGTGGAGCTGATGGACGATCGTCCCCGGCCGATGGTCCCGCGCTGGTTCACCTGGCTCACCTTCCTTGGCGCGTTCGCGCTGGTCTGCGCGGCGGGCCCGGCGTTCTTCAAGAGCGGCCCGTTCGCGTACCACGGTCTGCTGGCGTTCTACATGCCTGTCGTGATCTGGGGCGGCTACATCGCGGTCACCAGCTGGTTCATGCTGAAGGAGCTCGACCGGGACTCAGCGCCAGGAGGGCAGCCACATCTCGGCGTCCCAGTGGGCCGAGGTGATGGAATCGCCGACCATGATCGGCCATAGCCAGGCGAAGTTGGCGACCGCGAGGCCGACGTACAGCGAGATGATCAGTAGGCCGGTGGCTCGCCGCTCGGTGCCGGCGAGCGCCGGACCGAGGACGTCACCCAGCATCAGCGTGAGGCCGAAGATCAGGAACGGTGCCATCGGCGTCGCGTAGAAGTAGTACATCTGGCGGTCGATGTCCAGGAACCACGGCAGGTACCCGGCGCCGTAGCCGACCATGATCGCCACGTGCCGCCAGTCGAAGCGGGTGACCGTCCGCCACACCGCCCACACGAGCGCGAGCGGGCTCGCCCACCACAGCGCGGGTGTGCCGACCAGCATCGTGGCGCTCACACAGTCCTTCGCGCCGCACGTCTGGTCGGAGTTGTTCAGGTAGTACAGCATCGGGCGCAGGCTCATCGGCCACGCCCACGGCTTGGACTCCCACGGATGCGGCGCGGACGTCGACGTTGTCAGGTTCGCGTGGAAGGACAGCACGTGGCCGCTGTAGTACCACAGCGACCGCAGCGCGTCCGGCATGAACGAGAACGGGCCCCCGACGCCGATCTCCTGGCCGACCTCGTGGCGGTCGACCCCGGTCTCGCTGGCGAACCACGCCCACCAGCCGGCGAGGTAGGTCAGGATCGGGATCGCGGCCAACGCCCACAGCGCCGGTCCGACGTCCCGCACCCACACCCCGAGCCATGGTCTGCGCACCCCCGCCGCGCGCCGGGCAGCGACGTCCCAGCCGAGCGACAGCACACCGAACGCGGCGACCCAGTACACGCCGGACCACTTGACCGCGCACGCCATCCCGATCAGCACGCCCGCGGTGAACCGCCACCAGCGCACCCCCAGCCGGGGCCCGAACGGGCTGACCCCGACCCGTCCCTCGGCGACGACCACCGCCATTCGGGCGCGCACATCGTCGCGGTCCAGCACCATCGCGCCGAACGAGGCGAGCACGAACACGGTGAGGAAGATGTCGAGCATCCCCATCCGGGACTGTACGAAACTGACCCCGTCGCACAGGAACAACGCACCCGCGACGACACCGAACATCGTCGAGCGGGTGAGCCGGCGCGCGATCCGGACGACGAGCAGCACACACACCGTGCCCGCGACGGCCGCGCTGACCCGCCACCCCATCGAGTCGTAGCCCCACACCCACTCGCCGAGCGCGATCAGCTGCTTGGCCAGCGGCGGATGCACCACGAGCTCGAACCCCGGGTTGTCCTCCACCCCGAAGTTGCGCAGCATCTGCCAGGCCTGCGGCACGTAGTGCTTCTCGTCGAAGACCGGAGTGCCGTGGTCGGAGGGGAAACCCAGACGGTAGAACCGCAGAATCCCGCCGATGAACGCCAGCAGGATCGCCAGCAACCAGCTGCGCAGCCGATCGGTGGGCATGGGCCGCTCGACGGGGAACCGCACGCCCAAGGTCGGCCCCGGCGCGCTGGTGGCCGGCCGACGCCCGACCGGCACAGCGCCGGCCCGCGCCGGCCGATCCCCAACAGAAACCATCGCGGGTGACTCTATTTGCTGCCCCGACGTCGGTCGTGCGGGGCTCTGCGAAGTCGCACCGGTGCGACTTCGCAGAGCAAGCTGTCGCGTCGCAGAGACTGCAGCGTCTGCGACACGACACGAAGCTCTGCGACGTCGCCCCAGGGGTCAACGCATAGGCTGCGGCGGTGGACAGTGAACCGAGCGGGCGACTGCTGCTTGCCGCCACCCCGCTCGGCGACCCGGGCGATGCGTCGGCCCGCCTGGTGGCGGCACTGGGGCAGGCCGACGTGATCGCCGCGGAGGACACCAGGCGGCTGCGGCACCTTGCCTCGGCGCTCGACGTCACGGTCACCGGCCGGATCGTGAGCCATTACGACGCGGTCGAGGCGTCCCGAGCTCCCATGCTGGTCGACGCGATCCGTGAGGGTCAGACCGTCCTGGTGGTGACCGACGCCGGCATGCCATCGGTGTCCGACCCCGGATACCGCCTGGTCAGCGCATGCGTCGAAGCGGATCTGCCGATCACTTGCCTCCCGGGCCCCTCGGCGGTGACGACGGCGCTCGTCCTGTCCGGCCTGCCCTGCGAACGGTTCTGCTTCGAGGGATTCGCCCCGAGGCGCCCCGGCGAACGGCGCCGCTGGCTGACCGCACTGGCCACCGAGGAACGCGCGTCGGTGTTCTTCGAGTCGCCGAGGAGACTCGCCACCACTCTCGCCGACGCGGTCGACGTACTGGGCGCCGACCGTCGCGCCGCGGTCTGCCGTGAGCTCACCAAGACCTACGAGCAGGTCCTGCGTGGCTCGGTGGGCGAGCTCGCCGAGTGGGCGGCGGCGGAGGAGGTGCGCGGCGAGATCACCGTGGTGCTGGCCGGCGCCGAGCCGGTGGTCGCCGCGCTGGACACCCTGGTCGCCATGGTCCACGAGCGGGTGGAGGGTGGGCAGCGACTCAAGGATGCGGTCAGTGAGGTCGCGGCCGGTTCCGGGGTACCGAAACGGGAGCTCTACGCGGCGTCACTGCCGGGAGGCGACAGCTCGGCGAGCTCCGCCACCAGCTCGTAGCTGCGCCGTCCGTCCGCCGGGTCGTGAACCATGGTGGCGACCATCAGCTCGTCGGCCTGGGTCTGTTCCAGTAGCGACGTGATCCCCTTGAGGACAGTGTCCGGCCCGCCGATGATCTGGTTGGACATGCGGTCCGCGACGAACGCCTTCTCGGTCTCGTTGTAGGCGTACGCGGCGGCGTCCTCGGGTGTCGGCATGAGCCCGGGTTTGCCCTGCCGCAGCTGCAGGAACGACAGTCCGCCGGGGCCCGCGAGGTAGCGGGCGCGGTCGTCGTCCTCGGCGGCGACCACCGAGGCGCACACCATCGCGTAGGGCTCCTTGAGCCGCGCCGACGGGCGGAACCGCTCGCGGTAGAGCGCGAGGGCGGGCAGCGTGTTCGCCGCGCTGAAGTGGTGGGCGAACGCGAACGGCAGGCCGAGCAGGCCGGCGACCTGGGCGCTGTAGCCGCTGGAGCCGAGCAGCCACACGTCGGGCGGGTTGCCCATCGCGGGCACGGCGTTCACCCCGCGCTCGCTCGGCCCGGTGAAATAGCCCATCAGAGCGGTCAGCTCCTCAGGGAAGTCGTCGACCGACAGCGCGTTCGCGGTACGGCGCAGCGCCTGCGCGGTGACCGGGTCGGTGCCGGGCGCGCGCCCGATGCCCAGATCGACGCGACCCGGGTGCAGTGCCTCAAGCATGCCGAACTGTTCGGCGACCACCAGCGGCGCGTGGTTGGGCAGCATCACGCCACCCGAGCCGACCCGCAGCGTGCTGGTCGCCGCCGCGAGGTGTGCGATCAGCACCGGCGGCGCGGAGCTGGCGATGCCCGGCATGTTGTGGTGTTCGGCCACCCAGAACCGCCGGTAGCCCAGCTGCTCGGTGCGCCGGGCCAGCTCGATGCTGCCGTTCAGCGCCGCGCCGGCGTGCGAGCCGGAGCCGATCACGGCAAGATCCAGTACGGAAAAAGGGATGTCGAAGCGCGCCACTCAGGGTGCAACGCATCGAGCCCCCGCTGACTTCCCGATGTGCGCAATCAGTGGCCGTTCACAGGCGAGATCAACCTTAAATATCGTGATATCATAGTTCGGTAGAGTGTCCCAAGTTCGTGGTGAGTCGGTCTGTCTGTCGGGTTTCCGGCACGGTGGGTGAAATCAGTGGATCTGAAGCAGTCGTCGCCCATGTCTCATCCGATCGACAAAACCATTCTCGATGCGGTCGATCGCAACGCCCAGCACCACCCCGGTGTCACCGCCGTGGTGGACGGCGACAGCCTGACGAACTGGTCGCAGTACCGTCGACGAGCTCGCGCCATCGCCCTCGCGCTGCTCGATCTCGGTGTGGAACGTGGTGCGGTCGTCGGTCTGCACATGTGCAACCGCGCCGAACACGTGCTGTCGGACGTCGGGGCGCTGATGGCCGGTGCGGTCCCCGCGAGCTTCTATCTGACGATCACCGATGAACTGCTGATGTACATGGCGCGGGACTGCGCGGTCCCGGTGGTCGTCATCGATGCCGACCAGCTGCCGCGCTGGCAGGTGATCTGGCGCCAGCTGCCGGCGCTGCGCCACCTGGTGGTGGTCGGGCTCGAGCCGGGGCGGCCGCTGCCACTCGGTGTGCTTCGGTTCGAGCTGCTGGTGGAGAACGCCGAGTTCGCGCTGGACCGTCGTGGGCACGAGGTCGACACGATCCGCGCCCGCGTCCGGCCCGACGACCTGGCGACGATCGTCTACACGTCGGGTACCACCGGTCCGCCGAAGGGCACACTCGTCACTCATGCCGGCGTGTGCTCCTCACTGACGGAGCTGTCCAACCTGGCCGCGGAGCACCTCGGTGGGGTCATTCCGGTGGGCTGGACCATGGTGTCCTACCTTCCGCTCGCGCATCTCGGTGAACGCTCGTTCGCGCACTATCTCGCGGTGCTCAGGGCATTCACCGTGACCTACGTCCGCGATCCGCTGCAGCTGCCCACCGTGCTGCGTGTCGCTCGGCCGTACCTGTTTCTCGGCGTGACCAGGGTGTGGGAGAGGGTCCTGTGGACGATCCGGAGCAGGGCGCTCGAGTCGAGGAACCCGTTCCGGCGGATGCTGGGCAGGGCCGCCGTCTCCGTGGCCACCCAGGCCGGTCAGTCCCAGCTCGACGGCACCCCCATGTCGGTCACCGCTCGGCTGCTGCTGCCGCTCATGGACCGGGTGCTCTTCCCCCGGCTGCGCGCGGCACTCGGTCTGGATCGTGCGAGGTTCGCGGTGAGCGGCGGGACCCCGATGCCCACCGAGGTGTCGGCGTTCTTCGCCGGGATCGGGCTCCCGATCACCGAGGTCTACGGGATGACCGAGGCGCCGCTCATCACGGTCAGCCCGTTCGACGCGCCTCGGCTGGGCACGGTCGGCAAGACCTGCCGGGGCACCGAGCTGAGCCTCGCCCGGGACGGGGAAATTCTGGTCCGGGGTCCCGGGGTGACTCCCGGCTACCTCAACAAGCCCTCGGAGACAGCGGCGGCGTTCGATGCGGCGGGTTGGCTGCTCACCGGCGACATCGGGGTGATCGACGACCACGGTTACCTACGGATCGTCGGTCGTAAGAAGGAGATCATCGTTCTGTCGACCGGTGTCAGCCTGTCGCCCAACTACATCGAGGACGTCATAGCCAAACAGTCGGACCTGATCGGCACGGTCTCCGTGCACGGGGACGGCAAGCCCTGTCTCGTCGCGCTGATCACGCTCGATGCGATGAGCTGGGAGGCGTGGTGCCGATCGCGTGGTATCCGGGTCGCCACGGTCGCGGAGGCGGTGTCCAACGGCAGGGTGCGGCTGGAGCTGGCGAGGGCGATCGGCAGGGCCAATGCGACGTTGTCGCGCAACGAGCAGATCCGCGGCTGGACGCTCATCGACGAGCTCTGGACGACGTTCACCGGCGAGCTGACCCCGACCATGAAGCTCAAACGCCCGGTGGTCAGTGAGCGCTACCGGGAGGAGATCGAGGAGCTCTACGACGACAACATCATAGAGAAATGGGGCGATGGGTAGAACGATTCCCCCGATTCGGGCACGTTTGACCAGCGCGATCCGCCTCGTCTCCTTGTAGAGTGCACTACTTGTAGAGGACGTGTGCCGACCTCGTGCGGCGTACCGGCCAATAGGTGGATCAGTGGGGTCGAGGGGGCAGCGTCCCGTCCAGGAGACGATCCTGGACGCGGTCGATCGGAACGCGCTGGAGCATCCGGGTGTCACCGCGACCGTCGACGGTGCGAACCTGCTGAACTGGTCGCAGTACCGGCAGCGCGCCAGAGCGATCGCGCTCGGGCTGCTCGATCTCGGTGTCGGCCGGGGCGAGGTCGTCGGCCTGCACCTGTGCAACCGCGCCGAGCACGTGCTGTCCGACGTGGGCGCGTTGATGGCGGGCGCCACTCCGGCGAGCTTCTACCTGCAGGTCAGCGACGAGCTGCTGGTGTACCTGGCGACGGACTGTGCGGTCACGGTCGTCATCGTCGACGCCGACCAGCTGCCCCGATGGCAGGCCATCCGCGGCAGGGTGCCCTCCCTGCGGCACGTCGTCGCTCTCGACCTGTGCCCCGACGAGCCCACGCCCCAGGGTGTGCTGCGGTTCGAGCACTGGGTGGAGGACGCGGAGCACTCGCTCACCGAACGCGGCGCCGAGGTCGACGCGACGCGGGAGAAGGTCCAGCCCGACGACGTACTGACGATCGCGTACACGTCCGGCACGACCGGTCCGCCCAAGGGCACGCTCATCACGCACGCCGGTACCCGGTGGATGCTCGACGAGCTGTCGCTGCAGGCAGCCGAGTACCTCGGCGGAATGATCCCGGTCGGCTGGACCACCGTGTCCTACCTGCCGCTGGCGCACATGGGCGAACGGATCTTCTCCCACTACCTCGCGTTGATCAGGACGCTGACCGTCACCTACGTCCGCGATCCGCTGGAGCTGCGTGCGGTGCTTCCGGTCGCCCGGCCGTACCTGTTCCTCGGCATGCCGAGGGTGTGGGAACGGATCCATCAGGGGATCCACACCCGGGTGGCCGAGTCGAGGAACCCCGCTCGCCGGGCGCTGGGCGCCGTGGCGCTGTCCGTGGCGCGCTCGGCGGGCCAGGCCGCGCTGGACCGCACCGAGACGCCGGCGCACACCCGAGCGCTGTACCCACTCATGGAACGGCTCGTCTTCCAACGCCTGCGCGCGGCACTCGGACTGGACCGGACGCTGTTCGCGGTCACCGGCGTCGCGCCGATCTCGACCGAGGTGTCGATGTTCTTCGCGGGCATCGGTATCCCGCTCATCGAGGTGTACGGCATGACCGAGAGCGGGCGGATCACCATGAGCCCGTTCGACGCCCCTCGTCTCGGCACCGTGGGCAGGCCAGGGCGCGACGTCGCGCTGCGCATCGCCGAGGACGGCGAGATCCTGGTCAAGGGACCGGGGGTCACGCCGGGCTACCTGAACCGGCCGGAGGCCACCGCCGAGGCGATCGACGCCGACGGGTGGCTGCACACCGGTGACCTCGGCTCGCTGGACGCGGACGGGTACCTGCGGGTCATCGGTCGTAAGAAGGAGATCATCGTCCTGTCGATCGGGCCGAGCATCTCGCCTGCCAACGTCGAGAAGGCCGTCGCCGACCAGTCCGAGCTGATCGGCTCGGTGTTCGTCCACGGCGAGGGCAGACCGGCGCTGGTGGCGCTGGTCGCGCTCGACCCGATGGGCTGGCGGCCGTGGTGCGAGGCACGTGGACTCGCCGTCGGCTCGGTCGCCGAGGCGGCCTCCCACGAACAGGTCCGGTCCGAGGTCGAGCGGTCGGTCGCGGCCGGCAACGCCGTGCTTTCCCGGTTCGAGCAGGTCAGGGGCTGGATGCTGGTCGACGAGCTGTGGACGAGCATGGCCGGCGAGCTGACCCCGACGCTGAAGCTCAAGCGTTCGGTTCTCGCGGAGCGGTACGGGCACGAGATCGAGGCGCTGCACGAGGCGCAGCTGGCCGACTCACCGCTCTTCTGAGCTTGTAGAGTGTACTAATTACCGGGTGAGCCGAAGGGTGGGCAATGGGCTCGACGGCACCGTCGACGGGGCGTGAGGCCCGGGAGACGATGCTGGACGTGCTCGACCGCAACGCCGAGGACCACCCCGGTGTGACCGCGCTGGTCGACGGCGACCGGGTGCTGAACTGGTCGCAGTACCGCAGGCGAGCCCGCGCGATCGCGCTGGCACTGCTCGACCTCGGTGTGAGCAGGGGCGATGTCGTCGGTCTGCACATGGGCAACCGGGCGGAGCACCTCCTCGCCGACATGGGGGTGCTCACCGCCGGGGCAGTGCCGACCAGTTTCTTCCGGGGCATCGCCACCGACGAGCTCGTCTACCTCGCCCGGGACTGCGCCGCGTCGGTGGTCATCGTGGACGCCGGACAGCTGCGCCACTGGCAGTCGATCCGTGAGCAGCTGCCCGCCCTGCGCCACCTCGTGGTGCTCGACCTCGCACCGGACGAACCGGCGCCCGACGGCGTGATCCGCTTCGAGAAATGGATCGAGGACGCCGACGACCAGCTGGCCGACCGGGACGCGGAGGTCGCGGAGGCGCGGGCATCGGTCGTGCCCGACGACGTGCTGACGATCGCCTACACGTCCGGCACCACCGGGCCGCCCAAGGGTGCGATCGTCACCCACGCGGGCGCTCGCTGGCTCCTGGACGGGCTGTCCGACCAGATCGCGGACCACCTCGGCGGCGTGATCCCGGTCGGTTGGACCACGGTGTCCTACCTTCCGCTCGCGCACCTCGGTGAGCGGATGTTCTCGCACTACCTGGGGTTGGTCCAGACGATCACGGTGACCTACGTCCGGGACATGGCGAAGCTACCGGCCCTGCTGCCCTCGGTCCGGCCGTACCTGTTCTTCGGCCCACCGAAGGCCTACCAGCAGCTGCACGACATCGTGCGCGCACACATCGCCGGCGCCACGAACCCGGTCTACCGCATGGTGGGCAGGCTGGCGCTGTCGGTCGCCGAAGCCGCCGGGGCCGCGACGCTCAACCAGGTCGAACCGTGCCTGCCGACCCGAATCCTGCACCCGATCATGGAGCGGCTCGTCTACGCCGGGATTCGCGCGCGGCTGGGTCTCGACCGCCACGTGCTCGCCGTGACGAGCTCGGCGTCGATGTGCCCGAACCTGTCCAGCTTCTACACCGGTCTCGGGCTCGCGCTGGTCGACGTCTACGGCAGCTGCGACGGAGGAATGCTGGCGATGAGTCCGCTGGACGCGCCCCGCCCGGGCACCGTCGGCCGAGCGTGGCCTGGGGTCGAGCTGACGATCGCACCGGACGGCGAGATCCTCGCGCGCGGTCCGAACATCACCCCCGGTTACCTCAACCGGCCCGACGCCACCTCGACGGCGATCGACGACGACGGCTGGTTCCACACCGGCGACGTCGGTTCGCTGGACGACGACGGCTACCTGCGGATCCTCGGCCGCACCAGCGACATGATCACCACCGAGTCGGGTGAACGCGTGTCACCCGACTACGTGGAGCGCGTCCTCGCCCACAGCAGCGACCTGATCGGTTCGGTGTTCGTGCACGGCGCGGAGCCGCCCGGACTGGTCGCGCTGGTCACGCTCGACCCGCTGACCTGGGAGTCCTGGTGCGTCGAGCGGGGTATCGAGGTCAGCGGCCCCGAGGAGGCCTCGGTAGAGGAACAGGTGCTCGACGAGGTGGCCGGGGTGATCGCCGCTGGCAACGCCACACTGCCGGCGTCGCACCAGGTCGGGAACTGGACGCTGCTGGGCGCGTTGTGGAGCACCCGGTCCGGTGAGCTGACCCCGACGCAGAGGCTTCGACGGCCGGTGATCCTCGACCGCTACCGCGCCGAGATCGAGCGGCTGGCACCGGTGCCGAAAGTCTGACCGAATTGTCGGGGGGCGGTGCTTGGATGGGTGACCCAAGCCACAGCTGCCCGGAAGGTGCCAACCATGCCCGTTCGCGATACCCACTGGCCTGCCGGTACGCCGGGCTGGGTCGATCTCTCGGTTCCTGACGTCGACGCCGCACTGACCTTCTACGGCCCGGTGATCGGCTGGCGGTTCGCCGGCTCCGACGACGAGTACGGCGGCTACCGGATGTGTCAGGTCGACGGACGCTCCGCCGCCGGGATCGGCCCGATGCAGGCCCCGGACCAGCCGGTCGCCTGGCTGCTCTACTTCGCGTCCGACGACGCGGACGCCACCGCGAAGCTGATCACCGAGCACGGCGGCACCGTGCTGCTCCCGCCGTCCGACATCGACGAGATCGGCCGGATCGCCGTCGCGCTGGACAGCACCGGTGCGGCGTTCGGAGTGTGGGAGGGCCGCAAGGCCGTCGGCATGGAGGTCTACGGCGAGCCGGGTTCGCTCGTCTGGGAAGACGCCATGCTCACCGACCTCGACGCGGGCAAACGCTTCTACGCCGCGGTGTTCGGCTTCGGATACCAGCCGGTTCCGGAGATTCCCGACGACTTCAGTGCGTTCACCGTCGGCGGCGAGATGGCGGGCGGCATCGGAGTCGCCGAGGCCGGCGAACCCGGACACTGGCTGATCTACTTCTCCGTCGCCGACGTCGACGCCTCGGTCGCGGCCGCGGGCGCGGGCGGCGGACGGGTCGTCGCACCCGCCGAGAACACGCCGTTCGGGCGGATCGCCACCCTGGCCGACCCGTTCGGTGCCGTGTTCGGCGTGCACTCCGAAGCGACCTGAGCCCATCGGTCGGTACCGGCCCATCGGCCGGTACCGACCGCCCGGTCAGCCGCGAACCGCGTAGGTCAGCAGCGCGAACGGACCGTCCTGCCGCACATCGGTGAGCCGCATCGGCGGATGGCTGATCACCCGGGGCAGCAGCGGCGCACCCGCGCCGAGCGCGATCGGCGCGACACCCAGGATCAGCTCGTCGAGCAGCCCGTGGTCGTGGAACTGGCCCGCGAGCTCACCACCGCCGACGATCCAGATGTTCTTCCCGTGCGCCGCCTCGGTCATCGTCGCGTGCACCGCCACCACGTCACCCCGGACGAACCGGATGTCCGCGCCCTCGACCCCGGGCAGCTCCCGCGAGCTGAACACCCAGGTCGGCTGCTCGTACATCCACGGCCTCGGATGATCCGCGTCCGCGTTGACGTGATGCTCGAGAACCCACTCGTAGGTCGTCGACCCCATGACGATCGCGCCCACCTCGGCGATGAACGCCGAGTACGTGTCACCACTGCCGTCACCGAACTGCAGCAACCAGTCGAGCGAGTTGTCCGCGTCGGCGATGAACCCGTCGATACTGGTCGCTGTGTAGTACTGGGTTGTCATGCGGGCAGGGTCTCACCCACCACCGACAGTTTTGTTGGCGCTGGTCAGCGCGGTGTGCCACAATTGTGGCCATGACCGCTGTCGAGCCACTGCGTACGGTCCGGGACCACTTCTCCGAGTACGTCGACCGGGCCGAGAAGGAGCACGAGCGCGTCGTTGTCACGCGTAACGGGCGGCCCGCGATCGTGCTGATCAGCTACGAGGACCTCGAGGCGATCGAGGAGACCCTCGAGATCCTGAGCGACCCGGAAACCATGAAGGGCATCCGCGAAGGTGAAGCCGCGTTGGCGCGCGGCGACTATATCGAGGGTGACGACGCATTGCGTGCGTTGTTGAAGCGCAAGTGAGCGAGCCGTACCGATTTCGGCTGTCGGCCCCGGCCGCTCGCGCGATCCATGAGCTGCTTCCGGAGTCCGTTGCGGCGGCGGTTGTCGAGTTCATCGCCGGTTCCTTGATCGAGAACCCGCACCGGGTGGGTAAACCGCTGGGCGGCGAGTTGAAGGGCAAGTTCGCGGCACGCAGGGGCGTATACCGCGTGATCTATCGGATCGATGAGGCAACGCGCACTGTCCTGGTAGTACAAGTGGATCACCGGGGCTCGGTGTACCGCCCCCGATGAGGACGGTGGCGCGCGAAACCCGGTAGTGGGGTGCGAATAGGCTTGTCAGCATGAGTTCCCGCGTGCTGACCGCTGTGGCGTGGCCCTACGCCAACGGCCCACGGCACATCGGCCATGTTTCCGGTTTCGGTGTGCCCTCCGACGTCTTCTCCCGGTATCAGCGAATGGCGGGCAACCGGGTTCTCATGGTGTCCGGCACCGACGAGCACGGCACGCCGATCCAGGTGCAGGCCGACGCCGAAGGGCTCACCGCCCGTCAGCTCGCGGACAAGTACAACCGGGTCATCGTCGAGGACCTGCAGGGGCTGGGCCTCGGCTACGACCTGTTCACCCGCACCACCACGAGCGTGCACTACGAGGTGGTCCAGGACCTGTTCCTGGCGCTGTACAACAACGGCTACGTCGTGGCCAAGACCGCGATGGGCGCAATCAGCCCGTCCACCGGCCGCACCCTGCCGGACCGCTACGTCGAAGGCACCTGCCCGATCTGCGGCTACGACGGCGCGCGCGGCGACCAGTGCGACAACTGCGGCAACCAGCTTGATCCCGCCGACCTGATCAACCCGCGTTCGAAGATCAACGGTGAGACGCCGAAGTTCGTCGAGACCGAACACTTCTTCCTCGACCTGCCCGCGTTCGCCGAGTCACTCGGCAGCTGGCTGACCACCCGCAGCGACTGGCGGCCCAACGTCATCAAGTTCGCCACGAACCTGGTGAACGACCTCAAGCCGCGCGCGATCACCCGCGACCTCGACTGGGGTGTTCCGATCCCGCTCGACGGCTGGCGCGAGCAGTCGATGAAGCGACTGTACGTGTGGTTCGACGCGGTCATCGGGTACCTGTCCGCGTCGGTCGAATGGGCCCGGCGCGGCCCGGATCGTGACGCGTGGAAGCAGTGGTGGTGCGACCCGGAGGCCACCGGCTACTACTTCATGGGCAAGGACAACATCGTCTTCCACTCGGTGATCTGGCCGGCGCTGCTGCTCGGCCAGAACGGGGCCGGGGACAAGGGCGGCGAGCCGGGTGTGTTCGGCACGCTGAACCTGCCGAACGAGATCGTGTCCTCGGAGTTCCTCACCATGAGCGGCTCCAAGTTCTCCACCAGCCGGGGCACCGTGATCTACGTCGGTGACTTCCTGAAGGAGTTCGGGCCCGACGCGCTGCGCTACTTCATCTCGGTCGCCGGCCCCGAGAACCAGGACACCGACTTCACCTGGGACGAGTTCGTCCGCCGCACCAACTTCGAGCTGGCCAACGAGTGGGGCAACCTGGTCAACCGGTCCATCTCGATGGCCCACAAGAACGTCGGCGCCGTGCCGAAGCCGATCGCGCCGACCGACGCCGACCACGAGCTGCTCGCCGTGTCCCGCGCCGGGTTCGACACCGTCGGCGACCTGCTCGCGCGCAGCCGGTTCAAGCAGGCGCTCGGCGAGGCGATGCGGGTGATCGGCTCGGCGAACAAGTACCTGTCCGACCAGGAACCGTGGAAGCGCAAGGACGACCCGGAGCGGCGCGACACCATCCTGCACACCGCGCTGCAGGTCGTGCAGGACGCGAACACGCTGCTCACGCCGTTCATGCCGCACGCCGCGCAGAAGGTGCACAACGCGCTCGGCGGCTCGGGCGTGTGGGCCGCGCAGCCGGAGATCCGCCAGGTCGACGACCTCGGTGACGGACCCGGGTACCCGGTGCTGATGGGCGACTACGCCGGTGAGCAGGCAGCGTGGGCGTCCAGCCCGATCGAGGTCGGCCGTCCGCTGGACAAGCCGTCGCCGCTGTTCGGCAAGCTCGACCCGAAGCTCGGCGAGACCGGCCCGGAATGGGCACCCATCCAGACCTCGTGAGTGTTGAGTATGGCTATAGCCATACTCAACACTCACGAGGGTGGGCATGAGCGGGGGACACGGGCGGCGGGAACGACCGCCCGCGCCGGAGCCGTTGAGCGGGCCGGGCACGATCGACTCGCACACGCACCTCGACGCCTGCGGCTGTGTCGACGCCGAGGACGTGCGTGCGGCCATGGATCGCGCGGAGGCTGTGGGCGTGCACGCCGCGGTCACCGTCGCCGACGACCTCGAGTCCGCGCGCTGGGTGCTGACCGCCGCTGCCGCGGACCCTCGCGTGTACGCGGCAGTCGCACTGCACCCGACCAGGGCGAACGTGCTGGACGACGCGGCGCGCACGGAGATCGAGAAGCTCGCCGCGTCGCCGAGGGTGGTTGCGGTCGGCGAGACCGGGCTGGATCACTACTGGCCGGGCAAGATGGACGGCTGCGCCACACCCGAGGAGCAGCGCGAGGCGTTCGCCTGGCACATCGAGCTGGCCAAACGGCTCGACAAACCGGTCATGATCCACGACCGGGATGCACACGACGACGTCCTGGCGGTGCTGCGCTCCGAGGGCGCGCCGGAGCGGGTGATCTTCCACTGCTTCTCCGGTGGTCCCGACCTGGCGAGGGCCTGCGCGGACGCCGGCTACTACATGTCGTTCGCCGGGCCGGTCACCTTCCGCAACGCCGCCGAGCTGCGCGAGGCCGCCGCGCTGGCACCGGAGGAGCTGCTGCTCACCGAGACCGACGCGCCGTTCCTGACCCCGCACCCGCACCGGGGACGGGCGAACGAGCCGTACTGCCTGCCGTGGACGGTGCGCGGCATCGCCGACGTGCGTGGTGTCGACGCCGACGTCGTCGCCGACGCCACGCGACGCAACGCCGAGCGGGTGTTCGCCCTGCCGAAGTAGGCCGGGGTAGATCTACTCAGGTTTCACCGAACGCCCCCGGCGACGACCATGATCTGGTTACCGTCCGGCGGATGTCTGGTGGACGAACGATCCGGCGCCGCTCGCTGCGCGTGTCCGGTGCGCCCGTCCCGGTGTTCCGTCCCCAGGGAATCCCGCCGCCGTACCGCCCGCCCCACGGTGGTGGGAACCGCATTCATCAGACGCTGGTCCTCGGGATCGTCCTGGTGGTGGCGATGGTGTCCGGCGGGCTCGCGGTCGTCGGCATGACCAAGGCGGTCACGATCACCGTCGACGGCACGGAACGCACGGTGCACACGCTCGCGGACACCGTCGGCGGCGCGGTCGAGGCGGCTGGCCTGCGGGTCGGCGGCCGGGACCGGCTGGAACCGTCGGCGGACACCGAGCTGGACGATGGCGATCACATCATCCTCAACCGGGCACGGGCGCTGACCCTGGTCGAAGACGGTGAGCAGCGCACCGTCTGGACCACGGCCGGCTCGGTGCGCGCCGCGCTGGAGGGACTCGGCGTGCAGGCGGGTCCCGGTGAGGTGTCGGCGGACCCGGACCACGAGATTCCGCTGCAGGGTATGTCGGTGACGGTCAAGGTGTGGCGCACGGTCACCCTGGTGGACGGGAGGAGTCCCGCGCGTCAGGTGACCACCCAGGCGGGCACGGTGCGCGGCCTGCTCGCGGACGTCGGCAGGCCGCTCGGTCCCGACGACATCGCGATGCCGGACGCGGACGACCAACTGGACGACGGCACGACCGTCCAGGTGGTACGCGGCGGCAACGGCGAGCTCACCATCACCAAGGCGAGCATCCCGAAGCTCGAACGCATCCCCGACCCGAAGCTGGAGAAGGGCAAGGAGGTCGTGGTCTCCGAGGGCGAGCCCGGTGAGCTGACCGCCGTGTTCACGGTCCGGCTACGCGACGGCAAGCGCATCTACCAGCAGAAATCGCAGAAGCCGACGGCGAGTCCCGGCAAGCCGAGGGTCATCCGGTTCGGCACCGGCGGCGAGCCGGCCGGGACCGCTCCGAAGGTGCCGGCGGGTTCGGTGTGGGACCGGCTCGCCAAGTGCGAGGCCGGTGGCAACTGGAGCATCAACACCGGTAACGGATACTACGGTGGCGTTCAATTCGACAGACAGACCTGGCGGGCCAACGGCGGTACCAAGTACGCGCCGACGGCGGACAAAGCCAGCCGGGAGGAGCAGATCGCCATTGCGGAAAAGGTCCGGGACGCCCGAGGCGGATACAGCGCCTGGCCGGCCTGCTCCAGAAAGCTCGGGCTCCCCAGAGACGCCTGAGCCGCCCTCGCCGTTGCTCGGCCCGGTGGAGGTCCGCGCGCTCGCCGAGCGGCTGGGCATCCGTCCGACGAAGAAGCTCGGGCAGAACTTCGTGCACGACCCGAACACGGTGCGCCGGATCGCGCGCCTCGGCGAGCTGGGGCCCGAGGACGTGGTGCTGGAGATCGGTCCCGGGCTCGGTTCGCTGACCCTCGCGCTGCTGCCTGCCTCGGCCGGTGTGGTCGCGGTGGAGATCGACGAGGTGCTGGCCGATGCGCTGCCGGACACGGTCTCCCGGCACGCGCCCGCGCTCGCCGACCGGTTGACCGTGCTGCGGATGGACGCGCTGCGGCTGCGCGCGTCCGATCTGCCGGTCGCGCCGACCGCGGTGGTGGCGAACCTGCCGTACAACGTGGGTGTGCCGGTGCTGCTGCACGTGCTGGAGGTGTTGCCGTCCCTGCGCACGGGGCTGGTGATGATCCAGTCCGAGGTCGTCGACCGGATGGCCGCGCCGCCGGGCGGGCGCGAGTACGGCGCGCCGAGCGCGAAGCTGGCCTGGTACGCGGCCGCTCGCCGGGCGGGGCCCGTTCCCCGCGCGGTGTTCTGGCCGGTTCCCGGGGTCGACTCGGCGCTGCTCCAGATCACCCGGCGGGAGCCCCCGCCGACCCCGGCGTCCCGAGAGGCCGTGTTCGCCGTGGTCGACGCGGCGTTCGCACAACGCCGCAAGGCCCTGCGCGGCGCCCTGGCCACCTGGGCAGGCTCGCCGGCAAGGGCCGAGGAGATCCTGCGCGCGGCCGACATAGACCCGACCACCCGCGCCGAACGCTTGTCGATCGAGGACTTCGCCCGGGTAGCGGCCAACAGGTGACAGCGCACCCAGCGCCACCCCCGAAGGCACGGAGACCCGGCGACGGTAGAACCGGCGGCGGTGGACCCGGCGGCGGTGAACCCCGGCAACGGTGAACGCGGCAACGGCGAACGTGGCGGCGGTGAACATGGCGGCGGCGAACGCGGCGGCGGCGAAGGCGGCGGCGGTGAACGCGGCAACAGCAAGGCGAGCGACAGCTAAGCCGGCTCCGCGAGTCTCCGAAGGAGTTCCGGCGAAGGCCGGCGTAGTGAATGTCCGCAACCACGTCGCCCAGCTGCCAGGGCGGCTCCCAGGGTGGCCACAAGCGCGCGCCCGGGCGAGTCCTCGAGCCTTTTTTTCTGGGAGTACCCCAGCGAGCGTTTACGCGAGCCGGGGTGGTCACAGAAAAATACCGCGCGCGAAACAGGCCCAAGAGACGAGCACAGGCCGGAAAGACCAGCAGATAAGCTCGCCCAGTGCTTGCTGTTGTTCCACCACCGGTCACCGTGCGTGTCCCCGCCAAGGTCAATCTGCATCTGGCGGTCGGACCGCTGCGGGAGGACGGGTACCACGATCTGGTCACGGTGTTCCATGCGGTGAGCCTGTTCGACGAGGTCACCGTCGCGGCGACCGACCAGCCGGGTGTGGATGTTCAGGGTGAGGGCGCGGGGCAGGTGCCGACCGACGCGACCAACCTGGCGTGGCGTGCGGTGCTCGCCGTCGCCGAGCTGGCCGGTCGTGAGCCGGACGTCCGGGTCGAGCTGCGCAAGGGCATTCCGGTCGCGGGCGGGATGGCGGGCGGAAGCGCCGACGCGGCCGCCACACTCGTCGGGCTGTCCGCGCTGTGGAAGCTGGACCTGCCCCGGGACCAGCTGGGGGACATGGCGGCGGAGCTGGGCAGTGATGTCACGTTCGCGCTGCACGGCGGCACCGCGTTGGGGACCGGGCGCGGTGAGCAGCTGGTTCCGGTGCTGTCCCGGCACACGCAGCACTGGGTGATCGCGCTGAACCATCGCGGTCTGTCGACGCCGAAGGTGTTCGGGGAGCTCGACCGGTTGCGGGCCGCCGCGTCGCACAACGAGACCGCGGTGTCCCGGGCCGGTGCGGTCGAGCCGATCCTGGAGGCGTTGGCCTCCGGTGATCCCCGTCAGCTGGCGTTGCTGCTGGGCAACGACCTGCAAGCGGCCGCGGTGAGTCTCGAACCGGGGCTTCGGCGCACGCTGCGCGCCGGTGTGGAGTCGGGTGCGCTTGCCGGGATCGTGTCCGGTTCGGGCCCGAGCTGCGCGTTCCTGTGTGCCAGCCAGGAGGCGGCCGTGAGCGTCGCGGCGGACCTCGCGGGTGCCGGCGTGTGCCGCACTGTGCGGGTCGCGCACGGTCCGGTGCCGGGCGCGCGGATCATCAGCGACGGCGAGCCGGGGCCCAGTGGGGTGCCACCGCACCTCCCACCGGCCAGGGCGTGACCGGTCGCCAAGTAGGTTTCCTGTCGAGATGGCTGACACGAATCTGATCAACTTTGAGGCGGTCACCGCCACCGTGCCGGGCGACGGTTCCCGGATTCTGCTCGACCGGGTGTCGCTCGGTGTCGCCGTGGGCGACCGGATCGGTGTCGTCGGGCTGAACGGTGGCGGTAAGACGACGATGCTGGAGGTGCTGACCGGGCTGCGCGAGCCGAACGGTGGCCGGGTCAGCAGGATGCGTGACCTGCGGGTCGCGGTGGTCAGCCAGCACAACGAGCTTCCGGCGGGCGCGCGGGTGCGGGACGTGGTGCTCGGTCCACTGGAGTTGTCCGCCGAGCACGAGTGGGCGGCGGACGTGAGGGTGCGGTCGGTGCTGGCCGGTCTGGGCATCACCGACCTTGAGCGGACCGTCGACGGGATGTCCGGTGGTGAGCGGCGCAGGGTGGCGTTGGCGGCCGCGCTGGTCGCCGAGTCCGATCTGGTGGTGCTGGACGAGCCAACGAACCACCTGGACGTCGAGGGCATCGCGTGGCTGGCCCAGCACCTGGTGGCGAGCCGGGCCGCGCTCGTCGTGGTCACGCACGACCGGTGGTTCCTCGACGCGGTGTGCACCCGGACCTGGGAGGTCGCCGACGGTCGGGTCGAGTCCTACACCGGCGGTTACGCGGACTGGGTGTACGCCCGCGCCGAGCGGTCCCGTCAGGCGGACGCGGCCGAGGAACGGCGGCGCAACCTCGCGCGCAAGGAGCTGGCCTGGTTGCGCAGGGGCGCGCCCGCCCGCACGTCGAAGCCCCGGTTCCGGATCGAGGCGGCCGAGGAGCTGATCGCGGACGTTCCCGATCCGCGCAACACTCCCGAGCTGATGGCGTTCGCGTCGGCCCGGTTGGGGCGTCAGGTCCTCGAGCTGGAGGACGCGTCGCTGCGGGTCCCGGACCGGGTGCTGCTCGACCAGGTCACCTGGCGGGTCGGGCCCGGTGACCGGATCGGCCTGGTCGGGGTGAACGGATCGGGCAAGACGTCGCTGCTGCGGGCGCTGGGCGGTGAGCGGGAGCTGGACGGTGGCCGGCTGGTGACCGGTAAGACGGTCCGGCTGGCGCACCTGAGCCAGGAGCTGGCGGACCTGCCCGCGTCGCTGCGGGTGCTGGAGGCGGTCGAGGAGATCGCGCGGTTCGTCACGGTCGGGAAGCACGAGCTGTCCGCGTCGTCGATGCTGGAGCGGCTCGGGTTCCCGGCGAGCCGGCAGTGGACGCCGGTGGGCGAGCTGTCCGGTGGCGAGCGTCGCCGGCTGCAGCTGACCCGGCTGCTGATGGGCGAGCCGAACGTTCTGCTGCTGGACGAACCGACCAACGACCTCGACATCGACACGCTGCAACGCCTGGAAGACCTGCTGGACGGCTGGCCGGGCACGATGGTGGTGGTCAGCCACGACCGGTACCTGATCGAACGGGCCTGCGACATCGTGGTCGGGCTGTTCGGCGACGGTCGCATCACGCACCTGCCGGGCGGCATCGAGGAGTACCTGAAGCGTCGGGCCGCCAGTGTCGCGGAATCGCCGGTGCCGGTGGCCCCGACCGCGCAGGCGGCGCCGTCGTCTGCCGCCGAGCAACGGGACGCCCGCAAGGAGGCTCGTCGTCTGGAGCGTCGGATGGAGACGCTCACGGCGAAGGAGGAGAAGCTGCACGCCGCGCTCGCGGAGGCGTCCACCGACGCTCCCCGCCTGCTCGCGCTGGACGCCGAGCTGCGTGAGGTCATCGCCGAGCGCACCCGTATCGAGGAGGACTGGCTGGCCGCCGCGGAGCTGGCCGAGGGCTAGCGGGTGCGCAGGCCGCGCATCGTCACGGTGTATCGCACGAGGCCGAGCAGAGCGGCGGCGATGCTCAGCACGCTCTCCACGATCACGAACAGCATGACGTCCCCGAAGGAGCGCTCCCGGTAGGTCGGCCGCCCGAAGTCCATGAAGCCCAGGTAGGCGAGCCCGACGACGAGCGCGACCCCGATGGACGCCCACAGCGCGATGCCGAGCGCCCGTGCCGCGGCATCCTGACGCAGCCACCGCGCCACGAGCACGCCGGACACACCCCAGACGAGCACGAGGACGAACGCCGACGGGGCGAAGTCGACCTCGGCGCGGCCGAGCCAGGTCGCCCGCGCGGCGAGGATGACGAAGATCGTGACTAGCGCGGCGATCACCAGGGCGGCCGCGCCCGCGAGACCCCGGTTGCGCACCTGTGAGATTGACGGCGGCATGGCGTGCCCTCCTCGGCGTCGCGTCCGATCAGCGGCTCGGAAGGCCATCGGGATTCTGCCACGACGGCGCCGGCACACCCGACAAGTTTTCCTGGCGACGCAGTCCGCCCTCGAACACACCTCGGCCAAATCCCTCGACTCGCGCGGCGAAATCCCCCGACTCGCGGATGGGTTCGGCGGGGCCCAGCGTTCGGCAGGCGCCCAGCGTCCGGCGAGTCGGGGGATTCCGCGGCGCGAGTCGGGGGATTCCGCGGGGCGAGTCGGGGGATTGTGCCGCGCGAGTAGGGGGGATTTGCCAGCGCGAGTTGGGGGATTTGCGGGTCGTCGGTGTCCGTGGCGGTCCTCGTGTGGCTTGGTCCGTACCCGTACGGCCCGAGGGCTCCGTGTGGCTCTTGTCAGTGGAGTGTCAGCGGGGTGTCAGTGCCCTCGGCGAGAGTTCTTCGCGTCGCACGATCGCAACGAGGGGAACACGATGGACCACACGATCCAGGTCGAGGGCCTGGTCAAGAAGTTCGGCGGGGTCACCGCACTGGCGGGTGTCGACTTCACCGCCCGCGAGGGCGGCGTCCTCGGGCTGCTCGGCCCCAACGGAGCGGGCAAGACCACGGCGGTGCGGGTACTCGCCACGCTGACCCGGCCGGACGCCGGGACCGTGCGGGTGCTCGGTCACGACGTCACCCGGGACCCGGCGGCCGTACGCGCGCGGATCGCGCTGACCGGCCAGTACGCGGCGGTCGACGAGGCGTTGTCCGGCAACCAGAATCTTGTGCTGATCGCCCGGCTGCTGGACCTGTCGCGTCGCGCGGCACGCTCCCGGGCAGGCGAGCTGCTGGAGGCCTTCGGTCTGACCGATGCGGCCGACCGGCCCGCGCGGACCTACTCCGGCGGCATGCGGCGCCGGCTCGACCTCGCGGTCAGCATGCTCGGGCGTCCGGACGTGCTGTTCCTAGACGAACCGACCACCGGTCTCGATCCGAGGCACCGCAGCGACGTGCTGGACGGGGTACGCATGCTCGCGGCCGAGGGCGTCACGGTGCTGCTGACCACCCAGTACCTGGAGGAGGCCGAGCAGCTCGCCGACGACCTGGTGGTGATCGATCACGGCCGGGTGATCGCCTCCGGCACGCCGGCCTCGTTGAAGGCCGAGGTCGGCGGCCAGCGGCTGCACGTGCGCCCGCTGCACCGGTCGGACCTGGTGGCGGTGTGCGCGGTGGTCGCCGAGCAGACCGGCGGGACGGCGCCCACGACGAGCGCGAGCGGAGAGGTGATCGTCCTGGGCGCGGACGCGAACCTGCTGCACCGCGTCGGGGCCCGGTTGGAGGCCGACCGGCTCGCGGTCGCGGAGCTGGGGTTGCGGTTGCCCAGCCTCGACGACGTCTTCCTGACGCTCACCGGTCACCCAGCCGACGAGGAGGTGGCGGCATGACCAGCACCGTGATGGACACCGTGGCGGAGCCGACTCCGACCCAGGAGCCTCGGCGGCGTTCGTCGGTGGTGCCGTCCGCGCTGCGGCACGGCGGCACACTCGTCTGGCGAGGCCTGGTCAAGACCACGCGCTCACCGGAGGCACTGATCGACGTCACGCTGCAGCCGGTGATCTTCCTGCTGTTGTTCGTGTACGTGTTCGGCGGCGCCATCGCCGGCGACCCGCACACCTACCTGCAGTTCGCGCTGCCCGGGGTCCTGGTGCAGAGCGTGCTGTTCGCGTCGATCGGCACCGGCGTGAGCCTGTGCGAGGACCGCCAGACCGGGATCTTCGACCGGTTCCGCAGCCTGCCGGTGTCGCGCGCGGCGCCGCTGCTCGGCGCGATCGGCGCGGACCTCATCCGGTACCTGACCTCCGGCGTGATCATGCTGGTGGTGGGTGCCGCGCTCGGCTTCCGGTTCGCGACGGGCCCGCTCCCGGTCGTCGCGGGGCTGGCGGTGGTGATCGCGTTCGCCTTCGCGTTGTGCTGGGGGTTCACCGTGCTCGGTCTCCTGGTGCGTGACCCGAGGTCGGTGCAGGGCATCTCGGTGATGATCACGCTGCCGCTGACGTTCGGCAGCACGGTGTTCGTCCCCGCCGCGACCATGCCGTGGTGGCTGCGGTCGTGGGCGGAGATCAACCCGGTGTCCCAGGCAGCGGACGCGCTGCGCGGGCTCTACCTCGGTGGCCCGGTCGCGGCTCCGGTGACCAGCGTGTTGGTCTGGACGGCGCTGATCATGGGTGTCTTCGCGCCGATCGCCGTGGCGCTGTACCGGAAGCGTGCCTGATCGCTTGACCGTGACACGGGTGTCAGGGTCTAGCCTGTCGTTCGGTATTCATCGAACGAGCACAGGAGTCGATCATGGCCGGAGCAGTGGTCATCGGGGCGGGTGAGGGGATCGGCGCCGCCGTCGCCCGCCGTTTCGCCAAGGAGGGGCTGCCGGTCGCACTAGTGGCCCGCCGGGCCGGAACGGTCGATGCGGTCGCCGAGACCCTGCGCCCGAGCGGTGTCCCCGTCGTGCGGCTGACCGCGGACGCGGCGGACGACGACGCGCTGCGCGGGGCCCTCGATGCCGCTGCCGCCGAGCTGGGCCCGGCCGACGTCGTGGTCTACAACGCGGCGATCGTGCAGCTGGATGCTCTCGGTGACCTGTCGAGCCAGGGGCTGCTGGACGCGCTCGCGGTCAACGTCGCGGGCGCGGCGACCACGGCGGCGCACCTGCTGCCGGGCATGGCACAGCGCGGCAGCGGCACGTTCGTCGTCACCGGCGGCATGCCGGAACCGAAGCCGTTCACGGTGAGCCTCTCGGTCAGCAAGGCGGCGGTCCGGGCGCTCGTCGGTCTGCTGGACGAGCAGTTCCGCGACTCGGGTGTCCACGTGGCCACGGTGACGGTGGACGGCCCGGTCGCGCCCGGCACGGCGTTCGACCCGGACGACATCGCAGAGCACTACTGGCGCCTGCACACCCAGCCGAAGGCCGAGTGGGAGACCAACGTCCTGCACACCGACAAGACCCCGTGAGTGATGTGGGCTGCCATGGCAGCCCACATCACTCACGGCTGTGCGGGGAGTAGGCCGAGGCCTGCCTGCGGGGAGAGCGCGCGGCCGCGCTGGATCGTGGCCTCGGCACCCGCGTGGCCGAGGGCCCGGGTGACCGCGGTGAACGTCGCCATGACGTCCGGGTTGCCCCGGTCGAGGGTGCCTCGGCGGGTGATCGCCACGCCGAGCAGTTCCGCGGCGCGGACCGGATCGTTCCTCAGCAGCGCCCACCGCGCGGCGTGCTCGGCGATCAACGCGATCGCCGGGCCGTCCGGGTCGTCGGATATCGCCTCGACCGCCCTGCGCAGGGCGGCGTCGGCGGTCTCGGCGTCGTCGGTGTCGAGTGCCACCGCGGCGTGCGCGCAGGCCAGCCCGATGGCACGCTCGGCGGCCCCGGCGTCGCGGCGGCCCGCGAACTCGGCGTCCGTGGCGCGCAGCGCGGTCCGTGCGCCGGGCAGGTCACCGGCGAGGCGTGCGATCTCGATCCTGGCCAGCGGGGACGGACGGCCCACGTCGGTTGCGCGGTCCGCGGTGAGCCGCGTCGCCTCGTCGAGCTGGGCGCGTGCCGAGGCCAGGTCACCGCGCCGGGCCGCCGCTCTGGCGGCGAGCAGGAGGAACTCGGGCAGGTCGTCGTCGTTGCCGAGTTCCCTGGCCAGCGCGACGGCTTCGGCGTACGCGTCGGCGGCGGCGCAACCGCGACCGGCCAGCTCCTCCAGCTCGCCGAGCGAACACAGTGTCATCCCGCGCCCGAACCGGTCGCCGACGGCGCCGAAGTCGTCGTGCGCGGCCCGGACCAGCTCACGCTGGGTCGTGACGTCACCGGCCCGCTCCGCCAGGTGAGCGCGCATGTGCAGCAGGAACCCCCGGACCCAGCGGCTCTCCACGGCGTCCTCGACGTCAGGGCCGGTCAGCTCGAGGATGGGCTTCTCGTCGCCGTCGAGCAGCAGCGCGGCCAGTGGGATCACGAGCCGGAGCAGCGGCGGGTGCGGCAGGGGCAGCTGCCCTATCAACGCCCGTGCCTCGCCGATCTTCAGCCGCCCTTCGGCCCAGTTACCGAGCCGGAACTCGGTGCCGGCGAGCAACGACAGGCTCGTCGCGCGCGCCGCGTCCGGCGCCGGCCCGGTGAGCGCGCACGCCGTGGTCAGCCAGCCGGTGGCCTCGGTGAAGAGACCCCGGACGAGCCAGTACCAGCTCAGCGCGGCGGTCAGCCGCACTGTGGTGGCGGCGTCACCCCGGCTGCTCGCGTCACGCAGCGCCTCGGTCAGGTTGTCGGACTCGGCACGCAGCCGTCCCATCCAGCGCAGCTGATCCGCCGTGCGCAGGTGTTGATCGGCCTCTTCGGCGAGTGCGAGGAAGTACCGGCCGTGCCGCGGCGCCGTCGCGTGACGCTCGCCCGCCTCGTCGAGCCGCTCCGCCGCGTACGCCTTGATCGTCTCCAACATGCGGTACCGGGTGGGCGCGTCGTCCTGGGTGACGGCCTGCACCAGCGACTTGTCGACCAGCGCGGCGAGTGTGTTCTCCTCGGCGCCACAGACGTCGGTCGCGGCGTCCAGGGTCGCCCCGCCGGCGAACACCGCGAGCCGACGGGCCAGCACGCGCTCGGGTTCGGTGAGCAGGTCCCAGCTCCAGGCCACCACCGCACGCAGCGTCTGGTGCCGGTCCGGCGCGGTCCTGCTGCCTGCCGAGAGCAGCCGGAACCGGTCGTCGAGCCGGGCCGCGATCTCGGCCGGGCTGAACATGCGCAGCCGGGCGGCGGCCAGCTCGATGGCGAGTGGCTGCCCGTCGAGCCTGCGGCAGATCTCGGCCACCGCCTCGGGTGCGGTCGCCGGGGTGAAGTCGGGGCGCACAGCGCGCGCCCGTTCGGCGAACAACGCACCGGCGTCGTCCGGGGCGAGCGCATCGACCGGATGCAGCCATTCACCCGCGATGCCGAGTGGTTCCCTGCTGGTCGCGAGAACCCGCAGTCGAGGGGCGTGGGTCAGCAGCGTCTCGGTGAGCGCGGCGACCGCGGCGATCAGATGCTCGCAGTTGTCCAGGACCAGCAGCAGCGGACGTCCCCCGACCGCGTCCAGCAGCCGTTGGGTGGTGCTCGGGTTGTCCTCGACATGACCGCGCAACACCATCCGTGAGCTGTCGACCGAGGCGAGCAGGACCGAGGTCAGCTCACTCGCGGCGGTCAGTGGCGCGAGCTCGACGACCCGGACGCCGTCCCGACCGGCGACGGCCTCGGTGGCCAGGCGGGTCTTACCCGCGCCGCCCGGGCCGGTCAGTGTCACGAGCCTGGCCGTGGTCAGCATGTCCTGGACCCGGCGCAGGTCACCGTCCCGGCCGACGAACCTGCTCAGTCCGGGTCTGCTGAGACACCCGACTCGGTGTGCTGACGTGCCCGACTCGCGGGCAGGGGGTGGGGCGGCGCGCAGGATGTCCAGGTGGGCCGCCGCCAGGTCGGCGCCCGGGTCCACACCCAGCTGGTCGGACAGTGCCTTCCTCGTGCGGTCGAGAACCGCGAGGGCGTCGGCCCGGCGGTCCTGCGCATGCAGGCAGCGGGCCAGGAGCGCGGCGGTCGGTTCGCGCAACGGCTGGTCGGCGAGTACCGAGGTGAGGTGGTCGATCGGGCCTGGTTCTGCGGACATGAGCGCGAGGCGTGCCGCCTGTTCGACCGCGAGCGCCCGCCGGTCGCTCAACCGGGCCGAGGCCGAGGCGACGAACGGGAGCTCGGCCAGGTCGGCGAGCGCTGGACCGCGCCACAGCGCCGCCGCCTCGGCCGGTCTCGCCTCCGCGACCAGCCGGTCGAACAACGCCGCGTCCACCGAGTCCGTCGGCAGCGCGAGCCGGTAACCGGCGGGATCGGTGTGGATCGCGCCCGAGCCGAGCACCCGACGCAACCGGGACACCAAGGCCTGCACCGCGTTGTCCGCGCGGTCCGGCACGGCGGTGCCCCACAGGTCGTCCACCAGCGTCGGGACCGTGACCACCCGGCCGACGTCGAGCGCCAGCCGTGCGAGGAGCCCGCGCAGCAGCGGTCCGCCGGGCGCGGGGCGCTCGGTTCCGTCCAGCGTGAGGGTGACCGTGCCGAGCAGCCCGATGCGGATGTCGGTCAGTTCAACACCTTGACGAACGACACCCGGTCCAGGCCCGGCCCGTCGTAGTCCGGCTGGACCGGGCGTCCGTCGAACTCACGCTCGCCGGGCTCGGCGGCGAACCCGAGCGCGGTGTGGAAGGCGTACGACACGTCGTTGCCCGGCGACGTGACGGCCCGGACCGAGGTCCGGCCGGCCGCCCGGCAGTACTCGAAGAACCGGCCGTAGAGCTCGCGGGCCAACCCGGTGCCCCTGGCTGCCGGGTTGACCCCCACGAAGTGGATGTAGCCCTCGTCGATCTTCGTGGCGGACAGGAACCCGATCAGGAATCCCCGAACCTCGTCGCCCTGTTCCGCGAACAGGCTGCCCTCGGTGAAGTGCTGCAGGAACAGGCGCGGCACCAGCAGCGCGCGCTCGGTGGCTCCGGTGCCGCCGAGCTGGTCGGGCCACCAGTCGCGCAGCGCGGCCTGGATTCGCGGGTAGTCGGCCTCGATCGGCTGGCGGATCGAGATTTCGGTCGCCGGAGGGTGCACCCGCCCCACGCTACCGCTCCCGGCCAGCGGTTTCGGCATAGCCGTGAGTGGCGAGTGGTCCTATAGGACCACTCGCCACTCACGGGTTGTTGGTGTCTCCCAGCTCCTTCAGGAGGAGGGCCTCGGCCAGGGTGGCGCTGGCGAACATGCCCAGGTGCAGGCTCTCGTCGATGCCGTGCCAGCGGCTCGCCGGGTCGCCGACACCGGTGACCAGTACGGCCGCGCCGGGGAATGCCCTAGCGAACTCGCCGATGAACGGGATCGAGCCACCGATGCCGATCTCGACCGCCGACTGGCCGTACGCCTCGGTGAACGTGCGGCGCGCGGCGTCGTAGACGGCGCCGACCGCGTCCAGCTCGAACGGGGCGGCCGCCGCACCCGGGGTGACGGTGACCTGAGCGCCCCATGGCGCGTGGCCGGTCAGGTGCTCGGTGAGCGAGCGCTGCGCGACCGCCGCGTCCTGGCCGGGAGCGAGGCGCAGGCTGACCGCCGCGCGCGCCGAGGGCAGCAGCACGTTCGCGGCCTCGGCGACCTTCGGCGCGTCGATGCCGAGCACCGCGATCGCCGGTTGCTGCCACAGCCGCTCGACGAGCGTGCCGGTGCCGATCAGCTCCACTCCGTCGAGCAGGGCGACGTCGGAACGGAACGTCGCCTCGTCCATGTCCGGTGCCTCGGACGTGTTGTGCACCAGCCCCGGCACCGCGACCCGGCCCTTGTCGTCGTGCAGCGTGGCCATCAGCCGGCACAGCGCGGTGAGCGCGTCGCCCACCGGCCCGCCGTACACCCCGGAGTGCGCGGGGCGCTCCAGCATCGACACCTCGACCGTGCAGTCGACCAGGCCGCGCAGGCTCGTGGTGAGCGCCGGGACGTCGGTCGCCGGGTTGCCCGAGTCGGCGATGATGATCACGTCGGCGGCGAGCCGCTCGTGGTGCTCGGCGAGCAACGCGGTCAGCGTCGGCGAGCCGGACTCCTCCTCGCCCTCGATGAACAACGTCACCCCGACCGGCAGGCCACCCGTCGACCGGAACGCACGGATCACCGCGAGATGCAGCATGACGCCGGCCTTGTCGTCCGCCGCGCCACGGCCGTAGAGGCGCCCGTCGCGCTCGGTCGGCTCGAACGGCGGACTGGTCCACTGCTCGTCACCACCGGTCGGCTGCACGTCGTGGTGCGCGTAGAGCAGCACCGTGGGCGTGCCCTCCGGGCCCGGCCAGTGCGCGATCACGGCGGGCGCGCCACCCTCGGCGGCGACCACGTCGACGCTCTCGGCACCGGCATCGCGGGCCAGCTCGGCGACGGCTTCGGCACTGCGCCGGGTGTCGTCGTGATGCGCCGGATCCGCCCAGATACTGGGTATGCGGACCAGCCGTTCGAGATCGGCGCGGGCGTCTGGGAGAACTTCGGCGACTACTGTTCGCAGGTCGGACACGCCACCGGAGCTTACCCGGAAGTAGGCTGCGCAGCTGTGAGCCGTTTTGTGGATCTTCTGCTGCGCAGCGCTGCCCAGTCACCGAGGGGCATGACGACGGGTGAACCGCACGAGCCGGTACGTCGTACCTGGTCGGAGGTGCACGCCGTCGCCCGCCGGATGGCCGCCGACCTCGTCGCCGGTTCCGACGAGCTACCCGGCCTGCAGCCCGGTACCTCGGTCGCGGTGCTCGCCGGTGAGCCCGCGCTGATCGCGCCCGCCGCGCAGGCGGTGTGGCTGTGCGGCGGCAGCGTGACGATGCTGCATCAGCCGACCCTGCGCACCGACCTCGCCGAATGGGCCGAGGACACGGTGCGTGTGCTGAAGATGATCGGCGCCGGGCTGGTGCTGCTCGGTCCGCCGTTCGACCCGCTGGCCGATGTGCTCACCCAGCGCGGCATCACGGTCCGCCCGATCGCCGGGCTCGGCGCGTCCCTCGGCGAGGACGAGCCGCTGCCGGACGTCGTGAACGACGAGGACGACACCGCGCTGCTGCAGCTGACCAGCGGCTCGACGGCCGATCCGAAGGCCGTCCGGATCACCCACCGCAACCTCTACGCGAACCTGACCGCGATGGTCGAGGCGTCACAGCTGCGGGTCGAACGGGACGTCATGGTGTCCTGGCTGCCGCTGTTCCACGACATGGGCATGGTCGGATTCCTCACCGTGCCGATGACCGTCGGCCTGGAGCTGGTCACGGTCACCCCGTCGGACTTCATCAGCAGGCCCCTGCTGTGGGCCGACCTGATCAGCCGGTACGGCGGCACGGTGACCGCGGCGCCGAACTTCGCCTACTCGGTGCTCGGCAGGCAGCTGGCCCGCGCCGAGGAGGGCTCGCTGGACCTGTCCAGCATGCGGTTCGCGCTCAACGGTGCCGAGCCGATCGACCCGGACGCCGTCGAGTCGTTCACCTCGGCAGGCGCGCGGTTCGGGCTGCGCAAGGAATGTGTGGTCGCCGCGTACGGCATGGCGGAGACCGCGCTCGGGGTGTCGTTCGCGCCGATCGAGACCGGTCTGCAGGTCGACGTGATCGACGCCGACGAGCTGGAGGCGAACCGGCGCGCGGTGCCCGCCACACCCGGTTCGGACCGCCAGGTCCGCCGCTTCCCGCTGCTCGGCCCGCCCCTGCCCGGCCTGACCGCGCGGGTGGTCGACACCGAAGGGCGGGTCCTCGGTGACCGAGAGGTCGGCGCGATCCAGCTGCACGGCGAGTCGGTCACGCCCGGCTACCTGACCGTCGACGGCCCGCTCGCCACCCAGGACGACGAGGGCTGGCTCGACACCGGAGACCAGGGCTATCTGGTCGGCGACACGGTGGTGGTGTGCGGCCGGCTCAAGGACGTGATCATCATGGGTGGCCGCAACATCTTCCCGACCGACATCGAACGTGCCGCCGGCGAGGCGGACGGCGTGCGCGCGGGCAACGCCGTCGCGGTGCGGCTGGAGGCCGGCAGCGGCGTCGGGTTGACCAAGCGCGAGTCGTTCGTCGTCGCGGTCGAGTCACGCAAGGCGGGCGACACCGAGGCGGAGGAGCTGATCCGCAAGGACGTCACGTCGAGGGTGTTCTCGTCGGTGGGTGTGCGTCCCGCGCGGGTGGCCGTGCTGGCACCCGGTTCGCTGCCGAAGACCCCGTCCGGCAAGCTCCGCCGAGCCGCGACCCGCACGCTGCTGGAGGACTGAGCTCAGGGCCAGAGGCGTTCGGTGGTCCAGCCGTCGTGGGTGTGGTGGTAGCGCAGGCGGATGTGTCTGCGGTCGTGGCTGGCCTGCCAGAACTCCACGGTCGAGGGCGTCACCAGGTAGCGAGTCCAGGCCGGGGCGACCAGGCCAGGGTTGGCGCTGACCCGCTCGCGCGCCTCCTCGGCCGCGGCGAGCAGGTCGGCCGGGTCGTGCAGCACCTCGGACTGGTGGCCGATGAACGCCTCCACCCGCGAGTCGAGCGGACGTCGGCGGAAGTCCTCGACCGACACCTCCAGCGCACACGGCGAGACGGTGCCGCGCACCCGCACCTGACGGCCGCGCCCCGGCCAGGAGAACGTCAGCGCCGCGCGCGGGTCCTTGTCCAGCTGCATGCCCTTCGGGCTGTCCGCGCTGGTCGCCACGTAGAAACCGGCCGCGTCGACGTCCTTCAGGATCAGCACCCTGGCATCGGGGGAGCCGTCCGGCTCGACCGTCGACAACGTCACCGCGTGCGGCGCCAGTACGTGCTCACCGGCGTCGTTCAGCCACTGGACGAACAGCTCGTGCGGCTGTACAGGGACGTCGGCGGGATCGAAGGGCGGCAGGTCGTCCGGGAACGACGCCCATCCGCGCAGGCTGCTGCTCATCGTGAGCCTTCCCTGAGCTGTAGTGCCATCCCGCCGAGCCTATCCCTGGTACAGGTGGGGTCCAACGCCGTTGCCTGAGAGCCGCGAGCGTCAGCCGACGATGCCGGCCAGCCGGGTGTCGGACTCGCGCAGCGCCTCGCGGTCGAACGTGGAGGTCGAGGCGAGCAGCTCGTCGGCGCCGGTGCGGTCGAACAGCTCGGCGAGCTCCGTCGACACGGTGGCCTGGTCGCCGTACACGGTCCGTCCGATCGCCGACTCGACGACGTCGCGCTGCCGCTCGGTGAGGGGGCGGTCGGTGGCGACCGGTTCCAATGCGGGGAACGCGCCGGTCGTGCGTGCGGCGGCCAGTGCCCAGGCCTCCGGGAGCGCGAGCTCGCGGGCAGCCCCGACCGAGTCCGCGACCAGGACGTCCACCGACACCATGACGTACGGGACACCGCCGGTCGCGCGGACGCGGGAGCGGTAGTCGTCGAGCCGGTCGGGCAGCTCGTCGCTGTGCAGGATCGGACCGCCGACCACGACCGGCAGGCCCGCGTCACCCGCGACCGCCAGTCCGCTGCCGGTGGCGAGCACGAACACCGGGACGGGGCGTTCGAGCGTCGGGCGTGCGGTCACGTCGCCGCGGCCGTCGAGGTAGCCGCGTAGTTCGGTGAGGTCGTCGGCGAACGTGTCGGGTGCGTTGCGGTCCTGGCGCAGAGCCCGGCGGACCGGCGGGGTGAAACCCAGTGAACGACCGACACCGAGGTCGATGCGGTCGGGGAACAGCGCCTGCAGCATGGCGAACTGCTCGGCGACGATGAGCGGCTGGTGGTTCGGCAGCATGATGCCGCCGGAGCCGACCCGGATCGTCTCGGTCGACGCAGCGACCGCGGCCATCAGGACCGGAGGGCTGCCACTGGCGATCCCGGGAACCGCATGGTGCTCGGCGACCCAGAACCGGTGGTAGCCGAGCTGCTCGGCCCACCGCGCGCGTTCCACGGTGTGCCGCAGCGCGGCCGCGTCGGGCTCCCCGGCCCGGGTGCGCGACCGGTCCAGCAGCGACAACCGAACATCCGCGGACACACCCAGGGGAACGCCCGCCGTCGACGTGACATTCCGCAGGTCAGACCTCGTGAGTGGCGAGTGGTCTGATAGGACCACTCGCCACTCACGGGTAGTTAACTGGGGCGCTTCGAGGAGCCGCGGGTGAAGCGCTGCTCGTTGGTGCGGCCGGGCTGGGGGCCGACGTGCGTCGGCGCCTTCTGCTTGAGCTTCGCGCGGCGGGCGGCCCGGTTGAGCGGGACCTCTTCCTCGGCCGTCACGGCGTCGATGTTCTCGGCTTCCGGCTCGGTGGGCTCTGGCTGGGTGGGCTTGGCGGGCACGGTGGCCTCCGAGACGGTGTTGAGGTGAGAACTCAGGGGGTCAGAGCGTGGAAGCGGTTCTGCGTCGGTTCCAGGCCGTCGGCGAGGAGCGCTTCGATCGCGTCCGCGCACAGTTCCACGGCGAGGTCGACGTCCGTGCGTTCGCCCGAGGAGAACCGGCGCAGCACGTAGTCCGCCGGGTCCATCCGGCCGGGGGGACGTCCGATGCCGAACCGGGCGCGCAGGTAGTCGCGGGTGCCGAGCGACTGGCTGATCGACCTCAGTCCGTTGTGACCGCCTTCGCCGCCACCCAGTTTGAGCCGGATCGTGCCGAACCCGAGGTCCAGGTCGTCGTGCACGACGATCAGCGACGCCGGTTCGACGCCGTAGTAGCGCAGCACCGACGCGACCGGACCGCCGGAGACGTTCATGTACGAGCGGGGTTTCGCCAGCACCAGACGGGTGCTGCCGATCCGCCCGTCCGCGACGTCCGCGACGCCCTTGTGCGGGCGGAAACGCTCGCCTGCGCGCGCGGCGAGCCGTTCCACCACCGCGAACCCGACATTGTGCCGGGTGTCGACGTACTTCGGGCCGGGATTGCCGAGCCCGACCACAAGGCCGGGCCCGGCGCTCGCGCCAGTCATCGAAACGTCAGCGCTGTCGAGAAGCGGGGATCAGCTCTCTTCGGCGGCGGGGGTCTCAGGGGCGTCCTCGACCACACCGGCGCCCTCGGCGTCGACGGCGGCCTCCATCTCGGAAGCGGTCGGCGCGCCGACGATGTTCGCGGCCAGGTACTCCGGGTCGGTGCGCAGCTCGACACCGTCCGGCAGCGGGATGTCGCGGGCCAGAATCTGGGTACCGGAGGACAGGCCCTCGATCGAGACCTCGAGCGACTCGGGGATGCTCGACACGTCGGCCTCGACCTCGATGCGGTCCAGCTCCTGGGTGACCAGGGTGCCCGGGCCGGCCTCACCGGTCAGGTGCACGGCGACCTCGACGACGACCTTCTCGCCGCGCTTGATGACCAGCAGGTCGACGTGCTCGATGTAGTTGCGGATCGGGTGCGTGACAACCGTCTTCGGCAGCGCCAGCTGCGGCCCGCCGTCGAGCGCGAGGGTCAGCACCGCGTTGCGGCCGTGCTCACGCAGCGCGCGGGCGAACTCCAGAGCCTCCAGCGACAGGTGGACAGGCTCGCTACCCTTGCCGTAGAGAACGGCGGGGATCTGGCCGGCGCGTCGGGTACGTCGGGCAGCGCCCTTCCCGAACTCGGTGCGGGGTTCGGCGGTGATACGTACGTCGGCCACGGCGGTGCTCTCCTCAAGAACTAGCTACACAAACGAATGTCGGGCGGGCCACGGCGGGACAAGGACGCCGGATCACATCCGCCGACCACGTCGATCACGGCGGACCCGATGTGTGTCCACCCTCGCCGAGGCAACCCCACGATGGTACGTCATCGGAACTTCACAATCCGAATCGCCACGGACCGTCCGTCGCTGCCGTGTCGCCGTTGAGCAGAATTATTGACTCGACAGCTGTCTCGGTCGGCGGTAAACGGTGCCGTTCGTCGGGGCTCTCGGGCTCTCGGGGTGTCTGGTGTCTGGGGTGTCCCCGCGGCCAGGTCTGGGTATTTGGGGTGTCCCCGCTGGCCATTAAGTGTCTTGGCGTGGGTGGGCGGTATCAACCCCCGGCTGGCGCCGGCCTCGCGCGGGTTCGTGGTTGCGCGGGTTCGGGGGCGAGGTTTCAGGGTTGACACCACCCGCCCACGCCAAGTGCGGGCCAGGATCGCGGGGACGGGGGAGCTCTGCGCGCCCACAGGGCCACGGCTGCGCCGCGCCCCGCTGGCTGCAGTGCGCCCCGGGAGGGGTGGGGGTCCGGGAGGGGTTCGGGTGACTTCGCAGAGCTTCGTGTCGTGTCGCAGATGTTCCAACATCTGCGACACAACACGAGCGTCTGCGAGGTGGGCTAGAAGCTCTGCGAGGTGGGCGAGGGTCCGCTCCGCGAGTCTCCCCGCAGGGGGTTCAGTGCGAAGCACTGCAAAGAACGCAACAGGCGAAGCAGAACGCGACCAGACAAGCGCGCGTCAAGCGAGGGCAGCGAAGCCGAAGCGTCAGCGAGGGCGTAGCCGCCCAAGTTTCCGGTTGCGGGCCCCCGGAGCGAAGCGGAGCGGGGTCCCTGCCGGAAACTTTCGACGCGCGGGGGCCCGCCGGTGAGCCGCGAGCCAGCTCCTACCTCATGCGCTTGGCCAGGTTCGTCACCAAGCCTGCCCAGCGGCTCGCCTCGGCGTCGAAAGGTGGGCTGGGGGCCAGGCGGGTGGGGTCGGGGCGCAGGACGAACGAGGTCAGCCAGCCCAGGCTCTGCGAGGGGGACAGCGCGATGGAGGCCGAGTCGTCGCTTGCCCATTCGCCGACGTCGAGCAGCAGCTCCACGCCCAGGTCCAGCTGGCTGGGGTCCACCTGGGCCGGGCCGGCCGCGAGCTGTTCGGCGAGTCCGCTGAGCTGGTAGATGTTCTGCGGGTCGACGTCGATCTGCAGGTCACCCGCGACCGCTTTGAGCACGACCTGTGACCAGGTGGACGTGCGGGTGAGGTCGTGGCCGGCGGTGCCGGGGCCGCCCAGGTAGCGGGCGAGCGCACGGGTGGACGGGAACGCTCGGATTCGTCCGGCCGCGCCGAGGAACAGCGGCTGGTCGTCGAGGTAGCAGCGCAGTGTGTAGTAGTCGCCCTCGTCGAAGCTGATCTGGATGGGGTCGATGCCGACCTCTTCCCAGAACGTGTCGGCGTCGGTGGGCTCGTCGGAGTCCTCGGCGTCCGCCCGTCCCGCGATGACCGCGTCGGAGAACTCCTTGCGCGCGATGGCGACGGCGTCCGGGTCGACGTCGGGGACGAGAACGATGCCGTCCAGTGCGTCGATCACCTCGTCCCAGCGGGTGGCGATGGTGTCGGCGAGCTGTTCCCACAGCTTGCTGCCCTCGCGGCCGCTGAACGCCCAGGTGCCGCGGTCGAGGATGTTGAAGCCTTCGGCCGAGTCGAGGACCTCGTGGACGGTGCGCAGGCCGCAGGTGTCGGCGAGGGCGCGGATGACGGCCGTGATGCCGGCCAGCTCGCCGACCATCCAGGTGTCCGGCTCGTCGGCCGCGATCTCCGGGACGCCCACCACGTCGTAGCAGTGGTCCTCGGCGGGGACCAGCTCCGGCGCGGTCAGCTGGTGGACGAGCGGCCAGGCCGGGTGGTCGCTCAGGTCGTGTTCGGCGACGGTGCGCACGTAGGCGGTGAGGGTGCCGGCGTCGGGAAAGGCGTGGACCCCGTGTTCGTCACCGAGGAAGCCCTCCCATTCCTCGCCGCCCTCGCGCCACCGGGGCGCCCACAGGGTGATCAGGTCGCCCCGGGTCAGGGAGAGCTGGATGGGAACGATGTCCATGGCCACCCGGAAAGGTTACTGAACTGGATCACACGGCCGATGAGGGCCGGACCGCGGCGCCCGATCCGGACATGCGAGTGGGCCGGCCAGATGGGCCGGCCCACTCGGCTGCTGACGGGTAGAGGCGTCAGTGGGCGGTGTGCAGTCGGACGACCCCGACCGTCACGTCGGTCAGGCCGCCCGCATCGAACTCGCCACGCAGCCGGTCCGCTTTCAACGTCGCGGCCATGCCGTCGTAGGGGCCGTGTGCGTCGACCTCTCCGGTTTGCGGGTCCACAGCGAGCACGATGTAGCCATCGCACTGCCCGAGCTGCTCTGCCGCTGCCACCAACGCGGCGTTGGCGGGCGCGTTCTCCGGCACTCCGATCACCTCCTGACAACTGACTCTTACTGAGTACAGCGGTGGAAGGGGCTTGAGCGTGTCACTCAAAACCGGAAAACACCCGTTCGGGGCAGGTCACCGGGTCACTGTGGGTGACTTGACGACGGTAGGTCCGATATGCGTGTCGTTGGGTGATCGGTTGGACACTTTCGACTGATATACCGCAGGTGATCAACCTTGTCCGGGCTATCCGGACAGCACGTGGTGCCGGGCTCGTTCCGGGCTGGCAGGATCGCTCTCGCGTTGACCCTGCGTACCCTCCAAGGTCGTTGTGTCGAGCTCATTGTCGATCTTGTGTACGGACGGTAGGCGATCATGGAACTGCACGTAGTCGATCATCCGCTGGTCAAGGCCCGGATGAGCACGTTGCGCGACACACGCACCGGCAGCCCCGGATTCCGCGCCGCGCTGCGCGAGCTGGCCGAGATGCTGATCTACGAGGCATGCCGGGGAGCCGAGGTCACCGAAGAGCGGATCGAGACGCCCGTCGCGGCCACGACCGGATTCCGGCTCGCGGCGCCACCACTCCTCGTACCTATCCTGCGCGCCGGACTCGGCATGGTCGACGCCGCGCTCGGCCTGATCCCGGAAGCACGAGTGGGGTTCGTCGGCGCCTACCGGGACGAGGCGACGTTCCGGCCGGTGTCATACCTGGAGTCGCTGCCGGAGTCACTGGCCGGCTGGCCGGTGTTCGTGCTGGACCCGATGCTGGCCACCGGAGGCACCCTGGTGCACGCGGTCGAGCTGATGCTGGACCGGGGTGCGACCGAGGTCACCGCCATCTGCGTGCTCGCGGCGCCGGAGGGGCTGAAGGTGGTCGAGGACTCCGGGCTGAAGGTGCGGGTGGTCACCGCGGCCGTCGACGACAGCCTCAACGACGCGCGGTTCATCGTGCCCGGCCTCGGCGACGCGGGCGACCGCCAGTTCGGCGCCCGCTAGTGGGGCACTAGGGGTGCCAGCCGCGCAGCATCGCCCGCAGCGCGTGCCGGTACAGCTCGGCGGGCTCACCGGAGCCGGGCGGCAACAGGGACCGAAGCTCGAGCGACACCAGACCGTGCATCACCGACCACATCGTCGTGGCCACGGTCCTCGGGTTCTCCTCACGCAGAAGACCCGCGTCCATGGCCTGGCGAACCCATTCCACCAGCGGCGTGAACGTGGCGGTCGCCCGCCGAACCGACTCCTCGTCCGGCGTCAGCTCCCCGCCGACCTGACCGAACATGACCTGGTAGAAGTGCGGCTCGTCCAAGGCGCTGCTGCGGTAGGCGGCCGCGAGCGCGATGCCCTGCTCGATCAGATCGTCGACGTGCTCCACCGTGCCCAACCGCTGCGCGAAACGGTCGAACGCCTCGTCGAACACGGCGTTGAGCAGACCCGGCTTACCGCCGAACAACGAATAGACGGCGGTCGTCGACGTGCCGACCTGAGCGGCGAGCTTGCGCAGGCTGAGCCCGTCGGGGCCCTCCTTGGACAGGGTGCGCACCGCCTGCTCGAGCAAGCGGACACGCAGCGCGTCGTCGTGGAGTTTCGGCCTTGGCACGAGCCGAGGCTAACTTAGTAGCCCCTTAACCCCGTCATATGCTGGCTCTTTCTGCGGCTTCCGCGCGGAGTTTTTCTGTGACCACCCCCTCGGCTTCGCCGTCGGGGGTACTCCCAGAAAAACAAGCTCCTTCGTCGCTGGGCGCGCTTGTCGTTGCTCTGGGAGCCGCCTCCTTGCGTTGGTGTGGTTGTTGCGGACATTCACTGCCCGGCCTTCGCCGGAACTCCTTCGGAGACTTGCGGAGCCGGCCTCGCTGTCGCCGGCCAAGCTTCGCTGGCCTAGCTGTTTGTCGGCTTAGTTGTTGTCGGCTTAGTTGTTGCCGGGTTTGCTGCTGTCGGCTTGGCTGTTGCTGGGTTGGTTGTTGCCGGGTTTGCTGTTGCTGTTGTTGTTGGGCATCAGGGCATGAGGGTTGCTGCCAGGGTGGCGCCTAGTTCGTAGCAGCGTTCCAGGGCCTTCTTGTCCGGGGGGCCGGTGATCACGGCGGGCTCTGTTACCTGTTTCCAGTTCAGGCCCTCGGCTATCGAGGTCACCGAATTCACCGCGCCTTCGGTGCCCAGGTTGCCGTGCACGAACAATCCGTACGGCAGCCCCTTCGTGTCGTCGAGCACCGGGTAGTAAATCTGGTCGAAGAAATGTTTCAACGCGCCGGACATGTAGCCGATGTTCGCCGGTGTGCCCAGTAGTAGTCCGTCGGCGGCCAGTACATCCGACGCGGTCGCTGCCAACGCGGCACGCCGTACGACGTCGACCCCGGTGATGTCCGGGTCGGTGGCTCCGCGCAGCACCGCGTCGAACATCTCGGCGGTGGCCGGCGACGGCGTGTGATGGACGATCAGCAACGTGGGCACCCGGGACAGTGTGCCGCCCGGAGACCGCCGTGCCACTCGAGGTGGCACGGCGGTCAGGCGACCGGGGCGTTCTCCCACGGCCAGCGGCCATCGACCCCGGCCTCCAACAGGCTGATCATCCGGAAGCCGGAGTCGTTCAACCCGCCGAACGTGTGCCGGTTGCCCGAACCGGACGGGCCGTGGCCGTGCCGGTAACCCGCCAGGTTCCAGGTGTAGAGCGGAACCGTCGCCGGCAGCACCTGACCGACGTCACCCCGGCCGGCCTGCTCGTCGGTCAGGATCACCACCCGGTCGTGCCCGGCGAAATGCTCGGCCAGCGCGCCCGCCGTGTCCGTGCCGGCGCCGAGGAAGAACCCCTCCTCGCCCCACCGGCGCACACCGGACAGCAGCGACTCGGCCCGGCGCCGAGGGAACACCCTGGACCTCGGCGACGGTGCCACCCCCGGGTACGTGTACTCGGAGGAGAACGACACCACGTCCGGCCGTGCGCACCGCGCGGCCAACGCGAGACCGAACATGACCGCCGCGTCCCACCGCGCGACCGTGCCGTCCTGGGAGAACCCCGCCTGCATCGAGCCCGACGTGTCCACCAGGATCAGCGTCCGGCCGGCGAGCGCCGGGATACCCGACAGCGACAGGTCCAGTGCCTTCTCCAGCGGATAGGACCATCGCAGCGACGGCGCGGCCCGGTACGCCGACAGGAACCGCATCGGCAGCTGCCGCGACCGCGCCACCTCACCCGGATCGCACAGGTAGTCACCCACCCGACCAGCGACGTCGTCCGGCACCTCGGCACGGTCGAGGTTGCGCAGGTTGCGCAACCGGGCCATGTAACCCATCGACGGCAGCACCACCGACCACGCACGCGCATCCATCGGACCCTGCAGCCACCCGGCGAGCGACTCCCACGTCATGCCCGCGGCCGCCAGCACCTCACCGGCGTCGTCGCGGTCCAGCACCGGCCGACGGTCACCCGGTGCGAGAGCCATCAGCTCGGCACGTGCCCGCAGCATCGCCAGCGACTCGGGAATCGGGTTGTCCCGCTTGTGCCGCCGGTCCAGCGCGTGCCGGAACAGGTCGTTCTGCCACGGCGCGGACGCCGTCGGGTGGGTCAGCTCGATGACGTCGCCGAACCGGAAACCGTGAGCGTCGGAGTCGTACTTCAGCAGCGACCGCTCGGTGTACAGGCGGACCAGCCCGTCCGCGACACCCCGCTTGACCGGCATCGGCACGGTCCGGCCGTGCCTCGACCGCCAGTAGGCGAGCATCTCGCCCGGCTCGTCGGCACGTCGCAGCACCGAGGCGACCACCTGCCGGCCGCCCGGGATCGTCAGCTCCAGTGCCTTCGCGGCGAACTCGGCCGCGCCCACCAGCGCCGCGGACCGCAGGTTCGCCTCGGTGCGCAGCCACACCAGCAACTTCGCGGTCCACTCCGGGTCCAGCTCGGTGGCCTGATGGACGAGCTGGGTGAACCGGTCGTCCCGAGCGCCGCCGGACTCGTAGAACGTGTCCTCGCCGACCATGTTCGTGACCGCGAGCAGGAACAGCTCCGAGCGCGTGTCCCGCACGTATCCCGGCGCACCCTGATGGGTCACGCCGGACGGAATGTTCTCGCTCGTCACGGGTGAGTGCGCGGCCGGACGTACGTCGGCGGTGTTGAACTTGCTCACCGTGCTCAACCTCTCCATCGGCAGAAAGGGAGCAACACGAATTCCATGGCGGAGTTCCGAGAACAGTAGCGGCGACGGTACAATTCTATTGCTCTGCCAGTTTGAGCTACACCACCCGGCGAACCGCGCGGTGACGGGACTCGAACCCGCAACCTATAGATCAGAAGTAACCATTGCCTTCGCAGCGGAACTCACCATGAAATTGTGGTGCCCCCGAGAACATGACGCCCACGGTCTGTTTCATGAGAAGTGAAGTATCCGTGGACTTCGCAGCGGGTGCGGATATAACGCTAGCAGCGTCAGCGGGTCGCCGCGACCGGTTTTCGCCGATCCGTCACGATTCGCCGGTCGTCCCGAGCAGCACCTCGACCTCATCACGCAGCCGGGCCAGCCGATCCGAGGCGCGGGACCGCGCGGCGGCCAGCCCGGCCGCTGCCGCGACCGGTTCGACGACCTCCAGGTACGCCTTGAGCTTCGGCTCGGTGCCCGATGGCCGGATCACCGCGCGGGCCCGCTCCCGGTGCAGCAGGAACACGTCCGGCGCCGGCCGGTCGCCGGGCAGCTCACGCTCCAGCCTCCGTACCGCCTCGGCGCGCTGAGCCGGCTCCATCCGCAGCGTGATCGCACCGGTCAGATACACGCCGTGCGCGACCGCCAGCTCGTCGAGGACCGCCGGGAGCGGCCCCCGGGTGGTGGCGAGGTCGGCGGCGAGCACCGCCGCGGAGATGCCGTCCTTGTCCCGTACCGCGCCGGGGTCCACGCAGTACCCGAGCGCCTCCTCGAAGCCGTATACGAAGCCCGGGTCGCCCTCGGGCTCCTCGCCGGCGCGCACGATCCATTTGAAGCCGGTCAATGTCTCGGCGAACCGGGCATCGCGTGCCGAGGCGATCGCGCGCAGCTGTGTCGAGGAGGCGACCGTCGTGGCCACCAGCGGATCGGGGTGACGCTCGCGGTCCAGCGTGGCGAGCAGGTGGTCACCGAGCAGGGCGCCGGTCTCGTTGCCGGTGAGCATCCGCCAGCCGGCCCCGGGGTCACGAACACCCAGCGCGCACCGGTCCGCGTCCGGGTCCAGCGCGATCGCCAGGTCGGCGTCGACCGATCCGGCCAGTTCCAGCAGCGCGTCGGTGGCCCCCGGTTCCTCGGGGTTGGGGAACGGCACGGTCGGGAAGTCCGGATCCGGCGCCGCCTGTGCCGCCACCACGTGGACGTCGTCGAACCCGGCCAGTCGCAGCGCCTCGACCGCGACGTCGTTCCCGACCCCGTGAAGCGCGGTCAACGCGATGCGCAGCCCCGACCGGTCGCCGGCCCGCAGCGCGGCGACCCGATCGAGGTAGCCATCCAGCAGGGCGTCCGGGTCCGTCTCCGGCACCGCGACGGTCGGGATGTCGGTCGCGTCGGGCGCGGCCTTGATGTGCGCCTCGATTTCGGTGTCCACCGGGCCGACGAGCTGCGCGCCGTCCGCGAGATACACCTTGTAGCCGTTGTCGCCCGGCGGGTTGTGCGACGCGGTGACCTGCACGCCGGCGACCGCGCCCCAGGTCCGGACCGAGTACGCCAGTACCGGGGTGGGCAGCGGCCTGCTCAGCGCGCGGACCTCGAACCCGGCCGCCGCGAACACGGACGCCGCCGCCTCGGCGAACGCCGCCGAACCGTGCCTGGCGTCGCGCCCGACCACCACGAGGCCGCCACGGGAGCCGTGCTCCACCAGCCACGCGGCGAGCCCGGCGGTCACCCGGCGGACCACCGCGACGTTCATCCCGGTCGGCCCGGCGCGGACCGGACCCCGGATGCCCGCCGTGCCGAACGTCAACGGCGGGCTCATGCGCCGCGCCAGCTCCTCGGCGTCGCCCGAGTCGAGCACCCGGGTCAGCTCGGCGCGGGTCGCCGGATCCGGGTCCGCCACGATCCACCGGAGCGCGGCATCACGCCACCCGTCCTGGACGGCCACCTCAGAGTGTCGTGATGAGCCGACCGAGCAGCTCGCCCATGCGGCCGGCGGCCGCGTCACCCGCCTCGATGACCTCCTGGTGGCTCAGCGGCTGCCCGCTCAGCCCCGCCGCCAGGTTCGTTACCAGCGACAGCCCGAACACCTCGAGCCCCTCGGCGCGCGCCGCGATCGCCTCCAGCACGGTGGACATGCCGACCAGGTCGGCGCCCACCGTCCGCAGCATCCGGATCTCGGCCGGCGTCTCGAAATGCGGACCGGGCAGACCGGCGTAGACGCCCTCGGCGAGACTCGGGTCGATCTGTTGCGCCAGCGCGCGCAACCGGGGCGAGTACAGGTCGGTCAGGTCGACGAACCGCGCGCCGACCAGCGGCGACCTCGCGGTCAGGTTCAGGTGGTCGGAGATCAGCACCGGCTGGCCCACCGACAGACCGTCCCGGATTCCGCCGGCGGCGTTCGTCAGCACGATCGTCGAGCAGCCTGCCGCCGCCGCGGTCCGCGCCGCGTGCGCGACCGCCGCCTCGCCGTGCCCCTCATAGAGGTGCGTACGGCCGAGCAGGACCAGCACCCGCCGCGACCCGACGACCAGTGACCGCACCGTGCCCGCGTGACCGATCGCCTTCGGGACCACGAACCCGGGCAGCTCGGACATCGGGACCTCGGCCTCGGGCGCGCCGAGCGCGTCGGCGGCCGGGCGCCAGCCCGAACCGAGTACCACCGCGACATCGTGGCGGTCGGCGCCGGTCCGCTCGGCGAGTACCTCGGCCGCGCGTGCCGGGTCGTCGGTCTGTGCGATGTCCGTCATGGGGTGAATCCACTGACCATCTCGTCGAACAGCTCCTTGGTCTGGTCGTCGGCTTGGGTCGCGGGGACGATGAGCTGTGCCACCCACAGGTCGTCGCCCGCCTTGGTCAGCTGCGCGTAACCGAAACGGTTCGACACGCCCTGCGGGCCGGTCCGTTCGCTGCGGTACGTCACCTGGGCGCCGGTGTTGGACTCGACCGTCACCTTGTCCACACCCAGCCCGCTCGAGGACAGCGCGTTGGTGAAGTCCGTCGTGGTCGCGGGTTTGGTCCGGCTGCCGACGATCTTGTCGATACGCAGCTCACGGGAGCCGTCCGGGCTGACGAACCGGACCGACGCGGACCCGTTGCCCTGCGGCGCCACCCGGTACTGCTCCCACGTGTCGGGTGTCTTGACCGTGAAGCCGAGCCCGCCCTGGGTGTTGTCGGTATAGGCCTTCAGCGTCACCGTGCCGCCGTTCGCCGGGCTCACCAGGTCGGTCGTGAGCGACGACTGGCCGACCAGGACGCGGATGGTCGACCACCCGAAACCCGCGCCGACCAGCACCGCGATCATGCCGGCGAGGATCAGCGGCACGACCATCTTGCCGGACAGGCCCGCCTGCGCCCTGGTCGGTGGCGGCGCGGACCTGGCGATCGGTGGGCGTGCCGGCACGCCGCCGGTCGGCTGCCAGCTGGGCCTGCCGTACCCGCCCTGGGTCCCCTGGGCGTAGCCGCCCTGCGTTCCCTGGGGGTACCCGCCCTGGGTGCCCTGCGGGGGATAGCCGGTGCCCTGGGTCCCGTAGCCGGTGCCCTGTGCGCCGTAGCCGTCCGGGGGCCTCGGGGGCGCCGGTGCGGGCGGCATCGGGCCGGGGTCGGCCGCCAGCGGCGCGGGCGTGCCGTCCGGACGGCTGGTGTTCCATCTGCGCGGCGCCGACGTGCCGGTGGTCGTCGCGCCGTAGCTGTTGTACTGGACCGGTGCGGCGGAGCCGCCGCTGTCGGCCTCGCCGATGACCCGGCCCGAGGTGTCCGGCGGCGGGATGAACGCCTCCGGCGAGCCGGGGAACACCGGGTCCTCCGGGTCGTCGACCAACGGCCGCAGCCTGCGCTTGACGTCCGCGAGCCCCAGCCTGCGCTCCGGGTCCTTGACCATCAGCGCGGAGATGACGTCGGCGAGCGGGCCGCCCATCGAGACCCTCGGGACCTCCGCGTGGACCACGGCGGTGACGGTCTTGACCGGGTCCCCGTCGACGTCGTAGGGCGGTCGTGCCTCCAGCGCGGCGAACAGCGTCGCGCCGAGGCCCCACAGGTCGGCGGCGGGAGTCACCGGCTGGCCAGCCGCGACCTCCGGGGCGATGTAGGCGGGGGAGCCGAGCACGAGACCGGTCTGGGTCATGGTGACGTCGTCGCGTTTGCGTGCGATACCGAAGTCGGTCAGCTTGATCCGGCCGTCCTCGGCGACGAGCACGTTGCCCGGCTTGACGTCCCGGTGCGTGATGCCGGCCCGGTGCGCGGCCTGCAGCGCCGAGGCCATCGCGTGACCGACCGTGGCCGCCTCGGCCGCGCTGAGCTTGCCCTGCGCGCCGATGACCTTGGACAGGTCGCGGCTGGGCAGCAGCTCCATCACGACGAACGGGTCACCGTCGACCGCGACCACGTCGTACAGCGTGATGACGTTCGGATGCGACAGCCCGCCCAGCGTGCGGGCCTCCCGCATCATGCGCTCACGCATCGCGACCATCTCGCCCTCGGGAACACCGGGCGGGACCTTCAGCTCCTTGATCGCGACCGACCGGTGCAGTACCTCGTCGTAGCCCGCCCAGACCGTCCCCATGGCGCCGCTGCCGAGTGGTTCGGTCAACCGATAGCGGCCGGCGATCAGGCGCGACTCGGCCTCCTCGGGTGCGGAACCGGATGGCGACATACCGGACATTCTCCCGGTTCACTCTGACTGCGTTCGCTGGGCCTGTCTACGTACCCTGTCACGCCGGGCCGACCCGCTGAACTCCATTAGCGGTCAGCCTTCAGCGGTGGATGTCGGTTTCGCCGGCGGACGTCCGATTCCCGTAGCGCATCGTGTGCGGAGCGCGGTCGAACACCCCGGTGAGCGGTGTCACAGCCCGTTCACGGCACCACGACGACCGGTTGTCCGGCGAGCGGGGCCGCCCGCAGCAGATCAGTAACCCTTGAGCGAGGAGAGGCTCCGGAGCGACTGTTTACGCGGATCTTGCCGTCCCGAGTGATGCACCATATGTGAGATAGCGACGTTGACACGGCACTGTTCCCGACACTCACAAGGTGGCCCGAACCGACCGTCCGCGTCAGCGTCAACATCGAACGGATTGATCGGTGGTGGTACCGGTGTCTGTGCTCGACGCGCACACCGAACTGCTGGCAGCGCAGGCCATTGGGCCGAGCGCACCGGTGACCGACATCGGCCAGGGCAGAGGTCCCGCCTGGCTGGACGGTTGGTTGGCTGAGAACAACCGCGAGCTCGTGTCGTGGCGGCGTGCGCTGCACGCGCGCCCCGAGCTCGCCCGCCAGGAACGGCTGAGTACCTCGCTCGTAGCCACCCGGCTCACCGCCGCCGGACTGAAACCCCAGATTCTTCCGTCCGGTACCGGTCTCACCTGCGATATCGGCACCGGCGACCACTGCGTCGCGTTGCGCGCCGACCTCGACGCACTGCCCCTGCGCGAGCAGACCGGCCTCCCGTTCGCGTCCGGTGTCGACGGCGTCATGCACGCCTGCGGTCACGACGCGCACACCGCGATGCTGCTCGGCGCCGGTCTGGCGCTGGCGAACGCACCCAAGCTGCCCGGTCGCGTCCGGCTGATCTTCCAGCCGGCCGAGGAGGTCCAGCCCGGCGGTGCGATCGACATGGTGGCGGCCGGCGTCATGAAGGACGTCGAGCGCATCTTCGCCCTGCACTGCGACCCCCGGCTTCCGGTCGGTCAGCTGGGCACCAAGGTCGGGCCGATCACCTCGGCCTGCGACCTCCTGGAGGTCCGGCTCACCTCGCCGGGTGGCCACACGTCGCGGCCGCACCTGACCGCGGACCTCGTGCACGCGCTGGGCACCCTGATCACCCAGCTGCCGTCGCTGCTGTCCCGCCGCGTCGACCCGCGCACCGGCACCGTGCTGGTGTGGGGTGCCGTCGAAGCAGGTCAGGCGGCGAACGCGGTGCCGCAGAACGGCGTCCTGCGAGGCACCCTGCGCACCGGCGACCACCAGATCTGGACCGAGCTCGAGCCGCTGGTCCGGTCCCTGGTCACCGCCTTGCTGGCGCCGATCGGCGTCGGGTACGTCCTGGAGCACACCCGTGGCGTCCCGCCGGTCGACAACGAGCCGCTCAGCAGCGGCCTGCTGCACGACGCGGCCGTCGCCGCGCTGGGTCCGGACGGTGCGACGAGCACCGAACAGTCCAGCGGCGGTGAGGACTTCGCCTGGTACCTGGAAGAGGTGCCCGGCGCCATGGGCCGCCTCGGTGTCTGGTCCGGCGAGGGCCCGATGAAGGACCTGCACCAGGCGACCTTCGACCTGGACGAACGCGCCCTCCCCGTGGGCGTCCGGGTCCTGGTCCACGCAGCCCTGGCCAGCCTCGCAGCCTGATTCCTGCCTGTTTCGCGCGCCATCGTTCCCGGCAGGCCCTCCGGGCCAACCGGGAACGATCCAGGCGGCAACCCCTTCGGGGTCGCTGCCTGGGCTTTTTCCTCGCGGGCCCCCATACCCTTCGGGCATGGGGACCCACTCGGAAAAATGTCGCCTTCGGCGACGCGCGCGCTTGGTGCCCCGGCTTGGGAGCCGCCCCTCATGCACTACCCGCCTGCGGCGGAACCCCTCCGGGCACCTCTGCGGGGCCACCCATGCACCGCGCCTCGCCACATTCCCGGTGCAAGCTGAGCGGCTGCAGGTGCGATGCGCAACCCACCACCCACACCCGCGCAGCCAACAAAGACCCGTGAGTGTTTTGGGTTGCCCTGGCAACCCAAAACACTCACGGCTCCTTATCCCGCTGCGGGTGTACCTGTGTCTGTGAAGCCGGCTCCGCAAGTCTCCGAAGGAGTTCCGGCGAAGGCCGGGCAGTGAATGTCAGCGACCACATCGCCCAGCTGCCAGGGCGGCTCCCACGGTGGGCACAAGCGCGCGCCCGGGCGAGTCCTCGAGCCTTTTTTTCTGGGAGTACCCCAGCGAGCGTTTACGCGAGCCGGGGTGGTCACAGAAAAATATCGCGCGCGAAACAGGCCCAACAAGACAGCCTGCACCCTCACCCAGCGCTAAAACCCCACAGCCCGACCTGCAGAGCTCAACCATTCCCGCAGGCCCACAACCCGAGCCACCCAGCCCAACCACACCCAGCCCAACCACAGGCTCAGAAGCACAGAATTACGGGCCTACGTTTCTGCTGGGGCGGGTGCGGATTGCCTGGACGTAGTCGTCGGGGGCTCCGGCCAGCTCCGCCGCGTCGGCCACCACGCCCAGGTAGCGGGCCGAGGGCAGGCCGCCCTCGTAGGCGTCCAACACGTAGAGCCAGGCGAGTTCGGTGCCCTGCAGGGTCTGCACCCTCAGGCGCAGCTTCTTGTGCAGACCGAGCTCACCACCCTCCCACCGGTCGAGCAGGATGGCATCGGCGTCGGTGACGTCGTACAGCACCACGAACACCTGCGAGTTGGGGTCTTCCACCACGGTGCACAGCGCGCCCTCGGGGCCGTAGTCCTCGCCACCGAAGGTCATGCGCCAGCCCATCAGCCAGCCGGTGCCGGCCATCGGGGAGTGCGGGCACCGCTGCTTCATCTGGGCAGGATCCATGTTGGACCCATAGGCAGCGTAGAGCGACACCCGGACAGCCTAGTGTCATGGCAGACGTATCGAGTGGGAGGGGAGCACCGGGTGAGCCGGATTGTGATCATGGGCGGCGGACCGGCCGGATATGAGGCGGCTCTGGTGGCCGCCCAGCACGGCGCGGAGGTGACCGTGGTCGAGCGGGACGGCATGGGCGGAGCATGCGTACTGGACGACTGTGTGCCGTCCAAGACGTTCATCTCGTCGGCCGGAATCCGCACCGAGCTTCGCCGGGCCAACGAGCTCGGGCTGAACGCCGACCACAAGGCCGCGACGGTCGACCTCGCCCGCATCAACGCGCGCGTGGGTTCGCTGGCGAGGGCACAGTCGGCGGACGTGCGCGCCAGGCTGGAACGCGAAGGTGTGCGGCTGATCAGTGGATCGGCGGCGTTCGCCGAGAAGCCCCTGTCCGGTGCCGCGCACAGCGTGGTCGCCGACGGCGAGACGCTGCCCGCCGACGTGGTCCTGATCGCCACCGGTGCGACCCCGAGGGTGCTGCCCAGCGCGGTCCCGGACGGCGAGCGGATCCTCACCTGGCGGCAGCTGTACAACCTGGACGAGCTGCCCGAGCACCTGATCGTCATCGGCTCGGGGGTGACCGGCGCCGAGTTCGTCTCGGCCTACACCGAGCTGGGCGTGCGGGTCACCCTGGTGTCGAGCCGGGACCGCGTCCTGCCGACCGAGGACGCCGACGCGGCGACGGTGCTGGAGGACGTGTTCGCCGAACGCGGCGTGACGATCCTGCCCCGCACCAGGGCAGAGCAGGTCAGCAGGGACGGCGACGGCGTCGTCGTGACCCTCGGCGACGGCAGCACGGTCAGCGGCTCGCACGTGCTGATGACGGTCGGCTCCGTGCCGAACACCCAGGACCTCGGCCTCGACCGGGTCGGCGTCACCACCGATCGGGGCGGCTTCATCCCGGTGGACCGCGTGTCGCGCACCGCCGCGCCCGGCGTATACGCGGCCGGTGACTGCACCGGGCTGCTGATGCTCGCCTCGGTCGCCGCGATGCAGGGCCGGATCGCGGTGTGGCACGCGCTCGGTGAGGGAGTCGCGCCGATCAAGCTGAAGACCGTCGCGGCCGCGGTGTTCACCCGGCCGGAGATCGCCACGGTGGGCATCAGCCAGGCCTCCATCGACGCCGGTGAGGTCCAGGCCAGGACCATCATGATGCCGCTCGGCACGAACCCCAGGGCGAAGATGCAGGGTCTGCGCCGCGGTTTCGTGAAGCTGTTCTGCCGTCCGACCAGCGGCGTCGTGATCGGCGGCGTGGTCGTCGCGCCGGTGGCGAGCGAGCTGATCCTGCCGATCGCGATGGCCGTGCAGAACACACTGACCGTGGACGACCTGGCCAGGACCTTCTCGGTGTACCCGTCGCTGTCGGGTTCCATCACCGAGGCCGGCCGGCAGCTGATGCGCCACGACGACCTGGACTGAGCATGACGATGCAACGACCGTTGGACGGCATCACCGTCGTCGCGTGCGAGCAGGCTGTCGCCGCGCCGTTGGCGACCCGGCACCTCGCGGACCTGGGCGCTCGGGTGATCAAGGTGGAGCGACCGGGAAGTGGCGACTTCGCCCGTGACTACGACACCACCGTCCTCGGCATGTCGAGCCACTTCGTGTGGCTCAACCGGTCCAAGGAGAGCCTCACGCTCGACCTGAAGCAGCCGGACGGTGCCGAGGTGATGCGGCGGCTGCTGGACCGGGCGGACGTGTTCGTGCAGAACCTGGCGCCCGGTGCCGCCGACCGCCTCGGGCTCGGCGCCGAGGAGCTGACCGGGCGGCACCCGAGGCTGGTGCACTGCTCGATCTCCGGGTACGGAGAGGACGGCCCCTACCGCGACGCGAAGGCCTACGACCTGCTCATCCAGGCCGAGGTCGGGCTGCTGTCGATCACCGGGACCCCCGAGCAGCCGGCGAAGTCGGGCATCCCGGCGGCCGACATCGCCGCCGGCATGTACGCGTACTCGGGCATCCTGAGCGCGCTGCTGCACCGTGAGCGCACCGGTGCCGGTGGCGCGTTCGCGGTATCGCTGTTCGACGCGCTCACCGAATGGATGGGCTTCCCGATGTACTACGCGCGCTACGGCGGCACCGCGCCGGTGCCGGCGGGTGCGAGCCACGCGGCGATCGCGCCGTACGGGCCGTTCGCCACGAGCGGGACCGACGTGATGCTGGCGATCCAGAACGACCGCGAGTGGGTGCTGTTCTGCGCCGAGGTGCTGCGCAGGCCCGAGCTGACCCGCGACGAGCGGTTCGCGACGAACCCCGCCCGGGTGGAGCACCGTGACGAGCTGCGCGCGGCCATCGAGGACGTCTTCCGCGCGCTGCCGGCCGAGGAGCTGGCGAGCAGGCTGACCGGCGCCCGCATCGCGCACTCCCGGCGCAACGGCCTGCCCGAGCTGATCGAGCACCCACAGCTGGCCGAACGGGGCCGATGGACCGAGGTCGGGTCCCCGGTGGGCCCGCTCGCGGCACTCGCTCCGCCGGTCATCCCGCGAGGTGGCCCGGAGCCGAGGATGGACCCGATCCCGGAGATCGGTGAGCACACCGACGCCCTGCTCGCCGAACTCGGCTACGGCGCGCCCCGGATCGCCGACCTGCACGACGCCCACGTGATCTGAAGACCCGTGAGTGTTTTGGGCTGCCCTGGCAGCCCAAAACACTCACGGGCCGTTTAGTCCTCCACCCAGTCGAAGGTGCGGGTGACGGCCTTCTGCCACTGGCCGTAGAGGCGGGCGCGCTCGTCCTCGGCCATCGTGGGCTCCCACTGCTTGTCCTTCGCCCAGTTCGTGCGGATGTCGTCGGTGTTCTCCCAGAACCCGACCGCCAGACCGGCGGCGTAGGCGGCGCCGAGCGCGGTCGTCTCGGCGACCACCGGACGGATCACCGGCACACCGAGGATGTCCGCCTGGAACTGCATCAGCAGCTCGTTGACGATCATGCCGCCGTCCACCTTCAGCTCGGTCAACGGCACACCCGAGTCCGCGTTCATCGCCTCGAGCACCTCGCGGCTCTGGAACGCCGTCGCCTCCAGCACCGCGCGGGCCAGGTGGCCCTTGTTGACGAACCGGGTCAGCCCGACGATCGCGCCCCGCGCGTCGGACCGCCAGTGCGGCGCGAACAGCCCGGAGAACGCCGGCACGAAGTACGCGCCGCCGTTGTCCTCCACCGACGCGGCGAGCTGCTCGATCTCCGGCGCGGAACCGATGATGCCCAGGTTGTCCCGCAGCCACTGCACGAGCGAGCCGCTGACCGCGATCGACCCCTCCAGCGCATACACGGCAGGCTCGTCGCCGATCTTGTAGCAGACCGTGGTGAGCAGGCCGTTCTCACTGCGTTTGATCTCGGTACCGGTGTTGAGCAGCATGAAGTTGCCGGTGCCGTACGTGTTCTTCGCCATGCCTGGGTCCAGGCAGGCCTGGCCGAACGTCGCGGCCTGCTGGTCACCGAGGATGCCGGCGATCGGCACGCCGGGCAGGATCCCCTTCGCCCGCACCGTGCCGTACACCTCGGACGACGACCGGATCTCCGGCAGCATCGACGCGGGCACGCCGACCGCCTCGCACAGCTCCGGATCCCAGTCCAGCGTCTCCAGGTCCATCATCAGCGTGCGGGAGGCGTTCGTGACGTCGGTGATGTGCAGCCCGCCGTCCGGGCCGCCGGTCGCGTTCCACAGCACCCAGGTGTCCATGGTGCCGAACGCCAGCTCGCCCTTCTCCGCGCGCTCGCGGGCGCCGTCGACGTTGTCCAGGATCCACCGGACCTTCGGTCCGGCGAAGTAGGTGGCCAGCGGCAGACCGGTCCGCTGGGTGAACTTCTCGCCGCCGCCGTCGCGGGCGAGCTCGGCGCAGATCCGGTCGGTGCGGGTGTCCTGCCAGACGATCGCGTTGTAGATCGGCTGCCCGGTCGCCCGGTCCCACACGACGGCGGTCTCGCGCTGGTTGGTGATCCCGACCGCCACGACGTCGGACTCGGACAGGTCGGCCTTCGCCAGTGCGCCCGCGACGACCTCGCGGGTGTTCGTCCAGATCTCCAGCGCGTCGTGCTCGACCCAGCCGGCCTTCGGGAAGATCTGCTGGTGTTCCCGGCTGTCGGACGCGACCGGTAGGCCGTTGTGGTCGAACAGGATGCAACGGCTCGACGTGGTGCCCTGGTCTACCGCGGCGACGTATCGGCTCATGTGATTCCCCTCATTGGGTACCTGGCGGTGGCATGGCTGGACTCCGGGGCCTGATTCCAGCAGGGTCTGGGCTTCGCCGCATCCCTTTGCCCGTATGCGTTTGCGCGACTGACCCGATCGGCGGCGTCCGACCGGGGGTCGGGGCAGGCCCCGAGTGGACGCCGACGCGTACCGTTGGGGCGACCGAACTGACGACCACACCGACGCGCAGGGAGTAGCCCTCGATGTCCGACCTCGGCAGGCTCGGCCCGGAGCAACGCGAACAGAGCTGGCAGGCCCTCGCCGGTCAGCAGTTCGACCTGGTGGTGATCGGCGGCGGCGTCGTCGGCGCCGGCACCGCGCTGGACGCGGCGACCAGAGGACTGCGGGTCGCGCTGGTGGAGGCGCGCGATCTCGCCTCCGGTACCTCGTCACGCTCGTCGAAGCTGTTCCACGGCGGCCTGCGCTACCTGGAACAGATGGAGTTCGGGCTGGTCCACGAGGCGCTGCGGGAGCGTGAGCTGATGCTCACCAGGCTGGCGCCGCACCTGGTCAAGCCGGTGAGCTTCCTGTATCCGCTGCACGGCAGGTTCTGGGAGCGGCCCTACGTGACCGCCGGCCTGACCTTGTACGACCTGATGGCCGGCGGCCGCGCGGTGCCCCGCCAGAAGCACCTGACCCGGTCCGGGGCACTGCGTATGGCCCCCGCGCTGCGGTCCGACTCGCTGATCGGCGCGGTCCGCTACTACGACGCCCAGGCCGACGACGCGCGCCACACGATGACCGTGGCCCGCACCGCGGCGCACTACGGAGCGGTCGTCCGCAACTCCACCCAGGTCGTCGGCTTCCTGCGCGAGGCCGACCGGGTGTCCGGGGTGCGCGTCAAGGACAGCGAGAACGGCGCCGAAGCCGACATCCACGCCGGGGTGGTGGTCAACTGCACCGGCGTCTGGACCGACGAGCTGCAACAGCTCGCCGGGGGCAGGGGCCGCTTCCGGGTCCGCGCGTCGAAGGGCGTGCACATTCTGGTCCCGAGGGACCGCATCGTCTCCGACACCGGCATCATCCTGCGCACCGAGAAGTCCGTCCTGTTCGTCATCCCGTGGGGCGGCCACTGGCTCATCGGCACCACCGACACCGACTGGCACCTCGACCTGGCCCACCCCGCTGCCACGAAGAACGACATCGACTACATCTTGGAGCACGTCAACCGGGTGCTGGTCACGCCGCTCGTCCACGAGGACATCGAGGGCGTCTATGCGGGCCTGCGCCCCCTGCTGGCCGGGGAGAGCGAGCAGACCTCCAAGCTGTCCAGGGAGCACGCCGTGGCGCGGGTCGCGCCCGGCCTGGTGGCGATCGCCGGTGGCAAGTACACGACGTACCGGGTCATGGCGGCCGACGCGGTCGACGCCGCCTCGGTGGACCTCCCGATCCGGGTCGCCCCGTCGATCACCGACAAGGTGCCGCTGCTGGGCGCCGACGGCTACCACGCGCTGGTCAACCAGGCCGAGCAGATCGCCGCCCGCTACCGGCTGCACCCGCACCGGGTCACCCACCTGCTCAACCGCTACGGCTCGTTGCTGCACGACGTCCTGGCCTTGGCCGACGACCGCAAGGAACTGCTGGCCCCGGTGCCGGGCTCGCCGGCGTACCTGCAGGTGGAGATGGTGTACGCGGCGAGCCACGAAGGCGCGCTGCACCTGGACGACGTCCTGGCGAGGCGCACCAGAATCTCGATCGAGTACGCCCACCGAGGCGTCGACTCGGCCCAGGCGGTCGCCGAGCTGATCGCCCCCGTGCTCGGCTGGGATGCGGACACGATCACCCGAGAGGTCGAGGTCTACACGGCCCGGGTCGCCTCGGAACGCGAATCCCAGGCCCAGCCCAACGACGAGGCAGCCGACGCGGTCCGCAAGGTCGCCCCGGAGGCGCGAGCCCTCCTGTCCTAGCCCGTTCCCATGATCACCACCGCCTCATGGCTGTTTTCGAGCCCGGAAACAGCCCTCAGGCGGTGGTGATCATGGCTGTTCGGGGGTTGTCCCTACCGTGGATTCGGGGGAGCGGGGGAGGGTGTCCGGGTGAGGCGCGCGACAGCCTGGACGCATGGGACTTTCGCGGGTGTGTGCTGTGGGCAGTGCGATCGTGTTGCTGGGGCTCGTCGCGGCGTGCGGGGCGCGGGAACCGGAAATACCGGCCGATCCGAGCGGACGAGGGCACGTGCTGTCGGTCGTTCAGCTGGAACGGCTCGACGTCGGCCAGGTCCGTGAGTACCTGGCGCTGCGGGGTGTTGATGCGTCCCGAGCACGGTTCGGCGTCGACGCCCGCCGGGTCGAGTACACCACGATCGATCCGCACGGACAGCCCACCAGGGCGAGCGCGCTCGTAGCGACACCCATGGACAGCGGGCGAGGAGAGCTGGTGTCGTGGCAGCACGGCACCAACCCGTCCAGGGCGGAGGCGGCGTCGGTCGACGCGGACAGCGGCGACCGGGCCGCGGCCGTGATGTTCGCCGCCGACGGCTACGTCGTGTCGGCACCGGATTATCTGGGGCTGGGGACCGGTCCGGGTGACCATCCGTACGTCGATCTCCCGTCGACGGTCACCGCCTCGGTCGATGCGCTGCGCGCGACCAGGGCGCTGGCGGACCGCGACGGCCGACGGCTGACCGGTGACGTGCTGCTCAGCGGCCACTCACAGGGTGGGCAGGCGGCGATGGCCGTGGCGAAGGAACTGCTGCGGGCAGGCGAGGAGACGCTGCACCCCGAGGCGGTGGCACCGATCAGCGGCCCGTACGACGTCAGCGGCACGCTGCACACCGCGGTCACCGGCGGAATCCGCAACGGTGCCGCGTACCTGGCGCTGCTGGCCGTCCAGTGGAACCGCCTGCACCATCTCTACGACACCCCGGACCAGGCGTTCCGGTCACCCTACGACCGCACGGTGACCGGGCTCGTGAGTGGCGACCACGGCAGCGAGCAGGCATTGCGCGCGCTGCCGGAGACACCTGAGCAGCTGTTCACCCCGGCGTTCCTCGCCCTGCTGCGCAACCCGGCCGGTCCGTTGGCCGACGCTCTGCGCGTGGCCGACGGAAGCTGCGACTGGCGGCCGCCGACGACACTGCCGGTGCGCATCTACGCGGCCTCGGGCGACCAGGACGTCCCGATCGCCAACGCCACCTACTGTCAGCGGCGGATTCGAGCGGCGGGCGGCGCCGCCGACGTGATCGACCTCGGGATGATCGACCACTCGGCCTCCGCGCCCCGCGCTCTGCCGATGGTGCTCGCCGGCTTCGACAGAGCCGCGAGCTGACCTGCTCAGACCCGGTTCGCCCGGTCCATGGTCTCGGTCAGCAGCTCGTCGACACGGAACCGCAGCCGGTGCGCGTCGGTCGGTGCCAGGGTCGTCCACTCCACGCTGCTGCCCGGCGCGGCCGCACGCTGGATCGTGTACCGGCCGTGCCGCGTGTCCAGTACGCCGACGACCTTGCCGAGCCGGTGCAGCATCCCCCAGCGGTCCGCCGCGAGGACGCTCAGCTGCCCTCGGCCGGTGATTCCCCCGAGGATGGCCTGGACCAGCTCGGCATCCCCCGGGTCGACGCCCCGGTCCCGCAGCGCCTCGGCCAACGGCAGGCCGGCGTCGGCGGAGGAGCTCGCGGCGTCCAGGTCGGCGCTGGGCAGCGTCACCGAGCGCCCGGCGCCGGGAGGCAGCGGGGGGAGCGCGCTGAGTGCGGCATCGATCGGCTGCGTCGCCGCGCTGAGCGCGACCGTCGCGTCCTGGCGCACCGCCAGTGCGGTCGCGGTCGACTGGCCGGCACCGACGGCCCGCAGGTCGTGCCCGGATCGCAGCCGTAGCTCGACCTGCTGAGCCGGTGCCGCGAGCAGATGCATGAGCCGGACGATCTCCGGGTCGGGACCGCTGTGGTCGGCGAGCCCACGTTCGCGCAGGCCGTGCCAGCCCGCGTTGATGATGTCCCTGCGCTGGCTGTGCGTGCGACCGGGCGAGTCGAGCTGCAGCACGACCGGTGTGGCACCGAGACCGAGCCATTCCCAGAGCACGTCGAACTCGACAGCGGTCAACACCCGCCGCTCCGGGGCCCGATAGCCGTGGTGGATCGGCGTCCCGGCGGTCACTTCCCGATCACCGGAGGAACCACCCAGCTGTCTCCGTCGAACAGCTCGAAGTCGTCGAGCAGGTACGCCGGTGTCTGGTGCCGCTGCTCCGAGCCGGACGATCCACTCATTCCCGAACCTCCCATCATCGGCGACACCATGCCGCCGTGCGCGCCGGTCATCGCCTGCTGTGGCCCGCCGTGCCCCGGCGCCCCGGCCTGCTCGGTGCCGGGAGGCGGAGGACCGTACGGGTAGCCGACGCTCGGCTGACCAGCGTCGAGATGGCCTTCGCCCCGCGCCGTCAACTGCCGAGGAGCCGGTCTCGAAGGGTGTGCCGGACCGCCCGGCACGACCGCCTCCGGGCTGGGCCGGGGACCACGTCCACGCTTCCGGCCCTGCCCGTCCGGCCCGGGAAGCGCGGCGGCGGGCGCGGGTCCGCCTCGTGGTGCTCGCCGGGTCGAACGCTCCGCGAGATACCCGTTGGTACCGGGAACCATCTCGCTGAACCCACCGGGCTGATAGCCCCTGGTGGAGCTCGGCCGAGCGCCCATACCGGCCCTGCCCGCGCCCTCGTTCACGGCCGAGGCCTGACGGACCGACGACGCCGCGCTGGTCCTTGCGCCACCGGCGCCCGCTGCACCCGCCGCGCCGCCGGCGGCCGGGCCGGGCGCCTTCACCCCGGCGCCGCGACCTCGCGTCGCGGGAGCGCGCGAGCCCGAGGCGCCCGCTTTGGCGCCCGCGGCCGAGCCGGCGGTGGGCGGCGCGGTCAGCGCGGTCCTCGGGGTGTTCGACCGGCAGTTGCCCGCATGTTGCTTGAACAGCTCGCGTGCCCGCTGCTCGGCCTCGCGCCTGGCGCCCTCGACGGCGGCGGCGTTGGGCGAGCCGTCGGGCGCCCGGCCACCGGGCGCGTTCGTGGTACTGGCCGCGATGGTCGCCGGGTCCGGAATGGAGTTCTTCACGTGCGTGACGCTCTGGGCGTGCGCCTCGGCGTTGGCCGCCACCGCCGTGGACTCCCGCGCCGCCGTCTGTGCCCACTGCACGTGCTGGCCGATCCCGGTCTGTGCCGCCTGCGCGCCCTGCCCCTGCCACCCCGTACCGATCTTGTCGAGTGAACCGCGTAGGCCCTGCGACACCTGGTAGAGACCGGCGGAGACCTTGGTGAAGCCCTCCCCGCTACTGGTCGCGACGGCGGGTGTGGACGACTGCGCCGTCGCGTACATCTGTTCGAGGGTCATGCCCGCTGGGCGCATCTCGGCCATGGTCAGGTCACGACCCCAGCTGGGCGGCCAGGTTGCGCGCGGTGTCCTGGTCGTTCGAGTCGTAGGCCCGCTGGATCGAGCCGAGTGTCGCCAGCACCTGGTTCAGCCGCTGCTCGAATGCCGTGAGCGAGTCGAGGTGTTGCGTCGCGGACTGGTTGAAGGCCGCCTGGAACTGGGTGCTCGCCTCGTCGGCCATGGCGGGGCTCGCCATCGGCAGGCTGTGCCCCGCCTCCTGAAGCACCGGTCGCAGCTGCGCGAGCGCATCCTGGAAGGCCTTCTGAAGCTGGGGGATCGTCGTGGGATCGATCCTGAAGCCGCCTGCGGCGGGGGCGTTGTCCGGCATACGGCCACGCTAGGAGCGAACCCGCGCCGGCCGGGGGCGAACGATCGAAAACCTTCGCGATCGCACAGCTTGTCGAGTCAACGACAGTGGGCCGGACAGACGACTGGCCGTTGCCGCTCCAACGCGAGCGGCAACGGCCAGTCGATCGGACCTGCCGGTCAGGCGTCCTTGATCTCGCAGATCACGGTGCCCTGGGAGATCGATCCGCCCGCCTCGGCGGACAGACCGGTGATGGTGCCGTCCTTGTGCGCGGTGACCGGGTTCTCCATCTTCATCGCCTCGAGGACGACGACCAGGTCGCCCGCCGAGACGGTGTCGCCGTCGGAGACCGCGACCTTGATGATGGTGCCCTGCATCGGCGCGGTGACCGCGTCACCCGACACGGCTCCGCCGCCCTTGCCACCTGCCCGCTTGCGCGGCGGCTTCTTGGCTCCGGCCGCCGCGCCCCCGCCGCCACCCAGGGCGAGATCGCCGGGCAGCGACACCTCGAGGCGGCGACCGCCGACCTCGACCACGACGGTCTGACGCTCCGAGCTCTCCTCGTCAGCGCCCTCACCACCGGTGAACGGCGGCACCGTGTTGTCCCACTCGGTCTCGATCCACCGGGTGTGCACGGTGAACCCGTCCTCGGTGTTCGCCGCGAACGCCGGGTCCTCGACGACCAGACGATGGAACTCCAGCACCGTGGCCATGCCCTCGACCTGGAACTCGGCCAGCGCGCGGCGCGAGCGCTCCAGCGCCTGCGGCCGGTCCGAGCCGGAGACGATCAGCTTGGCCAGCAGCGAGTCGAACTGGCCGCCGATGACCGAGCCGGACTCGACGCCGGCGTCCACCCGGACACCGGGCCCGGCCGGATACGCGATCGAGGAGACCGTGCCAGGGGCAGGCAGGAAGTTACGCCCGGCGTCCTCGCCGTTGATCCGGAACTCGATGGAATGCCCGCGCGGCTCCGGGTCGTCCTTCAGGTTCAGCTCCAGGCCCTCGGCGATGCGGAACTGCTCACGCACCAGGTCCAGCCCGGAGGTCTCCTCGGACACCGGGTGCTCGACCTGCAGCCGGGTGTTGACCTCGAGGAAGGTGATCAGGCCGTCCTGGCCGATCAGGAACTCGACGGTACCGGCGCCGTAGTAGCCGGCCTCCTTCACGATGGCCTTGGAGGCGTCGTAGAGGGTCTTGCGCTGCTCGTCGGTGATGAACGGCGCCGGGGCTTCCTCCACCAGCTTCTGGAAACGCCGCTGCAGCGAGCAGTCCCGCGTTCCGACCACGATGACGTTGCCGTGCTGGTCGGCCAGCACCTGGGTCTCGACGTGGCGGGGCTTGTCCAGGTAGCGCTCGACGAAGCACTCGCCACGGCCGAACGCCGCGGTGGCCTCGCGGACCGCGGACTCGTACAGCTCCGCGATCTCCTTCTCCTCGCGCGCGACCTTCATGCCGCGGCCGCCACCGCCGAACGCCGCCTTGATGGCGACCGGCAGTCCGTACTCCTTGGTGAACTCGATGACCTCGTCGGCGCCGGACACCGGGTCGGGGGTGCCGGGTACCAGAGGTGCACCCGCGCGCATCGCGATGTGCCGCGCGGTCACCTTGTCGCCGAGGTCGCGGATCGACTGGGGGGACGGTCCGATCCAGACCAGGTCCGCGTCGATCACCGCCTGGGCGAAGTCGGCGTTCTCGGACAGGAAGCCGTAACCGGGGTGGATGCCGTCGGCGTCCGCCTGCTTCGCGGCGCCGATGACCTTCTCGAAGTCCAGGTAGGACTCGGCCGCGGTGTTGCCGCCCAGCGCGTACGCCTCGTCGGCGAGCCGGACGAACAACGCGTCCCGATCAGGTTCGGCGTACACCGCGACACTGGTCAGGCCGGCATCACGGCAGGCTCGGATCACCCGAACCGCGATCTCGCCCCGGTTGGCGATGAGCACTTTCCGCAACTGACGGGTCGCCTCGGCGGCCACGGTGCCTCCATGCATAGATCTTCAGTGTCATTCCACGATCGGCCGAGTCTATGCGGGGACCGGACTATCGCCAGAGCAGGTGACCCCGACCGAGTGCGCCGAACGCGAGCCCGCCGGGGACCCGGCGGATCGTCGGCAGCATACGGCGTCGCGGATCCCGCCGGCCGTCATAACGCATAACCGTGTCGCGAAACGCCAGTTCTCGCGCCGCACGCGGCGAAAGTTGATCTCTGTCGGCCAGTTCGCGGGCCAGGTCCCAGCCGTCCCGCAGCGAGCCCCGGGGCGGCTTTCCGGCCGACCACCTGCAGAAACACGGGATCCAGGCGTCGCCGAGGGAGGCCGCGAGGATCGGCCACACCCGTGCCACCTCGCCGGCTCGCTTGCGACGCAACGCGTGCTGTGCCACCGCCACCCTGTCGGTGTCGAAACCGGTCGGCAGCGGCCCTCCGGCGACGAGCGCCGAGACGAGCGCGGCCTGCGCCTGCGCCAATGTGGACTTGCTCACCGTGTACTCCTGGTCACCCGCGATCGGGTGATCGGCTCATGTGAACGGGGGCTAGGTACACCCGCCGCGAGGGCGATCGCGTCCAGCTCCGCGTACAGCTGCTCGGCGGGCGGGTAGTCCCCGTCGCGCTCCAGCATCAGCGCGGGCGGTCGTCGGCGCGCGCAGAGCTCGGTGACGAGCGCGAGCACCTCCGGTGGCGTCGTCGCCGTATGCGTGTCGTGATAGAGCCCCTCGTGCTCGGCACCCCCGGCGACGTGCACGTACGCGACGCGTTCCAACGGCAGCCGGTCGAGCAGGTCCAGTGGGTCCTGTCCCCGGTTGCGGGCGTTCGCGTAGACGTTGGCGACGTCCAGCAGCAGCCATGCGCCGGTGCGGTCCAGCAGCTCGGTCAGCCAGTCCGCCTCGTCCAGCTCGTTGTCCGGCCAGTCGAACAACGCGGCGATCGGTTCGAGCGCGATCGGCACGTCCAGCTCGCCCTGGAGCGCGCGCACGTTGTGTTCCAGGACATCGAGGGCCTCGCGGGTGCGCGGCAGCGGAAGCAGGTGCCCGGCTTCGAGACCGCCGGCCCTGACGAACGCGATGTGCTCGCTCACCAGGGGTGCACCCAGCATGTCCGCCGCCGACGCGAAGTGCCGCACGCGGTGCGGGTCGAGCGGTTGCGTCCCGCCCAGCGACAGGCGCGTCCCGTGCGGGACGACGGTGACGCCGTCCTCGACCAACCGGCGCAGGGGCGCCGGCAGTGGACCGTCGCAGGGCAGTGACTCGGCGACGACCTCGCAGAAACGCAGGCCGGGAAGCTTCGCCAGCGGCCCGGCGATCTCCGACCGCCAGCCGATCCCGACGCCCAGCTCGGTCAGCGGGTTCGCGCTCATCGGGGTCCCCCTCGGTCGGTTCCCGCCCCGACGAGACCGGCGCCGGCTTCGACGACCTCGTCCGCGAGCCCGGGATTCGCGGCTCGGAGCGCGGCGAAGCCGAACACCGCCACGGCCAGCGCGGCACCGGTCGGGCCGTGGGCGTCCCAGTCCGGGCGGGTCGCGGGGTCGAGATATCCGTACTTGGTGCGCAGCATCGAGGCTGCCTGACGGCCTCGCGCCGTCCTGGTCGGAGCGTTGATCATCAGTACGGTGGCCACCACGCCGAGGGACAGGACACAGAGCAGCAGACCGGTGAACAGGCCGCCGTCGATCAGCTCGCCGACCAGCCGTGCCACACCGACGAGCAGGACCACGAGCACGACGTAGCTGAGGTACCGCATCCGCGCCCGTTGCCCGTCGCCGAGCAGCAGGCCGTGCCGGATCAGCTGACCGCGCAGCTGCTCCAGCTCCACCTGGATGTGCCGTGCCCGGGCGAGCTGCCCGAGTGACCGGGCTCCGGCCAACTCGGTGAGCACGGCCCGCTCCAGAGCCGGTGTCGGCTGCTCCGCCGCGCCGTCGATGCGGAGGAGGCTGTGCCGCTCGGCGCGCAGCCGTCGAGTGCCGTGCAACGAGACCACCGCGCTCAGCAGCGCCAGCTCACCCCCGCCGTTCAGGGAGGCGGCCAGGTAGGGGTCGGTCGGGCCGTGCAGGGTGAGGACACCGCACGGCTCGGGTGACGACCGGTGGCCGGCCGACCCGACGGCGAGAACGAGGGTGGCGGTCACCGCGAGGTACCAGCCGAGGAACGCCGGCCCGCTGACACCCCACATGGTGCCACCGCCGACGAGTACGTCGGTGATCATCCGCCGCACCCCCCTCCGCCTCCGCCCCCGCCGCAGCCGCCTCCTCCGCCCCCGCCGCAGCTGGAACCGCCGCCGCAGCTCGAGCCGCCGCCACAGCTGGACCCGCCGCCCCCGGACCACCACGAGCCGCCGGAGTACGAACCGCCGCCGAGCATCGAGGACGCCTGGTGCTCGACCAGCTCGTCGGCGAAGGCCGGGTCCGCCGCGTAGAGCGCGCCAGCCCCGAACACGCCCACCGCGAGGGCCGCCGCGGTCGCGCCGTTCGCGGTCCAGTCCGGCCGATGAACCGGGTCGAGGTGGTCGTGCTGTTCCCGTAGCCGAGCAAGTTCCCGGTCCCCGAGCACGGTGCGGCCCGGCGGCTCCTTCATCATGATCAACAGCGTCGGCACGATGAGCACCGCCACGCTGAGGGCGAGATAGCCCACCGGGTGGTCCGACGTCGCACCGGCGATCATCCGAACGACTCCGAGAGCGCAGAGAGCGACCATCGGCCAGCCCGCGCGCCGATATCCGGTGCGCTGCCGCCCGCTCATCAGCAGCCCTCGCTCGACGAGCTCGTCCCGCAGGCGCTCCATCACCGCGACGACTCCCGGGCGCCTGGCCAACGAGTTCCGCGACGTCGGAGTGGACAGCTCCAGGAGAACCTGCCGCTCCAGAGTGGGGCGCCCCCGCTCGGAGGTGGCGCCGGTCGGTTCCCAACGGTGGTCGCGGCTCTGCACGAGCCCGTCGGTCCGCAGGGCGGTGAGCGCGGCGGTGAGCGCGAGGTGGGCGTCGCCGTTGAGATACGCGGCCAGGTAGGGATCGCTGTCCAGCTGGGCTCGCGGACCACCGACGGGTACCTGCTCGCGGATCGCTCGCCTGAGCAACAGCACCGCGATGATCGCGGCCGCCGCCAGCACCCAGTACAGACTCAGGAACGTCGGGCTGCTGACGCCCCAGGTGTCGCCTGGGGCGGCGAGTGTCAACCGTGTCATCTGGTCGTCCTCCCACGTGTGAGCAACCTGTGGTCCACCGGTGAGCAGCTCGGTGATCATCCGCCGCACCCCCCGCCGCCCCCACCACCACAGCCGCCTCCTCCGCAGCTGGAACCGCCGCCGCAGCTGGAATGGCCGCCGTAGCCGCCGGTGTTGGCGGCGGTGGCCCATCCCGAGTTGTCGCCGGATCCGGAGTAGAAGCCGGTGCCGAACAGGGACGACGCCTTGTGCACGACCAGCTCGCCGGCCAGCGCAGGACTGGCCGCGTACAGGGCGCCCACGCCGAACACCCCGACGGCCAGCGCGGCGGCGGTCGCGCCGTTGGCGGTCCAGTCCGGCCGGTGGGCCGGGTCGAGGTGTTCGTGCTCCTCCCTCAGCCGAGCCAGCTCCTTGTCACCGAGCACGGTGCGCCGAGGCGGCTGCCTTCTGATGATCAGCAGCGTGAGGAGGACGACCACCACCACGCTGACGGCGAGGTAGGTCACCGGCCGGCCGGATGTGCCGCCGGCGATCAGCCGGAGCATCCCGAGGATGCACAGAGCGATCAGCAGCATCCCGGAGTAGCGGTAGTGATCGTACTGCCGGCCGTTCAGCAGCAGCCTGCGCCGAACGAGCTCGCCGCTCAGCCGCATCATCACCTCGGCGACACCGGCCCGTCCGGCCAGCGAGCGGCGGGTGGTCGAGGTGGTGGGAGCCAGGTCGGCCATCTCGGTGAGCAGCTGTCGCTCCAGGCCGGGACGATCTCCTCGCGCGACGGCGTCGGTCCGTATGCACACCTTGTGCCGGCACTCGACGAGACCGTCGGTGGACAGCGCGGCGAGCGCGGCCGTCAGCGCGAGGTGTGGACCGTCGTGGAGGTAGGCGACCAGGTATGGGTCGTCGTCCAGCCGCCTCGAGGAGCCGGCGGGACGCACCTGTTCGCGGATCGCGCGCCTGGTGACCAGCACCGCGGCGACCGTGACCGCGGTGAGGACCCAGTACAGGCCGAGGAACGTCGGGCCGCTGATGCCCCAGGTGTCGCCGGGTGCGGCAAGCGTGAGCTGTGTCATCTGTACGTCCTCCTTCATGGGAGCCGTACCTGAGAAGTGTGGGCGGGGCCACGGTGGGGAACCAGCGGTTTGATCAGGACTTGATCTGTTGCAGGGCGAATCTTGAGGTTGGCCCGGGGTTCACTCCCTGTCGCCGCTGCCGGACTCTCCGTTCCCGCCGTCGTGGAGGGTCGCGGCCCCGTAGGCGGTTGCGGTGCTCCCCCCACCCGGCGACCAGGTGCCGGCGCCGCGGAAGTCGCGGAAGAAGCCGGTCAACGGCCGTTCGGCCAGCTCCTCGGCGAACTCCGGATCGGCGGCGTGCAGCGCGTCCTCGCCGAACAGCGCGACGGCCATCGCCGCCGAGCCGGCACCGCTCGCGGTCCAGTCCGGCCGGTGGTGGGGCGCCAGGTGTTCGTGCTCGACGGTCAAGCGGGCCAGCTCCCGATCACCGTGCAGGGTTCGTTTCGGCCTTCTCCGCACGAGCAGCAACCCGATGGCGAGGGTCGCCAGCAGGCTCAGTCCCAGGTACAGGACCGGATGGCGGCTCATCATCCCGGCGACCAGGCGGACCACCCCGAGTACGAGCACCACCAGCAGGAGCGCAGTGCAGCTCTGGTGGTCGGCGTGCTGGGCATCGCTCATCAGCAGCTTGCGCTGGATCAGCTGGTTGCGGAGGTGTCTGAGGGCGATGACCACCGCGGATCGCCTGGCCACGGTGCTGCGGGGCCGTGGCATGGTCAGCGAGCCGAGCACCGCGGTCTCCAGGTCCGGGCGAACCCGGTCCGGTGGGGTCCCGATCACCTCGCATCGGGTGTCGCGGCACCGCACCAGGCCCTCGGCGCGCAGTGTCGCGAGCGCCGCGGTCAGCGCGAGGTCCGGTCCGCCGTGGAGGTAGGCGGCCAGGTACGGCTCGTCGTCCAGCCGGGTGCGGGAACCGTCCTCCGGGGGCCGCAGACGGATAGCCCGCGTGAGCGAGAGGATCACGACGACCGTGGCCGCGGTGACGATCCAGTACAGGCCGAGGAACGTCGGGCCGCTGATGCCCCAGGTGTCGCCGGGTGCGGCGAGCGTGAGCTGTGTCATCTGTACGTCCTCCCTCGTAGGAGCCGTACCTGAGAATTGTGGGTCGCCACACCGCTGATGACCAGCGGATTGAGCAGGACTTGAGCTGGGGCGGGACAAAACCCGAGGTTGCCCCAGCAGTGGCTGCCCCAGGCAACTACTGTCCCCGTGAAGAACGGGGGGAACCGCCTATGGCACGTACGGCCTGGATCGGCGTCGTACTCGGGCTGGTGATGACGCTGGTCGGCTGCGCGGGCGCACCGCCGCCGCCCGCCCCCGCTCCGCCCGTCGGCTATCAGGACCGGCTGAGCCGCACCGATCGGGACATCTCGGCGGCCTTCGACGGCATCGCCCGCGCGCCCGACCTACCGGCACTGACCCAGTCCGTGCTCGGTGCCGCCGGGGTGGTGAGCGCCGCGAGTGAGCAGCTCGCCACGGGCGGCCCCACCCCGATCCAGATGACCGGGCCGAACGGTGAGCTGGTGGCCGCGCTGCGCCAGTTCGGCTATGAGCTCGCCTACCTCAGCCAGCAGATCAACCTGCAGGTCATCTGCACCGGTTCGACCGCGGCTGCCGCCATCACCACGGCGCCGAGCATGGACGCGTTGCGCGCCGCATCCACCGGTATCGGCACCCCGACGGCGGACCGGCCGGCCTTCGAGTGGGGCGGCTGGATTCCCGCCGCGAGGGACGCCGTGAACGCCCGGATGCCCAACGGACGGGTGGTCGTGGACCGGCGCGCGGCCGGCAGCCCGGCCGACGGCGTGCTGGAAGTGACCGACGACGAGGACGTCGACGCGGTCCTCGCCCTGTCCCGGCAAGGGAAGATCGTGGTGTCGGTCGCGGTCGGCGCACGCAAGACCGTCCGTCTCGACGGCATCCCGGACGGTGTCTACGACCTGTACTACAGCACCGGCACCGACTGGGACGACGTCGTCGGCGCGTTCGGCCGGGGGTGTGAGTTCCACCGGTTCACCGACCCGACCACGTTCAGCTCACAGGCACTGCCCGACGGGACCTCGTACACCGTGCAGACGATCACGCTGCACACGTCGCGCGACGAACCCGGTGCCGCGCCGGAGGACGCCGCCGGTGCGGCCGCCGACGAAGCTCCGGAAGTCCCGCCCACACAGCTACCCCGCTGACACCCGTGAGTGTTGTGGGTTGCCATGGCAGCCCACAACACTCACGGGTTCTGTCAGGCTGAGCGTTCGCGGACCTGGTTCTTGATCCGGGTGAGCATCGCCGCCATGCCGCGCAGCCGCAGCGGGCTGACCGCTTCGCCGAGCTTCAGCGCCGTGTAGAAGTCGTTCGGTACGGCCAGGACGGTCTGTGCCTGCTGGCCGTCCAGTCCGGTGTGCATGATCGAGGCGAAACCGCGCGTCGTCGGTGCCTCCGGCGGCGCGTCGAAGAACAGGTGCACCACCTGGTCGTCGTCGACCTCCACCGCCAGGAACAGCGGCGTCTGGCACTCGTGCACCTGCTCCATGCCCGCTTCGCGCTCCGCATATCGAGCCGGAAGCGCTGGTAATTCTTCGGACAGCTCCAGCAGCAGCTGCAGCCGGTCCTTCGGGCCGACCTCGGAGAACTCCTCGACCAGCTCGGTCAGCTTCGGGGGCAGCTCGCCGACCGGCGAGGTCATCGTGCCGATCCGCGCTCGGTGCCGGTCGTGATCGGCACCCGCACCGAGTTGCCCCACTCGGTCCAGCTGCCGTCGTAGTTGCGCACGTTCTGGAAGCCCAGCAGGTGGGTCAGCACGAACCAGGTGTGGCTGGAGCGCTCGCCGATGCGGCAGTACGCGACCACGTCGTCCGACGGCGACAGGCCCTGCTCGGTCAGGTAGATCGCCTCGAGCTCGTCACGGGTCTTGAACGTGGCGTCCTCGGCCGCTGCCCTGGCCCACGGGACGCTCGCCGCGCCCGGGATGTGCCCGCCGCGCATCGCGCCTTCCTGCGGGTAGTCCGGCATGTGCAGCAGCTCGCCCGAGTACTCGCCCGGCGAACGGACGTCGACCAGTGGCTTGCCCAGGTGCGCCAGGACGTCCTCCTTGAACGCGCGGATGACGCTGTCGTCGCGCTCCACCACCGGGTAGTCGACCGAGGCCCGGTCCGGGACGTCCTTGGTCAGCTCACGGCCCTCGGCCACCCACTTGGCGCGCCCGCCGTCGAGCAGCCGCACGTCGCGGTGCCCGAACAGGCTGAACACCCACAGTGCGTAGGCGGCCCACCAGTTGTTCTTGTCGCCGTAGATGACGACCGTGTCGTCGCGGCCGATGCCCTTCTCGCCGAGCAGCTCGGCGAAGCGCGTGCCGTCGACGTAGTCGCGGGTGACCGGGTCGTTGAGCTCGGTGTGCCAGTCGACCTTCACCGCGCCGGGGATGTGGCCGGTGTCGTAGAGCAGCACGTCCTCGTCCGATTCGACGACCACGAGCCCGGCCTGCCCGAGCTGTTCGGCCAGCCATTCGGTGGTGACCAGGCGCTCCGGGTGGGCGTAGGAGGCGAGCTTCGGGTGCGTGTCGTTGGGTACTGGCATAGGACCCAGGCTAACGGGTCTGGACCAGCGGGTGCATAGCCCATCTCGCCGTGGCCCCTGTGCCCTCGTGCCGCATGAGCCGATTCAATCCCGCACCGCGCACCGCGCGGTCACACCGCGCTATGTGCACGTCGCGCGGTGTTGACTCGAGGTGCGCGGCGTCGCTCACATACCGCTTTACGCTGCACGTCAGTCGCGGGATTTCCACAGGTCGGTCACCACGACGCCGACCTTCGCCAGCAGTGTGCGGGTGAGCGGCAGGCTGATGCCGATGACGGTCGACGGGTCGCCGTCGATGCCGTCGACGAACCAGCCGCCGAGCCCGTCCAGGGTGAACGCACCGGCCACCGCGAGCGGCTCGCCCGAGTTCAGGTACGCGTCGAGCTCCGCTTCGGACGGGCTCCCGAACCGGACCGTCGTGCCGGCGTGCGCGGCCGCCTCGTCCACGATGTCACCAGCGGACAGCCGAAGGACGGCGTGTCCGGTGACCAGCTCCCCGGTCCGGCCGGCCATCCGGGCCCACCTCGCGCGGGCGACCTCCACCGTGCCGGGCTTGCCGACCAGCTCGCCACCGATCGAGAGCATGGAATCGCAGCCGATCAGCACCGCGTTCGTCGAACCGAGCCGCCGGGCGACAGCGTGTGCCTTCGCACGGGCCAGCGCGGTCACCGCGTGGGCAGGCGAGGCACCGGGCAGCGAGTCGAGTACCGCGTCCTCGTCCACATCCGAGACTTCGACCAGTGGGTCGAGCCCCGCGGCCCGGAGAACGGAAAGGCGAGCCGGCGAGGCCGACGCGAGGATCACCTGCATGACGCCGATCGTGCCATCAGGCTCGTGTCACTCGGGCACGAGGCCGTTGCGGTAGGCGTAGCGGACCGCGTCCGCGCGGCCTCGCAGACCCGCTTTCGTGAACAGGTGGTTGATGTGGGTCTTCACCGTCGTCTCGCTGATCACCAGCCGTCGGGCGATCTGCCGGTTGGTGAGCCCCTCGGCGATGAGCCCGAGCACCTCGATCTCACGAGGGGTCAGCTCGTCCGGAGGCTGGTCGGTGCGGGTCGGCGCACGTTCGGCGGACGCGACGAGACGGGCGAGGACCGCCGCGTCGATGGTGGACTGTCCAGCGGCCGCCGACCGGAGCGCGTGCCCGATCGCCTCGGCGTCGGAGTCCTTCGACAGCCAGCCGACGGCGCCCGCGCGCAGCGCGGCCAGGACCGACTCGTCCTCGGCGTAGGTGGTCAACACGACGACAGCGGTGTCCGGGTGCGCGGCCCGGACCCGCTCGGTCGCGCGCACGCCGTCACAGTGGGGCATCCTCAGGTCGGTGAGCAGCACGTCGGGCCGGTGCTCGGCGACCAGCTCGACCGCCCGATCACCGTCGGCGGCCGACCCGACCACGGTGATTCCGGGCAGCAGACCGAGCACCGTGACCAGGCCCTCACGCACGATCGCCTGGTCGTCGGCGAGCACGACCCGCAGCTCGGGGTCACTCATCGAGGGATCCGCAGCCGCACCTGCCACCCGTCCTCCGTCGGCCCGGCACCCCACTCGGCACCGATCAGCGCCGCGCGTTCGGCCATTCCGACCAGACCGTAGCCGTCGCTGTCACGCACGGCAGGCCGGGTGCCGGACCGGTCGCGGACGATCAGTGTCGTGCCCTCGGCGTCGTGGCGCAGGGTGACGACGACCGGGGCGTCCGGGGCGTGCTTGCGGGTGTTGGTCAGTGCTTCCCGTGCGACCCGCAGCACCGTCTCCCGCTCCGCCGCGTCGAGTGAGTCCGGCGCCGTGCCCTCGAGAACCAGCTCGGCACTCGGATGAGCCTCCACCAGGTCGCCCAGGCCGTCGGCGAGCGTGGCCGGATCCGTGCGCAGCGCCGACACCGCACGCCGTGCCTCGGCGATGCCTTCGGTCGCCAGCCGCTGAGCGCGTTCGATCTGGGCGACCGTGTCCGCCGGTGCACCATCCCGCAACACCATGAGCCGGGCGCCCTGCAGCTGCACCGCCAGCGCCGAGAGCGAGTGCGCGAGCGCGTCGTGAACATCGCGCGCGATCCGGGCCCGCTCGGCCAGCGCCGCGGCCCGGATGTGCTCCTCCTGGGCCCGCGTCGCGGCGGCCAGTGCCAGTTCGCGTTGCTCGGCCTGCAGCGCGGTGTCGCGCCGGCCGATACCCGCCACCAATGCCATGACCAGCATCAACGTCACCAGCACCACACCAACGAGCCCGGACTGAGGCTCCAGGAGGATCGCCAGCGCCGACGCCACGCCGAGGAACACCGCCACCGAGGCCGCTCGGGGCAGCCGCCCACCGCCGGATGCGACCGCGAGGAAGCAGAACGCGACCGGGACCGACCAGCCACCGACCGCCGCGACCATCGTCGTGCCACCGATCGCGGTCGCCAGCACACCGACCGGCTGGGACAGCCACAGCCGATCGCGTGGGCGCAGTACCAGGATCAGCCATCCCGCCGAGGCGACCGCCGCCGCACCGGCTGCCGCCCACGGATGGGCGACCGGGGCATCGCCGACGTAGGGCGACACGACGATGATCGGCAGCCAGACGACCGTGAGCAGGAAGCGGGACAAGCCGCCCGCGTGGCCCGGACCGATGATCACGGAGTCAGTGTGACCCACTCGGGGGAGTGCCGGCGACCTCGTGACGCCGGGTTCGGCCCTCGGCGGGGCGGACCGGCCTGCCGTCACCGCGCACCCGGTGCTGCACCACCATCGCCTGCACCACCAGGCTGATCCCGAAGGTCAGCGCCAGTGTCGCACCGGCCGCCGCGCCCACGCCGAGGGACGCGGCGAGCAACCCCACCCCGACCCGGACCGCGATGGACAGCGCCCACAGCAGCAGGGTCGGCACGCCGCCACGCTGGTAGAGGTAGCCGTCGCGCAGGCTCAGCCGGATCGAACAACCGCGAGCCACACCGAGCACCGCGGTCAGAACCAGATCGGCGACGATCACCAGAACGGCTAGTGGCGACAGTGCCGGATGGGCCTCGCCGAACTCGACCAGTCCGAGGGCGACGAGGACCAGCGGAAGCTTGTAGGCGCGGCCGGGGGCGGCCACGAACCGGCCCTTGAGGTTGCGGCTGATGATCCAGCCCAGCACCAGAGCGGTCCCCAGGACGGACATGAGATTCATACCGACGATGATCGGGTGTTCGGTTCCCGATCACATCGGACCCGAGGTGGGGCCGGGGTGGAGCCGGATGTCCACCCGAGGGTGGACATCCGGCTCGCTCACGAGCTGAACACCGCGTCGCGGATCACCCGTGTGTGCTCAGGCCGCCAACTCAGTGTGCCCACGTCCCCGACTCGCGCGATGCCGGCGCCCGACCCTTCCGCGAGTCGGGCGCCTGAGCACAGCGAGTCGGGCGTTTCAGCACATGCCTTGCACCTCAGCGAGGCAGGACCGACGCCTTCCAGGCGCCCGGGCCGGGGTACAGCGGCTGACGCAGCTGCGCCTGCCGGTCCACCCAGACGCTGTGCGACCGGTTGCTCTCCGGTTCCTCGGAGCCGGACGACGCGGCCGCCGCCAGCACCACGGTGAGCGCCGCCAGCTCGACGTCGTCGGGCTCGCCACGCACCACCCGGAACAGCGCGCGACGCTCCTCGGGGGTCTGCTCGTCGTCGCTCACGGTGTCGCTCACAGGGGGATGTTCCCGTGCTTGCGGGCCGGCGAGGCCTCCCGCTTGGTGGCCAACATCCGCAGCGACCGTCCGACGTAACCTCGGGTGTGCGAGGGCGGGATCACCCCGTCGATGTAGCCGCGGTCGGCCGCGATGTACGGGTTGCAGAGGGTGTCCTCGTAGTCCTGCTGCAGCTCGGCGCGCTTCGCGGCCAGCTCGTCACCCTCGAGGCCCTTGAGCTCCTTGCGGTACAGGATGTTGACCGCGCCCTGGGCGCCGGTGACGGCGATCTGGGCGGTCGGCCACGCCACGTTGACATCGGCACCGAGGTGTTTCGACCCCATGACGTCGTACGCGCCGCCGTAGGCCTTGCGGGTGATCACGGTGACCTTGGGGACGGTCGCCTCGGCGTAGGCGTAGATCAGCTTCGCGCCGCGCCGGATGATGCCGTTCCACTCCTGGTCGGTGCCGGGCAGGAAGCCGGGGACGTCCACGAAGGTCAGGATCGGGATGTTGAACGCGTCGCAGGTGCGGACGAAGCGCGCGGCCTTCTCCGAGGCGTCGATGTCGAGGCACCCGGCGAACTGGGTCGGCTGGTTGGCCACGATGCCCACGCTGCGGCCCTCGACCCGGCCGAAGCCGACCACGATGTTGGGTGCCCACAGCTCCTGGACCTCGAGGAACTCACCCTCGTCGACGACGCGGCTGATCACGCCGTGGATGTCGTACGGCTGGTTCGGCGAGTCCGGGACCAGGGTGTCAAGCTCCAGGTCGGACTCGGTGAGCCCGTCGGCGATGGACCCGGCGACCGGCTCGGCCGGCGCGAAGACCGGCGGCTCGGACAGGTTGTTCGACGGCAGGAAGCTGAGCAGCTCCTTGACGTAGGCCAGCGCGTCCTCCTCGTCGGAACCGAGGTAGTGCGCGACACCGGACTTCGAGTTGTGCGCCCGGCCTCCGCCGAGCTCCTCCATGTCGACGTCCTCGCCGGTGACGGTCTTGATGACGTCGGGGCCGGTGATGAACATGTGGCTGGTTTCGTCGACCATGACGGTGAAGTCGGTCAGCGCCGGGGAGTACACGGCGCCACCGGCCGACGGGCCCATGATCAGCGAGATCTGCGGGATCACGCCGGAGCTGCGCACGTTGCGGATGAAGATCTCGCCGTACAGACCGAGCGCGACGACACCCTCCTGGATGCGTGCGCCACCACCGTCGTTGATGCCGATGACCGGGCAGCCGATCTTGGTCGCCAGGTCCATGACCTTGACGATCTTCTCGCCGTACACCTCACCGAGCGAGCCGCCGAAGACCGTCGCGTCCTGGCTGAACACGCACACCGGGCGGCCGTCGATCGTGCCGCTTCCGGTCACCACACCGTCACCGAAGGGACGGTTGGCCTGCATCCCGAAGTTGGTCGAACGGTGCCGGGTCAGTGCGTCCAGCTCGACGAACGAACCGGGGTCGAGGAGCTGGTCGACCCGTTCGCGGGCGGTCTGACGGCCTTTGCTGTGTTGCCGCTCGATGGCTTTCTCCGAGCCGGCGTGCACAGCGGCGTCATCCCGCCGGTACAGGTCCGCCAGCTTGCCGGCGGTGGTGTGGATATCGGGCTCGTCGGCCGGCGGCTCACCGATGGGCGCGGTCGCGGTACTCATGACTGGGCAGCCTATCGATATATTTGCCCGCCCCGATCGGCGTAGTGACGGGGCTCATTAACCTGCATGGGTGGAATATCGAGCACTGGACGTCGAGGAGCTCCGTTCGGCCCTCGTCGAACCGTCGGGACCGGTCGCCGGGCTCGATGTCGTCGAGCGAACCGGGTCGACGAACGCCGATCTGAGCAAGGCCGCTCTGGCGGGCGCGCCGGACCGGACCGTGCTGGTCGCCGAGCTGCAGGAATCCGGCCGGGGGCGCCTGGACCGGCGCTGGACCTCGCCGTTCGGCGCGGGCGTCACGGTCAGCGTCCTGCTGCGCCCGACCGCGGTACCCCAGGCGCGGTGGGGCTGGCTGCCGCTGCTCACCGGCTTGTCCCTGCTGCACACCGTTCGGGAGCTGACCTCGGTCCAGGCCGCGCTGAAGTGGCCGAACGACCTGCTGGTCGGTCCGGACGGGGCGAAGTGCGCCGGGCTGCTCGCCGAGGTCGCGGCGCCGGGCGCGGTGGTGCTGGGCATCGGGCTGAACGTGCGCACCACACCGGAGCAGCTGCCCGAGGGAGCGAACGCCACGTCGCTGCTGATCGAGGGCGCCGACCTGCGCCGCGAGGACGTGCTCATCGCGTTCCTGCGCAGGTTGCTGGCCGACGAGGCCCGCTGGCGCGCGGCAGGTGGCGATCCGGACGCGGTCGGGCTGTGGGACGACTACCGCGCCGGGTGCGCGACCATCGGTTCCCGGGTACGCATCGAGCAGCCCGGCGGTGAGACGAACGAGGCCACGGCGATCGACGTCGACCGCGACGGCCGGCTGCTGGTGCGGGACTCCGTGAGCGGTGACACGCGCGCGGTCGCGGCTGGCGACGTTGTGCACCTGCGGGCGATAAGTTGAGGCCGTGGCCTATCCGGACGAACTGCTGGTCTCCGGTGAACACGTGCTCGCGCACCAGCATCCGCATCCCAAGATGCTCGTGGTGCCCGCGCTGATCTTCCTGGTCACCGTGGGCGCGATCGCCTATCTCGCCGCCCTGATCAGCGCGGCGAGCTGGCACAGCTACGGCTGGATCGCGTTGACGGTCCTGGGTCTGGTCTCGATCGGCTGGTTCACCGTCGCGCCCCTGCTGCGGTGGCGATGCACCCATTTCGTGGTGACCAACCGCCGGGTCCTGGTCCGCGAGGGCGTCCTCACCCGGACCGGTTTCGAGATTCCGATGAACCGCATCACCAGCGTGCACTTCCGGCAGACCGTGTTCGAGCGCATGCTCGGCTGCGGGACGCTGAGCGTCGAGTCGGCGTCGGACGAGCCGCTGGACTTCGACGACGTCCCCGGTGTCCAGCACGTCTACGGCCTGCTCTACCAGGCATCGGACGGAGATCGGTGAACTCGCAACGTTGATGCAAGGGTGTTGCGGGTCACGTCCGTGGCCGTAGCGTGGGTCACATGAGCAGACTGCGCTTCGGCATCTTCCTGGCCCCGTTCCACCCGGCGGGGGAGAACCCCACGCTCGCACTGCAGCGGGACCTGCGCCTGATCGAACACCTGGACCACTGCGGCTACGACGAAGCGTGGATCGGTGAGCACCACTCGGCGGGCAGCGAGATCATCGCGTCGCCGGAGATCTTCATCGCGGCGGCCGCGGAACGCACCAAGAACATCAAGCTCGGCACCGGCGTGACCTCGCTGTCATACCACAACCCGCTGTGGGTGGCGGAGCGCATGGTGCTGCTCGACCACCTCACCAAGGGCCGCGCGATGCTCGGTGTCGGCCCCGGTTCGCTGCCCACCGACTCGGCGATGATCGGGCTGAACCCGACCCAGACCCGCGAGCTGCTCGAGGTCAACCTCGACGTCGTCATGCGTCTGCTGACCTCGGACGAGCCGATCACCGTGGACACCGGCACCCACAAGCTCATCGACGCGCGGCTGCACCTGCGTCCCTACTCCGAGCCGCACTTCGACGTGGCGGTCGCCGCCGTCGCGTCGCCGACCGGGCCGAGGCTCGCCGGCAAGCACGGCGTCGGCCTGATGTCGATCGGCGCGACGCTGAGCAGCGACGGCTTCGACGCGCTGGCGCACCACTGGAACGTCATGGAGGAGCGCGCCGCCACCTTCGGCACCACCGTGGACCGTGCCCAGTGGCGCCTGGTCGGCCCGATGCACATCGCGGAGACCCGCGCGCAGGCGTACAAGGACGTCGAGCACGGTATCGAGCAGTGGTTCAACTACTTCAAGAAGGTCGCGGCGTTCCCGCAGATGGCGGTCGACGGCGGCAACCTCGAAGAGATGATCAACTTCATCAACAGTGCGGGCATCGGGGTGATCGGCACACCCGACGAGGCCAAGGCCCAGGTGCAGCGGTTGGTCGACCAGTCCGGCGGCTTCGGCGCGATGCTGTTCATGGCACACGAGTGGGCCAACCCGGAAGCGACCCGCCGCTCCTACGAGCTGATCGCCCAGCACGTGATGCCCGAGTTCCAGGGCCAGGCCCACTCGACCCTCGCGGCGAAGCAACGGGCGATGGACACCCGCACCGGCCACGCGGAGTCCCAGGTCCAGGCGGTGGCCCACATGACGGCCAAGTACGAGAAGGAACTCGCCGACAAGTAGCGCCGACTTCGCAGCCGACTTCGCAGAGCTTCACGTCGTGTCGCAGACACTGCAGTGTCTGCGACACGACACCTAGCTCTGCGAGGCACTGGTCAGGTCAGCGGGCGGGCCGCGTTGACGGCGATGCTCGGGTCGGCTGGGTCGTTGACGATGTTTGCCGGTTTGTGGTCGGGGCCGAAGAACGAGTCGAAGCCGCTGCCGAACTGGCGGCCGCCCTCCGCCGCCATCGCGCCATAGATGAGGATCATGGGGACGCCGCCGAGGGCACCGAATCCGGTGTCGGAGAGGGCGGCCCCTTCGGCTTCGCCGAGCATGCCGTCTGCCACTTTGAACGCACCGAGGCCCATGGCGGCGAGCGCCTGGCTCTTCGACATCTGCGGTGTGATCAGGTCGGTGGAGCCACCCGAGGCGGGTGCTGGTGGCAGTTTGCGGCAGCCCGGGGCGTTGTCCGCACCACATGCCTGCTGGGCCGCTGCGCCGTCGGGAGGGCGTGGAGCCATCGTTCGGCGGAAGTACTTGAGGCGTCGGACCGCAGGGTTGGCCCGGACTTCCACACTGGTCGGGCGCCGTGTTGCGATCCCGCTCCTGGTGTCCTTGGTCGCCGCTACCCTGGTCAGCTACGCCGAGCTGCGCTTCTGGGAGTAGTCCCTCCCGCCCATACCGCGCACCTTGTCGTCACACCGCGCTAGGTACACGTAGCGCGGTGTGGGCGGGAGGTGCGCGGTGTGGGCGAAGTTGATCACAGCCCTGGGTTCGCTAGTGGTCAGCCAGACCCAGGAGGAGCGCGAACTGGGCTCGGTAGACGCAGTGGTCGTCGCGATGCAGCGTCGCCAGGACGTCCACCAGGCCGACGCCGGGCTGAGCCTTCGACAACCGGGAGCTCAGCACGCCGCCCCGGATCGCCAGCTCGTCCCCCGCGAAGACCGGGGCCGGCCAGCTCACGTTGTTCGCCCCGGGGCAGCTCAGGGCCGTGGAGCGGTTCAGCACCTGCTCGGCGAACGCCCGGCTCCACAGCGCCGCCACGAACAGACCGGAGGCGCACAGCTTGCCGACCAGCGGGTTGCGGGCGGCGGCCGCGTCGTCCAGGTGGACCGGCTGCGGGTCGTACAGAGACGCGAAGCCGACCATCTCGTCGCGGTCGACCCCGACCGTGCCCAGATCGAACACCCGCCCGGCGGTGAAGTCCTCGAAGGCGAGCTCCGTACGCACCTCTGTCATGGCACAGATCGTGTCATGACCTGTGTGAACCGTTATCGACGGAGGGTGTCGAGCGCCGCGTCGTGCAGCAGGCCGTTCGAGGAGATGCCGGAACCGCCGTCGAAACGGTCGGCTCCGCTCAGGTCGGAGAACCGGCCGCCGGCCTCGGTGACGATCAGCTGGATCGCCGCCAGGTCCCAGGCGTTCGCCTCGCCGTCCAGACCCAGGTCGATCGCGCCCTCGGCGACCAGCATGTGCTGCCAGAAGTCGCCGAACGCGCGGACCACCCAGCAGCGGGCCGCGAGGTCCAGGTACTGCTGGAGGGCGCCGAGCTCCACCCAGGTGCTCAGCTCGGTCGTCGACAGGCACGCGTCGGAGAGGTCGGCCACCCCGGACACCGAGATGCGGCGGGCGCCCTGCCCGGCGTCGGTGAACGCACCGCCACCGGCGCTCGCCCACCATCGGCGGCCCAGCGCGGGGGCGCTCACCACACCGACCGTCGGGCGGCCGGCCTCGGTGAGCGCGATCAGCGTGGCCCAGACCGGGACGCCGCGCGAGTAGTTCTTCGTGCCGTCGATCGGGTCGAGGATCCACGCCCGGTCCCCGGCACGGGAATCCAGTCCGCGTTCCTCGCCGAGTACCGCGTCGTCCGGCCGGTGCTCGCCGATCAGCGCGCGCAGCGCGTCCTCGGTCGCGGTGTCCGCGTCGGTCACCGGTGTGCGGTCCGGCTTGCGGTCGATCTTCAGGTCGGACGCCTGGAAGCGGTCCAGCGTGATGCGGTCGGCGGCGTCCGCGAGAGCGAGCGCGAGCGTCAGGTCGTCGGTCACGGTCAGTGCTTCGCCACCGGGACGGGGCGGGGCCGCGCGTCCTCGTGCGGGAAGACCCACCGGCGGAACGCCCACCAGCGGAACGCCATGCCGAGCAGGACACCGACGATCTGACCGCTGATCAGGTCGGCCATGTGCTCGGTGAACAGCGTCACGGTCGGCGTGCGCAGATCGAGGACGTAGCGCGACACCCAGACCGGCGCCGCGTACACGCCGACGCTGATCGCGCTGACCAGGACGTAGAGCACCGTCTCGTGATGGCGCTCCCGGCCGCCCCGGGTGCGGAACGACCAGCCGCGGTTGAGGCCGTACGAGACGATCGTCGCGATGACCGTGGCGATCACCTTCGCCGTGGTCGGCTTGGGCTCCAGGATGGTGCTCTTCAGTACCAGGAAGATGGCCGTGTCGATCACCCACGTGGTGCCGCCGACCATGGCGAATTTGAGAAGTTCGCGGTGGCGGATGGCCACGGCACGATAGGGCTGCGGTATCAGACCGAGCGCCGTTTCGACCATCGTCACCCGGCCAGTCTAAAAGATTGCCTTCAGCGGTTGACTTCCTGCCCATCCAGGTGGCGCGGTGGACGGGCATGCCAACGGGTCCGATTAGGCTCCTCAACCCGTGGACCCCCGTACTCGTCTCCCTGTTGTCGGAATGGTCGGCGCAGGCCAGCTGGCGCGCATGACGCACCAGGCCGCCGTGGCGCTCGGCCAGTCGTTGCGCGTGCTGGCGGTCTCCCCGGACGACCCCGCCGCGATGGTCAGCCCCGACGTCGTACTCGGCAGGCCGGACGACGCGGACGCGTTGCCGCGTTTCCTCGCCGGGTGCGATGTGGTGACGTTCGACCACGAGCTGGTGCCGATGGAGCCGCTCGCGTCGCTGGCCGCCGCCGCCGCCGGCGGGGTTCCGCTGCGCCCGGCTCCGCACGCGCTGGCGCACGCGCAGGACAAGATGGTCATGCGCGACCGGCTGACCGCCCTCGGCGTGCCGTGCCCGCCGTACCGCGCGGTCGCCTCGGTCGCCGACGTCGAGGCGTTCGGCGCCGAACACGGCTGGCCGGTGGTGCTCAAGGCGCGCAGCGGCGGCTACGACGGGCGCGGCGTCTGGATGCTCGACGACCTGGCCGAGGCGGAGCGCGTGGTCGCCGAGACGCTGGCGGCGGGCACGTCGCTGATGGTCGAGCAGAAGGTACGGATGCGCCGGGAGCTCGCCGCGCTCGTCGCCCGCTCGCCGTTCGGCCAGGGCGCCGCGTGGCCGGTCGTCGAGTCGGTGCAGGAGAACGGGATCTGCGTCGAGGTCATCGCGCCCGCGCCGGGGCTGTCGCAGGACCGCGCCGAGGCCGCGCAGAGCCTCGCGCTGCGGGTCGCGAACGAGCTCGACGTCGTGGGGCTGCTCGCGGTCGAGCTGTTCGAGGTCGACGGACCAGGATCGGGTCTGCTGGTCAACGAGCTGGCCATGCGGCCGCACAACTCCGGGCACTGGACGATCGAGGGTTCCCGCACGTCGCAGTTCGAGCAGCACCTGCGCGCGGTCCTGGACTACCCGCTCGGCTCGACGAGCCTGACCGCGCCGGTCACCGTCATGGCGAACGTCCTCGGCGGTGACCCCGCGCCGGACATGTCGATGGACGAGCGCGCGCATCACCTGTTCGCCCGCTTCCCGGACGTCAAGGTGCACCTGTACGGCAAGGGCGAGCGGCCGGGACGCAAGATCGGTCACGTCACCGCGCTCGGTGACGAGGTGGAGCCGACCCGTCGACGCGCGGTGACGGCCGCCGCGTGGCTGTCCACCGCCCAGTGGCTATCGTCGGACAAATGGACCTGAGCGACGGCCCCGTGGTGGGCGTGATCATGGGTAGCGACTCGGACTGGCCGGTGATGTCGGCGGCCGCCGAGGCGTTGACCGAGTTCGAGGTGCCGCACGAGGTCGCCGTGGTCTCCGCGCACCGCACGCCACACCGCATGCTGGACTACGCGGGCGAAGCCGCCGTCCGAGGCATCCAGGTGATCATCGCGGGCGCGGGCGGAGCGGCCCACCTGCCGGGCATGGTCGCGTCCGCGACACCGCTGCCGGTGATCGGCGTGCCGGTGCCGCTGGCGAACCTGGACGGGCTGGACTCGCTGCTGTCGATCGTGCAGATGCCAGCCGGCGTGCCGGTCGCGTGCGTCTCCGTCGGCGGTGCGCGCAACGCGGGTCTGCTCGCGGTCCGCATGCTCGGCGCCACCGAACCGGCCCTGCGCGCGCGGATGTCGGTCTACCAGGCCGAGCTGGAGAAGATGGTGCTGGCCAAGGACGCGGCGCTGCGCAAATCGATCACCAGCTGAGGGCCGCACAAAACCTCGTTGCCGGGAAGGGCCACCTCGACGTAGCGTGGACTTACACGTGAAGGGAGGTGGTCCAGCGTTGAATAGCTCTAGGACTCGTGAGGTGGCTGTCCGCTAGCACCGAGAATCCTGACGGTACGTGGTAACCGGTCCGGTGCCGGTAATCCCCGACAGTCACCCGACCCCCGGGCAACCGAGCCAAAGTCCAGCTCGGTCACACGCTTGGCTAACCCAAGCGTGTGAAGCTGCCCGGGGGTCGTCACGTATCCATAGGGGAGTCGTCCCTGTTCGTCACGGATATGTGCCTATAGCATCACTGCTCGTGAACTCTGATTTCGACCTTTTCCAGCTCGCCGAGGAGCACCAGGAACTGCGCGCGGCTGTCCGAGCGCTCTCCGAGAAGGAGATCGCGCCGCATGCCGCGGATGTCGACGAAGAGGCCCGGTACCCGGTGGAGGCGCGCAAGGCGCTCACCGCGGCGGGCTTCCACGCGGTGCACCTGCCCGAGGAGTACGGCGGCGACGGCGCCGACGCGGTGGCGGGCTGCATCGTGATCGAAGAGGTCTCCCGGGTCTGCGTCAGCTCGTCGCTCGTGCCCGGCATCAACAAGCTGGGCAGCATGCCGGTGCTGATCTCCGGTTCGGAAGATCTGAAGAAGCAGGTCATGCCGTCCATCGCCAGCGGCGAGGCGATGATCTCCTACGCGCTGTCCGAGCGGGAGTCCGGTTCCGACGCCGTCGCCATGAAGACGAAGGCGCGCCTCGACGGGGACAACTGGGTCCTCAACGGTGGCAAGGCCTGGATCACCAACGCCGGGGTGTCGACCTGGTACACCGTGTTCGCGGTGACCGACCCGGAGAAGGGCGCGAACGGCGTCTCCGCGTTCGTCGTGCACTCCGACGACCCCGGCTTCGAGGTCGGTGCCAAGGAACGCAAGCTCGGCATCAAGGGTTCGCCGACCTGCGAGATCTACTTCACCGACTGCACGATCCCGGCCGACCGGATCATCGGCCAGCCCGGCACCGGCTTCAAGACCGCGATGAAGACCTTCGACCACACCCGCCCGACGATCGGCGCGCAGGCGGTCGGGGTGGCGCAGGGCGCGTTGGACGCCTCGGTCGCCTACGTCAAGGAACGCCGCCAGTTCGGCAAGTCGGTCTCGGAGTTCCAGGGCGTCCAGTTCATGCTCGCCGACATGGCGATGAAGGTCGAAGCCGCCAGGAACATGGTCTACGTGGCCGCGGCGAAGGTCGAGCGCGGCGACAAGGACATGACCTTCTACGCGAGCGCGGCGAAGTGCTACGCCTCCGACATCGCGATGGAGGTCACCACGGACGCGGTCCAGCTGTTCGGCGGCGCCGGTTACACGAAGGACTTCCCGGTGGAGCGCATGATGCGCGACGCCAAGATCACCCAGATCTACGAGGGCACCAACCAGATCCAGCGCATGGTGATGGCCAGGGCCCTGCTCAAGGGCTGACCGGCGCACACAGAAAACACGCCGCACAGAGCCCGGAGGCTTGTGAGGTGACTGTGCACACGGTCGTGTCGCGTCGCACACGTCCGGACATGTGCGACGCAGCATGAGCATGTGCACAGTGCCTCCAGATGTGGCCGGTGCGACGGGGCGCGGCTCGAAACTGAGTGACGGTGGAGGGTCGTCGGTGTTTACGATCTTCCGGTGACACAGTTCGCGGACTTCGACACTCGCAACTACCGGACGGTCGACGTACGGACCGGGTACGGGCAGTGGGTCGCCACGTACGAGCAGACCGTCGAGGACGTCATGGACCTGGCGTTGCTCGACCGTCTGGAACAGCCCTCGTGGACCACGGTCCGCCGGGCGATCGACCTGGGCTGCGGCACCGGCCGGACGGGTGCGTGGCTGCGCAACCATGGTGTCGAGCTGATCGACGGGGTGGACCTGACCCCGGAGATGCTGGCCGTGTCGCGCCGCAAGGGCGTGCACCAGACCCTGACCGAGGCCGACGTCACCGACACCGGCCTATCGTCCGGCTCCTACGACCTGGCGATCGCGTCGCTCATCGACGAACATCTCCCGGACGTCGCGCCGCTGTACGCCGAGGCGTTCCGGCTCGCCGAGCCGGGTGGTCTGTTCGTGATGGTGGCGTTCCACCCGCACTTCATCATGACCGCCGGCATGCCGACCCACTTCACCTCCGCGACCGGCGAGCCACTGGCGATCAGCACCCACGTCCACCTGCTGAGCACCCAGATCACCGCCGGGCTCGCCGAAGGCTGGGTGCTGACGGAGATGCGCGAGGGCGTGATCGACGAGGGCTGGCTCGCGGTGAAGCCCAAGTGGGAACGCTTCCGGGGCCACCCCGTCTCGGCCGCGTTCGTGTGGCGCAAGCCCGGGTGAGGTCGCCGCTCATCCGGTGAGGTCGTCGATGTACGTCGTTCCGTGCGTGACCTTGTGCCACGCCGGAGAGGTCAGCAGCTCGTGGAGGAAACGGGTGGTGGTGTGCACACCCGGACCGGTCACGGTGATCTCGTCCAGCGCACGGCGCATGCGTGCGGTGGCTCCATCCCGGTCCGGTGCCCACACGATGACCTTGGCGACCAGGGAGTCGTACTCCGGCGGTACCTGATATCCCGCGTCGACATGCGTGTCCACCCGCACGAACGGTCCTCCCGGCAGTGCGAGGTCGGTGATTGTTCCCGGAGCGGGGGCGAACCGCCGATCGGGGTCCTCCGCGTTGATCCGGCACTCGATGGCGGCTCCGCGCAGCACGATGTCGTCTTGCGTGAGTGTCAGCGGCTCGCCTGACGCGATCCGGATCTGTTCGGCGACCAGGTCGATTCCGGTGACCATCTCGGTGACCGGATGCTCGACCTGGATCCGGCAGTTGACCTCCATGAAATAGAACTCGCCGCGTTCGTCGACGAGGAACTCGAAGGTCCCGGCGCCCTGGTAGCCGGCGGATCGTGCGCCGTCGACAGCGGCCCGGCGCATCCGCTCGACGAGCTCGCGGGGAAGAGCGGGCGCGGGTGACTCCTCGATGAGCTTCTGGTGCCGGCGCTGCATGCTGCAGTCGCGTTCACCCAGGTGGAGCACCGAGCCGTGCTGGTCGGCGAGAACCTGGACCTCCACGTGCCGAGCACGGGCCAGGTAGCGCTCCGCGTAGACGCGGCCGTCGCCGAACAGGGTGGCGGCCGTGGCTTGCGTGCGGCGGAACACCTCCGGCAACGTCGCGGCGTCCCACGCCACGTCCATACCGCGGCCACCACCACCCGCCGCTGCCTTGATCAGCAACGGGAACCCGATCCCTGCCGCGAGGCGGGTCACCCCGGGGAGATCGAGCGGATCGGTGCTGCCGGGCAGGAGCGGAAGCCCGGCCGACGACATCAATGCGCGGGCGGTGACCTTGTTGCCGAGCTGGGCCATCACGTCGGCCGGTGGGCCGATCAGGGTGATCCCATTGAGCTCGCAGGCCTCGGCGAAGTCCGGGTCCTCGGAGAGGAAACCGTAGCCGGGGTGCACCGCGTCGGCACCGGTGTTCAGCGCAGCCTGGATGACGGCCGCCGCGTTCGTGTAGCTGAGCTTCGCCCTGGGCGGCCCGATTCGCACGGTCTCGTCGGCCAGCTGTACCGCGCGGCTGTCGGCGTCGCGCGTGGAATAGCATACGACGGTGCGGATGCCCAGCTCACGGCAGGTGCGCAGGACACGAACCGCGATCTCGCCCCGGTTGGCGATCAGGATCTTCCGGAACATGGCGGGCCCGGTCATTCCGGGTCGGTCGGTTCGACGACGATCAGCGGCTCGCCGTACTCGACGGGCTCGCCGTCGTCCTTCATGATCGCGACGACCGTGCCGGCGATGTCGGAATCGACCGGCAACATGAGTTTCATCGCCTCCAGGATGGCCACCTGATCGCCTGCCCGGACCGTGTCGCCGACCTCGACGAACGGCTGGGCACCCGGTTCCGGAGACCGGTAGAACGTGCCCACGGTCGGCGCCGTGAGCTGATGACCGGTGGTGCTCGGCTGCTGGGCGAGTGCCGACGCGGTCAGGACGGGCCAGCCGGGTGCGTCCGATTCCGATGTGCGCCCGGTCTCCGGCCATTCGACCTCGACGGCGACCTCGCGCGCGGTCACCCGGACTCGCTTCGGGAGCGTCGGCATCCGGGTCATCAGCTCCAGGACCGAGGCGCGGACCTCGGCGAGGAGCCGCCGGTCGGGTGTGCCCTCCTCGGAAGCCTCGTGCTGGTGGCGGTCGATGATCCCGGTCACGATGCCTCCTCGATGTCGCTCGGCACACTGACCGACCCGGCGCCGAACCGGGCGAACCTCGCCTGGCGGTCGGTGCTCAGCCGATCACCGCTGTGCCCGCACAACTCGTCGAGGCAGTCCGTGAGTACCGCGCCGAGACGTTCGGCGGACAGCAGCGGATCGCCGTCGACGCCGCCGGGTGGTTCGGGGATCACGCCGTCCACGATCCCCAGCTCCAGCAGGTCGCGGGCCTGCAGCTTCAAAGCGGCCGCCGCCTGTTTCGACGCGGCCGGGTCGTTCCACAGGATCGCGGCGCACCCCTCTGGGCTGATCACCGAATAGACCGCGTCCTCCCACATCAGCACCCGGTTGGCCAGAGCGAGCGCCAGCGCTCCGCCGCTGCCTCCCTCACCGGTCACGACCGTGACGATCGGCACCCGCAACGCGGCCATCAGTTTCAGGTTGTCCGCGATCGCCACCGCCTGCCCCTGTTCCTCCGCGTGTCTGCCGGGGTAGGCACCAGGGGTGTCCACCAGGGTGACGACCGGGATGCCCAGCTTCTGCGCGAGCCGCATCAACCGTGCCGCCTTGCGGTAGCCGGCGGGGTTGGGCATCCCGAAGTTGCGCCGGGTGAGCTCAGCCGGGTCGTGTCCCTTCTGATGACCGATCAGCATGATCGGCCTGCCGTGCAGCCGCCCGACCCCACCGACCACGGCCGCACAGTCGCCGCCGACCCGGTCGCCGAACAGTTCGCGGAACCCGTCGAGCAACAGGGCCGCGTAGTCCAACGTGGTCGGACGGGTGATCCGGCGCGCGCCCCGCACCGCGACGACCGGGTCGCGCCCGTCCACCAGCGCCGGATCGCGCACGACCGGGTCGCCGGTGTGCGGACGCAGCCGAACCGGTGCGCGGCGGGCTGTGTCGCGGCCGCTGCTCCGACCGGCGCGCAGCAGCGCGGCCAGCTCCGGGCGCAGTTCGCGGCGGGCCGCCACGAAGTCGAGGAACCCTCGTTCGAGCAGGAACTCCGCGGTCTGGAAGTCGGCGGGCAGCCGCTCTCCGATGGTCTGTTCGATCACTCGTCTCCCCGCGAAACCCAGCCGGGCGCCTGGTTCGGCGACGAGGACGTCGCACAGGGTGGCGAACGAGGCCGCGACCCCGCCGAACGTCGGATCGGTGATGAGCGAGATGCTCAGTACCCCGGCGGCGTCGAGACGGGCGAGCATCGCGCTGGTCTTGGCCATCTGCATCAGGGACAGTGCACCCTCCTGCATCCGGGCACCGCCCGAGGCCGCGACGATCAGCAGCGGGATGCGCCGCCGCAGCGCCAGCTCGCCGACCCCGGTGAGGATCTCACCCGCCGCGCCGCTCAGGCTGCCGCCGAGGAAGCGGAAGTCCATGCACGCCACGGCGACGGGCTGTCCTTCGATGGTGCCGTGGCCGCCGAGGACGGCCTCGGCGAGGCCGGTGACGCGCCGCGCTTCGGCCAGCCGTGCCGGGTACGGCGTCGTGTCGGTGAACCCCAACGGGTCGGTCGCGCGGACGTCGCAGTCCAGCGGCACGAGAGACCCGGGGTCGAGCAACTGGTCGAGACGCTCCGGTGCGGTGACGGCGCCGTGCCGCCCGCATTCCGGGCAGACCTTCAGGTTCCGCACCCATCGCTTGTGGAACAGCATGCTCCGGCAGCCGGGGCAGAACGTCCACTCGGGCTCGCCCGCGTCCGACGCGCGCGTCGCCGGGAGTATTGCGGTCATCGTGTTCCCCTCATCGAACTGCCGGTCAGACGGCCTGGGCGAGTCGCTGGTTCACGAGGTCGACGACCGAGCGCGGCGTGCGCAGTGAGTCGATCTCGTCGTCGGTGATGGTGATGTGCAGGTTGTCCTGCAGGGTGGTGACGAACTCGTAGATCGACAGCGAGTCGTAGCCGAGGTCGTCGAGTGCGGTGTCCAGGTTCGCCTCGGTCAGCGGTTCGGTACCGCCTCCGGCGCCGACACAGGCCTCCACGGTCGTGCTGAGATCTGCCAGGGTGAACTGAGTCATGTGTCTCTCCAGCTGCTGGTTCAGCGGCACCATGATCGTGTTCCGCGCTGTGGACAACGCTGGCAGCGAGTGCTCGAACTCCGGTCAAGGGGCGCTGGAGTGATGTCCTCGAGCCGGCTTCGAGACCTGCTCGACCGGGTCCGGGCACGGTCGGGCGCAACTACCCGAGGCTCGGAGGACGACTGTGGCGATCAGCATCGGACGCGGTACGCCGACCGGCAGCGCGATCGTGGGGCTGGGTGTGTGCCGGCCCCGGCGTGCCGTGTCCAACGGTGAGGTCTGCGCGCGAATCGACTCGACGGAGGAATGGATCGAGACCCGGTCCGGCATCGTCAGCCGGTTCCACGCCGACGATGAGGAGACATTGTGTCGGCTGGGGTCCGACGCGGGGCGGAAGGCGCTGGCCGCCGCGGGAGTCCAGGCGGCCCGGTTGAGCTGTGTGATCGTGGCGAGCATGTCCAACACGGTGCAGACGCCGCCGCTGGCCATCTCGGTCGCGCACGCTCTCGGCGCGACGGAGGCGGGTGGGTTCGATGTCTCTGCCGCGTGCGCCGGTTTCTGCCATGCGCTCGGGCTCGCCGGGAACATGGTGTCGGCGGGTGAGGCCGAGTACGTGCTGGTCGTCGGTGCGGAACGGATGACCGACATCGTCAGCCCGGTCGATCGGACGATCGCGTTCCTGTTCGGTGACGGAGCGGGTGCCGTCGTGGTGGGTCCGTCCGAGGAGCCCGGGATCGGACCGACCGTGCGCGGCGCCGACGGCACGACCCTGGACGCGCTGCGGATGACCAACTCGTGGTCGGCGTTCCGGGCGGACCCGGAGTCGGCGGCGCCGTACATGATCATGGACGGGAAACGGGTCTTCCGGTGGGCCGTCGCCCAGATCGTGCCGGCGGCGAAGCGGGCGATCGCGGCTGCCGGTCTCACGCCGTCCGACCTCGCGGCGTTCATCCCGCACCAGGCGAACCTGCGGATGATCGAGGTGCTGGCGGCCCGGCTGGGGCTGCCGGACTCGGTCGTCGTCGCCGAGGACGTGGTGCACAGCGGCAACACCTCGGCGGCGTCGATCCCGCTGGCGATGGACCGGTTGCTGGCCTGTGGAGCGGTGTCCACCGGCGAGCCTGCCCTGCTCATCGCATTCGGGGCGGGGCTGAACTACGCGGCGCAGGTGGTGCGGCTGCCCTGAGCCGACGGTGCGGTTCGAGTGAGGTTCGAGTGCCCGCTGCGACGGTGAGCTCGCCGAAGGCCGTGACATCGGCGGCGGAGCGACGGTCGAACAGCGGAGGGAATCATGCGATCCAGCGCGGAACGGTCCACCTTGATCACCGGTGCGACGAGTGGAATCGGGCTGGCCATAGCGGCTCGGCTCGGCGAGCGGGGGCACCGGGTGTTCCTCTGCGGACGGGACGGGCAGGCGCTCGAACGGACCACGAGAGACCTGCGGGACAAGGGCATCGAGGCGGACGGTGCGACCTGCGACGTGACCGACCCGGCGCAGGTCGACACGCTCGTGACCGCGGCGACCGCTCGCTACGGCCCGATCGAGGTATTGGTGAACAACGCGGGGCGCAGTGGTGGTGGCGTCACCGCGCAGCTCGCCGACGACCTGTGGTTCGACGTGCTCAACGCGAACCTGAACAGTGTCTTCCTGGTGACCAAGCGGGTGCTCACGCTCGGCGGGATGCTCGAGCATGACCGCGGCCGGCTGATCAACATTGCCTCGACGGGAGGTAAGCAGGGCGTCGTGTTCGGTGCGCCCTACTCGGCGTCCAAGCACGGCGTCGTCGGATTCACCAAGGCGCTCGGGCTCGAGCTGGCGAAGACCGGGATCACGGTCAACGCGGTGTGCCCCGGCTACGTGGAGACCCCGATGGCCCAGCGGGTCCGGGAGCACTACGCGGAGATCTGGCACGAGACGGACGACGACGTGCTGCGGAAGTTCAACGCCAAGATTCCGCTCGGTAGGTACAGCACACCCGACGAGGTCGCCGCGATGGTCGAGTACCTGGCCGGGGACGATGCCGCGCCGGTGACCGCGCAGGCGCTCAACGTCTGCGGAGGTCTCGGCAACTACTAGTCCTCATCGTCGATGAGGTGATCGCCGCACAACGCGGCCGAGGCGGAGTTCGTCCGCCTCGGCCGCGTTGTGCTGTTTTCGGCGCCCCCCGATCGAGCAGGAACGAGTATTCATTACCGTTTATCTTGTTTCGTCTATTTCTTTCCGGGTGGGCGCGGTAAGGTAATTCTACTCGTTTAGGACTGGTCGTCCTTGCTATGTGGAACCACCAGTCCAAAGTTTCCGTCACGTGTCTACCTGTTGTCTGTCGAGTAATGAATAATAAGCGAGTTATCTATAACGGTGCACTGAATCTGGTCGGCTGCGGAGACGGTTCGGCCGACAGACTCTCAGTGTGGCCGATCCTGTAGGCATCATGGCTGGTAGGGGGCCTGTGTTCAATTCCTGAGATTCCGCTGACGATGGATCGTGGACTTGTATGGAATCCTTTTATTGGTTCTTGAATTCGCTATGACCGACATCACTCTGGTTGTTATCTCTGTCTGTTTACACTCATTCGTGTCGCTTCGTCGGGGGGTTCCGGTCGAACGTCTAATAGTGTTGATTGAGGGGAGTCGTACAGATGGATGCTCTGGTGCTCGGGTCGCTGGTTCTTCAGCACGGAGACCGGCAGGCGGTGCCGACGGCACGAAAGCCGCGTCAAGTCCTGTCGCTATTGGTTCTCAACGAGGGTGACATCGTGCCCACCACGTCCCTGCTGCGTGAGCTCTGGGACGAACGGCCGCCGAGAAGCGCCATGACGACGTTGCAGACCTACGTGCTCCAGCTCCGCAAGTTGCTTGCCGAGGCCCTCGGTACCACCCAGGCCGAGGTGGCCAGGGACGTCCTGCGGACCGGTGGCACCGGCTACCAGCTGTGCCTTCCGGGGACCGTGCTCGACCTGGAGAAGTACCGGGGTCTTGAGCGCGCCGGCCAGCACGCCTTGGAAGCGTCGGACGACGATGCGGCCACCGACCTGTTCAGCGAGGCGCTGGCGCTGTGGCGCGGCCGTGCGCTGGGCGACGTCGAGCACGGGCCGATGCTGCGGGCGGAGGCGGCCCGGCTGGAGCAGTCCCGGCTGACCATGGTCGAGTGCCGGCTCGAGGCGGAGTTGCGTCTCGGCCGGCACCGGGAGTCGCTGAGCGAACTAGCGGCGCTGGTCGTGCAGCACAGCTACAACGAGAACCTGTACGCGCAGTACATGCTGGCGCTGTACCGGTCCGGGTGCCGTACTCGTGCGCTGGACATCTACCGGCGGCTGCGTGCCTCGATGGTCGACGAGCTCGGGCTCGAGCCTTCTCCCCGCCTGCAGCGTCTGCAGCGGGCGGTGCTGACCGCGGCACCGCACCTTGACGATGTGGGCGGCGGTCGGTGGTCGAGCGTCGAGCTGGTGGGCCAGCCCGCTCAGCGTGGTGCGTAGCGTCGCAGGAACATCTCGATCGCGGCGTGGATGGTCTTCTCCAGCTCGGCATCGGTGACCGGGGTGGAGCCCAGTGAGGACTGGAGGAACGGGTCGAAGGTGACCAGTGAGAAGAACTGGCGCGCGGCTCGGTCCGGATCGTCCAGCTCCAGATATCCGCTCCTGGCGAGCCGGGCGAACCGGTCCGACAGTGCCTCGACGAAACGGATGGGGCCCCAGGCGCGCCACACGGTCAACAGGCTCGGATGGCGGCGTTCCTCGGCATGTAGGAGTCGTCGGATCGCAATGGCGTCCTCGTCCATGAAGCTCTTGATCATCTGCCAGCCGACACCGACCAGCTCCCGCTCGAACTCGGCAGGCCGTTCGGGGAACGCCGCGACGACTGCGAGCGCCGCCGAGCTGGACTGTTGCAGGGTGTCCTCGACCACGGCGACGAAGAGCATCTCCTTGTCCCTGAGGTGGTTGTAGATCGTCTGCTTCGACACGCCGGCCTCGGCCGCGACGGACTCGATCGTCGCGCCCGCGTAGCCATCGCGCAGGAACACGGTGCGCGCGGCCGTCATGATCGCGTGGCGCTTGTCGATGCGGCCGCGCAGCGGACCGTTCCACGGCTCACTCGCACGGGCGACAGTACTCACACGATCAGGGTAAGTCGCCACAGGCCACATTTGAAACAACATTCAGAACTGTTTCGCGACCTGACCGGTTCCGGGCCCTCGTCCGAGACGTATTCGAGGGTGGCTCGAGGCCGGTGCCGAAGGCTCGTAGGTGAGGACATCCCACCGGATACGACGGCTTCGAGGAGCACACGTGGACCGACGAGTTGTGATCACCGGGATCGAGGTGATCGCGCCGGGAGGAGCGGGCACCAAGGAGTTCTGGGAGCTGCTCACGTCGGGGCGCACGGCGACCCGGACGATCTCCACCTTCGACCCGACACCGTTCCGCTCCCGGATCGCGGCGGAGTGCGACTTCGACGCTGCGGGCGCCGGGCTGACCCCCCGCGAAATCCGCAGGCTGGACCGGGCGGCGCAGTTCGCCGTCGTGTGCACGCGTGGCTGTCTGAGCGACAGCGGCCTGGTCGAGGGTGACCTGGAGCCCACCCGGCTGGGGGTCAGCGTCGGCAGCGCGGTCGGCGCGACCACCAGCCTGGAGCGCGAGTACCTGGTGCTGTCGGACAGTGGCCGGGAGTGGCTGGTCGACCCGGACTATCTGTCCCCGCACATGTACGACTACTTCGTACCCAGCTCGACCGCCGCCGAGGTGGCGTGGCAGGCAGGTGCGCAGGGGCCGGTGGCGGTCGTCTCGACCGGGTGCACGGCGGGGCTGGACTCGGTCGGGCGGGCATTCGGGCTGATCGCCGACGGAGCGGCGGACGTGATGATCGCCGGTGCGACGGATGCGCCCATCTCGCCCATCGCGGTGGCCTGTTTCGACGCGATCAAGGCGACCAGCCCACGCAACGACGACCCCGCGCACGCGTCCCGGCCGTTCGACCGGACCCGCAACGGGTTCGTGCTCGGCGAGGGCGCGGCGATGCTCGTGCTGGAGGAGCGGGCGCACGCGATGGCGCGCGGCGCGCACGTCTACGCCGAGATCGGTGGCTACGCCACCCGGTGCAACGGCTACCACATGACCGGCCTGAAGCCGGACGGTCGTGAGATGGCGGAGGCCATCCGGCACGCGATGTCCGATGCGCGGTGCGCTCCCGAGCAGGTCGACTACATCAATGCGCACGGCTCGGGTACCGCGCAGAACGACCGCCACGAGACCGGTGCGTTCAAGGAGACGCTGGGGGAGCACGCCTACCACGTGCCGATCAGCTCGATCAAGTCGATGATCGGCCACTCGCTCGGTGCGATCGGTTCGATCGAGATCGCGGCGTGCGCGCTCGCCATCGAACACGATGTCGTGCCACCCACCGCCAACCTGCACGAACCGGACCCCGACTGCGATCTCGACTACGTGCCGAACGAGGCACGCGACGTCCCGGTGGACACCGCGCTGACGGTCGGCAGCGGGTTCGGCGGTTTCCAGAGCGCGATGGTGCTGCGCGGATTCGACGGTGCGCGATGACGCTCGACGGCTGCGCGGTGGTGACCGGGATCGGAGTGCTGGCCGCCACCGGACTCGGTGTGGACGCGTACTGGAAGGCGACACTGGCCGGTGAGTCCGGGATTCGGCGGCTCGAACGCTTCGATCCGGCCCGCTACTCCGCCGAACTGGCCGGTCAGGTCCCCGACTTCGAGGTGGCCGACCACCTGCCGAGCCGGCTGATCCCACAGACCGACCGGGTCACCAGGCTGGCACTGGTCGCGGCCGACCAGGCGCTCGCCGACGCGGGAGTCGGTGCGGCCAGCTACGCCGACTTCGAGATGGGCGTGGTCACCTCGAACGGGTCCGGCGGTTTCGAGTTCACCCACACCGAGATCAACAAGCTGTGGACACAGGGCCCGGGCCGGGTGAGCGTCTACGAGTCGTTCGCCTGGTTCTACGCGGCGAACACCGGGCAGATCTCCATCCGCAACGGCATGCGCGGCCCGAGCGGGGTCCTCGTCGCGGAACAGGCGGGCGGCCTCGACGCGATCGGGCAGGCACGACGCAACCTGCGCCGGGACGCCAAACTGATGATCACCGGCGGGGTCGAGTCGTCCTTCGACCCGTGGGGCTGGGTGTCGCACTGCGCGAGCGGCCAGGTGAGTACCGACCGCGACCCGGCCACCGCGTACCTGCCCTTCGACACCGGGGCACGTGGGTACGTCCCCGGGGAGGGCGGGGCGATCCTGGTGGTGGAGCGTGCCGACGCGGCCGACGCGCGTGGCGCGTCGTCCTACGGGCGGATCGCGGGACACGCCTCGACGTTCGATCCGCCGCCGGACAGCGGCCTGCCGTCGAACCTGGGGCGGGCTCTGACGCTCGCGCTCGCCGATGCCGGAGTGGCCCCCGGTGACGTGGACGCCGTGTTCGCCGACTCGGCCGGAGTCCCCGACCTGGATCGGGTGGAGGCAGCTGCCCTCGCCGAGGTGTTCGGGCCGTCCGGGGTCCCGGTCACAGCGCCCAAGTCGGGCAGCGGCCGGCTGTGCGCGGGCGGCGGACCGCTGGACGTGGCGACCGCGCTACTGGCGATGCGTGACGAGGTGATCCCGCCGACGCCGAACGTCCGCTCGGTGCCGGCGGAGTACCGGATCGATCTGGTCCTCGAGCCCCGGTCGGCGGGCCTCGGGGTCGTGGTGGTGCTGGCGCGCGGCCGGGGCGGATTCAACTCCGCGCTGGTCCTGACCAAGTCCTGACGAGGTAGGGAGAACACGATGATCGCGACCATGACGTTCGACGACCTGCGCGCGATGCTGGTCGACTGTGCCGGACTCGTCGAAGGAGTGGAGCTCGACGAACGCCACCTGGACACCGAGCTGGCCACGCTCGGCTACGACTCGCTGGCGCTACTGGAGATGGCCTCACGGATCAAACAGGACCTGGGGGTCCACATCGCCGACGAGGAGGTCACCGACCTGCGCACACCGAGGTTGCTGCTGGACCGGGTCAACACCGCGCTCGCCTCGGCCCGGGTATCGCCCGCGCAGCTGCACTCCGAACACGACATCATCGTGAACGCGCCGGCTCCGGCCGTGTTCGCGCTGCTCACCGACGTATCACTGTGGCCGGTCATCTTCAGCCCGACCGTGCACACCCGGCTGCTGGAGCGCACCGAGCACGGTGACCGGTTCGACATCTGGGCCACCGCCGCCGACGGGGACGTCAACACCTGGACCTCTCGCCGCACCTTCGACGCCGAGGCGGGTGTGATCACCTTCGCCCAGGACCGCGACACCCCGTTGTTCGGCTTCATGGGCGGCAGCTGGACCTGCGAACCGCGCGGCGACGGTCGCACCAGGGTGGTTCTCGGCCACCACTACAACCCGTCGCCGGACGAGCCGGACGCGGAGCGGGTGATCCTGCGCGAACTCGACCACAACGGCACCCGTGAGCTGGAGGCGTTGCGGGTCATCGCCGACCTTCCGGGGGACATCGCGTCGCTGCTGGTCAGCTTCACCGAGACGGTCGAGCTGGCCGGCCCAGCCGACCGGGCGCACGAGTTCATCTGGGCCGCCGACCAGTGGCCGTCCCGGTTGCCGCACGTCGCCGAGGTCACTCTGCGCACGCGAGGCGGCAACGCACAGGACCTGACCATGGCGACCCGCACCCCGGACGGCGCGCGGCACACCACACGGTCGGTGCGGGTGGGTCTGCCGGATCGGACGATCGCCTACAAACAGATCACGCTGCCCACGCCGCTGCTCGGGCACAGCGGCAGGTGGGAGTTCACCGACGGCCGGATCCAATCCACGCACACCGCGCTGATCGACCCGGTGGCGGCGGCCGCGCTGTTCGGCACGGACGTCCCGCTCGCCGAGGTCGCCCGGCGGGTCCGCGCCGCGCTCGCCGCCAACAGCTTGGCGACGATGGAGCACGCCGTGCGCTTCGCCGAGCTGGACCGGGTGGCCGGGTGACCACCAGGTTGCGCGCCCCGTTCGGTGAGCTCACCGAGGTGGCGGACGGAATACACGCGTTCATGCAGTTGCCCGGCGGCTGGTGTCTGAGCAACGCGGGCGTCATCGTCGGCCCGGACGGAGTGGTCCTGGTGGACACCGCGGCCACCGTGGCCCGCGCCGAGGCGTTGCGCGACGCGGTCGAAGGGCTGCGGCTGGGTCCGATCCGCACCGTGATCAACACCCATCACCATGGTGACCACGTGTTCGGCAACTGCGTGTTCACCCCGCCGGCCCAGATCGTCGCGCACGAGCTGACCGGACCGGAGATGGCGGCGGCGGGGCTCGGACTGCAGAGTCTGTGGCCCGACGTGTCCTGGGGAGACGTGGTTCTCGAGCTGCCCACCGTCACCTTCTCCCGCCGGATGACGCTGCAGCTGGGCGAGCGCAGGGTCGAGCTGCACCACGTCGGGCCCGCGCACACCACGAGTGATGTCGTGGTGTGGGTTCCGGACGCCAATGTGCTGTTCGCCGGGGACGTCGTACTACCCGGCTGCACGCCGTTCAACCTGATGGGCTCGATCCGAGGGTCACTCGCGGCACTCGACCGGCTGAGTGGGTTCGGCGCCGACATCGTCGTCGGCGGGCACGGCACGGTGAGCGGCCCCGAGGTGTTCGAGCAGACGGCGAGCTACCTGAGGTGGGTGCTGGAGCTGGCGGCCGAGGGTGTCGCGGACGGCCTGTCCCCGTTACGGACCGCCGGGCGCAGCGGGTACGGCGAGTTCGGTGGGCTCCTCGACCCGGAACGGCTGGTCGGCAACCTGCATCGTGCCTACCTGGAGCTCACCCGTCCCGACCTGCCGCTCGGTGCCGACCTCGACGTCCTCGGCGCGTTCGGAGAGATGGTCGAGTTCGCCGGCGGCCGGCCACTGTCCTGCTATGCGTGAGGAGAGGTACCCGTGAGCGCCCTGGATGCGGCCACGTACTACGAGCTCAAAGCGTTCTACTCCGACCATCTCGCCGGTCGCGACGACGGTGACACCGAGTCCTGGCTGGCTGGTTTCGCCGAGGACGCCGTCCTGGCGACGAACCTGCTCGACGACTCGTCGATCACCGGCAAGGCCCGGTTCGCTCCGAAGGTCCGCGCACTGGACGCCGACTTCGCGGCCGCCGGGATTCAGCGCCGTCATGAGACCAGCACGTTCGTCTTCGACCGCAACACCGACGGCACCGTGTCGTCCAGGTTCTACACCACCCTGCTCACCACCGGCGGCGACGGCGTCAGCCGCGTCCACTCGACGTCGGTCGCCACGGACCTGCTCACCAGGACCGAGGGCGGTTGGCTGGTCCTGTCCCGCCACATCCGCCGGGACGACCTGGCGCAGACCGAGGGCCGATCCGCACCCGAGCAACCGCGAGAGGAACCGTCATGACCCAGATCGTGATCTCCGAGGCCGGCGTGGACCGCGCCGCGCTGCACTGTCAGATCGAACAGTTCTACGCGGCCCAGATGCAGGTCCTCGACGGCGGTGACGCCGCGAGCTGGGCCGTCACCTTCGCCGAGGACGGTGTGTTCACCTCCAACGGCATGCCCGATCCGGTGGTGGGCAGGGCGGCGCTGGAGTCGGCTGCGGTGGACACCATCGCCCGGCTGAACGGGCAAGGAATCACCCGGCGGCACTTCGTCTCGAACGTGCGGATCGAGTCGATCTCCGACGGTGTCGTCCAGGTCGCCAGCTACGTGCCGGTCATCGACACCGTCGACGGCGTCGCGTCCCTCCGGACCAGCACCGTGATGCGCGACCAGCTGGTCCGGTCCGAGGCGGGTTGGCTGATCCGGCACCGCACCGTCACCCGCGACGACCTCCGATCGGAGGGCTGAACGACATGCTGACGCTGGTCAACACGTTCGTGCTCACCGGCGCTCCGGACGAGTTCGAACGGATCTTCACCGACACCGCCGACTTCATGAGCCGTCAGCCGGGATTCCTCGGTGCCCACCTGGTCCGCTCGACGATCGACGAGAACACGTACTTCAACGTCGCCCGGTGGGCCAGCCGGGAGGCTTTCGAGGCCGCCGCCGGGACGCCGCAGATGCGGGAGCACCGCACACACGTGCTCACGGTGGCGACACCTCGGCCACATCCGTGCACGACCGTGCACGTGGCAGCAGCGGCGGAGGGGTCGGGCGAATGACCGAGCTGGACGTACCCCGAGCGCTCGAACCGTCTCCGTTCTTCCTGGCCAGGAGCCCTTACGAACGTCACCGCCAGTACCGGGAGCTGAACCGTCGAGGCCCGGTGCACCGGGTCGTGCTGCCGCACGGTGCGCAGGTGTGGCTGGTGACCGGGTACGAGCACGCCCGCGCCGCCCTCACCGATCCCCGGCTGGCGACGACGGAACCGCTGTTCGCCGAGCAGCTACCGCCCGCGCTGCGGTCCGCGGTGGAGAGCCAGATGCTCAACATGGACCCTCCGGAACACACCAGGCTGCGCAAGCTCGTGACCGCCGCGTTCACCCGGCGCAGGGTGGACGGGCTCGCGCCCCGCGTCCAGCAGCTCGCCGACGAACTGCTCGAACCACTCGTCGGGCGGGCAGAAGCAGGATTCGACCTCATCAGCGAGTTCACCTACCCGCTGCCCATCGCGGTGATCTGCGAGTTGCTCGGAGTACCGCCCGACGGCAGGGACGGGTTCCGACAATGGACGTCGGCGCTGGTCAACGCAACGGTTCTCGGTGCGGACGCGCTCGTCGAGGCCAACGCGGGAATGGTCGAGCACCTCCGGGCACTGATCGACCAGAAGCGTGCACGGCCCGCTGACGACCTCGTCTCGGCGCTCGTCGCCGCGCGCGACGGCGGGGATCGGCTGAGCGAGGACGAGCTCACCTCGATGCTGCACCTGCTGATCGTCGCGGGTCACGAGACGACCGCGAACCTCATCGCCAACGAGGTCCGTGCGCTGCTGACCACCCCCGGGGCCTGGTCGCGGCTCGTCGCGGAACCGGAGCGGGTGCCTACCGTCGTGGAGGAGGCGCTGCGTTTCGACGGTCCGATCCAGACCACGCCGCAGCGCAGGGCGCGGGAGGACTTCGAGCTGGGCGGCGTCCCGATCACCGGTGGGGACATGGTCCTGATCGGTCTGCTGGCAGCCAACCACGACACCGAAGCCATCCCGGACGCGGACCGCTTCGACCCGGTCCGGGAACCGGTCTCGCACCTGGCCTTCGGCCACGGAATCCACTTCTGCCTCGGTGCGCCGTTGGCCAGGCTGGAGGCACGGGTCGGGCTGTCCAGCCTGCTGGCCCGTTTCCCGAGGTTGTGCCTGGCCGCACCGGAGGAGGAGATCGTGACCGCCCCGGGCGTCCTGATGAACGCGATGGAGTCCCTGCCGGTCACCGTCCACTAGCAGGCCAACTCGATCAAGCTGTTGCCCCGCGATTCCCCACGCCCCCGGCGGTCTTGCGCATCTACGTGCTGCGTCGCACATGTCCGGACATGTGCGACGCAGCACGAACACGTGCACAGTGCCCGTTCAGGCGACCGGGCCACGGCCGGGGGTGTGGCCGAAGGTGGCCTTGAAGACGTCTATGAAGGCGCTCGGGGTGGACCAGCCGCAGCGGTGGGCCACCGTGCTGACCGGCAGGTTCTCCGCGAGCAGGATCAGCGCCCTGTGCAGGCGCAGCTGGGTGCGCCACTGCGGGAACGTCATGCCCAGCTCGGTACGGAACAGCCGCGACAGAGTGCGTTCGCTGGCTCCGGCGACCGTGCCGAGCGCGGTGAGCGTGCGGTTGTCGGCCGGATCGTCGAACAGCAGCTGGCACACCGTCACCAGACGCGTATCGCGCGGGGTCGGCAACCGGATCGGCTGCTGCGATGAGTGCCGGAGCTGGTCGAGCAGGACCGCGCGCAGCCGGCGGCGAGCGTCGTCGCCCATGATGTCGTCGACCGTGTCGTCAGGGCGGTCCGCGGCGATCGGCTGGCGGATGAGGTCGTCACCGGCCGGGCTCTTCGTGTAGGCGATGATCAGCTCACGCAGCAGCGGACCGACCGCGAGCACCGCGGGGACGTGCAGGTCCAGCGGGTTGTCCGCGCCCACCCCGACGGTGCGCAGCTCGGTGTCGCCGTAGGCGCGATGCTCGTGCACCGTTCCAGCGGGCACCCAGATGGCGCGGGTCGCCGGCGCGATCCAGTGGCCCCGATCGGTCGCCACCGACAGCACACCCCGGGCCGCGTAGACGATCTGGTTGTCGTCATGACGGTGCGGATCGACGCCGCTGCCGGCCGCCAGGTGCATGACGGCGGTGCGGGCGATCGGGGCGTGGCGGATCGGCGACATCACTTGGCAGATTATCGGAAGCCAGCAAGCCGTGTGCTGCCGGAAGCTGGGACCATGACCGAGAAGCGGGTGCCGACGCTGCTGCTGGCGACGGCTCACGGGAGTGTGGATCTCTATCAGGGTGTGGTGCCGGTCCTGGTGCCCTTCCTCGTGGCCCAGCGCCACTACGACTACGTGGCGGTGTCCGGGTTCGTACTGGCCGCGAGCGTGTTGTCCTCGGTGGTGCAGCCGTTGTTCGGGCTGCTCACCGACCGGCACCGGATGCGCTGGTTGATCCCGGTGAGCATGCTGATCACCGGGATCGGGGTCGCGCTGATCGGGGTCGTGGACAGCTACCCGGCCACCCTCGCGGTGATCGCGGTGTCCGGGGTGGGTGTCGCGGGCTTCCACCCGGAGGCGGCCCGACTAGCGAGGTCGGTCACCGGTGGCGGACACGTGGGGATGAGCTGGTTCTCCCTGGGCGGCAACGTCGGTTTTGCGTTGGCGCCGGTCATCGCCACTCCGATCCTGATCGCCGGAGGCCTGGGCGCGGCGCCGTTCCTCGCGATCCCGGCGCTGATCGGCACCGCGCTGGTGCTGCCGATGCTGCGCCGGGACACCTCGAAGCCCTCGGCACGCGCGTCCCGCGACGGCATCGACGACTGGAAGGCGTTCGGCACGCTGTCGGCCATCATCGTGCTGCGCTCGGTCGCCTACGTCGGGTTGAGCACCTTCCTCGGGCTGTTCGTCCAGCAGCGCATGCCGCACGGCGCCGCCGCCAGTGGGCTGGCGTTGTTCGTGTTGTACGCGGCCGGTGCGGTCGGGACGGTGCTCGGCGGGCGGTGCGCGGTGCGCTGGGGGCGGTTGCGCACGCTGCGGGTCGCGTACCTGGCCTCGGCGTTCGCGCTGGCCGGGGTGGCGTTCGCGCCGGGGCCGTCGGTGCTGGTGTTCGTCGCGGCGGCCTCGCTCGGGCTGTACGTGCCGTTCTCGCTGCACATCACTCTGGGTCAGGACTACCTGCCGACCAGGATGGGCACCGCGAGCGGCGTGACCCTCGGTCTGGCCGCCAGCGTCGGCGGCGCGTTCGCGCCGGCCCTGGGCGCGATCGCCGAGGCGACCTCGCTCCAGGTGACCCTGGCCTGCCTGATCGTGCTGCCCGTCATCGCCTGGTGGCTCGGGCGGACGCTGCGCGACCCGGCCACCAGGACCGAGGCGCTCAGTGCCCCGAGTGTGGGGTCAGATGCAGCAGGAGACGGAAGCGTTCGAAGCTGACCCTGGTCCGTCCGGGGAACAGGTTGACCGCGTCGCGCACCGCACCGCCGGGTTCGTTCACGATCCGGCGGTGCGCCTGTTCGTCCGTCCACTCGGCCAGGTTCAGCACGTGCCGGCCGTCCAGGCTGACGTGAAAGTGCGCGCCGACCAGGCCGGGGACCGGCCGGGGACTGGTCCGTGCCGCGTCGAACACCCCGTCCACCCAGCGCCGGGCGTCCGGCTGACTGAACTGGGCCCGCACGGTGACGTAGCAGCCCGGCCGGGCCTCGGCGTCCGCGCCCGGTGCGCTGCGGTACAGCCGGTACTCGTGGCCGCCCAGCCGCTCGATGCCGGGGACGGCCGAGCTGATCTCCCGCCAGCGGTCCTGCATCTGCTCGCGGACCGAGGCCGTGTCCGAGCTGGCCCACCGGCTGTAGTGCATGAGCGTGTTGCCGTTGATGCTGCCGAAGACCGTGTAGTCCAGCAGCTCTGGCGAGGGCCATGGTCGGCCCTGCCACGCGGTGGCGATGGCGACGCCGGCGAGCATCTGCCGGTCCTGGTCGCCGACGCGCCACGTGGTGGCGATCGCGAGCTGGTCCGGCCCGGCGGCGCCGCGGGTGAGCTCGAGGGACGGGTTGGCGATGCTGGTCACGGTGATCCTCCGCTTGTCGAAGTGTCTCACCGATGACGCTAGGAGCTAAACCGAACTTGAGGTCAAGTCCATTGGTTAGGGTGTACTAAACCCCGCGTCGACCGGTAGCGCCACACCGGTGATGTAGCGGGCCTCGTCGGAGACCAGCCAGGCGATGGCGTTGCTGACGTCACTCGGCTCCAGGATGGTCACGTCCAGCAGATGCCCGACCTCCGAACCGTGCTCGGGCGCCTGCGGGAAGAACCTCTCCATCGCCTCGTTGATCACCATCGGCGTGCGCACCCCGCTGGGATGCACCGAGTTGACCCGGATGTCGTGCGGCGCCAGCCAGCGGGCCCAGTTGCGCATCAGACCGACCAGCGCGTGTTTCGCGGCCGTGTAACCGTCGCCGCCGCCCGACCCGCCGCCGATCCGGCCGGTCAGGCCCATGACCGAGCTGCTCAGCACGATCGAACCGCCCTCGGCTTGCTCGATCATCGTCGGTACGGCGGCGTGCACCGTGTTCCAGACGCCGGTGAGGTTGATGGCCAGCTGGTCGGCGAACGCCTGGGCCTCGCTCGCGCTGGGATCGGCCATCCCGATCCCGGCGTTGGCGAGCACGATGTGTACGCCACCGAGCTGGGCGACGCCGTCCCGGACCGCCGCGCCCAGTGCCTCCGCGTCCCGCACATCGGCCTGGACGGCGACGATGCGCCGGTCCAGAGCCTCCACCTCGGACACCGTCTCGGCGAGGTCGGCCTCGGTCGCCAGTGGGTAGGCGACCGTGTCGATGTCGCGGCAGATGTCCACCGCGATCACATCGGCGCCGTCACGGGCCAGCCGGATCGCATGGCTGCGACCCTGGCCCCTGGCGGCGCCGGTGATCAGTGCGACCTTGCCCTGTAGGCGTCCACTCATCGGCTCAGCCTACGGTGATGATCATTCGGTCGGCGCCCAGTTTCCGTGGAAGCCGTTGGGCACCCGGGACGGCAGGTGCACCGCGCCGACCGTCTCCATCGTCGCCGCGTCCAGGATGGTCAGGTCGCTGCGGTCGGTCGCGGTGTCGTAGACGAACCCCATGAGCACGCCGTCGTCCTCACCCGCATCCGGGCCGCTGGGGACGAAGACGAACTCGCTGCCCCTGCGCTGCGCCCCGAGCTGACGTGCCTCGGTCCGGCCGTTCACCAGGTCGTGCTTGAGGATCGCGTCCCCGGCGTTCGCGCCGGTGCCGGCCATGGTCTGCATCGCGTAGCCGTAGCGGTGCCGCAGACCCACCAGGCGCTCGTCGACCCTGGGGAACTCCTGCGGCCGGTCGTCGAGCCGGGACTCGCGGACCTTGCCGTCCGCCAGGTCGACAGTCCAGCGGTCCAGCGTCGGCTGGCCCTCGTTCGGCCCGTTGAAGTCGCTGGCGAACATCTTGGGGTGCCGCACGACGTCCAGCACGATGGTCTCGCCCTCGTCGTAGGCGTTGAGCGGGTGGAAGACGTAGCAGGGTTCGACGTCGAACCAGCGCACGTCGGCCGAGTCGCCCTCGCGGGGCATGACGCCGATGCGGGCCGGGTAGCGCGGGTCCCAGCGGTAGGGCATGCGGCCGTTGCTCGGCACGCTCTTCGCGAGCATCGCGGTGATCGGATCGGGCACTTTGACCTTGCCGATGAGCGCCGACATCACCAGCTTCGCCGGTGTCCGGAACGCGCGCGGCATCGGTGCGCCGGCGGCCGCCTGCTCGGCGTCGAACACCACCGGCAGGTCGTAGAAGATCACGTGGTTCTCGGTGAGGGAGAAGTCGTGCATCATCGGGCTGCCGGTCACCTCGACGTCCACCGTCCGCCGCGCGCGGCCGTCGGTGCCGATGACCGAGTACTGCACCTTGTTGCCCCACCCGAAGAAGTAGGACACCGCGTGCAGCTCACCGGTACGCGGGTCGCGCTTGGGGTGCGCGGTGTACCCACCGGGCAGTGTGCCGTCGAAGTCGCAGGTCCCGACCGTGTCGAGCTCGTCGGTCAGCTCGTAGTTGGCCGTGCCGCCTTCGACCAGCGCCAGCGTTCGCCCGGCGTGGGAGATGATGTTGGTGTTGGCGCCAGTCGAGGCGACCGGGGCGCTCCCGCGCCGGGGTGGCGGCTGTTCGCCGAGAATCCGGGCGACCGTCTCGGTGCGGATCCAGCGGTTGCGGTACCACTGCGCCTTGCCGTCGCGCAGCCGGACGCCGTGCACCATGCCGTCGCCGAGGAACCAGTGGTAGGTCGCGGGGTCGACCTCGGAGATCGGGTTGGGGCCGTTGCGCAGGTACCGGCCGTCGAGGTAGTCGGGGATCGTCCCGGTGACCTGCAGGTCGGTGATCGTCAGTTCTTCCCGGACGGGAGCGAAGTTGCCTTCGAGATAGTCGTTGGCCATGACGGTTCTCCTCGGCGAGCGTTCCATAACGTCGTTTCGATAACTGTAACGCTGTTACAAAACAAGCGCAAGAGGGTGCCCAGCTCGCACGGAGGCGCACCACCAGCCCCATTCGGGTCATCTCGCAGAGCGCGGTGCGGCCCGCGTGCTCGACCAGCAGAACCGCAGCTCACACAGAGGTTCTCGACGCCGCACAGAGGCCCCAGCCTCTGTGCGGCGTCGGCGAGGTCTGTGCGAGCCGGGATCGCGTGGTCAGGACAGGCGGTGGGTGACGCGCTCACTGTCGGCTCGGCGGTCCAGGGCGTCGCCCGAGGCGGTGTTGCGGCACTGGACCAGGGAAGCGCCCGCCGCCAGGACCGCCAGCGGGACGTCGAGGAGACCGTCTTCGACGGACCAGTCCCGGGTGGTCAGCACCCTGGCGGTGTCGGTGAGCCCGGCGTTGTCGGCGGCCTTTCGCGCGGCCGTGAGGGTGTCGTCGACCCCGCTGCCGTCCAGCGCGTCACCGGCGGTGCCGTGCTCCGGGGTGAAGAGGTCGCCGTGCAGCCTGACCTCGGTCGCGTAGTCGACGACCCCGGCGGGAAGGCCCGGTAGCCCGGCCCCGAAAGCGTGCAGTGAGAACGCCACGACGACATCCGCCCCGGCCGCCAGCGCCACGTCCAGCCGGTCGGCGTCGCAGCAGATCACGTCGGCGCCCTCGGCCGAGGAGACCACCTCGGCTCCGCACCACCAGGCGCCCAGCAGCACCGACAGCGTCTGCCAGTGCGCCGGCAGCAGTACCGCGACGCGGCCGCCCGGCTCGAGGTCGCACTCGTCGCGCAGCAAATTGGCGGTCTTCGCCGCCCAGTTGGCCAGCGTCGTCCCGGACAGCTCGATGCGTTCGCCGGTGGCGTCGTCGTAGTAGGTGACCAGGGGACGGGCCGCGTCCCTGGCCAGGATCGGGCCCAGCAGGGCGTCGGTCAGGGTCGCCGCGCTAGTCGACACAGGGGACTCCCTCGGCGGTGATCGGCGGACCGGCGGGCGGCGGGGGCGGTCCGTCGGACGAGCTACTGGACGACGAGTCGTCGTCGGCGCGGATGTCGGAGGTGGAGAAGCCCGAGGCCAGGTAGACGCGGACGGTGCCGGACGGCACGTCCTGGTCCTCCTCGGTCGCCACCCCGCCAAGGACCTTGGCGACCTGCTTGCCCGCGTCGGCGTGGCCAGGGGCGTAGTGCACGCTCGAGCTGTCCGGCTCGTCGATGTTGTCGGCCTTGCCGCGCTTGTAGCCCAGGTCGCTGAGCTTCTCGGCGACCTTGCCCGCCAGCCCGGTGCGCCCGGTGCCGTTGCGGACGTCCACCGTGAGGCTGCTCGGCGACACGGCCTCGTCCGCCTTGGCCGAGCCGGACGGCGCGGCGGCCGTGCTGGTGTCGGGTGCCGCGCCGGTCTTCTGTGCCACGAAATCCCGCACCTGGTCCGGGTCGACCGTCACCACGTCGCCGTGGTCGTTGGTGGTCTGCCCGGTGGTGGGGATGGTCAGGAACTCGATGTTGCCGCCGGCCAGGTTGGAGGCCTGCCGCGCGAAGCCGAGGATGTCCCAGCCGGAGTCCAGCACGACCGCTTCCTGCGCGGCGTCGATCAGGCCCTGCAGCTTGGTCGGGCTGGTCAGGGTGCCGGCGGAGAGGATCTTGTGCGCGACCGCGGCCAGAAAGACCTGCTGGCGGCGCATCCGGCTGAAGTCGGACTGCGGCAGCTCGTAGCGCTGCCGGACGAAGGCCAGCGCCGCGCCGCCGCTGATCGTCTGTGGCCCGGCGGGGAACTTCGCGCCGGAGCGGTACTCGTTGACCGCCTTCTTCAGGCAGACGTCGACGCCGCCGATGGCATTGGTCAGGCTGAAGAAGCCGAGCAGGTTGACCTCGGCGTAGTGGTCGATCTTGGCGCCGGTGAGCTGCTCGACCGTCTTGATCAGCTCGGTGCGGCCGGCGGTGCGGCTCTCCCGCTCGACGGTCAGCGCGTCCGAGCCCTTGTTGCGCAGCTTGTTGGCCGCTTCGACGGTCGCGGCCGGGTACGCTGAGTTGATCTTGTTCTTGCCGTACCCGGGGATGTTGACGTAGCTGTCCCGGGGGATGGAGATGCCGGTCGCCTTGCTGCCGTCGGCCGGCATGTGCAGCAGGATGATCGTGTCGGAGTTGAGGACGCCGTCCTCCGCGCCGCTGCGCAGCTCGGCGAGGACCTTCTTCGACAGCGGACGACCCTGCGCGTCGGTCCGGCTGTCCACGCCGACGAGCAGCACGTTGACGTCGGTCCCGGACGGCTTCGTGATGCCGCCGCCGGTGATCACGTCACTGGTCGCCATCCCGCCGGTCAGGTCGCGATAGAGGTTCCAGCCGATGCCGGTCGCCAGAAGTACGGTCGCCGAGAGCGCCGCGGCCAGAACGCGCAGGCCGATACGGCGTCCCGAGCGCTCGGTCGGGGCTGGCCGGTTCTCCACACCTCTCCTTACCCTCAAAACATCCTCTGCACCCGCCCGGTGGCGGACATGCCAGACTCCGGGCATGCGCATCCTGGTCACCGGCGGAGCCGGGTTCATTGGCTCGCATTATGTCCGGAGTGCCCTGACCGGAGGTTATCCAGGCTACGCGGACGCCGAGATCGTGGTGCTCGACCTGTTGACCTACGCGGGGTCGGAGACCAACCTCGCGGAGGTTTCCGGCTCGCCCCGATACAGGTTCGTCCGGGGTGACATTCGTGATACTGAACTGGTCAACGACCTGATGGCCCGAACCGATGTGGTCGTGCACTTCGCCGCCGAGTCGCATGTGGACCGGTCCATCACCGGCGCGGCGGACTTCGTGTCCACGAACGTCGGCGGCACCCAGATCCTGTTGCAGTCCGCGCTGGAGCACGAGGTCGGCAAGTTCGTGCACGTCTCCACCGACGAGGTGTACGGCTCCATCTCCGAAGGCTCCTGGACCGAGGACCACCTGCTGGAACCCAACTCGCCGTACTCGGCGGCCAAGGCGGGGTCGGACCTCATCGCCCGTTCGTACCACCGCACGCACGGCCTTCCGGTGTGCATCACCCGGTGCTCGAACAACTACGGGCCCTACCAGTTCCCGGAGAAGGTCATCCCGCTGTTCCTGACCAACCTCATGGACGGACGCACGGTGCCGCTGTACGGCGACGGGCTGAACGTGCGGGACTGGCTGCACGTCGACGACCACTGCCGAGGCATCCAGCTGGTCGCCGAGCAGGGCAGGCCGGGTGAGATCTACAACATCGGTGGCGGGACCGAGCTGTCCAACCGCGAACTGACCGAGCTGCTGCTCGACGCGACCGGCAACGACTGGTCGATGGTCGAGCCGGTGCAGGACCGGAAGGGGCACGACCGGCGCTACTCGGTCGACATCACCAAGATCAGCACCGAGCTGGGCTACCGGCCGTCGGTGCCGTTCGCCGAGGGCATCGCCCAGACCGTCGCCTGGTACCGCGACCGCCGCGACTGGTGGGAGCCCAAGCTGGCGCACCGGGCCCCGGTCCGGTGAGCGGGCGGATCAGCTGGCTGGTCACCGGAGCCGGCGGCCAGCTCGGCAGCGAGCTGGTGGCGCTGCTGCGCGCCGAGGACGAACACGTCGTCGCGGCGACCCGGGCCGAGCTGGACGTCACCGGCGACGGCGTGGCCGACGTGCTGCGGGACTGGGCGCGGACCGCGCACGGCCGTCCGGTGGTGCTGAACGCGGCCGCGTGGACGAACGTGGACGCGGCCGAGGCCGAACCCGACGCCGCCGCGGCCGCCAACGTGGACGGGCCCACACGGCTCGCCACCGCCTGTGACGAGCTGTCGGCGACGCTGGTGCACGTGTCCACCGACTACGTGTTCCCCGGTGTCGTCGACCCCGGATCGGCGCCGCGGCCGTACGAGGTGGACGACCCGGTAGGGCCCCGCACCGTGTACGGCGCCACGAAGGAAGCCGGCGAACGCGCGGTGCGGGAGCGGGCGCGGCGCCACTACATCGTGCGGACCGCCTGGGTGTACGGCGCGGTCGGCGGCAACTTCGTCAAGACGATCGCCGCGCTGCGTCACCGCCGCGACACCCTCGACGTGGTGGCCGACCAGATCGGCGGCCCCACGTGGGCGCCGGACCTCGCTGCCGGCCTGGTGGAGCTGGCGCGCTCGGACGCGCCGCACGGCACCTACCACTGCACCGGTGCCGGTCAGGCCAGCTGGTTCGAGCTGGCCAGGGCGGTGTTCGACGAGGTGGGCGCCGACCCGGAGCGCATCCGGCCGTGTGACACGGCGGCGTTCCCCCGGCCCGCGCCCCGACCGGCGTACTCGGTGCTGTCCGGTCGATCTTGGTCGGCGGCCGGTCTCTCGGTACAGCCGCACTGGCGCGACGCTCTCCGTTCGGCCTTCGAGTCAAGCCGTTCGTCGCTCGACACGCCGATCTAGTGACGTGCTTGCTCTAAAGGCCAGGTGCCGCTACGGCAGGCGGGTGAAAGGTTAACCGGGCCAATACCTTGCGCGAGGACGTTCTCGTTGTGTGAAGCATGGGTCTGGAGTGGATTTTACTCAGTGTTCTGATGGTCGTGGTCGTCTGGCTCGGCACCGACGCGTGCCGCGAGACCAAGCGATTACACGCCCGACTTGCCCGCGTGCAGCTACACCGCCCGATCAACACGGCGGGGCACGACTTACTCGACCGGGGCTGACCGTCACTCGTCAGCACCAGCAGAAACCGCCAGCGTTATAAAACAGTAGCCAATCGGCGTTACCAGCGTCGCCCGAATGGGTAACACTTGCGCTGATGGAGGACGAACCGCTCAGTCAACGCGCCCGTGCGCTCCTCGATGACGACGAGGACAGGCACGACGAGGCGATCGAAGTCCTGCGCCGCGCCATGGTCGCGCGAGAGCCGTCCGCTGTCGGACTACTCGCCAGGGCCTATCTCGACCGCGGCGACCGGCACCGCACGATCGAACTCCTTGCTCCCCGGGTCCGCGCCGGGCAGGCCGACCTCGCGTTGCAGCTCGCCGACGCGCTCGCCAGTACCGGCGACGTGGACCGTGCCGAGGACGCGTATCGCACCGCCGTCCGCGCAGGTGACGTCGCCGCGATGAACACCTTCGGCGTGTTCCTCCGCCACCGCGGCCGGCTACGCGAAGCCGAGCTGCTCCTGCGCCGCGCCGCCGACGCGGGCGACGAGATGGCCGTGGTCAACCTCGTCGCCGTCCAATGGGAATCCCACGGCGACCCCCGCACCGCACTGCACACCGCACTCGACTGGGCCGACGAGGCGAAACCGAGCACGCTGCTCGGCCTGGGGTTCATCCGGGCCGCACTCGGCCAGTTCGACGAGGCCGAACGGACCTACCGGCTGGCGGCCAAGCTGGGCGCCTACCGGGGCCACATCGAGCTGGCGCTGTTCCTGCAGGAGGTCCGGGAGGACACCGACGGCGCAGAAGCCGAACTGCAGACGGCAGAACACGAACAGGAACCCGGCTGGGCCCTGGCCTACGGCCAGTTCCTGGCCGACGTGGGTCGCACGTCCGAGGCCCGCGCCTACCTGGAGCACGCGGTCCACTGGGGCAGCCTGGAGGCGGCGGACATCATCAGCGAGCTCGACGGCGACCTGGACGACGACTAGTCGGGCGAGTCGGTTTTCATGATCACCACCGTCTGGTGGCTGTTTTCGGGCCGCGAAACAGCCGTGAGGCGGTGGTGATCATGAAACTGCTTCTGGTGGTCCGCCCGGCACTGTGTGGCACGGGACAGGCAAAATGGATACACACCCGGCCACCACATAGGGAGCGAGTAAGTGTCCTACGGCGAACGGCTTGCGGTTGTGAGCGTGACCTACTCGCCAGGGGAGTCGCTTGGTGCGTTCCTCGACTCGCTGGTCAAGGCGACCGAGCGCGACTACACCGTGGTGCTCGCCGACAACGGGTCCGTGGACGGCGCGCCGGAACGTGCCGAACAGGAACGCGACGAGGTGACCCTGCTGCGCATCGGGGAGAACGTCGGCTACGGCAGCGGGGCGAACCGGGGCGTGGCCGAGCTGGGGCCGGAGTTCGGCTGGATCGTCGTGGCCAACCCGGACGTGGTCTGGCAGCCCGGTTCCCTCGACGAGCTCATCGCCGCGGCGGAACGGACGCCGAGAGCCGGTGCGCTCGGCCCGCTGATCCGGGGCGGCGACGGTGCCGTCTATCCGTCGGCGCGGTTGTTGCCGTCGCTCGGGCGCGGGATCGGACACGCACTGTTCGGCAAGGTGTGGCCCGCCAACCCGTGGACCCGTGCGTACCAGCAGTCCGAGACGGTGGTGGAGGAACGCGACGCCGAATGGCTGTCCGGGTCCTGCCTGCTGCTGCGGCGGACCGCGTTCGACTCGGTCTCCGGGTTCGACTCGCGGTACTTCATGTACTTCGAGGACGTGGACCTCGGTGACCGGCTGGCCAGGGCGGGCTGGCGCAACCGCTACGTGCCGTCCGCCGAGATCGTGCACACCGGTGGGCACGCGACGACCGCGCACGCCGAGGTGTCGGCCCGCATGCTCGCCGAACATCACCGCAGCGCCTACCGCTACCTCGCCGACCGGCACCCCGGGCCGCTGTGGGCGCCGCTGCGGCTGGTGCTGCGCGCGGGGCTCGGCGCCCGTGCCGCGCTCGCGGTCCGACGAGCCGGTCGTTAGTACGTGCAGGCCGCGGTGAGGGGCCTGGGATGACCGCCAGGATCGAGCCGTTACGGGTGCGTGACGCTGCCGCCGTCGGTCGCCTGCTGGCGGACAGCCACCACGACTACCCCGCCTACCAGGCGCTCTGGCCGAAGCCGGGGGTGCGGGCCAGGGTGCTGCGCGGATACCTGACCGCGATCGCGCGGGACGCCGCGGTGTGGGGTGGCGCGGTGCTGGCGAAGGACGGCAGGGACGTGGTCGGTGCGACGCTGTGGCTGCCGCCGGGCCGCTACCCGCTGACCTGGTCCCGCAAGCTCAGGATGACCTCCGCCATGCTGCGCATGGTGTCAGCGGGGCCGGCGCGCGCGGCGTCGTTCGCGCTGCTCGGGGCGCGGATGGCGCGCGGCAACTGGACCGAACCGACCTGGTACCTGCGCGCGATGGGCGTCCATCCGGACGCGCGCAGACGCGGCGTCGGCTCGCTGCTCCTCGCACCGGTGCTGGCCAGGGCCGACGAGGAGGGTGCCTGGTGCAGGCTGGACATCTCGGACCCGGCCGGTGTGCACTTCCTGCAGCGCTACGGGTTCATGCTGTGCGGCACCGAGGTCACCGTGCGTGGCCGGGGCGGCGCGGAGTCCGCCTCGTACCTGGCGATGGCGCGACCGCCCGGTTGAGCGGGTGCCGGTACTGTCTGCGCGCGTGACAGCACACGAGCAGGACGTCGACGCGGTGGTGTTGGTCGGAGGGCAGGGAACCCGGCTGCGCCCGTTGACGTTGTCCGCGCCGAAACCGATGCTGCCCACCGCCGGAGTCCCGTTCCTGGCCCACCTGCTGTCGCGGATCCGCGCCGCCGGTGTGCGGCACGTCGTGCTCGGCACCTCGTACCTGGCCGAGACGTTCGCCGACCACTTCGGCGACGGGTCCGAGCTCGGGCTGGAGCTGGAGTACGTGGTTGAGGAGGAGCCGCTGGGGACGGGCGGCGGTATCCGCAACGTCGCGTCCCGGCTGCGCGCCGAGACCGTGCTGGTGTTCAACGGTGACGTGCTGGCCGGAACCGACCTGAACGCGGTGCTCGACACCCACCGCAAGACCGAGGCCGACGTCACCCTGCACCTGGTGCGGGTGGCCGACCCGACCGCCTACGGTTGCGTGCCCACCGACGAGACCGGCCGGGTCCTGGCGTTCCTGGAGAAGACGGACAACCCGCCGAGCGACCAGATCAACGCCGGTTGTTACGTGTTCCGCCGTTCGGTGATCGACGAGATCCCGGCAGGCCGGCCGGTGTCGGTGGAACGCGAGACCTTCCCCGGGCTGCTGGCCGAGGGTCGCAGGGTGTCCGGGCACGTGGACGACAGCTACTGGCGGGACTTCGGCACGCCGCTGGACCTGGTGGCGGGTTCGGCGGACCTGGTGCAGGGGATCGCGCCGTCCTCGGCACTGCCCGCGCCGACCGGGGAGGCGCTCGTGCTGGCCGGCGCCACGGTAGCGGCGGACGCCGTGCTCACCGGCGGGTCCACGGTGGGAGCCGGCGCGGTGGTGGAGGCCGGTGCCCAGGTGGACGGCGCATTGGTGTTCGACGGCGCGTCGATCGGGAAGGGCGCGGTCGTGCGCCGCTCGGTGCTGGGCGCCGGCGCCCGCGTCGAAGCGGGAGCTGTCGTGTGCGACGCGGTCATCGGCGACCGGGCCGTCGTCGGTGAACGGTGCGAGCTGCTCAGCGGAGCCCGGCTCTGGCCGGACGTGGTGCTGCCCGCCGACGGAATCCGGTTCTCCCCGCCCACATGAGCGCCGCACTGAGCCGGACCTGGACCCCGGACTTCGCGCTGGACCTGCTGGATCTGCTGCTGCCGCTGCGCCGTGGATCCGGCGATCCCACACTGCGTTCCGACGGTGACCGCGGCGTGTGGTGGCGCACGGCGACCACCGAGGCAGGCCCGTCGACGCTGGCCCTGCGCAGAAGACCCGACGGCACGGTGCTGGCCGACGCGTGGGGTCCCGGCGCGCAGTGCGCCCTGGACGGTGTCCCCGCGCTGCTCGGCGCCGACGACGACGACACGGGCTTCACCCCGCACCACCCGCTGATCGCCGAGGCGCGTGCACGCAAGCCCGGGCTGCGGCTCGGCGCGACCGGCCGCGTGTGGGACACACTGCTGCCCGCCGTGCTGGAACAGAAGGTCACCGGGATCGAGGCGCGGCGCTCCTGGCGTGAGCTGTGCTGGCGGTTCGGCACGCGAGCACCCGGCCCCGATGGAATGCCGAAGATGTGGCTGCCGCCGACCCCCGAGGCACTGCGTGCGATCCCGGACTGGGAGTGGCACCGGGCCGGCGTCGACTCGGCCCGCAGGCGCGCGCTGCTGGCGTCCGCGACCGTGGCGCACCGGTTGGAGCGAGCGGCGCAGCTCAAGGGGACCGAGGGGCGTGAGCTGCTGCGCAAGGTCCCCGGCATCGGCGTGTGGACCGCCGCCGAGGTCGCCCAGCGAGTCTGGGGAGACCCCGACGCGGTCAGCGTGGGCGACTTCCACATCCCGAGCGTGGTGGGCTGGGCCCTGGTGGGCCACGCACTGGACGACGCCGGAATGCTGGCGGTCCTGGCCCCCTACGCCCCCCAACGCCAACGAGCGGTCCGCTACATCGAGTCCTCAGGTTTCCGCCGCCCCCGCTTCGGCCCCCGCTTCTCCCCCCGCGACTACAGAACCCTGTAGATCCCCCTCGTGAGTGATGAGGCCGTCTACCCCGAAGGGGCGCGAAGCGTAGCCGCTCCTCGTGAGTGATGAGGCCGTCTACCCCGAAGGGGCGCGAAGCGTAGCCGGTCTACGCACTCACGACAGCTTTACCGTCGTGAGTGCGTAGACCGGCTATAGGCGGCCTCATCACTCACGAGGGCACCCCGAGGCAGCGCAACTCTGTGCACGCGGTCGGGACCACGGCCGTACCCGGCTTAGCCCGTGCCCGGCTTCAAGGCATCTCGGCTTCGCCGTCGACTCGTGAGTGGCAAGGGCGCCTATAGGCGCCCGGATCACTCACGACGGAAAAGCTGTCGTGAGTGCTCCGAGCGCCTACGCCTTCGGCGCCGCTTCGCGGTAGACACCCTAGCCACTCACGTGAGGGTGCCCAGGAGTTCCCAGGTTCGGAGTTGGTCCTCGGGGCCCGCGTATTCCGTCTCGCCGACGATGACCTCCGTGGCGCCCGCGTCGAAGTATCGCTGTAGCTGCTCGGACACCTCGTCCTCGGAACCGATCATCGCCAGGTCCCCGGCGCGTGAGACGCCCTCCCGGTCCAGCACGGCACGGTAGGACGGGATCGACTCGTAGAACGCCATCTCCCGGTGCGCTCGATCCCGGGTCCGCGCGACCGCGTCGGTGACCACCCCGGCCACCACAGCGACGATCCGAGGGCGCGGCCGGCCGGCGGCGGCAGCGGCCTCGGTGATCGTCGGCACGATCAGCTCGGACAGGGTCCGGGGACCGGCGAGGAACGGCAGCGTCCCGTCCGCGAGCGATCCGGCGACGCGCAACGCCTGCGGGCCCATCGCGGCCACCAGCACCGGGGGAGCGGGCTGCGCGCCCGGCACCGCGCTCGGGAACGGTGTGCGGGCGGTCACCAGCTCACCGGAGTAGTCGACGGAGCCGGTCTCCAACAGCGGGTGCAGCGCGGTCAGGAACTCCCGCAGGTGGGTGATCTGCCGTGTCCCCTCGGTACCGAGGGCATCCCGGAGGAAGTCACGCGCACCGAGCGCGATCCCCAGCTGGAAGTGCCCGCCGGTGGCGGCTTGCGCGGTCTGCGCGAGGCTGCCGAGCAGGATCGGGTGCCGGCCGATGATCGGCACCGCCGAGGTGCCCACGGTGAAGCCGGGCACCGCTCGACCGACGAGCGCGGCGAGCGCCACCGCGTCGTAGTCGAAGCGCTGCCCGAACCACCCGGAGCGGATCCCGAGCCGGTGCGCGGTCGCGGCCTGGTTCACGGTGAAGTCGACGAGGTTCGCCGGCGCGGGGTCGTCCCCGTGCGAGTACGGGGCCAAAACGGTGCCGAGGTTCATAACGTCGGCAACACCACGCCCACGTCCCAGGATTCCCACCATTACGCTCAGGCCTATGAAGGTTGTGGCGCTCGTGGGCGGTGTGGGCGGGGCGCGTTTCCTACTCGGGTTGAAAGCCGCGCTCGGCATCCCCGGTAGTGACGCGCACCAGATCACCGCGTTGGTCAACGTCGGGGACGACATCTGGTTGCACGGGCTGCGGATCTGTCCCGATCTCGACACCTGCATGTACACCCTCGGTGGCGGGATCGACACCGAGCGGGGCTGGGGCAGGGCGAAGGAGTCCTGGACGATCGGTGAGGAGCTCGCCGCCTACGGCGCGGACCCGAGCTGGTTCGGCCTCGGCGACCGTGACGTGGCGACGCACCTGATCCGCAGCCGCATGCTGCGCGCCGGCTATCCGCTCTCGGCGGTCACCGAGGCGCTGTGCGCCCGCTGGCAGCCGGGCGTGCGGCTGCTGCCGGCCAGCGACGACCGGGTCGAGACCCACGTGGTCGTCGACGACGACACCCCGGACGGCCCCGCGCAGCGGGCGATCCACTTCCAGGAGTGGTGGGTCCGGCACCGGGGCAAGCTCAAGGCGCACCGGTTCGCATCGGTCGGCGCCGAGGAGGCGACGGCGGCACCCGGTGTCCTCGAGGCGATCGCCGAGGCGGACGTCGTGCTGCTGGCACCGTCGAACCCGGTGGTGAGTGTCGGCACGATCCTCGCCGTTCCCGGGATCAAAGCGGCGCTGCGCGCCGGGCCGGCGCCGGTGATCGGGCTGTCGCCGATCGTCGGCGGGCGGCCGCTGCGCGGCATGGCCGACGCCTGCCTCGACGCGATCGGCGTGGAGACCAGCGCCGAAGGCGTCGGCCGGCACTACGGGGCACGCAGCTCCGCCGACGGTCTGCTCGACGGGTGGCTGGTGCACGAGACGGACCAGGCCGTCGTCGAGGGTGTCGCGGTCCGCGCCGTTCCCCTGTTGATGACCGACACCGAGACGACCGCGAGGATGGCCCGGCAGGCACTGGAGCTCGCCGGGGTGGCTGGAGCGTTCTCGGATGACTGAACCGGTCGTCGCCGACCACGCGGCCTCCGAGCTGCGGATCCGGCCGATCCTGGGGCTGCCGGAGTTCCGGCCGGGCGACGACCTCGCCGGTGCGATCGCGGCCGCCGCGCCGGACCTCGCGGACGGCGAGGTGCTGGTCGTGACGAGCAAGGTCGTGTCGAAGGTCGAGGGCCGTCTGGTCACCGCGCCCACCGACCCCGAGGAGCGGGACACTCGCCGCCGCGAGCTGGTCGCCGAGGAGACCGAACGGATCCTCGCGCGCAAGGGCCGCACGTTGATCGTGGCGAACAAGATCGGTCTCGTGCAGGCGGCGGCGGGGGTGGACGCCTCCAACGTGGCCACCGACGAGCTGGCGTTGCTGCCGGTCGACCCGGACGGTTCCGCGGCACGGCTGCGCGCCGGGCTGCGTGCGCTGCTCGGGGTCGACGTCGCCGTGGTGATCACCGACACGATGGGGCGGTCCTGGCGGGTCGGGCAGACCGACGTGGCGATCGGCTCGGCCGGCCTGCCGGTGCTGCACCGCTACGCGGGCGCCCACGACTCGGTCGGCAACGAGCTGATGGTCACCGAGGTCGCGTTGGCCGACGAGGTCTCCGGCGCCGCGGACCTGGTGAAGGGCAAGCTCGGCGGTGTGCCGGTCGCGGTGGTGAGCGGCATGGGCGCGCTTGCCGACGACGGTTCGACCGCGGCGGACCTGGTCCGGCCGCTGGACGAGGACCTGTTCTGGCTCGGCACCGAGGAGGCGCTGGCCCGGGGCCGTCGGGAGGCGGTCCCCGCTCGGCGTTCGGTGCGTGAGTTCAGCGACGAGCCGGTGGACCCGGACGCCGTGCGCCGCGCGGTCGCGGCCGCGTTGACCGCGCCCGCTCCGCATCACACGACCCCGTTCCGGTTCGGCTGGCTGCGCGACCCGGCGCGCCGCGCGCGGCTGCTCGACGCCATGGCCGCTCGGTGGCGAGCCGACCTGACCGCCGACGGACGCCCGACCGACGAGGTCGAGCGCAGGCTGGCCAGGGGCGACATTCTGCGCAGGGCGCCCGAGCTGCTCGTGCCGATGCTGGTCCCCGACGGCGAGCAGCCCTACCCGGACGAGCGCCGCACGTCGGCCGAACGCACGATGTTCACCGCCGCGGGCGGCGGGGCCGTGCAGGCGCTGCTGGTGGCGCTGGCGGCGGAAGGCCTCGGCTCGTGCTGGGTCGGGTCCACGATCTTCGCGGCCGAGCAGCTGCACGAGGTGCTGGACGTGCCGGCGCACTGGTTGCCGCTCGGCGCGGTCGCGGTCGGTCACCCGGCCCAGCCGCCCTCGGCCCGGTCACCGATCGATCACTCGGTGGGGCTGCTCGAGTGGTGACGGCAGCCTCCGCCGAGGCCACCCTGCGTGCGTGGAAGCCGGTCGACCCCGGCCAATGCGCACTGCGCGAGGCGTTCCTGGGATTTCTGCTCGCCCGTGACGACGCCTGCCGGCGCTCCTGCGAGCCCGGCCACCTGACCGCCTCGGCCGTCCTGATGGACCACGACGGATCGAACGTGCTGCTCACCCTGCATCCCAGGGTCGGCCGGTGGATTCAGCTGGGCGGACACTGCGAGCCGGAGGACGCGAGCCTGCTGGACGCCGCGCTGCGCGAAGCCACCGAGGAATCGGGCATCGACGGGCTGAGCATCGACCCGGAGCCGCTGCACCTGGACGTTCACCCGATCACCTGCTCGCTCGGGCTACCGACCCGGCACTTCGACGTCCGGTTCGTGGTGCGCGCCCCGCGTGGCGCCCGGTTCACGATCAGTGAGGAATCGGATGACCTCAGATGGTGGTCGGTTCACGATCTGCCCACCAACACCGACACCGTGCCGGGGTTGGTCACTCTGGCAACAGCCCGACTTGATGCCCCGATCGGGGATTGAGGGATAACGGAACGAACGTTTCCGCGTTTTAAACAAAAAATGTCGAGTCAATTTTACGCAAGACACATCCCTCAATAAACGATCAAGGCTTCGGGGAACTCCCGAGCGCGTGTCAGCGCTGCCAGAAAACGAACTGGCTGTAACCGTATCCTGCCGCCTCGGCGTCGCCGCCGAGGACCGTGAAGAGCAGTGTGCCGACGGCGAAGAAGACCTGCGCGACCGGTCGGACCAAGAAGAGGAGCGCGAACAGCGCCAGCGGCGCCCAGGGACGGACCCGTTCGCCGAGTTCCCGCGCGGGTTGGGACAGCCACGGTTCGAGCGCGCCGTACCCGTCCAGTCCGGGCACCGGAAGGATGTTCAGCAGGAACGCCAACACCTGAACGAGCGCTAGGTAGGACAGTCCGACCAGCAGTCCGACCGGCATCGGGACCAGTGCCACCGCGATCGCGAGCGCGACACCGAGCACCAGGTTGATCAAGGGTCCTGCCAGCGAAACCAGGCTCCTGACCGGCTTCGAACGGATTGCCCAGTGGTTGATCCACACGGCCCCGCCGGGCAGCGGGATGCCGCCGAGCAACAGGAAGATCAACGGCAACACGAACGACATCTGGGCGTTGGCGTAGCGCCGGATGTCGAGCGTCAGGTAGCCGCGGTTCTCGATCGAGGTGTCTCCGCCCCGGAAGGCGGTGATGGCGTGTCCGAACTCGTGCAGGCACAGTGAGACCGCCCACCCGCCGAGTACGAGGAGCACGACGCCCGTGGTCAGCATCACCTCGTTGTCGAACGTGCACAGCACGCCGCCCGCGACCGTGATGGCGATCAGCAGTAGGAAGATCGGGCTGACCTGGATGGCGAGACGACGGCGCGGCACACGTGCAGTCTGCCGATGTGACCATCGACCGGGCGAATTGGGCTCCTTATTCGGGTCTTCAGCTTGACCTATTAGAATCCCCCCGGTGTAATCACAGCGGTGTCATTCGGCGCCGAGTTGAACCCTACGCAGCGGACGGGCCGGGGTTCACGGGCGAAGATGCTCCGGGGGAGGCAGGCGTTCGATGACAGGCGCTGAAGATGGGCAGGTAGATGTGATCGTCGGGGCGGCGGACGGTAGCGAGCGGGACGACGGGGTCGTTGTCGAGCCCGAGCGGACCAGCTCGCTACACATGCTGGACGCGTTCGAACTTCTGGACGCGATGGAAGAAGAGGAAGATCACCCGGAGTGGCAGGATCGGGCGCTGTGCGCCGAGACCGATCCTGAGGCCTTCTTCCCGGAGAAGGGCGGCTCCACCCGGGAGGCGAAGCGGATCTGTAGTGGTTGCGAGGTGCGCTCGCAGTGCCTGGAGTACGCGCTGGCGCACGACGAGCGTTTCGGGATCTGGGGCGGCCTGTCCGAGCGAGAACGTCGCAAGCTGAAGCGGCGTGCCGGCTGAGCTGACTCAGCTCGGCCAGTCATGCGTGGGCCACCCCAAACTGCCGCCGTTTCGGTTCGCCGAGCGGCGGTCGTTTCGCGAATGCGTCTGATCGGACACCGACGCCCGAGGTAGGCCGGATGTGCGGCCTACCTCGGCCGCCGGCCTCCGATCACCGTCACTCCCCGGTCTCCAAGGAGTCCGGTTCGACGCCGAGGTAGCAGGCGACCTGTTCGATGAGCACCTCGTGCAGCAGATCGACCAGGTCGATCCCGTCGCGCGAGCGCGCCTCCAGGGGCCGGCGGTAGAGCACGATCCTGGCGCGGGTGGGCATGCCACGGCTGTCCACGCCTGCCGGTACCAGCTGAGCCAGCGGCACGCCGAGGTCCTCGACGACCTCCGGCGGCCAGCTCGTCGCGTCCGGGTCGGTCTGTTCGATCTCCGGCACCATGTCGACGGCGAGATCCAGCTCGGTCAGCTCGTCGCCCCACCGATGCTCGATCGGTTCGAGGGCCTCGAGCACCATGTCGTCGAACCGCTGTGCGCGGTTCTTGAACACCGGAGTGGTAACCGGGTAGCGCAACCCGCGCAGACCGCGGCCACGACGGTCACGGTGTGTTGCGCGCCGCCTCGGGCGGTTCCGTACAGACCTCACGCGGGTGAGGGTACGCGTCGCTGCCACACGTGGTGCGGCTCAGGAGATATGGTCGGTCGGTGCGGGATGTGCGTAGGTGTTCACGAAGTGGGTGCACCGAGCACGCGGTGGCCACGTTGACCTATGTCTACGCTGAGTCCACGGCGGTGGTCGGTCCACTTGCGACCCAGGCCGAGCCGCACTCGTACGACCTGTGTGCCATGCATGCCAACAGGCTCACAGTGCCGCGCGGGTGGGACGTGGTGCGGCACGAGGGCGAGTTACAGCCGGTGACGTCGAGCGACGAGCTGACGGCCCTGGCCGAGGCAGTGCGCGAGGCCGGCCGAGCGGTGAAGGCCGACCCCCTGGGCCCCCAGGTGGCAGGCGCGGGCCGCCACCTGAGAGTGCTCAAGGACTGATCCCACGACCTCGCAGACCCCGACGTCGCGTCGCAGACACTGCAGCATCTGCGACACGACGTGAACCTCTGCGACGTACGACGTTTGTGGCGAGTGAGGTGGGTGGGGCGCCAAGGGCGAAGTGCACCCGGGGAGGCACTGCACCGGGGGCGACAGGGACGCGGCGCAGCCGTGGCCCAGCAGAGCGCGATCGGCTCGCCAGCACCACGGCGGACACGCACGCCGCCCCTTTCCCCGCGATCCTGGCCCGCACTTGGCGTGGTCGGGTGGTGTCAACCCGGAACCCTCGCCCCCGAACGACGTGCACCAGGCACGGGTGCGAGGCCGGCGAAGCCGGGGGTTGATACCGCCCGACCACGCCAAGACACTGATCGGCCAGCGGGGACAACCTCCGAGCGCCCGCGCGATCCAGCGACTCGCGGGGACGGAATCCTCGACTCGCGCTGACGGCATCCTCGACTCGCGGGACGGGGTCAGGTGCGGAGGCCGTCCAGGATGGACAGGAGCGTCGGCTCCATCTCTGCGCGGGCGGCCTCGGGGTCCGGAGCGTGCGCGATCAACTGGGCCGCCTCGGCCAGTGCGGCGAGCAGTAGATGCGCCAACGGGCGCACCGGCTGAGTACGTAGCGCCCCGGCGTCCATGGCGGTGGTCAAGGCCATCATCACGAGTCCCAGCCCGTAGCGGGCGTCGATCTCCCGCCAGCGGGGCCAGCCCAGAACGGTCGGCGCGTCGAGCAGGGTGATCCGCAGGACGGCGGGCTCCATGCAGGAGTCCAGATAGAGCGTCATGCCGGTCAGGAGCAGCTCGACCGGGTCCGAGACGGTGGCTATGCGGGAGCCGATGGACGCGACGATCTCCTGCTCCAGCTGCTCGTGCACAGCGGCGAACAGCTCGCGTTTGTCCGCGAAGTGGTGGTACAGCGCGCCCCGGGTCAGTCCGGCGCCGCGCACCACGTCCTCGGTGCCCACGCCCGCGTACCCGCGTGCGGCGAACAGCTCGCGCGCGACGGCGAGCAGCTGGGCGCGGGTGGCCTCGGCACGTTCTTCCCTGGTTGACATACAGCGTGTATGTTACGGCCATACTCAGATACAGGTTGTATGTGAAACCGGAGGAGACGGACATGTCGGAGATCGACCTCGACCAGGGCACGGTGCAGTACAGCGACAGCGGTGGCGACGGACCGGTGATCGTGCTGATCCACGGCCTGCTGGTGAACGGTTCGCTGTGGCGCGACGTCGTCCCGCTGCTGAGCGAGAACGCCAGGGTCGTCGTCCCGGAGCTGCCGATGGGTTCGCACCGGATCCCGATGAAGCCCGATGCCGACCTGACCCCGCCCGGCGTGGCCCGGCTGATCGCCGACTTCCTGGACGCACTCGACCTGCGCGACGTGACGTTGATCGGCAACGACACCGGTGGCGCGATGTGTCAGCTGGTGGCGACCCGGCACCCCGAGCGCCTCGCCCGGTTCGTGCTGACGAACTGTGACAGCCACAAGAACTTCCTGCCGCCGATGTTCCGCCCGCTGCAGTGGATCACCCAGGTTCCCGGCGTGGCGCGGGTGATCGCGCGCGGGCTGCAGATTCCGGCGCTGCGCAGACTCCCGATGGCCTACGGCTGGTTGACCCGCACCGAGGTGGACCGCGAACGTTCCGACTCGTGGGTCGGCCCGATGGCCACGATCCCCGGGGTCCGCCGCGACGTGGTGAAGCTGTTGGGTGGCATCCATCCGCGCTACACGGTGGAGGCGGCGACCAAGCTGCGCGCCTTCGACCGGCCCACGATGCTGATCTGGGGACGCAAGGACCGGTTCTTCACGCGGCGCCACGCGGAGAAGCTCGCGGCCGAGTTCGCGGACGCGCGCCTGGTCTGGGTCGAGGACTCCGCGACCTTCGTACCGGTCGACGCCCCGGACCGCCTCGCGGGCCTGGTCAGAGACTTCGTGCACCGCCCGGTGGGGAGCCGATAAGCTCCTCGGGTGCACCCCCAGCCCGATAGCGATGTCCTCGTCGATCGACCGCCGGCCCAGTTCCGCGACCTGTCCGAGATCGTCAAGGCCTACGACATCCGCGGTGTGGCGGGTCAGCAGCTGGACGCGGAGGTGGCGGGGCGACTCGGCGCGGCGTTCGCGCGGCTGCTCACCGAGGCGGGTGAGGCCGGCGACGGAATCGTCGTAGGGCGGGACATGCGGATCAGCTCACCGGAGCTCGCCGCCGCGTTCGCCCAGGGTGTCACCGCTCAGGGCGTCGACGTCATCGACATCGGGCTGGCCAGCACCGACCTGCTGTACTTCGCGGCTGGCTCGCTGAACCGGCCCGGTGCCATGATCACCGCGAGCCACAACGGAGCGAAGTACAACGGGTTCAAGCTCTGCCGTGCCGGTGCGGTCCCGGTGTCGACCGAGCTGCAGCAGCTGCGCGGCATTGCCGAGCCGGGGCCGTTGTCGGTCGCCGACGTTCCCGGCACGCTGACCCGGCGGGACCTGCTGGCCGAGTACGGCGAGTACCTCACGAAGCTGGTCGACGTGTCCGACATCCGGCCGCTCAAGGTCGTGGTGGATGCGGGTAACGGGATGGGTGGCTACACCGCGCCCTCGGTGCTCGCCGGGCTGCCGGTCGAGCTGGTGCAGCTGTACTGCGAGCTGGACGGCACGTTCCCCAACCACGAGGCCAACCCCCTGGAGCCGGCGAACCTGGTCGACCTGTGCGAGCGGGTCTCGGCGGAGGGCGCCGATCTCGGGCTGGCCTTCGACGGTGACGCGGACCGCTGCTTCGTGGTCGACGAACGCGGCGAGCCGGTGAGCGCCAGCGCGATCACCGCGCTCGTCGCGGTGCGCGAGCTGGCCCGCGAGCCGGGCGCCTCGGTGATCTACAACCTGATCACCTCGCGGGCCGTGCCGCAGATCGTCACCGAACACGGCGGCACGCCGGTGCGCACCAGGGTCGGGCACTCGTTCATCAAGAAGACGATGGCCGAGACCGGCGCGATCTTCGGCGGGGAGCACTCCGCGCACTACTACTTCCGCGACTTCTGGTGCGCCGACTCCGGCATGCTGGCCGCGTTGCACGTGCTCGCGGCGCTCGGCGAGCAGGACCGTCCACTGTCCGAGCTGATGGCCGACTATGGTCGGTACGCCACGTCAGGCGAAATCAACTCGAGCGTCGCCGATCCGGCCGGCCGGATGGCCGAGGTGAAGCGCGGCTACCAGGACCGGGAGGGCGTCGAGCTGGACGAGCTGGACGGGTTGACCGTGTCGCTCGCCGACGGTTCCTGGTTCAATCTGCGCCCGTCGAACACCGAGCCGCTGCTGCGGCTGAACGTGGAGGCCGCCGATGCGGACGCGGTGGCGGCGCTGCGCGATGAAGTATTGATGACGGTCCGAGCTACCAGCGGTGGCTGACCGGATAAGAGCGCATAGTGGGGCATACGACAGAGAGGGGTCGGCCATGGCCGTAGAGCTGGATCCGCAGCTGTTGGAGATCCTCGCCTGCCCGTCGGAGGACCATGCTCCGTTGCGTGTCGGCGCGGTGACCGAGCCCGACGCAGAGGTGTTGACCTGCACGTCGTGCGGCCGTCGTTTCCCGGTGGTCGACGGTGTGCCGGTGTTGTTGCTGGACGAGGCACTCCCACCGCTCGCGGCCAGCGGCGTGCCGGACGGTTCACCGGGCGAGAAGTGATCGCCGTGCTGGACGACAGCCTGCTGGAGAACCCGGTGGCGCTGGCCGACGCGGACACCGGCGGCCTGCTCCGCTCCGCCGCCACCGCGGGGGCACAACTTCGTTCGACGGCGCAGGCAGCGCAGGAGGCACGCCTCGAGGCGTTGGCCGGTAGCCGGCCGAGGGCACTGGTGCTGCTGCGCCGCCCCGGGTCGTCGGGGCACGCGGTGGAGCTGGTCGCCGCGCTGCTCGGCCCGGCCTGCCCGGTGCCGGTGGTGACGGCCGAGGTCGCGCCGAGCTGGATCGGACCGCTCGACGTGCTCGTTGCGCACACCTCCGATCCGGGTGACCGTGAGCTCGCCGAGTCGGTGGGCCACGCCGTCCGCCGAGGCGCGGAGGTGGTGCTGTCGGCGCCCGGCGAGGGCCCGATCGTCGCGGCGGGCGCGGGGTCGGCGCGGCTGCTCGAACCAAGGGTTCCGGTACCGCCGAGTCTGGACTTCCCGCGCGCGCTCGCGGCGATGTTGGTGACCGTGACGGCTCTCGGTCTGCTCAAGGCCGATCTGGATGTGCTGGCCACGGACCTGGACCGTGAGCTGGAGCGTGACCACCCGTCGCACGAGCCGTTCGTGAACCCGGCCAAGACGTTGGCGCTGCGGCTGGCGGATCACACGCCGCTGCTGTGGGGGACCGACCCGGTCGGCACGGCACTCGCCGGGTACGCGGCGGCCACGCTTGCCACGCATGCCTCGGTGATCGTGCACGCGGCCGACGCCGGTGAGGCGGCCAGAGCGGTCGCGCTGCAGCGCGCGCTGGTCAGCGGCCCTTCCGGTGGCGCGGACGACATCTTCCACGACCCGTTCGACGACCCGGCCGACGGTGCCTCCGGTGCGTTGCCCGCGCCGCCCCGGATCGTGCTGCTCAGCACCGCCGACGTGGATCCGCACGAAGCCGTGATGCGTCGCGCCGGTCGTGACTGGCCGGCGGCGGACGTGCTGCACCCGATCGAAGAAGTGCCGGTCGGCGCACCCGGCGGCGCGTTACGGCGCGCGGTGCTGCTCGCCGCGAGATTCGATCTGGCAGCTCTGTACCTGGGTCTGGCCGGCGCGGTACTCGGATCGGATCGCGGGGCTGGTCCGGACGCCGCGTGGCGGCTCTACGGACCGGCCTGAGCGCGCTGCGGCGCGACTTGCGACCATCTGTAGGAACATTTCGCTGCGGTGCCGCCAGCGCGGCCCCTGTGCACTGCGTCGATGATCATGCAGGCACAGCACTAGTTTCGGAGAACGATGGAGCTACTGGACAACCCGGTCCGCAGGTACGCCTGGGGTTCGCGGACGGTGATCGCGGAGCTGCAGGGCCGCCCCGTGCCGTCGCCGCATCCTGAGGCGGAGCTGTGGCTCGGCGCGCACCCGGGCGACCCGTCGTGCCTGCTGTTCTCCGACGGGCGCCGGATCTCGCTGCTCGACGAGCTGGCCGCCGACCCGGTCACCCGCCTCGGCGAGGCCAGCGCACGGCGGTGGAACGGGCAGCTGCCGTTCCTGTTCAAGGTGCTCGCGGCCAACGAGCCGTTGAGCCTGCAGGCGCACCCTGGAGCGGCGGACGCGGCGGCCGGTTTCGCCAGGGAGAACGCCGAGGGCATCCGGCTCGACGATGCGCGGCGCAACTACAAGGACGTCAACCACAAGCCGGAGCTGATCTGCGCGCTCACCGAGTTCCACGCGCTGTGCGGGTTCCGCGAGCCCGAGGGGACGCTGGAGCTGCTCGGGGCGTTGGCGGTGCCCGAGCTGGCCGCGCACGTGGACCTGCTCGCCGGACAGCCCGACCACGGCGGGCTGCGCGCACTGTTCAGCACCTGGATCACGCTGCCGCAACGGCTCTTGGACCACATGGTTCCGGCGGTGCAGCGCGCCTGCGTCGACCTGTTGCGCAAGGGCGGGCCGGACCGTGCGTTCGGCGCCGAGCTGCGTACCGTCCTTGAGCTGTCCGAGCAGTACCCCGGGGACGCCGGTGTGCTGGCCGCGTTGCTGCTGAACCGGGTCACCCTCGCGCCCGGTGAGGCGCTCTACACCGGGGACGGGGTCCTGCACGCGCACCTGTCCGGTGCCGGCGTCGAGCTCATGGCCAACTCGGACAACGTGCTGCGCGGCGGTCTGACCCCCAAGCACGTGGACGTCCCCGAGCTGCTCAAGGTCCTCGACTTCGAAGCGTGCCCCGCCCCGGTCATGACCGGCACCGCCGACGGCGTCATCACCCGGTACGACACGGTCGCCGAGGAGTTCCGGCTGTGGCGGCTGGACTGGTCAGGGCCGACCAACGGCGATGTGGTTCCGCTGCCGGACAGCGGCCCCCGGATCGTGCTGTGCACTGCCGGGTCGGCGAAGGTGTCCGCCGGCTCCGGCCGGTCGATGACGCTGGACCGGGGCGAGTCGTTGTGGCTGGACGCGACCGATGTGGCGGTCAAGGTCGCCTCGGTGGACGGTCCCGCGCAGCTGTTCCTGGCGACCGACGGGACGCGCACGAGCGACCGTTAGGATCAGCGCGCTCAGTCACTTCTCAGTCGCTCGTCCAGCCATGGGGGTACCAGCGTGTCAGCGGGAAACGGAACCCGGGCGATCGTTGCGGCGCTGGCGGCCAACGCGGGCATCGCGGTGGCCAAGTTCATCGGGTTCCTGGTGACCGGTTCGTCGTCGATGCTCGCCGAGGCGGTGCACTCGCTCGCCGACACCTCGAACCAGGGGCTGCTGCTGCTCGGCAAAAAGCGTGCGGCGCGTCCCGCGGATGCCGCGCACCCGTTCGGGTTCGGACGGGACCGGTTCTTCTACTCGTTCGTCGTGGCGCTGCTGCTGTTCAGCCTCGGTTCGATGTTCGCGCTGTACGAGGGCATCCACAAGATCGGCCACCCGGAACCGCTGTCCTCGCCGGTCGTCGCCATCGTGATCCTGGGTGTCGCGATCCTGCTGGAGGGCTACAGCTTCCGGACCGCGATCCAGGAGTCGCGCCCGCTGAAGGGCGACAGGACGTGGTGGCGGTTCATCCGTGAGGCCACCGAGCCGGAGCTGCCGGTCGTGCTGCTGGAGGACTTCGGCGCACTCATCGGTCTCGTGCTCGCCATGTTCGGTGTGGTGCTCGCGGTCGTCACCGGGAACGGCGTGTGGGACGGCATCGGCACGATCTGCATCGGGGTGCTCCTCGGGATCATCGCGGTCATCCTGATCATCGAGATGAAGAGCCTGCTGATCGGTGAGGGCGCGGACTCGGGGACCCTGGCGAACATCAGGGGTGCGCTGGAGGCCGGCCGGGTCGAGCGCGTGCTGCACATCCAGACGCAGTACCTGGGTCCCGACGAGCTCCTGGTGGCCGCCAAGATCGCCCTGACCTCGGGCCTCGCGGTCGAGGACGTGGCGAGGGCGATCGACGACGCGGAACGACGAGTCCGGGCCACGGTCCCCAACGCCAAGTTCATCTACCTCGAACCGGACCTGGACCGAACCGCCCCCGCGAGTCGCTAGATTCCGCGGTGCGAGTCGCTGGATTCCGCGGCTCGGGTCGCGGTGGCAGCCTGGACGAACGCCGCGAAGAGGGCCGCGGTGTCCGGGTTCTCCTCCGGGTGTGACTGGACGCCCAGCAGGAACGGATGGTCCGGGTCCTCCACGGCCTCGATCGTGCCGTCCTCGGCCCACGCGGTCGCCGTCAGACCGGTGCCCAGCTCGTCGACGCCCTGGTGGTGGGCGCAGGACAGCGCGGCCGACTCGCCGAGTGCTTCCGCCAGCCGGGTGCCCGGGCTGATGCGTACCTGCGTCGTCTCGTAGCGGCCGGGGACGCGCGGGGCGTGGCTCGGCAGGTGCTGGTGCAGCGAGCCACCTCTGGACACCGCCAGCACCTGCATGCCCCGGCAGATCGCCAGCACCGGAATCCCGCGCCGCTGCGCGCAGGCGAGCGCGGTGAGTTCGGCCTGGTCGCGTTCCACCCTCGCGGGCTGGGTCGCCGGGTCGCGTTCGGCGCCGTAGCGCGCAGGATCGACGTCGGGCCCGCCGGACAGCAGCAGCCCGTCCACGCGATCGAGCACGTCCGGGACGGCGACGGCCGAGGGTGGCAGCAGGACGGGTGCGCCGCCGGCCTCGGTGATCTGCCGGACGTACGCCCAGGGCAGCAGTGCGGCCGGCACGTCCCGCCACACCCCCCCCAGCCGGCCGGTTCGTGGTAGCTGGTCAGCGCGATGAGCGGTCGACTCATAGGGGAGTCGTGTACGCGGCCGAGATGCCGCCGTCGACCAGGAACTCCGAGGCGGTGATGAACGAGGAGTCGTCGCCGGCCAGGAACGCGATGGCCGCGGCGATCTCGGTCGGTTCGGCGAACCGGCCCATCGGCACGTGCACCAGACGCCGCTGAGCCCGCTCCGGGTCCGCCGCGAACAGCTCTTGCAGCAGCGGCGTGTTGACCGGCCCCGGGCACAGCGCGTTGACCCGGATGCCCTCGCGCGCGAACTGGACCCCCAGCTCCCGCGACATGGCCAGCACCCCGCCCTTGGACGCGGTGTAGGACACCTGCGACGTCGCCGAACCCATCACCGCGACGAACGAGGCGACGTTGATGATCGACCCCTTGCCCGCCCGCCGCATGTACGGCAGGACGGCCTGGCAGCCGAGGTACACCGACGTCAGGTTGACTTCCTGTACACGCCGCCAGACGTCGAGCTGCGTGGTCAGGATCGAGTCGTCCTCGGGTGGTGAGATGCCCGCGTTGTGCAGCGCGATGTCGATCCGGCCGTACTGCTCGTCGGCCGTCGCGTAGATGCGCGCCACGTCATCGGGGGCCGTCACGTCGGCGGTGACCGCGAGCCCACCGACCTCGTTCGCGGCCGCCTCGGCGGTGGCGGTGTTGATGTCGACGCACACCACGCGCGCGCCGTCGGAGGCCAACCGCCGCGCCGCCGCCAGGCCGATGCCGCTGCCCGCGCCGGTCACCACCGCGACCCGATCCTGAAGCTTGCTCACCCGGCCAACCTACGCGGCCTCAGCTCGCACAGACCGGGTGCACGCCGCACAGAAGCCGGAGCCTCTGTGCGGCGTAGAGAACCTCTGTGCGAGGTGACGGTTAGAGGCGCTCGAAGCCTCTGCGGCGTTCCCAGTCGGTGACCGTCGAGTCGAACGCCGCGAGCTCCACCCTCGCCATGTTCGCGTAGTGCTCGACGACCTCGTCGCCGAAGGCGTTGCGGGCCACGGTGGACGACTCCCACAGGTCCAGCGCCTCGCGCAGTGTCGTCGGGACGGTCGGGGCGCCCGAGGTGTAGGCGTTGCCGACGCACGGCTCGGGCAGCGGCAGCTCGTTCTCGATGCCGTGCAGACCGGACGCGATGACCGCGGCAAGCCCGAGATACGGGTTCACGTCGCCGCCGGGCAGCCGGTTCTCCACCCGCAGCGACGGCCCGCGACCCACGAGACGTAGCGCGCACGTCCGGTTGTCGTGTCCCCACGCGACGGCGGTCGGGGCGAAGCTGCCGGGCGCGAAGCGTTTGTAGGAGTTGATGTTCGGGGCGAACAGCAGGGAGAACTCGCGCAGCGTCGCCAGCTGCCCGGCCAGGAAGTGCGAGCCCAGCGTGCCCAGCGAACCGTCCGGACCGGCGAGCACAGCATCGTCGGAGTCTCGGGTACGGAGCGACAGGTGGATGTGGCAGGAGTTCCCCTCCCGCTCGTCGATCTTCGCCATGAACGTCAGCGAGCAGCCCTGCAGCGCCGCGATCTCCTTCGCGCCGTTCTTGTACAGCGCGTGGTTGTCGGCCGTGACCTGCGCTTCGTCGTAGCGGAACGCGATCTCCTGCTGCCCGAGGTTGCACTCGCCCTTCGCCGACTCCACGTACAGCCCGGCGCCGGCCATGCTCAGGGTGATCGCGCTGAGCAGCGGCTCCACCCGGGACGTGCCCAGGATCGAGTAGTCCAGGTTGTAGAGGTTCGCCGGCGTCAGGTTCCGGTACCCGCTCTGCCACGCCGCCTCGTAGGTGTCGCGGTAGACGATGAACTCCAGCTCCGTCCCGGCCACGGCGTACCAGCCACGCTCGGTCAGCCTGGCCCGCTGCCGGTCGAGCACCTGGCGCGGCGACGGGGCCACCGGCTCACCGTTCGACAGCCGCAGATCGGCGAACACCAGCGCCGAGCCGGGCTGCCAGGGCAGCAGGCGCAGCGTCTCCAGGTCGGGGACCATCTCGAAGTCGCCGTAGCCGGACTCCCAGGACGTCAGCGCATAGCCGTCGACGGTGTTCATCTCGACGTCCACCGCGAGCAGGTAGTTGCAGGCCTCGGCGCCGTGCGGGAGAACCTCCTCCAGGAAGTAGCGCGCCGAGCAGCGTTTGCCCTGCAGCCGGCCCTGCATGTCGACCAGCACCAGCAGAACCGTGTGGATCGAGCCGTCGCCCACCGCCTTGCGCAACTCGGCCTCGGTCAACAACCCGTCGCGCGCGTGCATCGAAGTCACATGTTCTCCCCGAGGTGGACGTCCATTGGGCACGTGTTGTTCACCGTTCGTCAATGCTCCGAGCGGGCGTCGTGAGATCAAGTCCAAGTCAAGTGTGCTGTTGGACACGGTGAGCGGTTGTATCGTGCCTCGCATGACGGGCAATGGCCGGGCGAGGGTCAAGTCGATCGAACAATCCATCGCGGACACCGAAGAGCGAGGTACCAAGCTCCGCAAGGAGCTGGGTGCGCTCGATCTCGTGGTGTTCGGTGTCGCCGTGGCGATCGGTGCCGGCATCTTCACCCTGACCGCGCGGGTGGCCGGCGACATCGCCGGGCCGTCGGTCGCGCTGGGGTTCGTGCTGGCCGCGATCGGCTGCGGGTTGGCGGCGCTGTGTTACGCGGAGTTCGCGTCCACGGTTCCGGTGGCCGGCAGCGCCTACACGTTCTCCTATGCGACGTTCGGCGAGCTCGCCGCGTGGGTCATCGGGTGGGACCTGATGCTGGAGTTCGGGTTCGCCGCCGCGACCGTGGCCAAGGGCTGGTCGCTGTATCTCGCGCAGTTCCTCAGCCTGATCGGGCTGAAGATCGACAGTGCATCCTTCTCACTCGGCGCGGTCACGTTCGACTGGGGCGCGCTGCTGATCGTCGGTGCGCTCACCGCCGTCCTCGTGTTCGGGGTCAAGCTGTCCAGCCGGCTCAGCCAGGTGATCACCGCGATCAAGATCCTGGTGGTCCTGCTGGTGCTGGTGGTCGGCTTCGGCTACATCAAGGCGTCCAACTACAGCCCGTACATCCCGCCGGCCGCCCCGGCGGCGGCCGGCGGTGCGGACACCGGGTTCAGCTGGTCGCAGAGCCTCGTGTCGCTGGTCGGTGGCAGCACCAACAGCCACTTCGGTATCTACGGCCTGCTCGCGGCGGCCTCGCTGGTGTTCTTCGCGTTCATCGGATTCGACGTCGTGGCGACGACCGCCGAGGAGACCCGCAACCCGCAGCGCGACATCCCGTGGGGCATCATCGGCTCGCTGGTGGTCATCACCGTCCTGTACGTCGCGGTGTCCACCGTGCTGACCGGCATGGTCAACTACACGCAGCTGGCCAGCAAGTCCGCCAGCGAACACGCGACGCTGGCCACCGCGTTCGAGCTCAACGGCGTCGGCTGGGCCGCCACGATCATCTCGCTCGGCGCGCTCGCCGGCCTCACCACCGTGGTCCTGGTGCTGCTGCTCGGCCAGACCCGGGTGCTGTTCGCCATGTCGCGGGACGGTCTGCTGCCGCGTTCGCTCGCGCACACCGGCTCACGGGGCACCCCGACCCGGATCACCATGATCGTCGGTGTCATCTCCGCGCTGATCGCCGGGTTCGTCCCGACGAGCAGCCTGGAGGAGATGGTCAACATCGGCACCCTGGCGGCGTTCGTCATGGTGTCGGTCGGGGTCATGGTGCTGCGCAAGACCCGGCCGGACCTGCCCCGCGCGTTCCGCACGCCGCTGGTGCCGCTGGTCCCGATCCTGTCCGTGCTGGCATGTCTGTGGCTGATGTTGAACCTGACCGTGGAGACCTGGTTGCGGTTCATCGTGTGGATGGCGATCGGGTTCATCGTCTACTACGCGTACAGCCGTAAGCATTCGCGGTTCGCCACAGGGGAGTGGGAGGTCGAGCCTGTGGGGAAGCACCGGTCCTAGACGTCCATCACTTCCGCTGCCGGTCAGCTCCTTGGGGAGCTGGCCGGCAATTTCCGTTTTGGGGCTTAGCCCGTGCCCGGCTCCAAGGCATCTCGGCTTCGCCGTCGACTTGTGTGCGTGGCTGGGTCCAAGGCATCTCGGCTTCGCCGTCGACTCGTGAGTGGCAAGGGCGCCTATAGGCGCCCGGATCACTCACGACGGAAAAGCTGTCGTGAGTGCTCCGAGCGCCTACGCCTTCGGCGCCGCTCCGCGGTAGGCACCCTTGCCACTCACGAAGGCCGCTTCGCGGTAGACGCCCTTGCCACTCACGTGAACGACGAAGGGCACGAACGCGGGGTGCGTTCGTGCCCTTCGGGGGTGTGGGGAGTCGCTAGCTCTCGGCCGCGACCACTACCTGTTGGCCCACCGCCAGGCCCGAGACGATCTGGGTCGTCGTGTCGCCGACCAGGCCCAGCTGGACCTGGACCTTGCGTGTGGTGCCGTCCGGCTGCAGGACCTGCACCACACCGGACTGCCCGCCGCGCTGGATGGCCGCTGTCGGCACGACCAGCACGTTGTCCACCCCACCGACCACGACCTTCGTCTCGGCGGTCTGACCGCCCTTCAGGCGCGGATCGCTCTCGTTGAGCACGATCGAGGCGTAGTAGTTGTTGACGTCCTTGATCTGGGTGCCGGTCGGCGTGATCGACGCGACCGTGCCGGCCCTGCTCAGCCCCGGGATCGCGTCGAACGTGACCTGGACCCGCTGGTTCGGCTGCACGAGCGTCGCGTCCGACTCCTCGAACGGGACGACGACCTGGAAGCTGTTGACGTTCTTCAGCACCATGAACGCGTCGCCGCCGGGACGGTCGGAGTCGCTACCGCCCGACTTGCTGTCCGAGGACACGCCCGAGTCCGTGTCCGGCAGCGCGGCCCCGCTGTCCAGGCCACCCGGAGCTCGGGCCGTGGTGCCGCCGGAGCCGTTGCCCAGGTACTCGCCGACCGCGCCGTTGATGCTGGCGATCGTCCCGGCGACCGGGGCGATGAGCGTCGTGTCGGACAGCTCGTGCTGGGCGCGGCGCACGTCGACCATGGCGTCGTCGACAACCGCCTCCTGCTCCTCCAGATCGTGCGGCCGGTTGCGCTCGGCCTCCTCGGCGGCGTTCTTCGCGGCGGAGGAGTCACGGCGGGCGTTGGCCTCGGAGACCTTCTGACGCGCGTCGTCGATGTCCGAGCGGCGCTGCCCGTAGGTGAGCGCGCGCCGGTCGTCGTCGATGCGACGCTGGTAGGAGGCGACGGCCGCCTTGCCCCGCTCGGCGCGCTTGCAGGACGGCGACATGGCGTCCAGCGGGTTCTCCACCAGCAGGCCCTTGTCGTCCTTGGTGGTGATGTCGGCGTTGTCTCCGTAGCCGTCGTAGCGGTGCGAGTTACCGGTGACCGAGCGGTTGCACTTGTCCTGGTCGGCCTTCGCCTGCTCGCGGATCTTCTTGAGCGCCTCGCGGTCGGAGTCGAGCTGCTTCTGCGCCTGCTTGAGCGAGTCGTCGTTCGCCTGGCCGATCGTGTCGGTCTCGTCCTTGGTCGCGCCGAACACGTCGTCCGCCCGGTCCGCGTCCTCAGCGGCCGCGTCGGCCTCGATGCTGTCCTCCAGCTTGTCCAGCCGTGCCTGCTCGCGGTCCAGCTTGGCCTGGGCCTCACTGAGGTCCGAGGAGGCTTCGAAATCGTCGATCCGGGCCAGCACCTGCCCGGCCGACACCTGCTGCCCGACGGACACCATCAGGCTGATCAGTTTGCCGCCCTTGGCGAAGCCGAGTTTCTGTTCGCTGATCGCTTGCAGGGTGCCGGTGGCGGACACGGTCCTGGCCACGCTGCCCTTGGCCACCCGGACGGCGGTCGGGGAGGGCGTGGCACTGCCACATCCGGTGGAGGCCAACGCCAGCGGGATCACCAGCGAGACCGCGGCCAGCCAGCGTCGGGTGTTTCTCGACGTGGGGGCCTTGGGCCACTGTTTCGCGGCGTACATCCTGAAGTTTCCCCTTCTCAAGCGAGGCTTCATCATTCGTGCCTCAGCGCCTCGATGGGGCGCATCCGCGCGGCTCTATTGGCCGGGTATGCGCCGAAGAACAGTCCGATACAGAGGCTGACGGTGAAGGCCAGCACCACGGAGCCGCCGGATAACACCGGCGGTGCGAAGTTCCCGAAGCTCGTGCCCAGGGTCGCGCCGAGCACGGTCAGCCCGACACCGACGATCACACCGACCAGTCCGCCGAAGCCGGCGAGCACCGTGGACTCGATGAGGAACTGCTTCAGGATGGCCTTGCGGCGGGCGCCGACGGCCTTGCGAATGCCGATCTCCCTGGTCCGCTCGGTGACGGTCACCAGCATGATGTTCATGACGCCGATGCCGCCCACCAGCAGCGAAATCGCCGCGATGAACATCAGGAACAGGGTCAGTACGTCGTTGACCTGGGAATACTGGTTCAGCAGGTCGAGATTGGACCGGACCTCGAAGTCCTTCTCGGCCGAGTTGGTGATCTTGTGTTCCTCTACCAAAATACCGTTGATCTTGCTCATCGTGGCGGGAACGGTCTTCTGGCTGCTGGCCTGCACGACGATCTGGTCGAGGTTCTCGTCGTCGCCGCCGATCAGGTAGTTGCGGACCGACTCGAGCGGGACCACGGCGATGTCGTCATTGAGGCCGTTGGGTGCGATGACCCCGATGACCTGGAAGGACTGTCTGCCGATGCGGATCTTCTGGTTGATGGCGGCCGCGGCGTTGCCGCCGAACAGCTTGGTCATCGGCTTGTCGCCGAGCACGACGACGCGAGAGCTGGTCCGCATGTCCGACTCGGTGTAGAACGAGCCGGCGGCCAGCGTGCGGTGGAAGGCGGTCAGGTAGTTCTCCGAGGACCCGACGATGCCGGTGCGCCACATCTTGTTGGCGTCGATGTAGTCCAGCACCGCGCTGGCCTGCTTGACCGGTGTCACGGTCAGCAGGCGGGGCGCGTCGGGGGAGTCCTGCAGCGCCTTGACGTCTTTGTCCGCGAGCGGCCTGCTCTTGCCGTTGGACGACACGCTGCCGCGTGACTGGTAGACGCCGATGAGGTTGGTGCCCAGCGACTCGATCTGGGCGTTGAGCTTGGCCGACGTGCCGTTGCCGAGCCCGACGAGCAGGATCACGGCGGCGACGCCGATCATGATGCCGAGCATGGTCAGCAGGGAACGCAGCCGGTTGGCGCGCAGCCCCCGGATCGCTACCTGGAACGCGTCTTTGAAGTTCACCTGGGCTCTGCCAGGTCCGAGGCCGCCACCGGGTCCTTGATCGCGGCGAACGAGCCGGTGTCGCACACGTCGTCGCTGACGACGCGACCGTCGCGCAGGCGGATGACGCGCTTGGCGAAGGCCGCGATCTCCTCTTCGTGCGTGATCAGGACGACGGTGCGTCCGGCGTCGCTCAGACGCACGAGCATCTCGGCGATCTCCGCGCTGGCGTTCGAGTCGAGGTTTCCGGTCGGCTCGTCGGCCAGCAGCATCGTGGGCTCGGTGACCAGTGCGCGGGCGATGGCGACGCGCTGCTGCTGTCCACCGGACAGTTCGTTGGGCATGTGGTCCGCCCGGTCCGACAGACCCACCTCCGCGAGCGCGGCGCTGGCCTTCTGCCTGCGGGTCGACTCCTTGGAGTACAGCAAGGGGAGCTCCACGTTGGCGACCGCGCTGGTGCGGGCCAGGAGGTTGTAGGACTGGAAGACGAAACCGATCTTGCGGCCGCGGATGTCGGCGAGCTCGTCGTCGTCGAGCCCGGACACGTCCGTTCCGTCGAGTAAGTAGCTGCCGGAGCTGGGGACGTCCAGGCAACCCAAAATGTTCATCATGGTGCTCTTGCCGGAGCCCGAGGGCCCCATGATCGCGACCAACTCGCCTTCGCCGATCGTCAGGTTGACGTCGACAAGAGCTCGGACCTCGACATCGCCGGTCCGATATATCTTGCTCACACCTTCGAGCTGAATCATTGCCCCCGCCGTTACAGCCCTGCGTTAGTACAGCCCGTGCGTTTCGCACGCGTTCTGTCGTTGTCTTCAGTCGCCTCGTTGTTGTCGACGTTGTGTCTAGTTGCGCTAGTTGCCGCTGAGGTCACGGCCGCTTTCGGGTGCAACGAGGGCTTTGCGGGCCGGTTACGTCTGTTCGGGATTGCTTCGGCGTGTCCAGACGCTATTGACTCAGGGCCAGTACCAGGCGTTTTCGCCGATTGGGGTGACCTTATTGGGGTCGTTCCCGGGAGATGCCTCGAAGGGCGCCGCTAAGGTGCGGTAAAGAGTAACCTCTTCTCTGCGGCAGGTGTGCAGCTTGCGAGTCGAGGGGCACCTGGGACTGATCAACAACTTCACCCATAAGGGTGGCGTAGCGCTGTAACGCTCACTTTTGGCTTAAAAATCAGCCTCTGAGACACTAACGGATGACGCACCACCCAGTAGTGGATCACTCCTGTAGGTGGTTTACCGGTAGCTACTCGCAGGTGCGTGGACATCGATTCTGAGAGGGGCTAGATCTATCTCCGGTTGAAGCGACAAGCGCTCCGACTGGAATGAAATCGGGAGGCAATCTGATGCGCAAGTATGGGCAGCGCGCAGCCATCGCGGTCGCCGCGATCGCACTGGGTTCGGTTGGATTCGCTGGGACCGCGCTCGCGCACGGCGACGACGCCAACGGCAACGGTGGCGCTGGTGGTAGCGGCGGCAAGGCCAACGCCAACTGCCTGATCCCGGTGGGCGTGACCGCGGGCATCGTCGGCCAGGGTGGCGACAACGCGCAGTGCAACGCTGCGGGTGGCGCCGGCGGCAGCGGCGGCGACGGCGTCAACTAGTCGCTGACAAACGCCAGAGTTCTTGGCTTTCGCGGTGCAGGCCCTCGGATGTGTCGAGGGCCTGCACCGCGCGTCACTGTAGGGCGCCGGTAGTGGAGCTACTGTGAAGTAACCCGCTGCTAGCTGGCACAACGCGCAAACGTTAATGTTTGCGCATTCGTAAGACCGAGTAAACCGAGACCGCACTCGCCGGCATCCCCGAAATGCCGTCCATCGTTATAACGATAGTCCATCGGTAGCAACGGCACTCCCGGTCGCGATTAGCCGCGATTTAGGGCCATCAGCCACTCCAAAGCGTGATTCCGTCGGCTTTCGCATGAATGCGGGGGTAGCCGATTGGACATCGACGATCCAGGGCGAGTAAAAGGTAATCCGCGCATCGAGTCGATAAGCGACTGGATGTCAAGGCTTTTCTGGAGGTACAAGGTGATCCGCAAGTTCGGCCGTAAGGCGACAGTCGCGTCCGCTGTGCTGACCCTCGGCACGCTGGGCTCGGCGCTGTTCGCCGGCAACGCGATGGCGACCGGTCACAGCGACGACGTCAACGGTGACGGTGGCAGTGGTGGCAGCGGTGGCAAGACCAACGTGAACTGCGTGCTGCCGATCGGCGCCTCGCTCGGCCTCGTCGGCCAGGGCGGCGACAACTCGATGTGTAACGCCACCGGCGGCGGTGGCGGCGTCGGCGGCGACGGCGTCAGCTGACCTGCAAGGGTTCGAATGACCACTCTCGTAGTACTCCGGTGGGTGCAGGTCCCTGGATGTGTCGGGGACCTGCACTCACCGGTGGGGTCGAGGCGCAGTCTCGGCCCCGCTATCGGCTGTGATCGTAGAAGCCGATGATGCGATCCGGGCGGACCGAAGGCGACGCGAGCGTCGTCTCACTGGTCCGCCCGGTGTCGCGAACGGCGCGCGCGGAGGAACGGGGCCTTCGATGAGTTCATGGCGGGAATGCTCGGACGAATCGCCGACCGTGGTCTGGCCGGTGGAGCTGGAACTGCTCGACTGGGTCGAGCCGGTCGTGGTGACCATGAGCTGGTCCCATAACGACCCCTATGCGGTCGGCCTCCGGTTCCCCGGCGACGACGGCGTGTACTGGCTCGTGGCGCGAGATCTGCTCGCCTCGGGTCTGAGCGGTCCCGCCGGGCTGGGGGACATCGCCGTGTTCCCCGACCTGGCCAACGCCGACTGTCTGGAGCTGGTGCTCAGCTCGCCGGACGGCGCCATCGCGTTGCGCATCGCCCGGGCTGAGCTGGCCGCGTTCCTGGACGCCACCTACGGGCACGTCCCCGCCGGGGCCGAGGTTCAGCCTTCTCACTTCGCGTAGCTTCTCTCGCGGTCGGGTGACTTCGCAGAGGCTCGTGTCGCGTCGCAGATGTTGCAACGTCTGCGACGCGACATGAAGCTCTGCGAGGTGGGACCTAGGTGGCCAGCGGGGACGGCGGCTAGTGAGCCAGCGGCCCGAAGCGGCTGAACGGCATGACGATCAGCCGGGCCTTCCCGATCACGTCCGCCAGCGGAACCGGCCCGTCGCCCTGAGCCCGGGAGTCCACGGAGTTGTTGCGGCTGTCGCCCATCATCCAGAGCGACCCCTCCGGAACGCGAACCGGCCCGAAGGGTCGTTGCTCGGCCGGACCGAACTCGGCGCTGTAGTAGACGAACGGCTCGTCCACCGGCTGACCGTTGACCTCGACCCGGTTGCGGGAGTCGCAACAGGACACCGTTTGGCCACCCACGGCGACGACCCGCTTGATCAGGTCGGTCTCACCGGCCGCCTGGATTCCCAGCGTCGAGCCGATCTCGCCGAACATCCTGCCCAGGGCCCCGGTCGGCTGAGGCGGATCGCCCAGCTCGCTGTTGGTCCAGGTCGCGGGGCGGGCGAACACCAGTACGTCGCCGACCTGAGGGGTACTGAACCGGTAGGTGAGCTTGTCGACCAGCACCTTGTCGTTGTCGCACCCGGTGCAGCCGTGCAAGGTCGTCTCCATCGATCCCGAGGGGATGGCGTAGACGCGGGCCACGAACGACGGCACCAGTACGGCCAGCAGTACCAGCACGACGAGCATGGGCAGTGTCTTCAGCGCCCGGGAGCCGCCGGAGGGCTTCTTGGAGTCGGCGCGCGCCTGAGCGGCGGCCTCTTCAGCCACATCGACCGCATCGGTCTCTGCCCTGTGACGGCCGATTTTTGGGATCACCGGATAAGAAGTAGTACCTGGCGGCCTGGCTGTCTAATCACTCGCCGACATTTTGAGGCAGATCTACACCAGAGAGTGAAACCGGTCAGAGTGTGATGGGCGTCACACTCCAGGTTGCGCTGGTGTTCTCAGGGGAATGCGACCGGTATGGACAGTCTCACACTCACATTAGTGATCGTTATTGTGGTGATCATTCTTGCCGTTTTCGGCTTGGTGATCTATCAGCAGGCGCGTAAACGCCGGTCCGAGCAATTGCAGAATCGGTTCGGGCCCGAGTACGAGCGCAAGGTCGAGGACACGGGCGACCCGAAGCAGGCCGAGGCGCAGCTGCTGGCCCGGAAGAAGCGTCACGACGAGCTGGAGCTCAAGGAGCTCGATGAGGGGCAGCGTCGCCAGTACGAGCAGCGCTGGTCGGACGTCCAGCGTGAGTTCGTCGACGACCCGAGCGGTGCGGTTCGCAAGGCCGACGGGCTGGTCGTGGACGTGATGTCGGCGCGCGGCTACCCGGTGGACGACTTCGACAGGCGGGCGGAGGACCTGTCGGTCAAGTACCCGGTGGTCACCCAGAACTACCGCGAGGCGCGGCAGATCGCGCGGGCCAACCGGAACGGCGAGGCCAGCACCGAGGACCTGCGTAACGCGGTGACCCATTACCGCTCGCTGGTCGACGCGCTGGTGCGTGACACCGACCAGGACTGGAAGAACGGTTCTGAGCAGGACATTCCCCGGGCACGGGGCAATCGGGACGAGTCGGCGCGAGCCGACGGCCGAGTGGACGAGCGAGTCGAGGGCAAGGAGACCAGGGCATGAGCGGAACCGATGAGCGCATTCTGTCGCACGGCATCATGGACGACGGTGCACCGGTGAACGCCGGGGCGGACCACGCCGGAACGGGCCACGCGGACACCCGCGCGGCGACGACCGAGCCGGCCACGGCCACCGACGGGCGGTCCCACGCGACCGCCGCCGAGGGTTCTACCAGCGGTGCGGCGTTGATCGACCCGACCACCGCGAAGGGCTACCAGGCCAGGTGGGACGACCTGAAGGGGCAGTTCGTCGACGACCCCCGCCACGTGGTGCGTGGGGTGGACGAGCTGGTCTCCGACGTGCTGGAGGAGCTGGAGCGGACGTTCCGCACGCAGCGCGGCAACCTGGAGAGCGGCGTGGGCGAGGAAGCCTCCACCGAGGAGCTGCGGATCGCTTTCGGGAAGTACCGGGAATTCTTCGACCGGCTGTTGTCCCTCTGACCTCAGCCGTCACACACCAATGCAGCCGGCCCCACGCCATAACGGGCGTAGGGCCGGCCGAATTGTGTTCGGAGCATTTTTGTGCGGGCATTCGGTCCATCGCATTACTCCGAATGCCGAATCGGGTCAGCTGCTGGTGTATCCGGCGAACTTGTCCCGCAAAGTCTTCTTGGAGAACTTGCCGACGCTCGTCTTCGGCACCTCGTCGATGAACTCGACCGCGTCCGGTAGCCACCACTTGGCGACCCTCGGGGTGAGGAACTCGATCACTTCCTCGGCGGTCAGCGTCTCACCGGGCTTGAGCACCACACACGCCAGCGGGCGTTCGACCCACCGCTCGTGCGGGATCGCGATGACCGCGGCCTCGGCGATCTTCGGGTGGGCCATGATCTCGTTCTCCAGCTCGACCGAGCTGATCCACTCACCGCCGGACTTCACCAGGTCCTTCGTACGGTCGACCAGCCGCAGGTAGCCGTAGCGGTCGGCCGCCGCGACGTCACCGGTACGTAGCCAGCCGTCCTCGGTGTACTGCGCGCCGCCACCCTCGCCCCGGTAGTACTCCTTGGCGATCCACGGGCCTGCGGCGTGAATCTCGCCGGTGTGCTCGTCGTCCCAGGGCATCTCCTCGCCGGTGTCCGGGTCGACCAGCCGCAGCTCGACCAGCGGAACCGACTGGCCCTGCCTCGCGCGCGAGTTCGCCCGCTGGTCCTCGGTCAGCTCGTCGTGATGGCTGCGCGGGGTGGACATCGTCGCGATCGGGCTGGTCTCGGTCATGCCCCAGGCGTGCAGCAGCGGAATACCCAGCTTCTCCCGGTAGGCCTCGGACAGCGACTTCGGCGCGGCCGACCCGCCGCACAGCAGGGTGCGCAGGTGGGACAGGTCGTAGTCGCCGAGCAGCGGCAACGCGCCCATCCAGATCGTCGGGACGCCGCCGGTCACCGTCACCTTGTGCGCCGCGAGCAGCTCCAGGATCGCCTTCGGTGTCATGTTCGGCCCGGGGAACACGATCGTCGAACCGGCCAGCAGACAGCCGTACGGCAGGCCCCACGCGTTGGCGTGGAACATCGGCACGATCGGCATGACGACGTCGCGTTCGGACAACCCGGCCGCGTCGGCGGTGAGCGAGATCAGCGAGTGCAGCACTGTCGAACGATGCGAGTAGACGACGCCCTTGGGGTTGCCCGTGGTGCCGGACGTGTAGCACATCGCGGCCGCGCTGTTCTCGTCCTCGACGTGGAACCGGCCGGCGAACGGCTCGGACTCGGCCAGCAGCCGGTCGTAGTCCAGCACCCTCGGATCATCGGGGATCTCGGCGTCGGCGCCGTCCTCGATGACGACGAAATGCTTGACCGTCTCCATCTTGTCCTGGTGCGGCCACAGCAACGGCAGCAGCGAACGGTCCACGAAGACGATCTCGTCCTCGGCGTGGTTCGCGATGTAGGTGAGCTGTTCGGGGAACAGTCGGATGTTGAGCGTGTGCAGCACCCGCCCGGTGCACGGCGCGGCCATGTACAGCTCGAGGTGCGCGGCGGTGTTCCAGCAGAAGGTCCCGACCCGGCCGTCGGAGCTGATGCCGAGGCGGTCCAGCGCGGTGGCCAGCCGGCGTACCCGCACCGCCCAGTCCGCGATCGTCGTGGTCTGCACACCGTCAGCGGTGGCGGTCACGATCTGCTTGTGACCGAACAGCTGTTCCGCGCGGTGGAACACGTGCGGAAGAGCTAACGGGCGGTCCTGCATCAGTCCGAGCATCATCGCTCCAGGGTCGTCGACTATCGGCGGCGTGGGGCATCTGGTGGATCTCTTGGGGCCAGACGGTACAGCGAAATGACGTTGACAGCGGTATAGCTGTGGTAACGCTCGACGGGGCTCCGACGTGCCCGGGACGCGCGGCGTAACCCGCGTGGCGCCGCGATGCTGGATAGTGTGCGCAGTCATGGCCCGCGCGATCGTCTGCATAGATGTGGGCTCGGGCTGGGTGAAAGCGCTCGGAATCGACGCCGATGGCGAACCGATCGGCTGCGCCCAGCACCCGAGCACCCCGCACGACCTGCTGGAAGGTGTCCGCGGCGCGGCCATGGCCGTCGGCCTGGACGACCCGCTCACCCCTCGGGGGACCGCCGAGTCGGACACCGAACTGTTCGCCTGCTCCTCCGCGGGCGGCGGGCTGCGGCTCGCCGTGGTCGGGCAGGAGGTGCTGAGCTCCACCGAGGCCGGATACCGGGTTGCACGGTCCGCCGGCGCACGCGTGGTGCACATCGAGGCCGGGTTGCTCGAACCCGCCGGTGTGCGCGCCCTGCGCGCCAGTCGGCCGGACGTGGTGCTGCTGGTGGACGGGATGGACGCCGCCGCGGAACAGACCCTGCTGCGCAACGCCGCGCGGCTGGCCCGCTCCCGGGTCCGGGCGCCGATCGTGCTGGCGGCCCGTGAGCCGGTGCGGGTCGACGCGCTGGCGTTGCTCAAGTCGACCGGCCGATCGGTTCTGGCGACCGACGGCGTGTTGCGCGAGGACGGCACGTTCGTGCCCGAGCCGGCTCGGGAAGCCGTCGCCGAGCTGCTCGGCAGTCACCTGGTGGGCGGTCGCGGCTCGTCGACGACCGCGCGTTTTCGCAGGCTGGCACGGCAGCCGACGCCGGACGCGGTCCGGCGCGGGCTGGCTGAGCTGGTGCGTTCGAGGGGTGCCGGCAGCGGCGCGGTCCTGGTCGTGGACGTCGGCTCGTCCACGACCGAGGTGTACTCCGGGGTACCTCAGGCCGGTGATGCCGAGCCCGAGATCAGCTGGCCGACCACGGAGGCGGACCTCGGCATGCGGCCGACCTGCGCGGGCATCCTGACCGACGGGCAGGCCGAAGGGCTCGTCGACCCGGTGGAGGCCGACCTGCTGGGACCCACGGTCCGCAGGCTCGCCGAGGAGACCGACTACGTCCCGATCGACGCCGGTGGCCGGGCCGAGGACCGCAGGCTCGCGGCGCTGGCCGCCGTCCTCGCGGTCCGCCGTCACGTGCAGGCGACCGGCGACGGTCTGGCGCGCGCCGGCGTCGGGCTGGTGATCCTCACCGGCGGGGTGTTCCGCCAGCCGGACGAGTCCGGGCTCGCCGCGCTGCGGTCGACGCTGCGCCGCGACTCCGGTCTGAGCGGTCTGCTGGAGAACTGCCCGATCGCGGTGGACGACGGCTACGCGCTGGCCCCGGCCGGTCTGTTGGCGATGCGCGGCCGCGTCAAGGAGGCCCGCACGGTCCTCGACGCCGCAATCGCGCCGCACGAGGCCTGAGGAACCCGTGAGTGGCGAGTGGTCCTATAGCGACACTCGCCACTCACGGCTGGTGACCAGCCGCTCTGCGGTGAGCAGCGAGGATCACGTGCGAACACCCCACACTGGATCGATGCAGCCGGGTAGCGTTGGGCCGGACTGTGACCTATGGGAGGACATTCTTCAGATGAGCGCACCAACGACCGATACCGATCAGTCCGGCGGACGGTTCAAGACCGTCAACGGCATCGACTTCGCCGTGGACGACCTGGCGCTGGCCGAGTACGGGCGTAAGGAGATCAGGCTCGCCGAGCACGAGATGCCCGGGCTGATCTCACTGCGGCGCGAGTACGCCGAGGCCCGGCCGCTGCACGGGGCCCGCGTATCCGGATCGCTGCACATGACGGTGCAGACGGCGGTGCTGATCGAGACCCTCGTCGCGCTCGGCGCCGAGGTCCGCTGGGCGTCCTGCAACATCTTCTCCACCCAGGACGAGGCCGCCGCCGCTGTCGTGGTGGGCCCGCACGGAACCCCGGAAGCGCCTGCCGGTGTGCCGTGTTTCGCCTGGAAGGGCGAGTCGCTGGAGCAGTACTGGTGGTGCACCGAGCAGATGCTGACCTGGCCGGACGGCGAGGGCGGCACCCACGGCCCGAACATGATCCTGGACGACGGCGGCGACGCGACGCTGCTGGTCCACAAGGGTGTCGAGTTCGAGGCGAACGGCGTCGTGCCGAACGCCGACGACAACGACCCCGACGAGTACAAGGTCATCCTGGACACGCTGCGCAGGTCCCTCGCGGCTGACTCGCAGCGCTGGACCAAGGCGGCCGCCGAGATTCGCGGCGTCACCGAGGAGACCACCACCGGCGTCCACCGGCTGTACCAGTTCGCCGAGGCGGGCACGCTGCTGTTCCCGGCGATCAACGTCAACGACTCGGTCACCAAGTCGAAGTTCGACAACAAGTACGGCATCCGGCACTCGCTGATCGACGGCATCAACCGCGGCACCGACGTCCTGATCGGCGGCAAGGTCGCGGTCGTCGCGGGCTACGGCGACGTCGGCAAGGGCGCGGCGGATGCGCTGTCCGGCCAGGGCGCGCGCGTCATCGTCACCGAGGCCGACCCGATCTGCGCGCTGCAGGCGCTGCTCGAGGGCTACCAGGTGGCCCGGCTCGACGACGTGATCGACAAGGCCGACCTGCTGATCACCACGACCGGCAACAAGGACATCGTCTCGGCCGCCCACATGGCGCGCATGAAGCACCAGGCGATCGTCGGCAACGTCGGACACTTCGACAACGAGATCGACATGGCGGGTCTCGCCCGCTACCCCGGCGTCCAGCGGATCACCATCAAGCCGCAGGTCGACGAGTGGGTGTTCCCCGACGGGCACTCGATCATCGTGCTGTCCGAGGGGCGTCTGCTGAACCTGGGCAACGCGACCGGCCACCCGAGCTTCGTGATGTCCAACAGCTTCGCCAACCAGACGATCGCGCAGATCGAGCTGTTCACGAAGCACGAGGAGTACAACAAGGACGTCTACATGCTGCCGAAGATCCTGGACGAGAAGGTCGCCAGGATCCACGTCGAGGCGCTGGGTGGCGAGCTGACCAAGCTCACCAAGGACCAGGCCGAGTACATCGGTGTCGACGTCGAGGGGCCCTTCAAGCCCAACCACTACCGGTACTGACACCTTCCGCGTGCCACCGGGCGACGGCTGGGCGTACTGCGCGCTCGGCCACAAGCACTGGGGCCTGTTCGGCGCGGCGGGGCTGCTTCTGCGGCACCGCGCGCCGGACGGGACGGACTGGCTGCTGATGCAGCATCGGTCCTGGTGGAGCCACCACGGTGGCACCTGGGGTCTGCTCGGTGGTGCTCGGATGCCGTCCGAGACCGCCGAGCAGGCCGCCGGCCGCGAAGCGTGGGAAGAGGCCGCGCTGCCCGAGGGCTCCTTCGAGGTGACCGGCACGTACGTCGACGACCACGGCGGCTGGTCCTATGTCACGGTCGTCGGCGAGGCTGCCGAGATGGTGCCGGTCGAGGCGGCGACCTCGGAGAGCAAGGCCGTCGAGTGGGTGCGGTTGGACCGCGTGCCCGGGCTGGAGCTGCACCCCGGGTTCGCGGCGACCTGGCCGACGGTGGCCGAGCTGCTCGCCTCGTGAGCAGGCCGGATACGCTGCGGCGCGTGGGGCGATTGGTGGTCATCGAAGGCCTGGACGGCGCCGGAAAACGCACACTGACCGACGGGCTGTGCGCCGAGCTGTCGGCGCGTGGCGTCTCGGTGTCCCGGCTGGCCTTCCCGCGCTACGACACCGACGTGTACGGCCCGCTGGTGTCGGACGCGCTGCACGGCCGGCTGGGCGACCTGACCGACTCGGTCTACGGCATGGCGGTGCTGTTCGCGCTGGACCGCCGCGCGGCGGCCGCCGAGATCCGCGCGGCGCTCGCCACGGTCGACGTAGTCCTGGTGGACCGCTACATCGCATCCAACGCCGCCTACGGCGCGGCGCGGCTGCACCAGCCCGTCGACGGTGACTTCGTCGGCTGGGTCCGCGCGTTGGAGCTGGACCGGTTCGACCTGCCCCGTCCGGATCTGCAGCTGCTCCTGCGGGTGCCCCGGTCGCTCGCCGCCGCCCGTGCCGCGCAGCGGGAGTCGCAGGACGCGGCCCGCACCCGCGACGCCTACGAGTCCGACGACAAGCTGCAGGACCGCTGCGCGCTGCTGTACGACGCGCTGGCCGAGTCGGCGTGGCTGAGCCCGTGGCACGTCCTGGACGGCAGCGCGAGTACGTCGTTCACGCAGCTTGCGGACGTCATCGCCGGCTCGGGTATCTAGAACGGTGCAGGGTCCTGCTCTCCTTCGGGCTCGGTGATGGGTTCTCCCCGGGTCGGGTAGATGCGCCCGAGTGGGCTCGTCCAGCGGAACTGGCCCGGTCGGGGTTGGGTGACCTTCCATCCTCCTCGATGTTTGAGTGCGTGGTCGTGTGCGCAGGCGGGCGCCAGGTTAGTGCTGGTGGTGGGCCCGCCGTGTTGGTTGTCGAGGGTGTGGTCCAGCTCAGACCGCACTGCCGAACGACGGCAGCCTGGTGCGGTGCAGGTGCGGTCCCGGATCTGGGTGTAGCGCCGTAGGGCGCTGGCCGGATGTCGCCGTCCCGGCTGGGCGTCCAGTCTCTCGGCGGGATCCCGCTCGCGGGACTGCCGGTATTGGGTGGCGATGTCGGTGATGATTTTCGCCCATGCACGCGGTGGGTCTTTGGCCAGTCGGGCGAGCGTGGTGGCGGGGATCGCCAACTCGACGATCCCGCCCCCGGCGCGGTAGCCGGGTGGGCTGGTGGCGGGCCTGCGGCGGGTGACGCCTTCGGCTAGAAGGTAGCCGTCGGGGTCGGTGACGACCCACCGCCACTGACCGCCGTGCTGACGTCCTGCGGCGCGCCGGGCGACCGACCCGAGGATCGGCCCCCACCCCGGCAGTTCGCCGGGCAGGTTGTTGAGTCGGGCGAGGGTATCGAGGCGGGCCCGGACCTCGATCCCGGTCACCCGGCCCACCACGCCGACGGCGGCCTCGACCGGCTCTTCAACGCCGGATTCGGGGTCGGCCGGTTGGGTGGCCGGGCGTGGCGGGGAGGTTTCGGCCAGCAGCGCGGCGATCATCTGGGTGTGGGTCAGGTGATAGAACCGCCCGTCGAGCAGTCGCAGGAAGATGTCGGCACGTAGCTGATCGATCCGACCGCGATGCCCGGCGCGTTTCGCATCCCGCGCCAGCTTCGCGATCCGCTCAGTCGCGGCCGCCGCCTCATCCGGTGGCAGGCCGGTGGCGGTGACGGTCGCGGTACCCGAGGAATCCAGGTACCCCACCACCATCCGATCAGCCAGAGCCTGCTCGTACTGATCCTCGGCCCGATCCGGCTCCACGGTGATGATCAGCTTCAGAATCCGGGCCCGCAACTGCCCAGTGGTCAACCCCGGCGCGACCGGCAACACCCGAGCGATCACCGCGGCGACCAGGTCGTCGGGCAGCCCAGCGAGATGGTGGGTGAACACCAACGCCCGATCCCGATCGATCAGCCCGGCGAGCATCGCCGCGTGGACCGCGGGTAGTTCCAGGCACAGGACCTGGGTGAAATCGCACTCGTCCTTCGCTCGACTGCGCGACATCGTCAACGCCGCCCGCACCTCATCCGACGCGTACTGCTCCGACCCGACCACCGCGGCGCGTTGCACCACCGTGGTGACCGCCGCCGTATACAGCCCTTCGACATGCGCGCGCTGACGCGCACACGCCTGCAACACATCCACCACGAACTCGTCAGCAACAGCAGTCATGTCCAGGGCGGAAAGGACAGCACCCAGCACCGGCCCAGCGGACATACGCGCGAGCCAGGAACCGACCGACACCCCACCCTGCATGTCATCGATCATACGTTCGAACACCGACAAAAGCAGTGTTTCAGCAGGTCAAGCCACCAATAGACCCGAACGAGCGGTAAGCGGTCACGTCCAGAACAGCGCAATCAGGCGAACACCAGCCATGCGCCCAACGCGACCAGAAAGAAGTTCGTTGGCAACCTAAGCCGCACCACAGGGCCGCCAAGGCCCTGCGGTGCGGCTTGGGGCGGCAGCCCCCTCAGTGAAAGCCCCCGGGCGCAGCCCGAAACCAGGACAGGAGTGAGGAGTACCACGAACCGAAGGAGACACGGTAAGTTACCGGCGAGTTAAGTCCGACCCGGGAGGGTGACGTGCTCGCCAACATCGAAGAGCAGCTGCACGATCCGGTGGGCTACGCCGTGCCGGTGTTCCTGCTGTTCATCGTCGTCGAACTGTTCGCCATCAGGCACAGCGCCGAAGAGAACCTGCGCGGCTACGCACCCGCCGACACCCGGACGAGCCTGCTGATGGGGCTGATCGGCTCGGGCCTGGCGATCCTGTTCCGCGCCGTCGGGCTGGTCGGCTACGCCGCGCTCTGGGTGTACGTCGCGCCGTGGCACCTGCCAGAGGACGCCTGGTGGACCTGGGCGCTGCTGATCATCGGGATCGACCTGCTCTGGTACTTCTACCACCGGCTCTCGCACCGGGTACGGGTCATCTGGGCGGCGCATCAGGCGCACCATTCCAGCGAGTACTTCAACTACTCCACCGCGCTGCGGCAGAAATGGAACCTGTGGTTCGAGAACCTCATGTGGCTGCCGCTGCCCCTGCTGGGCATGCCGCCGTGGATGGTCTATACCGGGTTCTCCATCAACCTGATCTTCCAGTTCTTCGTGCACACCGAGAAGGTCGACAAGCTGCCCCGGCCGATCGAGCTGGTGTTCAACACCCCGTCGCACCACCGTGTGCACCACGGCAGCGATCCGGAGTACCTCGACCGCAACTACGCGGGCATCCTGATCATCTGGGACCGGATGTTCGGCACCTTCGCCGAGGAACGACAGCGGCCGACGTACGGGCTGACCACGCCGGTCAACACCTACAACGTCATCAGGCTGCAGTTCGGTGAGTACGCCGCGATCGCGGCTGACCTGCGGCGCGCACGATCCTGGCGGCACTGGGGTGGCTACCTGTTCGGCCCACCGGGCTGGCGCCCGGCCGAGTGAGTCAGGTAGCGAACAGCTTCATCATCTTCGTCGCGATCCACTCCCCGGAGGTCACGTCCTCGGTGGCGGGCGCATCGTGGTTGGGCTGGTAGAAGAACGGGATCGAGATCCGGGACGACGTGTTGCCGCGCTCAGGGTTGACCACCCGGTGCATCGTCGACACCCACCGACCGCCCGACCACAGCGCCATCAGGTCACCGATGTTCACCACGAAGCTGCCGGGGAGCGCCGGCACGTCGCGCCACGTGGTGTCGCCGAGCTGCACCTGGAGTCCACCCAGGTCGTCCTCCTGGTACAGCACGGTCAACGCGCCGAAGTCGGTGTGCGCGCCGCGCCGTAGCTGGCCGGGCAGCGGCGCCCGGTGCTGCGGGTAGTAGTAGTTGGCGATCAGCGCGGACACGTGGTCGTCGAAGAAGTCGTCGAAGAAGGCCTCGTCCAGGTCCAGGGCGCGGGCGAACAGTCGCATGAGGTCGCCGGCCAGCTCCGACATGACCGACATGTACTCGTGCCACGTCGTGGCGAAGCCGGTGGGCCGCTCCGGCCAGGCGTTGGCCAGCTTCCAGGGCGCCCAGTAGTCGCCGAGCCGTTCGCGGTCCCGCTCGTCACGCTCGCCGGTGACATGGACGCCGAAGGCTTCGCACAGGTCGGGCGGCGACTCCTGGTCGAGGCTTTGTGCCGTGGTCCCGCCGGCACGTCGGAAGCCGGACACGCCGGGTCGGCTGGCCACCCGGTCCTTCTCGGCGTCGGACAGGGCGAAGAACGAGCTGGTCGTCGCGTACATGCGCGCGATCAGCTCCGGCGACACGCCGTGGCCGACGACGATGAAGAAGCCGGAGCTCTCGCAGGCTCGTCCGATCAGCTCGGCGACGGTCGTGCGACCCGGTTCGCTGTCCCGCTCGGACAGGTCGATGACCGGTACGAAGGTCGCGCTAGGCAACGGGTGCTCCCTCGTGGGTGGGACGGCGGGACGTGGTCGTCGCGGCGGCGAGGACAGCTGCCGCGACGAGGATGAGAACGGCGACCGTGAGTGCTGTGGTGTAGCCGAGCACGGGCTCCGTCGCGCCGGCCGCCACGGTGTTCAGCAGGGCGGTGCCGAGCGCGGCGCCGAGCTGCTGTGCCGCGTTGTAGGTCGCGGATGCGGCGCCGATGTCGTTCGAGGGCAGGTTCGAGGTGGCCAGGCTCGCGGTCGGGGGCATCACGCAACCGAGCCCGAGGCCGGTGAGCGCGAGTGCCGGCAGCAGGTACAGCACCAGGACCGCGTCGCTGTGCACCGTCACGCGGCTGAGCACGAACATCCCGACGGCCGCCGTGAGCAGACCGCCCACGATGAGTCTCGACGCCGCCATCCGCCGGGTGACGAGCATCGATCCGGCCAGCGCCGCCATCGCATTGACCAGCAGCGCCAGACCTGCCTGGACCGGGGTGTAGCCGAGCACGGTCTGGGTGTAGTAGCTGACGAACAGGTAGAAGCCGAACATCGCCAGGAACATCAACGCGACGCCGAGCAGCGCGCCTGCCCGGACGCGGTCCATGACGATCCGCATCGGAAGCAACGGGTGCGGGACACGCGCCTCGACGGCGACGAAACCGGCCAGCAGCGCCGCCCCGGCGACCAACAGCAGCAGGACCCTGGGAGAGCCCCAGCCGAGCGACTCGGCCTGGTTGAAGCCGTACACGACGGCGGTGAACGCTCCCGCGCTGAGCACCGCTCCGGCTACATCGAGCCGCGTGCGGCTGCCGAGGTCACGCGGGACCACGATGCCGCCGACGAGCGCCAGCAACGCGATCGGCACGTTGATGTAGAGACACCACCGCCAGCCCGCGTACTCGGTCAGCAGGCCACCCACGATCAACCCGACCGCCGCGCCCGCCGCGCCGACCGCGGCGAATACCCCGAACGCCCGGCCGCGCTCCCGGGGCTCGGTGAACGTCGTGCTGAGCAGGGACAACCCGGCGGGCGCGAGCAAGGCGGCGAACGCGCCCTGCAGCGCCCTGGTGGTGAACAGCATGGCCGGGCTCACCGAGGTCCCGGCCAGCGCGGACGCGGCGGCGAACCCGGCGAGCCCGATCATGAACGCCCGCCGGTGACCGAGTGCGCCGCTCACGCGTCCACCGATCAGCAACAGGCCGCCGAAGGCCAGCGCGTACGCGGTGACGGTCCACTGCCGACTGCCGTCGGACATGCCGAGCGCGCGCTGCGCGGACGGCAGCGCGATGTTCACGATCGTGCCGTCCAGCACCACCAACAGCTGGGCCGCGCTCACCACCGGCAGCGTCCACGACCGGGAGCCGCCCGTGTCGTCCGTCATGTCCCGACCACCTGCCTAACACTGTATGAGGCATCGAACAACGTTAGTTGCGGCGATCACCCTACTACGCTGGCCCCGCCCGGTCGGACGGCCTGGCGCGCGGAATGTGACGGAGGTCATGGTGGGCGAGCGGTCGGATGCCCAGGTGCGCAGCGTGTGGTTGCGGCCCCGTCGCGCCACGAGGGACGAGCAACCGCTGACGATCGAGCGGATCGTCGACGCCGCCGTCGCGCTGCTCGACGAAGAGGGGATCGACCGGCTCACCATGCGTCGGCTGGCCGACCGGCTCGGCGTCGGTGCCCCGTCGCTGTACTGGCACGTCGACACGAAGGACGACGTCATCGACCTGGTCGTGGACGAGATCTTCGGCGAGGTCCCGACGGGCATCGGCCGGGGGGTGGACTGGCGGGAGGATGTCGTCGCGGTGCAGAACGCATGGCGGACCGCGTTGCTGCGTCACCCCTGGGCGGCCGCCGTCCCCGCGCGACGACGGCCGAGCATCGGGCCGAACTTCCTGGCCTGGATGGAGCTGCTGCAGGCGACCCTGGTCCGCGCCGGGTTCACCGGGGACCGTCTCCCGGCGGCGACCTGGGCGCTCTACAACCACGTCATGGGCTCGACGGCGGCCCAGTCGGTGCTGCACATCTCCGACGAGGAACGCCGCCTCGGCCAGGAGAAACTGCGCGCCCAGAGCGACAGGTACCCGACCCTGGCGGCCAACGGCTACCTCTACGACGACGACTTCGAAGGAGCCTTCACCACCGGCCTGACCTACCTGCTCGACGGTCTAGAAGCCCAGCTCCCATGATCACCACCGTGTGACGGCTGTTTCGTCGCGGAAAATCAGCCCTGAGACGGTGGTGATCATGGGCGTTTCAGGTGGGGGAGCTGGCGCCGTGGGCGAAACCGGCTGACTCGGCGCCTCGAGTGGGTTCGGACTGGCGGTTCAGCCGGGGCAGCAGCTGGGCCAGGTCGGCGAGCAGCATGTCGGCCATGTCGTGGCTGAAACCGTTCCTGATCACGATGCGCAGCGCGGCCAGGTCCGTGCGGTTCGCCGGGAACGTGTACGCGGGCACCAGCCAGCCGCTCTCCCGCAGGCCCGCCGACACGTCGAACACCGAGTACCCGGTGACGTCGTCGTTCAGGGTGAACGCGAACACCGGAAGCTCGCTGCCGTCGGTGAGCAGCCGGAACGGGCCGAGCTTGGCGATCTCGGCCGACAGGCGGGTCGCCACGTCCCGGCAGGCCTGCTGCACCTGCCGGTATCCCTCGAAGCCCAGCCGCAGGAAGTTGTAGTACTGCGCGGCCACCTGCGCGCCGGGCCGGGAGAAGTTCAGCGCGAACGTCGGCATGTCCCCGCCCAGGTAGTTGACCCGGAACACCAGCTCCTCGGGCAGCGCGGCCGAGTCCCGCCAGAGAATCCACCCGACGCCGGGGTAGACCAGCCCGTACTTGTGGCCCGAGGTGTTGATCGAGGCGACCCGGTCGAGGCGGAAGTCCCAGCTCAGCGAGGGGTCCAGAAACGGGGCGATCATCGCGCCGGACGCCCCGTCGACATGGATCGGGACGTCCAGCCCGGTGCGTTCGGCGAGGTCGTCCAGCGCGGCCGCCACCTGCGCGACCGGTTCGTACGAGCCGTCGAACGTCGAACCGAGGATCGTGACCACACCGATCGTGTTCTCGTCGACGAGCTTCAGCGCCTCGTCGGCCGACAGCGTGAACCGGTCGCCGTCCATCGGCACGTAGCGCGGCTCGACCTCCCAGAAGTTGGCGAACTTCTCCCAGCAGATCTGGACGTTGATGCCCATCACGATGTTCGGCCGGTCCGACGGAAGGCCGGCCGCCTGCCGGGCCCGCTGCCAGCGACGTTTCAACGCGAGACCGGCGAGCATGCACGCCTCGGACGACCCGGTCGTCGAACAGCCGACCACGTGCCGGGCGTCCGGGGCGTGCCACAGGTGGGCGAGCATCCGGACGCACCGTTCCTCCAGCTCGGCGGTGCGCGGGTACTCGTCCTTGTCGATCATGTTCTTGTCGAAGCACTCGGTCATCAGCCTGGTGGCCTGCGGTTCCATCCAGGTGGACACGAACGTCGCCAGGTTCAGCCGCGCGTTGCCGTCGAGCATCAGCTCGTCGTGCGCGATCTGGTAGGCGATCTCCGGGTCCATGCAGTCGGCCGGCATCGTGTACTTCGGCACGGTCATCGGCTCGCGGGTGAACACCGGGTTCACCCCGACCTCCCGCCGGTGCGGGCGGCCAGGGTGTGACGGGTGTGCAGGGTGGGTCAGCGGCATGTCGCCGACCGTATTCAGCCCCCGACGTGTTTCCCGGGTGTGCTGAGAGTCCCGACTCAGGGTGCTCAGACGCCCGACCCGCGGGGGCTCTAGGCCATGCCGACGAGGTCCGCGCCCCAGTGGGCGATCTCGGCGTCCAGGTCGAGGGGGCGCGTCGCCACCGTGGCGCGCATGTCCTCGGTGACGCGATCCAGCGGAACCAGCCAGTTGACCTCGAACTCCAGGCCGTCCGGGTCCTTGGCGTAGAGCGCCTTCGTCGTCACGTGGTCGGACGCGCCGACCAGTGCGCCGGCCGCGCGTAGTCTGCTCGCGTGATCCGCCAGGTCGGCCAGCGTCTCGACGGTCCACGCCAGGTGATAGAGCCCGACCGTGGAGCGGCCCGCCGTCGAGTCGCCCACGTCCGGACCCACCTGGAACAGACCGAGGTCGTGGTCGTTGTCCGACTCAGGGGCCTGGAGGAACGCGGCGCCCGGCAGCTCGTGTACCACTCGGAAGGCCAGTACGTCACGGTAGAACGCGACGCTGCGCTGAACGTCACGGATGTAGAGGACCGCATGGTTGAGCCTTCTAATACCCATAGGCCCAGGTTAATCTCGATTCCGGGGGATGGGATCATTCAATTATGAAGTCTCGCGTGCTGGTGGTGGACGATGACCCGGCGCTGGCCGAAATGCTCTCCATCGTGTTACGGGGAGAGGGCTTCGACACGGCGGTCGTCTCCGACGGGCCGCGTGCCCTGCCCGCCGTGCGTGAGCTGCGGCCCGACGTCGTGCTGCTGGACCTCATGCTGCCCGGGATGAACGGGATCGACGTGTGCCGGGCGATCCGCGCCGAGTCCGGTGTGCCGATCGTCATGCTCACCGCAAAGAGTGACACCGTCGACGTGGTGCTCGGTCTCGAGTCCGGCGCCGACGACTACGTCATCAAGCCGTTCAAGCCGAAGGAGCTGGTGGCCCGCATCCGGGCACGGCTGCGGCGGACGGACGCCGAGCCCGCCGAGACGCTGTCCATCGGCGACGTGTCCATCGACGTCCCCGCGCACCAGGTCGTGCGTGACGGCCACCCCATCTCGCTGACCCCGCTGGAATTCGATCTGCTCGTGGCACTGGCACGCAAGCCGCGTCAGGTGTTCACTCGAGAGGTGCTACTCGAACAGGTCTGGGGTTACCGGCACGCCGCCGACACCCGGCTGGTCAACGTGCACGTGCAGCGGCTGCGGTCGAAGGTCGAACAGGACCCGGAACGACCGGAGGTCGTCCTGACCGTGCGTGGTGTCGGGTACAAGGCCGGCCCTCCGTGACCGATAGAGCACCGCTGGGATGACGGTCCGATCGGCGACCCGTCGGGTCGGCGCGTTGACGATGCGGGTACCCGGTGCCCGCCGGGTGGCGTCCACCCTGGCCACGCTGCGGTACTTCAGCGTCGAGGTCGGCATGGCGTTCGCCGCGGCCTGGCGCAGGTCGCTGCAGCTGCGGGTCGCGGTCAGCACGCTCGCGTTGTGTTCCGGTGTGTTGATCGTGCTCGGGCTGGTGCTGCAGACGCAGATCGCGGACCGGCTGGTCCAGGGCAAGGTGGCGGCCGCGCGGATTCAGATGGAGTCCGCCGCGAAGGTGCTCGAACACGACCTCGCGGGCGTCAACCCGGATGACAGCGACGTACTGGGCACGCTGAACAAGGCGCTCGACCGGTTGAGCATCACGACGCTGACCAACCAGCCGAGCGAGCAGAACGCGGGAGACTTCCGCGCCGTGCTGGCCGCCTCGGACAGCCCCGGCAGGCCCAACGCGACCGCGGGCGACCTGAACACGATCCCCGCCGACCTCCGGGCCGCGGTGCGCAGCGGCATGCTGGCGTTCGAGTACGGCTCGGTCAACGGCGTCCCGATGGTGATGTACGGCCAGCCCGTCCCGACCGCCGGCCGCAACCTGCAGTTCTACCTGCTGTTCTCGATGGCGCCCGAGCAGCGCACGCTGAGCCTGGTGCAGAGCACGTTGTTCGTCGGCTGTCTCGTGCTGATCCTGCTGCTCGGCGCGGTGACCAGCATGGTGACCCGGCAGGTCGTCCGTCCGGTGCAGCAGGCCGCCGACGTGGCCGAACGGTTCGCCGACGGTCACCTGGAGGAGCGGATGCCGGTCAAGGGCGACGACGAGGTCGCCCGGCTCGCCGAGTCGTACAACGAGATGGCGGGCAGCATCCAGAGCCAGATCCGCCAGCTGGAGGAGTTCGGCGCGCTGCAGCGCCGCTTCACCTCCGACGTGAGCCACGAGCTGCGCACCCCGCTGACCACGGTCCGGATGGCCGCCGACGTGCTGCACGCGAGCCGCGCGCAGTTCGGACCGGGGCTCGCCCGCTCGGCGGAGCTGCTGGTGGACGAGCTGGACAGGTTCGAGGCGCTGCTGGCCGAGCTGCTGGAGATCAGCAGGCTGGACGCCGGCATGGCCGAGCTGAGCGCCGAGCGCACCGACATGCGCAGCGTCATCCTGCACGCGATCGAGACCGTCCGGGGGCTGGCGGACGAGAGCGGCACCCCGCTGCAGCTCGACCTGCCCGAGGGCATCTACGCCGAGATCGACTCCCGGCGGGTCGAACGGATCGTGCGCAACCTCGTCGCCAACGCCATCGACCACGGCGAGGGTCGCCCGGTCCTGGTCCGGATGGGCTGCGACGAGCGCAGCGTCGCGGTGCTGGTCAGGGACTGGGGACTCGGGCTGCGGCCCGGCGAGGCCGCGCTGGTGTTCAACCGGTTCTGGCGCGCGGACTCCTCCCGCGCCCGGCGCAGCGGCGGCACCGGGCTCGGGCTGTCGATCAGCCTGGAGGACGCGCGGCTGCACAACGGGTGGCTGCAGGCCTGGGGCGAGATCGGGCACGGAGCGGTGTTCCGGCTGACGCTGCCCCGCCAGGTGGGGTCCGAGCTGGAGGGCAGCCCGCTGCCGCTGGTGCCGACCGACGAGCCGTTGGACAGCCCGGCCGCTCCGGGCGCCGACGAGACCGCTCGGGCCGACAACGTCCGTCTGCTGCCCGGAGTCCAGCCCGACGCGACCGAGGAGCCCGTCGCCGAGCCCACGGTGGACGACCTGGTGTGGACCGAGGCCGACGACGGCTCGTCGACCGAGTTCGACGTCGTTCCGGTGAGCTCGGTCGATGCCGAGGAGACCGACGAACCTGCCGGTCAGGGGGCGGACGCGGCCGAACCGGACCGCACGCTCGCGGCGTGGTCCTCCCGGCAGGGGAGCAGTGGTGAGTAAGCCGGTTCGTTCGCTGCCCGCCAGGGTGTTCGTCGTACTGCTGGCGCTCGGCGTCCTCGCCGGGTGCGCGTCGGTTCCCGACTCGTCACCGGTCCAGCCGCTGCAGCAGATCACCCCCGGTGAGGACGCCGCCACGACACCGGGACCCAGCCAGACCAGCGATCCGGTCGAGCTCGTCCGCGGTTTCATCAGCGCGTCGGCGGTGTCGGAGAACCGGCATGCCGCCGCGCGCCTCTTCCTCACCCACAAGGCGCAGAACTGGGACGACAGCGCGGCGCTGACGGTGCTCGGTGACAAGCCGAACGTCAGCTACTCGCAGAACCCGGACGAGACCGGTCACGCGGTGGTCCGGGTCCAGGGCTCCCAGATCGGCAGGCTGAACCCGGACGGCAGCTTCGTGCAGGACGAGTCGTCGATCAACCTGGAGATGCAGGTGACGAAGGTCGACGGGCAGTGGCGGATCGCCACGCCGCCGGTCGGCGCGTACGTCGTGCTCCAGGCGTTCCGGGCGAACTACAAGGCCGTGAAGATCTACTTCACCGATCCGATCCGGCACAAGGTGGCGCCTGACCTGCGTTATCTGGCTGCCGAGCCCGCCCGGTCGATGGCCTCACGGGTCATGGAGAAGCTGCTCGGAGGACCGTCCGCCGCACTGGCCGGAGCGGTCATCAACGTCATCCCGAAGACCGCGCGGCTGCGGTCCAACCTGGTGCCCGGCCCCGACGGACTGGCGTCGATCGATCTGACCGAGCTCGGCGACCTCGACGACGACCTCCGGACCGCGATCGCCGCGCAGGTCGTGTTCAGCCTGGCGTCCGCGCAGGTCAAACGGGTCCACCTGACCGACGACGGCGCGCCGCTCGACGTCGACGGCGAGGACCTGACCACCAACACGCTCTCCGACCTGTCCAGCGAGGGCGACTCGCGGGCCGATGTGCCCGGACTGGTCGTGATCAACGGCCGGGCCAGGATGATGAACGGGAACGATCTCGGCGATCCGCTGGCGGGACCCGCCGGCAACGGCGGCTACGACCTGCTCGGCGCCACGATGTCCACCGACGGCCAGCGGATGGCGGCCATCAACCGCAGGGACGGCAGGCAGCTGCTGATCGGCCGCGAGGGTGCGCCGCTCGCGCCGAGCGGGGTCCGGGCGAGCTCGCTGACCCGCCCGACCTGGACCCCGACCGGCGGCGAGGTGTGGACGGTTCGGGACGCGTCCAACGTGGCCAGGGTCATCGTCGGCCAGGACGGTCGTCCGTCGATCGGTCCGATCGACGCGTCGGCACTGACGAACCTCGGGCCGATCAACGACCTGCGGTTGTCCAGGGACGGTGTCCGGGTCGCGGCCATCGTGGGCGGTCAGCTGGTGGTCGGCGCGGTGTCCCGGTCCGCCGCTGGCGTCGTGACGATCCGCAATGTGCACGTCGTGCGTCCGATCGGCCTGACCGACCTCGTCGCGGTGGACTGGCGTTCGGACGACGAGCTGGCCGTCGTGGGGCGGCACACGGTGGCGAGGGTGTCGGTCGACGGGCTGGACCTGCGTCCCGTCCAGACGAACAACCTCACCCTGCCGTTGGCCGCCGTCGCCGATTCGCCGGGCCGCCCGCTGCTGGTCACCGACCTGAACGGCCTGTGGAGCTTCGGTCCTGACGAGGTCGGGACGTGGCGGCAGCTGGCCAGCGGAGCCGCCACGGTGCCCGGCTACCCGGGTTAGGGCGCGCGTTCCAGCTGCAGCTGCGCCTCGGTGTCGGTGAAACCGAGTGACCGGTACAGCCTCGCGGCGTGATAGTCCGGATCGGCGACGATGACCAGGGTGTGCACTCCGTGGTGGTGCCGGACGTGTTCGGCGGCGGCGTGCACCAGCGTGCCGGCCAGCCCCCGACGGCGATACTCGGGACGGGTGTCGACGCTCTGGTAGCGCGCGGTGCCGCCGCCGTCGGTGAACAGCCCGAGCCCGGAGACCATGAGACCGTCGGCGAAGGCGCCGAACCACACGCCGTTGCCCCGCTCCTGCAGCCGGCGCATCGCGGCGATCTTGAGCGAGGCGAACACGCGGTACTGCTCGGGGTTCTCGCGTTCGTTGTTGGCGACCTTCAGCTCGACGGCGGCCTGCCAGTCCTGCTCGTCGCGCATCGGCCGGTACTCCGCGCGCGTGTCCGGGCGGGGAGGCGGCCGGGTGCGGCGCGTCGTCTGCACGACGCTGGGCTCGGCGATCAGTCCCGACGCGGCGAGCTCGTCGGGGCAGGGCTCCACGCCGTCGATGGTGTCCAGCCCGATCGCGACGTGCTCCGCGCCGGGGAACTCGCGCGTGAAGGCCGTCTGCCAGCCGGCAAGGCCACCCTGCTCGACGGCTCCGTCGAGCAGCAGGAAGTTGCCCCACCGGAACGTCGGGTTGTCCGGCATCCGGACGACGCGGTAGCCGTCGCGGCAGGTCACGCTGGCGCCCTGGAGGGTGAGCAGCATCAGGTCGGTCCGGAATCCCAGGGAGCGCACGCCGGTCACGGCACGAGCACGATCTTGCCGAGGTTGCGCCGGTCCTCGATCAGCCGGTGCGCCCTGGCCGCCTCGTCGAGCGGGAGCACGGTGCCGACCACCGGTTGCAGGGCACCGCTGAGCGTGAGCTCCCAGAGCACCTGACGGTTGCGCTGGTACGACTCGGGCCGGCGTCCCGCGAAGTGGGCCATGTTGAAGCCGATCACCGACCGGCTGTGGATGCGCAGCTCGTTCGCGCTGACCGGCGTGCCGTCGGCATTGAACGTGACGAGCCGCCCGAACGGCGCGAGTACGTCGAGCGCACCGGCCTGGACGGCGCCGCCGACACCGTCCAGCACCACGTCGACCGAGGCGAGCTCGCTGAGCCGGTCGTACGTGGTGACCTCGGTCTTCCCGATGTGCGGGAATGCGCGCAGCTGCTCGGCCTTCTCCGGCGAGCCCACCGCGGCGACGACGTGACCGGCACCGCGAACGGCGGCGAGCTGGAGCGCCAGCTGTCCCACCGCCCCGGCGCCGGCGGTCACCAGCACGCTGTCACCCGGCTCGACGCGTGCCGCTTCCAGCGCACCGAGAGCCACCTGACCCGCGCGGACGAGCAGGACCGCGGCGTGATCGTCGACCCCGTCGGGCACCGAGGCTGCCATCGTGGCCGCCACCGGGGCGAACTCGGCGTAGGCCCCGGAGAACGCCAGGCCGGCGACCCGTTGGCCGATGCGCCAGCCGTCCACATCGGGCCCGAGGGCGGCGATCGTGCCGGCGACGTCGCCGCCCGGCGCGTGGGGAAGCGGCACTCCACCACCGTCGGCGCCGCCCCTGGTGAGCCGGACGACCGGCAGCGTCACCCCCGCCGCGTTCACCCGGACCAGAACCTGCCCCGGCCCCGGCTCGGGTGTGGGTACGTCGTCGAGCTGGAGCACCTCGGGCCCGCCGTATCGGTGGAACCGGATCGTGCGCATGGTTTCCCTTCGTTCGCCGTCCCGAACCGGACACGGTAGTGATTTTTTCCGCCCGGCGACATCGAGTTTGTTGCCGGCTGCAACATTAAGAAATGGGCCTGGCTATTCCTGTGGACAACTCGCGGTATGTGGATAAGTCGGCCCTCGGAGATCGACAGCGGAGCAGGGGTGATCGGTTTCGGGCCATGCTGGCCGCATGAATCCACCGGAATTGATTGTTCCCGGCCGTGCCGACGCCGCCGAGCCGATGACCACGATGTACTCCCGGTTCCGCGCGATGTCGGCGGGATTGCTCGATCTCGTCCTGCCGTTGCTGTGCGCCGGGTGCGGGGCGTCCGGCCACAGCTGGTGTGACCGATGCGCCGGCGCGGTCGGGGAGTCGCGCCTGCTGCTCGCGCTCGACGGGGCGCCGCCCACCGTCGCGGCCGGGCCGTACTCCGGGCCGTTGCGGGCGGCGCTGCTCGCCTACAAGGAGCGCGGCCGGCACGGGCTGCTCGGTCCGTTCGCGCGGATCATGGCAACTGCGCTGCTCACAGCGCCGTTGCTGGCCGATGCGCGTGCTCCGGCCCCGCGGTGGTGGTTGGTCCCGGCGCCGTCGAGACCCGCCGCGGTTCGGGCGCGGGGACGCGAGCACATGAGGCTGCTCGCCGAGCAGATCGGCGAGCGGATCGCGGCGACCGGCGCGACGGTCGGCGTCAGCTGCGCGGTGCGGATGAGGGCGGGCGGGCACGACTCGGTGGGCCTGGGCACGAGGGCCAGGCGCGCGAACCTGCGGGGACGTCTGCTGGTGAGGCCTGGTGAACTCCCGCCGTCCGGAGCGAAGGTCGTGCTGGTGGACGATGTGGTCACCACCGGATCCACCTTGCGTGGCTGCTCAGAGGCACTGGCGGCGGCCGGTGTGGTGGTCAGCGGCGCGCTGGTGCTCTGCGATGCCACCGGCCACTCGACCAGCCGATCTGGGTGAGACCGTGAGCCGAAAGAGTGACCGCAACCACACCACGGTACTTGCTGTGAGCCGTCTGGGGAACCACCGCTCACCGACTCCCCCCAGGTGGGCGCTACTGACCAGAAAGGGGTGTTGCTGAGCCGAAATGCGCGTTACCGTGCGTTCCCACCACCTGAACCAGTGGTGAAGGACGAATAACCCTGCGAGACCAGCTTGTGAATACCCGACGCCGCAGTTACCTGAGGCAGTGCGAGGGAGGTCCGAGTGGAGATTGTCGTCAGTGGCCGGAACGTGGAGGTTCCGGAGCATTTCAGGGTACATGTCGCCGAGAAGCTCGCCCGACTGGAGCGGTACGACCACAAGATTGTCGGAATGGAGGTTGAGCTCTTCCACGAGCGCAACCGTCGACAATCCAAGAGCTGTCAACGAGTGGAGATCACCGGACGGGGCTGTGGCCCGGTCGCCAGGGCCGAAGCATGTGGGCCGGACTTCTACGCGGCGTTGGACAGCGCCATCGGAAAGCTGGAGTCCCGCCTGCGCCGCGCCCACGACCGCCGGCGCGTGCCGTACAACGGCCGAACCCGCAAGACCGTCCGTGCGATGAACAGCACCGGCAGCGGGATGGGCACCGCGCTCCTCGAGGAGGAGCTCAGCGAGCGGACCGACCGGTTCGCCGCCGTCAACATCCCCGCGCCCCGCGCGGCGTGGGAGCCCGACGAGCAACTGCCCGGGCAGATCGTCCGGGACAAGGAGCATCCGGCGAAGCCGATGTCGGTCGACGAGGCACTGGCCGAGATGGAGCTCGTCGGACACGACTTCTACCTGTTCGCCTGCGTCGACACCGGCCGCCCGAGCGTGGTCTATCGGCGCAAGGGCTACGACTACGGAGTGATCAGACTGACCTGACGAACCCTCCGGTATTGACAGTGCGGAGAACCAAGCCATGATCATCGAGGGCACGGGCGAACAAGCCCGTGCCCTCGATACATTTGTGCAGTGCCTAACATGGTGTGGTGAAGGCGTCGCGATCCGCGGCGCACCGCGAAACATGAGCTGAGGTCATCCGGTGGTCCTGAACCGTCTGCTCCGTGCCGGTGAGACGAAGTTGGTGCGGCGGCTCTCGCGCGTGGCCGACCACGTCGATACATTCGAGGCCGAGGTCCAGCCGCTCTCGGATGAGCAGCTGCGCGCCAAGACCGTGGAGTTCCGGGAACGCTACGCGGGTGGCGAGCACCTCGACGATCTGCTTCCCGAGGCGTTCGCCGTGGTCCGTGAGGCCGCCAAGCGCACGATCGGCCAGCGGCCGTTCAAGGTGCAGATGATGGGTGGCGCCGCGCTGCACCTCGGCAACGTGGCGGAGATGAAGACCGGTGAGGGCAAGACGCTCACCTCGGTCCTCCCCGCGTACCTGAACGCGATCTCCGGCAAGGGCGTCCACATCGTCACGGTGAACGACTACCTGGCGAAACGCGACGCCGAGAAGATGGGCCGGATCCACCGCTTCCTCGGTCTCGAGGTCGGCGTGATCCTGTCCGAGATGGCTCCGCCGGAGCGGCGCAAGGCCTACCTCGCGGACATCACCTACGGCACGAACAACGAGTTCGGCTTCGACTATCTGCGCGACAACATGACCTGGCTGACCGAGGACATGGTGCAGCGCGGTCACAACTTCGCGGTCGTCGACGAGGCGGACTCGATCCTCATCGACGAGGCGCGCACCCCGCTGATCATCTCCGGGCCCGCCGAGCAGAGCGCCCGCTGGTACACCGAGTTCGCGCGGCTCTCGCCGCTGATGAACAAGGACGTGCACTACGAGGTCGACGAGCGCAAGCGCACCATCGGTGTCACCGAGGAGGGTGTCGCCTACGTCGAGGACCAGCTCGGCATCGAGAACCTCTACGAGTCGGCGAACACCCCGCTGGTCGGCTACCTGAACAACGCGCTGAAGGCCAAGGAGCTGTTCAAGCGCGACAAGGACTACATCGTCCGCGACGGTGAGGTGCTCATCGTCGACGAGTTCACCGGCCGCGTGCTGATGGGCCGTCGCTACAACGAGGGCATGCACCAGGCCATCGAGGCCAAGGAGAAGGTGGAGATCAAGGCCGAGAACCAGACCTTGGCCACCATCACCCTGCAGAACTACTTCCGGCTCTACGAGAAGCTCTCCGGGATGACCGGTACCGCCCAGACCGAGGCGGCCGAGCTGCACCAGATCTACAAGATGAACGTCGTGTCGATCCCGACGAACCGGCCGATGGTCCGGTCCGACAGCTCGGACCTGATCTACAAGACCGAGCCCGCGAAGTTCGAGGCTGTCGCGGACGACATCGCGGAGCGGCACCGCAAGGGCCAGCCGGTGCTGGTCGGTACGACGAGCGTGGAGAAGTCGGAGTACCTGGCCAAGCTGCTGCTGCAGCGCCAGATTCCGCACGAGGTGCTCAACGCGAAGCACCACGAGCGCGAGGCCGCGATCGTGGCGCAGGCCGGGCACGCCGGCGCGGTCACGGTCGCCACCAACATGGCCGGTCGCGGTACCGACATCATGCTGGGGGGCAACCCCGAGTTCATGGCAGAGGTGGAGCTGCACTCGCGTGGCCTCGACCCGGTCGAGAACCGCGAGGAGTACGAGGCGGCCTGGGACCGCGCGCTCGCCGAGGCGAAGGAGCAGGTCGCCGCCGAGGCCGAGGAGGTCCGGCACGCCGGTGGCCTCTACGTGCTGGGCACCGAGCGCCACGAGTCCCGCCGCATCGACAACCAGCTGCGCGGTCGTTCCGGTCGTCAGGGCGACCCGGGCGAGTCCCGGTTCTACCTGTCGCTCGGTGACGAGCTGATGCGCCGGTTCAACGGCGCCGCGGTCGAGTCGATCATGAACCGGCTGAACGTGCCGGACGACGTGCCGATCGAGGCCGGCATGGTCACGAAGGCGATCCGCAGCGCGCAGACGCAGGTCGAGCAGCAGAACTTCGAGATCCGCAAGAACGTCCTCAAGTACGACGAGGTCATGAACGAGCAGCGCAAGGTGATCTACGCCGAGCGCCGCAGGGTCCTGGCCGGGGAGAACCTGCGCGAGCAGGTCGACCACATGATCGGCGACGTGATCGCCGCCTACGTGGACGGCGCCACCGCCGAGGGCTACTCCGAGGACTGGGACCTCGACGCGCTGTGGACCGCGCTCGGCACGCTCTTCCCGATCAGCATCCGCTGGCAGGACCTGGTGGAGCAGGCCGAGCAGGGCGACGAGTTCGGCGAGCCGATCGAGCTCAGCCGCGAGCTGATCATCGACGAGGTCTACGCCGATGCGCGCGAGTGCTACGCGCGCCGCGAGGTCGAGATCGACGAGACGATCCCGGCGCAGGGTGGCATGCGGGAGCTGGAGCGCCAGATCCTGCTGACCGTCCTGGACCGCAAGTGGCGCGAGCACCTCTACGAGATGGACTACCTCAAGGAGGGCATCGGCCTGCGCGCGATGGCCCAGCGCGACCCGCTGATCGAGTACCAGCGCGAGGGCTTCGACATGTTCACCCAGGTCATGGACGGCATCAAGGAAGAAGCCGTCGGTTACCTGTTCAACGTGCAGGTCGCCCCGGTCGAGGCCACCACCCGGCCCGGCATGTCGATCGAGGACAAGAACGCGACCGACCCGGCGAGCGGCGCCGAGCCGACCGCCGCGGTGCCCAGCGGCAAGCGCGCCAGGCAGGCCAACCGAGGCGAGGAAGCCGAACCGGCGCAGAACGTGCCCGCCGCGTTGCGCGGAACCGGCGGGGCGCCCATCGCGGGTGCCGCGGCGAACGCCGCAGGGTTGCAGTACAGCGGCCCGGCCGAGGACGGCGGTGAGGTGCACAGCGGAGCGCCGCAGGGCAACGGCGGCGCGGCGGCCGAGCCGTCCCGCAACCAGCCGTGCCCGTGCGGCTCCGGCCGCAAGTACAAGCACTGTCACGGCACCCGCACCGGCGCCCGAGGCTAACCAAGGCGTAGTTCGGTGCATCGCCAGTGCCGTTCGCCGTGGGTGGGTGTGGTGATCTCGAAGCGGGCGGCGACCGCGCGGCATCGTCCGTGCAGCTGCCACACCACGCTGACCTCGGCGACGTCCTGGTCCGGACGGCAGATGTGCACGGTCCGCAGACCGGGCCTGCCGACCGGCCGGGCCGTCGGCGTCCGAGGCGGCCGGCCGTTCCGAGTGGTGTTCTGTTCCGCGGCCGCCCGGATGTAGCGCAGGACCGGGTCGGTGACCAGACCGCGTAGCTGCGCGGCCGGCCGCCGCCCGGTCACCACCTCCAGCGCGAGCCGCAGCACGATCTGCACCCGGTCACGTAGGCGCCGCTGCACATCGGGGTGCGTGCCGTCCGCGTCGGACGCCACGACGTCGAGTGTCAGCGGTGGCGCGTCCACCTTCGGGGCGAGCGCCATGTCGGGCTCGGGCAATGGACGGACGACCGGCAGGCGTCGAACCGGTGGTGCGGTGACGTCGATGAGTGCGGTCATGGCTTCTCCTGACGCCGTGCGGGCACACCGCACGGAGGGAGACGACCGGGGCACTCCGGGCGTCGGACGATCCCGTCGGTGGGCGACCGGCGGCATGGTTCGGGACGGACGAGCGTGGACGAGCACTGTCACTATGCCCGCGGTCACCGACAGAAATCGGCTCGTCGGCCCGGATCGTTCGCGATCGTCAACCGGAGGCGACGCGCGACACCAGGTGGTCCAGGAGCGCACGCGCCGCGGGGTTGGTCGGCTGCCGCCCCCGGTGGACCAGCGACACCTCCCAGTTCATCGTGGGTGCGTCCAGCTGGACGATCGCCAGCCCGGGCGTCGATCGAGCGAGGGTCTCCTGCATGACGGCGACACCGATGCCGGTGCGCACCAGCTCGGGCTGCAACCCGATCTGGGTGACCTGTCCGACGATCTGACGCCGTAGACCCAGCTCGGCGCACGTGCGCCGGAGGATCGCGGTGACCGCGCTGCCGTCGGAGAACTCCACGAACGCCTCGTTGTCCAGCTCGGCCCACCGCACCCGTTCGCGCCCGGCGAACCGATGGTCCGGCGAGGTGATCAGCACCAGGTTCTCCCGGTAGACGGTGTGCCCGGTCAGCCCGGGTGGCAGCGGCCGGTCGGATGCCAGGTAGGCGAGGTCGAGCTGGCCGGCGCGCAGCCGGTCGAGCATGTCGTTGACCGGGGAGTTCCACACGCTGATCTGGATGTTCGGGTGACGGTGATGGAAGGTCGAGAGCTCGGCGGGCAGGTCGATGGGACCGAGCCACTGGATCATGCCGATCGCCACCCGGCCCTGCTGAAGACCGGCGACCGCGCGCACCGCATCGGTCGCGGCCGCCGCCTCGGCGAGCACCCGCCGCGCCGACGGCAGGAAGGCATGCCCGGCTTCGGAGAGCATGACCCGTCGGGTGGTCCGCTCGAACAACGGCGCGCCCAGCTCACGCTCCAGGTTGCGGATCGAGGTGCTCAGCGCGGACTGGACGATCGAGGACGCCCTGGCCGCCCCGGTGAAGCTGCCGTGCTCGACCACGGCGAGGAAGTGTTCAACCTGCCGCAGCTCCATTCATCGATCGTATAGATGAGAACGAGCTAAATCATGTGTTGGAAGGAACAATCAACGCGACGCATGCTGGATCGTGTGACTGCTGACCGTCGAGTCATCGCGACCATGGCCTTCGCGGCCGGCGCGGTGGTGGCCAACAACTACTACGCACAACCCCTGGAAGAGACCCTCGCGGCCGCGTTCCACGTGTCCGCCGGCGCGATCGGCGTACTCATCACGGTGTTCCAGCTCGGCTACGCGGTGGGCCTGGCGACCCTCGTTCCGCTGGGTGACCTGCTGGAACGCCGTCGGCTGCTGATCACCCTGCTCGTCTGCTGTGTGCTGGGACTCGTTGCGATGGCGGCCGCGCCCACGCTCGGGGTGCTCCTCGCGGCGGCCGTGCTGATCGGGCTGACCTCGGTCGCGGTGCAGGTGATCGTTCCGTTCGCGGCGCAGCTGGCGGGCGAGGGCAAGCAGGGACAGGTCGTCGGCACCGTGATGAGCGGGCTGCTCATCGGCATCCTGCTGTCCCGCACGGTGTCCGGCGTGCTCGCCGGCCTGGTCGGCTGGCGGTGGGTGTTCGGCACCGCCGCCGTGGTCACGGCCGGGGCCGCCGTGCTGCTCTGGCGCGAGCTGCCGGTGCATCAGCCGACCGTGCGCATGCGCTACCCGGCGCTGCTCGGCTCGGTGTTCCGGCTGATCGCCGACGAGCCCGCGCTGCGCTACCGGATGGCCTACGGCGCGCTCGACATGGGCATGTTCAGCATCTTCTGGGCCACGGCGGGCTTCCTGCTTGCGCGAGCCCCGTACCGGTGGAACGAGATCGAGATCGGCCTGTTCGCGCTGCTCGGCGTCGCCGGTGCGCTCGCCGCGCGGTTCGCCGGCAAGCTCGCCGACCGAGGCCATGCACGCTGGTCGACGCTGGGCTTCCTGGTGCTCGGGGCACTCAGCTGGCTCCCGATCGCCCTGGGCGTGTCGGGGACCGTCGTCGGCGTCATGGCGCTCGCGGTCGGTGTGGTGGTGCTGGACCTGGGTGTCCAGGGCCTGCACATCACCAACCAGAGCGTGATCTACCGGCTGCGCCCCGAGGCGCGCAGCCGGATCACCACGGCCTACATGACCGCCTACTTCCTGGGCGGCACGGTGGGCAGCGCGCTGGCGACACTCGTCTACAGCACCCACGGCTGGATCGGCGTCTGCTGGCTGGGCGCGGCCTTCCCGGCGGTCGGCTGCGTGCTGTTCGCCGTGGAGCACCTGACCACCCGCGGCTCGCGCACCGCCACCGGGCAGCCCGTACCGGCCGCCCGCTGAGGACCGAGGCAGCGCGCGCCGCATCCCCCCGACCCCGCGGCAGACCTTGCACACCTTCGTGCTGCGTCGCACATGTCCGGACATGTGCGACGCAGCACCACGGTGTGCAAAGTCGCCGGAGAAGCCACCGGCTCAGCGGAAGTCGGCGGCGTGGTCCTGTGCCCAGCGGGCGAAGGTGCGGGGCGGGCGGCCGGTGACCTGCTCCACTCCGGGGAGGGGGGCCTCGGTGGTGCCTATCGAGGCTTGCCGCTGGTCGAGGATCGTGTGTGCGATCGCCTCCGGTACCCGACCGGTGAGCTGGGCCAGGCCCTCCTGTCTGGTCAGCTCCTCGAACCGGACCTGTCGCCCGATCGCCTCGCCGATGAGGTTCGCCTGCTCGACCTGGGTGAGCGCCCCGGCGCCGTTCAGCTCGTAGGCCGCCCCGTCGTGCCCGTCCTCCAGCAGCGCGGCGACCGCCACCGCCGCGATGTCCGCCTCGTGGATCAGGTTCGTGGACGACCGCGCGAACGGCGCCCGAACCACGCTCTCGGCCCGGATGGACGGTGCCCAGGCGAGGGTGTTGGTGGCGAACCCGCCGGGGCGGACGAACGTCGTGCCCAGGCCGGAGTCGCGCAGGGCGTCCTCGACGGTGCTGTGCCGCCGGGAGATCGGGTTGTCGTCACCCTGCACGACCGAGGACGAGGACAGCAGGACCACCCGGCGCACGCCGTTCGCGGCAGCCAGCGTGACCACCTCGGCGGCCGTCTCCGGCGAGGGGAACAGGAACACCCGCTCGACGCCGGTGAACGCCTCGCAGAGCGACCGGGGTTCGAGCAGGTCACCGCCCACGACGTCGGCGCCGGACGGCAGGGTCGCGGTCGCCGGGTTCCGGGTGACCGCGCGGACCCGCTCACCCGCATCCAGCAGCTGGCGCAGCACCGCGCCGCCGACGTTGCCGGTCGCCCCGGTTACCAAGATCATTAATGTGCTCCTCGACTGGTGGATGTCGAGGACGAGCTTCGACCCTCAACCACGGTTGAGGTCAAGTGCGATCTTCTCGCGCAAAACCCGGTCGTGAAATTCGGTGCACATGGCGCACAATGTCGGTCGCGCAGAGTAAGGAGCGATCTTGCCAAGAGGTGGAACGGGCGGCGAGTTCGCCGTCGAGGTGTCCGAGCTCGTCAAGCGCTACCCGAAAGCCTCGTCCAACGCCGTCGACGGACTGTCGTTCGCGGTGAAGCGGGGCGAGGTGTTCGGTCTCCTCGGACCCAACGGCGCTGGTAAGACCACCACCGTCGGCGTGCTCACCACCCGGGTCCTGCCGACGTCCGGACGTGCGTTGGTCGCCGGCCTCGACGTCGTCCGTGACTCGGTCGCGGTGCGCGGGCACCTGGGCGTCGTGCCGCAGCGGGTGAACCTGGACCGCTCGCTCACCACCCGTAACAACCTCATCTTCCACGCCGCCTATCACGGTCTGTCGCGGGCCGACCGCGTCGCGCGCGCCGACGAGCTGCTCGACCGCATGGGGCTGGCGAGCAAGGCGAAGGAGAGCGTCGACAACCTCTCCGGCGGACAGTCGCAGCGGCTGATGATCGCCAGGGGCCTGATGCACCGGCCGAGCGTGCTGTTCCTCGACGAGCCGTCGACCGGGCTGGACCCGCAGGCCAGGCTGTTCGTGCACGACCGGGTGCGCGCGCTGCGCGACGAGGGCGTGACCGTGGTGCTCACGACGCACGACATGGATGAGGCGGCGAAGCTGTCCGACCGGGTCGCGGTCGTCGACCACGGCACGATCCTGGCGCTGGACAGCCCGGCCGCGCTGGTGCGTTCGCTGCCCGGGAGCGCGACGCTCGACGCGGGCGTCCGGACCGAGGGTGTGCCGTCCGACGTGCTGGTCTCCGCGCTGTCCCAGCTGCCGGGCGTGGAGCGGGTCGAGCCGCTCGGCGCCCCCGAGATGCCGGCCCATGCACCGGCCACGGGCGCGGTCGTCACCGAGAGCCCCGCTCTCGCGGGTGCGCTGCGGCTGCGCGTCTACCTGGCGGCCGAGCCCGCCGCGCTGGCCGGACCGGTGGTGACCGCGTTGTCCGCGCGCGGCGCGACGGTCATCGACCTGGCGCTCGGCGAGCCCACCCTCGAGGACGTCTTCATCCACCTGACCGGGAGAGACCTGCGATGAGTGCCCCGGAGTACACGGTCAGCACCACGGGCGCGTTCCTCGCGGTGCTCAGCCGCGACATGCACGTGACCGGCAAGGAGCTGGGCGCGTTCCTGGCGCAGACCCTGATCCAGCCGTTCTTCTTCCTGTTCGTCTTCGCGCACGTGCTCGGCGGCGCGGGTTTCGTCTCCGCCGGGTACGGCCAGATCATGCTGCCCGGCCTGCTGGCGCTGAACGCCTTCTTCGGCGCGCTGCAGGCCGTCGCGTTCCCGCTGGTGCTGGACTTCGCCTGGACCAGGGAGATCGAGGACCGGCTGCTGGCGCCGATCCCGATCCCGCTGGTCGGCGTCGAGAAGATCGTGTTCGGTGCACTGCGCGGGCTGATCTCGTCGCTGCTCATGGTGCCGATCGGGCTGCTCGTGCTCAGCGGCGTGGCGTGGCCGGCCTCGGGACTGCTGCCGGCGTTCCTGATGACCGCGCTGGGCGCGCTGCTGGGCGGGGCGATGGGGCTCGCCATCGGCACCCTGATGCCCCCGAAGCGCATCAACCTGCTCTTCGCGATGATCTTCGCGCCGTTGATGTTCACCGGCTCCGTGCAGTTCCCGTGGCGGGCGCTCGACACCCAGCAGTGGTTCCAGGTGCTGTGCGCGCTCAACCCGCTGACCTACGTCAGTGAGGGCATCCGCGCCGTGCTCGTCCCGGAGGTGCCGCACCTGCCGTTCGGCCTGTGCGCCGTGGTGACGGTCCTGGCCATCGCCGCGCTGAGCTGGCTGGGTATCCGAGGCTTCCTGCGCCGGGCCCTCGACTGACGGGTCTAGCTGGGCCGGAACGACACGTGGCCGGGCCGTAGGTCGGCGATGCTGGTGACGCCCAGCAGCGCCATGGTCCGGGCCACCTCGTCGGACAGGATGCGCACGGCCTTCGCCACACCGCGCTCGCCGCCCGCCATCAGGCCGTACAGGTAGGCGCGGCCGACCAGCGCGCAGTGGGCTCCCTGAGCGACCGCCGCGACGATGTCGGCGCCGGAGGTGATGCCGGTGTCCACGAGTACCTCTGCCCGGCCCTCAACGGCCTCACGAACGGCCGGTACGAGTTCCAGAGGGATCGGGGCCCGGTCCAGCTGACGACCGCCGTGGCTGGACAACAGCACGCCGTCGGCGCCCGCTGCGACGACCCGCTCGGCGTCGGCCACCGACTGGATGCCCTTGGCGACGAGCTTGCCCGGCCAACGACCCCGCAGCCATTCCACGTCGTCCATGGTGATCGCCGGGTCGAACATACGGTCGATGAGCTCGGCCACGGTGCCGTCGCTGGAGGCGAGGCTGGCGAACGTCAGCGGCTCGGTGGTCAGCAGGTCGAACCACCAGTTCGGATGCATCGCGCCGTCGAGGAACGTGCGCAGGCTCAGCCGAGGCGGCACGGTCATGCCGTTGCGCACATCGCGCAGCCTGGAGCCGGCGACCGGGGTGTCCACGGTCAGCATGAGTGTGTCGTAGCCGGCCGCGGTCGCGCGGTCCAGCAGCTCGGCGGCCGGGCCTCGGTCGCGCCACAGGTACAGCTGGAACCACTTGCGCGCTCCGGGCCCCGCCGCCGCCATCTCCTCGATCGACACCGTGCCCATCGTGGACAGCCCGTACGGGATGCCCTCCCGCTCGGCGACCGCGACGACCGCTCGTTCGCCCTCGGTGTGCATCATGCGGGTGAACCCGGTGGGCGCGAGCCCGAACGGCTGCGCGGACGGCTTGCCCAGGATCATCGTCTCGGTGCTGATCTTGGACACGTCGTTGAGCACCGAGGGGTGGAACTCCAGCCTGCGATACAGGTCCCTGGCCCGGTTCAGGCTCAGCTCGCCGACCCCCGCCGCGCCGTCGGTGTAGTCGAACACCGCGCGCGGTGCCCGCCGCCTGGCCAGCTGGCGCAGGTCGGCGATGGACGCGACCCTGGCCAGCCGGCGCTCCACACCGTCCAGTGGGAACGGTGCCGGACGCAGCAGCTCACGCAGCTCGCTGGGACGGGGGAGTCGACGAACCACCATGCGGCCAGCGTGCCATGTGACTAGCCCTCACGCCTGCGCAACATTTCGTAGCCCGCGACAGCCGCCGCGCTGGCCACGTTGAGCGACTCGACGCCGCCGCGCATCGGGATCGAGACCGTACCGTCCAGTTCGGCCCGGACCGCGTCGGACAGGCCCTCGGTCTCGTTGCCGAGAACCAGCGCGAGCCTCGACGGAAGCGGGTCGCGGGTGAGCGACACCGACCCGCCGCCGGCGAGGCCCAGCACGGTGATGCCGGCGGCGCGCAGCGCGGCGCACCCTTCGGCGGCGGTCGCGGCACGCAGCACCGGAGCGCGGAACGCCACGCCGGCCGAGGCCTTGATGACCAGCGGATCGATCGCGGGGACGCCGCGCCTCGGCACGAGAATCCCGTCGAGTCCCGCCGCGGTGGCGCTGCGCAAAATCATCCCGACGTTGGCCGGGTTCGTCACCGCGTCCAGCACCAGCAGCGAGCAGGGTTCGTCGGCCGGCAGCTCGTCGAGGAACTCCGACACCAGACGCATCCGCTGGGCCACGACGTCGGCGAGCACGCCCTGGTCGTGATGGCCGTTGCCGGCGAGCACCTTCACCCGGTGCGCCGTGGCCTGCTGCACCGGAACACCCCTGGCCCTGGCGGCCTTCAGGATCTCCGACAGCGTGCCGCCGCCCCGGGCGTTGTCCGCCGTGATGACCTTGTCGACGGTCAGCGTCGGGTCGGACAGCGCTTCGAGTACCGGTTTGCGGCCGTACACCGTGATGAACGTGTCCTTCGGGCTGCGCCCGGCGGGCTCGCCCACGCGGTCGGTGGCCCGACGGGGTGGAGTTCGGTCACCTCGGGGGAGGCGTTGGTCTCTTGGACTGCGCTGGGACACGGGTGCGAGCCTTGCATATGCGAGGATCGCGCCATGCCGGATCGCCTCTCGGCGTTGGACGCGTCGTTCCTCTACCTCGAGCAGCCCACCACCCCGATGCACGTGGGAGCCGTCTCGATCTTTCGGCGTCCCCGTTCCGGGTTCGACTACGAGAGACTGCTGCGACTGATCGAGCAGCGCATCGGACTGGTGCCGCGGTACCGGCAGAAGGTGCGCCACATCCCCGGCGGGCTGGCCCGTCCGGTGTGGGTGGACGACCAGGACTTCGACCTCAGCTACCACGTCCGCCGCTCCGCGCTGCCGAAGCCGGGCACCGACCGGGCGCTGCACGACCTGATCGCGCGGCTCATGTCGCGCCCGCTCGACCACACCCGCCCACTGTGGGAGATGTACCTGGTCGAGGGGCTCGAGTCGGGCCGGATCGCGATGCTCACCAAGACCCACCAGGCGCTGGTCGACGGGGTGCGTGCGATCGACATCGCACAGCTGATCCTGGACGTCTCGCCCACGCCGCGCACCGACGTCGGCGAGGCGTGGCGCCCGCGCAAGGAGCCGAGCCGCGCCCGGTTGGTGCGCGACGCGGTCTTCGAGTCGTGGAGCACACCGAGCGCGGTGATGGACAACGCCAGAGCGGCCGTCGGCGACGCCGCCGCGACCGCGGGCAAGGTCGTCGACGTGGTCGAGCAGGTCGCGGCGGTGATCAAGACGGCGACCAGCCGCGCACCGGGCAGCCCGCTGAACGTGTCGGTGTCCGCGCAGCGCCGGTTCGCGGTCGCGCGCACCAAGCTGGACTCCTACCGGCTGGTGCGCGCCAGGCATGGCTGCACGGTCAACGACGTGGTGCTCGCGGTGGTGTCCGGCGCGATGCGCAACTGGTTGTTGTCGCGCGGCGAGCCGCTGTCCGGTTCGAGCACGGTCCGCGCGATGGTGCCGCTGTCGGTACGGGCCGACTCGACCGATCACGCGGTGCTGGACGGCACGTCCGGCAACCGGGTGTCGTCGTTCCTGGTGGACCTGCCGGTCGGCGAGGCGAGCGCGGTCATGCGGCTGCACCAGATCACCCACCAGATGCGGGTGCACGCCGAGAGCGGCCGGTCGGTCGGCGCGGAGACCCTGGTGAAACTCGGCGGGTTCGCCCCGCCTACGCTGCACGCTCTCGGTGCGCGGGCCGCCAGCGGTTTCTCCAAGCGCATCTTCAACCTCGTGGTGACGAACGTGCCTGGTCCGCAGGTCCCGCTCTACGCCGCCGGCGCGACGATGCTGGAGATGTTCCCGGTGGTTCCGCTCGCCAAGGGGCAGGCACTGTCGATCGGGCTCACCTCGTACGACGGGGGTGTCTACTACGGGTTCAACGCGGACCGGGATGCGATGGGTGACGTGGAGCTGCTGGCGGGAATGATCGCCGAGTCGTTGGACGAGCTCGTCGGCGCGGCGGGCTGAGGCGTCCGGTGCGAATCTATGTGCCGGCGACCCTGGCGATGCTGCGCAAACTGGTCGCCGAAGAGGTCCTGCACCCGCTCGGCGGGACGGCGTTCGCGTTGACCTCGGCGCTGCGCGAGTCCTACACCTCGGGCGACACCGAGGAGCTCGAGTACGTGGCGATGCGCGACGCGGCGCGCGCCTCCCTGCGGTTGCTGGCGATCGAGCTGTCCGGCGACCAACCGGCCTGGGCGCGGCGGGTGGTGATCGCGGCGGACACCGAGAACGCGGTCCCGAGGCCCGATCTCGACGACGCGGCGGTCCGGGTGTCCGGCGAGATCCCGTTCTCGGCGGTCGCCGCGGTACACATCGACGACCCCGAGGCGGAGTACGCGGTACGTCAGGCGGCCGCCGTGGTGGACGAGGCGGATCTGGGCAACCTGGACGCGGAGTTCGTGCTCGGTGAGGCCGAGGACCACGAGCTGTCCTGGTACGACCCCAGCGAACTGGCGTTCATGCTGGAGCTGCTTGACCTCTAGGTCTTGCGGCAGACCAGCATCTGGTTCCCGCCCGCCTGGAACTCGTAGCCGACGTCGACGACGCTGGTCCGGGTGCCGTCTTCGGCCAGTTCCGCGCGCAGCTGGTCGAGATGCGCGTACGGGGTGTTCAGCGCGATCGGGACCAGCGGGAAAATCCGTACCTCGGCGCTGCTGACCCTCACCAGTTCGCGCAGCGCCGCTCGGTGGAAGTCCCGGTCGAACCGGTCGGCGTAGGTGAACAGGAAGTGCGAGCTGAGCACGAGCTCGAACGTGCCGTCCGCGAAGGGAAGATTCGGGAGCGCGCCCGGCAGGTACCGGCCCGGCCGTGCCTCGCGGTCGTCGGCGAACCGCTCTGCGGAGGCTCGTCGGGTGGTCCGGTGCTGGTCGGCGGTGCTGAAATAGGTCCAGCGGTACTGGTCGGGGTAGAGCCGGATGTAGCGGTTGAGCCGTTCGTTGTCGGCCTGGACATGGCGCAGCAGCGCCGGTCCCGGGGTGTTCGCGTAGGCGAGGTCGCAGGCGTATCCGTCGGGTGCCCGCGCGACGAAACTCGCCGCGCCTGCCGGGCAGTCGAGGATGCGTCTGCGCAGGTCGGCGTCGGTGAGCGCGAACATGGCTCGGTACTCGTCGAACGAGCGCGAGCTGACCGCGAGCGCGCCGAACGACTCGCTCGGTCTGCCTCGTAGGTCGTTCACGATCCGCAGCCAAGCACATGCGTCGGGCTTCGGCGTCCTCCTTTTCGGTGTGGCTCGTGTCGGGTGCACTCGTATCCCCGCTGGCTCGTCAGTGTGCTGGGGTGAGTGCAGCCGTATCCCCGCTGGCCACGCCAAGTGCCGGCCAGTATCGCGGGGGAAGGGGAGCTCTGCGGCGCTTGTGTAGGTCACGGCTGCGCCGCGCCCCCTCACGGTCTCCGGGTGCGAGTGCGCCTGGTCTTGTTCCCTGCGCGGAGTGTCCTGGGTGACATCAAGATCACCTCACCAGTCACACCCACCCCATCGCGGCCGACTCTGCACATCTACGTGCTGTGTCGCACACGTCCGGACATGTGCGACCCAGCACGTGGACGTGCAAAGTGGCGACGACACCCCACCTCTCACACGAGCAACACCGGGGCGACTTCGCAGAGGCTCATGTCGCGTCGCAGGCACTGTCGGCCAGTTCGCGGGGATGGGGGAGCTGCGCGGCACTGTTGTTGGTCACGGCTGCGCCGCGCCCCCACGGTCTCCGGATACACCGCGCTGGTTTTGTGCACGTGCCCGGCGCCCAAGATCACCCCACCAGTCACACACGTAACGCCCCGGGCGACTTCGCAGAGGCTCACGTCGCGTCGCACATGTTGCAACATCTGCGACGCAACACGTAGCTCTGCGAGGCGTGACAAAAGCGACCACAGAGACTCCTGGGACGCCCCGATCGCGCGAGGGCGCAGCCCAATGCGCAAAGAAAGCGCCATCGGCCCGCCACCAGGCACGGCGTGCACGCACACCTGCCCCTTCCCCGCGATCCTGGCTAAGCACTTGGCGTGGCCGCCCGCTGTCAACCCTGAAACCTCGCCCCCGAGGCAGCGCAACCAGGAACCCGCGCGAGGCCGGCGCCAGCCGGGGGTTGAGAGCGGGCGGCCACGCCAAGCACACTGACGAGCCAGCGGGGAACGACGCCAAGCACACTCAAAAGCTAGCGGGGACGACAACTAGTTGGAGACGACCTGCTCAGCGGGAGGAGCACTGATGTCCACAGGCTCCCCCCAATCCCGATACCGAGTCGTCAAGGTATACGTCGTCACTCCGTTGTCGGTAGGCAGATTCCGCACCAGAACCATCCGCAACAGGCGGTTCCGGGCGTCCAGCCACAACGTCGTGTCCTCGGTGCGCGCTCCGGCCTGAACCAGGTAGTCCAGCGTGTCCTTGATGTCGAAATCGGTGGTCAGCTGCGCGGCCTTGGCCAGGTCGAGGCTGATCTTGTAGCGAACGGTCCACACGTTGTCCAGCGCCTCCTGGCTGGACTCGGTGATGCTGACGGCGTTGCCCAGCTGGTTGAACCCCTGGGTGGGGTCCGCGTTCTGCCGTAACGTCTGCACGGCCTGGGAGAACTGCTGCATCGCGGGGCTGGTGGTGTTGTCCTGGATGCGGAACCAGGACTTGCCGGGCGGCAGCATCCCGGACGCGCTGTCCGGCAGCTTGAGGAACGCCCCGTCGGGCACGATCACCAGGGTGAACAGCGGGCCCGGCGGCTTGTTGAGCTCCTGCAGCTGCTGCCCGACCCGCATGGCGATGTTGTCGCCGACGAACTTGAGTGCCCCGTCGCCGGTCATGCTCTGGGCCGAAGTGCCGCTGCTGACCCCGCTGATGTGGAACTGGGCGGTTCCGTCCGCTTTGCGCTGCTCGAACGTCGCCCTGGTCAGCTGGGCGACCGTGGTGAACTTGGGCAGCGGCGAATCAGGCTCCGGCGGGTCGTCGCCGGAGCCGCCGCACCCCGCGACCGAGACCGCCACCAGTGCAAGGACCAGCGCAACCCAGCGATGCATCAGCCCTGCGACACCTGCGCAGGTGGCGGTGCCGCGATGTCCACCGGCTGGCCCCAGTCGTGGTACCGGAAGTCGACGTTGTAGGCGTCCTGGCCGTTGGACAGCGGCTGCTGCGACTGGCTGCGCAGAATCCGGTCCTGGGAGTCCAGCCACAGCGTGCTGTCCACCGTTTTGACGCCCTGGGCGAGTGCCGCGGTCAGCTGACGCTTGGCCGCCGGGTCGGTGCGCAGCTGAGCGGCTTTCGCCAGGTCCATTCGGATCGTGTAGCGCGCGGTCGGGGTGCCGCCGAGTGCTTCGTCGGCGGTGTCGACGAGGGTCAGCGCGGGCCCGAGCTTGGTGAACGTCTGGGCGGGGCTGACGCTCTGCAGCATGCTCTGCACCTGCTGGCCGAGCAGCGCGATCGCCGGGTTGGTCGACTTCTCCGACACCTTGAGCCAGGGTTTGCCGGGGGACAGGGTCGGCCAGCCGGGGCCGGCAGGCGGCTTCGCGTACACCTGGTCACCGATCGCTACCATGGCGTAGGCCTGGCTGCTCAACGGCTTGCCGTCCTGCTCGGCGTCCTGGCTGAACCGCATCGACGTGCCGCCCGCATCGAACCGGACCGCGCCTTCACCGCTGAGCGTGACCGGGCCGATCGCGCCGTTCATGCTGACCGAGGCCGTGCGGTCGGTCTGTTGCCGCGCGGTGATCGCACCGCCCAGCTCCGCGAGCGACGCGTAGTGCTTCGGCGGCGCGTTGTCGGCGCTCGTGGTCGGACCACCACCTGCACCGCAGCCCACGACGAGCACAGCCAGTAATGAGCCGAGCGCGGTGAGTAACGGAATACGTCGATGCATCGGTGTCCTCCATACCCGGGTGCCGATCACCGTACTGGGTCCCGGACGATCATGGACCCGATACCGGCACGCATCTGGGGAGATCATCAGGTCCAGGACGGAGCGGCCAGCGCGACGAGGACCCGCCGCAATGCCGCCAACCGGCCGACACCGACCGCGCCCCGCTCCGCCAACTGGTCGAGTGCGCACTCCGGGTCCGCCGGAGGACCGAGATGTCCGCACCCGCGCGGGCAGTCCGCGACCGCTTCGGACAGATCGGCGAACGCGGTCACCACATCGGTGGTGGTCACGTGCGCTAGCCCGAACGAGCGAATCCCCGGTGTGTCGACGATCCACCCGCCGTCGACGAGCGGCAGCGCCACGGCCGACGACGACGTGTGCCGGCCCTTGCCGACGCCGGAGACCCGTCCCACGGCCCGTTCCGCATCCGGGACCAACGCGTTGACCAGCGTCGACTTGCCGACACCCGAGTGCCCGATGAGCGCGGAGAGGCGCCCGCCGAGCACCTCGCGCAGCGCGTCGGGCGGCTCGTCGTGGCGGGTCACGACGACCGGCAGGTCCAGCTCCGTCCAGGCGGCGGTCACGTCGTCGTGGTCGGTGACCAGGTCGGCCTTGGTCAGGCACAGAACCGGACGCAGCCCGCCCGCGTACGCCGCGACCAGCGCACGGTCGACGAACCCGACGCTCAGCGGTGGGTCGGCCAGCGCGCTGACGATCACCAGCTGTTCGGCGTTGGCGACCACGATGCGCTCGTAGGGGTCCGAGTCGTCGGCGGTGCGACGCAGAACGCTGGACCGTTCGTCGACCCGCACGATGCGCGCCAGCGCGTCCGGTCCGCCGGAAAGGTCACCGACCAGGCCCACCCGGTCTCCGATGACGATCGGGGTCCTGCCGAGCTCCCGCGCGCGCATGGCCACGACCCTGGCGTTCTGGTCGGTGTCCGGGACGCACGTCCAGCGGCCCCGGTCGACGGCGATGACCATGCCCGCCTCGGCCTCGGTGTGGTCCGGTCGCCGTTTGGTGCGCGGCCGGGAGCCCCGGCGCCCGGGGCGGACCCGGACGTCGGACTCGTCGTACTGCCGGGAACTCAGCCCCGGTCTCCGTCTACGAGAGCCGCCCAGCGCGCCGGGAAGTCCGGGATCGTCTTGTTCGTGCTGTCGATGTCGTCGACCGTGATCCCCGGAACCACCAGACCGAGGAGCGCACCGGCGGTCGCCATCCGGTGGTCGGCGTAGGCGCCCCACGGCCGGTCCGGCCGACCGTGCAGCGCGCGCGGACGGATGTCCAGGCCGTCGTCGGTTTCGACGACCTCACCGCCCAGCTCGTTCAGCTCGGTGCGCAGCGCGGCGAGCCGGTCGGTCTCGTGTCCGCGCAGATGCGCGATCCCGCGCAGCCGGGACGGGCCGTCGGCGAGCGCCGCGAGCGCGGCGACGGTCGGGGCAAGCTCGCCGACGTCGTGCAGGTCGACGTCGATTCCGTGCAGCCGGTCGGGGCCGACCACGGTCATGCCGTCCGGCTCCGCCCTGACCTGCGCGCCGAGCTGCTCCAGCACGTCGAGGATCGCCACTCCGGGCTGGGTCGACCCGGTCGGCCAGCCCAACACGGTCACCTGACCAGCGGTGATGGCCGCCGCCGCGAGGAAGACCGCCGCGTTGGACAGGTCCGGCTCGATCTCCCAGTCGCGCGCGGCGATCCGCCCGGGCAGCACCCGCCAGGTGTCCGCCTCACTGTCGTCCACCTCGACGCCCGCGGCGCGCAGCATCTGGACGGTCATATCGATGTGCGGCAGCGACGGCACCGGCTCGCCGTCGTGGTGCACCGCGACGCCCTTGTCGTAGGCGGCGCCGGACAGCAGCAGCCCGGACACGAACTGCGACGAGCCGGAGGCGTCCAGCACGACGTCACCGCCGGCGAGCCCGCCGGACCCGTGCAGGGTGAACGGCAGCGTCGAACCGGTGCCGTGCAGCTCGACGGTCGCGCCCAACGTGGTGAGCGCGTCGAGCACCGGACCCATGGGACGTTCCCTGGCGCGTGGGTCGCCGTCGAAGCGCACCGGCCCCTCGGCGAGCGCGGCGGCGGGCGGGACGAACCGCATGACGGTCCCGGCCAGGCCGCAGTCGACGGTCCCGCCACCGCGCGGGCCGGCACCCGGGTCGATCGAGATCCGCTCGCCCTCGGTGGACGTCCGCATCCCGAGTGACTCCAGCGCTCCGACCATCAGCGCCGTGTCCCTGCTGGCAGGCGCGCCGGACACGACGCACGGGCCGTCGGCGAGCGCCGCGAGCAGCAGCGCACGGTTGGTCTGGGACTTCGAACCGGGCGCGCGGACCCGCCCGGTCACCGGGGTCGAGACGGTCGGTGCGGGCCATGGCGGGGTGGTCAGGCGGTCGGGCACGGTCCCATGATCCCGCACCGGCCGTGGAACGGTGGCGACGGAGGGGAGAAATGTTGTTCGCGACTGTGGGAGGCTGGTGCTATGTGCGGCCGGTATGCCTCGACCAAGTCGGCGGCGGACATCGCGGACGAGTTCCAGGCGGTGGACGCGACACAGGAGAGCACGCTCCCGGTTCCCGGGGCCGACTACAACGTCGCCCCGACGAAATCGGTGCTGTCCGTCGTGGCCAGACACCCTCGGGACTCCGACGGCAAGGCCGACCCGAACCGCACCGTGCGCAGCGTCCGGGTGATGCGCTGGGGTCTCGTGCCGTCGTGGGCGAAAGACCCGTCCATCGGCAACCGGATGATCAACGCGCGCTCCGAGACGGCCGACGAGAAGCCCGCCTACCGCAAGGCCGTGGTGTCCCGGCGGTGCCTGCTGCCTGCTGAGGGCTGGTACGAGTGGCGGCGCGAGGGCAAGGCGAAGCAGCCCTACTTCGTGACCGGCACCGACGGTGCGTCGCTGGCGATGGCCGGGCTGTGGGAGTTCTGGCGCCCCAAGGACGGCGGCGAACCGCTGGTCACCGCCGCCGTGCTGACCACAGCCGCGATCGGCCCGCTGACCGACATCCACGACCGCATGCCGCTGCTGGTGCCCAGCGACCACTGGGAGACCTGGCTGAACCCCGACCTGGGGCCGGACGCCGACGAGCTCGCCGCGCTGCTGCACCCGAGCGAGGACGACCTCACCTCGGTCGTCGACCGGATGGAGCTGCGCCCGGTGTCGTCCAAGGTCAACAACGTGCGCAACGAGGGGCCGGCGCTGCTGGAACGGGTCGACCTCGCCGCACCGGTCGAGGAGCAGAAGACGCTGGCCCTGGATCTGAACGGATGACAACCCACGAGGTCGACACCCCGCACGGCACGGCACGGGTGGCGGTCCACTGCGCGCCCGAGGGCCGCGCGGCGCTGCTGCTCGGCCACGGTGCGGGCGGCGGCGTGACCGCACCCGACCTGGTGGCCGCCGCGCAGGCCGCCAAGCGTGCCGGCGTGCACGTCGCGCTCGTGGAACAGCCCTACCGGGTAGCGGGCAGGCGGGCGCCGGCGCCGGCGACACAGCTCGACGCCGCGTGGCTCACCGTGGCCGAGTACCTGGGGAAAAGCGTCTTCGACGGCCTGCCGACGGTGTTCGGCGGCCGCTCCTCCGGTGCCCGGGTGGCATGCCGGACCGCGGAGGAGGGCGACGCGGCGGCCGTCCTGTGCCTGGCGTTCCCCGTCCACCCGCCGGGCAAGCCGGAGAAGGACCGCCTGCCGGAGCTGTCCGCGGTCCAGGTCCCGGTCCTGGTGGTGCAGGGCGAGAACGACCCCTTCGGCAAACCCGCCCCCGGCCAGCACCGCGACGTGGTCATGCTCCCCGGCAACCACTCCCTGAACAGCGACCTGAACGCCTTGGCAAGAACGGTCACAGAGTGGCTGGAACGGGTCCTGCGAGTGATCTGACCCAAACGGTCGCGGCCAGGCCCAACCACCTCACCCGGCACCGGGCAGGTGGTGACGCACGCTTCAAGGCCGGCCCCGCAAGGCGCCCGAAGGGGTTCCGCCGAAGGCGGGTAGTGCATGAGTGGCGGCTCCCAGGCCGCGGCAGCAAGCGCGCGCGTCGCCGAAGGCGACGTTCTTTTCCGAGTGGGCCCCGAAGGGGTCCGCGAGGAAAGAATCCCGAGGCAGCGAGCCGTCAGGCGAGCCGCCTCGATCGTTCTCGGTTGGCCCGGAGGGCCTTCCGGGAACGATGGCGCGCGGGACAGGCCGGGACTACACACCCAGCCACAACACCCCCTGCGGGCAGTAAACCCGGCCCCTACCGAGCCGCGGGTACCCCGGCAGTCACGGTGAAGGAGGAGATCATCTCCGTCAGGATCTGTTCGTCCGACTCTGCTCTGTCGACCAGGCAGCTGCCGACCAGGGCGTAGACGCTGCGGACGCCCGTCGCCGAGCGGTCGGGGCCTTCCGTGGTCACCGCCAGCTGGCGGACCATGCGGCCCTCGAGCATCAGGTCGGCGCGGCGGGCGGCGCTGGGCAGCTGCTCGTCGGTCTCGGCGCCGTCCATGCCGATGGCGACGATGTCGGTCGCGCCCGCGCCCAGCAGGGCCTCTTCGGCCAGCTCGCCCAGGTTCTTCTCGCCGGGGATGCGCTCGCCGAAGACGACCAGGTTGACCCGGAAGTTCTCCTGGGGCGGTGCGAGGAAAGCGATCAGCCCGCCGGTCGGCTCGATGGCCGACCAGTCGGACGGCACGTCGATGCGGAACGCACCGATCCCGGGTGACACCGAGTTCGGCCACCCCACGTTCTGCATCGAGCCGTTCGTGCTCATCTCACTACCTTAATGCCTACTTAACGTCGGTCTGGGCGTCGCAGATCATGACACAGCATGTGACTGTTCGTAACCTGTGACGGGCAAGCTAGGCCTGTTTCGGGCGACTGTCGTCACTCGATCGGGGCTTCCATGCATCCTGGGTGACGAAGTTTACCGTCCATCTGTGCAGCATGACGCCTGAGCCGTCGGCACGGTGGGCTGACGTTCGCGCTTGTCATGTCGGACAAATCACTCACTCGTCGACGACAGCGCTGGGTGACGATTGCGCGAGCCAGTTGACACGCTGGGTGATCAGAACCGTCGTGATCCACAGTGCGCCCAGTACAGCCGAGGCGGCCGCGGCCGAACGGAAGTCCAGTGGTGGCGCGACCGCGAGGACGTCCTGCAGCCAGGCGGCCCCGCACACGGCGGCCGTCACCAGTATCGAGCCGACGAACGGCCTGGCGAGCCGGGGCAGCCGCTCGGCCGACATCACGACGTCGACCATCACGGCACCGCCGAGCAGGAGGAACGGCACCGCGGAGCGTGGGAACCCGGTGCCGGCGAGCAGTACCCAGGACACGCACCGGTAGGCGAGGTAGGCGGCGGTCACGGTGGTCGCGGTCCAGCGGAGACCGACCGTCCACCGGGCCAGGACGAGCACCAGCATCGCGGCGCCGATGATCCAGGCCAGGTACACCCAGTCCGGGACCGGGAGAGCGAACTGGACGAGTGCGACCCGGTCGACCGGGCGACCGATCTGGTCGGCGGCGAACTGCAGCAGGATCGGCTCCGCCTCGGGTCGCCCGGCGTCCCAGGCGCGCACCGCGAAGATGCCGTACTCCTGCTGTCCGGCCACGAACATGACGTTCTCCAGGACGAACCCCCACAGTGCGCCGAGCACGACGGGGTAGGTCCACCCCGGCCGGCGTCCGTACCGGGACCAACCCAGGATCACCCCGGCCTGGGTGATGGCGGTGCCGAGGTAGAGCAGCGCGTGCGTGGGGCTCCAGGTCGTGATGTCCAGTCCGTAGACGCGGTGGTTCACCACGTCGAGGGGGATGGCGAGCAGGAAGACCGCGGTGCCGACCTGCATCAGCCGCAGCGCGCGCCGGTCGACCCCGTAGCCGGTATAGGTATGGAACGCGACGAGCGCGACGGCGAGCGCCGTACCCGCCGAGTTGAGCAGGTGCGGCGGCGCCAGGTCGTCGCGCAGCCAGCGGAAGTGCCAGGAGACGTCCCAGCCCGCGCCGAGGACCTTCAGGCTCAGCGCGACCAGCCACAATCGGTACACGAGCAGGAGCTCGGGGCGCGGGAGCTCCCGTGGCGCGCTGCCCGGAGTGACCCAGGCATGCAGCAGTTGACGGACGCGTAAGACCGATACCTGCGACATCTGGTCATCATGGGCGCTATTCAGCGCCCGGTGAAGAGTGAAGAGGTCACTGGACCGGCGGAATGTGCTGGTCAGACGTGGATTCGTCGACCGAAGGCGTTATGAAGCCGTGATTGTTGCAACGGTCGCCCCGGTGAGCGCCACCAGGTCGGCGGGCGCGAGCTCGACCTCGAGGCCGCGCCGCCCTCCGCTGCAGAACACCGTGTCGAACCGTTCGGCGCTCGCGTCGACGACGACCGGCAGCCGGCGTTTCTGACCCAGCGGGGAGATCCCGCCGGCTACGTAGCCGGTGGCGCGCTCGGCAGCTGTCACCTCGGCCATCTTCGCCCGCTTGCCCTTCACCGCCGAGGCCAGCGCTTTCAGGTCCAGCGTGTCGGTCACCGGGAGAACCCCGACCGTGAGCGTGCCGTCCACCTCGGCGACCAGCGTCTTGAACACCCTGGCCGGATCGAGCCCGAGCGCGCGGGCCGCCTCGGGCCCGTACGCCTCGCCCGCCCGGTGCGGATAGCTGTGCACCTCGTAGCGCACACGCTTGGCGTCCAGCAGCGCCGTGGCCGGTGTCTTCACGCTCACAAGACTATGGGAATGCGCCACCGGGTTCGGCTGTTACACCGGACGTGCCATGTGCCCTGATGACCCAACAGACGACCACTCAGACGGGAGCGCCGTTGCCTGAGCTCGATGTGTCCGTCCCCACGGTGCCGGCGGTCGTCCGACGGCGAGACCGGGGCGTATCGTCCTCATCGACCGATGTCGAATCCGCCGCTATCTTGGCGGAGGAGTTGGGACGGCCGCCACGGCGGCGTAGAGGGGGCTCGGTGCCGGCTGAGCGCGATCACGCTCTAGGCAAGGACGAGAAGGCGCTCGACGCGAGCGGCTTCGAGCTGACGCCTGCCAATGGCAGGTCGACCCCCGCCGAAGAGACGAGCGAGCAGCGCGCCGCCCGGTTCGAGCGCGACGCCATGCCGCTGCTCGACCAGCTCTACGGTGCCGCACTGCGGATGACCCGCAACCCCGCGGACGCCGAGGACCTGGTGCAGGAGACGTACCTGAAGGCCTACGCGGCTTTCGCGTCGTTCCGTACCGGTACCAACCTCAAGGCGTGGCTGTACCGGATTCTGACCAACACCTACATCAACGGGTACCGCAAGCGGCAGCGCCAGCCCGCGCAGCACCCCACCGACGAGATCACCGACTGGCAGCTCGCCCAGGCGGCGGAGCACACGTCGACGGGGCTGCGTTCGGCCGAGGTCGAGGCGCTCGACCAGTTGCCGGACAGCGATGTGAAGGCCGCGTTGCAGGAGCTTCCGGAGGACTTCCGGATGGCGGTGTACCTGGCTGATGTCGAGGGTTTCGCATACAAGGAAATCGCCGATATCATGAATACGCCGATCGGTACCGTGATGTCCCGGTTGCACCGTGGCCGTCGTCAGCTGCGTGACCTGCTGACCGACACCGCGCGCGACCGCGGGTTCTTGCGTGGGCAGGAGGTGGCCCGGTGAACAGCGGGTGCCCCGACGATCCCGATACCCATTGCAACGAGGTGCTCGCCGAGGTGTGGTTGTTCCTCGACCACGAGTGCGACGTCGCTCGCCGCGACCTGCTGCGCAAGCACCTCGAGGAATGCAACCCGTGCCTGTCGGCGTACGGCATCGAGGAGAAGCTCAAGGAGCTGCTGGCCCGCAAGTGCGGTGGCGAGCAGGCGCCGAAGGAGCTGCGCAGCAGGCTGCGTGACCAGATTCGCTCGGCGGTGCTCGAGCATTCCGAGGTGACCGTCGAGCGCGGTCCCCGGGGGACGAGCGTGGAGTTCCGGCACACCAGGATCGAACGCAGACCCTGACCAGCGCCGCGCCGGGCCTTCCCAGGCGACTTTGCGCGCCTACGTGTCGCGTCGCACACGTCCGGACATATGCGACGCAACACCACGGCGTGCACAGTGCTGGGGAGCCTGTGTGCAGGCGCCCGGGTAGCAGCTGGGCCGCGACACATCATCGACACCCGGCCAGATCGGTCCCGGAACAGCGGAAAGGGCCGGAGCAGCATCAGCTGCTCCGGCCCTTTCCTGCTGTTCGGCTCAGGCGTTGGGCCGCTTGCCGTGATTCGCGCCGCCCTTCTTGCGGTCGCGCCTCTTGCGGGCTCGTCGGGACATGTTCTCGCCCCCTCTCTCACTCGGTGAGTGTCACGATTCTGGGTCGAGTCTGTCATGCGGCACCGGACGCCCGGCCATCGCAGGTGGTGCCGGCCGCCGGTGCCGACACTGTCGGACCGCCTGGCTACCGTTGATGGTGCACATGTGAAGCAGCTGTCCTGATCCGAAGCGGAGTACTCCACTGTCCACCTTGACCGAGCTCCTCGCCGAGCACACCCGGTTGTCCGGGCTCGCGGTCGATCACCTGCAACGGGTGGTCGCCGAGTGGCAGCTCCTCGCCGACCTGTCGTTCGCCGACTTCATGCTCTGGATTCCGCTCCCGGAGTCGGAGGACGAGGGGACCATCGAGGGCTCGCGGTTCCTGTGCGTCGCGCAGGCCCGGCCGACGACGGCACCGACCGCTCATCCCGAGGACGCGGTGGGCAGCGTCGTGCTCGAACCGGAGCACGCGCCGCTGCGAAGGGCACTGGTGGACCAGCGGATCTGCCGCGAGGAGGACCCGCGCTGGCACCAGGGCGTCCCGGTGCGCCGCGAGACGATCCCGGTGCGCCGCGACGGTGTGGTGCTCGCCGTGCTGTCCAGGGACACGAACCTGGCGGTCGCGCGGGTGCCCAGCCCGCTGGAGATCGCCTACCTCGGTGGTGCGGCCGACCTGTGCCAGATGATCGCGGACGGCACGTTCCCGGCCGCTGACGCCGCCGTGGACACGACGAACAACCCCAGGGTGGGTGATGGGCTCATCCGGCTGGACACGGGCGGCAGGGTCGTGTTCGCCAGCCCCAACGCGCTGTCCGCCTACCACCGCATGGGGTTCGCCTCGGACCTGGTCGGGACGGTGCTGAGCAGCATCACCCGGCCGCTGGTGCGGGACCCATTCGACGCGAGCGAGGTCGTCAAGCGGATCCGGGCCGCGATGGAGGGCAAACCCTCGCTGCGGATGGAGCTGGAGGCCGGCGGTGCCGCGACGGTGCTGCGTGCCCTACCACTGCGCCCGCGAGGCGCACCGGCTGGCGCGTTGGTGCTGGTCAGAGACGTGACTGAGGTGAAGAGGAGAGATCGGGCACTTCTCACCAAGGACGCGACCATCCGGGAGATCCATCACCGGGTGAAGAACAACCTGCAGACGGTGGCCGCCCTGCTGCGGCTGCAGTCCCGGCGCACGTCGATCCCGGAGGCCAAGGAAGCCCTGAACGAGTCCGTCCGGCGGGTCACCTCGATCGCGCTGGTCCACGAGACGCTGTCGATGTCCGGCGACGAACGGTTGGACATGGACGAGGTCGTCGACCGGGTTCTGCCGATGATGGCGGACGTGTCGACCGCCGAGTCGAGGGTGTCGCTGCGCCGGGAGGGCAGCTTCGGTGTCGTGGGCAGCGCCCTGGCCACGCCGTTGGTGATGGTGCTGACCGAGCTGGTGCACAACGCGATGTCGCACGCCTACCAGGCGGGGTCCAAGGGGGAGGTCGTGGTGACCGTTCATCGCTCGGCCGGCTGGCTGGACGTCGTGGTGAGCGACGACGGGCGCGGGCTGCCGAAGGGTTTCTCGCTGGAACGGTCGAAGGGGCTGGGCCTGCAGATCGTGCGCACCCTGGTCGATTCCGAGCTGGACGCCTCGCTGAGCATGCGTCCGAGGGAGCCGAAGGGCACCGACGCGGTGCTGCGGGTACCCCTCTTGCGCGGTTAGTTGAGGCTTCAGACACAATTTGAGCCCGGTACCGAGGAAAACCTCGATACCGGGCTCAAATTCCGGGGAGCGCGTGCGAAAGCTCGAGTGTGTTAAAACTCAGGCACCCGCGCGGGCAGCCCTGGTGCGAGCGTTGCGGCGCTTCAGCGCGCGGCGCTCGTCTTCGCTCATGCCACCCCAGACACCGGCGTCCTGGCCGCTCTCAAGCGCCCAAGACAGGCAATCGGTGTTCACGGGGCAGCGCCGACAAACAGTCTTTGCCTCGGCGATCTGCAGCAGTGCGGGCCCAGAGGTGCCTACCGGGAAGAAAAGCTCCGGGTCCTCGTCACGGCAGGTCGCGCGGTGGCGCCAGTCCATGATTCTTTAGCTCCTTGCTCTTGCGCGCTGTGGGACGCGCACCAGTACGAATCTGCGGTCGTGCCGCTTGTGAATTCTTTCACGAGCGACGGGGCTCTTCAAGGGTTTCTCGTCAGACGGGTGAGAGGTTGCTCACCCACACACTGCAGTTGGGGCCCCGGGTGCTTACCCCGCGTCACCAACTACGCTGAACGACTGACGGAACCCGCCGACCTGAACTCGGAAGGCCTCGCGGTTCGCGTGGCTTTCGTCTGCCCGGGCCGACCGTGCCAGAGGATGTCTCCTCAGCGGTCGTGCTTGGCTTCGAGAACAACGGTGAACGATCACGGCCAAAGGTGCGAGCCCCAACGGGATCGACGGTTCGGCTCGGTCGGTGAATGGACGAATTAGGTCTGGACGCTGTCACCCGGCGGAGTACTAACCACGACGAACCGCGGTTCTCACACGACGACGCGTAGCGCCGAGGGAACCGCGAGGAACTCGACCTCGCTGCGTTCTCCCAGGTAGTCGCCGTCCACTTGAAGCGCCACAGGGGTCGGGCTGCTCACACGAATGAGTGGCAATTTGTCTCGGCGTAGCACGTTCGGCCCGCTCGGGTCGCCTTCTTTCCTAAGAATTTCCCGCAATACCGGTAGGACCGTGGACGGGCTCAGGCTCGTCAACCCGAACAGCGCGAGCCCGTCGGCGAAGTTGCAGCCAGGGTTGGTGCGTACCGGGCGTGAACCGAGGTATGTCCAGGGGTCGGTGTTGCAGATGAGCGCCAGCCGGACCTCGGACAGCGTGCCCTCACCCACAAGCTCGACGGTCAGGTCCGCCGGGTGACGCATCTGCGCGAGGTAGTGGCGCAGTGCGGTACGTGCGTAGCGGATCGGGCTCGCCTCGTGGCCGTGCGCCCTCGCCCGCTCGACGGCGGCCACGACGTCCGCGTCCCAGCCGAGGCCGGCGTTGAAGGTGAACCACCGGTCGTCCGCCTTGCCGAGACCGACCGTCCGGCTGCGTTGTTCGGCGAGCGCGCGCAGCACCGCCGACGTGGCTTCCAGCGGGTCCTTGGGCAGCCCGAGAGCTCTGGCGAAGACGTTGGCCGAGCCACCCGGAACGACGGCGAGCAGCGGCTGTTGAGGGCCTGAATGGGGATCACCGCACGGCGGGCTCGCCTCGAGCAGCCCGTTGACGACCTCGTTGACCGTTCCGTCGCCTCCGTGCGCGATGACCAGCTCGACGCCGGCACGGACGGCGGACGCGGTCGCCTCGGCGGCGTGCCCCCGGTACTGCGTCTGCAGGACGTCCAGTTTCAGCTCGCTGGCCAGGGCGTGCGCGAGCACGTCTCGTCCGGCGGCGGTGGTGGAGGTCGCCTGCGGATTCACCACGAGCAGGGCGCGCACCAGGGCAGCCTAACTTCTCGGCCGGGGTTCGGTGGTCCGGAGAGGCCGTCGACCTGGTCACTACTAAGCTAAGACTCGTGAACCGGCACCTCGACACCGTATGAACGCCGAGTCGCCCCCCGAGCCGACGTCCGGGGTCGAGCGCACCGGCTCGCGGCCGCCGACGCAGGTGCGGGCCGCCGGTGTGGTGGTCGGTCTGCAGGGCCTGGTCGGGGTGGGGTTCGCGGTGTCACTCGTCGCCAGGGTCGGCGACAGCTCGCTGGGGCTGGTCCCGGTGCTCGGTGAGGCCGGCATGTTCCTGGTGATGGGCGTCGTGCTGATCCTGGTGGGACGTGGCCTGCTGCGCGGACGCTTCTGGGCCCGCTCGCCCGCCGTGGTCGTGCAGATGATCCTGCTGCCGGTCGCCTACTCGCTGTTGGTCCCGTCACACCAGCCGTTCATCGGCACGGTGGTCGCGGTCGTCGCGGCGGGCACCCTGTACCTGCTGCTGAGCGGCGCGGCCCGAACGTGGTCCCAGGACCTCGACGAGGAGCGCCGCCAGCCCTGAGCCGCGGCTCGCACAGAGGGCCTGCACGCCGCACAGAGGCCGGAGCCTCTGTGCGGCGTGTACTGGCTCTGTGCGAGCCGCTCAGCGTGGGTCGACGAGGTTGACGTGGTCCAGGCGGGGGGCGCCTCGTTCGTCGCCAAGGACCGTCAGGCCTCCCGCGTCGAGCTTGAAGCCGACGCCCGCGGTGGCCGGTAGGTTCAGCCAGCGGGCGGTCAGGACGCGGCTGAAGTGGCCGTGGCCGATCAGAGCCACGTCGCCCTTGCTCAGCACCGCCCGGCAGCGCTCGAGCACCGTGTCGGCCCGTTCCGCGACCTGTTCGGCGCTCTCGCCGCCGGGGCTGGAGTGGGTCCACACGGTCCAGCCGGGGTCGCTGCGCCGGATCTCCGGTGTGGTCAGGCCCTCGTAGGCGCCGTAGTTCCACTCGACGAGCTGCTCGTCGATCGTCGGCGACAGCTGGGCGAGCTTGGCGGTGTCGGTGGCACGACGCCTCGGGCTGGTCAGTGCGAGCGCGAACGGTGGCGAGTCCGGGCCACGGACCTCGGTCAGCAGCCGCCCGGCGGATGTGGCCAGCTGACGGCCACGCTCGGTGAGGGTGATGTCCGTGTAACTCGTGTGGCGACCGGTGGCCGACCACGCGGTCTCACCGTGACGTAGGAGGTAGATGCGGCCGTGGGTCTGCTCCGAATCCGACACCTAACTCACTTTAACCATGCGGTGACCGAGTGTCACCGAAAACGCGCTCAACCGACCCGGCGCAGCTGAGGCCAGATGGTCGTCCACGGTGCGTTCCTGCCCTGGCAGAGCCAGACCACCTGGCCCTGTTCGTCGTTGTCGAGCCCGACGCGGTTGTCGATGTGCGCGACGGATGTGACCGAGGCGAACCAGCGGCGCAGAGTCGGTTCGGGCACCCGGACGGCGAGTACCCCGGTCGCGGACTCGGGCGGCGGGCCCCAGCCGTGGTAGCTGTTCTGCCCGCTGAACGCCGCCGGTAGCTCGAACTCGCTCCGGAAGCGGTCGACGGCACCCGCCTCGCCGTAGTTGTTGCCCAGGACCACCGTGCTCGCGCGCTGGTCCGGCGGCAGCGACCGGTAGGCGGCGGACAGGGTCGCCGCGAACTCGGGCCAGCCGACCGTCTCGGCCGCCGTCGGGTTGACCGCCGGTATCGGGCTGCCCGCGAGTCGGTCCGCCGGGACGAGAGGCAGGAACAGGTACGCGTTGACCGCGGTGGTGAGCGTCAGCGCCGTGCCGATCACGATCCGCCGGGACCGTGCCGAGGAGAACCACCTGAGCACCGGGTCCGCGCCGGCACCGAGCAACAGGGGATAGATGCCGGTCGCGTAGTAGGCCTTGCCGTTCGCGGCGATCAGCGCGACGAACAGCACGACGAAGCCGACCGCGAAGCACCTCTGGCGGACCAGCGCGGGGTCGCGGGCCAGCCGCCACCAGCCGGCCAGCCAGATGGGCGTCAGCAACAGGCCGTACAGAACCAGCTGGTAGGGCAGGAAGGACCAGCGTGGTGTGCTGAAGCCGGTCCCGCCGCCGGAGATGACACCGACCATGCGCAGCTGCGGCCAGCCGTGCAGCGCCTGCCACACCAGGTTCGGCGCCCAGACCGCCACGGCGAGCAGGACGGCGAGCCACAGCCAACGGTCGCGCGCAACCGTGCGGGGACCGGTGATGAGCAGCCCGACGGTGAGCGCGGCCAGCAGCGCCGCGATCAGGTACTTGTTCTGCAGTCCGATGCCCGCGACCAGGCCCACCGGTAGCCAGCGGGTGCCACCGTCGCGCAACGCTCTGATCAGGAGCCAGCTCAGGGCCGTCCAGCTCAGCAGTCCGAGCGTGTCGGTGGAGAGCATGTGGCCGATCGCCAGCGGGAATCCGGACACGGCGGTGGCGGCGGACGCGAGCGCCTGGGCGCCGGGACCACCGCCCAGCTCCCTCGCGATCACCCCGGCCAGCAGCACCACCAGCCCGACGGTCAGCGCCGGCAGGACCCGCAGGCCGGTCGGCGAGTCGCCGAACAGCTCGGACCCGACCCGGGCCAGCAGCGGGGTGAGCGGGGGTTGGTCGACGTAGCCGAACGCCGGGTGCAGGCCGGCCGCGCGGAAGTACAGCTCGTCGCGGTGATAGCCGTAGCGGCCGGAGGTGGCGACGAGCACGGTCGAGGTGAGCAGCGCGATCGCGGCGGGACCGAACCGGGCTGGCGTACGCATCAGACCGGGTACTCGCCGTCCAGCGCGCGGGGCAGCACGGGTTCGAGGATGCGCAGCGTCAGGCCCCAGATGACGTGCCCTTCGACCCGCCACACCGGGACCTGGACGGCCCTGCCCCACCGCCCGAGGTCCATTTCCTGGGTTCCCCTCGCCGCCGGGTCGACGAGGTCCTCGACCGCCAGATCCAGAACCTGTTCGACCTCACGCTGCTGGGGCTGCCAGCGGTCCGGCACCTGATGCAGTCGCCCGACGAACGGCCACACCTTGAACCCGGTCGAGAACGTCTCCAGCGGTGGCAGGTCTTCGAGCACCGTGAGGACATCCGGTTCGAGACCCAGTTCCTCGCACGTCTCGCGGACCGCGGTGTCGCGCATGTCCGCATCCTCGGGTTCGTACTTGCCGCCGGGCAGCGCTATCTCGCCGCCATGCGCGCCGAACGGGGTGCGCTTGATCAGGACCACTCGCAGCTCGCCGGCCGGGGTCCGGTGGAACGGGATGAACACCGCGGCCGGGGTGGGTTCGGCGCTCGGCCCGTTCATCGTCACGCCGTCCATCATCCGTCGTGGACCGGCCGGAGGCCACCGCATTGACATGCAGCCGTCCGGCTGCCTATATTTATGCAGCCGGATGGCTGCATGTTTGAGGTGGAAAGCGATGGACGACGTGTTCAAGGCACTGGCCGACGCCAGTCGTCGGCGATTGCTCGACAGCCTCAACGCGCGCAACGGCCAGACCCTGCGCGAGCTGTGCGCTGGTCTGGAGATGGCTCGGCAGTCGGTCAGCAAGCACCTGGCCGTCCTGGAGTCGGCACAGCTGGTGACCACCACCTGGCGAGGCAGGGAGAAGTTGCACTACCTGAACGCCGCGCCGATCAACGCCATCACCGAGCGATGGATTCAGCGGTACGACCGAGCGCGAGTGCACGCACTCGCCGATCTGAAGAGAGCGTTGGAGCAACCCGCGATGACCAATCCCGTGTTCGTCTACACCACCTACATCAACTCGACGCCGGAGCAGCTCTGGCGCGCGCTGACCGAGCCGGCGTTCACCAGCCAGTACTGGGGTGCTGAGCTGAAGTCCGACTGGCAGGTCGGCTCGCCGGTGCTCTGGCGGGACGGTCCCGACCAGGAGTTCCGCGACATGGAGCAGGTCGTTCTGGAGTCCGACCCGTACCGCAGGCTCGCCTACAGCTGGCACCGGTTCCAGCCAGAGCACGCCGAGCACTTCGGCTGGAGCGCCGAACGGTTCGCCGAGCTGGCGCGGGAGAAGCAGTCCAGGGTGTCGTTCGACATCGAGCCGCACGGCGGCGCGGTCCGGCTGACCGTGACGCACGACGACTTCGAGGCGGGCAGCGAGATGTACACCGCGATCAGCGGCGGGATGGACGGCAGCGGTGGCTGGCCCGAACTGCTGGCGGGCCTGAAGACCCTCCTGGAGACCGGCGCGCCTCTCGCCCCAGCCCCCAGCTCGTGAGTGTTGAGTGTGGCCATGGCCACACTCAACACTCACGAGCTGGTCAGGCGGGCGCGGTAGGCGGCGACGTTGATGCGGTTGCCGCACACCTCCGGCCGGCAGTAGCGCCGCCGCCCGGCTCGGCTGGTGTCGATGAAGACGCCCGTGCAGGCCGGGGACGAGCACTCCCGGAACCGGTCGTGGCCGAGGGACCGCAAGGTGGCGAGCACGCCGGTCGCGGTGAGGAGGGCCAGCCGACCGGCGAGCCCGGCGCCTGGTGGGGCGGCGACCTGCCACTGCCATCGGCCGTTGTCGTCCGGTGTCAGCACCGGGGCGACGCCGTTCGTCGAGGTGAGCCGGCCGGCTCGCGCGGCGAGCGTGGCGGCGTCCGGCGCGGTGATCGCGTCGAACAGCTCGGCACGGAGCTGATGCACGGCAAGGACGTCGGCTCGCGCCGAGCGGCCGAGCTGGAGGTCGTTGTCCGCGAGCCACCGGTCCAGCTCGGTCGGGCCGGGGAGTGCGTCCCCGCCACGGTGGATTCCAGGCAGCGTGTTCACCAGCGCGGTGGCGACCGCCGCACCCTGTTGGTAATCGGTCAATAGAATTTGCACCCCTTACCTCCTCGCCTTACTGTCAGAGGTGAAAAGTAATTTTACCCCTGTCGAGGTGAGGGATGTGTCGCGTAGGCCCTGGGTGATCGCGCTCGGTCTGCTCGTCGTCGCGCTCAACCTGCGTGCGGCGTTGGCCGGGTATCCGCCGCTGCTGCCGATGGTGCGTGCCGAGCTCGGGCTGTCCTCGGGGCTCGCCGGAGCGATCCAGGCGGGTGCCGTACTGGCCATGGCGGCCGGCTCGTTCGGCGGGGCGGTGGTCGTCGCACGACTGGGCGCCGAGCGAACGCTGGGCGCGTCGGTCGCGGTGCTCGCGGCGGGCTGCCTGCTGCGCGGAGTTCCCACCGGCGTGACGCTCGCACTCGGCACGGCCGTGGTCGGGCTCGGCATCGGCACCGCCGGCGTGTGCCTCGCCGGCGTGGTGCGCGCGCGGTTCGCGGCCAGGGCCGGTGCGCTGACCGGCGGTTACGTCACCGCCATGATGGTCGGTGCGACCGTGGCCAGCGCGATCGCCGTGCCGTTGTCCGGTGTGTTCGGTGGCTGGTCGCCGACCGTCGCGGTGTGGACCGTCCCGGCGCTGCTCGCTCTGGCGCTCTGGCTGCCGCTCACCCGGCGGATCCCACCGGTCACGACGACGGCCCGGTCCGCCGCACGCTGGAGCCGGTTCGCACGGCGCGGCGCCTGCTACATGGCGGGTACTTCGCTGCTGGTCTACGGCTGGATGACGTGGCTGCCGCCGTACTACCAGAGCCTGGGGGCGTCGCCCCGGCTCGCGGGCGTCCTGCTCGCCGTGTGGAGCATCGCCCAGGTACCCGCCGCGCTGCTGGTTCCGGCACTCGCCGAACGACGCAAGCGGTGGCGGTTCTGGGCATCGTTGTCACTGGCCTCGGTCGCCGTGGGGACGGCAGGCGCGCTGGTTCTCCCGATGCCGCCGCTCGTCGGGCCGTGGCTGTGGGTGGCCCTGATCGGCTTCGGGTCCGGCGCGGGGTTTCCGCTCGGTCTCGCGGTCATCGCCTGGCGCTCGCGCGACTCCGCGTCCGGTGCCGCGACCAGCGGCCTGGCGATGGGTGTCGGCTACCTGGCCGCGGGCTTCGGCCCCCTGGTCATGGGGCTGCTCGTGGATGTGACCGGTGGTTACCCGGCGGCGATCGCGGTATTGCTGCTCGCCGCGCTGGCGCAGGCGCTGGCGATCGTCGGGATCGGTGATCATGATCCGGATCTTGACGAAGTGGTGACCGTCGCAAAGACTTCCGGTGGAGGAATCACGACGCGGTGATGTGACGGTCGATCTTCGAGCTGGGGAGCATCGCTGTGGTGACCGAACCCGAGGCTGTTGTACCCACGTCGAGCCGCGCCGGCCGGGTTCGCTGGATGATCGTCGTCCTGTTGTTCTTCGGCGTCCTGATCAACTACATCGACCGCACCAACATCTCGGTCGCCGGCGGCCCGCTCGGGCACGAGTTCGGACTCACACCCGGCGAGATGGGCTGGGTGTTCTCCAGCTTCCTCTGGTCGTACACGCTCATGCAGATCCCGGCAGGGCTGCTGCTCGACCGGTTCGGGATGAAACCCGTGCTGCGGGTGGCGACCTGGATCTGGGCGGTGGCCTGCGTGCTGACCGCCGTGGCGAGCGGTACCGGCCTGGTAATCCTGTCGCGCGTGCTGCTGGGCGTCGCCGAGGCGCCGGTGTTCCCCGGCGCGATGAAGGTGACCGGATACTGGTTCCCGCGCCGCGAGCGGGGCCTGTCCACCGCGGTGTTCGACTCCGGTCAGCGGCTGTCCAACGTCATCGGGACGCCGCTGGTCGCGCTCGCGGTGGTCGAGCTGGGCTGGCGCGGCGCGTTCTGGACGACCGGTGCGCTGAGTGTGCTGTTCGCGGTCGTGTTCTGGGTCGGCTACCGCAACCCCAAGGAAGCGGTCCGCTCCGGCAGGCTGAGCGAGGCCGAGTACCGCTACATCCGCGAGGGCGGCGCGCAGGACGAGGACGTCGCGCATCCGAACCCGCTGGCGAACCTCGGATACGTGTTGGGCAGGCGCAAGGTGTGGGGCCTGTCGCTCGGCCTGGCCTGCGCCGGCTACACGACGTGGCTGCTGCTCACCTGGCTGCCCGGGTACCTTCAGTCCGAGCTGCACATGGGGGTCCTGAAGAGCGGTCTGTTCACCGCGATCCCGTGGCTCATCGCGGTGGGTGCGGAGTTCCTCATCCCCGGGTGGCTCGTGGACCACCTGATCAAACGTGGCGGACGGGAGACCGTGGTGCGCAAGTCCGTGCTGGTCGCGGGCATGGTCATCGCGCTGGGGATCACCGGTGCCGCGTTCACCACCGACGTCACCGTGGCGCTGTTCTGGATCACCGTCGGCACGGTCGGGATCACGTTGGCGTACTGCGTGTCGAACAGCCTTCCCGCGCTGATCGCGCCGGAAGGCAGTGTCGGCGCGGTGGCGTCGGTGATGAATTTCATCAACACCCTGTTCGGCCTGGCCGCGCCGATCGTCACTGGCTACCTCGTGCAGGCCACTGGAAGTTTCGGCCCCGCATTCATCGTCGCGGGAATCATCATGGCGGCCGGCATATTCTTTTATACCGTTGTTCTGGGCCCTATCGAACAGATTCCGTCGAAAGCACTCAGCAGTTGATCAGCTCGGGTTTCTGGTTGAGGACCTGAGCCCTGGGTGTCACGAAGTCGGCGTACTCGTCAGTAGCGCTGGGGTCGAAGAAGCCGGTCTTGCAACAGTTCTGGAACGCCATGCGGACCCCGAAGCGCCGCTCGACCGCTCCGCGCATCGCATCGCTGCCGACCAGCCGAAACAGCTGTCCCCAGCTGGCCTCGTCGGGCGGCTCGGTGTCGTTGAGCGCCACCTTGTTCCCGGTGCGCGCCATCTCGTCGGCTAGGCCGCTGACGACCGACCACGCGTAGGGCAGTGAGTTCTTGATGCATTCGACGAAGTCGTCATCGGAAATCGGGCCCTGCTGCGCCTGTTCGAGCAATTTCACCGGAACGGTAAGCGACACGCGATCCTCCTGCAGTCGGGAACGAACCCCACCAACGCTACGGACTCCGCCGCTCCAACGGAATACCCGATTAGGGCGACCCTGCCGAATGCATCAATTCGCATATTCGCCTGTGTGCACGTATGGATCTCATGATCACCACCGTCTGGTGGCTGTTTTCGCGCCCGAAAACAGCCATGAGGCGGTGGTGATCATGAAAACCGCCGCGCAAAAGAACAGCGCCATCCAGCGGAGACCGCTGGATGGCGCTGGGTGAAGCGTGGGTCAGGCAGCCTGCTTGGTCTCCCAGAAGATCTTGTCGATCTGGGCGATGTAGTCGAGCAGCTCCTGGCCGGTCGAGGGGTCGTTGGAACCCTTGGTCCCACTCGCGCCGGCGGCCTTGGTGGCCTTGTTGAACAGCTCGTGCAGCTCCGGGTACTTCTCGAAGTGCGGCGGCTTGAAGTAGTCAGTCCACAGGACCCAGAGGTGGTGCTTGACCAGGTCGGAGCGCTGCTCCTTGATCTCGATGGCGCGCGCCCTGAAGCTGGCGTCGTCGTTGCCCTGGTACTTCTCCTGGATGGCCTTTACCGACTCGGCCTCGATCCGGGCCTGGGCGGGGTCGTACACGCCGCAGGGGAGGTCGCAGTGAGCGGTGGCCTCCAGCCGAGGACGGAGAACGCGAGACAGCAGTCCCATTGGTGCTCCTTATGTGCGTTGGTGATCGTTCCGACAGTGCCGACCCTACTCCCGACCCACATCGGTGGCAGGCTCTGTAGCTGGTGTCATGACGCGATCGGGGGTCCTCGACGGTGCGGTTGCGGCGGGTGGCGGTGCGTGGTCCTTCCATGTCGCCGACGGTGCGCGACGGCGACGTGCTGGTCGCCGCGTTCGACGCCCCGGTGCGCCCGGGGGACGTCGTGCTCGTGCGCTGGGCGGCCCGTCCCGAGCAGCTGTCGGTGAAGCGGGCGGTGCGTGCGGTCGGTGACGGGTGGGAGGTGCTCGGGGACAACCCGTACGGCAGCACCGACTCCCGGACGCTCGGTCCGGCGCGGGTCCTCGCCGTCGTCCGGTTCCGGCTGTGGCCGTGGCCCGGGCGGCTGCCGGACCGTCCGCGCCTGCTCAGCTGACCGGGCGACCGGCGAAGCGGCGGTACAGCAGGGCCAGCACGGCCAGCAGCGCCGGAATGACCAGTACTACTCCGGCGAACGGGACCAGCGCGCAGCACATGAGCGTGGCGAGCGCGGCCAGCCGGCGCCGGCGCCCGCGCAGCAGCTTGACGGCCGCGGCGGTCGCCACCAGGTACACGATGATCACCAGCGAGTCCGGGACCACCAGCAGCGTCTCGGCGTCCCAGCCGGCGACGAAGCTCACGGCCAGGCAGGCCACCGCCCAGCCGCCGACCGCGAGCACCGCCGTCCTCGGGACCTGGTTGTCGTCCAGTCGGGACATCGACTCCGGGAATACTCCGTCGCGGCCCAGCGCGTAACCCAGCCGGGAGGTCGCCGCGACGAACGCGTTGGCCGTGCCCAACGCGATGAGCAGCGCGATCAGCGCGGCAGCCACACCCGCCGAGCCACCCAACGCGCTCGACAACAACCGGGCGATGGAGGTCCGGTTGACCTCACCGTCGCCGTAGGTGCCGGTGCCGACCGTCACCAGCGCGATGCCCCCGTACAGCAGCGTGATGAGTCCCACACTCAGCGCGGTGCTGAGCGGGACGGCCCTGGCCGGGTCGCGGAACTCCTCGGACAGGTGCGAGATCGCCTCCCACCCGAAGAACGCGAAGAAGATCGTCACACCGACATGACCGATCGCGCCGAACCCGTGCGGCGCGAACGGCGTCCAGTGCACGGCGGACATCCGGGGCACCGAGACGGCGATGGTGACCAGCAGCAACACCGCGACGAGACCACTGAAGACCAGCTGCAGCCGCCCACTCACCCGCAGACCCCGGACGTTCGCGCCGGTGGCCACCACCAGGATCGCCGCGGCCAGTGCGAAGACGCCCGGCCGGCCGAGGCCGAGGTACGGGGCTATGTAGTAGGCCCCGGTCAGCGCGACCAGGGTCTGCGCGGTGGCGGCCGCGAAGAAGTAGAACCAGCCGGCGATCGTCCCGGCGGCCGGCCCGAACGCCTGGGTGGCGTAGCTCAGTACTCCGCCGGCATCGGGGCTGCGCGCCGCGAGCGCCGCGAACGTCAGCGCCAGCGGGATGCCGAGCAGGCAGTCGAACGCCCAGGACACCAGTGACGCCGGCCCCGCCTGGCTCGCGCCGAGCCCCGGCAACAACAGCACTCCGGCGCCGACGACCGCCCCGATGTACAGCGCGACACCCTGCGGTACCGAGATCGTCCGACGCAGCACCTGGCCCATCCACGGACGATCGCACCCGCGGCGCGGCCCCGGTAGTGGCAGTACTGCCACTATTCGAAGGATTCCTGCCGCGGGCACAGTCGTGAGTGTTGTGGGCTGCCAGGGCAGCCCACAACACTCACGGGTTGTAGCGGGGGAGCAGGCCCGACTCGGCGGCCTCGGACAGGGTGGGTGCGGCGGCGTCCCGGTCGGACAGGATCGGGGTGATGTCGGCCGGCCAGGGCAGTCCGAGTTCCGGGTCGAGCGCCGAGACGGTGTGTTCGACCGAGGGCGTGTACGGGGTCGAGCACAGGTAGCTGGCCACGGTGTCGTCGGTCAGTGCGCAAATCGCATGTCCGAGGCCCTCGGACACGTAGATGGCGCGGCACGACTCGGCATCGAGCAGCACTGCCTCGTGCGCTCCGAAGGTCGGCGAGCCGACCCGGATGTCGATCACCACGTCCAGCAGCGCTCCGCGCGGGCAGTAGACGTACTTGGCTTGCCCCGGCGGGACGTCGGCGAAGTGGACACCCCTGATGACGCCGCGTTTCGACACGCTGTGGTTGGACTGGGCGACCCGCAGCGGCGCGCCGACGGCCTCGACGAACGCGTCCTCCTGGTACGGCGCGACGAACTCGCCCCGATTGTCACCGAACCTGCGTGGTTCGAAGACCCACGCCCCGGTGATCGACAACGCTCGCGTCTCCATGGTCGAAGGCATGGCCGCCACCGTAACGGGGTGTGACACCTGCTTCTTCAGGGGAGACATCCCCGCCTCGAGATGACATACTTGACGTCTACCTGACAGTCGCGCTTCGCCAACTGCCGCGACATCCCGCGATGGGTACGAGGCGCTGTCGGGCACCGCGCTAACGCGACACCTCCGCGAGCACCGGTGCACGGCCAGCGGGCACCGGTTCATCGCCCGCTCCCATGTGATCGCACCGATTTGCCCAAGGGGACAGCTGTGACTATTGCCGAGGAAGACCTGAACTTGACAGACACCGGTCGGGACATCGAGCTCGACGAAATCCTGAAGTCCCACATCGGCGGCAAGCTGACCGTCGTCCCGTCCGTTCCGCTCGGCGGCGCGCGCGACCTGTCGATCGCCTACAGCCCCGGCGTCGCCGAGGTCAGCCGGGTCATCGCCGACGACGCGAGCAAGACCGCCGAGTACACGTGGTCCGAGCGGCTGGTCGCGGTCGTCAGCGACGGCACCGCCGTGCTCGGGCTCGGTGACATCGGCCCGCGCGCCGCGCTGCCGGTCATGGAGGGCAAGTCCGCGCTGTTCAAGGCCTTCGGCGGGCTGAACTCCATCCCGCTGGTGCTCGACACCACCGATGTCGACGAGATCGTCGAGACCCTGGTCCGGCTGCGCCCGAGCTTCGGCGCGGTGAACCTCGAGGACGTCTCCGCGCCGCGCTGCTTCGAGCTGGAGCGCCGCCTGATCGAGGCGCTGGACTGCCCGGTCATGCACGACGACCAGCACGGCACCGCGATCGTGGTCCTCGCCGCGCTGCGTGGCGCCTGCGCCACGATGGGCCGAGAGCTTGCCGGGCTGAAGACCGTCATCACCGGTGCCGGTGCCGCGGGCGTGGCCTGTGCGGACATCCTGATGGCCGCCGGCGTCACCGACATCACCGTGCTCGACTCGAAGGGCATCCTGGTCCCCGGGCGTGCCGGGATGAACTCGGTCAAGGCCGATCTCGCCGAGCGCACCAACCCGCGTCGCCTCTCCGGCGCGGAGACCGAAGCACTCAAGGGTGCCGACGTGTTCATCGGGCTGTCCTGCGCGAAGCTGCCCGAGGAGCTGCTCGCCACCATGGCGCCGGAGCCGATGGTCTTCGCACTGTCCAACCCGGACCCGGAGGTCGACCCGGTCGTCGCCGCTCGCTACGCGCCGATCGTGGCCACCGGGCGCTCGGACTTCCCGAACCAGATCAACAACGTTCTGGCCTTCCCGGGAATCTTCCGGGGCGCGCTCGACGCCGGCGCCACCCGCATCACCGAGCGGATGAAGCTCGCCGCCGCCGACGCGATCTTCTCGGTCGCTCAGGACGATCTCGCGCCGAACCGCATCGTGCCCAGCCCGTTCGATCCGCGTGTCGCGGCCACGGTTGCTCAAGCTGTGGCTAAGGCCGCGACCGAATCGTCCTGATTCGGTTACTCAGACGCACAGCCCGAAGGCCGATTCTCACTCACAGTAGTGTGTTATGGCGCCTTTACCTGGGGAAACTCTGTGACAGTCACAGCTTGTGACTCTTGGTGACGGACCGCTCGGCTTTCCAGTCAATTCGATATCCCCCACTCGTGTGATTCGACCGGATCGTCCTGTGACCACGGTCGTTGAACAGGATGCAACGCCCACCGGGGCGTGAATCTTGAGATCGTGAGGGGACAGCGAGTGGCCGACCTCGGACAGTGGCTCGACCCCCTGCCCGGCGCTGATCAGGCGCCGCGCGGGCGGGCCGGTGGCCGCACAGGTCTGGTGTCGAACCGGGTGCCGTCGCAGAGCGCGGACATCCCCAGCCCGATCCAGGGCTCGGGTCCACTGCCCAAGTCGTCCGGCCGTCCGGTATCGATGTCCCGGCATTCCGCCGAACGGACATCGATACCGGACTCGCCGGCGGCGATGTTCGACAGCGGTATGGGCTCCGGCGTGGGCGCCGGCAACTTCGACCCGGGCACGGTGCGCACCGCGATGCCGGTCCCGCCGCCCGTCGAAGCCCGGCCGGTGGCTCCGGTCGCTTCGGCGGCCACGACGTCGCTGTCGCTGCCCGCCGCGCCGACGATGCTGTGTGACGACGCGGGCCGCATCCAGCGGGTCAACGCGGCGCTGCTGCGCATGGCCGGTCGTGACCCGAGGCAGAAGGGCGCGAGCGAAGGCATCCTCGGCCGGTCGCTCGACCACCTGGTGGTCGGGCCGGACAACGATGCACGGCTGGTCCGCCCGGACGGCGCGCTGGTCCGGGTCAAGGTCATCCGCTGGACGCTGCCGAAGCTCAGCACCGAGCCGGGTGCCGCCGGTGCCTCCCGCGCGGTGATCCTGGTCGACTCCACCGACACCGCGCCGCCGGTCGCCAGCAGGGACAACAACGAGAAGCGCGTCGAGGAGCTGCAGCGGCTGGCGAAGGTCGGCAACTGGAGCTACGACCTGCGCACCGGTGGTCTGCACCGCGAGCCCGCGCTCGTCCAGCTGTACAAAGAGGCCGGCATCGAAGCCGACTCGCAGCCGAACGGCCCGATCGAGCTGGAGCAGGTCGCACTGCTGTGCGCCGCTCTGCGCGACCAGACCCAGCGCGACGTCGCCGGTGACGACACCGACGCCGACTCACACCACGTCGAGCACCGCACCGCGCCACCCACCGAGCGCGTCTTCAGCTGCCAGGCCAGGGTCGAGCGCAACGCCGCCGGCACGCCGATCCGGCTGGTCGGCACCGTTCAGGACATCACCGAACGGCGGATGGCCGAGCAGCGCATCGAGCGGTCCACCCAGCGCTACCTGGACCTGGTGACCATCGCGCCGGTCGGCGTCGCGGTGTTCAACCGCACCGGTCACCTCGTCGACGCCAACGCCGCGCTGTGCACACTGCTCGGCTCTCCGGGCGACCGCCTGCGCGGTGTGTCGGCCCGCAGCCTGTCGGTCGAGCCCGCCGGGGCCGATGACCTCGCGTTCCTGCGGCAGGTCAGGCCGGGTGCCCCCAACGGGTACCGGATTCCGGAGTACGCGGTCCGCAGGGCCGACGGCACCTCCGTGTGGTGCGAGCTGTCCGTCACGGTGTCCGTCGGCGACGACGGCCGCCAGTTCTGGCTGGTCGTGTTCACCGACATCTCCGAACGGCGCAGGGCGGCCGACGTGCTGCGTATCGCCGGCACGCACGACGAGCTGACCAGGCTCCCCAACCGGTCCGCCGTCAACGCCCGGATCTCCGAGCTCCTCGCCGGCCCTGACCGCAACAAGCTGGCCGTGCTGTGCTGCGACCTCGACGACTTCAAGCGGGTCAACACCGCGCTCGGTCACGCGGCCGGCGACCAGGTGCTGATCATGATGGCGGCCCGGCTGCAGCGTGAGCTGCCCGTCGGTTGCTCCCCGGCACGGCTGTCCGGCGACGAGTTCGTCGTGGTCTGCGACGACGTCGACGCGGTCGGCGGGGTCTCCAAGCTGGCCGAGACGGTCGCCGCGCTCGTGCACGCGCCGTTCGAGGTGGACGGTCAGGCTGTGCGGGTCTCGGCCGCGATCGGCGCGGCGACGCCCGCCGACGGCTCGAGCGGCACCGACTCGCCGAAGGGCATCCCGACCGCCGAGGACCTGCTGCGCTTCGCCGACGCCGCGATGTACGACGCCAAGCAGCGCGGTGCCGGGCAGCTCGCGCTGCTCACCGCCGAGGCCGCGAGCAGCGCGAACAACCAGCTGCGGCTCGAGGACGAACTGCGCGAGGCCATCGCCAACGACGAGCTGGTGCTGCACTACCAGCCGGTCGTCGGCGCGGACGGCGCGGTGCGTTCCGCCGAGGCGCTCATCCGCTGGCCGCACCCCGAGCGCGGCATGCTGTTCCCCGGAGCGTTCATCCCGGTCGCCGAGCGCGGTGGGCTGATGCGCGAACTGGACCGCTGGGTCCTGCGTACCGCGGCGAAGGAAGCGGCCACGTGGCCCGCGCACCAGCGTCGACCGGTCGGTGTCGCGGTCAACCTGGCCGGACTGCTGCCCGGTGACTCGGACTTCCTGCCCGCTGTGCGGTCCGCGCTCGCCGAAAGTGGCCTGGCCAGCGACCGGCTGGTGCTGGAGCTGGTCGAGACCAGCCTGGTCTCACTGCCGCAGCGCACGCTTGCCGCGATGAGCGAGCTGTCCGACATCGGCGTGCGGTTCGCGGTCGACGACTTCGGCACCGGCTACTCCTCGCTGTCCCGGATCAAGGAGCTGCCGGCGCAGATCGTGAAGGTGGACCGCACCTTCGTCAACGGCATCAGCACCGACCCCGCCGACTTCGCGGTCGCCAGGGCGGTCGTCCAGATGGCGTCGGCGATGGGCCGCTACACGGTCGCCGAGGGCGTGGAGACGGCCGAGCAGTTCTACGCGCTGCGCGAGCTGGGCGTCGACGCCTACCAGGGCTGGCTGTTCGCCAAGGCGCTCGCGCCGGACGCGTTCCGCGAGGTGCTGGCCGGGCCGGCGATGCCGATCCCCGACGGAGAGCCCGGCCCCCCGCCGGATGGCCTCTCCACCCAGGCACTCCGTACCCCGTGACCCCCTTCTCCGCGAGTCGGGGCATTCCGCGCCGCGGAATCTAGCGACTCGCGGGGGTTGGGGTCTCGTACTCGATGTGGTACTTCGCGGCTATCGGGTTGATCTTGGCCGGGTCCAGTCGGCCGTCGGTGAGGACGCTCGGGCCCGCTTCGACGAGGTCCTCGACGTAGCACTCCCAGCCACCCGGCGTCGAGATCTGCAGCACCCGGGGTGGGGGCGTCGAGCCGCGACGCAAGGCGTGTGGCACACCTCGGGGGAGCACCGCGAACATTCCAGGTCCGGCGCGATGGGTGTGGTCCTCGAAGTCGATCTCCAGCACCCCTTCGAGTACGTAGATGCACTCGTCGGCCTCGTGGTGGACGTGGCGGGGGATGTCGTGGGCGAGTGTCACCTCCAGCAGGGACAGGCGTCCCTCGGTGTCCTCCGAGCGAGCCTTCACCGCGAAGGCGGGCGGTAGGGGTACGCGGCCCGGCCGCTGCTCGTCGCCTTCCAGCAGGATGAATCGGGTGTTCTCCATGGGGCTCCTCCACGACTAAACGGAATCGGACTCCGTTTCAATTTATACTCCGCTGTCACACTCTTTGGCCAGCGGGACTCTCATCCGATGACCGCCGAGGGAGGACTCCCATGACCGACCCGTTTCTCGACCACCGCCCGCTGCTGTTCTCTCTCGTCTATCCGATCCTCGGCAGCGTCACCGATACCGAGGACGTCCTGCAGGAGACCTGGCTCGCGTGGTCGGGCAGGGTCGGATCGCCCACGGCGGAGCCGATCGAGAACCCGCGCGCCTACCTGGTGCGGATCGCGGTCAACCGGGCGCTGGACCGGCGGGAGAGCATCAACCGGCGACAGGAGGAGTACATCGGGACCTGGCTACCGGAGCCGTTCGCCGCCGACGTGGTCCCGGACGCGGCCGAGCACACAGAACGGGCCGAGCAGGTCTCGATGGCGATGCTGGTCGTGCTGGAGACGCTCAACCCGACAGAGCGCGCCGTGTTCGTCCTGCACGAGGTCTTCGGCTACCCACACACCGAGATCGCCACGATCCTGGGCCGCCGCGCGCCGGCCGTCCGGCAGATCGCGCACCGCGCCCGCGAGCACGTGCACGCCCGGCGTCCCCGCTACGAAGCCGACCCCGCCGTGCGACGGCAGGTGACCGAGCGGTTCGTGGCGGCGATCCTGGACGGTGACGTCGAGGCGCTATTGAAACTGCTGGCTCCCTCGGTCACCCTCTGGGCCGATGGCGGCGGCAAGGCACCCGCCGCCGGCCCCCGGCCCTTGCACGGGCCGGAGCGCATCGCCCAGGTGATCGTCCGGGGCGCGGCCCGACGGGCGATCCCGGCTGTCGACGTCTCGTACCGGACTGTCAACGGCTCACCCGCGGCACTGCTGTCGGCCGGCTCGGTCCTGCTCGCGGTGGTGGTGCTCGATCTGGTCGCGGACAGCGGTCAGGTGTGCGGGATCTACACGGTCACCAACCCGGACAAGCTCTCACACATCTAGGAGTTCGCTGTGCTCGCTGCCGTGACCATCTTCGCCATCGTCGCCAACTTCTTCTCCGGGGCCGGGGCGATCTTCCGGTTGAAGCCGATCCTGCCCGCCATGGCCCGTGCCGGGGTTCCCGCCTCGTGGTTGCCGGTGATCGGCGCGTTGAAGCTGGCCGGGGCCGTGGGGTTGTTGGTCGGGCTGCTCTGGCTGCCGTGGGTCGGTGTCGCGGCGGCTGTGGGGCTGGTTCTGTATTTCGTGTGCGCCGTCCATACGCATCTGTTGGCTCGGGACTATTCGTCGCAGTTCTATCTGGCGCTGTTCTTTCTGGCGTTGGCTTCTGTCACGTTGGGGGTGCAGGTCGTTTCCTCGTGATCCCCGCTGGCTTTTCAGTGTGCTTGGCGTCGTCCCCGGTGGCTCGTCAGTGTGTTTGGCGTCGTCCCCGCTGGCTCGAATTGTCTTGGCGTGGCCGCCCGCTATCAACCCCCGGCTTCGCCGGCCTCGCGCGGGTTCGTGGTTGCGCGGGTTCGGGGGCGAGGTGTCAGGGTTGACAGCGGGCGGCCACGCCAAGTGCTTAGCCAGGATCGCGGGGATGGGGCAGGTGTGCGTGCATGTCGTAGGTGGTGGCGGGCCGATGGCGCTTCTTTGCGCATTGGGCTGCGCCCTCGCGCGATCGCGTAAGTCCCAGGAGTCTCTGTGGTTGCTTTTGTCACGCCTCGCAGAGCTACGTGTTGCGTCGCAGATGTTCCAACATCTGCGACGCGACATGAGCCTCTGCGAAGTCACCCGCCGCGTTACGCGTGTGACAGATGGGGTGATCTTGGGCGCTGGACATGTGCACTCAACGAGCACGGTGCACCCCGAGACCGTGAGGGGGGCGCGGCGCAGCCGTGACCAACAACAGCGCCGCAGAGCTCCCCTTCCCCCGCGATCCTGGCCTGCACTTGGCGTGGCCGCCCGCTGTCAACCCTGAAACCTCGCCCCCGAACCCGCGCAACCAGGAACCCGCGCGAGGCCGGCGCCAGCCGGGGGTTGATAGCGGGCGGCCACGCCAAGCACACTCGATGGCCAGCGGGGATACGACTGCACCTCACCCCGGCCCACACGGAAAAGCCAGGGATGGAAGCCCCGAGACGCGTGTGACTCAATCTTGAGCCTCTTGGTCAACATTTGACATTGACTCAGGTTTTGGATCTCGCCACGCAGCGTGACCTCGGGATAGCCTGTGCCGATCGCGGCGACCGGCAAGGGGTCGCCGGTGACGACGGGGGACACCCGGATGATCGAGTTCCGGGGAGTGGACAAGCGCTATCCCGATGGCACGGTCGCGGTCGACCAGCTGGATCTGGTGGTCGAGAACGGCAAGGTCACGGTTTTCGTGGGTCCCTCCGGCTGCGGCAAGACGACCTCGCTGCGCATGATCAACCGCATGATCGAACCGACGAGCGGCACCGTGCTCGTTGACGGCAAGGACGTCATGAAGCAGGACCCGGCCGAGCTTCGGCGGGGTATCGGGTACGTCATCCAGCAGGCGGGGCTCTTCCCGCACCGGACGATCCTGGACAACGTGGCGACCGTTCCGCTGCTGCTGGGCTGGGACAAGAAACGGGCCCGTGAGCGGGCCGCCGAGCTGATGGAACTGGTCGGTCTCGCCCCCGAGATGGCCGCCCGGTACCCGGCGCAGCTGTCCGGTGGCCAGCAGCAGCGCGTCGGTGTCGCCCGCGCGCTCGCCGCCGACCCGCCCGTGCTGCTGATGGACGAGCCGTTCAGCGCCGTCGACCCGGTTGTCCGGGAGAGCCTGCAGGACGAGCTGCTGCGGCTGCAGAGCGAACTGGGCAAGACCATCGTCTTCGTCACCCACGACATCGACGAGGCGATCAAGCTGGGCGACAAGGTCGCCGTGTTCCGGGTCGGCGGCAAACTCGCCCAGTACGACTCGCCCGGCGTGCTGCTGACCCGCCCCGCCGATGACTTCGTCGACGGTTTCGTCGGACGTGACCGGGGCTACCGGGGGCTGGGCTTCCGGTCCGGGGACGGGCTGCCGATCGGCGAGCTCGCCACCGTCACGCTGGGTAGCTCCAGCAAGGCCGCGCGGGCCGAGGCCGGCGACGGCTGGGCGCTCGTGCTGGACAACGACAAACGGCCGCAGGGGTGGGTTCGGGGTGCTGAGCTGTCCACCGACGAGGGCGCGGTGATCAACAGCGACCAGCTGATCGCCGGTGGTTCGCTGTACGACACCTCGTCGGACACACTGCGCGGCGCGCTCGATGCGGCGCTGTCCTCGCCGTCCGGACTCGGCGTCGCCGTGGACGGCAGCGGGGCGGTCGTCGGGTCGATCACCGCGGACGTCGTGCTGGAGAAGCTGGCCGCCGCGCGGGCCGACGAGGACAACACGTGATCTGGGGCTGGATCCCGCGCAACGCGTCGCTGATCCTGAGTGCGCTCGGTGAGCACATCGTCCTGGCGATCCTGCCGGTCATCATCGGTCTGATCCTCGCCGTGCCGCTGGGCTGGCTGGCGCACCGCTCGCCGGTGGCGCGCTCGATCCTGATCCCGTCCGCCGGCATCCTCTACACGCTGCCCTCGCTGGTGCTGTTCATCGCGCTGCCGGGCATCCTCGGGACCAAGGTGCTGAACCCGATCAACGTCGTCGTGGCGCTCACCATCTACACGGTGGCGCTGCTCGTCCGCTCGGTCGCCGACTCGCTGGCCGCCGTGCCCGCGATGGTCGTCGCGGCCGCGACCGCGATGGGTTTCCGCTCCACCCGGCGGTTCATGGAGGTGGAGTTCCCGCTGTCCATCCCGGTGCTGATCTCCGGTCTGCGGGTCGCGACCGTGTCCAACATCAGTCTGGTCAGCGTCGGTGCGCTGGTCGGTGTGGGTGGTCTCGGTCAGCTGTTCACCGTCGGCTTCAACCGGCAGAACCTGACCGAGGTGCTCGTCGGCATCGTCCTGTCGATGGTCCTGGCGCTGCTCGCCGACGCGCTGCTGCTGACCCTGGGTAAAGCCGTCACGCCCTGGCATCGGGTTGCCTCGTCGATCGGAAAGCCCGCATGAACATCGTCGAGTGGTTCTCCGACCCGGCCAACTGGACCGGGGACGCCGGCATTCCGACCCGGCTGATGGAACACCTGGGCTTCAGCGGTTTGACGCTGCTGATCGCGATCCTGGTCGCGGTACCCATCGGAGCCTTCGTGGGGCACACCGGCAAGGGCGGGTTCCTGGTCGTCGGCATCGCCAACTGGCTGCGCGCCCTGCCCGACCTCGGGCTGCTCGTGCTGCTGGTGCTGATGGTCGGCATCCACCTCATCACGGTGACCGTCGCGCTGCTCGTGCTGGCCATTCCACCGCTGCTCGCCGGGACCTACTCCGGCGTCAGCAACGTCGACCGCTCGGTCGTGGACGCCGCGCGCGGCGTCGGCATGCAGGAACGCGACATCCTGTTCAAGGTCGAGCTGCCCAACGCGCTGCCGCTGATCCTGAGCGGTCTGCGTTCGGCGGCGCTGCAGGTCGTCGCCACCGTGGCGATCGCGGCGTACGCCGGGTACGGCGGTCTCGGCCGGTTCATCATCGACGGACAGGCCACCCACCATCTGGTCGAGATGGCCGGTGGCGCGGTGCTGATCGCGGTCCTCGCACTCGTCGTCGAAGGTGTGCTCGCCGGAGTACAGCGGCTGGTGGTGTCGCCGGGGCTGCGGATCAGCGGCACCCGCGCGCGACCGACGGCCGACCCGAAGAAAACCAAGGAACTGACCGGAGCCGCCACGTGAAGCGCGCCCTGACCACGATCGTCGCGCTGGCGTGCGGCGCGCTGAGCCTGGTGGGGTGCGGTGCTAACAGCGACGTCACCCTGGGCTCGGCGAACTTCGCGGAGAGCCAGCTGCTGTCCGCGATCTACGCGGGCGCGTTGAAGGCCAAAGGCATCTCGGTGTCCGAGACGCCGCCGCTGGGTAGCCGGGAGGCCTACATCCCGGCCCTGCAGGACGGCTCGATCGACCTGATCCCGGAGTACACGGGCACCCTGCTGTCCTACTTCGACATCCACGCCCCGCAGACCGAGCCCGCCGAGGTGTACGCCGCCGTCCAGAAGGCGCTGCCGGCGCCGTTGACCGTGCTGGAGATGTCCCAGGCGCAGGACCGCGACGCCGTCGTCGTCCCGAAGGCCATCGCCGACAAGTACAACGCGAAGTCGATGGAGGACCTCGCGCCGCACTGCGGCGAGCTGGCCTTCGGCGGTCCGCCCGAGTTCCAACGCCGTTCGGACGGCATCCCGGGCATCCAGAAGGTCTACAACTGCACGTTCAAGTCGTACACCAGCCTGGATGCCGGCGGGCCGTTGACGCTGCAGGCGCTGCGGGACAACCAGATCCAGGCCGCCGACATCTTCACCACCGACCCGAGCATCCCGCAGGACAACCTGGTCGCGCTGACTGACCCGAAGAGCAACTTCGCCGCCCAGAACGTCGTCCCGCTGATCAACTCGACGAAGGCGACACCGCAGGTGCGGGCGGTGCTGAACGAGGTGTCGTCGAAGCTCACCACCGAGGCGTTGATCGCGCTCAACGCGCAGTTCAACGCCCCGGACAAGCCGGACCAGAGCACCGTCGCCGCGGAGTGGCTGAAGCAGAACGGCCTGGGCTAGCCGCTCAGACCCGTGAGTGGCGAGTGGTCTCAGAGGACCACTCGCCACTCACGGCTGTTGACCTGCGCGTCGGGCGATCGCGCGCAGGAGCTCCAGGGTCTCCAGCTCGCGGTTGTCCGACTCTTTGTTGGACAGGCCGTAGCGGCGGTTGCCGGACAGCTTGACGATGGTCGTGGAGCTGGTCGGGTCGACGTAGACGAACTGGTTGTAGACGCCGATCGCGCTGAACTCGCCTCGGTCGCCCTCCGGAATCCACCACTGGTAGCCGTAGCCCATGGCGAACGGCAGCCCGCCCGCCAGTGGCTTCCCGGGGGCGAGGTGCGCGGCGCCGACGGTAGTGGAGTCGTGCACCCACTCGGCGGGGATGATCTGGCGGCCCTGCCACACACCGCCGCCCCGGTAGAGCTCGCCGATCCTGGCGAAGTCGCGGGCGGTCAGGTTCAGCCCGGCGAAGCTCAGCTCGGTGCCGGCGGGGTCCACCAGCCAGTACCCGGGGGCGTTCATGCCGAGCGGCTCGCACAGCATCTGGTGCATGTAGTCCGACACCGAGCTGCCGGTGGCGCGGGCGACGAGCGCGGCGAGGGCCATCGTGTCGCCGGAGTTGTAGCGGCACAGCGTGCCGGGCTCGACCTCCGGCACCATCGTGGCGATGAAGTCGTCGAACGTGCCGCCGATGCCCATCGCGGCCTTCGTGAGCCGGAAGACGTCGGCGTCCGGGTCGCTGTAGTCCTCGTTCCACCGGGCGCCCGAGGACATCCGGAGCAGGTCCCGGATGGACACGCCGTCGTAGGCGGAGCCGGGTTTCACCGGCACGTAGGAGCTGATCGGTTCGTCGACGTTCTTGATGTCACCTTCGTCGATCGCGATGCCGACGAGCGCGGAGATGACGCTCTTCGCCACCGACATCGACAGCCAGTGGACGTTCGGCCCGCCGGTCAGCGCGTAGTGCTCGTGGCGGATCACGCCGTCGACGAGCACCAGCAGCGCGGCGGTGTCGGTATCGGCCAGGAAGTCCTCGGTGGACCGCGTCGTGCCGTCGAACTCGTAGGTCGGGGGCAGCGCGATCTGCTCGCCCTCCGGCCAGGTGTGCGGCCTCGACGAGGACGCCATCTCGCTCGTGGCGAGGATGTCCTTCAACCGGGAGAAGTTCTCGTGCTGGGGAATGCCGCTGAACAGGCCGAGCTCGGCGATCGTGGCCATCGTCATCCTTTCGTGTCTGGCTGGTAGCGTGCAAAGTAGCAGTACCACTCGGTTACTACAACCACTTGGTACGGGTAGTTTGGAGAACGTGATGGCGACGAGTACCAAGCGGGTCGACGGGCGCACCCTGCGCTTCCAGCACCGGCGGCCGGAACTGCTGGCCGCCGCGACCGAGTACGTCCTCGAGCACGGCGTGACCGACCTGTCGCTGCGCCCGGTCGCCCAGGCACTGGGTATCACCCACGCGACGCTGCTGCGGCACTTCGCCTCGAAGGACGACCTGGTGATCGCCGTGCTGGACAAGATCCGGGCCGATGTGACCGAGATGCTGAGCGCCGACGAGGAGCTGCGGGCCGCACGCTCGACGGGCGAGCTGTTGAGGGCTTTCTGGCACCGGTCGTGCGAGCCGAGACAGCAGCGCCGGTTCCTGGTGTGGTTCGAGGTCGCCGGCAGCGGTGCCCGCAACCGTGCGCTGGCCCAGTCGGTCGTCGACGACTGGCTCGACATCATCATCGAGCGGCTCATCGGGGACGGCTGGCCGCCCGGGGACGCGTCGGCGCTGGCCACGCTCGTCCTCGCCCAGGTGCGTGGCCTGCACCTCGACCTGCTCGTCTCCGGTGACCGGGCGAGGGTCGACCGTGCGCTGGAGTTCTCGCTGCGGCTGCTGGAACCGCCAGAGCACCCGTGAGTGTTTTCGGCTGCTCCGGCAGCCGAAAACACTCACGGGTCTTTTAGGCCCAGTGTGTCGTGCAGGCCTCTGGTGCCCTCCTCGGTCACGTGCACCACCCGTCGTGAAGTGCCGCGCCGGATCCAGCCGAGGTCGAACAGTCTGTCGGCGAGCGCGCCGCCCAGCTGGCCCGCGAGATGCGGCTTGCCCTCCGCCCAGTCGACGCAGTAGCGGACGGCGCGTCTTGGGCCGGTGACCCGGACACCGAGGTCGGTCAGCAGTACGGCGCCGACGGGGCTGAGCAGGTACTCCGCGCCCGCGCCGTTCTCGTAGGGGGTGCGCGCCGACGGGGTGTCGGGGAGGGTGCCGCCCTGGTCGACCAGTACACCTCGGTCGATCAGCGCGGACATCACCGCGACACCGAGCCTGCCGGCGAGGTGGTCGTAGCAGAGCCGGGCGCGCAGCAACGCCTCGGCGCGGGTCGAGCGGCGCAGTGTCGACACCGGGATCGGCTGGGCCAGCAGGGAGAGCTGCTCCAGGATGCGGGCGACGTCCGGGGTGGCCAGCCGGTAGAAACGGTGCCTGCCGTCGCGTTCCACGGTGAGCAGCTTGGCGTCGAGCAGTTTGCTCAGGTGACCGCTGATCGTGGATGCGGCCACACCGGCCTCGGCGGCCAACGCACTCGCGGGTAACGCCTGACCGCCGGCGAGCGCGAGCAGCACCCTGGTGCGGGACGGGTCGCCGATGGCGGCGGCGACGCCCGCGATGTCGGCTTCGACCGCGACGGCCGGCGTGCTGGTCACTCCCCGAAAGTACCGCCGATCCGTCCGGAATAGCACCGGGTCGAACCGGGTTGCCGAAGAACATGAGAGCGATCGGAGTCCACGAGTACGGCGGCCCGGAAGCCCTGGAGATCCTCGATCTCCCCGAACCGGTTCCCGGTCCCGGCGAGGTGCGGATCCGGGTCCACGCGGCGGCGGTCAACCCGACGGACACGCTCTTGCGCGCCGGTGCGCACGCGGCCCGGCTGGCCGGTCACCGTCCGCCGTACGTGCCGGGGATGGACGCCGCCGGTGTGGTGGACCTGCTCGGCCCCGATGTCGACGACCGGCTGCGGCCGGGTCAGCGGGTGATCGCACTGGTCGTGCCGACCGGTGTGCACGGCGGCGCCTACGCCGAGCAGATCGTGGTTCCGGCGGCCTCGGTGGTGCCCGCGCCGGACGGCGTCGATCTCGCGGCGGCGTCGACGTTGCTGATGAACGCGCTGACCGCGCGGCTCGCGGTCGACGCTCTGGAGCTGAGCAGGGGGCAGACGCTCGCGGTCACCGGCCCGGCGGGCGCGTTCGGCGGTTACGCCGTGCAGCTGGCCAAGGCGGACGGTCTCCGGGTGATCGCCGACGCGGCCCCGAAGGACGAGCAGCTGGTGCGCGACCTGGGCGTCGACGAGGTGCTCGCCCGGGGTGACGGCCTGGCGGAGCGGATCCGCGCGGTCGAGCCGGACGGTGTCCCCGGGGTCGCCGACGGTGCCCTGCTCAACGAGCAGGTGCTGCCCGCGATAGCCGACGGCGGCGGTCTGTCCGTCGTGCGGGGGTGGCAGGGGGCCGTCGACCGGGGTATCACGGTCCATCCGATCCTGGTGTCGAACTCGGCCACCGACACCGCTGCGCTGACCCGCCTCGCCGAGCAGGCCGAAGCCGGCGTACTGACCCTCCGGGTGGCGGAGGTGCTGCCCGCGAGCGAGGCGGTACGCGCCCACCGGCTCCTGGAAGCAGGGGGGATCAGAGGACGCCTGGTCCTGGACTTCGGCGAGGCCAACAGCTGACCCCACACCCGCGGAGTCGACACCGCCCGCCCACGCCAAGTGCGGGCCAGGATCGCGGCAGCCTCCAGGAGGGCCGGTTTGGGCGACTTCGCAGAGCGTCATGTCGTGTCGCAGACACTGCAGCATCTGCGACACGACACGTGGATCTGCGAGGTGGGCCACAAGGTCTGCGAGGTGCGCGACGTGGGCGAGGTGCGCGACGTGGGCGAGGTGGGCGAGGGTCCGCTCCGCGAGTCTCCCCGCAGGGGGTTCAGTGCGCGGCACTGCAAAGAACGCAACGGGCGAAGCAGAACGCAACCAGACAAGCGCGCGTCAAGCAACGGCAGCGAAGCCGGAGCGAAGCGACCGGCGAAGCCGCCGAAGTTTCCGGTTGCGGGCCCCTCGAGGCGAAGCCGATGAGGGGTCCCGACCGGAAACTTACGACGCGCGGGGGCCCGCCAGTGAGCAGACACGTGCCCGTAGGATCTCAGGTGTGCTGAAGATCGCAGGCGCCGAGAGGTCAGTGCAGTCCCGGCTACACCGTCTTCTGACGACGGTTTGTCTCATCGCGAGCGTCGCACTGTTAGCGACCGCGTGTGCCTCGGCCCCGATCCCGGTCACCAAGGCCCCGCCGCCCGGGTCGGTACCGAGGCAGGTGGACAAGCCGACCGACTGCACGGCGTCGCTGGCCGACCCGAAGCGCGCGCAGGAAGGTCTCGACGCCGCGCAGCCCGGGCAGAAGCTGTGCATCTTCGGCCAGTACGTGCAGGGTGCCGAGTTGACCATCAAGAAGTCCGGCACGGCGAGCCAGCCGATCCAGGTGGTGTCCGACGGCTCCACCATGACGACGATCCACATCCAGGCGGACAACGTCGTCGTCGAGGGCTTCAACACCCAGGGTGGCCGGGGCATCAAGGCCCGGGGCAACAACATCACGATCCGCAACAACGACGTGCGCAGCGCGACCGACGACGGCATCCGCTGCTCGGTGTGCACGAACTCGATGATCGAGGGCAACACCGTCCGGGATGCGGACGGCACCGGCATCCTGATCGATGGTCAGAACGACACGGTGCAGCACAACGACGTCGCCGGATCGCGGCGGCGCACCGCGACCGACGCCGACGGCATCCGCTTCTGGGGCATCAACCAGAAGATCACCGACAACACCGTGCACGACATCAGCCAGCAGGGCTACCCGGCCGGGACCGAGCCGCACACCGACTGCTTCCAGACGTTCGACGACGACAGCCCGATCAGCTACGGCGTGGTCATCCAGAACAACAAGTGCGTCAACGTGGACGCCCAGTGCATGATCGCCAGCGGAACCGAGCGGCACAACGCGGGTGTCCCGTTCAACCAGATCGCCATCCAGTTCCTCGACAACTACTGCCAGAGCGGCGCCGACCAGGCCATCTACCTGGAGGGCTACCCGAACGTGGCGATCAAGGGCAACACGTTCTCCTCGCAGTACGCGGTCGCGTTGCTGGCGGTGCAGAGCGCGGTCAACGTCAAGTTCGAGGACAACGTCCTGGTGGGACAGTTCCAGCCGTTCAACGTCGACCCGACATCGATGGCCGGCTTCACGCAGTCCAACAATGTCAACAAATAGGCGGTAGCGTCCGGGGGGTGGACGAACTGTGTTGGGCCGGTGCTGGTGAGCTGGCCCGGCTGATTCGTGACGGTGAGGCTTCCGCCCGCGAGGTCGTGCAGGCGCACCTCGACCAGATCGACCGGGTGAACCCCCAGGTCAACGCGGTGGTCACGGTGGTGGCCGAGCGGGCGATGGCCGAGGCGGAGCAGGCCGACCAGGCGTGGGCGCTGCGGCGTGAGCTGGGCCCGCTGCACGGGTTGCCGATCGCGCACAAGGACACCCACGAGACGGCGGGCATCCGGACGACCTACGGTTCGCCGTTGTTCTCCGACAATGTCCCGGCGACCGACGAGCTGGTCGTCGAGCGGCTGCGCGGTGCGGGCGCGATCACGATCGGCAAGACGAACGTGCCGGTGTTCGCCGCCGGAAGCCACACGGTCAACCCGCTGTTCGGTGCGACGCGCAACCCGTACGACCTGAGCCGTTCGGTGGGTGGCAGCAGCGGTGGTGCCGCGGCCGCGCTGGCCAGCGGTATGCATCCGCTCGCCGACGGCAGCGACATGGGTGGTTCACTGCGCAACCCGGCGTCGTTCAACAACGTGGTCGGTCTGCGGCCCTCGCCGGGGCGCGTGCCCAGCTGGCCGGACCTGCTGCCATGGTCGCCGCTCGTCGTCCAGGGTCCGATGGCCCGCACCGTCGCCGATGTGGCGCTCGGGCTGTCGGTGCTCGCCGGTCCCGACCCGCGCGCGCCCGCCGCGCTGGACCGTCCCGGCTCCGACGTCGCCGGGCCGCTCACCGCCGACCTGACCGGGCTGCGCGTCGCGTGGGCACCGGACCTGGGCGGCCGGGTCGTGGTGGATCCCGAGGTGCGCGCGGTGCTCGACTCGGCGCCCTCGGTGTTCGCCGAGCTGGGCTGTCACGTCGAACCGGCCTGCCCGGACCTGACCGACGCCGACGAGGTCTTCCGGACCCTGCGCGCCTGGCGGTTCGAGCTGGCCTACGGCGACATGGCGGCGGAGTACCCCAGCGAGTTCAGTGCGCACCTGCTGGACAACATCGAACGGGGCCGCGCGCTCACCGGCTCGGACGTGGCACGTGCCGAGCAGGCGCACACCGCGCTGTTCCACCGGGTGCGGGAGTTCTTCACCCGCTACGACCTGCTGATCGCCCCGGTCAGCCAGGTCCCGCCGTTCCCGGTCGAGTGGACGTACCCGACCGAGATCGCCGGCACCCCGATGATCGACTACCTGGACTGGATGTCCTCGGCGTTCCTGATCACCGTGACCGGCTGTCCCGCGCTGTCCGTGCCGGGCGGTTTCACCCCGGGTGGCCTGCCGATCGGTCTGCAGATCATCGCTCCGCACCAGGCCGACCTGGCGGTGCTGCGCGCCGGTCACGCGTTCGAACAGGCGACGAATCATGGAAGCAGACGCCCGCCGTTGTTGTGACTCTCTCGGGTGTTGTGACCTGGCGCACATGGTGGGACGCTTGAGGTTCATCGCTTTTCAGCGACAACGGGGCGGCAACTTCCATGGGCGAGTGCGAACCGAGGAACTATCTCCAGCCCTGCCTCCTGCTTCTGCTGCGCGAGCGCTCCGACCACGGCTACGACCTGGCCAGCAGGCTCCGTGAGCTGAACGTCGCCGAAGGTGACCCGGGCGCGGTGTATCGCGCGCTGCGCGGTCTCGAGCGCCACGGCCTGGTCCGTTCGACGTGGCACACCTCGGACGCGGGACCCGCCCGGCGGACGTACCAGCTGACCACCGAGGGCATCGCGGATCTGGACCGTCAAGCCGAGCTGCTCGAGGCGACGCACCAGACGCTGCACGTGTTCCGGAGTCGCTACCAGCGGTTGAGGGGGGTCAACGGTCATGACCACGAGCGGATCGAGGGAGGGCTCATTCCGCGGAGCCGGGGGCACAGCCACGATCACGGCGCGGGACGCGAGCGAGGCGTTCGACCGCCGTTGCGCTCCGGCGAACGCGCTGGCGGCTGACGCCGACGCGATCGCGGCTGCCTGCCACGCGATGGCACGCCGGTTCCATCGGGGCGGCCGGCTCATCGTGTTCGGGGCGGTGGGTTCGATGTCCGACGCCGCGCACGTGGTGGTGGAGTTCGTGCATCCGGTGGTCGTCGGGAAGCGCGCGTTGCCCGCTTTCGCGCTGACCGGCCCGCGCAGGCCCTCGCAGCTCGAGCTGCTGGCGGAGCCGGCGGACATCGCGCTGGGCATCGCGGGCGGACCGGACGACGAGGTCGGCGAGACACTCGCGGCCGCCGGGCGGCTCGGTCTGCTCACCGTGGCACTGTTCGGAGGTGCGCACCCACCTGCCGTCGATCACCCGCTGGTCGTGGCCTCGGGCGATCCGCTGGTGGTCAAAGAGGTCCAGGTGACGACCTACCACGTGCTGTGGGAGCTGGTGCACGTCTTCCTCGACCAGCCCGGCCTCCTGTCATGAGCACGGCGGGGCACTGCGGCGGGGAGGTGTGCATCACCTGCTCCGACCAGGCGGTGCCGGTGCGGATCACCGAGCTGCTCCCCGACGAGCTCGCCACGGTGTCGACCGAGGCCGGCACGGTCGAGGAGATCAGCGTCGCGTTGGTCGACGCCTCCGTGGGTGACGTCGTGCTGGTGCACGCCGGTGAGGCGATCGCCCGGCTGGACGAGCCGTGACCGGCATCGAGGAGCTGTACCCGTTCTTGTACGCGGGGCACGACGACACGGAACTGGCGGCGGTGCTCAGCCAGCTGGCCGGGTCCACCCGGGACAAGGTCGCCGAGATCGAGCGGGTACGGGCCGCGCTGCGCGACGCCGAGGCGGGGCGGCTCGCGGACTGCGCGAACGCCATGGCCACGCGATTCGCGGCCGGTGGCCGGTTGTTCACCTTCGGCAACGGTGGCAGTAGCACCGACGCGGAGGCCGTCGCGGGCCAGTTCCTCTCCCCGGCGCGCGCCGGAGCGCGTGCGCTGCCCGCGCGGGCGTTGACCCACGACGTGGCGACGTTGACCGCCCTGGCCAACGACGTGTCGTTCGACGTGGTCTTCGCGCGACCGCTCGCGGCGGCGGCCGGCCCGGGTGACATGGCGATGGGCCTGTCGACCAGCGGCGGCTCCCGCAACGTGCTGCGCGCGTTCGCCGAGGCGCGCAGGCTCGGGGTGCTGACGATCGGGCTTGCCGGGTACTCCGGTGGCGCGATGGCCGAGGCGGGGCTCGACCACCTGTTCGTCATGCCGTCCGACTCGGTGCACCGGATCCAGGAGGCCCAGACGACGGCGTACCACGTCCTGTGGGAACTCGTTCAGCGTGCGTTGGGCGCATGAGCGTCCGGGTGCGGGTCCGGGTGAGCGGCATCGTGCAGGGTGTCGGGTTCCGGCCTTTCGTGCACACTCTGGCCGGGTCGCTCGGGCTGTCCGGACACGTCGGCAACGACGGTTCCGGGGTGCTGCTGGAAGCGCAGGGAGATCGGGGCGCGGTGCGCAGCCTGCTGGCCGAGCTGACCGCGCACCCGCCGGCGTTGGCGGTGGTCGAGGACGTGTCGGCGACCGAGATCCCGGTGTGTCCCGACGCGACCGGCTTCGTCATCTCGGCGAGCGACATCGCGGGCCCACGCCACACGTTGATCTCGCCGGACACCGCCACCTGCGACGACTGTCTCGCCGAGCTGGCCGACCCGGCCGACCGGCGGTACCGCTACCCGTTCCTCAACTGCACGAACTGCGGTCCCCGGTTCACGATCGTCACCGGAGTCCCCTACGACCGCGCCGCGACCACGATGGCGGACTTCCCGATGTGTGCCGCGTGCGCGGCGGAGTACCACGACGTCACCGACCGGCGGTTCCACGCCCAGCCGGTGTGCTGCCCCGACTGCGGGCCGACGCTGTCACTCGACGGCGACCGTTCCGATCCGATCGCCGGCGCCGCGCGGGCACTGCGGCGCGGTGAGATCGTCGCGGTCAAGGGCCTCGGCGGCTTCCACCTGGCCACGCTGGCCGGCGCCTCCGCACGCTACGCCGACGTCGGGGCGGCCGCGGTGGCCCGGCTGCGGGCGCGCAAACATCGGGAGGACAAGCCGTTCGCGGTGCTGGTCAAGGACCTGGACGCGGCCAGGGAGCTGGTGGGGGTCGACGAGGTGTCGGCGGAGCTGCTCACCTCCCGGCGCCGGCCGATCGTGCTGCTGCCCCGCCTGCCCGGGACCCGGCTCGCCCCGGAGATCGCGCCGGGCAACCAGCACCTGGGGATCCTGCTGCCCTACACCCCGCTGCACCATCTGCTGCTCGACGAGGTCGCCGAACCGATCGTGCTGACCAGCGGAAACGTGTCCGACGAACCGATCGCCTTCCAGGACTACGAGGCCGCGCGCCGGCTCGCGCCGATCGCCGACGTCTTCCTGACCCATGACCGGCGCATCCACGTCAGGGCCGACGACTCGGTGCTGCGGGTGGTCGAGGGCGCTCCGATGCCGATCCGCCGCTCTCGCGGTTACGCCCCGGAACCACTGCCGATGGTCGTGGCGGCGCGTCGCCCGGTGCTGGGGTGTGGCGCCGAGCTCAAGAGCACGTTCTGCCTCGCCAGGGGTGAGCACGCGTTCCTGTCCCACCACATCGGGGACCTGGGGAACTACGAGACACTGCGGTCGTACACGAGCGGGATCGCGCACTTCGGTGAGCTGTTCGACGTCGATCCGGTGGTGCTCGCGCATGATCTGCACCCGGAGTACCTGTCGACGAAGTTCGCGCACGACACCGCTGATCGCCGGGACGTCGAGCTGCTCGGGGTCCAGCATCATCACGCGCACCTGGCGTCCTGTCTCGCGGACAACGGGGTCGCCGGACCGGTGATCGGGGTCGCCTGCGACGGCCTCGGCTACGGACTCGACGGGACGCTGTGGGGTGGCGAGGTCATGGTGGTCTCGCTGACCGAGTTCCGCAGGCTTACCCACCTGGAGACGGTCGCGTTACCCGGCGGCGCCGCCGCGATCCGCGAGCCCTGGCGGATGGCCGCGTCCTACCTGCGTTCGGCGGGCCATCGTGAGGTCCCGTCGGCCGCCGCGAGCCTGGCGACGCGGCAGGGCGCGCGATGGGACCAGGTCGGTGCGCTGCTCGACGGTGGTGTCAACACCCCGCCGACCAGCAGTGCGGGGCGGCTGTTCGACGCGGTGGCGGCGTTGGTCGGTCTGCGGGACCGGGTGAACTACGAGGGCCAGGCGGCGATCGAGCTGGAGCAGCGGGTCGATCCCGCCGAGATGGACTGGTATCCGGCGCGGCTGGAGGGGGCGCTGATCCGAGGCGTGGACCTGGTGTCCGCGGTCCTCGACGACCTCGCCGCCGGTGTCGACGTCGGCCGGATCGCCGGTCGTTTCCACAACGGCGTGGTCGAGGTGCTGGCGATGGCGTGTGTGAAGGCGCGGGCGGAGACCGGGCTGGGTGTCGTCGCGCTGTCCGGCGGGGTGTTCCAGAACGTGCTGCTGACCACGCGGCTGGCCGCGCGGCTGCGGACCGACGGGTTCGAGGTGCTGACCCATCACCGGGTGCCGCCCAACGATGCCGGGATCAGCTTCGGGCAGGTCGCGGTGGCCGCCGCGCGGGATCTCAGACCAGCTCGTGGGTGAACCGTCCGTCGGCGTCGGCGGTCACCGCGATGGTGGTGCGCTGTTCCTGGCAGCCGTAGTAGTACTCGCCGCCCCGGTGGCCCGCCGCGGTCAGGTGTGCCTCCAGCTGGTGGCGTGACGCGGGCTGGCTGTCGGTCACGGCGTGCATGCCGCAGTCGCACATCCAGGCGTTCAGGGAGATCGGGCTCTTGCTCGGCCACTGCCTCAGCCGGGTCACCAGGGAAGGCGGGGTCTCTCGCTGCATGAAAATTAGGTTAGGTTGCCCTAACTAAATGCGCCAGGGTTGTGTGTCCTCCGTAACCTGGTTGCACGTGATCATGGGCGCGTGACTGACTGGTGTCGTGCAGGGATACCAGCCGATGGACAGCTTCGGGTCGGACGCTGCCGCCGTGTACGACGACCGCCCGCGTGGCGACGAGGACGCCGCGGTCGCGTTACTCGCCTCACTGGCCCGCGGCGGGCCGGCGCTCGAACTGGCGATCGGGACCGGCCGGATCGCGCTGCCGCTGGCCGGCACCGGACTGCGGGTCGACGGCATCGATCTGTCGCCGGACATGGTCGAGCGGCTGCGCGCCAAGCCCGGCGGCTCGCGGCTGTCGGTCACCATCGGCGACATCGCGGACGTCCCGGTCGAGGGCAGCTACCGGCTGATCTACCTCGTGTACAACACACTGTTCAACCTGCTGACCCAGGACGAGCAGGTCCGCTGCTTCGAGAACGTGGCGCGGCACCTCACCGACGACGGGCTGTTCGTCGTCGAGGCGTTCGTGCCGAGCTACCTGGTGCGGCTGCGCGACGACCAGTACGTCGACGCCGAACACGTCGGTGCCGACCGGGTCCAGCTGGACGTGGCCCGGCACGACCCGGTGACACAGCGGCTGGAGGAGAACCACGTGGTGCTGTCGCCGGAGGGGCTCCGCTTCTTCCCGATCGTCACGCGCTACGCCTGGCCGAGCGAGCTGGACCTGATGGCCCGGCTGGCCGGCCTCCGGCTGACCGACCGGTGGGGAGGTTGGTCCCGGGAGCCGTTCACGTCGTCCAGCCGCAACCACGTCTCGCTGTACAGAGGCCCCGGCTCGACGTCACTGTCCTGAGTCGGCTTTTGCACACCGTCATGTTGCGTCGCACATGTTCGGACATGTGCGACGCAACACGACGGTGTGCAAGGTGTGCGCCTCGAGACGCCTCTGTGTGAGCTGTTCAGCGACCTCGCAGCCAGGCGTACCAGGCGGGCAGGCCGGCGCCTGTGGTGGCGGAGAGCTGCAGGACCTCTGTACGTGGGTTGACCCGGTGGATGGCCGCCAGACATTCGGCTACGTCGAACCGCAGGTGGGGCAGCAGGTCGATCTTGTTGAGCAGGACCAGATCCGCGGCGGCGAACATCTGGGGGTACTTGAGCGGTTTGTCCGCGCCCTCGGTCGTCGAGGTGATCACCACCTTCGCGGCCTCACCGAGATCGAACAGCGCGGGGCAGACCAGGTTGCCGACGTTCTCGATGAACACCACCGACCCCTCCGGCGGGTTCAGCGCGCGCAGACCCCGGTCGACCATCGACGCATCCAGGTGGCACCCGGAACCGGTGTTGATCTGCACCACGCGGCAGCCGGTCGCGGTGATCCGGTCGGCGTCCAGCAGCGTCTCCTGGTCGCCCTCGACGACGCAGACCGGCGGGTCACCGGCCAGGTCGACGATGCTGCGCTCCAGCAGCGTCGTCTTGCCGGCGCCGGGGGAGCTCATCAGGTTCAATGCCCGGACGCCCCGCTCGGCCAGCCAGCGGCGGTTGCGGTCGGCCAGCTCGTCGTTCTTCGCCAGCACCCGCTGTTCCAGCGCGATCGTGTGGCCGCGCTCCGGCTCCACGACGTGCCCGTGGCCGTGTTCATGCCCGTGCCCGTGTCCATGACCGTGCTCCGGATCGACGACCCGGACCCCGTTCCCCGAGCATCCGCAGGTAGCGCACACGTCAGACCACCTCCACCTCTCGGATCAGCAGCTCCCGGCCGCCCAGCACCTCGACGTCGACGCTGCCGCAGTCGCACATCACGATCAGCTCGTCGGTGTCGAACTCGGCGCGGCAGTCCCGGCAGCGGCCTCTGCCCGGCGAGGAGACGATCTCCAGCTCGGCCCCTGCCAGGCACGTCCCGCCGGTGGCCAGCTCGAAACAGAACCGCAGAGCGTCCGGGACGACACCGCAGAGCCGTCCGACCTCGACCCGCACCCGGCGGATCGGCGTGGCCGCCACCTTGTCGGTGACCGCCGCGACGATGCTCTCCGCGATCGACAGCTCGTGCATCGTCAACAGATCCGGGGCAGCGGGTCACCGACCAGCATGTCCACGATCCGGGTGCCGCCGAAGCCGGTCTTGAGCAACACCAGACCAGGTGGGTCCTCGGCGACCCGACCGATCACCGTCGCCCCCTCGCCGAGCGGGTGTCCCAGCATCGCGGCGAGCCCGGCGTTCGACTCCTCGGCCGGGATCACCGCGACGAGCCGCCCCTCGCACGCCACGTACAGCGGGTCGATCCCGAGCAGCTCGCTCGCGCCCCGGACCTCGGGCCGGACCGGCACCGCGTCCTCGTCGACGACGATCGCCACCTTCGACGCGGTGGCCACCTCGTTCAGGATCGTCGCGACCCCGCCCCGGGTCGCGTCGCGCAGCAGGCGGGTGTGCGGTGCGGCGTCCAGCAGCCCCGCGACCAGCTCGTGCAGCGGGGCGGTGTCGGAGACGACGTCCGCCGCGATGTCCAGCTCGCCTCGGGCCAGCATGACGGTCACCCCGTGGTCACCGATCGGTCCGGACACCAGCACCACGTCACCGGGGCGCGCGTGCGCGGCGTTCAGCTCCACCGGGCGTTCCCGCACCCCGATCCCGGCGGTGTTGATGTAGCAGCCGTCGCCCTTGCCGCGCTGCACGACCTTCGTGTCACCGGTGACGATCTGAACGCCCGCCGCGCGCGCCGCCGCCGCCATCGAGGCCACGACTCGGCGCAGGTCGTCGGTCGGGAATCCCTCCTCCAGGATGAACGCCGCCGAGATCACGAGTGGTCTGGCACCGGACATGGCCAGGTCGTTGACCGTGCCGTTGACCGCGAGCTCACCGATGTCACCGCCGGGAAAGAACAGCGGCGACACCACGTAGGAGTCCGTGGTGAACGCCAGCCGCGCATCGCCGACCTGGACCGATGCCGCGTCCGACATCTGTTCCAGCTCGGGGTTGCGGAACGCGTCGAGGAAGATCGCGTCGATCAGGTTGTGCGTGGCTTTGCCGCCCGCGCCGTGCGACAGCGTGATCCGGGCCTCCTTGACCCTCGGTCTCGCCGCCCGCACCCGGTCGATGCGTTCCAGCACCTGCTGTTCGCGGCTCAGGTGTTCGGTACCCGTCATCGATGCGTCGCCTCCTTGACGCGCTCGCGGGTGAACCGGCCGAAGTTGTAGTAGGCGGCGCACGCTCCCTCGGACGACACCATGCACGTCCCGATCGGCGTCTCCGGCGTGCACGCGGTGCCGAAGACCTTGCACTCCCACGGTCGCAGCACGCCCTTGAGGACCTCACCGCACTGGCAGGCCTTCGGGTCGGCGACCCGCACCCCGGGCACGGAGAAGATCCGCTCCGCGTCGTGCGCCGCGTACTTCTCCCGCACCTGCAGCGCCGACCGCGAGATGAAGCCGAGGCCCCGCCACTCGAAGTACGGCCGCAGCTCCATGACCTCGCCGATCACCCGCAGCGCCTTCGCGTTGCCGTTCCACGGCACCACCCGCGAGTACTGGTTCTCCACCTCGCAGCGCCCCTCGCTGACCTGCAGCATCAGCTGGTACACCGACTGCAGGATGTCCAGCGGCTCGAAACCGGCGCAGACCAGCGGCTTGTTGTAGTCCCGCGACACGTACTCGTAGGGCCGGCAGCCGACGACCGTCGAGACGTGGCCGGGGCCGATGAACCCGTCCAGGCGCATGTCCGGGGAGTCCAGGATCGCCTTGATCGCCGGGATGATCGTCACGTGGTTGCAGAAGATCGAGAAGTTGTCCAGGCCCTCGGCGTGCGCGCGCAGCACGGTCATCGCGGTGGACGGGGCGGTGGTCTCCATACCGATCGCCATGAACACGACCCGCTTGTCCGGGTTCTGCCGGGCGATCTTCAACGAGTCCAGCGGTGAGTAGACCATCCGGATATCGGCGCCGGCGGCGTTCGAGTCGAAGAACGAGCCTCGGCCCCCGGGCACCCGCATCATGTCGCCGAACGTCGTCATGATCACGTCGGGTTGCTCGGCGATGGCGATCGCGTCGTCGACCCTGCCCATCGGGATGACGCACACCGGGCAGCCGGGGCCGTGCACCAGGCGCACCGACTCCGGCAGGTAGTCCTCGAGGCCGTGTTTGTAGATGGTGTGCGTGTGGCCGCCGCACACCTCCATGAACTTGTACAGCCTGCCCGGCTCGCACAGCTCGGCGATCCGGTGCGACAGCATCCGGGCCTTCTCCGCGTCCCTGAACTCGTCGACGAACCTCATGCCGCGCCCCCTACTGGGATAGATCGGACCGGGCGAGCGCGATCAGCTCGTCGGTGTAGGCCTGGCCCATGCCCTCGAGCATGCGCAGCGAATGGGCAGCCTCCTCCTCGTCGATCTTGGAGAGGGCGAAGCCCACGTGGATGAGGATCCAGTCGCCGGCCGCCAGCTCCTCGTCCTCGAGCAGACCGATGTTGACCGCCCGCTTCACGCCGGCGACGCTGACCATCGCGAAGTCCTCGCGGTCGGCCAGGATTTCGACGATCTCGCCGGGGATACCCAGGCACATGGCGTGCTCCTCTCAGCCGATCCGGGCGAGGATCTGGGGGACGTACTCGGCGGCGCGCGGCACCGAGGCCGCGACCGGTTCGGACAGTCCGATGCCGTCGTCGACGGTCGACGGTTCGCAGCCGAGCACCAGTACCGTGGCGAGCCCGGCGGTCGGTTCGAGACCGCTCGCCGTGGCCAGCGACCGCAGCAGCGCCAGCACCGCGTCCGGGGTCATGCCGTGTGCGTCCGGGACGTCCGGTTCGGGTTGCGCGCTCAGGTCGTGCTCCAGCAGGTACAGCTCGCCGGGCCGTCCGCCGCGCTCGGTCGCGTCGATGATCAGCAGCGCACGGTAGCCGTCCAGCAGCTGGTGGGCCAGGTGCATGCCGCGGATACCGATGTCGACCACCTCGACGTCCGGCGGTAGCTCCTGGTGCCTCAGCGCACGCACGACCTCGACCCCGAAGCCGTCGTCGGACTTGAGGACGTTGCCGACACCCGCCACCAGGATGTTCATTCGATGACCTGGACCTCGTGCGGACCGAAGTAGCGGAACCGGCCGTGCGCCGCCTGGAACTCCGACGCCGGGTCGTCGAGCAGGCTGACCGCGAGGTGCACCTGGCCGTCGATGTCGTTCAGGACAGCCTCGACCAGGGCTTCCTTGCCGTCGAGGAACAGGTCCTGGGCGTCGGCGTTGCCGCTCGGCCGCAGGCGCACGTGCGTCCCCCGGCTCACCGGTGTCGCGTCGACCAGCACCGAGTCGGTGTCCGGGTCGACCGAGGCGTCGGCGGCCGGGTCCCACCAGGGCTTGCCACCCGTCTCGGTCGAGTAGGTCGGGACCTCGTCCGAGGTCCGAGGTTCGACGCCCGGCCCGGACATCGAACGGATCACCCCGTGCAGCCGCTCGAAGATCTCCGGCGGCATCGAGTCCACCGCGTCGACGAGCGCCGCCGCTCTCGGGTCGGTGGCTCTGGCCTCGCGTTTCTCCGCGTCGGTCAGGACGAGGGTGCGCAGCGTCAGGATCTCGTCGTTCTCGGTGCCGTCGAACATCTCGTTCGGGCTCTCCGGAGCGATCTCCGGGAAGTCCGCCAGGATGATCGGCGAGGACAACACCAGCCGAGGTCGCTCGGGTGAACCCGCCAGCACCGGCCAGGTGTGCTCGTTCGTGCAGGATCGCGCGGCGGGACGGGCCCATTCCGGCGGGTCGGTCAGGGACAGGAACTCGCCCTCGGTCAGCGCGAGGATCGTGTGCGCGCCGATCAGCGAGGACCGCAGCGCCTCGTCCCTGGACCCGGCAGGCCCGGTACCGAGGTTGGTGACCCGCAGGCGCAGCCGCAGCGCCCCGTACGGGCCGGGCAGCGGCTCGGCCGAGACGGCGATCATGGCGTTGAGCGGCCAGGTCTCCCGGACCAGCCTGCCCTCGGTGTCCAGCAGCTCGGTGGCCGTCGCGCCGGGCAGCTCGACCGGGACGCTCACCTGGCCGGCGAGCAGGTCGGTCACCGGGAACGACGCGTCGACGACCTCCGGAACGCCCTCCTCCCACGGCAGGTGCAGCTCGTCGCCGACGGTGAGCTCGTCGACGTCGACGAAGCCGTACGGCCCGGCCCGCTGCACCCTTCTGCCGCGCAGGCGTAGGAACCGCAGGCGCACCTGGACCCGGGTGCCGTCCCGGGGCTCCAGGAGGCATTCGGTGTGCGAGTAGTGGGTCTCGTTGTGCTCCCTGGCCCAGTCCTGAGGGGTCAGCACCCCGAACTGCCAGCGCAGCTGGTTCTTCTGCGCCGACGCCCGGTACGGATACAGCAGGTAACCCTCGAACAGGACCGTGTCGGCGACCTTGGCCACGTCGTCCATCAGCGTCGCGGTCATCGGCCATCCACTCGTTTCAGCAGGTCCGCGAGGGTGTCGTCCCAGTTGAGCGTGCCGCGTCGCGCGCGGTAGCTCTGCAGCGCGACGTGTGTCTCGGTGCGGACCGACAGCCACGTCGACGCGGGGAAGTGCTGGTCCATCACCTGGCGCCACACGGTCACCGGCAGCCGGTGGGCCACCTCCAGGTGCCAGGGCACCAGCTCGACCTGGACACCCGCCTCGGACTGGTAGAACGCGGTCCCGCTGAACAGCATCAACAGCGGGATCTCGCCGTCGTCGAGGCCGTGGAAGTACTTGCCGGTGGCCACCTCGGTGTCTGCCGACAGCGGGACCGGCATGGGCACGTCGATCGACTCGGTGAAGCCCTGCACCATCACTCCGACCGTGGCCAGCTGCATCGGCTTCACCGTGTCGCCCCAGCGGGACGGCTCGCCGAACAGGTCGGTCAGCCGGGACGCCTCGTTCGCCGAGTACCGCCGCTTGTGCGGTTCGATCCGCAGCTGACAGCGCAGCGCCACGGTATGCATCCGAACGCCGGTCGCCTCGCTGACCCGCAGGGTGAACAGCAGGCTGGGGCTTGCCGCGTAGGGTTCCGCGACCGCCCCGGTGCAGCAGAATCCGAGCTCGGGCATGTCAGGTCCCCAACGCCCGGGCGCGGTCGGCCAGGTCGGCGAAGAACGCGTCGATGCGCTCCCAGGCCTCCTGACCGCCGTCGAAGCCCTTCCAGTACAGCCGCACCAGGCCGACCAGCTCGTAACAGACGTCGATCGGCACCAGCAGACAGCTCGACACACCGCCGACCTGCCGCAGCAGCAGCGCCTCGACGTCCGGTTCCAGCTGCGCGGCGAGCGGGGTCGCGCCGAGCCCGTCGCGCCAGGCGTCCATCGGCAGCAGGCTCTCCGTCGCGCCCGCCGGGCTCGGGTAGAACGCCAGCGTTCGTTCCTGGTCGGAGTTGTGGAAGAAGAACGCCATCCGCACCGGGATCTGCAGCGAGTCCCATTCCGTCCCGGTCATGGAGAATCCCGGATCGTGCAGGTAGCGGCTGGGCACCGCGCGGTAGCGGCCGCGACCGGCGCCGCGCTCGGTGAACAGCAGCGCACACGGCCGGCACGTGCACAGCAGCGACCGCTTCTCCAGGTGCACGACGTGCGAGTGCTCCCGCTCGTCGATGACCTCGGTACACATCTCGCACCGCTCGTCCGGTTGCACTAGCGGCCGCGGCTCCGCCTGCTTCGGCCGCAGGAGCCGCCGTAACGCTAAGCCGCTGGTCACCTCCCGTGAGTGATGTGGGCTGTCCTGGCAGCCCACATCACTCACGGGTTTGGTGGTCATGAGGCTGCGCCGACGGTGGGGCGGGGGATCGCCAGCCGGAGGCCGCCTGCTCTGGTGACCAGCGGCAACGGCTCCAGGTGCAGGCCGCCGGTCAATGCGCGGCCTGCCTTGCGGACGTCGTAGCCGGCCTGGCAGGACGGGCAGAACAGCCGGTCGCCGGTCAGCGGCGCGCCGTCCAGCTCGCCTCGGCAGACCGGGCAGCGGTTGCGGTAGGCGACCAACCCACCCGACCCCGGCGGCAGTGCCAGCAGCACCGGACAGCCCTCGACGTCGAGCGTCGCGCACTGGCCCGGTCGCAGCGACGGATCGTCCAGGACCACCCAGGACGTCTCGACCGGCGGGCCGGACTGAATCTGCAGCAGCGGCAGCTCCTTGACCGATGCCGCAGGTTCGTTCATGCCCTCGACGTCGACCCGCAGCACCTCTGGGCAGGCCTCCACGATGGCCTTCTCGATCGCCGTCTTCACCGTCATCGCCGAGGACGGGCATCCGTCGCAGCTGCCCTTCAGCCGCAGCGTCACGACCACGCCCTCCGGTTCGTCGGCCACGCCGAGCAGCTCGACGCCACCGGCGTGCGACCCGAGGTAGGGCCGTACCGTCTCCAGCGCTCGCGCGACCCTGGCCGAGGTGTCCTCGGGATGCAGGTCGTGCAGCACCAGCAGGCTCGACACCAGGTCGTCCTCCAGGAGCTTCGACAGCAGCGCGGGCCCCTCCAGCGCGGACCCGGCGAGCATCGAGACGATCCGCTCCAGACCCGCCCCGTACATGCCCATCAGCAGCCGGACGAGCTCCTCGGCCACGTCCGTGACAGCGGGCTCGCCGAGCTCACCCAGGAGCGCCTCGATGCGCTGCCCCACCTCCTGGGGATCGGTCGGAGTCACTCCGGCAGGTTGAGCATCGCGGGCGACGTGGTCTTGTCGAGCGTCTTGCCGTTGCCCAGGTACATGTGCACACCGCACGGCAGGCACGGGTCGAAGCTGCGGACCGCGCGCATGATGTCGATGCCCTTGAAGCTGTCCGGCGGGTTCTCCTCGAAGATCGGCGTGTTCTGCACCGCGTCCTCGTACGGGCCGGGTGTGCCGTAGCTGTCCCGGACGCTGCCGTTCCACGGCGTCGGCGGGTACGGGTGGTAGTTGGCGATCTTGCCGCCCCGGATCACCATGTGGTGGCTCAGCACGCCGCGCACCGCCTCGGTGAACCCGACGCTGATCGACTCGTCGGGGACCTTGAACGGCTCCCACGTCTTGGTGTGCCCCGAGCGCACCTCGGCCATGGCCTTCTCCGCGAAGTACAACGCTTGCGCGGCCGCGTACGCCTGGAAGTAGGTGCGGGCCCGGTTACGTTCGATCGCGTTGGACCACTTCGGGATCGTCCACTCGAAATGCGCCTCGGGCTTCAGGGCCGTACGCGGCAGGTTGATCTGGACGCTGTGGCCGGTCGCCTTCACATAGCCGGTATCGACGAGCCCGGCCAGCGCCGTCACCCACAGCCGGGGCAGCGGGCCGCCGCCGGTGTCCAGCGCGAGATGGTCGGTGCCGTCGAACCAGCGCGGCGACATCGTCCAGCTGTACTTGTCGTCGAAGTCGCGCTTCTGCGGCGCGGGGATCGTGTGCTGGTTCCACGGGTGACGCCGGTCGACCGGGTTGCCAAGCGGGTCCCTGGTCACGAACATCTCCTGGTCTTCCCAGTCCCGGTAGAACGAGCTGCCGAGCAGGATGCGAATACCCAGGTTGATGTCGACCAGACTCGTGGTGACGAGTTTGCCGTCCACCACGACGCCCGGGGTGACGAACATCTTGCGGCCCCAGGACTCCATGTTGCGGTAGCTGAAGTCGCAGTGGTCCGGGTCGTTGAACGCGCCCCAGGAGCCCATCAGGATGCGTCGCCGCCCGACCTCCTCGTAGCCGGGCAGGGCCTGGTAGAAGAAGTCGAACAGGTCGTCGTGCAGCGGGACGACGAGTTTCATGAACTCGCAGTAGCGCATCAGCCGGGTCAGGTAGTCGGTGAACAGCTGGATCGTGGCGACCGTGCCGACACCGCCCGGGTACAGCGTGGACGGGTGCACGTGGCGCCCCTCCATCAGGCAGAACATCTCCCGGGTGTACCGGCTGACCTGCAGCGCCTCGCGGTAGAACTCGCCGGTGAACGGGTTGAGCGCCCGCATGATGTCGCCGATGAACTTGTAGCCGTGATCACCGGCGTGCGGTGCTTCGGTCCGGTTCGCCAGCTCCAGCACACCCGGGTTGGTCTCGGCGACCATCCGCTCGCAGTAGTCGACCCCGACCAGGTTCTCCTGGAAGATGTTGTGGTCGAACATGTACTCGGCGGCCTCACCGAGGTTGATGATCCATTCGGCCAGGTGCGGCGGGCGCACGCCGTAGGCCATGTTCTGGTTGTAGACCGAGCAGGTCGCGTGGTTGTCGCCGCAGATGCCGCAGATCCGGCTGGTGATGAAGTGCGCGTCGCGCGGGTCCTTGCCCTTCATGAAGATCGAGTAGCCGCGGAAGATGGACGACGTGCTGTGGCACTCGGCCACGCGCTTCTGCTTGAAGTCGATCTTCGTGTAGATGCCGAGGCTGCCCACGATCCGGGTGATCGGGTCCCAGGACATCTCCACCAGGCCCTGGTCATTGGTCTTGAACGAGCCCATTCGGTCCTGTGTTGCGGTCATGGCTCTACCAGACCTTCCGATAGCCGGTGCTCAGTTCGCGGCCCTTGGCGCGCCACTTGGGTTCGGCGTCCAGCTTCTTCGCGGTGATGTTGCGCAGCCGTCGGATGACGCCGCCGTACGCGCCGCTCGCGGCGCCGGAGACCTTGCTGCCCGGCGGTGCGTCCATGAACGGCATGAACTTGTCCGGGAAGCCGGGCATCGTGCAGCCGATGCAGATGCCGCCGACGTTCGGGCAGCCGCCGACGCCGTTGATCCAGCCGCGCTTGGGCACGTTGCACTTCACGACCGGACCCCAGCAGCCCAGCTTCACCAGGCACTTCGGCGAGCCGTACTCCTTGGCGAACTGGCCCTGCTCGTAGTAGCCGCCCCGGTCACAGCCCTCGTGGACGGTGGCCTCGAACAGCCACTTCGGCCGCAGCTCGTCGTCCAGCGGGATCATCGGCGCGGCGCCGGTGGCCTGGTAGAGCAGGTAGAGGATCGTCTCGGACAGGTTGTCCGGGTGGGTCGGGCAGCCGGGCACGCACACGATCGGGATGCCGGCCTTGGACTTCCAGTTCCAGCCGAGGTAGTCCGGGACGCCCATCGCGCCGGTCGGGTTGCCGGCCATCGCGTGGATGCCGCCGTAGGTGGCGCAGGTCCCGACCGCGAGCACGACCAGTGCCTTGGGTGCCAGCCGGTCGATCCACTCGCTCGTGGTCATCGGCTGGCCGGTGGCCGGGTCGTTGCCGAACCCGCACCAGTATCCCTCCGGCTTGATCGCCTCGTTCGGGATGGATCCTTCGATGACCAGCACGAACGGCTCCAGCTCGCCGCGTTCGGCCTTGAAGAACCATTCGATGAAGTCGTTCACGCCGCCCACCGGGCCGTTGTCGAAGTCGATCAACGGCCAGTGCACGGCGACCTTGGGCAGTCCGGGGAGCGCGCCGAGCGCGATCTCTTCGATGCTCGGCTGGGTGGCGGCGGTCAGTGCGACCGAGTCGCCGTCACAGCTCAGTCCTGCGTTGATCCACAAGATGTGGACGGTCGGGTCTTCGCTCTCGGTCGACATCGGTGTCGCCCCTAACAGCGTGAGGGCACCGAAAACGGCAGCGGTGCCTGGCCTCGTGGTGGGAGGACCCCTGGTCTACTCCTGTCGGGCTAGCGCCGGTAAGTGACCGGGGTCACTAGAGGCGCGATGCATGCAGCGTCGACCTGCGGATTCACCGAGGTGGACCGCATGTCCTCCCCGCTGTGAGCACGGCGGGGGATTACTTTTGTTCCCACAGCCAAATGCGATCGTGAGGTGGGCTCGTGGCAAGCATCGGAGAAGCCGGCAGTGCGATGAAGCAGGCGGGTCAGAAGGCCGAGGAGAGCCTCGGCATGTTGCAGCAGGCGCAGTCGCACATCGAGGAAGCGCAGGCCATGATCCAGCGAGCGGGTGAGGGCAGCTCGCAGTCCGACGTCCAGGAAGCGACCAATCAGCTGCAGCAGGCGGCCAGCAGCCTGAACGACGTGCAGCAATTGGTGCAGGCGGCGGTCAGCACCACCGAAGGCATTTCGCAGCGGCTGTGAGCGCGTCCATAGCTGAGGTCCGAGCCCAGCTCGCGGAGGTTTCGGAGCAGCTGCGCAACGCTTATCGTTGTGGACGGGATGCACAACAGCAGCTGGCTGAGGTGGTGGCGATGCTGACCGAGCTGGAACGGTCGCATCACGAGAAGCTGGTGTCGGCCGACCTGCTGCGCGCACACGAGGAATTGACGTCAGTTCTGGGGTTGATCAGCGGTGGAGCCGATGCGGTTGCGGCCCTCGACGCACGGATCTGAGATCGGGCCCGGACGATGAGCCGCCGGGGCGACCGGCGGACGCGCATCGACGCCGCGTTCGAGGAGTTCCGGCAGGCGGCAGGTGCCGCGTTGAGCGCCGCCGCCGCCGCGCGCGAGGCCACCCAGCTCGAACATGCGCAGACCATGTTCGAGATGTGGCTGCGGGCCGAGGGGCTGGACACGCTCGCGGCGAACCCGTCGTTCGAGCGGATCCTGCGCAACCCTCGGATGGCACCGCCGCTGAACCGGATGCTCGCGGACCGTCGGGCCACGTTCGGTGACTGGGTCACGACCGAACCTCCGAGGCTGGTCGAGCTGGTCGCCGACGCCGCTCCCGGCGCGGCGGGCGACCAGGGTGACGGCTGGCTCGGTGAGGTCGGCAAGGTCGACGGCGGGGGACCGATTCCCCAGCTGTGGCGAGTCGGTTCGGCGGTCGTCGACGGAGCGCCCCGGCACCAGCCGTTCCCGGTGGCGGTGCCGCTGCTCGACGACTCGCACCTGGAGATCATCACCAACCCGGGGACCCAGGCGGCGGCCGAGGCGCTGATCGAGAACCTGCTGATGCGGGTGGTCAGCTACTTCCGGCCCGGCATGATCGCGCTGCACGCCTGGGACGTCGGTCAGGTCAGCGGCGCGACCCCCGGCCTGTACCCGCTGACCCGCTCCGGTGTGCTCACCGTGCACCACCCCGGCAGGCTCAGCGAGCTGCTGGAGGAGCTGTCCGACCACATCCGGCGGGTGCACAACCGGATCCTGATCGACGGGCACCCGTCGCTGCGCGCGCTGAGCGCCGCGACCGGTTCGCGCACCGAGCCGTGGCAGGTCGCCGTGCTGATCGGCGGCGGGCAGGACCTTCGTGACGACGACCGCCGCACTCTGCAACGCGTCGCCCGCAACGGCCTGGCCTGCGGAATCCAGCTCATCCTGGTCGACATGCCGGTCGCGGTGAGCGCGCCGATGGAACGCCTCACCCTGATCGAACCGCCGCGCACCTGGACCGGTCCGATCAACGCCAGAAGCTCGATGACCGGCACGCACGCCACGGTCACCCTGGACGCCCCGCTGCCGCGCGAACAGGTCACCGCCGCGTGCCACGCGATTTCCGACGAGCTGGAACGGGTGCGCAGCCGCATCGGGCGGTTCGGCGACCTGATGCCCCTCGAACCGAGGGACTGGTGGCAGGCCAGCTCCGTCACCGGGGTGCACGCCCCGGTCGGGTTCCGCGACGGCCTGGTCATCGAGCTGGCGCTGTGCGACTCCTCGCCGCACGCACTGATCGGCGGCCCGAGCGGCTCCGGCAAGACGAACCTGCTGTTCACGATGATCGGTTCGATGGCGGCGCGCTACTCGCCGGACGAGCTGGAGCTGTACCTGCTGGACTTCAAGGAAGGCGTGTCGTTCGCCCAGTTCACCCCCGGCAGGCGCGACCCCACGTGGCTGCCGCACGCGCGGCTGGTCGGCGTCAACATCAACACCGACCGGGAGTTCGGCCTCGCGCTGCTGCGGTTCCTTGCGGGCGAGATGCGCCGGCGCGCCGAGGCCGCCAAGTCCTACGAGGTCACGAAGCTCGAGGAGCTGAGGACCGCCGATCCGGAGGGTCGCTGGCCCCGGATCGTGGCGGTGATCGACGAGTTCCAGTACCTGTTCGCGGAGAAGGACGGCGTCACCAGGGAAGCGGTCATGCTGCTCGAGGACGTCGCACGGCGAGGCCGGTCACAGGGCATCCACCTGGTGCTGTCCAGCCAGGACGTGTCCGGCATCGAGGCCTTCTGGGGCCGTCCGGCGATCTTCGAGCAGTTCGTGCTGCGGGTCGCGCTGCCCCGGTCCCGCAGGGTGCTCGCCGAGCTGAACGACGCGGCACTGTCGCTGCCCCGCTGGCACGCGGTGCTGAACCACGAGTCCGGCATCAAGCACGGCAACGAGGTCATCCGCATCCCGGACGCCACCGCGAAGGGCACCCTGGACAAGCTGCAGGCCGAACTGTGGGAGATGCGGCCGGAGGATCTGCCGGAGCCTCGGCTGTTCGACGCGGACCGCTCACCGCGACTCGCCGATCTGCTGGACGATCTGCCGCCAGGGCCCGCGCCGATGGCGGTGCTGGGTCAGCTGATGGACGTCGCGGGCAGCTCGGCCTCGGTCCCGATGGCCGCAACCCCCGGGCGCAACCTGGCGGTGATCTCGTCGGCCGTACCCGACGCGGCCTCGGTGCTCGGCGCGGCGGCATGGTCGCTGGCCCGCCAGCACGCCCCGGGGCAGGCGAGGTTCACCCTGGTCACGCTCGTGCCGGACGCCTCGGCGCCGGTCGACGAGCTCGCCGCCCGGCTGGTCACCGCCGGGCACACGGTGACCACCGTGGGCCTGGACGGCATGGCCGCGCTGATCGGGGAGCTCGCCGCCGACACCACAGGCAGGCTCACCGGCGGCGAGGCCCGCTCCGAGCCGCACTACCTGCTGCTCTACGGCGTCGACGGCGCGAGCGGGGTCCTGGAACAGAAGAACCCGGAGACCTTCCGCAGTGGCCTGGACAGCCTGCGCCAGGTCCTCAAGAGCGGCCCGGAGACCGGTCTGCACGTGCTCGGCTGGTGGCGCAGCGTGCAGCGGCTGCGCGCGGTGCTGACCATGGGCGCCGGGGTGGACGACATCGGGTGCTGGGTCGCGTTCGACGTCCAGGGCGCCGAGCTGGGCACCCTCGCGCCGGGTCTGGCGACCTGGTCACCGCGCCCGGCACGCGGGCTGATGTTCGACCGCTACACCCAGCAACGCCCGGAGGTCATGATCGTGCCGGACATCTCGTGACGGACACCGACCCTGCCCGGCGGTACAAGGAGATCACCTCGGGCATGAGCGACGCGGTCGAGGACATGCGACTGCGGGACGCCGCGCTGGCCAGGGCGTTGGAAGACCGGCTGGTCGAGCTGCAGGAACAGATGGAGGCCGCGGCTGACGCCGAGCTGCACACCCTGATCGGCGTGGAGCTCCAGTGGGAGACCGCGCTCACCGAGCTGTACCACGAGCAGTGGATGACCATGCGCACCCTGCCGAAGCAGGACCCCGCGGTTCCACCGGGCAGGCTCGACTACCTCTACGACGTGACGATCCAACGTTTCGAGGCCCTGATGGAAGCCCTGCGCCAGAGACCTCCCCTGGGCCGCCGGTAACCCCGCTCCGCACGAGGAGCGAGGACGAAGGCAATCCTCAACCCGGCCAACGGCTGAGCCGGCTCCGCAAGTCTCCGAAGGAGTTCCGGCGAAGGCCGGCGTGGTGAATGTCCGCAACAACCTCGCCAACGCCCCACGGCGATTCCTCAAGCGACGACAAGTGCGCGCCCGGCCGACGAAGGAGGCTTGTTTTTCCGGAAGCACCCCCGAAGCGAAGCGAGTGGGGTGGTTACGGAAAAACTCCGCGCGGAACAGGCCCAGCGGATTCAGTCCTCGTCGTCGCGGGCCAGGAAGGTGGCCAGGCGGTCGATGGGGACCTCGAAGTCGGGGTTCAGGTCCACGAACGCACGCAGGCGTTCACCCAGCCATTCGAACGACACCTGCTCCTCGCCGCGCCGCTGTTCCAGCTCTTCGATACCCCGGTCGGTGAAGTACACGCGGAGACTCTAGAACACACCGGAGGCCGCGGCCTCGCGCCGTCGACCGCCGCGGACAACAAGATCACCAATATTCACAAGATTCGCGCAGGACGGCATTTGGCCGTGCGCGGTGCGCATCCGGGTGTCACAGTGATCCAGCCCGGCAGTACCTTGAGCAAGTACGCGCGGAGTACGGGCAGCTCCGTAGCGGAGCTGATGCGGAAGAACCCGCAGCTGACCGACCCGAACCGGATCCTTGCCGGAGGCCGACTCTATGTATGAAGCCGGGCCGGGGCCACGTGGCCCCGCGCGGGGCCACGGTGGCCCACGGCCAGGGGGGTCGTATCCGCCGCAGGGGGCGCCGGCACGGCCGGGTCCGCAGCGGGTGCCGTTCCACACCGCCCCCGCCGGGCGTCCGGCCACCGGCCCGCAGGGTCCGCCGAGGCCCGTACAGGCCCGACCGGTCCCGACGGGGCATCCCGCTCCGAGGCTGACCCCGAACGCCCGTCCCGAAGCGCCACGCGGCTTCACACCGCCAGGACGTCCGGCACCGCGCGGTGACCTCACACCCTCGCGGAGCCCGCAAGAACCTCAGAACAAGCTCATCGAAATCCGGAACCGCGCCTGGGCGATCCTCGGCGCCGCGAGCCTGTTCACCGTCGCGATCGTGCCCGGCGCCGCCATGGCGGCCGGCGCGCTCACCGTCGCCGCCGACGCCTACTGCAGCTACGGCTCGTTCTGCCTCTACTCGGAGCCGAACTTCACCGGCACGAAGGTCGAGTACAGCCACGAGCAGGTGTTCTGCCAGGACAGCCACCCCGCGCTCGACGTCGCGACGGTGCTACCCCAGGGCGCACGCTCGATCGTCAACAACACCCGCACCGAAACCTCGGGCCTCGGCGTCAAGATCTACGGCGCCAACGACCACCTGGTGTTGACCACGGTCAACCCCGGCGAGGAGAAGCAGGACCTGCGCACCGACGGCGCCCAGGACCTGCAGTCCCTCTGCGCCTTCCCCAAATCGTAGGGCCTGTTTCGCGCGAAGTTTTTCCGTGACCACCCCGGCTCGCTATCGCTCGCTGGGGTGCCCCCAGAAAAACAAGCCGACTTCGTCGGCCGAGCGCGCGCTTGTGGTCGCCCTGGGAGCCGCCGTCCGGCTGGAGAGCCTGCGTGCGGACATTCACTACGCCGGCCTTCGCCGGAACTCCTTCGGAGACTCGCGGAGCCGGCTCAGCCGTGGTGATGGCTCGTGAGTGGTGCGGGCGCCTATAGGCGCCCGCACCACTCACGATGGGTCACTCTCCCAGCGCTTCTTGGATCAGGGCTGCCTGCTCCACCTCGTGCACCTTGCCCGAACCGGGGGCCGGGGCGGCCATGCGGCGGCGGGAGACCCGCTTGATGCCGGCGAAACGCTCCGGGAAGAACTCCGGCAGCGCGAGACCGAAGTACGGCCACGCACCCTGGTTCGCCGGCTCCTCCTGCACCCACCGGATGTCGGTGGCGTTCGGGTAACGCTCCAGCGCGGCCTTCAGCTTGCGCTTGGGCAGCGGGTAGAGCTGCTCGACGCGAACGAGCGCGATGTCGTCCTTGTCGTCCTTCGCCAACGCGGCGGCAAGCTCCCAGTAGATCTTGCCGCTGCACAGCACCAGCCGGCGCACGCCCTCCTGCGGGCCTTCCTTGTCGGCGAACCTCGGGTCGTCGAGGACCGAACGGAAGTGGTTGTCCGTGAAGTCGGTCAGCGGGCTGACCACCTGCTTCGCCCGCAGCATCCACTTCGGCGTGAACACCACCAGCGGCCTGCGCACCCCGTCGAGGGCGTGCCGGCGCAGCAGGTGGAAGTAGTTCGCCGGGTCACTCGGCAGCGCCACCGTCATCGAACCCTCGGCGCACAGCTGCAGGAACCGCTCGATCCGGCCGGACGAGTGGTCCGGGCCCTGTCCTTCGAGACCGTGCGGCAGCAGCATCACGACATCCGACATCTGGCCCCACTTGGCCTCGCCGGAGGAGATGAACTCGTCGATGACCGACTGGGCGCCGTTGACGAAGTCGCCGAACTGGGCCTCCCAGATGACCATGGCGTTCGGGTTCGCCACCGAGTAGCCGTACTCGAAGCCGAGCGCGGCGAACTCGGACAGCGCCGAGTCGTACGGCAGGAACCGGCCCTGGTCCTCGGCCAGGTTGCGCAGCGGGTAGTACTCCGCTCCGGTCTTGCGGTCGATCACCACGGCGTGGCGCTGCACGAACGTGCCGCGCCGGGTGTCCTGACCGGACATCCGGATCAGGCGGCCGTCCATGGCCAGCGAACCGAGCGCGAGCAGCTCGGCGAACGCCCAGTCGACGTTGCCCTCGCGGGACATCTTGTGCCGCCGCTCCAGCACCGGCTTGACCCGCGAGTGCACCGAGAAACCGTCCGGCAGCTCGGTGTGCGCGTCGCCGATCCGGTGGATGACCTCGAGCGGGACGCACGTGTCCAGCTTCGCCGGCAGCGCCTGCTCGTCCTCGACCGACGGACTCGCGGTGATCTTGCCGCGCTCCAGCTCGCGCACCTCGTTGAAGACGTGTTCCAGCTGGTTGGAGAAGTCCTTGAGCGCGTGTTCGGCCTCCTCCATGGAGATGTCACCACGGCCGATGAGCGACTCGGTGTAGTTCTTACGCACGCTGCGCTTCGCGTCGATGATGTCGTACATCGCCGGCTGGGTCATCGAGGGGTCGTCGCCCTCGTTGTGGCCGCGGCGGCGGTAGCAGATCATGTCGATCACGACGTCGTTGTGCCAGCGCTGCCGGTACTCGACGGCCAGACGGGCGACCCAGACACAGGCCTCGGGGTCGTCGCCGTTCACGTGGAAGACCGGCGCACCGATCATCTTCGCCACGTCGGTGCAGTACTGGCTCGACCGGGAGTTCTCCGGCGCCGTGGTGAACCCGACCTGGTTGTTGACCACGATGTGCACCGTGCCGCCGGTGCGGTAACCGCGCAGCAGTGCCAGGTTCAGCGTCTCCGCGACCACGCCCTGACCGGCGAACGCGGCGTCGCCGTGCATCATGACCGGGAGCACCGTGAAGCCCTCGGGCCCCTGGTCGAGCAGGTCCTGCTTGGCGCGGACGATGCCCTCCAGCACCGGGTCGACGGCTTCCAGGTGCGACGGGTTCGACGCGAGCGACACCGTGGTCTCGCCGTCACCGAACATCCGGAAGTACTTGCCCTCGGCGCCCAGGTGGTACTTGACGTCGCCGGAACCGTGCGCCTGACCCGGGTCGAGGTTGCCCTCGAACTCACGGAAGATCTGGCTGATCGGCTTGCCGACGATGTTGGCCAGCACGTTGAGCCGGCCACGGTGGGGCATGCCGATGACGACCTCGTCCAGCTCACCCTCGGCCGCCGAGTCGAGCACCGCGTCCAGCAGCGGGATGACCGTCTCGCCGCCCTCGAGGGAGAACCGCTTCTGACCGACGTACTTGGTCTGTAGGAACGTCTCGAAGGCCTCGGCGGCGTTGAGCTTCGACAGGATGTACTTCTGCTCGGCGGCCGGCGGCTTCTGGTGCGGGCGCTCGATGCGCTGCTGCAGCCAGTCGCGCTGCTCCGGGTCGGCGATGTGCATGTACTCGGTGCCGATCGTGCGGCAGTACGCGTCGCGCATGACACCGAGGACGTCGCGCAGTTTCATGTGCGACTTGCCGGCGAACCCGCCGACGGCGAACTCCCGCTCCAGGTCCCACAGGGTCAGGCCGTGGCTCAGCACGTCCAGGTCGGGGTGGCGGCGCTGGCGGTAGTTCAGCGGGTCGGTGTCGGCCATCAGGTGACCGCGCGTGCGGTAGGACTCGATCAGCTCGAGCACCCGCGCGGTCTTGTCGATCGCGCCTTCCGGGAAGTCCTGCACCCAGCGGACCGGCTCGTAGGGCACCCGCAGCGACGCGAAGATGTCGTCGTAGAACGACTCCTCACCGAGCAGCAGCTTGTGCACCTTGCGCAGGAAGTCGCCGGACTCGGCGCCCTGGATGATGCGGTGGTCGTACGTCGAGGTCAGCGTGATGATCTTGCTGATGCCCATCTCGGCGAGACGCTCGTCGCTCGCGCCCTGGAACGAGGCCGGGTACTCCATCGCGCCGACGCCGATGATGGTGCCCTGCCCGGACATCAGCCGGGGCATGCTGTGGTTGGTGCCCAACGTGCCCGGGTTGGTCAGGCTCAGCGTGGTGTCCGCGAAGTCGGCGGCCTGCAGCGCACCGGTGCGCGCTTTGCGCACCATGTCCTCGTAGGCCGACCAGAACTGCGCGAAGTTCATCGACTCGCAGCCCTTGATCGAGACCACGACCAGGGTGCGCGCGCCGTCCTTACCGGGAAGGTCGATCGCCAGGCCCAGGTTGACGTGCTCGGGCTGGACGACGTTCGGCTTGCCGTCGACCTCGACGAAGTGCCGGTTCATCACCGGGAAGTCGGCCATCGCCTTGACCACGGCGTAGCCGATCAGGTGGGTGAAGCTGATCTTGCCGCCTCGAGTGCGCTTGAGGTGGCTGTTGATCACGATGCGGTTGTCCGCCAGTAGCTTCGCCGGCACCGCGCGCACGCTCGTCGCCGTCGGCAGCGTGAGCGAGGTCTGCATGTTCTTGACGATCGTGTTGGCCGACCCGCGCAGCTGGGTGACCTCGCCGTTCAGTGCGCCCTTCGGCGGTGCGGCCGGCTTCGCCGCCCGGGACGTGCTTCCGGCGGCGGGCTTCGCCGGCTCGGCTTTGGCCTCGGGCTTGGCTTCGGGCTTGGCTTCGGGCTTGGACTGTGCCGGTGCGCTGGACTTGGCCGGTGCCGAGCCGTTGGAGCTGGGGGCGCTCTTCGCCGCCGGTGCGGTGGCGGCCTTGCCGTTGGCCGCCGCGTCGCCCGTCTCGGTCTTGGTGTCGCCAGCATCGGCCTTACCGGCGCCGGTGCGGTAATCGGCGAAGAAGTCGTGCCACGCCGGGTCTACGGACGACGGTTCGTCGAGGAAACGCTGGTACATCTCCTCGACGAGCCACTCGTTGGTGCCGAATTGGGCAGTCGGAAACGGAGGGACCGACGAGCTGCTCGTGGACACGGTGGAAGATCGCCTCACTTGAACTTGTTCGGATAGCACGGGGGCCGGCTGGCGTCCAGGTTAGTCCTTCGGTGGGGGCGCGCGTAACGGTTGGTCGCGTTGCGGGAACATCAGCACACAGACTTAAGAGAGATTTGATTCAACGCAACCCTGCCGGGTCGCGGTGGCCTTGTCCAACGGTCCCGAAATGGCTGTTCCCGATCGCCACCTGCGAATACAGGATCCAGGTGTGCGAATCAACGACTTCAACCAGCCGATCGGCGACGAGGTGCCCGGATGGGCGGCGCGGCCGCTGCCGACGGCGCCGGTGCTCAAGGGACGGTACTGCCGGCTCGAGCGGCTGGACGCGCGTCGGCACGCCGAGGAGCTGTTCGCCTCCGACCAGCTCGATGTGCGGGGTGAGAGCTGGACCTACCTGCCGTACGGCCCGTTCGCGGACCTGGCCGAGTACCGCCGCTGGATCGAGAACAGCGGTAGCGGTGACGATCCGATGTTCTACGCGGTCGTCAACACCGACCCGGTGTCGCCGGAGTACGAGCGGCGAGCGGTCGGCGTACTGAGCCTGCTGCGGATCCAGCCGGACATAGGCGTGATCGAGGTGGGTCACGTCCACTACTCGCCGTTGCTGCAGCGCAGCCGGGCCGCGACCGAGGCGCAGTACCTCGTCGCGGCGTATGCGTTCGACGAGCTCGGCTACCGGCGGTTCGAGTGGAAGTGTGACGACCTCAACGCCCCGTCCCGCGCCGCGGCGGAGCGGCTCGGCTTCACCTACGAGGGCACGTTCCGGCAGGCGGTCGTCGTCCGCGGCCGCAACCGGGACACGGCGTGGTACTCGATGACCGACGGCGAGTGGCCGCTCCTGCGGGACCGATTGGCCGGCTGGCTGGACCCGGCCAACTTCGACGCCGACGGCCGGCAGCGGAGACCGCTGAGCAGCGCCGTGTGGTGAGGCTCTCCCGACAGCCGTGTGCTCAGACCGCGGACTCGGTGTGCTCGGGTGCCCGACTCGCCGGGGCGTCGGGTGTGACGTGGCCGTCGCGCCAGAACGCGGCGTAGGCGCCATCGGCCGCCAGCAGGTCGGTGTGGCTGCCCTGCTCGACGATGCGGCCGTCGGCGAGCACCACGATGCGGTCCGCCCTCGCCGCGGTGGCCAGGCGGTGTGCGACCACCACGGTCGTGCGACGCGCGGTGAGGCGATCGCCCGCTGCGAGCACGGCGGCTTCCGCCGCCGGGTCCAACGCCGCGGTCGCCTCGTCCAGCAACAGCAGGTCGGGCTGTACCAGCTCGGCTCTGGCCAGCGCCACCAGCTGGCGCTGGCCGGAGGACAGACCCTGCCCGCGCTCACCGACCGGCTGGCGGAACCCGGCGGGCAGCGAGGCGATCATGTCCAGCGCGCCGACAGCGCGGGCCGCCGCCTCGATGCTCGCCTGGTCGGCGTCGGGCCGTCCGTAGGCGATGTTGGAGGCGACGTCGCCGGTGAACAGGTGCGCCTCCTGCGGCACGACACCCAGCCGCTGCCGGAAACCGCGCAGCGGGTAGTGCCGCACGTCGACCCCGTCGACCAGTACCTGACCGGCGGTGACGTCGTAGAACCGGCCGAGCAGCTTGACTACGGTCGACTTGCCGGCACCGGTCGAGCCGACCATGGCCACCGTCTCACCGGGAGCGATGCGCAGCGACACGTCGTGCAACGCGTCGCGCTCGGCCTGGGAGTAGCGGAAACCGACCGAGCGCAGCTCCACCTCGCCGCGCAGCCGATCGGGCATCTGCACCAGCCCGGTCGGTGCGTCCGGCACCGAGGTGGGCGTGCGCAGCAGGTCGCCGATGCGGGACAACCCGACCCGAGCCTGCTGGTAGCCGTCGAACACCTGCGACAGCTGCTGGACGGGGGAGAAGAACAGCGCGAGGTAGAGCAGGAACGCGGTCAGCACGCCCGGCGTCAGATCGCCGCCGGCCACCCGGTACGCGCCGAGCGCGAGCACGGCGGCCTGCGCGATCTCGGACAGCATCGCGACGAACGGGAAGTACGTCGCGATGTAGCTTTGCGCACGCAGCCGCGACACCCGGTATGCGGCACTGCGTGCCCCGAACTCCCTGCTGCTGTACTCCTCCCGCACGAAGGCCTGCACGACCCGGATACCGGAGACGTTCTCCTGCAGGTCGGCGTTCACCACGCTGACCCGCTCGCGCGCCTCCGTGTAGGCGGCCGACGCCCGGCGCCGGAACACCACGGTCGCCAGGATCAGCGGCGGCAGGGCGGCCAATGCGACCAGGGCCAGCTCGGAGTCGGTGACCAGCAGCGCGACCGCGACGCCGACCAGCGTCAGCAGGCTGACGACCGTCTGGGCCAGCCCGGTCTGCAGGAACGTCGACAGCGCATCCACGTCCGTCGTCATCCTGGTCATGATCCGACCGGCGAGCTCACGCTCGTAGTAGTCGAGGCCGAGCCGCTGCAGGTGCGCGAAGCTGCGCACCCGCAACAGGTAGAGCACGCTCTCCCCGGCACGGGCGGTGACCACGGTCTGGACCGCGGTGATCGTCCAGTCGGCCGCCACGACGAGCAGCCCGATCGCGGCCGCCACCGCGAGCATCCTCGGTGAGTTCGCCAGGATTCCGCCGTCCACCGCGAGCCGGGCCAGCGACGGGTAGGCGACGGTGGCCAGCGCACTGCCGGCGACCAGCAGGATCGTCAGGATCAGCTGCGCGCGGATGGGCCGCAGCAGCCCGCGCAGGGTGAACCCCGGGTCGGGCGCGGTCACGTCGATGTCGCCGAGCCTGGGGGTGTCGGTGGGCTCGGGCATCGCGGCGACCGCCGCTCGCAGCCTCGGGTCGTCGATCTGGCTGGGCGCCGGGTCGGGCGCATCGGTGGGCCACAGCCCGTCGCGGGACGGGCAGGGCGGGCTGTTGCGGTTCTCCTCGGTGACCGGCAGCAGCGCTCCGCGTGCCTCCAGCTCGGCCTCGGTGCCGACGTCGAGCACCGTGCCGCCGTCGAGGACGACGATGCGGTCGGCGAGCGCCAGCGTCGAGCGGCGGTGGGCGATCAGGATCGTGGTGCGGGACGCGGTGACGGTGCGCAGCGTGTCGTGGATCGCCGCCTCGGTGCTCGCGTCGACCGCCGAGGTCGCATCGTCGAGCAGCAGGATGCGCGGGTCCGACAGCAGGGCCCTGGCCAGCGCGATGCGCTGACGCTGGCCACCGGACAGGGTCAGCCCGCGCTCGCCGACCATCGTGTCGTAGCCGTCGGGCAGCGCGTCGACGAACTCCTCGACCTGCGCGGCCTTGGCGGCCGCCCGGATCGCGTCCTCGTCGGCGTCGGGCTTGCCGTAGGCGATGTTCGCCCGGATGGTGTCGGAGAACAGGAACGCTTCCTCGAACACGACGCCCAGCTCGCGGCGCAGCGCCGCGAGCTGTAGCTCGGGCAGCGGGACACCACCGATGCGCACCTGGCCGCCGCGCGGGTCGTAGAACCGGGGCAGCAGCATCGCCACGGTCGACTTGCCGGAGCCGGCCGCGCCGACCAACGCGAGCGTCTCGCCGGGCTCGACGCGCAGCGAGACACCGTCGAGCACCGGCTCGTCGCTCGTGTAGCCGAACCGCACGTCGTCCAGCTCGACCGACAGCGGCCCGGCCGGAAGCTCGACCGGATTCGGCGGATCGGTGACCTCGGGGCGCGAGTCGATCAGCTCGTAGACCCGCTCGACGCCCGCCCTGGCCAGCTGCCCGTACACGACGAGGCTGCCGATCATCCTGGCCGGACCGACCAGGTTGCCGACATAGGTGGAGAACGCGAGGAACGTGCCGATGGTGATCTGCCCGCGCAGCGCGAGCATGCCGCCGACGCCGAACACCGCGATCAGCCCGAGCGACGGCAGCGCCGCCAGCGGCGGGGCGAGCCGGGCGGTCAGCCGCGCGGCGCGCAACCGCTCGCCGAACAGCCGCAGCGCGCGGGCCCGCAACGTCTCGACCTCACGGGATTCCTGGCCGAAGCCCTTCACCACCCTGACCCCGGTGACCGTCTCCTCGACGTGCTGCGCGATGTCCGCCGCACGCTGCTGAGCCGACCAGGTCGCCGGGAAGAGCGCTCTCCTGGTGCGCGCGGTGAGTGCCAGCGACAGCGGCAGCATGATCACCGCGACGAGCGTGAGCAGCGGGGACAGCCACAGCATCGCCGCGATCGAGGCACCCAGCAGAACCACGTAGCCGGACACCAGCGGGACCATCGACAGCAGACCCTGCACCTGCTGCAGGTCACTGATCGCCCGGGACGCCACCTGCCCGGTGCGCAGGCTGTCCTGTCGGGGACCGTCCAGCCGCTGCACCGAGGCGAACACCGCGCGCCGCAGGTCGTGCTGCACGTCCAGCGAGAGCCGGCCGCCCAGGTAGCGACGCAGGAACGCGGACACGAACCGGATCAGCGCCAGCCCGATCAGCGCGCTGATCAGCCAGCTCAGCCCGGTGACGACGCCGCGCACCGAGTTGTCCACCGCGACCCTGACCAGCAGCGGAGTGGCTGCTTCGAGCCCGACGCCGATGGTCGAGGCCAGCATCGCCCCGATCGTGACCCCGCGATGGCTCCAGCACGCGGCGAACAGCCGCCGCATCCACAGCGTGGCCTTCGGTGGTTCATCCCCTCGCATGCAAATCAGGTTATGTCAGGACACCGACAAGGCTCGGCTCGCAACCCGTCGCGCGAGAACGACCGCCCGTCTACGGATCCGCCGAGAGCGCCGCCCCACGCTGCGAGCGCCGGTGGGCTTCCCTACGGTCGGGCGGATGTTGGCAATCACCGAGAGCGCAGCAGACGCCATCAATGCCCTCGTGTCGCTCAACGAGATGCCGGAGGGCTCGGGCGCACGGATCGCGACGGACGACCAGGGACAGGGGCTCGAGCTGGCCCTGGTCCAGACCCCGTCGCAGGACGACACCGTTGTCGAAGGCAGCGGGGCGAAGGTCTACCTGGAGCAGAACGCGGCGCAGGTACTCGGCGACAAGACACTCGACGTCGAGCAGGTCGCCGAGGGCGAGGAAGCACAGATGCGCTTCGCCATCGTGCCGCAGCAGGGCTGACCAGCTAGCCCGTCCACCTGAACCTGGGGGTGGCTCCCGCCGGACACCGACGTCCGGCAGGGGCCACCCCTTTCCCATGCACGGACGCGGGCCAGGGCTCGAGCGACTTCGCAGAGCCTCGTGTCGTGTCGCAGACACTGCAGCGTCTGCGACACGACAGCTAGCTCTGCGACGTCGTGCCGGTGGGGCGGGGCGCGCTGGGCGCTGGAACTCGCGCCGGGCCCGCGAGTGCTTCGCTAGGCAATGACCCTGAACGCTGGACCAGCTCTAGTCACTACGTTAATTTAAGTGAGTGACCTAAGAAGGTCGCGGAGTGAATCGGGGTGGGGACATGCTGAGACGGCTCTCGGTGGACGGCTCTTGTCAGGGAATCGAGACGTGTCAGTCGGTATGGGGGGATGACGACTGGGAGGACGTGGTGGTCGTCGGTCTGGAGGTGGCTCCAGACACGGTGCCGTTGGCGCCGGGCGAGGTGGCTGCTCGGATTCGCCGGCGGATCATCATCGATGCCGGGCTCGGGTGACCACGTTGGATCTGGATGACCTGAGACGGATCATCCAGCGGTCGACCGATGCATTTCGGCTAGAGACGCTGCCGCAGTATCTGGTGCCGCAGGAGGAAACGGACTTCGCGGCGTGGCGACGTGGCGATCGGGTGCGCGCCCATCCGGACCGGGATGCGTGGCTCGGCGAGATGCGCGACGTCATCTCTGCCGGTAGACGATTCTGGCGAGTTCGGATCCTGGACTATCCGCTGGTCGAGTACAGCGAGTTCGAGCTGTTCGGATACCAGGACACCGCTGCCGTCGGTCAGGAAGTGTTCGTGGCGAACCGGGCTTGGAACACTGACCTGGCGGACCTGCACGAGGATTTCTGGCTCTACGACTCCGCGACCGCGGTCAGCATGGTTTACGACGACGAGGGACACTTTCTTTATCCGGAGCTTCGGGAGAATGTGCGGCCCTACCTGGAAATCCGCGATCGTGCCGTGCGTCATGCCGTTACGCTCACCGACTACTTGAGAAAGTACGAGCCCGATCTCATCGCCGACCCGGTCTGACGACCGTCACGAACTTGCCGCTGGCCTGCGAGCCTTGCGGCTCGATTCGGGCTGCAGTACGACCGAGCTGGCGCGTCGGCTCGGTTGGTCGCAGTCCAAGGTGAGTCGCGTCGAGCGGGCTGTGACGCTGGCGAAGCCGGATGAGGTCGACGAGTGGGCGCGGCTCCTGCATGCCGCACCTGAGCTGCGGAGTCGTCTGACTGAACTGGCGCGGCGGCAGGGTGTCGAGCTGACCGAATGGAAACGCCGTGTAGCTCCTGGCCGGCGAAAGGTGCAGGAGGAGATCAGGGCGCTCGAGGCTGCCGCCAGTGCGATCTGGGTATTCGCTCCCCAGGTTGTGCCGGGCCTTGCTCAGACCGGGGCGTACGCCGCAGTGATGTTCCGGCTCGGTCAAGGTCAGGCGCTGTCTCCTGAGGAGCTGGCCGGCGCGGTTCAGGCGCGGCTGGCACGCCAAGCGGTGCTGGGTGACCGGGCGAAGCGGTTGAAGCTGCTGTTCACCGAGTCGGCGCTCCGGCGCTCGCTGCTCCCAGCCTCAGCCATGCGGGACCAGCTTCAGCGGATGGTGGAGGTCGCCCGGCTGCCGAACGTCGAGATGGGGATGGTGGCGTTCTCGACCCGGGAGCGCACGCACATCTATCACGGGTTCTCGATCATCGGCGACCCCGATGTGGACAGAGCTGCTCTCGTGCTGGCCGAGACCGTCACGTCGAGCCTCAGGGTGCGCGATCCCGACGAGGTTCGGCAGTACGTCGAGCACTATCGGCGGCTGGCCGAAGGTGCGCTGTTCGGCGATGAGCTGGTGGCGTTCCTCCAGGAGATTTCCGCGCGGTCCCCCTGGTCATGATTCGCGACGAAAGCTAGTCACTCATTTAGATGAAAGGAAAGACTTATGCCGTGGATGACCTGCCTCATGGATGGTCGCCATCACGCTGTCGCCGAGCCCTACCTGGTCGCGGGGCTCGCCGAGGGGCGCTATCTCGCCGCCTGTGGCCTCCGGGTCACGCCGGGATCGATGTTCAGCCCGCCGGGCCGGCGCTGCATGAGCTGCCATGTCCTGGTGACGGCGCGGACGTCACAACCACCGGGCCGGAGGCAGTGGTGGCGCGCCGCCACCCGGCCACCGGATGAGTGACGGAGACAGCCACCCGCGAGTCGGGCGCCTCAGCACACCGAGTCGGCGCTTTCGGTACAGCCTTGTGTGCTGTGGTGCCCGACTCGGTGTGCTCACGCGCCCGACTCGCGGGCGTCGAGTGCCTAGCGTCGGCCGCCGATCCGGACCGACAGCTCGCCCGCCGCTCGGCGTACCTCGGCCGCCAGGTCGGGCCAGTCCTGGTTGCATTCGCGCGGACCTGGGCACTCGTGCGGGAAGACCACGCTGATCGCTGCGACGGGGTGGTCGCCGTGGTCGAGCACCGGCGCCGCGACCGAGGCGAAGCCCGCCGTCACGTAGCCGTCCTCCACCGCCCAGCCGCGTTGCCGTTCCTTCGTCAGTAACCGACGTAGCTCGGGCAGGTTGGTGGGCCCCCGTCCGGTGCGGCTGACGAAGCTCACGGTCGACGGGAACAGCGCACGCACCTGGGACGCGGGCAGCCTGCCGAGCATTGCCCGCCCGGACGCCGGCAGATGCGTGGGCATGCGGACGCCCACGTCGGTGACCAGCGTCAACGGCCGGCGGGGTTGTTCGCGCAGCAGGTAGAGCGTCTCCGGACCGTGCAGGACGCCGAGCTGTGCCGGCCTGCGCAGACGATCGACCAGGCCGCGCAGTAGAGGACGGGCGAGTGCTTCGAGCGGGTCGTGGCGCAGGTACGCGGACCCCAGCTCGAACACCGCGACCCCGAGCCCGTACCGGCGCGCCTCCGGGAGGTGCGTGACGAATCCGGCGTCGGTCAGCTCGGCGAGCAGGTGGTAGGTCGTCGAGCGGGGCAGGTCCAGCGCGCCGGCCACGGCGGATGCGGTCATCGGGCCCGCGTGGCTTGCCAGCAACCGCAGGATCGCCAGCCCCCGGCGCAGCGCGGGCACCTCACTGCTCCCACCCATCACACGAAGTGTGTCACGACAAGTACTTCTCGGCGCTCGACAGTCGCCGTGCGGTCGGGCGAGGTGTGTCACTCGGCCGTTCGAACGAATCCTCGGGGGATTTGCGCTGTGATTCCTCCAGAGTCTCGTATCGCAGACACAGAGTCCGGCGCCACGCTCGCTTCCCGGGGCGGCGAGCGATGAGATGGTCGGATGCCTGACACCGTGCTGCTGGATGAAATTGCGTTGAGTCGTGACCAGGTCGTCGCCGTCGCCAGGCGGGGAGCGCCGGTCCGGGTGACCGATACCGCCAAAGCCGCGGTGCGCGAGTCGCGCACCCACATCGAGCGGCTCGCCGACGCGGAGACGCCCACCTACGGCGTGTCCACCGGTTTCGGGGCGCTCGCCACGCGGCACATCCGGCCGGATCGCAGGGCCGCGCTGCAGCGGTCGCTCATCCGGTCGCACGCGGCGGGCGCCGGGCCAGAGGTCGAACGCGAGGTCGTCAGGGCGCTCATGCTGCTGCGATTGCACACCCTGGCCAGCGGGCACACCGGCGTTCGTGCCGAGACCATCGAGTCGCTCGCCGATCTGCTGAACGCCGACATCGTGCCGATCGTGCACGAGTACGGGTCACTCGGCTGTTCCGGCGACCTCGCGCCGCTGTCCTCGATCGCACTCGCGCTGATCGGTGAGGGCGAGGTGTACGACGCGGCAGGCAACCGTCGTCCGGCCGCCGAGGCGATGGCCGACGCGGGAGTCAAGACCGTCGAGCTCGCCGAGAAGGAGGGGTTGGCGCTGATCAACGGCACGGACGGCATGCTCGGCATGCTGACCCTGGCCATCGCGGACATCACCCGGCTGCTCGACATGGCCGACCTGACCGCCGCGATGAGCGTCGAGGCGCTGCTCGGCACCGACCGGGTGTTCGCGGCGGACCTGCAGGCCCTGCGCCCGCACCCGGGCCAGGCCACGTCGGCGGCGCGCATGACCGAGCTGCTGCGGGGCTCGGAGATCATGCAGAGCCACCGGGGGCCGGACTGCAACCGGGTACAGGACGCCTACTCGCTGCGCTGCTCACCGCAGGTCCACGGCGCCGCGCGCGACACGCTCGCGCACGCCGATCTCGTTGCCGGACGCGAGCTGGCCTCGGTGATCGACAACCCGGTCGTGCTCGACGACGGCCGGGTCGAGTCGAACGGCAACTTCCACGGCGCCCCGGTCGCCTACGTGCTGGACTTCCTCGCCATCTGCGTCGCGGACGTGGCGAGTATCGCCGAACGCCGCACCGACCGGATGCTCGACGTCAGCCGCTCGCACGGGCTGCCACCGTTCCTCGCCGACGACGCCGGCGTCGACTCCGGGTACATGATCGCGCACTACACCCAGGCCGCGGTGGTCTCGGAGCTGAAGCGGCTCGCGGTCCCGGCCTCGGTCGACTCGATCCCGACCAGCGCGATGCAGGAGGACCACGTGTCCATGGGCTGGTCGGCGGCGCGCAAGCTGCGGCGCGCGATCGACGGTCTCACCACGGTGCTGGCGATCGAGCTGCTCACCGCCGCGCGGGCGCTCGATCTGCGTGCGCCGTTGCACCCGGCGCCCGCCACCGCCGAGATGGTGGCGAGGCTGCGTGCCTCCGTCCCGGGACCGGGCCCGGACCGGCACCTCGCGCCGGAGATCGCCGCTGCCGAGGACCTCATCCGCGCTGGGTGACCGTCTCCGGCGGGTTGCTGGTACGCCGGGCGAGCGGGTAGTACACCGCCCCGGTGACCAGCAGCGCGACGATCCAGGAGATGTCCGCGCCGCCGAGCAGCCTGGTCACCGGTCCGGTGTAGAGCGACTGGGCGAGGAACGGGATCTGCACGCAGATGCCGAGTACGTAGACGGCGAGGGCGGTGACGTTCCAGCTGCCGTACCGGCCCCTCGGGTCGTACAGCGCCGGGACGTCGACCCGTTCCTTGGACACCAGGTAGTAGTCGATGAGGTTGATGGCGCTCCACGGCGTGAACACGGTCAGCAGCACCAGGACGAAGTTCTTGAAGTTGTTGAGGAAGTCGGCGCTGGCGAACAGCGCGATACCGACCGTCGCCGCGACGAACACGACGATGGACACCACCCGCGCGGCCTGCGAGACCCTGGTCTGACCGGTGAACGCGGTGACGCCGGTGACGGTCGACATGAACCCGCCGTAGGCGTCCAGGCAGGTGATGGTCAGTTTGCCGACGACGATCACGAAGTAGATGCCGATCGCGACGACCGCGGGCCCGGCGAGCGTGCCGATGAATCCGACCTGGTCGGCGACGAACTTCGGGCCGACGACGGCGGCGAGCAGCGCACCGAACGTCATGGACCACTGCGAGCCGATGACGCTGCCGGCGAACGTCGAGAGGAACGCGGACCGCACGCTCGTGTCGCTCGGCAGGTAGCGGGAGTAGTCGGCGACGTATGGTCCGAAGGTCAGCTGCCAGCCGGCGCCGAGGGACACCGCCAGCAGGAACGTCGCGGCGTCGAACGGCTTCAGACCGATGAACGCGGCCACGTCGTAGCTGGTGAACAGCCGGACCGCGAGGTAGGTGAAGCCGATCGCGCCGACGACCGTGGCGAACCGCCCGACGATGTGCACGAGCTTGTAGCCGGCCACCGCGATGACGGCGGTCAGCGCACCGAAGATCAGGATGCCGATCGTCGGGCTGCCCAGGTGCAGCAGCGCGCTGACCGCCTGACCGGCGAGAACGGTCCCGGTGGCGGCGAAGCCGAGGTAGAGCAGTACGACCAGCGCCAGCGGCACACAGGCGCCGAGGACACCGAACTGCGCCCGGCTGGAGATCATCTGCGGCAGACCGAGCCTGGGGCCCTGCGCGGAGTGCAGCGCCATGACGGCACCGCCGAGCACGTTGCCGATCAGCAGCCCGATGATCGCCCACAGCGCGTCCGCGCCGAAGATCACCGCGAGCGCGCCGTCGACGACGGCGGTGATCTGCATGTTCGCGCCGAACCACAGGGTGAACTGGTTGAACGGAGTCCCGTGCCGTTCGTCCTCGGGGATGACGTCGATCGTCCGTCGCTCGGGAGTCAGGCTCGACCGTGCCGTATCCGGCTGCTCGACCATCGGGACCTGCTTTCTCGCTGCCTTCGCTGTGTCGTGACCTTCGCACGTGCTCGCGGTCCGGACGATCCGGAAGAACGCACATGTGTCTGGGATTCCAGACAAAGGTTGTCGTGGGGCCCTGGTAGAGCTGTGGCGGTCACCTCAAGACTGTTGAGGAACCAACACCGGTGAGCCCGAGATGGGGAGAGTCATGTCAGGACCGATCAGGGCCGCGCGCGGCAGCGCACTGACCGCGCAGGGCTGGGCCACCGAGGCGCCGCTGCGCATGCTGCACAACAACCTCGATCCCGAGGTCGCCGAGCGGCCGGAAGACCTGGTGGTCTACGGCGGCACCGGTCGCGCCGCGCGGGACTGGCCGAGCTTCCACGCGATGACCCGTGAGCTGACCAACCTGGGCCTTGACGAGACACTGCTCGTGCAGTCCGGCCGCCCGGTCGGTGTGCTGCGCACCCACGAGTGGGCGCCCCGGGTGCTGATCGCCAACTCGAACCTGGTGCCGGACTGGGCGAACTGGCCGGAGTTCCGCAGGCTGGAGGCCGCCGGGCTCACCATGTACGGCCAGATGACCGCAGGCTCCTGGATCTACATCGGCACCCAGGGAATCCTGCAGGGCACCTACGAGACGTTCGCGGCGGTGGCGAAGAAACGGTTCGGCGGGTCGCTGGCCGGCACGCTCACCGTGACGGCGGGCCTCGGCGGCATGGGCGGCGCTCAGCCGCTCGCGGTGACCATGAACGGTGGCGTCGCGCTGGTCATCGAGTGTGACGCGGCCCGTGCCCGGCGTCGGGTCGAGCACCGCTATCTCGACGAGATCGCCACCGATCTCGACGACGCGATCCGCCGGTGCACCGCCGCGAAGCGCGACCGGGTCGCGCTGTCCGTCGGGCTGATCGGCAACGCCGCCGAGGTACTGCCCGAGCTGCTGAAACGCGGCGTCGAGGTCGATGTCGTGACCGACCAGACCAGCGCGCACGACCCGCTGGCCTACCTGCCGAAGGGCATCGATCCCGCCGACTGGCACGACTACGCGGAGAAGAAGCCGGACGAGTTCACCGACCGCTCGCGCGACTCGATGGCCGAGCATGTGGACGCGATGCTGGGGTTCATGGACGGCGGCGCCGAGGTGTTCGACTACGGCAACTCGATCCGCGACGAAGCGCGCAAGGGCGGGTGCGAGCGCGCGTTCGACTTCCCCGGGTTCGTGCCCGCCTACATCCGGCCGCTGTTCTGCGAGGGCCAGGGCCCGTTCCGCTGGGTGGCGCTGTCCGGCGATCCCGCCGACATCGCCGCCACCGACCGGGCGATCATGGAGCTGTTCCCGGAGAACGAGTCGGTGAACCGGTGGATCAAGCTCGCCGGTGAGCGCGTCGCGTTCCAGGGGCTGCCGGCGCGGATCTGCTGGCTCGGCTACGGCGAACGGCACCTGGCCGGGCTGCGGTTCAACGAGATGGTGGCCAACGGTGAGCTTTCCGCGCCGGTCGTCATCGGGCGCGACCACCTGGACTGCGGTTCGGTCGCCTCGCCGTACCGGGAGACCGAGTCGATGGCCGACGGCTCCGACGCGATCGCCGACTGGCCGCTGCTCAACGCGTTGGTCAACACCGCGTCCGGCGCGACCTGGGTGTCGCTGCACCACGGCGGCGGTGTCGGCATCGGGCGGTCCATCCATGCGGGTCAGGTCACCGTCGCGGACGGCACCGAGCTGGCTGCACAGAAGCTGGAACGGGTGCTGACGAACGACCCCGGCATGGGCGTGCTGCGTCACGTCGACGCCGGCTACCCGGAAGCGTCCTCGGTCGCCGCCGAGCGCGGCGTGCACATCCCGATGGCGCAGGCATGACTGTCACGGCGCTCTTGGGCGAGATCGCCGACGTAGGCCGCGACGGCCGCCGGGGCGGCTACTCGCGGCACGGTTTCGCTCCCGTCGAGGGTGAGCTGCGGACGTGGTTCGTCGAGCAGGCACAGCGTCGCGGCCTCGATGTGCGCACCGACCGCAACGGCAACCTGTGGGCCTGGTGGGGCACACCGGGGCCGAACGCGGTGATCACCGGGAGCCATCTCGACTCGGTGCCCGGCGGCGGCGCGTTCGACGGCCCGCTGGGTGTCGCGGCCTCGCTCAGTGCTGTCGACCTGCTGCGATCCGGGGGGTTCCAGCCGGGACGCCCGTTGGCGATCGGTGTGTTCAGCGAGGAGGAAGGTGGCCGGTTCGGGGTCCCGTGCCTCGGCTCGCGGCTGATGACCGGCTCGCTCGACCCTGATGCCGCGCGGCGGCTCACCGACTCCGACGGCATCACCCTCGCGGAGGCGGCGTCCTCGGCGGGTGTGGACCCGGCACGGTTCGGGCGCGACGACGAGGCGCTGGCCGACATCGGTTGTTTCGTGGAGCTGCACGTCGAGCAGGGGCGGGCGATGGATCTGCTGGACGACCGGCCCTCGGTGGCCGTGGCGTCGTCGATCCTGGCGCACGGCCGGTGGCGGTTCACCGTGACCGGGGTCGGCAACCACGCCGGTACGACCGAGGTCCCCGACCGGCGCGACCCGATGCTGCCGGCCGCGGCCGCCGTACTGGCGGCTCGGCGCGCCCTGGGCGGGAGGGCCGGTGCTCGGGCGACGGTCGGGCGGCTGACCCCGACCCCCGGCGGCACCAACGTGATCGCCTCGTCGGTGGACTTCTGGCTGGACGCTCGAGCGCCCGAGGAGGCTCCGGTCCGCGAGGTGGTCGAGGAGATCACGGCGGCGGCGAGGGCCGCCGCGGCGGAGGAGGGCTGTGAGCTGTCGGTGCGGCAGGAGTCGTTCGGTGACACCGTGCTGTTCGACCCGGCTCTGCGGGACCGGCTGGCCGCCGAGCTGGGTGGTGTTCCGGTCCTGCCGACCGGTGCCGGCCACGACGCGGGCATCCTGGCCTCTCGGGTGCCGACGGCGATGCTGTTCGTCCGCAACCCGACCGGGATCAGCCACGCACCCGCCGAACACGCCGAGCCCGCCGACTGCGAGGCCGGAGCGGCAGCGCTCGCCCGAACCCTGGAGTCCCTGTGCCGGGACGAGCCGTGAGTGGCGAGTGGTCCCAGGGGACCACTCGCCACTCACGAGCCCACGTCGGGTACTGGTGTGAGCGAGCCTGGGTCGGGGACGGGGTTGCCGATCGGGTGCTGGTCGAGGTGGACGACGCCGGTGTGATCAGCGCCGTCGCCACCGGACAGGAGCCGCCGGAGGGCGCCCATCGGCTGGGCGGCGTGGTGTTCCCCGGGTTCGCCAACGGGCACTCGCACGCGTTCCACCGGGCGCTGCGCGGGCGCACCCACGGTGACGGCGGCACGTTCTGGACCTGGCGCGAGGCGATGTACCGGCTCGCCCAGCGGCTTGACCCGGACAGCTACCACCAGCTGGCCAGGCTCGTGTTCGCCGAGATGGCGCTCGCCGGCTACACCGCCGTCGGCGAGTTCCACTATCTGCACCACGCACCCGGGGGCCGACGCTACGCCGATCCGAACGCGATGGGCACCGCGCTCGTCGAGGCGGCCCGCGAGGCCGGAGTCCGGCTCACGCTGCTGGACACCTGCTACCTCAGCGGCGGCCTCGACGACACCGGCTACCTGCCGTTGTCGCCGGAGCAGACCCGGTTCTCCGACGGCGACGTGGACGGTTGGCTGGCTCGCGTCGGCGAGCTGACCGGCGACGACACGGTTCGCATCGGCGCGGCCGTCCATTCGGTGCGCGCGGTTCCGGCGACCGCGTTCGGCCGGGTCGCCGAGGGGTGCGCCGGACGACCGCTACACGTGCACCTGTCCGAACAGCCCGCCGAGAACGAGGCCTGTCAGGCCGTCCACGGCTGCTCGCCGACCCGGCTGCTCGCCGATTCGGGGCTACTCGGCCCGGACACCACCGCCGTGCACGCCACCCACCTGTCAGGCGACGACATCAGCCTGCTCGGCGGCTCCCGCACGACCGCGTGCTTCTGCCCGAGCACCGAGGGCGACCTGGCCGACGGCATCGGCCCGGCCCGCGAGCTGGCCGACGCCGGCAGCCCGATCAGCCTGGGCAGTGACCAGCACGCGGTCGTCGACCCGCTTCTGGAGGCCAGGGCCTTGGAACACGGTGAACGGCTGCGGACCGGGCGGCGAGGCCGCTTCGACCCGGCCCAGCTCGTCCGGTCCGCCACCGAGCACGGCCACCGGTCCCTCGGCTGGGACAGCGGACGGATCGCCCCCGGCGCACTGTGCGATCTGGTGTCGCTGCGGCCCGACACCCCACGCACCGGCGGTGCACTCCCCGGGCAGCTCGTGCTGGCCGCCACGTCCGCCGATGTGCACAGTGTGGTGGTGGGTGGGCGAGTGATCGTCCAGGATGGGGTGCATCGCGCATTCGGCGAGCTGGGGCGAGACCTTGCGCGAACCATCGGGGGGTTGTGGGGACCATGAGCATGGTGATCACCGGCATCGGTGAGCTGACGACGAACGACGACGAGCTCGGCACGGTGACGGACGCGGCGCTGGTGCTGACCGACGGGCTCGTCGAGTGGGTGGGCTCCTCGGCGAACGCGCCGGAGGCCGACGAGCGGGTCGACCTGCAGGGACGGGCGGCGCTGCCCGGCTGGGTGGACAGCCACAGCCACCTGCTGTTCGCCGGTGATCGGACCGCCGAGTTCGGCGCCCGCATGGCTGGCGCGCCCTACCAGGCTGGCGGCATCGCGGTCACCGTCGAGGCGACCAGGGCGGCGAGCGACGTCGAGCTGGCGAAGAACCTGCGCCGCCACGTCGCGGAGGCCGCCGCGCAGGGCACCACGTACCTGGAGACGAAGACCGGCTACGGCCTCACCGTCGACGACGAGGAACGGGCCGCACGAATCGCCACCAGCTACGCCGACGAAGTGACGTTCCTCGGTGCGCACCTGGTGCCCGACGGCTGGGTGCCCGACGACTACGTCGACCTGGTGTGCGGTCCGATGCTGGACGCCGTCGCGCCGTACGTGCGGTGGGCGGACGTGTTCTGCGAGACCGGTGCGTTCGACGCCGACCAGAGCCGCGCGGTGCTCACCGCGTCCGCGGAACGCGGCCTGGGCCTGCGCGTGCACGGCAACCAGCTCGGACCCGGTCCCGGAGTGGCGCTCGCGGTCGAGATGAGCGCCGCGAGCGTCGACCACTGCACGCACCTGAGCGCCGCGGACGTGGACGCGCTCGCCGGTTCGGACACCGTGGCGACGCTGCTCCCGGCCTGTGACCTGTCGACCCGTCAACCGCTGCCGGACGCCCGCGCGCTGCTCGACGCCGGCGCCACGGTCGCGTTGGCCTCCAACTGCAACCCGGGCTCGTCGTACACATCGTCGATGGCGTTCTGCGTGGCCACGGCGGTGCTGCAGATGCGGATGAGCGTCGCCGAGGCGGTCCGCGCCGCCACCTGGGGCGGCGCGCGGGCGCTGCGCCGCGAGGAGGGCACCGGCGCGGTCGGCGTCCTGCGCCCGGGCAGCCGGGCGGACGTCCACGTCCTCGACGCCCCCTCGGTGACCCACCTCGCCTACCGCCCCGGAGTGCCGCTCACCTACGCAGTGTGGCGGGCAGGCCTGCGCATCCACTGAGCCGTAGCGGAATGGGCGCGGGCGAACGGTTGTTGGCACCGGGCATGGCTGAACTGACGGAAGACGTGCGCGCCCTGCTCAGCGCACGCAACATGGCTCACGTGGCGACGCTGATGGCGGACGGATCACCGCACGTCTCGCCGGTGTGGATCTCGGTGGAGGGCGACCGGCTGGCGATCTTCTCCACCGAGGCACATCTCAAGGTGCGCAACCTGCGCCGCGACGCCCGCGTCGGCATCTCGGTGACCGACGAGGAGAACCCGTACCGCTCGGTGATCATCAGAGGCCGGGTCGTCGAGGAGATCGAGAACGACGAGGCGATCGAGATCATGGACCGGATGAGCAACCGCTACGTCGGTGTCGACTTCCCGGTGCGCAAGTCCATCGTGTCGTTCATCGAGCCGGAGAAGGTGGCATTGAAGGAGCTGCCGTTCCAGCATCCGCGGCCGGCCTGACCGGGTAGCGGAACCCTCTGGTCGGCCGGCCCGCGGGCGGCTTTGCACATCTACGTGCTGTGTCGCACATGTCCGGACATGTGCGACACAGCACGAACACGTGCAAAGCCGCCCGCGGTGCGCTAGGAGCGGGTGCGGAACGCGGCGGTGACGGCCGCTACGCGGGGGTCCGTGCGCAGGGCCTCCAGGGTCACCGGGAGGGGGAGGCGCCAGTTGGGGTACTCGTCGACCGTGCCGGGCAGGTTGGGCTGGCGGGGTTCGGCGATCACGTCGTACGGCGAGATCAGTGCCAGCCGGCACGGCGTCCTGGCCAGGAGCTCGTGCATCGCCAGGATGATCGCCTGCTCGTCCGGCTCCTCGGGGGTGTCCGGCAGCAGCGACTCGGACCGCAGCAGCGCCAGCCACTCGGTGCGCTCCCGGGCGGCGGCGTCGCGCTCGGCCGGAACGTCGTCGAGCAGGCCGAGGTCGGCGCGGATCGTGACGTGCTCGCCGCGCAGGAACCCCGCCGCGGTCGGAAGGTCGTGGGTCGACAGGCTGGCCGCGCTGCGTTCCGGCCACCGTCCCGGAGCCAGCAGCGGTTCACCGGGTGCCGACTCGTCGCGCGCGAACCAGGCCACCGAGCAGCCCAGCATCTCCTGCGCCGCCAGCGCCTCGGTGACCTCCGGCTCGACCGTGCCCAGGTCCTCGCCGACGACGACCGCGTTCGCCCGGTGCGCCTCCAGCGCGAGTACCGCCAGCATGGCGTCCGCGTCGTAGTGCACATAGGTGCCCCGGTCCGGTTCGTCACCCGGCGGCACCCACCACAGCCGCCACAGCCCGGCCACGTGGTCGATCCGCAGCCCGTCCGCGTGCGACAGCACCGCGCGGAGCATGTCGCGGAACGCCGCGTACCCGGTCTCGGCGAGCCGGTCGGGACGCCACGGCGGCAGTCCCCAGTTCTGTCCGCGAGGGGTGAAATCGTCCGGCGGGGCGCCGACCGACACCCCGGTCGCCAGCACGTCGGCCAACGCCCAGGCGTCCGCGCCTTCCGGGTCGACCCCGACCGCGAGGTCGTGCAGCACGCCGAGCGACATGCCCGAGTCCCGCGCGGCGGTCCGGACGGCCGCGAGCTGCTCGGTACACCGCTGCTGCACCCAGCCATGGAACGCGACCCGCTCGGTGCGACTGGACTCCACGGCCGAGCTGGTCGGATCGCGCAGCTCGGCCGGCCACAGCGTCCACCGTCCGCCGTGCTTTTCGGCCAACGCGCAGTAGGTGGCGAAGTCGATCAGGCCCGCGCTGGGGTCGACCGGCTCGGGGCGCCCCGCCGAGCGCCACAGCAGCTCCAGCGCGGACCGCTTCGCCGCCCACGTGAGGTCGTGGTCGATGCGCCACCGAGCGGGCGCGACGCGCAGCGCGTCCACCTCGGCGCGGGTGTCCGGGTCGGCGTGTCGGTAGGCGTCCAGGTCCTCGATCCGCAGCGCGAGCGGGTTGGCGAAGCGTCTGCTGGACGGCGTGTACGGGGAGGGCTGCACGGGGTGCGTCGGACCGGGCGCGTGTAGCGGGTTGAGCAGCACCGCCCCCGCGCCGTGCTCGGCCGCGGTCCACTTCACGAACTCGCGCAGGTCACCGAGGTCCCCGATGCCCCAGGAGCGTTCCGAGGTCAGCGCGTAGAGCTGCAGCATCCAGCCCCAGGTCCGCTCCGGGGTCGGGACCTGAGCGGGGGCGACGACCACCGAGCCGTACTGCTCGGTCCCGTTCACGACGCCGGTGAGGTGGTACCAACCGGGGCTCAGGCCGGTGGGCAGCTCGTCGCGCAGGTCGGTCCGCGTGCCGTCCTCGGCGACCAGCTGCCGCGCACCGGCGACCTGCCGGGGGCCGTCGCCGACCCGCAGCGCGACGGTGGGCGCCCACGCGGCCGAGTGCTTCCGTTCGGCGACGGCGGCCAGCTCGCGGCGTCGGTCGGTCTCCGTCGTCGCGTCGACGTCCAGCAGGCCCAGCACCCGCACGACCACGTCCGGATCGACCTGGACCGGACGGCGCCGCCCGTCGAGGTAGCTCGTCGCCACACCGTGCGCGGCGGCGAGCTGCTCCAGGTCGCCGGTACTCAGGTCACGTCCCTGGTCTGGGCCACGGCGGCACCGGCGAGCACCGCGACCAGCGCATACCCGAAGAAGATCAGCAACGCGAGCCACCAGGGCAGCGGCGAACCGGTCGACAGGCTGAACGCACCGTTGTCGACCAGCCCCTGCAACGCCCACGCGGCCGAACCGCCGGGCAGGAACTCGTCGATCTGACCGGTGTCGGTGAACCTGGCGACGCCGGTGATGAGCCCTTCGGCGAGCAGCAGGTAGACCAGCACGCCGAGGATGGCGCCGACCTGGTTGTCGATGAGCGTGCCCACCCCGACCCCGATGACCGCCCACAGCGCGAAGACCATCATCCCGACGGCGCCGATGGCGAGCATCGAGGACAGCTCGTCGCTGGTCATCTGACCACCGCCGGCCAGGATCCCGAGCAGGCCCAGGATCCAGCAGGCCAGCCCGTAGCCGGCGCCGACGACCGCGGCGACGACGACCTTGGCGACCAGCAGCTGCGGTCGGCCGGGCGCGGTGAGGTAGCTGGTGGTGATCGTGCGGTGGCGGAACTCCGAGGACGCGCACACCACCCCGAACACGACGGCGAACTTGCTGCCGAACGAGCTCAGTGCGAGCGCCTGCGGGGCCGGCGCGGAGAACGTCAGACCGCCGATCTCGGCCAGAGCCAGCCCGACCAGCGCACACAGCACGACCGCGGGGATCAGCAGTGCCCACCACGCGGCGGTCGAGAAGGTCTTGCGGAACTCGGAGATCAGCAGTGCCAGCACGACCGTGGGTGACCAGCCGGTCTGCTGCGTCGGTGCCGGTGCGCTCATCGCTTCTGCTCTCCTTCCGAAGGCTCGGCCGGTTCCTGCGCGGGCGGCGGTGGCGCCGGCGGGAACTCCGGGGTGGGCGAGCTCGGCCGCGCGAACGGGCTCGGCTGCTGGGGCTGCGGATAGCCGGGCGGCACGGCCGGAATCTGGCCGGTCAACGGCGGCGGCGTGTACTGCCCGTTCGGCTGGTACTGGCCGTTGGTGAGCTCGAAGAAGTGCCGCTCCAGGTCGGTCCGCTCCTCGGCGATCCCGTACAGCGCGACCCCGGCCGCGAGTGCGACCTCACCGACCGTCGTGCTGGTCGCCCCGGTGACCGCGAGGCCGCCCTCGGGCAGCGCTTGGACGTCGGTGATACCTCGTTCGGCGAGTGCGATGGCGAGTTTCGCCTGGTCCGCGCACTGCACCTTGAGCCGGCTCTGCGTTCCGCCGCCGAGCTGCGCGAGGCTGCCCTCGTACACGCTCGCGCCCTGGCTGATGATCACGACGTGGTCGACGGTCTGCTCGATCTCGGCGAGCTGGTGGCTGGACACCAGGACGGTGCGCCCGGACGAGGCGAACGCGCGCAGGAAACCGCGCAGCCACGCGACACCCTCCGGGTCGAGCCCGGACCCCGGTTCGTCCAGCACGAGTACCTGCGGGTCGCCGAGCAGCGCGGTCGCCAGTGCCAGCCGCTGCCGCATCCCGAGTGAGAAGCCGCCGACCTTGCGGTGTGCCGCGTCGGTCAGCCCGACCAGCGCGAGCACCTCGTCGGCGCGGTGATCGGGCACACCGATCGCCGCCGTGTAGATCCGCAGGTGAGCGCGCGCGGTACGGGACTTGTGGAAGCCCTGCGAGTCGAGCACCGCCCCCACCACCCTGGCCGGATGGGCCAGCTGGTCGTAGTGCACGCCGCCGATCGTGGCCTCGCCGTCGTTGGCCGTGACCAGGCCGAGCACGATGCGCAACGTCGTGGTCTTCCCCGCGCCGTTCGGACCGAGGAAACCGGTCACCCTGCCTGGTTCCACCGTGAAGCTCAGGCCGCGGACCGCCTCGACCGAGCCGAACTGCTTGCGCAGGTTCCGGACCAGGATGCGGCCGGTGCCGTCGTAGGAGACGTTCATCAAGCCCCATACTGCCTGATGGCGCCGTACTCAGTTCGAGACGGTTGTGGCGGAGGCGAACACGGTGCGCGCGTACTCGCCGACCTCGGCGATCACCTCGCCCGCCCGGTCGACGGAGCCGGCGAGCCAGCAGAAGCCGTGCGCCATGGACTCGTTGTGGCAGGCGCGCACCGGCACACCCGCGTCGGCCAGCGCGTTCGCGTAGGCGAGTCCTTCATCGCGTACCGGGTCGAAACCCGCCGTGACGACCATGGCCGGCGGAAGCCCCGACAGATCGGGCGCGCGCAGCGGCGACAACAGCGGGTCGGCGGGATCGACGCGGCGCCCGGCCGCTCCCAGGTAGTGGCTGGCGAACCAGTCGAGATCCCGCACGGTCAGCAGATGGTCCTTGGCCTGCTGGGTGCGCGACGGCCAGCTGCCGACGAAGTCGGTCGTCGGGTACAGCAGCAGCTGCACCGCCAGCACCAGCTCACCCTGACGCAGCGCGAGCTGCGCGACCACCGCGGCGAGGTTCGCGCCGGTGCTGTCGCCCGCGACCCCGATCCGGGTGGGGTCCCCGCCGAGCTCGTCGGCGTGCTCGGTCAGCCATCCGGTGGCCGCCTGGCAGTCCAGTACCGCGGCCGGGAACGGCGCCTCGGGTGCCTTCCGGTACTGGACCGACGCGATCACCGCGCCCGCCGCGTTGGCCAGCGCGCGGCACGGCCGGTCCGCGACGTCCAGGTCACCCAGGACGAACCCGCCGCCGTGCAGGTAGACGATCAGCGGGAGCAGCGCCTCGGGCTCGGCCTCCCGGGGACGGTAGATGCGGGTCGGCAGCATCCCGGCCGGACCGGGGACGTCCAGCTCCACGACCGTGTCGACCGGTTCGGGATCACCCTGCAACGCGGTCATACCGCTGAACGCGGAACGGGCCTCGGTGACACTGAGATCCGCGAAGTCCGCCATCCCCCGGGCACGACACAGCGCGATGACGTCGTGCACCTGCGGGTCGAGCGCCATCGCGACCTCCCACCTGGGCTCGGGGCGTCGTACACAACAGCAGTCAGGGGCACCCGGTCAACCGCGCGTCACCCGTCCGGTAGCACGCCTGGCGAAATTGCATCCGCTCGGGGGAGGACCATCCGGTGTACAAACCAAACCGGTTTTGTGGTGAAATGGGGGCATGCGGACCGCCGACCTCCTTGACCCGTTCTGGGCGGGGCGTCGCGGCGACTGCTTCGACCAGTGCTGTTGCCAGGGCTGAGTTCTCACCGGCCCTGTTTTCTAGCGACACACTGGAGTACCCGCTGTGACCGTTACCGCGCCGACCTCGCTCGCCCTGCCGGAGCTGCGAGGGCTCACCCGTCGGATCGCCGATGAGGTCAGGGCCGGCCTGCACACGGTGCACGTCGACCCCGAGCAGCGCTGGTACCAGCTGCTGTCCAGCGACGGCTACGTCGACGTCTGGCTGATCAGCTGGGCCCGCGAGCAGACCGCCGAGCTGCACGACCACGCCGGCTCGCTCGGCGCGTTGACCGTGGTGCGCGGCGCGCTCACCGAGCAACGCTGGGTCCCGGCGAGTGCGCAGCTGCGCACCCGGTCGCTGCGCGCCGGGACGAGTGTGGGCTTTCCGCCCGGTTACGTGCACGATGTGACCAACACCGCCGTCGAACCGGCGGTGAGCGTGCATGCGTACTCGCCGCCGTTGACCGCGATGTCGTACTACCAGGTCGAGCCCGGTGGTCTGCTGCGCAGGACACGCAGCGAACTGACCACCGAGCCGGAGAAGGTGCACGCGTGAGCCACCTGACGATCGATGAGATGCTGGCCAACGCGCGCGCCCGGCTGACCAGGCTGGAACCGGTCAGCGCGCAGCACGCGGTGGCCGCCGGTGCCCTGTTCGTCGACATCCGCCCGGACTGGCAACGCTCGTCGGAGGGCAGCATCCCGGGCGCGATGCTGATCGAACGCAACCACCTGGAATGGCGCCTCGACCCGACATCCGACGCCCGGATCGAGCAGGCCGTCGATCACGACGTCGCCGTGGTGATCTTCTGCTCCGAGGGCTACACCTCGAGCCTGGCGGCCGCATCGCTACAGGACCTGGGCCTGCACCGGGCCACCGACCTGGTCGGCGGCTTCCAGGCCTGGAAAGCGGCGGGCTTGCCAACCGGCGGGCCCCCGCGCGTCTAAAGTTTCCGGCAGGACCCCACTCCGCTTCGCTCCGGGGGCCGCAACCGGAAACTTGGGCGGCTACGCCCTCGCTGACGCTTCGGGCTTCGCTGCCCTCGCTGGACGCGCGCTTGCTGCCGCGGCTTGGGAGCCGCCCCTGGTGCACTACCCGCCTGCGGCGGAACGGCCTTCGGCCCGCTGTGCGAGGCCCGTTGTGACACACGGCGTCACCCCATGGTCGGTGCAGGGTGAGGTGGTCCCGCGTGCTGCGCATCCCACGACGAACACGTACAGCTACCGCCCGGCTACAACTCACCCAGCCATAACTAGCCCAGCCACGGTTCATCCGACTACGGTCAACTGGCCACCATTAGCCGGGCGCGGGTGACCGGGCCACAGCCGCGACCGGCGCACAGTTCAACGGCAAGTCCACTTCCATACTTGGCTCCGCGAGTCTCCGCGTAGGGGGTTCAGTGCGACGCACTGCAAAGAACGCAACAGGCGAAGCAGAAGGTGAACAGTCAAGCGCGCGTCCAGCGAGGGCAGCGAGGCCGGAGCGAAGCGAGGGCGTAGCCGCCCAAGTTTCCGGTTGCGGCCCCCGGAGCGAAGCGGAGTGGGGTCCTGCCGGAAACTTTCGACGCGCGGGAGCTGGCCGATGATCACAGCACTGTTGAGCCGCTGGGCGTCCGAGCGGGCGGAGCGGGAGGCGCTGCGCTACGGCGATTCGAGGTGGAGCTGGGCGGAGCTGGCCGATCGGGTCGCGCGCGCAGCCGCCGCTCAGCGCGCGGCCGGTCTGCGTCCCGGCGCCCGGGTCGCGGTGCTGGACTTCAACCATCCGTCCTGTCTGGAGACCACCCTGGCGTGTGCCCAGGTCGGCACCGCGAACGTGGTGGTCAACTTCCGGCTCACCCCGTCCGAGGTGGAGTACGTCCTCAACGACTCCGAGGCCGAGGTGCTGTTCGTCGGTCCGGAGTTCGCCTCGACGGTCGAGCAGCTACGGGACAAGCTGCCGAAGGTGCGCCGCGTCATCCATGTCGGCGGCGACGAGGACAGCTACGAGTCCTGGCTGGACGTCGAGCCCGACCAGGAGGTGCACCCGGCCGACCCCGACGACTGCTTCCTGCAGCTCTACACGTCCGGGACCACCGGCTTCCCCAAGGGTGCGATGCTCACGCACCGGGCGATGGTCGCGCACTCGGCGAACGTGTCCGCGACGATCGGCGCCCAGCCGGACGACGCGTTCATGGTCGCCATGCCGCTGTTCCACGTCGGCGGTTCGAGCTACGCGCTGTGCGCGCTGTACACGGGCGCCCGGATGGTGATGGTCCGGACGCCGGAGCCCGCGACGCTGCTGCGGCTGCTCGAGTCCGAGCGCATCACCCACTCGTTCTTCGTGCCCGCGCTGCTCGCGCTGATGGCGAAGGTCCCGGATGCGACGAAGCACGACTACTCGGCGCTGAAGGTGCTCTGCTACGGGGCCTCGCCGATGCCGCTGCCCGTGCTACGCGCGTCGATGAAGGTCTTCCCGAACGTGTTCATGCAGGTCTACGGGATGACCGAGGCGTGTGGCGTGGTGACGGTGCTCGGCCCGGAGGACCACGCCGAGGGCGCGCCCGAGCAGCGCCTGATCTCGGCCGGACAGCCGATGGACGGGGTGTCCATCGAGGTCCGCGAGCCGGCGACCGGCGAACCGGTGCCGACCGGTCAGCAGGGCGAGGTGTGGGTGCGCACCGAGCAGCTGATGAGCGGCTACTGGAACCGCCCTGAGGCCACCGCGTCGGCGATCGGCGAGGACGGCTGGTACCACTCCGGCGACGCCGGGCACTTCGACACCGACGGCTACCTCTACATCACCGACCGCATCAAGGACATGATCATCAGCGGCGGGGAGAACATCTACCCCGCCGAGATCGAACGGGTGCTCGCCGAGCATCCCTCGGTCGGTGACCTGACCGTGGTGGGTGTGCCGGACGACAAGTGGGGCGAGGTGCCCAAGGCCGTCGTGGTCGCCGCCGAGGGCCACACGGTCGACGAGGCCGAGCTGCTCGCCTACTGCCGCGAGCACCTGGCGTCCTACAAGTGCCCCAAGTCGGTCGACGTCGTCGACGAGCTGCCGCGCAACCCGACCGGCAAGATCCTCAAGAAGGACGTCCGAGCCCGCTACTGGGGTGGACGAGAACGCCAGACGGTGTGATGTCAAGATCATCACCGCCTGAGGGCTGATCTCGCGCCGGAAAAGAGCCCTCACGCGGTGATGATCTTGGGGTCAGCCCTCGCCGTACAGTTTGGCGATGGCGTCTGAGTCGAGCCAGCGGCTGTAGGTGGGGCCCTGTGGCCAGTCACTCGGCGAGTCCTGCCATTCCTCCTGGCGGCCGTAGGGCAGCAGGTCGACCAGGCCGAACAGGAAGCTGAGCTGCTCGGTGCCCCGGCCGTTGGTGTGCCAGGTGCGGTAGACCGTGTCGCCGTCGCGCAGGAACACGTTGACCCCGAAGCCCGCGCCCAGCGGCGCGTCGACGTCGGCGCCGAACGAGCTGTTCGCGGTCGAGTACCAGTCCATGGTGTTGCCGACGCGTCGCTTGTAGGCCAGCGCCTCGTCGATCGGTCCCGGGGTCACGATGACGAACCGGGCGTCGAAACTGCCCAGGCCGTCGAGGCGGGTGAACTGAGAGGTGAACCCGGTGCAGCCGCCGCACTGCCATTCCTCGCCGGGGAACCACATGTGGTTGTAGACGATCAGCTGCGGGTGGCCGTCGAAGATCTCGGCGAGGGTGACCGGGCCGTTCTCGCCTTCGAGGGTGTAGGCGGGCATCTCGACCATCGGGAGCCGGCGCCGCTGCGCGGCGATGGCGTCGAGCTCCCTGGTCGCGGCCTTCTCCCGGTTCCGCAGCTCGTCCAGCTCACGGCGCCACGTGGCGGCGTCGACGACGGGCGGCAAGGCGTTCGTGGTCATGGGATCTCCCTGGCTGCTCGGATCGCGTACCTGTGTTGACCCGCTTCGGCGTCGGAACTCATCGGGACTCTGTCAATTCACTCGAACGAGCGTATAGTCCTGTGTCCTGAGTCACTCTCGGAGTGTGGACATGGTGCAGCCGCTGATCAGGTTGTCCGGGGTCAGCAAGGTGTACCGGACCGGCGCCGAGGAGGTCCATGCGCTCGACCGGGTCGACCTGACCGTGCACGCGGGCGAGTTCCTCGCGGTCATGGGGTCGTCGGGTTCGGGCAAGACCACGCTGATGAACGTGCTCGGCTGCCTCGACCCGCCGTCCGAGGGCAGCTATGTGCTCGACGGTGTCGACGTGAGCGGCTACAGCAAGCGGGAGATCGCGCGGGTCCGGGGACGCAAGGTCGGCTGCGTGTTCCAGTCGTTCAATCTGATCCCGCGCACCAGTGCCCTGCGCAACGTCGAGCTGCCGCTGGTGTACGCGGGTGTCGGTGATCGGGCGGAGCGGGCGAGGGAGGCGCTGCGGCAGGTCGGGCTGGGGGACCGGATGTCGCACGCGCCGAGCCAGCTGTCCGGAGGGCAGCAGCAGCGGGTGTGCATCGCGCGGGCGTTGGTCGCCGACCCGGCGATCCTGGTCGCCGACGAGCCGACCGGCGCGCTCGACGGGGTGACCGGCCGCGAGATCCTGACGCTGCTGGTCAACCTGCACAAAGCCGGCCGGACGATCGTGCTGATCACCCACGAGAAGGAGGAGGCGCGGATGACCGACCGGGTCATCCAGCTGCGCGACGGCCGGGTGATCGACTAGTGGGCGGTCCACCCGCCGTCCACCGGGAGCGTGACGCCGGTCAGGTAGCCGCTGCCCGGATCGGCCAGCAGTAGGGCCGCGCCGGCCAGCTCCGTCGGCTGCGCCCAGCGCCGCATCGGGACCTCGGCCTCCAGGAACCGCCGCACCCGCGGGTCGTCGTCGATGCCCTCGTTGAGCGGCGTCCGGAACGGGCCGGGCGCCAGGGCGTTCACCGTGATGCCGTGCTCGGCCAGCTCGACGGCGAGACTGCGGGTCAGCTGGACGACAGCGCCCTTGCTCGCCGCGTACCCGGACCGCCCCGCGGCGCCGACCAGGCCCAATGCGCTGGCCAGGGTGACGATCCTCCCGTACCCGGCCGCGCGCATCGGCTCGGCCGCCGCCCGGCAGGCCAGCCAGGTGCCCACCACGTTGACCTCGAGGCATGTGCGCAACGTGTTGACGTCGAGTTCCCCGAGCCCACCCCGGGCCTGCACGCCCGCACTGGTGACCAGCACGTCGAGGCGGCCGTGCTCGGACACGGTGTCGTCCACCAGCCGCTGTACGGAGTCCTCGTCGGTGACATCGCACGCGACGCCCCGGACCGTGCGTCCGGTCCGTGCGGCGAGGTCCCGCGCGACCTGCCGGGACCGTTCGGCGTCGCGGCCGCACAGCACGACCTGCGCGCCCGCTTCGGCGAGCGCGGTGGCGATGGTCAGGCCGAGCCCGGCGGAACCTCCGGTCACGAGAGCGACGCGGCCGGCCTGCGAATCATTTGTCACACTGTTATTTAACTACGTGGGTTCGCCGACTAGGGTTGCGGCATGAAACTGAGCACCCAGGTGATGTACGGCGGCAATCCGGTCGAGACGATCAACCAGGTCGTCGCGCTCGAACAGGTCGGACTGGACACGGTGTGGTTCGCCGAGGTCTACACGTTCGACGCCCCGACGCTGATGGGCTACGTCGCGGCCAAGACCGAACGGGTGGAGATCGGCTCCGGCATCCTGCCGATCTACAGCCGCACCCCGACCCTGACCGCGATGACCGCGGCCGGCCTGGACTCGATCTCCGGCGGCAGGGCGATCCTGGGTCTCGGCGCATCCGGCCCGCAGGTCATCGAGGGCTGGCACGGCGTGCCCTACGACAAGCCGATCGCGCGCACCCGTGAGATCGTCGACATCTGCCGCAAGGTGTGGCGCCGCGAGGTCGTCGAGCACGACGGCCTCTACCAGCTGCCGCTGCCCAAGGACCAGGGAATCGGCCTCGGCAAGCCGCTCAAGCTGATCAACCACCCGGTGCGCGAGCGCATCCCGATCTGGCTGGCCGCGCTCGGCGACAAGAACGTCGAGATGGCCGCCGAGATCGCCGAGGGCTGGCTGCCGTTCGTCCTGTTCCCGGAGAAGCTCGACGCGGTGTGGGGCGACGCGCTGCGCGCCGGCAAGGCCAAGCGCGACCCCGCGCTGGGCGAGCTGCAGATGACCGGCGGCGGCATCCTCGCGCTGGAGGAGGAGCACTACGCGAACGCCGAGGCCGCCGCGCGCGGCCTGGCCGCGCTGTACATCGGCGGCATGGGCGCGAAGGGCAAGAACTTCTACAACACCGTCTTCCAGCGCTACGGCTACCCAGACGTCGCGGCTCAGGTCCAGGAGCTGTACCTGAGCGGCAAGAAGAACGAGGCGGCCGCCGCCCTGCCCGACGAGTTCATCTCGCACACCAACCTGATCGGCCCGCCCGAGTTCGTGAAGGAACGGATCGCCGCCCTGCGCGAAGCCGGGGTCACCCACCTGCACGTGAACCCCGTGGGTTCCGACCCGGTGAAGCTGATGGCCCAGCTGAAGGAATGGCTGTAGCAGCCGGGTGACGTCGCAGACCCTGACGTTGCGTCGCAGACACTGCACCGTCTGCGACGCAACACCACCCTCTGCAACTCCGTGACGCCTGTGGCGGGTGTGACCCTCCCGCAACCTCGCACACCCTGATGCTGCGTCGCACACGTCCGAACATGTGCGACACAGCACCACGGTGCGCAAAGTCGGCCGGGCCGGGCGCGGCCCGGCGCGGGGCGCGGCGCAGCCGTGGCCCAAGAGAGCGCGATCGGCCCGCCAGCACCACGGCGGACACGCACTCTGCCCCGTTCCCCGCGATCCTGGCCCGCACTTGGCGTGGTCGGGCGGTGTCAACCCGGAACCCTCGCCCCCGAACGCGTGCAACCAGGAACGAGCGCGAGGCCGGCGCCAGC
>NZ_KE386834.1:274890-896109 GCF_000429025.1 Actinospineispora spinosispora DSM 44797
GCGACTCGCGCCGCGGAGTCTGGCGACTCGCGCTGCCGAGGAGGCGCTCTTAGGAGCCGAGCTGGAGTGCCTGGGCGGCGTTCGTGCGCATCATCTCCACCAATGCCGGGGGCGCGGTCTTCGGGCCGCCCGCGTTGTACGGCGGCTGGGGGTCGTACTCGATCATCAGCTGGATCATCTGCGCCGAGTCGTCCCCGGCGATCCTGCCGGCGAGGGTCAGCGCCATGTCGATGCCCGCCGACACCCCGGCCCCGGTGACGTACTTCCCGTCGATCACCACTCGCTCCTCGACCGGCAGGACACCGTGCGCGGGCAGCTCGTCCATGGCCAGCCAGTGGGTGACCGCGCGTCGGTCCTTGAGCAGCCCGGCGGCGGCCAGCACCAGGGAGCCGGTACACACCGACGTCGTCCAGGTGCTGGTGAGGTCGGCGGCGCGCAGCCAGTCCTGGGTCGCTTTGCTGGTCATCGGACCGGTCACGTCGGGGCCGCCCGGCACCACGAGGATGTCCGGCGAGGGCACCTCGTCGAGCGAGGCGGTCGCGTTGACCGACAGCGTGCCCACGTCGTTGGTGACCGGGCCCTTCCGTTCGGCGACGAAGACCGTCTCGGCCCCGGGTAGCCCGCTGAGCACCTGGTAGGGCCCGATGATGTCGAGGGCGGTGAACCTGTCGTAGAGCAAGAAGGCGATCTGCATGGTGATGACCCTGCCGCCCGAGCCGTGCGGCAGCAATGCCGCACACCCCACCTTTCCTGCCACGTGGCTCAGTGGTGGTGGGCGTGAACGACCGCGTGGCCCTTCCCTCGGCTGATCATCCACCGGTTGACCGGGAGCGCGGCGACGAACGCGACACCCAGTGAGATCACCAGTGAGACCCAGAACAGCCACTGGCCGAGGCCGGCGTTCATGGCTCCGGGGATGACCAGCATGACCAGGTTGTCGGCCACCTCCATGACCGCGATGGACACCGTGTCGGCGGCCAGCGCGACCGCCGCCGCGCGCCGTAGGTCGAGGCCGGCGCGCAGCATGCCGCTCATCGTGAGCGCGTAGCCGAACACGAAGGCCAGCGCGATCGACAGCACGACGGTCGGGCCGTTCGACCAGCTCGCGGCCGTTCCGACGACCATCCCGACGATCTCGCCGATGGCACACCCGGTCAGGCAGTGCCTCGTGGCCATGACCGCCGTTCCCCAACTCGCCTGTTCGCTCATGACCGCGAAGCTACCCCTGGGGGGTATCTGTGTCGAGTGGATGTCAGAAAAGGTGGGGGAGTAGACATTGCTGCCATGCCCGTGCCCGGGCAGCCTGGGACCATGGCGCCGCGTTCAGTCCTGTTCGTGCTGTTCGACGATCTGCAGAGCCTCGACCTCACCGGCCCGATGGAGGTCTTCACCGGCGCCAACCTGTGCCTGAGGTCGCAGCGGGAGGAACCGCTCTACGAGCTGCGGACGGCGAGCCTCGGCGGGGCGCCGGTCCGCTCCTCGAGCGGGCTGCGCATCACCCCGGACGCCGATCTGACCGACGAGCCCACACCCGACATCCTGATCGTGCCCGGCGGTCACGGCGCGCACAGCGACAACCCGGCGCTCGTCGAGTGGCTACGGGACAACGGCCGGAAGGCCGGCCTGCTGGTGTCGGTGTGCAGCGGGGCGTACCTGCTCGCCGAAGCGGGGCTGCTCGACGGGCGGCGGGTCACCACACACTGGGACTACGCCGACCGGCTCGCCGCGAGACACCCGGAGGTCACCGTCGACGCGGAGCCGATCTTCATCAGGGACGGTGACGACCTCGCCACCTCGGCAGGCGTCACCGCGGGCATCGACCTCGCGCTCGACCTCGTCGAACGGGACCTGGGGCACCAGGTCGCGCTGACCATCGCCCGCCACCTGGTGGTGTTCCTGCGCAGACCGGGCAACCAGTCGCAGTTCAGCGCCCAGCTCGCGGCGCAGATCGCGCACCGCGAACCGCTGCGCGACGTGCAGCGCTGGATCGCCGAGCGGCCCGACGCCGACCTGTCGGTCGAAGCGCTGGCGAAGCGTGCGCACCTGTCACCGCGCCAGTTCGCGCGGTCCTTCACCGCCGAGGTCGGCATGACGCCGGGCCGCTACGTCGACCTCACGAGGCTGGAGGCCGCGCGCCGGCGCCTGGAGGACACCAGGGACGGCATCGCGGCGACCGCGAAGGCTTGCGGCTACGGCACACCCGAGGCGATGCGCAGGGCGTTCGTCCGGGTGCTCGACCTCAGTCCAGCGGAATATCGCCGGAGGTATTCGTAGCCAGCAGCACCGCGAGCGGGATCCCGGGGTCCTCGGCGATCGGCGCCAGGGCGGTCAGGGTCGGGAAACCGGCCGCGAGCAGCGCGACGTCGCTGTCCGGACCGTGTTCCTGGGCCGGCCCGAGCAGGCGTACCCCCAGGTACTCGCCGTCCAGGTCGTCCACCCGGCCCTGCATCTTGCCCAGTGCGGCCAGCGGTGCGGCGGTCAGCTCGCCGAGCCTGTCCGGCGACACGTCGGGGACGTTGAGCGAGAGCACGGTGCCCTGGGGCGTGTCGGCCAGCACCTTCAGCACCTCGGGCAGCAGCGCGGCGGCCGTCGACCAGCCGGGCTCGGTGCCTGGTTCGAGGTGATCGGAGTCCAGGGACACGGCGAGCGCCCGGATACCGAACCGTCCGGCGGTGAGCGCCGCGCCGACCGTGCCGGAGTGCAGCACCGCGCGGCCCAGGTTCGGGCCTTCGTTGATGCCGGACAGCACCAGCTCGGGCGGCTCCGCGAACCACCCGTTGGCCGCCGCGTAGGTGATGAACGCGGGCTGCGCGGCCACCGCCCACGCGGTCACCGAGCCGAGGCCTGGCAGCGTGTGACGTTGGACCGGCACCCGCCCGGAGTCCATCGTGGCGATGACCGAGGCGCCGGCCCCGCTGGACTGCTCGGTGGGGGCGGCGACCACGACGTCCAGCCCCGCCGCGACCGCGGCGGCGGCCAGCGCATGGAGCCCGGGTGCCGCGATGCCGTCGTCGTTGGTGACCAATGTCCAGCTCACGGGGTGTGACGCTACCGGTTACCGTCAGAGCATGACGAGTGAGCGGCGGTCGGAGTCGGGCGCGGTGAGCGCGGTACGCGAGGGTGACGAGCTTGACTGGGCGAAGATCGGGCGGTGGCTGCGTGACACGGTCCCCGAGCTGACCGGCCCGCTGAGTGTGCTGCAGTTCCCGCACGGCAGGGCGAACCTGACCTACCTGCTGGAGATCGGCGGCACCCAGGTCGTGCTGCGCCGCCCCCCGTTCGGCAAGCTCCCGCCCGGTGCGCACGACATGCGCCGCGAGCACCGCGTCCTGTCCCGGCTGTGGCGCGCCTACGACCGCGCGCCGAGGGCGTACGCGTTCACCGACGACCACTCGATCGCGGGCGCGGACTGTTTCGTCATGGAGTACCGCACCGGCGAGGTGATCCGCGAGGACCTGCCCGCCTCGATGCGCGACTACGACGACCTCGGCCGCAGGCTCATGTTCGCGCTGACCGACGCGATGGCGGACCTGCACCTGGTCGACCCGGGCGAGTGCGACCTGGAGGAGCTGGGCAAACCGGAGGGCTTCGTCGCGCGGCAGGTCTCCGGGTGGGCGCGGCGCTGGGAGCTCGCCGCCCCCGACGGCGCTGACCCGCTCATGGTTGCGGTCGGCGAGCGGCTGGCGAAGACCCAGCCGGAGACGCAGACGCACGGCATCGTGCACAACGACCTGAAGATCGACAACTGCCAGTTCGACGCGGCCGACCCGGACCGGGTGAAATCGGTGTTCGACTGGGACATGGCGACACTGGGCGACCCGCTCGTCGACCTCGGCACGCTGCTGCACTACACCCCGAACACCGACGACCCCGAGCTGATCCAGGGCGGCGTCCGGTACCCGAAGGAACTGACGCTGCCCACCCAGGCCGAGGTCGCGGAACGCTATGCGCAACGCACCGGAGCGGACACCTCACAGATCACCTGGTACCTCGCGTTCGCCAGGTGGAAGACCGCCACCGTCTACCAGCAGCTGGCCAACCGGTCCCTGCGCGGCGAGTCGAAAGACGCCCGCAACGCCGAGCTCGGCGATACGGTCTCGGTGCTGGCCCGCAGCGCGGACACGCTGCTGGACGGTTTGACCTGACGACTACTCACAGGGGGCACGCGTGGCCGATCTCCTCACCTACCGGGCGGTTGCCGACCAGAAGCGGGCCGAGGCGCTCGCCGAGACCAGCTCACCGTTCACCATCGAGGTCCGGTTCCTCGGCGGCCTGAACGACCGCCAGCAGCAGGCGTTCAAGGTCGCCGCCGACCGCTGGTCCAGGATGATCGTCGGTGACCTGCCGAGCGCGGTCGTCGACGGCGAGGAGATCGACGACGTCCGGATCGACGCGAAGGGCAGCTCCATCGACGGACCCAGGGGCGTCCTGGGCCAGGCGGGCCCGACCCGGCTGCGGCCCGCCTCGGCGGGCGCGGCCGCGTACCTGCCGATCACCGGGACGATGGAGTTCGACTCCGCCGACCTCGCCGACATGGAGTCCGACGGCACGCTCAACGACGTCATCACGCACGAGATGGGGCACGTGCTCGGGTTCGGCACGATCTGGGACCAGAAGAAGGTCCTGGCCGGTGCCGGCACCAACAACCCGACGTTCACCGGTGCCGGCGCGGTCGCCGCCTACGCCGCGCTGCGCGGGGACAAGGCCAAGACCGCGATCCCGGTGGAGAACACCGGCGGCGAAGGCACCAGGGACTCGCACTGGCGCGAGTCGGTGTTCATCAACGAGCTGATGACCGGCTTCGTCGGCGAGCAGGGCAACCCGCTGAGCAGCCTCACCGTGGCCAGCATGGGCGACCTGGGCTACCAGGTCGACCTGGCAGCCGCCGAGCCGTACACGCTGCCGGCCCCCGGCACGAAGCCACAGGCCCGCAGGGCGGCCGTACACGCCCGCACCACGAGGCCGTCGATCATCGAGTAGCGACCCGTGAGTGGCGAGTGGTCCCATAGGACCACTCGCCACTCACGGCTCCTGGCCGTCCTCCGGCTCGGGGTCCTTCGGCAGCTCGTCGAAGTAGGTGTGCAGGTTCGTGAGCAGACCCTCGTACACCGAGCGCAGTGCGAGCTGCTCCTTCTGCCTGCTCATCAGCGCGCCGAAGCCGTCCGGGCCCTCCCAGTTCGCCTCGACCCGGACCGCCGTGCGGTCATCGCCGGCGTCACTCATCGTCCAGGTGGTCACCAGCGACGACGTGGTGTCCCGCTCGACGATCGAGTTCTCGCCCGCCTCGACGCGCACCAGACACTCCCGGGGTGGGCCCTTCTGCTTCTTCGGCTTCTTGCCCCGCTTGTTGCGGATCGCCTCGTCCAGCGCGATCGTCCAGTGCACCTCGTCGTCGGCGCGGACCTCGTAGTCGGCGAACTCGGCGGTCAGCAGCTTCGGTCGGGTCTCGCGGTAGTCGATCAGCGCGTCGTAGACCTGCTGGATCGGTCCGTTGATCATCGCCACCGCGGTTGCGGCGAGTTGAGCCATGCGGTCATCCTGCCGTCCGGCCCGGCGGCTGCTCCTTCCGGGCCACCACCGCGTAGCCACTGGACTGCGCGGTTCCGGTCTCCTGCTCGGGCCGCCACTCGTGGACCGGCACCAAACCGGGTGGCGTGGGGACGAAATCGCCGAGCAGCGCAAGGATCTCGTCCGGCTCCCTGATGAGCAGCGGGGTCGTCGTGTTCCGGGTCAGCTCCAACAGGGCCTCGACCTGCTCGGGCGTGCCGTAATTGCTGCTGAAATGGGTGAGCACCAGACAGCTGCCCGGCACGGTGTGCGCGGTCAGCCTGCTCAGCAGCTCCGCCGGACCGTCGGAGTCCGGAATGACGTGCAGCAACGCGACGAGCAGCACCGCGACCGGCCGGTCGAAGTCGATCAGCGACCGGGTCGCCGGGTCGTCGAGGATGGCCTCCGGCTGCCGCAGGTCGGCGTTGACGACACCGCTGAGCTCGTCGCCCTCCAGGATCGTCCGGCTCTGCATCACCGCGACCGGGTCGAGGTCGACGTAGACCACACGCGCGTCCGGGTTCACCGACCGCGCGATCTCGTGCACGTTGCCCTCGGTCGGGATACCGGAGCCGATGTCGAGGAACTGGTCGATGCCCTGCGCCGTGCAGAACTGCACCGCGCGCCGCAGGAACGCCCGGTTCTCCCACGCCGTCCGGATCGTGCCCGGAACGGCCCGCTCGATCCGGTCAGCCGCCTCACGGTCCACGGCGAAGTTGTGCGCACCGCCGAGCATGTAGTCGTAGATGCGGGCAAGCGTCGCCGTGTTGACGTCGATGTCCATCTTTTGGCCTCTTCCGCGCTCAAAATCCTCAAGAGGCCCCCTCCGGGGGCCGTCTTTAGGATTTTCGGCCTTCGGCCCAGGCGCGCGCTTGGTGGAACCTGGGGAGCCGCCTCCTTACGGTGGCGAGGTTGTTGCGGACATGCACTGCGCAGTGCTCCGCACTGAACCCCCTTCGGGGTGACTCGCGGAGCCAACTTTGCAGACCTTCTGGCCCACCTCGCAGAGCCTCATGTCACGTCGCAGATGCTGCAACGTCTGCGACGCGACATGAAGCTCTGCGAAGTCACCCAAAACACTTCCTGGACCCCGGGGCGGCCTGCGGCTGAGGGGCGCGGCGCAGCCGTGGCCGCTTTGGGCGCGCAGACTGCCCCCTTCCCCGCGATCCTGGCCTGCACTTGGCGTGGGTGGGTGGTGTCAACCCGGAACCCTCGCCCCTGAACGCGTGCAACCAGGAGCGGGCGCGAGGCCGGCGCCAGCCGGGGGTTGATACCACCCACCCACGCCAAGACACTGGATGGCCAGCGGGGATGAACCACCACAATCCCGACCCCCAGCCACCGAGCTGGTCAGGTGACGTCGCCGGGGTGCAGTTGGGGGGCTGTCACGCCGCAGTGGGGGTACTCGGAGAGCTTCAGGGGCTCGGGGGCCACGCGCGGCGGGCGGACCAGCACCGCGGACAGCACGGCGGCCACGGCGAGCAGGGCGGCGCCGATCAGCATGGCGTGCCGGAAGCCGGCGTTGAACGCGACCGGGTCGGTGTAGTCGGCGCCGGCGAGCCCGGCGGCGACCGGGATGACCGCGACGGCCAGCAGGCCGGCCGACCGGGCCACCGCGTTGTTGATGCCCGACGCGACGCCGCTGTGGTGGTCGTCGGCCGACGCCAGAACGGTTGCGGTCAGCGGCGCGACGGTGAGCGACAGCCCCAGTCCGAGCGCGATCGCGCAGGGCAGCACCTCGGTCAGGTACGACGCACCCGGCCCGACCCTGATCGCCAGTAGGAACCCCGCGCAGGCCAGCAGTGGCCCGACCGTCATCGGCAGCCGGGGCCCGATCCGGTCGGCGAGCGCACCCGCCTTGGACGACAGCAGCAGCATCAGCACGGTGACCGGCAGCAGCGACGTGCCGGACACGGTGGGCGAGAACCCCGCGACGGTCTGCATCTGCAGCACCAGCAGGAAGAAGAACACCCCGAGCGCACCGTAGACCAGCAGCGTCACGACGTTCGCCGCCCGGAACAGACCGTTCGAGAACATCGACAACGGGACCAGCGGATGCGGCGACCGCATCTCCACGACCAGGAACGCGACCAGCGCACCGATCCCGACCACCCCGGAGACGATCACCGGGACGGTCCACGCACCTCCGGTCAGCGCGAACGTCACACCACCCAGGCCGAGCGCGGCGAGCGCCGCGCCGAGCGCGTCGATACCGCCGGTCGCATCCGGGTCGCGGCTCTCCGGAACGTGGCGCAGCGCGATGACCACGACGGCGATCGCGACCGGCACGTTGATCCAGAACACCGCACGCCAGTTCCACGCGACCAGCGCGCCACCCAGGAACGGCCCGATCGCGCCCGCCACCCCGCCGAGCCCGGACCACGCTCCGACCGCCCGAGAGCGATCCTCCGGCCGGAACGACGCCGCGATGAGCGCCAAGCTCCCGGGGGCCAGCAACGCCCCACCGATGCCCTGCAGGACCCGCGCGGCGACCAGCAGCGGCGCGGTCGGCGCCAGACCGCACAGCGCGGACGCGGCGGCGAACCACACCACCCCGATGACGAAGACCCGGCGGCGGCCGAACCGGTCACCGAGTGCGCCACCGAGCAGGATCAGCGCGGCCAGCGACAGCGTGTAGCCGTTGATGATCCACTGCAGTGCGCCGAAATCCGCTCCGAGGTCCCGGCCGAGGCGTTCCAGCGCGACGTTGACGACCGTCGCGTCGAGCATGGCCAGCCCGGAACCACCGACCGTGGCGAACAGCACCCACCGACCCGCGGCCTGGTCCATCCGCAGCTGACCGGTCATCTAGGGTCCCGCGTCGAGAAGTCGCACCGTGATTCCGGCGCCCAGATGCCGTATGTCTGGACCGTCGTCGCGAGTACCAGGTACGAGCTGCCTCCGGCGGTCCGGCCAGACGACATCTGGATCATCGGACTCATGGCACGAACTTCCGGCGCGAGACACTGGTCACCGGTCGGATTCCAGCCGATCCCGCAGCCGGACGAGAGTCTGGGACAGCAGGCGCGAGACGTGCATCTGCGACACGCCGACCCGGTCGGCGATCTGGGTCTGGGTCATGTTGCCGAAGAAGCGCAACATCAGGATGCTGCGCTCACGGTCGGGCAGCTCGGCGAGCAGCGGCTGCAGCGCCTGCTGGTAGTCGACGCGCTCCAGCTCGGCGTCCGCCTCGCCGAGCAGGTCGCCCAGCGTCGTGCCGCTCTCGTCGGTCGACAACATCTCGTCGAGCGACGAGCTGCGGTACGCCTGCGCCGCTTCGAGGCCTTCGAGGACCTCGTTGGTCGGCACCCCGAGCCGCTCGGCGATCTCACTGGGCTTCGGCGCCCGCCCGAGCCCCTGGGACAGCTCGGACACCGCCGAGTTGATCGAGACGTGCAGGTCCTTGAGCCGGCGGGGCACCCGCATCGACCAGCCCTGGTCGCGGAAGTGCCGCCGGACCTCGCCGCTGATCGTCGGCACGGCGAAGGAGAAGAAGTCGCTGCCCCGGTCCGGCTGGAACCGGTCCACGGCGTTGATCAGGCCGACGGTCGCCACTTGGACCAGGTCGTCCAGCGGTTCACCCCGATGGGCGAACCTTCTGGCGATGTGCTGCGCCACCGGCAGATAGCCGGTGACGAGCCGGTCGCGCAGCGACTCCCGGCGCGGGTCGTCGGCCTCGAGCTCTGCGTACTCGGCCAGCAACGGCACGAGGTGCTCGTACTCCGAGTCCCGGTTCGACCGCGCCGTATCAGGATCGGGCTCGGCCGAGGCCGGGCTCACTGCACCGCACCGGCGTGCTTGGTCAGCTGGATGAACAGAGAGTCGGGGGCGCTGTCAATGCCCCGTCCGGTGCTGACCTCGTCGGCCAGCGTCTCGAGCACGCGCCAGCCGAAGCTGTCGGTGTTGACCGACGTCAGGGTCGGCTCGGCCTTGGCGCTGACGGTCACCTCGATACGATCGGTGGCCAGCACGAAGCGGCAGCTCAGCACCTCGTCCTGATCGGCGACACCGATCAGCGTCGTGCACGCCTCGTCGACCGCCATGCGCAGGTCAGAGATGGCATCGAGGTCGAAATCGGCGCGCCCGGCAAGGTCGGAGGCAACCGCGCGGACAGTGGGGATCAGCGCGGGGCGGGCCGAGATGCGCACCTCGACTACCGCCTCGCCGCTCTCGGCAACGGACACAGGCAGAATCCTCTCCCGCACGGCCGCGGACGTGCGCACCGGGGTCGCCCTGGCAGTCCCTGAAAGTGCGGACAGGGTGAACTTGAGCTCTCGATCGCGGGGTTTCGCGCGCTGTGCGGTCGGCTAGTCTCAGCACGCCCGAACGGGGTATGAAACGCTGACCGCTCATGGATCTTTGGCAACCGTTTGTCGTTTTTCGGACGGTTCTGCCCATGGATCGGTTTTCGCGCGGTTAAGTAGTCCCCAAGAACTCACGGGGGAGCAGATGGCAGCGGGCGATCTCATGCCGGGACCGAAACCGGGTTCCACGCATACCGGAGGCCTGCCCGAGGCACTCAACGGGTGCCTCCGGGTGGTGGCCGTCACGGTGCACCTCCCGGAATTCCTGCTCTCCGCCGCGGGTCTGATTCAGCGCTTCGGTGACGCGGGCATCCCGGTGGATGTCCTGGTGTCCGCCGCGTCGGACCACGACGTCGACGAAGCGGCCGCGCTGGGTCTCAAAGAGCTGCGGGTCGCCGATGTGTCCCGCCACCGTCTCGCCTTACCGGCGCCGTTCGGCAGCGAGCGTGAGGACGATCTGGTGGCCGCGATGAGCGAGCTCGTGGGATTCGACCCCGAGCCCGGTGTCGTGTGCCTGGCACCGGACGCGGACTGTTCGGACCCGAGCCGCACCACCGTGCGGGACGCGGCGCGGCGAATCGCGTCGGTTTACAAGCTGCCGTTGCTGCGTTTCGCGGCGATGCCCGACGAGGCCTCGGTGAGCCTCGAATTGGATCAAGAAGAATGGGCCCGCAAATGTGCCGGCCTCGCCGCGTGCGCGACTCAGGTGACGCCGCTCAGCGGCCGTCTGGAGTATTTCGCGCTGTAATCGCGTGCACACGGAATCCCTGCCGGACGGGCCCCCCGGGTGCCGTCCGGCAGGGACCCGTTACTGGTGGAGGCCGTCGTTGTGAGACGGTCCGGCCCGCACCACTGGGCAGGCCCGCGTGATGCGGGCCGTGAGGACTCTGTGGAACTGGCGGGCGTTCAGCTCGCCACCGCACTGCGCTCGATGATGGCGCGGCGCTCGGCTTCAGCGAGGCCACCCCAGACACCGAAGGGCTCCTGCGTGCGCAATGCGAACTCACGGCACGGTTCGAGCACCGGGCAACGGGAGCAGACTTCCTTGGCAGCGGCGGTACGCCGCGCTCGGGAGGGGTTCCGCTCACCATCCGGGTGGAAGAAGGTAGCGCTGTCCATGCCTCGACACGACCCAAGCCGCTGCCACTGCCACTCGTGATCCATCGGGCCCGGCAGTCGTGACACGTCGCTCACGGTGATCACCTCGTCTCTGGGGTCGGTGGACCCCGACCGAGGTGGCTGTTCCCCGCCCGCGAAGCGCTCAAACGTCGCGCTGGTCAGATAATTATTTCGCCGCGTCCAAAATCTGTGTCGCGCTGTCGGTGATCCGGAAGAGCTCCACGAGGCCCGCGATCTCCAGTGGTCGTAACACCTGGCGGGACGAGCAGATGAGCCACAGCTCCACCTCGTGCGACAACGCCTGCTCCCGGGCTTCGACGAGCGCGGCGAGCCCGCTCGTCCCGAGGAACTCCACGCCGTCGAGATCGATCAGCAGGCGTCCGCTGGTCAGCTGGTCCGCGATCGCTCTGCGCAGACTGGGTGAGGTCAGCATGTCGACCTCGCCGTCCACCCGCAGCAGCGTCGTGCCCGGCACCGGCTCTTCGAGCTGGATGCTGATGGGGTCTTCGGTCGACGCATGGGCCACGTCGCGCACGGTAAGCCCGTCAGCGTGTGTCCTCAACTCGTGGCGCCTCACATCGTGTTGACGATGAGACCGATGTGAGTGAAGTAATTGAGTGCGCCGAACAACAAGAAGATTGCGCCTGCAACTGTCCAGGCGAGTCCTGTGATGCTGAGCACAACGCCCCGGCGCGCCCGCAGTGCGAACGGAAACAGGACGGCACCGACCCCGACCAGGGCGTACAGCAGCGAGATGAACGTGGCCTCGACCCACGGCACACCCGCGAACACACCCGTGAGCGGCTCCTGAGGCGGAGCGGCGAACAGCTGATAACGCACCCCGGCGGCCGCGATCCCGAAACAGGCCAGCCCCATGGCGAACACGAACAGCGAGAGCGGCCCCGCCACCCGGGCCGCGGTGCCGAGCGGGTCGGCGTCGGCGAGCACGTCACCGCGCCGCCACAGGTAGAACGAGGTGGCGAGCAGCATGACGCCGAACGCCAGCGAAGGCTCCCCGAAGATGATGTTGTCGAACGGGAACCCCTGCCCGGCGAGCGGCCAGGTCAGCGTCATGTGCAGTCCGGTGGCGGTCAGGATGAACCCGAGCACCCCGAACGCGAGCGCCCACCCGTCGGCGGTGGTGGGCTGCTCCTTGACCAGCCGCCGCCCCAGGGCGACGACCAGCAACAACCCGCACCCCGCCGCGACAGCCATCACGGTGTTGTAGGTGGGCATCTCGACCCACTTGATCTTCAGCTCGTCCACCGGATGAGCGTAGATCGATCGTGGTTGATTCGCCTCACAATCAACCTCCGGGACTGCCGCTCAGAAGGGCGGCAGGTCGTCTTCCGGGGCTGTGAGCGGCGGGATGATCACCGGGTCGCCTCGGGTGCGGTGGACCTGGCCGAGCGGGCTGGTCCAGAGGAAGACGCCGGGTTCGGGTTGCTTCAGACACCAGTGGCCGCGGGTTTTCAGGTCATGGTCGTGGGCGCACAGCTGCCCGCCGTTGGCGTCGGTGGTCGGGCCGCCGCGTGCATGGTCGACCGTGTGGTCGAACTGGGACTCGGTGGCCGGGCGCCGGCATCCCGGCCCCCGGCACGTGCGGTCACGCATCCGGTTGGCGCGGCGGAGCCCCGCTGTCGGGAACCGGCGCCCCGGCTGGGAGTCGAAGGCGGCGCTGGCGGTGGGCCACGCCGCGTACTGGGCGGCGATGTCGGCGATCACCGCCTCCCAGCCCACCGGAGGACTCTCCATCAACCGGGCCAGCAGCGAGGTCGAGACCTGCAGCTCGACCATGCCGCCGTCGCGCAGATCACGAGCCTGGAGCGGGCGGCGGCGGGTGATGCCCGGTACGAGGAGGTAGCCGTCGTCGTCGCAGACCGCGAAGTACCAGGAGCCGCCGCGCTGGGCCAGGACGGCGGACCGCGTGTTGTCCGCCAGGAGCGGTCCCCAGCCCGGAAGCTCTCCCGGACGTCGGCTGATGCCGAGCAGCGTGCCCAGCTCGGCTCGCACCTCGATGCCTTGGGCCTTGCCCGAGGGGACCGAGCCGAGGAAGTGGTCGATGATCTCGGTGCGGCTGAGGGAGTGCAGGGTGCCGTCGAGCAGCCCGCAGAACAGGTCGGCCCGCAGCTGATCCATCCGCGCGGGGTGGCCGCGTCGTTTGACGGCGGCGGCGAGCCTGCTGATCCGGGTACACGCGGCCGCCATGTCCTCCGGGGCGATGTCGTTCGCGGACAGGACCGCGGTACCGGCGGAGTCGAGGTAGCCGACCACGCGGCGGCGGGCGAGCGCCTTCTCGTACAGCTCGCGGGCACTCTGCGGGTCGGCGCTGATCACCAGCTTGCGCAGGTGCGCCGCCAGTCGCCCGGTGGTCCAGCCCGGCGCCTTCGGCAGCACCGCGGCGCAGATCTCCGTGCGCCGGGCGAGTGGAAGGTCGGCGAGATAGGTGGCGAACACCCGAGCCTTGGGTAGATCGATGTCGCCGGAGTCGAGGGCGTCGAACACCCAGGGCAGCCGGACGGTCAGCTCCCAGGAGAAGTCCAGCTCGGCCTCGGCGCGGCGGCGGGTCCACGACAGCGCGGGCCGCAGCTCATCGGCGGCGAACTGCCCAGGCTCCGGCAGATACGCCACCGAGCCCCGATCACTCCGCGGGTCACGCAACCCGATGTCGGCGATGTCGGCGGCGAGCTGAGCATCCAGATGCGCCCGCAGCCGATACCGGGCCCGCAGCACCTCGATCATGTCCCCATTGGACACCCGCGCACGATCGATGCAGGCCAGAGCAGCGGCCAACGACGGCCCCGGCGGCATCTCCGCCAGGCCAGCTGCATCAGTGACTGCGCTCATGACAAGAACGCTACGACCACCCACCGACAAAAACCGCAGCAAAGGAGCAGCCCAAGACTAGGCCATTAGGGTGATAATATAACGCAAGAGCAGGAGCGAAGCCGAGCCCCCAAGTGCGCAGCCCAAAGTGCGTAGCCCGGTATCACAAGCCGCGCACACTCCACCCATCCCCGCGATCCTGGCCCGCACTTGGCGTGGCCGGGCGCTGTCAACCCTGAAACCTCGCCCCCGAACCCGCGCAACCAGGAACCCGTGCGAGGCCGGCGCCAGCCGGGGGTTGATAGCGCCCGGCCACGCCAAGACACTGATCGGCCAGCGGGGATTGCTCAACTACACCTTGACGGCCGCGACGAACGCAGCCCACGAGCTACGCGGAACAGCGAGCACGGGCCCTGAAGGCCCCATCTTCGTGTCCCGGACACCGATCCACTGTCCGACCCGACCTACCGCCACGCAATCGCCGGTAGACGTGCTGTGCGACGACTTCCGATAAGTCGCGGCGCGCAGTTCGGACAGTGGACCGTGAGTCATTCCAGCTCCTCGATCAGGCTCTCGATCAGCACCAGAGAGTCACGGACCGGCAGCGCCGCGGTCTGGGCGCTGGCGAATGCGTGCAGGTACTGACGGATCAGGCCGACGCGCTCGTGCACCGTCCAACTGGTCTGACCGTCGACGTAGACCGATTGTGGATCTTGCTCATCGGCCCACTCGATGATCGCGAACTGGTCGCCCAGTGCTGCGTGCGCGTCGGCTGTGAACGGTACAACCTGGATCGTGACGTCGTGCTGCTGAGTGACCGCGATCAGGTGGCGCAGCTGCTCCGTGTAGATCTCGACCCCGCCGACCCGCCAACGAACGACCGCCTCCGAGACAACGGCGCGCACCTGCATGCCTTCCTGCAGGCGCCGCTGGCGCCGCATCCGCAGCTCCAGGTAGCGATCAATGTCCCCGATCCTCAGGTGGGGAGCGCCCGCCGTGATGATTCGCTCGGCGTACCGGCGGGTCTGAAGCAGGCCGGGCACGACGGAGCCTTGATAGGTCGACACGCGTGACGCCGCCGCTTCGAGTTCGATCAGCATCTGGACCGGCTCTGAGAGCACGTCCCCGTAGTCCTGCCACCACCCCTGCTCCTCGGCCCGCTGACGAAGCTTCTCCAGTGCCTCACGCTCGTCCACGGGCACGTCGAAAAGCTCCATGACCTGCTTCAGATGCTCAGGGCTGATCCGAGCCTTACCGGTCTCGATCTTCGACCAGTGCGGCTGCTGCACCCCCAACTCACCTGCCACGACGGCGCCCGAGAGCCCCTTCCCCTGTCGATGGACGTTCAACCGGGTGCCGAGCCGACGGCTGCGGACGGTGGGCCGCATGAGATCCTCCGCTACATCTGATATCACCTGATTGGGTCGCTATACTTCATACAGCGAGCCGCGGCATTATTCCCAGCATGTTAGAACCAACGAGTGACGAGCCGTACGACCCTGACCTCGACACGACCTTCGGCGGTGCGGCCCAGCTGATCGCGAATCAGCCCGACGGCCCCGACCTGCTGCTCGCCGAACATCGCAGGACGAGCACCGGCGAATGCGCGGCGTGCAGCGTCTACCGGCCGACGGACTGGCCGTGCGTGCTGGTGACGATCGCCCGGCTCGCGCAACGCATCGTGCTCAGACAGGTCGGCCGGTGACGGTCATGCGAAGCGTCACGACGGCCACCGCGGCGCAGCAGACGACGGCGACGGCGCCGTCCCAGGACCGTTCTCCCGGCGAGGACGGCGCCCGGGTCACGCCGAGGATCAACGGCAGCAGGGCGACCGAGGCGATCAAGTACGCCACGTGCACCGACGGCTCCGCGACCGACCGGCCGGCCAGCAGTGCGGAACCGTCCAGGATCGCGCGTAAGAGCAGCATCAGCTCCAGCAGGATCATTCCACCGAGATTCGCCGGACCGGGCCTGACGCGGCGCACAGCGCTGCCCAGGGCCCACAGGCCGAGCATGGCCGAGTAGAGCAGCACGAAGACGGACAGCGCCGGGATCATGACCCCGTTGCGGCCGCCCGGCGGCGCCGTTTGCGGTTGCGGGCACTGCGCGACTTGGTCAGCCACACGGTCACGCCGGTGATCCCCAGCAGGACCGGGGTCAGTCCGAAGACCAGCCAGATCAGCCGGGGAATCGGCGACACGACGGTGCCGAAGTGCAGGCCGTAGTAGAAGCCGGTCTCCCACAGGTTCTGCGCGGCCGGGTCCTCCGGCCGGTTCGGCGCGTAGTCCTGCATGCCGCCGCCGTGGCTGTCCACGCTGACGAAGATGCTGCCCGCGTAGTTCCAGTAGTGGTACGGGTCGAAGCCCTGGTGCAGACGGAACGAGTACGTGCCGCCCGGCTCGGCCGGCTTGTCCAGGGTGAACGCGTCGAACTCCGCCCCCGGGTGCGCGGCCAGCACCTGGGCCTGCGCCTGCTCGAGGGTCAGCATCGGTCCGGTGCCGGGCTTGGGCGCCTCCCGGACGTCCTGCACCGCGCCGGGCAGCAGCGCCGAGTAGACCTGTGCGGGCCACTGGTAGTAGAACGCGGCCCCGGTGATGCCCCACATCAGCAGGAACGGCACCGCGACGATGCCGACGAGGCGGTGCAGGTCCAGGTCACGGGCGTACGGGCCACGGCCGCGGCGGACCACGAACCCCGCGACCAGCCCGCGCAGCCCGGGCCACCACACGATCGCGCCGGAGATCGCCAGGAAGATCGTCAACGCGCCCAGCAGGCCGAGCAGGTAGCCGCCGACCGTGGCGCCCTTGCCGAAGAGACTCGGCAGGGACGTCGTCATCCAGGCCTGGTAGCCGGGCAGTCCTTCGCAGGTGAGGGCACAGTCGTGGATGTTGATCAGGAACAGGATCGGGCGGGGCAGCTCGGGGCCCAGCCCGTTGATGCGTCCGGTGCCGGGGTCGACGAACGCGTCGGTCTGGTCGCGGCCGTTGCCCTCGCCGCGCACCAGGTAGATGTCCTCGAAACGCTGCACGCCGGTCGGGTTGATCTCCGGATGCGCGGCCTGGACCAGCGCCAACGCGGCGACCGGAGTGATCGGCGTCGCGCTGGGCGTCGAGGCGTAGCGCTGCGGGTGCAGCACCCGCGCGATGTCGTTGCCGTACAGCAACACCGCGCCGGTGACCGCCTCGGCCAGGAACAGCAGGCCCAGCGCGAGCGACGTCCAGCGGTGCGTCCTGATCCACCACTTGTTGATCGGACCGTGCGTGCGGCGTGCTCGCAGCCGCGTGCGTCGCTTCCCCGGTGCGGGTTCGAGATGGGTGTGTCCGTTGCGGGAGCCGCCAGTACCCGGCTGACTGGTGAGCAGCTCGCTCGACACCGCACCTCCCGCTGAGTTAGCGTCCCCTAAGTCAGGGCAGGTTAACCTGTGCATGGGCGCCGGGGGAACCTCACAGCAGTGATCGAGGAGTGACCGTGGCCATGCCTCCCACTGACGTGCGCACCCGCACCCGTCGGACCTCCGCCTACCGTGCGTTCCGGCTCGGCGACGGCTCCCCGACCGACGGCTGGAGCCCAGCGGGGCCCGCACACCGGCTCGCCGCGTGGTGCGTCGACATCGGCCTGTTCGTGTTGACGTTCGGCATCGGCTGGAGCCTCCTGACCTGGCAGAGCTGGGCGCGAGGCAGCACACCGGGCAAGGCGCTGCTCGGGATCACCGCGTTCGGCAGCGACACCGGTCGCCCCGCCACCCGCTCCCGGATGGCGTTGCGGGCGTTCGTCTACCAGGGCGTCGCGGTGCTGATCGGCATCGCCACACTCGGGTTCGGCTGGCTGTACTGCATCGCCTCGGCCCTGGGAACCAAGCACCGCACGCTGTACGACGAGTGGTCCCAGGTCGTCCTGCTGCGACGTCCCTGACGGCGCCGAAGAGCCGTGAGTGTTTTGGGCTGCCCTGGCAGCCCAAAACACTCACGGCTCTAGCGCTGCAGCGCTGTGGCCAGGTCGGGAGAGATCTCGAACAGCTCACGCAGGCCGGTGGCCTCCAGCGCGCGCAGCACGATGCGCGACGAACACACCAGCCGCAGCTCGCCGGAGCTGCGCTGCGCCTGGTCGCGGGCTTCGACCAGGACGGCCAGGCCGGAGGAACCGAGGAAGTTCACCCCGGACATGTCGAGCACGACGGACTCGGCAGCCTCCAGCGCCGGCAGCAGTGCCGCCCGCAGCGCGGGAGCACTGATGATGTCGATCTCACCGGTCGCGCTCAGTACACGCGTGCCTTCATGCTCGGAAACGTCCAGCGTGTAGGCGTCCGAGGACGCGTCGTCGCCGGTCGGCTCTGCGTGCATGCCGCCTTCACTGCGCACCGCGGCTGCTCCTTTTCGATGACGTCTGTTCGGCCTCGCAAACGCTGAGTGGGGAGCTCGCGTTTTGTTGTACCTCAGCGTAATGGCCAGCCCGCTCGTGCAATGCTGCCGGGGTGCCTGCGCAATTCAGTCTCCGTGTCACCGTACGTAGTTACGAGGTCGACTTCATGGGTCACGTCAACCATGCGGTCTACCACCAGTACGGAGAACATGCCCGGTCGCAGCACCTGCTCGCCGCCGGTTTCAGTCTTCATGAGCAGCGCGTGGAGCACGTCGGGATCGTACTGCTCGAATCCCGCATCCGATACCTGCGCGAACTGACCCTGGGTGACGACGTCGAGGTCACCTCGGACGTCGAGTTCGGCGAGGGCAAGACGTTCCGCATCGAGCACATGATCATGCGCGGCGACACCCGGTGCGCCGAGATCAGCTGTGTGCTCGGGCTGCTGGACACCGAGGCCCGCAGGCTGCTGCCGGAACCGAAGAAGCGGCTGATGGCGCTCACCCCGGATCCGGCGCTCCTCGGCGGTTGAGGCCCCTGTGGTCGGTGTGCCGTAACAAAAACAGGTTGTGCTCCGTCATACATGCATGACGGAGACGTGCCTGCCCCACGACAGTGCTGTCCCGGGCCGGGCGTCCATCGGGGCGCCGCACCTGTCGCTGCGGGTCGGCGACCCCGTGACCACAGCCGCCTGGTGGTGTCGCACGCTCGGATTCGAACTGGTCGACCCACAGGACGGCCCGCTGTCGACGCGGTCGGCCATCGTCGTGCGTCACCCGGACTCCGGTCTGGTGCTGCGACTGTTGCCCGGTGGTGTGGTGTTCGACCCGTGGGCGTTCCTGTCACTGCGGGTGGACAGCCAGCAGGCGCTCGCCGACTGGGCGACGCACCTGCGGCGGCTCGGCGTCGTGCACTCGTCGGTCAAGGACAACGGCGACGAGCATTCGCTCACCCTGATCGGGCCCGAAGGCATCGGCCTCGAGCTGTGGTGGAGACGGCCCGTGTCGACGGGCGAAGTGGCGTGACGCGGGTACTGTCGCGGCAGTGAGCGACGGAGTACGCGCGGGCATCGTTGTCACCGGTAGCGAGCTGCTGACCGGGCATGTTCAGGATCGCAACGGCCCATGGCTGGCCGACCGGCTCGGCGCGCTCGGCGTCGAGGTCACCGATGTGATGCTGGTCGGCGACCGCCGCGACGATCTCGCCGCCGGACTGCGGTTCCTCGCGGACCAGCGGGTCGATCTGATCATCACCAGCGGTGGGCTCGGTCCGACCGCCGACGACGTGACCGCCGAGGTCGTCGCGGGCTTCGCGGGCGTCGACCTGGTGGTGGACACCGCGATGGAACAGCACATCGCGACGATCCTCGCCAAGTGGGCCGCTCGGCACGGCTTCGACGGTGAGGCACTGGTCGCGGCGAACCGGAAGCAGGCCACCGTGCCCGCCGGCGCGGTGCTGCTCGACCCGGTCGGGACCGCCCCTGGGCTGGTCGTCACGGTGCCCGGCGGTCCCGTCGTGCTGGTGCTGCCCGGGCCGCCGCGCGAGCTGCAACGCATGTGGGACGCCGCGGTCGCCACCGTGCCGATGACCGAGCTGCTGGCACGGACACCGCCGTTCACCGCGGTTCACCTGCGGATGTTCGGCCTGCCCGAGTCGGAGATCGCGCAGACGCTACGGGACGTGTCGGCGCGGGTGGACCTCAGCGGCGTCGAGGTCATCACGTGCCTGCGCCGTTCGGAGCTCGAGGTCGACCTGCACTACGGGCCCGGTGCCGACACGGCGAGCGAGGAGCTGGTCGCCGAGATCGAACGGCGGCACGGGCGCTACATCGTGAGCAGGGACGGCACGTCCACCGACGAGCAGGTGGCCCAGCTGCTGCTCGCCGGGCACACCATCGGCCTCGGTGAGTCGTGCACGGCCGGGATGCTGGCCAGCCGCCTCGCGGACCGAGCCGGGTCGTCGGCGTACCTGCTCGGCGGTGTGGTGGCGTACTCGAACGCGGCCAAGACGGCGCTGCTCGGCGTGCCCGCTCTGCTGATCGAGACGCACGGGGCGGTCTCGACCCAGGTGGCGAGGGCAATGGCCGACGGCGCGCGGGCGACGTTCGGCACCGACGTCGGCGTCGGGATCACCGGGGTGGCCGGGCCGGGTGGCGGCACCGAGGCGAAGCCCGTCGGGTACGTCTGCCTGTGCGTCACCACGTCCGACGGCGTGGTCCGCGAACGGGACGGTGTCTTCCCCGGCGGCCGCGCGGACGTCCGCGAACGCTCGACCGACGCCGCCATGCACCTGATCCGCCGAGCCCTCACCTCCTGACCCCACGCCCCGCCCGCGAGTCGGGCATGTGAGCACACCGACTCGGTGCTGTCAGCACGGCGAGTCGGGCACGTCAGCACGGCGAGTCGGGTGCTTGAGCACGGCGAGTCGGGTGCTTGAGCACGGCGAGTCGGGTGCTTGAGCACGGCGAGTCGGGGGCATGAGCACGGCGAGTCGGGGGTACCGGTAGAGCATCGGGCTCCTTTAGGTGCCGGCGCGACACCGAGCCCGACGCGAGGTTGCCCTGGATCGGGGGTGCCCGGGTCCGGCACACCTTCCAAGGGTCTTTACTCGCTGCGCTCGGATGCCTCGACTCGCGCTGTTGGGCCGCCCGACTCGCGGTGCCCTGGTGCCCGACTCGCTGTGCTCAGGTGCCCGACTCGGTGTGCTCAGACGCCCGACTCGCGGGAGGTGGGGAGCTCGGGGGAGAGGGGACGCGTTAGCGTCCGAGGTATGACTGCCGCACCGTCGATCACGCTGGATTTCACCGCCGACCCGGTCGACCTGACCGCCGCGCTCGTGGACGTACCCAGCGTGTCGGGGGACGAGAGCGTGCTCGCCGGTGCGGTCGAGGCCGCGCTGCGCAGCCAGGCTCCGCACCTCGAGGTGGTCCGCAACGGCAACGCCGTGCTGGCCAGGACCACCGGGAACCGGGAGCGTCGCGTCCTGCTCGCCGGCCACCTGGACACCGTCCCGATCGCCGCGAACGTGCCGAGCCACCGGGCGAACGGGCGTCTCTACGGCTGCGGCACCTCCGACATGAAGGCGGGCGACGCGATGATCGCCCACCTGGTCGCCACGATCGACGACCCGGCGTACGAGCTGAGCGTCGTCTTCTACGACTGCGAGGAGATCGAGGCCGAGCGCAACGGCCTCGGCCGTATCGAACGGGAGCTGCCCGACTGGCTCCAGGCCGACCTGGCGATCCTCGCCGAACCGACCAGCGGCGCGGTGGAGGCAGGCTGCCAGGGCACGTTGCGCGCGGTGATCAGCACGTCGGGCCGCCGCGCGCACAGCGCTCGCTCATGGCTCGGCACCAACGCGATCCACGCCGCGTCCGAGGTGCTCGACCGGCTCAACCGCTACCAGGCGCGCCAGGTCGACATCGACGGCTGCGTGTACCGCGAAGGTCTGCAGGCGGTGCGCATCGCGGGCGGCGTGGCCGGGAACGTCGTGCCGGACGCGTGCGACGTCACGGTGAACTTCCGGTTCGCGCCGGACCGCACGGTGCAGGCCGCGATGGACCACGTGCGCGAGGTCTTCGACGGCCTGGAGGCGGTGTTCACCGATCGCTCGCCCGGTGCGCTGCCCGGCCTGTCCGCCCCGGCCGCCCAGCGCTTCCTGACCGTCACCGGCACCGACCCGGTGGCCAAGTACGGCTGGACGGACGTCTCCCGTTTCGCCGCACTCGGCATCCCGGCGATCAACTTCGGCCCCGGCGACCCGAACCTGGCCCACACCCGCGAGGAACACGTCGAGGTGGCCCGGATCACCGAGTGCACCGAGCTGCTCCGGCGCTTCCTCACCACCCCCTAGACATCGTGGTGGTCGGCCACGCAGAACTGGTTGCCCTCCGGGTCTTCGAGGGTCGTCCAGTCGATGCCGGGCACCACGCCCACCTGCTCGTGGACCACGGTGGCACCGAGCTCGACGAGCCGACCCACCTCGGCCACCCGCCCCGTGCCGCCGCCCAGGTCCATGTGCACCCGGTTCTTCCCCGGCGTCGGGTCGGAGACCCTCTGGAACCCGAAGTTGATCTGTCCGCCGTCGGTGGGGGCGAGGAACACGAAGTCCCCGTAGTCGCCCGCCACCGACGTACCGAGCGCCGAGGCCCAGAAGGCAGAGAGCTTCTGAGGGTCCGCGCAGTCGAACGTCACCATGCCCAGTGAAAGCGTCATGCTGGCGACGGTATCGGGGGAGACCGACAGAAATGTGCGGACGACCGGCAGTAGGGTCGATGCTGTGTCCGTTCCCCCCGCACCGGGCTCGCCCGGACTGCCCTCGTCGCACGCCGACGAGCCGGCCGACCATTCCGTTTCGTCCGAGGACGAGCGTCCCAACGAGAGGCTCCGAGGCCCGGTAGTTCTGCGCCGGGACCGTCGTCAGGAGCTCACCACCACCGATCAGCGGCTGCTGGACTCGCGCGGCCCCTCCGACTGGGTGCACACCGACCCGTGGCGGGTGCTGCGCATCCAGGCCGAGTTCGTCGAGGGCTTCGGCATGCTCGCCGAGCTGCCGCGCGCGGTCACCGTGTTCGGCTCGGCCCGCACGAAGCGGGAGCACCCGGAGTACCAGCTCGGCCGCAAACTCGGCGGCGCGCTCGCCGAGGCCGGTTTCGCGGTGGTCACCGGCGGTGGCCCGGGCGCGATGGAAGCCGTCAACCGGGGCTGTTCCGACGCGGGTGGCCTGTCCGTCGGGCTGGGCATCGAGCTGCCGTTCGAGCAGGGCCTCAACCCGTGGGTCGACCTGGGTATCAACTTCCGCTACTTCTTCATCCGCAAGACGATGTTCGTGAAGTACTCGCAGGCCTTCGTGTGCCTGCCCGGCGGGTTCGGCACGCTCGACGAGCTGTTCGAGGCGCTGACCCTGGTCCAGACGAAGAAGGTCACCAAGTTCCCGGTCGTGCTGCTCGGCACCGAGTACTGGGGCGGCCTGTACGACTGGCTCAACACCTCGGTACTGGAGAGCGGCAAGATCGGTGAGAAGGACCTGGCGCTGCTGCACCTGACCGACGACATCGACGAGGCCGTCAAGGTGGTCAACGAGGCCTACCGGGCGTGGGAAGAGGCGCATTGAGCGGGTACTCCGTCTGCGTGTACTGCGCGTCGTCGGACGGCGTCGCGCAGGAGAACATCACGTTGGCCGAGGAGCTCGGCAGCGCGATCGCCGCGCGCGGCTGGACGTTGGTGTCCGGCGGCGGCAAGCGTTCGATGATGGGTGCTGTCGCCCGCGCCGCCCGGGAGGGCGGTGCCCGCACCGTCGGGGTGATCCCGCGTTCGATGGTGGAGCGCGAGTGGGCCGACCACGACTCGGACGAGCTGCTCATCACCGACACGATGCGCGAGCGCAAGGGTCTGATGGACGCGCACGCCGACGCGTTCATCACGTTGCCGGGGGGCCTGGGCACGCTGGAGGAGCTGTTCGAGACCTGGAGCGCCCGGGTTCTCGACCTGCACACCAAACCGGTCGTGCTGCTCGACCCCGACGGCCATTACACCGGCATGCTCCACTGGCTGAAGACCTTGGTCGACGGCGGTTTCGCCCGCCCAGGAGCCCTGGACCGCCTGACGGTCACGAGGGACGTCACCGCGGCGCTGGACGCCTGCAAAGGCTGACGAAGGCGGATCAACCCCGGCCACACCGCGCACCTCCCGCTCACACCGCGCTACGTGCACATGGCGCGGTGTGACCACAAGATGCGCGGCGTGCGACAAGGTGCGCGGTGTGCGAGCGGTGCGCGGTGTGGGCGAGGGGCGGGACCACGCCAACGGCCGAAGTCGGCTCCGCAAGAGCTCCGAAGGAGTTCCGGCGAAGGCGGGCGTAGTGAATGTCCGCAACTAGGCTCCCAGCGAGAGCGGCGGCTCCCGGGGTGACGACAAGCGCGCGCCTGGCGACGAAGGAGCGTGTTTTTCTGGGAGTACCCCCGAAGCGAAGCGAGGGGGTGGTCACAGAAAAACTCCGCGCGGAACAGGCCCGAAAGGACAGCATGCATCCAGAGCTCGAGGAGTGGTTCGCGCGGCGGACCTGGCAGCGTCCGGCGTGGACGGTGGAGGAGCTGCGCGAGGCCAAGCGGGGCCGCCGGGTGTCGGTGGTGCTGCCGGCGTTGAACGAGGAGGCGACCGTCGGGGCGATCGTCGCCGAGATCGTTCCGCTGACCCTCGGACCGGATCCGCTGGTGGACGAGCTCGTGGTTCTCGACTCGGGGTCGACCGACGACACCCGGGTCGTCGCCGAGGCGGCGGGCGCGCGGGTGGTGGGGCGCGAGGAGGCGTTGCCGGGCATCGAGCCGTGGCCCGGTAAGGGTGAGGTGCTGTGGCGTTCGCTGGCCGCGACCGACGGCGACCTGGTGGTGTTCCTCGACTCCGACCTGATCGACTTCGACGCCGCGTTCGTGCCCGCGCTGCTCGGCCCGCTACTCGTGGAACCGGGCGTTGCGATGGTGAAGGGCTTCTACCGGCGCCCGCTGCGCGTCGAGACCGCCGAGCTCGACGCGGGTGGCGGCCGGGTGACCGAGCTGCTGGTGCGTCCGCTGCTCGCCGCGCTGCACCCGAGGCTGACGGCTGTCGTCCAGCCGCTCGGCGGTGAGTACGCGGCCACGCGGCAGCTGCTGGAGTCGGTGCCGTTCTCCGCCGGCTACGGCGTGGAGATCGGTCTGCTGCTCGATACCGAGGCCACCCGGGGGCTCGACGCGTTGGCGCAGGTCAACCTCGGCGTCCGCAAGCACCGGAACCGGTCGCTGTTGCAGCTGGGTGTGATGGCGCGCCAGATCCTGTCCGCCGTGCTCGGCCGGGGCGGGCCGCACGACCGGGGTGCGGCGATCACCCAGTTCCGGCAGGTGGCCGACGAATGGCTGCCGACCAGCAGCGATGTCGAGATGCGGCAACGTCCCCCGATGCGTGAGGTGCTGCTGCGCAGCTCGGCGCGAGACGCCGACTAGCGGGACACTAGGCTCCTGGCGATGGGTACCGCGCTGATTTACCTCGTGGTGCTGCTGGTGGTCGCGGCCGCTTTCTTCGCGGGGGCCGCCGCGGTCTTCGGACGGGGCGAGGAGCTCGCGCCGATCCCGCCGGGTGCGTCACCGACGTGGCTGCCGGACCGGGACGTGCGCGCCGGGCACGTGCGAGCGGTGCGCTTCCAGCAGGCAGTACGCGGCTACAAGATGGCCGAGGTCGACTGGGTCCTCGAACAGCTCGCCGAGGAGCTGGACCGCGGCGCCGCCGAGACCGAGCGGCTACGGATGCGGGTGGTCGAGCTGGAGTCCGCGGTAGCCGGGGCCAAGCAGGCCGATGTGATGCTCGGGCTCGGAAGCCCGCTCGATCCGGAGAAGACCGGCGACGAGGAAACCGACCCGGCCGAGCCGAGTGAGAAGGCGACATGACCGCCGAACTGGAACTGACCGTCGACGTCGATGCGTCCCCGGAGCAGACGTGGCTGGCGACGACCGACTGGGCCCGGCAGGGCGAGTGGATGCTCGGCACGACCGTCGAGGTCACCGGCGGGGACGGCCGTTCGGTCGGCTCCACGTTGTCCGCGCGGACCGGGTACGGACCGCTCGCATTCGTCGACACGATGCGGATCACCGAGTGGAACCCCACCGCCAGGCGGTGCGTCGTGCTGCACACCGGTCGTCTGGTGCGCGGCGACGGCGTGTTCGCGGTGGAGGCGCGGCCGGGTGGTTCGCTCGTGCGCTGGACCGAGCGTCTGGAACTGCCGTTCGGGCCGGTCGGAAGGCTGGGCTGGCCGCTGGTCCGACCCGCGTTCGCCGGCGGCGTGCGCTGGTCGCTGCGCCGGCTCGCGCGCTTCAGCGAGGGTTACCGGAATGGCTGAACTCGATCAGGACAACCCGAACGGTGCGATCGCCGGCCCGGACGGCCGGCCGCGGTGCCCGTGGGGGCTGTCCGCGCCCGACTACGTCGACTACCACGACCAGGAGTGGGGCCGGCCGCTGCGCGGTGTCACCGAGATGTTCGAGCGGCTGTGCCTCGAAGGGTTCCAGTCGGGGCTGTCCTGGCTGGTCATCCTGCGTAAGCGGGAGGCGTTCCGCCGGGCGTTCGCCGGCTTCGACCCGGCGGTCGTCGCGGAGTTCGGCGACGACGACACCGCGCGCCTGCTGAACGATCCCGGCATCGTGCGCAACCGGGCCAAGATCGAGGCTGCCAGGCGAAACGCCCGCGCGGTGCTGGCGCTCGACGAACCGCTCGACGAGCTGTTGTGGTCGTTCGCGCCGGACCCGGCGGGGCGCACCCGGCCGCGCACGCTCGCCGACGTACCCGCGGTGACACCCGAGTCGACCGCGATGGCGAAGGCCCTCAAGAAACGCGGTTTCAGTTTCGTCGGCCCCACCACGTGTTATGCGTTGATGCAGGCCACCGGACTGGTGAATGATCACCTCGAGGGTTGCTCGGTGAACCACCTCGTGAACAACACGAATTAGCGTCAATGCGTCGAGTGATCGCGCCGGTTGCAGCTCTCATTCCGTGATGAGGGAGAATGAATGCAGCTGAACATGGATGGAGGGAGCTCGACATGGCGGCCATGAAGCCCCGGACCGGTGACGGTCCCCTCGAAGTTACCAAGGAGGGGCGGGGCATCGTGATGCGCGTACCGCTGGAAGGCGGTGGACGTCTCGTCGTCGAAATGTCGACCGAGGAAGCCAGTGCCCTGGGTGACGCGTTGAAGGCGGCTTCGGGCTGAGCGCGCCGATGGCCGATGCCAGGTCGGCGGCCGGCGCTGTTCCCGTGCCGGCCGGCTTGGTTCCTTCCCCGGTTCCCGACCTCCCCACTTCACTTCTGACGGTGGCCGCGGTGGCCCGTCCGGACGACACGTCCGTGCGGGTCGTGCTGCTCACCGGCGACGGTGACCAGACCGACCTGGACGGCTCGCCCGTCGAGTCCGGTCTGCTCGACACCCTGGGTGCCACCGGCAAGGCGGGGCAGGTGCATGCGCTGCCCGACGGCCGCCTGCTGCTCGGTGTCGGCGACGGCTCCGACGTGGCGCTGCGGCGTGCCGGCGCGTCGTTGTCCGGCGCCCTGCGGTCGCGCGCCGAGCGAGGCGCGGACGAACCAGGCTCCGCCGAGCTGCTCCAGGCCGCGCTCGCCGCCTCCGAGCTGCCCGAAGCAGGCCTGTCCGCGCTGGTCATCGGCCTGGTGCTCGGCTCGTACCAGTTCCGGGTCAGTCACAAGGCCCGGTCAGCTCCCGGACGCGTCGAGCTGGTGACCACCGACCCGGCCGCGGTGGGCGCGCGGATCGAGGCGGCCTCGGCCAAGGCGTGGGCGACGGCGGTCGCGCGCGACCTCGCCAACACCCCGTCCGACGTCAAGACCCCCACCTGGCTCGTACGCACCGCAGAGCGTCTGGCGAACGAGATCCCCGGACTGTCCACGACGACCTGGTCGGTCGAGCAGCTCACCGAGCAGGGTTTCGGCGGTCTGCTCGCGGTCGGCGGCGGATCGACCCGGCCGCCGGCTTTCCTGCGGGTCGACTGGGCGCCGGGCGACACGACCGACTCCCGGCACCTCGTGCTGATCGGCAAGGGCATCACGTTCGACACCGGCGGAATCTCGATCAAGCCGGCCGCCGGGATGCACCTGATGCGGACCGACATGGCCGGTGGCGCCGCGGTGATCGGCGCGATCCTGGCGATCGCCCGGCTCGGTGTGCCGATGCGGGTGACCGCGCTGGTCCCGGCCGCCGAGAACCACGTGTCCGGTTCGGCCTACCGGCCCGGCGACATCGTGCGGCACTACGACGGCACCACGACCGAGGTCACCAACACCGACGCCGAGGGCCGCATGGTGCTCGCCGACGCGATCGGGTACGCGGTGGCCGAGCTCGAACCCGACCTGATCGTCGACGCGGCCACGTTGACCGGCGCGATGAAGGTGGCGCTCGGCATGCGTACCGGCGGGCTGCTGGCCAGCGACGACGACCTGGCCGACGCGCTGCTCGCGGCGTCCGCGCGGACCGGTGAGCAGCTGTGGCGGATGCCGCTGCTCGACCACGTCGCCGAGGAGGTTCCCTCGGAGATCGCGGACCTGCGACAGGCGCCGCCCGGCCCCGGAGGCATCGGAGCGGCGCTGTTCCTGCGCGAGTTCACCCGAGGCGTGCCGTGGGCCCATCTGGACATCGCCGGCCCGGCGCGCTGCGAGAAGGCCTACGACGAGGTGGCGGTCGGAGCCACCGGGTTCGCCGCGCGGACCCTGGTCGAGCTGGCGCTCGGGTACGCGGGCTCCTGAAACCGCAGCGCCTGGATCGTCACCTGCCCGCACGGGCAGCGCAGGTAGCGAACGACCCCCTCGGACGTGTGGTGCGCCGAGAGCAGCTGTGCCTCGGACATCGGCCAGTCGCACAGCGGGCAAGCCATGACGCCCCCAGAGTAGGCAGCTGTGAGTAATACTTGTCATCGAGTAGTCCCTTACAGTCAAGCAGGCGCGAGGTAAGAGGTCAATGGACTTCATCGGTTACCGCAGTGATGCGCTCGGCATGGCGGTCGATCTCGTCAACGCGCTGCGCGACGAGCCGAGACCCGCCGTGCCCGAGCTGGTCGCCGAACACCGGTACCTCGTCGACCAGCCCTGGGGTGCCGAGCACGACCAGGTGCTGTGGGACTGGGCCGCGCGGTTGCGCGACGTCTTCGCCGCAACGGACATGTCGACGCTCGCGGAACTGATCAACGCGCTGCTCGCGGATGCCGTGGTGACCCCCCACCTCAGTTCGCACGACGGCCAGCCCTGGCACCTGCACTACAGCCGGCCACACGCGGACACGACCGAGCGGGTCAAGGCGACCACCGCGTTCGCCATGGCCACCCTGGTGTCGACGCACGGGATGGACCGGCACGGCGAATGCTCGGCCGAAGGGTGCGGGAGGGTTTACGCGGACACCTCGCGCAACGCCCGCCGGCGGTACTGCTCGGCCGCGTGCGCCAACCGGTCCGCCGTCGCGGCTCACCGCGCGCGCCGCCGTGGCACTCTGGAGCGGGATCAGTTGGCCCAGTAGTGTCATTACTGAAAATGTTGATCGTCAAAACTGTGCGCGAGTCGGGTCCGGCAACGGCGGACGGGGTAGTGGATGAGTTCAGTGCGCTTCCCGGTGGGTATGCCGGGCAACGTGCTAGGTGGGGTACTCGGAATCGTGCTCGCCGGCGGCGAGGGCAAGCGGCTGTGGCCGCTGACCGCCGACCGGGCCAAACCGGCCGTCCCGTTCGGCGGTAACTACCGGTTGATCGACTTCGTGCTGTCCAACCTGGTCAACGCGGGCATGCACCGCATCTGCGTGCTCACCCAGTACAAGTCGCACTCCCTGGACCGGCACATCTCCACCACCTGGCGCCTGTCCAGCGTCCTGGGGCAGTACATCACCACGGTTCCCGCGCAGCAGCGTCTCGGCAGGCGCTGGTACACCGGCAGCGCCGATGCGATCTTCCAGAGCCTGAACCTGGTGTACGACGAGCGGCCCGACTACATCGCCGTCTTCGGTGCCGACCACGTGTACCGGATGGACCCGTCGCAGATGCTCGCCCAGCACATCGTGAGCGGCGCGGGCGTCACCGTGGCGGGGATCCGGGTGCCGCGCGCGGAGGCCAAGGGGTTCGGCTGCATCTCCTCGAACGCCGACGGTCAGATCACCGCGTTCCTGGAGAAACCGTCCGATCCGCCGGGGACACCGGACGATCCCGATGTGACGTTCGCCTCAATGGGCAACTACCTGTTCTCGACCGACGTGCTCCTCGCGGCGCTCAAGGCCGACGCCGAGGACAGCGACTCCGACCACGACATGGGCGGCGACATCATCCCCAGGCTCGTTCGTGAGGGCGAGGCCGCGGTCTACGACTTCGCCGACAACGTCGTGCCCGGTGCCACCGACCGCGACGCCGGCTACTGGCGTGACGTCGGAACGTTGGACGCCTACTACGACGCGCACCTCGATCTGGTGTCCGTGCACCCGATCTTCAACCTGTACAACCAGCGCTGGCCGATCCGGACCGCCTCGCCGCCGCTCCCGCCTGCCAAGTTCGTCGAAGAGGGCCGCGCGGAGAACTCGATCGTCGGCGCGGGCACCATCATCTCGGGCGGAGGGGTCCGGCGGTCGGTGGTCAGCTCCGGCGTGCTGGTCGAGGCCGGGGCGGAGGTCGAGGACTCGGTGCTGCTGCCCGGTGTGCGGATCGGCAAGGGCGCGGTCGTGCGGCGCGCGATCCTGGACAAGAACGTCGTGGTGCCCGACGGTGTGCAGATCGGTGTCGACCTGGCGCTGGACCGCGCCCGCTATGCGGTCAGCACGGGCAACGTCGTGGTCCTCGGCAAGGGCGTCACCGCAGGTTAGAACCCGTGAGTGGCGAGTGGTCTCAGGGGACCACTCGCCACTCACGGGTCTAGACCAGGGCTTTTGCGGCTACCAGCAGGCCGTCGCCCAGGGGCATCGGCAGCGCCACGAGCGCGTCGTCCTCCTGGCAGACGCGCAGGACCTCCCGCACGGCGTGCGTCTCGGGGCCGAACAGCGGACCGTCGTCCGGGTCCAGCATGCCGCTCAGCGCGAGCACCCCGCCGGGGCGCAGCAGTCGCACGGCTTCGCGCAGGTACATCGGGTACTCGACCAGTACGGCGTCGACGAAGACCAGGTCGTACACCCCGTCGGCGAGCCTCGGCAGCACGTCGAGCGCCATGCCGTTGATCAGCCGCAGACGCGACGTCGGATAGCGGGCCTCGCGGAACGCCGCGCGCGCGGCACGCAGGTGCTCCGGCTCGATGTCGATGGACGTCAGCACACCGTCGGCGGGCATGCCCCGCAGCAGCCACAGGCCACTGACCCCCGCGCCGGTACCGACCTCGACCACGGCCTTGGCGCGTAGCGACGTCGCCAGGAACCGCAGCGCGGCGCCCTCGACCGGGTCGATCGGGTCGCAGCCGAACTCCGCGCCCTGCATCCGGGCCTCGGTCAGCACCTCGTCCTCATCGAGGTAGCCGCTCAGCAGCCCGTCGCCATTCACGCGCTGAGATTACTCGGTTGAGCCGATATGATCATGTATTGACGGGCCGCTCATGGCCGGCCAATGTTCTTACTCGTCTCTCAGGCTGACCTAACCAGCCCCTAACCTGCGTACGGCAGGCTTTGGGTACGTCAGATACGACGGAAGGAACAAACGGGCCCGGCCGGCCGTTGACCAGACGGCAGACCCGCCCACAGGAGGTGCGAACAGCCACCATGGCCGATCGACCGAGCGCGGCCGCGCTACCCGACGCGGCGGCACAGTGGACGCCACCCAGCTGGGACGAGGTGGTCCGCGAGCACGCGGACCGGGTCTACCGTCTCGCCTACCGGCTCACGGGCAACGCCCACGACGCCGAGGACCTCACCCAGGAGACGTTCATCCGGGTGTTCCGGTCGCTGGCGTCCTACCAGCCGGGCACGTTCGAGGGCTGGCTGCACCGCATCACGACGAACCTGTTCCTGGACATGGTCCGTCGTCGTAGCCGGTTGCGCATGGAGGGCCTGCCCGAGGACACCGACCGGTTGCCCGGCGGTGGCCCCGACCCCGAGCAGATCTACTCCGACACCCACCTGGACCCCGCGCTGCAGGCCTCGCTGGACGAGCTTGCGCCGGAGTTCCGCGCGGCCGTGGTCCTGTGCGACATCGAAGGTCTGTCGTACGAGGAGATCGGCGCGACACTGGGTGTCAAACTGGGTACCGTACGGAGTCGAATCCACCGGGGGCGCGCCGCGCTGCGGTCGTCCCTCGAACGCCACCGCGCGGCCAGGGAAGCGGCGGCGCGGGTCGACGAGCCGGCCCTCGAGGTCACGGGAGGTTAACGGATGACGGAGCTCCGGGGACAGCCCACGACCGGTTCGGCGTGGGGTGGGGGACACCTCGCTCTGGACGCCATCGTCGCGTACGTCGACGAGGAGCTGTCGTCGGGCGCGCAGCGAAGGGCGCTGGGGCATCTGGCCAGCTGTCCCGAGTGCGCCTCCGAGGTCGTCGCGCAGACCCAGGCGCGGCTCGCGCTGCGGGCTTCGGTGACGCCCACTCTGTCGTCTTCTCTGCTGCACAACCTGCGCAACATCCCGACCGACACCGAGCTGCCCGAACCTCCCGCCGGTCTGGCCATGGGCCCTGACGGCGAACTGGTCGCCCTCCTTCGTGAACCACGGCCGCTCAGCTCCCGCCGCCGTCCGCTCGCGCGCCTCGGTGCCGGCGCGATGGTCTCCGGCCTCGCCATCGGCGCGCTGATGATGGTCAGCCAGCCGAGTGCGCCCGCCCAGTCCGCGACGGCCTCGCCGCCGAGGAACGGTGTGCTGCCCGGCACCGCGCTCGACGCGCGGATGCAGGTCAACGGCCCCTCGGCGGGTGCCACCACGATCAACGGAGCCGTGTTCGACACCGCGCGCGTGACCCCGAGTCACGCCGAGCGCCGGGGTGCCTCCCCGCTGCGCAACGCGACGTCGTTCATCCCGATCCGCCACGATCGCTGACCGGCGTCTAACACCCGGTTCACTCCTGCCAAGGCATGCTGTCGTAGAGCATGCTTTCCTCAAGACCAGGAGACCGGCCGGTAATGAGTGATGACCAGCCCGATCAGGGGCAGGAGCCGCCTCGGTTGGGGCCACGGCCGCTGTACGTGCCGCCGGTCCAGCCCGGTGCGGTGGAGGTTTTCGGCCGTCCCGACGGTGTGAACGGCGCGTTCGAGTCGTCCCGCAACGGCAGCGCCGCGCGGGCCACTCAGCAGGTCGCGACCCAGCCACCGCCGCATCACGCGCTGGCCAGCGCGTTCGGCCGGCCGAGCGGCGAGCCCACCGACCTGCAGCGCCCTCCTGGCGACCAGGACGACGCGGACGAGCCGGACCCGTTCTGGGCGGGCGGCACCACCCGCGACCCGTGGCGCGACCCCGACGCCTCGGTGCTCCTCGGCCCGCCCGCGGTCACCGAGCAGGAACGGCCGGCCTCGGTCGCGCCGGAGGGCGCCCGGCTGAGCGCCAGGGAGGTGCTGTTCGGGAAGCGGGTGAAGCCGACGGCGCTGGCGTTGCTGGGTGTGATCGCGCTGCTGATCGGCGCGGTCGGCGGCCTGGTCGGCAAATGGGCCAGCGACTCGAGCTCTGCGTTGACCGAGCCCGGTGCCACGATCGCCGAGGTCGCGCCCGGCAAGGAGCGTCCCCCCGGCTCGGTCGCCGGTATCGCGGCGAGGGTCGTCCCGTCCGTCGTGTCGATCGAGATCCGGGTCGGTGACCAGGCGGGCACCGGCTCGGGTGTGGTGATCGACCCCGAGGGGCACATCCTGACGAACAACCACGTCGTATCGGCGGCGGCCGGTCTGCCCAACGCGCAGATCAAGGCCATCTTCCATGACGGCAGCCAGGTCGCGGCGAAGATCGTCGGGCGCGACCCGAAGACCGACCTCGCGGTGGTCAAGGTCAACGTGCCGAACCCGACGGTCGCCCAGATGGGTAAGTCGGCCGACCTCGCGGTGGGCGACACGGTCATCGCGATCGGGTCCCCGCTCGGCCTGGTCGGGACCGTCACCGACGGCATCGTCAGCGCGCTGCACCGGCCGATGCGGCTGTCCGGCGACGGTTCGGACACCAACGCGGTGATCGACGCGATCCAGACCGACGCGGCGATCAACCACGGCAACTCCGGTGGTCCGCTGGTGGACTCGACCGGCGCGGTCGTCGGGCTGAACGCGGCCATCCGGACCGGTGGCCAGGGCGACGGTGGGTCGATCGGTCTGGGCTTCGCGATCCCGATCGACTACGCCAGGGAGATCGCCCAGCAGCTGATCCGCAGCGGGTCGGTCAAGCACCCCGACCTCGGTGTTGCGGCGAACAAGCGGGGCGTTACTGATGACACCCGCGACGGAGCTCAGGTTCAGAACGTTCGCCCTGGGAGCGCCGGCGCCGAGGCAGGTATCCTCGAGCAGGACATTGTGGTGAAGGTCGGCGATCGCTCGATCGGTTCGGCGGAAGAGCTGCAGGTTGCCGTCCAGGAACACCAGATCGGTGACAAGGTGCAGATCCAGCTGATCAGGCAGGGGCGCCCGCTGACGGTGACGGCAACGCTGCGTTCAGACTGAGAGGCAGTCCGGGTGTTCGAGAACATCGGCTGGGGCGAGATCCTGGTTCTGCTCGTGGCCGCGCTGTTCATCCTCGGCCCGGAGCGTCTGCCCGAGGCCGCGGCGTGGCTTGGCCGCACGATCCGCCAGGTCAAGGACTTCGCCAGCGGAGCGCGGGATCAGCTCAGCCGTGAGCTCGGTCCGGAGTTCGACGAGCTGCGCAAACCGCTGCAGGAGCTGCGCAACCTGCGTGACTTCGACCCTCGGCGCGCGGCGGTCCGCACGTTGTTCGAGGACGACGAGCCGAAGCCGAACGGTTTCTCGACGAGCAGCAACGGCAGCTCCTCGGTGGCCCCGCCCCCCGCCTTCCAGCCGCCGCCCCGCCCAACCCCCCTGTCCCCAGGCGAACGCCCCCCGATAGACCCCGACGCAACCTGACCCACGTGAGCCACGTGAGTGGCAAGGGTGTCTACCGCGAAGCGGCGCCGGAGGCGTAGGCGCTCGGAGCACTCACGACAGCTTTTCCGTCGTGAGTGGTCCGGGCGCCTATAGGCGCCCTTGCCACTCACGAGTCGACGGCGAAGCCGAGATGCCTTGGAGCCGGGTACGGGGTTGCACGTAGTGGGAGTTGCGCTGCCTCGGGGTACCTCGTGAGTGCTGAGGCCGCCTATAGCCGGTCTAGGCACTCACGACGGTAAAGCTGTCGTGAGTGCCTAGACCGGCTACCGCTTCGCGGCCCCTGCGGGGTAGACGCCCTCATCACTCACGAGAAGTGCTGAGACCGGCTACGCCTGCGGCGCCGCTTCGCGGTAGACGGCCTCATCACTCACGAGAGGAGTGGGGGCTTGCGGGTGTGGTGGGTGGTTGCCTTCTGGAAGGCGTGGGCCGCCGCCAGTACGGCTGCATCGGCGTGGCGCGGGCCGACGATCTGCAGGCCGATCGGGAGGCCGTCCGAGGTGAACCCGCAGGGCACGCTCGCGGCGGGCTGCTGGGTCATGTTGAACGGGTAGGTGAACGGCGTCCAGCTCGTCCAGCGCGGTGACGTCGAACCGGGCGGAACCTCCAGCCCGCCCTGGAACGCCGGGATCGGCAGGGTCGGGGTGAGCAGCAGCTGGTGGCGCTGGTGGAACTCGCCCATCAGCGTGCCCAGCTCGTTGCGCACCGCCATCGCCCCGAGGTAGTCGGTCGCGCTGTACTGCCTGCCCTGCTCGATGATCTCCGCCAGACCCGGGTCCAGCTTCGCGCGGGCGGCGTCGTCGAGCTGGTCGGTCGACTTCGCGGCGCCGGCGAACCACAGCACGTGGAACGCCTCGACCGGATCGCTGAAACCGGGGTCCTCCGCCGTGACCTGTGCGCCGAGCGTCCGGAACACCTCGACGGCGGCGTCGAACGCGGCCGCGACCTCCGGGTGCACCGAGACGAACCCGAACGTCCGGCTCGCCGCGATCGACAGACCCTCGACGCCGTCCTCCAACGCGGAGGTGCAGGTGCGCGGTGACGCGGCGAGCGCCCAGGCGTCCCGGGCGTCGAATCCGGAGATCACGTCGAGCAGCAGCGCCGAGTCGGCGGCGGTCCTGGTCATCGGGCCGACGTGGGCGAGCGTTCCGAACGGGCTGCCCGGGTGGTGCGGCACCTTCCCGTAGGTCGGCTTGTGCGCCACGATCCCGCTGAACGCCGCCGGGATGCGGACCGAGCCACCGCCGTCGGTGCCCAGGCTCAGCGGCCCCATGCCCAGACCGACCGCCGCGGCCGCGCCACCGCTCGAACCACCGGCGGTCAGCTGCGGGTTCCACGGGTTGCCGGTGATGCCGTACAGCGGCGAGTCGGTGACGCCCTTCCAGGCCAGCTCGGGAGTGGTGGTCTTGCCGAGCAGCACCGCCCCCTGCTCCTTGACCCGTGCCACCGGCGGACCGTCGACCAGCCACGGCCCATCGGGATCCACGGTCTTCGAACCGCGCAGGGTCGGCCAGCCGACGGTCAGCAGGATGTCCTTGATCGAGGTCGGGACACCGTCGAGCACGCCCATCGGCTCACCCCGGCGCCAACGCTCCTCGCTCGCCTTGGCGGCCTGGATCGCGCCGGCCGGGTCGAGCAGGCAGTAGGCGTTGACCTCGGGGTTCAGCTTCTCGGCACGGTCGAGCGCGTCCTGCGTGGCGCGAACCGGGGACAGTTCGCCGGATCGGTAGGCGGCCAGCAGCTCGGTTGCGCTGAGGTCGGCGGTGGTGCCGGTCATTATCGGGCTCCCTGCGGTGATGTGTCCCGGACGTATCCGTGGTTCTTGTCGACGACGTTGCGCAGCGGCTCGCCGTTGCGGTACCGCGTCAGGTTGTCGGCGAACAACCCGACCAATGACTGTCGCCAGCCGATGACGTCGCCGGACATGTGCGGCGAGACGATCACGTTCGGCAGCGTCCACAGTCGTGAGTCCGCCGGCAGCGGCTCGGTCTCGAACACGTCCAGGGCGGCACCCGCCACGGTTCCCGCCTCGAGCGCGGCAACCAGGTCCTTCTCGACGATCAGCGGGCCGCGCCCGACGTTGATCACCCGCGCGTGCCCGGGCAACCGGCCGAGCAGGTCGGCGTTGACCATGCCCCTGGTCTGTTCGGTCAGCGGTGCGGCCAGCACCAGATAGTCGGTGTCACCGAGCAGCCCGGTGAGCTCCTCGGCGGCCAGCACGCCGGGACGCGCGCGTCGACCGACCAGATGTACCCGCATTCCGACGGCGCGAAGCAGCTCGGCGGTGCGCGCGCCGATCGGACCCCCGCCGACGACCACGGCGGTCTTGTCACCGATCGTCTCGGTCTCCCGGTGCCGCCACTCGCCGCGATCCTGCTGCCGCAGCGTCCTGGGCAGGTCCTTCGCGTAGGCCAGCACCAGCCCGAGCACGTACTCGGCCATGGCGGTGTCGAAGACGCCCCGCGAGTTGGTGATCATGATGTCGCTGGCCCGCATCTCGTCGAAGATCAGCCGATCGACACCGGCGCTCGCGGTGTGCACCCAGCGCAACGCGTCGACCGAGGCCCAACTGTCGCGCACGACGTCGCCGATCGTGAAATCCCATACCAGCAGTGCGTCGGCGCCGGGAAGCGAATCCGCCAATTTATCAGCTGTGGCGTAGCGAACAGTGGTTGTTCCGTCCGTGGCTATGCGCTCGTCGAGGCCAGGGGGAAGGTCTGAGGAGTGCAGCACCACCAGGGTCGGATCAGGGTGCTGAGCTGCGGATTCTTTCAAACTGGGAAACCTCGTGACGGTCGTGTTACGCGGAACTCGGGACCATTGACACGCTAGGAAGCGCTCGTATGATTGTCAACAATCCGCCGAGTCGGTAATCGGTGTGAGAGGTCATATTCACGCACGTTCTGCAGGGGAGCCCATGTCACGTCTGCTCCGTATCACCTTGGCGAAGCGGGGAGTGTCCTGCATCGCCGAGCTCCTCGAGAAGGAGGCACCGCGCACCTGCGAGGCGGTGTGGAACGCACTGCCCCAGGGCGGTGACGCGCAACACGCCAAGTACGCCCGCAACGAGGTGTACACCATGGTGCCCCGATTCTCCGAGTCCTCGATCGGCCAGGAGAACCCGACGGTGACGCCGATCCCCGGCGACGTCGTGCTCTTCGACTTCCCCGGCGGGATGCTCGACGAGGAGTTCAAGTCGGACAAGGGCGTCTCGGGTCTGCCGGGTGTCATCGACCTGGCGATCTTCTACGGCCGCAACAACCTGCTGCTCAACGGTGACGTGGGCTGGGTTCCCGGCAACGTCTACGCGACCATCGTCGAAGGGCTGGACCAGATGGCCCAGGCCTGTCACGACGTGTGGCGGTCGGGCAGCGTCGGTGAGCGGTTGGTTTACGAGCGGCACACCGAGGCCTAGGGCAGCCCAGAGTGCCCACCGAACTCTCCGTCGCCTTCACCGAGGCGGACAACAACCAGCGGGGCATCGGAGTGGTAGCCCCGTTCGACTTCGCGCTCGACCGAGAGCTCTGGCGCTGGGTGCCGGACAACGTCTCGCTCTACCTGACCCGCATGCCGTTCTTCACCACGCTCGTCACGGTGGAGATGGCCGCGACGGTCAGCGAGCGAGGCGTCGTCCGGCGTGCCACCAGGGACGTACTGACACCCGAACCCGACGTGGTCGCCTACGCGTGCGCGTCGGGCAGCTTCGTCAACGGGGTCCTGGGGGAGCGGCTGCTCACCCGGACCATGGTGGATGCCGGCGCGCCCGCCGCGTGCACCACCTCCGGCGCGCTCGTCGAGGCGTTGACCACGCTCGGTGTCCGCAAGCTGGCGATCGCCACGCCGTACGTCGACGAGGTCACCTCCAGGCTGGTCAGCTACCTGGAGGAGTACAACGTGCAGACCGTGTCCAGCAGCGGGCTAGGTCTGCTCGGCAACATCTGGCGCGTCCCGTACTCGAAGGTCGTCGAGATCGTCTCGTCGGTCGACACACCCGAGGCGGACGCCCTGTTCATCAGCTGCACGAATCTGCCCACCTACGACGTGATCGAGCCGCTGGAGCAGGCGCTCGGCAAGCCGGTGATCACCGCGAACCAGGTCACCATGTGGTCCGCGCTGCGGGCTATGGGGCTGCAGGGCATCGGCACCGGACAGAGCCTGTTGCAGGCCGGTCAGCAGTCGGCGGCGTGAGAAGGAACCCAGGTCCACCTTTATGCACACAATCGGCTTTCTCTACCCCGGTTACAGCGCCGAGGACGACTACCCGACGGCGCAGAAGCTGTTCGACGCGCACGACGGAACGGACGCCCCACAGCTGCTGCTGACCCACACCGAGATGCGCGAGGACGCCCACCGGGTGGACGCGCTGCTCGACATCGGCGGTGACGACGTGCTCGCCGCCGGTGTGCGTGACCTGGAGGCGCGCTCCGCGTGCGACTCGGTGATCTGGGCGTGTACGTCCGGGAGCTTCGTCTTCGGCTGGGACGGCGCGGGTGCCCAGGTGCGTGCACTGGCCGAGGCGGCGGGCGTGCCGACGTCGAGCACGTCGTTCGCCTTCGCCGACGCCTGCATCCGGCTGGGGCTGCGCAGGGTCGCGGTCGCCGCGACCTACCCGGACGACGTGGCGGAGCGGTTCGTCACGTTCCTCGCCACGGCGGGCATCTCGGTGGTCAGGCTGTCCACGCTGGGCATCATCACCGCGGCGGAGGTCGGTACCCTGGGCCGCGAGCGCGTGCTGGAGGTCGCCGAGGCCGGTGACCACCCGGACGCCGAAGCATTGTTGCTGCCGGACACGGCGCTGCACACGATGGCCTGGCTCGACGATCTCGAGGAGAGGCTGGGCAAGCCGGTGCTCACCGCCAACCAGGTGAGTATCTGGCAGGGCCTGCGGCTCGCCGGCGACACGGTCGCCAGGACCGGGTTCGGGCAGCTGTTCAGCACGCCGCCGGCGGCGGAACCTTCGGAGGAACCGAGTGAGCCTCGTTGACGGTGAGTTGACCCCGGTCAACCGCAAGTCCACCCCCGCGCTGATCGCCGACCAGCTCCGGTCGGCGATCATGCGCGGTGTCATCTCGCCCGGCAGCCAGCTGGGCGAGGTCGACCTGGCGAGCCAGCTCGGGGTGAGCCGGGGGCCGCTGCGTGAGGCCATGCAGCGGCTGGTCGCCGAGGGTCTGCTGCGCAGTGAGCGGCACCGGGGCATCTTCGTGCGCGACCTGGACGACGCCGACGTGCGCGATGTGTACTTCGCGCGGCTCGCGGTCGAGCAGGCGGCGGGCCGGCTGATCATCCTGCACGGCGAGCCGACCGTCGCCGCGACCCAGCTGACCAGCGCGTTGTCCACGATGGAAGCCGCCGCGCGGGCGGGCGACCCGATGGCGCTCGCCGACGCCGACCACGCGTTCCACGCCACGTTCGTCGCGGCGTCCGGCAGTCCCCGGCTGCGCCGGATGGCCGAGGCGCTGCTGGTGGAGACCCGGATGTGCCTGGCCGCGCTGCAGAAGACGGCGCCCCCGGCGGACGAGCTGGTGGCCGAGCACCGCCTGCTGCGCGACGCGGTCCTCTCCGGCGACCTGACCCGCCTGTCGGCGGCCCTGGAAGCCCACATGAACGACGCGGTGGACCGCATAGTCTCGGTCCCCGCAACCGCCCCCCTGAGCCCCGCCGGCTGACCTCTCACCAGGCACTTCGCACACCTAGGTGCTGCGTCGCACACGTCCGGACATGTGCGACGCAGCACGTAGGTGTGCGAAGTGTGCGTTGGAGCCAGTCGACTGAATGGATAGGTCGCGGCCGGGAGTGTGTACGGATCAGCGCTGGACAGGGGACCGGCTGGATGTGACGATGGGATTGTCGACAATCGACAATGATCAGTCCCCACACGTTCGGCAGGAGTAAGAGATGGCGCGGTTGTCCCCGGTCCTGAAGCAGGCCACCCCGGTGCGGGCGGTGCGAGGCGAGGGCGTGTACCTCTACGACGCCGATGACCGGCGATACCTGGACTTCACCGCCGGCATCGGGGTCACCAGCACCGGTCACTGCCACCCCCGGGTGGTGGCGGCCGCGCAGGACCAGGTCGGAAAGCTGATCCACGGTCAGTACACGACCATCATGCACGAGCCGCTGCTGAAGCTGGCCGACCGTCTCGGCGACGTCCTGCCCGAGCAGCTGGACAGCGTGTTCTTCATGAACTCCGGCAGCGAAGCCGTCGAGGCCTCGGTGCGCCTCGCCCGCCACGCCACCGGCCGCCCCGGGATCATCAGCTTCACCGGCGGCTTCCACGGCCGTTCGATGGGTGCCGCGGCGCTCACCACCTCCGGCGCCAAGATCCGCGCGGGTCTCGGCCCCTTGATGCCGGGCGTGTCCGTCGCGCCGTTCCCGTACGCGTTCCGTTACGGCTGGTCGGAGCAGGAGGCCGTCGAGTTCAGCCTCCGCGAGCTCGACTACCTGCTGGCCACGTCGGCGCCCGCGTCGGACACCGCCGCGTTCATCGTCGAGCCGGTCCTCGGCGAGGGTGGCTACGTGCCGACGCCGGCGTCCTTCCTGGCCGGCCTGCGCGAGCGTGCCGACCAGCACGGCATCCTGCTGATCGCCGACGAGGTGCAGACCGGCGTCGGTCGCACCGGCAAGTTCTGGGGCCACCAGCACTCCGAGGTCGTGCCGGACATCCTGGTCACGGCGAAGGGCATCGCCAGCGGCTTCCCCATCTCCGGGATCGCGGCCTCGACCGAGCTGATGTCGAAGGCGTGGCCCGGCTCGCAGGGCGGCACCTACGGCGGCAACGCGGTCGCCTGCGCCGCCGCGCTGGCCACCCTGGACGTCGTGCGCGACGAGAACCTGGTGGACAACGCCGCGGAGCAGGGCGTGCGCCTGCTGGAGGGCCTGCGCAAGGTCGCCGCCGACCGTCCGGTGATTGCCGACGTGCGCGGCCGGGGCCTGATGGTCGGGAACGAGTTCCGCACGGCGGACGGCGCCCCGGACACCGCGACCGCGACCAAGGCACACGCCGCGGCCGCTGACCGCGGCTTGCTGCTGCTCACCTGCGGTCCGTACGGCAACGTCGTGCGGATGATCCCGGCCCTGGTCGTCAACGAGGGTCAGATCGACGATGCAATCGGGCTTTGGGCGGATGCGGTGGCCGACGCAACGAGCTAGGTTCTCGCAGTGACCAGCGACACAACGCCCAGTGGCACTACGCAGGGTGACACTCCATCGGGTGAGCCCACCGGCGCCGAAGGCGCTGGTGGGCTGCGCCCCAATCTGAGACAACGACACGTTCGGATGATCGCGCTCGGCGGGATCATCGGCGCGAGCCTCTTCATCGGCAGCGGCGCGGTGATCCACACGGTGGGTCCGGCGGCGGTGCTGTCCTACGCCATCGGCGGCCTGCTGGTCGTGCTCGTCATGCGCATGCTGGGTGAGATGGCGACGGCGTCGCCCTCGGTCGGCTCGTTCATGGAGTACGCCAGGTCCTCGCTCGGTGGCTGGGCCGGCTTCGCCATCGGGTGGCTGTACTGGTACTTCTGGGTCGGCGTCGTCGCGTTCGAGGCGGTCGCCGGGTCGAAGATCCTGATCACCTGGATTCCGTCGGTCCCCGCGTGGGTGTTCTCGCTGGTCCTGATGCTGTTGCTGACCGCGACGAACCTGGCCTCGGCCCGTTCGTTCGGCGAGACCGAGTTCTGGCTGGCCTCGGTCAAGGTGGCCACCATCGTGGTCTTCATGGTCGTCGGCCTGCTGTTCGTGTTCGGGCTTTGGCCGCGGTCGACCCTGTCGGTCGGCAACATCGTCAACGACGGTTTCGTGGTCAACGGCGGGTTCTCGGTCATCCACGGTGTGGTGATCGTGATCTTCTCCTACTTCGGTGCGGAGATCGTCACGATCGCGGCGGCGGAGTCGCGGGAGCCGGAGAACGCGGTCCGCAAGGCCACCGCCACGGTCGCGTGGCGAGTGGTGCTGTTCTACGTGGGGTCGATCGCACTGCTGGTGATGATCACGCCGTGGCGCGACATCCCGGCGGAGACCAGCCCCTTCGCGGCCGCGTTCGGCAAGTTCGGCATCCCGGCCGCGGAGACCGTGGTCAGCGTCGTGGTGCTGACCGCTGTGCTGTCGGTGCTGAACTCCGGGCTCTACACGGCGTCGCGCATGTTGTTCGCCATGCGCCGCCACGGCTATGCGCCGAGCTGGGTGTCGCACACCAGCCGTCGTGGCGTGCCGTGGAAGGGCATCCTGCTCTCGACCGCGGTCGGTTACGTCGCGGTGGCGATGAACTACGTCGCGCCCAAGGAGGTCTTCGGGTTCATCATGGACTCGGCGGGCGCTGTCGCGTTGTTCGTCTACGCGATCATCGCCGGATCACAGATCCGGATGCGGCGCAGGCTCGAACGGGAGGCCCCGGAGCGGCTGACGCTGCGCATGTGGGGCTACCCGTGGCTGAGCTGGCTGACCCTGGTCGGAACGCTCGTGGTGGTCGCGTCCATGGCGTTCGTCGAGGACGCCCGGCCGCAGCTGTACCTGAGCGTGATCAGCGTCGTGGTGATCCTCGCCGTGTACCTGCTGGTGCGCCGCCGCAATGCTCGTGGTGGAGCGACGGCGCCACAGGCTGCTACTTCTTCCGAACCGGGCTGATGTTGAGCGACATCCCGGCGAGCCCCCGCGAGCGGGTGGTGAGCCGGGATGCCACGCCGGCCAACGCCTTCGCGGCGGCGGTGTCGGGCTGCGACAGCACCAGCGGGATGCCGCTGTCGCCCGACTCGCGCAGCCGTGGGTCCAGCGGGATCTGGCCGAGCAGCGGCACCGAGGCGCCCAACGCGGTGGACAGCGAGTCGGACACCGCCTGACCGCCGCCGGAGCCGAACACCTCCATCCGGCTGCCGTCGGGCATCTCCATCCACGACATGTTCTCCACCACGCCGACCAGGCGCTGATGGGTCTGCAGCGCGATCGACCCGGCGCGCTCGGCGACCTCGGCCGCCGCCTGCTGCGGAGTGGTGACCACCAGGATCTCGGCGTTCGGGATCAGCTGCGCGCAGGAGATCGCCACGTCACCGGTGCCCGGCGGCAGGTCGAGCAGCAGCACGTCCAGGTCGCCCCAGAACACGTCGGCCAGGAACTGCTGCAACGCACGGTGCAGCATCGGGCCGCGCCAGGTGACCGGCGAGTTGCCCTGGGTGAACATGCCGATCGAGATGACCTTCACGCCGTGCGCCTGCGGCGGCATGATCATCTCTTCGACCTTGGTCGGGCGGGTGTTCGCGCCGAGCATCCGAGGCACCGAGTGGCCGTAGATGTCCGCGTCGAGCACACCGACGGACAGGCCGCTGGCGGCCATCGACGCGGCGAGGTTGACCGTCACCGACGACTTGCCGACACCGCCCTTGCCCGAGGCGACGCAGTACACCCTGGTCAGCGAGCCGGGGTCGGCGAACGGAATGGTCGGCTCGTCGGAGCCACCACGCAGCGACTTGCGCAGCGCGGTGCGCTGCTCGTCGCTCATCACGTCCAGCTCGACCTCGACCACGCGCACGCCGGGGACCTCGGACACCGCGGTGCGGACCCGGTTGGTGATCGTCTCGCGCATCGGACACCCCGCGACCGTCAACCAGACCGCGACCGCGACCGAGCCGTCGGGACGGATCGTGACGTCCTTGACCATGCCGAGCTCGGTGATCGGCTTGTGGATCTCCGGATCCTCGACCGTGGCCAGCGCGGCCCGGACGGCATCGTCACTGATCCCGGTCTCTGTGTGCGACATGGTGCTCATCGCTCCCATCGTACGTGCGATGGACCGGGTCGCGCCGTTCGGTCGGCCGCTCGCCGCGGGAATGGCCAAGCCGCCGAACGGGTGCCTCTGGATTTATGAGTAATTAAAAATAGTTAAGGGACCTGGCAACGAGCTGAGTTATCTGTAATATCTGATTACATGCCGTCGATGGTCGTATCTGCCAGCGCTGACTCAGTCGTGGGTTCGCCCCGTCGTACCGACCCTGCGGCCGATTGCTTGCTCACCGCGCCGATCGGAGGCGACATGTCCGTGCCAGAGCTCGTGTCGAACACGGAGCGCTCGTCGATGAAGGAGCCTCTTCGTGTGGTCGGTGGCACCACCGGCGCGACCCAGCTTTCCCCGGACTCGAACGGGCTCGCCGTCTGGCGGGCCTATTTGCGTGGACATGCAACTGTAACCAGGTCGTTGGAGGCGGAGCTACTAGCTGACCAAAGATTGTCGCTCGCCGCGTATGACGTGTTGGTCCAGCTGGCAGAGGCTCCGGAGCGGCGGTTGCGGATGACCGAGCTCGCCGACGCGGTGTTGCTGTCCCGCTCCGGGGTCACTCGGCTCGTCGACCGGCTCGAGCGTGTGGGGCTGGTGACTCGTAGCCGGGTTCGGGAGGACGGGCGTGGCGTGGCGGCGACGTTGACGGACCGTGGGTTGGAACGGGTCCGTCGTGCGTCGCACACGCATCAGGACGGTGTGGTTCGGCATTTCACCGAGCGGTTGGATGACGCTGACCTGGCTGCGCTTCGGCGGATCAGTCAGCGGTTGGCTGACTGATCCGGTTTCATTCCCGGCGGCTTTTCAGCGTGGCTCGGGGTGAGGTGCACTCGTATCCCCTGCTGGCTCGTCAGTGTGCTCGGGGTGGGTGCAGTCGTATCCCCGCTGGCCATCGAGTGTGCTTGGCGTGGCCGCCCGCTATCAACCCCCGGCTGGCGCCGGCCTCGCGCAGGCTCCTGGTTGCGCGGGTTCGGGGGCGAGGTTTCAGGGTTGACAGCGGGCGGCCACGCCAAGTGCTGGCCAGGATCGCGGGGGAAGGGGAGCTGTGCGGCGCTGTTGTTGGTCGCGGCTGCGCCGCGCCCCCCTCACGGTCTCGGGGTGCACCGTGCTCGTTGTGTGCGCGTGCCCGGCGCCCAAGATCACCCCATCTGTCACACGCGTAACGCGGCGGGTGACTTCGCAGAGGCTCATGTCGCGTCGCAGATGTTGGAACATCTGCGACGCAACACGTAGCTCTGCGAGGCGGGACAAAAGTGACTACAGAGACTCCTGGGGCTACGCGCAGCGCGCGAGGGCGCAGCCCGATGCGCAAAGAAAGCGCGATCGGCCCGCCACCACCTACGACGTGCACGCACACCTGCCCCTTCCCCGCGATCCTGGCTAAGCACTTGGCGTGGCCGCCCGCTGTCAACCCTGAAACCTCGCCCCTGAGGCAGTGCAACCAGGAGCCTGCGCGAGGCCGGCGCCAGCCGGGGGTTGAGAGCGGGCGGCCACGCCAAGACAATTCGAGCCAGCGGGGATGGAGCCCCGGAGGCCGATGCCACCGGGAAGCCAGCGAGGACTACCGACCGTTCTCCGAAGCCCGAGACCGCGAAGACTTGGTGGGACGCTCAACCGAGGCGAGCTGAGCAGCCAACCGGTCGATCTCCCCGCGCAGGTAGTCCCGAGTGGCGACCTCACCGATGGCTAGCCGCAGCGCGGCCAGCTCCCGAGCCAGGTACTCGGTGTCCGCCTTCGTCCGCTCCGCGCGGTTGCGGTCCTCCTCCAGCGACACCCGGTCCCGGTCGTCCTGCCGGTTCTGTGCCAGCAGGATCAACGGCGCCGCGTACGCGGCCTGTGTCGAGAACGCCAGGTTCAGCAGGATGAACGGGTACGGGTCCCAGTGGTAGACCAGGCCGGTGAGGTTCAGTGCGATCCAGACCGTCACGATGACCGTCTGGATCGCCAGGAACCGGCCGGTGCCCAGGAAGCGGGCCACCCGCTCGGACAACCGGGCGAACGCGTCCGGGTCCAGCTCGAACCGGGGTGAACGCCCGGCTCGGGGCTGGTCCAGGCGGCGACTCGAATGGATTTCAGGCATCGCTCGCCACCACCTGTCCGGACCCGTTGAGGCCGTTCTCTCGCTCCCGCCACCCGGAGGGCAGCAGATGATCCAGCACGTCGTCCACCGTGACCGCGCCCAGCAGGTGATCGTCGTCGTCGACGACCGGGCCGCACACCAGGTTGTACGCCGCGAAGTAGCGGGTCACCTCGCTCAGCGGCGCCTCGGGATGAAGTCGCGCCAGCTCGGCGTCCACGACTCCGGCGACCAGCTCCGAAGGCGGTTCCCTCAGTAGCCGCTGCAGGTGCACGCAGCCCAGATATCGGCCGGTCGGCGTCGCGGTCGGGGGACGGCACACGAACACCATGCTCGCCAGCGCGGGCGGCACATCGGGGTTGCGGACGCGGGCCAGTGCCTCGGCGACCGTCGCGTCCGGTTGCAGGATCAGCGGCTGCGGCGTCATCAGACCACCCGCGGTGTCGGCCGAGTAGCTCAGCAGGCGGCGCAGCGGCGCGCTGTCCTCGGGTTCCATCAGTTCCAGCAGGCGGTCCGACTCGGCCTCCGGTAGCTCGCCGAGCAGGTCGGCCGCGTCGTCGGGGTCCATCGCTTCCAGGACGTCGGCCGCGCGGTCGGGGTCGAGGTGGCGCAGCAGGTCGCGCTGGTCGGACTCGGACAGCTCCTGGAACACGTCGGCCAGCCGCTCGTCGTGCAACGAGTCGACGACCTCGTGCCTGCGTTTCTCCGGCAGCTCGCGCAGCGCGGCGGCCACGTCGGCGGCGCGCATGTTCTCGAAGACCGCGAGCAGGCCCTCGGTGCCCTGGTCCTCCTCGGACAGCGACAGGCCGGTCAGCGCCGACCAGTCCATGACCTGCACGTGCCCGCGCCGGGAGAGCCGGTTGCGGCGCTGCCGCACGGCCAGGCGCCCGACCACCCAGTCCCGCGACCTGGTGCGTTCGATCGCGGCGTCCACCACCACCGCGTCCGCACCGGTCTCCGCCACGCGCACGCGGGCGTCCAGCATCTGACCGACGACCAGCACCTCGTTGGGGCGCTGGGCGAACTTGCGCAGATTGACCATTCCGGTGGTCAGCGTGATGGCCCCGGGGTCGATCGCGGTGACCCGCAGCATCGGCACGAAGATCCGCTGCCGGGTCATCAGATCGACCACCAGACCGAGCACCCTCGGCGGCAACTGGTCCACCCGGATGCCCGCCACCGCGTCCCGGACCTTGCCGATGCGTTCACCGTCCGGCCCGAACACGGCGAGGCCCACCATCTGTGCCACGAACACCCTCGCCGCTGCCATGCCCTCAGGCTAGCGTCGTCACTGTGAAGCCCCTTGATGAGCTGCTGAGATTCGACGTGGTCGACGTGTTCACCGATCGGCCCTTCGCCGGAAACCCCCTCGCCGTCGTGCATGGCGCCGAGGGATTGTCGACTGAGCAACTACATGCGATCGCCCGCGAGTTCAACCTCTCCGAGACGGTTTTCCCGCTCCCGCCGACCACTCCCGAGGCGACCTACCGGGCCCGGATCTTCACGCCCGAGAAGGAACTGCCGTTCGCCGGACACCCGAGCGTGGGCGTCGCCTGGGTACTCGCCCGCGACGGTGTCATCGAGGCGGGCGACGCTGTCCAGGAGTGCGGCGCCGGACTGCTGCCCGTCACGGTCGACGCTTCGGGCGCACGGATCACCGGCGGTCCGCCGACGATCGGCCCGGAGTTCGACGCGGTGGTGATGGCCGAAGCGATCGGGCTGAGTGCCTCCGACGTCGACACCTCGGTCCGCGCCGGCCTGGCCAGCGCGGGGCTGGAATTCCCGATCCTGCCGGTCCGGCCCGATGCGGTGAGCCGCGCGAGGGTCCCGCTGCGCGGCGCGCTTCCCTCGGAGGCCCAGGCGAGCGGCCACGTGCTGGTGGTGGCCTTCGACGCGACCACGAGATCCGCGCACGTGCGCATGTTCGGTCCCGGGTCGGGCGTCGACGAGGACCCGGCAACCGGGTCGGCGTCCGTGGCGCTCGCGGTGTTCCTGGTCGACAGAGGGCTGCTGCCGGCGGACGGCCACTCCGGGTTCACCTCGTACCAAGGAGCCGAGATCCATCGGCCTTCCCGACTGGACGTCGAGGTCACGGCGGAGGGCGGCACCGCGATCAGGACCTCGGTCGGTGGCCGGGTGGTCGCGGTGTCCTCGGGACAGATCGCGATCCCGCCTGCCTAACTCGCGGGTAATGTCCTCTGACCTCCGTTGGGTGAGAAACCAATCACCTCGAGGCGCCTAATGGGGCAACCCGTGGAAGCATCCACCCCGAGTCACGTCAACGTAGACAAGGAGCCTTGCCTTGAGCACCGTGAGCGCTAGGAAGACCCGTCCCCGCCGGTCCTGTCTGGCGGTGCCGGGCTCCAGCCAGAAGATGATCGACAAGGCGCGCGGGCTGAACGCGGACCAGGTCTTCCTCGACCTGGAGGACGCGTGCGCCCCGCTGGCGAAGCCGGATGCGCGCAAGACGATCGTCGCGGCGCTGAACGAGGGCGGCTGGGACGGTAAGACCCGCGTCGTGCGGGTCAACGACTGGACGACCGAGTGGACCTACCGCGACGTCACCGAGGTCGTCGAAGGCGCGGGCGCCAACCTGGACTGCCTCATGCTGCCCAAGGTCCAGACGGCCGAGCAGGTCATCGCGCTCGACCTGCTGATCACCCAGATCGAGAAGACCATGGGCTACGAGGTCGGCAAGATCGGCATCGAGGCGCAGATCGAGAACGCGCTCGGCCTGACCAACGTCAACGCGATCGCCGCCGCCTCGCCGCGCGTCGAGACCATCATCTTCGGCCCGGCCGACTTCATGGCCAGCATCAACATGAAGAGTCTCGTCGTCGGTGAGCAGCCGCCCGGCTACGACGTCGGCGATGCATACCACCACATCCTGATGAGCATCCTGATGGCCGCTCGCGCGTACGACAAGCAGGCCATCGACGGGCCGTACCTGCAGATCAAGGACGTCGACGGGTTCCGTCGGGTCGCCGGCCGGTCCGCCGCTCTCGGCTTCGACGGCAAGTGGGTGCTGCACCCCGGCCAACTCGACGCGGCGAACGAGACGTTCAGCCCGGGACAGTCCGACTACGACCACGCGGAGAACATCCTCGACGCGTACGACTGGTACACCTCCGAGGCCGGTGGGAAGCGGGGCGCGGCGATGCTCGGCGACGAGATGATCGACGAGGCGTCGCGCAAGATGGCGCTGGTCATCTCGGGCAAGGGCCGCGCGGCGGGTATGCAGCGCAACGACAAGTGGTCCCCGCCGGAGAGCTGAGCTCGCCCCACCCCATCCGTTCGCACGCCAGGAGGCACCCATGGCCCGGCTCGCCCAAACCGCCGGTCTGACCGACATCCAGCAGGAGATCCTGTCCACCGTCAAGACGTTCGTGGACAAGGAGATCATTCCGAACGCCCAGGAGCTGGAGCACTCCGACACCTATCCACAGGAGATCGTGGACGGGATGAAGGAGATGGGCCTGTTCGGGCTCACCATCGCCGAGGAGTACGGCGGCCTCGGCGAGTCGCTGCTCACCTACGCGCTCGTGGTCGAGCAGATCGCGCGCGGCTGGATGAGCGTGTCCGGTGTGATCAACACCCACTTCATCGTGGCGCACATGATCAGCCACCACGGCACCGAGGAGCAGAAGAAGTACTACCTGCCCAAGATGGCGACCGGTGAGATCCGGGGCGCGTTCTCCATGTCGGAGCCCGACCTCGGCTCTGACGTCGCCGCGATCAAGACGCGCGCCAAGCAGGACGGTGACGAGTTCGTCATCGACGGCGCCAAGATGTGGCTGACCAACGGCGGCACGTCGAACCTGATCGCGCTGCTGGTCAAGACCGACGAAGGTGCCGACCGCCCACACCAGAACCTGACCTGCTTCCTGGTCGAGAAGCCCGAGGGCTACGGCGAGGTCACCAAGGGACTGACGATCCCGGGCAAGCTCGACAAGATGGGTTACAAGGGCGTCGACACCACCGAGGCGGTGTTCGACGGCTTCCGCATCGGCGCCGATGCGATCCTCGGCGGCAAGCGCGGCGGCGGCTTCGCCCAGATGATGGACGGCGTCGAGGTCGGTCGGGTCAACGTGTCGGCGCGTGCCTGCGGCATCTCGATCCGCGCGTTCGAGCTGGCCGTCGACTACGCCCAGCAGCGCAGCACGTTCGGCAAGCCCATCGCCGAGCACCAGGCCATTGCTTTCAAACTGGCCGAAATGGGTACGAAGGTGGAAGCAGCGCACCTGATGATGGTCAACGCGGCCAGGTTGAAGGACTCCGGTGAGCGCTTCGACGTGGAGGCGGGCATGGCCAAACTGCTGGCCAGCGAGTACTGCGCGGAGGTGACGCAGGAGTCGTTCCGGATCCACGGCGGCTACGGGTTCTCCAAGGAGTACGAGATCGAGCGCCTCATGCGCGAGGCTCCGTTCCTCCTGATCGGTGAAGGAACGTCCGAGATCCAGAAGACGATCATCAGCCGTGGTTTGCTGCGGGAGTACCGTGCTCGGTAACTGATCTATGCACGTCTAGGAGATGGACACCGTGACTGTTCCGCCGTTCGGCGGCGCCGGGGGTCGCACGACCCCCGGCCTACCCAACATGCCGACCCCGCCCACGGGGTGGCCGGTGGGTTCGTTCGCCACCTACGCCGAGGCCCAGCAAGCGGTCGACTACCTGGCCGACAACGAGTTCCCGGTCGCCGACGTGACGATCGTCGGGGTCGACCTCATGCTGGTCGAGCGGGTCACCGGGCGGCTGACCTGGGGACGGGTGCTCGGCAGTGGTGCGCTCAGCGGCATCTGGATGGGTCTGTTCGTCGGGCTGCTGCTGTCGTACTTCAACAACAACTACGGCGCGATCATCGTCGGTGTCGTCGGTGGTGTGCTGTTCAGCATGGTGTTCGCGGCGCTGGGCTACGCGGCGACGAAGGGTGGACGGGACTTCACCTCGTCCAGCCAGCTCGTCGCGGGTCGCTACGACGTGCTGAGCCAGGCACGCAACGCCGAACGGGCCAAGGAAATGCTGGCGAAGCTCGCGTTGGGGTCGGGTTCGACCTGACGTGGCGGACGCTGAGGGGGGAGCGTCGCCTCCGGCAGGGGCGCCGAGAGTGACCTCGGCGACCGTGCCGGAGGCGTTCGACGCGGTGGCCAAGGGTTACGACCGGCTGGTCGGGAGCAACCCGGGCTACCACGAGCACCTGCGCATGTCCGCGCGGCGGATGGGCCTGGCGAACGAGGGCGAGGGGCTGCGGCTGCTCGACCTCGGCTGCGGAACCGGTGCGTCGACGGCCGCGCTGCTGTCGGTCGCGCCGAAGGCGAAGATCGTCGCGGTCGACGCGTCCGCCGGCATGCTCGCGGTGGCGCGGGCGAAGTCGTGGCCGAGCTCGGTGCGGTTCGTCGAAGGACGGCTGACCACGAAGCTCGAAGTGGCCGAGCCGGCGAAGGTACGTGGCCAGTACGACGCCGTGTTCGCGGCGTACCTGGTGCGGAACCTGCCCGGGCGGGACGCCGGTCTCGGCGCGATCCACGAGCTGCTCCGGCCCGGCGCGCCGCTGGCCGTGCACGACTACTCGGTGGCCGACTCGATCCGCGCCAGGCTCATCTGGACGGCGGTCAGCTGGGGGATCATCATCCCGGCCGGTTCGCTGGTCACCGGGTCGGCCGCGCTGTACCGGTACCTGTGGCGCAGTGTGCTGCGCTTCGACGGGGCCGAGGAGTTCGAACGTCGCCTCGGCGCGGCGGGGTTCGTCGACCAGCGCACCCAGACGATGCCGGGCTGGCAGCAGGGCATAGTCCACACCTGGCTGGCCCGCCGCCCTCGTGAGTGATGAGGCCGTCTACCCCGAAGCGGCGCGAAGCGTAGCCGCTCTACGCACTCACGACAGCTTTACCGTCGTGAGTGCGTAGACCGGCTATAGGCGGCCTCAGCACTCACGAGGGCACCCCGAGGCAGCGCAACTCTGTGCACGCGGTCGGGACCACGGCCGTCGTACCCGGCTTAGCCCGTGCCCGGCTTCACGGCATCTCGGCTTCGCCGTCGACTCGTGAGTGGCAAGGGCGCCTATAGGCGCCCGGAGCACTCACGACGGAAAAGCTGTCGTGAGTGCTCCGAGCGCCTACGCCTTCGGCGCCGCTTCGCGGTAGGCACCCTTGCCACTCACGAGGGGCGGCTGGTGCGTTGGGTGTAGCGGCGTTCCGCGTAGGCCAGGTCGTCGCGCCACAGGCGGGCGGCTGCCCGGCGCATCAGCGGGCGTAGGGCCGGCGCGAGGGCCCGGGCCACCGTGAAGCCGGGGCGGTCGGAGTGCGCGACCGTGGCCTCGACGACCGCGGTGCGGTGGATGCCGTCGCGCCCGGGGCCCAGCGGGGTCGCATGCGTCTCCACGACGCTGCCCGCACCGTCACCGTCGACGATCGTCATCACCACGGTGCGCGGCTCGGGGCAGCTGAACTCGGCGGTCACCGGCACCCCCAGCGGACCGCCCACCCGGTAGGCGACCTGGACCACGAACCGGTCCTCGGCGTCCGCGCAGTCGAGCCCGGGAGCGGACACGACCCGCAGGTTGGCGAACGAGTACGGATGGAACCAGGAGCCGTGCCACGGGTCGAGGCGGTTGGCCACCACATCGGCGGGCTCGCAGCGCCCGATCATCGTCATCACGGCACTCACGCTGCTCTCGGCGGGCGGCCGCGTGGTCAGCACGGGCGCCGGCAACGAGTCCTGTCCGCCGATCTCGTCGAGCCGCACCCAGATCAGCACACCGTCGTCATGGGCGGGCCACGGCCGCCAGCCGGGCCGTCCCGCCCCGTCCAGCGACAGTCCGTGCCAGCGGCACAGCAGCCGCCCCTCGGTGACCGCGGCGTCACAGAGCGGCGCCCCCAGGTGCGGGCACGCCCCTGGTCCCACGTGCGGAGCGCCCTCGCTGTCGCGCCACACGACCAGCTCGATGCCCGCGACGCCGCGCCCCAGCGCCCGGCCCGGTCGCAGCTCGCTGCTGGCCCCCAGAACGAACCAGTTGCCCGACGGCCGTGCCTCGGCGCGACGCAGCGCGGCGTCGATCACGGCGGGCTTCGCGTCCGCCCACGTCGGAGCCTGGTCCGGCCACGCGGGTGTGCGTAGCAGGCGTAACGGATTGAACCGGGCGGTCAGAGCCACTTGTTCCGGCGGAAGGTCCGGTAGAGGAAGGTGCAGACGGTGCCGACCACCAGCCACACCCCGTAGTAGCCGTAGTGCCAGTGCAGCTCGGGCATGTTGTCGAAGTTCATGCCGTAGATGCCGGCGATCATGGTCGGCACCGAGATGATCGCCGCCCACGAGGTGATCTTGCGCATGTCGTCGTTCTGCCGCAGCGTGATCTTCGCCAGCACCGCGTCGACGAGCGTGGTGAGCAGCTCGTCGAACCCGGTGACCCGCTCCGCGACGCTGGTCAGGTGATCGTCGACGTCCCGGAAGTAGGAGCGCACGTCGTGCGGGATCAGCGAGCTGTAGCCCTCCGCGAGGCGCCGCAGCGGCGGGCCGAGCGGCATGACCGCACGACGCAGCTCCAGCACCTCGCGCTTCATGACGTAAATCTGCTCGGAGTCGACCTTCGAGCGCGGCTCGAAGACCTCGCCCTCCATCAGGTCGATGTCCCGCTCGATCGCGTCGGTGACCTCCAGATAGCTGTCCACCACGTGGTCGGCGATCGCGTGCAGCACCGAGGCCGGGCCGAGCGCGAGCTGCTCCTCGTCCTCCTCCAGCGCACGCCGTACCTCGTGCAGCCCGGAGTGGTTGCCGTGCCGGACCGTGACCACGAAGTCGTGCCCGACGAAGGCCATCACCTCGCCGGTCTCCACCAGCTCGGCCGCTGTCGTCGGTTCCGCGTGGCCGACGTAACAGACCGTTTTGAGCACGGCGAACAGCATGTCGTCGTAGCGCTCGAGCTTCGGCCGGTTGTGCGCGTGCACGGCGTCCTCGACGGCCAGCTCGTGCAACCCGAAAGTTTCCGCGATGCCGGTGATCTGTTCATCATCCGGTTCGTGCAGACCGATCCAGACGAACGCGTCGTCGCGGCCGCGAACCTCCTGCACCGCACGTTCGTGGCTCCAGCGACCCGGAAGGCGGCGGCCCTGGACGTAGACCGCGCAGTCGACGACATAGGCCGACAACGGGACCGGGATCGCACGGGGGACTGTGGTGGTGGCCCGTCCGGTGAGGCGCATACGAGAACGCGGCACGCGGATGGAGGACAAGTTCGGCACGGCAACCTCCAGGTCAGAGACCCGGAGCCGACGCTCGGGGTACTGACACTTCAAGGGTCAGGGGGCGATGGGCGCCGTGGTCCCCGCGCGATGCGTCCGATTCAGCCGGACCCTGCGACGAGGCCACGGCTACTACTACAACCAGGTACGGAGTCCATGGCCCCACCTCCCGCACAGTGATCTCGCCTGCATCGGCGTCGATGTCCGCTACCGACTGCATAGGGTACCCCCAGAAGTTGAACCCAGACGCTGAACCCAGAAGCAACCCAGACGCAAGGAGGCGTGTGACGTGCAGTTCGGGCGTTACTTTGAAGAGTTCGAGGTCGGCGCGATCTACAAGCACTGGCCGGGCAAGACGGTCACCGAGTACGACGACCACCTGTTCTGCCTGCTGACCATGAACCATCACCCGCTGCACCTGGACGCGCATTTCGCGGCGGAGACCACCGAGTTCGGCAAGAACGTTGTGGTCGGCAACTACATCTACTCGCTGCTGCTCGGCATGTCGGTGCCGGACGTGTCGGGTAAGGCGATCGCGAACCTCGAGGTCGAGTCGCTCAAGCACGTCAAGCCGACGTTCCACGGTGACACGATCTACGGCGAGTCCGAGGTGCTGGACAAGACCGAGTCGAAGTCGAAGAACGACCGGGGCATCGTGTACGTGGAGACCCGGGGCCACAACCAGGACGGTGTGCTGGTGTGCGTGTACCGGCGCAAGGTGATGGTGCCGAAGCGTTCGTACGGCGAGGCGCGCGGCGGCGAGCAGCCGGGCCGTCCCACCCCGGTCAGCTAGTCCGGGGTCGCCCCGCGCGGTCGCGATCGCGAACAATCCGGCGACGGATCCGCGCGGGGCAGCAGGCGCCATTCGGCCAGCAGCTCGGTCAGACCCTCGACCATCGGCAACGCCGCGTAGTCGTTGGCGGTCACCCACCGGGCTTCCTCGGCGTCGGTCGCGGCGGTCAGAGCCGAGGGGCCGTCTAGCTCGCACCGGTACTCGGCGATGTCGAACACGTCGCCGTTCGGCGCGGGTCTGCGGACCCGCGCGAGCAGCTCGACCGGTCGAACCCGCAGGCCGGTCTCTTCGGCCACCTCACGGCGAACCGCCTGGTGATCAGTCTCACCCTGCTCGACCCGGCCGCCCGGAAACGACCAGCGGCCCTTGCCGGGTTCCTGTCCGCGCTTGATCAACAACAGCCGACCCTCACGATCGTGCACTATCGCGCCCACGCAGGCGACAAGTCGGCTACTGTCTGTCACAATGGACTCCTGTTAACTCTATTGGCGTATGCCCGCCTGTCGGATTCACAACCATGCCTTGCGTGCTGTAGAACAAGATCCGACAGGGCTGGGCGGGCGTCGCACTATCGGATGGTGGTTCACGGTGAATCTCAAGAAGCTCGTGGGCTTTGTTGTGGTCATCTTCGTGTTGTTCTGGATCATCTCGAAGCCGGCGCAGGCCGGTAGCTCGGTGAACGGGGTGCTCGGAAACCTGCGTGAAGCCGGCAACTCGGTCACGACCTTCATCACCAGCGTTCTCTAGGCCGGGCGGACTGAGCGTCCACCATGCTCGCACCCAGGGAAATCGACGAGTACATTCTGCCGACCGAGCGTCGGGTCATCAGGGTGCGCCAGCACTGGTCGGTGATGCTCAATCACATGACCCAGACCGCGCTGGTGCTCTTTGTCCTGGTCGCGCTGGACACCTACCTGCCGCCGAGTCTGATCCTCGACAACCTCACCTGGTACGGCGGCCTCGTCGCCGTACTACGTCTGACGATCTTCATCGCCGAGTGGTGGGTCGAGCGGATCGTGATCACCGACAAGCGAGTGATGCTGTCGAAGGGCATCCTGACGCACAACATCGGCATGATGCCGCTCGGCAAGGTCACCGACCTCACCTTCGAACGCACGATGACCGGCCGGATGATCGGCTACGGCACGATGATCATCGAGTCGGCCGGTCAGATTCAGGCGCTCAACCGGATCGACTACATGCCGCAGCCGGAGGAGATCTACGAGGCGCTCGCCGAGCTCATCTTCGGTGACAAGAAGCGGACCAGGTCCCACCTGCTGGCGAAGCCGCGTCGCCGGGGATAATCGGCTACTTGCGAATCGACCTGCACACTCATTCGGACAGATCCGACGGCACGGACGAACCTGCTGAGCTGATGCGTGTCGCGGCCGAGGCAGGCCTCGACGTCGTCGCGCTCACCGATCACGACACGACCGCGGGCTGGGTCGAAGCGGCCGAGGCACGCCCGGACGGGCTGCGGCTGGTCCGGGGTGCCGAGCTGTCCTGTGAGAGTCCGGACGGGCGTGGCGGCAGGGTGTCGGTGCACATTCTCGCGTACCTGTTCGACCCGGAGCATCCCGCGCTGCTCACCGAGCAGACGCGGTTGCGCGGCGAACGGCGTGAGCGGTTGACGACGATGGTCGGCCGGATGGCCGCCGACGGGTACCCGGTCGACCCGGAGACCTTCATGGCCGGGCTGCCGCCGGAGCTGCCGGCCGGTCGTCCGCACCTGGCGAGGGCGCTCGTCGAGCAGGGTGTGGTGGACAGCGTGAACGAGGCGTTCGCCAAGCTGCTGAACAACTCCAGCCGCTACTACATCCCCCGTGCGGACACCCCGGTCAGTGTGGCGCTGGAGATGATCGCCTCGGCGGGCGGTGTGTGCGTGTTCGCGCATCCGTTCGCCCGGCGCCGGGGCCGGATCGTCGAGCCGTCGGTCATCATCGACCTCGCCGTCGAGGGCCTCGCCGGGGTCGAGGTCGACCACCCCGACCACGCGCCTGAGGACCGGGCCGCCCTGCGGGCCCTGGCCGCCGACCTGAACCTGGTGACGACGGGCTCCAGCGACTACCACGGCACGAACAAGACGACGCCGATCGCGGCGGAGACGACGGCCCCCGACATGTTCGACCGCTTGGTTGCGAAGGCAACCGCAACTCCCGTCCTGGGCTGAGCTAGCGCGGTGCACGGGCCCACACCGCGCACCTTGCGTCCACACCGCGCCATGTGCACACCGCGCGGTGTGGACGCAAGGTGCGCGGTGTCATGGGCGGCGACGGGCCCGGGCCCGGGCGCGGTGCCAGCCGGCGGCGATCTCGGCGAAGTTGTCCAGGTCTGTCCAGGTCCAGCGCACCACCTCCCACGACTCCGCTCTGATCGCATCCTCCCGTCGCTTCTCTTCGAAGACCGCGTCGCCCGCCGACTGGCCCGGACGGAGCAGCCTGCCGTATTTTGTCCGGCCATCGAACTCACCGATGATTCCGTCCTCCGGCCACATGAAGTCGGTGCGGCCGACGAGCCGGCCGTGACGATCGCGGATCTCCCGCTGCAGCTCTGGGCGCGGCAGACCAGCGAGAGCGATCTTGATCCGGCTGAGTGACTCGCCCACACTCTCTGCGCCGCCGTCGGCGAAACCCGCGACGCGCCGCGCCTGGGGGAGCCCTTGCCGTCGTACCAGGTGCCCCAGCAGATCGGTCAGTTCCTCGTGGCCGACGCGGCCGGTCGCCAACGCCGAGTCAGCGATGACGACGGCCTGCTCGAACGACACGGTCCGTGCCAGGTCGATCACCGTCCTCGCAACCGAGGTGGTCGGCACTCCATTGACCAGCATGACGTCTGGCCCGTCGAGACGTGCCGTGTGCAGGTGCAGTGAGCGAGACCTCCTGCCGTGCTCGCGCCGGTCCTTGGTGACGTGCACCCGATCGAGCGGGACCGTCCAGGTCGCCAGTCCGTGCAGCACCGCGGCTGAGACGTGACTGACGACCGCGCCAGGGCCCAGCTCCCGCATCGCGCTCCGCACCACCAGCCGGTGGCGGGCATCGGGGCTGTCGGGAAGCACACCGCCGAAGTAGGTACCCCGCCGAACCGGCGACAGCTCACTGGCCCCGAGCAGGCGGCGAACGTCGTAGTAGGAGTAGCCGTTCGCGCGTAGTGCGCTCATCGAGTACAGATGATCGGTCACCAGGACAGCCTGGCTCGTCGGGCCGAGGCCCGAGCCCATCGCGGCCGCACCTGTGGACAACCCGCCTCAGGGGACGCCCAGTTCCGCCCGATGTGGACAACTGGACGCACACCGCGCACCTTGCGTCCACACCGCGCCATGTGCACACCGCGCGGTGTGGACGCAAGGTGCGCGGTGTGGCAGCGAGCTGCGCTGTGTGGCGGCTGGGCGCGCGGTGTGGCGGTGGGGTGCACGGTGTCGGGGCGGGTGCCGTCCTGGGGTTGTCGGGGGTGGGGGCTACCGTTGGTGGAGTGGATGGGCAGTTGAGCCTCGAGGGGATGCCTCGCAGGCTGTTCAAGGTCACTCCGTCGCGGCTGTCCACCTGGATGGACTGCCCGCGCCGGTATCGGATGACCTATCTCGATCGGCCCGCTCCACCTCGGGGTGGAGCGTGGGCGCACAGCACGCTCGGTGCGGTCGTGCACAACGCGTTGCGCGCGCTGTTCGACCTGCCGCCCGCGTCGCGTACCCCGGAGCAGGCCGCGCGGCTGGTCGACAAGCACTGGTCGGGCGAGGGTTTCCGGGACGACGAGCAGATGGCGCTGCACCGGGAGCGGGCGCGAGGCTGGGTGTCCGACTACGTGACGCACACCGACGTGAGTGATGACCCGGTGGGGCTGGAGCGCTGGGTCTCCACGCCGACCGGGCGGATCGTCGCCGAAGGGCGGGTCGACCGGATCGACGAGCGCGACGGCGAGCTGGTGATCATCGACTACAAGACCGGCAGGCACGCGTTGAGCGTCGACGACGCGCGTTCCTCCCAGGCGCTCGCGCTGTACGCGTTGGCCGCCAGACGCACCCTGCGCCGCCCGTGCCGCCGGGTCGAGCTGCACCACCTGCCGACCGGGGAGATCGCCGCCTGGGAGCACAGTGAGGCCTCGCTGCAACGGCATCTGACGCGCATGGAGGAGGCCGCGGACGACGCGGCTCTCGCCACCGACACGCTGGCCGCCGGGGGAGACCCGGAACAGCTGTTCCCCCCGGTCCCTTCCGGTCGTTGTTCCTACTGCGACTTCCGCCGAAGCTGTGCCGAGGGGCGGGACGCCGCACCGGAGAAGCAGCCGTGGGCGCTCCTCACCCCGTGACCCCGAGGGTCCTGCTGCGCGGGCTCGCCGGGGCACTCACCGCCGGCCTGGCCGTGCTGCTGGTCGTGCTGATCGGTTCCTGGGTGGCAGGCGTCGCCGCCGGCACCCGAGGGCCCGGTGGGCTGATGCTCGGTGGGCACGTCGCCGCCGTGTGCGCCGCGGTGGTGCTGCAGCGGGTCGCCGACCGGCGCGGTGACGGCGTCGGAGCGGCCGCCGCTGTGGGCGTGCTCGCCGTGACGGCCGTGGTGGTCATCGTGTTCTGGTGGAGCTGACCCACCCCTAGACGGGTCTAGTGCAGGGCCACCAGCGTGGGGCCGCGTTGCTCAAGGAGGATCGGGCCCAGCGCGGCTGTACTCACCGGACCCTGGTAGGCGCCCCGGTCGACCGGGATGGCGCGCACGACCGCGCCGGTGGCCGGGTTCACGACCAGCTGCGCGTTCGGGACCGGGATGAGCGGCGTGCCCGCCATGACCGTGCCGGGGCCCAGCGCGCCGGGCAGGGTCCACAGGGGATGCAGGTCGGTCGAGTCCAGGGCGATCGTGCTCGAACCGGTCCACCACAGCACCGCGCCGGGAACGGAGAACGTCGGGACGACCTCGCCGGGCGGGTCGCCGGCCAGGTCCTCGGGCGGCAGGGCCAACGGGTAGACGGCGGTCTCGGCTCCGCCCGCTCCCCGAATGCTGAGCCGGGGCGGGTTCGGCATCAGGATCGCCTCGCGGGCGCCGGAGTCGCTGCTGGTCACGGCGACCACGCGGGTGCCGGCCGACTGCAGGACGGTACTGAACTCCTGGACCGGCTTCTCGGACTCGTCACCGTCCGGGTGCAGCACGGTGAGCCGGTCGCCGGGCTCCTTCGGGCATCGCTCGACGACCGCGACCCGGCCACTCGTGACCGCGACGGAGGTGTGACGGCATTGGGGCCTCGGCTGGGTGTCCGGCTGGAGATCGGCACGCAGCGCGCCGTACTCCTGGGTCTTGACCAGGTCGGAGCGCCACGTCTCCAGGTGGTCCGACCCGGTCGCGGTGACCAGATAGCCGTCGTCGAGCAACCGGGTGTCCGGCCGGACGTCGGAGTTGCGCTGCGGACCCCTGGCGCCGGTGTCCGGCTGCAGCGCGGTGACCTCGCTGCAGTACTCACCGTTGCGAAACACGGCCAAGGCCATGTTCCACGCCGACCCGACCGTGCACAGCGGCAGATCCCGCCGGTAGCTCCAGCGCTCGGCACCGGTCAGCGGGTCCCGGCCGATCACCGACTCCCCGTCACCGGTCACCACGGCGGGACCGACCGCGACCGGGCCGCTCGTCGCCGCGCTGGGTGCCCGCCACGCCTCGGTGAGCGCGGCGGGCACCGCCGGCGGATCGGCGGGCGCCTGGAGCGGCGGAACAGCGGTGATCGACGTCGTGTGTGAGACAGGGGCGAGCAGCGCGATCAGACCCGCGCCGAGCAACACCACCGCCACCAGCACGGCGGCCGCCACCAGGTCACCCCGGCGGCGGCGCTCCGCACGGAGCACTGCGCAACAGTTCCTTTCGGGTCAGCTGGCTGCCGCGTCGGGAGCCGACTCGGACGACCCGCCGCCGCGACGGCGACGGCGCGGACGCCTGGTGCGGCCGGCGGTGGCCAGCTCCGGGACGTCGTTCTCGGCTCCCTGAACGTTCTCGACGACCTCGCTGCCCTCACCGCTGGACACGGTGGTCTCGGCGGAGTCCTCGCCCGCGATCGTCACGCCGGCGCGACGACGCCTGCGCTGACGCGGCGGGCGCGGCTTGCGGGGTGTCTCGTCGCTGTTGGCGCTCGACTCGGACCGCTGGCTACGGTCGACCGCGCTGTCACCGTCGTGGCGACCCGAGGTGCGCTTGGCGCCCCGGCCACGGCTGCGATCGCGCGAACCGCGCCTGCCCCGAGGACCGTCGTCCTCGATGCGTTCCGCGTCGAGACCCTCCCTGGTGCGCTGCGAACGGGGCAGCCGCCCGGTCGCGTCGGTCGGGATGCCCAGCTCGGCGAACAGGTGCTCGGACGTCGAGTAGGTCTCCACCGGCTCGTCGATACCGAGGGACAGCTCGTCGCTGATGAGCTTCCAGCGCGGGCACTCGTCCCAGTCGACCAGTGTGACCGCGACGCCCTCACGCCCGGCCCGACCGGTGCGGCCGATCCGGTGGATGTAGGTCTTGGAGTCGTCGGGGCACTGGTAGTTGACCACGTGCGTGACGCCGGTGACGTCGATGCCCCTGGCGGCCACGTCGGTGGCGACCAGCACGTCGACCTTCTCCGAGCGGAACGCGCGCAGCGCCTGCTCACGGGCACCCTGCCCGAGGTCGCCGTGGACGGCGGCGACCGCGAAGCCGCGCTCCTCCAGATCGTCGGCGACCCGCTGCGCGGTGCGCTTGGTCCGCGTGAAGATCATCGTGAGGCCGCGGTCGGAGGCCTGCAGCGCCTTGGCGAGCAGCTCGACCTTGTCCAGCGCGTGCGCCCGGTAGACCAGCTGCCGGGTGCGCTCGTGGATCGCGCTCGCGTCCGACTCCTCGGCGCGGATGTGCGTCGGCTGGGTCAGGAACGTGCGGGACAGCGTGATGATCGGGCCCGGCATGGTCGCCGAGAACAACATCGTCTGACGCTGTTCGGGCAGCATCCGCAGGATGCGCTCGACGTCGGGGAGGAACCCGAGGTCCAGCATCTCGTCGGCCTCGTCCAGCACGAGGGCCCCGATCCGGCCGAGCACGAGGTGACGCTGCTCGGCGAGGTCCAGCAGGCGGCCGGGGGTACCGACCACGATGTCCACACCGCGCTGCAGCTCGGCGACCTGCGGCTCGTACGGACGGCCGCCGTAGATCGCGGTGATCCGGGCGCCGAGGTGGCGGCCGGCGTCGGCGAGGTCGCGGGCGACCTGCACACACAGCTCGCGCGTCGGGACGACAACCAGCGCCTGCGGCACGTCACGGTCACCCGTCGACGGGTTCAGCCGCTGCAGCAGCGGGACGCCGAAGCCGAGGGTCTTGCCGGTACCGGTGCGGGCCTGTCCGATGACGTCCTCGCCGGCGAGCGCCAGCGGCAGGGTCAGTTCCTGGATGGCGAAGGTACGTTCGATGCCGACTTCGTTCAACGCTCGGACGATCTCCGGGCGCACGCCCAGCTCGGCGAACGTGGGGGCGTCCGGCTTCACCGGGGCGGTCGCCTGCAACGGCTCGGCGTCCGCCAACCCCTCTGCCGCGTCGGCCGCGGCGCTGATGGAATTATGCTCGATGGGCTCGTCTGTCGTGGTCTTGTCGGTCAGGGCAATCGCCTCTCTCCGGCGCGCGGAACCCGGGCTATCTCGTCGACCGCCGCCGCACAACTGCTAGAACTTCCAGTGCGGGCCGGGCGGGAGAGACGGCGAGGCGCTGCACGCGCACATGTCGTCGCGGGCCCGGACTGTCCGGAGCTCAAGGGCCCTGTATGGCGGCCCTGAGTCGGAATTTCGAGCTTCCGCCGTTACGCGCGCCGAGTGTCAGCGCCGCGTTGGCCCACATCATAGCGTGTGTCAATCGGTTTGGGACAGTGACGCTCCGCTCGCGTGGTGGCCTAAGGTCTCTTTCGTGGCGGACCAGGGCATGACGGCCAATTCGACGGACTCTCCCTCCGATTCCTCCGGCGAGGTCTGGCAGCCCAGCGATGCCGCGCTCGCCGACCTGCTCGGCGCGCTGGCCTACGGCGAACTGTCCGCGTTCGACCGGCTCGCCGAGGACGCCCGGACGGCGCCGACACTGGTGACCCGCGCCGCGCTGGCGAAGATGGCGGGCGCCGAGATCGGCCACTACCGCCTGCTCGAGGAACATCTGCGCACACTCGGCGTGGCGGCGGAGACCGCGATGGCGCCGTTCGTCACCGCGCTCGACGGCTACCACCGCTCGACCGCGCCGCACGACTGGCTGGAATCGCTGGTCAAGGTCTATCTCGGTGACGGTCTGGCCGCGGACTTCTACTCGGCCGTGGCCGGCTGGCTACCCGAACCGACCGGTTCGCTCGTGCGCAAGGTCCTAGCCGACACCGGGCACGGCGCCTTCGCCGAACGCGAGGTCGCCGCCGCGATCGAACAGAACCGCCAGGTGCGCGACCGGCTCGCGCTGTGGGGACGCCGGTTGCTCGGCGAGGCGATCACCCAGGCGCAGTACGTCGTGGCCGACCGCGACGAGCTCGCCGAACTGTTCGTCAGAGGATTCGGCGACATGAGCGGCATCGCGGTGCTGTTCAAGAAGCTCCAGCTGCAGCACAACCGCCGGATGGGGGCTCTGGGGCTGGCTTGATTTCCGGCTGGCCTCCGCGCGTCGAAAGTTTCCGGTCGGGACCCCGCTCCGCTTCGCTCCGGGGGCCCGCAACCGGAAACTTGGGCGGCTACGCCTCTCGCTTCGCTTCGGGCTTCGCTGCCCTCGCTTGACGCGCGCTTGTCTGGTTGCGTTCTGCTTCGCCCGTTGCGTTTTTTGCAGTGCTTCGCACTGAACCCCCTGCGGGGAGACTCGCGGAGCGGACGGAGCGGAGCGGGCGCACGTCGCAGGCCTTCTGGCGCACCTCGCAGAGGCTCGTGTTGTGTCGCAGATGTTGCAACATCTGCGACACAACACGAGCCTCTGCGAAGTCACCCAGCCCCCTCCCGGGGCGCGCTGCAGCAGGTGGGGCGCGGCGCAGCCGTGGCCCTGTGAGCGTGCAGTCTTCCCCCATCCCCGCGATCCTGGCCTGCACTTGGTGTGGTCGGGCGGGGTCAACCCTGGAACCTCGCCCCTGAACGCGTGCACCAGGAACGAGTGCGAGGCCGGCGAAGCCGGGGGTTGAGGCCGCCCGACCACACCAAGACACTTGACGGCCAGCGGGGACACCCCGAGAACCCGTGAAGCCAGCGGGGACACCCCGAGAACCCGTGAAGCCAGCGGGGACACCCCGAGAACCCGCGAACCGATGGCTGAGGTTGTGCTCTGGGCGAACCTTGCGGGTCCGCTCCCACCCGCCGGGCTCCGCTCGACTAGCCTGGCGAGCGGAGTAGTAGACGTGTGACGACCTGGAGGTTCGGCGTGGAGGTCAAGATCGGCGTCGCGGAAAGCCCGCGCGAGCTCGTGGTGTCCAGCGCGCAGTCGCCGGACGAGGTCGAGGCGCTGGTGAGTGACGCGCTGAAGAACCCCACCGGGCTGCTGAGCCTGGTGGACGAGAAGGGCAGGCGTTTCGTTCTGCCGTCGGCGAAGGTCTCCTACGTGGAGATCGGCCCGGCCGACACGCGTCGTGTCGGCTTCGCCGTGGGTAGCTGATTCACAGATCGTCGTCCAGCGGTACCGGTTCCAGCTCGAACGGTGGCTGGCCGGTGCCGCTGACGCGGTAGCGCCCCCACGGGTCCGGATCGCCGACCTTGCCGTCGGCCTCGCCGCCCGGGGTCGCCACCCGCACATCCGCGTTCGTCCCGTTCAGCAGCGAGTGCAGGGCCTTGTCCGCCTCGATCCGGCCGGACCAGTGCAGCTTGCCGTCCACCGGCTGGTGCACCGCGATCAGCCGCACCTGGACCGGGACGTCGTTCCCGTCGATGGTGATCGTCGCGGGTCCGGCGTAGTCCTCGTCATGATCCGTGTCGTGGTCCATGGTCATCCCTTCTGATCCTCGCCTGCCACCAGTCGCAGCGGTGGCTCATCCGATTCCGGCTTGTCCGCCGGTCGCTCGCCGAGAACGCCGACGAGGCCGCCCCAGATCAAGCTCGTGAGGTAGTCGGTCAGCGCCGCCCGGCTCATCGTGCGCCGCTGCAACCACCAGTCGCCTGCCGTGTAGACCATTCCGGCCAGCCCGTAGGCCCACGCCTCGGCGCCGCCCGCGTCCATGTTCCTGGCGCGCAGCTCGTCGACGAGTGTCGCGGTCAGCAGGCCCGCGACCAGCGAGATGTTGTGCGCGACGACGTCGCTGGCAGCCTCCCCGCCCGGGTTGTGCACGACGAACCGCCACAGTTCCGGCTCCTCCTCGGCTCCGGCGAGGAAGGCCTCCACGATCGATCGGATCCGCTCCGTCGGCGCGCGCTCCACACCCAGCTGGGGCAGCAGCTTGCTCAGCAGCAGCTGCGCGGCCTTGTCGCTGACCGCGCGCTGAAGGTCGGCGCGGTCGGTGAAGTGCCGGTACAGCACCGGCTTCGTGACACCGGCCTGCGCCGCGATCGTCGCGATGGACACACCGGCGCCGTGCTCGCGGATGGCGTCCATCGCGGCCTCGATCAGCTCTTCGCGTCGCTGCACGCGGTGCTCGGCCCACCGGGCGGAGCGGCCACGTGAGCCCTTGGGCTTGACAGGTCCTTCATTCACGTTACCCTTGGTAACAGTTACCGGCGGTAACGTCAAGCCGAGAGGAGCTACGCCGATGAGCACCGAGACGCTTCGGACAGCCACCAAGAACGCCACCAAGAGCAAGACCCCTGACCGTGAGGCCACCGCGCAGCGGCTGCTCCGCAGCTCGCTGGAGCACTCTTACGAGCCGAGCCTGGACATCGACTGGGACGCCCCGCTCGCCGACGGCGCCTACGGGATGCCGGCGCACCGGGTGTCGATCTACGGCACCGAGCTGTGGGACCAGCTGACCGAGGAGCAGAAGGTCACGCTGTCGATCCACGAGGTGTGCAGCATCGCGCGGGTCGGGCTGTGGTTCGAGATCATCCTGATGCAGATGCTGCTGCGGTACTCCTACGACCGCGACCCGCGCAGCCAGCACATCCAGTACGCGCTCACCGAGATCGCCGACGAGTGTCGGCACTCGATCATGTTCGCCAAGATGACCGAGCGCTACGGCGTGCCGGACTACCGGCCGAGCTGGCTCACCCAGCAGGCCGGGCGGCTGTTCAAGACCGTCGCCTACGGTCCCGCGATGTTCGCCGGCACCCTGGTCGCCGAGGAGATCACCGACCAGCTGCAGCGTGAGGGGATGAAGGACGAGAACGTCCAGCCGCTCACCCGGATGGTCAGCAAGATCCACGTCACCGAGGAGGCCCGGCACGTGCGGTACGCGCGTGAGGAGCTGTCCCGCATCATGCCGAAGGCCAACTTCGCGCAGCGGGTGATCGCCCGGTGGCTGACCGCGCTGTCCGCGCACCAGATCGCCACCAACCTGATCCACCCGGACGTCTACCGCAGTGTCGGTCTCGACCCGAAGGAAGCGCGCAAGGTCGCCCGCGCGAACCCGCACCACCAGGAGACGTTCCGCTGGACCGCGCGCAAGCTCGTGCCGTTCCTGCGCGAGCAGGGTGTGCTCGGCGGGATGAGCGAGGTCCTGTTCCGGAAGGCGTTCCTGGTCTGATGGGCAGCAACCACGCCGTGCGGACGAGCACCGGCGTCACCCTGCACGCCACCGTGGACGGACCGGCCGATGCGCCGTCCACGGTGGTGCTCGCGCACGGCTGGACCCTCGACTCCCGCAGCTGGGAGCCGGTCGCCCGGACGCTGACCTCGCCGAACGGCCCGGCGGCCAAGGTCATCCGGTACGACCACCGGGCGCACGGCCGCAGCGACATGGTCCCCCGCGAGGACATGACGATCGAGGCGCTGGCCGACGACCTCGCCGAGGTCATCGGTGAGCTCGCGCCGAGCGGTCCGCTGGTGCTCGGGGGGCACTCGATGGGCGGCATGACGATCATGGCGCTCGCCGAGCGACACCCCGAGCTGGTGGCCTCACGGGTCGCCGGGGTCGCGCTGGTGTCGACAGCGGCGGGTGGCCTCGCGGACACCACGCTCGGGCTCTCGGTACGGATGCTGGGCCTGATCCGCAAGGGCGAGGCTCGGCTGGCGAAGGCCGCGTGGGTGGACAGGCGTGCCGCGCTGAGCCGCCGTCCGTGGCTGCTGGCGCCCGGGATGCGGGCGCTGCTGGTCGGTCCGTACGCCGACCGGGGCGCCACGATGACCACCGCGCGGTGCGTTGCGGCGTGCCGACCGGCGACGATGGTCGGCTTCCGGCCGACGCTCGACGCGCACGAACGGGACGCCGCGCTCGCCGCGTTCGAGACCATCCCGACCGAGGTGCTGGTGGGCACCCGCGACAAGCTGACCCCGCCCGGTCAGTCCCGGCGGATCGTGGCCGCCGCGACGAAGGCCCGGCTGACCGAGTTCCCTGGTGCGGGGCACATGGTCCCGCTGGAGCGGGTGCACGCGGTCAGCTCGCGGATCTCAGGATTGGTCGAGGCGGCCCGCTGACGGCATCCTGTGCCGATGGCTCGCGACATCAGGATCAGTTTCATCGGAGACTCGCTGATAGCCGGGGTGGGCGATCCAGAGCACCTGGGGTGGGTGGGGCGCGTCTCGGCCCGCGCCGGGACCAAGGGGCTGCCGCTCACCGCGTACAACCTCGGGATCCGGCGGGACACCTCGGTCGATGTGGCGGCCAGATGGCGATCCGAGATCGGGCTGCGGGTCGCCGAGGGGGCCGACAACCGGGTCGTGCTGTCCTTCGGGATCAACGACATCCATCAGGGTCTGCCCGCCGAGGCGTCGATGTCGTCGTTGACCGACGTGCTGGAGGGGCTCGCCGGGTGGGGCTTACCCACGTTGATGGTCGGGCCCACCGCCGTGCTCGACGAGTCGGAGAACGCGAGCATCGGTGCGTTGAGTGCGCAGTTCGCCGCCGTGTGTCTGCGGCGTGGAGTTCCTTACGTGGAGACGGTTCATTCACTGGCGGGGGACCCGGTGTGGATGTCTCAGCTGGCTGAGGGCGACGGGGTGCATCCCGGGGCCGAGGCGTATGCGCAGCTGGCGGAGCTGGTGTTCGACCGGTGGTGGGAGTGGGTGGTCCGGTCTACTACCTCGTGAGTGGCGAGTGGTCCTATAGCACCACTCGCCACTCACGACGAAAAGCGTGTCGTGAGTGGCGAGTGGTGCTACGCCTTCGGCGCCGCTTCGCGGTAGAACCACTCGCCACCCACGGGGTGGGTCAGTCGTGGATCATGGGGAAGTGGGAGAGGCCTCGCCAGGCCAGGCGGTACATGAGCTCGACCGCCTCCTCCTTGGGGACCGAGTGGCCCGAGTCCAGCCAGTAGCGGGCCGTGACCTGGCTCAGACCCACCAGACCCACCGCCAGCAGGCGTGCCCGGTCGGCGTCGAGGCCCGCGTCCTGCGTGACCACACCCGCGACCAGGTCGATGCACTCGGTGAGGGCCTTGTCCAGGATCTCGGCCGCCTCGGGCTCGCTGCGCAGGTCGGACTCGAACACCAGCCGGTAGGACTCGCCGTCGCCGGTGACGAAGTCGAAGTACGCGGAGACCGCGGCGCGCACCCGCTGCTCGTTGTCGGTGAACTCCTCGATCGCACCGCGCAGGCGTCCGACCAGCTCGGCCGCGTAGGTGGTCAGCAGCGCCTGGTAGAGCTCCAGCTTGCTGGGAAAGTGCTGGTAGAGCACCGGCTTGCTGACCCCGGCCCGCTCGGCGATGTCGTCCATCGCGGCGGCGTGGTAGCCCTGCGCGGCGAACACATCCCGCGCTGCGCCGAGCAGCTGGGTGCGCCGCGCGTCCCGGGACAGTCGGGTGCCGCGTGGCGCGGAAGGTACGGCCTCCGTGGGAACGGGCGGGTGCGCGGTCTCGGTCATCCCGCTCAGCCTACCGGCGAGTTCGGTTATCGCCGGTCACCCTCGGAGCATTCGATGAATCAGGTGTCCAGTACATGGACGACCGACTATGAGACGGTGTACGCAAAGTGTGGCGAACGTGGCGCGTCTCCCGCATGCTAGAGGGATGGCGCTCCCCACTCTCCTCGGTACTTCGCGAACCGCCGCACCCGGACAGTCGGTGCCGGCTCGCGTTGCCCCGTTGGCCGACGCCGATCAGCTCCCCGAGCTCGATCTGCACCAGCGGCCGTGGCCGGGGCGTGAGATCGCCGCCGGCGGTATCACCATGCACGTCAGGGAAACCCCTGGTCCCGCTGGTGAGACGCCCGCCGTGTACCTGCACGGGCTGTCCGGCTCGGCGACCAACTGGACCGACCTCGCGGCGCAGCTGGCGCCGCACGCGCCGGGTATGGCGCTGGACCTTCCGGGTTTCGGTCACTCGCAGCCGCCGGCCACCGCCGTCTACGGTCCGCTCGCGCAGGCTGAGGCGGTACTGAGCTTCCTCGAGGGTCTGGACCGGCCGGTGCACCTGCTGGGCAACTCCCTCGGCGGGATGGTGGCGTTGATGGTCGCGGCGCGGCGCCCCGAGCTGGTGCGCAGCCTCGCGCTGCTCGCGCCCGCCATGCCGGACCGGCGGCCCGACCCCCGGCGGATGTCCGATCCGAGGATGGCGCTGGCCGCGATCCCGTTCCTGCGCGCCCGGATCGCCCGGCAGCTCGCTGAGATGACGCCGAGGCAGCGCGTCGAGCAGATGCTGCAGCTGTGCTGGGGTGATCCCGGCTCGGTGAAGGAGCACCGCATCGAGGAGGCGATCGCCGAGGGCGACGCGCGCATGCGGGTGCCGTGGGTCGGCGACGCGCTGTGGCTCACCACCAAGGCCATGGTGCGCGTGTGGTTCGCCGGGCCGAACCTGTGGTCGCTCGCCGCGAAGGTGAACACGCCCGCGCTCGTCGTCTGGGGTGGCCGGGACAAGCTGGTCTCTCCCCGCCTGGCCCGCCGGACCACGGCGACGCTGCCGAACGGCCGGCTGCTGGCGTTGCCCGAGGTCGGGCACGTTCCGCAGATCGAACGGCCGGTCCCGGTGGCGCGCGCCGTTCTCGGTATGTGGCAGGCGGTCGAGTCCGGACGCTGGTGAACAAGCTCCCACGGGGTACGGCGGTGCGTGGGAAGATTGGTACCGGTTCGGGCGTTACAGCCCGTAGGACGTTGTAGATCCGAAGGAGAGCGAGACCCCGATGTCACTACCGCCGCTCGTTGAGCCGGCCGCAGAGCTGTCCAAGGAAGAGGTCGAGCGCTACAGCCGCCACCTGATCATCCCGGACGTCGGGATGGCCGGTCAGAAACGGCTGAAGAACGCGAAGGTCCTCGTCGTCGGTGCCGGTGGTCTCGGTTCGCCCGCGCTGCTGTACCTGGCCGCCGCCGGGGTGGGCACGTTGGGCATCGTGGAGTTCGACGAGGTCGACACGTCGAACCTGCAGCGCCAGATCATCCACGGTCAGTCCGACGTCGGCCGTCCGAAGGCCGAGTCGGCGCGGGACTCCATCAAGGAGGTCAACCCGCTCGTCGAGGTGCGGCTGCACCAGGTCCACCTCGACTCGTCGAACGTGCTGGACATCTTCCGGGACTACGACCTGATCCTGGACGGCACCGACAACTTCGCCACTCGCTACCTGGTCAACGACGCCGCCGTGCTGCTGGGCAAGCCGTACGTGTGGGGCTCGATCTTCCGCTTCGAGGGCCAGGCCTCGGTGTTCTGGGAGGACGCGCCCAACGGGCTCGGCCTGAACTACCGCGACCTCTACCCCGAGCCGCCGCCCCCCGGCATGGTGCCGTCCTGCGCCGAAGGCGGCGTGCTGGGTGTGCTGTGCGCGTCCATCGGCTCGATCATGGTGAACGAGGCGATCAAGCTGATCACCGGCATCGGTGAGCCGCTGCTGGGCAGGCTGATGGTCTACGACGCACTGGAGATGAGCTACCGCACGATCAAGGTCCGCAAGGACCCGGCGACGCAGCCGATCACCGAGCTGATCGACTACGAGGCCTTCTGCGGCGCGGTGACCGAGGACGCGCAGAACGCCGCCGCCGGCAACACCATCACCGCCGCGGAGCTCAAGGAGATGATCGACGCGGGCAAGGACTTCGCGCTGATCGACGTCCGGGAGCAGAACGAGTACGAGATCGTGAACATCCCCGGTGCGGTGCTGATCCCGAAGGACCGCATCCTGTCCGGTGAGGCGCTGTCGGAGATTCCGCAGGACAGGCCGGTGGTGCTGCACTGCAAGTCGGGTGCGCGCTCCGCGGAGGCGCTGGCCTCGCTGCACAAGGCGGGCTTCAAGGACGCCGTGCACGTCGGCGGCGGGGTCCTGGCCTGGGTCAAGCAGGTCGACCCCTCGCTGCCCACCTACTGAGCGAACACGTCGAGGTCCGGCGCCGTCTCCCTCGGCGCCGGACTTCGCACATCTCGGTGTTGCTTCGCAGACGTTCGGACATGTGCGACGCGACACGAGCGTGTGCAAGGTGTCAGCGGGCGAGCTCCGCTGCCAGTGTCGACGTGGTCACGCCCGGGGTGTCGTGGGCCCGTAGTTCCGCGTAGGTGACCACCATGGTCGCGGCGATGTACACGAATGCCGGCAGCGACAGGAGCGAGGCGATGATCGCTCCGGCCGTGACCGCGACGGTCACCCCGACCGTCATGCCGAGACCCACACCGATCAGCCCCGCGATCAACGCGACCACCACGCCGTACCCCCACACGACCAGCATCATGATGGCGACCCGGCCCGCGGTCGCCCAGAACCGGCCCCGGGTCAGCACGAAACACCGGCCGATCCCCGCGCGTTCGACCACGACGACACCGGCGAGCGGGACCAGGAGCGCGACCAGCAGGTAGACGCCCGGAGCGATCAGCAGAATCATGCCGAGGTAGGTCAGGACCACGCCGAGAAGTGTCCAGCCGAGCAGCGGCGGATAGCGCTTCATGGCCACGGGCAGCGCATCCACGGCGGAGGTTCGCCGGCCCGATGCGTTGCGGATGATCACACAGTAGGACACGGCCGCCGCCGCCACGCCGAACAGGAAGATCGCCGCGTAGGTCACGAGAAAGCCGGGGCTGAGCGTCGCCAGCTGGTCGGCTCCCGGCTGCACGGCTGCGGGGTCGAACGCACCGGACCGAGCGGCCGCGGCATTGGCCTGTGCGACGGCCATCGCCCCGGTGAACTGATCGACGGCCAGGTTGCCGAGCATGACCAGGTAGACGGCGTTGGCGATCACCGGCAGGAACTGCACGATCGCGAGCTGGGTGAAGTGCTGCCTGACGATGGCGATACTGCGCTGGAACCAGCCGGAGAAGTCCGACGGCATCAGCGGGTCGTGCACGGTCGACGAGTTCCAGCCCGAGGGCGCGGCCGGCTGGACGGGGTGCGGGTACGGCTGATGTGGGTAGGTCTGCTGAGGGTGGGCAGGCTGCGCGTACGGGTGGACCTGATCGGGTGCGTTCTGCTCCGGGTGCGGCGTCGACATGGCGGGAACGTAGCGACCGACGGGCCGAGGCGTGGGCACTTCGGGCAAAATACGTCGGCACGGCGAGTAGGGAGCGTCCGTCACCTGCCCACTCCTTCGAGTGATCAGGCTTTTGCGTGGCGTGCCGCTGAAGTGGCATTTTCGCCGGTACCGTGGCTGACTGTGAGCACTGTGGCAGATCACCTTGCTGAATACGGCTTCGACGTCACCGAGTCGGGTTCCGATCGTGACGGATTGCCAACGCATGTGCACAACGCGTTCGGCGTGCGCGACATCCCGGCGGTGCCGGTGCGCATCGCCGGCATGCCCGCGTGGCACTGCGGGGACGTGCTCATCAGACCGGTGACCGACAACGCGCTCGCCTCCTGGTCGGCGCGGGTGCTCGACACGCTGGCACCGGACGGGCTGCGGGTGGCGCGGCCGCTGCGCAGCTCCGACGGCCGGTGGGTCGTGTCGGGCTTCTCGGCCTGCCAGTACCTCGGTGGCCAGGAGGAACCCCGCTACAGCGAGATGGTGGCGGCGTCGCTGCGGTTGCACGCCGCGACCGCGTCGGTCCGCAGGCCGAGGCTGCTCGACGACCGGGACGACCTCGTGTCCCGAGCGGACGCCGCGGCGTGGGGCGAACGGACCATCACACTGGACCCGGCGACCGGTGGGCTGCTGTTCAACGAGCTGGCCAGCTACCGGACGAAGCTGCGGCTGGCGTCGCAGGTCGTGCACGGCGACCTGTTCGGCACCGTGCTGTTCGACGGCAACGCCGCGCCGATCGTGTTCGACCTGCTGCCCTTCTGGCGTCCGGTCGAATGGGCCGCCGCCGTCATCGTGGTCGACGCGCTGGCCTGGGGCGGAGCGCCACCCGAGCTGGTCGGCGAGTGGTCACACCTGGACGCGTGGCCGCAGGCACTGCTCCGCGCACTGCTGTTCCGGGTCGCGCTGCACGCGCAGCACCCGGCCGCGACGACCGAGTCGCTCCGAGGCCTGGAGTACGCCGCTGACCTGGTGCTGGCCCGCCTGTAGAGCACGGGGTGGGGCTAGCCCCACCGGGGACCGGCGGGCGCACCGGATGGGAAAGAGCTGGCGCTGCTCATAGCGTCGGGCACCATGAACACCATGCCCGCATCGTCGGTCGCGCCCGGCGCCGAAGCCACGCTCGCCACCGCGCGGCGCCCCGCCCGAGGCCGCCTGGCCACCGTGGCGAGCGACTCCGCCTACGTGCTCACCGGATGGATCATCGCGGTCGTCGGCTTCGCGCTGATCATGCCGCTGTTCTCGGCGGGCCTCGGCACCGTGGTGATCGGTGTCGGCTTCCTGCTGCTGTTGCTGGTGCTGTTCGTCGCGCAGGGATTCGCGACGCTGGAACGGACCCGGATCCGGGTGGTGACCGGGATCGACGTCCCGGAACCGGCCTATCGGCGGTCACCGGAAGGCACACGGCTGCGTGGCCGGGTCTGGAACGTGCTGTCCGACGGCCGACGGTGGCTGGACCTGCTGTACGCGTTCCTGGCGCCCATCCCGAACCTCGTGGCGTTCCCGATCGCGCTGGCCTGGTGGGCGACGACGGTGGTCGGGCTCGCGTACCCGCTCTACGACTGGGCGCTGCCCTACGGGCCGGACAACCATAGCCTCGCCGACCTGATGGGGTTCGGGCATTCGGCGACCGCTCGGATCACGGTGAACTTCGGTGTCGGTCTGCTCGCGGCGCTCACCCTGCCGTTCGTGCTGCGGCTCCTCGCGGTCGTGGTGGCCTCGTTCGGCCGGGGTCTGCTGACCCGGCAGCGCGCGGCCGTCCTCGCGGAGCGGGTGTCCGCGCTGACCGAGAGCCGCGCGGCCGCCGCATCGGCGGAGGCCAACGCGCTGCGCCGGCTGGAGCGCGACCTCCATGACGGCCCGCAGCAGCGGCTCGTGCGGCTGGCGATGGACCTGGGCACGGCGCAGCGCAGGCTGCACTCCGACCCGACCTCGGCGGGACCACTGATCAGCGGGGCGATCGACCAGACCAGGGAGACCCTGGAAGAGCTCCGCGCGCTGTCGCGGGGGATCGCGCCGCCGGTGCTCGCCGACCGGGGGCTGCCCGCCGCGCTCGCGGCGCTGGCCGCGCGCTGCCCGGTGCCGGTCGCGCTGCGGACCGAGCGGGTCGAGGCCGGCCTGAGCTCCGCGACCGAGAACGGCGCCTACTTCGTGGTGGCCGAGGCGCTGACGAACGTCGCCAAACACAGCGCGGCCACCGAGGCGACCGTGCACGTCGTCGAGGACAACGGGGTACTGAGCGTGACGGTCACCGACAACGGCACCGGCGGGGCGCATCCCGCCAAGGGGCACGGGCTGGCCGGGCTGATCGACCGGGTCCACGCCCTGGACGGCGGCCTGCAGGTCCACAGCCCGCCAGGGGGCCCGACCGTGCTGGCCGCTCGGCTGCCGGTCGTCCCGGATCGGGCGCGCAGCTGATGCGGGTGGTGCTCGCTGAGGACTCGGTGCTGCTGCGGGAGGGTCTGATCCGGCTGCTGGAGGAGGCGGACTGCCAGGTCGTCGCCGCCGTCGCGGACGGGCCGGGCCTGATCGCGGCGGTCGGCGAGCACCGGCCGGACGTGTCCGTGGTCGACATCCGGATGCCGCCGACGCACACCGACGAAGGGCTGCGCGCCGCGGTGGAGGTCCGGCGGCGCCAGCCCGGCGCGAAGATGCTCATGCTGTCGCAGTACGTCGAGGTGACCTACGCCGGAGACCTGCTGGCCGACCGCGCCGGGGGTGTCGGGTACCTGCTCAAGGACCGGGTCGCCGACGTCGACGAGCTCACCGACGCGCTGCGCAGGGTCGCCGCCGGCGGCACCGTGCTGGACCCACAGGTCGTCGCACAGCTGTTCGCCGCGCGCCGCGACCCGCTCGCCTCGCTGACCCCTCGGGAGCGTGAGGTGCTCGGGTTGATGGCCGAGGGCAGGACGAACACCGCGATCTGTGCGCGCCTGGTGATCAGTGAAGGTGCCGTGGAGAAGCACATCGGCAACATCTTCGCCAAGCTCGGGCTCGCTCCGTCCCAGGGCGACCATCGCCGGGTGATGGCGGTGCTCACCTATCTCCGGATCGGTGAATGAGAACCACTTTTCACAGCTGTCACGTGGCGCCATCTGCCGGTAACGGCCGCTTCCTACCGTTCGCGCCATGACTCAAGCAGCAAAGAAGTCGGGGGCATTCGAGGACCGGAGCATCGCGCCACCGGTCCGTCGAGGACGGTGGATCGACCACTGGACGCCCGAGGACCCCGACTTCTGGGCACGCACCGGCGCGAAGGTGGCGAACCGCAACCTGTGGTTCTCCATCTTCGTCGAGCACGTCGGGTTCGCGGTGTGGTCCCTGTGGTCGGTGTTCGTGCTGTTCATGGGGCCCGAGTACCACATCGACGCGGCGGGCAAGTTCTTCCTCGTGTCCACCCCGACGCTGGTCGGCGCGGTGCTGCGGGTGCCCTACACGTTCGCCGTGGCGCGGTTCGGCGGACGCAACTTCACCGTGGTCAGCGGCCTGCTGCTGCTCATCCCGACCGTCGCGGCGGCGTCAGTGCTGCACCCCGGCACGTCGTACACGACGTTCATGCTGGTCGCGGCACTCGCCGGGTTCGGAGGCGGCAACTTCGCCTCGTCCATGACCAACATCAACACACTGTTCCCGGAGGGCCGCAAGGGGCTCGCGCTCGGGCTGAACGCGGGTGGCGGCAACCTCGGTGTGGCGGTGGTCCAGCTGATCGGGCTGCTGATCATCGCGGTCAGCGGAGCGGCACACCCGAGGCTGATGCTCGTGGTGTACATCCCGCTCGTGGTGGTCTCCGCGCTGTGCGCCGCCCTGTTCATGGACAACCTGAGCACGGTGCGCAACGACACCGGCGCGGCGAAGGCGGCGGTCAGCGATCCACAGACGTCGATCATGTCGCTGCTCTACATCGGGACGTTCGGGTCGTTCATCGGCTACAGCTTCGCGTTCGGGCTGGTCCTGCAGAGCCAGTTCGGGCGGACGCCGCTGCAGGCGACAGCGGTGACCTTCATCGGGCCGCTGCTCGGTTCGCTGATCCGTCCGGTGGGCGGCTGGCTGTCCGACCGGGTCGGCGGCACGCGCGTGACGTTCTGGAACTTCCTGCTCATGGGGATGGCGACGCTGGTCTGCATCCTCGCGTCGGGTTCGAAGTCGTTGGCGCTGTTCACGATCGGGTTCATCGCGCTGTTCGTGTTCTCCGGGCTCGGCAACGGGTCGACCTACAAGATGATCCCGGCGATCTTCCGGGCCAAGGCGCTCGCCGAGATCGACGCGGGGGAGTCCAGCGAGACGGCGCTGCTGCGGGCGCGGCGGATCAGCGGCGCGGCGATCGGGATCATCTCGGCGGTCGGCGCGCTCGGCGGGCTGCTGATCAACCTGGCGTTCCGGCAGTCGTTCGCCGTGGCGAAGAGCGGAGTGCCGGCGTTCTACGGCTTCCTGGCGTTCTACGTGCTGTGCGCGGCGGTCACCTACGTCGTCTACCTGCGCAAGGTCCGCACGGTCGCCGAGCCGTCCGGCGCCGCAATGGCCTACGCGAGCGTCTGAACACCCGTGAGTGGCGAGTGGTCCGATAGGACCACTCGCCACTCACGGGTTACAGGGCGTCGATGCTGTCGATCGAGGCCAGGATGTGCGGCGCGAAGCCTTCCGAGCGGGTGTGCGCGAGGCTGACCCGCAGCAGCTCGTAGGGCTGCAGCCGGCGCTCCGCCCGCAGCCGTTCGATGATCTTCCAGCGGAACGTCTCGAGTTTGCCGCCGATCGGGGTGTCGTCCCAGCGCTTGTTGAACCGGGGAAGCACCAGGTTCTGGAACGCCCCGGGGTGATAGCGCTCCTCGTGGATCGAGTAGACGCGCAGCGTGCGCAGGAGGCTGCCGTCGACGTCCTCCACCTCGACCTTCGTGCGCAGGTTACGGCCGCTGAAGCTGCGCTGGTGGTCGTCGGTGGCGCGGTCCTGCTGGCAGAAGTCCCGCACCGAGCGGGAGTTGCCCGCCGCGCTCGCGGTGAGCTTGGGGTTGTCCGCGACCAGGATCCAGTCGAGCGCCGCGACGGACGCGACGCGCAGGTCGATCGCGTACTCACCCTGGTTCGGTGCCCAGGCCATCGTCGGGTCCGGTTCGTCGGACCACATCATGATCCGCTGGGTGAACACGGTGTGCTGGTCGTCCAGGCCGCGTTCGCGCCAGATCCGGCTGCGCCGCTCCAAGGCGTCCAGGCTGGCCCGTGCGCTGCCGGGCAGCGTGGACACCGCGCTGAGCACCTCGTCCAGCCAGCTGAAGTCCGGGATCACGATCATGACGTCGACGTTGGTCGCCGCCGGCCCGCCCCGGACGCTGAAGTACCGGCCGTAGTTCATCGAGCCGCCCAGGATGCACGAGGTCGGTAGATCCCCGAGCACGCCGCGCAGCTGGTTCAGGTCGTGGTAGCGGCGTGCCGTCTCCACGAGCGTCTCGAACGGGCGCGGCCTGCGCCGTCCCTCGCTCGACCCCGGCCCCGGTGTGTACTGGACGAACCGGTCGAACCGGGTGTCGGTGTAGAGCTGGGTGAACAGCGCCGGCGTGATCTTGTCGGCGTGCTCGGCGTTGCCCAGGATGCTCAGGCCGTGCAGGATCAGCTCCTGCTCCCGGCCCTGGTAGTTCGACGAGATGCGCCCGAGTGCCTTGGCGAAGAAGCCCGGCAGGTCGTCCGGCATCAACCGGCCGTGGTGGTCCGTGGCGATGTCCACGCACTGCCGGTACACGCCCTCGACGAGGTCCCAGTCGGCGTTGGCGTGCGCGGTGCGCAGCAGGCTCGCCACGTGCTGCTCGCCGCTGAACACCTGGATTCGCGGCTTGTGCTCCGCGACCGGCTCCGGGCGGCGGATCGCGCCGGGCCGCTCACCGTGCTGACGGCTGAGCAGACCCAGGATCTCGGTCGCGATCTGGTCGATGAGCTCCGGTTCGTAGCTGCGGCGGAACCGCTCGACGCTCACCCCCTGCGCGCTCGCCGCGGACCGGCGTCGGTCCGCGGCCTTGGCCATCTTCATGCCGGTTCGCAGGCCGAACGTGCGCGCCGCCGGGTCGATCTCGGGACTCTCGCCCAGCCGCCCGACCGCCTCGCGCAGCAAGGCCTCGATCGCCAGGTCCGGCGGGACGTCCGCGTTCTGGTGACCGAGTGCGGCGGCCGCGCCCAGGAGGGCGGGGACTTCGAGCGTGCGGGTTCGGGGCACACCGTTCAGACGAACGAGGCGCAGGTCAGCACACAGATCCGCGTGTTGCGGCTGGGCGCCGTTGCCGTGTGTGCCGTTCGGTGCCCCCATGACCTGATGTTGCCTCAACCGGGACCAGCCTTCAACCGCTGGTCACCAGCCTTCGACCAGGTATGACCAACCTGTGACCAGCTTTTCCGGCTGGAATGGGACCCGGAGGTGGTTCCCATGGCACTGATCATCCTGGCCTTGGCCGCCGGCGCGATCCTGCTGCTCGGCTTCGCGGCCGGCACCCGGTTCTCCGAGATCAACCTGGAGCGCCGGGAGCGCGAGCTGGCACGCCAGCGTCGTGAGCTCACCGAGGCCGCTCGGGACGCCGCACGGCGCGCGCGTCGGGAGGACAGACCGACGGTGGGCGTCTGACGGCGGCCGTCCGGCCGAGCGAAAAGATTGGAGTCTTGAAGTATTGTTGAACGATAAGATATGGTCTATGTCACCACGCTGACAGCCGACGAGGAGGGGTGGTCCTCATGGCATTGACGATCCTGCTGGTGGTGGCGGGGGTGATCCTGGTGGTGGGGTTCGTGATCGGGGTGCGGTTCTCCGAGGTCAACCTGGAGCGCAGGGAGCGCGAGCTGGCGAGGCGTCGCCGGGAGCTGACCGAGGCGTCGCGCCGGGCCCGCGAGCCGCAATCCGGTGAGAACGGTCCCCGGACTCCGACCTGACGGGACGGGGGCGCTCACTGTGAGCGCCCCCGTGCACGTACGCAACAGCGTCGCAACATGTCGGTCATGCGAGGCGCCCAGGATGGGCGACCATGGCCGCCCCGACGATGATTCCGCTCCACCAGACGCGTGCCGCCGCCACGCACTGCCCCTACTGCGCGTTGCAGTGCGGCATGTCGGTGACCGCGCCGACCCCGGGTGCAGGTGGTCCGGCGATCGTCGATCCGCGCCAGTTCCCCACGAACCGGGGCGGGCTGTGCCAGAAGGGCTGGTCGGCCGGCGCACTGCTGGATCATCCGGAGCGGCTCACGACCCCGCTGCTGCACGGCACACCGGTCGACTGGGACCGGGCGCTCGAGTACGTCGTCGACCGGCTGGCCGCACTGCGATCCGAGCACGGTCCGGACTCGGTGGCGGTGTTCGGCAGCGGCGGACTCACCAACGAGAAGGCCTACCTGCTCGGCAAGTTCGCCAGGGTTGCGCTCGGAACGTCGCAGATCGACTACAACGGCCGGTTCTGCATGTCCTCGGCGGCTGCGGCCGGCAACCGGGCGTTCGGCATGGACCGGGGTCTGCCGTTCCCGGTGACCGACCTCGACGACGCCGAGGTCGTCGTGCTGGCCGGCGCGAACGTGGCGGAGACCATGCCGCCGCTGCTGTCCCACCTGCGCGGCGCCCGCCAGGTGGTGATCGACCCCCGGTACAGCGCCACTGCCCGGCAGGCCGTCGAAGCGGGTGGCCTGCATCTGAGGCCCGCGCCCGGAACGGACCTGGCGCTGGCTCTGGGAATGCTGCACATCGCGGTCGCCGAGGGGTACCTGGACCACGACTACCTGGCGGCGCGCACGAGCGGGGTCGACGCGGCGTGGCGGGCGGCGGCACAGTGGTGGCCGGAGCGGGCCGAACGGGTCACCGGGGTGTCGGTCGCCGACCAGCGTGCGGTGGTCCGGATGCTCGCCTCGGCACGCAGGAGATACCTGCTGACGGCACGCGGCGTCGAACAGCACGCGCGGGGCGTCGACACCGTCACCGCCTGGATCAACCTGTCACTGGCGCTGGGCATGCCCGGTACGCGCGGTAGCGGCTTCGGCACGATCACCGGCCAGGGCAACGGCCAGGGTGGGCGCGAACACGGGCAGAAGGCCGACCAACTGCCCGGCTACCGGCGTATCGACGACCCGGACGCGCGCGCTCACGTGGCCGCCGTCTGGGGCGTCGATCCCGCGTCCCTGCCCGGGCCCGGACGCAGCGCGGTCGAGCTGCTCGATGCGCTGGGACGCGACGGCGGACCGAGGGCGATGCTCGTGTTCGGCTCGAACCCGGTGGTGTCCGCGCCGGACGCGCGCGCGGTGGCCGAGCGGCTGGAGTCACTGGATCTGCTGGTGGTAGCCGACCTGTTCGTCTCCGAGACCGCATCCATGGCCGACGTGGTGCTGCCCGTCGCGCAGTGGGCGGAGGAGGAAGGGACCATGACGAACCTCGAGGGCCGGGTACTGCGACGGCGCCGGGCCATGCCTCCGCCGCCCGGGGTGCGGACCGACCTCGACGTGCTGGCCGGGCTCGCCGACCGGCTGGGTACCGCGCCGCAGGGAGCGTTCCCGACCGATCCGGAGACGGTGTTCGACGAGCTGCGCGCGGCGTCGGCCGGTGGGCCCGCCGACTACAGCGGCATCAGCTACGCCAGGCTGGACGACGGCGACGAGCTGTACTGGCCCTGTCCGTCGACCGATCACCCGGGCACACCCCGGGTGTTCCTCGACCGCTTCGCCCATCCCGACGGCCTCGCGAGGCTCGTCGCGGTCGACCACTCGGGCCCGGCCGAAGACCTGGACCAGGACCATCCGCTGTGGGCGACGACCGGTCGGGTGCTCGCGCACTACCAGTCCGGCACCCAGACCCGGCGGGTCGACGAACTGGCCGCCACCGAGCCGGAGTCGTTCGTCGAGGTCCACCCGGACACCGCCGCGCGCGCCGGTCTCGCCGACGGAGCGTGGGCCAGGGTGATCTCCCGGCGCGGCGTGGCGGTGGCGGTCGTCCGGTACACGGCGGGAATCCGGCCGGACACGGTGTTCCTGCCGTTCCACTTCGCGGCCGGGCAGTCGGCGAACCTGCTGACCAATCCGGCGCTGGACCCGATCAGCCGCATGCCCGAGTTCAAGGTCAGCGCGGTCCGCCTCGAACCAGCCTGACCCCGGCCGAAAGTCGGTCAGCAGCTCGCCTTCGCAGAGCTTCGTGTGGTGTCGCAGACACTGCAGCATCTGCGATACGACACGACGCTGTGCGAGGCGACGCTGACCCAGCCATGCGTGCTGTTCGTCACGGATCACCGCAGGTAGATGAGCGGAGTGACCGGAGCGTAACGCTGGCGTCACGTGAGGGAGCACGGACGAAACGTGGGCTTCCTAGCGTGAGCCCGTGCCCCGCCACATAGTTGTCATCGGCCACGGGATGGTCGGTGCCCGGTTCGTGGAAGAGGTCCGTCGCCGTGATCCTGACGGCGATCGCGCCAGGATCACCGTGTTCGGTGCGGAGCGGCATCACGCCTACAACCGGGTGCTGCTGTCGACCGTGCTCGCCGGCGGACTGACCCCCGAGTCGATCCGGCTGCACGACACCGAATGGGCCCAGACCCATCGCGTCGAGCTGCGGACCGGCGTCGCGGTGACCGGGATCGACGTCTCGACCAGGAGCGTGCACCTCGGCGACGGCGCTGGTCATCGGTACGACGAGCTGGTGCTGGCCACCGGCAGTCGCGCCTGGGTGCCGCCGATCGACGGGCTGCTGACCGACGACGGCGCGCACGCCGAAGGGGTCGCGGTGTTCCGGGATCTCGACGACTGCGCCCACATCCTGCGCCTGGCCCGGCCGGGTAGCCGCGTCGCCGTACTCGGCGGGGGGCTGCTCGGCCTGGAAGCCGCGCGAGGGCTGGTCGGGCGGGGCGTGCGGGTGAGTGTTCTGCACCCGGTCGGGCACCTGATGGAACGTCAGCTCGACGCGGGCGCCGGGGCGGTCCTCGGCGCGACCATGGGCAGGCTCGGTGTGGACGTGCGGCTCGGTGTCATGGCCAAGCGGTGGACGCCGGAGGTCGGTCTGGAGTGCGACGACGGGTCGCTGCTGTCGGTCGACGCGGTCGTCGTGGCGGCGGGTGTGCGCGCTGAGACGTCGCTGGCAGCCGAAGCGGGCGTCGAGGTCGACGGCGGGATCGTCGTCGACGACCGGATGGGCACGTCGAACGACCGGGTGCACGCGATCGGTGACTGCGCGCGGCACCCGGGCACGGTGTCCGGGCTGGTACAGCCGGGATACGAGCAGGCCGCCGTCCTCGCCGATCTGCTGACCGGGACGGACCCGTCGGCCCGCTACCGGGGCACCCCGGTGGTGACCAGGTTGAAGGCCAAGGACATCGACCTGGCGGCCGTGGGTGACGCGCACGCCGAGGACGACGGCACGTCGGAGGTGCTGCGGCTCGAGGACCCGCATCGCGGCCGCTACGCGAAGATCGTGGTGCGCGACGACCGGCTGATCGGCGCGATCATGGTGGGTGTCCCGGACGCGGCGGCCTCGGCGATCCAGCTCCACGACAGTGGCGCACCCGTGCCGTCCGACCGGCTGGCACTGCTGCTCGGCCGGGCGCTGCCGTCCGAGGCAGGCGGCGCCATCCGGCCGGACTCGCCGGCGCGGCTGCCCTCGGCGGCGGTGATCTGCCGGTGCAACACGGTCAGCAAAGCCAAGTTGGTCGCCGCGTGGCGGGCCGGAGCGAAGGACGTCGACGCGCTCAGTCGCGTGACCAGGGCAGCCACCGGCTGCGGGAGCTGCCGGGACGCGGTGAGCGGGGTCTGCGACTGGCTCAATGCCGCCGAGCCCGGCGAACCGGAACAGGAGGGAGCGGCGTGAACAACCCGAGAACGCTGGTCATCGTCGGTCACGGCATGGTCGGGCACCGGCTCGTGGAGGCACTGCGCGCCCGCGACGACGCCGATACGTGGCGGATCGTCGTGTTCGGTGCGGAGACTCGCGCCGCCTACGACCGGGTCGCCCTGTCCAGCTACTTCGAAGGCGTCGGCGAGGACGAGCTGAGCCTCGTCGGCGACGACGTCCACGCCGACGAGCACGTGGACCTGCGGCTCGGCGAGCAGGTACTCGACATCGACATCGACGCCAGAACGGTGCGCAGCACCACGGGCACCACCCGGTACGACGCGCTGGTGCTGGCCACCGGCTCCACACCGTTCGTGCCGCCGGTGCCAGGGCGTGAGCTGGACGGCTGTTTCGTCTATCGCACGCTCGACGACCTGGATGCGATCAAGGCGGCGGCGTCGGCGGCGGTCGAGGCCGAAGGGCCCGGTCGTCGTTCCGGTGTGGTGATCGGTGGGGGGCTGCTCGGGTTGGAGGCCGCTCGGGCGCTGCGGCTGCTCGGACTGTCGCCGCACGTGGTGGAGATCGCGCCGAGGCTCATGCCCATCCAGGTCGACGAGGGCGGCGGCGCGCTGCTTCGGCGGCTGGTGTCCGAGCTCGGTGTGGCGGTGCGCTGCGGAACGTCGGTCCGGACGATCGAACGGGGACCGAGAGGGCTGGTGGCCACACTGTCCGACGGCGTCGAGCTGGACGCCGACGTCGTGGTGTTCTCGGCCGGCATCCGGCCGGCCGACGAACTGGCCAGGGCCGTCGGGCTGCCGATCGGCGAGCGCGGCGGTGTGCTGGTCAACGAGTACTGCCGCACGACCGACGACCGGATCTACGCGATCGGCGAGTGCGCCGCGCTGGGTTCGTCCGGCGGCCGCACCTACGGCCTGGTCGCTCCCGGCTACGCGATGGCCGAGGTGGTCGCCGACCGGCTCCTCGGCGGGAACGCCTCGATACAGGACAGCGACCTGGACATGTCCACCAAGCTGAAGCTGCTGGGTGTCGACGTCGCCAGCTTCGGCGACGCGCACGCGGCGAGCGAGGGCGCGTTGGAGGTCGTGCTCAACGACCCGGTCGCGGGTTCGTACCAGAAGCTCGTCGTGTCCGACGACGCGACGACGCTCCTCGGCGGGGTGCTGGTGGGCGATGCGTCCCGCTATGCCACGCTGCGCCCGCTCGTGGGGCAGCCGTTGCCGGCCGATCCGGTGGCGATGATCGCGCCCGGCGGTGTGGAGCTGGGCGCCGACGCACTGCCGGACAGTGCCCAGGTCTGCTCCTGCAACACGGTGACCAAGGGCGCGCTGCGGGCCGCGATCGCCGATGGCGCGCACGACGTGCCGGCGCTCAAGTCCTGCACCCGGGCGGGCACGAGCTGCGGCTCCTGCGTCCCGATGCTGAAGACGCTACTGGCGAAGGAAGGCGTCGAGGTGTCGACCGCGCTGTGCGAGCACTTCACGCACAGCCGCGCCGAGCTGTTCCAGATCGTGGCGAGCACCGGCATCCGGACGTTCTCCGAGCTCATCGCCGCGCGGGGGACCGGGCAGGGCTGCGACGTCTGCAAACCGGCGGTGGCGTCGATCCTGGCGTCGGTCGGGTCCGGGCACATCCATGACGGCGAGCAGGCATCCCTGCAGGACACCAACGACCACTTCCTGGCGAACCTGCAGCGCAACGGCACCTACAGCGTCGTGCCGCGCATCCCCGGCGGCGAGATCACGCCGGAGAAGCTCATCGTGATCGGTGAGGTGGCACGGGACTTCGCGCTCTACACGAAGATCACCGGCGGCCAGCGGATCGATCTGTTCGGCGCGCGGGTCGAACAGCTGCCGGCGATCTGGCGCAGGCTGGTCGATGCCGGGTTCGAATCCGGTCACGCGTACGGCAAGGCGCTGCGCACGGTCAAGTCGTGTGTGGGCACCGACTGGTGCCGCTACGGCGTGCAGGACTCGGTCAGCATGGCCATCGCGCTGGAGCTGCGGTACCGAGGCCTGCGCAGTCCGCACAAGCTCAAGTCGGGGGTGTCGGGCTGCGCGCGGGAGTGCGCTGAGGCACGGAGCAAGGACTTCGGGGTGATCGCCACCGACACCGGCTGGAACCTCTACGTCGGCGGCAACGGTGGCTTCACCCCCCGGCACGCCGAGCTGCTCGCGTCCGACCTGGACACCGAGACCCTGGTGCGCACCATCGACCGGTTCCTCATGTTCTACATCCGGACCGCCGACCGGCTGCAGCGCACCGCGCCCTGGGTGGAGTCGCTGGGCCTCGACCACCTGCGTGAGGTGATCATGGACGACAAGCTGGGCATCTGCGCCGAGCTGGACGCCGCGATGCGGCGACACGTGGCGAGCTACGCCGACGAGTGGCGCGGTGTGCTGGAGGACCCGGAGAAGCTGGCCAGGTTCACCTCGTTCGTGAACGCGCCGGACACCCCCGATCCCAGCATCGAGTTCGTCGACCGCAGAGGGCAACGGGTGCCCGTCGGATACGACCGGGGCAGCCAGCCGGTGCTGATCGCCGGGCCGGACCTGGAGGTGGCGCGATGACCCGGACGTCGGAGCTGACCGGACCCGGATGGGTGGACGCGGCGAGCGCTCACTGGGAGACCGTCTGCCGGGTGGAACGGCTGCAACCGGGACGCGGTGTCGCCGCCCTGCTCGGTGACCGTCAGGTGGCGTTGTTCCGGCTGGACTCCCGCACCGAGGCCGGGGCTGAGATAGTCGCCATAGACAACGTGGATCCGATCAGTGGCGCCTCCGTGCTGTCCCGGGGCATCGTGGGAGACCGGGGCGGCGAGCCGGTCGTCGCGTCGCCGATCTACAAGCAAGCGTTCAGCCTGGTCACCGGCCGGTGCATGGACGAGCAGGGCCAGGAGGTCATGGTGTACCAGGTGCGGGTCGTGGACGGCTGGGTTCAGGTCGAGCTGCCATGACATCGGGGGTTCCCTCGCTGGCCGGGTTCACGGTCGGTGTCACAGCGGCCCGGCGGGCCGAGGAGCTGTGCGCACTGCTGGAACGGCGAGGCGCGACTGTCGTGCACGCGGCCGCGCTGCGTATCGTGCCGCTGCCGGACGACGCCGAGCTGGAAGCGGCCACGCGGTCGCTCGTGGCCCGCCCGCCGGACCTCGCGGTCGCCACCACCGGTATCGGCTTCCGCGGCTGGATCGAGGCGGCCGACGGCTGGGGCGTGGGGGAGGAACTGCTGGCCGCGCTCCGTCCGGCGACCGTGCTGTGCCGCGGCCCGAAGGCGCGAGGCGCGGTGCGCGCGGCCGGTCTGATCGACGCCTGGTCGCCGCCGTCCGAGTCGTCGGCGGAAGTGCTGGAACACCTACTGGACATGGGTGTGGACGGCAAACGGATCGCGGTGCAGCTGCACGGCGAGCCGCTGCCCGACGTGGTCGAGGCGCTGCGTTGCGCGGGCGCTGAGGTGGTCGAGGTCCCGGTGTACCGCTGGGTTCCGCCTGCCGACATCGCGCCGCTGGACCGGTTGATCGAGTCGGTGCTGCACGGGGGAGTGGACGCGCTGACGTTCACCAGCGCGCCCGCCGCGGCGAGCATGCTGGCGAGGGCGACCGAGCTGGGTTGCGTCGACGAGCTGGTGACGGCGTTGCGCGGACCGGTGCTGGTCGTGTGCGTCGGACCGGTGACGGCGGCGCCGCTCCAGGCGCGCGACATCCCGACCGCCCAGCCGGAGCGGTCACGGCTGGGCGCGATGGTGCGGACGCTGGAGGCCGAGGCACCGAGGCTGGCGCGTTCGTACCCGGTCGCCGGGCACCGGCTGGAGCTGCGCGGACACGCCGCGCTCGTGAACGGGGAGCTGCGCACGGTCCCGCCGGCGGGTATGGCTCTCCTGCGTGCGCTGGCCCGCCGTCCCGGTCGGGTGGTCACCAGGGCCGAGCTGCTGCGCTGGCTGCCCGGCGGCGGCGACGACGAACACGCCGTGGAGACCGCGATGGCCCGCCTCAGGTCGGCGCTGGGCGAGGCGAAGCTCGTGCAGACGGTCGTGAAACGCGGCTATCGCCTGGCACTGGACCCCGGCGCCGCCCCCGCCGGCGGTCACTGCCTCTCCGGGGACAACCGCCTGTACGGCTAGTCCCGGCCCCTCTGGCGCCGAGCCGCCACCCGCCTCGCAGACCCAGCTGTCGCGTCGCAGACGCTGCAGCGTCTGCGACGCGACCCGAACCTCTGCGAGGAGCCACGGATGTGGCGGGTGGGGTGAGCGTGGGGTCTTCGCGAACTGTTGAGAACTCTTCCATCGTCCGGAATATCCAGACATCGAGTGGACTGAATTTGTAAAAGCAGTGTGAGGATCGCAGTCCATCGGCACTCGAACGGCGGCGGGGCCGGGCGCTGTCGAACCGGCCGGAGCGTCCACACTTTTCTTAGCTCTAACGTAACGTTCGGTCCGGCCGCGTGATCGATTCCCGCAGACTGGGGCTAGGAGCATCTGCTAGCTAGATATATCGAACATTGCAGGTCATTGCCTATGTGCTGGGAAGACGTGGTCAGCGGTGTGGCAGACTCGGCTGGGTCGGAGCACGTTATGGCAAAGGTCTCGGGTTCACTCGTTCGGGGTGTAACAGATGGGACTGTCCTGGCGGTACTTCATATGGCAAACACGTGTTGTCTCGCGTACGGTTGCAGACACCCGTGGTGAATTGAGTGCACTGAGATGCTGGAGTCCCGGTGCACCGGACACTGATTGGTGAGGGCTGAGGGGCCATGAGTAGCTCGGATCAGGTGTGCGCACTGCCCGGTTGTTCCAACCTGATCGAGGAGATCCCCGGCCGGCCGGTCCGCCGGTACTGCTGCTCGGACCACCGCACCGAAGCCAGGAAGATCCGGCTCGGCCAAGCACGTCGCGACTCCGAGGCCATGGCCGGCTGGGTCGCGGCCGAGTCGCCGGAGCCTGCCGAGCCGGTCGCTCCCGCCGAGTTCGTGCCCACCGACTTCGTGCCCACCGACTTCGTGCGAGGCGGCAACGCCGCCGAGGTCACCGGCCCCGTGCGGTCGCCGTACCAGCGCCCGGAGCCGGGCGAGGCGGCCGCGGTGTTCGAGCCACTGCCCGAGGCCAACTACGCGGAACGCCGGCCTTCGGAGTCCTACTCGCCGCTGCCGTCAGAGCCCCCTCTCTCCGACGGATGGGCCGCCGACGCCGGCCCGACCGACTCCTACCGGCGCCTGGTGCCGGACCCGCGCAGCGTGCGCCGCTCCCGCAAGCGTTCGGGCAAGGCCCGGATCAGCGAGGCGTTGCTGGGTGGCGCCCACAACGAGGCGCCGGCGCGGCCGGTGCGCCCGCAGCTACCCGACTGGCGTCAGCCGCCGGTGACCACGTTCGACGAAGGCCCCGCCGGTTCCGAGTCGTGGTGGCCGACCTTCTCCGCGCCGCCGCCGACGGATGTCGCGGCCGCGAAGACCCGTCGCAAGCGCAAGGAGGCCGCGCAGCTGGCCCGGCGCAGGGCGGTCGCCGTCCTCGGGGCGTTCGGCATCCTGGCCGGCGGCGGTGGCTTCGTCGCCACCACCAGCGGAAACGGCCAGCCGATCGCGGCGCAGCCGCTCCAGCAGAACCAGCCCGGTCTGGGTGCCGCGCCGAAGGTCGACCTCGTCGCATGGGCGACCCAGGCGCGCGAGGCGTTGAGCTCGGTCAACCAGCAGCTCGATCTGATCGCCAAGACCGAACAGATGTGGGCGCAGGACCCCATGTCGACGACGTTCGGCAACACACTGGAGCCGCTGCGCGCGCTTGCCGCCCGCAAGGACGCCCTCCAGCAGCAGAAGGCGGAGCTGCAGACGCAGCTCGACCGCTACCAGAAGCTCAACCAGGCCAGCAGCGACCTCGCGGCCGCACAGCAGCAGCTCGCCGCGCTCGACAGCCAGCTGCAGTCGGTCCCGCCGAGCACGGACCCCGCGCAGCAGTCGAGCCGGGCCCAGCTGGTCCAGCAGTGGCAGGCGGCGGTGAGCCACCGTGATGCCAAGCAGCAGGAACTCGCGGCGCTGCAGCCCACGGTCGACACCGCGGTGTCCGCGCCACTGCCGGCCGACGCCCCGGACCGGACCACCTCGGTCGTGCAGTCCGTGGTCGGTCTCACCGAGAGCCATGACCCGGCAGCGGCCCAGGGCGGCGCCCCCGGCCAGGCTCCCGACGCGGGATCCGCTCCGCTCGCACAGGGCGCGCCGCAGGCAACGGACCAGACAGGCGGCCAGGTGCTGGCTCAGGCACCGAGCCAGGCGGTGAGCGACGTCGGCGGCGCGGTCGGCAACACCGCGTCGCAGGTGGCCGACACCGGCGGTGGCGTCGTGCAGCAGGCCGGTGGCGCGGTCCAGGACGTCGGCGGTGCCGTCGACGACACCGCGGGCAGCGTCGGTGGCGCGGTGCAGGACGTCGGGGGCTCACTCGGCGGCGCGGACGACGCCGAGCAGGACACGACCGTCCCGGCCCAGGAGACCGAGCCGTCCGATGTCGTGCCCGGCGAGCAGGTCGGCGTGACCCCGCCCGGGCAGACGGTCACTCCGCCTGGACAGGTCGTGACTCCGCCTGGGCAGGTCGTGACTCCGCCTGGGCAGGTCGTGACTCCGCCTGGGCAGACCGAGGTCCCCGACCAGCCCCAGGCGCCCACGGACGAGCAGACGCAGGCTGTCATGTCGTGGCTGGCGAACTTCGCCCAGCACGGCATCACGGACGCGCTGGCGCCCGGCGCAACCGGGGGTGCCGTCGGGCAGGCCATCAGCACCGCGGTCGGTCAGGCGCTGCAGAACGCGAACACGTCGGCTCCCACCCAGGTTCAGCAGGCCGCGGCGACCACGACGGCCCCGCAGTCCGCCAAGCAGGTCCAGCAGGCTGTCGACCAGGTCATCGGGAAGGCGCTGCAGGCCGCTGACCAGGCCAGCGGTCAGGCGCCCACTCAGGTCGCGGGGCAGATTCAGCAGGCCGTTCAGAGCGCCACTCAGCAGGCGCTGCAGGCCGCGAAGCAGTCCGGCGGGCCGGCGTCGAGCCAGCTCGCCGGTCAAATCCAGCAGGCCGTCGACAAGGCCATCGGGCAGGCGCTGGACGCCGCCGACAAGCCTGCCAACCAGGTCTCCGGTCCGGTCGCTGCCACGACCGCCGGCCAGACCGCCACCCAGCTCGCCTCGCAGATTCGGCAGACCGTCGACTCGATGACCGGTGAGGCGTTGCGGAAGGCAGGGGCGGCGTCCGCCCAGGCGCCCGCTGAGCTGGCCGGTCAGATCACTCGGGCTGTCGGCGAAGCGACCGGCAAGGCGTTGTCCGGCGCCGTGCCGGGGCAGGTCGCCGCTCAGGTGCAGCAGGCCGTGAGCACGGCCGGCGGCAAGCTCGACGCCGATCTGTCCGGCCAGATCCAGCGCGCCGTGGACACGGCCACCGATCAGGCCCTCGCGTCCGCCGACAAGGCGGGACAGCAGACCGCCACCGATCTCGCCGCGCGGGTCGAGCAGGCGGTGGGGAAGGCGACCAGCCAGATTCAGCGGGCCGCGCAGCAGACGGGCGGCCAGGTGCCCGACGGTCTGGCCGGCCGCATCCAGCAGGCCGTGCAGAACGCGACGGACCAGGCACAGCAGGCGGCGGGCAGCGGACAGAGCGCGCAGAAGGTCCAGCAGGCCGTGCACAAGGCCGTCGGCACCGCGCTCTCCACCGCACGCGTCGCGGGCGAGCAGGCCTCGTCGCACGCAGTGCAGCAGGTCGCGCAGCAGGCCCAGCAAGCGGTGCGGGACGCGGGCAACACGCCAGGGGTCGAGCTCGCCGGTCACATCGAGCAGATCGCGCAGAAGTCGGTCGGCCAGGCTCAGCAGAACGCGGACAAGGCGGTCAGCCAGGCCAAGCAGAGCGCGGACCGGGCGGTCAGCCAGGCGGCCAAGGACACGAAGCAGCTGGTGACGCAGGCCAGGCAGACGGCCGACAAGGCAGTGACCTCGGCAGGCAAGGCAGCGGACAAGGCGGTGTCCGACGCGAACAAGGCGGTGGCGGCCGCGAACAAGACCGCGTCGGAGGCGGGCAAGGGCGCGGCGCAGACGGCGCGTCGTGGCGCGGCCGACAGCGCCTCGGCCGCGCAGTCGTTCGGGAAGGCCGTACGGTCCGCCGCGGCGAAGGCCGGCTCAACCGAGCGCTCCAGCACCTCGACCAGGTCCGAGGCGAAGCCGAAGTCCGAGAAGAAGTCCTCGGACGGAAACGGGTCGGTCGTGAACAGCGTGAAGACCAACAAGTACCGCTCCTCCAGCGACTCGGGCAGCCGAGCGTCCGCGGGAAGGGGCAAGAGCTACGGCAGTTCCTCGAACGAGTCCACGTCGTCTCGTCGGAGCAGCTCGTCCAGCCGCGGCTCGTCGAGCGACAGCTCGAGCGGCAGCAGCCACAAGAGCAGTAGCGGCAGTAGCCACAAGAGCAGCAGCGGTGGCAGCCACAAGAGCAGCAGCGGTGGCAGCCACAAGAGCAGCAGCGGTGGCAGCCACAAGAGCAGCAGCGGTGGCAGCCACAAGAGCAGCGGCGGCGGTAGCAAGGGTGGCGGCCACGGTGGCGGCGGCGGGGGCAAGGGCAAGTAGACAGCGAGTCACAGACCGTCGGTACCCGCACAGAGGGCCCAGACTCTGTGCGGGTACCGACGGTCTGTGCGGGTTACCGGGAGTCGCGGCGGACCCGGCCGTTGACCACGTCGACGCCCTCCGCGCGTAGCCGCGCGGACTGTTCCTCGACCAGGTGCGGCGCGAAGCTGCCGTCAGCCCGGTGTACGCGGTGCCACGGCAGGTCCTGGCCGTCCTCGGACAGCAGCCGTCCCACCTGCCGCGCCGAGGGCAGGCCCGCCCGCGCGGCGACCTCGCCGTAGCTGAGCGTGGTCCCCGGCGGGATCGCCAGGATGAGTTCACGTACCCGGTCGGCGGTCTGTTCGTCCACAGCGGCATTCTCCCCCGCGCGCGGATCCGCGTCAGCCATCCGGGGTTGCCGCCGAGGCTGTCGCCGGGTCGTGGTTCCATGCCGGACGTGACCCGTCCACTGCTGGTCCGAGCGCCCACCCCGGTCCGAGGGGAACCACGCTGGGACGACTCCGCGCGCGCGGTGCTGAGGCACGAGTCGGGTCTGCTGCGGGTACTCGGTGGCCCGGGTACCGGGAAGACGTCGTTGCTGGTGGAGTCGGTGCGCAGGCGCATCATGGCGGGCGCCGACCCGGAGCGGCTGTTGGTACTGGTCGGCAGCCGCAGGGCTGGTGTCGAGCTGCGGGAGCGCATCGGTGCTCTGGTCAGTGCGGATCGTGCCGCGCAGGGCAGCGACGCCGGTTTCGGGACGATCCGCGAGCCGCTCGTGCGCACCGTGCACTCGTACGCGTTCGGGCTGCTGCGGTTGCACGCGGCGCGGATCGGCGATCCGCCGCCCCGGCTGCTCGCCGGTCCGGAGCAGGACGCCGTGGTCCGGGAGCTGCTGGCCGGTGAGGCGGCGGGTGATGTGCCGGGCTCGGGGTGGCCGGAGCGGTTGCTGCCCGCGTTGGACGTCCCCGGGTTCGCCGCCGAGCTGCGTGAGCTGCTGTTGCGTGCCGCCGAACGTGGGCTCGGCCCGTACGAGCTCGCCGAGCTCGGTGCCCGGCTGGACATGCCGGAGTGGGTCGCGGCCGGCCGGTTCTTCCTCACCTACGAGCAGGTGAACCTGCTGCGTGGCGCGGCGGGTATCGAGTCGGCGAGGGCCGCCGCGCCCGCGCTGGACGCCGCCGAGCTGGTCGCCACGGCGCTCGACGTGCTGACCACGGACCCCGAGCTGCTGGCGGCGGAGCGTGAACGGGTCCGGCACCTGTTCACCGACGACGCGCAGGACCTCGATCCGCAGCAGATGCAGCTGGTGACCCTGCTCGGCTCGACGGCGCGGACGTTCGTGCTCGCCGGTGACCCCGATCAGGCCGTGCTCGGCTTTCGCGGCGCGGACCCGAGCGCGCTGCGCGACGCCGACCCCGGCGGCGACCGGACCGTCGTGCTCACCTCGGACCATCGGGCCGCGCCCGCGTTGTGCCGGGCGACGGCACGGCTCGCGGCACGGTTGCCGGGTGCGGGTCCGGCGAGGGCCCGGACGTCGGTCGTGGACAGCGCGGTGGGTGAGGGCACGGTGTCGGTCGAGGTGTTCGCCTCCTCGGCGCAGGAGGCGGGTTGGGTCGCGGACCGGCTGCGGCGCGCGCACCTGAGCGACGGTGTGCCGTGGTCGGAGATGGCGGTGCTGGTGCGGTCGACGACGCGTTCGCTGCCCGCGTTGCGCCGCGCGATGCTGGCGGCGGGTGTCCCGATGGCGGTTCCCGGCGACCAGCTCCCGTTGGGCCGCCAACCCGCGGTGGTGCCCCTGCTGCTCCTCCTGCGCGCGGCCGCCGACCCCGAAGATCTGGACGCCGACGCCGCGCTGGCCCTCCTGAGCTCCCCCCTAGGGGCGGCGGACCCCCTGAGGCTGCGCCGCCTGAGAAGGGGCCTCCTGCGCCTGCACGCGGCGGCAACCCCCCCAACCACGACCACGACCACGACCGGACCGAAGCCGAGCGAGGACCCGGAAGACCCCGGCCCCCAGGAGCCACCCCCCGACGACCCGATGCCGGAGGACTGGGACCTGGACGACCCAGGCCCGGATGAGCCGGACCTGGAAGAGCCGCCCCCGGAGGGTGTGCTGAAACCCCCGACTCGGGGTGCTGAAACCCCCGACTCGCGGGGGGTTGACCCGGGCGAACAAGACCGGCCGATGGTGCCGACGTCGGAACCGGACCAGGGCGAAGCCGGCTCCGCGAGTCTCCGAAGGAGTTCCGGCGAAGGCCGGCGCAGTGAATGTCCGCACCCAGAGTCGCCAACTAGTACGGCGGCTCCCCAGGTGAGCACAAGCGCGCGCCCGGGCGACGAAGGAGCCTTGTTTTCTGAGGGGGCCCCCGACCGCGAAGCGGAGGGGGTCCGCGAAGAAAACTCCGCGCGAAACAGGCCAGAAGATTCAGACACCCTCCTGGTCCAGGCGCTGCGCGACGGCGCGTACGGCAATCCCGACCCGCTGGCGGCGCTGCCGCCGAAGGACACGGCGGCGCTGCGCAAGGTCGCCGAGCTGCTGGGGCTGGCGCGGGCGGCGGACGAGCGTGGCGCGAGCGCCGAGGAGGTCCTCTGGCAGGTCTGGCAGGCCAGCGGCCTGGCGACCAAGTGGGCGGCGGCGAGCAGCTATCCGGGGCCGGTGGGGGCGCAGGCCGACCGGGATTTGGACGCGGTGGTGGCGTTGTTCGAGGCGGCCGCCCGCTACACCGACCGGATGCCGGGTGGTGGTGACATCGCCGGGTTCGTCCAGTACATCGCGGACCAGCGGATTCCGGGTGACAGTCTGGCGCCGAGGGCCCCGAAGGGTGAGTCGGTCGCGGTGCTGACCGCGCACGCCGCGCGCGGGAGGCAGTGGCGGGTCGTCGCGGTCGCGGCCGTGCAGGAGGGCAGCTGGCCCGACCCGAGGCTGCGCGGCACGTTGCTGGGTGTGGAGCGGCTGGTGGACGCGATGGCCGGCATCGGGCTGGATCCGACGTTCGACGGGCGGCCCGGTGAGGTGCTGCGTGACCAGCAGCTGTCCCGGGTGGCGCCGCTGCTGGCCGAGGAGCGCAGGCTGTTCTATCTGGCGTGCAGCAGGGCGAGCGAGCGGTTGTACGTGTCCGGCGTGCGGGGTGAGGACGAGCAGCCCTCGCGTTTCCTCGACGAGCTCGATCCGGAGCCGACGGACGCCGAACCGGATGCGCCCAGACCGGTGACGAAGCCGCCGAGGGCGCTGATCCTCGCGGAGCTGGTCGGTGAGCTGCGCAGGGCGGCGTGCACGCCGCCGGAGGACTCACCTCCGGGGCGCGCCGAGCGCGCCGCCCGGCAGTTGGCCAGGCTGGCGGCGGCCGGGGTTCGTGGCGCGCACCCCGACGACTGGTACGGCCTGGCCCCGACGTCGACGGACAAGCCGCTGCGGGACCCGGCGGAACCGGCGCCGGTGTCGCCCTCGGACCTCGAGAAGATCATGAAGTGCCCGCTGAAGTGGGTGCTGGAGCGGCACGGTGGCGACGACGGTGCCCTGCTGCCGTCGATCACCGGCTCGTTGGTGCACGCTCTCGTGCAGGCGACGGCGGGCGGCGCGACGACCGGCGAGGTGGACACCGCGCTGCGTGCCGCGTGGTCCTCGGTGGACGCGGGCGCGCCGTGGTTCGGTCGTCGTGAGCTGGACCGGGTGCGTGGCATGCTCACGGCTTTCCGGGGCTGGCTGGAGGAGAGCCGCCGGTCGGGGCTGTCCGAGGTCGAGGTGGAGAAGGGTCTGCAGCTGGCGCTGCCGGGTGGCGAGGACGGGCCCGATGTCCTGCTGCGGGGACGGGTGGACCGGCTGGAGGTCGACGCGGAGGGCCGGCCGGTGATCGTCGACGTCAAGACCGGGAAGACGGCGGTCAGCAAGCAGGACGCCGAGGCGCACCCGCAGCTCGCGGTGTACCAGCTGGCGGCGGTGCTCGGCGCGTTCCGGGACGTGCTGCGCGGGCCGGCGCCGGTCGAGCCGGGCGGCGCGCGCCTGCTGTTCCTGGCGGACCGGGGCGCGGACGGCCGGGCGAAGGAACGCATCCAGCCCGCGTTGACGCCGGAGGACATCACGACCTGGCGGCAGGAGCTGCACTCGGCGGCGAAGGAGACCGGGTCGGCGGCGTTCACCGCGCGGGAGAACTCGGACTGCGAGCGGTGCGGCGTGCGTACCAGCTGCCCGGTCACCGACGACGGTCGTCCGGTGACGAAACCGTGACGGCGACGACGAGCCCGGTGCGCCCGACACCGGCCGGGTGGTTGACGCCCGCTCGCCTGGCGCACGCGCTGGGGGTGCCGCCGCCGACCGAGGAGCAGGCCGCGGTGATCGCCGCTCCCGCCGAGCCCGCGCTCGTCGTGGCCGGTGCCGGCGCCGGCAAGACCGAGACGATGGCGGCCAGGGTGGTGTGGCTGGTGGCGACCGGCGCGGTGCTGCCGGAGCAGGTCCTCGGTCTCACGTTCACCCGCAAGGCGGCGCAGCAGCTGGCCGACCGGGTGCGGTCCCGGCTGCGCAGGCTCGCCGGGTCGCGCCTGCTGGACGATCTGGACCCGACCGGGGCGCGCAAGGCCGCGCTGGTCGGTGAGGCCGGTGACGTGACAGTGGCGACCTACCATGCGTACGCGGGTCGCCTGGTCGCCGAGCACGCACTGCGGTTGCCCGCCGAGCCGGGCGCCCGGCTGCTGTCCGAGACGGCGTCCTGGCAGCTCGCGCACCGGGTGGTCTCGACGTGGGCGGCCGACCTGGACATCGAACGGGTCCCGGCGACCGTCACCGGCTACCTGCTCGCGCTGGCCGGCGAGCTCGGTGAGCATCTGGTCGCTCCTGACCAGCTCAGGGAGCACGCCGAGGCGTTCGTCGGGCTGGTGGAGAACGCGCCGAGGGCGCCTCGGCAGCGGGCGGCGCTGGCACAGGACTTCCAGCGGATGGTGGACAACCAGCGGCTGCGCGTGGCGATGCTGCCGCTGGTGGAGGCGTTCACCGCGCGCAAGCGGGCCGAACGTGCCGTGGACTTCGCCGACCAGATGGCGATCGCGGCCCGGATCGCCGCGCAGCACCCCGACGTCGGCGCCGGCGAACGGGAGCGCTACCACGCGGTGCTGCTCGACGAGTACCAGGACACCGGGCATGCGCAGCGGATTCTGCTGCGTTCGCTGTTCCGGGCCGACGCGGCCGACGCGCAGCCGGTCGCGGTCACCGCGGTGGGTGACCCGTGCCAGTCCATCTACGGCTGGCGCGGCGCGAGCGCGGCGAACCTGCCCCGGTTCAGCACCGACTTCCCGAGGCTGTCGATCGGTGGTGACCCGCAGCCCGCGACGCGCTACGGGCTGCTGACCAGCTTCCGCAATCCCGCGGAGGTGCTGACCCTGGCGAACGCGGTGTCCGCCGAGCTGCGCGCCGGTGACGTCGAGGTCGACGAGCTGCGTCCCCGGGAGGACGCACCGGCCGGCTCGGTCCGTCTGGCGCTGTGTTCCGATGTGACGACAGAGGTCGCCTGGGTGGCCGACGCGGTGGCCGCGCGGTGGCACGCCGGTCTGGAGCTGGACACACTCCCGACGGCCGCGGTGCTGGTGCGTCGCAGGGCGGACATGGCGGCGATGGCGTCGGCGCTGCGTGCGCGGGACGTGCCGGTCGAGGTGGTCGGTCTGGGCGGTCTGCTGGCCGAGCCGGAGGTCCGGGACCTGGTCAGCGCGCTGCGACTGGTGTCGGATCCCCTGGCCGGCACTGCCGCGATCCGCCTGGTCACCGGAGCGCGGTGGCGGCTGGGCGCCGCCGACCTCGCCGCGCTGTGGGCCAGGGCCAAGGAGCTGGCCACCCCCCTGGAAGCGCCGGCGGCACCGGGCATGGAACGGGAGATCGCCAGAGCGCTGCCCGGTGAGCTGGCCGAGCAGGCCGGTCTGGTCGACGCGCTGGACGACCCCGGCGAGCCGGAGCGCTACTCCGAGGCCGGCTTCCGGCGGATTCGACGGCTGGCCGGCGAGCTGACGTACCTGCGGGGCAGAGCCGGTCACGGTGGCGCGGGTCTGCCCGACCTCGTCGCGGACACCGAGCGTGCGCTGCTGCTGGACACCGAGACCGCATCGCGGCCCGGCCCGGTCGGGCGGGCGCACCTGGATGCGTTCGCCGACGTCGTCGCCGACTTCGCGGCGGGCGCCGAGGTCCCGACCCTGCCGGCGCTGCTCGACTACCTGGCCACCGCGGAGCAGGCGGAGGACGGGCTGCGTCCCGGTGAGGTGGAGGTGGCGGCCGACCGGGTCCAGATTCTGACCGTGCATGCCGCGAAGGGCCTCGAATGGGAGGTCGTCGCGGTACCGCACCTGGTGAAGAAGGTGTTCCCGGGTGCGCCGAAGAGCGGTTCGTGGCTGACGAACCCCGCCGAGCTGCCGGTCGTGCTGCGCGGCGACGCGCCGGACCTGCCCGACCCCCGACTGCCAGCCGACGGTGACCGCAAGGAGGTCACCGACGCGCTGAAGGACCACAAGGACGCCCTGGAGCAGCGGCGGCTGTCCGAGGAACGCCGGCTGCTGTACGTGGCGATCACCAGGGCCGAGCGTGAGCTGCTGCTGTCCGGGCACTGGTGGGCGGCGAGCGGCGACACCCCGCGCGGCCCGTCGAGCTTCCTGGAGGAGCTGCACGAGATCGCCGGGCAGCACCCCGGCATGGTCGTCGAGCAGTGGGCGGACGAGCCGGAGGACGGCGAGCCGAACCCGGTCACGCTCCAGGCGCGCACCGAGCGGTGGCCGGTGGACCCGTTCGGTGCCCGCCACGACGCGGTGCACGCCGGTGCCGCGCTCGTCCGCGCGGCGCTGGCGAAGCTCCCGGCGACCGACCAGATGGAGCTGTTCTCCACCGAGGAGGAGCCTCCGGAACTCGACCCTGGCGAGGACCCCGACGACCCGGAGGGCTGGGCGGCGGACGTGACGGTGCTCCTGGCCGAACGGGCCAGGGCACAGGCGGCGCGCCCCGAGGTCGCGTTGCCGTCGGCGTTGTCGGTCAGCCAGCTGGTGGAGCTGGCCGCCGACCCCGAAGCGCTCGCGGCCCGGCTGCGCAGGCCGATGCCGTTCCCGCCGAACCCGCACACCCGTCGCGGCACCGCGTTCCACGCCTGGCTGGAGCAGCTGTTCGGGGTGACCCGGCTGCTGGACATCGACGAGCTGCCCGGCGCGGGTGACGAGGGCGCGGCGGCCGACCACGAGCTGGAGCAGCTGCGGACCGCGTTCCTGGCCTCGGAATGGGCGCAGCGGCGGCCGGTCGAGGTCGAGGTGCCGTTCGAGACACTGGTCGACGGAATCAGCGTGCGCGGCCGGATGGACGCGGTGTTCGCCGACCCCGACGGCGGCTGGACGGTCGTGGACTGGAAGACCGGAACGGTGCCCGACGAGGCCCGGGTGCCCGCGCTGTCGGTGCAGCTGGCGGCGTACCGGATGGCGTGGGCGGCGTTGGCCGACGTCCCGGTCGAGCGGGTGCGCGCGGCGTTCCACTACGTGCGGGCCGATGTCACCCTGCGTCCCGCCGACCTGCTGGACGCGTCCGGCCTGCGAGCCCTGTTGCGCAGCGTCCCGTCCCCGCTCACCGACCGGGGCGGTTTTTCTTGATCACCACCGTCTGAGGGCTGTTTCCGGGCCCGAAAACAGCCCTCAGACGGTGGTGATCAAGGTCTGGTGGTGAGCGGCGCTCTGTGCGAGCGGATGCAGGGTGGGTGGCCGTTAAGCTCGGGCCATGAGTTCGAAGATCGTGCTGTTCGGCGCGACCGGGTACACCGGTGCGCGCACCGCCGAGGCGATGACCAGGCGGGGTCTGCAACCGGTGCTCGCCGGGCGGGACAAGGCCCGGCTGGACACGATCGCGCAGCGGCTCGGCGGGTTGTCCACCGCGCGCGCCGACGCCACCGACCCGGCCTCGGTCCGGGCGCTGATCGACAGCGGTGACGTGCTGGTCAGCACGGTCGGACCGTTCCAGAAGCTCGGCGAGGCGGTGGTCGCGGCGGCGGTCGACGCCGGCGCGGTCTACTTCGACTCGACGGGTGAGCCGCCGTTCGTCCGGCGTGTCTTCGAACACCACGGACCGGCCGCCGCCCGCACCGGTGCGGCACTGATCACCGCGTTCGGCAACGACTACGTGCCCGGCACGCTCGCCGGGGCGCTCGCGCTCACCGAGGCGGGCGTCGCCGCGTCGTCGGTGCACATCGGCTACTTCATCACCGGCGGCCGTGGCCAGGGCTTCTCCAAGGGCACGCTGAACTCGCTGGTCGGCGTGCTGCTCGAGCCGATGTACAGCTGGCGCGACGGCGCGCTCGTCGACGAGCCAGCCGGCCGCAGGTACCGGACGTTCCAGGTCGCAGGCAGGGCCCGCCCCGGGGTCAGCATCGGCGCGACCGACCAGTTCGCGCTGCCTCGCCTCGCCGCGACCGGCGTCGCGCCGCGACTGCGCGACGTCGACACGTACCTGGGCTGGTTCGGCCCGGCCAGCCGCGCGGTGCACCTGGGATCCCGGGGTACGCCGCTGCTCGCCAAGTTCCCGCCCGCGGCCAGGGCGTTGACCGCGGCGGCCGGCAAGGTCGTCGCGCGGGCGTCCGAGGAGCCGAGCGCGGCGGCACTGGCGAGCTCCACGTCGTACTTCGTCAGCGAGGCCTACGACGCGTCCGGTGGCCTGCTGTCCAGGGTTCTGCTGACCGCGCCAGACGGCTACGCCATCACCGCGGAGCTGCTGGCCTGGGGCGCCGGGCACGCGCAGGAGCACGGCGTCATCGGTTCCGGCGCGCTCGACGCGGTCAGTGCGTTCGGGCTGGACACCCTGAAGAAGGGCGCTGAGCAGGCCAACGTCGTCGTGCAGTCCTGATACTCAGGCTTCGCGGCGGACCTTCAGCGCCCACCGGATCATCGGGATCTGCAGCGGCAGCCGCCCGTAGACGAGCGCGCGCTGCCACAGCGGGCGGTCCGACCAGTCGATCGCCATCTTGACGTTCGCCGGGAAGACCCCGATGAACAGTCCGGCGGCGAGCAGGCCACCGGTGCGCCGGGTCCGCGGTGACGCGACCGCGGCGGCGACCCCCAGCTCGGCCACCCCGGACAGGTAGGTCCAGGTGCGGTGGCCGCCGGGCAGCGACTCGGGGACGATCGCGTCGAACTGCTTCGGCGCGACGAAGTGCAGGATGCCCATGACGGTGAGAAAACCCGACATGGCTGCCGCTGGGCTGGGACGTGAGGCCATGTAGTCAGCGTCTCACCGAGAAACCCGGTCCGTCGCCGGGCCACGCCGGGAGTCACACCTCTAGTCTGTCCGGGTGACAGCGCCCCGACACCAGGTGGAGCCGACGCTGCCCGGGTCCATCCGGCTACCGGACCGGGGGACCAGCCCCGCCGCCGCGATCGCCCGACGGCTCGGCGTGGCGACCTTCGCGTTGGCGGTCACCGTCGCGGTGGTCTACCTGGGCCGCGACGGCTACCGGGACCTCAACGAGGACGGCATCTCGCTGCTCGACGCGATCTACTACGCGACGGTCTCGTTGTCGACCACCGGCTACGGCGACATCACCCCGGCGACGGACTCGGCCAGGCTGATCAACATCCTGGTGGTGACGCCACTGCGGCTGCTCTTCCTGATCGTGCTGGTCGGTACGACCCTGGAGCTGCTCACCGAGCGTTCCCGGCAGGCGTTCAAGGCACAGAGATGGAGGTCCCGCGTGCGTGACCATGTGGTGGTCGTCGGCTTCGGCACCAAGGGCAACGCCGCGATCGACACGATGCTCGGCGACGGCGGCGACCCCGGGCGCATCGTCGTGGTCGACACGGATCCGGAGCGTCTGCGCCTGGCCGGCAACCGCGGCCTCGTGACGGTCAGCGGAAACGCCGCCCGGTCCGAGGTTCTGCGCGCCGCCGGCGCCGAACGTGCGGCGTCGATCGTGGTGGCCCCGTCCCGGGACGACACCGCGGTGCTGGTCACCCTGACCGCCCGCGAGCTCGCGCCGAACGCGACGATCGTCGCGTCGGTGCGGGAGACGGAGAACGTGCACCTCGTGCGCCAGTCCGGCGCTGACTCGGTGGTGGTCTCCTCGGAGACGGCGGGGCGGCTCCTCGGCATGGCGACCACGACGCCGAACGTGGTGAACGTGATCGAGGACCTGATCACGCCCGACGTCGGGTTCTCGATCGCGCAGCGCGACATCGAGGTGTCCGAGGTCGGCGGCTCGCCGAGGCACCTGTCCGACATCGTGCTCGGTGTCGTCCGCGGCGTCACGCTGCACCGGGTGGACGCGCCCGCGGTGGACGCCCTGGAGCACGGCGACCGCCTCCTCTACGTCAAGAAGGTCACCCCGCCCGAGGGCAGCTGACGCCGCGCACGGTACGTCCACACCGCGCGCTGTGCGCGGCGCGCGGTGTGGACGGGAGGTGCGCGGTGTCAGGCTTGGAGCGGTGTGCGGCCGCGCAGACGGTGCAGCGCGTGCGCCGCTGCCGCGGTCAGCAGGGCCAGCGCCATCAGCAGTGCGCTCACCCACGGCGGCGCGCGGAAGCCGAAGCCCGCGGTGATCGCCGCGCCACCGAGCAGCGGGCCCACCGTGGCGCCGACGTTGAACGCGGCCGTGGCGAAGCCACCCGCCAGCGTCGGCGCCTCGGTGGCCAGGTAGAACACCCGAGAGATCAGCGTCGAGCCGGTGGCGAACGCGAGCGTCCCCAGCACGAGGACACCCACGACGGTCGTCACCGTGCTGCCCGCGGTCAGCGCGAACAGCGACCAACCCAGGGTCAGCGCCGCCCCGCCGGTCACCAGCAGCGGGATCGGGCGGGTGTCGGCGAGCCGTCCGCCGATCGTGACCCCGAGGAAGGAGCCCACCCCGAACAACGCCAGCATGACCGGCATCCACCTGGAACCGATCCCGGTCACCTCGGTGAGCAGCGGGGTCAGGTAGGTGAAGGTGCAGAACGTCGCACCGTTGACCAGCGCGCCGAGCAGCAGGTAGGTCAGCAGACGGGGGTTACGCAGCGCCCGCAGCTCGTGGCGGGCACCGGGGGCGGCCGCACCGGGCGTCTCCGCCGGTACCGCCAGCAGGATCCCGACCACCGCCGGCACCGACAGCAACGCGACCGCCCAGAATGCCGACCGCCAGCCCCACAGCTCGCCGAGCAGCGCCCCGGCGGGCACGCCGGCCACACACGCGACGGTCACGCCGCTGACCACGATCGACGTGGCACGGCCTTTCAGGTTCGGCGCGACCAGCGTCGTCGCGGTGGCCAGGGCGGTCGCCCAGAAACCCGCGTTGGCCAGCGCCCCGGCGACCCTGGTGGCGAGCAGGATCGCGTAGCTCTCGGTGAGCGCACCGAGGATGTGGACGGCGATGAACGCCGCGAGGAAGCCGACCAGCGCTCGCCGACGCGGCCAGCGCAGGCTCAACAGCGCCATCAACGGCGCCCCGACGACCATGCCGACGGCGAACGCCGAGGTCAGCGAGCCGGCGGCGGGAATGGACACGTGCATGTCCCTGGCGATGCCCGGGACGAGACCGGACAGCATGAACTCCGAGGTGCCCTGGGTGAACACGGCCAACCCGAGCATGTACACAGCGAATGGCATGAGAAGACGCTCCGAGCCCGCGCCGAGACGACGGCGCGGTGATCGATCCCGGCTCAGCGGGAGAAGTGAACAGGGCGCGGCGCGGCGGCGGTGATGCCAACGATCGACGAGAACGAATGCCGTTGGCCACCGGATCACCGGTGGCTAGGCTCTAGACGCCTCGGGGCTGTTCACAGCGGTGACACTAACAACGGCCGCGGCGCGGTGTCCACAGCGATTGGCGGAGGCGCCAACTTCGTGCCGGTTCCGCGATTCGGCTGCCCGGATCGCCTCTCGACTGGAAGTCTTCGGCACTATGACGAACCCGCAGGAGCGGCCCGAGCCGACCCCCGCCGACCAGCCGCATCAGGAGCAGCAGCAGTACCAGGGCCAGGCCTACCCCCCGCCCCCTCCGGGCTACTACCCGACCCAGGGCGTCGAAGCCGGGGCACCGACGCCGTACCCGGGCGCTCCGCAGGGCTATCCCGGGCAGGCCCAGTTCGCTGGTCCGCCGCAGTACGGGAGCCAGCCCTACCCGGGCCAGGCCCAGTACCCGTCCCAGGCGCCGTACCCGGAGCCGGCACAGCAGCCGTTCCCGCCGCCGCACCAGCCTCACCCCGGCCAGCCGTTCGCCGCGCCGACAGGCCAGTTCCAGTACCCCGGTCAGGCCCCGTACCCGGGCCAGGCCGAGTTCCCCGGCCAGACGCAGTACCCGGGTCAGGCCCAGCCCCAGTTCCCGGGCCAACCTCAGTACCCAGGCCAACCTCAGTACCCAGGCCAACCTGAGTACTCAGGCCAACCTCAGTACCCAGGCCAACCTCAGTACCCAGGTCAGCCCCAGCCCCCCGGCCAGCCCCAGTACCCGGGCCAGAACCAGTACGCCGGCCAGCCCTACCCGGCGATGCAGCAGTACCCGCCGGGCTACGGCTACCCGGGTGCGACGAGCCAGGGCGACCCGACCGACGTGCTCGGCAAGCGGTGCTGGCAGCACATCCTGGACGGCCTGGTCCTGTTCGGTCTGGCGCTCGTCGGCATCGGGATCGTCGTGGGCGCGGGCATCGCGGGACTCGACCCCACGGCCACGTTCATCCTCGGCGGCCTGATGTACCTCCTGCTCGCCGTCGCCTCCTGGGCGTCGCAGGCGTGGTGGCCGATCAAGCACAACGGTCAGACACCGGCGATGCAGTGGACGAACCTGCGGATCGTCACCGAGGAGGGTGGCCGGCCGACCATGGGTGCACTGACGATCCGCTGGCTGCTGCTGATCATCGACGGTGGCCTGATCGGGCTCATCCTGATCGCCTCCACGGCGAGGCACCAGCGGCTCGGCGACATGGCCGCCAAGACACTCGTGGTCAGGACCGACTGACGGTCGGCAGGGTCAGCTCGAACACCGAGTCGTCCGTGCAGCGCAGGGTGCCACCGTGCGCCACGGCGATGCCCCGGGCGATGGCCAGCCCCAGCCCGGCGCCACCCATGCCGCGAGAACCGGCGTCGCGGCTCCTGGCCTCGTCGAGCCGGACCAGCCGGTCGAAGATGCGCTCACGATCGGCCTCGGGGACGCCCGGCCCGCTGTCGGTGACCCGGACGGTGGCGATGTCCGGGTCGGCGTGAGCGACCGTCACGGTGATCTGCCCACCGGACGGCGTGTGCCTGCGCGCGTTGTCCAGCAGGTTCGCCAGCACCTGGGCGAGGCGCTGCGGGTCGCCGGACACGGTCACTCCCGGCCCGACGATGTGCACGGACAGACTCGGCGCGAGCAGCTGGAGCCTCTCCACCTCGGCCTCCACCAGACCGCGCAGCTCGACCGGTTCGCGGACCAGCCGCAGACCGGCGTCGATCTGGGCCATCGCCAGCAGGTCCTCGACGAGCCGTCCCGCCCTGCCGGCCTCCCTGATCAGCAGCAGCTGGAGCCGGTCTCGTTCCTCGCCGGTCGCTCTGCTGCTCAGCGCCGCCTCGGCGGCCGCGCGCAGTCCGGTGATCGGCGTCCGCAGCTCGTGGGCGGCGTCCGCGACGAACTGCCGGGTCCGTTCCTCGGACGCGCGGGCGGTCGCCTCGGCCGCGCGGGCCTGACGTTCTGCGCCCTCCAGCGCGTCGAGCATGTCGTCGAACGCCGACGCGGTCCGGCCCAGCTCCGTGTCGGTACGGGTGGGGGCAAGCCGTCTGCCCCGGTCTCCCGCCGCGATCGAGCGGGCCAACGCGGTCATCGTGTCCAGTGGACGCAGTGCCATGCGGGTCCCGGCGAGCAGCGCGAGACCGGCGATCGCCAGGCCGCCCACACCGAGCATCGCCAGCAGCCTGCTGAGCCGCCGCTGGATGGCGGTCAGCTCGTCGGAGTCGCCGAACAGCGCGAGCCGGGAACCGTCGACCAGCGTCCGGCGCAGGACTGGCCCGGAGCCCGGGGCCCGGACTGCCCAGGGCGGTCCCTCGTCGGCCGGGCCGCCGGGCGGCATGTCCATCGGCGGCGGCGGGGCGGGTGGGCCCGGCGCGCCCCGGTGCGGCCTGCCGCGGCGCACCCCGTAGACCGTGCCGTCCGGGGTGACCAGCCGGACCTGCACACCGGGGCCGTCCAGCCGGTCGAGCAGGTCGTCCGGCGCGACACGCTGCGCCGCGAGCTGGTCGGCGAGGATCGCCCGCTCGTGCAGCCGCCCCACCAGATCGGCGCGGGACTGGATACCGACGAACACCTCCGCGAGCACGCTGACCAGCACCAGGACGATGCCCAGCACGACCAGGCTGTACACGACGACCCGTCGTCGCAGCGACACCGTGCGCAGGCGGGGTGCGTCGTCGGCGGTCCCCGGTCTGCTCATGCTTCGGCGCGCAGCACGTAGCCCATGCCGCGCACCGTGTGCAGCAGCCGGGGTTCACCGAGCTTGCGGCGCAGCGCGGAGATGTGCACCTCGACGAGGTTCGGGTCGAAGTCCTCGTAGCCCCACACGGCGGTGAGCAGCTGTGTCTTGCTCAGCACCTGCTCGCGGTGCGCCGCGAGGTGGGCGAGCAGCCGATGCTCGGTCGCGGTCAGCTCGATCGGTCGCCCGCCCCGCTGGACCGTGCCCGTGGCGCCGTCGATCATCAGGTCTCCGATCTCGACCAGCGTCGGGGTCCGGCCCAGTCTGCGCAGCACCGCTGTCACCCGAGCCACCAGCTCGGCCAGCACGAACGGCTTGACCAGGTAGTCGTCTGCGCCGCCGTGCAGGCCGCGCAGCCGGTCGGAGATCCCGTCCCGCGCGGTCAGCAACAGAACGCCGGCGGAGCTGTGCCTGCGCACGACGTCCAGCAGCGCGAAACCGTCCCTGCCGGGCAGCATGACGTCGAGGACCACCAGGTCCGGACGGAACTGGGCGAGGTCACGTTCGAGCTCCCGGCCGTCCGGGCGGCCGGTGACCCCGAACCCGGCGTCGGTGAGCCCGACCAGCACGGCGGCCCGGATCGCCTCGGCGTCCTCGACCACCAGCACCCTCGCCTGCTCGCTCACCCGGCCATTCTGCGCCGAGCGGGGCGCCGGGCAGGACCGGCGTGGCTGAAGATCAGCTGAAGGTTGCCGTCAGAGGCCGAATTACTCAGGACGCGCACAGCTTTTCGGTGGACCGTCGACCAGGAGGAAGACAGCAGGAGAAGGAGCGCACATGAGCACGACAGAACCCCCGAAGCCGGAAGAGCCCAAGAACGTCGGCGAGCCCAGGACCGAGCCAGAGGCCACGCCGGAGCCCGCCGCCACGGTCTCTCCCGCCGCACCGGCGTCGCGACGCTGGCGGCCCACCGGGCGCGGAGGGTTGATCCTCGGCGGCATCGGCGTGCTGCTGGTCGGCCTGGTGATCGGCGGCGGCATCGGGTTCGCGGCCGGTCACCACGGCGGTGGACCGCACCGGATGATGATGAAACACCACGGGATGGGACATCCCGGAATGCCCGGCGCGCCGGGTGGTCCCGAAGGTCCCGGTGCCCCCGGCGGTCCGGAGGGCTGGGGCCCTCCCGGAGCGGAAGAGGGCGGCGGCCACGGGTGGGGTCCGGGAATCCGGTTCAAGGAGGGCCGCATGGGCGACTCGGGCGCCCTGATCGGTTCGGTCGCGTCGGTGAACGGCACGAGCGTCGCCGTCACCGAGGACGGCGGCGCGCCGGTCACCGTGACCACCACCGACCGGACCAGGGTGTTCGGCGTCCAGAAGGCAGCCGTCACCGACCTGAAGCAGGGCGACCGGGTTCTGGTGCGGGTCGGGCCGGACAAGACCGCGATCGGCATCCGCGCACTCAACGCGTCGGCCAGGGGTACGGTCACCGCGCTCAACGGTACGAGCGCCACTGTGACCAGGCCGGACGGCCTGACCCAGACGGTCGACACGTCAGCCCTCACGACCCAGCCGAAGGTGGGCGACAGGGTCCAGATCGAAGGCACCCCGGCCGACAACGGCGCAACCCTCAAGGCCCAAACCCAACGAATCCTGCCCAAATCCAACTGACCCACCCCAGCTCACGGGCACGAATGTGGCTTTAGGGACGTTCAGCGTCCCTAAAGCCACATTCGTGCCATCGGTGGGACATGGCGGGGCGCGCGGCGGGCAACCGCGGTGACGGGAGGTGACCGGGTGTGATCGGATGGGTACGTGAGTGCCTCTGTTGATCATCCGAACGTCCAGGCCGTGACCGCCGCCCTGCGTAGCGGAGGAGCGGCGAGCGGCAGCATCGAACGGATGCGGGTACTGCCGGACGCGGTGAGCACCGCCCGCGCCGCGGCGGACGCGCTCGAGGTCGAGGTCGGGCAGATCGCCAACTCCCTGGTGTTCGACGCGGACGGCGAACCGCTGCTGGTCCTCGCGTCCGGCGCGCACCGGGTGGACACCGACCTGCTCTCCGCCCAGCTCGGGGCGACGACCATCAGCCGCGCCGACGCGAAGTACGTCCGGCGGGTGACCGGCCAGGTCATCGGCGGCGTCGCGCCGCTGGGCCACCCGGCGCCGCTGCGCACCGTCGTCGACACGGCTCTGGCCAGCTACGACGAGGTATGGGCGGCGGGCGGCATCCCGCACGCGGTGTTCCCGACCAGCTACCGCGAGCTACTCACTGTGACCGGCGGTACCGCCGCGGTGGTAGCCGGAGAGCGTTAGGGTCCAAGGGTGTCTAGTGCCCCGACTCTGACCGTCACTCCGCAGCTGCACCGGTTCACCCTGCCCAACGGGTTACGGGTGCTGCTCGCGCCCGATCCGAGTACGCCCGTGGTGGCGGTCTCGGTGCACGTCGACGTCGGGTTCCGCTCCGAACCGGAAGGCCGGACCGGGTTCGCGCACCTGTTCGAACACCTGATGTTCCAGGGCAGCGAGAGCCTGGAGAAGCTCGCGCACTTCCGGCACGTGCAGGGCTCGGGCGGGGTGTTCAACGGCTCGACCCACCAGGACTACACCGACTACTTCCAGGTCCTGCCCTCCGCCGCGCTGGAGCGGGCACTGTTCCTGGAGGCCGACCGGCTGCGCGCGCCGATGCTGACCGAGGAGAACCTGCGCAACCAGGTCGACGTGGTCAAGGAGGAGATCCGGCTCAACGTCCTGAGCCGGCCCTACGGTGGTTTCCCGTGGATTCTGCTGCCGCCGGTCCTGTACGACACGTTCGCGAACGCGCACAACGGCTACGGCGACTTCTCCGAGCTGGAGCAGGCCACGGTCGAGGACGCGGCGAGCTTCTTCGACAGCTACTACGCGCCGGGCAACGCGGTGCTGACCGTCGCGGGCGACATCGCGGTCGACGAGACGATCCGGCTGGTGGAGAAGCACTTCGGCGACATCCCGGCCCGACCGGTGCCGGCCCGTCCCTCGTTCGGCGAGCCGCTGCCGACCGGCGAGCGGCGACAGTCGGTCGCCGACGCACACGCCCCGCTGCCCGCGTTCGCGCTCGGCTACCGGCTGCCCGACCCGACGACCGACGTCGACGCCTACCTGGCGCACACGCTGCTCGGCTCGGTGCTGACCGACGGTGAGGCCGCGCGGCTGCAGGAGCGCCTGGTCTACGGCGACGGCATCGTCACCGACATCGGCGCCGGCTGCGGCCTGTTCGGTTCGCCGCTGGACTCCCGCGACCCGGACACCTTCACGGTGACCGCCATCCACCCGCCGAACGTCGACCTCGACCAGGTCGTGCGCGCCGTCGACGAGGAGCTGGACCGGCTGGTCGACGGCGGGCCGGGCGTCGAGGAGCTGGCACGCATCTCAGCTCGGTGGGCGTCGTCGCTGTACCACGAGCAGGATCGGGTCATGAGCCGAATGTTGGCGATGGGCTCCCGGGAGCTGCTCTACGGCCGTGCCGAGCTCGCGGTCGAGCTGCCCGCCCGGCTCGCCGCGATCACCCCGGCGCAGGTCGCCGAGGCGGCCGCGACGCTGCGCGGCCAGGGCAGGGCGGTCCTGGTGATCGAGCCCGCCGCATCCGAAGACAGTGACACGAACGCGGGAGAGCAGCAGTGACCGTCACGGCAGGGGCCGCAACCGGACAGAAGCAGCACCGCAGCGCCGCCGAGATCGGACGGACCGAGCAGGGACCGCGCCCGCTGCCGCCGCTGGGTGGACCGCGCACCGGCGCCGAGCTGCAGATCGCGGACCGCACGCTGCCCTCGGGGCTGCGGGTCGTCGCGGTGGCCAGGCGCACCGTCCCGACGGTCGAGCTGCGGCTGCGCATCCCGTTCGCCGGCACCGAGCAGACCCACCCGGCGCGCGCCGAGCTGGTCGCGTCGACGCTGCTCACCGGTACCGCGAAACGCGACCGGGTCCAGATCGACGACGAGCTGGCCACGATCGGCGGTGAGATCGCCGCGGGGGTCGACCCGGAGCGGCTGCTGGTCTCCGGCAGCGCGCTGTCACCCGGTCTGCCGACGCTGCTCGACGTGCTCGCCGACCTGCTGACCTCGGCGGCCTACCCGGAGGCCGACTTCGCGCGTGAGCGGGAACGGCTCGCCGAGCGCATCGCCGTGGCCCGTTCGCAGCCGCGCACCGTCGCCAGGGAGGCGCTGCAGCGCAGGTTGTACGGCGACCACCCGGTGGCGCGCGAGATGCCGCTGGCGGAGGACGTCGCGGTCGTCACCCCGGAGCAGGCGCGCGACCTGCACCGCGCCGCGGTGCTGCCGAAGGGATCCACGCTGGTCCTGGTCGGCGACGTCGAGCCGGAGCGGGCGATCGACCAGGTCGGTGAGGCGCTGGCCGGCTGGTCGACCGACGGCACCGCCACCGAGCTGCCGCCGCTTCCGCTGCTCGCCGGGCGTGACTTCCTGCTGGTGGACCGCCCCGGCTCGGTGCAGTCCCAGCTGCGGTTCGCCGCGGCCGCGCTGCCCCGCACCGACCCGAGGTACCCGGCGTTCCAGCTGGCGAACCTGGTGTTCGGCGGCTACTTCTCCTCCCGGCTCATGGAGAACATCCGCGAGGACAAGGGCTACACCTACGGGGCGTCGTCGCACCTGGAGTTCACCCCGTCCGGCGCGACGCTCGCGGTGGAGACCGACGTGACGACCGAGGTCACCGCCGCCGCCGTACTGGAGACCCGCTACGAGCTGGCCCGGCTGTCGGCCGTGCCGCCGACCGAGGCCGAGATCGAGTCCGCGCGTCGCTACGCGATCGGCGCGCTGCTGATCTCGCTGGACAGCCAGCCCGGCCTGGCCGCGACGCTGTCCGGCCTGGCCGGGGTCGGTCTGGACGCCGAGTGGTTGCGTGGACATCCCGCGCGACTGGAAGCGGTGACGGCGGACCAGGTGGCCGCAGCGGCCGCCGAGTTCTTCACCCCGACGGCGTTCACCGGGGTGGTGGTGGGCGACGCGTCGGTCATCGGCCCGAGAATGCGCGCCCTCGGCGGGATCGAGCTGCCGTGAGCTTCGAACTGGTCGAGCCGCCCCGGTTGTCCAGGGCGACCGTGTCGCGTGAGGAGCCGTTGCGGCTGGACGCCGAACGGCTCGCGTCGAGCTGGCCGAAGGCGCGCGTGCTGGTGGTGGACGAGAAGGCCCGCACCCCGATCCGGCAGGGGGCGGACGGCTCGTTCCAGATCGTCACCAAGTCGGGCACCGACGTCGCGGCCGAACCACCGGCCGGAGCATGCCTGCTCGGCGAGCAGGACGGCGTCGCCTACTGGGCGGTGCGGGGCGCACCGTCGCTGATCGACGGCGACGACCCGTCGGAGTGGCAGGACCTGCGCACCCGGGGCGGTGACCTGGACGCCACCGGTGCCGGTCTGATGGTCACGGCCGTCGCGGTGCTCGGCTGGCACGACAACGCCCAGTTCTGCGCCCGCTGCGGCTCGACGACGTCCTCGACGCACGCCGGCTGGATGCGCGTCTGCGACAAGTGCGCGCACGAGGAGTACCCACGTACGGACCCGGCGATCATCTGCCTGGTCCACGACGGCGGCTCGGGCGACGCGGCCAAGGTGCTGCTGGCCCGCCAGCCGGTCTGGCCGCCCGGCCGCTACTCGGTGCTCGCCGGGTTCGTCGAGGCGGGTGAGTCCCTGGAAGCGTGTGTCGCCAGGGAGATCGGCGAGGAGGTCGGGGTCGACGTCACCGACGTCCGGTACCTCGGCAGCCAGGCGTGGCCGTTCCCACGGTCGCTGATGATCGGCTTCTCCGCGGTCGCGGACGCCGCCCAGCCGCTGGTACCGGCGGACGGCGAGATCGCCGAGGCGTTCTGGGTGACCCGCGCCGAGCTGCGTGGCGCCCTCACCGAAGGCGACTGGACCACCCAGGGCGGCCAGCAGTTGCTGATGCCCCCGTCGGTCTCGATAGCCCGCTCCATGCTCGAGTCCTGGGCCGCGCACACGTCCTGAACCCGGCGACCTCGCAGAGCGTCGTGTCGCATCGCAGACGCCGCAGTGTCTGATCCGACAATAAGACCGGGGACGGGCGAACGGGATCGGCGCCCCGGCGTGGTGCGCGGAATCTGCCTTCGCCGCAGCCTGTGTGCTCACGCCGCCAACTCAGTGTGCCCACGTCCCCGACTCGCGCAATGTCGGCGCCCGTTCCTTCCGCGAGTCGGGCGTCTGAGCACAGCGAGTCGGGCGTTTCGACACACCGATTTTCTGCGAGGAAGGCGCGACCCACAGGGATCCACATGCTGCGACGCAACATCAAGGTCTGCGAGGTCGCATCAGGGCCGCCGTGGCGAAGGTCGCCGTGACGAGCGCGGCCGCGACCGTGAACGCGAGCTGGGCTCCGGAGAGGGCCGAGCCGGAGGCCAGGCCTCGGAAGAACAGTTTCCCCAGCACAGCCACGCCCAGCGTGCCGCCGAGCTGCTGCACCGCGTTGATCAAACCGGCCGCCGATCCGATCTCCGTCGGCCGCAACCGGTGCAGCGCGGTCGAGAAGAACGCGGGGCTGAACAGCCCGACCCCCAGGCCGGTCACGCCCAGCGCGGGCAGCAGCAGCGTCGGATAGCCGGTCGGCGCGGCCATGGCGTACACCGCGACGGCCGCGCCGAGACCCACCAGCAGGACGGCCAGCCCGGCGAACATGACGCGGTGCCCGTACCGGGGGATCAGGTACCTGCCGGCCACCCACGACGTGACCGCCATGCCGGCCGACCAGGGCAGGAGGCTCAGCCCGGCGGCGCGGACGTCGGCGCCCGCACCGAGCTGCAGTTGCAGCACCACGACCAGGGTCAGTCCTGACGTGACGGCGAAGAACACCGTGGACGTGACCAGCGCGGCCGCGAACGCGCGGTCGACGAACAGGCTGACCTCGATCAGCGGTCGCGTGGCTCGGCGCTGGTGGAGCCCGAACGCGACGAGCACCAGAGACCCGACACCGATGTCGGCCCAGCTGGATCCGGTATCGCTGATCAGCGGATAGATGACCAGTCCGGAACCGGTCATCACCAGCAGGGTGCCCATCGGGTCGAGCCCCGGTCGTCTCGGCGCCCGGTCCTCGATGATCAGCGGTGTCAGCGCGAGCACGAGCAACGACAACGGGATGTTGACGCCGAACACCGCCCGCCAGGACGAACCGAACAGGTCGGCATGGGTCAGCACACCGCCGAGCAGCGGACCGCACACCGCCGCCAGACCCATGACCGGACCGATACTGCCCAGCGCGGTGGACAGTTCGGCACCGTCGAACATGGCTTTGACCAACCCGATGGTCTGCGGAATGATCACGGCCGCCGCGGCGCCCTGCACGATCCGGAACCCGATCAACGCACCCGAGGACGGCGCGAGCGCGCAGGCCAGCGAGGCGAGCGCGAAACCGGCGACGCCGACCCGGAAGACCCGCCGACGGCCCGCGATGTCCCCGAGCCTGCCACCGGTGATCAGCAACAGCGCGAACGGCAACGTGTACGCGGTGCTGAACCACTGGATGTCCACGATCGAACCGCCGAGGCCGGCGTGGATCACCGGTGCCGCGACCGCGACGATCGTGGTGTCCAGCAGGTTCATCGCCTCGGCGACCAACAGGGCCGCCAGCGCTGCCCACCGCCAGCGATGACGCACTCTCGAACCGACGTGAACCATGTGCTCTCCCTCTGTCTCAGCTGACTGGGGCAGAGCGTGCGACCGCCGAGCCGATACATCCATCCGACGGCCTGAACTCGCAGATTTCTTCCATCTATGGCGGATCCATGCAGAATATCTTCATGCTCGACGATCTGGACCGTGCTCTCGTCCACGCATTGCACATCGACGGGAGGGCGACGTTCAGCCGGATCGGATCGGTGCTCGGTGTGTCGACGCAGACCGTGGCCCGCCGCTACCAGCGGCTGCGGGAACGGGCGTCACTCCGGGTGGTCGGGCTGGCCGGGCCACACCGGGCAGGCCGTGCCCAGTGGATGCTGCGGCTCACCGCGAGCCCGGCCACGGCGCAGACCCTCGCTGTCGCGCTGGCCAGACGGGCGGACACGTCGTGGGTGAAGCTCGCCTCGGGTGGCACCGAGATCGTGGCGATCGTCGACACCCCTGCCGACAGCGACCACGCGCTGCTGATGCACGACATCCCGCGCGCGGCCAGCGTGACCGCGGTGTCCGCGCACTACCTCCTGCACATCTACCTCGGCGGCCCGACCGCGTGGCCGGGCCGGTTGCACGTCCTGACCGATCAGCAACGGCGCGACCTGACGCCGGGGCTCGACCACGCCGATGGTGCGCTGACCTCGGCGGACGACGCCCTGCTCGCCGCGCTGGGGCGGGACGGCAGGGCCACGCACGCCGAGCTGGCCTCGGCGACCGGCTGGTCCGCGTCCACCGTCGCCCGCCGCATGGCCGAGCTACGCGCGTCCGGGGCGCTCTTCTACGACCTGGAGGTTGACGACTCGCTGTTCGGCGCCACGACGAAGGCGCTGCTGTGGATGTCGGTCATCCCTGGCCGTCTCGACGAGGTGGCGACGGCGTTGACCGAACACCAGGAGCTGGCGTTCGTCGCCGCCACCACCGGTCCGACGAATCTGGTGGCCGACGCACTGTGCACGGACCCGGCCGCGCTGCACCGCTACCTGGTGCACCGGATCGGTCCCCTGGACGGTATCCGCCACCTGGAGACCGCCCCGGTCCTGCGCACTGTGAAGGCGGCCGGACCGCTGAGCCGCGCCTAGGCCACCGGGGTGAGCAGGACGATCGGGATCGTCCGCTCGGTCTTCTGCGCGTACTCCTCGTACAGCGGGAAGATCCGGGCCATCCGGGTCCAGAGGGGTGCGCGTTCGGCCTCGGAGGCGACCCGGGCGTGAGCGGTGAACCGGTCGGTTCCGGCCTGCACCCCGACGCTCGGGTCGGCCAGGAGGTTGGTGAGCCAGTCCGGGTCCTTGTCGTCGCCGCCCTTGGAGGCGACGACCACGTAGTCGTCACCGGAGCGGCCGTAGATCAGGCAGTTGCGGCGGGGCCGCCCGCTCCTGCGGCCGGTCGTGGCGATCACCAGCACGTGCAGTCCGTTGTTCTCGTGCCCCTCGGTCCCACCCGAGGCAAGGTAGGCGCGGGTCTGCTCGGCGACCCAGTCCCACTGTGAGTCGACGGCGCGGTCCAGGTCTTCTGCGACGGCCATGGTGGCGGTCCCTTCCAGGTGCGGTGTGTGGTTCGGCCCTGGGACGGAGCCGGCGGACCGTTCTCGACATCCTCTCCCGGACGAGTTTCGCGGTCAGGGGAGCAGACGCTTGGCGATGATCTCGTTCATGATCTCGTTGGTGCCGCCGCCGATACCCAGGATGCGCGCGTCCCGGTAGTGCCGTTCCACCTCGGACTCGCGCATGTAGCCGAGGCCGCCGTGCAGCTGGACCGCCTCGTTGACCACGAAGTCGCACGCGTACACGGCGGTGTTCTTGGCCATCGCGACCTCGGTGATCACGTCTTCGCCGCGCAGGTGCCGCAGCGCGATCTCGCGCGTGTAGCGCCGGGCCACGTCGGTCTGCCGGGCCATCTCGGCGATCTTGTGCTGCACCACCTGACGCTTCGCCAGCGTCCTGCCGAAGGTCTCTCGCTGCCGCACCCAGTCCAGGGTCAGCTCCAGGCACCGTTGCGCGATCGCGTACGCCTGGACCGCCAGCGCCAGCCGCTCCGCCGCGAACTGCGTCATGATCTGCAGGAACCCGCTGCCGGGCTCACCGACGAGGTTCTCCGCCGGCACCCGCACGTCGACGTAGGACAGTTCCGCGGTGTCCGACGAACGCCAGCCCATCTTGTCCAGCTTGCGGCTGACCGTGAAACCCGGCGTGCCCTTCTCGACGACCAGCAGCGACACTCCGCCGTAGCCGGGATCCCCGGTGCGGACCGCGGTCGTGACGAAGTCCGCGCGCACACCCGAGGTGATGTAGGTCTTCGCGCCGTTGACGACGTAGTGATCATCGTCGCGGACCGCGCGGGTCCGCAGGTTCGCCACGTCCGAACCGGCGTCCGGCTCGGTGATCGCCAGCGAACCGATCTTCTCCCCGGCCAGGGTCGGCTTCACGAACCGCTCGATCAGGTACTCGTCACCCGAGGCGGCCATGTGCGGCACCGCGATCCCGTGGGTGAACAGCGACGCGCACACGCCCGTGGGCGCGCCGGCCAGGATGAAGTTCTCCGTGACGATCAGCGAGTCGATCAGGTCACCGTCGCCGCCGAGCGACGCATCGAACCCCGCGCCGATCAGCCCCACGTCCGCCGCCGCCCGGTGCAGCTCACGGGGCAGCTCGCCGAGCGTCTCCCACTCCTCGACGTGCGGCACGACCTCCTTCGCGGCGAACGTCCGAGCCAGCTCGGCCAGCGCAACACGATCCGGCGCATCCCACGGTTCGATGGCGGCTGAGTCCACGGTGATCTCCCGTCACAGAAGTTACTCGCCAGTATGGTCTATCCGCCATGATCATGGAATGTGCCGCCCGTTCCCGGGTGGGTCAGGCGACCTCACCTCGGAGGATCTTCGCCGTTGCCGTGTCTGCGGGGTAGAAGGCCTCCAGGACCAGCTCGGCGATCGTGATGTCGAGGGGGGTGCCGAACGTCGTCACCGTGCTGAAGAAGGACAGGTCGCCGTCGGGGTGGCGCATGCGCAGCGGGACCAGGACGTCGCCGGGGCCGGGCAGCTCGATCGCCGGGACCTCGTCGTCGCAGGGCAGCGCGGTCAGCTCGTCGAGCAATGCCACGAGCTTGGGATCCGCCGTCTGCTCGACCTGGCGGCGCAACCGGCTGAGCAGGTGACCGCGCCACTCACCGAGGTTGATGATGTGCGGCGCCATCCCGTCCGGGTGCAGGCTCAGCCGCAGCGCGTTCACCGGCGGCTCCAGCAGCTGGGGCGCCACGCCGTCGAGCATGATCGCGATCGAGCCGTTGCTGTCCACCATGTTCCAGTACCGGTCGACCGCGACCGCCGGGTACGGCTCGTGCCCGGTCAGGACCTGGCGCACCGCGTCCCGCACGGCGGCCATCGGCGGCGAGTCGAGGGTGTTCTCCGGGTAGATCGGCGCGTAACCGGCGGCGACCAGCAGCTGGTTGCGCTCCCGCAGCGGCATGTCCAGCTCTTCGGCGAGCAGCAGCACCATGTCCCTGCTGGGCACCGACCGGCCGGTCTCCACGAAGCTCAGATGCCGGGTCGAGATGTCCGCCTGGATCGACAGGTCCAGCTGGCTCAGCCGCCGGTGCTGACGCCATTTGCGCAGCAGATCACCTACGCTTGCTCCGGACTGCACCGAAGTACTCATCGAAGGTGACGGTACCGCCTCGTCCCCTACCTGTGTGTCATCCACAGCTGACACACAGAAATCACTCACCACTCTCATAGTTCGTCGGCTGATAGTGAGATCATGTCCAGGATGAGGCTCACTCCGACACCGGGGAGCGCACTGAACAACTCGGGCCTACCGCGTGACGCCCAGGCGGCGCCCTCGCTGCGTTGCGCAGCCGGGCCGATACAACAGCGGTATCGGCCCGGCTGCGCGCCTTGCGATGACGTCACCTGGCCGCCACGCGCCACGGCCGGAGTTGTTCAGCACGCTCCTGGCGCGCTGTCATGAACGCACCGGCGGCTTCCGAGGCGGGCAGGGGCCAGCTCCGCCGGCCGGACGGTAGTCCGGTGCGCGTTCTCGTCGTCGACGACGAGGCCACGTTGACCGAGCTGCTGTCGATGGCGCTGCGGTACGAGGGCTGGGACGTGCGCGGCGCGGGCGACGGCCTGAGCGCGGTGCGGCTGGCCAGGGAGTTCCGCCCGGACGCCGTGGTGCTGGACATCATGCTGCCCGACATCGACGGGCTCGAGGTGCTGCGCCGCATCCACGCCGAGTCACCGGACGTTCCGGTCCTGTTCCTGACTGCCAAGGACGCGGTGGAGGACCGGATCGCCGGGCTCACCGCGGGCGGCGACGACTACGTGTCCAAGCCGTTCAGCCTCGAGGAGGTCGTGGCCAGGCTGCGCGCGCTCATGCGCCGCTCCGGCCGCAGCTCCGTGCGCGCCGACGCGCTGCTGGTGGTCGGCGACCTGACGCTGGACGAGGACAGCCGCGAGGTGCACCGCGCGGGTGACGCGATCACCCTGACGGCCACCGAGTTCGAGCTGCTGCGCTATCTGATGCGCAATCCGCGCCGGGTGCTGAGCAAGGCCCAGATCCTGGACCGGGTGTGGAACTACGACTTCGGCGGTCAGTCCAACGTGGTGGAGCTGTACATCTCCTACCTGCGCAAGAAGATCGACGCGGGACATCCGCCGATGATCCACACGTTGCGCGGCGCGGGCTATGCGCTGCGTCCGGCGGAGTGACGCCCACCCGATGATCCGGCCGAAGGGCGGACTGGTCGAGCGACTGCGCGACCGTACCTCCGCCCTGCCGCTGCGTACCCGGATGTTGGTCGCCATGATGGCGATGCTGTTCGCGGTGTCGATGGTGGTCGGCGCGATATCCCTGGTGCTGCTGCGCCAGTACCTGATCGGACAGCAGGACCGGCAGCTGCAGGGCACCGCCACGAACCTCCTCGCGGCCGCCGACCACCGTCCGCCCCGTGACCAGGACTCGCGGGATCACAACGGGAGCGACAACGGCCCGTGGTTCCTGAACAGTCCTCGGCTGCCGGAGGAGACGATCGGTGCCCGCATCGTCGACGACGAGGTCCGCCAAGCAGGGGTACTCGACAAGTCCGGCGTCACGCAGCTGCTGGGTGATGACGCTCGACAGACCTTGCGCGACCTGCCGCAGGACAAGCACCAGCACACCCGCTACATCGACGGCCTCGGTGACTACCGGTTGTTCGCGGTGGCGAAGTCCGACCGCACCGTCTACGTCACCGGGCTGCCGCTGAGGTCGGTCAACGAAACGCTGCTGAACCTCGCCAAGATCGAGATCCTGGTGGCGCTCGGCGGGCTCATCGCGGCCGGCCTGATCAGCAGGTTGATCGTGCGCGCCGCGCTGCGCCCGTTACGGCGGGTCGCCGGGACCGCGTCCCGGGTGGCGCAGCTGCCGCTGGACCGGGGTGAGGTCGCGCTCGCCGAGCGGGTCGGGGCGAGGGACACCGACCCCCGGACCGAGGTCGGGCAGGTCGGCGGTGCGTTGAACCAGCTGCTGGAGCACGTGGCCTCGGCGCTGGAGTCACGCCAGGCGAGCGAGACGCAGCTGCGGCAGTTCCTCGCCGACGCCAGCCACGAGCTGCGCACGCCGCTGGCCGCGATCCGAGGTTACGCCGAGCTGACCCGCCGCAGCGCCGAGGACAGCATGCCGCCGGACGTCGCCCACTCGCTGCGCCGGATCAGCTCGCAGGCCGAACGCATGACCTCGCTCGTCGAGGACATGCTGCTGCTGGCCCGCCTCGACGCCGGGCGACCGTTGGCCCGCGAGCTCGTCGACCTGTCCCAGCTCGTGGTGGACGCGGTGAGCGATGCGCACGCGGCCGGTCCGGAGCACCGCTGGACGCTGAGCCTGCCGGACGAGGCCGTCACGATCACCGGGGACGCCGCGCGCCTGTCCCAGGTACTGGCGAACCTGCTGGCCAACGCGCGGGTGCACACACCGCCGGGGACGACCGTGCGCGCGGAGCTGAGCGGAACCCCGATGGAAGCGGTGATCAGGGTCCTCGACGACGGGCCCGGCATTCCGCCCGGGCTGATCCCGCACGTGTTCGGACGCTTCGCCCGGGGCGACAGCTCCCGGTCGCGCGCGGCGGGCAGCACCGGGCTCGGCCTGGCCATCGCGCACGCCGTGGTCGTCGCGCACGGCGGCTGGGTCGGGGTGGAGAGCGTGCCCGGCCGGACCGCGTTCACCGTCCGGTTGCCGGTCAACGGCTATCCCTGGGGACGGCCCCCGGCAGCGAACCCGTCGGTGGCGCCGACGCAACCGGTGCGCAGGCCGCTCGCGCCGCACCGGGTTCCCGCCGAGCAGAAGTCGATCGCCAACCCCGAGGCACCTGTCTGAACACCCCATGGGGGTACGGTGGGGACGTGGCCGCCCGGCAGACGCTCGTTGTGCGCTGGCTGCTGATCCTCGTGATCGGCGCCGGTGTGGTCGCCATGCACAGCGTCATGGGACCCAGCCTCATGGATCACCGCGGCGCCCCGCATCCGCCGAGCCACTCGATGGCGCACCACGCGCCGGACCAGTCGGGAGACATGCCCGGGCACAGCGGGCACGACGGCGCGTCCATGCTCGGGCACCTGTGCCTCGCGGTGCTCGGGGTGTTCGGGCTCGCGCTGCTGATCCTGCCGATGCTGCTCGCGGTGCTGCGCCGCCGCCAGGTGCGTCCCGCTCAGGAAGCACTCGGGTCGGTCGTGTCCGTCCGCCCGCGTGCGCCGCCGGCGCCGACCTCGCTGCGGCTCGCCGAGCTCTGTATCTCGCGGCGCTGATCCGCACCGGACTTTCGGTGCAGACCAACGCTCGTCAGATACGGAGAACCCCCGTGCAGATCACTCGAAACACCCGAAAGATGCTGACGGTGACGCTCGCCCTGATCGTCGCCACCCTGGTCGGCGGCTGTGGTGCGGCCGGACCCGACCACAACGCGGCGGACGTGACGTTCGCGCAGCAGATGATCCCGCACCACGCCCAGGCCGTCGAGATGGCGAAGGACGCCCCGGCCAAGGCGCAGTCGGCGCAGGTCAAACAGCTGGCGGCGGCGATCGAGGCAGCACAGCAACCGGAGATCGACCAGATGACGGCGATGCTGACCCGGTGGAACGCCCCGGTCCCGAAGGCCGACGACGACATGGCCGGCATGGACCACGGCTCGATGAACCACGGCTCGATGCCGGGCATGATGTCCGACCAGCAGATGGACCAGTTGGAGTCCGCGACCGGCGCGCAGTACGACCGCGAGTTCCTGACCATGATGATCGGTCACCATCAGGGTGCCGTGGACATGTCCGCGACCGAGCTGCGCGACGGCAGCGACGCCGAGGCCAAGGCGTTGGCGCAGAAGATCACCGACGCCCAGCGCACCGAGATCGCCCAGATGCAGGCGATGCTGCGGTAGGCCTGTGGTCCGGTTGGGTCCGTGAGTGTTGCGGCCGCCTATAGCCGGTCTACGCACTCACGGCGGAAAAGCTGTCGTGAGTGCGTAGACCGGCTACGCTTCGCGCCCCTTCGGGGTAGACGGCCGCAGCACTCACGAGGGGTCAGGTGATGGCGGGGTGGCGGCGCAGCGAGGAGCGCGCCACCGAGAGCTGGTGCGCGACCTCCGCCGTGATCACCTCGGCGGTGATGTCGGCGTGCTCACCACCTCTGGACAACGCTCGATAACGCCAGACGACGTCCTCCAGCGCGGTGAGGAAGTGCTCGGTGATCGCCTGGCGCTGGAACTGGCGGCTGTCAGCCGACACCGGAGCGGCGGCAGGCTGAGTACTGATGACGGACATGGCTATAGCTCCTGAGGGTGAACGGGATGTCAGCGGTGGGATGAGGTCTGACGATCCCGTCGACACAGGGCACTGGCCGTGCGCTTGTAGTCGAGGTGGCGGCGGCTCACGAGCTGCGGGTTCGTCGCCATACCTAACTAATACAGTCAAAATTCGGTTACTTCAAGCAGGTGTGCCGAGGTCGTGCAGATTCCGCTGGCGGTTGAAGCCCCCGGTGCACGCGCTTACTCTCGACGAAGTGGGAGACGGGATACGCACACAGTGGCTCGTGTCGCGTCGCCATGTGGATCTCTGTCGCACCGCCACCGCGATCTGTCCGGCCTGACCCCGGCGGTCGCCGCTTCGGCTGGTGCGCCGCCGCACGTGCAGTTCTCGTGACGTCCACCCCACCCGCCGAGAGGTTCCGATGACCGATCGATCGATCCCGCTCTCCGTGCTCGACCTGTCCCCGGTGCCGGCCGGCGGCACCGCGACGGACGCGCTGCGCAACACGATCGACCTCGCGCAGGCCGCCGAGCGGGCCGGCTACCACCGCTTCTGGGTCGCCGAGCACCATCTGGCCGAGGGCGTGGCCTCGGCGGCGCCCGCCGTGCTCGTGGCGCTGATCGCGGGGGCGACCGACCGAATCCGGGTCGGCTCGGGTGCGGTCCAGCTCCCGAACTCGCCGCCGCTGCTGGTCACCGAGCAGTTCGGCACGATCGCGGCGCTGCACCCGGACCGGGTGGACCTCGGTCTCGGCCGCTTCGACCTGCGCAAGATCCTCAACAAGCGGACCGGTGGCGGGCCGCCGGACGTGCCGGACCGCGAGGTCGACGGCCTGGTGCTGCCGCGTCCGAGCAGCTACCCGGGTGATCCGGCGACGTACGAGATCCTGGGCCGCTTGCTCGACTACCGGCTCGACGAACCCGCGCCGGACTACACCGAACAGATCGCCGACGTGCTCGCGTTCATCGCGGGCAGCTACCCGGGCGCGCACGGCGAGCGGCTGCACGTCCTGCCGGCCGAGGGCTCCGACATGCAGATCTGGGTGCTGGGGTCGAGCCCGGGGGAGAGCGCGAAGGCCGCCGGTGCGGCCGGGTTGCCGTTCGCGGCGAGCTACCACATCCAGCCGAGCTTCGTCCTGGAGACGGTCGAGGCGTACCGGGTGGCGTTCCGGCCCTCGGACCGGTTGGCCGCGCCGCACGTCATGGTGTCCGCCGACGTGGTGGTCGCGGACGACGACGAGACCGCGCGCGAGCTCGCCGCGCCGTACGGGGAATGGGTCCTGGAGATCAAGTCCGGGCGCGGCGCGAAGCCGTACGTCACCCCGGAGCAGGCGCGGGCCCGGCAGTGGACCGACGAGGAACGGGCCGGCGTCGCGGACCGCCTCGCCACCCAGTTCGTCGGCTCGCCGAGCACCGTCGCGGACCGGCTGCACGCTCTGGCCAGTGCGACCGATGCCGACGAGGTGCTGGTCACGAGCGTCACGACCGACCACACCGACCGGGTACGCAGCCACGAGCTGCTGGCCAAGCACTGGAAGGGGGCGTCGGCATGACCCATCTCGCTGTCGAGCTGGATGGTGCCGGCAGGCACCCCGCCGCGTGGCGGTTGCCGGACGCCCGTCCCGCCGAGCTGCTGCGCGCCGGCTACTGGACGGACCTCGCGCGCCTGGCCGAGGCGGCGCGGGTGGATTTCCTGGCGATCGGCGACTCCTTCGTGCCACCGGCGACGGGTGAGGAGCAGCTGGTGCGCGGCCGCTTGGACGCGGTGGCGATCGCGGCCAGGATCGCCCCGCTGACCAGCACGATCGGTCTGGTCCCGACCGCGACCGTGACCCACACCGAGCCGTTCCACCTGTCCAAGGCGATCGCCACGCTGGACTTCGTGAGCCTCGGGCGGGCCGGCTGGCAACCGGCCGTGTCCCGCTCGCAGCGCGAAGCGGACCTGTTCGGCCGTAAGGACGCCGCCCCACCCGAGACGCTGTGGCGGGAAGCCGCCGACGCGGTCGAGGTGGTGGCCCGGCTGTGGGACAGCTGGGAGGACGACGCGGTCATCCGGGACGTCACGACCGGCCGTTACGTCGACCGGGACAAGCTGCACTACCTGGACTTCAGCGGCGAGTTCTTCTCGGTCAAGGGCCCGTCGATCACGCCGCGTTCGCCGCAGGCCCACCCGCCCGTGGTGATCAGGGCCGACGAGCGGGAGGCTCTCGAGGTCATCGGCCGCTGGGCCGATGTGGCACGGGTGTCCGCACCGGATCTCGCGGGTGCCGCTGACGCCCGGGACCGGATCCGGGACGCGGTCGCCGCCGCGGGTCGGGATCCGGACTCGGTCGCCGTCCTGTGGGACATCGAGGTGCTGCTCGCCGCCACGGCGGACCGGGCCGCGCGGGTGCTGGCCCAGCTCGACGACTGGGACGGCGGCGTCTCGGAGCCGGCCGGTGGAACGGCCCAGCTGATCGGCACCGCGGCGAAGCTGGCCGACCTGATCGGTGACGCTACCCTCGGCGGTGCCGCGGACGGCGTCACGCTGGTCCCGCTGGCGTTGCCGAACGGGCTGCGCGCGGTGGCGGACGACCTGGTCCCGCTGCTGGTCGACCGTGGGCTGCGCCCGGCGCAGGCGCCGAACGGCACGCTGCGAGAGCGCTTCGGGCTGCCCCGCCCGGCCAACCACTTCACCGCCGCGGAGGTCTCCGCGTGAGTGCGAAGAAGCAGGTGCACCTCGCCGCGCACTTCCCCGGGGTCAACAACACCACGGTGTGGGGTGACCCGGAGTCCGGCAGCCAGACCGACTTCTCCTCGTTCGTCCACTTCGCCCACACCGCCGAACGCGGCCTGTTCGACTTCCTGTTCCTTGCCGAAGGCCTGCGGCTGCGCGAGCACCGGGGCCGCATCCACGACCTGGACGTCGTCGGGCGCCCGGACACGTTCACCGTCCTGAACGCACTCGCCGCGGTCACCACTCACCTGGGGCTCGGCGGCACGATCAACACGACGTTCAACGAACCGTACGAGATCGCCACCCAGTTCGCCTCGCTCGACCACCTGTCCGGCGGTCGCGCCGCGTGGAACCTGGTGACCAGCTCGGACGCGTTCACCGGGGAGAACTTCCGGCGCGGCGGCTTCCTGAAGCCCGAACAGCGCTACGACCGCGCGGCCGAGATCCTGGAGGTGGCGAAGAAGCTGTGGGACAGCTGGTCGGACGACGCGGTGCTCGCAGACCAGCGCGCCGGGGTGTTCGCGGCGGACTCGTCGATCGGCTGGGTCGCCCACCACGGTGAGCAGTTCGACGTGCGCGGACGGTTCGGGGTGCCGCGCAGCCCGCAGGGCTACCCGGTGCTGCTGCAGTCCGGCGACTCCGACGCGGGCCGCGAGTTCGGTGCCGCGACTGCCGACGCGATCTTCTCCCGGCACGGCACCCTCGAGTCCGGTCAGGCGTTCTTCAAGGATCTGAAGGGCCGCATGCCGCGCTACGGCAGGCATCCGGACGACCTGAAGATCCTCCCCGCCGCGACCTTCGTGCTCGGCGACACGGCCTCGGACGCCGAGGAACGCGCCGATCACGTCCGTCGCCAGCAGGTCGGAGGACAGACCGCGATCGCGTTCCTCGAACAGGTGTGGGGCCGCGATCTCTCGTCGTACGACCCGGACGGCCCGCTGCCCGACGTCGACCCCGACCCGGAGGGCGTGTCGATCACGCGGGGCCGGGTGCGGCACGAGAAGGACACGGTCGCGCTGGGCAAGCAGTGGCGGGAGCTGGCCGAGTCACGCAACCTGAGCATCCGCGAGCTGATCATCGAGACCACCGCGCGGCAGTCGTTCATCGGCACGCCGTCGCAGGTCGCGCAGCAGATCGACGACTACGTGCAGGCCGACGCCAGCGACGGTTTCATCCTGGTGCCGCACCTGACCCCGGGTGGCCTGGACGACTTCGTCGACAAGGTGATCCCCGAGCTGCAGAACCGGGGCAGCTACCGCACCGCCTACACCGGCGACACCCTGCGCGACAACCTGCTCACCTGACCCGTGAGTGATTTCGGCTGCCTTGGCAGCCGAAATCACTCACGGGTCTGTTCGGCGGCGGTCAGCCAGAGGGCACCGGCCACGCCGAGGACCGAGGCGCCGGTGAGCCACCAGAACACCGTGTGGAACGCGGCTGCGGCGCCGAGCGGGAGTGTGCCGGTCAGGACGACGGCGAACAGCGCGCCGCCGAGTGCCCCGCCGATCCGGGACAGGATGTTGACCAGCGTCGTCGCATCGGGCAGCTGCTCGGCGGTGACCGCCCGGAACGCCGAGACGGTCGGCGGCATCATCGCGGCGGCGATCGCCACGCCCCGCAGGACCAGCAGCGCCTGCACCAGCACGTCGCCCGCGTGCAGGTCCATCAGCGCGAACGGCAGCGTCGTGACGACGGAACCGATGCCGCCGGCCACGCACACCCGGCCGCCGCCGAAGCGGTCCACCCACCGCCCGACGAGCGGCAGCGCCACGACGTTGCCGACGCTCATCGAGATCAGCAGCAGACCGGTGTTCAGCGTGTCCTCGCCGCGACCGACCTGGAAGTACAGCGGGAACAGCAGCCCGGCACCGAACATCGCGGCGCTGGCAAACGCGCTGGTCACACCGGCGGCGGCGAAGCGCGGGACCACGAACAGCCGCAGATCCAGTACCGGCCGGGCGTGCCGGACGCTCCGGACCGCGAAACCGGCGAGTGCCAGCAGACCGATCGCGAGCGGCACCCCGACCGCCCAGGGGCCGCCCCCTTCGCCCCACCGCGCGAATCCGTAGACGACCAGCGGGACCGCGGCGCTGATCAGCGTCAGGCCGGGCCAGTCGAGCCGCCCGCCGTCGACGTCGGCGCCCCCTCCGGGCAGGTAGCGCAGGCCCAGCGCGATGCCGAGGGCCCCGATCGGCACGTTGATCCAGAACAGCCACGGCCAGGGCGCGAACCGCAGCAGGAGCCCGCCGGCGGCGGGACCGAGCGCGGGCGCGAGCGTCATGACCACGCCCAGGGTCGCCATGACCCGGCCCAGTCGTCCCGGCCCGACCGACCGTCCGATCACGGTCAGCCCGGCAGGCACGACCAGCCCGGCGAACAGTCCCTGCAGCACCCGTAGCGCGATGAGCCAGCCGAGCGAACCGGCCAGCGCACACAGCGCGGACGCGACGGTGAAGCCGGCCAGTGCCAGGAGCCACAGCCGGGACGGTCCGAGCCCGCGGGTGAGCCAGCCCGAGGCGGGCAGGGAGACGGCGAGCGCCAGCAGGTAGCCGTTCGCCAGCCACTGCACGGCGTCCAGGCCTGCGCCGAGGTCCCTCGCCACGGTGTCCAGGCCGACGTTGACGACCGAGGTGTCGAGCTGGCCGGTGAACGCCCCGAACGCGATGATCGCGGCGATCCGCCACACGTGGCGGGGGATCGGACCGGTGCCCTCGGCGGTGTCCGGTGCGGCCGAGGTGGTCATCGGACCGTGGCCATCCGTACCGATCGCAGCGCGCCCGACCAGCTCAGCAGCTCGTCGAGCAGCATGTCCAGCTTCTGCACCTGGAACGCGCGTGGGGTCGGCTCGCCGTCGGTGAAGTCGTCCATCAGCGACAGTGCGGCGGTGGACCGGACGTCCGCGATCCTCAGTTCGCCGAGGATGCAGCGCAGGTGCTCGGCCGCCCGCGCGCCACCGGCGTCCACACCGTAGCTGACGATCCCGGCGGCCTTGTCGTTCCACTCGCGGTACAGGTAGTCAAGGGCGTTCTTCAGCGCCGCCGGGACCGAGCGGTTGTACTCCGGCACCGCGAACACGAAGCCGTCGAACCCCTCGACGGTCTCCGCCCAGGCCTTCGTGTGTGGCTGCAGGTAGTGGCCGTGGATGGCGGGATCCGGCTCGTCGAGCAGCGGCAGGCGGTGGTGGGCGAGGTCGACGAGCTCGAACTGGGCCGTCGACCGGGACCGGGCCCGGCCGAGCACCCAATCGGCGACGGTTCCGGCTCGGCGACCGGGTCGGGTACTGCCCAGCACGATGGCGATCCTCAGCGGTTCCATGCAAAGTAAAGTAAAACGTGTATGGCAGAAAAGCAAGGGATAGGGTGACGCGCCATGGAGGAGGACAGTCGGCCCCGGCGTGGCCGGGCACCCAAGCGCGCGGCCATCCTGGACGCGGCACGCAGGGTGTTCGGCAGGGACGGCTACTCGCGGACCAGCATCGACGCCATCGCAGGCGAGGCCGCGGTGTCGACCAGAACGATCTACAACCACTTCGAGGGCAAGGAACAGTTGTTCGCCGTCGTCCTCAAGTCCAGCGCCACCCAGGTCGCCGAGACGTTCGAGACCACGCTGCGCTCCGAGCTGGGCGACGAGCCGTCGAGCGCCACCAGGCTGGAAGCGGATCTCGTGGTGATCGGGCGTGCTCTGCTGCGGCAGTCACTCGACCACCCCGAGCACTTCGCGATGATCCGGCAGATCACCGCCGAGGCGCCGCACTTCCCGGACGCGGTGCTGCGCGACTGGCGCGATGCGGGTCCGCTCCGGGTGCGGCGGGCGGTCGCCGACCGGCTGGCGGCCTTCGCGCGGCAGGGGTTGCTGCGGGAGGTGGAGCCGTTCCGGGCCGCCGGTCACCTGGTCGCGCTCACCTCGGCGGAGCTGACCTCGCAGTACCGGCCGTGGGGCGACCCACCGACGGACGCCGAGGTGGACGATGCGCTCCGTGCCGGGGTCGCGGCCTTCCTGCACGGGTATGTGTCCGACCCGACGCCGACCGGTGCGGCGCCTTCGGACTGAGCTCGGGCAGAGTGGTGCCATGGAGCAATCGCGCGACGAGTCCTACTGGTTCCGGATCTCCGCGATCGCCGAGGCGATCTCCTGGACCGGGCTGCTCATCGGCATGGTGTTCAAGTACCTCGTGGTGTTCGACGAGATCGGCGTGAAGATCTTCGGGCCGATCCACGGGGTGCTGTTCCTGGTCTACGTCGCCCTGACGATCGTGGTCTGGCGCCGTCGCAACTGGTCCACCGGCGTGGGCCTGTGGGCGCTGTTCTCCAGCATCCCGCCCTACGGAACGATCGTCTTCGAGCGCTGGGCGACCCGCCACGGCAAGCTCGCACAAGCGACCGGCGCGCTCAGCTAGCCTCGTCGGCCGACACCGCGCACCGCTCGTCCACGCCGCGCGGTGTGCACATGGCGCGGTGTGGCCGCATGGTGCGCGGTGTGCGAGGAGGGGTTGGCCTTCACAGGCGGCCGGACGACGTACCGAGGTCGATCAGGCGGGTGAGGGCGGGCAGGGCGGCCATGATGCTGCGCTCGTCCTCCGGCGGCAGTGCCGCGAGCAGGTCGGTCAGCTGGGCCGCCCGGTACTGCTGACGGTGACGCAGCATCTGCAGACCGGCCTCGGTGATGTGGACCATCACGACGCGGCGGTCGTCCGGGTGGTCGCGCCGCTCGGCGAGACCCTGGCGCTCCAGCCGTGACACCAGCTGGGTCATGGCCGGCTGGGTGACGCCTTCGCCGATGGCGAGATCCGACAGCCGGCCCGGCCCGGCCGTGGCCAGTCGGTACAGGGTGGACGCCGTGGTCAGGCTGACTCCACCGCTCGGGCTGAGCAGTCGTAGCAGCGAGATCAGGCGTTCGAGCCCGGCGGCGATCTCGTGATGATCGACCGAGGAGACCGGAGTTTCTGTCACGTCACAAAGTCTATCAGTAACTTATGAAAGAGAGTTATAGTATTGGCATGTCCAACGTGACGCCGAACCACTGCTCCGGCGACGGCCCCGGGGTGATCCTGGTAGCCATCGACGGCTCCACCACATCCAGCCGAGCGGGAGCGTGGGCCGCCGGGCTCGCGCGCCGGCAGGGGTCACGACTGCTCTGTGTGTACGTAGCGAACCAGCCGGCGTTCGCCAGCATGGCAATGGGCATGGGTGGCGAGATACCGGTCAACTTCGGTAACGACGAGGTGGCCAAGGAGATTCTTGAGGATGTCCGGGCAAATGCCAAGGCCTACCAGGTGAGTGCCGAGTTCCTGGTGCGCTCCGGCGACCCGGTCACCGAGATCGAACGGGTCGCGGACGAGGTGAAGGTGGACGCCGTGGTGGTCGGGGCGTCGACCCAGGCGGGGCACCGGCTGATCGGCTCGGTCGCGGTACGTCTGGTCCGTGCCGGTCGGTGGCCGGTCACGGTGGTCCCGTGATGTCCGCGATCCGTGCGCCATTCGGCGGCTGAACCGGGGACCGCGATCAACGGCATGTGTGCTGCGCCATTCGGCTCTTGATCGGCCGTTCGCCGCGCCAATATGTGCGATGGCCTCACTGACCGCAACCTTTTGCAGCGGTGGGTATCACCCATCCGATACCTTTCCTCACGGATCAGCGAAGGTCAGGTAACAAAATGGGCGCGGAATCCCCAGTCCGCACGGCTGCCCACACCCCGATGGGTCACAGCCGGAGCCCATACCGACCGGTGGTCCGGAAGGTAGGACATGTCACGGCACCGCTCCCCAGGTGGCCGTCGTCGGGCGCCCAGCGCGCCCCGACGAGCGGCATCGCATGCCCGGTTAGTGAAGGCCGGCCTGGCCGCCATCGCCACGGGTGCGCTTCTTGTGGCCGGCACCGCGCTGGTCGGGTCGTTGCGACACGACCCGATCGGGCCGTTCGGCGACTCGACCCAGGCAGCCGGACTGGAGGGCGAGCAGCCCCAGGCCGCGCCGATCCTGCCACCCGTTCCGGACCCCGCCGCCGAGGCGGCAGCCAAGGAGGAGCAGGAGAAGGACGAGGCCGCCGCCAAAGCCAAGAAGGAGGCCGCCGCCAAGAAGAAGGCGGCCGCGGCCGATGACGGCGGCACCGTCTCGTTGGTCAACTGCACCAAGCAGGTGACCTCCGGGGCCGCGCTGACCCAGGCCATCTCCGCCGCGAAGGCGGGCGACAAGATCTGTGCCACCGGCAACATGGGAGCCAGCAGGCTCACCGTGTCCAAGGGCGGAACCGCGACCAACCCGGTGCAGATCGTCGGCAACGGCACCACCGCGATCAAGGGCATCACGATCGACGCGAGCAACGTCGTGGTCAGCGGATTCACCTCGATCGGCCCGAAGGCCCCCGGCATCGAGCTGACCGGCAACAACATCACCGTCTCGAACAACACGGTGAAGCACCCGACCGGCGGTGACTACGACGGCCTGCGGTTCTTCGGCAACAACCTCAAGATCCTGAACAACACGATCACCGACATCAGCCCGGACGGCAGCGGTGCGCACGCCGACTGCATGCAGACCTTCGCGAGCGACACCCCCGCCAGCCAGAACGTGTTGATCAGCGGCAACAAGTGCCAGCGCATCGACAACCAGTGCCTCATCGCGGAAGGCCCGAACGACGGCGAGGGCGACGGCAAGGGCACCACGTCCAACATCACCTTCGCCAACAACGTGTGCGAGGCCAACGCGTCGCAGGCGCTGATGATCGAGGACGTCAAGAACATGGTCGTCCGCAACAACACGATCAGCGGCAAGGTGGACAAGGCGTTCGCGTTCGACATCGGATCGACCGGCGCGAAGGTGCTGGGCAACAAGCTCGCGTCCGGTATCGGCTACGAGGTCGGGATGGATGCGACCTCGAAGTCGGGTTACCAGGGCCCGGCCGTGGGTGGCGGTCCCTGACCCGATGGCCGGTAGACGACGACGGTCCCCCTCGGCGGTCCGCGGAGCTGGTCGACAGCTCGGCGGGCCGCTGGTCATCCTGTTCATCCTGGTTCCCGCGCTCGGGCCCGCGGGGATTCCGGCGCTCCTCACGCTCGATCGACCCGCCGTCGTCGACAGTGCCGACGAGGCCGTCGTGCCGGTGGAGGCTCAACGTCTGGTCCCGGCACCCGACGAGAAGCTGGACGCCGCGGGTTTTCCGCTGACCGATCGCACGGCGGCCGAGCCGGCGAAACAACCTTCGGTCACTCTCGCCGCGTCCGGCAAGCCCGGTTGCGTCGGCTCCTCGAGCGGCGCATTCACCTCGGGCTCGACGGCCGGGAGCACCGGCGACACACCGGTCGCCGTGCCGCGCTCCGGCGGGCGCAGGGTGCCGGTCTCGACCGCGTCCGCGCTGACCGCCGCCCTGTCCTCGGCGCGTCCCGGCGACACCATCGAGCTCGCCGACGGCCGATACTCCGGCAAGTTCGTCACCACGGTGGCCGGTACGGCGGCCAACCCGATCACCCTCGTCGGGTCCTGCGCGGCGGTGATCGACGGCGGTTCCGGCAGCGGCTACGCGCTGCACCTCAACGGTGCGAGCTACTGGCGGCTCGCCGGGTTCACGATCACCGGCGCCGACAAGGGCGTGATGACCGACCGCACCGGCCACGCCGTGCTGTCACACCTGACCGTGGGAAACAGCGGCTCCGAAGCAGTGCACTTCCTCAACTTCAGCTCCAACAACGTGATCCAGCACAGCCTGATCCACCACACCGGCAAGACGAAGCCGCAGTTCGGTGAGGGTGTCTACTTCGGGTCGGCGAAGTCGAACTGGGGGATCAAGTCCGGCGGCAAACCAGACCTGTCGAATGGCAACCGGGCACTGAACAACCAGTTCCGCTCCACCACCGCGGAGAACATCGACGCGAAGGAGGAGACCAGCGGTGGCGTCATCGCGGGCAACTCCTTCGACGGGTCCGCGATCAGCGGCCAGAACTCGGCCGACTCGGTGGTCGACGTGAAGGGTGTGCGCTACCGCGTGGTGAACAACCGCACGAGCGGCGCCAGCAGCGCACTGAAGGACCTGATCCAGACCCACGTGATCACCCAGCCCGCCACCTCGGGCTGCAACAACACCTTCGCCGGCAACACCTTCACCGGCTCAGGCTTCACCGGCAACGAGGTCCTGGAAGACAAGAAATGCACAACCTGACCTCGTGAGTGATGAGGGCGTCTACCGCGAAGCGGCGCCGAAGGCGTAGCCGGAGTGGGCACTCACGACAGCTTTTCCGTCGTGAGGGTCCAGTCCGGCTATAGGCGGCCTCAGCACTCACGAGGACCCCGAGGCCGTGCACTCTGTGCACGCGGTCGGGACCACGGCCCCGTGCCCGGCTTAGCCCGTGCCCGGCTTCAAGGCATCTCGGCTTCGCCGTCGACTCGTGAGTGGCAAGGGCGCCTATAGGCGCCCGGATCACTCACGACGGAAAAGCTGTCGTGAGTGCTCCGAGCGCCTACGCCTGCGGCGCCGCTGCGCGGTAGACGCCCTTGCCACTCACGAGGGCGCCGCTGCGCGGTAGACGCCCTTGCCACTCACGAGGGCGCCGCTTCGCGGTAGACGCCCTTGCCGCTCACGGGACTCACGAGCAGATTGCTCCGTGGGCTGCTGAGCCGACCAGCTTCACGTACTTGCCCAGGACGCCTGTGCGGATCGCGGGGGGCAGGGGTTCCCAGCCTTCGCGGCGGCGCGCCAGCTCCTCCTCGGGGACGTCCAGCTTCAGCTCGCGGGTCGTCATGTCCAGGGTGATCTGGTCGCCGTCCCTGACGAAGGCGATCGGGCCGCCTTCCGTGGCCTCGGGGGCGATGTGGCCGATGCACAGGCCCGTGGTGGCGCCGGAGAACCGGCCGTCGGTGATCAGCAGGACGTCCTTGCCGAGGCCGGCGCCCTTGATCATGCCGGTGACCGCGAGCATCTCGCGCATCCCCGGCCCGCCGCGCGGTCCCTCGTAGCGGATCACCACGACGTCGCCGGCCGTGACGGTGCCGTCTGCGACCGCGTCCAGCGCGCCCTGCTCCCGCTCGAACACCCGGGCGGTGCCGGTGAACACCGCCGAGTCGAAGCCGGCGCTCTTCACCACGGCGCCGTCGGGGGCGAGCGAGCCGCGCAGGATCGTCAGACCGCCGGTGGGATGGATGGGGTTGTCCATCTTGTGGACGATCTTGCCGTCCAGGTCGGGCGGGGCGAGGTCGGCGAGGTTCTCCGCGAGGGTGCGGCCGGTGACGGTCAGCACGTCACCGTGCAGGACACCCGCGTCCAGCAGCGCACGCATCACCACCGGCACGCCGCCGACCTGGTCGACGCTGGCCATCACGTACGAACCGAACGGCTTGACGTCGGCGAGGTGCGGGACCCGGTCGCCGACCCGGTTGAAGTCGTCCAGGGTCAGGTCGACCTCGGCCTCGCGGGCGATCGCCAGCAGGTGCAGCACCGCGTTCGTCGAGCCGCCGAACGCCATGACCACGGCGATCGCGTTCTCGAACGCCTCCTTCGTCAGGATCTGGCGCGCCGTGATGCCCTTCGCGATGAGGTTCACCACCGCCTCACCGGACGCCCTGGCGATGCCGTCGCGGCGCCGGTCCACGGCGGGCGGGCTCGCCGAACCGGGCAACGCCATCCCGAGCGCCTCGGCCGCCGAGGCCATGGTGTTCGCGGTGTACATGCCGCCGCAGGCGCCTTCGCCCGGACAGATCGCCTTCTCGATCTCGGTCAGCTCCTCGCGCGTGATCAGGCCCTTGTAGCAGGCGCCGACCGCCTCGAACGCGTCGCTGATGTTGACCTCGCGTTCACCGACCTTGCCGGGCATGATCGAACCCGCGTAGACGAACACGCCGGCCAGATCGAGCCGCGCGGCGGCCATCAGCATGCCGGGCAGGCTCTTGTCGCAGCCGGCCAGCAGCACCGTGCCGTCCAGCCGCTCCGCCTGCACGACGGTCTCCACCGAGTCGGCGATGATCTCCCGGCTGACCAGCGAGTAGTGCATCCCGACGTGACCCATGGAGATGCCGTCGGACACCGAGATGGTGCCGAACTCCATCGGGAACCCGCCCGCGCGGTGCACACCCTCCTTCGCGGCGAGACCGAGCCGCTGCAGCGACAGGTTGCACGGGGTGATCTCGTTCCAGCTGGACGCGATCCCGATCTGCGGCTTGTTGAAGTCCTCGTCGCGCATGCCGACGGCGCGCAGCATGCCGCGCGCCGCGGTGCGCTCCAACCCGTCGGTGACGTCGCGGCTGCGCGGCTTCAGGTCGTGTGCTGTCGTTGATCCGCTGGTCGGAGCAGACATCAGTGCCTCTCGGTGGCGGGTGGGTGAGTCCGGGAGGTGCCAGTCTGCTCCGACCGGATCAACTCAGCGAGGTGAAGCCCGTCCGCCAGGTCGGGTACCTCGGGGTCCAGCCGAGCTTGTTCCTGGCCAGGGCGTTGGTGGCGCCGCGCTGCCAGCCCGCCCGGGTGTCGTCGGTGGCGACCGGGGGAGCGGGTTCACCGAGCGCCTCGGCCAGCGCGGGCAGCCAGTCGCGTGCCGCCGCGGGTTCGTCGTCGACGACGTTGACCGCGCCTGCCGGCCAGTCCAGCGCGGCGAGGGCGGCCAGCGCCGCGTCCTCGACGTGCACGAACGAGCTGACCGCCGCGTCCGCCGTCAGCTCGCCGGCACGCAGCTGCCTGGCGACCTGCTCGTCGGCGGAGTACCAGGTGCCGGGCCCGTAGAGCAGGCCGTAGCGCAGGATCACGTGGTCGTCGAGCTCGGTGACCGCCTCTTCCAGCGCCCGCACACTGCCGATCGTGCCTGACCGGGGCGCGGGGGCGTCGACGTCCAGCGGGGTCGTCTCGTCGGCGGGTTCGCCGCCCGCCTCGTACGCCCAGGCGATCGACTGCGCGAGCATGCGGGTGACCCCGGCGGCGCGGGCCGCGTCGACCAGGTTTCGGGTGCCCTCCCTGCGGACCCGGCCGTGCGCGGCGAAGTCCAGCTCACCCAGAGCGGTCAGCTGATGCACGATCACGTCGGGCGCCGCCGCGCCGACGGCCTCGTGCAGCCGCTCGGCGTCGAGCGCGTCGGCGAGCACCCCCTCGGCGCCGAGCGAGTTCACCAACGCCACGCCGTGCCCGGACCGCGACGTTCCGGTGACCTGGTGGCCCTGTTCGACCAGCAACGGCACGAGCTGGCGTCCGATCGCGCCGGTTGCGCCGGCAACAAAAATCCTCATGCCGTCACGCTAGGACCCGGCACGCACGTTCGGCAGGGCCACACCGCACCATCCCCAACGGTCCACTTCCCCCACCACCCACCTCCGGATGGCACGAATGTGGCTATAGGGACACTGAGCGTCCCTATAGCCACATTCGTGCCATTGGGGGTGAGGTGATCGGGTGGGCCGCGGGGTGGTCGGGTGGGTGGTTTGAGAGAGTGGGGGTGATGCCTCGACGTGAATCGGTGTGCCTGAAGTCGGCCGTGCTGGCTCTTGTTCTGTTCGCGACGGTGGTCGCCTCGGGCGGAGCCGCCCGTCCGGTCGAGCTCGCCGGGCACGTCACGCCCGCCGTCACGGGGCTTCCACCTGGAGTGAACGCGCCGGAGGGCAGCAACCAGCTGGTCACCGTGCTCGTCCCGAACGGCGCCAGCACGTCGGGCACGCTGCAGGCCTGGTCCCGGGGCCCCGGCGGGGCCTGGACCTCGGCGCTCGGTCCGGTGCGGGTGCGGGTCGGCACGCAGGGCGTCGGCACGACCAACGAGAGCCTGAACCGGACTCCGCGCGGCACCTTCGACCTGCCGAGCGCTTTCGGCCGCCAGGCGAACCCGGGCACGAAGATGCCCTACCGGAAGGTCGACAACAGCGACTGGTGGGTCAGCGACTCGCGCAGCGCCGCCTACAACACCTACCGCCGCTGCGCCCCCGGCAGCTGCACGTTCGACGAGAAGGCCGGGGAGAACCTGGGGCGCGCCGGCGCCAGCTACGACTACGCCGTGGTGATCGGCTACAACACCGCGCCGGTTCGCTCCGGGGCGGGTTCGGCGTTCTTCGTGCACGTGGACGCAGGCGTCGCGTCGGCGGGCTGTGTGGTGACGCCGCGCGACTCGGTGATCGCCCTGCTGCGCTGGCTGGACCCCGCGCAACATCCGCGCATCACGATCGGCCTCGGCTGACGTCATTCCCAGGCTCTCAGGAGTCTCCTAAGCAGCGTCGATACCGTGGGACCAATGAGGTTCGCCGACGGATTTCTGCTGCTGTCGCTGGTCATCCTGCTCGCGGTGGTCTCGGCGGGCATCCTCACGGTGATCGCCAACCGGGCGGGCCGCCGGGTTCCCTCGGTGCCGCCGCTGTTCTGGGTGGGCGCGGGGATCACCGCCGTGCTGCTGGTGGCCCAGTCGGTGGTCGTCGACGCGGTGGAGGACAGCACCGAGGGCGCCACCGGTGGTCTCGGTGCGCTGGACCAGCCGGTGCTGGACTGGTTCGTGGCGAACCGGACGGGCTTCTGGACCGGCGTGGCGCTCGTGCTCGCGGCGATCGGCGGCACCGCCGCGATGAGCCTGCTGACCCTCGCGGCCACGGTGATCCTCTGGCGTACGGACCGGCGGGACCAGGCTGTCGTCGTCGCACTCACGGCGGCAGGCTCCGGGCTGCTCGTCCTCGGGTTCAAGACGCTCTACCGCAGGCACCGGCCGCCGCCGATCGAGCAGGTCGTCCACTATGCGGGGCACTCGTTGCCCTCGGGGCACACGCTGGGCTCGACCGTGGTGCTCGGCGTCATCGCGGCCGTCGCCTACCTGAACCTGCGCAGCGCGTCGCACCGGCACCTGGTGATCGCCGGCGCGGTCGTTCTGGCATTCGCCATCGGGGTCAGCCGCATCTACCTGGCGGCGCACTGGCTGACCGACGTGCTCACCGGATGGTTCCTCGGCGGCGCCTGGCTGGCGGCCGCGGTGACGGTCCTGGCCTGGCTGCGCACACTGGACCGCAGCGAGGCTAGCCGCCGGTGAGCGCGCGGGCGTTCCACACGACCACGCCGTCGCGGCCCTGACCCGGACCGAGCAGCTGGTCCACCGTCGTGCGTAGCGCTTCGAAGTTCGGCTGGGCGGCGGCGAGGACCACCGCGTCGGCGTTCCAGTAACGCAGATCGGCGACCGCCTGCGCCTGGTTCGCGGTGGTGAGCGCCGGGACGGCCCCGGTCTGGGCGACACCGGTGAGCAGCGCCGAGGTGGGCGTGGGCACGGCACCGTAGGTGCCGTCCTTCGACGGGCCCGCCGGTCCGACGAAGTAGCCCTCCGCGATCGGGAAGCGCAGCCCCGCAACGACCTGCCAGTGCAGCGGACTCGCATACCCGGCGGCCGGCAGCGGCACGGTGACCAGTGTGTGGCCGGGTCGCACGTACTGCTCCCACGCGCCGTCGGTGAAGAACGCGGGTGCCGCCGGTCGCGGCTCGACGGTGAACCGCACCGGCAGGATCGGGATCACCGCGAGCGACAGCGCCACGAACCACAACCGGCGCGGGGTCAGCCAGCCGAGACCGCGCACCGGGTTCGGCATCGAGGCACGCAGCATCTGGTCGCTGGCCAGCGCGAGCAGCATCCCGATCGCGGGCAGCGCCGCGAACGTCATCCGCGCTTCGATGAGCGACTCGAACAGCGGCAGCTTGCCCATCAGCAGCCACGGACCGGGAATGCCGGTGGGCTGACCGTAGAGCAGGGCGTGCCCGCCGTAGGACATAGCGAAGATCACCAGGACGGTGATGCCGGCCAGCCGCGCCGGGATCTCGCGCCACAGCCACACCATCACGATGGCCAGCAGCCCGATCAGCGGCCAGCCGAAGAACGAGTTCTGCTCGGTCGGGTTGTCGACGTACTGACCGGGGTTGACGAGCTGACCGCCGAAGGACTGCCGGGGCAGCGAGACGAACGCGCTCAGGTCGTTGCCCGCCGGTCCGTGCAGCAGCGACTTGTAGCTGGCCGGCCCGAAGAACTGCATCCACAGCGGATAGCCGACCAGCCACACCGCGATGAGGGCCCCGAGACCGATCCCGGGCAGAGCACGCCGGGCGGCGGCGAGCACCTGCGCCGGGCGCATGACCAGCCAGGCCAGCACCATGACCAGGAGACCGGTGGCCAGGATGAGCAGCGGCTCCTCACCGATCAGCACCTGCAGGGCGACCAGCAGCCCCAGGATCAGACCGTCTCGCAGCGTGCGGCCGCGCTCGGCCAGCCGCAGAAGCCACAGCACGATGACGGGCAGGACGAACATCGCGGTGAAGTTCGGGTGCGCGTGGGCGTGCGAGATGACCGGTGGTGCGAACGCGCAGCACGCCCCGCCGATCCCGGCGGCCCACCGGGACTGCACGAGGTGCCTGGAGAACACCACGTACCAGCCGGTCGCGGTACCGGCGAGCCCCGCGGTGAGGATGACCGCCCAGGTGACGGTCGGGCCGAACAGCCAGGTCAGCGGCGCGAGGGGAACCGCGAGACCGGGCATCGCGGTGTTGCCCATCAGGTTCACGCCGAGCGGGTAGTTCTGCAGCGTCGAGAACAGCGGGACGTGCCCGTGCGCGAGACCCTGGGCCTGCACCGCGAAGAACCACTCGAAGAGGTTCTGGTCCTCGCCGCTGTCCACCAGGTAGCCGTGGCTCAGGTCGAGCCACAGGTCCACGTACAGGACGAAGGCCACCAGGAAGTAGGCGAGGACGATGATGCCGTCGAGTACCCGGGGGCGGGCCAGCGGCGGCATCTTGGTCGGCTCGGCGGACGCGGTGACGGTCAACGAACGATCACATCCCCGGGGCCGGTGTTACGGCTGGCCACAAGGTGCGAACCTTACCCGGCCATCGCCCGTTCGGCCGAAGCGGTTACCAGGTCCCTGGCCCTGGACAGGTCGGCGACCAGTCGGCCGCCCCGTTTGACGGTTCGACCCGCCACGATGACCGTGTCCACCATCCCGGGGTGCGCGGCGAGTACGACCGCGTCGGCGGCGTCGTGGACCGGGAAGAGGCCGACCGAGCCCGCCCGCAGCAGGATCAGATCGGCCGCCTTGCCCGGCTCGAGCGACCCGATCCGGCCGCTGAACCCGACGGCCTCGGCGCCGTAGGTGGTGGCCATCCGGAGTGCCTCGCGGGCTGGCAGCGGCGTCTCGTCCTCCGGGGCGCCGGTGCGGTGCGCGGCGAGCGCGAACCGCATCTGGGTGAACAGGTCCGAGGCGGCGACGGTCTCCGAGTCGACGCTGAGGCTGGGCCGCAGCCCGGCGGCGAGCATCCGGCGCAGCGCGACGCATGCGCCGAGGCCCGGCATGGTGAGCTCGATCTGCGGACTGATCGAGACGCTGCCGCCGTGCTCGGCCAGCAGCCGCAGGTCGGCCTCCGGGGCACCGTTGGCGTGCACGATCGTGAGGTCGGGACCGAGCAACCGGGCACTGTGCAGCGCGGCGATCCCGCGCCGCATCGAGTCCGGCCTGCCGCCCGCGACGTGCGCGGTGATCGGGACGTCCAGCTCCCTGGCCAGCGCGAAGTCCGCGGCCGTGGTGTCCAGGTCGGTGAAGTCGGGGCCCAGCGCACCCATCGCGAGCGTCACCGGCGCGCCGTCGTCGGCGAGCAGTTCCGCGCGGACCCGACGGATGTCCCCGGGGTGGCCGGCATACGGCTGACCGGCGCGGATCGGCCCGCAGTGGGCGAAGACCGCTCGGATGCCGGCGTCGCGCAGCGCGGCGACGGAGGCGTCGGAGTGCGCGGGTGAGGTTTGGATGTGTGCCCAGTCGACGAGTGTCGTGATGCCCGCGTCCAGGGCGGACAGCGCACCCCACAGTGTGCCCGCGTAGACGTCCTCGGGACGGAATCGCGCGCCGATCCGGCCGAGCAGCTGCTCCAGGTAGTCGCCGAGCGACCACTGCGCGCCCTGGTGCCGCAGTGGTGTCTGCCAGGTGTGGCGGTGGGTGTCCACCAGCCCGGGCAGCACCAGCATGCCGGTCGCATCGAGCTCCTCGGTGCCCGGCGCAACGGTCACCTGCTCGTCGACGGCGCTGATGATCCCGCCGTCGAACAGCACGTCACCGACTGCGAGCTCGCGGTCTCCGCCGTCCATGGTGACCACCCGGCCGCCCCGGATCACGGTTGCCATCAGAAGTCCTCTCAGTAGAAAGCTTTTGAGAAAGCTTACTGAAAAGCTTGGTGTAAAGCTATCGGATAGGTGGCGATACGCTCCGGTCATGAGTGCCAGCCCCGGGTTTCGTGACGTGGTCGACGATGTGGCGGCGGCGTGGCGGACCGAGCTGCCGGCGGTCGCCGGTCTCCCGCTCGAGCTGACCAAGCGCGTCGCCCGGCTCGCCGGGCTCGTCGACGCGGCGACCGAGATCGAGCTGGAGCGGCTGGGACGGACCAAGGCCGAGTACGAGGTCCTGTCCAAGCTGCGTTCCGCCGGCCACCCTTACCGGCGCAAGCCGCACGAGCTGGCGTCCTCGCTGCTGCTGTCCTCGGGTGGGACGACAAACGTCCTGCACCGCCTGACCGCGGCCGGGCTGGTGCGCAGGGAAGCCGACCCGGACGACCGCCGCAGCGTGCGGGTCCAGCTCACGCCGGAGGGTGTGCGGGCGGCCGAGGAGGTCGTGCTCGCGGCGAACGCCGCTCAGGCGGCGCTGCTCGGTCGGCTGCCCGACGACACCGCTCGCACCCTCGCGGACCTGCTGCGCGACGTCCTCGCCGTCCTGGATCCGGGGGGCGTGCGGACCCTCAGCTAGGTCCGGCCATGATGGGCCGATGAGCGAATCGGGTTCGGCCCGGCTCCCGAGACGGGCGCTCCTGCGGGGCGGCGTCGCGGCGGGAGCACTACTGGGGCTGGCGGCATGTTCACCCGCCGAGCCGGAACCGGCCCCGCCGCCTCCCGCCGCGCCCCCGACGACGACAGCGGCCGCCGCGCCGCCGCCTTCGGCAGCCCCGACCGGTCCCGCCGAGGAGCTGGTCCACGCGACCACCGGGCGGCCCGAGGTCGCGCTGACCTTCCACGGCGCCGGCAACAACACGCTCGACCGCAAGGTACTGGAGGCCCTCGCGAACGGCGGTGCGCACGTCACGGTGCTCGCCGTCGGCACCTGGCTCGCGCAGTACCCCGACCTGGCGAAGATGGTCACCGACCTCGGCCACGAGCTGGGCAACCACACGTGGTCGCACAAGACCATGACCAAGCTCAGCGTCGCCCAGCAGCGCGCCGAGATCGAACGGTGCCGCGACCAGATCGACAAGCTGACCGGCGGCCCCGGCGCCTGGTTCCGTCAGTCAGCCGCCCAGCACGCCACGCCTGAGCTGCTGAAGCTGGCCGGCGCGGCGGGCTACCGCCGGGTGCTGTCCTACGACGTCGACTCCCTCGACTGGACCGACCCGGGCCCCGCGACGGTGCGCACCCAGCTACGCAAGGCGAAGGCAGGCAGTGTCGTGAGCATGCACCTGGGCCACCAGGGCACGCTGACCGCGATCCCCCAGATCCTGGCCGACCTGAAGCAGCGGAACCTGACTCCGGTCACGGCGACCACCCTGTTCGCCTGATCCCACGTAGCGAGCCGCACTTCGCACACTCGGCCTGCACCTCGCATACCGCACAACCCGTGCGAAGTGCGGGCGCGCCGTGCGAAGTCAGCCCAGCTCGAGTGGTCCGTAGGTGGGCAGGTCCACCGCGTTGACGACCTTCCTCATCTGGTACCGCGCCAGCCAATTCGTCGGTGGGTACGGCATGAGCCGGAACGCCTGAAGCAGGATCCACAGGCCGATCCAGCTGCTCGTGGCGTGCTGCTTGGCGCCGCTCCGCCCCATCCTCTGCGCGGCTGTGACGGACCCGCGCATGATCTTCTGGTACTTGGTGAACGCGGTCGCGTGGTCGTCGGGCGAGCCGGCCAGCTCGCCCGCGAGCACGTAGGCGCCGACCACCGCGAGGCCGGTGCCCTGGCCGGAGCTGGGCGCGGAGCAGAACGCGGAATCGCCGAGCAACACGACCCTGCCCTTCGACCAGGATTTCAGTTTCACCTGGCTGAACGAGTCGAAATAGAAGTCCTGCGCCTCGTCCATCCGGTCGAGCAGCCAGGGCACCTCCCACCTCATGCCCGCCAATCGGGAGCGCAGCAGTGCCTGCTGGCCCTGAGTGTCGCCCTGGTCGTAGTCCGCGCGGGTTCCGGCGAAGCTCAGCATCGCCGTGGCCTCGGAGTTGGCGTGGCTGCCGCGGATCATGGCGGTGCGGTTCGGCTCGCAGTAGGCGAGTATCCAGCTGTCCAGCTCGAGCCGGTTCGGGACGGTGAAGGACGCCGAGCACACGCCTAGATCGGTGACGTGCTCGGACTCCGGGCCGAACACCAGCTCCCGCAGCCCGGAGCGCAGCCCGTCCGCGCCGACGACCAGGTCGACGCGCAGCTGGCCGCCGCTGGCGAGGACCACGTCGACGCCGTCGGAATCCTGGTGCAGCGCCGTGACGTGATCGCCGAAGATGTATTCGACGTCGTCCCGGGTGGCCTTGTGCAACACCGAGGACAGATCGCCGCGCAGGATTTCGATCTCCGCGATCAGGTCGTCACCGCGGTACAGGTCCGCCGACACGCTGGCGAGCCGCTTGTTGCTCGCGTTCACCACCGACATCCCTCGGGTATCGATGCACGCGGCGCTGACCGCGCCCGTCAGGCCCATCCGCTCGACGGCCTTCCGGGACGTGCCGCGCAGGTCGATCGCCTGGCCACCCGGGCGCGGCGCGGGCGCGCGTTCGAGCACGGTGACCGTGAAGCCGTAGCGGTGCAGCCAGTGCGCGAGGGCGGGACCGGCAATGCTGGCGCCGCAGATCAGGACGTGCTTGGTCATCCGTGCTCCGAACTTGTCGGTGGTGGCGGCTAGCTTCCACCCCATGGCATACGACTTCCAAGTGACATTCGACTGTTCGCGCCCGCACGCGCTCGCCGAGTGGTGGGCCGATGCCCTCGGCTGGAGCGTCGAACCGACCGACGGGGCGTTCGTCCGCCGGATGGTCGAGGAGGGCAAGGCGGAGGAGTCGGACACGATGGAATGGCGCGGGGAGTTGGTGTGGCGCGTCGGTTCGGCGATTATCAGCCCGGAGCTCCCCGGCCGCCGCTTGCTATTCCAAGAGGTGCCCGAGAAGAAGAGTGTGAAGAACCGGATTCATCTGGATGTCCGGGTCGGTTCGGAGCGGATCGAAGAGGAATCGGCGCGGTTGATCAAGAAGGGGGCGACGGAGCTTTATCGCGGCTCCCAGGGGCCGTTCCGGTGGATCACACTCGCTGATCCGGAAGGCAACGAACTCTGCCTGACCTGAGCCGGGAACTCCCCGGTCACCTAATGGAGTGGACCTTTTGCCGACGCCGAACGGTATCTGATGGGTGACGCAGGTTAACCTCAACCAGGCGTAACCGTTGGGAGTAGACAGATGCGTCCTGGTGGCTCCAATGCTGTGGCTGTCGAATCCACTGGCCGCTCCGATGAATTCGGTCGGGGCATCTTGCTGGCCGATGGACATCGCGAGCGGATCGTCGCTCTGCTGGACGAGGTACGGGCGGCGCTGGCCGACGTCACGTTGCCCACGGCCGACCAGCTGTTCGACGTGCCGACCGCGCGGGCGGCGCTGGACCACTCGTGGACGCGGGTGTTCGCGGCGGCCACGTCCGCGGTCGGTCACGGTGGCGTCGCCGCGAACTCGGCCGGTCTGGTCGCGCTGCTCGGCGAGATCAAGCAGGTCGACGAGCTGCTGACCGCGGAGAACCTGCGCAGCCGGGATGCCGCGTTCGGCCGGGTGCGCGAGGCGCTGTCCACGCTGCGGGGCTGCGATTCCACCGCCACGCTCGTCGAGCAGGCCGCCGCCGCGGTCTGCATCGCCGGCTTCGACCGGGCGATCCTGTCCCGCATCGAGAACTCCGCCTGGATCACCGAGAACGTGTGTGTCGTCCGCGACCAGAAATGGGGCGAGGAGATCCTGGAGATCGGCCGGACCAACCCGCAGACGTTGGACGGCTCGATCGTCGAGACCGAGATGGTGCGCCGCAAGGTGGGCATCGTCGTGCACGACGTACAGGGGCGGCCCGCGGTCAACCGGCCGATCGCCGACGCGTCACTGTCCCGCTCGTACACGGCGGTTCCGCTGATGACCGAGGGCGCCGTCGTCGGGTTCGTCCACGCCGACCGCTACTACCAGCAGCGCGACGTGGACGGGTTCGACCGCCAGCTGCTCACGTTGTTCGCCGAGGGCCTCGGCCAGGCGCTGGGGCGAACCACGATGCTGGACCGGCTGTCGGCCATCCAGGTCGGCTTCGACCACGTCGCCGGTGCGCTCGCCTCGGCGAAGAGTGACCGCGTCCGCCTCGGTGCCGCGGCGCCGAGGAGCATGGGCTCGATGTCGGTCAGCTTCCGGGGCCGCGCAGCTCATTCCGGCCACGACGACCGGTTCCCGACCGGTGGCGAGGGAACGAACCTGACCCGCCGCGAGATCGAGGTGCTGCGGCTCATGGCCTCCGGCGACACGAACGGGCGCATCGCGCGCCGGTTGGTCATCTCGGAGGGCACCGTGAAATCCCACGTCAAACACATCCTGCGCAAGCTGGGTGCGGCGAACAGAGCGGAAGCGGTTTCCCGGTGGCTGGGTATGGAACACGATCGACCTGGACGGGACGGCTGAGCGCGACTTTCCGGCGGCGGTACTGTTCGCCCGATTGAGGTCGGCCGAATAGCCGCCCGACGGTCAATAATGTCGAATCGGCCGGAGGAGTCCTGTGGTATTCGTGGCAGTGGTTTTCGGATTTCTCGGCGTGCTGCTGATCCTGCTCGGTGTGTGGGGGACCCGCAGGAACGAGCGGCTCGGCGTGGTCCCCGGATGGGACGAACGTTCGATCGAGCGCCGCAGCGCGACACTGCGCAGAGGTGCCTACGCATGTATCGGGGCGGGCGTCGTGTTCATTGTGTTGGCGGTCGTATCCCTGGTATACCGACCGGACACCACGAATTGCCCACCAAACTCCGTGCAGTGTGCCGCCGAATGTAGTGCAACGCATCAGTGTGCGTTCCCGCGTCCGAAGAACTGACCCGGGCACGAGTGGAGGTCGCCATGGAACCTGACGTACCCGGCACCATCCGGCCGGTACCGGATGTCGTGCTCGACAACATCACCACGATCCTCGACGACACGGCCGTCATGCACCGGCTCTGGCTGGAGATACCCGCGGGCAGGGTGACGGTGCTCATGGGCCCGTCCGGCGTGGGTAAGACGACCCTGATTAAGCACGTCGTCGGGCTGCTGGAGCCGGACGGCGGCACCGTGCGGATCGACGACCGCGACATCTGGGACTCCTCACCGGACGAGTGGAAGGACATCCGCAAGGGCATGTCCGCGATGCTCGGCGGCAGCTACCTCTTCAGTACCTCGACGTTCAGCTCGATGACGGTGCTGGAGAACCTCACCTACAGCCTCGAGGTCCACGGAGTTCCGGCCGAGCTGCGGCACAACCGGGCGATGGCCCGGTTGGCGGAGCTCGATCTGCTGGACCACGTCGACCGCAAGCCCGAAGAGCTGCCGGCCCACGCGACGAAACGACTCGCGCTGGCGAGGGCCCTGGTCGCCGACGCTCCGTTCACCGTGCTCGACGAGATCGACCTCGGCCTCGACGGTCAGCACTCGGCGATGATGCTGGACGCGGTGCGCGGCCTGCGCGAGCGGACCAACTGCACCCTCCTGGTGACGACACACAACCTGGAGCTCGCCCGCAGGCTCGCCGACAACCTGGCGATCATGGTCAACGGCCGGATCGTCGCGCACGGCCCGCCGCACGAGGTCCTGCACGGCATCGAGACGACCGATGACTTCGACGCGCGGTTCGAGTTCTCCGACTACACCGGCCCGCCCCGCCTCGACGAGGCGGAAGCCTCGGCCGAACGCCGCAGGCCGCCCGCGGTCAAGCCGAAGTCCTGGTTCGGCGTCGACCCGCAGTGGACCTGGATCGCGCTGGTGGCGATCCTGGTGATCGTGGCGTTCCTGCTGGTCGCCCGGGTCGGGCTCTTCTAACCGCGTTTCGATGATCACCACGGGCTGGTAGCTGATTTTCTGCGAGAAATCAGCCACCGGGCCGTGGTGATCATCGAGAGAGTGCCCGGCGGATGTCGGCGACGATGCGTGCGGGGCGCTGGTAGACGTCGCGGGCGTAGTAGCGGTAGACCCGCCAGCCGGCGTCTGCCAGGCGGGTCGCGCGGTGGCCGTCCTGGATGGTCTGCTGCTGTGTGAAGTGATCCGCGCCGTCGTACTCGATCGCGATCGATCGCCGCGGGTACGCCAGGTCGACCCGTGCGATGAACCGGCCGGCGCTGTCCAGCACGGTGTGCTGCACGGTGGGGCGCGGTAGGCCCGCCAGGACGAGCAGTACTCGCAGTCGTGACTCCATGGGTGACTCCGAGGCGGGCTCGGCCAGGTTCACGGCCTGGGGCAGCCGCAGTGAGTGGCGGTAGCCGGGGTAGCGCTCGGCGAAGGTGAGGAGGTCGGTCGGTTCGAAGCCTCCGACCCTGGCCAGCGAGTCGACCGCGACCACGGCCTCGGCGAGTGGTTCACGGCGCGCCAGGTCGTAGGCCGTGCGTAACGCAGTGGTGAGCTCGACACCGTCGAACTCCAGCAGCTCGTCCTCGGCCAACGCCACCTGTTGGGCAATTACGCCCGGGGGAGCGTCAGCGTGTGCTTCCCAGAACACCAGCTCCGCGGCTGCGTCAGCGGGTGCGCATCCGGCACCGAGCAACTCGGCGGCCGAATAGCCGGACAGAACGCCCTTCCCGTCCGCCCAGCGGTACGCGGCACGTGAGCGGAGTGCCAGGTCCGGGGTGAGGGACGCGCATGCGTACACGTCGGGCATGAGCCGCTGGTAGCGCGGCCCTCGCAGCACGCCCCAGGACAGCCCGGCCGCACGAGCTTCGCTGCCTCGGAAGATCGGGTCCACCATCAGCTCAGCTTCGGGCCCAGACCTCACTCCCACGCCAGAACAGGCGATTTCGTTCGCGATCGACCGGCTCCCCCTTGATCACCACGGGCTGGTAGCCGTTCTCGCGCGGAAACGCAGCCATCAGCCCGTGGTGATCATGGGGAGAGGCGGGCTAGTTCAGGAGGTCGGCTGCCAGGGCCCGCCACATGGGGAGGTGGGGGTCGCTCGCCCGGTCCCGCTTCTGGTCGAACGAGTACGTCATCGCCACGCCTCGCATGCTGCTCAGCAGGATCTCGCGGACCAGCGGGTAGCGGGGATGGCGGCAGAACGGGCCGAACAGGGAGTCGATCGCGTTACGGACCGCGGTGCCCAGGCGGCGTTCCTCGGGATGCAACGTCGCACGCAGCTGGGGGTCGGTGCGGGCGGCGGTCCAGAGTTCCATCGAGCCCCAGAAGTACCGCTCGTCGAACGTCGACCAGAACAGGTCGATACAGCGGTCGAGACGTTCGGCGTCGGAGTCCAGGTCGTCGAGGGAGTAGGCACCCCAGTTGGCGAGCTCGGCGAGGTGGTTGCTGGCCAGGTGCTGGCACGCGGCGACGAGCAGGCCTTCGCGGGACGGGAAATGGTGTAACAGTCGCCCCCTGGACACGCCGGCGCGGGCCTGGATGGTGAGTGTCGTCGCGCGTGCGTAGCCGTCCTCGACGAGGCAGTCGAGAGTCGCGTCCAGGATGAGCTGGCGACTGTCGGCGGTGCGTTCGCTGCGGCTCCGACGTAGGGGTCTGTCCGGTTCAGCCACCCGGTGAACCTATCGTCGACCCACCGATCACGCTGTGCTGCTGGTGGGCCGGCTGAACAGCCGGGGGAGATCGTCCTGACCGGTGTCCTTGGCCGAGGCGGTGCGCTCGGTCAGCGCCACCGACCCGGAGAAGCCGTCGACCTGCACGGACGCGCCGGTACCCAGCCTGCTCGTCGCGTCGACCGTCGCGACGACGCAGGCCACGCCGAGGTCCCGGCAGGCGACCGCGACGTCGCACAGCGCCGAGCCACCGTCGACGACGACCGCGCCGGCGACCGGCAGCAACGGGACCCAGCCGGGCCCGCCGGTCGGCAGGACGAGAACGTCGCCGGGGCGCACCTCGCTGGGGGAGGCGGGGGTGGCGAGCACGACGGTGCGACCGGCGCTGAGCCCCGGCCCGGCCGCTGTTCCGGGCAGAATTCGGCGCCCGCTCAGCTGCTTGGGGCTGGGACGCGGCTGCCACCGCACGACCGGCGGCGGCGCCCCGATGGTGACGAACGGCGGCTGATAGGCGGCCAGGGCGCGGTAGTCGTAGGCCCGCATGCGCAGCGACTCGCCGTGCGCGGACGGGTCGGAGAGGAACGACCCCAGCTCCGGTTCCAGCAGCATGAAGATCTGGTCGACCTCGTCGAGCAGGCCGCTCTCGGTGTGTCTGCGGCCCAGCTCCCGCGCCGCGAGACGTTGTTCATGGTGTAGCCCGGAGACGATCCGCCGTAGTCCGTGGCGGGCCGGCAGCCAGCGCGCGCTCGCGGTCAGCGCCTCGTCGAAACGGGCCGACGCGACCGGTGAGCCGCGCAGCGAGCCGCGGATCGTCGACGCGGTCTGCGCGCTGAGGTTGGCCCGCGAGCGGGCCCGGGACGCGGGATCGGGTTGATCGGTGCCCCGGCGCAGGACATCGACCAGCCGCACCATCAGGTGGGCGTCGGTGCCCCACGTGTCGGCCGACAGTTCCCACTCGGCGGGCCCGAAGTGCCCGTTCTCGGCCAGGAAGGACCGAAGGTTCTCCGAGCAGGTGGTGCCGAGCTCGACGGCGGCGGCGGACACGCCCTTGTCGAACAAGCGGGTCAGCCGGTCCGAGGCGCTGACCCGTTTCGCCAGCTGCCACAGCCCGTCGATCGGGGCGGTCGCCGAACCACCGTGCCCGGCGACGAGCGCGCCGGTCAGACCGGGGAAGCCGGCCTCCTCGGTGGCCCTGGTGAGCAGGTCGCTGGTGACGGCGGTCGCCAGCTCCGCCTCGGCGAGGAACCGGAGCGTCTCGCGCAGTGGGGCACGCAGGGCGGTGATCCGCGCGACCAGGTCGGCATCGGAGCATCGGCGCAGCTGGGGACGTCCGGCACGCAGCTCGGTGAACCGCCGCGCCGCGCCGGAGTGGTCGGTCTGGCCGGACAGCACCGAGGCCGTCCAGCTCCGCAGCCGCTCCGCGGTCGCTTCGAGCGTGGGACGTTCGTCGCGCTGGCGCGGCACGTCGGGCCGCTCGCCCAGGTACTGCCTGGCGAACGCCATCGGGTCGGCTCCGCTGGCGTACACGCCGAACAACCGCAGCAGCGAGGTGTTCAGGTACAGATGGGCACCGAACAGTGCGGCGGGGTGGTGCGCGGCCTCGGCTCCCGGCTCCGGCGCGGGACGCAGCCCGGTGTCGGTGTACACCCGCGCCCACGCGGGTCCGAGCTCGGCGCCGACGCCCACGGTGGCGGTCAGCGGGCTGACCGGGGTCGGGCAGAGATCACCGACCACCGCACGCGAATACAGCGGGTAAAGGGACGACGCCAGGTCGTCGAACTCCCACTTCATGCGGCCCGCTTCCTATACCCCTCAGCGCTGAGTGGCGCTAGTGTGCAGCGCGAAGTACTTACCAGTCAATCCTGACCGTTTGTTCTGGCAAGAATTACAGGACGAACGTTGGCCCGCGATAGCCAAGAGGTCATCTTGGCCGGGTAGGTTGACCGCAACTCGGCTCTTGTGGGGGTATCCGATGAAGCTGACAGAGCTGGTCGCCAAGGTTTACGCGGCTCCTCGCGGCCCCGAGATCGCCGCGTGTTTCGACTACGACGGAACGGTGATCTCCGGTTACTCGGCGATGGCCTTCTACAACAAACGGTTCAGGGAACGCGATATCGGCCCGACCGAGCTGGCGAAGATGACCTGGGCCAGCGTGCGCGGCGTCAGCACCCAGAAGGAGTTCGCCGAGCTGCTGGACATGTCGCTGGGTGCCTGGCGCGGCCGCACACCCGACGAGCTGATGAAGCTCGGTGAGTCGCTGTTCAAGCACGAGATCGCCGCGCAGCTGCACAACGAGGTGTGGGAGCTCGTCCAGGCCCACCACGAGATGGGCCACACCGTGCTGCTGGCCTCGTCGGCCACCCGTTTCCAGGTCGAGCCGATGGGCCGCGACATCGGCGCGGCGCACGTGCTGTGCACCGAGGTCGAGGTCGTCGACGGGGTGATCACCGGACGGCCGGCGGGCACGCCGCTGTGGGGTCTCGGCAAGGCCCGCGCGGTGCGCGCGCTCGCCGAGGCGCAGAACATCGACCTGACCAAGTCCTTCGCCTACAGCAACGGCGACGAGGACGTCATGTTCCTGGAGACGGTGGGCAACCCGGTCGCCGTGCAGCCCGACCACGGCCTGGCGCAGGAGGCGGAGCGGCGCGGCTGGCCGGTCCTGCACTGCGTCCCGCGCGGCGGCATGCCCAGCCCGGTGGACGTGCTGCGCACCGTCGGGTTCTACGGCGGGTTCGCCGCCGCCGTCACCGCGGGCATCGGCGTGGGGCTGCTGCGCCGGTCCAAGCGCGACATGCTCGACGTGAGCACCTCCCTCGGCGCCGACCTGTCACTGGGGCTCGCCGGCGTCGACGTCGACGTGGTCACCGGCACCGAGTACCTGACCTCGCCTCGGCCCGCGGTCTTCGTGTTCAACCACCAGAGCAAGATCGATCCGATCATCGCGATGAAGCTCGTGCGCGGGAAGCTGACCGGGGTGGCCAAGAAGGAGGCCAAGAACATCCCCGGCTTCGGTCAGCTGTTCCAGCTCGCCGACGTGGCGTTCGTCGACCGGGGCAACACCGCACAGGCCAAGCAGGTGCTCGAACCCGCCGTGGCCAAGGTCCGCGACGAAGGCATCTCGCTGATCATGGCACCGGAGGGCACCCGCTCCGCGACCCCGAAGCTGGGCCCTTTCAAGAAGGGCGCATTCCACATCGCCATGCAGGCCGGCGTGCCGATCGTGCCGATCGTCATGCGCAACGCGGGCGAGGTCATGTGGCGCGGTGCGCAGGCGATCCGGTCCGGCACCGTCGAGGTCGCCGTCCTGCCGCCGGTCGACACGAGCGGCTGGCAGGCGAAGACCGTCACCGAGCACGCCAAGCAGGTACGTGACATGTTCGTCGAGACCCTGGCGCATTGGCCGAGCAACAACACGAACGGCAAGGGACACGCGTAATGGCAGCTCAGGACGGTCGCAGCCCGGACGCTCCACTGGACTGGGGTTCCGGCGAGGAGATGAACGCCTTCGAGGCGGTCATGTGGCGGGCCGAGGCGGACCGCACGCTGCGGTCGCCGGTCGTGGCGATCGAGCAGCTCGACGTCGTGCCGGACTGGGACCGCTTCCGCGCCGCGCACGACTGGGCGGTGCGGATGGTGCCCCGTTTCCGGCAGCGGGTCGTCGAGGCGCCGCTGGGTCTCGGTGCGCCGAGATGGACCGTCGATCCCGACTTCGACCTGCGCTTCCACGTCCGCCGCCAACGGCTTCCCGAGGGCGGCGGCTGGGCCGAGCTGCTGGACGCTGCCGCGCAGATCGCGATGACCCCGTTCGACCGCACCCGCCCGCCGTGGGAGGCGGTCCTGTTCGAGGGCCTTCCGGACGGCCGGGGCGCCTACGTGCTGAAGATGCACCACTCCGCGACCGACGGCATGGGCGCGCTGCAGCTGCTCAGCCAGCTGCACTCCAAGAAGCGCGAGCCCAACCCGGACAAGCCGCAGCCCGCGTTCGAACCGGCCGAGGCGCTCAGCTCTCTCGACGTGCTGCTGTCCCAGGTCCGAGGTGACGTCGAGTCGGTGCCGGGCGCGCTGCGTGAGGTCGGATCCGGGGCGTTGCGCGCGCTCAGCGACCCGAAGGGCGCGCTGGGGGAGGCCACCCGGTACGGCCGCTCGCTGCGCCGCGTGCTGACCCCGCCGGACGCGCAGGGCTCGCCGCTGCTGGCCAAGCGCAGCATGAGCTGGCGGTTCGCGGCGCTCGACGTGCCGTTCGCCGATCTCAAGGCCGCCGGCAAGTCGGTCGGCGGTTCGATCAACGACACCTACCTGGCCGCGCTCCTCGGCGGCTACCGCCGCTACCACGAGGCCATGGCCGTCCCGGTCGTCGACGCGATCCCCATGGCCATCCCGATCTCGGTGCGCAAACCGGGGGACACCTCCGGTGGCAACAAGATCGCGTCCGCGCGAATCTCCGCGCCGGTGTCCACGATCGATCCGAAGGCGCGGATCGAGGAGGTGCGCGCTCTGATCCTGTCGGCGCGCGCGGAGCCGGCCGTCAACATGATCGGCCTGATGTCGCCGGCGCTGGCCAGGCTGCCCGGTTCGGTGATCGCGCAGCTCGCCGGTCCGATGACCAAGGGCAACGACCTGCAGGCCAGCAACGTGCCCGGCATCGGGGACCAGGTGTACCTGGCCGGCGCGCGGATCGAGCGGATGTACCCGTACGCCCCGCTGCCCGGCTGCGCCGCGATGATCACGCTGGTGACCCACGGGGACATCGGCTGCGTCGGGGTCAACTACGACGCCGCGTCGTTCACCGAGCCGGAACTGTTCATCGAGTCGCTGCTCGACGGGTTCACCGAGGTACTGGCGCTGAAGCCGGGCGCGGGGAAACCGGTGTCGCGGTCCTGATGTGCCACCTGTCACCTCGATTCCCGCAAGCGGGGTGTCATAGGTTTTAATTGGCCGTTAGAAAAAGTAGTGCTGTCGTCTCGGTGAGGAGCGCCAGGTGCGGGTAGGAATGACGCTGAACTACAGCGGCGGGTTCAGCGAAGCCGTGGACGAACTGGCGGACTACGAGCGCGCCGGTCTCGAGGTGCTGTACGTACCGGAGGCCTACAGCTTCGACGCGGTGTCGCAGCTCGGTTTCATCGCCGCGCGCACCGAACGCGTGCAGCTGGCCTCGGGCATCCTGCAGATTTACACCCGTACCCCGTCGCTGACCGCGATGACGGCGGCCGGGCTGGACTACGTGTCCGGCGGCCGGTTCATCCTGGGCATCGGTGCGTCCGGGCCACAGGTCATCGAGGGCTTCCACGGCGTGCCGTACAACGCGCCGCTGGGGCGGCAGCGCGAGCTGGTGGAGATCTGCCGGCAGGTGTGGCGCCGCGAGCCGGTGCGCCACGACGGTAAGTACTACAAGGTGCCGCTGCCCGCTGAGCAGGGCACCGGGCTGGGTAAGCCGCTCAAGCTGATCAACCACCCGCTGCGTGCGGACATCCCGATCGTCATCGCCTCGATCGGGCCGAAGAACGTAGAGCTCACCGCCGAGGTCGCCAACGGCTGGCAGCCGCTGTTCTACCTGCCCGAGCGCGCCAAGGACGTGTGGGGCGACGCGCTGGCCGCCGGAGCCGCGAAGCGTGACCCCGAGCTGGGGCCGCTCGACATCGCACCGCAGATTCCGGTCGCGATGGGCGACGACCTGGACGCCATGCGCGACGTCATGCGGCCGAAGCTGGCCCTCTACGTGGGCGGCATGGGCGCTCGTGGCAAGAACTTCTACAACGACCTCGCCTGCCGCTACGGGTTCGAGGCCGAGGCCAAGACCTGCCAGGACCTGTACCTGGACGGGAAGAAGGACGAGGCCGCCGCGTCGCTGCCGGACGAGCTGCTGGACGGGCTCGGCCTGATCGGCCCGGAAGGGCGGATCAAGGAGCGCCTCGAAGCGTTGGCCGAAGGTGGCGTGACCACCATCAACCTGTCCCCGACCGGTCCGCACGCACCGGCGACGGTGAAGCAGGTCGAGCGGATCGTCGAGTACGCCTCGGCGCTCTAGAGCCGTCTCCCTCGATTGGGGCACGTTCCCACTCTGAGCGGGAGATGACGCCGCGCTGGCCGCCGAGGAAACTGATGTGAAATCTGGAGACGTGTTTCCGACCCGATCTCCTGGGCAATGACTAGTATTTCGAAGTTCGAAGCAGTGAGCCATGTCTCAAGGCTGCGAGCTTCGTACCTGGCGTGAATGAGGTGCCTTTTCGGCTCACGCCAGGAGGACCAAGGGAGGCGGATACATGCGTATCGTGGTCGATCACAACAAGTGCACCGGGCTGGGCATGTGTGAGGCGGAGGCGCCCGAGCTGTTCGAGGTGCAGGACGACGGCTCGTTGGTGATCTTGAACGAGAAGCCGGACGAGGATGCCCGTGCCGAGGCCGAGGCGGCTGTGGAGTCGTGCCCGACCGAGGCATTGTCCATCGTCGAGGACTGAGGGGTTTTCGTGTCGGATCGTCTGGTCATCGTCGGTGCTTCGCTTGCCGGTCTGCGTGCGGCGCAGGCCGCCCGCAAGGCGGGGTTCGAGGGCGAGCTGACTCTGGTCGGTGGGGAGGTGCACCTGCCCTATGACCGCCCACCACTGTCGAAGGCGTATCTGGATGAGGGGGAGGACCCCGACACCCCGGTGTTCCGGTCCGAAGCCGAGCTGCGTGACGAGCTGAAGCTCGACCTGCGGCTCAACACCTGGGCGACCGGTCTCGACGCGGAGCGCAAGGTCATCGCGCTGAGCGACGGCTCCGAGCTGGAGTACGGGTCGGTGATCATTGCGACGGGTGCGGCGGCGCGGACGCTGCCCGGCGCGGACAAGCTGTCCGGGGTGCACACCCTGCGCACCCTCGACGACGCCGTGGCGATCCGGGACGCTCTGGAGTCCGGGGCACGCACCGTTGTCGTCGGTGCCGGGTTCATCGGCTCCGAGGTGGCCTCCGGCGCCCGCAAGCGCGGCCTGCCGGTCACCATCCTGGAAGCGCTGCCGGTGCCGCTGGTGCGCTCGGTCGGCGAGGACATGGGCCGGGCGTGCGCCGCGCTGCACGAGGCGAACGGCACCGACCTGCGTTGCGGCGTCAAGGTCGCCGGGCTCGTCGGCGAGGACGGCAAGGTGACCGGCGTCGAGCTGGAGGACGGCGAGATCCTGCCCGCCGACCTGGTCGTCGTGGGTGTCGGCGTGGCGCCGAGCACGGACTGGCTGGCCGGCTCCGGGGTGACGCTGCACGAGCGCGACAAGGGCATCGTGTGCGACGAGACGCTCAACACCGGGCTGCCGGGGGTGTACGCGGCGGGCGACGTCGTGCATTTCCCGCATCAGCTGTTCGACGGCATGGTGATGCGGCTCGAGCACTGGACCAACGCGGCCGAGCAGGGCGCGCTGGCGGCCAAGAACGCGCTGAACCCGGACGAGGCCAAGCCCGCGCTCGGCGTGCCGTACTTCTGGTCGGACTGGTACGGCAGCCGCATCCAGTTCGTCGGGACCCCCGCCGCCGACGAGATCCGGGTGATCAGTGAGGAGCTGGGTGAGGACAAGTTCCTCGCGCTGTACCGCAGGGGCGACCGGATCACCGGATGCATCACGATCGACCGGCCGACACAGGTCATGAAGTACCGCAGGCTCATCGCGCAGTCGAAGAGCTGGCAGGAAGCACTGGAGTTCGCCGGTGTCTCGTAGGCGCCATAGATGTTCGAAAGGGCCCGGTCTGAGAGGACCGGGCTCTTTCGTGCGTTTGATCTGCGGTTGTGGTCCTGCCTACCGCGGCCTGGACCGGGGCCGGTTGGGGCCGAAGTCGTCGGGTGGCCGGGTGGCGGTGGTGCGCGCGGGCTGCGCCCGGGGGCCAGCTGTGCACAGTCCCGCGATGTCGTCGCACTGGCTCCAAACGCCCCAAGGCTCCCACTTCGCATACGTTCGTGCTGTGTCGCACACGTCCGGACGTGTGCGACACAGCACGAAGGTGTGCAAAGTCGCCCTCGGGCGCGGCCCGCGCCACCACCGCGCCACTACGCGGACGTGCTCGCCCACACACCCCGGATGCCACAAGGGCCCGGTCCATGAGGACCGGGCCCTTTGCGTGGGATGAGTCGGTGACTCAGTAACCGATGTAGCCGCCGTGCGAACCGGTGCGGCCACCGGCCTTCAGCGTGCTGATGCCGTAGTTGGCGATCATGTACCGCACACCGGCGGTGATGTTCGCAACCGGGTCGGTGATCGGCCGGTTGGCCAGCTCCGGCAGCACGTACGCACGGAACGTGCTGGGGATCGTCTGCATCAGACCCTGCGAAGGACGGCCGGCCATCGCGTTGCTGTCCGTGCGGTTGATCGCGTGCGGGTTGCCCCGCGACTCCGACATGATGATCTTCTTCAGGCCCCTGGAGAGGGACTGGTCGAGGCCCAGCTTGTTCAGGGCCACGCTGATCCAGTCGTCCAGGTTGCCGCCACCCGCGAGGATGTTGGCCTCCTTGACGGCCGCCGCGTGCAGGGAGGCGGCTTCGAGGGCCAGCTTCTCGCCCTTGTGCAGCTGCTCGACGTCACGCTTGTCGACCGAGCTCTCCCGCTCGGTCGGGACCACGGCGGGGATCAGCGCCGTGGACGCGGGGGAGGAATCCATGAAGTCGGCTGCCGTGATGGTGGCGCCGTCGCTCACCGGCTTGATCGACAGCGACTGCGCCGCCGACGCGAGCTGCGTGTGCTGCGGAGCGCCGGCCTCGGCTGCGTCCGCGAAAGCGTTCATCGCGGCCGGCTGAGCGGCCATTAATCCACCGGTGACCACGGCACCCAGTGCGGCGGTCGCGCTGACCACCGGGTTGCCGCGCACGGTCGGCCTGGTCGCGGCGCGACGACGGCCTTCCTGGCGACCATCCGGAGATGGGATCCGGATCACGCTGGTCGGCTCGAATGCCGGCGCGGGCGCTGGCGTTGGAACTGACCGGGGCGGTACCGGGATCGAGACGGTCGGCGCGACGGGTGTCGCGTCGAATGACGGCACGGCGGTGTGTCTACCGTCGTGCGTGCGGCGCGCGTCCGGACTCGGCAGATACGCCGAAACCGTGCCGCGGCCGCCTGGGGAGCGGTGACGAGCCACGAAAACTTCTACCTTTCCGCGACCGGCGATCTGACCTTGGGCGCCCGGTCGGGGTCCGGTGAGTCGGTGGGGAGCCAACTCATAGCCCTGGTCGAAATCGGATCGTGATGTACGGCGGAATCATACGAAAGAACTAGATGCTGTGCCAAGCGGCCCGTAAGCGTGTCGTCGCAGGTTGTACAGGCTTTTTTCGCTGCTCTTAACCTGTTCGGCCCCTCTTCGTCGCGTTGAACGGCAACGTTCCTGCGTTGAATGGTTGATCTAGGTCACAGTCGGGCCCTCGGGGCGTCCCACTGACGCCAGATCGCCAGCAGCCGCAGCCCGGCGACCAGGATCGCCGCGGCTATTGCGATCGGTGTGCTCGGCCAGCTCAACCGGTCCGCCAATGCGACCAGCATCGCGCCGAGCAGTGCCGGCACCGCATAGATCTCGCGGTGCAGCACCAGCGGTACCTCACGCAGCAGGATGTCCCGCAGGACACCACCCCCGATGCCGGTGATGGCGCCGACCAGCGCGGACGTCACGGCCGGTGCCCCGGTCGCCAGCGCGGTGGAGGTACCGGTGGTGACGAACAGGGCGAGCCCGAGCGCATCGGCGACCAGCACCAGCCGGCGCGCGTGCGCCCGGGACCGGGGCGCGCCACTGGGCCTGCGGAGCAGGAAGACCGCGAGCCCCACCAGCAACGGCACCAACAGGTAGGGCCAGCGGCGCAGGCTGCTCGGCGGGGTGATCCCGAGCAGCACGTCCCGGATGACACCGCCACCGATGGCGGTGATGACCGCGAGCACCATGACACCGAAGACGTCGAACCGGGCTCGGATCGCGGCGAGCGCGCCGGACACCGCGAACACCGCGATGCCGAGCAGGTCCAGTACGAGGAGCAGCACGGTCCTATCTCACCCTGTGAGCAGTGCGGCCATTCGTTCGCGTAGCTCCGTGGCCGCCGAGTAGGGACGAACCAGCACGGTCAGCTCGGTGAGCAGGTCGTCAGGGCCCTCGCCGGTGCGCACGATGTCGACGCCTTCCAGCTGTCGCCCGCCCACGTCGGCGCGGAACACCAGCACATGGCCGTCGGGTCCGCTGTACTCGGCGGTGTAGTGGAAGTTCTCGAACACCGTGCCGACCGCGCCCAGGATGGCGGCGAGTGCCTCGCGGCCCTGGTAGGGCTTGTGCACGACCGGGCTGTTGAACACGACGTCGGAGGTGAACAGGTCGACCGCGCTGGCCGGGTCACCCGACTCGACGGCGGCCCTGAACCGTTCGGCGGTGCTCATGAGCGCTCCAGGACGATCAGCGGGATCTCCCGATCGGTGTGCTTCTGGTAGTCACCGAAGCCGGAGTAGGTCTCGAGCACCTTGGGCCACAGCCTGGCCCGTTCGGTCGGATCCGCGACCTTCGCGCGGACCTTCCGGCGCTCGCCGCCGACCTGGATCGTGGTGTCCGGGTTGGCGCGCAGGTTGTGGTACCAGCCCGGGTGCTGCGGGTAGCCGCCCTTGGACGCGACGATCACGATGTCGTCGCCGTCGGTGAGGTACACCAGCGGTGTCGTCCGGCGGGTGCCGCTGCGCGCGCCGACGTGGTCGAGCAGCAGCATGGGCGGGCTGAACGGGATTCGGTGGCCGAGCAGACCGTTGGTCGCCCGGTAGACGGCGGTGTGCGTCGACGCGAAACGCCGAAGGATCGGCCAGTTCCGCTCGGCGATGTCGAGGTAGTCCACCTACTGGACAGTAACCCATCGACGGGCCATTTCTGTGAATCGCTGGCAGACTTCGTCGCACACGCCCCGTCCGTGTTAAGGAGACTTGATCAATGTTGCTCGATGTCGGCACCGGTGCCCGTCTCGACGTGGTGGAGAGCGGTGATCGCGCCAACCCGTCGCTGCTGCTGATCTGCGGCACCACCCAGCAGTACGCGCTGTGGGGTGCGCTGTCGGTCGGTCTCGCCGAGCACTACCACGTGATCAGCTTCAACCACCGCGGAATCGGTGAGTCGCTGCGCGGTGACGGACCGCTCAGCATGGCGAGCATGGCCCGCGACGCCGCCGCGGTGCTCGACGCCGTGGGTGTGTCGAGTGCGCACGTGCTGGGCTGGTCGCTGGGCACCGCGGTCGCGCAGGAGCTGGTGCTCGCCGAGCCGGACAAGGTGGACTCGCTGGTCCTGTGGGGCACCTGGCCCGAGCTCGACGGATTCCAGGCGTGCGGGCTCGCTGCGCTGCGCTACCCGTGGACGCAGGGCAACCTGCAGGTCGCGCTGGCCTCGCTCGGTCTCGCGTTCTCGCCGGAGCTGCTCAACTCCCCGGACTTCGGCCTGATGATGCAGCAGATGCTGCCGCTGTTCCCGCAGACCGAGGAGCAGATGAAGGTCGTCGTCGAGCAGTGGGACGCCGATATGCAGCACAACACCACCGACCGGCTGCCCGGCATCGACAAGCCCACCCTCGTCATCGGCGGCGAGCAGGACCTGCTGACCCCGCCGTGGCAGTGCCGCAAGGTGGCCGAGCTGATCCCCGGCGCCAAGCTCAAGATCTTCGAAGGGCCCGGCTCCAGCCACGCCCTCGGACTGGAGCGCACCGAGGAGTTCCTCGCCGAGGTGCTGCCGTTCCTCGCCGAGCAGCACGCCCCAGCCGCGGCCAGGTGAGTCGACGGTGACCGAGCACCCGCCCGGCCGAGGCGCCGACTCCGTCTTCACGACACAGCTGACCCCGTTGTCCTACCTGCGGCGCAGCGCCGAGGTGTACCCGGACAAGACCGCGATCGTCTACGGGGAACGGCGGGTGACCTACGCCGAGTTCGCGCGGCAGGTCACCCAGGTCGCGAACGCGCTGCGGGCGTCGGGGATCGGGCCGGGTGACCGGGTCGCCTACCTGATGCCCAACCTGCCGGCGATGTTGCTGGCGCACTTCGCCGTGCCGCTGGCCGGCGGGGTGCTGGTCGCGCTCAACACCCGGCTCGCGGCCGAGGAGATCCGCTACATCCTCGACCACAGTGGATCGAAGCTGCTGGTGGTGGACTCGGTGCTCGCCGAGCCACTCGCCACGGTCGCCGCCGAGTTCCAGACGGTCGCCGAGATCGTCACCCTGACCGACGCGGCGGCGCCCGGGTCCGGCACCGGGCCGGCAGGCCCCACCTACGCCGAGTTCGTGGAACGCGGCGCGGACGGTCCGGACCTGCCCTGGGAGGTCGAGGACGAGACCGCCACGATCTCGATCAACTACACCTCGGGGACCACCGGGCGGCCCAAGGGCGTCATGTACACCCACCGGGGCGCGCACCTGAACTCGTTGTCCGAGATCGTGCACTCCGCGCACAGTCCCGACTCGGTGTACCTGTGGACGCTGCCGATGTTCCACTGCAACGGCTGGTGCACGCCGTGGGCGCTCACCGCGATCGGTGGCACCCACGTGTGCCTGCGCGAGGTGCGCGGCGACGCGATCTGGGGGCTCATCTCCGAACACGGCGTGACCCACCTCAACGGCGCGCCGACGGTCGTCAACACGATCATGAACGCGCCGGAGGCGGTCACCCTCGACTACCAGCTGGTGATCACCACCGCCGGCGCCCCACCCAGCCCGACCACCATCTTGCAGATGGAGCGGATGGGTTTCCGGATCGTGCACGTCTACGGTCTCACCGAGACCTACGGCCCGTACTCGGTGAACCAGTTCCAGCGCGCCTGGCTGGAGCTGGACGCCGAACAGCGCGCGGCGCTGCAGGCCCGCCAGGGTGTCGGCATGGTGACGGCCGACCGGCTGCGGGTCGTCGACGACGAGATGCGCGACGTGCCGGCCGACGCGACGACGATGGGCGAGATCGTCATGCGCGGCAACAACGTGATGGCCGGCTACTTCGCCGATCCCGATGGCACCGAGAAGGCGTTCGCGGGTGGCTGGTTCCATTCCGGCGACCTCGGGGTCATGCATCCCGACGGGTACGTCGAGCTGCGTGACCGGGCGAAGGACGTGGTCATCTCCGGTGGGGAGAACATCTCCACGGTCGAGGTCGAACAGGCCGTCGTGTCGCATCCGGCGGTACTGGAGGCCGCGGTGATCGGCGTACCGGATGAGCGCTGGGGTGAGCGGCCGAAGGCCTTCGTGGTGCTGAGGACCGGTGCGAGCGCCACGGAGGACGAGGTGCTCGAGCACGTGCGGTCGAAGATCGCCCGGTACAAGACGCCCAGGGCGGTCGAGTTCGTCGAGGAGCTGCCGAAGACCTCCACCGGCAAGGTGCAGAAGTTCGAGCTCCGAGAAAAGGAGTGGGCCGGCGAGCAAACCCGCATTCGCGGTTGATGCCCGCCGGCCCCAAGCCGAAGGTCGTGCCGGTGGATCAGCCGGCGCAGCTGTTGGTGATCTTCTCGATCTCGGCTTCGACGTCGATCACGGTGGACTCGGCGCCCGCCGCGACGATCTCGTAGGTGGCGTCGAGGAACCGCTCGATGAGGTCGCGGTCGAACTCCAGCGATGCGAAGCCCTCGTCGTCGCCGATCTTGACTTCGAGGACGTCGAACTCGTCGTCGGTGAACGGCGTCAGACGCACGTCACCGATGCCGGCGGGGGCGGTTAACCCTTCGTCGACCAGGTCCCGTGAGATCAGCCAGTCGATCCAGCGGCCGCTCGGGCGGGCGATGGACATCATCACGGCGAACGGGTCGTCCGCGCGGTAGGTCCACCGGGTCAGCAGCGGCGTCTCCTGCCCGTGCAGCACGGCGAACATGTCTTGCTGGACGCTGTCGGTCTTGGTGTTCTCGGTCATCCTCCGGCCCTCCTGATGCTCGCTGCCAGCTTGGCGCCGGCTTCATAGATGTCATCGCCGCGGCAGGCCGAAGTGCTCCACTATTTTCACTGATTCACCTGAATCGGGCAGTGCTGTAACGGCGTTCGGCTTAACAGCGACACCGCGCAACTATCGGCCAGATGGCGGTATAGCGGCTGTTCGTCACGTGTTGTCGCTGGTCTTCCACGGTCAGTGACTGAGCAAGTAACTCTGGGCTCGGCTCATTACGCTCCTGGGTATGAGCTCCCCGGACTTCTGCGCCGCGTTACTCGACCAAGCCGGCCGGTTCGCCGCCTCGGCCAGGGGCGTTGACCCGGCGAGCCGGGTACCCAGCTGTCCGGACTGGGACGTCGCGGAGCTGGTCGTGCACGTGGGTCGCGCCTACCGCTGGGCGGGTGACCTGGTGGGCCGGACCGTCACCGACCCCACCCAGATGGCGGACACCGCCGCCTTCACCCCGCCGGACGGGCTCGACGCGCGGCTCGACTGGCTCCTGGAGGCCGCCGATCAGCTGGTCGCGGCGGTTCGGCGCGTCGGTTCCGACACGCCGGTCTGGAACTTCACCGGACGCGAGTCGCCGGTCGCCGCGTTCTGGCCACGCCGGATGACGCACGACACGGTCGTGCACCGGGTGGACCTGGCGCTGGCGGTGAACGGCTCCTTCGACGTGGACCCGGAGCTGGCCGCCGACACGATCAGCGAGTTCCTCGACCTGGTCACCGCGCCCGGTGCCGCCGCCGCCCGGCCCGATCTCGCGGCGGAGATGCGCGGCACCGGTCAGATCATCCACCTGCACGCCACCGACTCACCGAGCCTCGGCGAGGCGGGCGAATGGGTCATCACCCGGGGCCCGGAGGCCGTCACCTGGGGACACGGACACACGAAGGGCGACGTCGCGGCGCGGGCGAAGGTCACCGACCTGATGCGCATGCTGTTCAACCGCACGAACCCCGGCGACCCGACGATCGAGGTGTTCGGCGACGCCGAGCTGCTCGGTCACTGGTGCCGCAACGTCACGTTCTAGCCGTTCAGCGAGACCCGGCCGGCTTCGGCCAGCGTCACGGAGTCGGTGGGCTGCTCGAACAGCACCTCGGCCGTGCGGCCGTCGATCACCAGCGTGGCGATCGTGTTGCCGAACATCGGGCCGCACACGTTGCGCCAGCGCACCGCCAGCGGCGCGGAACCGCGCGCCCGGGCCCACGCCCTGGTCAGCCAGCCAAGCCGGCGTGACCAGCCGAGCCGGAACACCTGCCGCAGGAACGCCGGGACCTCGTTGTGGACCGGTGAGCAGACCAGCTGGTGCACGGTGGCCGAGGAGCTGTCGCCCTGGGTGAGGGTCGCGCGGGCGGCATAGCTGTGGTGGACGTCGCCGGACAGGACACTGATCGTCGCCGGCCCGGCACCCGCCAGCCTGCGCAGCAGCTCGGTGAGGCGGTCGAACGACTCCCGGAACGCCGCCCAGTGCTCCAGATCGGCGCCCTGCCGGATCTTCTCGCCGAGCCGGCCGCGCCAGCCGGGCTTCTCGGCGGCGAGCTCGTTGACGCTCTGCACGTCGGAGATCACGTAGGGCAGCAGCCAGGGCAGCGACGAGCCGAACACCAGGTGGTCGAGCCCGTCGACGCCGTCCCGGGCCTGTTCACTGACCCATTTGAACTCGCGGTCACCGACCATCATCCGCTGACCGGACTCCAGCATCCTGCCGTTGCGCGAGTCGACCATCAGCAGCCGGCTGCGGCCGAGGTCCCAGCGGAAGCTGAACCGGACACCCTTCGCGGCGCTCTGTTCGCGGTCCGCCAGATCGGCCATCTCGACCAGCAGCGGCCAGCAGTCCCCGGTCTCGGCGAGAACCTCGCGGTAGTGCTCGTCGGCGTCCAGCTCGGCCGGGCTGAGGTTGCCCAGGTGCTGGTACACCCAGTACGAGGCGAGCCCGGACCGGAGGCGCTCCGGCCACCACGACTCGCCCGTCATCTGGGCGCGCCACGCGGCCGAGGTGTTCCAGTCGTCCCGCACATCGTGGTCATCGAAGATCATCGCGGTGGGCACGGTCGACATGATCCAGCGGATCTCCGGGTCCGACCAGGACGCGCGGTACAGCCGTTCGTACTCGGTGAAGCTGACCACCTCGTCCGGCGGCCTGGAGCCGTGCTTGGCGCTGCGCCGACCGGCCAGCCGCCTGCGGGCGTCCGGGGTCAGCTCGTCGGCATACACCTGGTCGCCGAGCAGGATGAGCGCGTCCGGCCAGTCGTGCACCGGCCGGGTCGCCATCCGGGCGGCGTAGCAGTCCAGCGCGTCCAGCCCGAGCGCCGCGTCCAGCTTCCGGTCGCCGGTCTTGGGATAGCGGCAGGAGCCGAACACCGCGCGCAGCCGGTGCGCGCTCCCCGGGCCCCGGGTGCGGATCACGCTGGGCGGGAACGCGTGGACCGGCGGCGGCCAGACCTGCTCGCCGTCCAGCGCGACCTGGTACTCGGTGGTGCTGTCCGGCTGCAGACCGGTGACCCTGACCAGGGCGAAATGATGCCCCCGGACCTCGAAGGTCCGCGCCTCACAGCCCAGTACGGACACCGCGGCGGCCCGTTCGGTCTGAACCCAGACCAGCGCCGTGGTGTCGTCGACGTGCCGCAGCACCGGGCCGAGCAGCAGAGTCACCGGGGCAGCCTGCCCCGCGCCGGGCTCAACCGGCAATAGCTGAGGCCGAGGTGAGCTGCGCAATCTCGTCGGTGGACAGCGTCAGATCGGCCATCGGCAGTAGTCCGCTGAGCTGTTCGCGGGTACGTGCGCTGGCGATCGGGGTGGAGACGGTCGGATGCGCGCTGAGCCAGGCCAGCGCGACCGCGGCTTGGCTGACGCCGTGATTCCCGGCGACCTCGTCGAGCGCGGTGAGCACCTTCCGGCCTCGGTCGTCGAGGTACTCGAGCGCTCCCTCGGCGCGGACGCTCTCGACCTTCGTGTCGGCGCTGTACTTGCCGGTGAGGAAGCCCTTGGCCAGTGCGAAGTAGGGCAGGCAGGAGAGCCCGCGTTCGGCGAGCAGCGGCGCCAGATCCTGCTCGTAGTCGCGTTCCATCAGGTTGTAGTGCGGTTGCACCGCCTTAAAGCCGGCGAGACCGTTCGCCTCGGCGAAGTCGAGCGCCTCGGTCAGCCGTGCGGCGCTGTAGTTCGACGCCGCGACGTGCCTGACCTTGCCCGCCTTCACCAGTTCGTCGAAGGCCGTGACCGTTTCCTCAACCGGGGTGTCGGGGTCGTCCCGGTGTGCGTAGTAGAGGTCGATGTGGTCGGTCCGCAGTCTCCTCAGGGAGCCCTCGACCGCGGTGGCGATGTTCTTCTTGCTCAGGCCGGGCTGTTCTGGCCAGGATCCGACCTTGGTCGCCAGGACGATGTCGTCGCGGTTGCCTCTGGCCGTCATCCAGTCGCCGAGGATCCGTTCGGAGTCGCCGCCCTTGTTGCCCGGAACCCGCCACATGTAGGAGTCGGCTGTGTCGATGAAGTTGCCGCCCGCCGCGGTGTAGTCGTCCAGGACCTCGAAGGATTCGTCTTCGTTCGCGCTCCAGCCGAAGACGTTGCCTCCTAGACAGAGGGGGTGGACTTCGAGATCCGTGCCTGGGAGTTCGATCCGCATGGCTTTTACGGTAGTTGTGGGGTGTCTTCCTTGCTGGGTTCTGTCTTGGGGTTTCCTCGATGGCTCATGGTGTGTCTTGGCGACTTCCCCGCTGGCTCATGGTGTGTCTCTTGGGGCTTCCCCGCTGGCTCGAATTGTCTTGGCGTGGCCGCCCGCTATCAACCCCCGGCTGGCGCCGGCCTCGCGCGGGTTCTTGGTTGCACGTAGTTCGGGGGCGAGGTTTCAGGGTTGACAGCGGGCGGCCACGCCAAGTGCTTAGCCAGGATCGCGGGGATGGGGGTGGTGTGCGTGCACGCCGTAGGAGGTGTGCGGCTCGCTTCGCGTTGTGGCTGCCTGGCCTGGATATATCACCCTTTTGGTCTAGTCTGTGGCGCCGGTTTTTGTCGGGGGTCGGCCGTAGCGTGCTTGATATGGCAGCGGCTGGTGTGGTTCCGGAGGGGTTGGCGTCGATGGCGCCAGGCCCGGAACTCGCCGCTGCCCTGGCTGGGATTGATCGGTCCTCGGTGTCCAACGGTGACCTCGTCGAGGTGCTGAAAGCCCGCTACCGGCTACAGGCGCATGTAGCTGCCCAGCTCGCCGCGGACATCGCGGCGTTGGGTGGGCGCGACCCTGAAGCCGATCCGCGTGAGGTTGCTGTGGTGGCTGAGCCGGGTCGGTATGTGGCTGATGAGTTGCGGGTGGCGTTGTCCTGGACTCGGCGTAAGTCGGATGCGGAGTTGGATTTCTCCTGGCTGCTGCTCTCGCGGCTGCCGCTGGTGTTCAATGCCTTGGATTCGGGGTGGATCGATCTTCCCAAGGCTCGCATCTTCGCTACTTACCTGGCTGATCTGCCCGAGGATCGGCGCGCCGAAATCTGCGAAGCGGTGCTGCCCAAGACCCCGCCGTGGACGACCGGGAAACTGGCCGCGTATCTGCGCAAGCTGGTCATCGGCTCCGATCCCGACCGCGCCCAAGACCTGTACGAGAAGGCCTTCGACCGCCGCACTGTGGTCGGGTATCTGAACGAGGACGGCACCGCGACTCTCTCCGCCTCGGGCATCGCTCCGGAGGACATGGCCGCCGCCTGCACCCGAGTCCATGCTCTCGCCCGGGCGATCAAACGAGCTGGGTATCCGGCGCGGGTGGATCAGATTCGCGCGGATGTGTTCTGCGGGCTGCTCGACGGCACCCTGCACGGTCTAGATCGCGCCGGGATCGTCGCCTTCTTCCGCGATAAAGCCCCGGCAGGAAAGCCGCAAGGTGTCGAGATCCGCGCTGAACTCGCCACCCTGCTCGACCTCAGCGAACGCCCGGGTGAGCTACCGGGCTGGGGGCCGATCCTGGCCGCCAACACCCGCCGCACCGTCCTGCAACAACGCGGCGGGTCGTGGACCTTCGCCGTCTGCGACGAACACGGCTACCTGCTCGTTCCCGGTGTGCTGCGTTCCCGCCCGACCCAGGCCACCCACGAGCGTGCCGGTGGATCGGTCGAACTACAACTCACCGCGAGCCTGCTGGCGCAACTGGCACAGAACCCGCCACCAGGGTGGGAACGAGTCGTCGCTGACATCGTGGCCCAGTGCGCCGCCTGGCCAGAGACCCGGAATGCGATCAACGCCCGCCCGAACCGGCGCTTTCCCACCGCAGCACTCCGGCTCTACAGCCAGATCCGCGACCGCGGCTGCCTCGGCCCTGGTTGCCGACGCCCAGCCCGGGAGTCCGAGTTCGACCACACCATCGACTTCCACCACGGCGGACCCACCACCGACACCAACGGAGGCCAACTCTGCGCCCACGACCACGACCTGAAAACCCGGGGCCGATGGCGCCTCCAACAACCGAAACCGGGCGAGTTTCGGTGGACCAGCCCATTCGGCCAGACCTACCGGGCCCGAGGCGACCCGATCATCACCCCACCACCCTCCACACCAGGCGGCGACGACCTCCCACCTTTCTGACCGGCACCGTTGGGCTGCTTTGCGCCCGGTGCTTGTTTGGCCGGGGCGGCTTGTGGGCATTTACCGTGCATGCTGCTACGTCGTCTAGCTCGTCCGCTGCTTGCCGGAATTTTCATCTCGGGCGGGGTGGCTGCCCTGCGTGACCTCGAAGGACACGCCAAGGCGGCCAGCCCGGTGCTGGACCAGGTAGCCGGTTACGTCCCGGTGCCGGAGGCGCCGTCGAACGTGACGCTGGTGCAGATCGACGCGTCGGTCAAGATCGGCGCGGGTCTGCTGCTCGCCACCGGTAAGGCGCCTCGCCTCGCCGCCGCGGCTCTCGCCGGCAGCCTGATTCCGACGACCCTGGCCGGTCACCGGTTCTGGGAGATGGAAGACCCGGAGCAGCGGGCCGATCATCAGGTCCACTTCATGAAGAACCTCGCGCTGCTCGGCGGGCTCATGCTGGCCTCGGCCGACACCGCGGGTAAGCCGTCCTTGGCGTGGCGCGCCCGCAAGGCGGGCCGCACGAGCGCCGCTACCGCGGAGCTGTTCCACCGGGACATCACCGAAGGTGTCGGGGAGTTGTCCAAGCGCGCGGGTGTGATCGGGGGTCAGGCCGCCGAGGTCGCGGGTCGTTACGGCGAGCAGGCCGGTGACGTCGTCGGACGCACCGGCGAGCGGGTCGTCGACCTCGCGGGTCGGTACGGGCCGCAGGCCGCCGAGACGGCGGGACTGTTCGCCGGGCGGGCCGGCGAGGTCGCCGGGCGAGCCACCGAGCGGGCCGGAGAAGTGGCCGGTCGTGCGAGCGAGCGGGCCGCTGACCTGGCCGGACGGTACGGGCCGCAGGCCAGCGAGCTGGCCGAGCGGGCCGGAGAGCGGCTCGCCGAGCGGACCGAACGGTTCCGCGCCGAGGCGGAGAAGCTGAGCAGGCGCGCCGCCAAGCGTGCCGACAAAGCTGCCAAGCGGGCGCAGGAAGCCGGCAAGCACGCGCAGAAGGTCGGCAAGAAGGCACGCAAGCGGGCCGCCAAGCAAGCGGACCGGGCGCGCGCCTCGATCCCCAGCTGGTAGCCCACACCCACGTGATCCACCCCACACCGGGCCGCTGTCACAGCGGCCCGGTGTGTGTTGTCTACCCATCGTCAGAGACACACGGCGATGGGAAGGACACGCGATGAGCGAGCGGATGCAGCTGGAGAAGGTTGTCCCGGCAGCGTTCAGGGCCGTGCTCGGTATGGAGAAGTACAGCTCGGCGAACGTCGAACCGGCGGTCTACGAGCTGGTCAAGCTGCGCGCCTCGATGGTCAACGGATGCGCGTACTGCGTGAACATGCACAGCCACGACGCGATGGCCGCCGGTGAGGACCCACAGCGGCTGTTCCAGGTAGCAGCCTGGCACGACTCGGCGGTCTTCACCCCGAAGGAGCGCGCCGCGCTGGCGCTGACCGACGAGGTCACCAAGATCGCCGACGGTGGAGTGCCGGACGAGGTGTGGGCACAGGCCCGCGAGCACTGGTCGGAGGAAGAGGTGGCGAACCTGATCATCGCCATCGCCACGATCAATGTGTGGAACCGGATTCAGATCACCACCCAGCGCGTGCCGCAGTCCTACGCGACCACGCCGGCCTGATCTCAGCGGCTAGACTTCCGGGATGCGGAAAGTTCGTCTCGGAAAGCTGGGATCATGACCGAGGGTGGCCGGCCGGCGGCCGGTGGGGTGCAGTCGATCGAGCGGGCGTTCGGCCTGCTCGAATCGATGGCCGACGCGGGCGGCCTGGTCGGACTGTCCAGGCTCGCCGCGTCCTCCGGGCTCCCGCTCCCGACCATCCACCGGTTGATCCGCACCCTCGTCGCGCTCGGGTACGTCCGGCAGGAGCCGTCCCGGGAGTACGCGCTGGGGCCCCGGCTGATCCGGCTCGGCGACAGTGCGAGCAGCCTGATCGGGGTCTGGGCGAAGCCCTACCTCGCGCGGCTCGTGGACGTGGTGGGGGAGAGCGCCAACCTGGCGATGCTGGACGGCGGTGAGGTCGTGTACGTGGCACAGGCACCCGGGCGGCACGCGATGCGGATGTTCACCGAGGTCGGGCGCCGGGTCTCGCCGCACTGCACCGCCGTCGGCAAGGCGCTTCTGGCCAGGATGGACGACGCCCAGGTGACCGACCTGCTCAGCCGGACCGACCTGGTGCAGCACACCGAACACACGCTGACCGACCCCGGCGCCTACCTGCGCGAGCTGGCCAGGGTGCGGGAACGTGGCTACGCCACCGACGACGGTGAGCTGGAACTCGGGGTGCGCTGTGTGGCGGTCGCGCTGGACGGCGGACCCGGCCGCACCGCGCTGTCACTGTCCGGGCCGAGCACCCGGATGACGGACGACCTGGTGGACCGCGCCGTACCTCACTTGCGTACCGCCGCGAGCGGCCTCGTCGCTGAACTAGACCAGGCCGGTGTCGGAGAGTAATGATCCGATTGTATTTCAGTGGCCTGAATTAATTCTTGTTCCCGGCTGAAGGTTACGATTTCATTTCTTCTCGGCCGTTCGGGTTTTCTGTACCGGCTGGGCCGGGCGCGCGGAGGGTCTTCGGTTTAGCCTGTGTCACATTGATTTCCCGATGGGAGTCAGCCATGAAGGTCGTGACACTGTCAGCGGCATTCGGCGCGGGCGGCAACATCGTCGGCCCCGCCGTCGCCGAGCGGCTCGGCGTGCCGTTCATCGACCGGGCCATCCCGGTCAAGGTCGCCAGTGACCTGGGCTGTTCGCTCGACGAGGTGCTCGCCCGTGACGAGAAGGTCAAGGGCTGGTTGCACCGGATGCTCGTCGCGGCGGCCCCGCTGTCCACCGACTACATGCTCAGCCCTGACCTGCCGAGAATGGCCCTGCGGCCGGACGCCGAGGTAGTGGCCAGTACGGAGACAGCGATCCGCGAGACCATCAAGGAGCGCGGCGGGGTGATCCTCGGCCGCGCCGGGGCCATCGTCCTGCGCGACCATCCGGGCGCGCTGCACGTGCGGCTGGACGGCCTTCCGGAACGCCGGGTCCGCCGGGCGATGCACGAACTGGAGGTCACCGAGTCTCGCGCCCGGGAGATTCTCGACCAGAACGATCAGGCGAGGCTCAGTTACGTCCGACACTTCTATCGGGCCGACGCGACCGACCCCAGCCTCTATCACCTGCTGGTCGACAGCACCGTTCTGCCGCTCGAAACATGTATAGATATCATTCACGCTGCGGCAAAGGCGGAAGTCCGCCCGATTGGGTAACACCCACTAGTCGGGCGGCGATACCCAGGATGCCAACGAGCACTCTGGGAGAGCGTGAATGAGTACCCTCGGTTACGGGGCCGCTGACATGGGGACACAGGACCGGTTGACCCCGGTCGTCACTGTGCCCACATGGGAAGCGGTTGCCCGACGCACCGTGGATGTCACGCTGTCAGCGCTGGCCCTGATCGTGCTGGCCATTCCGCTGCTGGTGATCGCGCTTGTGGTGCGATGGACCAGCAACGGGCCGGCCCTCTTCCAACAGAGCAGGGTCGGGCTGGGCGGCAGGTCGTTCACGATGTACAAGTTCCGCACCATGCGCACCGGCGTCGGTGACGAGATGCTGAAGCAGCTGATCGCCGCCGAGCTGCGCGGCGAGGACACCTCCGTCGACGGCAGCTACAAGCTCGACGGCGACCCCCGGGTCACTCCCATCGGCGCGTTCCTGCGCAAGACCAGCCTCGACGAACTGCCCCAGCTGATCAACGTGCTGTTCGGCGACATGTCCCTGGTCGGGCCCCGGCCCTGCCTGGAGTGGGAAGCGCGGATGTTCCCCGCCGAGTTCCAGCCGAGGTTCTCCGTGCGTCCCGGCCTCACCGGCCTGTGGCAGGTCAGCGGCCGCTCCACCATGGGCACCCTCGAGATGCTGCACCTCGACCTGACCTACGTCCGCACCCGCAACCTCGCGGGAGACCTGTCGATCATGATCCGCACCGTGCCGTCGATGCTGCGGGACCGCAGCGCGAAGTAGGCACGCCCGAGACCGCACTCGCCGTCGGCCGAGAACGTCGGCGGCGAGTGCTCCCCTTCTGTCGCGTCGGTTTTCATGATCACCACCGTCTGGCGGCTGTTTTTGGGCCGCAAAACAGCCATGAGGCGGTGGTGATCATGAAACTGCCCCCGGAGTTGCCGGGGGTTCCGCTCGGGACGCGGCACTTCCGGAACGACAGCCTTGCCGGAGCGTGGGCTTTCGTGGTGTACTCGATAAGCAGGTAATGTAATCGTTTACATCGCGAATGTAAAGGTTTTCAGGGCGTATGGGTGCGCGTACACGGCGAGGCGAGGTCGGGGTCGTCGACCTCGCGCGGGAGCTGGGTATCTCCACCGCGACCGTCTCGCGGGCGCTCAACGGCAGCTCGGCTGTGCGGCCGGAGCTGGCGCAGCGAGTGCGGGAACACGCCGAAGCGCGAGGGTACGTGGCGAACCGCCTGGCCAGGGCGCTGTCCGCCAACACCAGCCGTGCGTTCGTCGGGTTCGTGATCCCGTACGTCGACACACCGGCGTACTCGGCGGTCGCGGCCGAATGTGCCCGGCTGCTGTCCCGGGACGGCACGCAGATGATCCTGACGATCACCGAGAACGATCCGGAGCTGGAGCATCGGCAGCTGCGTGAGCTGCTGGCCAGCAGGGTCGCCGGGCTGATCGTCTCGCCGAGCACGCACATCCTCGACGCGAGCAAGCAGCTGCTCACGAGCGTCCCGGTGGTGCAGCTGCACCGGTCGTGCGGGATCGAGGCACCGGGTGTGTTCAGCGACGACGAGCAGGCGATGGCCGAATGTGTCCTGCATCTTGCCGCGCTGGGGCACCGGCACATCGCCTACCTGGGCACTCCCGTGGCGTTGTCCAACGGTGCCGTGCGGTTGCGGGGCGTGCGCCGGGGAATCGAACTGGCCGGGCTCAACGAGGACGACGTGACGATGAGTCTCGTCGAGCCCACTCAGCAGAACGGGCATCAGGCCACGCTCGACCTGCTGCGGGAGAAACCGACCGCGCTGATGATCGGCGGCGGTTCGCTGTCGGTGGGGGCGGCGCACGCGGTCAGGGAGCGAGGGCTTCGGCTGCCGGACGATCTGTCGCTCGTGGCCTACGGCGACCCGAGCTGGTTCGCGTTGAGCGAGCCGCCACTGACCACCGTCGCGGTGTCCTACCAGGCGCTGGCCGAGACCGCGGCCGAGCTGCTGCTCGCCCGGCTGGACGAGCGTCACCGGAGCCCGGCCACCACCCACCTGATCCCGCCGCAGCTGCGGCTCGCCGGTTCGACCGGACCTCGCAACCCAGGGGAGCACAACGGAGTGCCAGGAGGAAATGCATGTTGACCAACCGACGGCGGTGGGTAGTCGCCACCTTCGTGATGATCATTACCGCGATCGCGTACATCGACAGGGTCAACCTGTCGGTCGCGGCGCCGGTGCTCACCAAGGAGTTCCACACGAACGCCGCCGTGATGGGGCTGTTGCTGTCCAGCTTCACCTGGACCTACACACTCCTGAACGTCCCGGCCGGCATGATCGTCGACCGGGTCAAGACCAGAGTCGTCTACTCCGCCGCGCTGCTGATCTGGTCGGTGTGCAGCTTCCTCACCGCGCTGGTCAACTCCATCGGCGCGCTGTTCGGGCCCCGGCTGCTGCTGGGTATCGGCGAGGCCCCGTTCGCGCCCGCCGCGATCCGCACGCTGTCGGACTGGCTGCCCAAGTCCGAACGTGGCATGGGCGGCAGCATGTTCATCTCCGGCGTCGCACTCGGTTCGGCGATCGGGCCGCCGGCGCTGGCCTGGCTGGTGAGCGAGCACGGCTGGCGCAGCTGCTTCATCGCGTCCGGTGTGCTGTCGCTGCTGGTCGCGGTGATCTGGTACCTCTGGTACCGGCACCCGATGGAGGACAGCAAGCTCTCCGACACCGAGCGGGAGCTGATCCTCGCCGACCAGGAGCCCTACCAGCAGGAGGGCCGCGCGCCGTGGGGCGTGATCGTCCGGCAGCGTGACATCTGGGCGATCACCAGCGGGTACTTCTGCCTGCTCTACATCCTGTACACGTTCATCACCTGGGTGCCGAGCTACCTGGTGCAGGACCGGCACATGACGATCCTGAAGTCCGGGTTCGCCACGTCGATCCCGTGGATCTGCGCGTTCCTGGTCGGGATCCTGGCCGGACGCGCCTCCGACATCGCACTGCGCCGAGGCGTGTCCACGCTGAACGCCCGCAAGATCGTGCTGGTCAGTGGCATGGTCGCGGCGCTGGCGATCTTGGGGACCGCCTTCGCGAGCAGCGCCACAGTGGCGATCATCTGCCTGTCGATCTCGACCTCCGGGATCATCTTCGCCAACGGCGCCGTCTGGGCCGCGACGCAGGACGTGGTGCGCAGCCTCAACCTGTCGGGCTCGGCGACCGGGTTCGTCAACGCACTGGGCAACATCGGCGGCATCCTCGGCCCGATCGTCACCGGCGCGCTCGCCTACGCGACCGACTCGTTCGTCGTGCCGCTGGTTGTGGCGGCCGGATTGGCGCTGGTCGGGGCATTGGCGTGGCTGTTCGGTATGCGCGCCCGGCCGGTGGTCGAGGTGCCGGAATCAACCATGGAGCGCACATGACGGGTCCTCTCGACGGGATTCGGGTGATCGACGCCGCCACGCTCGCGGCGGGCCCGCTGATCGCCACCTGGATGGCCGAGTTCGGCGCCGAGGTGATCAAGATCGAGCAGCCGGACGGCGGCGACCCGCTGCGCCAGTGGGGCGCGCAGCGCGACGGCGTCGGGCTGATGTGGAAGAGCCTCGGCCGCAACAAGAAGTCGGTGACCCTCAACCTGCGTGAACCGGCGGGCCGCGACCTGCTGCGTGACCTGGCGAGCAAGGCCGACGTGCTGGTGATGAACCTCAGACCGTCCACCCTGGCCCGCTGGGAACTGACCCACGACGACCTCAAGGCGGCGAACCCGGGGCTGGTCATGGTGCACGTCACCGGGTTCGGAGCGGGCGGGCCGAAGAGCGACCGGCCGGGGTTCGGCACGCTCGGTGAGGCGATGAGCGGGTTCGCGCACCTGACCGGCCATCCGGAGGGCCCGCCCACACTGCCGTCGTTCATGCTCGCGGACGGCGTCGCGGCGCTGACCGCCACCTACGCGGTGATGATGGCGCTGTACCACCGCGATGTGCGCGGCGGACCCGGCCAGCTGATCGACATCAACCTGATCGAACCCCTGGCCCGGCTGATCGAACAGCCCGTCCTGACCTATGACCAGCTCGGCGCCATCCCCGGCCGCACCGGCAACCGATGGGACATCAGCGCGCCGCGCAACACCTACCGTACGAAGGACGGGCACTGGCTGGCGATGTCCGGCAGCGCGCCGACCATCGCGATGCGGGCACTGCGCGCCGTCGGCAGGGCCGATCTGACCACCGACCCCCGGTTCGCCGAGGCACAGCAGCGGTTGACACACGCGGCCGAGATCGACGCGGTGATGGCCGACTGGATCGGCCAGCACACCCTCGACGACGCGATGGCGGTGTTCGAAGAGGCCGAGGTGGCGGCCGCTCCGGTCTACAACGCTGAACAGCTCCTCGCCGACCCGCAGCTTGAGGCGCGCGACGTCTATCCCAGCTTCCCGGACCCCGACCTCGGCCGGATGCGCGTGCAGGCGCCGGTGCCGCGCTTCTCCGAGACGCCCGGCGCGGTGCACCACCTGGGTGCCGCGCTGGGCGAACACACCACCGAGGTCTACCGCGACCTGCTCGGGCTGGACGACGCACGGCTTGCCGAGCTGCGCGCGTCCGGCGTCATCTAGGAGGTACCCACGTGTCCGTACGACCCAGACGTTCCGAGCTGGCCACCCCCGCCAGCAACGAGTGGATGTTCGCCAAGTCCGCCGCGTCCGACGCCGACCTGGTGTTCCTCGACCTGGAGGACGCCTGCGCGCCGGCCGAACGGGAGGCGGCCAGGGGCAAGGCGGCGAAGGCGTTGCGTGAGCTGGACTGGGGCCGCACCACCCGCGCGATCCGGATGAACGGCGTCGACACCCGCTGGGCACACGGCGACGTGATCGAGGTGGTCACCGAGGCGCGCGACGCCCTCGACGTGATCATCGTGCCGAAGGTGCGCGAGGCGCGGGACGTGTGGTGGGTGGACGTCCTGCTCACCCAGCTCGAACAGACCCTCGGCATGACCAAGCGCATCGCGCTCGAAGTGCTCATCGAGGAGACCGAGGGACTGCAGAACGTCGCCGAGATCGCCCGCGCCAGCACCCGGCTCGAAGCGATCATCTTCGGTGTCGGCGACTTCTCCGCCTCCCAGGGCGCCCGCGTCGACACGAACTTCGACCCGATCGTCGACTACCCCGGCGACATGTGGCACTACGCACGGGCCAGGGTCGTCGTCGCCGCTCGGGCCGCCGGCATCGACGCGATCGACGCCCCGTTCCCCAACTACCAGGACCCCGCCGCCTACCGCACCGCGTGCGAGCGGGCGGGCGCGATGGGCTATGTCGGCAAGTGGGCCATCCACCCCAGCCAGATCGAACCCGCCAACGACGTCTTCGCGCCGACCGACGCCGAGATCGACCATGCCCGCAGAGTCGTCGCCGCCTACCGCGACGCGGAGGCGACGGGGAGGGGCGCCACCGGGCTCGATGGCATGTTGGTCGACGCCGCCCACCTGCGTCTGGCCGACAACATCACCCGCAAGGCCGAACTGCTCGGCCGGTAAGGAACGCTGACGATGAGCGACCGACAGATGACCCTGGTCGGCTTCATGCAGGCCGGGAACGTGACCGTGTACTCCGGTTCGTGGCGCTACCCGTCCGCCGAGCTGGGCTTTCTCGACCTCGACTACTACACGAAGATCGCCCGCACACTCGAGGAAGGCACGTTCGACCTGGTCTTCTTCGACGACCGGCTGGCGATGCCCGGGGTCTACGGCCGTTCGGTCGCCGACGCGGTGCGTTACGGCGCCCGGCCGGTGAAGCTCGACCTGACCGCGGTGCTCGGCGGGATCATCGGCGCCACCAGCCGCATCGGCGTCGGCGCGACCTACTCCACGACGTACTACGACCCGTTCCACGTGGCGCGCACGTTCGCCACGCTGGACCACCTGTCCAAGGGTCGCGCCGCCTGGAACGTCGTGACCTCGGTCAACGACTCCGAGGCGCAGAACTTCGGGCTGGAGCAGCACCTCGGTCACGACGAACGCTACGACCGCGCCCAGGAGTTCCTGGAGGCGGTCACCGCACTGTGGGACTCGTGGGCGGACGACGCGCTGGTGATGGACCGGGAGAGCGGCATCTTCGCCGACCCGGACAAGGTCCGGGAGATCAACTTCGAGGGCAAGTGGTTCAAGGTCCGCGGCCCGTTGACCGTGCCCCGCACGCCCCAGGGCCATCCGGCGTTGCTGCAGGCGGGTTCGTCGGGCCGGGGCCGCGAGTTCGCCGCCGAATGGGCGGACCTGATCTTCACCGCCGACCCCGGACTGGCCGTCGCCCGCCAGCACTACGCGGACCAGCGGGAACGGATCGGTGCCGCGGGCCGGAACCCGGACCAGGTCAAGATCCTGCCGATGGCCTACGTCGTGGTCGGGGAGACGCAGGCGATCGCGGAGGAGAAGGAGCAGCTGTTCCTCCACAGCTACGTCCATCCGATCGCGTCGCTGACGCTGCTGTCCGAAGTGCTGAACTACGACTTCGCCCAGCACGACCTCGACGACCCGGTGACCGACGCGATGATCGAGGCGAGCTCGGGCATCCGGGGCCTGTTCGAGGGCGTCAAACGCCATCTCGGCCGGGACGACCTGACCGTGCGGGACCTGGCCGCGCACCGCGCGACGCTGCTGCAGGGGCCCCGGTTCGTGGGGACCGCGCAGCAGGTGGCCGACCAGATGGAGGAGTGGTTCACCACCGGTGCCTGCGACGGTTTCGTGCTCGCCGCGACCCACCTGCCCGGCGCGTTCGAGGAGTTCGTCCGCATGGTCGTGCCGATCCTGCGCGCCCGCGGCCTGTTCCGCACCGAGTACACCGGAACGACGCTGCGCGACCACCTCTCGCTGGAACGCCCGGCATTACCCGCGAGGTAATCGACCCGCGCGATGCGCGCGGAGACCATTGCGGTGTGAATAAGTTCAGTGAGCAGACCCAGGTTGGGCTGCTGTTGCCCAGCCGCGAGACCGCGATGACCGGGCGGCACGACGCCGCCCGGCTCGTCGAACTGGCGGTACTGGCCGAGCAGGCCGGATTCGACTCCGTGTGGACCGGCGACTCACCGCTGGCGCGTACCCGGCTCGACCCGATCGCGCTGCTCTCCGCGGTGTCCGCGGTGACCGAACGGGTCCGGGTGGGCACCGCGACCCTCGTCGCGGCGCTGCGTCACCCGGCGCTGGCGGCGCACTCGCTGTCGTCGGTGGACCAGCTCTCTGGCGGCAGGCTCATCACCACGGTCGGAGGAGGTTTCCCCAACGCGGAGACCGAACGCGAGTTCGGCTCGGTCGCGGTGCCGTTCACCGGTCGGGTCGGCGCGCTGGATCGGGCGGTGCAGGCCTGGCGGGCGGGCTGGGCGGCGCCCAGGTCGACCGACCCGTTCGTGCCGCTGCCCGCTGTCCGGCAGGGCGGTCCGCCGGTGTGGCTGGCGGGCAGCGACACCCCTCGGGTGATCGAGCGGGTGGCGAGCCGCTACGACGGCTGGCTGCCGTTCCTGCCGGACGTCTCCGCGTACGAGGTGGCCTGGAAGGCGATCCGGGCGCGGGCGTCGGAACTGGGCCGCACCGTGACACCCGGGATGTTCGCGACGGTCCTGCTCAGCTCGGATCCGGTTCGGGCACAGCGCGAGCTCGACGAGTACGCCCTGGCCTACTACCGGCGCCCGGTGGCCGAGATGAGCACGTTCCAGGCCTACCGAGCCGGAACGGCCGAAGAACTGGTCGCCTGGCTGGGAGACTACGTACGGGCCGGCGCCCGCCATCTCGTGCTGAGGGTCGGCTCGTTCGAGCCGACCGCTCAGATCGAGAGGCTTGCCGAGGAAGTACTGCCGGCGTTGAGGCGGCTCAGCCCTTGAAGTGAGTGACGAGTGCCTCGATGCCGGCGCCGTACACGCCCGCCGCGAACGTGTTGGTCATGTCCTGCTCGACGTCGGCGTCGGAGTCGAACCAGGCCCACCACTCGACGAACGCCTCGCCGGTCGCGGTGATCGGCGCGACCCGCACGGTCGAGCGGTAGCTGCGGACCGGCAGCGGGCCCGGGTCGGTGAACGCGTAGGTGTAGCTGCGGTCGTCGTCGTCGAGGATGAGCAGCCGCTCGGACACCTGGGCGCCGTCGGCGAGCGTGAGGTTACGGACGGCGCCCGCCTCCTGGGCGGTCCTTCCGTCCTCGATCTCGCTCTCGGTGATCATGGGGTGCCAGCTGGGGAGTCCGTTGAACTGACGGACGATCTCCCAGACGTCGTCGGCTGACGCGGGGACGACACCACTTGCGTAAGGGCGGGGCATGGGGGGTCCTTCCTGGTTCGGCGGTGAAGCAGGTTGCGGTCAGTCCTACCGGTGACGGGGGTTACCCGCTAGTCGGGGTTCGTGACCAGTGGGGTGCCGCTGCCGACTTTGCACATCCACGTGCTGCGTCGCACATGTCCGGACGTGTGCGACGCAGCACGTAGGTGCGCACAGTGCCGGTGATGGGGCGGGAGACTCACGGGCTGGCGCGAACCGCCAACAGCGCGATGTCGTCCCGCCGAGGCCCGGACGAGAACGCCTCGACAGCGGATCGGACGGAGGCGATCACATGCCGCCCCTCCCCACCGGCGGTGGCCGAGGCGGCGGAGAGCAACCGCTCGGACCCGAACTGCTCACGTCCCCGGCGACGCTCGGTCACCCCGTCGGTGTAGGCGAGCAGAGTGTCCCCGGCGTACAGCCGATGCTGCGTGGCGACGAGCTTGAGCTGCGAGGTCAGCCCGACGGCTGTTCCGTACGAGCCGATGAACTCGGCAGTCCCGTCAGAACGTGCCAGCACGGCCCGAGGATGACCGGCCAGGATCAGCTCGACGGTCAACCCGGGCGGCTCACCGGGCGGCGGGCGGGAGATCAACGCGGCCGCGAGGGTGCAGAACTGCGAGGGGTCCGCCGCATCCATCATGACCTCGTTGAGGATCTCGATGGCGCGGGTCAGCGAGCTGCCCTCGCGGATGAGGACGCGCAGGACGTCGCGCACCATGCCGGTGCGCGCGGCGGCGCGGGCGCCCTTGCCGCACACGTCGCCGATCGAGGCGAGCCACTGCTGCGGGCTCAGGGTCAGGACGTCGTAGAAGTCGCCGCCGACGTCGCTTCCCGCGCTGGCCGGCAGGTACTCGGCGGCGAACTCGATGCCGGGTTCCCTCGGGAGCGCCCGGGGCAACAGGGCCTGCTGCAACGCCTGCGACGTGGCGATGTGCGCGGCGGTGGTCTGGGCGTTGTCGATCGCCAGCGAGGCCCGGCGCGCGATGTCGCCGATCAGGGCGACGTCCTCGGGTGTGTGCGAACGGCCGGCGGGGCGCCCGACGAGCAGGACCCCGATGGGCTGGGCCCTGGCGGTCAGGCCGACCGCGACGCCGTCGGTCGGTTCGCTGAACCAGCCGGGCGCGGCACTGCCGTCGAGGATCTCGTCCAGCTGGTGGCGCAGGTCGGCTGGCGGTGTCGGGTCCAGCGCCGCACGCAGGTCGGGGATGGTCTCGTCGTCGGCGTGGGTCAACGCGGACAGCCGCAGCTGGCTGGTCTCGTCGAGCAGGAGGACCGCGCACCACTGGCCGAGCCGGGGGACCACGACCTGTGGCACCAGTGCCACGACCAGCGGCACCTCCATGGACTGGCCGAACAGCTCGCTGGCGTCCGCGAGGTAGGCCATCCAGGCGCGGCGGCGCAGGTCGGCGTCGCGCAGCCAGTCCTTCTCCACCGCGAGCGCAATCCGCTGCGCGGTCAGTTCCGCGATCTCGGTGTTGACGCTCGCGGTCGACTCGGTGCCCGCCGCCGGCAGGATGCGCAGCACACCGCGTAGCGGCGACGTGAGCGGCAGCCCCACCTCGACGAACGGGGTGCCGGGCAGTGCGGACGGGTCGGCGCCGTCGTGGGCGAGCGAGAACGCGCCGGAGCCGTCCCCGTGGTCCACGTCGACGCTGACGCCTTCGGCGCCGAGCACCTCGCGGAGCCTGCGGATCAGCTCGGCGACCAGCACCGGCATCTCCAGGCGCAGACCCAGCGACGTCGGGACATGCAGCAGCTGGCGGACCTGCTCGGTGTCCGGCCACTCGGCGACCAGGCTGGGCAGCTCGATCGCCTGCGGCGTCCCGTTGCGCGTCGCCGCGCTCGGCTCGCCACGCGCGATCGAGAACCAGATGCGGTGCGTGCCGTCCCGATCGTGGCGGGTACCCCAGGACGTGGCGAGCTGCTCGACGAGCATCAGCCCACGTCCGTGGCTGGCCGCTCTGCCGAACTTCGGCCGGGGACGGGACAGGTGCAGCTCGAGGGGGCCCGCGCCGTGGTCGGTCACCGCGACCATGATCTCGTCGGGCCGGATGCTCAGCTCGACCTCGAACTCGGTTCCCGCGTGCAGGGTCGCGTTGTCGCAGAGTTCGCTGGCCAGCAGCAACACCGTGTCGGCGAGTTCGTCGTCCCCGTCGGCCGATAAACTGGCATTACTCATCTCGCGGCGTAGCATCGCGCGGGCACGCCCCGAGGACGCGGCGTTGGGTGGCAACCGCAGCCACCGGTCCAGCCGATCTGTCACACGAGCAGTCTGCCAAGTGCACAACCGGTCGGCGCGGGCGCCCGTCTAGGTGGTGGGCAGATAGAGTCCTCGGGAGGGCGCGGCAACTGGTGGGGCGTGGTGGCCTGCTCGCTTGTGCGGCGGTCACCGGGCGAACAAGAGGGACGCCGATCATGACGAAGAGCAGTGATACCGCTGTGAGCGGGGATGAGGCATTGCTGCGCGATCTCGCGTCGGCGATGATCGCGGTGCAACGCGGTGAGCTGAAGGTCCGGCTACCCCGGCGGGTGGGGATGGCGGGCGAGGTCAGCGACCTGTTCAACGAGCTCGTCGTGATGCTGGAGAAACGCAACCGCGACCTGTTGCGGATCAGCCGGGTGGTCGGGCGCGAAGGCCGGATGCTGGAGCGGCTGGACGAGGACGCGGTGGACGGCTCCTGGGCCGAGGCCACCCACTCGGTCAACTCGCTGATCGACGACCTGGCCAGGCCCACCGCCGAGATCGCGCGCGTGCTCGCCGCCGTCGCCGAGGGTGACCTGTCCGAGCACATGGCCCTGGAGATCGAGGGACGGCCGCTGCGCGGTGAGTTCCTGCGGATCGGCCGCACGGTGAACAAGATGGTGAACCAGCTGTCGAGTTTCGCCGACGAGGTGACCCGGGTCGCCCGTGAGGTGGGTACCGAGGGCAAGTTGGGTGCTCAAGCCCAGGTCAAGGACGTCGCCGGTACCTGGCGCGACCTGACCGACAACGTCAACCAGCTCGCCGACAACCTGACCCGTCAGGTGCGCAACATCGCGCAGGTGACCACGGCGGTGGCGCGGGGTGACCTGTCGCAGAAGATCACCGTGGATGCGCGCGGTGAGATTCTGGAGCTGAAGAGCACGGTCAACACGATGGTCGACCAGCTGTCCAGCTTCGCCGACGAGGTGACGCGTGTCGCGCGTGAGGTGGGTACCGAGGGCAAGCTGGGTGGTCAGGCGCACGTCAGCGACGTGGCCGGTACCTGGCGCGACCTGACCGACAACGTCAACTACATGGCCTCCAACCTGACCGGCCAGGTGCGCAACATCGCGCAGGTGACCACGGCGGTGGCGCGGGGTGACCTGTCGCAGAAGATCACCGCGGACGCGCGCGGTGAGATTCTGGAGCTGAAGAGCACGGTCAACACGATGGTCGACCAGCTGTCCAGCTTCGCCGACGAGGTGACGCGCGTTGCGCGTGAGGTGGGTACCGAGGGCAAGCTGGGTGGTCAGGCGGAGGTCAAGGACGTCGCCGGGACCTGGCGCGACCTGACCGAGAACGTCAACCAGCTCGCCGACAACCTCACCGGCCAGGTGCGCAACATCGCGCAGGTGACCACGGCGGTGGCCAAGGGTGACCTGTCGCAGAAGATCACCGTCGACGCGCGCGGTGAGATGCTCGAGCTGAAGAGCACGGTCAACACGATGGTCGACCAGCTCTCCAGCTTCGCCGACGAGGTGACCCGTGTCGCGCGTGAGGTGGGTACCGAGGGCAAGCTGGGTGGTCAGGCCGAGGTCAAGGACGTCGCCGGTACCTGGCGTGACCTGACCGAGAACGTCAACCAGCTGGCCTCGACGCTGACCTCACAGCTGCGCGCCATCTCGGTCGTGTCCACCGCCGTGGCCCGAGGTGACCTGACCCAGCAGATTCAGATCGCCGCGATGGGTGAGGTCGCCGCGCTGCGCGACAACATCAACCAGATGATCCTCACCCTGCGCGAGACCACCAAGGAGAACGCCGAGCAGGGCTGGCTGGACTCGAACCTGGCTCGGATCAGCGCACTGCTGCAGGGCCAGCGTGACCTCACCGAGGTCAGCAAGCTGATCATGAATGAGGCCGCACCGCTGGTCAACGCCCAGGTCGGTGCCTTCTTCCTGCCCGCGAATCCGGTGACGACCGACCAGTCGGACAGCGGCAAGGACGACCCGATGCGCGAGGTCTGGCAGATGAGCGCCGGGTACGCGCTCAATCCCCAGGCCACGCCGCGCGGGTTCCGGGTGGGCGAAGGCCTGGTCGGGCAGGCCGCGGCGACGAAACAGGTCGTCCTGGTCACCCACATCCCCGCCGACTACCTGCCGATCGGCTCCGGACTCGGCACGATCTCACCGACGGCGATCGTCGTGCTGCCGGTGCTGTTCGAGGGGGAGTCGCTCGGGGTGATCGAGTTCGGGTCCGTGAGCACGTTCCCGCAGCTGCACCTGACGTTCCTGGAACGGCTCGCCGGGACCCTCGGTGTCACGATCGCGTCGATCCAGGCCAACAGTCGTACCGAGGAGCTGCTCGGTCAGTCCCAGCGGCTCGCGGTCGAGCTGCAGTACCAGTCCGCCGAGCTCCAGCGCACCAACGCGGAGCTGGAGGAGAAGGCGGCGCTGCTGTTCGAGCAGAACCGCAACATCGAGATCAAGAACATGGAGATCGACGCGGCCCGGCGCGGCGTCGAGGAGAACGCCCAGCAGCTGGCGCGGGCGAGCCAGTACAAGTCCGAGTTCCTCGCCAACATGAGCCACGAGCTGCGGACCCCGCTCAACTCGCTGCTGCTGCTGTCCCGGCTGCTCGCCGACAACGAGGAGCGCAACCTCACGAGCAAGCAGAAGGAGTTCGCGACCACGATCCACAACGCGGGCTCCGAGCTGCTGCTGCTGATCGACGACATCCTGGACCTGTCCAAGATCGAGGCCGGCCGGGTGGATCTGGACCCGCAGCCGGTCGCGCTGGCGCAGGTCCGGGCCTACGTCGAGCAGGCCTTCGTGCCGCAGGCCGAGGACAAGGGACTGGAGCTGCGGGTGCACATCGCGCCCGAGCTGCCGTCCACGGTCAGCACCGACGCGCAGCGGCTGCAGCAGATTCTGCGCAACCTGCTGTCCAACGCGATCAAGTTCACCGCCGAGGGCGAGGTGACGCTGTCGGTCGGGCCCGCTTCGCAGGGCGACGCGCCGTTCGGCGTTCCCGAGCTGGACGCCGCGCGTACCGTGCTGGCGTTCACCGTCCGCGACACCGGGATCGGCATCGTCACCGACAAGCTGGACATGATCTTCGAGGCGTTCCAGCAGGCGGACGGCACGACCAGCCGCAAGTACGGCGGCACCGGCCTCGGCCTGTCGATCAGCAAGGAGCTGGCCCAGATGCTGGGCGGCGTCATCACCGTGACGTCGGAGATCGGAACCGGTTCGGTGTTCACCCTGTACCTGCCGGACGAGCTGGTCACCTCGACCGTGACGCCGACGAACAAGGTGCCGCGCCGTGCGCCGGAGCCGTCCGAGATCCTCGGCGAACCGACCGCCAACGGCCGTGGCCCGATCCTGCGCAGCCACTCCGGGCCGCCTCGCGTCGACCGGCCGGTGACGGACCTCACCGGGGTCACGGTGCTGATCGTCGACGATGATGTCCGTAACGTGTTCGCGTTGACCAGTGCGCTGGAGCTGCACGGTCTGACAGTGTTGTACGCAGACAACGGGGCGGACGGAATCCAGCTGTTGACCGAGCATCCGGAGGTGGACATCGTGCTGATGGACGCGATGATGCCCGAGATGGACGGCAACGCGACGACGAAGCTCATCCGAGGGCTCCCCGGCGGTGCCGACCTGCCGGTAGTGTTCCTGACCGCGAAGGCGATGCCGGGTGACCGCGAGTCCAGCCTGGCCGCGGGCGCGACCGACTACGTGACCAAACCGGTCGACAAGGAGCTTCTGCTGTCCGTCATGGCGTCCTGGATCAGCCGAGCGCGGACGGCGGGTGTCCGCCCGTCATGACGCGCGACGCGAAAGTGCTTGCGGTCGACGACCGGTCGGAGAACCTGATCGCGCTGGAGGCGATCCTGCAGGGGCTCCCCGTCGAGATCACGTCGGTGACCAGCGGCGATGACGCGCTGAAGCGCTTATTGCTCGAGGACTACGCGGTGATCCTGCTGGACGCCCAGATGCCCGGCATGGACGGTTTCGAGACTGCCAGCCACATCAAGCAGCGGGAGCGCACCCGCCGGATCCCGATCGTGTTCCTCACCGCCGCGAACTACGACCCGCACCTCGCGTTCCGCGGCTACCAGCTGGGCGCGGTCGACTACCTCACGAAGCCGCTCGACCCGTGGGTGCTGCGCTCCAAGGTCCAGGTGTTCGCCGACCTGTGGAAGCTCAACACGGAGCTGGCCGCGCAGGCATCCGAGTGCACGGCGCTGCGGCGGGCGATCAGCGACACCCTGGAGCTGCTGGGTGGGCCCGGCGCGGTCGACGGCGACGCGAGTGCACTCATCGCCCGCGCCCGCGCACGCCTGGTGGCCGCCCAGGCATTCGAGGCCACGCGCAACTGACCCCGCTCCGGGCAGCTACCTGGCGAGCGACTGCTGGTAGACCGACAGATGGGTGTAGGCGAGGCGCACCAGTGGGGCCGGCACGTCGTGGGCCTCGGCGCGGGCCAGCAGGTCGCCGATGATGTGGTCGGCCTCGATGGGGTAGCCCTGGCTCAGGTCCCGGAACATCGACGCGGCGAACGTCGAGCCGGGAGTGGTGACCGTGGTGAGGGTGCGGTCGAGCTCGTCGGCGGGCATCGGGTGGCCGTTCGCCGTGGCGATCGCCGCGCACTCCGCGACGACCGACTCGGCGAACTGGGTGCCGCCGGGTGCCGCGACCACCTGGCCGATCGGGCCACGCATGAGGCAGGTGATCGTCGCCATGCTGGACAGGAACACCCACTTCTGCCACATCGACTGGATGATGTCCGGCGGCAGCGTCGTCGGGAACCCGGCGTCGCTGAACTGCTCGTGCACGGCCTGTAGCCGCGCGGAGCGTGGGTCCTTGCGGTCGCCGTAGGCGACGTGCTGCGGTTGCTGCGCGAGCTGGCGGATCGTGCCGTCGGCGTCGAGCGTGCCGGAGATCGCGCACAGGCCGCCGAGCACCCGGTGCTCGCCGAACCGCTCGACCAGCACGTCGAGGTGCCGCATGCCGTTGAGCACCGGCAGGATCATGGTCTCCGGGCCGACGGCCGGCGCGATGTCGGCGATCGCCTGGTCGAGACCGTAGGACTTGACCGTGAAGAACACCAGGTCGTAGTCGGCGCCCAGCTCGTCGCCGGTGACGAGCTTCGGAGTCAGCGTGACGTCGCCGTTCGGGCTGACGATCACCAGACCGTCGCGGCGCAGCTGCTGTGCACGGCGCTCCCGGACGAGGAACGTGACGTCCCGGCCGGCCTGCGCCAGCCGTCCGCCGAAGAATCCACCGGTCGCACCGGCGCCCACCACGAGGATTCGCATAATCGGGATCCTTACCCTCCGAGGGGGATGCGGTCGATGTTGGCTTCGACCCATTGACGCAGCGCGGTCAGCGGTACACAGGCGTCGCGCCCGAGCGGGGTCAGCGAGTACTCCACGTGCAGTGGCACGGCCGGGTAGACGACCCGGTTCACCAGGCCCAGCTCCTCGAGCCGGCGCAGCGTCTGGGTCAGCATCTTGGGGCTGATGCCCTCCAGCTTCGTGCGCAGCGCGCCGAACCGTTGAGGGCCGTCGTCCTCCAGCGCACCGAGCGCGAGCGCGCTCCACTTGTTGGCGAGAAGGTCGAGCACCTCACGGCACGGGCACGACGCGCTGTAGACGTCTCGCGGACTGAGCGCATCGGTGGCCGACATGTCCCGCATCCTCCAGTATCTTTTGGGTACTAGCAAGCCTTGCAGGTAACTAGGGCTGTGGGGATACCGTCGTCTCATGAGCAACACGATGCGCGCGGTCGGATACCGCAAGAGCCTGCCGATCGACGACCAGGAGAGCCTCGTCGACCTCGAACTGCCCGTCCCTGCGCCGGGGCCGCACGACCTGCTGGTGCGGGTCGAGGCGGTCTCGGTGAACCCGGTGGACACGAAGGTCCGTAGTGGTGTCGATCCGGACGGCGAGCTGAAGGTGCTCGGGTACGACGCGGCCGGCGTCGTCGAGGCGGTGGGGGACGAGGTGACCCTGTTCGCCGTCGGTGACGAGGTGTACTACGCGGGCAACATCGCCCGCGCCGGCACGAACTCCGAGTACCACCTGGTGGACGAGCGGATCACCGGGCACAAGCCGACGAGCCTGGACTTCACCGACGCGGCCGCGTTGCCGCTCACCACGATCACCGCGTGGGAGACCCTGTTCGACCGTTTCAAGCTCGGTGCGGACAGCACGGGGACGCTGCTGGTCACCGGGGCCGCCGGTGGGGTCGGCTCGATGGTGGTCCAGCTGGCCCGCGCGCTGACCGGGCTGACCGTGATCGGGACGGCGTCGCGGCCGGAGTCCCGGCAGTGGGTGACCGAGCTGGGTGCGCACCACGTGGTGAACCACCACGGCGATCTGGTGAAGAACACCCGGGAGGTGGCGCCGGACGGCGTCGACTACATCTTCTCGCCGTTCTCAGCCGGCAAGGTCGAGCAGTTCGCCCAGCTGATCCGGGTCGGCGGGCAGGTCACCGCGATCGACGAACCGGAGGGGCTGGACACCCTGCCGCTCAAGGAGCGCAGCGGTGCCTGGCACTGGGAGCTGATGTTCAGCAAGCCGCTGTTCGCCCCGGAGGACACCAGCCAGCACGAGCTGCTCGACCAGGTCGCCCGGCTCGTCGACGCCGGCACGCTGCTGGGAACCGCGACGCAACGCTTGCGCCCGATCTCGGCCGACACCCTGCGCGCCGCGCACCGGATGGTCGAGGAAAGCGGAATGATCGGCAAGGTCGTACTCGGCGGCGGATTCGGCTCTTGAGTTCTGACCGGTTCCAGCCGATAGAACAACCGGGTCGGCGTCGTGCACGGGGGACGGCGCCGACCCGGTGACTGGAAGTAGTACCTTCACTCGTTCGAGTGGTCCGAAAGATCGCCAGGTTTGGCTACGCGCCTCCCCGGGCATCAATAGCGCAGCACAGTCTTCGCCATTGGTTCACTGGGGAGCGGACGGGTGGCTACGTGGGCCGGAGTTACCGCCTCGGGGCGGGCTCCGGCCCCTTTTCTGTGCGCGGGGGCTTGGGCTCCTTCGGTAGGCCGAGCAGCAGCTCGCCCACGATTCCCCGCTGCACCTGCGACGAGCCGGCGTAGATGGTCCCGGCACGCGCGTTCAGATAGACACTGGTCCACGACGCCGACGAGTTCGGGGCGCCGGGATCGTCGGTCTGGTACCAGTTCGGGGACGGCCGCCCGGTCGGCGTGAGTGCATCCAGGCCGAGGACGTCCATGGCCAGCTCGGTGACCACCCGGTGGTACTCGCTCCACAGCAACTTGAACGCGGCGGCCTCCGCGCCGGGCTCCTGGCCCGCGATGAGCTTCGCGGCGGTCCGTTCACCGTGCGCGCGCAGCTGCTCCACCTGGACGTGACACCACGCGACCCGCCGCCTGATGTCCGGATCGGTGTGCAGGTCCCGTTCGCGGACCAGCTCGATCAGGCGCCGAAGCTCGCCGGCGAACCGGATCGGCGCGTGCAGCGCGGTCTCACCCCGTTCGAAACCGAGCAGCGTCATCGCGACCGACCAGCCCTGATCCACGCCGCCGACGACCAGCTCGCGCTCGGTGCGCGCGTCGTCGAAGAACACCTCGTTGAAGTCGGTGTCGCCGGTCAGGTTGCGGATCGGCCGGACCTCGACGCCGGGCTGGTCCAGCGGGACCAGCAGCATGCTGATGCCCCGGTGCGGCGCCGCGTCCCGGTTCGTCCTGGCGAGTACGAACATCCAGTTCGCCCGATGTGCACCGGATGACCACAGTTTCTGGCCGTTGAGGACCCAATGGTCGCCGTCCAGCTCGGCGCGCAGCGCGAGGCCGGCAAGGTCCGAGCCGGCGCCGGGCTCGGAGAAACCCTGCGCGAACACGTACTCGCCGGAGACGATCTTCGGGAGGAACCGGGCGCACAGCTCGGGAGTGGCGCGGCGCAACATCGTGTTGCCCAGCATGCTGATCCCGAACGCGTCGTTGTCCGAGCCGAACGGGATGCCCGCCCCGGTCATCTCCTCGACCAGCACGACGACCTCGCGGGGGCTCAGGCCCGCGCCGCCGTACTCGGTCGGCCAGGCCGGTGCGAGCCAGCCCCGGTCGCCCAGTGCGGCCCTGGTGTCGCCAGGGCCCAGCTGCTGGATGAAGTTGCGGACCTCGGCGCGGAACTCGTCCACCGGCTACCTCCTCGTATGCCTCTGAGCACCAGGGTTGCGTAGATAGACCCACTTGGTCAATGCTTCTCGCATGGACGGGTTGACTGCGGAGCAGCGTGAGCTCGACGGTATGGCCGCGAAGCTGCTGGCCGATGCCGAGGCGAAGAACCCGCTGCCGCCGGCCTGGGAGGCGCTGCCGCTCCGGCTGGACCGAGCGCTGTGGGCGTCGTTCGCGGACGTCGGGTTGCTGGGGCTCACCGCTCCGGACTCGGGGGCCGGGCTGCTCGAACTGCTGCTGGTGGCCGAACGGATGGGCGCCTCGGTGCCGCCCGTGCCGTTCGTGGGCGCGTCGGCGGTCGCGGTGGTGCTCGCCCGTGCCGAGCACGCAGCGCTCGACCCAATGGTGTCCGGCGAGCAGGTGATCGTGCCAGCCTGGGAGACCTGGCCCGTCTCGGTCGTGCCGGGCAGACGGGCCGATGCGCTCGTGTCATCGGGACCGTCGCAGGTCACCGGGGTGCTGCGGGCCGTTCCGTTCGGGCTCGACGCGGATCAGGTGCTGGTGTTCCTTCAGGACGGCTCCGCGGCGTTGGTCCCGCTGGCGGGGGCCGAGCGGACCTCGGTCGACTCGCTCGACGTGATGGAGCCCCTCGCCGAGGTGTCGCTGCGGGACGCACCGAGCGTGCCCGTGTCCCTCCCGGTGTTTCCGCTGGCCGAGGTGTTGCTCCTGGTCGCGGCCGAGCTGGTCGGTGTCGGTCGGCGGGCGCTGGACGGGGCCGTCGAGTACGCGGGGCAACGGCGTCAGTTCGGTCGTCCCATCGGCTCGTTCCAGTCGATCAAACACATGCTCGCGGACCGGTTCGTGCAGCTGGACGCCGCGCGGATGCTCGTTCGCGCGGCCGATGCCTCGGAGATCGCGGCTCGCACCGCACTGGTCGCGGCGTCCGACGCCGCCGACGCCGCGACCGCCGACGCCTTGCAGGTGCACGGCGGGATCGGGTTCACCTGGGAGCACGTGTCGCACGTGCTGCTCAAACGCTCCCGCGCCCGCCGCGTCCTGCTCGGCTCCCAGGCTCGCCAGCTCGACGCACTGGCGGATCACCTGCTCACCCCGTGAGTGCCGCGGCCGCCTATAGGAGGCCGCGGCGCTCACGGTCATGACCTGCTGATGGAGACGCCGCCGAAGATGACGTCCCTGGTCATCGGCTTGGTCAGGAAATCGTGCGGGAAGCCCAGCTCGACCGCGCTCGCGGCGTCCAGGACCGCCAGCTGGTCGTCGGTGAACTCGACGTCCAGCGCGCCCAGGTTGTCGTTCAGCTGGGCGAGCGTGCGGGCGCCCACGATCGGCGCGGCCACCGCGGAGTTGCGCAGCGTCCAGGCCAGCGCGACCTGCGAGGGTGTGGCGCCCAGCTCGGCCGCGACCTTCTTCACGACGTCGGCGATACCCAGGGTCCGCTCGGTGAGCGAGCCGTTCGCGGCGGCCACGTTCTTGCGGGTGCCCTGAGCCTGGGCGACGCCGCCGCCGTGATCGAGATCGGCGTGGCTGTACTTGCCGGTGAGCACCCCGCTGCCCAGCGCGGACCACGGCATGACGCCAAGGCCCATCTCCTTGGCCATCGGGATCAGTTCGCGCTCCACGGTCCGCTCGATCAGGCTGTACTCGATCTGCAGCGCGATCAGCGGCGACCAGCCGCGCAGGTCGGCGATCGCCTGCATACGGGACACCTGCCACGCCGGCGTGTCGGAGATGCCCACGTAGAGCACCTTGCCGGAGCGCACCAGGTCGTCCATCGACCGCAGCACCTCCTCGGCGGGGGTGGTGTAGTCCCAGGCGTGCAGGTACAGCAGGTCGATGTAGTCGGTGTTCAGCCTGCGCAGGCTCGCCTCGACCGAGCGGGTCATGTTCTTGCGGTGGTTGCCGCCCGAGTTCGGGTCCGGAGCGCCGGTCGTCAGCGTGTACTTCGTCGCCAGCACCACACGGTCGCGGCGATCGGCCATGAACTCGCCGAGGAACTTCTCGGATGTACCGTTGGTGTAGAAGTCGGCGGTGTCCACGAGGTTGCCGCCTCGGTCGAGGTAGGTGTCGAAGATCGCGCGAGCCTCGTCCTTGTCGGTGCCCCAGCCCCAGTCCGTGCCGAACGTCATCGTGCCCAGTGCGAGCGGCGAGATGCGCAGTCCGGAACGTCCGAGCAAACGGTAGTGATCCATCTTCATACCGACAGCCTGCGCCGGGGCGGTCGGTGCGGTAAGGGAAAGCCTTTCCTGGGACCGGCTGTCCTAGGCAGGATCGAGAGGTGACGGTGGATACGACCCAGGAGCTGGCGGCATTCCTGCGGACCCGACGTGAACGCCTCGCTCCGGAGGGACGGGTGCCCGAGCGCCGCGCGAGACGCACACCGGGGCTGCGGCGCGAAGAGGTCGCGGAGCTGGCCGGGGTGAGCGTCGACTATGTGGTGCGCCTGGAGCAGGGCCGGGGCCTGCGGCCCTCGCCGGAGGTGCTGGAGGCGCTGGCGACCGCTCTGCGGCTCAGCGAGGACGAGCGCGCCTACCTGTTCGACCTCGCTCGGCAACGGTCGGTGAACGCGCCCCGGGTCAGCGAGCACGCGGCGCCGCCGGTCGCGCGACTGGTCAACGACCTGTCGCCGCTGCCGTCGATGCTGCTCAACCACCGGTTCGACATCCTGGCCTGGAACCCGGAGATGGCCGCGCTCATGATCGACTTCGGTGCCATGCCCGAGCTGAATCGCAACACCCTGCGGCTGTGCCTGCTGCATCCGGGGCTGCGCGACTTCTACCTGGACCGGGAGCGGACGGTACGGGAGAGCATCGCCGACCTGCGCGCCGCGTGGGCGGCCCGCCCGCACGACACCGCGCTCGCGGCTCTCGTCGACGAGCTCCGCTCGTCCAGCGCGGAGTTCGAGCGGCTGTGGGCACTGCGCGACGTGCAGATCAACGGGCGCGGCCAGAAACGCCTGTGCCACCCCGAACATGGTCCGCTCACGATCGAGTACGAGGCACTGGTCCCGCTGCAGGACCCGGACCAGCGCCTCGTCGTCTACCGAGGCGCCGACCCCTCATCGCAACAAATCCTGGACACGCTAGCGACCGACTGCCGCAACAACACACAGCCCATGATCACCACCGCCTGAGGGCTGTTGTGAGGCCCGCGAACAGCCCTCAGGCGGTGATGATCATGGTTCAGGTGTCGTTGAGGGTGCGGACCATGTCCAGGGCGCGGCCGAGTGTTGTCAGCTTCGCGTCGAGTGAGTCGCCGGCGGGGTAGAGGCGCACCGTGTCCACGCCGGCGTCGCTCCAGACCTTCAGACGGTCGCGGACCATCGGCTCGGTGCCGATCAGGGTCGTGCCCAGCACCATGTCGTCGGTGACCAGGCCCGCCGCGCCGTCGCGGTCGCCGGACTGCCAGCGCTCGCGCACCGCCGCGGCGACGTCGGCCCAGCCCTGGCGGCTGTAGGCACCGTTGTAGAAGTTGGTCTGCGCCGAACCCATGCCGCCGAGGCTGAACGCGAGCTCCTTCTTGCGGCTCGCCACCATGTCCCGGAGCGCGTCCTCGTCCTCGGCGAACGCCACCTCGGCGCCCTGGCAGACGTCCAGGTCGGCGCGGGTGCGGCCGGCCTCGGCCAGCCCGGCGTCCAGCGGCTCGAAGTAGGCGCTCGCACCCTCCGGCACGAAGCTCGTACCCAGCCAGCCGTCGGCGATCTCGCCGGTCAGCCGCAGCGTCCTCGGCGAGATGGTGGCCAGGTAGATCGGGATGTCGGGGTTCGCGTTCATGGACAGCCGCATGGGCTTGCCCTCGCCGTCCGGCAGCGGGATCCTCAGCTGGCTGCCCGAGTACGACACCTTCTCACCGGCGAACACCTGCCGGATGATGTCGACGGTCTCGCGCATCCTGGTGAGCGGCTTGGCGAACGGCACGCCGTGCAATCCCTCGATCACCTGCGGACCGGACGCCCCGAGCCCGAGCAGGAACCGGCCCTCGGACATCTCCGCCAGGGTCAGCGCGGTCTGGGCCAGCGCGACCGGGGTGCGGGTGCCGAGCTGCATGATGCCCGAGCCGAGCAGCATGCGGTCGGTGCGCGCGGCGTAGAAACCCAGCGCGGACGGCCCGTCGGAGCCCCACGCCTCGGCGACGAAACACACGTCGAGGCCGAGTTTCTCGGCTTCGACGACGAAGCTCAGCGTGTCGCGCCAGCTGCCCCGGTTGGACGCCTCGACCGTAGTCGCGGTGCGCATCAGAGTGCCGCCGCTGCCGACTCGACCCGTTCCTTGATGGCGGCCACTGTCGCGGTCATGCTGGCCTCGAACTCACGCAGCCGCACGAAGACGATCTTCTGTTCCTTCTCCGGCATCCGGTCGATCGCGAAGCTCAGCCCGGAGCGACCCGGCCCCATCCGCATCCACTGGCGCAGCGTGGTGCCGCCGTCACCGGGTTCGAGGGTGAACCGCCAGGTCGCGGACGGCACGTCGTCCGCCATGACCGCCCAGGTGAACACCTTGGGTTCGTCGTACTCCAGCACGGTCGACGTCGAGTTCCACTCACCCAGCGCGGGGTGCTTGCTGTATCCGACGAAGGTGGCGCCGACCGACGGACCCGTCGCGCCGTCCTGCCACTCGATGCGCTGCAGCTCGGAGCTCATGGACGGCATCTGCTCGACGTCGGCGACCAGCGCCCAGATCTGCTCGGGCGAGGCCTCGATGAACGTCTCGACCTCGACGATCGGCTTGTCGGCGTACCGGGCTCCAGTCCATTCCATCGCGCTGCGCATCTCCTCGCCGTTGGGGGTCCTGAGCACCAGAGTTGCGTAGATAGACCTAGATGTCAACGAGCATGTCACCGAGCGAAGCGGCGCACCACGTCCGGTCGCTCGGCCAGCCGGGCCGGGTAGCCGGGCCCCATGCGGGCGACCGTGTCCTCGGCGCGCATCGGCTCACGACAGTGGGCACAGACGACCTCCGCGTGGGTGTCGTGGCCGCAGCTGGTGTGGTGGAACGTGATCGGTGGACCGGCCTCGCCCGCGAGCCAGTCGTCACCCCAGCGGGTCATCGCCAGGATGACGCTGAAGAAGTCGCGCCCCTTCGCGGTGAGCACGTAGTCGTAGCGCGTGGGTTCCGTCTGGTACGGCTGTTTCTCCAGCAGGCCTTCGTCGACGAGCCGGTGCAGCCGGTCCGACAGTGTGTTGCGCGCGATGCCGAGTCCGCGCTGGAACTCGTCGAACCGGCGGATGCCGTAGAACGCCTCGCGCAGCACGAGGGGCGTCCACCAGTCGCCGAGCAGGTCCATGGTTCGAGCCACGGAGCACGGCCAGTTGGCGAAGGAAGTCCGCTTCATGTACTCAGGATACGAGTGAATGTGCTTACCATTAACCTGGAAGCTAATTAACCAGGTGGTGAACCGGTGACGACCACGGACCAACTTAGCGCCACGTTCGCGGCGCTCGCCGACCCGACGCGGCGCGCGATCCTCGCCAGGCTCATCGGCGGTGAGGCCACGGTCACCGAGATCGCCGAGCCGTTCGAGATGAGCCTGCCCGCGGTCTCGAAGCACCTGGGCGTGCTGGAACGTGCCGGGTTGATCACCCGGGGGCGCAGCGCGCAGTGGCGTCCGTGCAGGTTGACCGCCGAACCGCTGGCCGAGGCCACCAGCTGGTTGTCCAGCTACCGGCGGTTCTGGGAAGGCGGCTTCGACCGTCTCGACGAACTGGTGCGTGAGGATGACTGAGCCGGAGACGGGTCACGAGCTGGTGATCACCCGAGTGTTCGATGCGCCGAAGGACCGGGTGTACCGGGCCTGGACCGATCCGGAGCGTGCCGCCCGCTGGTGGGGTCCGAGGGGTTGCACCGCGCCGAGCGAGGGCATCACGATGGACGTGCGCCCCGGCGGACGCTGGCGGATCGCGATGTACGAGCAGGACGGCACCGAACACCTCATGCGCGGGGTGTACCACCGGGTGGAGGAACCCGAGCTGCTGATCTTCAGCTTCGCCTGGGAGGACACCGACGGCACGGTCGGCGAGCTGACCATGGTGACGATCCAGTTGCTGGAGCGGGACGGCAAGACCGAGATGGTCTTCCGGCAGACCGGGCTCACGTCGCGGCGCGAGCGCGACAGCCACCACGACGGTTGGAGCAGCGCATTCGAATGTCTCGACGAGTTCGCGGGCTGACGGCGTGAGGGACCTCGTCTCGGTGGAGCCCGGTCCGCGCCGGCTGCTCGTGGTGAGCGCCACGCTGGGCGAGCGGTACGACGCCGCCGCCTCGGCGCTCGAGGAGCGGGCACGGCGGCTGTGGCCGGACTGCGAGATCCGCCGGGTGGACATGCTGGCGGCACTCGGTGGTGTGGTGGGCCGGCTGGTCGAGCGCCGGCCGTGGCTCGCGGAGCTGCCCGGCGGCGTCGTGTCGGCCGTCGCGGGACTGGCGTTGGCGCCGACCGTCGCCGGCTTCCGGCCCGATCTGGTGGTGTCGACCTATCCGCTGGGTGCCCGGGGCACGGGATGGCTGCGTCGACGCGGACGGTTGAGTGCGCCGACCACCGCGCTGCTGCCCGGGTTCGCGCCGCACCCGTCCCAGGCCCATCCGCAGATCGACCAGCACTACGTGGCAGGCGAACCGAGCCTGCGCGCGTTGTGGGACGCCAGGCCCGAGGTGCGGGGCGCGGTCGGGGCGCCACCGGTGATGGCCGCGTTCCAGCCGTCCGACCGGACAGCGGCCCGCCGCGCGCTCGACCTCCCGGCGGACGGTCCGGTGGTGGTGATCGCGGCGGGGGCACGGTCGCCCGAGTCGCTGGACAGGGCGGTGAACGCGACGCTGGTCGCGCACCGGAGCGTGTGGGTGGTGGTCGCGTGCGGTCGCGACGAGACGCTGCGGTCTCGGTGGGCGGCCAGGGACCGCGTCGTGGCGCTGGGGTGGACCGACCGGATGCCTCGCCTGCTGGCCGCCGCCGACATGGTCATCACCGACGCGGGGTCGGCGACCGCGCGGGAAGCGCAGGCCAGCGGCCGTGCGGTCCTGTGTTTCGAGCCGGCACCGGGCCAGGGCGTCGCCGATGCGCTGATGCTGCAGCGCGCCGGGCTGGGCCGGGTCTGTCCCGACGCGCTCACCCTCACCGCGACGCTGCACGAGCTGCTGTCCGACGAGCTGCGCCTGGCGGGACTGGAACGTGCGATCGCCGGGCGCGCCTCGGCAGCGGACTTCGACGCCGAGGTGGCCGGGATGCCGTTGCTGCCCCGACCGTTGACCAGCCGTCCGCTGGACGGAGCCGAGGCGGTGTTCCTCGACGCCGAGGCTGCGGGGCAGTGGGGCGCCGTGGTCATGCTCGGCGAGAGCGGTGGCGCCTCGGACCCGGAGCACGTCGCCGCCGTACTACGGGATCGGCTCGCCGCCCGGTCCGACAGCCTGGCGCTGCTGCGCCGCACACTCGTGACCAGACCGGGGCGACGCGCCCGCTGGGTCGACAACCAGCTGCCCGACCCCTCCACGCAGGTGAGCGCGCGAGCCGTCGACCAGGCTTCGTTCGCGGCGATCCGGGACTTCTTCGCCGAGCGCCCGCCGCTCGACCGTCCGCCGTGGCGGGTACAGGTTCTGCGCGGGCGGGTCGGGGGAACGGGGCGCACCGCGATCCTGATCTCGCTGCACCACGCGCTCGGTGACGAACGCGCGCTCACCGCGACGGTGTCGGCGCTGCTCGCCGACGACCCCGCGCCGAACCTGCGTCCGGTGCGTGACCTGCCCGGCAGGCTGGTCCCGGCGACCCGTCGGATCGCCGGGCTGGTGACGGGGTGGCGTGAGCTGGCGACCGCCGCCCGGACGGGTCCGTCGGCGACGGCCGTCGGGGTGCGACGGTATGCGCTGGCGACGCTGCCCGCGCACGAGGTGCGGGCGGTGGCGCGGAAACTGCGGACGAACAGCGGCGCGGTACTGCTCGGGGTTCTCGCCGAGGCCCTGTGCGGCCACAAGGTGCCTGCCGCCGCACCTCACGGCTGGCTGCGCACCTCGGTCGCCTCGGCGACGCTGGACCTGCCGGTGGCCTCGATGGACCCGATCGAACGGATCGCGCTGGTGACCGAGGCGCTGGCCGAGAGCAGTGGCTGGGGCCGCTCCTCGGCGTCGCGGCTCGTGGTCCGCGCGATCGGCAGGCTCCCGGCGGGCCTTCGAGCCGAGGCGGCGCGACGGCTCCACGACGCGCGGTCCGTCGGGCTGATCGCCTCGGTGCCACCGAGCAGACGGCGTGCACTGCGCGTCCTGGGCGTGCCGGTGAGCACGATCGTGCCGGTCCTACCGCTCACCGGCGGTGCCGGTCTCGCGGTCGGGTTTCTCAGCTGGGGTGACACGGTCGGCGTCGGGGTGACCTCGGATGCGGCCGTGTACCCGGACGCCGAGGGACTCGCGGACGCGATCGGTCGGGTGTTCGACGAGGTCGCGGCACGGGCCGACGCGCTGGGCGCGGTGCTGTCGCTCTCCGGCTGAGCTACGCGCCCTGGAACGGGATCTTGCCGATCACCTTCGTGCCGTTCTCCAGGAAGGTCGTGACACCGTGCTGCATGTCGGCCGTCTCGAACAGCGGGGTGGCGACGTCGAGTATCAGGCGGTCCGCCGCGCGCATCCCGCCGTCCAGGTAACCGCGCACGAGCGCTTTCCCAGCACCGAGCGCCCGCGTCGGCCCGGCCGCGTAGTTGCGGGCGAGCTTCTCGGTGAACGTGGTGAGCTCGTCGTCCGGGACGACATGGTTGACGATGTTCCACTCGGCGAACTGCGCGGCGCTGTACTGGGCGCCGTCGAACACGATCTGGCGGGCACGCGCGGCGCCCGCCCGCTCGGCGAGGCGCTGGGCGCCGCCGAGAAGTGTCGTCGTGCCGATGTGCCGTTCGACCTGGGCGAACCGGGCCGACTCGGCGGCGACGATGATGTCGGCGAACAGCACCGTCTCGAGGCCGGCCGCGAGGCACAGTCCCTGCGCGGCGGCCACGACCGGGATCGGCAGGTCCTCGATCCGCTGGAACGCCGGGAGCGCACGGGCGAACATCGCGCGCGCCCCCGCGTTGCTCACGCCCTTGAAGATCGAGACGTCCGCCCCGCCCATGAAGTGCGGGCCCTCGGCGCGGATGAGCAGCGCCCGGATCGGCGCGCTGCTCGCCTCGTTCACCGCGGCCTCGAGGTCGGTGATCATCTCGACGGACATGAGGTTGAGCGGCGGGTTGGAGAGCGTGATCGTGCCCAGGGCCGCATCGGTCTCGAACCGCACTGTCGTCATGGGGGTCTCCTCGGGTCGCCTCGTTGCGAAATGACCGTATCCAGCAGAGTCTCATTGTGCAACTCAACTGAACGAGTGGAAGGATGAGCCCATGCCGAACCTCGATGACGTCGTCGAACTGGCTCGACCGGAGAAGTTCCTCGCGGTGGTCTCGACCGTGCGTGCCGACGGCACCGTGCAGTCCTCGGTGGTCAACGCCGGGGTGCTCGCGGACCCTCGCGGAGGTGACGAACCGGTTGTCGGTTTCGTGACCTACGGACGCACCAAGCTGGCCAACCTGCGGGACCGTCCTTCGGTGGCGGTGACCTTCCGGGCCGGTTGGCAGTGGATCACCGTCGAGGGCACCGCCTGGATCGTCGGCCCCGACGACCCCCGCCCGGACTTCGACGCCGAACGGCTGCGGCTGCTGCTGCGCGAGGTGTTCGTCGCGGCCGGCGGCGAGCACGACAACTGGGAGGTCTACGACCGGACGATGGTCGAGGACGGCAGGGCGGCCGTGCTGGTGCGTCCCGTGCGGATCTACAGCAACAGACCACGCGACTAAGCTGATCAGGTGCTGCGTGATCGTGTGAAGTCCGGCCTGGTCATGGGTGTCTCGGCGCTGCTGCTGGCCGGTTGCGGCTCGTCGGAGCTGACCGCGGAGTCCGCGCCGAGCCAGTCGGCGGCCCGGCCCACGGCGACCCGGTCCGCGACCGCGGGCGTGGCGGGCGCGGTGACCAAGCTGCAGCTGATCAGCCAGGACAGCTGTCAGACCAAACCCGCCGAGCAGGTCTACCCGCTGTGCGACCGGTACATGGCGGAGCTGCGGTCGGCGGTCGCCACCGTCCAGAGCGGGGCCGATGGCCTGGCCAACTCGCAGGCCATCCGTACGACGTCGGCGCAGACCCTGGACAACCTCGCCGCGTTCGACCGGGACGGCTGCGGCGTCGGCCCGTACTCGGCGGGCCCGCAGGCCGCGCCGACCTGCGCGGCGGACCTGACCCGGATCCGCGAGGGCGTCAGCACGCTGCTGCAGCTCACCGCGACCTGATCAGATGACCACACCGGCGTGGCGGCGGAAGACCAGCGGCGAGCATCGCTGGCCGGTCACGATCGCCGTGGTGGTGACGATCGGGCTGCAGATCGCGCTGCCGGACAAGATGGTTCCGCAGTCCCGGTACCTGCTCCCGGCGCTGGAGCTGGTGCTGCTGCTCGGCCTGGTCGTGGCCAACCCGTACCGGCTCGACCGCGAGTCGGCCGTGCTGCGCGCGTGCGGGCTGGCGATGACCGGGCTGATCGCGCTGTCCAACGCCTGGTCGGCGGTGCTGCTGGTGATCGCGCTGGTCACCGGCAAGCCGAGCGGTCCGAGCGAGCTGCTGACCGCGGGCGCCACGATCTGGCTGACGAACGTGCTCAGCTTCTCGCTCATCTACTGGGAGCTGGACCGAGGTGGTCCCGCCGCGCGCGCCGCCGCGGTGCGGGATGCGCCGGACTTCCTGTTCGTGCAGATGCAGAGTCCCGAGCTGGCGGCGAAGGACTGGGAACCGGCCTACGTCGACTACCTGTACCTGTCGTTCACCAACTCGACGGCGTTCAGCCCGACCGACGTGATGCCGCTGTCGCGGTGGGCGAAGCTCGCGATGATGGTGCAGTCGGCCGTCTCACTCGTCGTCGTGGCACTCGTGGTGGCCCGCGCGGTCAACGTTCTGGGCTGACCGTCTCGCTACGCAACAGCCGATATTCACGAATCACCAGGACGATGATCGCCAGGTCCAGTGCCGCGAGGAACGGCAGGAGGATTGAGTGCGTGTGCGCGGCCCGGTACACCTCGTAGATCACGAATAGCCCGAGCACCACGATCGCGGCCGGGTACGCGGGCAGCCATTTACGCAGCAGCGCGGCGACCAGCGCGAGCTTGAGCACGCCGTGCAACGCCAGGTAGACGATCGCGAACGTGCGATGCCCGGACGCGAACTCCGCGGTGCCGAGCACGAAGTGCCGCGACAGAGACCCGTCCGGAGGCCCGAGCAGGTCGTGGCTCACCACGTGGGCGATCACGCGCTGCACCAGGTCTCCGGACGCACATGCGAGCAGCGCGGCACCGATCAGCTCGGCTGCCCCGTCGATGCCCTTGATGACAAGGGCCACCTTGAACAGCCGCTCAGTGGTGCGCGCGGCGGACTCTCTCACATGGTCAGGCTACTGACGAGTGGCTGAGAGCCCGCCGTTCGCTCCGGACGGTCTCTGCCGGGTTGTGTGTCCTGCTGTACTGCTGACTGGGTCGGGGTTAGTCATACGTTTAACTAGATCAGACGTGAAATTGGTCGCCGTTGATACGGCTGCCCAGGATGCTGCGCACTGCGTCCGCGGGGATACGGAACGACCGGCCCACGCGGACGTGGGTCAGCTCACCGGAGTGCACCATGCGGTAGATCGTCATCTTGGAGACACGAAGCATGTTGGACACCTCGGCGACCGTCAGTAGTTCCGACCCCATAGGAAGTCGGTGGTCGCCCGCGCCGTACTCGATCTCTCCGGCCACCCTCTGCTCACCGAGACTCATGTCATCGCTGTCGCGTTCGTTCTGGCAGGTGTTACTCCTGAGCCGCGAAGTGACCCTGTAGTTCACCGCTACGGGTGGGACGACTTTCACGATTGGGTGAGTAGTTACTGTGCGTTATAGCAAGTGTTCCTGACCTGAACGGGCTGTTCAGCCACGGAAAAACCTGCGACATACCAGTGACGTTCGGCACCGTTGCTGACCCAGGTGTCCGAATATCCCGGACGGACTGTCACAGTCGTAGACTACGGGCATGGATGCGCAGGTGAGGGAGTGCTCCATCGCCAATGCGCTGGCGGTGGTGGGCGAGCGGTGGAGCCTGCTGGCGCTGCGCGAGATCCTGTTCGGGGTGCGGCGGTTCGACCAGATCCAGCGCAACACCGGCGCGAGCCGGGACATCCTGGCCACCCGGTTGCGCGCGCTGGTCGCCGCCGGCGTGCTGGACAAGGTCGAGTACGAGCGGCACCCGCCACGCTACGAGTACGTGCCCACTCAGGCGGGCGAGGACCTCCGTTATGTGCTGGCGGCCCTGATGGAATGGGGCGACCGGTACGTCACCGAGGGTGAACCGCCCACGGTGTTCCGTCACGTGTGCGGTGAGGAGCTTCAGGTCCGGCGGGTCTGCGAGCACTGCGACACAGAGCTTCGGCCGGGCGACATGACGCTGGAGCGCACCCGGTGGCGGGAGCCTGCCGGGCGCGCCTGAGTGGGTCAGATGGTGACCGCGGTGCGGTCCTTCTCGTCGATGAGCGCGCGGCCCAGCTCGGCGTCCGGGTCGATGCGGTAGCTCAGCACTCGTTTGTAGCTCTGCTTGCGCTGCATACCGGTGGCCCGCCACGCGGCGGTCAGCCCGGCCTTCGCCCAGAACGCGGGCCCGCTCATGGCGCGGGTCCGAGGCCGCCAGTGCAGCTCGCGGCGCAGGATTCCGTTGCCGTAGTTCATCGCGTACGAGCGGCGGATCTCGCTGGTCCAGTGTTCCGTGGTGAGCGAGACGTTGAGGACGTCATGGTTCTCCACCCGGTGCGGGCCGTTCAGCGCCCAGTGCAGCATGTCGCCCGGCTCCAGGTCGTAGGCCTGTGAGTGGTCGTCGAACCACGGCTCGTAGGGCACGTCCTCCTTGTCGAGACTGCGTGCGACGTTCTCGACGTTGGTCGGGCTGAGGAACGGCTCGCTCGGCGGGTAGATCCAGATCTTCTTGCGGCCGCGGATCTGCCACAGCGCCTGGCCCGGAACGTCGAAATGGTAGAAGACCTTCGCGCCGGGTGAGGAGATCAGCAATCCGAGCTTGCGCTTGAACGTGCGGAAATCGGGCAGCGCCCCTTCGAGCTCGGAGTACATCTGTTCCAGCAGCTCACTGAATCGCGGGTCGACCTTTTCGATCGCCATCATGTTCAGCCAGATTCGACCGTCTCGGATCGCCTCGAGCACGGTGGCGCCGCTGTGTCCGGCTCGATCGACATGACCCCAGGTAGTGACGTCGTCGCCCATTGTGCTGATGTCCATGTGTCGGGGATCGATGTTCTCGATCAGCGCGGCGAGGGACTCGTCGGAGAACATTTCCCGATTCGCCAGTGTGTGCCGCAGGGCGACCGTGTGACCACCCCAGAGTTTGATCTGGCGTTGGTCGATGTCCTCGAATACCTGCTGCACGGACCCTCCTGGTTCGGCTCATCCGATCGGGGGCGATCGGGCTCTCACAGGTTCAATGGATTCGGGAGAGCGGTAGTTCCTGAGATTGCCCTCAGTTTTCGTCACACTTACATAACGAGACACTCTTCCGAGGTCACCCGCTCGGGCGTCCAGTCCAATTGCTTCGGATTGGCTCTCGACAGCCAGGCCAATCGCGGCTGAAGCTGGAGCGGTGGCTGACCTGAAGGCAACAGTGGACCTCTCGCCCGTGTCGGTGAGGCATCGCCCCGCGACCCGGCTACCACAGCTGCTCGGCGGCCTGGTGCTCTACGGCGTGAGCATGGCGCTCATGGTGCGTTCCGACCTCGGGCTCGATCCCTGGGACGTGCTGCACCAGGGCCTGGCCCAGCGGGTCCACCTGAGCTTCGGCACGATCACCGCGATCACCGGGATCACGGTCCTGCTCGCCTGGATTCCGCTGCGCCAGCGTCCCGGTGTCGGCACGGTGGCCAACGTGGTGGTCATCGCGGTCGCGGTCGATACGGCACTGGCGTGGCTCCCGCACCTGTCGGCGCTGGCGCCGAGGATCGGCCTGATGGTCGCGGGCGTCGTGCTGAACGGACTGGCCACCGCCTGTTACGTCGGCGCGCGGCTGGGTCCCGGGCCGAGGGACGGCCTGATGACCGGCCTGCACGCGCGCACCGGCTGGTCCGTCCGCCTGGTACGCACCGGCATCGAGGTGACCGTCCTGGCCACCGGCTGGCTGCTGGGTGGGACCGTGGGGATCGGCACGGTCCTCTACGCGATCGCGATCGGCCCGCTGGCCCAGCTGTTCCTGCCCTGGGTGGCCTACCGCGACGAGCGCGAGGTCATGATCTCGGACCCAGCCAGGTGAGCAGAGCCGCCACCAGACCGTCCGGGTCGTCGGCGTCGGTGGCCCAGGCCACGTAGCCGTCCGGGCGGATCAGGAGCGCAGCCGCGGGCGGGTCCGGAGTACTGGCGGTGACCACATCCAGGCGGTCCCGCCAACCGTCCGGGTGGTCGTGCCGGCCGGGGGACAGGACGAGCAGGACCGGGCGGGCGGCCCGGAACAGCTCCGCGACCCGTGTGGTGCCGTTGTCCGTCGTCAGGGGCAGGTCGGGGACCCAGGTCCCGGTCAGCGGGTGGTCGCCGCCGGGCATCGGATAGCGGGTGTCCGCGCCGGTCAGCATGCGGGTGATGCGGCGTACGGCGGGCCCGTCGGCGAGCAGCTCGTCGACGACCTGGCGCAGTGCCGTGACGTTCGGGCCGGGCGCCAGCAGCGCGAGCTGAGCCCTGCTCTGCATCAGCACCCGGGCGCCCACGGGGTGGCGCTCGGAGTGATAGGTGTCCAGCAGCGTGTCGCCGCCGTGGCCGTTGCCCACCGCGGCGAGCTTCCAGCCGAGGTTGAACACGTCGAGCATGCCCAGGTTGAGGCCGGGCCCGCCGATTCCGGACTGCACGTGCGCCGCATCGCCGACCAGCAGGACCCGGCCGACGCGGTACTGCTCGGCCTGGCGCGAGTTGGTCCCGACCGTGCGACGGTGGACGACCGCGTCGGTCTCGCCGGCGGGGTAGCGCATCGGCAGCTCGGTGCCGAGCACCCGGCGGCAGGCCGACCGCAGCTCCTCGATGGGGAGCCGGTCCGTGGCGGTCGTCGGCGGCCTGCCCCACTCGTACAGCACGAACCGGTGGTCGCCGCCGGGCAGCGGAAGATGCGCGAACACACCGGTCTCGGTGCGGGTGAAACCGGGTGGAACCGGCCCGAGCCCGGGAATGTCGAGGCCGCCGGTGCTGGGGACCAGGACCGGCGGATCGAACACGACCTGTGCCGAGCGCGCGACGAACGAGTCGTCGGTGACGCCCTCGAACCGGACCCCCAGCGCCTTGCGGACGCTGCTGTGCGCGCCGTCGGCGGCGACGACGTACCGGGCGGCCAGCTCGTACTCCCCGCCCCCGCCCGCGACCTCGAGCTGTACCGCCGCCTCGTCCTGGGTGAGCGCGATGACCCGGTGGCCCCGGAGTACCCGTGCGCCGAGAGCGAGCGCGTGCTCCCGAAGGTGCTCTTCCAGGTGGGCCTGGGGGATGGCGATGCCGAGGAGCGCGGTGTCCGGCGCGAGCGACAGGTCCAGTGCGAGACCGCCGAACTGGAACAGCGGCGCGGGCGTGGGTGGCAGGTCGGAGCCGCTGAGCCGGGCGTACAGGCCTCGATGGTCGAGCGCGGCGACGACCTGGCCGATCAGCCCGTTGGCCTTGGGCAGCCGGGACGGTTCGGGCGCCTGCTCCAGAACGAGCGGACGTACCCCGTGCAGTGCCAGCTCGGCCGCCATCAGCAGCCCGTTGGGGCCGCCGCCGACGATGACCACGTCCTCAGGCATGGCGCCACGGTACCGGTTGGTGCCGAAACGGACGTAGACTGACGACCGTGCCGACCCAAGCCCGTGAACGTCTGGTGCGTGCCGCTCAGCAGCTCTTCCACGCCGAGGGGGTGCGCGCGGTCGGAGTCGAGCGGCTGCTCGCCGAGTCGGGGGTCGGCAGGGCCTCGTTCTATCGGCATTTCGCCAGCAAGGACGACCTGATCGTCACGGTGCTCCGCGGTTACGACGAGTCGTTCCGGGGCTGGTTGGGGCGATGGGTGGACGAGCACGGCGGCGGTCCGCTCGCCGTGTTCGACGCGCTCGCGGAGCGGTTCACCTCGGACAACTTCCGGGGCTGCACCTCGATCAACGCGATGGTCGAGATCGCCGACACCCAGGCCGTCGCCCATCAGGTCGCGGCGGCGCACAAGCTGGCCGTGATCGACTACTTCGACCAGCTGCTCGTCGCGGACGGCCGGGAGGACCACGCCGAGCTGGCCGAACAGCTCATGCTGCTGATGGACGGCGCGCTGGTGACGGCGCTGCGCGAACGCACCGCCGCCCCCGCGCTACGAGCCAGGGCGATGGCCGAGAAGCTCCTCGCCTGAGCTGGGTGCTCAGGCGCCCGACTCGGTGTGCTTACACGCCCGACTCGCCGGGGTGAGGGGCACCGTGCCCGCGCGAGTCGGGGACGAGGGCCCACCGAGTTGGGAATCTGAGCACACCGGCGGGTGTGCTGAGGCGCCCGACTCACTGTGCTGAGCGTCCCGACTCGCGGAGCGGGTCTGGAGGGTGGTCCAGGCCAGGGTGAGGAGGGACAGGACGGCCAGACCCAGCAGGAGGACCGGCGGGGTGGCCACGTCGTGCAGCGCGGCCAGTGGGTAGGGCAGGACCAGGCCCAGGTAGCAGTACGACTGGAAGATCGCCGTCATGCGCGCCAGCCGGTGAGGTGGGACGAGCCTGCGCACCTCACGCAGGCCGTACACCAGACAGCAGCCGTACCCGGAACCGAGCACGATCGCCGCCGGTACCACGAGAATCGGGAGCAGGGTGGCTGCGGTCAGCGCCGCGATCAGGGCGCCGAGGGTGACCAGGCCGAGCCCGGCGCTGAGCAGCCGCGTCGTGCCGGGGGCGTCGAGGCGGCGGGCCAGTGGCTGGATCACGATCCCGGAGCCCGCGGTGAGCACCGTGGCGACGGCACCGAGCATGACCGACAGCTCGGGTACCCGGGGCGCGAGCAGGCTGGGCAGATAGGCGAGTCCCAGGGACGCGGCGCCGAACACCCAGGGCGCCATCGGCAGCACCACCCTGACCAGCTCCGGCGCCCACGGCGTCCTCACCTCGCCCCGCGCGGGACGGTCGAGCGCCACCGGGTGCTCCCGAACGCCGAGGAGCAGCACGATCGACGCTGTGGCGAGCAGCAGGTGCGGCAGGTAGGCGAGCGTTCCGGGCCACGGCGCCCACTGCGCGATCGCGCCCGCGACGAGCGGCCCCAGCCCGAAACCGAGGGTCATCGCCACGGTCGCCCTGCGAGCACCGAGCCCGACCGGCTCGGCGGCGGACAGCTCGGCCAGCCAGGCCGCGCCCGAGCTGAAGGCCAGCCCACCCGCCGCGCCGGCGAGCAGGCGCCCGATGAACAGCCAACCGACACCGGACTGGCCGGCCACCAGCACCAGGCCGGACAGCATGGACAGCGCGCTCGCCGGCAGCAGGACCGCGCGACGGCCGAAACGGTCGGCGACCGGACCGCCGAACAACAGCCCGGGGACCAGGGCGAGGACGTAGCAGGCGAAGGTGGCCTGGGTGATCGAGGCGCTCAGTCCCAGCTCGACGCGGTACATCGGGAGCAGCGGGACGAACTGGTTGCCACCCCAACCGACCGCGCACACCGCGAGCGCCACGCGCAACCAGGACTTCGGTTCGAACCTCATGGCCTCCACTGTGCGGCGCGAACTCGACGAACCCCAGTGGCAGGATAGCCATAATTCGATAGAATCCTGACATGTCTCGGCACCTGGTCGCGCTCGCGGTAACCGCCAAGATGTCCATCTTCGAGCTGGCCGTGCCGTGCGAGGTGTTCGGCTACGACCGGCCGAACCTGACCGAGACCTGGTACGACTTCCGGCTGTGCGCGGCGCAGGGTGAGCCGGTGGTGGTCCAGGGCGGTTTCCGGCCGGACACCGCGTTCGGGCTGGGGACCTTGACCGAGGCGGACACCGTGATCGTCGCCGCGGGCCACCAGCCCGACCTCGAACCGGACGACGAGCTGGTCGCCTCGGTGCGCGCCGCCTACGACAACGGCGCCCGCATCGTCTCGCTGTGCACCGGCGCGTTCGTCCTGGCCGAGGCGGGCATCCTCGACGGGCGTCCCGCCGCCACCCACTGGATGCACGCCGACGACCTGGCCGCGCGCTACCCCAAGGTGCGGGTCGACTCCTCGGTCCTCTACATCGACGACGGTAACGTCCTGACCAGTGCGGGCACCGCCGCCGCGCTCGACCTGTGCCTGTACATCGTCCGGTCCGACCACGGCGCCGCGGTGGCCAACGCGTTGGCGAAGCGCATGGTCACACCCGCGCACCGGCTCGGCGGCCAGGCCCAGTACATCGACGCGGCGGTCGGCGTCAGCGACACCGACGCGCTCGGCCCGGTGCTGCACTGGGCACTCGAACGGCTGGACACGCCGCTGACCGTCGCCGCGCTGGCCCGGCGGGCGCAGCTGACCGAGCGCACGCTGGTCCGCCGGTTCCACGCCGCCACCGGTACCACACCGATGAAATGGCTGCAGGCCCAGCGGCTCAACCGGGCGCGCGAGCTGTTGGAGACCGACGACCGGTCGATCGAATGGGTCGCCGACGTCTCGGGGATGGGCAGCTCGGCGAACTTCCGGCAGGTGTTCCGGACGTCGACCGGGTTGTCACCGAGTGCCTATCGCAGGGCCTTCCGCCAACGCTGAGGCGACCCGCTCCAGCTCGGTGCGGAACGCCCGGACCACGGGTGTGTCCGCGGCGCCGGTGGTGGCGACGGCGAGTGTCCGGGTGAGGGTCGGCTCGCAGCGGACGAACACCACTCCCGGTGCGGACCGGGGCCGTCCGATGCGTGGCACCATCGCCACGGCCAGATTGGCGGCCACGAGCGCCAGCTGGGTTCCGTAGTCGACGACCTGGTAGCGGGACTCGGCGTCGATGCCGTGCTGGCGCAGCGTCTGCGCGACGGCGTCGTGCGCCTCGGTGCCGCGTCCACAGGTGGACCAGGTCTGTTCGTGCAGCGCGCTGATCGGGACGGACTCCCTGGTGGCCAGCGGGTTGCGCTCGCTGACCGCCAGCATGATGTCCTCGGTGAGCAGGTGGGTGATCCGCAGGCCGGGAGGGAGCTCGGTCGGCCTGCTGGTCCAGCTCTCCATGATCACCGCGTCCAGGCGCCCGGCGCGCAGTGCGGGCAGCAGCTCGACGACCTCGCCGTCGGACAGCCAGGTATGCAGTCGAGGATGGGCGGTGGCCAGTGCATGCAGCACGTCCGGCAGCAGTGTGCGGACGGCACTGGCGACCGAACCGATCCGCAGCGGACCGGCCACCAGCTCGTCGATCGTGGCGAGGTCCCGCTCGGCGGTCGCCGCGGTGGCCGCCATTTCCCGCGCGGAGGCGGCGAGCACCCGGCCCGCCGCGGTCAGCCGGATGCCCCGCCCGTCCGGTTCGACCAGTGGGCAGCGTGCCTCGCGTTCCAGTTTCCGCAGGTGCTGGGACACGGCGGACCCGGTGATGTGCAACGCCTCGGCCGCCGAGGTGATCGATCCGTACTCGGCGATCGCGGCGAAGACCCGCAGTCTGTCCCAGGTGAACATGCAAGCAAGGCTAAGTGGTTCGAGATAGAAATGCGAAGTTGTTCTGCACAGTGGCCGGTGGCAGTGTCGAGGACATGACCAGTGGTGAGAGCAGGAGCGTCGTCCCCGGACTGCTCGTGGCGGCCGGGGCCGGGTGTCTGTCCGTGTCGGCGATGTTCGTCAAGCTCGCCGGTGTGGACGCCGCGACGACGGCGTTCCTGCGCTGTGCACTCGCGCTCGTCGCGCTGGTACCGGTGGCGCTGGTCGAGCTGCGTCGCCACGGCCGTCTCGACCTGCGTCTGGTGCTCTGCGCGGTCGGCGCGGGGCTGCTGCTCGGGACCGACTACGTGATGTGGTCCGCGAGCATCTTCGCGGTCGGCGCCGGGATCGCCACGGTGCTGGTCAACGTTCAGGTCCTGGCCTTCCCGGTGCTTGCGCTGCTCTTCAGTGGCGTCCCGATCTCACGGCGGTTCGTGCTGGTCAGCCCCGTGATGCTGGGTGGTGTGGCGCTCGCCGGTGGAGTGGTCGGTGGTCACCCGGCCTCGGGCGACCCACTGGTCGGGACGCTGCTGGGGGTCGCGGCGGGCGTCGCCTACGCCGGGTACCTCTACCTGAACACGCTGTCCGGCAGGCGCAGCCCTCGGCACCTGATCACCCCGGTCGCCATCGCCACCGCGGCGGCCTGCCTCGCCTCCGGCCTGATCGGGGTGCTCGGGCTCGGCGGTACCCACATCGACCTGGTGCTCCCGATGCGGGCGTGGCTGTGGCTGGTCGTGCTCGCGCTGCTCGGCCAGGTGATCGCCTGGGTGCTGGTGGCGGCCGGGTCCGGGAGGCTGGCGCCCAACGTCACGGCGGCGCTCCTGCTGCTGCAGCCGGTCCTGGCGATCATCATCGGCATGCTGTTCCTGCGCGAGGCACCCACGACCGTCCAGCTGCTCGGCTGCGCGGTGGTGATCGCCTCGGTCTGGTACACCAGCCGTCGCGCCAGGTCATTCAGGCTCGGCGATCATCCACAGGTGACCGAACGGGTCGCGTAGCCGGCCGCCGCGCTGACCGTAGTCGTGGTCGGCGACCGGGAAGACCACGGTCGCGCCCGCCTCGGCCATTCGGTCGGCGACCGCATCCGCGTCGGTCACGTACAGCGCGATGATCACCGGTGAGCCGCCGTCCGCGGGGCTCGAGTCCACCTCGTCCGCGTCCTTCACCGCGAACCGCACCGGCCCGGCGGCGACCATCGCGTGCGCCACCTGACCGTGCTCGTCCGCGTAGCGATCCAGAACCGTGGCGCCGAACGCGGCGCCGTAGAACTCCAGCGCCGCGTCGGCGTCCGTCACGACCAGCCTCGGGTACATCCGCACGATTTCGCTCATGCGCTCATCGTCCCCGGTTCATGGGGCCCGGTCTTGGATGTTTGGGAACCCCTCCGGTCTTGCGAAGACCTCGCGAACATGTTTGCGAAGTTCTAGGAAGGTCGGACTTCCTATTGTATGGTACCAAATAGTCGGATATGTCATTTCAGCTCGCTGAGCTGCACGAATACCCATCTAAGGACTGTGCGATGACCCCTGCGCTGACTCATTTCGTCTCCGGCAAACCTGCTTCCGGTACCTCCGACCGCTGGGCCGACGTGTTCGATCCGAACAACGGGACCGTCCAGGCGCGCGTACCGCTCGCCTCGACCGCCGAGGTCGGCGCCGCGGTGGCCGACGCGGTGAGCGCGCAGCGCGAGTGGGCGCGGTGGAACCCGCAGCGCAGGGCACGGGTGCTGCTGCGCTTCCTGCGCCTGGTCGAGAACGAGATGGAGCCGCTGTCCCGGCTGCTGGCGTCCGAACACGGCAAGACGGTGTCCGACGCGCGCGGCGACATCCAGCGCGGCCTGGACGTCGTGGAGTTCGCCGCAGGCGCGCCGCACCTGCTCAAAGGTGAGTACTCCACCGACGCCGGCCCCGGTATCGACGTGTACTCGCTGCGGCAGCCGCTCGGCGTGGTCGCGGCGATCACCCCGTTCAACTTCCCCGCGATGATCCCGCTGTGGAAGCTCGCACCGGCGCTGGCCTGCGGGAACGCGGTGATCCTCAAGCCGTCCGAGCGAGACCCGTCGGTTCCGTTGCGGCTCGCCGAGCTGTTCGTCGAGGCGGGCTTGCCGCCGGGCGTGCTGAACGTCGTCAACGGTGACAAGGAAGCGGTCGACGCACTGCTGACCCACCCGGACATCGCGGCCGTCGGGTTCGTCGGTTCCACCCCGATCGCCCAGTACATCTACTCGACGGCGAGTGCGCACGGCAAACGCGCCCAGTGCTTCGGTGGCGCGAAGAACCACCTGGTCGTCCTGCCCGACGCCGACCTCGACCAGGCGGTCGACGCGCTGGTCGGGGCGGCGTACGGCTCGGCGGGAGAGCGCTGCATGGCGATCTCGGTCGCGGTCCCGGTCGGTGAGGCCGTCGCCGACGAGCTCGTCGCGCGTCTGGCGATGCGGACCAGGGCGCTGCGGGTCGGCACCTCGGACGACGAGTCGGCCGACCTCGGGCCGCTGGTCACCGCCGAGGCGCGCACGCGGGTACTCGGCTACATCGACGCCGGTGTCGCGGAGGGCGCGGAGCTGGTGGTCGACGGCAGGGACTTCACCCTGCCCGGTCACGAGGACGGCTTCTTCGTCGGCGGTTCGCTGTTCGACCGGGTCCGCCCGGAGATGTCGATCTACCGCGAGGAGATCTTCGGTCCGGTGCTGTCGGTGGTCAGGGCGGCGGACTACGAGGAGGCCCTCGCGCTGCCGAGCGAGCACGAGTACGGCAACGGCGTCGCGGTCTTCACCAGGGACGGTGACGCGGCCCGCGAGTTCGTCGCCAGGGTGGACACCGGCATGGTCGGGGTGAACGTGCCGATCCCGGTTCCCGTCGGCTACCACACGTTCGGCGGCTGGAAGGCGTCCGGTTTCGGCGACCTCAACCAGCACGGACCGGACGCGTTCCGCTTCTACACCAAGACCAAGACGGTGACCTCGCGCTGGCCGTCCGGTGTCCGGGACGGCGCGAGCTTCGTCATCCCGACGATGAGCTGAGCTGAAATGGGACAGAGCAGCGAATTGAGCACGGAACAACGAGCGCTCCAGGACACCGCGCGGGATTTCGCCGCCGAGTACCTGGCACCGCACGCGGTCGACTGGGACCAGCGCAAGCACTTCCCGGTCGACGTGCTGCGCAAGGCCGCCGAGCTGGGCATGGGCGGAATCTACGTGGCGGAGGACGGTGGCGGTTCGGCACTCGACCGGGCCGACGCGGTGCTGATCTTCGAGGCGCTGGCCACCGGATGTCCGTCGATCGCCGGCTACCTGTCGATCCACAACATGGTGACCTGGATGGTCGACCACTACGGCGACGCCGCGCAGCGCGCGAACCTGCTGCCCGGGCTGTGCCGGATGGACCAGCTGGGCAGCTACTGCCTGACCGAGCCGGACGCTGGTTCCGATGCCGCCGCGCTACGCACCACCGCCGTGCGCGACGGCGACGACTACGTCCTGACCGGAGTCAAGCAGTTCATCTCGGGGGCGGGCGCAACGGATGTGTATCTCGTGTTCGCCCGGTCCGGGGGCCCGGGCGCGCACGGAATCTCCGCGTTCCTGGTCCGCAAGGGCGCCGACGGGCTGAGCTTCGGCCCGAACGAGGCGAAGATGGGCTGGAACGCGCAGCCGACCAGGCAGGTCGTGCTCGACGGTGTGCGGGTGCCGGTGTCGCACCGGCTCGGCGACGAGGGCGAGGGCTTCCGGATCGCCATGTCCGGGCTCGACGGCGGCCGGCTCAACATCGCGGCCTGCTCGGTGGGCGGTGCTCAGTCGGCGCTGGACAAGGCCGTGGCGCACCTGCTGGACCGGGAGGCGTTCGGTGCGCCGCTGGCGAGCCGGCAGGCGCTGCGGTTCCGGATCGCGGACATGCACACCGAACTGGAGGCGGCGCGCCAGCTGCTGCGCAGGGCGGCGCGGGCGCGCGACGACGGTGAGGAGAACTCCTCGAGGCTGTGCGCGATGGCGAAACGGCTCGCCACCGACACCGGGTTCGAGGTGGCCAACCAGGCGCTTCAGCTGCACGGCGGCTACGGCTACCTGGCCGAGTACGGCATCGAGAAGATCGTTCGGGACCTGCGCGTGCACCAGATCCTCGAGGGAACCAACGAGGTCATGCGCGTGATCGTCTCCCGAGGTCTGGTGGGGGCGGAGTCATGAGCGACGTCATCGTGGCGCGGACAGGCATCCTCGGGCGGATCACGCTGAACCGGCCCAAGGCGATCAACGCGCTCACCCATGCCATGGCGGTCGAGATCGACGGGGTGCTGCGTGGCTGGGCCGACGACCCTTCGGTGGGTGCGGTGCTGATCACCGGCGCGGGCGAGCGCGGGCTGTGCGCGGGTGGCGACATCAGGGCGATCTACGACGACCTCGGCGCCGGCGGGACCGCGACGCTGGACTTCTGGCACGACGAGTACCACCTCAACGCGCGCATCGCCCGCTATCCCAAGCCGGTCGTGGCGATCATGCACGGGCTGGTCATGGGCGGCGGGATCGGCGTCTCGGCGCACGCGAGCCAGCGGATCGTCACCGACGGCTCGGTCCTGGGCATGCCGGAGGTCGGCATCGGCCTGGTGCCGGACGTCGGTGGGACCTGGCTGTTGGCGAGGGCTCCCGGTGAGCTGGGCACGCACGTCGCGCTGAGCACCGCCACGCTCGGGCCCGGCGACGCGATCGAGCTGGGCTTCGCCGACTGGTACGTGCCGGCCGACCGGCTGTCCGCGCTGGTCGCGGCGCTGGGCGACATCCCGGCGGGGGAGAGCGACGTGCCCGGAGCGGTGGGTGCAGCGGTCCAGTATCTCGCCGAACCCGCGCCGTGGTCGGAGCTGGCACAGCAGCGGTCGTGGATCGACCAGTGCTACCGCGCCGACTCGGTCGAGGAGATCCTGGCGCGGCTGGAGCAGGCCGGGCAGGACGCCGCGAAGCAGATCAGCGGAAAGTCACCGACCGCGCTCAAGGTGGCGCTCGAAGCGCTGCGCCGGGCCCGGGGCCTCGACAGCCTGGAGGAGGAGCTGAACCAGGAGCTGCGGGTGTCGACCCGCTGTTTCGCGGCCCCCGACCTCAGGGAGGGCATCCGGGCGCAGGTGATCGACAAGGACCGCGAGCCGTGCTGGACGCCCTCGACGCTGGAACAGGTGGGGCCGGACGACGTGGTGCGGTACTTCGAGCCGTTGGGTGAGCGAGAACTGGGACTGTCGAGAGGGGACACGGCATGACACGCGTCGCGGTGATCGGGCTCGGCAACATGGGCGGGCCGATGGCGGTGAACCTGGCCTCGGCCGGGCACCAGGTCCAGGGATTCGACCTGTCCGCGCCGGCCAGGGACGGCGTCGCGGGCCACGGTGTCACGATCGCGGCGGACGGCCGGGCCGCGGTCGCCGAGGCGGACGTGGTGATCACGATGCTGCCGGCCGGGGCGCACGTGCTGGCCTGCTACCAGGAGATCCTCTCGGCGGCGGCCCCGGACACGCTGTTCGTCGACTGCTCGACGATCGACGTCAGCTCGTCCCGGGAGGCGCACGCGCTGGTCGGCAAGGCCGGGCACCGGAGTGTCGACGCGCCGGTGTCCGGCGGTGTGGTCGGCGCGACGCAGGCGACGCTGACGTTCATGGCGGGCGGTGACGCCGGGGCGGTCGCGGCGGCCGAACCGCTGCTGACCGTGATGGGTAAACGCACCGTGCACTGCGGCGGGCCCGGCGCCGGGCAGGCGGCGAAGATCTGCAACAACCTGATCCTCGGCATCTCGATGATCGCCGTCGGTGAGGCGTTCGTGCTGGGGGAACGTCTCGGGCTCGACCACCAGGCGCTGTTCGACGTGGCGTCCACCGCGTCCGGCCAGTGCTGGGCGTTGACCACGAACTGCCCGGTACCCGGCCCGGTGCCGACCAGCCCGGCCAACCGGGACTACGCGGGAGGTTTCGCCAGCGCGCTCATGCTGAAGGACCTCGGGCTGGCACTCACGGCGGCGGGCGAGAACGGAGTGGATACGGTGCTGGGTAGGACAGCGGCCCAGCTGTACACCGAGTTCGTCGAGAAGGACGGTCCGTCGCGGGACTTCTCGGCGATCATCACCGACATCCGATCCGAGGAGCGTACGCATGGCCAGCACTGACGCCGGTACCAGCACGGAGTACGAGACGATCATCGTCGAGAAGCCCGCCGACCGGGTCGCGCTGATCCGGCTGAACCGGCCGAAGGCGCTCAACGCGCTGAACCTCACGGTCATGCACGAGCTGACCGCCGCGGCCAGGGAGCTGGACGAGGACGCGGGCATCGGCGCGATCGTGATCACCGGTTCGGAGCGGGCCTTCGCGGCGGGCGCGGACATCTCGCAGATGGCGCCGCTGAGCTACGCCGAGGTCGTCGAGGCGGACCTGTTCGCCGGCTGGGACGCGCTCACCCGTCTGCGCACCCCGCTGATCGCGGCGGTGTCCGGCTACGCACTCGGTGGCGGTTGCGAGCTGGCGATGCTGTGCGACCTGCTGATCGCGTCCGACACCGCGGTGTTCGGCCAGCCGGAGATCAAGCTCGGCGTCATCCCCGGTATCGGCGGTTCGCAGCGGCTGACCAGGGCGGTCGGCAAGGCCAAGGCGATGGACCTGTGCCTCACCGGCCGCAACATGAAAGCCGACGAGGCGGAGCGCGCGGGCCTGATCAGCAGGCTCGTGCCTGCCGACCAGCTGCTGACCGAGGCGCTGGAGGTCGCCTCGACGATCGCGGCCATGTCCGGCGCGACGGTCGCCGTGGCGAAGGAGGCGGTGAACCGCTCCTTCGAGTCGAGCTTGGCGGAGGGCATCCTCTTCGAGCGCAGGGCCTTCCACGCAACCTTCGCGACGGCCGACCAGAAGGAAGGAATGGCCGCCTTCCTGGAGAAGCGCCCCGCCAGTTTCAACAGCTGACCCCAGCCATGATCACCACCGCCTGAGGGCTGATTTTCGAGCGCGAAACAGCCCTCAGACGGTGGTGATCAAGCAGCTGCCGGGGGTGTGGTGGGGTGTGCTCTGTACGGTCTGGGACGTGCGTACCGTGTTGGCCATCGGCGTGGGAGCCGGGGATCCTGAGCTGCTGACTGTGCAGGCCGTCGAGGCGTTGAACAGGGTCGATGTGTTCTTCGTGTTCGACAAGGGCGAGTCGGGGGCCGACCTCGACGAAGCGCGGCGCGCGATTCTGCTGCGGCACGCCCCGGGTGAGAAGTACCGGGTGGTCGAGGTACCCGACCCCCGGCGGGACCGGCAGGCGAGCGCGTACACCGCCGCCGTGACGGACTGGCGCGACGAGCGGGCCGCGCGGCTGGAACGGGCGATCGAGACCGAGCTGACCGACGGCGGTGTCGGCGCGATCCTGGTGTGGGGCGACCCGGCGCTCTACGACGGCACCATCCGGATCCTGGACACGATCATCGAGCGCGGCGTCGTCGAGCTGGACCATCGGGTCATCCCGGGGATCAGCAGCATCCAGCTGTTGGCCGCGCACCATCGCGTCCCGCTCAACCAGGTCGCCGGGTCCGTCGTGGTCACACCGGGGCGGCTGCTGGCCCGGCAGCTCGCACGCGGCCTCGACGACACGGTGACCGACATCGTCGTGATGCTCGACGCCGAGCTCGTCTGCACCCGGCTGCGCGGGCAGGGTTTCACCATCTACTGGGGCGCCTACCTGGGCAGCGACGACGAGGTGCTGATCGCGGGAGAGCTCGACCAGGTCGTCGACGACATCGTCCGTACCCGGCGGGAGCTGCGTGAACGCAAGGGGTGGATCATGGACTCCTACCTGTTACGTCGTGCGCGGACCTAGGCTCGCCGCGTTCGTCTCCGCGCTGCTGCTGGTACTGGCCGGCTGCGGCGGCGCCGTCACGACCGCTCCGGGCGTCCCGGCGAACTGCATCGACCGGTTCGATCCGGCGCGGGACTACTTCCCGGTGCACTCGAGGATCGAGTACTCGCGCAACTTCAGCCTCCACTACGAACGCAGCTACCAGGTACTGACGGTCAACCAGCCGTACCCGGGTGGGCCGCCGCGGTCCTACGTCCTGCTGCGCTGCGGCGCGCCGACCCCTCAGCTGCCGCCCGCGCTCGCCGATGCGCCGGTCATCCCGGTACCGGTGCGCAGCATGTACTCGGCGTCCACGACGCAGCTGCCCTCCGACGTCGAGCTGGGTGTGCTCGACTCACTGACCGGGGTGTGGTCGCCTCCGGATGTGTCCGACCCGGCGATCGTCGCGCGGATCCGGTCCGGCGCGATAGTCGGGTTCGGCGGCCAGGGCCGCCTCGACGTCGAAGCCGTCGTGGCCGCCGCGCCGACCGTCGTGCTCAGCGAGGGCTACGAGACGGCGGGCTACGAGCCGGTGCGCGCGGCGGGCATCCCGGTGCTGCACTGGGCCGACTACCTGGACGGCAGCCCACTCGGCCAAGCCGAGTGGATCAAGGTCACGGCCGCGCTGACCGGCAAGGAGGCCGAGGCCGCCTCGGCGTTCGACCGGGTAGCGACCCGTTACCGGGAGGTCGCGGCGCTCGCCGACGGCGTCGCGCCGACGCCGGTGATCGTCGGCCAGCCCTACCAGGGCAGCTGGGCGGTGCCCTCGGGTGGCAGCACGGTGGGCACCGCGCTGCGCGACGCGCGCGCGACCTGGTCGGGCGCCGGCTCCTCCGCCACCGGCAGCCAGCCGAGGGACCTCGAGTTCGTGCTGGCCACCGACGGCCGCGCCCGGATCTGGCTGGCCAACGGACCGTGGCGGACGCGCGCCGACGTGCTGGCAGCGGACCCCCGGTTCGCCGGGCTCGGTGCCCTGCAGCCGGGTGGCCAGGTGTGGACCGGCGACAAACGGCTCGGGCCGGGCGGTGGCAACGACATCTACGAGCGTGGCGTCGCGCATCCCGACGAGGTCCTCGACGACCTCGTGGCGATCCTGCACCCCGAGCTGAGGCCCGGCCATCGGTTCACCTACTACCAGCGGGTGGCCGGTCAGTGATCCGGTCCACCGGCGTGCTCCTCGGACTCGCCGCGCTGACCGTGCTGCTGTTCGTCCTCGCCGTCGCGTCCGGCACGGTGGCGATCGCGCCCGGCGAGACCGTCCGCGCCCTGCTCGGCACCGGGGCCGGACCGCTCGACGCACTGATCCGGACCATCCGGGTGCCCAGGGCGATCACCGCGTTGCTCGTCGGCGCAGCGCTCGCCGCGGCGGGGCTGCTCATGCAGACCCTGTTCCGTAACCCCCTCGCGGACCCGTACGTGCTCGGCGTGAGCGCGGGCGCGAGCCTCGGCGTCGCGCTGTACATCGTGGCGTCCAGCTCCGCGATGGTCGGTGCCGCCGGCCTGGCCGCCGGCTTCGGCGCGGGACTCGTCGGGATCGGCAGGCTCGGTTCGGTCGTGGCGGCCGGGCTGGGCGCGGGAGGTGTCCTCGCGCTGGTGCTGCTGCTCTCACGGTGGGTCCGCTCGTCGGTGACGTTGCTGGTCATGGGCGTCATGCTCGGCTCGGCGACGACCGCGGTGGTGAGCCTGATCGTCGTGTGGAACGACCCGCGCACGGCGCAGCAGTTCCTGATCTGGGGGCTGGGCAGCGTCGACGGCGTGGCCTGGCCGGACCTGACGATCTTCGCGCCGATCACCGGATGTGCGCTGCTGGCGACCCTGTTGCTGGTCAAGCCGCTCGACGCGCTGCTGCTCGGCGACGACTACGCGCGCAGCATGGGCGCCCACGTCCGGCGGATCCGAGGCACGGTCATGGGCGTCGCGGCGGTTCTCGCCGGAGTGGTCACCGCGTTCTGCGGACCGGTCGGGTTCCTCGGGATCGCGGTTCCGCACCTGGCCAGGGTGCTGATCGGATCGTCGAGCCACCGGCTGCTCGTCCCGACGACGCTGCTGTCCGGCGCGGTCGCCGGGCTGGGCTGCGCGATCGCCGGCCACCCGCCGGGCCTCGGCACGGTCATCCCGCTCAACGTCGTGACCTCGCTCATCGGTGCGCCGGTGGTGATCGCGGTGCTGCTGCGCAGCAGACGGCTCGCGGCCGGGGCCGGGCTGTGAACGGGGTCGAGGTGCGGCACCTGGACGTCGGCTACCGGAAGACCGGGGCGGTGCTGACCGGCCTCGACGCGCGGGCGCGCCGAGGTGAGCTGACGATCCTGATCGGGTCGAACGGCGCGGGTAAGTCGACGCTGCTGCGCACGCTCGCGGGACTGCAGCCCGCGCTCGGCGGCACGATCACCCTCGACGGCGCCGACCTGCTCGCCGGGCCGGTGTCGGCGCGGGCCCGGCGACTCGCGGTCGTGCTCACCGACCGGGTGGAAGTGGGCCTGCTCGCCGGCCGCGAGCTCGTCGCACTGGGTCGTTACCCGTACACCGGCGCGGCGGGGACACTGCGCGAGGCCGACCATGCCGCGGTCGACGAGGCGCTGAGATCGGTCAAGGCGGAGCACCTCGCCGGCAGACGGATGCACGAGCTGTCCGACGGTGAACGTCAGCGGCTCCTGATCGCACGCGCGCTGGCACAGGAGCCGTCGGTGCTGCTGCTCGACGAACCGAGCGCGTGGCTGGACGTCTCGGCCAGAGTCGCGCTGCTCGGCCTGCTCCGCCGACTGGCGCGGACGCAGAACCGGGCGGTGGTGCTGTCCACCCACGACCTGGAGCTGGCGTTACGCCTGGCCGACCACGTGTGGCTCATCGGCGCCGGTAGGCGATTCGTCACCGGCAGCCCGCCGGACCTGATCGGTTCCGGCGCGATAGGCGAGGCCTTCGACACCGACGACCTGGCCTTCGACCCAGCCACCGCCACCTTCGCCCTAAACCCCCCTCGTGAGTGATGAGGCCGCCTACCCCGAAGGGGCGCCGCAGGCGTAGCCGGAGTGGGCACTCACGACAGCTTCATCGTCGTGAGGGTCCAGTCCGGCTATAGGCGGCCTCAGCACTCACGAGGACCCCGAGGCCGTGCACTCTGTGCACGCGGTCGGGACCACGGCCGTACCCGGCTTAGCCCGTGCCCGGCTTCAAGGCATCTCGGCTTCGCCGTCGACTCGTGAGTGGCAAGGGCGCCTATAGGCGCCCGGATCACTCACGACGGAAAAGCTGTCGTGAGTGCTCCGAGCGCCTACGCCTTCGGCGCCCCTCCGGGGTAGACGTCCTTGCCACTCACGATGGGAGGAGGGTCAGCGGGTTCCGGATGTGTGGAGCATCGAGGGGATTGTTCTGGCCAGGATGGACAGGTCGCCGAGGAGGTGGCGGCTTCGGACGTAGGTCAGGTCCATGTGCAGCATCTCCAGGGTGCTGACCGTGGAGCGGCCGCTGACCTGCCACAGGCCGGTGATGCCGGGGCGCACCGTGAACCGGGGGCGGAACTCGGCCGGGAACATCCGGGCCTCCCACTCCAGGCACGGGCGCGGCCCGACCAGCGCCATGTCGCCGAGCAGCACGTTGATCAGCTGCGGCAGCTCGTCGAGGCTGGTCTTACGCAGGAATGCCCCGATCGTGGTCACCCGGGGATCACTATCGAGCTTGTAGCTTCCGCCGACCGAGGTGTCCTCGCCGCGCAGCTCGGCCGCGATCAGCTCACGCAGAAGTCTGTCGTCGACACCGGGGCGCATCGTGCGGAACTTGTACATCGTGAACGTCTGTCCGCCGTAGCCGACGCGGAGCTGGTGGAACAGCGCCGGCCCCTTGCTGGTCACCCGGATGATCAGCGCGATGACCAGCATCGGAACGGCCAAGATCACCAACGCCAGCCCGGCCACCGATATGTCGATGGCTCGGCGGGCGAATGACTCCCAGGACGTCATGTTCTTCCTTCGGTGCCCGGTTCGGATTGGACTGGTCACCTCGGACGACTCCGCGGTCGGCACGAAGGTTGGGGCGTTATCCCATAGTGATGTCACTCTGCGCTCACGCCCTGTAGGTACCGCACCGCCACATGTCACACGAACAGGTATACATAGAGAACGAAGAGTTCTCAAGGTCGATACAAGCGAAACTCAACACAGCACCTCGACGTACGCTAAGAACTCTCAGAAAATGAGCTCAGCTGGTCGATCGTGCTACCAGTTCCGGTGGTAGGCGAACCTTTTCCGGGTGTGCCGGGACACTCGGGCCGAGCATCAGCTCCAGGGCCCGCTCCGCGATCGCGTCGAGCGGATGACGCAGCGCGGTGATCGGTGGGTTCATCAGCTCCAGCAGATCGGTGCCGTCGAAACCGGTGACCGCGATGTCGTCGGGCACCTTGACGCCTTCCTTCTGCAATGTGCTGAGCAGCCCGACGGCCAGGACGTCCGCGGTGCACAGTGCCGCGTCGGGCAGTGGGCCGTCGGCGAGTAGCCGCTGCGCCGCGTGATGGCCGGCCGAGGTCGAGAAGTGCGGCAGCAGGATCTCGCGGTCCCCGGGATGTGCGTGGGCGCGGAACGCGGCCAGTCGCTCGACGCCCGCCGAGGTGTCCTGGTCCGCGCCGATGTAGGCGATGCGTCGCCGTCCGTTCGACCTGAGGTGTTCGACCATGAGCCTGATGCCGGCCTCGTTGTCGACGCCGACGAACCCGCAGTCCACTCCGGCGGTCCATCTGTCGACCTGGACGACCCGGGTGCGTTCCAGCGCGCGGCGGATCGACGGACCGCTCGCGGTCACTGACGTGGGCACGACGGCCAACGCGTCGACCAGTGACTCCCCGAACGCGTCGATGCGGCGGGACTCCAGCTCGGGGTCGTCGCCGGAGTCGGCGAGCACCACGCCGAAGTGCGATCGGTTGGCGACCCGGGTGAACGCGTCGACCAGGTGGACGAAGTACGAGTTGCGGATCGACGGGACCAGAATCCCGACGTTGCCGGTCGACTGCCGGCGTAGCGCCCTGGCCACCGGGTTCGCGCGGTAGCCGAGCCGCTGGCTGGCTTCGAGAACGCGCTCGGCGAGCTGGGGGTCGACGTTGCGCAGCGTGCCGGTGAGTACCCGTGATGCGGTCGACCGCGAGACCCCGGCCTCGGTGGCCACGTCGAGCAGGGTCGCTCGCTGCTGCATGCCCGGCCTCTCGGATGCTCCTGAACCCTGCCCGCGTCGGACAGGGTCTACCGAGAGTAACGGACGCCGGAACGGCTCTCCGGCGACGGGAAACTAGGCGAGCCTGTCCGGGAAGGTGTGCAGGCGAACATGCTCACGGGCGTCACGCTGGAACACACGGAACGATCTTCCGACGCGCAGTGCGGGTAGCTTGCCGTCGCGGACCAGCCGATAGACCGTCATCTTCGACACCCGCCACTGCGCGGCCACCTCGGCCACCGTCAGTAGCTCGTCGTGGTCGATCGGGTCCTCGTGGTCGCTCGCTTCGACCCTGTCCAGTGACATGGTGGCTCCAGGCTGGTGACGTGACGCCGGGACCGTGAACGCATGGGTCGTCCACGGACGTGAGTCGGCAGTGCGGGATATGGGCACCGTCAACGTTCGGGGCGGCACGTACCCCTCGGTCTTCTCAGTGTGCCGGAAGACACTTTCGATTACACCTGTATCGCCTGATCAGGTGGCCGCGGATGAAATTTCTTGACCGCCGGGGGAGATCGATGGGGCGTGAACGTCCGATTAAACCCAACTCGATTGGTTGAGATTCTGGGCCCGGGCGGTTAGCGTCGTCGGCATGGCGGAACGAGGCATGCTGACGAAGCGGGGTCACATCGACCTGCTTCGCGTGTCCTCCGCGCTCTGTCCGCGCTGAATTCTCGGCACTCATCGCCCGTTTTCGCGGTGCCCGGGTCAGCGACGTCTCCGATCGGTCGTGCCCAGGGCCCGCGTGCCCAGCGCTCCCACCGTAGGAGAGACCCCATGACCCTGACCGAGGCCGATCCGCGCGCCGATCCTCGGCCGATCGAGGTCCAGACCGTGCGCACCAGCCGTGCACGGGGCGGCAACCGGATACCCCGCTGGCTGTTCAAGACGTTCTCGCCGATCGGCCTCGTGGTGCTGTGGCAGGTACTCAGCTCGACCGGGGTGCTCGCGCCCGACACACTCGCCGCACCGCTGACCGTGCTGCGCACCGCGGCCACGATGTGGGCCGACGGCCAGCTGCCGGACGCCGTGCTCACCTCGGTCGGCCGGGTGCTGTTCGGGCTGGTCATCGGTGCTGTCGCGGCCGTACTGCTGGCCACCGTCGCGGGGCTGTTCCGGCGCGGCGAGGACATCGTCGACGCACCCATGCAGGCACTGCGCACCATCCCGGTCATCGGCCTGATCCCGCTGCTGATCATCTGGTTCGGCATCGGTGAGCAGCCGAAGGTCGCGCTGATCTCGCTGGCCGTCATGTTCCCGCTGTACATGAACATCTACGGCGGCATCCGCAACGCCGACGCCGGTCTCGTGGAGGCCGCGCGCACCCTCGGGCTCGGCTGGTTCGGCCAGGTGAGGCACGTGATCCTGCCGTCGGCGCTGCCGAACGCGCTGGTCGGGCTGCGCTACGCACTCGGATCGGCCTGGCTGGCGCTGGTGTTCGGCGAGACCATCAACGCCACCTCCGGCATCGGCTACCTGATGAACAACGCCCGTGAGTTCTTCCAGACCGACGTCATCGTCGTCTGCCTGGTGCTCTACGCCGTCCTCGGACTGATCGGCGACCTCATCGTGCGGACCCTGGAGAGGGGGCTGTTGTCATGGCGACCGGCGTTCAGCGGCAGGTGAGTCCGGTCACGGTCTCCGGCCTCACCAGGCGGTTCGGTGACCGTGCCGTGCTCGACGGGCTCGACCTGGAGATCCCGGCCGGCCAGTTCGTCGCGCTGCTGGGTACCAGCGGGTGCGGCAAGAGCACGTTGCTCCGGGTGCTCGCGGACCTGGACCGGGACATCGAGGGTGAGGTACGGGTCGCGCGCCGCCGGGCCATCGCGTTCCAGGCGCCCCGGCTGATGCCCTGGAAACGCGTCTGGCGCAACGTGGCCCTGGGCCTGCCGGGCAAGCCGAACCGGAAGCGGGCTCAGGCGGCATTGGACGAGGTCGGGCTCTCCGCGCGCGGCGACGTGTGGCCGAAGACGCTGTCCGGTGGCGAGGCGCAGCGCGCCTCGCTGGCCAGGGCCCTGGTCCGGGAGCCGGACCTGCTGCTGCTGGACGAGCCGTTCTCGGCGCTGGACGCGCTGACCAGGCTGACCGCCCGGGAGCTCGTCGAACAGCTCTGGCAGCGCCACGGCTGCGCGGTACTGCTGGTGACCCACGACGTGGACGAGGCACTCGTCCTCGCCGACCGGGTGCTGGTGATGGAGGCCGGGCGGATCGGCTACGACGCCGAGGTCCCGCTGGACCGGCCGAGGAACGTGAGTGATCCGAGGTTCGCCGCACTACGCACCGAGCTGCTCGCGCGGCTCGGCGTGCACTGAGGGAGGAAACGGCGTGAGCGTCGAGTTCGTCGGCATGATCGGCACCCAGCACGTCTCGGAGATCCATCCGTCGGCGGGTCCGCCGGTGGATCGTGAGTTCGTCAGACGGTTCGCCCGTGCGCACGAGGACGCCGGGTTCGACAAGGTGCTGGTCGGCTACAGCTCAAGCACCCCGGACGGGTTGCAGGTCGCCGGGTACGCGGCCGCGCACACCGAGCGGCTCGGTTACCTGGTGGCACACCGGCCGGGCTTCGTCGCGCCGACTCTCGCGGCACGCACCTACGCCACGCTGGACCAGCTGTCCGGCGGACGGGTCGCGATGCACGTGATCAGCGGCGGCAGCGACCCCGAGCAGCGCCGCGACGGTGACTTCCTCACCAAGGACGAGCGCTACGACCGCACCGATGAGTACCTCGACGTCGTGGCGCGGACCTGGACCGCCGACGCCCCGTTCAGCCACCACGGCCGGTACTACCAGGTCGAACAGGTGCAGGCGGAGATCCGCCCCGTGCAACAACCACGCATCCCGATCTACTTCGGCGGTTCGTCCGCCGCCGCCTATCGGGTCGGTGGCCGCCACGCCGACGTGTTCGCGCTGTGGGGTGAGCCGCTGGCCGAGACGGCCGAGCAGATCGCGTCCGTGCACGCCGCCGCCCGCGCCGCCGGCCGTACCGAACTGCCGGGGATCAGCGTGTCGTTCCGGCCGATCCTGGCTGCGACCGAGGAGCTGGCCTGGGAGCGCGCGCACCGCATCCGGGACCGGATCGTCGCCGCGAAGGGCGGCCACGGCTCGTTCACCGGCAGCAAGCTGCACCGCGTCACGCCGAGTGGGAGCCCGCCGAACGTCGGTTCGCAGCGGCTACTGGCGGCGGCCGAGCGGGGTGAGCGTCACGACAGGGCGCTCTGGACGGCCACCGCCGCCGCCTCGGGCGCGGCGGGCAACTCGACCGCGCTGGTCGGCACGCCGGACACGGTGGCCGCTGCGTTGCTTGACTACGTCGACATCGGCGTCACCACCCTGCTCATCCGCGGCTACGACCCGCTCGACGACGCGGTGGACTACGGCCGTGAGCTGATCCCGCTGGTGCGCCAGGAGCTGGCGCGCCGCGAGTCGGGGCTGGTCCGGGCATGACGGTTACCCACGAGGGCAGAAAGCCCGGCCTGTGGCAGCCGGATTCGACATCGCGTGGTCTGGTCGTACTACTGACGGGGCGCGGTGAGCACCCCGGCGTCTACCAGCGGCTCGGGCACAGATTGACGATCGATGGCTACACGCTGGTGGCGGCTCGCCAGGACACGGAGGAAGACACCGAGCTGGTTGCCTCGCTACTCGAAGACGGGCGGGGCTCTCGCGTGCTGATCGGGTCCGACTCGGGTGCAGTGGCGGCATGGCGGCTCGCATCGGCGGGAAGCCTGCCGATCGACGGGCTGGTGCTGGCCGGCCTGCCACTCGAACCGCCCCTCAGCGTCCCGTCGACCCGAGACGCCGAGCTGGCCGCCCGCACCTCCTGCCCCGTGCACAGCTCGCTGATCAGCGATGATCCGTCCTTCCAGTGGGGTGAGCTCGCCTCGCCGGCGGGGCCGACCCCGAGCGCGCTTCCCGACCTGCCGATCCTTCTGCTGCACGGCGAGGTCGACTCGATCGCTCCGCTCGAGCCGGTTCGGCGGTTGGTCGGTGCGCATCCGGCCGCGACCTTGTCGGTCGTGCGGGACGGCGTGCACGACGTGCTCAACGACCGGTTCCACCGCAGCGTGGCGGCCCGGCTGGTGCTGTTCCTGGAGGAGATCGGCAAAGGCGCGGTGCTGCGCGACGGTGTCCCGGAGCCGAGCAAGCCGGTGCGGGCGCGGCGTGCCGCACCGGTGCACGTGTCCGCGCGGGTCGACTACGCGCTGCGTGCGATCGCCGAGCTGGCCGGTTCGGGGCGGGTCCCGATGCGCTGCGAGTCGATCGCGCAGGCCCGGGGTCTGCCGCTGAACTCGCTGGTGAACCTCATGATCGAGCTGCGCCGTGCCGGATTGGCGCACAGCCAGCGCGGCTGCGAGGGTGGCTACTGGCTGGCCCGGCCCGCCTCGGAGATCACCGTCGCCGAGGTGGTGCGCGCGGTGGAAGGCGAGCTGGTCTCCCGCCACGCCGACGGACCGGACTCCTGGCTGTGGGACCGACTCGGCCAGACCGTCGCCGAGTTCCTCGACGGATGGACCGTCGAGGACGTCGCGGCCGGCCCGGGCAGAAAGGCACGGCCGTGAGCACGCACGAGGGATTCCACCCCGACCTGACCTCGAACACCGCTCCGCTGCGCACCCGGCTGCACCACGTGCGGGCCGGGGAGCTGGACGGCAACACCGCGCAGTCCGGCGGCATGACGCGGCTCGCCGCGATCAGCGGGGCACGCGTCGGTTCCGAGGCGATCTGGATGGGGGAGACGCACGTCGCGCCGTCGACCGCGTCGGACAACCACCATCACGGCGAGTCGGAGACCGCGATCTACGTGGTCAGCGGCCGCCCCGAGTTCGTCTTCCACGACGGCACCGACGAGGTGCGGATCAAGACCGGGCCCGGCGACTACATCTTCGTGCCGCCGTTCGTCCCGCACCGCGAGGAGAACCCCGACCCGGACGACCCGGCGGTCGTGGTGATCTCCCGCAGCACGCAGGAGGCGATCGTCGTCAACCTGCCAGAGCTGTATCCCCTGGAAGACACCCGTGAGTGAGTTGGGCTGCCAGGGCAGCCCAACTCACTCACGGGTCCTGATCTCGGAGGTTCTATGAAGTCCCGGCGATTGTTGGTTGCGCTGGCCGGCGCACTGGCGTTGTTGCTGCCGACCGCGTGCTCCAGCTCGTCGGACGGGCCCGCCGACCTCAGCTCGGTCACGCTGAAGGTCGGTGACCAGGCCGGCATCCAGCAGGCGCTGCTGCAGGCCTCCGGAGTGTTGAACGGGACGCCGTACAAGGTGCAGTGGGCGCAGTTCCCGGCCGCCGCGCCGCTGCTCGAAGCGCTGCGCGGCGGTGCGATCGACATCGGCATCGCGGGCGACGCGCCGACGCTGAACGCACTGGCCGCGACGAAGGACATCACCGTCGTCGCGGCGAACGAGTCACCGGCGCGCGGCGGGCTGGCGATCCTGGTCCCCAAGGACTCGCCGATCAAGACCGTCGCGGACCTGCGTGGACACACCGTGTCACCGACGACGCAGGGCAGCATCGGGCACTACCTGCTGCTGCAGGCACTCACCGAGGCGGGGCTGACCGCGAAGGACGTCACGATCAGCTTCCTGCAGCCGGTGGACGCCGCGGCCGCGATGCAGTCCGGCTCGATCGACGCCTGGTCGACCTGGGACCCGTACACCGCGGTCGCCCAGCAGGAACAGGGTGCGCGGATCCTGCGGGACCCGATCGGGCTCGCGTCGGGGCTGAGCTTCCTCGACGCGAACAACGACTCGCTGGCCGACGCGTCCACCCGCGCCGCGATGACCGACTTCGTCCGCCGCTACAACACCGCACTGCAGTGGGCACGAACGAACCCGGGTGAGAACACCCGCATCTACGTGCAGCTCACCCGCCGCCCCGAGGCGGTGGCCGGGCTGGTCGCGCAACGCTCGCTGCGCACCGGGGTGCCGCTCGACGCGCGGGTCGTCGGGAAACTGCAGGAGGTCGCCGACAACTACCACCGCTACGGCGTCATGCGCCAACCCGTGGCGGTCGCGCAGCGGGTCCAGGATCTGGCGGCACCCGCCCAGGAGCAACGATGACACTGAGCACCACAGCGCCCGCCCGCCCGCGCCGGGCGGCGGTCGCGGGCCTCGTCGGGACCACCATCGAGTGGTACGACTTCTACCTCTACGCCACCGCGTCGGCGCTGGTCTTCGGCCCGCTGTTCTTCAGCAAGGCCGACCCGTCGGCGGGTGTGCTCGCCTCGTTCGCCGTGTACGCCGCCGGGTTCGGCGCCCGACCGGTCGGCGCGCTGGTCGCCGGTCACCTGGGCGACCGGATCGGCAGGCGCACCATGCTGGTCGCCTCGCTGCTGCTGATGGGCGTGGCCACGGCGGCGATCGGGGTGCTGCCGACCTACGCGAGCGTCGGGCTGCTCGCCCCAGCACTACTGGTCGTCATGCGGCTGCTGCAGGGCCTCGCCGTCGGCGCCGAGTGGGGCGGCGCGGTGCTCATGTCGGTCGAGCACTCGGAAGGCTCGGGGCGGCGCAGGCGCGGGTTGTTCGGCAGCTTCCCCCAGATCGGCTCGCCCGCCGGCATGTTGCTGGCCACCGGCATCTTCGCCGCGGTGCGGGGTTCGATGGACAAAGCCACCTTCCTGGACTGGGGTTGGCGGCTGCCGTTCCTGCTCAGCATCGTGCTGGTCATCGTCGGGCTGGCGATCCGGCTCGGGCTCGCGGACGCTCCGCTCTACCAGCAGGTCAAGGACAGCGGCCGGGTCTCGACGGCGCCGCTCGCGCAGGTCACCCGGGGTCATCGACGCAACCTGTGGCTGACCATCGGCATGCGCATGTCGCAGAACGCGCTCTACGTGCTGTGTACGACGTTCGCGCTGACCTACCTCACGCAGGGCTCCTCGGCGGACCCGAACGCGGGCCTGACGGCGGTGATCGTCTGCTCGGTGATCGGGCTGATCAGCACACCGGCGTGGGCGATCCTGTCCGACCGGGTCGGCAGACGCCCGGTGTACCTGTTCGGCGCGATCGGTGCCGCGGTCGCGATGATCGGCTTCTTCCTGCTGCTGGATACCGGGTCGACCGTGCTGATCGTGGTGGCCATGGTGATCACGGTCAACGTGTTCCACGACGCGATGTACGGGCCCCAGGCGGCGTGGTTCACCGAGCTGTTCCCGACCGGCGTCCGCTACAGCGGTTCCTCGATCGGCTACCAGTTCGGCTCGGTCCTCTCCGGCGGCACGGCGCCGCTCATCGCGGCCGCGCTGCTGCTGGAGGGCGGTGGCAGGCCGTGGCTGATCTGGCTGTACTTCCTGGTGCTGTCCGCGCTGACGATCACCGCGACGGTGCTGGCGCCGGAGACGTTCAGGGCGCCGATCACCGACGCGGCGGCAGGGGAGAGGATCGACGAGTGAGCCGAATCCTGCTGAACGCCTTCGACATGGCCTGTGTCGGTCACCAGTCGGCCGGCCTGTGGACCCACCCGGACGACCAGGGACACCGCTACCGCGACCTGGACTACTGGACCGAGCTGGCGACGCTGCTGGAACGCGGCGGCTTCGACGCGCTGTTCCTCGCCGACGTCCTCGGCGTGTACGACGTGTACGGCGGCTCCCGGGACGCCGCGGTGCGCCAGGCCGCGCAGATCCCGGTCAACGACCCGCTGCTGGCGGTGCCCGCGATGGCGGCGGTGACCGACCGGCTCGGGTTCGGGGTCACGGTGTCGCTCGCCTACGAGCAGCCGTATGCGCTGGCCAGGCGGTTCACCACGCTGGACCACCTGACCAAGGGCCGGGTCGCGTGGAACATCGTGACGTCCTACCTGGACAGCGCGGCGCGCAACCTCGGCAGGGGCGAGCAGATCCCGCACGACGAGCGCTACGAGCTGGCCGACGAGTACCTGCAGGTCTGCTACAAGCTGTGGGAGGGCTCCTGGGAGTCCGACGCCGTGGTGCGCGACGCGACGCGCGGGGTGTTCACCGACCCGGCCAAGATGCACGACATCAACCACAAGGGCCGCTACTTCGAGGTGCCCGGCCCGTTCCTGTGCGAGCCGTCGCCGCAGCGCACCCCGGTGCTGTTCCAGGCCGGCGCCTCGCCCCGAGGCGCCCGGTTCGCCTCGACGCACGCCGAGGCGATCTTCGTCAGCGGACCGTCGCCCTCGGTGCTGCGCCGCACGGTCGACGCCGTCCGCTCCGGTGCCGAAGCAGCGGGACGGGATCCCCGGTCGATCAAGGTGTTCGCGATGTTGACCGCGATCGCCGGTGCCACCGACGCCGAGGCACTCGCCAAGCGCGACTCCTACCTCGAGCACACCAGCCACGAGGGTGCGATGGCGCTGTTCGGCGGCTGGACCGGCGTCGACCTGGCCGAGGCGTCCCCCGAGCAGCTCCTGGAGTACGTCGAGACGGACGCGAACCGCTCCGCGCTGGCCTCGTTCACGACGTCGGATCCGGACCGGCGGTGGACGGTCGGCGAGCTGGCGAAGTTCATCGCGATCGGCGGCCGGGGACCGGTCGTGGTCGGCTCCGGCGCGACCGTGGCCGACGAGCTGGAACGCTGGGTCGACGAGGCCGACATCGACGGCTTCAACCTCGCCTACGTCGTCACGCCAGGCACGTTCGTCGACTTCGTCGACCACGTCGTGCCGGAGCTGCGCGCGCGTGGTCGGGTGCAGTCGGAGTACGCGGCGCCGACACTGCGGGAGAACCTGGGCACCGCGCCAGGACCGCTGCTGCCCCCAGACCATCCGGGCGCCGCCTACCGGCGCTGACGCACGTTAATGCGGGTCACCTCGCAGAGCCTCGTGTTGCGTCGCAGACGCTGCAGTGTCTGCGACGCGACGTGAAGCTCTGCGACGTCGCGCTCAGTGTGGGTTGCCGGCTACCGGAGCTGAGGCACCGTCCAGGATCAGCCGCCGGATCGCGTCGGTGAGCTCTCCGGTCGTGCGGTGCGCGCGCCAGGCCCACTGCGAGGCCGCCTCGATGGAGTTCACCACGAACAGTCGGATGAGGTAGCGGTGGATGTCGTCGCGCAGTGCACCGTCCTCGATGGCGGCACCGATCAGGTCGGACCACAGCGCCCCGTAGGCGAGCCGGTGGGTCCGGACGCGGCGGCGCATGGCGTCGGGCAGCTGGCCGTAGACCTGGGTGTGCGCCCGGACCAGCACGTCCAGCTCGATCATGGTCTGCAGGTGTGCGGCCATCGCGGCGGCCAGCCGGTCGATGGGCGCGGCGTCGTCCGGCAGGGCGGACAGACGCTGGTGGACGCGGCGGTGCGTGGTGGTCACCCCGAACCGCAGCACCTCCTCGATCAGCTCGTCCTTGGACGGGAAGTGGTGGTAGACGCTGCCGGCACGCAGCTGCGCCCGCGCCGCGATGTCGCTGATCCGGGTCGAGGCGTACCCGCGTTCGGCCAAGACCTGGGCGGCGGCGTCGAGGATGCGCAGCCGGGTGCCCTCGGAACGGGGACGCGGGTGCGGTTCGGCGGTGTCGAGCCCGGCCGTCGGTGCGGGACCGGCGGCGATGAGCGGCGACCCGGCGTCGTCCCCGACCCGTTCGGACAGCCGGCGGAACCGTTGCTCGGCGGCTTGGCGCGACCGCAGGCCGAGCGCGTCGGCGATGTCGGTCCAACTGCCGCCGTGCCCTCGGGCGGCGGCGATCAGCGTCAGCTCCGACCGCTCCAGCGCGGCGAGCCGGGGCGGAACCTGGCTGAGCTGATCGAGCGCGGCGCGCCTCGAACCGTCCATGGCGCCAGCGTGACACAGATTGTCAATTTTTTGTTGACACTGTGGCGCCGAAACAGGCACGAAGTCGACGTGGTGCTTCGAAATGGTGGACGAATCCGGTCGAGTGTTCGACCATCGTCGTTGATGAACGTTACTGAGACGACTGTCCGGCCACTGGTCGAGCGACTGTACGCGGCGCTCGGCACCGGCGACCGAGCCGCGCTGACCGAGGTCCTGCACCCGAACTTCGAGGGCAACTACAGCCCGGGGCTGCCGGAACCGATCGGCGGCCGCCACGTCGGTGCGCAGGCGTGCATCACCGAGGGGTGGTGGGCGATCGGTGCACTGTGGTCGATGCGGGCGAAGCCGGAGCGCTGGCTGGACTGCGGTCCCGGCGAGCTGCTGGTCACCGGTCAGTACGAGGGCACGGCGCGGGCGACCGGCCGCCCGGTCAACGCCCCGTTCGCGCACCTGTGGTCGGCCTCGGAAGGCACGTTGCGCACCCTTCACCAGTACACCGACACCGCTCTGTGGCGCGATTCCCTGGAGGCCAGGTCGTGAGCGATCCGGATGCACGCACGCGCCTGACCGTGGAGGGTGGGCTCGCGCACCTGCGGCTGGTCCGCGTCGCCGGGCGCAACGGCATCGACCTGGCGATGGTCCGGTCGCTGGGTGCGCACGTGGAGCAGATCGCGGCGGACCCGAGTGTCCGGGCCGTCCTGATCGGCGCGGACGGCCCGGCGTTCACCGTGGGCGGCGACCTGCGCTACCTCGACGGTCAGCTGGACCGGTTGCCGGACGAGCTGACCACGATGATCTCGGCCTACCACCGGACACTCGCCCTGCTGGCGCAGCTGCCCGTCCCGGTCGTGGTCGCGGCACGAGGCGCGGTCGCGGGCGGCGGCCTCGGTCTGCTGTGGTGTGCCGACCTGGCGATCGCCGCCGACGACCTGCGGATCGCCACCGGTTTCGCCCAGCTCGCCCTGTCCGGCGACGGCGGCAGCTCGTGGCACCTGCCCAGACTGGTCGGTCTGCGGCGGGCGCAGGAACTGATCCTGGGTGGCCGGGTGCTGGACGCCGCCGAGGCACTCGACTGGGGTCTGGTGACCAGGGTCGTGCCGGCCGCGGACCTCGAGGACACCGCCCTGGAGCGGGCGCGGGCGCTCGCGCAGGGGCCGACCTACGGGCTGGGCCGGATGAAGCGGCTACTGCTGGAGTCCTCGACGAACACCTATCCGGAACAGCTCGCCGCCGAGCAGCGGGCGATCGTGGCGTGCGCGGGTACCGACGACGCCCGGGAAGGAATCACCGCGTTCGGCGCCCGTCGACCACCCAAGTTCGTCGGTCACTAGGTCCAGCTGCCGCGCTCGACCATCAGCAGGATCAGCGCGGCGATGTTCCACGCGTCGTCCTCGCCTCGGTGGTGCCTGCCCTCCAACGGGAGACCGGCTACCTCCAGCGCGCCATCCATACCGGTCGGTTTCGGCAGCCCGAACGCGGCCGCGAAGGCCTTCTTGGCGTTCGTGTGGTGCTCTCCGAACGGGTAGCTCGTGCCGGTTGCCTTGCACTGGCGCCGGAACTGGTTGCGGTCGTAGTCGCCCCAGCTCGCCCAGGGCCTGGTGCCCGAATCGTGTTCGTCGACCAGAGCCGCGCACGCCTCGGCGAAGTCGATCCCGGAGTCGACGTCGGGCTGGGTGAGGCTGGTCAGCTCGGTGCAGAAGTCGCTGACCGTCGAGGTGCGCGGGCGGACCATGATGCCGTGGCGGCTGACCCTGGTGCGGGCTTCCAGGTCGACGACGGTCAGGCCGATCTCGATGATCTCGCTGGACTGGCCTTCCGGGGGGCTTCCCCGCCAGCAGGTGGCTTCCAGGTCGACGACGTTCAGGAGCATCCGTGCACGGTAGAGCGTCGTTTCCGGGTGATCCCCGCTGGCTCGTCAGTGTGCATCCCCGCTGGCTTTCAGTGTGCTTGGCGTGGCCGCCCGCTCTCAACCCCCGGCTGGCGCCGGCCTCGCGCGGGTCCTGGTTGCACGTAGTTCGGGGGCGAGGTTTCAGGGTTGACAGCGGGCGGCCACGCCAAGTGCTTAGCCAGGATCGCGGGGATGGGGCAGGTGTGCGTGCATGCCGTGCGGGGTGGCGGGCCGATCGCGCTGTTGTTGCGCATCGGGCTGCGCCCTCGCGCGATCACGTAGTCCCAGGAGTCTCTGTGGTCACTCGTGTCCCGCCTCGCAGAGCTTCGTGTCGCGTCGCAGATGTTGCAGTGTCTGCGACGTGACGTGAGCTTCTGCGAAGTTCTCGGCGTGTGGCGTGTGGCGCGTGGCGCGTGTGGCAGGTGGGGTGCCGTCGCGGACTGTGCACACCTACGTGCTGCGTCGCATATGTCCGGAGGTGTGCGACGCGGCACGTAGGTGTGCACAGTGCCGCGATGTGGCTGGTGTGCGCATCGGGCTGCGCCCTCGCGCGTTGCGGGCGGTACCTCTGGTCCCGGTGGTCGCTGGTCACGCGTCGCAGAGCTTGGTGTTGCGTCGCAGGTGTTGCAGTGTCTGCGACGTGACGTGAGCCTCTGCGACGTTCTCGGCGCGTGGCGTGCGTGGTGGTGATCATGGGGGAGTCGATCACCGGGGCGGTGTCCAGGTGGGGAGCCAGGTGTTCGGGTGGGGTGCTGCTGTTCGCCTCGCGTCCAGGTAGGTGCGCAGAGTGGTGAGGGCTGGGTGGGAGTTGTCCTCGCGCCAGATCAGGGACAGGGGGTAGATCGGGGCGGGGTCGCGGATCGGGATTCGGCGCAGGTCGTAGCTGTCCGGCCACATGTAGCGCGAGCGCACGCCGATCAGGGTCGCCAGGTTCGAGGAGTCGGCGATCTCGTCCAGCAGTGCCTCGTTGCCGAAGACCGGGCCGGTCATGTCGATCGTGAGGTCGAAGGCGGCCGCGAGCTCGGTGTAGTAGTCGGCCACCTCGCCCCTGGCGTCCAGGCCTGGCATGCGGATCCGGTGACCGGCGAGCCCGCCGGGCGTGACGGAGTGCGCGTCGGCGAGGGGATGGCGCGGCCCGACCAGCAGCTCGTGCGCCTCGTGGACCATCGGGATGGTCCGGACCGTGCGCGGGACGTGGAGCCGAGGTGGGACGCCGTGGAACGTGACGTCGATCGTCCCGTTCTCCACCGCGGCGATCGCGCCTGCGACGTCGGCATCGAAGGTCACGATGTCCAGCTCGATCTCGGGGTGCGCGCGGTAGAAGTCCTGGAGGAGTACCGCCGTCGCGACCCGGCGGTTGACCACGTCGACGCGGAACGCGCGCCTGCCGGGGCGGACGGACGCGTCGGCCCGCTCGGCCGCCCGGAGCAGGTCGCGGGCGTGCGGGAGGAACGCCTGGCCGTCGATCGTGAGCCGGACACCGCGCGGAGTGCGGGTGAACAGGCGCACCCCGAGGTCCTTCTCCAGCAGGGCGATACGTCGGGAGACGGCCTGCTGGGTGACCGCCAGCGTGGCGGCGGCCTCCTGGAACTGGCCGGCGTCCGCGGCGGTGACGAACGTGCGGACGGCGTCGAGATCCACGGCCCGAACCCTACGGACACAACGGTGCGTTGTGGCTCGCCGCCCGGCCGGTTGTTTGATCCGAGGGGACCGGATGGCTTTGGATCGGTGCCGTGTCGGGTGAGCAGCAGGTGGACGTGTGAGGCGGTCTCTCGGGCGGCGGTTCGGCTGCCTGTGGGCGGCCTACGCGGTTAGTGCGTACGGGACGGGACTGGGGTTCGGTGCGTTACCGCTCATCGCCGTGCTGGCGCTGCACGCCGCTCCCTCGGAGGTGTCCGCGCTGGCCGCGGTGGGGCCGGCGGTGGGCGCGCTGATCGCGGTCAAGCTCGCGCCGTGGGTGGAGTTCCACCGCACACGGCCGGTCATGATCGGGATGGACCTGATCCGGTTCGCCGTGCTGGCGACGGTCCCGGTCGCCTACGCACTCGGCCTGCTCAGCCTCGTCCAGCTGCTCGTCGTCTCGGCCGTCGTCGCGGCCGCCAAGATCGCGTTCAACGCGGCGAGCGGCGCCTACCTCAAGGTCCTCGTCGCGCCGGAGGACCTGCTGGTCGCGAACGCACGGTTCGAGTCGACGAACTGGAGCTCCATCGCCGTCGGGCCACCGCTGGGCGGTGCCGCGATCGGGCTGCTCGGGCCGGTCATCACCGTCGTCGCCGACGCGCTGAGCTATCTGCTCTCCGCGCTCTGTCTCACCGCGATCCGCGTCCGCGAAGAACCCGCGCGGCGGACCGACGCGAACCCGGTCCGGGCAGGCGAGCTGCTCGACGGGTGGCGGCACATCCTGGGCCACCCCGTCCTGCGCGCGCTCTACCTCAACAACCTGCTCGTCTCCGGCCTGATCATGGCGACCGAGCCGCTGCTGGCTGTGCTCCTGCTGCGTGAGCTCGGGTTCCCGCCCTGGCAGTACGGGCTGGCGTTCGCCCTGCCGTGCCTCGGCGGACTGGTCGGTTCCCGGCTGGCCCGCCGCGTCGTGGCCCGCCTCGGCGTGCGCCGGGTGTTCCGGACCGTCGGCACGCTGCGTGTCGTCTGGCTGATCGGTCTCGTCCTCGTCGGCCCGGGGGTCCTCGGCCTCGTCACCGTCATCGTGGTCGAGCTGGCGATCATCGTCTTCATGAGCCTGTACACCCCGGTGCTCGCCACCTACCGGCTCCAGCACACCCCTCGGCATCTCGTCGCCCGCACGCTGTCGGCATGGTCGATCGGCCAGCTGGCATCCATCGCACTGTTCACCGCGCTGGCCGGCCTGCTCGCGGACCTCACCAGCCTCCGCACGGCGCTCCTCACGGCCGGACTGCTGATCCTCGCCAGCCCCCTGTTGCTGCCCGGTCAGGACTCCAGTGACAGCTCGTCGCCGTCCAGCGGGTCGAAGAACGCGGCGACGGAGGACGGTTCGACCTCGGCGAGGCGCGACGGCGTCCACTGAGGCACGTGGGTCCGGTCCACGACCCTGGCGGTGATTCCTTCCACCAGGTCGGGGTGGGCCAGGAACCGTCGGATCGCCCGGAAGTCACGGATCAGACAAGGTTCCAGGCCCGGTTCGTCGGCGGCCAGCCGCAGGGCGTGCAACGTCACCGCGACCGCCGTGGGTGACCGCTGTCCCAGCAGCTCGCCGGCCGCCCGGGCATCGGGATGCGGATGGTCCAGCAGCCGCGCGACGATCTTCGCAGGGTCGTCGCCCGCGTAGCACTCGTCGATCCACGGGCGGGAGTCCGCCAGCGAACCGGGCGCGGGCGTGCCCAGCGAACGCAACGAGCCCGAGCGCAGCAGCTCCGGGACCCCGGCCAGCTCCTCCGACGGCAGGTACGTGTCCGCGAGACCGCACAGCATCGCGTCCGCCGCGCCCAGGTTCATCGAGGTCAGCGCCACGTGTGTGCCCAGCTCGCCGGGTGCGCCGGCGAGCAGGTCGGCGGTGCCGCAGTCGGGGGTGAACCCGATCAGCACCTCGGGCATCGCCACCCGGGACCGCTCGGTCACCACCCGGACGTCGGCCCGTCCGGCGATTCCGAGGCCGCCGCCCATCACCACGCCGTCCATCAGCGCGACCACCGGCTTGGGGAAGCGGGCGATCAGCTGGTCCATGACGTACTCCTCGCGCCACAGGGTGGCGGCGACCTCCTGGTCGCCCATCGCCGAGTCACGCACCACGGTGATGTCGCCACCCGCGCAGAGTCCTCGATCACCCGCGCCGTCCAGCAGCACGATCTCGACCGACGAGTCGTCCCACCAGGCCCGCAGTGCCTGGGTGATACCCCGGATCATGTCGACGGTCAGCGCGTTGATCGCCTTCGGGCGGTTCAGGGTGATCCGCCCGAGGCGGTCTTCCGTGCGGACGTGAAGCTGATCGGTCACTGCTGCTCCGTTCGTGCGGTTCTGACCGCAGTGTTCCCGGTTACTTCGCGGTAACCCTTGTTGTCCCGGTCACACACTTCTATGGTCTGACCACACGAAGGATCTGCCACAGGATGAGGTGACCTTATGGTGCGGGAGCAGCCGCCGATCCGGGTGATGCTGGCGAAACTCGGCCTGGACGGGCACGACCGAGGCGTCAAGGTCGTGGCACGGACACTGCGCGACGCGGGCATGGAGGTGATCTACACCGGGCTGCACCGCACACCGGAACAGGTCGTCGAGGCCGCGGTGCAGGAGGACGTCGACGTGCTCGGCGTGAGCATCCTGTCCGGCGCCCACCTGCCGATCTTCCGCAAGCTCTACCAGGTGCTGGACGGCTTCGACGAGCCAGTCGGGTTCGCCGTCGTCGCCGGTGGCGTCATGCCGGAGGAGGACGAGGAGACACTCAAGAAGATGGGCGTCGCCGAGGTACTCGGCCAGGACACCACGCCGGACACGATCGTCGAAGCGGTCCGGGCCGCGGCAGCCGACCGCCCGGTCGGCGTCTGATGGCAGGCCTGTCGAGGGAGCCCGAGATGGAGCAGTGGACCTGGCCGCCGCGCTACGACGAGAGCTACCGGCCGCCGACGAACCAGGAGCACTGGTTCCCGCGCCGCGAGATGATGCCGGCGGACGAGCGTGACGAGGCGATCCTGGGCCGGATCCGCGAGCTCATGTCCTACGCCTGGGACAACTCGCCGTTCTACCGGAGCAAGTGGTCCGAGGCGGGTATCGAGCCGAACGCCATCCGCACCCTGGAGGACTTCGAGCAGGTCCCGGTCGTGCGCAAGGAGGAACTGCGCGCCGACCAGGCCGCCAACGAGCCGTTCGGCAGCTACCTGTGCGTCCCGGAGAGCGAGGTCGCGCACGTCAACGGCACGTCCGGCACGACCGGTCGGCCCACGGCCTTCGGCATCAGCGAACGGGACTGGCGCAGCGTCGCCAACGCGCACGCCAGGGTCATGTGGGCGATGGGCATCCGGCCGAGCGACACCGTTCTGGTCGGCTCTCCGCTGAGCCTCTACTGGGGTTCCTGGGGCGCCTACATCGGCGCCGAACGGCTCGGCGCCCGGGTGTTCCCGTTCGGCGCGGGTGTCGCCGGGCAGACCGCGCGCACCGTCATGTGGATGCGCCAGATGGGCGTCACGGTCTTCTACGGCACCCCCTCCTACGCGCTGCGCCTCGCCGAGGTGGCGAGCGAACAGGGCGTCGACCCCGCCGACCTGGGGCTGCGCAAGCTGTTCTTCTCCGGCGAGCCGGGCGCGAGCATCCCGTCCATCCGGGGACGCATCGAGAAGGCGTTCGACGCCCAGGTCTACGACTCCGGCTCGATGGCCGAGGTCAGCCCCTGGATGCACCTGGGCGCGGGGGCCGACGAGCCGGGCGTGCTGTGCTGGCAGGACCTCGTCTACACCGAGGTGTGCGACCCGGCCACGCTGCGCCGCGTCCCGTACGGCAGCGAGGGCACCCCGGTCTACACGACGTTGGAACGCACCAGCCAGCCGATGATCCGGCTGCTGTCCAACGACCTGACCCGCTGGGAGGCCCCGGACACCGCGCGCGGTCGCACCTACCCGTTCCTGCCGCGCGGCATCTACGGGCGCATCGACGACATGTTCATCGTGCGCGGCGAGAACATCTACCCGAGCGCGATCGACGAGGTCGTCATGTCCGACCCCGGATACGGCGGCGAGCACCGCATCGTGATCAGCCGGACCGACACCATGGACTCGCTCGTCGTGCAGGTCGAGCACCAGCCGAACCAGGCACTCGACGGGCTGTCCGACCGGCTGCGCACCGTGCTCGGGGTCGGCGCGACCGTCGTGCCGGTCGCCAGGGGCACGTTCGAACGCACCGAGTTCAAGGCGCGCCGGGTCATCGACGACCGTGACCTGCTGCAGTCGCTCAAGGCACACACGTGAACCGGGTGGAGCGGGTCCGCGCCGGGGAGACGGCCTCGATCGCGCGCATGATCAGCCGGATCGAACGGCGCAGTGACGGTGTCGCCGACGAGCTGGCGCAGCTGCACCGGGCTGGCGGGCACGCGCACATCATCGGTGTCACCGGTGCCGCCGGCAGTGGCAAGAGCACGCTGGTCGGCGAGCTGACCGCGCACTACCGTCGCGCCGGGCGCACCGTCGGCGTCCTCGCGGTCGACCCGTCGAGTGTGTTCTCGGGCGGTGCGATCCTCGGTGACCGGATCCGGATGTCGGCGTTGTCCGGCGACGACGGGGTGTTCATCCGCTCCATCGCCACCCGAGGTGCGCTCGGCGGACTGTCCCGCGCGGCGCTCGACGCGATCACCGTGCTCGACGCGGCCGGCAAGGACGTCATCGTGCTGGAGACCGTCGGCGTCGGGCAGGCCGAGGTCGACGTGATCAGCGCGGCGCAGACCGTCGCGGTGGTCAGCGTGCCCGGCATGGGTGACGACGTGCAGGCGATCAAAGCCGGACTGCTGGAGATCGCCGATGTCCACGTGCTCAACAAGGCCGACCGGGACGGCGCGCAGAAGGCCTACGCCGAGCTGCGCGACATGCTCCGGTTCGCCCCGCGTACCGACTGGGAGGTGCCGATCCAGCGCACCGTCGCCGCGACGGGCGAGGGCGTCGAGGAGCTGGCCACCCGGTTCGACGAACACCACGAGTGGATGAGCCGGACCGGCGAACTGAACCGCCGCGCCCGGCGCACCGCGGCGACCCGGATTCGCTGGATGGCCGAGGAGATCGTGCTGGATCGCCTGCGCGACGGCGAACCCGAGTTCGACCGGGAGGTCGACCAGGTCGCCGACATGTCCACCGACCCACTGCACGCCGCCCAACGCCTGATTGGAGCGTTATGAATCACGAGTTGACAACGGAAGCCCTGGTCAAGGCGGTGACCGAAGAGCTCGCCGACTGGGAGGGTGACGAGCTCGCCGCGTTCACCCGCCGCGCCCCGGAAAGCCGCGAGCAGTACCTGACCGGCAGCGGCGCCCCCGTGCAACGCGTCTACACCCCGGCCGACCTGCCGGCGGACTGGGACGAGATCGGGTTGCCCGGCCGCTACCCGTACACCCGGGGCCCGTACCCGACGATGTACCGGGGCCGGACCTGGACCATGCGCCAGATCGCCGGATTCGGGCAGGCGGAGGAGACCAACGGCCGGTTCCGCTACCTCATCGCGCAGGGCCAGACCGGGCTGTCCGTCGACTTCGACATGCCCACCCTGATGGGACTGGACAGCGACGACGACATGAGCCTCGGCGAGGTCGGCCGCGAAGGCGTCGCGATCGACACGCTGCCGGACATGGACGCCCTGTTCGACGGCATCGACCTGGAACAGATCAGCGTCTCGATGACGATCAACCCGTCCGCCTGGATCCTCCTCGCCATGTACGTGGCGGTCGCCGAGGAGCGCGGCCTTGACCTGAACAAGCTGTCCGGGACGATCCAGAACGACATCCTCAAGGAGTACGTCGCGCAGAAGGAATGGATCTTCCCGATCCGGCCCAGCATGCGCATCGTGCGCGACACCGTCACCTACTGCGCCGGCCGCATGGCCCGGTACAACCCGGTGAACATCTCCGGCTACCACATCAGCGAAGCCGGGGCGAACGCTCTGCAGGAGATCGCGTTCACCATGGCGATCACCCGCGCCTACGTCGACGACGTGGTCGCCACCGGCGTCGACGTCGACGAGTTCGCACCCCGGCTGTCGTTCTTCTTCGTCAGCCAGGCCGACCTGTTCGAGGAGGTCGCCAAGTTCCGCGCGGTGCGCCGTTACTACGCGAAGATGATGAAGCAGCGCTACGGGGCGAAGAACCCGCAGTCGATGCGGCTGCGCTTCCACGCCCAGACCGCGGCGGCCACGCTGACCAAACCACAGCCGCTGAACAACATCGTGCGTACCGCGCTGCAGGCGCTGTCCGCCGTGCTCGGTGGTGCGCAGTCGCTGCACACCAACGGTCTCGACGAGGCGTACACGATCCCCAGCGAGCAGGCCATGAAGGTCGCGCTGCGCACCCAGCAGATCATCGCGGACGAGACGAACGTGCCGAACGTGATCGACCCGCTGGGCGGCTCGTACTACGTGGAGAGCCTGACCAGCGAGCTCGAGGCCGGCATCGAGCGGTACTTCGAGAAGATCGACGAGCTCGGCGGCGTGGTCGCGGCGATCGAGCAGGGCTTCTTCCAGCGCGAGATCTCCGACACCGCGTACGACTTCGCCCGCCGCAAGGCCAGCGGGGACCGCCCGGTGATCGGGGTCAACAAGAACGTGGACACCGAGCCGGACGCCAAGATCGAGACCCACCAGCTCGACCCGGAGTCCGAGGAACGTCAGATCCGCCGGCTCAAGCAGGTCCGGGCCGACCGGGACGAGCAGCGGGCCCAGGCCGCGCTCGCCGCGCTCATCGAGGCGTCCCGCGACGACTCGGCGAACCTGATGCCCGCCACGATCGAGGCGGTCAAGGCCCACCTGTCGATGGGCGAGATCACCGGCGCGCTGCGCGACGTCTTCGGCACCTACACCGAAACTCCCGTGTTCTGACCCCATAACCGCAGGTCACAAGCCGTGAGTGGCGAGTGGTCTCAGAAGACCACTCGCCACTCACGGCTCCCACTCCTCAACGGCGAGGTGTTCCATGTTCCAGCAGCCCATTGCCCCCGTAGGTGGCAGTCTCGGTTGGTCGGCACTGGTGGCGGCGTTGCCACTGCTGCTGTTGTTCGTGTTGCTCGGTGTGTTCCGCGTCCGGGCATGGCTGGCGTCGCTGATCGGTCTGGTGGCGTCACTCGTGGTCGCGCTTGCGGTCTACGGCATGCCCGGTGACCAGGCGTTCTCCTCGGCTGCCGAAGGGATCGCGTTCGGGCTGTTCCCGGCGATGTGGATCGTGGTCAACGCGATCTGGATCTACCGGATGACCGTGACGTCCGGGCATTTCGACGTGCTGCGGCGCAGTTTCGCCTCGGTCAGCGACGACTTCCGGGTGCAGGCGATCATCATCGCGTTCGCCTTCGGTGCGCTGCTCGAAGCGCTCGCCGGGTTCGGTGCGCCGGTGGCGATCTGTGCGGTCATGCTGGTCGCACTGGGTCTGCCACCGTTGAAGGCGGCCGCCGTCGCGCTGGTCGCGAACACCGCGCCGGTCGCCTACGGCGCGGTCGCGCTGCCGGTGATCACGCTCTCCCGGATCACCGGGCTCCCGCTGGACGACGTCGCGGTCATGACCGGGCGGCAGGTGCCGTTGCTCGCGGTGATCGTGCCGTTCGTGCTGCTCGGTCTGGTGGACGGCAAGCGTGGGCTGCGTGAGGCATGGCCCGCCGCGCTGGTCGGCGGCGTCGGGTTCGGTGTCGCGCAGTGCCTGATGGCGCACTTCGGTCCGATCCAGCTCGCCGACATCGTCGCGTCGCTGGTGTCCGCGGGTGCCGTGCTCCTGCTGCTGCGCAGCTGGCGCCCGGCCGGCGGGTCGCGGTCGCTGGGTGACGACGAGCAGGTGCTGACCGTCGCACCGGGCGGCGGTCCGGGCACCGCGCACGTCGGCGCCGGTGACCGACGCAGCGAGGTCGTGCGGGCGTTCGGGCCGTACGGCGTGATCATCCTGCTGTTCGCGGTGGCCGCCCTGCCGCCGGTCGCGGCGGCACTGGGATCGGTGACGAAGTCGTTCGCCTGGCCCGGTGTGCACGTGCTGACCGCCGAGGGCAAGCCGCTGAGCCTGGCGACGTTCAAGTTCGACTGGCTCGCCAACAGCGGCACGATCCTGTTCATCGCCGGGCTGCTGACCATCGCCATCCTCGGTCTGACCGTCCCCGAGGCCGTCCGCACCTACGGCCGGACGCTGCGCCAGCTGGCCGGCGCGATCGTGACCGTCGTGTCCGTGCTCGGGCTGGCCTACGTGCTGAACCTGTCCGGCCAGACCGCGACGCTCGGGCAGTTCCTGGCCGGAGCGGGCGCCGCGTTCGCCCTGTTGTCACCGGTGCTCGGCTGGTTCGGTACGGCGGTCACCGGGTCCGACACCTCGTCCAACTCGCTGTTCGGGCTGCTGCAGGTCAGCGCCGCGCAGCACGCGGGGATGTCGCCGCTGCTCGCGGCGGCCGGCAACACCACCGGCGGCGTGCTGGGCAAGATGCTGAGCCCGCAGAACCTGGCGATCGGGGCCAGCGCCGTCGGTCTCGCCGGCCGCGAAGGTGACCTGCTGCGCAAGGTGCTGGTCGCCACACTGATCTTCCTGCCGCTCATGTGTCTGCTGGTCTACCTGCAGTCCACGCCGGTTCTCGGCTGGATGGTGCCGTGAACCGCCCCGCCTGGGTGACCTGGACGCAACCGGCGGCGGGTAGCGTCGAAGATGGTCAGACCACAAGACGGCCACACAGGGAGCCCGACGATGTCCGAAACCGCCGAGAACGGGTGGCAACCCGTCCGTCGGTTGCGCACCCATGAGCACGTGCTCGCGCAGATCGAGCAGCAGATCCTCGACGGGCGGCTGGCCGCGGGGGACCGGCTGCCGGGGGAGCGTGAGTTGGCCGACTACCTCGGAGTGAGCCGCGCCGGGGTGCGCGAGGCGATGCGGGTGCTGGAGGCCCTCGGCGTGGTGAGCGCGGGTGTCGGCTCCGGCCCGACCTCGGGTTCCGTGGTCCGGGGCGAGGGCAGCGAGGCGCTGGCGAACCTGCTGCGGCTGCACCTCGCGCTGTCCCGGTTCACCCAGCGCGAGGTGATGGAGGTCCGCATCCAGCTGGAGCGGTGGGCGGTGGCCGAGGCCGCCGTCCACGCCACGGCGTCGGACGTGACGAAGCTGCGGGCCGTGGTGCTGGCGATGCGCCAGCGCGACATCAGCTACGAGGAGTTCAACGAGCTGGACACCGGCTTCCACGTGTCGGTGGCGGAGATGAGCGGCAACGCACTGCTGGGCACGCTCATGCGGGCCCTGCGCGACGCGGTGCGCCGCGAGATGCTCGCGGTCTTCGAGGATCTACAGGACTGGCGAGGCACGGCCGACTCACTGGCCGACCAGCACGCGGCGATAGTCGAGGCGATAGCCGCCCACGACTCGACCGGCGCAACAGCCCTGGTGGAACGCCACATCACCAACTTCTACGCAGGCTAGCCGTGAGTGGCGAGTGTCCCCATAGGACCACTCGCCACTCACGGCTTTAGTGCACGTTGCGGGCGCCTTCTCCCCAGTAGCGGGCGCGGAGGTCGCGCTTCAGGATCTTGCCTGCCCCGGAGAGGGGGAGGGAGTCGACGAACTCGACCGTTCTCGGGGCCTTGTAGCCGGCGATGTGTTCCTTCACGTGGGCGCGCAGGTCCTCGGCCGTCGGGGACGTGTCGCCGGTGAGGACGACCACCGCGTGCACCCGCTCGCCCCAGTCCTCGTCCGGCACGCCGATGACCGCACAGGACGCGACCGACGGGTGTTTGCCCAGCGCGTTCTCCACCTCGACGGAGTACACGTTCTCGCCGCCGGACACGATCATGTCCTTGATCCGGTCGACCACGAAGAGGTAGCCGTCGTCGTCCAGGTAGCCGCCGTCGCCGGTGTGCATCCATCCGCCGCGCAGCGCCGCCTCGGTCTCCTCGGGGCGGTTCCAGTAGCCGAGCATGACGTGCGATCCCCGGCAGACGATCTCCCCGACGGTGCCGTTCGGGACCTCCCGGTCCTCGTCGTCGACGATGCGAACCTCGGCGTGCGGCGCCGCGCGACCGGCGCTGCGCCGCAGGCCGGCGACGCCGTGGTCGCCCGGGCTGAGCAGCGTGGCGACCGGGGACAGCTCGGTCATGCCGTAGGCCTGGGTGAACGCGGCCGTCGGCATGCGCTTCCCGGCGCGTTCCAGCAGCGCCTCGGAGATCGGTGACGCACCGTAGATGAGGTTGCACAGGCTGGACAGGTCGGAGTCGGCGGTGTCGGGGGAGTCGACCAGCATCTGCACCATGGTCGGCACCAGCAGGACGTCGGTGACTCGGTGCCGTTCGATCGCGTCGGCGACTCCGGCGGGGGTGAACCCGGGCACGATCACGTGCGTGCCGCCGACCGACGTGCGCGCCACCCAGGCGGCGCCGTCGGCGAGGTGGAACATCGGCGCCGCGTGCAGCAGCCGTCCGCCGGGAACCATGAACGTGCCGGACGCGGTGGCGCCCAGTGCCGAGGTGAGCAGGTTCAGGTGGCTGAGCATCACACCCTTGGGTTTTCCGGTGGTGCCGCCGGTGTAGTAGACGCCGGCCAGTGAGTCACCGCCTCGGCGCGCGTCGGGGATCGGGTCGTGACCCGCGATCAGCTCCTCCAGGTCCAGTGCGCCGTCCGGGGCGGACCCGTCGCCGATGTAGATCACGGTCCGCAACACGGGTGCCTCGGCGTGCAGCCGGGGCAGCATCGGGACGAACGCGTCGTCCACCAGCAGGACCCGGGTGTCGGAGTCCTGCAACGAGAAGGCGATCTCGGCGGCGCTCCAGCGGGTGTTCGCCGGGGTCAGCACGGCATCGGCCCAGGGGACGGCCAGCATGTACTCGTGGTAGATGTCCGAGTTGTTGGCCAGGATGCCCACGCGGTCCCCGGAGCCGACGCCGAGCGCGCGCAGTGCACCGGCGAACCGTGCGACCCGCCGCGCAGAGTCCGCCCAGGTGCGGGTCCGGTCACCGAAGATGGTCGCGGGCAGGTCGGGGGTCTGCTGCACGGTGCGGTGCAGCCCCTGCGTCAGGTACATCGTTGACCTCTCGGCGGTAGCGGCGGTTCACATCATCGAGAAACCGGCTGTTAGTACGGCCAGATGGGCGCTGAATTTGCCGGTGCGGGGTTCACAATGGCAGCTTGGACCCGACTTGTGAAGGGAGTGGTGGTGGCGCAGCCCAAGGTGGACCCGGTCCGTAAGCGCCCTCGGGACCGCAAGGCGCAGATCGTGGCGGCCGCCGCGCGGCTGTTCTGGGAGCAGGGCTACCCCCAGGTGGCCATGGCCGACATCGCCTCGGCCGTGGGGATCGGGGCCAGTGCGCTCTACCGTCACTTCCGGGGCAAGGGTGACCTGCTCGGCGCGGTCCTGACCGACGCGGTCGAGCAGCTGGAACAGGCGGTCGGGGAGTCCGCCGACCTCGACGAGATGGTCACCGCCATCGCCGAGGTGATGCTGCGCCACCGGGAGTACTCGGCACTGTGGGACCGCGCGGGCGGTCAGCTGGCCGAACCGGAGTACGAGCGGCTGCGGGACCGGCGGCGCGCGCTGGCGGGTCGGATCAGCACCGCCGTGGACGTCGTCGTGGGTGGCTCGCCGGAGGCGCGGGATCCTCGCCGGGTTCGGGCGGTGAGCGCCGTGCTGGAGAGCCCGTCGCGGCATCGCGTCGAGCTGGACGAACGACGGTTCGTCACGCTGCTGCACGATGCGGCGATGTCGGCGCTGGCCGTGGAGCTGCCTGCCGGGACGTCGACTCCGCCTGTCGACGGCGGGACGCGACTGTTGCCCGCATCGCGAAGGGAGGCCTTGCTGGCGGCCGCCGGCAGGTTGATGGCGGAGCGCGGCTACGCGGCGGTGAGCCTCGACGACATCGGCGCCGAGATCGGCATCGCGGGCCCCAGCATCTACCACCACTTCACCAGCAAGAGCGATGTGCTGCTGAGCACGCTCAACCGGGGCAACGAGGCGTTGTGGTTCGGGTTGCACCAGGTGCTGGCCTCGGCGGACGGTCCTGCCGATGCGTTGGGGCGGCTGGTGGACAGCTACGTGGCGATCATGGCGGGCAACCCGGAGATCATCTCCGTGCTCGGCAGGGAGGTGAACAGTCTTCCGGAGCAGCACCGCGTCCACTTCTACCGTGTGCAACAGGACTACGTCGCCGAGTGGGTCGCGCTGCTCCGCGGTTCCCGTCCCGAGCTGTCCGAGGCCGAAGCGCGGGTCCTGGTGCACGCCGCGCTCGGCCTGGTGAACTCCCTGTCCCGCAGCCGGCTCCTCCGCACGCGCGCGACGATCACGTCGGACATCGGTGCGCTCGGTCGCTCCGTTCTCGGCCTTGCGTGAATAAGTGAATCGTGATTAGGTCCGATACCAAGAGCTGACGGTGCTGTGGGCTCGTCAGCGTCGGGGTGTATCGACGCAAAGGAACCTCTCATGAGTCGGACCGTGCACGTTGTCGGAGTCGGCATGGTTCCCTTCACGAAGCCACGCGAGACGCAGGGCTACGAAGTGATGGGCGAACAGGCCGGGCGTGAAGCGCTGCAGGATGCGGGTATCGGGTACGACCAGGTTCAGCAGGCCTACGCCGGCTGGGTCTACGGCGACTCGACCTCGGGCCAGGCCGCGATCTACGGGCTCGGCCTGAGCGGCATCCCGATCGTGAACGTCAACAACAACTGCTCCACCGGTTCGTCGGCGCTGTACCTGGCGCGGCAGGCCGTGGAGAGCGGCGCGGTCGAGTGCGCGCTCGCGCTCGGGTTCGAGCAGATGGCCAACGGTGCGCTCCAGATGGGCTACAGCGACCGCACCTCGCCGTTCGCCCGGTTCGACGAGGCGGCGGAGGGCCTGTACACCGCCGAGGAGAACGCCCCGCTGGCCCCGCGCTACTTCGGCGGCGCCGGCCAGGAGCACATGGACCAGTACGGCACGAGCGTGGAGACGTTCGCCAAGATCTCGGTGAAGGCGCGCAAGCACGCCGCGAACAACCCGTACGCGGTGTTCCGCGACCAGGTCACCGAGGAGCAGGTGCTCAGCTCGCCGCGCATCTTCGGCCCGCTGACCAGGCTCATGTGCTGCCCGCCCACCTGTGGCGCGGCCGCCGCCGTGCTGTGCAGCGAGGACTTCGCCCGCCGCCACGGCCTCGACACCTCGGTCGCGATCCGCGGCCAGGCGATGACCACCGACTTCCCGAGCACGTTCGAGGCGCGCGAGCTGCGCCGCATCGTCGGCTACGACATGACCGTCGAGGCCGCCCGCCAGGTGTACGAGCAGGCGGGCGTCGGCCCGGAGGACATCAAGGTCGTCGAGCTGCACGACTGCTTCGCCACCAACGAGCTGCTCAGCTACGAGGCGCTGGGGCTGACCCCGGAGGGTTCGGGCGAGAAGTTCGTCGCCGAGGGCGACAACACCTACGGCGGCAGGGTCGTCACGAACCCGTCCGGCGGGCTGCTGTCGAAGGGGCATCCGCTGGGCGCCACCGGTCTCGCCCAGTGCACCGAGCTGGTCTGGCAGCTGCGCGGCACCGCCGGTCCGCGCCAGGTCGACGGCGTGCGGCACGCGCTGCAGCACAACCTCGGCCTCGGCGGCGCGTGCGTCGTCACGCTGTACGAGAAGGTCGCCTGATGGCCGGCATCGACCCGTCGGTGATCGGCACCGAGATGCCCGAGCTGACGGTCGACGTCGAGCGCGGCCGGCTGCGGTCCTTCGCCGGTGCGATCGGCGAGACCGACCCGGTGTACTCCGACCTGGACGCCGCGAAGGCGGCGGGGCACGACGATCTGCCGGTGCCGCCGACGTTCCTGTTCGGTCTCGGGTTCGGCCGGGGCGCGGCGGACTTCGCCTGGCTGACCGACCTGGGTGTCGACCTGCGGCACGTCCTGCACGGCGAGCAGAGCTTCACCTACCACTCGGTCGCCCACGCGGGGGACACCCTGACGCTGGCGCCGAAGATCACCGATGTGTTCAGCAAGCGCGGCGGCGCACTGCAGTTCCTGGTCCGGGAGACCGCCGTGCGGGACGCGGGCGGCGATCCGGTCGCGGACCTGCGGGAAACCATCGTCGTACGGGATCCGGGGGCTGGACGATGAGTACCGCACTCACCGACGTCGAGGTCGGATCCGAGCTGCCGCCGCTGGAGCTCCCGCCGATCACCCGCACCACGCTCGCGCTGTTCGGGCCCGCCTCCGGCGACCTCAACCCGATCCACCTGGACATCGACGTGGCCCGTTCCGTCGGGCTGGACGACGTGTTCGCGCACGGCATGCTGTCCATGGCCTACCTGGGGCGGCTGCTGACCAACTGGGTGCCGCAGGACCGCATCCGGACGTTCGCGGTGCGCTTCGCCGCGATCACCCCGGTACATGCGCAGCCGACCTGCACGGGCCGCGTTGTGGCGATCGACAAGATCGATGGTGAGCGGCGCGCCGATCTGGAGCTGACCATCACACTCGCCGACGGCACCGTCACACTCACCGGCACCGCGACCATCGCACTCGACGAATCCACGACCTGAGGAGACCCATGTCCGCACTTCCCCTCGCCGACCGCGTCGCACTGGTCTCCGGCTCCGGCCGGGGCATCGGCCGGGAGATCGCGCTCAAGCTCGGCTCGGCAGGCGCGTCGGTCGTCGTCAACGACCTCGACAAGGACGTCGCCGAGCAGACCGCCGCCGACATCACCGCGAACGGCGGCAAGGCCACCGTGTGCGCGGGCAGCGTGACCGACCCCGAGTTCGCCGACCGCTTCGTCGGCACCGCCGTCAACGAGTTCGGCGGCCTGCACATCATCGTCAACAACGCCGGCTACACCTGGGACAACGTCGTCCAGAAGATGACCGACCAGCAGTGGGACGACATCCTGGACGTGCACCTCAAGGCGCCGTTCCGGGTCCTGCGTGCCGCGCAGCCGGTGATCAGCGCCTCGGTCAAGACCGAGCGCGCCGCCGGTGGTGACCGGATCACCCGCAAGGTCGTCAACATCTCCTCGATCGCCGGTACCGCCGGCAATGCCGGGCAGATCAACTACAGCTCCGCGAAGGCCGGCGTCACCGGCCTGACCAGGACGATGGCGAAGGAGTGGGGCCGCTACGACGTCACGGTCAACTGCGTGGCGTTCGGGCTGATCCGCACCCGCCTCACCGAGACCCCCGCCGGTGGCGACGCCAAGATCGACGTGGACGGCCGGCAGATCGCGGTGGGCGTGAACCCGGAGCTGCTGGCCCAGTTCGAGCAGACCATCCCGCTGCGTCGCGCCGGCACACCGGTGGAGGCGGCCGGCTCGGTCTACCTGTTCTGCCTCCCGGAGAGCGACTACGTGAGCGGCCAGGTCCTGATCTGCGGCGGAGGCCTGAACGGCTAACCCCCCTCCGTGAGTGGCAAGTGGTTCTACCCCGAAGGGGCGCCGAAGGCGTAGCAACCCTGGGCACTCACGACAGCTTTTCCGTCGTGAGTGCCCAGGGTTGCTATAGGACCACTTGCCACTCACGAAAGCCGGGGCACACGGGGATCAGCACGTCAGGGCTGCACGTAGGTCGGAGTGCGCTGCCTCGGGGTCCCTCGTGAGTGCTGAGGGCGCCTATAGCCGCTCTACGCACTCACGACGGAAAAGCTGTCGTGAGTGCGTAGAGCGGCTACGCTGCGCGCCCCTTCGGGGTAGACGCCCTCATCACTCACGAGGGGGTCCAGAGGGCTGCTAGTAGGGGGCGGCGTAGGTCTTGGCGGCGGACGCAGAGGCCGATGGTGAACGGGTCGAGGGGTGGAGTCACCGGGACCGGCATCAGGCCCAGGGTCGCGGCTCGGGCGTCCAGGACCAGCTGGGGGACGATCCCGATGCCGCAGCCCAGCGCGACCAGGGTCAGCAGCGCCTCGTGACCGTCCGGTTCGGCGGCCAAAGAGGGGGTCAGGCGCTGACCCCGGAACCAACGGTCCGCCGCGTCCCTGGCCAGGCCGCTGCGCGGTAGTACGAACGGCCCGTCGCGCCACGAGGAGAGATCCGTTCCCTCGGCGGCGATGAAGACCAGCGGGGTCCGCGCGACGATCCGGCTGGTCATCGGCTCGGGCATGCGGGCGGGGAGCGCGGCGACCGCGACGTCCACCGCACCCTCGTCGAGCCGGGCCAGCGCCGCGGCGGCGTCCCCGGTCTGGATGTCCAACAGCACCTGGGGATGCGCCGCCCGGAACGGCCGGAGCAGGTCGGGCAGGATCGCGTGACACGCGGTGACCGTGGCGAAGATGCTCAGCCGGCCGCGCAGACCGGCGGGCGGGTCCTCGTCGTCGCGGTAGCGCCGCCACAGCGCCAGGGTCTCGCGTGCGTACTCCTGGAACCGGCGTCCCTGTGCGGTGAGCGCGACCCCCCTCGGCCCCCGGTCCATCAGCCGATGCCCGACGTCGTGTTCGAGGCGCTGGATCGCCCTGGTCAGCGTCGCCGGGCTGACGTGGCACTCCAGGCTGCTCCTGCCGAAGTTGAGGGTCTCGGCGACGTGCAGGAACAGCTGGAGATCACGGAAGTCCTCCACGGCTGACCTCGATGTTTCGGCATGTGCAACTGGTCGTTGCAGCTCTTGCGCTTGCCGCAAGGCTAGTGCCGAGCTTACAAACTTCCCATGACCACATTCAGCTCAGCGGTGTTCCCGGTCGAGACCATGGACGTCCCCGGAGGCTCGGAGACGATCGTGCGCGGTGCGCGTCACCTGTTCGCCTCGCTGCCCCGGGCCTTCGAGGGGGTGCGCCGGATCGGAGTGCTGGGCTGGGGTCCGCAGGGCAGGGCGCAGGCACTGAACCTGCGGGACTCGCTTGCCGGTACGGACGTCACCGTCGCGGTCGGGCTGCGTCCGGGTTCCTCCTCGGTGGCCGCCGCGCGGGCCGAGGGTTTCTCCGAGGAGGACGGCACGCTCGGTGACTGGCTGGCGGTCGCCGGGTCCAGCGACCTGGTGCTCCTGCTGATCGCCGACTCGGCGCTGGCCACGCACTACCGGGACGTGTTCGCCGCGCTGCGCCCCGGCACGACGATCGGGCTGTCGCACGGGTTCCTCCTGGGCCACCTGCGCGAGGTGGGTGACGACTGGCCCTCGGAGGTGAGCGTCATCGCGGTGTGCCCGAAGGGCATGGGTGACTCGCTGCGCCGCCTGTACGTCCAGGGCGCCGAGATCAACGGCTCCGGGATCAACTCGAGCTTCGCCGTCGAGGTCGACCACGACGGCCGCGCCACCGACCGCGCGTTGGCCTGGTCGATCGGGCTCGGCTCGCCCTACACCTTCCAGACCACGCTGAGCAGCGAGTACCTGTCCGACATCGTCGGGGAACGAGGCATTCTGTTGGGCGCGGTGCACGGGATCGTGGAGAGCCTGTACCAGCGTTTCCGGCTCGGCGGTGTCGATACGGTCGAGGCCTACGAACGGTCCAGCGAGAACATCACCGGCCCGATCGCCCGCGCGATCTCCGACGGCGGGCTCGCCCACGTCCGCGACGTGCTCGCGCCCGAGCAGCGGGAGGTGTTCGACCGCGCCTACACCGCGAGCTACCGGCCGGCGCGCGAGGTCCTGGTGGAGATCTATGACGAGGTCGCCAGCGGAACCGAGCTGCGCAGTGTCGTCCTCGCCGGTCAGCGGCTCGCGCACACCCCGATGACGCAGATCAGCGGGTCGCCGATGTGGTCGTACGCCGACGACGTGCGTGCCCAGCGCGCGCAGCGGAACCTGCCGATCGACCCGTTCACCGCCGGTGTGTTCGTCGCGGTGATGACCGCGCAGGTCGACCTGTTCGCCGAGCGCGGCCACCCGTGGTCGGAGATCGTCAACGAGTCGGTCATCGAGGCGGTCGACTCGCTGCTGCCGTACATGCACGCGCGCGACGTCGCCTACATGGTCGACAACTGCTCCACCACCGCGCGCCTGGGCACCCGCCGCTGGGGACCCCGGTTCCAGGCGGTGCTGGAGCAGATCGCCTACCCGGTCGCGGACAGCGGGGCCGCCGCGGACGAGGCGCTGATCAAGGCGTTCCTGACCAACCCGGTGCACGAGGCACTCGCCGCCGCCGCCGCGTTGCGCCCGCCGGTGGACATCAGCCTCGCCTGAGCCCGGCGGCGGGCACCGCGAGATAGGACAGGCCGAGGCCGGCCAGTGCGAGCAGGGCACCGGCGATGCCGTTCCAGCGCAGGAGATCGGCGGCGACGAGCCCGCCGCCGATCGCCGCGCCCAACGCGTTGGCCAGGTTGAACGCGCTCACGTTGACCGCGACGGCCAACGTGGGCGCGGCCTCGGCGTGCCGCAGGATCAGGATCTGCAGCGGGGTGATCGTCGCGGTGGCCAGCAGACCGAAGACCAGCACCGCGACGACCGCGCTCGGCTTGGCCTGCGCGGCGAACGGCAGTACGGCGAGTGCGGCGGCCAGCCCCAGGAACACGCCGCGCAGCGTGCCGGTCGACGAACGGTCGGTGAGACGACCCGAGACCAGGTTGCCCACCAGGCTGCCCAGGCCGTAGGCCAGCAGCAGCACCGAGGCGATCCCGGTGCTGAACCCGCTGACCTCGGTCAGCAGCGGGACGATGTAGGTGAGCACCGCGAACACTCCGGCGAAGCCGATCGCGGTGGTGAGGATGGCCAGGTACACCGGCCGCTGTGCGAGAGCCGTCAGCTCGGCGCGGACTCCCGTGACCTGCGCCGGGGTTCGCGGCAGAAAGAGGGCGAGGAGAACCCCGCCGGCCAGCGCGGTCATCGCGACGGCCAGGAACGGTACGCGCCAGCCGAACCGCTGACCGAGCAGCGAGCCGAGCGGTACGCCGAGCAGGGTGGCGAACGTCAGGCCGGACACGACCGTGGCGATGGCGCGACCCACCCTCTCCGGCGCCACGATGCCGGTGACCGTGATGAGCGACAGAGCGAACAGCGTGGAGTGCGCCAGCGACGAGAAGACCCGCGCCGCGAGCAGCGCACCGTAGGACGTGGCGGCGGCGCACAGCGCGCAGCCGAGCGCGAACGACACGACCAATGCGAGGACGAGTCCCTTGCGGGGAAGCCGAGCGGTGGCCATGGTGATCAGCGGGCCGCCGATCACCACTCCCATCGCGTACGCGGTGACGGTCTGCCCCGCGCTCGCGACCGAGACCCCGAGCTCCGCAGCCACGGGCGGCAACAGCCCGGAGACCAGCAGCTCGGCGGTGCCGACCGCGAAGACGCACAGCAGGAACCCGAGGGTGATCAGCGTGAGGTGCCGGGTACCCGGGCGGGAATGTTCGGTGGTGGAGACCATGCGACGACGCTAAAGTCTGACATCGATGTCAGAGTCAACGCGTTGTGGCGCGGGTCGCACACCCGACGAGACGCTCCGGATCGGCGAGCTGTCCCGGCGCAGCGGCGTGAGCCAGCGGCTCCTGCGCTACTACGAGGAACAGGGCCTGCTCACGCCCTCACGCCGGCCCAGTGGATACCGCGAGTACCCGATGTCCTCGGTGGCCACGGTCCGTCGCATCCGGGGACTGCTCGCGGCCGGGTTGTCGACGTCGACGATCGCCACGGTGCTGCCGTGCATCCGGGACGACGGTGAACGGCTGGTCCCCACCTGCCCCGGTCTGGTGGCGGACCTGGCACGGGAGAAGGCCCGCATCGACGGAGCGATCGCGGACCTGACGGCCTCCCGAGACGTCCTCGCGCAGGTGATCGCCGCCGGTCCCGGTGGTGGTGACTTCGTGACGCCCGTGGCGCGCCAGGCGGCGAGGAGCTCGCGGCCGTAGTGGTGGCCGTGGCCCTCGGGGGCGTCGGCCGCGCCGGGCAGGGTGGCGGTCACCTGCCCGAACGAGATCAGCGGCAGCCACGTGCCGCGCCAGCCCGTCGGCCGGTGCACGAGCAGCGAGGCCGACCACCAGCCGACCGGGTCGTCCGGGTGGACGAGCAGCGTGACCCGGGGGTCCGCCGGGTGCGTGCCGGCGGCGCCGGGCAGTCCGGCGAGCAGCGTCCGGTCGGCCAGGCCGGCGGATACCTTCGCGGCCACCGCGCCCAGGCTCTCGCCGTAGATGACCAGCCGGGGGCGGCTCGGCTCCGGGATGGCGTCCAGGCGCCGGTGCAACGCGGCCGCCAGCGCGGACACGGACCGTTCAGCGCGGCCGGTGCCCAGCAGGTACTCCAGCCAGCTGGGTCGATCCGCGTACTGCACGGCGACGCTCGCCAGGTCGCCGCCGGTCAGGTACTCCAGCGAGGCCACGGCGGTCTGGTTGACCCAGCCCGAGCCGGTGGGGGCCACCAGCAGGATCGTGGAGCGGTCGAATGCACCGGCCCGCTCCAGCCTGATGACCGCGAGCGCCGCCCGGTCCGCATCGGTGCTCGCTTCGCGCATTCCCACGTAGGTGCGGACCGCGCCGGCGGTGGCGGTGCGCTCGAACGCCGTGCCCTCGACGCCGAGCGGGCCAGTCGTCACCGTCACCGGCCGAGCCGGGCAGCTGGTGAACAACACCGTCACGGCGAGCCCGACAGCCAGCCTCCGGGTCCGGTCCGGGGTGACGAACCGGCCTGCGGTGACTACCGTGACCAGCGCACACACGCTCACGAGGGGTGACAGCACGCTGCTCGACGTTAAGCAGGTGACGGCCTCGGAACGTCCCTCCGGAGGACCGTTCCCGGCGTGCGACCCCGGGAGCGGGCGCAGTCCCAAACACCACGTGAGTACCAGGGACTGATCAAGTTAGGTAGCCCTGACCTGGGCAATTTAGAGCACGGTTAAAACTTGCATAAGGTACGCTGAGTACCGTTTACAGCACAACGATCTTCCTATTAGTGTCCTTTATGCACGGCGATCGTCGTGCGCAATCGCATTTGAGGGAGGACACCGTGCAGCGCATCCTGCGCGTTACCGCCGCTTCTGTCGCCACCGTGGCAGCGGCACTCTTGATCAGCACCGGCACCGCCGGTGCGGCCACCCCGGCCCAGCTGACCATCGCCCCGGTGGTTGCCGCCGCGGACGCCGGCGCAGCCGCCGGTGCCGACGCCTCCGGCGTCGGTGGCCTGGTCACCGACATCACCGGGCAGGCCACCGGCCTGGTGAGCAACCTGCTCAAGACCATCTTCGGTCTGCTCGGCAGCCTCGGCGGCTGATCTATCCGCCGTCACGTGTGACACAGGGGAGTGCCCAGCCGGGGAGAGTTGCTGCTCCTCCGGACCGGGCTGAGGTAACTCCCTGTTGAGCACGCTCCCGTCCTTTCACCGAGGCTCGGGGGCGTGCTCTTTGTCATTTCCGTGAATTCATCGAGAATTGTGTCCGTGGTCTCAATCCACGGGCAATGGTTCACCGGGGCAATCGGCCAGAATTCCGGAAATCGCGTCGCGCTCCGCTTTTGTCACCCACAGGTGGTATCGCGCCTTCACCGCGACCTGCCTGGCGACGTACGCGCACCGGTACCGCTTGTTCTTCGGCAGCCAGGTCGCGGCGTCCCCGTCACCCTTGCTCGCGTTCGTCGGGCCGTCCACCGCCAGGAGCTCCAGTAGGTCGTTGGCCAGCAGGTTGCGCTGCTTGTCGGTGAGCTGCTGCGCACCCTTCTGCCACGCGTCGGACAGCGCCACCACGTGGTCGATCTGCACCGCGGTGCTCGTCTTCGCGCCCCGGGTGAAGTCGATCTCCTGACCGCCGTAGGGGTCGACGAGCCTGCCGGTCAGCACCACGCAGTCATGGGTGCCGGGCTTGAACGTCTCCTCGGTCATGTCCCTGGCCAGCACCTGGTTGCGCTGGTCGCACCCGTTGTGGTCGGTGTCGGTCCAGGACGCGCCGAACCGGTCGCGTGAGTAGCCGGTCTTCGGCGCACGGCCCTTCACCGGCAGCGTCGCCAGCGCGGCGGCGGCCGAACCACCGTGCGCGAGCGGTGTCGCGGCGGCCGCGTCGACCGGCTGGACGATCGTGGCGCATCCCGAGGTCAGAGCGACCGCGAGAGACACGACGAACACCACGCACAGCCGACCCGAAAGCATGACGACAAGCTTGAGTGCCGAGCGACCGGGCGTCGTGGATTTGGGCCTGGCGAGTCGCTGTGTCCTTCAGCTCGCTGTGCGTCGGCCGGTTCGGAGCAGCTCGTCGAGCGCGGCGCACACGGCCTCGGCGCGGCGCTCCGCCTCCTCGACCAGACCGAGGAAGGCGAAGTATCCGTGGACCAGACCGGGCCCGGGCACGTGCCGGACCTCGACCCCCGCCTCGCGCAGCCGGACCGCGTACGCGTCGCCCTCGTCGCGCAGCGGGTCGAACTCGGCGGTGGCGACCACGGCAGGCGGCAGACCTTCCAGGTCGGACGTGTGCAGCAGGTCGAGCTCGTCCCGATCGGTGCCGTCGGGCAGGTACTGCCGGTAGAACCAGGACATGTCGGCGGCGGTCAGGAAGTAGCCGTCGCCGTTGTCCCGGATGGACGCCTGCCGCATCGCCGGGTCGGTCGCCGGATACACCAGCAGCTGCGCGGCCAGTGACGGTCCGTCGGAGCGGGCGCGCAGCGCGGCGCCTGCGGCGAGACTCGCACCGGCACTGTCACCGGCCACGACGAGCGGCTGCCCTGGGTAGGCGGTGGCGGTCCAGCGCAGCGCGGCCATCGTGTCGTCGAGCGCCGCCGGATGCGGGTGCTCCGGCGCGAGCCGGTAGTCGACCGCGACGACCGTCGCGCCGAGTGTGTTCGCCAGCCGCCGGCACACCGGGTCGTGGGTGTCGAGATCGCCGAGGACCCAACCGCCACCGTGCAGGTAGGTGATCACCCGCCCGCGTTGCCGGGTCGGTTGGTAGATGCGCACCGGGACGGCGCCGCCCGGGCCGTCGACGGTGCGTTCTTCGACCGAGGCGACCACCTCGGGCTGGTAGCCGGGGCCGCGCCGGGACATCGCGAGCGTCCGGTAGTGCGCTCTGGTCTCCTGCGCGGTTCCCCTGACCAGTGGGAGCGCACCGGCAGCGGTGAGCTGGTCGAGAACGGCGCGGAACTGCTGGTCGAGGGCCACGGTCGGACGCTACCTCCGCTCGTGCCGGCCCGCGCGCCCGTGCTGCTCAGGAGCTGGGCGCCGCCTTCGCCGCCGCGGCGAGTTTCGGCACGACGTTGGTCATGGCCCAGTCCAGGCTCAGCGGCGACGGGAACGCCATGGACACCGACGTGCTGAAGTCCAATGGCACGTAGGAGCCGCGTTGGACCGCGGTGAGCCGGGAGAACACCGGGTTGCGGCTCAGATCGTCGAGCGTGGCCTGGCGCCCGGCGGACAGGACGACGTCGGCGTCCAGCACGCCGAGGTTCTCCATGCTGATCTGCGACCGGCCGGCCAGCCCACCGGTGGGCAGCGTGAGCAGCGGCGGAGACAGCCGCATGCCGAACGCGTCGAGGATCTTGACCGACACATCGTCGTCCGAGTTCACCGTCCAGATCTCGGTCGGGGCCGACGCGACGACGTAGCTGAACGTCTTGCCGGTCAGCTCGGGGTGCTCGGTCTTCTGCTGCGCGATCCGCGCCTCGGTGTCGGCCGCGACCTTGCGGCCCTGGTCGACCTTGCCCAGCGCGGTCGCCGCCGTGTCCAGGTTCTGCTGCCAGCTGTCGCTGTTCACCCCGCTGACATAGGTGACGACCGGCGCTACCTGGGACAGCTGCGGATAGCTGCTGGTCAGGTTGTAGTCCTTCGTGGCGAGGATGACGTCCGGCGCCAGCTCGGCGACCTTCTCGATCGGGTCCGAACCCCGGACCGAGAACAGCGCGGGCTTCGCGCCGCGCAGCGCGGACTCCGTCCACGGCTGCAGACCGGCCGGCGTGTCGTCGGCCTTGGCGATGCCGACCGGGGTGATGCCGAGTGACAGCGCGATGTCCGCGTCGGTCCAGCTCATCGCCACGACCCGGACCGGGTTCTTGGTGATCGTCGTGGTCCCGAACTTGCCGGCGACCGAGGAGTGGAATCCGTCGGAGCCCGTGCCGCCCGACGCTCCCGAGCCGCACGCGGTGAGCACACAGGCCAGCAGCACGGCCACCACCGGGCCGATGATTCGCTGCCTTCCGAACATCCACTCACTCCTCTGTCGACGACCCCCAACTGTAGGTGAGCCTAAGTTGGGTTCCCGGTGAGTCGCCAGCCTCGGGCGCGTTCCCGCTCCGTCCACAGCCGCGCGTAGCGGCCTTCCGCCGCGAGTAGCTCCGCGTGGCGGCCGTGCTCGACGATGCGGCCGCCCTCCAGCACCGCGATCTGGTCGGCGCCGGCGATCGTGGTCAGCCGGTGTGCGATCACCAGCAGCGTCCGGTCGCGGCCCAGCTCGGTGAGCGCCTCGTGGATCGCGGCCTCGTTCTCCGCGTCCAGCGCCGACGTCGCCTCGTCCAGCAGCACGATCGGCGCGTCCTTGACCAGGGCCCGCGCGATGGCGACCCGCTGCCGCTCACCGCCGGACAGCAGCCTGCCGCCCTCGCCGACCCTGCTCGACCAGCCGTCGGGCAACCGCTCGACGATCGTGTCCACCCTGGCCCTGCGCGCGGCGTCGCGGATCTGTTCGGTCGTGGCGTCCGGCGAGCCCATCCGGACGTTGTCCTCGATGCTCGCGTCGAACAGGTAGACGTCCTGGAACACGACCGCGACCGTGCGTTCGAGGTCCGCCGCGGCCAGGTCGCGCACGTCGACGCCGCCGATGCGCACGCTGCCCGCCTCGACGTCGAAGAACCGTGCCACGAGCTTGGTGACCGTGGTCTTCCCGGCGCCGGACGGGCCGACCAGCGCGGTGGTCGTGCCCGCCGGAATGCGCAGGTCGACGCCGTCCAGCACCGGCTCGGGGCCGTAGCCGAAGCGGATGCCGGTCAACTCGACGGACGGTTCGCCGACCGGCTCGGGATCGCTCGGTTCCGGCAGCGGAGGTGTGGCGAGCACGGTGTCGATGCGTTCGATCGCCGCGAGACAGACCCGCAGTGAGCTCGCGGCGCCCGCGACCACCGCGAAAGGTTGCAGGAAGTGCACGCCAAGCACCAGCAACGCGATGACCCTGGCCGGGCCGATCGTGGCGCCTTCGGCGAGCAGCAGACCCACGGACAGGATCGCGGTGAACGCCAGCTGGATGGTCAGCTGACCCAGGTGCTGCCCGGGCAGCGCGCCCATGACCTGCCTGCGGGCCGACCGGTACTGGGCGTCGAGCGCCGAGTCGAGCAGCTCGCGCCCGCCCCGCGACCGGCCGTTCGCCCGCAGCACCGGCTGTGCGCTCGCGAACTCGACCAGCCGGGCGCTGGCCTCGGCGCTCGTCGCGTCGTGCTCGGCCTCGGTGCGGTCGGTCAGGCGCCTGGCGAAACCGAACACCAGCAGCACCGGCGGGACCGTGACCAGCACCGCGAGGGCCATCCGCCAGTCGAAGCACAGCAGGAACACGAAGATCGTGGCCGGTGTGACGATCGAGGAGATGAGCGTCTGCGCCAGGTTCACGCTGCGCACGGCCGTGCCGACGCCCCGGCCGAGCAGCTGCTCGATCTGCCCGGTGCGGTTCCCGTCGAACCAGCCCAGCGGCAACGCGACGACGTGGTCGCCGATCCGTTCGTACAGCGAACGTCGCCATGCCGAGGACAGCTCCAGAGCGCGCACACCCATGTCGTAGTGCCCCACCCAGCCGACGGCGACGCAACCGGCGAGCGGCAGCAGCCACCAGGCGGCGTCGGCGGTGTGCCCGCCGAGCAGCGCGGTGAGCAGTGGGACGAGCAGCCCGAACGCGGCGCCCTCGCTGATCGCGTAGACGGTCGTGGAGATCAGGTACCGGCGCAGCAGCGGGTTGCGGCCGTCGGCGGACAGTCCGGCCGCGATCCGGGCGAGCAGGGTGATCACGAGGTACCCCCGTACTGCGCGCGCCACAGCGACGCGTAGTGCCCGTTGGCCGCCAGCAGCTCCTCGTGGCGTCCGCGCTCGACGATGCGGCCCTCGTCCAGAACCAGGATCTGGTCGGCGCCGACGATCGTGTGCAGCCGGTGCGCGATGACCAGCAGGGTCCGGCCGGTGGCCAGCTCCGCGAGCGCGTCCTGCACCGCGGCCTCCGACTCCGGGTCGGCGAACGCGGTCGCTTCGTCCAGCACCAGGATCGGGGTGTCCGCGAGCAAGGTGCGCGCGATGCTGACCCGCTGCGCCTCGCCGCCGGACAGTCGCGCGTCCTCGCCGATCACCGAGTCGTAGCCGGCCGGCAGGGCCTGGATGCGGTCGTCGATGGACGCCGCGCGCGCCGCCGCCCGGACCGTCTCGTCGCTCGCGTCCGGCTCGGCGAGCGCGATGTTGTCGCGCACCGACTGACGCAGCAGGACCACGTCCTGGAACAGGAAGCCGACGTGCCGGTACAGGTCCGCGCGGTCCAGGTCCCGGATGTCCAGGCCGCCGAGGCGGATCGCCCCGGCGGTCACGTCGTAGAACCGGGCGAGCAGCATGCCGAGCGTGGACTTCCCGGCTCCGGACGGGCCGACCACGGCGGTGACCGTGCCCGGTTCCAGTGCGGCGGTGACGCCACGCAGGACCTCGTGGCCCGGCTGGTAGCCGAACCGCACGTCGTCGATCCGCATGGTCAGCGGCCCGTCCGCCAACGCGACCGGGTTGCGGGCGGTGTGCTCGGCCGGTTCGTCGAGCAGCGCGGTGACCCGCTGCGCGGCCGAGTGGGCCGTCCGGCGCAGGTCACGGGCCGCGTACAGCGGGGTGAGCAGCTCGAAGAGCCCGAGGCCGAGCAGGACGAACGCCACGATGCTGATCGGTCGGGTCCAGCCGAGCGCGACGAAACCGGTTCCGCAGCCCGCGACCAGCAGCAGGATCGTCGCCGGAGCCACGGTGGCCCTGGTCAGGCTGCGCTGGCGGACGAAGATTCGCTGCGCCTCGTCGTGGGCACAGGCGTTGGCCAGCGCCGCGGCCCGGAACCGCTGAGGGGCTTTGGCCTGGCCGAACGACTTCACCACCGCGATGCCGCGCACCAGCTCGATCGCCGAGGCGGACAGCTCCGAGTTGGCCTCGGCGATGCGCCGCACCGGGTCCGCCGAGAGCCTCGCCATCCGCATCCGCACCGACTGGGCGGCCGCGATGGCGGCGAGCGTGATGACCGCGAGCCGCCAGTCGACCACGAGCAGGTAGCCGGCGATCACCGCCGGCCCGACGACGGCCGCGGCCAGCTCACCTCGCGCATGCGCGACCGCGTGGTGCAGCGCGGCCACGTCGTCCTGGACCGTCGTCTTGACCTTGGCCGACACCCCGCCGGCGAACCAGTGCAACGGCAGGACGGCGAGATGGTCGGCGAGCCGGGCACGCAGGCGCACCGCCAGCGTGGTGTCGGCCAGATGGCTGATCAGCTCGGCGACCGCGTACAGCACCAGCCTGGCCGCGAACAGCCCGATCGCCAGCCACGCGATGGTCCACAGCCCGTCGTGACGTCCGTCCAGCAGCCGTCGGCCGATCTCGACGACCGCGACCATCGGGGCGACGGCCAGCGCGGTGGCCAGTGCCTGCAGCACCGCGGCGAACGTGACCCTGCCGCGTACCGAACGCTGCAGCTCGGCCAGAGCTTGATCCGCCATATCGCCGATCACGGTAGCGCCACCACAACTCCCGCGCTCGAAGGGCGCCCCCGCGAGGTTCCCCCAGCACAGTGACCCCAGCCACAGCGAACTGAGCCACAGCGAACCAAGCAATGGCTGAGTCGGCTCCGCGAGTCTCCGAAGGAGTTCCGGCGAAGGCAGCCCAACCAGGCGACACAAGCGCAGCGCCAGCGAAGTTGGCTCCGCCGGTCTCCGATGGAGTTCCGGCGAAGGCAGCTCAACCAAGCGACGCAAGCGCAGCGCCAGCGAAGTTGGCTCCGCCGGTCTCCGAAGGAGTTCCGGCGAAGGCAGCTCAACCAAGCGACACAAGCCCAGCGCCAGCGAAGTTGGCTCCGCCAGTCTCCGAAGGAGTTCCGGCGAAGGCCGGGCAGTGGATGTCCGCGACAACCGCGCCTACGCAAGGAGGCGGCTCCCAAGGTGACGACAAGCGCGCGCCCGGCGACGAAGGAGCTTGTTTTTCTGGGAGTACCCCAGCGAGCGATAGCGAGCCGGGGTGGTCACAGAAAAACTCCGCGCGGAAGCCGCTTAAGGGCCAGCGTGACGCAGCTCCACCTTGTGTCTCTTGTTAGGCAAGCCTAGGTTTAGGTGGTTGCGGGTTGAACTAGAGCCACAGATTTGGGAGGACCTCGGCGGTGCAGGTTGTCTGACTCGAGGCGTATCCACGATGTCGTACCGCTGTCGCCGTTGCAGTCCGGGTTGTTCTTCCACGCGACCTCCGGCGACGCCGATGTGTACCGCTACCAGGTGGAACTGGAGATTCAGGGCCCGCTGGACGCGGCCCTGCTGCGACGCTGCGCCGACGCACTCCTGGAGCGGCACACCGCGCTGCGCACCGGATACCTGGCGGAGGAGACCGACGAACCGGTCGGTGTCGTCCTCGACGGGGTGAGCGTTCCCTGGCAGGAGGTCGACCTGACCGACGTGCCGGAGCCGGCGTCCCGGCTGCGCGGGCTCGCGGTCGGTGAACGCACCCGGCCGCTGCCGCTCGACGACCCGCCGCTGCTGCGCATGCTGCTGGTCAGGGTGGCGCCGGGCCGATCTGTGCTGGTTCTCACGGTGCACCACATCGTGCTGGATGGCTGGTCGATGCCGGTCCTACTGCGGGAGCTGTTCGCGCTGTACGCCGCCGGGGGTGACGGCACGGCGCTCCGCGCCGCGCGCCCGTTCCGCGACTACCTGGCCTGGCTCGCCGCGAAGGAAGAGCAGGACCCGCTCGCCCGGTGGCGGACGTCGTTGGAGGGGTTGAGCGGACCGACGCTCATCGGTACCCCGGGCTCGCCCGCCGACCTGCCGGTGCGCCTGCCGGTCGAACTGGACCGGGAGCTGTCCGGCCGGTTGACGAGGATGGCGCGGGAGCAGGGTGTCACGCTCAACACGGTGCTCTCGGTGCTCTGGGGGCTGCTGCTGAGCAGCGTCGCCGGGCGAACCGACATCGTGTTCGGCAGCACGGTGACCGGACGTCCCTCGGACCTGCCGGGTGCGGCCGACATGGTCGGGCTGTTCATCAACACGGTCCCGCTGCGGGTCCGGCTCGACCCGGGCGAGACCGTCGCGCAGCTGCTGCGACGGGTGCAGGACGAGCAGGTCGCGCTGCTGGACAGCCATCACGTCGGGCTCGGCCGGTTGCAGCGCGAGGCGGGTTTCGCGCCGCTGTTCGACACGCTGTTCGTGCTGGAGAGCTACCCCGGCGGTGAGCTGGGCGAGCTGCTGGCCGGTACCGGGCTGACCGTCGTTCCTCGGTCCGGCCAGGACGCGACGCACTATCCGCTGGTGCTGGTCGCGGTGCCGGGCGACCCGATGACCCTGCTGCTCAAGTACCAGCCCGCCGCGATCCCTCGGGAGCGTGTCGAGCAGCTGGCGAACCGGTTGCCGGAGCTGGCGGCGGAGCTCACCGAGCACCCGGACCGCCTGGTCGTCGCACTCGCCTCGCGCGCCGACGCCGAGGCGCGGCTGGTCGAGTCGTGGAACGACACCGAAGCACCCACGACCGACGCGACACTGGTGGACCTGGTCGAACAGTGGGCGGACCGGACGCCTGATGCGCCGGCGGTCCGCTGGTCCGGCGGTGAGCTGACCTACCGCGACCTCGACGAACAGGCCAACGCCCTCGCGCACCGCCTGATCGAGCAGGGTGTGGGCGCCGAGACGCCGGTGGGCCTGTACCTGTCTCGTTCACCGGACCTGGTCATCGCGATGCTGGCGGTAGGAAAGGCGGGCGGCGCGTTCGTCCCCCTGGACCCGGACTGGCCCGCCCTCAGAACCCAGTCGGTCGTAGCCAACGCACAAATCACCACGATCTGCACCCCCGCCCCCTCTCCCGATGGCACGAATGTGGCTTTAGGGACGTTGAACGTCCCTAAAGCCACGTTCGTGCCGGTCGATCGGGGTGGGGTGGGGGTCGGGGGGCGGCCGGAGCGGTGGGGTGACGGTGAGCAGGTCGCCTATGTGATCTACACGTCTGGGTCCACCGGAACGCCCAAGGGGGCGATGATCCGGCATCGGTCGATCGCCAATCGGATGGTGTGGCAGCAGGGGTTGCTGGGGTTCGGGCCGGGGGACGTCGCGCTGTTCAAGGCGCCGCTCGGGTTCGACATCTCGATCAACGAGATCTTCCTGCCGCTGACCACCGGCGCGGTGCTGGCGATCGCGGAGCCCGGGGCCGAGCGCGACGTCCAGTCGCTCGTGCGGCTGATCGCGCGGGAGCGGGTCAGCTTCTGCTACCTGGTGTCCTCGATGCTCGCCGCGATGCTGGAGCTGCCCGAGTTCACCGGTTCCTCGGGCTCGCTGCGGCACGTGTGGTGCGGTGGTGAGCTGCTCACCCCGGAGCTGTTCGCGCGGTTCCGCGCGTCGGTGGATGCCACGATGTACCACGGCTACGGCCCCGCCGAGGCCACGATCGGCGTCACCCACGAGATCTACCGCGCCGACGGCCTGCGCGACGGTGCGACGATCGGACGTCCCAACCCGAACACCCGGGTGCAGGTACTCGACGAGTTCCTCCGGCCCGTGCCGATCGGCGTGGTCGGCGAGCTGTACGTCGGCGGGCTGCTGCTCGGCCGGGGTTACGTCGGTGATCCGGTCCGGACCGCCGACCGGTTCGTCGCGGACCCGTTCGGCGCGGCGGGCGAGCGGCTCTACCGCACCGGCGACCTGGCCTGTTGGCTGCCCGACGGTCGGTTGAGGTTCGCCGGCCGGGGCGACAACCAGGTCAAGATCCGCGGCATGCGGGTGGAGCTGGAGGAGATCGAGTCGGTGCTCGCCGGGCATCCCGACCTCACCCAGGCCGTGGTGCTCGCACCGCTCGACGACACCGGGACCGCGCGGCTGGTCGGGTTCTACGCGGCTCGCGACGGTGCCGTCTCACCCGCGGTTCTGCGGAGCTGGCTCAAGGCACGGCTGGCCGAACACATGGTGCCGGCCGAGCTGGTCGAGCTGCCGTCGCTGCCGATCCAGCCGTCCGGCAAGGTCGATCGTGCGGAGCTGGCCAAGGCCGTTCCGCAGCCGAGCACCGAGTCGGTCGCGCCGGGCACGGCGACGGAGAAGCGCCTCCTGGAACTGTTCCGCACCGTCCTGGCACGTGAGGACCTCGGGGTCACCGACGACTTCTTCGCGTTCGGCGGGCACTCACTGCTGGCCACCCGGCTGGTCGTCGCGATCCGGTCGGAGTTCGAGCAACCGTTCGCCGTGCGCTCGCTGCTGGAGCAGCCGACCGTCGCGGAGCTGGCCGTGCTGCTGGACTCGGGCCAGGATCTGGCACGTCCGGCGTCGGGGGTGCTGTTCCCGCTGCGCCGGGACGGCTCGGGGCCACCGCTGTTCTGTGTCCACCCGGTGAGCGGGCTCGCCCAGGCCTACTCGGGTCTGCTCGGGGAGCTGCCGGACCGGCCGATCTACGGCCTGCAGGCACGCAGCCTCGTCACCGACACCGGTCTGCCGGTCGATCTGGAGGACATGGCCGAGCAGTACGTGCGGGAGATCCGCGAGGTGGCGCCGGCCGGGCCGTACCACCTGCTCGGCTGGTCGCTCGGCGGCACCGTCGCGCACCTGATGGCGTGCCTGCTCGTCGAGGCGGGTGAACGGGTGGAGACGCTCGCATTGCTCGACTCGATCCCGGGCCGGCTGCTCGGATCGGTCGACGAGAGCTGGTCGCTGGAACGGGGGCTCGCCCAGCTTCTGCGGGTGAGCGGTTACCCGGTGGACGCGGACCAGCTGGACCCCGGCCGCGCGCTGGAGACCATCGCCGGCGACGGCTCGCTCGGGGCGTTCACCAGCGACGACCTGTGCAATGTCGCGCTCAGCTGGCGCCACTCGGCGGGGCTGACGGCCAGGACGAACCCGGTGTACCCGGGGGAGCTGGAGCTGTTCCAGGCCGAGCGGGACGCGGACGGCCGCGATCTCGCCCAGGCATGGAAACCCCAGGTCAGCGGACCGATCCAGGTGCACCACGTGGACGCGACGCACTGGGACATGGCATTGCCGGGACCGCTTGCGCAGGTCGCGGCACGGCTACTCGCACGACCGGCGAAGGGTGGAGCATGACCGACAGCGATCTTGCCGCACGGCGGGCCGCTCTCCTGCGCAAGCGTCTCGCGCAAGCGGGCGTGAGCGGTGGCTCCCAGCAGAAGCAGATCACTCGGCGCTCCGACCCGACGAGCGCACCGCTGTCGCCTGCCCAGCGGCGCATGTGGGTTCTCGACCGCGCGGATCCCTCGGGTGTCGCCTACAACGTGTGCCTCGACGTCACCTTCACCGGCCGCCTGGACGTCCCGGCGCTGCGGGAGGCCTTCCGCGATCTGGTGGCCCGGCAGGAGGTACTGCGCACCCGCTACCCACTGGGCCCCGACCAGCTGCCTCTCCAGCGCATCGACCCGGCACCGGACGACTACCCGATCCCGCTGGTCGAGCGGCCGGCGGAAGAGGTCGACGAGCTGCTGACCGAACTGTCCGGCCACCGCTTCGACCTGGCCAGGGACTGGCCGATGCGCCTGGCCCTCTACCGGACCGGAGAGAACGAACACCGCCTGGGCCTGGTCGTACACCACATAGCCTGGGACGGCGGCACCTGGCCGGTCATCTCGAAAGACCTGACCGACGCCTACACCCACCAACAGCGAACGCAAGAACGGCAAGCCCAGCAGGCACAAGCCCAGCAACAGCAAACGCAACAACAGCAGGCCCAGCAGGCACAAACCCGGCAACAGCAAACGCAGCAAGGACAACCAGCAGTAGAGCCGGCTCCGCGAGTCTCCGAAGGAGTTCCGGCGAAGGCCGGCGCAGTGAATGTCCGCGATCAGGCTCCCGAGCCGAGCGGCGGCTCCCAGGGCGACGACAAGCGCGCGCCCGGCGACGAAGGAGCTTGTTTTTCTGGGAGTACCCCAGCGAGCGCCAGCGAGCCGGGGTGGTCACAGAAAAACTCCGCGCGAAACAGGCCCAAAAATACAGAGATCCAGTACGCAGACTGGGCCTCCGTCCAGGCCGATGCCAGGGCGCAGCCGGCCGACCGTGACTACTGGGTGGAGCGGCTCGCCGGCCTGCCCGGCGCGCTGCCCCTACCGGCGGACAGCCCGGGGGAACGCGGCGGCGGCCGGGTGTCGATGAGGTTCGGCCGGGACGAGACCGCTCGGTTCACCGCGCTCGCCGCCGCCCGGTCGGTCACCCCGTTCACCGCTCTGATCGCCGCGTTCGGTGCGCTGCTGCACCGCTACGGCGCGGGCACCGATCTGCCGATCGGTTCGGCGAGTATGAACCGGGACAATGCGCAGACGCAGGCGTTGATCGGCAACTTCGGCAACACCCTGCTGCTGCGGCTCGACGCGGCGGGCGACCCGAGTTTCGCCGAGCTGGTGCGCCGCGCCGACGAGGTGTGCTCCGGCGGGTTCGCCCACCAGGACATGCCGTATGACCAGGTCGTGGCGGCCTTGCGGGAGCGGGGCACAGACGGTGACCTGTTCAACGTCATGTTGCTGTTCCTCACCCAGGGGATGGTCGGGCCGGAGCTGCCGGGCGTCGACACGAGCTGGCGCACCGTGCACAACGGGACGACCCAGTTCGACCTGTCGCTCGAAGCGTTCCTGATCGACGGTGACCTGGAGATCGAGGCGACGTACTCGGCCGAGCTGTTCTCCGCCTCGCGGGTCACCGAGCTGCTGACCGACCTGCGCGGCCTGCTGCGCCAGGTCGCGGAGGATCCCCTGGCCCCGTTGTCCGCGCTCACCGTCCACGACTGGGGTGTCGAGACACCTCGGGCGCTGCCGAGCGCAACACCCACGCAGGCCGGTGACCAGGAGATCGAGCACCGCCTGCGCGCGCTGATGGCCGAGCTGCTTGAGTACGACGAGGTCCCGGCCGACGAGGACTTCTTCACCCTCGGCGGCAACTCGCTGCTGGCGACGAAGCTGGTCGCGCAGGTGCGGTCGGCGTTCGGCGCGGACGTCTCGGTGCGCACGATCGCGGAGAACCGCACTGCCGCGCGGCTCGCCTCGGTCATCTCCGGTTTCGGCCGCGCGGCCGACTGGCGTGAGGTGACCAAGAGCCCGGACATCGGCACCCGCCCGCTGTCGGTGCCGCAGCACGCGCTGTGGTTCCTGCACCAGATGACCGGGCCGTCGCCGGACTACAACCTGGCGTTCGCCCGCCGCCTGACCGGTGGTGTCGACCAGCCCGCGTTGCGGGCGGCGATCGCCGACCTCGTCGACCGGCACGACGTCCTGCGCGGCGTCATCAGCTCGGACGGGGTCGACGTACTCGACGTGGACACCGCCGCAGAGAAGGGCGCCCGGCTGCGGGTCGTCGAGTGTGGCGCCGACGAGCTGGACGCGGCGATCGACCGCGAGCTGCGCTACGAGTTCCGGCTCGATGCGGAACCCGCGTTCCGGCCGACGCTGTTGCGGACCGGCGCCGAGGAAGTACTGCTGATCCTGGCGCACCACACGGTGTCCGACGAGTGGTCCGAGACCGTGCTGTGCGCTGACCTGAGCACCGCCTACCGGGCGCGGGTCGGTGGCGCGGCACCGAAGTACGACGAGCTTCCCGTCGGCTACGCCGACTACGCCCGCTGGCAGCGCGGCGCACTGGACGGCGCGGAGCTGGAGCAGCAGCGCGCGTTCTGGCGGGAGACCCTGCGTGACCTGCCGGAGCAGGTCACGTTGCCGACCGACCGCCCCCGGCCGGCGGAGCCGTCGACCGGTGGTGACCTGGTGACGGTGCCGCTGCCGCGTCCGGTGCTGACCGGGCTGCGCGCGCTGGCGTCCGCGACCGGGAGCTCACCGTTCATCGTGTGGCACGCCCTCGTCGGGCTGCTGCTGGCCCGCAACGGTGCCGGTACCGACATCCCGGTCGGTACGCCGGTCGCGGGCCGTGGGTCCAGCTCGCTGCACGGTCTGGTCGGCATGTTCGTCAACAGCGTCGTGCTGCGGACCGACCTGAGCGGCAACCCGACGTTCCGTGAGCTGGTCGCCCGCGTCTCCGACGCGGATGTCAGCGCGTTCGCCAACCAGGACCTGCCGTTCGAGCGGGTCGTCGACCTCGTCGCGCCGCCCCGTGTGCTCGGCCGGTCGCCGCTGTTCCAGACCATGGTCGTCTACGGTGACGCCACACCGCCCACGCTGGGTCTGCCCGGCATCGAGGACGAGCCGCTGCCGGTACGGCTCGAGATCGCCAAGTTCGACCTGAGTTTCACCCTCATCGACACCGACGCCGACGAGCCGTCCGCGAGCATCCGGTACAGCACCGCGCTGTTCGACCGGAGCACCGCCGCACGGCTCGCCGCCGAGCTGCGCCAGCTCGCCGAACAGGTCGCCGCCGACCCGGACCTGCCGCTGGCCCGCATCGAGCACCTGCCGCCGGCCGAGCGCGACCAGATGCTGCACGGCTGGAACGACACCCGGGCGGCCACCTCGGACGTCACGCTGCCGGAGATGTTCGACGCGCAGGTGCGCGCGACACCGGACGCGGTCGCCGTCGTGTGCGGCGACCGGGAACTGACCTACCGCGAGCTCGACCGCTGGTCGGGCGGGCTGGCCGCGGAGCTACGCCGCCGTGGCGTCGGGCCGGAGCGCACGGTCGGCATCCACCTGGAACGGTCCCTGGAGATGATCGTCGCGCTGCTCGCGGTACAGCGCAGCGGCGGCGTGTTCGTCCCGCTGGAGCCGTCCTGGCCGGCGCGGCGCATCGCCGACACCCTGGCCACCTCACGCCCGGTCCTCGTGCTCTCGCAGGACCCGCTGAGCTGGACGGACGTACCGGCGATAGCGGTCGCGGAGTCGTCCGAGGAAGCGCCGCCGCTCCCGGATCTGGACCCGGAGAACCTCGCGTACGTCATGTACACGTCCGGGTCGACCGGCGTGCCGAAGGGCGCGATGATCCGGCACCGGGCCATCGCGAACCGGCTGCTGTGGCAGATCGACATGCTCGGTTTCGGTCCCGGGGACGCGGCTCTGTTCAAGGCGCCGCTCGGGTTCGACATCTCGATCAACGAAATCTTCCTGCCGCTCGTCTGCGGTGCCCGGCTCGTGGTGTGCGAACCCGGGCTGGAACGCGAGGTCGACGAGCTGGCCGCGCTGATCGGCAGGCAGCGGGTCACGTTCTGCTACCTCACCTCGTCGATGCTGGAGCTGCTCCTGGGCGTCGGTCGGCAGGGCGAGCTGACCTGCCTGCGGCACGTGTGGTGCGGCGGCGAGCTGCTCACCCCCGAGCTGTTCGCCCGCTTCCGGTCCCAGGTCGACGCGACGCTCTACCACGGCTACGGCCCGGCGGAGGCGACCATCGGGGTCAGCCACGAGATCTATCGCGAGGGCCACGAGCGCGGCGCCGTCACGATCGGCAAGCCCAACCCGAACACCGCGATCTACCTGCTCGACGAGCAGCTGCGCGCGGTCTCGGTCGGGGTCGCGGGCGAAATCCATCTCGGCGGCCTGCCGCTGGCGCGCGGCTACGTCGGTGAGCCGGTCCGCACCGCGGAACGGTTCGTCGCGGACCCCTTCGGATCGGCCGGTTCGCGCCTGTACCGCACCGGCGACCTGGCCAGATGGCGGAGCGACGGGGTGCTGGAGTTCCTCGGCCGCGCCGACAACCAGATCAAGATCCGGGGTATGCGGGTCGAGCTGGAGGAGATCGAAGCCGCGCTCGCCCGGCACCCCGACGTGCGTCAGTGCGCGGTCCGTACCCACGAGGGCCCGACCACCCGGCTGGTCGGCTACCAGGTGCCGGTCGAGGGCACCGGCCTCGACAGCGCAACCCTGCGGGACTGGCTCACCGGGCAGCTTCCCTCGCACATGGTGCCGGACACGATCGTCACTCTGGACGCGTTGCCGATGCTTCCCTCTGGCAAGATCGACCGCGCCGCGCTGCCCGCCCCGGTCCTCACCCGAGGCAGCTCCCGTGCCCCCAGCGGCGAACGGGAGACTCAGCTCGCGGCGCTGTTCGCCGAGGTACTGGGGTTGAGCGACCCGGGAGCCGAGGACGACTTCTTCTCACTCGGCGGCGACAGCATCTCCTCCATCGCGCTGGTATCGGCGGCCCGGGGGCTGGGACTGCGGTTCACCGTGCGCGACGTGTTCGCCGCACCGACGATCGCCGCGCTCGCGCCGCTCGTCACCGACGTCGAACCGGACACCGAGATCGCCGAGGGGCCCGACGACCGCACCGAGCTGCCGCTGTCGCCGTTGCAGCGGGGACTGGTGTTCCATTCGCTCGCCGACGAGACCGTCGCCGACGCCTACCTCGCCCAACCTGTCCTGACCTTCACCGGCGGCGTCGACCCGGAGCGTCTGCGCGCCGCGCTGCACGCGGTCGTGCACCGGCACGACAGCCTGCGCGCCGCGTTCCTGCACGAGGGACGGCGCGACCCGGTCGCGGTGATCGCCGAGACGGTCGAGGTGCCGTGGGACGAGGTGGACCTGCGCGACGCTAATGCGTCGACAACGAACCTTCGTGGTCAACGCACTACCGAGGACCGCTGGACCGAGCTGCGCCGCGAGCGCAGCACCCGATTCAGGCTGGACCGCGCGCCGCTGATGCGCGCCACCCTGGCCCGGGTCGGCGAGGACGAGCACCGGCTGCTGCTGACCAACCACCACCTGCTGCTCGACGGCTGGTCACTGCCGCTGCTGGTCACCGACCTGCTGGCCGCCTACGCCGACGGTTCGCTGCCGCCCGCGCCCGGCCAGTACCCGCGCTACCTGGACTGGCTGGCCCGACGCGACCACGCCGCCGCCGAGCAGGCCTGGCGCACCGCACTGGACGGCGTCACCGGACCGACGCTGCTGGCCGGCGTCGAGGAGCACCCCTACCAACCGTCCGAGCAGCTGCGGTTGCAGCTCGGACCTGACCTGACCGCCGACCTGACGACGCTCGCCCGTGCGCACGGCGTCACGCTCAACAGTGTCTTGATGGCCGGCTGGGGAACGCTGCTCGGCGTCCTGACCGGTGAGCCGGACGTGCTGTTCGGCATGACCGTGTCCGGCAGGCCGACCGAGCTGCCGGAGGCGGCGCGCACCGTCGGGCTGTTCATCAACACGATCCCCGCGCGCGTCACGGCCGCTCCGGACGACACCGTCGGCGCGCTGCTGCGCCGCGTGCAGGCCGACCAGGTCGACCTGCTGGAACACCAGCACCTGGGGCTGGCCGACATCCAGCGCGCGGTCGGGCTCGGCGAGCTGTTCGACACGCTGCTGGTGTTCGAGAGCTACCCGATGCAGCGTTCCACGCTGGAGGACACCGCGCGCCGGGGCGGGCTGACGCTGGCCGATGTCGACGCGCACGACGACACCCACTACCCGCTGACCGCGCTCGTGCTGCCCGGCGAGGACCTGCGCATCTCGCTGAAGTACCAGCCCTCGGTGTTCGACGCCGAGCACATCCGGTCGCTGGGTGAACGACTGCGTGCGGTGCTGGCGCGCTTCGTCGAGGCACCCGAGGCTCTCCTCGCGCAGCTGAACCCGCTGTTGCCCGGCGAGACCAGCAGCTTCACCGGCGCGACCGCCCGCGAAGGCGACGTCGGGGCCGACATCGTCGCGGCCGCCGTGCGGTGGCCCGACCGGGTCGCGCTGAGCGTCGAGGGCGAGCACCTGACCTATGCGCAGCTGGATGCGAGGATCAATCAGGTCACCTGGGCGTTGCTGGAGCGGGGCGCGGGCCCGGAGAAGACCGTCGGCGTCGCGGCCCGCAGGGGCGTGGAGCTGATCGTCGCCCTGCTGGCCACGATGCGGTCCGGTTCGGCGTTCCTCCCGCTCGACCCGGACCAGCCGGCGGCTCGCCTGTCGGCGATGCTCTCCGAGGCCGACCCGGTCGTCGTGCTGACCACGTCCGATCTCGCGGCGGGCCTGCCGGGGTCGGTCGCCGTCGACCAGATCACCGGGGGACCGACGGTCACACCGGCCGTTCCGGTCGACCCGCAACACCCGGCGTACGTCATCTACACCTCCGGCTCCACCGGCCGCCCCAAGGGCGCCGTGCTGACCAGGGGCGCCCTGTACAACCGGCTCTCCTGGATGGCCGAGCACTACGGCTTCGACCACACCGACGTCATCGCACAGAAGACCCCCGCCGGTTTCGACGTGTCGGTCTGGGAGTTCTTCCTGCCGTTCATGATCGGCGCGCGGCTCGTCGTGGCCCGCCCCGACGGGCACCGCGACCCGGCCTACCTGGTCGAGCTGATCCGCCGCGAATCGGTGACCAGCGTGCACTTCGTGCCGTCGATGCTGCGGGCGTTCCTCACCGATCCGGAGGTGGCCGAATGCCGGTCGCTGCGCAGGGTGCTGTGCAGCGGCGAGGAGCTGAGCACCGAACTGGCGGCCCGCTGCGTCGAGCTGCTTGCCGGGGTACAGCTGCACAACCTGTACGGACCGACCGAGGCCACGATCGACGTCACCGCCGCCCGCTACGACGGGCAGCGGGGATCGGGTGTGCCGATCGGGCGGGCGATCGACGGCGTGCACCTGCGGGTGCTCGACGCGTTCCTGCGTCCGGTCCCGCCCGGTGTCCCCGGCGAGCTGTACCTGGGTGGCGTCCAGCTGGCCAGGGGATACCTGAACCGGCCCGGCCTGAGCGCCGCGAGCTTCGTCGCGGACCCCCTGGGCCCGCCGGGTGCAAGGCTGTACCGCACGGGCGACATCGTGCGCGCCGAACCCGACGGAACCTGCGTCTACCTCGGCCGTAGTGACCACCAGGTGAAGATCCGGGGCGTCCGGGTCGAGCCGGGCGAGGCGGAAGCGGTGCTGCGTGCCCAGCCGGGGATCACCGGAGCGGCGGTCGTCCCGCGTGACGACGGCCCGAGCGGCACCTGGCTGGTCGGGTACGTGGTCGCGGACGACACCGTGGACGTGCGGGCACTGCGCGACGCGGTGGCCGCCGAGCTGCCGGACCAGTTCGTGCCGGCCGCGATCGTCCTGCTCGACGCGCTGCCGCTGACGTCGTCCGGCAAGCTGGACCGGCGGTCGCTACCTGCCCCGGTGCGCGAGTCCGGGCAGGCCTCGCGGGCGCCAGACGGCCCGGTCGAGACGCAGCTGTGCGCGCTGTTCGCCGACGTACTGGGCCTGGACACGGTGGGTGTCGACGGCAACTTCTTCGCGCTCGGCGGCGACAGCATCTCCGCGCTGCGCCTCGCCTCGCTCGCCCGCCCGCTGGGCCTGGCCTTCTCCCCGAAGCAGGTGTTCGAGGCCAAGACCCCCGAGGCGTTGGCGCTGGTCACCCGGCACGTGGAGACCGCGCACGCGGACCGGGACGGCGCGGGTGACGTGCCGCTGATGCCGATCATGCACCGGTTGCTGGACCGGGGCGGGCCGTATGAGGCGTTCTCCCAGTCCGTCCTGCTGCACACCCCGGCGGGACTGACCTTGCCGGCGCTGACCGACGGCCTCGCCGCGGTGGTCGCCGCGCACGACATGCTGCGCGCCCGGCTGGTGCTCGACGGCGAGCCCCGGCTGTACGTCGAACGCGAGGGCCAAGGTCCCACGCCGACGCGGGTGGACGGCGTGCCGGGCACCGAGGAGATCGCGGCGGCCGAGCAGGACCTCGTGCGGGCGCTCGACCCGGTGGCGGGCGACATGGTGCGTGTCGTCTGGTTCGACGGCGGCCCGACCGAACGCGGGCGGCTGCTGATCGTTGCGCACCACCTCGTGGTGGACGGCGTGTCCTGGCGCATCTTGATCGGCGACCTCGCCGGTGCCTGCCGGGGCGACGCGGTCGCGCCGGTCCGGACCTCGATGCGGGCCTGGGCCACCGGCCTGCGCCGCCGTGCCCCGGAGCTGGCCGACCAGCTGCCCACCTGGCTGACCATGCTGGCCGGCGATCCGCCGCGCCTGGGCAACCGCGCACCGGACCCGGAACGTGACGTGCTCGCGGCCACCGAACGCCTGGTCGTCCGGGTGCCGAAGGACGTCACGAGTGAGGTACTGACATCCCTGCCCCAGACACTGCGGGCGCAGACTCAGGATGTGCTGCTCGCCGCACTGCTCGCGGCGGTCGCACGCGGCGGGGACGCCGCGCCGCTCATCCGGCTGGAAGGTCACGGTCGGGAGGAGGAACTGGTCGACGGCGCCGACCTGACCCGAACGGTCGGCTGGTTCACCAGCGCCTTCCCGGTCCGGCTCGACGCGACCGGCGTGAACGTCGACGACGTGTTCGCGGGCGGCCCGGCCGCGGGAACACTGGTCAAGCGGGTGCGCGAGACGTTGCGGGCGCTGCCCGACCGGGGAGCCGGCTACGGCGTGCTGCGCTACCTCGACCCGGCGTCCGCCGCCCGGCTGGCGCCGCTGCCCGAGCCGCTCATCGGCTTCAACTACCTCGGTCGGTTCGACTCGACCTCGGGTGGTGACTGGGCACTGGACGCGGGCGCCCTGGGCGGCGGCGGTGACCCCCGGATGCGCGTCTCGCATCCGCTGGACATCAACGTGCTGGTCGACTCCTCGGGCATGCGTGCCTCGTTCACGTACCTGCCCGAGGTCGTCCCGGACGTGCAGGCCACCGCCGACTCGTGGGTCGCGGCACTGCACGCACTGGTCTCGCACGCTGCACGCCCGGAGTCCGCCGAGGTCAGCGCGGAGGACCTGAACTTGGTGAACGTGAACGCCAGCCAGCTCGATCGCCTCCGGAAGAGGTTCGGGTGAGCACCGGATCCCGCACCCCGCGAGTCGGGCACCTCAGCACAGCGAGTCGGGCGTCACAGCACACCGAGTTGGGCACACCGGCACAGGCACCTGTGCCAGGACTCCCGACTCAGTGTGCTGAAACCCCCGACTCGCGGAACGTCGGAAAGGACGAGCCAGCATGACCGTGGACACAATTCTGGACGAGGTTAGGGCGCTGCTCACCGACGACGGTGACGTGCCCAGTGACACCGACAACCTCATCGAGTGGGGTCTGGACTCGATCGCTCTGATGAGCATGGCCAGCCGGTGGCGCCGCGACGGCATCGAGGTGTCGTTCGGTGAGCTGGCCGCCGAGCCGACACTGGGCCGGTGGCGGGAGATCCTGCGGGCGAGCGCCGGGGAGCCGGCCCCGGCCGACGAAGCGCCGGAGACCCACACCGAGGGTGATGCGTTCGGGCTGGCGCCGCTGCAGCACGCCTACTGGATCGGCCGGCAGGACGGCCAGGAGCTGGGCGGGGTCGCCGCGCACCTGTACACCGAGTTCGACGGGACCGGCGTCGACCCGGAGCGGCTGGCGCGCGCGGTCACCTCGGTGCTGCGCAGGCACCCGATGCTGCGGGTGACCGTCACCGGTGACGGTACCCAGCGGGTGCTGCCGGAACGCGACTACGCGCCGATCACCGTCGTCGACCTGCGCGAGGACCCGGACGTCGAGTCGGCCCTCGAGGAGCTGCGGTCGCGGCGTTCGCACGAGCTGCTGGACATCGAGGCGGGCCAGGTGTTCGACATCGGCCTGACGCTGCTGCCCGAGGGCCGCACCCGCCTGCACGTGGACGTCGACATGGTCGCGGCCGACGCGCGGAGCTACCGCATCCTGCTGGCCGACCTGGCTCGCAGCTACGCCGAGGACCGAGAGCTGGGCGACGCGCCGAGCTACGGCTTCGCCCGCTACCTCGCCGAGCACGAACGCTCCGTCGCGCCGGCCGTGGAACGCGCAGCGCAGTGGTGGCGCGACCAGCTCGACGAGCTGCCGGGCGCACCCGAGCTGCCCATCGACACCCAGGCCGCCGAGCCGGGCCGCACCGGACGGCGATCCCGGCTGTTGTCGCCCCGGCTGCGCGACCGGCTCGCCGACCGCGCGCGCCGGCACGGCGTGACCCTGGCGATGGCGCTGGCAGCCGTGTACGCCGAAGTGATCGGCGGGTGGAGCGCGCAGAGCCGGTTCCTGCTGAACGTCCCGCTGTTCGACCGCGAGCCGCTGCACCCGGACATCGCCGAGCTGATCGGCGACTTCACCTCCTCGGTCCTGCTCGACGTGGACCTGCGCGAGCCACGCGACTTCACCACCAGGGCCCGCGCGCTGCAGGCACAGCTGCACGAGCGCGCCGAGCACGCCGCGTTCTCCGGCGTGCACGTGCTGCGAGAGCTGACCAGGGCACGCGGTGAACAGGTCGTCGCGCCGGTCGTGTTCACCAGCGCGCTGGGCCTCGGCGAGCTGTTCGATGCACGGGTCCTCGGTGAGTTCGGCGACCCGGTGTGGATCATCTCGCAGGGCCCGCAGGTGCTGCTCGACGCGCAGGTGACCGAGCTGCACGGCGGTGTGCTGGTCAACTGGGACGTCCGGGAGAACCTGCTGATGCCCGGCGTCGCCGACGCGATGTTCGAGACGTTCTGCGCGCTGATCGACCGGCTCGCCGACGACGACACGGCGTGGACCGAGCCGGTGACCGACCTGCTGCGCCCCGAGCAGCGCGCGGTACGCCAACGGGTCAACGACACGGCGGGGGAGTTCCGGCCGAGGTGCCTGCACGAACCGTTCTTCACCAATGCCGCGCGCACCCCGGACTCGCCCGCACTGCTCTGGGGCGCGACCGGGACCTGGAGCTACGGCGAGCTCGCCGGACGCGCGTTGAACGTCGCCGGAGCCCTGCGCCGGCACGGCGTGCGGGTCGGTGACCCGGTCGCGGTGGGCCTGCCGAAGGGCCCGGAGCAGGTCGCCGCGATCCTCGGGGTACTCGCCGCGGGCGGCAGCTACCTGCCGATCGGCGCCGACCAGCCGGACAGCAGGCTGCACAAAATCCTGGGCATCGCGGACGCCTCGGTGATCGTGACCGACCGCGACCCGTCGGTCCTGGACGGGGTCACCGTGCTGGCGCCCGCCACCGTCCTCGACTGGCCGGACCCGCTGCCCGCGCCCGAGATCGCGGACCCCTCCTCGACCGGGTACCTGCTGTTCACCTCCGGCTCCACCGGAGAACCCAAGGGCGTCGAGGTACCGCACACGGCGGCGATGAACACGATCGACGACCTCGTCTCCCGCTACGGCCTCGGACGCCGCGACCGCGCGCTCGGCGTGTCCGCGATGGAGTTCGACCTGTCGGTGTTCGACGTGTTCGGCATGCTGTCCGCCGGCGGTTCGGTCGTCGTGGTCCGCGAGGAGGAACGCAAGGAGGCCGCCGACTGGGCACGGCTGGTGCGCGAGCGCGGCGTCACCGTGCTGAACTGCGTGCCTGCGTTGCTGGACATGTTGCTCACCGTCGGTACAGCGGAACCGGGCGGTCTCGGCACCACCCTGCGGCTCGTCCTGCTTGGCGGCGACTGGGTGGGTGTCGACCTGCCGGTGCGGCTGGCCGAGCAGCTGCCGCGCTGCCGGTTCGTCGGTCTCGGCGGGACCACGGAGACCGCGATCCACTCCACCGAATGCGAGGTCGTCGACGCCAAGGTGCCGCCGCACTGGCGCGCCGTGCCCTACGGCGTGCCGCTGCGCAACGTCGCCTGCCGGGTCACCGACGAACAGGGCCGCGACCGCCCGGACTGGGTCATCGGCGAGGTGTGGATCGGCGGTACCGGTGTGGCGACCGGCTACCGGGGCGACCCGGAACGCACCGCCGAGAAGTTCGTCCTGCGCGAGGGCAAGCGCTGGTACCGCACCGGCGACCTGGGCCGCTACTGGCGCGACGGCACCCTGGAGTTCCTCGGTCGCGCCGACCATCAGGTGAAGCTGCGCGGCTACCGGGTGGAGCTCGGTGAGGTGGAGGCGGCGCTCGCCGCGCAGCCGGGAGCCCGCCGAGCGGTCGCCAGGTTGTTCACCCGCCGCGGGGGTTCGCTGCAGGCCGTCGTCGCGGGCGAGGCGGGCCTCGACGAGGCCACGCTGCGCGAGGGTGTGACGGAGCTGCTGCCGAGCTACATGATTCCGGAGCGCATCGTCGTCGTCGACGAGCTGCCGTTGACCCGCAACGGCAAGCCGGACCGTCGCGCCATCGCCGCGCTGCTGGACTCGGCCACCGACACGTCCTCGGCCGAACCCGCACAGCCGCGCAGCGCGCTGGAGAAGGTCCTGCTGCAGGTCTGGCGCGAGACCCTGGAGGACGAGACGCTCGGCATCGAGGACGACTTCCTGTCCAGCGGCGGCGACTCGGTGCTGGCCACCCGGATCGTTGCGGGGCTGCGCGAGGCGTTGCAGACCGACGAGATCCGGGTCCGCGACGTGTTCACCTCCCGCACCGTCGCGGCGCTCGCCGAGACGATGCTGGCGAGCGACTCCCGGTGGGAGGAGATCGCGGCGATCTCCCTGGAAGTCAGCGCGATGTCGGAGGAGGAGCTGGAACTGGAGCTGCGCAAGTAGCGCGGGCTCAGACGGAGCCGGACAGCAACGCGTAGGCGACCTGCTGTCCGGCGACGTCGGAATGCCCCGAGATGAACTGGTCGGACAGCAGGTTGTGCGGCGCACCCGGCCGCCACGAGTACGCGCCACCGACCGGCAGCAGCGTGGCCGGCACGGCCTCTGGCGTGTTGAGCGCGCCGTTGTGGCCGAGCGCGCCGTACAGGTCGGTCGCGCCACCGGGTGCCACCAGATCGGCGTTGAAGTCGCCCGCGACCCGCGAGGCCAGTGCGTAGGCGATGCCCAGCAGCACGTCGTTGACCGTGTAGGTGATCAGCATCGGTCCGGTGACGCGATGCCTGTCGATCACCGGGCGGAAGTAGCCGGGACGGCCGGTGCCCCAGTTGTCGGCGAACCCGTACTGCGAGAAGGCACCCTGCAGCAGGCTCAGCGTGGAGACGGCCTTGTCCCCGGTGAGCGCGCCCGCCGCGGCGGTGACCAACCGCGCACCGAAGCTGTGGCCGACGAGGTGCAGCCGAAGGCCGGGCCTGGTCAGCTCGCTCAGCAGCGGCGCGAGCCCCAGCGTGCCGACGGTGCCCGCGCGGGCCTTCATCTCGTAGAACGTGAGGTAGTTCAGCAGGTTGGTCGCCGCGTCCCAGGCCCCACCGGCACGAGCCGGAGCCGGGGCCGGCGGTCTGGCCAGGCGGCTCATCAGGATGTCGCCGGACACCGCGAACATCTCGGTCGACGCGTCGTCCGGGCTCGCCGCCGCCGGGCTGACCAGCGACCGCAGCGACTCGGCGAACTCCGCCCTCGCCGGTTCCTGGTTCGGCAGCTTCGGCACCAGCGCGCTCGCCCGGTCCAGGGTGCGCTGCGCCTGGGGTCCGGGGAACACGGCGCGCATCCGTTGCACCCCGGCGAGGACCCGCGCACCGTCGCTCTCCGGAGCGACCACGGCCGCGGTGTGTGAACCCGAGGCGACGAGGTCGGCGAACTGCTTCGACGGCCAGATCGTCCCGGCGATCGCGGGCCGCCGACCGGCGAGCGCGGGAACCGCACCGGAGTCGAACACGGCCCGCAGCGATGCGGCGAGCGCCCCGTAGAGCTGGCGCGCGCCGTCGGCGTCGTTGTTCCACCCGTGCCCGAACACCCACAGATCGGTGACGTCGGCCTGTCCGGCGAGCGCCCGCACGGCATCGGTCCCGCCGAGCACGCCCCCACCGCTGTCGAACTGGACCTCCGCGTACGGGAACCCCGACAGATCAGCCACAGCACAGCTCCCCACCCCGGGCCCCGCGTTGGCCCGATCCGACCACCAGTGTGCCCGCTGGACCCACACCCCACGCCCCCTCCCGCGAGTCGGTCACCCCACCAGCCTCATCGTGGGTGACTTTGCACGTGTTCGTGCTGCGTCGCACATGTCCGGAGGTGTGCGACGCAGCACGTAGGTGTGCACAGTCGCCGGAGATGCGCTCACGAGCCCGACTCGCGGGGAGGGGGCGGGTGGGGTCAGGTGAAGAGGCCTCGGATGTCGTCGGCGTCGAGCTTGGTGGCGAAGAAGTTGCCGTCGTCCATGACGCTGGAGAACAGGGCGGCCTTGCGGGCCTTCAGCGCCATGACCTTCTCCTCGATGGTGTCCTTGGCGATGAGCCGGTACACCATGACGTTGCGGGTCTGGCCGATGCGGTGCGTGCGGTCGACGGCCTGGGCCTCGGTGGCCGGGTTCCACCACGGGTCGAGCAGGAAGCAGTAGTCGGCCTCGGTCAGGTTCAGACCGAAGCCACCGGCCTTGAGGCTGATCAGGAAGACCGGCGCGGTGCCCTCCTTGAAGTCCCGCAGGACCGAGCCGCGGTCCTGGGTCGAGCCGTCGAGGTAGCAGTACTCCATGCCGGCTTCTTCGAGACGGGTGCGCACCAGGTCGAGGAAGCTGGTGAACTGGCTGAACACCAGCGCCCGGTGGCCGCCCTCGGCGACGTCGGTGAGCTGCTCCAACAACGCGTCGATCTTGGCGGACGGCACGTCGCGCTGGTCGTCGTCGACGAGACCGGCGTGCAGGCTCAGCTGGCGCAGCAGGGTGAGCGAACGCAGGATCGTGAACCGGTTGCGGTTCATGTCGTCGATCAGCCCGAGGATCTTCTGCCGCTCGCGCTGCAGGTGGGTCTGGTAGAGCTTGCGGTGCGCGGGATCGAGCACCACCTCGAGGATCTGTTCCTGCTTCGGCGGCAGGTCGGCGGCCACCTGTTCCTTGGTGCGGCGGGTGATGAGCGGACGGATCCGGCGCCGGAGCCGAGGCAGCAGCTCCTCGTCCAGCTGCTTCTCGATGGGCCGCGCGTAGCGGTCGCGGAAGCGGTTGGGGCTGGGGAACAGACCCGGCGCGGTGATCGACAGCAGCGACCACAGCTCCATCAGGTTGTTCTCCATCGGTGTGCCGGTGATCGCCAGCTTGAACGGGGCGGGCAGCCGCCGCGCGCACTGGTAGGCCTTCGACTGGTGGTTCTTGGCGAACTGGGCCTCGTCCAGGATGAGCCCGGACCAGGCGACGTCGGCGTAAGTCTCGAAATCCAGCCGGAACAGCGTGTAGGAGCTGATCACCACGTCGGCGCCCGCGACGACGCCGGCCAGGTGCTGGCCGCGCCTGGCGAGGGTGTCGGAGATCGTCACGACCTTCAGTCCCGGCGCGAAGCGGGCACATTCGGTCGCCCAGTTCGGCACGACGCTGGTCGGGGCGATGATCAGGAACGGCGCGATGTGCTCGTCGGCCTGCTTAGCGTGACAGATCATCGCCAGGGACTGCAGCGTCTTACCCAGGCCCATGTCGTCGGCGAGGATGCCGCCGAGCCGCGACTCCCACAGGAACGCCAGCCACTGGAAGCCCTCCAGCTGGTACGGGCGCAGCTGGGCGTGCAGGGTGGCGGGCGGCTCGAGCGGCTCGGCCGAGCCGAGGTCCAGCAGCCCCTGCACCTGGCGCTGCCAGGCGGCCGCCTGACGGTCCACGACCCCCAGCTCGGTCAGCTCCGCCCACAGACCGGCCTGGAACCGGCTGATCCGCAGGCGCTCGCCCGCGTAGTCCTGCAGGCCCCGCGCTTCCTCGATCAGCGCGCGCAGCGACTGCAGCTCCGGCTTGCGCAGCGAGAAGTAGGCGCCGTCGGCCAGCAGCATGTGCGACTGGTCGCGCCCGAGTGCCAGGAAGACGTCGGTGAACGGCACCTCGCGGCCCTCGACGGTGAGGGTGATCCCGAGGTCGAACCAGTCGGTCTGGCCGGGGGCGTCGCCCAGCGCCGAGGCGGTGAAGCCGTCGTCGTCCCAGTCCTCGTCCCACGCCTCGCCCGAGCCGCCCAGCGCCGCGCCGACGTCCGGGGGAGCTGCGTCGGTCGTGAGCCCGATCCGGAGCGAGTCGCTCGCCTCGCGGTAGTTGACCGGCTCACCGAGGATGTCGACCGCGACGCCCGGCTGGTCGCGCAGCAGCGGCAGCAGCTCGGTGCTGACCCGCATCGTCTCGATGCCGGTGAAGCTTGCGTGCGGGGTCAATGTGATGCCGAACCGGTCGAGTGGCCCCGCCAGGTTGTCCAGGATGGTCCGCTCGGCGTCCGCGTTCTGGAAGCCGGCCGGCTGCCCACCGGCGGTCAGCGGGGCACGCAGCTGTGCGTCGCCGACCTGGTAGGACCATTCCCAGTCCAGGTCGAGCTGGTGTTCGGCGCCGTAGGTGGCACGCAGTACCAGCGTCGGCGCGGACACGGTGGGCGCGGTGAACGCGCCGTCGGTCGAGATGACCTCGGCCATCTGCCGCAGCCGGGGGTAGAACTCACCCGCGAACCGGCCGCGCTCGCCGGCCGGGATGCGCAACCGGTCGTTCTGCAGCGCCATCCGCTGCAGCTGGGGCGGCACGGCCTTGGCCAGCCGCGCGAGCCGGGGACGCTGGCTCAGCAGCGGCCGGGACCGCTCGGAACGCTCGACGAAGACCACCCCGTGGCCCTCTTCGCCGATGAACTGGACCGGGACCGCGTCGATGTCCGCGCCCTCGACCCGCACCACCGGCGAGATCACCAGCGCGCCCGCCCGGTCGTCGGCGGTCACGTCCAGACACAGCCGGGCCGAGCCGAACCGCTCCACCGGCCCGTGCGGCTTCGCGCTGTGCACCATCTCGACACCGAGGGACTCGGCCTCGTCCAGCATCGGCCACAACTGACGGCTGCCGAACGTGGCCAGGTCGATCGTCTTGTCCTCGCCCGGCACGAAGAAGCCCGAGCGCCTGGTGCGTGACCGGTGCAGCGCGTAGATCTCCTGCAGCAGCCGGACGTGCGACTCCAGATAGTCGCTCTGGTGGTATAGCGAGTCGAGGTTCGCCCAGCTGAGGCCGCCGGCCGCCCACCCACCCCGCCCGGGGCGCACCAGCCTGGCGATCACCTTCGGGCCCGACGGCCCGGCGGGACGGCCGGGCACCGTCATCACGGGCTCGGACACGAGTGAGATGGCGATCGCCAGCGGCGTGCCCTGAGGACGGCTCACCGGCCCCGCCCGGTCGATGTCGAAGAGGGAGCCAAGTGATCGCTCCCACGTCGTCTCGGCCGGTTCACGGCCTCGGCCCTGGTCCGGGCCAACTGTTGATAACACAAGCGCTGCAACATGTTCGCAGTTCAGTCTACTAGCGCAGCCGCACTCGCCGTACTCCAACGTGACACCCGTCCCGTTGTGGGCGGTCAGACGGGCTGTGACCGGGTAAAGCCGGGACCGGTCGATCACCGAGCCGCGCACGACCTCGCCTGCCTGCTCGCCCAGCGGGAGCAGCACCTCGCCGCGCAGCGCGTGCTGAACGCCCCTGGCGAAGGCGGGCGCGCCGACGACCCGTTCGACCTGTGCCCGGTCGAGCGGCCTGCCGTGGCGGGAGCTGGGTGGCATGGCGGCGACGGTAGCGCCGGGCACCGACAGAACCGTCCCGGCGCGCGGTCAGACGCGCCTCAGCGGCACGACCGGGATGATCCGGCTCATCCGGTTCTCTGGTTCGTCGATCAACAGACCTGCAGGTGGCGGGGATCGGCACCTTCGTCGGCGATCACCCTGCCGGCGAGGCGGCGGAACTCGCCGTACCGTGCCGCGACCGTCGCGGAGTCGGTGCTGCCCAGCAGCGTGTGTGTGAAGGTGTCGATCGGCCAGGTGAGCAGCTTCCCGTGCCGGGCGAGGTACAGCCCGACGCGGCGGATCCGGTACCGGTCCTGCACGTCCAGCCAGGTGTAGGCGAGCAGCTGCCGCAACCAGTCAGCGGTGCGTTCGTGGTTACGGGCGTGCATGACGGTCTTGACGTCGAGCAGGGTGTCGCCGATCAGCAGGTCGCCGTCCGCCCAGTGCGGCACGAACACCGGTCCGGCGATGCCGAGCGCCTCGCCGGGAGCGGGATTGCCGGCGAGGGACCGCAGGACGTCGAGCGCGCCGCTGGCGTGCGCGCGGGTGGTGAGCGCGAGCAGCTCGGTGAGTGCGTGGCCGGGCGCGAGGTTGAGCAGCGCGGACACGTCGGTGCTGGTGAAGTCGAGGTCGATCCGCCCGGAGCGGTAGGCGCCCTCCCAGCCGTTGAGCACCCAGCAGGCACGCGCCAGGGTCGTCTCCGCGCCGAGGCTGCCGGCGAACTGTCCCTGCGGTGTGCGGCGGCTCAGGTAGTCGCGCAGGCGGGTCATGAACTCGGTGACCAGCTGCGAGTCGATCACCGGCACGGCGGGCGGATTCAGCCCGAGGTCGAGCCAGCCGCCGGGGATCGGCCGCCAGTCGCACGCGCGGGACTGCTGCTCCTCGGTGAGTCCCCGGTGGGTCGGGAAGCAGGCGGCGCCCCGGTGCACGGCTCGCCAGTCGGCCAGCTCGGCGGACAGCGTGCCGTACAGCGCGTAGTACGGCGGGGCGTGCTGGGTGAGGAACGCGAGGCGTTGGCCGAAGGCTCCGCCGATGTCCGCCCAGTGTCGCGGAGCGAGGTCTCGACTGACCGGGCTCACCGGTCGACCCGCGGTGGCAAGAGTCTCGTCGATGTGACCAGCTAGGGTGCGTGCGCCGGTGAGAAAGGTGCGCATCCAGTCGCCGAGTTCACCGGAGCGCTGCTGCGAGGTCAGCGACATTCCTCAGCCGTACAACCACGGCGATGGAGTGCGTCTGGCCACACCGGCAGTGTCTCACAGGAATGTTCATGAACCGGTGAGCGTCTTGACCATGGTGAGTGCGTGTCGGGTGGCGTGACAACCTAGAGTAGGCACACTTGGTATCTAAGGTTGGTACGAGGCGTACTCTATTCGAGTGAGTGATCGACGGCGGACGAGGGAGGGCGCGGTGCGCGGGCTGTCAGAGGCCAAGTGGGGTTTTGTCACGCGTCGATTGAACGAGCACGTCGAGACGCGTGAAGGAGCGACGGCGGGCTCTTCGGCGAACGCGCCGAAGCTGGGAGAGTTCGTGGTCGCCACTGTGGCCGCGCTGGGTGAGCACGAGTACCTGGAGAACCCGAACGGGCGTCGGGAGCGGATGTACCCCGGCGACGTGATCGTGGGCGCCTGGGGCAACCGGTACGCGACCGACTTCTACGAGGGCTACCTGCCCGGGGCCGGCGACGAGGTGCACCTACTGACCTCCGGTGGGCTGATCGGCTCGGTCGCCTCGGCACACACGTCCAAGGGTGCTCCGACGGTGCTGGAGGTCATCGGCCCGCTGGTCGACGCCGACGGCCGCGCGCTGAGCGCCGACGACGTCGCGGTGAGCGTCTCCGAGTCCGCCCGTCCCGAGCTGGGCACCGTCGTGGTGCTCGGTTCGGCGATGAACGCGGGCAAGACGACGACCACGTCGGCGATCGTGCGCGGGCTGACGCGTGCCGGTCTGAAGGTCGGGGCCGGCAAGGTCACCGGGTCCGGCAGCGGCAACGACATGTGGTCCTACCTCGACGCGGGCGCCGCGGAGATCGCCGACTTCGTCGACTTCGGGATGGCGTCCACCTTCGGCTACCCGACCGACCGGCTGGTCTCGACCATGTACGGGATCCGCGACCACCTGGTGTCCAAGGGCGCCGAGGCGGTCGTGCTGGAGATCGCCGACGGCATCCTCATGGAGGAGACGCGCGTGCTGGCGGCTCAGCTGCCGGTGTTCGCCGACGCCGTGGTGCTCGCGGTCGGTGACGCACTGGGCGCGATGGCGGGCATCAAGGCGCTCGCCGCCCAGGAGGTGACGGTCCGCGCGGTCAGCGGTCTGGTCACCGCGAGCCCGCTGGCGACCAGGGAACTGGCCGCCGCGACCGGCCTGACCGTGCTCACCCCGTCCGACCTGGTGGGTGGCGCCGCGCTGGAGCTCCTCGCGGAGCGCGCGGCCGACCGGATCGCCAACCTCAGCCCGGCCTGATCCGGCACGAATGTGGCTTTGGGGACGTTCAACGTCCCCAAAGCCACATTCGTGTCCTCGGGGTGGGGTGCGGCTGTTCAGACCTCGACGTGTACCGGGCCGCCGGTGGTCTTCGCGGGGCCGGAGCGCATGGTCAGGGCCAGCGCGATTCCGGCCACGCACAGCAGCCCGACGATGTAGAAGCCGTTGTTGTAGGTCTCGGTCAGGACGTTGAGGTTCAGCGTCTGGTAGAGGCCCAGCAGGCCCGGCGCGCCCTGCTCGCGCGCGTCGGCGACGGCCGGCAGTGACTGGGCTCCGGAGGCGAACAGCGAGCCGCGGTCGTTCATCAGCTGCGCGGCGGCCGACGAGCTGAGGCTGCTGAACACCGCCACCGCGACACTCGAGGCGACGCGCTGCATGACGTTGTTCATGCCGCTGCCCGCCCCGGTCAGCGCCGCCGGCAGCGAGGACACCCCGGAGGCGAAGATCGGCATCATCGCCAGCCCGACGCCGACGTTGCGGATGAACGTCCAGATCTCCAGGTCGGCCCGGGGCGTGTCCGGCGTCATGCCGGCCATCAGGAACGAGCCGTACGCCATGATCGACAGGCCGATCACCACGGGCCAGCGTGGGCCGAACCGGTCGTAGATGCGGCCGGCGATCGGCATCAGCACCACCAGCACCGCGGCCGACGGGACCAGCACCAGCCCGGCGTCCAGCGCCTGCATGCCCTGGACCACCTGCAGGAACTGCGGCAGGAAGTACAGCACCGCGAACAGACCGGTCACCGCGATGCCGAGCAGCAGGATCGAGTTCGTGTACGCCCAGACCTTGAATATCCGCAGGTCGATGAGCGGGTTGTCGACCTCGAGCTCGATCACGACGTACAGCGCAAGGCTCAGGACACCGGACACGATCAGGCCGCGGATGCGGAAGCCGTCCCAGCCCCAGTCCTGCCCCTCGGACAGCGCCAGCAGCAGCGCGGCGAGGCCGTAGGCGATCGTGACGAAACCCCACAGGTCGAACCGGGGCCAGCTGGTCGGCCTGTCCCGGGGGAACACGGCGAGCGCGGCGAGGGTGCCGAGCAGGCCGATCGGCACGTTGATGAAGAAGATCAGCCGCCAGTCGACGTACTCCACCAGGTACCCGCCGAGCACCGGCCCGACGGCCGGGGCGACGACGACGCCGAGGCCGTAGATGCCCATCGCGGCGCCGATCTTCTCCAGCGGCACGACCTGGTACATCATCGTCATGCTCACGACCGGCAGGATGCCGCCGGGGATGGCCTGCAGCACCCGGAAGATGATCATGCTTTCGAGGTTCCACGCCATGCCGCACAGCGCCGAGGCGAGCGCGAAGCCGAGCATCGACAGGATGTAGAGCCTGCTCATGCCCAGCCGGGCGCCGAGCCAGCCGCTGACCGGCACGACGATGCCCAGCGCCAGGGTGAACCCGGTGACGATCCACTCGACGTCGTCCGGCGCGGCGCTCAGCTCGATCTGGATTTTCGGTACGGCGACGTTCACGATGCTCGTGTCCAGCACGGACATGAACGCGCCGACGATCAACACCGAGAGGGGGAGCAACCACCCCTGCTCGGCCTTACGTTCACTCATGGCGATCGACATCGGTTCTCACTTCAGCAACGGACGCGTGACACGCGATCTGAGAGAGGAACACCGAGGTCCCCGGGATAAGTCCCGAAACATGGCGCGAACTGGTTCCGGTGACAGAATTGTGGCTGGTGATACTGGCGGCGACCGTTCGGAGACGACGATGACTCTGATCGACAACACCCCGGCCCTGTCGACCGGCTTCCCGCTGGTGGACGACGACCCCTCGCGGCACCGGTTCCGGGTGCACCGCTCGACGATGACCTCGCCGGAGGTGCTGCGCGAGGAGCGGGAACGCATCTTCGCGCGCTGCTGGCTGTACGTGGGACACGAGTCGGAGGTCGCCAACCCCGGCGACTACGTGCGCCGCCCGCTCGCCGGTAGGCCCGTGTTCATGGTGCGCGGCGTGAAGTCCGGGAGGGTCCACGTCTTCCACAACACCTGCACGCACCGCGGCGCCGTGGTCTGCCGGCACAAGTCCGGCAACTCGAAGGTGTTCCAGTGCTTCTACCACGCCTGGACGTTCGACTCCGAGGGTGAGCTGAAGGGCGTGCCGGACCGGGAGGCCTACGGCGAACGCCTCGACTTCGACGCGCTCGCGCTACGGCCCGTCGCCCGTGTGGCGAGCTACCGGGGCTTCGTGTTCGCCAGCTTCGACGAGGACATCGTGGAGCTGGAGGAGTACCTGGCCGGTGCGCGCGAGTACCTGGACCTGATCGTCGACTCCGCCGGCGGCGAGATGGAGATCATCCGGGGCACCAACGAGTACTGCGTCGACGCGAACTGGAAACTGCTGTGCGAGAACAGCGTCGACGGCTATCACGCGCTGCCCACCCACGACACGTACTTCAAGTACCTGGTGGCACTGGGCACCGATCTCAAGCAGGGCGTCCAGGGTGTGGTGAGGGATCTCGGCAACGGGCACGCGGTCGTCGAGTACTCGGCGCCGTGGGGCCGTCCGATCGCGAAGTGGGAGCCGCTGTTCGGCGAGCATTCCCGCGAGGAGATCACGAACCTGCGGGCCGACCTGGTGGCGAAGTTCGGTGAGCAGCGCGCCGGTCGAATGGCCGACACCAACCGCAACATGCTGATCTACCCGAACCTGGTGGTCAACGACATCATGGCCGTCACGGTCCGGACGTTCACGCCGACCGCGCCGGACCGCATGGACGTCACCGCCTGGGAGATGGCGCCGCGCGACGAGCTGCCCGCGCTGCGGCAGCGCCGGCTGGACAGCTTCCTGACGTTCCTCGGTCCCGCCGGGTTCGCCACTCCCGACGACGCCGAAGCCCTGGAGTCCTGCCAGCAGGGCTTCAGCTCCGGTGGTGTCGAGTGGAACGACATCTCCCGGGGCATGGCCCGCGAACCGCACGCCGACGACGAGGCCCAGATGCGCACCTTCTGGCGCCGCTGGCAGTCCCAGATGGGGCCGTCGGCCTACCGATAGCCTGGGAAGGTCAGCGCTCCACCGAATACGGTCGGGCTTGGCGGGGAGGAGCCGAACGACGATGCGTGGAGCGGGCGACGAACTGACGGTGGGCGAGCGCATCGCCTTCTACCGGGCGCGGAGGGGCTACACCCAGGTCCAGCTGGCGAATCTGGTGGGGCGCGGAGCCGACTGGCTGAGCAAGATCGAGCGCGGCGAGCGTCAGATTCGAAACGTCGAGACCCTCACTGAGCTGGCGAAAGTGCTTCGGGTGACGTTGGCGGAGCTGTTGGGCCAACCTGTGCTCTTGGAAGACGAGGACCAGCAAGACGACATACCCGCCGTCCGGGATGCGCTGATGGCGCCGCGCCGCCTGTCGCGAATGCTCTACCCGACAGCTCCCTCCGGCGGAGCGATCGACCCGTCGCGCGCTGCTCGGCTGGTCGAGTACCTCTGGGCGGACTATCAGCGGGGCAAGTTGGGCAGGGTTGTCGCCTCACTACCGTCGTTGATCACAACGGCGCAGCGCCTCGAAGACCTCGCTGCTGACCGGTCCGATGGTGAACGGCGGCTCTGTTGGGCGACGTCCGCCCGAACCCATCATCTCGCCGCAACGACCTTGAGCAAGGTGGGTGAGGCAGACCTCGCCTGGATCGCCGCCGAACGGGCAATGCGCGCGGCGGACGAATCCGATGACCCGCTGGTGCTCGCTTCGGCGGCACGCGCGGCCACACACGCGTTGCTCGCCGTGGGCAGGTTCGAAGATGCGATGAACCTGGGAGAGACGGCCGCGAGCTGGTTGGCGCCGAGTGTGAAGGCTGGTGAGCCGCAAGCACTGAGTCTGTACGGCATGTTTCACCTCCGTACCGCTGTCGCGGCGGCCCGCCACCAGGATCGGTCGGCCACCGTCGAGCTGCTGGATCGCGCTGCGAACGCAGCCTCTTTGCTGGGCATGGATGCCAACTACTGGCAGACAGGATTCGGGCCGACCAAGGTTGAGCTGCACCGGCTCTCGGCCAGTCTTGACCTCGGTGACATCGCCCACGTTGCCGAGCATGGTCGAAACGTTGAGACCGAGAATCTGCCGGCTGAGCGCCGGGTCACGCACCTGATCGATGTGGCCCGTGCACTGGGCCATCTCGCCAAGGACTCCGAAGCGTTCGACCTGTTGCTCACCGCGGAGCGGACGGCACCCCAGTTGGTCAGGCACAATCCCGCTGTCCGAGAGACCGTCAAGACGATGTACCGACGAGCGCCGGTCACCGGGGGCGGTCGGTCGTCCGAGCTGCGCGCATTCGCCCTTCGTTGTTCCGCGATCCGGTGACTCGAGCGCGCGGAGTTCTAGGACTGGTCAGTTGCGGCGCGGGTGGTGTCGAGCACATCCGTACCGAGTTCGTGGAGCCGGCGATGAGCCGTAGCTGGCAGGTGGCTGTCACACTCACTCCCTGCGCCGCGAGTTGGCTGGAGCGCAGTGGGGAACGAGCCAAGCTCGAACAGACAACTGGGCTACCCGTCCGTGACCAGCCCCGGATGCCTGGCGAGCAGAGTCCGCATCCTCGAATCAGTTGCTACATCGTTGCGCCTGCCACCGCGAACACGGTCGCCAAGCTGGCCTTGGGGATCGCCGACAACCAAGCATTGACGACGGTGTGCGAAGTGATCGGCGACGGTACGACGCCGGTGATCGTGTTCCCCCGGATCAATGCGGCGCATGCCCGTCACCCCGCCTGGGACGGGCATCTGGCTGCTCTGCGGTCGGCCGGGGTCCACTTGGTTTACGGCGAGGACGTCTGGCCCTTGTACGAGCCGAGAAAAGCCGCGCCCAGCCGGAAGTTGCCGTGGGCCGCCATCCTCGAACTGGTGGACGAGGTCGGAGCGCCCGAGGGCGACGATCACTGACCCGGACAGTTTGTCCGGGAGGTCAGGGAAACCTGGCGCTTGGTTTGCCGGATGGATTTCTTCGGCAGCGCACGAGCCCGAGATCGGCGACGGATACGGCGACTCGGGCGCCGATGTGAGCGGATAACCACCCGCGAGTGGCTTGAGTACCTGTCGCTCCACAGCTGCCTCGGTCGCGGCTGTCGCCGGTTAACCGACCGGCTTCGGACACGGTCTCGCAGAGCTTCACGTCGCGTCGCAGAGACTGCGGCGTCTGCGACACAACACGACGCTCTGCGAGGTGAACGCCTGTCCGGGTCAGCCTCGCCATTCCGACGAGGCCAGGAGGCGGCGGAGGGCCTCCTCGGAGCCGGGGACCGGCTCGCCGCGCCAGGTTCGGCTGATCTCGACGTAGACCCACTCGTGTTCGTCGTCGGGGCGGTGTTCGCGCTGGTACTGGCATTGCATACCGCGCTTGGTGCCTTCTGGACCGGCGATCTCGACCATCTCCGGGGGCCTGCCCTCGTCGTCGACCTCCATGGCCAGCGTGATCCAGTGTTCGCCGTCACGGTCGTAGAAAGGCACCTCGCGGGTATCGGCCAAGGGGGTCTCCTGGAGTCGGTCGGCCCCACCACCGTGGCATTCGAAGGCCATCACCGCGAGTGCTGGCTCCACTCCTCAGGCGTATCACCCGCTTAAGTTAGGTAAAGCTAAGGTAAGTACTAGACGTGGCGAGAGGGGACAGAGAAGTGCGAGTGCTGTGCACGGTGTGGACCGTCCCGTCGCACCTTCGGCCGCTGTTGCCGGTGGTCCGCGCGCTGCTGGACGCGGGCGACGAGGTGCTGGTCGTCACGACGGAAGCCCTGGCCGATGCGGTCGGAGCGACCGGCGCACAGGTCGCGGCTGTGCTTCGGGACCCCGATCGGAGGACGCCGGGAGTCGAGCCGCCGGATCTCGGCGATCCGATGGCGAACGCGCTGGCGCAGGTGATGGCCTCGGCCAGGCTCGACGAGCAGGCGCGGGCCGTGATCGAGCTGGCCCGTGGCTTCGGCGCCGAGCTGGTGATCCGGGACGACTCCGAGTTCAGCGGCTACCTGGCCGCCGAGATGCTCGGTCTCCCGGTGGTGTGCCTGGCCGGCGCGATGACGAACGACCTGGATGCGCGGCCGCTGGCGGCGGCGGTGAACCTGCACCGCTCCGCGCTCGGGCTCGACCCGTTGACCGACCCGGGCCTGCTGTATCCGGGGCCGGTGCTCGACTACCTGCCGGAGTCGCTCTCGCCGGCCAGAACTGCGCCCTCGGAGTCGCTGCGGTTCCGGCAACCGCTCGAGGACGAACCGGGCGCGGCGCTGCCGGGCGAGCTGACCTCGATCGACAGCGACCTCCCGGTGGTGTTCGCGGCCATCGGCACCGGGTGGCGCACCTGGGAGGCGCACGGTACCGCCGACGACCCGTACGAGGCGATGCGCACACTCCTCGGCGCCCTGTCGGACGTGAAGTGCGCGGCGCTCGTGTCCTCTGGCGGCATGGACTGCGACGACATGCCCCGCGCCGACCACGTCCTGGTCAGTGACTTCGTCCCGCAGGGCCTCGTCCTGCAGGCAGCGCGGCTGTTCTGCACGCACGGCGGTTACAACAGCATCCGGGAGGCGATCCGGGCGGGCGTCCCGATGCTGGTCCGGCCGTCCACGCTGGACCAGCCGACCAACGCGGCCGCCGTGGCCAGGCTCGGCCTCGGGTCGGTGACGACCGGGCTGGACCGCGCGCGGCTCGCCGAGCGGATCACCCGGTCGCTGGCCGACCGTGCGCTCGAGGGTCGGGTCAAAGCCGCGCAGCGTGCCGTGTTGGCGCTGCCCGGCGTCGAGACCGCGCCGGAAGCGCTGCGGGCCGTCAGCCGGCGGCGGCGGCGCGGGTGAGCGTCGGCGTGATCTGGTCGATCACCCAGGTCACGTTGAGTGCCGACGGCACACGCAGCGCGGACACCACGTTCAGGTCGATGTCCTGGTAGGTGCCCCGCTTGACCGCGGGAAGCTTGCTGATCAGCGGGCTCGTCCGCACGGACTCGGCGAGGCCGGGGTTGTTGGCCGCCACCAGGGCGATGTCGGCGTCCAACCGCGACCACTGCTCGGGGGACAGCGAGTTCGCCGCGTTCGGCAGCGTCGTCGACTGGATGTCGCGCAGGCCCGGCGCCACCTTGAGGTCCAGGGCGCGCAGTAGATTCGTGGTGTTGTTGTCGCCGCCGACCACGGCGAGCGAACCGGGCTGGTTCGCCCAGGCGATGCTGATCGACCTGCCGCGCAGTCCGGGGATTCGGTCGGGCACGCCGGCGATGCGCCGCTCGGTGTCGGTGATGATCTGCTCGGCCCTCGGGAGCGCTCCGACGGCGTGCGCGGTGAGCCGCAGCCGCTCCTGCCAGGTGTCGGACAGCACGCCGTGCACGTAGCTGACGGTGGGCGCGATCCTGCTGAGCTTGTCGTAGTCGGCGGCGATACTCGGCACCGATCCGGCCAGGATGAGGTCCGGCTGGAACGCGGCGATGCGTTCGAGGTCGATGCCGGCTCCCGGACGCATCACCGTGGTCTTCGCCGGGTCGATGCGGCCCGCGAGCCACGGGGTGATCCCGCTGGGGGACTGGTTGCCGAGAACGGCAACCGGCGTGAGGCCCAGTGCGAACAGCGCATCGCCGTCGTTGCCTCCGATGGCCACGATGCGTCGCGGTGGAGAGGGCACGACCGTGGTTCCCAGACCGTGCTCGACGGTCACCGGGAACCCTGCCTCGGCGGGGTCCGGGGGCTGTGGCGCGGGTTCGGAGGAGCCGGCACATCCGCTGGTCAGAAGTGCTATCAGCACGATCGAGGAACCCAGTCGGATGCGTCTTGTCAAGCGTTCCCGACCGGGAGTGGCCGCGCTCACTGAGTGCAACAAAAGATCCTCCACGGGTGATAAACCTAGGCTAACCTAAGTCCGCTCTCAGTGATGACTCAGCTCAAAGGGAACCATCTGTGTCTGCGAACCTCCCACTCACCCGCCTGCAGCGGGCGTACGTCGTGGGACGCCATCCGGATTATCCGTGGGGCGGACTGGCGGCCCACGACCACCGGGTGTACCGGGGTCCCCTGGACGTCGAGCGGTTCCGGGCCGCGTGGCGTGCCGCGCTGACCCGTCACGACATGCTGCGCGCGGTGGTCGACCCGGACCGCGCCGCCCTGGTCATCCTGCCGGTGGCGCCGCACGACGGCGTGGTCGTGCACGACCTGCGTGCCGCCGGCCCGGAGGCGGCCGCTCGGGTGGCGGAGAGACTGAGCCACGAGCTGCGCCCCCTGGACCGCTGGCCGCTCGTCGGCATCGAGATCTGTCTGATGCCGGACGAGGACCGCCATGAACTGCACGTGTCGTTCGACGCCACGGTCATCGACCTCGCCAGCTGGTGGACGCTGCTGGACGAGGTGACGGCCGACTACCTGGACCCGGGCTCGGCACCGGAGCCCCCGGCGGTGACCTGGCGGGAACACGAGACCCTGCGCGCCACCAGGGAGAAACCCGTCACGCCGCCCTCGCTTCCGCCGCCGCCACCGGTCCCGGCCAACCACACCGCGCCCCCACGCGTCGAGATCAGCCACAGCGTCCTGGATGCCGAGGACTGGGACGCCCTGCGTGCCGCGTTCCGGGCGCGCAGGGTCGGCGAGACACCTGCCGTGCTCGCCGTGCTGGCGCAGATCGTGGCCGCGTGGCGGGAGTGCACGAGCTTCACCGCGAGCGTGCCGCGCTCGCACCGGGTGCCCTACCACCCGGACGTCGCGCGGCTGGTCGGACCGCTCTCGACGATCTCGCTGGTGCCGTTCGACGTGCGGGCCGCTGGTTCGATCACCGATCTCGCGGCCGTCACGCAACGCACGCTGTGGACTGAACTGTCCGCGCCGGAAGCCGACGGCATGGTCGCGGTGGAGGCGTTCTCGGCGCGGCACGGGATGGCCGCGCCTGTCGTGTTCACCAGCCTGCTCGGCACCGGTGACCCGGCGAGGCCGGTGCTCGGCGGCATGGTCGCGGACGCCGTCCACACCCAGAACGCGCAGGTCGCACTCGACATCCGGTTCGACCTGCCGGCCGGCGCGCTGCACCTGGCCTGGCACGAGCGGGCCGAGGTGTTCGAGCCCGACGAGGTGGCGGGTGTCGCGGCGGTCACCGAGCGGGTGCTGCTCGGTCTGGCGAGCGGCGAGCTCGACCTCGACGGTCCGGCCGCCGAGGTGCGGGCGGTCGTCGCGCGGCTCCTTGCCGAGATCCACGAGCTGACCATGACGATTGGGGAGACGTGAGCGAGAACGCGGCACTGGTGGACGTGTCCGGGTTGACCAAGTCGTTCGGTGACAACCAGGTGTTGCGCGGCATCGACCTGACGGTGCGCCCCGGCGAGATCCTGGGTGTGCTCGGGCCGAACGGGGCGGGCAAGACCACTCTGATCAACATCGTCGCGACGCTCATGCGCCCGGACGGCGGCACGGTGCGGGTGGCCGGCGCGGACGTCGTGACCGACCCGGGGACGGTGCGTCGGAGCATCGGTCTGACCGGGCAGTACGCGGCGCTCGACGAGAAGCTCACCGGCCGGGAGAACCTCGTGCTGTTCGGTTCGCTGCTCGGGCTGCCGAAGAAGGCGGCCCGGGAGCGCGCGGCGGAGCTGCTGGAGACGTTCGGGCTGACCGACGCGGCGGACCGCCAGGTCGAGTCGTACTCCGGGGGCATGCGGCGGCGCATCGACCTCGCGGTGAGCGTCGTGGTCGAACCGAAGCTGCTGATCCTCGACGAGCCGACCACCGGGCTCGATCCGCGCAGCAGGCGGATGCTGTGGCAGTCGGTGTCGCAGCTGCGTTCGCGCGGTATCGGCGTGCTACTGACTACGCAGTACCTGGAGGAGGCCGACCAGCTGGCCGACCGGATCGTGGTGATCGACCACGGCCTGGTCGTGCAGACCGGCACCGCGGCGGAGCTGAAGGCGCGCATCGGCGAGACGGTGTGCTCGATCGTTCCGGTGGACCCGGAACGTCTCGACGACGTGGCCCGGCTGCTGAGCGACCTGAACGCCACGGTCGAGCCGGAACACGACCGGGTCGTGCTGCCCGCACCCGACGGCCCGCGAACCCTGGCCGAGGCGATGGCGAGGACCGAGCGGGCCGGCGTCGAGCTGTCCGACATCGCACTGCGCAGGCCCAGTCTGGACGAGGTCTTCCTCGCGCTCACCGAGGCCGGTGCGAGGAACACCCGCGAGCCGGTGTCATGACCGCGACGATCCAGCCACTGAGCCTGCTGCGACAGGTCGGGCTGCACACGGGACGCCAGCGCACCAGGCTGCTCGCCGACCGGGCCGCGCTCGTCGGTGTCGTGCTGGCCCCGATCCTGTACTTCGTCGGCTTCTACGTCCCGCTGCAGGGTGCGATGCGGGCCCAGGGTCTCGACTACGCGCAGTACATCGGGCCCGCGCTGGTCGCGCAGTCCTGCATCTTCACCGCGATGGCCTCGGCGTCCGCGATGGCAGAGGACTCGAAGGCCGGACTGCTGCGCCGGGTGGCGAGCATGCCGGTGAGCCGCTGGGGCCCACTGCTGGGACGGCTGGTCGTCGACGTCGGGTGCGGTCTGGTGGGAGCGGTCGCGGCGGTGGCGATCGCCGCGCTGGTCGGCTTCCGGTTCGCCACGCTCACCGGCGTGCTCGGGTTCGCGCTGGTGGTGGCTTTGTTCACGGCGGCGCTGTGCCTGCTCTTCGTCGCCGTCGCCCTGCGTGCCAAGGACCCGGCCGGAGCAGCCGAAGCGCTGCTGGTCCCACAGCTTGTGATGATCATGGTGTCGACCGCGTTCATCCCGGCCGACGGGTTCCCCGGCTGGCTGAGACCGGTGGTCACCTGGCAGCCGGTCTCGGTCGTGCTGGACGCGTTGCGCGGCTTCTGCACGGGTGCACCGAGCGCGACCGCCCTGATGGCCACGGCCGGCTGGTGCGTGCTGCTGGGTGGTCTCGGTGTGCTGTCGTGCGCCCGGGCGCCGAGGGGAGTGGCGTGATGACCGAACCGGGTTTGCTCAGGTCCAGCCTGCTGCACGCCGGACGGGTGCTGCGCGGTGCCCGCCGCACCCCGCTGCTGGTCGTGCAGTCGCTGATGTTCCCCGCCGTGCTGCTGGTGATGTTCGAGCTGGTGCTGTCGCGCTCGCTCATGGCGTTCGCGCCGGGACGGGACGCGGGAGAGCTGGTGGCGTTGATCGTCATCATCGCCACCGTGTTCGGTGCGCTGGTCAGCGGCAGCGGCCTGTTCGACGAACGCGAGGCCGGGCTGCTCGCCCGGTTCACCACGGTCGGCTCGCACGCCGGCTCGATGCTGCTCGGGCGGGTCATGGCCGAGGTGGCACGCGTGGTGTGCGCCTCGGTGGTCCTGCTGCTGATCGGGTGGGCGTTCGGGATGTCCGTGCACACCGGGTCGCTGGGTGTGCTGGCCTTCTTCGGGGTGCTCGCGGTGATCGCCGCGACCGTCGGCATGGCGATCTCCACTCTCGCGGTGACCGGCGCGACCCGGTCCGGACTGAATCTGCTGGCGCCGGTCTTCCTGGTGCTGATGTTCTTCAACTCGGGGTTCGCGCCGATCGAGTCGTTCCCGTCGGTCGTCGCGCCGGTGGTGCGGTTCCTGCCGTTCACCGTCGGCGTCGACACCCTGCTGTGGTGCCTGCGCGGCGGGCCGGTCCCGATCTGGACACCGTTGCTGCTGGCCGGGTGGTGCGTACTCGTCGTGGCGCTGTCCGGGTGGCTGTGGGCGACGCGGGCTCAGGCACGGATCTCCGGTGAGCGGACCGGATGAGCGCGCTGCGGACCCCGAGGCCGGTGACCCGCCCGGTGCGCAGGCTGGTGTGCTTCCCGTGGGCCGGCTCGTCCGCGAGCGTCTACCGGAGCTGGGCGACCGCGCTGCCGGCGGGTGTCGAGCTGGTGTCGGTGCAGTACCCGGGGCGGGAGGACCGGGCACGCGAGCCGTTCGCCACCGACCTCGAGGCGCTCGCCGGTGACGTCGTCGACGAGCTGGTCCCGGTGCTCGACGAGGCACCGCTGACGCTGTTCGGGCACAGCGCGGGGGCCGGCGTCGCGCTCGCCACCGCCCGGCTCATCGAGCAGGACTTCCCCGCCGCGGTGAGCACGCTCGTCGTGTCCGGCAGGCGCGCACCCTCGGAGCCCTCGGCCGAGCGACCGGTATCGGACCTGGACGGGGCCGGCGATCAGCTCGACGCGCTGCGCTCGGCGCTGGGGCCCGCCGACCTGACCGACGAGATGCTGCGCGAGATCGTCATCCCGACACTGCGCGCCGACCTGGAGATGCTGGCCGGCTACGACGCCCGGCCCGGTGAGCCGATCGCCGCCGACCTCACCGCGTTCACCGGCGACGCGGACCCGTCCGTCCCGATCACCTCGACCGACCGGTGGGCCGAGCTGACCACCGGGCGGTTCACCCGCCTCGTCTTTCCCGGCGATCACTTCTACCTGCTGCCCGAGCGTGAACGGGTGCTGTCCGCGCTGGTTGCGCACATGTCCCGGTGACTCTGGTCCCGATCGAGGAGCGTCCCCATGGCCTCACCACCTGACCTCGCCCAGCGGCGCCGAGAGCTGCTGCGCGCGAAGCTCGCGGCGCGTCCGCTCCGTGCCGGAGCCGACGACCGCCGGATCCGGGCGCAGCCTCGGCCGGTGACCGGGCCGGTGAGCTGGCCGTTGACCTCGACCCAGCGCCGCATGTGGTTCCTGCAGCAGCTCGACGCCACGGACACCTCGGCGACGTTGTGCCGCGCGCTGCGGCTCCGTGGACCCATCGACGTGACAGCGCTGCGGGCCGCCGCTCGGGATCTGGTCGCCAGGCACGAGGTGCTGCGCAGCACGTTCCACCCGGGCGAGGGCGAACCGACACAGCTGGTCGGAGTGGTCCCGGAGGAAGCGCTCACGGTGCTCGACCTACCGCGCACCGAGTCGGCCGAACATCTCCTGCACCGACTCACGCGTACCCCGTTCGACCTGGCCGCCGAGGCGCCCCTGCGACTGGTGCTCGCGCGAGTGGCGGAGAACGAACATCTGCTCGTGCTCGTCGTCCACCACGTGGCGTGTGACGACGCGAGCTGGCGGATCCTGACGGACCAGCTCGCCGCCCTGTACCGGGGCGAGTCCGGCGAGAGCGAGCGGCTGCAGGTCGGCGACGTCGCGGTGTGGCAGCGCGAGCGCGCGGGCGGCCCGGCCGAACGCGAGGAGCTGCTGTACTGGCGGGAACGTCTGGAAGGTCTCGCGGCGCCGGTCGCGCCGCAGCCGGATCACCGCGCCGGTGGCGGGCCCCAGGTGGGCTGGTGTTCCGCCGAGCTGGACGACCGGGTCGACGCGGCGGTCCGGGAGCACGGCACCCGGTCGGGTGCGACGCCGTTCGCGGTGTTGTACGCGGCGCTGCTCGTGGTGCTGCACCGGCGGACCGGTGCGACCGACCTCGCGGTGGGGTCACCGGTCAGTGGACGCACGCGGGCCGAGCTGGACGGCGTGGTCGGCGACTTCGGCAACACGGTCGTGCTGCGGACCTCGGTCGCCGACGACCCCGGTTTCGCCACCCTGCTCGACCGCGCCCGCGAGGTCGTGACCGGCGCGCTCGCGCACCAGGACCTGCCGTTCGACACCGTCGTGGAACGCGTGGCGGCCGGACGATCCGGTTCGGCCAGGACTGACGCGCTGTTCCGGGTCATGTTCCTGACCTACGACGACCGGTTCGCCGACGGTCATCCGTTCGGTCCGTCGGTCGAGGTCAGCGAGGTCCGCACACCGGCGCACGCGAGCCGGTTCGACCTGACCGTGGCGATGAGCCGGGGGACCCACGGCCTGCACGCGGAGTCGACCTACCGCGCCGAGCTGTACGCGGAGAACACCGTCGCCTCACTGTTCCAGCAGATGGCCGTGGTTCTCACCGAGGCACTGACCCGACCGGACCTCCCGATCAGCCGGCTGCCGCTGGCGGGCGCCGAGAGTGTGGCTTCTCGCGCTGCCCCCACCCGGCAGCCGGCACCCCATTTGACCGGTACCGAGGGTGAGTACGCCGCGCGGGCCGACCGCATCGCGCGCGCACTGCTGGCGCACGGTGCGGGACCGAACAGTGCGGTGGTCGTCGCGCTGCCACCGTCAGCGGACATGCTCGCCGCGCAGCTGGCGGTCTACCGGGTCGGCGCCGTCCACGTGCCGGTCGACCCCCGGCACCCGCCGGCACGCACCGCACTGGTCGTCGAGGGCGTGGACCCGCTGGTCGTGGTGACCGAGCACGAGGTGGCGGACCGCCTGGGCGCCGCTCTCGGCGAAGCGGAACGTCTGTTCGTCGAGGACCTTCCCGATACCGCGCCGGCGACGGCGTCACCGGCCCGGCCCGAGGACGCCGCGTACGTCATCCACACCTCCGGGTCCACCGGCAGGCCCAAGGGCGTGGTGGTCACCCGGGCGAACCTGGCGTCGATGCTGGAGGCCACCGCCGCCGCGCTGCCCGTGCCGCTGGGGCCCTCCGACGTGTGGAGCGTGACGCACTCGGCGGCGTTCGACTTCTCGGTGTGGGAGATCTGGGGCGCCATGGCGCACGGCTCCCGCCTCGTCCTCGTCGACCACGACACGGTGCGCGAACCCCGAGCGCTGGCCCGGCTGCTGGTCGAGGAGGGCGTGACGGTTCTGAGCCAGACGCCGTCGGCGTTCGCCGGTCTGGTCGCGGCCGACGAGGAGGACCCCGCGCTGCTCGCCGGTTCGGCGCTGCGGCTCATCGTGTTCGGCGGTGAACCGTTGGAACCGGAGCTCGTGCGCCGCTGGTACGCGCGGCATCCGCACGACGGTCCGGTGCTGGTCAACATGTACGGCATCACCGAGACCACGGTGCACGCGAGCGCGCTGGTGCTGAACCCGTCGATCGTCGAGCGTCTTCCCGGTGGGGCGTCCGGCACGCCGATCGGCCAGGCGCTGCCCGGCCAGTGGCTCGACGTCGTCGACCCGACCGGCCGCCCCGTGCCGACCGGGGTGCTCGGCGAGCTGTGGGTCGGCGGCCCCGGCGTCTCGCGCGGCTACCTCGGGGATCCGGCGCGCACCGCGGAGCGGTTCGTCGCCGGCCCGGACGGCATGCGGTACTACCGCAGCGGTGACCTTGCCCGGCGTGGCCCGGACGGTGGTCTGCTGCATCTGGGGCGCATCGACGACCAGATCAGCCTGCGCGGCTACCGCATCGAGCCGGGGGAGGTCGCCTCGGTCGTCGCGGAGGTGACCGGCGCCTCGGACGTTGTGGTGCTCGTCGTCGACCGTGCCGGTGATCCGAGACTGGTCGCGTTCGTCGTCACCGACGCGATCGACCCGGCGCGGCTGCGCGCGGGGCTCGCCGGGCGGCTGACCGAACCGATGATCCCGTCCGAATTCTTCGCCGTCGACCGCCTGCCGCTGACCACGAGCGGCAAGGTCGACCGCCGGGCGCTCGCGGAGATCGCGGCGACCAGAGCACCCGAGGAGCCCGGTTCGCGGCGTAGCCCGGAAGGGCCGGTCGAACAGACCGTCGCGGCGCTGTTCGCGGACGTGCTCGGGGTGCCGGAGGCCTCGGTCGGCGCGGACGACGACTTCTTCACCCTCGGCGGACACTCGCTGCTGGCGGTGCGCCTGGCGAGCGCGCTGCGCGGCGCGTTCGACGCCGACGTGGACGTCCGCACGGTGTTCGACGCGGCGACGGTCGCGGGCATCGCGTCCGTGGTGACCGGCGACCAGGTGACGGCCCGGCCGCTGCTCACCGCGCGGGACCGCCCTGAGCACCTGCCGGTCGCCGAGCTCGCGCACGGACTGTGGTTCCTGAACCGACTGGACCCGAAGAGCCCCACCTATCACGTACCGATCGAGATCCGGCTGCGTGGACGGGTCGACACCGACGCGCTGCGCCGAGCGCTGCAAGACGTCGTTGCACGGCACGAGAGCCTGCGCACCAGCTATCCGAGAGGCGGCGCGGCCGAGCAGGTGATCCTGCCGGACACACCGATCGAGATCACCGAGCACACGGAGATCACCGACGAGCTGCTCGAGGTTCCGTTCGACCTCGCGACGGCGCCACCGGTCCGCCTGCTGCTGGCACCCACCGAAGGCGGCATGACCGGGGTGCTGCTCCTGCACCACATCGCGGCCGACGAAGGTTCGCTGGGCCCACTGCTCGACGACCTCGGCACGGCGTACACCGCCCGGTCCCAGGGGCGGGCGCCCGAGTGGCCACCGCTGCCGGTGCAGTACGCGGACTGGTCGCTGTGGCACCGGGAGCTGCTCGGTGACGGTCCGTCGAGCGAACGAGAGCGCCAGCGCGAACACTGGGCCCGCGCGCTGGCCGGAGCACCGGAGCGGCTCGAGCTCCCGCTGGACCGGCCGCGCCCCGCGACCAGGGACACCTCGGGGGGCCGGGTGCCGCTGCGGATCGATCCGCGGCTGCGCCGCGCGGTCGGACGGCTCGCCTCGGCGCACGGTGTCAGCACGTTCATGGTGCTGCACGCGGCGCTGGCCACGCTGCTGACCCGGTTCGGAGCCGGCGAGGACATCACCGTCGGCTCTCCCGTCGGGCGGCGTACCGAACCCGCGCTGAACGGGGTGGTCGGCTACCTGGTCAACACCGTCGTCCTGCGCACCGACACCGGCGGTGACCCGTCCTTCGCCGAGCTGCTCGGCCGGGTGCGGAAGGTCGCGCTCGACGCCTACGCGAACGCGGACCTGCCGTTCGAGCAGGTGGTGAACACCGTGGCGCCGGGACGGAGCACCGCCACGACACCGCTGTTCCAGGTGTTGCTGTCCTACGCGGCGGGTGCGCTGCCGACGCCCGCGTTCGGTGACCTCGACGTCACCGTCGCGCCCAGGGCCACCGCGACCGCGAAGTTCGACCTCACGCTCAACCTCGCCGAACAGCCCGATGCGGATGGCGCGGCCGCGATCGAGGGCGTGCTCGCGTTCCGGACCGACGTGTTCGACCGGGCCACGGCCGACCGGCTGGCGACCGCACTGCCGCGAATCCTGACCCAGGTCGCGGCTGAGCCGCGGCGGCCGATCGGGGATCTCGACATCCTCGGCGACGAGGCCGACCGCATCCTGCGCGACTGGAACGACACCCTGGCCCCAAAACCCACCGACGACGTGCTCACCCAGATAACGAAAGCGGCTGCCGAGGCCCCGACGGCCCCGGCGGTGGTCAGCGCGGACGGAGAGGAGCTGAGCTATCGGGAGCTGGTCGAGCGAATGAACAAGCTCGGTCATCTGCTGCGGAAACGACTCGAAGAGACCGGGGAGGAACGCTACATCGGGCTGCTCCTGCCTCGGGGTCCCGCGCTGGTCACCGCACTGCTCGGCGTGCTGGCCTCGGACGCGGCGTTCGTCCCGGTCGACGCCGGGCTCCCGGCGGCGCGGGTCGCCGAGCTCTGCGCGAGCCTCGACGCGGTGGTCACCGACACGGCGACCCGGCACCTGCTCGACGGGGTACCGGACGTACCGGTGATCGTGCTCGACGCCGTGGCCGACGAGCTGGCCCGCCAACCGGCCGGACCACCCCCTCGGCGCACCGGTACCGAGGCACCGAACGGCCTGCGAGCGGCGTACGTGATCCACACGAGCGGGTCGACCGGGGTGCCGAAGAGCGCGGTCATCGTGCACGACGCGATCGCCAGCCGGATGACCTGGCAGCGCGCGAAGCTGGGCCTCACCCCGGACGACGGGGTGCTGCACAAGGCGCCGCTGACGTTCGACATCTCGGTCAACGAGCTGCTCCTGCCGTTGACCGCTGGCGCCCGGTTGGTGCTGGCCGAACCGGGCAGGCACGGCGACCTCGCGCACCTGCTGGACGTCATCGACGGGCACCGGGTCAGCTTCGTCTACCTGGTCGCCTCGATGCTCGAGGTGATGCTGGAGACGCCCTCGGTGGCCGAGCGGGCGCGCAGCCTGCGCCACCTGTGGTGCGGCGGCGAGAAGCTGACCGCAGAGCTGCTGATGCGCACCCGAGAGGCACTCGACGTCACGCTGTACCACGGGTACGGGCCGGCGGAGACCACGATCGGCGTCTGCTCGGAGACGCACCCGGCGGGCGAGCGTGGCGAGATCGCCGAGGTCACGCTGGGCCGGCCGAACCCGAACACCGTGCTGTACGTGCTGGACCGGCGGCTGCGCCCGGTTCCGCCCGGCGTCGGCGGGGAGCTGTACGTGGGCGGCATCCTGCTCGGCCGGGGCTACCGGGGCGACCCGGCGCGCACGGCGGAACGTTTCGTACCCGACCCGTTCGGCACCGGCGGCAGGTTGTACGCCACCGGTGACCTGGCCCGCTACCGGGCAGACGGCAGGCTCGAGTTCCTGGGCAGGGCCGACAACCAGGTCAAGGTGCGGGGCGCCCGGGTCGAGCTGGAAGAGGTCGAGTCGGTGCTGCGTGGGCATCCCCGGGTGCGCCAGGCTGCGGCCGTGCTGCTCGACCCCGGTGCGTCGGCCCGGCTGGCCGTCGCCTGGGTGCCCGAACCGGGCCCGTCGGCGCCGGACCGCGACGACGTGCTGGGCTGGTTGCGCGACCGTCTCCCGGCCGCCGCGGTGCCGAGCGTGCTCTCCGCTGTGCCCGAGCTGCCGCTGCGCACGTCCGGGAAGGTCGACCGGGCGCTGCTGTCGAGCTGGCTGGTCGAGACCGAACGAGCGCACGCGCTGAACGAACCGGTCGACCCGCCGCGCGGTGACCGTGAGGAGCTGGTGGCCAAGGTCTGGTCCGAGGTCCTCGGGCTGCCGCTGGACCAGGTCGGCGCGCGATCCGGGTTCTTCGACCTCGGCGGCAACTCGCTGTCGATGGTCATCGTGCAGCAGCGTCTCGCCGAGGAGATCGGCCGGGAACCCGCGCTGCTCGACCTGCTAGCGCACCCGACCGTCGCGGACCTGGCCCGACTGCTCGGTGAACCCGAGGAACCGACCGTGGATCCCGCCCTGTCGCGGGCACGCGAACGTGCCGCACGGGCGCGGCGGGCGGCCCGGCGGAGGCGGCCATGAGCGAGTTCGACGACCTGGACGTCGCCGTGGTCGGCATGGCGGCGCGCTTCGCCGGGGCCGACGACCTCGAGCGGTTCTGGCGCATGCTGGTCGAGGGCCGCGACGGAACCCGGCTCATCGACCGGGACTCGTTCCTGGCCGCCGGCGGCACCTCGACGCAGCTCGACGACCCGGACCTGGTGCTGCGCTGCACCGCGATCGACGGCATCGGTGACTTCGACGCCGAGTACTTCGGGGTGAACCCGGCGGACGCGCAGCTGATGGACCCGCAGCACCGGCTGTTCCTGGAGACGGCGTACCGCGCGCTGGAACACGCCGGTCACGACCCCGACGACCCGCAGCGGGCGGTCGGCGTCTACGCCGGGTCCGGGCTGCCCAGCTACCTGCTGCGCAACGTCATGCCGTGGTACCTGGGCACCGAGGCACAGACCGACCCGATGGCCGAGCTGATGACGGTGGCCGCCGGGACCGCGCCCAGCACGCTGGCCACCCGGGTCGCCTACCTGCTCGGTCTGACCGGACCGGCGATGACCGTCGCCACCGCGTGCTCGACCTCGCTCGTCGCGCTGCACCTGGCCTGCCAGGACCTCATCGGGCTGCGCACCGACGTCGCACTGGCCGGTGGCGCGACGCTCAACCCGGCCGCGTGGCGCGGGTACCGCTGGCTCGACGGCGGGCTCATGTCGAGGGACGGCCGGTGCCGCGCGTTCGACGCCGCCGCCGACGGCATGGCGGGCGGTGACGGCGTGGGTGTCGTCGTGCTGAAACGGCTCGCCGACGCGGTCGCCGACGGCGACACCGTCTACGGCGTGATCGCCGGGTCGGCGGTCAACAACGACGGTCGCCGCAAGGTCGGCTTCGCCGCCCCGAGCACACAGGGCCAGGCCGAGGTGATCGTCGCGGCGCACGCTGCCGCCGGGGTGTCCGCCGAGGACATCGACTACGTCGAGGCGCACGGCACCGGCACCCAGGTCGGTGACCCGGTGGAGGTCGCGGCACTCACCGCCGCCTTCCGGTCCGGCCCCGACACCCTCCCGGCGGGCCGGTGCGGGCTGGGCGCGGTCAAGACGAACGTGGGCCACACCGACACCGCGGCGGGCGTGGCCGGGCTGATCAAGACCCTGCTGGCGCTGGACCGCGAGCAGATTCCGGCGACCCTGCACTACACGGCACCGAACCCGCTCATCGACTTCACCGACAGCCCGTTCAGCGTCGTCGACTCGCTCCGACCGTGGCCCCGATCGGACCGGCCGAGGTACGCCGGTGTCAGCTCGTTCGGCATCGGCGGCACGAACGCGCACGTGGTGGTCCGTGAGGCCCCCGAACCGACCCCGAGGACGCCGATCGCCGAACAGGACGGGCCGCAGCTGCTCATGCTGTCCGCCCGATCCGCCGACGCGCTCGCTTGTTCCTGCCGCGAGCTCGCCGCGCACCTGCGCGAGCACCCGGGTACCGACCTCGGCGACGTGGCACGGACCTTGGACGAGGGCAGACGGACGATGCAGTTCCGTGCGGCGATCGTGGCGCCGTCGAGGGCGGCGACCTCGGCGGCCGCGGACCTGTTGGACACCCGGGCGGACGCCATGGCCGACAACCCACCGCGCCCGAGCCGTTCCGCGCGGCCGCTGGTGCTGCTCTACAGCGGTGCCGCCAGCACGGTGGCGCCGGAGGTGGTGCGCGAGCTGGCGGCGTTCAGCCCGCCGTTCGCGGACACGGTGGCCGAGGCGGCGCGGGTCCTGCGCCCGCTGCTGGGGACCGACCTGGCCGAAGCCCTCTACTCCGGCGGGGTACCTGATGCCCGTGACGACCCAGCCGCGCTGTCCTCCGCCGCGGTCGTCGCACTGGAGTTCGCGCTGACCGCGCTGCTCGGGACGTTCGGCATCACTCCCGCGACCGTGCTCGGCCACAGCCTCGGCGAGTACGCGGCGGCATCCGTCGCCGGTGTCCTCGGCCGGGGCGACACGCTGGAGACCGTGGTCCACCGCCAACGTCTGCTGGACGCGGTCGAGCCGGACGGGGCCGCCGAGGCTCTGCTGGCCGACCCGGACGACCTCGGCCCGCTGCCGGACGGCGTGTACCTGTCGGTCACGACCGGGCCCGGCTCGTGCGTCGTGTCCGGTCGTCGCGCCGTGCTGGACACCTGGCTGGCCGAGGGCATCGGCGAGCGGATTCCGCATCGGCCGCTGCCCGCCGGGTACGCGGTGCACTGTCCGCACCTGGAACCCGCCGCCGACGCCCTGCGCGCGCTGTTCGAGTCGACCGCCCGCGCGACGCCTCGGACACGCTGGGTCTCGACCGTTCCCGGTTCACGGGGCGACGCCGAGTCATGGGTCCGGCACAGCATCGGGCCGGTCGACTTCGAGGCCGCGCTGCGTACCGCGGCGGGACGGGCACGGCCCGCGTTCCTGGAGGTCGGCCCCGGGCGGGCGCTGGCGAGGGCCGCGAAGTCCGTCTTCGGCGACGAGACCCCGTCGGCGGCGACCCTGCCGGGACCCCGGCACGGGGCGCTAGCGGCCCTGTTCGACGCTCTCGGGGCGCTGTGGTGCGCCGGGGTCGACGTGACCATGGCCGGGACCCGGCCGTCCGGAGCGCGGCTGATCCCGCTGCCCGGGCACCCGTGGAACCGCAAGCGGTACTGGATGGACCCACCCGGTGCACCGGCCGTCGAGCAGGGCGACTCATCGGAGCCCTCGCCGGTGCCGCGACCGAGCGCCGGTGCACCCCGCCCGTCGCTCGCCGGCCCGTACACGGCGCCCGGGACCGAACCCGAACGACGTCTGGCGCGGTTGTGCGCGGCCGCACTCGGATTCGCCGAGGTCGGCATGGACGACGATGTGTTCGCGCTCGGCGCCGACTCGCTGAGCGCGCTGCGGCTCGTCCAACGGGTCCGCACCGAGTTCGGCGCCGCGCCCGGAGTGCGGGACTTCCTCCTGGACCCGAAGGTGCGCAACCTGCTCGTCCCCAGTCCCACGACCCAGAATGAGGCGATGTCGTGACGCGGCCCGTCCAGCTTCGAACGAGCGACGGATACGAACTACACGGTGTCTCGCTGCCCGGCCCTGGCGACGGTGCGCCGACCGCGCTGCTGCTGCACTCGGCGAACCAGACCCACCGGGCCATGCTGCCGCTGGCCGAGTCCCTGCGGGACGTGGCCGAGGTGATCGTGCCGGACCTGCGCGGTTTCGGCGCCTCGCGGTGCCCCGATCCTGCCAGTCACAGCTGGGAGCGGCTGGCGCTCGACACACTGGACTGGACCCGGACGCGACCGGGCCCGGTGGTGCTCGTCGGGTTCGCGCTCGGGGCCGCCGTGGCGGTTCGGGCGGCCGAGCTGTCCGACTCGTCCCTCTCGGGGCTCGCGGTTCTCGCCCCGCACCACCAGCCGGGCGAACCCGTACCTGACCGGGCCGTCGAGGCGAACCGCGCGCTCGCCGACCGGATCGAGAGCTCCGGCGTCTCGACGGTCCTCGATCCGTGGCTGTCGTCGTTGCCGGCGGAACTCGCGTCGTCGCTGCGTCGGGACATCGGGCTGACCGATCCGGCCAGCCTCGTGGCGTCGTTCCGAGGGCTGAACTCGGTGAACCCGGTCGAGGACGCCGACCTGGTGGTCCGTGCGGGCCGTCGGGTCCCCCGAGTCCTGGTCGTGCCGGGGGACGACTCGTCCCATCCCGCCTCTGTCGGTGCCCGGTACGTCGAGTTGCTGGCGGGTAGTGCTGATCTTCGGGTGTCCTCGGCGTTGGCTGGTTCTGCTCAGCCTTCGGCCCAGTTGTGGGCTTCTCTTGTCGCTGAGTCGGTTCGACGGTTGTTCCGGTGAGTGTGTGGGGCATTTTTTACTACTTGGGTTGCCGATGAAGTCTCTTCTGGTCGTGTTGTGTGGGTGGTCGGCGGGGGTCTGAGCGCTTCGTTCCGGTCGTGACCGTTTGCCGCTGGTTGGGGTTTGTTGGCTGGTTGACCTGCTGATTTCCTGTTTTTGTCGGTGTTCGAACGTATGATCGATGACATGCAGGGTGGGGTGTCGGTCGGTTCCTGGCTCGCGGGTATGCCCGCTGGGCCAGTCCTCGGTGCTGTCCTGTCTGCCCTGGACATGAACGCGGTGTCCGATGACTTCGTGGTCGATGTGTTGCAGGCGTGTGGCCGTCAGCGCGCGCATGTGGAAGGGCTGTACGCGGCTGCGGTCACCACGGTGGTGCAACGTGGTTCGGTTGTGGGGTCGGAGCAGTACGCCTCTGATGAGGTGCGGGCCGCGTTGACGTTGTCGCGGAACCGGGCGCGGACCGAATGCGACTTCGCCCAGCTCCTGTGCCTGGAGTTGCCGGCGGTGCATGCGGCGATGGTGGCGGGGCTGATCGACCGGGATCGGGCGATGGTGTTCACCCACTATCTGGCGGGTTTGCCCGACGACCTGATCGCCGCGGTGATCGCGCGGGTGTTGCCGGTGGCGCCGGGGTTGACCACTGGGCAGTTGCGGGCCCGAATCCTGAAGCTGATCATCACGGTGGAGCCGGAGCGGGCCGAGGACCAGTACGAACAAGCGCTGGCTGATCGGATGGTGGTGGGCTACCTGGATTCAGCGGGTACCGCGACCATCACCGCCACCGGCCTACCACCGGATGAAGCCGCGGCGGCGACCGAGCGGATCGCCAAGCTGGCGCTGGCCGCGAAACGCGCGGGGCATCGAGGCCGGATCGACCAGCTGCGCGCCGACATCTTCTTGCGGCTGTTGGACGGGCGGTTCCATCACCTGACCCATGCTCAGATGATCGCCGCGCTGCTGGCCGAAACCTCACCGCATAGTCCGGCCGCCGAGTTGGTCGACGCGGAGTTGGTCGATACCGAGCCGGCCGACGCCGAGCCGGTCGATACCGAGCCGGTCGACGCGGAGTTGGTCGACGCCGAGTCGGTCGATGTTGAGTCGGGCGACGCTGAATCCGGCGGTGAGGAGTCGGCCGAGGCTGTTGCTGAGGTGGTGGGGCGGGTGTCGGGGATCGAGGTACGGGCCCGGCTCGACACCCTTGCCGGGCTCAACAACCTCCCCGGTGAACTCCCCGGCTGGGGCCCGATCCTCGGGTCGGTCGCCCGACGCGCCGCCGCCCGCCAACACAGCGGTCAGTGGCGGTGGGTGGTCACCGACGCCGACGGCTACCTCATGGCCGAGGGCATCACCCGGCGCCGACCCACCACCAGCCCACCCGGCTACCGCGCCGAGGGCGGGATCGTCGAGTTGGCGATCCCCGTCACCGCGCTGGCCAAACTGGCCAAGGACCCGCCCCGAGCCTGGGTGAAGGTCATCACCGACATCGCTGCCCAGTATCAGCTGACCCGCGAGCGGAACCCCGCCGAGAGACTCGACACCCAGCCGGGGCGGCGACATCCGACCAGCGCACTGCGGCGGTACACCCAAATCCGGGACCGCACCTGCACCGCACCAGGCTGTCGCCGATCAGCGGTCCAGTCCGAACTCGACCACACCTACGACATCCAGCACGGCGGGCCCACCACCAGCACCAACCTCGCACCGGCCTGCGCACACGACCACGCACTCAAACACCGAGGAGGCTGGACAGTCACCCAACCCCGCCCCGGCTACTTCCGCTGGAAGAGCCCACTCGGCCGCACCTACCCCACCCGAGGAGAACCCATCACCGACTCCGAAACCGACGAAGACCCGGCGCCCTTCTAGCCGTGTCGTCCGCGGCCCGCCCACGGGCGTGCCGCGCCGCCGTGCCGGGCGGTGCCGTGCCGGGCGGTGCTGTGCCGGGCGGTGCTGTGCCGGGCGGTGCTGTGCCGGGCGGTGCTGTGCCGGGCGGTGCTGTGCCGGGCGGTGCTGTGCCGTGCCGGGCGGTGCCGTGCCGGGCTGTGCCGGGCTGTGCCGTGCCAGGCTGTGCCGTGCCAGGCGGTGCTCTGCCGGATCGGGCCGGGCCGGGCCCTGCCTTGCCTTGCCTTGCCGAGCGGTTCGCGGCATGGTCCAGCCGGCACACCGCCAGTGGTGCTGGCTGCACCGTCAGGACGTCACGTCTAGCTCAGGCGCTCGGCCCAGGCGGCGAGGGTGGGGCCTTCGGCGAGTTCGATGAACGAGACCTCAGCTCCCTGGCCGCGGAACTGCTCGACCAGGCTCATCAGGCGGATCGAGTCCAGGCCGCGCTCCAGCAGGTCGTCGTGGTCGCCGATGGTCGCGGCCGGTTCGCCCAGCAGCTCGGCTACCTGGGTGCGGATCGACTCGGTGGTGATCGGACTGCTGGGGGGCATCGATGTCCTCGTTCGGGTGATGGCAGGTACGATTCAGCTTAGGCTTTCCTAAGTAATCACGTCCGGTGGTGGAGTGCAAGCGTGAGGAGTCCAGTGACCGGTGACGATGCTCATCTGGCCGAAATCGCCCAGGTCAAGGCAGGCTCGAGCTACGCGAAGGTGCCTTATCCGGTAGGGCTGTGCGAGCTCGAGGTGCTGGAAACGCGCATGATCGGCTCCGGGTTGATGCGTCTCACCCTGGGGGGTGAGGGTGCGGAGGGCTTCCAGAGTCACGTGCCGGAGGAGCACATCCGGTTGATCTTCCCGGACGAGAACGGTGAGCTGCGTCTTCCGGAGAAGGTGGACCTGACGCTGCGCTGGCCGCGCCCGCTGCCGGTGTCGCGCGAGTACACCGTCCGCGACCACGACCCGGTCGGCAACCGGCTCGACCTGGACATCGCGCTGCACCCGGGCGGAGTGGCCTCGGACTGGGTTCAGGAAGTGAAGCCGGGCGACCGGATCCATGTCGCGGGCCCGCCGGGCGGTGTGGTGGTGTCCGACAGCTATCGGCGTTACCTGTTCGGTGGTGACATCAGTGCGCTGCCGCAGATCGCGCGGTGGCTGGAGATGCTGCCGGGCAACGCGGTCGGGTGGGCGTTCATCGAGGTCGCCGACGAGTCCGAGGAGATCGACGTGACCGGGCCGCCGGGGGTCGAGGTGCGCTGGGTGCACCGGGACGGTGTGCCGATCGGCCAGGGAGATGCGCTGGAACGCGCGATCCGGGGCGTCGAGATACCCGAGGGAGAGCGGATCTTCGTGTGGATCGCGGCGGAGGCCGGTGTGCTCAAGCCGCTGCGGCGCTGGGCCCGTGACGAGCTGGGCCTCGACCAGAAGGACGTCCGCATCACCGGCTACTGGAAGCGTGGTGTGGCCGACTTCGACGACGAGGACTGAATGAGCCGGCTTCGATGGGCGGCGGGCGCGGTGGTGCTCCTGGCGCTGTCGGGATGCGCCGCGTCACCCGACGCGGGACCCGGGGCGAGCGCGACCAGGGAGATCGTCACGGCGCACGGGACCGTTCGTGTTCCGGCGCAGCCGAAGCGGATCGTGGTGCTCAGCGGGGGCCTCGCGGGCAACCTGTACGAGCTCGGGGCGCCGATCGCCGCGACCGACACCCGGGTGCTCGGCGTGACCACGGACGGCTTCGGGTTCCCTCCCGCCTGGTCGGACCAGGCCAGGGCGCAGGGCAGTGTCGCGCTGCCGAACGGTGACGATCTGAACATCGAGGCGGTCGCCGCGGCGCGTCCCGACCTGATCATCGGTGGCGGCCAGGGGCTGACCGGGTTCCAGGCCGAGAGCAGCTACGACAACCTCGCCAAGATCGCCCCGACGGTCCTGGTGCCGCGCACGGTGGACACCTGGCAGGAGGAGCTGCGGCAGGTCGCCGACGCGGTCGGGCGCTCCGATCGGGTCCCGGGGATGCTGCGGGCCTACGAGGACAAGGTCGCCCAGGTCCGCGCGGCGATCGCCGTCCCGCCGGGGTCGGTCGTCGTGCTGCTGTCGATCGCGGGCGGCGAGCCCTACCTCGTCCCCTCGGAGGCGGCGCTACCGGAGCTGCTGCGCCAGCTGGGCTTCACTCCGGACGACGTGGCCACCAAGGCGGGCAACCCCCGCAGGGTCGGGACCGGCGACTCGTTCCGGGTCAGCCGTGAGCTGCTGTCGCAGAGCGCCGACGCGCCGACGGCGTTCTTCATCCAGCTCACCGGCCCGCCGTTTGCGCAGGTCGCCGCCGACCCTCGGTTCGCGCGGCTGCCCGCGTTCCGGTCCGGTCAGGTCCACGAGCTGCCGCAGGTGAGCTTCCGTCCCGATCACGCGGCGGTCATGCGAACCCTCGACCTCATCGAGGAGCAGTTCCGCCGACCGAGCTGATCCGCCCGAGATGCTCTATCTTGGATATTCTCATCTGATTACCTGATCAGATGAGAATTAAAGGGGGCTTCGGTGGGCATCGGGCAGGCCCTCGTCCTCGCGGCGGGGAGCATGCGCACCGGTCGGTTGCGCTGCATCCTCACCACAGCCGGCATCGTGATCGGCGTCGCTTCGGTCATCGTCCTGGTCGGCCTCGGCAACGGTGTGCAGACCCGGTTCCACGACTCGTTCGGCGGGCTGAGCAACTCGATCACCGTCTACAAGTCGGGCACGACGGACCCCGTTCACCAGGTCGAGAGCCTGCGTGAGTCCGACGTCCACGCGTTGCGCAGGGACGGAGGCCCGGCCATCGCCGCGGTGACGCCGCTGCGCAGTGGTTCGGCGATGGTGCGCTACGACTCGAAGGTCGTGCGGGTCAGCGCGGCGGGCACCACGCCCGACTACATGACGTTCCGGGACAAGACACTGCAGGTCGGCCGCGTGTTCACCGAGGCGGAGAACGCGAGCAAGGCCAGGGTCGTCGTGCTCGGCGCGATGGCGGTCAAGTACCTGTTCGCCGACGACGCCCAGGCGGCCATCGGGGCGCGGGTGCAGATCGGCAGGCTCAGGTACGAGGTGGTCGGGACCCTTGTGTCGACCGGCGACAGCGCCGACAACATCGCGCTCGTCCCGCTCAGCTCCGCGCGGTCGCTGTTCGCCGGGGCGGACACGCTCAGCAGTATCGGCATCGAGGCGGCCGGCGTCGAGCAGGTGCCCGGCGCGATGCAACGAGTCACCGCGATCCTGGACGGCGAGCACGGCATCACGATGCCCGGCGCGCGCGACTACCAGGCGTCCGCACTGGCGAACCAGGTCGAGAGCGTCCGAGGGTTCATCCGGGTGTTCACGCTGTTCACGCTGGTGATCGCGGGTATCGCGCTGTTCGTCGGCGCGCTCGGCCTGGCCAACATCATGCTGGTGACGGTCACCGAACGCACCGCCGAGATCGGCATCCGCAAAGCGGTCGGAGCCCGGCGCAGCGCGATCTTGACACAGTTCCTGATCGAGGCGGTCGTGCTCGCCGGCCTGGGCGGTCTGCTCGGAGTGGGGGTTGGCATCGGGCTGACCCTGCTCGGCGCGGACCTGGTGCCGCGCCACATCCCTGAGCTGGGTGTGCCGGAGGTGTCGCTGCCCGCCGTGCTGCTCGCCTTCGGGGTCAGCCTCGTGATCGGCCTCGCCTCCGGCGGATACCCGGCACTGCGCGCGGCGCGGATGCATCCGATGGACGCGCTGAGGCATTGACGGATGAACAGCAGGGACGGATGAACAGCAGGGACGGATGAACAGCAGGGACGGATGAACAGCAGGGACGCGTGCCTACTGGCGCTGCGCAGCATGCGGGTGGCGCGGCTGCGCACCACGTTGACGACCATCGGGATCGCGGTCGGTGTCGCGGCGGTCATCGTGCTCGCCGGCCTCGGCGACGGGTTGAAGACCCGGTTCACCGAGTCGCTCGGCTCGTACAGCACGTCGATCTTCCTCAGCCAGTCCTTCGGCAGCCAGGTGCCCGGTGGTGCGTTGCGGGTGCTGCGCGACGGTGACGCGGCAGCGCTGGCCGACCCGTCCCTCGCGCCGCACATCCGGGGTGTCACGCCGATCTTCAGTGGCTCGGGGGTGGTGCGCTACAACCGTGGCGTCTACAACGCGCAGCTCGCGGCGTCCACCACCGACTATCTCGACGTCTACAACCGGCGACTGGCGGCGGGCTCGATGTTCACCGAGGCTCAGAACGTCGGTGGCGCCCGTGTCGTGCTGCTCGGTCCAGGGATCGTCGACGCGTTGTTCCACGGCGACCCGAAGGCCGCGCTCGGATCGAGTGTCCAGATCGGTCGGCTCGCGTTCACCGTCATCGGCGTGGTGGCGCCGTCCGGGGAATCCGAGGACCTGGCGGTCGTGCCGCTGGCGGCCGCGCGAATCCTGTTCGGCCGGGGCGACGTGCTGTCCCAGGTCGCGCTGAGGGCGACCAGTGTCGAGGACGTGCCCCGGACCATCGACGAGATCAACGCGGTCATGGACGAGCGGCACAACATTCGCAATCCCGGCCTGCGTGACTTCGCGGTCAGCGCGACCCTCACCCAGGTGCGCCGGACGAACGACTTCCTCGACTCGCTCACCCTGTTCGCGCTGTCCGTCGCCGGTATCGCGCTGCTGGTCGGTGGGCTCGGCGTCGCCAACATCATGCTCGTCACGGTCACCGAACGGACCCGCGAGATCGGCATCCGCAAGGCCATCGGCGCTCGCCGCACGGCGATCGGACAGCAGTTCCTGATCGAGGCGACCACCCTGTCCGGCGTCGGTGGCCTGCTGGGTGTGGCCCTGGGCATCGCGCTGACCCTGGCCGGCGCGCGTCTGCTCCCTGAGATCGCCCCGACCTATGGAACCCCCACGCCGTCTCCGTTCGCCATCGCGACGGCGTTCGGCGTAAGCCTGCTGGTGGGCGTCCTCGCGGGCGGTTACCCCGCACTGCGAGCGGCCCGCCTACGTCCGGTCGAGGCGTTGCGCCACTGAGGTGCCGGGTGTTCACACCCACAGCTGAGAACGTCTAAGTTAGGTTAGGCTTCCTTTGGCGTGAAGCTATAACAGATCCCACTGGGGGTGGCTGGTGAGCACCAATCCGTTCGACGACGTCGACGGCACGTTCCGAGTGCTGGTCAACGGCGAGGAGCAGTACTCGCTGTGGCCCGACTTCGCCGAGGTACCCGGCGGATGGGACACGGTGTTCGGACCGGGCGACCGGGCGGCCTGCCTGGAGTACGTCGAACGTAACTGGACCGATCTGCGCCCGCGCGGCCTGCGTGAGCACCTGGGGTCCACCCGTTGAGCACGACGACCGACCGCACGATGATGACCCTGTCCGCCGCCCAGCTCGGGGTGTGGAACGCCCAGCGTCTCGACCCCGACTCGCTCGGCTACCTCGTCGGCGAGGTGCTGGAGATCTCCGGACCGGGACCGATCGAGGTGGAGCTGCTCGCCGACGCGGTGCGCCGCACGATCGACGAGGCGCAGACCCTGCGGCTGCGCGTGCACGACACCCCCGGCGGCCCCCGGCAGACGATCACCGACGAGCCGGCCACCTCGCCGAGGGTCATCGACCTGCGTGCCGAGCGTGACCCGGTCGCGGTCGCGCACGCCCTGGTCGACGCGGAGCGGGCCAGCGCGTCGGAGTACTGCCGTCCGATGGTGGACCGGCCGCTCTACACCTACACGCTGCTGCGCCTGTCCGACCGTGAGGTCTGGTGCGTGCAGCTCTACCACCACCTGGTCATCGACGGCTACACCGCCGCGATGCTGTCCCGACGGGTCGCGGCGCACTACACGGCGCTGGTGCGCGGCGCCGAGCCGCCGAAGCCGGTGTTCGGCTCGCTCGAGGCGATGATCGAACAGGACCGGGCCTACCAGGACAGCGAGCAGTACCAGCAGGACCGCCGGTTCTGGCTGGACCAGCTGACCCCGCTGCCCGAGCTCGCCGGACGGTCGGCCACCGCGAACGGCCCCTCGGAACAGACCGTTCACGCGCGCGCCATGCTCAGCGCGGAGGAGTTCACCGCACTGCGTGCCGTCGCCGACACGGCCGGGACGACCTGGGCGGACGTGCTGATCGGGTGCTACGCGGGCTTTCTGCACCGGCTGCGCGGCGAGTCCGATCTGGTCATCGCGATGCCGATGATGGCCAGGTCCGGGTCGGTCGCGCTGCGCACCCCGTCGATGGCGGTCAACGTGCTGCCGCTGCGGATCGCGGTGCGCGGCGGTGACCACATCGCCGAGCTGAGCCGTCGGGTGGCGAAGGTGATGGTCGGCATGCGGGCCCACCAGCGCTATCGCGGCGAGAACCTGCCGAGGGATCTCGCGGTGCCCGGCGCGGGAGCGCTGCTGCACGGTGTCGGGATCAACGTCAAGGCGTTCGACCTCGAACTCGACTTCGCGGGCGCGACCGGTGTACTGCGCAACGTCGCCGGTGGTCCCCCGGAGGATCTCGGGCTCACCGTCACCCCGATCCCCGGCGGTCGGCTGCAGCTCGGTTTCGAGGTCGATGCACGGACGAACGACCGCGCGGGCACCGAATGGCGCATGGCCGCGCTGCGGCGGATGGTCCTCGCGTTGATCTCCCCGGACGACCCGCCGGTCGGGCAGGTCGAGCTGGCCTCGCCGGGTGAACGGGAGCGGTTGCTCGCCGACTCGACGGCCGAGGGCGTCGGTGGCGCTCGCCCAGATGTGTCCGACCGCCTCACCGAGTCAGCCGTGCTGGTGTGCGGGAACGAGCGGCTGGACGCCTCCGAGCTGGAGGGACGGGTCCATCGCCTGGCCAGGGTGCTGCGCGCCCGGGGCGTCGGCCCTGACGACATCGTCGGTCTTGCGCTGCCCAGGTCCGTGGACCTGGTGGTCGCGTTGCTGGCCGTGCTCGACGCGGGTGCCGCCTACCTCGCGCTGGACCTGGACCACCCGCTCGACCGGCTCCGCGACCTGGTCGTCGACGCCGACCCGGTGCTCGTCCTCGTCCACGAGGAGCTGGCGGGAGAGTTGCCGGGGGCCTTCGCGGTGGACAGCGAGGCGACCCGCGCCGAGCTCGCCGGACAGTCGCACGGACCGCTCGCACCGGACGAGCTGGTCGAGCCGCGCCACCCCGACCACCTGGCGTACGTCATCTACACCTCCGGCTCGACCGGCCGCCCGAAGGGTGTGCTGGTGCGCAGGGGCGGTCTCACCGAGCTGCTGCACCGCCACCTGGCGACCACGTTCGCGGCAGCGTCGGAGCGGGTCGGTGGTCGTGCGCTGCGCGTCGCGCACACCTACTCGTTCGCGTTCGACTCCTCGGTCGACCAGCTGCTGTGGCTGCTGGGCGGCAACGAGCTGCACCTCTACGACGCCGACCTGGCCAGGGACGCCGACGCGCTGCTCGACGCGTGCGCCCGCGACCGCATCGACGTCGTCGACCTGACCCCGTCGATCGCCACCCAGCTCGTGGACGGCGGCCTCCTGACCGCCGCGCATCCGCTCGCGTTGCTGGTGATCGGTGGCGAGGCGGCGTCGCCCGCCTTGTGGCGGCGGATCGTCGAGTCCGGTGTCCCGGCGTACAACTTCTACGGCCCGACCGAGGCGACGGTCGACGCCACCGGTGCGCCGGTGCGCGCGGTGAGCCCGACGATCGGGCACCCGGTCGCCGGAACCAGGGCGTACCTGCTCGACGCCGCGTTGCACCCGGTGCCGGACGGCGAGCGCGGTGAGCTGTACCTGGCCGGTCCGCACCTCGCTCGCGGCTACCTGGCCGACCCCGGCGCGACCGCCGACCGGTTCGTCGCCGACCCGTTCGGTGCGCCGGGGGACCGGATGTACCGCACCGGCGACCTGGCACGCCGGAGGCCGGGCACGGGTCTGGAGTACCTGGGCCGCGCCGATCAGCAGGTCAAGATCCGCGGCCGCCGGGTGGAGATCGGCGAGGTGGAGGCCGCGCTGGCCTCGGTGCCCGGGGTGTCCGCCTCGGCTGCCGTGATCAGGACCGACGGCGCGCAGCCGCGACTCGTCGGCTACGTGACACCCTCGGACGCCGCGCTCGACGCGGCGCGGGTGCGCAGGGTGCTCGCCGACCGGGTCCCTGACCACCTGGTGCCCTCCGCCGTCGTGGTCATGCAGGCGCTGCCCCGAACGATCAACGGCAAGCTCGACCGTGCCGCTCTGCCTGCTCCGCGCATCGAGAGCACCGGACGGGCCGCAAGCACCGACCGCGAGCGGGCGCTGTGCGAGGTCGTCGCCGAGGTACTGGAGCTGGACCGGGCCGGCGTGGGAGACGACTTCTTCGGGCTCGGTGGCGACAGCATCGCCGCGATCCGGGTGAGCAGCCAGCTGCGGGCACGGGGCCTGGACCTGCGCCCGAAAGAGCTGTTCGCCCGGCGGGACCTCGGATCGCTGGCCCTGGAGGCCAGGGAGATCGACGACACCGCCCGCACGGTGTCGGACGTGGCCACCGGGCCGGTGCCGGCTCCGCCGATCGTGGCGGCGCTGCCCGACGCGGCCGTCGCGGGCTACGCCCAGTGGACCGTCGTGCGGGTCGGGGAGCGGGTGGAGCTGCCCGACCTGGTGGCCGGCGTCCAGACGGTCCTGGACCGGCACGACGCGCTGCGGCTGCTGGTCACCGGCGAGTCGTTGATCGTCCGTGAACGTGACTCGGTGCCTGCCGCGCGTCTGGTCACCGAGACGAGCGAGGACACCGACGTCGCGCTGCTCGCCGAGCGGGTGGCCGAGTCGCTCGATCCCCGGGTGGGGGACACCCTGCGCGTGGTGCTCGTACGCACCGCGCCGGACTCGCCCGACCTGCTGCTCGTGGTCGCTCATCACCTGGTCATCGACGGGGTGTCGTGGCGCGTGCTGCTGCCCGACCTGCGGCGGGCGTGTGCCGGCCCGGCGGCTCCGGAGCCGAAGGGGACGTCATGGCGACGGCACGCCACGCTGCTCGCCGCACAGGGCGAGAGCGGGGCGCGGCGCGGGGAGCTGGTGCACTGGCGCTCCGCGCTCGGCGCACGGCGTGACCGACTGGGAAGCCGTACGTTGGACCCGACCCGCGACACCCAGGCCACCGCGTCGAGGTCTCGGTCCGTCGCCTCCGCCGAGGTCACCGCCGCGCTGCTGAGCGTGCTGCCCTCGGCGTACCGGGCCGGTGTGGACGAGGTGCTGCTCGCCGCGCTGGTGCTCGCGGTGCGGTCCTGGCGCCCCGACGGTCGGGACCAGAGCGTCACCATCGAGCGGCACGGGCGCGAGCAGCTGGCGCCGGACGTCGACCTGTCCCGCACGGTCGGCTGGTTCACCAGTGAGTTCCCGGTACGGGTGCCGGCCGACGCGGTGCGGACCGACGCCGACCTCGCCGATGCACTGGCCGGCGGAGCGTCGGCGGGACGCCTGCTGCGCGCGGCCAAGGAGACTCTGCGCTCGGTGCCGGACGCCGGGATCGGCTACGGCATCCTGCGCCACCTCGACCCGGTCGCCGGTCCCGAGCTGGCGCGGTTCGAGCAGCCCGAGCTGCTGCTCAACTACCTCGGCCGGTTCACCTCGCAGACCGACACCGACTGGCGGCTGCCCGACGACGACCCGTTCCGGGTGATCGAGCCGGAGTCCATGGCGTTGACCCACACCCTCGCGGTCAACGTGTTCGTCCACGAGGACGGCGCCCCTCGGCTGGCTGTCGAGTGGACGGCCGCGGGCGAAATACTCGGGGCCCGGGCCGTCGAGCAGCTGCAGGTGCACTGGGACCACGCGCTGGAGGCCCTCGCCGCGCACGCCGCACGCACCGAGGGCGGCCTCACCCCGTCGGACTGCGCCTCGGCGGGCACCGACCAGGACGGCATCGACCAGCTCGAAGCGCTGCACGGTCCGCTGGAGGATCTGCTCCCGCTGTCGCCGCTGCAGGAGGGACTGCTGTTCCACGCGGTGCGCGACGGGGCCGACGACGTCTACACCCTGCTGGCCCGGTTCGACCTGGTCGGGCCGCTGGAGGACAGTCGCCTCGAAGCCGCCGTCAACGGCCTGCACCGCCGGCACCCGAACCTGCGTGCCGCCTTCCACTACGACGGCCTCGACCGACCGGTCCAGGCGATCCCGAGGACGGCCCGGGTGCCGTGGCGATGCGTCGATCTGAGCGCGCTGCCGTCGCGCGTCGCGCTGCTGGCCGCCGACAGCCTGGAACGTGACGCCGCCGCGTACGTCTTCGACATGGCCACGCCGCCCCTGCTGCGCGCGCTGCTCGTCCGTCTGCCGGACGACCGGCACCGGCTGATCCTCAACGCGCACCACATACTCACCGACGGCTGGTCCACCCCGATCGTCCTGCGTGAGCTGCTGGAGCTCTACCACCGAGGCGGCGACGGGCTTCCGGTGCCGACGCCGTACCACCGGTACCTGGCCTGGCTCGACGAACGGGACCAGGCCGAGCAGCGCGCCGCGTGGGCGGCCCGCCTGACCGGGCTCGCCGCGCCGACCCTGGTCGGCCCGTCGGGTGACGTCGTGCGCGCCGCGTCGGTCGCGCTCGCCGTCCCGCTGGCGCGGGAGAGCGCCGCGGCGCTCGCCGCGCTGGGCCGCCGCCGGGGCGTCACGGTCAACACGCTCGTGCAGGGCGCGTGGGCCGCGGTCCTCGCGGAGAACACCGGCCGCACCGACGTCGTCTTCGGCGCCACGGTGTCCGGTCGCCCCGCCGATCTCGCCGGTGTCGAGACGATGGTCGGGCTGTTCAGCAACACGATCCCGGTCCGGTTGACGATCGAGGCGGACGAGCCGCTGTGGGAGCAGCTCGCCCGGCTGCAGGACGACCAGCTGACCGTGCGGGACCACGAGCACACCGGCCTCGCCGAGATCGAGCGGATCGCCGGCCTGGGCAGGCTGTTCGACACCCTGGTGGTGTTCGAGAACTTCCCGAACCGCCAACAGCCCCGGCCGGACTCCGACGAGCTGCGGATCACCGGGTTCCACAACCACAGCGTCACGCACTACCCGCTGACCCTCCTGGCGCCACCCGGCGACGGTCTCGAACTGGAGCTGTACCACAACCCCGCCGTCGTCCCGACCGATCGCGCCGAGGCCGTCGCCGCGCGGCTCGCCGAGATTCTGGACAGCCTGGTCCGGGAGCCGGAGCTGCCCGCGTCCCGGTTGTTGACGATCACCGAGGTGGCCGAGCCTGTCGCCGTCCCGGTTGCGCGAGTTCCGGAACTCTCCGGGCCCACCGAGGTCGTGACCGCGCTGTGTGCCGAGGCGGCCGCGCTGCTCGAAGTCCCTGTGGTCGGTCCCGATGACGACTTCTTCGCGTTGGGCGGGCATTCGCTCACCGCGATGCGGCTGGTCGGCAGGCTGCGCCGGAGCGGAATCCGGGTGGCGGTCCGGGAGGTGTTCGACGCCCGCACGATGCGTGCGCTCGCCGGGATCGCGCGGGTCGAGCAGACACGGGTGACGCCGCAACCCGAGCAGCTCACCGGGGCCGTGCTGTCTCCCGCTCAGCAGCGCCTGTGGTTCCTGCACCGGTTGGAAGGGCCGTCCACCACCTACGACGTCCCCATGGTGCTGCGGCTGCGTGGAGAGGTGGACGTCGCCGCTCTGGACTCGGCATGGCGTGACGTCCTGACCCGCCATGCGGTGCTGCGCACCGTGTATCCGGCTGATGGGGCGGGTGCTGCTCTCACCCGGGTCCTGGACGTGGTCGACGGTCTACAGATCCGCCGCGGCGAGCACGAGATCGCGGTGTTCCGGGGCCAAGCCGTCGACATCACCTCGGTGGCCCCGGCCCGGGCGAGTCTGGTCGAGGTGGCGCGCGACGAGTACGTCCTGGTCGTGCTGGTGCATCACATCGCGATCGACGAGACGTCCATCCGGCCGTTGCTCGCCGACCTGGGGACGGCCTACAGCGCTCGGTGCGCGGGCGCGGAACCGGGCTGGGAGTCTGCCGGACCCGACTATCAGCTGTATGCGCAGCGGGAGCACCGTCGTCTCGCCGAGGAAACCGAGGGGGACAGCCAGAGCCGGTATTGGGTCCAGACGCTCGCCGGGCTGCCCGCCGAGCTGGACCTGCCGTTCGACCGGCCCCGCCCGGCACGGTCCGCGCATCGGGGCACGACGCTGGTGCGCGCGCTGCCGGATGGGCTGCGCGCGGGGATCTCCCGGTTGTGCACCGACGCCGGGACCAGCCCGTTGATGGTGTTGCAGGCGGCGGTCGCGGTGACGTGGAGCAAGCTGGGCGCCGGCCGGGACATCCCGCTCGGCACCACCGTCGCGCACCGGGACGTGGACGAGACCATCGACTTCGCCGACTCGATCGGCTACTTCGTGAACACCCTCGTCGTGCGCTGTGACGTGTCGGGAAGGCCCTCGTTCGCCGAGGTGCTGCGCCGGGTCAAGGAGGCCTCGCTCGACGCGCTCGCCAACCAGGACCTGCCGTTCGAGCGGCTGGTGGAGCTGCTGGCGCCGCCGCGCTCGCTGGCCAGGCATCCGCTGTTCCAGACGATGGTCGCGCACGACCGGGTCGTGGTGCCGCCACCGCTCGGTGACCTGGCCGTCGAGCGCGAGGCGGACCCGGGCGGTGCCGCTCGGTTCGACCTCGGTGTGTGGCTCGTCGACGACCAGGCAGGGCCGGGTCTGCGGGTCACCGCGGACGCCGAGCTGTTCGACTCCGCGACCGTCGCCGAGCTCCTCGATCACCTTCTCCTGACGCTGGCCGTGATGGTCGCCGACCCCGAGCGGTCGACCGGTGAGCTGGTGCTCGCCGGACCGGAGGCCGAGCGGGCACCGGCCCGCAGGGACCGGACGCCGGTCGGGGTCGCGGTGGCCTTCGCCGCGAAGGCCCGTGACATCCCGGACGCGCCCGCGCTGATCACCGGCGGGCGGACGATGACCTACCGCGAGCTGGCCGAGCGGGTGGACGAGCTGGCCCGGCGCCTCGTCGCCGAGGGTGCGGGACCGGAACAGGTCGTCGCCGTCGCGCTCCCCAGGTCCGCGGACCTGGTCGCCGCGCTGCTCGCGGTGCTGCGCACCGGCGCCGCCTACCTGCCGCTCGACGTCGACTACCCCCAGCAGCGGCTGAGTTTCATGCTCGACGACGCACAACCGGTCTGCACGCTGACCTGCCGGGACGCGGTGGATCGGCTGCCGGGCAACGCACCGGCGCCGATGCTGGTCGACGCCCCGGCGGACGTCCCGGACACCCCGCTGCCGGAACCGCCCGCCGCGGCGGACCATCTCGCCTACGTCATCCACACGTCCGGCTCGACCGGACGGCCCAAGGGCGTCATGGTGACCACGGCCAACCTGGCCGCCTTCACCGAGACGGTCGTCGGGGAGGGCTGGATCCGGCACGGTGACCGGCTGGTCGCGGTCACCACGGTGTCCTTCGACATCGCCGCCCTGGAGCTGCTGTGTCCGCTGGTGGCGGGCGCGACCGTCGTGCTCGCCGACCGCTGGACCGTGCTGGATCCGGACGAGCTGCACGAGCTGATCGCCGAGAGCGGTGCGACCGTCGTGCAGGCGACGCCGTCGCTGTGGCGTCCGCTGCTGGAGCACGAGCACGCTCGCCGGCTGGGCGGAGTGCGGGCCCTCGTCGGCGGTGAGGCGCTGCCGGCGGACCTCGCGGCCGGTCTCACCACGCACTGCGCACAGGTGCGCAACGTGTACGGCCCGACCGAGGCCACGGTGTGGGCGACCGCCGCGGACCTGTCCGAGGGCGACCCGGTGACCATCGGCTCGCCGTGGACCGACGTGCACGTGCGGGTGCTCGACGACGACCTGTGCGACGTCCCCGACGGTGTCGCGGGTGAGCTGTACCTGGGTGGCGCTCAGGTGGTGCGCGGCTACCTCGGCCGCTCCGCGCTCACCGCGAGCCGCTTCGTCGCCGACCCCGCCGGGCAGGGCGCACGTCTGTACCGGACCGGTGACCTGGTTCGCCGTCGGCGCGGCGGCTCGGCGCTGCAGTTCCTCCGCCGGGTCGACGACCAGGTGAAGGTCCGTGGCTTCCGGATCGAGCTGGGTGAGGTCGAGGGCGCCCTGGGTCAGGTGCCCGGGGTGGCCCGCGCGGCCGCGACGGTGCGGTCCGACCAGTTCGGGGTCGGGCGCCTGTTCGGGTACGTGGTGGCCGAACCCGGTGTCCCGCTCGACGCCCTCGCGGTGCGTGACGCGGTGTCGCGGCTGCTGCCGGAGTACATGGTCCCGCAGGCGGTGGCGGTGCTGGACACCGTGCCGCTGACCCTCAACGGCAAGGTCGACCGCGCCGCGCTGCCGGAACCCACCGTGACGCCCTCGACGGGAGCGGCGCCCGCCACGACGACCGAGACCGTGCTGTGCGCGCTGGTCGACGACGTGCTCGGCACCCGGGGCGCGGGCCCGGACGACGCGTTCTTCTCGGTCGGGGGCGACAGCATCACCTCCGTCCGGCTGGTCACCCTCGCCAGGGCACGTGGCCTGGAGCTGTCGGTCGCCGACGTGTTCGAGCGCGAGTCGCTCGGCGCGCTCGCGCAGCTGGCCGACGAGCGGTCCGCCGGTCCCGGGGAGGTGATCGGTGCCTCCGAGGCCGAGCTGACCCTGGATCGGGACCAGCGTGGCCGCCTGGACGCGCTGTGCCCGGGATGGAGCGAGGTGCTGCCGCTCGGGCCGCTGCAGGAGGGCATGTACTACCAGTCGGTCCTCGACGCCGGCGGGACCGATGTCTACCTGGTGCAGCATCGGTTCGAGTTCGCCTCGGCCCTCGACGTGGTGCCGTCGGCGCTGCGCGCGGCGGGTGACGCCCTGCTGCGGCGCTACCCGAACCTGCGTGCCGGTTTCACCCACGCCGGTTTCGACGAGCCCGTGCAGTTCGTCGCCGACACCGTCGCGATGCCCTACCGCGAGGTCGACCTCCGGGACGGCACCACGGACGTGGCCCGGCTCGACGAGGAGGAGTTCGCCTCGGGGTTCGACCTGGACCGGCCGCCGCTGATCCGGATGGTGCTGGCCTGGTTGCCCGGTGGGCGCGCGCGCCTGTTGCTGACCCAGCACCACCTGCTGACCGACGGATGGTCGCAGACGCTGCTGCTCGCCGAGCTGTTCGCGCTCTACGAACACGCCAGGGACACCGCGGACCTCGATACTGCCGACATCGACACCGCGTTGCCGGTCCCCGCGGACTTCCGGGACTATCTGAGCTGGGCGGCAGGCACCGACAGTGCGGCCGCCGAAGCCGCATGGCGTGGGTATCTCGCGGACCTCGACCAGCCGACGCTGCTGGCCCGGGACCAGGGAGTCGCTGGATTCCGCGGCGCTCCGCTTCCCGTGTTACGGAAGGTCGAGCTCGACCAGAGCGTCACCACCGCGCTGCGCGAGCTGGCCGGTGGGCTGGCGGTCACCTTGTCGACCGTCGTGTCCGCGGCGTGGGGGCTCGCGCTGCGTGCGACCACCGGCACCGACGACGTCGTGTTCGGCACCACCGTGTCCGGGCGCCCACCCGAGGTGCCCGGCGCGGACCGCATGGTGGGGCTGCTGCTCAACACGATCCCGGTCCGGCTGCGGACGACCCCCGGCGAACCGCTCACCGCGCTGCTGCGGCGGACGTTCTCCGAACAGGGCCGGCTCACCGCGCACCACCACCTGGGCCTCGGCAGGCTGCAGCGCGCCGCCGGTCATCCGACGCTGTTCGACACCCTGTACGTGTTCCGCAACCTGCCCTACGACGACAGGGCCCGTGAGGCCGTGTTCGCCCGGCACGGCATCAGCTCGTCCGAAGCGGTCGACGGCACGCACTACGCACTGACACTCGACGTCAACCCCACCAGCTCCCTGACACTCACCCTGGAGAGCCGGCCCGACCTGGTCACCGACGAGCTGGCCGAGCAGGTTCTGGCCCGGCTCGTCGAGGTACTGGAGCTGCTCGCCGAGCCGGGGGCGGGCGAGCGCGTTGTCGCGGACACCTCGGTGCCCGCCGCCGAGGTGCCGTCGGCGTTCGCGCCCGCCAGGGTCCCGGTCCCGGTACCAGGGGAGCCCGGCGGCAGCGTGGACGCGCTGCTGCACGAACGTGCGGCCGCGACGCCGGACGCGCCCGCACTGGTCTTCGGCGACGTGGCACTGACGGCCGGTCAGATGAACCGGCGCGTCGACCGGCTCGCCCGGTTGCTCGCCGCGCGGGGCGCCGGGCCGAACGCCGTGGTGGCGCTCGCGTTGCCCCGCACCGCGGACCACGTGGTGGCGATCTTCGCCGTCATGCGGACCGGGGCGGCCTACCTGCCGCTGGAACCGGCCAACCCGCCCGCGCGGCAACGCGAGCTGATCGCGGACAGCGACGCCGCGCTGCTGGTCACCACCCGGGCCCAGCGGGTGGACGGCAACACCGTCGACGAGCTGCTGCTCGACGACCCCTCGGTGGTGGCCGTGCTCGACGGCCGCGTGACGGCGCCGGAGGTCCCGGCCGGCTCCGTCGGTGGGCCCACCCATCCCGACCAGCCCGCGTACGTCATCTACACGTCGGGTTCGACGGGCAGGCCGAAGGGCGTGGTGGTCGGGCATCGCGGCCTGACCGCGATGTACCACAACCACCGCACCGAGATCTTCGAGCCGACCGAGCGCCAGGCGGGCCGGGGCGGGCTGCGGATCGCGCACACCGTGTCCTTCTCGTTCGACATGTCGTGGGAGGAGCTGTTCTGGCTGCTCGCCGGGCACGAGGTGCACGTCATCGACGAGAAGGCCCGGCTGGCGCCGGTGTCGCTCGTCCAGCACTACCGTGACGTCGGCATCGACGTCGTCAACGTGACCCCGTCCTACGCGCGTGAGCTGCTGGCCGGTGGTCTGCTCGACGGCGAGCACACACCGGCGCTGGTCATGCTGGGTGGCGAGGCGGTGCCGCCCGAGCTGTGGACGCGGCTGCGTGAGCAGCCCGGTGTCGACGGCTACGACCTGTACGGGCCCACCGAGTTCACCATCAACGCGATGGGCTCGCCGGTGCGCGGCAGCGAGACGCCGTGCCTGGGCAGGCCGGTCCGCAACGCGTGCGCCCGGGTGCTCGACTCCGGTCTGCGCCCGGTCCCGGTCGGCGCGGTGGGCGAGCTGTACATGTCCGGGGACGGGACCGCGCTCGGCTACCTGGGCCGGGGGGACCTCACCGCGTCCCGGTTCGTCGCCGACCCGTTCTCGGCCGACGGTGCCCGGATGTACCGGACCGGTGACCTGGTGCGCCGCCGGGCCGACGGCGAGCTGGAGTACCTGGGCCGGACCGACGGCCAGGTCAAGGTGCGCGGGTTCCGCATCGAGCTGGGTGAGGTGGAGGCCGCGCTGACCGACTGCGCGTGGGTGAGCCATGCCGCGGCGGCCGTGCGCACCGACGGTGGAACGGCCGCTCGCCTGGTCGGCTACGTCGTCCTGGTGCCGGGGCAGGAGTCCGCCGATCCCCGGGGTCAGCTCAGGGCCGCGCTGCGGGAGACGCTGCCCGCTCAGCTGGTGCCCTCGGAGATCGTGGTCGTCGAGTCGATGCCGCTGACCGTCAACGGGAAGCTGGATCGCGCGGCCCTGCCGGCACCGGCCACGCACACCGGGGGACGCGCGCCGAAGGACGACACCGAACGTGCGCTGTGCGAGGTGTTCGCGCGCGTGCTGGGCTTGGACCGGGTGGATCCCGAGGACGGGTTCTTCGATCTCGGCGGCGACTCGCTGTCCGCGATGCGGCTGGTCGGGACGCTGGACCGGGAGCTCGGGCGGACCGTCGCGGTGGGCACCGTGCTGGCTCACCCGAGCGTCGCGGAACTGGCCGCACAGCTGACCGGGGCCACCGGCCGTGAGCACGTGCTCACGCTGCGGCGCGACGGAACCAGAGAACCGTTGTTCTGTGTCCATCCCGCGGGAGGGCTCGCCTGGGCGTTCGCCGGGCTGGTCCCTCAGCTGGCCGAGGACCGGCCGGTCGTCGGTCTTCAGCTGCCGTCGCTGAGCGGTGCTCCGCTCGACGTCCACACCGTCGACGAGCTGGCCGCGAGCTACCTGCGCACGGTCCGGAGCATGCAGCCGGACGGGCCGTACCACCTGCTGGGCTACTCGTTCGGCGGCAACGTGGTGCACGCGATGGCGGCACAGCTGCGGCGCGACGGCGAACACGTCGCGTTCACCGGCCTCATCGACAGCACCCCGCTGCTCGGCTCGGTCCCCGAGCCGGACGTGGACCGGGAGCTGGCGGCCGCGCTGCCCGAGGGGCTCGCCGAGGACTCGCCGGAACTGGTCGAGGCGATGCGGTCGGCGTACGCACAGTGCGTTCAGTTGATGGGCCGTTCGGAGAGCCCGGACTTCGACGGGCCGCTCACGCTGTTCGCGGCGGGCACGGGTGAGCGGCTCGCCGAGGCGTGGCGTCGGGTCGTCGGGGACCAGCAGCTCGTGATCCACCGGGTCCCCGGTGATCACGTCGGCATCGTCTCGGCCTCCGGCTGGGCGCTCATCGGCCCGGTTGTCACCGAGGCGTTGGCATGAGGCCGGCGTGGTTCATCTCCGTGGTGGCGCTCGCGGCGGTATTGGCTGCCTGCTCATCCGCCACGGAACGACCCGGGACCGGTGTGCCCCCATCGCCGAAGCGGATCGTGGTGCTCAGCGGTGGCATGACCGGGGACCTGTTCGCGCTCGGGGCCACCGTGGTCGCCACCGACACCCGGGTCCTCGGTGTCACCAACGACGAGCACGGCTTCCCGCCCCAGTGGTCGGCGGCGGCGACCGCGCAGGGCACCGTGGGACTGCCGGGCGTCGACGAGCTGAGCACCGAGGCGGTCGCCGCCGCGAGACCCGACCTGATCCTCGGCGGCGGGCAGGGCATCACCGGGGTACAGGCCGAGGCCAACTACGACAAGCTGGCGCGGATCGCGCCGACCGTGCTCATCCCGAGGACGGTGACCTCCTGGCAGGAGCAGCTGCGGCTGCTCGCCGAGGCGATCGGCCGGGCCGACCGGGTCCCGGCGCTGCTGCGCGCCTACGACGACAAGCTGGCCTCGGTCCGGGCCGCGGTCAACCCCCCGCCCGGCCCGTTCGCGGTCATCCTGTCGATCAGCGGCAGCCAACCGTGTCTCGTCCCAGCGGACGCGCAGCTGCCCGAGTTGTTGCGCCGGCTGGGCTTCACCCCCGACGACGTGTGGCGCAAGGCGGGCAACCCGCCCAAGTACGGCACCGGGGACTCGTTCACGATGAGCCCCGAGCTGCTGTCCCAGGCAGCGGACGCGCCCACGGCGTTCGTCATCCGGCTCACCGGTCGCACCGTCGCCGAGCTGGCCGCCGACCCGCTGTACGCGCGGCTCCCGGCCTTCCGGGACCACCAGGTCACCGAACTTCCCGCGTCGAGCTATCGGCTGGACTACGACGGTGCCCTGCGCACCCTGGATCTGATCGGCGGCACCTTCCGATGATGCGCCTCGGTGGCCTGGTCCTCGACGTCTCCCCGCTGCGGGCCAGCAGGGACTTCCGGTTCATCTTCCTGGCCAGGCTGATCTCGCTGCTCGGTATCGGCCTGCTGGTCGTCGCGGTGCCCGCGCAGACCTACCAGCTGACCCGCTCGACGTTGCACGTCGGCGGGGTCGCCACGACCATGGGCGTGGCCCTGTTCGCGGGCAGCCTGTGGGGCGGCATCCTCGCCGACCGGGTGGAGCGCAAACGGACCATCCAGCTGGCGAGGACCGTCGCCGGGATCGGGTTCCTGGTGCTCGGGCTCAACTCGCTGCTGCCCGCGCCGCAGCTCTGGGTGATCTACCTGGTCGCGGTCGCCGACGGGGTGGCCGGCGGGGTCAGCGGCACGGCGCTGATGGCGCTCGCGTCCACGCTGGTACCCCGCGAGAAGCTGGCCGCGGCGGGCGCACTCGTGGCGCTCACCACCGACCTCGGGGCGATCGTCTCACCCGCGATCGCCGGGGTGATCATCGCGGCCGGCGGCGTGGCGGTGACGTACTTCGTGGCCGCCGCCGCCACCGCTGCCACCGTCACCCTGATCAACGCACTGCGCCCCGCGCCGGCGCCGGGCACGTCCCACGAGCCGCCGTGGGTGGCGCTGCGCACCGGGATGCGGTTCGCGGCGCGGCACCGGGTGGTGCGCGGCGTCCTGCTCGTCGGGGTGCTCAGCATGCTCGCCAGCGGTCCGATGGTGCTGCTCCCGGCGTACGTCGACCTGGTGCTGCACGCCGGGCCGGAGACCCTCGGCGTGCTCTACGGCGCACCCGCGATCGGCGCGGTCGTCGGCGCGCTGACCAGCGGCTGGACCGGCCGGGTACGGCGTACCGGGATGGCGCTGCTCGCGTCGGTCGCGCTGATGCCGCTCGGCCTGGTCCTCCTCGGTGTGGGTGGCGGTGTGATCCTCGCGGTGCTGGGGCTGGCCGGGCACGGGCTCGGCCGGTCGCTGGCCGACATCCTGCGGTTCGCGGTGCTGCAGCAGAACACCCCGGACGAGCTGCGCGGCCGTGTCTCCAGCCTCTGGCAGGTCCAGGTCGTGACCGGTACCGCGGTCGGCTCCATCGTCGCGGGCCTGCTCGGCCGGGCACTCGCGCCGGACACCGCACTGCTCGTCTACGGGGGCGGCTGCCTCGCCCTCACCCTCGTGTTGGTTGCCCTACTGAGTTCGCTGTGGCGGGTCACGGAGGAAGAGAATGTCTGACGTCGTCGTTCAGAACCAGGTTCACGACCTTCTCGGCGTGGGCTTCGGCCCGTCGAACCTGGCGCTGGCGATCGCGGTCGCCGAACACAACGACAGCCAACGGGGTGAGGCGCGCCGGCTCGGCGCGCACTTCGTCGAACGACAGGTGAGGTTCGGCTGGCACCGGGGGATGCTGATCGAGGACGCCAGGATGCAGGTGTCCTTCCTGAAGGACCTCGCGACCCTGCGCAACCCGACCAGCCGCTACAGCTTCCTGAACTACCTGCACGAGCGGGGCAGGCTGGTGGACTTCCTGAACTGCCAGAGCTTCTTCCCGACCCGGCTGGAGTTCCACGACTACCTGGAATGGGCCGGCCGGGGGTTCGCCGACCAGGTGGACTACGGCAGCGAGGTGGTCGGGATGCGCGCCGCCGGCCCACGGGGAGCGACGATCGAGGTCCTGGTCCGCACCGACGGCGAGCCGAGGCGTCACCTGGCCCGCAACGTCGTCGTCGCGACCGGCCTCGGCCCCGTTCTGCCCGACGGGGTCGAGCTCTCCCCGAGGGTGTGGCACAGCCGCGACCTGGTGCCGAACGTCGCCGAGCTGCAGGGCACCTCGCCCGCGCGGTTCACCGTGGTCGGAGCCGGGCAGAGCGCGGCGGAGAGCGTCGAGTTCCTGCACCGAACGTTCCCCGGCGCCGAGGTCAACGCCGTGTTCGCCCGCTACGGGTACAGCCCGGCCGACGACAGCTCGTTCGCCAACCGGGTGTTCGACCCGGCGGCCGCCGAGGACTTCTTCGCGGCGCCCACCGAGGTCAAGACGAGGCTGATGGACTACCACCGCAACACCAACTACGGCGTCGTCGACCCCGACCTGATCGACTCGCTCTACGCGCGGCACTACGCGGAGCGGGTCAGCGGCAGGGAACGGCTGCGGCTGCTCAAGGCCAGCCGGGTCGTCGAACTGGCCGACACCGGATCGCACGCCGAGGTCGTCGTCGAGTCGATGATCGACGGCACCAGGACCCGCCTGGTCAACGACGCGGTCGTGTACGCGACCGGCTACCGCTCCGGTGACCCCACGCGGTTCCTCGACGACAGCGGTGTCCGGGTGGGCCGCGACGCCGACGGGCGAGCGCGGATCGGCAGGGACTACCGGATGGCGACCCCGGACATCGAGGCCGCCGTCTACGTGCAGGGCGCGACCGAGCACACCCACGGCATCAGCTCGACCCTGCTGTCCAACGCCGCCGTCCGCTCGGGCGACATCGTCGCCTCCATCCTGGCCAGGACCGCCGCTCCCGTCCCACTGGCCCGGTCCCGCTAGGTGGGGGTTCGTGAGTGTTGAGTGTGGCCATAGCCACACTCAACACTCACGAGGTCAGGAGGCGGGGACCGCGGCCGGCGCCAGTGCGGCCAGGGCGTCCGAGGTGAGCAGGGAGACGCCGCAGCGCTGCGCGACGTACTCGACGGCCTGGTCGTGGTGGCGGCGGGAGAAGTCGGCGACCGCGTCGGCGACCAGGAAGGGCCGCACGTCACGCATGAAGGCCTCCACCGCGGTGGCCTGGCAGCCGATGTGCGCGTACACGCCGGTGATCAGCAGCTGGTCGCGGCCCAGCTCGGCGAGCTGCTCGGCGAAGCTGCTGCGCTGGAACGCGCTGTAGCGCCACTTCGTGAGCTGCACGTCCCCCGGCCGAGGGGCCAGCTCGTCGACGATGTCCTCGGCGCCGGGCTGCGCGTCGATCACCGCGCCGATGCCGTCGCCCCAGAACTCGGTGAGCAGCCCTCGGTCGCGGGCGCTCTGCCGGCCGGGCTGAGCGGTGTAGAACACCGGGATCCCGAGCTCCCGGCTACGTCCGAGCAGCGCGGCGATGTTGGCGACGACCGTGTTCACCGGGCCGGCGTCCGACACGTACGGCGCGAGGAAGTAGCGCTGCATGTCGTGCACCAACAGCGCCGCGCGGGTCGGGTCCGGCCGCCAGTCGACGCGACCGGTCGGCAGCTCCTCGGCGCGGGGCAGCGCGTACGGCTCGATGCTGGGCAGAGACATGGTGCCTACCTCTCACTGATTCGGCTGGTGAGCGGCGACCAACGCCGCCCTCAGTTCACGTTTGCTGGTCTTGCCGACGCCGGTGACCGGGAACCGGTCGACCACGACCACCCGGTCCGGGACCTTGAACGCCGCGACGCCCTGCTGCTTCACGAAGCGGCGCAGCTCCTCGGCGGTGGGGGTCTCGACGCCGTCGACCGGGATGACGTACGCGCAGCTGCGCTCACCGAGATACGCGTCCGGCAGCGCCACCAGCGCGGCGTCCAGCACCCCGGGGTGGGCCATCAGGAAGTTCTCGACCTCTTCCGCCGCGATCTTCTCGCCGCCCCGGTTGATCTGTTCCTTCGCGCGGCCGACCACCTCCAGATGGCCACCCGGCAGCCGTCTGACGAGGTCGCCGGTGCGGTAGAAGCCGTCCGGGGTGAACGCCGTCGCGTTGTGCTCGGCAGCCCGGTAGTACCCCCGGATCGTGTAAGGCCCCCTGGTCAGCAGCGCGCCGACCGAACCGGCGGGCACCTCGGCCGTGGACGCCGCACTCGGGTCGGTCGGATCGACGATCCGCAGCTCGTCGTCGGCCGAGATCGGACGGCCCTGGCTGCCGAGAACGATCTCCTCCGGGTCGTCGAGCCGGGTGTAGTTGACCAGCCCCTCCGCCATGCCGAAGACCTGTTGCACGGTGACGTCCAGCGCGGCGCCGATGCGCGCGGCCAGCTCACGGCCGCACTTGGCGCCGCCGACCTGCAGGACCTCGAGGCTCGACAGGTCACGGTTCGTGCGGGCCGCCGCCTGCGCCCATGCGGCGGCGAGCGGCGGCACGACACCGGTGATGGTCACGCGCTCGCGTTCGATCAGCTCGAACACGGTGTCCGCGTCCGGGCTCGGCGCCAGCACGGTCGTCGCCCCGGCGTGCAGCGCGCCGAGCACCCCGGGCGAGCTCAACGGGTAGTTGTGCGCGACCGGCAGCGCCGCGAGGTACACGCTGTCCGGTCGCAGCGCGCAGATCCGGGCGCTCTCCCGGACGCTGTAGAGATAGTCGTCGTGGGTGCGGGGGATCAGCTTCGGCAGACCGGTGCTGCCGCCGGACAGCTGCAGGAACGCAACGCCCTCCGGGTCCGGGTCGGGCAGCTCGACCGGGGCCGCGTCGACGTCGTGCAGCGCGACGGCGCCTTCGGGTGCATCACCGAGCACCAGTACGTGGCGCAACGAGGGCAGCGCCCGCGCCAGCGAGGTCGCCATCGCGGCGTGGTCGTGCCGGTCGTGGCGGTCGACGGTGATGATCGCCGCGGCCTCGCTCTGCGTGGAGAAGTGCCGCAGCTCGGTGTCCCGGTGCGCGGGCAGGGCGAACACCGGCCAGGCACCGACCCGGAACAGCGCGAACACCACGGACAGGAACTCGGGCACGTTCGGCAGCTGCACCACGACCCGCTCACCGGGGCGGACACCCAGCTCGACCAGCCCGGCGGCCATTCGGTGCGCCCGCTCGTCCAGCTCAAGGTAGGTCCAGCGGTTCCCCGCGCCGACGACCGCGATGTTGTCCGGGTAGGCGGTGGCGAGCAGGGTGAGCAGCGAGCCGAAGGTCTGGCCGCGCCAGTGGCCCGCTGCCCGGTAACGTGCGGCGAGCTCGGTGGGCCATGGCGTGTGATCGGGGCCGTCGGGGTGCACGAGCAGTCCTTTCTTCATGGGGCCGGAGCGTCAGACGCCGAGGGTCGCGCCGCCGTCGACGGTGATGGACTGCATGGTGATGTGCCGTGACCCGTCGCCCGCGAGCCACACGACGGCCCCGGCGATGTCCTCCGGCGCGGCGATGCGCCCGAGCGGGATGCCGAGCTTGAACTGCTCGGGCGAACCGGCGACCGTCCGGTCGGCGCCCCGGTCGTCCTCGGGGTCGGACCACATCGACCGGAGCATCGCGGTGTCGGTCGAGCCGGGGCACACGATGTTGCACCGCACGTGCGGTGCCAGTTCGAGCGCGAGGCAGCGGGTGACCATCACCGCGGCCGCTTTCGATGCGGCGTAGGGGGCCATGCCGACCCGGGGGACGGCGGCGGCGTTGGACGCGACGGTGATGATGCTGCCGGTGCCTCGGTCACGCATGCGTCGCCCGACCGCGCGGCCGGTGTTCCACACGCCGGTCGCGTTCACCGCGAGGCAGCTCGCCCAGTCGTCGTCGGACAGCTCGAGAATCGGCCCGGTGCGCAGAATCCCGGCGACGTTCACCAGTACCCCGATCGGGCCCAGGTGTCGCTCGGTCGTGTCCACCGCGGCGAGCACCGCGTCGGCGTCCGTGACGTCGGCCACGATCGCATGGCTCGCCGCGCCCTCGGCCCGCAACCGCTCCCCCGTACCGAGCACGCGCTCGTCGCGATCCAGCACCGCGACCGGGTGCCCGATCGTCGCCAGCGCGGTGGCCACGGCCGCGCCGATCCCGCCGACGGCACCTGTGACCAGGCATGTTGTCGTATTCCGCGACTGCGGCACCACCGGTTGTTCCCCCTCGCACCGAGCTCTATCCTGATACTATTCTGAGAGTAGGCAAGGCTAACCTTATGTCACCGAACGGAAGATGCAAGCACTCAAAATCGACGGCCCGGCGCGCCGGTGTGCTGCTGGGCACAGTCTTCGGACCTTTTGTTATCAAGCCTTGCATCACTCGATCGAGAGTGTTGAAGTAGGTATGCCTTACCTAACTAATCCGTGAGGAGAACTCGTGTCCGCATCGGCCTTGCTCAGGCCACGGCCCCAACACAGTCCCTCGGATCTGCTCAGGGCCTACCTGCCAGGCTCGTTCCTCTACTCGTCACCGCGCGGGAGCCTCCTCGCCGACGGGGTGCACGCGGTGGTCGCCTCCGACCGGGGCTCCCGTGCCTCCGCCGCGGCCGAAGCGCTCGGGGACGCGGCCGAGGCGGGCCACCCGGACCCGATCCTGGTCGGCGCGATCGGCTTCGGTCCGGACGCGGCGAGCAGCCTGGTCGTGCCGTCGGTGGTGCGCAGAGCCGTATCGATCGCCGGGCAGGGCCCCTCCGACACACTCGGGCCCGACGCGAAGCTGCCGGCCCCGGACAGCTGGAGCGTGCGCCACCACCCGGAGATGCGGGACTACACCGCCGCGGTGGAACGGGCGTTGGAGCTGATCGAGGAAGGGCCGCTGCGCAAGGTCGTGCTCGCCCGGTGCGTCGAGCTGACCGGCAGCAGGCCGGTCGACCTGCCCCGGGTGCTGGAGCGGCTGGCGTGCGCCGACCCCGCCGCGCACGCGTTCGCGGTGGACGTCTCGGCGCCCGGCGACAGCGCGACCCGGACCCTGTTCGGGGCGAGCCCCGAGCTGCTGGTCTCCCGGCGGGGCGACCTCGTGGTCAGCAACCCGCTGGCCGGATCGTCGCCCCGGGCGAAGAACTCAGCCCAGGACACCCAGCGCGCACAGGCGCTGATCCGCTCCGAGAAGGACCTGCGGGAACACGCGTTCGTCGCCGAGCAGGTCGCGGACGTGCTGCGGCGGTACTGCGTGGACGTCGACGTCCCGGCGGCGCCGTCGGTCATCGGCACCGCCACGATGTGGCACCTGTCCAGCCGGATCACCGGCAGGCTGGTCGACCCCTCGGTGTCCGCGCTGACCCTGGCCGAGGCGCTGCACCCGACGCCGGCGGTGTGTGGCGTCCCGCTGGACGAGGCCCGCAGCGCGATCGCCGACCTGGAACGGGTCGACCGCGGTTACTACAGCGGGCTGGTCGGCTGGTCCGCCGCGAGCGGCGACGGTGAGTGGGTCGTGACGATCCGCAGCGCCGAGGCCTACGACCGCACCCTGCGGCTGTTCGCCGGAGCCGGCGTCGTCCGGGGCTCGGATCCGGAGGCCGAGCTGGCCGAGACCGACGCGAAGCTCCGTACTCTGCTACGCGCGCTCGGAACCCACGACGTGCTCGGCTAGCTGGTCGGTCAGTGTGGTCAGTGCGGCGTAGTCCGCCACCGACACCGAAGCCGGTCGGCCGGCACGGATACCGCCGTCGACGGCGATGTCCTGGCCGGTGACGAAGCTCGAGTCAGGGCCGCCGAGCCAGGCGATCGTCGCCGCGACATCGGCTGGGTCCCCGACCCGGGGGATGGCCTGCCAGGGCCGCAACCCCGCCGCGAACAGCGGCACCAGCGACGCGGCGGCGCGCTCGGCGAGCGCGGGATCCGTGCCCGGCAGTTTGAGCTGGATGCCGGTCGGGATCGGGCCGGGTGAGACGCTGTTCACCCGGATCCCGCGTTCGCCGAGTTCGACGGCCGCGCACCGGGTCAGCTGCAGCACACCGGCTTTGGCGACCGAGTAGTCCATCGGCGTCCACCCGGCGACGCTGCCACCCACGCTGGCCACGTTGACGATGCTGCCGCTGCCCTGGGCGAGCATCGGTGCCGCCGCGTACTTGATGCCCGCCGCCATGCCGAGCACGTGCACCGCGAGGGTCTCGGCGAACGCATCGAGGTCGAGCTCGCCGACCGGGCCGGGTGTTCCACCGCCACCGGCGTTGTTGACCAGGCAGTCGAGCCTGCCGAACCGGTCGTGGGTGGACTCGACGAGCTCACGCACCTGGGTCTCGCGCGCCACGTCGGTGCGGTGGAAGTGCACCGAAGGGCCGAGCCGTGCCGCGGTCCGCTCGCCCTCCTCCTGGCGACGACCGGCGATCACCACGGTCACGCCCCGGCGCGCGAACAGCGCGGCGGTCTCCGCGCCGAGACCGCTCGTCCCGCCGGTCACGATCGTCACTGTGCCGGCCAGGTCACTCATGTATCGCCTCTTCCGTCGAGATCCGAGGATCCCGACGGTAGGGGCGCCGGCCGCCGGGTGCGATTACCCGGGAGGTAAGCGGCTACGCGGAACGGCGGCGCGAGGTCGGTCGCTCCGGTACCTGGTAGGCCGCGTCCACCGAGGTGGTGGTCTCCAGGATGGTGCGCGCGACCAGCCTCGGGTCGTCGTACATGGGCACGTGACCGACGCCGGGCAGCATGGTGAACTCGGCGCCGCGCACCGTCTCCCGCATCGGCCTGCCGTAGCGGTTGTACGGGATCAGGCGGTCCTTCTGGCCCCAGGCGATCTTCACCGGGCACAGCGCGACGTCGAACTCGGCCAGGTGGTGCAGCGCGGCGGTGCCGTCGAGCAGCGCGGCGAACAGTGCACAGTTCTCGAAGTCGGCGAGCAGCTCGGCGACCTCGTCCTCGGGGACGCGCCCCGGGTGCGCGATCATCTGGCTCAGCGCCATCCCGCGCAGCAGCGGGTTGCGCGCCATCCAGCTCAGGTGCGGGCTGCCGATCGCCATGTGGCCGGCCCGGAACATCCAGATCAGCCGCACCAGGTCGCGTCGCGCACGCCACGTGCCGGCGGGGGACAGCCCGATGACCGACCGGGCGCGGCCGCGCCGCGCGAGCTCCAGCGCGACCCAGCCGCCGAGTGAGTTCCCGACCAGGTGCGCCGACTCGATTCCGGCCTCGTCGAGCTGGTCGCACAGCGTGTCGACCACCGAGGTCACCCCGGGCGGCGCGTCGGACGGCAGGTCAGGGCCGCCCCGGTGACCCGCGAGAGTGGGTGCGAAGACGTCGTGGCGGCCGGTCAGGAACGGCAGCACGGGCTTCCAGGCGCGCCAGGACATCGTGATCCCGTGCAGCAACACGACAGGTGACCCGGAACCGGCCCTGAACGAGGGCGTGATGGTGGAGGACTTCTCGTCGACCAAGGACAGGGGAGTCATCCGCCGCCACCCTTCACATCCCGAAAGGCCGCCCGATCGTCGGTGACCGGGCGACAAGCATGTCTTACCCGGTGCTGATGTCGATCAAACCGCGATCACCGATATAGGGGACACCCATATGACGCGATGAGTGGCCTGGTAATACCCCTGCCCTATAGTTCGCGCTCTCGGCCGACGGCCGGTACTAGGGAGGGTGCTCGTGCGGCAGCTGCGCTGGTCCACCGTGTTGGTCGCACTCCTCGCCGCATCGGTCCTGACCGCCTGTTCCGGCGACGGCGACCGGCCGAGCATCCCGCCGGTCGCGTTCGGGCCCGGGGTGCCGCTCGCGCCGGCGCCGGCCGTCCCCAAGGGCGCCACCGCGTACCAACGGCAGCTGCCCGCGGTGCTGGAACAGAACACCGCATTCATCGGCACGCCCGACAGCGTGCAGATCGTGGCGGCGGGCAGTGGCCAGACCCTCGACACCGTCCGCCCGAGCAATCCGCCGTACCTGGCGGGCGGACCGGTCGGTGGGGCACCGGTGGCGGCCACGATCAACGGTTCGCGTGTGGTGGTGTGGCCGTTCCTGGTCACCGTCGCGGCACCCGACCTGATCGCCTCGGCTCCGACGAGCACCCCGCCGACGAGCACCCCGGAGGCGAGCGCCCCGCCGACCAGTACTCCGCCGACCAGCGTGCCGCCGACTCCCGGGGCCAATCCACCGCTGTTCGGCGGGACGGCCTCGGCCCTGCCGCCGAGCGCGGGCGAGGTCGCGGTCTCGCCGAGCACCGACGCGACCGCGTCACAGCCGGACGACGAGCGCGACGACGGCCCGCCGACCGGCAACGTGGTGGAGCTGGCCAGCATCCGGGCTGACACCCACACCTCGACCACGGTTCTCGTGCGGCTGCCCGGCTGGGCGTCCGCGGCGACCTCGACCCTGTCGGTCACCGCGATCGGGGCCGAGGGTGGCACGGTCCTGCTCGGGGTCACCGACGGCCTCGCGCATGCCGCGCTCGCGGTCGACAGCACCTCCGGGCAGACGCTGTGGACCAGGGACAACTTCGCGGTCGGGGCGCTCGTCGGGCAGACCGCGGTCGGTGTCGCGCCGGACTCGGCCCTGGGTGCCTCGGTGCACGTCGCCGGACTCGATCTCGCCGACGGCCACGAGCGGTGGCGGCAGCTGCGGGGTTACGGTCTGCACGTCGCCTCGGCCGGCCCGACGCTGGTCGCGGCGATCGGGCAGCTGGCGACCGGACCGGATCGCAACACGTTCCAGCTGCTCAACGGGGAGACCGGGGCGCTCTCGACGAAGCTGACCGTCCCGCCGGCCCCCACGAGCAGCTGCCGGTACGACGGGACCTCGGTGTCGGTCTGCTACACACCCGCCGAGCACCCGGAGGACAGGGCGGCCGCCGGGTTCGACGCCACCACCGGCCAGCAGCTGTGGGCGATGCCCGACTACAACACCAGCAACAAACCTGCCCCGCTCGTCACCGCCGTCTGGCACGGTCTGGTCTACGCCACGACCGACGGCACCCAGACCGTCGTCTTCCGGGCGAACAACCGCACACCGATCCGCACCACCCCCGGCCCCGCGCCCGGAGTGGTGGCCGACCAGGCGGGGGTGGCGATCGACGGCGCCTCGATAGTCGGTCGCCGACCGATCGCCTGACCCATTCGGTCAGCCGCGAACCAAAGGTTGATTCCGCAAAAAGTTTCCGTGAACGGTGTGGCTGCGGCTAACGTCTGCGGCTACCGGGACGAATACCTTGATGGGGTCGGTGACGGGAGGGGTTCGTAATGGGGTCCGGGACAGCAGATCGGCGACACTGCACGCGAGTGCCCTCGCGCTCCTGGGCAGGTGGCCTGTCTCTGGTCCTGCTCACCGCCGCGCTGTCCTCGCCGCTGGTCGTCCCGTCCGACCCGGTTGTGCGTACCGTCGCCGACGTCCGGGTGCTGGCCCAGCCGGGTGGGGGCGACGCCGTGTCGCCCGACGGTTGTCTCGCGTCGGACCCGTCCTGCGGCGGGCCGTCCGCCCCGGGTCAGCCCGGTACCAGCTCCTCCGGCGGTAGCTCGGCGAGCGGTGGCGTGATCTCCGACGCTCCGGCCTCGAGCGACTCGGACTCCTCGTCGGAGTTCCCCGACTGGCTGACCGAGCTCATCGGCGGCTCGAAGCCCCATGGCGGGAACAGCGGTGGCTCCGGTTCCGGGCCCACCGCCTCGGCTCCGCCGACCAGCACGGACCTCAGCTGGCTGGACGGGTTGCTCGGGAACATCTTCTCGGCCGTTGGCAAGATCGTGAGCGCCGCGGTCGCGGCGAGCCAGCAGGCAGCGCAGCAGGCGCCTCCGCCCATGCCGCTACCGAGGCCGCAGAGCGTGACCCCGGCCGCCCAGCAGTCCGCGGTCCAACCCCAGACCCCGACGCAGCCGCAGGTCCCGGCCGCGGTGGCCCAGCCGGCACCGGTCGCCCCGCCGGCGGACACGTCGAGCTCGGTGCTCCCACCGGTCTCCGTGCAGATCCCGTCCCCCGCCGACCCGCAGCCGCCTCCTCCCGCGTCCGGCGGCGGTAACGGCGCGGCGAACGTCGCCCCGCCGAGCGGTGACGCGGCCGGCGGCAACGCCGCCGCCGGCAATGCGGCCGGGGGCAACACGGCGGGCAACGGAACGATCGTCGGTATCCCCACCGGCAAGTAGCGTTCCCGTCGACTCGGCGGAACAGCTCATCCGGGCCGCCGGAGAACGGTCGTAGCGTGCAGCGGGGCCATGGCACTTTCGTCGAGGCCTAAGGCTGTCGCCGGCGAGGGGGCCACGCGATAGCGTCCCGCTGTGCCGCCCTCACCATGGACCAGCGCCTCGCCGCGCGTGCTGGACGTCGCGGCGGGCGTGGTGGCCATGGTGTTCGTGGTGGCGATGTTCTTGGCGCACCCGGTGTGGGTTCCGGAGACCGGCTGGTGGCGAGCCGTCGACGCGGGCGGGGGAGTTCTGGCGGCCGCGATGGTGTTCGTCCATCGACGGAGCCCGGTACCGCTGTCCTGCGCCATCGCGCTGCTCACCGCGGTGGCCAACCCGGCAGGGGGGACCGCGCTGCTGGCCACGTTCCTGGTCGGCGTCCGGTTGCCCGGGACCGTGGCGGCGCGGATCGCCGTTGCCTGCGCCGCCGCGGTTCCGGTGCAGTACGTCCTGCGCGCCGAGGACTTCTCCGGGCTGGAGCTGGTACGCACGGTGCTGGTCGCCGCCGGTGTCACCGGCGCGATGCTCGCCGGTGGCGCCATGCTGCGGATCCGCGCCGAACTGGCGGAATCCATGGCGCAGCGGGCCGAACGGGCCGAGGCGGCGGCGGTCTCCGGCGTCCTCGCGGCGCGGCACGCCGAGCGCGCGAAGATCGCCAGGGAGATGCACGACGTGCTGGCCCAGCGCATCTCTCAGCTGTCGATGCAGGCGGGTTCGCTCACCCATCGGCGTGCGCTGGAGGCTGACGAGCTGCGCGACGGGCTGGATGCGATCCGTTCGGCGGCGCACGACGCGCTGGGCGACCTGCGGGACATCCTGGGTGTGCTGCGCGACCCGGCCATGCCGGACGCGGCGGGGGACCGGTTTCGCCCGCAACCCTCGGTGGCCGACCTCGAGCCGTTGCTGGACTCGATGCGTGACGCCGGGGTGGTCATCAACGCCCGCTACGAGGTGGACCAGCCGGAACGCATGAGTGCGCTGTGCGGCCGCACGCTGTACCGGGTGTCGCAGGAGGCACTCACCAACGCCGTCAAACACGCGCCCGGGTTGCCGGTCGAGTGGAGCCTCGTAGCGAGGCCCGGATCACCGGCGACGCTGACGGTCGGCAACCCGCTTCCCGAGGGCGGCCCGGCGACACCGGGGCCCGGCACCCGCAGCGGTCTGATCGGGGTTCGCGAGCGGGTCGCGCTGGCCGGCGGCAGCGTCCTGCGCTGCGGGCCGACCCCCGATGGATCGCCCTCGCGGTTCGAGATCGAGGTGGAGATACCCTGGCCCAGGTGAGCGGCGCGGTGGAAGGTCCGATCCGGGTACTGATCGTCGACGACGACCCGCTGGTCCGCTCGGCACTGCGGCGGATGCTCGCCGAGACCGAGGACATCGACATGGTCGGCGAGGCGGACGACGGCGACGCCGTGCCCGCCGCGGTGAGCCGGGACGCGCCGGACGTGGTGCTGATGGACCTGCGGATGCGCCGCATCGACGGTGTCGCGGCGACCCGTGCGCTGCGGGCCGCTCCGGACGCGCCCGAGGTGCTGGTGCTGACGACCTTCGAGGCGCCGGAGGACATCCGGGCGGCGTTGGGCGCGGGCGCGGCGGGCTACCTGGTCAAGGACTCCCCACCGGAAGCCATCGAGGCGGCCCTCCGCGAGGTCCACGCGGGGCATCCGGCGCTCGCGCCGAGCGTCGCCCGCCGGCTCATCGAGCTGGTCAGCGCACAGCCGGAGCAGGCCACCGACGAGCGCTCCGACCGGGCAACGCAGCGGCTCGGCTGCCTCACCGCGCAGGAGAAGGCGGTCGCCTCGGCCGTCGCCCAGGGCCACAGCAACGCGCGCATCGCCAACGAACTCCACCTCGGAGTGAGCACCGTCAAGACCCACATCTCCCGGGCGATGGCCAAGCTCAACCTGGAGAACCGCACCCAGCTCGCACTCCTCATGTACGAGCTGGCCCACCCCCGCTAGCGTCGGGCAGCTCGCACAGAGGTTCTCTACGCCGCACAGAGGCCCCGGCCTCGGTGCGGCGTGTACTGGGTCTGTGCGAGCTGGTTTCGCGCGGGGCTAGCCGGTGGGTTCGGCGGCCTGCAGGTCCCCGGCCGGGAGGCGGTCCGCGCCCCAGCTGCGCTGGATGTAGCCGATGACCCGGTCGATGTCCTCGGTGGGCACCCGCTCCGGGTTGCCCCGCTCGAACGGGTCGAAGTGGTAGATGTACAGCCGCGACGCGAACTGTTCGAACGGCAGTGAGCCCTCGCCGAACCGCTCACCGTGGCCGGCGGTGCTGACCACGACCCCGTCGCCCCAGTCCTGCCCGCTGTCGTTGTTGGGGTTGTAGAAGTACACCCGGATCACGTCCTGCGGATCGAGGTTGACCCGCAGGATGGTGATCGCGTGCCACCCCACGTAGCGCGCGGCGCTGTCGGTCACCGCGATGCCGGCCGGCTGCGGGTGGATCAGCGGCTGGTCGCCGTTGTAGGACGGGTGGTAGCTGGCGTAGAAGTGGCGCAGGAACTCGTCGAGGTCGACCAGGTTGCCGGTCGGGACGTCGACGTTGATCTGAAACCCGCGACCGGACCACCAGCCGTGGAACTCCGGGTTGACCCAGCGGTGCGGGTCGCCTGCACGGTCGGCGCAGCGCCGGCCCATCTCGGCGTAGATGCGATCCAGGTGCGGCACCACCAGCAGGGACACCGGGTCGAGGTCGGTGGGCAGGCTCGTCGCGACGCCGCTGAGGCTGTCGCGTGAGGAGATCGGCTGCCCTTCGAAGTGCATCGTGATCTCGTCGTCGCGGGCGGCCGAGACCACCATCCCCAGCAGGTAGTCCGGGTCGTTGTAGGCCCACATCGACAGCGCGCGCGCCGACTGGCACGTGGGGTTGTCGCCCTGCCCGACACCGAGCGGCAGCCCCAGCATCGACAGCACCCCGGCGAGCAGGCGCGCGCCCGGCGCGGGCGTGGTTCCGTAGGCCAGGGTCAGCCGCTCCGTGGCGTGCTCGGACAGCGGCAGCGCGATCTGCCGCCACAGCGCAGGCTCGACCGGCGGCTGGTAGAGAATGCCCCGGTCCAGCAGCAACGCCAGACCGTAGATGCACTGCGCGGTATGCGGGTGCACGGCTTCGTCGATCAGCCGGCGCACCAGCTTGTGGTAGCGCAGCATGCAGTCGCGGCCCGTGCTGGACAGGCCCAGCGCCTCGGCGACCAGGTAGTCGCTCTCCTCCAGCAGGAACCGGAGCAGCTGGGCGTGGTAGGGCGACACCAGGCCGGTGTCGTGCATCGCCCTGGCGAACCCGGCCGCCTCGTACTGCAGCGCGCTGGCGTCCATCGCCTCCAGCCGCGACCGGTATACCTCTACGCCCGGGTCCTCGCGACAGGCGTCGGTCGTACCGAACAGGCTGCTGGTCAGGCGGTCGACGCCCTGACCGGCCGAGCCCATGTCGACGTCCGGATCGCCCCGGTAGATGGCGATCTGGGTGATCATGTGCTGCACCTGGTCGACCTGGATCGGCCGCTGCCGCAGGATCCGCCAGATCTCCTCGACCAGCCGGTCGAGGATGCTCTCGTAGCCGACCTTCTCGCTGAGATGGTGGAACAGGTCACGGGTCAGCTGCGCCATCCTGCCCTGCTGCGTGCGCTCCGCCTCGCTCGGCGGGGTGAACAGCAGCGGCAGGTTCATCGCCAGGACCTGCGACAGGAACTGGTGCGCGTCGTCGGCGGACACCTTCGGATGCTCGTACTCGCCGATCGCGATGGCGAGCATGCGCAGCTCGCTCACCGCTTCGAGCACGACGGTGTCGGACTCCGCGCTGCGCAGACCGGCGCCGCTCAGCGCGGGGACCAGGATCTCCGGGGAGGCCCAGTCGGTCCCCAGGAACAGACCGGCCTCCTCCAGCGCGGCGGCGCGGGACCGGATGGCCCCGCAGCCGCCCGGCTGCAGCAGAACTCGGCGCAGTGAGTTGAGCACCAGACTCAGCTTGAGGTGCTTGCCGAACTCGCGGGTCTCCGACATCGCGCGCGTGGCGTCGTCGAGCGCCGCCAGACGCTTGGTCAGCGCCGCATCGTCGGTGCCGGTGTCACTGCTGGTCGTGTTCAACGGGTTCACCATGAAGTGGAGGTCTCATCAGACGTAGAAGTCAAGTTCCTCCTGACGTTTCAGGAGGTCACGCATCTGGTACGGGTCGTCACCGAAGAAGTACAGCAACCCCCAGTGCGTGCCGAACGCGGTTCGTTTGGTGACCGTCTCCTCCAGCGGAGCGGAGAGCTCGTGGGACTCGAAATAATCGTGGTCCTCCGTCTCCTCCGGCATCGACAGCTCGCGTACGACCCGGCGTCGTGGGTACACGCCGAAGCAGCCAGCGTAGCCCCTGGCATCGACGACCTCGCGAGGGAAGAAGGCCTTGATCTCCTCCTCGGTGGTCTTCGGGTCGAAGGCCAGCACCAATGCCTGGTAGGCATTGAACCCGTAGGCGCGTTCGAGCAGCTCGAACACCTTGAAGCCCGGCGGTCGGTAAGCGACCTCACCGAAGTACATCTCACCGTCGCTGGTGACGAAGTACTCGGGATGGATGAACCCGAAGTCGATCTCGAACGCCTTGATCAGCTTCTCGATCTGCTGCGTGATCTGTGCCCGGTACTTCTCCAGCTCCGGCGTGGCCGGTACGAATACCGAGTAGCCGAGCGTGACGTATTCGGAGATGTTGAGAAAAGCGATCTTGCCGTTGAATACCCACGCCTCGACCGCGAACTCCCAGCCGTCGAGATGGGATTCCATCAATACCGGGAACTCTTCGTCCGGGATCGTGTCGATCTCGTCCGGAGTACGAATGACCCGATGGCCGAGACAGCCGGCCTTGTCGAAGGCCTTGAGGTGGATCGGGTCGTTGGGGTCACCGTCGAGCTTCAACAGCGTCTGGTTGACGCGCTTCAGGAAACGGATGACGTCGGCCCGGTCGTGGGCTTCCTCGAAGATGCCGACTCGAATACCGCCGAGCTGGGCGCGGCGTTTCATCAGCGCCTTGTCGCGCAGCAGCATCGCCTGGCCGAACAGGCGCGGGTTGTCCATCAGCACCGAGTTGATCGCGCCGGCCCACTCGACCGTCTCCTCGTAGAGCGGGATGGCGACGTCGACGCCCAGCTCCTGCAGGCTCGAGGCGATCTCCATGGATCGGTCGTTGAGCCGCTCGAAGTTCCACGGAATGTACGGTATGTCGTGCTTCTGGCAGTATTCCTCGGCCCAGTCCGGGGCTACCACCACATATCGTCGATCGAATCGGTCGAGCGCTTCAACCGCGTTCAAACTCCAACCCAGGAGCGCTACGTAACCTTTGTCCGGATTTCTGTCGATCGGTTCAGATGGCATAGGCAATCTTTTTCCTATCTTTCGCATTCCGAAGGATGTCCATCGGGCACCATACCTGGCTGAGGTCCGTTCCACCGGCTCTGGCGAGAGCGAACCGGTGCGTCAGAGTTGCTTCTCGCCGCCGTCGAGATAGAGGTTGGCACCGACGATGAAGCTACTCTGGTCCGAGGCGAGGAAGGCCACGGCCGCCGCAACCTCCGCCGAGGTGCCCATCCGGCCGATCGGAACCCTCGCCGCGAAGCCCGCCTTGATCGCCTCGGCCTTCTCCGCACCGACCACGCCGGCGATCGCCGGGGTGTCGATCGTGCCTGGAGAGACCACGTTGACCCGGATGCCTCGGCCCTTGAGCTCGTTGGCCCAGGTCCGGGCGTAGGAGCGCAGCGCGGCCTTGGACGCCGAGTACGCGCCGAACGCCTCGACGCCGTCGTCGGCGCGGACCGAGGAGTTCAGGATCACCGAGGCGCCCTCGTTGAGCAGCGGAAGCGCCTTCTGCACGGTGAACAGTGTGCCGCGTACGTTGACGCCGAAGGTCTGGTCGAAGTGCTCCTCGGTGGTCTCCTCCAGCGTCGCGAACGATGCAGAGGCGGCGTTGGCGAACAGCACGTCCAGTCCCTTGCCCCTGGCACGGACCGCGTCGTAGAGCCGGTCCAGGTCCGCCGGGTTCGAGATGTCGCCCGCCACCGCGGTGGCCGAACCGATGATCTCGACCGCCTCGTCCAGCTCTCCCTTGCGCCTGCCGGTGATGAACACGTGCGCGCCGTCGGCGGCGAGGCGGACGGCGGTGGCCAGTCCGATCCCGCTGCTGCCGCCGGTCACGACCGCCGTCCTGCCTTCGAGCTGACCCATGACGTTGTCCTCCCAATCCTTAAGTACCGAGCGGTACTGAAAGCGACAGTAGCACTTCAGAACCAATCGGTACGGAAGGGTTTATGCTGGGGGAGTGACAGGTCCGGAGAAGGTCGCGATCGGCAGGCCGCGAGGGTTCGACGCCGACGAGGCGCTGCGGCGCGCCCTGCTGGTCTTCTGGGAGCAGGGTTACGAGGGCGCGAGCCTGACCGCGCTGACCGGCGCCATGGGCATTACCAAGACCAGCATGTACGCGGCCTTCGGCAACAAGGAGCAGCTGTTCCGCAGGGCGCTGGAGCTGTACACCGAGGGGCCCGCGTCGTACGGGGTGCGCGCCCTCGACGAGCCGACCGCGCTGGCGGTGGCAAGAGCGGTCCTCGACGGCTCGGTCCGGACCACCACCAGTCCTGACTGTCCGCCCGGATGTCTGGGCGTCCAGGGCTCACTGGCGGCGGGCGAGCCCGGCCGTCCGGCACGCGACGTGCTGACCGAGTGGCGCAACGACGCGGGCCGGCGCCTCGCGCAACGGTTCCGGCGGGCCGTCGACGAGGGTGATCTACCGGCCGACGCCGACGCCGACCGGCTGGCCCGCTACATCATGACGGTCGCGTTCGGCATCGCCGTTCAGGCGGCCAGCGGCGTAGGCCGCGACGACCTCCAGGAGATCGCCGACACGGCGCTGCTCAGCTGGCCACCGGTCGGCTCGTGACGTCGTGCAGGTGGTGGACGGGGTCGTGCAGCAGGTAGCGGGAGAAGGTGTCGACGGTGAAGCTCGCCCCGTCGCTGCGCCGGCCAGGGCGTGACCACTCCTCGCCGCGCACGGCGTCGAAGCGCTGGGCGAGCCGCTGTCCCGCCGCGGTGAGCTCGGTGGCGACGACCGAGGGCTCCTGTTCGTGGTAGCGGTCCTGGATCGCTGTCCGGTCCTGGTCCCAGTTCGGGTACAGCGGGTCGTGCTCGGTCAGCATCAGCTGCAGCCGCCGGTCGTAGATACGGAACACGTCACGGACATGGCAGGCGTACTCCAGCGGCGACCAGGTCGCCGGGTCGGGCCGCAGAGCCACGTCGCGTCGGCGCAGCACGGGCAGCCACTGGGCGGAGTTGGCACGCAGCCGCTGCGCGACCTCCTCGCACCCGACGGACCGCACGTCCAGGCCGCACTCGGGGCAGGGACGGTCCAGGACCCACGTCCAGTCCCTGTCGTCGGGCGTGATCTGCTCGGGGCTCTCAGTCGGCACCCGCCCAAAATAGCCCGTTCCGTTGTGGGCCCACTATGTTCGCTCGGGGCTGGACTGGCGGCGATCGAAGGTGGGGATGGCATGGTGCGGGTCGGGGTCGTGTTTCCGCAGACCGAGCTCGGTGGTGACCCGGGTGCCGTGCGCGCGTTCGGGCAGGGTGTCCAGGAGCTGGGCTTCCGGCACGTGCTCGCCTACGACCATGTGGTCGGCGCCGACCCTGCCGTGTACACCGGCTGGTCGGGTCCCTACGACGTCTCGACGACGTTCCACGAACCGCTGGTCATGTTCGGGTTCCTCGCCGCTGTCACCGACCTGGAGCTGGTCACCGGGATTCTGATCCTGCCGCAGAGGCAGACCGCGCTGGTCGCCAAGCAGGCCGCCGAGATCGACCTGCTGAGTGAGGGCCGTCTGCGGCTGGGTGTCGGTCTGGGCTGGAACCAGGTGGAGTACGAGGCGCTCGGCCAGGACTTCAGCACGCGAGGGCGGCGGATGGACGAGCAGGTCGAGCTACTGCGACGGCTGTGGTCCGAGCGGTCGGTGACCTTCGGTGGGAGGTTCGACCGGATCACCGGGGCGGGGCTGGCGCCGATGCCCCCGCGCACCCGGATTCCGATCTGGTTCGGCGGCAACTCGGAGCGGGCCTATCGCCGGATCGGTCGCCTCGCCGACGGCTGGTTCCCGATGGTGCGACCGGGCGAGGCGCTCGACCAGGCACGCGCCGTCGTCGCCGCCTCGGCGGCCGAGGCCGGCCGGGACGCCACCACGCTCGGGATGGAAGGTCAGGTGCCCTGGAAGGGGAACCTGGACCGGGCGGCCGAGCTCGCGGGTGAATGGGAACGCGCGGGTGCGACACACCTCGCGGTCAACACGATGGACGCCGGGCACGCCGATGTGGATGCGCACCTCGCGGCGCTGGCGGACGCGGCGCAGGTGCTGAAACCGGGTTCCTGAGCCGGGGCGTCAGCCGAGCTGGTCGGCGAGGTCGGCGAGACCGTCGGCGTGGAGGTCGAACTGATCGGAGCTCGTGGGCGGGTCCCCGACCGGGCGGGCGACGTAGGCGGTGCGCAAACCCGCCTGCTGTGCCGCGCGCAGGTCCCAGGCGTGCGTGGCGACCATCAGCAGTCGGTCCGGACGCGTCCCGGACACCTCGACGGCGAGCTCGTACACCGACGGGTCCGGTTTGTAGGTCCGGACGTCCTGTGCCGACAGCACCTGGTGCCAGCGCAGGCCCGCGTGGGCATCGAGCCTCAGCAGGGCGGCGCGGCTGGCGTTGGACAGGCTCATCAGGGGAAAGTGCTCGGCGAGACGGGCCAGTCCGGACACGGTGTCCGGCCAGGGCGGCAGTCGTCGGCCCACCCCGGCCAGCGCGCCCGGGTCGCCGACTCCGGCGGTGTCGGCGACGACCCTGGCGGCTTCGCGGTCGAGACCGTCGCTGTCGAGATAAGGGCGCGCGCCGTCGACGATGCGCTGTTGCTCGTTGCCGATGTGACGTTGCCACAGCCGGAGCAGCTCGTCGACGGCGTCGTCGTCGAGCGACGGCACGAGGTCACGGATGCCGGCGCGGACGCCGGCGGGTTCGTCGACGAGCGTTCCGAGCACGTCGAACACGAGTGCGTCGATCTCCAGGGTTGGCATGTGCACCTTTGCTGTAAGGGCTAAAGTTGCTTTTAACCGAGAGCGTAGTGAGAGGTCGGTAAGGGATGCAAGTGCCATTGGACGATTACGTCTGGTCGGCGGGTGTCGCGACCGAACTGGTCAACACCACCGCCGAGGTCTGGCACGGTGACGACCATCTGCCCGATCTCGTCGCGCTCGTCGCGTTCGCCGAGCTCCACGCGCCCGACGCCGAGCTGCCCGAGCTGGCCCGCCGTGCCCGAGCCGCGGACCTGCGGGCGGTGTGGGCGCTTCGTGTCACGCTGCGCGACCTTCTCGACCGTCCCGAGCGCGACAACCTGATCGCGGGCGCGGGAGAGCTGACCTCGGTGGCGTGCGGCGCCACACTCGTAGCGGACCCCGCACACGCGGGCCGTACCCGCTGGGCCCTGGGGCTGAACTCCGGCGCGACCATCCGGGACGCACTTGCGCTGGTCTGCGGTGTCGGCGTCCTCGGTGTGGTGCACACGCTCGGCGAGCAGCGCTTCCGGCAGTGCGGCGCGTCCACGTGCCGGGGTGCGTTCATCGACACCACTCGACCCGGCCGGCGCCGGTACTGCATGCCGGGGCTGTGCGGCAATCGCACCAACGTCGCCAACCATCGGGCCAGGCGGGCGGCGGCGCGTCAGGCCGGACAGCTCACAGTGAGATGACGTGGGCCGATGGGATGGTCATCATGGAGATGTCCTGGGACAGCTCCAGGTAGCCTAGCTCGGCATCACGAACGGCGTCCGCACTGCGCATGCGGCACGCGTCGAGCAATTCCAGATACTGTGTCGACAATGTCTGCATATCGGTGGGGTAGCGCAGTTTGAGTTCATCGAAACCGATGCGCAGGGATCGCTCCGACTTCAGTTCCAGCTCGCTGATGAGGGTGAACTCGGCCGGCGAGTTATATGGTTTCACCAGAGCGTAGAAGAAGTCCATGATCGTGCTGTACGTTCCGTCGGCCTGCCAGTCGACGACGGTGAAGCCCTCCGTGACGGCACCGACGGCGTCCAGCCCGACCAGCGGAGCCTCGGGGATCGCCGCCACCAGCAAGCCTGGTTGGATCAGTCGTCGAAGCTCGTACACACGGTCGAGCTCACGTGGGTCCGGCGGGGCTACGACGACTCGGTGCGGCTCGCTGAACGACAGCAGGCCTTCGTTCGTCAATGGCTCGAGTGCGCGCCGTACATTGTGCGGCGCAATGTGCAGCTCGTCCGCGATCTGGTTGAGGTCGATACTTTCCCCGGTGCGGAGCCGGCCGGCATTGATTGCCTCGGCGGTCTGGTCGACAAAGCCTCTCAGTGCGTGCAGCGACTCCAGGGAGTAGAGGCGCGCGGATGCGGACACGTCGGTGACTTTACCGGTGATATTCAGTAGAGCGAAAGCCGTCGACCGGGATACGATATAGCAATTGTGACAATTGTTGATACTGAGGTTTGTTCTCGGCGTACGCAAATCAAAGGACCAGGTGAGGTCCTCTGGGTGGGCGTCTGCTTCGGTCCGAGGCTCGCTCCATGGCATTGACATCGCGGTAGAGGTCTGTCTCAATACGCTTGAGGTTCAAAATCAGACCTTTAGCGGTGGCGCAGTGTCGCGCCCAGAGGGAGACAGCCATGGCGAAGGCCGAAGGTCCGCTGAGTCCGACCGACCTCCACGAGCTGGTGGCGGACGGCACCGTCGACACCGTGCTGGTCGCGATCACCGACATGCAGGGCCGCCTGCAGGGCAAGCGCTGTACCGCGCGGTTCTTCCTCGACGAGGTCGTGCCGAACGCCACCGAGGGCTGCAGCTACCTGCTGGGCGTGGACGTCGAGATGGTCAACCCGCCGGGCTACGAAATCAGCTCGTGGGAGCGCGGCCACGGTGACTTCGTGCTGCGGCCCGATCTCGGCACGCTGCGGCTCGTGCCTTGGCACCCGGGCACCGCGATGGTCCTCGCCGACGTCGAATGGCACGACGGCACGCCGGTCGACCAGTCGCCCCGCCAGATCCTGCGCAACCAGCTCGACCGGCTCGCGGCGCACGGCCTGACCGCGTTCGCCGCCACCGAGCTGGAGTTCATCCTGCTCGACAACAGCTACGAGGACGCGTGGCGCCGCGGCTACCGAGACCTGACCCCGGCCAACCAGTACAACATCGACTACTCGGTGCTCGGCACGTCACGGGTCGAGCCGCTGCTTCGCCGGATCCGCAACGAGATGACCGGCGCGGGCATGTACATCGAGTCGGCGAAGGGCGAGTGCAACCTCGGCCAGCACGAGATCACCGTCCGCTACGCCGACGCGCTTGCCGCGTGCGACAACCACGTGATCTACAAGAACGGCACCAAGGAGATCGCCGCCCAGGAGGGCCGCAGCATCACCTACATGGCGAAGTACGACGAGCGCGAGGGCAACTCCTGCCACGTGCACGTGAGCCTTCGCTCCGAGGACGGCGACGCGGTGCTCACCGGCGACGGCGACCACGGGTTCTCACCGTTGATGGAGCACTTCCTCGCCGGTCAGCTGGCCTGCCTGCGCGAGCTCACCTACTTCCACGCGCAGAACATCAACTCCTACAAGCGGTTCGTCCCCGGTAGCTTCGCCCCCACCGCGATCGGCTGGGGCATGGACAACCGCACGTGCGCGCTGCGCGTCGTGGGCCACGGCGACGGACTGCGGGTGGAGAACCGCGCGCCGGGTGGTGACGCCAACCCGTACCTGGCGGTGGCCGCGCTGCTCGCCGCCGGCCTGCACGGGATCGAGCAGGAGCTTCCGCTGGAGCCCGCGATCACCGGCAACGCCTACGCGTCGGACAAGCCGACCCTCCCGACCACGCTCGCGGAGGCGGCGACACTGCTCGACCGGAGCACGATCGCCCGCCACGCGTTCGGTGACGCCGTGATCGACCACTACCTGAACGCCGCGACCGTCGAGCTGACGTCGTTCAACGCGGCGGTCACCGACTGGGAGCGGGTACGTGGGTTCGAACGGCTGTAGTGCGCGCATCGGCATCACCACGTACTGCGAGCGGGCGAGCTGGGGGGTGTGGAGCACCGAGGCGGCGCTGCTGCCCACGACCTACCTGAACGCCGTGGTCGCGGCCGGTGGGGCGCCGATCCTGCTCCCGCCCGTGCTCGACCCGGAGGTCGCGGCGTCGACGGTGGACGCGGTGGTGCTGGCGGGCGGAGCGGACATCGACCCCGTGCACTACCGGCAGCGGCCGCATCCCCGGACCGGTCGCCCGCAGGCGCGGCGGGACGGCTTCGAGATCGAGCTGCTGCGTGCCGCCGGTGAGCGCGGCCTCCCGGTGCTCGGCGTCTGCCGGGGCCTGGAGGTACTGACCGTCGCCCGTGGCGGGACGCTGCGCCAGCACCTCCCGGACCTGCTCGGACACGCGCGCCACCAGCCCGCGCCGGCGACGTTCGGCACGACCCGCGTACGGACGGCCCCGGCCACCCGCACCGCGGCGATCCTGGGTGAGACGACCGAGGTGCGCTGTTACCACCACCAGGGCGTCGACACCCTGGGCGAGGGAATGGTCGCCACCGCGTGGGCACCCGACGGCGCCGTCGAGGCGGCCGAGCTGACCGGTGACCGGTTCGTGCTCGGCGTGCAATGGCACCCCGAAGAAGACCACGGCGACATCCGGTTGTTCGAGGCGCTGGTCGAGGCGGCTCGTGAACGACGCACGAGGGGAGAACGACATGACCAGCATTGAGGTCGTCAACCCGGCCACCGAGCAGCCGATCCGCTCGGTCGAGCTGGCCACGGTCGAGCAGACCGACGAGGCGGTCGAGCGTGCGCGACAGGCGCTCGCCGGGTGGCGGGCGGTGGCGCCGGGGACCGGGCCCGGCTGCTGCGCCGTTTCGCCGACGCCGTCGACGCGGACCTGGAGAACCTGGCGCGGCTGGAGGTGGCCAACGCCGGCCACACGATCGGCAACGCCCGCTGGGAGGCGGGCAACGTCCGGGACGTGCTGAACTACTACGCGGCGACCCCGGAGCGGCTCGCCGGGGCACAGATCCCGGTGGCCGGTGGCGTGGACATCACCTTCCACGAGCCGATCGGTGTCGTGGGCGTGATCGCCCCGTGGAACTTCCCGATGCCGATCGCGTCGTGGGGCGTCGCCCCGGCGCTGGCGACCGGCAACACCGTGGTGCTCAAACCGGCTGAGCTGACCCCGTTGACCGCGCTACGACTGGCCGAGCTGGCCCTCGACGCCGGCATCCCGGAGGGCGTGTTCACCGTGTTGCCCGGTGCCGGCCCGGTGGTCGGGCAGCGGCTCGTGGACCACCCGGGCGTCGGCAAGATCGTGTTCACCGGATCGACCCGGGTCGGGAAGAAGATCATGGCCGACTGCGCGGCCGGGGTGAAGCGGCTGACGCTGGAGCTCGGCGGCAAGAACGCCAACATCGTGTTCGCCGACGCGGACCTGGAGAAGGCGGCGGCCGCCGCGCCGGGTGGAGCGTTCGACAACGCGGGCCAGGACTGCTGCTCCCGGTCGAGGGTCCTGGTGCAGCGCGAGGTCTACGACCGGTTCCTGGAGCTGCTGGAGCCCGCGGTGACGTCCTTCCGGGTCGGCGACCCGGCAGAGGAGGGCGTCCAGATGGGCCCGCTGATCTCGGCCGCGCACCGGGACGCCGTGGCCGGCTACGTGCCCGACGGTGCACCGGTGGCGTTCCGGGGTGAGACCCCCGACGGCCCCGGCTTCTGGTACCCGCCGACCGTGCTCGCACCGGTCGACCCGGGTGAGCGCGCGGCCACCGAGGAGATCTTCGGGCCGGTCATCACGGTGGTGCCCTTCACCGACGAGGCCGACGCGATCCGGCTGGCCAACGACACCAGCTACGGGCTGTCCGCATCGATCTGGACGCGGGACCTGGGATGCGCACTGCGGGTCAGCAGAGCGGTCGAGGCGGGCAACCTCTCGGTGAACTCGCACTCGTCGGTCCGCTACTGGACCCCGTTCGGCGGCGTCAAACAGTCCGGGCTCGGCCGCGAGCTCGGACCGGACGCGGTCACCGCCTTCACCGAGACCAAGAACCTGTTCATCGCAACGGAGGACTGAGAAATGAGCACCAGACTGGACGGCCGCGTCGCGGTCATCACCGGCGGCGGCAGCGGCATCGGGCTCGCCTCGGCGCGGCGGCTGGCGAGCGAAGGCGCCAAGGTCGTGATCGCCGACCTCGACGAGGCGGCAGGCAAGGCCGCCGCGAACGAGGTGTCCGGGGAGTTCGTCGGTCTCGACGTGACCGACGCCGACGCGGTGCGCGACCTGTTCGACTCGGTCAAGGCCGACCTCGGTTCGGTCGACATCGCGTTCAACAACGCCGGCATCTCCCCGCCGGAGGACGACTCGATCCTCGACACCGACCTCGACGCCTGGCAGCGGGTACAGCAGGTCAACCTCACCTCGGTCTACCTGTGCTGCAAGTACGCCATCCCGCACATGCGCGAGCAGGGCCGGGGTTCGATCATCAACACCGCGTCGTTCGTCGCGGTCATGGGCGCCGCCACCTCCCAGATCTCCTACACCGCGTCCAAGGGCGGCGTGCTGGCCCTGAGCCGTGAGCTGGGCGTGCAGTTCGCCCGCGACGGCGTGCGGGTGAACGCGCTGTGCCCCGGCCCGGTGAACACCCCGCTGCTGAAGGAACTGTTCGCCAAGGACCAGGAGAAGGCGCAGCGGCGGCTGGTGCACGTACCGGTCGGCAGGTTCGCCGAGCCGGAGGAGATCGCGGCGTCGGTCGCGTTCCTGGCCAGCGACGACGCGTCGTTCATCACCGCGTCGACGTTCCTGGTGGACGGCGGTATCTCGGCGGCCTATGTGACACCCTGAGCGGGTGGTCGGGGAAGAACAGTCGGGCGCGGCGGAACATGCCCTGCTGCGCCCGGTGCGCGAGGGCAACGCGTTCGAGGAGACCGTCGAGCGGCTCCTGCAGTTCGTCCGTCTCGGCGTCGTCGGGACCGGTGATCGGCTCCCCGCTGAGCGGGAGCTCGCCGTGCGGCTGCGGGTCAGCCGGGTCACCCTGCGTGAGGCCATCCGGGCGCTGACCGACTCCGGTTACGTCGAGTCCAGACGCGGCCGGTACGGCGGCACGTTCGTCGCGCAGTCGTTACCCGCGGCGCCGGGAGCGGACCTCGAGGCGCTCGTCCAGCGCATGGGCAAGGGGCTGGAGGACACCTTGACCATGCGGCAGGTACTGGAAGCCGGAGCGGCGGAGGCCGCCGCGGCCCGGACGCTCACCCGGGAGCAGCGACGACATCTCAGCGACCAGCTCGCCGAGACCTCCACCGCGAGCCTGGCCGAGTACCGGCGCCGGGACTCCCGGCTGCACCTGGCGATCAGCGAGATCACCGAGTCGCCCTCGCTGATCGCCGGGGTCGCCGACGCGCGCAGCCGCGTCAACGAGCTCCTCGACGCCATCCCGCTACTGCCCGCGAACATCGAGCATTCGAACGAACAGCACCGGATGATCGTCGACCGGATTCTCGCCGGCGACCCGCACGGCGCCCGGGAGGCGATGGCGGAGCACCTCGCCGGCACCGCGGCGCTCCTGCGTGGATTCCTGGCCTAGCTACTCGCCCATCGCCTCCGCGACCTCCCGCGACAGCAGCTGGTCGCCGCCGCCGATGCGCTTCCACTGGCCACCGCAGTCACACAGCCAGTAACCGTCCGATTCAGGTCGTGGAGCTGGGCCGGACACCCACACCGTGGGCTGGTGGCAGGACGGACAGGACGGAACGGAAGCGGTGTATCGAGGCACGGGGTGTGACGCTAGAGGCGAGGACCGACAGTTCGCCGGGCCGCACCGTGACGACTCGCTCGGCCGGGTGGATGTCGTACCGGGCCGGGTGTCGCTCGTTCGCGCGCCCCGGATGAGTCCGGGGAGTCTCATACTGACATCGCGCGCCGGCACCGGTATCGGCCAGACTGATCCACATGCCGATTCCCATCACCGGGTTCTCCCACGTCCGGATCACGGTCACCGACATCGCGCGCTCGCGGCGCTTCTACGACGACGTGCTCGGTCTTCCGGTCGCGTCCGACCTGCCCCCCGACGCCGACCAGAAGACCCGCGACGAGCTGTGGTGGCTGTTCGGCGGGGTGGTCTACCAGGTACCGGGCGGGTTCTTCGGGCTGCGGCCGGTCGCGCCGGCCGGCGACACGTTCAGCGAGGACCGCGCCGGGCTGGACCACGTCAGCTTCGCCGTGCCGAGCCGGGCCGACCTCGACGCCGCGGTCGCGCGGCTCGAGGAGCTCGGCGTCGCCCATGACGGGGTGAAGGACATCGGCATCGGATGCCTGCTGGAGTTCCGCGACCCCGACGGCATCGCACTGGAGCTCTGGGCCGACGCCGCCTAGGACCGGAGTACGGAGTTGATCGCGGCGGCGTAGGACGCGGTGTCCTCGGGCCCGAGCAGCAGGCGCTGCACGAGGAACCCGGGGATCAGGGCGAACAGCGGACGCGCCGCCGCGTCGGCGTCGATGTCGGCCGAGACGGTCCCTGCCGACTGGTGCCGGCGGACCAGCTCGGCCAGGCTCGTCCGGATCCGGGCGTACAGATCGGCGACGAGCTCCCGCACATCGGTGTTCTGCAGCGCCTCTGTCCAGACGTGCGCGGCGAGCGCGGACAGGTCCTGGTCGTCGTGGCTGACCCGGGCGAGCGTCGCGTCGATGATCCGGCCGATCGCGTCGCCCAGCGGGGGCAGCGGTTCGAGCGCGGCGGTCTCGTCGACGGCGTCGGCGATGCCCTGCACGGTGTCGCGCACGACCGCGAGCACGAGCTCGTCCTTGCTCCGGAACCACCGGTAGACGACGCTGGGCGACAGGCCCGCGGTGTCGATGACGTCGTCCATCGTGGTGGCGTGGAACCCGCCGAGTGCAAAACATCGGCGCGCCGCGTCCAGAATCTCCCGGCGTCGTCGCTGGATGTACTGCTCGGTCACTCGCGGCACGGCTCACCTAGTCTCGGTGGATCTTGACGGTGGCGTTCGTCCCCACCACCGGTGCGACACCCTGCCAGTCGATGACCGCGATCCGCACCGGGATTCGCTGGGTGCCACGTTCGTAGTTCACGCTGGTGTTGCGCGGCGGGGTCGAGGCCAGCTCGGAGCTGCTGCCCGCGTCGATCTCCCGGACGTAGCCGGTGAGGGTCCGCCGCTCCGCCGAGTCGAGGGTGAGGTCGACCTCCTGGCCGACCCGGACACCGCGCATGTCGGTCTCGTCGATCCGGGCGGTCACGTAGCTCTCGGACAGGTCGAACGCCACCGCGAGCTGGGTGCCGGTGCGCACGGTGGTCCCCTCGACCCCGACGTTCTGCACGACGGTGCCGTCGCGCGGGGCGCGGATGACCATCTGGGGCTTGGCGAACCGGCCGGTCATCTCGACCCGGCCGAGCACCTGGTTCTTGCGCACGGTGTCGCCTTCGGCGACCCGCCAGTCGATGAGGGTGCCCGACGCCGGAGCGAGCACGGGCGCTCTGTCGCCGTCGACCTGCGCGTTCTCCGTGGACACGTACCTGCTCGCGTCCACCAGGTACACGGCGGTCACCACGGCGGCGGTGACCGCCACGGCCAACGGAACGGCGCGGCGGCGGCGCCGCGCCTCAGCACTGAGATCACCGGTCCGGCGCCGCATCGTGAGCGCCGCCAGGAACAGGGTGAGCACCGCCGCCCCGGCGATGACCGACAGGTACCCGAGCAGATCGTCACTGATCAGCGACGTGCTGCCGGCTTCGTCCAACGCCTCGATGCTGTAGCTCAACGGCAGGGCGTCACTGACCCGCTCGAGCCACAGCGCCATCGCGTCGCGCGGGACGAACAGCCCGCCCAGCAGGATCTGCGGCAGCACGATCGCGGGCAGCAGCGGCACGACGTGGAGCTCGGCGAGGCTGCTGCACAGCAGTCCGACGGCCACCCCCACGAGCGCGCCCGCGACCCCGATCACTCCGATGACCACCGGCTGCGCCGGCGTGTACAGGTCCAGCAGCCAGTAGGCGGTCGTGCAGGTGATCACGGACTGGGCGACGGCGGCGGCGCCGAACCCGATCGCGTAGCCGAGCACCAGGTCGACGCGGGACAGCGGAGAGGCGAGCAGCCTGCGCAGCGTGCCGCCCCGGCGTTCCTTCAGCATGGCGACGCTGCTGAAGATGAACATCAGTGTGAAGGGAAGTACCCCGAGCAGCCGGCGGGCCACCCCGTTGAACGTCGGCTGGTTGTCGAACATCTGGTTCAGCACGAACAGCAGCAGGCTCGGGAGGATCAGCATCATCACCATGGCGCGTCGGTCGCGCCTGAGCTGGCTGACGACGCGGCCCGCGGTCGAGCCCACGATCTGGAGGGAGATCGGGCTGGTCATCACGCCACCTCGACAGGCGTGCGGTCGGCCGGGCGCGGCGACGGCGTGCCGCACAGCCGGACGAACGCCTCCTCCGGATGCGTCGTCCCGGTCCGGTGCAGAAGCTCGTCAGGAGTGCCGTCACCGATGACGCGACCGCCGTGCAGCAGCAGAACCCGGTCGCATCGCGTCGCGTCGTCGAGATCGTCGCCGGCGACGATCACGGTCGTTCCACGCACGGCCAGCGCCCCGAGCCTGGCCAGGAGATCGCAGCGGGACACCGGGTCGAGACCCTCGCCCGGCTCGTCGAGGACCAGCACCTGCGGAGCGGAGACCAGCGCGCAGGCGAGTGACAGGCGCGCCCGCAGCGGTATCGGGAGCGCTCCGGCGAGCCGGTCCGCGTGCTCGGACAGCTCGACCGCGGCGAGTGCCTGGTCGGCCGCCCGCCGGGACAGGCTCCACAACGAGGCGAAGTACCGGGCATTCCCGAGGACGGTCAGGTCGGGGTAGGTCGAGGTCGCGGCCGGCGCGTACCCGACCCGGTGCCGCAACGCGGGCGTCCCGGCGGGCGCGTCCAGCACCCGGACCTGCCCCGCGTGGATCTCCTGCGCTCCGACCACCGCCCGCAGCAGAGTCGACTTCCCACTGCCCCTCGGACCCAGGACTCCGATCAGGCAGCCGGCCGGTGCGGCACAGCTGATGCCGTGTAGAACTGTCCGGCCGCCGGTGGTCACGACGAGATCGCGGATCTCCAGCACGTGACCCATGTCAGCTCCCAGCCTCGGACTCAGCTCTTACAAACAGGAGTAAGCGTTACTGTTTGTGAGGCAAGGATGGCACTTCGGTGAGCCTTCTGTCAAGGAACGATCGTTACCGTTAACGCGGAGAGGTCCAGCTCCCGGGCCTGAGGTAGAAGAAGAGACACAGCACGACCAGTGCCATGCCGGTCACCGCGCTGGCCATCGCGACGGCGGCACCGGCGAGAAAGACTCCGAGGGTGGTCCACGAGCGCAGGCGCATGAACCGGCGCATGTCCTCGTCGCCCACCTGCGGGCGGTCCATCGCCTCCCAGCACAGCACGAGGTAGGACGCGTTCGTGGCGGCGAAGACGACGGCGTACAGGCTGACCGGCGCGTTCGCCAGATGAGAGTCCGCGACCCAGGAGGTGGTGAACGGCAGGAGTGACACCGAGAACAGGTGCGCGAAGTTCGCCCAGGTCAACCGAGGTGTCACGGCGGGCACCCGGCTCAGCAGGTGATGGTGGTTCAACCAGACGATCGCGATGAACAGGAAGCTCACGGCATAGCTCAGCGCGGTCGGCCAGAGCGGCACGAGGGCCGCGAAGGTGACCCCTCGCGGTGGGTGGAGCTCGAGGACCAGGATGGTGATGATCACCGCGAACACGGCGTCGGAGAAGAGCGCGACCCGGTGTGGCGGCGGCGCCGCGTCCCCGGTCGAGCCTCCTGTCGCGGTGGGGTCCGGTGTGGCGTGCGGCGTTGCGGTGATGAGCTCACTCATGGCTCATAACCTCTCAAACGAACTCGACCGGTTAGTGCTGCCGCTATGAAACCGCAGTCCTATCTAACCTGTCAAGAGAGTTTTAATGGTTAGAGATTGGGATGCCGGTCACGGACCGGGCTCAGCGACTCCAGGAGCGAGGCGAGGTGCAGGATCGTCGACTCGGCGTGCCAGCAGGCCGCGAGCTGCACCCCGATCGGCAGGCCGTCGCCGGTCGTGCCGAACCGCATGGACAGGGCGGGGAGACCGGTCAGGTTGAACGGGACGGTCGCCGACATCACGTGGAAGGCGCTCAGCGTCCGGCCGTCGAGGGTGAAGCGGGTGAGCCCGTGTGCGTGCGCCGGAATCGTCGTCACCGGGAGCAGCAGCGCGTCGTACCGCTGGAAGTAGGCCGCGAAACCGTCCCGGAGCCGCTCGACGCCCTGCTCGGCCCGGACGTAGTCCTCCACCGAGGTCTCCGGCGCGTCGCGCATGGCCTTGGTGGCCGTGAACATCTGCTCCTCGTGGCCCTCGGTGGCCTCGGCGTAGGGCGGTTTCACCTCCATGACGTGCTGTCGCGCGAAGAGGTCGAGAGGGTTGTCCCGCTCGAGCGCCGGAATCGTCACGGCCTCGACGTGCACCCCCGCTCCGCGCAGGGCGTCGGCCGCGGCCTGAACGGTCGCCGCGACCTCGGGGTGGACCGGGCCGAGCCCGGAGTCGACCAGCCAGCCGAGGCGGACGGTCCGCCCCGGCGAGGCGCCCAGTCCGGCGTCGAACCCGGCGGGGACGACGGAGGAGAAGCCGTCGAAGCCGTCCGGACCGGACAGGAACGAGTACGCCAACGCGAGGTCGCGGATGGTGCGGGCCATCGGACCGGCGTGCCAGTCACGGCGCGGCTCCCTCGGCCAGACCCCGGTCATCGGGATGCGCCCGTGCGTCGCCTTGAGCGCCGCGATACCGGTGTGGGCCGCCGGCCCGCGCACCGAGATGGCCAGGTCGCTGCCCAGCCCGATCGGTGACATCCCGGCGGCGATCGCCGCGGACTCCCCACCGCTCGAACCGCCTGCCGTGCGGCTGAGGTCCCACGGGTTGTTCGTCGCACCCGACAGGAGGTTGTCGGACTCGATCGCGTAGGAGAACTCCGGGAGGTTGGTCTTCGCCAGGAGGATCCCGCCGGCGCGCCTCATGCGGGCCACCGAGGTGGCGTCCGTGTCCGGGACGCGTCCGGCGAAGATCGGCGAACCGCGCTGGGTGAGCACGCCCGCGGTGTCGAACGAGTCCTTGACCGTGAAGGGGACGCCGTGCAGCGGCCCCACCTCTGCGCCCGACGCGAGCTGCTCGTCGGCCGCTCGCGCGGCCTCCAGGGCGTCGTCGGCGACCGTGACGATGGCGTTGACCTTCGGATCGGTGGCCTCGATGCGGTCGAGGTGCGCCCGCACCACCTCGACCGAGGACACCTTCCCGGTGCGGATCAGCTCCGCGAGCTCGGTCGCGTCGGACCGGATGAGATCGGTTGACATGGCTTCCTCTCGTGGACCGGTCTGCCGGTCACCACAGCACTGTTCGGGATGGATGCGTCGAGCTGGTTCGTCGGATGTGTCAGGTACTAGTGGGACGACAGCTCCGGCGGCGGTTGCGCACCCAGTGCCGACACGACCCCCGCCAGCTTGACGTCCAGCTCGCGCCCCACCTCCGCGATCCGGTCGTCGTCGAAACTGGCGAACAGCGTCCCGGGCTGATCGAGCACCAGGACCCCGTCACCGTTCTCGTCCGCCTGGATCAGCAGCCGCAGCGGGGCGTGGAGCATCACCGTGGGGTCGTGGCGGTACATCCGCTCGGCGATGACGTGGTTGCCCATGAGGTACTCGGCACAGGCGAAACGTGACCCGGACACGGCCATGAACGGCGTGACGTCGAGCTTGTGGAACCGGAAGAAACCCAGCGGAGCAAGCTTCTCGGCGAGAGCCACCACGTCATGCCATTCGGAGAGTGCGTGAAAGGGTGCCGGGTCGAGCTGTGGGACCGTGCGCTCGAACGCCGCGACCGATTCCTCATACGGCATGCCGAGGGGAATGGCGAGTCTGCGGACGGTGTGGGTGACCGAGCGGACGGGATGGCCGAATGGCGCCATGATCTCTCTCCTGTGTCAGATCTGTCGGATACGTCGCACTAGTACTGCAAGGAGGGATAAGCGGCGGCCTCACCGCGTCCGTCCGGTGTGAGATCGAGCGCACCCCAGATGAGCCAGATCGGGTCCATGGCGGTGGAGTCACCTCGGGCGAATACCTGCTCGCTCGTCCACCGGTGATGAATGGTGCCGCCGTCACGAGTGAACACGTGCAGGAGCGGAATCTGCACGCCGGCCGGTGTCTCGGAATGGTAGTCCCGGTTGAACGTGTTGTTCCGTGACGACACCAGGCGAACGTCGCGCCAGTCACGTTCCCTGGCGTAGGTGCCCAGCCGGGCGGCGTCGGCCTTCGCCACCACCACGAGGTTGATCCGCTCCGTGAGGTGGAAAGCGGCTCCCTCGAGCCCGTCCACGACCGAGGTGCAGGACGGGCACGGCTGCTCGACCAGCGGCAACGTCGCCGTCAGCCCATCCGGCGCGCCGGCACGCGGGTCCTCCGACCATCGCGGGAACATCATGCTGTAGATGACCAGGGTGTCCTTGCCCGGCGCGAACAGCTCCGAGAACCTGACCTCGCCGCCGTCACTCGCGGACTCGAAGACGTAGTCCGTCACCAGTGGTCCACCCGGGGGCAACGCGCGACGCTGGGTGGCGACCTGCTCGGTCAGCCGGCGAAGTCGTTCCTCGGCGTCGAGCAGCTCCTGGCGTGCACGGCGGTATTCCTCCGACTCGCCGGGAAATCGAACATTCGGGTCGACGAGCGTGTCCGACCACTTCTTCATGTCACGTGGTCCACCCACAAGCGCCACGATGTCCGCCCTTTCCTTTATTGGTTCATTGACCGAACTATCCCAGTACAGCACGGAGGAGAGAGTTCGGTCAATGAACTCTTTTGGTACGATGGGGTCATGGCGCTACCCAAGGTGTACGCGGGGCAACGGTGCTCGCTGTCTCGCACCCTCGAGATCGTCGGCGAACGCTGGACGCTGCTGATCCTGCGCGACGCGTTCTTCGGCGTGCGCCGGTTCGGCGACTTCGTGGCCCACCTCGGGGTCCCCCGTGCGGTGCTGACCGAGCGGCTGGAGGCCCTGCGTGACGCCGACGTGCTCGCGGAGGTGCGCGGGACCCACGGCTACCGCGAGTACGTCCTGACCGACAAGGGCCTCGGCCTGTGGCCGGTCGTGCGTGACCTGCTCTCCTGGGGCGACGAGCACTATTCGCCCCAGGGTGCGCGCCGGGTGTTCCAGCACGTGGAGGACTCCGGTCTGCTCATGCCGGACGGCCTGTGCGGCGTGTGCCGCGCCCTCGTCGACCCGTCCGAACTCGCGGTGCTTCCCGGTCCGGGCTACGACGAGGCCGGGGACGACGTCGTCAGCCAGGCGCTCCTCGGTGCCCACCGTCTGCTGGAACCTGTTCGCGGTAGATAACCCGGCCTCGCGATCGACCGCCCATGAGGCACTCCGACCGGGGGAGCCCCACCGGCGAGTCGGGAGTTTCAGCACGCTGAGTCGGAGCCGGCAGCACAGTAGAGGCGTGCCGAAACCGCAGACTCACCGTGCTCGGACGCCCGATTCGCCGAGCGGCGTGGCGCCGCGGACTCGCAGCAGGATGCGGAACAACAGCCGGGGCACCCTGGCCGTGGATGCGGCGTTACGGGCGTTGCGGGTGGACAGTGCCAGCGCCTGGTTGGCATAGGCGCGCATGGCCCGCTCGTAGAGGTCGACGGCCCCGACGACGGTGAGTTCGCCGTCGCGGGCGCGGATGAGTGCCCCGCACAGGGTGTCGGCATCGCGGAGGGCGGTGTTGGCGCCGATACCGGCCATCGGCGTCATGTTGTGGATTGCATCCCCGAGGAGCGTGACGGTGCCGGCGGGCCAGGCCCGGAGAACGGGCATGCTGCGCAGCGGCACGGTGGACAGGGTGTCGGCGGGTGTCGCGGCCACGGTGTGCCGTAGCCGATCGTCCCAGCCGGAGAGCCTGTCCAGTACCAGCCGGCGTAACCCGGTCCCGTCGAGCTTCTCGATGTCGAGCGGGTAGGTCTCCCGCGTCGCGGCGTAGGCCCAGACGACGTAGTCCTCTGCTTCGCCCGGGACCCGCCACGTCGAGGCGAACATCCAGCCGGGCCCCGCCGGAACGATGTTGTCGATCGACCCGTCGAGCATGTCGTCCGGGAGTCCGCACGCGGAGGCGACGGATGCCGGCAGGCGCCCCGCGATGTTCAGGATGCCCAGGTCCTTCCGCTGAATATGCGGAAGGTACTGGCGGCGAACCCGGGAGTTGCTGCCGTCGGCTCCGACGACGAGGTCGCCGACGGTCGACGACCCGTTGTCGAAGAAGACCTCGACCCGACCGTCGTCACGGCGGCGGTATCGGGTGAAGGTGTGGCCGAATCGCACGAGGCCGTCACGTTCGTCGTCGATGCCGTTCAGCAGTGCCTCGTGCAGGACCTGTCGACGCACGGCGCGACGGTGCGCGACCTGCCTGGCGGCCGCTTCCCGGTTGCGGGTGGCGAGCACCTTCAGTGACGGGTCGCGGAACCGGAGGACGTCCGGGGCCGGGGCGGACCCGGTATCGAATGCCGCCCACGCCTGTGGGCTCAGGCATGCGTGCAGAGCGCGCGCGCCGTTGCCGTCGACATGGATGCCGTAGGTGGCCGGTTGCCCGCCATCGCGCGGCCCGCGTTCGTACACCTCTGCTTCGATTCCTGCTCGGTGCAGCCCCTGGGCCAGGGTCAGCCCGCCCAGACCTGCTCCGATGATGATGACTCGCATGGCGGGGTTCCAGTCTGCTTCGGTCAGTCGCGGGAGAGACGGCGGCGTGCGGCGACGACGGTGAGGGCGACCAGGCCGGCGAAGACGGGGCCCGTCGCCACGTGCGCGACCGCGAGCACCGAGGGCTGGTCGGCCAGATAGAAGGTGGCCTGCAGGGCGAAGTTGACGATGTTGATGCCGACCGCGACAAGGGTCGACACGGTGTAGACGTGCATGAGTCCGCGATCCGTCCGCCAGTCGGCCGGACCCCCGACGATCCGGTTCAGCAGGATGCCGGTCGCCGGTCGTCGCACCAGTACCGAGCCCAGGCAGACCAGCATGATCACGCCGGGCAGCAGGGTCGGCAGGAGGAAGAACGCGCGGGCCTCTCCGGTCAGCGCGGCGACCGCGGCGCACGTCGCCGCCACTGCGAGGCCGACGACGGCGCCCTTCGTCGACCTGCCGCGAGCGACCCTGGCGGTGAACACCCCCACCGTGATGACGGCCAGGGCGACCAGGGCGGTCCACAGGTCGGAGAGCGCGTTGACCGCCACGAACGCGACGGTCGGCGCTGCCGTCATCAGCAATCCGGTCGCCCCGCCGGAGCCGGCCAGTGCTCGCCGGACGGCGGGGCCGAATGCTTGCGGTGGGTCGTCCCGGGCGCTTGGCGGTGCGGCGGCGGGGGGCAGTGGTCTGTTGGTCATATATGAGAGCGTTTCACATGAAACAATCTCACTCGATACAAATATCCTGTGGTGTGAGTCACTCCGGTAGCTCGTCCAGGACGGGTGACGTCAGCGAGTCACGTCGGGGTGGGCGAACTTGGTCAGCAGACCGACGAGGTCGGCCACCTCGCGCGGTTCGAGGTGAGCGACGAGATCATCCGCGATCGGCTGAGCGGGGCCGTGCGCGGCGTCGAACACGGCCAAACCCTTCTCGGTTATCTCGACCGCCCGGATCCGGCGATCGCCCGGAACGGGCCGTCGTACGGCGAGTCCGGCCTTCTCCAGATCGTCCACCCCACGCACGACGGTCGCTTTGTCCATCCCCGCGGCTTCGCCGAGGGCGCGTTGGTTCAGTCGCTCGTGCTGCGCAAGCTCGATCAGCAGTGCGAAGTGCCGAAGCTCCAGTCCGAACGAACGTGGGGCCGCCGCCAGCGCCGACGCGGCACGGTCGTGCGCTCGGCGCAGGAGCAGGCCGAGGGCGAAAGGCGAGCGGTCCCCGGGGCGGTCGGTCGCCCGGTCGATGGTCCGGTGGTCGTCGCCGGACTCCTGAGCGCTCATGTCGGAAACCCTAGTCCGAGACTCACTCGGCCACCGTCTGCTTCGGCCCAGAACGGCGCCACGTGCACGTCGGCCTCCCGGCGGTCCACGACGTCCATGCCGGGTTTTCCACCGGGCCCGCTGGGTAGTGCGCGGACATGGCCACCTCACGTCACAGCGAACCGGACGACCGTCGCGATGAGGGCCTCGAGCTCTCGCTGGGGGATGGCTTCGCGCGCACCCGGATCAGCGTCGAGCAGCTGTGGACCAGGCAGATCGGGCTGGGCGGCAACCTCACCCAGGACCAGCTCGAAGCCGGCCTCCACGACCAACGCTCACTCGGCACCTACGACCACGACGTGCTCGCCCAGGCGCTCAACGAGCAGCTGATGGACCAGGGCTACGTCAACCACCCCGTGTCCTACAGCGACCGCGGCTGACCACCTGCCGCGGAGTGGAACGGCGGGCCGGCCTCGCCGACGGTCATCTCAGTGCGCACGCGAGCTCGCGCAGCACGTCGGCGACCTGGTCGAACGGCTGTGTGCTGCGCAGGGACCGCGCAACGGTCAGCGCGCCGGTGAGAGCGGTGACGGTTGCGTTGGCGAGTACGCGTGACCGTTCGGGTGCCACCTGGAAGTCCTGCAGCCGCTGGGCCACGGCGTCGGTCCACTGCCGGTAGCAGTCGGCGGTTGCCTGGCGCAGCGTCTCGGAGCTCGCGGACATCTCCACGGCCACCGCCTGCACGGCGCAGCCCAGCTCGAAGTCGGATTTCCCCATGTCCACCGCGATCGCGTCGGCGAGCCCGCCCAGGAAGGAGCCTGCCGAGTCCGACCTGTCGGCCGCGCGGTGGATCAGGGAGAGCCAGGCCTGGTTGTGTCTGTCGATCACTTCCAGGCCGAGTTCCTCCTTGCCGCCGGGGAAGTGGAAGTACACCGAGCCGCGTGGCGTGTCGGTGAGGGTCCAGACGTCCCGGAAGGACGTGGCGCTGTAGCCGTTGCGCCGGACCAACTCCAGCCCGCCGGCGACCATCCGGTCACGGGTGTCTGCGCGAAGCCCCATTCCATGATGATATGCCAGTAGGCATAGCTGGATTGGGTGACCCGTCTGGTCTCGTCCCTGGTTTGATGATTATGTCTGTAGGCATACCTAGTTCTCGCGGCGGCAGGGTCGGTCCGGCCGTCGAGCGAGAGGTGGACCCGTCTCAGAGTGAACGAAAGGGCGCGATATGCCGGTCTACGAAGTACTCACGACCCAGGGCACGCTCGATGCCGAGAAGCGGAGCGCGCTGGCCGCCGAGATCACCAAGGTGCACACCGAGGAGACCGGCTCCCCGGCCGCGTTCGTGCAGGTCGTCTTCCCGGAACTACCGGCCGGCCACTCCTACACCGCCGGCGCCGAGGCCACGCCGCACATCATCCGAGGTCAGATCCGCGCCGGGCGGGCACCGTCGGTCCGTCACGCGATCATCACGCGGCTGTTCGACTTCTACGCCGAGCTCACCGGGGCGTCCCGGATGAGCATCCTGGTCGCCGTGCTCGATGTGCCCGCGCAATGGGCGATGGAGGCCGGTTACATCCTGCCTGAACCCACCGAGGCCGAGGAGGCAGCATGGTTCGCGCGCCTCGACGCCGCCCAGGCCTAGGCGCTGGTGAGCGCGCACCGGTTCCAGCGGATGACAACGTGACCGGGAGGCCACTGTGAGCACGTCGGACATCGACCGCGTCCTGCGGGATGCGGTGGCCGAGGAGGCGGTGCCGCACATCGTCGCCACGGTCACGGATCGTTCCGGCACCGTGTACGCGGGCGCGGCGGGCTCCGTGACGCCGGGCGGGTGCGAGTCGGTGGCACCTGATTCGCTGTTCCGGATCGCGTCCATGACCAAGATCGTCACCACTGTCGCGGCGCTGCAGCAGGTCGAGCGCGGCAACCTGGACCTCGACGATCCGGTGGACGCCTACCTGCCCGGATTCGCCGACCTCACCGTGCTCGACGGATTCGACGGCGATCGCCCGCGGATGCGGCCGCCCGCGCGTCGCGCCACGGTGGGCCAGCTCCTCACCCACACCAGTGGCCTCGGCTACTGGTTCTGGAACGCCGATATCCAGCGCTGGGAGACGCTCACCGGGACCGCCAACGCCCTCGGTGGTGACCGTGACGGCTTCTTCTCCGCTCCGCTGGTCGCCGACCCCGGCGAGCGCTTCGAGTACGGGATCAGTACGGATTGGCTCGGCCAGGTGGTGGAGAAGGCGAGCGGAACCTCCCTCGACGACTACTTCCGGCGCGAGGTGTTCGAACCGCTCAAGATGCCCGACACCACGTTCACTCCCGATGCCGAGGCCCGGAATCGTCTGGTGCCCCTGCACGCGAGGACCCCTGACGGTGGGTGGCAGGCGATCGACCTCGACCTACCGCAACCGCCGCCCTGGTACTCCGGCGGACACGGCCTCTACAGCACCCCGAACGACTTCCTCCGGCTGCAGCGGGCCCTGCTCAACGGCGGCTCCCTCGACGGCTCGGCCGTCCTTCGACAGGCGACCGTCGAGTCGATGTTCAGAAATCAGCTGGGCACGCTGAGCTTCCCCGCGCACATCCCGACGGCCGACCCCGTGGTCGCCTCCACCTGGGACGGACCCAGCGGACTGAAGTGGGGATACGGGGTTCTGCTCACCACCGAGCAGGAACCGGGGTACCGGTCGCCGGGAAGCGGCTCCTGGGCCGGGTTGTTCAACACCTACTTCTGGGTCGATCCCGGCTCCGACCTCACGGGCGCGATATACAGCCAGTTCGTGCCGTTCGCCGACCCGGCCATTCTGGGCGTGTGCCGAGACGTGGAGAAGCAGGTCTACCGCACCCTGCGGTGAACCATGGGGTCGGCTGCGTTGAGGGTCGAGACGACCTCGTCGTAGTCGCCCCTGGCCTCGCCGTAGCGCAGGAACTTCACCCGCTCGACCTGGATCTCACGGACGTCGGGTCGCGTCTCGATGATGCTCATGACTTCGGCGATGAACTCGTCGAGCGGCATCGCGGCGTCGTTGTCCGCCTGGCCGGGCAGGAGGTCCGTCCGCACCGAGGGCGGCTCCAGCTCGGCCACGCGCACCGAGCTGCCGGAGAGCTGCAGGCGCAGCGACTCGCTGAGCATGTGGATGGCGGCCTTGGACGCGTTGTAGCTCGGTGTCGCCGCGAGCGGCGTGAAGGCGAGACCCGACGAGACGGTCATGATCGTCGCGTCCAGCCGGGCCCGGAGGTGCTCGACGAACGCGGCGATCAGCCGGATCGGACCGAGAACATTGGTCGTCACGACGTGCTCGGCAGACTCCAGGAACGTCTCCGGGCGGTGCCAGTCCTCGACCCGCATGATGCCGGCCATGGTGATCAGCACGTTGAGATCGGGGAAGCGGGCGATCACGTCCTTGGCCGCCGCCTCGATGCTGCCGGCCTCGGTGGTGTCGATGCGGACGGTCTCGACGCCGGGGTGCTCCGCCGCGATCCTCTCCAGCAACTCGGTGCGGCGGCCACCGACGATCACGGTGTTACCGCGCTCGTGCAGAGCGAGGGCGAGTGCAAGTCGAGGCCGCTGGTGGCGCCCGGGATGAAGACGGTGTTTCCGGTGATGTCCATGCGCCGAGTCTCGATCCGCGCGAAAGCGGGCGGCAGAGACCGTTCATCGGGGGATCGGCGATCCCTGGTTGGCAGTGGCACGTCCGCCCATACTGGTCGGGTGGATCGTGCGGAACTTGCGGCCTTCCTGCGCCGTCGGCGGGAAGCGCTGACGCCCGAGGACGTCGGCCTGCCGGTGGGCGCGCGCAGGCGCGCGGCCGGGCTGCGGCGGGAGGAGGTCGCGTCGCTGGCCGCCATGTCGACGGACTACTACACGCGCTTGGAACAGCAACGCGGCCCGCAACCGAGCGAGCAGATGTTGGCCTCACTGGCCCGAGGGCTCAGGCTGAGCAGCGACGAGCGTGACTACCTGTTCCAGGTCGCCGGTCGCAACGCCCCCGCGTCGAGGGTCGCCGCCACGCACGTAGCGCCGGCGCTGCGGCGGGTACTGGACCGGTTGACCGACACGCCAGCGCTGATCCTGTCCAACCTCGGCGAGACCCTGGCGCAGAACCGGTTCGCCGAGGCACTGTTCGGCGACTCGTCACGGTTCACCGGTCTCGCCCGCAGCGGAATCTACCGTTGGTTCACCGACCCCGACGAGCGGCTGATCTACCCCGAGCACGAGCGCGACCGACAGAGCCGTGCCCAGGTGGCGAACCTGCGCGCCGCGCACGCCGCGATGGGCCCGAGGTCGCGGGCAGGTGAGCTGGTGCGGGCGCTGCTGCGGCGGAGCGTCGAGTTCACCGACATCTGGGGACGGCACGAGGTCACGAAGCGCTTCGAGGACCACAAGGTGCTCGTCCACCCGCAGCTCGGCGAGATCGAGGTGGACTGCCAGGCATTGTTCACCGAGGACCAGTCGCAGGCGCTGCTGGTGCTCACCGCCGCGCCGCGCTCGGAGGCATTCGACAAGCTGCAGCTGCTCGGTGTGCTGGGCACCGAGAAGTTCATCAGCTGAACCTCCCGGACGGTCTCCCGACCCGGGCCCTCGGGGCGACGACCCGTTCGAGTTCTCCGCCAACTTTCCGCGCTGGTCTGCCCCGGAAGAGTGGCCGGCGGAGCCGATGCGACCATAACCGGCGAGATGACTTCGCAACCGCAGCTGTCGAGCGCCCCTGTCGAGCCCCTCGCTCCCGAGGCGATGGGCACACCCGTCGTGAGGTACGGCTGGTGGCAACGTTGGTCCGGCAGTCCCGGCCGCGCGCCCCTGTTGCTCGGTCTCCTGGGCAGCGCGACCGTGGCGGTGGGTGGTGTCGGCGCGGCCGGTGTGCTGCGCCACGACCCGGTGCTGTCCGGCACGATCTTCTCGGCGTGGCGGTTCGGCCACGGCTACAACCTGGCGGTGATGGCCACCTATCTCGGGTTGGCGCTGTCGGTGTGGGCGTGGGTGCTGCTGGGGCGCGACGTACTGGCCCGGCGGGCCGGCGGCCGAGCGGTCCTGAGCACGTCGTTGGTGTGGCTCGCGCCCATCGTGGTGGCCCCGCCGCTGTTCACCAGGGATCCCTACAGCTACCTGGCGAACGGCGCGGTGGCCTTGAAGGGCCTCGACCCGTACGTGGCCGTCCCGAACGTGCTGACCGGTCCGATCGCGGACAACGTGCACTGGTTCTGGAACGCCACACCGGCGCAGTACGGACCGCTGTTCGTCGGTCTCGCCAAGGCCGTCGTCGCGGTGACCGGCGAGAACATGATCGCCGGCGTGATCGCGATGCGGCTGCTCATGTTGGTCGGCCTTGCGCTGTTCATCGCGGCGGTCCCGGGTCTGTGTCGGCACCTCGGCGGCCGGCCGGCGATGGCACTGTGGGTCGCCGTCGCCAACCCGGTGATGGTCTTCGTTCTGGTGGGCGGTCCGCACAACGACCTGCTCGTCGTGGGTTTCCTCGCGCTCGGATCGCTGATGGTGCTCAACCGTCGGCACGCGGTCGGCATCGCGCTGGTCACCGCCGCCGCGGCGGTCAAGATCACCGCGGTGTTCCTGCTGCCCTTCCTCGTTCTGGTGTGGGCTGCCCGGCTACAGGGCAGCGAACGGGCGCGCATCATCCGTGCCGGGCTCGCCGGCATCGCGGTCTTCGCGGCCGTCATGGTCGCCTGCTCGGTTCTCACCGGCCTCGGCTTCGGCTGGCTGACCGCGTCGAGCGCGCCCACCACGATCATCAACTGGATGTCCCTGCCCACCGCGGTCGGTCAGTTGTTGCACACCATCGTGACCTGGATGTTCGGCCCAATGATGGACACCGTGTTCATCGCGGTCCCGAGGATCCTGGCGATCCCGGTCTTCGGGTACTGCGGGGTCAAGCTCTGGCTGGCCGCGCGGGTCGGCGGCGTCGAAGCGGTACGCAGGGGCGCCTGGCTGCTCATGCTGTTCGTGGTGTGCGCCCCGGCAGTGCTGCCCTGGTACCCCGCATGGGGCATGGCGCTGCTGGCAGCCGTGGTGTGGACCGAACGCGGCCTGCAGCTGGTGGTGCTGGTGTCCTGCTTCCTCGTCGCCTGCATGTTCCCCTCCGGCGAGGTCGCCCTGTACGCCTTCGGCTACCTGATCATCGTGATGGCCTGCGCGGTCGTCGCGGCCCGCGCACTGCGTGCCCCGAACCGTCCCGGCTGACCTCGAGAGCGACCGCGCTCCGGTAGACTGGCCGGTGGCTCACTGGGCGCTGTGCCGAACGTGCCACCGGCTCGCGTGAGCTGTCCGAGCACCACGGCGCGGGAGGTACTCGGTGAAGCACGTTCCACGACCACTCGCCCTGCTGGCGGCGGGCGGCGTCCCTGACCTCGCCGCGTTGCGCGGTCGGATCGGCGAGAGCCTGTTCGCCAGGGTCGCCGGGCCGGACGGGCCACGCAACCGCGCCCGCATCCATGACAGCCCGGGACCCCGATGGTTCGGGCCCGACCGGCCGATACGCCGGGTCCACGGCGACGCGGCCATGTTCATCGGCGGTCTGCGCGCACTTCTGCTCCAGTCGCTGCATCCGCTCGCGATGGCCGGGGTCGCCGGACATTCCGACTACCGGGGTGACCCGTGGGGACGCCTGCAACGGACCAGCACGTTCCTCGCGGTCACCACGTACGGCACAGCCTCGGACGCGCAACAGGCCGTCGACCACGTCCGTGCCATCCACACCCGCGTCAACGGGCTCAGCCCCGACGGCCTTCCCTACAGCGCCGGTGACCCCCACCTGCTGAAATGGGTTCACATCGCGGAGGTCGACAGTTTCCTGCGCAGCTATCAGCGCTACGGCGCGGGTCACCTCGACCAGAGCGACCGCGACGGCTACGTCGCCGACACCGCACACGTCGCCGGCGCCCTCGGTGTGATCGACCCGCCGCGCGACGAATACGAGCTGCGCGCCGCGCTCGCCGACTATCGACCCGAGCTGCGCGGGACGCCGGCGGCACGCGAGGCGGCCAGGTTCCTGCTGTACCGACCGCCGCTCCCCATCCTGGCACGCGCGCCCTACGCGGTGATCGCCGCCGGTGCGGTGGCTCTTCTGCCGCCGTGGGCGCGAAGTCCCCTGCGGCTGCCTTACCTGCCTCTCGTCGAGGACACCGCCGTCAACTACGCCTGCCACACCCTCGTACACGGTCTCCGGTGGGCCATGCACTCACCGCGTACCTGAGACAGGACGGGGGGACGGGACGGACGGTCAGCGGACGAGGCGAAAGAACCCACGCACCTGCTCGACCAGCGACTCCGGCTGCTCCAGCGCCGCGAAGTGACCACCTCGCGGCAGCTCGGCGAACCAGCGCAGGTCGGTGAACCGCAGCTCGGCCTCCCGCCGCGACGGGCGGGTGATGTCGCGCGGGTAGACCGACAGCCCGGACGGCGCGGTCACCTTGTCCCGGAAGCGGCCGAAGCTCTCCCAGTACAGGCGCGCCGATGACGCGGCCGACGCGGTGAACCAGTAGACCGAGATCTCGTCGAGGAGCTTCTGGCGCGACACCGCGTCCTCGGGGTGGCCGTTGTTGTCCGTCCAGGCCCAGAACTTCTCGGCGATCCAGGCGGCCTGGCCCGCCGGGGAGTCGGTGAGGCCGTAGCCGAGTGTCTGCGGCCGCGTCGCCTGCTGGCCCGAGTACCCCCGGCCGGTGCGCTGGAACTCCTTCTCGGCCTCGAGGTTCGCCAGCTCCGCCGGCGTCGGGTCGTCGAACGTGCCCGCCGCAACGGACCCCATGTTCAGGTGCACGCCGGCGACCCGCTCGGGCGCCACCTCGCCCAACGCGCCGGACACCGCCGAACCCCAGTCGCCGCCCTGCGCGCCGTACCGCTGATAACCCAGCGAGACCATCAGCGTGTCCCAGGCGCGCGCGATGCGCGTGACACCCCATCCGGTCGTCGTCGGCTTGTCGCTCCAGCCGTAGCCGGGCAGCGACGGTGCGACCACGTGGAACGCGTCCGCCGGGTCCCCGCCGTGCGCGCGCGGATCGGTCAGCGGGCCGAGGACCTCCAGGAACTCGAGCACCGAACCCGGCCAGCCGTGCGTGAGCACCAGCGGGAACGCGTCCGGCTCGGGTGAACGGACGTGCAGGAAGTGGATGCCCAGCCCGTCGACCGTGTCGCGGTACTGCGGGAAGACGTTCAGCCGCTCGGCGAACCCGAAGTCGTAGTCCTCGGCCCAGCTTCGGCACAGCTCCCGCGCGTACGCCAGCGGCAGTCCCTGCGACCAGTCGTCCACCGGTTCGGGCTCGGGCCACCGCGTCCGGCGCAACCGGTCACGCAGGTCCGCGATCTCGGCTTCGGTGATGCTGACTACGAACGGTTCGGCGGCCACAGCGGGCTCCTTCTCTCGGGAGGATCGGTGTTCTGCGTGGGTGTGGTCAGGTTGCGGTGGACGTCCGGCGCCCTGGGCGTCGGACGACGCTGAGGACGAGTCCGGCAAGGGGGAGTGCCGCGAGCACGGCGAGGGCCATCGGCACGGACACGACGGCGGACAGCCCCGCGACAGCGGCCGGACCGATCCCGCCACCGAGGACGATCATGAAGTTGAGCAGGCCCTGCGCGGTGTCGCGGTCGCGCGTGGCGACCAGCTCCGGTGTGAGACCCACCAGTACGGCCTGGGCGCCGGCGAACGCACACACGGTCAGCGCCGCCCCGACGACGACCGGAACCGGCCCGTCGAACACCGCGACCACGAGCACGCCGACGACGGCGAGTGCGGCAAGCCCGGCCAGCACCTGCCACGCGGTGAACCTGTCGGTCGAGGCGCCGGCCAGCCGCCCCGCCAGCACCGAGCAGGCGGCGGCCGGGACCAGCAGTGCGCCGGCTTCGAGGGCACCACCACCGGTGGCCTGCTCGATCAGGGAAGGGGCGAGGAACAGCACCCCGTAGTAGCCGGCGAAGACGGTCCCGCCGACGAGCCCGGCAGCCGGGAAGCCGCGGGCCGCGATCACCCGCCGAGGCACGAACCCGTCGGGCGTGCGCCGCACGCGCCACCACAGCCCGACGGCGGCGAGCGCCCCGGCGGCAGCCACGACGAGCGTGACCGGAGCGGGTAGGCCGACCGAGTGCGCCTGCAACAACGTGATCAACGAGCCGGCGAACACCGACAGCGTGGCCGCCCCGACGATGTCGAGTCGCCCGGCCGAGCCGTCCCGCTCACCGCGGCCGATCCGCGTGAACGTGCGCCGACTCGCCACGGCGGCCAGCAGCAGGGGCAGCGCGAGGACCGGGAGGGCGAGCACTGCACGCCACCCCAGCCACGCGACGACCGCCCCGCCCAACAGGGTCCCGCACGCCGACGCCGTCGCGCTGGCGGCCGCGATCATCCCCAGCGCGCGCAGCCGTTCCCGCCCGGGAAGTGCGGTGGCCGCGGCGAAGACGGCGATCACGGTCGCGCCCGCCCCGGCGCCACCGATCAGCCGACCGATGATGACCACCGGCAGGGTCGGGGCGACCGCCGCGAGCGCGGAACCCGCCGCGAGTGCCACGACCCCGGCGACCAGTACCCGGAAGGGGCTCCACCTGGCCATCAGCCGACCCGCGACCGGCATCGCCAGCGCCGAGCTCAGCGACCATGCCGCGAGGATCCATGCCGTGGCCCCGAACTGCACCCCGAGTGCGCGGCCGATCGCCGGCAGCGCCACCGACGGCGCCCCCAGCGCCACGTACATCGGCAGCACCAGCATCGCCAGGACGAGTCCCGGCCAGCGCCCGGTCGGGGCGTCGGCGGGTTCGCCGTCGAGGGCCCGTTCAGACGGGATCGTCCGCGGCATCGTCGTCTCCATCCGGGTATGTTGTGACACGTGAAAGCGGCAACGGGTGTCACGCTACGGAATCTAGAGGAGACACGTCAAATGCAAGATGCGTGTCACAGCTCATCGGCGGTCGAGACGGCCGTCGATCTGGCCAACACCTTGATGCCGATCAAGGGTGAGGACGCGCTCGAGACCATCGAGCAGCTCCGGCACTTCCTCGACGACCACCCCCTGGCCGGACCGGGCGAGCCGCCGAGTTCGGCCGCGGACCGACGTCTGACCGATGCCGACCTGGCGGAGGTCCGCGCGTTGCGCGAGACGGTGCGCGGCGTGCTCGAACGAGCCGGCACCGACGCGGTCGGGGCCGCGGCCCTGCTCAACGACGGTCTGCGCGGCGCCCACGCCACCCCGGCACTGCGCCATGACCACGACCGCTGGTGGATCGAGGTCACCTCCGACACCGACCGCCGCGCCGCGCACCTCGCCGCGACCACGCTCAGCGCGCTGGCCTCGGTGATCGCCACGCTCGGTCCGACTCGTCTCGGCGTGTGCTCCGGGCCGCGCTGCCGGGCCACCTACGTGGACCTCTCGCGCAACGGCTCGAAGCAGTACTGCACCCGAACCTGCGCGCACCGCGCCAGCGTCGCGGCCTACCGGAGCCGGCACGGCCGGCGCTGACGTCATCGGTGACGTCGACCTGCGACACGGTCGGCGTCGCGCCTTACTCTCGTGGTGTGTCGAACAACGGTCTTGGCGAGTTCCTCCGTGCGCGGCGCTCTGCTGTGTCGCCGGATGACCTGGGGCTCGCGTCGTCGGGGGCGAGGCGGGTGGCGGGGCTGCGTCGTGAGGAGGTCGCGGTCGTCGCCGGTGTCAATGTCGACTACTACACACGGTTGGAGCAGGGCCGCGAGCGGGCGCCGTCGTCGCAGATGTTGGCCGCGCTCGTACGTGCGCTCCTGCTCGATGACGATGCGCGCGACCATCTCTATCGGCTCGCCGGGAACCGGCCACCTCGGCGCCCGCTCCCGGAGCTGAGCACGGTCAGCCCGCGGCTGGTGCAGCTGGTGCACGCCCACACCGAGAGCCCCGCGATCGTGCTGGATCTCGCCCTGGACGTGTTGGCGGCCAACCGCCTCGCGCGGGCCCTCTACTCACCGCTGCGTGAACTGGACAATCTGGCGCGCCTGACGTTCCTGGAGCCGAGGGCCCGCGATTTCTATCCACAATGGACACGAAATGCGCACGCCGTCGTCGCGAACCTGCGGCATGCCACCGGGGTCATCCCTGATCACTCTCGACTGGCGAGGCTGATCGAGACCCTTGCCGAGGGCAGCGCGGAGTTCAGCGCCTTGTGGGCGGGCCATGACGTGCGCGCCAAGTCCCGGGCGCCCAAGCAGTTCCATCATCCGGACGTGGGAATCCTGACCCTGACCTATGAGACGTTGGAGGTCAGGGCGAGCCCTGACCAGCAGCTGATCGTCTATCAGGCCGAACCGGGATCGGTCAGCGCCGAGCGGCTCGCGTTGCTCGCTCGGCCGACGGTCGCCGGCGAGACGGCCCAGCCCGTCGGACCGGCTCAGTGGGCGGTCATGCCGCCGTCGATCACCAGTTCCGAACCTGTCATGTAGGACGACTCGTCGGAGGCCAGGAACAGATACGCCGGAGCGATCTCCTCCGGTCGGGCCGCCCGGCGCATCGGGGTACGCGCGATGTCGGGTTGCCGGTCACCCTGTTCGTCGAGGATGTGCTGGATCATCGGTGTGGCCACGACCCCGGGATGTACGGAGTTGACCCGCACTCCTCGCGTCGCGTACTCGACCGCGGCGGTCTTGCTCAGCAGTCGCACCGCGCCCTTGCTCGCCTGGTACGCCGCGGCGGCGCCGCTGCCGATGAGCCCCAGAACCGATGAGGTGGTGACGATCGAGGCGTTCGTGCTCTCCCGCAGCAGCGGCATCACCGCACGCATGGCCAGCCAGGTTCCTGTCTGGTTGACCGCGATGACGTGGTCCCAACCGTCCTCGGTGGTGGCTTCGATACCCGGCCAGTCCACGACACCCGCGAGCGTGACCAGTACGTGCAGGGCACCGAACCGCTCGCGCACCGCCGTGACGGCGTCCGACCAGTTCTGCGCTGAGGACACGTCCAGCCGCGCCGTGAGAATCTCCGCCCCGTGCTCGGTCAGTCGCGCCGCGAGGTTCTCGAGCGCGACCTCGTATCGATCCGTGAGCACGAGCCGGGCGCCTTCACGGGCGAACAGTTCAGCCGTCGCCGCGCCGATACCCCCGGTGGCGCCGGTGATGAGTGCGACCTTGCCGTCGAGCCTGCCGGCCATGACTACTCCGATTCTCGATCTGTGCTGGGGACGGTGTGCCGGGGTCGTTCAGGCGGCGGTGAAGCCGCCGTCGACGGCGACGACGGCGCCGGTCATGAAGCTCGATCGGTCCGAGGCCAGAAAGCCGATCACCTCGGCGATCTCCTCCGGCCGGGCTACTCGGCCCAGCGGATGCAGGTGGCCGAACGAACGCAGGTAGGCGCGGCTGTCCTCGCGGAAGTCGTCGAGCAGGTCCGTCTCGACCACTCCCGGCGCGACCACGTTCGACCGGATGCCGTGCGGCCCACCTTCCAGCGCGATGACCTTGGTCAGCTGGGCCAGCGCTCCCTTCGAAGCGCTGTAGGCCGATCCCTCGGGTAGCGCGACCGTGCAGGTATATGACCCGACGTTGACGATCGCGCCGCCCGTGCCCCGCTCACGCATGGCCCGGAAGGCTTCCCGCGCATGGAGGAAGGCGCCGAGGGCGTTGACGGCCATCAGCCCGTCCCAGTCCGCGACGGTGGTCTCGGTCAACGGCTTGTTCACCGTCCGGCCAGCGTTGTTGACCAGGATGTCCAGCCGACCGAACGTCTCCACCGCCATCGTGACGGCCCGTCGGGCGGTCTCCTCCAGCGCCACGTCTCCCACGAGAGCGACCACCGGGGCCGCTTCAGCGAGCTGTGCAACCTGCGGCCGCAGGTCCTCGGCGACAACCCGTACTCCGCGAGCACACAGCCAACCGACCGTCGCCCGACCCACCCCACGAGCCGCGCCGGTCACCACGGCAACCTTTCCTTCCAGTCCGTCGTCCCCGGCCGCGTTCACCCGTTCACCGTTCATGCCACCAGCGTCGCCGCGAGGTCGATGTCCAACCAGGACACGTGCTGCCTGGGTGCGCCGCACCCAGGCAGCACGTGTCCTGGTTGCTGTGAGCCGTGAGCTGTGGAACGTTCAGGCCAGAACTCGTACGCTGCGGCCATGCCGATCAAGACGGGCACGTTGACTGCCGGAGTCGAGCAGGTTTCCGTCAGTCGATGCCGTATTCGCTCCATCTCGTGTGGACGAGATCGAGGTCTTCTTGGGCCGGCTGCACGGTGGGTGGGAACGAGCGGCCGCCCCATGCCTCTTGTGGCTCGTAGCGGAAGGTCTTGGTGGCATCGATCAGCACTCGGTTCCAGAGCCCGGACCCGAGCTTGCTGACCTCTCGATGTTCGAGGGGCGTGCTCGGATCGATGGGTGAGCCGAAGCTCCCCGGGAAGACCACGACGTCGTCGCTACCCGGTTGCACGCGGTAGGCGATGGCCCAGTCGATCGCTGAGTAGTCGGACGGGTCGACGTCGGTGTCGACCACGATCACGTACTTGTACCGGTACAGGGCGGCGTTGCTGCTCCACAGCGCGGCCGCGACCATCTTCGCGTGGCCCTCGTGAACCTTGTCGATCTGTACGACGATGGTGGTCCCGTTCGTGACCGGATGGATGTACACCTGGGAGATTCCGGGCACGCCCGCGGTCTCCAGCGTTGCCCAGGCGATTCCGGCTCGCTGTACCGAGGACAAGCAGCTGTTCTCCCCGGCTGAGCCGGGCAGCGAGCCCTCCAACGTGCCCCGGAAGATCGGGTCGTCTCGATGTGTCATACAGGAGACCTCGATGGCGGGCCGGCGCTTCGGGACGTCACTGACGTATCCGGTGAACTCGCCGAACGGTCCCTCCCATTCGTAGTCCTCCTGGTCGGGGGAGACGAATCCCTCGACGACGATCTCGGCGGTCGCGGGAACTTTCAGGTCGACCGTCTGGCAGTCCACGAGTGGGACGGGTGCTCCCAGGTAGCCGCCCATGACGTCGTACTCCGAGACGCCGTGAGGGATCGGGCTGCCGGCGAGAATGTCCATCACCGGGTGCCAGCCGTACACACATGCGACGGGCATCGGTTCGCCCCGCTTGATCCACTTCGCCCAATGGCGACCCCACCCCTGGCTCGGAACCATCAATGTCGCAATGCGGTTCCGTCCGACGATCATGCCGCGGTAGACGCCCAGGTTCAGCTGTCCGTCGTCGGGGTCGCGGGTCACCACGGCCGCGAACGTGTTGATGTATCGGCCGCCGTCGAGATAGTGCCAGTGCGGAACCGGGAGCGAGGTCAGGTCGACGTCGTGACCTCGGACGATGTTCTGCTGAACGGGCCCGGCCTCGACGGTGACCGGGGCGATCCCCTTGCCGTTGTGTTCACGGACGTGCTCCACCAACCGGGGGTAGGCGGTGTTCGGGTCGAGGCCCAGAAGAATCGCCATTCTGCGGTGGCTGGCGAGCAGGTTGGTCGTGACCTTGTGGCCGAGGGCGGTCGTCGAGTTGTAGTCGGTGATGTTGTCGAACACGAGCGCCGGGGCGCTCCGTTGAAGGGCGACCCGGCTGATCGCGCCGAGCTCACGGTTCCAGTGGACCTCGGTCGACACCGTGGCGAGCTCGCCGTTCCGTTCCAGGTCCGCGAGCGCGGTCCTCAGGTCGGCGGTGGTCGGCGGCGTGCCGCTGTGTGTGTCCGCGGTCCTGCTGCTCGATGTACGCGGCGGTACCTCAGAAGTCGTCATCGTTGCCCTTCGGGGTCGTGACCAAACGGTCGTCTGCCAGGTCCTGTGTCGAGTTCGTTTCCGGGAGCAGAACAGCGCACATGGTGAAGAGGATGACGCCGACAATGCTGGCGACGCCCATTCCCAACCCGAGGTTGTCGGCAGCGAAGAACGCCACGGCGCTCGGCGCGAGTGCGGAACCTCCCCGGCCGAACATGTACGCGGTGGAGGTCGCAGTGGCACGAATCCGTGTCTCGAAGCTTTCCGGAAGCCATGCGCCCATGAGCGAGGATTGGGCGTTTCCCATGCTCCACAGGAAGAACATCCAGAACAGGGACCACGTCCAGATGCTTCCGGGAAAGATTCGATCCGGGCTCAGACCGACGAGGACGATTCCGATCGACCCGGCCAGGGTGAACGCGGCGGGTACCAGTGAGGCGACTTTCCTCCCGACACGGTCACCCCAGAGACCGATCGCGATCTTGAGCGGTATGACGACCCACACGGCGAATGTATTGACTTCTTGCCAGACAGCGGGCCCTTCGTGGAATGAACGGACGATGAAGGTCGGCATCCACGACGTGACGCTGTAGAAGGAAATCATGTAGCCGAGAACGAGTCCGAATGCGAGCAGCCACCGAGTTGTGGCTTTCGAGTCACGCAGTACCTGGAGCAGGTTCGCGGCCGAATCGCCATTGGCCGCGTGGCGAGTTCTGCTGGCGAGCCAAGCTCTGGATTCCGGCATCCACAGTCGGATGACGACGCAGAGCAGGATGGGCAGACAACCCGTCGCCAGGCTCACCCGCCACCCGTTCGGTCCCCAGTCGGAGATGATGGATGCTGTGACGACTCCGGCAAGCAGGCTGCCGATCGGCAACGAGCTCTGGATCACCGCGGCACCCAGGCCACGGTGTCTCGTCCAGGCCTCACTGAACAGGGCCATCCCCACGCCCCACTCTCCGCCGAGGCCGATACCGGCGAGGAAGCGCGTGAGAAGCAGCGTCGAATAGTTCCAGGAGAAAGCGGAGAGCAGAGCGCCGACAGAGAATAGCGCAATGCTCCAGGAGAGCGCCCTTTTTCGGCCGAGAGAATCGGCGATACGTCCGAATAATGCCCCGCCGACGATAGAGGCTACGAGTTGCAATGTGATGACAGTGCCGGCTTGTTGCGCGGATATTCCGAGACCGGTGGTGATGGAGGGAAGCGCGAAGGTGAGGATCAGCAGGTTGTAGCCGTCGGTGACGTATCCGAGCACCGCGGAGATCAGGATGATCCAACGCTGCCCGGACGTGTAGGCCTCTGCTTCTGCGCTCCAGGGCATCGGCAATCCTCCAGTGTGGGACGTCGGCATACGTTGGCGACGTTCGAGACAACTGTGCAGTCCGACGGGGGTGCTGTCCATATCGTCCCGGCTATGGGTAGTTCAGCCAGCTGATATGAGATTGGACGCTGAGTTCTCGATTTACCTGGGTACGCTTGCGCCCATGTCGGCTGGAGGCGATGATGGGTGAGCTGAAACGTTTGATCGTGGGAATCACGGGCGCCTCCGGCGTGATCTACGGGATTCGCGCACTAGAGGTGTGTCGCGACCTTCTCGACGTGGAAACGCATGTGATAGTGAGTAAATCCGGTCGTGCCACACTCGTCCACGAGACCGATTACTCCATCGACCAGGTGAAGGCATTGGCTGACGTCGTGCACAGCGACAACGACCTGGGTGCGTCGATTTCGTCCGGAAGTTTTCGGACCGCCGGAATGCTGATCGCACCGTGCAGTGTGAAGACGCTTTCCGGCGTGGCGAACTCGTTCGACGACAATTTGATCGTGCGGGCAGCGGACGTGTGCCTGAAGGAGCGGCGCCCGGTGGTGCTCCTGCTCCGGGAAACGCCGTTGCACGCGGGGCACATCCGGCTGATGGCCGAGTGCGCGATGGCGGGCGTCACGCTGATGCCGCCGGTTCCGGCCTTCTATACGCGGCCAGGGTCGATCGGTGAGATCGTCGACCACACCGTGCACCGCGCTCTGGACCTCTTCGGGATGGCGCCGGAGCACACCGTGCGCTGGGACGGCGAGCGGGGACGAACCGAGGAGACGAGCGCGACGAGGGCGGCGCGACCGACTGCCGGGCACATCCGGTCCTAGCGGGTGGGCAGGGGAGGGAACTGATTCGACCACTGCGCCGCGTGTGCGAAGAGCACCTCTCGGAATGCCCGGGCCGAAGGGGAGAGTGGCTCGGACGATCGCCATATCACCCGCAGCTCTCTGCGGGCGAACGGGTCGCGGAGCGCCACCCAGCAGTCCAGGTCTCCGGCGGCGAGCCGGGGAACGACCGCGACACCCATACCGACGTTCACCATTCGCCACAGCATCGACAGCTGTCCGGTCTCGACGGCGACGTTCGGCGAGAAGCCGGCCCGATCGCACATCTCGTTCATCAATGTTCGAAGACCACCGCCGGATCGCAGCGCGACGAACTCCTCTTCGACGAGATCGTTGAGCGAAGCCGAGTTCTGTTCCCCCAGGGCATGACCTGGCGGAAACAAGACCCCGATGGGCTCGGCGAGCAGCAGTTCGGCGGTGAGGCTCGGCAGGTTGCCCGACGCTCGAACCACGGCGAGGTCGAGCTCTCCCCGATAGACGCGTCGCTGGAACTCGGCGGAGGCGTCCAGGTCCTGCTCGACAGTGGTGATCTCGATCCGCGGATGGGCCTGGCGATAGGACCGCAGCACTCCGGGTAGCAGACCTGTGCCGACGCTGGGGAGTACCCCCAGGGCGACCTTGCCCAGATGGACGTCACGCGCCTTGCGCATCTGGTCGCGTAGCTCCGTCACCTGGGCGAGGATGTGAGTGGCGCGCGCGAGGAAGAGCTCGCCGACACTGGTCGGCACGGCTCGCCGCCCATGGCGTTCGAAAAGGCGCACGCCCAGTTCTTGCTCGAGTTTCTTGATCTGTACCGAAAGGGACGGCTGAGCGATGAGCAGCTTCTCGGCGGCCTGCGTGAAGCTGCCCTCCTCGGCGATGGTGACTGCGTAGCGAAGTTGATGAAGCTGCACCGAATCCTGCCGTCCTGGTCGGTCTGCGCTGATGGTCGAGACGCTGTACGGCTCATTTCTGACGTGGCCGTCGGTCGGCGAAGGTTGGTAGGGATAGATAAGGGTAGGTGGAATAGCGCCACTTGGCGCAGGAATCCTGCTCAGTGCCGGTGCCGGCTTCGACCCGGTGGCGTGTCATCAGGCTGCTCGGCGTCTCCCCTCTACGGGGTGGCCTCCTGTGCGCCCGGCGTGCGGTCTGGGGCAGTCACTCGCCGGGGTGGCCATGCCGGTGGCTGACCACCATCCTGGAGGTCGCCCAGGCAGCGTCAGTCAGTCGACCGGGAACCCATGCTTGCGGCTGCCGAGCTCGGCTGACAGCGTGGCGGAGGCGCGGAGAACCGCCTGGGTGGCGTGGGTCTTGGTGCGGGGGTCCGCGACCCGTGGTGCGGGAGCGGTGACGGTGATGCTCGAGGTGACCTGGTCGTCCCCGTGCCAGATCGGAGCCGAGACCGCCCAGACATCGGGATCCAGCTCGTTGTCGCAGGTGGCGTAGCCCCGTTCACGGACTTCTTTCAGAAGTTGCATGACGTCCTCGACCTCGCGGGGGGTGCCTTCGGTGTAGCCGACGAGGGGTGTCGAGGCGGAGAGCAGCGTCCGGGCGACCTCCTCGTCGAGGTGGGCAAGTATCGCCCGGCTCGACGCTGCGACGTGCAATGGCATGTGCTGGCCGATGTGGACGAACAGTCGGAGGGGGTGCTCGGCCTCGACGAGAGAGATGCAGACCGGGATGTCACCGACCAGCTCGGTGAGGAACGCGGTCTCGCGGGTCTCGGCGGCGAGTTCGGTCAGTGCCGGCGGTGGTTGGACGAGGCGGGTGCTCGGCGAGCTGGTGAGTGTGCGCGCGGCGGCCCCCAAGAAGTAGCGTCTGGTCACCGGTGAACGTCGAAGATAGTCGCACTGACTGAGCGTCGCCAGGATGCGGTGCAGGCTGGCGAACGGAATGTCCAGATCGTCGTGCAGCTCTTGCAGCGTGCGGCCGGATCGCGCGGACGCGATGGTGTTGAGCACGTCGACCGAACGGATCACGACCTCGATCGGTTTGACCGCCGCCATCGATTCGGTTCCCTACTCTGAGTGGAATGGAAATCTCTTTCCAAACTCTATCCGTCACTCCGAGGGGGCAAGGCGGGCGGCTGGGGCCGGGGCACCAGACCACCCCAGGTCAGCCGACATCTCGGCGGCGGCCGAGAGCACGGTGCGCAGGGCCTCGTCACGGGTGTCCTGATCCGCCACCCGGTGGCGGGGTGCGGCAAGGGTCACCGAGGCGACGACCTCGTCGGTCGAGGAACGGATCGGTGCGGACACCGACCAGACGTTGAGCTCCAGCTCGGCGTCGCAGATGTCGTAACCTCGGGCGGTCACCAGGGCCAGCCGGCTGATCACCTGATCGATGTCGGCCGGGGTGTCCGAGGTGAACGGGGTCAGTGGGATGCGCCCGGCGAGGAGGGCGCGAGCCTCGGCGCTGGACCTCCCCGCCAACAGCACCCTCGCCGACGCCGCGGCGTGCAGCGGCATCTCCTGGCCGACCCGGACGAAAAGCCGCAACGGATGCTCCGACTGGGCAAGCGCCAGACAGACGACCCGGGTGCCGACCAGCTCGGCCAGGAACACGGTCTCGCCGCTGGACCGGCTGGCGGCCGCCACCGCTGGGTGTGGGGTGACGAGCGGGGACTCCCTGGCCAGATCGTTACCGGAGAGCTCACGAGCAACCGGGCCGAGGAAGTATCGCCGGTTGGACGGTGACCGGGTCACGAACCGCTCACTCTCCAGCACCGCCAGGATTCGATGCGTGCTGGGTACCGGCATGTCGAGACGTGCGGCGATCTCACCCATCGGAAGTCCACGAGCTTCGCCGGTCAGCAGTCGCAGAACGCGGAGCGACCTGATCAGGACCTGCATCGTGTTCACTCCCGCCGTTGATCCGCCGGGCGGAAGTCTACTTTCCGCTCCCGAGACAGAGCGCGCCCTCGCCGGGTTCCAGGGCGCTTCCATGAGTGGGCGGACACAGCCAGGTCCGGGCTCGGCTCGAATACAGCGCGGAAAGAGTTCCGCAATACGGACCTCAAGCTCGATTCCTGTTCATGACACGGAAGTTGGTGTTTTCGTCGCACGCACCTGCCGGGCCTATCTGTCGTCTATGTATCTGTTCAGCGCGCTTGACAAAGCGGGTGCTGCTCACCAGCATTTGGCGGACAAAGTGGAAAGAGATTTCCACTCTCGATGTCACGGCGTCGTGCGCCGTACGCCGAGAGATTCGGCGTGGTGGAGGGAGCCGTGTGCCGCTGATCATCGATGACGCGATGGTGGATCGACTGCTGCCGCCGAAGGCCGCCCACTCCTGCGTGAAGCACGCCTTCGAGCTGCTAGCCCGTGGTGATGCCTCGGATCAGGCGAGGGAGCGCAGCGGGATCGATGACGTCACGGTGAACGTGATGTCGGCGATCGCTCCGACTCTCGACGCCGTCGTGGTCAAGAGCTATCCGGTCGTGCGAACGGATGTGTTCCGGGCCAGCGTGATCACGATCCTGCTGCATTCGCACAGCACCGGGACACTGCGCGCGCTGGTCCGGGGCGACCTGCTCGGGCGGCGGAGGACAGCGGCTGCCTCGGCTGTCGCGGCCAGGGTGATGGCCCGTCCGGAGAGCTCGACGGTGTGCCTGTTCGGCACGGGTTTCCAGGCTCCGGCGCAGGTTGATGCTTTGGTCGAGGTCCTGCCGCAGCTCACCACCGTGCTGGTGGTCGGTCGTGATGCTCGGCGGGCCGAGGTCACGGCCGCTGCGCTGCGTGCGGCACACCCACTGCTGAGGGTGGAGTCCGGGACGTGCGCCGAGACCGCGGTGCCCCGCGCTGACGTGGTCGTGACGGCGACATCCGCGGCGACACCGCTCTTCGACGGCCGGCTGTTGGCTCCCGGCACGCATGTCACCGCGGTGGGTAGCAACGATGCACGGCGTCGAGAGCTTGACGCCGTGGTCATCGATCGGGCCGCTCACGTGGTGGTCGACTCACGGGCGGTCGCGGTGAAGGAATGCGGTGACCTGCTGGCCAACGGTTTCGATCCGACCACGGTGACCGAGTTCGCCGAGGTCCAGGCGGGTCAGGCGGTGGGACGCGCGCGTGCGGAGGACATCACGGTCTTCGAGTCGCACGGAATGGCGTTGCAGGACCTGGTCTGCTCGGTCCATGTGGTCGACGCGGCGCGCACGGCAGGGCTCGGTGTCGAGCTGGACTCGAGCTGGGCGGCTGTGCCCGCCGGCACCCGCTGACCCCGAACTTTTCCTGAGAGTGGACGGACGTCCGAGGAGGACCTGATGAGACTGCACATCACCAACGGGAACCTGATCACCCCGGATGGTCCGCTGCGCGCCGATCTGTTGTGCGACGACGGGGTCATCTCCGGTGTGTTGGACGCCGGGACCCGAGTGGACTGCGACGAGCGCTACGACGCGGCGGGCAAGCTCGTGCTCCCCGGTTTCATCGACCCGCACGTGCACTCGCGCGACCCGGGCAACAACCACAAGGAGGACTTCGACCACTCGACGCGCGGGGCACTGGTGGGCGGCGTGACGACCGTGCTGGAGATGCCGAACGCGATACCGCCGGTGGAGACACTGGAGGTCTTCGAGCAGCGCCGTGCCTACCACGAGAAGTCGGCCTGGACCGACTTCGGGTTGTGGGGCCTTGCCCTCGGCGAGTCGAACCTGGACCAGATCGGACCCATGTTCGCCGCCGGCGCGGTCGGGGTGAAGCTGTTCTGGGGCTACGCGTTGCACAAGGAGACCCGGTCGCTGATCTACAACCTGGATGACGAGCCGCCGGAGAATCTGCTGATGCCACCGCCGAACGGGCAGGTGCTGCGACTGTTCGCCGAGGTGGCGCGGCACGGCGGCTTGCTGGCCGCGCACTGCGAGGACAAGGACGTGCTCGCCACCAGCCAGGAACAGCTCGGCCATCCGATCGAGAGCTACGAGGATCTGCTGGCCGCCCGGCCCGCGACCGCGGAGGCAACGACGATCGCGATCGCCACCGAGTTCGCGAAAGCGACGGGATGTCGGTTCCACGTGGTCCACATGGCCTCTGAGGCAGGCCTGGAAGCGGTGCGTTCGGCCCAGCGGCGGGGTGTGCCGGTGAGCGCGGAGACCTGCCCGCAGTACCTGACCTTGACCGATCAGGACTATCCCCGGGTCGGGCCGGTGATGAAGGTGTATCCGCCGGTGCGCGAGCAGCGCGACCAGGATGCGCTGTGGAACGGGCTGAACGAGGGCAGCATCGTGTCCACCGGTTCGGACCACGCCCCGCACACGGTCGAGGAGAAGAACCGGGGCTTCGCCACCCAGCCGGCGGGTGGTGTGGGGTGTGAGACGTTCGGTCCCCTGCTGATCGATGCCATGTTGCGCGGCAGGACCACGGCGGAACGCCTTGCGCAGGTCGCCGCGACCGAGACGGCGAAGCTCTACGGCCTGTACCCGCGCAAGGGAGTCATCCGGCCCGGCAGCGACGCCGACCTGGTGATCGTCGACCCCGAGGCGAGCCGGACGGTGCGCAACGAGGAACTGGTCGCCAAGCAACCCGTCAGCCCGTGGCACGGTGTCGAGCTGCGCGGGGCCCCGGTGGCGACCGTGCTGTGCGGCGAGGTCGTCGTGCGCGACCGGGAAGTCGTCGCACCCCGCCGTGGCCGGTTCGTCCGGGCCGAGCACGCCGCCGCCTCGGTCGGCTGATGGACGCCGGCGAACCGGCCGCCTCGGTGACCCAGCTGATCGAGCGGTCCGCCACTCTCTACGCGGCCGACTTCGACGAACCGGTCCGCCGGCACGCGATCCACGTGCTCGCGGACACCGTGGCGGTCAGCTTCGCGGGCGGTCGTACCGAGGAGATGGTGCGACTGCGCGAACCCGATCCGATGTTCGAGTCGCCACCGCTGTCCGGCAGGGCGACGGTCCTCGCGGCGGGCGCCGCGCCAGCCTCGGCCGAGGAAGCGGCCTTCCTGAACGCCACCGCCGGCTCGTTCCTCGAGATCGACGAGGGTGTCCGACCGACCGGTCACCCGGGCATGCACATCGTGCCGGCCGCGCTCGCGGCAGCCGAGGTCAGCCATCGTTCCGGTGCACAGCTGCTCGGCGCGGTCATCGCGGGGTACGAGGTCGCCGCCCGCTTGTTCGCGGCGTTCCGGCTCATCCCACCGACCCATCCGCACGGTCACCTCGCCGGGGTGGGCGCGGCCGTCGCGGTGGCGTTGCTCCTCGACGAAGACCCGGTGGCGGTGGCCCGGATCGCCGCGACCACGCCGACGGTCCCGGTGTGGGACGCATGCTATGAGGGCGCGACCGCGCGGAACACCGCGACCGGGCTGGCCGCCCGCAACGCGCTGGGTGCGGTCCGACTGCACCGAGCTGGCTTTCGTGGCTCAGCGAGCTCGGTCGACGCGCTGTTCGCGGCGTTGCTCGGCACGCCGGGGGATATCGGTGCCTTGACCGGGACGATCGACCCGGCGGAACCGAGGATCCTGCGCAATTACTTCAAGCGCCACAGTGCCTGCGCACTGAACCACGCGGCTCTCGATGCGGTCCTGCTCCTGCCGCCGCTGCCCGTGCGGAGTATCTCGGCCGTCGAGGTGCAGACCGTGGCGAACAACCAGAAGCTGGGCAGACAACCCGCGCCGAACGACCTGTCCACCCGGTTCTCGCTGCCCTACGCGGTGGCGGCCGCGCTGACCGCCAGGGCGTCAGGGCTGGATCGGGCCGGGGTCCTCGCGTTCGACCTGGACACGTTCGACTACCGGCCCGAGGTCGCGCGCCTGGCCGAGCGGGTGAGCGTGACCGTGGACCCGGAACTCGAACGGGAATGGCCGGAGCACTCGCCGGCCAGGGTCGTCGTGCACACCGGTCGCCGCTGGGAGGCCTGCGTCCGCGACCCGCACGGACATTTCCACGATCCGTTGACCGCCGGCGAGCTCCGGGACAAGTTCCTCGCTCTGACCGGAGAGCGCGGCGGAGAGCTCTGGGACCGGCTGGCAACGGTCCATCACACACCCGACGTGGCGACGCTCCTGTCGCCGATACGACACATCGACAGCTGAGCAACGAAGCGGAAGCGGTAGTCATGGTCAACGACGACAGAGCGCAGGAGCGGACGGACGGCCACGAGGTCGCCAACGAGGCGGCGGACCCCGGGCAGGTCACGTCGTACGGCCGCAGGGCGGTCTTCGCCGCCACCCTCGGTTACGCGATGGACGGCTTCGACATGCTGATCCTGGGGTTCGCGTTGCCCGCGATCATCCTGGGTCTCGGCCTCACTCAGACCGAGGCCGGCTCGTTGGCCACGATCACCGTGGTCGGAGCGGTGCTCGGTGGGATCGTCTTCGGTTGGATCGCGGACCGCTATGGCCGGGTCCGGGTGATGACCTACACGATCGTCCTGTTCGCGGTGTTCACCGGGCTGACCGCGTTCGCGCAGGGCTACCTGGAGATGGCGGTGTTCCGGTTCATCGCCGGCGCCGGCATCGGCGGGGAGTTCGGCATCGGCATGGCGCTGGCGGCCGAGGCGTTCCCGGTACTCAAACGGGCGAGGGCGACATCATGGGTCGGAATGGGCTTCCAGCTCGGAGTGCTGCTCGCCGCGTTCATCTCAGCTCCGGTGATCAGCCTGTGGGGGTGGCGCGGATTGTTCGTCGTCGGGGTGTTCCCCGCCGTCGTCGCGGTCGTCCTGCGGTCCAAGCTGCACGAGCCGGACGCTTTCGTCCGTCACCAGGCCGCCGTGGCGGCTTCCGGTGAGAAGCGGGTGAATCCGTACACGCTGCTGGTCGCCGATCGTGCAACCACCCGGACCAGCGTGGGCATCGTGATCATCTGTTCGATCCAGAACTTCGGCTACTACGGGATCATCACCTGGATGCCGACGTACCTGTCGCAGCAGATCGGGCTCAGCGTCACCAAGTCGTCGGCCTGGACGGGTATCACGGTCGCCGGGATGATCATCGGAGTCATGGTGTTCGGCTACCTCGCCGACCGGATCGGGCGCCGCAAGATCTTCTGGCTGTTCCAGGCGGGAGCCTGCCTCTCGGTGTACGGGTACAGCCAGCTAACCTCACCGGTGGCGCTGCTCGCCGGCGGAGCCGTGATGGGGCTGTTCGCCAACGGCATGCTCGGGGGCTACGGCGCGGTGATCGCGGACAACTACCCGACCGCGGCGCGTGCCACCGCGCAGAACGTGCTGTTCGGCATCGGACGAGGAGTCGGCGGTCTGGCGCCGCTGTTGGTCGCGTTGGTCGCCGGCTCGTTGGGTTTCGCCACGGCGCTGGGCCTGCTCGCCCTGATCTACCTGGTCGACATGGTCGCCATGCTCTTGATCCCGGACCGCGAGCCGGGTCAGCTCGACGACGTCATCCAGACCTCCGGCACCACACACTGACCTGAGAGGTGGTCGTATCGGCGCCCGGAGCCGGGTGCGAGACTCGCTCCGTTGGCCACTGTGTGGAGCAACCGCAGGCTGGGCGTGCTGCGCAAGCTGGTCACGCTGCGCGGCGGTGAGACCGTCGCGATCGCGGCGATAACTCGACTCCGCTGCTCTGCGTGCGATCGCGACCCTACCGACCACCACCCGCCGAGGGGAACCAGAGCGCCGCGCTCGTCGAGCAGGTGTGAGGGCCGATGCCGCCCCTAGGCGTTCTGTGAAGCGATGCTGACGTAACTCGGTGAACGGGTCCCCGGGTGAGCTCCGCGGGGTCACCCGGTCTGGAGGCCGGTGTCCAGGGACAGCAGCGTCGCCGCGAGTACCTCGATACCGGACGTGATGTCCTCGGCGGTGCTGAGCTCATCGGGGGAGTGGCTGACGCCGTGATTGAGACTGGGCACGAAGAGCATTCCCACCGGGCACACCCGACTGATCATCTGGCTGTCGTGGCTCGCGCCGCTCGGCAGAATCCGGTAACGACGGTCGAGCTGGTCGCACGCGGCCGCCATCGCGTCGCGTACCAGCTGGGGCAGCGCCACCGGGGAGGCGTCGGCCAGCATGTCGGAACGGAAGCCCACCCCGCGACGGTCCGCGACAGTCCTGGCGCGCGCGAGTACCTCGTCCGCCGTCGCGCGCTGACGCGCGGGATCGACATCCCGGACATCGACGTACAGACGACAGTCGCCGGGGATCGTCGTGATGGAGTTGGGCTCGACGTCGAGCCGGCCCACCGTGACACGGGTGCCGTCGTGTTCGTCGTCGCTCGCGAGCTCCTCCGCGATCAGCACGATCTCTGCCGCGGCGGTCAACGCGTCGATGCGCAGCTCCATCGGGGTGCCGCCACTGTGCGCCGCCCTGCCGTGCAGATCGACCCTGAACCGCGTGCTGCCGGAGATCACGTCCACGACACCGAGGCCGGTGCCGCTGCTGTCCAGCACGCTGCCCTGCTCGATGTGCAGCTCGACGAACGCCGCCCACTCGGCGCGCATCCAGGTGGCCTCGTCCACCCGGTCCGGGTCGATGCCGCTGCCGCGCATGGCTTCGCGCAGGGTGGTTCCCTCGGCATCGGTGAACCGGTCGAGGTCGGCGGCGGTGGTCAGTCCGGCCGCGATCCGGCTACCGGTGCACGCTTGTCCGAACCGGGCGCCCTCCTCCGCCGCGAACACCACGAAGCGCAAGGGGTGTCGATGTGTCACCGCGTTCTCGGTGAACAGACGTGCCACCTCCATCGCCGCGACCACCCCGGCGACGCCGTCGAACGTCCCGGCGTTGGGGACGCTGTCCAGGTGCGAGCCGGTGCCGATCGCGGGCAGACCCGCCACGGTGCCCTGCCGCTCGGCGATCGTGTTGCCCGCCGCGTCGGTCCACACCCGCAGGCCCGCCGCCCGCATCCGCTCGGTGAACACGTCGTGTGCCCGCCGCTCCAGCGGGGTGTAGGCGAGTCGAGTGACACCGGGTCCCGACCTGGGTTCGGACAATGCGGCGAACTCGTCGATGAGCGCGGTGACGGTGGCGGGTGTGGCGGTGACAGTCGTCCCCGAGGCAGCGGTTCTTTTCATCACATGAAATTGTTCCATCCGTCAGACGAAAATAGAAGAGGAAGTCGCGGTGCGATCGAGTCTCGAGCTCGATCCATCACCTCGCTCGGTCCTCGGCGGCCGCGCGGCCGGCCCTGCGGCCGAAGACGGCACCCGCGGTCAGCCCACTGCCGCCGGGGTAGTTACCGGAGAACAGTCCACCGACCAGCTCGCCCGCCGCGTACAGCCCCGACAGTGGCTGACCGGATTCGTCCAGCACCTGGGCCCGTTCGTCGACGTGCAGGCCGCCGAACGTGAACGTGACGCCGCAGGACACCGCGAAGCCGTAGAACGGCGGTGCGTCCAACGCCTGGGCCCAGTGCGACTTCGGCGGCCGGACCCTGGCCGCTCGTCCGTCCTTCACCGCGGGGTCGAACGGCACGTCGACGATCGAGGCGTTGAATTCCCGAACGGTCGTGGCGAGCCCGTCGGCGTCGATGCCCAGCTTGTCCGCGAGTGTCGCCAGGTCGTCCGCCTCGGCGCTGGTGATCGGCTTGCTGTCGTACTCCTCGGTGCGTAGCAACGGGCGGGTCTTGGCATCGAAGAGCTGGAAGGCCCGGCCGTCGGGCTGGGTCAGGATCTCCCGGCCGTACTTGGCGTAGGTGTAGTTGCGGAAGTCGGCGCCCTCGTCGACGAAACGCTCGCCGAGGTTGTTCACTACGATGCCGATCGGATAGCTCTGCCGGGTCAGCTGGTTGGTGAGCTGCCGGTCGCCGCCCTGGGGCGGGGCCCCGCTGTCCCACGCCACGCTGTGGCAGGAGGACCAGTCGCCGTGTCGGGCGGCACCCGCGTCCAGCGCCATGTCGAGCACCTCGCCGGTGTTGAGCGGGTTGCCTCTGACCAGCGCCCGTTCCCAGCCCGGGCCGAGGTGGGCCGCGCGTCGGGCCGGGTCGGCCTCGAAACCGCCGGCGGCCAGCACGACCGAACGAGCCCGCACGGACCGTTCCTCGCCGTCGCTCTCCCGCCAGCGAACCGTGGGAGTTTCACCGAGCTCGAGGCCGGTGACCCCTGCCCCGTATCGAATGGCGATCCCGGTGCGCGCGGCCGCCGCGGTGTGCTGAGCGATCAGTCCTTTGCCGCCGTCCACCGTCCCGATGGCAAGACCTCCGGAGAAGACCCAGCGCTCGTCGTTGACATAGGACTGCCGCTCGTACATCAGGCGCCAACGGATCCCGCGCCCGGCCAGCCAGGATGCAAGGTCCGCGCTGTCCTCGACCAGGATGTCGGTCATCGCGGGGTCGCAGCGACCGTCGGTGAGCCGGCGCATGTCGGAGGTGAACTCCGCGCGGGTGTAGGGCGCCAGATCGGTGCGATCCCACCTGTCCTGGGTGATGTCATCGTCGATGAGCCCGCGTAGCGCGTCGTCGGGGCCGTTGTGCACCAGGCGGAACGCACCGGCCGTGTAGAAGGAGTTCCCCCCGGCCTCGTCCGCCGTGGCTTTCTCCAGCAGCAGCACGGTCGCGCCTGACTCGTGCGCGGCGTGCGCCGCGCAGAATCCGGCGTTCCCGCCACCCACGACCACGACGTCAACCGTGTTCGGCGCCCGGTCGCCGGACGACTCCGCTCCTGCAGCGTTCATGATCGCCACCCGTCTCTCGTCGATCAGCTCGACGGAATACTAACGTATGCGGCGGTATTCAGGGTGTGTCAGGCAGGCTTGACGGTCCAGCGACCCTCTGCCCGCTTGGAGAGCACCCGGATCGCGGTGGCTTTACGGAAGTGTTCGCGGGTTGTCGACTCGGCCAGGTCGGCGTCCCTGGCGATGATCGCGTCGACGATCGCCCTGTGCTCCCGCAGCGCCTCTCGCTGACGTTCCTCCGAGGCCAGCGTCGTGGAGTTGAGTCGTTCGATGAGTGAGCGGGTGAGCTCGAGGTTCTGTTTCAGATAGGTGTTGCGAGCGGCTTCCCAGACGATCTCGTGGAACATGTGGTTGAGCTCCACGATCTCGCTGACCTCGCCGCCGATCGCGGCTTCGAAACGGCTGGTGGCCTCCTCGAGCAGTGCGACGTCGAGGTCGGTCCGGCTGGCCGCGGCGAGGCGTGCTGCCAGCGCCTCGAGCGTGTCGCGCACCGTGCAGGTCTCGGACAGCTCGTCGGCGGAGAGCTCGTTGACCACGAGTCCGTGCTGGGATGCCCGGAGCAGCCCGGTGGCCTGCAGTCGGCGAAGTGCCTGTCCGACAGGTGTTCGGCTCACGTTCGCCCTGGTCGCGACGATCTCCTCGACGACCCGGGTGCCTGCCGGTATCTCGTTGCGGACGATGGCGTCGCGCAGGTGGTCGAACAGCTCCTCGGCTATCGACCTGATCCCGGGCAGCGCGATGGCGGGCTCGGGTTCTGTGGAGGCGGCGGGTTTGCCCATAGGGCTCAGCGTACTGGCAGCAGGTCGAATCGAGGCCTGAGGCTTGCCCATCCTGAACGCTATTGAGTACGGTCGCATGCAATCGAATGAAGACGCGTTCAGAATCGGCGAACCCACCGGTGTCGGCAGTCCCATCCCGGAGCCGAGGAAGCGAGCTGATCACAGTGAAGGCCAGCACCGAAGTCGCGGGTTCCGCCCCACCGCCGCTACGCGAAGCCCGACGAGCGGCCAGAGCGGCGTTCATCGGAACAACCATCGAGTGGTACGACTTCTACATCTACGCGAGCACCGCAACCCTGGTGTTCGGCAGAGAGTTCTTCCCGTCGCTGTCCGGCACGGCGGCCACGCTCGCCTCGTTCGCCACCATCTCGGTCGCGTTCGTCGCCCGCCCACTCGGCGGGGTCATCTTCGCTCACTTCGGCGACCGGATCGGGCGCAAGGCGACCCTGATCGCCTCGCTGCTGCTCATGGGCACCAGCACCACACTGGTCGGGTTGCTGCCGGGCTACCAGTCGATCGGTATGTGGGCGCCGGTCCTGCTGGTCGTGCTGCGCTTTCTTCAGGGAGTCGCGGTTGGCGGTGAGTGGGGCGGCGCGGTGCTCATCGCGACCGAGTTCGCGCCGCCCGACCGGCGGGCCAGGTTGTCGAGCTGGCCGCAGCAGGGCGTCACGGCCGGGCTGGCGCTGTCCACCGCGCTGCTGCTGCTCGTCTCAGTGGTGATTCCCGAGGACGCCTATGTGGCGTGGGGCTGGCGGCTCGCCTTCCTGTTCAGCACGGTGCTGATCGTCCTGGGGCTGGTGCTGCGACTGCGGATCAAGGAGTCGCCGGTCTTCGAGGCGCGTCGGGAGCGAGTCAGGCAACAGTCCGGCGAGGAAGGGTTGCCGATCGCCAGGCTGTTCCGCGAGTCCAGGCGCACGACGGTGCTGGCGATGGTCACCTACCTGGCCGTGAGCACGACGTTCTACGTCCCGTTCACCTTCCTGCTGTCGCACGCGACGACCGTGCTCGAGATCAGCCAGCCGGTCGCGCTCACCTCGGTGCTCGTCGCGGCCGGGGTGTACAGCATCGGTATGCGGCTGGGCGCCGGGCTGGCCGATCGGAGGGGGAGGCGGACCGCGATGCTCACCGGTCTGATCGGGTCGATCGTCGCGGTCTTCCCGATGGTCGCGCTGGTGGAGACGGGATCCCCGGTGCTGTTCGCAGTCGGGCTCGCGCTGTTCGTTCTCCCGGTGGGATGTGTGTACGCCCCGGTCGGGGTGTACTTCGCGGAGCTGTTCCCCACCGCGACCCGATACTCCGGAGTGACCGTGGCGAACCAGGGTGGCTCCTTGTTCGGCGCCGCGATCGCGCCGTTCGTGGCCGTCGCGTTGTACAACGCGTTCGGCATGTATGCCGTCGGCGGTTACCTCGCGGTCACCGCCGTGCTCAGCGCCGTCGCTGTATGCCTGCTCGGTGAAACCCGCCACCTTGCGATCGACCGATGAGCACACCGCCGGTCGATCTCGACGGTTCGGCCGCGGCGGTGAGCATCCTCGGGATGGGCGGCACGATATCCACCGAGTGTTCCTCCGCCGGCGCGATCCCCGAGCGCGATGCCGCGACGATCGCCCGAGAGTTGTCCCTGCCGGTCGACCTGCGGGCACGTGACGTACGTACCGTGTCCAGCCGTGCGGTCACCCCCGGCGACATGTGGGCGCTGGCCGGAGCGGTGCGGGAGGAGATCGACAGCGGAGTCCGGGGCGTGGTGATCACCCACGGCACCGACACACTGGAGGAGACCGCCTACGCGCTGTCACTCCTGGTCGACACCCCGGTGCCGGTGGTACTCACCGGAGCGATGCGCGCGCCGCATCTGCCCGGCGCGGACGGGTCGGCCAACCTCACCGCCGCCGTCGTGGCCGCGCTGCACCCGCCGCTGGCCGGCTACGGCCCGGTGGTGGTGTTCCAGGACGAGATCCACGTGGCGCGCCTGGTGACCAAGCGGCACAGTGCGCGGATCGCGGCGTTCGCGTCGCCGGCGGCCGGGCCCGTCGGCTCGGTGTCGGAGCAGCGGGTGGAACTGCTACTGGGCCCGTCGCCGCACCGCGACCGGCTGCCCACGACCGCGCCGCCGGACGCCTACGTGGAGCTCATCTGGGCCGCGGCGGGCACGGACGGCTCGTTGGTCGACGCGATCGCCGGTGAAGTCGATGGACTGGTGATCGCGGGAACCGGTGGCGGTCACCTGTCGCCTCCACTGGCCGAGGCGGCCGTCCGGCTGGCAGGCTCGCCGTGTCCGGTTGTTCTGGCCAGCCGGTGCGAGGACGGCAGACCGCTGCACACCACCTACGGCGGGATCGGGTCGGAGACCCATCTGCTCGCCGCCGGACTTCTCTCCTCCGGTGTGCTCTCACCGGTCAAGGCAAGGCTCAGGCTGCTGTTCGGCCTGTCCGCCGGAATCACACCGGAGCTGATCTTCCCAGCGGCCGGGCCACCCTTCTCGTGATGGAGCAACGATGACGGCTACCGCACAACCGAGGGACTTCGTCGGGTACGGCGCGAACCCGCCCCAGTTCACCTGGCCGAACGGGACGCGCCTCGCGGTGAACTTCGTGGTCAACTACGAGGAGGGCGCGGAACGCAACGGCCTGGACGGCGATCCCGACCAGGAGCACCTGGTCGAGGCGAAGTACGACGTGCCGGACGGGGAACGCGAGCTTTTCGCGGAGTCGACCTTCGAGTACGGCAGCCGGGTCGGGATCTGGCGCCTGTTGGAAGGTCTCGACGACCACGGTGTGGTGCCCACCGTGTTCGCGTGCGGTCTGGCGCTGGAACGCAACGTGCCGGTGGCTGAGGCGTTCGTCCAGCGGGGCTGCGACATCGTCGGGCACGGCTATCGGTGGGTGCCGCACACCGGAATGACCCGGGAGCAGGAGAAACGTAATATCACCGACTGCGTCACCTCCCTGGAACGCCTGACCGGTGCGACGGTGCGAGGTTGGTTCACCCGCCCACCCAATACGGCCAACACCCGCTCGCTACTCGCCGAATGCGGGCTCGGCTACGACGCGGGCTCGGTCAGCGACGACCTGCCGTACTACGAACCGGTGGACGGCTCGCCGTTCCTAGTCGTTCCCTACTCGCTGGACGTCAACGACACGAAGTTCTTCAAAGGTCAGTTCTTCACCGCCGACGACTTCGCCCGGTACGCGCTGGATTGCTTCGAGACACTGCTCGCGGAGAGTGTGAAGCGACCGAGGCTGATGTCGATCGGGTTGCACCCTCGGATCATCGGACGACCCGCACGGATGGCCGGGCTGCTCCGCGTACTGGACCGGATCGCGGGTCACGACGGCGTCTGGATCACCGGCAGGGACGAGATCGCGAACTTCTGGAGGGGCGCCTTCCCCGCCGGGCAACCGGACCATGGGCGAGACGAGGGATGAGCGGATGAACCACGATGAGCTCTTTCACCGGGTCCGCGGCTAGAAGCACATGAGGTATCGGCCGGGGCGGCTTCGGGGGCGACGTGCCCCACGGAGGCTCCGCTGGAGGCGCCGGAAAGCGGCCGTCGGCGAAATCGGTCGAAACCAGTGGCCGCGGCTGGCAACCGGCTTCAGCGCACACTGGTCCGCCACCGACGCGACGCCTGGCCGTACGGACTCGCGTCCAACCGGGCGACGCTCGAGGCCTTCCTCCGCTACGTCCACGAGCCGGGACTCACCGACCGCCGGTTCGCCGCGAACGAGCTGTCCGTCCACGAGATGCACGAGGCTTCCTCAGTGTCGGTTGGTGACAGCCAGGGACGGGTGGTTCTGGATCGGCCGTGGTCACACCGCGGACTATCCACAGTGGATGAACAAGCTCTGCCCCGGCGGTGTTCGGTCGCCGCCGGGCTGGCGCGCTTCGCGGCTCGAGATGGTGAGAGACGTGAGCTCGGTTGCCTGTTGTCATGGCCGGGGACCCTGACAGTCAACTCGCACCCGAACTTCGGACAGTCCACCCACGGGTTTGTCGGTTCCTAGCTTGCTGGAGGTCTGCCCCGGAGGAGCTCGATGATCGTGGAGTCGTCACGGCGACCAAGGCCCGCGCGTTGCCCTGCGAGGAAGAGTTGTTCGGCGGCGGTGGCCAGCGGTGTGGGGTGGCAGCTGGTGCGGGCCGTCGAGGTGACCAGCCCGATGTCCTTCGCGATGATGTCGAGGGCGCTGGTGACCTCATGGCTGCCGTTCACCATGCGAGCGCCCCGGTCATCGAGCATGAATGACGCGGCGGCACCTCCTCGGACGACCTCCCAGGTGGCGGCAGGATCCAGGTGCATCGCCTCGGCGAGGGTGAGTGCTTCTGCCGCGGCAGCGATGTGAACGCCGCACAGCAGCTGGTTGACCAGCTTGACCTTCTGTCCGTCGCCGGGTGCGGTGCCGACGCGCGGTGCGGTACGCGCCATCGCGTCGAGCATTGGTCGCAATCGATCCACCGCGGGCTGTGAGCCGCTGACCATGATCAGCAGATCACCGGTGAGTGCGCGCGCGGCGCCGCCGGAGACCGGGGCGTCGACGAGGTCGATCTGGCGCCGCGCCAGTCTTTCGGCCCAGTTCTGGACAACGCCCGGTCCGACTGTGGCCATGATGGCGACGGTGGCACCGGGTGCGAGGGTGGCCGCGGCCGGGTCGTCGCCGAACAGCACGCTTTCGACCTGTTCCGAGGTGGCGACCATCATGGCGAGTACATCCATGTCGACCGCCACCTCGTGGATCGAGCGCGCCGGCCGTACGCCGTGGGGGCCCAGCGCTTCGGCTCGAGACGGGTCGATGTCGTATGCGGTGATGTCGTGACCGGCGCGGGCCAGGCAGCTGGCCATGGGGTAGCCCATGGCCCCGAGACCGATCCATCCCACTCGGGTCATGTGTTGCCCTTCCTGCGGTGGCGGTGAGGGGGAGAGCAGCAGCTCAGTGGGCCGCGCGCATGGTGAGAGCGACGTCGGTGATCATGTCTTCCTGCCCGACGATGAGCCCGCGCCTGCCCACCTCGACCAGCAGCTGGCGCATGTCGACGTTGTGGGTGCGCGCGGCCTGCTCCGCGTGCCGCAGGAAACTGGAGTACACCCCGGCATATCCGAGCGTCAGCGTCTCCCTGTCGACCCGGATCGGCCGGTCCTGGATCGGCCGGACCAGGTCGTCGGCCGCGTCCTCGAGAGCGAACAAATCACATCCGTGCTCCCAACCGAGCAGGTTGGCCACCGCGACGAAGGCCTCCAGCGGGGTGTTTCCGGCCCCGGCGCCGTGCCCGGCAAGGGAGGCATCCACCCGGGAGACGCCTTCTTCGACCGCGACCACCGAGTTGGCCACGGACAGTGAGAGATTCTCGTGGGCATGGATGCCGATCTCGGTTTCGGGCTCGAGCACATCGCGGTAGGCACGGACACGATCCCGCACCCCGCCCATGGTGAGCCGGCCGGCCGAGTCGGTCACGTAGACGCAGTGCGAGCCGGCGTCCTGCAACAGCTTGGCCGACCGAGCCAGCGCGGTCGGGGGCAGGTAGTGCGCCATCATCAGGAAACCGGAGACGTCCATGCCGAGAGCGCGGGCCCGCTCGATGAGCTGCAACCCGGTGTCGGCCTCGGCGCAGTGCACCGCCACTCGGACCGAGCCGACCCCGAGTCGGTGTGCTCGTTGCAGCGACTCGATCGTGCCGATCCCGGGGATCAGCAGCGTGGTGAGGCGAGCTCTGGCCACCACCGAGGACATCGCCGCGATCCACTCGTCGTCGGTGTGGCTGGCGGGACCGTAGGTCAGGGTGGATGCCGCCAGCCCGTCGCCGTGCGCAACCTCGATCGCGTCCACTCCGGCCGCGTCCAGCGCAGCGGCGATGCGCGTCAGCTGGCCCATGTCGATCCGGTGTCGGACGGCGTGCATCCCGTCGCGCAGCGTCACATCCTGGACGTAGACCCTGGTCATCTCACGCCACCCCGGCGCCGGCCGAGATCACGTTCTGCCGGGCGGCGACCGTGATCGCCGCCGTGGTCGTGATGTCGAGATTCCCGGCGTAGGTGCCCAGGTGATCCCCAGCTCCCTCCACCTCGAGGAAAACCGACAGCTTCGAGCGGTTGCCCGGTGTCGCGTCGATCAGGGTGCGCAACGGTTCATCGGGGTTGATGCGGCTGAACTGGAGGTCCTGTTTGAGTCGATACCCAGGGACGGTCCGGGCCATCGTGGCCACCATCGCCTCGACCGACGTCGTGATCGAGGAACGCAATGTGTCGTCGAGGTCCTCGATGATGCAGTGCACGGTTGCGCGCATCGCCATGGGGGGGTCGGCCGGGTTGAGCACAGTGAGGGCCCTGCCGCGCCGGGCGCCGCCGAGGCTCTGAACCGCACGTGTGGTGGCCTCGGTGAACTCGTCGAGAGTGGTGCGGGTTCCCGGGCCCGTCGACGACGACGGTATGGAGACGACGACCTCCGCGTAGGGGACGGCGACGACCCGGGTGACCGCGTGCACCAGAGGGACGGTTGCCTGGGCAGAGCAGCTCGCCAGGCTGAGACCGGGCACTCCGACGTGCTCGTCCAGGTTCACCGCCGGCACCACGATCGGTCCGGTCACGGCGGGTGTGAGGTTGACCAGCGGCCGTCCGTACCGAGCGAACAGGGAAGAGTGCGCTTCATGGGCTGCCGAGGTGCTCGCGTCCAGCACCATCGTGACCTGATCGAAGACGTCCAGCTCGACCAGCCCCGCCGCTCCGAAGGCGCTGGCGGCCACCCCCAGTCGGCGGGCAGTGGCCAGCCCCGGGGATTTCCTATCGATGCCGGCCACGGCGACCGGCTCCAGTACGGGGTGCCGGACCAGCTTGATCAGTAGATCGGTGCCGACGTGCCCCGTCCCGATGATCGCGACTTTGGTCGTCATGTCACTCCTCGGTCTGTGTGCTCGATGGTCAGTGACTGGCTCTGGGCACGTCCGAACCGCGCCGGCCGCGCAGGAAGTCAAGGTCGGCGCCGGTGTCGGCTTGGGTGACGTGCTGTAGGTACAGCTGGGTGTAACCACCTGGTTCCGGGGTCTTCTGCTCGCCACGATCGATCCGACGGCGCGCGAGCTCGGTGTCGTCCACCTCCAGGTGCAGCCGCCGCGCGGGCACGTCGAGTTGGATCAGGTCGCCGTCGCGTACCAGGGCGAGCGGTCCGCCGGCCGCCGACTCCGGCGCGACGTGCAGCACGACCGCGCCGAACGCGGTGCCACTCATCCGGGCATCGGAGATGCGGACCATGTCGGTGACCCCGGCGCGCAGTAGCTTGGCCGGGATCGGCAGATTGCCCATCTCGGGCATGCCCGGGTAGCCCTTCGGCCCGGCACCCTTGAGTACCAGCACCGAGTCGGCATCCACGTCCAGCTCCGGGTCGTCGATGCGGGCGTGTAGGTCGTCGATGTCTTCGAACACCACGGCCGGCCCTCGGTGCACCAGCAGCTCCGCGGTGGCCGCGGACGGTTTGATGATCGCCCCGTCCGGGGCGAGGTTCCCGCGCAGCACGGCGATGCCCGCGTTCTCCCGCAGCGGGTCGTCGACGGTGCGGATGACAGGCGACCCCCAGCCGGTCGCGCCGGCCACGTTCTCGCCCAGGGTGCGTCCGGTGACCGTCAGTGCGTCGCGGTGCAGTAGCTCACCGAGCTCGTTGATCACGACCGGGATGCCGCCGGCGTCGAAGAAGTCCTCCATCAGGTATTTGCCCGAGGGAACCAGATCGACCAGCAACGGGACGCCGGTCGCGATCGAGTCGAAGTCGTCGAGGCACAGGTCGATACCGACCCGGCCGGCAACGGCGAGCAGGTGCACCACCGCGTTGGTCGAGCCGCCGATAGCGGCATTGACTCGAATGGCGTTCTCCACGGCCCGCCGAACCAGCACGGTGGACAGCGTGAGGTTCTCGTGCACCATCTCCACCGCGCGCCGGCCGGTGTCGTGCGCGAGGGTCCGGCGCCTGGCGTCGACCGCGGGGATGGCGGCGTTGCCGGTGAGCGCGAGACCCATGACCTCGACGAGCGAGGCCATGGTGGAGGCCGTGCCCATGGTGTTGCAACTGCCGTTCGAGCGCCACATGCATACCTCGGCGCCGACGAACTCCTCCGGGCTCATCGTGCCCGCCCGGACCTGGTCGTACATGGCGTAGGTGCCGGTTCCCGACGGTAGTTGGGCACCGTTGCGGCGTCCGGTCAGGGTCGGGCCGCCGGAGAGCATGATGCTCGGCAGGTCGACACTGGCCGCGCCCATGAGGAGAGCGGGGGTGGTCTTGTCGCAGCCGGCGAGGAGCACGACGCCGTCCAGCGGGTTGGCCCTGATCGTCTCCTCGACGTCCATGCTGACCAGGTTGCGGTACATCATCGTGGACGGACGCATGAGCGTCTCGCCGAGTGAGGCCACCGGGAACTCCAGCGGCAACCCACCCGCCTCGTACACGCCTCGGGCCACGTATTCGGCCAGGTCGCGCAAATGGGCATTGCAGGGCGCGAGCTGCGACCAGGTGTTGCAGATGCCGATGACCGGGCGACCGTCGAACATCCGGTCCGGCACACCCATCGCCTTGAGCCCGGACCGGTGGAAGAACCCCATCTTGTCCGTGCCACCGAACCAGGCTTGTGAGCGACGCGTCGGATTCTCGCTCATTGCACCTCTGCCAGTGACTCGCTGACCCCTCGGGCCGCGTCCTGTACCGCCTTGACGATCTGTTGACCGGACTTCTGGAAGGTGCTGCGGATAGTGGTCACCGAGATCGCGGCGACAGCGAGCCCGTTCGTGTCGAGGATGGGCGCCGCGGCGCAGCAGACCTCCTCGACCAGCTCTCCTTCGTCAAGGGCGTAGCCCTTCTGTCGCGCCGTCTCCAACCGTTCCCGCAACTCGGCGACCGTGGTGGCGGTGAACCGGGTGAACGGCGACGCGCGGAACGCGCTCAGGTAGCGCTCGCGGACCTCGGCGGGGGAGAAGGCCAGGATGGCCTTGCCCAATGCCGTGACGTAGGCCGGCACCTCGCTGCCGGGCACCGGCTCGACGCGGATGAGCTGCCGTGACGGCACGATGTCCGCGTAGATGATCGAGCCCTGGTGCAGGGTGGCGAGGTTCACCGTCTCGTGGAAGGCGTCGGCCAGCTCGACCAGCTTGGGGCGGGCGAGGTCGATCAGGCCGGTCCGGTCCTTGATCGAGTTTGCGATGGCGACGAGCTTCATGGTCAGCCTGTATCGCCTCGTCTCGGCCACATGCTCGACGTAGCCGGCGCTCATCAGCGTGCTGAGCAGGCGGTCCACAGCTGGTTTGGACAGTGAGAGCTCCCGGGCGAGGTCGGACACCCCGCCGGACTCGCGGCGGCCCAGCGCTTCGATCAGGCGCATGGCGTTCGCCACCGAGGCGACCTCGCGGTTGAGGCGAGCGGTAGCGGACTGCGCATCGGGAGGCAGCGTCATATCGAACTCCTAGTGATTCGCTATGCGAAGCACGACTTGTATTTCGGAGAGGATAAGGCTCCTGTCGCAGCGGCGTCAACTCTGAAGTTGGTAGTCAAGAGGCGCGCTCAAGCGTTGACGCTCCACGTCGCTACGCCTACATTGACTTCGCATAACAAAGTATCTATTCGCTTAGCGGACGAACTGCACGCTCTTGGTGTGCGGAGGGGAGATGCGGTGACCTACGAGATAGCCACACTGCGTGGCGACGGTATCGGCCCGGAGATCGTGGACGAAGCCGTCAAGGTGTTGCGTGCCGTCGCCGAGGTCGTTCCGGGCGTCGATCTGGAGTTCACCCTGCTCGAAGGAGGCGCGGACTACTACGCCGCGCACGGCGAGTTGGCCCCGGCGACCACGTGGAAGACCATGGAGAGCGCGCACGCGATCCTGTTCGGCTCGATGGGCCACCCGGACATCCGGATGCCCGATGGCACCGAAGCGCAGGGACACTTCATCGTCAACGCGCGCAAGAAGTTCGGGCTCTACGCAGGTGTACGTCCGATCAAGTTCTATCCAGGGGCGAAGGGGCTGGACCCGAGCCAGAAACAGGTCGATCTGGTCCTGGTCCGGGAGAGCACCGAGGGTCTGTTCGCATCGTTCGGTGGCGGCGCGGAGATCACCGGAGAGGTGTACGCCGACACCATGATCATCACTCGGAAGGGCACCGAGCGGGTCGCCCGCTACGCCTTCGAGCTGGCGCGCACCCGCAACGGTCGCCCCCGGGACGGAGCTCGTCACGTGACCTGTGTGGACAAGGCGAACATCTTCCGTTCGCTGGCCTTCTTCAGGGAGGTCTATGACGGGGTGGCCGCCGGATACCCGGACATCAGCTCCGACCATGCCCTGGTCGACTCCTTCGCGATGCTGCTCATGCAACACCCGGAACGCTACGACGTGCTGGTCACCGAGAACATGTTCGGCGACATCCTGTCGGATCTGGCCGCCGCGCTGGTCGGAGGGCTCGGGCTGGCGCCGTCCGGGGACATCGGCGATGACCACGCGATGTTCCAGCCTGCCCACGGCTCGGCCCCGGATATCGCGGGCCAGGACCGGGCCAACCCGGTGGCCACCATCCTGTCCGCCCGGATGATGCTGGACTGGTTGGCGCGGCGCCACGACGACGATGCGCTGCGCGCGGCGGCGGACCTGCTCGAACGGTCCGTGGTAGCGACCATGGAGTCGGGTGCGCTGACGGTTGACCTCGGCGGCACTCTGCCCTGCTCGCGATTCGGCGACGCGGTCGCGGCCACCGTGCGAGAGCTCGGCGCCGAAACCGGCCGGTGATCGCTGTGTTCATGCTGGCGGCACGCCTTGCCGCTGACGAACCGAGAGCGAGCATCGGTGAGGGCCCTCTGCTCGGGCTGACGGTCGCCACGATCGTCGTCATCATTGTGCTCATCGGCTGGGCGAAGCTGCACCCGTTGATCGCTCTGATCTTGGGCTCGGCTGTGCTCGGGGTTGGCTCCGGCCTGGGAGCCGAGGCGACGGTGACCGATTTCGTGGGCGGGCTCGGCGACACGATCGGTGACATCGGCCTGCTGATCGCGCTCGGTGCCATGCTCGGTCAGCTGCTCCATGTGTCAGGGGCGGCGACTCGGCTAGTCGACCGGTTCGTCCGCGCGGTTCCCGGCCGCGCCGTTCCCTGGGCCATGGTCGGGATTGCGTTTCTGATCGGGTTGCCGCTGTTCTTCGAGGTCGCGCTGGTCCTGGTGTTCCCGATCATCGTGCTGGTGGTGCGTCGCACCGGAGCGCCTCTGCTCAAGGTCGCCATCCCCGCGCTCGCGGCGCTGTCGCTGCTCAACGGCTTCCTGCCACCGCATCCCGGGCCACTTCTCGCGGTGTCCGCGTTCCACGCCGATCTCGGTCTGACCATGTTCTACGGCCTGATCGTGGCCGTCCCCACGGTGATCGTCGGAGGTCCGCTGTTGGGCAACGTTCTGGCCCGGCTGGTGCCTTCGCCGCCGGTCGAGAAGCTTCCGTTCGGTCATCCCGACGGCGGGATGCCGAAGGCCGGCGGGACCGACGATGAGCCCGGCCACGGCAGACGGGGAACGAACAGCACGGCAGCCCTCGAGGCACCGGCGTTACCGAGACTGTCGACGCCGGGCGTCGGCGTCACGCTGCTCACGATGCTGCTGCCGATCGCCCTGATGCTGATCCGGGCAATCGCGGAGCTGACGCTTTCCCAGGACGATCCGGGGCGACGACTCGCCGAGACGATCGGCGAACCGACGGTCGCCTTGCTCGCCGGCTGCCTGCTGGCGATGTTCACGTTCGGGCTGGCCACCGGGATGGGACGGCGGCAGGTCAGCGGTGTCATGGGCTCAGGCCTGCCCCTGGTCGCTGGGATCATCCTGGTGGTCGGCGCGGGTGGCGGCTTCAAAAGCACACTGGTCGCGACCGGCGTAGGTGACACGATCGCCGACCTGACCCGCAACCTCGGTCTGCCCGCAGTGGTCCTGGCGTGGTTGTTGGCCGCGCTGATCCGCGTCGCGGTGGGCTCTGGCACGGTGGCCATCATCACCACCGCGAGCCTGCTGGCGCCACTGGCGGCCGGCACGAGTCCGAGCGGGGCGGCCTTGATGGCGCTCGCTGTCGGGGCTGGTTCACGCTTCGGGTCACACGTCAACGATGCCGGTTTCTGGATGGTCAAGGAGTTCCTCCAGCTCGACGTCAAGGACACCTTCCGCACCTGGACGCTGATGGACTGCGTGGTCTCCGTGGTGGCCGGGATCGGTGTAGTCGCGCTCGGGGCCGTCGTCGAATAGCGCATTCTTCCCTTCGTCGAGCTGGCGCACAGGAGTCGCATATGGACATGCAGGACAGGGTGGTCGTCGTGACCGGCGGTGCCGGAGGCATCGGTGAGGCGTGCGTCGCGGCGGTGCTCGCGCGCGGCGGCCACCCGGTGGTGATCGACGCGGCACCCGCCACCCACTGTCAGGAGATCCTCCACTACCGGGCCGACGTCACCGATGCCGATCGGCTCGAGGAGGTCATGGCCGATATCGACAGCCGGTACGGACGGCTTGACGTGTTGGTGAACAACGCGGCCGTGGTCCGGGCGGGAGCGATCGAGGAAACCACGCTCGAGGACTGGACCCAGCTTTGGCAGGTCAACGTGCTGGGCTATGCGCAAACCATCCGTGCGGCGCTGCCCTACCTACGCAAGTCGGCCGCGGGCGCGATCGTCAACATGTCCTCGTTCACCGCCGGTGCGGGCTTCCGCAGACGGGTCGCCTACTCCACGACCAAGGGTGCGATCGAGGCAATGACGAGGGCATTGGCCGCCGACCTGATCGCCGACGGGATCACCGTCAACGCGGTGCGTCCCGGGACGGTCGAGACCGCGTTGTTGGCTTCACTCGCCGATCAGTCACCCGCGCCCGACCAGGCTCGCGCGACCTACGCCGCGCGTCAGCCCACCGGGCGAGTGGTGTCGGCGGCCGAGATCGCGCACGCCGTGCTCTTCCTGGCCGATCCGGTGAACCGATCTACCACCGGCACGGTCATCGCCGTGGACGGGGGCATCGCGGGCACCCGCACCACCGCCATGGACTGACCCTCGCGGTCATGGGCTCGACGGGAAGTACTCCAGCGCGACACGACCCCGGAAGCCTTGCGCTCGCAGCCGTGTCAGGTGCCGGTCGAAGTCGATCCGGCCGGTGCCCGGCTCGTGACGTCCGGGGTGGTCGGCCAGCTGGACGTGCACGATCCGATCGGCATAGGCGTCGATGTCCGCGTCGATGTCGGCGCCGTTGACCGTCAGGTGGTAAAGATCGGCCAATAGCCCCACCGCTCCTCGGCTCCCGGTCACCGCGTCCACCTGGTCGATCACCGCTACCGCATCGGCCGCGCTCCTGAGCGGGTAGGTCGGCACGCCACTGAGCGGCTCCAACATCGGAACACCGCCCAGCGGGCTCAGCCGCCGATGGGCATGCACCAGATTGGCCACCGCGGTGGCCTGCTGCTCCGCATCAGTCAGGCCGGGGCGGCGGTCCCCGTAGGGCGCGCAGAACAGTCGCACCCCGAGTCGCACCGCCAGCTCCCGTATCACCTCGACGTGCTCGCGGAACTCCGCGGCACGCTCGGGGTAGGACAAGATCCCTCGTTCGCCTGCGGCCGGGTCGCCGAGCGAGAAATTCAGCGCGACCAGCTCGACGCCGGCGGTCTCGATGGCGTCGACGAAAGCTGTCAGCTCCTGGTCGGACGGCAGGGGCGACTCGAACGGCCACCAGGACTCGACGGACCGATAGCCGGCGCGGGCAGCGGCCGTCGGCCGCTCGCTCGGCGGCACCGACGAATAGATCGTGGACAGATTGGCCACGGCTGCCGTCGAAACAGACATGAGTTCTCCTGGTCATTTGTAATGCGAATTATGCTGTTCGTATTGCGAAGCTTAAGATCTGAGTTTCAGTGCTTCTTGTGGAACTTTTGGTGCAGTTAGTTCTTGACCGAGCAACTAGGTGCGAACTACCGTGTCTCGCATCACGAAGTTATCTTCATATTCCGGATATTCTAGGAGCCTCAATGAAGAAGCTGCGCCTCGGATGTCTCGGTCTGGCGGCTGTCGGGATCATCGTGCTGATCGGTGGCATCGCCACCAGCTCATCGCAGGTCTGGCAGCCTGCGCTGGTGGTGACCGGTTTCTGCGCCGCCGTCGGGCTCGGTGCGTTGCCCGCGCTGGCCAGCTACCAGTACACCGGGTGGACCCTCGCCTGTGTCTTCGCGGCGCTGGTCTATCCGAATGCACTCAAGTCCTGGGGTGGAGTCGAGCTCACCGACAAGTTCCTGATCACGACGATCATCCAGCTGGTCATGTTCGGCATGGCGACCCACATGAAGATCGACGACTTCAAGGGTGTGGTCCGCCAACCCCGTGGCGTGCTGGTCGGCCTGATCGGTCACTACACGGTCATGCCGGCCGCCGCGCTGATCCTGGTCCTGTTGTTCGACCTGCCACCACAGGTGGGTCTGGGTGTCATCCTCTACGGCTGTGTCGCCAGTGGTCTGGCGTCCAACGTGATGAGCCTGCTCGCCAGGGCCAACCTCGGGTTGGCCGTGACCATCACCGCGGTGTCGACCATTCTCGCGCCGCTGGCGACGCCGTCACTGATGAAGCTGTTCGCGGGCCAGATCATCGAGGTCAGCTTCCTGTCCATGATGTTCGACGTCATCCGGATCACGCTGGTGCCAGTCGGCGCAGCTCTGCTGGTGGACTACCTGCGTACCTCGGGCCCGAGGGGCCGGCGCACCGTGGACATCGCGGCGGGCGTCTCCGTGGCGTGGCTGATCTTCATGGCCGCGGGAGGCTGGAGCTCGCTCGCCGCCGTACTGTCGGAGAACGGGGCGCACGGGCTCGAGCAGGTGTGTTACGCGGCCGCCGCCGTGGTGATCGCTCGGGCCTACTTCGCCATCGCCGAGCGGTACGAGGCGGTTGAGCGCTTCATGCCCTACCTGGCCATGTTCGGGATCATGTACTACAACACCGTGGTCACCGCCGCGGCAAGGGACACCCTGCTCACGGTGGGTGCAGTGCTGCTGCTCATCGGGCTGATCCACAACCTGACCGGATTCACCTTCGGCTACTGGGGCGCCCGAGCCACCGGGCTGGACATCCCCTCCGCGCGATCAGTGGCCTTCGAAGTCGGAATGCAGAACGGCGGCATGGCCAGCGGTCTGGCCGCCTCGATGGGCATGATCGCCACGGCTGGAGTACCAGCCGCTGTGTTCAGCCCGCTGGGCAACGTCACCGGCTCGCTACTGGCCAACTACTGGTCACGACGGCCGGTCGAGACTGGTGTCAGACACGAGCCCAGCCCATCCTCCAGTAGTCAGCTGGCGTTCGAGGAGTCTCAATGAGCGGTCTCGCACCATGGAGCTCGACAAAGTCGACGGATAACTGGTGACCGGCTACGAGGTGCTGGCGGTCAAATACGGTGAATGGCACACCACCAAGAACGTCCTCTACCAGTCCTTCCACACCTATGACGAGCCCGACGAGCCGGTCCTGATCGACTACTACTTCTGGGTCGTGCGCAACGACGAACGCACGGTGGTCGTCGACTGCGGCTTCCGCCCGGGCGTGGCAGACCGGCGCAAACGCACCCTCATCACCCCCGTGCCCGATGCGCTGAGCAGGGTAGGGGTGGACCCGGCAGACGTCTCGCACCTGGTGCTCACCCATTTCCACTACGACCACATCGGCAACGCGGACCTGTTTCCCCGCTCCCAGATCGTGACCGGGGCCGCCGAGTACGACTTCTGGACCGGTCCGATCGCGGCCCGCCCCCTGTTCGCCACCGCGGTCGAGGCCGAGGAGGTCGCCCGGGTACAACAGGCGCACCGCGAAGGCCGGCTACTGAGGGTGCCGGTGGACGACCCAGGGCTGTCGGGTATCTCGTTCCGACCGGTGCCCGGACACACCCCCGGTCAAATCGTGGTCGAGGTAGAAGGGGCCGGTGATCGACCGGTCATCCTGGCCTCCGACACCTCACACACCTACGAGGAGTTCGAGCTGGAGCGTCCGTTCCACATCGCATCCAGCCTCCCCGACATGTACAACGGGCTGGCCTGGCTCAAACAGGCCGCAAGCCGCGCCGAGGTGGTCCCGGGGCACGACCATCTCGTCATGACTCGATACCCGCCCGCCGAGGTCGACCCAGCAATCGCGGTCCGGATTGCCTGAGCTAGACCAGCCGCCAGCGATCGCGTCCTCAGACGCAACTCGGACGTATCGATGTCAACTTCCGCATTTTCGAAATGTTCGGGCCGGCTGCCGTGGGTCCTTGCGACGTCTGCCGGTTCGCCTGGTCAAGTCGGCTCGCGAGCTGCTGACTGGACTGAACGAGGAGCCTCGGTTCTGGGTGAGCACTCCCGAGGCTGGCAAATAGCCCCGCGCACCCCATGCGTTCCTCGATGATGGGCTTCCAGCAGCCCGGCCCGCGCGGGGTGGTGTCGACCGACCAACCGACGACGAGGTCGTAGAGGGCCTCGGTGACGTGCCGAACTCGGCAGCGCTCAACAGTCGGGCGCTAGAGCACCCTGGCGCAGTCGGCGTCGCCCGAGGGTGACGCCGACCGGGTCACGAGAATGTCGGCGTGCGGTGAACCATCAGGTCGCGTCGGAGCGTGTCCCAGGCATGGGACACGCGGACCACTTCGAATGCGCAATGCGCTCGCCCCGCAACCTACCGATCGCTCCGCTGGCCGATTTGGAAGCGGCTTGCCGGGAAAACCCCTGGGGGCCGGCGGTCGTGACGGAAGGAGGAGCGTGGACCTATTCTCAGCTGCACCGCGGATCGCTCATGTTCGCCGATCATCTAACCCGGATCGGGATCAACCGCGGTGATCGCGTGGTGCTGCACATGGCGAACCGGCCCGAGTTGCTCGCCTTGTATTACGCCTGCCTGCGGCTGGGGGCGATCGCCTGTCCGACCAACATCCGCCTGACCCCTCCGGAGCTCACCCGCGTTTTCGCCCAGACCGCTCCGCGCGCGTACGCCGGCGACTCAGCAGGCGTCGCCACATTCCGCCGGCTCGGCGACGCCGCGAAAGGATCAGTGGTGTGTATCGACCTGATGGCCTCCGAGGGGAGTTCCGCCCTCGCCGGACCTGACGGCTGGGGCGAGCAGTGTCAAGACGTCGGCGGTCGTCTCGACGATGTCGCGGTCCTCTTGAGCACATCCGGCTCGACGGGTGAGCCCAAGTACGTGGCACACACCGCCGGCACCCTGGCGGCGACCGCGTCGCTCATGACCGAAGGTGTCCTCCCTCGGTTCGGGCCGGCACTGCTGCTCCCGTCGTGGGTTCACGCCTTCGGTCTGTTCTCCTGGCTGGCTCTGGTACGGCTGCGCGTCGCTGTCGTCGGGCGATCCGTTTTCGATCCGCGAGACGCTCTCACCGCGATCGACGAGCATCAATGCAGGTCGGTAGTGGGTCTACCGTTCATGTTCGCCACGATGGACGCGGTGGTCGGCGAGCGCGGTTGCCCCGATTCCGTTGCTTCCCTGGTGAGCAGTGGCGATACCCTCCCGACCGGCCTGCAGCGGCGGATAGAGGCCAGGTGGGGTGCGCCTCTGAGGCAGTTCTGGGCCTCGACCGAGGTTGCGGGAGCGCTCACCTGTGGCGGCCGACCCGGTCCACTCAGCCGAGTGTCGCGCGAAGTCGGTGTCAGGCTCGTCGCCGCTGCTCAGACGGCAGGGGAAGGCTCGTCCGGCGAACTCTGGATAACCTCACCGTCCGCCTTCGCGGGCTACTGGGATCCGGCTGAACGTTCGGTCGATCGGCAGCCTGCCGATCGCTGGGTCAAGACGGGGGACTTCTTCACGTTCGAAGACGACGGTGAGCTCCGGTTCCTGGGAAGGATTGGCGACATCATCGTCCGAGGTGGCTCGAACGTCTCGCCGGTGGAGGTCGAGAACGTGCTGCGACGACACCCCGGTGTCGTCGGCGTCGCCGTGACCAGCCTGCCCGACGACGTGTACGGCGAGACCATCGTCGCCTACGTCCAGACCGAACATCCAGCCTCGGACCGCCTCCTCGAAGACTTGTACGAGATCGCCCGCGGGAGTCTGTCGGCTCACAAAATCCCGGCCGCGATCCGCGTGATCGATGACTTGCCGGTGACCGCGATCGGGAAGGTGGATCGAGCAAAGCTGCGAGAGCTGGCCCGGTGTTCGGAATGGTAGCCAGGCTTCGCCCACTCCCATGCCGCCATCGCCCGCGGCGTTGGCGTGACCGGTCGTGGTCCGAAGTCTCCGGTCATGCCGCCGACGGTAGGTCGACCCGCATGATCGAGCGCAACATCCGCAGCCCGTAGAACACGCGGCTCTTCACCGTGCCGACCGGGACATTCAGCTGGCGCGCCGCCTGGGTGGTCGTCTGATCTTTCAGATACGTTGCCTCGAGTGCTCGCTGGTGCACCTCGGGCAGTAGAGCCAACGCCTGGCGTACCACGTGGACAGAGAGAATCTGGCCGGTCGGTTCCGGCAGCGCGATGTCGCCGGCGACGTCGAGTGACTCGTCGTGGCGCATCCGGGCCGACCGGTAACCGTCCATTACCAGGTTGTGCGCGACTCGCATCAGCCACCCACGGACCGAGCCGTATTCGGGCGTGAGGCGTTCGCTGTGCTGCCAGGCGCGCAAAAAAGTTTCCTGTAGGACATCTTCCGCCCAGCCGTCGTCACCTCGGGTTAGCTGCCGGGCGTAAGCGAACACAGCGCCGCGGTATTCGTTGACGAGCGATTCCAGCCGCTCGCCCGCATCGTCGGCTGGATCAGCGGCGGGAAGCTTAGTCTCAGGGTTCTCGGGGTCCATCCGTTCTCCTCGCGTCCGGTGTAACGTCCGACGCGTGTGATCACATCGGCCCGGTGACGAGATCCACTGTGGTGAGAGAGGCCGCCGAGGTGACTGTTCGAAATGACCAGTCCTGTTCGTTCGACGCTGGCTATGCACCGAAGTGGAGCACTCGCCAGGTCGCCGTGCTGAACGAAGCTCTGTCGCGCGCCCGTGACGGGATCCCCACAGCGCTGCTCGTAGAGGGCCCGCCCGGTACCGGCAAGACGAGCTTTCTGCGCCACGTGGCGGCCGCGGCTGATGGGTTTCACGTGCTGTGGTTGCACGCAGCGGGCGACTGGCAGCAGCCTTACTTCGCACTTGTCGAGTGGGCGGTGTTGGGGGGACAGCCCGATCCGGACCTCACCTCGTTGCAGGCGGCCAGGATGCTCCGGTCCTGGATGGAACAAATCCGCCGCGGTGCTCCGGTGCTGATCGTGATCGACGATCTGGAGTTCCTCGACCCCGAGTCGAGCGACATGATCGCTCGCCTCGTCGAGCGCACGTTCTCCGATCGGTTCCTGGTCGCGGCGGCCGCTGGTTCTCTGGCCGACCGCGCTCTGGAACCGTGGAACCGCCTGGCGCTCGATGCGGATCGCGCGATCAGTCTCGAGCTGACCGGATTAGACGAGCGAACCGCCGCCGATGTGGTGGCCTCGGCCTGGCCCGAGGCCGACGATGAGGTGAGCCGACGCCTGTGGGAGCACACTGCCGGTAACCCGCTGTGGCTGCGAACCATCCTGCACGAACATCCGCTCGAGGCGATCCGCGACTCCGAAGAACTACCCGCACCGCGAGAGTTGGGGCGTACCCTCGCCGCCCGTCTACTGCGTCTCGATGTCGACAGTGCCTCGTTGCTGCGGGCCGTGGTCGTCCTCGGTGACCAGTGGGCCCCGGTGCGCACGGCAGGCGCACTAGCCGGCCTGGCTGACCCGACCGCCGCCGCCGCGAGACTTCACGGCTTGGGCCTGCTGCTGTCCCGAGGCCCCGCGCAGCGGTCGCAGCTGCGGATCGCCAGCGGGGTCCTGCGCACGGCGACCGCCGACAGCATCCCGCCGGCCGAGCTGCGTGCCCTGCATCGCCACGCCTCGGCTCTGGTCGACTCGCCGATCGAGGCGCTGCGGCACCGCTTTCTCGCGGTCGAGGGCCACGACGACGAGCTCGCGTCCGAGTTGGCGGCCTCGGCCTGGTCGATCCACCTGACTCGGCGATTCCGGGAGGCGAGCCGGGTGGGGATGTGGGCGAGTGCTGTGAGTTCGGATCCCGCCGACCGTGAGCGGCGTTTGCTGGAGGCGTTGTTCGACGGTGTGCTGGCCCGCGATGTCGAGTGGGTCGAGCGGCGACTCGCCCGGATCGGTTTCGCCCATGACGAGGCGCGGCGCAAGCTGGTGGCCGGATTTGCCCTGGTCGGCCAGCGGCGGTGGTCCCGGGCCTCGTCGGTGCTGATGTCGATTCCGACCGCGGCGGTCGAGGCGACCGACCAGCGGACCCGGTTTCGGCTGCACGTTCTGCGGGCGTGGACCCAGCTGGTCACCGGCGGATCGGCCGATCGGGCCCGCGGGGAGTTGGAGTTGGCGGGTGCGCAGTCCGTGCTCGACCCCTGTCTGAGCGGGTACTTCGGATTTGCCAGTGCGGTGGCGGCCGATGTGGGAGTGGCCGGTCCTCCCTCTGGTCTGCTCGACGGACTCGAACTCGCCGGCGCTTGGCGAGGAGCTGCCGCGGCGGTGAGTGGCCTTCCTGATGTCGCGGTCCGCAACCTCGAACCGTTCGCAGCTCGGATCGACGACGGTCTGGTCGCTATGGGCGAAGGGGAATTCCACGCTCTGCTCGGGTACGCGCACTGGCTGCGCGGGGACTGGCCGCGGGCACGCGAGCTGGTCAGGGCGGGCCTCGCGGCCCGCTACGGCCTGGAGAACCCTATGGTCAGCGCCGTGGCCGCGCTGGCGCACCTGGAAACCCGCACGCTGGACCCGTATCGCGACCGGGCGAGGACGACGCTGCGGGAGGCCCCCTGGCCACCGGCCATTTCGATGGCCGCGACCGTCGAGTTCTTGTCGCTGCGTCTCAGTGGCCGGCACGACGAGCAGCGCAGCTATCTCGATGAGCTGCACGCCGACTTCGGTACGGTCACCTGGACGGGCGCCGAGCCGTCGCTGTGGCTGCTGACCCTCGGTTTGATGAACGCCGCTACCGATCGCTCGAGTGCGGTCCGTGATCTCGCGGAGCGGTTGGCAACCAGCCGAACCCCGATCATCTGGCGCGAAGCGGGTGTTGCCTGGCTGCGCGGATTGAGCGCCGAGCTGGCTGGTGATCTCACCGAAGCGGCTCGCTCACTGAGTGAGGCGCGTACACACGGAATGGCCGAACTACGGGTCCACGCCGTTCTGTTGGCTCGCGACCTCGCTCGCGTCCGGCGTGGTCTCGGCGATGCGAGCGGCGCCGCCAGCGCACAGCGTGCGGCCGACAACCAGCTGGCCGAGGTAGACACGGCCGGGTGGACGATCACGCCGACCACTGATCCGTTGGCGGCGTTGAGCGACCGGGAGCGAGAGGTCGCCGACCTACTCACCCAAGGGTTCAGCTACGCGCAGATCGCCGAGCGACTCTACGTCGCCCGCAGCACCGTGGCCTTCCACCTATCCAACATCTACGCCAAGACCGCCACCGGATCACGCCACGAACTGATCGAACTGGTCCGCCGAGGCTGAACCCAACCGCTCTCAGGAAGCGTGTCGTGTCGGGTGTGATGTGACGGCGAGAGGATGATCGAGTGGAGTTCACAAGGCTGGGGTGTACCGGGGTCGAGGTGTCTCGGATCTGTCTGGGGTGCCTGAGCTTCGGGGTGCCTGACCGTGGGGGGTATCCGTGGTCGATGGACGTCGACGCGGCGAAGCCCTTCTTCGCTCAGGCTCTCGATGCAGGAATCAACTTCTTCGATACCGCCGACTTCTACTCCGAAGGCACCAGCGAGGAGATCACCGGGCGCTGGCTGGGCGAAATGGCGAACAGGGACGAGATAGTCCTCGCCACCAAGGTCTGGGCACGGGTGCGGCCCGGACCCAACGGGGCGGGGTTGTCGCGCAAGGCGATCATGCGGGGGATCGACGCGTCACTGCGGCGGCTGGGGACGGACTACGTCGACCTGTACCAGATCCACCGTTGGGACTACGACACGCCGATCGAGGAGACCCTCGAAGCGTTGCACGACGTGGTGAAGGCAGGCAAAGCGCGTTACATCGGGGCGTCGTCGATGTGGGCCTGGCAGTTCTCGAAGGCCCTACACGTTCAGGAGCAGCATGGCTGGACGCGGTTCGTCACCATGCAAAACCATTACAACTTGCTCTACCGCGAGGAGGAGCGCGAGATGCTTCCGCTCTGCCGGGACGCAGGTATCGGCTCAATCCCGTGGAGCCCGCTGGCCCGGGGGAAACTCACGCGAGACTGGGACGCCACCACCGAACGCGCGTCCACCGACAGCTTCATCGCGGACTCCTACCCCGACTCGGATCGTCGTATCGTCGAGAAGGTCGCGGAGATCGCTGAACGACACGGAGTTTCCCGCGCCCAAGTGGCGCTGTCCTGGGTAGCGAGCCGATCCGTGGTCACGGCGCCGATCGTCGGGGCGACCAAGCCACATCACCTCACCGACGCGGTCGCCGCGATCGACATCGACCTGGACGACGCCGAGGTCGTCGAGCTCGAGCAGCACTACATGCCGCGCCCCGTCGCCGGTCATGCTTGAGCCCCGCCGTCAGGTCACGTCGCAGGTGGTGGTGTGAGTCCAGGGCTTTGTCGGCGTGTCTGAGCACGTCGAAGGGCCATCGCATGACGCTCTGCGAGTATCGACCAAAGTTTCCGTAGAGCGCACTGGGGCTGCGCTACGACCCGCGCCGAGCTCACGCTCCCAATCCGTTGGTGAACCTGGGACAGGTGAACCCGAGGCGGCTCGCCGGCCGTGAGCCAAGCAGATGGGCCACAGGGGCTCAGCCAACGTGAATGGGGCGGGAATGACGCGGGAGATGCCTGAGGCCGGGATTGTCGCGGGACCGCCGCCGAGTGCGGTGATGATGCAACTGCTGGGAGGCTTCCAGGTATCGCAGGCCATCTACGTGGTCGCGGTCTTGGGAGTAGCCACGATCCTCGAGCAGGAGGGCCCACAGACCGTCGCCGACCTTGCCGAGCGCACCGGCGCCAAGGATGAGCCGCTGCACCGGCTCATCCGGACCCTCGCGCCGCTCGGGGTCTTCACCATCGACGGTGAGTACGTCAACGTCACGCCAGTCGGGACCACTCTCTCAGAGAAGCACCCACAGTCTCTGCACGGCATCGCTCGCATGTGGATGGAAACCCACTACCTGCCCTTCAGCGAGCTGCTCCACAGTGTGCGGACCGGCCACCCGGGCTCCGACAAATACCTCGGTGAGCCGTTCTTCGACTGGATCGCCAACGACCCGCTGCGAGAGGTTCTGTTCAGCCAGGCGATGGCTGACGTCACCTCGAGCCTGCGCACCGGCATGTTCGACGACTACCAACTCCCGGCAGGCCGCACGGTCGCCGACATCGGCGGATCCGACGGCAGCGTGCTCGTCGAACTGCTCACCCACGACGGCGACGCCGGCCGCCGCGGCATCCTGTTCGATCGGCCCACCACGGTGCCCGCGGCACGGCCCGTCCTGTCCGCTGCCGGCCTCACCGACCGGATTGAGGTGCGTGCCGGAGACTTCTTCATCGAGGTCCCGCCAGCGGACATCTACGTCCTGAGCGCCATCCTCCACGACTGGGACGACAACGCCTGCCAGCTCCTCCTCGGTAGCATCGCTGCCGCAGGGGCGCCCGGAGCTCGCCTGCTAGTGATCGAGGGCGTGGTCCCCGAGGGTGACGAACCGCATCTGACCAAGGCCATCGACCTGACGATGCTGGGCATGTTGACCGGCAAGGAGCGTACCGAGAAGGAGTATCGCGACCTGCTCCATCGTGCCGGTTTCACCCTCGACCGCATTGTCCCCACACGCAGTCCTCTCTCGGTCCTCGAAGCCACGCTGCGCTGATCATTTGATCAGGCGCCCCGTGTTCGACAGCGATGCGACGCCCGCACGAAGGTCTCTTGCACGACATCTCCTGCCCAGTCGTCGTCCGGCCTCGGTCAGGTTGCGGTGGTCCGGGAGGCGCACCGGATCAGCCAGCGACCAGAGCCCGCCAGGCCTGGCATCGGGGTGTGTCAGCCACGCGGATCCCCCTCGACCCGGGCCCACACACTGGTGAGCTCCTGCGTGTAGAGAACGCATCCGTGGTCGGCCGCCTCTTCGAGGAGTCGTTCACGGAACTCCCGGATCTGTTGCCGGGTGGCCGCACCGGACGCCACTGCCAGCGGGCCGACCGAGCTGAGGGTCTGCGCCAGATAGCGGGGCACGAGGCTCTTGCTATCGCCGATCACGGCGACGGCGACGGCGACGGCGTTCACGTCGGCAAGTCCGGCGCGGGTGAACATCGCGGGGAGATGTTCGCCGATATCGGCGTCCAGACCGGCGTACGCGGACAACATGGACATCCAGCCGACCCAGTCCAGCATCGCCGGTATCTGCGGCACGGCGCGTACCCGGCTACAACTGATCTCCTGGAACACGATGAGCCCGCCAGGACGCACACACCTAGCCAGGCGAGCCAGCGCCGCGGCCGGATCAGAAAGGTGCAGCAGGACGAGCCGCCCAGCCACCGCGTCGAAGGATTCGCCCGGCACGAGTTCAGTGAGATCCCCTGCGCGGTAACCGACGTTGGACAGACCACTCGCCCGCGTGTGCTCCTCGGCGACCTCCAGTGACGCCGGGTCGTTGTCGATACCGAGCACACTTCCGGCGGGGCCGACCAGTTCGGCCAGCAGCCGTGTCGTTGCGCCGGTGCCGCATCCCACGTCCAGCACATGATCACCTGGCCCGACGCCGGCTTGACGGAACAGATTCGTCGAATGCGGCGAGAAGACCCGGTCCTGCATGTCGAGTCGCTCTCGCTCGCCAGCCGTCCGGCCCATCGCGTACCCGCTCATACCGTAAACACGCGGTCGGACCAGCTGAGGTTCACAGCCGGCTGCGCCTTCTGGCTCACGCTGGGGCCAGCGGTCGTCGGGAACGACTTCGCGGACATCGCCGAGGTGCCCGGAGCGGTGTCACAGACAATCGAGGATGACGCTGGCGGTGAGGTCAGGAGCGCTGAGGTAGGGCGAGTGTCCAGTCTCGATGGTCACGACATGTCCGCACCGTTGCGCGAATTCGCTGGCCAGCGATGCCGGCCAGGTGCGGTCATGTCGTGTCGAGACGTACAGCGACGGCGTGGTCTTCCATGCGGCCGAGGTCGGGCTCAGTTCGAAATTCAGCGGCGTGTCAGGACGCAGCAGCTCGACAGCGTGGTCCGCGACCTCCGGCGGACAGTCCGAATAGAACAGGTCCCTCGCCGCCGCGGGAGCGATCCAGGCGCTCGACCCGTCGACGGAAAGCTGAAGCGCCCGCAAGAAATCCGAGCTCGCGGCCGGATCGTCAGCGCCGACCTTCGCCAGCATGCCGCCGGCCGTCTCGTCGACGTCGAGCACCCAACCCGACAGGAAGACGACATGGCGTGCGCCGTGCAGCGCGCCGGCGACCGCGCCGCCGAATGAATGGCCCACGACTACCGGCGGCGAAGCCGCTTGATCGACGATGTCCTGGACCAGCGCAATGCTCCTCGTGAGGGGAAGCATGCCGATGTCCGGCACGGTCACGCTGCTCGCGACCTTCCTGAGACGGCTGACCAGCTCCGCGTAGTGGGCGGGTTGGTGGTACGAACCGTGTACCAGCACGATCGGAGTCCTCGACAAGAATTCCACCTCCTGGTTCGGGCGGGTTAGGGCGAACCCCATGAACGTTCCGGCGGGCGCGCCGCGTGCGCGGGGTATGGATGATGTCGAGATCGTCGAGACTGATCCGGCCGACCGGGCGGTGCGCTACTGCCTGCGCAGCTTTTTCGCTGAGCTCGACGAGCACTTCGACCAGGGGTTCGACGTCGAGCGCAGCATCAGCGCCAATGACGACCAGTTGCGTCGACCGGCTGGCGTTCTGCTGATTGCGCGGCGCGCGGGAGAACCAGTCGGCTGCGGTGCGCTCGTGGCGCGTGAGGGCGGCCGCGTATGCGACATCAAACGTATGTGGGTGGACGGCGACGCCCGCGGCGTCGGGCTGGGGCGGCGGCTCCTCGGGGAGCTCGAGGCACGCGCGTCCGCGATGGGCGCTCACCAGGTTCAGTTGGAGACCAATCGCGCGCTGGTGGCGGCGATCAACCTCTATCGCTCGGCCGGTTACGTCGAGGTGCCCGCGTTCAGCGACGAGAGCTATGCGCACCACTGGTTCGTCAAACGTCTCCGGTGACCGCAAGGACCCGTCTTCGATGCTCATCCGAGCGCGAGAATCCGCTCGATGTTCCGCTGCTCGAACGAGGCCGCGGGAAGTTGTTCGGGGCCGAGCTCCCCGGCGAGGACTGGTCCAGCCGTCGTTCATCGGATAGAACGCGCACGGCCCGGTGGGAATGCAGCGAAACTGATAGGCCTTCAGGAGGTCGTTCTGTCTCGTCGAGCCCGTGAAGCGACCCTTCTGGGCGATATCGTGCAAAAGGTAGCGCCGGACGATCCCGATTGCGCGCCAGGTCAGGGTGCAGGTGGGCCAACTCGACCGCCACCGCGCCCCCGAGGGAGTGCCCGACGACGGCGGCGCGTTCGACCGATTCGGCATCGGTCACCGCGGCGACGTCGCGGGCGAACTCCCGCATGGTCCGGGTGGCACGGTCGAAGGTGGAGTTGCCGTGCCCGGCGAGGTCGACGGTGTCGAGCCCTCCGGTGACGCGGGCGTCCGGCTGTGGCCGGGTAGAGGCGTGGCGCTGAATACGCCCGTGGGATCGATGCGGGACTTGATCGCGAGTAGCCGCTCGGTCCCGTCCCCGTAGGCGTGGCTGATCTGTTCGTGGTCCTGTGAGCTGAGCAGGTTGACGTATCCGCCGGGCATAGCGTCCTCGGCGAGCGATCGATGAACCCGGTCGGCCCAGTCGGCGTCCGCCGGGCCATCTGCCGGCCAGAGCGCGACGATCTCGACCAGGTGATGCGGTCGACGCTCACCAAAGGCGGCGCTGGTCGCGGGGATCCGCGTGGCCGCGCCATGGAAAGGATGGATCGAGAGCGCGGACAGCGCAGAGGATCGGGACGAGCCGGCCTCGATCAGCTTTCGGACCACAGAAGGGGAGAACCTCGCTACGTTTCTGGTCCGGATGCGCGCATGACGTCCGGGGGGAAATGATTCGGCCACCCCCGCGATCATCGTGCTCCAGGCCGTCGGGCCCACGTTCGAGGAGGTCGCCGTGCCCAGGCGCTGCAACGGCGCCACGGCCTCAACTCCCCGCTCCAGTGACCCGCTCCAGGTCGGCATGATGGCCACGAATGGTTCGCCGTCGGGGCCCGTAGCGATGATCGTTTGAACGCTGAGCTCGTCAGAGGCCGCCGCGAGCAGTGGGTCCAGCCGCGTGAGCACCGACTCGGCCTGAGACCACGGATAGATGATCATTCCGGTGTGGACCGGGCCGAGGCGGTGCAGGCGCACGGTTGCGGCGGTCACGACCCCGAAGTTGCCCCCGCCCCCGCGCAAGGCCCAGAGCAGGTCCGGATCGTGCCCGGCATCGACCGTGCGCACGGACCCATCGGCCGTGACCAGCTCCGCGGCGACCAGGTTGTCGCACGCCAGCCCGAAGCGTCCTTCCAACGGGCCGTAGCCGCCCCCCAGGCTCAGGCCAAGCACGTGTACCGAGCCGACGGTGCCGGTGACTGGAGTCAATCCGAACGATTCGGTCTGTCTCGCCAGTGCATCCGATCTGACTCCGCCGCCGATCCGTGCGGTCTGGGACGCGACATCGACATCGACAGAATCCATGAGCGAGATATCGATGACCAGGCCACCATCGCGGAGGGCGCGGCCCTGCCAGTCGTTCCCGCCGCTGAACACCGACAGCGGCAGGCCCAGCACGGTGGCGATACGCACCGAGGCCTGCACGTCGGCCGTGGTGCGGCACTGCGCGACAAAGGCAGCTCGGGAGGTCACCCCGGCGTTCCACATCGGTAGCGCTGCATTCGGGAGCAGCTGTGAAGGCTCCAGGCCACAGCTGACGGCAACGGTCTTGTACGACTCGGCCATGAGCACTCTCCTTCCCCGTGGGCCAGTGCAGTCACGGATTGAGGGGACAGCGGCAGTCGAGGGTGGAAGTTGGTGTTCCAACTGGGTTCTTGATCCCCTTTCCTCAATGGGTGTCGAAGTTGTCACGGGTAGCGAGCGGTCGTCGGTTCAGACCGGTTGTTGAGAACCAGTTCGACGGCTGTGGTTGCGCGGGTCTTCGGCACGTGCCGGTGGGGGAGCACTACCGCTTTGTGGTGTGCTCCGAGGCGGCAGGGCGGGTGCCCTCGACGACCGGATCCGATATCGATCCTCCGGCCGGGCTGGACTCTGAACCCGCTGCGCCCTCGGCGACGTGTACCTGGAACGTGCCGCACCGGCTAGCGAAAGAAGTGCTTACCATGCGAATTATCCGCTTCTCGGATGCGTCCGACGGCGGCTCAGTCTTCTCGGAGCTCGAACTCACGTTCCCCGAGCGTGACTTCGACCAATTCGGGGGTACGTATCAGCTCTCGAAGGCTCTCAATCCCACCTGTGCGGTCATCGTCGATCTGCCGAGCGAGCTCGATCAGAGCTGGCATGTGGCGCCCGACCGCCAGTTCGTGATCCTGCTGACCGGATGCCTCGAGGTGGAGACGACCGACGGACAGACCCGACGCTGGAACCCGGGCGACATCTTCATGGCCGACGACACGAGCGGAAAGGGACATCGGACCCGCGTCGTAGACGGCCCGGTCCGGCTGGTCTTCATGCGGATGCCGGCTAATTTTGACGTGCAGAGCTGGTCCGCTGAGGAACGCCCGAGCTGAGAACAGGCTGGCAGATCGTGCTGATCCTGGCTTCTTCCCGACTGGAGCACATTACGTGAGCTATGAATACGCATTGTCCAACGTCTGGGAAAAGGCGTCGGAGCGTCTCTCCACGCTCGAGGCTACGTATGACCGGACCAGTTTCCCGAGACTGGACACACTCGGGATTCCCCTCGGGGGGCGGTGCCTGGAGGTCGGTGCCGGTGCCGGATCGGTCGCCCGTCACCTGGCTGATCGGGTCGGTCCCGCCGGGTCCGTGGTCGCCACCGATATCGACGTGAGCCTGCTGACCGATCTTCCGCCGAATGTCGAGGTGGTCGAGGCGGACATCAGCACCGCGGGGTTCGCGGCCGAGACGTTCGACGTCGTGCACACCCGGCTTGTTCTCAACCATGTTCCTGCGCGGGTCGCCGCGCTGCGCACTCTGCTCGGTCTCGTGAAGGTCGGCGGACGCGTCCTGCTGGAGGAAGGCGATGTCTTCCCCACAGATGCCGCGGGGAACGAGCTCCACGGCAGAGTGCTGGCCGGGTTGTGGGCGGGTCTCGGCGCGAGGGGAGCCGACGTACGGTTCGGGCGCGAACTGCCCCGGTTGCTCACCGAGACCGGCATGCTCGACGACATCGATGTCACCTGCGTCGTACCGGTGTCCGAAGGTGGCTCGCCGGGTGCGGGCTTCTTGCTCGGTTCGCTGACGCAGGTCGAGGAACTCGGACCCTTGACCGACGTCGGCGACGATGACCTCCGACTCTGGAAACAGCTCATCGCCACCCCTGGGCGATGGTTCCCGGGACTCGGGCTCTACCAGGTGTCAGGATGCCGGCTCGCCTCTTCGCGTTCCCGCCACAGCCGGTAGATCACTGCCGGAAGCAGAGCTGCTCGCCGTGGCCGCGGCGGGCCGGAGGCAGGTTGGCAATCGGGTCTTTCGGGGATGACCACGCTGGCGCCAGTGGCGACGAACTACTCCGCGGCAGGTGAGGGCGCGTCACCGTCTCCGGTGGTTCGGACGAGCTCGGTGAGGGCAGCGATAAACCGTTCTTGATCGACAGGGATGGTGTTGGCTGTCAACGCGGCCAGGCCTATCAGTGCGGCGAGGGTGAGCTGAGCCGACGCCCGCGCCGTCGCATTGCCGGCCTGGGCGGCGCGACCCTCGGCGAGTAACCGGGCGAGGTGGTCCTCCAGGCGCAGGTGTGTGGCAACGACGCGCTCGCCCAGGTCGGGAACGAGGACGGCCTCACCCCAGATCTGGATCGCCATCCGCGCGTGGGGCTCGCCCGGTCCCACCCGCCCGGCGAGTCGGGACAGTAGTTGCTCAGGCGGCTCGACGGGGAAGCTCCCGTCGACCTCGCCGCCCTGTCCTTCGCAGACCGCGAGCACCAGGTCGCTCTTGCTCGGGAAGTACCGGTAGACCGCACCCATGGACAGGCCCGAGGCGCGCACGATGTCCTTCATTGTCGTGCGCGCGAACCCGTGTGCGGAGAACAGACCTCGGGCGGCCTCGACGATCTGCTCCCGGCGTGCCGCCAGATGGGCGTCATTGACCCGAGGCATGTCATGCCACCTTTCATAAATAGAGCGAGCGCTCGTTTTATGCTAGCGTCACTGTAGCGCTCCGAGGAGGTGCACCACGATGACACCACCCGTCTCAGTCAGCAGACTGCGCGAGGCGATCAACTCCCACGACCCGCACCGGGTCGCGGAGTGCTTCGCTCCGGACTACCAATGCGAGACGCCCCTGCATCCCGCACGCGGCTTCACCGGCTCGGCAACGGTCTTGCGGAACTGGACCGCTCTGTTCGCCACTTTCGCGCGGCTGCAAGCAACGGTGACCCGCACCGCCACCGACGGCGACGAGACCTGGTCGGAATGGGAGATGACGGGCACCAGCGCCGATGGGACCGTCACGCTCCTGCGCGGCCCCGTCATCTGGACAGAGGTCAACGAGGTCATCACCTGGGCCCACTTCTACCTCGACCGCGTGGACACCTGACGCTGGGCCGAGAACCCGGCCAGCACAGGGGCAGGCGTACTGACGTTCCGCCCGGACCACTGCCACGTTCGATCCGGACGTGTCCATCGGCGAACGTCTCAGGCTCGAGTGGCGCCAGGGACGGTGAGTGCGCGCTCGGTGCTCCCCGAGGTGGCGACCGCCGCGGCTGAAGCGGCGGCTTTGGTGTCCGCAGGCCGGTGTCTCGTACCGGCGTTGTCACACCGTTGTCACAGGTCAGGTCATATAAGCGGAATATGCGGCAGAACCGCCGGTCAGATAGTGGGGCGGGTGGGGCTCGAACCCACGACCTGACGGATTATGAGTCCGCTGCTCTGACCAGCTGAGCTACCGCCCCGGCGGAGCAGACATTATCGCAACGCCGGGGCGTGCCTGGGAGCTGCCCGGAACGCCGCGATCGTTGATGATCGACTTCGGTGTCCACCCCATGGGATTTCGCCGCCGATGGAGTGAAGGTTGGCAATACAACCGAGGGCTGTTGGAACAAATAATCAACGGACAGGAAGTCGGGGGTATCTCAAGTGGTGTCCGTGTCGTTGATGTGGGTGTGACCGCCGGTGCGGTCATCACCGTGCGTGATCAGGTGGCGGTCATCCGGCACTGATGTGGGTGGGCACTGCGCGGTGTACGTCTCCTTGGGCTTCCTGCGGGCCGCCCATGGGGTCTCGAATCGTAGGTCGCGGGGGCGGCCGGGGGAGGGCTTTGTGTCCACAGTTCTGGTGTGTGAAGACCGGCGACAGGTGCGGGACGGCCTGGTCAGGGCGCTGACGCAGGTGGCTGGGGTCGACCGGGTCGACTACGTGGGTTATGAGGGGCTGCTGGAGCGCTACTCGCGGTCCCCGATGGACATCGTGCTGATGGCGACCAACCGGGGTGCGCCGGTCGGCGTGGAGACCGCGCGGCGGTTCATCGCCGCATGCCCTCGGGCCAACGTGATCATGTTCGGTTCGCGCGACGACATCGGTGGCGTCACGGCCGCGATCGCCGCGGGCGCTCGGGGATTCCTCCGGTGGGACGCCGCGCACCCGCAGGTCGTCGCCACGCTGGCGCACGCGCTGACCAGCCCGGCCGCCCAGGATGCGGCGGTGGGCGGCAGGCCGACCTCGGAGCGCGCGGTGTCTCTGACCGAACGTGAGCTGCAGGTCCTGCGTGGGATGAGCGAAGGCAAGACCAACGGGCAGATCGGCAAGGACCTGTTCCTGTCCGAGGACACCATCAAGACGCACGCGCGGCGCCTGTTCCGCAAGCTGCAGGCGCAGGATCGCGCGGAGGCCGTCGCGCGCGGGTTCCGTCGAGGTCTGGTCGTCTGACCCGCGGCGGTTAGGCCCGTAGGCCGGGCATCGGGTCCAGGGACAGGGGCGTGCCCGACCATGTGGGATGGCCCGGCCCCTGGGCGCGCCGGCGAGCATTCGATTCGACGTACTCGCCGACGGTGATCCGTGTCCGCGCGGGCGGTGCGTCGTGCGCGACGGCAGTCTGTCTGTCTCGGGCTGGCATCGCGCCGCGGATTCCGACGACGACCAGGGCCAGACCGGCGAGCAGCAGCATGAGCCACGCGCCCCCGATCATGAGTATGAACGCTAAAGCGATGTCGGCCATCTGTCTGCCCCCGCGTCGGCTGTCCCCGGTCGCTGAGCGTGAAAGCTCAGTGAGTGACCCTCACACGAGTACTACCCAGGTGGCGAACGCTCTCACCGTGTAGAGCAAGGGACCACCCACTAGAGCATGTGGGTTAACGCGAAGGGGTTACCGCCGCGCGGTGCGGGACACGCCCAGATGGTCCAGCAGGTTGACGGCGAAGCGGTCGCCGGTGCGCTGGATGGTGGATTCCATGATCCGGGTGACGGCCGGTGTGGCGAGCTTCGACAGTGGCAGCTCGACGTGCAGCGTCAGGCTGATCGCGAGATGGGTGCCGCCGTCCACATCGGTCAGCTCGTAGGTGCCCTCGGCGCCGGTGCGTTCCACCGTTCCGTTCGGCGGCTCGTGCGTGTAGTCGATGCGGCGTCCCTCGTCGAACCGCATGCGTTCGGTGAACGTGGTGCTGATCCCGACGCCGAAGACCGCGATCCGGACCATGTGCCAGCGCCACACGTCGCCGTCGGCGTCGATCCGGCGCAGTAGCGGGGTCAGCTTGGGCAGCAGCACCGGATCGGTCAGCACCGCCCAGATGTCGGCTCGCTCAGCGGCGACGACGGCCTCGGACGTGTTGGTAGCGGAGAAGCGGGTCACCACACAGCTTTCCCGTTCCTGGCCGGTTCATGCTGTGACCTGACCCAATGTCAGGTTCCGGGGCGCGGGGAGGGGGTACTACATCCATCATGCGTGTTCTGGTGACAGGTTCGTCCGGTTTTGTCGGCTCTCGACTGTGTCCGGCTCTCGAGGAGGCCGGGCACGAGGTGACGGCGATGACCCGGCGGCCGGGGTCGTACGAAGGCACTGGAACAGCGGTGTACGGCGACGTCCACGACCCCGTCTCGTTGCGCGAGGCACTGCGGGACTGCGACGCCGCCTACTACCTCGTGCATTCGCTCGACGACGCCCGGTTCGCCAGGAAGGATGCCGACGCGGCACGGGCGTTCGCCGAGGCCGCCGCCGACGCCGGGATCGGCCGGATCATCTACCTGGGCGGGCTCGGCGACAGCGCGGAGACCCTGTCCCCGCACCTGCGCAGCCGCCGGGGTGTCGAGCAGCTGCTCGGCTCGGCCGGGGTGCCGGTCACGACGCTGCGGGCCGGCATCGTCGTCGGCCACGGCGGTATCTCCTGGGAGATGACCCGCCAGCTGGTCGAGCGGGTGCCGCTGATGATGGCGCCCACCTGGGTGAACACCCTGACCCAGCCGATCGCGATCAGCGACGTCGTACGCTACCTGGTCGGTGTGCTCGCGCTGGACGACGCGGAGGACCGCACGTTCGACATCGGCGGACCGGATGTGCTCGCCTACGCCGACATGATCCGGCGGGTCGCCGCGATCGAGGGACGACCGATGCTGGTCGTCCCCGTCCCGCTGCTCTCCTTGGCGCTCACCCCGCCGCTGTCCTGGTGCTGGCCGTCGTCGCAGTGGCTGTCGCTGAGCCTGTGGCTGGTCACCGACGTGAACGTGCGGGCAGCGCGCACCCTGTTGGGCTCGATGAACACCGAGGTCGTCGTCCGCGACACGAGCATCCGCGACCTCGTACCCTTCGAGCCCATGAGCTACGACCGAGCGGTGCTGGAAGCGCTGCGCGAGCGCCGGACGCTGGTGGGCGCCGCGTGAACCGACTCGCGGTGGACGAGGCACGACGTCGTCGACGCACGTTCGTCGCGGTGACCGGGATCGCCGGCGCGGGGGTGCTGAACGCCTCGCTGCGCAGCGAGGCGGACTCGCCTCGGTTCTACGGTCTGACGCTCGGGGTGGCCGCCATCTGGGCCGGTGGCGGACGCGCATCCGGGCGGGTGCACCGAGGACGCGGGGCCAGTGAGCCACGCGCGGTGGTCGCGCCGGTTCTGCTCGGCGCCGGGGCGTTCGCCGGGTTCTACCTCGCCGCGCTGGTCGCGCGCCGCATCCCGATGCTGAACGGTCCGATCACCCGGCTGCTCGGGTACGCCCACGAGGGCTCGGCCGGACTCGTCCTGTTCACGACGCTGGCCAACGGCGCCGCCGAGGAGATCTTCTTCCGGGGCGCGGTGTACGACGTGATCGGCGAGCGCAAGGTCCTCGTCTCGACCGCTCTGTACTCGCTGACCACGATCGCCACGCGTAACCCCGCCCTGGTGCTCGCCTCGATCGTGATGGGCACGATCTTCGGGCTCCAGCGCCGGGCCACCGGGGGAGTCCAGGCGCCGATCCTCACGCATCTGACCTGGTCGGCGCTGATGCTGCGGTTCATGCCGCCGTTGTTCAAGGACTAGCTGTCTGACCGGTGTCCTACGCACGTGCCGCGGTGCGGTGTGCAAGAGCGGTCAGCACCGCATCGAGTAGACCGGGGAACCGCGCGTCCAGGTCGTCGCGGCGCAGCTCGACCAGCCGGGTGCGGCCGTCGAGCCGGGTCAACGTCACGCCTGCCTCGCGGAGCACCTGATAGTGGTGCGACATCGTCGACTTGTGCAGATCGATGCCGCTCGCGGCGGCCGTGCAGGCGAGCCCGGGAGTGCGCGCGAGGCGCGCGACGATCTCCAGGCGGACCGGGTCGGCCAGCGCGTGCATGACCTGCGCCAGCTCGATGTCCTCCGTGGCGGGCTGCCAAGGCTCGCGCATCAGGCCACCTGCGTTCTCATGGCGACGTAGGCTACCCCACAGTCGGATTGTTGGAAATTTACCCAATCGTGGACTAGTTTGGCGATGGTCCAACCATCAGACAGGTCTGAGGGGGCCGCTTGATGTCCGCGCGTACCTATTTGCTCGCCGGTGGTTCGTTCGCCGTCGGGACCAGCGCATATGTCGTGTCCGGGGTACTTCCGGCGGTGAGCTCGGACCTGCACGTGTCGCTCACCGCCGCGGGTCAGCTGTCGACCGCGTTCGCGCTGAGCTACGCGGTCGGTGCGCCGCTGCTGGCCACGGTCACGGCGCGATGGGAGCGGCGGACCCTGCTGTTCGTGGCGTTGCTGGTGGCCGGTCTGGGCAACGGGCTCGCGGCGCTCGCGCCGAACTACCCGCTGTTGCTCGCGGCCAGGGTGATCGCGGCCTTCGGTGCGGCCGTCTACACGCCCGCCGCGACCTTGGTGGCGACCGGCCTGCTACCCGCCGCCGAACGGGGCCGGGCGGTCGCCGTGGTGTTCGGCGGCCTGACCATGGCCATGGTGGTTGGCGTCCCGCTGGGGAACCTGCTGAGCGGCAGCCTCGGGTATCGGGGCGTGTTCGGGGTCATCGCGCTGGTGTGCCTGATCGCCGCCGCGCTGGTCGTCTTCCTGCTGCCCAAGGTCGCCCCCGCGGCGCCGGTGGCGCTGCGTGAACGGTTCGCGGTCGCGGCCGATCGGCGCGTGTTGATCATGCTCGCGATCACCATCTTCGGTGTCCTGGGTGCCATGAGCGTCTACACCTACGTCGTGCCGCTGCTCGGCGCGACCGCCGGCGTGAGCGGGCCGATCGTCGGTGTGTTGCTGCTGGCCTACGGCGTCGGCGGCGTGGTCGGCAACACGCTGGGGGGCTTCGCGACCGACCGGATCGGTGCGATGCGCACCCTGATGATCACGATGGTCGGGTTCGTCGTCGCGGTGGGCACGCTTCCGCTGACCGCGACGACGGTGGTCGGCGCCGGGTTCGCGCTGTTCGCCTGGAGCGCGTTCACCTGGGCCTTCAACCCGCCCGTGCAGAACCTGCTGATCGAGCTCGCGCCGGAGGGAGGGCTGCTGCTCTCGATCAACGCGTCGGCGATCTACTTCGGAGCCGGGCTGTCCGGGGTGGTCGGCGGTCTGGTGATCAGCGCTGTCGGTCCCATCGCGCTGCCGGTGATCGCGTCGGGCCTCGGTGTCGTGGTGATCGGCCTGGTGCTGGTGCTGCGCTCGGTCATGGCGAAGACGCCCGCGCCGTCCACCGCGCCCGTCGAGGTGTGTCCGGCGGGCGCGGTGGAGCTGGAGCACCGTTAGGCGCCGACCGGCTTGTGCGGGGTGTACTTCACCGGCAGGTTCGTCGGCCCGGAGATGAAGCTCGACGCCAGCCAGGTCGGTTCAGCGGTCGCCTCGAGGTCGGTGAACCGGCTCAGCAGCTGGCTCATCATCTGGTTGATCTCGATCCGCCCGAAGTGTGAGCCGAGGCAGAAGTGCGCTCCGCCGCCGCCGAACGCCACGTGCTCGTTCGGCGTGCGATCGAGGACCAGCTCGTCGGGCCGCTCGAACACCTTGTCGTCCCGGTTCGCCGCGCCGTAGTACAGCGCGACCTTGTCGCCCTTCGCCAACCGCACGCCACCGAGCTCGGTGTCGGACATCAGCGTGCGGCGCATGTAGATGACCGGGCTCTGGAACCGCAGCAGCTCGTCCACCGCGGTCGGCATCAGCGTCGGCATCTCGGCGCGCAGCCGGGCGAGCGTATCGGGCCTGCGGAGCAGGTTCGCCGTCGCGCCGCCGATCAGGTTCCGGGTGGTGTCGCCGCCCGCGTTGACCAGCAGCATGAAGAACGACGCGAACTCCTGCTCGGTCAGTCGCTGGCCGTCCACCTCGGCGACGACGAGACGGCTGGCGAGGTCGTCGGTCTGCTTCTCCAGCTTGTCCGCGCGGACCTGGTTGGCGTAGCCGATGATCTCCATCATCGCGGCCGAGCGCTGTTCCTCGGTGACCGCGTCCGGCGCCGAGTGCATGATCTCGGTCAGCTCGTAGAGCCGCACACCGTCCGCCCTGGGGATGCCGACCAGCTCGGCGATCACGTACGAGGGCAGCTTGCCCGCGATGTCCAGGACCAGGTCGCACTCGCCCCACTCGCACACCTCGTCGAGGATGCTGCGGACGGTGTCGCTGATCGAGTCGATCCACAGCGCGGCGCGCTTCGGGGTGAACAGGCCGCCGACGAGCCGTCGGTAGAACGAGTGCTTGGGCGGGTCCATCGCCAGCATCATCGTCCGGAAGAACTCCAGCTCCTCCGGCGGGAAGTCGGTCAGCAGGATGCCGCCCTCGGCGCTGGAGAAGACCTCCGGTGCCTTGCTGGCCTGGCGGACGAGCTCGTAGTCGGTGATCGCCCAGAAGCCGGGGCCGTCCGGCTCCTCGTGGCGGTACACCGGCGCGTTCTCCCGCAGCCAGCGATACTGCTCGACGGGATGTCCTCCTGCGAAGGACTTCGAGCTCAACAGGTCGATACCGACGGCGGTGGCGGTCATGGGTGATCTCCTCGGTGGGTGGTGGGGGCGGTGCTGCAGTGCTGGGTCATTCGAGCGCGGCGATCATGACTCGGGTGATCTCGTCGACGATCTCGTGCCGATCGAGCTCGACGGCGCCCCGGAGCCACGCGGTCATCGCCTCGGTGACACCGGCGACGACGATGAGTGCGGCGAGTGCCCGGCGGCGGTCCGGCACCGTTGTCGGCGGCCACGGCTCCGATCGCCGCGGCGTCGAGTCCGCGTGCAGGTGCTCGACGAGCAGCCGGGTGTAGAGGTCGAAGGCCACGTCACGGCGAGCGCGTAGCGTCGGCTGGCCGGGGGCCTCGACGTAGAGCCGGGCCCTGCGCACGTCGCGCTGGAAGAAGTCGATCAGCAGGCTCACGATCGTGTGCGCCCGATGCGCCACCGTGGGGTCCGTGGCGTCGAGCGCGGCCAGGATCTCGGCGAGCAGCTCGGTGAAGATGTCGTCGATGACCTCGGCGAGCAGCGCGTCGAGGTCGGCGAAGCCCTCGTAGAAGTAGCGCTTCGTCAGCCCGGCCCTGGCGCTGACCGCTTCGACCGTGAGGTCGGTGACGCCGTTGTCCCCGACGACGTCCAGGCACGCGGACTTGACCTTCTCGCGCCGCTGCGCACGCCGGTCCTCCGCGCTCACGCCACGGTAGGGACGAACGGCGGTCACGGTGCCTCCACGGCGCTGGAAGAAGTGACACGACGTCGTGTCACATGCACTTCCTAGTTGTTGACACGACTTCGTGTCAACAACTCGATCGGAGATTCATCGCCACGGAAAGTCATCCAGGTCGGGTTCTACCCATCCGCTGCGCGCGTTCGCGCAGGCCAGGGTCGCGGATCGGTAGAAGCGGCTGAGCAGTCGTTTGTCGAGCAGTGCCGGGTTGACCTCGACGAACTCGTCGAAGTCGCGGTGTGGAGCCTCGGCGGCGTGGTGGCTCACGAGCTCTACCCATGCGCGGCTCACGGTGCTGTTGTACTTCTGTGGCGCGCCCGCGTATCTCGCGGTGCGGCGGATTCCGGAACTGATCAGTCTCGTCGCCTCGTCGGCGCCGTACTGCAGTACCGCGAGCCAGGTCAGCTTGATGTGCTGGCGGTGGCCGAAGTGCTCGGTATCGCGCATCGCCTCACGCATCAGGTCCTCGAACCGGGAGTCGTGGCTCATGTGGACACCTCGGTGAGCGCCCGCAGGACGGTGCGGAAGTTCCGCACGACGTCCTCGGGGAGATCGCCCAGCGCTCGTCGTTCCAGAGCCGCCAGCGCTTCGGCGATCGTGCCCGCCGTCGCCTCTCCGGACGGGCTCAGCTCGACCAGTACCGAGCGACGGTCGCCGGGGCGGGTGCCTCTCGTGATGTGGCCTCGGCGTTCCAGGCGGTCGAGGACGCTGGTCAGGGTCGTCGGGCGGCTTCCGATCGCCACGCCCAGCTCGGACACCGTCCGCCCCTCGCCGTCCGCGAGGTTGGCCAGCGCGTTGATCTCGGATGCGGTCAGGTCCAGATCCGCGAGTTCAGCGGCCAGCACCTGCAGCGTGGCATGCGTGGCCCGTTGTAGAGCCAGTAGCGCGGACCCAGGTGATACGAAATCGGACTTCATGCTTTCGGATAGTACGACATCGTAGAGGTTGCGGGGGTGTCTGTCCCCGCTGGCCATCGAGTGTCTTGGCGTGGTCGGGCGGCGTCAACCCCCGGCTGACGCCGGCCTCGCCCGCCTGCGCGGCTGTCCGATGTTCGGGGGCGAGGTTTCAGGGTTGACCCCACCCGGCCACGCCAAGTGCAGGCCAGGATCGCGGGGACGGGGGAGCTCTGCGGCGCCAAGTGCGGTCACGGCTGCGCCGCCTCCCACCGACTGCAGAGCGCGATGTGACCACAGAGTGCGCGGCGTCGCCCGTTTCCATGATCACCACGGCCTGGTGGCTGATCTCGCGCGGAAAATCAGCCACCACACCGTGCTGACCATGAAAGCAAGGCGGGAACAGGCCCAACTAGTCCGGGATGCCGATCGCCCTGTCCTTGCGTCGGCGCTGCTGGGCTATGACCGCGATCAGCAGGAGGGTGCCCTGGGCGACGTTCTGCCAGAACGTGTTGATGTTCAGGACGTTCATGCCGTTCTCCAGGAAGCCGAGCAGCACGATCGCCAGCACGGCACCCAGGACGCCGCCCCGGCCGCCGCGCAGCGACGCTCCGCCCAGCGCGGCGACGGTCACGGCCTTGAGCTCCAGGCCGTCCACCGAACCGGTCTGCTGGCCGAAGCCCTGCCTCGCCATCAGGATGACGCCCGCGATCGCGGCGACGAAACCGACCACCAGGTACACCGCCAGCACGTAGCGGTTGATGCTGACACCGGCGAGCCTCGCCGCCGTGGGGTTGCCGCCGATTGCGTAGACGTTGCGGCCGATGTCGGTGTAGCGCAGCAGGAAGGCGAGCGCCAGCGCGACGATGACCAGGATGAACAGCTGGGTCGGCAGGCCGGCGATGGAGCCTCGCTGCAGGAAGATGAAGATCGGGTTGGACGAGAAGCCGCTGCCGATCGCGCCGCCGTCGGAGATCACCTGGCCGATGCCCTTGAACGCGGCCAGCGTGGCCAGCGTGGCGATGAACGGGTTCACCCGGCCGTAAATGATCAGCAGGCCGTTGGCAAGGCCGCACAGCAACCCGACGCCGAGCGCGCCCAGCACAGCGAGCCCGCCGCTCTGGCCGGTGTGGGTCCAGATCAGCGCTCCGGTCACCGAGCTGAGCCCGACGATCGAACCGACCGAGATGTCCAGACCGCCGACGATGATCACCAGTAGCTCGACGAGGCCGGTCAGGCCGAACAGGATGATCGTTCCGGTGACCGCGACGCTCAGGTTGTTCCAGGTCAGGAACGCGGGCTGGCGTGAGGTCACGAACGCCGCGATGATCACGATGACGGCGAGCAGGATCAGGTTCTGCACCCGGTCGGCGTTGCTGAACAGGCCGAGTGTCTTCGCGACCGCCGTTCCGGAGCCGGTCTTGGGCTCGGCCGGTTCCTGCGTCTGCGGCGCGGTCACGGTGTCTCGCTCGGTCATCGGGTTACCGCTCCATCGTTGTCGAGACCGACCACCACGTCGGACAGGTCGTCGGCCATGGCCAGAGCCAGGACGCCCTCTTCGGACGCCTCCGCCCTGGGCAGCTCGCCGGTGATCCGGCCGTTCTGCATGACCAGGATTCGGTCGGCCAGCCCGAGCACCTCGGGCAGCTCGGAGGAGACCATCAGGATCGCGATGCCGGCGGCCGCCAGCTCGCGGATGATCGCGTAGATCTCGGACTTGGCGCCCACGTCCACGCCTCTGGTCGGTTCGTCCAGGATCAGTAGCGCGGGGTTGCGGGCCAGCCAGCGGGCGAGCACGACCTTCTGCTGGTTGCCGCCGGACAGGTTGCCGACCGCGTGTTCCTGGCTCGGCGTGCGCACCCGCAGCCGCTCCAGGTACTGGCCGACGATCTCCCGCTCACGTTTGCGGTTGATCACCCGGAAGCTGCGGATCCGGTCGTAGATCGCGGCCGCGGTGTTCTCCCGGACGCTGCGCTGCAGGAACAGCGCCTCGGCCTTGCGCTCCTCGGGCGCGAGGCCGATCCCGGCGCGCACCGCGTCGCGCGGCGAGCGGAACCGGCGCCGCTCACCCTGGAAGGTGACCGTGCCACCGGTGATCGGCTCGGCGCCGACCAACGCCCTGACCAGCTCGGACCGTCCGGCGCCGATCAGACCGGCCAGCCCGACGATCTCGCCGGCGCGGACGTCGAAGCTGATGTCGTGCACGTCGGCCGAGGTCACACCGTCGACGGCGAGGACCACCCCGCCGGGCTCGGCGCGGGAGACCTCGTCGTGGAACAGGCTCGACAGGTCCCTGCCGACCATCATCCTGATCAGCTCGGTCTCGGTGAGGCCCTCGGTGGAGCGGGTGCCCACGTGGCCGCCGTCGCGCAGCACGACCACCTGGTCGGCGAGCGCGAAGACCTCCTTGAGCCGGTGGCTCACGTAGATCACCGCGACTCCCTGCTCCCGCAGCCGCCTGATCAGGGTGAACAGCAGCTCGACCTCGTTGTCCGACAGCGAGGAGGTCGGCTCGTCGAACGCGATGACCTTCGGCTGGTCGGTCAGCGCGCGCAGGATCTCCACGAGCTGGCGCTGCGCCGGGGTGAGCCGCGAGCCGAGCGTCTCCGGGTGCAGCACCTGGCTGAACCCGTAGCGGGTGATCAGCTCGGTTGCACGGGCGACCAGCTCGCTGCGCCGGAACAGCCGCCGCTTCGCGGGCAGCGCCCCGACGAAGATGTTCTCCGCGACGTTGACGTGCGCGATGATCTCCGGTTCCTGCGCGACGACCCGGACCCCGGCTGCGCGGGACGCGGTCGGATCGGCGAACCGAACCTGCTCGCCGTCCAGCACGACGGCGCCCGCGTCGATCGGTGTCGCCGCGATCAGCACCTTCAGCAGCGTGGACTTGCCGGCGCCGTTCTCGCCCATCAGGGCGGTCACCTCGCCGGCGCGGAACTCCACGCTCACCTCACGCAGCGCAGCCACCGTGCCGTACTGCTTGCTGACCGAATCCATCCGCAGCGCGGCGGGCCCGGTCCGGGTCGTCGTATCGGTCATCTCGCGGTCAGGTGCACTTCAGCGACGTCGACTTCGCGGTCACGTTGTCGACGATCTGCGTGCGCGCGATGGTCTTGGCGGGCAGGGCCGCGCCGGTGCGCAGCTTCGTGACCAGCGTGCGGACCGCCGAGGCGCCCACGTCGTGGCCGTCGATGTAGAGCGCCGAGACGAAGCCGTCCGGCACAGCGCCGACAGCCCAGGACTTGCACGCGATGTAGGCGCCGAGCCCGACCCCGACGATGTTGGACGCCGGCACGTTCGCGTTGGTCAGCGCCTGGATCACGCCGGACACGTTCTCGTCGTTGCAGCCCATGACCACCCAGTTCTTGACCTCGGGGTGGCCGGTGATCACACCGGACGCGGTGCTCTGCGCGCCGTTGACGCTGTTGTCGGTGCCCACCGAGATGGCGTTGCCGATGCCGCCGTTCTGGGTGTACTGCTCCTTCTCACCCCGGACGCGGTCACCACACACCGAGAGGTCCTGCTTGGAGGCGTAGATGACGCCCGTCTCGGCGCTGTTCCAGCCCTTGGCGCTGACCCGCTTGGCCGTCTCGGCGCCGACCTTCGAGCCCATGTCGTAGCCGTCGAACCCGACGAACGGCACGTCCTGGCCCGCGTTGTTCTTGAGGGTGTCGTCGGAGGCGACGAGCGGGATGTTCGCGTTGTTGGCGGCGGCCGCGACCTGCGGGCCGATCTTCTGGTCCGGCACGACGATGGCGATGCCGTTGACCTTCTGCGCGGCGGCCGAGTCGGTCTCGGTGACGGCCTTGTTGGCGTCCTGACCGAGGTTCACGATCTTGACGGTCACCGTGGACTGCGGGGTCGACAGCGCCTTGGCCTCGGCCACGGCACCCGCCGCCTCGTCGATGAAGTACTGCTGGTCGCCCTGTTTCTGCAGGTAGGCGAGGGTGATGTTGCCGGTGACCGGTGCCGCGCCCTGCGGCCCGGACTCGGCCTGCTGGCCGCTCGAACAGCCGGTGGCCAGCAGCGTCGACAGACCTACTGCGCAGGTCGCCACGGCGAGACGCGACGGTCTCATGGGTGCTCCTTTGCACGAGCAACAAAGATGTATGGGAGTTGTGAGCAGCATCGTGGACGGTTACGCCAAAGTCAACAATACTCAACATTATTGCTGTGTTCCGATGTTGATTCATGTTTGACTTTGATTGCGCAGCTGTCACATGATGTGGGTATGACGCTTCCGCGGTACCCCCGTTCCCACCTGTCCCGGTGGGCGCGGTGATGCTTGCCAGGCAGCGTCAACAGCGCATTCTGGACGAGGTGGCACGATCCGGCGCGGTGAAGATCGCCGACCTGGTCGAGGACCTGGCGGTCTCCGACATGACCCTGCGCAGGGACATCGCGGAGCTGGCATCGAAAGGCCTGGTCGAGCGGGTTCACGGCGGCGCCGCGCAGGCCCGGATGGCCAGCGTGCACGAGCCGGCCTTCGCCACGAAGGCCACCCAGCAGGTGGCCGCCAAGCAGGCCATCGCCAAGGCCGCGGCCCAGCTGGTCGCACCGGGTAGCTCGCTCGGGATGTCCGCCGGGACCACGACGCACCTGGTGGCGACCGAGCTGCTGGACATCCCGGACCTGACCGTCGTGACCAACTCGCTGCCGGTGTCCGACGAGCTGCACACGAACCGCAGGCTGGAACAGACGGTGCTGCTGACCGGCGGCGCGCGCACCCCGTCCGACGCACTCGGCGGCCCGATGGCGGCGTCCGCGCTGCAGGGCTTCCACCTGGACCTGCTGATCCTCGGCGTGCACGGGATGGCGGTGCCGGCCGGGCTGACCTGCCCCAACCAGCTGGAGACCCAGGCGAACCAGGCGTTCATCGCCGCGTCCCGCCAGATCATGGTGGTCGCCGACCACACGAAGTGGGGTGTCGTGGGCCTGCAGACGATCGCCGAGCTGACCGAGGTGGATGTGCTGATCACGGACGACGGTCTTGCGGCGGGTGCGCGCCATGAGCTGGAGAGCCTGGTGGGCGAGCTGATCGTGGTGCGGGCGTGAGCACGGGGTCGGTCCGCAGAACCTCGATCCGTCTCGCCGACGGCCGGGAGCTGATCTACTTCGACGACCGTGAGCCGTATCTGTCCGGTACGGCGATCCGAACAGAAGCCGACATCCGTGAACTTCCGCCGATGGAGACCCGCTCGGAGATCCGGCTCGATGTGCTGACCGGTGAGTACGTGGCGATCGCCGCGCACCGGATGAACCGTACGTATCTCCCGCCCGCGAACGAGAATCCCCTGGCGCCGACGGTGCCGGGCCGGCCGCCCACCGAGATCCCGGCGTCCGACTACGACGTGGTGGTGTTCGAGAACCGCTTCCCGACGTTCTCGGGTGGTCAGGGCCGCTGCGAGGTCGTCTGTTTCACCAGCGACCCCGACGCCAGCTTCGCCACGCTCGACCCGGGCCGCGCGCGCACGATCATCGAGGCGTGGGCCGACCGCACCGCCGAGCTGTCCACGCTGCCCGGCACCCGACAGGTGGTCCCGTTCGAGAACCGGGGCGAGGAGATCGGGGTGACCCTGAGTCACCCGCACGGCCAGATCTACGCGTATCCGTTCCTCCCGGCCCGCACCCAGGCGCTGGTCAGGCAGGCGCGGGCACACCGCTCGGCGACCGGCAACTCGCTGCTGGCCGACGTGCTCGCGACGGAACGTGAGCAGTCGGTGCGGATGGTCCTGTCCGGCGAGCACTGGAGCGCGTACGTGCCGATGGCGGCCCGCTGGCCGCTGGAGGTGCACCTGGCGCCGCACCGCGACGTCGCGGACCTGGCCGAGCTGACCGACTCCGAGCGCGGTGAGCTGGCACACGTGTACCTCGACCTGCTGCGCAGGATCGACCGGTTCTTTCCCGGCGTCGATCGCACCCCGTACATCGCCGCCTGGCACCAGGCCCCGGTCGGTGAGTACCGCGAGCTGGGGCGCCTGCACCTGCAGCTCTTCTCGCTGATGCGGGCGCCGGGGCGGATGAAGTTCCTGGCCGGTTCCGAGTCCGGGATGGGCGCCTGGATCAACGACACCACTCCGGAACAGATTGCGCACCGGCTGCGTGATGTGGCCGAGAACTGATTTGATCTGCGGATGACTCGGGCACACTGGTACCCGCCGCCCTCGCGGCAGACCGAACAGCGGTGCATCGAGCTGTTCGAGTCCACCTACGGTGGCGCGCCGGACGGGGTGTGGTCCGCCCCGGGGCGCGTCAACCTGATCGGCGAACACGTCGATTACGTCGGCGGAATCTGCGTGCCGTTCGCGCTGGGGGAGCGCACCTGGGCGGCGGTGCGGTCGCGCACCGACGGGATCCTGCAGGTGGCGTCCGGCCAGCTCAACGCACCCTGGTACGGCCATATCGACCACATCGCCCCCGGCCGGCCCGACGGCTGGGCGGCCTATCCGGCCGGTGTGGTGTGGGCGATGCGGCAGGAGGGTCTGCTGCCGGCCGAGTTCGGCGGCGCGGACGTGGCGGTGTACTCGGAGGTTCCGCTCGGCGCGGGCCTGTCCAGCTCGGCGGCACTGGAGTGCGCGCTGGCGGTCGCCCTCGCCGACCTGCACGGCGGCGGTTCCGGCGAGCCCGGCTCGGAGCGGCGATCAGCGCTGGTCAAGGCCTGCATGCGCGCGGAGAACGAGATCGCGCTGGCCATGACCGGCGGCCTGGACCAGGCCGTGGCGTTGCACGCCCGCGCCGGCTACTGCCTGCGGCTGGACTGTGACAGCGAGGAGATGCAGCAGGTCCCGCTCCCGCTGGAGCGCCACCACCTGGAGATCCTGGTCATCAACACGAACGCGCCGCACCAGCTGGTCGACGGCCAGTACGCGCAGCGGCGTGCCTCGGTGGACCGCGCGGCCCAGCTGCTGGGCATGCGGACGCTGCGCCAGGCGTTCTCGGTCGAGGTGACCCTGGCCCGACTGGTCGAGCTGGGGGAGGACTCGCCCGAGCTGCTGCGACGGGTCCGCCACGCGATCAGCGAGACCGCGCGGGCCGGCACGGCGGCGCGGCTGCTCGCCGAGGATCGGCTGCTCGAGCTGGGACCGTTGCTGAACGCCTCGCACGCGTCGCTGCGCGACGACTACGAGATCAGCTGTGTCGAACTGGACACCGCTGTGGATGCTTCGTTGGAGGCAGGAGCGTTGGGGGCGCGGCTGGTCGGTGGCGGTTTCGGTGGGTCCGCGATTGCTCTCGTTCATGACACCGATGTGGAGAAGGTGGCCGAGGCTGTCGCCTCCGCCGCTGCTGCGCGTGAGTTGGCTGAACCGAGCTTCCTGTTGGCTGAGGTGTCCGCCGCTGCTGGGTGAGGTCGCTATCCCCGCTGGCTTTCAGTGTGCTCGGGGTGGGTGCAGTCGTATCCCCGCTGGCCATCGAGTGTGCTTGGCGTGGCCGCCCGCTATCAACCCCCGGCTGGCGCCGGCCTCGCGCTCGTTCCTGGTTGCGCGGGTTCGGGGGCGAGGTTTCAGGGTTGACAGCGGGCGGCCACGCCAAGTGCCGGCCAGTATCGCGGGGATGGGGGAGTTGTGCGGCGCTTGTGTTGGTCACGGCTGCGCCGCGCCCCGTTTGTGCACGTGCTCAAGGTCCAAGATCACCCCATCTGTCACATGCGTAACGCTCGGGGCGACTTCGCAGAGCTACAGGTTGCGTCGCACATGTTCCAACATCTGCGACGCAACACGTAGCTCTGCGAGGCGTGACGAAAGTGATCACAGAGACTCCTGGGACTACGCGATCGCGCGAGGGCGCAGCCCGATGCGCAAAGAAAGCGCGATCGGCCCGCCACCCCGCACGGCATGCACGCACACCTGCCCCTTCCCCGCGATCCTGGCTAAGCACTTGGCGTGGCCGCCCGCTGTCAACCCTGAAACCTCGCCCCTGAGGCAGTGCAACCAGGAGCCCGCGCGAGGCCGGCGTCAGCCGGGGGTTGAGAGCGGGCGGCCACGCCAAGACACTGAAAGCCAGCGGGGACGCCCCGATCACTCCGGAAAGCCAGCGGGGACGCCAGATCACCCCGGAAACACCGAGATCGAGACCCCAGGCGCGTGCCGGTAGATTTCGGTGCCGGAAGAAAGTGACGGGAGGCGCCTCGATGGCGGTGCAGCAGGTCGAGTATCGAGACGTGGCGGGAGTTCGCACGGCCCTGGCGGACCGGGGCGACGGACCGCCGGTGATCTTCGTGCACGGCGTGCCGGACTCTCTGGACGAGTGGGCGCCGTTCCTCGACCGGGCCGGCGAGCTGGGCCGGGTCATCGCGCCGGACATGCCGGGCTTCGGTCGCTCTGGACGGCCGGGGCGGGTCGACTTCGCGACGCTCAAGATGTGGTTCACCGCGCTGATCGATGACCTGGGCCTCGAGCGCTACCGGCTGGTCGTGCACGACTGGGGCGCCGTCGCGCTCGCCGCCGCCGCGCTGCGGCCCGAACAGGTCGAACGGCTGGTCGTGATCGACGCGGTCGCGCTGAACCCGCACTATCGCTGGCACTGGCTCGCGCGGGCCTGGCGCACCCCGGTGCTCGGCGAGCTGGCGACCATCGGCATGCGCCGTCCGACGTTGAAGCTGCTGACGCACCTGTCGAGCCCACGTCCCGGGCCGATGTCCGACGAGTTCCTCGACGACGCGACCCGCTACCTCGATTCAGGCACACGGCGCGCCATCCTCGGGCTGTACCGCTCGGCGGACGCCGGGGTGCTCGGCGCGGCCGGCAACACCCTCGACGAGGTGCGCTGCCCGGCGCTCGTGCTGTGGGGTGACGGTGACCCCTACCTGAACATCAGGGAGGCGTACCGGTTCGGCTCGGCGCTGCCGAACTCCGAGGTCGAGATCGTGCGCAACGCCGGCCACTGGTGCTTCCGCGAGGACCCGGCCGTGGTCGACCGCGTGATCAAGTTCCTCGGTCAGTAGCCGGACAGCAAGGCGTCCAGCCGCCGGAGCACGGGTTGGGTGACGTGACTGCGGATGCGGCCGCGTCGGTCGGGGCGGCGGCCCCAGATGAACAGCGTCCGGGCAGCCGCGTCCAGCTCGATGGAAGGTTCGTCGGCCCGCCGGCCGCTCAGGTGCAGGCTGGCGCGTCCGGATTCCACCACGACCCGCACGTCCGGAGCGTTCTCGGAGCGTAGGGCGACGGCGAAGTCCTGGTCGGGGTCCGGGTCGTGGGTCCGGCCGAGGCGCAGCAGGATCTCCCCGAGGACACCGACCGCGTGTTCGGTGAGCTCGGGCTGGGCCAGCAGCTCGGTGCCGGTGTCGTCGTCGCCGACGAAGTCCCACCGGTGGACGGCGAACTCGTTGCGCAGGTGCGGCAGGAACTTCGCCACGACCATCCGACGTCCGGTCCACGGGATGACCGCGTCCGGGTCGTCCGCCAGGACCTGCGCGATCACCGTGCGCATCGTGGCTTCCTCGGCGTCGAGGCGTCGGCACAGGGTGGTGTCGTCGAGCGCCCGGAACGGCGGTTCGCGTTCCTCGAACGTGCGGGTCCTCGGAACCTCCTCGCCCGCGAGGTAGGGCCGCAGATGCCGGGTGACCTCGGCGGCGGCCGCGGCGAGGTGCGCGGTGACATCGTGCGCGGTCCATCCCTCACATGCGGACACGATGTCCGGCGCGGTGTACTGGCGCGCGTCGAGGAACGCCTCGGCTTCCGTGCTGCGATCGATCGATGTGGTGACCATGTCGTCGAGGCTAGGTTCGGAACGGTTCGGCCCCGGACGAATCGAGAACCCCGCCTGGCCGCGGCGTCGGTGGGTACGCGTGGTAGCAATGCGACCGTGACGGAGAACGGGACACAGCGCCCACCACCGGTCGGGCTGGTGGCCGGTACCGAGGACTCGACGCCGCTGCTGTTCAACGTGGCGCTCGGGCAGGACTCGTACCTGCAGCTGGACGACGTCGTCGTGACGGTCCGCGCGGTGCCGGGTGTCGGGCCGGTGCTGACCTCGGGGATCGTCACCCAGGTCACCGCCCGGACGGAGGGCGCCAGCTTCGGCTCCGACGTGTTCCTGATCAACGAGGGTGTGCTGCCCGCACAGGTCCAGGAGATCGCCGAGATCACCACCACCCGCGTCGACCCGGAGTGCTACGTGCCGCCGCGCCCTGGCGTGCCGGTGCACCGGGCGACCGGGGACGAGCGGGCGCAGGCGCTGTACTTCGACCGGATGGACAGCAAGGTCCCGGTCGGTCTCGGGCGGGACGGCGAGCCGATCTACCTGAACCTGGAGTTCCTCGACGGCACCCGCGGCGGGCACGTGTCGATCAGCGGCATCTCCGGCGTGGCGACCAAGACGAGCTTCGCGCTGTTCCTGCTGTACTCGATCTTCCGCAGCGGTGTGCTCGGCAACCGGGCGGTCAACGCCAAGGCACTGATCTTCAGCGTCAAGGGCGAAGACCTGCTGTTCCTCGACCACACCAACCGACGGCTGACCGACGCCGAGTCCGGCCCGGAGCTGCAGGGTGCCTACGCGAGGCTCGGGTTGCCCGCCGAACCGTTCGCCTCGGCGGGCTTCTTCGCGCCGCCCACGCCCGACGATCCGACCGGCCGTCCGCACGTCACCGGCCGCACCAGCGGGATCAGCCCGTTCTGGTGGACGCTGCGCGAGTTCTGCGCCGACGAGCTGCTGCCGTTCGCGTTCGCCGACGCCGAGGACGAACGCAACCAGTACACGTCGGTGATCCACCAGGTGACCACCCGGCTGCGTCACGACGCGATGGCCGCCGGTCTGGACGGCGCGGTCAGCATCGAGGGCAGGCTGCTGCGCACGTATCAGGACCTGGTCGGTTTCGTGTCCGACAAGCTGACCGACGAGGACCACGCGGTGCGCGCCCCGTGGGCCGGTCCGGTCACCGGCACCGGGACGATCAATGCGTTCCTGCGCAGGCTGCGCTCCAGCCTCACGCCGCTGCGCTCCATCATCCGGGGCGATCTGACCGACAGTCCGGGGCGTCGGGTCAGCACCGAAGGGCAGCAGGTGACGGTCGTCGACCTGCACAACCTGCCGGAACGCGCGCAACGGTTCGTCGTCGGTGTCGTGCTGGCCGCCGAGACCGCGCGCAAGGAAGCAGCGGGCCCCGGCGGTCTGCTGTTCACGATGATCGACGAGCTGAACAAGTACGCGCCCCGTGAGGGCAGCAGCCCGATCAAGGAGGTGCTGCTGGACATCGCCGAGCGCGGGCGTTCGCTGGGCATCATCCTGATCGGCGCGCAACAGACCGCCAGCGAGGTGGAGCGGCGCATCGTGTCCAACTCGTCGATCAAGGTCGTGGGCCGCCTGGACCCCGCGGAGGCCGGCCGCCCCGAGTACGGCTTCCTCCCGCCGTCCCAACGAGGCAGGGCCACCTTGGCCAGACCGGGCACGATGTTCGTCTCCCAGCCGGAGATCCCGGTCCCGCTGGCGGTGGAGTTCCCGTTCCCGGCCTGGGCGACGCGCCTGTCGGAAAGCGCGGGCGAGCCCCAGCGTGTTCCGTCCACGGGCGACGCAACAACGAACGGCGCCTCCCGAAGCCGCCTCAGCCGCCTCCCCTCGGTGGACGACGACCCCCCGTTCTGACGCGGCTCCCCGGTTCATGCCGTGAGTGTTTTGGGCTGCCAGGGCAACCCAAAACACTCACGGCATGGTCACAGGGTGTGGGTGAGTGCTTGCAGGGCCAGGCTGCTGGACGCCACCAGTAGCCAGAGGAGGCCGCCCAGCAGGAGGGGGCGGACGCCCGCGCCCCTGATGTCGGCAGCGCGCATCGACAGGCCGATGCCGGCCAGCGCGGTGGTGATCAGGAACGTGCCGATGGACGTGAGCGTCGCGTGCCAGGCGACCGGGACCAGACCCACCGTATCCAGTGCCGACGCCGCGATGAAACCGAGCAGGAACAGCGGGACGACCTTGCGCCACGGCATCTGTGACCAGCGCGGACGGTCGCCGGCGGCGAGTGCGTCGCGGCGGGCGCGCCAGATGGCCAGGACGATCACGATCGGGATCAGCGCGAGCGACCGGCTCAGCTTGACCACCACCGCGTACGGTCCGGCGTCCGGTGAGAAGGAGAAGGCCGCCGCGACGACCGAGGACGTGTCGTTGATCGCGGTACCGGCCCACGTGCCGAACGAGTGCGGCGACAGCCCCCACGCGTGCCCGAGCACGGGGAACAGCAGGACCGCCGCGATGTTGAACGTGAAGATCGTGCCGAGCGCGTAGGCGACCTGCGTCTGCCGGGGCTTGAGCACCGCGGTCGTGGCCGCGATCGCGGACGCGCCGCAGATCGCGGTACCGACGCCGATCAGGATCTGGGTGTCACCTCGCACGCCGAGCAGCCGCCCGAGCCCCCACGCGCCGAGGAGCGCCACGGCGAGCGTCCCGAGCATCACCGGCAGCGAGGCCAGGCCGACGTGCGCGACCTCGCGCAGCGACAACGTCGCGCCGAGCACCACGATGCTGGCCTGCAGCACCGGCTTCGACGCGAACGTCAGGCCGGGCCGCAGGTCGTCGCCCGGTTTCACGGCCGCCGCCAGGATCAGACCGAGGACGATGCCGAACACCGGGGCGCCGACGACCGGTACCGCTTTGCCGAGAGGTGTCGCGGCGAGCGCGACGAACACCGCGAGCACGAGACCCGGCGCCACGAGCCGGCCCTGGTGCCAGTGGGATTCGAACCAGCCGAGTGCCGGAGCGGTCGCCGAACGCTCATCGAGGATGTGCTCAGTCGTCTGGCTCACCGAAAGGCTCCTCTCCGCCGGACGTTCATATGTACCTACATTAGGACGTTCGACGCCGGAACGCGAGCGCCGGGGGGACGGATAACCTGAGAGCAGTGACGATCAGAGGTGGAGGTGCCCGGGATGCCGGCTCGCGCATTGCGGCGTGACGACCCGCTGCCGCTGTGGGCGCAGCTGCAGCAGGACCTGAGGGCCCGGTTGTCCCAGGGCGAGTTCGAGCGGGAGTTCCCCGGCGAGATGGCGCTGCGCCAGGAGTACGGGGTGAGTCGCAACACGGTGCGCGAGGCGCTGCGCTCGCTGCGTACCGAGGGTGTGGTCACCGCCGCGCGCGGACGGGCGCCGAGGGTGTCCGAGCCGGCGGAGATCCAGCAGCCGCTCGGTGCCCTGTACAGCCTGTTCGCCTCGGTCGAAGCGTCCGGGCTCAGTCAGCGCAGCATCGTGCGCACGCTGGACCGGCGCCGCGACGGCGTGGTCGCGGTACGGCTGGGGCTGGAGGAGTCGACGCCGCTCGTGCACCTGGAGCGGCTGCGGCTGGCCGGGCCGGAACCGCTCGCGCTGGACCGGGTCTGGCTACCGGCGGACCTCGCCGAGCCGCTGCTGGGCGTCGACTTCACCCACACATCGCTGTACGGCGAGCTGGCACACCGCGCGGGCGTGCGGCTGGAGGGCGGCTCGGAGACCATCCACGCGGCGATGCCGAGCGCTCTGGAGCGTTCCTTGCTCGGCTGCGACCCACGCACCGGCGCGTTCCTGATCGAACGACTCGGACGGACGGCGGACCGTCCGGTCGAATGGCGCCAGACCATCGTGCGCGGCGACCGCTTCACCTTCCGGGCCGAGTTCTCCGCCCGTCAGGGATATCAGCTGGCGGTGGCGGGCGTCGGACGGGCCTAAGCTGACCGGCGTGACGCGGCCGAACGGGACCTCCGAGGCACGTCGCGCCTGGGGCAGCCTCGCGCGTGAGGACATCGTCGCCGCCGCCGTCGAGCTGGCGCGCGCCGAGGGCATCGACGCGCTCACCGTCCGCCGCCTCGCCGCCGAGATCGGCGCAGGGCGCATGTCGCTGTACCGGCACATCCCCAGCAAGGACGCGCTGCTCGATCTCGTGGCGAACGCGATCGCCGAATCGCACGTCATTCCCGAGCAGGCGCTGACCGGACCGTGGGAGCAGCGGCTACGGCACCTGGCGCACAGCATGCGCGAACAGCTCAAGTGCTATCCGGGGTTCGCCGAGCTGGTCATGACGCGCGGCAACCACGGTCCCGGCGGCCTGTCGATCGTGGAGACGATCCTCGACATCCTGACCGACGCCGGCCTGCGCGACGAGGTGCTGGCTCGCCACTGTCTGGTCTTCGTCGACATCGTGCTCGGACGGGCCCACCGCGAGCTGCACGGCGACCCGACCAGCGCCGAACGCAACGCCGCGTTGCTCGCGGCGGCCGAGTCGGAGGACAGCGCCCCGCGACTGCGCGCACTGGCCCCGCACCTGCGCGCGATCACGCCGGAGGAGATCTTCGAGACCGAGCTGGACATCCTGGTCAACGCCATCTGGGCCGCGAACACCTCGTGAGTGTTGAGTATGGCTATAGCCACACTCAACACTCACGAGGTGAGCTGGCCGGTGAGGGCCGTGACCTCTTCCTCGGTGGTCGCGCCGCAGCGGAGGGCCCTGGTCAGGAACCGGGTCAGGGCCTTCGCGGTGGCGGGCTCGTCGAGCACCCCGACCGAGGTCTGCTCCCGATAGGCCCGCAGCCGCGCGGCCGCGGCGGGCAGTCCGGCGCGGAAGAACGCGAAGGTCGCGGCGAACCGGGTCGGCAGCTGCGCCGGATGCATGTCCCAGCCCTGGTAGAAGCCGCGTTCGAGCGACCGCCGGACCAGCCGGGCATGCAGCTGCCACGCCGCGTGCACCTCGTCGGCCGGGCCGACCGGGAGCACGTTCGTCGAGCCGTCGGACACCGGAACGCCGGTGCTCGCGGCGGCGACCTGCATGACGGCCTTCGCGTAGTCGGCCGCCGGGTGCTCCATGCTCTGGTAGGCGCCGGCGATCTCCACCGAGGCGCTGTAGTCGTACGTCCCGTAGTGCACCCCGACGCACCGCCCGGCCGCCGCGTGGATCATCGGCGCGACCAGCGCGGTCCCGTCGGCGCCGAGGATCGCCTGCGGTGTCTCCACCTGGATCTCGAACCGCAGCTCCGGAAGGCCGTAGGCCTGCTCCAGTGCGGTGCACAGCTCGACCATCGCCTCGACCTGCACGACCGACGTCACCTTCGGCAGCGTCACCCGGAACCCCTCGGGCAGCCGGGCGGATTCGAGCAGGGTCGACAGGAACAGGTCCAGCGTGCGGACGCCTCGATGCCGGGTCGGGCCCTCCAGGGACTTCATCCGGATACCGATGCACCTCGGCAGCGACTCGGTCGTCAACGACAGCGCGGTCGCGGCGGCGCGCGCCGCGGTGTCCTCGGTGTAGTCGTCCGGCGAGCCGTAACCGTCCTCGAAGTCGATGCGCAGGTCCTCGATCGGTTCGGCGCCGAGCTTGGCCCGCACCAGGGTCTCGGTGTGCTCGTCGACGCCCTCGACGACGCCGACCAGCGGTCCGTGCTCATCCAGGGCGGCCAGCGCCTCCGCACCCCACCGCGCGGCGGTGTCCGGAGCGAACCGGTCGGCCGGTACATACACCGTATGTACCGGTTGCCCGTCGGCGGGAAAACCCGGGTAGCGCCGGTCCCGGGTCCGGTCGTCCTCGGCGAGCAACGTGTCCAGCCGGTGCGCCACCGTCGGGTCCAGACTCACCTGGGTACCTCCACCATCTGACCGGCTCGGTCCTCAGCATCGACCGGGCGTCCGGCCAGCCAGGTCTGGGTGACCACTCCGTGCAGCGTGCGGTCTGCGTACGGGCTGATCGGGTTGCGGTGCCGCAGCTTCGCCGGGTCGACCACGAACTTCTCGTCCGGCGCGAACACCGCGAAGTCGGCCCGGTGACCGGGGGCGATCACGCCTCGATCGCCGAGGCCGGTGAGCCGCGCGGGCGCCGCGCACATCCACTCGGCCAGCCGGGTCAGAGGGATACCCCGTTCGTCGGCTTCGGTCCACACGGCCGGCAGACCCAGCTGCACCGAGGCGATACCGCCCCACGCGTCGCCGAAGTCGCCGGTATCCAGTCGTTTCGCGTCGACCGTGCAGGGGGAGTGGTCGGACACCACACAGTCGATCGTGCCGTCCAGCAGCCCGGCCCAGAGCAGCTCGCGGTTGACGTCGTCGCGGATCGGCGGGCAGCACTTGAACTGTGTCGCGCCGTCCGGGACGTCCTCGGCGCGCAGTGTCAGGTAGTGCGGGCAGGTCTCGGCGGTGATCGGCAGGCCCTCGTCCTTCGCGGCGCGTACCAGCGGGATCGAGGCGGCCCCGGACAGGTGCACGACGTGCGTGCGGCAGCCCGTGCGTCTGGTCTGCTCCAGCAGCGTCTCGATCGCGGTCGTCTCCGCGCCCGGCGGGCGGGACGCGACGAAGTCGTCGTAGCGCCGCCCGTGCGCGGCCGGTGCCGACGCGATCACCTCGGGGTCCTCGGCGTGCGCGATGAGCAGGCCGCCGAAACCGGCGATCACCTCCATCGCCTCGGCGAGCCCCGCGCGGTCCAGCGGTGGGAACTCCGGCACGCCGGAGTCCAGCAGGAAGCACTTGAACCCGACCACACCCGCGTCGTGCAGCGCGCGCAGCTCACCGGCGTTGCCCGGTACCGCACCGCCCCAGAACGCCACGTCGACGGCGAGCTTGCCCCGGGTCGACGCCTGTTTGGTGCGCAGCGCCGACAGGTCGACGGTCGCGGGAATGCTGTTGAGCGGCATGTCGACGATCGTGGTGACACCGCCGGCCCACGCCGCCGCCGTCGCGGTGGCGAAGCCCTCCCACTCGGTGCGGCCCGGTTCGTTGACGTGCACGTGGCTGTCGACCAGGCCCGGCATCAGCACCTGGTCGTCCGAGATGGTCACGTCACCGGCGCCGGGGTCGTCGACCGAGACGATCATCCCGTCCCGCACCACGACCGTTGCCGCTCGCTCACCGTCGGGAGTGATGACCCGGGACGCGTGGATCCTGGTCTCGCTCACTCGGTCACCGGCAGCGCGAAGTCGCTCAGCACACCCGCGTACGGCTTCGGCGGCGGCGGGGCGAACTCACCCCGATCGCCGGTGTAGAGGCCCATCGTGACCAAGGACTGAACCTGCAGTACCGCGGCTGTCACACCGTCCACCACCGGAGCTCCGATCTCCTCACCGATCTGTCCGCACCACGAGCTCATGCCCGCGCAGCCGAGCACGATCGCATCCGATCCGTCCTGTTCCAGAGCCGCCGCGCACGCGTCGGTGACCCGCTTGATCGCGTACGGGTCGGTGTCGAGCTCCAGCACCGGGATGTCGCAGGCGTGCACGTTCGCGCAGAACCGCCGCATGCCGTAGTGCTCCGCGAGGTCCCACGCCCGGCCGACTGTCCGCTCCAGCGTGGTGACCACGCTGAACCGGCGTCCCAGGAAGCTCGCCGCGTGCATCGCCGCCTCGGCGATCCCCACCACCGGCCCGCCGGCCAGCTCACGAGCGGCGTCGAGGCCAGGGTCGCCGAAGCAGGCGATCACGTATCCGTCCGAACCGAGCTCCTCGCCGCCCGCGATCTCGGCGAGCAGCCCGGGAACCGCAAGTGCCTCGTCGTAGTGGCTCTCGATCGACGCCGGCCCCATCGTCGGGCTCACCGCCCTGATCACCGTGTCCGGGCCGGCGACCGCGAGGGCCGACAGCTCGATCGCGGCGGTCATGTCCCACGTGGTGTTGGGGTTGATGACGGTGATGATCACGGTGTACTACCTCCCGGCAGGTTCCTGTACGGAGTCGCCGGTGGCGGCCACCGCGCTCCGTCGAGCGATGGCGTAGTAGACCGCGAGACCGACCAGCATGCCGATGAACCAGGTGTACTGGACGACGGTCTTCATGCCGGGTCCATTGCTCCACAGGACCGGGATGACCGCAAGCACCGCGCCGACGACCGTCGCGATGATCGCCTGAGGGTGGTAGCCCTTGCGGTAGAAGTAGCGCCCGGTCGGGGACATGGTGAACAGGTCGTCGACCACCACCTTCTGTTTGCGCACGAGGTAGTAGTCGGCGATGAGTACGCCGAACAGCGGGCCGATGAACGCACCGAGGGTCTCCAGCGTGTAGTGGATGACCTCGGGGCTGTTGTACAGGTTCCACGGTGTGATCAGCACCGAGCCGACCGCCGCGATCATGCCGCCCGCGCGCCAGCTGATCCGCTGCGGGTTCGCGTTGGAGAAGTCGAACGCGGGGGAGATGAAGTTGGCGACGATGTTGATGCCGATCGTGGCGATCGTGAAGGTCAGCGCGCCCAGCACGATGGCGAGCGTGCTGTCGATCCGGGCGACCGTCTCCACCGGGTCGGTGATGAGTTCACCGAAGATCGGCAGGGTCAACGACGTCGTGACGACGACCAGGATCGAGAACACCAGGAAGTTGACCGGCAGGCCGAGGAAGTTGCCGCGCTTGACCGCCGCGAAGGACCGGCCGTAGCGGGAGAAGTCGCCGAAGTTCAGCATCGGGCCGGAGAAGTAGGACACCACCAGCGCGATCGCGCCCATCATGACCGGCACCGAGGCCCAGCCGGTGTAGCGGACCTCGCCCAGGCTCAGGTCGATCGCACTCCAGCCCGCGCGGTGGATGAGGTAGCCGGCGAGCACGAACATCACGACGTAGACGGCAGGTCCGCAGAAGTCGATGAACTTGCGGATCGTCTCCATCCCGGTCCAGAACACCGCCGCCTGCAACACCCACAGCAGAGCGAAACAGCCCCAGCCCAGCGTCGAGAGCCCGAGCCAGCCGTGCGTGCCTGCCTGCGCGTACGGCATGAGCGCAGGCCACAGCTTGAGCAGCACGATGGTCAGCGCCGCCGAGGCCAGGTAGGTCTGGATGCCGTACCAGGCCACCGCGATCAGGCCGCGCACGATCGCCGGCACGTTCGCGCCGAGCACGCCGAACGCGCTGCGGCAGATCACCGGGTAGGGCACGCCGGTGACCTGGCTGGGCTTGGCGACCAGGTTGCAGAACACGTTGACGATGCCGATCCCGACGAGCAGCGCCACCAGCACCTGCCAGCTGCTCAGCCCGAGCATGAACAGGCTGCCCGCGGTGACGTAGCCGCCGACGCTGTGCACGTCCGACATCCAGAACGCGAAGATGTTGTAGCTGCCCCAGGACTGGTGCTTCAACGGTTCCAGGTCGGAGTTGGCGAGCCGAGGGTCGTAGCGCGATTCGTGCCCGGCGCCGGTCGATGAGCCGGCCGATCCGGTGGTCGATGCGGTCATGACGCTCCCGTGGCTGTGCGGTGTCTAGCTCGTGCACAGACCGTAGGAGCGCTCTGTTACGTCTTTGTCACAGCGAACATATATCTTCTCCGCCCCAGGTCAGACCCCGAGGTTCGCGGCTCGACTTCGCAGAGCTTCCTGTTGTGTCGCAGACGCTGCAGCGTCTGCGACACAACACGACGCTCTGCGAGCCGGTACGGACGTGGCCAGTGAGGCCGGTGGGGTATCAACCCGAGGAGTTCCAGGCACGGGGCTGGGGCGTCTGTGCGGCGTGAACGCGGTCTGTGCGGGCTGCTTGGTCATTCGCTGTCTTCGCGTGCCGCTTCCGCGCGACGTTCGCAGATGAGCTCGTCGACTGGTGAGCTGCCGCCCGTCCAAGCTTGGGCGAAGTCTCTTTTGAGGCTGGCCGCGAGGTCGGCCCTGGACCCGCTGGACGGGCGTTCGTATTCGCTGGGCTGAGCCACATGTTCATCCCACATCGTCGGCGGCCGGGGATTCAGTCAGGGTCGGTGAGCAGACCGGTGTGCTGGGGCAGGCCCTCGAGGACGACCCGCAGCCGCTGGTAGTGCTCGCGGCAGGACGCCAGCAGGCTCGTGGTGTCCCTGGCGAGGAACGCGGCCAGCTGCTTGTCGTGGTCGTGGTGCAGGTCGTGGCGCTCGCGCGCGCCGACGTGGGTCATCAGCTGCAGCGGCTCGGTCACGTTCCACGCCGACTCCAGCATGCCCAGCAGCCGGTGCATGCCACACGGCTGGACCAGTGCCCAGTGGAACCGCTTGGTCTCGCGGTGATAGGCCCGCGAGTCGCCGGCCAGCGTCGCCTCGCGCAGGACATGGTGCGCGGCGCGGGCCTCCTCGTCGTGCGACGCGTCGGCGGCCGCGACCGCCGCGGTCAGCGCCGCCACCTCCAGCACCTCGCGGACCAGGTACAGCTCGCGCAGCTCACCGAGACTCAGCCGGGCGACGGTGTAGCCGAGGTTCTGCCGGTGCTCGACGAGACCCTCACCGATGAGCGTCTTGAGCGACTCCCGGATCGGGATGCGGCTGACCCCGAAGACCTCGGCGACCGCATCGACCGGGATCGGGGTTCCGGGCGGCACGTCTCCGTCGAGCACGCACCGGCGGAGCTCGTCGAGGATCTCCGCCTGCGACTGACCGGGCCTTGCCGCCGTGAGTACGGTGATCAGCGCGGAACGAGTTCTGTGCGTGCGCATGGTCGCATCTTCCACCGCCGTGAGGAACGTTGTCATGACCGTTGCCCAGCTGGCCCGCGACGAGCGGGCCGATCTCGTCGAGTTCCTGACCACCCTGACCCCCGAGCAGTGGAACGCGTCCACGCTGTGCGGCCTGTGGACGGTGCGCGAGATCGTCGCCCACGTGATCAGCTACGACGACATCGGGATCAGCGGGGGCTTCACGCGGCTCGGCAAGGGGCGGCTGAGCCTGGACAAGGCCAACGACATCGGTGTCGAGCTGGCGCGGGACACACCGCCGGACGAGCTGATCGCCGCGATGGAGCAGCGGCTGGAGCCACGAGGTCTGCCGTCCGCCTTCGGCGCCCGGATCGCGCTGCTCGACTGTCTCATCCATCACCAGGACATCCGCCGCCCGCTCGGAGCGCCGCGTGAGGTCCCGGAGCGACGGCTGCTCCCGGCGCTGGACTTCGCCAGGTTCGCGCCGCCGATCCGCGCGTTCTGGCGGACCAGGGGACTGCGCCTGGTCGCCACCGACCTGGACTGGGCGTCCGGCCGTGGCCCGGTCGTGGAAGGGCCCGCGGAGGCGCTGCTCATGGCCATGGCGGGCCGACGAGGTGTGGTGCACGAGCTGACCGGCCCCGGCCAGGCGACGCTGGCGACCCGAATCCAGGGTTGAGCGGGTCGCGTCAGGACTGTCGGGGGGAGCGCTTACGGTTGCTGCACTATGCGTTTCCTGCACACCTCCGACTGGCATGTCGGCAAGACGCTCAAGGGTCGTTCGCGGCTGGACGAGCAGCGTGAGGTGCTGCGCGAGATCGTAGGGATCGCCAGGTCGGAGCAGCCGGACGCGGTGCTGATCGCTGGCGATCTGTACGACAGCGCGGCGCCGAGCGCGGGCGCCCAGCGGCTCGTCATCGACGCGCTGATGGCGCTGGCGAAGACCGGTGCCGAGGTCATCGCGATCGCCGGCAACCACGACCACGCGGCGACCCTGGACGCCTACCGCACCTTGGCGAACGCCGCCGGCATCACGCTGCTCGGCTCGGTTCGTCCCGCCGAGAGCGGCGGCGTGGTCAAGTTCGAGGCCCGCTCGACCGGTGAGCCGGTGACGGTCGCCGTGCTGCCGTTCCTGTCCCAGCGCTACGCGGTGAAGGCCGCCGAGCTGATGACGCAGACCCCGGCGCAGAACACCGCCGGGTACGACCAGCTCGTGCGCGATGCGCTCGGCGCGCTGACCGCCGAGTTCTCCGACGACTCGGTCAACCTGGTGATGGCGCACCTGACGGTCACCGGCGGGGCGTTCGGTGGCGGCGAGCGCATGGCACAGTCGATCTTCGAGTACCACGTGCCGGCCACGATCTTCCCGCCCGAGGCGCACTACGTCGCCCTCGGCCACCTACACCGCAGGCAGAAGCTGCCCGCGCCGTGCCCGGTGCACTACTGCGGCGCTCCGATGGCGATCGACTTCGGCGAGCAGGACAACACGAGCGTCGTGTGCCTCGTCGAGGCGACCCCTGGGCTGCCCGCGAAGGTCACCGACATCCCGGTCACGGCGGGCCGCCGGCTGCGGACGCTGCGCGGCACCGTCGCCGAGCTGGTCATGCTCGCGGGCACCGTCGGCGACGACTTCCTGCGGGTCTGGGTCTGCGAACCGGCCAGGGCCGGGTTGCGCGACGAGGTGCTCGACCTGCTGCCCAACGCGCTGGAGGTGCGGATCGACCCGGAGTTCGCCGCGCAGGTGACCGGGTCGCGCCCGGCGAGCGGACCGGGCGTCGAGCGCAGCCCGGGCGAGCTGTTCTCCGACTTCCTCCAGACGCGATCGGTCGCCGACCCGAGGGTCGAGGCGCTGTTCGCCCGGCTGCACGACAAGGTGGGCGACTGATGCGCCCCGTGACACTGCGGATGGACGGGTTCGCCGCGTTCCGTGAGCCCACCGAGGTCGACTTCACCGGCGCCGAGTACTTCGCGTTCGTCGGGCCGACCGGGTCCGGTAAGTCGACGGTGATCGACGCGATGACGTTCGCGCTGTACGGCTCGGTTCCCCGCTGGGACGACCGGCGGACCGTGTCGCTGGCGCTCTCGCCCACCGCGAACCGGGGCACCGTACGGCTGCTGTTCGACATCGGCGAGGAGCGCTACGTCGTGGCGCGCGAGCTGCGCAGGGCAGCGAACGGGTCGGTGACCGTGCGCAACGCCAGCCTGGAGCACCTCTCCGATCCCACCGCGCTCGGTGACGTCGAGGACGACACCCACGTGGTCGCGGCCGACTCGATCCCGGTGACGAAGGCGGTCGAACAGCTGCTGGGGCTGCCGTTCGAGCAGTTCTGCATCTGCGTGGTCCTGCCGCAGGGCGACTTCGCGCAGTTCCTGCACGCCAAACCGGCCGATCGGCAGAAGATGCTGACCCGGATCCTCGGCCTCGGCATGTACGAGGTGATGGCCCGCGAGGCCGCGGGGGAGGCGAAGGCGGCGAACCAGCGGGCCGAGGTGCTCGCCGAGCAGTTGGCCGAGTACGCCGACGCCTCCGAAGAGGCCGCGGCGGCGGCCGCCGAACGTGAGGTGGCGCTGACCGAGCTGGTCGACCGGGTCTCGGCCGCTGTTCCGGTGCTCGCCGCGTGCGATGCCGAACTGCGCGATGCCGAACGGTCGGCGACGCGGCTCGGTGAGGAACGCGCGCTGCTGGCAGGTCTGCGAACGCCGGACGGGCTGACCGAGCTGGCCACGCGGGCCGGCGATGCGCACCGCGCGGTGTCCTCGGCGCGCGCCCGGCTCGCTGGTGCGGAGAAGGCCGACGACGAGGCCAGGCGCCGGATGTCCGAAGCGCCGGATCGGGAGCCGTTGCGGCAGCTGCGCCGCGATCACGCCGAGCTGGCCGAGATCGGGGCCCTGCTGCCCCGTCTGGACGCCGAGCGGGACGAGGCCGCGGGTCGCACCGCCTCAGCCGCCTCGGCGGCCGCCGAGGCGGCGACCGCGCTGGACACCGCCCGTGCCGAACAGGACCGGGCGGGTCAGACGGTGACCGAGCTGCGTGCCCGGTCCGAGCAGCTGGCGCAGGAGCGGACGCGGCTGACCGGGTTGCGCACGCCGGACGACGTGGTCGAGCTCGACCGGCTCCGGAGGGCGGGCGCACGTCGGCAGGCCGAGGTGCGCACGGAGGTCGCCGAAGCCGAGACCGCCGACACCGAGGCACGTAAGGCCCTTGCAGCGGGGCCGGACCGGTTCCGGCTCACCCAGGCCCGCCGTGACCACGCCGCGCTGCTCGACGTCTCGACGCAGCGCGACGAGTCGCAGCGGCGCCACCGCCGGTTGCGGGAGGAGTCGAGTGCGGCCGAGGTCGCGCTGGCCGAGGCCGAGCACGCGCGGTCGGTCGCCGAATCGGCACTGGCGGACGCCGCGCGCACCGACCTGGTCGGTGCGTTGCGTCCCAGGCTGGCCCTGCACGAGGACTGCCCGGTGTGCGAGCAGCGCGTCCTGACGCTGCCGGCCCCGGTCGAGCAGACGGACCTGACAGCGATCCAGGAGGCGCTCACCCGAGCCACCGAGCGGCGCGATCGGGCCCGGGAGGCCCACACCGGCGCCGCGGACGCCCTGCACCGCGCGTCCGCCGAGCTGGATGCGTTGACCGCCCGGATCGACTCGCTGCGTTCCGGGCTCGCGGACGGCCCGGACACCCTCGAACAGGTCGACGAGCTGCTTGCCACGGCGGATGCGCTGGCCGACGCCGCCGCGGAAGCCGAGCGGCGAGCGAGCGCGGCGCGGACCGAACGCGACCGGGTCGAGACGAAGGTCGACGACGTGGCGAGCCGCGCGGCGTCCTCGGTGGCCCGGCTGCGCGCCGCCCGCGACCCGCTGGTCGTCCTCGGCGCGCCGCCGATCGAGGCCGAGGACGACCTCGCCTCGTCCTGGCAGCGGTTGACCGACTGGGCCGCCTCGGCCGCATCGGACCGCGCCGTCCAGCTGAGCGACCTGCGGGCCCAGCTCACCGAGGCCGAGCGTCGGTACGGCGAAGCGGAGCAGGCGTGTGCTGTCGCGGCACGACGGGCGCGGGAGCTGCGCGAATCGGAGACGGCCGCGATCCGCGCGGAGCAGGACGCCCTCGGCCGGGCCGCCACCGCGACCCGGCGTCGCGCCGAGCTGGAGAAGTCGCTCGCCGGGCACCCGTCGGACGCCGAGCTCGCCGAGCAGCTCGCGGCGCTGGACGAGCTCGCCGACAACGCCAGGGCGGCCGATGTCGAGCTGAGGGCGGCCAGAGTCGCGCTCGGCGAGGACACCCGCACATCCGAGGCCGTCGGCGCACTCGTCGCCCGAGGATGGCGGGAGCTGCGGTCGCACCGCGACGCGGTGGTGGCCCTCGGGGCACCTGCACCGGAGGACTCGGCGAGCACCGGGGACGACCTGGTCGCCGCGTGGCGCGCGCTGGTCGACTGGGCCGGTGCCGCCGTCGCCGGGCGCGACGAGCAGCTGGCGGAGAACGTCCGGGTACTCGAGCGGGTCCGGGCGCGCGCCGGGGACGCGGAGCGCGCCCTCGTCGAGGACCTGCGGTCCCACGACATCGAGCTGCCGCCCGGCCGTGCGGCAGCCCAGGTCGCGGCCTCGGCGGCGTCGGCAGGGCTGGAGAAGGCCAAGGCGGCCGGCGCACGCATCGCGGAACGTCGCACGGAGGCCGCCAAGCTGGGCGAACGCCGGGCACAGGCACAGGAGGCCGGTCAGGTCGCCAGGATGCTCGCCGGGCTGCTGCGGTCGGACGCCTTCCCGAGGTGGCTGGTCGCGTCCGCACTGGACGCGCTGGTCACCGACGCGTCGCGGGTGCTGGACGAGCTGTCCGGCGGGCAGTTCGAGCTGACCCACGACGAGGGCGAGTTCCTGGTCGTCGACCACGCCGACGCCGACTCGCGCCGTCCGGTCAAGACACTGTCCGGCGGCGAGACGTTCCAGGCCAGCCTGGCGCTGGCGCTCGCGTTGTCCGAACAGCTCGCCACGCTCGCCTCCGCCGGCGCCGCACGGCTCGACTCGATCTTCCTCGACGAGGGGTTCGGCACGCTCGACGAGGCGAACCTGGAGGTCGTCGCAGGCACCCTGGAGAACCTCGCGGCGCGCGGCGACCGGATGGTCGGTGTCATCACCCACGTCCCCGCGCTCGCGGAGCGGGTGCCGGTGCGGTTCGCCGTGTCCCGTGACCAGCGCACGTCCTCGATCGTCCGAGAGGAGATGGCCTGACGTGCGGTGGAGGGTGGAGAGCTGGGATCCGGGCTACGGCGCGAGCACCGAGGACCAGGGGGACTGGGGGCGGTCGAGCGCCCAGGTGGTGACCGACGTCGAGGTCCCCGAGGCGCGGTGGGAGGCGATCGACCCCGACCCGAACGCCGGTGACTTCTCGAGCGTCCTGTTCGTCGACGGTGTGCGGCGGATCGACGCCATGGCCTGGGTGCTCGACAACGAGGTGAGCGCGGACCCCGCGGCGGCGCTGGCGCTGTGCGCGTCGTACGCGGCGGGCGTGGTCCGCTGCCGCGCGGGGGAGGCTCGGCTGGTGACGGCGGAGGTCCGGCGAGGCCTGTTCAGCGGTGCCGAGGGCGCGACCGACGTGGACACCTCGGCCGGCCGGTACGTCCACGTGCACGCGGCCACCAAGGCCGAGGCGGGCGTGCCGGCGCAGGACCTGAGCCAGGCGGTGCAGTTCGAGCTGCGCGCCGTCGAGATCGCGGCGGCGTCGTCCGCCCGCGCGGGAGCCGACCCCGCCGTCGGCGACGACGACGTGCTGGTGGTGGACGGTCCGCTGCACGGCAGGGCACACCTGCCGCGCGCGCTCGGCTACGTCAAGACACACAGCAAGCCGTACCTGCCCGACACGCTGCACGGTCTCGTGGGCAGGCTCACAACCGGCCAACGCACCCCGGTCTTCGGGCTGGGCACCAGCTGGCACCGCTACTCCTGGTACCTGAAGCTGCCCGGCGGCTCGGGCGCGCCGTGGGCCGGCGTGGTGCGGGTGGAATGCTCGTCCGAGCTGCCGATCGTCGAGGTCATCGAACTGGCGCGACGCAGCCAGCCGATGCTGTGCCGCTACGCCTCGACCGAGTACAAGGACTCGCGGGCGCCGCAGAACCTGTATCCGATCGCGGGTCTGGAACGGGAGCTGCGCAGGCGGATGGGCGACCAGTCGCTGCTCTACCGGGCCATCAGGCGGGCCGCGATTTGAACCTCGGTTAAGGTGCTCGCATGACTGATATTTCCTTCGTCGAACGAGTAGCCATCGTCACCGGTGCCGGTGGCGGCCTGGGCAAGACCTACGCACTGGAGCTCGCGGCACGCGGCGCGTCAGTCGTGGTCAACGACCTGGGTGGCGCGACCGACGGCACCGGCGCCGACGCCTCGGCCGCGCAGAAGGTCGTCGACGAGATCGTCGCCAACGGCGGTACCGCGGTGGCCTCGCACGACTCGGTGTCCACCCCCGAGGGCGGCGCGGCGATCGTGCAGACCGCCGTCGACAGCTTCGGCAAGGTCGACATCGTGATCAACAACGCCGGCATCCTGCGCGACAAGACGTTTGCCAAGCTGGAGAACAAGGACCTGGAAGCGGTCCTCGACGTGCACCTCAAGGGTGCGTTCTACGTCAGCCAGCCGGCGTTCCGGGTCATGAAGGAGAACGGCTACGGCCGGTTCGTCTTCACCGCGTCGAACGCCGGTGTGTTCGGCAACTTCGGCCAGACCAACTACGGCGCCGCGAAGATGGGCCTCGTCGGCCTGTCGAACGTCATCGCCATCGAGGGTGCGAAGGCGAACATCAAGAGCAACGTGATCTGCCCGATCGCGCGCACCCGCATGACCGAGGAGCTGCTCGGCCCGCTCGCCGACAGCGTCTCGCCCGAGCTGGTCACCCCGCTGGTGACCTACCTGGCCAGCGAGTCCTGCGAGCAGACCCACGAGATCTTCTCCGCGGGCGGTGGCCGCTACGCGCGCGTCTTCGTCGGTCTGGCCCCCGGCTGGTTCGCCGGCAAGGGCGCCTCGGTGTCGGCCGACGATATCGCCGCGAACATCGACCAGATCCGCGCCCAGGACGGCTACATCGTCCCCAACTCGATCGCCGACGAGCTCCAGGGCCTGCTCCCGCTCCTGAAGGGCGAGAAGTAGTCAGCTCGCACAGACCTTCCACACGCCGCACAGAGGCTGGAGCCTCTGTGCGGCGTGCACTCGCTCTGTGCGAGCTGTTGTCAAGCCCATGACGGACGCTAGGCAGTAGTTGTGCACAGGTGGGGAGTTGTGCACAGGGGGAGTGGGCGAGTGCTGGGGGAATGTGCGCTGAGGCTGCAGTGTGGCGCCCATGGAGCAACAGAGCGCGCCATTGAGGTACCGATCGGAACTGCTCGCCGAGGGGTTCACCGATCGAGAGCTGCAGCGGATGTACCGATCCCGACAGCTGGCACTGGTACGTCGAGGTTGTTACGTGGCCGGGTCCTCACCCCCGGAAGCTGTGCGCCACCGGATGTTGGCGGTTGCCACGATTGACCAGCTTGCGCCGGGTGCGGTCCTCAGCCATGCCTCGGCAGCTGTCGTGCACGGCCTTCCGTGCTGGCCGGGGCTGCCTGAGCGGGTCCAGGTCACCCGGCCTCGGAGAAGCGGTGGTCGTAACGACCGGGTGGTGCACATGTACTGCGCGCCACTGGCCCCGAGCGACATCGTCGCCATCGACGACGTACCGGTGACCTCAGTCGCGCGCACGGTCGTGGACCTCGCACGGACGGTCTCATTCGAATCCGGCGTGGTGTTCGCCGATGCGGCTCTGGCTTGCGGGTCGGTGACCGTCGAGCAGCTGTCGGCCGCGTTGCTGGGAGCGAAAGGCTGGCCGGGTGCTCCACGAGCGCGCCGCGTGGTCGAGTTCGCGGACGGCAGAGCCGAGAGCGTGGGTGAGTCGCGAAGCCGGGTCGCACTGGCGAGGGCCGGCTTTCCGGCGCCGGTCCCGCAGTGGGAGGTGCGCGACGCCTCAGGCCGGTTGATCGGTCGCGTCGACTTCGGCTGGCCCCGGTGGCGGGTCGTCGGCGAGTTCGACGGCCGAATCAAGTACGGCGAACTCGTCCGCCCCGGTAGTGCCCCGGGCGATGTCCTGTTCGCGGAGAAGCTCCGCGAGGACGCCCTTCGAGCAGAGTCCCTCCAGGTGATCCGCTGGACCTGGCAGGACTTGCCGACGTTCGAGCAGTCCTCCGTAGCCGCCCGCTTACGTCGTGCCCTCAGGAGCGGTTAGCTCACACAGAGGTTCTGTACGCCGCACAGAGGCTCCGGCCTCTGTGCGGCGTGTGCGCGGTCTGTGCGAGCGGATCAAGATGCGGAGCGTCGGTGGGTGCGGGAGGGTGGTGTCGGATCGACGTTCTTAGGGGTGCTCGTGGACGTTCTTGAGTTTCGGCCTTCTCCCGACCAGTACGCCTGGACGTTCGGCGGGGCGCCTCCCGTCGCCACCGTCAAGCCGGGCACCTTGCTGAAACTGTGGACCGAGGATGCGTTCGCGGGAAAGCTGCGCAGCACCGAGGACCTGCCGAGCGCGTCGCTGCAGATGCCCGACGTCAACCCGCAGACCGGGCCGTTCCACGTCGTCGGCGCCGAGCCGGGCGACGTCCTCGCGGTGCACTTCGTCGACATCGAACCGGCGCGAGACTGGGCCGCGTCGTCGACGATCCCGCTGTTCGGCGGTCTGACCGGCACCGACCGCACCCCGACCCTGCAGCCGCCGCTGCCCGAGCGCACCTGGATCTACCAGCTGGACCGCGCCAGGGGCACGGTCGCGTTCGAAGCCAGTGACGGTGAGTTCCACCTGGAGCTGCCGATCGATCCGATGCACGGCACCGTCGGCGTCGCGCCACCCGCGCGCGAGGTGCGGTCCGCGCTGGTGCCGGACACGTTCGGCGGCAACATGGACACCCCGGAGATGCGAGCCGGTGTCACGTGCTTCCTCACGGTCAACGTCGAGGGCGCGCTGTTCTCCATCGGCGACGGGCACTTCCGTCAGGGCGAGGGTGAGTCCTGCGGGACGGCCGTCGAGGGCGCCATGAACACGACGCTGCTCGTCGAGCTGATCAAGGCGGGTAGCGCGCAGACGCCGGCGTGGCCGCGCATCGAATCCGACACCGAGCTGATGGTCGTCGGGTCGGCCCGACCCCTGGAGGACGCCTGGCGGGCCAGCCAGGTCGAGATGGTCCGTTGGCTGTCCGAGCTGCTCGGGATCGACCAGCTCGACGCCTACCAGCTGCTCACCCAGATTTCGCTGTGCCCGCTGGCCAACGTGTGCGACACCAACTTCAGCGCCGTCACGAAGGTGCCGAAGTCGTTGCTGCCGCCGGTCACCGCGTTCGGCGGGATGCACACCTACCTGCGCGAGCAGGCCGCGACACTGTAGATAGGAGACATGACCACATGGATCTGGGTCTGAAGGGCCTTCGCGCACTGGTCACCGGCAGCACCAAGGGCATCGGGCGCAGTGTCGCCGAGGTGTTCGCGGCCGAGGGCGCCGAGGTCGCGGTGTGCTCGCGCAACGCCGAGGACGTCGACGCGACGGTGCGGTCGCTGAACGAGACCGGCGTGCGCGCGATCGGCAGGGCCGTCGACGTGGCGGACGCCGCCGCGCTCAAGGCGTGGGTGGACGACGCCGCCACCGAGCTGGGCGGCCTGGACATCGTGGTGGCGAACGTCAGCGCGCTGGCGATCCAGGAGAACGAGGAGAACTGGCACACCACGTTCGAGGTCGACCTCATGCACGCGGTGCGGCTCGTCGAGGCCGCCAAACCGCACCTGGAACGCAGCGAGGCGGGGTCGATCGTCACCGTGGCCAGCGTGTCCGGCCGCGAGATCGACTTCACCGCCGGCCCGTACGGCTCGCTCAAGGCGGCGCTGATCCACTACACCCAGGGCGTCGCGTACCAGCTCGCCGACAAGGGCATCCGGGCCAACACCGTGTCGCCGGGCAACACCTACTTCGACGGCGGCATCTGGCAGCAGACCGAGCAGAACAACACGGAGCTGTACACGACGCAGCTCGGCCTCAACCCGACTGGCCGGATGGCCACGCCGGAGGAGGTCGCCAAGGCGGTGGTCTTCGTCGCCAGCCCGGCCGTGCGGTTCATGACCGGGTCCCACCTGCTGGTCGACGGTGCGCTCGCCAGGGGAGTTCAGCTCTGAGGCGCTCTCACAAGATTCACAGGCAGCGCGAGTAGCGTCCGAACCGTGCCTAGGAGCGTGCCGGACGACTCGGGCCTACCGCGCGACGCCCAGGCGGCGCCCTCGCCGCGTTGCGCGGCCGGGCCGATACAACAGCGGTATCGGCCCGGCCGCGCGCCTTGCGATGACGTCACCTGGCCGCCGCGCGCCACGGCCGGAGTCGTCCGGCACACTCCTAGACGGTCCCAGCTCTCGCGGTTGCTGGGCGCCGTAGCGCTCTCCGGCGTGCTCCTGGCGACCATGCTGTCGCCGGGGGTGGTCGGGCTCGGTGTGCTGTCCAACCAGATCACCGACTCGGCGCGCCGGGTGGCCGGCAGCGTCGCCGACGCGCGGCTGACCGCGGACCAGATCCCCCTGGTCAGCACCGTGCTGGACCGCAACGGCGCGCCGATCGCGTACCTGTACGACCAGTACCGATTACCGGCGACGTTCGACCGGATCTCCGACAGCATGAAGGCGGCGATCATCTCGGTCGAGGACCGGCGGTTCTACCTGGACAAGGGCATCGACCCGCTCGCCACCCTGCGGGCCGCGCTGCACAACAGCTCGGGCGGGTCGCTCCAGGGCGCCTCGACGATCACCCAGCAGTACGTCAAGAACTACCTGATCAACGTCGTGGACCGGGGTGACCCGGCCGACCAGCAGGCTGACCAGGCGGACACGCTCGCGCGCAAGCTGCGTGAAGCCGAGATGGCCGTGCGCCTGGACCGCAACACCTCGAAGAACGACATCCTCACCGGGTACCTGAACCTGGTGGAGTTCGCCGGCAACATCTACGGCGTGGGCGCGGCGGCCGCCGCCTATTTCGGGACGACGCCGGCACAGCTCACCGTGCCGCAGGCCGCGCTGCTGGCCGGCATGGTCAACAACCCGAACATGTACAACCCGTACACCCACCCGGACCAGGCACTCACCAGGCGCAACCTGGTGATCGACACCATGGTCGCGGCCGGGTCGCTCACCCCGGCGCAAGCGGCGCCGGCCAAGGCGGCGACGCTCGGGGTGGTGCCGAACGGGCCGGTCGTACCAGGCGGCAACTGCTTCGCGGCAGCACCGGACGCCGGATTCTTCTGCGACTACGTGGTCAGCTACCTCCGCCAGGCCGGGTTCAGCACCGACCAGCTCGACACCGGCGGGTTCACCATCCGCACCACGATGGACCCGAATGCGAGTGCCGTGGTCAAGGCCGCCGTGGAGCGCAACGTCCCGAGCACCCAGGACGGCGTGGCCAACACGTTCGCGCTGATCAGACCCCAGGATGGAGGTCATCAGGTGCTGGCCATGGTGGCCAACCGCAACCTGGGCGCCGACGCCGACCGGGGCGAGGTGTCGGAGAACATCGTGTCGGACGCCAGCAACGTGTTCGGCGCCGGCTCGTCGTTCAAGATCTTCACCACCGCCGCCGCGCTGGAACAGGGCACGGTCGGGTTCGACACCGACCTGTCGAACCCCGGCGACGGGTGCTTCACCCCGCCGATCACCAACCGCTATACGCACTGCTACCCGGTGCGCAACGACGGCGAGGACTACCCGGACCCGATCAGCCTGCAGGACGCGCTCGCCACGTCGCCGAACGTGGCGTTCGTGAACCTCGAGTCGAAGGTCGGCATGCCGGCGGTGCTCCAGATGGCCCAGCGTCTCGGGCTGCGGCAGACATTGCGGACCAACGCCGCCGGTGGCACTCCGGTCACCACGCCGGACGACCCGCTGGCGAGCAAGCCGCAGTACAACGAGCCGCAGTCGCGCTACTTCCGCAACCTGCTGTCGTTCACCCTCGGCGTCAGCCCGGTCAGCACCCTGGAGATGGCGAACGTGAGCGCGACACTGCTCGACGGCGGGACCTGGTGCCCGCCGAGCCCGGTCCTGTCGATCTCCGACCGGTTCGGACACGACGTCGGCGTCCAGCAGCAGCCCTGCGAGAAGGTGCTCTCCGCCGGCGTCGCCGACACCCTGTTGGCCGGTCTGAGCCAGGACACGAAACACGGCACGTCGGCCGCCGCGGCGCGCGCCGCGGGATGGGACCGGCCGGACATCGGCAAGACCGGCACCACCAACGAGAGCGAGTCGGTGGCGTTCGTCGGCGGCGTGGACGGCTACGCGGCGTCCTCGATGCTGTTCGCCGACGGTCGCAAGCCGAAGGAGCTGTGCCCCGGTCCGCCGGTGCACCTGGGCAGCTGTGGGCACGGAGCGTTCGGCGGGACGGTCGCCGCGCCGCCCTACTTCCAGGCGATGAACCAGATTCTGGGCAGCACGCCGGACCAGCCGATCCCCGATCCGGACCCGGACTTCCAGGACTCCGGGGACCACGACGACGTCGTGCCCTACACGGTGGGCGAGCAGGACAGCGACGCGGACGAGGCGTTGCGCGCGGCCGGCTACCAGGTGCGGCTCGCACCGGAGGCGTCGGCTGCTCCGAAGGGGCAGGTCGTCGGCGAGACCCCGCAGGGCAACGTCACGACGGGAACCACGGTGACGCTGTACACGAGCACCGGCGTCGCGCCGGCACCCGTGCTACAGCAGGCGCCGTGATCAGCCGCGTTTGCCGAACGCCTTGCCGATGAAGAAGCCGATCAGTCCACCGATGAAGAACACGATGGCGAGGAAGCCGAGCACGGTCCTCTTGATGATCTGCAGGAAGCCGGCTGCCTCGACGTGTTGGCTCATGGCCAGCAGCTGAGTGTCGGACATGGCGAGCAGGTGGTTCACGGTATGGGCAACGATCATGTCGGGCAGCGTGCCAGAACCACACCCGTCACGCAGGCTCGGGCGGTCGGATCTCAGGTGAGGCCGAGTGCCTTGGCGATCTCCGGGTAGTTCGCGCCCGCCTGGCCGGCGAACAGCGCATCCGCGTCCGCCCGGTTGTCCGCGCTGTCGCGGATGCGGGCCAGAAGGTACAGCCGGGCCAGGTGGGCGGCGGCGCGTTCGCCCTCCGGTATCCCGGGGTCGACCGGCCCGAGCGGCGCCTGTGTCGGGGTGAGCCCGGTCAGGCGTCGCGCCCACCGCCAGGCGAGCTCGGCGACGTCGCGGTCGAGCTCGCTCAGTTCCGATTTGCTGAGCTCACGGTGGTGCACACCCCACTGTGACGCGTGGCGGGGCCGGCGGCAAGATAGATCTCCGAGCAACAAATCAACAAATTTGTGGCACAGTCGTATCCTCGTGCGTACTCGCCCGTTATAAGGATTTGAGGACCGTGCGCTGGCTCACAGTGGCCGGCGGGCGTCGTCTCGGTTCGTGCTGCGTAACACCGCAATATTTCCACTGCTGCACTGATCAACGCGAAGGGGGTCGGGTGGACACGCTCGCGCGGTACCGCCATACCCGATTGGGCGGGATCATCGCCATCGTCCTGCGGCGGATCCACGACTCCTTCGTCACCGCCGGGCGCATCGTCGTGATGGCGGCCTCGGCGGCGCGGTACCTGGTCACGGACCTGCTGCGCGGGCAGTTCCAGTGGAAGGAGTTCATCAGCCAGGCCTGGTTCATGGTCGGTGTCGCCGTGGTGCCGACGCTGCTGGTGGCGATCCCGTTCGGAGTGATCATCTCCATCCAGATCGGCAGCCTCGCCCAGCAGGTCGGCGCGACCTCGTTCGTCGGCGCGGCCAACGGCATCGGGGTGATCCGGCAGGGTTCACCGCTGGTCGTGGCGTTGCTCATGGCGGGCGCCGTCGGTTCGGCGATCTGCAGCGACCTCGGAGCGCGCACCATCCGCGAGGAGATCGACGCGCTCGAGGTGCTCGGCATCTCGCCGATCCAGCGTCTGGTGCTGCCGCGCATCCTCGCCTGCATGCTGGTCGGCGTCCTGCTGTGCGGCATCGTGGCGTTCGCCGGCGTGCTCACCGGGTTCCTGTTCAACCTGCTCGCCCAGGGCGGAACGCCGGGTAGCTACATCTCGTCGTTCGCGGCCTTCGCCGCACCGTCCGACCTGGCGCTCGCCGAGCTCAAGTCCGCCGTGTTCGGCCTGATCGTGGCGTTGGTCAGCTGTTACAAGGGCCTCGCCGCGAAGGGTGGGCCGAAGGGCGTGGCGGACGCGGTCAACGCGACCGTCGTGCTCGCGGTCGTGCTGCTGTTCGCGGTGAACGTCGTGATCACCCAGATGGCCACGGTGTTCCTGCCGCAACGGATCGGTTGAGGGAGATTTCGTGACGATCAACCGGTCTGGTCCGGTGAGCAAGGCGCTCCAACGGCCGTTCTACTCGCTGGTCGGCCTCGGGCACCAGGCGTCGTTCGTGCTGCGCGCCTTCGGCGCCATCCCACTGACCCTGCGCACCTACCCCAAGGAAGTGCTGCGGCTGCTGGGCGACATCGCCTGGGGCGGCGGCGCCATCGTGGTCGGTGGCGGGATCATCGGCGTGATGGTGCTGCTGGCCGTGTTCACCGGCGCCTCGGTCGGCATCGAGGGGTTCAACTCGCTCGACATCCTCGGTCTCGCGCCGCTGACCGGTTTCGTGTCGGCGTACGGCAACACCCGGGAGATCGCGCCGCTCGTCGCGGCGGTGGCGTTCGCCTCGCAGGCCGGCTGCCGCTACACCGCGCAGCTGGGCGCGATGCGCATCTCCGAGGAGGTGGACGCCCTGGAGTCGATGGCGATCCGCCCGCTGCCCTACCTGGTGTCCACCCGGATGATCGCCGCGTTCATCGCCATCATCCCGCTCTACCTGATCGGGCTGGCCGGCAACTACCTGGCGACGCAGCTCGTGCTGAACCTCGGCTTCGGCCAGTCCAAGGGCACCTACCTGCACTACTTCCACGAGTTCCTGGTGCCCATCGACATCGTGTACTCGGTCATGAAAGCGGTCATCTTCGTCGTGATCGCCACCCTGGTGCACTGCTACTTCGGCTACTACGCCTCCGGCGGGCCGCAGGGTGTGGGCGCGGCCTCCGGCCGGGCGATCCGCACCAGCATCATCGCCATCGTGGTGACCGACATGCTGATCACCATGGCCATCTGGGGCTTCGACCCCGGCGTCCGGATTTCGGGGTGACGGCGTGCCTTTCGTCGTAGACGCCACAGGGCGGGGAGAGCCGCTCGGCGCACTCGCCAGGCGCGGCGCGATCGCGCTGGTGCTGGTCATCGCCGTCGTGGCGGCCCTGCTGATGCAGTACAAGGGTGTGTTCCGCTCGGTCGTCCCGGTCACCGCGATGGTCGCCTCCGTGGGCGACGGTGTGCAGACCGGCGCCGATGTGAAGCTGCGCGGCGTGCTGGTCGGCACGGTCAGCGACGTGCGGGTGGCCAAGGACGCACAGGGCCACACCGCACACGCGATCGACCTGGCGCTGCGCCCGGACAAGGCCGCCGGCATCCCGGCGAACGTCACCGCCCGAGTCATCCCCACCAACATCTTCGGTGCGCCGTCGGTCGAGCTGCTCGACCAGCCGCAGCCCACGACCCGGGTGCTCGCCTCGGGCGCGACGATCCCCGGTGATACCTCCGCGCAGACCTTGCAGCTGCAGACCGTGCTCAGCCAGCTCAACCAGCTGCTGCGTTCCGCGCACCCGGCCGAGCTGAACGTCGCGCTGACCAACATCTCCCAGGCCATCCAGGGGCGCGGTCCCCAGGTCAACTCGATCATCTCGCGGCTGGACAACTACCTGACCACGATCAACGCGCACAGCGACGACCTGTCGGCGAACATCAAGCTGCTCGGCACGAGCCTGCAGGGCCTCGCCGATGCCTCACCCGCACTGCTCGACACCGTCGACAACGCGGTCGTCACCAGCAGGACGATCGTCGAGAAGCGCCAACAGCTCGCCGACTCGCTCGTGGGCGGCGCGGACGTCACGCACGATCTCGACGGGTTCGTCCGCGAGCACTCCGACGAGCTGAACACCGTGTTCGACAACTTCTCGCCGATCACCGCCATCCTTGCCGCGGAGAACGGCAAGGGCATCACCCGGGCGCTGGACCAGCTCGGTGTCGGCACCGGGCTGCTGGCCGGCGCGCTGCAACAGAACGAGGCGAACGGCCTGGCACTGCAGATCGGCCTCACTCCGTTCAGCACCTACACATCGGCCGACTGCCCTCGCTACCCGGGGCTCTCCGGGCCGAACTGTGGTGGAAGCACGAAGGGCCAGGACCACAAGATTCCCGATATCCCGTTCCTGCCGACGCCGGGTTCCGGCTCCGGATCGGGGAGGTGACGCGGGCATGAGCGTGCGTCGTGAGCTGATCAAGCTGATCGCCTTCGCGGTGGTCGCACTGGCGGTGCTGTGGGTCCTGTGGTCGACCCTGCTGAACACCACGAGCGGCGACACCAAGTCCTACACGGCCGACTTCACCGACGTGTCCGGGCTGCACACCGGCGACAACGTGCGGATCGCCGGTGTGCGGGTGGGCCGCGTCGACGACATGGAGCTCATCGGCAAGATCGCCCGGGTCACCCTGACGATCCGCGCCGACCAGCCCATCTTCGAGAACACCCGGGTGCTGATCCGGTACCAGAACCTGGTCGGGCAGCGCTATGTGTCGATGGTGGCCGGCGACGGTCCGGCGAAGCCGCTCGCCGACGGCGCCCGCATCCCGGTCGACCGGACCGAACCGTCGTTCGACCTGTCCGCGCTGTTCAACGGCTTCCAGCCGTTGTTCTCGGTGCTGCAGCCGGCTGATGTCAACAAGCTGAGCGAGAACATCGTCCAGGTACTGCAGGGCAGCGGCCCGCAGATTCCGCAGCTGTTGGCGCAGATCAACGAGCTGACGAACAAGATCGCCGACCGGGACCAGATCATCGGCTCGGTCATCACGAACCTGAACCAGGTGCTCGCCAACCTCAACGGCAAGACACCGGAGTTCGAGTCGCTGCTGGACCAGACCCAGCGGCTAGTCGGCGGCCTGGACGCCAACACGACCCGCATCTTCGGCTCCCTGGAGAAGGTCCGCGAGTTCACCGGCAACGCGAACGACCTGGTGCGCGACATCCGCCCGGACGTGCGCACCGACGTCGACCGCGCCGTCGACGTGACCAACCTGCTGCTCGACCACAAACCGGTCATCCAGGGCACTCTCGACGCGTTCCCCGACTTCCTCAGCGCGCTGGCCAGGATCAGCCAGCAGGGCGCCTGGCTCAACCTGTACGCCTGCGGCATCAACATCCAGGTCGCGCCAGGGTTCCCCGGCTTCGGAACGCTGCCCTCCGACACCCACACCGAGGTGTGCCGATGAAGCCGCTGCGTGAGTACAGCCCGTTCTGGCTCGGCGTGGTCACCAGCGTCGTGATCGTGGTGGCGGTGCTGTTGACCATCGCGATCGGCACGCTGGACCTCGGCAGGTCCGCGTACGAGGCGGAGTTCGCGCAGGCCGCCGGCATCAAGGTCGGTGACGACGTGCGGGTCGCCGGCATGCCGATCGGCGCCGTGCAGAGCGCAGGGCTCGAAGGCGACCACGTGCTGGTGAAGTTCCGGGTCGACCGGGACGTCGAGCTCGGGTCCGGGACCACCGCGTCGATCAAGCTGGCAACGCTGCTCGGCTCCCGTTACCTGGAGCTCATCCCCGACGGCCCGGGGGAGCTGCGCGACGGCCGGATCCCGCTGGCGCACACGTCGGTCCCGTACGACCTGGCGAAGGTGCTGCAGACCGGCACCCCGATCCTGGAGGACCTCGACCTGAACAAGGTCCGCGAGGCCACCACGGCGCTGACGAAGAACCTCGGTGGCCAGGGTCCGCAGATCAGCGCTGCGCTCGACGGGCTGTCCCGGCTGTCCGACGTGGTGATCGCCCGCAAGGACCAGGTGAGCCAGCTGATCGACACCACCGGCGCGTTCACCAAGGAAGCCGACCAGCGCAGTGGCCAGATCTTCGCCATCATGGGCCAGAGCAACCACCTGCTCACCGCGCTGGTGCAGCGCCGCGAGATGATCCGGGGCCTGCTCAGCAACCTCGCCGGGGTGACCGATCAGCTGCGCAAGGCGATCGGTGAGAACCAGGACCAGTTCCGGCCGCTGCTGCGCAACCTCGACGAGCTGACCGACCTGCTCAAGCGCAACGACGAGAACCTGGACCGGGCGTTCGAGGTCATCGCACCCGCGTCCCGCTACCTGGCGAACGCGTCCGGCAACGGCCCGTACTTCGACCTGAACCTGCCCTATTCGATCGTGCCGGACAACATCCTGTGCCGGCTGCAGCTGATCAAGGGGTGCAAGTGATGAGCGCACGTCGAGTCGCGGCGGCGGTCAGTGCGCTGCTGGTGATGCTGTGCACGGCCGGCTGCGGGGTGTTCGGCGGCCAGTCGATGATGATCTCCGCGCAGTTCCAGGACGCGGTGGGTCTGTTCGTCGGCAACGACGTGTCGGTGCTGGGCATCAAGGTCGGGACGGTGACCGCGATCCACCCCGAGGGCACCCACGTCGTGGCCGATCTGGCGGTCGACCCGGACGTCAAGATCCCGGCGAACGCCGGTGCGGTGACCATGTCGCCGTCGGTGGTGACCGACCGCCGGGTCGAGCTGACCCCGGTCTACCGGGGCGGGCCGACGATGCGCGCGGGTGACGTCATCCCGATCGACCGCACCCAGACCCCGGTCGAGGCCGACCGCATCTTCGAGGCAGCGGACCGGTTGGCCAGGCAGCTCAACGACCCGAAGGAAGGCCAGCCCACGATCGGCGCCGCGCTGGACGCCACCGCCGGCACGTTCGCGGGCAACGGCGAGAAGCTGCACAAGGCCGTTCAGGGGCTCGCCGCCGCGGTCGGCGTCGGCGCGGACCAGAGCGACCAGATCGTGTCGCTGGTCAAGAACGTGGACCACCTGACGCAGACCGTGGCGAACAACGACGCGCTGATCCGGAGCTTCGGCTCGAACGTCTCGGACGCGACGCAGCTGCTCAACGAGCAGGGACCGCACCTGACCGAGCTGCTGAACAACATCGACGAGCTGTTGGACCGCACCAACACGATCATCGACGAGAACCGCAAGCCGTTCGAGTCGACCCTGGACCATCTGCGCACGACGGTCGACACCGCGAAGGGGCGCACCCGGGAGTTCAAGGAGACGATCGACGTGCTGCCCACGACGTTGCAGAACGTCGCCAACATCGTCGACCCGGCACGCGGCAAGGCACGGGCCCACGCGGGTCTCGACCAGCTCCTGCTGGACACCCAGATCCTGCAGGGCATCTGCCAGCGTTACGCGCCGCCACTGTGCGCCACGACGCAGAGTCCGATGGACCCGAAGGCCGGTCTGGCCACGCTGTTCATGGGGGCGGCCCGATGAGGTGGATGCGCATGGCGGTGGCGGGTGTGCTCGCGGCGAGCCTGCTGTCCGGCTGCGGGATCAGCGCGGCGGACCTGCCGTTGCCCGCCGGCAGCGTGGGTGGTCCGAGCTACCAGCTCACCGCGGTGTTCGCCGACGCGCTGAACCTTCCGGACGGCGCGCACGTGAAGCTCAACGGCGACGACATCGGCCGTGTGCAGAAGATCGAGGCCCGCAACTACACGGCGCGGGTCACGATGTCGGTGCGTTCCGACGTCCCACTGCCCGCGGGCACGTCGGCGGAGCTGCGGCAGGCGACCCCGCTCGGCGAGGTGTTCGTCGCGGTCAAGCCGCCGCTGCACCCCACCCCCGGGGCGCTGCTGCGCAACGGCGACACGATCGGGCTGGCCGCGACGGCGGCAGGCGCGAGCGTCGAAGACCTGCTCACCTCGCTCGGTGCGTTCGTCAATGGCGGTGGCCTCGCGCAGATCCAGACGATCGTGCACGAGGCCAACACCGCGCTGGCCGGCGGCCGGGCACAGCAGACCGGTCACCTCCTGCAGCAGACCAACCAGCTGATGGCGACGCTCAACGCGCGCACCCAGGACATCGACAAAGCGCTCGCCGCGACCCAGAACCTCACCGTGCTGCTCAACCAGCGCAGGCCCAGCGTCGACGCCGCGCTCACCGAGCTGACCCCGGCGATCAGCGTGTTCGCCGACCAGACCGACAACCTGGTGCGGGTGCTGAACAACACCGGTGACCTGAGCGTGACAGCAGATCACCTGCTGGATCGCAGCGGCGGCGACATCCGCGACATCGCGGACAACGTCGACCCGTTGCTGCACGGTGTGCAGAACACCAGGAAGACGCTGGTGCCGACGCTCACGAACTTCCAGAAGCTCGGGAAGGTGCTGGTGAACAGCTCCAAGGGCGAGTCGTACACCGGCTACGCATCGGTCACGATCCTGCCGCTGACCCAGCTGCTGGCGATTCCCCTGCCCGGCGACAACATCCCCGGGCCCAAGGACCTCAAGCAGGGCGCGCAGTCGTTCACCGAGCACCTCGAGCACCAGTTCTCCACCCTGGGCGGCACCCGATGAACCTGCGTTCGGTGATGACCGTGCTGGCGATGCTCGCCCTGTTCCTGGTCGGGCTCACCTACGTGCTGTTCGGCGTCGTCCAGATCGACCCGTTCAACAGCCCGATGAAGATCACGGTCAACCTGGCCCGCTCCGGTGGTCTGCTCGACCATTCGCAGGTCACCTACCGGGGCTATCCGGTCGGTCGGGTCAACAACATCCAGCTACGCCCCGGTGGCGTGCGGGTCGTGGTGAACGTCGACGAAGGAACCCGCATCCCGACCGACACCGACGTCTCGGTCTCGAACCTGTCGGCGGCGGGTGAGCAGTTCATCGACTTCCGGCCACGCTCGGACCGGGGCCCCTACCTCGCGGACGGCTCGGTCGTCGACCAGCGCGACACGCACACCTCGGTGCCGTTCGCGCAGGTCGTCACGAACCTGAGCGGGCTCGTCGGCTCGGTCGACCCGGGCAAGGTGAGCGTGGTCATCGGCGAGATGCAGAAGGCGTTCGGCGGGTCAGCGCAGGACATCCAGCGCATCCTCGACGGCGGTGACGTCCTGCTCGGCGGGCTGCAGAGTGTGCTGCCGCAGACCGTCGACCTGCTGCACAACGGGCGCACCGTGCTGACGACCGTGTCCGACCTGCGCCCCGACCTCATCGCGGGCGGCAACGCGGCGCGGGACCTGACCGGCAGGCTCCGCGACGACGACCCCACCGTCCGACACCTGCTCGACACCGTGCCCGACACGCTTGACCTGGTCCGGGAGGTGGGCGACGCCAACGGCGAGACGATCGGCAGGCTCATCGACGACGTGGCGACGGTCTCCGAGGTACCCGGCGACCGGTTGCCGGCGCTGAGCCAGCTGCTGCCGAACCTGGCGAAGCTCGGCCCGACCGCGCAGGCGGTGATCCGGGACGGCAAACTGCAGGTCATCGCGGACGCCTACCCTCGGCCGAACTGCGACTACGGCGGCAAGCGGCCGTTGCCGACGGTGCGTGCCGTGCAGGAACCGCACATCTACCGCTACTGCACCCGCACCGAACCGGACCTGCAGCAGCGTGGCGCGGCGAGCGTGCCCCGGCCCAAGGGCGACGACACGGCCGGTCCGCCCAAGGGCGCGGACCCGAACGCGCGGGCACAGCGTCCGTCCGACGCGCCCGGCAGCTGACGTACTCGAAGGGAATCCTCGTGACCGAGAAGACGGCATCCCGGCCGGTGGTGCTGGGCATCGCCGCCGGACTGGTGGTCGCGCTCGCCGCCGCGGTCGTGCTGGGTGTGCTCCTGTACCGCCGGGCGGCGACCGAGCGGGCAGGCAACGAAGCACTCGCCACGGCCCGCGCGTATGCGGTGACCGTGACGACCTACGACTACCAGAACCTGGACCGGGACTTCGCGAACGTCCTGGACGGCGCGACGGGTGACTTCAAGGACCAGTACGCCGGCGCCAGCCAGACGCTGCGGCCGTTGATCGTCCAGGCCAAGGCGACCGGCAAGGGCACCGTCCTCGACGCCGCGATCAAGTCGGAGAACACCGACCAGGTCGAGGTGCTGCTGTTCACCGATGTGCAGATCACCGGCGGCGACGGCGCGCCACCGAGGACCGAGCGGGACCGTATGTCGATGACGATGACCCGGGTCGACGACCGGTGGCTGGTCAGCAAGATGGAGGTCTCGTGACCGACGACCTGACCCGCCTGCGGGGTCTGCTCGACTCGACGCGGCTCGACCGCGAGCCGGACGACTCCGCCGGATACCTGGACGTCCTCGGCGACGACGGCGAGCAGCCGAGGACCGTCGCGGGACTGGCGATGCGCAGCGGTATCGTCGCGTCGATCTACCAACGCGGCTGGCGGCAGGGACTCAACCTGGCCATGGGGACCGGTGGACTGGGGCCCTCGGAGGAACGCCGGTACGCGGCCGAGTCACTGGAACTGTCGAAGGCGTCGCTGGTGCTGGACGTCGCGTGCGGTCCCGGCAACTTCACCCACGTCTTCGCCTCCGCGGTACCTCAGGGCGGCCTGGTCGTGGGGCTCGACGCCTCGCGCGCCATGTTGGCCCAGGCCGTCACCGACAACGTGGTGCCCGGTGCCGCCTACCTGCGCGCGGACGCCCGGCACATGCCGTTCGCCGACCGCACCTTCGACGCGATCTGTTGCTACGCGGCTCTCTACCTCGTCCCGGAGCCGTTCACGGTGCTGACCGACATGCTCCGGGTGCTCGCACCTGGTGGACGCATCGCGCTGATGACCAGCTATCGAGGCTCGTGGGAGCCGCAACGTCTCGCCCGAGGCGCACTGAGCGTGCTCAGCGGGGTGCGGATGTTCGAGCAGGGCGAGCTGACCGGTGTGCTGCGCTCGGCAGGCATGGTCGACATCGAGCAGGAGATCCGGGGCGCCGTGCAGTTCGTCAACGCCCGTCGCCCGCTGTGAGGGCGGGCCAGATCGAGTTCACCGTGCGCTCCGGCCAGTCCGCCGGGACCTCACCGCCGGCGATGTAGCTCGCGTACACGCTGCCGATCAGCATCGTGGTCGTCGCGTCGACGTCCAGGTCCTCCCTGATCGTCCCGTCGCTCATCCCTCGGCGCAGAACCCCGGCCACCCGGCGTCTCCGGGGTCGCACGAGCCGGTCGCGGAAGTGCTCGATCAGCTCGGGTGTGTGTCGTTCCTCCGCCAGGACTGTCCCCACGAACGCCATGCCGTTCGGCCTGGTCACAGCTGTGCGGAAGTGTGCCAGCTCGGCGATGAGGTCCGCCCGGATGTCCTTGGTGGTGCGCAGCTCGTCCGGCACGTTCATGCCCGCGATGGCCCTGGTCGCCAGGTCCTGTTTGCCGGTGAAGCGCAGGTAGACCGACGGCCTCGTCGTGCCTGCCGCCCGTGCGACGGCGCCGATCGAGAGACCCTGGTAGCCGTTCTCGGCCAGCAGATCGCGGGTCGCGGCCAGGATGCGGTCGTCGAGCGTCGTATCTCGGGGGCGGCCGGGAGTCTCTGGCATGTGCCCCACTCTAGTTACTTGACATGAGTGTATAGATTTAGGCCATGGAGCAGGCATACGGCATGAGCGTCCCGCGTACCGTCGACGAAGCATGCGATCCGCGTCGTCTCGCGTTGATCGTCTACGACATGCAGGTCGGGGTGTTGAACCAGATCGCCGATTCCTCTCGTGTGGTCTCGGCTGTCTCCCGGGTCATCTCGGCTGCCCGTGCCGGGGGATACCGGGTCTTCTACCTTCGGCACATGGGGATTCCGAACGAGGTGTCCGGGTCCTCTCGGTTGCGTATGGGGATGAACTGGCAGCGACTGTCCCGGGTCTCGGACGTCGTTCCGATGTTCTTGCGGGATTCTCCTGGATTCTCGCTGGATCCTTCGATCGTTCCCGCTGCTTCGGAGATGGTGTTCGACAAGATCACCATGTCCGCTTTTGTCGGGACTCCGGTGGAGCTTGTTCTCCGGGACTGTGGGATCGACAGCTTCGCCATCTGTGGGGTGGCCACCGAGGTGGGGATCGAGCCGACCGTTCGGCATGGGGCTGATCTCGGGTTCTTGCCGATCGTCATCAGTGACGCTTGTGGGGCTGGGGATTCCGCTGCCGGGGAGCGGTCTTTGGCGGCTTTGGCTTTTGCGGGGGATTCGTTGTTTGTTTCTACTGAGGAGATTTGTTCTTTGTTGGGTGGGTGAGATCGGGCTTCCCCGCTGGCTCATGGGGTGTGTCTTGGGGGTGTCCCCGCTGGCTCATGGGGTGTGTCTTGGGGGTGTCCCCGCTGGCTCGAATTGTCTTGGCGTGGCCGCCCGCTCTCAACCCCCGGCTTCGCCGGCCTCGCGCGGGTTCCTGGTTGCGCGTAGTTCGGGGGCGAGGTTTCAGGGTTGACAGCGGGCGGCCACGCCAAGTGATGGCCAGGATCGCGGGGATGGGGGTGGTGTGCGTGCACGCCGTAGGCGGTTTCGTGCCTTTAGCTGTCTGGCCTGGATATATCACCCTTTCGGCCTAGCCTCCGACGCCGGTTTTTGTCGGGGGTCGCCCGTAGCGTCTGGGTTATGGCAGCGGCTGGTGTGGTTCCTGAAGGGTTGGCGTCGATGGCGCCAGGCCCGGAACTCGCCGCTGCCCTGGCCCGCATCGACCGGTCCTCGGTGTCCAACGGTGACCTCGTCGAGGTGCTGAAAGCCCGCTACCGACTGCAGGCACATGTAGCTGCCCAGCTCGCCGCGGACATCGCGGCGTTGGGTGGGCGTGACCCCGAAGCCGATCCGCGTGAGATCGCGTTGGTGGCTGAGCCGGGTCGGTATATGGCTGATGAGTTACGGGTGGCGTTGTCCTGGACTCGGCGTAAGTCGGATGCGGAGCTGGACTTCTCTTGGCTGCTGCTGTCGCGCCTGCCGTTGGTGTTCGACGCCCTGGACTCTGGCCTGATCGATCTGCCCAAAGCCCGCATCTTCGCCACCTACCTGGCCGACCTCCCCGACGCCCAGCGCACCGAAATCTGTCAGGCGGTGTTGCCCAAGACTCCGCCGTGGACCACTGGGAAGCTGGCCGCGTATCTGCGGAAGTTGGTCATCGGCTCCGACCCCGACCGTGCACAAGACCTGTACGAGAAGGCGTTCGAGCGCCGCAGCGTGGTCGGGTATCTGAATGAGGACAGCACCGCCACCCTCTCCGCCTCGGGTATCGCCCCGGAGGACATGGCCGCCGCCTGCACCAGAGTCAACGCCCTGGCCCGCGCGATCAAACAGGCTGGGTATCCGGCCAGGGTGGATCAGATTCGCGCGGACGTGTTCTGCGGGCTGCTCGACGGCACCCTGCACGGCCTGGACCGCGCCGGAATCGTCGCCTACTTCCTGGGCCAGTCACCGGCGGGCAAGCCACAAGGGATCGAGATCCGCGCCGAACTCGCCACCCTGCTCGACCTCAGCGACCGCCCGGGCGAGCTACCCGGGTGGGGACCCATCCTCGCCGCCAACACCCGCCGCACCGTCCTGCAACAACGGGGCGGGTCGTGGACTTTCGCTGTCTGCGACGACCACGGCTACCTCCTGGTGCCCGGTGTGCTGCGCTCCCGCCCGACCCACGCCACCCACGAGCGTGCCGGTGGCGCGGTCGAACTACAACTCACCGCGACCCTGCTGGCTCAGCTGGCACAGAACCCGCCACCAGGCTGGGAGCGAGTCATCGCCGACATCGCAACCCAGTGCGCCGCCTGGCCACAGGCCCGGACCATGATCAACTCTCGGCCGGGGCATCGTTTCCCCGCCGCGGCGCTGCGTCTCTACAGCCAGATCCGTGACCGCAACTGTCTCGGCCCTGGTTGCCGACGCCCAGCCCGAGAGTCCGAGTTCGACCACACCATCGACTTCCACCACGGCGGCCCCACCACCGACACCAACGGCGGCCAACTCTGCGCCCACGACCACGACCTCAAAACCCGAGGCCGATGGCGACTCCAACAACCCACACCAGGCCAGTTCCGGTGGACCAGCCCATTCGGCCAGACCCACCGCACCCGGGGCGACCCGATCATCACCCCACCACCCTCCACCCCGAGCGATGATCCGCCGCCTTTCTGAGTCGGGTCAGCGTGCGGGACGGAAGTGATCCACGATGCGGGCGTAGCTGTCCTTGGCGTGCCCGGCCGTCATCGCCTCATGCAGGAGTGCTCTGGTGAAGCTGGGTATCGCCGCGTCGATACCCAGCGCGCGGCTCTCCTCCAGCAGGTGCTCGACCGGTGGTAGATGGGTCTCCAAGGAGGCGTCCTCCGCCACGAACTCACCCACGTCGATGTCGTGGGCGTACTTCGCCATGAACGAGCCTGTCGCGGCGTGGAACGCCGTGGCGAACGGGAGGAACGTCGTCGCGTCCACGTTCGCGCTGCCCACGAGGGCCACCGCGTGCATGAAGCTGTTCAGCGTGCCCCACATGATGCCCAGGAGGGCCACGTCGTAGAGCGAGGCGATGCCCGCGTCCGTACCGAGATAGGTGCTGGCGCCGCCCAGTTCCATCAGCGCGTCCCGGTGGACTGTGAAGGCACTTTCCTCGCCCGAGTAGAGGATCGCGGTCTCCCGGGCGCCGACGTGCGGCGGCGTCTGCATGATGGCGCCGTCCAGGTAGGTGGCGTGGGACTCGGTGGCCCAGCGGGCCATGGCACGGGCCTGCTCCGACGAGCCCGAGGTCAGGTTCACCAGGACTCTTCCGGTGAGTGCCGTTCTGGCGGGATCGAGAACGTCGTGGACGGCGTCGTAGTCGCGGACGCACACGATCACCAGGCCGCTCGCGGTGATCGCCTCCGATGCACCCGCCGCGTCACGCGCCCCTTCGGCGACCAGAGCTCCGGTTCTGCCGGGAGTGCGGTTCCACACCGTCGTGGGATGACCGGCCGTCAGGAAGGTCCTGGCGAGCGCGCTGCCCATCAGGCCGGTGCCGATCACCGACACGGGTGTGCGGCCGGTACTGCGCAGGTCAGACATCGTTTCTCCCTTGTCGTCGGTATCCGGGAGACAACGTTCGCACCGACCATCCAGCCAGGACAGTGGCAGGACTGACGACATCCACCAGCATCCTGCCGTAGCCTTCGTCGGGTGAGCGCGGGAACGATCGCCGTGGCGGTCATCGACGACGCCGGCCTGCCGATGTGGGACATGTACGAGCTGGGTGTCGTCTGCACGGTGTTCGGTATCGAGCACACCGACCTCGCCGACCCCTGGTATCGGCTTCGGCTGTGCGGCACGCGCCCGGGAGGGGCGCACTCCGGGAGCGGGTTCGTGCTGAACACCAGCCACGGGCTGTCCGAGCTGGTGGGCGCGGACACGGTGATCGTGCCGTCGGTGCCCGAGGCCTGCATGCACGGCGAACGGGAACTTCCACCGGAGCTGATCGAGGCGCTGCGCGCGGCCCACGCGGGCGGCGCGCGGCTGGTCTCGTTGTGCAACGGGGTGTTCGCCCTCGCCGAGGCGGGACTGCTCGACGGCCGCCGGGCTACCGCTCACTGGGAGCACACCGAGATCCTGGCCCGGCGGTTCCCGGACGTGGTCATCGACGGTTCGGTCCTCTACGTGGACGAAGGCCGTGTGCTCACCAGCGCCGGGCTCAGCGCGGGGCTCGACCTGTGCCTGCACGTGGTGCGGCGGGACCTCGGTGCGCGGGTGGCCAACCAGCTGGCCCGGCGGATGGTGGTGCCCGCGCACCGGCCGGGTGGTCAGGCCCAGTTCGTCGAGATGTCCGTGCCGGTCAGCGACGACGACAGCCTCGCGCCGGTGATGGAGTGGACCCTGGCGAACCTGGACCGTCCGCTCACGGTCGAGGACATGGCTGAGCATGCGAACATGAGCCCCCGGACCTTTCACCGCCGCCTGCTGGCCGCCACCGGGACCACCCCGATGCGGTGGCTGCTGAGTCAACGCATCGCGCGTGCGCAAGCCCTGCTGGAGTCCACCGACCTGCCGATTCCGCGCATCGGCGAGCACAGCGGACTCGGCTCGGCGAACAACCTACGGCGCCATTTCTCGCTGCACGTCGGACTGTCGCCGTCGGACTACCGGCGTGGCTTCCAGGTCAGTTCGGCATCGTGACGCCGAGCTCGGCGGCCCGAGCGGCGGCCTCCTCGGGGAAGATGTTCCGAATCACGAACGGGTCGGCGCCGATCACCCAGCCGGGCGCTACGGCGGCCGAGTAGCGCTCGAAGTAGAGCAGCTGCTTGGCGAACAGGGTCAGCTCGGCCGGGTTCTCACCCGAGTAGCGCCGCGCCGTGGTCAGCATCATGTCGATGATCTGGCGTGAGTTGATCTGCGACACCGGTGTCTCGAGGACCGAACCGAACATCGCGCGCAGCACCCAGCCCATCTGCGCGTCGGTCCCGGTCGTCGGATCGAGCACCCCGCAGCGGCGCAACGCCCTGGCCACCCGCTCGAAGTCATGATCGAACATCACCGTGTACAGCACGTCGCGCAGCAGCTCCCGCCACTGCGGCGCCAGCTCGCCCACGATGCCGAAGTCCAGGTAGGCCAGCCGGCCGTCGTCGAGAATCCACAGGTTGCCGGCGTGCGCGTCGCCGTGGAACGGGCCGTGCAGGATGGCCGCCTCCAGCCACGCCTTCACACCCCGGCGCAGCGGCAGCTCACCGTCGATGCCCTGTTCGGCCAGCTGCTCCGGGTTGTCCAGCGGCGTGCCGTACAGGCGCTCCATGCAGATCACGCCCGGTGCGCAGTACTCCCAGTAGACCTCGGGAACCGTGACGCCCTTGTTGTCGTCGAACGCGCCGATCGCCGCGCGGAACCGTTCCTGCTGGCTGGCCTCCAGCGCGAAGTTCAGCTCCTGGCAGTTGCCCTCGTAGAGCTGCTCGACGACGGCGACCGCGCTGGTCATGCGGACCAGCTCGACGTGCCGGTCCAGGCGCACCGCGATCCGGTACATGATCCGCAGGTCGGTGATCATCCGTCGGCCGATCCCGGGACGGCGCAGCTTCAGCACCGCCGACCGGCCGTCGGGCAGCACACACGCGTGGACCTGGGCGATCGACGCGGCCGACAGCGGTGTGTCGTCGAACTCGTCGAACAGTCGCTCGACCGGACGGCCCAGCTCGCGCGCGACCATCGCGCGGGCCTGTGCGGCGGGGAACGGCGGCATGTCGTCCAGGCAGCGCCGCGCCGCCGAACTCAGCGCGTCGGGGAACAGGCCGGGGGAGGAAGCCATCAGCTGGCCGAGCTTGGTGTACATCGGGCCGAGTCGGCCGAACGCGGTGACGGCGGCCTCGGACAGCAGCACGGCCTGGTCCGGGGCCTGCCTGCCGGTCAGCCTGGCGAGCAGCGAGCCGGCCTGCGCCCGAACAGCGGCGACGAGCAGGCCTCCGCCGAGGATCACCAGCACCACGACGATACGGGCGAGCTCCGAGGGACCGAACCTGTCCAGCCTCGGGGTGCGAACCTCGAGCGCTGAGGCGGGTGGACCACCGGCGAACGGGCCGATGAAACCATCTATGCGGCGCTGCACCCACCTACCGTAGTCGGCGGCGCCTCGATCCGGGCTGGGGCATCTCGTCGGTGGGGGTCAGCGCGGGGATCAGGACCTCGGCCAAGAAGGCCTCCAGCTCGCCGGGCGGCTCGATCAAGATCAGCGACGCGGCGATCCGGACCAGCCACTGCGCCAGTGCCGTGGGGTCCCGCTTGGCCAGGTTCCCGGTTCCGATCGCGAGGCTGACCAGCGGGACGAAAGCGGTGGTGGCCTTCTCCATCAGGTCAGGGACGTCCTGCGCGACGAACGAGCCGATCAGGTCGCGCTCGTCGCGCAGCATCTTCGCCATGACCGGGTGCGCGCGAGCCTCGCGGACGAGCGTGGCGATCAGGTCGACGACCGACTGCGGCCCGATCGGGAAGGTGATGCGGGACGGCAGCGAGCTGAGCAGCCGGTGCGAGTCACGCGAGGCGAGCAGCATCGCCTGCTGCTCGATGTTGCCGACCTGGCGGTACACCGTCGTGCGGTTGACCCCCAGCTCCTGCGCGACGTCCTGCACCGACGTGCGCCGCACCCCGTAGCGGGCGAAGCAGCGGGAGGTCGCGTCGAGGAACGGGTCGAGGGAAGCGGGGGGCAGCGGCGGCATGCCCTGAATCGACTCCGGGATCGGCAACAGGGTCGGGGAATCCATCTGTGGCTCCTCCCGGTGGTTCGCGGCGATCCCGTGCATGACAAACCCTATCGAGTAGATGGCCCGAAAGTGGTGCTCTTGCGCACCGTTGCAACTATAGAGCAGAATTGTTGCACTGTGGCTGCCGAGTTTACGGAGGTACCGATGACAGAGACGTCGCAGGTCCCGGCCCGTCAGAGCAGTCGGGAGAAGCTCGCCGAGCGGCTGCTGAACTCCTCGGCGGCGCGTTCGTACGACCCCGAGATCGACATCGACTGGTCGGCGCCGCTGCCGGAGGACAAGTACTTCCTGCCCGAGCACCGCGTGTCGCTCTACGGTACCGAGCTGTGGGAGCAGCTGACTCCCGAGCAGGGCCGTGAGCTGGGCAAACACGAGATCATCAGTATCACCAGCTTCGGCATCTTCGCCGAGGTCGCGCTCATGCACCTGCTGCTCAAGGTGGTCACCCAGGGCGACCCGACCACGCGACACGCCCAGTACGCGCTCACGGAGGTCGCCGACGAATGCCGGCACTCCACGATGTTCGGCAGGGGAATCGAGGCCTCCGGGGTCGGTCCCTACCTGGCGCCCTGGTGGTTCAAGCACCTGCTCAACCTGAGTCTGCTGCTCCCGATCGGTCCCGCGACCTACGGCGGGACGCTGCTGGTCGAGGAGCTGCTCGACCGGTTGCAGCGTGAGACGCTCGCGGACGAGAACATGCAGCCGACCATCCGCATGATCAACAAGATTCACGTCCTGGAAGAGGCGCGGCACATCTCGTTCGCGCGCGCCGAGGTCACCAGGATGGTGCCCAAGATGGGCCGGATCCCGCTCGCCGTGAACCGGCTCGCGCTGGCCTTCGCCGCGCCCTTCCTGGTCCGGTTGTCGCTGCACCCCGACGTGTACCGATCGGTCGGGCTCGACCCGAAGCAGGCGCGCAAGGTGGCGAGGGCCAACCCGCATCACCGCGAGAGCATCCGCTGGATGGGTGAGCGGATCACGAAATTCCTGACCGAGGCAGGCATGATCGAGGGAGCGCTGACGAAGGCGCTCTGGCGACGGTCGTTCCTGCTCGGCAAGCCTATGAACGGAGCAAGACAGTGAAGAACTTCACCGACCGGGTCGCGGTCGTGACCGGCGCGGGTTCCGGCATCGGGCGCGCGTTGTCGCTCAACCTTGCGGCCCGCGGTGCCCGGCTGGCCCTGTCCGACATCAACGAGGCGAACGTCGACGAGACCGTCTCACTGTGCGAGAAGCTCGGCGCCCAGGCCAAGGGCTACACGCTCGACGTGGCCGACCGGGCCGCGGTGACCGCGCACGCCGACGAGGTGGCGGGTCACTACGGCCGGGTCAACCTGGTGGTGAACAACGCCGGCGTCGCGCTCATGGCGACCGTCGAGGAGATGAACTACGACGACTTCGACTGGTTGATGGGCATCAACTTCTGGGGCGTCGTGCACGGCACCAAGGCGTTCCTGCCGCACCTGATCGCCTCCGGCGACGCACACCTGGTGAACATCTCCAGCGTGTTCGGCCTGGTCGGGGTGCCGACGCAGAGTGCGTACAACGCCGCGAAGTTCGCCGTGCGCGGGTTCACCGAGTCGCTGCGCCAGGAGATGCTGATCGAGCGCAGGAAGGTCGGCGTGAGCTGCGTTCACCCCGGCGGCATCCAGACCAACATCGCCCGTGACGCCCGCGCCGGGGAGCAGAGCACCGCGCAGGAGCGGGCGACCGACTTCGCCAAGATCGCCAGGACGACCCCGGAGAGCGCCGCGAAGACGATCATCAACGGTGTCGAGAAGAACAAGGCCCGCATCCTGATCGGCGGCGACGCCTACGTGATCGACGCGGCGCCCCGCGTGCTCGGCTCCGCCTACCAGCGGCTCAACGTCCTGGGCGTCCGTGCCGCGAAGCGCTTCGGAATCCCGCTCGGCGGGCTGTGATGGCGGGCGCGGTGGAGGTCGAACCGGAGCACGACGACCCCGGCTACACCGGTCCCGCGACCGTGGTGGTCAACGACACCGAAGTGGAGGTGGAGGTCGACCTGCGCGGCTTCTTCCAGCCCATCGACGGGCGTTTCCACTGGTACGGGAGAGTCGCGGTGAACACCCGACTCAACGACCTGGTGAGCGGGAACCGGGCCGACGTGGTGCTGCGCACGCCGACCGGCGAACGCCCAGCGGAGCTGTCCGATCCGGACTTGTGGGGGCGCTACCGGGTCAGCGGCGAGAGCACTCCACCGTTCACACTCGACCACGACGCGTGACGGCCGCCCGCCATCCGGGCCCCCGGACGCGGCCGGATGGGCGATGCCTGGGAAGCTAATGGGCGTGACCGATGCAGCCGGGGAGGGCGGTGCGGTACTGCTCTTCGGCGGCCGCAGCGAGATCGGCCTCGCGGTAGTGCGAGGGCTGATGGCCGACAGGCCGCGTCCCGTCGTGCTCGCGGCACGGCGCGCCGACGAGCTGGCCGCCGAGGAACGACTGGTGCGGGCCGCCGGTGCAACCGACGTCCACCGGGTCGAGTTCGACGCCGACGACGTGACCGCGCACCGCAAGGTGCTGGACGAGGTGACCTCGACGGTCGGCGAGATCGGTGTGGCGATCCTGGCGTTCGGTGTGCTCGGCGACCAGGCGAAGGCCGAACAGGACGCGGCGCACGCGCTGTCCGTCGTCCACACCGACTACACCGCCCAGGTCGGGCTGCTCAGCGAGCTGGCCACGACGCTGCGCCGCCAGGGACACGGCCGCATCGTGGCGTTCTCCTCGGTCGCGGGTGTCCGGGTGCGGCGGGCCAACTACGTCTACGGCTCCGCGAAAGCCGGTCTCGACGGTTTCGCCAGCGGGCTTTCCGACGCACTCGTCGGCAGCGGTGTGAGCTTGTTGCTGGTCAGGCCTGGTTTCGTGATCGGCAGGATGACCGAGGGGATGTCCCCGGCTCCGTTCTCCAGCACGCCCGAGCAGGTCGCCGAGGCGACCGTTCGCGCGCTTCGGGCCGGTCGGGGCGAGGTGTGGGTTCCGGCGGTCCTGCGGCCGGTGTTCGCCCTGCTGCGGCTGCTGCCCCGGTCGATCTGGCGGCGGATGCCCCGATGAGATGGTCTTGTCACAGTGAAATATCTCGGAATTCCGGCGCCCGGCCTGGTATCAACGTCCTCATGAGAGTGGCGGCGGTCCGCTGGACCGGAGTGGTGGCCGTCGTGGTCGCACTTCTGTCCGCCTGCACGGTGTTGACGGCCTGCGCCGAACCGCCGCCGAAGCCCGTCGCCGCCGCGCCGCTCCCGGCGAACCGGACGGTGACACTGGCCACCCCCTCTGGTCCGCGCACCGCGATCGTGCACCACCCGGCCGGTCGGCCGCGCAACCTCCCGCTGGTCGTCGTCATCCACGGCGCGTACGGCAGCGCCGAGCAGACCAAGGCGTCCTTCGGCTGGGACTCGCTCGCCGACCGGGAAGGGTTCGTCGTCGCCTACCCGAACGGCATGAACCACTTCTGGAACGCCGGCTACTGCTGCGGTGCTCCGCATACGAAGAACATCGACGACGTGGCGTTCCTGCACCAGCTGCGCGACCGGTTGATCGCCCAGGACGGGGTGGATCCCAAACGCGTGTACGCCGTGGGGATGTCCAACGGCGCGATGATGACCTACGCCTGGGCCTGCGCGCGGCCGAGCGACCTGGCCGGGATCGGTCCGGTGGCCGGCGCGCTCGTCGCCCAGTGCGATCCGGCGCCCGCGATCACCGTGGTGGCCATCCACGGCACGGCGGATCGCAACGTCCCGATCAACGGCGGCGTCGGTCCGAGAAGTGTGTCGCACTACGACTATCCGTCGCTGGCCAGCACGCTCTCGCCGTTCGTCGCGGCCGACGGCTGCAACCCGATGCCGGTGAACACCGACCGGCCGCCGGTCCGGTTCAGCACCTGGACCTGCGCGGGCGACCGCAACGTCCTGCTGGCGGTGGTCAACGGCATGGGTCATGACTGGCCGGGGTCGCGCCCGGCCGATACGGTGAAGAGGGTGCTGCGTCAGGCACCCGGTCCGCTGGATGCGACGACGTTCCTCTGGACGAATCTGCGCAGCTCCGTCCTCGGCTGAGTGTTGTTAATTCAGATTAAAAAGTGCCAGGATCAGGGTCATGAGTTCTGTGACTGACCTGCTGCCGTTGACCGGGATGCGGGTCCTGGAAGTGTCCTCGTTCGTCGCGGCACCACTGGGCGGGATGACCCTCGCGCAGCTGGGTGCCGAGGTCGTTCGGCTGGACCCGCTCGGTGGGGCGCCGGACCATTCGCGCTGGCCACTCGCCCCGTCCGGCACGAGCCTGTATTGGGCCGGGCTGAACAAGGGCAAGAAATCGATCACCGTCGATCTGCGGTCGGACGAGGGTAAAGCACTGGTCACGCGGCTGGTGGCCGAGTCGGGGCCCGAGGGCGGCATCGTGCTGACCAACTCCGTTGGCCGGACCTGGCTGGAGTACGACGCGCTCGTGGCGCACCGCCCGGACCTGGTGCACGTCCAGGTGGAAGGCCACCACGACGGCACCCCGGCAGTGGACTACACGGTCAACGCCGCGGTCGGGTTCCCGATGGTCACCGGCCCGGAGGGGCACGCGGACCCGGTCAACCACGTCCTGCCGGCCTGGGACATCGCCTGCGGGCTGTACGCCGCGCTGGGCATCCTGAGCGCGGACCGGCGCCGCCGCATCACCGGCCGGGGCGAGAAGATGAGCGTCGCGCTGTACGACGTGGCGCTCGCCATGGCCGGCAACCTGGGGTTCCTCGCCGAGGCGCAGGTCAACAAGGTCGTGCGCAAGCGGCTGGGGAACTACCTGTACGGCGGCTTCGCCCGCGACTTCGCCACCCGCGACGGCGGCCGGGTGATGGTGTGCGCGCTCACCAAGCGGCACTGGCTCGAGCTGCTCAAGGCGACCGGGATGGGCGACGTGGTCGCGACCCTGGAGAAGAGCCTCGACGCCGACTTCAACAACGAGGACGACCGGTTCGAGTACCGCGAGGTGCTCGCCGGGCTGCTGTCGCGCTGGTTCGCGAAGCACGACCTGGCCCGGGTACAGGAGGAGCTGGCCGCGACCTCACTGCTGTGGTCCACCTACAACACGTTCACCGACCTGGTCGCGGACGACCTGATCGGGAACAACCCGATGATCGACGAGATCGACCAGCCCGGCGTCGGGCGGCACCTCGCACCCGGAATCCCGCTGGCGCTCGGGCTCGGCCCGCGCGCCGAGGTGACCAGGGCGCCGGTGCTGGGCGAACACACCGCCGAGATCCTGACCTCGACGCTCGGGCTCAGCGGTGACGAGGTCGCCGACCTGACCGAGCGGGGCGTGGTCGGCTCAGCCGCTCCTACGGCGTAGCGGGTGGTCCTCCGGGACCTCCACGACCGCGATGCGCACGCCGTCGGGATCGGCGATCCACATCTCGTCCAGTCCCCACGGCTCCCGGCGGGGCTCGCGCACGACCTGCACACCCTTGGCGGTCAGGTCGGCATGCGTGGCCTGTAGGTCACGTACCTGCACCCACAGCGCCACCGCGGGGCCCGCGGGCTGCTCGGCCCGGCCGGACAGCTCGAGGAGCCCGTTGCCAAGGAAGTAGACCGTGCCGCGCTCGGCCCCGGTGCCGAACTCCCGGTACACGGCGAGCCCGAGCTGTTCGCCGTAGAACGTGCGGCTGCGTTCCGGGTCGACCGGGTGCAGCAGGATGCGATTGCTCAGTACGTCCATGGGCTCCAGTGTCTCGTGAACGCACCCGACTACGATTGAGGTGTCAAGACCCGATCTGATCGACCTGGAGGAAGTGCGTGGCCGACGAGGTGCGCTCGCTGGAAGAGGCGACGAGAGATGCGGTTGCCGAGGCGATGCGCCGCGCGTTGCCTGCCGAGCTGGCCGACGCGGACCCGTTGATCCGACGTTCCGACCACGCCGACTTCCAGGCCAACGCGGCGATGTCGCTGGCCAAGCGCGCCGGCGCGAAACCGCGTGACCTGGCGGGCTCGATCGCGACCGCGCTGGGTGAGACCTCGCCCGACCTGGGTGTCGAGCTGGCCGGTCCCGGCTTCCTGAACCTGTCGGTGACCGACGAGACGGTGTGGAGCCAGGTCGCGGCCCGGCTGTCCGCCGACCGGCTCGGTGTCGGCACCCCGCAGCTGGGGCAGCGCACCGTCGTCGAGTACTCCTCGCCGAACATCGCGAAGGAGATGCACGTCGGTCACCTGCGCACCACGATCATCGGGGACGCGCTGGCCCGGCTCCTGGAGTACCTGGGCGCCGAGGTCATCCGGCAGAACCACCTCGGTGACTGGGGCACGCAGTTCGGCATGCTGATCCAGTACCTCGACGAGCACCCGGACGCGAAGTGGCGGGCCGAGGACCTCGAGGAGGGCGACCTGGGCACCGCGTCCGCGCTCGACGGGCTGTACAAGCTCGCCCGCGCCGAGTTCGACGCCGACGCCGAGTTCGCCGACCGGGCGCGGCGGCGGGTCGTCACGCTTCAGGCGGGCGACGAGGCGACGCTGTCGGTGTGGCGGGAGCTGGTCGCCGAGTCCGAGAAGTCGTTCCAGGCGATCTACGACTACCTGGGCGTCTCGCTGAGCGCCGAGAACTCGGCGGGCGAGTCCACCTACAACCCGTATCTGGGTGAGGTGGCCGCCGAGGTCGAGTCGTCCGGTGTCGGTGTCATCAGCGACGGCGCGCTGTGCGTGTTCTTCGAGGGCATCAACGGGCCGGACGGCTCGCCGGTCCCGCTGATCGTGCGCAAGAGCGATGGTGGCTACGGCTACGCGGTGACCGACCTGGCCACGATCCGCTACCGGGTGCGGGACCTGAAGGTCAACCGGATCCTGTACGTCGTCGACGCGCGGCAGTCACTGCACTTCCGGATGATCTTCGATACGGCCCGGCGGCTGGGCTGGCTGACCGACGACGTCGAGGCGACACACGTGCCGTTCGGCACCGTGCTCGGCTCCGACGGACGCCCGTTCAAGACCCGCGCCGGCGGCACGGTCCGGCTGGTCGAGCTGCTCGACGAGGCGGTCGAGCGGGCCAGGGCCGAGATCGAGACCAAGCCGCACACGCTCAGCCCCGAGGAGTTGGAGACGGTCGCGCGCCAGGCCGGCATCGGCGCGGTGAAGTACGCGGACCTGTCGACGTCGCGGACGAAGGACTACACGTTCGACACCGACCGTATGGTGTCGTTCTCCGGCAACACCGGTGTCTACCTGCAGTACGCGCACACCCGGGTCCGGTCGATCCTGCGCAAGCTGCCCGGCGGCGAGCCGACCGAGTTCCCGGTCAACACCGGCGGCGCGCTGCACCCGAGCGAGCGAGCGCTCGCACTGCTGGCCGACGAGTTCGCCGCGACGCTCACCGAGGTCGCGACGACACTCGAACCGCACCGGCTGTGCGGCTACCTGTTCTCGCTGTCCAAGGCGTTCACCGAGTTCTACGAGGCGTGCCCGGTGCTCACCGCGGAGAGCGACGAGGTCCGCGCCAACCGGGTCGCACTGTGCCAGCTCACCGCCGTGACGCTGGGCCAGGGACTCGGTCTGCTCGGCATCGAGACGCCAGAGCGGATGTGAGCGGCGGTCCGGCGCCCGACTGGGCCGCACTGCGCCGGGTACTCGCCGAGACCGACGAGTACCTGGTGCTGGACAAGCCCGCCGGCATCTCGGTCACCGGGGAGCGGCACGACACCGACCTGGTGCGCATCGCGCGGGACGCGGGTGAGGAGCTGATCCCGGTGCACCGCATCGACAAGGTCACCTCCGGTGTGGTGCTGCTGGCCAGGACGAAGGCCGCGCACGGACCGCTCACCCGCCAGTTCGCCAAACGGACCGTCGACAAGTCCTACCTGGTGATCACCCGCTCGACGGGGCTGCCCACCGAGGCGACGGTCGAGCTGCCGCTCGGTGTCGGCCGTAAGAACCGGGTGCGGGTGGCGGCCCCCCGGGAGGACATCGCGTTCGACACGGTCGCTTCGCAGTGGTCGGTGCCGGAGTCCTCGGTGAGTGAGCCCAGCTATCCGTCGTCGACCGCGATCGGTCGTCTGTGGGAAGGCTCCGCGCACAGCCTGCTGCGGGCGCGTCCGCACACCGGGCGCCGCCACCAGATCCGGGTGCACCTGGCCTGGATCGGCCACCCGATCGCCGGGGACCCGCTGTTCCCGGTACGAGCCGGTGAGCCCGCCGACGGTGCGGTCCGCACGTGCCTGCACGCCTGGCGGCTGGCGTTCGACGACGCGTCCGGCCGCCGCGTCGAGGCCGAAGCGAGCCCGGACGAGGACTTCTGGGCACCGATCGCCGCCGAGCTGCCACCCGACACCCGAACCAGGCTCCTGCACCGCGAGCCGGTGTGCTGAAAACCCCGACTCGGTGTGCCCAGACGTCCGACTCGGTGTGCCCAGGCGCCCGACTCGCGGTGTCCAGGCGCCCGACTCGCGGTGCTGAGACGCCCGACTCGCGGGTGGGGCGTGCACGTCCGAGCGAGTCGGGCGCGTGAGCACCGCGAGTCGGGGTCTTCGGCACATCGAGTCGGGGTTGTGAGCACACCCTTACGGGAGTATCTACAGTGATCTGATGGCGACGGCGCCCGAGCGGTCCTGGCACGAGCTGCTCGACGTGCTGCTCGAACAACAAGCCGCGCTCACCGCCGAGATCCGCTCGTCCATGCAGGAACGGCTCTCGTCCTACCACGAGCTGGACGCCGAGCAGTTCGAGCGGCACGTCGCCATGGCGGTGGACACGACGATCCGGCTCGCCGCGGTGACGCCACCCCGGCTCAGCGAATGGCAGACCCAGGTGCTGGAGCAGGTCGGCGAGGCGCAGGCCGGGCTCGGTGTCCCGGTCGAGGCGATGCTGCTGGCCTGGCGGATCGGCGCGGACATCCTGATGGAGCGGGGTAGCGAGCTCGCGGCGAAGCTCGGCATCGACGACCGCGAGCTACTCGCGTTCGTCAGGGGCGCGCTGGCGTCGTCGGACGTCGGCATGATCACCACTGCCCGCGCGCACCGGCGGGCCGAGCTGGAGCGCGACCGCGAAGCGCAGGACCGGCGCGCGTCGTTCGTCCGCGCGGTCCTGTTCGGGACCGGCGAGCCGAGCGAGCTGCGGGCTCGCGCCAAGTCCTACGGTCTGGACCCGACCCGGCGGTACCGCGCCGTCCGGGTCCGCACCGACGGGGAGGGCTCCTGGCAGCAGGCGGAGCGCGCGATCGGGCTGGCTTCGGCCGCGCGGGCAGGTGAGGGGATGAGCGTGCTGGTCGACGGTGACCTCGCGGGGTTCCTGGCGCGCGAGCCCGGCGACGTGGCCCCGGGACTGGCCGGCCTGGGTCCCGCCGTGCCGCTGGAGCGGCTGGCCGAGTCGTTCCGGTTGGCCACCCGCTCGTTGACCACGCTGCACGCCTTCGGCCTGACCGGCACACGGGACCTGACCGCGCTCGGTCTGCGCGCGGCCGTGGTCGCCGACCAGGACGTCGGCGAGGCACTGCGCGATCGCTACCTGGCGCCGCTGGCCAGGTCCGGTTCCGGTCCGGAGATCATCACCACGCTGCGTGTGTACCTCGCAGCGGGCTCGCACGTCGAGACGGCCGCCGAGCAGCTGCACATCCACCCGAACACGCTGCGCTACCGGCTGGCACGGTTCGAGGACCTGGCCGACGTTCGGTTGCGCGAGCCGCTGGTGGCGTTCGAGGTGTGGTGGGCGGTGGAGAGCGCGGCGATCGACGCCGGCTGAACTTTGGAGCTGACTCCAAACCAGCCGTGGCTATCTCAGGGCCGACCACATGGTTTTTGTCGGGTGCTGGGCTCATTCTGTATGCATGACCAGCGCCGCCGCAGTCGCACCCGGTTCCGCCACCACCGTCGGTCTGCCCGATCCGGGCGAACCGGTGCCCACGCTCGCCAAGCCGACGGTGGCGCTGTTCCTCGGCTGCCTCGCGGTGTTCGTGGTGACCGTCTGGGCCGCGTTGACCCAGGGACTGAGTCCGTGGGTGTACATGCCGGTGAACACCGCCGTCAGCTTCGCGATGTTCACCGTGCTGCACGACGCGGTGCACTACTCGATCAGCCGCACGCGCTGGGTGAACGCGCTGCTCGGCAGGCTCACCGTGCCGTTCGTGGTGCCGTACGCCTCCGCGCCGCTGTTCGGGTTCATCCACATCGAGCACCACCGCAACACCAACGAGGACCTCGACGCCGACCCGGACGCCTGGGCAACCGACGGACCCTGGTGGCAGCTGCCGCTGCGCTGGCTGACGATCGACGGCTGGTACGCGGCGTTCTACCTCAAGCACATCCGCAGGCGCTCGCCGCGTGAGCTGACCGAGACCGCCGCCATCGTGCTGCTGTTCATCGGCCTGATCACCCTCGCCGCGATGACCGGCCACCTGCTGACCGTCGCGCTGATCTACCTGATCCCGTCGCGCATCGCGCTCGGCATGCTCGCCTGGTGGTTCGACTGGCTGCCCCATCACGGCCTGGAGGTCACCCAGCGGGAGAACCGCTACCGCGCCACCCGCATCCGGATCGGCATGGAATGGCTGCTCACGCCCGCGCTGCTCTACCAGAACTACCACCTGGTGCACCATCTGCACCCGTCCATCCCGTTCTACCGCTACATCAAGGCCTGGAAGCGCAACGAGGAGGCCTACCTGCAGCGCGACGCCGCGATCATGACCGCGTTCGGCCGGGACCTGACCGTCGAGGAGTACCGGGTCTGGCGTGAGCTGGACTCGACGCTCGCCCGCATGCGCCCGGTCGAGGTGCCCGCCGGTTCGAGCGCGAGCCACGCCGAGTTCCACCGACTGCCGGTCGCGGCGCTGGACCGGCCGACCTCGGACAGCGTTGCGATCACCTTCGCCGTGCCGGACGAGCTGGCCGAGCGGTTCCGCTTCGAGCCGGGACAGCACGTCACGGTGCGCACCGACCTCGGCGGCTCGGGCGTCCGGCGGAACTACTCGATCTGCTCACCGGCCGGCACCGGCGTGCTGCGGATCGCGGTGAAGCGCATCCCGGACGGGGTGTTCTCCAGCTATGTGTCCGAGCAGCTCGCGGTGGGGGACGAACTGGAGCTGATGACCCCCACGGGCCGGTTCGGCCCCTCGCTCGACCCGACCGCGCGCAAGCACTACGTGGCGATCGCGGCCGGCAGCGGTATCACCCCGATCCTGTCCATCGTCGCCACCGCACTGGAGGTCGAGTCGGACAGCCGCTGCACGCTGCTCTACGGCAACCGCACCCGCACGTCCACGATGTTCCGCGCCGAGCTGGCCGACCTGGAGGCTCGGTTCGCCGACCGGCTGGAGATCGTGCACGTGCTGTCCGGTGAGCGCGGTGCCAGCGCTTACCACGGCCGGATCGACGCGGACCTGCTGTCCGCGGTCTTCGCCGACCAGCTGCCGCCCCAGGGCGTGGACGACTGGTTCCTGTGCGGACCCGCCGGGATGGTCGAGACGGCGCGCGACACCCTGGCCGACCGGGGCGTGCCGACCGACCGGGTGCACGTGGAGCTGTTCCACGTACCGACTGCCGAACCGACCACCACGGGCGTCGCCAGCACGGTCACGGTGCGCCTGGACGGCACCGAGGACGTCGTGGCGGTCGAGGCCGGTCAGTCGATCCTGGACGGAGCGCTGAGCGTGCGCAGCGACGCCCCGTACGCCTGCATGGGCGGCGCGTGCGGTACCTGCCGGGCGAAGCTGGTCACGGGCACGGTCGAGATGGACCACAACTACGCACTCGGCCAGTCCGACCTGGACGCCGGCTACATCCTCACCTGCCAGTCCCAGCCCACGACCCCAGAGGTCACGGTCGACTACGACATCTGACCTGGTCACCACCCGTGAGTGGCGAGTGGTCCCCAGAGACCACTCGCCACTCACGGGGTCCTACTTCTGGAGTGGGTCGCGGGGCAGACCCAGGATGCGTTCGGCTATCTGGTTGCGGACGATCTCGGAGGTTCCGCCCGCGATCGTCAGGCAGCGGGAGATCAGGTAGCTCCAGGTCGCCTGCTCCGCCTTGCCGGTGATCGCGGCGGTGCCGGCCAGCCTGCGGGCCAGGTCGGCCACGCGCTGGTCGTGCTCGGCGGACAGCAGCTTGGCCAGGTTGCCCTCCGGGCCGGGGCCGGCCCCGCTCACCGCGCGGGCGGCCTGACGGACGCCGAGCAGCTGTTTCGCCTGGTGCTCGGCGAGCAGCTCGGCCAGCTCCGGCTCGTAGCGCGCCCGTCGGGGGTGCTGCTTGACCGGGTCGATCAGGTCGGTCGCGCCGAGGCCGATCAGACTGGCCCCGCCTCCGATGGAGACCCGCTCGTTGCCCAGGGTCGCCCTGGCCACCGCCCAGCCCTGGCCGACCGTCCCGACGACGTCCTCATCGGGAACGAAGACGTCGTCGAAGAACACCTCGTTGAACAGGGTCGCGCCGGTCAGCTCGCGCAGCGGACGCACCTCGACGCCCCGCGCGGACAGGTCGATCGCCATCATCGTGACGCCGGAGTGCTTCGAACCCGACGAGTCGGTCCGCACCGTGGCGAAGCCCCACTTACTGAACTGGGCACCCGAGGTCCACACCTTCTGGCCGGTCACCCGCCAGCCGCCCTCATCACGCACACCCCGGGTGGAGATCGCGGCGGCGTCCGAACCGGCGCCCGGTTCGCTGAACAGCTGACACCAGATCGTCGTGCCGGTGAGCGCGTCGGCGATCCAACGCTGGGCCTGCTCGGGCGTTCCGTGCTGGGCGATGGTGAGCGCGACCCACCCGGTGATGCCCAGGCTCGGGGTCTTGATCCCGGCGAACTCCTCCTCGATGACCAGCTGCTCGACCGCGTCGGCGTCCCGGCCCCACGGCGGGGGCCAGTGCGGCACCAGGTAGCCGGACGACACCAGCTCGGCGCGCCGCTCGGTCTTCGACAGCTCACGCAACCGGGTGGCCACCGCACGCGCCTGCTCGCGGTACTGCTCGGCGTGCTCGGGCAGGTCCAGCGTCGCGCGCCTGCGGGTACCGGCGGAGGCCAGCCGCAGGAGGTCCGCGCCCGGCTCACCCGCCGCGTCCAGCAGCGCCGACGCGGCGAGCGCGCGGCGCAGGTACAGGTGCGCGTCGTGCTCCCACGTGTAGCCGATGCCACCGTGCAGCTGGATGTTCATCTCGGCCGCCCGCACCGCGCCCGCGATCGCCCGCACATCCGCGACGGCGGCGGCCAGCTCGGCCTCCTCGGGCGTCCCGTCGCCGGGCGCGCGCGCCGCGTCCCATGCGGCGGCCACCGCCAGCTCCGCATCCACCGCCATGTTCGCGCAGTGGTGTTTCACGGCCTGGAAGGTCCCGATGGTGCGGCCGAACTGTTCGCGCTGCTGTACGTACGCGACGGCGGCGTCCAGGCAGGCGTACGCCGAGCCGGCGGCCTCGGCCGAGAAGAGTGTCCGGGCGAGCCGCAGCGCCACGCGGCGTCCGCCGACGACCCGCTCCAGCTCCCGCGTCGCGCTGGTGCGCAGGTAGGCGACCCGTCGGGTGGGATCCATCCCGGCGACCGGGTCGACGTCGACCGTGCCGACGTCCAGTACGAGTAGGTCGTCGCCCTCGGGAACCAGCGCCAGATCGGCGAGACCGCCACCGAGCACCAGCCAGCCGCGGTCGGGATCGGCGTCGGCCAGGCCGACCGCGCCGATGCGGGCGCCGCGCGCCAGATCGGGCAGCAGCGTCTCGCACTGTGCGGGTGTTCCCGCCTCCGCGAGCACCGCGGCGGCCAGCACCGTCGGCAGGAAAGGCCCCGGCGCGACCGCGCGACCGATCTCGCCGAGCACCACCGCCAGCTCCGGGAGCCCGTACCCCTCGCCGCCGTACCGTTCGGGGAGATGCAGGCCGAGCCAGCCCAGCGTGGTCAGCGCGGGCCAGAAGCCGGGCAGCGTCTCCTTCTCGGCATCGAGCAGCGAACGGGCCGCGCCCCTGGCGTCCTGCTCGGTCAGGAACCGGCGGGCGACCTGGGCCAGCTCGCGGTGATCGTCCGTGATCGCCAGAGTCATGCACCTATCCCTACTCCTCAGTAGCGGTGTGCGCCAGCCCACCCGGGTGGCCGCACTGTGGCGCGTTGCACAACTCTGTGTGCGATCCGCTCACCACGATGACTGTTGCCGGCCATCTCCGCGTGGCTCACTGGAAGGTATGAGCGCCGACATCGTGAACTCGGGACTCGTCCCCGATCTGCTGCCCAACCTGCGCGACCTCGGAGGCTTGCGAACGGACACCGGTCAACGCACGTTGCCCGGCGTCCTGCAGCGCAGCGCCGCACCCCTGGCCGGCGACCGCAACCCGGACGGCGTGACATGGCCGCCGTCGCTCGTCGTGGACCTGCGCGGCACCGACGAGCTCGGCGGGGTCGAACACCCCCTGACCGGCCCGAACACCGTCGTCAAGGCACTTCCGCTGCTGAGCAGGGCGGTGCGCGGCGAGGACGACAGTGTGGTTGCGTTCGCCGACATCCCGGACCTGGCGACCGCCTACCTGCGGATGCTCGCCGAGGGCGGCGACAAGTTCGCGACCATCGTCGAGTGGGCCGCCCGCGCCGACGGCCCTGTCCTGCTGCACTGCGCGGCGGGCAAGGACCGCACGGGCGTCGTCGCGGCGCTCCTGCTGCGTGCCGCCGGCGTGTCCCGCGAGGAGATCACCGAGGACTACCTGCGCACCGAGACCCAGCTCCCGGCGATCCTGGCGCGCAAGACGGTCGGTTCGCTCGACCAGATCGACCCCACCCACGCCCAGAGGCTGATGGGCGTGCCGGTCGAGGCGATCACCGCCGTACTGGACGAGATCGACGGTCCCGAGGGCGGCGCGTGGGAGTGGCTGACGGCTCGGGGAGCGACCCCCGAGGCGCTCCGGCTGTGGAGTGACCGGCTTCTCGGCACCGGCTGATCTTTCGGGCGTGTCGCGATTGGCGTTGCGGCCGGGACTCCGGCAGACTGCGCACGCTACTGGTGAAGTCCGTATGCCGAGCGAGGGCGTTGGGGAAGACGTTCCCTATCTCGACAGCGGAGGTCAGCAGTGAGTACACGTGGAGTGATCTACGTCCACTCGTCGCCGACTGCGGTGTGCCCGCACGTCGAGTGGGCGATATCCGGCGTACTCGGGACCCAGGTCTCGTTGCGTTGGAGCCCGCAGCCGGCCGCACCTGGCCAGATGCGGGCAGAGTGCTCGTGGCGCGGGCCCGCAGGTGGCTCGGGTGCGATCGCAGGTGCCTTACGGGCCTGGCCGGTCGTCCGCTTCGAGGTGACCGAGGAGCCCAGCGAGGGCGTCGACGGGCAGCGGTTCTGTCACAGCCCGACCCTGGGTCTGTGGCGCGGCCGTACCAGTGCCAACGGCGACATCATGATCGCCGAGGACCAGCTGCGCTCGATCATGTCCGGACGGGGTCAGTTCCGGGGCCAGATGCACGAGCTGCTGGGCACCGCGTGGGACGAGGACCTCGAGCCGTTCCGCTGTGCCGGTGACGGTGCTCCTGTCACTCTTCTGCACCAGGTCGGCTGATCGGTCCGGGAGCCTGTATGTAGGCTTCCTCAGTGGCCGGACGCGGTGATCAAAGATGGGCGGTGACGCTCGTTGTCATCCTGGTGGTTCTGCTCGGCGCGTTGATCGGGGTCGCGGGACTTCGGCTGGCCCAGATGCGTGCGGTACCCATGGCGGGCGTCCGGGAAGCCCCGGCGACCACAGCCGGTGACCCGAATCTGGAGATGAGCTCGGATGCCTGGACGCACTCGCAGTCACAGGCCGTCTCGGACGTGCTGAGCCGCTACTTCAACGCGATCAACAGCAAGAACTACAGCGCCTGGACCGACACGGTGACCTCGGCGCGAGCCGCGCAGGACCCGCAGGAGAAGTGGACGACCGGCTACCGCAGCACCAAGGTCGGCACCATTCGCCTCACCCGGATCGACGACGCCGGCAGTGGCCGGCTGATCGCGCTCGTGTCGTTCGCCAGCACCCAGAACGCACAGGACTCGCCGGACAAGCGGCCACAGAACTGCTGGCGCGTGTCCTACACGTTGACCGGCGACCCGCTACGCATCGATGCGACCGGTCCGAGCGGAGTGCTCGTCGGACCCTGTCGCTAGAACGAGGGGCCGCGCACCTGACGGCGCGCGGCCCCGCGTTCGAGCGATACGGCTATACGGACGTGAACGCCAGCGCCACGTTGTGGCCGCCGAAGCCGAACGAGTCGTTCAGCGCCGCGGTCAGCTCCACCTTGCGCGGCTCGCCGGACACCACGTCGAGGCCGACACCGGGGTCGACGTTCTCGAGGTTGGCGGTCGGCGGGATCAGGCCGTCACGGATCGACAGCAGCGCCGCGATGCCCTCCACCGCGCCCGCGGCGCCGAGGAGATGACCGAGGCTGCCCTTCGGCGCGGTCAGGATCGGGTGGTCACCGATCGCCTTGCGCACCGAGACGGCCTCACCGACATCCCCGACCGGGGTCGAGGTGGCGTGACAGTTGACGTGGCCGATGTCGGCCGGATCCAGCCCGGCACTGCGCAGCGCGGCCTTCATGGCACGCGCCTGGCCGTGACCTTCCGGGTCGGGCGCGGTGATGTGGTAGCCGTCGGACGACGTACCGATGCCGGCGAGCCTGCCGTGCACGGTCGCGCCGCGAGCCGCCGCGTACTCGGCCCGTTCCAGCACCATGATCCCGGCGCCCTCGCCGAGGACGAAGCCGTCGCGGGCCGCGTCGAACGGCCGGGAGGCGTGCTCCGGGTCGTCGTTGTGGGTGATGGTCATGGCGCGCATCTGCGTGAAGCCGGCGAGCGGGATGCCGGTGATGCAGGCTTCGGCGCCGCCCGCGATGACCACGTCGACCTCACCCGCCTTGAGCATCCGGTAGCCCCAGGCGAGTGCCTCGGCACCGGACGCGCACGCCGAGACCGGCGCGTGCACGCCGCCCTTCGCCTTGAACTCGAGGCCCACATGGGCCGCCGGGCCGTTCGGCATCAGCATCGGGATCGTCAGCGGGCTGACCTTGCGGACGCCGCCGGTCTCCAGGAGGTCGTCCTGGGTCAGCAGCGTGACCGCGCCACCGATGCCGGTACCCACGATGACGGCGAGCCGCTCGGGCTCCACCTCGGGAGCGCCGGCGTGCTGCCACGCCTCACGGGCGGCGATGATCGCGACCTGCTCGCACCGGTCCATCCGGCGAGCCTCGACGCGCTTGAGAACCTCGCTGGGGTCGACGGCGAGCTGCGCGGCGATCTTCACCGGCAGGTCGTGCTGCTCGACCCAGTCGGCTTCGATCCTGGACACCCCGGAACGGCCGGCGAGCAGGCCGTCCCAGGTCGACGCGACGTCCCCGCCGAGCGGGGTCGTCGCGCCGAGCCCGGTGACTACGACGTCGTTCGACGTCACTTGTTCTTAGCGATGTAGTCCACCGCATCGCCGACGGTCTTCAGCTCGGCCAGCTGGTCGTCCGGGATCTTGACGCCGAACTTGTCCTCGGCCTGAACCGCGATCTCCACCATGGACAGCGAGTCGATGTCGAGGTCGTCGACGAACGACTTGTCCGTGGTCACCTCGGAGGCGTCCACTCCGGCGATCTCCTCGACGATCTCGGCGAGGCCGGAGAGGATGTCTTCGTTGCTCACGTGGTTTCCCTTTCGATCTGGCGAACCCTGATGTGGGTTCAGGTCTTATCTAACAGGGGGTGTCGGGCGGGTTCGTTACGGGCAGACTACGACCTGTGCGGCGTAGCTGAGGCCCGCGCCGAACCCGACCAGCAGTAGCACATCGCCCGACGAGATCTCGCCGGCGGCGCGCATGTGATCGACGGCGAGTGGGATCGACGCCGACGAGGTGTTGCCCGAGTGGACGATGTCCTGGCCGACCTTCATGTCCTCCCGTGCGCCTGCCTTGCGCAGCCGCTTGGCGACCGCCTCGATGATGCGCAGGTTGGCCTGGTGCGGGATGAACACGTCGATGTCGGCCGGGGTCAGCCCGGCGGCCTCGATCGCCTGCAACGCGATCGGGGCGATCTTGGTGGTGGCCCACCGGAAGACCGTCTGGCCCTGCTGGGTGATGGCGTTCGTGTCGTCGGTGATCTTGATGACGTCGGCCATGTCGCCGCCGCTGCCCCAGACCAGCGGGCCGATCCCGACCTGCTCGGTCGACTCGGCCGCGGTCACCACGGCCGCACCCGCGCCATCGGCGAAGATGATGCAGGTGGAGCGGTCGTCCCAGTCGAGCCAGTCGGACAGCTTCTCCGCGCCGATCACCAGGACCGTCCGCGCCGAACCTGCCCGGACCAGGTCGGACGCCATCCCGACGCCGTAGCAGAACCCGGCGCATGCCGCGTTCAGGTCGAACGCGCCCGGCGCCTCGATACCGATCAGGTGCGCGACCTGGGCGGCGGCGTTCGGGATCGGTGTCGGCATGGTGCAGTTCGCGACCAGCACGGTGTCGATGTCGGACGGGCTCAGTCCCGCGTCCTTGATGGCCCGCGAACCCGCTGCCACGGCCATGTCGACCAGCGAGGTGTCCTTGTCGGCGATGCGCCTGCTGACGATGCCGACGCGCTCCCGGATCCACTCGTCGTTCGTGTCGACGCGCTTGGCCAGATCGTCGTTGGTGACGACGTGCTCGGGCTGTGAGCTTCCCCAGCCGACGATGCGCGCACCGGGTGCGGCCTGGACCAGGTTGAGCGAAGTGCGGGCGGAGCTCATGACGCGCTCCCGGCGTGCTCGGCGATCAAGTCGGCCACCTTGTCCAGATCATCAGGGCTCTTCAACGGCAGTATCGCGCCGCTCGCGATCGTGCCCTTCAGCTCACGTTTGACCAGCCCGGACAGCGTACCGGCCGGGGCCAGCTCGATCACCGAGGTGACGCCGAGCTCACGCAGCGACGCCATGCACAGGTCCCAGCGAACCGGAAGGGTCACCTGCGCGACCAGCCGGTCACGCAGGTCCGAGCCATCGGTGACGGTCGCGCCGTCGGCGTTGGACAGGATCGGACGGCTCGGGTCGGCGAAGTCGACCTTCTCGGCGTAGCCGCGCAGCGCGTCCTCGGCGGGCGCCATGAAACGCGTGTGGAAGGCGCCGGCGACCTTGAGCGGGATGACGCGAGCGCCCCTCGGTGGTTCGGCCTTCAGCTGCTCCAACGCGGCGATCGGTCCCGCCGCGACGATCTGTCCGGCGGCGTTCCGGTTGGCGGGGTAGAGGTCCAGCTCGTCGAGCCTGGCCAGCACCTCGTCCTCCTGGCCACCGAGCAGGGCGCTCATGCCGGTGGACTCCTGGGCGCACGCCGCGGCCATCTCCCGGCCCCGGACGGCGGCCAGCTCGACGGCCGCGTCGGCGGACAGCGCACCCGCGATCGCCGCGGCGGCCAGCTCACCGATGGAGTGGCCGGCGGTGGGTGCGTCCGAGGGGAGGCCGCTGTCGCCGAGCGCAGCGTGGAGCTGCTGGTAGGCCAGCAGCGAGGCCGCGACGATGAGCGGCTGGGTGACGGCGGTGTCCTTGATCTCCTCGGCGTCCGCCGTGGTGCCGAGACGTGCCAGGTCGAGACCGGTGGACTCGGACCATCGAGCGAGGGTGGTCCCCGCGTCGGTCTGCTCCGCCCACCGGCCCTCCAGCCAGGGGGTGAGCATTCCGGGTGTCTGAGACCCCTGTCCTGGGGCGAGCACGGCAATCACTCGCCATACCCAACACTGTCCGAGCCGTTCGTGGGCATGACGACGCACACGAAGTAGGCCGCGTCTGTTTGTAGGGTTCCTACAAACATTGCTGGTACGTGATCGGTCATGCAGTGTCGAACTTTGTCGGTCGGCGCCGGTTCTGGCTGCTCAGGGCGACAGCGTCGGCTCGGATGGGGGAGCGAGCCTGCCCACGATGAGTGCGATCCGCAACACGAGTGCGTCCCGGGGATCGGTCGGATCGCGCCGGGTGATTTCACTCACCCGGCGTAGCCGGTAGCGCACGGTGTTGGCGTGGACGAACAGGGTGCGGGCGCTGGACTCCAGCGCGCAGCCGTTGTCCAGGTAGTGGCCCAGCGTGCGGGTCAGCTCGCCGCCCGCCTCGGCGAGCGGTGCGACGATGTCGCCGATCAGCTGCGCCCGCGCGTGCGGGTCGCCCGCCAGCGCGCGTTCCGGGAGCAGGTCGTCGGTGTGGACCGGCCGGGGCGCGTCCGCCCAGCCCGCCGCCGCTCGCAGCCCCTGCAGCGCGTCGCGGGCGCTGGTGTGGGCCAGGGCGAGGGAGGGTGCGGTCGGGCCGATCACGACCGGGCCGGGGCCGAACGTGTCGGCGAGTCTCGTCGCCGGATCGGGCTTCGCGGGGCCGTCCACGTGCCGAGGTGGTGCCAGCAGCGTGCCGGACAGCAACGCGACCAGCCGGGCGCCCTGGACGCCGAGCAGTACGGATCGGCCGAGTCTCGTGGCGGTGCGGCGCAGCACGACGAGCGGCTCGGGGCGACTCTCCGACGGCGGGCTGCCGACCAGGACCGTGACCGGCTGCTCGGCGTCCCAGCCCAGTGCCGAGGAGCGGGACAGCAGTGCGTCGTCCACCTCGCCGCGCACCACGCCGTCGACCACGAGCGCTTCCAGCCGCGCATCCCAGGCACCCCGGGACTCGGCGGCGCTCGCGTACACCGAGGCGGCGGCGAACGCGATCTCGCGCCCGAAGCGCAGGATGCCCTCGGTCAGCAGGCGCCGTTCCCGGTCGTCGGCCGCGTGCAGGGGCAGCTGGTCCTCGAACGCCTCGATCGCGACCCGCACCAGCTCGACGGTCTGGCGCAGGCTGATCCGGCGGGCCAGGTCCCTCGGCGCGATGCGGAAGGCGTCCGCGGTCAACCGGATGGTCTCGCCCGGTTCGCCGAGCCAGGCGACGAAGTTGGTCACGCCGGTCTGGGTCACCAGCAGGACCCCGGCTCGCTGATCCGCGGACAGCCGCCGGAACCAGGGAAGCTGCTGGGTCATCGCCGCGACGCTGGTGGCGGCGAGCCCGCCGGAGGCCTGCTCGAGGCGCCGCCGGGTCGCCTGGGACACCCTGGTCATGTCCGGCAGCATGGCACGGGACAGCGCACGCGGGCCGGGAATAGATCGCCGGGGCGTCCGGTTTAGTCAAGCGTTCAACTAAATTTAGGGGAGGCAGCGATGACAGAGACGACGCGGTTGACCAAGGCGGTCGACGTCCGCCGGGCCGATGGTCGTGCGCATTCCGAGACGGGATGGCTGGACTCGCGGCACAGCTTCTCGTTCGGTCCGCACTACGACCCCGCCAACACCCACTTCGGCGTGCTGCTCGTCAACAACGACGACGTGGTGAAGGCAGGCACGGGTTTCGACACCCACCCGCACCGGGACATGGAGATCGTCACCTGGGTACTGGACGGCTCGCTCGTGCATCAGGACTCCGAGGGCAACGCCGACGTGGTGTACCCGGGTCTGGCCCAGCGGATGAGCGCGGGCACCGGGATCCTGCATTCCGAGCGCAACGACTCGTGGACGCTGACACCGGAGACCGGGAGCCATACGAAGGACGTGCATTTCGTCCAGATGTGGGTGCTTCCCGACGAGGCGCGGATCGAACCGGGATACGAGCAGCTCGACGTCACCGACCAGCTCGACAGCGGTGAGCAGATCGTGGTCGCGTCCGGCATGCCGAAGCACCGCGACGACCGCGCCATCTCGATCCACCAGCGCGACGCGGCCCTCTACGCCGCCCGGCTGGAGCCAGGCGCCGTCACGCAACTACCGACCTCGCCGCTCGCCCACCTCTTCATCGCTCGCGGGTCGGTCACCGTGGAAGGGACCGGGCTGCTGAACACCGGCGACTCCGCGCGGGTGACCATCAGCGAAGGTCAGCGGGTCACCGCCGGCCCGACCGGCGCCGAAGTCCTCATCTGGGAGATGAGCAGCACTCTCGGCTGATATACCGGGCGTGAGGCACTGCCCGGCCCCGGGGATGAGACCAGGTCATCCCCGGGAGGGAGCGGATGAGGTCAGCTCAGGGGCGTGACCTTGGTCGCCTGCGGGCCCTTCTGGCCCTGCTCGACGTCGAACGAGACGCGCTGCCCCTCGTCCAGGCTGCGGTAACCGCTGCTCTGGATCGAGGAGTAGTGCACGAACACGTCCGCGCCACCACCGTCGGGAGCGAGGAAGCCGTAGCCCTTCTCGCTGTTGAACCACTTGACGGTGCCCTCTGCCATTCTTGCTCTCCTCGTACTCAATCGCCGGGTGTCTGACCCCGGTGTGCGCCGACCCGCAGCACCACGTCACGGGCCGGGCCGCTTACTCCAGTCTGGCGCCGACCGGTGTGCGACACGCCGATCGACTTCCGAAGAAAGCAACGGCGGCAGAGTACCGCGATAGCACCCCATGAGGGGAGGGCTGTCGCCGGGTGGAGTGATCTAGCGCCCCACCCGGCGTAATCAGCTCGCGTGCTGGTCAGGCCACCCCGGAGTCCGAGGTCTGCGGTCCGGCCGCCCTCGGGTCGTCGATGTGGTACTTGCTCGTCGCCGAGATCAACGTCTGACGGTCGAGCTCGCCGCGCTCGACGAGCGCCGCCAGTGCCTGCACCGTGATGGACTCGGCGTCGACGTTGAAGTGCCTGCGCACCGCCGGGCGGGTGTCCGACAGGCCGAAGCCGTCGGTGCCCAGCGTGTGGAAGTCGGACGGTACCCACGGACGGATCAGGTCGGGTACCGCACGCATCCAGTCGGACACCGCGACGATCGGCCCCTCCGCGTCCGACAGCGCCTCACGCAGGTACGGCACCTTGGGATCGGCGTCGGGGTGCAGCAGGTTGTGTTGCTCGCACTCCACGCCGTCGCGGCGCAGCTCGCCCCACGAGGTGACCGACCAGATGTCCGCCGCCACCGACCAGTGCTCGGCCAGCAGCTCCTGCGCGCGTTCCGCCCAGGGCAGCGCCACCCCGGAGGCCAGGATCTGCACCCGGTGCCGCAGCGCCTCAGGGGCAGGCTTGTAGCGGTACATGCCCTTGAGCAGTGCGGCCACGTCCAGGTTCTCCGGCTCGGCCGGCTGGACGTACGGGTCGTTGTACAGGGTCATGTAGTAGAAGACGTTCGGGTCGCGGCCCGCGCGCTGCTCGTCGGTGCCGTACATCCGGGCCAGCGCGTCCCGGACGATGTGGCCGATCTCGAACGAGTAGGCCGGGTCGTAGGCGAGCACCGCGGGGTTCGTCGCGGCGAGCAGCAGCGAGTGGCCGTCATTGTGCTGCAGACCCTCACCGGTCAGCGTCGTCCGGCCGGCCGTGGCACCGAGCAGGAACCCGCGAGCCATCTGGTCGGCCGCCGCCCAGATCGCGTCGCCGGTGCGCTGGAAACCGAACATCGAGTAGAAGATGTACAGCGGGATCATCGGCTCGCCGTGCGTGGCGTAGGACGTGCCGACCGCGGTGAACGAACCGACCGAGCCCGCCTCGTTGATGCCCTCGTGCAGCAGCTGGCCCTGCTCGCTCTCCCGGTACGCGAGCATCAGCTCGGCGTCCACGGACGTGTACAGCTGGCCGTGCGGGTTGTAGATCTTCTGCGTCGGGAACATCGAGTCCATCCCGAACGTGCGCGCCTCGTCCGGGATGATCGGCACGAACCTGGCCCCGACCTCCTTGTCCTTGATGAGGTCGCGCAGCAGGCGGACGAAGGCCATCGTGGTGGCCACCTCCTGCTTGCCCGAGCCACGCCGGACCACGTCGTAGACCTTGTCGCCGGGCAGGACCAGCGGCTTGGCGGCGACCTTGCGGCTGGGCACCGCACCGCCGAGCAGCCTGCGCCGCTCGTGCAGGTACTGGATCTCCGGCGCGTCGTCGCCGGGGTGGTAGTACGGCGGCAGGTACGGGTCGCGCTCCAGCTGCTCGTTCGAGATCGGGATGCGCTGCTCGTCCCGGAAGTCCTTCAGGTCCTCCAGGGTCATCTTCTTCATCTGGTGCGTGGCGTTGCGGCCCTGGAAGTGCGTTCCCAGCCCGTAGCCCTTGATGGTCTTGGCCAGGATGACCGTCGGCTGGCCGTGGTGTCCCGTCGCGGCCGCGTAGGCGGCGTGCACCTTGCGGTAGTCGTGCCCACCGCGCTTGAGGTTCCAGATCGCCTGGTCGGACATGTCGGCGACGAGCGCCTTCGTGCGCGGGTCGCGACCGAAGAAGTGGTCGCGGACGTAACCGCCGTCGTTCGCCTTGTAGGTCTGGTAGTCACCGTCCGGCGTGGTGTTCATCAGGTTGACCAGCGCACCGTCCTTGTCGCCGTGCAACAGCGCGTCCCACTCGCGGCCCCAGATCACCTTGATGACGTTCCAGCCGGCGCCCCGGAAGAACGCCTCCAGCTCCTGAATGATCTTGCCGTTGCCCCGGACCGGTCCGTCCAGCCGCTGCAGGTTGCAGTTGATCACGAACGTCAGGTTGTCGAGACCCTCCGTCGCGGCCACGTGGATCAGGCCGCGCGACTCCGGCTCGTCCATCTCGCCGTCGCCGAGGAACGCCCATACGTGCTGGTCGGAGGTGTCCTTGATGCCCCGGTCACGCAGGTATCGGTTGAACCGCGCCTGCATGATGGCGTTGAGCGGACCGAGGCCCATCGAGACCGTGGGGAACTCCCAGAAGTCCGACATCAACCGGGGGTGCGGGTACGAGGGCAGGCCGTGACCCGCGCCGCCGTGCGACAGCTCCTGGCGGAAACCGTCCAACCGGTCCTCGGTCAGCCGGCCCTCCAGGAAGGCCCGCGCGTAGATGCCCGGCGAGGCGTGGCCCTGGATGTAGACCTGGTCGCCACCACCCGGGTGGTCCTTACCCCGGAAGAAGTGGTTGAAACCGACCTCGTACAGCGACGCCGACGACGCGTAGGTCGAGATGTGGCCGCCCACACCGACCCCGGGACGCTGCGCGCGGTGCACCATGATCGCCGCGTTCCACCGGATCCAACGGCGGTAGGCGCGCTCGGTCTCCTCGTCACCGGGGAACCACGGCTCACGCTCGGTCGGAATCGTGTTGACGTAGTCGGTGCTGGTCAGGGCCGGAACACCGACATGGTGCTCACGCGCTCGCTGCAGCAGACGAAGCAGGAGATACCGGGCGCGCTGCTGGCCCGACGCTTCGAACATGCCGTCGAAGGAGTCGAGCCACTCCTCCGTCTCGTCCGGATCGACGTCCGGCAGGTACGCCGCCAGACCATCGCGGATGACATGGACTCTGTTCTGGCCGGTCACCACGGTCTCCCTGGGTTCTCGATACATCTTCGGTAGGTACCATCGTGCCCTCTACCGGTCCGGACGCGCATGGTGGTCTCACCGAGGCTTCACGCCCGGCCCGATCGTCGCTCGAAAAGTGGCCCGAACACGGGCTCCAGGTAGCGGCGTCATCCACTAGATCGGACAATCTCGGTGCGTCCGGTTGCGGTGAGGGGATCAATCGTGTTCCGATTCCGCATCCGAGATGGTGGGCTATCTCGCACGCGGGGTCGCGAGCAGGAGCACATGAACAGCAACAAGGAGGACAGAATCGTGGTCGCCGCCGCGGGAGACGCCGGCAAGGACGACATTGCCGGAAAGCTCGGCATCGAGCCAGGCATGGTGGTCCAGGAGTTGGGGTGGGACTCCGATGTCGACGATGAAATCCGCAATGCCGTCGAAGAACGGTGTGGGGACGAGTTGGTCGACGAGGACTCCGACGAGGTGGTCGACGTCGTGCTGCTCTGGTGGCGTGAGGGCGACGGAGACCTTGCGGACGCCCTGGTGGACGCCGGAACACCGCTGACCGACAGCGGGGTGGTCTGGGTACTGACACCCAAGACCGGCCGTCCCGGGCACGTCGAGCCCAGTGAGATCGCCGAAGCCGCACCGACAGCCGGTCTGTCGCAGACATCGAACGCAACCGTCAGCGCCGAATGGGCCGGGGCGCGACTAGTCGCGCCACGGGCCGCCAAGTCCCGGCGCTGAACAGCGACTAGGCTTGACCGGTGGTCACGGCCGCGCCGTGGCCACCGGACGAGTTCGCAATTCGAGGAGATACCCAGGTATGGCACCGCAGGTCGGAACCGAAGCACCGGACTTCACCTTGCGCGACCAGAACAACGAGGAAGTCACGCTGTCCTCGTTCCGCGGTGAGCGGAGCGTGCTCGTGGTCTTCTACCCGTTCGCCTTCTCCGGCATCTGCACCGGTGAGCTGTGCGCCGTCCGCGACGACATCGGCAGCTTCCAGAACGACGACGTGCAGGTCCTCGCGGTGTCCGTCGACCACCCTTTCGCGCTGAAGGCGTGGTCACAGGCACAGAACTACAACTTCCCGCTGCTGTCCGACTTCTGGCCGCACGGCGACGTCGCCAAGGCCTACGGTGTGTTCCAGGAAGAGCGTGGCATGTCGGTCCGGGGCACCTTCCTGGTGGATCCGACCGGTGTGGTTCGCTTCAGCGAGGTCAATGGTCCCGGAGAAGCGCGCGACCAGGAAGCCTGGAAGAAAGCACTCGCCGCGCTGTAGTTCAGCGGTGAGCCGATAGACGGCAGTAGACGGGCGCATAGCTCAGCGGGAGAGCACTCGGTTTACACCCGAGCGGTCGCAGGTTCGAATCCTGCTGCGCCCACCCGAATGGGCAAGCTGTGTTCCCCGGTGACACTCGGGGCACTTCGCAGAGGCTCATGTCGCGTCGCAGATGTTGCAACATCTGCGACGCAACACGAAGCTCTGCGAAGCGTGACAAAAGTGACCACAGACACTCCTGGGACTACGCGATCGCGCGAGGGCGCAGCCCGATGCGCAAAGACAGCGCCATCGGCACGCCACCAAGCACGGCATGCACGCACACCACCCCCATCCCCGCGATCCTGGCTCAGCACTTGGCGTGGCCGCCCGCTGTCAACCCTGAAACCTCGCCCCCGAGGCAGTGCAACCAGGAACCCGCGCGAGGCCGGCGCCAGCCGGGGGTTGATAGCGGGCGGCCACGCCAAGCACACTGGATGGCCAGCGGGGATGAACCTGCTAGGCCAAGCACACTGACGAGCCAGCCGGGGATGAAACCACTCGGCAGCGTCCACGATCAGGGGCCTGTGGTGCGTTGCACAGGTTCTGTGCGGATGACGTTGTACGAAGATGGGCAGGGTGTGGACCTTCTCCGCTGGAGCGCGGTGGTGACTGACGAGGAGCTTGTTGTCGAGTTGGCGCTGACCCGGCTCGACAATCCGGGGCTGGAGCTTGAAGAGATCGCGGCGCTGCTCGTCCGTCGGGTCGGCACCGACCGGATGGTGCAGTTTGCCGCGCAGAACCTTGCGGTGCGAGACGAGCTGCGGGGAAGTGCGTTCGATGCGGCCGTCGAATACGTCCTGCGTACCATGTTGAAACTGCGCGAGGATGAGTGACGGCAGTTCAGGAAAGGACGGTGCGCGGGTGCCCAGGGAACCCAGATACGTCAAGGTGACCCAGGAGCAGTACTTCGCGGCCGCCTACGCGTGCCTCGCCGAGAACGGCTCGGAAAGCGTCACGATCAGCCGGTTGTGCGGGCGACTCGGTGTCACCAGCGGATCTTTCTACCATTACTTCGGCAGCATGGACGGATTCGTCGATGCGCTGCTCGGCCATTGGGAAGCGGAACGGACCCAACGTGTCGCCGACATGGCCGTGGCTCGGGAGAACCGCGCGCAGGGTATCGACCTGATGCGGGAGATGGCGATCCAGCTGCCGCACGAGGCCGAATCGGCCATTCGCGCGTGGAGCCGCAGCGACGAGCGGGTCGCACACGTCGTCCGTCGCGTGGACGCCACGCGGCACACCGCGCTGCGTGTGTTGATCGAGGACCTCGGCATCCCGACGGACACCGCGGCGCGGCTCGCCACGATGGGTCTCGGATTGCTCGTCGGCATGCAGCAGATGCAGCGGCCGGTCGACCGTGACCAGCTACGAGGCGTGTTCGACGAGTTCCAGCACACGATCTTCCGGCACCGCCCCGAGGCGCAACGGCCCCGGAGCGCGTCACCGAGCAGCAGCACTCGGTGACGTCCGGCGGTTCTCGATCTCGTGCCACCGCGCGGCCGCTTCCACCCGGTTCTCCACACCCAGCTTCCGCAGGATGTTCTTGACGTGTGACTTCACCGTGCCCTCGGACACGACCAGGTGTTTCGCGATGCGACCGTTCGTGGCGCCGCTCGCAAGCAGCCGCAACACCTCGACCTCGCGGCGGGTCAGCACTGCCCCGTGCGTGCCGTGGATGACCCGGTCGCCGTCGTGCGCGCTGTTCGCGGTTTCCCACGACGGCACCGACGGCGCCTGGGGCACCGAGGCGGCACCGGACAGGCTGATCATCTGGGTCGGCGCCTTCGCGGCGACATCCGCCAACCTGCCCAGGCCGGCACTGAGCGACACCAGCCGGTCGGTCATGGTCGTGCGCGCCAGCACCTGGCTGAGCCCTTCCGCGAACAGGGTCAGCATGCGCCGGTCCAGCTCGTGCGGGTCCCGGCGCTGGTAGTACAGGTCGGCATGCAGGAAACCGACCACGTCCCCACCCGCGACCAGCGGAGCGGCCACATACGAACGGGACTTGGAGACCGACGCGATCGGGCGGTGCACCCCGGGGCGGTCCTGGACGTCGCGGACCACGATGCCGACCTTCCGGCGGACCATCTCGGTCTCGACCAGCGAGTAGTCGAGGACCTGCGGGGTCGACCCGCCCGCCTCCAGGATCTCCCGGGCCCACTGCTCGTCGCGCTCCACGTACACCCGCTCCGGCAGCCAGGTCGAGTCCTCGATCCGGGACACGATCGCCCGGTCGAACCCCAGCGCACAGATCGCGGCGACCGCCGGCTTCAGCAGCGTCTCACCGGACTCCGCCCCACTCACCAGCGCGAGGGCGTCCCGAACCCGGTCGAACGCCGAATCACGATGCCGCAGCATGTCGACCAACAGCTCCTGGTCGAGCTGTTTGATCCGCTGCAGCAGACCCATCCGCCTCGGAAAGTCACCGGAGTCGGGCCGGGACTGTGAGGTGACGGCGGTGAAAGCATGCTGCCATGCGTCGTCCAACGCGGCGCGTGCCGACGCGTGGTCGCGGATCTGGCTCGGAGCAGGCGGATCGAAGGAATCGAAGACCGCGCCGACCTCGTCGAGCAGACCGACGACCGTGTCGACGTCGACGGTGACATCGTTGCGGAGCACGGAGAACTCCTCGGTCGGAAGGTGCCTGTCGGTGAACAGTACGTCACATTCCGACCGAGGAGGAGAGGGCGGCCAGCGGCCTCCGTCGAGTTACTTCTCCGGCTTGAAACGGAACGGCATGCGCTTCACGCCCCGCATGAAGTTCGTGCCGAGCAGGTCCGGTTCGCCCGCCTCGAACTCGGGTACCCGGGTGAGCAGCTCCGAGAACAACGCTCGCAGCATGCTCTTGGCCAGCTGGTTGCCCAGGCAGAAGTGCGCGCCGCCGCCACCGAAACCGACGTGCGGGTTCGGGTTGCGGGACAGGTCGAAGCGGTCCGGGTCGGTGAAGACGTCCTCGTCGTAGTTGCCCGACGGGTAGAACAGCACGACCTTGTCGCCCGGAATGATCCGCTTACCGCCCAGCTCGGCCTCCGCCACCGCGGTACGGCGGAACGTCATGACCGGCGACGCGTAGCGGATGAACTCCTCGATGGAGGACTTGATCCGACCGTCGAAGTCCTCGCGCAGCCAGTCCCGCTGGTCGGGGAACTCCGTCATCGCCTTCACGGTGAACGCCGACGTGTGCTTCGTGGTGTCCGTACCGGCCACCGACAGCAGCACGAAGAACGAGCCGATCTCGAAGTCGGTCAGCTTCTCCCCGTCGATGTCGGCCTGCACCAGGTTGCTGAGCAGGTCGTCGCCCGGGTTCTTGCGCCGCTCGTCGATGAGCTCCTTGGCCACCGCGTGCAGGTTGGTGCACGCCTCGACCTGGACCTCCTGCGGCGACCGGTCACCGAGCGCCTCCGGGTCGGCCCAGGCGACCACGTCGCCCGCGCTCTTGTGCACCAGTTCGCGGTGCTGCTCGGGGACGCCGAACATGTCGCAGAACATGCGGGTCGGCAGCACCTTGCCGCAGCGTTCGACGAACTCGATCTCGCCGGAGGAGTCGCGGGCGAAACCGTCGACGACCTCACGCGCGGCCGTGGTGATCTGGTCTTCGATGCGCCGGATCTGTTTCGGTGTGAACGCAGAGGAGACCAGCTTGCGCAGGTGGTCGTGGCGCGGGTTGTCCATCGCCAGGAACGACTGGGACAGCTCCAGGAAGTACGGCGGCAGCAGGTCGAACAGCACACCCTGTCCGGAGATGTAGGTGTCGTTGTCCCTGCTGACCTTCACGATGTCCGCGTGCTTGACGACCGCCCAGTAACCCGGGTCGTCCGGGTCCGGGGTCACCGCGTCCTCGACCGGCCGCTGCCAGGAGACATGATCGTCCGGGTTGGAACGCAAGCGGGCGAAGGTCTTGTCCCTCTCCTCGGATGTCTGCGCCCAGAACGCCTTGGACGACACGTCGATCGGGGAGTGCTCTGGTTTGCTCTCCGCTGTCGCTGGGATGAAATCCGCTTCGACGGTCATGGTGGGCCTCCCGTGTACGTCAGTTCTGGACAGCATTGTGCTCGGGAAACACCGCCGGTGCGTCCCTCTGTGTGGTGGACAAGCTCTCCCACAAGAGGGGTATGGCGGATTCCTTCGGGTACGGTCCTGGACCTGTGTACCCGGTGTTGCGTCCGCTCGCGGCAGGCGTGGTGTGCGCCGCCCTTGCGGCCGGCTGCGCCCCGCCGCCGGTCCCGATCGAGCCGCCGGCCGCGAGCGCGGCGGCCGCCGCGAGCTGTGCCGGCGGCTGGACCTGCGAGCAGCAGCAGCGGTTCGACGCGGTGCGCGCCTACTCGTCGAAGGTGGTCGGTCCTCGGGGTGCGCTGAGCGTCGTGTTCACCGACCGTCTGACGGGGCAGAGCTGGCGGACCGGTCCGACCGCGCAACCCGGCTGGACCGCATCGACGGTCAAGCTGGCGATCGCCGCCGACCTGCTGGCCGAGCGGGGAGCCGGCCGGATCGTGCTCGCCGAGCAGGACCAGCACGACATGGACGCGATGCTCAACTCCTCCGACGAGGCCGCGACCGACAGACTGTGGAGGAAGTTCGGCGGTGAGCCCATGCTGGCCAGGTTCCGCGACCGGTTCGGCATGCCCGGGCTGCACTTCGTGCCAGGTTTCAGCAGGTCCGCGTACTGGGGGTTCGTGAAATGCACGGTCGACGACCTGGCCGCGCTGACCGCGTACGTGCTCGACCGGACGGCGCCGGCCGATCGCGCGTACCTGGTCGCCGCACTGCGCGGGGTGGCGCCGAACCAGCGCTGGGGCGTCTGGGCGGCGGGGCCGGCCCAGCAGCCGGGCAACAAGAACGGCTGGTCGGACGAGGTCGACCCGTACGGCAAGCACTGGGTCGCGAACAGCGTCGGCTTCGCGGGTGAGGGCGAGCGGTACGCCGTCGCGGTCATGTACCAGCTCGACCCGGCCGCAACGCTGGACGATGGCGCCCACACGGTGAGCGACGTGGTCGCGCTGCTGTTCGGCCGGCCGGTGCCGGCGCCGATCACCCTGCCGATCCCGGACGGCTGAGGCCGGGCTCACTGAGAAGATGTCCGGCATGGACGGCATTGACGCGGCTGAGTTCGTCGAGCAGTGGGTGAAGCACTGGAACGCGCACGACCTGGAGGCGTTGCTCGAGCACTTCGCGCCGCGGGTCACGTTCACCTCCCCGGTGGCGGCGCGAGTGCTGAGCGGTAGCGACGGCGTGATCAGGGGCAAGGACGCGCTGCGGGAGTACTGGGCGACCGGGCTACGGCTGATCCCCGACCTGCGGTTCGAGGTCGTCGCCAGCTACGTCGGCATCAACACGCTGGTGATCAACTACCGCAACCAGAAGGGCAACCTCGTCAACGAGGTGCTGATCTTCGACGGTCCGTTGGTCGTCGAGGGGCACGGCACCTATCAGCTGGGCGACGACAACCCCTCGGGAGCTCAGGAGGGCTGAGCCACCCGGACCGGCGGGATGTTCAGAGTGCAGCGGAACATGTTGGCCGGGTCGTAGGCCGCCTTGAGCGTTGCCAGCCGCCCGTGGTCTTCCGGGCGGTAGCAGGTCTGCGCCTGCTCGGGTGTGCTGCGTTCGCCGAACACGAAGTTCGGCGAACGACCGATCGTCCAGGGCTTGAGCGCGTCGGTGAGCAGGGTCGGGGCGGCATGCTCGACGCTCGGCGCCGGCCCGTTGACCACGGACAGCACCCGGACCAGGAACTCGGCGCCTCGGTGCGCCACCGCGTTCGGGACGGCCGGCGGGCGGGCCAGCGCGCCGCCGAGGTGGTTGATCTGCACCACGCAGGGCACCGGCGCATCGGGACCCACGAGGTCGAGCACCGTGGCGGGCACGCCGGCGTCGAGAGCGTCGAGCATGGCGTTCGTGCCGTAGTAGCCGTGCGGCTGGGTCGGGTCGTTGTAGATCGACGGCGACTCGGTGTACGGCATCTCGGCGAGGGTGTCGATGAGCCGGGGGCCGATCGCGCGCAGCGGCGCGACCAGTTCCTCGCCGCGCTCCGCGTCGCCGGTGAACGCGACCCGGATGTGCGCGACGTACCGGCCACGCAGAGGTTCGGGGACCATCGGCAGGTCCGGGATCGGGATCAGCGCGATGCTCGAGGTCAGCTGCTCGGGAACGGTCTGCACCCAGCTCCGCCAGGTGTCCAGGGCGGCCGGCACGTGCGCGGTGTCGAAGTACAGCCCGCCGCCGTACACCCTGCTCACCGGCACCAGGCCGATCTCGGCCGACGTGGCGACCCCGAAGTTGCCGCCCGCGCCGGCGAGCGCCCAGTGCAGGTCGTGGGACTCGTCGACGTGGCGAACGGTGCCGTCGGCGGTGACCAGCTCGACCGAGCGCAGGTGGTCCGCCGCGTAACCGAACTCGCGGGACAGCACACCCAGGCCGCCGCCGAGCGTGTAACCGACCGCGCCGACCTCCGACGACGAACCGCTGAGCGGCGCCAGACCGTGCGCCGCCGCCGCGGCCACGACCTCGCCCCACCGGGTGCCCGCCGCGATGCGGGCGGTGCGGGCGGCGGGGTCGATCCGCACACCGGTCATCCGGCGGGTGCTGACCAGCACCCCGCCCTCGGTCGGTACGGCCAGACCGTGACCGGTGGACTGCACGGCCACCGGGAGATCGTTCGCGGCGGCGTGGCGCACCGCCGCGCAGACGTCGTCGACCCCGGTCGCGCCGACGACGACCGACGGCTCGTGCCGGTAGGAGGCCTGGAACCCGGACCGCTCGGTGTCGTAGCCCGCGTCGCCCGGACGCTGTACCGGGCCGTCGACCTGCGAGATCAGTTCGTTGAAGGAAGACATGCCCGCAGGTTATGCAGCATTTAGGACACAGGTTGTCCGTAGTGGATGGCATTCTGGCCGGGTGAGCACGGACATGCCGGGACGGATGCTGCGGCTGCTGTCGCTGCTGCAGAGCAGACGTGAGTGGCCGGGACGTGAGCTCGCGCAGCGGCTCGGGGTCACCGACCGCACGGTGCGCCGGGACATCGAGCGGCTGCGTGAGCTGGGCTATCCGGTCGATGCGAGCACGGGTGTCGCCGGCGGCTACCGGCTGGGGTCCGGCCGCGATCTTCCGCCGTTGCTGCTCGACGACGACGAAGCGGTCGCCATCGCGATCGGGCTGCGGACGGCGGTCAACGCGTCGGTGGCGGGTATCGAGGACACGGCGGTGCGGGCGATGGCCAAGCTCGAACAGGTGTTGCCGTCCCGGCTACGAGACCGGGTCGGCACGTTCGAGGCCACGATCGTTCCCACGCTGTACCGGGGAGCGGTCCCGGCGGACCCGGAGGTGCTCGCGGTTCTGGCGTCCGCCTGCCGGGACCACGAGATAGTGGTCTTCGACTATCGCGGCAGGTCCGGTGTCGCAGGCTCACGCCGGGTCGAGCCGCACAGCCTGGTCAGCACGTACGGGCGCTGGTTCCTGCTCGGCTACGACCTGCACCGCGACGACTGGCGCAACTTCCGGCTGGACCGGCTCGTCGGGCCGGTGCCGGTGCGGCATCGCTTCACGCCCCGTCCACTGCCCTCGGCGAGCGCCGCCGCCTACCTGGCCGCGTCGATCACCGAGGCGCCCTACCGCTACCGGGGGACGGCGACGGTGCAGGCTCCGGCGGCGACCGTGACGGCCTGGCTGCCCGCGCCGTTGCCGGGGAAGGTGGAGCCGCTCGACGATCGGAGCTGCACGGTGCGGCTCGGTGCCGACCGGATCGACCAGATCGCGATGGATCTCGTGACGCTCGACGCCGAGTACACCCTGGAGGCTCCACGAGAGGTCCGCGAGGCGATCGCCGCCGTGGCGAAACGCCTCCTCGACGTCAGCGGGACCAGCGAAGAACGTCCTCGAGCACGTCGATGAGCTCCTGCTTGGGGGCCGGCGGCCGCCGGTGGCCCATGAGGTGGCGCGGGGCGGACGACGACTCGAGAGGCGTCTCGCGGGGGGACGGCAGGTCCAGCTCGTGCCGCCGGGCCGTCCAGGAGCGGCCGCGGCTGGACGCGGACAGCATCGCCGGGCCGTCGTTCGGAGCCGGCGGGGCGGGCGGGTAGGCGGCGCGGCGCTGCGGCGGGAGCTGTGCCGAACCACGCGGCGCCGGCTGCATCGGCAACTGGGCCGGCAGCTGCGTGGGCGCCTGCATGGTGGCGCGCATCGGCTGCCGTGGCTGCCTCGGCATCGGCGGCACCGGGCGGCGAGCCATCGGTGGTGCCTGCGGCGGCGCCTGCCTGCGGTCGGCCTGCTGGGGCGGACCGGCCCAGGCGGGAACCCCGCTGCGCCGGTCCGCCTCGCTGGCCATCAGGAACACCTCGCACGGGAAGATCGCACGTGCGCAGTCTCGACAATGACCCGTGGAATCCGCGACGTGATCAGCCAGAATGCGCCGACGCAGGTCCGGCATCTGAGCCAGCATCTCGACCATCATCATGTGGGGGACGACCTTCCGTGCGCAGTGCGGGGAGATACCACGCATTGTGCGCACAGCTCCGCAATCGCGGCTTCGGCGGGTCCCACCTTCTCGGCCAGCGTGCCTGGGAAAACGCCGAGTGGTGACCCACAAACGAGCCACCTGGGAAAAGGGTTTCACTCTCAAGTGTGGATCATTATGTCCACGCAGCGTAGTCAAGGACTACTAAGAGAGAGATAACTCGGTTAACCCCGGCTTTCCGTCAGCTTCACGAGCTCGTCGAGTTCGGTGAGGGTCTCCGACTCCGGCCGGGTGGGCAGCAGCAACGTCACACGTTCCACACCTGCCTCGGCGAAACCGTCGAGCGCGGCCTGGTCCCGGCCCGCGCCGAAGATGGTGAACGGCACGTCCGTGCGGCCCTGGTCGGCCAGCCACTGCCGCACGCGGGTCAGCTCGGCGGGCGTGGTCTGAGCGCGCGGCAGCCACGCGTCGCCGTACTGGGCCAGCCGGTCGAGCGCCGCGGGGCTCTCCCCGCCGATGTAGATCGGCAGGTGCGGCTGCTGCACCGGCTTGGGCCACGCGAAGATCGGGTCGAAGTCGATCTGGGTGCCGTGGAACTCGGCCTGTTCCTTCGTCCAGATCTCCTTGAGCGCGGCCAGCTGCTCGGCCATCCGCGCGCCCCGGGTCTTCGGGTCGACACCGTGGTTGCGCATCTCCTCGCGGTTCCAGCCGACGCCGACACCCAGCGCGGCCCGGCCGTCGGACACGACGTCCAGGCTGGCGGCCTCGTTGGCCAGGTGGATCACGTCGCGCTGCGGCACCAGCGCGATGCCGGTGGCGAGCAGGAGGTTCGTCGTCGTCGCGGCGGCCGCCGTGAGGGCGACGAACGGGTCGAGCGTGCGGTAGTAGACGCGCGGGAGATCGCCACCGCCTGGATAGGGCGATTGTCTGCTGGCCGGGATGTGCGAGTGCTCGGCGATGAACAGCGAGTCGAACCCGCGTTCCTCGAGTGCCGCGCCCAGCGGTCCGGGGCGAATGCCGTCGTCGGTGATGAACGTCGCGATTCCGAACTTCATGGTCACTAGGAACCTGTCGTGGGACGGGGAAATTCCTTTGCGGCCACCCCGTAATATCGATCGACGTGCCTACGCTCTATCTCCGCCTCGTGAAGGCGGGGTACGAGCGGTACGCGAGCTACGGCGCCGCGAGTGTCGCCGGCCTGTTCACCAACACCGTGTTCGGCCTGCTGAGAGTGGCCGTGTTGCTGGCCGTCGTAGGGCGCACCGGGTCGTTCGCCGGGTACGACGTCGCTTCCACGGTGACCTACGTGTGGCTCGGCCAGGGACTGCTCGCGGTCATCCAGCTGTGGGGTGACGGGGCCTTCGCCGCCCGCGTCCGGACGGGGGAGGTCGCCGTCGATCTGGCGCGGCCATGGGACCTGCACGCCGCGCTGCTGGCCACGGACCTCGGGCGGGCGCTGCACGCCTGCGTGTTCCGCCTGGTCCCGCCGGTCGCGTTCGGCGCGGTGTTCTTCCCGTTCCGCTGGCCGGAGTGGTTCGGGACGTGGCCGCTGTTCGCCGTGTCGGTGCTGCTCGCCGTGGTGGTGTGCGGCCAGGCCAGGTTCCTGTTCGAGCTCACCGCGTTCTGGCTGCTCGACGCACGCGGTGTGGTCGCGCTGTGGAACGCGCTCGGCGGTGTGCTGTGCGGCCTGACCGTTCCACTGGCCTACTTCCCCGACCAGATGCGGCTGCTGCTGGCGTTCACACCGTTCCCGTCGATCATGCAGGTCCCGATCGACGTGTTCTCCGAACGCGGCGAGGCGCTGATCCTGCTCGGCCAGCAGCTGATCTGGGCGGCGGTGCTCGTCGTCGCGGCGCGGACGGTACTGGCGATGGCCACCCGGAAGCTGGTGGTACAGGGTGGCTGACGGGGTGTACCGCCGGATCCTCATGTCGCGGTTGTGTAGCCAGCTGGTCTACCGAGGCTCCTTCTTCATGGACATGCTCGGGCAGGCCGTCGCGCAGGCGGGCGAGCTCGTGGTGATCGTCGTGTTGTTCAGCCGGGTCACCGAGCTCGGCGGGTTCCGCGCCGGTGAGGTGTTGCTGATGTACGCCTTCTCCGGGATCGCGTTCGGGCTCGCCGACCTGACCGTGGGACAGCTCGACGACCTGCCCCGGTGGATTCGGACCGGGGAGTTCGACGTGCTGCTGGTGCGTCCGCTGCCGGTGCTGGCCCAGCTGGTGACTGCCGACCTGCAGCTCAAACGGCTCGGCCGGGTGCTGGCCGGCCTCATGGTTCTGGTGGTGGTCCTGTGCCAGACCCCGGTGGCCTGGTCGCCGGTGGTGGTGCTGCTCCTGGTCACCACACCGTTGACCGGGGCACTGGTCATCGGGGCGATCTGGGTGTCGACCTGCTCGGTGTGCTTCTGGGTCGTCGAGGGCCGCGAGCTGGCCAACGCGTTCACCTACGGATCGGGGTTGTCCACCGCGTACCCGATCACCGTGTTCGGACCGTGGCTGCGGCGGCTGCTGTGCTTCGTGATCCCCGGTGCGTTCGTGGCGTACTTCCCGGCGCTGGCGGTGCTCGACCGGGCGGACCCGCTCGGGTTGCCCGACGCGCTGCGCTACGCGGCGCCGGTGGCCGCCTTTCTGTCGGTCGCGGTAGCCGCGGGCATCTGGCGTACCGCTGTCCATCACTACAAGGGGACCGGCTCATGATCGTCAGTGCTGAAGGTTTGACCAGGGAGTTCGTCGTCGGGCGGCGCCGTGCCCGGCGCCGCATCACCGCGGTGGACGGGATCGATCTCGCCATCGAACCGGGGGAGACCGTCGGTTTCCTCGGCCCGAACGGCGCCGGCAAGTCGACCACCATCAAGATGCTCACCGGCATCCTGGTGCCCACGTCCGGGCACCTGACCGTATGCGGGCTCGACCCGGTGGCCAGCAGGCGCGAGCTGGCCCGGCGCATCGGCGTGGTGTTCGGTCAGCGCAGTGCGTTGTGGTGGGACCTGCCGCTGCTGGACAGCTTCGAGCTGCTGCGCACCATCCACCGGGTCTCACCGGCGGACTACCGCGTCCGGCTGGAGCGGTGCACCGAGGTGCTCGGTCTCGCCGACTTCCTGGCGACCCCGGTCCGGCAGCTGTCACTGGGGCAGCGCATGCGCGGCGAGGTGACCGCGGCACTGCTGCACGCACCGCCCCTGCTGGTGCTCGACGAACCGACCGTCGGACTCGACCTGGTCAGCAAGGAGCGGTTGCGCGCGTTCCTGCGCGAGGCCAACGCCGCCGACGGCGTCACGATCCTGCTCACCACCCACGACCTGCCCGACGTCGAACGGCTGTGCCGCAGGGTCGTGGTCATCGACAACGGCCGGGTGGTCGCCGACGACGCCCTCGACGTGCTGCGGCGTCGTTCCTCCGGGCCCCGGGAACTGGTCGTCGACCTCGCCGAACCCGCTGGCGAACCGGGGCTGACCGGGCTGCCCGGGGTCCTCGCCACGTCGGTGGAAGCCGGCGGACTGCGATGCCGGTTCACCTTCGAGACCGGCACCAGCGCCGCGGCTCTGGTCGCCGAGATCATGCGCCGGGTCGAGGTCCGCGATGTCGCGCTGGTCGAGCCGTCGATCGAGGACCTGGTGCGCTCCCTGTACGCGAGCGCGCCCCGAGGATCCGCCTGAGACGGGGTTTGTGCCGGTGGCACGAACCCGATTGGTCGATTCGTGTCTGTGCACCATGTCGGTTGTCCGAAGCAACTGCGATGGTGGTTGCCATCACATTCCCTTGTGCTCGACCTGCTTGAGATACATCCCTGATCGGAGACCACCGTGGGTTTCATCAACGCCGATCTACCCGACGTGGACCTGGCGACCTGGAAGGATCGTCCGCACCTGGAGCGGATCAAGATCCTGACCTTGCACTGGATCGACTACGGCTTCGGCACGCCGAAGATGATCCACGTCCTGTACTGCGTGAAGATCGCGTTCTTCGTCGTGGTCGGGCTACTGCTCGCGTCCCGCACGAACGGCATCGGCGGGCTGGGGGACATCGCCGACTGGTGGACCCAGCCGATCTTCTACCAGAAGCTCGTCATCTGGGTGATCCTCTACGAGATGCTGGGCCTCGGCGCCTCGTGCGGCCCGCTCGCGTTCCGCTTCAAGCCCTGGGTCGGCGGCTGCACCTACTGGTTGCGCCCCGGCACCATCAAGCTTCCGCCGTGGCCGGGCAAGAACCCGATCGCCGGTGGCTCCAAGCGCACCGTGTTCGACGTCGCCGTCTACGCCTGCATGATCATCACGGCGATCGTGCTGCTGTTCTCCGACGGTGTGCCCAAGGAGGGCCAGCCGGCGGACAGCGTCGGACTGCTCGACCCGAGGCTGCTCGGCGTCCTGATCGTGTTGACGCTGGTCATGGGCCTGCGGGACCGGCTGGTCTTCCTGGCGGCGCGCAGTGAGCAGTACTGGACCATGTGCATCATGTTCGCGCTGCTGCCGTACGTGGACATGATCGTCGGCGCGAAGCTAGTCATGTGCGCCGTGTGGATGGGCGCCGCCGCGTCGAAGATCGGCAGGCACTTCGGCTACGTCATCCAGGGCATGACGACCAACGCACCGCTGATGGTCTCCAAGTGGGTGCGGCACAAGATGTGCAAGGACTTCCCGAACGACGTGCGCCCGTCCTGGCTGGCCGGCACGCTCGGTCACGTCGGCACGGTGCTCGAGTTCGGTGCGCCGATCGTCTTCATGACGATCTCGGATCGCAACGTCGTGCTGGTGACCGCCGTGATCATGGTGATCTTCCACCTGTACATCACCTCGAACTTCCCGCTGGCCGTGCCGCTGGAATGGAACATCTTCTACACGTTCTCGCTCATCTGGCTGTTCGTGCTGCACCCGGTCACCGACTTCGGGCTCGCGTCGATGAGCTCCGTGTGGCTGCCCGTGCTGATCATCGTCGTGCTGTTCGGCTTCCCGCTGCTCGGCAACTTCCGGCCGGACCTGATCTCGTTCCTGCCCGCCGCGCGGTACTACGCGGGTAACTGGGCTACCGGCATGTGGGCCTTCCGCCGCACGCCGGAGGGCCAGCCGAGCTGCGAGGAGCGGCTCGACCTCAACATCGTCAAGTCGTCGAAGAACCAGGTCACCCAACTCACCGAGATGTACAGCAAGGAGGTCGCCGAGATCTTCCTGCAGAAGGCGGTCGCCTGGCGCTACATGAACAGCCACGGTCGTGCGCTGTCCTCGGTCCTGCTGACGCACCTGGACAGCGCGGAGAACTACGACATCCGCGAGGGCGAGTTCGTGCTCAGCACGGTCGTCGGCTGGCAGTTCGGCGACGGTCATCTGCACGACGAGTTCTTCATCAACGCGGTGCAGGAACGCTGCCAGTTCGCACCGGGCGAGCTGATCGTGGTGCTGTTGGAGTCGCAGCCCTGGCACACCATGACCCAGCGCTACCGGGTCGTGGACGCGGCACTCGGCGTGATCGAACGCGGTGTCGTCGACGTGCACGACATGCTGAAGGCCCAGCCGTGGCTGGCCGACGGCCCGATCCCGTACACCGTCGAGTCCAGGGTGTCGGTCGCTTCGACACCGAGTGCGCCGACCGAGATCCCGAAGGCATCGAGCGCCCAGGGTGACTGAAGCCGTTGTGGTGGGGGCCGGCCCGAACGGGCTGGCCGCCGCCATCACCCTGGCTCAGCACGGCTGCGGTGTCACCGTGCTGGAGTCCGCCGCGACGATCGGCGGTGGCACCCGCACGTCCGAGCTGACCGTGCCGGGGCTGCTGCACGACGACTGCTCCGCCGTCCATCCGACGGCGCTGGCGTCACCGTTCCTGCGGTCGCTCGACCTGCAGCGACACGGACTGGAGTGGTGCTGGCCCGAGGTCGACCTGGCGCATCCGCTGGACTCGGGCAGCGCCGGTGTGCTGCTCAGGTCGTTGGACGACACCGCTGCGGGCCTCGGGGTCGACGGTCCCGGGTGGCGGCGGTTGTTCGGCCCGCTGTCCGCGAGCTACGACGACCTGGTCAGCGAGCTGTTCCAGCCGGTTCTGCACCTGCCCCGCCATCTGGTGGCACTCGCCCGGTTCGGTCCCAACGCCGTCCAACCGGCCACGTTGCTGGCACAGCGATGGCTGACCGGCGAGGCGCGGGCCCTGTTCGCGGGGGTGGCCGCGCACGCGTTCCATCCACTGCGCAGGCCGATGACCTCGGCGATCGGCCTCATGCTGACCGCTGCCGGGCACGCCTACGGCTGGCCGGTGGCGCGCGGCGGCTCGCAGTCGATCACCAATGCGATGGCGGCGCTGCTGGTCGAGCTGGGCGGCACCATCAAGACCGGGGTACGGGTCGAGTCGTACCAGGAGGTCGCACACGCCGACGTCGTCATGCTCGACACGGCGCCCGGAGCCGCGGCGGACCTGCTCGGTGACCGGCTGCCGAAGCGGGTGGCGAAGGCGTACCGCCGCTACCGGCACGGGCCCGGTGCCTTCAAGCTCGACCTCGCGGTCGAGGGTGGCGTGCCGTGGCGCAGCGAGGCGTGTCGCAAGGCGGGCACGGTGCACCTCGGCGGCGGCATCGACGAGATCGCCGCGGCCGAGCACGACATCTACGCGGGCCGCATGCCGAAACGTCCGTTCGTGCTGGTCGGGCAGCAGTACCTGGCCGACCCGTCGCGTTCGGTCGGTGACGTGCACCCGGTGTGGGCGTACGCCCACGTCCCGGCCGGCTACACCGGCGACGCGACCGAGCTGATCATCGACCAGATCGAGCGCTTCGCACCGGGTGTGCGGGACCGGATCGTCGAGAAGTTCGTGCGCAGCACCACCGAACTGGAGAAGTACAACGCCAACTACGTCGGCGGCGACATCGCCACCGGCGCCAACGACCTGATCCAGGTGGCGATGCGTCCCCGGATCGCGCTCGACCCGTACCGGACCGGCGTGCCGGGCGTCTACCTGTGCTCGGCGGCGACCCCGCCCGGAGCCGGCGTACACGGGATGTGTGGCCACAACGCGGCGCGCTCGGCGATGCGCGCGCTGCGCTGAAATCCCCGGTCGGTAGCCGTTGTCCCCCCGGCGGCTACCGGCCGGACCTCCTCGCACCCCGATCTATTGTGTGCGCGTGGACATCATCGATCAGCGGGTCATCGGGTGTTTGCTCAGCGACGGACGTGCCACCTACGCCCAGATCGGTGACCAGGTCGGGCTGTCCGCTCCGGCGGCGAAACGACGGGTGGACCGGCTGCGGGCCAGCGGTGCGATCCGGGGTTTCACCGCCGTCGTCGACCCGGCCGCGCTCGGCTGGACGGCCGAGGCCTACGTCGAGGTCTACTGCCGGGGCACGGTCGCGCCGCACGAGCTGCGCCAGAGCCTCGAACAGGTCCCCGAGGTGGTCGGTGCCTGCACGGTGACCGGCTCGGCGGATGCGCTGCTGCACATGCTGGCGAAGGACAACCGGCACCTGGAGGCGGCGATCGAGCGGGTCAGGGACGAGCCGAACGTCGACCACACCGAGAGCGTGATCGTGCTGTCCAGGCTGTTCGACCGCAGATAGCCGGCTCAGCGCAGGACACGCTGGCCCAGGTGGTGGCAGGCGACCAGCGCGACCTCGACGTCGAGGCGGTCCTCGCCGAACGGACGCCCTCGGACCTCCTCGGCCTTGCGGACCCGGTAGTGCACGGTGTTCTTGTGCAGGTGCAGCCTCGACGCGGCGTCGGTGAAGCTCCCCCCGGTCTCCAGGAAGATCCGAACCGTTTCGCGCAGCCGGGCGTTCGCCTCGTCGTCGGTGGCGAGCGCGCCGAGCGTGCGGGAAATCCAGGTGCGGAGCGCGTCGAGGTTCTCCGACAGCAGTGCGATGATGCTGACCTGGGCGAACCGGGTGATCTGCGACCGGTCGGTGGACGCCTCCGCCACCGTCTGTGCCTGCAGCGCCTCCCGGTGCGACGCACGGAAGCCGGTGAGGCCGTGCGTGGGCTCACCGAGCGCGATGCGCAGCTGAGGGATCTCGTCCAGCGCGCCGGCCAGCGCGGCCGCGTCGAGTTCGGTGCGTTCGGGGGAGGACAGCCAGGCCCAGAGCGTGTGGTCGTCGTCGAGGACGACCAGCGGACGTTCGCCGTGCACCGACGCCAGGATGCGTGCCGCCGAGTCGAGCAGGCGACCGGCCTGGCCGACGCCGCGTTCCACCCACGCGACCGCGCCGACGTGCCAGCCGTGCATGCGGTAGCCGATCATCGCCTCGGCGGTGCCGGAGTCGAGCGTCACGTCGTCCAACACTGTGCGCAACGCGACCGCGCGGGCCGCGTCCGTGCGCTGGGTCCAGAGCTTGCGCTCGGTCTCGTAGATCTCGACGAGGTTCTCCGAGACCTGGTCGATGTAGGTGCTCAGCACCGACACGATCTCCCTGGTGCAGCCCAGCAGCACGTCGGTGTCGAGGTCGTGGGCCCCCAGCGAGGTCAGGCACCACTGGGTGGCCTGCTGCTGGCCGAGCCGGTACGCCCGCAGCAGACCCTCGACCGGCAGGTCTCGTTGCGCAAAGCGCCGCGCGTAGGCAGCGGCGGCGGCCGGCACGTCGACCTTGTCGACCGGTAGACCGTGCAACAGGATGTCGAAGATCGTCGAGAGGTTGGCCGCGGTGCTGGCGGTCATCAGCTCGCGGATCGAGTCGTCACCCCGGAACGCCGGGATCTCGTCGAACAGCAACGTGGCGAGCTCGGCGGTCAGCGGCTGCAGGCGCGGGTCCAGCTCGCGGCCGACCTGTGCGACGACCTCACGGATCGTCGTCGGGTCGCTGGGCATTCGGGGACCATAACCCGAGGCGGGCGGTCTCAGCCCAGCGCGGGCACCTTCGCGCCGCTACGCCGCAGCACGCGGTCCAGCGAGAGCCGCCCCGGTCCGATCACCGCGATCAGCAGGAACAACCAGCTGTACAGCGCGGCGGGCTCTCCGTCGTTGTGGATCGGCAGCACGCCGCCCGGCTGGTGCACCACGAAGTAGGCGTACGCCATGGCGCCGGAGCTGATCAGCGCGGCGATCCTGGTCCACAGACCCGAGGCGACCAGCACACCTCCACCCAGCTCGATCACCGCCGCCCACCAGGACGGCCAGGAGGCGAACTCGACCGTGCCGCCCGGCATCACGGCGGGTACCCCGAACAGCTTCGCGGCACCGTGGCAGGCGAACAGGAAACCCACCACCACACGGAACGCGAGGTACGCCGGCTCTTGCCACCGGTTGACCTGGGACACGCCTGTCTCCTCTCTCCGCTGTACCGACCCTATTAGGTATACCTAACTTTGCTGCCTCGTGTGGGGAAAGATCACGGCGCGGGGTGTGAGCGGGCTCGCTACGCCCTAGGGTCTGAGCATGGCCAGGTACTTCGATGTGCACCCGGACAATCCACAGCGTCGTTCGATCGGACAGGTCGTCGACATCGTCAAGGACGGCGGCCTGATCGCCTATCCGACCGACTCCTGCTTCGCGCTCGGCTGCCAGATCGGTAACCGGGACGGGCTGGAGCGGATCCGGACCATTCGGAACCTGGACGACCGGCACCACTTCACCCTGGTCTGTGCGGACTTCGCGCAGCTCGGCAAGTTCGTGCACATCGGGAACACGGTGTTCCGCGCGGTGAAGGCAGCCACGCCCGGCAGCTACACGTTCATCCTGCCGGCCAGCAAGGACGTGCCCCGCCGCTTGCTGCACCCGAAGAAGAAGACCGTCGGTGTGCGCATCCCGGAGCACCCGGTGGTGCAGGCGCTGCTGTCCGAGCTGGGTGAGCCACTGCTGTCCAGCACCTTGCTGCTGCCGGACGAGGAGGAGCCGCTCACCCAGGGGTGGGAGATCAAGGAACGGCTGGACCACGCGGTCGACGCGGTGATCGACTCGACCGACTGCGGAACCGAGCCGACCACCGTGATCGATCTCTCCGGTGACGAGCCGGAGATCGTCCGCAGGGGCGCGGGTGACCCCTCCCGTTTCGAATGATGCGGGTTAGGCTCCGCTGAGCGATATTTCCGTAGCGGTAAAGGGGCCGACATGGCAAGTACCAGAGACTGGTTCGAGAGCGTCGCGGAGGCGCAGCGACGAGCCAAACGGCGGCTGCCCAAGTCGGTGTACCTGGCGCTGATCGCCGGCGCCGAGCGCGGTGTCACGCTCGAGGACAACGTCAACGCGTTCAGCGAGCTCGGCTTCCGCCCGCGCATCGCCGACCTGCCGCAGAACCGTGAGCAGGCCACCACTCTCTTCGGCCAGGACATCTCCTTCCCGGTCGTCATCTCGCCGACCGGTGTGCAGGCGGTCCGCCCGGAGGGTGAGGTCGCGGTGTCCCGCGCGGCCGCCGGCGCCGGGACGATGACCGGGCTCAGCTCGTTCGCGAGCAAGCCCATCGAAGAGGTCATCGAGGCGAACCCGAACACCTTCTTCCAGATGTACTGGGTCGGGTCCAAGGACCGGATCCTGGCGCGGGCCGATCGGGCGAAGAAGGCCGGGGCCAAGGCACTCGTGGTCACCCTGGACTGGACGTTCGCGCACCGCCGCGACTGGGGCGCTCCGATGATCCCGGAGAAGATGGACCTGAAGGCGATGATCCGGTTCGCCCCGGAGGGCATCACCCGGCCCGCGTGGCTGCTCGACTTCGCCCGCAACGGCGGCATCCCCGACCTGACCATCCCGAACCTCGTGGAGCAGGGCGAGGAGGCGCCGACGTTCTTCGGCGCCTACGGCGAGTGGATGGGCACCCCGCTGCCGACCTGGGACGACATCAAGTGGCTGCGCGAGGAGTGGGGCGGCCCGTTCATGGTCAAGGGCATCATGCACCCGGATGACGCGCGCCGGGCCGTCGACATCGGGGCGACCGCGATCTCGGTGTCCAACCACGGCGGCAACAACCTCGACGGCACACCCGCGTCGATCCGTGCCCTGCCCGCGGTGGCGGATGCGGTCGGCACCCAGGTAGAGGTGCTGATGGACGGCGGCATCCGCCGAGGCAGTGACGTGGTGAAGGCACTGGCGCTGGGCGCCAAGGCGGTCATGATCGGCCGCGCCTACCTGTGGGGCATGGCGGCGGGCGGTGAGAAGGGTGTTGCGAACGTCCTGTCGATCCTGCGCAGCGGCATCGACGAGGCGCTCCTGGGTCTGGGGCGGTCCTCGATCCACGAGCTGACCAGGGAAGACCTGATCATCCCGGAGAACTTCACCCGCGTCCCGAAGAAGTAGCCCGCGAAGATCACCACCGTCCCAGGGCTGTTCTCGCGCGCGAAAACAGCCCTCAGGCGGTGGTGATCTTCAGCGCCTGTTCCAGCGGCGGACCATGTTCGTCGCGATCAGGGCCGCCGCGGCCGCACCCACGAGTGCACCGATGCCGATCGTCATGAGGGTGTTCGGGAAGACCGGGCTGGTCAGCGAGTACGCGGGCGCGACGATCGCGGCCAGGTTCGACGTGCTGGCGACCTGGGCGATCTGCGTCTGCAGGTCGGTGACCTGGTTCTGCAGCTCCGCCTGCGCATCCGGCAGGGTCGCCGGGTTGGACAGCTGGCGCTGCGCCGTGTCGAGCTGCGCCTGCAGCTGGGCGCGGTTGTCGGAGGCGTTCGCGATCTCCAGGTAGCGCTTGGCGATCGCGTCGGCGAGCAGCATGCCCGAGGCACGGTCAGAGTGGTTGACCTGGATGTTGATGATCTCGCTGTTCGGCACCACGGTGGCGCTGACGTTCTTCGTCAGGTAGTCGATCGGCACGCTCGTGCTGTCCGCCACCGGCTGCAGCACCTCGCGACCGGTGATCATGACGGTCTGCGTGGTCAGGGTGCGGTCGGCGTCGCTGCTGCCGGAACCCTGGTCGCCGAGGCTGTAGCGGATCGTCGTCTGCGCCGCGTAGACGTGCGGCAGCACCATCGTGGCGACCAGACCGCCGAGCAGACCGAGCACGACGGCGATCGAGGACACCAGGAACAGCCGTGTCGACTGCGCCTTGGTCAGCGGCGGCTTGGCCGGGCGCTGCGGTAAGAAGCCTCCCGGGCCCGGCGGCGGGCGGAACTGGCCCGGTCCGGGCGGCGGCGCGGGCACGTGCGGTGCCGGGCGGCCAGCACCCCCGGGAGGGGCCGAGCTGGGAGTTGCCATCGGGACTTCTCTCCTACCAGTGCAGACAGCTGCTGTCGGGCCGATCGCGAGGCCGAAGGCCTGAGGACCGACGGTATCGCGGTTGCCTCCAGGTTAGAGATCAGGGCCTGAGAATGCAGCCACAATCAGTAACCACCGACGAAAGCAGCAGGTCCCTACAACAAGAACCGGAACAGCGGGCTGTCCGGTGGGACCTGCTCGATCTGTGGCGGCGCCTGGCGCATGCGCTCCAGCAACGCTCCCAGGTCCTCGGGATGACCGAGCTCGATGCCGACCAGCGCCGGTCCGGTCTCACGGTTGTTGCGCTTGGTGTACTCGAACAGCGTGATGTCGTCGTCCGGACCGAGCACGTCGTCGAGGAAACGCCGCAGCGCGCCCGGCTCCTGCGGGAAGTCCACCAGGAAGTAGTGCTTGCGCCCCTCGTGCACGAGGGCCCGCTCGACCACCTCGGCGTAGCGGCTGACGTCGTTGTTGCCGCCGGACAGCAGGCAGACGACCGTCGCGCCCCTAGGCACCTGCAGGACGTGGTCGGACAGGACGGCGGTGGCGAGTGCCCCGGCGGGCTCGGCGATGATCCCGTCCGACTGGTAGAGCTGCAGCATCTCGACGCACACCGCGCCCTCGGACACGCTGATCAGTCCCGCGCCGTCGGCGAGGTGGTCCCGCACGATGGGGAACGTGATGGCTCCCGCCTTGCGGACCGCCGCGCCGTCGACGAACGGGTCGAGCGTCTCCAGATCGACCGGGTGTCCGGCGGCGAGCGCGGCGGCCATACTGGCCGCGCCGGCAGGCTCGACGCCGATCACGTGCACCCCGGGGTGACGTTCGCGCAGCCAGGTCAGGGAACCGGCGAGCAGCCCTCCGCCACCGACCGGGACGATCAGCACGTCCGGCGCCTTACCGAGCTGGGTGAGCACCTCACGGATCACGGTGCCCTGTCCCGCGACGGTCCTCGGGTGGTCGAACGGCGGGACCAGGGTGGCGCCGGTGTCCTCGGCGTCGCGCAGCGCGGCGGCGGCCGCCTCGTCGTAGGTGTCGCCGATCACCCGGACGGCCACCATGTCACCGCCCAGGTAGGCGACCCGGTCGCGCTTCTGCCTCGGTGTGGTGCGGGGCAGGTACACGCGCGCCTCGACACCGAGGCGGGCACAGGCGTACGCGACACCCTGGGCGTGGTTGCCCGCGCTGGCGCACACGACGCCCGCTGCCCTCGCCGCGGCGTCCAGCTGGGAGATCAGGTTGTAGGCGCCGCGCAGCTTGTACGAGCGGACCGGCAGCAGGTCCTCCCGCTTCAGCCACACGTGGGCGCCGGTCAGCGCGGTCAGCCGCGCGTTGGGCTCCAGCGGGCTGGGTGAGATCAGCCCACGCAGCCGTGCGGCCGCCTCGTCGACGTCGTTGGCGGTCACCGAAATTGCCGTTGTCACACAGGTGACGGTGCCACGCCCCCTCCCAGCCCGCACACCCGCCCTCACCGGCGCCCCGAAAAGCTCGCACAGAGGTTCTCGACGCCGCACAGAGGCTGGGGCCTCTGTGCGGCGTGTACCGGGTCTGTGCGAGGTTCTCGGACGGTCGGCCGCCGGATCAGGGGGTGCAGGCGCCTTTCGCCGCCAGGATGCGGGCTGCTGACTCCGTTACGTTCTGTTGGGTGAGCTGGCCGTCGTTTACCGCTTTCTGGAGGCGGTCCAGGACCTGGGTGAGGTTGTCGCTGGAGGTCCAGAGGGCGATGTCGGCGCCCGCCTTCAGTGCGGTGAGCACTGCGTTCGGCAGGTCGTAGGAGTCGGTGATGGCCTTCATCGCGCCCAGGTCGTCGGTGATCGCGACGCCGGTGAAGTGGTAGTCCTCGCGCAGCAGCGTGTAGGCCGCTGGGCTCAGGCTGGCCGGGACACCGTTCGTCAGGCCGGGTACCTCGAGGTGACCCAGGAGCACCGCCGACGGCCCGGAGCCCAGCAGCTGGCTGTACGGGGTCAGGTCGTTCGTGCGCAGCGAGGACAGCGGGGGCGTGGTGACCGAGCCCTTGTGCGAGTCGCCGGTGCCCCGGCCGTGGCCGGGGAAGTGCTTGAACACGGGCAGGATGCCGGCGTCGCGCAGCCCGGCCGCGAAGGCGCCCGCGTAGCTGACGACCTTCTTCGGGTCCGGGCTGAACGAGCGGTCCCCGATGACCGCGTCGTCCGGCTCGGTCCCGACGTCCAGGACCGGGGCCAGGTCGATCGTGACGCCCCTGGCACGCAGCTCCTTACCGTGCTTCGCCGCGATCGCGCGGACCTGCGCCGGTGTCATCGTCTTCGCCATCATCCGCGCGCTGGGCATCTTGCCGTCCGCCGCGATGACCCGCTGCACCCGTCCGCCCTCGTCGTCGACCGCGACCGCGACCGGCTGCTTCGCCGCGTCCTGCATCGGCTTCAGCGCGCCGGTCAGCTGTTGCGCGGTCGGGTGGCCGTTGACGAACACCGCGCCGACCTGGCTCTTCGTCACCAGGGACTTCGCGGTGCCCGACTGCGCCAGGCTCAGACCGACCATCAGCCGCTGCGCGAGGCGGTCGCGCAGCGGCATCGCCGCGACGACCGTGGAGCAGGCGTGCGGATCAGCCGGCGCCTCGGGAGCGCTGCTGGTGACTCCGGCCCCGTCGGCTCGCGGCGCAGGTTGCGGCTCGGACCGCCCCGTCCACATCACCACACCGAACGTCACCGCCAGCACGGCGACCAGCGCGATCCCGGCGGCGACCAGCCGGCCACGGGTCCAGCGCCGCTCGGGACGTTCGAGCGGAACCTGACGGTGGCGGCTGGGCCGGTTCGGGGTGGGGAGTTGGGAGGAGATGCCTGCGAGGGTACGACGAGCGCTGCCCGGCGCTCAGACCCGGTAGTGGCGCACCCCGTCGGTCTCGCTGCGCCGCAGCCTGCCCCGCTCGGTCAGCACGTCGAGGTGGGCACCCGTCTCGCAGATCGCGAGACACTGGTTGAACACGTCGAGGTCGGCGAAGTTGCGGCCCCTGCGCGTCCAGGTCACCCGCTGGGCGACGTCGAACGCGGTACTGCCGTCGGTCACCACGGCGGCCATCGCGTCGAGCCGTTCGGCGTGGTGGGCGAGCAGCTCGTCGACCCTGGTGTGCACGCTGGGCGACACCAGCCCGTGCGCCGGCAGCAGTACCCGGTCGGGCAGGCTCAGCACCAGCTGCAGCGACTGGAGGTAGTCACGCAGCGGCGAGTGCGCCACGTTGCCCTCCAGCCCGATGGACGGCGTGATGTGCGGCAGCACGTGGTCGCCGGCGAACATCGCGTCCCAGCCCTCGTCGACGAACACCACGTGCCCCTGGGTGTGGCCCGGTGTCGAGACCGCCTGCAGGGTCCTGGTGCGCAGCGCCACGTCGGTCGGCGGCGCCAGCCACTCGTCGGGGTCCTCCCAGTCGCTCACGTCGTGCTCGCGCGGCTGCGCACCCACCTCGGCGGCGAGCTTCACGGCGCCGCACCGGTGCAGCTTGGTGCTCATCGCGAAGAACGGCGGCCGGTCCGGGTCGGCCGTCTCGCGCAGTGAGGGCTGCTCGCCGATGCCGAGGCTGATGTGGTTGCCGAACTCCCTGCGCAGCCGCACCGACAGCGTGTAGTGGTCACGGTGCACGTGGGTGATCAGGAAGCGGTGCACGTCGGCGAACTCGTGGCCCAGCGCGCCGAGCGCCTTGTCCAGGACCGCCCGCGCTTCGTCGATGGCCCAGCCCGAGTCGATCAGCACCAGGCCGTCGCCGTCGCGCATCGCGTAGACGTTGACCGCCTTGAGGCCGTCGGACGGCAGCGGCAGCGGTATCCGGTAGAGGTCGGGGCGCACCTCGTAGACACCTTCGACGGTCCAGTCCCTGTCCGGCTCGTCCAGCTCGATGCGCACGGCCAACTCCTCTCATCGACCGGCCACGGGTTTCTCAGCCGATCGTTACTGAAGACTGATTCGAACCTCTCACGTCCGTTCCGGCAAGCCGACGGCGAGGGTCCGACGAGACTGTGAGCGGTGTCACCGCTGAGAGGCCTCACGCGCGGCGGTCGTCGCGTCGGGCAGTCTGGAGGACGTGCCAGACAGCTCGACGACTGATGCAAGGGCCGTAGTGGAGCCGTTCGACCGCATCCTGCTGCCCGACCGGTGGCGCAGGGCGATGCCGGTGGTGATCGCGTTCTGTGTGCTCGGGGTCGCGGCGCTGGGCTGGTGGTACGCGGGGGCACGCACGGCGGGTCAGCTCGACGCCTCGATCGGCGACCCGCTCATCGCGGGCGGCCAGAACTACGAGGAGCCGCTGTGGCTGCTGACCGCGCCGGGGAGCCCGCCGGGACTGCTGCTCGGCATGGTGATCCTGGTGTTCGCCGCGCGCCGCACCGGCCGGCGGCCGGTCGTCGTGCTGGCGATCGCCGGGCCGGTGCTCGCCGCGCTCATCGTCGAGTTCGTCCTCAAACCGATCATCGACCGGACGCACTACGGCAGCCTGGCGCTACCCAGCGGGCACGCCAACAGCATCGCCGCGCAGATCACCGTGTTCATGATCGGTTTCGTTGCGGTGGGGCTGCCCCGGCGGACCTGGGTGCGTCGGCTGCTCGTGCTGCTCGCGGGCTGTGTCGTGGTCGGGGTGTGCGGGGCGATGGTGTCGCTGGAACGTCACTACGCGACCGACACCGCGGCGGGAATCCTCGTCGGCATCGCGGTGGTCGGCGCGGTCGCACTCGGGCTGGACGCCTGGACGCGACGGTCACTCTTCCGCTCAGCGGAATATGGTCTGCCGGGTCACGCCGGCGGCGGATGACGATGTCCGGGTAGGCCTCGAGGAGGAGTGATGGTGGCAGGCAGCGGCGCAGGGACCCCGACATCCGAACGGCTCGTGCTCCCGACATACCGGCGCGACCCGGAGGGCACCCACGCGCCGCTCGACTCGCCCGGGTACCGCTCCACCGGGCTCAGACATCCGAACGAACCCCTGGTGCTGCTGCCACAGCGGCTCACCGAGGTCACCGGACCGTTGCTCGGTCCCGGCCGGATCGGCGAGCTGGACCACGACCTCACCCGGCAGCACGAGGGTGAGCCGCAGGGCCAGCGGATCATCGTGCACGGCACCCTGCGCGACGGCGACGGACGTGCGGTGCCGGACTCGCTCGTCGAGATCTGGCAGGCCAACGCGGGCGGCCGGTACCGGCACCAGGCCGACCAGTGGCCCAGCCCGCTCGACCCGAACTTCACCGGCGTCGGCCGGGCGCTCACCGACTCACGGGGCAACTACCGGTTCGTCACGATCAAGCCCGGCGCCTACCCGTGGGGCAACCACGACAACGCCTGGCGCCCCGCGCACATCCACTTCTCGGTGTTCGGCCGAGCGTTCACCCAGCGCCTGGTCACCCAGATGTACTTCCCGGACGATCCGCTGTTCGCCCACGACCCGATCTTCAACTCGGTACCGGACGAGAAGGCCAGACGACGGATGATCTCCCAGTTCGACCTGGCCAACACCGAGACGCAGTGGGCGCTCGCGTTCCGGTTCGACATCGTGCTGCGCGGACGCGAGGCGACCCCGTTCGAGGAGGCGCACGCGTGAGGACCGAGCACTTCGACGGCAGCACACCGTCCCAGACCGTCGGGCCGTACCTGGCGATCGGCCTGCCATGGCCGGACGGTCCGGACGTCGTGCCACCCGGCACACCCGGCTCGGTCCGGATCGGCGGCACGGTCTACGACGGCGCCGGGGCCCCGGTGCCCGACGCGATGATCGAGACCTGGCAGGCGGACCCGGACGGCCGTTTCGACCACCCCGACGATCCACGGGGACGGCACAGCGGCTGGCGCGGTTTCGGCAGGTCCGCGACCGATCCCGACGGCAACTGGTCGGTCACCACCGTGCTGCCCGGTGTGCTCCCGGACCAGGCGCCGCACATCGACGTGTCGGTCTTCGCCCGAGGGCTGCTGCACCGCGTCGTCACCCGCATCTACTTCCCGGAGGACAGCGCCGCACATGCCGAGGACCCGGTGCTGCGGTCGGTCCCGGCCGCGCGCAGACACACGTTGATCGCCGACGCGACCGACGGTGGTTACCGTTTCGACGTGCGGCTGCAGGGTGAAGGGGAGACAGTCTTCTTCGATGTCTGAGTTACCTGCCTTATCCGCGCTGACCTCGGCGCCCCGGTCGTCGGTTGACCGGGCGATGAGTGTGCTCGCGGCGTTCTCCTCGACGAAGGCCGAGCTCACGCTGTCCGACCTGGCCAGACGGGCGGACCTGCCGCTGACCACCGCGCACCGGATCGTCGCCGAGCTCACCCGCTGGGGCGCGCTGGAACGCACCGGTCGCGGCTGCTACCAGGTGGGGCTGCGGCTGTGGGAGATCGGCGCGCTCGCCCCGCGCGGGCACGGGCTGCGCGACACCGCCATGCCGTTTCTCGAGGATCTGCACGAGGCCACCCGGCAGAACGTGCAGTTCGCGGTGCTCGACGGCATGGAGGTGGTCTACGTCGAACGGCTGTCCACCCGCCACGCCATCGAGGTCACCAACCGGGTCGGCGGCCGGCTGCCGCTGCACGCCACCGGCGTTGGCCTGGTACTGCTCGCCTACGCCGATGTCGAGCTGCAGGAACGGGTGCTGGCCGCGCCGATGCGCCGGTTCACCGACAAGACCATCGACACCCCGGACAGGTTGCGCCGGGTGCTCGCCGACGTGCGCAAACGGCGGCTGGCGATCAGCGACGGCCAGATCACCCTCGACGCCCTGTCGGTCGCCGCGCCGGTATGGGACGGCCAGGACCAGGTGGTCGCCGCGCTGTCGGTCGTGGTGCCGAACGAGCACGCGCCCCGCGAGTACATCCCGGTCGTGCAGGCCGCCGCGCGCGGCATCTCCCGAGGGCTCGGCTGGTCACCCGCCGGCGGGCTCGGCGACGTGCACGGGAGCCTCGCGGCGGGGGCGAAGTAGCGCGACGAGCCCGCCGACCACGAGTGTGATGGCGACACCCAGCGGCACGAACCACGGGAACGCCAGCGGCTTGGCGTCCGCCCCGATCCGCAGGCCGATCGCCGCCCACCCCGTGCCCAGCAGCGTCGCGACGAACGCGATCCCGGCGGCCGTGCCGTCCGCGCGCCGGACCAGCAGACCGAGCAGGAACGCGCCGAGTAGCGCGCCGTAGGTGTAGGACGCGATCGACAATCCCAGCTCCACCACCGGGTTGTCGGTCGTGGTGAACATCGAGGCGAAGGCCACCATCACCAGCGCCCACACCCCGGTCGCCCACCTGGCGATCCGCAACATCACCTCCGGCGCGGGGCAACGGCCCGCCCAGGACTGGACCAGATCCGCGATCGTCGAGTTCGACAGCGAGTTCAGCGCGCTGGACAGCGAGCCCATCGTCGCCGCGAGGATGCCGGCCACCAGCAGCCCGGACAGCCCCACCGGCAGGCCGCGCAGGATGAAGTCGCCGAAGATCTGGTCCGAGCTCAACCCCAGCCTCGCCAGCGACGCTCCGCCGTTGTTGACCCACAACAGCGCACCCACCAGCGAGAACAACGCGAACTGCACCCCGACCGCGATCGCCGAGCCGATCATCGCCTTGCGCCCGTCGGACAGCGACCGGCAGGACAGCACCCGCTGCGCGATCAGCTGGTCGGAGCCGTGCGAACCCATCGTCAGCAACGCGCCGCCGACCACCGCGGTCACGAACGCGTACGGGCTGGTCAGGATCGGCAGGTCGAAGTTGAACACGGTCAGCTTGCCGGCGTCGAACGCGGTGGCGAACGCCCCGAGGCCGGTCTGGCGCAGCAGCACGACGATGCACACCACGGCACCGATGAGGTACAGCGACATCTGCAGGAAGTCCGTCCACACGACCGCCTTGATGCCGCCGACGTAGGTGTACGCGACGGTGACCGCGGTGATCGCCAGCACGATGACGAAGTAGTTCGCGTGCACACCGAACTCGGCGAGCAGCAGCTTGATCGGAATGGCGCCCGCGAACAGCCGCACACCCTCCGCGAGCAGCCGGGTGATCAGGAACGTCACCGAGGCCAGCGCCTGCAGATGCCGGCCGAAACGCTGCCCCAGGTACTGGTAGGCGCTGACGAACCCACCCCTGAAGTACAGCGGCAGCAGCACGAACGCGACCAGGACACGGCCGATGAGATAGCCGACGGCCAGCTCGACGTAGGAGAACGACCCCGCGTACGCCACCCCCGGCACGCTGATCACGGTCAACGTGGAGGTCTCGGTGGCGACGATGGAGAACATGACCGCCCACCACGGCAGCGACCGCTCCCCGGTGAAGTAGTCCGAAGCGGACCGCTGCTTGCCGGACAGCTTCAACCCGATCACCGCGACAGCGACCAGATAAGCGACGATGACAGCAAGATTGATCACGCTCTACCTGACCTCATTGTCGATGTTGGCAGCTCGCACAGAGTGTGTGCACGCCGCACAGAGGCCCCACCCTCTGTGCGGCGTAGAGACGGTCTGTGCGAGCTCCGGGTTGGTGGTGCTCATCGGCTGCGGTCCGTCTTTCGGACACGCAGGGTTGTTGCCGCGGTGGCCGGTTCGGGTAGGCGTAGGGGGGTCTGGCCGGGGGTGATTCGGCCCAGGATTCGGGGCGTGGTGCTTCCGGTGGCGCCCTGGGTCACGCCGGGCAGGCCGTTCCAGGTGAGGAAGCCGAGTAGGGCCGTCAGGTAGGCCTCCTTCGCGTCGGTCGGCAGACCGAGCTCGTCGGAGGAACGCAACGGGATCGGGTGCAGGGCGTCACGCAGCGCCGCGACCAGGACGGGGTTGCGCATGCCACCCCCGGAGCCGATGACCTCCGTGACACCGTGGCCGGTGCACGCCAGCGCCACGGTGCGTGCGGTGAGCGCCACCAGGGTCGCCGCGACGTCCGACGGCGGCAGTGCGCGCGGCTGCACGGCGAGCATCTTGGTCAGGTAGTCGGCGGTGAACAGCTCGCGGCCGGTCGACTTGGGCGGCTCGGCGCGGTAGTACGGGTCGGCGAGCAGCTCGGCCAGCAACGCCTCGTCGACATGGCCCCACGCCGCCAGAGCGCCGTCGACGTCGTAGCCGGGGCAGCCGGCGCGGGTCGCGACGACGTCGATCAGACAGTTGCCCGGCCCGGTGTCGTACGCCACGACCCGCTCGCCGGGGCCGACGACGGTGATGTTGGCGATGCCGCCGATGTTGAGCGCGGCTCGCCGGTCCGGACCGGCGAGCCACAACGCGTCCAGCGTGCTGGCCAACGGTGCGCCGTGGCCGCCCGCCGCGATGTCGGTGGTGCGCAGGTCGGAGACCACCGGGAGACCGGTGCGTTCGGCGATCCAGGCGGGCTGCCCCAGCTGCAGGCTGCCGAGCGCCCGGCCGTCCCGCACCCAGTGGTACGCCGTCTGGCCCAGCCAGCAGATCAGGTCACCGGAGACCCCGGCCTGGGCCAGCGCCGCGGCGGCGGCATCCGCCGCGGCCTGCCCGACGAGCGTGTCCAGCTCACAGACCTCGTCGATCGTGGTGTTCGACGGCGGCAACAGCGCCAACAGCCGCTTGTGCACGTGCGGTGACCATGCGGTCGTGGACGTTGCCACGGGGGTCAGCTCGATCACCCCGTCGGCGATCTCGAGGTCCGCGACCGCGACGTCCAGCCCGTCCATCGAGGTACCGGAGAGCATGCCGACGACGATCACCTGCTCACCGCCGCCCGCACCGAGCCGGTGTCGGCCAGCCGCTCGGCGGCCGCCCTCGCGTCGAGTCCGGTGAGGCCGCTGACCAGCGCGACGCGCACATCGCCCGCCGAGTCGTCCAGCAGCCGCGCGGCGGTGGGCTCGTCCACCCCGGCGGCGTCGCGCACGATCCGGACCGCGCGCCGTCGCAATTTGGCGTTCGTCGCACGCATGCTCACCATCCAGCCCCGGTAGGTCGCACCGGTACGCACCATCGCGGCGGTGGACAGCGTGTTGAGCGCGATCTTCTGCGCGGTGCCCGCCGCCAGCCGGGTGGAGCCGGCCAGCACCTCGGGGCCGGTCAGCAGCTCGACGACCACGGTCGCGTCGCGCGCCATCGGAGAGTTCGGCGCGGACACGATCGCCACGGTTACCGCACCACGCTCACGGGCCGCCCGCAGCGCCTCCCTGACGAACGGCGTACGCCCGGACGCACTCACCCCGACCACCACGTCATCGGGACCGACGTCGGTCGTCCGGATCGCCGTGCGGGCCGCCCCGGTGTCGTCCTCGGCGTTTTCCACCGCAGTGCTGGCCGCCGACGCCCCGCCCGCGAGCAGGGTCGGCACGCGCGCGGGATCGAGGCCGAACGTCGGGGTCAGCTCCGCCGCGTCCTGGACCGCCAGCCTGCCCGGCGTGCCGGCGCCGACGTAGACCAGCCGACCGCCTCTGCCCAACGCCGAGGCGGCATGGTCGACGGCCGCGGCCAGCGCGTCACGGGCCCTGGCGACCGAGGGAGCCGCGCCCGCCTGACCGTCCACCAGACGAGCCACCAGCGCCGGGGTGGGCAGCACGTCGATCTGGTCCGAGCCAGGACGCACCGCCTCGGTCGGCAACAGGTCCACCTCGGCGTCCACCGCCGCGTCCTCGACCGGGGAAGCGCCGGCGCCCGACACACGCACGAGGCCCTTCTCCAACGCCGTCCCCGACCGGTCGAGCAGCAGACGCAACCCGTCCGTCGCGTCACCGTCCGGCTCGAGCCAGGTGAGGTCGGGATGACGCCCGCGCAGGCGGGGGAGCAGCACGTCGGCGAGCCCACCGACGACGGCGACCTGATCGGTCGCGCCCGCCGTCCGCGCCGTGTTCGCCAGAGCGTCGACACCGGAGTCGACGATCGTGCACGCCACGACGTCGCCGTCGGCCGCGGCGGCCAGTACGGCGGGCGCTACCTCGGCGAGCTCGGCGGCGCTCGGCATGGCCACGATCGCGCGACCCAGTGAGACCAGGGCCGTGGCCGGCCCACGACCGTCACGGGCCCGGGCGGCGGCCCGCAGTCCCTCCAGCCCGAGCCAGGCCCCGGAGCCCTCGTCACCGATGAGCGGGCCCTGACCGTCGGCCTGCCGCAGCGTGCCGTCCCGGACTCCCAGCGCCACCGCGCCGGTGCCGACCGCGAGGACCACCCCGTCGCGCCCGGACAGCGCACCGGCGTGCCACGCCGCGACATCGCCGGCGACCAGGACCGTCCCGGGCTCGGGCCGGGGGGAGCGGACGAGCCGGTCCGCCAGCTCTTCCGCCGCGTCGGGCAGCGCGAACGCGCCGGGCACCGCGACGGCGAGACGCCACGATGTGTCCGCGACGGCGTCGCGAACGGCGGCGATCGCGTCCCTGACCAGCGCGGCGATCCGGTGTGGCCCGTCCGGGTCGCCGAGCCCGGCACCCCCGGGGCGCCGGTGGGCCGGTCCGCCGTCCACCCGTACACGAGTGGTGCTGCGCCCCACGTCGACGGTGATGTCGGTGGTCATCGCAGCGCCCCCGCCGGCGGGATGATGTCCATCTCGATCAGGTAGCGATCCCCCCTGGCCAACGACTCCACCCTCTCGATCACCTCGCCGCGCTGGTCACGGGAGGTCCGGACGAACCGCAACGCGGGCCTGCCGGCAGGCACCCCGAGCAGCTCGGCGTCCCGGCGCTCCAGGACGACCGGCGCGACCGACTGGGTGCCCTGGGCGACGTGCCGGTCGAAGCGCGTGGCGAGCACGTCGTAGTAGGAGGCTTCCCCGTCCAGGTCGTGGCCGGTCAGGCCGGGCACCCTGGAGCACGGCGCGTGCAGGGTCTCCAGCGTCATCGGCTCGTCGTCGGCGAGCCGGAGCCGGCAGACCCGCAGTGCGCGCTCACCTCCGGGCATCTCGAGCCGGTCCGCGAGCTCGGTGTCGGCGACGACCGTGTCCCACCACAGCAGCCGCGAGGACGCGGTCATGCCGCGTCGCCGCATGTCCTCCCGGAAGGATGTCGCCATGAGCGGCTGGGCCGGGGTCGGACGGCGCACGAACGTGCCCGCGCCGTGCCGGCGTTCGATCAGCCGGCGGGCCATGAGCTGTTCCAGCGCCGTGCGGACCGTCATCCGCGACACCCCGCAGTGTGCGGCGAGCTCCCGTTCCCCGGGCAGCAGCGCACCCGGACCCCGGTCCAGGCAGAGCTGTTCCACGTAGGCCTGCACCGTGTCGGCGCGGGTGTCAGCCAGGCGAGACATGAGAGAGGTATAGACCTCTGATGCGCTAAGGGCAAGAGGTCCGGACCAGTAGCGACACACTGAAATTGTTGCCGGGAACAAAGTTTGGCCGCATTTTCGGCCTGTTCACCCGTATGGGGTCGGGCTTGCGGTTTTGCGCATGGCACGATCCGAAACAGGAGCGCTCGAAGGAGAGATTGCCGGATGACCCATCACGACACCCTGTTCATCGGCGGCGAATGGATCGCGCCGAGCTCGAACCAGACCATCACGGTGGTCTCGGCGAGTACCGAGGAGGTCATCGGCTCGGTGCCGGAGGCCCTGGAAGCGGACGTGGACGCGGCGGTGGACGCCGCCCGTCGAGCGTTCGACGACCCGAACGGCTGGGCCACCTGGTCACCGGCCGACCGCGCGGCGGCGATGGAACGGTTCGCCGACGCACTGGAGCGGCGAGGCCCGCAGGTCGCGCAGCACGTCAGCGCGCAGAACGGCATGCCGATCGCCATCTCCAGCGCCTACGAGGCGGCCTTCCCCGCCGTGCTGCTGCGGTACTACGCGGGAGTGATCAAGGAGCGGACCTTCGAGGAGGAGCACCCGCACATGATGGGCGGCACGACCGTCGTCCGTCAGGAGCCGTTGGGTGTGGTCGGTGCGATCGTGCCGTGGAACTTCCCGCAGTCCCTCGCGGCATTCAAGTACGCGCCCGCGCTGGCCGCCGGCTGCACGCTGGTGATCAAGCCGTCACCGGAGACGGTGCTGGACTCGATCGAGCTGGCCGAGGCGATCCGGGAGTCCGGGATTCCCGAGGGCGTGGTCAACATCGTGCCCGGTGGCCGTGAGGTCGGCGCGTACCTGGTGGCTCACCCGAGGGTCGACAAGATCTCGTTCACCGGGTCGACCGCCGCCGGCCGGATGATCGGGGAGACCTGCGGGCGCCTCTTGCGCCCGGTCACGCTGGAGCTGGGTGGAAAGTCGGCGGCGATCATCCTCGACGACGCGGACCTCGACCTGGCGAAGATCGGTCAGGACCTGTTCGGGGCGACTCTGCTGAACAACGGCCAGACCTGCTACCTGGGCACCCGGGTGCTGGCGCCGCGCAGCCGCTACGACGAGGTCGTCGACACCTTCGCCGCCCTCGCCGGCTCGCTGAAGATCGGCAACGCGCTGGACGAGACCACCCAGATCGGTCCGATGGCCAGTGACCGCCAGCGCGACCGGGTGGAGGGCTACATCGCGAAGGGCAAGGCCGAGGGTGCCCGGGTGGTGGTCGGTGGTGGTCGTCCGTCGGGTCAGGACAAGGGCTGGTTCGTCGAGCCGACGATCTTCGCCGACGTGGACAACAACCACACGATCGCCCAGGAGGAGATCTTCGGCCCGGTCCTGTCGCTGATCCCCTACACCGACGACGCGGACGCCATTCGGATCGCCAACGACTCCGACTACGGCCTGGGCGGCAGCATCTGGACCCAGGACCGCGAGCGTGCGTTGGGCGTCGCACGCAGGGTGCAGACCGGCACCATCGGGGTCAACCACTACCTGCCCGACCCCAGCTCGCCCTTCGGCGGCGTGAAGGCCTCAGGTTTGGGTCGTGAGCTGAGCCCGCACGCGATCAGCCACTACCAGCAGTACAAGTCCATCTTCGCCTGACAGCCGGCCCGCCCCGCGCCACCCGTGTGCGGATGGCCACTGTGCACACCTACGTGCTGCGTCGCACATGTCCGAACATGTGCGACGCAGCATGAACATGTGCAGAGTCGTCCCGACCCGCGCGGGTGATTACGCTCGACGGGTGGCGGGGGTGGTGCGCAAGCGGCTGGGGCCGCGGGATCCGGCGGTGACCAGCCGGATGATGTCGCGGGTCCGGAACAAGGACTCCAAGGCCGAACTGGCGCTGCGGCGTGCGCTGCACGCGGCCGGCGTGCGCTACCGGCTGCACGCTCCCGACGTCACCGGTCGCCCCGACATCGTGATCCGGTCGCGCAGGCTGGCCGTGTTCGTCGACGGGGACCTGTGGCACGGCAATCCGGACGAGGTTCGCAGGCGGGGTCGTGAGTCGCTGGCCGAGCTGTTCCCGAGCCGTACCGAGTGGTGGGTGGCGAAGATCGAACGCACCATGGCGCGCGACCGGGAGGTCACCGACACCCTGCGCGCCGAGGGCTGGACGGTCATCAGACTGTGGGAACACGACGTCCTGCGCGATCCGGCGAGCTGCGCGGACGCGGTGAGACGCGAACTGGCCGGCGGAAAACCGCGATGAGTGAGACAGAAACGGGTCAATGGGTCGCGTGCGCCCAGCGGTTGTTCTACCGCGCCGATATGAGTGTCCCTTATAAAGCCAAGGTCAACACCGATGGACAGTCGCTCGTCGCAGGCTGTAGTGCGCTTGTCGACAGAGTGTGACGCAAGCCCGGATGAATGCGACGCTCGGCACATCCGGCGGGGATGCTGTCCCCACCTGAAGGGGAGGCCCCATGTACTCGCACCAGAACGACGCCACGGACGAAGACGGCATGAGCCCGCTCGCGTCGGTCATGGCCGCCATGCCGGACGTGTACGAGCAGCTGATCGCCGAGCACGTCGCGGACTCCTCCGGACGGTGCATGAGCTGCCGCAACCACGGCACGGCCGGCGTACCGTGGCCGTGCACACTGCGGGTCATCGCCGAGGACGCGCGCTCCGTGCACCTCGCCGAGCTGGCCGCCTACGAGGACCCGTGCGGCCTGGCGGCCTCCTGAGCTCCCGCCGTACGCGACGGGCGACGGGGCTGCTGCTCGGCTTCGCCGCCGATGCGCTGCTCGGCGATCCGGCCCGCTGGCACCCGGTCGCCGGGTTCGGCGTGGCGTCCTCGAGGCTGGAGCGGCGCTGCTACGCCGACTCCTACGCGGCCGGGGCCGGGTACACCGCGCTCACCGCGGGCACGGTCGTCGTCGCCGGTGCGGCACTCAGCAGGCTCGTGCGGCACCGGCCGGTACTCGACACGCTGACCGTGGCCGCGGCGACCTGGGTCGTGCTGGGCGGCGCCTCGCTCGCGGGCGAGGGCATCGCGCTCGCCGACTCGCTGGACAGCGCTGACATCCCGGCGGCGCGCGCCCGGATCCCCCACCTGTGTGCCCGGGATCCCGAGTCGCTCGACGCCGACGGCATGGCGCGCGCCGGCTGCGAGTCGATCGCCGAGAACACCTCGGACGCCGTCGTCGCGCCGCTGTTCTGGGGCGCGGTCGCGGGTCTGCCCGGCCTCCTCGGCTACCGGGCGATCAACACGCTCGATGCGATGGTCGGCTACCGCTCGGCCAGGTACTCGCGGTTCGGCTGGTCGGCGGCCCGGACCGATGACCTGGTGAACCTCGCGCCCGCCCGGCTCACCGCCGCGCTCACCGTGGGGCTGGCCCCGCTGGTCGGTGGCTCGCCCTCGGCGGCCCTGCGGGCGTGGCGGCACGACTCGGGTGGACACCCGAGCCCCAACGCCGGCCCGGTGGAGGCGAGCGCGGCGGGTGCGCTGGGGATCACCCTGGGCGGTACGACGCGCTACGCCTACGGGGTGGAGGAGCGCCCGAGGCTGGGCACTGGGCGTTCACCGGTTCCGGCCGACCTGCGCCGGACGGTTCGGCTGTCCCGGCTGCTGGGTCTGGCATCCGCACTGATCGCAGCGGGAGCGGCCTGGGCGCTTCCTCAGAAACGCGCTTTGCCGTAGCGCTCGACGAGCGGGTCGACGGGCTTCTTCGGCTCGACGGGTTCCTCGGGGTAGGTCTCCCAACGAGGGCGCGCCCCGGGATCGCGGCGCTGCAGCAGCTCCAACCGGATGAAGTACACCAGCCCGAACAGCGCCATCGCACCGAACGACAGCCACTGCCAGGCGTAGGACAGGAACGGGCCGTCGTCGCTGGCCGGCAGCGGCATGACGCCCAGTACGCCCGGTTGGCCGTCCACCAGCACCAGCCGGCCGGAGGTCACCGGCTGTCCGATGACCTGGGCCAGCATCCGGCTGTCCGCCGCGTAGACCTGGTGCCGGCCGTCCAGCAGGAACGGCGGCCGCTGTTCCGAGTCGCTCTCGTCGAGCCGGATGCGCCCGGTCAGCGCCACCGGGCCGGCGGGTGCCTGCGGGAACGGCGCGACGTGGCTGCCCTGGCCGGGACGGACGAAGCCGCGCTCCACGGCGATCACCCGGCCGTCGTCGGTCCGGAACGCCGTCATGACCTCGAAACCGGGCTCGCCGAGGATCGTGCGCAGCCGGACGAGCACCTCGTCGTCCGGCAGGTAGGTGCCGTGCACGGTCGCCTGACGCCACTCGACGTCCTGGCTCGGCGTGCCACTCGGCACCAGCTCGGAGAGAGGTTGCGGCGGGTGCGTGAACGAGGCGGCGACGGCATGGTTGAGCTGCTGCTGCTCGGCGTTGCGGCGGAACTGCCACGGCGCGAGCTGGGTGTAGCACGCCACCACGAATGCGATGACGAGCAGCACGAAGGCAATCCAGCCGGGTTTGAGCAGAAACCGCACGCCTCTACGGTATGCGGTCCGCCAACTCCAGCACGGAGCGGGCGGCCGCAACCGCCTGGCCGGAGTAGGTTCCACCGAACAGCACGACGTGCACCAGCAGCGGAAACAGCTGGTGCAGCCCGATCCGTTCCGGCCAGCCCGGCGCGAGCGGTGCGACCTCCTGATAGCCGGCCAGGATCGCTCTCAGCTCGGGAGCGCCGAACAGCGCCAGCATCGCCAGGTCGGTCTCGGGGTGGCCGCCGTGCGCGGCGGGGTCGATCACCCACGCTCGCGTCCCGCTCCAGAGCACGTTGCCCGACCACAGGTCACCGTGCAGCCGGGCAGGGGGCACGGGAGGCCCGGCGATCGCGGGACGCTCCCGCAGCGTGTCCGCCGCCGCCTCGACCGTGTGGGTCTCGTCGGTGTCGAGCGAACCGGCGTCGCGCGCCATCCGCAGGTAGGGCAGGACCCGGTGCTCGGCGTACCAGCTCGGCCAGTGGTCACCGGCGTCGGTGTCCATCGGTGCCGGACCGATCCATGCCTGCTCGGGACCGCCCGGCGGGCCCGCTCCGAACGCCGGCGCGCCGGAGCTGTGCAGTGCGGCGAGATCGTGGCCGAACCGGGTGGCGGCGGCCGCGCCGGGGCGTGTACCGGGCAGGTACTCGACGAGCAGCCAGTCCTCGTCGTGGCCGAACACGTCCGGTACCGGGACCACGCCGGGCTCGGCCAGCCAGCGCAAACCCGCCGCTTCGGCCAGCGCCTGCCCGGGTGCGGCCTTGAGCACCCCGATCCGGCCGTCGGCGAGCCGCATCCGCAGGACCGTGCCGTGGGCCTCGAGCACCGTCCCGTCGACACCGCTCAGCCGCCGCACGACGTCGGCGGGCTCGTCGCTCACGCCAGCCGGTCCCTCGTCCAGGTCAGCAGCGCCGGCATGGTCGCCTCGATCATCGCCAGCACGTCGTCGAAACCCCGGTCGCCGCCGTAGTACGGGTCCGGCACCTCGGCGCCCTGAGGCGCATCCGGATCGAACGAGCGCAACAGCCGGACCTGGCGTTGCGCGTCGGCGGCACCCAGCACCCTGGTCAGCGCGCTGACGTGCTCCTCGGACGCGGCGAGCAGCAGATCGGCGCCCAGGTGGTCGGAGTTGACCTGCCGGGCGGTGTGTTCGGTCGGGTACCCGTTGCGCCGCAACACCTCGACGGCGCGGCCGTCCGCGGGATCACCGGCGTGCCACGGCCCGGTTCCCGCGCTGGTCACCCGCACCCGGTCGGCGAGCCCCTCCTCGGCGAGGTGTGCGGCGAACACCTTCTCGGCCATCGGCGACCGGCAGATGTTGCCGGAACAGACGAAACAGACGTGCAGCGATGTGTCCTCTTCTCCCACCGACCCAGTCTGACAGGTAAGTTACATACCGAACGGCCGGTAAATCAGTGCCGCGCCCACCTGTCCGCCGGAGTCGCTCCCTGATCGAGTAGGACCCCACATGGCCATGCCGGAAGACGCCACGTTGCCGCCGCACACCGCCCAGTGCCTCGGCTGCGGTCCGGACAACCCGGCCGGACTGCACATGGAGGTGCGGCCCTCGGGTGAGGGGCTCGTGACGGACGTCGTCTTCGACGGGCGTCTCGTCGGTGCGCCGGGTGTTGCGCACGGCGGAGCGGTGGCCACCGCGTGTGACGACCTGTTCGGTTTCCTCGTGCTGTACGCGGCGGGTGTGACCGCCGTGACCCGGAGCCTGCAGGTCGAGTACCACGCTCCGGTGGTGCTCGACCGGTCCTATCGGATCACCGCCACGCTGGACAGCAGGGAGGGCCGCAAGCTGCAGGTCAGTGCTGAAGGGATCGCCGAGGGCGGCACACGGGCGTTCTCCGCGACGGCGTTGTTCCTGGCTGTGGACCTGTCGCACTTCACGCCCTTCGGCACCTTCCAGCACAACCCGGGACTCGCCGCGTTGTTGCGCGAGCGCGACTGAGCCCCTTGCTAAAGCTGACCCGCCAGGTCAGGATTGCGGCGTGCCTCGCGATCCCCGGCTGGTGACCCGCCGACACATCGACCTGTGTCGGCACCGGTCGGCCGTCTGTCGCTGAGGATTCCCTCGCCGGACGTGCGGGTACACCCCGTTCGGCCTTCGAAGCGCGGCTGACCGGTACGCGCTGATGCTCCGAGTGGCGCACGCCGTGCGCTGCGGGCAGCATGCCGTCACCGTGTCGAGTTACATCCGCCCGGCTTGACGGAGAGAGGCCTGTGCCCACCTGTGCTGTGAGTCGAGGTCGTATCGGTGTCCTGGTGGTTGCGCTCGCGCTGGTGCTGGCGGGATGCGCGACCGGCCCGGCGGGGTTCACCGTGCGTGCCGCCCAGTTCCCGTGGAGCGCCGCCAAGCTGACCAACGCGATCCTCGCCGAGATCGTCGCCAGGCACCCCGAGCTGGGCGTGTCGAAGCTGAAGATCATCCAGGTCGGCCCGGCCACCGCGTGGGCCGGCGCGCAGCGCGGTGACGTCGACCTGCTGACCGAGGTCGCCATGCCGAACCAGCAGAAGCTGGCCGCCAAGGCCGCCGCGCGCGTCGACCTGGTGCACCAGACCTACGGCGGCGCGCAGCAGGGCTGGTTCGTCCCCAGCTACGCGCTCGAACCCGGCCAGCCGCTGGCCGGGTTGCAGAGCGTCACACAGCTCGACCGGTACGCGGCGGCACTGGACAACAAGCTGATCGACTCGGACCCGAGCTTCCTCACCACGACACAGAACACCGCGCGGCTGAAGGGCTACGGGCTGCACCTGCAGCAGGTCACCTCCAGCGAGGCCGCACAGCTCGCTGAGCTGCGCCGGGCCTACGAGCGGCGCAAGCCGATCCTGGTGTACCTGTACCACCCGCACTGGGTGTTCCAGCAGTTCCAGATGACGCAGCTGACCGAACCGACCCCGCCCGGGCCGCCACCCGGCCCGGAGTGTTTCACCAGCGGCACCGGGGCCTGCCCGATGCCGCCGTACTCGGCGTGGACCGCCGCGAGCAAGGAACTGGCCCAGCGGGCGCCCAGGTTCCACGCACTGCTGCAGCGTTTCGAGCTGCCGATCGCCGATGTGGAACCGATGTTGAAGAACGTCGACGTGGACAAGGAGAAGGCGCAGGACGTCGCGCGTCGCTGGGTCGACGCGCATCCCCAGCTGATCGACGGATGGGTACGAGCGTGAACGACACCCCGATGATTCGGTGCACCGAGCTGACCAAGGTGTTCGGCAGCGGCACCAGCGCGAACGACGCGATACGGCTCGCCGGAGAGGGGGTCGGTCGCAGCGAGATCCAGCGGCGCACCGGGGCGACGCTGGCCGTGCACGACGTGTCCTTCGACGTGCGACCCGGCGAGCTCTTCGTGATCATGGGACTGTCCGGTTCCGGCAAGTCGACACTGGTGCGGCTGCTCAACCGGTTGATCGAACCGAGCTCGGGGCAGATCGACATCGACGGCCGCGCACTGAACTCCCTCGGCGACGCCGACCTGCGCGAGCTGCGTAACCAGCGGATCAGCATGGTGTTCCAGCACTTCGCCCTGCTGCCGCACCGCACCGTCCGGCAGAACGCCGAGTACGGCCTGCAGATCCGGGGGACGGAGGCCGACGCACGTCGGGAGAAGGCCGAGTGGGCCCTGGACCAGGTCGGTCTCGCCGACCGGGCCGACGCCTATCCCGGGCAGCTCTCCGGTGGCATGCAGCAGCGGGTCGGGCTGGCTCGTGCGCTGGCCAGCGACACCGACGTCCTGCTCATGGACGAGCCGTACTCCGCGCTCGACCCGCTCATCCGCCGTGACATGCAGAACCTGCTGGTGCGGCTGCAGTCCGAGCTGAAGAAGACGATCGTGTTCATCACCCACGACCTCAACGAAGCCATGCTGCTCGGCGACCGGATCCTGCTGCTGAAGGACGGCAGGCTGGTCCAGGTCGGCACCGGCCCGGAGATTCTCGCCGCGCCCGCCGACGACTACGTCGCGGACTTCGTCTCCGACGTCGACCGCAGCCGCGTGCTCACCGCGCAGGACGTGCTGCGCGAGGCGCGCATCGTCGTGCGGCTCAACGAGCGGCCCGCCGAGGTCCTGAACCGGCTGGGCGGTGCCGAGGCGACCGGGGCGTACGTCGTCGACGACCAGGACCGCATCCTCGGCGTGGTCCGCGACGACTGGTTGGCCGGCGCGGCCCGCCGGGGCACCGGCGAGATCGACCGGGACAGCCTGGTCGCGGAGTTCCGCACCACGGAGGCGGACCGCCCGCTGATCGACCTGGTCGACCAGGTGGGCAGGCACGTGGTGCCGCTCGCCGTGGTCGACGAGGAGAAACGGCTGCTCGGGGTGGTGCCCCGAGGGGCCGTCCTCGCGGCGCTGGCCGTGCCCAGTACCAACGAGTCCGGGAGCTGAACCGACCATGCCTCGAATTCAGCTCGGCAGCTATGTCGAGGACCTCATCACCTGGCTGCTGCGCACGATCCCCGGCCTCCTGGACGGGATCAGCGCGGTGATCACGGTGATCGTCGATGCGCTGACCGCCGTGTTCGCCGGTCCGCCGTTCTACGTGTGGGTGGCGATCCTGACGGTCGCCGCGCTGCTCGTGCGCGGCTGGGGACTCGCCGTGTTCACCCTGGTCGGTTTCCTGCTGGTCTCCTCGCTGGACCTGTGGCAGGAGACGATGGAGACCCTCGGCGTGGTGATCGTCGCGGCGGTGATCGCCACCGCGATCGGCGTCCCGCTCGGCATCTGGGCGGCGCGCAGGCGCGCGGCGGGTGTGGTGCTGCGTCCGCTCATGGACTTCATGCAGACGACGCCGGTCTTCGTGTACCTCATCCCGGCGGTGTTCTTCTTCGGCATCGGTGTGGTCCCCGGTGTCGTGGCGACCACGATCTTCTCCATCCCGCCCGCGGTCCGGCTGACCGAGCTGGGCATCCGAGGCGTGGACCCGGAGGTGGTCGAGGCCGCGCACGCGTTCGGCGCGCACCCTCGGCAGATTCTGCGTGAGGTCCAGCTGCCGATGGCGCTGCCGTCGATCATGGCCGGGGTCAACCAGGTGATCATGCTGGCGCTGTCGATGGTGGTCGTGGCCGGTCTGGCCGGTGCGGGCGGCCTCGGCAGCACGGTGGTGAGCGCGGTGACCCAGCTGGATGTGGCCACCGGTTTCGAGGGTGGCCTCGCGGTCGTCATCGTGGCGATCTTCCTGGACCGTTTCACCGCCGCACTGGCGCAGCGCCCCCTGCAGGGTCTGTGGAGCACGCTGCGCTCCCGCCCCTCGGCTCCTCCGCTCGCGGCCCCGGCAGACCCCGCGGCGGTCCAAGCCGCCTGAGCCGCACGTCGCGACATGAACTTCTGCGAGGTCGGCTCTCACCCGGGCGCGAGATTGTCTCAGCGACGACCCGCTAGGTGCAGATTCAGCGCAACATGCACAGAGCAGGTCGTCGCTCGCGCCCAAGGTATCCACTGTGCGCAGGTGGCATTCCGACAAGCTTTGCATCTGCCCAGGGCGTCAACGGAGTGCTCCGCAACGATTTGGGTCACGGCGTCGAGGACACGTAGGACGCGTTCGGCAGTGACCTGGTCATACGCTGATGCGCCGATGAGCACCGTTGCCGAGAGATCGTCGAGCTCGTGGGCGAAACGCAGGTGGAGTTGCTCCGAGAGGGAAGACGCGATCACGCAGTGAGCCTAGGAATGACGGCGCATCCACCACCATGAAGTTGCGAATAGTTGCGTGAGATTAGCTGTCGAGGGCGTCAGTGATGAGCTTCCGTGCAGATGAGCCGTAGACGGCGGAGGACTTGAGTGCCTCGAACATTCGCGCGTAGAGCGCGAGTTCGTTCGGTCGGGTCACCTCGATACTCGCGGTCGGAGTCTCCAGCGCAACGAGCGTGTCGTCGAATACCCAGAACCCCGCGGAACCGACCGCTGGTCGTTCAACCCTCATGGGGATGATCCCGAACGAGACGTTCGGCAGTGACATCACGGCGAGGAGTCGATCGAGCTGACCTGCCTGGATCTCAGCTGTCCCGAACCACGTATTCAGTGCTTGTTCTTCCAGGACGACGACGAACCGCTTCCCGCCTCGGTAGAGAATCCGCTGACGCTCCATACGGGTGGCCACAGCATCATCGAGATCGTTCGGCAGCCCGAGGAACTTGATCCAAAAGGACAACATCGCGGCGGTGTACTCGGCAGTCTGGAACAGGCCAGGTATCACGTTGTGCTCATAGATTCGGAACACATCGGTGCTCTTGTATCTGGCGAGGGTATGTGCTCCCAGGACCTGTTTCATGCCGGCTCGGCTCTGCCGCCGAAACTCGACGTACGCCGATTCGATCGTACGGAGCGTCGCGGTCAGCTCGGTGATCTCGGATTCGGCCCGGCACACCTGACACCACGTATGGATGTCTCGTTCGGTCGGGGTCTGCACCCCGTTCTCGATCTTGCTGACCCTGGTGAAGTGCTGCCCGGTGGCCGAAGCGAGCGCCCGCGCCGTCAGGCTCGCACCCTTGCGAATGTTGCGCAGGCGAGAGCCCAGAGCTTCGCGGGCCTGTTTGGCCGAACTAGTCCGGTCGGTAGTCACGATGAGGAGTGGACAGCTTCCATACATCTTCGAAGGCGTCCCGGCACAAGGTTATGTCGGCCGGGTTGGTCGACGCGGTCTTGCCGGTTGACAGTCCGTCCCCCGAGTAGTGAAGGAAAACTACGAGCCGGTCGTCGAAGAGGTAGAAGTCGTTCCCGGGGAGAGCAGTGGAGGAAACGCGACGGCGAGGCGCCCAACGGATGTCTTCGCCCGCATCGATCATTGGGTCGGCGATGCTGTGCGACCAGCGTTGGTACCGACTCAAGGGCTCTGAAACGATCCGTGCGCGCCGCACCGACCTGCCGTTGGCTACGTGGTCGCGCAGTGATGCGCACCAGCCTGCCAGCCACTCCAGATCATCCGGAAGGCCTGCTTCCCATTTGGCCATGTACGGCAGCTCGACGGCTGTGCCGTAGCAGTCTCGTGTCTCCAGATGGACTGTTTCACGCTCGAACCCGGACGAGAGCAGCAGCTCGAACTCATCGTCCGTGATCGACGTCATCGGCTGCCAATCCGAAGAACTGAACCATTCTGTCGGGGAACTCTACGCACCCCTCGCCGGGAGGAATGTTCAGCTTGGCCAGGATCTCGGGATCCGTGATCTCCCAGCCTTGCACCAGCCAGGAACCACGGTCGGTCCGATACAGCGTCGGTGAACCGGTCGGGTTCGACTCGGGGTCTTTGGCAACGAAGGTCACGCGCACGATGACTCCCATGTTGCGAGTTGCGAAATATTGCGATATATGATCGCACAGCGAGCTGGTGTGGGTCAAGGAGCCACGTGCTCGCCACAATGGGGTCACCTCTGCGAGGTCGTCAGGGCACCGGGGTCGCCGACGGGGACGTGACGTCCTCGCGCAGGGCGAAGCGGGACAGGCGGGGGACGGCCGCCACCGCCACGATGCCCAGCACGATCCAGACACCGGCCACCAGCGGGAACGTCGCCGCGGTGCCGGTCGGGTAGGGGACCACGTTGCGGTAGACCGTGTAGCCCAGCACGACCAGCGCCAGCAGCGGGATCACGATCTCCCACATCGGGACCGTGCGTGGCGCGGTGAAGAACAGCAGGCGGATCGCGCCGACCGTGGTGACCAGGTAGACGACCAGCAGGATCAGGGTGCCGATCGTGCCGCTGGCCAGGAACACGTCCATCGCGGACGAGCCCGCGCCGAGCACGAAGGCCGCGACGATGCCGTACATGGCGAGCACGACGACCACCGCTGCCGCCGCCGGGGTGCCCAGCTTGGTGACCTTGCCGAGCCCCCTGTCACCGGCGGCGTCCCTGCTCAGCGCGTACAGCAGGCGCGAACCGCCGACCGCGCAGGCCAGCGCGCAGCCGAAGGCGCTGATCGCGGCGCCCAGCGAGATCACATCGCCGACCCAGGCGCCGACGTAGCGTGAGCCGAGGTCGCCGAGCAGCGAGCCGGACTTCGTGAAGGCGTCCACGCCTGCCGGATCGGTGCCGAAGCCCATCACCTCGACCGCGGTCACGAACACCAAGTAGGCGCCGCCGAAGATCGCCGTGCCGAGGATGGCGCGCGGGATGTCCCTGCGTGGCCGTCGTGCCTCCTCGCCGAGCGTGGCGGCGGCCTCGAAACCGGCGAACGACAGGAAACCGAACACCGCGCCGAGGAACACCGTCGACGCGTCGGTACCCGGGGCCACGCTGAACACGTCCCACGTGGGGCGCAGCCCGCCGGGCGCGGTGCCGGCGACCAGCCGGACCAGCACGGCGACCGAGACGAGCAGGATCAGCGCCACGGTCAGGCCCTCGACCGTCAGCAGGACCCGCGTGCCACCTCGCGCGGGTATCACGGTCAGCAGCCACACGAGCACCAGCGAGACGCCGCTGATCAGGAACGGCGCCCAGCCCGGCGGGTTCGGCCACACCCCGACGGTCTGCAGGAACGACGTCCCGAAGATGCCGGCGGCGGTGGAGGTGACGACGCCGTAGAAGCAGTACGTGCCCATCAACGACCAGCCCGCGACGGTGCCCGCGCGTGCCCCGACGGTCGCCGCGACGAACGCGTACACCGATCCGGCGTGGTTGAACCGCTGGCACAGCCGGACGAAGACGTACGCGACCAGCAGCACACCGACCGTGGCGATCACGAACGCCAGCGGCACGGCGCGACCGACCGAGCCCGCCGTGCCCTGCGGGTTGATGTTCGCGGCCATGCTCGGTGCCATCAGCGCGATGGACATCCCGACGGCCTGCCACACCGACAGGCTGCGCCGCAGGCCAGGAGCGGAACCGGGTTCGGGGGCACTGGGACTCATCACAATCCTCCGAACTCAGGACACTGAATCGTCGAAGTATGTGCTCGCTTGCCGGGTCAATCAATACGCGGTTCGGGCGCCATCTTCTTGATCATCGAAGTAGATTCGTCGCATGGACGAGCAGGATCGCGCCGCGCGAATGTCATCGGCACGTGACCACGTCGACCAGCTGGCCGCGCTCGACGTGGCGGCGGTGGCGCTGACCTTCGTCGACACCAGCGGGATCACCCGGGTCAAGGGAGTGCCGCTGGCGGCCTTCGAGCGGGCGGCGGGCTGGGGCGTCGGCGCGACACCGGTGTTCGACGCGTTCGGCATGGACGACTCGATCGCCGCGACTCCGATCGCCAATCCCGCTGGTGACCTGCGGCTGATCCCCGACACCGGCGCGCTCGTCGCGCTGGCCGGCCAGCCCGGCTGGGCGTGGGCGCCGGCGGACCGCTGGACGCAGCAGGGGGAGGAACATCCGGGCTGTGCGCGGTTGCTCGCGGCACGCCAGCTCCGGCGCCTCGAACAGACAGGAGCGGTGGCCAAGGCGGCATTCGAGGTCGAATGGGTGCTCTACCGCGCCGAGGAGGCCGACCCGGTCCCGGCGACGACCGGGCCGGCCTACGGCATGACGAGGCTGATGGAGGTCTCCGACTTCGCCGTGGACCTGTTGCGAGCTCTCGCGCGCCAGGGTGTGGCCGTCCAGCAGTTCCACCCGGAGTACGCGCCGGGACAGTTCGAACTGTCCGTGGCACCCGAGTCACCCGTCGCCGCCGCAGACACCGCCGTGCTGGTGCGCTCCACGATCCGGGCGGTGGCCGCCCGGCACGGCATGGCGGTGTCGTTCGCGCCGAGCGTCGCGGCCGGTGGCGTCGGCAACGGTGGGCACCTGCACCTGTCCTTCGCGCGCGCCGGGCGGAACCTGTTCAGCGACGGTGACCGCCGGTTCGGGCTGAGCGAGACGGCCGAGGCGTTCATCGCCGGTGTCCTGCGGCGGCTCCCCGCGTTGCTCGCGATCGGCGCGCCGAGTGTCGCCAGCTACCAGCGGCTGCTGCCCTCGCACTGGGCCGGCGTCTACACCTGCTGGGGCCTGGAGAACCGCGAAGCACCGCTGCGCCTGGTCACCGGCTCGACCGGAGAGCACGACCAGACGGCGAACATCGAGCTCAAGTGCATCGACCAGAGCGCGAACCCGTATCTGATCCTCGCCGCGACGCTCGCCTGCGGGCTGGCCGGCATCGAGGAGAACGCAACCCTGCCGGAGCCGGTGCAGGTCGACCCGGCGGCCCTCGGCGACGACGAGCGTGCCGCCCTGGGTATCGACCGGCTCCCCACCGACCTGGCGCGGTCGCTGGCGGCATTCGAGGCGGACGCCGCGCTGACCGGCGCGTTCGGGCCGGAGCTGACCGAGACGGTGCTCGCCGTGCGACGAGCGGAGCTGGCCACCTTCGCGGACGCGACCCCCGACCAGATCATCGCCGCGACCCGCTGGCGCCACTGAACCAGCCGGCCGCGCACCCTGGCAACACCGCGCACTTCCAGCGACACCGCGCACCGTCCGTCCACAGCGCGCGGTGTGCACACCGCGCGGTGTCGCCTGAAGGTGCGCGGTGTGGCCTGAAGGTGCGCGGTGTTGTCAGGGTGCGCGGTGTGCTGAGGGAGCGACTCGCGGGCCGGGTGTCGGGTGCTCGCGGCGGCGGGCGATGATCTGCGGGTGCGGCAGGTAGGTGACGAGTTAAGTATCTCGGGGCTGGCGGGTGCGGTGAGCGCCGAGTTGCCGGGTTCGATCCGGCTGCGTCACCTGCTACACGCCGACCCTCGCCTGTCCGGTCAGGAGGACGACACGGCCGAGGCGGTGCGCTCCGCGATCGGACGTCCCGCCGAGCGTGTCGCCGGTACCGGCAGGCTGATCCGCCTGGGGCCGGAAACCGGACCGGCCGTCGTGCTGCGCGCCGAACTGGACGGACTTCCGCTGACGGAACAGAGCGGAGCGGCGTTCGCGTCCACGTCCGGCGTCATGCATGCCTGCGGTCACGACACCCACCTGGCCGCGCTGGTCGCCGTCGCCAGGGCGCTCGCCACCGGGCCGGAGCTGCCGTGCGGTGTGCTGATCCTGCTGCAGCCGCGCGAGGAGGCCGCGCCGACCGGCGCCGGGGACGTCCTCGCCGATCCGGCCTTCGTCCGTCACGACGTGCGGGCGGTGATCGGTGTGCACGTCCAGCCCGCGCTGCCGCGCGGCACGGTGAGTGCGGCGCCCGGCGCGGTCAACGCCTCCTGCGACGAGCTGACGATCACGATCCGCGGCAGGGGTGGTCACGCCGCCTACCCACAGCGCGCGGACGACCCGGTGCTCGCGCTGGCCCAGACGGTCGTGTCGCTGCACCACATCGTGTCGCGGCGGGTCGATCCGCTGGACGCGGCGGTACTGACGGTCGGCAGGCTGGACGCGGGTACCGCGAGCAACGTCATCCCGTCCGTCGCGCGCGGCTACGCCACGCTGCGCGCACTCGACCAGGGCAACCGGGAGCGGCTGCTGCGTGCGGTACGTGACGTCGTCGGGCACACCGCGGCCAGCTACGGCTGCACCGGCTCGCTGCGGGTGGTCGACAACGAACCGGCGCTGCACAACGATCCCGCGTTGGCACTCGCGGTCGCGCCACTGATCGCCGAGCTGGGGCTGCGGCCGGACGCCACGTTCCGTTCGTGCGGATCGGACGATTTCGCCCACTACGGAACCTCGGTGCCGTCGGTGATGTTGTTCGTAGGGGTGGACGACGGCACGCCGGGCGCGCCGGGTCTGCACGATGCGCGGTTCGTCCCGCCGGACGACGTGGTCGGTGAGCTGGCTTCGGCCTATCTCGCCGGGCTGGTCGCGGCGACGGCGAAGCTGGATCAGCGGGAACCAACGACGAGCGAGGAGCGACAGTCAAGGGGATGAGCGTTCTGGAGAGTGACCCGGATACGAAGAAATGGCCTGGCTGGCTCTCGACCGTCGGCAGGCTCCTCCTCGGCGGTGTGTGGATCGCCGCGGGGCTGACCAAGATCACCGACCTGGACGCCTCGGTGCGTGCCGTGCGGGCGTACCGGCTGTTGCCCGAGGTCGGCGCCCAGGTGGTGGGCGCGGGCCTGCCGCTGCTGGAGCTGCTGCTCGGCGTGCTGCTGATCGTCGGTCTCGGCGTGCGCGCGTGCTCCGTGGTGTCCGCGATCCTGATGGTGGTCTACATCGTGGCCATCTCGTCGGCGTGGGCTCGCGGCCTGCGCATCGACTGTGGCTGCTTCAGCTCGGGCGGTGATCTCGCCCAGGGTGTGGACCCGACGTACGGCACTGAGCTGTTGCGGGACGGGGCGCTGTTCGTGGTCGCCGTGTTGTTGGCCAAGTGGCCGGTGGGATATTTCTCGATCGACAGCCTGCTGAGCAGCGGGCGGAAGGAGAAGGCATAGCGATGCCGTCCAAGCAGGCCAAGAAGGCAAGGGCCGCGCAGAAACGCAAGGCTCCGGTGGTGGCGGAGCGCAAGGGGCTGTCGCCCGCGCTGATCGCCGGGATCGTCGTCGTGGTGCTGTTCGCCGTGGCCGTGGGTTTCGGCGTGTACCGCGCACAGAGCAAGGCCACCGAGGCCGCCGGCGCGGTCCCTCCCGCCGCGACCACCACCGGGGTGCCGGTCGGTAAGCCGGACGCACCGGCCACGGTCGACATCTACCTCGACTTCCAGTGCCCGGTGTGCCGGATCTACGAGGAGACCGTCGGACCGGCCATCGACTCGTTGATCGCGAACGGGTCCGCCAAGGTCATCTACCACCCGCTGGCGTTCCTGGACCAGGCGTCCTCGGACCAGTACTCGACGCGGTCGTCGTCGGCGGCGGGCTGCGCGTCCCAGGCGAACGTGTTCCCGCAGTTCGCCAAGCTGTTGTACGCCAACCAGCCGCCCGAGGGCGGTGCGGGTCTGCCGGACAGCCAGCTCATCGCGCTGGGCAAACAGGCGGGTGCTCCGGACAGCTTCGCGCAGTGCGTGACGAACAAGACCTACAAGGGCTGGTCGGCCAAGCTGACCGACGAGGCCTCCAAGGCGGGCGTCAACGCGACGCCCACCGTCATGGTCAACGGCAAGAAGATCGGCAACACCGAGGCCGAGCTGCGCGAGGCGGTCACGGCCGCCGGTAAGTAGTTCCAGGTCACGACGCGGGCGCCGGTTCCTCGACGGGACCGGCGCCCGTTCTCGTCTTGACATCGGCGAATTCGGTAAGGATTCTGAACCAGTAAGAATTATGAACTTGATGAGGAGTCCCGATGACCGGCGATGTGCTCGACGACGCCGCGCGAGACTGTGCCGAGCTGGCTTCGGTGCTGGCCCTCGACACCGAACAGCGGCGCGCACTCGCACCGAAGCTGGTGGACCGGCTGAAGGACAGCGGTCTCCTCCGCTGCGCACTGCCCGCCGAGCACGGTGGTCCTGGCGCCTCGCCCGCCGAGATCCTGCGTGCCGCCGAGACGGTGGCCAGGGGCGACGCATCGGCCGGATGGTGCGTGTCGATCAACGCGACCAGCGGTCTGCTCGCCGGCTACCTCCCGGCCTCCGGCGCGGCGGAGGTGTTCGGCGACCCACGCTCGGTGGCCTGCGGGGTATGGGCGCCGAGGGGCAGGGCCACGCGGGTGGACGGCGGCCTGTCGGTGTCCGGTCAGTGGGGCTTCTGCAGCGGTGTCACGCATTCCGACTGGATGTTCGGCGGTGTGGTGGTGGGAGAGACGGACCCGGTGATTCGGGTCGTCGCGATGCCGGTGTCCGAACTGCGGATCCTGGACACGTGGCACACCTCCGGGCTGCGCGGAACGGGCAGCCACGACGTCGTGGCCGATCAGCTGTTCATCCCGGAGCGCCGCGTGTTGTCGGTGCTCGAAGGTCCGGGCCAGGACGCGGCGGCGCTGCATCGCTTCCCGATCTTCGGCTTCTTCGGCCTGTCGATCGCGGTGGCCGCCCTGGGCAACGCGCGTGCCGCGATCGACGACCTGATCGAGGTGGCCGGCGCCAAACGGTCGCTCGGATCGAGCCGGACACTCGCCGAGCGCACCCAGACCCAGGCCGACGTCGCCCGGGCGGAAGCGGCACTGCGCGCGGCCCGGCTGCTGGTCTACGACGCGGTCGATCAGGCATGGCTGCAGGCGCGGGGCTCGGCGCCGGTGTCGGAGCAGGCCAAGCTGGACCTGCGCATGGCGGCCACGCACGCGACCCGCACGTCGGCCGAGGTCGCGGCCTCGATGTACGACCTCGGTGGCGCCTCGGCGATCTACGAGGGCTCCTCGCTGCAGCGGCGGTTCCGGGACGCGCACACCGCGACCGCGCACTTCCAGGTCAACCCGGCGACCTACGAGCTGTTCGGCCGTATCCTGCTCGGCCTGCCGACCCGGACCGAGCAGCTGTGAGCCTCGGTGTCGTCACCCCGTTCTGGCTGGACCGGCCCGACCGCGAGGCCGTGGACATCGCCGTCGCCGCCGACCGCGCCGGTTTCGACACGCTGTGGATCGGCGAGATGGCCACGTTCGACGCGTTCGCGCTGGCCACAGCCGTTGGGCTGGCGACCGAACGCATCCGGCTGAAGGTCGGGCCGCTCGCCGTCGGGGTGCGCGGCCCGGTCGCCGTCGCGCTCGGTGCCTACTCGGTCGCCCAGCTCACCGGCCGGCCGGTGGAGCTCGCGCTCGGCGCGTCCAGCCCCGCGATCGTGAGCGGCTGGCACGACCGGCCGTTCCCGCACGCCGCGTCGCGCATGCGGGAGTTCGTACGTGCGCTACGTCCCGCGTTGGCCGGTGACCGGGTCGAGTTCGCCGGGGAGCACGTCCGGACCAGAGGCTTCCGGCTGCGTGGACCGCTGGAGGCGGTACCGGTCACGATCGCCGCCTACGGACCGGCGATGACCAGGGTGGCGGCGGAGGAAGCCGACGAGATCGTGCTGAACCTGGTGACCCCCGAGCACGTCACGGCGGTCCGTGACGTGGTGGCCGAGCACGCGTCGAGGATCGGCCGGCCGCCGCCCGGGATCGCCGTCTGGATTCCGGCCGCGGTCGACCCGGGCCAGGCGACCCGTCGTCAGCTCGCCGCGCAGCTCGCCGTCTACCTGGCGCCGCCGGGCTACGGAGAGATGTTCACCGCGCTCGGGTACGGATCACTCGTGACCCGCGCCCGGGCGGGTACCTCGCGTGCGGCGCTGGCCGACGACGTGCCGCTCGACCTGGTCGCTTCGGTGGGAGCGGTCGGGTCGATCGAGGCGGTCGTCGAGCGCATCGACGAGTACCACCGGGCGGGCGCGGACCACGTCGGCATCGTCCCGGCCACCGCGCAGGACCCGGCGGGCGCCGCTCTGCTCGAGGCGTTGGCCCAGGCCCGGCGATGACGGCGGACCCGCTGGCCCACCGGTTCGACGGCGAGTCCGTGGGCAGGACACTCGAGCTGGTCGGGGAGAAGTGGACCCTGCTGATCCTGCGCGAGGCGTTCTTCGGCGTGCGCCGCTACGGCGAGCTGGCCCGCAACCTGGCGATCCCCAGGCCGACGCTGTCCGCCCGGCTGCGCACGCTCGTCGACGCGGGCCTGCTGGAGCGCGTGCTGTACGCGACGGAGCCGGACCGGCACGACTACCGGTTGAGCGCCGCCGGCCAGGAGCTGTTCTCGACGATCGTCACGCTCATGCGGTGGGGAGACGCCCACCTCGCCGGTCCGGAGGGGCCGCCGATCGTGCTGCGCCACCACCGGTGCGGTCAGGCCGCCGACCCCCGGCTGATCTGCGGTGGGTGCGGCGAGGAGATCACCGCGCACAACGTGACACCCGAACCGGGGCCGGGGTTCACCCAGCCTGAGTAATCGCTGAGACACCCGCCTCGACCCGGGTCCTCCAGTCAGCGTCCGATGGTTCGCGCGGCTAACGTCCGAAGGTCAAGTAGGCGGACGGGAGGGGTCGGACATGGGCACGAGCGGGGGTACGGGGCCGGACGACCTCGACGGCGTGACGATCACCGACGAGAAGACTATGCGGCGCGCGGTCGCCGCGGCGGCCATCGGCAACGTGACCGAGTGGTACGACTTCGGCGTCTACGCCTACCTGGTGCCGATCATCACCAAGGTGTTCTTCTCCGAGCTGCCGAAGCCGGTGGCCATCGTCTACGCGTTCGCCGTCTTCGCGGTGTCCTTCCTGGTGCGGCCGCTGGGCGGGTTCATCTTCGGCCCCCTGGGCGACCGGATCGGCCGGACCAAGGTCCTGGCCATCACGGTGATCATGATGGCGGCCGGGACCACCGTGCTCGGTCTGCTGCCCACCTACGCGGCGGTCGGGGTGGCCGCTCCGCTGCTCGTGCTGCTGGTCCGGGTCGTGCAGGGACTGTCCACCGGCGGTGAGTACGGCGGCGCCATGACGTTCATCGCCGAGTACAGCGCCGACCGCAGGCGCGGGTTCTTCGGCAGCTGGCTGGAGTTCGGCACGCTGACCGGGTACGTGCTCGGCGCCGGGCTGGTCACGATCCTGCAGGCCGTCCTGTCCGATGCGCAGATGCTGAGCTGGGGCTGGCGGCTGCCGTTCCTGCTCGCGCTGCCGCTGGGTGTCGCCGGGCTCTACCTGCGGTCCAAACTGGAGGAGACGCCCGCGTTCGAGCAGCTGGTGGACTCCTCGGAGGAGGACGAGGGACTCAGCGCGAAGGAGGCCCTGCGCTCGGTGTTCGTCGAGCACTGGCGCACGATGCTGCTCGCGGGCGGCCTGGTCATCGCTTGGAACGTCACGAACTACATGCTGACCAGCTACGTGCCGACCTACCTGACCGAGACGCTGCCGGCGAGCGGCGAGCACGGCATCAGCGAGGAGGCCTCGAATCTGCTGCAGATCGTCGTGCTCATCGTCCTGATCGTGGTGATCACATTCCTGGGGCGGCTCAACGACCGGATCGGGCGACGGCCGGTCCTGCTCATCGGCGCGGGTGCGCTGGTCGTGCTGGGGCTGCCGTCGATCCTGCTGCTGCGGGTCGGTGGCCTGGTCACCACGTTCCTCGGCCTGCTGGTCATGGGCCTGATCCTGGTGTGCTTCTCCTCGACCGCCCCGTCGACGCTGCCCGCGATGTTCCCCACCCACATCCGCTACAGCGGCCTGTCGGTCACGTTCAACCTGTTCGTCTCGGCGTTCGGTGGGACGACCGCGATCGTGGTCAGCGGGCTGGTGCTGGCAACCGGCGACCTGAACTGGCCCGGCTACTACCTCATCGCGGCCGGCGTGATCGGTGTGGTGTGCGCTTACCTGTTGAAGGAGAGCAACGGCCGCCCGCTGGAGGGCGCCCAACCCGCGGTCGCCACGGAGGAAGAAGCCAGGGAGCTCATCGAGACCCGGGGTAAGTAGTCACTCCACCTGGCGGTTGACTCGATCTTCGCTCCCTCCTATAGTTGTAACTCCAAGCACACCTGCCCCACACGTTACGGCCGAATCTTCGTTCGGGCCGCGATGAGCGTTGTCCGTGAAAGGGTCGTCTCAACGTGCAGTAGTGGAGCGCACCGATGAGCGAATGCGAACACGCCGTCCGTCGATCGGAAGCCTACGCGCAGTTCAACCATCACGATCAGCGTCGTTCCGTTGATACCTGGCTCACTCTGTTCGACGATCTCCGTCGCCGATGTCCGATCGGCCGAAGTACGTTTCACGACGGTTTTTGGGCGGTCACCGGTTACGCGGAGGCCCAACACGTTCTGCAGAATCCGGAATTGTTCTCGTCTTCCTCGGTAATGATCCCGCCGCATTCCCAGGGCGGCCCGATGGTCCCGTTGGAGATCGACCCGCCGGAACATGCGGGCTACCGGACGTTGCTCGGGAAGGCATTCGCGCCGACCCTGGCGCCGGACCGGCACCGGCAGTCGATCCGGGACGCGGTCAACGCGATGATCGACGACGCGGTCGAACAGGGCGACTTCGACGCGTGCCAGGTGTTCGCCGGCCCGCTCCCGTCCTTCATCGCCACGGCCGTCATGGGCCTGCCCGCCGAGGACGCCGGACTGTTGCAGGGCTGGATCCACAAGATCATCCACGAGGCGGCGATCCGGCCCGAGGCGGCCGTCGAGGCGGCTACCGAGCACCACGAGTACTTCTCCGCGCAGTTCGCCCGCCGTCGGGAGGCGACCGCGGCGGGCTCCGAAGGCGACGACGTGCTGACGATCCTGCTGAACTCCGAGGTGGACGGCGCGCGGCTGGGGGAGGAGGAGCTGCTCGGGTTCTGTCTGCTCCTGCTGCTGGCCAGTATCGACACCACCCAGAAGACGATCGGCTCGATCTTCTACCACCTCGCCGTCGAGCCGGGAATCCGTGAGCAGCTCGGCCGCAACCCGGCTGGGATTCCGCGCGCGGTCGAGGAGTTCCTGCGGATGTGGGCGCCGGTGCAGACCTCGCGCATCGCGACGGCGGAGGCGGAGGTCGCCGGTCATCGGCTGCAACCGGGTGAGCCGGTGCTCGTCTCGCTGCTCGCGGCCAACCGCGACCCGGGCGAGTTCACCTCGGCCGGTGAGTTCCACGCGAACCGCAGCCCGAACCGGCACCTGGCGTTCGGCGCGCACATCCACCGCTGTCCCGGTTCGCACATCGCAAGGCTGGAGTTGCGGATTCTCCTCGAAGAAGTGATGCGGAGAATTCCGGATTTCGAGCTCCGGGACGAATCGGCGGTCGAATGGACGCCCGGTCAGACGCAGGGCGTCACGCGGGTACCACTGCGCCTCCGGCCGAGCACGGTCCCGCCGGACGAGGCGGCTCATTCGTCGTCCGCATCCCGATGATCTAGCGGGCCATCATTCCAGCTTCTTCTGTCGAGGAGTCGTCGTGAGGATCTCACTTTTTCTCGAACTCCCGTTGCCCCGCCCGTGGACCGATACCTCCGAACAGCAGTTGTTCCGGGAGTCCTTGGACCTGGTCGAACTCGCGGACAAGGCGGGAATCCATGCCGTATGGATAACCGAGCATCATTTCCTCGAGGAGTACTGTCATTCGGCGGCGCCCGAGGTTTTTCTCGGCGCGGCCAGCCAGCGCACCGAACGGATCAGGCTCGGGCACGGAATCATGCACCTCCTGCCGCTGATCAACCACCCGGCGCGCGTCGCCGAGCGGGTGTCGACGCTGGACCTCGTGTCGAACGGGCGCGTCGAGTTCGGCACCGGTGAGTCGTCCACGGTCGGTGAGCTCGAAGGGTTCCAGGTCGACGCGGGCGACAAGCGGATCATGTGGGAGGAGGCGGTACGCGTCGCCACCCGATGCATGACCGAGACACCGTTCACCGGGCACTCGGGCAAGTACGTCACGATGCCGCCGCGCAACGTGATCCCCAAGCCGGTGCAGCGGCCGCATCCCCCGGTGTGGGTGGCCTGCACCAGGCACGACACCGTGCGCATGGCCGCTGCCCGGGGGATCGGCGCGCTGAGCTTCTCCTTCGTCAGTCCGGAGGACATGGCCGGACGCGTGTCGGAGTACTACAGCATCCTGGAGAACGACTGCGTCCCGTTCCTCGACACGGTCAATGCGAACACCCTCGCCATCGGCGGCGAGATGCCGCTGATGTGTGCCGACACCGAGGAGAAGGCCGTGTCCTCGCTCGGCATCGGCGGTGGCTTCTTCAGCTTCGGGATCATGTACTACTACAAGTTCGGCCAGCACTATCCGGGTCGGACGGACCTGTGGTCGACCTACGCCGAAGCGGTACGCAAGGACCCGTCGGTCGGCTACGGCCCGAACCGGGGCCCCGTCGGAACGCCGCAACAGGTGCGGGACTGGTGCCGCCGCTACGAGGAGTCCGGCGTCGACGAGGTGATGTTCCTGATCAACCCGGGCAGCCACGACGCGACCATGGAATCACTGGAGCTCTTCGGCAAGGAGGTTCTGCCCGAGTTCCTCGAACGCGATGAGAAGGCGGCCGAGGCGAAGGCCCGGCGCATGGAGCCGATCATCGAGAAGCTCATGGCCCGCCGCGACCACGACACACCACCCTTCGACCCCGAGTACCACTTCGGCGGCGTGCCGACCGGTCTGAGCGGTGCGCGCGCCGACGAGGCGCTCATCGCGATCCAGGAGATGACCGAGGCGCACGAAAGGGAGGCCCGCCGCCTGAGCGGTCGCACCGACTGAGTCCACACCGCGCACCCGGCGTCCACACCGCGCTCTGTGCACCTGGCGCGGTGTGAACCTGAGGTGCGCGTCGTCGTCATGTTGATCACTCGGCGGCGCATCGCGGCGGGGCAGCCTGTCACACTTTCGGGCAGCGTTACGATCTGGTCACGCAGTGCGAACAGGGGTGCCGTCGGGGATGAACGGTGCTCGCCGGAGGCGCGGGGGCGACGTCGGAGGCCGCGCTCGTACCCTGAACCTCGCTGATATAGCGATATGAGTGTTACGTGAGGACCCCGCATGACATCGCCCGATTCCCCGGATGGGCTGTGGCGCGACTCCGAGCCGAGCCGTGCCTACGACGTCGTCCTGGTCGGTGCCGGGCCGCACACCCTTGCCACCGCCTATCACCTCGCGGTGCACCACGAGGTGGGTACCGTGGCGGTGCTCGACGACGGCTGGTCGTCGAGCGGCGACGCAGAGGTGATCGCGGCGACCGAGCCGACCGGCCACCATGCGGCGATCCAGCGGGACGCGCTGGGCCGGTGGGCCCGGCTCGGCGCCGAGCTGGACGACGGGTCCGTGTTCGACCGGTGCGGCATGCTCAGCCTCGCCCACACCGCGCGTCAGGTGAACGACGGCATGCACCGCGTCTACGCCCATCGGCTCGGCGGCATCCGAGGGGACTGGCTGGACCCCGCCCGGGCGCGGGAGGTCTGCCCGCCTCTGGACGTCTCACCGGATGTTCGGTACCCGGTGCTGGGCGGTGCGTGGCAGCCCGGTGCGGGTATCGCCGAGCCGGACACGGTGACCACGGCCTACGCCCGTCGAGCCGCGCGGGCCGGTGTGGAGCTGATCCGCGGCTGCTCCGTGATCGACCTGCTGCGGGACGGCGACCGTGTCACCGGGGTGCGGACCGACGCGGGTGACATCGTTGCCGGCCGGATCGGGTTCGCCGACGCGGGACCGTGCGGGCCGCTGCTCGAAGAGGTCGGAGTGCGGGTTCCGGTGCGCAGCCACGCGGTGCGCGCGCTGGTCTCGGAGCAGCTCGCGCCTGTGCTGCCGATCGCTGTGGTGTCCGACCACGCTCGGATCCGGATCCGCCAGACGCGGCGAGGCGAGCTGGTGATGGACGCGGACTCCCGATACGGATATCGCGGCCGCGGTTCGGTCCACGTCATCGAGGAGCAGCTCGCGGCCGCGGTCGAGTTGTTCCCCGCTCTCGGCCCGGTGCACCTGGTCGACCGGCCATCGGGGATCGTGGACACCACACCCGATGGCCTGCCGATCCTCGGCGCCACCGCAGTGGAGAACCTCTTCCTCAACCGCGGCTGGGGCACCGCCGCGTTCGCCGCCACCCCGACCGCGGGCCGGCTCTTCGCCCACGTACTGGCGAACGGCACACCACACCCGTTGGCTGGACCGTTCGGCATGGAACGTTTCGCGGACGAGGCGTCTCCCCGCCGCACCGGCTCACCCCGCGGCGAGCAGCGACCGGTGACCGTATGAGGCTGTCCTCCGGCGGCCGGATCGATCGAGCGGCGCCGCTGACCGCCACCGTCGACGACGCCGTGATCAGCGGCTTCGTCGGCGACACCGTGGCGTCCGCGATGATTGCCTGCGACCGGTTGCGGGTCGCCCCCGGCCGGTCCGGCAGGCCGCGTGGAATCGTGGCCTCCGGCATCGACGAACCGCACGCCTGGCTGCGGGTGAGCGATCCGCGCTCGGGTGTGCCCGGGCCACTGGTGCCGGCGACGACGGTCGAGCTGTACGACGGCCTGCACGCCCGGACCACCTCGACGCCCGTGCTGCCGGAGCCCGACGCGACCTCGGTCTTCGACAAGTACTACCGGCATACCGATGTGCTGGTCGTCGGCGCGGGCCCGGCCGGGCTGGCCGCCGCGCTCGCCGCGTCCGAGGGCGGCGCGCGGGTGATCCTGGTCGACGACCGTCCCGAAGCGGGCGGCGGGCTGCCGTCCGGGACCGACACCGAGATACTGGCCTGGGTCGAGCAGGTGTGCGCCGAGCTCGCGGCGCGGTCCGAGGTGACGGTGCTGAACCGGGCGACGGCGCTGAGCGTCGACCGCAACTACCTGCTCGTGGCGCAGCGGCGCACCGAACATCTCGGTGCCCGGGCGCCCGAGCACGTCGCACGGCAGCGGCTCTGGCACATCAGGGCGAAACAGGTGGTCCTGGCGACCGGCGCCCACGAGCAGACGATCCTGTTCGCCGGCAACGACCGTCCCGGTGTGATGCTCGCCGGCTCGGTGCGCGACTACCTGAACCGCTACGCCGCGCTGCCCGGGCAGCGAGCGGTGCTGTTCACCACGAACGACAGCGCGTACGACACGGCGTTCGACCTCGTCGCCGCGGGCGCGCAGGTCGCCGCGATCGTCGACACGCGCCCCGAGCCGCCCGCCGACCTCCTCGCCCGTGCCGACCGGACCGGGATCGAGGTCCACGCCGGAGCGGCCGTCATCGGCACCTCGGGCAACGAACGGATCGAGTCGGTGCGGCTCACGGGCGACCGGCTCGTCGACTGCGATCTGCTGGCAGTGTCCGGCGGCTGGAATCCGGCCCTGCACCTACACAGCGGTGCGGATGGCCACCTGATGTGGGATGAGCGGCGTGCGGCGTTCCTGCCCAGCGGGGCGGTGCCCGGAATGCGGGTCGCTGGTGCGGCGAACGGCAACGTCACGCTCGCCGGTTGCCTGTCCGAAGGGGCCCGCGCGGGGGGCGCGGCGGCAACCGACGTCGGTTACCCGGCGAGTGCCCCCGTGCTGCCCTCGGTTCGGTCCCGGCTGGTCGCTCCGGACCGTGCGCCGAGGCCGGTTCCCGAATCCGAGCGTGCCGCCGCTCTCGTCGACCTGCGCCGTGAGGTCACGCTCGAGGACGTGTGGCAGGCCGTCGAGGCCGGCCCCAGCTCGGTCGAACAGACCATGCGCCGTGCCGGGCTCGGTACCGGCGCCGACCTGGGACGGTCGTGCATCGTGCCGGCCGCCCGGGCCCTCGCGGAGTCGTTCGGCCTGGACTCACCGGTCGACCTGACCGAGGCGGTGGCAGCTGCGGCCTGTGCCGCCGCGTCGTTCGGCCTGTTCGCCGGTCGAGGCAGAGGTGAACTGCACGACCCGGTACGGACGACCCCGCTCCACCCGTGGCACACCGCGAACGGCGCACGGTTCGAACACGTCGACCGGTGGGCGCGGGCCACCCACTATCCGATCGGTGACGAGGGCCCGCGGGAGGCGGTCCTGCGGGAATGCCGTGCGGCACGCACAGCGGTCGGGGTGCAGGACGTGTCGACGCTCGGCCGGATCGAGGTGACCGGCCGGGATGCCGGCGAGTTCCTCGACCGTGTGCAGACGAGCGACGTCGCCGGGCTGCCGGTCGGCTCGGCCCGCTACGCGATGATATGCCGCGCCGACGGTTCGGTCTTCGACCACGGGGTGGTGCTCCGCCTCGCCGAGGAGAGGTTCCAGCTGAGCACCACGACGAGCAACGCGTCGGCGGTCCTGGACTGGCTGGAGTACTGGGCGCAGGCCGAGTGGCCGGAACTGCAGGTCACCTTCACCCCGGTGACCGAGCAGTGGGCGGCGATCGCGCTGACCGGCCCGGCCTCACGCACGGTGCTGAGTGCACTGGCCCCGGACCTCGACTGCTCGGCCGAGGCGTTCGGGTCCCTCGCCGTGCGCGAGACGCCGCTGCGTGGCGGTATCCCGGCCCGGATCGTGCGAATCTCGTTCTCCGGTGAGCTCGCCTACGAGATCAGCGTTGCCGGGTGGGACGGGCTCGCGGTGTGGGAGGAACTCCTCGCCCTCGGCGCGCCGCACGGCATCACGCCGTACGGCACGGAGGCGATGCGGGTCCTGCGCGCCGAGAAGGGCTTCCCGATCATCGACCACGAGCTCGACGGCACGGTGACACCCGCCGACCTCGGCAGGACGTGGAAGACGACCCGGAACTTCATCGGCCGCGACGCACCCACCGGACCGGCCAAGGACCGCCTCCAGCTGGTCGGGCTCCTGCCGGCCAACCCCGAGACCCTGCTGCCGGTCGGCGCGAGACTCGTCGCGCTGGGTGTCCCGGTGGCCCCGGAACGCGGCCCGGTCCCCACTGTCGGGCACGTGACCTCCAGTTACCACAGCGCCGCGTTGGACCGCACGTTCGCGTTGGCGTTGGTCAAGGGCGGTCGGGCGCGCATCGGGCACACGGTGATCGCGCCACTGGGCACGCTCGTGGTCCCGGTGCAGATCGCCGAGCCGGTCTTCTACGACCCGGAGGGAACACGTCGTGACGGTTGAGTCCCGCGCCGCGAGACGTAGCCCGCTCGCCGGGTGGCGCACCGGCACACCCAACGATGTCGAGCTGGTCGAGCTGGCGTTCCGGTCGGCCGTCGCCCTGCGGGTCGACCCGGACAGCCCCGCGATCGCCGACCTCTCCACCTCGCTCGGGGTGGAGCTGCCAGTGGCGCCGAACGCGGTCGCCACTGTCGCGAACCGGGCGATACTGCGTCTGGCGCCCGAGGAGTGGCTGATCGTCGGGCCGGACGAGGACGTGACCGGCTTCGTCGAGACGCTGCGCGGCGCCCTCGGTGGCCGGAGGGGCGCGGTCGTCGACGTGTCGGCCGAGCGCACCACGATCGAGGTCAGCGGCCGTTTCGCCCGCGAGCTGCTGGAGAAGGGCTGCCCTCTCGACCTGCACCCGAGAGCGTTCACCACCGGTCGATGCGCACACACCCCGCTGGCCAAGGTGACGGTCCTGCTGTGGCAGGTCAGCGGCGACGACACTCCGGTGTACCGGCTGCTGGTCCATGCTTCGCTGGCCACCTACCTGGCCGCCTGGCTGACCGACGCGGGAGCTGAATTCTGGCCTGTTCCGCGCGCCATCGTTCCCGGAAGGCCCTTCGGGCCGACCGGGAACGATCCAGGCGGCTCGCCTGACGGCTCGCTGCCTGGGCCTTTTCCTCGCGGCCCCCCAAACCCTTCGGGCAGAGGGAACCACTCGGAAAAATGTCGCCTTCGGCGACGCGCGCGCTTGGTGCCCCGGCTTGGGAGCCGCCACTCATGCACTACCCGCCTTCGGCGGAACCCCTTCGGGCGCCTGTGCGGGGCCTCCTTATGCACCGTGCCTCGCCACATTCCCGGTGCGGGGTGAGGGGGCTGCAGACGCGATGCGCATCCCACGACGCACACCTGCGCAGGCAACGAGGAGCCGTGAGTGTTTTGGGTTGCCAGGGCAACCCAAAACACTCACGGCTTCTTATCCGGGCCAGTCCCACCGGTCGCGGCGGCCGCACCTGCGCGCGGTCAGCGGGCAACCCCCAGACCCTGCATCTCGATGCGCTATATGTTAAGAGTTGCGTCATGAACAACAAGCGAAGCCCTGGTGCCTCCGCCGACGGTTCAGGGACTCAGGTTCAGTCGGTCGACCGTGCGTTGACCATTCTCGAGTATCTCGCGGAGCACGGCTCCGCCGGCGTCACCGAGATCGCCCAGAGTTTGGACGTCCACAAGTCCACCGCGTTTCGGCTGGTCGTCGCCCTGGAGAACCGTCAGCTCGTCGAACAGGTCGAACAACGCGGCAAGTACCGGCTCGGGTTCGGTCTGATCAGGCTCGCCGGCGCCACCAGCGCGCAGCTGGACCTGACCAAGGAGGGCCGGCCGGTCTGCGTCCGGCTGGCCGGCGAGTTCGGCGAGACGGTCAACATCGCGATCCTGGACTCCGGTTCGGCGACCAACATCACCCAGGAACACGGCGACACGATGGTCACCACCCGCAACTGGGTGGGCAAGCGGACGCCGCTGCACGCCACCTCGAGCGGCAAGGTGCTGCTGGCCTGGGCCGATGCCGGTGACATCGCGGACGCGGTAGCGAAGGACGCGGAGCGGTTCACCGAACGCACGATCATCGGTGAGGCGCTGCGGACGGAGCTGAAGCAGGTCCGTGCCCAGGGGTGGGCGAGCTGCGCCGAGGAACTGGAGCTCGGCCTCAACTCGGTCGCGGCGCCGATCCGGGGGATGAACGGTGAGGTCGTTGCCGCGGTGAGCGTCTCCGGGCCGTCCTACCGCATGACCGCTGACGACTTTCCCGAGGTGGCGCGCCGGTTGTCCGTCGGAGCGGCGGAGATCAGCACACGCATGGGGCACTATCCGGGCGCTCTGTCCTGAGAACGGCAGTTGCGCCACGCACATCGAGTTGTGCAGAATGCAACACACTCTGGAGTGAGGGAGCTCATGCCCGATCTGTTCATCGATGGTGTCTGGACCGAGGGGAAAGGCTCCCTCGGCGATGACGTGATCAACCCGTTCGACCGGAGCGTGGTCCGCCGCGTCGATCTGGCCACGCCGGAGGACGTCGACGCGGCAGTGGCGGCGGCCAAGTCCGCGTTCGACCGGGGTGACTGGGCTCGCACACCGGCCTCGGAACGCGGCGCGCTGCTGCACCGGGTGGCCGAGCTGCTGGTGCGGGACAAGGAAGAGATCGCGCACACCGAGACCCAGGACACCGGCAAGACGCTGGTGGAGAGCCGCATCGACGTCGACGACGTCACCGCGGTGTTCCGCTACTACGCCGCGCTCGCCGACAAGGATCCGGGACGCATCGTCGACGCGGGCATCCCCACCGTGCTCAGCCGGGTCGTCTACGAGCCGGTCGGGGTCTGCGCGCTGATCACCCCGTGGAACTACCCGCTGCTGCAGCTGTCCTGGAAGGTCGCGCCGGCGCTCGCCGCCGGTAACAGCGTGGTGATCAAGCCCAGCGAGGTCACCCCGCTCACCTCGATCAAGCTGGTCGAGCTGCTGGAGGAGGCGGGCGCGCCGCGCGGCGTAGTCAACCTCGTGCTGGGCGACGGTCGCAACGTCGGTGCCCCGCTGGTGGAGCACCCGGACGTCGACATGGTTTCGTTCACCGGCGGCCTCACCACCGGGCAGTCGATCATCCGGGCCAGCGCCGACACGGTGAAGAAGCTGGCCGTCGAGCTGGGTGGCAAGAACCCGAACGTCGTCTTCGCGGACGCCGACTTCGAGACCGCCGTCGACTACGCGCTGACCGCCGTGTTCCTGCACGCGGGCCAGGTCTGCTCGGCGGGTGCGCGGCTCATCGTGCAGGACTCGATCCACGACGAGTTCGTCGCCGAGGTCGCACGGCGCACCGAGCGGATCAAACTGGGCAGCGGCATGGACGCCGACACCGAGTCCGGTCCGCTGGTTTCGGCGGCACAGCTGGCCAAGGTCGAAGGCTTCGTCGCGTCGGCGATCGAGGAGGGCGCCCGGCTCGTCGCCGGTGGGCACCGTCCGACGGAGCCCGAGCTGGCGGACGGCTTCTTCCACCGGCCCACGGTGTTCGCCGACTGCCGCCGCGACATGCGGGTCATCCGGGAGGAGACGTTCGGGCCGATCCTGACCGTCGAACGCTTCAGCGACGAGGCCGAGGCGATCGAGCTGGCCAACGACACCGACTACGGACTCGCGGGCGCGGTCTGGACCAGCGACATGGGACGTGCGCAACGGGTCGCGAACGCATTGCGGCACGGCACCGTCTGGATCAATGATTACCACCCCTACGTCCCGGCCGCGGAATGGGGCGGATTCAAGCGCTCCGGCAACGGCAGGGAACTGGGCCCGACCGGTCTCGCCGAGTACCGCGAGTCCAAGCACGTCTGGCACAACACGGCGCCGGAACCACTGAGGTGGTTCAAGGGCTGAGGATATGGAGGTGTACCCATGACGGCTACACAGGACGGTTCCGGGTTGGGCGGCGCGGGCCAGCACCAGGACGGGGCTGACCACGGGCTCGCCGAGTTCGGGTACAGCCAGTCGTTGGATCGCTCGATCGGCAAGTTCGCCAGCTTCGCGGCCGGCATCAGCTACATCTCCATCCTCACCGGCACCTTCCAGCTCTTCTACTTCGGTCTGCAGTTCGGCGGCCCGGCCTACTGGTGGTCGTGGCCGATGGTGTTCGTGGGTCAGCTCATGATCGCGCTGTGCTTCGCCGAGCTGGCCGGGCGCTACCCGGTCGCGGGCTCGGTCTACAACTGGGCCAAACGCCTCGCCGGGCCCGCGACCTCCTGGCTCGCGGGCTGGATGATGTTCACCGCATCGGTGGTGACCCTCGCGGCGGTCGTACTCGCGTACCAGGTGACGTTGCCGAAGATCTGGTCCGGGTTCCAGCTGGTCGGCGACGGCAACGGGGCCAGCTTCGGGATCAGCGCGGTCATCTGGGGAGCGATCCTGATCGTGTTCACCACGCTGGTGAACGCGTTCGGGGTGAAGCTGATGACCCGGATCAACAGCGCGGGTGTGTTCATCGAGCTGATCGCCGCGGTGCTGCTCGTGGTGCTGCTCGGCATCAACATCGTCCGGCCGCCGACGGTTCTGTTCGACACCCAGGGACTGGGCGCCACCCACCCCGGCGGCTACCTGGGCGCGTTCCTGATCGCGGCACTCGCCTCGGCGTACGTGATGTACGGCTTCGACACCGCCAGCTCGCTCGGCGAGGAGACCGTCGACCCGAGGCGCACCGCGCCGTCGGCGATCCTGCGCGCGGTCATCGCCTCCTTCGTCATCGGCGGGCTCATCCTGATGTTCGGGATCCTGGCCGCGCCGGACCTCGGCGACCCTCGGCTCGCCACGGCGGCGGGCGGGCTCCAGCTGATCGTCCTGCAGGCGCTGGGCGGCGGTGTGGGCACCGTCTTCCTGGTGGCGATCATCGTGGCGGTCACCGTGTGCGCGCTCGCGGTGCACACGGCCGGCATCCGGCTGATGTTCGCCATGGCGCGGGACAACGCACTGCCAGCGGGATCGGTCCTGGCCAGGATCGACCCGAAGCGCAAGACCCCGGTGGTGCCGGCGATCGTCATCGGGGTGGCCGCCGTGCTGATCCTGGTGGTCAACATCGACACCCCGGAGATCTTCACCGCCGTCACCAGTGTCGCGGTGATCATGATCTACCTTGCGTACCTGCTCGTGACGGCTCCGTTGCTGCTCAAACGCCTGCGTGGCGAATGGCCGGAGAAGACCGCCACGCCCAGCGGCTACTTCTCGCTGGGGAGGTGGGGGCTGCCGGTCAACATCCTCGCGGTGCTGTGGGGAGCAGGCATGGCGCTCAACCTCGCCTGGCCGAGGGCGTCGGTGTACGGCGAGGGCGCGGTGCGCTGGATCGCGTTCATCTTCATCGGAGCCCTCGTGCTCATCGGCCTCGGCTGGTTCTTCGGCAAGGGCCGCCATCAACTCGGGTGTCTGCCCGAACACATGGCCAAGCAGCTCGACATCGATCCGACGACAGCAGGGGAGCAGGCGTGACCGACCAGTTCGACTATGTGATCGTGGGTGGCGGATCGTCCGGTTGTGCGTTGGCGGCCCGGCTGTCGGAGAACGCGGACGTCACCGTCTGCCTTCTCGAAGCCGGCCCGTCCGACGTCGACGACCCGAACATCCTGCGGTTGACCGACTGGATGGCACTGCTCGACTCCGGATACGACTGGGACTACCTGGTCGAGCCGCAGACCAACGGCAACAGCTTCCTGCGCCACGCCAGGGCGAAGGTGCTCGGCGGCTGCTCGTCGCACAATTCCTGCATCGCGTTCTGGACACCGAAGGAAGACCTCGACGAGTGGGCCGCCTCCGGGTGCACCGGGTGGAGCGCCGAGGACTGCTGGCCGCTGATCAAGCGGTTGGAGACCAACGACGGAGACTGGGACGGGCACGGCCGGTCCGGCCCGGTGAATCTCATGCAGGTGCCGCCGGACGACCCGTGCGGCGTCGCGGTGCTGGAGGCCGCCGCCGGTGTCGGTTTGCCCACGGTGCGGTTCAACGAGGGCACGACCGTCACCGAAGGGGCCGGGTTCTTCCAGATCAACCAGTTCCCGGACGGCACGCGCGCCTCGTCGTCGCGCAGCTACCTGCACCCGATCATGGGCAGCAGGCCCAACCTGGAGATCCGCACCGGGGCCTGGAGCTCACGCGTCCTGTTCGAGGGCACCCGGGCGACCGGCGTGGAGTACCAGCAGGACATCGGCCCCGGCAGGCGGACCGTCACCGCCCGCCGCGAGGTCGTGCTGTGCACCGGCGCGATCGACACACCCAAGCTGCTGATGCTGTCCGGCATCGGCCCGGCCGAGCACCTGCGCGAGTTCGGTCTCGACGTGCTGGTCGACGCACCGGGTGTCGGAGCCAACCTCGATGACCACGTCGAGGGGCTGGTCATGTGGGAGGCCGCGAAACCGATGGTCACCACGTCGACGCAGTGGTGGGAGATCGGCCTGTTCAGCCGAACCGAGCCGGGCCTGGACCGCCCGGACCTGATGATGCACTACGGCTCGGTGCCGTTCGACCTGAACACCGTGCGATGGGGCTACCCGACCACCGACAACGGGTTCTGCCTGACACCGAACGTCACCCGGGGACGTTCCCGGGGCACGGTGCGGCTGCGGTCGCGTGACTTCAGGGACCGGGCACGGGTCGACCCGCGCTACTTCACCGACCCCGAGGGCCACGACATGCGGGTCATGACCGCCGGTATCCGGCTCGCGCGCACGATCGCCGAGCAGCCGGCTCTGGCCGACTGGGTGGCGCGCGAGCTGGCGCCGGGTCCGGACGCGGTGACCGACGACGACCTCGCCGACTACATCACGAAGACCCACAACACGGTGTACCACCCGGCGAGCACCGCGAAGATGGGTCCGGACTCGGACCCGATGGCGGTGCTGGACCCCGAACTACGCGTGCGCGGTGTGACGGGCCTGCGTGTGGCCGATGCGTCGGTTCTGCCGTTCCTCCCGGCGATCAACCCCAACATCACCTGCATGATGGTCGGCGAGAAATGCGCCGACCTCCTGTCCACGTAACCCACCCGCGAGTCGGGGGTTTCAGCACACCGAGTCGGGGGTTTCAGCACACGGCATTTGGGCCGAAACTCCCGACTCAGTGTGCCAGGGCTCCCGACTCGCCGGCTCGTAGTGCGGTGACCAGGGTGGCCAGCTGGTCGCGGTGGTGTTGCAGCTCCGCGAGGCGCTGGTCGAAGACGGCCAGCCGCGCCTCGTACATACGCAGCGCCAGACCGGGGTCCTCGCACACCGAGACGTCGTCCTGCTCCAGGCACGGCACCAGCTGCTTGACCCCTTCGATCGTCAACCCGACCTTGAGCAGGTCGGCGATACTGCGTACCCGGCGCACGGCGGCCTCGTCGTAGGTGCGCCAGCCGTTGCTCGTCCGCTCGGACGACAGCAGCTCGTGCTGTTCGTAGTACCGCAACGACCGTCTGCTCACGCCGGTCCGTGTGGCCAGCTCGCCGATCCGCACTGACGCTCCTAGTTTGACCCTGACACTGATGTCACTGTTTAGCGTCGTGGCATGACACAAGATTCCCGACCGACCCGATTCGCCGGGCGGACCGCGGTGGTGACCGGCGGTGGTTCCGGTATCGGCAGGGCAGTGGCGGTCGCTCTGGCTCGTGAGGGCATGGATGTGCTGGTGGTCGGCAGACGGCGCGAGGCGGTCGCCGCGACGACGGCGCTGACCGAGGGCATCCGGAGCCTCGCCGCCGATGTCGCCTCACCGGCCGAGGTCGACAACGTGATCCGGGAGGCCGCCGAGCTACACGGCCGGATCGATCTGCTGGTCAACAACGCGGCGATCCTGCGCCCCGGCATGCTGGCGGACTTCGACGTCGACTCGGCCCGCGCCATGTGGGAGACCAACGTGCTCGCCCCGACGATGCTGGCCAAGGCCGCGCTGCCGTACCTCGCAGCGGCCCGGGGCTCGATCGTCAACGTGTCCAGCACGTTCGGCGCGAAGCCCGCGCCCGGGGTGAGTCAGTACGGAGCGAGCAAGGCGGCCGTGGAACAGCTGACCCGCAGCTGGGCGCTCGAACTGGCCGATCAGGGCGTACGCGTCAACGCGATCGCGCCGGGCCCCACCGAGAGTGAGGGCCTGGCACGGTCCGGGATGTCCGACGCGGAGATCGACGAGGTGAAGGAGACCGAACGGCAGCGCGTCCCGCTGCGCCGCCGCGGCCTGCCCGAGGACATCGCACACTGGGTGGTGGCGATGGCCGACCCCGCCGCGGGCTGGACGACCGGGGTCGTGCTCCCGGTCGACGGCGGCTACCTGCTGGCCTGACCCACTGCCTCGACCAGGTCGTCGATCTCGTCGAGCACCCGCGCGCGCAGCTCGGCGGAGCAGAACGCCGCCCTGGCCCCGGTGCGCGCGATGTCGGCCAGCTCGGCGACACCCAGGCCGAACTGCTCGTGGCACACCAGGTACTCGGTGTTCAGATCGGTGTGGAACATGCCGGGGTCGTCGGTGGCCAGCGTGACCGGCACACCGGCCGCGAGCAGGCGCGGCAGCGGGTGCGCGGCCAGGTCGGGAACGGCGGCGGTGCACACGTTGGAGGTAGGGCACACCTCCAACGCGATGTCCCGCGCCGCGAGCTGTTCCAGCAGCCGAGGATCGGTCACCGAGCCGATGCCGTGCCCGATGCGCTCGGCTCCCAGCTCGGTCACCGCGGCCCACACCTCGGCCGGTCCCACCGTCTCACCGGCGTGCGGCAGGCAGTGCAGCCCGGCGTCCCTGGCGCGGCGGAAGACCGGCGCGTAGTCGGCGCGGCTGACGCCTCGTTCCATCCCGGCGAGGCCGAGGCCCACGGTGCCCTCGGGGCGGTAGCGCAGGGCGAAGTCGAGGGTCTCCTCCGCGCCTGCCGTCCCGAGCCGTGAGTCCGCGTCGAAGATCCAGCCGAACTCGACCCCGTACTTCTCGGCGGCGAGTGCACGGCCGTCGGCGAGCGCCTGTGCCAGGTCGTCGAACTCGATGCCCGACATCCGGTTGCGCACCGCGGTGACCTGCACCTCGGCGTAGCGGACCGCGTTGCCGGCGAGGTCGGAGGCGAGCCCGTCGAGCAGCGTGACGATGTCGGCGCCGGTGCGGACGAGCAGGTTGACCTGGCGGTAGACGTTGAGGAAGTGCTCGAAGTCGGTGAACTCGTAGAAGCGGCCCAGCGCGTCGGGATCGGTGGGCACGGTGCTGTCGGGGTGTCCGCGAGACAGCGCGAGCACGGTCTCGACCGAGGCGGATCCGACCAGGTGCAGGTGCAGCTCGACCTTGGGCAGCGCGGCGACGAACGTAGCGATGTCAGGCGTGGGCATACGACACCATGACTCCGACCATGCCCATCGGGCCCACCGTGGTCAACCGATTTCGGGCCGGGCTTACGGTGACGGTCATGGATCCACTGGCTCACCACGGAGACGTCGACGCCGAACCGGGTCTGGTGGACTTCGCGGTCAACGTGCAGGGTGAACGGCCGCCCGACTGGTTGAGACAACGGCTGGTCACAGCACTCGACCGTCTCGGCCGGTACCCGTCCGGGGCCGACGACCTCGCCGCGCGCGAAGCGGTCGCCGAGCGGCACGGCCGGGCCCCGGAGGAGGTGCTGGTGCTCGCGGGCGCCGCGGAGGGTTTCGCGCTCCTTCCCGCGTTGCGGCCCAGGCTGGCGGCCGTCGTGCACCCGGGGTTCACCGAGCCGGAGGTGGCGCTGCGCACCGCGGGGATCCGGGTGCACCGCGTGCTGACCGATGCCGCCGAAGGCCACCGGTTGTTCCCGGACGCCGTCCCGGACGAGGCGGACATGGTGGTGCTGGGCAACCCGACGAACCCCACCTCGGTCCTGCACCCGGCCGAACAGGTCCGCTCGCTGGCCCGGCCCGGCCGGGTCCTCGTCGTCGACGAAGCGTTCACCGACGCCACGCCCGGCGAACCGGAGTCGCTGTCCGGTGACCGCTCGACGCCCGGGCTGGTGGTGCTGCGCAGCCTGACGAAGACCTGGGCGCTGGCCGGGCTGCGCGCCGGCTACCTGCTCGGACATCCCGAGCTGCTCTCCCGCGTCGCCGAGGCCCGTCCGCCGTGGCCGGTCGGCACGCTCGCGTTGGAAGCGGTCCGTGCCTGCTGCGAACCGGACGCGGTGGCGCTCGCGGACCTGGCCGCGAAGGAGATCGCGGAGCACCGCCGGTGGATGATCGACGCGCTCGACGCGTTGCCCGGGGTGACCGTGCACCAGCCGGCCGCCGCGCCGTTCCTGCTGCTGCACGTGCCCGACGGTGCACAGGTGCGGGCCCGGCTGCGTGCGGCGGGCATCGCGGTGCGTCGTGCCGACACGTTCCCCGGCCTCACCGAGGACCATCTGCGCGTCGCCGTCCGTGCACCCGAGCGTGCGGGGGTTCTCGTCGAGGCGCTGCGATCCGCGCTGCCCGGGACAGCGCCGATGCGCTGACGCACTACGGTGACGTGGCCGAAATTTCACCGACGAGCAAGGGGAGACCGGTTCGTGACCGTGCGCATGCAGGATGTGCTCGACGTGCTGGAGCGCGCGTATCCGCCCGCGCTGGCCGAGTCCTGGGACGCGGTGGGGCTGGTCTGCGGCGACCCGGACGCCGAGGTGTCCAGGGTGCTCGTCGCGGTCGACCCGGTCCCCGAGACCGTCGACGAGGCGATCGAGCAGTCGGCCCAGCTGCTGCTCACCCACCACCCCCTGTTGCTGCGCGGAGTGCACGGCGTGCCCGCCAACCAGCCGAAGGGACGCCTGATCGACCGCCTGATCCGGAGCGGCGTCGGGCTGTACACCGCGCACACCAACGCCGACAGCGCGGACCCCGGCGTGTCCGATGCGCTGGCCGAAGCACTCGGTGTGACGGTCAGCGGGCCGCTGCAGCCGCGCGCGACCGAAGCGCTCGACAAGATCATCACCTTCGTGCCGGCCGGTGGCCCGGTCGCTCGCGTCCTCGACGCGCTCGCCGACGCCGGTGCCGGGCAGATCGGTGACTACAGCCACTGCGCGTGGAGCACCGAGGGCACCGGACAGTTCCTGCCGCACGAGGGCGCCCAGCCGGCCATCGGTCGGGTCGGGGACCTGGAACGGGTCGCGGAGACCCGGCTGGAGCTCGTACTGCCCCGGGCACGGAGACGCGCGGTCGTCGAGGCGCTGCGGGCATCCCATCCCTATGAAGAACCGGCCTTCGACCTGCTGGAGCTCGCCGAGATCCCCGGTCGGCGAGGACTCGGACGGATCGGCGAGCTGCCGGCACCGGAGACGCTCGCGGCGTTCACCGAACGCGCCGCGCGGGCGCTGCCCGCGACCGTGTGGGGCGTGCGCGCGGCCGGTGACCCCGATCGGTTGGTGCACCGCGTCGCGGTGTGCGGCGGCGCGGGTGACTCCGCGTTGACCGCAGCCACCGCCGAGGGCGCCGACGTCTACCTCACCGCCGACCTGCGCCACCATCCGGCCGGGGAACACGTCCTCGCCGGTTCCGTGCCGGGTAGACGGACACCCGCGCTGGTGGACGTCGCGCACTGGGCATCGGAACACCCCTGGTGCGAGCAGGCGGCGTCCCTGATCAGAACCGGTCTGGACGGTACGGTCGACGTATCCGTCTCGTGGCGGCGCACCGACCCCTGGACAGTCGCCGCGAGTGCGGGTCCAGGAGTCGCAGGAAGGACAACAACACAGTGATCGCCGAACCCGCCGTCCAGCAACGGCTGCTGGTACTGGCCGATGTCGACGCCGAGTTGAACCGGATCGACCACCGCAGGCGCACCATGCCGGAGCTGGCCGAGATCACCGAGGCGGAGAAAGAAGTACGGGAGCGCAAGGACGCGGTGGTGGCCGCCGAGACCTCCGCCGGTGACCTCGACCGCGACATCCGACGTCTGGAACGCGACGTCGACGGTGTCCGCGCCCGCGAGGAGCGGGACAAGAACATGCTCGCCGCCGCCGGTGTCTCCGCCAAGCAGGCCGCTGACCTGCAGCACGAGCTGGAGACGCTGAGCCGGCGCCAAGGTGTGCTCGAGGACGAGCTGCTGGAGATCATGGAGCAGCGCGAGGCGGTCCAGACCAACCTGGACGCGGCCCGGGCCGAGCTCGCCACGTCGGAGCAGCGCCTCGCGGACGCGACCGAGCGCAGGGACAGTGCGTCCGCCGACCTCGACGCCACCGAGGCCGGTCGGCGCCGCGACCGCGAACCGATCGTCGCCGCGCTGCCCGCCGACCTGCTCGCGCTGTACGAGTCGCTGCGAGCCAAGGGCGGGGCCGGAGCGGCGCTGCTGCGTGCCCGGCACTGCGGGGGCTGCCGGCTGGAGGTCGACCGGCAGGAGCTGAGCCAGATCAAGTCCGCGCCGGCCAACGAGGTCGTGCGGCACGAGGAATGCGGAGTGATCATGGTGCGTACGTCGGAGTCCGGCCTGTGAGAGTCGTGGTCGAGGCGGACGGCGGCTCCCGGGGCAACCCCGGTCCGGCCGGTTACGGTGCGGTCGTCTGCGACGCCGTGTCCGACGAGGTGCTCGCCGAACGGTCCGAAGGGCTGGGCATCGCCACCAACAACGTCGCCGAGTACCAGGGGCTCATCGCGGGGCTGCGTGCCGCGCTGGAGCTGGGTGCCGACGAGGTCGACGTCCGGATGGACTCGAAGCTCGTCGTGGAACAGATGTCCGGTCGCTGGAAGATCAAGCACCCGGCGATGCAGCCGCTGGCCAAGGAGGCGGGCGAGGTCGCGCGGGAGATCGGCACCGTCCGGTACAGCTGGATCCCCCGGGCTCGCAACACACGCGCGGACCGGCTGGCCAACCTGGCGATGGATGCGCAGGCCGCCCGGTGAGCTCCCCGGCACCTGCTTCGGCGGGCTGGACCGGGCAGAAGGGCCGCCCGACCCGCCTGTTGCTGCTGCGCCACGGCCAGACCGCGATGTCCGCCGCGCGCCGCTACTCCGGTCGCGGCGACCCCGAGCTGACCGAGCTGGGGCTGGCGCAGGCACAGGCGGTCGCCGCCGGGATCCACACGATCGACGGCGCCGGGTCGACCGGCGTCGTGCTGTGCTCGCCGCTGGGGAGGGCGCAGCAGACCGCGGAACCGGTCGCCAAGGCGCTGGGCGTCCCGGTGACGACGCATGACGGGCTGCTCGAGACCGACTTCGGCGTCTGGGACGGCCTGACGTTCCCCGAGGCGCGCGAGCGCGACCCGGAGCTGCACGCCCGCTGGCTCGGCGACGAGACGGTTCCACCGCCCGGCGGTGAGAGCTTCGCCGACGTCGGCCGCCGTATCGCCGTGCTGCGCGACGAGGTGCTGGCCGCCTACGCGGGACAGACCGTGATGCTGGTCAGCCACGTCACCCCGATCAAGATGCTGCTGCGGCTGGCGCTGGACGTCGGTCCGACCCTCCTCTACCGCCTGCACCTGGACCTGGCATCGCTCTCGGTGGCCGACTTCTACGCCGACGGCGGAGCCTCGGTCCGCCTGGTGAACAGAACCTTCTGACCCGCCCAACCCCCGCGAGTCGGGCGTCTCAGCACACCGAGTCGGGAATCTCAGCACCACGTTTGGGCGCTGTGCGATCGGTAATGCATGAGTCATGCATGATGCGACGCGGACCACGAACCTTCTCGGCGCCGCCGCGCTGGGGGTGACCGAGCTGATGATGGCCCGGGTGCGAGCGACGTCGGGGGTCAGCGCGAGCGGTGCCGCCGCCCTGGTCGTGCTGGCGGACGCACCCGGGCTGAGCGTCACCGAGCTGGGACGGCGGATCGGACTGTCCCAGTCGGCCGCCGCGCGGATGGTCGACTCGCTGCGGGATGCGCAACTGGTGGATCGCCAGCCGGGCGGCGGGCGCGAAGTGGCGCTTCACCTGCGCGCCGACGGGCGACGGGTCGTGGACCGGATACTCACGGCGCGAGCCGGGGCGCTGACGGAGCTGGTCGAGGAGCTGGCCGATGACGAGCGCGCCGCCTTGGACGTGGCTCTGGAGGCCCTGCTCACCCGCCTGTACCGCAAGGTGGGCAGCACCGACCTGCTCTGCCGTTTGTGCGACCGGGAGACCTGCATCTCAGGGGCCGAGTGCCCGGTGGGTGCGGCCGGTCGAGCGACGGGGCACTGAGCGTGGGTCTGCTGCTCGCGCTCGCGTCCTCGGTCTGTTACGGCATCGCGGACTTCACCGGCGGGCTGCTGTCGCGGAGGGCGAACTTCGCCGTGGTCGCGTTGGTCGGCCAGGCAGCGGGACTGGTGTTCACCCTCGTCGCGGCCTGTTTCGTCCCCGCCCAGGTGACGGTGGTCGACGTGGCCTGGGGTGGGCTGTCGGGGATCGGGACCGGTGTCGCCATGGCGTTCCTGTACCGGGGCCTCAGCCGAGGAGCCATGAGCGTTGTCGTGCCGATCAGCGCGGTGGGCGGCCTCGCCATCCCCGTCCTGGTCGGGGTGGCGGTTCTGGGAGACCGGCCGTCGACGTTGTCCGCCGTGGGCATCGTGGTCTCGGTACCCGCGCTGTGGCTGGTGTCGAGGGCCGAGCGGGGTGGCCGGATCACGGCGGCGCTGGGCGACGGGCTGATCTCGAGCGTCGGGATCGGGCTGCAGTACCTGGCGCTGGCCAGCGCCGGACCGGCGGCGGGCATCTGGCCCGTCGTCGCGGGCAGGGTCACCGCCACCCTGGCGGTGGTGCCGCTGCTGCGGCTCGCCTCCGGCCCCGCGCGGCTGTCAGCCCGCCGGTTCCTCGGCGCCGCGGCGACCGGCGGGTGCGCGGCGCTGGCGCTGGTCGCCTACCTGGTGGCGTCGAGACAGGACCTGCTGGCGATCGTGGTCGTCCTGTCCTCGCTGTACCCGGCGATCCCGGTGCTGCTGGGACTGACCGTCCTGCGCGAACGCCTCAACCCGCTCCAGGTGGTCGGGCTGCTCGGCACCGCGCTGGCGGTCACCTGCCTAACCGCGGGGCACTAGCTCGGTTTGAGCCAGAGATAGACCGCCACCGCGATACCGAGCAGCACGACCGACCAGCGGAGCACGGCCTCGGGCAGCACGTTGGCGATGCGGGCACCCAGGTAGCCGCCGATCAGGGTCGCCGGCGCGATCAGCAGGACCGCGAACCAGTACACGGGCGCGCCCAGGGCGAACACCACGACCGTGACGGTGGCGACCACCAGCGACAACACGGCTTTGACCGCGTTGAGCCGGACGAGCCTGTCGTGGGCGCACAGCGACAGCACCGAGATGAGGATGACCCCGAGCGCACCGCCGAAGTACCCGCCGTACACCGACGCGACGAAGATCGCCGGCAGCAGGATGATCCGGCGGTCGGGCGCCTCCGGGTCAGGGTTTCCGATCCAGCGTTTGAGCTGAGGCGCGACCGCGAGCAGCAGCGCGGCGAGCAGCACCAGGCCGGGGACGATCGCGTTGAACACCTTGCCGGGCAGGACCAGCAGCAGCGCGGCGCCGACCGCGGCACCCACGGCGGCGACACCGATCGTGCTCAGCACCCTGACCCGTTGACCGTCGAGCTGCGTGCGGGCACCGAAGATCGTGCCCGCGTAGCCCGGCCACTGTGCCACCGAGTTGGTCACGTTCGCCGCGAGCGGCGGCAGCCCCACCGCGAGCAGAGCGGGGAACACCAGCAGCGAGCCCCCGCCCGCGATCGCGTTGACCGCACCCGCGACCAGCCCGGCTAAGACAAGGAACACCAGCTGACCTGGCGAGGAGACCGTCACGAGAACGGACGGTATCCCGACGACCCGTCGTCGGCGGCACGTGGCGTGCCGCGCCGTCACGCGAGGGTGGGCGGCGTCACGGTGCGGCCGGTCGAGAGGCCGCCGGCTGGTAGGTGCCGAAACACCACACGTTGCCCTCCGGGTCGTTCACGGCGAACTCCCGTGAGCCGTACTCCTGGTCGGTGAGGCCCATGACGACCTGAGCGCCCGCCGCCACCGCCCGATCGTGCGCGGCGTCCGGGTCGGCGACCGCCAGATACAGACAGGCACGTCCGGTGTCGAACGGGCTCGGCTCGCTCGGCCTCGAGCTGATCATGACGACGCCGTGGCCCCAGCTGAGCGTCGCGTGCGGCACCGTGCCGTCGGCCGCTTCGACGACGTGGTCGACGGTGAGTCCGAGGGCGTCGGTCAGGAACCGGATCGCGGCAGGTGCGTCGGCATAGCGGAGTGTCGGGTAGATACTCGGTGCGTTCTCGTCCATGCGACGACGCTAGAGGCCCGCCGTGCCCGCCGGCTTGGACGAATGTGACCTGGTTCAGCTCGCCGCCCGACGTACCAACGCCGAGGGCGGAAGGCCGGTGAGTCGGCGGAACTCCCTGACCAGGTGGCTGTGGTCGGCGTAGCCCGTCTCAGCGGCCACCTCGCTGATCGACATCGGGCTCGGTGCGGCGGTCTCCGGCATCAGCAGACCGGGCCCGGTGAGCAGCGTCAGCGCGCGCCCGAACCGCAGCAACTGACCGGTCGACTTGGGCGTCAGGCCCACCTGCCGCGTGAACCGGCTGGTGAAGTGCCGCCGGCTCCACCCGACCTCGGCCGCCAGCCGGGACACCGGCACCGCCCCGTGCGTACGGGACAGGGCGCGCCAGCCCCAGGCCACCTCGGGATCCTCGGTCGGCCCGTCCTCCCACCAGCCGCCCAGGCGCGCTCGACAAGACGGAACCGATCGGTCCAGGTTGCTGAATCGGCGAGTTGCTCGGCGAGGTCCCGCCAGCCGGGCCGGCGTAGCTGTCCGACGTCCACGACGGTGTCGGCGAGATCGGACATCGGCATGCCCAGCAGCCGGTACGCACCCAGCGGGGTCAGGTCGATCTGCAGGCAGCTCAGTGTTCCGCTGTGCTCGGTGTCCACCGGGATCTCGTGCAGGCCGGCGAGGAACGATGTGAACATCCCGGACCCGGTGGCGGAGCTGATCCGGATCCGGTCGCCGAACCCGAGGATCAGCGTGACACCCGCGGCGGGCAGCTCCGTGCGGCACTGCGAGCCGCTGGCCCGCCCGGTGAACCCGGCGATCCGGCGTACGTGGGCGGCGAAGCTCGGATGCGGCTGGTGCCACCTCACGACCGGCGCGCCCTGTTCCACCTCGCCAGTGTGCCCTAATGCGCTGGTGGCGGGGGAGGGATCGACTCGATGTCCGGGGTCCGGTCAGGCCAGATCAACAACACCGCGCACGGCGCGTGGTCGACCACGAACCGGGTCGTCGGGCCCAGGCTGTGCGGGCCGAGACGCGAATGGTCACCGTCGCGTGCGCAGACCAGCAGCGACGCACCCTGGCAGGCCGCGACGACCTCACGTTCCACCCGGCCCGACCGGACCTCGCGCCGCGACGGGTGCCCCAGCCGGTCCGCCGCCGCGGCGAGCAGCTGCTCCGATTCGGCGTCCGCCAGATCCGCCACGGCCCCGCCAGGGTCGTGGCTCGGGCTGTGCCGGCCGAGCAACCCGCCGAACGCGCCGTGCAGGGCCTCGCTGATCTCGACGTCCACGATGTGCAGCAGCACGATCTCCATCGTGGCGGCCTCGGCGAGCGCCGCCGCGGCGTCCACCGTGGCCGTCCAGGTGCCCTCGGTGATCCACACGACCGCGCGTTGCGAGCTCATACGAGCCATCCTCGACCGACCGTCAAGCCGAACCACAACGCCAGGACCGCCGCGACCAGACAAGCCGGCACGGTGAGTAGCCCGAGCAGGACGAACTCCCTCGGCGACGGTGACGAGTCCGAGCCGCTCAACCCGGCCAGCACCCGCCGCCACAGCAGCGTGGCGAGCGAACCGACGTAGGTCAGGTTGGGGCCGATGTTCACCCCGAGGAGCACGGCGAGCACCAGACCGGGATGGGTGCCCGGCCCGAGGGCACCCAACAGCGCCAACGTCGCGGGCAGGTTGTTCACCAGGTTCGCCAGTGCCGCCGCCAGTGCCGCAACGGCCAGCAGACCCAGCAACGACGGTGCCGCCGGGATGAGCGCGGCGAGCGTATCACCCAGTCCGTGCGAGGTGACCCCCGCGACCACGACACCCAGCGCCAGAACGAACAGACAGAACAGCGGCGAGGCCGAGGACACCAGCTCGGTGACCCGCACCCTCCGCGACACCAGGGCGGGCACGGCCAGCACCACCGCGCCGGCCACCGCCACCCACGCCGGATCCACCCCGATCGCCCCCGAGGCGCCGAACCCGGCGAGAGTCACCGCGAGGACCGTGAGCGCGAACCGGGGTGCGGCCTCAGCTTCGGCGGACTGCGGTTCGGCCCGTCCGGCCAGATCGGCGCCGAAGAACCGCCGGAACACCAGGTACTCGACGCCGATCGCGGCCAGCCACGGTAACGCCATGAGAGCGCCGAACGCCGTGAACGACAGCCCCGAGGCGGAGAACGCCAGCAGGTTGGTCAGGTTCGACACCGGAAGCAACGTCGACGCCGAGTTGGCCAGATGGGTACACGCGTAGACGTGCGGTTTGGGCCGCAGCCGCAACCGCGCCGCCGTCCCGAACACCACCGGGGTCAACAGCACCACGGTGGCGTCCAGGCTCAGCGCCGCGGTGGTGACCGACGCGGCCACGAACACCAACCCGAGCAGCCGCACCGGCCGCCCGGCGCTGGCCGCCGCCAGCCGCCAACCCAACCAGCGGAACACCCCCGCCGAGTCGGCCAGATGAGCCAGCACCAGGATCGCCGCGAGGAACCCCACGGTGGGCCCCAGCTCAGCGACCTTCCGCACCGCCTCCGAGGGAGCGACCAGCCCGAGCACCACCGTCAGACCCGCCGCCGGCACCGCGACCAACGCCTCCGGCAGCCCCCGAGGCTGCGCCATGGCGAAGGTCAGCACAGCGGCCAGCAGCACCAGCGCGACGATCTCGGCGGCGACGGAACCCAACATCACGCGCGCCCGGCCAGGTCCATGTGCAGGAGGCTAATTCGCCGAGGCCGACGTCATTCCTTCGGAGTGCCGCGCAGCCGCGACACCGCCGTCCCGAACTCCTCGTCGGTCAGCACACCACGATCCCGCAGCTCGTCCAGCAAACGGAACTGCCCGGTCGCCGTGGCGGTCGCGGACCGAGGCGTCGGCACGTTCGTCGCGCGCGAGTTCACCAGCGCCGCGAACGAACGGGTTTTGCGGGAGGAGAACACCGCAACGGTCTTGATCGTCCACGACCAGTCGGCGCCCTTGATGGTCAGGAACACGTCACGAACCGCGCCACCATCGCTCGGATTCACCTCGTCGGTCGTCGACTCACTGACCGAGGCACTGACCCCGACCAACGAATGCGACTCACGACCACGCTCGATGCGGTCCTCGTAGAGACTCACACCGCTGTAGCGCGCCACCAGATCGCCCAGCCGGGCAGCGCCGCGCGGCCGCTCGACCTTCGCCAGGTAGTACTCGTCCCTGGCCTGACGCAACTGGCTCTTCGTCCGGGCCAGCTCTTCCTGCATACGCTGGCCTCGACTGGTGATGTCCTGGCGAAACTGGTTGAACATCGGACCTTCCCGTGGGTGGCTGTAGTGCTTGCCTCGTCGTCCATTGTGGGGCAAGTGTTACCGCCTGGGCGGGTCATCAACCGCGAAACGCTGAGACCTATACTTCGACTGCGGACGAGCTGGCCGGGCGGTCGCGTCGGCGTGACCCGGTGGCGACACCGGCAGCGCCGCCGAGGAAAGTCCGGACTCCGCAGGGCAGGGTGGTTGTTAACGGCAACCCGGGGCGACTCGCGGGACAGTGCCACAGAAAACAGACCGCTCCGACGCGCAAGCGCACGGAGTAAGGGTGAAACGGCGGTGTAAGAGACCACCAGCGCACCGGGCGACCGGCGCGGCTAGGTAAACCCCACCCGGAGCAAGACCAGACAGCAGGCGCTCGAGGGCTGCCCGTCCGATGCCTGCGGGTAGGTTGCACAGAACCCGTCGGCGACGGCGGGTCGAGATGGATGGCTGCCGAACGGGACCGCCGCAAGGCACCCGGGAACAGGATCCGGCTTACAGGCCAGCTCGTTCGCTCTCTCTCTTTTGGGCCTGTTTCGCGCGCGATATTTTTCTGTGACCACCCCGGCTCGCGTAAACGCTCGCTGGGGTACTCCCAGAAAAAAAGGCTCGAGGACTCGCCCGGGCGCGCGCTAGTGGCCGGCTGGGGAGCCGCCGACGGAGTCGGCGACGTTGGTTGCGGACATTCACTGCCCGGCCTTCGCCGGAACTCCTTCGGAGACTCGCGGAGCCAACTCAGCCGTGGCTGGGTTCGCCGTGGCTGGGTTGGCTGTGGCTGGGGCACTTCGCAGAGCGTTGTGTCGTGTCGCAGATGTTGGAACATCTGCGACGCAGCACGACGCTCTGCGAGGTGTGACGGACAGGGCTGATGGGACCGGTGGGGCGCCCCTCGTAACCTCGCCAGCGCGACGCGTGCACCTCACTGGGGCGCGGCGCAGCCGTGCCCGTGGGGGCGCGCAGACTGCCCCCGTCCCCGCGATCCTGGCCCGCACTTGGCGTGGTCGGGCGGTGTCAACCCTGAAACCTCGCCCCCGAACCCGTGCAACCAGGAACGAGTGCGAGGCCGGCGAAGCCGGGGGTTGACGCCGCCCGACCACGCCAAGACACTGGATGGCCAGCGGGGACACCCCGAACCCCCGAACCAGCGGGGACACCCCGAACCCCCGAACCAGCGGGGACACCCCGAACCCCCGAACCAGCGGGGACACCCCGAACCCCCGAACCAGCGGAGACACCCCCGGGACCTACCGGATGGCCGGAAGCCGGACCGTCAGCTCGTACAGGCGAGTGATCTGGTTCGGGTTCTCGTTGTCGTCGCTCACCAGCAACAGACCGAGGCTGCCGTCCGGGCGACGAGCCGTGACGGTCATGCCCTCGATGTTGTCCAGCAGGGGGTTCGGCTGCGGCTGGCGTGCGGTGGCGCCGAGCGCCGGGCAGTGACCGACGTCCGCCAGCAGGATCTTGTCCGGCAGCCGCACGTCGGGCGTCCGGGTCAGGTTCCGAACCTCGGTGACGTCGGTCGCGGGTCGCGGATCGGCGAGGTAGAGGTGGATCGTGTTCCCGAAGCCCGGCTTGAAGCCCCTCTCCAGGACCAGGAGCCGCCCGTCGTCCAACGCGGCGATCTCGGAGACGCCCAGGTGAGGATCGACGCGGTAGCCGAACTGCCGGTCGAGCCGGAACGTCGAGCCGGAGCGCATCCAGGTCTGGAAACGCACCAGATCACCGGCGTCGCCGGACAGCGGCCCCTCCATCGAGGCGATGAGAGTGTTGCCTCCGGAGGCCAGGGTCAGCCCCTCGAACGTCAGGTTCTTCTCGGCCCGTCCGTCCGGCGCGACCCGCAGCTGGTCCGGCACGGGAAGGGAGTCGACGAGCTTGCCGTCGCGGGTGTAGCGGCGGATCGACGGCTCGACCTCCGAAGTGATCAGCCGGGTGCCGTCGCCGTCGACCGCTACCGCCTCGGAATCGAGCGGCTTCCCGTTCTGGTCGGCGAGCGGCACCACACCGGTCGGCCGGAACGTCGTGGCGTCCAGCGAGAACAGCGACGACCGGTCGGACAGCGCGTCGATCCGCCCGTCGGGGTCGACCGCCAGGCCGGACAGGTTGCCCACGTAGGTGTCCTCGAACGTCGTCTTGTCCAGGACGTCGGAGAACCGGTCGAGGGTGACCGACGAGGAACACGGCGCGGGACCGGTGCCGGACCCGGCGGCCGGCGGAGAGGGCGGGGCACACGACACGACGAGGAACGCGATGCCGGCGGCGGTGGGGAGGAGACGAGATCGCACCGACGCACTCTCGCACGCGCCCGGATCGGCCCTCAGCGGGCCGCCGGCTCGCGGTATCGCCACGCCGCGACCACGAACACCACGATCAGCACGACCGGCGGCCCGTAGCCCAGCCAGCGCAGCAGCGGTGCGGACAGGTTCCCCGCGAGCGAACCGAGCATGACCAGCCCGGCACCCCAGATCGCCGCCGTCGGCGCGCTGTAGCTGGCGAACCGGTGGTACGGCATGCCGCACCGGCGGGCCAACCGGGGCGTCAACGTCCGCACCCCGACCGTCCACTGGCCGAGACACACCGCCGCGGGCCCCACACGTCGGAACAACGCGGTCGCGCGCCGAGCCGGACGCGCGAACACACTGCGTTCGGGCAGCTCGCCTCGGCGGCCCAGCCCGTATCCGATGTGGGTGCCGACCACCGCGGCGAACGCCGCCGTGACGGCGGCGGGTACCGGCGGAACGACACCCTCGTGGGTGAGCAGGCCCAACGCGAGGACCGCGCTGGCACCCGGAAGCACCGCGCCGAGCAGCAGGCCGGTCTCCGCCGCGATGACCGAGCCCGCGACGAGGAGGACCAGCCACGGCGGAAGCGCGTGCAACACCGCGAGCGGGTCGGTGAGTAGCCGGGTGACCAGGTCAGACGGCGAGGGCATGGTCCCATCGAATGTGGCCCGGTTGTACCGCGTCCCGTGTCCGGCCAACGGCGAGGTGAAGTTCTCCTGGCGATGTCGGGCCTCGGTGCGACACTGGGCCGATGGCGGTGCCGTTGCGTCGGACGATCAGCCGGCGGGTGGACGACGGCGTGCGGCACTCGGTCTACCGCACGTGGGCGCCGGATCCGGTGATCTCGGCCGCGGTCGGGTGCACCTGGCTGGGTGTCCCGGCTGGGCCCGGACCATCCGTCTGCTGCCCGATGGCTGTGTCGACATCGTGTGGGACGGCCGACGGCTCGTCGCCGTCGCGGTCGGCCCGTCGCCCGGGATGTTCGACATCCCACCCACCGGGTATCGGATCGGAGTGCGGCTGCGCTGCGGCGCGGCCGGAGGACTGCTCGGCGAGCACTTCGTGGCATTCGTTCCGGGGCAGGTCGCGTTGTCCGAGCTGATGGATGCACGGACGTCTGCGATCAGCGGGGCAGAGGACCGGCTGGCCCAGATCACGACGCCCGACGAAGGCCGCCTCGTCCTGCGGAACCTCGCCGCGGATCTGCTGAGACACGGCCCCGGGCTCGATCCGATGATGCCCTCGGTCGTCCGGATGCTGGCCAGACCCACCGCTCGGGTGGACTCGGCGTCAGCGAACGCGCGCTGCGCCGCAGGGTCCGCGCCGCCGTGGGGATGAGCCCGAAGGAACTGCACAGAATCCTGCGGTTCCGTAGGTTCACGGCACGTCTGCCCGCGGTCGCCGACGGCGAGGTGTCCGTGGCGGTGGCCGCGGCCGACCTCGGCTACGCGGACCAGTCGCACCTGGGCCGGGAATGCCGGCGACTGTCCGGCTCCTCACCGGCGCGGCTGTTCGACTCCTGGCGCGGACGGGGCACGGCGGCCGAAATCTTCCAGACCCGGCGCCGCCCCGACGCGCACGATCTCGCACATGAGCCTTCCCGACGAGCCTGAACTGTCCTTCACCGACGCGCACCGCGTCGTGATCGCGGTGCGCTACGACGACCTGGACACCAACGGCCACGTGCGCGGCCCCGCCTATCTGGCCTATGCCGACCACGCCCGCTGGGCCGCCGTGGCGGACGCCGGAATCGACCTCGCGGACCTGCGTGACCGCAACATCGGTCCGGTCAACCTCGAGACCACGCTGCGGTTCCGGCACGAACTACGACCCCACGACGAGGTGGAGGTCCGCACCGTCTTTCAACGCGGCACCGGAAAGATCTCCCGGGTTCTGCAGGAGCTGCGTCGTTCGGACGGAGTGCTGGTCGCGGAGGTGACCAGTGTCAGCGGCATGCTGGACCTGGTGCAACGGCGCCTGCTGCCGGACCCGGACAAGTACTGGAGAAACCTCGCGTCCGACCCCGCGATGCTGGGCCTGACCTGATCGGATGTAGATCGTGTGGGGCGGCGGCCGAACGGGTATGCGCGCGCCATGAGTGATGCACCGTCCCCCGTGCAACCGCGTGAGGCCAGCGGCCAGGAGGCACACGGTCAGAAGGTGTCGGGCCGGGCGAACGCTCAATGGCTGTGGATCGCCTCGGCCGTGATCGGTGTCGTCGGCAACGGGGTGAGCTGCCTGGACGCACTGTCCAGTGCGCACGCCGCCGACGAGTTCGCCGCGGCGGTAGGGCAGGCTGCGCTGTTCAGCGCCGTCTTCGGGCTGCTCGTGGCGGTAGCGCTCGGCATCGCCTGGACGGCGTTGGCGATCGCGTTCGGCCGCGGTTGGACACCGGCCCGCTGGCCGCTCGCCGTGCTGGGTGTCGTCGGGGTCGTCGTCGACAGCCAGAACCTCGCCGGTGGCTGGATCCTGCTGATCACGGCGGTGGCCCAGATCGTGGCGATCGTGCTCGCGGTCGCGACCACCATGTGGCCGTCGCGCGCGCGGTGAGTTCGGGCTGCCCCACGAACCGGTGGGCAGCCCGAGCCCGTCGTCCGGTCAGGCGATGCGCCGCACCACGTTGACGCTCAGCGGGCCGTCGAGCAGCTCACCGGCTTTGCCGAGCATCTCCTTCATGTGGGGCTCCTGGCTGTGCTTGGCCAGGGCGTCCGCGCTCTCCCAGTTCTCGTAGAAGAAGAACAGGCCCGGTGTGTCCACCGACTCGTGCAGGTCGTAGTTGACGTTGCCCTCCTCGGCGGTCACCGGCGCGATCAGCGAGGTCAGCGCGGCGCGCAGCTCGTCCTCCCTGCCCGCCTTGGCCTGCATGGAGGCGAACACGGTCACCAGGTCACGGTTGTCGTCGGTCGGAGTGGTCACTTCGGTGTGCTCCTTAGCCGGGGAGTTGACGGTTGAGCCGACGCTACCGCCGGGCGATCACTCGCGCAGCAGCTCGACAGTGCCCCGGCTGCCGTCGACCCGGATCCGGTCACCGCTGTGCACCCGCATCGTGGCGTTCCCGCATCCCACGACGGCCGGAATGCCGAGTTCCCTGGCGACGATCGCGGCATGCGACAGCGGGGCGCCGACATCGGTCACCACCGCACCGGCCCGAGGGAACAGGGGAGTCCACCCGATGTTGGTCACCGTGGTCACCAGGATCTCGCCCGGACGCAGCTGCTCACCCTGGCCCGCGCTGGTCAGCACCCGTGCGACGCCTTCCACCACACCGCGTGCGCCGGCGAACCCCTTGATGGTCTCGCTCACCGGCACATCGGACACCGGTTCCGTCGCGTCGAAGTAGTCATTGCGTCGTTCAGCCGAGCCCGCCCAGGCGAACGGGTCGAAATGGCCCCGCAGGTAGGTCGGGTACGGCGGCAGCCGCGCATAGCGATCGTGTGTCGCCCTACGGACCGCGACCGGTTCCAGGACCGAGGTCTCGTCGGCGCCGGTGAGCAGTGACAGGATCTCCTCCGTCGACAGGAAGAACAGGTCGTCACCGTGCCCGGTCAGCTCACCTGCGCGCAGCACCCAGTTGCGCAGTAGCCAGAACACCCGGACAGCCTCTGACCGGGCCTTCTCCCGATCGCGGGCCACCGACGACCAGCTGTCGAGTTTGGCCTCGAGCCGCTCGGCGACCTTGGGGTCGGCCGCCCGAACCCGTTCCCAGGCTTGGGCACGCGCCTGTTCCTGCTGGTCCAGCAGCGCCATTGCGTCCTGACGAGACCCCTCCTTCGCCTCGGCGAGCGCCGCCAGCTCACGGTCGATCCAGTTCGGGTCCTCGGCGGGCCGGGGGATCGACACCTCCAGTTCGTGGGGTCCCCGGTGGCCCCACTGCGCGGTGAACGTGTCCCGGTCGATGTCGCCCCTGGCCAGGCGCGCCAGCCCGAGAACCGGGCCGAGGCTGTCCAACGCCCCGCCTCCTGGCCGGCCACCGGACATCAGCAGGTTGATGTCCTCGTCGCTGACCAGACCGTGCAGGTCCTTGCTGCTGTAGGCGAGCGTCCCGCCGCCACCCCTCGCTCCGGCGCCGAGCATCGCCGACGCCATGTGGAACAGGGGGGCCACCTCGTCGCGCCACAACGCCGCCAGCTCACGCCGGTCCGACGTGCCGGCGATCCGGGCGTTCAGCTCGGCGCACCGTGCCGGAATCCCGGGCACCACGGAATGGAAGCTCTTCTGGTTCGCCGCGATCTCCTTGCGGGCCCGGATGACCGTGCCGGCGGACTGGCGGACGATCTGCCAGCGGGACAGCGGAAGCTTCGGAATCGTCAGGTTCGGCGGGATCGTGCCGAACGCCTGCGAGGTACCCGACTTGGCCCGCTCGCCCAGGAAGAAGGCGTCCGCCATCGAGTACAACACGCTGAGGTTCAGATACAGCCTGCCGCCGATGTTGCCGCTGAGCCGGTGCCCCGCGAGGTCCGCCATCGGCATCGAGGCACCGAGGAACACCTGGAGCAGCGACCAGGTGCACGGCGTCATGACGTCCGGGACGGCCTCACCGACGTTGGTGGAGGTCCACAGGTAGTCCCCGCAGAGGCTGTCGTTCCACACCTGGTGACCGGCGTCGGCGCCGTCGTGCTCGGGCAGCGGCCGCGCATCGGTCAGCGTGGTGACCGGGCGGGCCTGCACGATGAAGAACCTGCCGTCGTGACGGGTCCACTCGATGTCCATCGGTGTCTCGTACAGCGCCTCGATGCGCTCACCGAGCTCCGCGAGCGCGGTGGCGTCCTGGTCGCTCAACACAGGTCGGTTCCGTTGCTCCCGCGGCACCGCCACCTCCTCGGTGCCGGTCGCGGTGCGCACCGTCATGGTGGTCTTGTCGCTGACCTGGCGTTCCGCCACGGAGCCGTCGGCCCGGTCGATCACGACGGTGTCCGGGGTGACCTGCCCACCCACCACCGCCTCGCCGAGCCCCCAGCCGGCGTTGATGACGATCTGGTCCCTCGCGCCGGTCATCGGGTTGGCGGTGAACAGGATTCCCGCGGCGTCGGCGGGCACCAGCTCCTGCACGACGACGGCGAGATCGACCTCGCCGGGGGCGATGCCGGTGCGGGCGCGGTAGCCGATGGCCCGCGCGGTCCACAACGACGCCCAGCAGCGCCGGACCGCGTCCAGCAGCGCCGGCACCCCTCGGATGTTCAGGTAGCTGTCCTGTTGCCCGGCGAACGACAGGTCGGGGAGGTCCTCGGCCGTGGCGGAGGAGCGCACGGCCACTGCGATGTCGTTCGATCCGAGCGCCCGGTAGCTCTCGATGATCGCCTCGGCGGTGTCCGGGGGCATCTCGTGCTCGGTGAAGAGCGCGGCGATCGTCTCGGCTGCTCGATCCAGGGTGGCCGCGTCGGTGGCGTCGACCCGGGCGACGGCGGCGAGGATCCGGTCCTGCAGCCCAGTCTCGGTGACGAATCGCCGGTAGGCCTGCGTGGTCACATGAAATCCGGGAGGCACCGGAAGGCCCGCGGTGGCCAGCCGGGCGAGGGAGGCGCCCTTGCCGCCCACCTGGGCGAGGTCGGCTGCGGGGTCGTCGAGGCGTCGGACCAGCGGGATAGCCTGATCCGAGGTGGTGGCAGTGGTCGGATTGGTCACCGCCACAAGCTACAGTGTTTTCACAAATTCATGAAAACAGTAAATCGAAGGGGTGATGGTGTCCGAGCGTGATGAGGAAGCGCTGGCGCGGTTCGTCGAGCGCTTCGCCATCGACCTGAGCGAGGCCGGGTTCCCTCGAATGCCGGCGCGCATACTCGCGGCGCTGTTGACGACCGAGTCGGGTGTCGCGACCGCGTCCGAGCTCGGTGAGTCGTTGAAGATCAGTCCCGCCGCCGTCTCGGGAGCGGTGCGCTACCTGATGCAGCTGGAGCTGGTCACGAAGCGGCGCGAGCCCGGTAGGCGCCATGACGAGTACCAGATCCGCGATGATCTCTGGTACGAGGCGGTCGGGCGCAAGGACCGCATCTACGCCCGCTGGGCGCAGACCCTCAACGAGGGGATCGCGGCGGCGGGGCCGGGAACCGCCGCGGCCGACCGGCTGGAGGACACCCGGCGTTTCTTCGAGTTCGTGTCCACGGAGACACCTGCGATGATGCGCCGGTGGCGAGCGATTCGGGAGGATCCCAGTTGAAGCTGCTCTACCCCAGCAACGTCGAAGGCACCCCGGACGTACCGGACGACGTCACCGTCGTGCGTTACGACCCGTTGGCCCCCATCCCCGCCGAGCATCACGACGCGGAGGTGCTCGTCTCCTGGGGCAGCACCGTCGATCGGATGCGGACCGCCGCGGGGCAGCTCAGAGCACTGAGATGGGTGCAGAGCCTCGCCGCGGGACCCGACGTCGAGGTGGCCGCCGGCTTCGCCGAGGACGTCGTGATCACCTCCGGTCGTTCGCTGCACGACGACACGGTCGCCGAACACGCGCTGGCGCTCGTGCTCGGCGGCCTGCGTGGGCTGCACCTGCTGGTGGCGTCACAGCCCCGGCACGAGTGGCGCTCCGATCTCGGGGGTCCGAGGGTCGAAGGGGTCGACGGCAGGGTCGAGACGCTGCACGGCGCCCAGGTGCTGATCTGGGGTTTCGGCGCCATCGCGCAGGCACTCGCCCCGTTGCTCACCGCGCTGGGCGCCCGCGTCACCGGTGTCGCGCGCAGCGCGGGTGAACGTGGCGGCTACCCGGTCATCGCCGAGGCGCAGCTGCCGACCGTGTTGCCCGACACCGACGTCCTGGTGATGATCCTGCCGCACAGCGAGCAGAACGTCGGTGCGCTGAACGCCGAACGGCTCGCCCTGCTGCCGACACGAGCCTGGCTGGTCAACGTCGGGCGCGGAACCACGGTCGACGAGGACGCGCTGCTCGAAGCGCTGCGCGAGGACCGGATCGCCGGTGCGGGTCTGGACGTGTTCCGCACCGAACCGCTGCCGAAGGACTCGCCGTTCTGGGACCTGCCCAACGTGATCATCTCGCCGCACTCGGCCGGCGGCCGACCGAGGGACGCCGCCCTCCTGGTCGCGGAGAACCTCGCGGCGCTGCGTCACGGACAGGCGCTGCGCAATGTGGTGGCCAGGGACTGAGCAGGAAACCACCGGGCGGCTCAGCCAGAGCGAGCCGACCTGGCTCGTCCGGAACGTGACCGCCTGATCGCCGTCCTCGACGTGCTCGAGGACGGCGATCGACCGGGCAGGTGAGAACCTAGGCGGGGACCTGGTCCAGGAGGCCCGCCTTCTGCAAGGCCTCGCGGATCACGGAGGTCTCGGCCTCGTCCGCGTCGACCAGTGGCAGACGCAGTCCGCCGACGCGGTGACCGAGCAGGTTCAGCGCGGCCTTGATCGAGATCGGGTTGGTGACGTTGACCGCCGCGGTCACCGCGCGGATCGACGCCTCGATCTCCGACCGGCGCTCCGGCTGGTCGACCATCTGCCGCATCTGATCGCCGAGGACATGGCTGGCCACCGAGATGACGCCACAGCCGCCCATGTCCAGCGTGCGGCCGAAGATCTCGTCGTTGCCCGCGTACAGGCCGAGCCCGTCGACCAGCGCGAGGTTGGCGTTGTTCGCCTGCTTCACGTAGTCGACGTGTTCGATCTGGGCCAGCTCTGCGAGCAGGTCGTTGGGCACGTCCACGACGACCCTGGACGGGATGTTGTAGAGCACGACCGGCTTGTCGGTGGCCGCCGCGATCTCGCGGTAGTGCGCGATCAGGCCGCGCCGGGTCGGCTTGTTGTAGTACGGCGTGACGGACAGGATGCCGTCGACACCCAGCTCGGTCGCGCGCTCGGTCATGTGCACGGCGTGGCGGGTGTTGTTCGACCCGGTGCCGGCGATGACGGTCGTGCCCTCTGGCCGGTACTGGCAGGCGAGCTCGACGACCCGAAGATGCTCGGCGTCGTTCAACGTGGGTGCCTCGCCGGTGGTGCCGCAGACGACGAAGCCGTCGGACCCGTGTTTGGCCAGGTGCTGCATGAGGTCGACAAGGGCTTGTTCATCGACCGCGAGGTTCTCGTCGAAGGGGGTGACGAGGGCGGTGAGCACGGAACCGAACGACATGTCCGCCAGCTTCCCTCGCGGACGCGGGAAAGTCGAGTGGGATCTGATGACGACCGGGCCACTTCCGGTTGTTGACCAGTGAAGCGTCGTCGGCCAGGGTGATCTGCGACGACAGTCGTGTCGTTGCCGTCACAGTCGCCGGGAGGGTCCACGCATGTCCGTATCCGCTGTCGATCAGGTGCTCAACGAAGCGGTGCGGGCGGGTGACGTGCCCAACGTCGTCGCCATGGCGGCTGATCGGGACGGGCCCGTGTACGAAGGCGCCGCCGGCCCGCGCGCCGCGGGTGGAGACGAGCCGATCACGGCCGACAGCATGTTGCGCATCGCGTCGATGACGAAGATGGTCGCCACCGTCGCCGCGCTGCAGCAGGTGGAACGCGGCAACCTCGACCTGGACGACCCGGTCGACACCTACCTTCCCGAGTTCGCCGACCTCGAGGTGCTGGACGGATTCGACGGCGACAAGCCGAGACTGCGCCCGGCGGCGACGAGAGCCACCGTCCGGCAGCTGGTCACCCACACCTCGGGCCTGGCCTACTGGTTCTACAACGCGGACATCCTGCGGTGGGGCGAGGTGACCGACACACCGAACGTGATGGCCGGGACCAAGGAGATCTTCACGGCGCCGTTGGTCGCCGACCCCGGCACGAGGTTCGAGTACGGCACCAACACGGACTGGCTCGGCCGTGTCGTGGAGAAGGCCAGCGGGCAGTCGCTGGACGCCTACCTCGACGCGAACGTGCTCGGACCGCTCGGCATGCACAACACCACCTTCATCATGACGCCGGAGCAGCGCGCGAACTCCGTTCCGGTGCATTTCCGCGCCGAGAACGGCGACGGTTGGGTGGCCACCGACGTCGACTGGAACCAGGAGCCCGACTGGTGGGCGGGCGGCCACGGCCTCTACTCGACGCCGCGTGACTACCTCGCGTTCCAGCGCATGTTGCTGGGCGGCGGCACGCTGGGTGACGCCACGATCCTGCGGCAGGCCACGGTCGACGACGCCTTCACCAACCACATCGGCAACCTCGACTTCCCCGCCGAGATCAAGGCCGCGGACCCGGTGTCGACCTGCGACACGAACCTCGGCCCAGGTCTCAAGTGGGGGTTGGGACTCCTGCTGAACACCAGCCAGGAGCCGGGTATGCGCGCACCGGGCAGTGGCGCATGGGCCGGAATCTTCAACACGCACTTCTGGGTGGATCCCAGCAGCGGCGTGACCGGCGCGATCTACAGCCAGTTCCTCCCGTTCGTCGAGCCTCCCTCGATGGCCATGTACGCGAACTTCGAACGTGCGCTCTACGCGGCGCTCTGACGCACGTGCGCCTCGGCGCGCAGGGGTGTGTGTGGACGGTCGTAGGCTCGACTCCGTTCGCTCGTAGGTGTGTGGGTGTGAGGACGGGAGTGGGATGAGGCTGGCCACGGTTCGGACGCAGGCAGGTACCCGCGCGGTTCGGCTGGACGCCGACACCGCGGTGGAAACGGGGGACGCCGACGTCGGCGCCCTGCTCCGGCGACCCGACTGGAGGGACCGCGCCGCCGAGGCCGCCGGCCCCACCCACTCGGTCGACGACCTCGACTACGCGCCCCTCGTGCCCAACCCGGAGAAGATCCTCTGTGTCGGCGCGAACTACCGGGACCACATCGCGGAGATGGGCCGGCAGCCTCCGGAGTTCCCGACCCTGTTCGCCAAGTTCCCTCCTACTCTCATCGGCGCCTACGACGACGTGCTGTTGCCGTCGGTGTCCGACGCGGTCGACTGGGAAGCGGAGCTGGCGCTGGTCATCGGCAAGACGGTCAGACACGTGAGCGCCGAGGAGGCGCCGGAGGCGATCGCCGGCTACACCGTGCTCAACGACGTCTCGGTGCGGGACTACCAGAACCGCACGTTGCAGTGGTTGCAGGGCAAGATGTTCGAGGCGACCACCCCGATCGGGCCGGCGCTGGTGACTCCGGACGAGCTGCTGGGCGACAGCTCTCCCGGCGCGACGGTCAACGCCGAGATCAGCACCGAGGTCGACGGCGAGGTGCTCCAGCACTCGGACACCGGCCAGCTGGTCTTCGGACCGTACGACCTGATCGCCTACATCTCCGCGATCGTGACGCTCAACCCTGGCGACGTGATCACCACCGGTACCCCGGGCGGCGTCGGCCATGCCCGCAAGCCTCCGAGGTACCTGACCGACGGCGCCACGCTGACCACCCGGATCGCGGGCATCGGTGAGTGCCGCAACGTCTGCCGCAAGGAGAAGCTCTAGGAGCCCCGGCCTTCCAGCGGGTGCACGCCGGAATCGGAGGACAGGAACACCCCGCCGAGTGCGATGCGCGCGTGCGAACACGCCACGCGCAACGCATTACGCCACTCGCGGTCCAGCGAGGTGGCCTCCTCCGACCCGGCACGCTCCAGGGTGAGGATCACGCAGCCGGGTCCGGAGGACGTCGCGAGCTCGCTCCGCATCCCGCCGAGAAGGCGCTCGAGCCCCTGGAGGAAGCTGAGATCCGGTCTGTCGGGCAGGCCGGACAACGGCAGCACGGTCGGAAGCTGTCTGCCCTCGCCGTCGACCAGCATGATCCAGACCTGGCGGGTGGCGCAGGCCTGCCCGACCAGCGCCCGTACCCGGTCCAGCTTGTCCGAGTCGGTGCGCAGCGGGGGTGCATCGGCAAAGTGAGGAATCGTCATGCGGCGAGTGTGTCGGGTCGGCAAGCCTCGCGGGTGATTCGACGACCAGCCTGTGGACAACCCCGCCGACCGAGCCCCCATGGACCCGATTTGTGGACAACTCCGCGCGATCCGCGACAACCCGCTTGTCAACGGATCCGTCGTGTGGCATGGGTCCGCGACAGGGTCACGGCTTCTGGGTCAGACGCTCCAGCTGACGCTGCACGTCGTCGAGGCGGGCCTGCAGCAGCGAGACCTCGGCGGACAGCAGCGGGACCAGCGCTTCACGGTCGACGTCGTCCAGCGCCGGAGCGGCGACCGGGGCAGAAGCTCCGGTCAGGTTCGTCTCGTCGGCGATGACCGGCGGTCCGCCCAACAGCTCGGCGAAACGCCCGAGGCCGATGCCGGTACGGGGCGCCGCGCACGAGGGGCAGACCGCGGCCAGCCGTCTCCACCCGACGGTTCCCGCGTCCGACTGCACGAACACCCGCGCGGGACGTCCGCAACCACATCGCCCGACCCTGACCGAGACGACCCGCTGTCGTGCGTAGCGCAGGCCTTTCTCGTAACGGATGAAACGGCCGGATGCGGCGATCTCCAGCAGCACCGCGTAGCGGTAGTCGGGATCGCACGCCAGCGCTCTCGCGTCGGCGAGGGTGTTGACACAGTAGAAGCCGCAGTCGCACCAGCGCGACGGACAGCTGTGCCGTCCGCCCTGCGCGCACTCCGCGTCGGCCACCGCTTCGTACACACTGGTGCGACCGATCGTCACGCCGCTGAAACCGCCACGTTCGCCGTCCGCCGACACCATCGGGTGGGCCAGCTTGTAGCCGCGCAGCGGGATGGCCGGTCGCTCGGTCGGGACGCGTCGGCCGGACAGCCAACCCGCCACGGGTTAGCGCTCGGCGTGTGCGGCGACCGGCTCGGAGACCGGGGTCGCCGATGGCTCGTCGGCCCGGACGGTCGCCGGGGTCGCCGCGGTGACGGGAGCATCGATCGCGGTCGGTTCCTGATCTGCCGTGTCCCGGACCTCGCCTACTGAAATCCTCTTGCCGAGCTTCATCGCAGACCTCCCGAAGTATGGGCGCGTTACTCACAAGGCTGACCCGAGAATCCCCGGATGTCCAGCACTTAGACACAGACGGCCGCTCGCCGGGCCCTGAGGCGCGAGCGACCGGACCGGCGCCGAAGGTGCGCCGAACCGGTTGAGAGTGCGACTTTCGTCGGTTGAGTACCGCCCAACGGTGCTGATTCAGCTGGCTGAACGCGCCCGGTCGGCCCTGAGGTGAGTAACGTGCCAGCCGTGCAGCAAACGACCGCGGCCCGCTGGTGGGGCTCCCTTCGAACGACGCGGCGAGACGCGGCGTTCGACGTGGCGCTCACGCTGGCGGTCCAGTGTCTGCTGGTGGCGATGCTGTGGCCGTTGATGATCCAGCACGGTCCGATCGGCCTGATCGTGCAGCTGTGCTCGGCGCTGGTGCTGCTGTTCCGCAGGACAGCGCCGCTCACGGTGCTGTTCCTGATGGTGCTGAACACCGTCGGACTGCTGATCCTCGGCCACGCCGCGCCCGATGTGCTGCTGTCCACCGTGGGTGACCAGGAGCAGGCCTGGATCGTGCTCGCCGTGCCCTTTGTGATCTACAGCGCACTCGTCTACGGCACGGACCGGCGCCGGGCCTGGGTCATGATCGGCATCCTCACCGTGATCTCGGCCCGGCCAGATGATCCGGGAATCTTCGACCGCCTGATCGGCTTGGTGTTCGTCATCGTGTTGGCCGCGCTGCTCGGTATCTATGTGGCGAACCTGAACGAACGGGTCGCGCGTGCCGAGCGCGATCAGCACCGGCTCGCCGAGCAGGCGCGGGTCGAGGAACGGGTCCGGCTGGCCGCCGAGATGCACGACGTGGTGACCCACCGGATCAGCCTCATGGTGCTGCAGGCAGGCGCGTTGGGAGTGACGGCATCGGACGCGACCACCCGAGCCGCGGCCGAGGACCTCCGCGCCGCGGGATGCCAGGCACTCGAGGAGCTGCGTGACCTCGTCGGCGTGCTCCGGTCGTCGCCCGGCGAGGTGACCGAGGACTTCACCGTCACCAGAGCCGGTGGCCAGGCCGCCGCGCCGGACTTCGCCGACCTGATCGCCGAGTCCGAATCGGTCGGGCTGAGCGTGACGCTGGACCAGGTGGGCAGGCCGTCCTCGGCGTCACCGGTCGTCGGGCGTACCGCCTACCGGATCGTGCAGGAATCACTGACCAACGTGCGCAAACATGCGCCGGGAGCCACGGCGTCGGTCCGGCTGAGCTTCGGCGCCGAGCGGGTCAGGGTGTCGATTCGCAACACCGCGCCGGGACCGGACGCGGGTGACCTCGCGTTGACCGCGAGCGGCTCCGGCACCGGGCTGCTGGGCCTGAGGCAGCGGGTGGAGCTGGTCAGCGGCGCACTGCGCGCCGAACCGACCGAGGACGGCGGCTTCGAGGTGGACGCGACCTTGCCCGCGTACGTACCGACCAGGGACAACAGCGTGCCCACCCGCGGCGTGGAACCGGCGCCCAGGCGCGCACGGCTCGTCGGCGGGGCACCGACGAGAGTGCGAGGTGCCGGATGATCCGCGTCGTGGTGGTCGACGACGAGCCGATGGTGTGCGCGCACCTGCGCACGATCCTCGGATCGGCCGACGACATCGAGGTGGTCGGCACTGCCCACGACGGCGCGGCCGGGGTCGAGGCGGTCGTCCGGCACCAGCCTTCGGTCGTGCTGATGGACCTGCGCATGCCCGGCGTCGACGGCCTGACCGCGATCACGCGGATCGCGGCGCTGCCGGACCCACCCACCGTCGTCGCATTGACCACGTTCGACGCCGACCAGTACGTCATCCGGGCGCTCCGCGCGGGCGCATCGGGCTTCCTGGTGAAGTCGACGCCGCCGGAGGACCTGATCGGGCTGGTGCGGGTCGCTGCCGACGGACACACGGTCCTGTCGCCCGCAGCGGCTCGCAGGCTGGTCGCGGCGTCCTCCGACGAGCACGCCAACCGGGACCGCGCGGTGACGCTCATCCGTGAGCTCACCGACCGCGAGACCGACGTGTTGGCGTGTCTGGGCGAAGGACTGTCCAACTCCCAGATCGCCAAACGCCTCTTCCTCTCCGAGACCACGGTCAAGGGCTACGTGTCCCGCATCCTGGTCAAGCTCGACTGCGAGAACCGGACCCAGGCGGGCCTGCTGGCGTACGACGCGGGTCTGGTCACCCGCTGATCGGAGTCCGGCTCAGCCGTTCTCGACCTCGACCGATCCGGCGTCGGTCTCCGCGTTGATCTTGTGCGGTGACGCGGGGTCCTGCTGGACCTTGATGCGCTTGCTCCCGGCGTCGGTCTTGGCCTGCACGGCGTAGCCGACGCCGCCGGGCACCTCGATCTTCACGCTGCCGGCATCGGTGGTCGCGTTCACCTGGTCGGGCACCTGGGTGAACGCCAGCTCGACACCGCCCGAGTCGGTCTTCGCGGTCACGGTCTTGCTGGTCAGGTTCTCCGCTTCGATGCTGCCGGAGTCACCGACCGCGGACACCGTGCCGGACATGCCGGTCAGGTCGATCGAGCCCGAGTTGCTGTTGAGGTCGACGTTGGTGCCCGCCGGGGCGTGGATCTCCCATGCCACCTGGCAGCGGCCGTTGATCGTGCGGACCTTGGCGCATCCGGTGTTGGCCAGGTTCAGCGTGCTGCCGTCGACCGCGTGCGTGGTGGCCGGCTTGTCGTCGCTGTAGACGGCGGTCTCGGTGATCGAGATCGGGCCGTCGCCCGCGATCACCTTGATCGAGCCGGCCCTGCCGACCAGCTTCACCAGTGCCACGTTCTGCGGGATCGTGTAGTCGGCCTTGTCGACGTGCGCGTCGCCGTAGCCGGAGTCACCGTCGGAGCTGGATCCGGAGTTCGATGTGGAGTTGTTCTGCGTCGACTGTGTCTGGTCGGGGGAGCAGGCGGTCAGCGCTGTCGCGGCGAGAACGAGAGCGGCCGCCGCGAGCCTGCGGCGATGCGGGGTGGCTGTCACGCCCGGCATTAAACCTCAGGCGGCAGGTGTGGCCGACTTCTTACTCACCACCGGCCACGCCCGATCCGATCTACATCTAAGGTGAAACGAACTAGACCAGCCAGTACAGCGGAGGAACTCAGTGACCGAGCCGGCCGCACCGGACCTGACCAGCCAAACCATCGGTGTGCTCGGTGGCACCGGTCCACAGGGCAAGGGGCTGGCGCTGCGCTGGGCCGCCGCCGGGCTCAAGGTCGTGATCGGCTCCCGCGACGCGGGACGCGCGCAGACGGCCGCCGACGAGCTCGCCGAGCAGGCCGGTTCCCAAGCCGGTGCGATCAGCGGCGCGGACAACGCCGGCTGCGCGTCGGCCGCGGACATCGTGCTGGTCGCGGTGCCGTGGGACGGGCACGACGCGCTGCTGACCTCACTGCGCGACCAGCTCGCTGGCAAGATCGTGATCGACTGCGTGAACCCTCTCGGCTTCGACAAGCAGGGCCCGTTCCCGCTGCGGGTCGAGGAGGGCAGCGCAGCGGAGCAGGCCGCCGCTCTGCTGCCCGACTCCCGGGTGACCGCGGCGTTCCATCACGTGTCCGCCGTGACCCTGGCCGACCTGTCGGTGGCGAAGATCGACCTGGACGTGCTCGTCCTGGGTGACGACAGGGCCGCCACGGACCAGGTCCGGGCGCTCGCCGACACGATCCCGGGCGTGCGCGGGGTGTTCGGCGGCCGGCTGCGCAATGCCGGCCAGGTCGAGGCGCTGACCGCGAACCTGATCGCGATCAACCGCCGCTACAAGACCCACGCCGGTATCCGTATCACCGATCTGCCGTAACGCGGAGGCCGTAGTGCGTGAACTGGTCGACGACCTCGGCGAGCGGGTGCCGCTCGCCGGGGCGCCGGGCAGAGTCGTGTCGCTGGTGCCGTCCATCACCGAGGCGGTCGCGGTGAGCGCGCCCGGAGTGCTCGCGGGCGCGACCGAGTACTGCATCCACCCGGCCGACCTGGATGTGGCGCGCGTCGGCGGGTCCAAGTACCCGAAGCTCGACCAGGTGCGCGCGGTGCGACCCGACCTGGTGCTCGCCAACGCGGAGGAGAACCGGCCACAGGACGTGGCCGCCCTGCGCGAGGACGGCATCCCGGTGTGGGTCACCGAAGCCGCCTCGACCGTTCCCGTCGCGCTGCGGTCGATCCGTCGGATGTTCGCCGAGGTGTTCGAGCTGGCGGGAGAGCACGCGCCGGAGTGGCTCGACACGGCGGAACGTGAATGGACCGGTTCGCTGCCCTCGGTGGTGGCCACCGCAATCGTGCCGGTGTGGCGCAAACCGTGGGTACTGATCGGGCGGGACACCTTCGCCGGTGACGTACTGCGCAGGCTCGGGGTGGGCAACGCCTTCGCCGACCACGCCGACCGCTACCCCCGGCCGCCTCTCTCGGAGCTCACCGAGCTGCTGGACCGAGGCGGCGCGAACCTGGTCGTGCTGCCCGACGAGCCGTACCTGTTCACCCCCCAGGACGGCCCCGAGGCCTTCCCCGGTGTTCGTTGCGCTCACGTCGACGGGCGTCTGCTGACCTGGTGCGGGCCGTCGCTCGCCGGAGCACGCGCGACCCTGAGCGACCAGCTAGGGCTCTGAGCGGGCGAAACGGTCGGTCGCCGCGATCAGCGCGTCCTGGACACCCGGCTCGTTGAACGCGTGGCCCGCGCCCTCGACGACGACGAGCTCCGAGCCCGGCCACGCGCGGTGCAGGTCCCACGCCGTGCGCATCGGTGTGGCGATGTCGTAGCGTCCGGCCACGATGACGCTCGGGATGCCGGTGAGCAGGTGCGCGTCACGGATGAGGCTGCCCTCGTCGAAGAAGCCCGCGTGCCGCATGTAGTGGTTCTCGATGCGGGCGAACGCCAGCGCGAACCAGCTGTCGGTGAACGAGTCGATCACCGAGGCCTTCGGCAGCAGGGTGATGGTCGAGCCCTCCCACTGGCTCCAGCGCACCGCGGCCTTCTCCGCGACGGTGGGGTCCGGGTCGTGGAGCAACCGGTGGTACTCCTCGATGATCACCTCGCTGCCGGCGTCGTGGACGTGCGCGGGCAGCGGGGCGAGGAAGTCGGCCCAACGGTCCGGGAACAGCGCCTGGGCCAGCCCGCCGTAGTACCAGTCGAGCTCCCAGCGGCGCAGGGTGAAGATGCCGCGCAGCACCATCTCGGTCACGCGGGCGGGGTGCGCCTCGGCGTAGGCCAGCGCGAGCGTCGAACCCCACGAACCACCGAACACCATCCACCGTTCGATGCCCAGATGGTCGCGCAGCCGTTCGAGGTCCGCGACCAGGTGCGGCGTCGTGTTGTGGAGCATCGCCCGGCCGGAGACAGCGCGGTCCGGGTCGGCGGCGTGCGGCAGGCTGCGACCGCATCCGCGCTGGTCGAGCAACACGATCCGATAGATCGCCGGGTCGAACGCCCGCCGATGGTCGGCCTTGCAGCCCCCGCCCGGCCCGCCGTGCAGGAACACCACCGGCTTGCCGTCCGGGTTCCCGCAGCTCTCCCAGTAGATCTGATGGCCGTCGCCGACGTCGAGCATGCCGTGCCGATAGGGCTCGATGGGTGGGTATGACTCGCGCACCCGACGATTCTCGGCCCTCCGCGCCGTCCGAGCGGAGGCACCCCGTCGGACAGGCCCCTGTGGGCGGCGAGTGCGCTATGGCGCCGCTCGCCGCCCACAGGCCTGATGTCTCCGCGCCGGCGTGGGATCTGCCGCGCCCGCACGGGACGTTGGTGGCGAGGACCCCTACGAGTAGGAGTGCTCGGGATCCGGGTACACGCCGTCGCGGACCTCGGAGCCGAAGCTGCGCGCGGCCGTCAGCAGCGCGTCGCCGATGTCGGCGTAGCGCTTCACGAAGCGCGGCGTCCGGCCCCTGTTGAGCCCGGCCATGTCCTGCCAGACCAGCACCTGGGCGTCGCAGTCCGGACCGGCGCCGATACCGACGGTGGGGATGGCGAGCTCGGCGGTCACGCGTTTGGCGACGTCCGCTGGCACCATCTCCAGCACCGCGGCGAACGCACCCGCCCGCTGCATCGCCAGTGCGTCGGCGATCAGCTGCTCACCGGTGCCGTCGCGGCCCTGCACGCGGTAACCACCGATGGTGTGTTCGCTCTGCGGGGTGAAACCGAGGTGCGCCATCACCGGAATGCCGGCGCCGACGAGGGCCTCGACCTGTGGCGCGAACCGCTGACCGCCCTCGAGCTTCACCGCGTGCGCGCCGCCGTCCTTCATGAACCGGGTGGCGGTCTCCAACGCCTGTGCGGGGCTGATCTGGTAGCTGCCGAAGGGCAGATCGGCGACGACCAGCGCACGCTTCGTGGACCGGACGACCGCGCGCACGAGCGGCATGAGCTCGTCCACGGTGATCGGCAGTGTCGAGTCGTAGCCGTACACGTTGTTGGCCGCCGAGTCGCCGACGAGCAGGACCGGTATGCCGGCCTCGTCGAAGATCTCCGCTGCGTAGGTGTCGTACGCGGTGAGCATCGGCCACCGTTCACCGCGCTCCTTCATCGCCCGCAGCTGCGGGACGCGGATGCGCTTGATCGGTGCCGTGCTCTGACCCGGTGCCGACTGGTCGGCGGGGCCGGTGCGATACGGCGGGGTGGTGTCATCACGAGATGCGGGTGACGTCATCGTCAACCGTCCTCCCTCGAGGCCCGCCTGGCGGGTCCCCGGGTCGTCTCCGGTATGAGGTATCAAGCCTCGCACCCGGGACGCGGCCATGGAGCGGCCTGGGAGGAGTGTCACACCAGTAACGTCGAGCCGGACGAACCTCCACTTCTGGCACCGGGAGCCCGTCGTATGGCCACGTTCGTGTTGATCCATGGTGGCGGCGACGTCGGTTGGTACTGGCACCTGCTGGAATCCGAGCTGCGCGCCAGGGGGCACGATGTCGTCGCGCCCGACCTGCCGTGCGAGGACGACTCCGCCGGCCTGCCCGAGTACGCGGACACGGTCGTGGCTGCGGTCGGCGAGCGCACCGACCTCGTCGTGGTAGCCCATTCGTTCGGTGCGTTCACCGGGCCGCTGGTGGCCCAGCGGCTCCCGGTCGATGCCCTGGTGCTGATGGCGGGCATGGTCCCGGCGCCCGGTGAAGCCCCCGGGGACTGGTGGGCGAACACCGGCTACGAAGCGGCCTCGAAGCAGCAGGCCGGACGCGATGGCGGTCTGACCGGCCACGAGGATCCACTGATCAGCTTCTACCACGACGTGCCGACGGCTCTGGCCGAGGAAGCGGTGCGCAGGGGCCGGGACCAGACCTGGGCCGCTTCGGCGGCACCGTGGCCGTTGACGACGTGGCCGGACGTGCCGACGCGGTTCATCCTGTGCACCCAGGACCGCATGTTCCCCGCCGAGTTCCTCCGCCGCGTGGTCGCGGACCGGTTGGGCATCGTCCCCGACGAGTTCGACGCGAGCCACTGCGGCGCGCTGAGCCGCCCGGTCGAGCTGGCAGACCTGGTGGAGAGCTACCTGCCCGTCGGGTGACCGAGGAACTGAGGATTTCTCGCGGGGCTTCGACCACCCACACGGCCCTGTTACCGGTGGTGGGTGCAGACTGTCCTGCGATGAAGCTCACCGCGCGCGGCCCGGGCCGCCTCCTCTTAGTTCTGGCCGCGCTGGTCGCCGTTGCGGCACCGGTGGCGGCCTGCGGGGCGACCGGTCCGACCGGCGCCGCCGTCAGTCCCTCCTCCGCACCCACACCTGCACCTGACCTGCAGAAGTTCTATGCACAGCAGCTGAGCTGGGGTAGCTGCGCGGATTTCGCGCTGAACCCCGAGCTGAAGGACATCTACAGCTTGCCGAAGCTGCAGTGCACCTACCTCGAGGTGCCGATCGACTACAGCAAACCCGATGCGAAGACCGCTCAGATCGCGGTTCTGCGGCTGAAGGCCGCCAAGCCTCAGCAGCGGATCGGCTCGATGCTGGTCAACCCGGGTGGCCCGGGTGCATCCGGCACCGAGGCCGCGCTGAGCGTCGCCTCGAACGCCATCGGGACCCCGCTGGGTGACCGGTTCGACATCGTCGGGTTCGACCCGAGGGGCGTGGGCAAGAGCAAGCCCGCGATCCAGTGCTTCACCCCGCAGGAGCGTGACGCCGACCGTCTCGACGTCGAGGTCGACAACTCGCCGGCCGGGGTGGCCAGGCAGGAAGGCAAGAACAAGGCCTACGCCGACAAGTGCGCGCAGCACTCCGGCCTGGACCTGTTGGCCAACGCCGGAACCCGCGACGTGGTCAAGGACATGGACATCCTGCGCGCGGCGCTGGGTGACCCGAAGCTGACCTACCTCGGCTACTCCTACGGGACCCGGATCGGCTACACCTACGCCGAGGCGTTCCCGCAGAACGTGCGCGCGCTCGTCCTGGACGGCGCGCTCGACCCCGACCAGAGCCTGATCGACCGCACCGTCGCGCAGGCGGGCGGTTTCCAGAAGGCGTTCGACGCGTTCGGCGACAAGTGCGCGTCGCAACCGGCCTGCCCGCTCGGGCCGGACGCGAAGGTGGACACGGACAACTTCAAGAAGATCGTCCTCCCGCTCATCGAGAAGCCGCTCCCGCTGCCGGACGGTAGGAAGCTGTCCTACAACGACGCGATGACCGGCACGATCCAGGCGCTGTACAGCACGAGCATGTGGGGCGACCTGACCAAGGCGCTGCAGGACCTGAAGGCGGGCAAGCCCGCCGGCATGATGGCCCTGGCCGACTCCTACGAGGAGCGTCAGCCCGACGGCACCTACCAGTTCACCCTCGATGCGTTCGCCTCGATCGGGTGCGTGGACGACAAGCCGGTGACCGACCCGGCCGAGGTGCTCGAAGCGAACAAGCGCGCACTGGCGATCGCGCCGTTCGAGGACGACGGCCGCGGCCCGAGCCCGGCGAAGGACCCCTGCGCGTTCTGGCCGGTGCCCAACACCAGCGAGCCGCACCAGCCACACGTCCCGGGGCTGCCGCAGATCATGGTGGTCTCGGTGACCGGGGACCCGGCCACGCCGTACCAGGCGGGTGTCAACCTCGCCAAGTCCCTCAACGCGCGCCTGCTGAGCGTGGACGGCACGCAGCACACCATCGCGCTGCAGGGCACCAAGTGCGTGGACGACATCGTGACGAAGTACTTCACCGACCTGGTACTGCCACCGGACGGAGCGAAGTGCAAGGCGGGCGGGGCCTGACCCTCGACACCACGTGATCCAGAGCGCGCCGGGGCAGTAGCCTCGGCGCGCTCTGTGCTGTCGGGCGCGTGCGCAGAGGGGAAACCACTCACCGGGCGTCGATTTCGTTCGCGATAGCACAGAGTCCAGGTCAAACGGCCTCCGTGCGGCCCAGCGCCGGTGTTTGCTCCAGGACATGGCGAGGGGCGAGCACCGAGGCGGCTGGGGACGGCCCTCGGTCGGCGGACGTGGTGACCTGACGCGTAAGGCCGTCGTGATCGGAGCGCTCTGCGCGGTCGTGGTCATCGCGGTCACGACGGTGACGGCTGCGCTCGGTTCGCACGAGCAGCGGCACGGCGAGCAGGAGAGCGGGATCGGAGCCTTCATCGCGGCGATGATGGCCAAGGGCGAGGACGACTCGGACGAGGAGAAGTCGGACTCGGACTCGGAAGACGACTCCAGCTCCTCGGAGGAGTCGTCGACCAGCACCACGAGTGCGTCGGACGAGTCGTCGTCCGACGCAGGCACCTCGTCCACCGCCTCCGCGGCCGGGAAGAGCTGCACCAAGATCGCATCGGACGAGGCGGGCCTGAACCGGATTCTGCAGACTGCCGGAGTCGACGACGTCATCTGCTACCGCGGCAAGTCCGCGACCTCGGGCAGCACGGGCGCGATGCAGGGCGGCCCGCCCGGAGCCGCCACTCCCCAGCAGGGCAACTGCACGAAGCAGGTCACCGATGCCTCCGGTCTCACCCAGGCGATCAGCGCGGGCAAGGGCGGCGACCGGATCTGTGTGAAGGGCGACCTCAGCTCGGCGCGCCTGAACATCAAGAAGGGTGGGACCGCCGGCTCGCCGCTCACGGTGATCGGCGACGGCACGACCAAGGTGAAGGGCATCACGGTCGCCGCCAGCAACGTGCATGTCGAGGGCTTCCAGGTGGTCAAGGCCGCGGCTCCCGGCATCGAGCTCAGGGGCAACGCCATCACCGTGCAGAACAACACGGTCAATGGTCCGACCAGCGTCGGCGGGGGTGCCGACGGCGACGGAATGCGCTTCTTCGGCGACAACATCAAGATCGTGCACAACACGATCAAGAACATCAACCCTCAGGGCAGCCAGGCGCACGCCGACTGCATGCAGACCTTCACCAACGACGAGAAGCCGAGCTCGCACCTGCTGGTCGACGGCAACCGGTGCGAGAAGATCGACAACCAGTGTCTGATGGCGGAGGGACCCGGTGACGTCGGTGACGGTGGCGGTGGGCCCGGCGAGTCGGTCGACTGGACGCTGAGCAACAACTACTGCCAGGTCATCAGCGCGACCCAGGTCTACATGATCGAAGCGGTCCAGAACGTGAAGATCAAGAACAACGAGTTCGTCGGCAAGAACCTGGACAAGGCGATCGGGCTGGACATCAAGTCGACGGGTGCCGAAGTCTCCGCGAACAAGCTGGTCGGGATCAAGGCCGCCGTGGGTATGTCGGCGGACTCCAAGAAGGGCTACAAGGGCCCGCCGCCGCACGGTGGTCCGTGATGGGCTCGCCCGGCCGGCTGACACCCGGCAACGATCGGGACGGTCTTACCCGGTGCGCGGTCGTCGTGGGAGCGACCCTGGCGATCGTGGCGATCCTGGTGGTGACGTCGGTCGCGGTGTTCGGCATGCGTGGTGGCCACGGAGCAGAGACCTCAGTCGGCTCGTTGGGCGGGAAGAGCAGCGGCCCGACGGCCGCCGATTCCGCAACGAGTGCTTCGAGCTCCGAGGCGAGGCCGACCTCCACGCCCGCCGAGGGCCGGACCGCGAGGACACGGATGAAGTGCACCATCCTGGTCTCCGACGACGCCAGCCTGACCGACGCGGTCGACGCCGCGGGGCCCGACGACGTGGTCTGTTACCGGGGCGGCGCGCACCAGCAGCGCGGCGTCGGAGTCACCAACCGGGCGGTGCAAGTGATCTCCGGCCGAGGTGACACGGTCAAGGTGACCGACGCAGCCTCACTCACCTCGGCGCTCTCGGCAGCCAAGCCCGGGCAGACCATCGAGATGGCGGACGGCACCTACAGCGGCAGGTTCGTCATCAACAGCGCCGGGCAGCAGGGCAACCCGATCACCCTCAAGGGCTCGCGCAAAGCGGTGCTGAACGGCGGCGACACCGGGAGCGGCTACACGCTGCACCTCAGCGGCGCCGACTACTGGCAGCTGGTGGGGTTCTCGGTCACCGGCGGCCAGAAGGGGATCATGGCCGACAAGACCAGCCACAGCGTGCTGTCCGGCCTGGACGTGGGCGACACCGGGCAGGAAGCCGTCCACCTGCTCAACTTCTCCACGAGCAATGTCGTGCAGAACTCGGTCATCCACGACACCGGCAAGGGTGATCCGCAGTTCGGTGAGGGACTCTACTTCGGGACCGCGAAGTCGAACTGGGCGAAGAAGTCCGGCGGCAAACCGGACAAGTCGGACAACAACAAGGCCATCGCCAACACCTTCCGCAACACCACCGCCGAGAACATCGACGTCAAGGAGGTTATCTGGGGTCGGGGACGGGAGTTGGTGACGTCGGTAGCCGCCCCGTCTGGGAGGTCAGGGGTCTCCTCTGTCCGGTTGCTCGCGGCTGGTTGGGGTCCTGGTCTCGGGGTTGGCTGGTGAGCATGGTGGGTTCGGTGGCCGCGGGGTTGTTGTCGGTGATCATCGTGATCGTCCCTGGTCCTGCTGACGAGCAGCGGCAGACCTCGCCCGA
>NZ_AUBB01000006.1 GCF_000429025.1 Actinospineispora spinosispora DSM 44797
GATCGTCGAGACCGTACCGCCGACCGGCGCGTACAACAGGGTGTTGTCCACATCCCGCTGCGCCGCCGCAACATCCGCCTGAGCCGACGCAACCGCCGCCGCGGCAGCCGCGATGTTGGACGGGCGGTCCGAGACAGCCTGGTCGGCCGTGTTCTCGACGGTGATCTTGTTCTGCTGCGCCGTCTCCCGGTCCAGCTGGGCCTTGGCCTTCTCGGACTCGTAGGTCACCTTCTGCAGGCGGTAGTTGTCCCGCGCCGTGCCCAGCGCCGTCTTGGCGTCGGTGTAGGCCTTCTTCTCGTCATCGCAGGTCATCGTGGACCCGAGGCCACCAAGCAGACCACTGGAACTCGCGCCGGCACCCGAACCGGGCGCCGCGGAGCCCGCAGCTCCCGCGGCATCAGCCGTCGGATCGCCCATGGGGCCATCCGGTGCCTGTTCCGGGTCGTCCGAGACCGCTTTCGGAGCCGGCTTGTTGAGGCAGTCGTAGTAGGCCTTCTTCGCCGTGTTGTACGACTTCGCGGCGTTCTTGTACGTCCTGCGCTGAGCGTCGACCTTCTTCTCGCTCACCGCCACGGTCTTGTCGTAGACCTTCTGGGCCTTGTCGTACACCTCTTGCGCCTGGTCGGCGGCCTTCTCGGCGCCGTCGGCCTGGGGGCTGTTCGTGGCCTGGTCGAGCTTCGCCTGCGCGCTGTCGAGCAGCGCCTGGTTCTTGTTCAGGGTCTGCCGGAACCCGAAGTCGTCCTCGCGGGCCAGCAGCTGGCCGGGCTTGACGACGTCTCCGACCCGCACGTTGAGCTCAACCAGCTTCGAGCCCTTGGAGAAGCCAAGGTTCTGCGAGGTCACCGGAGCCAACGCGCCCGAAGCCGACACCATGTTCGCCACCGTGCCGCGCTGCACCTTGGCCGTCGGCGGCGCGGTCGTCGGCGACCCACAGGCCGACACCCCCGCCACGACCACGCACAGCAGCCCTACGGCGGCGACCCTGAACCGCCTAGAGCCAATCCCCATCGGAGTCACACCAATGCTCCCAACTCTCGCCCACTGAGGTGACCAACGCATGGAATGGAAATAAGGTACGGTGCGTTTACTAAGCAGTTGGGCACGCCCGAGCGTGACCTCGTGTAACCACACCACCCGAACGGAGGCCAGGCATGGCGGGCCCAGATGCTGCTTCGAGTAGTACCGCGACCGAGCAGAAGCATGATCAGAACGGCGCGAACGGCTCGAACGGGGCGGCACCCGTCGCCGCCGAGCCCGCCGCCCCGCCGAAGAAGAAGATGAAGCGGTCCAGCCGGATCGCGCTGATCATCATCGGCATCATCGCGCTCCTCGCGGCGCTCGGCTTCGGTGGCGCGTACTTCCTGTACTCCAGCAAGTTCGTCACCACCGACAACGCGCAGGTCGACGGCGACAAGATCAGCATCAACGCCCCGATGACCGGCACCCTCACCAGCTGGTCCATCAACCAGGGCAGCTCCGTGAAGGAGAACCAGGCGGTCGGGCGCATCCAGGTGCAGGGCAGCATGCAGTCCCAGAAGATCATCAAGGCCCCGGGCAACGGCACGGTCGCGGTCAACAACGGTGTCGAGGGTTCGTTCGTCACCGCCGGCAAGGAGCTGGCCACCGCCTACGACTTCAGCAAGATCTACGTGACCGCCCGGGTCGACGAGACCGACGTCCAGGACGTGCACCCCGGTGCGCAGGTGGATGTGAGCGTCGACGCCTTCTCCAGCACGCCGGTCACCGGCGTGGTGCAGGAGATCCAGGGTTCGGCCGCCGGCGTCTTCTCGCTGTTCCCCGAGTCGAACAGCTCGGGCAACTTCCAGAAGGTCACCCAGGTCATCCCGATCAAGATCGCGTTCACCAACACCAACGGCCTGGCGCTGGTACCCGGCATGAACGTCACGGTGCACATCCACAAGAACCCGTAAGCCCGACGCCCAAGATCACCACCGTCTGAGGGCTGATTTCCCGTGCGGAAACAGCCCTCAGGCGGTGGTGATCTTCGTTGGGCTCATGGGTGGTTGCGGTAGGAGCGCGCGCAGGCACGGATCGTGTTCAGCAGGCGCGGCGCGGCGTCGTGTTTCGCCACGAACGCGGCCGCGCCGGCCAGCGACGCGAGCGTTCGCATGCGGGCGTCGTCGTGCAGGCTCAGCACCACCACGGGCAGGTCGGGTTCGCGCGCGTGCACCTGGGCGGTGATGCTCATGCCGCCGGGGCCGGGCATCTCCAGATCCATCAGCACGACATCCGGGTGCACGGCGTCGATGAGCGGGCAGACGTCCACGTCGCCCGAGGACTCCCCGACGATCTCCAGATCGGGCTCGAGCCCCAGCCACATGCGCAGACCACGCCGGACCGCCGGCTGGTCATCGACCAGCAGCAGCCGTATCGTCGCGCGATCTGCCACACCCTTAGACTCGGGTAGTCGGCACGCCGGGACAAACGGCCTGCGGACGAGTAGCCACCAGCCTTCGACCGAGGCGGTATCGGCCATCAGACGGAGGTGGGTATGCCCGTTCGGGTGCTCATCGCGGACGACCACAGCGTGGTCCGGCAGGGTCTGCGCATGTTCCTCGGCCTCGACCCGGACCTCGAGGTCGTCGGCGAGGCGTGCGACGGCGCCGAGGCGATTCGGATGACCAGGGCGTTGACGCCCGACGTGGTGTTGATGGACCTGCTGATGCCGGGCACCGACGGGATCACCGCGACCCAGCGCATTCGCGACGAAATCCCCTCCACCGAGGTGCTCGCGCTGACCAGCGTGCTGGAGGACGCCTCGGTCGTCGGCGCGGTCCAGGCGGGCGCGGTCGGCTATCTGCTCAAGGACACGCAGGCCGAGCAGCTCTGCAAGGCGATCAAAGCGGCGGCACTCGGCCAGGTCCAGCTCGCGCCGGAGGCCGCCGCCCGGCTCGTGCGTGAGGTGCGCAGCCCGAACAGCCCGGAGATCCTCACCGACCGGGAGACCGAGGTACTGCGCGCGCTGGCCAAGGGCATGACGAACCGTGAGATCGGCCGGACCCTCAGCATCGGCGAGCGCACGGTGAAGACACACGTCAGCCACGTCCTCAGCAAGCTCGGTCTGCAGAGTCGCACCCAGGCTGCGCTCTACGCGGTGCGAATCGGGCTGGTACCGGAATCCGAGCTCAGCGACCCGACATGAGCTCGCCCGGCGACGGCTCGACCGGATGGCAGGTCCCCGCCGGTGATCCCCCGGTCGACGCCGACCTGCTGGACGTCCTGTTCCACCGGGCTCCGCTCGGCGTCGCCGTCTACGACCGCGACCTGATCCTGCGCAAGTTCAACGACACGTTCGCCGATCTCGTCGACCGGCACCGGGACGCACAGCACACGCCGCTGCGCCCGGGGCGCAGTCTCTTCGACTACTTCCCCGCCGCCGAACCACGCCTACGCGCGGTGGCCGCGCCCGTCCTGCGCGGCGGCACCCGGTGGTACCGGGGCGTACCCCACGACCTGGGCGGGGTTCGGTCCTACTGGGACCTGTTGCTCGTACCGTTACGTCGCGACGACCAGGTGATCGGCGTCGTCCAGATCACCACGGACGCAACCGATCGGACCAAGGCCGACGAGCGGGTGCAGCACAACGAGCGCCGGTTGCGGTCGATCCTGCGCAACTCGTCGGACATCACGCTGGTCATCGACGCCGCGCGCCGGCTGCGGTACGCGGCGCCGTCGGTTCGGCGGCTGCTCGACGTGCCCGAGGCCGAGGTCGACGCCTCCGACGTGACCGATCAGGTGCATCCGGACGATCGCGCCCAGGTCAGAGGACTGCTGACCCGCTGTGCCCGCACCTCGGGTGAAGGTCCCGTCTTCCGCTGCCGACTGCAGCTGAAGAACCACACGTGGCGGATGTTCGAGGTCGTTCCGGTCAACCTCCTCGAGGATCCCGACGTCGAGGGGATCGTGCTGACCGCTCGGGACATCACCGACCGCGAGGAGGCGAAAGCCGAGCTGCAGCGGCGGGACGCGATCCTCGACGCGGTCCGGTTCGCCGCGCAGCGCTTCCTGGAGTCCAGGTCGTCGTGGCGGGCCAACATCTACGAGGTGATGGAGCAGCTCGGCCGCGCGACGACGACCAGCCGGGTCTACATCTTCGAGAACTTCCAGGGCGCGGACGGCTCCCGGTGGACCAGCCAGTCGCACGAGTGGGTGGCCGCCGGGGTCGAACCACAGATCAACAACCCGGCACTGGCCGCGATCTCCTACCGCGACTCCGATTTCGCCGAGGCCGCGCAGCAGCTGGGTGCCGGCAAGGTCATCGCGGGCAACGTGTCCGACCTGCCTCCCGCGCGGCGCCAGGTGCTCGAGGAGCAGGGCATCCGGTCGATGGTTCTCGTGCCGGTGTTCGTGGGTGGCCGGTGGTGGGGCTTCATCGGTTTCGACGAGTGCGAGCACGAGCGCACATGGTCGGCGGCGGAGATCGGGGCACTGCGCGCCGCGGCGAGCACATTGAGCGCCGCGGTGCACCGCCAGCGGGCCGAGGACCAGCTACGCGAGCAGCAGGCGCAGTACCGGCAGGTGTTCGAGGCGACCGGTGACGGTCTGGTCATCACCGACCTGGACGGGCGCCTCGTGCGGGCGAATCCGGCGTTCTACCGCATGCACGGCTACCAGCCCGAGGAGCTGATCGGCCGCAGGGCCAGCACGTGGATTCATCCGGACTTCCACCAGGAGCGCAGCGCGTACACGGATGCGATCCTCGGCGGCGCGCGGCCCCGGTCCCAGGAGCTGGACGTACGCAAGGACGGCAGCACATTCCCGGTCCAGGTCCAGGGTTCGGCGTTCACCTTCCAGGGACGTCCGCACGTGCTGAGCGTGGTGCGCGACGACACCGAGCGGACCCAGGCCTTCGAGCTGCTGGAGAAACGCCTCACCGCGCTGTCCACGATCGCCGCGAGCCTCACCGTCAATCAGGCGCTGTCCGACACGCTCGACGTGATCGTGCGGGCGATCGTCGCGTCCACTCCGGCCGTCGCCGGCTCCGCCTACGTGCTCGACCGGGCGAGCGGCACGTTCCGCATCTTCGCCACGTCAGGCCTGCCGGACGGGTACATGGAGGCCGTCGAGCAGGGCCGCAAGCAGCGCCTGAACGTCGTCCCCCGCGAGTACACCTCCTCGGGGCCGTTGATCGTGCGGAACGCGGTGCGCGACGCGCTGGCCAACCCCGAGTACGCCGATCTTCATCCGCTGTTGAGCCAGGTCGAGTGGGACACCGTGGCGATCATCCCGTTCGAGTCGCAGCAGGGACGTCTCGGTTCGGTGCGCGCCTACTACCCGCGCGGCACCGAACCGTCGGCGGACGACCTCGCGTTCCTCAAGGCGGTCGCCGACCAGGGGTCGGTCGCCGTGGTGAACACGACCCTGCTGGCGGAAGCGCAGAGCAAGGCGGGACTGGAGGAGCGTCAACGCCTGGCCAGGGAGCTGCACGACTCCGTGTCGCAGGCCCTGTACGGCATCGCGCTGGGTGCCCGGACCGCTCGAACACTGGCGGAGCACAAGCCCGACCAGGTCGCGGAGCCACTCGACTACGTGCTGGCGCTGGCCGAGGCCGGCATGACCGAGATGCGTTCCCTGATCTTCGAGCTGCGGCCGGAATCGCTGGCCAACGAAGGTCTGGTCGCGGCGTTGGAGAAGCGGGTCGCCGTGCTGCGTGCCCGCCACCAGCTGGAGGTCAGCGCCGAGCTGGGCACCGAACCCTCGCTCGCTCTCGACCTGAAGGAGACCCTGTACCGGATCGCGCAGGAAGCGCTGCACAACACGGTGAAGCACGCGCACGCGAAACAGGTCCGGCTGCGGCTGTCGGTCATCGGCGACGAGGTGTTGCTCGAAGTTCATGACGACGGAGTCGGGTTCGACACCGCTGCTTCTCGGCCCGGCCACCTGGGGCTGCAGTCGATGCGCGAGCGGACCGGCAAGCACCAGGGGTCTCTCACGTTGAGCAGCACACCTGGGGAAGGCACGACCATCACTGTGATGCTGCCCGTCTCGCGGTGAGCTCCACTGTGTCCCCGCCAGCTGGCGGGGATCGCGGGAACGGGGAAGACTGCGGCGCCAAAGACGGTCACGGCTGCGCCGCGCCCCACCGGGTGCAGTGCGCACGTTTGGTGATCAACATTGGTGACGCCGCGCACCTCCCCCCACCACGCTGTGCGCGGTGTCGGCGTTTCCTTGATCACCACGGCCTGGTGGCTAATCTCGCGCGGAAAATCAGCCACCACACCGTGCTGATCATGCAAACACCGCGGGACCACACCACCCACACAGCTGGCTCCGCAAGTCACCCCGCAAGGGGGTTCAGTGCGAAGCACTGCAAAAACGCAACAGGCGAAGCAAAACGCAACCAGACAAGCGCGCGCCCGGCCGACGAAGTCGGCTTGTTTTTCTGGGAGTACCCCCGACGGCGAAGCCGAGGGGGTGGTCACAGAAAAACTCCGCGCGAAACCAGGCCAAAGGCTAGTGCACCTGGACCTCGTCGCCCAGTTGGAGCTTGTCGTAGAAAGCTGTGGCGTCGGCGTCGCTCAGGTGGACACAGCCTGCTGAGGCTCGCCTGACGCTACCGCCGTGGAAGGCCACGCCGCCTTCGGCGAAGAACACCGCGTAGGGCATCGGTGCACCCTGTCCGTTCGGCAGCTTGAATTCGGCGCTCTTGTGCGCCTTGTCCTTCCACTGCACGTTGAACGTGCCGACGGGGGTCGGCTCCTTGGGTGACCCGGAGCTCACCGACACCGGTCCCCGGTCGATGTTGCCGTCCTCGTCGATGAGCCACGCCTTCTGGCTCTTGAGGTCGACGCAGGCCCGGGCGGTGTCGGTGCAGGGGGTTCCGGCGATCACTCCGCTGTCGTTCGAGCTCTGCCGGCCTCGATCGCCGTCGTGGTCGTTGTCGTTGTCGTCGGCCAGAGCCGGTGCGGCGAATGCCAGGGCGGTCAGCAGCACGGTCGCCGTCACCGACGCGATCCGTACCGGTATCGAGACCCGCCGAACACCCGAACCGCTGTTCCTTACCATTCCCGTCCTTTCCACTGATATCCAGCGAGATCAACGAGAGTGATGAGCGAAGGTGACGAGGTTAGCTACTCCGGGTATTTATTTCTTCACCTTATTGTTACGTTTACTCGAATCTATTCAGTATGGAACTACCGTGAGTAGCCGCGGCCCCAGGAGAACCCCGATCGAGCACGGAGCGGCGCGGGCGCGGGGCGCAACCCCGGCGGGCTCTCAGCATCCGCGTCGGAGACTGGTTCGGTGCCACTCCTCCGCTCGCGGGACCCCGCCTCGCCACCCCTGCCCGAACTCCCCGAACCCGCTTCGCGGTCGCGGGCCTGGCTCTGGCGGTCGGTGATCGGGGTGCTCGCCGTCGCCGTGGTCGTCATCGGCTGGTCGGTGGTCGGGGCGTTGACCGCGCCGGGGAGCGACAGCGTCGCGGCCCGGCTCGCCGAGTGGGGGCGTGACCACGGGTTCGACGGTGTGATCACGTGGCTGGAGCAGGAGAACTACCGGCCGCCACCCACCGGAGGGGAACCACCCGGCGGGATCACCGCGCCGGAGGGTGTGGTCCGGCCGGGCCGTCCGAAGGCCCAGGGGCACGGCGCCGGGCTGACGCCACCGTCCGAGCTGCGGCCGGTGGCCCATCTGACTCCCTTGCCCGGTGAAGGGGTGTGGCATCCGGTCGCCGCGGTCCACGGTCATCCGGCCGTCGAGGTTGCGACCATGCGGCCGGACGCCGAGCACACCGCGTTCACGGCGGGACTCATGTGGATCGACCCGACGTACGTCCGGGGTCAGCTGCACCCGGGCTCGCTGGACCCGGGCGGTCAGTGGCGCACTCCCGACCTGATCACGCCGTCGCTGGCGCGGCAGGCAGTCGCGGTGTTCAACGCGGGTTTCCGGTTGAACGGCGCCAGCCGGGGTGGCTACTACAGCGAGGGGCGGACCGCTGTGCCGCTGCGGGACGGCGCGGCGAGCCTCGTGCTCGACAAGAACGGCGCGGCCCAGGTCGGGGCGTGGAACAAGGACGTGCGAATGGGACCCGAGGTCGCCAGCGTGCGGCAGAACCTGGTCCTGCTCGTCGACGGCGGGCGGGTCAACCCGACCTGCGCGAGCGGCGGGACGGCCGAGTGGGGCAGCACGATCGGGCAGGTGGCGTACATCCATCGCTCCGGGTTCGGGGTGCGCGCCGACGGCGCCGAGGTGTACGTCGGCGGGCCCGCGTTGTCGGTGTGCAGCCTCGGGAACCTGCTGGCGGCGGCGGGCGTGGTGCGTGGCATGGAGCTGGACATCAACCCGAACTGGGTCAGCGGCACCTACTTCCATCGCAACCCCAAGGGCGAACCGTCGGGGTACCGACTGTTCTCCGCCGAGCAGGTCTCGCCACAGCACTACTTCATCGCATCCAGCCGCGACTTCTACGGCTGGTACGCGCGGCCCTGACGCTCACTGTGGGTAGCTTCGGCGGCGGCGACGCCGGTCCGGAATTCGTCCGGATGCCCGCTCAAGTCGCGACTCCGCGAACAGAGTGTTGTCCACAGTTGTGGATAACACTCGCCCCATCCGTATCGTTAGGGTGACGTCCGTGAGCCACACGCCGATCTACGACGAGCTGCGCGAGCTCCGGATCACGCGGAGCTCGGACCGGGGTCCGGGCGCGCGCCGCTACAGCGTCCGCCTGACGTCCTCACCGTCCGGCACCGGCACGGTCGATCACCTCGCCGGTCGGCGTGGACTGGGCGGACGGCACCGCAGAACGGCCAGCTGAACGGGGTCGTCGATCACGTTGTGGCAGCCTTGAGGTGTGGCCGCAACCAAGACGTCGAACACCGGAAGCGCGTGGCGCACGACCGTCACGCCGATCGCCGCACTGATTCTGCTCGCGCTGGTCTGGGGCCGCGATCTGGCTCCCGCGCTGGTCGGTGTGGTGGCGCTGGTGCTGATCGCGGCGGTTCTCGTCGCGGTCCACCATGCCGAGGTGGTGGCGCACCGGGTCGGTGAGCCGCTCGGGTCGCTGATCCTCGCGGTCGCCGTCACGGTCATCGAGGTGGGCCTGATCCTCAGTCTGATGATCAGTGGCGGCCCGGACACGGCCGGCCTGGCGCGGGACACCGTGTTCGCCGCCGTGATGATCACCTGCAACGGGATCGTCGGTCTGTGCCTCGTGGTCGGCGCACTGCGGCACGGGATCGTCGCGTTCAACGCCGAGGGCAGCAGTGGGGCGCTGGCCACCGTCGTCGCGTTGGCCACCCTGTGTCTGGTCCTGCCCAGCGTCACGACCAGCTCGCTCGGCCCGACGTTCTCCGGCAGCCAGCTGGCGTTCGCGGCCATCGTCTCGTTGGCGCTGTACTCGGTGTACGTGTTCGTCCAGACGGTCCGGCACCGCGACTACTTCCTCCCGGTACCCGCTGAGGACGAGCCGCCGACCGAGGGTGAGGTCGAGGTGCACCTGCCGCCGCCGTCGACCCGCGCGGCGTTGCTGAGCCTGGTCCTGTTGACGATCTCACTGGTCGCCGTGGTGGGGCTGGCCAAGACCGTGTCACCGGCGATCGAGTCCGGCGTCACCGCGATCGGGGCGCCGCTGTCCGCGGTGGGTGTGGCCATCGCGCTGGTCGTGCTGCTGCCCGAGACACTCGCCGCGGTCAGGGCCGCGACACGGGACCGCCTGCAGACGAGCTACAACCTGGCGCTCGGTTCCGCACTCGCCAGCATCGGGCTGACCATCCCGGTCATCGCCGTCGCGATGATCTGGCTGCCCGGTCCGCTGGTGCTCGGGCTGAACCCCACGGAGATGGTCCTGCTCGCCCTCAGTGCACTGGTCGGTACTCTTACCGTGGTCGCCGGCCGCGCCACCGTGCTGCAGGGCGCCGTGCATCTACTGATATTCCTGTCGTTCCTGTTCACCGCGGTCACCCCCTGATCGCCCGACACGGTTCGGCCACCGGTCTCCTGGGAGCTGGTTCGAGCATGCCGTTGGTTCGCGATCTCGGTTATCGCTGGTACGCCCATCTGTTGCGCCGGCAGCTGTCCGGCGCGACGTTGCCCCGCCACATCGGGCTGATCATGGACGGCAACCGGCGCTGGGCCCGGCAGATGGGTATGGCGAACCCGAGCATCGGGCACCGGTACGGCGCCGAGCACGTCACGAAGGTGCTCGGGTGGTGTACCCGCACCGGCATCGACCACGTGACGGTGTACCTGTGCTCGACCGAGAACCTGGCGCGGCGCAACGACGCCGAGGTCACGTTCCTCATGGACGTCATCGAGCAGGTGGTGGCGACCCGCGTCGCCGCGCCGAGTCTCGGCTGGCGGGTGCATGTCGCCGGCCTGCTCGATGCGCTGCCCGCGTCGACCGCCCGCGCGTTGAAGGACGCTGTGGAGACGACGCAGCACATCACCACCGGCCGGCACCTGACACTCGCGGTCGGCTACGGCGGTCGCCAGGAAGTGGTCGACGCGGTCCGCGAGCTGCTGCACGACCGGGGCACCGAGGGCGCGACGCTCACCGAGGTCGCCGAGTCGCTGACCGAGCAGGACATCTCGCGGAGGCTCTACACGGCGGGACGCCCGGATCCGGACCTGGTGATCCGGACCAGCGGCGAGCAGCGGCTCTCGAACTTCCTGCTGTGGCAGAGCGCCTACTCGCAGCTGCACTTCTGCGAGGCGTTCTGGCCCGCGTTCCGCGAGGTCGACTTCCTGCGCGCGCTGCGCAACTTCAGCCACCGAGCCGAACGCGACACCGGCTGCACGATCCGCCCCTGAGTCAGTCGTGCGCCCGTAGCGTGGTGACGAAGCTGAAGCGGTCGCCCCGGAACAGTGAACGGACGCGCTCCACCGGACGCCCGTCGCTGTCCAGGGTGATCCGGTTGAGCAGCAGCATGGGTGCGCCCGGGTTCGTGGCGAGCAGCTGTGCCTCACGGGGGGCGGCCAGCACCGTCTCGATCCGCTCGGTCGCCGCGTCGAATCTCGTGCCGACACCGCGCAGATAGACGTACAACGACGTGCTGGGATCGAAGTCCGCGAGCAGCCGGGGGAAGCGGGCCTCCGGCAGGTAGGTGTCCTCCAGGCCGACCGGCAGGTCGTCCGCGAGCAGGACGCGTTCCAGATGCACGACCGAGGCACCCTCGCGCAGGTCCAGCTCGGCGGCCAACTCGTCCGAGGCGGCGATCCGCTCCGAGGTGACCAGGCGACGGCCCGGCCGCCTGCCCTGGTCGCGCAGCCCCTCGGTGTACGAGCCGAGCGCGAGCGCCTGCACGACCTTCGGTCCCGCGACCACGGTGCCCCGGCCCTGACGACGCAACCGGCCCGCCACCAGCAGCTCCTGCACCGCCTGACGCACCGTCACCCTGGACACCTCGAAGCGCTGTGCCAGCTCCCGCTCCGGCGGGATCGCCGCGCCCTCGCCGAGCTCGTCCAGCAGAGCCCCCAGATGATCGGCCACGACCCGGTACTTGGGCTCGCGTGCCTCCTGGACGCTCATCGTGGCACTCCGACCAGTCGGTCGACGACCTCGATCGCCCAGTGGAGTTCCGGTACCGGCGCGTTCGGATCCTTCGCGGCGTCGTCACACCGTCGCAGCTCCAAGGCCGCGTCCCACCACGGATGACGGGTCCATTCCGGTCCGACCGGAGCCACGCCGCCCTGCCGCGCCAACGAGCGGACACTGGTCTCGGACAGGGCATCGGCGTAGGCCTGGTCGACCTGGGCGAGGTGTCGTTTGGCCGCCACGTGCGCGCCGGCCAGCCAGCCGACCCTCGGCCCGAATCTGGGCGTGAGCCAGTCGCGTGCCACCTGGTCGTGCGGCTGTCCGCTCGCCGCGAGCAACGGCGAGTGCGCCACGTCGTGCAGCAGCGCGGCGACCACGAGCTCGTCGTCTCCCGGATGCCTCGCCGCGGCGTACCCCGCGGCGAGGAGCGCGTGGTCCAGCTCGTCCACTGCCTCCTCGTCCCACACCCCGCGCAGCGACCGGAGTACCTCAGCCGTCTCGGCCGACACTTCCCTGTGCTTCCCCACCATGCGACCACTCTAGCAAGAATGGTCTAGACCAAAACTTCATCTTCCGTTCACTCATTCGTGGATGTTTGGTCTAGACCAAACAGTCATTGTGGGTGCATGCAGATTGTGGTGATCGGAGGCGGCGTGCTCGGCACGATGCACGCCGTCGAGGCGGTGAAGCGCGGCCACCAGGTCGTGCACCTGGAACGGGAGCCCGAGGCGCGAGGCGCGAGTGTCCGCAACTTCGGGCTGATCTGGGTCTCCGGGCGCAGTGCGGTCGAGCTCCCGGAGACGTTGCGGGCCCGCGAGCTGTGGGAGGAGCTGGGCGAGCGGATTCCGGGCATCGGCTTCCGTCCGCGAGGGTCGCTGACCGTGCTGCGGACCGACGCCGAGGTGGCCGTCGCCAAGGAGGCGGCCAGCCGCCCGGACGCGGGACACCGCGGGTTCGAGCTGCTCGACGCCCACGCCGCGCGGGAGCGCAACCCCGCGCTGCGCGGTGAGTTCCTCGCTGCTCTGTGGTGCGCGAAGGACGCGTCGGTCGAGTCGAGGGTCGCACTGCCCGCGATCCGTGAGCAGCTGCTGCTGACCGACCGCTACCGGTACCTGCCGAACCGGACGGCGCTGCGCATCACCGGTTCCACGACCGTCGAGGACGACCAGGGCGACCGGCATTCGGCGGATCTCGTGGTGTTCTGCCCCGGCGCCGCACTAGGCGGCCTGGCCACTGAGCTGACCGGTGGGATGGCGGTACGCCGCGTCCGGCTGCAGATGATGCAGACCGAACCGCTCGGCGAGCCACTCACGACTGCTTTCGCGGACGGGGACTCGCTGCGCTACTACCCCGGATTCGCCGGTGCCGCGCTGGAGCGCCTGCGCGCCGAGGAGCCGCAGCAACCGGTCGCTGCGGCCCACCACATGCAGCTGCTGTGTGTGCAGCGAGCCGACGGCGGACTGACCATCGGCGACACGCACAGCTACGACGAGCCGTTCCCGTTCGACCTCGACGAAGCGCCCTACGACTACCTCGCCACCGTGGTCACCGAGCTGCTCGGCCGTCCGTTGCCTCGGGTGCGTCGGCGCTGGGCAGGCGTCTACGCCCAGAGCCTCGATCCCGACGAGGTGGTCGTGCGCCGCGAGGTCCAGCCGGGGCTCTGGATCGTCACCGGCCCGGGAGGGCGCGGCATGACCCTGTCCCCCGCCATCGCCGAACGCACCGCTGACCTCGCAGACCTTTAGGAGACCGATGACCGAGCAGTCACACCGCATCCGACTCGCCGTGCTCGACATGGCGGGCACCACGGTCGCCGACGACGGGCTGGTCGAGCGCGCGTTCGCCGCCGCACTGGCCGACGCCGACGCCGACACTCCACACGCCTGGAGCCACATCAGGGACACGATGGGCCAGTCCAAGATCGAGGTGTTCCGGGAGCTGGTCGGCGCGAACGGCGCCGAGCGGGCGAACACGGTGTTCGAACAGACCTACGCCGACCTGGTGGACGCCGGCCACACCCACCCGATCCCCGGTGCGCCCGAGGCCATCACCACCCTGCGCGACCACGGTGTCGCGGTTGCCTTGACCACCGGCTTCGGCAGGGAGACACAGGCGCGGCTGGTCTCGGCACTCGGTTGGGAGAGCCTGGTCGATCTGCTGCTCTGCCCCGCCGACGCCGGCCGGGGCAGGCCTTACCCGGACATGATCCTCACCGCGTTGCTGCGGCTGGGCGTCGACGACGTCGCCGCGATCGCGGTGGCCGGCGACACCAGCAGCGACGTCCTGTCCGGTGTCCGCTCCGGTGCCTCGGTCGTCGCGGGCGTGCTGACCGGCGCGCACGACGCCGACGCGCTTCGCGGAGCCGGCGCCACCCACGTCCTCGGCTCGATCGCCGAGCTGCCCGACCTGTTGCTCTCCGCCCCCGTGCACCGCTGACCGCCTCTCCAGGAGACGCCATGCGCATCCGTTCCGCACTACTGGCCATACCCCTGACCTGCGTTCTCGCGCTCCTCGCCGCCTGCGGTGGCACGGCGCCAACCGGGTCCGGCGACAACGCCCGCACCGTCACCGTCTACAGCGCGGACGGTCTCGGCCCCTGGTACCAGAAGCGCTTCGCCGAGTTCACCCAGCAGACCGGCATCACCGTCACCTACATCGAGGCCGGGTCGGGTGAGGTGGTCTCCCGGGTCGACAAGGAACGGCCGAACCCGCAGGCCGACGTCCTGGTCACGTTGCCGCCGTTCATCCAGCAGGCGGCCGGGCTCGGTCTGCTGCAGCCCAGCGGCGTCGACCTGACTCCGGTGCCGGCCGCGGACCGCGACCCCGGTGGGCTCTGGACGTCGCTGGTCGGCAACTACCCGGTGATGATCGCCCATCCGGCGTCGTCGCCGGCACCCACCACCTGGCAGGCGCTGCTCGATCCCGCGTTCTCCGGCAAGCTCCAGTACTCGACACCGGGCGAGGCCGGTGACGGCACGGCGCTGCTCCTGCAGCTGCAGCACGTCTACGGCGAGGCAGGCGCGCTCGACTATCTGAGCCGCTTGCAGCGCAGCTCGGTGGGTCCGTCCTCCTCGACCGGCAAACTGCAGCCGAAGGTCGCCAAGGGTGAGCTGCTCGTCGCCAACGGCGACCTGCAGATGAACCTGCAGTCGATCCTGTCCGACCACGCCGACTTCCAGGTCTTCTGGCCCGCTGACGACCGAGGTGTCCGGTCGACCTTCTCGCTGCCGTACGCGGCCGGTCTCGCGGTCGGGGCGCCGCACGCCGACAACGGACGGAAGCTGCTGCAGTTCCTGCTGTCGGCCCCCGTCCAGCAGACGGTGAGCGCGCAGGCGTACGGCGTGCCGGTGCGCGCCGACGTCCATCCGACCGACGCGGTCGCTGCCCGGATCGCCCAGCTCATGCAGGGTGTGGAGATCTGGCAGCCGGACTGGAACTCCGTCGCCAAGAACCTCGACACCCAGCTGGACGCCTACCGCAAGGCGACGAACACATGACCAGGCCGATGACCGAACACCTCCCCGGCGCCACCGAGACCGCCCGACCACCCGCCGTGCGGTTCGACGGCGTCGGCGCCGACTACGGGAACACACGGGCGCTGCGTGACTTCACCGTCGACATCCCGGCCGGTGAGACCCTGGCGCTGCTCGGTCCGAGCGGTTCCGGGAAGTCCACCGCGCTCAAGGTCCTCGCCGGCTTCCTGCGGCCGGTCGCGGGCCGGGTGCTGGTCGACGGCGCCGACGTGACGGACCTGCCACCGGCGCGGCGCGGGCTGGGCGTCGTGGTGCAGTCCTACGCGCTGTTCCCGCACATGCGCGTCGCCGACAACGTCGCGTTCGGGTTGCGGGCCCGCCGGCTGCCGCGCGCCGAGGTCGGTGCGCGGGTCACCGAGGTCCTCGACCTCGTCGGGATGCGGGACTTCGCGTCCCGTTACCCGAGCCAGCTCTCCGGCGGGCAGCAGCAGCGGATCGCGATCGCCAGGGCGCTCGCGATCCGGCCTCCCGTGCTCCTGCTCGACGAGCCCCTGTCCGCGCTCGACGTGCACCTGCGGCACGGCATGCTGACCGAGCTGCAGCGGCTGCGCGACGAGCTGCCCGACATCGCGATCCTCTACGTCACGCACGACCAGGTGGAGGCGCTCACCCTCGCCGACCGGATCGGCGTGATGCGCGACGGTGCGCTGGTCGACGTCGACGACACGCGCCGGCTGTGGGAACACCCACCGAGCCGGTTCACCGCCGCGTTCCTCGGCGGCGCCAACCTGCTGCCCTCCGTCGTACTGGCGGGTCGACATCCGGGCGGTGTTCGGGTGCGGGTCGGAGAGGTCGAGATCGTGGCCGCCGGGGACGGCCTGCCCCCGGGTTCCTCGGCGCTGCTCGCGGTCCGGCCGCACGCCATCCGGGTCACCTCGACGTCGTTCGGACCGGACGTACTGCCCGCCACGGTCAAGACGGTGCAGTGGCGGGGCCCGGACAGCAGGCTGAGCCTCGCGGTCGACGCGCTGCCCGACCTGCTGGTCGAGGTGGACCAGCCGGGCGCGACCAGGCATGCGGTGGGCGATCGCATCGGGGTGCACGTACCGGACGGCGCCGGGGTACTCGTGTCCGAGGACTCGTGATGGCGGTACTCGACCCGCCTCGGCCGATCGCTCCCGCCCCGGCTCCGGCACGAATGCGGGCGCTGGGACTGTTCTGGCGGTACGCACCGCTCGCCGTCGTGGTGGTCGGGGTCGCCTGGCCGATGCTCGCCGTGCTGGCCGAGTCGTTGGTGACCGGACGCGACGGCCGGGGCGCGCAGCGGTGGGGCTCGGTGCTGAGCTCCGGCGCGTTTCTCGACGCGCTCGGGCGGACCGCGCAGATCGCGGTGTGCACCACCATCGGATGTCTTGTTCTCGGCACGTTCCTCGCGCTGGTGCTCGCCTTCGTGCCGTTTCCCGGTGCTCGGCTCGTCGGACGGCTGATCGACTCGGTCCTCGCGCTCCCGTCCTTCCTGATCACGCTGGCGTTCACGTTCTTGTACGGCAGCGCCGGGGTGCTCAGCTCGGTCGTCGCCGGTCTCGGCGGAGGCCGGATGCCCGCGCTGCTGACGACGCCGTGGGGTGTCGTGCTCGCCGAGGTCACCTTCTTCACGCCGTTCGTGGTCCGGCCGCTGCTCGCGGCGTTGACACTCGTGCCGCGCGAGCAGCTGGACGTGGCGTCGAGTCTCGGCGCGGGGCCGATGCGGGTGCTGCGTCAGATCGTGCTGCCGGAGGTGCTTCCCGCGCTGGCGGCGGGCGGCAGTCTGGTGTTGCTGCTGGCGCTCAACGAGTTCGGCATCGTGCTGTTCACCGGGGCGAAGGACGTCATCACGCTGCCGGTCCTGATCTACACGAGGGGCGTCGTCACGCTCGATCTGCCGACCGCGTCGGTCGTGGCCACCGCTCAGGTCGTGCTGTCGCTCGCGCTCTACTCCGTCTACCGGGCGTCCTTCGCCCGGCTCGATACCCGAGGAGGTTCCGGTCGTGCTGCTGTGGTCCCGGGGCTCTAGAGCCGTCGTTCTGACGCTGTTCGCGCTGGTCGTCGTCGTGGTGGTGATCGCGCCGCTGCTCACCCTGCTCGTGGCGGCGATCGCCGAGTCCTGGACCTCGGCGCTGCCGTCCGGGCTCACCGGCGCGCACCTGGCGGAGGCACTCGACCCGGACGGGCTCGCGTCCCTGCTGGTCAGCGTGCAGACCGCGATCCTCGCGGGCGGAGCGTCGCTGCTGGTCGGGACCTGGGCGGCGCTGGCGGCGGCCGACGCCTCGCCCATGGTCCGCCGGGTGACCTCGGCACTGTGTCACCTGCCGATCGCGGTGCCCTCGGTGGTCATCGGTCTCGGGCTGCTGATCGCCTTCAACCGCGCACCGCTGGTGCTGGGTGGAACCCGCTGGATCGTCATCCTCGCGCACGCGGTACTGGTGCTCGCGTTCACGTTCAGCACGGTCGCGGCCGCCCTGCACCGGCTCGACCCGGAGCTGCCGAGAGCGGCCCGGGGCCTCGGGGCGAGCGAAGCGCGCGTCCTGTGGCAAATCCGCCTGCCGCTGCTGCTGCCGGCGCTCGCCGCCGCGTCGGGGCTGGCCGTGGCGTTGTCGATGGGCGAGCTGGGCGCGACGATCATGATCTACCCGCCCAGCTGGCGGACCCTGCCGGTGACGATCTTCGCGCTCAGCGACCGGGGTGACGTGTTCCGCGCGTCGGCCAGCACGGTCGTCCTGCTCGCCACCACGGTGGTGCTGCTGCTGGCGTTGGGTCGCGTCCGTTCACGCGCGGAGTCCGTTCGCCACTGAACTGGATAGCGCCACACCGGAGCGGTCCGAGAGAGGGCATAGTGACCACGTGGCTGGGTCGGTCGGAGTTAGCTTGCCATCGCCGTTGGTCGAATTATCTGATGAACGGTTGGGTTCCGTCCGTCTGCTGCTCAAACGGGATGACTTGATCCATCCGGAGTTTCCGGGGAACAAGTGGCGCAAGTTGAAGTACCAACTGGCGGATGCGCGGCAGCGGGGAGCATCGACACTGTTGACGTTCGGGGGTGCGTACTCCAACCACATCCGTGCGGTAGCTGCCGCGGGACGTCACATGGGTTTCGCCACGATTGGTGTGATTCGTGGGGAAGAACAGCCGTTCAATGAGAGCTTGGCGCTCGCGGTCGAGGACGGGATGCGCCTGCACTACATCGACCGCGCGACCTACCGGCGTAAGTCGGATTCCACGGTGCTGGCCATGTTGCGGGCGGAACTCGGCGAGCACTATCTGATTCCTGAGGGCGGCAGCGCACCGGCGGCCCTGTTGGGCTGCGCTGAGCTGATTGCTGAGATTCCCGAGCCGTTCGACCTCGTCGTCTGCCCGGTAGGAACCGGTGGGACGCTCGCCGGACTCTCCATGGGACTCAGTCCTGGCCAGCGGGTTCTGGGCTATGCGGTTTTGCGAGGTGTGGAGTATCTCGACGACGAGATCGTCCGCCTGCAACGCGAGACATCGGGGCGAATTCTCAGCAACTGGACCGTGGACCATCGGTTCCACTGCGGGGGCTTCGCTCGCAGATCAGCGGCGCTCGACGAATTCATTACTGATTTTGAACGACGACATGGGTTTCTGTTGGACCGGGTCTATGTGGCGAAGGCGATGCTCGGCTTGTTCACCTGTATCGCTCAGAACGAGCTGGGCACGGTCGGTACCGTGGTATTTGTGGTCACTGGTCCGAAGGAACTCGACGTAGCTGGTCGTCCTCAGCGGGCCAGGGCGCGGCGGGCGAGGGTGTCGAGCAGGTAGCCGAGGACGCCGATGACCAGGATGACCGCCATGACCTGGTCGTAGGCCAGCTGGTCGCGCGCGTTGAGAATCTCGTAGCCAAGGCCCGAGGTGACACCGAGCATCTCGGCCGGCACGAGCACCACCCACCCGATGCCCAGCGCGAGCCGCACCCCGGTCAGCAGGTGCGGCCGCACCGAGGGCAGCACCACGCTGGTCAGCCGCTCCAGGCCGGTGGCGCCGAGCGAGCGGGCGACCATCACCAGGCCGGGCTCGACAGCGCGCACTCCCGCCGAGGTGCTCAACACGACCGGCCACACCGCGGCCGCCGCGACGAGGAAGAACACCGGGCGGTGACCGATGCCGAACAGGCCGATCGCTACCGGCGCCCAGGACAGCGGCGACACCATGCGCAGCAGCTGGAACACCGGCCGCGTGGCGTCGTCCAGCACCGGGACCGAGCCGACGGCGAGACCGACGACGAACCCCACGACGGTGGCGATCAGGAGGCCGACGAGCAGGCGCCACAGGCTCGCGGCGATGTCCGGAAGCAGAACACCTCTGGTCAGCAGAGTGATCACGGCGGGAAGCGCGCGTTGCGGCGCGAATGCGGCGAGCAGTGAGCCCGGCGCCGCCAGCAGCGTGGTGGCGGCCCACCACAGCAGCACCGAGGCGGCGACCGCCACGGCCGGTGGGAGGAACCCCCGCCTCCTGGCTCCGGTGCGCCCCCGTGCGACGGGGGTCTCGGTGGTGTCGAGCAGGGTCATGTCGACTGCACCTCTTCGGTTCTGGACAGGGAGCTGGGCAGCGCGAACGCGGCCGGCCCGCCGAGGGAGGCCATGCTGCGCAGTACGAAACGGTCGTCGACGAGCACGTCGTGCGCGGTCGAGGTGTCGATCGAGTCGAGGAACCGCCGGTCGCCGTCGACGACGGTCTCCCGCATGGCGTCCACCAGCGCCTCGGTGTAGCCGCGGAACGGGTACGGGGCGAAGCCGATCCGTTCGCCGTGCCAGTCCGGGTGCCGCACCAGCAACGCGGGGTCGGTGCCGGACCTGGTCAGTGCGCGTCGCACGGCGGGAAGCGGCTGTGGCAGGTAGCGGCCACCGGTCAGCACGCCCGCGGTGTCGCCGCGATGCGCCGAGATCCACAGCTGGGCACCCGCCACCGCGTCGGTCACCGCCTGCACCGCGTGCGGAGCGGTGTCGATCAGCTCCTGGCGCACGACGAGCGCGCAACACGCGTGGTCCTGCCAGGCGTCGCCCACGAAACGGGCGATGCGACCCACCCCGCGCAGCTCGGCGGCCGCGTTGAACGGGTCCGCGACGATGTAGCCACCGATGACGCCGGTGTCCAGCGCCGGGAGCATGTCGGCGGGGCTCATCACCACCAGTCCGACGGTGCCCTCCGCCGCCGACGGAACCTCGCGGATCACCGGCCGCAGTCCCGCCGACCGGAGCATCCGCTGCACCATCACGTTGTGGATCGACCACCAGAACGGGATGGCCACACTACGTCCGCGCAGGTCACCGACGTCCCGCACAGTCGGGGCGACGGTGAGCGCCGAGCCGTTGGTGTGGTTCCAGGCGACGACCCTGACCTTCGCGCCGAGGGCGTAACGCAGCTGGACCGCGAACGGCATCAGCAGATGCACCACGTCGAGCTCGCCGGCGAGCAACGCCTGCGCGAGCGACTCCCAGGAACGGAACAGCACCGGTCGAGCGGCACTCACCCCGGCGAACCGGCCCTGCGCATGGGCCACCAGCAGCGGCGCCGCATCGGTGATCGGCAGGTAACCGATCCGCAGCTGTGTGCCGGTGCGCGCGGTGGACCGCCCGGCCAGCGCCAGGTCCGCGGCGGCCGCCACCCCGCCGACCGCGCCCAGAGCCACTCCCGCCCGCAGCAACGTCCGGCGGCTCAGCGGCGGGCTCATCCCGTCCTCACCACCGGGTTCGACACGGCCGCGACCTGTGAGCGGTAGCTGGCCAGCAGCTCGGCCCGCAGCGGGTGGTCGGCGAGCTGGTCGTGCCCGGGCTCGATCGGGTTGTCCCAGCGTTCGCCGATCCCACCGGCACCGTCGAGCGCGGTGATCGTCTGCCCCAGGTACAGCGCTTCGTCCACGTCGTGGGTGACCAGGACCAACGTCACCCGCAGCCGGGTCGCGGCCTCGCGCAGCCAGGTCCGCAGACCGGTGCGGGTCGCCGGGTCGAGCGCGCTGAACGGCTCGTCCAGCAGCAGGACGTCCGGGCGCACCGCCATCGCCCTGGCGATCGACACCCGCTGGGCCTGGCCGCCGGACAGCTGCCCGGGCAGTGCGTCGGCGAACTCGGTCAGCCCGAACAACTCCAGCAGCCCGGCGACCTCGTCCCGCGCGAAACGGCCCCGGTTCGCGCTGTACCGCCCGCCGAGCTCGACGTTCTCCCGGACGTCGAGCCACGGCATCAGCAGCGGCTGCTGGAACACCACCGCGGTCGAGGCCGGCTGTTCGTCCGGACGGCTGAGCCGCCCGGAGTCCAGCTCCTCGAGCCCGGCGAGAACGCGCAGCAAAGTGGACTTGCCACTACCACTCGGGCCGAGCACCACCAGGCGCCCGTCCCTCACCACGTCGAGGTCGAGGCCTCGCAGTACGGCCCGGTCGCCGTAGCTCTTGGCGGCGGCGGTCAGACGGAGCGCGACAGTTCCCACCGCAGTTGTCCTTCCGTCGGGGCCTGGATCGGCAGGAACGCACCCTCGCGCAGCCGTCGGCTCACGTCGCTGCCGGCGAGATATCCGGCGCCGCCGCGGACGGTGGCTTCCAACCGGGTCGCCGCCGACGCGGCGGCCGCGGCGTCCAGGCGCAGGCTCAACAGCTCGGCCGAGCTCAGCGATGCCGCGTCGGCCGCGCCCGCGTGCAGCCGGCGATGCACCGACGCCGCTCGAGCGGCGACCAGCTCCGCCTCCCCGGTCAGCTCGGCGTTCGGGCCGGTCAGGTGCCGCTTCGTCTCCTCGGTCGAGCGCTGGGCCAGACCCGAGCAGAACGCCGACTGCACGAGCAGGAACGTCGGCCTGATCGAACCGACGAACGCGCGCAGGTCCCAGGACAGCACCGCGTCGCCCGGCACGTGCACGTCCCGCAGCAGCGCCGAGGACGACGCGGTGCCGTTGAGCGCGAGCAGCTCGGGGCGGGGATCGACCTGGACACCCGGGTCGGACAGCCGCAGCCGCACGACCGCCCGGTCGGCCCCGTCCCCGACCCGCACCGGCAGCACGACCACGGCGTCGGGGAAGAGGTTGGACGCCCAGCGGATCGGCCCGGTGAGGCGCAGTCCGCCGTCCGCCCGGCGGGCCGTGACCGGAACCGGACCGAGCCCGGCCACGTCGGCGAGCGCGGGCGCCATCGCGGTGGACCCGACGACCCGGCCGGCGAGCAGTTCACCGAGCAGCTCGCCGGAGTCTGGCTCACCGCGACCGAGGTACTCGATCACCATGCGCTGCGCCCACAGTGAGAACGCCGAGCTCATGCACTCACCGGCGATCCGCTCGACGAGGCTCACCGCGTACGGCAGCCCACCGCCGCGCGGCGCGATCAGGTCCCGCTCCCCCAGCCAGCGCAGACCGTCGACGACTTGCTGGTCGCCGCTGTCCACCCGCGCCGCGCGGTCCCGGAAGCGCGCGGCGACCTCGTCCACCGTGTCGTCGACCGTCGCGGTGGCCGTACTCATCGCTGACCCGCCCCGGTATCCAGGGCGTGCAGCCGGTCGATCGGGGTGTCCACGGCGGCGCGGCCCCGGCGCACGATGTCCTCGTCCGCGGCGTCGTAGAAGCACAGACACTTCACCATGTCCTCGCGGACGTAGGTGCGCAGGAAGCTCACCTCGGGCACATCGGCGTAGCGCGGCGCCTTCGCCTTCTTCCGCGCCAGGTAGTCGTCCATGCTCAGCTCGGCGGGTAGATCCCATTCGACGAGGTAGCCCGCGCTGGGCTTGGCTGCCTTGAGCTGCGCCAGGTCGGCACCGACGAGCCGCACCTGGTCGGGACCGACCACCTCGGTGGCGGTGTCGAGCCGCGCGGCGGCGAGCTCGGCCGTCAATGCCGTGGTGTCATCCGCTTCCAGCACGGCGAACAGCCGGTCGTGCCCGGCGGTCACCTGCGACTCGATCAGCTCGGCCCGGGCGCTCCCGGCCGCCTTGTCGATCTCGACGAGCAGTGCGGCGACACCGTCACGGTCGGTGCGGGTGGGGACGAACTCGAATAGGTACAGCGACATGGTCCGGTCCTCTCGGGGACGTTCACGAGGGCGTGCGACGACACCTCTGATGGGCAGCGTTCGACAGCGCCACTGACATGGGTGTTCGGCGGAACTTCAGATGCGCGGAGCGGGCGACGGCCGGCTCAGGACATGCGCGACGGTGAACCCGGACACGCCGCGGCGACGACCCTCAGCAGGTCGATGTGGCGGCGTTGAACCAACGGTTCCGGACTCACACCGACGACACTACCGGATAGACCGATCTGTCTGGAAGACTTTCGTTCTATGCTGGCCACATGCCCACCACGGCCCCGACGAACCGACCGAGCCCCGCCGACCGTCTGCTGGACAGCGCGACCACGCTGTTCGATCGGGAGGGAATCCGCGCCGTGGGCATCGACCGGCTGATCGCCGATGCCGATGTCGCCAGGGCGAGCCTCTACCAGCACTTCGGGTCGAAGGACACGCTCGTGGTGAGTTACCTGCGGCGGGCGGACGAGAAGGACCGCGCCGGATACGAGCGGGCCGTGCGCGGGCTCGACGATCGCCCGCTCGACCGGGTACGCACCGTCTTCCGGCTCGCCGGGGCGGCTGCCCGCCGGCGCGACTACCGGGGTTGTCTGTACCTCAACGCGCTGACCGAGTTCCCGGATCAGGACAGCCCGGTCCGCGCCGTGGTGAATGCCCACCGCCAGTGGCTACTGACCGAGCTGACCACGGCGCTCACCCAGGCGGGCGCCCGCGAGCCGGAGCAGCTGGCGACCAACCTGCAGATGCTCTACGACGGAGCCCTGGTCGGCTCGAAGGCGAACCGCTCGGCCACGCCGATCGAGCAGGCGGCGGCTCTGGCCGATCAGCTCATCGCCGCCGCCGGGTGACGCTGGTCAGTGACGGCCGGTGCCGCCCTTGCCGCCTCGGAACCTGTCGAGCATCTGCTTCGCCTTCGCCCGGTTGCGCGGGTCACGCGCGTAGGTCTTGGCCTGATCGGTGAGCTTGCGCCCCTGCGGGCTCTTCAGGAACGCTCCGATCTTGCTGAACGGGCCGGCCATGATGTCCCCATTTCCTGAGAAGGTACTCAGTCAACTCGGTCGGGCCGCCCAGAGTTCCCGCCGTCACGTCCGGGGCAGACCCTGTGGGTTGATCTGGGAGACTGGGATCGCCTCGCTGGTCAGGTTCCATCGCTGCAGTACCTGGCTGTAGCTGCCGTTCTTGATGACCGTGTTCAGCGCCTCGTTGAGCGGCCCGACCAGCCCGTTGTTCTTCTTCGTCATGGCCGCGATGTCGGCGGTGATCTCCCCGCCGCCGCTGACCCGGCCGACGATCTTCGTGTCACCCTTGACCGCGACGTGATAGCTGGCGTTCGGGTTCGGTCCGAGGTACAGGTCGATCCGCCCGGACTGCAGCGCCAGGTAGTAGTCCCCCGGGTTGGTGTAGTACTGCAGCTTGGCCGGCGCCAGCCCGGCCGCCTTGTTCTGGGCGTCCCAGCGCAACAGAATCTGCTCCTGGTTGGTGCCCGCCGACACCGCGACGGTACGGCCCGCAATGTCCGAGGGCTTCGTGACCTGCTGGATCGGGCTGTCCTTCGCCGCCTCGAAGGCCACGGTGTCCACCCGGTAGGTGGCGAAGTCGTAGGAGTCCTTGCGTTCCTCGGTCACCGTGATGTTGGAGAAGCCGGCGTCGTACTGGCCGGAGTCGACGGCGAGGAACAGGTTCGCCCAGGACGTTTGGCGCAGGTCCAGCGTCAGCCCGAGGGTGTCCGCGACCAGCTGCGCCACGTCGGTCTCGACGCCGATCATGGTGCGGTCGTCGTCGGCGGGGAAGTTCAGCGGCGGGCTGCCCTTGCCGTCCGCGCCGACGACCAGTGTCCCCTTGCTCCGGATCGCGGCGGGCAGTGACGCCGCGATCGCCTCGACCTTCTGCCCGCGAATGCGGTGCTGGTCCGGGCTGGTGTTGATGGCGTTCTGCCCGGTCGCGGGCGGCGGCTTCTGGTCGGGGTCGGGGCCGGCGCACGCGGTCAGCGCAACGGCGAGCAGGACGGGCAGCACGGCGACGAGCCGTAGGGATCGGGTCGGCACGGGGTTCCTCTTCGGGGAGTCGGCGTTCACGGCAGGACCTTGCTCAGGAAGGCGCGGGTGCGTGGTTCGCGCGGCCGGTCGAGTACCTGCGCCGGGCTGCCCTGTTCGACGACGCGTCCTTCGTCGAGGAACACGACCGTGTCCGCCACCTCCCGGGCGAAGCCGATCTCGTGGGTGACCACGATCATCGTGGTGCCGCTGCCCGCCAGGTCACGCATGACGTCGAGGACCTCACCGACCAGCTCGGGGTCCAGCGCCGAGGTGGGCTCGTCGAACAGCAGCAGCTTCGGGCGCAACGCCAGCGCCCTGGCGATCGCGACGCGCTGCTGCTGGCCGCCGGACAGCCGCCTCGGGTACTCGTCGGCCTTCTCCGCGAGCCCGACCCGATCCAGCAGCTCGCGGGCGTGCCGGTAGGTCTCGTCGCGGTCGCGGCCCTGCGCCGAGATCGGGGCTTCCGCCACGTTGTCCAGCACGGTGAGGTTGCCGAACAGGTTGAAGCTCTGGAACACGAACCCGATATGGCTGCGCTGGCGCAGGATGTGTCGTTCGGACAGCTCGTGCAGCCGGTCCCCGGACTGCCGGTAGCCGATCAGCTCGCCGTCCACCCTGACGAAGCCCCGGTCGACCTTCTCCAGGTGGTTGATCGCCCGCAGTAACGTGGACTTGCCGGAACCGGACGGGCCGAGCAGCACGGTCACCTCGCCGGTGCGCACCGTCAGGTCGACGTCGCGCAACACCTCGAGCGGGCCGTACGCCTTGTGCACGCCACGCAGCTCGACCATCGCGGTCACGTCGAGCCCCCGCGCCCGGTGTGGAGGGTGCTCAACGACGCGCGCAGTTTCTGGATCGGCGTCGGCGGCAACGCCCTGGATGCGCCGCGCGCGTAGTACCGCTCGATGTAGAACTGCGCGACCGACATGACGGTGGTCAACGCGAGGTACCAGAGTGCGGCGACCAGCAGCATCGGGATGACCCGTCCGCTGCGCGTGTAGATCACCTGGACCTGGTAGAACAACTCGCTCAGGGCCATGATGTAGACCACCGACGTGCCTTTGACCAGGCCGATCAGCTCGTTGCCCGCTGTCGGCAGGATCGTGCGCATCGCCTGCGGCAGCAGGATCCGGCGGAACTGGCGCAGCCGGGGAATCCCCAGCGCCGCCGCCGCTTCGAGCTGGCCGGGGTCCACCGAGAGGAAACCGGAGCGGACCACCTCCGCGGCGTACGCGGCCTGGTGCAGCGCCAGCCCGAGTACCGCCGCGGTCACCGGGCTGATCAGATCCATCGTGCCGACCGCGAAGAACGCCGGCCCGAACGGGATCCCGAACGTGATCGACCGATAGAGCAACGCGAGGTTGAACCAGAACAGCAGCTGCAGGATCAGCGGGACCGAGCGGAAGATCCAGATGTAGGTCCAGCTGACCGCGCGCAGCAGCGGGCTCTGGGACAACCGCATCAGCGCGAGCACGGTGCCGAGCACGAAACCCAGGACGATGCCGAGAAGTGTCAGTTTCAGGGTCAGCCCGACCGCGCGCACGATCGACGGGGCGAACAGGAACTGTCCGACCGTCGCCCAGTCCCACGCGGGGTTCGTGAGCAGCGCGTTGACCGCCATCGCGGCGAGCACCGCCACGACGGCGGTGGCCACCCACCGCCCCGGGTGTCTCGCCGGGATCACCCGCAGTCGAGCCGCGGGATCCTCCTCCGAGGCCGGTGGGCCGTGGGTCGTGGCGGGGACGGTCTCGGGTACGGCGGTCATCACTGATCAACGTCCTTCTCGAACGGGTGCGGGCCGATCTGCTCCGGGTCCAGGTTCGGGTCGTACAGGGGCCGATAACCGGTGGCCAGGTACAGGCCCTTCGCCTCGGGCTGCCGAGGACCGGTGGTCAGGTAGATCCGCCGGTAACCGCGTGCGGCGATCTCTCGTTCCAGTTCGGCGAGCACGCGCCTGGCCAGGCCACGTCTGCGGTGCGCCGAGTGCGTCCAGATGCGTTTGAGCTCGGCGGTCCGCTCGTCGTAGCGGCGGAACGCACCACCCGCGACCGGTTCGCCCTCGGTCAGCAGCAGGACGAGGCCGCCATCGGGAGGGCCGAACTCGGTCGGCCGCGCACGCATCTCCTCGGCGATGTCGCCGAGCGTGTGCCGGTACCGGGTCCAGTACTCGTGCGACAGCTCGGTCAACATCGGCACCACCAGCGGATCGCTGTACGCGACCTGCCGAACCTCGAGCGCGGGCAAGGTCACCGACAGTCCCCTTCCAGGGCGATGAGAGGGCCCCGTGCGCGCGGGTCGACGACGCGGCGTTACGGGGAACTGCGACCGGAGAGTGCGCTCAGCGACAGAGCGCGGTCTGGGTACGACACAGATCCACGTGACGACGCCGCGACCAGCTGGCGGGCCACGCGGTGAGCGCGGGCGCCGGGTGGGCGATCGACACGGTCTCTCCTCCATCGAGGTACGACGACGCGACCCGGCCGGGGTCGCCCTGTCGAGTAATACTGAACAAAGTCGACCTGTCAAGTCAGGATTAGTCGCCGTGACCCGGCGCACGCGCATTGACAACCGAGCGGGATCAGCGCGTAACGTCGAAGGCAGCCCATCCAGAGCGGCGGAGAGACCTGGCTCGCTGATGCCGCAGCAACCGCGTTCCGAACCATTCGGGCGTGTGGTGCTAACGCCAGGCCGATGGAGGCGAGCGTGCGAACCCACACCGATGCCCTGCGGCTGATCACCCGCCGGCACGTCGACCTGTGCCGGACCGCGTCCGCCGTCTGATCCCCCCGCGAGATCACCTCGACCCGACACCCGTCGGGCCGTCAGCCGTGTTCGCTCGCGGAAGGAACCTGCGTGTCCACTCCCCTGCACCTCGCCCTGGAGATCGACGGCGACGGCGCGCATCCCGATGCCTGGCGTCGCGCCGCCCATTCACCCGCTGAGCTGCTGAGCCCGCGTCGGACGCGGTCGGTGGCCGCCGTCGCGGAGAACGCCGGCTTCACGCTCGTCACGCTGGACGACTCGCTGCCGGCACCGGAGGCCGGGCCGCTCGGCCGGATCGGGTCGGTCGAGCGCGCGGCCTTCATCGCGGCGTCGACCAGCGTCCTGGGCATCGCACCGGTCGTGTCCACGACCTATGCCGAGCCGTTCCACAGTTCCTCGCAGCTCGCCTCGCTCGACCACATCTCGGTCGGCAGGGCCGGCTGGGTGGTCGGCACCTCCCCGGAGCCCGAAGCCGCGCGGGCCTGGGGCCGGCCCGCCGTCGAGCAGTCGCGCGTGGCCGCTGAGGCGCTCGACTCGGTGCGGGTCGTGCGCGACCTGTGGGACTCGTGGGAGGACGAGGCGGTCATCCGGGACGTCGCTACCAGCCGCTACCTCGACCGCGACCGCCTGCACTACATCGACTTCACCGGTGACACGTTCGCGGTGAAGGGCCCGGCGATCGTCCCTCGGTCACCGCAGGGCCAGCTCGTCGTCTTCGCACCGGACGGCCTGCTGCCCGCCGAGCAGGTGGACGTGACCCTGGTCAGCGGCTCCGACGTGGCCTCCCTCGACGCGGCGGGTCGCGGCACCACGCACGCCTTCGCCGAGATCGAACTGGCGCTGGACACCCCTGCCGCGTCGGCCGCCGAGCGGATCGCCGACCTCGAACGGCACGCGCCCTGGCCGGACCGGGGACGGCTGCGCTACACCGGCGGCCCTGACGGTCTCCTCCGGCTGCTCACCGAGCTGCACTCGACGTCGGTCACCGGAGTCCGGTTGCACCCGCTGGTCCTCGACGAGGACCTCGCCGTGCTCTCCCAGCTGGTACTTCCCGCGCTGCGCAAGACCGGCCTCACCGCCCGTCCCGTGCCCGGGGCATCGCTGCGCACCACTCTCGGGCTGCCTCGGCCCGCCAACCGCTTCGCCACCGCCGGAGGATCCCGATGACCAGCACCGACCCGACCGACGTCCCGTACCCGAACGCCCAGCTGCACTTCGGAGTGTTCTTCCAGGGCGTCAACCACTGGACGATCTGGTCCGACCCGGGCAGCGGTTCACAGATCGACCCGGCGTCCTTTCGCAAGGTCGCGCAGACCGCCGAGCGTGGGCTGTTCGACGCGTTCTTCCTCGGCGAGGGGCTGCGACTGCGCGAGGTCGACGGTCTCATCCACGATCTCGACGTGGCCGGTCGACCTGATGCCATCACGCAGCTGGCCGCGCTCGCCGCGGTCACCGACCGCATCGGCCTGGTCAGCACGTCGAACACGACGTTCAACGAGCCCACCGATCTCGCGCGCCGCCTGTCCGGGCTGGACCTGCTGTCCGAAGGTCGCGCAGGCTGGAACGTCGTGACCACGGACAACGCCTGGACCGGCGCGAACTTCCGCCGGGGCGGCTACCTGGACCACGCCGACCGCTACGTACGGGCGGAGCAGTTCCTCACGGTCGCCAGGGCGCTGTGGGACGGCTGGGCCGACGACGCCGTCGCGGACTCCCGCGAGGCGCCGTCCTGGGCGACGCCGGGCGCGGTACGCAGGGTCCGCGAGCTGAGCAGCCAGTTCGACGTGGACCTCGTGCCGAGCCTGCCGCGCAGCGCCCAGGGGCATCCGGTGATCTTCCAGGCCGGGGACTCCTCGGAGGGACGCGACTTCGCGGCACGCAACGGGGACGTGATCTTCTCCGCGCACGGCACCGAGTTCGACGACGCGTTGTCGTTCGCCACCGACATCCGCACGCGCCTGCGCGCCGCCGGCCGGCCCGGCGACGACCTGCGCATCCTGCCCGGGACCGAGATCATCATCGGCCGCACCGAGAAGGAGGCACGGGAGAAGGCACGCTGGGTCCGGTTCGCGCAGGTCACCCCGGCGACCGCGCTGAACGTGGCGAGCCTGCTGTGGGGTATCGATCTGTCCGACCGGGACGCCGACGGCCCACTGCCGAAGGAGGACCCGGTGGTCATCGAGAACACCGGGGCGTTCGGTGCCCGCCGGGTCGCGGACCCGCGCGCGACCGTCGCCCGGTGGCGCGCCGAAGCGGAACACCACGGCTGGTCACTGCGAGAGACGGTGATCGCGCTCGGACCGCAACGCGGTCACGTCGGCACGCCTGAAGGCCTCGCCGACAAGTTCACCCACTTCGCCAGGCACGGCGCCGTCGACGGGTTCAACATCACGCCGTACCTGATCCCGGAGGGGCTCGACGACATCGTCGAGCTGCTCGTGCCCGAGCTGCAGGAGCGGGGCGTCTACCGCACCGAGTACAGCGGGACCACCCTGCGCGAACACCTCGGTCTGCGTGAACCGCTCAGCCGGCGGGCGGTGAACCCGCACCGTCGCGCCGGCTGAGCGGCATCGGTCACCGCTGGCGGTCGAACTGCTCCGTCGCAGGGCCGTCGTCGCGCTGGTGCGCGCCGTTGCCGTTGCGCTTGAGGCTCTCCCGGATGGCGGCCTGGGCGTTCTCCGGCAGCTCGTGCATCATCTCGCGCACCCGGGACTCGCGACGGCCGACGGCCTTGCGCTCCGGCACCCCCGGGGAGACCTCGATCTGCGGCTTCAGCGGCGGCAGACCGGCCAGCTCGCCGCTCATCTCGGCCATCTCACGCTCGGCCTGCTCGGAGTCCTTCTCCTCCGACATCCCGATCGGGCCCTGGCGGCGGCCGTTGAGGAACTGCGCGACCACCGGCTCCTCCGAGGTCAGCAGGACCTCGCGCGGGCCGAACATCGCCAGGTGCTTGCGGTAGAGCAACCCGATGTTGTCCGGCACCGTCTGCGCGGTGTTGATGTCGTGGGTGACGATCAGGAACGTCGAGTCGGTCTGCGCGTTCAGGTCGATGATCAGCTGGTTCAGGTACGCCGTACGGACCGGGTCCAGACCTGAGTCCGGCTCGTCGAACAGGATGATCTCCGGGTCCAGCACCAGCGCGCGCGCCAGGCCGGCACGCTTGCGCATACCGCCGGAGATCTCGCCGGGCAGCTTGCCCTCGTCACCGGTCAGACCGACCATGTCGATCTTCTCCATGACGATGTCCTTGATCTCCTTCTCACCCTTCTTCGTGTGCTCACGCAGCGGGAAGGCGATGTTGTCGTACAGGTTCATCGACCCGAACAGCGCGCCGTCCTGGAACAGCACACCGAACAGCTTGCGGATTTCGTACAGCCGCGACTCGTTGCAGCGCACCAGGTCGGTGTCGTGGATGAAGATCGAGCCCTTCTCCGGCTTGAGCAGCCCGATCAGGCTCTTCAGGAACACCGACTTGCCCGTACCCGACGGCCCGAGCAGGACACTCACCTCACCGGGAGGCAGCGTCAGCGATACGTCCGACCAGATGTTGGAGCGGCCGAACGACTTCGAGAGGCCCTCGACGCGGACCTCTACCCCAGCACTCACCTGTGAGCCCTCCTAATGAGACGAGCACCCGGCTGCCGGTCGGCGCCACAATGCGACATCGCGTGTGATTCGTAGCATAACAACCAAGAATCACACTCTTACTGCTATCTCAACGGCACGGCGGCGCTGAGGTTGCGCGGAGTTGTGATTGGGCCGTCACTCAGCGCGACCGTTTCGCCGGGCGCGACGGAGGCGGGACCACCGGACCGATGTCCCCGTCCGGCGCGGTGTCCAGATCCACGATGACCGGGGCGTGGTCGCTCGGCCCCGTTCCCTTGCGCGCGGCACGGTCGACCCAGGCCGCCGCGACCCGCTCGGCGACCGGTCCGGCCGCGAGGATCAGGTCGATCCGCATGCCCAGGTCCTGGTGGAACCGACCGGCGCGGTAGTCCCAGTAGCTGAACACACGCTGGGTGGGCCAGCGATCGCGCACGACATCGCGCAACCCGAGCTTCGTCAGCTCGGCCAGCGCCGCCCGCTCGGCGGGCGTCACGTGTGTCGACCCGACGAACTGGGCCGGGTCCCAGACGTCCTCGTCGGTCGGGGCCACGTTCATGTCGCCACACACCACGCTGGGCAGCTTCTGCGCGGCCACACTGTCCCGTAGCGCACCGAGCCAGGCGAGCTTGTACTCGTAGTGCGGATCGTCCGGGGTACGGCCGTTGGGGACGTACACCGAGGTGATCCGCAGCCCGTCGCAGGTTGCGGACACCGCGCGGGCCTCCGGCTCGGGGAAGCCGGGCTCGTCCGGCAGACCCCGCGCCACGTCCTCGAGGCCGACCCTGGACAGGAGCGCGACACCGTTCCACCGGCCTTCGCCGTGGTGCGCGACCTGGTAGCCGCGCGAGCCCAGCTCCTCGTCGAGCAGCTCGGTGAACGCGTCGTCCGGCAGCTTGGTCTCCTGCAGACACACCACATCCGGCTCGCGCTCGTCGAGCCAGGGCAGCAGCCGGGGCATGCGGGAGCGGACGGAGTTGACGTTCCAGGTGGCGATACGCACGCCCCCTACCTTGGCATGAGCTGCGGCGGTTGCACTTTGCACACCCACGTGCTGCGTCGCACATGTCCGAACGTGTGCGACGCAGCACGAAGGTGTGCAAAGTCGCTCGAGCCCCAGCCTCTGTGCGAGCTACCCGGCCACCAGCCGCACGGACGCGGTCAGCGACGGCGCCGTGCCGGGCACGCCCACCGCCACGTCCCATTCGCCGTCCGTCGACAACGTCCGTGCCCGCACCGGTGTCCCGGCGAAGGCGGGCCTGCGCAGCCGGTACGAGAACCCGGTGACCCGGGAGCCGGGGGCGAACCTGCGCGGCAGCTCGAGCGCGAGCAACGCCAGGAGCGGTCCGTGCACCACCAGGCCGGGGTAGCCCTCGACCCCGGTCGCGTACGGAAGGTCGTAGTGGATGCGGTGGGTGTTGTAGGTCAGGGCACTGAGCCTGAAGAGCAGCGGCGCGTCCGGTAGCAGCGTCAGCGCGTGCTCGGCCGGGGGCTCGTCGACCTGCTCCGGCGGTGCCGGGGGCTTCGCGGCGGGAGGCGTGGCCGACGGCGCCGGATCGGGCTGGCTCCGGTAGACGATGTCCTGTTCCTCGCTGACCGCCAGCTCGCCGTCGTGCCGGAACTCGTTCAGTACCGTCACGAAGGCCATCTCGCCGCTGCGACCGGACTTGACCTCCATGGAGGTGACCGAGGAGCGGCGGGTCAGGTCCGCGTCGACCGGGAACGGACGATGCCCCGTCCAGCGGCCGCCCGCGAACATCCTGCGGCGGTCCGGGATCGGCGGCATGAAGTGGCCGCCCGCCGGGTGGCCGTCGGCGCCGATCTCGGCCTGTGCCGGGTGGTCGAGGAAACCGAACCAGTGCCACATCGGCGGTAGCTGCCCGTTCGCGAGCGGGCTCGGCTGGTCCAGCACGCCGGCGAACGCGCCCACCGACCAGCTGCTCACCCGCCCCACCTGCTCGATCGGCGCGGGCGACCAGCCCGCCAGATGCCCGGCCAGTCCACTCACGTCTGTCTCCGCGCTCACGCTCCGGACGTTAGCCGACCCGGTGGTCGTCGGAAACTCGGTCGCGCACGCTTCCGGGCGGCGCTACCGTTCGACGCATGGACCTCTGAGGATGCGCTTCGCACGAGTCACCCCGTCATCTCATGGCGCGGGCAGACCGCGCCATCACTCACTTCGCAGGAGGTTCCCTTGCCTGACAACCATCCCCTCGAACGCCCCGAGGCGCTGCGCGACATCGTCCGCGATGCGCTCGCCCGCGAGCTGGGTACCGGCGACCTGTCCGCCGCTCCACCGGTCCGATCCGGACCGGGCGCAGCCGCCAAGGGCGCGACCCGGCCGAAGCCGAAGTCCTCGGTGGAACGCCGGGGGCCGGCACCGCGTGGGCAGCTGCCGAACGGCGCCCACGCGCTGCGTCGGCGCGGCGGCTGAGCGGCACAACCCGCACAACGGTGGTGCATCCGGCATGATCGCCGGATGCACCACCGCGCCGGGCCGCTGCGCATGCGGCCACAGCTGCTGGTGCCCGGACGTCCGGACCTGCCGCGTGAGGTGCCGGACGGCGTCGACGCGGTGGTGATCGGCGGCGGTGTCGCCGGGATCTCCGCTGCGGTGGTCCTCGCCGAACGCGGCGTCCGGGTGACCCTGCTGGAGGCCGCAGGCCAGCTCGGCGGGCGTCTCGGTGCGTGGCCCCACCGGATGCCGGACGGCTCCGAACAGATCGTCGAGCACGGGTTCCACGCGTTCTTCCGCCAGTACTACACCTGGCGCGCGATCCTGCGCCGCGCCGACCCCGCTCTGCGGTTCCTCAGGCCGACCGGGAGCTACCCGGTCCTCTCGGCCCGCTGGCCCGAGGAGGACCTCACCGGGCTCCCGGCGACGCCGCCGCTGAGCCTGCTCACGCTGTTCGCACGCTCCCCCAGTCTGGGCTGGCGCGATCTGGTCGGCGCGAACCGGACACTCGGGCTGGAGCTGCTCGGTTTCGACCAGGGCCATCCCGCGCTCGGGCTGGAAGCGCTGTCGGCAGGCGAGTTCCTGAACCGGTTGAACCTGTCCGAGCGCGCCCGCTCGATGCTGTTCGAGGCGTTCGCCCGGTCGTTCTTCTGCAATCCGACCGGAATGTCCGCGGCCGAGCTGGTCGCGATGTTCCACTTCTACTTCCTCGGCAACCCGGAGGGTCTCGCCTTCGACGCCCCGGACACCGACTACCTCACCTGCATCTGGAATCCGCTGCGCGCCCACCTGACCCGCCACGGCGCGGAGGTCATGACCGGTTCGCCGGTCAACGCGCTGGTTCCCGGCCCCGATCACCGGTGGCGCGTCGAGCTCGACGCCCGGACCCTGGACACGCGCCACGTCCTGCTGGCGCTCGATCCGGGTGGGCTGCGCGGCCTCGTCGACCGATCCGACGAGGCCCGTGCGGTGGCTCCCCGGCTCGCGGCGCAGGTGGGCTCGCTCAGCGTCGCCGAGCCCTACGCGGTGAGCAGGCTGTGGCTCGACCGCGACGTCTCGCCCGAACGCGCTGTCTTCTCGGCGGTGACCGGACAGGACACACTCGATTCCATCACCTGCTACCACCGCCTCGAACGCGGATCGCGCGCGTGGGCGGCCCGTACCGGTGGCGCGGTGCTGGAGCTGCATTCCTACGCCTGCACCCGGCCCGACGCACGAAGCGCGACCGAACACATGCTGGCCGAGCTGGCTCAGCTGTGGCCGGAGACCGCGGACGCGACGATCCTGCATCGGTCCGTCCGGCTGGAAGCCGAGGCCCCGGCCTTCCCACCGGGCTCCCGGGTCCTGCGCCCCACCGTCTCGTCCGATGCGAGAGGGGTGCGGGTCGCGGGCGACTTCGTCCAGCTGCCGTACTGCTCAGGTCTGATGGAGCGCTCGGCGATGTCCGGGGTGCTGGCCGCGAACGACGTCCTCGCCGAACACGGCGCCGGCCCAGAACCGGTCACCGGAGTGCCCCAGCGCGGCCTGCTGGCCGGGCTGACCCGGCTCACCAGGAAGCGCTAGCTAGCGGCCCCGTACTAGGGGGCGAGCACCCTGGTGTGCAGCGCGGCCAGCACGTCGTTCGCGCTGTTGCGCATGCCGAGGGCGTTCGGGTGCACCGGAGCGGCGGGCGAGGTCGGCACGAGGCCTTCCACCCACTTGGTCCCCGGCAGCTGGCACACGTCGTGGCCGACGCTGCTGCGCGCGGTGTCGACGAACTCGGCGTCCGTCCGGTCCGCCTCGTCGGCCAGCATGTCGTTCAGCTGCCCCTGGACCTCACGCAGCCAGGCCACGTCCCCCGGGCTGAACGGCACGACGGGGAAACAACCGGGGCCCTTCGCGGGCAGGATCGTCGGGTATCCCACGACGAGCACCTTCGCGTCCGGCGCACGCTTGGTGATCTGGTCGAGCACCGCGGCGACCTTGGGAGCGGTCGCCTCGATCCGCTCGGCCAGCTGGTCGCGCCCGCCCTGGTTGTAGTAGTCCTTGCACGCGGCACCGAGTGGCTTGCTCGGCGACTTGACCGCGCAGTTCTTGATGATGTCCGCGAACCCGATGTCGTTGCCGCCGATACCGAGCGTCACCAGGCCGGTGTCCTTGGTGACCGCGGTGAGCTGCGGCGGGTTCGAGCCGCCGGTGACCGCCTGTGGCGAGGTCATCTCCTTCGTGGTGGCACCGCTGCAGCTCACGTCCTGGAACTGCGAGCTGTGCACTCCGGTGCGCACCAGCGACGGGTAGTTGTGGTCGGAGCGCAGGCAACCCGAGGGCGTCCCGGTCTGCAGCGGGATGAGCGGTCCGGCCACGTAGGAGTCGCCGAGGGACACGTAGCGGCCGGAGATTTCCGGACCGGTGTCCGCGAAGCTCACCCCGGGGGTCAGCGCGGCCAACCCGACACACGTCGCCGCCACGACCATCGCGCTTCCCGCGTGTCGCATTCGCGCAAGCCGCAAGACAGACCCCCAGAACCGGTTCGGGCACCCAACGATCACCAAAGTCCCGGGGAGAGTAACGGAGCGCAGTTGACCATGACAGTCGGCACTGCGTAATCACCCCTTACCGGGTGTAACCGTTCACCCCGGCGAACCCCGCCCGATGGACCGTCGTTGAGGCGGCCAGTAGGCGATCCGATATTTCCACCCGAGGGGCCGATGATGGTTCGATTAGGTGTCGCGCGCGTGGCGACCGCACTGGCAGCCGGCGCACTCACCGTCGCGGCACTCGTGGCCGGACCGGTGGGGCAGGCTTCCGCCGCACCCGCCGCACCCGCCGCGGCGCAACCGTCGGCGCCGATCTTCGACCCGGCGCCGTTCGACCCACCGCCACCCGGTTCGAACAAGTGGGACTGCAAGCCCAGCAGCGCCCACCCGAACCCGGTCGTCCTGGTGCACGGCCTGAGTGCCAACCAGGCCGTCAACTGGGGTTACATCGCCCCTCTGCTCGCCGACAAGGGCTACTGCGTCTTCTCCCTCACCTACGGCCGTGCCCCGCTCGCGCCGCCGCCACTGTCCCAGGTCGGCGGGCTGCGCAAGATGGAGGACAGCTCGCACGAGCTGGCCGACTTCGTCGACCGGGTGCGCCACGCGACCGGCGCCGACAAGGTCGACATCGTCGGGCACTCCGAGGGCAGCCTCATGCCGAACTACTACGTCAAGTTCCTCGGCGGCGACCGCTACGTCGACCGCTACGTGGGCATGACACCGCTGTGGGACGGCACCCAGCTCTACGGCGTGGCCCAGCTCAACCGGATCGCCGGGCAGTTCGGTCTCGACCCGGCGCTCGGTGTGGTGCTCGCCCCGCTGTGCGCCTCCTGCCGGGAGTTCCTGCACGGCTCACCGTTCCTGAAGAAGATGAACTCCGACGGCGGTCCGGCGGTGCCCGGTGTGACCTACACGATGATCATGACGAAGCACGACGAGCTGGTCATCCCCTACACCAGCGGTGTCATGCCGAAGCGCGACGGCGCGAAGGTCACCAACATCGTGCTGCAGGATCACTGCCCGGCAGACCTCGCCGAACACGGCGCCGTGGCGTTCGACCCGGTGACCGCGCAGTACATCACCAACGCGCTCGACCCGGACCACGCGAAACCGGTGCGCTGCTTCCCGACCGGCCCGGACACCCCGATGGCCCGGCACTGAGCGATCGGCCGGCGGCTGACCTCAGCCGCCGGCCGGCCCCTCGGTGATCCGGCGCAGCGCCGCCTCGGTCTCGTCCGACTCGGCGGCGTCGAGCTGCAGGATCACCCGGAGCCCGGCCGCATTGCGCTCGCGGTTGACGTCCACGGCGTGATCGAATGTGGCGAGCAGCTTCGTGAGCAGGTCGGCGCCGTTGTCGATCAGTCGCGCGCTGTCCAGGAACGTCAGGATCAGCGTACGAGCGGCGACGCCCGGCCGGTCGGCGAAGGCGCTGCCCAGGCCGCCGCCGGTGATCTCCAGCAGGTCCGAGAAGCACTCGTCCAGCGCGTCCCAGTTGCGGCCGAAGTAGTCCGGGAAGGCGAGCTTCTCGGCCAGCGTGCCGAACAAGGCCGCCTCGTCGGCACAGTCCTTGCCATCGATGACCACCGGGTGCACTCCCCCTTCCCCGGTGGTCCTGGTCAGCTTGCGCACGGACTCCACGGTCGCCTCACGCGGCTCCCGAACGATCACCAACCCAAACCCACGCCCCATCCCCAAAGGCTAGCGGCCCACGCGAGTGGCAAGGCCGTCTACCCCGAAGCGGCGCCATCGTGAGTGGCAAGGGCGTCTACCGCGAAGCGGCGCCGAAGGCGTAGACGCTCGGAGCACTCACGACAGCTTTTCCGTCGTGAGTGATCCGGGCGCCTATAGGCGCCCTTGCCACTCACGAGTCGACGGCGAAGCCGAGATGCCTTGAACCCGACCACAGCAAACGAGACCCCAACGTCAACTGCTACGCACCAGCAGAGGCCACAACCCGTCAGCCCCTTCGGCAAGCACCCGCCGCCCGATCGCGGCATGCCAGTACGAGTCGCTGCCGTCCTCTTCCCGCCAGGCCCACAACCGGGTCGTCGACAACCGAAGATCATGCTCCAGGGTGAACCCGATCGCGCCGTGCACCTGGTGAGCGATCCGCGCGATGACCCCGGCCGCTTCACTGGTCCGTGCCTTCGCCACCGCGACGGCGAACCCCGCGTCATCCCCCGAGAAGTCGCTGGCCGCCGCGATCCGCGCGGCGGCTTCGGCGGCCGCCCGACCGGCGGCCAGCTCGGCGGCCGCGAGCGCGAGCTGTTGCTGGATCGCCTGGAACTTCGAGATGGGCCTGCCGAACTGCACCCGCTCCCCCGCGTACTGGATCGACCGGGCGAGTGCCTTCCCGGCGGCTCCGGCCAACAGCAGGGCCCGCGCCAACGCGGCACGTCTGCCGAGCAGCTCCCGGGTACCCTCGGGCGCTTTCGCCACGTCGGCGGCGGAAATGACGACGTCGAGCCGGACATCGTCGCGGGGCTCCCCGGCGAGGTTCGTCCCTCCGGCACATTCGACACCCGACGCCGACGGATCGACCGAGAGAACCAGGTCGCCACCGTCCGGATCCGCCACGAGAACCGCCACCCGCGTCGCGTGCCGCGCCCAGGCGACCCTGCGCAGCTCGCCGCTCACCCGCACGTCACCGGACGACTCGGTCCCCAGGCTCAGCTCCGCGCGGTCGTCCGCCACCGCGGTCAGCGGCCCGGCCGGCACCGCGAGACCCGCCGAGTTCAGCAGCCAGCCACCGAGAAGGTCGGTTTCGGCGAGCGGAACCGCGGCCGAGGCCTCACCGGCGACGAGTAGCAGCGCGGCGGCGTCGGCGAGCGTGCCGCCGCTGCCGCCCGCCTGTTCGGGCAGAGTGAGCTGGGTCAGTCCCAGTTCGGTGAGCGTCGACCACAGCGTCTCGGGCAGTCCCTCGGTCACCTCCGCGGGGTGATCGGCGAACACCGACCGCGCCATCGCGGTGAGCTCGGCCGTCTCGTCCGCGCTGCTCGTGTTCTCGGTACCGGCGCTCATCGCAGACCCATCCCCCTCGCCACCACGCCCCGCAGGATTTCGTTGGTACCGCCCCGCAGCGTGAACCCGGGGGCATGCAGGATCGCCTCGGCCAACAGCCGGGCGAACCCGCCTTCCGCGCCCGGATCGGGCGGGACGTCGACCAGCAGCCTCGCCGCTTCGATCACTTCGCTCTCGTAGCGCGTGCCGAGGTCCTTGACGAGTGCCGCCGGCACGTCCGCGGGCGCACCGGAGCTGAGCGACGACGCGATACCCAGTGACAGCCGGCGCAACGTCCACACCCGGGACACCAGGGCCCCCAGGTCACGCAGACCGGCCGTGCCCAGTCGTTCCCCGGCCGAGGACAGCTCGCCGACCAGTGCGACCAGCAGCGGGAACGTCGACAGGAAGCGTTCCGGGCCGCTGCGTTCGAACGCCAGCTCGGAGGTCACCTGGTGCCAGCCCGAACCGATCTCGCCGAGAACCAGGTCGTCCGGGATGAATACTCCGTCCAGCACGACCTCGTTGAAGTGGTGCGCGCCGGTGAGCAGCTTGATCGGCCGAATCTCCACGCCCGGGGAGTCGAGCTCGACGATGAACTGGCTCAACCCGGCGTGCCGGTTGCCGTCCTCGACCGGCGCGCTGCGGGCCAGCGCGAAGAACGCGTGCGCGTGGTGCGCGCCGGAGGTCCAGACCTTGGTTCCGGTGAGCTGCCACCCCCCGTCGACCCGCACCGCCTTCGTGCGCACCGAGGCCAGGTCCGAACCGGAGTCCGGCTCGCTCATCCCGATCCCGAAGTAGCACTCGCCCTTGGCGATCCGGGGCAGGTAGCGCTGCTTCTGCGTCTCGGTGCCGAAGCGCAGCAGGGACGGTCCGATCTGCCGGTCGGCGATCCAGTGCGCGGCGACCGGAGCACCAGCGGCGAGCAGCTCCTCGGTCACCACGTATCGCGCCAGTGCGTCGCGGCCGTGCCCGCCGTACTCGGTCGGCAGTGTCATGCCGAGCCAGCCACGGGCGCCCAGCTCACGGCTGAACCGCTCGTCCCAGCCGGACAGCCATACGTCGCACCGAGGCACGAAACGGCCGTCGAGCAGCTCCTTGGCCAGGAAGTCACGCACCTCGGCGCGCAGCTCCTCGGTCTCCGGCGGCAGCGCGACCGACGGTGGCACCAGTTGCAGATCGGAGATAGTACTCACTTCCTTATCCTCCCATGGACCAGCTGACCCACCACGCTGGAGCGTCGGTTTGTGACCAAGCGCGATCGCGGAACCAGCAGCGTCCGAACGACGTTGACCGGACAGGACCCAGCGACCCGTACTGGAGCAGCCGTGACCCCGATGCCGATCTCGCCGGCGAGCAGGACCGAGACACCTGACGCCGACGTCGCGCGCCGCGCCATGATCGGGCGCGCCGTTCCGGTCATCGGCACCTCGCTCGTCTCCCTCGGGCTGCTGCTCATCGTGTTGCTGCACGTGCTGCCGCCGTCGTCCTCGGTGAGCCCGCTGAGCCGGACGATCTCGGAGTACGCGCTCGGCGCGAACCGCTGGTTGTTCGACGTCGCGGTCGTCGCATTGGCGGTCGGTTCGATCGCCATCCTCCTCGGGCTGGTCCGTGCGCGCCTGTTACGGCCGCTCGGTACAGCATCGCTGCTCATCGGAGTCTGGGCAGTGTGTCTCGTACTACTGGTCGTCTTCCAGAAGTACGACTACCAGAACGGCCAGTCGACAGGCCCGGCCGGGATGATCCACCGGATGTCCAGTCTCGCGGCGTTCCTGAGCCTGCCGACCGGCGCGTTGCTGATCGCGCGCCGCTCGCGCATCCGACCCGCGATCTGGACCCGCCGGGCCGCCCTTGCCTGCTGGTTGTTCCTCTCCGTCCTGTTCTACGCGGTCGCCCAGAGCTTCGTCACCGGTATCGCCTGGTGGCGGGTCTTCCCGCTCGGTGCCATGGAGCGACTGATCGGCATCTCGGAGCTCGCCGTGCTGTTCGCGCTCGGCTGCTGGGCGATCGTCGCCAGCCCGCCGGCCAAGGCAGGCGACTGACCTAACCGGCGCGGACCCACTCCGCGACCGTCGCGGCCGCGCCCTGTTCGTGCAGCGACCGCAGCGCTCGCCGGTACTCGGTGACGAACCGCTCGTCGTCGACGAGGTCTCCGAACAGGTCGCGGTTCCGGACGAACTCCAGTCCGTCGATGCCCTGGCGCGCGGCGTTGGCCATCAGCCCCTCGCGCAGCTGGTCCTGGACATCGATCGGGTCGCCCTTCTCGTCGACGCCCTCCGCGTACCGGGCCCACGAGGCGATCGTGAGCACCGAGCGGGAGTACTCGCCGCCGTTGTCCAGCTGGTGACGCAGTACCGGGACCAGGAACTTCGGGATGCGGTCGGACGTGCCGAAACACAGCCTGCTCAACGTGTCGGCCACGGCCGGGTTGGCGAACCGCTCGATCAGGCTGTGCCGGTACGCGACCAGGTCGACGCCCGGCACCGGCTGCAGCGCCGGCGTCCCCTCCCGTTCCCAGTACCCCATGAGCAGGTCCACGAACGCCGGATCGGCCGCCGCCTCGTGCGCGTACCGATAGCCGGCGAGGTACCCGAGATAACACATCACCTGGTGCCCGGCGTTGAGCAACCGCAGCTTCATGAGCTCGTACGGTGTGACGTCCTCGACCAGCTGGGTGCCGACCTCCTCGAGGGGCGGCCTGCCCTGGGTGAAGTGGTCCTCCAGCACCCACTGGGTGTACGGCTCGCACACGACCGGCCAGCGGTCCTCGATGCCGAAGCGCTCGGCGAGCGTGGCGCGGTCGGAGTCCGCGGTCACCGGGGTGATCCGGTCGACCATGCAGTTCGGGAACGCGACCTCGGCCTCCATCCAGGCGCCCAGCTCCGGGTCACGCAGCCGGGCGAACGCGGTGAACATGCGCTGCGCGACGTGCCCGTTGCCCTGGATGTTGTCGCAGCTGAGAACGGTGAACGGCGCGAGGCCGCGTTCCCTGCGCCGCACCAGCGCCTCGGTGATCAGGCCGAACGTCGTGGTCGGCGTCGCCCCCGGCGTCAGATCGGCCTGGATGCCGGCGTCCCGGTCGTCGAACTCGCCGGTCACCGGATGGACGTGGTAGCCGCCCTCGGTCACGGTGAGCGAGACGATCCGGGTGCGCTCGGCCGCCATCCGCTCGATGACCGCCTCCGGGTCGTCCGGCGCGAACAGGTAGTCCTGGATCGACCCGATGACCCTGGGCTCCAGCCGCCCGTCCGGGAACTTGAGCACCAGTGTGTAGAGGTGGTCCTGGGCGTGCAGCGCGTCGCGCATCGCGCTGTCCGAGGGCAGCACGCCGACGCCGCAGATCGCCCAGTCCAACGCCTTGCCCTCGGCCATCAACCGGTCCAGGTACATGGCCATGTGCGCGCGGTGGAACCCGCCGACTCCGAAGTGCACGATCGAGGTGTTGTCCGGTGACCTCGGGTAGGTCGGTACCGCGACGGTGTCACTGATCGAGGCCAGGCTCTCGGCACTGAGCGCGCGCATGGGCATCCTCCCGGGGTCGACTGACCCGGCGCACGAGCGCCGGCCGCCGGGCCAGTCTGCTACCTCCAGGTGCCTCGACGCACGGTATGCGCAATCGACGAGGTCACGAGTTCGGATCGCTCAGCGCGACGGCTCCTGCCAGTCGTCGGTCGAGTACTCCTGCTCCCCGCCGTAGGACCCGTATCCGGTCCCCGTGTCGCTGAGCCCGTCCTGTCGCAGCTGCTCCGGCGACGTGGGTGACGGCACCTCTTGGCGGGCCTGTGCCTCGGCCTCCGCGACCGCGCGCGCGATCTCCGGATCGGTGCTCGTGTCCAGCCAGTCGTCCATGTCGTCGTCCTCGTCGGACGCCGCGTAGCGCGGTGCGTCGTCGGGACTGGGCTGGTAGCGGAACACCCCGTCCTCACCCGGAGCGCCCAGCATCCGGGTGAAGCCCTCGAGCGCCTTCCCGAAGTCGCTCGGCACCAGCCAGACCTTGTTGGCCTCGCCCTGCGCCATCTGCGGCAGCGTCTCCAGGTACTTGTAGGCGAGCAGCTCCGGCGTGGGGCGCCCGGCCTTGATCGCGGCGAACACCTTCTCGATCGCCTTCGCCTGTCCTTGCGCCTGCAGGTACCGAGCGGCGCGGTCACCCTGGGCACGCAGGATCTGGGCCTGCCGCTCCGCCTCGGCGCCGAGGATCGCCGCCTGCTTCGCACCCTCGGCGGACAGGATCTGGGCCTGCTTCTGCCCCTCCGCGGTGCGGATCGCGGACTCCCGCTGCCCTTCGGCGGTCAGGATCATCGCGCGCTTCTGCCGGTCGGCCTTCATCTGCTGTTCCATCGACTCGGTGATCGTGGCCGGCGGCTCGATCGCCTTGATGTCGACGCGGTTGATGCGGATGCCCCACTGCCCGGTCGCCTCGTCCAGCCCGCCGCGCAGCACCGTGTTGATCTGGTCGCGCGAGGTCAGGCTCTGTTCGAGGCTCATGCCGCCGACCACGTTGCGCAGCGTCGTCGTGGTGACGTTCTGCACGCCGTCCAGGTAGTTCGCCACCCCGTACAGCGCGTTCTTCGGGTCGATGACCGTGTAGTAGACGACCGTGTCGACCCGCACCGTCAGATTGTCCTGGGTGATCACCGGCTGCGGCGGGAACGAGACGACCTGCTGCCGCATGTCCACCCGCTGCCGGACACGGTCCACGAACGGCATCAGGAAACAGAGCCCAGGCTGCTTGGTCGTCTTGTACCGCCCCAGCCGCTCGACGATGGCCACCGAGCCCTGCGGGATGATCTGGACCGACTTGACGATCATGATGATCACCAGCAACACCAGTAAGGCGACCACAAGCAGGAGACCTGCTCCTCCGGTACCCATGTCGAGCATCTCCGTCCCTTCCCCCATGGCCCCGCCGAGCGCTTCGGCCGGGACCTCGTCACAGCTCGGTCGACACCACAGCGGTCACTCCGGACAGCTGCATGACGGTCACCCGATCGCCCGGCTCGAAGACCCGGTCGGTCTCGAGCGACTTCGCCGACCAGAGCTCGCCCTCGATCTTGATCTGCCCGCCGTCCCGGTCGACCCGGTGGACCACCAGCGCGGATCGGCCGATCGGGTCGTTGCCCGACGGCTCCAGCTCGACGTACAGACGCCTGCGCAACGCGGGCCGCACACCGAACAGCAGCACGACCGAGACCATCGCGAAGACCGCGACGTCGACCAGGGCGGGCGGGTCGAGCACAGCGGCGACCGCGCCGGCGGCCAGTGCGCCGGCGCCGAGCATCACGAGCACAAAAGTGCCGGTGAGCAGCTCGACGCCGATCAGCAGAATGCCTCCGACGAGCCAGAGCCAAGCCTCGAGCGGCATGGCTCGATACTGCCAGACCTCAGGGCGCGCCGGTGACGAAATCGATCAATTGCTCGACGGCCGTTATCAGCGGCGTCTCCAGGTCGCGGAACCCGCGCACGGCGCCGAGAACGCGCCGGGCCCCGTCCGCCGGTTCGCCCCAGCCGAGTGCCTCGCACACACCGGTCTTCCAGTCGGTGCCCATGGGGATCTCCGGCCAGCGCGGGATGCGCACCACCGACGGCCGGACCGCCTGCCACACGTCGACGTACGGGTGGCCGGTCACCAGGACGTGCGGTCCGGCCACCGAGGCGGCGGTGCGCGTCTCCTTCGTGCCGGCGACCAGGTGGTCGACGAGCACGCCGAGCCTGCGGTCCGGACCCGGCCCGAACTCGGCGACGGCGCCCGCCAGGTCGTCGATCCCGTGCAACGGCTCGACCACCACGCCCTCGACCCGCAGGTCGTGTCCCCAGACCTGCTCGACGAGCGCGGCGTCGTGGATGCCTTCGACCCAGATGCGGCTGCCGCGCGCGGTACGGGCGCGCAGCCCTTCGACGCGCACCGAGCCGGATGCCGACCGAACCGGTCCGACCTTGGGCGCGGCCGGACGCACCATCGTCACCGGCTTGCCGTCGATCAGGAATCCTGCCGGTTTCAGCGGGAAGATCCGGCGCCTGCCCTTGCCGTCCTCCAGGACGGCTCCGTCCTTGCCGACGCTGATCACCGCGCCGCAGAAGCCACTCGCGGGATCCTCCACGACGAGGCCCGGTTCGGCGGTGACGGTCGGGATCTCCTTGCGCCTACCTGCGCCCGAGGCGAGCGGGTCGCTGTAGCGGTGGGTGCGCATCCTCCTCCATTCGGTCCACGACTAAAGGACGTTATCGGCGTGTCACCCACTTGGCCGTGATGCCACGCCGGGGAATGCCGTTTAGCCTGACGCCCGTGCCCTGCGCTTCCGCGACGATGGCAGTCTGGCTCTCCGCCTGGCTGAGCGGTGCCGCCGCGCCCGACGACGTGCTCGATGCCCTCGAGCCGTGGGGCGAGGCGCACGACGTGCTCACCTCGGACGAGCCGACCGCACTGGCGACCGATCTGCCCGGTCCCACCGACCGACCGACCTCGGTGACGTTCCTGCTGGCCGCATTACGCAGGCTGCGTGGCCACGGCACCCCCGCCTCGGTGCGCATGGTGCTCACCGCACCCGGCGACATCCGAGGGTTACCCGGCCCAGGGCCGTTCAGCACGTCGGTCATCGAGCGCGGCGAGGGTCTGCTGTTCGCCGACATCGGATACGGCCTGATCCCCCAGGCGCTGGGCGGCGGACTGACCCGATGGACGCTGCACCCGGTGCCGGAGCCGACCCCGCCCGAGGAGTACGTGTCGTTGCGCGAGGCCGAGCACTCGTTGCGTGAGCAGGTGCGCAACTCGGCGGCCGCTCTCGCGGCGCTCGGGGTCGCGCGGCACCGTCCGGGCGTCCGCGAGGAGATAGCCGACACCCTGCGCGCTCGCGCCCACTCCTTCTGGCCGGACGGCATGCCGGCGCACAGCCTCCGGGTGCTGCAGCACGCCGACGAGGTGGAGGCGATCCTGCTGGCCGCGTCGGCGGACGACCCGGGCGGCGCTCTCTCCGCGACGGCGGCCGCGGCCCGCGACGACGCTCTACGCCCTCTGGCGACGGCGATCCGGGTGGCGAGAAGAGCGGCGGTGGCCGAAGCGGTCAGGGTCCTGGTCGGAAGCGCGGACCGCCACTAGCACGCTCGCACAGAGGTTCTCTACGCCGCACAGAGGCTGGGGCCTCTGTGCGGCGTGCACTCGGTCTGTGCGAGCTGGTTCCGCACCGTGGTTCAGGGGACTCCGAGCACCACCGCAGCGTGGTCCACCCAGGCGTCGGCGAAGCGCTCCGGGTCGATGTCGCCCGGCACCCTGCCGATCAGGACGTCCAGCAGCCGGTAGTAGGTCAGCGAGGCGAACAGCACCGCCGAGGTGGCGGCGGGGTCGGCCACGGTGAGCCTGCCCCGCTCGCACTCGCCGACCACCCAGCTGGTGAGCCCGCCGTAGACGAAGCCGAGCACGCCTCGCCACATCCGCTCCAGCAGGTCGGGGAACGGGTCGAGGTCGCGCAGCAACACCCGCAGCGGCTCGCGGTCCCGGTCGATGCCGGTCCACACCGCGGTGACCATCAGGCGCAGTGCCTGCCTCGGGTCGTCGGGCAGCTCGGCGAGGAACCGCTCGCCACCGCCCGCCATGGTGGCGACGTGCCGGTCGACGATCGCTTCGAGGAGCGCTCGCTTGGACCGGAAGTGCTTGTACAGCGCCCCTGACCCGCCGGTCAGGCCACACGCGAGCTGAATGTCCGCGACCGAGGTCGCGGCGTAGCCCTTGCTCGCGAACAGCCCCGTCGCGGCCTCCAACAGCCGTTCCTTCGTCGACATCTCGCTCGACTCGATCATGGTGAGAGAGTACTCTCTCACTATGCCGACAGCGACACTGACCGCCACCGCGCGGGAGACCGTCCGATGCACACCGGACGCGATGCTCGAGTTCGTCATGGACATCGAGCGCTACCAGGAGATCGACGACAAGATCCGCCCGGTGCTGTGGGCCCGGCGTGAGGGTGACCGGGTCGAGTTCGCCTGTCGGCCCAAACTCGGCGGCATCCGCATCCCGGGCGCCGCCGTGGTTCAGTGGATCGAGCTCACCCCTGGCCGGCGCATCGACATCGGGCTGGTGCCGTCCGCCTGGACCCGGCTGGCGAGCTTCCACGCCACCTTCGAGGTCACCGAGGTCGCGGGTGGCACGCGCGTGGATCGACAGCTGAGGTTCACCTTTTCGCCGGTGCTGCGCTGGCTGCTCCAGCCGGTGCTGGCGAAACGACTGCCCGCCGAGGTCAGGGCTGAGCTCCGCCGCGCGAAGGACTACCTGGAATCGCGCGGCGCATAAACTGGCGATCTGTTAGATTCTAACCAACTGTTAGTTTTCTGACGGAAGGTGCCGCCACGATGACCGTGCAACAGACCGAACCGGACACCGCGCCGCTGGACAGGCGTTTCGCGGTCGAGTGGTACGAGGGCTGGCTCGACGCCTGGAACAACAACCGGCCGGAACGGGTCTCCGCGCTGCTCACCGAGGACTTCGTGCTCGACAGCCCGACCACCCGCCACACCGGGATGCTGGTGCGGGGCCACCGGGCGGCGCACGACTACATCACCTACGTGCTCGGCGCCTACCCCGACCTGGAGTGGCAGGTCACCGCCCCTCCCCTGTTCTCCGACGACATCGCACGAGCCGCCTTCAGCTGGACCGGCACCGGCCACTTCAGCGGCCGGATGGACCCGCCGGGCATCGAGGGCACCGGGCGGGCGTTCGAGTTCTCCGGCCTGGAGGTGTTCGACTTCCGGGGTGAGCGTGCCTGCCGCCTCTACGCGACCTACGACCTGCTGGGCCTGATGAAGCAGATCGGCCTGCACCGCGGTTCGTCGAAGGGTCGCTGAGCCGTGCCGGGCGGCCAGGACACGAAGGGCGAGCGGACCCGCAAGCGCCTGCTCGACGCCGCGGCGACCGAGGTCGCCCGCCACGGCGTCGCGCGCGCCAGCCTCCACGCGATCGCGGCCGCCGCCGAACTCAAGACCGGCAGCATCTACTTCCACTTCGGCTCGAAGGACGAGCTCATCGAGGCGATGCTGGAGGAAGGCCTTCGGGCGACCCACGAGTGCCTCGACACGGCCATCGCCTCGGTCAACGAGGGCGCGGGGCCCGCCGACCGTCTCGCGGCCGCCATCCGGGCCCATGCGACCGCGGTACACGAGCTGAGCGACTACACGCTCGTCGTGCTGTCGTCCGCCACACCCGAGGGAGGCGCCGACGCCTTCCGGAAGCTGCGCCGCGACTACGTCGAACGATGGACCGTGATCGTCACCGACGCGCAGGCGGCGCGGGTGCTTCCCGGCGACGTGGCCCCACGGCTCGTCCGCGACCTGATCTTCGGCGCGCTCAACGCGGTGAGCCTGGCCGGGACTCCACCCGGCCGGGCGGCGGAGGCCGTCCAGGCCCTGCTGCGCCTCCCGAAGTCCTAACGGGCGGGCCTGCGCACCGGGAGGCAGCAGTCGACCGCGCACGGCGCACCGTTGACCCCGCATCCCGCGGACGGGACCTCACCGAGCGCCCGGGGCGCGACCCCCTCGGTCTGTTCCCGGACCAGCTCGACCACCATCCGGGCGAACCGCGTGTCCACCCCGGCGGTCGCCGCCCTGGCGAAGCCCATGTCGTGCTCGACCGCCCACTCACGCGCCTCGTTGTCCAGGTCCCAGACGACCTCGACGTGGTCGCTGACGAACCCGATCGGGCAGATCACCACCGAGGGCACGGACTTGGCGTGCAGCACCGCGATGTGGTCGACGACGTCCGGCTCCAGCCACGGCACGCTCGGCGGACCGGACCGTGACTGCCACACGACGTCATGCTCGGGCACGCCCAGCTCGACCGCGACCAGGCGGGCCGCCTCGGCGACCTGCCTGGAGTAGCGGTGGCCGCCCTCGGCGGGCACCCCGGCGGCCACGTCCGCGGCCGTCGGGATGGAGTGCGCGGTGAAGACCAGCCGCGCGGCGTCGCGCTCGGCTTCCGGTAGCTGCTCGAACGCCGCCCGCACCGCGTCCGTCGCCGACGCGATGAACTCCGGATGATCGAAGAAGTGCCGCAGCTTGACCAGCTCGGGAGCGCCGTCGCCGACGGCGGCGCGGGCCCGTTCGATGTCCTCGTGGTACTGCCGGCACGCCGAATAGCCGCCGTAGGCGCTGGTGGCGATCACCAGTGCCCTGCGCACGCCGTCGGCGGTCATCTCGGCGAGGGTGTCCTCGACGAGCGGATGCCAGTTGCGGTTGCCGAAGTACACCGGCAGGTCGATCCCGGCCTCGGCGAGCGCGGTCCGGATGCGGTCGATCAGCGCGCGGTTGCACGCGTTGATCGGCGAGACCCCACCGAAGTGGTCGTAATGCTTCGCCACCTCCAGCAGCCGCTCCCTGGGCACCCCACGACCGCTGGTGACCCGTTCCAGGAACGGCAGGACGTCGTCAGGCCCCTCCGGGCCGCCGAACGACAGCAACAGCAGCGCGTCGGCGTCCATCACACGCTGATGGCGTGGAACCCACCGTCGGCCCACACCATCGAACCGGTCGTCACCGGCAGCCAGTCGGACAGCAGCGCACAACAGGTCCTGGCGACCGGCTCGGCGTTCGTGACGTCCCAGCCGAGTGGCGCGCGCTCGTCCCACGCGTCCTCGAACGCGGAGAACCCCGGGATGGACTTCGCGGCCATGGTCTTGACCGGGCCGGCGGCGACCAGGTTGACCCGGATCCCCTTCGGGCCCAGGTCACGCGCCAGGTAGCGGCAGATCGACTCGAGACCGGCCTTCGCCACGCCCATCCAGTCGTAGGCGGGCCACGCCTGGCGGTTGTCGAAGTCCATCCCGACGACCGAGCCGCCCTCGGACATCAACGGCAGGCACGCGGTCGCCAGCGACTTGAACGAGTACGCGCTCACCTGCAGCGTCGCGGCCACGTCCTCCCACGGCGCGTTCATGAACGCGCCCTCGCCCAGACACGAGGCCGGCGCGTTGCCGATCGAGTGCAGCACACCGTCCAGGCCGTCGACGTGTTCGGAGACCCGCTCGGCGAGGCTGTCGAGCTGGCTCTGGTCGGTCACGTCCAGCTCGAGGACCGGCGCGGCCTCCGGGAGGCGCTGCGCGATGCGCTCGACCAGCCGCATCCGCCCGAACCCGGTCAGCACCACCGTGGCGCCCTGCTGCTGCGCGACCTTGGCGACGTGGAAACCCAACGACGCGTCGGTGATCACGCCGGTCACCAGGATGCGCTTGCCTTCGAGAAGCCCCGTCACGTACGTGTCTCCAGTCTTGGTTTCGACAACATCAGTTCAGTGCCCCATGCCCATGCCACCGTCGACCGGGATGACCGCACCGGTGATGTAGCTCGCGGCGTCCGACGCCAGCCAGGTCGCCGTGCCCGCGATCTCCTGTGCCGAGGCCATCCGGCCCAGCGGGATCTGGGTGAGGATCTCCTTCTGCCGCTTCTCGCCGAGCTCGGCGGTCATGTCGGTGTCCACGAACCCGGGCGCGATCACGTTGGCGGTGATCGACCGGCTGCCCAGCTCGCGCGCGATCGACCGGGCGAGGCCGACCAGCCCGGACTTCGACGCCGCGTAGTTGACCTGGCCCGCCGAACCGCTCAGACCCACGACGGACGAGATGAAGATCATCCGGCCGGTGCGGGCCCGCAGCATGCCGCGCGCGGCGCGCTTCGACACCCGGTACGCACCGGTCAGGTTGGCGTCCACCACGCGGGTGAACTGGTCCTCACCCATGCGCATCAGCAGCGTGTCGTCGGTGATGCCGGCGTTGGACACCAGCACCTCGACCGCGCCGTGCTCCTCCTCGATCGCGGTGAACGCCGCGTCCACACTGTCGGTGTCGGTGACGTCGCACTGCACGCCGAACAGCCCGTCGGGCGCACCCGAACCACGGTGCGTGACCGCGACCTTGTCCCCCTGTTCGGCGAACGCTGTCGCGATCGCCAAGCCGATTCCTCGATTGCCTCCGGTGACCAGCACGCTTCGACTCACCGCGCGAGGCTATCCAGCTTCGCGCGGTGAGTCACGGTCAGGTCTGTCACGGCAGGTCCGTCATGGCAGACGCCGGCCCAGGGCGAACGCGCCCGCGAGGCCGAGCATCGCCAGCAGCGTGCCGGCGACCAGCCAGCGCCCGCTGATGTCGACCTGCTTGGTCTCGTACCCGATCTGCTGCCCGAGCGTCGCGTACACCTGCTGCAGTTCCTGCTGGCTGGCCGCGGTGAAGAACTGGCCACCGGACAGCTGTGCCACCTGCCGCAGCGATGCGTCGTCCACCGGGACCGGAATCCGCTGGCCCTTGATGTCGACGATCCCGAACAGGGTGCCGAAGGAGATCGTGGACACCGAGATCTTCTTCTCGGCCGCCTTGCGCGCCGCGGTGAACGAGCCGCGCGGCTCGTTCTCCCCATCCGGGCCGGGCACCGTCTGCTTACCGTCACTCATCAGCACGATCCGTGCCGGAGGCGGACCTTCGCCGCCGCCGGACAGCGCCTGGGAGAAGCTGTCGATGGACTGCAGCCCGGCGAAGATGGCCTCACCGGTCGCGGTCGACTCCGCGGTGTGCAGACCGTCGATCGCGCGTTTCACCGGTGCCCGGTCGACCGTCGGTGACACCAGGACGGCCGCGGTCCCGGCGAACGAGATCAGGCCCAGGTTGATGCCCGGGGTCAGCTGGTCGGCGAAGGCCTTGGCCGCGGTCTGCGCCGCGAGCAGCCGGGACGGCGCGACGTCGGTGGCCCGCATGGACTCCGAGATGTCGATCACCAGGATCACGGTCGCCCGGTTGCGCGGGACCTGGGCCTCGGCTGTCGGGCCGGCCGAGGCGATGGTCAGCAGCACGAGTGCCACCAACATGAGCGCGGTGGGCCCGTGTCGCAACCACCGGTTACGGGCCGGCGCGACCTTCTCCAGCGTCTCCAGGTTGCTGAACTTGAGGACGTCACGCTGGCGGCGCTTCTGCATGAGCCAGTACGCGACCACCAAACCGGCCACGACCACCAGCAACAACAGCCACCAGGGATCGGTGAAGCTCATCGGACCACCGCCGGGCGCCCTCCGGAGCTGACCGGCCGGGTCTGCGAACCGTCCGACCACTGCCGCTTGCGGGCGACCGCGAAACGCACGACGTCCGCAATCCAGTCACCGTCGGTCCGCAACGTCAGGTGCGCCGCGCCGCACCGGCGCAGTGCCGTGGCGACCCGCTCCCGATGCTGGGCGGACGCCGCCGCGTACTCCCGGCACAGCAGGGGCGTCGTGTCGACCTCGCGCTGACGTCCGGTCTCCGGGTCCGCGAGCACGACGGTGCCCACCTCCGGCAGCTCGAGATCGCGGGGGTCGAGGATTTCGACGGCGAGCAGGTCGTGCCGCGCCGACAGGGCGCGCAGCGGCCGCTCCCAGTCGGTCTCACCGAGGAAGTCGGAGATCACCACGGCCAGTCCTCGGCGGCGCGGCGGGCGCCGCAGCTGCTCGACCGCCTGCGCCAGGCTGCCCCGAGTGCCCTCCGGCGCCCTCGGCGTCTGGGCGATCTTGCGGATCAGCCCCCGCGCGTGGGCGAGACCGCCGCGCGCCGGGATGCGGATCGTCTTGTCGCCAGTGGACACGAGCGCGCCGATCCGGTTGCCGCCACCCCGGGTCAGGTGCACGACGGCGGCGACCGCCGCGATCGCGAGGTCGCGCTTCTCGCACACCGTCGAGCCGAAGTCCAGGCTGGCCGACAGATCGACCACGACCCAGGTCTCCAGCTCGCGGTCCGCGTCGGTCTGCCGGATGTGCGGCTCGGTGGTGCGGGCGGTGATCGCCCAGTCCATGCGACGCACGTCGTCGCCGGGCTGGTACGGCCTCGCGTCGCCCGGCTCGCTGCCCGGTCCCGGGACCAGCCCGATGTGATTGCCCTGCAACAGGCCGTCCAGCCTGCGACGGACCGTCAGCTCGAGCGTCCGCAGCGCGGCCTCGAGCTTGCCGTCCCGCAGGCTGGGCGGGCCCTGGTTCGCCTTGCTCACAGCCCGATCCCGACCCGCCCGATCACTGCGCTGCCGCGTACTGCGGACGCGAGCTGACCTGCGGCAGCGGCACGGTCTGCAGGACCCGGGACAGGATGTGGTCCATCGGTACCGCGTCGGCGACCGCGTCGTAGGACAGCACCAGCCGGTGGCGCAGCACGTCCGGCGCGACGTCCATCACGTCCTGCGGCAGCACGTAGTCACGGCCCCGGACCAGCGCCAGCGCGCGCGACGCGGCGACGATCCCGAGGCTGGCACGCGGCGAGGCGCCGTAGGACACCCAGCCGGCGACGTCATCGAGACCGTGCTCGGCAGGGGTCCGGGTGGCCACGACCAGCCGGACCACGTAGTCGACGAGCGCGTGGTGCATGAAGACGCGGGACGCGACCTTCTGCAGCCGGACCAGCTCGGTCGGCGAGATCACCTGCTCGGCGACGGGAGCCTCGACGCCCATCCGGTAGATGATCTCGCGCTCCTCCTCGACGTTCGGGTACTCGATGATGATCTTGAAGAGGAACCGGTCGCGCTGAGCTTCCGGCAGCGGGTAGACGCCCTCGTTCTCGATCGGGTTCTGGGTGGCGAGCACGAGGAACGGGTCGGGCATCGGGAAGGTCTTGCCACCGATCGACACGTGCCGCTCGGCCATCACCTCGAGCATCGCGGACTGAACCTTGGCTGGCGCCCGGTTGATCTCGTCGGCGAGGACGAAGTTGGCGACCACCGGCCCGAGCTCGACGTCGAACTCTTCCCGCCCCTGCCGGTAGATGCGGGTGCCGAGGATGTCGGCGGGCACCAGGTCCGGGGTGAACTGCAGCCGGGCGAACGAACCGCCGACGACCTTGGCCACCGTCTCCACGGCGAGTGTCTTGGCGACACCGGGAACACCCTCCAGCAGGAGATGCCCCTTCGCCAGCAGTCCGACCAACATGCGCTCGACGAGCCGGTCCTGTCCGACGATGACGCGCTTGACCTCGAACACGGTGCGTTCGAGCAGCTCACCCTCCCTCGCCGGGCTCGGCACACCGCTCTGCGCCTCGGTCTTGCCCTCCGAACCGGGCTGCTCCGGCTTGGTCACCGTGTATCTCCCTCCACCCGAGGGTCACCCCCGGTCTACCCGAGCACCCAACCGCCTGGCCCGTATAACCAAGGTGAAGCAGCACTCCCCCGTGAGTGGCGAGTGGTTCTACCCCGAAGGGGCGCCGAAGGCGTAGCAACCCTCAGCACTCACGACACGCTTTTCGTCGTGAGTGCTGAGGGTTGCTATAGGACCACTCGCCACTCACGGTCGACGGCGAAGCCGAGATGCCTTGGAGCCGGGCACGGGGTTCACCGAGCCGTGGTCCCGACCGCGTGCACAGAGTGCACAGCCTCGGGGTCCTCGTGAGTGCTGAGGCCGCCTATAGCCGGACTGGACCCTCACGACGATGAAGCTGTCGTGAGTGCCCACTCCGGCTACGCCTGCGGCGCCCCTTCGGGGTAGACGGCCTCATCACTCACGAGGGGCTAGAAGACGCGGGTTGCGTAGGGCATGAGGCCCTGGTAGCGGACCGGGCTGATCTTCACCTTCGCGCCCGAGTAGGGGGCCTCGACCATCTTCCCGTCGCCGATGTACAGCGCCACGTGGTGGATCGTCCCGCCGTCGGCCCAGAACAACATGTCCCCGGGCTGCATCTGGGAGATCGGCACCTTCCGCCCCTTGTTGTACTGGTACCCGCTGTAGTGCGGTAGCCCGATCCCGGCGGCCTTGAAGGCGTAGATCATCAGCCCGGAGCAGTCGAAGCCGGTCTTGGCGTAGTCGCGGAAGTCGTCGGCGACGCCACCGTCACGAATGCCTTTGGTCGGACCGCCACCGTTCCCGCCGCCCCAGGCGTAGGTCACGCCGATCTGGGACAGGGCCCGGCTGATGACGGTCTGCACACCCCCGCCGCCGCCGACCGATGCGCCGGCAGCCTTGGCCGCGGCGGCAGCCTGGGCCGCGCGGGCCGCGGCCGCGACCTGGGCCTGGTAGTCGAGGTACTGCTGACGTTGCGCGCGTAGCGTGCTGTCCTTCGCGGTGAGCACGTCGAGCTGGTGTTCGATGTCCTCGCGCTGCTGGTCGACCTGACGAAGCTGGGCCATGCCCTCGGCGACGGCGGCCCGCGCGGTGGCCACCGCGCCGTCGGCCGTGAGCTTGGCGCCGGCGGCGGCCGCGCGTTTCGCACGCGCCTCGTCCTGGGCGGCCCTGGCGAGCGAGTCGGCGTTGACCTTCGCTATCTGGGCGCGACGCATGGAGTCCATCGCGTCCTGCTGCTCACGCGCGACCGACTCCCGCAGCTCCGCGCGCTCCACCACGTCGTCGGGCGTCACCGCCTGCGCGAGCAGGCCCAGCGACCCGGTGTCGACGCCCTGTTCGTAGATGACGGCGATGAACTGATCCAGCCGCACGTGCGCCTGTTCGATCGCGGCCGCCGCCGCTTCGGTCTCGGTGTGCGTGGCCTGAACGCGGGCGGCCGCGGCCGCGGCGGCGTCCTGGGCCGTCTGCAGGTCGACCAGCGCCTTGTTGGCCGCCTCCTGCCGAATCTCCAGCTTGCCGCCCAGCTCGTCGGCCTTGGCCTGCGCCGCGGCGAGCTGGTTGGTCAGCGTGCCGACCTGCGCCGCCGCCGAGGACATGTCCTTCTTGCTCTGGTCGAGCTGCTGGTCGCTCGGGTTGGGCGGAGCCGGGCTGGGCGGCGGCGGAGCGGGATCGGCCACGCTCACGCCGGCGCCCGCGATCAGCGTGCCGACCACCACCGCCAGCACCAACCCGATGCGCTGGGCGGGTACGCGGATGGAACGCACTCCGGCCCTCCCCACACATCCGTGATCGACAGACTCCGACTGTCTCACTCCGTGCAGGCAAAACGTGGTACCGACACCCGGGCCCCAACTGGACAGCCAAGCAGTACGCGCGTACTGTTTGAAGCAGCAGGCCTGGTGAGTCGCGTTCAGCAGCGTGCGACAGACTGGCCTTGACGCCCGTACCACCACCCGATCCCGATCGGCCTGATCGGTGAGAATCGGCACTTCAGGAGAGGACGCGACGTGAGTTCCACAGACCCGGCAGGCACTGAGGCCCCGGACAGTTTCGGCGCGCGCGGCACCCTCAGTGTCGGCGGCGTAGACCACGAGATCTTCCGACTGTCCGCCGTCGACGGCGCCGACCGACTGCCCTACAGCCTCAAGGTGCTGCTGGAGAACCTGCTGCGCACCGAGGACGGCGCCAACGTCACCGAGGCGCACATCCGCGCTCTGGCCGGCTGGGATCCCAGCGCCGACCCGGACACCGAGATCCAGTTCACCCCGGCCCGAGTCATCATGCAGGACTTCACCGGTGTGCCCTGCGTGGTCGACCTCGCCACCATGCGCGAGGCCGTCACCGAGCTGGGCGGCGACCCGAGCAAGGTCAACCCGCTGGCGCCCGCCGAGCTGGTCATCGACCACTCGGTGATCATCGACGTGTTCGGCACCCCGGACGCCTTCGAGCGCAACGTCGAGTTCGAGTACGGCCGCAACAAGGAGCGCTACCAGTTCCTGCGCTGGGGCCAGGGCGCGTTCGACGAGTTCAAGGTCGTCCCGCCGGGCACCGGCATCGTGCACCAGGTCAACATCGAGCACCTGGCCCGCACCGTCATGACCCGCAACGGCCAGGCCTACCCGGACACCCTCGTCGGTACCGACAGCCACACCACGATGGTCAACGGCCTCGGTGTGCTGGGCTGGGGCGTCGGCGGTATCGAGGCCGAGGCGGCCATGCTCGGCCAGCCCGTCTCGATGCTCATCCCGAAGGTCGTCGGCTTCAAGCTGACCGGCGAGATCCCGCCGGGCGCGACCGCGACCGACGTGGTCCTGACCATCACCCAGATGCTGCGCAAGCAGGGTGTCGTCGGCAAGTTCGTCGAGTTCTACGGCGAGGGAGTCGCGGCGGTGCCGCTGGCCAACCGCGCCACGATCGGCAACATGAGCCCCGAGTTCGGCTCGACCTGCGCGATCTTCCCGATCGACGACGAGACGATCCGCTACCTGACCCTGACCGGCCGTTCCACCGAGCAGCTCGCGCTCGTCGAGGCCTACGCCAAGGAGCAGGGCCTCTGGCACGACCCGTCGCACGAGGCGCACTACTCGGAGACCCTCGAGCTCGACCTGTCCACGGTCGTTCCCTCGATCGCCGGGCCGAAGCGCCCGCAGGACCGCATCGCACTGTCCGAGTCGAAGGAGGCCTTCCGCAGCGCGCTGGAGGACTACGCCGAGGGCGCGGTCAGCGAGTCGTCGGTCGACGAGTCCAGCAGGGAGAGCTTCCCGGCGAGTGACGCACCGGCCCCGGGCTCCGGCGGCGGGAACGGTGACGGGGCACCCCGTGAGCCGATCTCCGCAGCACACGGCGCACACGGCCGGATCAGCGAGCCGACCCCGGTGAAGCTGGCCGACGGGCGCGAGTTCGAGCTGGACCACGGCGCGGTCGTGATCGCCTCGATCACCTCGTGCACCAACACGTCGAACCCGTCGGTCATGCTCGGCGCGGCGCTGCTGGCCAAGAACGCCGTCGACGCCGGTCTCGCGGTCAAACCGTGGGTCAAGACGTCGATGGCGCCCGGTTCTCAGGTCGTCACCGACTACTACGAGAAGTCCGGTCTCTGGCCCTACCTGGAGAAGCTGGGCTACCACCTGGTCGGCTACGGCTGCACCACATGCATCGGCAACTCGGGCCCGCTGCCCGAGGAGATTTCGGCGGCGGTCAACGAGGCAGACCTGTCGGTCGTCTCGGTGCTGTCCGGCAACCGCAACTTCGAGGGCCGGATCAACCCGGACGTCAAGATGAACTACCTGACGTCGCCGCCGCTGGTCATCGCCTACGCGCTGGCCGGGACGATGGACTTCGACTTCGAGAACCAGCCGCTGGGCACCGGCACCGACGGCAAGGAGATCTTCCTCGCCGACCTGTGGCCGAGCCCGCGTGACGTCCAGGACGTCATCGACAGCTCCATCAGCCAGGAGATGTTCACCAAGGACTACGCCGACGTCTTCAAGGGCGACGACCGGTGGCGCGCGCTGCCCACGCCCGAGGGCAAGGTCTTCGACTGGGACGCCGAGTCGACCTATGTACGCAAGCCCCCGTACTTCGACGGCATGGCCGTCGAGCCGTCCGACGTCACGGACATCTCCGGCGCGCGGGTGCTGGCCCTGCTGGGTGACTCGGTCACGACCGACCACATCTCCCCCGCCGGCGCCATCAAGGCGGGCACCCCGGCCGCGCAGTACCTCAACGACCACGGCATCGACAAGAAGGACTTCAACTCCTACGGGTCCCGCCGAGGCAACCACGAGGTGATGATCCGGGGCACGTTCGCCAACATCCGGCTGCGCAACCAGCTGCTGGACGCGATCGTCGACGGTGGCGTGAGCGGCGGCTACACCCGGGACTTCACCCAGAACGGCGAGCAGGCGTTCATCTACGACGCCGCGCAGAACTACGCCGAGCAGAACACCCCGCTGGTCGTGCTGGGCGGCAAGGAGTACGGGTCCGGCTCGTCGCGTGACTGGGCGGCCAAGGGCACGGCGCTGCTCGGTGTCCGCGCGGTGATCGTCGAGTCGTTCGAGCGGATCCACCGGTCCAACCTGATCGGCATGGGTGTGCTGCCCCTGCAGTTCCCCGAGGGCGAGAGCGCGTCGTCGTTGGGCCTCGACGGCACCGAGACGTTCGACATCAGCGGCGTGACGGCGCTGAACGACGGCTCGACGCCGAGCACGGTGCACGTCACCGCGACCGGTGAGAGCGGCAACAAGGTGGAGTTCGACGCGGTCGTCCGCATCGACACCCCCGGTGAGGCCGACTACTACCGCAACGGCGGCATCCTGCAGTACGTCCTGCGCCGCATGCTCGCTTCCTGAGCCGACGCACAGCAACAGTGCCCTCGTCCGCCTCAGGCGGGCGAGGGCACTGTCGTCTCCGCTAGCGGGCGGTGGCCAGGGACAGCGCGAACCGGTCCTGGGAGTCCGTCCACCATTCGGTGAGCTCGAAACCGGCCGACTCCAGCTCGTCGCGCACCCCGGACCGGCGGAACTTCGCCGAGGTCTCCGTACGCATCTCCTCGCCGACCGCGAACGGCACGTCGAGCCCCAGCTCCGCGACGTGCACGATCATGCTGCGGGTCGCGCGCAGCCGCATCTCGATCCACTCACGCTCGGTGTTCCACAGCGCGAGGTGGGTGAACGCGTCCACGTCGAAGTTCGCGCCCAGCTCACGGTTCAGCACGCGCAGGACGTTCCGATTGAAGTCAGCTGTCACTCCCTGCGCGTCGTCGTAGGCCGGGACCATCACACCCGGGTCGATCACCAGCCCGGTGCCCAGCAACAGCTGCTCCCCTGCCGCGAGCTGTTGCCGGATCGAACGCAGGAAGACCGCCCGGTCGGCGGGTTCCAGGTTGCCGATCGTGCCGCCGAGCAGCGCCAGCATCCGTTTACCCTCGGTGGGGATCTGGCCCAGGTGCCGGGTGAAGTCACCGACGATGCCGTGGATGGAGAGCTGGGGATAGTCCACCGCCAACGCACCCATCGCCTCGCGCAGCGCCGCCTCCGACACGTCCAGCGGTACGTAGCGGCGCAACGTCCCGGTGTCGGCGAGGGCATCGAGCAGCAGGCGGGTCTTCTCCGACGAACCCGATCCCAGCTCGACCAGCGTCTCCGCGCCGGACGCCGCCGCGATCCGCGCGGCGTTCGTGTGCAGAATCTCCCGCTCGGCATTGAACGGGTAGTACTCGGGCAGCTGGGTGATCTTCTCGTAGATCTCGCTGCCGGTGGCGTCGTAGAACCATTTCGGCTGGAGGACCTTGGGGATCGCGGTGAGGCCGGTGCGTGCATCGGAGCGCAGCTCCGCCTCCGCGTCGGCCTCGGTGAGATAGATGTCGAGTACAGCGGTGGTCATCTGACTCCTAACCTTTGGGCTGTCCTTCCGGCGGCTTCCGCGCGGAGTTTTTCTGTGACCACCCCGGCTCGCGCAAGCGCTCGCTGGGGTGCTCCCAGAAAAACAAACCTCGTTCCTCGGTTGAGCGCGCGCTTGTTGTCACCCTGGGAGCCGCCCTGGTCGTTGGCGACATTGGTTGCGGACATTCACTACGCCGGCCTTCGCCGGAACTCCTTCGGAGACTCGCGGAGCCGACTTAGCTGTTGTCGACTTAGCTGTTGTCGACTTAGCTGTTGTTGGGTTTGTTGTTGTCGACTTAGCTGTGTTGGGTTTGTTGCTGGGTTGGGGCTGCCTTCGCCGGAACACCGTCTCCAGACTCGCGGAGCTGACTCGGGCAGCAGTGTGCGCAGTGGTCTCACCTGTTCTCCGGTGCTCAGCCGGTGTTGTGGCGGTGTGGGTGGGCTAGCTTCGCGGCGGCGGTGATCGGCACCGTGTCGACGCATCCGGGGCGGCCGATCACGAGATGCCCCTCGGGCACCGGTGTCCAGCCGGACTCGTCGTCGAACGGCTCGGACCCGACCGTCACCGAGCCCGGCGCGGTGCGGGTCACCAGCGAATGACGCCATGCCGTGGCGTAGATCGCGGTGCCGTCGGTGAGCAGCAAGTTCAGCTTCGAGCCCGGCGCCGCCTTCGCCACCGAGGCGACCACGCCCGCCACCGCCTCCTCGGGCTCCTCGCCCGACCGCAGCCGGTGCCGGACCATCGCCCACAGCAGCGCGGAGTCCGTCGGCGCATCGAGGGTCATCAGGTCGGTCACCGGGAGCTCCGCGGCCAGCGCGACGACCGACGACGGCCACCCGGTCACGACGCCGTTGTGGCTGAACAGCCAGCGGCCATCCGTGAACGGGGCGCTGGCCGTGTCCACGACCGGCATGCCCACCGTCGCCGAACGGATCGCGGCGAGCATCGCGCCGGTCTCGGTCGCGGCGGCGATGTCGGCGAAGGACTGGTCGCTCCACAGCGGGCGGTCGACCCGGTACCGGACGGGCGCGGCCGGCCCGGCGCCGGGATACCACCCCACGCCGAACCCGTCCGCGTTGATCGTGCCTCCGCCCCGCATGTCCCGAGGGGCGTAGGACTGCCGGAGCAGCCCGTACTCCGGTGTCAGCATCAGGTCCGCGAGCGGGCGCGCGGGCCCCAGGTAAGCCAGGTGCCGGCACACCCGCTACCCCACCCGCCCGTTGTCGATCTCGCTCGGCGTGGCGTCCCTGGCGCAGCGGAACCCGGAGAAGATCTGCCGCCGGATGGGGTGGTCCCAGTTACGGAAGGTCGCCCGCACGGCCGAGGCGTCCGACCCGAACGAACCACCGCGCAGGACCCGGTAGTCGCCGCCGAAGAACACCTCCGAGTACTCCGGGTACGGGAACATCTCGAACCCCGGGTACGGATGCCATCCCGAGGACGTCCATTCCCACACGTCACCGATCAGCTGGTGGACGCCCAGCGCCGATGCTCCCCCCGGGTACGCGCCGACCGGCGCCGGTCCGAGGTGCCGCTGCCCCAGGTTGGCGTGCCGCGGTGTGGGTTCCTCGTCACCCCACGGGTACCTGCGGGAACGCCCTGTCTCGTGGTCCCACCGGGCGGCCTTCTCCCACTCGGCCTCCGTCGGCAGCCGACGGCCGGCCCACGCCGCGAAGGCCCGCGCCTCGTGGAAGCAGACGTGCACGACCGGCTCGTCCGACCGGACCGGCTCGAGCACACCGAACCTGCGCCGCCACCACTCACCGGTCGAGTCGCGCTGCCAGAACGCGGGGGCCTCCAGACCCACCTCACCCCGGTGCTGCCAGCCTTCCGTGCTCCACCAGCGCGGGTCCTCGTAGCCGCCCGCCGCGATGAACTCCGCGTACTGACCGTTCGTGACCGGTGTGGCGTCGATCACGAACGCCGGCAGCTCGACCCGGTGGGCCGGCCGCTCGTTGTCCAGCGCCCACGGCTCGGTCGAGGTACCCATGCTGAACGCCCCAGCCGGGACGAAGACCTCGGCGGGGATGGGTCCACCGACTGGCTCCGGTACCGGTTCGCCATGCAGCACCGGTGCGCCGGACCGGAGCTGATGGGTCGCCAGCATCGTCTCGTCGTGCTGCTGCTCGTGCTGCACGATCATGCCGAAGGCGAAGGCGTGCTCCTCCAGCCGCCGACCCGCGAGCGGGCTGTGTTCCAGTGCGTCCAGCGCCCGGTTCCGGACGTCCGCGACATAGCTGCGCGTCTCCCCCGGGGTCAGCAGCGGAAGGTCGACGCGGCTGGCCCTCGAGTGCTGGAACGCGTCGTAGAGCCCGTCGATCTCCGGGCGCAGCGGCTCCCGTCCGCCCACGTCACGGACCAGCCACAGCTCCTCCTGGCTGCCGATGTGCGCCAGGTCCCACACCAGCGGCGACATGAGCGGCGAGTGCTGACGGACCAGGTCCGTCTCGTCGACCGCCTCGGTCAGCGCGGTGCTGCGGGCCCGGCTGCGCCCCAGCTCACGCGCCACGTGACTACGGAGCTGCTCGGCCGTCAGCTCGTTCATCGGCGTACGGGTCTCCGGTTGCGCGGTCATCAGGCCCTCCTGTTCGACGTGGTGTCGGAATCGTTCGGTCGTGCACCGGCCAGCACCGAGTCGGCCGGACAGCGCGCGCGCAGGACGTGTCTTTCGATGAACCGTTCCACCCGCTCGCGGACCTCCCCCGGCCCGATCAGGCCCGGCAGCGCTTCGGCGGCCAGCGTGAAAACGGTGACCGCGGCCCTGGCCAGCTCCGGATCGGCCAGACCGTGCCGCGCCGCGTCGGTCCAGCGGCCCGCAACCGGCAGGCAGGCATCGGCCGCCGCCGATGTCGTCGCCGGGTTCGACATCAGCGCGGCGAGCACGGCGACCGGCACGATCCAGTCGTCACCGGCCTGGGCGTCGATGTAGCGCACCTCGACGTGGCCCTGTGCCCGCACCGGCGGGAACAGCGTGCTCAGATGTAGGTCCAGGTCGTCGGTCGTGGGTGGCTGGGGCAGTGCGCCGGCCAGCCAGCCGCCGAACGTGACGCCGGGCGGCGCCTCCCAGGACTGCTCGGAACGACGCAGGCAGATCAGCCCGGCGTCCATCGCGCGCCGCGCGTAGGCACCGACCGGGTCGTCCTCGACCGGATCGGGCGGCGCCGTCCTCGGTGGGTCCAGCGCCAGCCACACCGCCATGCGCGAGGACTTCCAGCCGGTCCGCCTGCCGTGCAGCTCCGGAGAGTTGGCGAACGCGGCGACCAACACCGGGCCCAACAGCTGCAGAGCCGACCACCGCAGTGACAGGTCGGACCGCTCCCCGAGGTCGAGGCTGGGCTGGACCGCCGCCGTGGAACACATCATGCTGCGGCCCTCGGTGCCCAACCGGTCGAACGCGGCTTCCATCGCGGCGTAGCGAGGAACGGTGAGCAGGCGGTGCGGTGTGGAGACCGGATCGGCCGCGAAGGGCCAGGGACTCAAATCCTGCGCGGCGAGCCGACCGAGCAGGTACGACGCATCGGACCGGGCGGCGTCGACCAGGGCCTGAAGCGTGTCGAACGGACGAGTGGCGAGCTCCACCTGACCGCCGGGCTCGACCGTGACGGCGGACCCCAGGGGCAAGGCGGACGACGGCGAGGACGGATCAAGACTGGGCGGGGTGTGCGGACCGAGCGCGGCGACGAGCGAAGCCACATCTAATCGGCCCGCGGCTGTCGACCGGCGGGCGAGGAGCCACTCGAGCTCCACACCGAGCAACCGGGGCGGCCCGTGCTTGAAACAGACCGAGGCGACGTACGCCTCAGCCTCCTCACGACTGCGCAACACCTGCACGGCGCGACCGACCAGGTTCGACCTGCTCGTCCGCGCCTGCGAGGCAACGGCTTCAGCTGACACGACCCCACACTCCCGCTCTCGCCCTCTGGAAAATCGACGCTACACAACGGCACCGACAAAAGCAGGGCATCTCAGTTCCGTCAGCGTCACGTAATACGCCCATACGGCTTGCGGATACGCTGGGTACATGCCCCGCGTCAGTGCAGGCCACCTGGCCGCTCGCCGCGAGCAGATCCTGGACGGCGCCCGGGCCTGCTTCAGCCGGTTCGGCTACGAAGGAGCGACGGTCCGCAGGCTGGAGGAGGCGACCGGGTTGTCCCGGGGCGCGATCTTCCACCACTTCCGCGACAAGGACTCACTGTTCCTCGAGCTGGCCCACCAGGATGCCCGGCGGATGGCCCAGGTCGTCGCCGAGCAGGGCATGGTCCAGGTCATGCGTGACGTGCTCGCCGACGCGGCCACCGGCGGCACCGGCATCAGCTGGTTGGGCACCCGGCTGGAGGTGTCTCGCAGACTGCGTACGGACGAGAAGTTCCGCGCGGACTGGGAGCAGCAGGCGGGGCAGCTGACGGATGCGATCCGAGGCCGCCTTGAGCGTCAGCGCGAGGCGGGTGTGGTGCGTCCCGACGTCCCGGTCGGTGTGCTGACCCGATATCTGGAACTGGCCTTCGAGGGCCTCGTCTCCCATTTGGCGATGGGGCTTCCCGCCGACGATCTGCGCGCGGTTCTGGACGTCGTGGAGAACAGCGTCCGCAAATAGGCGACGTCCGTCGACAGGAACGGCGAGCGGGTGCGCTATGCGTCGTTCTCCCGCGCCTTTCGACGCTGCTCCTCGGCGCGTTCCCGGCAACGACGCAGGAACTCGGCGTCCGACTCCGGGTTCTCGGAGGAGAACCGGCCCGGCCGGTCGTACTCCGGAAACTCCGGTGCCCGGCGCTCGTGGACCGACGCGGTTCGGAGACGACCGATGACGTGACCGGCACCGCGATTCGGCCGGCCGAATGCGAGCCAGCATACCGAGCCGACCAGCATGAAGAGGAACACGATGACGAGCCAGGCAATCCTCGGCAGGTTGCGGCAGTCGCTCTCGGCCGTGGTGAGGACGTCGACGAGACAGAAGATCCACAGAATGAACACGGCCATGCTGAAGTACAGGTAGAGCATGAGTCCCCCCGGTAGTGCGACTCCCCACTATGACGGAGCACAGTGGTAGCACATCGCGGTCATGCTCAATGACGGAATCGGTGAAACTCCCCGTGCCGGCGCGTGTTCTCCCAGTTCGCCACGAACCAGAAACCACATTGCTTTGTCAAGCAACAACCACGGGAGAGAAAAGAACTCCGACTCCGCACGGTGTGGTGGTGGCGCGAACCGACACGACTGTTCACGGAGGGCATGACCCACTCGGTCAGCCCGGCCCGGTCCAGCCGGTCGTTTCCGCCCCGCCCTCGAACGAAGAGGAAGCTACTTCTTCTTCGTCCGAGTCGCGCCTCCGCGACCCCGGAGCGTCACCCCGGTCTCACTGAGGACCCGGTGCACGAAACCGTAGGACCGGCCGGTCTGTTCCGCGAGCGCCCGGATACTGGCGCCCTTCTCGTACTTCTTCTTCAGGTCGGTCGCTAACTTGTCACGTTGGGTCCCGGTGATGCGGGCACCCTTCTTCAGGTCGGCCACGCGGTCGGCCCTCCTTCGCCGATAGCAGGACTTCTGAGCGAAATCCCCTGGTGGCGCCATCATGATCTACCGAACCCGATCAACGCCAGGAGATCGACACAGAGATCGGCGAACGGTTCGGCCGAATGGCTTCCGCGTCTGGGTGATCATTGTGCGCGTTCGGGTGATCACGTACTGCTGACCACTTGATCTACGCGAGATCGACCAGTTCCAGGTACTCGGCGGACCAGTGGTCCTCCGTGCCGTCGGGAAGAACGATCACCCGCTCGGGGTTCAGGGCGCGGGCCGCACCGGGATCGTGGGTCACCAGGACGACGGCGCCCTCGTACCGCCGAAGAGCGTCGAGCACCTGCTCGCGGCTGATCGGATCCAGGTTGTTCGTCGGCTCGTCCAGCAGCAGCACGTTGGCCGCCGAGCTCACCAGTCCGGCCAGGGCCAACCTGGTCTTCTCACCGCCGGAGAGTGTGCCCGCCTGCTGCTTCAGCTGCTCACCGGAGAACAGGAAGGCACCGAGCAGGGTCCGCAGCCGCTGCTCGGGGGTGTCCGGAGCGGCGTGCCGGATGCAGTCCCACACGGAGGACTCCAGATCGAGCGTGTCGTGCTCCTGGGCGTAGTACCCGAGCTTCAACCCGTGCCCGGGAATGACCTCTCCACTGTCCGGCTGCTCGGTGCCGGCCAGCAACCGCAGCAGCGTCGTCTTGCCTGCGCCGTTGAGCCCGAGCACGACCACCCGGCTGCCCCGGTCCACCGCGAGGTCGACGCCGGCGAAGATCTCCAGCGAGCCGTACGACTTGGCGAGGCCCTCGGCGGTCAACGGTGTACGGCCACACGGAGCCGGCTCGGGGAACCGGATCTTCGCGACCTTCTCGTTCTGCCGCGTCGGCTCCAGGCCCGCCAGCAGCGTGTCCGCGCGGCGAGCCATGTTCTTGGCGGCGACCGCCTTGGTCGCCTTGGCGCCCATCTTGGCGGCCTGCAGGTTGAGTGCCGCCGCCTTCTTCTCCGCGTTGGCCCGCTCCCGGCGACGGCGCTTCTCGTCCGTGGCGCGTGCTTCCAGGTACCGCTTCCAGGACAGGTTGTAGCCGTCGATCTCGCTGCGGGTCGTGTCCAGGTACCAGACCTTGTTAACCACGGCGTCCAGCAGATCGGTGTCGTGGCTGATCACCACGAGACCGCCCTCGTGGCGCTGCAGGAACGAACGAAGCCAGTTGATCGAGTCGGCGTCCAGGTGGTTCGTCGGCTCGTCGAGCAGCAGCGTGGTCGCGGACCGGCCGCCCGCGCCCGCGTCGCTGGCCGCGTACAGGATCCGGGACAGCTCGACCCGGCGCCGCTGACCACCCGACAGGGTCGACAGGGTCTGCTCCAGAACGCGGTCCGGCAGACCGAGGTGCGCGCAGATACGCGCCGCTTCGCTCTCCGCCGCGTAGCCGCCCAGCGCGGCGAAACGCTCTTCGATGCGGCCGTACTCACGCACCGCACGCTCCCGCTGGGCGCCGTCCACGAGCTCGGCCATCGCGGTCTGCGCCTTCTCCATCTCGCGCAGCAGCTCGTCGAGCCCCCGCGCGGAGAGAACACGGTCCTTCGCGGTCACCGAGAGGTCACCCTCACGCGGGTCCTGCGGCAGGTAGCCCACCGCGCTGGTCGCCCCGACCGAACCGCCGTAGGGCTGCCCCTCGCCCGCCAGCACGCGCATCGTGGTCGTCTTGCCCGCGCCGTTACGCCCGACCAGACCGATGCGGTCGCCGGGGGCGATGCGCAGGTTGGCATCCGCGACCAGGATGCGTGCACCGGCACGCAACTCGAGATCGGTTGCAGTGATCATGAAAAAGAGACTCCCAAACAAGGTGGCGGGCAGGGCTGCGCGGCCCGCCAACCGTGACTGGCGGGCATCCAGGCGGCTCAGCTCGTCCGGACCACACATCCATTGTAGGGGACGGTTACCAGCCGATTAGGCTCGGAGCCCATGAGCGACGTCACGTCAACAACCTCCGAACTGTCCGATCTGACCGGCCGCACGGCGATCGTCACCGGCGGCAGCCGCGGCATCGGCTACGCCATCGCCGCCGAGCTGCTCGCCCGGGGTGCGGCGGTCACCATCACCGCACGCAAGCCCGAGGAACTCACCGCCGCGGCCGAGCAGCTGGCCGCGGGCGCTCCCGACGGCGACAAGCGGGTGCTGGCGCTGCAGAGCAACGTGGGCGACGCGACCTCGCGGCACGAGACCGTGGCCACGACCGTGGAGCGGTTCGGCAGCCTCGACATCCTGGTCAACAACGCCGGGGCGAACCCCGTGTACGGCGCGCTGATGGAGGCCGACCTCGACGGCGTCCGCAAGATTTTCGACATCAACGTCGTCGCGGGTCTGGGGTTCCTGCAGGAGGCGTACAAGGCGTGGATGGGCGAGCACGGAGGTGCCGTCGTCAACCTCGCCTCGACCGCCGGTCTGCGCTCCACCGGGGTCATCGCCGCCTACGGTTCGGCGAAGGCCGCGCTCATCCGGCTCACCGAGGAGCTGGCCTGGCAGCTCGGACCGAAGATCCGGGTCAACGCCGTGGCCCCCGCCGTGGTGAAGACCAAGTTCGCCGCTGCGCTGTACACCGACCGCGAGGAGCAGGTGGCCAACGCCTACCCGATGAAGCGGCTCGGCACGCCCGAGGACGTCGCCCGTCTGGTCGGTTTCCTGGTGTCGGACGCGGCGTCGTGGATCACCGGCGAGACGGTCCGGGTGGACGGCGGGGTTCTGTCCACCGGCTCCCTGGGGTAGATCACCGGACCACGGTTTCATGATCACCACCGCGTGGTGGCAGTTTCCGGGCCGCAGAACAGCCACCACGCGGTGGTGATCATGAAAGGCCGACCTCGCGGAGAGAGTTTCGAGATGCTTGATGTGCTCGTTGTGGGGGGTGGGCCCGCCGGACGGGCTGTGGCCGCCTGCTGCGGTGAGCGCGGACTGCGGACCCGGGTGCTGGACATCTCCCCCGGTCGCACGTGGCGCGCGACGTACGGCGCCTGGTTCGACGAGTTGCCGGGCGGCCTGCCCTCCGAGGTGATCGCCGCACAGGTGCGGGGGCGGGCGATCGCGGCCACCGAGCACGATCTGGGACGCGACTACACCGTGTTGAACGTGACGGCGCTGCGCGAGTACCTGGACGCCCGTCTCGACGCGGCCTCGGTGCCGGTCGTGCGGGGGCTGGCCGAGCGCGCCTCGCTGCCGGAGGCGCGGGTGGTGATCGACGCGGGTGGCGGTAGCCAGCCGCTCGCACAGCGACAGCGCCTTAGGGTCCAGGCCGAGCAGACCGCGGTCGGCGTCATCGTGGCCACCGAGGTCGCCGAGGGCCTGGTCCAGCCCGGTGAGGCACTGTTCATGGACTGGCGCGCGGTACCCGGCGCCCCGGCCGGCTGGCCGACCTTCCTCTACGCGGTCCCGCTCGGGCGCGACCGGGTGTTACTGGAGGAGACCTCGCTCGCCCGCCGCCCCGGCCTGGGCTTCGACGAGCTGACCGCCAGATTGCACGCGCGGCTCGCCCACCACGGCATCCGGCCTTCGGAGGACGCCGACCGGGAGCTGGTCCGGTTCCCGCTGGACGTCTTGCCGCACCGGACGCCGGGCGTGCTCGGCTTCGGCGCCGCCGCGCCGCTCACCCATCCCGCGACGGGATATCAGCTGGCCACGGCGTTGACCCTGGCACCGAGGGTGGCCGACGCACTGGCTGAGAACCTCGACGCGGACGCCGCACGACGGGTGCTGTGGCCCCCGGGCGCCCGAGCCACGCACGCCCTGCGCCGCCGCGGCCTCGAGTGCCTCCTGCGGTTACCGGCCGAGCAGGTGCCGCGGTTCTTCGAAGGATTCTTCAGGCTGCCGGCACGGCGGCAACGCGACTATCTCAGTGGCCGGGACGACCCACTCGGGACGGCGGGCGCGATGTGCTCGTTGTTCAGCACAACTGACTGGACTCTCAGACTTCGCCTGATTGGGTCATCCTTGCTGGTCAGCGCGCCTCCCCGTTCGTACGAACGGAGCAGCATGGAGTAGCGTTCGGCGCAATTCCGCAGAGAAGGAGGGCTCAGATGGGCTCATACAAGAAGATCCTTGTCGGTACCGATGGCTCCGACACGTCGATGCTCGCGGTGGACCGCGCGGCCGCCCTCGCCGGCGACAGCGGCGCGGAGCTGGTGATCGTGACCGCATACGAGCCGGCGAGCAAGGAAGAGGTCAAGGCCGCATCCGACGCTCTCAAGTCCGACGCCTACCAGATCGTCGGTTCCGCTCCCGCCGAGAGCGTCCTGCGTGACGCCGCAGACCGTGCCCGTTCCGGCGGTGCGACCAAGGTCGAGACCACCGCGCTGCAGGGCCCCCCGGTCGACGTGCTGGACCAGGCCGTCGCCGACTCGAGCGCTGACCTGCTGGTGGTCGGCAACGTCGGGCTGAACACCCTCACCGGACGCATCCTGGGGTCGGTACCGCAGAGCGTCGCGCGCCGTGCCGGCGTGGACGTTCTGATCGTGCACACCACCTGAGAGCGTCTGGGGAAGGCACCGGTACCGGCTGACCGCATGACCACAGAAGATCCAGCCCGGGACCGGAGTTGGCTGAGCACGCTCGGAAGACTGCTCCCCGGTAGGTCCACACGGACCGCGCCCGCCCAGGACGACCTGTACCAACAGGCCGAGGCGCTCATCCTGGGCGGGCCACGCAAGTACTCACGCACCGACCTCGTCGCCACCACCGGCATCGAGGCGGACTACGCCACCCGAATCTGGCGGTCACTCGGCTTCGCCGAGGTCGGCGACGACGACAAGGTCTTCACCGACGGAGACCTCACGGCATTGCGCAACCTCATGGAGCTGCGCGCGGACGGGTTGGTGCCCGACGGTCTCGAGGAGACCGTGGCGCGGTCGGTGGGCCTGGCCATGGCCGGCCTGGCCAACTGGCAGATCGACATGATCTACCAGCTCGTCGACTACGGGCACAACGATCTCACTGCTCGCCAGATCATCGACATCGGCGACGAGGTACTGCCGCTGCTGAAAGAGATGCAGACCTACGTGTGGCGGCGTCACCTCGCCGCCGCGGCGGGCAGGCTGCTGACCGGCATGCCGGGTCAGTCCGACACCCGCGAGCTGGTCATCGGCTTCGCCGACATGGTCGGTTTCACCAGGGCGTCCCGGCAGCTGAGCCCGGCCGAGCTGAGCGCGCTCATCGAGGAGTTCCAGAACGTGACCTCCGACGTCGTCGCGCACGGCCACGGAAGGGTGGTCAAGACGGTCGGCGACGAGGTGCTGTTCGTCGCCGACCAGCCGGCGGATGGCGCCGAGATCGCGCTGACCCTGCTCGAACGGCTCGCCGAGTCCCCGACGTTGCCCGAACTCCGCATCGGGCTTGCCGTCGGGCCGGTGACCAGCCGGTTCGGCGACGTCTACGGCGAAGTGGTCAACATCGCCGCCCGACTCACCACCAACGCGCGGCCCGGCCGTATCCTGGTCGACCGCAACCTGGCCGCGGTGCTGGAGAACGACAGCCGGTTCCACGTCCGCGTGCGTCGTCCGCTCGCGGTGCGTGGATACCGGCATCTCCAGTCATGGGGCCTGACCCGCGCCAGGAACTCGGACATCAGGCGACAGTCGACTCCTGAATCTTCGTAGGACGACCCCGACCGCGTTTGAACGGGATGACCCGCCCGCGCTCGAAGATCTCTCCACCCCAGACGCCCCAGGGCTCACGTCGATTCAGCGCACCGTCCAAGCACTGCCTCTTGATCGGGCACTCGCGGCACAGCGCCTGAGCCCGACCGAGCTGGTCGGGACGCTCGGCGAACCACAGGTCAGCGCTTTCGCTACTGCACGGCAGCTCGACGTCGGCACCGGGCGCGCCGGCCAGCAGCCCGCCCAGATCTGGTGTGAGAGTGACACTTTGTCCACCCAACGGCAGGCTGGCGCCTTCGGGCGGAATCTTCGCGACGAACACAGCAACTACCCCCTCAATCATTGAGCGACACCAGTCGCTCAGTAACTGAGCCTGCCCTGTGAAGGCGATGAGGTCGTCCCTCTCACGGACCGATCCATCTCCTTCTTAAGGTGGACCTAACGGTGTCCACGAGGATGAGGGAGAGGTAAACCGCGAGGAGCCACGGCGCCACGACAAGGGCGACGCGCCGTGAGTAGTACGGAAGTAGTACCGCTAACGGACTATGACGCTAGCAGCGACCCCGTCGAAGGCCTACGTCATATTCCGCGGATTTGGTTGAGAGCCATCCATATCACCCGTTCGGGCGTGTAGGCACGCAACAGCGCCCGGCGCGATCGCACCGGGCGCTGCAGATGAACTTCTGATGATCAGACGGTGAACCCGAGTGCTCGCAGCTGCTCGCGGCCGTCCTCGGTGATCTTGTCGGGACCCCACGGCGGCATCCAGACCCAGTTGATCTTGACGTCGTCGACCAGACCGCCACCCGGCGAGTTGATCAGAGCGGACCGGGTCTGGTCCTCGATCACGTCGGTCAGCGGACAGGCCGCCGACGTGAGCGTCATGTCCACCAGGGCGACCCGGCTCTCGTCGACCCGGATGTCGTAGACCAGGCCGAGATCGACGACGTTGATGCCCAGCTCGGGGTCGACGACATCGCGCATCGCCTCTTCGAGCTCGTCGAGGCTCGGTACCTTGCCCGACGTCTTCGGTGGTTCCGGCATGCCGGCGGCGCCGCGCACCACCTCGGTGTCGTCGGCGGTCGGTGTGGTGTCGGTCTGTGCGTCAGTCATTGCTTCACTCCGTTCGTTCCCGGCGAGCCGGCTCCATCGGTCACCCGGACGACCGCGTCCTTGAACGCCATCCAGCCGAGCAGCGCGCATTTCACCCTCGCCGGGTACTTGGCCACCCCGGCGAAGGCGACGCCGTCGCCCAGCACGTCCTCATCCGGTTCGACGGTGCCTCGACTCTGCACCATCTCCTGGAACGCATCCAGTGTCCGCATCGATTCCGTGACACCGCGCCCGACCACTAGATCGGTGAGCACCGACGCGGCGGCCTGGCTGATCGAGCAGCCCAGCGCGTCGTAGGACACGTCGGCGACGACGTCCTCGCCCTCGGAGTCCTTCTTGATCGCCACGCGGAGGGTGATCTCGTCGCCGCAGGTCGGATTGACCTGGAAGGACTCGGCATCGAACGGCTCCCGCAGACCCGCGCCATGCGGGTTGCGGTAATGGTCCAGGATGATCTCCTGGTACATCTGGTTCAGCTGCATGTCAGCCGGCACCGCCAGCGGCGCCCACCGAGGACGGTGTGACACCGAAGAAGTCCTGCGCCGCACGGACGCCCTGGATCAGCGCCTCCACCTCGTCGAGCGTGTTGTACACGGCGAAACTCGCCCGGACGGTCGCGGCGACCTTGAAGTTGCGGTGCAACGGCCACGCGCAGTGGTGGCCGACCCGGACCGCGATACCCCGGTCGTCGAGCACCTGGCCGACGTCGTGCGCGTGGACGCCGTCGACGACGAACGACACGGCACCACCCCGGTCGGTCGTGTCGGTCGGGCCGATGATCCGGACACCGTCGATCGCGCCGAGCCCGTCCAGCGCGGCGGCGGTCAGCTGGCGTTCGTGCTCGGCGACCGTGTCCATCCCGATCGAGCTGAGGTAGTCCACGGCGGCGGCGAGACCGACGGCCTGTGAGGTCATCGGGACACCCGCCTCGAACCGCTGAGGCGGCGGTGCGTAGCTGGAGCCCTCCATCCGGACGAGCTCGATCATCGAGCCACCGGTCAGGAAGGGCGGCATGACCGCGAGCAGCTCCTCGCGCCCGTACAGCACGCCGACACCGGACGGTCCGAGCATCTTGTGCCCGGAGAACACCGCGAAGTCGACGTCGAGCTCGGAGAAGTTGACCGGCCCGTGCGGCACCGACTGACACGCGTCCAGCAGTACCAGCGCGCCGGCCGCGCGTGCCCTGCGGACCAGCTCGGCGACCGGGTTGATCGTGCCGAGCACGTTGGACTGGTGCGCGAACGCGACGAGCTTGGTCCGCTCGGTGATCGGGTCCGAGTCCAGGTCCAGCCGACCGTCCTCGGTCACCGAGAACCACCGCAGCGTCGCACCGGTGCGCCGGCAGAGCTCCTGCCAGGGCACCAGGTTGGCGTGGTGCTCCATCTCGGTGATGACGATCTCGTCGCCCGGCCCGAGCGCGAACCTCGCGGACGGGTCGTCCGGCCCGAAACCGACACTCGCGTTGCCCATCGCGTACGCGACCAGGTTGATGCCCTCGGTCGCGTTCTTGACGTACACCAGCTCACCCGGCTCGGCACCGACGAACCGCGCGATGCGGGCGCGCGCCGCCTCGTAGGCGTCGGTCGCCTCCTCGGCAAGCTGGTGCGCGCCCCGGTGGACCGCGGCGTTGTGCTGTTCCAGGAAGGCCCGTTCGGCGTCCAGCACCTGGCGTGGCCGCTGGGAGGTCGCTCCCGAGTCGAGGTACACCAGCGGCTTGTCGTCCCGCACGGTGCGCGACAGGATCGGGAAATCGGCCCGTATCTTGCCGACGTCCAATTCGCTCATCTGAAGCACTCCCCTGTGCCCGTGGGTCCGGCTACTGGGCCGACGCGGCGGCGTCGGTGAACCGCACGTAGCCGTGCTCTTCCAGCTCGTCGGCCAGCTCCGCGCCGCCCGAGGTCACGACTCGGCCACCGGCGAAGACGTGTACGACGTCCGGCGTGATGTGCTTCAGGATGCGGGTGTAGTGCGTGATCAGCAGAACGCCCACGTCACCGGAGGCCCGGTAGCGGTTGACGCCGTCGGAGACGATCCGCAGCGCGTCCACGTCGAGGCCGGAGTCGGTCTCGTCGAGCACGGCGAACTTCGGCTGCAGCAGCGACATCTGAAGCACCTCCTGGCGCTTCTTCTCACCGCCGGAGAAGCCCTCGTTCACACTGCGCTCGGCGAAGGCCGGGTCGATCTCCAGGTCGGACATCGCCTGCTTGACCTCTTTGACCCAGTGCCGCAGCTTGGGTGCCTCGCCGCGCACCGCGGTCGCCGCGCTGCGCAGGAAGTTCGAGGTGGACACTCCGGGCACCTCGACCGGGTACTGCATGGCGAGGAACAGGCCGGCGCGGGCGCGCTCGTCCACGCTGAGCGACAGGACGTCCTGCCCGTCCAGCAGCACCTCACCGGAGGTGACCTCGTACTTGGGGTGGCCGGCGATCGCGTAGGCGAGCGTCGACTTGCCGGAGCCGTTGGGGCCCATGATCGCGTGCGTCTCGCCGGACCGGACGGTCAGGTCGACCCCGCGCAGGATTTCCTTCGACTCCGTGTCGGCCCCCGCACGCACGTCGACGTGCAGGTCCTTGATCTCCAGAGTGGCCATCAGTGTTCGTGCTCCAAGAATTGTGTGTGGTGGGAGAGAACGATGCTGTACTCAGCATCAGCTCTCGATCGCGGCCAGTTCTTCCTCGACGGCTGCTTCCAGCCGCTCACGGACCGCGGGCACCGAGATCCGGTTGATGATCTCGTTGAAGAATCCGCGCACGACCAGGCGGCGCGCGACCGACTCCGGGATGCCTCGGGACCGCAGGTAGAACAGCTGCTCGTCGTCGAACCGGCCGGTCGCGCTGGCGTGTCCGGCACCGGCGATCTCACCGGTCTCGATCTCCAGGTTAGGCACCGAGTCGGCGCGCGCACCCGGGGTGAGCAGCAGGTTGCGGTTGAGCTCGAACGTCTCGGTGCCCTCGGCGGCGGCGCGGATCAGCACGTCGCCGATCCACACGGTGCGCGCGTTGTCGCCCTGCAGTGCGGTCTTGTAGACCACGTTCGACTTGCAGTGCGGCACCGCGTGGTCGACCAGCAGCCGGTGCTCGAGGTGCTGGCCGTCGTCGGCGAAGCTCAGGCCGGCCAGCTCGGCGTCGCCGCCGGGACCGGCGTACTTCACCGTCGGGCTGATCCGGACCAGATCGCCACCGAGGCTCACCGTGGTGGCGCGCAGCGTCGCGTCCCTGCCGACCAGGATGTGCTGGGCGCCCACGTGCACGCCGTCGTTCGCCCAGTCGTCGACCACGACGAGGGTCAGCTTCGAGGCGTCGGCGAGCACCAGCTCGACGTTGTCCGCGACCGTGCCCGAACCCCGGTAGTCGAGGACGACGACCGCTTCGGCGTGGGTCTCGGTGCGCACCTGCAGATGGGCCAGCGCGGTCTTGCCCGCGCCCGGCCCGGTCACCGTGACGGTGACCGGTTCCGGCTGGCCGGCGATCGTGAGCACCGTCGCGGGCGGGGCCTCGGCCCACGCCAGCGCGGCAACCCGGTCGGCGGGCGCACCCGCGACACCGATGCGCCGGTCGGAGTTCGGCACCGCCTCGACGGTCACGCCGTCGGAGGCACCGTCGACCTGGATGTCGGCGTCACCGTCGATGACGGCGGTGCCGTCGTGCAGCCCGCGCAGCCGGCGCATCGGCGTGAAACGCCAGTTCTCCTCGCGCCCACTGGGTACTTCGAACGCAGCCAGGTCGTACGACGTGAAACGCTCCCCCGCCGAAGCGATCGGGATGACGCCTGACCCTTCCTTGGCCCCGGCGAGTTCCGGAGCCAATCCTGCAACCTCAGTCATCCGACCGAACCCTCCATCTGCAGCTCGATCAGTCGGTTGAGCTCGAGTGCGTACTCCATCGGCAGCTCACGGGCGATCGGCTCGACGAAGCCGCGCACCACCATGGCCATCGCCTCGTCCTCGGTCAGACCACGGCTCATCAGGTAGAAGAGCTGGTCCTCGCTGACCTTGGACACGGTGGCCTCGTGGCCCATCGTCACGTCGTCGGTACGGATGTCGACGTACGGGTAGGTATCGCTGCGGCTGATCGTGTCGACCAGCAGCGCGTCGCACTTCACCGTCGAACGCGAGTGGTGCGCCCTCGGGTTGACCCGGACGAGACCGCGGTAGGACGTACGTCCGCCGCCGCGCGCGACCGACTTCGAGATGATCGTCGAGCTGGTGTGCGGCGCCATGTGCGTCATCTTCGCGCCCGCGTCCTGGTGCTGGCCCTCACCGGCGAACGCGATGGAGAGCACCTCACCCTTGGCGTACTCGCCCATCAGCATGACGGCCGGGTACTTCATGGTGACCTTGGAGCCGATGTTGCCGTCGACCCACTCCATGGTCGCGCCCTCTTCCGCCTTGGCGCGCTTGGTCACCAGGTTGTACACGTTGTTCGACCAGTTCTGGATCGTGGTGTAGCGGCAGCGGCCACCCTTCTTCACCACGATCTCCACGACCGCCGAGTGCAGCGAGTCGGAGGAGTAGATCGGCGCGGTACAGCCCTCGACGTAGTGCACGTAGGCGTCTTCGTCGACGATGATCAGCGTCCGCTCGAACTGGCCCATGTTCTCGGTGTTGATCCGGAAGTAGGCCTGCAGCGGGATGTCGACGTGCACACCCTTCGGCACGTAGATGAACGAGCCGCCGGACCACACGGCGCCGTTCAGCGCGGAGAACTTGTTGTCACCGTGCGGGATGACCGAGCCGTAGTACTCCTGGAACAGCTCCGGGTGCGTCTTCAGCGCGGTGTCGGTGTCCAGGAAGATGACGCCCTGTTCCTCCAGGTCCTCACGGATCTGGTGGTAGACGACCTCGGACTCGTACTGCGCGGCGACACCCGAGACGAGCCTGGCCTTCTCCGCTTCCGGGATGCCCAGCTTGTCGTAGGTGTTCTTGATGTCCGCCGGCAGGTCGTCCCAGGTGGCCGCCTGCTTCTCGGTCGACCGCACGAAGTACTTGATGTTGTCGAAGTCGATGCCGGACAGGTCGGAACCCCACTGCGGCATCGGCTTGCGGTCGAAGAGTTTGAGAGCCTTGAGACGGCTCTCCAGCATCCACTCCGGCTCGCTCTTCTTCGCGGAGATGTCGGCGACGACCTCCGTGGAGAGGCCCCGCCTGGCGTTGGTGCCGGCTTCGTCGGAGTCTGCCCATCCGAAGGCGTACTTCCCCAAGGAGGCGAGGGTCTCCTCCTGGGTCAACGTCTCAGGTGTGGCCGTCCGCTCAGGAGCGGTGGTCATACTCGCTGCCTCCCTTTCGGGATGTCGTGGTGGTATCGCTCCGCTCGGTGCGCGGTCCGCCGACTGAGTCGTCGGCTGGGCCGCGATCGGGAACACCGAGCGGGACGTGTGTGGTGCACGCGGCGTCGCCGCGGGCAATGGTGGCAAGGCGTTGCACGTGCGTGCCAAGCAGATCGGCGAACGCGGTCGTCTCCGCCTCGCACAGCTGCGGGAACTCGGCCGCGACGTGCGCGACCGGACAGTGATGCTGGCACAGCTGCTCGAGGTTGCCCGCCCGCCGAGCCGCCGCGGCGTAGCCCTGCGCCGACAGCGCGTCGGCCAGTGCACCGACCCGCCCCGTGACCGTCCCGTTCGCCAGGATCCCGTCGCGGTAGCGCTCGACCAGCTCGGACGCCCGCCGGTCCGCGAAGGTGCGCACCGCGTTCGGTCCGCCGGTCTCGGCCAGGTAGCGCAATGCGGCGACCGCGAGATCGTCATAGCCGTGCCCGAACCGCACCCGACCGGCTTCGGTCAGCAGGTACAGCCGCGCCGGACGGCCCCGACCGCGATTGCCGCGGCGCGGCGCCTCGCGGGTCGTCGCCTCGCCGTCCGCCAACAGTGCGTCCAGGTGCCTGCGCACCGCCGGCGCGCTGAGCGCCAGCTCGGCGGCCACATCGACAGCAGTGACCGGGCCGCGTTCCAGCAGCAGCCTGGCGACCGCGACGCGGGTACCGCCGTCGCTGTGCGAACCGCCGGCAGCCGCCTTCGCGGTGTCGCCCCCGGCACGCACGCCGGAGCTCGGCGCCGGCACGTGTGCCGTCGTCGGAAGCGTTCCGGTGGTTTTCACAACACTAGTGTTGCCTATTTCAGCTCCCACGTCCAAGTCGGACTCTGCGAGGGTGACCCGGCTCACTGGTTTTCCAGCCCCTCCAAGGCGCCCTCGCGTTTTCGTAGCCAGGGACCCCTCCGCAAGCTCCGGAGCCCCTACCTCCGAAAAAGACGAAATCGGCTCCGCCTCTGCGCCGTCGGGGACCAAAACCCGCCTTCGGCGGAACGCCCATCTTCTCCAGCCCCTCCAGGGCGCTCTCGCGTTTTCGTAGCCAGGGACCCCTCCGCAAGCTCCGGGGCCCCTACCTCCGAAAAAGACGAAATCGGCTCCGCCTCTGCGCCGTCGGGGACCAAAACCCGCCTTCGGCGGAACGCCCTCCGGGCGACTCGCGGAGCCAGCTTTTGCCGACCTTGCAGACCTTCGAGCATCACGTCGCAGAGCTTCACGTTGCGTCGCAGACGCTGCAGTATCTGCGACGCGACACGAAGCTCTGCGAAGTGGACTCAGACGACCCCTCCCGGGCGGCTGTGTCCGCCGAGGGACGCCTGCACTCCGTTGGTCGCGGCGCAGCCGGGGCCGCCTTTGGCGCCGCAAACTGCCCCTTCCCCGCGATCCTGGCCTGCTCTTGGCGTGGGTGGGTGGCGTCAACCCGGAACCCTCGCCCCCGAACGAACTGCACCAGGCACGACCGCGAGGCCGGCGAAGCCGGGGGTTGATACCGCCCGCCCATGCCAAGACACTTGCTGGCCAGCGGGGACATCCGTTAACGCACTGAACACAGTTCTGGCGCTACCCGATCAGGGTCCGCTCACGGCACTGCCATACCCTTTCTTGCCATGGCTGCGCCCGAACTGAGCACCCCCCGGGACGCTGCCCGTATCCCGGCGACAAGAGGCCTTCCGGCTCCCAATCCCTACGCGCGCGCGGTGCGCCGGTTCGGGATGACCGGCTCGCTGCTGATGGCGATCGGTTCGCTCGGAGCGGGTGCGTTACCCGTCCCGAACCCCGTCTCCGGGTTGCGGCTCCTCGGGCTGCCCGCGCGCAACGCCACGGTCTCGGTCGCGATCACCTACGCCGGCATGGCGATGGTCGTCCTCGGCTGGCTCTGGCTCGGCCGGCTGCTCAAGCGCGACCAGAACGGCGGCACTCCGCTCGCCAAGGGATTCATCAGCAGGACCATGGTCCTGTGGGCGCTGCCGCTGCTGGTGGCACCGCCGATGTTCAGCAAGGACGTCTACAGCTACCTCGCGCAGTCCGCGATCGCCGAACACGGCCTCGACCCGTACGTATACGGACCCGCCGACGCGCTGGGCATCGACGACCCGCTCACCCGCAGCATCCCGACCATCTGGCGCCCGACACCCGCGCCCTACGGCTCCCTCTTCCTCTGGCTCGGCCGCGGGATCACCGCGCTGACCGGCAACGACGTCGTGCTCGGCATCTTCGCCCACCGCATGCTGGCGATCTGCGGCATCGCGGCGATCTGGTGGGCGCTGCCCAAGCTGTCGTCCCGCCTGGGTCTCGACCCCCGGTCGGCGTTGTGGCTCGGCGTCGCCAACCCGCTGGTCCTGTTCCACCTGTTCAGCGGCGTGCACAACGAGTCGCTGATGCTCGGCCTGATGCTCGCCGGCCTGGAGATCGGGCTGTCCCGGTCCTGGCTGCTCGGCACGATCCTCATCACCCTGAGCTGCAACATCAAGCTCCCCGCGATCCTCGCGCTCGGGTTCCTGGGCATGTGGATAGCGAAGGAGCGCGGCGGACGCATCGGTGACGTCGTCAAGGTCGGGCTGGCCATGCTCGGCGTGTCCGGCGCGGTGATGCTCGCGGTCGCCTACGGCACAGGTCTCGGGTTCGGCTGGATCAACACGTTGGACATCCCGACCCTCATCCGTAGTTGGGTGTCGGTGAGCACAGATCTGGGCGTGGTGGGCGGTCAGGTCGGCATCCTTGCCGGTATGGGCGACCACACGATGTCGATCCTGACGCTCACCAGGGTGTTGGGCGGCGTCGTCGCGGGTCTCATCTGCGTGTGGCTGCTGATCGGGACCCTTCGCGGTCGAATCGACCCGATCACCGGCGCCGGCTGCGGCCTCGGTGCGGTCGTCCTGCTCAGCCCCACCGTCCACCCCTGGTACCTGCTGTGGGCCGCCATCCCGCTGGCCGCCTCGACCGCGCGCATCCGGTTCCGACGACTGTCCGTCGCCGGTTCCGCGATCGTCGCGCTGCTCGTCCCGCCGACCGGCGCCGACTGGGCGTTCCGCGCCTACCAGCTCCCGATGGCCATCCTGGCCGGGGCCGTCATCCTCTTCGTGCCGCTCTACCTGGTGCGACACCGAATTCCGCGTTAGGTGAAGGTAGTGCGTTCGTCCGTAGAATCCGATGCTGTGAGTCCCGCATCCTCGGCGCCGGAAGCCGCGCTGTCCGTGCGGGGCCTCGTCAAGAGTTACGGCAGCCGGACCGCGGTCAACGGCATCGACCTGCGTCTCGAGCCGGCGACCGTGCTGACCTTGCTCGGGCCCAACGGCGCCGGCAAGACGACCACCGTGGAGATCTGCGAGGGTTTCCTGCGCCCGGACGACGGGGAGGTCCGGGTGCTCGGGCTCAACCCGGTCACCGACGGCGACAAGATCCGGGCCCGCATCGGTGTGATGCCCCAGGGCGGCGGCGCCTACCCGGGCGTCCGCGTCGCGGAGATGCTGCGGGTCATCGCGGCGTGTTCCGCGCACCCGCTACCCGCCGACTGGCTGCTCGACGTCCTCGGCCTCACCTCGTGCGCGAATACCCCGTTCAAGCGGCTGTCCGGCGGGCAGCAGCAGCGGCTGGCGCTCGCCTGCGCCGTCATCGGCCGCCCCGAGCTGGTCTTCCTCGACGAGCCCACCGCCGGGATGGACCCGCAGAGCAGACGGCTGGTCTGGGAGATGATCGGCGCGCTGCGCCGCGACGGCGTCTCCGTGCTGCTCACCACACACCTGATGGACGAGGCGGAGGCGCTCGCCGACCAAGTGGTGATCATCGATGAGGGCAAGGTCGTGGCGAGGGGCACGCCCGAGGCCCTGACCTCGCACAGCGGCGAGCAGCAGCTGCGCTTCCGGGCCCGCCCCGGGATGGACCTGACCTCGTTGCTCGCCGCGCTGCCGTCCGGCTACTTCACCGAGGAGCCGATCGCCGGGAACTACCTGGTCCGGGGTCAGATGAACCCTGCCGTGCTGTCCGCCGTCACGACGTGGTGCGCCGACCAGGGTGTGCTGGCCGACGAGGTGCGGGTGGCCAGGCGCAGCCTGGAGGACGTCTTCCTCGACCTGACCGGGCGGGAGCTGCGGTCATGACCTCGCCCACCAGGTTCCCGGCCGGCACGTTCCTCCCGGCGCCGGGCCGGGGCAGCCTGTGGCACATGCTGCGGACCCAGACCGGCATCGAGCTGCGGTTGGCGCTGCGCCACGGAGAACACGTCCTGCTGACGCTGCTGATCCCGCTCGCGCTGCTGGTGGGACTCACGGTGATCAACGTCGTGCCGTTGCCGGAACCTCGCGTGGCGATGGTCGCGCCGAGCGTTCTCGCGCTCGCCGTGATGTCGACCGCGTTCACCAGCCAGGCCATCGCGCTGGGCTTCGACCGCCGCTACGGAGTGATCCGCCGCCTCGCGGCCACCGCGCTGCCCCGATGGTTGCTCGTGGCGGGACGGCTGGCTGCTCTGCTCGGCGTCGTCGTGGTCCAGATGGTGGTGCTCGGCGCGGTCGCGCTGGCTATCGGCTGGCGACCGGCCGCCGCGGGGATCGGCTGGGCGGTCCTGCTGATCCTGCTGGGCTGCGCGGCCTTCGGCGGCCTCGGCATCCTGCTGGGCGGCACGCTCCGCGCCGAGATCGTGCTCGCGGCGGCCAACGTCGTCTGGTTCGTCCTGTTGATGGGCGGCGGAATCGCGCTCCCGGTGGCCCAGCTACCCGGCCCGATCGGCGCCGTCGCGGCGGTCCTGCCGTCCGGCGCGCTCGCCGACGGGCTGCGCGACACCTTGGTGACCGGCCATTTCCCCGGCCTGCACCCGATCCTCGTACTGATCGGATGGGCGATCGTGTCCGGCGCGGCGGCGGCCAAGCTCGTCCGCCTTCGTTGATCAATCCGGTTGATCCGAAGAATCATCACTCTCGTATGAACCCGCGGTAGCGCACAGTAACGACGTTGATAGCCTCTGAGCACCTCCCCCCACGTCACATCGTGTGATCCAGAGAGGACTCAGATGAGCGTACGGCGCTTCCTGTTCGGTTCCGCCGCGGCGGCGATGGCGGCAGGTCTCCTGCTCGCCGGTCCCGCCACCGCGACGGCCGATTCGGTGACACTCGCCTCGGTGTCCACACCGGTCCACCCGTCCGCCCCGGCTTCGGACGTGGTGCCGTTGCAGGAGTTCCAGACCCCGGGTAGCGCCGGGTACTTCTACACCCTCAACCCGGGCGAGGCCGCCACCGCGGTCAGCAAGCACAAGTTCACCAAGCAGGCCAGCGTCGGCAAGCTGCACCCGTCAGCGGTGCCGGGCGGCGTGGCCATCCACCGGCTGCGGTCGAAGGCGGCCGCGCCGTCGTACATGCTGTCGATCTCGCCGGGCGAGATCAGCAGCGGCAACTTCGTCGACGAGGGCGTACTCGGTTACGCCGACGGCACGCAGAAGCCGGGCCAGGTCCAGCTGATGCGGTTCAGCAACCACGGCAAGTGGCGTGCGCTGTCGAATGTGCCTGCCAACATCACCAACATGAAGGCGGCAGGCTGGACGGTGGACGGCCCGCTGGGCTGGTACCAGCCGTAGTCGCCTCATGAGTGGTTATACGATGAGCCGGTGATCCGCCCCGCCTTCCTGGACCGCTTTCCCGCCACGCCACCCCGCCTGATGCGGGTGCTGAGCATCGCGGCGGTGGTGGCCCAGGCCGGTATCGCGGTCACCGGCTCGGTCGTCAGGGTCACCGGCTCCGGTCTCGGCTGCCCGGAGTGGCCCAACTGCTTCCCCGGCAGCCTCACCCCCGACTCCCGGTTCGACGTCGCTCCACTGCACCAGTGGGTGGAGTTCAGCAACCGAATGCTCACCGGGGTCGTCTCGGCCGTCACCATCGCCTGTCTGCTCGCCGCGCTGCTCGCGACACACAGACAGCGCCTGGTGCGGTTGTCCGTCGCCATGCTCGGTGGTGTCGCCGCCCAGGCGGTGCTCGGTGGCATCACCGTGCTCCTGGGGCTGTCCTGGTGGTCGGTCGCACCACACTTCCTGGTGTCGATGGTCCTGGTGTGGGTGGCGGTCCTGCTCGCACGCACCGCGGGCGACGCCATGGACCCGGACCCGACGCCCACCGCACCCGTCCTGCCCCGTGCCGCTCGCGCGCTGCTCCTGCTCTGCATCGCCACCCTCTCCGCCGTCCTGATCGCCGGGACGCTGGTGACCAGCGCGGGCCCGCACGCCGGAGACGCCAAGACGCCCCGGCTCGAGCTGCCCGTGCCCGCGTTGGCCCAGCTGCACGGTGACCTGCTGATCGGTTTCCTCGGCCTTCTCGTGGGCTTCGGTTTCCTGCTGGGCGCGGTCGGTGCCTCGGCGCGGGTGTACCGGCGCTACTGGGTCCTGGTCGCCGTGGTGCTGGCCCAGGGCCTCCTCGGGGCCGTCCAGTACGTCCTCGGCGTTCCCGAGGTACTGGTGTCGCTGCACGTCCTTGGCGCATGCCTGGTGACCGCCGCGGCCGCCGCATTGTGGGCGGTGACGAACCCCCGTACCGCGCAGCCCGGCATGCCATCCGGGCGAACCACCCCCCAGGAAGCCCCCGCCACAGCAACGGCCTGACCGCCCACCCCCTCTCCGCCGATGGGTGGGGCGGGTTTACGGGGCTGTGGGGTGCTGCCAGTCTCGGATCGTTGTCGTCAGGCGGTGGAAACCTGCTCGTTCGAGGAAGTGCAGGTAATCGTGCTCGTCCGGGGTGGCGTAGTCCAGCAGACGGTCGATCTGTCCCAGTCGTAGCCACACCGCTGCCTGCCCCAGGAGCCAGGTATCGATGCCGCGGTCCCGGTAGGCGTCGTCGACCTTCAGGGTCGCGACCTGCGCCCAGCCTCGCCGTTGCACGACCAGCCCCAGGTCACCCTCGCAGCTGTCGATCTCGAGAAATCCGATCGACCGCTCGGCATGTAGCGCCTCGAACCGGGTTCCCCGTGTGCCCACCGCCCTGACCGACGTCAGGTCCGCCAGCGGCGGCTCCGGGACGGCCAGCAGACCGACATCGGCGAGCAACACGATCTCCGTCGTGCCCTTCGAGACGAAGCCGGCGCGGTCCAGCACCCCGCGAACGTGCAGCCACTGCTCGGGAACGCCGACGATTCCGGGGGCCGGGAGGGCACCGTCCGCGACCACCCGGCGCACACCGAACCGCCGAAACACTGCCTTCGCGGCGTCGGCCATGGCGTCGCCCGCCTCGACGGCGTCGGGCCAGCACACCAGCCAGCGGATCTCACCGAAGTTGCGGTAGGACTCGCCTACCTCAGACCCGGTGCCGTAGCGCACCAGGTGCGCCGCGGCCACGACGCGGCCCCGCTCGTGCGCCACCAAGGTGACTCGCTCGTCGACCCACGGATCGACGACGTACTCGCCCGGCTCTCGCTCCAGCCTGCTCAGGACCGTGTTCACCGACACGGACGCGCCCGGGATCACCGCCTGGACGTGGGCGTTCACGAGTGCGGTGAGCTGGTCACGGTCGTCACGTCGGAACGGACGTACCTCGATGTGTTCCATCGGTGTGCCTCCACTGCGCGCAAGATCGCGCGCGACAAAGAACGGAAAGGGAGGCCGCCACCGGTGCGGTACACCACAACGGTAGCAGCCCCCCGTTCAGACGACCGACGCGATCGGCGCCTGCTGGCTGAACTGTGTGCGGTGCAGCTCGGCGTAACGGCCTTCGGCCGCGATCAGCTCATCGTGCGTCCCGCGCTCCACGATGTACCCGTCCTCGACCACCAGGATCAGGTCGGCGGCGCGGATCGTGGACAACCGGTGCGCGATGACCACCGCCGTCCGTCCCTCGAGGGCTTCGGTCAACGCCTCCTGCACGGCTGCCTCCGACGTCGAGTCGAGCGCCGCGGTGGCCTCGTCCAGGATGACCACACGAGGCTGGGCAAGCAGCAGGCGTGCGATGGTCAACCGCTGCCGCTCACCGCCGGACAGGCGGTAGCCCCGTTCTCCGACGACCGTGTCCAGCCCGTCAGGCAACGTCCTGATCAGGTCCGCCAGGCGCGCCCGGCCCAGCGCCGCCCAGATCTCGTCGTCGGTCGCCTCCGGCCGGGCCAGCCGCAGGTTCGACCGGATCGACTCGTGGAACAGGTGGCCGTCCTGGGTGACGAACCCGATCGTCTGCCTCATCGACGCCGCGGTGAGGTCTCGCACGTCGACGCCGGACAACCGCACCGCACCGGAGTCGACGTCGTACAGCCGGGACGCGAGCTGGGCCACGGTGGACTTGCCGGCTCCCGAGGACCCGACCAACGCCACCATCTGGCCCGGCTCCGCCCGGAAGGACAGGTCGTGCAGCACCTCGACGCCACCCCGTGTGTCCAGGGTGGCCACCTCTTCCAGCGAGGCCAACGACACCTTGTCCGCCGACGGGTAGCCGAACCGGACCCGGTCGAACTCGACGGAGACCGGCCCTTCCGGTACGCGGCCGGCGTCGGGCGTCTCCGCGACCAGCGGCACCAGGTCCAGCACCTCGAACACCCGCTGGAAGCTCACGACCGCGCTCATCACGTCGACCCTGGCGCTGGCCAGCGCCGTGAGCGGTGCGTAGAGGCGGGTGAGCAACAGCGCGAGCGAGACGATGGCGCCCGAGTCCAGCTGACCACGCAACGCCAGGAACCCGCCGAGGCCGTAGACCAGCGCCAACGCGAGTGCTGAGACCAGCGTCAATGCGGTGATGAACACGGTCTGCACCATGGCGATACGCACGCCGATGTCGCGCACCCGCTCGGCACGTGCCGCGAACCCGGCGGACTCGTCGGCCGGACGGCCCATGAGCTTGACCAGTGTGGCGCCCGGCGCGGAGAACCGCTCGGTCATCTGGGTGCTCATCGCCGAGTCGTGCGCGGCGGCCTCCCGGCTCAACCTCGCCAGCTTGGCACCCATGCGACGGGCCGGAACCACGAACGCCGGGAGCAGGATCAAGGCGAGCACGGTGATCTTCCAGGAGATCCCCACCATGACGACGAGCGTCAACACCAGCGTGACGAGGTTGCTCACCACCCCGGACAGCGTGTTGCTGAACGCCCGCTGCGCCCCGATCACGTCGTTGTTGAGCCTGCTGACCAGCGCGCCGGTGCGGGTACGGGTGAAGAAGGCCACCGGCATCCGCTGCACGTGGTCGAACACGGCGGTGCGCAGCTGCAGAATCAGGCCTTCACCGATGTTCGCCGACAACCAGCGCGACAGCAGTCCGAACGCGGCCTCGGCGAGCGCGACCAGCGCGATCCACACGGCCAGACTGATCACCAGACCGGAGTCGGCCCGCTGCCCGATCGCGTTGATCACCCGGCCGGCCAGCAGCGGCGTGGCCACCGCCAGAACCGCGGTCGCCACGCTGACCACGAGGAACCAGCCGAGTCTCGACCGGTGCGGCCCGGCGAACCGGATGATCCGCCGCATCGACGCCGCGGAGAAAGGTCGTCGGTCCTGTTGCGCGTGGATCGTGTTGTACAGGCTGTTCCACGCGGTGCTCTCCATGTTCATCGGACCGTCTCCTCAGGGGTCGTCGGGGTGGTTGCGGGGATTTCACGCAGGGCGATCGCCACCGCGCAGGCGAGCACGAGCACGATCGCCGCCGCGGTCGTGGCCACCAGCTGCATGCCGTCGACGAAGGCGACCCGCGCGTTGGTGAGCAGCGTCTCGGAGAGTTCGGCCGGGAGTTCGCGGGCGGCGGCGAACGCGCCGCCCAGTGTCTGGTCGGTCGTTCCGGCGGAGGTCGGACCGAGCTGGGCGCGGTAGACGGCGGTTCCGATGCTGCCCAACACCGCGGTGCCCAGAGCCATTCCGAGCTCACCACCGGTCTCCGACACCGCCGACGCACCACCGGCACGTTCGGGCGGAGCGGAGCTGACGATGATGTCGGTCGTCAGCGTCATGGCCGGCCCGAGCCCCAGGATGAGCAGAGCGGTCGCGGCGGCAACCTCGACCGGCTCGCTCGTCGTGTCGAGCAACGCGACGACCACGAACCCCGCGCCGGCGAGGACGAACCCGACGGCCATCAAATAGGCCGGCCTGAACCGGCGGGCCAGCCGGGGCGCCGTCAACGTCCCGACGATCCCGGCGGCCGTTCCGGGAAGCATCCACAGGCCCGCTTCCAGAGCCGATCGCCCGAGCACCAGCTGAAGATGCTGTGTGACGAAGAACATCACGCCTGCCATCGCGAACACCGTCAGTGTCTGTGCGCCGAGGGCGGTCCGGAACGTGCGCGCCGCGAACAGGCTCAGGTCGAGCAGCGGGTCGGCCAACCGTCGCTGCCTGCGTACGAAGACGACCGCCAGCGCGGCGCCGACGAGCAGGGCGGCCACCGCCACCGCCTTGGGGCCGTCCGCCGAAACCTGTTTGATCCCGTACACGAACGTCAACATGGCGATCAGCGACAACCCCGCACTGGCCAGGTCCAGACGACCCGGCGCCGGTGCAGTGCTCTCCGGCAGCAACCTCGGCCCGAGAATCAGCAGGAGCACCATGACCGGAACGCCGAGCAGGAAGACCGACCCCCACCAGAAGTGCACCAGCAGCGTCCCGCCGACGAGCGGGCCCAGCGATCCACCCGCCATGAAGCTGGTCATCCAGATGCCGATCGCCGTGGTCCGTTGAGCCGGATCGGGGAACATCGTGCGGATCAGCGACAACGTGGACGGCATCAGCGTCGCTCCAGTGAGCCCGAGGAACGCCCTGGCCGCGATGAGCGCGCCTGCCGTCGGTGAGAACGCCGCCATGACCGAGGCGACGGTGAAGGCGGTCGCGCCGATCAGCAGCAGGCGCCGACGACCGATCCGGTCGCCGAGCGTGCCCATCGTCACGAGCGAGCCGGCGATCAGGAAGCCGTAGACGTCCATGATCCACAGCAGCTGCGTGCCGGTCGGGCGCAGGTCGGCACTCAGCGCGGGCAGCGCCAGGCCGAGCACGTTGATGTCGATCGCCAGCAACGCCGTGGGCAGTGCCAGTACGGCGAGGCCGATCCATTCCTTGGTCCCAGCCCTGGCGCTGGCGCTCTCTGTCATGCGATCGACCATAAAACCTCAACTATCATTGAGGTCAAGCTCGGCGTCACTCAATCAAGTCGATGACAGTCTGGGACTAGTACCCGGACGCGATGTTCGTCACGCTGGTGCGATGGAATCCGCTATCCCGGGCCACCTCACCGTCGAGCGCACCCGGCACCGTCGCGTGCCCGACGAGTACGTGCCGCCGTACGAGGCGTTCGTGGCACGCACCGAACCGCACGTCGAGCAGGTCGTCATGGCCTACCTGGGTCTCCAGCTGCGCGACCGGGCCGCCTCCGACACCGAGGCGCTCCTCCGGCTGGACGCGGCCTTCGCCGCCACCGACGGTCCCGGCCACCACGACCGATCCATGCGTGACGACCCCGCCGGCTACACCGAGATCGTGAGCATCGCCTACTGGGACGACCCGGCGACGTTCGACCGCTGGTTCGCCGAACACCGGGAGGGTTGGATCGGTGACGACCTGCTGGACTCTCACGTCGGCCGGTGGATCGAGGTGATCCGCCCGACCGTGCACGAATTCGAGACGATCTTCAACGTGCCGGACCGGCCGGAGGGTGTCGCGGCCATCACCAAGGAATGGAGCGAGCCGATCCAAGAGCACGCCTACTGGGGCGGCATGCGGGACCGGATTCCGCTGTCCCAGACCGACGCGATGCCGGGTGTCGGCACACCGGTCGTCGAACGTGACGGTCGACGCGTGCGAGTTCGCCCACAGCAGGGCCTGTGCCTCATCAGATCGGGTCAGGACTGGGCGGATACCGAGGGTGAGGACCGGGAGCTGTACCTGAACGACGTCGAGCCGGTGTTGCGCGCCGGAATGGACTTCCTGCGCGACGAGGGCCGCCCGATCGGCTGTTACGCAAATCGATATCTGACGGTGCTGAGCGACGGCAGGCCGTCCGACCGGTCCTTCGGCATGAGCTGGTGGCGCAGCCTGGACGCCCTCGAACGCTGGTCCGAGTCGCACCCCACGCACGTGGCCATCTTCGGTGCCGCGATGAAGTACCTCACGACGATGGGCCCGTCCGCACGCCTGCGCCTCTACCACGAGGTCTCGGTGGTGGACGCCGACGAGCAGTACTTCGAGTACCTGAACTGCCACGAGAACACCGGGCTGCTGGGCGCGGTGGAGTAGCCCACGGACGTCCGGGGGCACTCGCCCCCGGACGTCCGTGCGAGCTCAGAAGTGCAGGCTCAGTACCGGAAGACCCAACGCGGCGTCGGCCGCGACCAGGATGAACAGGCCGCACAGGTACGTGTTCGACATGTGGAACAGGCGCATGGGCTTCGCCGGATGGCCGGCGCGGACCGCCGAGTGCAGGCGGTGGGCCATCACGATGAACCAGCCACCCGCGACGACCGCGAACGCCAGGTACACCCAGGACGTGACCGGCAGCAGCAACAACGACCACGCGGCCATCGCCCACGAGTAGGCGACGATCCGTCGGGTCACCTGAACCGGTGTCGCCACGACGGGCAGCATCGGTACGCCTGCCGCGGCGTAGTCGTCGCGGTACCGCATGGCGAGCGCCCAGAAGTGCGGCGGCGTCCAGAAGAAGATGACGCCGAACATCACCAGCGCGGGCCATCCCACGGTGCCGGTGACCGCCGCCCAGCCGATCACGACCGGCATGCACCCGGCCGCTCCACCCCACACGATGTTCTGTGCGGTGCGGCGCTTGAGCAGCAGCGTGTAGACGAGCACGTAGAACGCGATCGCCAGCACGGTCAGCGCGGACGCCAGCCAGTTGGTCGTGAACCCCATCCAGACGGCGCTGAACACGCCGAGCACGAGGCCGAAGATCAGCGCGTGGGAACGCGGCACCTGGTCACGAGCGAGCGGACGTGCCTGGGTCCGCTTCATCTTCGCGTCGATGTCGGCGTCGACCACGCAGTTCAGCGCATGCGCGCTGGCAGCGGCGACGGCTCCACCGATCAGGGTGGCCGCAATCAGCCAGACCGAGGGCAGCGAACCGGTACCGGCTCGGCTCTCGGCCAGGAACATTGCCGGCACGGTAACTACCAGCAACTGCTCGATTATTCGGGTTTTGGTGAGCGCCAGATATGCCAATAGGGTCGAGCGGCTTCGCTCGAACCTGGGGGCGATTTGGGCACGCGGCGCGGACGGACTCAACACGAGTCGTACGTCCACCCTGGTCGTGACACCGCAGAGCACCTCACATGCACGTCATATTCGGGTCGGGTCCCGTGGTTCGCCCGATGTTAGCTGTCAGGTGTTCAACCAAGGATTGCCGGGTAGGCCTGTCGGACCATGCCATCGAGCGACCACATTTGTTGCTGTCGACAGGGCAGGTGTCGATTACCCAGGACTAGATTAGGGCTTGGGCCTATAACTACACGTCGTCAGGAGCCGTCCTCCCGTGTCAGATATCACCATTGCCGAGCTCACCCAACGCTCGGTGCCCCAGGACTGGACCGCGCTCGACACCCGGGCCGTGGACACCATCAGGGTCCTGGCCGCGGACGCGGTGCAGAAGAAGGGCAACGGTCACCCCGGTACCGCCATGAGCCTGGCTCCGGTGGCCTACACCCTGTTCCAGCGGGTCATGCGACACGACCCGAGCGACCCGGACTGGGTCGGCCGTGACCGGTTCATCCTGTCCTGCGGACACTCCAGCCTGACCCTGTACATCCAGCTGTTCCTCGCCGGATACGGCATGACCCTGGATGACCTGAAGGCGCTGCGTACCTGGGACTCCCAGACCCCGGGCCACCCCGAGCACGGCCACACCCCCGGTGTGGAGATGACCACCGGGCCGCTCGGGCAGGGGCTCGCCTCCGCGGTCGGTATGGCGATGGCCGCCCGCCGCGAGCGCGGTCTGCTCGACCCGGACGCCGCGACCGGCGAAAGTGTCTTCGATCACCAGATCTACGTGATCGCCTCGGACGGCGACATCGAGGAGGGCGTCACGTCGGAGGCCTCCTCCATCGCCGGGCGCCAGCAGCTGGGCAACCTCACCGTCATCTATGACGACAACCACATCTCGATCGAGGACGACACCACGATCGCGTTGTCCGAGGACGTCGCTGCCCGCTACGAGGCATACGGCTGGCACGTCCAGACGGTGCACGGAGCTGAGAACGTCACAGCCGTCGAAGAGGCGCTCGAGGCCGCGAGGGCCGAGACCGAGCGGCCCAGCTTCATCGCGTTGCGCACGATCATCGGCTACCCGGCGCCGAACCTGATGAACACCGGCAAGGCGCACGGTGCCGCGCTCGGTGCGGACGAGGTCGCCGCGGTGAAGACGGCGCTGGACTTCGACCCCGAGCAGACCTTCGCGGTCGAGGACAAGGTCCTCGAGCACACCCGCGCCGCGCAGGAGCGTGGCCGCGAGGCGCACGCGGAGTGGCAGAAGTCGTTCGACGAGTGGAAGGCGGCGAACGCCGGCCGGGCCGCGCTGCTCGACCGGATGAGCCGCCGCGAGCTGCCGGCGGGCTGGACCGACGGGCTGCCCAGCTGGGACCCGGCCGACGAGGCCAACGCGGCCGGCGTCGCCACCCGCAAGGCCTTCGGCGCCGTGATCAACGGCATCGCCGACGCGCTGCCCGAGCTGTGGGGCGGCTCTGCCGACCTCGCGGAGAGCAACAACACCTCCATCAGCGGCGCCGTGTCGTTCGGTCCGGCCTCGGTGGTCACCAAGGACTGGGGCAACTCCAGCCCGTACGGCCGCACGCTGCACTTCGGCATCCGCGAGCACGCCATGGGCTCGATCATGAACGGCATCGCGCTGCACGGCGGGACGCGCGTGTACGGCGGAACGTTCATGGTGTTCAGCGACTACATGCGCCCGGCGGTCCGGCTGGCCTCGATCATGCAGCTGCCGGTCATCTACGTCTGGACGCACGACTCGATCGGCCTCGGCGAGGACGGCCCGACGCACCAGCCGATCGAGCACCTGCCGGCGCTGCGCGCGATCCCCGGGCTCAACGTGGTCCGCCCGGCGGACGCGAACGAGACGGCGCACGCGGTGCGCAACATCCTGGAGAACCCGACGGCACCGGCCGGTATCGCATTGTCCCGGCAGAACCTGCCGCTGCTCGACGGTGTGACCGCCGAGGGTGTGGCCAAGGGCGCCTACGTACTCGCCGACTTCGACGACACGAGCCCCAGCGCCAAGAAGGTCATCATCTTCGGCAGCGGGTCGGAGGTGCAGCTCGCGGTCCAGGCACGTGAGCGGCTGGCCGCCGAGGGTGTGTCCGTCCGGGTCGTCTCGGTGCCGTGTCTCGAGTGGTTCGAGCAGCAGGACGAGGCCTACCAGCGCACCGTGCTGCCGCCCGAGATCAAGGCGCGCGTCGCCGTCGAGGCCGCGCACCCGCTCACCTGGTACCGCTGGGTCGGCGATGCCGGCGAGATCGTCGGCATCGACCACTACGGCGCCAGCGCCGACTACCAGACGCTCTACGAGAAGTTCGGGATCACCGCGGACAGCGTGGCCGACGCCGCCCGCTCCTCCCTTGCCAAGACGAACAGCTAATTCCTAGAGGAGCGCTTTCATGACCGAGCAGAATCGACTCGCCGCGCTCAGCGAAGCCGGCGTCTCCATCTGGCTGGACGACCTGTCGCGCGAGCGGCTCGACTCGAACAACCTGGCCGACCTGATCCGCGACTCACACGTCGTGGGGGTCACCACCAACCCGACGATCTTCGCCAACGCGCTGAGCAAGGGCGACGCCTACAACGCGCAGTTCCGTGAGCTGGCCGGACGCGGCGCGACCGTCGCCGACGCGGTGCGTGAGGCGACCGTGGCCGACGTGCGCAGGGCGTGCGACCTGTTCCGCGCCACCTGGGAGTCCACCAACGGTGTGGACGGCCGGGTGTCGCTGGAGGTCGACCCCGACCTGGCACACGACACCGAGGCGACCACCGCGCAGGCACTCGACCTGTGGAAGACGGTCGACCGGCCGAACCTGATGGTGAAGATCCCGGCCACCGTCGAGGGCCTGCCCTCGATCACCAGCGCCATCGCCGAGGGCGTCAACGTGAACGTCACGTTGATCTTCTCCATCGAGCGGTACCTCGCGGTGATGGATGCCTACATCACCGGTCTCGAGCAGGCCGCCGCGAACGGCCACGACCTGGGTTCGATCCACTCGGTCGCGTCGTTCTTCGTGTCCAGGGTCGACACCGAGATCGACCCGAGGCTGGAGAAGATCGGCACCGACGAGGCGCTCGCGCTGCGCGGCAAGGCAGCGGTGGCGAATGCCCGGCTCGCCCACGCCGCGTTCCGTAAGGCGTTCTCCTCGGACCGTTGGGCACCGCTCGCCGCCAAGGGCGCGAACGCCCAGCGTCCGCTCTGGGCGTCGACCGGGGTCAAGAACAAGGCGTACCCGGACACGCTCTACGTCAGCGAGCTGGTCGTCGCCGACACGGTCAACACCATGCCGGAGGCCACGCTCACCGCGTTCGCCGACCACGGCGAGCTGGACGGCGACCGGGTCACCGGGTTCGCCGACGACGCCCAGCAGGTCTTCGACGCGCTGGACGCGGTCGGCATCGACGTCGCCGACGTGTTCCTCACCCTCGAGCGCGAGGGCGTGGAGAAGTTCATGGCGAGCTGGTCGGAGCTGACCGAGACGGTGCGCGAGCAGCTGGAGGCCGCCAAGTGAGTGTCCTTGGGCTGAAGGTCGAGGATGCCGAGCTGCTGGTCGAGGCACGCCGGTTCGCCGACGAGCTGGTCGAGGACAAGGTGGCCTCGTCGATCGCGGCGAAGGACGCGACGCTGTGGGGCACCGACGCCGAGTCCGAGGCGTCGATCCGGCTCAACTGGGTCGACCTCGGCGAGACGTCACGACCGCTGGTCAACCGGATCGCCGAGCTGAAGGACAAGCTCGCCGCGTCCGGCATCCACCGTGTCGTGCTGGCCGGGATGGGCGGCTCGTCGCTGGCACCCGAGGTGATCTGCAAGACCGAGGGTCTGCCGCTGACGGTGCTGGACACCACGGACGCGGGTCAGGTCGACGACGCGCTCGCCGGTGACCTGCCCTCGACGGTGCTGGTGGTCTCCTCGAAGTCCGGCTCCACGGTGGAGACCGACAGCCACTACCGCATCTTCAGCAAGGCGTTCACCGCCGCCGGTCTCGACCCGGCCGAGCACATCGTGGTCGTGACCGACCCCGGCTCGCCGCTGCAGGAGCGGGTCGAGCAGCTCGGCATCCCGGTGGTCAACGCCGATCCGAACGTCGGTGGCCGCTACTCGGCACTGACCGCGTTCGGGCTGGTCCCGGCGGGCCTGGCTGGTGCCGACATCGACACATTGCTGAGTGATGCCTCAGCCGCGGCCGAAGAGCTGAGCCAGGACTCGGCAGACAACCCCGGCCTGCTGCTCGGCGGCGCGCTGGCCTCGCGGCACGCGTCCGGCGCGGAGAAGGTCGTCTTCGCCGACACCGGTTCGGGCATCGTGGGCTTCGGCGACTGGGCCGAGCAGCTGATCGCGGAGTCGACCGGCAAGCTGGGCACCGGTCTGCTGCCGGTCGTGGTGGAGAACACCTCGGCACCCGGGTTCGCCGACGTCGGCGACGACGCGACGACCGTGGCCATCGGCACGGACGCCGCAGGCGCCCGCATCGCCACCTCCGGCAAGCTGGGCGGGTTGTTCCTGCTCTGGGAGTACGCGACCGTGGTCGCCGGCCGGTTGATCGGCATCAACCCGTTCGACCAGCCCGACGTCGAGGCGGCGAAGAAGGCGGCGCGCGCCCTGCTGGACGCACCCGCCGAGGACGCCTCGGGTGACCGGCCGACGTTCGTCGACGGCGCCATCGAGGTGCACGCTGGCGACTGGCTGCCCGAAGGCACCGAGCACACAGTCGGCGCCGCTGTGCATGCGCTGCTCAACGCGGCGCCCGACCACGGTTACCTGTCGATCCAGGCCTACCTCGACCGGCTCGCGGACGCATCGACAGCGGTCCTTCGCGGCGAGCTCGCCCGTCGTTCCGGCCTGCAGACCACGTTCGGGTGGGGTCCTCGGTTCCTCCACTCGACCGGGCAGTACCACAAGGGCGGACACCAGAACGGGGTGTACCTTCAGATCACTGGATCGGTTCCGTCCGACGTCGAGGTACCCGATCGGCCCTACACGCTGGCGAGCTTGCAGCACGCCCAGGCGCTGGGTGACGGGCGGGTGCTCGCGGAACACGGGCGGCCGGTGCTGCGTCTGAACCTGACGGACCGGGAAGCCGGACTCGTCCAGCTCGCCACCGCGGTCACGCAAGACAGCTGACAGCGCAATCGGGAGGCAACGCGCAATGAGTGAACCGTCCGTCTCGAGTCGCCCGCAGGGTTGGACGAACCCGCTGCGTGACCCGAGGGACAAGCGGCTGCCCCGGATCGCCGGCCCTTCCGGGCTGGTGATCTTCGGGGTGACCGGTGACCTGGCACGTAAGAAACTCATGCCCGCGGTGTACGACCTGGCCAACCGCGGCCTGTTGCCTCCCGGTTTCGCGCTCGTCGGCTTCGCCCGCAGGGACTGGGCGGACGAGGACTTCGGCAAGATCGTCTACGAGGCGGTCCGCGAGCACGCCCGCACCCCGTTCCGCCAGGACGTGTGGGACCGCCTCGCCGAGGGCATCCGTTTCGTCCAGGGCACCTTCGACGACGACGACGCGTTCGACCGGCTGAACGACACGGTTCGCGCGCTCGACAAGGACCGGGGCACCGGCGGCAACCACGCCTTCTACCTGTCCATCCCGCCGGGCGCATTCCCGGTGGTGTGCAAGCAGTTGGCACGCTCCGGGCTGGCCGGTGTGGACTCCGGCAACGACGAGGCGCCCGAGGGTTCCGAGCAGTGGCGCCGGGTGGTCATCGAGAAGCCGTTCGGCCACGACCTCGCGTCCGCGCGGGAGCTGAACGCGATCGTCAACGACGTCTTCCCCGAGGAGTCGGTGTTCCGCATCGACCACTACCTCGGCAAGGAGACGGTGCAGAACATCTTGGCGCTGCGCTTCGCCAACCAGCTGTTCGAGCCGATCTGGAACAGCAACTACGTCGACCACGTGCAGATCACCATGGCCGAGGACATCGGCCTCGGCGGCCGCGCCGGGTACTACGACGGCATCGGCGCGGCGCGCGACGTCATCCAGAACCATCTCCTGCAGCTGCTCGCGTTCACCGCGATGGAGGAGCCCGTCGCCTTCTCCCCCGACGAGCTGCGGGCGGAGAAGATCAAGGTGCTGCGCGCGACGAAGCTGGCGCTGCCGCTCGACGAGACCACCGCTCGCGGCCAGTACACGGGTGGTTGGCAGGGCGGCGACCAGGTCGTCGGGCTCAAGGAGGAAGAGGGCTACAACCCCGAGTCCCGCACCGAGACCTACGCCGCGATCACCTGCGAGGTCGACACCCGGCGCTGGGCGGGTGTGCCGTTCTACCTGCGCACCGGCAAGCGGCTGGGGCGGCGGGTCACCGAGATCGCGGTCGTGTTCAAGCGCGCGCCGCACCTGCCGTTCGACAGCACGATGACCGAGGAGCTGGGCCAGAACGCCCTGGTCATCCGGGTCCAGCCGGACGAGGGCGTGACGATCCGGTTCGGGTCGAAGGTCCCGGGCAGCACGATGGAGGTCCGCGACGTCTCGATGGACTTCGGTTACGGCCTCGCGTTCACCGAGGACTCGCCGGAGGCCTACGAGCGGCTCATCCTCGACGTCCTGCTCGGCGAGCCGTCGCTGTTCCCGGTCAACGCCGAGGTGGAGCGTTCCTGGCAGATTCTGGACCCGGTGCTGGAGCACTGGGCCGAGTCCGGTGTTCCGGAGCCCTACTCGGCCGGCAGCTGGGGTCCGGCCGCGGCGGACGCGCTGATGAAGCGCACCGGACGTACCTGGCGCAGGCCGTGACCACGTCCTCAGACCAACAGGCACGGAGAAGAACATGATCGTTGATCTGCCTGCGACCTCTACCGCGCAGGTGAACCGCAAGATGGTCGAGATGCGCGAGAGCGGTGGCGCCGTCGCTCTCGGCAGGGTGCTCACCTTCGTCGTGGTCACCGACGACAGCACCGACACCGAAGAGGTCATCGAGTCGGCGAACGCGGCGAGCCGCCAGCACCCGTGCCGAGTGATCATGCTGGTGCGCGGTGCCCGGAAGGCGGCGGCCCGGCTGGACGCCCAGATTCGGGTCGGCGGCGACGCCGGTGCGAGCGAGGTCATCGTGCTGCGTGGCTACGGCCCGCTCGCCTCGGCCGAGGCCGGTGCCGGCATGACGATTCCGTTGCTGCTGCCGGACACGCCGGTTGTGATCTGGTGGCCGGGGCCCGCGCCGGCGAAGCCCGCGGAGGACCCGGTGGGCCGTTTGGCGAGCCGTCGGATCACCGATGCCGCCGCCGAGAAGTCCCCACTGCGGGCGCTGGAGCATCGGGCGGCCAACTACGTACCGGGCGACACGGATCTGGCCTGGACCCGGCTCACGCTGTGGCGTGCCCAGCTCACCGCGGCGCTGGACCAGCCGCCCTACGACGACATCACGTCGGCGGTGGTGGACGGTGAGCCGGAGTCCCCGTCGACCGATCTGCTCGCCGGGTGGCTGGCCAGCCGCCTGGCCGTGCCGGTGAAGCGCACGAAGGTCGGATCGGGTGGCGGCATGCACTCGGCGCGGTTGAATCGCGCGTCCGGTGCCATCGAGCTGACCAGGCCGGACGGCAAGATCGGCAGCCTGACGCAGCCCGGCCAGCCGTCCCGCCGGATCACACTGCACCGCAGGCCGGTCCGGGACTGTCTGGCCGAGGAGATGCGCAGGCTCGACGCCGACGAGACCTACGCCGAAGCGCTGCGTGCGCTGCCCAACATCACCCGGGGCCGGGCGCCAGCGGGTAGAGGCAAATGAGCACCACCCAGGTGGTGGTGCACGCCGATCAGGCGCTCGTCGCCGCGACCGCCGCCGCGCGGCTCACCGTCCGGCTGGTCGATGTCCAGAACGCCAGCGGTGTCGCCTCGGTGGTGCTGACCGGCGGCGGTACCGGCATCGCGCTGCTCGAACACCTGCGCCGTTCGCCCGCGCGGGACGCCGTCGACTGGTCCAGGGTGAACATCTACTGGGGCGACGAGCGTTTCCTGCCGTCCGGGCACCCCGAGCGCAACGACACCCAGGCGTACGCCGCCTTGCTGGACCACGTGCCGGTCGATCCGGCGCGGGTGCACGCGATGGGCGCGGACGAGGGCGAGTTCGCCGGGAGCCCGGAGGCGGCGGCCGAGGCGTACGCCGAGGTCCTCGCGGAGCAGGCGGGGCCGGAGGATCACGACCAGGTGCCGCGCTTCGACGTGTGTCTGCTCGGTATGGGCGAGGAGGGGCACGTGGCGTCGGTGTTCCCGTCCTCCCCCGCCGTGTACGAGACCGAGCAGACGGTGGTCGCGGTGCACAACTGCCCGAAGCCACCGCCGACCAGGGTGAGCCTCACGCTGCCGACCATCCGCCGGTCCTCCGAGGTGTGGCTGCTGCCCACCGGGGCGGGCAAGGCGGCGGCCGTGGCGATGGCGCTGGGCGGCACGGGCGAGGTCCAGCTGCCCGCCGCCGGCGCACGGGGCCGGCTGCGCACGCTCTGGCTGCTGGACAAGGCGGCGGCGGGCAAGCTGCCCCGCGACCTGGTCCCGCCACTGATCTGATCACGGCTCCCGGCCGCCCAGCAGGTCGTCGACGGATCGTCTGCCGACCGGGATCGCCGAGCTCCCGGTAGAGGTGTTCGGCGCCGGCCAGCCGATCGAGATGGCGTGATGGGGCAGCCACATCGACCCCACCCTCAGCAGTCGCGCCGCGGCGTCGACGTTCGCCGGCGGGTACAAGGTCGCGAGGCAGCTTCCCAGACCCAGCGCGTGCGCGGCGAGCACCACAGTCTGGGAGATTCGCCCCACGTCGAACTCGGTGTCGGCACGACCGTTGTCCTCGGACAAGACCACCAGGACCAGCGGAGCCCCGGCGAGGTGTCCCGCGTACTCGCCGAGTCGGCTGAGCGCGGTCCGCGTGGCCCGGTCGCTCACCGCGCGGAACCGCCAGGGTTGCCGGTTGCGCGCGGACCCGGTCCATCGGGCGGCGTCCAGGATGCGGCCGATGTACTCCTCCGGAACAGGCAGCTGACTGAAGTGCCGGACCGACCGGGGCGACCTCAGGAAGGCCAGTCTCTCCTCGAGCTCCACCTGATCATGGTCGCAGACGCGAGTGTTACCAGGCGGTAGGTTCGTGGCATGAGCACGCAACAGGCTTCGGTCCGGGTGGAACGCTCCGGCCCGGTGTACACGGTGATCCTGTCCAGACCGCACGCCCGCAACGCGGTGGATGGCCCCACGGCGGCGGCACTCGCGGAAGCCTTCCGTGAGTTCGACGCCGCCCCGGACGCATCGGTGGCCGTGCTCTACGGCGACGGCGGCACGTTCTGCGCCGGTGCCGATCTGAAAGCCATCGGCACGGACCGGGGCAACCAGGTCGACCCCGACCCCGACGCGGACGGCCCGATGGGGATCAGCCGGATGGTGCTCTCCAAGCCGGTGATCGCCGCGGTCAGCGGCTACGCCGTGGCGGGCGGCCTGGAGCTGGCGCTGTGGTGCGACCTGCGGGTGGCCGAGCAGGACGCCACGTTCGGGGTGTTCTGCAGGCGCTGGGGCGTCCCGCTGATCGACGGTGGAACGGTGCGACTGCCCAGGCTGATCGGCACCAGCAGGGCGATGGATCTGATCCTCACCGGCCGTGAGGTGAGCGCGGAGGAAGCCCTGCACATCGGGCTCGCCAACCGGTTGGTCCCGATCGGCACAGCCCGGGAGGCCGCGGAGCAGCTGGCCGCGGAGCTAGCCGCCCTCCCCCAGACCTGCATGCGCCGCGACCGCATGTCCGTGCTCGACCAACACGGACGGACCGAACGCGACGCCATGATCACCGAATTCGCACACGGCCAGGTGTCGCTGTCGGCGGACGCGCTCACCGGTGCCGCGGCTTTCAGCGCGGGCGCCGGGCGGCACGGCGCAGCCCGCCCGTGAGGGCCGTCAGAACGGTGGCGGATCGGGGTCGGTGATGGGTTCTCCTCGGGTCGGGTAAATGCGGCCGAGGGGGCTTTTCCAGCGGAAGTAGCCGGGGCGCGGCTGGGCGACCTTCCAGCCTCCTCGGTGTTTGAGTGCGTGGTCGTGTGCGCAGGCCGGTGCCAGGTTGGTCCTGGTGGTGGGCCCGCCGTGCTGGACGTCATGGGTGTGGTCGAGTTCGGACTGCACTGCCGATCGGCGACAGCCCGGAGCGGTACAGGTGCGATCCCGAATCTGGGTGTATCGCCGTAGTGCGCTGGTCGGATGTCGCCGACCCGGTTGGGTGTCCAGTTTCTCGGCGGGATCGCGCTCGCGGGACCGCTGGTATTGGTCGGCGATGTCGGTGATGACTTTCGTCCAGGCTCGGGGTGGGTCTTTGGTCAGCTGGGCGAGTGTGGTGGCAGGGATCGCCAGCTCGACGATTCCGCCTTCGGCGCGGTAGCTAGGCGGGCCGGTGGTCGGTCGGCGACGGGTGATGCCTTCGGCGATCAGGTAACCATCGACATCGGTGACCACCCACCGCCACTGACCGCTGTGCTGGCGCCCAGCAGCCCGTCGAGCAACCGACCCGAGGATCGGGCCCCAGCCCGGGAGTTCACCGGGCAGGTTGTTGAGCCCGGCAAGGGTGTCGAGCCGGGCCCGCACCTCGATCCCCGACACCCGACCCATCGCCTCGGCGGCGGCACCCTCCTCCGGCTCTTCAACGCCGGATTCGGTGTCGACCGGCTCGGCGCCAGGACCCGATGGCGAGGTTTCGGCCAGCAGGGCGGCGATCATTTGTGTGCGGGTCAGGTGATGGAACCGTCCGTCCAACAACCGCAGGAAGATGTCGGCGCGCAGCTGGTCGATCCGGCCCCGATGCCCCGCACGCTTCGCGGCCAGCGCGAGCCTGGCGATCCGCTCGGTCGCCGCCGCGGCTTCATCGGGTGGCAGGCCAGTGGCGGTGATGGTCGCGGTGCCCGCTGAGTCGAGGTAGCCGACCACCATCCGATCAGCCAGAGCTTGCTCGTACTGGTCCTCGGCCCGGTCCGGCTCCACCGTGATGATCAGCTTCAGGATTCGGGCCCGCAACTGCCCCGTCGTCAACCCCGGCGCCACCGGCAGCACCCGCGCGATCACCGCGGCGATCAGGTCTTCAGGCAAGCCCGCGAGGTGGTAGGTGAACACCATCGCCCGGTCCCGGTCGATCAGCCCCGCGACCATCGCCGCGTGCACCGCGGGCAGCTCCAGACACAGAACCTGGGCGAAATCGCACTCGGTCCGCGCCCGGTTCCGAGACAAGGTCAACGCGGCGCGTACTTCATCAGAGGCGTACTGCTCCGACCCGACAGCAGCGGCGCGTTGCACCACTGTGGTGACCGCGGCGGTGTACAGCCCTTCGACATGCGCACGCTGACGCGCACACGCTTGCAGCACATCGACGACGAAGTCATCGGACACCGCGTTCATGTCCAGGGCAGACAGGACAGCACCGAGGACTGGCCCAGCGGGCATACCCGCGAGCCTGGAACCGACCGACACCCCACCCTGCATGCCATCGATCATACGTTCGAACACCGACAAAAACAGGAAATCAGCAGGTCAACCAGCCAGCAAACCCCCACCAGCGGCAAACGGTCACAGCCAGAACACCGCGATCAGACCCACCCCGACCACCCACACAACGCGACCAGAAGGGACTTCATGGGCAACCCGAGCCGCACCACAGGGCCCCCAGGGCCCTGCGGTGCGGCTCGGGGCGGCAGCCCCCTCAGTAAAAGCCCCCGGGCGCAGCCCGAAAACCAAACCGCCACAGGCAGCAGCCCGAAGACCAAAGCCGCAGCCAGCAGCCCACAAAACCGAAGCCGCAGGCCCCGAAACCTTGTGAGTGCTGAGGCCGCCTATATAGGCGCTCGGAGCACCTACACCTTCGGCGCCCCTTCGGGGTAGACGGCCTCATCACTCACAAGGGAGGTCACCTGGACCACGACCTGTTCGTTGTCCAGGGTGTAGGCCTCGTAGGTGAAGCGGAGACCGGTCCGGGAGACGTGTTCGCACCAGGCCCGATGCTCGTGGTCGGCCCAGCCCGGATAGTTGAAGTACTCGTCGAACACGATGACGCTGCCGACTCGCAGGCGAGGCCCGACAAGGTCGAGGACTGTCCGCGTGGACGAGTACAGGTCAGCGTCGATGTGCAGGAACGCCACCGGCCCCGGGTGCGAGGCGAGGAAACCCGGAAGGGTGTCGGAGAACCACCCGACGACCATCGAGGCGCCCGGAACAGAGGGGATGCCACCAGCGGTGAACGCCCCGGCGGGGAATCCAGGTCGCCAGTCCTCCGGCAGCCCTTCGAACGAATCGAATCCGTAGACCGGCCGATCACCACAACCAGCGGCGATGATCTTCAACGTGGAGCCGTTGTAGACACCGAACTCCAGCGCCATGCCGTCGCCCGAGACGAGCGAGAGCCCGTGCTCCAGTGTTGCGGTCGGATTGGGGAACGGCCGCGCGGACGGCATGGACGTGCGCACGAAGTCGGCGCTCTCGACGACCGCTCGCCGCTCTTCCGCCGCGAACATGTCCCGACGGTCCCGGATCTCCACCGAGCGAACGAAGTCGATCACCCGGTCGGACTCGGCCCGGACATCAGCCTTCAGCTGTTCCAGCTCACGGCGCAGCTCAGCGGTCTGCTCGGAGCGGTGACGCGCGACGACCTCATCGATCGCGCGCGTCAGCTTCGCCCGCAGGACCTCTCGAACTCCCAAGCTCAGCCTTCCCGGTGAGCCTTGAGCCGCTTCAGTGCCTCGTCCAGGATCGCGGCGCCATCGGCGTCGCTACGACGCTCCTTGACGTACGCGAGGTGTGTCTTGTACGGCTCGTTGCGAGTCGCGGCGGGCGGGTTCTGGTGGTCCGTGCCGGCGGGCAGTCCGCACCGAGGGCAGTCCCAGTTCTCCGGGAGCTCCGCCTCGGCGGCGAACGACGGTGTCGTCTTGTGCCCGTTGGCGCACCAGTAGGACACCATCATGCGCGGCGCGGTCTCACCACGCTCGGATTCCCCCATCGGACCCCCGCCGACCCGGGTCCCTCTGATCGCGTTGCCACCGGCCATGTGAACCTCTACCCCAGTCGTGTGAGATCGGGCTCCGTACGGAGCCTCAGCTGCTCAGTTTGACCAGAAGACCAGTGCCGACGATCGCGACCAACCAGATCGCGCCGACGAAGATGGTCATCCGGTCCAAGTTCTTCTCCGCGCGCGCGGACCCGGAGAGGTTCGACTGCATGCCGCCGCCGAACAGCGCCGACAGGCCGCCACCGCGACCCCGGTGCAGGAGGATCAGCATCACCAACAACACGCTGGTGACAACGAGAACGATCTCCAGAGCGAGCTTCATGCCATCCTCATCCGACGCGTACGTGTGCGCACTCGTCCATTGGTCTGCCGCCGGTGTGCTCATCGGGCCAGCACCGGGCTGAGGCGCGGATCACCAGGATACCTGCCCCGGATTCCTCAACTCGGCCCGGGCATCACCGTGAGTGGCAAGGGGTCCTATAGCAACTCTGGGCACTCACGACGAAAAGCGTGTCGTGAGTGCCCAGAGTTGCTACGCCTTCGGCGCCGCTTCGCGGTAGGGCCCCTTGCCACTCACGGGGACGGCCTACGGCAGCGGGCCGCCGGCCGCGATCGCACACAGCTTGGCGAACTCGTCGGCGTCCAGGCTCGCGCCGCCGACCAGCGCACCGTCGATGTCCCGCTCGGCGATGAGCTCGCCGATGCTGCCGGACTTGACCGAACCGCCGTAGAGCACGCGCACCGACTCGGCGGTCGCCGTGTCGTAGCGCTTCTCCACCGCTGCCCGCAGTGCCGCGCAGACCTCCTGCGCGTCCGCCGGGGTGGCGACCCTGCCGGTGCCGATCGCCCAGATGGGCTCATAGGCGATCACCAGACCGGCGACCTGCTCGGCCGTCACCTTGGCCAGCGCGGCGTCGAGCTGCGAGGTGCAGTGCGTGACGTGCCCGCCCTGCTCACGCACGTCAAGGCCCTCGCCGACGCACAGGATCGGGGTGATCCCGTTGCGCAGCGCGGCCAGCACCTTGGCGTTGACCTGCTTGTCGTCCTCGCTGTGAATCTCCCTGCGCTCCGAGTGCCCGACGATGACGTAGCTGCTGCCCAGCTTCGCCAGCATCGGACCGGAGACGTCTCCGGTGTAGGCACCGGAGTCCTTCGGTGAGATGTCCTGCGCACCGTGCACCATCAGCAGCTCGTCGCCGTCGATCATGGTTTGGATGCTGCGGATGTGGGTGAACGGCGGAATGACCGCCACATCGATCTTCTTGTAGTACTTGTCCGGCAGCGCGAAGGCGAACTTCTGCACCAGGGCGATTGCCTCGAGGTGGTTGAGGTTCATCTTCCAGTTGCCGGCGATCAGCGGCTTGCGAGACACGGATTCCTCATTTGTCGAGAACGGCGAGACCGGGGAGCTCCTTGCCCTCCAGGTACTCCAGCGACGCACCGCCGCCGGTCGAGATGTGCGAGAAGCCCTGCTCCGGCAGCCCCAGCGCACGGACAGCGGCGGCCGAGTCGCCACCGCCGACCACGCTGAACGCACCCGACGACGTGGCGTCCACGACGGCCTGCGCGACCCCTCGGGTGCCGTGCTCGAACGGTGCCAGCTCGAACACGCCCATCGGGCCGTTCCAGAACACCGTCTTCGCACCGGAGAGAACCTCCCCGAACGCGGCGACCGACGCCGGACCGATGTCCAGCCCCTTCCACCCGTCCGGGATCGCGTCGACACCGACGGTCCGGGTGTTCGCATCCGCCGAGAAGTCGTCGGCGACCACGACGTCCGTCGGCAGCACGATCTTGCCCGACTCCAGGAGCCGACGGCAGTTCTCGACCTGCGAGGTCTCCAGCAGCGAGTCGCCCACCGAGTGCCTATGCGCGGCGAGGAACGTGAAACACATCCCGCCGCCCACCAGCAGCTGGTCGACCTTCGGCAGCAGCGCCTCGATGACCGCGAGCTTGTCGGAGACCTTCGACCCGCCCAGCACCACGACGTACGGCCGTGCCGGGTCCTCGGTGAGCCTGCGCAGCACTTCGACCTCGGCCGTCACCAGCGAACCGGTGTACGCGGGCAGCGTCGCCGCCACATCGAACACCGAGGCCTGCTTGCGGTGCACCACCCCGAACCCGTCGGAGACGAACGCGCCGTCGGAGCCGGTCAGCGCCGCGAGCTCGGCGGCGAGCTCCGCGCGCTCGGCGTCGTCCTTGCTGGTCTCACGAGCGTCGAACCGGACGTTCTCCAGCAGCACGACCTCGCCGTCGGCCAGCTGAGGCGGGCCGTCGGCCAGCCGCACCAGCCGGACCGGCATGTTGAGCATGTCGCTCAGCCGGTCCACGACCGGTGCGAGTGAGAACGCGGCGTTCTCCTCGTCGGAGGCGCCGGCCTTCGGCCGCCCCAGGTGCGCGGTGACGATCACCCGGGCACGCGCGTTGGACAGCGCCCAGATGGTCGGCACCGAGGCACGGATGCGGCCGTCGTCGGTGATGACCCCGCCGTCGAGCGGAACGTTGAGGTCGGAGCGCACCAGAACGGTCCGCCCCGCAACCCCCGCGGGAGAGATCAGGTCGTGGAGCGTCTTCACAGCTTGGACGCCACCAGGGAGGTGATGTCGACCAGCCGGTTCGAGTAGCCCCACTCGTTGTCGTACCAACCGACGATCTTGACCTGGTTGCCGATCACCTTGGTGAGGCCGGCGTCGAAGATGCAGGAATGCGGGTCGGTGACGATGTCCGAGGACACGATCGGGTCCTCGGTGTAGAGCAGCACACCCTTGAGGGGGCCCTCGGCCGCGGCCTTCATGGCAGCGTTGACCTCTTCGGCGGTGGTCTCCCGGCCGACCGTGGCGGTGAGGTCGGTCGCCGAGCCGGTGGGGATCGGCACGCGCAGCGCGTAACCGTCCAGCTTGCCCTTGAGGTGCGGCAGGACCAGCGAGATCGCCTTGGCGGCACCGGTCGAGGTCGGCACGATGTTGATCGCGGCGGCGCGCGCCCTGCGCAGGTCCTTGTGCGGCCCGTCCTGCAGGTTCTGGTCCTGGGTGTAGGCGTGGATCGTGGTCATCAGACCCTTCTCGATGCCCACCAGGTCGTCCAGCACCTTCGCCATCGGCGCGAGGCAGTTCGTCGTGCACGAGGCGTTCGAGACGATCGACTGGCTGCCGTCGTAGTCGCCGTCGTTGACGCCCTTGACGACGGTCAGGTCCTCACCGCTGGCCGGTGCGGAGATGACCACCTTCTTGGCGCCCGCGTCGAGGTGCTTGGCCGCGGCCTCCCGCTTGGTGAACAGACCGGTGGACTCGACCACGACGTCGACGCCGAGGTCCTTCCACGGCAGCTCACCCGGGTCGCGCACGGCGAGGCCCTTGAAGGGCTTGCCGTCGACGATGATCTCCTCGTCGGTGGAGGAGACGTCGAACGGCAGCCTGCCCAGGATCGAGTCGTACTTCAGCAGGTGCGCGAGCGTCGCGTTGTCAGTGATGTCGTTGACCGCGACGATCTCGATGTCAGTAGTACCAGCGGCCTGCTGCGCCGCGACGGCGCGCCAGAAGTTCCGTCCGATACGGCCAAAGCCGTTGACTCCTACCCGGACCACTCATGCCTCCTGTGTCGTCTTCATGAGCGGGGAGCCGACCGGCTCCCCGGCTTCAGCTCAACCTTACCGGTACAGATGCTCTGAGCTGTACTGTTGTCCCGGTCTCATGTGTCGGCAAGCATGTCAGCGGTCACCGCGGACTCGGTGTCGGGCACCCCGAGGTCGGCCGCGCGCTTGTCTGCCATGTGCAGCAGCCTGCGGATACGACCCGCGACCGCGTCCTTCGTCATCGGCGGGTCCGACAGCTGCCCCAGCTCCTCCAGGGAGGCCTGGGTGTTCTCCAGCCGCAGCCGCCCGGCCGCCAGCAGGTGCTCGGGCACATCGTCGGCGAGCAGGTCGAGTGCGCGACGGACCCTGGCCGACGCGGCGACAGCGGCACGGGCCGAACGGCGCAGGTTCGCATCGTCGAAGTTCGCCAGCCGGTTCGCGGTCGCGCGGACCTCGCGGCGCATCCGCCTCTCCTCCCAGGCCAGCACCGAGGAGTGCGCGCCCAGCCTGGTCAGCAGTGCGCCGATGGCGTCACCGTCGCGGACCACGACCCGATCGGCGCCGCGCACCTCGCGGGCCTTCGCGGTCACGCCCAGCCGACGCGCGGCGCCGACCAGCGCGAGCGCGGCCTCGGGACCGGGGCAGGTCACCTCGAGCGCGGAGCTGCGACCGGGCTCGGTCAGCGAGCCGTGGGCGAGGAACGCCCCCCGCCACGCCGCCTCCGCGTCACACAGACCGCCCGAGACGACCTGCGGCGGCAGGCCTCGCACCGGGCGGCCACGCAGGTCGAGCAGCCCGGTCTGACGGGCGAGCCCGGCACCGTCCTTGACCACCCTGATCACATATCTGGCACCTCTGCGCAGACCGCCGGAGCTGATCACCTGAACCTCGGACGTGTGCCCGTACAGCTCATGGATCTCGCGTCGCAGCCGCCGGGCGACCGAGCCGGTGTCCACCTCCGCCTCGATCACCACCTTGCCGCCCACGATGTGCAGCCCGCCGGCGAAACGCAGCAGCGAGGCCAGCTCCGACCGGCGGCAGCACGGCTTCGTCACGTTCAACCGGCTGAGCTCGTCCTTCACCGACGCTGTCATCGCCACCTCGTGTTCTCCTCTCGGCCGCTCGGCCCAGTTACCTCACGCGAGCTTGGGCTCCGCGATCCGACTGTCGATCGATCCCACCGCTCCGGCGCCACCATGACCGACCTGACTGCTTCCGCCAGTGCCGCCGAATTGTGCCTGGCCGTCCCGTCCCGCTCCCCCACCGGGGCAAGCACTGCCCGCGCACCCAGTGCGGCAGCGGCACGTTGCAGACGCTCGGGCACCGGCACGGAGTCGATGTCCGCGAGCACCGCATCGATGCGCAGCTCGGGGGCGTGTTGGCAGAGTACGTCCAGGTGCCGTTCGGGTGAGAACCCGGCGGTCTCCCCCGGCTGCGGGGCGAGGTTCAGCACCACGACCTTGCATGCCCGCGTGTCGAGCAGCGCCTGGCGCAAATCCGGGACCATCAGGTGCGGCAGGACGCTGGTGAACCACGATCCCGGCCCCAGGAGCACCACCTCGGCCTCCCGAACGGCCTCGACCGCCTCGGGGCACGCGGTGGGGCTGGCCGGCTGCAACCAGACCCGGCGGACGCGTCCCGGGGTGCTGGCCACGGCGACCTGCCCCCGGATTCGGCTGAGCGCGTCCGGGTCCCTGCCCAGCCCGCTCACCTCCGCCTCGATGACCAGGGGGTTCACGCTCATCGGCAACACCCGGCCACGCACGCCGAGCAACCGGCCAGCCTCTTCCAGCGCGACCACCGGATCGCCACACACCTCGATCAGCCCGGCGAGCAGCAGGTTGCCGACCGCGTGGCCGGCCAGCGCTCCGGTGCCGCCGAAACGGTGCTGGAACAGCTCGCCCCAGCGTTCACCCGAGGCGCCACCGTCGGCCAGGGCCGCCAGCGCCATCCGGAGGTCACCGGGCGGCAGGATGCCCAGCTCACCGCGTAACCGGCCGGAGGAGCCACCGTCGTCGGCCACCGTGACCACAGCCGTCACCGAGTCGGTGAGCAGCCGCAGCGCGCTCAACGTGGCGTACAGGCCGTGCCCGCCACCCAGCGCGACAGCTTTCGGTCCGCTCACTCGCGGCCCAGGTCGCGGTGCACGACGCTCACCGTCACACCGTCCTCGCCGCGCAGCCTGCGAGCGAGCTCCTCGGAGATCGCCACGCTGCGGTGCTTGCCACCGGTGCAGCCCACCGAGACCGTCAGGTACCGCTTGCCCTCGCGCCGGTAGCCGCCGTTCACCAGCCGCAGCAGCCGGTGGTACTGCTCGAGGAACTCCTCGGCGCCCTCCTGGGACAGCACGTAGTCACGCACCGCCTCATCACGTCCGTTGAACTCCCGTAACTCCGGAATCCAGTACGGGTTCGGCAGGAACCGCATGTCCACCACGAGGTCCGAGTCCATCGGCAGCCCGTACTTGTAGCCGAAGGACAGCAGCGTCACGCGCGTGTGGCCGGCCGCCTCGGTGCCGAAGCTGCGCTCGATGCTCGTACGCAGCTGGTGGACCGACAACGTGCTGGTGTCCAGCACGAGGTCCGCGACGTCGTGCAGCGGACCCAGCAGGACGCGCTCGGCCGCGATCCCGTCGGCGAGCCGCCCGCTGCCCTGTAACGGGTGGCTGCGCCGCACCTGCTCGAACCGCCGGATCAGCACCTGGTCGCTGGCCTGCAGGAACAGCAGCTTCGGCTTGTAGCCCCTGGCGTCGAGGTCCTTGATGACCGCCGCGAGATCGTCGGTGAACGCGCGGCTGCGCACGTCCATCACGACCGCGATCCGGGTGATGTCACCGCGCGCCTTGGCGCCCAGCTCCACCATGGTGGAGATCAGCTCCGGAGGGAGGTTGTCGACCACGAACCAGCCGAGGTCCTCCAGCACCTTGGCCGCGGTGCTCCTCCCCGCGCCGGACAGGCCGCTGACCAGCGCGACCTCGATGCCCGACGTGCCAGACGGAAGTTCCTGCTCCGAGCCGGTCATGTGTCCTCCCCCGTGCTGACTGCCGACTTCGCCTCGGTGGCCCCGCTCAGTGCGGCGACCACCGCGGCCGCGGTCCTGGGGCCCATCCCGGGGACCTGAGCGATCTCGTCGGCGGCGGCCTGACGCAATTTGCGCAAGGAGCCGAAATGCTTGAGCAGAGCGGTGCGTCTCGCCTCGCCGAGACCGGGCACCGAGTCCAGCTCGGACGCGGTCATCCGCTTCGAACGCTTCTGCCGGTGGTAGGTGATGGCGAAGCGGTGTGCCTCGTCGCGCGCCCGCTGCAGCAGATAGAGCCCTTCGCTGGTGCGCGGCAGGATGGCCGGGTCCGGGTCGCCGGGAAGCCAGACCTCTTCCAGGCGCTTGGCCAGGCCGCACACCGCCACGTCGGTGACACCCAGCTCCGCGAGGACGTCCGACGCCGCTTCGACCTGCGGTGCGCCACCGTCGACCACGAACAGGTTGGGTGGGTAGGCGAACTTGCGCGGACGGCCGGTCTCCGGGTCGATACCGCCTCGGACCGCCAGCGTCACGTCGTCCTCGTCGGCCTCACTGACCGCACCCGACTCGGCCGGCTCCGGAGTACTCGCGGTCTCCGCCAGGTATCGGCGGAACCTGCGACGCACGACCTCCGCGATCGACGCGACGTCGCCGCCCTCCGCGCCGTCCCGGATGGCGAACCGGCGGTACTCGGACTTGCGGGCCAGGCCGTCCTCGAAGACCACGAGCGAGGCGACCACGTCACTGCCCTGGACGTGGCTGACGTCCACGCACTCGATGCGCAGCGGCGCGGAGTCGAGGCCCAGCGCCTCCTGGATCTCGGTCAGCGCCGCCGAGCGCGCGGTCAGGTCACCGGCGCGGCGCAGCTTGTGCTGGGTGAACGACTCGGCGGCGTTGCGTGCGACGGTGTCGGCGAGCGCCCGCTTGTCGCCGCGCTGCGGGACCCGCAGCTGAACCCGCGAACCACGCAGCTCGGACAGCCACTCGGTGAGCAGCTCGGTCTCCGGCGGCAGCTCGGGGACCAGGATCTCCTTGGGCACCGGCTGGATCGCGTCGTCCGCCGACTCGGCGAGCGCGGCCTGCTCGCCGTAGAACTGGGTGACGAATCGCTCCACCAGCGCCGGGGTGTCGGTCTCCTCGACCTTGTCGATCACCCAGCCGCGCTGACCACGGACCCGGCCGCCGCGCACGTGGAAGACCTGCACCGCCGCTTCGAGCTCGTCCTGGGCGAACGCGACCACGTCGGCGTCCGTACCGTCGCCCAGCACGACGGCCTGCTTCTCCATCGCTCGCCGCAAGGCGCTGATGTCGTCGCGCAGCCGAGCGGCGCGCTCGAACTCCAGCTCCTCGGCCGCCTCCGTCATCTGCCGTTCGAACTCGCGCACCATGCGGTCGGTCCGGCCGGACAGGAACTCGGCGAAGTCCGACACGATCGTCCGGTGCTCGTCGGCGGTGACCCTGCCGACGCACGGCGCCGAACACTTGTCGATGTAGCCGAGCAGGCACGGCCGACCGATCTGACCGTGGCGGCGGAACACGCCGTTCGAGCAGGTGCGCGCCGGGAACACCCGCAGCAGCATGTCGAGGGTCTCGCGGATCGCCCAGGCGTGCGCGTACGGCCCGAAGTAGCGGACGCCCTTGCGCCTCGGACCCCGGTAGACGTGCAGCCTGGGGTACTCCTCGTGCAGGGTCACGGCCAGCACCGGGTAGGTCTTGTCGTCCCGGTAGCGGACGTTGAACCGAGGATCGAACTCCTTGATCCAGTTGTATTCGAGCTGGAGTGCCTCGACCTCGGTGCCCACGACGGTCCACTGCACGTTCGCCGCCGTCGTCACCATCTGGCGGGTTCTCGGATGCAGGTTCGTCAGGTCGGCGAAGTACGAGTTCAAGCGGCTGCGCAGGCTCTTCGCCTTGCCGACGTAGATCACCCGACCGTGCTGGTCGGAGAAGCGGTAGACGCCCGGGGCCTCCGGGATGGTGCCGGCGGCCGGGCGGTACGTGGAAGGATCGGCCATGATGTCACCAGCCTAGAGGGGATGCCAAGCACCCTCGGATGGCTGGTACTGCTCGTGAGTGTTCAGTGTGGCTATAGCCATACTGAACACTCAAGAGCTCGGTCAGGTCGGCATCGCCAGCAGGCGTTCGACCACGTCGTCCAGCTTCTCCGCGACCACGTGCGGGGCGTCGAACACGTCGGACATGCCGCCCTCGTGCCGGGTGGCGAACCCGGCGAGCAGACCGGCACGCACCGCGCCGTGGACGTCCCAGGCGTGCACCGCGACCAGCGCGGTGTTCGCACCCACCGCACCGACCCTGCGGCACGCCCAGTGATAGACCGTGGGCGGCGGCTTGAACGAGCTGATCTCCTCCGTCGAGATCACTCCGCGCAGATAGCTACGCAGCTGCGCCCGGTCGAGCGCGGCGCGAGCGACCTCGGCGGCGCCGTGGGTGAACGCGTAGGCCGGCACCTTCGCCTTCGCCAGCATGACCAGGGCGGGCTCGACGTCGGGATGCGGCGGCAGCTCGCGGAAGCCGGCCAGCACGTGCTGCACCGCTTCCTCGCTCAACCTGCGCTCCGTGCTGCGGATCAGCGCGGACCGAGCCACCTCCAGGAACGGTGGCGAGCCGCCGGCCAGGGTGAGTGCCATCCCGTCGCGCAGCGTGCGCGCGAAGAACAGCTCCAGCTCGTGCCCGGGACGGCCGACGTCGACGAACCGGGGCCGCAGGTACTCCAGGTCGAGCAGAGTCTCGAACACATCGAACAGCACAACCTTGGGACGCCGCGCCTTGGTCCGCTCAGGAACCGTGCTCGCCCCGGTCTCGGCCGCTGACAATGCCGCACCGCCTCATCGGAGTCTGATCTTCACGTATGTGAGGGATGGTGATCGTAACTCGCCGCGACCAACCCGTCGCTCTGGGTAGCAACCGGGCCGTCGACGGGCGTGTCGTCAGCTCTCCGATGAGCCGTGCGCCGCCGAGTGATAGGCGGCGTGCAGTGCACGTAACCGGGCCATCGCGGCCACCGCACGCTGGCCGTCGACCAGCTGGATCGCCGACACCGGCAGGTACTCGTCGTCGGGCAGCTCGAGCCGCGCCCAGCGCTCACCGTCCGGGAACCGGACCTCCAGCACCTCCGACCACGGCACGGTGCGGGTGATCAACAGGTTCCGGACCTCGACGCCGTTCTCGTCCGCACGGACCCGGGCGAGCGTGAGCACCAGAACGCCCAGGGCGATCAGAACGCCGAGCAGCACGATGGCCACCTGGTCGGCAGTCCGGAAGTACACCCCGGTCGATTCCGTCCGGAGCAGCACCGCGACCGTGGTCATCGCCGCGACCAGCACGATCGCGCTGATCCAGGCGACCCAGCGCACCCGCAGCGGCCGAATCTCGATCCTTCCCGGGTTCTGCGCGTGCGGGGCCTCGGCCATCGTCACGCCGATCCTCCGCGCAGCTCGCGCAGCGCGAGCGCGGTCTGCACCGCGGCGAGACAAGCGTCGGCGCCCTTGTCCTCGTCCGCGCCCTGACATCCACTGCGCTGGACGGCCTGCTCCTCGGTGTCGCAGGTCAGCACACCGTTGCCGACCGGGGTCGACTCGTCGAGCGCGATACGGGTGAGCCCCGCCGTGACCGAGTCGCACACGTAGTCGAAGTGCGGCGTGCCGCCCCGGATGACCACACCCAGCGCGACCACCGCATCGTGCTCACGGGCCAGCTCCTGGCACACCACCGGCAGCTCCAGCGAACCCGGCACCCGGACCACGGTGGGCTCCACGATGCCGCTGTCCGCCGCCGCGGCCAACGCGCGTTCCAGCAGCCGGTCGGCGATCACCGGGTGCCACTTCGCCGCCGCGATCCCGAGCCGGAGGCCACCGGCCTCCGGCGTGTTCTCATCCAGCGGTCGGCCGACGCCACTCACCCGGTCACCTCGTTCACGCAGTCACTCCACCGGTTCCTCGGTCATCCACATTGTCCAGCACGCCATCCAGGTTCGGCAGGTCGTGTCCCATCCGATCCCGCTTGGTGCGCAGGTAGTGCAGGTTCTCCCGGGTCGGCCGGATCGGCAGTGCGACCCGCTCGACCACACGAAGACCGTAGCCTTCCAGACCCGCGCGCTTGTCCGGATTATTGGTCAGCAACCGCATCGAGCTGACACCGAGATCCACCAGAATCTGGGCACCCGTGCCGTAGTCACGCGCGTCGGCCGGCATACCGAGCGCGAGGTTCGCGTCGACCGTGTCCGCGCCGGACTCCTGCAGCTGGTAGGCCTGCAGCTTGTGCATCAGGCCGATACCCCGGCCCTCGTGGCCACGCACGTAGAGCACGACACCACGCCCCTCGGCGGCCACCGCGGCCAGCGCGGCGTCGAGCTGCGGCCCGCAGTCACAGCGCAGCGAGCCGAACACGTCACCGGTCAGGCACTCCGAGTGGACCCGGACCAGCACGTCCTCGCCGTCACCGAGGTCGCCGTAGACCAGCGCGATGTGCTCGATACCGTCCAGAACGTTGTCGTAGCCGTACGCGACGAAACCGCCGTGCGGCGTCGGGATCCGGGCTTCGGCGACCCGCTCGACCTGCTTCTCGTAGCGGCGCCGATAGGCGATCAGATCAGCGATCGTGACCAGCGCGAGGTCGTGCTCCTCGGCGAAGACCCGCAGCTCGTCGGCGCGGGCCATGTCCGCGCCGTCCTTCTCGGAGACGATCTCGCACAGCGCGCCCGCCGGCGAGAGACCGGCCAGCCGGGTCAGGTCGACCGATGCCTCGGTGTGGCCCGGGCGGCGCAGCACGCCACCCTCGCGCGCACGCAGCGGCAGCACATGACCGGGACGGACCAGGTCGTTCGGCGCGGTGCGCGGGTTGGCCAGCAACCGGATCGTGTGTGCGCGGTCGGACGCCGAGATGCCCGTGCTGATCCCTTCCTTCGCATCCACCGTGACGGTGAACGCGGTCCGGAAGTTGTCACCGTTCGCGTAGTGCATCGGCGGCAGATCGAGACGGTCGCACTCGCTGTCGGTCAGCGCGACGCAGATGTAGCCGGACGTGTAGCGGACCATGAACGAGACCAGCTCCGGCGTCGCCTTCTCGGCGGCGAAGATCAGGTCGCCCTCGTTCTCCCGGTCCTCGTCGTCGACGACCACCACGGGCTTGCCATCGGCAAGGTCCTGCAGGGCGCGCTCGATATCCGCGAACCTGTCTCGACCATTGAGCTCACTCATGACGATCGAGCCTCCTCACCGGCAGCACCGAGATACCCGGTGGCCAACCGTTCCACGTACTTGGCAACGACATCGACCTCTAGATTGACCGCGTCACCCGGTCCCCGTATTCCCAACGTCGTATCAGCGAGCGTCGTCGGGATCAATGCGACGGTGAACGAGTCCCGGTCGGCACCGGCCACGGTCAGCGAGACACCGTCGACCGCGATCGAGCCCTTCTCGACGACGTAGCGCGCGAGCTCGGCGGGCAGACTGAACCGCACCTCGTCGCTTCGCTCGCCCGGACTGCGGCTGAGCAGCGCACCCACCCCGTCGACGTGCCCCTGGACGATGTGTCCGCCCAGGCGGCCACCGGCCGGGACCGCGCGCTCCAGGTTCACCTTCGCCCCGGTGACCGCCGCGCCCAGCGAGGTCCGTTTCAGGGTCTCCGGCACCAGTTCCAGGTGGAACACGCCGTCGGTGGCACCCTCGGCGTCCACGACGGTCAGACAACAGCCGTTCACCGAGATCGAGTCGCCGTGTTTCGCGTCGAGCGACACGGTAGGGCCCCGTACCGCGAGCACCACCACGTCGTCATGCCGCCGGACGTCGACGACCTCGCCGACCTCTTCGACAATCCCGGTGAACATCAGTGCACTCCTCTGACAACCTGAGCGGCCGCTTCGGTCGCCCGTGCCCGCAGCGCCTCGACGGCGCGAGCGGGGTCCTCCGCCCCGTACACGGCGGACCCGGCGACGAAACAGTCGACGCCCGCTTCCGCCGCCTGTTCGATCGTGTCCGCGTTGATCCCACCGTCGATCTCGACGACCACGGTCAGCTCACCCGAGTCGACCAGCCGCCGCGCCTGGCGGACCTTGTCGAGCACCTCGACGATGAACGACTGGCCGCCGAAACCCGGCTCGACGCTCATCACCAGCAGTGTGTCGTAGTGCTTCAGCAGCTCGACGTACGGCTCCAGCGGCGTGCCCGGCTTGACCGACAGCCCCGCCTTCGCCCCGGCGGCGCGCAGGTTCGCCGCGAGCTTCACCGGGTCGGCCGCCGCCTCGACGTGCACGGTGACGTTGTAGGCGCCCGCCTCCGCGTACCCGACCGCCCAGCGGTCCGGGTCGTCGATCATCAGGTGGCAGTCCAGCGGAATATCGGTCGCCTTGAGCAACGACTGCACGATCGGCAGACCCAACGTCAGGTTGGGGACGAAATGGGCATCCATCACGTCGACATGCAGCCAGTCCGCGCCGGTCACGGCGGCGGCTTCGTCAGCGAGCCGAGCAAAGTCAGCGGACAGAATGCTCGGTGCGATCATCGCGGGCACGTCCGCAGGTTACGCCCGAGTGACCCCCCACCACCCCCCGAGCCCACCCCAAGCCGCGCTGGAGTGATAGTGCTCATACTTCTGGCCTGTTTCGCGCGCCAACGTTCCCGGAAGGCCCTTCGGGCCGACCGGGAACGTTCTCGGCGGCTCGCCTGACGGCTCGCTGCCTCGGGATTCTTTTCTTCGCGGACCCCTCCGGGGCCCACTCCGAAAAGAACGTCGCCTTCGGCGACGCGCGCGCTTGCTGCCGCGGCCTGGGAGCCGCCACTCATGCAGTACCCGCCTTCGGCGGAACCCCTTCGGGCGCCTTGCGGGGCCAGCCTTGAGACGTACCTCACTGCCTGGTCGGTGCCGGATGAGGTGGTTAGGTCGCGGACCGTCCCGCCGCCGCCCCTGCGGTTTCTGCCTCGGGTCAGGTTCTTCTCAGTAGGGCCAGGAACATTGCGTCTGTGCCGTGGCGGTGGGGCCAGAGCTGGACCGACGGGCCGTCGCCCAAGGCTGGCATGTCCTTCGGGAAGGACTCTCGGGTGTCCAGGCGCTCGAACTCCGGGTGTTTGCGCAGGACGCTGGCCAGCACCCCGTGGGTTTCGGCCACGTGTGGTGAGCAGGTGGCGTACGCGACGACGCCACCCACCCTGACGTGACGCAGCGCAGCCGTCAGCAGCTCGCGCTGCAGTGAGGTGAGACCTGCCACATCGGACGGTTCGCGGCGCCACCGTGCCTCCGGGCGACGGCGCAACGCGCCGAGGCCGGTGCACGGCACGTCCACCAGGACCCGGTCGAACTCGCCTTCCGGGACCGGCGCCGACCGGCCGTCACCCACGTGCACGGTGACCGGGAGACCTGCCGTCGCACGGCGCACCAGCTCGGCACGGTGCTCGGCGGGCTCCACCGCGTCCAGGGTGCCGCCGTCCAGCTCGACCAGCCCGGCCAGGATCGCGGCCTTGCCGCCGGGGCCCGCGCACAGGTCCAGCCACCGTCCGGTGTCCGGTCCGACCAGCGAGGCGTTCGCCAGACCGAGAGCGACCAGCTGGCTGCCCTCGTCCACGACGACCGCGAGACCTTCGGTCACCGCGTCGAGATCGCCGGGATCGCCCGACCCGGCGTCGAGGCGCACTCCGTACGGCGAGTACGGCGCTTCCTCCCCGCCGCTGGCCAGCGCCAGCTCCTCCGCGGTGATCACGCCTGGTCGGGCCATCAGGTGGACCGAGGGGCGTGCGTCGTCCGCGGCGAGCAGCTCGGCGATCTCATCGGACGAACCGGCGAGAGCGTCGACGAACGCCTGCGCGATCCAGACCGGGTGGGCGTGGGCGAACGCGAGGTGCCCGATCGGGTCGGTCTCCGCATCCGGCGCCAGCTGCGCCACCCACTCCGCCTCGGTGCGCTCCCCGACCTTGCGCAGGATCGCGTTGACGAAACCCGCCGACCGCGAACCAGCCCTTGCCCGCACCAGCTCCACCGTGGAGTCCACCGCCGCATGAGCGGGGACCCGCGTGCGCAGCAGCTGGTACGTGCCGAGCCGGAGCGCGTCCAGCAACAGCGACTCGATGTTGCTCAACGAGCGGGTGGCACACGCCGCGATCACCGAGTCGAGCAGACCCTTCGCCCGGCACGCGCCGTAGCCCAGCTCGGTCGCCAGCGCCGCGTCCCGACCGGACAGCCGGGCGCGGCGCAGGATCGAGGGCAGCGCGAGGTTCGCGTAGGCGTCCCGCTCCCGAACGGTCGTGAGCAGCTCCAACGCCGCCGCGCGAGCCGGATCAGCTGGCGGCGGGCCCTGCGGCCCGGTGCGACGGGGCGGCGGTCCGGCGTTGCGCGGCCGGGACGGCCGACGGGGGCGGGACGGTTTCCCGTCGGAACGTCGCGGAGCGGTCACCCGCGCACCTCATCGATCTGGTCCTCGGCCGGCTGCTTCACCGGTGACTCGAGCCGGTCGCCCGGCTCCGGACGGGCACCGCGGGCCCAGTCGGGCGCCGCCATGACCTTCTTCGCCGCCGGACGCACGGTGTCCAGCTGAACCGGGCCGGTTGCGGTACCCACCAGCACGCGTCGCTTCTCCACCCGCAGCTCGCCTGGGCTCAGGGTCGCGGCGCCGTCCGGCTCGACCGGGTGCACCGGTCCGAGCCCGAGCCGCTCACCTCGGAAGGTCGTCCAGGCCCCCGGCTCCGGCGTGACGGAACGCACCAGCCGATCGACGGCGACCGCGGTGGACCGCCAGTCGACCTCGGCGTCGGCCACCGTGACCTTCGGCGCGTAGGACACCCCGTCGACCGGCTGCGGAACCGCGCGCAGCGTGCCGTCCTCGATGCCGTCGAGCGCCGCCAGCAGCAGCTCGGAGCCGGACCGGGCGAGCCGGGCCAGCAGATCCCCCGAGGTGTCCCTGGGCCCGATCGACTCGGTGACCACGCCGAACACCGGTCCGGTGTCCATGCCCTTCTCCAGCTGGAACACGCTGGCTCCGGTGACCTCGTCACCGTGCCGCACGGCGGCCTGCACCGGTGCGGCGCCGCGCCACGCGGGCAGCACCGAGAAGTGCAGGTTGACCCAGCCCTTCGCCGGGACGTCGAGCAGCGGCTGCGGCAGCAGCGCGCCGTACGCGACGACGGGGCAGCAGTCGGGGCGGTACGCGGCGAGCGACTCGGCGAAGTCCGGAGCGGAGGGACGCGGCGGGCGCAGCACCGGGATGTCGTGCGCCGCGGCGAGCTCGGCGACCGGGGACGCGGCGAGCCGCCGCCCTCTGCCGGTCGGCGCGTCCGGCCGGGTCAGCACCGCGACGACCTCGTGCCGAGGCGAGTCGATCAACGCCAGCAGGGACGGGAGAGCCGGTTCTGGGGTACCGGCGAAGACGATTCTCACCGCAGCTTCCCGAACAACGGGTGCGGGCTGGTCTTGATCACCGGTTGGTTCGTGGACTCGGCCGGCTGGAACCACGAGGCGGACCGAATCTCGGCCATCGCCTGCTTGCGGAGCTCCGGGTCGAGCCGGTCGAGGAACAGGACGCCGTCGAGGTGGTCGGTCTCGTGCTGGATGCAGCGGGCCAGCAGCTCGCTGCCCTCGACCTGAACCGGTTCGCCGTGCATGGTCCAGCCGTTGGCGACCACGTGCAGGTGCCGGCGGCAGTTCCAGCGGAACCCGGGAATCGACAGACAGCCCTCCGGCCCCTCCTGGTACTCCTCCCCGACGAAGTCGAAGGTCGGGTTCACCAGGTGTCCCGCGAAGCCGTCACAGTGGTAGACGAAGACCCGCAGGCCCACACCGAGCTGCGGCGCCGCCAGACCCGCGCCACCCTCGTCGACCAGCGTGTCGTTCAGGTCGGCGACCAGCTTCCGCAGCTCGACGTCGAAGTCGGTCACCTCGGCGGCGCGGGTACGCAACACCGGATCACCGAACAGCCGGATCGGCTGAATCGCCATTACGCTCCTCTATTCAGGCTAGTGACTAGCGACCCGAATTCTAGTGGGTCGGCTCAGTGGTCTAGATCTCGTGTGGATCGACCTTGACCCGCACCGGCTCGGGCGCCTTGCGCGCACTGCGGGCGGCCTGGGCGGCGGTCAACGCGGCGGCCAGCGCACGCGCGTCGCCCCTCGGGACCCGTACCAACGCACGTTCCCGCTGTTCGCCCGCGGAGCCCGGTTCCAGCTCCACCGGGCCGAGGATCTCGGCGGAGTCGGGGAAACGGGCCGACGCCAGCACGTCCGCCACCGCGGTGGGGACACCGTCGATCGCGGCCATCCTCACCGAGGGCGGGAAGCCCAGCTCGGTGCGTGCCGCCAGCTCCGTCTCGGCGTGTCCCGCCGGGTCCCACCGAACCAGCGCCTGGACCACCGCCAGCTCAGGATCGGCCGCGACCATCACCCGGCCGCCCGCCTGGTGCGGTCTCGCCAGCGCCGCCGCCGCCATCCAGCGCCGCAGCGTCTCCTCCCCCACCCGGAGATCGGATCGGGACAGCAGTGCCCAACCGTCCAGCAGCAGGACCGCGCCGTAACCCGCACCGCCGGGGACGTCTTTCACCCAGGGTTCCGCACCGGGCGTCGCGACCACCAGCGCGGCGCTGTTCGGCACCGAAGTCCGCACGTTCGATCCGCCGCCCGAGCCGCGCACCGGGAACCCGGGGAAGGCGCGGCCCAGCTCCTCCGCCGTCCGGACCGCCCCGACCACCGTCGCCCGAGGCCTTCGCGAACCACACGCGGCACAACGGAACGCCGTGTCGGTCACCCCGCACCAGCGGCAGCTCGGCGCACCGGCCAGCTCCAGCCCGTCCGCACCGGCCCTCGGCAGACCCAGCGGTCCCGCACAGCGCCGGCACCGCGCCGGTTCGCGGCACTGCGCGCAGGCCAGACCCGGCACATAGCCGGAGCGTGGTACCTGCACGAGTACCGGTTCACCCCTGCCCAGCGCCGCGCGGGCCACGTCGAACGCGACCCTGGGCAGACGCGCCGCCCGCGCATTCGGGTCGTCGACCAGCTGCGCCTCGGTCTCGGCGACCGGCGTGATCCTGGGCGCGCTCGCCCGCAGCTCGGTGCGCTCCGCGACGACCTCGCGCGCCCACCCGGACTGCACCAGCAGCTGCGCCTCGCTCGTCCTGGCGAAGCCGGCGACCAGCAACGCGGCCCCGGTCGCGTGCGCCCGGTACATGAGCACGTCCCTGGCGTGCGGGTACGGCGCCCTCGGTTCGGCGTGCAGGTCATCGCCGTCGTCCCAGATGGCGAGCAGGCCCGGGTCGCTCAGCGGGGCGAACGCCGCCGCCCTCGTGCCGACGACGACCTTCACCGCGCCCCTGCGGATGGCCAGCCAGCTGCGGTACCGCTTCGCCGGACCCATGTCCGCGGACAGCTGCGCGACCAGCTCCTCGCCGACCGACGCGATGCACGCCTCGGCGACCCTGGTCAGGTCCCGCTGATCGGGCACCACGACCAACGCACCGCGACCGCCCGCGACCGCACTCGCCGCGGCCTCCGCGAGCCTGGACGGCCAGTCCTCCCCCGGCACCGCCTGCCAGACAGCGTGTGCCCGCCGTCCCTCGGTGACCGCGTCCAGCAACGCGGCACCATGTCGGTACCGGTTCCAGCCGTCCCGGCCGGGCGGTTCGACCGGCGCCGGAACCACCGCCTCCGGTACCGCTTCCGCCTCGGTCTTCGCGTGCCTCGGCGGCACCGCGAGCCGGACCACGTCGGCGAACGTGCCCGCATAGCGGTCCGCGACCGTGCGGCACAGCTCCACCAGCTCAGCGGACAGCACCGGTTCCGGCGACACGACCCGCTCCAGCCAGCCCAACCTGCCCTCGTGCTCCGAGCGGGCCAGCCGGGCGAGCAGCACACCGTCGACCAGGCGCCCGGAGAAGCGCACCCGCACCCGGACCCCCGGCTGTGCGTCCTGCGCCAGGGTCTCCGGCACGAGGTAGTCGAACGGGCGGTCCAGGTGTGTGAGCGGCGTGTCCACCGCGATCTGCGCGACCGGGAGCTCGGGCGCCTCGCGCCGCTCTCCCGGTCGCTTCGCCGTCGAGGCCGTCACGACGCCCCGGAGGTTCTGTACATAGGACACCGTCTACCAGACGGCCCGGACACCGACGTCCGGGACCGTCTGGTCGTCCGTCAGGCCCCGGCGGCCGACTTCAGCGCGTCGGCCCGGTCCACCGTCTCCCACGGCAGGTCCAGGTCGGTCCGGCCGAAGTGGCCGTACGCGGCGGTCGGCGCGTAGATCGGGCGCAGCAGGTCCATGTCCCGGATCAGCGCGGCCGGACGCAGGTCGAACACCTGGGTGATCGCGTTCTGAATCTTGCTCGGGTCGACGACCTCGGTGCCGAACGTCTCGACGAACAGCCCGACCGGCGCGGCCTTGCCGATCGCGTAGGCGACCTGGACCTCGGCGCGCTGCGCCAGCCCCGCCGCGACGACGTTCTTGGCCACCCAGCGCATCGCGTACGCGGCGGACCGGTCGACCTTCGACGGGTCCTTGCCGGAGAACGCGCCACCGCCGTGGCGGGCCATGCCGCCGTAGGTGTCCACGATGATCTTGCGGCCGGTCAGGCCGGCGTCGCCCATCGGGCCGCCGATGACGAAGCGGCCGGTCGGGTTGACCAGCAGCCGGGTGTCCGAGGTGTCCAGCTTGAGCGCGGCCAGCTCCGGCTCGACGACGTGGGTCTTGATGTCGCCGACCATCTGGCCGTCCAGGTCGACCTCCTCGGCGTGCTGGCTCGACACCACGACGGTGTCCAGCCGGACCGCCTGGTCGCCCGCGTACTCGATGGTGACCTGCGTCTTGCCGTCCGGGCGCAGGTAGTCGAGCAGACCGGACTTGCGGACCTCGGTGAGCCTGCGTGCCAGCCGGTGCGCCAGCGCGATCGGCAGCGGCATCAGCTCAGGGGTGTCCGTGCACGCGTAGCCGAACATCAGTCCCTGGTCCCCCGCACCCTGACGGGCGATCAGGTCCTCGGCTGCCTCGACCCTGGCCTCGTACGCCGTGTCGACGCCCTGGGCGATGTCGGCGGACTGGGCGCCGATCGCGACGTTGACGCCGCAGGAGTTGCCGTCGAAACCCTTGGCCGAGGAGTCGTACCCGATCTCCAGGATTCGCTCGCGGACCAGGCCCGGGATGTCCACGTACGCCGACGTGGTCACCTCACCCGCGACATGGACCTGACCTGTCGTGACCAGTGTCTCCACCGCCACCCGGCTGCGCGGGTCCGCCGCGAGCATCGCGTCCAGCACGGAGTCGCTGATCGCGTCGCACATCTTGTCCGGGTGACCCTCGGTCACCGACTCGCTGGTGAACAACCGCCGGCTGCCGCTCGTCACTCCACACCCCTCATCGCTTCGGTACCTGACTTGTCCCCGAACACTAGTCGACGCACCTGGGGCGGACCGTGTGAAGGACGGCGAATATCACATGTCCCCTGCTCACTACCAGCCCCAAATGAACACTCCCCCCGACGCTGCGTTACCCAATCCCGCTGGCGTCGTTGATGTGAGTGAATGCCGCACCCCAGCGACCGTTCCTTGAGAGAGGTAGAGGTAGGACCAATGCCCAAGCCACAACTGACAGGACGCCTCGCCGCGATGGTCGGCCTGAGCGCTGCACTCGCCACGGCGACCCTGGTTGCCGTCGCTGCTCCGGCATTCGCCGCGGACGCACGTCAGACCACCTGCTCCGAGCAGGTCCGTGTCCGTTCCCAGCCGAAGGCCGACGCCCCTGTCATCGGCAGCTGCAAGGCGGGCGAGAAGGTCACGGTCGACGAGTCGAAGGACGGCTTCACCCACCTGGTCAACAAGCAGGGCTGGGCGTCGAGTGAGTACGTCACCGGCGAGAAGAAGAAGGACGACGCCGACAGCGACAGCACCGACCCGAGTGACAAGAACGACTCGGACCGCCGCAACAACGACGATGACGACGACGATGGCGGCAGCGGCATCCTCGGCGGGCTCTGAGCCGACGCCGAGCCCCACAGCTTGATACCGCGCGGCCCGACCTACTCACTGAGTGGGTCGGGCCGCGGTGTTGTTTCCGAGGACTCTCAGCCGAGCCTGTGGGCGACCGCGTCCCAGAGCGAGGACGCGAGCAGTGCCTTGGAGCCGGGCGGCAGCTCGACCTCTCCGCCGTCCGCGCCCAGCAGCCATCCCGCGTTGTCCGGCTGCTCGAACGCCTTGCCGTCGCCGACCGCGTTGACCACCAGCAGGTCACATCCCTTGCGGGCGAGCTTGGCCCGGCCATGGTGCAGGACGTCGCCGTTCTCGTCGCCGGTCTCGGCCGCGAACCCGACGATCAACTGGCCCTCGGCGCGTTTGCCCACGAGCTCGACCAGGATGTCCGGGTTCGTCTCGAGGCTGAGGGTCGGCGGGCCCGAATCAGTCTTCTTGATCTTGTGCTGCACCATGTCCGCCGGCCGGAAGTCCGCGACCGCGGCGGCCATCACCACCACGTCAGCGCCCGCCGACTCGTGCACCATCGCTTCGCGCAGCTGTGCCGCGGTGCCGGTGTCGACCACCCGCACCGAAGCGGGCGGGAGAAGATCCTCCGATGTGTGCGCCCGGACCAACGTCACCTCGGCGCCCCGCTGCGCGGCCACCCTGGCCAGTGCGTACCCCTGTCGCCCCGATGACCGGTTGCCGAGGAACCGGACCGGGTCGAGCGGCTCGCGGGTCCCGCCGGCGGAGACCACGACCCTGCGGCCCACCAGATCCTGGGGCAGCGCATCGGGACGTTCCAGCAACAGGCGGGCGAACTCGGCGATCTCGGCGGGCTCGGGCAACCGACCCGGGCCGGTGTCCACGCCGGTCAACCGCCCGGACGCCGGTTCCATCACGACGATTCCGCGCGAGCGGAGCAACGCCACGTTGGCGACGGTCGCGGGATGCAGCCACATCTCGGTGTGCATCGCCGGAACCATCAGCACCGGACATCGAGCAGTCAGCAAGGTGGCCGTCAACAGGTCGTCGGCGCGCCCCTGAGCCGCCCGCGCCATCAGATCGGCGGTGGCGGGGGCGATCACGACGAGCTGGGCCTGCTGGCCCAGGCGAACATGCGCCACCTCGGGGATGTCTTCGAACACACCGGTGCGAACCGGCTGCCCGGACAACGCCTCGAACGTGGCGGCACCCACGAAGTTCAGAGCCGACTCGGTCGGGACGACCCGAACCTGGTGGCCGGTCTCGGTGAGTCGACGCAGTACCTCGCACGCCTTGTAGGCGGCGATACCGCCGGCGACACCGAGCACCACCCGGGGCGGACGGTGCTCGGCCACTAGCGCGTCACTCGCCTTCGGTGTGCTCGAGCAGCCCCTCGTGGATCTCGCGCATCGCGATGGACAGCGGCTTCTCCCGGGCGGTCGGCTCCACCAGCGGGCCGACGTACTCCAGCAGTCCCTCGCCGAGCTGCGAGTAGTAGTCGTTGATCTGTCGCGCACGCTTCGCCGCGTAGATCACCAACCCGTACTTGGAGCTCGCCTTGTCCAGCAGATCATCGATCGGCGGGTTGGTGATGCCCTCGGGCGCGCTGCGCACCGAGCTGTCGGTCAGCGGAATGCTCACTCAAAGACTCCTGCGGGGATTCGGCGGACCCATCCCCAACGGGGTGGCCCGCCAACAACGATACCAATTGCCGAACTGCCGACTCGATGTCGTCGTTCACGACAGTCACATCGAACTCGTCCTGGGCGGCCAGCTCCTCGCGCGCGGTACGCAACCGACGCTCGACGACCTCCGGTGACTCGGTGCCCCGGGAGGTCAGCCTGTCCACCAGATCGGACCAGCTGGGTGGTGTCAGGAAGACCATCAGTGCCTCGGGCCGAATCTCCTTCACCGCACGCGCCCCGGCGAGGTCGACCTCGACCAGAACCGGATCACCAGCGGCAAGATGTTCCTCGACCGGAGCCGCCGGAGTGCCCGAACGATGCAGACCGCGATGAATCTCGGCCCACTCGAGCAGCTCACCCGCGTCGATCATGCGGTCGAACTCGGCGGTACTGACGAAGTGGTAGTCCCGCCCGTCGACCTCACCCGCTCGGCGTTCCCTCGTCGTCGCGGAGACGCTGAAGAACAACCGGGGCAGGTTCGGCCGCAGCGCGGCCACCACCGTCGACTTACCGACGCCGGAGGGGCCGGCCAGAACAACCAGCCGGCCCCTCTCGGTCGGCTCGGTCACTCCGAGTCGAAGTCAGCCAGCAGCGCCTTGCGCTGCCGGTCACCGAGGCCGCGCAGCCGGCGGCTCGGTGCGATCTCGAGGCGCTCCATGATCTGCGCGGCGCGGACCTTACCCACGCCCGGCAGAGCCTCGAGCAACGCCGAGACCTTCATCTTGCCCAGAATCTCGTTCGAGTCGGACTGGTCGAGGACCTCCTTGAGGTTCGTCCCGCCGCGCTTCAAGCGGTCCTTGAGCTCTGCCCGAACCTTGCGAGCTGCCGCTGCCTTTTCGAGAGCGGCGGCCCGCTGTTCGTCGGTGAGCTGGGGAAGGGCCACGATCTCCTCCGTCATGTACAAGCTGATGTCGGCTTTTCCGAACGTACTCACCACCCGACACCCCTGCGCAACCGGGGGTAGGGGTGTGAGCAGCAGATTCTCTAGCGCTCTAGCTTTTTGGAGCTTTCTTCAGCCTGCACCGCGGGAGCCGACCCGACACTCACAGATCATGGGACGGCACACACCGCGCACCTTGTGGCCACACCGCGCTATGTGCACACCGCGCGGTGTGGACGCAAGGTGCGCGGTGTCGCCAATGTTGATCACCAGCCAGCGCCACTGCGCCCCCGACAACACCTACGCCTGCTCCAGCTCCTCCCGCAGCCGGACAGCGGCATCCCGCAGCGCACCGGCGTCGGGGCCGGCCGCCAGCAGAGACCGCGACACACTGGGCAGAACCAGCCCGGACAGCCCGCTGAAACGGCGAGCAACGTCGGCGGGCGTCGCTCCCTGGGCCCCGAGCCCGGGAGCCAGCACAGCCCCGTTCAGCGCCCCCAACGACAGCCCATGATCATGCGTTGCCCCGACCACCACACCGACGTCACCCAGAGGGGCGATCCCGGCGTTGACTGCCGAAGCCGCATCGATCATGGATTGAGCGACGGACCGCCCCTCCACGATGGCCTGCTGCACCGATCCGCCATCCGGGTTCGACGTCCGGGCCAGCACGAACAAGCCTCGCCCGGTCTTCGAGGCGACGTCGAGCGCCGGGCCGAGCGACCCGAACCCGAGGTACGGCGACACGGTGATCGCATCAGCGGCCAGCGGCGATCCGTCGGCGAGATAGGCATCGGCGTACCCGCCCATCGTGGAGCCGATGTCGCCCCGTTTGACGTCGAGCAACACGAGCGTCCCGCTGTCCCGAGCGTCGGCGAGCACCCGCTCCAGGACCGCTACTCCTGCCGAACCGTGCCGTTCGAAGAATGCCGACTGAGGCTTGATCGCCGCGACGTGACCGGCCAGCGCGGCGACCGCCGTCCTGGCGAACCGTTCCAGCCCCGAGACGTCGTCGGCCAGCCCCCAGGCGGCGAGCAGCGAGGTGTGCGGATCGATGCCCGCACACACGGGCCCGTGCGCGGCGACCGAGGCGGCCAGCCGCGCACCGAACCGTGTGACGCTCATCCTTCCGCGCCCGCGCGCGCCTTGCTCAGCGCCGCGTGCAGGTCCTGCAACGACCGGACCGTCAGCTCGCCCCTGGTGAGGGCCTCGATGCCCTGCACAGCGGCCGCCGCGGCCTGCACCGTCGTCAGGCACGGGATTCCCCTGGAGACCGCCGCGGTGCGGATCTCGTAGCCGTCGACGCGGGGGCCGGGGTTGCCGTACGGGGTGTTGATGATCAGATCGACCTCGCCGGCCAGGATCGCCTCGACGACGTTGTCCTTGCCCTCGAAGTGCTTGCGTACGACGGACACCGAGATGCCGTTGCGACGCAGGACGTCCGCGGTGCCCTCGGTGGCGAGGACCTCGAAGCCCAGGTCCGCGAGCCGTTTGACCGGGAAGATCATCGAACGCTTGTCGCGGTTGGCGACCGAGACGAACACCCGTCCGCCGGTCGGCAGCGAGCCGTAGGCCGCCGCCTGGGACTTGGCGAACGCGGTACCGAACGCGGTGTCGATACCCATGACCTCGCCGGTGGACTTCATCTCCGGGCCGAGCAGCGAGTCGACACCCTTGCCCTCGGGAGTACGGAACCGGTGGAACGGCAGGACAGCCTCCTTGACCGCGACCGGTCCCCCGTCGGGCAGCGTCGCGCCGTCGCCGTGTGCCGGCAGCATGCCCTCGGCGCGCAGCTCACCGATGGTCGCGCCGAGCATGATCCGCGCGGCCGCCTTCGCCAGCGGCGCGGCGGTCGCCTTGGACACGAACGGCACGGTGCGACTGGCCCTCGGGTTGGCCTCCAGCACGTACAGCGTCTCGCCGTGCAACGCGTACTGCACGTTCAGCAGGCCGCGCACGCCGATGCCGTGCGCGATCGCCGCCGTGCTGGCCCGGACGGCCTCCAGGTCGCTGCGGCCCAGCGTGATCGGCGGCAGGGTGCACGCCGAGTCGCCCGAGTGCACCCCGGCCTCCTCGATGTGTTCCATGACGCCGCCCAGGTAGACGTCGTCGCCGTCGCACAGCGCGTCGACGTCGATCTCGATCGCGTCGTCGAGGAAGCGGTCGACCAGTACCGGGTGCTCCGGGCTGACCTCGGTGGCCCGCTGGATGTATCCCTCCAGCGTCGACTCGTCGTAGACGATCTCCATGCCGCGTCCGCCCAGCACGTAGGACGGCCGGACGAGCACCGGGTAGCCGATCTCGTCGGCGATCTTGCGGGCCTCCTCGAACGAGGTGGCGGTGCCGTAGCGCGGCGCCGGCAGACCGGCACGCTCCAGCACGGCGCCGAACGCGCCCCGGTCCTCGGCGAGGTTGATCGCCTCGGGTGAGGTCCCGACCACCGGGACTCCGGCGTCGGCGAGCCGCTGCGCGAGACCCAGCGGGGTCTGGCCACCGAGCTGCACGACCACTCCGACGACCCCGGGGCCACCCTCGCCGGACGCCTGCTCGGCGTGCACGACCTCCAGGACGTCCTCGAAGGTCAGCGGCTCGAAGTACAGCCGGTCCGCGGTGTCGTAGTCGGTGGACACCGTCTCCGGGTTGCAGTTGACCATGACGGTCTCGTAGCCGGCCTCGCGCAGCGCCATGACGGCGTGCACACACGAGTAGTCGAACTCGATGCCCTGGCCGATGCGGTTCGGCCCGGAACCGAGGATCAGCACCTTCGGCCGCTCGGTCTGCGGCGCGATCTCGGACTCCGCGGAGGGGTCGGTCTCGTAGGCGCTGTAGTGGTACGGCGTCTTGGCCGCGAACTCGGCGGCACACGTGTCGACCGTCTTGTACACCGGCCGGATGCCCAGCCGGTGGCGCAGCAGCCGGACACCGTCCTCGCCGGCCAGCTCGGGGCGCAGCACGGCGACCTGGCGGTCGGACAGCCCGGACCGCTTGGCCCGGTGCAGCAGCTCGCCGTCCAGGACCGGGGCGTCGAGGATCTCGGAACGCAGTTCCAGCGCCGCGCCGATCTGGTCGACGAACCACGGGTCGATGCCGCTGCGCTTCGCCACCTGCTCGACCGTGGCGCCCAGCCGCAGCGCCCGTTCCACCGCGTAGATGCGGCCGTCCGTCGGGACCGCCACCTCGTCCAGGGTCGACTCCAGGGTCGCGCCCTCGGGGTCGGGGCGGGTCCAGAAGCCGCCCTCCTTGGTCTCCATCGAGCGCAGTGCCTTGCCCAGCGCCTCGCTGAAGCTGCGGCCCATCGCCATCGCTTCCCCGACGCTCTTCATGGTGGTCGTGAGCGTGGGATCGGCGCCGGGGAACTTCTCGAACGCGAACCGGGGCACCTTGACGACCACGTAGTCGAGCGCGGGCTCGAAGCTCGCCGGGGTCTCGCCGGTGATGTCGTTGCGGATCTCGTCGAGCGTGTAGCCGACCGCGAGCTTCGTGGCGATCTTGGCGATCGGGAAGCCGGTCGCCTTGGACGCCAGCGCGGAGGACCGCGACACCCGGGGGTTCATCTCGATGACGACGAGCCGCCCGGTCTCCGGGTGCACCGCGAACTGGATGTTGCAGCCGCCGGTGTCCACCCCGACCTCGCGCAGCACCTGGATGCCGACGTCGCGCATGTGCTGGTACTCGCGGTCGGTCAGCGTCATCGCGGGCGCCACGGTGATCGAGTCACCGGTGTGCACGCCCATCGCGTCGAGGTTCTCGATCGAACAGATGACGACCACGTTGTCGTTGCGGTCGCGCATCAGCTCGAGCTCGTACTCCTTCCAGCCCAGTACACTCTCCTCGACCAGGATCTCGGTCACCGGCGAGGCGTCCAGACCGATGCTGCCGAGTCGTTCCAGGTCGTCCTCGGTGTAGGCGAGCCCGGAGCCGAGGCCACCCATCGTGAAGGACGGGCGCAGCACGACCGGCAGGCCGAGCTTGCCCACGGCGGCGCGCACCTCGTCCATCGAGTGGCAGACCTCGCTGCGCGGCACGTCACCGCCGATGCCGAGCACGATGTCCTTGAACTTGAGCCGGTCCTCACCGCGCTGGATCGCGTCGATGTCCGCGCCGATCAGCTCGACGCCGTACCGTTCGAGCACACCCTGCTCGTGCAGCGAGACCGCGATGTTCAGCGCGGTCTGGCCACCCAGGGTGGCCAGGATCGCGTCCGGCCGCTCAGCCTCGATCACCTTGGTGACGAACTCGGGTGTGATCGGCTCGATGTAGGTGGCGTCGGCGAACTCCGGGTCGGTCATGATCGTGGCCGGGTTGGAGTTCACCAGGCTGACCCGTATGCCCTCCTCGGCCAGCACCCGGCAGGCCTGGGTGCCCGAGTAGTCGAACTCGCACGCCTGCCCGATCACGATCGGCCCCGAGCCGATCACCATCACGTGCCGTAGGTCGTCCCGGCGTGGCATCAGCGGGCTCCCGTCATCAGGTCTACGAACTGGTCGAACAGCGGCGCGGCGTCGTGCGGGCCGGCTGCCGCCTCCGGGTGGTACTGCACGCTGAACGCGGGCACCTCGAGCGCACGGACGCCCTCGACGGTGTCGTCGTTGGGGCAGCTGTGACTCACCACGGCGCGGCCGAACGGCGAGTCGAACTCCGCCCCCGGCTCGCCTTCCAGCGCGAACCCGTGGTTCTGCGCGGTGATCGCCACTCGGCCGGTGGCGTGGTCGATCACCGGGATGTTGATGCCCCGGTGGCCGTAGCGCATCTTGTAGGTACCGAGGCCCAGAGCGCGGCCCAGGATCTGGTTGCCGAAGCAGATGCCGAACAGCGGCAGCTTGCGGTCCAGCACCTCGCGGGCCAGCGCGACGGCTGTGTCGGCGGTGGCCGGGTCGCCCGGTCCGTTCGACAGGAACACCCCGTCCGCGCCGATCTCCAGAATCTCGTCCAGGGTCGCGGTGGACGGCAGGACATGGGTCTCGATGCCGCGCGCGGCCATCATCCTGGGGGTGTTCGACTTGATCCCGAGGTCCGGCGCGGCCACGGTCAGCCGCTTGCCCCCCACTGCCGGGACCACGTAGCGCGTGTCGGTGGACACCTCGCCGGTCAGGTCGGCGCCCTCCATCGACGGGCTCTGCCGGACCTTGGCCAGCAGCTCCTCGGTCCCGGCCAGTGCGTCACCGGAGAACACCCCGGCGCGCATGGCGCCGCGCTCGCGCAGGTGCCGCACGGCCGCGCGAGTGTCGATGCCGGCGATGCCAACGACGCCCTGGGTCTCGAGCTGGCCTTCCAGCGAGCCTTCGGACCGCCAGTTCGACGGCGTCCGCGCCGGTTCACGCACCGCGTAGCCGGCCACCCAGATGCGCGCCGACTCGTTGTCCTCGGAGTTCCACCCGGTGTTGCCGATCTGCGGCGCGGTCTGCACGACGATCTGCCTGCGGTAGGACGGATCGGTCAGCGTCTCCTGGTACCCGGTCATGCCGGTGCTGAACACGGCCTCGCCGAACGTGGCGCCGCGCGCCCCGAAGGCGGCGCCGGTGAACACCCGGCCGTCCTCGAGTACCAGCACCGCGCTGTCGCGTCGATTGCTCATTTCCGTATGTCTCCATCCCGCGCGGTGATCCGCCCACGCAGCACCGTGGCCACGACCTGGGCGGGCAGTCGCATGCCTTCGTACGGGGTGTTGCTGGCCAGGCTCGCCAACCGGGCGCCCCGGACCGTCCACTGCGCGTCCGGGTCGACCAGGGTCAGCGTCGCCGGCTCGCCGACCTCGATCGGCCTGCCCTGGTCGGGCAACCCGGCGATCTCGGCCGGCCTCTCGGACAGCACCCTGGCGACCCCGCGCCAGTCGAGCAAGCCGGGCTCCACCATCGTGTGCACCACGACCGAGAGCGCCGTCTGCAGACCCAGCATCCCGGGCTTGGCCGCCGACCACTCGCAGTCCTTGACCTGGGTGGGATGCGGTGCGTGGTCGGTGGCGACGCAGTCGATGACACCTTCGGCGAGCGCCGTGCGCATCGCCGAGGTGTCCGATCCGGTACGCAGCGGCGGGTTGACCTTGTTGACCGGGTCGTAGCTGGTCAGCAGCGCGTCGGTGAGCAGCAGATGGTGCGGCGTCACCTCGGCGCTGACCTGGACACCGGCGTCCTTCGCGGCACGCAGGACGTCGACCGTGCGCGACGACGAGACGTGGCAGACGTGCAGCCGCGCGCCCGCCTCCCTGGCCAGTGCGCAGTCCCTGGCCACGATCGTCTCCTCGGCGGTGGCCGGCCAGCCGGCCAGCCCCAGCCGAGCCGCGACGACACCCTCGTGCGCCTGCGCGCCGTCGGTGAGCCGGGGGTCCTCCGCGTGCTGCGCGATCACCACGTCCAGCGCGGTCGCGTACTCCAGCGCCCTGCGCATCAGCAGCGGGTCGTGCACACACCGTCCGTCGTCGGAGAACATCCGCACGCCGGCGGGCGAGTTCGCCATCGTGCCGAGCTCGGCCAGCCGCTCACCCTCCAGGCCGACGGTCACCGCGCCGACCGGGTGCACGTCGACCAGGCCGACCTCGACACCTCTGCGGTGCACGTGCTCGACGATCACCGCGTTGTCGGCGACCGGGTCGGTGTTGGGCATCGCGAAGACGGCGGTGAACCCGCCCAACGCGGCGGCGGCCGAGCCGCTCTCCACGGTCTCGGCGTCCTCGCCACCGGGCTCGCGCAGGTGGGTGTGCAGGTCGACGAGGCCGGGCAGCACGACGAAGCCGTCGCCGTCGATCACCTCGGCACCCTCGGGTACGTCGAGACCGGGGCCGATCTCGCGGATCACCTCGTCGGCGAGCACCAGGTCGACAGGGTCGCCCTCGCCGTACGGCCGGGCACCCTTGATGAACACCACGTCAGTCATCACACAGCCTCCGGGGCACCGGCCAGTAGGTGGTACAGCACTGCCATCCGCACGTGCACGCCGTTGCGGACCTGCGCCAGCACCGCGGCGCGCGGTGAGTCGGCGACGGCGGGCGCGATCTCCATGCCGCGCACCATCGGTCCGGGGTGCAGTACGACCGAACGTTCCGGCAGCAACGCGAGCCGACGTTCGGACAGGCCGTAGCCGATGGCGTACTCGCGCGCCGACGGGAAGAACCCGCCGCGCATGCGCTCGGCCTGGACCCGCAGCATCATCACCGCGTCCAGGCTGGGCAGCTCGGCGTCCAGGTCGTGGCCGACCCGGCACGGCCAGTCGGTGACGCCGACCGGAAGCAGTGTCGGCGGCGCGATCAGCACCACCTCGGCCCCCAGCGTCGCCAGCAGCAGGACGTTGGACCGGGCGACGCGGCTGTGGGTGATGTCACCCACGATCCCGATGCGCCGGCCGGCGATCGACCCGAGCCGCTCGCGCAGGGTGGCCGCGTCCAGCAGCGCCTGGGTGGGGTGCTCGTGGGTGCCGTCGCCCGCGTTGATCACGACCGGGCCGTTGCCCTCCAGCGCGGTCTTCGGCCCCCAGGCGGCAAGCCGGTGCGGGGCGCCGGATGCCGGGTGGCGGATGATCACGCAGTCCGCGCCGGCGGCGGCCAGCGTGGCGGCGGTGTCGCGCAACGACTCGCCCTTGGACACCGACGAGCCCTTGGCGCTGACGTTGATCACATCCGCGCTCATCCACTTGCCGGCGATCTCGAAGGAGACCCTCGTGCGGGTGGAGTCCTCGTAGAACAGCGTGATGACCGTCCGACCACGCAGCGTCGGCAGCTTACGGACCTCGCGGCCGAGCAGCGCTTGCTTGAGTCGATCAGCGGTGTCCAGCAGCGAGGTCGCGGTCGCGGCGTCGAGATCGGCCGTGGACAGCAGGTGCCTCATGAATCCTCACCCTCGGCCTGCGCCGGGTGGGTCGGCTCGCCCGCCTTCCGCAGCAGGACCGCGTCGCGGCCGTCGACCTCGGACAGCAGCACCGCGACCCCTTCGTTGCGGGAGGTCGGCACGTTCTTGCCGACGTAGTCCGCGCGGATCGGCAGCTCACGGTGGCCCCGGTCGACCAGGACGGCGAGCTGCACCGAACGCGGGCGTCCCTCGTCGCGCAGCGCGTCCAGCGCGGCGCGCACGGTGCGGCCGGAGAAGAGCACGTCGTCGACGAGGACCACGAGCTTCTCGTCGACACCGCCCTCGGGAATGGAGGTCGGCTCCAGCGAACGGGCGGGGCGTCGCCGCAGGTCGTCGCGGTACAGGGTGGCGTCGAGCGCACCGATTCCGGGAGCGGCGCCGGCGAACTCGGCGATCGCGGCACCGAGACGGCGGGCCAGCGGGGCGCCTCGCGTGGGTAGTCCGAGCAGCACGACCTGGTCGGCGTGTTCAGGTTCGAACGCCGTCTTCTCGATGATCTGATGTGCAATGCGCGCGATCGTGCGGGCCACATCGGACGCGCTGAGCAACTCGGTGCCAGCGGTACCCGGGGACCCGCCACGCGCGCGCCGGGGGGCGGCCACGTGGAGCTCCTCTCCTTCCCCGCCTCACTGGACGGGCCTTAAAGGACTGTCTCACCCAGGCCACCGACCCTGAGAATCAGCTGTCGGGACCTGCGCCTGATGACCTGACGTTACCAGGGGCGGCCACCCGATCGAGCACCCCGGGGGCCCGTTCGATCAACCGTCCGGGTGGACTCCGGGCCATCCCAGCTGCCCCTCGGGGCACCAACTTGACCCAGTGACTGCGGGGAGCGCATGATTACTCTGCGTATTGATCACTCGGGTCCCGGCCGTCCTGCGGCCAGCCGGGGCGCAATGAAACGGAGATTCGCCACATGGGCGACTACGCCAAGGCGCTGGGTTCCAAGCTCCGCGCCATCCGACAGCAACAGGGCTTGTCGCTGCACGGCGTCGAACAGAAGTCCGGAGGCCGCTGGAAGGCCGTGGTCGTCGGTTCTTACGAGCGCGGCGACCGTGCGGTGACCGTGCAGAAGCTGGCCGAGCTGGCCGACTTCTACGGCGTACCGGTTGCCGAGCTGCTTCCGGAGGGCCGGGTCCCTTCCGGCGCGGAGCCTGCCACCAAGATCGTCATCAACCTGGAGCGCCTGCAGCAGCTGCCGGCGGACAAGGTGGGACCTCTCGCCAGGTACGCGGCGGCCATCCAGAGCCAGCGCGGCGACTACAACGGCAAGGTGCTGTCCATCCGCACCGAGGACCTGCGGTCGCTCGCGATCATCTACGACATGACGCCCGGTGAGCTCACCGAGCAGCTCGTCGACTGGGGTGTACTGCCCCCGGAGGCCCGCCCGGTACGGGAGGACTAGCCGGATGTCGTGTCGCGGACGGCTCGACCGCCCGCGACACGGCATCCGCGGTCTCGCCGGAGGGTCTAGTCCTCCGGGACGTCCGAGGTGTCCAGCGCCTCGGCGGGCACCCGGATCGGAGTGCGCGGGGCCAGGCCGGGACGTAGGTGACCGGCGACGTCGGCGATGCGGCCGAGGACACCGTTGACGAAGCGCGGCGAGTCGTCGGTCGACAGAGTTCTTGCCAGCTCGACCGCCTCGGTGATCGCCACCGGGTCGTCGATCTCCTCGACCCACAGCAGCTCGAACATCCCGATCCGCAGCAGCGTGCGGTCGACGGCCGGCATCCGGGCCACCGACCATCCCTCGGAGTGCTCGGTGAGCAGCTGGTCGATTCGCTCGCGTCGCTCGGTGACGCCCTCGACCAGCAGCGCGGCGTAGTCCGACACCGGTGGCGCGTCGTTCGTCACCTGCCGCTGCTTGAGCACCACCAACGGGTCCTCGCCGCGCGCCTCCGCCTCGAACAGGATGTCCAGCGCTCGCTTGCGGGCCTTCGTACGCGCCCTCACCGGTACATCTCCTCCAAGAAAGTCACGCGAATCATCGTGCCGGACGGCTCGGGTCAGACGAGCTCCCGAAGCTCCTTACCGGTCAGGGTGAGCAGCTCGGCGCCCTCGGGGCGAACCACGAGCGTGTCCTCGATGCGGACGCCGCCCCGCCCGGCGAGATAGACACCGGGCTCGACGGTCACCGCCATTCCTGCGGATAGGGTACCGGCGCCGGTCGCGGCCAACGCCGGTGCCTCGTGAATCTCCAGCCCGACGCCGTGGCCGAGCCCGTGCGGGAACTCGGGTCCGCGTCCGGCGTCGGCGATGACCGTGCGCGCGGCGCCGTCCACCGCCGACAGCTCGACGCCGACGCCCAACGCCTCCCGGCCCGCGGCCTGTGCTCGTGCCACCAGCTCGTACAGCTCGCGCTGCCAGTCGGCGGCCCTGCCGAGCACGACGGTGCGGGTCATGTCGGAGTGGTAGCCGTCGCGCAGTGCGCCGAAGTCCATCTTGACCAGGTCACCCTGGGCCAGCACGGCGTCGGTCGGCTGGTGGTGGGGAATCGCCGAGTGCGCCCCGGCCGCGACGATCGTGTCGAACGACGGGCCCTGCGCGCCGTGCTCGCGCATGCGTTGTTCCAGCTCGAACGCCACCTGCCGCTCGGTCCGCCCGGGACGGAGACCACCCGTGTCGATCAGGTCGGCCAGCGCGGCGTCCGCCGAGGTGCAGGCCGCGCGCAGCAGCTCGATCTCGGTGTCGTCCTTCACCGCGCGGAGCCGCTGTGGCAGGCCGGGGGCTCTGACCAGCGTCACACCGTCCGCGACCTCCCCGAGCGCGGCGTGCGCGTCGACCGTCACGTGGCCCGACTCGAAACCCAGCCGACGGACACCGTCGTGGCCAGCTGCCGTCACGAGGGCCCGGTCGCAGGAGCGTTCGATGACCCGACCCAGGTCAGGGACCTCACTCGCGGCTTGCTCGGTGTACCGGCCGTCGGTGGCCAGCCTGGTCCGCCGTTCGTCGCCGATCGTGTCCTCGGCGTGCACCACCAGTGCGGCGTTCGAGCCGCTGAAGCCGCTCAGGTATCGGACGTTGACCAGATCGGTGATCAGCAGCGCATCCAGCTCGGCGGCGCGCAACAGCTCACGCAGCGCCTCCCGACGTCCCGGCGTAGTCATCCGTTCACTTTAGGAGTCGATGAGCGACTGCGCGTGATCCGGAACGGAGGTGAACATCTCCCGGGGAGGGCGCCGGTAACCGCGCGACGGCGGGCGGTGCGGCAGGACCAGCTTCGGCGGGTCCACGTGCACGTAGGGCACGGTCGAGAGCAGGTGCGCGATCATGTTGATCCGGGCCTTGCGCTTGTCCTCGGCCTCCACCACCGACCACGGCGCCTCCTCGGTGTCGGTGCGGGCGAACATCTCGTCCTTGGCCTGGGAGTAGTCCTCCCACCTGGTCAGCGACTCGAGGTCCATCGGCGACAGCTTCCAGCGCCGCATCGGGTCCTGGAGCCGGGACTCGAACCGACGCTGCTGCTCCTCGTCGCTCACCGAGAACCAGTACTTGCGCAGCAGGATGCCGTCCTGCACGAGCAGCCGCTCGAACACCGGGGTCTGGTGCAGGAACCGCGCGTACTCCTCGGGCGTGCAGAACCCCATCACACGTTCGACGCCGGCGCGGTTGTACCAGCTGCGGTCCAGCAGGACGATCTCACCGGCGGCGGGCAGGTGCTCGATGTAGCGCTGGAAGTACCACTGCGTCTTCTGTCGGTCGGTCGGCGCGGGCAGCGCGACGATCCGGCAGATGCGAGGGTTGAGGAACTCCGAGACGCGCTTGATCGCGCCGCCCTTGCCGGCCGCGTCACGGCCCTCGAAGACCACCACGAGACGCGCGCCAGTGGTCCGTACCCATTCCTGCATCTCGACGAGCTGCCCCTGCAGCCGGAAGAGCTCCTTCTCGTACAGCTTCTTCGGCATGCGTTGCTCTTGATCCGCCTTGCTCATGCCGATCAGCTCACCATGGACCGGCCCTCGCCACCACGGCATTCGACTCAAAGAGATAGCGTCGCGGGCATGAGTGTGTACTTCCGGCAGCTGCTTTCCGGGCGGGACTTCGCGGTCGGCGACGCCGTCGCCACCCAGATGGTCAACTTCTCCTATCTGATCGGCGACACCGAGAGCCGCGAGGCGGTCGTCGTCGACCCGGCCTACGCGCCGTCGGAGCTGGTCGACGTCCTCGCGGCCGACGACATGCGGCTCACCGGTGTGCTGGTCACCCACCATCACCCGGACCACGTGGGTGGCGACCTGATGGGCCACGCGCTGGGTGGCCTCGCCGAGCTGCTCGGCCGGACGCCGGTCCCGGTGCACGTCAACCGGCACGAGGCCGAGTGGGTCCGCCGCACGACCGGCGTCTCGGCCGACGACCTCACGCCACACGACCACGACGACGAGGTGCTCGTCGGCGCTGTGCCGATCAGGTTGCTGCACACCCCCGGTCACACTCCGGGCAGCCAGTGCTTCCTGGTGGACGGCAAGCTCGTCGCGGGCGACACGCTCTTCCTCCAGGGCTGCGGTCGCACCGACTTCCCCGGCGGTGATCCCGACGCCATGTACAGCAGCCTGCGCAAGCTGGCCGAACTCACCGGCGACCCGATCGTCCACCCCGGCCACCAGTACACCGACGCCCCGAAGGCGACCCTGTCGGAGGTCCGCCGCACGAACGTGGTCTACCGGGCCGACACCCTGGACCAGTTCCGCTCCCTCTTCGGCTGACCAGGTCGAACTAGTCGAACAGGTCCGGGTCGCTCAGGACTATCTGGTCCCAGAGGGGGCGGGCCGAGAACCAGCCGGACTCGTGGGTTCCCGTCTGGTCCCTCACCTGCAGGGCCGTTTCCCTGTCGATCAGCTTCGGGGTGCCCGCCGCCATCGCCAGGAGCTGGGCCTGGCAGGAGCGTTCCATCGTGATGAACCACCACACCGTCTCCGCGACGGACTCGCCGACCGTGAGCAGGCCGTGGTTCTGCAGGATGACGGCCTTGTACTGGCCGAGCGCCTTGCCGATCCGGCGGCCTTCCTCCAGATCGTTCACCACGCCGTGGAACTCGTTGTAGAGGCCGTGGTCCTCGAAGAACGCACACGAGTCCTGGGTGATCGGGTCGAGCTTGATCCCGAGCGTGGCGAACGCCTTGCCGTACAGCGAGTGCGAGTGGGCGGCCGCGAGCGCGTCGGGGCGGGCCTTGTGCACCTGGGAATGGATGCAGAACGCGGCCTGGTTCACCGGCCGGTTGCCGTGCAGGATCGTGCCGTGATGGTCGACGAGCAGCAGGTCGGAGGCCTTGATCTGGTTGAAGCTCATGCCGAACGGATTGACCCAGAACCACTCCGGGTTCTCCGGGTCGCGCACCGTGATGTGGCCCGCGACGCCCTCGGAGAAACCGAACCGGCCGAACAACCGGAACCCCGCCGCGAGCTGCTCCTTGCGGTACTGGCGCTCCTCGGCGATCGAGTCGAACTCCGGCGGCTTCGGCGTCTCGAGTTCACCGGGCGATGGTCCGAGGAGGCTGTCGAGCGAGGTCCGTGGGGTGTTCAGCGTCTCGGTCATGAGCTACCTCCACTAAAGGGATACAGCTATGTATCGGATACAGTCCTGTACTGTAAGCCGGACCACAGCGCCGGTCAATGGAGTCAGCGATGCCCAAGGGTGTGACCAGACGACGCCCGCAGACCCGCGCGCGACTGCTCGAGTCGGCGCTCGCGGCGTTCGCCGAGCTGGGCTTCCACGCCACGTCGATCGAGGAGATCTGCGACCGCGCCGGCTACACCCGGGGCGCGTTCTACTCCAACTTCGCCAGCAAGGACGAGCTGTTCTTCGCGCTGTTCGACGAGAACGCGGAGAAGGTGCTGGAACGTTTCGAACGGGCCGCCACCGAGATCGACCCGTCGGCGACCTGGCAGCAGCAGATCGCCACGGTGCTCGCCGCCGCCGGCCCCGGCGACCGCAACTGGTACCTGACCAGCATGGAGTTCAGCCTGCACGCGATCCGCGACCCGAGGGCCGCCGCGATACTGGCCGAGCACGACGCCAAGCTGCGGGCCGCGCTGACCGGCATCGTGGCCGGCATCTTCGATCGCTTCGGCTTGGCACTGACGATCGACCCTGACCTGTTCGCGCGCCTGGTGGTGGCGATCCGCGAGGGCGGTCGCGCCCAGAGCTACGTCGAGCCGGACCGCCTCGGCCTCGGTGAGCTGGAACGGCTGTTCCTGCCCATGGTGCTCGAGGCGGTCTCGACGACCGACTGACCTCAGGCCGTGTGCTGCTCGGCGATCCAGCGCAGCGCCAGGCCGTACCCGGCGATGCCGAGCCCGACGATCGTCCCGGTGGCCACGGCACTCAGGTAGCTGTGGTGGCGGAACTCCTCGCGCTGGTGCACGTTACTGATGTGCACCTCGACCAGCGGCGCGGTCAGTGACGCGCAGGCATCGCGCACGGCGATCGAGTAGTGCGTCCACGCCCCCGCGTTCAGCACGACCGGTGTCGAGGTGTCGGCGGCGGCGTGCAGCCAGCCGAGCATCTCCCCCTCGTGGTCGGTCTGCCGGACCTCGACCGCCAGACCGAGCTCGGCGCCGTCGCGCACACACATCTCGGCGAGCTGGGCGTGCGTCGTCGCGCCGTAGATCGTCGGCTCGCGGGTGCCGAGCCTGCCCAGGTTCGGGCCGTTGAGCACGAGGACCGGGATCGGCTCAGACACCGGTGCTCCCGCAGGTCGCGGCGTAGGCCGTGGCCAGCAGCTCGGGATCGGGGCCTTCGAGCCTGCCGGGCTTGGCCAGGCCGTCCAGCACGACGAACCGCAGCAGGCCCGCCTTGGCCTTCTTGTCCAGCTTCATCGACTCGGTCAGCTCCGCGAGCGCACCGGGTTCGTAGCTGACCGGCAGCCCGATGGACCTCAGGATCTCGCGGTGCCGATCGGCCGTCGCGTCGTCCAGCCGGCCCGCCGCGCGGCCCAGCTCGGCGGCGAACACGAGTCCGACGCTCACCGCGTCGCCGTGGCGCCAGCGGTACTCCTCGCGCCGCTCGATCGCGTGGCCGAGGGTGTGCCCGTAGTTGAGGATCTCGCGCAGGTCCGACTCACGCAGATCGGCCGCGACGACATCCGCCTTGAACTGGATGGCCCGCCCGATCAGCTCGGGCAGTACCTCGCCCTCGGGATCGAGCGCCGCCGCCGGGTCGGCCTCGATGAGATCGAGGATCACCGGGTCGGCGAGGAATCCCGCCTTGACGATCTCCGCCATGCCGGGGCGCAGCTCGTGAGCGGGCAGCGTGCGCAGGGTGTCCAGGTCGATGAGGACGGCGGCCGGCTCGTGGAACGCACCCACCATGTTCTTGCCCGCCGCCGTGTTGATCCCGGTCTTGCCGCCGACCGCGGCATCGACCATGGCCAGCAGGGTGGTCGGGATCTGGACCACCCGGACGCCGCGCATCCAGGTGGCCGCAACGAACCCGGCGAGGTCGGTGACGGCACCACCGCCGAAGCCGAGCACCGCGTCGCCCCTGGTCAGCCCGACCTTGCCGCACACCTCCCAGCAGAAGCCGGTGACGCCGAGAGTCTTGCCGTCCTCCGCGTCCGGGACCTCGGCGCGGTGGGCGTCGACACCTGCCGAGGCCAGCACCGCCCGCAGCTGCTCGGCGCGCTCCGCGAGCACCGGCTGGTGGACCAGCACCGCCGTCGCCACACCCTTGAGCGCGGCGCTCAGCGCGGCGGACAGCTCGGGCCCGTCGAGTCCCCTTCCGATCATCACCGGGTAGGGCCGCTCGGTGCGCACCTCGATGGTCGTGCCGCTCGTCGAGTCAGCCATTGGTCACCTGCTCCTCCGACCCCGCGCGACCGGACAACGTCTGCTCAGCCGCCAGAACCTCCGCGAGGACCTCCTCGGGCGAGCGGCCGCTGGTCATCACGACGGCCCCGGACACCGCCTGGTACACCGGGCGGCGTTCCTCCAGCAGCTGCCGTAGGTGCGCACGGGGGTTCGGCATCAGCCACGGGTGCAGCGGGATGAGCCCTTCGCGCCTGAGCAGGTTGTCCAGGTCCACGTCCAGGAACACCACCGGGTGGCCGGCGAGCAGCTCGGCCGCACCGGGGGCCATCGGCGTGCCACCGCCGAGGGCGAGCACGCCGTCGTAGCCGGTCAGCAGCGAGCGCAGCTCCTCGACCTCGAGCTCCTGGAACCGCTCCCGGCCCAGCTCGACGACCAGGTCGCCGGCGCCGAGGCCGTGTGCCTTCTCCAGCACGTCGTCGAGGTCGAGGAACTCACGTTCCAGCTTCTCGGCCGCGCGCCTGCCCACGGTGCTCTTACCCGATCCCGGCGGGCCGACCAGGATCAGTGCCGGTCTGTTCACGTCTGCCACCGACGTAGCGTAACGATCGCCCCGACGGCGACCCGGCCCGGCGGTTCATCCGGCGGCGTTCCCCGCTTCCCGCACCGCCGCGTCGTGCAGTGCACGTGCCGCCCATCGCATCACCTCGTTGACCTCCGCCGGCTCCAGCCCGCACGCATCTCGCGCGGACACGAGCGCCTCGATGCCGCACACCAGCATCGTGGCCATGGTCAGGCGCCGGTACAGCTCGGGCGCCATGGTGTCGCGCAGCGGGGACAGCGCCGCGTCGACGGCGTCGATGCGGTGGCTGCCCCGCACCGGGACCCGCTCGTCCTCCTCGCGCTCGGTCTGACTGAACCAGCGTTCGAGGCTTGCGCCGAGCACGGCCCGCCACAACGACTCGTTCTCCAGCTGGAAGTCGGCGATGGAACTCACCAGCTGGGCTATCCGATCCGCCGGCTCCACCGGCAGACCGGCCACGATCTCGTCCAGCTCCGGCTGTGTCTGCCTGGTCGCCACCTCGAACATCAGCGCGCGCGTGTTCGGGAAGTAGCGGTACGCCGTCGCCGTCGAGACCAGCGCGGCCTCGGCGACCTCGGGCACCGTCAACGTCTTGCCCTCGCTGGCCAACCGGACGGCGGCATCCAGCAACGCACGACGGGTCCGTTGCTTCTGGTTGACCCGCCCACTGGCGAGAGAACTCTCTTGACTTGAGAAAGTCATCTCATGAAGATACTGACATCTCATCAGTTGCGCGAGAGGGGCACGCCGACATGACACCCGCTGAGATGGACGAGATCCTGGGCCGGCACTACGCGGCCGAGGCGGCACACGATCTGGAGGCCCTGATGGGCACTCTGACGGCCGACGCCGTGCACGACGTCGTCGGTGATCCGGACGAAGCACTGCGTGACCCGTCGGACATCCGCAGGCGCTACCAGCAGCTGTTCGACGACTTCGACAACGAGCGGGTCACCCCGGTCCGGCGCCTGTACGGCGACGACTTCCTCGTCGACGAGTCGAGGGTCACCGCACGCGCGGTCGGTACCCCGTTCGGCCTCACCGGCGGAAACCGCGAGGTCACCTACCGGCTGCTGCACGTGTGTGAGTTCCGCGACGGCGGGATCAGCCGGGAGAACGTGTGGCTGGATGTCGCGGGCGTCGTCCGTCAGCTCAACGACGCCCCCGCTTCGGTGGAGGCCACCGCGGGCTGACGGTCAGTGGTGGAGTTGCTCTTCGGCGGCGGCGAGGTAGCCGCGCAGGTTCCGTGCGGTCTCGGCGACCGAGTCGCCGCCGAACTTCTCCAGCGCCGCGTCGGCCAGCACCAGCGCGACCATGGCCTCGGCGACCACACCCGCGGCGGGCACGGCACACACGTCGGAGCGCTGGTGAATGGCCTGAGCGGCCTCGCCCGTGGCCACGTCCACCGTCGACAGCGCCCTCGGCACCGTCGAGATCGGCTTCATCGCGACCCGGACCCGGACCGGCTCACCGTTGGTCATCCCGCCCTCGATACCGCCCGCGCGGTTGCTCAACCGCTCGACCGGCGCTCCGGGCACCATCTCGTCGTGCGCGGCACTCCCCCGCCGCTTCGCGGTGCGGAAGCCGTCGCCGATCTCGACACCCTTCATCGCCTGGATGCCCATCAGGGCACCGGCGAGCCGAGCATCGAGCCTGCGGTCGGACTGGACGTAGTTACCCACGCCGACCGGCATGCCGAACGCGATCACCTCGACGACGCCGCCGAGGGTGTCGCCGTCGTTCTGCGCGGCGTCGACCTCGGCGACCATGGCTTCGGTCGTCGCCTCCGAGTAGGCACGCACCGGGCTGGCGTCCACGCGCTCGCCGTCGCCGGGGCCGGGCAGCTCGTCGTCCCCGGCCTCGACCGCGCCGAGTGCGACGACGTGCGACACGATGTCGACGCCGAACGCCTGCTTCAGGAACGCCTTGGCCACGGTGCCGAGCACGACGCGAGACGCGGTCTCCCGCGCGCTGGCCCGTTCGAGCACGGGGCGAGCGTCGTCGAAGCCGAACTTCGTCATTCCCGCGAGGTCGGCGTGACCGGGCCGGGGCCTGGTCAGCGGCGCGTTGCGGGCCCGGTTGGCGATCAGCTCCTGGTCGACCGGGTCGGCCGCCATCACGGTTTCCCACTTGGGCCACTCGGTGTTGCCGATACGCACCGCGACCGGACCACCCTGGGTCAGGCCGTGCCGAATACCGCCGATGACCTCGAGCTCGTCCGCCTCGAACTTCATCCGCGCACCCCGGCCGTAGCCGAGCCTGCGCCGAGCGAGCTCGGCAGCAATCTCCTTGGTCGTCACTTCGACGCCGGCCACCATGCCCTCGAGCACCGCAACCAGCGCAGGACCATGTGATTCACCCGCGGTGATCCAGCGCAGCACCCCTAGATTCTCGCATGCACCACCCGGGCCGGGACGCACACGTCCACCGGGTGAGCTCAGGGCACCAGGACCGAGGCGAACGTCACCAGCCAGGCCGAGGCGAGCATCGACGAGCCGTGCGGGAGCCCGGTCGGCGCGCGGGGCTCGGTGTGGCGGTACCGCGACCGAACCAGCCGGCCACCGATCCCGAGCACCGCGGTCAGCACCGAGGCCAGCACCGCGCCGACCAGCAGGGCCGGCCAGGAGACGGCGCCGAGCACGGCACCGAGCGGCGCGGCCAGTTTGACGTCACCGGCGCCGAGCGCGGCCGGCGCGGACACCCGTACCGCCAGGTGGACCCCGAACAACGCGAGGGCTCCCCATACCGCGCGCCACATCGACGCCTGGCCGAGCGGTGCGGCCATGAGCACCGCGACCGGCAGGGCCGGTAGCGTCAGGACATCCGGCAGCCGCCGGTGCAGCAGATCGGTCAGTCCGGCGATGGCTCCCAGCCAGGACAGACCTAGCAACAGGGGCAGCCAGTATCCCGGTAATCGCCCATCACTCCACAAGCCGCCGCAGGCTGCCCACCCCAGACCGACGGCCAGCTCGCACCACGGCGGCCGAATCACCGTGCGCCGCCGCGTCCGTCCGAGCAGCCACCGCGCGAGCCATCCGGCGATCACGCCGAGCGAGCCGAACCCGAGGAAATAGTCCATGCGGCTGACGCTGCCGCTGAAACCCCCGCACGTCCAGCAGCCCATCCACCACCCTGTGCACGACTCACCGGTTGTGGACAACTCCCCGCTCCGACTCGATTCCGCTTGCGTACCGCGCGAGTAGATGCGCATGATCATCACCGTCTGAGGGCTGTTTCTCGCCGGAAAAACTGCCCTCAGGCGGTGATGATCATGGTGGCCCGGCTATGACGGGAGTGGGAGGTGGGCCGCGGCCGCTCTGGTGTCGGACAGGGCGAGCAGCAGCCAGCCGGGGCCGGGCAGGGAGTGGTGGGCCCAGCGGGCTCCCGCGTGCTCGCCTTGCGGCATCGGGTCCGGCTCCGGTTGCGCTCCGGCACCCAGCAACGTCGTCAGCACTCGCGCCCCCGCCGTACCTCCGGGGCCGGTCAGCGCACGGTCGGTGCCGTCGAGAACGGTGCGGTGGCGCAGCAGTGCCTCACCCGCGTGGTTCACCGCCAGCGCGCCCCGATAACGCCCGCCGCGCTGACCGTGCCGACCCAGCTGGACCTCTTCCCGGACCAGCGCCGCCGCGCCGTCCGCGAGCTCCAGGTGCAGAGCGGCGTCCAGGTGCGCCCCGTCGCACACCACGGTCGGTTCGGGCAGCCAGCGCAGCCGAGCACCCTCGGCGACCTGCGCGCGCACCGTCCACAGCGCCGGCCCGGCACCCGGCAGGCCGCGCTGGGCGACCGTCGCGCCGGCCGTCGCGACGGTCAGCTCGGTCCCCTCCGCCAGCCGGATGGTCAGCTCCAGCCGGTCGCCGTCGAGCGGACCGCCCGCCGCCTGCACCAGGTGCACACGCGCGGGTCCGGTCCGCCGCAGCACCACCGGGGGCGTGACGCTCCACCGGATCCGCTGCCCCGACGAGACCTCCAGCTCCGCCGATGCCCGCATCAGCGACGAACCGGCACTAGCCGCCCACCAGCGCGGCGCGCCGCTCCCGGACCCAGCGCACGACGTCCGGGGCCTCCGGCTCGGTGCGCAGCGACGTGAACACCGTTGGCCTGCCGTCACGGACCCGCTCCGCGTCCGAGCGCATGACCTCCAGGTCCGCCCCCACCAGCGGCGCGAGGTCCACCTTGTTGATCACCAGCAGGTCCGAGCGGATCACCCCGGGGCCGCCCTTGCGCGGCACCTTGTCCCCGCCTGCCACGTCCACCACGAAGATCTGTGCGTCGATCAGCCCGTAGCTGAAGGTGGCCGTCAGGTTGTCGCCGCCGCTCTCCACCAGCACCAGCTCCGGGTCGTGCGCGTGGACGAGGTCCTCGACGGCCGCGAGGTTCGCGGTGATGTCGTCGCGGATCGCGGTGTGCGGGCAGCAACCGGTGCGGACCGCCCGGATGCGGTCGTCGGGCAGCACCGCGTTGCGGCGCAGGAACTCGGCGTCCTCCTCGGTGTAGATGTCGTTGGTCACCACGACGACCGACAGCTCGTCGCGCAGCTGCGCGCACAGGGCGGCGACCAGCGCGGTCTTGCCGCCACCGACCGGCCCACCGATCCCGATGCGCAGTCCGCGCCGGGAACCGGCGGGCAGCGTGCCGGCGAATTGGTCATGACTCAGGTCTTCACGATGCAAAGAGGGTCACCTCCGAGGCGTGGTGCAGTTCGGCCAGAATCTCCGGCAGCGGCGTCGCATCCGCCGGCAGCAGGTCAGGGTCGTCCGCCGCGACCGCGGCCTCAGCGGCGGCGGTCGCCTCGGCGGCGACCAGGTCGATCCGCGGCGCGAGGACCGCCTGGGCAGCGGCCACTCTTAGCGGGTCGAGCCCCAGCAACCGCACCGCGGCGGTCGCGGCGCCGCCGACCATGTGGTGCACGGCGAGCGCGGCCGCCTGGCCCGGCGTCACGGCCGCGGCGGCCGCCGCGGCGCCGAGCACGAGTGGCTGATGAGCGCTCGACAGCTCGGCCAGCGCGCGCAGCGGTGTGAAGCTCGGCCATGCCAGCCGGACGGTGCGCAGCAACGCCACGCCCTGGGCCCGCGACACCTCACGCAGTGCCGCCGACGGGGTACGGACGTCCACCGCGCGGTCCCAGCTCTGCCATCGCGGCGAACCGCCGGAGCTCAGCACGGTGGCGGCGGCGGCCGCGCTCCCGGTACACAGGCCCGCTGTGCCGATCCGGGCGTCCAGGAATCCGACCAGGTCATCGACGCTGGTGAGCAGCCTTCGATCAACCAGTGCCTCGACCCCGCCGGAATGGACGTGTCCACCGGAGGGCAGCCGCGAATCGGCAAGGAGCAGGAGCGAGGCGAGACTCATCGGGCAGCCCCGTCGGGTGACATGGGTACGACGCAGCCGTCTGCCCCGAACGTCTCCCCCACATGCAGGCAGACGGCTGCGTCACGTGTCCGCGGGGGCGCGGACTCCCCACTGTTACCCCCACCGCGGAGTTCGTGCAGCCCGGCCGCGAGTGATGCCGCACCGTGCGGCCGGACACTCGGTACAACGACCCGCTGCGAAAAATGTGACGCAAGTGACACTAATTCGCCGTCCGTCGGCTCCCGTTGGCACATCAGAACAAGAAGTAGCGCTGGGCCATCGGCAGCACCTCGGCGGGCGACTCCTCGACCACCTCACCGTCGATACGGACGGTGAAAGTCTCCGGGTCCACCTCGATCCGGGGCAGTGCGTCGTTGCGGGGCATGTCCACCTTGCGTACGCCGCGGGTGTTCGTGGTCGGGACCAGCCGCCGCGTGACACCGAGACGGTCCGCGAGGTCCGTGCCGTCCAGCGCGCCGGGAGCCACGAAGTGCACCGAGGTGTCGGCGGCGCCGGCGGGCGTGGCGCCCCACATCGGACGGGGCAGCACGGGCTGCGGTGTCGGGATGGAGGCGTTCGCGTCGCCCATCGCGGCCCACGCGATGAACCCGCCCTTGAGCACCACGGACGGCCGCACCCCGAAGAACGCCGGCTGCCACAGCACCAGGTCCGCGAGCTTGCCGACCTCGACCGAACCGATCTCGTCGTCCAGCCCGTGTGCCACCGCCGGGCAGATCGTGTACTTGGCGACGTAGCGCTGTGCCCGGTTGTTGTCGGCCGGGCCGTCGCCGGGCAGAGCACCCCAGCGCTTCTTGCCGACGTGGGCGGTCTGCCAGGTACGGAGCACGACCTCGCCGACCCGGCCCATGGCCTGGCTGTCCGAGCCGATCATGGAGATCGCCCCGATGTCGTGCAGCAGGTCCTCAGCCGCGATCGTCGACGGCCGGATCCGGCTCTCCGCGAACGCCAGATCCTCCGGCACCGACGGCTTGAGGTGGTGGCAGACCATCAGCATGTCGAGGTGTTCGTCGAGCGTGTTGACGGTGTGCGGCCGCGTCGGGTTCGTCGAGCTGGGCAGCACGTGCGGCTCGCCCGCGACGGTGATGATGTCCGGTGCGTGCCCGCCGCCTGCCCCCTCGGTGTGATACGCGTGGATGCCCCGGCCCGCGATCGCGGCGAGGGTGTCGGCGACGTAGCCGGCCTCGTTGAGGGTGTCGGTGTGGATCGCCACCTGCACGCCGGTCTCGTCGGCGACCCGCAGGCAGGCGTCGATCGCCGCCGGGGTCGAACCCCAGTCCTCGTGCAGCTTGAAGCCGGATGCCCCGGAAGCGACCTGCTCGCGCAGCGACTCGACACCGACCGTGTTGCCTTTGCCGAGCAGCGCGACGTTGATCGGCAGCGAGTCCATCGCGCGCAACATGCGTGCCAGGTACCACGCTCCGGGCGTGACGGTGGTGGCCTTCGTGCCCTCCGCGGGGCCGGTGCCGCCCGCGATCAACGTCGTCACCCCGGACCCGAGCGCCTCGGGGACCTGTGTCGGGCTGATCAGGTGCACGTGGCAGTCGACGGCGCCGGCGGTCAGGATCAGCCCGTTCCCGGCGATGATCTCCGTCCCCGGCCCGATGACCAGCGCCGGGTCGACGCCGTCCATCGTGTCCGGGTTGCCGGCCTTGCCGAGCGCGACGATCCTGCCGTCCCTGACCCCGACGTCGGCCTTGACCACGCCCCAGTGGTCGAGCACGAGCGCGCCGGTGATCACCAGGTCGGGAGCGCCGTCGGCGCGGGAGGCACGGCTCTGTCCCATCGACTCGCGGATCACCTTGCCGCCGCCGAAGACCACCTCGTCGCCGCCGCGCGGCCCTCGGCACAAGTCCTCGGTGACCTCGATCAGCAGGTCGGTGTCGGCGAGCCGGACCCGGTCCCCGACGGTCGGGCCGTACAGCTCGGCGTACCGGGCGCGGTCGATCTCCCAGCTCATGCGCGGTCCTCCGGCAGTCGTAGTCCGGGTACGGTGGCGGTCCCGCCGAGCGGGGTCAGCTCGACCGTCCGTTCCAGCCCCGGTTCGAACCGGACCGCCGTACCCGCCGCGATCGCAAGGCGCTTGCCGTGTGCCAGCTCCCGGTCGAAGCTCAGCGCGGGATTCGCGACGGCGAAGTGGTAGTGCGAACCCACCTGGATCGGCCGGTCACCGGTGTTGACCACGGTCAGCCGCACGGTCTCACCGAGCACCTCGACGGGCGCCTCGGCGAGCAGGTACTCCCCGGGGATCACTGGATCGGCCGGTGGACGGTGACGAGCTTGGTGCCGTCCGGGAAGGTCGCCTCCACCTGGACCGAGGTGACCATCTCCGGCACCCCGTCCATGACGTCCTCGCTGGTCAGGACGTGCTGTCCGGCAGCCATCAGTTCCGCCACGGACCGGCCGTCCCGCGCGCCCTCGAGCACGAACGAGCTGATGACCGCGACCGCCTCCGGATAGTTCAGCCGCAGGCCTCGCTCGCGGCGTTCCTGTGCCAGCCTCGCGGCCAGATGCAGCAGCAACTTCTCCTGCTCGTGTGGGGACAGCAGCACCGGGTTCCTCCTTCTCCGCGCGGACACAGTCTCGTACCCACTGGTTACGCCGGTGTTACGAGATCACCCCGAGCGCAGGACCGCCGCCATCACGTCGCGGGGAGCCGGACGCCCGGTGAACTGTTCCACCTGGCCGAACGCCTGGTGCAGCAGCATGTCGAGCCCGGTGGCCAACCGGCCGCCGGCCGCGTGCACCGCCGAGGCCATCGGGGTCGGCCACGGGTGGTACACGACGTCCAGCACGAACGGAGCCTTCGCGGCGGCGGGCGCACAGGCGTCGGCGACACCGGCGGGCACGGTGCTCACCACGACGTCGACGTCGTGGACGCTCGGCAGCTCCGGGTCCCACCCGGTCACGACCGGTTCGAGCCCGAAACGACGGGCCACCTCGGCCGCGCCGGATGCCCGGGCAGGTTCACGGACCATCAGCTCGACCTGCCGGATGCCCAGCTCGGCCAGACCGGCGATCGCGGCGGCGGCCGTCGCTCCGGCACCGAGCAGCAGCGCTCGCCCGGAGGTCGGCGACGACCAGCCCTGCTCGATGAGGGCACCGGTGACGCCGTCGATGTCAGTGCAGTCCGCGCGCCACCCACCGTCAGGGAGGCGCACGAGAGTGTTGGCGGAGTCGACCGCGACCGCACGATCGGTACGTACGTCCGCGCGGGCCAGCGCGGCACGCTTGCCCGGCATCGTCACCGACAGACCCACCCATTCCGGGCCGAGGCCGTCGACGAGCCCGGGCAGCGCGGCCTCGTCGCACTCGATGGCCTGGTAGCTCCAGGCATCGAGGCCCAAGGCCTGGTACGCGGCGTTGTGCAACGCCGGCGAGCGGGAGTGACCGACCGGCGAACCCAGGACGGCGGCCCGCCGCGAGTCGGCCGACATCAGAACGCCCCGGCCGCCACCGCGGCCTTCACGTTCTGTTCGTGCTCGGGCAGCGTCGTGGAGAAGCAGGAGACGCCGTTGCGCTGGCACCGGACGAAGTACATCCACGGGCCCTCGGTCGGGCGCAGCGCGGCCTGGATCGCCTGTGTGCCCGGCGCGCCGATCGGGGTCGGCGGCAGACCGTAGTTGAGGTAGCTGTTGTACGCGCCGGCACGGTTGCGGTCGGTCGAGGTCGTCCGCACCGCCTGCAGGTCGAGCGGGTAGTTCACCGTCGAGTCCAGGCCGAGACGGACCCGGTCGGTCAGCCGGTTGTAGATCACGCCGGCGATCTTGCCGAAGTCGGGCGTGATGCCCTCCTTCTCGACCAGCGACGCGATCACCAGGATCTGGTACGGGCTGTACTTGCTGGACTCCGCGCCCGACACCAGGCCGCTGGCCTCGTACTGCGTCGCGGTCTTGCCGACCAGCGCGCGCAGCACCTCCTGCGCGGAGGCGCCCGGCTCGACGTCGTAGCGACCGGGGGCGATGAACCCTTCGAGCCGCCGTTCCGGAGCCGCCTTGCTGATCTCCCCGGCGGCCCACGCGGGCACCCCGAGCTGGCTGAGCTGCGCGGTCGCCATCGCACCCCGGAGCTGCGCGACGCTCACGCACCTGTTCACGCCGTCCATGGTCACGCAGGTGGCCTTCGAGATCAGCGACAGCACGCCGGGGCTGACCTTGCCGTCCGGCCCCCGGGTGTCGTCGAGCTGAACGCCGCCCTTGATCTCCAGCTGGCCGACGCGCGAGGCGGGGTCGATGAGCGCGGCCACCGCGTCCTCACCGGACATCTGCAGGCGCAGGCGGTAGTAGCCGGGCTGGACCGCGCGGATCCTGCTCTCGTCCTCGGCGGCCTCGATGAACGCCGCCGAGCTCTTCACGACGTCCTCGCGCTTCAGCTCGGCGGCGATCCGCACGGTCGGATCGCCGTCCTTGACCTGGATGATCACGTCGCCCGCACCGGGACCGTCGTAGTCCGGTGACACGAAGTAGGTCTGGTACACGTAGTACCCGCCGCCGAGCACGGCGAGTACACACAACAGCAGCGCGATGAGCGGGCCGCGCCGCGACGGCTTCGGCGGACCGGAACGGCGCTTACGCGGAGGCGGTCCGGACGTGTCCGTGATACGCCGGGCGCTCGGGCCCGCGCTGCGCTGTATCGGCGGCGCGGCCGGTGGCCCCGACGGCCGCGCGGGCGGCGGTTCGGCCTGCCAGCTGGGCCGGCTCGGCCGGGGCGGCTCGGCGTCCCGGGCCGCCTGTGGCGGCACCCGCTTGAGCGGCTCGGTGTCGTGTTCCACGTCGTGCGGCGCCCGACGTCGCGGGCCCTCACCGATCGGGCCGCCACGGCGCGAGTCGATCCCGGTCACGCGTCCGACCCTGCTCCGGACGAACGGCGTTGGTCCAACCAGCCCTGCAGGATCGCGACGGCGGCGGCCTGGTCGACCACCGCGCGCTGCTTGCGTCCCTTCACCCCACGCTGGGCGAGCGCACGGCTGGCCACGACCGTGGTCAGCCGCTCGTCGACCATGCGGATGGGCACGGTCAGCAGCGGGGTGAGCGCGTCGGAGTAGGCACGGGCGGCCTCGGCGGCAGGCCCTTCACGGCCGGCCAGTGTGCGCGGCAGCCCGACCACCACCTCAACCACCTCGTATTCGGCGACCAACTCGGCGAGCCGACGAAGGTCCGTACCCTCCGACTCGTCTCGTCGGAGGGTAACCAGCGGGGTCGCGAGAACACCGCCCGGGTCGCTCACCGCCACCCCGACCCGCACCGAACCGACGTCGACCCCGAGTCTGCGACCTGCGGGACTACTCTCGGTCACCCCGCGCTCGAGGCGTCCCGTACCGCTGTGCGCAAGGCACGCACGGCTTCTGGAATCCCGGCCGGGTTGCTTCCGCCGCCCTGGGCCAGCTCGGCCTTGCCACCGCCCCGGCCACCGATCGCCGAGGCGAACGCCGGCACGAGCTTCCCGGCGGCCAGGCCGTTGTTACGCGCGGCCTCGGTCGTCGCCACGACGAACGACAGTTTGTCGTCGGCGGCGCTGAACAACGCGACGACGCCGGGGCGCGAGCCGAGCCTGCCCCGCACGTCGGTGGCCAGCACCCTCAGGTCGTTGCCGGACAGCCCGGCGGGCGCGGCGACGGCGACCAGCGCGGTGCCGCCCAGGTCCTCGGCGCCCTCGGCGAGGGAGTTCGCGGAGGCGAGAACGGCCTCGGCGCGGTGCTTCTCCAGGTCACGCTCGGCGCCGCGGAGGCGCTCGACCAGGCCGGCGACCCGGTCCGGCAGGTCTTCCGGACGGGACTTCAGCTGGTCGGCGAGCTGCGAGACGAGTAGGTGCTCCTTGGACATGTGCCGGAACGCGTCGAGCCCGACGAGCGCTTCGACCCGGCGGACCCCGGAACCGATCGAGGCCTCGGACAGCACCTTGACCAGGCCGAGCTCGCCGGTGCGCGCGACGTGCGTGCCACCGCACAGCTCACGGGAGTAGTCACCCATGTCGACCACGCGGACCCGGTCGCCGTACTTCTCGCCGAACAGCATCATGGCGCCCAGCTTGCGGGCCTCGTCCATCGAGGTCTCGTACCACTCGACCTCGCGGTCCTGCTGCAGGACGGTGTTGACCTCGTCCTCGATCTCGTTCAGCGCGGCGGGCGACACAGCGCCACCCGGCGAGGTGAAGTCGAACCGCAGGCGACCGGGGGCGTTGAGCGAACCGGCCTGCGCGGCGGAGCTGCCGAGGGCGTTGCGCAGTCCGGCGTGCACCAGGTGGGTCGCGGTGTGCGCGCGGGAGATGGCCCCGCGTCGCATCGGGTCGACCTCGGCGATGACCGTCGAGTCCAGCGTCAGCGTGCCGTTCGTGACCGTTCCCCGGTGGACCCGCAGGCCGGCGACCGGCGACTGCACGTCGTCGATCCGGACCGTGAACGAGTCGGATCGCAGCGTGCCGCTGTCCGCCTGCTGGCCGCCGGCCTCGGCGTAGAACGGGGTGCGGTCGAGCACGACCTCGACGGCGGTGCCCTCGGACGCGGCCGGGACTGCCTGGCCGTCGACGAGCAGGCCGACGACCGTGGCCTCGGCGCTCAGGTCGGTGTAGCCGAGGAAGTCGGTGACGCCGTGGCTGTCCAGCACCGAGCGGTAGGCGCTCATGTCGCCGTGCCCGGTCTTGCGGGCGGCGGCGTCGGCCTTGGCCCTGGTGCGCTGCTCGTTCATCAGCGCGCGGAAGCCGGTCTCGTCGACCTGCAGCCCGGCCTCGGAGGCCATCTCCAGCGTCAGGTCGATCGGGAAGCCGTAGGTGTCGTGCAGCGCGAACGCCTGGTCGCCGGGAAGTATCAGCGAGCCGGACTTCTTCACCCGCTCCACGGCGGTGTCGAAGATCCGGGAGCCGGAGGTCAGCGTCTGGAGGAAGGCGTCCTCCTCGGCCCGGACCACGGCGGCGATCCGCTCGAAGTCGGTCACCAGCTCCGGGTAGGACGGGGCCATCGCGTCGCGGACGACCTCGGCGAAGGCCTCCAGGACCGGCTCGTGCACACCGAGCAGGCGGGCCGAGCGCACGATCCGGCGCAGGAGCCTGCGCAGGACGTAGCCTCGGGCCTCGTTGGACGGGGTGACACCGTCGCCGATGATCATCACGCCGGAGCGGGCGTGGTCCGCGATCACCCGGAACCGGACGTCGTCGGTCGGGTCGGCGCCGTACCGCTTGCCGGAGAACTCCTCGGCGCGGGCGATGACCGGCCGGATCAGGTCGGTCTCGTACACGTTGACGACGCCCTGCAGCAGGTAGGCCACCCGCTCGACGCCCATGCCGGTGTCGATGTTCTTGCTGGGCAGCTCACCGATCGGCGGGTGCCCGAGCTTCGGGCTCAGGTCACCCCGGACGTCCTGCATGAAGACCAGGTTCCAGATCTCCAGGTAGCGGTCCTCATCGACGACCGGACCACCCTCCTTGCCGTACTCCGGGCCCCGGTCGTAGTAGATCTCCGAGCACGGGCCACCGGGACCGGGCACGCCCATGTCCCAGTAGTTGTCCTTGCCGTCACGGCGCTGGATGCGCTCGGTCGGCAGGCCGGCGATCTTGCGCCACAGCTCGATCGCCTCGTCGTCGTCCTGGTAGACGGTGACCCAGATGCGGTCGGGGTCGAAGCCGAAACCACCCGAGTCCTGGGACCCGGTGACGAGGTTCCAGGCGTTCTCGATCGCGCCGGCCTTGAAGTAGTCCCCGAAGGAGAAGTTGCCGGCCATCTGGAAGAACGTGTTGTGCCGGGTGGTCTTGCCGACCTCGTCGATGTCCCCGGTGCGCACGCACTTCTGGATCGAGGTGGCCCTCGGGTACGGCGGCGGCACCTCGCCGAGCAGGTACGGCTTGAACGGCACCATGCCCGCGTTGACGAACAGCAGGGTCGGGTCGTCGAGGATCAGCGACGCACTGGCCACACGCGTGTGACCGGCGTTGACGAAGTGGTTGGTAAAGCGTTCAACGATCTCGTGGGTTTCCACGTGGCACTCTCTTGATCAGCGAAGCAACGAACGAACTGGTGAGTTGACGAGAACGGCAGGTGACGGGGTTATGCCCGGTCCCCTGCCCCACGCGCTCGCCGGTCCGCTGGCGCGGCAACACCGGGCAGCCGCTGGCCGGTGCGGTGCTCGACCATGTCGCTGAGCTCGTGCTCGCGCTCGCTCATACCGGCCCGGACCTCGGCGCCGAACGCACCGATGGCACCGGCGAGCTCGCGCAGACCGTCGCCGACCTGCTCGCCGACGCCGACGGGAGTGAGACGCTGGGCGGCCTCGGCGGCCTTCCGGGTCACCACGACACCGGTCGCCACGCCGAGCCCGAGCCAGAAGAGACGCTTGATCATCGTGACCTGCGCTTGGAGCTCTTGCCCGAGCCTTCCTTGGCGGCACGGCGAGCCTTGATCGCCTTGGACACGCCGTAGGAGAAGGCCGCGGTCTTGACCAGCGGCCCACCCATGGTCGCAGTGAACAGCGAGGTCAGGGCCGACACGTTGCCGGTGACCGCGCGGGCGTTCATGGTGATGCCGTCGACCCGCTCGAGCTGGGTGTTCACCTGGGTGATGGTGGTGTTCGCGCCGTCGAGCAACGGGGCACTGCCCTCGTGTGCCTTACGGATCGCGATGGTCGCCTCGTCCAGCGTGCGACCGAGCTTGATCAGCGGAACCGCGAGCAGCACAACCAGCACCACGAAGGCCCCAGCAGCGATCACCGCGGCGATCTGCCCTGCCGTCATGGCGCCTCCTGTCGGGTAAGTCGATAAAGGTCTCTCAGTGATCGACGCCAGGCTACCGCCCCTGTCCTCCCGGCGGACGGTCAACCCGCGCGGGACGCCACGACACGTACTGAGTCAACTATCGAACACGGACTGCCATGGTCACCACCCGATCAGGTGTACGTGGCTGTCAATGTGAGCGCCACGCACGCATGATCTTGTTACTGAGCGCGTTCGGTCGCACTCTGCGGATCATGATCGGACGTCCCGGCGCGATCCTCGGCCTGGCGGTGAGCGTCGCGACGGCGCTGTTCTCGCCGCCCACGCCCGCGCCACCGATCACGCCCGCCCCGGTTGCACAGGCCCAGCCCTCGACCTCCGCGCCCCGCCCGAAGTCCGCGCCGGCCGAGCTGCTCGACCAGCGCACGTCCTCCTCGACGACCTTCCGCCACCCGAACGGCGCGCGGACCATCGTGCTGTCCGCCGGGCCGATCCGGATTCGCCGGGGCACGACGTGGGAGCCCATCGACCTGACGTTGCGCAGGGACCAGAACGGCATCCACCCGGCAAGTGCGCCGTACACGCTGCGGCTGGCCGACGGGGGCACACCCGCCGACGCCGCGTCGGTGCTCGGCCCCGACGGCACGGAGACGGCGCTGAGCTGGGGCGCGACCCTCCCCGCGCCGACGCTGGCCGGCAACCGGGCGACCTACGCGGGTGCCCGGCCGGGCTCTGACCTGGTCGTCGAGGCCACCAGGAGCGGCTTCGCCGCGTGGCTCGCCCCGAGCACGCCGACGCCCGCCGGACTGTCGACCCCGACCCCACTGACCCTGCACATGACCAAGCCCGGTGGCGCGGCCGAGATGCTGCCCCAGCCTGAGGCGCGCCCTCTCCTGTCCGGCCCGATCGGCTCGCTCGCCAGCACCGCGGTCACCGATCGCGTCGTCGCCAGCGCCGTCACCCCGACGGTCCGCCCGTTCGGCACGACGGTGCAGAACGCCACCCCGGACAGCGCACTGTGGGGCGACCCGGACCTGCGGGTGGGCAGCTACGACGGAACCACGGTCGCCCGGAGCTACCTGTCCTGGGATCTGGGCGCACTGCACGGTCAGCAGGTGACCCACGCGGCGTTGCGAGTGTTCTCCAGCTGGTCCTCGTCGTGTCAGCCGCAGAGCTGGGAGGTGTGGTCCTCGCAGCCCGTCGGGCCCGCGACCCGCTGGAGCGACCAGCCGGCCGGCGAGCAGCGATGGGCGACGAGCACCGCGACCAAGGGCCACGACGCGGGCTGCGCGCCGGGCTGGGTCAACGTCGACGTCACCGACCTGGTCAAGGCGTGGGTCCAGGCGGGGGCCACGAGCGGCACCGTACTGCTCCGCGCGACCGACGAGTCCAGTCCACAGGGCTGGAAGCGGTTCTCCTCCGGCGAGGGCATGAACGTGCCTGCCCTCGGTGTCACGGTGGCCCCGGTCAACCCCACACCCTGAGCAGGGCGGACACCCGCTCCAGCTGCGTGATGAACGAGACCCGGTCGGCCTCGGGGAGCTCGGCGAGCAGCTCGTGCTCCATCCGTCTGATGGCGCCCTGGCAGTCGGCGACCAGCGCACGGCCGGGCTCGGTCAGATCGACGATGCGGTTGCGCCGATCGGCCGGGTCCGGTTCCCGACGCAGCAGACCCTGTCCCTCCAGGCGGTCGAGGATCGGGATCAGCCGCGTCTTGTCCCTGCGCGTCGCGGCCGCCAACCGTGACTGCGACTGCGCCGGGCCGTCGCGCAGCGCGATGAGGATGACGTAGTCCCACATCTCGACGTCGTGGGCCTCCAGCACCGGCAGCTCCGCGTTGATCATGACCTGGCCGAGCCGAACGAACATCGCGCCGAGGTCGTGCCGCTGCTCGTCCATGCCCAGACGATATTCCGGGGCCACGCCCTGGACAATTCATACACCTAGGTAGATAGTAAACCTATGCCTACGATTGATCTGCGCCCGTTGCACCGACTCTCGCTGGACCTGACCACAGCCGTCGTCGACAAGGTCGGCCAGGACGACCTGACGCGCGACACACCCTGCGCGGGCTGGGACCTGGCGGCGCTGCTGGGCCACATGATCGGCCAGAACCACGGCTTCGCCGACGCCGCGCAGCACGAGCGGGACGCGCCGCTCGGTGCGTTCGCCCCTCAGCCACCCGGTGCGGACCTGGCGGCCGAGTGGCGCGTCTCGGCCGACCGCACGGCCGACGCGTTCGCGTCCGCCGACCTGGATCGCGCGGTCCTGCTACCGGAGGTCAGCCTGGAGCACCGCCTGCCGATCGGCATGATCATCGGATTTCACCTGATCGACACGGTCGCCCACGGCTGGGACGTGGCGACCGCACTCGACCTGCCCTACCGCCCGACCGGCGACCTGCTGAACGCCTCCCTCAAGATCGCCGAGCAGGTCCCGACCGGGCACTCCCGGGAACAGCCGAACAGCTCCTTCGCCCCGGTGATCCCCTCGACGGACACGGATCCCTGGCTGCGCACCCTCACCCTTCTGGGCCGCCGTCCTACGCCGAGGGACCACGTCTGACACCAGGTGGGGGACCGTGCGTGTCCCCGCTGGCCGATCAGTGTCTTGGCGTGGTCGGGCGGTATCAACCCCCGGCTGGCGCCGGCCTCGCACCCGTTCCTGGTTGCACGGGTTCGGGGGCGAGGTTTCAGGGTTGACACCACCCGACCACGCCAAGTGCGGGCCAGGATCGCGGGGACGGGGGCAGTCTGCGCGCCCACAGGGCCACGGCTGCGCCGCGCCCCGGGAGGGGTGGTGGCGGGTGACTTCGCACAGCTTCGTGTCGTGTCGCAGATGTTCCAACATCTGCGACACAACACGACCCTCTGCAAGGTGAGCCAGAACCTCTGCGAGATGGGCGAGATGGGCGCGGTGGGCAAGGTGCGCGAGGTCCGCTCCGCGAGTCTCCCCGCAGGGGGTTCAGTGCAAAGCACTGCAAAGAACGCAACAGGCGAAGCAGAACGCAACCAGACAAGCGCGCGTCAAGCGAGGGCAGCGAAGCCGGAGCGAAGCGAACGGCGTAGCCGCCCAAGTTTCCGGTTGCGGGCCCCCGGAGCGAAGCGGAGCGGGGTCCCTGCCGGAAACTTTCGACGCGCGGGGGCCGGCCGGTGAGCACCTCCAGCCGGTGAGCACCTCCCGCCGGTGAGCACCTCCCGCCTCTACCCCCGGATGACCCTCCGCAGCTTCGGGACGCGCTCTGCCAGGGCCCGCTCGGCGCCGTGCTCGACGGGGTTGTAGTAGTCGCGGCCGACCAGCTCGTCTGGTGGGTACTGCTGGGCGAGCACGCCGTCGGGCACGTTGTGCGGGTAGCGGTAGCCGACGGCGTTGCCGAGTTTGGCCGCGCCGGCGTAGTGGCCGTCGCGCAGGTGGGGCGGGACGCCGCCGACGGCTCCGGACCGGACGTCGGTCATGGCGGCGTCGATCGCGGTGATCACCGAGTTCGACTTGGGCGCGGTGGCCAGGTGGATCGTGGCCTGCGCCAACGCCAGGCGGGCTTCGGGCAGGCCGACGAGCTGCACGGTCTGCGCGGCGGCGACCGCGAGCGGCAGCGCCGTCGGGTCGGCCATGCCGATGTCCTCGCTGGCGTGCACCATGAGCCGCCGCGCGATGAACCTCGGGTCCTCCCCCGCCACGATCATCCGGGCGAGGTAGTGCAGCGCGGCGTCGACGTCGGAACCGCGGATCGACTTGATGAACGCGCTGATGACGTCGTAGTGCTGGTCGCCGGCACGGTCGTACTGGACCGAGGCCTCCTCGACGACGGTGCGCACGATCTCCGCGTCGATCTCGGCCGCTCCGACGGCGCCGGCGGCGTCCGCGGCGGCCTCCAGCACGGTGAGCGAACGCCGGGCATCGCCCGCCGACAGCCGGACGAGCTGGTCGCGCGCGGGCTGGGAGAGGGTGAACCGGCCGTCGAGGCCCCGCTGGTCGGCCAGTGCCCGGTCGAGCAGCAACCCGATGTCGTCGTCGCTCAGCGACTCCAGCCGTAGTACCAGCGAGCGCGACAGGAGGGGGGTGACCACGGAGAACGACGGGTTCTCGGTGGTCGCGCCGACCAGCAGGACCAAGCGGTCCTCGACGGCGCCGAGCAGCGCGTCCTGCTGGGTCTTGGAGAACCGGTGGACCTCGTCGATGAACAGCACAGTGGTCTGGCCGGTGCGATCCAGCCTGCGCCGGGCGTCCTCGATGACCGTGCGCAGCTCCTTGACACCGGAGGACAGCGCGGACAGCGCGACGAAGTGCCTGTTGCCCTGCGCCGACATGAGCCGCGCGATGGTCGTCTTCCCGGTGCCGGGCGGGCCGTAGAGCAGCACCGAAGCCGGCGCCGCGCCCTCGACCAGGCGACGCAGCGGCGCGCCGGGGGTGAGCAGATGGGCCTGTCCGACGACTTCGTCCAGGCCTCGTGGGCGCATCCGGACCGCGAGCGGGGCGGTCGCCGACGGTTCCGGGGACGCCTGACCACCGACCGGTCCCGGTTCGGAGTCCGGTTCCAGGTCGAACAGGCCGTCACCGGCGTTCATCGAACTACTCACCCGGGTGACGCTACTGGGCCGACCGGTCGGGTGAGCCCGATCCCCTCCACCGATCCGGCCGTGGGTGAGCACTTAAGGTCGGAGCGTGCGCGAGATCCTGGAGATACTGGCCCGCGACGGGCACGCGACCCCCGAGCGGATCGCCACCATGACCGACATCCCCGTGCAGACCGTGCGAGAGCGGATCAGCGCGTGGGAGAACGAGGGCATCATCCGCCGGTACAAGGCGGTGGTGGACTGGGACCGCTACGACCAGGTGTCGGAGGCCGACCAGCCCGAGTCGATCACCGCGTTCATCGATCTGTCGATCGGCCCGGCCCGCGGTGTCGGCTTCGACGACGTCGCGGAACGCATCTCCCGGTTCCCCGAGGTCCGCTCCGTCTATCTGGTGTCCGGCAGCCAGGATCTGCGCTGCACCGTCACCGGGCGCACGCTGCGCGAGGTCAGCGACTTCGTGGCGCAGAAACTCTCGACGATCGACAGAGTGCACTCCACCGCCACCTACTTCGTGCTCAAGACCTACAAGCGCGACGGCGACGCGTTCATCGAGCCCGAGGCCGACCACCGCCTGCCCGTCGTCCCTTAGGAACCCCCAGATGAAGCCACTGAACAGCGTCATCTCGGCCTGTCCGCCGTCGGGCATCCGCCGGTTCTTCGACATCGCCGCGCAGCGCGCGGACGTCATCTCCCTCGGCGTCGGTGAACCGGACTTCGTGACGCCTTGGCGGGTGCGCGAGGCGGGCATCTTCGCCCTGGAGCACGGTGCGACCACCTACACCTCCAACGCGGGGCTGCCGCGGCTGCGTGAGCTGATCTGTGCCGAGCTGGCCGAGCGCTACCAGGTCGATTACGCGCCCGACGGCAACTGCGTGATCACGGCGGGCGTGTCCGAGGGGCTCGACCTGACGCTGCGGGTGCTGCTGGAGCCCGGTGAGGAGGTCATCGTCCCGGAGCCCTGCTACGTCGCCTACCAGCCGTGCGTCTCGTTCGCGGGCGGTGTGCCGGTGCCTGTGCCGACCAGCGCGGAGGACGGTTTCCGGCTGCGGCTCGACGTCATCGAGGCGGCCGTCACCGAGCGCACCAAGGCGATCCTGATCGGTTCGCCCGCCAACCCGACCGGCGCGGTGCAGACGCGCGAGGACCTCGCGGCGCTCGTCGCGCTGGCCGAGCGCCACGACCTGTACCTGATCTCCGACGAGATCTACGACCGCCTGACCTACACCGGCGCGCACACCTGTCTGCCGTCGCTGCCGGGCGCGATGGAGCGCACCGTGCTGCTCGGCGGCTTCTCGAAGGCGCACGCGATGACGGGGTGGCGCGTCGGCTACCTGTGTGCGCCCCGGCCGATCGCCGACCTGGCACTGCGCATGCACCAGTACACGATGCTGTGCGCGCCGCACGTGTCCCAGCTGGCTGCCGTGGAAGCCCTGCAGGCGGGTGGCTCGGACGTCGACGAGATGGTCGCCGACTACGACCGGCGCCGCCGGGTGTTCGTCAAAGGACTGCGCGGAATCGGCTTAGAGTGTCCTGAACCCGGTGGCGCGTTCTATGCATTCCCGTCGATCAGGAGCAGCGGGCTCGACTCCGAGACCTTCGCGGAACGCCTGTTGCACGCGCACGGAGTCGCCGTCGTACCGGGAAACGTCTTCGGAGCCCCAGGTGAAGGGCACATTCGGTGCTCATACGCCACAGCACTCCCACTCCTGGAGGAGGCGCTGGAAAGAATGGCCCGGTTCCTCGGCGAGTGCCGCTAGTTCCACGAACATCACAGTTGAGTGGAGGAACGACTACCCCACACCCTAGAGTGAACCTCGCGAACGACTGATCGGCAGAAGACGAGCGGAGACGGGGGCCTCTCCATGCCGGACCCTGATGCGGCCTGGAACAAGCCACCACCTCGACGCGAGAGCAGGTGGCGGCGGTTCACTGCCGCGCTACCGATGCGCACGGCGCTCATCGCCGTCGGTGTGGTGTGGGTACTCGGATGTGTCTGGTCCTACCAGGAGCAGAGTGAGTTCGCGGCGTCCAAGGGCTTCTCCTTCCCACACCTGTTGCCGTTGGTGATCGACGGTTTCGCGGTGTCGATGGCCGGAGTCTCGTGGGCCGCCTCGCTGGACGCCCGGCCGGCGATCCCGGCCCGGTTGGCCACGATCGTCGCGGTCGGAGCCTCGTCCGCGAGCAACGGTGTGTGGGCCTACCTGCGGGCCAACCACGACATGGTGACCGTCGTGCTCGGTGTCGCGGTGCCGATCGCGGCCAACCTGGCGTTCGAGGTGCTGCTCGCCGAGCTGCGCCGCCAGGTCCAGCGCCGTCGTGGGCTGCCGCCGCCCGTCGCGGTCCCCTACCCCCGGATGATCCGGATGGCGCTCGCGCCGTGGCAGACCTTCCGCGCCTGGCGCACCCTGGTACTGGACATCACCGCCATGGAGCACACGACCGCTCCGAGGGCTTCCGCGCAGCCGGAGGTCGCGACCCGCGCCACGGCCGAGGTGCTGGAAACCCGGTCGGACCCGCCTCGGGTCGAGGAACCGGTGACGCAGCCGAACACACTGTCGCCTCCGCAGGCACCGCAGGCGCTGCCGACCACAGCGGTCTTCACCGCCCCGGTCACCTTCACCACCCCGGGCGGACCGCCCAGGATCGAGCCGGCGCCACAGCCCGAGCCCACCGGTCCCGAGTACGCCTCGTCCGGCTACTACCGGCCCTCGGAGCCGGAGCACACCGACAACGGGTCGACCCGGCACGAGGCCGCCCAGTACCAGCCGACCCAGTACGAGCCGACCCGTTACGAGCCGACGCGATACGAACAGACGGCGTCCTTCACTCGCCCCGCCGAGCACGAGGCGGCCGCGTACGAACCGGAGCCCGAGCCGAACGGCACCTTCACCGCACCCGCCGCGCAGCCCGCCACGGCTCCCGCACGGCCCTCCTCTGCGTCGCAGTCCACCGCGCAGAGGGAATCCCACGTGGACACCTCGGCGCCGGAGCAGGCGCCCGCCGCGTCACCCGCATCACCGCCGCCCGCTCGCACCGCCCCTCGAGCCACCACACGCCGGGTCACGGCGCCCAGCCGGATCGCCACCAACGGCGGTTCGTCGAACGGTTCCGCCGACGGGCAGAGCGGCACCGCGGCGCCGAGGGCGAACGGTTCCGGCCGCCCGATCGACCGCAGGGTCGAACAGCTGGCCCAGCACCTGTCGACAGCGGAGGACGCGGACGGCTTCACCGGTGAGATGGTGGGCCCGCTGCTCAACATCGACGTGGCACCGCGCACCGGCCGCAGGCTGCTGGGCGCCGCCCGCGAGCTGCTGGAGCGCCGTGCGGCGGCCGAGGCGAACGGCGAGAACGACCCCGAGCTCAGCGTCATCGGCGGCCGCTGATCTGAATCCGTGAGTGATGTGGGTTGCCATAGCAGCCCACATCACTCACGGCTCCGCGGTGCCGGACCGGTCTTCAGTGGCGGAACTCGCGCAGGATCAGGCTCGCCGCGTGCGGCAGCAGATCGCCGCTTCGACGCCACAGCCACGGCAGTCCCTTGAACAGCAGCCACAACAGGTGGTGCACGGGCGTGACCTTGCGACCGCCGCCCAGGGTCAGCTCGACCGGACGGGGTACCGCGAAACCCGCCTCGACCAGCAGCCGCGCGAAACCCTCGGCGAGCAGCCGGTGCCCGAGCTCCGAGGGGTGGAGCCGGTCGACGCTCCAGGTCGCCCTGTCGTAGCCGCCGGGCAGCACATGCAGGTCGAGACAGCCGATGCCATGCGCACGGACCACGGTGTCGGTCATCGTGTTGAGCTGCCCGATGCGCTCGTGCAGCGCGCGGCGCAGCGGGCCGGGCAGCCAGAACACCTTGCTGTGGTCATGGAACCGCACGGTGAGCACGGTCGTCCCGGCGGCGCGCAGGGAGCTCACCACCGTGTCGTAGTCGGCGCCCAGCTCGACCGGGTCGAAGTCGGAGCGGAGCGTGTCGTTCATCCCGACGATCAGTACCGCCACGTCGGCGGGATGGCGCAGGGCGGTCGGGAGCTGGCGTTGCCGGACGTCCGCCATCCGGGCGCCGGGAAAGGACAGGTTGGCGTAGCGCACCGCGTCCCGGGCGCCCAGTGAGTCGAGCAGTATCGGTCCGAAGCCTCGCCATCCGCCTCCGGGCAGCGGGTCCCCGATGCCGACCGAGGTGGAATCGCCCAACAGAACAAGGCCACGGACCGGCCGGGGGGTCAGCTCGGCGGCGAGGGCCGGTTGCGAAATACTCACAGCGGTCACGGCTGTACACGATCACCAACGCGGACTCACCCACGGTGATGAGCGGATGACGCGCCGTGGACCGATTGCGGAACGGTCGGTGCCGATGCCCCGGAACGTGGTCCAGGGCATGTCTCAGACGGCTGCTCGGTGCCGGAACGCCGGATAGAGCGGTAGTTCGGTGGGTCCCTCGCCCAGCCGCCGCGCGAGCGCCCGCACCACTGATTCGGCAAGTTCGACGGTGGCCGGCCGTTCGCCGTTGCCCGCGTTCCTGGCCAGCTGGTTCCAGTAGTGCGCCAGTGCGAGCAACGCCCTCGGCGACCGCGTGGCGTTGCGGCCGATCAGCCCGTCGTCCGCCAGCCCCTTGGGCAGCAGCTGCTTGGTGCACAGCCAGACCCAGAGCAGCTGCGCGTCCAGGAGCCGGTTCGCCAGCCGCCTCGGATCGTCGAGGTCGGGCCACACCACGACCACCTCGGAGCGCCACGCGGCGAGCATGGCCTCCGGCATGCCCGCCGGAAGCGCGAAGCTGCTTTCGCACGCCGGGAACGGCACCGTCGCGTAGGCGGCGTCCAGCAGGACGTCCCGGAAACAGCCCCACTCGAAGTCGACGAATCGGACACCCTTGCTCGTCACCAGGTTGTTGTCCGGGCAGGTGTCCGACGGACTGAACGCCCGGTACCGGGTGCCCCCGAGAAGGCGGGCCGTGGCGTTGGCCTCGGCGGCGGCGCCCGCACTGACCTGGACGTCGAGCCCGGAAGCCAGCAGGTCCGGCACGGTGGCGAACGCCGACCGCGCCTCGTCGGCCATCGGGTCCCGCCAGCTGCGCTCGCCGAGCCTGCGCAGCAACGCACCGAAGTCGTTCTCCCGCCCCGCCGTGACCGAGTGCAGCCGCCCGAGCGCGCGGGCCCAGTTGAGCAGGCACCGTTCGGCCGCGGCCGCGTCGCTGCCGAAGAGCTTGTCCGCCAGCGTCGAGGAGCGGCCCAGGTCTTCCAGGACGAGCAACCGGTTGGCCGGATCGTGCGCGATCAGCTCCGGGCTGGGCCGGTTGTCGCTGGGCATCGCGGTGAACAGCTGACAGCTCGCCGCCTCGTGCCGGAACCGGTCGGCCCTGCCCGGCGTGGCGTCCCGCTGATAGTGCTTGATCACCAGGCCCCGAGGCAGCCCGAACGGGTTCTCGGCGACCCGCGCGCGCAGCACCACCGACCGGGGACTGCCACCGAGATCCTCGGGGTCCGCCAGCGTCACGGTCGCGCCGTGCCTGCGGGTCAGCAGCTGTTCCGCCAGGTTGAGCGCTCGTACCACGGCCGCGGTCGACACGGTCGCGCTCTTCTTGGTGACAGCCGACCGACGGTCGGCAGAGGGGCGGGTCATCGATCTCGACACTACCCGTCGGACAGCCGGCGCCCCACTCGTGAACGCCGCCGGGTGACCGGCGACAGCAGCAGCACGGCGATGGCCGCGATGACCACTCCGACCAGGTTGACCAGCAGCTGCAGCGCCGACTCCAGCGCTCGGTCCCAGTCGCCCACGGTCGCGGCGACTGTGGCGTACGCGGCCGCCGGCACGGTGGTGACCGAGATGAAGACCCCGACGAGCGCGCTCGACTTGGCCGAGGTCAGCGACAGGATCCCGGCGGCACCGGCGAGCAGCGCGATGATGAAGGAGAACGGACCGACCTGGTAGATGAAGTCGACCTGGGTCAGACGGTGCATGTCACCGTCGTTGAACATGCCCATGCCCTCGAAGCTCAGACAGGCGACCGTGGTGATCACGATCGCCACCGGGAAGCCGACCCCCAGCGCGACGGCCGCACGTGTGACCAGGTCCCCCCTGCGCAGCACGACACCGACCGCGAGCGCGGCGAGCGGCCCGAACTCCGGGCCGAGCACCATCGCGCCGACGACCGTGACCGGCGAGTTGGTGATCGCGCCGATGGCGGCGAGCACACACGAGATGCTGAGGAACGCCACGAAACTCACCGTCAGCCGGGAGTCCTCGCCGGTCCTGGCGATCAGCTCGTCCCAGATCACCGCGTCCGCGGGGTCACCGGGCACGGCTTCCTCGGCGGCGTCGGCCGCGTCCGACAACGCGGTGTCGATCGACTCCAGGGTGATGCCGCCGGTGTGGTCGAGCCCCAGGTCGGTCAGCTCCGCCAGCACGCGGTCGGCGGCCTCCCTGGTCAGCGACGCTTCGAGCACGTCACCGACCGGCTGCACGGCGACGCCGCGCAGCACGGTCAGGTGAGTGGCTCCGGGTTCGTCGAGCAGCAGCTGGCGGACCTGGTCCGACTGGTCCGCCGGACACAGCACCCGCAGGTGCAGCATCGCCGATTCCTACGCGGTCTCTGGCTTGTCGCGCGCGGCGGGCTTCGCGTCGATACCGGCTTCCTTGCGCTGCTCGGCCGTGATCGGCGCCGGTGCCGAGGTCAGCGGGTCGAACCCGCCGCCGCTCTTCGGGAAGGCGATGACCTCACGCAGCGAGTCCGCGCCGGTCAGGAGCATGCACAGGCGGTCCCAGCCGATCGCGATACCGCCGTGCGGCGGCGGGCCGTAGTTGAACGCGTCCAGCAGGAAGCCGAACTTCTCCCGCTGCTCGGCCTCGTCCATCCCGAGCAGCGCGAACACCCGCTGCTGCAGGTCGGAGCGGTGGATACGGATCGAGCCGCCACCGATCTCGTTGCCGTTGCAGACGATGTCGTATGCGTAGGCCAGAGCCTGGTCGGGCGCCTCCTCGAAGCGGTCCAGCCATTCGTCGTTGGGCGAGGTGAACGGGTGGTGCACCGCGGTCCAGCCCAGCTCGTTGCCCTTGTCGTCGCGGATCCGCTCGAACATCGGGGCGTCGACGACCCAGACGAACGACCAGGCGCTCTCGTCGACCAGGTCGCACCGGCGGGCGATCTCGTTGCGGGCCGCACCCAACAGGGCGCGGGCGTCCGACTGGTGGCCCGCCGCGAAGAAGATGCAGTCACCGGGGCCCGCCCCGACGGCCTTGGCCAGCCCGTCGCGCTCGGTCTCGGACAGGTTCTTGACCACCGGGCCGCGCTCGTCGACGGTGCCGTCCTCGCCGATCAGGACGTAGGCGAGGCCCCTGGCGCCGCGCTGCTTCGCCCATTCCTGCCACGCGTCGAGCTGACGGCGGGCCTGCGAGGCACCACCGGGCATGACCACCGCACCGACGTACGGGTTCTGGAACACCCGGAAGCTCGTGGCCGAGAAGTACTCGGTGAGATCGGTCAGCTCGACCTCGAACCGCAGGTCGGGCTTGTCGCTGCCGTAGCGGGCCATCGCCTCGGCGTAGGTCAGACGGGCGATCGGCCGGGGAATCTCGTAGCCGGCGAGCTCCTTCCAGAGCGCACCGACGATCTCCTCGCCCAGCTCGATGATGTCGTCCTGGGTGACGAAGCTGGCCTCGACGTCCAGCTGGGTGAACTCCGGCTGGCGGTCGGCACGGAAGTCCTCGTCCCGGTAGCAGCGGGCGATCTGGTAGTAGCGCTCCAGGCCGGAGACCATCAGCAGCTGCTTGAACAGCTGCGGGCTCTGCGGCAGCGCGTACCAGGAGCCGGGGCGCAGCCGCGCCGGCACCAGGAAGTCGCGCGCGCCCTCCGGAGTGGAGCGGGTCAGCGTCGGCGTCTCGATCTCGACGAACTCACGCTCGTGCAGGACGTTGCGCGCGATGCGGTTGGCCTCACTGCGCAGCTTGATCGCGGCAGCCGGGCCGGAACGGCGCAGGTCCAGGTAGCGGTACTTGAGCCGGACCTCTTCGCCGACCTCGGTGTGCTCGTCGAGCGGGAACGGCAGCGGCGCGGACTCGGACAGCACGGTCAGCTCGGTGGCGGTGACCTCGATGGCGCCGGTCGGCAGGTCGGGGTTCTCGTTGCCCTCGGGGCGGATCGAGACCTCGCCGGTGATCTGGACGCAGAACTCGGCGCGCAACCGGTGCGCCCGCTCGGCCATCTCACCTTCGCGGAACACCACCTGCGCCGACCCGGAGGCGTCACGAAGATCGATGAAGATCACCCCGCCGTGATCGCGGCGGCGGGCGACCCAACCGGCCAGAGTCACGGTGTTACCGGCATTCTCGGCGCGCAGCGCGCCTGCGGGGTGCGTACGAATCACGATTCGTGAGGTTAGCCGCCTGCTCTTCCCACCCGGCAAGCGGCCATCGTGAGTGGCAAGGGCGTCTACCCCGGAGGGGCGCCGAAGGCGTAGGCGCTCGGAGCACTCACGACACGCTTTTCGTCGTGAGTGATCCGGGCGCCTATAGGCGCCCTTGCCACTCACGAGTCGACGGCGAAGCCGAGATGCCTTGAAGCCGGGCACGGGCTAAGCCGAGTACAGGCTAAGCCGGGCACGGGCTAAGCCGGGTACGGCTCTCTGTGGTCCCGACCGCGTGCAGAGAGTGCACTGCCTCGGGGCCTCGTGAGTGCTGAGGGCGCCTATAGCCGGACTGGACCCTCACGACGGAAAAGCTGTCGTGAGTGCCCACTCCGGCTACGCTTCGCGCCCCTTCGGGGTAGACGCCCTCATCACTCACGAGGGAGAGGATTGGGGGGTGCGGGAGAGCAGAGTGGGACAGGGTGCGGCGTTTGATGCCATTGGCGCGGCGTACGACGACGCGTTCCCCGACAAGGAGGGGCAGCTCGCGGCCGGGGCCTGGCTGGTGGACTCGTTGCCCGCCGGGTCGCGCGTCCTCGACCTCGGCTGCGGCACGGGCGTCCCGACGGCACGCCAGCTCACCGACGCCGGGCTGGACGTGCTGGGCATCGACCTGTCCGCCCGCATGGTGGAGCTGGCGCGACAACGGGTGCCGTCGGCGACCTTCCGCCTGCTCGACATCGCCGACCTGCGTCCGGGCGCCGAGTCGTTCGCCGGGGTCGCCGCGTTCTTCTCGCTGCTGATGCTGCCCCGCGCGGAGATCCCCGAAGCGCTCGCGACCGTGCGGCAGGTGCTCGGTGCAGGTGGTCTGCTGACGCTGTCCATGGTGGAGGCCGACGTCGACTACCAGCCGATTCCGTTCCTCGGCCAGACGATCCGGGTGTCCGGCTACCGCTTCGACGACCTGTGTGCCATCGTCGCGGCGGCGGGTTTCGACATCGTCGGCACGGATACCCGCACCTACGCACCGGCCGTCGGCGGCGCACCGCCCGAGCAGCAGCACTTCCTGCGCTGTCAGCGTTCCGGCTGACGCAGCAGCGGGATGACCGGCGCGAACGTCTCCAGATAGGGCGCGTGCACGGTGATGTAGGAGAACCCGTAGCGCTCCCGGCGGTCACGGAGCTGCGACGCCATCTCCTCGGCGGTGCCGATGAGCACGAACGGCGTGTCGAGCAGCTCGTCGAGCGTCATGGTGGCGCCGAAGCGTTCCAGCAGCTCACGCCCGGCAGTCTCCCGATCGTCGGTCTCGACGACGGCCTGCACGAGCAGATGCCATTCGACCGCGTCGGCCCGCGAGCCAGCGCACTCGCGGGCGAAGCGGACCCGCTCGTCGGCCTCGCTCGCGGTGCCGATGCGGAACGTGCCGGGTGGCTTGCCCGGCAGCTGGTAGATGCCCGCGACGCCGATGATGTCGGCGTGCTCGGCGGCGATCCGCAGCACCCGGTCGCCGGTGCCGCCGATGATCAGCGGCGGCCCGGTGCCGCCGAACCCGTGCCGCTGCACCGGGCGCGGTGCGGTGACCCGCCCGGCCAGCTGCTCGTAGTCGGCGGTGAGGTGTCGTCGCAGTTCGGGCAGGAGCTCGGCGAGCCGGGTGGCCCTCGTGCCGATCGGTCGCCACTCGATGCCCGCCTCGTCGAACTCCCACTTCATGTGACCGGCGCCCAACCCCAGCTCCAGTCGCCCCTCGGTAAGCAGGTCGACCGTCGCCACCTCGCGGGCGAGCAGCGCCGGGTTCCAGAACTCGGCGTTGAGCACCAGCGTGCCCACCCGCAGCCGCTCGGTGGCGTCGGCGGCCGCGACCAGTGTCGGGAAGGGCGCCGGGATGCCCAGATGGTCGGCGGCGAAGAGCGTGTCGTACCCGAGCTGCTCGACCCGACGGCAGGTCTGGAGGAACTCCTTCTTCGATCCGATGCCGAACACGTTGGTGGAGAAGCGGAACTCGCGCATACCGGCAACCCTGCCGGATCACACGCCCCCACGGTCCTCGCATCCGCTGCTGGCGCAACAGCCGCGTCACACAACAGAACGCATTTCGCAGTAGCCAAATCGCATTATTAGCTTAGCACATTAGACCAACAAGCACTCCACTCAATCGAGCATCGGTGTCGGCACGACCGTTTGACACCCGCGCTTGTTATCGACAACGAACGCACGACGGTCCCCGATAGTTGCAGCCAGTAACAACATATTTGCAATCGCGAACAAGTTAGCTCGCCACGTGACACTCGACCCTCGACGTCGTTGAGAGCGTTGTGAGGTCGATCGAGCAAACCGTCGTTCGACGTCTCACGCTCCAAGCGACCCACCTCGGCGAGATACCACAAACTCCAGATGCTACAGACAGGAAACGTCATGAGAACCACCCTGCGATCACTATTCGTAGCCTTAACGTTGCTAGCGTCATTAGTCGGACTCGCGCAAGTCGCATTCGCTGGCGAAGAATGCACAGACGGCTACCAAGGAAACTCGACTTGCGGCTACGTGGTAAATCAAAGCCATGTAGCAGTCAAGGTCGCACCAAACCGAACCGATGATGAGGTTGGCGTGGACGAATCGGGTGACTCAGACCAGAAGATAATCTCAATTAAAGATGGCGCAAGCTCCAAGCCCGCGATCACTGACGCTGATGCATTCCTGGTTCCAGTAGGATGCCGATACAACTACAGATACAAGTCTGATCTTGGCGGATCGCGAGGCCCGTTCAATCCGCTGCCATTCACGGACACCAGTCAAGGATGGAAGCCCCTGCACAACGGTGACCATGTTCTCATTGAGAGCATCAGCTGCTAGGAACAAGAGTGCTGAGTACCTAGAATTTAGTACTTATCGACCCATCGCGTCGCACTGACCTCTACCCCTTGAAGCCAACAGCACGCCGAGGTCAGTGCGGCACTGGTAATTACCAGACCCTTCACGCTCGCTTTGTCAAAATTGGCGAGTTTTGACGAATCGTAACTCCAATCAGTCAGCTTCACGAATCACCGCATCCACCAATGTGACATATTAGAAGGTGACTGGCTCATCGCCTGATCTACGTACCGCCAACGGCTTGAGCACGAAATACAGAACCCCTGCCAATGCGAAGCCCACTATGAATGCAACGTCACCGAGCTCCGGAATAATGACCGATATCACACCTTTGAACGCCTTTTGACTGGAAAACAGCACGACGGATACGACGATGCCCACCAGCATCGCTACCGGGCCGGCCCAGTTGCGATACCACTTGGCGTACAGCAACTGGTCGATCGCCCGACCGCGGCGCAGGTACTGGTCGGTGAGCATGACGCCGAGCCACGGCCCGATCCAGTAGGCGATGACCAGCAGGAAGCTCTCGTACTTGGCTCCCGCGTCGCTCAGCCCGAACCATGCGAGCACCAGCCCAACGATGCCGAACAACACCGCGACGAGCGCCCGGCGGAACATCAACGGCAGGCGGACGCCCAAAGTGAGGAAGGACATCGAGCCGGAGTAGATGTTGATCACGTTGGCGGACACCGCGCCGAGCACGATAGCGAGCAACGTCAACGCGGCCAGCCAACCGGGTAGCTGGGCGGTGAACGCCCGCGCCGGATTCTGCTCGTCGGTACCGCCTGCTGTGACCGACGCGGCTCCGACGATCTCCAGCAGAGTGCATGACACGAACGCGCCGAGGCCCGCGCACAGTCCGGTCCGCCGAGGATCGGTCTGGGCCGGCAGGTAGCGGGTGTAGTCCGCCGCGTAGGGCGTCCACCCCGCCACATAACCGAATGTCGCACCGACGGTCAGCAGGAACCCACCGGGGACCGGTGTGGCCGGCGCACCGGATTGGGTCTTCGCCAGGATCGTGATCGAGGTCGCCAGGAAGACCACACCGAGGAAGATCAGCGCGTACTTCTCGAAGGCCTGCACCAGGTTGTGCCCGAAGAACGCGATCAGTACCTGCGCCACGACCACGATCACCAGGCACAGCTGCGCGGGGAGCCCGGTCAGCGTGCTCAGCGCGAACGTGCCGCTCACGCTGTTGACCGCGAACCAGCCGATCCCGGCGCAGATCGAGTTCAGCCCGGCGGGCAGCGCGTTGCCCAGGTACCCGAACCCGATCCGGCTCAGCACCATCTGAGGCACGCCGTGCTTCGGCCCGCGCGCGGACAGCACGCCGTGCGCGGTCGCGCCGAGCAGGTTGCCGATGACCAGCGCCAGCACGGCCTCCCAGAAGCTCAGCCCGAACACCCCGACGGCGAGGACGCCGAGGAAGACGGTGGCGAACTCCAGATTGGGCGAGGTCCAGGTCCACAGCAGCTGCAGCGGCCGGCCGTGCCGGTCGCCCGCCGGGATGAACTCGACGCCGCCGGGTTCCACCGCGACCACCCGGTCGCCGTAGGTTCCCGGTCGGATCGGTTCGCCGGCGACTGCCCCGGTGGGGTCGGTCGGTCCGGCAGTCACATCAGCCAACGGTGATCGCCGCCAATTTCTCCGTCAGGTACTCGCCCCACACCACCGGCGGATAGCTGTTCCTGCCGATGGGCGGTGGCAACGTCTCGATCAACGCATTGTGGTCCGCTTCGTAGAAATAGACCAGCGACAGCAGCTCCTCCTCCGGCGCGTCGGCCGGCGGCGCCAGCACCCGGTGCCGGGTGGACCGCCACCGGTCACCGGTCCAGCGCGCCATCAGGTCGCCGAGGTTGACCGTGAACGCGTCCGGGTCGAACGGGGCGTCCACCCATTCCTCATCGGCCGTGAACACCTGCAGCCCACCCATACCAGGCTCCCGGTCCAGCACGGTGACGGTGCCGTAGTCGGTGTGCGGGCCGATCCGGAACTGACCCGGTTCCGGCTCGCCGACCTGGCGCAGCGCTGGGTACCAGTTGAGGTTGAAGCAGTAGGTCGGGTGTGTCAGGTAGGCGGTGAAGTGGTCCGCCGGAAGGCCGAGTGCGACGGCGCAGATCGACATCAGCTCGTCGGACAGCGCCCGCATCCTGTCGAGGTACTCGGTGAGGACGGCCTGCAGCTCCGGAATCTCCGAGGGCCACACGTTCGGCAGGAACCAGCGCTCGTCGGCCACCGGGTCGCCCGTGGGGTCGTCCGCGGACAACGAGTAGGACTCCTTGAGGTCGGCGGGCGTCGGTTCGCCCTCGACGTTGCCGTTCGCCTCCGCGCCCGGCGGGATCCAGCCCCGGCCGCCGACACTCACGGCGTAGCGGGCCTTGACCGGTTCCGGCAGCGCGAAGAACCGGCGAGCGGTCGCCCGGACCCGGTCACGTAGCTCCCGCTCGATGCCGTGACCGGTGATCAGCAGGAACCCCGCCCTGCGCAACGCGTCGTCGACCTGGTCGGCCACCGCGCGGCGCCCGGCCTCGGTTCCCTCGAACCACGGGGTCAGGTCGATGCTGGGGACGTAGTCGCTCATGCGGGCTCACCACCGATGTCCTCGAACCACAGTTCCGGCCGGGCCTCGATGAACTCGGTCATCAGCCCGATGCACTCCGGGTCCTGCAGGGTGCTCACCCGGGTGCCGTTCTCGGCCAGCCAATCCTGCCCGCCGTGGAACGTCGTGTTCTCGCCGACGATGACCTCACCGATGCCGAACTGGCGGACCAAGCCGCTGCAGTACCAGCACGGCGACAGCGTGGTCACCATGATCGTGTCGGCGTACCCGGGACGCCGACCCGCCGCGCGGAACGCCGAGGTCTCCGCGTGCATCGACGGATCGTCGTCCTGAACCCGGCGGTTGTGCCCGCTGCCGAGCAACGTGCCCGACCGGTCGAACAACGCCGCGCCGATCGGCACCCCACCCTCGGCAAGGCCTTTCCTGGCCTCCTCGACCGCCACCGCGAGCAGTGCGGCCGGATCCACGGAACTCGCTTCCACCATGGACATACCTTCTGCGAACGAGCCCTCGCAGGCAACGGTCCTTGTGTTTCGTCGAGGTAAACTCAGGCCACTCATTCAGTAATCATACTTATTAACCCCAGGTGGCTAGACCGTTCGGGCTAGGCCATGCGCCCATTCAGAGCAACGCCAGCTGCTCCCCCAGGTCCTCGGGGTCCGCCTTCCGGGGCAGACTCCCCCTCGACCAGCGTCCCTGCTCGTCGCCGGGAAGCCCGCGCTGCTCGGCGCCACCACCCAACCGGTGCCTGCGCAGCAGCGGCACCACCCGAGCGCTCAGCATCTCGCGGTAACGCTTGTCGACGTACGCACCGCGGCTGTACAGGCGCCGATACGGCTCGACCAGCGCCGGGTACTCCCGCGCCAGCCACGCCATGAACCAGTCCCGCGTGCCGGGACGCAGATGCAGAGCGAGCACGGTGGCACCGGCCGCGCCCGCCGCCGCGATCCGTCCGAGCAGCTCGTCGAGCGCCTCCTCGGAGTCGGTGAGCATCGGCAGGACCGGCGCTATCATCACACCGCACCGCAGGCCCAGGTCGGCAATCCGGCGAACCAGGTCGAGACGGGCGGCCGGGGTGGGGGTGCCCGGTTCGAGACTCGCCTGCAGGCTCCGGTCGGTCAGCGCGATCGACACCCCGAGCCCGACCGAGACGTCCTTCGCCGCGTCCGCGATCAGCGGCAGATCCCTGGCCAGCAACGTCCCCTTCGTCAGCACCGAGAACGGCGTGCCGGACCGGGCCAGCGCGGTGATCACGCCGGGCATCAACCGGTAGCGACCCTCGGCCCGCTGGTAGGGATCGGTGTTCGTCCCCATCGCGACGTGCTCGCGGGCCCATCGCCGTCCCCGCAACTCCCGCTGCAGCACCCTGGCCACGTTGACCTTGACCACGACCTGCCGGTCGAAGTCCTCCCCCGTGTCCAACTCCAGGTACGAGTGACTGTTACGAGCAAAGCAATAACGGCACGCATGACTGCAGCCCCGGTAGGGGTTGATCGTCCAGCCGAACGGCATCGCGCCGCCGGCCACCTTGTTCAGCGCCGACCGCGCCTCCACCTCGTGGAACACCATGCCCGCGAACTCCGGCGCACGCACCGTACGCAGGTAACCACCCATGCCGGGCAGCACCTCGTCCTCGCCGACCCCGTCGGCGCCCACCCGCTGAGCTCCCCACCGCATGCCAGAATTCGAACATATGTTCCCATAAGAAGCAAATCGCCTCGCCCAGGCACAGCTAGAGGGTTCAGGGGTGCGGCCGGTCCTCAGGTCGAGACCGGCAGGATGTCGCGCATGGGACGCCACGGTCAGGACAGCAGGCCCTCGCGAACCACCGCGCGACCGCCGGCGCCGGCGCCGGACCAGCACGGTCATGGCCACGGTCATGGCCACGGTCATGGCCACGGCCCGGCCTCGCCGGCCGGCCGGCGGGTCCACCTGCTACTGGTCGCACTGTTGGTGCCCGCCGCGCTGGCCAGCCTGGTCGGTGCGCTGCTGCTGTATCCGTTCGGCGGCGTCCACGCCGCCGCCGGGGTCCAGCAACAGACCGTCGACGCCGACGTCAGGCTGGTCACCCCGGCGGACTGCGGACAGCCGAACCCCGGTGAGCGCAACCAGGGGCCGAGGGGCTGTGTCGCGTTGAGCCTGATGATGACCACCGGCGACGCCGAGGGCCGGGGCATCGTCAGCATCGTCCCTGTCGAACCGACGACACCGGTGTACCGGGCGGGCGACGAGGTCGTGCTGCAGTTCAACGGCGGCGACCCGACCGACAGTGCTTCCTACCAGGTCATCGACTTCCAACGGAGCACATCGCTGTGGGTGCTGGGGCTGATGTTCGCCGGCGCGGTCATCCTGCTCGGCCGCTGGCGCGGGGTGGCCGCGCTCGTCGCTCTCGGGGCCAGCTTCGTGGTTCTGCTGCTCTTCATGCTGCCCGCGATCCTCGACGGGAGAAGCCCGCTGGCCGTGGCGCTCGTGGGCGCCTGTCTGATCATGTTCGTGGTGCTCTACCTGAGCCACGGGCTGTCCGCCAGGACCTCGACGGCCGTGCTCGGCACCCTGGTCAGCCTCGTCCTGATCGGCGTGCTGAGCGCGGTGTTCACCGAAGCCGCGCAGCTGACCGGCCTGGACGACCCCACCCAGAACCTCATCGCCGCGCTCGGGAACGGCACGAGGCTCAACCCGCAGGGCCTGCTGCTGGCCGGCTTCGTGATCGGGGCGCTCGGTGTCCTCGACGACGTGACGGTGACCCAGACCAGCGCGGTGTGGGAGCTGCGCCGCGCGAACTCGTCGCTCGGCGCGGCGCAGCTGTTCACCGCCGCGATGCGCATCGGGCGTGACCACATCTCGTCTGCGGTCAACACCCTGGTGCTCGCCTACGCGGGCACCGCCCTGCCGCTCATGCTGTTCTTCAGCGTCTCGGGTCTGAGCCTCGGCGGGGCGCTGAGCTCACAGGACGTCGCCAGTGAGCTGGTGCGCACCCTCGTCGGCAGCATCGGCCTGGTCGCCTCGGTACCCATCACCACGGGCGTGGCCGCGCTGGTGGCTAGTGCTGAAGAAGTTCCGACACTCGACCGATGACCTGGTCCAGCGGCACGTCGGTCTGCTCGCCGTCGGCGAGGTTCTTGACCCCCACCGTGCCCGCGTCCAGGTCCCGCTCGCCGAGGACCAGCGCCCAGCGCGCACCGGAGCGGTCGGCGGCCTTCATGGCGCCCTTCAGCCCGCGACCGCCGTATGCGAGATCGGCCCGGACCCCGGCGGCGCGCAGCTCACCGGCCAGGATGACCAGCCGCCGCTTCGCCTTCTCCCCCAGTGGAACGCAGAACACGTCGCAGCGCGCCGGGTCGCCCACGGTCAGCCCCTCGGCCTTCGCGGCCAGCAGCGTGCGGTCCACCCCGATGCCGAAGCCCACACCGGACAGCGGCTGGCCGCCGAGCTCGGCCATCAGCCCGTCGTACCGTCCGCCGCCGCCGATCCCGGACTGTGCACCCAGTCCGTCGTGCACGAACTCGAAGCAGGTCTTCGTGTAGTAGTCGAGCCCGCGCACCATCCGGGGGTTCTCCACGAAGGGCACGCCGAGGTCGCCCAGGTGCAGCTTGACCTGCTCGTAGTGCTCCCGGCACGCGTCGGACAGGTGATCACGCATCAGCGGAGCGTCGGTGAGCAGCTCTCGAACCTCGGGGCGCTTGTCGTCGAGCACCCGCAGCGGGTTCAGCTCGGCGCGTGCCCTGGTCTCCTCGTCGAGCGGGAGACCGCGCAGGAAGTCCTGCAGCAGCTGCCGGTAGGCGGGCCGGCAGGTGTCGTCGCCCAGCGAGGTGATCTCCAGCCGGAACCCGGTCAGCCCGATCGAGCGGAAACCCGCGTCGGCGACGGCGATCGTCTCGGCGTCCAGCGCTGGGTCGTCGACCCCGATCGCCTCGATGCCGACCTGCTGCAGCTGCCGGTAGCGGCCCGCCTGCGGACGCTCGTACCGGAAGAACGGACCGCTGTAGGCCAGCTTGACCGGCAAGGTCGCCCGGTCCAGACCGTGCTCGATGACCGCGCGGATCACCCCGGCGGTGCCCTCCGGACGGAGCGTGACCGACCGGCCGCCACGGTCGGAGAAGGTGTACATCTCTTTGCTGACCACGTCGGTCGATTCCCCGATGCCCCGTGCGAACAGCGCGGTGTCCTCGAAGATCGGCAGCTCGATCAGCCCGTAGCCGGCGTTCGTCGCGGCCGCGACGAGCCGCTCACGCACCGCGCGAAATCCCGCCGAGTCGGGCGGGAAGTAGTCCGGGATGCCCTTGGGTGCGGCAAACGTGTTCATAATCCTCGTCGTCTCGATGATGCGGGCCCGGCGTCGCCTGGGACAGGGCCGAGCTCTCGCAGGAATGGGTTGGTGGCGCGCTCCTTGCCGACGGTCGTCGTCGGACCGTGGCCGGGCAGCACCAGTGCGTCGTCCCGCCGGGTCAGCAACTTGTCACGCAGACTGTCCATCATCTGCCCATGGTCGCCGCCGGGCAGATCGGTGCGTCCGATCGAGCCCGCGAACAGTGTGTCGCCCGCCAGGATCAGCTCGGTGTCTTCGGTCTCGCCGCTGAAGATCACCGAGCCGGGCGTATGGCCCGGCGTATGGTCGACCACCAGCCGGACACCGGCCAGCTCCAGCACGGCGCCGTCGGTGAGCTCACGCACCTGCCTCGGCTCGCGCATCTCGAACCGCCCGCCGAAGAACGCCGCCGCGTCCGCGCTGAGACCCTTCAGCGGGTCGGCCAGGAGGCTCCGGTCGTCCGGGTGGATCCACGCCGGGATGTCGTGGCCGTCGCACACCGGCGCCACGCTGAACGTGTGATCGAAGTGCCCATGCGTGAGCAGTACCGCGACCGGGGTGAGGCGATGCTCGCCGAGCAGCTTGTTCAGCGGCTCGATCGCGTCCTGACCTGGGTCGACGACGACGCACGGCTCACCGGCCGCCGCCGCCACGACGAAGCAGTTCGTGGCGAACGCCCCCGCCGGAAATCCCGCTACCAACACGGAACCAGCCTAGTGGGAGCCTCGATGCGGCCAATCGGGTGCGGTCGTTAGTGTGACTACCGGTCGGCGGGACTCGTGATACTCGCGAACCGCCCGTATGTCGTTCAGGATTGAGAGGACATCAGCGGTGTCGAGCAGCAACCAGCAGCGCCGGGAGGCCGCAAAACGCAAGCTCGACCGCCAGCAGGCGCATCGGGCACAGCGCGCCCAGCGACGCAAGCAGGTAGCGGCGGTCACCGCGGCTGTCGTCGTGATCGCGGTGATCGCCGCGATCGTGCTGGTCACGGTCGCCAGCACGACCTCGTCGGCCCCGAACGCGGCCGGCCCGCCCTCGGTGACCACGACGCCGCCCGGGCCGTGCACGTTCACCGCCACGCCGGAGGAGCCCGCGTCCCGCCCGGTGTCGCTGCCGACCGAGACCAACCCGCCGAAGACCGGCACCGTGTCGGTCACGGTGAACACCACGCAAGGTGTCCTGCCGCTCACGCTGAACCGCGCCGAGGCGCCGTGCACCGTGGCGAGCTTCGTGCACCTGGCCACCGCCGGGTTCTTCAACAACACGCCGTGCCACCGTCTGATCAACATGTCCGGGCTGAAGGCACTGCAGTGCGGCGACCCGACCGGCAGCGGCACCGGCGGCCCCGGCTACACGATCCCGGACGAGCCGCCGAACAACCTGGCTCCCGGCCAGCAGGGCGCCGCGATCTACCCCAAGGGTTCGATCGCGATGGCGAACACCGGGCAGCCGAACAGCGGCGGTAGCCAGTTCTTCCTGGTCTACGAGGACTCGCAGCTGCCGCCCGAGTACACGGTGTTCGGCACGATCGGCGCGCCGGGCATCCAGGCGCTGCAGAAGGTCGCGGCCGGCGGCGACGACGGTTCGCTGAACCCGTCCCCCGGCGGCGGAAAGCCGAAGCTGGCCACCACCCTGCAGACCGTCACCGTCAACCCGTAGACACCCGTGAGTGGCGAGTGGTCTCAGAGGACCACTCGCCACTCACGGGTAGTTCAGCGGGCTGAGGTGACCCGGTAGACGTCGTAGACGCCTTCCACACTGCGGACCACGCGCAGCAGGTGACCGAGGTGCTTCGGGTCGCCCATCTCGAACGCGAAGCGGGAGACCGCGACCCGGTCCCGCGAGGTGGTTACCGAGGCGGACAGGATGTTGACCTTCTCGTCGGCCAGCACCTTCGTCACGTCGGACAGCAGGCGGTGCCGGTCGAGCGCCTCGACCTGGATGCTGACCAGGAACATCGCGCTCGGCGACGCCGACCACTCGACCTCGACGAGCCGTTCGCTCTGACCGCGCAGCGACTCGGAGTTCGTGCAGTCCGCCCGGTGCACGCTGACCGCGCCGCCCCTGGTGACGAACCCGAGGATGTCGTCGCCCGGCACAGGGGTGCAGCAGCGCGCGAGCTTGACCCACACGTCCGTCATGCCGCCCGTGTCGCCGACGACCGCGACGCCGGAGTCGCCGCTGGACCGACGGCGCTGCACGGTCGAGGGGGTGGCGCGCTCGGCGAGCTCCTCCTCGGCGTCCTCGACACCGCCGAGCAGAGCGACCAGCCGGGACACCACGTGCCGCGCGGACGCGTGGCTCTCCCCCACCGCTGCGTACAGGCCGGACAGGTCGGGATAGTGCAGCTCACGGGCCAGCGCGGCCATCGAGTCGACCGAGGCCAGGCGCTGCAGCGGCATGCCGGTGCGGCGCGCTTCCCTGGTAATCGCGTCCTTGCCCGCCTCGATCGCCTCCTCGCGGCGCTCCTTGGCGAACCAGTGCCGAATCTTGGCCTTGGCACGCGGCGAGGCGACGAAGGTCAGCCAGTCACGGCTGGGGCCCGCGCCGTCGGCCTTCGAGGTGAAGATCTCGATGACCTCACCGTTCTCCAGCGTGCGTTCGAGCGCGACGAGCCTGCCGTTGACCCGGGATCCGATACAGCGGTGACCGACCTCGGTGTGCACGGCGTACGCGAAGTCCACCGGCGTCGAACCGGTCGGCAGGGTCACGACGTCACCCTTGGGCGTGAACACGAAGATCTCGCGGGTCGCCAGATCGAAGCGCAGTGACTCCAGGAACTCACCCGGGTCGGCGGCCTCCCGCTGCCAGTCCAGCAGCTGACGCATCCAGGCCATCTCGTCGACGTCGACGGCCTGGCCGTTGGCACCGCCGTGCGTGCCGCGGCTCTCCTTGTAGCGCCAGTGCGCCGCGATGCCGTACTCGGCGGTGCGGTGCATGTCCCCGGTGCGGATCTGTACTTCGAGGGGCTTGCCGTCCGGACCGATGACCGTGGTGTGCAGTGACTGGTAGACACCGAAGCGGGGCTGGGCGATGTAGTCCTTGAACCGCCCGGGCATCGGCTGCCACAGCGCGTGGACCATGCCCATCGCGGCGTAGCAGTCGCGCACGTCGTCGACCAGGATGCGCACGCCGACCAGGTCGTGGATGTCGTCGAAGTCCTTGCCCTTGACGATCATCTTCCGGTAGATCGAGTAGTACTGCTTCGGCCGGCCCTCGACGGTCGCCGAGATGCGCGCGCCCTCCAGCTGCGCGTTGACCTCGTCGATGACCTGGCGAAGGTAGGTGTCCCGCGACGGTGCGCGGTCGGCGACCAGTCGCACGATCTCGTCGTACTTCTTCGGGTGCAGCAGCGCGAACGCCAGGTCTTCCAGCTCCCACTTGACCGTGGCCATGCCGAGCCGGTGCGCGAGCGGGGCGAACACTTCCAGGGTCTCGCGTGCTTTACGGGCCTGCTTCTCCGGCGGCAGGAACCGCATCGTGCGCATGTTGTGCAGCCGGTCCGACAGCTTGATGACCAGGACCCGGGGGTCCCGTGCCATCGCCACCACCATCTTGCGGATGGTCTCGGCCTCGGCGGCGGCACCCAGTTTCACCTTGTCCAGCTTGGTGACGCCGTCGACCAGGTGGGCGACCTCGTCGCCGAAGTCGGCGCCCAGCTCTTCGAGGCTGTAGCCGGTGTCCTCGACCGTGTCGTGCAGCAATGCCGCGACCAGGGTGATCGTGTCCATACCCAACTCGGCGAGGATCGTCGCGACCGCGAGCGGGTGGGTGATGTACGGGTCGCCGGACTTGCGCTTCTGCCCGTCGTGCCGTTCGTCCGCGACCTGGTAGGCGCGCTGCAGCAACGCGAGGTCGGCGTTCGGGTGCAGCTGGCGGTGGACCGCGGCCAGCGGTTCGAGGACCGGTTTGACCGCGCCCGGCCTAGGCGAGGAGATGCGCCGCGCGATGCGGGCCCTGACCCTGCGGGTCGCGGACGGCCGGCCGGGCGTGCCCGGCACCGCGACCGGGCGCGGCGACGCTGCCGACGGAGAAGACTCGGCCGGCGGGGCCGGCCGCTGCTCGGCCGTACTCACGCGCGCTCCATCACACCAGGATAGCTAGGTATATCGAGCCGGGTTGACCACCCGCGCCGGTGGGCGCCGGGCGGTCAACCCGATCAGGTCGTTAACAGCGGGTGTACGGCGGCGATCAGCCCTCGAGCAGCGAGTGCACCGATCGACCCGGTAACCGGTCACGTCCGGCCAGCGCCGTCAGCTCGAGTAGCACGCCGATACCGGTCACCGTCGCGCCCACCTGCTCGATGAGCTCGCAGCTGGCCCGCAGCGTGCCGCCGGTGGCGAGCACGTCGTCCACCACGTACGCGCGGGCGCCCGGCTCGATGCATCCTTCCGGCAGCTCGAGTGTCGCCGTGCCGTACTCCAGCTCGTAGTCGCGGCGTGCCGCCACCCGGGGCAGTTTTCCCGCCTTGCGGACCGGCACCACCCCCACGCCCGCCGCCACCGCCACGGCGGCGCCGACCAGGAAGCCGCGCGCCTCGACGACGACCACCACGTCGGCGGACCGCGCGTGCTCGGCCATCGCCTCGACGACCGTCCCGAACGCCGTCGGGTCCGCGAGCACCGGGGTGATGTCGCGGAACAACACCCCCGGCGTCGGGTAGTCCGGTACGTCGCGGATCAGTCGGAAGGCGTCGGCCAGCCGCTCGGGAAGATCCGTCACCGCCGGCGCTTGCCGGTCGGACGGGCCGAGCTTCGACCGGACCGGGTGTTGCGGGTGCCCGAGGTCCGTCGGCTCGCCGCACTGCGCGCGGGAACACCGGCGGCCGCCGCCATCGCCCGTTCTCGGCGAAGCTCGCCGTCCAGGGCGGTGTCGTCGGTCGTGTCCAGCTCCTCGTCGCCGTCCGCGTCCACGACGCCGGACTCCTTGGCGCGCCGGGCGAACACCCGCTTGGCCTGCTGCTGGAACCGGACGTCGCGCATCTTCAGATCGACCAGGACCGGGGTGGCCAGGCAGATCGAGGACAGCGCGCCGGCCAGGATGCCGATCAGCTGGACGAGCGCCAGGTCGGCGAGCGTGCCGACACCGAGCAGACCCACACCGACGACGAGCAGACCGATGACCGGCAGCACCGCGATCAACGACGTGTTGATCGAGCGCATCAGGGTCTGGTTCAGCGCCAGGTTGGCCGTCTCGCCGTAGGTGCGCCTGGTCAGACCGAGCAGCCCCCGGCTGTTCTCCTTGACCTTGTCGAACACCACGACCGTGTCGTACAGCGAGAAGCCCAGGATCGTGAGCAGACCGATGACGGTCGACGGGCTGACCTCGAAGCCGATCAGCGAGTAGATACCGGCGGTGACCACCAGGTCGTGGATCAGCGCGACGAGCGCCGAGATCGCCATGGCGCGTTCGAAGTACACCGCGAGGAAGATCGTCACCAGCACCAGGAACACCGCGAGCGCGATCAGTGCCTGGGTGGTGATCTCACCACCCCAGGTGCCCGACACGGCGGTCCCGCTGATCGCGTTCGCGTCCGGTCGCCCGTTCGCGGCGAGCGGATGGAACTCGGTGAACAGCGCCTGTTTGACGGCCTGCTGCTCGGTGGCGGTGAGCGTCTCGGTCCGGATCTGTACCGTCTGGTTCGCACCGCTGCCGGCCAGCTGGACGACCGCCGAGTCGCCCTTGTCCTCCAGCGCCTCGTGCACGACGCCCGCCACGTGCTCGGTCGTCAGCTGACCTGTCGCGCCGGTGGTCGGGAACTGGATGCTCGTCCCGCCCTTGAAGTCGATGCTCAGGTTGAAGCCCTTGAACACCATCGAGCCGATGCAGATCAGGACCAGCACCGCGAAGAAGATGTAGAAGCCCTTGCGCCTGCCGACCAGGTCGAAGGCGCCGGTACCGGTGTGCAGCCTGCTGAGGAAACTGCTCCGTGACCTTGCCTGTGGCCGATGCTCTGTGTCCACCATTTCAGGCTCCCTTCGGGCCGACGGCCGTCTTGCGTGTCGCGGCCAGCCGCCTGCGCGCCACGCCGATTCGCGCGACCGCCCCCAGGCCGGACCATCTCGGGCTGCTGAAGATCCGCGAGTTGCCTGCCATCGCCACCAGCGGGTGCGTGACCAGGAAGACCACCACGAGGTCCAGCACCGTCGTCATGCCCAGGGTGAACGCGAAGCCCTTCACCTGACCGACGGCCAGCAGGTACAGCACGGCCGCCGCCAGGAACATGACCGCGTCGGCGGACAGGATCGTCCGCCGCGCCCTGACCCAGCCTCGTGGCACCGCCGCCTTGAAGCTGCGGCCCTCCCGTACCTCGTCCTTCAGCCGTTCGAAGAAGATCACGAAGGAGTCCGCGGTGATACCGATCGCCACGATGAAACCGGCGACACCGGCCAGGTCCAGGCTGAACCCGACCGATCGGCCGAGCAGGATCAGCACCGCGTAGACCAGCACCGCGGACAGGATCAACGACAGGATCGTCAACACCCCGAGCGCCCGGTAGTAGAACAGGCAGTAGATGAACACCAGACCCAGACCGATCGCACCGGCGATCAGGCCGGCCTGCAGCGAGGCGAGCCCCAGGGTCGCCGACACGGTCTGCGCGTCCGAGGTGGCGAAGGACAACGGCAGCGCGCCGTACTTCAGGATCCCGGACAGGTGCTGGGCCTCGGCCTGGGAGAACCGGCCCTGGATCTCGGTCGGGCCGTTGATCGGGCCGTTGATGACCGGCGCCGAGACGACCTCGCCGTCCAGCACGAACGCGGCCTGCTTGCCGACGTTCGCGGCCGTGTAGTCCGACCAGATGCGGGCACCCGCGCTCTTGAACGTCACGTTGATGACGTTCTCCGCGCGCTGCTGGTCGTACCCGGCACCCGCGGTGTCGATCTCGGTTCCGCGCAGGAACACCGGGCTCAGGATGTACTTCTCGGTGTCCTTCTGGTCGCACGTGACCAGCGGCTTGGTCGGGTCGTCGTACCCGCTCAGCACGTCGTTGCCGGCGCACTGCAGGTTCTGCAGCGCGAGCTGCTGAATGTTCGGGTCCGTGCTCTGCCGGGTCGCCCTGGCCAGCGCGATGCCCTTGACCAGCTGCGGGTCGGCGATGCTCTGCGTCGGGTCGGCCGGGTTCGGCGGCGGGTTCGGGTTCGGCGGGGCCGCCTTCTTCGGCAGCTGCATGGCGGCCTTGTTCTGAGCCGCGTTCTGGGCCGCCTTGTTCTCCGCCGAGGCCTTCTGCGCGGCCGGGTGCTGGCTCGCGGAAGCCTTCGTCGTCGCGTGCTGCGCGGGGTGCGGCTCGGGCGTCGCGGGAGTCGTCGGCGGTGCGTCGAGCAGCGAGACGGCTCCCAGCGGCGCGGACGAGCCGGGGCCGGGCTTGAGCGGCTGGGTGGGTGTCGTGCTGCCCGGCTTCGCGCCACCGGTACCGGGCGCGGCGGGCGCACCCGGAGTCCCCGGTGCCGGTGGCGGCGGTGTCGCCGTGTACGGCCCGCCGATCACCGTGCGCAGCTGCAGCTGGGCCGGCTGCGCCAGATCCTTCGCCTTGTCCCCCTGGTCACCGGGAACCGTGATGATCAGGTTGGAGCCGTCCTGCACCACCTCGGCGCCACTGATACCCAGGCCGTTGACCCGGGTGTCGATGATGCCCCTGGCGAGGGTCAGCTGTTCCTTGGAAGGCGGCTGTCCGTTGTCGGTGCGCGCGGTCAACGTGACCCGCGTGCCACCTTCCAGGTCGATACCCAGCTTGGGTTTCGGCTGGCGGTCACCGGTGAAGAACACCAGCGCGTAGAGCAGGACGACGATGCCAAGGAACGCCGCCAGATACCGCAATGGGCGGATGTGCCCGGCCGGTGGTGCCAACTCGAAAACCCTCTTCCACTGTGATCAACGCCCGGCGACCGACGGACAGCCCGGCGCGCGCGATGCTAGCGAGCGCCGGTGCGCCCGTTCACCGCAACCCTCTGGGCCACTCAGGCGTTGCCGCGCCCACCGGTGGTGCCGTTTGCCGAGGACTCGGGCTCGCTGTCGGCCTTCGTCTCGGTCTTCGCGTCGCCGCTGGGCGTGACCTCCGGCGTCGCGGTCGCTGACGGAGTCTCAGAAACCGGAGCCTCGATGCGCTCCTGCTCCGGGCCCTCGTCGGTGTGCTCGGCCTGCGGGTTGACCTTCTCCCGGACGGCCTGACGGATCCAGGTGGTGACCACGCCGGGCGCGATCTCGATGTCGATCGTGTCCTCGTAGCTGGCGTCCACGACGGTGCCGCGCAGACCGGAGGTGGTCATCACGACATCACCCTCGGTGATCGCCTTCTGGAGCTCGGCCATCTGCGCGGCGGCAGCCTTCTGCTTGCGGCCGCTGAGAAAGATCGGGATGAACAGGAGGATGATGAGGAGTGGGAACAGGTATTCCATGGTCTCCGTACTTCCGCGTGAGGGCAGTTGAGTTTGCCAGCCTCACGTCCCGAACAACGTAGGTGGGGGTTCCCCCTGCTCCCCCGCCGCGTTCGGCGGCGGCTCCAGGTTCAGGTGCCGCCAGGCACCGGCGGTGGCAACCCGGCCACGCGGTGTGCGCGCCAACATGCCGGCACGCACGAGATAAGGCTCGCAAACCTCTTCTACGGTAGCGGGTTCCTCGCCGACCGCGACGGCCAGCGTCGATACCCCGACCGGTCCGCCGCCGAAAGAACGCACCAGAGCGGTCAGCACGGCACGGTCCAGGCGGTCCAGACCGAGCTCGTCGACGTCGTACACGGCCAGCGCGGCGCGGGCGATGTCGCGGGTCACGGCACCGTCCGCGCGCACCTGCGCGTAGTCACGGACACGGCGCAGCAGCCGGTTCGCGATGCGGGGTGTGCCCCGCGAGCGCCGGGCGATCTCCTCGCCGCCGTCGGGGCGCAGGTCGACGTCGAGGATGACGGCGGCGCGACGCAGCACCTGCTCCAGCTCGGCGGGTTCGTAGAACTCCATGTGCGCGGTGAAGCCGAACCGGTCGCGCAGCGGCCCGGTCAGCGCGCCTGCCCGGGTGGTGGCCCCGACCAGTGTGAACGGTGCGACGTCCAGCGGGATGCTGGTCGCGCCCGGCCCCTTACCGACGACGACGTCGACCCGGAAGTCTTCCATCGCGAGGTACAGCATCTCCTCGGCGGGGCGGGCGATGCGGTGGATCTCGTCGATGAACAGCACGTCGCCGGGCAGCAGGTTGGACAGCATCGCGGCCAGGTCGCCGGCGCGTTCCAGCGCGGGCCCCGAGGTGATGCGGATCGCCGCACCCATCTCCGCCGCGATGATCATCGAGAGGCTCGTCTTGCCGAGACCGGGAGGACCGGACAACAGCACGTGGTCGGGCGGGTCGCCTCGACGGCGAGCACCTTCGAGGACCAGCTCGAGCTGTTCGCGGACCCGGGGCTGGCCGATGAACTCGGTCAGGCGCTTCGGGCGCAGTGTGGCCTCGGTGGCCAGGTCCTCGTCCTCGACGTGCGCGGACACCGCTGGATCGGTCACGGCCGCATCACCGCGCGTTGCCCAGCCTGCTCAGCGCGGTGCGCAGGGTCTTCGAGGTGTCCACCGGTCCCTCGCTGTTCTCCGCGAGCACGGCGTCGACGGTCTGCTCGGCCTGTTTCGCGGCGAACCCGAGCCCGATCAACGCCTCGACCACGTGGTCCCGGCCGGACGCCGGCACCGAGGCCGCCAGCTGGGTGCCACCCGTGGGCGCGGCGGTGACCTTGTCCCGCAGCTCCAGCGCCATGCGCTCGGCACCCTTGCGCCCGATGCCGGGGACGCGCATGAGCATCTTCAGGTCGCCGTCCACCAACGCCTGGCGCAACGCGTCGGGGTCCAGTACCGCGAGTGTGGCGAGTGCGACCTTGGGTCCGACACCGCTCACGGTCTGCAGCAACGTGAACAGCTCGCTCATGTCGGCGTCGGCGAAGCCGTAGAGCGTCAGCGAGTCCTCACGTACGACCAACACGGTGAACAGCCGCGACTCCTCGCCGCGACGCAGGGTCGCCAGCGTGCCGGGCGTCGCGTGCACGGCGAGACCGACCCCGCCGACCTCGACCACGGCGTGATCGAGCCCGATCGAGAGCACCGGTCCGCGCACCGAAGAGATCACTGCACTCACTTCCTCTTTGCCGCGGCCTCGGCCAGGCGCGCCCGATGCGCCTTGGCCAGCCTGTCGGAGGCCGCCTTGGCCTCGGCCATCCGGTCGATCATGGGACCACGCCAGCTGTGGCAGATGGCGAGCGCGAGGGCGTCGGCGACGTCGGCGGGACGCGGCTTCTCCTCCAGCCGGAGCAATCTGGTCACCATCGTGGTCACCTGTTCCTTCTCCGCCCGGCCCGAGCCGGTCACCGCCGCCTTGACCTCGCTGGGGGTATGGAACACCACGCGCAGTCCGGCCTGTGCGGCGACCAAGGCCACGACGCCACTGGCCTGCGCCGTGCCCATGACGGTGCGGATGTTGCTCTGGCTGAACACCCGCTCGATCGCGACGACGTCGGGCCGATGGGTGGCGATGACCTCGCGCACCGCGTCCGCGACGGTCAGCAGCCGACGTTCGACGGGCGAGTCCGGCGGCGTGCGCACCACACCGAAGTCGACGCAGCTGACCTGCCGCCCACCGGTCCCGTCGATCACCCCGAAGCCACAGCGGGTCAGTCCGGGGTCGACGCCGAGCACCCGCATGACGACGCCCCCCTCCTCGACGACCACGAACGCCTGTTCGACGGCTGAGGTTACCGGTCACCCCCACGCGCCCCGGCACCCGACGCGCCGCAGCTCACAACCCGTGAGTGATTTGGGCTGCCATGGCAGCCCAAATCACTCACGGGTTGTTCTTGGTGCCGCCCATGCGGAACAGCCTCTCGGCGGTACCGTGGGCGATGGCTTCCTTGTCGTTCGGGCTGAGCGGGACGCGGTCCAGGAAGTCCTGGGACGCGCCCATGGTCCAGTACGGGTAGTCGGCGGAGAACATGATCCGTTCGACACCCACCTGGAGCACCAGGTCCAGGAAGACCGAGCTGTAGTTGAACCCGCTGGTCGTGTAGTAGAGGTTCTCCCGGAGGTAGGCGCCGACCGGGCGCTTCAACCCGGTCACGTCACTCGTGAGCGAGGTCTCCACGCGGGGCATCATCGACACGAGCCCCTCCCCGAGGTGACCGATGACGACCTGCAGCTCGGGGTAGCGGTCGAACACACCCCCGACGATCATCCGCAGGACGTGCACGGCGGTGTCGATGTGCCAGCCCCAGGCCCAGCTGGACAGCCGCGCGGTCACCTCCGGGGCGAACCCCGAGTACGAGGCGTCGATCACCGCCTGAGGCGGCGGCATCGGGTGCAGGTAGACCGGCATCCCCAGCTTCTCGGCCTGCTCCAGGATCGGCCAGAAGTGGGTGTCGTCCAGGTAGCGGCCCCGGGTGTGGCCGTTGATCAGCACACCGACGAACCCGTACTCCTCCCGTGTGCGGGTCAGCTCGTTCGCGGCGTCGACCGGCGCGGCGGTCGGCACGGTGGCGAACCCGGCGAACCGGTCGGGGTAGCGCCGCACCGCCTGCCCCCGGTGGTCGTTCTCCTGCCGCGCGATCGCCACGGCGGTCTCGGCGTCGAGCTGTTCCACGCCGGGCGGACCGAGCGACAGGATCTGCACGTCGATGCCGGCCTCGTCCATCGCGGCGATCCGGCGCTCGCCGATGTCACCGAGCTTGTCGGCGAGGTCGACGTCGCGCTTCAGGTGGGGCGCGATCGCGTCCAGGTAGCCGGGACTCGCGTGGTGCTCTTCGAGCGTGATCGTGCGCATGCCGGTTCCCCCTCGGTCATCCGATATCCGACATCGTGACTACCAGATCGGCGCGGAGCCTGGTCTCAGCGACCGTGCGGGCGTTGCGCTCGTCCGAGCCCAGCGTCCGTTCCCAGGCCTCCTCGGGGGTGCGGCCGTAGAACTCGTGACGCGCGGCGAGCCTGCGTTTGCGCAGGTCGTCGTCGACATCGACGAACCACACCTCGTCGCACAGGTCGCGGACCGACCCCCACGGGCCGTCGAGCAACAGGTAGTTGCCCTCGGTGATGACCAGCTCGACCTCGGACGGCACCGGGACCGCCGACTGGATCGCGTCCTCGATCTCCCTGCGGAACTCCGGCGCCCACACCAGCTGCTCGGCCGGGTCGCGCAACCTGCGCAGCATCGCCACGTAGCCGGCGGCGTCGAACGTCTCCGGAGCGCCCTTGACCTCTCTGAGCCCCAGCTCGCGCAGGGATCGGTCGGCGATGTGGAACCCGTCCATCCCGACCAGCGCGGCACGCACACCCTTGGCGTTGACCTCGGCCAGCAGCGCCTCGGCGAACGTGGACTTGCCGCCGCCGGGCTGCCCCGCGATGCCCAGCAGTGCACGCCCTCGCCCGGCCAGCCGACAGGCCCGCGTCACGTGCTCCTCGGCGAGCGGGCTCACCGGGCCCTGGCCAGACCGGCCAGCTCCGTCGCGGCCGCGCTCAGCTCGGCCTCATCGAGCCAGGCGCGCGCACCCAGCCGACCGCATCTGATCGCGGCGACCCTGGAGGCGAACGACGCGGCGGCGTGCACCGACGCCGCTCCCCCGGCGACGGCCGCCGCGAGCGCGCCGTGGAACACGTCCCCGGCGCCGAGCGTGTCCACCGGCCGCACCCGGGGCACCTCGACGCCGCCGCGCTCGCCGTCGAGGGTGCTCCACCGGACCGGCCTCGGGCCGTCCGTCACCAGCACCGTCGGCACGCCGCGCCGATGCAGGTGGTCGGCGACGCCGTACGGGTCATCGCCGGCTCGTCTGCCGTCGGGCGGGGTGAAGTCCGCCGAGCAGGCCGCCACCTCGATCCGGGGCAGCAGGCGGGCGACCTCGTCCTTCCAGCTGCCGGCGTCCAGCAGCACCGGGACGTTCGCCTGCGCCGCGAGGGTGGCGACCCGGGCGGCGACCGCGGGATGGTGGCCGTCCACCAGGACCGCGCCCGCGCCGTCGAGGACCCGGTTGACGACGGCGGTCGCCTCGACACCCCGGTTGCCCAGTGCACCCGGCGAGACGACCGTCCGGTCACCGGTGTGCACGTCGACGAGCGCGCTGGCCACGGGTAGCCGCCAGCCCGGCGGCGCGAGGTCCACGACCTCGACGCCGTGCTCCGCCAGGTCGGCGTGCACCGCGGTCGTCACCGGACCGTCCCCGATCGCGGTGACCAGCCGGGCACGTCCCAGCAGCGCCGCGGCGGTGACCGCGGCATTGGCGGCGGGTCCGCCCGCCACCAGCTCACCACCGACCGACCGCTCCTTGCGTCCCCAGGTCGGCGGCCCGGACACGTGGTGCACGACGTCGAGCGTGGTCAGCCCGACACACAGCACGATGCCGCGCGGCGACCGGTTCACTCGGCCGGCCGGTGGTTGAGCTCGGCCTTCTGGTCGACCAGCTCGCCGCTCTCGGTGAGCCGCAACGCACCGGTCATGAGCGACACCACCTCGTTCATCGCGTAGTCGTCCGGTTTGACCACCGCGACCCGCTTGCCCAACCGATGTACATGGATCCGATCCGCGATCTCGAACACGTGCGGCATGTTATGGCTGATCAACACAACCGGCAGCCCGCTGTCCCGAATTCGCCGGATCAGGTCCAGCACCATCGACGACTCCCGCACGCCGAGCGCGGCCGTCGGCTCGTCCATGATCGCCAGCTTGCTGGCGAACATCGCCGCCCTGGCCACCGCGACGGCCTGACGTTGACCACCGGACAGCGTCTCGACCAGCTGACCGATGTTCTGCACGGTCGCCACACCGAGCGCGTCGAGCTGGCGCTGCGCCTCCTGCCGCATGCCGCGCCGGTCCAGCGTCCGGAACAGGGTCCCGAACAGGTCCTTCCTGCGGCGTTCCCTGCCCAGGAACAGGTTGCCCGCGATGTCCATGGCCGGCGCGACGGCGAGGCTCTGGTAGACGGTCTCGATGCCCGCCTTGCGTGCATCGAGTGGCGAGTGGAACCGCACCTCCTGCCCGTCCAGCCAGACGGTCCCCTCGTCCGGGATGGTCGCGCCGCACAGCACCTTGATCAGGCTGGACTTGCCCGCGCCGTTGTCCCCGATCACCGCGAGGACCTCGCCCCGGCGCAGGTCGAAGTCGGCACCGTCGATCGCGGTCACGCTGCCGTAGCGTTTGACCAGGCCCTCGGCCCGCAGCACCGCGTCGCTCGGATCGCTCACCGGGACCTCCTCCTGGCCAGCTGGTCCAGCGCGACGGCGAGGATGACCAACAGGCCGGTCGCCACGTCCTGGTACAGCTCGTCGATGCCGGCCTGGGTGAGCCCGCTGCGCAGCACACTCACGATCAACGCGCCGACCAGCGTGCCCAGCACCCCGCCCCGGCCGCCGAACAGGCTCGTGCCACCGATCACGACGGCGGTGATGCTGTCCAGGTTGCCGGTCTGGTAGGCGTTCGGGTCCGCATTGGGGATGCGGCCGAGCGCCTGCCAGGCGGCGAACCCGTAGATCACCCCGGCCAGCAGGTACACGCTGAACAGGGTGCGGTTGACGTGGATACCGGTCAGCCGCGCGGCCTCCGGGTCGTTGCCGAGCGCGTAGACGTGTCTGCCCCACGCGGTGCGGGTCAGCCCGTACCAGACCAGCCCGAACATGATCAGCGCGAGCAGCATCCCGACGGTCAGCTCGATCTGCCCGAACAGGTAGAAGCGCTGCCCGAGGACGGTGAGCAGGCCGCCGCCGATCGGGTAGCTCTGCCCGGCCGCGTAGATGCGTGCTGACGCCGCGACCACGGTCAGCATGCCGAGCGTCACGATGAACGGCGGCAGCCGCAGCGAGGTGACCAGCAGACCGGAGATCGACCCGACCACGGCGCACAGCACGACACCGGCCACCAGCGCGCCGAACCCACCGGCGCCGGCGAGCTTCGCGATGAGCAGCGTGCCGAACACCATGATCGCGCCGTTGGCCAGGTCGATGCCGGCGGTCAGGATGATCAGTGTCTGGCCGAGAGCCAGCGTCCCGACCACGAGCGACTGCTGCACCACGAGGCTGAGGTTGTCCGCGCTGAGGAACGTGTTGGTGATCAGCGAGAACACCACGAGGGCCAGCAGCAGCGCGCAGCTCGGCCCCAACGCGGGGTACTGCAGCACCAGGTCGGAGACGGTGACCCGGCGCCGCTGTCCTACCACCGTGCTCATCGAAGGATCAGCCCCAGCAGTTCTGGGCACCGTAGGTGGTGTCCTTCGACGGCAGACCCGCGACCGGCTTGTCCGTGATCAGCTCGGAGCCGGTGTCGTGGAAACCGCTGGCCTTGGTGCCGGTCTTGGCGAAGTTGACCACCGCGGCGACACCTTCGGCCGCCATCTTCTTCGGGAACTGCATGACGGTCGCGGCGTACTTGCCGGCTTTGACGTCCGCGACGCCCTGGCAGCCGCCGTCGATCGAACCGATGACGACCTTGCCGGTGAGGTTCTTCGCGGCCAGCGCCGCGTAGACGCCGCGGCCGATCGGCTCGTTCATCGTGTACGCGGCGTTGACGTCGGTGGAGCGCTGCAGCAGGTTCTCGGTGACCTGCTGGGCGATGTTCTGGTCGCCGTTCGCGTCGCCGGCGCCGACGATCTGCGGGGCGCCCTCGGCCAGTCCGATCCCCTTGAGGAAACCGGTGTGCCGCTGGGTGTCGACCGCGGCGCCCGGGGTGCCGTTGACCATGAGCAGCTTCGGCTCGGCACCGTTCAGCGCGGCCTTGACGTAGGCGCCCTGCTTCTCGCCTGCGCTCGTGTTGTCGGTCGCCCAGGTCGCGTCGACCGCGTCCTTGGGGTCGGTCTCGGTGTCCAGCGCGATGACCGTGATGCCCCGGTCCTTGGCCTGCTTGAGCGCGTTGATGATGCCGCCGGAGTTGCTCGGCGTGATCAGGATGCCCTTGACGCCCTGCTGCACGAGGTTCTCGATGGCCGAGACCTGGCCCTCGTTGTCCCCGTCGAACTTGCCGGCGAGCGCGACCAGCTCCGCACCCTGCTGCTGCGCGGCCGCCTTGGCCGCCTCGCGCAGTGTCACGAAGTACGGGTTGGTGTCGGTCTTCGTGACCAGCCCGATCTTGATCGGGCCGGACGAGGCGTCGGAACCGCCCCCGCCCGTGCGTTGCGAGGTGCACCCCGCCGCGCACAGCACCGCTACCGAACCGATGAGCACCAGCTTGATCAGTGTCCGCGAACGTCCCACCACGGCGACGACCTCCTTGTCGAGTCGAGAACCCGAGTCGGATGCCGTCCCCCTCAGCGGCTCGGCCGGGTGTGGGAGAAGGTTAAGAGTACTGATCGACTGGCGCGCCCCCCAAATGGCGAAAACTTGCGCAACCCGTCCGTCATGGCGACAGGAAGGCCGCGGTCGCCTCATCGGCCAGGAGGGCGGCGGGCGGGGCGTCGGGGTCGGTTTGGGCCAGCTGCATCAGGCCGAGAATGGCCGCGTAGGCGACCCGTGCGCGGGAGGCCGCTCGGTCCGGGGGCAGACCCAGCTCGCCGTAGGTACGAGCCAGAAGGTCCAAGCGGGCCCGGTTCACCCCTCGGACCGCGTCCGCGACCCGGGGATCGTTGCGGTCGCCGAGCAGGCTCAGGTGCACCGACGGGGCCAGCGGCTGGACCGCGTGCACGACGACGGTGAGCAGTTCACGCAGTCGCTGTGCCGGATCGGCGATCGCGGCGAACGCGGCGAGTCCGTCGTCGCCGTGGCTGCGCACCCACTCGTCGAGCGCCGCCGTGATCAGCTCGTCCCGGTTGCGGTAGTGCGCGTAGAAGCTGCCCTTGGTCACGCCGAGCGTCCGCGCGAGCGGTTCGACCGCGACCGAGGTGAGCCCGCCCCGCGCGATCGCCTTCAGCGCGGCACGCGCCCAGTCCTGGGCCGACAACCGGGCCGACTCGTTCGCCACGGGCAGCAGGATACGCCAGCGTATTGACGGTCCCGCGAGCCCAGGATACGGTAGCGTATCAATACGCCACCGTATCAAAGGGTTGCCTGCATGGAACACGCCAGGATTCGCCGAGTGGTCACCGGGCACGACACCGACGGAAAGGCCCGGGTCGTCGACGACCGGGACGTCGAGCCGATCACGTCCGAGATACTGCCCGGCTACGCCTTCTACCGGCTGTGGGGCCGGGACGAGCGCCCCACGTTCCCCGACGACGGCTCACCGCGCGGCGCGCACGCGTACTACCCGCCCACGAGCGGCTCACGCTTCATGATCAATACATTTCCGCCGGGCGAGCCAGTGCCACCCCCGGACGTCGACATGGCCACGGCCCTGGACGAGCTGGAACGGCGGATGCCGGGCGCGACAGCCCCCATGGAACCCGACACCCCTGGGATGCACACCACCGACAGCATCGACTACATCCTGGTCGTATCCGGCGAGGCGACGCTGGAGCTCGACGACGGCGAGCAGACGGTCCTGCGGGCGGGCGACGTGGTCGTCCAGAACGGCACCCGACACGCCTGGCGCAACCGCGGCACCGAGCCCTGCACGATCGTCGGCATCGCCATCGGCGCCGACCGCACGCCCAACCCCCGCGAGTCGGGGAGCCCGACTCGCGGGGTGGGGCGTCAGGCGTCGACCTCGGCCATGACCTCGTCGGAGACGTCGAAGTTCGCGTAGACGTTCTGGACCTCGTCGCTGTCCTCGAGGGCGTCGATCAGCTTGAAGACCTTGCGTGCGCCGTCGGCGTCCAGCTCGACCGAGACCGACGGCAGGAAGGTCAGGTCGGCAGAGTCGTAGTCGATGCCGGCCTCCTGCAACGCCGTACGCACCGGGACCATGTCGGTGGCCTCGGAGACGACCTCGTAGGACTCGCCGAGGTCGTTGACCTCCTCGGCGCCGGCCTCCAGTACCGCGAGCAGGATGTCGTCCTCCGAGGACACCGTGTCCGACTTCGGCACGATCACGACGCCCTTGCGGGTGAACAGATAGGCCACCGAGCCCGGGTCGGCCATGTTGGCGCCGTTGCGGGTCATCGCGGTGCGCACCTCGGAGGCGGCGCGGTTGCGGTTGTCGGTCAGACACTCGACGAGGACGGCAACGCCGTTCGGGCCGTAGCCCTCGTAGGTGATCGACTGGTAGTCCGCGCCGGCGCCGTCCGCGCCCGAGCCGCGCTTGACCGCGCGGTCGATGTTGTCGTTCGGGACGGAGCTCTTCTTGGCCTTCTGGATCGCGTCGTAGAGCGTCGGGTTACCCGCCGGGTCTCCCCCACCGTTGCGCGCGGCCACCTCGACGTTCTTGATCAGCTTGGCAAACATCTTGCCGCGCTTGGCGTCGATGGCGGCCTTTTTGTGCTTGGTGGTCGCCCACTTGGAATGGCCGCTCACGGATGCCCCTTCCTCAGCGTTGAGCCGTGTGTACGTCCGGGGGCTAGCCGATCGCCGTGTCCAGTGATCGGGTACCGCCTCGGACCAGGTCGCAGAACAGGCGATGAACCCGCCCGTCACCGGTCAGCTCGGGATGGAACGCGGTAGCCAGCACCATCCCCTGCCGAACCGCAACGATCCTACCCTCGGCCTCTCCCGCCTCCGGTCGGCGCGGCACCGTAGCCAGCACTTCGACGTCCGGGCCCGCCGATTCGACCCACGGTGCCCTGATGAACACGGCGTGCACCGGACCCCCTTCGAGGCCGGTCATGCTCAGGTCGGTCTCGAACGAGTCGACCTGACGGCCGAACGCGTTGCGCCGCACGACGACGTCGAGGCCACCCAGCTGTTTCTGGTCCGGGCGGCCGTCGAGCACCGTGCCGGCCAGCAGGATCATGCCGGCGCACGAGCCGTAGGCGGGCATGCCGTCGGCGATCCGGGCGCGCAGCGGCTCCAGCAGTTCGAAGGTCTCCAGCAGGCGGCTCATGGTGGTCGACTCGCCACCGGGGAGTACGAGTGCGTCCACCGCGTCCAGCTCGCTCGGCCGGCGGACCGACACGGCCCGGACTCCGGAGTCACTCAACGCGGCAAGGTGTTCGCGAACGTCGCCCTGTAGGGCGAGCACGCCGACGGTCGTCATGGTCGCCAGGGTAGGCGAGCACCGATCGAGACCCGCTGAACCCCTTGTCCCCACCCGGCAACGGGTGTGAGATCGGACACATGAGGGAGGGGTTAACGAGAGACTAATCGGAGGTGGTTGTCATGGCGGTCAGAGCTGACGCCGGCCAGGTGACCGGGGCGATCATGGCCGGCGACCCGACAGCGATTCGGAACGTGGCCCTGGTCGGACCGTCCGGTGCCGGGAAGACGACGCTCGTCGAGGCACTGCTGGCCTCGACCGGCGTGATTCCCCGGGCCGGCACGATCGGCGAGGGCAGCACCATCTGCGACCACGACCCCGCCGCGGTCCGCCAGCAGCGCTCGGTCGCACTCTCCGTCGCCCCCCTGCGCCACGACGGCGTCAAGATCAACCTGATCGACACCCCCGGGTACGGGGACTTCGTCGGCGAGGTCCGCGCCGGTCTGCGCGCCGCCGACGCCGCGCTCTTCGTGGTGAGCGCCGCCGAAGGAGCCGACGGCGGTATCGACGCCGCCACCGTGTCGCTGTGGGCCGAATGCGCTGCTGTCGGCATGCCGCGCGGTGTCATCGTCGCCCGCTGCGACCACCAGCGCGCCGATCTCGAGGTCGAGATCGACAGCTGCCGGCAGGCCTTCGGCGGCGGGGTGCTGCCGCTGTACCTGCCGATGCGCGACGCCGGCCGGCTCAGCGGTCTCTACGGCCTGCTGTCCCGGACCGTCAGCGGCGGGACCGTCGACTCCGCCCCGCCCGACGCGGAGGACGCCAGGAACACCCTCATCGAGGGAATCATCGCCGAGAGCGAGGACGAGTCGCTCATGGACCGCTACCTCGAGGGCGAGGAGATCGAGACCGACGTCCTGATCGCCGACCTGGAGAAGGCGGTGTGCCAGGGCAGTTTCCACCCGGTGGTGCCGGTCTGTGCATCGTCCGGCACTGGTCTGCCCGAGCTGCTGGAACTGATCGTGCGTGGCTTCCCCTCCCCCGTCGAGCACCCGCTGCCGCCGGTGAGCGCACCCGACGGTTCGACCCATCCCGCCCTGTCGGCCGACCCGACCGGGCCGTTGGCCGCCGAGGTGGTCCGCACCTCCGCCGACGCCTACGTCGGCCGGGTGTCGCTGGTCAGGGTGTTCTCCGGCACGCTGCGCCCGGAGGGCACGGTGCACGTGTCCGGGCACGGTCTCAGCACCAACGGCGAGGCCAACGACCACGACGGCGACGAACGACTCGCGCACATCTACTCACCACTGGGTTCGTCCCTGCGCGAGATCCCCAACTGCGTCGCGGGCGACATCTGCGCGCTCACCAAGCTGAACTCCGCGGAGACCGGGGACACCGTCTCGGCCAGCAACCACCCGCTGCTGCTCGACCCGTGGGAGCTGCCGGACCCGTTGCTGCCGGTCGCGGTCGTCGCGCACACCCGGGGCGACGAGGACGCGCTGGTCAAGACCCTCGCCCGGCTCGTCGCCTCGGATCCGACGCTGCGGCTGGAACGCAACCAGGAGACCCACCAGACGGTGCTGTGGTGCATGGGCGAGGCGCACGCGGACGTCGTGCTGTCCCGGCTGCGGGCCGGCGGCGCAGAGGTCGACACCGAGCCGGTGCGCGTCGCGCTGCGCCAGACGTTCGCGCAGCCGGGGAAGGCGACCGGGCGGCACGTCAAGCAGTCCGGAGGGCACGGCCAGTTCGCGATCTGCCACGTCGAGGTCGAGCCGCTGCCGAGGGGTTCCGGGTTCGAGTTCGTGTCCAAGGTGGTCGGTGGTTCGGTGCCGACCCAGTACGTCCCGAGTGTGGAGAAGGGCGTCCGCGCGCAGATGGAGCGCGGTCTGACCGAGGGCGTCCCGCTCGTCGATCTGCGCTTCACGCTGGTCGACGGCAAGGCACACAGCGTCGACTCGTCGGACGCGGCGTTCCAGACGGCCGGAGCGCTCGCGCTGCGTGAGGCCGCGAGCAGCTGCGGCAGCGTGCTGCTCGAACCGGTCGACGAGGTCACCGTCGCCATTCCCGACGAGCACCTGGGCAGCATCCTGGGCGACCTGTCGGCACGACGCGGTCGTGTGCTGGGTACCGACATCGACGACACGGCTCCCGGCGGCGGCCGCACGGTGGTCCGCGCCGAGGTCCCCTCGGTGGAGCTGCTGCGCTACGCGGTGGACGTCCGCGCACTGACCTCAGGCACCGCGACGTTCACCCGTCGCTTCGCCCGCTACGAGCAGGCCCCACCCACCTCGTGAGTGTTGAGTGTGGCTATGGCCATACTCAACACTCACGAGGGATCGGGGGCGTCGACCCTGCGCATCACGTCGGGGTGGGCCCGCAGGTAGGCGGTGCCGCTCGCGGTGCCCCAGAAGTAGATCGCCATGGCCACCACCGCGACGATCAGCGAGTCCCACGGGCCCTTGATCAGACCTACGCCCTCGAAGCTGCCGATCGACGACATCGCGTAGAGGAACGCGAGGTAGACCAGCAGCCACAGGCCGCCGCGCAGCTCCTCGAACCCGTGGCGCTGGCGTACCCAGGTGACCGCGTACCAGACCAGCCCGGCCACCACGATCGGAATGGTCTCGGCCAGGGTCGGCCAGTCCACCCAGTAGATGACCAGTGCACTGACCACGAACGCGATCGGCGAGATGATCCCCAGGCCGGGCAGCTGGTTGGCCCGCGTCGTCACCCCGGTCCTGCGGAACGCCAGGAGGCTCACGGAGCCGATGGAGAAGGTGAACACGACGAGCGTGCCGGTCACCCCGACGATCTTGTGCCAGCTGGGCAGCGGCAGCAGGAACAGCATGCCGACCACGAAGTTCAGGATCAGCGCCCTGGTCGGCACACCCCAGCGCTCGTTCACGGTGCGCACCCAGCTGGGGAAGAAACCGTTCTTGGCCAGGCCGAACGCGTTACGGGCGTTGCACGCGGTGTAGCAGATGCCCGCGCCGGACGGGGAGAGCATCGAGTCGGCGATGAGTGTCCAGTACAGCCAGCTCAACCCGAGCAGCATGGCCAGCTGCGCGAACGGCGAGTCGAAGTTGACCCCGTGCCAGCCGGCGCCGAGCATCCCGCTGGGCACGGCGCCGAGAAACGCCACCTGCAGTCCCAGGTACAGCACGATCGTCGTCAGGATCGTGGTGACCAGCGCGGCCGGGATGTGCTTGCGCGGGTTCTTCACCTCACCGGACAGCTCGACGATGTTGCGGAAGCCGGTGTACGCGAACATCATGCCGGCGGTGGCGATCGTGCTCAGCGCCGCGCCGTAGCCGTACGGCGCGAACCCGCCGTGCCCGGTGATGTTGGTGCTGTCGAAGCCGGACGCGATCAGCAGCACGACGGTCGCGGTCGGGATCAGCACCTTGATCGCGGTGACGACGTTGTTCGTCCTCGCGAACAGCTCCACACCGAAGTAGTTGATCGCCACGAAGATCGCCATCAGGACGATCGCCACCCCGATGCCCAGCCCGGTGAGCTGCTTGTCCTGGTAGAGACCCGGAATGTAGGAACTCGCGTACTGCAGCACACCGGCCGCCTCGGTCGGCGGGTTGCCGAGGTAGCAGACCCACATGCTCCAGCCGACGATGCTGGCCGCGAACCGCCCGTTGGAGTACAGCGGATAGCGGACCAGGCCGCCCGACTCCGGGTGCGCGATGCCCAGCTCGGCGAACACCAGCGCGACGGCCAGCATCAACAGCCCGCCGATCACCCACGCGATGAGCGAGGCGGGGCCCGCGGACTGCGCCGCGTACATCGCGGAGAACAGCCATCCCGAGCCGATCACGCTGCCGAGCCCGGTGGCGACCAATGACCAGTAGCCGAGTGTCTTGCGGAGTTTGGCGTCCTCGTTCTGCCCGGAGTCGAGTATCGCGGTCATCGAACGAGTGTGAGCGCTTTCACCAGGACGTGCAGGTTCTGACCTTTCTCCGACAGCAACGGCAGCTCGCACAGAGTTTCTCTACGCCGCACAGAGGCCCCGGCCTCTGTGCGGCGTGCACTAGGTCTGTGCGAGCTGCTCGGGTTCGTCGGGCTGGGCGCGGAGGACTCGGACCATGAACAGGTAGCCGGGCGCTATCAGGGCCAGGCCCGTCAGCAGGACGCCCAGGACAGGGCCGGCGATCACCGGTGGCGCGGCCGAGTCGGTCAGGCGCATCGCGCCGGGCATGACCCACGGGTGCAGCGCGATCGCCCAGCCCGCCAGAAGGCCCGCGGGGGCCGCCGCGGCGGCGACCCTGGCCAGCGAGTGGTGTCTGCGCCACAGCAGCACCAGACCGAGCACTCCCCCGGTCGCCGACACCGCGACCGCGGGAAGACCCACCCCCCGCAGCTCCCCGGTCATCTCCGGCGGGAGCAGCGGCAGTGCGGCCAACGCGAGGGCACCGGACAGCACACCGGTGACCAGCGCCCGCCGGCGCAGACGCACGACGAGCGTCGGCGAGCCGATGCGTTCCGCGTCCCTGGTGAGGTAGACGGCCGCGAGGTACACACAGCAGCTCACCGCCAGCAGGCCCGCGACCAGCGGCAACGGCTCGAGGAACGGTCGCCACAGTCCCGCCGAGCCGTCCGGGCGCAGCTGTCCACCCGCCAGCGCACCCGCCGCCGTGCCGAACGCGAACGGCGTGACCAGCGAGGCGATCGCGAACACGCGGCCCCAGAGTGCCGTGCCCCGCACCGGTGTCCCGCCGTGCGGGGCCCCGTACTGGCGGAACACGAACGCCGCGCCACGCAGCACGATGCCGAGCAGTGCGACCGACACCGGCGCGACCAGCGCACGGGACAGGGCGCCGAACGCGCCGGGGAAGCCGGTGAACAGGGTGATCACCACGAAGATCAGCCAGACGTGGTTGGCCTCCCAGACCGGGGCCATCGCTTTCGACACGAGCTCGCGCTGCGGTCGGTTGCGACTCAGGTCCCACAGCCCGGCACCGAAGTCCGCGCCGCCGAGCACCGCGTACGCGGCCAGTCCGACGAACACCACCAGTGCCAGCCCGTCGATCGCGGTCATGCCGCCACCTCGTCCTTGAGTCGGATCGTCGTCGGGTCGGGAGGCGTCGGGCCCCGGGCGATCCGGCGCAGGATCGCCACCAGTGCGACCGCGAGCACCAGGTACACGGCGGCGGTCACATAGAGGTATGTGGCGAGCCCGGTCTGGGTGGTGAGCGCGTCGGGGACGCGCATGACGCGGTAGACGATCCACGGCTGGCGCCCGACCTCGGTCACGATCCAGCCGGCGATCAGCGCGACGAACGGTGCCGGTCCGGCGAGTGCCATGGCCAGCAGGAAGCCGCGCCCTCGGGTCGGGTGCTGCGCACCTCGGCGGTGACGCAGGTACAGCCACAGCGCCCATGCCGCGAGTGCCATCAGCGCGGTCCCGATGCCGGCCATGATCTGGAACGCGGCGTGCACCGAGGCGATCGGCGGACGGTCCAGCGGCGGGATCGCGTCCATGCCGACGACCCGCGCGTTCGGGTCGAAGTGCAGCAGCAGCGACAGCGCGTTCGGGATCTCGATCGGGCCCGCGTGGAACGGGGCGCCGTCCATCGTGTGGCTCAGGCTCTCCATCGCGGCGAACTTCGCCGGCTGGACGTCCGCGACCACACGTGTCGCCCAGTCGCCGACCAGGACCTGCAGCGGCGCGCAGGCGAGACCGAGCGCGGCGCCGGCGGCAAGGCCCCGGCGGTGGTAGCCGTCCCGTTTGGCGGGATCCCGCAGCATCGCCACCGCGTAGACGGCCGAGACGGCGAGGCCGGTGCACATCAGCGCGGCGAACCCCATGTGGACGAGCTGCGGCCCGGCGGTCGGCGCCATGAACGGACCCAGCGGCTCGGTGGCGACCAAGCGGCCGTCCGGCCCGGCGACCAGCCCGACCGGGCCGTTCATCCAGGCGTTCGCGGTGGTCACGAACAGCGCCGACGCCATACCGCCGAGCGCCACCGGCACGGCCGTGAGCAGGTGGGCCCTCGGGCTCAGCCGCTTCCAGCCGTACAGGTACAGCGCCAGGAAGATGGCCTCGATGAAGAAGGCGAACGACTCGAGGGTGAACGACAACCCGATCGCGGCGCCGAACTCGGCCATGAACTTCGGCCACAACAGGCCGAACTCGATCGAGAGGACGGTGCCGGACACGGCGCCGACCGCGAACAGCACGGCCACCGCCTTCGACCAGCGCTTGGCCAGCGCGGTCCAGCGCTCGTCGCCGGTGCGCAGGCCGCGCCACTCGGCGAACAGCATCAACCAGGGCATGCCCACCCCGAGAACCGCGAACACGATGTGGAAGCTCAGCGAGAGCTCCATCTGTTCCCGGGCGGCGGTCAGGTCATCGATCATGCAACCACCGTACTTCTACAACTCGTAGAAGTTCTACCTCTTGTAGAATGACGGTCATCACGATGACGAAGGAGGGCCATGGCGAGCCTCGGTGAGTTGGAACGTGCCGTCATGGACGTGCTGTGGGCCTCCCCGGAGCCCTGTACCGCACGCGATGTCCAGGACGCGCTCGCCGACCGCGACCTGGCCACGACCACGGTGTTGACCGTGCTCGGCAGGCTCGACCGCAAGGGTCTGGTCGCCAGGACGAAGGACGGCCGGGCACACCGCTACCGTGCCGCCGCGAGCCGGGAGCACCACATCGCGGCGTTGATGCGCGACGCGCTGGACGGCGCGCCGGACCGAGGTGCCGTGCTCGCGCGTTTTCTCGGTGACATGCCGGCGCACGACCAGGCCGCGCTGCGAGACCTGCTGCGGTGAGGACGACCGCGATCGCGCTGCTCGCGCTGGGTGTGGTGCTGGCCGAACCGGCCAGCCGGGCGCTGGCGCGTGCCCGGTGGCCGGCCCGCGACCCGATCGGTGCCCTGCTGTTGTGGCAGGCGATCGGGCTGGCCGGCGGACTGGCACTGGTCGGAGCCGGCGTCACCTACGGGCTCGCCCCACTCGGTGACTCGCTGCCTGCGGCGGCCGGCGCCCTCCCGTCGATGCGCTCCCTCACGGACATCGGGATCGACCACCTGCTGGCACTGGGCGTGGCGGTCCTGCTGGCAGGCCGACTGTTCGGCGTGCTCCTCCTGGCAGTCGTGCGCACACTGAAGGCGCGACGACGTCATCGGGACCTGCTCGACGTGCTGGCCACCCCGTGGCCCTCGATGGCGGGCGCCCGAGTGCTGGCCCATCCGCTGCCGGTGGCCTACTGCCTGCCCGGGTTGCGTTCGCGGCTGGTGGTCAGCGAAGGAACCCTCGCCGCGCTGGCCCCCGACGAGCTCGACGCGGTCCTGGCGCACGAACGCGCCCACCTGCGTGAACGCCACGACCTGGTGGTGCTGCCCTTCGTCGCGTGGGGGGCCACCGCGCCCTGGGTGCCGGGCATGGCCTGCGCCCAGGCAGCCGTGGCCGCGCTCGTCGAGATGCGAGCCGACGACGTGGCACGCGACCGCACCGGCGAGGCCGCGCTGGCCGGCGCGCTGCGCCAGGTCGCGGGCACCGGAGCCACCCCCACACCGGCGAACCTGACGTCCTTCTCCTCAGCGGTGACCGGCCGCCTGGACCGCCTGCACCCCGAGGCCGCACCCGTCTCACCGCTGGCCAGAGCACTCCCCCGCCTGGCGGCCCTCGCCCTGGTGGCGGTCCCCACGATCACGCTCCTCGCCACCTGACAACCACCCAGCCCACCTACCCCCACCCACACCCGCACCCGCACCCGCACCCACAGCCGCCCCCGCAGCCGCCCCCCGCACAACCCCACCCGCACCCACAGCCCCATCTGCACCTCCCCCGATGGCACGAATGTGGCTTTAGGGACGTTGAACGTCCCTAAAGCCACATTCGTGCCACTGGCTGCGCGGGTGGAGCGGGGTGGAGTGGGTGGAGCGGGGTGGAGTGGAGTCAGTGGATGCCGCAGGCTCGGAAGGCCGCCGTGGCGCCCGCCGCTATCAGGACCACCAGCACCAGGGGCAGGCGGCGCCACGCCGCCAGCGCGCCCAGCAGGACTCCGGCGGGGCGTGCCCAGCCCGCGAACGCCGCGGCCTCGGTGAGCGCGGCGGTGGCGACCAGAGCGGTCAGCAGGGCGGTCGCCGCCAGGTCGAGGAGCCGTTTGCCCCGGTCCGGGATGGTCAGCCGGCGGCGCAGCAGCAGGCCGGAGAGCCGGATCCCGTAGGTGCCCGCGCCGAGCGCGGCGACCGCCCATCCGGTCATGACGTCACCGCTTCCGGCTGACGTCCACGACCCGCGGCAACCACACCGACCAGTGCGCACAGCACCGGAAGACCGGCGGGTACCCACGGCGTCGCCAGGAGCGCCGCCGCCGAACCGAGTACCGCGACCCGGGCAGCGGACGCCTCACGCAGGCCGGGCAACAACAGAGCGAGGAGCGCGGCCGGGAACGCCGCGTCGACACCGAGCACGGCGGGGTCCGGCACCGCGTCGCCGAGTAGCGCCCCGAGCACCGTGCCACTGTTCCAGCCGACGAACATCACCACCCCGAGCGTCCAGTAGGCGCGGCGCGCGGCGTCGGGGTCCGGCCGGGATCGGGCGAACGCCACCACCTCGTCCACCATCAGGTGCGTACCCACCAGACGAGCGGGCCAGGACCGCCCCACCCGGTCGCCGACGGCGAGACCGAACGGCAGGTGGCGCAGGTTCAGCAGCAACCCGCCGAGCACCGCCGCGACGGGAGCCCCGCCCGCCGCGATCACCGCGACCGCGAGGAACTGCGAACCACCGGCGAAGACGAACAGCGACATGGCCGAGATCAGCACCAGCGGAATGTGCGCCGAGGCGGCCAGCGCGCCGAACGACCCACCGACGACCACCATGGCCGCCCCGAGGGCACACGCGTCCCGGATGTCGTCACGAATTCCGTCACGGAGTAGTACTGTTCGCCATATCGAACGCATAGTCGCCCATGGTGAACGCAACCCCGCCCGTTCGTCAAGCCGAACAGAGAGACTTGTGAACCGAACAGACCCCATCTCGGGAATCGCCGAAGCGCTCCGCCGCGAACGTGCACGCGCCGGACTGTCCCTGACCGAGCTGGCCCGGCAGGCCGGAATCGCCAAGTCCACGCTGTCCCAGCTCGAGTCGGGCAGCGGTAACCCCAGCGTCGAGACGTTGTGGGCGCTCGCGGTCGCGCTCGGCGTGCCGTTCAGTCGCGTCGTCGAGCCCGAGCAGCAACCGGTGCGAGTGATCCGGGCGGGCGGCGGGGTGCCCGTGCCGTCCGATCAGGCCGTGTTCACCGGCACCATCCTGTCGACCTGTCCGCCCGGGGCGCGCCGCGACATCCACCTGGTCACGATGGAACCCGGCGCCGACCGGCAGGCCGACCCGCACATCCCCGGCACGATGGAGCACAACGTCGTCATCGCCGGCCGCCTGCGCTGCGGTCCGGTGGGCGAGGAGATCGAGCTGGACGTCGGCGACTACGCCTGCTACCGGGCCGACCTCCCGCACACCTACCGGGCACTGGAACCGAACACGGCGGCGGTGATGGTCATGGAGTACAGATAACTCGTCAGACTCCCGCGCCAGTGCAGGCGACGTTGCTCAGGCCCTGGCCTCCGGTCACCCTGTTCGTGCAGCTGACCACGTTGCGCTGCGGGTTCTTCGTCACGTTGATCGCGTAACCCGTCGCGCGCAGCGTCGCGCTGTTGTTGTCGAAGCGGTTGTCGACACCCCAGCCGGAGACGATCTCGTGCACCTGGAAGCCATCGGCGGGGGTGTCGGTTCCGACGTTGTCGGCGATCGTCCAGCTGTTGCCCTTGATGTCGACCCACGAGTCGGCGAACCCGCCGGCCAGCGCGTTGCCGGAGAAGGTGTTGCCGCGCAGGATGCCACCGGTTGTGCCTTCCTTGATGTCGACGTTCTCCGCGACCGTGTCGGTGACCGTGTTCAGCTCGATCACGTTGCGGTCACTCCGGTCGGGGCCGCCCCGGCCGTCGCCGAACTTCGACCAGTTCTTCTGCGCGCTCCCGATGTAGATGCCCTCGCCGTACTCCGCGCTGGTGCGACCGGTGAGCCGCACCTCGTTGCCCCGCACGAGGTTGTCACTGCTGCCCATGCGCAGGTGCAGACCTTCCTCACCGGTCTGCTCGATCAGCAGCCCTTCGACGAGGTTGGACTGTGCGCGGTCCAGCATCAGACCTTTCGCCCCACCCCGGATCGTGAACCCGGCGAGACGCCAGTGGCTGGCGCCGTCGAGGTGCAGCCCGTAACCGCCGGTGCCGCCGAGCACGGCGTTCCTCGTTCCGCACAGCGTGATGGGCCGGTCCGCGGTTCCCTGCGCGGTCGCGGTGAAGTTCCCCTTGTAGGTGCCGTCGGCCAGCTGGATCACGTCGCCGGCACGGGCGCCGTTCAGCGCCTCGATGAGGCTGGGTCCGTCGCGCACCGGCCGGGTCACGCCCGTACAGGAGGTGTCGGCGACGACAGGAGCCGCGGGCTCGATCTCGGCGACCGGCCGAATCGGGTTCGTCCACCCCGGCGCGGCAGCCCTCGGCTGAACGGTGGGCGTCTGAGCTGCCGACGGCGGCGCGGAAGTGACGGCCGAGGACCGCGCCTGAGGCTCGGGGTCCTGGAAAGCGGTCGAGGAGTCGTCCGGGAGTGGCGTGGCCGGAAGCAGCACGATCGGCGCCGGCGAGCTGCTGGTCGTCGCGGAGCTGCTCGGCGAGGCCGCCCGGCTCGGGATCGTCGTCCGCCCGGGCGCGAGCCTGCTGCTCGGGGAGGAGGTAGTGGAACGTTGGGGCAGAGCCGACGCGCCGTCGGGACGTAGTGAGCTCGGAGTGGGAACCGGAGTCGTCTGGACCGAGCCGCTCGACGGAGCGCTCGCACCGTCCTGGCCGATGACCTGCGACACCCCGGGGATGCCGGGCGCCATCCGCACCGGAGTCGGTGCGATGCTGCTCAGCGGCCTGGGCGCGCGCGAGACCGGAGCGGGTTGCGCCAGCGAGGGTCTGAGTGACGGTGACGGCACCGCGGTGGGGACAGCGGCAGGCACGGGCAGCATCGGTCGCTGCTGCTGTACGGGCGGACGCGCCGCGACCGAGGGCACAACCGTGGCCTGTGCGGCCGGCGGGTCGGGTTGTTGGGGCAGCTCCACCGCCGTACCGGCGGTTCCCCTGGCCAGAATGTTGCTGTCGGCCGCCCGCAGGTTGGACGTGGCCATGCCGGCGAGCTTCGGCCACATCAGCGGTCCCGCCGCGATCACCGCGAGAACACCGACCGCGACCCAGCCCTTCCGGGAGCGGCGCGGTCGCGCGGGCGCCGCGACATCCGGGACCAGGCCCCTGGCCCGCTCCCGGCGGTTGCGTTTCAGCTCCCTACGGCGGGCACTCGACCCCAGCCCCGATCCCCCGTGCATGACGGCCCCTTCCCGACTCATCGGGCGAGACATGATCATCGCCTGACGAACACGGAGCGTATGTCGATAACCACGAGAGTCTTGGTCAGGACACGCCCGCCTAACCGAGAAGAGTGAACACTGACTCTGCAGAGTGATATCGGTTCGGGAGTGGGTGAAAACAACACACGAAAAGGCCGGCCCCCGCTGAGCAGGAGCCGGCCCGATCCATCAGAAAGCGGTGTTACCAGCCGCGCTGGGCGTAGCGCTGGCCCTCGGGCAGGTCACCCAGGTTGATGCCGACCATGGCCTCGCCGAGACCGCGCGACACCTTGGCGATGACGTCCGGGTCGTCGTAGAACGTGGTGGCCTTGACGATCGCCTCGGCGCGCCGCGCCGGGTCGCCGGACTTGAAGATGCCGGAACCGACGAACACACCCTCGGCGCCGAGCTGCATCATCATCGCGGCGTCGGCGGGGGTGGCGATACCACCGGCGGTGAACAGCACGACCGGGAGCTTGCCTGCCGCCGCGACCTCGGCCACCAGCTCGACCGGCGCGCGCAGCTCCTTGGCGGCGACGAACAGCTCGGCCGTGTCCAGCCCACCCAGCCGGCGGATCTCGCCGCGGATGGACCGCATGTGCCGGGTCGCCTCGACGACGTTGCCGGTACCGGCCTCGCCCTTCGAGCGGATCATCGCGGCACCCTCGGAGATGCGCCGCAGCGCCTCACCCAGGTTGGTCGCGCCGCACACGAACGGCACGGTGTAGGCCCACTTGTCGATGTGGTGCGCTTCGTCGGCCGGGGTGAGCACCTCGGACTCGTCGATGTAGTCGACGCCGACGGACTGCAGGACCTGCGCCTCGACGAAGTGCCCGATGCGGGCCTTGGCCATGACCGGGATGGACACGGCGTCGACGATGCCGGCGACCATGTCCGGATCGCTCATCCGTGCCACGCCGCCCTGGGCGCGAATGTCGGCGGGCACCCGCTCGAGCGCCATCACGGCCACGGCACCGGCGTCCTCAGCGATCTTGGCCTGCTCCGGGGTGACCACGTCCATGATCACACCACCCTTGAGCATCTCGGCCATGCCACGCTTGACGCGGGCGGTGCCGAACTGCGACTCGGTGGCGGCGCTCGACTCGGAACGATCGGACGGGAGTTGCTCGGCGGACACGCTACGACCTCTCGGATTCGGGTAGTGCACCCATCGGGGTACACCCAAGTGTAATTCGCTCGGGAGCATGCTCGACAACTCCGGCTGATGCAGCCGGGTTGTTCAGTGCACTACTCAGGAGACTACGCGGGTGACCCCGTCCCAGCTCCCGTGTTTCAGCTGTCGCACCAGTTCACCCAGGTCACGGGGGTAGACGACGGCCTCGCTGTGGCTGAGCTCCTCCGCCGTCCACCAGCGGTGACCGAGGACCGTACCGATCTCGAGGTCGGTGAAACCGGACGTGTCCACCCGGTCGCCGTGCGCACGGGTGAGGAAGAACTCCTCCTCGGTGGCGACGTTCTCGCCGTCGAAGCTGAACATCGCTCTGCGCAACCAGACCGGCCCGACCAGTTCGTCCTCCGCGATCCGCAGGCCGGTCTCCTCGGCCAGCTCGCGCGCGGCGGCCCGGCGACCGTCCTCGCCTGCCTCGACCCCTCCCCCCGGGGTGAACCAGAAACGCTCCTGCGGACGTGCCGGGTCGATCCCCTCGAACAGCAGCACCCGATCACGCGGATCGAGGAGCACGACACGACCGGCGGCGCGCGTGCGTGGCATGAGCACAGTGTCGGAGCCGCTCGGTTCCGCGTCCACGATCTCGAAGTAGCCGGGGCGGGGGGCGGTGCCGGCGAGCCGCAGCCACCGCACGAGCCTGCGCGACCGCAGCGCGAGGGTGTCGCGGACGGCGTCGTTGTGCACCCGCCTGGCGAGCATCACCCGCTGCTCCGCATCGGACAGCTCGGCCGCCAGCGCCTCGGGCAGCGCCGCGCGGGGGATGCGGCCCAGCCATTCGCTCAGGTCGTTCTCGGCGGCCTCACGTTCGGCGAGCGGCACCGATTCGGCGCGCGCGGCGACGGCGCGCAGCATGTCAGCGTCAGCGCCCGCGCCGCCGGACTCCCCCAGCCGCAGTGCCACCGCACGGGCGACCACCGCGCGACGCTCCAACGCGGCGAGCAGCGCCGCGAGTGCCGCGTCGGTGCGCACGTGCAGGCGGTCCAGGCGGTTCGCGCGCAGCAGGCACGACGCGACCACCAGCAGGATGACCAGCAGAACCAGTGCGCCGAGCAGCACGGAGGTCATCGGTCCCGCACCCGGGCGTCGAGCAGCGGGGCGTCTCCCTCGGTCGCGGTCAGGCCACGCGGGTCCGCCGCGATCGCGGCCTGGTAGACCCGCAGCACCTCCTCGGCGACGACCGGCCAGTCGTATCGTGCCGCCCAGCCGCGCGCCGCCTCGGACAGCTCGGCGCGGCGGCGGTCGTCGGTGAGCAGCGCGGCGAGCTCCTTGGCCAGTGAGGCCGAATCCCCCACCGGGACCAGCGCCCCGGCCCGGCCGTCGTCGAGCACCCGCCGAAAGGCGTCGAGGTCGCTGGCCAGGACCGGCGCGCCCGCCGCCATCGCCTCGGTGAGGACCATGCCGAAGCTCTCCCCGCCGGTGTTCGGCGCGCAGTACACATCCATCGACCGCAGCGCGGCGGCCTTGGTCTCGTCGTCGACCCCGTTCAGCACGTCCATGCGGGCGGACAGCTCGGGACCCGCTGACCGTCGCAGCGCTGCCTCGTCACCTCGGCCGACCACGAGCAGCCGGGTCGTGTCGATCTGGTCGTCCGGCAGCGCCCGCAGGGCGTCGAGCAGCACACCCATCCCCTTGCGCGGCTCACCGAACCGGCCGACGAACCCCACCGTGCGCACCCCCGGCAGCGGGTAGCCCGGCAGCGGCGTCGCCCGGGCGTAGAGCGCGGCGTCCACCCCGTTGGGGATCTCCACGGCGTCCCCGCCGAGGTGCTCCACCTGGACCCGGCGGGCCAGGGGCGACACCGCGATCCGAGCGGTGATCTTCTCCAGCATCGGGCGCAGGACGCCCTGGAACGTGGTGAGTGCCCGGGAACGCACCGTCGCGGTGTGGAACGTGGCCACGATCGGCCCGTCCGCCACCGCGAGCGCGAGCATCGACAGACTGGGCGCGATCGGTTCGTGCAGGTGGAGCACGTCGAACTCGTGGTCGGCGAGCCAGCGGCGCACCCTGGCGTAGGCGACCGGGCCGAACGTGAGGCGCGCGACCGACCCGTTGTAGCGGATGCCCAGCGCTCGTCCGGCGGGCGTCACGAACTCGGGCAACGGTGGCTGGCCCGGCTCCCGGCTCAGCTCGGCGGGCGCCAGCACGTCGACCGAGTGTCCGAGCGACCGCAGCGCCCTCGCCAGATCGAGCACGTGGCCCTGCACCCCACCCGGCACGTCGAGCGAGTAGGGGCACACCACGCCGATCCGCAGGCCGCCGTCCATCAGGTCGCCTCGACTGCCGAGGGCTTCGGCTGGGCCTGGTCGGCCGTCCAGATCGGCTGCAGCATGTGCCAGTCCGCCGGGTGCGCGGCGATGTCCGAGGCGAACACGTCGGCCAGTGCCTGCGTCGCGCCGCGCACGACGTCGGAGCCACGCCCCGAGGGCATCTCGATCGGCGGGTGGAACCGCAGGCCCCAGCCGCCGGGGGTGAACCAGCCGCCGAAGGGCAGCAGCGCGGCGCCGGTGTGCCGGGCCAGCTGGGCTGGGCCGCCGGGCAGTCGTGCCCGCTCCCCGAAGAAGTCGACCTCGACACCGCCGCCGGTGAGGTCCCGGTCGGCGACCAGGCACACGACGCCGTTCGACCTCAGCCGCGCCGCCAGGGTGGCGATGGTCCGTGCACCGGCATCGGCGGGCAGCACCTCGAAGCCGAGCGACTCCCGGTACCCGACGAACCGCCGGTACAGCGAGTCCGGGCGCAACCGTTCGGCCACCGTGACGAACGTGGCCGGACGACCGCGCTTCGCCAGCGCCCGCACCAGCCAGGCGCCGGCGACGTCCCAGTTGCCGCTGTGGGTGAGCGCGGCGAGCACGCCCCGTCCCTGGTCGAGGGCCCGTTCGAGGTGCTCGACGCCCTGCACCGCCGGATCGACCGCGTCGTGCAGCGCCACCGGATCCATCGCGGGCAGCCGGAACGTCTCACACCAGTAGCGGGCGTAGGACCGCATGCCCTCCGCCACGACCGCGTCCAGCACGGCGGGGTCGGGAATCGTGCCGTCGTGCGCAAGCACCCTGGCCAGGTTCGCGCGCAGCCGCTGGACCCCGGGGCCGTTGCGGGTGGCGGCACGGTCGGCACCCGCCCGGAACACCGCCGACGTGAGCCCTTCGGGGGCGGCCCGCACCACGTGCCACCCGAGCGCGTAGCCCAGGTCGGCGAGTCGTCCGGTGAGCTGCTCGTTCACCGGTCCGCCAGCCCGTCGTCCGGAGCGCGCTCGATCGGTGGCTGCCCGGCCGCCGAGCGATGGACCGACACCAGCCGCTGTCCCAGCGTCACGACCGAGCCGACCGCGAGCAGCCACAGCGATACCGCGAGCGCCCCGGGCACACCGAGACCTTCGAGCGCGGTACCCAGCAGCGCGAGGATCAGCCGCTCGGCCCGCTCGACCAGACCGCCCTGGGCGGACAGCCCGCCGGCCTCGGCACGCGCCTTCAGGTAGGACACGACCTGCCCGGCCACCAGCGAGAGCATCGCGGCGATCGCGGTGTGCGGCTGGTCGCCGAGACGCAGGCAGAACCAGGTCAGCGCCGCGAACAGCACGCCGTCCGCGATCCGGTCACACGTGGAGTCGAGCACCGCGCCGAACGGCGTACCCGAGCCCCGGGCACGCGCCATGGCACCGTCGAGCAGGTCGAACAGCACGAACGCGGTCACCACGCAGGCACCGGTGAACAGGTGGCCGCTCGGGATGAACAGCAGCGCGGCGGCGACCGTGCCGACCGTGCCCAGAACCGTGACCAGGTCCGGCGACACTCCCCAGCGGACGAGTGCGCGGCCGAGTGGATCGGTGACGCGACCGATCGAGGCGCGGGCTACCAGGTTGTCTAACACCGCATTAGTGCCTTGGTAACGAGGTTCCTTACCCGAATCCGGTGTCCAGGTAGGTGCGGCGCAAGGCGAAGGCACGGCCCGATACCGCTGTTGTATCGGGCCGTGCCGACAACGCGGCCGGGCGCCTGCCTGGGCGCCGGAGGCGGGTAAGACGACCTTGTTACCACGGCACTAGCTCGGCCAGGCCTCGACCAGTAGTTCCCTGGTCTCGGACAGCAGTTGCGGGATGACCTTCGTCTGGCCCACCACGGCGATGAAGTTCGCGTCGCCGCCCCAGCGGGGCACGACGTGCTGGTGCAGGTGGTCGGCGAGCGAGCCGCCGGCCACCGCGCCCAGGTTGAGCCCCACGTTGAACGCGTGTGGCGGCGCCGTCTTCTTCAACGCGCGGATGGCGCGCTGGGTGAACTCCATCAGCTCGGAGCTCTCCTCGGGGGTCAGGTCCTCCAGCTCGGAGACGTGCCGGTAGGGCACGACCATGAGGTGGCCGGGGTTGTACGGGTGCAGGTTGAGCACCGCGTACACCTCCTCGCCGCGCGCGACGACCAGACCGTCCTGGTCGGACAGCGTAGGGATCCGGCAGAACGGGCAGCCCTCCTGGGCGCTGCTCGCCGCCGCCTCCTTGATGTAGGCGAGGCGATGCGGTGTCCACAACCGGCGAAAGCCGTCGCTGACCGCCACACCGTCCTGCTCGACCAGCTCGGGCGTCGGTACGGGCGGCTCCCCCGGGGACTGTGCGTCGCTCACGAAACACCCAGGGTGAAGGACTCCTCGGTCGGCGAGCTGTTCTCCCGTCTACCGATCCACGAGACGATCGCCTCGACCGCGTCCTTGACCGGGACGCCGTTGCGCTGGCTGCCGTCCCGGAACCGGAAGCTGATCGCGTCGGCCTCCACGTCACGCCCACCGGCGAGCAGCATGAACGGCACCTTCTGCAGCGTGTGGTTGCGGATCTTCTTCTGCATCCGGTCGTCGCCCGCGTCGACCTCGACCCGGACACCGCGCTCGCGCAGCGCGGCGGCGATGTCCTCGACGTAGCCGACCTGGTCGGCGCTCACCGGGATGCCGACGACCTGCACCGGCGCCAGCCACACCGGGAACGCCCCGGCGTAGTGCTCGGTCAGCACGCCGAAGAACCGCTCGATCGAGCCGAACAGCGCGCGATGGATCATGATCGGGCACTGCCGGGTGCCGTCCGCCGCGGTGTACTCCAGCTCGAACCGCTTGTTCTGGTTGAAGTCGAGCTGGATCGTCGACATCTGCCAGGTGCGGCCGATCGCGTCCCTGGCCTGCACCGAGATCTTCGGCCCGTAGAACGCCGCACCGCCCGGGTCGGGGACCAGGTCCAGCCCGGACTCCTCGGCGACCTGGCGCAGGACCTCGGTGGCTTGCTCCCACTCCTCGGGGTCGCCGATGAACTTGTCCGAATCGCCTCTGGTGGACAGCTCCAGATAGAAGTCGTCGAGACCGTAGTCACGCAGCAGGTCCAGGACGAACTGCAGCAGCGTGCGCAGCTCACCCGGCATCTGCTCGGGTGTGCAGTAGATGTGCGAGTCGTCCTGGGTCAGCCCGCGCACCCTGGTCAGGCCGTGGACCACACCGGACTTCTCGTACCGGTAGACCGTGCCGAACTCGAACATCCGCAGCGGCAGCTCCCGGTAGGAGCGGCCCCGCGACTTGAAGATCAGGTTGTGCATCGGGCAGTTCATCGCCTTGAGCTGGTACTGCGCGCCTTCCAGCTCCATCGGCGGGAACATCGTGTCGGCGTAGTACGGCAGGTGCCCCGAGGTGTGGAACAGGCCGGACTTGGTGATGTGCGGCGTGTTGACGAACTCGTAGCCCGCCGCCTCGTGCCGCTGCCGCGAGTAGTTCTCCAGCTCGCGCCGGATGATGCCGCCCTTGGGGTGGAACACCGGCAGCCCGGAGCCCAGTTCCTCGGGGAAGCTGAACAGGTCCAGCTCGGCACCGAGGCGGCGGTGGTCGCGCCGCTCGGCCTCCTCGAGGCGATGCAGGTAGTCGCCGAGCGCGTCGGAGGACTCCCACGCGGTGCCGTAGATGCGCTGCAGCTGCGGGTTCTTCTCGCTGCCCCGCCAGTACGCGGCCGCCGTGCGCATGAGCTTGAACGCCGGGATGAACTTCGTGGTCGGCACGTGCGGGCCACGGCACAGATCGGACCAGACCACGTCGCCGGTGTGGGCGTGGACGTTGTCGTAGCTGGTCAGCTCACCGGAGGCGTCGACCTCCATGACCTCGGAGTCGGCCTCCGTGCCGGCGCCCTTCAGCTCGATCAGCTCGAGCTTGTACGGCTCGTCGGCCAGCTCCTTGCGCGCCTCGTCGAGCGAGTCGAACCGGCGCCGCGCGAACCGCTGCCCGGACTTGATGATCTTCTTCATCGCCGACTCGAGCTTGCCGAGATCGTCGGGGGTGAACGGCTCCGCGACGTCGAAGTCGTAGTAGAAGCCGTCGGTGATGGGCGGCCCGATGCCGAGCTTGGCCTCCGGATGCAGCTGCTGCACCGCCTGGGCCAGCACGTGTGCGGCCGAGTGGCGGATCACGCCGCGCCCGTCCTCGGTGTCCGCGCCGACCGGCTCGACCTCGACGTCGGTGTCCGGGACCCAGGCGAGGTCACGCAGGGTTCCCTCGGCGTCGCGGACCACGACGACGGTCTGGGGCCCGGTAGTCGGCAGCCCCGCCTCCCGCACCGCCGAGGCGGCAGTCGTGCCGGCCGGCACCCGGACTGGGGCAGACACGGGACGAGCAACGGGACCGGACACGACGGGCTCCTTCAAGATGGTCGAACAGAATGGATCATGGACTACGGCCCATGTTCCCCTCGCGACCCTAGCGCGCCGCCCTGACGGTGTTCCGTCCGGTTTGGCCTGCTCCGGCGGTCACCCTGCCCTGGTGTACCGACGTGAGGAAGCGGTACACCGCATCGACCGTGTGCGCTGTGCGCGCGGTGGCGAACGTGTCGAAGCCGTGCTGGGCGTGCGGCAGTTCCGCGTAGCCCACCGGCGACGGCGATCCCGCGCGCAACGCCGTGACGAACCGACGAGACTGCTCGACGCCGACGATCGCGTCGGTGGAACCGTGCACGACCAGGAACGGGGGTGTGTCCGACCCCACCCGCAGCGCCGGTGACGCCTGACGCCAGGTGCGTTCGTCGGTGTCGAAGGTGGTTCCGATGACCTTGCCCTCGAGCAGCGGCCACAGTCCCTGGCGGTCGTGCGTGAAGTCGTGCACCCCGTAGAGCGGCACCGCCGCGGCGAGCGAGGTGTCGACCTCGGTGAACCCGGGCTGGTAGTCGGGGTCGTTGGCACTCACGGCGGCGAGCGCGGCCAGGTGCCCGCCCGCCGATCCGCCGGTGACGGCGACGAAGCCGGGGTCACCGCCGTGCCCGGAGATGTGCTCCCGGATCCAGGCGATCGCGCGCTTGACGTCGACGATCATCGCCGGCCAGCGCTGCGCGGGTGCGAGCCGGTAGTTCACCGTCACACACACCCAGCCCCGCTCGGCGAGGTAGCCGAGGAGCGGCTCGGCCTGACCGAGCTTGTCGCCCATCTGCCAGGCTCCGCCGTGGATCTGCAGCAGGACCGGCGCGTGACCATCCTGGGGCAGGTCGGCCCGGTGCCACACGTCCAGCGTGCCGAACGGGCCGTGCTCGCTGTAGCTGACATCGGCCACCCGCCGGTAGCGCCGCCGCGCCACGCTGCCGTGCAGAACACCCGCCGGCCTACGGGTACGCACCGCGTCGGGCTCCTCGACCCCGGCATCGCGCAGCGCCTCGGCGAGGACGACGGCCGAGCGACGGGCGTCACCGGCCAGTCCCGCGAGTCCGGCGAGCCCACCGATGTTGAGAACGGTGCCAGCAACACCGGCCGGGCCGCCCGCACGCCATGCCGCGGCGGCCGCCACGGTGTGCACACCGGCCAGCAGCAGCGGCGATTCGGAGGCGAACGAGCTGGTCAGCGCGCTGCCGATGGAGAAGGGCCAACGGCTCACCAACGGCCGGTAGGCCCCGGCGACCCCGCTCGCGCCGAGAGCGCCGACCAGGATCGGGACAGTTGCAGAGCGCATCGGACACCACCCCTTCGAGCCGACCCGCGAGCCGTTCGCGATGATCGTGCCCGAGGCTACGCGACCAGAAACGGGACAGCTCTCCTCGCGCGTGGTCCGAGCAGTGTGAGAGTCCGCGACAAGAGGGCCGCAACCTGGCGGCCGATTGGGTGAGATTGACACAGATGCCGCATCGCTCGAGTGAGGCGCGCCGTTGGTCAGACGGACCATGCGCCACAGCCGAGACAGCGGCTGGCCGTCGACGATGACCCACGACGGCTCTGGAACCAAGGATGAGGCGGGAGGCCCTCGCGTGTCGGGATCGCGTGTCGGGCAGTCCGGGCCCTACCGGGCCGCCGGACAGCCACCCGAGTCGCCCCCGCGCCGGAAACCGCCCGTTCCCGAGCAGGCTTCCCCAGGTCAGCCACCCCCACGCCCGGTCACCGGCACCACCGGGGTGCCGGCGGCCAACAGTCGCCGAATCTCGCCGCTCGCCGCCACTTCGGACCGGCCGGGCCCGCCGCCACGGCCACCGGTGCGTGCCCCGAACGGCCAGGGTGCGGTCCCGCCGCGCAGACCCGCTCCCCCACCTCCGCGAGGCCCCGGGCAGCAGGGCGCGCCGCCACCACCTCCTCCGCAGAACGGCCAGAACGGCCGGCCGCCCCGCCCTCCCGCCCGGCGCGGCGAAGGGACCCAGCCGGTCAACCGGGTGCGCGAGCCGAGGACACCCACCGACTCCGGCGCCACGCGCTCGGTGGGCCGGCCCTCGGCGACCAGCGCGAACCGCCCGGTAGGCGGGGCGACCGGTGCAATCCGTTCGGTGGGTGGCCCTTCGGACTCGGGCCCGAACCGCTCGGTCGGCGACCCCTCGGCGACCGGTGCGACCCGGTCAGTGGGCGGACCCTCCGCGACCGGCGCTCGTCCGCCCGTCCGAGGCGCCGTCGACAACGGCCGCCAGCGGCCCGCGACCCGTCCCCAGCCGGGCGCACCCGGCACCGGGGTGGACAGCCCGGTCAACGCGACCGCCGCCCGGCTCATCGCCGAGGGCCGCGCCCGCATGGCCGACTCGCCCGACGAGGACGAGACCCCGGACCGCAAGATCCGCAGGGGCCAGGGCGCGCGCCAGTTCGACCTCGCCAGCCTCGCCGCTCTCCCGACCGAGTACCGCGAGCGCGCCATCGCACGATGGAAGCGCCGTCGCGTCAGGATCGCCACCTACACGCCCCGGGAACGGATGTGGCACCGCGTCCGGGTCGCCGGGGCCACCGCGACCGGCCTCTTCGTGGTGCTGCCGATCCTGATGTTCCTGATCGGCTACCTGGCTTTCGCCATCCCGACCGAGGACGACGCGGTCAAGAACCAGGTCGCCACGATCTCGTTCTCCGACGACACCCAGCTGGCCAAGATCGTCCCCGCCGACGGCAACCGGATCAAGGTCCAGCCCGACCAGGTGCCGCTCGACGTCCAGCACGCCGTGCTGTCCGCCGAGGACCGCAGCTTCTACTCGAACCCCGGGTTCGACCCGATGGGCCTGGCCAGAGCCGTGGTCAAGCAGCTGACCGGTCAGGCAGGCGGCGGCTCGACCATCACCCAGCAGTTCGTGAAGAAGACCCTGGTCGGTGACGAACACTCCTTGTGGCGCAAGTACAAGGAGATGATCCTGGCGATCAAGATCTCGCAGCGGGACGACAAGCCGACCATCCTCACCAACTACCTCAACGCGATCTACTTCGGTCGCGGGGCGTACGGCATCCAAGCCGCCAGCCAGGCCTACTTCAAGAAGAACGTCTGGGAGCTCAACGCCAGTGAGGGTGCGCTGCTGGCGGGCGTCATCCAGTCGCCGAACCGGTGGGATCCGGCCAAGGACCTGCAGCGTTCCGTCCAGCGCTGGAACTACGTGATGGACGGCATGGTCACGCAGGGCTGGCTGGACAAGAGCGACCGCGCGGCCGACCAGTTCCCGAGGTGGGTGCCTTCCCAGAAGACCTCGAGCGGCATCCCGTCGGACGACCGGGGTCTCATCGTGAGCGCCGTACGCGACGAGCTCGCCACCCTGGGCATCAACGAGACGACGTTCAACCAGGACGGCCTGCAGATCGAGACGACGATCGACCCGGTGGCCCAGCGCGACGCCGTCGACGCCGTCCACAAGGGACTCGACGGCCAGCCGGACAACCTGCGGTCCGCGTTGGTGTCCGTGGACCCCAGGAACGGGGCGATCAAGGCCTACTACGGCGGGAGCCAGGGCACCGGGCTCGACTACGCACGGGTCTCGAAGCAACCGGGTTCGACGTTCAAGCCGTTCACACTGCTCGCCGGATTGATACAGCAGGACCCGGTCGGTCTGGGCGAGCGGTTCAAGGGCATGCCGCTGCCCGGGCTGCGCAATGCCGACGGCGCGTCCTGCCCGGTGTGTGACCTCAAGCAGGCCATGACGATCTCGAACAACGTCGTCTACGTCTCGCTGGCGGAGAAGGTCGGTCCGCGGAAGGTGCTGGAAGCGGCCAAGACCGCGGGCCTGGCGGACTCGTTGTCCAAGGTCAGCCCGGACACCGTGGACTCGCGCATCGCGCTGGGCAACAAGGAGGTCACGCCGGTCGAGCTGGCCGGCGCGTACGCGACCTTCGCGGCCAAGGGCATCTATCACAAGCCGCACCTGGTCAGTAAGGTCACGACCGCCGACGACCGGGTCATCTACCTCGCTCCGGACCGCCAGGAAGAGCGTTTCGACCCGCAGGTGGCGCGCAACGTCACCGAGGGCATGCTCGGTGTGCCGACCTACGACAAGCTGAGCCTGAGCAAGAACCGTCCGGTCGCCGCCAAGACCGGCACCGTCCAGTCCTACGTGAAGGACCAGAACAACGACGCGTGGACGGCCGGGTTCACCCCGCAGATGGCGACCGTGGTGTGGATCGGGACCGATCAGAACACCCCGATCAAGAACTCGAAGGGCGCCCCCATCTCCGGCGGCACGATGCCCGCCGGCATCTGGAAGTCCTACATGGGCGACGCGACCAAGTCCGACGACGTCGAGAACTTCGGCCCGTTCAAGGCCATCGGCGAACCGCCGGCCGTGACCGGCCCGACCGACGGTTTCATGGCCGGCGGTGGCGGCGATTCCTCGGACACCTCGACCTCGACGCCACCCACCACGACGTTGGAGTCCGCCCCCGTGGACGGTGCGGTGGACAACAACGCGCGAGGCACCACGAGGCGCGAGTGCGGCAACAACGGCTGCCACGACGTGAAGGAGAACGGCACCGACAACAACCGCCGCTCGGACTCGGACGAGTCCGACAACGCGGACGACTCCGATCGGTAGACATCCGCGCTACTCCACCCGTTGTCAGGACGCGCGGGAACGCGTGACCGGAGGATCATTCCCCGGATGCGGACGTTCGAAGTCTTCGCCTGGACGGAGTCCGGCAGCTTCGTGCTCTACGTGCCGGAGATCGAGTCACTCACCAGGGCCAAGCGCGTGGACGACCTGGAACCGGCCGCCCGCGACCTGATAGCCGAGCTGCTGGGCCTGTGCACCGACTCGTTCACCGTGCAGGTGCGCTACCGCCGTCCCCGGCTCTAGAGTATTGACCTGCCGCGCCGCACACCGGTCGATAGTGTCGGGGCATGGCTGAGGTGGTGTACGACCGAGCGGAACAGTTCAAGCAGGTACAGAGCGGTCTGCTGGACGGTGAGTCGATCATTGCGGTGTACGACGCGATCGGCGCGGGGACCGGCTTCATCGGCCTGACCAGTCACCGGGTGATCATCCAGGACAAGTCGTTCGTCGGAAAACGAGTCGCGCTCACCTCGATCCCGTACAACAAGATCACCAGCGTGTCGGTGGTGAGCAACAAGTCCTGGGCGGGCGGCTTCTTCTCGACCGGCGCGATAGCGATCCACGTGGGCACGCAGACCTACGAGATGGAGTTCAGGGGCGACCAGAAGAGCCACCACGTCCACAACCTGCTCCTGTGGCACATGGGGGTCCGCCCCTAGGGCCCACCTCGCAGACCCCCACGTCGCGTCGCAGACACTGCAGCGTCTGCGACGCAACACGAACCTCTGCGAGGTGTGACGACTGCGCCTGGTGGGGCGCGTGCGCCAGACGCCGACACTGCATCAGGTGGCGCAAAGGACGCGGCGCAGCCGTGGCCGCACACAGGCGCTGCGAAGGCACCCGCAGACCTCCCCGTCCCCGCGATCCTGGCCCGCACTTGGCGTGGTCGGGCGGCGTCAACCCTGAAACCTCGACCCTGCTGCGAGCTGCACCAGGAGACGGCGTCGAGGCCGGCGAAGCCGGGGGTTGACGCCGGCCGACCACGCCAAGACACTGACCGGCCAGCGGGGACGCCCCTGCACCCCCGGGGCCAGCGCGGTCGGGCCCTAGCTCGAGGACCGGACCAGCCGGACGGCCCCGACCAGCATGTATCCCCCGGTGAGGGCGGCCAGCGCGGCGATGCCGCGCTGGGGTGCGTCGCGGCGAACCAGATGCCCGACAGCGGTCAGCGTGTCCGACGTGTCGACCGCCAGCCCGATGCGGTGCCATCGACGCCGGCCGCTGGGCGGCTCGGTGAGATAGCCGATTCCGAGTGCAACGGCGCGGGCCCCGTAGATCCGGGTCAGGTAGCTCAGCGACGGGCTGCTGGACATACCGAACGCGCGCACCAGCCGGTTCGGCCCGAGCAGCGCGGCGACGCCGAGCACGATTCGGCCGACCGCAAGGCCGATGAGCGGGTCGGTTTCGGGAGTGTTCTGCTCAACCATGAGCACATGCTGCTCAGACGGACGTATGACCGGCAATTACCCGCGAGGTAACACCCCTTGACAAAGCGGCGGTCACCCGCTTCGCTATGAGGTAACGGTCGTGTGCAGATTCAGAGGGAGGCCGCGATGAAGTTGCTGGCACCGAAGGCCACCGAGCTGCCCGACATCGCGATCGGCGCGGGCCTGATCGCCGGAACCGCGAACGTCATCATGCAGCTGGCTCGCCCGGGCGTCGGGTACGGCGTGGTGGAGAGCAAGGTCGACAGCGGCAACCTCTTCAAGCACCCGATCAAGCGGACCAGGACCACGCTCACCTACCTCGCGGTGGCCACCTCCGGCAGCGAGGAGGAACGCAAGGCCTACCGCAGGGGGGTCAACCGGTCTCACGCGCGCGTCCGGTCCTCCGAGGACAGCCCGGTGTCCTACAACGCGTTCGACCCCGACCTGCAGTTATGGGTCGCGGCCTGCATCTACCAGGGCTTCAGCGACGTGTACCGGCTCTTCGGCGTGCCCGTGGACCCGGAGACCTGGGAGCGGCTCTACCGCGAGTCCGCCACGCTCGGCACGACACTCCAGGTGCCCGCCGATCGCTGGCCCGAGGATCTCGCGGCGTTCGACCGGTACTGGAACGAGCAGCTCGACAAGGTCGAGATCGACGACACGGTCCGCGCCTACCTGACCGATCTGATCATGCTCACGCCGTTCGTGCCGCCGGTCCGGCTGGTGTTCGCGCGGCTCAACCGGTTCCTCACCACCGGGTTCCTGCCCCAGCGGTTCCGTGACGAGATGCGGCTCGACTGGAGCGACCGACGGCAACAGCGTTTCGAACAGTTGATGGCGCTGCTCGGCGTTGTGGTGCGGCACTCCCCCACGATCCTGCGCGCCTTCCCGTTCAACGCGCTCATGGTCGACCTCCGCTGGCGGATCCGCACCGGTCGCCCGGTCGTCTGAGGGCCCACACGCGCCGTCGATCATGGCCTAGGCTGGACCGGGATGACTGGTTTCAGAGCCGAACAGATCGACCTGCTTGCCGGGTCCGGCTGGGCGGACTGTCCCTCGGTGGCCGCGCTGGTCGCCTCGGCCGGCCTGCCGCAGCTCAGCCGCGCCTATCTGGAATCGACGTTCACCACGCCCCAGTGGGATGCGGCGGAAGCGGCGGTGACCGCGTTACGGGTCCACTTCGCGGCCGCGCGGTTCGCCGAGGAGGTCGAGTACGGCGTGCTGCTGGTGCCCGACCCGGCCAAGCTCGACACGCGGGCGCCACAGCCGGCCGAGGCACGTAAGGACCAGCTCGGCGAGGCCGCCGCCGACGTCGTCGACTCACGCCTACCCGCCGGCACACTGGGAATCCCGCCGGGTACGGACTGGAGCATGGTGGCGGCGGTGACCGGGCCCTACGGGCTCGCGATGGGCAGCCACCAGCGGGTGGTCGAGGGCCCGGAGGAGGCCTTCACCGTCCTGGGCACCGACACCCGGCTCGGCATGCTGCGCCAGTTCTGGGGCGCCCGCGTCCTGCAGGCGGGGCATCAGCCGCCCGACTGCGAGGCCAACGACCACTGGACGTTCACCCTGTTCCCCGGCGAACCGCTCACCGACGGGTCCGCCGAATCGGGCACCGTGCTCAAGGGCAAGGTCCGTTTCCGCCTCGGCAAGCCGGACCGGGGAATCGGACCGGCCAGGGTGGCTCCCGCCATCGTCGTTCAGTAGCGCGACACCGGTGGCGCGAGTGTCGCCACCGAGGCTCGATCGATCAGCGTCGTCGGCAGCGTCACCGACCTGGGCGCGGCCCCGGGGTCGGCGATCCGTTCCACCAGCAGCTCCACGGCCGCCCTGCCCAGCTCGTAGACCGGCCTGGCCAGCACGGACAGCGCGGGCGTGAAGAGCGCGGCCCACGGGGCGTCGTCGAAGCTCACCAGGGACAGATCGACACCCAGACCGACTCCCCGGCCGCGGCATGCCTCCGCCACCGCCAGCGCGACGTCGGTGTTCGACGTGACCACCGCCGTCGGTGGCCGAGGCAGGGCCAACAGCTCGGACGCGGCGGCGACCAGCATCTCCCGGTCCGGCGGGCTGTAGCGCACGAGGTCCGGCCTCGGCGGCAGGCCGGCCTCGAGCAGAGCGTCGGTGACTCCGCCGGCGCGATCGAGGCCGGTGGAGATGACCGAGGCCGACGGGGTCGTGGCGATCCGGTCGACCCGCTGCGAGCCGATCAGCGCCCCGATGTCCCGGTGGCCTCGGGCCAGCAGGTGCCGCACCGCGTCGGCGGACCCGCTCCGGTCATCGGTCGTGACACTGCCGATCGGAACGCCCGGCAACCGCCGATCGAGCAGCACCATCGGGGTGATCGGATGGTCGTCGGACAGCAGATGGTCGTTGCCGGTCGACGAGCAGGGTATGACGATGAGACCGTCGACGCGCTTCTCGATCAGCACCCGTACGGCCTGCCGTTCGGCGTCCGGTCGTTCGTTCGTGTTGGCCACCAGCACCTGGTAGCCGACCTCGGCGGCGGTGTCGACGATCGCCCTGGTCGCGGCGTCGTGGAAGGTGTTGCCGATCTCGGCGACGACCAGTCCGATGGTCAGCGTCTTGCCCGCCCGCATGGCCCTGGCGAGCTCGTTGGGCCGGTAGCGCAGCTGCTCGGCGGCGGCGAGCACTCGCTGCCTGGTCTCCGCGCCGATCCTGCCGTAGTCACCGAGGGCCCGGGAGGCCGTCGCCCTCGACACGTTCGCCAGCCGGGCCACGTCGAGGATGGTCACGGCCTGGCCCGACGGTGGGCGTTCGGTCATTACGCGCTCCTCTCGCGTGCGGCGATCGACAGTGTTGACACGGTCTGTGTCGGGTGTCACGCTACAGCTCGTTCGGGCGTGTGAGAACGATCTCGCACATATTCGCGAGAACGATCCCATCCCGCGCTCGACAGCGCCCGTCCGGCGCCGCATCACGACTGCTCGAAGGAGAGCTGATGACACGACTCGGCAGACCACTGGCCGCTCTGGCGGTGGCATCGTTGGCGATGGTGCTGGCCGCCTGCGGCTCGGGTGGCGGTGGTGGCGCCCAGGCCTCCGACGTCGTGATCGGATTCGTACCGGGGACCACATCCGACCCGTTCTTCAAGGCGATGCAGATCGGCGCGGAGCAGGAGGCCAAGAAGGAGGGCGTCAAGCTGCTCTGGCAGGGCAGCGGCGCCGAGTACTCCCCGCAGGCCCAGCTGCCGTTCGTCGACGGTGTGCTCGCGCAGAGCCCGAGCGCTCTGGTGCTGGTCCCCACCGATCCGGACTCGCTGCAGGCCAGCGTCACCAAGGCGCAGGCCAAGCAGATCCCGGTGCTGTGCGTCGACACGACCGTCACCGACCAGGGCTATCTCAGCTCGTTCATCACAGGTGACAACGTCGCGGGCGGCAAGCAGGCCGCCGACACCCTCGCGGGCCAGATCGGCGGCAAGGGCAAGGTCTTCGTCATGCTCAGCTCGCCCACGACCACCACCAACGTGCAGCGGCTGCAGGGCTTCTCCGACGAGCTCAAGGCCAAGTACCCGGATGTCCAGATCGTCGGCCAGGCCTACTCCAAGAGCCAGCCGGCCACCGCGACCTCGGCGATCAACACCGCGCTGCTGAGCAACCCCGACCTCGCCGGAATCTTCGCGATCGACGGCACCAGCGGCACCGGAGCCGTCGCCGCGCTGCAGAACCGCAACCTGGTCGGCAAGGTCAAGCTGGTCGGCTACGACGCGTACAAGACACAGGTCAACGACCTCAAGAGCGGCGTGTACACCGCGCTGATCGCGCAGCAGCCGGTCGAGGAGGGCCGTCTGGCCGTGCAGTACGCCGTGGCGAAGGTGACCGGCAAGGGCGCGGACCAGATCAAGAAGGACGTCGTCATCCCCACCGTCGTGATGACGAAGGACAACCTCGCCGAGACCGAGAAGAACACCTATGCCGAGTGAGCCCACCCTGTCCGAGACACCGGCACGGCCCGACACCCCACCGGCCGGGAACCCGGCGTCGGTCTCGCTGTGGGACCGGGTCAAGCCCCTGACCCGGAACCAGACGACCATGCTGCTGCTGGTCTTCGTGGCGATGATCGCCTTCTTCTCTGCGATCAACCCCCGGTTCTTCTCCACCGCGGCGTTCGGCAACATCCTGCAGGACTGGGCACCGATCATGCTGCTCGCGGTCGGGCAGACCTTCGTGATCATCTCGGGTGGGATCGACCTGTCGGTCGGTTCCACCCTGGGGTTGTCCGGGATCGCCTGCGCGCTCACCATGCGCGCGCTGAACGGCGGCGGTCAGAGCGCGACGGTGTGCATCCTGGCCGGACTGGTCGTCGGTGCGCTCGTCGGTCTGGCGGTCGGCGCGGTGAACGCCTTCCTGGTCACGAAGGTCCGGCTGGCGCCGTTCATCGCGACGCTCGCCACTATGGGCGCCGCGGCGGGGTTCACCCTGGTCGTCACCGGGGGCACCCAGATCGCCGAGGGCCCGAAGGAAGTGATCCTGATCGGCTCGACGACCTATCTGTCGCTGTTCACCGTCCCGGTCCTGGTGGTCATCCTGGTCACCGCGATCGCCTCGGTCTACCTGCACCGGTCGCGGTTCGGCCGCTGGACCTACGCGATCGGCTCCAACGGCTTCGCCGCGCGCGGCGCCGGCATCAACGTGCAGCGGCACCTGGTGAAGCTGTACGTGCTGTGCGGACTGACCGCCGGGCTCGCCGGCGTTCTGGTCTACTTCCGGCTCGGTTCCGGCTCCCCCACGTCGGGCACCGGCAACGAGCTGACCGCGATCGCCGCCGTGGTCATCGGCGGCACGAGCCTCACCGGCGGGCTCGGCCGGATGACCGGCACCGTGGTCGGCGCGCTGATCATCACCTCGGTGCTCAGCGGTCTGATCATCATCGGCGTCGAGCCGAACTGGCAACAGGTCGTCGTCGGCGGGCTCATCGCGCTCGCGGTGGGCATCCAAGGCATCGGCAGCTCGGTGCGGAGGCAGGTATGACGGCACTGTACGAAGCGGTCGGGGTCAGCAAGAGCTACGGCAGCGTCGCCGCGCTGAGCAACGTCGACTTCCACGTCGACGCCGGTGAGGTCGTCGGTCTCGTCGGCGACAACGGCGCGGGCAAGAGCACCCTGGTCAAGATCCTGTCCGGCGCGCACAAGCCGGACGGCGGCGGCCGGCTCGTGCTCGACGGCGAGGACCGCTCGTGGGACTCGCCGCACGACGCGCTGGAGTCGGGGATCGAGACGCTCTACCAGGACTCGGGCCTCGCACCCCACCTGACGGTCAGCGCGAACGTGTTCCTGGGCCGTGAGGAGTTCAAGCCCGGTCTGCTCGGCAAGCTGGGGTTCCTCGCGGAGAAGAGCATGGCGGCGAAGTCCGCCGCCGAGCTGGACCGGGTGGGCATCGCGGTCCCGTCGGCCGGACGCGCGGTGTCGCAGCTGTCCGGTGGTCAGCGCCAGGCCGTCGCCATCGGCCGCGCGGTCGCCTGGGCCCGCAAGGTGATCATTCTCGACGAGCCGACGAACCACCTCGGCGCGCGCCAGTCGCAGGAGGTGCTGGGGGTCATCCGGCAGGCCAAGCGCAAGGGCCTCGGGGTGATCCTGGTGTCGCACACGCTGCCGCACATCTTCGAGGTCACCGACCGTTGCGTGGTGCTGCGGCTCGGCGAGAAGGTGGCCGACGCCCCGACCAGCGAGTTCACCCCGGACCTGCTGGTCAAGACGCTGACCGGGATCACCACCATGCCCGGTGGGGGCGGTTGAGGCGTGCTGCTGCAACTGGCGGTGGACCGTCCCGAGCACTTCGCGGTCGTGCCCCGCGTCGCGGACCTGGTCGACATCGTGGAGGTCGGCACCCCGGTACTGAAGCGGTTCGGGGCGAGCGCGATCACCACGCTGCGCGAACTGGCACCCGGGGTCCCGGTACTCGCCGACACCAAGACCGTCGACGGAGGTCTGCTCGAGGCGGAGATGGTGCACACCTCGGGCGCGACGATGATGACCGTGCTGGCCTGCGCGTCCGCCGCGACCCATTGCACGGTCGGTGAGTTCGCGGACCGCCACGGCCTGATCGTCGTCGCCGACACGATCACCACCACCGGAACGACCCCGCTGCTGCCGGTGGGCCAGACGTTCCCGGCAGGCTACGGCTACGTCGCGGTGCACTTTCCCTCCGACCAGCGGCTCGCGGGCGACAGCTCGACGGCACACATCGACGCGGTCGAGGACATGCACGCCCTCGGCCACCGAGTCTCGCTCGCCGGCGGGATCAGCACCGACAACATCGACGCCGCGGTCGCGGTCGCGCCCGAGATCGTCGTGGTGGGCAGCGGCATCACCGAGGCCGACGACCCGAGAGGAGTCACCGAGTGGATCCGGTCACGTCTGTCGGAACCGGGCCGAGGCTGGCCCTCGACACCGTCACCACCGAGCTGACCGACCTGCTGAACCGGCTCGACGAGCGCGCCTTCGCCGCACTGGTCGAGGAGTTCACCGACGAGCGGCGCCGGTGGTTCTTCACCGGTCAGGGCCGTTCGGGGCTCGCGGCGAGGATGGCCGCGATGCGGTTCATGCACCTGGGGCGCAGATCCCATGTGCTGGGTGAGGCCACCGCGCCCTCGGTCCGCGATGGCGACGGGTTGCTCGTGCTGTCCGGTTCCGGAACGACACCGGTGAGTCTGGGATTCGCGCGGATCGCCAGGTCGGAGGGCGCCAGGGTCGTTCTGCTCACCTCTCGGCCGGACAGCGCGCTGGCCGAGCTCGCCGACGTGGTCTTCCCGATTCCGGCCGGCGAAACCCGGCAGCTGGGCGGCAGTCTGTTCGAGCAGGCCGGCCTGCTGGTCATGGACGCCGTCGTGTTCGCTCTGGCACAGCGGATGGAGGACGCCACCGGCCGGTTCGCGTACCTGCACACGAACATGCTGTAGCGGTGCGGCCCCGGGTTGTCGTCGTCGGCGACTGCATCGTCGACGAGATCCACGAGCCGTCCGGCTCGAGCCGATGGGCCGGCGGCGCGGGGCTGAACCTCGCGGTCGGGCTGAGCGTCCTGGGGCTGCCGAGCGCCCTGATCGGCCAGGTCGGCGCCGACGAGGACGGCGACCGGCTGCGCGGGTACCTGCGCGGCCACGGGGTCGTCCTACGCGAGCACCGGGGCGCCGCCACCGGTCTCGCGGTGTCCTGGCGCACCGGCGGTGAGCCCCGCTATCGGTTCAACGACGCGCTGCTGTCCCGGCGCCTGACCTTCGGCGACGCCGACCTCCGGCTGGTCGCCGGCTCGGCGGCGCTCGTGGTCAACAGCATCAGCCACGACGACGCCGAGCAGGCGGCCGAGCTGCGCGGACTCTGGTCGGCCGCGGCGGGGGTCCGCGCGATAGACCCCAACCCCCGGCCCGCGCTCCTGCGTGACGCCGACCTGCACCGCCTGAACTTCGAGGAGCTCGCCGCCGAGGCGGACCTGGTCAAGATCAGCGACGAGGACGCCGCGCTGCTCTATCCCGGCCGCGACCTGGACCGGGTCGGCCGGCTACTGCTCGACCTCGGGGCACCGGTCGTTCTGCTCACCCGGGGCGCCGAGGGCGCATCGGTCCTGACCGGCACCGGTCGGGTCGACGAGCCCACGGCGCGGCTGGGCGCATCGGTGGTGGACACGATGGGCGCCGGTGATGCGACCCTCGCGGTGCTGCTCGCGCACCGGGTACGGCACGGGGCACCGGCCGACCACTCGGCCTGGACGCCGGTGCTCCACGAGGCGATGCACGTCGCCGCCGCAACCTGCCGCCACCGGGGCGGCCTCCTGCGCCGCCCCGCCTGACCATCCCGTCCACACAGACCTCGTACACGCCACACAGCGACTGCGTCGCACCCCGCGCACCGTGTGGCCACACCGCGCTATGTGCACGGAGCGCGGTGTGGACTCACGGTGCGCGGCGTCGTTCACATATTCTGATACAGTACGTACTGAATCAGAATAGGAGGTTGCGGCGTGAACCCTGCCGACACACTGATGTGGATCAAGACCTTGGTGGTCGCCGGGCTGGCGACGTATCTGTCGATCTTCGTGCTCAACAACATCACCGACCCCGGCACGAACTCGGCCGCGATCCCCCGCATGATGACGATGCGCGAGCTGCGGGAGGACCCGCCGCTCGGCCAGGGCGTGCTGTGGCGGGCGATCGAGTCGCCAGCCGTGCACCGCGTGGCTTACCTGCTGGTCATCGCCGTGCAGGCGGTCACGGCGCTGGTGCTCTGGTACGCCGTGATCCTGCTCGTCTCCGCGCTGTTCACCGGCGGCACGGGCATCGCGCTCGCCGTGGCCAACCTGGGCCTTGCGCTGTTCGTCGCGTTGTTCCTCGGCTTCGTCCTCACCGGCCTGTGGTTCACCTACTGGGTCAAGATGGGCCCCGTCCAGCAGAGCCACCTGACGCTACTGCTGGTCGGGCTCGCCTCGGTGGTCGTCGTGAACCTCGCGTCCTAGTCCTCAGCACCACACCAGAAGGGAATCCATGATGAGCGTGTCCACCCAGGCCTGGCCCGAGCAGCTGCCCGCCCGCCAGGTCCGTATCGCCCGGCCGACCGACCGCCTCCCCGAGGTGATCCGCTTCTACCGCGACGGGCTCGGGCTGACCGAGCTGTTCCGTTTCGAGGAGCACGCCGGATATCGGGGGATCATGCTCGGCCTGCCGGGCACCGACTACCACCTCGAGTTCACCTCGCACGAGGCCGGCAGTCCCTGTCCGGCGCCGACCCTCGACAATCTGCTGGTGCTCTACTTCGACAACGCGGCGGACGCGGAACGGACCGCGCAGCGTCTCGGCGAGCTGGGGCACGCTCCGGTCGCCGCCGAGAATCCGTACTGGACGGACAACGGGGGCATCACCATCGAGGATCCGGACGGCTGGCGGGTCGTCCTGATGCCGGCACCCGTCTTCTGAGGGGGAACACCATTTCGTCACCTCGCCCAGCGGGTCGCCAGCGGGACCCGGACATCGATGCGGCGGTGGTCGCGGCCACCATCGACTTGCTGGGTGAGGTCGGCTACGCCGAGCTGAGCTTCGGTCAGATCGCGAAGCGGGCCGAGGTCTACCGGCCGGCGATCTACCGGCGGTGGCCGTCCAAGCAGCACCTGGTCACCGATGTGCTGGCGGCGAGCCTCGGTGTGGTGCCGACCCCGGACACCGGCGACCTGCGCCGCGATCTGCTGACCGGCATCGGCACGATCGCCGAGGGGCTGACCACGCCGACGCTCGACCACGTGCTGGTGCCGTTCGTCGCGGACCTCGCGGCCCATCCTGAGCTGCGCGAACAGTTCTTCGAGCGGATCTTCCACGCCAGGAGGTCGACGACCGAGGCCACGCTGCGGGCGGCGATCGCCCGGGGCGAGGTCCGGGAGGACATCGACATGGTGTTCGTGCTCGACGCGCTGGCCGCGCCGCTGTACTTCCGTCAGCTGTTCGGACATGCGCCGCTGGACGCGAGGCTGGTCGAGCAGACCGTCGATCTGGTGCTGGCCGCGATCCGCGGCTCCTAGCGGGCGTCCCCCGACGGATCCGACTCCGCGCCGATGAGCCAGCGCGCCTGCGCGGCTTCCCGGTCGTCGTCGGCCCCGGCGACGGTGCGCAGCTCCTTCTTGTCGATCTTACTGAGGGTCGAGCGCGGGAGGTCCCGCACCAGGTAGACGGCGCGCGGCACCTTGAAGTCCGCCAGGAGCCGGGCGCACTCGGCACTGATGCGGTCTGCCACCTCGACGTCGGCGGGATCGGCCGCGCGAACGAAGGCGACGGGCACTTCGTCCAGCTTGTCGTCGGGGCGCCCGACGACGGCGGCCTCGACCACGCCGGGCACACCCATGATCGCGCGTTCCACCTCGGACGCGCTGACGTTCTCCGCGCCGACCCTGAGCATGTCCTTCTCCCGGTTGGCGAACGTCAGGTGTCCGTCGGCGTGCGGGATGACCAGGTCGCCGGTGCTGAACCAGCCGTCGGCGTCGAAACTCGCCGAGGTGGCGTCGGGCTGGTTGAGGTACTCGGCGAACATGGACAGTCCGCGCACTCCTCTGACCTGTAGCTGCCCGGTCTCCTCCGGGTCGACCGGGGTCGTCCCGTCGGGCCGGACGACACGGATCCCGTACTCGGAGGAGGGGCGCCCCATCGACAGCGGCCGGTTCGGCAGGTACGCGTCACCGATGATCGGTGTGGAGATGGTCTCGGTCATGCCCCACCAGCCGATGGTCTTGACGCCGTAGCGCTGGTCGGTCGGCAGGTCGCACATGCCGGCACCGAAGAGCCGGTAGCGGTGTCCGGCCGCCGGCTCGCCGGTGAGCAGGAACCGCTGGGTGAGACCGACCAGGGACAGGAACGTGCAGCCGTGGCGTAGCGACACGTCCCAGAACCGGCTGGTCGACCATTTCGGGATCAGCACCATCCGCGCCCCGGTCCACACGGTGGCCAGCATCGAGTAGGCGAGGGCGTTGGTGTGGAACAGCGGCAGGTAGACGAGCTGGCAGTCGTCGGGTCGCAGCGTTTCGTGCGCCGCGTTGGTCCGTGCTCCCCACAATGCATTGGCCTGGGTCCAGAGCACGCCTTTGGGCCGCGACGTGGTGCCCGAGGTGTACTGGACGCTCATCGGCGCGAGCGGGTCGACGGGGCGCTCGGGCAGCTCGTCCGGGTCTGCTGCCAGTGCGGTGAACGGATCCTGTCCCGCCGACGCCGGTACGCCGCTGTCGTTGTCGGTGCACACCAGGAAGCGCAGCTCCGGGGCGTTGGCCGCGACCAGCTCGGCGAAGCGGGGCTGGGTGATGGCGCCGACCGCGCCGCTGTCGCGCGCGTAGTAGGCGAGCTCGTCGGGCGCGGATCGGGTGTTGGTGGTGACGGCGACGGCTCCGAGGGCGGCGCAGGCGAACCAGGACACGATGAACTCCGGCGAGTTCTCCAGGTGGATCAGGACGCGGTCACCCTGCCGCACTCCGCGCCTGGCGAGCCCGGACGCGACGGACGCGGCGTCCCTGGCGAGGTCGCGGTAGGTCCAGGTGCTGCTCGGCGCGTCGAACGACTGCCAGGTGACGAAGGCCCGGTCGCCGCCGACGGCGACCCGGGTCATCAGGAGCGTCCAGACGTCCATCCCGGTGAACGGGTGCAGTGTGGTGTTCGTCATGCCCATATGTGGACCTTGCCTCACTGACCAGCCATCCGCCCGGCAACGGGGTCGAGGCAGGCTTGCTCGTTCGAGTGGCCCGGGCAGGTTTCGGGCGAACTTTGGGTTGCCTAAGTCGTTGTAGTGAACGACGGGATGGAGGCACGCCTGATGTCTGCTGGGATCGCGGAGACCCGCGACGTGTACAAGTCAACCGCTGAGTCGGTCGCGCACCTCGACGCGGATGTCGAGGGCATGTGGGCAACGGAGATCGCCTCGATCGAGGCGGCCCTCGCCGAGCACTACGGTGATGACCTCACCGAGACCCTGACGCCCGCTCGTGACCACGTTGAGCTGCGTAACCTGCTGCGGGCGGCCGCACCGCGTCTCACCGCGCTCACCGACCGCATCCGTGGCCTGTTCGACGACGGGGTCAGCGGCGTGATCGTGCCGAAGCTGGGGCTGGAGGGCTTCGAGCTCGGCCAGCAGCGCACGGGTGTGTTCGCGCTGGCGCAGCTACTGGGTGATGTGACGCCGACGCATCCGGTGGACAACCGGGTGATCTGGGACGTACAGAACCACGAGGCGGGCACGGGTCATTCGAACTTCTCGGAGAACGACCGCGAGGCGGAGTACCACACGGATTCGGCGTTGTTGCCGATTCCGGAGCGTTTCTTCTTGTTGTACGCGGTGAAGCAGGCGACGTGCGGTGGCGGCGAGAGCTATCTGCGTGACTGCCGCGTGTTGATCCGGCAGCTGCGGGAATCCCCGGAGGGAAAGGCGGCGGTGGAGGTGCTCCGTACGACGGAGCTGCCGACGAGGGTGCCGAAGGCGTTCCGCAAGAACGCCCAGGTGGAGGGCGCCTACAGCTACCGGACGATCATCGGTGATACGCCGCTGTGGCGCTGGCGCAAGGACAAGATCGAGGCCGGCCTGGTCGCGCACCCCGAGTATGCGACGGACGAGGTCCGCAAGGCCTTGGACACGGTTGACGCCCGCCTGGCGGACACGACGGACGAGCTGCGGGAACCGATCCCCACGGACGGCCTCCTGATCGTGAACAACCACGTGGCCCTGCACGGCCGCTCAGCCTTCACCGACCCGTCCCGCCACCTCTTGAGAATCCGCTTCCACGAACCCGCCTGACAACAAACAAACACACACAAGAACAAAAGGGAGTTGCGTCGCAGATAGCCACATCTGCGACGCAACAAACCCCTGCACAAACGAAAAGACGCCCCACAAAACAATCGGTCAAAGACCAGCAAGAACGCACCAGAGCCGAGGCGAAGCCGAAGGCGGAGCACAAAGAAAGCTGCAGTCGACTGGGGTCGGAACATTCCGCACCGTGGGGGGTTTGGGGGGCTCGGCCCCCCAGCATCGACGCAAATCCCTCGATGAGCGATCTCCGCGAATGCGAATAGGCAGATTTGCGTGGGCGATACTGGGATCGAACCAGTGACCTCTCCGGTGTGAACGGAGCGCTCTCCCGCTGAGCTAATCGCCCAATCCGGGGCAGTGCCCCGGTGGCTGACAAGAGCTTACCGGATCACCAGATGGGCGAGTGCAGCCAGGTCCATTCCAGCCCGAACCAGCCTCCGACCAGCGCCAATGCTCCGAGGAGCCAGAGTGTGGCGAGGACGATGAGTCCGGTTGCCGCGACGATGAGCAGCTTGATCGCCCAGTGTTGTCTGCCGAGCCATGCGGTCCAGGCGTCGTAGCGCGCTTTGGCGTAGCTGAGTGTCCGACGTGCCCAGGCGAACTCCGTCGCCAGGATCGCCAGGCCGGCGAACACGACGAGCCATCCGGGGCCGGGGTACGGGATGAGGACGATGCCGACCAGCAGGACCACTGTTCCGACGATGCCGACGCCGACGCGGTAGAACCAGCGCAGTCGCGGGTTCAGCGCGAGCTTCGCCTGAAATCCGCTCGAAGATCGTTCTTCTGTGCTGCTCAGTTCGCCACCTGCCCGGTCGCTACCATCAGTTGAGGTGAGTCCGGCAGCGTCCTCCCGCGCTCGATCGAGATCAGGTAGCCGAGGTACGCGTCCGCTCGTGGCATCGAGCCTACCGGCCGGAGGCCGTTGTCGGTCCGGCTCACGTCGAAGCCGGCGATGGCGACGGGGCCGTTGGCGTCGATCCCCCACAGCACGTAGATCGAGTGCGTGGGGTCGTTCGGCGACAGGGTGAACGGGTAGACCTCGCGTTGACCGTCGGCGGTGAGCATCACTCCGGCGACGGGTTCGCCGCCGGGGGCGTTGAGGACCGCGTGCCGGGCGCCGGGCTGGTCGATGACGGACAGGATCTGGCTGAGCTGGGCGGGTCGTTCGGCTTGGACGTGTTCTTGCTGCTGGGAGACCTGCACCTGCCAGTAGGCGACGCCTCCGACACCGATGAGCGAGATCATCACGGTGGCCGCGATCGCCGCTGTCCGTCGTTTCCTGGCCAGGCGCTGCTGGGCGGCATGGCGTTCGAGCGCGGTCTTGTTGCTGACGACCTCGCCGGGACGGTGCCAGCCGACCGTCACCGACTGGCCCTCGGGCATCCCGGACGCGGGCGGCCAGGGTCCGTCTCGCTCGGTTTCCGGCGTCTGCGGTGTCTCGCCCATCGCGCTCAGCAGCTCGTCCCGCAGCTCCGGCCGGGGCGTGACCTGCTCGTGCGCGGGGCCGAGGAGCCACATGAGCTCTTCGGTCTGTTGGATGGCCTCACGGCAGATCGGGCAGCTCGGCAGGTGTTCGATCACGACGTCGTCGTCGCCGGGTTCCAGGGAGTGCAGTGCCCAGCCGACCGCGAGCTCCGCCTGGGGGCACTGTGGGCGGGCGCTCATCGCTCGGCCGGCACGACGTCGGCGGTGTCCCAGCGATGCGGGACGAGGAGCCGGCGCAGGCGCTGTACGGCCGCGAAGATGCGCGACTGCACGGTCCGTACCGGGACTCCGGTGATCGCGGCGATCTCGCGCTGCGTGTGGGCGCCGTAGTAGGCGAGGGCGAGGGTCTGGCGCTGTTCCGCCGGCAGCCGCCGCAGCGCGCTGTGGACCTGTTCGGCGATCGCCGAGGCCCCGCCGGCCATCCCCCGCTCCGCTGGACCGTCGAACAGGCTCATGGCCTTCCTGCCCCGCCCGGGGACTCCGGGTGTGTCGACCGCGATGCGGTGCACGAGTGAGGTGAACCAGCTGTTGAACGGGCCGCGCTTCGGGTCGAACCGCTGTGGGTCACGCCACACCGACAGGAAGGCCTCACGCACCACCGTCTCCGCGACGGAGTCGTCGGGGCGAATCTGCCGGGCCAGTGAGTAGGCGGAGCGCCCGTACCGGTCGTAGAGGACACCCAGGGCCGACTCGTCACCGAGGGACACGCGGGCGACGACCTGGTCGTCCGGCGGCTCGAAGGCCCTTCCGACGAGCGCGTCGTCCCGTGAGCCGCGTCCGGATCTGTCGGACGAGGCCGAAACGTCTGCAACATCGGCCACCTGGGCAGTCCTCACGTCAAAAAAAGATCACGAATCCGAATCGGAGTGTTCAGGGTAGTGCCATATCGCGTTGACCTGCTCTTTGGCGCCACCGGGCCGTGCATTTCCGAGCTTAGGAACTGCTCCAACCGGGTGAAGAGTGGCCCCGACACACCGAGTCTCCTGCCGTCGCACCGTGACATCTCGGCTTCCCGGTCGTTCTCCATCTTGAAGACGGGCGACAACCCACGGAGGGTCCAGCACGATGCGCAACGAGCATGTCACCATCCGCTCTCTCGCCGTGTTCGATCTGCTGGCCCAGCAGGCCGACGCGATGCCAGTGCGGGTCGAGCTGAGGTACGACAGTCGTGATCCGTTCGCGGTTCACGCGGTTTTCCAGACAGGTCGGACCGATGCGGCAGACGTTGAGTGGGTATTTGCCCGCGATCTGTTCGCCGATGGTCTCCTGACGGAAGCAGGCACCGGCGATGTGCGGGTTCGTCCCGCACCCGGTGACCCGGACACGGTAGAGATCGAACTCAGTTCGCCATCCGGCCACGCACTCTTCTCCACCAGTGCGCCGGACCTGGCCGACTTCCTGGACCGCACGTTCGAGGCCGTCCCCCCAGGCAGCGAGTACGCCTGGCTGGACCTCGACCTGGCCCTCGAAGACCTGCTGTCCAGCGAGGCGAGCTGATCTTGAACCACTTAGGGGGGGTCGGTTTGGAGCCCTCGAAGGCCATCGGATAGGCTTCAGCCACAACATCCCGCCAGGGAATCCGGCTCCGGAACTTGGCTGGCGGGAAATATGCGGACGTAGCGCAGCTGGTAGCGCATCACCTTGCCAAGGTGAGGGTCGCGGGTTCGAATCCCGTCGTCCGCTCGGAGGGTCAACCGGGTTCCACACCGGAGCTTCCGGCCCCGGCCTTTAGAGTTTGGCGGAGTGGCCGAGTGGCTTAGGCAAGGGCCTGCAAAGCCCTGTACGCGGGTTCGATTCCCGCCTCCGCCTCGGGTGATTAGCTCAGTGGGAGAGCGCTTCCTTGACACGGAAGAGGTCACTGGTTCAATCCCAGTATCGCCCACCAATTCAGGCCCCGTCCGCAATTGCGGACGGGGCCTGAATTTATGTCCGGGTGACGAAGCTATGACGCAGCTCACGAGGCGTCCACTCCCCCGGCTCCAACCCGGCGTCACGCAGAACCTGGCGGAACACTCGCCGGACGTCGGCCGCGTCTGACGAAGCTTCTCGCACCACTCAGATTGCGCCGTTGCCGTGAGCGTTGACGGGTCGGGCGGAAGGTCCCGGGCTCGTCCGGGTGTGGAGTGGATCGAGTGGCTCCAGATCGGCGGTACAGCGGACCACGACCTCCACCGGTCGGCCGCATTCGCGGTGGTGGACATTCCAGGATCCGCCCTGTTCGTCTGCCAGGTAGCGGTCGCCCCACTGCATGAGGCCGGTGATCACCGGGAACAAGGCCATACCTCGTTCGGTGAGCCGATACTCGTACCGCGTGCGTGTACCGGCACCCCGATACGCGGAACGCTCGAGGATGCTCGCGTCAACGAGCCCGCGAAGCCGCCGAGCCAACACGGACTGGGAGATACGCAAGTGTTGAGCGATGTCGTCGAACCGGCGAACTCCGTTGAACGCCTCGCGCAGAATCAGCAGTGACCATCGATCCCCCACGATGTCGAGCGTCCGCTGCACCGAGCAGTTGGACGTGTCGACCTCCAGCCAGTCCATCGTCGCAGGGTAGAGCTTGACCTACCTCTTGGTCACCTCTAACTTCTCTTGCAGCACCTAGCTGTGATCGAAGTGGAGGAAGGGGTCGGCAGTGGTAGCGGATCGCTTCGCCCACCAGGAGTTGCTCAGACCCGCCGAGCTCGACACGTCCGGGCGTCGAGGCTGGGAGTGGCTTCCGGGCATGTTGACCCGTCCCGCCCTGCGCCTGTTGTTGGCCGTTCTAGGCATCGGCCTGACCGTGCTCTCCCGAATCGACTCCTCGACCCGGTCGCAGGTGACCCGGACACTGTCGTTCGACATTTCCACCGCCGACGGGGTGCACCGGCGGTGGCTGTTCGACGGGCGGACCCGATACATCAGCAGTACCACCCTCGCCGAGGATGAACCTGATCATCGGCTGCATTTCGGTAGCAGCGGTCAGGCGTTGGGCGCATTGACCTCACCGCGCGCGGTCGACGCGGTGGTGGCCGGCCTGGTCGGTCACCGGATGCAGCTGCGGGGCAGTGCGTTCATCGTGATCTGGTTCTACGGCCTCACCCGGCGCATCGTGGCGATCGGTCGCACGCGAGGGCCCAAGCAACAGATCCCCGGCGCCTATCTTCGTCCCGACCCGAGCCGCGACGGCCCCGAATCGATCATCCGCGAGCCCGCCGTGGACCAGCTGGACCCCACCTGGAGCACGGCGTGGGACGCGCGCACGAGGTTGTGGATGGTGCGCGGCCCCGGTGGCGAACCCATGCCCGAGCCCTGAGCCGAACGGACTGACATGAGCGCACCGGGAAACCCCCAGCTCAGCGACCGCACGCTCGGCTGGTTGCGGTTCATGTGGGACAAGGCCACCACTCGGGACGACTGGACCGACCAGGGCGAACCCCACGAATGGTGGGACCGCTACGGCAGCCCACCGATGTGTGTCTTCCCGCGCTTCGACCTGTCCGAGATGGCCTACACGCTGCCGATCATGATGGAGTCGACGCCGGCGTGGCGTGAGGTGTACGTGCGCATCGCCGACGAACTGCTGTGGCGCTACACCAGTTTCTGGGGCGGCATCGACTGGATCACCCTCATCGGTCCGGATCCGAACGTCGACCGCTACTCGCCGGAATGGCTGTGTTGCGCCCCCGACTCGTTGCGCGGCCGGTACGCCCTGCCCGGGTGGACCGCCAACGGCATCGAACCGTGGGGGCTGCAACCGGACCCGGTCGGGGCCGACGGGAACCTCTTCTACCGCGGCTGGCTCAACCTCACCCTGTCCATCCGCCGCTACCTGTCCGGCGAGGCGACCGAACACGCCTCATTCGACGTCACCGGCTACCGCAACCAGCAGTTCCCCTGGACGCACTCTCGCGTCGCTCACCTGTTGAGCCATCAGCTCGGCGAACGACCCCAGGGGCCGCACTGCGAAAACACCAAGATCTGGCCGACCTGCGTCACCGCGGCCGGCCTGGGCCTGCACCTGTACGACAGGCTCCTCGGCACCGACCTTCACTCGCCGTTCCCCCGGTGGGCCGAGTTCGCCCGCACCCACTACATGGGGCTGAAACCCAACGGGGATCTCGACTGGTTCGCGTTCTACTACGACCCCGTCGAGGAGAAGGTCGCGACGCTGCACGAGCCGTACAACGCTTTGATCTTCCTGCACATGCTCTACCCCCAGGACCGTCATTGGGGCGGCCAGCTCTACGAGCTGTGCACCAGGGCGATCGGATTCAGCGACACCCGCCACCCGGTCGTACAGATCGCCCGTGACCCCCGCATGGTGATCACCGCTCTCGTGCTGGCCAGGGAGATCGGCGACGTCACGACCGAGAAGCGACTGGCCGAGATCGTGGAGAACGAGTTCGAGCCACGCTGGTTCGGGTCCGAGAACAACCGTTTCGGCTTCTGGTTCGGCCTCGACGAAGCGTGGCCCCGCGGCCAGCTCAACGCGATGCTCATGATGGCCGAAGCCGGGGAACCGGGAGCTTGGTCGAGGGTGTTCAACGCCCCGCTCACCAGCGTCCACACCGAACCCACCGTCCTCGGCGTCGACTACCCGAACCTCGGGATCAGCCGGGCCAGCAACGACCTCGATCGACGACAGCTCGAAATAACCACCACCGCCGCAACACCCTCACAGCGCGGCACCCCCACCACGATCACCATCGACCGGCTCCCCGACCCGAAGGCGGTCACCGTCACCCTCGACCAGCAGGACCACCACCACTGGCGTGTCACATCGGGCGACTCGATCCAGCTCGATCTCGACATCGACGCCCACGACGTGATCGTCGGATTCTGACCGCTGAAACCCGAGCCGAAGGATTGCCCCGAATGGCACCGTCTTCCACCGCACCGGCCACCGAGCTTGCCCGCCTGCTCGGTCTACCGCACCCACCGGTAGCCCTGAGCTTCAGCGACGAGCCCTCCGCCGACGCGCACGAGGACATCCCCCCGCAACCGGCAGGCTGCTGCTTCTGGGAACCGGCGCAGCGCCGAGCCCTGAACACCGACGCCGCCGACCACGCCCACTGCAGCGTCGGTAGCTACACCCACGGATTCATCCCCCTCGACACCGCCGCGACCGGCGAGGACACCGCGGCATTGGTCGGCAGCGGCTGGGTCACCCCAGCAGACCTCGCCGCGGCACCACACCTACCCCTCGCCCCACGCACCATCCGCTACGAACCGGCCGCCGATGCCGTCCGAGCCGACGTCGTGCTGCTGCGGCTGTCCGCAACCGCACTCATGACCCTGCAGGGCGCATGGCCGGCCCTGAAGCTGGTCACCAAACCCCAGTGCCAGATAGTGCCGCTCGCCCACGGCGGTGACACCGCCGTCAGCCCTGGTTGCGCTGTCAGCCGCGTCCGCACCGGTCTCCCAGCCGACGAACTCACCTGCGCACTACCGGCTCACCAGCTCCCCGACATCGTGCAACAACTCCAGCGTTCGGTGGACGCCGACAACGCGGTCAGCAACTACGCCGCTGCCGATCGACAGGCCTTCGAACCGCTGGCCTGAAGTCGGCAACGGACGTACCTGAGCAGCGCGGACGTCTGATCCGGAGCAAATCCGGAGCGAACGGCTCATGGGCACCCGTCACCCGCCGGCACCGGACAGCACATCCTGTTCATGCGGCCGGTGGCGGCCAAGGCGTGTTCGATGCGGTCGATGTCGGCGATGGAGGCGGCGTGCACATCGAGGAGGTATCAGTGCTCACCGGAGACGCGCAGGCAGGCTGTCACCTCCGGCAGAGTCGCTCGTCCGTCTCGGTGGACCACCTCCAAGATCGTGCGGTCGATGGCGTCGAGCGCAGTCGGTGTCATGACCGCAAATATTGCGAACGTGGTGGCGCCGAGATCCTCGCCGCTCCGCGGCCCGCCCCGTGGGGTTTCGACGTGGCCCGCGTGAACGGACCCGCCGGTCTGCAACTCGGCCTGTTCGACGATCCCGGCGGCACCCGCTGAACGGCTAGGCCCGACACATGCAGGTCATGGCCTCCGGCCGGCACGACCAGTACCGCCAGATCACCGCTCGATTCGACCGAGCCGCCGCCCACTGAAACACCTCGGCGGGACAGCGGATGATCGGGCCTGGCCCATCAGTTGCTGAGCCAGGCCCGATCTCCGGGTCGGGCATCGATGAGTCTCAGGCCGGCCGCTGAGGCGACCACGCGGGGGTGTTCTGCCACAGTGCGGTGGTGACCGTCGGCAGTAGGGCGGGGTCGCCGGTGATGGTGATCGTGCGGGTACTGCTGCGCCGGCCCCACAGGGTCAACAGCCGGTTGGCCGTGTCGGTCTCGACGAGGACGTCACCGTCGAATGGTTCGCCGGTCGACAGTTCGAGCGCCGCGACGCCGGTCGGGGTGACGTCGAGGGCGATGTCGGGCTGGTCGGGGCAGCGGAGCACGACCCGGGTGTCGGTCAGACCGGCGCGCCCGGCGCGAGGTGTCGGCGCCTCCTCGAGGACCTTCAACGTGTTGAGGGTCTTGATCGCGCTCTCGGTGGCGTGCAGCGGTGACAGCAACTCGTCGGTGAGCTCGTCGTCGCCGATGAGGTCCCAGCGGTGCATGGCGAACTCGTTGGCGGCGTGCACCTGCATCTCCTCGGCGCTCCAGTGCCGCTCGAAGAACGGCACCGCGACGCCCTTGGCCGCCTGGGCGCCCAGCGCGGTGTTGGCCCGCTCAACGATCTTCACCAGCGCTTGACGGACATCCGCGTCGTCCATCTCGCGGTAGGGAGCCTCGCGTTCTTCGAATCCGCGGGTCGTGCGGGGCGGGGCCTCGTTGACGGTGTCCTCGATCAGTTCCGCGACCTCTTCGATGCCCGCGGCCAGGTGCGCCGCGACCTCGTGCGCGGTCCAGCCCTCGCAGGCAGTCGGGGCGTCGGCAGGCAGACGTTCGAGCGTCGTCAGAAATGCCTCGATCGGATTCGGTGGCGTAGTCACGATAGTTTTCCTTCCGCGCAACCAGGTTCGATCGCGGTAGTGGGCATATCGCTTTCCTGAACACCACCCGCGCGCGACGGGTTGCACGGCCCTCGCCCGGTCCGCGCCTCTTCACCCGAAAGTGCGCCGCCGGCGACTAGGCGTCAGCGCTCAACGATTCCCCGCTGATCAGGGGTGCCACGAACCGCGTGAGCATCGCGCGTTCTTCGGTGTCGTCCGTGCCGGGAACGATCAGCAGGGACAGAATGATCCGGACGATCCAGCGCGCCGTCGGCGAGTTTCTCTCGTCGCCGATTCCGGCATCGGCCAGGAAAGCCGCGGCGAACGTTTCGATGACCACGGAGGAACCGGCGATCTCGGACGCGAGTCCCGCCCCGTCGGCCCGGAACCAGGCGTGCAGGATCGGATCGGCACGAACCAGGCGCACGGCGATGAGCATGGCCTCCACGACCAGCTCGCCGGGTTCACCGCCGGCCGGCAGCCGCGAGCGGATCGCCGCGCCGATCCGACGGGTTTCGCGGTGCACGAACGACAGGTGCAGCGCACGGCGGGTCTCGAAGTAGCGGTACAGGGTCGCCCGCGAACATCCCGCCGCGCGCGCGATCTCCCCCATCCCGACGCCGGCGACACCACGGTCGGCGAACAACACCCCGGCGGCGTCGAGGATCTTCTCGGCCGCGATGTCCGAACGTTCGTCGCCCAACCAGTCGCGGCTCATTCACTCACCGCCTCGAAGGGCACCCGGGTCGGCCTGCGGACGAAGTTGCCGCCCGCGTACTCGACGCCGTCGACGTCCACGGTGAAGTCAGGGCAGCGGGCCAGGAGCTCCTCGAGCGCCACCCTCGCCTGCATCCGTGCCGCGGCGGCGCCGAGGCAGTGGTGTGCACCGTGGCTGAAGCTCAGCAGCTTCTTCGGCTTGCGCAGCACATCGAGCTCGTCGGCGTCCGGACCGTACGCGAGCTGGTCGCGGTTCGCCGAGCCGTAGAGCAGCAGCACCTTGCGGCCGGCCGGGATCGTGACGCCGTGCATACCGACGTCCCGGGTCGTGGTCCGGGCCAGGCCCTGCACCGGCGAGGTGAGCCGCAGGAACTCCTCGACGGCGTCCGGAATGAGGTCCGGCCGCTCGATGAGCAACCGCCGCTGACTCCGGTTCCGGGTGAGGAGTTGCACCGCCCCGCCGAGCAGACCGGTCGTGGTGTCGTTGCCACCGGCGACCATCGTGAACGCGAACCCGAGGATCGAGACGAGGCCCGCGAAGTCTCCTTCGGCGCCCATGCCCCCGGCGATCAGGTGCGACACGGTGTCGTCGCCCGGTTCGACACGGCGTCGCCCGATCAGCTCGGTGAAGTACTCCATCATCTGGCCGACGGCAACAGCCGCTCCCCCGGCGCCCGCGCCCTCGGCGTTCGCGGCGACGACCGCGTCGGTCCAGCCGTCGAACCGGTCGCGGTCGGCCTCGGGCACGCCCAGGTAGTGCGCGACGACCATGCTGGGCAACGGCTTGAACAGCTCGCCGACCACGTCACCGTGGCCGATGGCGCGTAGCCGCTCGACTCGCTCGACGACGAACTCCCGCACGCGTGGTTCGAGGGCCGACATCTGGCGCGGGGTGAACCCCTTGGCGACCAGCCTGCGGAACTCGCTGTGGACCGGCGGATCGAGCATGACCATCGGCGGGTTGTCCCGCAGCCCGATCCGGTCCAGCTCGCCGTAGGTGGGGGTCAGCCCTTCGGCCGAGGAGAACCGCTCGTGGTCATGCGCCGCCTCGATCACATCGGCATGCCGGGACAGCACGTAGTAGTCGGCGTCCGGCCGCTTCTCCGGGACCACATGGTGCACCGGGTCGTACTCACGCAGTGCGGCGTACATCGGCCAGGGGCGACGCCACGTCTCACCGGACGGAGGTACGTACCTCACCGCGCCTGAGCTCATCGACCGACGGTAAGACAAATTTTCAGAGTGTGCAATCAATTGGACAGCAACGCTGATTTGTCTCAGCTCGCCAGCTAACTGGAACGTGTTCTACAGTCTCGTTATGGCTGAGTGGACGCACCACCGTGCGCGGCTGAACGGGCTCGACGTGCATTACGTCGAGCAGGGGCACGGGCCCACGGTCCTGCTGCTGCACGGCTTTCCGCACACCTGGTTCAGCTGGCGGCACCAGATCGGGCCACTCGCGGAAGCCGGTTACCGAGTGGTCGCGCCCGACCTGCGCGGAATGGGGCAGACCAGCGGCCCGGAGCCGGTCGAGGAGTACCGGGCGGACCGGATCACCGCGGACCTGTGCGCTCTGCTCGACCATCTCGGCGTGGACGAGGCGGTGTGTTCCGGGCTCGACTTCGGCATGTTCGCGGCCTACGACCTCGCGCTGGATCAGCCGAAGCGGGTCCGGGGGCTCATCGGGTTGCAGAATCCGTTCCAGACCGCCTCGGACGTGCCTCCGCTCGACGTCGAGCGGAGACGTGGGCGGACACGGTTCAACCACGTCTCCTACTTCGTGGATGAACCGGAGGCGGCCGTCGCCGACATGGACGCGCACCCGAGGGAGATGCTCGCCAAAATCTTCCACGCGCTGTCCGGCGAGGTCGACTTCACCGAGATGTGGCGGCTTCCACCGGGCACGACCTACCGCGCGGCACTACCCGAGCCACCCCCACTGCCCTGGTCCTGGCTGAGCGAACGGGAGCTGCAGACCTACGTCGACGACTACGCCCGCTCGGGGTTCGGTGGCGGCATCCGCTGGTACCTCGCACTGGACCTGAACTGGCGGTACCGGCGGGACCGGACCGAGCAACGCACCCGGGTGCCCTTCTACTTCCTCGGCTCGGACCGGGACGTGGACCTCGCCCACTGGCACGGGGCGAACCCGATGGCGATGATGTCCGACCATCACGCCGACGTCCGGGACGTGCGCATCGTGCCCTCGGCCGGACATGTGATCAGCATGGAACAGCCGGACGTGGTGAACACGGCGTTCCTCGAGTTCTTGCGGGACATGACCGAGAGGAGCTCGGGATGAACGAAGCCCGTGTCGTCGTGGTGACCGGTGCGTCGCGCGGCGCCGGCAGAGGAATCGCGCTCGCCCTCGGAGCGGCCGGAGGCACGGTCTACGTCACCGGTCGCACCGAGGCCGGCCTGACCACGACGGCGGACGAGATCGGCGGGCGCGGCGGCACCGGCGTTCCGATCGTGTGCGACCACGCCGACGACGAGCAGGTCGCCGCGGTGTTCGAGCGGGTCCGCCGGGAGCACGGGCGGCTGGACGTTCTGGTCAGCAACGCCACCGCACTGCCGGCGAGCCCGCCTCGCCCCGGCCAGGGTTTCTGGGAGCGCCCGCTCGCGGAGGAGCTGAAACCGCTGGAGGTCGGACTGCGATCGCACTACGTGGCCGCGCACTACGCCGCGCCACTGCTGATCGCGGCCGGCGGACTGCTGGTGTTCACCTCCGCACCCGGCGCCCGAGTCCATCTGCCGGGCCTGCACGGCCCGTCGTACGGCGCGGGCAAAGCCGGAACCGACAAGCTGGCCTGCGACATGGGACGGGAGCTGCACCCGCACGGCGTCACCACACTGTCGATCTGGATGGGGGTCCTGCGCACCGAACGCATCACCCCGGAGCTGGAGCGTCGGCTGGCCGGGTCCGTGCTTCCTCCGTTCGAGTCGTCGGAGTTCACCGGCCGCGTCGTGGATGCCCTGGCGAATGATCCACACCGAGCGGAACACAACGGCCGGACCGTGTGGGGAGCCGAGCTCGGTGCGCGGTACGGCGTCACCGACACCGACGGGTCACACCCGAACTCGCACCGCGCCTGGCTGGGCCCGCCCTCCGAGTTCCCCGAGCACACCCCGACCTACGCGGAGTTCCGCGCGGGCGAAAGCAGTCCGGACTAGTCTCCGCTTCCCTCGACACCGCGCACCTCACGTCCACACCGCGCGGTGTGCACAGGGCGCGGTGTCGACGTCAGGTGCGCGGTGTGGACGTTGGGTGCGCGGTGTGGACGTTGGGTGCGCGGTGTGGACGTTGGGTGCGCGGTGTGGGGCGGCCGGCTGGGCTGATCAGCTCAGGCGGTCGTGCTGCCCAGGTTCTCGATCATCAGGCTCAGCGTGAAGTCGAAACGGTCGTGGCCCTCGCCCTCGGTCAGCTCCTCGGCGTGGCGGCGGGTGTGCGGGAAGGTGTCGGGCGGCAGCGCACGCATCCGGCTGATCATCTCCTCACGGCTGAGGACCCACTCGTCGCCGTCCGCCGACCGGGCCCGGACGATCGAGGCCTCCAGGCAGTAGGCGTTGACGTACAGCGCCATGGCGTCCGTCGTCCAGGCCGCGACCCTGGGCTCCACCCCACCGGCCAGCACGATCGCCAGCATCCCCTCGCCGACCCGCATCATCTCGAGATTGGTGGGCGCCATGGCCATCGCCGCCCGGGAGATGCCGGGATACCGCAGGTACAGCTCACGCAGCTGGGCACACACGTCCCGGATCTGGTCCCGCCAGCGGGCGGGGTCGGGATCGGGCAGGACGATCTGGGCGCAGAGCCTGCCGATGAGCAGCTCGTCGAGGTCGGCCTTGTTGACCACGTGGACGTACAGCGACGCGGGGCTGGCGTCGAGGGCCGCGGCGACGCGGCGCATGGTCAGCGCGTCGTAGCCCTCGGTGGCGACGAGCCGGAGCGCGGTGTCGACGACCTGGTCGACGGTGATCGGCGCCCTGCCGCGGCGCGTCCGCTTCGCCACCGGGCCGCCGTCCGTCGCCTCGACCTCGGGCGGCAGGTGCCGGGCGGCACGTCTCTCTCGTGGGTTCACGAACGACACACTAGCTTGACCTTAACAGTGTTCGCATCTATAAACAGTGTTCATGTCATCAAGTCGCGCACCGTCGGACGTGGTCGCCCTGGCCCCGGTGAACCTGTCCCGCGCCTGGGCGGTGCTGGGTGTCGTGTTCATCGCCGACGTGATGGACGTGCTCGACACCACCATCGCCAATCTCGCCGGTCCCTCGATCCGCGCGGACGTGGGCGGTGCGGAGTCGACCCTGCAGTGGGTGCTGGCCGCCTACACGACGACCTTCGCCATCGGCCTGGTCGCCTCCGGGCGGCTCGGCGACATCCTCGGCAGGCGGCGGTTGTTCCTCGGCGGCATGGTCGGTTTCACCCTCGCCTCGCTGGCCTGTGGGCTCGCGCCCGGTGTCGGCTGGCTGATCACCGCTCGGGCGCTGCAGGGGCTGACCGGCTCGGTGATGATCCCCCAGGGCCTTGCGCTGGTCACGGTCGTGTTCCCGGCGGAGCATCTGCGCCGCGCACTCATCCCGATCGGCCCGGTGATGGGCGCGGTCACCGTCGCCGGGCCGATCCTCGCCGGCTGGCTGCTGCACCTGAACCTGTTCGGCAGCCAGTGGCGGGCCATCTTCCTGATCAACGTGCCGATCGGCGTCGTAGCGGCGATCCTCGCCTGTCTCGTGCTGCCTCACCGGGCCGGGGAGGACCCTCACATGCGGATCGATCCGGCCGGGATCGGGCTGATCACCGTCGCCTCGCTGATGCTCATCGTTCCCCTCGTGCAGGGACGTGAGCAGGGCTGGCCGTTGTGGACCCACCTGATGCTCGTCGGCGCCGTGGCGGCACTCGCGCTGTTCGTGGTCTCCGAGCGCCGCGGTCGCCATCCGGTGATCCCGCCGACCCTGTTGCGCCGCCGAGGCTTCGTCGTCGGGCTGCTCATCACCGGGGCCGTGTTCGCGTCGTTCACCGCGTTCCAGCTGGCCTTCAACCTGCTGTTGCAGCTCGGGCTGCACTGGACGCCGCTGCGCACGGGCCTCGCGCTGATTCCGTGGGCACTCGGCACGGCCGTCGGCATGGGACTGGCCGGCGCGGTCCTGACCGACAGGTTCGGACGGGCCACCGTGCAGATCGGACTGGTGATCGGCGCCGCCGGGCTACTCGGCCTGTGGTGGACCGTTGCCCACGACCAGGGTGCGCTCACCCTCTGGTCGTGCACGCCATCACTACTGCTCATCGGCTTGGGCTCCGGGCTGGTCTTCATCCCGATCTTCGACTACATCCTCGGCGATGCCTCCAGCGACGAGGTCGGCGTCGGCTCGGGTCTACTCAACGCCGTCCAGCAGTTCGCCAACGCGATCGGCTTCGCCGCACTCGGCACCGTCTTCTTCGCCACGGCCGGAGCGGGCGGTCTCACGGCGTACGTCGCGGCCACCCAGCTCGTCCTCGGACTGGCCGCCGGGCTCTACCTCGTCACCGTCTTCCTGGTCAGGCTGCTTCCCGAACACGCCCAGCACGCCGGCCACTGATCCGCCACCTTCGAAGGAGTCTCGACCATGACCACCGGTACCGCGCTCATCACCGGAGCCGGGCGCCCGCTCGGCATCGGATGCGCCACCGCCGGCCAGCTCGCCGAACAGGGCTTCCACGTCATCCTGACCGCACGGGACGAACACCGGGCGCAGGAGCGGGCCGCCGAGCTGTGCCGGGCGGGCCACACCGCCTCCGCGCTCCGGCTGGACCTGAGCGACCCGGCAGGCATCGACGACGCCGCCGCCCGCGTGGCCGGCCGGACCGACCGGCTCGACGTGCTGGTCAACAACGCCAGCTCCTGGCCCGACTCGCACGTCCTCTCGCCCCTCGACGCCGACCTGACCGAGACCCGCACCGCTTTCGAGGTCGACGTGCTCGGACCTTGGCGGCTCATCCAGGCGCTGCTCCCCCTGCTCAGGCAGGCCCCCGCCGCCCGCATCGTGAACGTCTCCAGCGAAGCCGCACTCCAGATCGGCGTCCACCGTGCCGACGGATTCCTGCGCGCGCCCGGCTACTCGCTGGCCAAGTACACGATGACCGTGCTGACGTCGCTGCTCGCGCCCGCACTCGCCGACACCTCGATCCTGATCAACTCGGTCGACCCCGGCGAGACCGCGAGCCACCCCGAACGAGGTGACGAGGACACCGCCCGCCCCTCGGCCGAGAGCGCCCGAGGCGTCGTCTGGGCCGCCACACTGCCCGCCGGTGGACCCACCGGCGGGCTCTTCAAGGACGGACGGCCAGTCGCCTCAGCGGCGCCCTGACCCACTGGCCCGACTTCGCAGAGCGTCACGTTGTGTCGCAGACACTGCAACGTCTGCGACACAACACGAGGCTCTGCGAGACGGTATGGACGGGACCCATGAGGTGACCCCGCCCGTGGTCATCTCACGCCTCACCGCGCCCACTACCCGCATGGGCGACGACGCGGATCTCCACCAGCAGCTCGGGGAGGGCGAGCTGGGTGACGCCGACCGCGGTCCACGACGGGTACCGGTCGGGGAGGTACTCGTCCTTGACCCGGCTGAACACCTCGATGTCGCCGCGAAGGTCGGTGTGGAACGTCGTCAGCTCGACGATGTCGGCGAGAGTCGCCCCAGCCGTGTCGAGAACGGCCCTCACATGGTCGAACGCGAGACGCGCCTGGGCGTCCATTCCCTCGACGGCCGTCATCGTGGCGAGCTCGACGCCCACCTGGCCGGAGACCCAGATCAGGTCACCGACCCGGGTCGCCTGCGAGAAGTGCAGGGTGTCGTACACAGCCCGAGTGTCCGGCGGGTTGATCAGCCGGCGTCTGGTCTCGGATGCACTCATCTCTCGCCCCGGTCAGACGAGCCGGCGGAAGACCGGCGAGCGGAACGGATCACCCGGGTTCAGCTTCGCCATCTCCTCGACGAACAGGACGCCGTTTCTGGCGAAGTCCCTGTTCACATCGGGAAGGGCACGGAACGTCGCGTCATCGCCGAAGAACCGCAGGACCAGGGTGTGGCGGTCGGGGCAGGCGGCATCGACACCGGCACCGCCGTGCAGCGACCGTGGGTGCAGCGCGACGACGTCACCCGGGGTGGTCGCCCAGGAGACCAGGTCGTAGGCGTCGGGGTCCGCCGCGAGCTCGGCGTCGATGTTCGGCAGGCGCGGCAGCACGTCGCCGCCGTGGAGGGGGTCGGTGGGGTCGTCGGGATCGGCGAACGTGGTCCCGTCGTACTGGATGCCCCGGTGTGAGCCACGGACGATCTCCAGCGAGTTCGGCTTGGGCACCGGCTGGAAACTGATCCACGCGTTGGCCCAGTGCTCACCGGCCCACGGCAGGTACGCGGTGTCCTGGTGCCAGCTGCTGCGACCGCCGCGACCGCCCGCCTTGAGGAACACCTCCTCGGCGAAGTACCAGACGTGGTCGGAACCCCACAGCTCGGCGAACAGCCGGCCGAAGGGCAGCGACGGCATCAGCGCGTCGAGCCGGTCCTTGACCAGCGGGTTGGCGTTGTCGACGTGCGACTGCTTCTCGGTCCCGTGGAACATCCCCGACGCGTTCGGGCCGGGGTTCTGGACCGTCCAGTCGTACACCTCCCGGCACTGCGCCAGCTGTGTGTCGGTGAGGCAGTCCTCGATCAGGACGGCGCCGTCGTTCCGGAACGCGTCCCGCACTGACTCGTGCATGAGATTCCTCCTTCGTCGCAGGTCACATACGGTTTCACATTTTCCACAACAGACGTTATGTTAAATCTGTGGCAGAATCAAGAGGTGACCAAGAGCGCGGTTCGGCAAGGCGAAGAGGACGGCTCCGGACCGGCCGCGCGGCGCGGCAGACCGACCGGTGACCATGCCGCCAAGCGCGCCGCCCTGCTCGAGGCGGCGGCGGCGGCGATCGCCCAGGAGGGTTACGCCAACGCCTCACTGCGCAACGTCGCCCGGCGTGCCGGCTACACCACCGGAGCCGTGACGTACTACTTCGCGAACAAGGAAGAGCTGGTCACCGCGTTGCTCGAGAGCTGGTTCGACAGCTACGACGCGATGCTCGTGGCGGTCCGCCCCCAGAGCGACGTCAGGGCCCAAACCGAGGCATGGCTACTACGGACGACCGGTGATCCCGAGTTCTGGCCCGTGATGTGCCAGCTACTCGCCCACGCGCGCACCGAGCCCGCCCTCGCCGCCGTCATCGAGCGGCGCTACGCCCACTTCCGCCGGCTGTACACATCGATCCTGGAGACGGGCCAGGCGGAGGGCAGCATCCGCGCCGACATTCCGGCGGACATCCTCGCCGACCAGCTCAGCGCCATGGCCGACGGGTGGATGATGCTGTACCCGCTCGAGCCCCAGCGGTTCACGCCCGACCGCGTCCGCACACTCCTCGACGCCACCGTCGCGCTGATCTCACCACCGGCGACGGCTCACCGTCCCGACGAGGCTTGACCCTCCGACGTCGCCCGGGGCCGCTCCTCGGCCGATCGCCGGGTCGCCCGGTACAGCACGACGATCGTCGCCGCGAACACGACGACGCCGATCGCCATCGCCCAGCCCTTGAAGCCCGAACCCACCACGGCCAACGGCGCGTCCGAGCCGGAACCCGCCACGATGCCGGCGTACACGACCCCGAACAGGCTCTCGCCGACGATCAGCCCGGTGGCCATCAGACCGCCGAGCCGCTTCTTGAACCCGACGTCGCCACCGCGCCGCTCGGCCCAGCGCTCGTACACCCGGCCGAGCGCGGCGCCGATCGTGAGCGGCAGGATCAGCGACATCGGCAGGTACATGCCCATGCCGACGGCCAGCGGCGGGAGGCGGAGCTTGCCCGCCCGGCGCAGCACCTCGTCGATGACGACCACGACCACGCCGATCGCGGCGCCCAGCCCGATCAGGCCCCAGTTGAGGTTCCCGCCGAAGACCCCCTTGGCGAGCGCCGAGATCAGCGTCGCCTGCGGCGCGGGCAGCGCGTTCTCACCGGCGCCCGGAGCGCCCTGGAAACCGAACGCGGTGTTCAGCAGGTCGAGCACCGGTGCGATCACCAGGGAGCCGAAGACCACGCCGATCACCAGCGCGACCTGCTGCCGCCACGGAGTGGCACCGACGAGCTGGCCGGTCTTGAGGTCCTGCAGGTTGTCGTTGGAGATCGTCGCGATGCCGAACACGATCGCGGTGGTGAACAACGCGTAGGCGATCAGCGCGGGGGTCTTGGCCGGATCGTCGTTGCCGTGCACGAGCATCGCGACACCGGCGACGCCGATCACCGCGAGGATGCCTACCCCGGAGATCGGGCTGTTCGACGTACCGATCAGGCCGGCCATGTACCCGCAGACGGCCGCGATCACCGCCCCCGCGACGATCACGTACACCACGCTGAGCGCGATCGTGCCGCCCATGCTCCCGGCCAGGGGCGTACCGCTGGTGAAGCCGAACAGCAGCAGTGCGATGGGGATCAGGGCGAGCACACTGACACCGGCGACGATGGTGATCGGCAGATCGCGTTCGGTGAGCGGAACCGTCTCACCGCCGCGGCGAGCCTTGGTCGAGGCAGCGGCACCCCGGATGCCGCGCGCGATGGGAGCGAGCATCTTCAGCAGCGTCCAGACCGCGGCGACCGCCATGGCACCCGCACCCACGAACCGGACCTCGGAGCCGAACGTGCTGCTCACCACGTCGGCGACGTCCGCGCCCGCCGGCAGCATGCCCCAGGTCAGCGCCGGGAGCAGCACCCCGTTGGAGATCAGCAGTCCGATGAACATCGCGGTTCCGACGCTCAGACCGACCAGGTGTCCGACGCCGATCAGCGCGAAGGACAGGCTGGCCCCGATGCTGGAGCCGCCGGCACCGAGCCGGAACGCCACCGACAGCTCACTGCTGAGCACCTTCAGGGCAGCCAGCAGCGAGAACACCGCGGCCGTCACCGAGCCGACGACGAGGGAGCGCAGCCCCTTCGCGTTCTCCTCGGCACCCCCGGAGGAGCCGTCACCTACCTTGAGCACCTCGGCGGCCGCGACGCCCTCCGGGAACGGCAGGTCGGAGCCGGTCACCAGGGCCCTGCGTAGCGGCACCGAGTACATGACGCCGAGCGTGCCGCCGATGACGCAGACCGCGACCGTCGTCCAGTACGGGAAGCCCTGCCACCAACCGACCATGATCAGACCGGGCAGCACGAAGATGATCGCGGACAGCGTCCCCGCCGCCGACGCGATCGTCTGGACGATGTTGTTCTCCTGGATCGAATGACCCTTGAAGTAGCGCAGGAGCGCCATCGAGATGACCGCGGCCGGGATGGCGGTAGCGAAGGTCAGGCCGACCTTCAGCCCGAGATAGACGTTCGCGGCGGTGAACACGAGGGTGATCACGCCACCCAGAACCACACCCCGGACCGTCAGCTCGCGCAGCGTGGTGGTGCTGGTCTCGGCCACGTTTCCCCCCTCGAACTATCGGACACCCTGGCACGAATTCGGATCAGGATAAGCCGCGATATTGCATCTTCACGTAACGATTGGTCCGATTGGTTGCGCAAGTCCCAGGGCCCCCGCGTCAGACGGTGTTCGGCCCCGTGTAGTCTCTTCTTCAGTTGCTCCACCCGATGAAGCCACTTCATCAGCACGTGACATGCGGACGTAGCGCAGTTGGTAGCGCATCACCTTGCCAAGGTGAGGGTCGCGGGTTCGAATCCCGTCGTCCGCTCAGAGACTCTTTTCAGGCCTGGTCAACTCTCGCGGCGAGATTCTGGCCAGGCTTTTTTCGCGTTCTGCCCGGCCCACGGATCCAGCGGCACGACGCGGTGGCTGCGGCCGCCCTCGTCGAGGATCCGGCCGTGCACCTTGATCGGACGCAACACGATCCGGCGGTCTGCCACGGTCACGTCCGGCTGGACCCGGTTCAGCCGCTCGATGATCTCCTCGAGGTGGTCGACCGTCCGCAGGCTCACCACCAGGACCAGGTTGGTCCGCGAGTGGACGGCGGCGCAGAACCGCGTCTCCGTCCATCCCCCCAGGACCCGGCCGATCGCGTCCAGGTCCGCATCCGGGACGACGAGCCACAGCAGCGCCGCCAGGTGCCACCCGGCCAGCGGCCGCGCGATGTCGGCACGGAACGACAGCTCGCCCCGGCGCCGCATCCGTTCGAGCCGGCGGCGCACCGCGGACGGGGTGGTCCCCAGCTCCTCCGCGAGACCGGCGTAGGACCGTCGCGCATCGTGGGCGAGCGCGAGGAACAACCGGCGATCATCGTCGTCTACCGCTGAGCGGCGCAGCGGCGCGACCGGGGACTCCCGGACCTGCTGGGTCTGGCTCGGGTTCAACACGCTGAGCCGCCACTGCGCGCCACCGAAGACCCGCCAGTAGACGTGTGAACACTGGCGGCGCACGTCGAGATCGGCGAACGTCCCGAGCAGTGTCCCGGTGAGGGCTTCGACCGACGCCGCCACGGTCAGCGCGTACAGGCTGAACTCCCCCGTCGTCCACCCGACGGTCAACACATCCGGCTGCTCGCTCAACGCCGCCGCGACGGCCTCCGTCGTGCCCGGACGGCAGTCCAGCTCGACGACCGCCCCCCGGACCCGGTCGATGCCCACCGTCGAGCTGCTCCACGCGACGCCGGCCTCGACCATCGCGTTCCATCGCCTGGCCGCGGTCACCGCCGAGATGCCCAGCGTCGCGCCGATCGTCGCCCAGCTGGCACGCGGGTTGATCTGCACCGCGTCGACGAGCTCCAGGTCCGTCTCGGTCAGCAGCTGCACGAAACGCTCCTAGATGGACGTCAACCTGTACGAATCGATCGTACGTGCGCAGCAGTGTGTTGATTTACTTCAGCCTGGCTCTCATGGCCCGGTGGCGATGAATCATTCCCGCAACCAGCCCACCTCGGACCGGAGCGCCCTCATGGCCAGTTCAGCGTCGACCGCGCAGGTGGACCGGAACGTGCTCTACCGCAAGATCACCCGGCGGATCGTGCCGCTGCTGGTGATCTGCTATATGTTCGCCTACCTCGACCGGGTCAACATCGGCTTCGCCAAGTTCGGTCTCGAGCGGGACCTGAACATCGGGGACGCCGCGTACGGTTTCGCCGCCGGGATCTTCTTCATCGGCTACGTGCTGTTCGAGCTGCCGAGCAACCTGCTGCTGACGAAGATCGGCGCACGGTCGACGTTCACCCGCATCCTGGTGCTGTGGGGCCTGGTCGCGGCCGGTCTCGCACTGGCGCAGGGGCCGACGAGCCTGTACGTGCTGCGGTTCCTGCTCGGCGTGTTCGAGGCCGGGTTCGCGCCCGGGATGATCTTCTTCCTCGGGCTGTGGTTCCCGCCGTCGCGCATGGCCGGTGTCATGGGGACGGTCATGCTGGCGATCCCGGTGGCGTCGATCTTCGGCGGCCCGCTGGCGACCTGGCTCATCACGACGTTCGAGGGTGTCGCCGGGCTGCACGGTTGGCAGTGGATGTTCGTGCTGACCGGGCTGCCCTGCGTCGCGCTGGCCGCGGTGACCTGGCGCATGATCGTGAACCGGCCGTCGGAGGCGTCCTGGCTCAGCGACGCCGAGAAGGCCGCCGTCGCCGAGGATCTGGCGAACGAGCACGGAACCGTCGCGTCCCGGATGGGCGACGTGCTGCGCATGCCGAAGGTCTACCTGCTCGCGGTGTCGATGTTCAGCCTGCTCGGCGGGGCGTACGCGATGAGCTTCTGGCTGCCGACGATCCTGCGGGACAACGGCGTCACCGACCTGGTCGAGATCGGCCTGTTGTCCTCGGTGCCCTACGTGGTGACGTTCGCCGCGATGTTCCTGATCGGACGACGGTCGGACCGCACGGGCGAACGCCGGTGGCACTGCTCGATCCCCGCGGCGGTCGGCGCGGCCGCGCTCGCCGTCGCGGCCCTCACCAACGACCACTTCCTGGTCTCGTTCGCCGCGTTGACGATCGGCACGGCGGCGATCTACTGCTCGTACACCGTGTTCTGGGCGATCCCGTCGTCGCTGTTCCGGGGGACCGCGGCGGCCGGGGCGATCGCGGTGATCAACAGCATCGGGCTGCTCGGCGGGTTCGTCAGCCCGACGCTCATCGGGTACGTCCGGCAGAACACCGGCAGCACCGAATGGGGGCTTCTCGTGATGGTCGCGCTCGTCGCGGTCGCGGTCGTCCTGCTGATCATCGTCAATCCGCCGAAGGTGGCCCCGGTCGCGGTGGGCAGGCGGGAACGCACCTCGACCGACGGGAGCGAGCGTTGAACACCGTGCTGATCAGGGGCGCCACGATCATCGACGGAACCGGTACCGACGGGTACCCCGGTGACGTGTTGGTCGCCGGTGACCGGCTGGCGGCCGTCGGACCGGTCGGCCGGCTCCGCCCAGACGTCGACCGGACGATCGACGCGGGTGGGCTGGTCGTCGCACCGGGTTTCGTGGACGCCCATTCCCACGCCGACTCGGCCCCGTTCCTCGACGAGGCCGACGTCAGCAAGATCAGCCAGGGCGTCACGACCGAGGTCATCGGCAACTGCGGATACAGCCTCGCCCCGTGCCACCCGGAACGCCGCGACGAGCTGCGTGACCTGGTCGGCAGGCTGTTCCCACCGCTGCCCTTCGACTGGCACACGACCGACGAGTTCACCGCGCGTACCGACGCCGCCGGCTACACCGTCAACACCGCCGCGCTGGTCGGTCATCACACGCTGCGGATCGCCGCGATGGGCCTCGATGCACGCCACCCGACCGGCGCGGAGCTGGGTGCGATGCGTGCGGGTCTGGCCGACGCGGTGGCCGCCGGTGCGTTCGGGCTGTCCTCGGGGCTGATCTACCCACCCGGCATGTTCGCCGACGTCGACGAGCTGGCCGCGCTCGCCGGTGACCTGCCACCGGGCCGGGTGTACGCGACCCACATGCGCGGGGAGGGGCTACACCTCGCCGAGAGCATCGACGAAGCGGTAGCTGTCGCCGAGCGCGCCGGTTGCCGGCTGCAGGTCTCACACCTCAAGGCCATGGGCCGGGCCGCCTGGGGAGGTGTGCCGGACGCGCTGGAACGGCTCGACGCGGCGCACGCGCGGGGGGTGACGGTGCATCACGACGTCTACCCGTACGACGCGACCAGCACGATGCTGACCAGCTGCCTCCCGCCGTGGTTCCAGGAGGGCGGGAACGCCGGCGTGCTGCGTCGGCTGCACGATCCCGCCGCGCTGCGCCGCGCCGCCGATGAGCTGGAACGCAACGACGGGAGCTGGGACAACTGGGTCGGCGGGGCGGGGTGGCACAACATCCTGATCGCCTCGACCGGCAACCACGAGCACGAGGGACTGACGCTCGACGCGGTCGCCCGGCTGCGGGGCCGCACACCGTTCGAGGCGTTGGTCGAGCTGCTCGTCGAGAACGAGCTCGTGGCCTCCATGTGTGTGTTCGCGCTGTCCGACTCCGACATCGAGGCCGCCATGACCCACCCGCGTGCGGTGATCGGTTCCGACGGCCTGCCGCCGGGCACCGGGGGCAAGCCGCACCCTCGACTCTATGGGACGTTCACCCGCGTGCTCGGCGACTACGTGCGGAAGAAGAACCTGATGACGCTGCCCGCCGCGATCGCCGCCATGACCTCTCGCCCGGCGGCGGCCTTCGGGATGACCGATCGCGGGATTCTCGCGGAAGGCGCGGTCGCCGATCTTGTTCTGTTCGACCCCGATACCGTCATGGACCGTGCCACCTTCGTCGACCCGATCCAGTTGTCCACCGGGATCGAGCTCGTGCTGGTGAACGGAACGATCGGGTTCGAGCACGGCGCCGCGACCGGTGTCCGAGCCGGACGACGGTTGGCACCCTGACCCAGTGTCCGGAGCCGAAGGAGACTCAGCCCTCATGACAGCAGCCGCCCGGTCCACCCCGTTCCTGGCGATCGACACCCAGATCCTCGACCGGAACATCAAGCGGATGGCCGCGCAAGCAGCGGACACCGGTCTCGTGCTGCGGCCGCACGTCAAGACGCACAAGAGCATCGAGATCGCGCGCCGGCAGCTGGCTGCCGGCGCCGTCGGCATCACGGTCGCGACGATCGGCGAGGCGGAAGTGTTCGTGGGTGCCGGGATCGACGACGTGTTCATCGCCTATCCACTCTGGGTCGACGCGCCACGCGCCGCCCGCCTGCGTGAGCTGTCCCGTACCGCCCGGGTCCGTATCGGAGCCGACTCGGCCACCGGGGTCTCCCAGGCGGCGCAACAGCTCACCGGGTCCGGGATCGAGGTGGTGCTGGAGGTCGACAGCGGGCACCACCGGTCCGGGACCGCGCCCGGTGACGTGGCGGAGGTCGCCCTCGCCGCGCATCGGCACGGCATGACCGTCGCGGGAGTGTTCACCTTCCCCGGCCATTCCTACGCACCGGAGAACAGGGCGACCGCGGCCGCGCAGGAGGGCGAGGCGCTGCTGAGCGCGGCGAACCGGCTGCGTGACACCGGGGTGAACCCCACGGTCATCAGCGGCGGCGCCACACCGAGCGCCGGGTTCACCGTCACCGAGGTCCTGACCGAGATCCGGCCCGGCGTGTACGTGTTCGGCGACGCGCAGCAATGGGAGCTCGGCAGCTGCCGCAAGGAGGACATCGCGCTCATCGCGTACGGCACGGTCGTCAGCCACGCGGGGGGCCGGGTCGTGCTCGACACCGGGAGCAAGATCCTCGGCCCGGACCGCGCGGCCTTCTCCACCGGCCACGGTCGCCTGCTCGACCATCCCGAGGCGCGCATCGTGCACCTGTCCGAGCATCACGCCGTCGCCGACATGGCGGGCGCGCGACTGCCCGGGCTCGGAGACGTGCTGCGCGTCGTACCCAATCATGTGTGCAGCGCGGTCAATCTCGTCGACGAACTGGTCGTTCTCGACGGCGCCTCGGTCACCACCTGGCCGGTGGACGCCCGAGGCCGCAACAGCTGAGCGGACCCCGTGAGCGCCGCGGCCGCCCGTAGGCGGCCGCGGCACTCACGGGTTGGTCAGACAGCGGGCTCGGCCTGCTCCTTGAAGAACTGGCCGTCCTTCATGATGTAGTCGAGCTTGTCGTGTTTCTGCAGGACCGTGATGTCAGCCAGCGGATCGCCGTCGACCAGCAACAGGTCGGCGAGGTACCCGGGCTGGACCTTGCCCAGCTCGTCCGGGCGCAACATGATCTCGCCGCCCAGGGCGGTCGCCGACAGGATCGCCTCCATCGGCGTGAAGTCGAGCAGCTGGACGAAGTGCTCCAGGTCCCGCGCATAGGTGCCGTGCGGTGTCCAGGCGAACCCGTAGTCGCCGCCGGGCAGGATGCGCACCCCGCGCCGGTGCATCTCCTTGAGCCCCTTGATCGCCTGGTCCAGCTCCTTCTTGTAGCCCACCGCCTCGGCCGCGGCCTGCGGGAACCCGAACGCCTCCGCTTCGTACAGCGTGGCGACGAGCCAGTTGATCCCCGGCGCGACGAACACCCAGTCCTTCGCCTCTTCGAGCATGTCGAAGCCCTCGGCGTCGGTGAAGCTCGCGTGGTAGACGATGTCGAGCCCGTTGCGGACACACATCTTGACGCTCTCCGCGCTGCGCGCATGAGCGCACACCCGCTTGCCCCTCCGGTGCGCCTCGGTGACGGCCGCGTGCACCTCCTCGTCGGAGAAGTAGGTGTCCTCGGCGCGCTGGGTCCCGGTGATCTCCTCGCCGGTCATCGACAGCTTGATCTGGTCGACACCCAGATCGATCAGCTCGCGGACCGCCTTGCGCATGCCTTCGGGACCGTCGGCGAACTTGGTGATCGACTTGATCAGTGCGCCACCGGTCACGGCGATCTCCGGGCCGTTGGCGAGGTAGCGCGGCCCCGGGAACCGGCCCGCGTTGATCGCGTCCCGGCAGACGACGTCGAGACGCTCCTTGGCCGAAGCCGCCCCGAGGCACATCGTGTACCCGGACTCGATGTAGGTGCGGGCCGACTCGAGGCAGAACAGCAGGTGCTCCTCCACCGGCATCGTGCCCAGACCGTCGAGGTCGGCGCTGTTGTTCCAGGAGAAGTGGGTGTGGGCGTCGCACAGGCCGGACATCAGCGTCCGGCCGCGCCCCTCGATCACCCGGGCGCCTCGCGCGCTGTCGGGGTCGACGGTGCCGACCGAGGCGATCCGGTCGTTGTCCACCAGCACGTCTCCCGGGTAGGGCAGCGCGCCGGTGGAGTCGAGGATGCTCACATTGCGGAACAGGGTCTTGGTGGACGGGACGGGCACGACGGTCTCCTCTTCGTTGAGAAGCTCGAGAAGGGGTCAGATGAACTTGAGCAGGAGGTCGGTGACCGGGCCCGCGGCTTCGAGCGCGGTCCAGTGCCCGACGCCGGGCAGGATCTCGACGGTCGCGCCGCCGTGCGCGTCGGCCAGCTCCTGGCTGGCCTCGGGCGGCCCGACCTTGTCGTCGTCGCCGGTGATCAGCAGCAACGGAAGGCTCGATGCGACCGGCCCGGGATCGCTGGCGCCCGCGAGTGCTTCGCAGTTGCGCGCGTAGCCCTCCGGGTCCTGACGCATCACCAGCTCCCGGACGAAGGCCGCGACCTCGGGTCGCTCCGAGCGGGTGGTCTCGGACAGCGCGTTCGCCACGACGCCCGGCGCCACCGCGGCGGTGCCCTTGTCACGCAGGGTCGCTGCCCGGTCGCGCTGCGCCTGCCGTCCGGCCTCGGCCGGCTCACGGACCGCGCCCAGCAGGGCGAGCGAGCGGACCCGGTCCGGGTGGCGGGCGGCGAGCTCACGTACCACCAGGGTGCCCATCGAGTGCCCGACCACCGCGGCGGACTCGACACCGAGTGCGTCGAGCACCCCGACGAGGTCGTCGGCGTGCGCGGAGACGCTGATCCCCTCGGCTACCGGGGACCGCCCGGCGCCCGCCGAGTCCACCCGGATCACCTGGCACCGGTCGGCGAGCGCGTCGGCCTGCACCTGGTAGAAGTTCGACGTGCCGCCGAGACCGTGCACGAACAGCACGGCGGGACCGTCCCCGTCGACCTCGACCGCCAGTTCCTTGCCGTTGACCTGCATATCTCTCCTCTGCGTCGGATCGGTCGTCTGTCAGGCGATGCGGTTGCGCTGAGCACCGAGCCCGGTGATCGACACCTCGATGACGTCACCGCTGACCATGAACCTCGGCGGGTCGAACCCGATGCCGACGCCCGCGGGGGTGCCGGTGGCGATCAGGTCGCCGGGCAGCAGCGTGATGCCCGAGGAGATCGTGGCGATCAGCTCCGGGATGTCGAAGATCAGGTCCTTGACCGGTGCGGACTGTCGCCGCTCCCCGTTGACGTGGCTCTCCACCTGCAGCGAGGTGACGTCGGTGATCTCGTCGGCGCTGACCGCGTACGGGCCCATCGGGCAGTGGGTGTCCAGCGACTTGCCCAGCAGCCACTGCTTGTGACTGCGCTGCAGGTCGCGTGCGGTGAAGTCGTCGATGATCGTGTAGCCCCACACGTGCTCGAAGGCCTGCTCGCGACTGATCGAGCGGCCAGGGCGACCGATGATCACGCCCAGCTCGGCCTCGTAGTCCAGCTCGGCGGTGACGCCGTGGTGCGGATCGATGTCGTCGTACGGCCCGGTCACTGCGGTGGTCGCCTTGGAGAACACGACCGGGTGCTCGGGCATCGCCTCGGAGCGGTCCGGGCTGTCGTAGCCGCTGCGGCCGAACTCGACGACGTGCTGCCGGTAGTTCTTCCCGACGCAGAAGATGTTGCGCCTGGGCACCGGGATCGGAGCCAGCAGCCTGACCTCGTCGAGCCGGAGCACCGGACGGTCCGCGAGCTGTCGTTCGGTCGGTCGCAGCGCGTCCCAGCCCTCGACGAGGCCGAGTAGCCCGGCACCGTCGGGAAGCAGGTCCGTCACGTCGCGGACCTCATCCCGGTCGGTGTCGACGACTCCGACCCGCTCGTCGGGACCGTTGCGGAACGTCACCAGTTTCATCGATGAAACCAATCTGAACCAATAGTCACCAATATGCGCCAATAGCGAACCCTACGCGTGTCCATGCCGCCCGTCGATACCCGATTTGCAGCAATCGAGCCGCGCGACGGATTGGTCTTGATTGGTCTACCCAGGTACAGTCAGCGGCGTGATACCCGTCGAAAGGTCGCTGCGCGCGCTCCTCGACGACGGCGCGCGGGACGGCACACTCGGCCCCGGTTCGAAACTGCCGACCGAGCGCGACCTCGTCGAACGACTGTCGGCTCCGCGCAGCGCGATCCGTCGCGCGCTCGACGCACTGGAGGCCGAGGGGCTCGTCGTGCGCGAGGTCGGTCGAGGCACCTTCCGCACCGAGGTGATCACCGGGCCGAGCGACGGAGCGCCCTCGGACACGAGTCCCGCCGAGATCATGCAGGTACGGCTGGCGCTGGAACCGTCGGTGGCCGCGATCGCCGCCCGGGTGGCGACCCAGGCCGACCTGGAGCGGATTCAGCAGTGCCTGGTCGCCGGCGGGAAGACCGACGACTTCGAAGGCTTCGAGGCCTGGGACGCCCGGCTGCACCGCGCGATCGCCGGCGCCGCGCACAACGGGTTGCTGCTGAACCTGTTCGACGTCATGAACACGGCCCGGGCGCTCCCGGTGTGGGGCAGCCTGAAGCGCCGCACGTCGACGCCCGAGCGGCGGCGTTGCTACCACGCCGAGCACACCGACATCGTCGAGGCGCTCGGCGATCGTGACCCGGACGGGGCGCGGGCCGCGATGCTCACTCATCTACGCAACGTGAGCGACAACCTGCTCGGACGGCACTGAGCCGTCCCGCATCCATCGCGATGTCACACTCTTGTGCGATCACGATCCGCGAGTCGTTGACCGCCATGCGCGGCACATGATGTCACTGTTGTTTGTGTGACAGGTGGGGCTTCTTCGCGTGCGCGCATGCGCTGGATCCGCGGTGCGATCGCAGTCGGCGGTGCGGTGCTCGGCGGTCTGATGATCACCCTCGGTCCCCTGTCCGGTCCGAACGTCATGACCGTCGGCCGTCCCGCGCCCGTGGCGCTCGCCGAACCTGCTCCGCCCGCGCCGACCACCCAACCGCCGATCCCCGGCGTCGAACCGGTCGGCCGGGTCCACTCGCCCACGGCTCCCGCGGCACCGGCGACGCCCTCGGTCCAGCCGACCATCCCGCCGAACCCTCCCGCGGCGGGGGCCGGTGTCCCTCCCCTGGTCCCGACCCCGAACCCGAGACTCCCCCGGGCCGCGCCACTCAACAGTCCACGACCGGACGCGGCCGCCCCGAGCACTCCCCCGAACGCCGCCCCGGCGGCCACCAGGGGTCCGGCGCCGGCCGGTGCAACGCCGACCTGCACGGACCAGGATCTGCTCGTCAGCGCGCGGGTGGACAAACCGAGCTACAAGGTCGGCGAACGCCCGACCTTCCGGTGGCTGATCGTCAACGTCAGCGCGGCCCCGTGCAGCCGTGACCTGGCGCCCGCGCTGCGTGAGCTCGTCGTGACGAAATCGGACGGCACGCGCGTCTGGTCCGACCGCGACTGCATCAAACCGCCGGGAGCCGGTATGCAGACCCTGCACCCCGGTAAGGCGGTGACCTCGTCGCTGGCCTGGGCCGGCCTGCTCTCCCAACCGACGTGCACCGGCGCCCGCGACCAGGCAGGCCCAGGAACGTACGAGGTGATGGCCCGCCTGGGACCCCTCAACGGCGGCCCGGCAGCCTTCACGATCACCCCCTGATCACCCCTACCCGATGTCACGAATGTGGCTTTAGGGACGTTGAACGTCCCTAAAGCCACATTCGTGCCCGGGGAACAGGGGTTTAGGGGTGTGGAAGGGCTGGGTCGGTGCGGAGGAGGGACGGGGTGTCCAGGGTGGCGTCCGGGTCGACGCCGGGGGTGGTGAACGCGACCACGCGGTCGCCCGGGGTCTTGTTCAGGAGCAGGCGGGTGACGTCGGGGCGGGAGTAGTGGCCGCTGGGGTCGGCGGCCGCCTTCGCCAGGGAGATCATGCCCAGGTCGAGGTCCGCGTAGACCAGGCCCTCGGCGTCCTCGGGCAGTGGTTCGTGCATGAGCTGACCGTCCGGCGCGAAGATGCGCGCGTAGCCGCCGCCCGGCAGCAGCAGGGAACGTTTGGCGTCGTCGGTGCACATCAGATCGATCATCTCGGGCGACACCGTCGCGCACGGCGCGAGCACAAAACACTGGCCCTCGACGGCGTAGACGCGGCTCGCGGCGGTGTTGACCTCCGCTCCGAGGGCGTAGGCGGCACCCCGGTACAGGGAGAAGCTCGGCCAGGCACCCACGTGCACCTGCTCGTCCTGCGCGTACATCGCGTACTTCGACAGCGGCTGCAGGTGCTCCCAGCAGCAGAGCCCGCCGAGCCTGCCCAGCGGTGTGTCGTACACCGACAGGTCGCTGCCGTCACCTTCGCCGAAGACCGTGCGCTCGACGTGGGTCGGCTTGAGTTTGCGCCTGCGGGCGACCGTCTCACCGTCCGGGCCGATGATCCACTGTGCGATGTAGAGACTGCCCGCCTGCCGCTCGGACAACCCCATCACGACGGTGATCTCGTGTTCGGCCGCCGCCGCTGCCAGCCGTTTCGCGCTCGGCGAGCCGTAGACCAGGGAGTTGTCGTGGTAGCGCTGGAAGAACTGCAGTCCCCAGGCCGGTGAGTCCAGCCAGATGAACCACGGGTACCCGGGCAACCAGGTCTCCGGGAAGCCGACCAGCTTCGCCCCGTTCGCCGCCGCCTCGGCGATCAGCTCGATCGCCCGGTCGACACCGGCGTCGAGGTCGAGGAACACGGGGGCGGCCTGTACCGCCGCGGCTCGGAAACGGGGATGATCGACCGACACGGGAAGCTCCTAGTGGTTATGTGCTCACGAACCTCGTCCAGCGCGGGTCGTGGCGCTGGCCTGAACGTGTCGGTTTCTTGACTGTGCGGTGCATCCGTCTTGCCGGTGGCCGCCGGCCTCACTACCGTCGTCGCATGTCACGGGTCCTCACCACCGACGAGGTGGACCCGTCCGACCGGCTCGGCTACTGGACGGACGCGGTGTGCGACGCCTATGTCCAGCTCGACTGCGCGGCGCCGTCCCACGGTCCTGACTTCACCGGCGAGATCCGGATCGACTCGCTCGCCAGCCTCGAGCTGTCCCGGGTCACCTCCGACGCCCAGCGCGTCCGTCGCACGCCGTCGTTGATCACTCGCTCCGCCGAGGACTACTTCCTGGTCAGCATCCAGATCCAGGGTGTCGGGATCCTGAGCCAGGACGGGCGGCAGGCCGTTCTGAGCCCCGGGGACTTCGCTCTCTACGACAGCACCCGCCCGTACGAGCTGCGCTTCCCGGACCGGTTCCAGCAGTTCGTCCTGATGCTGCCCGGACCGCCGCTGCGCTCGGAGCTGCGCGGCGCCGAGGGACTGACCGCACGCGGAATCCCCGGTTCCCGGGGCGCCGGCCACCTCATGATCGAGATGATCACCACCCTGGCCGACACGGTCGACGAACTGGAGCCCGCGTCGGCGGCCGCGGTGGCGCAGAGCGTCGAGCACATCGTCGTCGCCGGGCTCAGCGCGCTGAACGACTCCCCCGCGCCGCAGCCGGAACCGGCCGCGCGACGCGAGCAGGTCAAGGCCCACGCGCGCGCTCGGCTGCGTGATCCGGGTCTGACCGTGGCCGAGCTGGCCGCCGAGCTGCACACCTCGGTGAGCACGCTGCACCGGGCGTTCAGCACGGAGCCGTACACGATCTCGGAGTGGATCTGGTCGCAGCGGCTGGACAACGTACGCGCGGACCTGTGCGATCCGATGCACCGCAACCGCACGCTCACCGAGCTGGCGTTCTCCTGGGGTTTCGTCGACGCCTCGCACTTCAGCCGCGCGTTCCGCGCGCGCTTCGGCTGTTCACCCCGCGAACTGCGCGCGTCATTCCGCCCGGGCACCTAAGCTGGCGGACGTGCTGGGATTTGCCTTGCCGCAGTACGGCGATTCGGCCCGTATCGATCTGGCGCGGTTCGCCAGCACCGCGGAGGAGCTCGGCGCCGCGAGCCTGTGGGTGGGTGACCGGCTGTTCGCTCCGGCGCACCCCACCGTCGGCTATGCGGGCCGCGACGACGTGCCCGAACAGTTCCGGACGGCGCTCGACCCGTTCGTCGCGCTCACCGTGGCCGCCACGGCGACCCGCACAGCGACGCTCGGCAGCAGCGTCCTCGTCGCACCGTGGTACCCGCCCGTCCAGCTTGCCCGTCAGCTCACCAGCATCGACGTCGTCGCGGACGGGCGACTGCTCGCCGGGTTCGGGGTCGGCTGGTCACCCGAGGAGTACCAGGCGGCGGGAGCACCGTTCACCGGCCGGGGTGCGCAGCTGGACGAGCTGCTGGACGCGCTCGTCGCGCTCTGGACCACCGACCCGGCAGAGCACGAGGGCGCCCGGTGGTCCATCCCGCCCGCGCACGTGCGGCTCACCCCGGTCCACCAGCCGCACCCGCCGATCTACCTGGGCGCCCAGTCGGCCGCGGCGCTACGCCGGATCGGCCGCCGCGCGGACGGCTGGTTGCCGGTCGTGCTCGCACCCGGGAGGTTCGACCCATCGCTGCTGCACCGGCAGCGCGCGGTCATCGACGCCGCCGCGGTCGACGCGGGCCGGTCACCGGAGCGGATCGGCACGACGGTGCGGATCAACGTCACCCCGCGCGCCTCGATCGACGACGTGGCGGCGCTGGTCAGGGCCCTCGACGAGGCCGGCTATCCGGACGCGTTCGTCGACCTGCTGTACGTCGCCACCGACCTGGACCAGCACCTGGAGTGGGTGCGGCGGCTACTCGGCGCCTAGCGCCCGACCTCGCAGACCTTGATGTCGCGTCGCAGACGCCGCGGCATCTGCGACACGACGTGAAGCTCTGCGAAGTGGCGTGAACCGGCGGCGAATCAATCAGCCAGCAGCTGGTCGCGCAGCCGGAACTTCTGCACCTTGCCGGTCGGCGTCATCGGGAACTCCTCGACGACGACCACCCGCGCCGGAACCTTGAACTTGGCCAGGTGGGCGCGACAGTGCTCAATCAGCTCGGCCTCGACGTCGGTGGGCCTGTCGCGCAACCGCACCACCGCCACGACGATCTCGCCCCACCGCTCGTCGGGCAGCCCGATCACCGAGGCGTCCAGCACCGAGCGGTGAGTGACGAGACAGCTCTCGATCTCGGCCGGTGCGATGTTCTCGCCGCCCCGGATGATCAGGTCCTTGAGCCGTCCGGTCAGGGTGATCATGCCGCGCTCGTCCATCGAGCCGAGGTCCCCGAGGTGCAGCCAGCCGTCCGGGTCGACCGCTTTCGCGGTGGCCTCGGGGTTGCGGTAGTACTCGATCAGCTGCTGGAACCCTCTGGCACAGATCTCGCCGGGCACACCCAGCGGTGTGGTCTCGCCGGTCGCCGGGTCGACGATCTTGCACTCCACGTGCGGCAACGGACGCCCGACCGAACGGACCTGGTCGCGCCGGTCGTCCGATCGGCGGGTGAGGGTCAGCACCGGCGACAGCTCGGTCTGGCCGAACAGGTTGTGCACCGAGGCGCCGAAGCGCTGCTCGACCGTCTCGATCATGCTGGACGGAACGTTGGACGCACCCACGAGCACGGTACGCAGCGGCGGCGGTTGCCCACCGTCGGCGACCGCCGCCTCGACGATGGCGCCGAGCACGGTCGGGACGCTCATCAGCACCCGGACCTGTTCGTCCCGCATCGCGGCCAGCGCCGCGGCGGGGTCGAACCGTTCCATCAGCACCATGCAGCCACCGATGGACAACGGGCCGAGCGTGCTGATGACGCAGGCCGCCGTGTGGAACATCGGCAGCGGGTTGAGACAGACCGAACCCTCCTCGATCTCCGCGGCTTCCATGGTCAGCTTGGCATCGTTGACCAGCGCCCGGTGGTGCAGCAGCACGCCCTTGGGCGTACCGGTGGTGCCCGAGGTGTACTGCAACATGACCGGGCTCAGCTGGTCGACCGGTGGCAGGTCGGTCGTCGCGTCGGAGGTGTAGCGCTCGGGTGAGCCGAGGCTGATCACCGCGCGCAACCGGGGGCACTGCCCGGCGACCTGCTGGGCCACCTCGGCGAGGTCGTAGTCGCGGCTGCGGTCGGCGTGCAACAGCACCACCGCTCCCGAGTGGTCCAGCGCGTACCGCAGCTCCTCCGGCCGCAGGACCGGGTTGAGCGCGACCAGCACGACGCCGGCCAGCGCGGCGCCGTATTCGATGAGCGGCCATTCGACCAGGTTGGGCGCCCAGAGCGCGACGAACTCCCCCGGTTCGGTCAGCTCGGCCAGACCAGAGGCGATGCGCCGCGCCTCGTCGTGGAGCTCACGGTAGGTGTAGCGCCGAGGTGCACCGTCGTGCCCGGTACCGACCAGCGCGGTGCGGTCCGGCGCCTGTGCGGCACGCAGTTCCAGCAGCGAGCCGACCGTGTGATCGGTCAGGTCGATGCAGCGGTCGGCGGGCCGGTACGACTCGGGGGCGCTCGTCATGGTCTCAGTGTGCCCGGGAATGCTAGTGTCGGCCATACCGTCTGGACACTATGTCCAGAAATGCTCTCGACGCCCGAGCTGGAGCCCGTGATGACCACCGCCGAACAGTCCGTCACCGATGAGCGAGCCGTCCCGACAGGGCACGTGATCTTCACCGAGGACCACGAGGCACTGCGCGCGTCGATCCGCTCGTTCGTCGAGCGGGAGATCACCCCGCACGTCGCGGAGTGGGAGGAGCACACGTTCCCCGACTCGATCGTGCGGCGCATGGGCGAGCTCGGCCTGCTGGGGCTGTCCGTCCCCGAGCAGTACGGCGGACAGGGTGGCGACTACTTCACCAACCTGGTGCTCGCGGAAGAGATCGCTCGCGGCGGCAGCGGCGGATTCCTGATGGGACTGTCGGTGCACACCGACATGGTCATGCCCCCGATCCTGCAGTTCGGCACCGAGGAGCAGAAGCAGCGCTGGGTCCGTCCCGGTGTCGCGGGCGAGCAGATGTACTCGCTGGGCATCACCGAGCCCGACGCCGGCTCCGACGTCGCCGCGACGAAGACCCGCGCGGTGCGCCACGACGGCGGCTGGCTGATCAACGGCTCCAAGACGTTCATCACGAACGGCCACCGCAACAGCATGATCCTCCTGGTCACCAAGACCGACCCGGATGCCGGCCACCGAGGCTTCAGCCTGTTCCTGGTGCCGATGGACACGCCCGGTGTGACCCGGGACCAGAAGCTGCGGAAGATGGGCATGCACGCCTCGGACACCGCGCTGCTGACCTTCGAGGACGTGTGGGTCGACGACTCGGCGCTGCTGGGCACCGTCGGCAAGGGCTTCGAGCAGATCATGTGGGAGCTGCAGGCCGAGCGGCTGATCGGCGCGGCGGGCTGTCTCGCCTACGGGCAGTACGCCTTCGACAAGACCCTGGACTACGCCCGCGAGCGGCACACGTTCGGCAGGCCGCTGGGCCAGCACCAGGCGATCCGGCACAAGTTCGCCGACATGGCGACGAAGCTCGAAGCCGCCCGCGCGCTGATCTACCAGACCGCGAGGGCGTACGCGCGCGGCGACTACCCGGTCCGGGAGATCTCGATGAGCAAGCTGCTCGCCACCCAGACCGCGTGGGAGGTCGCCGACCAGTGCGTCCAGATCCACGGTGGCGCCGGCTACATGGACGAGTACGACGTGTCCCGCGTGCTGCGCGACATCAGGCTGTACCGCATCGGTGCCGGTGCGGATGAGATCATGCTCGATGTGATCGGGAAGTCGTTCGGGTTCTAGTAGTCATGCCGTCAGTGACCCGCAGAACGCAGGGCAGCAGAGCCGAGCGGCGTGACCAGATCCGGGCGCGGTTGCTCGAAGCCGTGGAGCAGCTGCTCGCCGACGGGGAGAACTTCACCGAGCTGTCGGTCGAACGACTGGTCTCGCTGGCCGGGGTGTCCCGTTCGACGTTCTACGTGTATTTCGAGGACAAGGGCGAACTGATCCGTGCCTGGCTCACCGACATCATCAGTGAGCTGGATGTCGCGGCGCAGGCCTGGTGGGCGTTGGGCCCCGACGCGGGCTGGGACGACCTGCGCGCCGTGCTGGGCCGGGTGGTGGACGTCTACCGGCCGCACACGACGCTCATGGCGGCGGCGTTCGACGCGGCGGCCTACGACACCGGCGTGCGCGACCAGGTCGAGGCGATGATGCAGCGCAACATCGCCGGCCTGCGTAAACACATCCGAGCGGGTCAGGCCGCCGGTTTCGTGGACGAGAGCCTGCCGTCGGCGCAGACGGCGGCCTGGCTCACCTGGATGGCCGAACGAGGGCTGCACCGCCTGGTGAAGGACGCCTCGGACGAGGACCTCACCAACCTGGTGGATGCGTACACCTCCATCGTCTGGAACACCCTCTACGCCCAGGCCCGAATCCGCACCCCTCGTGAGTGATGAGGGCGTCTACCCCGAAGGGGCGCGAAGCGTAGCCGCTCTACGCACTCACGACAGCTTTTCCGTCGTGAGTGCGTAGAGCGGCTATAGGCGCCCTCAGCACTCACGAGGGACCCCGGGCAGCGCACTCTTCGCACGCGGTCGGGACCACGGCCCCGTACCTGGATTAGCCCGTGCCCGGCTCCAAGGCATCTCGGCTTCGCCGTCGACTCGTGAGTGGCAAGGGCGCCTATAGGCGCCCGGATCACTCACGACGAAAAGCGTGTCGTGAGTGCTCCGAGCGCCTACGCCTTCGGCGCCGCTTCGCGGTAGACGCCCTTGCCACTCACGAGGGTTGTTGCTCTGCGGGTCAGTTCGAACTTCTGGACCTTGCCCGTGGGGGTTGTGGGCAGCTCTGGTGCCGTGGTGAAGAAGACGTGCTTGGGGACCTTGAAGCGGGCCAGGTTCTCCTTGCACAGCGCCAGCACGTCGTCGGAGGTCACCGTCGAACCCGGCTCCAGGACCACCCAGACGCAGCCGACCTCGCCCCACCGGTCGTCCGGCACACCCACGGCGTAGGCCTGGCTGATCCCGGGGTGGCGGCTCAGCAGCTCCTCGATCTCCTTGGGCATGACGAGCTCACCGCCGCTCTTGTACAGCTCCTTGGCCCGCCCGGTCAGCTGGATGTAACCGTCAGGGCGAACGCGTCCCAGGTCCCCCGACCGCAGCCGGCCGGCGCTCAACGCCTCGGCCGTCTCGACGGGCTTCTCCCAGAACCCGACCATGATCGTCGGGCCATGGGCGACCAGCTCGCCCTCGGCCGCCTCCGAGCCGGTGACCGGGTCGACCACGTCGTAGCCGCACAGCGCGCCGTCCAGCTCGGGCAGACCGGCGGCGCCCGCCATCTTGACCGCGCCGACCGTCGTCGAGTGCAGCTCGAGGGAGTCCTCCGGCCGGCTCAGCGTCATCGCGCCACCCGCCTCGGTCATGCCGTAGCCGGTGGTGATCTCGGTGATGCCCATGTCGTCCCGCACGCGTTCCCACAGCCAGATCGGCGCGGGTGCCGCGCCGGAGAGGATCGCGAACACCGAGGCCAGATCGTGGCGGGTACGCGCGGGATGTTCGAGCAGAGCCACCGTCATGGTGGGCACGCACAGGATGTCGGTGGCCCGGTGCTTCTCGATACCGGCGAGGTAGCCGGCCGGGTCGAACGCGGTCATCGGCACGATCGCCCCGCCGACGAACAGCGTGGCGAGCAGACCTTCGACGTAGCCGAACATGTGGTAGCAGGGCAGCGAGAACAGCACGCGCCGTCCGTCTTCGAACGCCCTGGTCAGCGCGGAGGCGTAGCCGGTGCGCAGTACCGCGTCGTGGGTGACCATGACGCCCTTGGGCGACCCGGTGGTGCCGGAGGTGTACAGGATGTCGCCGACGTCGTGCGGGCCTCGGCCGGCTCCCACCGCCGCTCCGGGGTGCGCCTCACCGAGCGCGGTGAGGCTCCGCACCGTCGCCGCGCCCTCGCGTCCCCTGCCGTCGGTCGAGAGGAGCACGACCTGACGCAGCTCCGGCAACGCGGAGGTGGGGCCGTGCTCCCAGCCGGGCGCGATCGAGTCCAGCATGCCGAGGTAGTCCAGGGTGGCGAACCCGGTCATGGTGATCAGCACCGAGACCCTGCTCTGCGCCAGCACGTAGGCCAGCTCGTCGCTCCGGTACAGGTAGTTGAACGGGACCGCCACCGCCCCGACGGCCGCGATGGCGAACTTCAGCGGTACGAACTCCAGGTAGTTCGCCATCAACAGGCCGACCCGGTCCCCCGGCCGGACCCCGGACTCGGCCAGGCCGTCGGCCAGCCGACGCGTCCAGTCCGCTGCTTCCCGATACGTCAGCGACCGGTCGTCGGTGAGTACGAGTGGGCGGTCGCCGTATCGGTCGGCGAAGTCGAACAGCGCCTGGTCCAGGGTTCGCGGCTGCCACACCGGGTAGGCGTCACGCAGCGCGGCGCGCCGTTGGTCGATGCTCGGCGGCACTGCCGGGCTCCTCTCTGCCACCGGCACGCTACTCGCGCCAGCGGCCCGCTGTCGGGTCGAGGATCGCGGTCAGCCGCTCGGCCGGCAACCAGGCCAGTGCCTCGAGCTGGAGCGCGTCCAGGTAGGCCACGCGCCCTCCCCTGAGGTCTTCGATGCGGAGCCGGGGCCCGTTCGCGTCGGTGTCGACGCTGACCGATACGGCGGCGAACTCGCTCTCCACCACCCCAAGCTGCTGCTCGGCCACGATCCGCGCACCGCCTCTGCCGACATTTGATCGGACACTGTGTCTGGACAGGATGTTAGCATCACTTCCCGTGTCCGATGACGACGATTCGATCCGCTCCTGGGTCGACGCAGGCGTGGCCCATATCGAGCTCAACCGGCCCGAGGCGCTCAACGCCTGGACGCCGGACATGGGTCGCGCGCTGCTCACGACGCTGAACAAGGCATCGGCCGACCCCGCCGTGCGGGCGGTGCTGATCTCCGGGGCCGGGCGGGCGTTCAGCGCGGGCGCCGACGTCAAGAACGCGCGCGAGCTGCTGCCGAACGGCGATCCGGACCTGTCCGGCAGGCTGCGCGAGATCTACAACCCGATCGTCCTCGCGGTCCGGTCGGCGCCGAAGCCGGTGATCGCGGCCATCCACGGCGCCTGCGCGGGCATCGGCGCCTCGCTCGCACTCGCCTGCGACCTGGTGCTCGCCGCCGAGAACGCCTATCTGCTCATGGCGTTCGTCCGGATCGGCGTGATGCCCGACGGTGGTATCTCCCTGTTCCTCGCCGAGCGGGTCGGTCTCACCAGGGCCGCCCAGCTGACGATGCTCGGCGACCGTCTCCCCGCTCGGACCGCACTGGACTGGGGCCTGGTCACCGAAATCCACCCGGTCGACGAGCTGATGCCCTCGGCAACCGCACTGGCCCGCCGGCTCGCCGAAGGGCCCACCGTGGCGCTGGCGAACATCAAGCGCACGCTCAACGACGCCGCGCAGACCGGCTTGGCTCGGCACCTGGAGCTCGAGGCCACCCGCCAGCAGGAACACGGCGGCACGTTCGACTACGCCGAGGGCCGCGCGGCGTTCATCGAGAAGCGATCCACGAGGTTCGAGGGCCGCTGACGCGGCCGCGTACGCTGGGTAGACGACTGGTCATCTATACCGGGAGCCATGCGATGCCTAGGCCCAGCCTCCGAGAGCACGTGATCGCGGCGGCGGTCGAACAGTTCCACCGGCGCGGTTATCACGCGAGCGGCGTCAAGGACATCACCGACGCCGCGAACCTGCCGAAGGGCTCGTTCTACAACTACTTCTCCAGCAAGGAGGAGATGGCCCTGGAGGCCCTGCGCCGGTACGGGCTCGGCCGTCAGCTGGAACGGCTACGCGACCCGGGCACGCCTCCGGTCGACCGACTGCGCGCGCACTTCGTGTTCTTCGGCGACGACCTCAACCATGACGGGACCAACCTCGGCTGCATGTTCGGCAACTTCGCGGCCGAGTCCATCTCGACCGGGCCCGCGCTCCGTGACGCGGTCGGCAATGCATGGAGCCACTGGATCGCCGCGCTGACCGTCGCCCTGACCGAGATGAAGGAGCTGGGCGAACTGCCGGCGGACCGGGATGTCGACCTGCTCGCCCGCGGCTTGGCCCGCGCCTGGCAAGGCACTGTGCTGCACGCCAAGGTGCTGCAGGACATGTCCCCGATCGACGACTTCTTCGCCGGAGTGTTCGAGCCGCTGCTCGGGCTGCCGGCTCGCTGACCGGTCAGCTCACCCGGATGTCGGACAGGTCGATGGACACCATGAGCTGGTCGAGAACGGGGCCGTCGGGAGACTCGCGCCGATAGGCCCGCCGCGTCGTCGGCACCAGGATTCCGCCCGCGTCGATCAGGTCGGACACGTAGTGCACGCCGATGAACCCGCCGGCCACGTCGACCCGGTAGTCGTTGCGCCGCAACAGGTGGTCGTGTTCACCGAAGTAGAACTCCTGCACGGTGCTGTGGCCCGCGATGTGCGCCGGGTAGCGCGCGCTCAGCCCGAGCCAGCGTTCGCCGTGATCGGTGACCGGCTCGATCTCGGTCACGGTGAACCCGGGCATGGCCAGCAGGAACGGTGCGGTCAGATAGGTCCACAGCGCATAGCCGTTGAAGTAGGCGCGGTGCAACGCATCCCACGGGGTCGCCAGCGTGTGACCGGCGAACGACTCCCTCGGCGCCCGACGTTCCGCGACCACCCGGCCGTCCAGCTTCTCGATCGCGATCCGGTCGGCGGTGAAGTCGGTGCGCTGGTCCGGCGCACCGTAGGGCTGCACGGACGCCCACTGCTCGTGCAGGCGCACGGTCATCTCGCGCGGGTCCGAGTCCTGGACCAGGCCCTTGATCCCCCACAGGTCGCCACCGCTCACGATGCTCGCCCGGATCGTCGTCAGCTCGCGCCAGCGCTCCAGACCGCCGTGCGCGTCCAGCACCTTGCCCAGCAGCTCGTTGCCCATTCCATGAATATGACCGGTCGTCTTAGCTTTGTCAAACCCCGGTGGAGGACACTCGGCCTGCCCCGAGCTACGCGTCCGCGAGCACCGCGTCCAGGCGTCTGACCAGCTCGGGTGTCTCGATGACGTCGGTGAAATGGGTGAGGAACACACCGGAGCGGTCGAGCAGGTACGTGATGGCGGAATGCGGCACCACGTACTCCTCGATGCCCTCCGGGTCGCGCTGACGCCGGGCGAACACCCGGAACTCCTCACGCGCCGCCGACAGCTCCACCTCGGAGCCGGTCAGTCCGGTGAAACGCGGGAAGTTCGCCGCGAGGAACTGCTTCATCCGTCCGGGGGTGTCGCGCTCCGGGTCCACGGTGATGTACAGCGGCTCGAGCAGCTCAGCCCGCTCCCCCAGCCCGTCCAGTACCGCCGTGAGCCTGGTCAATGCCCTCGGACACACCACCTTGCAGTGCGTGAACCCGAAGAAGATCAACGGGAACTTTCCGTGATAGGTGGCGTTCGTGACCCGGCGACCGTCGTGGTCGATGAGGTCGAACCGCGCGCCCACCAGCGGTCCCCGTGCCGCACCACTACTCATGCATCCTCCCTTGTCCTCGCTGAAGCCAAGAACCCGTGAGTGATTTGGGCTGCTCTGGCAGCCCAAATCACTCACGGGTCCGCCGTTGACGCCAGCCCTACCCGGGCGCGTTCCTCAGGCGCCGAGCCCCATGCCGCCGGAGACGGCGAGCGTCTCGCCGGTGACGAAGCCGGCCTCCTCCGAGGCCAGGAACGCGGCTCCCGCCGCCACCTCCTCGGGGGTGCCCAACCGCCCCAGCTGAGTGCCCGCGATCATCGCCGCGACCATCTTGTCGCCCGGCTCACCCAGCGCGCGCACCTTGTCCAGCAGCGGCGTCTCGATGGGCCCCGGCACCAGCGTGTTCGCGGTGATCGCGAACCGGGCGTTCTCCCTGGCGATCGACTTCATGAACCCGATCGCGGCGGCCTTCGTCGCCGCGTACACCGCGTTCCCCTTGGACCCGATCCGTCCGGCCTCCGAGGACACCGTGACGATCCGGCCGTAGCGGGCGCGCTGCATGGCGGGCAGGACCGCCTGGGTGCAGGCGAACACGCCCTCCAGGTTGACCGCGAGCATGCGACGCCACTGGGTCGGCGTGACCTCGGTGAACCAGCAGAACTCGTCGTACCCGGCGTTGTTGACCAGCACGTCGATCGTCCGTTCCCCGCCGAGAGCCGCGCGCACGGCGTCCGGGTCGGAGACGTCCAGCCCGACCGCCTCGCCGCCGATCTCGTCGGCGACCGCGCGCGCGGGCTCCAGATCGATGTCGGCGACCAGCACGTGAGCACCCTCGTCGGCCAGGCGGCGCGCGATACCCGCTCCGATGCCCCGCCCACCGCCGGTGACCACGGCACGCCGACCGTTCAGCCGCCCCATGTCAGCGTCCGGTGAACTTCGGCGCGCGGCGCTCGATCACGGCCGCGAGACCTTCACGGGAGTCCGCCGTGCCGGACAGCTCGGACACCGTTCGCGCCTCGTCCGGCAGCGCGGCCTCGACCGATCGTCCGACGCCGTCCCACAGCAGCCGCTTGCTCGCCGCGAGTGCCAGCGGCGCGCCGTCGGCGAGTGTGGTCGCCAGCTCGTCGGCGGCGGCGTGCAGCTCCTCGTCCGGCACGACCTTGTTGACCAGCCCGATCTCGTAGGCCCGCGCCGCGGTCAGGGTCGGGTTCAGCAGGACGAGCTCCATCGCCCGGTGCAGCCCGATCAGCCGCGACAGGGTCACCGACACCCCGGCGTCCGGGGCCATGCCCGCCCTGGTCGCCCCGGGAAGGAACTTCGCCGACTCGGCCGCGACCACCAGGTCGGCGGCACACACCAGCCCGAACCCACCACCACCGGCCGCGAAGCCGTGCACCGCCGCGATCACCGGGGCGTTCAACCGCATGAGCGCGCCGACCGAGATCTGCAGCCAGGACGTCGCCTCACGCAGGTAGTCCGGCAGCGCCTCGCCCTTCGACGCGAAGTCCTTGATGTCACCACCCGCGCAGAAGTTCGCGCCGGCGCCGGACACCACGAGCACACGCAGCGCGGGCTCGCCGTGGCAGATCATCAGCGCGTCGTAGAGCGACCGCAGGAACGGCACGCTCATGCCGTTGGCCGCCTCCGGCCGGTTGAGCGTCAGGTGCGCGACGCCGTTGTCCTCCAGGTCCAGCAGCGTCATGCCGCTGTCGATCAACTTCCGGGTCACGCCGTCCCTCACTTACGCTCGGTGAATGCCGCGATCGCGGCGTCTCCGGTCGACCCGACCAGATGGTCGAGCACGGCCTCCAGCTCCAGGTCCAGACCCTCGTCCAACGACAGCTCCGCGCTTGCCCGCACCAGCCGCTTGCTCGCGGCGAGTGCGGGAGCGGAGCCGGCGAGCAGTCGGTCGGTCAGGTCGCCGACCGCCTGTTCCAGGTGGTCAGGGGGGACGGCGCGGTAGACAAGGCCCCACGCGGCGGCGTCGGCACCGCTGATCCGGTCGCCGGTCAGGATCAGGCCGAGTGCACGCTGCCGCCCGACGATCTCGGCGAGCCGCTGGGTGCTGCCCCCACCGGGAATCTGGCCGAAACGGGCGTGGATGTCGGCGAGCCGCGCATCGGTCGAGGCCACCGCGATGTCACAGGCCTGAATCAGCTCGAACCCGCCAGCGGCCGCGTTGCCCTCGACGACGACCACGACCGGAACGGGAACCTCGGCGATGGCGGCCAGTGCCGCGCGGAACGACCGGAACAGCTCGGCGAGCGCCTCCCGGCCCTGCTTGCGTAGCCGGTCGACCTCGTGGACGTCACCGCCGACGCTGAGGTTGCCACCGGTGCCCCTGATGACGATCACGTCGCTGCCGGCGGCGAGCTCCCGGACCCCGGCCTCCAGCCCACGCGCCAACCCGACGTTGATCGCGTTGAACACCGAGGGACGGTTCAGCGTCAGCCGCCCGACTCGACCGTCGGCGTGAACCAGTACCTCGTCGGCCACGTCGCCCCCTGCCAGTCAAACTGTCTGGACACACTGTCCGAGAACACTGTGGCCCGCGCGCCGCGCCGAGTCAAGCCGACCTGTGAGAGCGTGACCACGTGAACGTGGCTCCACTGGTGGTCGTCATCGTCGATGATCATGAACTGTTCGCGCAGGGCCTCGCGCTCCTCCTGGAGAGCAAGGCGGGCGACCGGTTCACCGTCGGCGGGCTCACCACGCGTGTCGAGGAAGCGGCCGGACTCGTCGAGTCCTGCGCCGCCGACCTGGCGATCGTCGACCTGGCCATGCCTCCGCTGGGCGGAGCGGTCGCGATCCGTCAGATCAAGCAGCGGCGGCCGAGCACGCGGGTGCTGGCGCTGTCCGGCTCGGACGACCTGGCGCTGGCCGAGCGGGCGCTGCGCGCCGGCGCCGACGGTTTCCTCCCGAAGTCCGCCGATCCCGATGTGCTGCTCAGCCCGCTTCTCACCGTCGCGGCGGGCCTGCGGGTCATGCCGCCCGCACTGCTCGAATCACTGCTCGCCTCGGCCCGCAAACCCCCCGACGAGCTGCTGGAACGGCTCGACAGCCAGGACCGCACGCTGTGGGTGCTGATCGCGCGGGGTCTGGAGACCGCCGACATCGCGACCCGGATGTTCGTTTCGGAACGGACCGCCAAGCGCATGGTCGCCGCGCTACTGCACAAGCTCGACGTGCCCAACCGGACCGAGGCGGCCGGTCTCGCCGGCCACTACGGCCTACTGGACGAATCGGACATGCCCCTGTGAGTGGCAAGGGGTTGTACCCCGAAGGGGCGCCGAAGGCGTAGCAACCCGTGCCACTCACGACCGCTTGTTGGTCGTGAGTGGCACGGGTCGCTATAGGACCCCTTGCCACTCACAGGTCGGATTAGCTAGCGGTGACCAGCGCCTGGCGCTGCACCTCCGCGTCCTCTTCGCCGAACTTGTCCTCCAGCTCCATCGGCGAGTAGTCCTCGTCGATCTCCAGCGGGTTGCGGCCCCTCGCGCCCTGGATCGACTCCAGGCGGCGCATCAACTTCTCGGCCGCGTACTGGGTCATCTCTTCCTGCACGATCCCGAACGGCGCTTCCTTACCCTCGAACCGGCTGTAAATCTCGTTCGTCAGCTCGATCGCGGGTTCCATCAGCTTGCCCATGTGCTGCTCGACGACGGTCCAGTTCGCGTCGTCGGCGGCGACGTGGCGGCGGCAGGTGAAGGTGCCCCACGCCATGTGGCGGCGCTCGTCGTCACCGATGTGCTTGATCAGCTTCTGCATGCCGGGCAGCAGGCCCCTGCTGTTGCACACCTTGGCCCAGGCGAAGTAGCCGGTCAGCGCGAGGCAGCCCTCGACGATGTGGTTGTAGGTCACCGAGGCCCGGACCTGCGCGGCGGGCGACGGGTCGTCCATGAGCGCGTACATGGCCTTGGGCTGCTCGACCTTGAAGATCACGTCGTACGCCGGGCCGTACTCGGCGTAGTCGTGCAGGTCGCCGTCAAGGCCGACCGCGTCGAACCACATCCGGAAGCCCTGCATGTGCTTGGCCTCCTCGAACGCGAACTGCGCGAGGTAGGTCTCGTCGGCCAGCCGCCCCTCGGCCGCCATGGCGTGCATGAACGGCTGGATGTCCTGGGTGACCGACTCCTCGCCTGCCATGAACCGCGCGGCGAGCGACGCGGTCATCAACTGCTCGTCGTCGGTCATCGATGCGAAGTCCTCGGCGTCCTTCGAGAAGTCGATGTCCTCGGGGTTCCAGAACTTCTTGTTGCCCTTGCGGAACAGCTTCATCGGGAACGACTCCATGCGCAGCCCGCCGGGACACAGACTGCCGAAGCCGTTGCGTTTGTTGTGCTCGATGATGCGGTCGATGGCCATCGATGTACTCCTCGGTGAATACGGGAACGGCACGTCACAGCTCGTGTGTCGATCATCACACGGCGGCACAGGCGAATTCGCGGGCCGCGCGCGCCACGGATGGCCCACGGGGGCCAATCCGGTGCACGATCGCCGGATGAGCGCGCCGCAGTGGCCCGAACCCTTGATCGAGAACCTTCGCGAACCCCGTGAACAGCGCGTCGTAGTGCTGGTCCGGCTCGCGGTCGTCGTCTCGTGGGCGCTGCTGCTGATCCTCGAACCCCAGGTGACCGAGACGCATCGGGTCGCGGCCTGGGCCGTGCTGGCGACCGCGGCGGTGTACTCCACGATCCTCGCGGTGTGGCAGCGCCGCGACGTCCGACCGCCGCCGAGCTGGTCGATCACCCTGATGGACTCCCTGCTCACGCTGCTGGCCTGTGGTTTCACCGGCGGAACGGACACACTGGTGGTGGCGGTCCTGCCGCTCATCGTCATCGCGGCCGGGCTCGGTGGACGCCGCGGCTACGTCGTGGCGACCGGGCTGGGCCTCGGCTACGCCCTCGCGGTGTACCTCAGCGGGGAACCGGTGGGCGGCTGGCGCATCGTGCTGCACGGCCTGTGGTGGACCGGCTACCTGCTGGCGACCGCGGTGCTCGTCGAGGTGTTCAGCCGGCTGCTCGAACGGCAGTACGCGGCGGCGGCGAAGTCGAGGGCCGAGGCGATCGCCGAACACGAGGCGCTGCTGGAGGAACGCGACCTGCGGGCCCGGCTCTCCGAGTCGCAGCACGCCCGCCAGGACGGCTTGCGGGTGATCCTGCACGAGTTCCGCACGCCGGTGTCGTCGATGACCGCGCTGAGCAAGGACCTGGCGTCCGGCACGCTGACCGAACCCGCCTCGGCCACCGCACTGTCGCTGATCAACGCGCACGCCGAGCACCTGCGGGACATGCTGGACAACCTCGCCGACCTGGCGCTCGCCGACGGCAGCCCGGTCGGCAGGCCCCGCGAACGCATGGTGTCACTGGCCGAGCTGGCCGACGTGGTCATGGACGCCGCCGCGATCCCCGCGCATCGCCGGTTCGCCGCGATCGACCCCGAGGGCGGGTCGGTGTGGAGCGATCCGCAGCTGCTGCGTCGGGTGCTGACGAACCTCGCGGAGAACGCGGCCCGGCACAGCACCGACGGCCCGGTGGAGCTGCACCTGACCGGCACATCGAACCGGCTCGTCGCCGAGGTCCGCGACCGGGGTCCCGGGCTGCCGCCGGATCAGCTCGGCGAGGTGTCCCGCAAGTACGTGAGCCTCGGTGATCGGCGTGGCACCGCCGGTCTGGGCCTGTGGATCGTCGCGCAGCTGGTCGGCAGCCTGAAGGGCCAGCTCACCCTGTCCGCGCGAGAGAGCGGAGGCCTGGTGGCCCGTCTGGAGATCCCCTTGCCACCCCCTCGTGAGTGATGAGGCACTCACGAGGCCACCCCGGAGGCGGCGCGCCAGGTGCCCAAGATCACATCGGATTCGTCGCGGGGACCTGTCGGCCGACGACAGATCCACACGTGCGGTGGCCAGCGGATCCGCCCCGAAGGGGAGGGTCTATTTTTCCCGCATGGACTACGAGGCTGCCGTCGCCACGTTTTTCACGGCTCCCCCGGAGGGCACGACCGCTCCGGACGTGGTGAACCGTGCCGGACCGTCCCGACAGCTACGCGACGCTCTCGAACCACTCGCCATGCACGCGGTGTGGTCTCACGGTGTGAACGCCGCGCTGGCGGAACGCGGACTGGACTTCCTCTCGGCGTACGTCTACGGGCGCGCGTCGTGCCTCGGTGACGTCCCCTCCTCTGTGGTCACCTCGACGTTCGCGGTGTTCCCGTACGAGCTGATCGACGAGCAGTGGACCACCGGCCAGGGCAAGATCGACAGGACCGAACTCATCGAGCTGCGCGACGAGGCCACCGCCGCGAGCCTCCGCAAGATCCTCGGCGACGTCACGACCGAGCGGGAGATCGTGTGGGTCGCCGGGTCGCTCGAACGGGCCGTCGACAAGGCCGACGGCGCGGGCCGCCCACTGTTCTCGGCGCTGCGCTCGGCCCCCAGGCTCACCGACCCGTACGGGCGGCTGTGGCGAGCGGCGGAGATGGTGCGCGAGCACCGCGGCGACGGGCACGTCGCCGCGAGCGTGGCCGCGGGTCTCGGGCCGTGCGAGATGAACATCGTGACGGAGCTGTGGCTCGGCTACCCGATGGGTGAGTACAGCAACACCCGGGGCTGGTCCCGTGAGGCAACCGAGTCGGCCATCGCGCGGCTCACCGTCGCCGGCTTCATCGCCAACTGGGAGCTGACCGACGACGGCAGGGACTTCCGGGACACGATCGAGAAGCGCACCGACGCCACCCAGCGCAGCCTGATCGACGCGCTCGGCGGACGACTGGGGCCCGTGCTCGACCGGGTGTCGGCCTGGTCCAAGCGCTGCATCGCCGCTGGAGCGTTCCCCTCGGACCCCCGCAAGCGCGCCGCCGGCTGATCGACGTCGCACACGTTCGTGCCGCGTCGCGGACGGTGGGAACATCCGCGACGCGACATCACGGTGTGCGAAGCGCCTGAAGGCCCGCGACGGGCCCGACCACGATGATCGCCGGTGGTCGGAACTGTTCGGTGGCCATTGCGTCCGCGACCTTCGCCAGCGTGCTGCGGAGGGTTCGCTGGTTGCGCATCGTGCCGTTCTGGATGACCGCGACCGGGGTGTCGGACGGACGGCCGTGTTCGATGAGTACCTCGGCGAACGCGGCGATCCGCTGCACTCCCATCAGCAGTACCAGGGTGCCTCGCAACCGGCCGAGCGACGGCCAATCGATGAGTGAGGTCGGGTCGTCCGGGGCGACGTGTCCGGACACGACCACGATCTCGTGGGCCACCCCCCGGTGGCTGACCGGAACGTCGGCGGCGGCGGGCGCGGCGAATGCGCTGGTCACACCGGGCACCACGGTGACGGGGACGCCCGCCTCGGCGCACGCGATGACTTCCTCGAAGCCCCTGCCGTAGACGAACGGGTCGCCGCCCTTGAGCCGGACCACGAACTTCCCGGCCTTGGCGGCGTCGATGAGCGCGGCGTTGATGTGCTCCTGCTGCATCGCCCTGCCGTATGGGATTTTCGACGCGTCGATCACCTCGACGTGCGACGGCAGCTCCTCGAGCAGGCTCTGCGGGGCGAGCCGGTCGGTCACCACGACATCGGCCCTGGACAGCAGACGACGGCCGCGCACGGTGATCAGGCCCGGGTCCCCCGGCCCACCACCCACCAGCGCAACACCGGGCTCCTCGGGTGTGGCCGCATCGTCGACCGTGCCCTCTCGCAGCGCCTCGACCATCGCGGTCCGCACCGAGGCGGAACGCTTGGGATCTCCGCCGGAGATCACCCCGACGGTCAGCCCCTCGTGTTCGCCGACGGCCGGTGTCACCGCTGAGCCCAGCTCGCCGGCATCCGCGCGGACGCAGAAGATCCGGCGGCGGGTCGCCTCGGCGACGACCTGCTCGTTGACGTCGGCGTCGTCGGTGCACGCCAACACGTACCAGGCGTCGGCGAGATCGCCGTCGGTGTAGGTGCGCTGCCGCCAGTCGAGCTCGCCCGCTCCCGCCATGCCCTCGACGACGGCGGTGACCTCGGGTGAGATCACCCGGATCCGGGCGCCGGCGGCGAGCAGCCTCGGCGCCCGGCGCTGCACGACCGAGCCCCCGCCGATCACCACGACGAGACGGTCACGCAGCTCGAGGCCGACCAGGTAGTGCGCCTCAGCCATTACCGACCTCACGTCGGGCTGGCGCGGTCCGGTTCATCTGGGTGAGCACGCTGCATCCTCTCCGTCGTGCCCGGTCGAGGTCAACGTGACGCATATCAGGCAAGGGCGCTCTAGCGTGGCTCACGCTTGCGGGCCGCTCGGCGCAGCTGCAGGATTCGCAGGTAGCCGGGGATCGCCACCAGCAGGATCCCGAGCGCCGCGGCGAACAGCAGCGCGACACCCACGGGTAGCGTTCCGGCCGCGCCGAGGAAGCGGATCTCGGTGGGCACGTTGTTCTGCAGGATGAAGATCAGCAGGAACAGCAGGACGACCGCCGACAGCGTCAGCCCGATCCACAGACCGCTGACCCGCGTCCTGGTGACCGGCACGGAGGTGGGCCGGTTCGGCTCCGGCGCGATCACCGTTCCGCCGGGATCCGGTTTCACGACGGTGCCCGAGCTCGACTGGTCGTGGGTCCCGTTCGAGCCACCGTTCGTGCCGGTGGCGGGCGGCACCGATCCGGGCGTCACCGGACCGCCGTTGCCCTGCTCCCCCGCCCGGTCGCCGTGCCGATGTTCTTCGGCCATGACCCGGTACCCCTTCCGCTGCCGGGCAGGCCCACCTGACGGGACACCGCCTCGCGCGGAGTATCCACCCTCCGTCGGAAATATTCGATCACTGCACGATCGGGTGTCGCCCTCGCGCACGTCCCCACCACCCTCGACCGGTGCACACAGGCTCGACCGCCCGGTGCTGACACCCCCGACTCGCTGTGCCGACGCACCCGACTCGCTGTGCTGACACGCCCGACTCGCTGTGCTGACACGCCCGACTCGCGGGGCGCGCGCACCCCGCCCGCGAGTCGGGCACGCTGGCACCGCGAGTCGGGGTTCACAGCACCGCGAGTCGGGGATCTCGGCAGCGCGAGTCGGGCACGTCAGCACCGCGAGTCGGGGGTTTCGGCAGCGCGAGTCGGTCGCGACCGCGTGGGACTAGCCGTGTGAGGGGGTGCCGGCGGACGTGGCGCTGATCCTTGCCAGCGCGGCAGTGGCCCCGGTGCCGGCGAGCTTCTCGCCGATCAGCTCGACGGTGGAACCGGGAGACGCCAGCTCACCGGCCGCGTACAGCGCGGCGGCCTCGGCCACCGACGGCGTGCCCACCGCGTCCGACACCCGCGTCGAGGGGTTCGGGACGCTCACCGAGGCCAGCTGCCGCGATGAGTAGGTACGCAGTGCGTCGCCCACGACAGCGCGCAGTCCCGGCTCGTCGGCTCTGGCGTCCAGCGTCGCGTACGACTGAACGGTGTCGCGATCCACGCCGTGGTGTTCGAGCAGGGCTCTGACGACCGCCTCGACGTCAGCGGCGTCGACACCGCGCCGGCAGCCCAGGCCGACGACGAACCGGGCGCCGCTCACCGCCCGACGAGCGACCGCGTGCACCTGGCCACGAAGCGCGCCACCGTCTCCGGCTGGCCGGCCGGGTGGGTGTGCAGGTAGGACGCATGTACGCCACCGACCACGAAGCCCTCGGCCGCCGGCACCGCGCCCGGCTGCGCCCATTTCCAGGCGGGTGCCCCGGCGGCGGCGGGGGGCAGGACGGTGGTCCGGTGGAACTCGTGGCCGGTGACCCGCTGTCCTTCGGTGAACAGTGCGGACGAGGTGAGCGCGACCGCGTCCCGGTATCCGAGCTTCAACCGGGGGTTCATCGCGCCGGCGGCCGGCAGCACACCGCACATCGGGTGGCCGTCCAGCTCGGCCGTCAGGTACAGCAGGCCGCCGCATTCGGCATGGATCGGCGCGCCGGTCGCGGCGAGCGCGGCGACCTCGGCACGCAGGCTCTCGTTGGCAGCCAGTGCGGCACCGTGTTCCTCGGGGAACCCGCCGGGCAGCACGAGCCCGGTCGTGCCCTCCGGCAGGTGCGGGTCCCGCACCGGATCGAACACCACGACCTCGGCGCCCGCCGCCGCCAACAGCTCGGCATGCTCGGCGTACCCGAAGGTGAACGCGGACCCTCCGGCAACCGCGACCACCGGACGCGGCCCGGCCTCGATCGGCACGTTCCCCAACGCCGACACGGCATCCCAGCGCTCGCCGGGGGGCCGGACCGGGGCGGCGGCCGCAACCACCCCGTCCAGATCGATATGGGTGGCGGCCAGCTCGGCCATCGCCTCCACGGCCGCCGTGGCTGCGCCACCGTGCTCCGCGGCCGTCACCAGTCCCAGGTGCCGCGAGGGCACGGCGAGCGCGTCCTGACGAGGCAGCGCGCCGAAGACCGGCAGCCCGACCTCCTCGCAGGCGTCGCGCAGCACCTCCTCGTGGCGTGGGCTGCCGACCTGGTTCAGCACCACGCCGGCCAGCCTGGTGCCGGGCCGATAGGTGGCGAACCCGTGCAGCAGCGCCGCGATGCTCCGGCTCTGCCCCCGCGCGTCGACCACCAGAAGAACCGGGGCGCCCAGCAGCCCGGCGACGTGCGCGGTGGAGCCGTCGTTGTCCCCGCCGGTCCCGATCCGACCGTCGAACAGCCCCATGACGCCTTCGACGACGGCGACGTCCGCGCCCTCGGCGCCGTGCGCGAACAACGGCGCCACCCGATGCTCGCCGACGAGCACCGGGTCGAGGTTCCGACCGGGACGACCGGTGGCGAGCGAGTGGTAACCGGGGTCGATGTAGTCGGGGCCGACCTTGAACGGTGCCACGCGAGTACCTCGCCGGCACAGCGCGGCCATCAGGCCGGTGGCCACCGTCGTCTTGCCCGAGCCCGACGCGGCGGCCGCGATCACGATCACCCTGGTCATGACCGGCACGCTACGCGACTCCGCGCGAACCGACCGTCTCCGCTCGTCCACTCAATTGCACCACTCGTCGGTGAACGGTTCACTCCTTCTGGCTCATCTCACGAAGACGCTCAGTTACCGCGAGCGAGCTACCAGCCGTCGTCAACCCTCTTTCGGACCTCTCCGACACAGATGATCTCGTGCCACAGTTACTGCTACGTCTGTCCGGCCGTCCCGAGCCGGTCGGGTCTGGCGAGAGACATCGAGGAGTCACCGTGCGGGTTCGCGCCCTCTTCGCCGCCGCGGTGGTCGCGGCCGCATGCGTGCTCACCGGCACGACCGTCACCGGCCAGCCGGCGACGGCCCAGGCCCAGGACTGCGCGCGCCCCCAGGGCCCGATGGTCGCCTACGGGCACAGCTATCTGCACTCGCCGGAGATCGGCGGTGCGAACGCCAGCTACGCGACGCTCGCGGCCACCGCGCTGCGGGTCAAGCCGGTCATCAGGGCGGTGAACGGCGGCACGACGCTCGACGTCGATGCTCTCGTGCACAAGGGCGCCACCAAGTGGGTGCCCGGCTCCGCCGATCTGGTGCTGATCGACTCGGCGATCAACGACATCGAGCAGAAGCTGCCGACCAAGCAGTGGACGACCGCTCTGCGCCACACGCTGAGCGCCTTCAGCACAGCGCCGGTGCCGATGATCCTGCTGGTCGAGCCGCTGCAGGTGAGCGCGGCCGGGCATCCGGGCCGCGACCCGAAGGTGATCGCCGCCTACGCGGCCGCGCAGCGCAAGGTCGCCTCGGAGTTCGACGCCGTGCGCATCGTCGACGCGCACAGCGGCTGGGTTCCGAGGCTGGATCTGTCGACCGACGGGATCCACCCCAACGCGGTCGGCATGCTGCACCTGGCGCGCGCCGTGCGCAGCACCGCCATTCGTTCGTCCTGCTCGCCCTGACGTCTCACCTCGACCCGGTGTGTCCCCGTTGGCTCGCCCGGGTCCTCGGGGTGCCCCCGCTGGCCATCCAGTGTCTTGGCGTGGTCGGGCGGTATCAACCCCCGGCTTCGCCGGCCTCGCACGCGTTCCTGGTTGCACGGGCTCGGGGGCGAGGGTTCCGGGTTGACACCACCCGACCACGCCAAGTGCAGGCCAGGATCGCGGGGACGGGGGAGGTCTGCGCGCCCACAGCTGCCACGGCTGCCACGGCTCACTGGGTGCACGGCGCGCTCACCAATCACACCAATCACGCTTCGCAGAGCTTCATGCTGCATCGCAGACACTGCAGCATCTGCGACGCGACGTGAAGCTCTGCGAGGTCACTCGGACAACCAACTTGAGCACGGCTAAGTCGGCTCCGCGAGTCTCCGAAGGAGTTCCGGCGAAGGCCGGGCAGTGAATGTCCGCAACCAGGCTCCCGAGCCGGACGGCGGCTCCCAGGGCGACAACAAGCGCGCGCCCGGGCGAGTCCTCGAGCCTTTTTTTCTGGGAGTACCCCAGCGAGCGTTTACGCGAGCCGGGGTGGTCACAGAAAAATATCGCGCGCGGAACAGGCCGAAAAGTCCAGCTCACCACTCGATTCCGCGTTGGCCCTTCTGGCCGGCGTCCATCGGGTGTTTGACCTTCGTCGTCTCCAGCACCAGGTCTGCTGCTTCGATCAGCGCGGGCGGCGCGTCGCGGCCGGTGATCACCACGTGTTGCCTGCCCTCGCGCGCGGTGAGTACTTCGACGACCTCGGCCACGTCGATCCACCCCCATTTGAGCGGGTAGGTGAACTCGTCCAGCACGTACATCTCGTGCTGCTGGCTCTCGATCCGGCGCCGGATCTCGCGCCAGCCTTCCCGCGCCGCCGCTGCGTGGTCCTCCTCGGTGCCCTGCTTGCGCGCCCAGGACCAGCCCTCGCCCATCTTGTGCCATTCGACGGGGCCGCCTTCACCGGTCTCGGTGTGCAGCCGGCCCAGCGCCTGGAACGCGGACTCTTCGCCGACCTTCCACTTCGCGGACTTGACGAACTGGAACACTCCGATCGACCAGCCCTGGTTCCAGGCGCGCAGCGCCATGCCGAACGCGGCGGTCGACTTGCCCTTCATCGCCCCCGTGTGCACGATCAGCAACGGCCTGGTGCGCCGCTGCCTGGTGGTGAGCCCGTCTTTCGGTACTTCGCTGACCTGTCCCTGAGGCATGTGCCGTCCTCCCTTTGTCAGGCCGCGCGCACGGCACGGACCACGCCGGCCACCCGCTCCGCCGACAGTTCCTCGACCGTGACCAGCGGCGCTCCCGCCGCGGTCGCCAGCCGCGCCGCGAGCCCGAGCCGGACGGGTCCGGACTCGCAGTCCACCACGACCGTGGCGATGCCTTCCTCGGCCAGCAGTGTCGCGGCACGTGCGGCGTCTCGCACGGGGTCGCCGCCGGGCCGGGCCGGCACGGTCGCTCGCCCGTCGGTGAGCAGTACCAGTAGTGGCCGTCGCCGGGGGTCGCGCAGCCGCTCCGACGCCAGCACTCGACGGGCCTTGAGCAGCCCGTCGGCGAGCGGCGTGCGGCCACCGGTGCGCAACCGGTCCAGTCTGGCGACCGCGGCGGGCACCGAGGAGGTCGGCGGTAGCAGCAGCTCGGCACCAGCCGCGCGGAAGCTCACCAACCCGACCTTGTCCCGGCGCTGGTAGGCGTCACGCAGCAGTGACAGCACCGCGCCGCTCACCGCCGCCATCCGCCGTCGGGCCGCCATCGAGCCGGAGGCGTCGACGACGAACAGCACCAGGTTGCCCTCACGTCCTTCGCGCACGGCGTGCCGCAGGTCGTCACGGTGCAACCGCAGCCCGGGCCCGCTACGCCCGCGACCGCGCTGGTGGGGCGCCGCGGCCGCGACGGTGGCCGGCAGGTGCAGATCGGCCGCGCGGTGCGGGTTGTCCATCGCGGCGCGGACGACCCTGCCCTGTTCGGTGCGGGCCCGGGACCTGCGTCCGGGTGCCCCTTCACCGACTCCGGGGACGGTCAACAACCGGGCCTTGAATGGGGTGCTCGGAGCGGGCGCCCGCTGCCCCTGACCGTCGCCGACGGGCCTGCTCTGTCCGTTCGAACGGTCCTCGGACTCGCCTGTGGCGCCGCCGCCCGGCCCGTCCGGAGGCTCGGGGGGTCCCGGGTCCTCCGGTGGCCCGCCGCCCGGGTCGTCCGGCCCTTCGGGTGGGTCGACATGGTCGGCGGCCTGGTCCAGCGCGTCGTCCAAGGCCTGCTCGTCCATGCCGGGCTCGTCGAACGGGTCGCGGCGCCTGCGGTGCGGGAGCGCCAGGCGGACCGCGACCCGCACGTCGTCCTCGGTCACCTCCGCCGCGCCGCGCCACGCTGCGTGCGCCATCGCGGTGCGCGCCGTCACCAGGTCCGCCCGCATGCCGTCCACCTCGAACGCGGCACACACGGCCGCGATCCTGCGCAGCTCGGCGTCCGGCAGCCGCACCGCGCCCAACCGGTCCCGTGCCGACGCGATCCGCTCGGCGAGCTCCCGCTCGGTCCGTGCCCAGCCGGCTTCGAACCCGACCGGGTCCGCCTCGAAGGCGAGACGGCGGCGGATCACCTCGACGCGCTGGTCGACGTCCCGGTTCGCGGTCACCTCGACGGTCAGGCCGAACCGGTCGAGCAGCTGCGGCCGCAGTTCTCCCTCTTCCGGGTTCATGGTGCCGACCAGCAGGAACGACGAGGCGTGCGACAGGGACACGCCGTCGCGCTCGACGTGGGCCCGCCCCATCGCGGCGGCGTCCAGCAGCAGGTCGACGAGGTGGTCGTGCAGGAGGTTGACCTCGTCGACGTAGAGGACGCCCCGATGCGCCGAGGCGAGCAGCCCCGGCTGGTAGGCGCGGACCCCCTCGGACAGCGCGCGTTCCAGGTCGAGCGAGCCGATCAGGCGGTCCTCGGTCGCGCCGACCGGCAGTTCGATCAGCGCCGAGGGCCGCACCGTCGAGACCGGCTCGGCGCCGTCCTCGGAGCTGTGCGGCCCGTCCGGGCAGCGGCTGTCCGGATCGGCCGGATCGCACCCGAACCGGCAGCCCACCACGACCCGTCTGCTGGGCAGCAGTCCAGCGAGCGCGCGGACGATCGTGGACTTTGCCGTGCCTTTCTCGCCGCGCACCAGCACGCCGCCGATGCGCGGGTTCACCGCGGTCAGCAGCAGCGCCAGGCGCATGTCGTCGTGCCCGACGACAGCGGAGAACGGGAAGAGCGGGTGAGCCTCGGGACTCGTCGTCACGACACCAGCTCGCGCTTGGGCCTGCGCATGCGCACGTGCTCGATGCCGTCCCAGTCGTAGGCCTCACCCTCCGGCACGAAGCCGAAATGGGTGTAGAAGTCGACCAGGTGGCTCTGCGCGTCCGCGACGCACTCGTCGTCGCCGACCTCCGCCATCACCGCGTCCATCAGGCGACGGCCGAGCTTGCGGCCACGCACCGAGGCCGCCGTGCACAGCCGTCCGATGCGGTACGTGCCGTCCGGGTCCTTGAGCAGCCGCACGCACCCCAGCACGGGCTCGGGGTCGCCGGTGCCGCCCAGCCAGTAGTGCCGGGCGCGGGGCTCGAGGTCACGGCCGTCGAGCTCGGGGTAGGCACATTTCTGTTCGACGACGAACACGTCGACCCGCAACCGCAGGATCGCGTAGAGAGTGCCCGGTTCGAGATCCGCGGCCCACGCGCGGTGCACCGTGGCTGAGAGGGAGTCGTTCACTGCCCCTGCCTACCAGACATGCCGTCGGATGGGCGAGCGCATGAGGGCGATTCATCATCAGCCGGTCATCACAGGACACCGGCCCGACCATGACGGAAACGATGTGGTCAGACCAGGTGCGGCCGGTGTCCGCCCGGCCGGATGAGTGCCCCACCGGCAACCGCGGCGGGCAACCACCCGGCCAGCGCTCGGGCGGAGCCGGACTGACCACCCCCCACGGCGGTCAGGCACCTGGAACATCAGATTTATCGCCAGCACCGCTGTTCGGGTTACCGATTTCGGTCAGGTTTCTTACCGTTCGACCGCCCACGGCGCCGCGGCGGCGTCCGCACTAGTGTCGAGGTGTGCGCCATTTCGATCTCGTGATCATCGGCTCCGGTTCCGGCAACACGCTGCCCGACGAGCGGTTCTCCCATCTGAACGTCGCCATCGTCGAACACGGTGTGTTCGGCGGGACCTGTCTCAACGTGGGCTGTATCCCGACCAAGATGTACGTCTACGCCGCCGACGTGGCGCGGGAGATCGCAGAGTCCAGCCGTTACGGCATCGACTCGACGGTGGACAAGGTCCGCTGGTCCGACATCCGGGACCGAATCTTCAACCGCATCGACCCGATCTCGGAGGGCGGCAGGAACTACCGCGCCGAGGGGTCCGCCAACATCACCCTGTTCACCGGCCACGCGGAGTTCACCGGCCCGGGGAAGCTGTCCATCGCGCTGAACGACGGGGGCACCGAGGAGATCACCTCGGACCGTGTGGTCGTGGCCGCCGGTTCCCGGCCGGTCATCCCCTCGGTCATCGCCGATGCCGGCGTTCCGTACTACACGTCGGACAACATCATGCGGCTCGACGACCTGCCGCGCCGGTTGGTGATCCTCGGCGGCGGGTACATCGGCATGGAGTTCGCCCACGTGTTCTCCGCGCTCGGCACCGAGGTCACCGTCGTGGCCCGGGGTGAGTTCCTGCTGCGTCATCAGGACGAGACGGTCGCCACGCATTTCACCGAGCTGGCCAAGCGCAAGTGGGACGTACGCACCGGATCTCCGGTCAAGGCGTGCGAGACGACCGGCGGGGGAATCCGGCTCACCTTGGCGGACGGGTCCACCGCCGAGGGCGACGCGCTGCTGCTGGCCACCGGTCGCGTCCCGAACAGCGACCGGCTGAACCTCGACTCCGCGGGCGTCAACACCCACCCGGACGGCCGGATCGTGGTCGACGAGTACCAGCAGACCTCCGCCCACGGCGTCTACGCGCTCGGCGACGTCAGCTCGCCCTACCAGCTCAAGCACGTCGCCAACCACGAGGCCAAGGTGGTCGCGCACAACCTGCTGCACGCGGACGCGCCCCGGCGCGTCGACCACCGCTTCGTGCCGTCCGCGGTGTTCACCTCGCCGCAGATCGCCGCGGTCGGGCTGACCGAGGCCGAGTGCCGCGAGCGCGGTCTCGACTACGTCTCGGCGGTGCAGGACTACGCGTCGGTCGCCTATGGCTGGGCGATGGAGGACACCACCGGCTTCTGCAAGCTGCTCGCCGACCGCGAGACCGGGCAGCTCCTCGGCGCCCACATCCTCGGCTCGCAGGCCTCGACGGTCATCCAGCCGCTGATCCAGGCGATGTCCTTCGGCCTACCGGCACGGGAGATGGCGACGGGCCAGTACTGGATCCACCCCGCCCTGCCCGAGGTGGTGGAGAACGCCCTGCTCAGCCTGCCCCTGGACTGACCACAGGCACCTCAGTGGCTCCTCCCGGCCGCACACCGGCCTGGCGGCTCGCACAGACCGAGTCCACGCCGCACAGAGGCCCCGGCCTCTGTGCGGCGTCGAGAGCCTCTGTGCGGGCTAGACGACCGCGCCGGGCGGGACGAACGGCAGAGCCGGCGGGGCACCGTGGTCGATCAGACGCAGGATCGCGTCGGTGTCGAGGTGCTGTTCGACCAGGTCGCCGAGCAGGTCGAGCTGCGCTGATCGCACGTCGGTGAAGCACGTGTCCGGTGCCGGTTCGAAGCCGTCCGGCGCCATTCGGCGCAGCAACGCTCGCCGGAAGGCGTCGTTCTCCAGCAGGCCGTGCCAATGGGTGCCGAGCACTACGCCGGCGTCGGAGCCCTCCCCCACGCCGTCCTCGGTGGTCACCAATGGTGCAGCACCGTTGGTGACCACGCGGCCGTGGTGGATCTCGTAACCGTGGACCGGCTCACCGAACGCGCGCCCGCTCGGGCGGGCGAGGTGTTTGGCCCGCTCGAAATGGATCTCCAGGTCGAGCAGCCCCAGCCCGTCCACCGCTCCGCGCCGGGACTCGACCTCGTCCACGATCCGACGGGCCAGCATCTGGTAGCCGCCGCAGATGCCCAGCACCGGACGTCCGGCTCGGGCGTGCGCCAGCACCGCGTCGGCCAGCCCGGTGGCGCGCAGCCACTCCAGGTCGTCGACCGTCGACTTGGAGCCGGGAAGGACCACGACGTCGGTGTCGGTGAGCCGGGACGGCTCGGTCACGTAGCGGACCGCGACACCCGGTTCGCAGGCCAGTGCCTCGACGTCGGTGGAGTTGGAGATTCGGGGGAATCGCGGCACCGCGACCCGCAGCCAGCGATCACCGAGTGGCGGCCCGGGCCGTCCGATGACGCCGTCTGTGACCGCGGAGAGGGAGTCCTCGGCGTCCAGCCACAGCCGGGTGTCGAACGGCAGGACACCGTAGGTCGGGCGCCCGGTGAGCACGCGAAGTTGTTCCAGCCCCGGTTCGAGAAGGGTCGGGTCGCCCCGGAACTTGTTGATCACGAACCCGGCGACGAGCGCCTGGTCCTCCGGGCCGAGCAGGGCGAGTGTGCCGAACAGGTGGGCCAGTACCCCGCCCCGGTCGATGTCCCCGATGACCAGGACCGGCAGCCCCGCCGCCCTGGCCAGCCCCATGTTGGCGATGTCGTTGGCGCGCAGGTTGATCTCGGCGGGCGAGCCTGCGCCCTCGCAGATCACCACGTCGTAGTCCGCGCGCAGGCTCGCCAGCGTGTCGACGACCGTGGACAGCAGCAGCGACTTGCGCTCGGCATAGGTGCGGGCGCTGACCGTCCCGTCCACCTTGCCGAGCACCACCACCTGCGAGGAGCGGTCGCTGCCCGGCTTGAGCAGCACGGGGTTGAACCGGATCGACGGTTCGAGACCGCACGCGGTGGCCTGCATGGCCTGCGCCCGGCCGATCTCGCCGCCGTCGGGGGTCACGACCGAGTTGTTGGACATGTTCTGCGCCTTGAACGGCGCGACCTTCACCCCGCGTCGCGCCAGCCATCGACACAGGCCCGTGACCAGGAAACTCTTGCCGGCATCGGACGTCGTACCGGCCACCAGCAGGCTCACGGCAGGGTGAGGATCTCCGAGCCGTCCGCGGTGACCAGCACGGTGTGTTCGAACTGCGCGGTCCGCTTACGGTCCTTCGTCACGACGGTCCAGCCGTCGTCCCAGATGTCGTAGTCGATCGTGCCCAGGTTGATCATCGGCTCGATGGTGAACGTCATGCCCGTCTCGAGCACCGTGTCCACCTCGGGCGCGTCGTAGTGCAGCACGACCAGACCGGAGTGGAAGGCACGCCCGATGCCGTGCCCGGTGAAGTCACGCACGACGCCGTAGTCGAAGCGTTTGGCGTAGGACTCGATGACCCGGCCCACCACGTTGAGCGGGCGTCCGGGGCGCACGGCCTTGATCGCGCGCATCGTCGCCTCGCGGGTGCGCTCGACGAGCAGCCGGTCCTCCTCGGACACGTCGCCGGCCAGGAACGTGGCGTTGGTGTCGCCGTGGACACCACCGATGAACGCCGTGACGTCGATGTTGACGATGTCACCGTCGGCGATCACCGTGGAGTCGGGGATGCCGTGGCAGATGACCTCGTTGAGGCTCGTGCAGCAGCTCTTCGGGTAGCCCCGGTAGCCCAGCGTCGACGGGTAGGCGTCGTGGTCGCACAGGAACTCGTGGACGACCCGGTCGACCTCGTCGGTGGTGACGCCGGGTGCCACGGCCTCGCCACCGGCGGCGAGTGCCTGCGCCGCGATCCGCGACGCGACCCGCATCGCCTCGATCACCTCGGTCGGCTGCACCCAGGGATCGCTGCTCGGTGTCGGCGCTGCCTTGCCGACGTACTCCGGGCGGGGGATCTGTGGCGGGACCGGCCGCATCGGCGAGACACGGCCCGGGGTGAGCGCTTCACGTACGGGCATCCCTCTACCTTAGGCGGAGCGTGTCCAGCGTGTGGCAAGCAGCGCCAGGAGTCGCCAGCCGATCAGCAGGACCGCCAGGCTGATCGAGGCCACCAGAACGAAGGACAGCGGCAGCCGATGAGTGAACACCGTACGCACGGCCAGGCCGATGCCCGCGGTGACGGCCCAGACGAACGCGCCGGTCGGCAGCGTCAGCGGGGCGCGCCACACGCGGCCGACGAGCCAGCCGAGCAGCAGCGCCACGAGGAACGGCCCGGCGGTGGTCAACGTGCCGAGTACGGTGATGCCCTCGGCGTGTGAGTTACGGCCGATGGCGGCGAACACCAGCACCACGATCAGGTCGACGACGGCGGCGGTGGCGACAGCACCGGCGACGGGTCGGACGGTCTGCGAGGTCACGCCCACAGGGTATGCCGGGCCGAGCCGCGATCACCGCTCAGGCTGACGTGCGGGCGCCCGGACGACCTCGCGGCCTCTCACGACTTCGCAGAGCTTCCTGTCGTGTCGCAGACACTGCAGTGTCTGCGACACAACACGACGCTCTGCGAGACGAACCGCGGCGCGGTCATCGGTCAGGTTCGGGGCAGGAGCCCGAATCCGAGGACCCCGGCCGTCCGGCCGATCGACACGCGTCGGACTCTCACCTGGTCGCCCTCGTTGCCGCCGATCGTGGTCAGCTCGCCGCCCTCGTTCGCTAGCACCATGCTGGCATGCTGGCCGAACGGGCTCTGCGCGCTGTAGAAGACGACGTCGCCGACCGTGGGCTGGTGTCCGGAGTCCGGGGTGCGGAAGCGACCGGCCGAGCGGTAGTAGTCGGCCAGCGTGCGCGTGCCCGGAATGCGCCAGCCTCCGCTGTTCGGGTTCACCAGCGGCATCCCGGCGGCGCGCAGGTTCCAGCTGATGAAGTCCGCGCACCACGGCTCCGGCACACCCGACGAGTACTTGGTGGCCGGTTCCCGTGCCGCGTGCTCGCGCCGCAAGATGTCCACCAGCCGCAGCTGACCGGGGTCGAGACCGGTCGGGGCGATGAGCGGGAACTCGTCGACCGCGTGCGTCCACGACGCTCCGGGAGGCGCCGTCTCCGCCGGCCGCGCCACGAAGCAACCGGCCAGTGCCGCGCCGAGGAGCAGCAGGACACCCGCGACTAGCCAGCATCGGCGCACACCACGACCGTAGCGAACCGGAACCGGGCGGCGGGCGCTTTCTAGAACAACACCGTCGCGAAACTGGCGATCTGGCTGAAGCCGACCCGCGAGTAGACCGCGCGCGCCGGCGAGTTGTAGGCGTTGACGTACAGGCTGGCGACCCGCCCGAGGTCGATCAGCCGTTCCACCACCGCGGCGGTACCGGTGGCTCCGTAACCGTGGCCCCGGCAGTCGGGCCGCACCCAGACGCCCTGGATCTGTCCGACCCGGGACGACAGGGCCCCGATCTCGGCCTTGAACACGACCTCGCCGTCCTCGAACCGAGCGAACGCCCTGCCGCTGGCGATCTGTTCGGCGACCCTGGCCCGGTAGCCGACGCCACCGTCGCCGAGGCGCGGGTCGATGCCGACCTCCTCGGTGAACATCGCCACGGCGGCGGGCAGGTAGCGGTCGAGCTCGTCGGGGCGCACGGCGCGGACCTTCGGGTCGGCCGTGATCGCCGGACGGGTGGGCAGGACCATCAACGGCTGGTCGTGGCGGACCTCACGCGCGGGCGTCCAGTGCCCGGACAGCTCTTCCCACAGCGGGAGAACCAGCTCGGCGCGACCCACCATGGACGAACAGGACCGGCCGACGCGGCGGGCGCGCTCGGCGAACGCGCGCAGTGAGGCGCGCTCGCCGCGCAGCGGAACCAGGTTGGCTCCCGCGAAGCACAGGCCGTCGAGCCGCGAGCCCACTCCCCACAGCTCGCCACCGAGCCGCCAGGAGTCGACCCCGGCAAGCTCCACCCGGGAGGCGACCATGCAGGTGGCAACCGGGTCGGAATCCAGCACCAGCTGCACACCCGCCCTATCCCGCTCGTCGAGCAGGCGCGGACCGGCAACTCTCAGCACTTGACTAGATTGCCAGAATCAACCTGAGCGTTCACCTGTAAGTTGCCAACCAATCAGGTGACGGTGACCTCGGGAGCACCGGACGGCACTCCCGCATCCTGCAGATCCTCGGCCATCCGCATCGCTTCCTCGATGAGGGTCTCCACGATCTGGTGCTCCGGGACCGTCTTGATGACCTCGCCCTTGACGAAGATCTGGCCCTTGCCGTTGCCGGACGCGACACCGAGGTCCGCTTCGCGTGCCTCGCCGGGCCCGTTCACGACGCAACCCATGACCGCGACCCGCAGCGGGACCTCCATGCCGGTGAGCCCGGCGGTGACCTCGTCGGCGAGCTTGTAGACGTCGACCTGCGCGCGCCCGCACGACGGGCAGGACACGATCTCCAGCTTGCGCGGCCGAAGGTTGAGCGACTCCAGGATCTGGTTGCCGACCTTGACCTCTTCGACGGGCGGCGCGGACAGCGACACCCGGATCGTGTCGCCGATGCCCTGGGACAGCAGCGCGCCGAACGCGGTGGCCGACTTGATCGTGCCCTGGAACGCGGGCCCTGCCTCGGTGACGCCGAGGTGCAGCGGATAGTCGCACTGCTGCGCGAGCAGCTCGTAGGCGCGCACCATGACCACCGGGTCGTGGTGCTTGACCGAGATCTTCACGTCGTAGAAGTCGTGTTCGGCGAACAGGCCCGCTTCCCACAGCGCCGATTCGACGAGCGCTTCCGGGGTGGCCTTGCCGTACTTCTCCAGCAGGCGCTTGTCGAGCGAACCGGCGTTGACGCCGATCCGGATCGGGGTGCCGTGCGCCTTGGCTTCCTGCGCGATCTGCTTGACCTGGTCGTCGAACTTGCGGATGTTGCCGGGGTTCACCCGGACGGCCGCGCAGCCCGCGTCGATCGCGGCGAAGACGTACTTCGGCTGGAAGTGGATGTCCGCGATGACCGGCAGCTTCGACTTCTTGGCGATCGCCGGGAGCGCGTCCGCGTCGTCCTGCGACGGGCAGGCGACCCGGACGATGTCGCAGCCGGCGGCGGTGAGCTCGGCGATCTGCTGGAGGGTCGCGTTGACGTCGGAGGTGAGGGTGGTGGTCATGGACTGCACCGACACCGGGGACTGGCTGCCGACCCCGACGTCCCCGACGCGCAGTTGGCGGGTCGGGCGGCGGGCGGCGAGGGTAGGCGGCGGAGGCGCTGGCATACCGAGGTTGGTGGCGCTCACGACACCAGTATCGCGCAGCAACCCGCGCGATGCCCGTGCGCGTGGCAAGTCCCACCCCATCGCCACCCCCGCACACCTCCTCCACACGTCACGAATGTGGCTTTAGGGACGTTGGACGTCCCTAAAGCCACATTCGTGCCACGGGGGCGGGGTGGTGGGCTGAGCGCCGGCTGAGGGGTTGTGGTGGTCGGCTTTAGGTTGTGCGCGGTTGGGGGGTGCAGGGTGGCCGGATGGTCACCGCACTCGTGACGGCCGGGTACTCCGGTCCCCCGCCGTTGACGGTCTGGCGTGGTGTCAGCACCTGGACGGTCGACCCGGCCGCGATCATCGGGCTGGTGGCGGCCGCCGGCTACCTCCTCGGGGCTCGCGCGCTGCGTGGTCGTGGGGTCGACTGGCCGTCGAGCCGGTCCTGGAGCTTCGTCGCGGGTGGGATCGGCACGCTGCTGGTGGTGACGGCGGGACCGATCGGCTCCTACGCGGGCGTCCTGTTCTGGGTACGCGCTGTGCAGAACGTCACGCTGCTGATGATCGTGCCGATGTTCCTCGCGATGGGCGCGCCGTTGACCATGCTGCGGGACCTGGCGCCGGCCGGGCGCCGCGCCGCGCTGAGCCGGGTGCTGCACTCGGCGGCAGCGAGGAGACTCACATTCCCGCTGGTCATCACGCCGATCTTCGTGGCACCGCTCCCACTGATCTATCTGACGCCGATCTACGAGGCCGGCCTCGACCACACCTGGGCCGGGGCGCTGGTCGGCCTGTGGCTGCTGGGTTCGGGCTGGATGTACTTCTGGACCAGGTTCCGCATCGATCCGACGCCGAGGACCGACACGTACCTGGTCAGCCTGGGAATCAGCGCGGCCGAGGTGGTCCTCGACGGCGCGCTCGGGCTCGCCGTCTGGCTCGGGCCGCTCATCGCGGCGCGCTACTACCAGGGGCTCGCGCGACCGTGGGGCCCGGACATCAGGACCGACCAGATCATCGGAGCCGGCATCCTGTGGATCGGCGGCGACCTCGCCGGTCTGCCGTTCCTCGGCATCGTGCTGCGCAGGATGACCTCGGAGGACGCCGAGCAGGCAGCGGAGATCGACGCCGAGCTGGACCGTCAGGAGGTCGAGCTCGCGGCCGAACCCGACGACGGCCGCCCGAAGCTCTGGTGGGAGGACCACCCCGAACTGGCTGAGCGGTTCCGCCGCCGCTGAGTCGTCAGGTGACCAGGCGGATCGTCAGCGGGTAGCGGTAGTACTCGCCCTTGTTCGCCTTGACCGTGCCCAGGATCGTGCACACCAGCCACAGGATGCCAACCACGGCCCAGATCAGGAACCCGAGCCCGACCAGCCACAGAAGAAGCCCGCCGATGATCGAGTAGATCAGCACGCTGATGTTGAAGTTCAGCGCCTCGACACTGTGGGCCCTGACGAACGGCGACCGGTCGCCTCGGATCACCAGCACCAGCAGCGGGCCGACCAGGCCGAGGAAGATCCAGGCACCCACGATCGCCGAGAGATGCGCACCCATCGCCCAGTTGCGGTCGTCCTGGCTGACTCCGGCGCCCACCGGGCCCTGGTAGGGCCGTGGCGCATCGCCTGTACTCATGTCGGCGAGCGTATCGACGACGCGTCGAAAACTCCTGGCATTACTCCGGGTCGTGACCTGCGCGGCTACTGCGGCAACCGGATCGGGTTGACGATGTCCGCGGTGATCGTGAGCAGGCTGATCGCACCGAAGATCAGGATGACCACGTAGGTGAGCGGCAGCAGCCGGGTGTAGTCGACCGGCGGCATCGCCACCTTGCCCAGTCGTCGCCGCACCGCGTCGCGCACCCGTTCGTACAGGTTGACCGCGATGTGCCCGCCGTCGAGCGGCAGCAACGGCATCAGGTTGAACACGCCGACGAAGAAGTTGAGCGCCGCAAGCAGCAGCAGGAACGTCGCCCACTGGCCCTTCTCGGCGGCGTCACCACCGATGACGGAGGCGCCCACCATGCTGATCGGCCGGTCGATGTCCTGTGCACCACCGATGGCCGCCCATACGGCGGGCACCTTCTCCGGGAACATCTTGAGGCCCTGCCAGGTGGCTTCGAACATCTTTCCGGTGAACACGAACGTCGCGGGCACCGCGTCCACCGGCCCGTACTGCAGCGTGCTCAGCGGTGCGAGACCAATCGCCCCTGCCGGTGCCAGCGCGTTGTGCTCGCCGGGTTTGGCGTCGAGCGCGGCGCGCTGCACGGACGCGACGTCGACCGTGAGCGTCAGCTGCTTGCCGTCGCGCTCGATGACGAACGGGGTCGGCCCGAAGTGCGTCCTGATCACCGTCACCGCGGCGTCCCAGTCGGGCGTCGGGGTGCCGCCGACCGACACGATGTGGTCGCCGGACCGGATGCCGGCCTTCTGCGCGGGCGGAGGCTGAGCCGGGTCGCAAGGGGTCGGTGCGAGGGTCGTTGGGTCCTGGCTCGCGGGGACACACGAGACCTGCCCGGCGTACGCCCCGCCGATCGGCGGCAGCAGCCCGGACACGGCCATCACGTACAGCAGGATGATGCCGATGATGAAGTGCATGACCGAGCCGGCGGACAGCACGACGACGCGTTTCCACGTCTTGCGCCGGTAGAAGGCCCGGGGCTCCTCCTCGGGGGTGACCGGGTCGAGCGCGGTCATGCCGGCGATGTCACAGAACCCACCGGCCGGGATCCACTTCAGCCCGTACTCGGTCTCACCGCGCCGGAAGGAGAAGACCTTCGGCCCGAAACCGATGAAGTAGCGGCGGACCTTCATGCCGAACGCCTTGGCCGTCCACATGTGACCGGCCTCGTGCAGTGCGATCGACAGGCCGATGCCGACCGCGAACAGCACCACGCCCAGTGCGAAGCTCACGCGCTTGTTCCTCTCGCCACCGCGGCGGCCACCAACTCGTTGGCGCGGGCACGGGCCCACTGCTCCACCGCTAGTACGTCATCCACGGTAGCCGGATCGGTGTTACATCCGTGCGCGGTCGCCAAAGCCTCACCGACGAGGTCGGTGATGTCGGTGAACCGGACCTTGCCGGCGACGAACGCGGCGACCACTTCCTCGTTGGCCGCGTTGAACACCGCCGGCATCATCCCGCCCGCCGTGCCCGCCGCCCTGGCCAGCGCCACACCCCGGAACGCGTCCTCGTCGAGTGGCTCGAACGTCCAGCTGGTGGGCTCGGCGAAGGTGCAGGCGGGCGCGGCCTGATCGACCCGGTGCGGCCAGGCCAGCGCCAGCGCGATGGGCAGGCGCATGTCCGGCGGGCTGGCCTGGGCGATGGTCGCGCCATCGAAGAAGGTCACCATCGAGTGAATCACCGACTGGGGGTGCACCACGACGTCGATGCGGTCGTAGGGCACGTCGAACAGCAGGTGCGCCTCGATCAGCTCCAGACCCTTGTTCACCAGCGTCGCCGAGTTGATCGTCACCACCGGGCCCATGTCCCAGGTGGGGTGCTTGAGCGTCTCGTCGAGGCTCACGTACTCCAGCTCGGCGCGTCGTCTGCCCCGGAACGGGCCGCCCGACGCGGTGAGCACCAGCTTGGCGACCTCGTCGGCCCGGCCGCCGCGCAGACACTGCGCGAGGGCGGAGTGCTCGGAGTCCACCGGCACGATCTGGCCCGGGCCCGCCGCTTTCGTGACCAGCGAACCGCCGGCCACCAGCGACTCCTTGTTCGCCAGCGCCAGCGTCGCGCCGGACTTGAGTGCGGCGAGGGTCGGGCGCAGCCCCCGGGAGCCGGTGATGCCGTTGAGCACGACGTCGGACGGCGTGCCCTCGATCAGCTCGAGCACCGCATCGGGACCGCTCAGCACCTGCGCGGACACCCCCTCGGCCCGCAACGCCGCGCGGAGCTCGTCCGCTCGCGCCGGGTCCGCCACCGCGACCCGGGGGACGTCGAACTCCGCGACCTGCCGTGCAAGCAGCGGGACGTCTGCCCCACCTGCCGCGAGACCGGTCACCCGGAACCGCTCCGACCGGGGCCCGATCACGTCGAGCGCCTGGGTTCCGATGGAGCCGGTCGAGCCCAGTACTAGTACACCGCGAGTGCTCATCACCTCATATTGTCCCGGACACTGGGTCCGGGCGGGGGTGTGACACCATAATCATCGCGTTACGACAATCAGGTGGAGGCGTGGTGGCAGGCACCGGGCACGACGTGGCCAAGCGGGACGACCATTCCCCGGCCACGGTGGATCCTCAGGATGAGCCGTCGGCCGAGTGGGGCTGGCACGGCAGCTTCCCCAAGGGCGCGCTGATCATGGGCTGGGTCTCGGCGGTGATCATCCTGCTGATGCTGATCGGCAACCACGAGGGTCGCGTCGAGGACATCTGGCTGGTCGGCACCGGTGTCGTGATGATCCTGCTGCTCATCCGGCACAGCATCCGCGCCCGGCGTTCCTGGCGGCGCTGAGCACCCGCCGGCATGGCTGCGCCGTCGGTGGAGCTCGAGGTCGGCGACCGCACGGTCCGGATCAGCAACCCGGACCGGGTGTACTTCCCCGCGCGCGGGGAGACCAAGATCGACCTGGCGCGGTACTACCTCGCCGTCGGGGACGGCGTGGTCCGTGCGCTGCGTGAACGGCCGTGCATGCTGCACCGCTTCCCCACCGGGGTCAGCGGCGAGAAGGTACACCAGAAGCGGCTGCCTCGCGGGGCTCCGGACTGGGTGCAGACCGTCCGGGTCGATTTCCCGCGCTACAAGCGGCACGCCTACGAGCTGTGTGTGACCCATCCGGCGGATGTCGTGTGGGCCGTTCAGATGTCGACCGTCGAGTTCCATCCGTGGAACTCCCGCCGTGCTGACGTCGAGAAGCCGGACGAGTGGCGGATCGATCTCGATCCCATGCCGTCCGCAACGTATGCGGATGTGCGTCGGGTCGCCTCCGTCGTCCAGGAGGTTCTCGCCGAGCTGGGTGCGGTGGGGTGGCCCAAGACCTCCGGTGGCAAGGGGTTGCACATCTATGTGCGGATCTCACCTCAGTGGGGGTTCTCCGACGTTCGGCGGGCGGCTCACGCGTTCGCCCGAGAGGTCGCTCGGCGGTCTGACGGGCTCGTCGATCTGACCTGGTGGCGTAAGGACCGGGATCCCGCGTCGATCTTCGTCGACTACAACCAGAATGCCCGGGATCATACGATCGCCTGCGCCTATTCTGTTCGGGGAGTTCCTGAGGGGCTGGTCAGCGCTCCCCTGCTGTGGTCCGAGGTCGAATCCGCGTCACCCGAGGACTTCACGATCGCGACGATGCCTGCCCGTTTCTCCGAGCTCGGCGATGTGCACGCCGGGATCGATTCTTCCGTCTACTCGCTGGACACCCTGCTCTCGTGGGCCGAACGCGATGAGCGTGACGGGGACTCCACGCCCCCTGAGCCGGAGTAGCCGTCCCCGATCGTCCTGGCGTGGCTACGGGGTGTGCGGGTTCGGCCTCGGTCTGGACTGACGGCGTCCATGGCCCACAATGGCCCGGTGCAGCTGCCTGTGATGCCACCGATCAAGCCGATGCTGGCCAAGCCCGTCGGCCGGATTCCGGCTGACCAACACTACGAGCCCAAATGGGACGGGTTCCGGTCGATCATCTTCCGGGACGGCGACGAGGTGGAGATCGGCAGCCGCAACGAGCGGCCGATGACCCGCTACTTCCCCGAGGTCGTCGAGGCGGTCAAGGCGAACTTCCCGGAGCGGGCGGTGATCGACGGCGAGATCATCATCGCTGACCTCGGCTCCAACCGGCTGGACTTCGAGGCGCTGCAGCAGCGCATCCACCCGGCGGCCAGCCGGGTGAACCTGCTGTCCGTCGAGACTCCCGCCAGTTTCGTCGCGTTCGACCTGCTCGCGCTGGGCGACGAGGACCTGACCGGGCAACCGCTGGCTCAGCGGCGCGCGGCGCTGGAGAAGGCACTCGCGGACGCCCGGCCGCCCGTTCACATCACGCCGGCGACCCGGGACACCGACCTCGCGGCGCGGTGGTTCGAGGAGTTCGAGGGCGCCGGGCTCGACGGGCTGATCGCCAAGTCGCTGGACGGCACGTACCAGCCGGACAAGCGGGTCATGGCCAAGATCAAGCACGAGCGGACCGCCGACTGTGTGCTCGCCGGGTACCGGGTGCACAAGTCCGGTCCGGACGCCATCGGCTCGCTGCTGCTCGGGCTGTACGACGAGCACGGCACGCTGGCCTCGGTCGGGGTCGTCGGCGCGTTCCCGATGGCGCGGCGCCGGGAGCTGTTCACCGAGCTGCAGCCGCTGGTCACGACGTTCGACGACCATCCGTGGGCCTGGGCCCGGCAGGAGGAGGGCAACCGGACGCCGCGCAAGAGCGAGACCAGCCGCTGGAACGCCGGGAAGGATCTGTCGTTCGTCCCGCTGCGTCCGGAGCGGGTCGTGGAGGTCAAGTACGACTACATGGAGGGTGTCCGGTTCCGTCACACCACCCAGTTCGTCCGCTGGCGCCCCGACCGTGACCCGTCGTCGTGCACGTACTCGCAGCTGGAGCGCCCGGTGCGCTTCGAACTGGACAAGGTGCTGACCCGAGGGTGACCCGGATCGACAACCGGGACCCAGGACCGAGGCCCGGTCGCTGGTTGCTGCCCGTGAGCCTGCTCGGCGCGGTGTGCATGGTGGTGCTGGTCACCGGATGGCTGCTCACCGACCCCTCGGTCAGCAAGGCCGACGCGCTGAAGACCGGCGGCCTGGCGGGCGGTGCGATCCTGGCGTTGTACGGGCTGTGGATCAACGACCGGCGCCGGCGGACCGAGGAAGCCAGACACGAGGTCGAGCGGGCGCGCGCCGAGCTGGACCGGGACAAGACCTCCGACGAGCGGTTCGCCAAGTCGGTGGAGCTGCTCGGACACCAGGCCGACCAGGTCCGGGTGGGAGCGCTGCACGCCCTGGCCGGCCTCGCCCGCAACCGGCCCGACTACACGCAGACGGTGCTCGACGTCCTGTGCTCCTACCTGCGGCGCCCGTTCACCCATCCCGGCTACGACATGCTTCCGGAGGATCCCGATCAAGCCACTCCGGACCCCGACGACGCGTGGCCCGCTGACGAGATCGCTACGGCAGATCGTGAGCGGCAGGTCCGGCGGACGGCCCAGCGACTGATCGCCGACCTGCTGCCGAGTGTGGCCGATGACCAACCGACGCTCTATGACCTCGATCTGACGTCCGCGAACGTGGAGTACCTTGACCTCACCGGTCGTCAGATCGGCTGGTTCACCGCCCGCCGTGCGCGGTTCTACGGAATCAGCCGACTCGCCAGCCTCAGGGTCCAGCGCCGGGCGCTGTTCTCCGGCGCGCGCTTCCACGGCCGTACCGACTTCTACCGGGCTCGGTTCGACGGTGGACTGTCCTTCCGCGACACACGGTTCGACGGAATTCTGCGACTGATACACGCGGTGGTCAGCGACTTCGTCGATCTGAAGACACCCGCCCCCGCACGGCTGGAGGGCTGGCTGACTCATACCGAAGGTACGGCGGTCAGACTCGAGGAACGCACCCAGTGGGTCATCAAACCCGAGCCCGCGACATGTGAGCGGTGTGCCACTGACGATCACCCGACGATCAGGCCCTGGTGACGAGCAAGGCGCACCAGTCACACCAGTCCCACCGTCTGTTTCAGTTCCTCGGCGGATCGCGTACGTCCGCGGCGGTTCAGCGATCTCTGCCGACAAATTCCCTGGTCAGGCCATGATCTACGGGAATTTCGCGGCGTAACCGGGCGCATCGAACCGCGTTACGCGCAGGCAATACGCCGTTCCTAGCGTTCCCGCCGTCTACATCGGACGGCGGAAGGACGCCTCATGGCGCTTGCCGACAATCCCCAGCTGGAGGACTACTCGCTGCGCTACACGCCCAGCGAGTTCCGCACCTGGTCACCCTGGATGGTCTTCCTCAGCTGCCTGGTCGGGCTGTCCGCGATGGCCGGCTACGCCCTGGACGCCGCGTTCGTCAACGAGTTCGGCTTCACCAACTCGCTGCTCGGTTTCGCCATCGCCGGGGTGGTGACACTGCCGATCACCGCGGTCATCGCGTTCGTCATCGCGTCGAAGCACATCGACATCGACCTGTTGACCAGGGGCAGCGGCTTCGGCTACCTGGGTTCCACACTCACCTCGCTGGTGTACGCCACGTACACGCTGATCTTCCTGGCCTACGAGGGCGCGATCATGGGGCAGGCGGTCACCGCGCTGACCGGGTTGGAGCTGCATCTCTCCTACATCGTCGTGTCGGCCGTGATGATCCCGCTGACCCTGTACGGGATGACGTTCAGCTCGAAGTTCCAGGCCTGGACCTGGCCGCTGTGGGTGGTGCTGATCGGGCTCGCCGTCGCCACGGCGGCCACCGCGCCGGACGCGGCCTTGCACATGCTGCACCCGACACCGCTGGGCAGCACCAGCATCGCCGGGGTGGCCGGGATCAGCCTGGTGGCGGTGTTCGTCGTCGCGGCGGCCAACCTCTCACTGGCCACCCAGGTCGGCGAGCAGGGCGACTACCTGCGACTCATGCCCGACCCGAGACCGGGGCAGGCGTGGCGGTGGCGGCTCGCGGTGCTGTTCGGCGGCCCTGGCTTCGCGCTGTTCGCCATCGTGATCTTCTTCGCCTCGACGCTGCTGGTCGGTTACGCCGACACCCAGGCCGACGCGGCCACCGTGGCGATCCCGGTCGACCTGTTCACCATCGTCTTCCAGCGGCTGACCGGCGACCACACCTCCGCGCTGCTCCTGGCGGGTGTGCTGGTGCTCCTGTCCCAAATCAAGATCAACATCATGAACACCTACTCGGGGTCGCTGTCCTGGTCGAACTTCTTCTCCCGGTTGCTGCACCGTCACCCCGGACGCGCGGTCTGGGTGGTCTTCCAGGTGGCACTCGCGCTGGTGCTGATGGAGATCGACATCTTCGACCACATCGTGACCGTCCTGGCGCTCTACGCAAACGTCGGGATCGCCTGGGTCGGTGCGATGGTCGCCGACCTGGTGATCAACCGCCGCGTGCTGCGCATCGCCCCGGCGCACATCGAGTTCCGCCGAGCGCACCTGCTGAACGTCAACCCGGTCGGGTTCGGCTCGATGGTCGTCGCCTCACTCGTCTCGATCGCGGCCTATTTCGGCGCCTTCGGTGCCCTGGCCACGTCGCTGGCACCGTTCCTCTCGCTCGCATTGGCGCTGGTCCTGCCACCGGTGGTCGCACTCGCCACCAAGGGACGGTGGTACCTGGCTCGCACGAGCGAGTTCCCGGCGGGCACGACCCACGCCACCTGCGGCGTGTGCGCCGGGAGCTTCGACGTCGTCGACATGGCGACCTGCCCGTTCCACGGCGACGCGATCTGCTCGCTGTGCTGCTCGACCGACGGCGACTGCAAGGACCGGTGCAAACCCAGCGCCTGGCGGCCGGTCGCGCTCGGCATGCCCACCATCTCGTCCCACGTCAACCAGGAGGCACACCGATGAACACCACAGCCCTGATCGTCGTCGACGTTCAGAACGGCTTCTGCCACCCGGACGGTTCGCTGCCCACGCTCGGCATGCCGCTCGCCGACGTCGACCGAGCGGTCACACAGAGCGCGGCGGCGGTCGCGCAGGCCCGTGAGCTCGGGATTCCGGTGGTCTTCACCCGCCACGTGTACCGCCCCGGACGCGCCGACGAGGGCGCGAGCCTGATCGGCATGGTGGGCAACCGGCTCGCCGACGTCGGCGGTCTCGCCGCCGGAAGCTGGGACGGCGACGTCGTCGACGAGCTGGGGTGGACCTCCGAGGACCTGACGGTCGACAAGGTCCGGTTCGACGCGTTCCTGTGGACGTCGCTCGACCCGCTGCTGCGGGGGCTGGGCGTGGACCAGCTGCTGGTGTGCGGAGTCGTCACGAACATCTGCGTGGAGTCCACGGTGCGGGCCGCGTTCATGCGCGACTACCGGGTGACGGTGATCGGGGACGCCTGCGCGGCCCAGACACCGAGGCTGCACGACATCGGCCTTGAGGTCATGGGCGGCATCGGGTTGGCCGAGGTCGTGTCGCTCGCCGACGGGTACCGCATCGGCGGACTGTCCGAGGTCGCGGCATGAGACAGGGGTGCCGTGCGACGGTCACCCGGGTGTCACACCGGGGTAACACCCACTTCCTACCGTCACGCTCGGTGGAGATCCCGATCCGACGGCAGGTGCCGATGCCCGAACGCACGTCCCGGACGGCCCACGACCATGGCGTGCGCAGGCTGCGCGACGTCATCCGCGCGGCCGTGCTCGGCGGCGCGTATCCGAGCGGCGTGCTGCCCGGCGAGGCCGAGCTGATGACCGAGCACGGCACCACCAGGGCCACCGTCCGGGACGCGCTGGCGATGCTGCGCAGCGATCGGCTCATCGAGCGGACCCAGGGCGTGGGAACCCACGCCGTCGTCGCACCGGTGCGGGCACAGATGGAGGAGGCGCTGGGGCTGCTCCGGCCGGCGAACAGCACGCTGTTCGACCCGAGGGTGCGCCCGCACGTGCTGGACCGTGCGGTGCTCCCGATACCGAGCACGCTCGCCGAGTGGATGGGTGTCGCGCCGGGCACCGACTGCCTGCGGCTGGACTACGTGTCGTTGCACGACGACGACCCGATCGCGCTGGCCACGAACTACGTGCTGTTCCCCGAGGCGGAGCGACTGCTGAACACCCCGTTCCGGCACGACTGGTACAGCCTGCTCGCCGACGCCGGAGTGCGGCTCGGCCAGTCCGAGTTCGTCATGGACAGCCTGCTCGCCGACCCGCTGTCCTCGTCCCTGCTCGACGTCGCGGAGGGCTCTGCCCTGCTGGCGATGGACCAGACGATCCGCGACCGGGACGGCCGCATCGTCAACGTCGCCTTCATCCGGATGCGTCCGGACCGCTTCCGATTCGTCTCCCGGGGCCACGCCCCCGCGCATCCCACCTCGACCCAGGAGCCGGCATGACACTCCGCACCCTCACCGAAGCCGCCGAGGCGCTGCGCGCGGGCACTACGACCAGCCGCCGCCTGACCGAGCAGGCACTCGCCGTCGCCGACGAGTCCGACCGACATCTCGGCGTCTACCTGCACCGCTTCGACGAGTACGCACTGGACCGCGCCGATGTCGCCGATGCCGAGCTGGCCGCCGGCGTGGACCGAGGGCCGCTGCACGGCATCCCGTTCGGGGTGAAGGACATCCTGGCGATGGCCGAGGGTCCGACGACCGCGCAGAGCCTGGTGCTCGACCCGGCATGGGGTGCCGGGAAGGACGCGCCGGTCGTCGCGCGGCTCAAGCAGGCGGGCGCGGTGATCACCGGGAAGACCTCGACCATGGAGTTCGCCTGCGGCATGCCCGACGACAGCAAGCCGTTCCCGGTACCGCGCAACCCCTGGGATCCGGCCACCTGGCCCGGCGGGTCCAGCTCGGGCACCGGGGGCGGCGTCGCCTCGGGAATGTTCTTCGCGGGGCTCGGCACCGACACCGGCGGCAGCATCCGCATCCCGGCCGCGTTCTGTGGCATCACCGGTCTGATGCCGACGTTCGGCAGGGTGCCCAAGTCCGGTTGTGTCCCGCTCGGCTACAGCCTGGACCACATCGGCCCGATGGCACGCAGTGCACAGGACTGCGCGGCCGTGCTGGAGGTCATCGCCGGTCGGCACGCTAGCGACCCCGACTGCGTCGACGCCCCGTTCAGCGGGCCGGCCTGGGCGGAGGATCTGACGGGCCTGCGGGTGGGGGTCGTCCGGGACGGTCACTTCCCGGTCGGGAGTGATCCGGCGCTGCCCGGCGCGTTCGACGCCACCGTCGCGCTGCTCGCCGAGTCCGGCGCCAGCACCACCCCGGTCGCGCTGCCCTACTGGACCGAGATGATCACCGCCGACATCGTCACGATGTGCTGCGAGGCACTCGCCTACCACCGCACGGACACCCAGCGACGCTGGGCGGACTACTACCCGGCGACCAGGTCGATGCTGGCCAGGGGCGCTCTGGTGTCCGGTGCGGACTACGTGCAGGCTCAGCGCATGCGCCGGGTGGCCCAGGACGCGCTGCGCCGCCTGTTCACCGAGGTCGACGTCGTCGTCTGCCCGACCGCGTCGGTACCCGCACCGCCGTTGGACGGCTACCTGACCGGCGGCACCGACATCATGGCCCTGTTCGAACACATCCACACCGGCTACTGGGACAGCGTCGGCAACCCGGTCCTGGCGTTGCCCATGGGATTCACCGCCGCCGGTATGCCGCTGTCGGTCCAGGTCGCCGGACGCCCCTTCGCCGAGGCCCAGCTGCTACGCGTCGGCCAGGTCCTGCAGGCGCGCACCGACTGGCACCTGCAACTGCCCGAGCCGGTCGGCGACACCGAGCTGGCCGCGTGAGCACAGGGAGAGACATGAGCCTCGAACACGTACGGACGATGCTGGCGGCGGCCGGAATCCCCGCCTCCGACACCGAGATCACCACCCTCGCCACCCAGTACCCGACAATGCGAACCCTGGTGGATCAGCTCTACACCCCACCCGAGGTCCGCTACGCCGATCCCGCCCTCCGCTTCACCCCCGAGGCCACGATCACCCCCTGGCCCTGACCAGCGCGTCTTTCATGATCACCACCGTGTGAGGGCTGATTTCTCCCGCGAGATCAGCCCTCACGCGGTGGTGATCATGATCGGAGCAGGGCCGCCACCTGGTCGATCGTTGCCGACAGGGCCGCCTGGTGGGAGAGGAGCTGGGGGCGGGGGGTCGTGTAGGTGAGAGTCGAGATCGAGATCCCGCCCCCGGGCACGCCGTCGCGCACCAGGGGCATGGCCATGCAGCGGATGCCGGGTTCGTTCTCCTCGTCGTCGACCGCGTAACCCTGTGCCCGCACCCGGGCCAGGTCCTCGGCCAACGCCTGCCGCGTCGTGAGGGTGTTCGGCGTCCGCCGGGCGAGCCCGGTCTCGGTGATCAGCTCGCGCAGCTCGTCGTCGGCGAGCCGGGCCAGGATCGCCTTCCCGATCGCGGTGCAGTGCAGCGGGATGTGCATGCCCACCGTGGACGCCATCCGGACCGGACCCGGGCTGTCGATCTTGTGGACGTACACCGCCTGGGTGCCGCTGCGCAGCGCCATGTGCACGGTCGCGCCGACCTTCTCCCCCAATGCCCGCAGCACCTGCTCGACGCCGCGGGGCGCGGCGACACCGAGCGCGGCGGCCAGGGCGGCCGAGCGTGGGGCCAGCCGGTAGGAGCCGCCGCCGACCGGCTCGACGTAACCGGCGTCGGCCAGCACACCCAGGATGCGGTGCGCGTTCGTCCGGGTGACTCCGGCCGTCTCGGCGATGTCGGCGAGCATCCGCGCGCCGGGAGCCACCGCCTCCAGCACCCGTAGCGCGCGGGTCACCGCTCCGTCCGATCGTTCGCGCGCTGCCACTGTTCTCCTTCACCCCATGGTTGACGCCGCCCGTTGCGCGATCGTACCGTCTATTCACCCAAAGTGAATGGCGTTGCTTGAAAATGAATATACTGACGGATCTCTACCAGCAGGCCGTGCTCCCGGTGCTTCGATCCCCGTCCTGGCAGCGGGCGGTCGACACCGTCACCGCGCTGACCGATGCCGGGTGCCCGGTCGTCGAGCTCACCACGTCCACTCCCGACTGGGACACCGCGCTCGGCGCGGTGGCCGGCCGGCCGTGCCAGGTCGGGGTCGGCACGATCCGCTCGGTGGAGGAGGCGGAGAAGGCCCTCGCCTCGGGTGCGGCGTTCCTGGTCAGCCCGTTCCCGGTGGACGGGGTGGCGGCTCTCGCCTCGGCTGAGGACGTGCCGTTCATCCAGGGCGGATTCACCCCCGGCGAGCTGAGCGGTGCACGCAGCGCCGGCATCGCCAAGGTCTTCCCCGCCCACCTCGGCGGGCCGAGGTACCTGCGGTCACTCGCCCCGGTACTGCCGGAGCTACGGCTGGTCCCGACGGGCGGCATCGGCTGGGACGACGTGTCGGACTACCTGGCGGCCGGCGCGTTCGCCGTCGGTATCGGCTCGGGGCTCGACCTGCCCTCGGCCGAGCTGGCCGCCGCGTTCGCGCGAGTGCGCCGCGAGCCGCCGGTATGAGTGGGTTCGACGTCCTGGTGCTGGGCGAGCCGATGGTGGAACGGCACCACGACGCCGACGGCCGGACCCTCGCCCCGGACTCCGTGTCCGGCGACGCGTTCAACGCCGCCAGCGCGGCGGCACTCGCCGGTGCGCGGGTCGCGCTGCTGACCGTGCTGGGTGAGGACGACGCCGCCGAGCTGGTGATCAGGGAGCTGGAACGGCGCGGCATCCACACCGGGCACATCGCGCGGGCGTCGGCGCCCACCGGCGCGTACACCGTCACCTCGGACGTGCACGGCCAACCCCGGTTCAGCTACCAGCGCGCGGGTTCGGCCGCGACCACCCTGGCGTGCACCCACCTCGACCGGTGGGGACCGGTCATCGACTCGGCACCGGTCCTGGTCACCAGCGGCATCACCTCGGCGTTGTCGGACGGCGCGGCCGAGCTGGTCTCCGGCGCGATCCGCCGCGCGTCCGAGGCAGGGTCGACGGCCTGCTACGACGTCAACTTCCGCCCCGGGCTCACCTCGCCGGAACGGGCGCGGCGGCTGCTGGACGAGGTCGCGCCGGGTTGTGGCCTGGTCAAGATCGCCAGCCCTGGCGACTCGGTGCCGCTGCTCGGGCTGACCGACCCGGCCGAGGTGTCCGCAGCGCTGCGCGCGCTGACCGACGCGGCGATCGTCGTCAGCCAGGGGTCACAGCCGATCGTGCTGAGCGAGCAACGCCAGGTCATGCGCTATCCGATCCTCCCGATGCCGCGCCCGGTGGACACCACGGGCGCGGGTGACGTGCTGCTCGGCACGCTGGCCGCCGCGCTGGCGGCGGGCAGCGCGCTGGCCAGCGCACTGCCCGTCGCCGTGGCCGCGGCCGGCCTGTCCACCCAGCACCGGGGCGGCGCGGCGCGGGCGTCGCTGAACGAGGTACTCGCAGCCCTCCAGTCCTGTCCGGAACCGTCCCACGCACTCAACGAGGAGTCGCGGTCATGACCACCAACCAGCCGTCGAGACGACAGACGACCACCCAGCCGCCGCCCCGGCCCCGCGGCCGGGGCAACAACACCCGCTGGGGGATCGTCGTCCTGTGCTTCCTCGGGATCACGATCAACTACGTGGACCGCGCGAACCTGAGCGTCGCCCTCCCGGAGATGGCGAAGGACCTGCACATCCCGCCCGAGATCCAGGGTTTTGTGCTGTCCTCGTTCTTCATCACCTACGCGTTGGGCCAGCTGCCCGCCGGCAGCCTCACCGACAAGTACGGCGTGCGACCCATGTTCGCGATCGGCGCCTCGATCTGGGGCGTGTTCACCATGCTCGGCGGCGCCGTCCAGAACGTCGCCACGCTCATCGCCACCCGGCTCGGCCTCGGGGTGGGCGAGGCAGCGGGCTACCTCGGCTGCGCCAAGGCGGTGTCGCGCTGGTTCCCGCGTCACGAACGGGCACTGGCCAACTCCGTCTGGGACAACGGTGCGCGCGCCGGCACCGCCATCGCGCTGCCCGCCGTGACCGCGATCATCGCGCTGCTGAGCTGGCGGTGGTCGTTCGTCATCACCGGCCTGTTGGCGATCATCTGGGTCTTCGCGTGGCTGCGCGGCTACCGGGAGCCGAAGGACCACCCGACGTTGTCCGAAGCCGAGTTCGAGTACATCAAGGCCGGCGGCGCCCGCTTGGACGACGCGGACGAGGCGTCGGCCGGTGTGAAGGTCCGCTGGCGGCAGCTGTTCGGCTACCGCACGGTGTGGGCGATGATGTTCGGCTTCTTCTGCCTGAACTACGCGATCTACTTCTTCATCACCTGGTTCCCCACCTACCTGGTGAAGGAACGCGGCTTCGACCTGCTCAAACTCGGCCTGTTCGGTGCGCTGCCTGGCATCATCGCGATCGGCGGTTCGCTGCTCGGTGGGTTCACCTCGGACCGGCTGATCCAGCGTGGCTGGTCACTCAACAAGGCACGCAAGACGTGCCTGGCCAGCGGCATGCTGGTCAGCTCGGTGATCGCGCTCGCCGTGCTGGTGCCGGAGGCCTGGCAGGCGCTGGCGCTACTGTCGCTCAGCTATGCGGCACTCGCCTTCTCCGCCGCGTCGGTCGCGACCCTGCCCTCCGACGTGGCCCCGCAGGCCGACCAGGTGTCCTCGCTCGCCGGTATCCAGAACTTCGCATCCAACGTGGCGGGTGTGCTGGGCCCGATCATGACCGGTTTCCTGATCGCCGCGACCGGCTCGTTCGTGCTGCCACTGCTGCTGTCCGGCGCGCTGTGCATCCTCGGCGCGATCACCTACACGGTCGGTATCCGGAAGGTCGCCCCACTTCCGCCCCGGATCACCGCATGACCGGGCAGGCGGCGGTGCTGCACGGCCCGAAGGACGTCAGGATCGAACAGCTGGCGCCCGCGCCGCTACCGCCCGGTCACGTGCGGATCGCGCTGGAGGCCACCGGCCTGTGCGGCAGCGACCTGCACTACTACGCCGACGGACGCAACGGGCCGAACGTCGTGACCGCGCCGTTGGTGCTGGGTCACGAAGGCTCGGGGAAGGTGATCGAGGGCCCGGACGAGCTGGTCGGCCGGCGGGTCGCCATCGAACCCGCGGTGTCCTGCGGCGGGTGCCGGCCGTGCCGGACCGGGCGCTACAACCTGTGTCTGAACGGCACCTGCCTCGGTTCGCCGCCGACCCACGGCACCCTGCGCGGCGACGTCGTGATGCCGGTGCGGAACGTGCACCCGGTACCGACACTCGGTGCCGGCGCGGCCGCGCTGGTCGAACCGCTCGCGGTCGGGACCTGGGCGGTCCGCCGTGCCGGGATCGGCCTCGGTGACCGGGTGCTGATCACCGGCGCCGGCCCGATCGGACAGCTCGCGGCGGTCGCGGCACGGTTGGCCGGAGCGAGCTGGATCGGTCTGATCGACACCGCGCAGGCGCGGCTGGCCAGCGCCGACGGCCTCGCCGACGAGTACTTCGCCGAACCGCCGGACGCGGTGAACGCCGATGTCCTGGTGGAATGCTCGGGCGCACCGGAAGCGTTCGCCGAGCTGGGCATGCTGCGTCCCGGCGCTCGGATCGCGCTGGTCGGTACCCCCGCCCGACGAGCGTTGAGCACCGGGTTCCTCGTGCACGCGCAACGCTACGAGCTCGACGTACTCGGCTGCTTCCGGTACGGGCCCGGTGCGTTCGCCTCGGCCGCCGCGTTGGCCGGCAGCGGTCGCGTCGACCTGGAACGGCTCATCACCGCCAGCTACCCACTCACCGAGGCCGCGACCGCGCTGCACACCGCGCTGACCGACCGGACCCAGCTCAAGACCCTCGTACTCAGCTCCGGAGCGACCGTATGAAGATCACCGCAGCCGACGTCATCGTCACCTGCCCCGGCCGCAACTACGTCACACTCAAGATCACCACCGAGGACGGGCTCGTCGGCTGGGGGGACGCGACGCTCAACGGACGCGAGCTGGCCGTCGCCTCCTACCTGCGCGACCACGTCTGCCCGCTGCTGATCGGCAGGAACGCGACCCGCATCACCGACACCTGGCAGTACCTGTACCGGGGCGCCTACTGGCGTCGCGGCCCGGTCACCATGACCGCGATCGCGGCGGTCGACGTCGCGCTGTGGGACATCCTCGGCAAGATCAGCGGGCTGCCCGTGTACCGGCTGCTCGGCGGCGCCGCACGCGAGGGCGTCACGGTCTACGGGCACGCCAACGGCTCGACGATCGAAGAGCTGCTCACCGACGTCGCCCACTACCGCGACCAGGGCTACCGGGCGATCCGGGTCCAGGCCGCCGTGCCGGGTCTGGACTCGACCTACGGCATCGGCGGCAAGAGCGCCGGGCACACCTACGAGCCCGCCGACGGGGAGCAGCCAACCGAGAACGTCTGGGACACCGCCGCCTACCTCGACTTCGTGCCGAAGATGGTGGCCGCCGTCCGGGACGAGTTCGGCCCCACGGTCCGACTGCTGCACGACGTGCACCACCGGCTGTCCCCCATCGAGGCGGGCCAGCTGGGCAAGTCGCTCGAGCCGTACCGAATGTTCTGGATCGAGGACAGCACACCCGCGGAGGACCAGTCCGCGTTCCGGACGATCCGCCAGCACACCACCACCCCGCTCGCCGTCGGCGAGGTGTTCAACAGCGTCTACGACTGCAACCAGCTGATCACCGAGCGGCTCATCGACTACATCCGCACCTCGGTGTCGCACACCGGCGGGATCACGCACCTGCGGGACGTGTTCGCGCTGGCCAACGTGTACGGGGTGCGGTCCGGTTCGCACGGCGCCGGCGACCTGTCGCCGGTGTCGTTCGCCTCGGCGCTGCACCTGGACATGGCGATCCCCAACTTCGGCATCCAGGAGTACATGGGCCATCTCGACCCGTGGCGCGAGGTGTTCTCGGTCGGCTACACGATGCACGACGGCCTGATGCATCCCGGCGACGCGCCTGGCCTGGGTGTGGAGCTCGACGAACAGGCCGCCGCCCGCTACCCGTACCAGCCGCAGTACTTGCCGGTGAACCGGCTGACCGACGGGTCGATGTGGGACTGGTGAACCCGCTAGATCCCGCCGAGGTCCGCCCCGGCGTGCTGCACCTGGGTATCGGCGGGTTCGCCCGGGCTCATCAGGCCGTGGTCCTGGAACGCATGATGGTCGCGACCGGTGACCTGAGCTGGGGCATGGTCGGGGTGAGCCAGCGCTCCCCCGCCGCCGCCGAGGCCCTGCGCCGCCAGAGCTGCCGCTACAGCCTGATGTACGACCGGTCCGGCCCGGCCACCGTCGTCGGCTCCGTGCACGACGCCTACTTCGCCGGTGACGATCCGCACCGGGTGACCCGGGACGTGGCGGCCGGGTCGACCCGGCTGGTGACGGTCACCGTCACCGAGAAGGGCTACCGGCCGCCGAGTGTCGCGGCCGGACAGCTCGCCGAGGGTCTCCGGGAACGGTCCCGTACCGGTGCGCCGCTGACAGTGCTGAGCTGCGACAACCTGCCGGGGAACGGGGTGCTGCTCGCCGGCCTGGTTGACGAGGCGCTGGGTGACGAGGCGGCACGCACCTGGGTCCGGGAGAACGTGCGGTTCCCGGACACCGTGGTCGACCGCATGGTGCCGCGCACGACCGAGGACGTGTGCGCGGCGGCGTCGGGGTCGCTGGGCTGGCGCGACGAGTGCGCCCTGGTCACGGAGCCGTTCCTGGAATGGGTGATCGCCGATCCCGGCCCGGGGGTGCTCCCGGACCTGACACTCGGAGGCGCGGTCCTGAGCCGCGAGGTCGCGGTCTACGCCGAGCGCAAGCTGCGCATCCTGAACGCGGCCCATTCGGCGCTGTGCTGGTGGGGTGTGCTCGCCGGGCACCGCTACGTCGCGGACGTGATGGCGGACGAGACGATCGTGGGTGCGGTGCGGTCGATGCTGGTGGACGACGTGCTGCCGATCCTGCGCGCGCCGGAGGGCACCCGGCTCACCGACTACCTGGACAGCGTGTTCGAACGCTGCGCCAATCCGGCGCTGCGCCACGCCACCGCCCAGGTCTGCGGCGACGGATCGCTGAAGGTCGGCCCCCGGCTGCTCGACTCGGCGGTGGCGAACCTGCGCCTCGGCCGCATGCCTCACGGTCTGGCCGCGGCGGTCGGCGCCTGGCTGCGCTGCACCACCACCAGCGTGGACGACACGGGCCGCCCGCTCGACCTCGACGACCCGATGGCCGCCCGCATCCGCGCGACCCGGACCACGGCGGACGCACTGCGCACGGTCCACCCGGAGGCAGCCGACCACGCCGACTTCGTCCACGCCGTCGCCCAGGCCCGCCACAGCTCCCCGTAACCACCCGCCCCCTGGCACGAGGCCGGTGGGGCGGGTGGGCTGGGTGGGTGGCTGGTACCCGCGAGTCGGGCACGTCGGCACAGCGAGTCGCGCGTCTGGGTACATGACCCTGTGCTGGGGGCCCCGACTCGGTGTGCTCAGAGCCGCGACTCGCGGGGTGGGGTCAGGCGGAGGTGTCCCTGGCTGCCGTGTAGGCGCTTCGGATCGTGTCCGCCGTGTTCGCGGCGTCCTCGGGCAGGGATGGGCTGGATTCCTCGGGTCGGGGCCAGGTGGGGGGTTCGCCGGTGAGGGCCCAGGCCGCCTGGCGGGCCGCGCCCACCGCCACGTACTCGGCGGGAGCCAGGACCGTGACCGGCACACCGAAGATCAACGGGGCCAGCTCCTGGACCGCCGCCGACCGGCTGCCGCCGCCCAGCAGCAGCACCCGGTGGACCGGCACGCCCTGGGCGACCAGTCCGTCCAGGCCGTCCGCGAGACCGCACAGCATGCCCTCGACGACGGCGCGCGCGAGGTTGGTCGGTGTGGCGTTCGCCCCGGTCAGGCCGGAGATCTGGCCGCGCGCGGTCGGCCGGTTGGGGGTGCGTTCGCCCTCCAGGTACGGCAGCAGAACGAGACCGGCCGCACCCGGCGCCGCGCGGAGCGCGAGGCGGTCCAGTTCGGCCAGGTCGACCCCGAGCAGATCGGCGCCCGCCCGCAGCACCCGCGCGGCGTTCAGCGTGGCGACCAGTGGCAGGTAGCCGCCGGACGCGTCGGCGAAGCCCGCGACGACGCCAGAGGGATCGGCGACGGGCTGGTCGTGCGCCGCGAACACGGTGCCGCTGGTACCGATCGAGACCAGCACGTCTCCGGGTTCGGCACCGGCTCCCAACGCCGCGCCCATGTTGTCACCCGTGCCCGCCGCGAGCAGCGCACCGCCCGCCAGCTCGGTCGCGGCACCGGCCCGTTCGCCGGGCGCGCAGACCCTGGGCACCTCTAGGTCGCGACCGAAGGCCATCCGCAGCAGGTCGGGCCGGTACTCGCCGGTGACGGTCGACCAGTAGCCGGTGCCGGACGCCTCACCGCGATCGGTGACCGCCTCGCCCCGGCCTCCGGCGAGCAGCCAGGTCAGCCAGTCGTGCGGGAGCATCACCCGCCGTGCCCGGTCCGCGACCTCGGGTTCGGCGCGGGCTGTCCAGCGCAGCTTCGTCGCGGTGATGCTCGCGACCGGGACCGTTCCCACCTCGCTCGCCCAGCGTTGCGGCCCACCCAGCTCGTCGATCAGGTCGGCCGCCGCGTCCGCCGACCGGGTGTCGTTCCACAGCAGCGCGTCGCGCACCGGGTCGCCCGCCTCGTCGAGCAGCACCATGCCGTGTTGCTGGCCGGCGACCGAGATGGCCTGGACGCCGTCCAGCACACCGCCCTCGGCCGCTTTCCCCAGGGCCGTCCACCACTCCCTCGGATCGATCTCCGTGCCTGGCGGGTGGGCGCAGCGCCCTTCGCGGACCGTCGCACCCGACTCCAGGTCCACCACGACGATCTTGGTTGCCTGGGTCGAGGAGTCCACTCCGGCGACAAGTCGCGCATCCGTCATGCGAGGCAGTATCGCGATCGACGGCAAGTTGGACGACCCGTAGTGGCCCATCAAGATCCATAATGGACGCCTACCGGTTCGACGGGTCTCACACAGGGGCGGTCTCGTGGTGCGGATGAACACCTGGCGGCTCGCGTGGGCGTGCGCGCTCGTCCTCGGCGTCTGCGGGTGTGCCGCGCCCGCCCCGGCCCCGCCCGCTCCACCCCCGCCCGGTCCCACCAGGGCGCTGGTCACCTGGGCCGACAGCGTGTGCACCACCACGACGACACTGCGCGAACGACAGGCGAGCTTGCGCCGGCTGCCCGGGGACGCCTCGGCCTCGGACCCGTTCACCGAGATGGACGTCGACCAGTACCTGACGTTCGCCGGTCTCGATGCGCAAAGCCTCACCAAGGCGTTCCAGACCCAGCCGCCCAGCGGCATACCCGAGGCCGACGCGTTGGTCGCCGGCTACGCGAAAGCGATGGGCGACGTCAGCACAGAGATCAGCGGGCTCGCGGGGGAACCGGGCGCGAGCCAGTCGCTGTCCTTGCCGGACAAGCTCGTCCGGGCCAGACGGATCGGGCAGCTGTTCGACTCGGTGAAACCCTCGGGCCCGGACCTGCCGGCGATCGCCGAGCGCAACCCGACGCTCAAGAGCGCCTACGACGTGGCACCGCGATGCGAACCGGCGGCACGACCGGGTGCCGCGCCGGTGTCGGTCTCCCCCGGTAACCCCGGCCCGCTCCCACCCGCGAGGGACGGCACGGATGTCGCGGCGTGCCAGGACGGCACCTGCCAGATCTCCGTCTCGGGCTCGGTCGACCTCACGGTGAACGGTCTGGCGCTGCGGATCTCCGTCGAGTCGGGCAAGGTCACCGCCGCGCTGACCGATTCGAACGGCTCGACCTCCACGTCCGAGATCGGGTCGCCGGGCTCCACCGCGACGCTCAGCAACGGCGCCAAGGACGTGAACATCACGCTGCTCGGCCTCGAGGGCAACACCGCGGTGCTCGACCTCACCCCGTGAGTGCCGCGGCGCTCACGGGTTCGTGGCCCGCCTCGGGCAGCCGCAGGACTCGCGGTGCACGAAGGTCGGGGGTAGACGCACGGTCGTCGCCGGCGCGTCCGGTGTGGTCATCCGGGCCAGCAGCAGTTCCACGGCGCGCCGGCCCATCTCGGCGAACGGCTGCGCGACGGCCGTCAGCCCCGGGCTGAACAGGCTCGCCCAGGGGAAGTCGTCGAACCCGACCAGCGCCATCCCGCCCGGGACCTCGACGCCGGCTTCCCGCAGCGCGGTCATCGCACCGATGGTCATCGAGTTGTTGCCGGTGATGATCGCGGTGGGCCGCTGGTCCAGCGCCATCAGAGCGTGCACCGCCTGGCGCGCCGCCTCGGTCTCCGAGCGACCGCCGACGAGCAGCCCGGGCTCGGCGGGCAGCCCGGCCCGCCGCAGACCGAGCAGGTAACCCTCCCGCCGTTCCAGCGTGGTCGCCAGACCCGGATGTCCCGCCACCATGGCGATCCGGCGGTGACCGCGCCCGGCGAGGTGTCCGACCAGATCGGCGACGGGCTCGACGTTCTCCGAACCGACCTGGTCGAGCCCGGCCTGGATCAGCCGGTCCAATAGCACCGTCGGCACCCGGTGGTCGGACAGGAACTCCAGGGCGGCGTGCGGCTGGGCCGACGGCGCGAGGATCAGCCCGTCGACCCTGCGGTGCTGCAACCGTCGGACGACGGTCAGCTCGTACTCCGGCTCCTCCCTCGGGTCGGCGAGCAGGAGCGTGTACCCGGCCTCGGTCGCCGCGTCCTCCACCGAGCGCAACAGGTCCCCGAAGTAGGGATTGGAGATCGCCGAGAGCGCGAGCCCGATCGTCGTCGTGCGCGCCGTCGCCAGCGACCGTGCCACCGTGTTCGGCGTGTAGTTGGCCCGCCGCACGGCGTTGAGCACCTGCTCGCGAGTGCGCGGCCGCACCGGCCGGGTTCCGTTGAGAACATGCGAGACGGTGGCGATCGAGACCCCGGCGAGGCGTGCCACATCGGCCATCGTCGCGATGGGCCACCTCCGGTGTGGGTTGTTATCCGTCTGAATCCAAAGTTACTGCGCAAGCGGTTGCGAAAGCGTTTACGTGCCACTTATGGTACGTCAAGCTGTGACTCAGGACACGATTACTTCCGTAGTCAACGAGTCCGTGTCGACACACCTTGGAGGGCACCGTGGCCCCAGCGGATGAGCGGATACCGCGACCATCGATCAGTCCGGGGCCACGACGATGGCGCGCGTTCCTCGCCGCCGCCTTCCTGTTGCCGGCGCTCGCGCTCACCGGTTGTGCCGGCGCGGGTGCTCTCGGCGGCGGTGGTGACGGAGTGCAGACGGTCACCGTCGCCATCGTGTCCAACCCGCAGATGCAGGACGCGATCTCGCTGGTTCCGGAGTTCCAGAAGACGCACCCGAACATCCGGCTGAAGTTCGTCAGCCTGTCGGAGAACGAGGCCCGCGCCAAGATCACCGCATCGGTGTCGACCGGCGGCGGCGAGTTCGACGTCGTGATGATCAGCAACTACGAAACGCCGCAGTGGGCGAAGAACGGCTGGCTCACCGACCTGCAGCCGCTCGCCGACGCGACCCCCGGCTACGACCCGGCCGACTTCCTTCCCTCGGTGCGCAACGCGCTGTCCTCGGACGGCCACCTGTTCGCGGTCCCGTTCTACGGCGAGTCGTCGTTCCTGATGTACCGCAAGGACCTGTTCTCCCAGGCCGGGATCACCATGCCGCCGAACCCGACCTGGCAGCAGGTCCGCGACATGGCCGCGAAGCTCAACGATCCCGCGCAAAGCCGGGCCGGCATCTGCCTGCGCGGCAAGCCCGGCTGGGGCGAGGTGCTCGCGCCGCTCGACACCGTGATCAACACCTTCGGCGGCAGCTGGTTCGACATGAACTGGAACGGCCAGCTCAACTCACCCGCCACGACCCAGGCGGTGCAGTTCTACACCGACCTCGTGCGCGAGTACGGCGAGCCGGGCAGCGCGAGCGCCGGGTTCTCCGAGTGCGCGACGCAGTTCGGCCAGGGCAACGCCGCGATGTGGTACGACGCGACCTCGGCGGTGAGCGTCCTGGAGGACCCGAAGGAGAGCAAGGTCGCCGGCAACGTCGGCTATGTCGCCGCCCCGGTGGTCAACACTCAGCACTCCGGCTGGCTCTACAGCTGGGCACTTGCCATCCCGAAGACCTCCGAGCACACCGACGCGGCGTGGCAGTTCATGTCCTGGATGACGTCCAAGGAGTACATGCACCTGGTCGGGAGCACGCTCGGCTGGGCCCGCATCCCGCCGGGTTCCCGCACCTCGACCTACCAGATTCCGGAGTACCAGCAGGCAGCGGCGGCGTTCCTGCAGCCGACGCTGGACGCGATCAACAACGCCGACCAGGACCACCCGACCGCGACCCCGGTCCCCTACACCGGCATCCAGTTCGTCGGCATCCCCGAGTTCCAGGATCTGGGCACCCGGGTGAGCCAGCAGATCAGCGCCACCATCGCCGGGGCGCAGACGGTGCAGGAATCGCTCGAACAAGCGCAGAAGTACGCCGACACCGTCGGTGAGACCTATCGGCAGGAGGGAAACCGATGACCGCGACCCTCGAAGCCGCGACCACCCCCAGCCGCCCCGCTCGTCCGGAGCGGGGCCCTGGCTCCAAGTCCGACGGCTGGATCCGGAGAGCGCCGCTGTTACCGGCGCTGATCTTCACCTTCATCGTGACGCAGCTGCCGTTCGTGGTGACGATCTTCTACTCGCTCCAGTCCTGGAACCTGGTGCGGCCGGGTTCGCAGCACTTCGTGTGGTTCGAGAACTACGCCAGGGTGTTCACCGACAACCAGTTCCGGACCGTCGCGCTGAACACCGTGGTGCTCACCGTCGGCTCGGTGCTGATCGCGGTCGCGCTCGGGCTACTGCTGGCGCTGCTGCTGAACCGGGCGTTCTTCGGCAGGGGCTTCGTCCGCACGCTGCTGATCACGCCGTTCCTGATCACCCCGGTGGCCGCGGCGCTGCTGTGGAAGACGGTGCTGCTCGACCCGACGTACGGCCTGGTGAACTTCGTACTGAGCCCGTTCGGTGCCAGCCACGTGGACTGGATCTCGAAGTTCCCGCTGATGGCGGTCATGATGGCGCTGGTATGGCAGTGGACGCCGTTCATGATGCTGCTGATCCTGGCCGGTCTGCAGAGCCAGCCGGCCGACGTGCTGGAAGCAGCCGGGGTGGACGGGGCGTCGAACTTCGCCATCTTCCGCGAGATCACCGTCCCGCACCTGCGCCGGTTCATCGAGCTGGGCATCGTGCTCGGCACGATCTACCTGATCAACCAGTTCGACGCGATCTACATGATGACCAGCGGCGGTCCCGGTATCGCCAGCTCTAACCTGCCGTTCTACATCTACCAGCGCGCGTTCCTCGGCTTCGACATCGGCCAGTCCGCGGCGATGGGTGTGGTGGTCGCGCTGCTCACCACGATCGTCTCGACGTTCGCGCTACGCCTGATCTTCCGCACGTTCAGTGGAAACGAGGAGTCGGCCTGATGAGCACCTCGACGACCACCGTCAAGCCGGCCACCCACCACGCGGAGCCGATGAACCGTAAGAAGGGCAACGCCGCGAACGTCGTCCTGGGTGTCATCGCCTGGGTCGTCGGCATCGTTTTCTTCTTCCCGGTCCTGTGGATGGTGCTGACCGCGTTCAAGCACGAGGCGGACGCCTACACCGATCCGCCGAAGCTGTTCTTCACCCCGACACTGGAGCAGTTCCAGGAGGTGTTCGGCTCCGGCATCGGCCCGTACCTGCTCAACTCCGTCGGCGCGACGCTCATCTCGACGCTGCTGGTCCTGCTACTGGCGACGCCCGCCGCGTTCGCCGTGTCACTGCACCCGGTGGCGAAGACCCGCGACGTGCTGTTCTTCTTCATCAGCACGAAGATGCTGCCGATCGTCGCGGCGATCGTGCCGATCTACGTGGTGGTCAACAAGCTGCACGTGCTGGACAACATCTGGACCCTGGTGGTTCTGTACACAGCGATGAACCTGCCGATCGCGGTGTGGATGATGCGCTCGTTCTTCCTGGAGGTGCCCGGCGCCCTGCTGGAGGCCGCCAGCATCGACGGCGCGTCGCTGCCCCGCACGATGCGCGAGGTCGTGCTCCCGGTGGTCTCCCCCGGCATCGCGGCGACCGCGCTGATCTGCGTGATCTTCGCCTGGAACGAGTTCTTCCTCGCGGTCAACCTGACGGCGGCGCGGGCCGGCACCGTGCCGGTGTTCCTCGTCGGGTTCATCACGAGCGAGGGACTGTACTTCGCCAAGCTCTGCGCGGCGGCCACGATGGCCGCCCTCCCGGTGGTCATCGCCGGCTGGATCGCGCAGAACAAGCTGGTCCAAGGTCTGTCGTTCGGCGCGGTCAAGTGAACCGGCCCCTGTCTGTCGAGAGGAACCACCATGGCTGAGGTCGTCTACGACGCCGCGTCGCGCATCTACACGCCGGGTGCGAAGCCCGCGGTCAACAAGCTCAACCTCGAGATCTCCGACGGCGAGTTCGTCGTGTTCGTGGGACCTTCGGGCTGCGGCAAGTCGACGGCGCTGCGCATGCTCGCCGGTCTGGAGGAGATCGACCAGGGCGCCATCCGCATCGGCGGCAAGAACATGGTCGGCGTGCCGTCGCGCGAGCGGGACATCGCCATGGTGTTCCAGAACTACGCGCTGTACCCGAACAAGACCGTCGGCGAGAACATGGACTTCCCGCTGAAGATGCGCGGTATGCCGAAGGCCGAGCGGGAGAAGAAGGTCCGCGAAGCGGGCGAGGTGCTCGGGCTCACCGAGTTCCTCGACCGCAAGCCCCGCGCGCTGTCCGGCGGTCAGCGCCAACGCGTCGCGATGGGGCGCGCGATCGTGCGCGAGCCGCAGGTGTTCCTGATGGACGAGCCGCTGTCGAACCTGGACGCGAAGATGCGCGTCGGGACCCGCGCGGAGATCGCGTCGCTGCAGAAGCGCCTGGGCGTGACGACCATCTACGTCACGCACGACCAGGTCGAGGCGATGACGATGGGCAACCGGGTGGCGGTGCTGAAGCTCGGTGAGCTTCAGCAGTTCGCCAGTCCGGCCGAGCTGTACGACAAGCCGAAGAATGCCTTTGTGGCGGGCTTCATCGGCTCTCCCGCGATGAACCTGTACACGGTGCCGGTCGTCGAGGAGGGCGCCAAGCTCGGCGGCCAGGTCGTGCCGCTGACCACGGCGCAACGCTCGGCGATCAGCTCCGCCGGGGTGTCGACGGTGACCCTGGGCATCCGTCCCGAGCAGTGGAGCGCCAATGGGTCCTCCGACGGCATCGCGGCCGAGATCGCGGTGGTCGAGGAGCTGGGCAGCGACGCCTTCCTCTACGGCAACCTGATCGACGACCCGAGCCAGTCGATCGTGGTGCGCGGCGCCGGCCGCTCCGGCGCCCGCATCGGCGACAAGATCACCCTGCACACCACGAGCGACGAGCTGCACCTGTTCCACCCGGAGACCGGCGAGCGCATCTGACCGCCACCCTCGTGAGTGTTGGGTGTGGCTATAGCCACACTCAACACTCACGAGGGATCACCGCGCGGACTCGACCAGCTGGGTGAGGATGTCCGCCAGTGCCTTGGTCAGGTCCTCGTCGACCAGGCCGGTGTCGGTGAAGGCCTCGTTCGCCTGGCCGACCGGCAGCTCGACGTCGAGCACCTTCGCACCGATCGTGCCGAGCACCTTGCGCAGTTCCGCCTGCGCCCAGACCGCGCCGAACAGGCCGACCGACGCACCGATCACGGCGACCGGCTTGCCCTTGAGCGAGTTGTCCGGGAATGGCCGGGAAGCCCAGTCGAGGGCGTTCTTCAAGTGTCCGGGGATGGAGCTGTTGTACTCCGGGGTAGCGATCAGCACCGCGTCCGCCGCACCGATCGCCTCCCGCAGCGCCACAACAGCGTCGTGCGCTTCGACATCCTCCTCGTACGGCGGGATGTCACGCAGACCGTCGTAGCGCCGCAGGCTCACGCCTTCGGGAAGCAGGTCGGCCGCCACGTCGAGCAGCCGACTGTTGTAGGAGCCGGCCCGTAGGCTGCCACTGAGACCGAGCACGATCATGACTGTCAGGCCTCCTTGACGAGCTCGACGTGAGCGGTGATCTTGACGTTGGTGCCGAGTGCCTCTCCACCCTTGGGCAGCGGGGCCTGGAAGTTGAAGTCCCAGTCGCGGCGGTCGATCGTGGTCTCGAAGTCGACACCGGCGCGGATGCCGCCGTACACGTCCTCGGTCGCCGGCTCGTAGCTGCCCTTGGCGGTGAACGGCTTGGTGATGCCCTTGATCGTCAGCTCGCCCTCGACGACGGCCGAGCCGTCCTCGTTGAGCACGACGTTGGTCGAGCGGAAGGTGAGCTCGGGGTGGTTCGAGGCGTCGAAGAAGTCGGCGCCCTGGATCACGTGGGCGCGGAAGTCGGGCTGCTTGATCGCCAGGGACTCGACGCGGACCGAGCCCTCGACGCGCACACCCTGGTCGTCGCCGACGACCTTGGCGTCGAAGTCCTCGAACGTCGAGCGGAAGGTCGAGACGCCCATGTGCTTGACGGCGAACTGGAACGTCGAGTGGATGGGGTCGGCAGCGAAGGTACCGACGAGGGGCTGGGTGGTGACGGACATCTGAACAACCTCCGAGTGAAGACCAAGCGGAATTTTCTCCGCTTTGCTAGAGTAAGCGGAGAAATCTCCGGATGCAACCTGATCGACTAGATTCATCCGGGAGGGCGTCGAGGGACTGCGGGTGAGTGATGAGGAACCTGAATCGGGTCGACCTGACGGTTCTCGGGCAGCCGCCGGTCGAGCGGGCCGACGCCGCACGTAGCCGGCGCACCCTGTTGGCCGCGGCCCGCGTCCTCCTCGCCGAGCACGGCGTCACCGCACTGTCCATGGACCGGCTGGCCTCGGAGGCCGGCGTGGGCGTCGGCACCGTGTACCGCCGCTTCTCCGACCGGGGCGGCCTGGCGTTCGCGCTGCTGGACAACGAGGAGCAGCGGTTCCAGGAGGCGTTCATGTCCGGCCCGCCGCCGCTCGGGCCCGGCGCCCCGCCGGTGGCCCGGATCCGGGCGTTCCTGCACGCATTCGTCGACCGGCTCGACGTCGAAGCAGACCTGCACGCGCTCGGCGAGGCCCGCAATGCGACGGCCCGCTACCAGGTCGGCGCGTACCAGACCAACCGGACGCACCTGCGGACGTTGCTGGCCCAGGCGGACGCGAAGGTCGGCGCCGACTTCGCGGCGGAGTCACTGCTCGCCATGCTGAGCGGCGGTCTGTTCATCCACTACCGGCGCGAACGCGGCCTGACCGTCGAGCAGATCAAGTCCAACCTGGACCAGCTGCTCGACTGCCTCGTCGACCGATGTACCGGCTAGTGCCTCAGGACTCGGCCGCGAGCTGACCGCAGGCCGCCGCGATCTCGCGGCCTCGCGTGTCGCGCACGGTGCAGGCCACTCCCGAAGCACGCACCCGGTCGACGAACTCGTCCTGCACCGGCCGGGGGCTCGCGTCCCACTCACTGCCCGGCGTCGGGTTCAGCGGGATCAGGTTCACGTGCACGAACTTCGTCGTGAGGTGCTGGCGCAGCAGCTTGCCGAGCAGGTCGGCCCGCCACGGGTGATCGTTGACGTCGCGGATCAACGCGTACTCGATCGACACCCGCCGCCCGGTGGCGTCGGCGTACCGGCGCGCGGCGTTCAGGACCTCGGCGACCTTCCAGCGGTTGTTGACGGGCACGAGCGTGTCGCGCAGCTCGTCGTCCGGGGTGTGCAGCGACACCGCCAGCGTGACGGCGAGCCCCTCCCCCGCGAGCTTGTCGATCGCCGGCACGAGTCCGACGGTCGAGACGGTCACGCCGCGCGCGGAGATGCCGAGACCGGACGGCGCGGGCTCGGTGATCCGCCGGACCGCGTCGACCACTCGCTTGTAGTTCGCCAGCGGCTCGCCCATGCCCATGAACACGACGTTCGACAGCCGGGTCGGCTCGCCCAACGCGCCGTCACGGGCGGCGGCGGCCGCGTGCCGAACCTGTTCGACGATCTCGGCGGTCGACAGGTTCCGGCGCAGACCACCCTGCCCGGTGGCACAGAACGGGCAGGCCATCCCGCATCCGGCCTGGCTGGACACACAGACCGTCGCGCGGTCGGTGTAGCCCATCAGGACGCTCTCGGCGCGAACTCCGTCGTGACCCGCCCACAGCATCTTGCGGGTGGCGCCGTCGTCACAGGACTGCTCGGTGATCGAGGTCAGCAGCGGCGGCAACAACGCCTCCCGCAGCTGGTCGCGGACCGTCGCGGGCAGGTCGGTCATCAGCGCGGGGTCGGCTTCGAACCGGCCGAAGTAGTGGCGCGACAGCTGGTCCGCACGGAACTTGGGCAATCCGAGCGCGGTCACCGCGTCCCGGCGTTGCTCGGTACTCAGGTCGGCGAGATGGCTGGGCGGCATGCCCCGTCGGGGCGCCTCGAACACCAGCGGCAAGCTACTCATCTGTTTCCGATCCTGGATGTACATCTCGTCGCGCGGGTGGACAGCACGACATCACCCCCCAGTATCCCTGGTGATGCAGCGCACGTGCCAGCGGCGTCGGTTCCGCACTGCGCGGTCATCCCGGCGTGGGGCCGGCGCGCAGACCGTCGATGATCAGATCGAGCAGCCGGTCGGCCTGCCGAAGCCCGTCGGAGCCGGCCGGAACCCGCCAGACGCACCCCATCATCAGCAGCACGTCGTCCGGGTCCAGCCCGGGCCGAAGGGAGCCGTCGCTCTCGCCCGCGCGCAGCATCAGGGTGATCGCCTCGATCACCGGGCCGTAGGTCTCACCGGTGACCTTGTCGTGGTTGGTGGCGGTGAGCGCGTCACCGAGCCCGCGTTTGAGCCTGATCTGCGTGGCGAGACGCTCGAACCATCTGCGTAGCGAGTCGGGCGGCGAATGCTCGTCGAGCAGCGTCGGAGCGAGGTCCACCAGCCGCTGCACCTCGGTGCGGTACACGGCCAGAACGAGTGACTCGCGGTTCGGGAAGTGCCGGTACAGCGTGCCCGCCCCGACCCCGGCCTTCTTGGCTATCGAGTTCAGCGACGCGGAGCCGTCCTCGGCAAGCACCTCACGGGCGACGTCGAGAATGCGCGCCCGGTTCCGCTCGGCGTCCCGACGGCCGCCGCTGAGAGCGGTATCCGACTCGCGCCGCGGGTCAGGCATGGTCACACCCCCTCGATGAGATACGTCGTAGCAAAACGGAGAGCTCTCCGGTACTATCGAACTCATCCGGAGAGCTCTCCGTTTCGACTGTATCCAGTGAATCACACATCCAAGGGGTTGCGGTGCACTACATCAAGCTGGGCAACACGGGCCTGGACGTCTCTCCGATCGCCATCGGTGCCATGACCTACGGCGAACCCGACCGAGGCCACCCGGTGTGGTCGCTCGACGAAGAGTCGAGCAGGCCGTTGATCAGGCATGCGCTTGAGGCGGGCATCAACCTGTTCGACACCGCGAACATGTACTCCCAGGGCTCCAGCGAGGAGATCCTCGGCCGGGCGCTGCGCGACTTCGCGGACCGTGACGACGTGGTGATCGCCACCAAGCTGCGACATCCGATGCGATCGGGGCCGAACGGCAAGGGGCTGTCCCGCAAGGCGATCATGACCGAGATCGACCACAGCCTGCGCAGGCTGGGCACCGACTACGTCGACCTGTACCAGGTCCACCGCAACGACCCGAGCACCCCGCTGGAGGAGACCCTCGAGGCGCTTCATGACGTGGTCAAGGCAGGGAAGGTCCGGTACCTCGGCGCGTCCTCGATGCATGCCTGGGAGTTCGCCAAGGCGCTGCACCTGCAGCGGCAGCACGGCTGGGCGCGGTTCGTGTCCATGCAGAACCACTACAACCTGCTGGCACGGGAGGAGGAGCGCGAGATGCTGCCACTGTGCGCCGACGAGGGAGTCGGAACCATCGTGTGGAGCCCCCTGGCTCGCGGCCGGCTCACGCGACCCTGGGACGAGCAGACCGCGCGGTCCGCGAGCGACGGGTGGTTCGCCGACAGGCTCTACGCCGAACGGGACAGTGACCGGGCGACGGTGGAGTCCCTCGGCGCCGTCGCACAGGCCCGAGGGGTCAGCCAGGCCCAGGTGGCGCTCGCCTGGCTGCGCGCGAACCCGGTCGTCGTCGCGCCGCTGGTCGGTGCGAGCACGACCCGGCACATCGACGAGGCCGTCGCCTCTCTCGACATCGAGCTGACGACCGAGGAGATCACCGCGCTGGAGCGGCACTACACGCCGCGCCACGACTTCCAGGGGATCTCCGACGACGCCGAGCTGCAGCGGATCATGTCGCGGATTCCGGGGTTCGCACCGGCCGTCGCGTGATCCAGTGATCTGGACCACCGTTCCAGATCGTTGGATCTTTCCTCGGCGTCGTGCTGATAAACAGCTGAGGAGATCATCGGATGGCAGTCGCGGGACGATGGTGGACGTCGATCGTGCTGAGCCTCCTCCTGAGTCAGCCGACCGGTCCGGCGACACACGTCCACCAGCCCGTCGCCCACACCGGACTTGACCGCCGCACCGTCGACCTACGACCGCTGCCCGGCCGCCCCGGGGTCCTGGAGCTGAGCTTCGACAGTCCGATACTCGGTCGCCGAATCACCAACCGGGTCTACCCACCCGCCGACCTCGTGCCGGGCACGCGTTATCCCACGCTCTACTACCTGCACGGCACGGTCGAACCGCCGCTGGATCGTGACGAGGTGGAGCCGGTCACCCGGCACGAGGCGTTCACCGACGTCATCGGTCCCGGAGGCGGCGCGAAACAGGCCGACCTGTTCGGGTTCGAACGCCAGGCCGACCGCGCGCGCTACTTCGTCGTCGCGCCGGACACCTCGCTGACCAGGACCCTGTGCCAGACGTGCGTATGGATCGACGGCCGAACGGACCCGGTACCGAACGCACATCCCGCCACCGCGGCGACCGTGCGGGCCGACAGCTTTCTGCACCAGGAGCTGTATCCGCTGGTCGAAGAGCTGTTCCCGGTCCGAGACGATCGCGCCGGACGTGGAGTTCTCGGGTTCTCGATGGGCGCCGTGGCCGCCTACCTGCAGGGAATGACCCACCCGGACCGCTACTCGTTCACGGCCGCCGTCAGCGGGGCCCTCGACGTCGTGGACGAGCCGGGCTTCCGCGGTCTGTGGGATGCAGGCGGCTTCTACCGGGACCAGGGCTACGGCACCGCCGCCACTCGGTCCGCCGACTGGCGAGGGCACAATCCCGCCGACCTCGCGGGCAACCTCAGCGGGATCGACCACCCGGTCTTCTCCAGCGCCGGCGACGCATGCCTGCCGCTCGGCTCGACAGCCGAGGTCGACTGTCAACGGACCCCCGCCGCGCTCAACCCCGCTGCCGCGGCGATCGAGACGTTCGTCGCTCGCCAGTTCGCGGGCCGACCGTCGCCGCTCGCCCGTGCGGGCGTGACGGAGACCAGGATTCAGCTGCCGGGGGTGCACGGCGCCAACAACGAGCGGGTGTACCGCGAGCACATCGTCGGCTTCGCCAACGACCGGTTCGGCTCATCGATCAGTGAACCGGACACCTTCCGGTACAGCTCCAGCGCCGGCGAGTTCTCGGTGTGGGGTTACGACGTCGTCGTCCGCAACGGTCCGGCGGAGTTGCGCCGGCTGGACGACGCACGGCGCGACGGCCGCTCGTTCACCGTTCGTGGGTCCGGCACCGTGGAGGTCGTCGGACCGGCCGTGTTCATCCCCGGAAGCACCCAGCGAATTCGGATCGAGGCATCCGGTCGGCAGCCGGTCGAGACGGAGACGATCGCGGACGACGAGGGCCGGTTGCACGCGGTGATCGAGTCGCCGGACCCGAGTAGGGCGACAAGCGTCCAGACAATCGGCCGCTAGGCCAACTCCGTCATTCTGCTTGCCTTGTCAAAGGCCTCTTCGGAACACTGCTGTCCGCGCACAGCCACCGTGCCAGACTGCAGGACGCCGCCCCGAACGGCGCCACACCACCACACGAAGTGAGATCACGCATGAACACACACCCGACGAGTACCGCCGAACAGCCGACCGACTCGCGGACCGCACCCGGTCCGCTCAACCGCCGTGCTGTCCTCGCCGCCACCGGCGTGGCGACCGCGTCCGCCGCCCTCGTCGTCGCGGGCTGCTCCAGCTCCGAACCCACACCGAGCACGCCCGCCCCGAGCGACAGTGCGACCCCGTCGAGTGCCGCCGAGGCCCCCACCACCGGCGAACAGGCCCCCAGCTCGTCGGCGGCAGCGAAACCGAGCGGCACGGCACTCGGCGCGACCAGCGACGTCCCGGTCGGCGGCGGCAAGATCTACGCCGGCCAGAAGGTCGTCGTCACGCAGCCGACCGAAGGTACGTACAAGGCGTTCTCATCGATCTGCACGCACAAGGGCTGCGCGGTGACCTCGATCGCCGACGGGCTGATCGACTGCCCGTGCCACGGCAGCAAGTTCAAGGTGACCGACGGGTCGGTCGAGGACGGTCCCGCGAAGACACCGCTGCCCGCCAAGAAGGTCACCGCGCAGGACGGGAAGCTGTACCTCAGCTGAACCGGGTGAGCAGCCCGGCAGGTTTGACCCGAGTGTGCAGCCGGTAGGACACCGGCAGAGTCAGTCCCGGGGTCGCGGCGATCGCCCTCGCCGCGACCTCGGCCGAGAACTCGATGCCCAGTACAGCTTCCAGTGTGGCCCGCTGCTCGAACCGCCACTCGGTGGTGATCCGGCGCATCGTGAAGCCCAGCTCGTCGAAGAACCGCTCGGCGGCGACGGGGTCGTAGCGCGGCAGGTCGGCCAGCATCCAGTCGCCGTACGGCGGTCGCGTGGCGTCGAGGTCGACGATCGCCAACAGTCCGCCCGGCCGCAGGATTCGATCGGCCTCGGCCAGCCCCGGCTCACAGCCGGGACCGAAGAAGTAGGCGGTGCGGGCGTGCACGAGATCGGCGCTCGCGTCCGCTAGCGGGATGTTCTCGGCGCCGGCCTCCAGCATCCGCACCGTCGGCAGCCCCGCTGTCCGGTGAAGAGCCCGTTCGACCAGCGGCGGATGCGGCTCGACGCCGACCACCGAGCGGGCCGTCCCGGCGAACAGCGGCAGGTGGAAACCGTCACCGCAGCCGACGTCCACCACGTCCGCGCCCGCCCAGTCGACGACCTCGCGCAGCGCGGCCCAGATGGCACCCGCCGCGTCCTGAGCGCGGTTCTCCTGCTCGTAGACGTCCGGCCAACGCCAGATGTTGGGGCTGGGGAACGCACTCATCCGGGCCCTGTCAGAAGACCGGGACGAACACGAGCAGCACCCAGGACACCATCGCGGTCGGCAACAGAGAGTCCAACCGGTCCATCAGGCCACCGTGACCGGGCAGCAACGTGCCCATGTCCTTGATCCCGAGGTCTCGTTTGATCAACGACTCGATCAGATCGCCCGCGGTGGCGACGGCGACCAGCAACGCGCCGAGCGCCACTCCCAGCCACCAGTGGAAGTGCAGGAGCTGCTGGACGCACAGCGCGCCCGCGATCATGCCGCCGACCAGCGAGCCGCCGAAACCCTCCCAGGTCTTCTTGGGGCTGATCGTCGGCGCCATCGGGTGCTTCCCGGCCAACACACCGGCCGCGTATCCACCGACGTCCGAGGCGACCACGCACAGCATCCAGGTCAGCACCCGGCCGGTGCCGTCCGGCGGCACGACCAGCATGACGGCGAAAGCCGCGAAGAACGGGACGTAGGCGACGGTGAACAGCGATGCGCTGACGTCACGCAGGTAGTTCTCCGGCCCCTTCGGCATGCGCCAGAGCAGACACACCAGCATCGTGGCGGCAGCGGCGCCCACCAGCGCGGTCGTGCCGTACGGCCAGGCCAGCCACATCATGAGCTGGCCACCGACGAGGGCCGGGACCAGCGCGACCTCGATGCCGCCGCCACGCTTCAGCGCCCCGGCCAACTCCCATGTGGCCACGGCGATGGACACCGCCACCACGGCGATGAAGAACTGTCGGACGAGGAACAGGCTGGCCAGAATGACAATGCCCAGCCCGACACCGACCATGATTGCGGCCCGCAGATCCCGTCCTACCCGGGAGGACGGCGGACCTGCTTCGGCCGTCACGTTACTCACACCTCGAGCAGCTCGGCTTCCTTGTGCTTCATGAGCTCGTCCACCTGCGCGACGTAGCGGTCGGTGGAGCCCTGCAGCTCCTTCTCCGCCCGGGACACGTCGTCCTCGCTGGCTTCGCCGTCCTTGGAGATGCGGTGCAGCTCCTCCATCGCCTTACGACGGATGCTGCGGATCGAGACCTTGCCGTCCTCGCCCTTGCCGCGTACGACCTTCACCAGGTCACGACGGCGCTCCTCGGACAGCTGCGGGATCACCACGCGGATGATCGCGCCGTCGTTGGTCGGGTTCACGCCGAGGTCGGAGTCGCGGATCGCCTTCTCCATCGCCCGCAGCTGGCTGGCGTCGTAGGGCTTGATGACCGCCATCCGGGCCTCGGGGATGGACACCGAGGCGAGCTGGTTCAGCGGCGTCGGCGACCCGTAGTAATCGACCACGATGCGGGAGAACATCGCCGGGTTCGCCCGGCCGGCGCGCACCGACCCGAGGTCTTCCCGAGTGACCGAGACGGCCTTCTCCATCTTCTCTTCGGCTTCGAAGAGAGTCTCGTCGATCACGGCTACTCCAGTGCTGGTTGGGTCAGGCTCGGGCGTGGATCTCCCTAGCCCTTCGGGGGCGTGCTGACCAGTGTTCCGATCCTCTCACCCCGTACCGCGCGACCGATGTTGCCCTCGGTCAACAGGTTGAAGACGATGATCGGCATATTGTTTTCCATACACAGGCTGAACGCCGTCGCGTCCGCCACCTTGAGGCCGCGCTCCAGAACCTCGCGGTGGGTGACCTCGTCGAACATCTTGGCGTCCGGGTCGGTCTTCGGGTCGGCCGTGTACACGCCGTCGACGCCCTTGGCCATCAGCACGACGTCGGAGTCGATCTCCAGTGCGCGCTGGGCCCCCGCGGTGTCGGTCGAGAAGTACGGCATGCCGACACCGGCACCGAAGATGACCACACGGCCCTTCTCCAGGTGGCGCATGGCGCGGCGCGGGATGTACGGCTCGGCGACCTGCCCCATGGTGATCGCGGTCTGCACGCGGGTGTCGATGCCCTGCTCACGCTCCAGGAAGTCCTGCAGCGCCAGGCAGTTCATGACCGTGCCCAGCATGCCCATGTAGTCGGCACGCGACCGTTCCATGCCGCCGTCGATGAGCTGGGCACCTCGGAAGAAGTTGCCACCACCGATGACCACCGCGACCTGGACACCACTCGCCACGACCTCGGCGATCTGACGGGCCACGTTCTGCACCACGACCGGGTCGACGCCGACGGAGCCACCGCCGAACATCTCACCACCGAGCTTGAGCAGAACACGGCGGTAGCCGCCGGTGGATCCGGAGCGACTACCGCCGTCTGCATCAACCACGATCAGGCCTGGCCAACCTCGAAGCGGGCGAACTTCTCGACCGAGACGCCTGCTTCGGCAAGAGCTGCCTTCACGGTCTTCTTGGTGTCGTGCACCGAGGCCTGCTCGAGCAGCACGACGTCCTTGAAGAAGCCGTTGACGCGGCCCTCGGTGATCTTGGGCAGAGCCTGCTCCGGCTTGCCCTCCTCGCGCGCGGTGGCCTCGGCGATACGACGCTCGTTGTCGACCAGCTCCGAGGGCACCTCCTCGCGGGTGACGTACCGCGGCCGGGAGGCGGCGATGTGCATCGCCACGCCACGCGCGGTCTCGGCGGCGGCCGCCTCGTCACCGGTCGCACTGTAGGAGACCAGGATGCCGATGGCCGGCGGCAGGTCGGTCGCCCTGCGGTGCAGGTAGAGCGCGACCGGACCGTCGAAGTGCACGTAGCGCGAGAGCTGCAGCTTCTCGCCGATGCGGGCGGAGAGACCCTGCACGGCGTCGTCCACGGTGCCACCGTCGAGCGCGGCGGAGCGCAGCTCCTCGACGTCGGCGGGGGTGGCGGCGCTCGCGGCGGCCAGCACCTTCTCGGCCAGCGCGCGGAAGTCGTCGCTCTTGGCCACGAAGTCGGTCTCGCAGAGCAGCTCGACCATGGTGCCGCCGTCGGCGACGACGAGACCGGCGGACGTCGCCCGCTCGGCCCGCTTGCCCACGTCCTTGGCGCCCTTGATGCGGAGCAGCTCGACGGCCTTGTCCAGATCGCCGTCGGACTCCTCGAGAGCCTTCTTGCAGTCCATCATCCCGGAGCCGGTCAGCTCGCGGAGCCGCTTCACGTCCGCGGCTGTGTAGTTCGCCATCGTGGTGCTATCCGTCCTTGCTCAGTGACGTACGTGTCAGGGGTCCGGGCCGGCCGGGGCGAGGTGTCTCGCCCCGGCCGGCCCGATCTCGAACCAGGAATTACTCGGCAGCCTGCGGGGTGCCGTTGCTGGTGCTGGCGGGCGCGGCGCCCGCGGTCACGGTCTCGCCCTGCTCAGGGGTGCTGAGCGTGGCACCGTCGGTACCGCCGGGCAGCAGCTCGCGCTCCCACTCGGCCAACGGCTCGTCGGTGGCCGGACCGGCCTCCGGCTTCTCGTCGCCGCCACGGCCACGCGCCGAACGGGCGATGAGCCCGTCGGCCGCAGCGCGGGCGATCACCTTGGTGAGCAGCGAGGCGGAACGGATCGCGTCGTCGTTACCCGGGATCGGGAAGTCGACCTCGTCCGGGTCGCAGTTGGTGTCGAGGATCGCCACGACCGGGATGCCCAGCTTGCGAGCCTCGCCGACGGCGATGTGCTCCTTCTTGGTGTCGACGATCCACACCGCGCTCGGCACCTTGGCCATGTCGCGGATACCGCCGAGGGTGCGCTCGAGCTTGTCCTTCTCGCGGGTCAGCATCAAGATTTCCTTCTTGGTGCGACCCTCGAAACCGCCACCCTGCTCCATCGACTCGAGCTCCTTGAGGCGCTGGAGCCTCTTGTGCACGGTCTGGAAGTTGGTGAGCATGCCACCCAGCCAACGCTGGTTGACGTACGGCATGTTGACCCGGAGCGCCTCCTCGGCGATGGCCTCCTGGGCCTGCTTCTTGGTGCCGATGAACAGCACGGAACCGCCGTGGGCCACGGTCTCGCGGACGAATTCGTACGCCCGGTCGATGTAGGACAGCGTCTGCTGCAGGTCGATGATGTAGATGCCGTTGCGCTCGGTGAAGATGTAACGCTTCATCTTCGGGTTCCAGCGCCGGGTCTGATGCCCGAAGTGCACGCCGGAATCCAGCAACTGCTTCATGGTGACGACGGCCATAGCCTGTCCTCAACCTCTTTCGTATGGCGCCACAGTGCTTGATCACGGTGACGCGAGCGGTTGTTGTCACGACACCGGGTGGTGTCGCCCTAGCGGCCGCGCCGTCGCCCGGACCCGTTTGCCACGTCGTGCCAGCCTCCGGGACCGCCCGAGCGCCGATCCGTCCATCGGCCCGAGAACAGGCCGGCAACGGATGCGCGGACGCGCGAAGTCACCTCGCGATACACGGGGTGCGCGTCCAGTGTACGCCGCCGACCAGGTGGCATCGCGTCGGGTCAACCGGGCTCAGCCGGTTTGTCCACAGCGGCCCCGGTTGTGCACAGCCCGCCGAGAAAAGCGCCTCCCACCGGCCCGGACGCGGCACGCTTGAGCCATGCCGACACGACTCCGATCACCGAGACGGATTCTGCTCATGACCGCGGTCGTCGCGTCGCTGTCCGCTCTGTTCCCGTCGTCGCCGGTGACGCTCACCCGCACACAGGCCGCCGGCCCACTCGCCGCGGTGGCGCGCTTCGAATGGCCCCTCTCCCCCGTGCCCGGGGTCAGCAGGCCGTTCCAGCCGCCGTCCCGCCCCTACGGTCCCGGTCACCGCGGCGCCGACCTGAGCGGTGTCGCCGGTCAGCCGGTGCGCGCCGCGGGTGATGGCGTGGTCGTCTACGCCGGGCCGTTGGCCAGAAGAGGAGTGGTCTCGGTCGATCATCCCGATGGGCTGCGCACCACGTACGAACCCGTCACGGCCTCGGTGCAACCCGGCCAGGCGGTACGCACCGGACACTCCCTCGGCACGCTGGAACCCGGACACCTCGGCTGCCCGGCCGCCGCGTGCCTGCACTGGGGGCTGCGCCGCGACGACACCTACCTCGATCCGCTGCTACTCGTGCGACGAGTCGCGGTGCGGCTGGTGCCGTGGCCGGAGCGGCGTCAGGCCAGCGGTGAAGGCTCCTCGGCGACGTCGCCGAACTGAATGCGCAGCCGCTCGACGGCGCGACTGCGCAACTGGCTCACCCGGGACTCGGTGACACCCAGCCTGCGGCCGATCTCGGCCAACGTCATGTTCTCCGCGTAGTACAGCCGCAGAATCCTGCGGTCCCGCTCGGGTAAGCGTGCGATGCACCGCGCGAGGAGGTCGGTGATCTCCCTGGCCTCGAGGATCGCCACCGGGTCGGCGTTGTCCTGGGGCAGGGTCTCCGCGGTCGTGATGGTGACCCCCCGCATCGCGGCCCACTCGTCCAGCGCCTCGATGCTGATCAGATGGATCTGGTCGACGATCCCCCTGGCCTCGTGCGGGCTCACCCCGAGCTCGGCCGCCAGCTCGGCGGCGGTCGCCCGGCGCTGCAGCCTGGCCTCGACCGTCTCCCTCGCCTTGGCCAGCTCGCGGACCCGGTTGCGCACCCCTCTGGGCACCCAGTCCTGGGCGCGGAGCTCGTCCAGGATCGCGCCCCGGATCCGCTGGGCGGCGTAGGCCTCGAAACGGATCCCACGGTCCGGCTCGAACCGGTCGATGGCGTCCATGAGCCCGAACACCCCGGCCTGGATCAGGTCGGCCAGCTCGACGTGTGTCGGGAGCCGGGTACCGACACGGCCCGCGACCTGCCGCACCAGCGGCTCGTAGTGCAGCACCAAACGGTCACGCTGACGCTGGTCACGCCCGGACGTATAACCCGCCCACAGCTCACCGGACTCCGAGGCGGGCGGTTCGGGAGATGCGGGGGGCGGGGGAGCGTGCGACGCGCCATCACCCACGTGGCTGTCACGCTCGAGGGTGAGCTTGGTCATGAATTGCCTTCAACCGGTCGACTGTTACGTGGGTGTAGAGCTGCGTCGTCGAGAGCGTAGCGTGACCCAGAAGTTCCTGAACGCTACGTAGGTCGGCACCTCCGTTGAGCAGGTGAGTAGCGGCGCTGTGCCGTAAACCGTGTGGTGAGAGTGCCGGGCTCCCGGGAACCACGGCGCCGGCGGCGTTGACCACCGACCGCGCCACCCTCGGATCCAACCGCCCGCCCTTCGCGCCGAGCAGCAGCGCCCGGGGCGAGCGGGGGGTCGCCAGCGCGGAGCGGGCGCCGGCGAGCCAGCGGTCGAGTACCGCCGCGGCCGGCACTCCGTACACCACGGTGCGTTCCTTGTTGCCCTTGCCGAGAACCCGCATGGTTCGACGGTCGTGGGCGATGTCGTCGAGGTCGAGTCCGCACAGCTCGGAGACTCGGACCCCCGTCGCGTAGAGCAGCTCGAGCAGGAGCAGGTCGCGTACCGCGATCGGATCGTCCTGCGCCGCGCCCGAGGTGGCGGCGGTGAGCATCGTGGCCGTCTGCTCGGCGCTCAGCACCGAGGGCAGCGTGCGGTGCGGCCGGGGCGCGGCGAGACGCAGTCCGGGGTCCTCGGCGAGGCGGCCGGTTCGCACCGCCCATGCGGTGAACACCCGGGCGGCCGAGGCGCGTCTCGCCAGTGTCGTCCGGCTGGCGCCGGCGGAGCGCTGCTCGGCCAGCCAGCGCCGCAACAGGCCGAGGTCGAGACCGTCGAGCGAGCTGGACTGGACGGCCACGGCCCGCAGAAGGCTGTCGATGTCTCCGAGGTACGCCCGGACGGTGTGCGCCGACAGTGCACGTTCCAGGCCGAGGTGCCGCTCGAAGGCCGTGCGAGCAGCGAATAACTCCGGCGGCGGATTCCCCACCACCTTCTCGTCGACGCTGCGTCCACGGCTACCCATCGGTTGAACGATCTGCCCGGAGACGCCCCAGGTCAAGGACCGCCACGCAAGCCTTGTGCGATATCACGACCGACATTGTTGCTCAGGCACCATCCTGGTCCGGATCTTCGAGCCATGCACGCCGCCTCCAGCCGCGCGAGGGCCGATCGCACCAGCTCGACCGGCAGTCCGGAGTCCGCGCTCAGCTCCGAGACGTCCCGTTGGCCGCGCAACGGCAGTGCGTCGTGCACTCGCAGCATGATCGGCGACAACCCGTCGGTCGGGCGTCGCACCACGTCGTGCTCACCCGCCAGGTCCTCTCCGATCCGACCGACCTCCTCCAGCACCTCGGCGGCCGTGGTCACCACGGTCGTGCCGGGCTCACGCATCAGCCGATGACACCCGGAGGACAGTGCCGAGGTGACCGGCCCCGGAACCGCCATCACCGGGCGCCCCAGCAGCAGGGCATCGGACGCGGTCCGCCGCGCGCCGCTGCGCCAGCCCGCCTCGACCACGACCGTGCCGGTGGCGAGGCCCGCGATGATCCGGTTGCGGACGAGGAACCGGTGCCGGGCGGGGGTCGTGCCCGGCGGGTACTCGCTCACCACCAGCCCGGTGTCCGCGATGCGGTCGAGGAGCTGGTGGTGCGCCGCCGGATAGGGCTGGTCGACCCCGCAGGCCAGCACCGCGACCGTCGTACCCGGCGCGGACAGTGCCCCTCGGTGCGCCGCCGCATCGATCCCGAACGCCGCTCCGGAGAACACCGTGCAGCCCAGCTCGGCGAGACCGAAACCGAACGAGCCGGCGACGTGTACGCCGTAGCCGGTCGCCGACCGGGAGCCGACGATCGCGGCGGAGCGCTCGGTCAGCGGCGCCATCGGAAGCGCGCCCCGGACCCATAGCCCGAGCGGCTCGGACAGGTGCGCCTGGCCGGACAGGCCGAAAGCCAGGAAGGGCACCTCCGGCCAGTCGTCATCACCCGGGACGAGCAACCGTGCCCCCGCCTGCTCGGTGGCGCGCAGGATCTCCTCCGGCCGGACCCGCTCCCGCCGCGCGGCCGTCTCCTTCGCCACGCGATCGCTCACCTCACCGGCCAACACCCTCGCCGCGGCCTCCTTCGGTCCGGCCCTGGTCACGAGCTCGACCAACGCCACCGACGGTGGCTCCGCCACCGCGCACAGATACGCACGCGCCAGGCGTGTCTCGTCATCGACGGTCATGCCGCTCGCTGCTCCTTGAACGCGATGGCTCTCTCGACCATCTCGGTGTCCGGTCGGTCGAGGCCACCGAGGTCGGCCAGGGTCCACGCGGTTCGCAGTGCGCGATCGGCACCACGCGCGGTCAGCTCACCCCGGAAGAGCGCGCTGTCCAGCGGTGCGACCACCCGGCGGGGTAGTCGGAAACGGTCCCGCAGCGCCGGCCCCGGTACCTCCGCGTTCGACAGCCAGCCGTACTCGGCCCAGCGCTCCACCGCCGCGGCACGCGCCGCCAACACTCTCGCCCGCACCACCTCGGTGCTCTCCCCCGGTTGCACGTCGGCCGACGTCAGTGCGACCAGCGGCATCAGTTCGGCTCTCAGGTCGACCCGGTCCATCAAGGGACCCGACAGCCTGCCGAGATAGCGGCGCCGTGCCAGTGACGGGCAGATGCAGTCACGGTCGTGCGCGGGAGCACACGGACACGGGTTCGCCGCCATCACCAGTTGGAACCGTGCCGGATACCGGACCGAGCCGTCGGTGCGGGAGATCCGCACCTCACCTTCTTCCAGCGGCGTCCGCAACGCGTCCAGCATGTGCGGCCCCCAGTCAGGAGCTTCGTCCACGAACAGCACGCCACGGTGCGCCATCGACACCGCGCCCGGCTTGGCGACGCCGCTTCCGCCGCCGATCAGCGAGGCCATCGAGCTGGAATGGTGCGGCGCCACGAACGGCGGGACCAGTGACAACGGTCCCTCGTTCGACAGCCGGCCCGCGACCGACCGGATCGCGGCCAGCTGGAGCGCCTCCTCGGTCCGCAAAGCGGGTAGCAGCCCGACCAGCCTGCGCGCCAGCATCGTCTTCCCGGTGCCGGGTGAGCCGACGAGCAGCAGGTGATGACCGCCCGCCGCCGCGACCTCCAGCGCGGTCCGCGCGGCGTGCTGGCCCACCACGTCCGCCAGCTCGAGGGGAACCTGGTCCGGCGCCAGCACCAGCGGCCCCGGTCGTTCCAGCTCTCCCTCGCCTCGCAGCCACTCCAGTACCTCGTTGAGACAGCGGGCCCCGAGGATGTCCACCCCGTCGACCAGCGAGGCCTCGGCCAACGTGTCGTGCGGGACGACCACCGTCCTGACGCCCGCCGCCCGCGCCGTCAGCAGGCACGGTAATACCCCTCTGACCGGGCGCACCCGGCCGTCCAGGGCCAGTTCGCCGATCAGCACGGTGTGTTCGAGCCGAGCGGACAGCTCTCCGTGTTCGGCCGCCAGGACCCCACAGGCCAGCGCCATGTCGAAACCGCTGCCGGTCTTGCGCAGCGTGGCGGGCGACAGCGCCAGGGTGATCCGCTTGTTCGGCCAGACCCAGCCGGAGTTCAGCACGGCGGACCGGACCCGGACCTTCGACTCGTGCAACGCAGCGTCCGGCAGACCGACCAGCCGCATCGCGGGCACACCGTCGCCGACGTCGGCCTCGATCTCGACCAGTCTGCCGTCGACGCCGTAGAGCGCCACCGAACGTGCTCTCGCCAGCGCCATCAGAACGCCGCCTCGTAGTGCTTGATGGCGACGTCACCCTCGGGCCGCAGCACGATCGCCACGATGTCGAAGCGCAGCTCGCACCATCGGACACGATGGGCCCTCAGCCAGGCCTGGGTGATCCGCCGTATCCGGATCGCCTTGCTCGGGGTCACGGCCTCGACCGGGTCACCGAACGCCAGCCCGGAGCGAGTCTTGACCTCGCACACGACCAGCTTGTCCCGATCGGTGGCGACGACGTCTATCTCGCCTTCCCGACATCGCCAGTTGCGGTCGAGTACGACGAATCCGCGGTCGGTGAGGTACTCGACCGCGAGCTCCTCACCCCGTCTGCCCAGTTCATCCTTCGCTGCCATGGGCACAACGGTGGCGCAGTTCGATCACCCTGCCAACGGCAAGATCAAGATCCTGTGGATAACTCGCCAGTTGTGGACAACTCCGTGGTCAGGAGCGCGTCAGCCGAACGCTTCGCCCTCCGGTAGGCGAAGATCCGGCTTGTCCAGCTCTTCGACGTGTACGTCCTTGAAGGTGATGACCCGAACGTTCTTCACGAATCGAGCCGGTCGGTACATGTCCCACACCCATGCGTCCGACATCCGTACCTCGAAGTAGATCTCCCCTTCGGGGTTGCGCGGCGTCACGTCCACCGAGTTGGCCAGATAGAACCTGCGCTCGGTCTCCACCACGTAGGAGAACTGACCGACGATGTCGCGGTACTCCTTGTAGAGCGAGAGCTCCATCTCGGTCTCGTACTTCTCAAGATCCTCGGCGCTCATGACTCCACCCCCTGACCCACCATTGACACGACAACATCAGCATCACCGGGGACGGCACTGACACCGGTGAGGTTCCCACCTTGCACCCGGGCATTCTGGTCCACCTCGGGCGCCGCGCGAACAGTACCCACTCGTGCGACGTTCACGAACGAGAACCGATGCACCGGGCTCGCGCCGTGCGCGGCGAGCATTCGATCGTGCACGGGCGTGCAGTACCCCTTGTGCTCGGCGAACCCGTAGGCGGGCCACTCCCGATCCAGCTCGACCATGATCCGGTCGCGGGTCACCTTGGCCAGCACCGAGGCCGCCGCGATGCACGCGGCGGCCTGGTCGCCCTTCGGTACCGCGAGGTTCGGCAGCGCGAGACCCGGCACCCGGAACCCGTCGGTCAACACGTACCCGGGTGGTGTGCGCAGCCGGGCCACCGCCCGCCGCATCCCGTCGACGTTGGCGATGTGCACCCCACGCCGGTCGATCTCCGAGGGAGGCACGATCACCACGGCCCAGTCGACGGCGCGGCCCACGATCAGGTCGTAGAACCGCTCCCTCGCCGCCGCCGTCAGCAGCTTGGAGTCGGTGAGGCCGTCGAAGCGTGCCGAGTCACCCGGTCGCGGCACACAGGCGGCGATCACCAGCGGGCCCGCGCACGCGCCGCGCCCCGCCTCGTCCACACCCGCCACCGGACCCAGCCCGTGACGGTGCAGCGCCGACTCCCATGCCCACATACCGGTCGAGCTCCGGATGATCGCGCGCTGCGGCCTCGGCCACTGGATCGAACTGATCTTGACGGACCGACCCATCGCTCAATCGGCCGTTCCGGAACGCTTCGGCCCACCGCGTTCGCGCCTGCGCCGCCACAGCCGGCGACCGGCGGCCAGCGGTGCCGTCCCCAGCACGCCCAGCGCCAGCGGCGTGCCGGTCGGCGTACCGGGCGCGGGCATGGACAGCGTGACCTTCTGCGGGTCCGGGTCCGGGACGGCCTTGATCCGGTGGAACGGGAGAACCACGAAACGCGCCTTGCCGATCACGTAGGACGCGGAGATCGGCCCGAAATGGTCGAGCGCGGCGGAGTCGTCGGAGTTGTTGCGGCTGTCCCCCATGACCCACAGCTGTCCGGGCGGCACGAACACCGGGCCGAACTTCTTCTGCCGCGGCGCGCCTGCCTCGGGCAGGTAGTAGATGTAGGGCTCGTTGAGCGGCTTTCCGTCGACGGTGACCCGGTTCTGGGCGTCGCAACACGCCACGGTCTGTCCGCCGACCGCGATCACCCGCTTGATGAAGTCCTTCTCGTCCGGCGGTGCCAGCCCGATCAACGACGCGGCGCTCTGCAGCCCTCTGATCAACGGGTTGTCCGAGTGCGAGCTCGGCAGCTCGTCCTCGGTCCAGGTCGGTGGCCCGGCGAAGACCACGACATCACCAGGGGAAGGGCTGCCGAAACGGTAGCTCAGCTTGTCGACAAGAACCCGGTCGTTGTTGCAGCCGGTGCACCCGTGCAGCGTCGTCTCCATCGAGCCGGACGGGATCTCGTACACCCTGGCCAGGAACGTCTGGATGAGGAAGGTGAGCAGCAGGGCGACCACGATGAGCATCGGCAGCTCACGCCAGAACGCCGGACGCCGCCGACGGCCCCGCTTCGGCTTCTTGTTCCTACCCGCTGACGCCGTCTCCGGGCGACCGTCGGCCGGCTTCGACGCGGCGGACCGTCGTCGTCGCCCGGCGCCGGCCCCCGTCGTGGTGGTCTCCTCGACGGGCTCCTTCTCGGTACCGGTCTCGGCGGGCGCCGCGCGCCGAGGCGTCTCGGGGCGGGTCGGGAAGGTCGGCGCGATACCCCGGCGAGGCGGGACCTCCACCGGCGACGACGGGGTGAACAAGTCCGCAACCGGAACCGCGGCGGTCGGCGTCGGCTCGACCCTCGGCCGTCCGGCCAATGCCCGTGCCACATCGGGACGCCCGTCGGGCGGGCTGGCCGGAGGCGCGATCGCGGACGTCGCTGCCTCGACACCCGGGGTCGACCGAGGTGCGCGTGGGGGCGGCTGGCTACGGACCCGCTGATCTTCGGTGAGCCCTCGGATCGAGCGCACCGGCACGGACTGCTCCGGAAGGCTCCGCGCGGGCGCGCCGACCGGCGGCTGCTGAGGCGGCGGGGCCTGACCGGGGGCACGGCGCACGGGCGGAGGCGCCATCCCCGGCTGCGGAACCGAAGGAGGAGGGACCTGTGAGCCCGGGCGTGGGCCGTCGAACTGCAGCGGACCCTGTGGTCCCCGGCGAGCCGGTGGCGGCGCCAGGTCCGGAGAGCCGATCGGCTGGCTCTGCCTGGGTAACGGCGGCACCGCGGGCGGCGGAACCCTCGGTGCGACCGGAGCGGAGGGCGCGACGGAACGCAGCCCTGTGGTGGTACTGGAGGCGCCCTCGGGTACGGCACGAGGTGGCTGGTGGTGACCGGGCCGCGCGGGCGGCGGATCCTCCGGGATCAACGGCCATGGTTGGGAATGGCGACCGGAGACGCTGGGACGGTAACCCACCACGCGAGAGGGGCCCGTGCCGTTCACCGGCGCCGGTCCGCCGCCGTTCGTACGTCCGGACACGATGTCGTTGACCGGTGTCGCCGGTATGTCCCGCGCGGGTGGAGTGTCGCGAGAGGGCGCGAACCCGGACGGTGTGCCGTGCCTCGGACCGGCTGGTGCGTCGCCCGCCCCGTTGAGCGGAAAGCCGTTCGGTTGCCGGCCGTTGTGTCCGTTCCGGGGCAACCCGTTGTGCGGAAACCCGTTGTCACCGGGGATGCCCGGAGGCGGGCCGCCCGGCGCCCGTCCGTTCAAGGGCTGACCGACCGGCACCTGGCCGTTCGCGACCGCACCGCCGCTCGGGCCTCGATCCGACGACCCGAATTCCGGCGGCACGCGGTCATAGCCGTTACGACCGGGACCGTGCGCACCGCCGAAGCCGTTGGACCGGGAACCGTTCGACTGGTCGCCGTTCGACGAGTCGGGCACGCCGTGGCGACCGGCCGAGCCGTTCGACCTCGGCTGGCCGTGCCGAGCAGGGGTGCCGTCGGTGACCGGCGGGGCGCCGTGCCGAGGCAGGTACCCACCGGACTCGACAGGCCCCTGACCCGCCCTGCTGACGTTCTGCCAACCAGCACCCTGGGCGGGCACACCGTGGCGCGAGTCCGATGCGTCCGAGGACTCCGCGCCGTGGCGCGGCGCATACCCGTTCTCCGGAGATGTTCCGTGACGGGGACCGTAGCCCGACGGCTCGTCGAACTCGGCTGTCTGGTGGCGGCGAGCGGACCGCCGTCCGGGCCTCAGCTCGCTGTCGTCGGACACGCTCTGCTCACCGTGGTCTGCCTCCACCTCATCGCCGCCCGACCCGACCGACCGCCCCGGGGCGTTGTGTCGGCCGACTCGACGAGCGGGCGGCCGGGCTTCGCCCGGGGTGTTGGGGACAACCACGAAGACGAGGCTACGGCACCACCCTTAGATTCGCGTGAGCGCAAGTACCTCAGGATGCTGAGGGGGTCTCGCGCTTCTCCTTGATCTTCGCGGCCTTGCCGCGCAGCTCACGCAGGTAGTACAGCTTCGCGCGGCGCACGTCGCCTCGGGTGGCGACCTCGAGCTCGGCGATGTTCGGCGAGTGCACCGGGAAGGTGCGCTCCACGCCGACGCCGAACGACACCTTGCGCACGGTGAAGGTCTCACGCAGGCCCGCGCCCTGTCGCCGGATCACCACACCCTGGAAAATCTGCACCCGGGAGCGGGATCCTTCGATGACGCGGACGTGCACCTTGACGGTGTCCCCCGGCCGGAACTGGGGAATGTCGGTGCGCAGCGACGTCGCGTCAAGCTCGTCCAGGGTGTTCATCGTGCAGATCCGTCCTCGCGTGGTAGAGCGTGCGTACGATCGCGTTGCCCGCCGGTCGGTCTGGCCCACCCGTGCGGCAGCGGCAGGTTCGCGCTACAACCGGCGGATTCCGATCACGCCGGGAACTCTCCGGCGCCCCCACGCGTCGTGCATGAGGCCGTGGCAACCAGTCCAGTGTGCCAGATGCTCCCCGGCGGTTCGAAATCGGACGGCCCGGAAGCCCGTTCACTCGGGTTCGGCGGCCAGTTTTCCGAGCGTCTCGTGGTCCTTGCGGTCGAGGGAACCGGCAGGTAGAGCGTCGATCAGCTCCGGTCGGCGACGCACCGTCCTCGCCAGTGACTCGTCGCGCCGCCAGCGCGCGATCGCCGCGTGGTCACCGCTGCGCAGCACCGGGGGCACGGACAGCTCCCGCCACAGTTCGGGGCGGGTGTAGGCGGGGCCTTCGAGGAGGCCGTCGGAGAACGAGTCCTGGGCCGCCGAGTCGGGGTTGCCCAGTACGCCCGGCAGCAGCCGGGACACCGCCTCCACCATGACCAGCACCGCGACCTCGCCACCGACCAGCACGTAGTCACCGATCGAGACCTCGTCGACGACCATCCGGCGCGACGCGTCGTCGAAGACCCGCTGGTCGATGCCCTCGTAGCGGCCGCAGGCGAACACCAGCCACGGCTCGGTCGCGTACTCGCGCGCGACCGCCTGGGTGAACGGGCGGCCGGCGGGTGTCGGAACGACCAGCCGGGGCGCGGGCCGGCCCTCGTCGTGCGCGCACACGTCGTCGAGTGCCGCACCCCACACCGTGGGCCGCATCACCATGCCCGGCCCACCGCCGTAAGGGGCGTCGTCGACGGCCTTGTGCACGTCGTGCGTCCAGTCACGCAGGTCGTGGACGCCGAGCGTGATACGTCCGGCGTCGATGGCCTTGCCGACCAGCGCCTCACGCAGCGCGGCCAGGTAGCCGGGGAAGATGGTCAGCACGTCGATCCGCATCGTGGTGAGATCTTGCCAGCCTGCCGCGAACCGAGATTTTCAGTGCCACCGAACGGCTGTCAGCCGGCCGGTCCGACCACCTCGTGGGCGAGAGCCACCAGGTCGGGGACCGAGGGATGGGTCGGCGGATCCGTCCAAGCCAGGACCACCGAGAGCACCGGAACGTCGCTGAGCGGTACATAGCTGACGCCGGGGAACGGATGCACCCTCGCGGTGGCCGAGGAGCTGACCCCGACGGCGCTCCCGGACGCGATGGCCACCAGCCATTCCGCCGTGTCGGCGACCGTCACGGTCGAGCTCGGCCGGATGTCGGTGGGCCAGAGCTGCAGCGTCGTGGTGCCCGAGTTCGGGTTGAGCGCGACCGTCTGGCCGGACAGGTCGGCGAGTGTCACCGACTCCCGATCGGCGAGCGGGCTGTCGCCGGGCACCGCGGCCACTCTCGTCTCGTCGAGCAGCCACTCGGTCCGGGCTCCCGGTGGAGCTGTCCGGCCACGAAGGAGAGCGAGGTCCACCCGTCCCTCCGCCAGACCGGCGGTGCGGGTGTCGATCTGGATCAGCTCCAACGGCACCGTGGGGTGCGCGAGCCGCCAGCGGCGCAGCAGAACGGCCGTGTGATCGCCGATCGCCGACCAGGCATGTCCCAGCCGCACCGGCCAGGCACCCCAGCTGGTCGTGTCCAACGCGGCATCGACAGCGGCCAGCGCACCCTCGGCCCGGTTGCGGAAGCGGTGACCGGCCGAGGTCAGTTCCAGGTGATGGGTGGACCGGTCCACCAGCCGTACGCCGAGGTGGTCCTCCAGCTGGCGCAGCGTCCGGGACAATGCGGGCTGGCCGACGTGCAGTCGCACCGCGGCACGCGTGATGGCGCCCTCTTCGGCGATCGCCAGGAAGGCACGCAGGTGACGCAGCTCCACGTTCATTCCCGCGAAGCATAACAACCGCTGAATCGGCATTTCACCGATCAACAACGGACTCGTACCGTCGGTGGGGTGACAGACCTGCCCGTGGCCACGACCGTCCCGACCAGTGGCGCCGGCCGCACCCACCCGCCGAGGACCTCACAGGCCGGGCCGGTCGCCCTGATCGTGGGCGGCGCGTTCTGCACCCAGTTCGGTGCCGCGATCGCGGCGTCGCTGTTCCCGGTCGTCGGGGTCGCCGGGGCCGTCGCGCTGCGCCTGACCTTCGCCTCGGTCGTGCTGATGGCGGTGTGCCGGCCACGCCTGCGCGGCCATCGGGGCACCGACTGGCTCGTCATCCTCGGCTTCGGCGTCGTTCTGGCCGGGATGAACCTGCTGTTCTACAACGCCGTGGCACGGATTCCGCTGGGCGCGGCGGTGACCATCGAGGTCCTCGGACCGCTCACGCTGTCGGTCATCGCCAGCAGACGAGCGGCGAGCTGGCTGTGGGCGGCGCTCGCACTGGGCGGGGTGACGCTGCTGGGCCGGGACGGCTTCACCGGGCTGACCTTCGCCGGCGTGGCGTTCGCAGCGGGCGCCGCCTCGATGTGGGCCGCGTACATCCTGTTCTCCGAGCGAGCCGGACGACGGTTCACCGGGCTCGACGGTCTCGCGCTGGCGATGTCGGCAGGCACGGTGCTCACCCTCCCGCTGGGCTTCCTCTCCGCCGGACCGGTGCTGGTCCATCCCCACTCGCTCGCGCTGGGGTTCGGGGTGGCGATGCTGTCCTCGCTCATCCCCTACTCGCTCGAGCTGATCTCGCTGCGCAGGATTCGGGCAGGCACGTTCGGCGTACTGATGAGCCTGGCCCCGGCCATCGCGGCGACGGCGGGCTTCCTGGTCCTGGGACAGCCGCTCACGCCGATCGCGGTGCTCGCCATCGCACTGGTGATCGTCGCCAGCATCGGCGCAGTGCGCACGAAGAACCCCTCGTGAGTGTTGAGTGTGGCTATAGCCACACTCAACACTCACGAGGGGTCGTCAGTCGAGCAGACCCTCGGGCGGGGTGAGGATCAGCCGCCCGCCCGGGATGTCGATGGTCGGCACGATGTCGCGTACGAACGGCACCAGAGCCTCGTCCTGATCGTCGCGGGCGAGGATCAGGAGCTCACCGGCCGGGCCGTGGACGACGTCGCGCACAGTGCCCACGACCTGGCCATCGGCCAGCTCGGCACGCAGGCCGACCAGCTGGTGGTCGTGGAACTCGTCGGGGTCCTCGAAATCGGGGAGCTGGTCCGCGGCGACGGTGAGCTGCTCGCCGCGTAGCTCCTCAGCCGCGTTGCGGTCGGCCACCCCGTCCAGCTGGACCAGCAGCATGCCCTTGTGCCAGCGGGTACCGGCCACCGTCACACGACGGCCGGCCCCCAGCACGAACTCGGCACCTACGGCGAACCGCTGGTCGGGCGAGTCGGTGCGAACGACAACACTGACCTCGCCACGCAAGCCGTGTGGCCGGCCGATTCGGCCGACCACCAGCATCACACGATCCGTCACCGACTCAGCGATCGGTGTCCACCACGTCGACGCGAACGCCGCGCCCGCCGACACCGCTGATCACGGTGCGCAGAGCGGTCGCTGTCCGGCCGCCACGGCCGATCACCTTGCCCAGGTCATCGGGGTGCACACGCACCTCGAGAGTCCGGCCGCGGCGAGTCGTCACCAGCTCCACCTGAACTTCGTCCGGGTGGTCGACGATGCCCCGAACAAGATGTTCGAGGGCATCGACGAGCGTGCTCACGCTTCAGCCGGCGTGTCGGACTCACCGGCCTTTGCGTCGGCGTCCTTCTTGGCAGCCTTGGACTCGCCCTTCTTCTTGGGCGTGGTGGCGTCACCGGTGACCTCGCCACCGGCCTCGGCCAGCGCGGCGTTGAACCGGGTCAGCTTGTCGACCTTCGGCTCGGCGTGGCGCAGGGTGCCCTCGGTACCGGGGAGGCCCTTGAACTTCTGCCAGTCGCCGGTGATCTTGAGGATGTTCTCGACCGGCTCGGTCGGCTGGGCGCCGACGCCGAGCCAGTACTGGGCGCGCTCGGAGTCGACCTCGATGAAGCTGGGGTCGCTCTTGGGGTGGTACTTGCCGATCGTCTCGATGGCGCGACCACTGCGGCGGGTGCGCGCGTCGGCCACGACGATGCGGTAGTACGGGGCACGGACCTTGCCGAGCCTCAACAGCTTGATCTTGACTGCCACGGGTTCTTGCTGCTCCTCGCGGATCGTATTACTGGTTCTGGTCAGTGACGGTGAGCCGATTTCACCCGCGTGGGGATTCGGGAGATTCCGGCTCGATGTCAACCACGGCGCGGGGAGAGGGTCCGGCCACGGCGGTCAGCCACTTATTGTGCCAGATGCGCAAGGACCGAGGGACACTAGGTGACCACACCGAGCATCACGAGCAGCAGCGACACCGCCGGGAGGAGGTTGTTCAGCTGGTGCGCGATGATGCTCGCCCCGAGCCGGCCGGTGTAGAGCCGCGCCAGGCCGATCGGCACCGCGATCACCAGCAGCAGCGGGGTGCGGCTGAACTCGAAGTGGGCCAGCGCGAAACACAGCGTGGTCAGACCGAACGCCCACCAGCGCGCGGCGCCGTGCCGCTCCATCGCGCCCCAGAGCAGACCCCGGTAGACGATCTCCTCACAGATCGGCGCGATCAGCCAGACCGAGAGGAACACGGCGATCGCCATCGCGACCCCGAACCGGTGCCCGGCGAACATCTCCCCCACCGCGGAGTTGGCCTTCTCCGGACCCACCACACGGGCCCACAACGCGGCCGCCGGAATCGTGAACAGCAGTCCGAAACAGCCGAGCAGCACACCCTGCCCGATGTCCTTCCGGTCGAACTGCAACCGCAGGTCGAGCCTCGGCCCGTTCCCGCGCACGACCGTGGCGATCACCGCAACCGCCGCGGCCAGCAGCGTCGGCACGAGCAGGCCCAGCAACAGGACCAGCGGCGGGATGGCGTTCTTGTCGCCGCCGAGGTAGGGCCACACCAGCAGGACCGACGCGCCGAGGAAGACCGTCTCGGCAAGCAGGTAGGCGCCGAAGCCCCACCGGTGGGGCGGGGATGCCTTGTCCACCGTGCCCAGCGCCGAGGGTCCGGCGATGTCCGCGACACCTGCCGCGGCCGGCCACGGTTCCCTCGGCTCGCGGGCCGCCTCCGGCGGACCAGCTGTGCTCACATCCACCTCCGGCAGTCGTACTCATCCGACGCTACCGGGCGCGCCACCGGCCTGCCGTGGCGCCCGTTACTGACGAGTCAAATGTGATCGATGAGTCGCGTGAATGCCGCACTGCTCTCAGTTCGCGGACCTTCATACAGACTTTGCACATGTACGTGCTGTGTCGCACACGTCCGGACATGTGCGACACAGCACGGAGACGTGCAAAGTCGCTCAGTCTGTGGGACCGGATCGGTGCTCAGACTCGGAAGGGCTGACCGTTCAGGACCACGAGCTCGGGCTCACGCAGGACCGTCATGTCCGCGCGCGGGTCGTCCCGGTAGACCACGAGGTCCGCCGGTGCGCCCGGCACCGGCCTCGGGTGACCCAGCCAGTCCCTGGCGGCCCAGCTCGCGGCGCCGAGAGCCGCCGAAGGCGACAGCCCGGCCGCGCGCAGCGCGACCACCTCGTCCGCCAGCCGACCGTGTGCGATCCCTCCGCCCGCGTCGGTGCCCGCGAACACCTGGACCCCTGCCTCCGCCGCGCGCCGCACGACGTCGTGCGCTCCGGCGTACAGCTCACGCATGTGTGCCGCGTAGATCGGGTACTTGGCCGCCGAGTCCGCGATGCCGGGGAAGTTCTCCACGTTGATCAGGGTCGGGACGAGCGCGGTGCCCCGCTCGGCCATCTCGCCGATGAGTTCGTCGGTCAGGCCGGTGCCGTGCTCGATGCAGTCGATGCCCGCGCGGATCAGGCCCGGCAGGGCGTTCGTGCCGAAGACGTGGGCGGTGACCCTGGCGCCCGCCGCGTGCGCGACATCGATCGCCTCGGCGAGGATCTCGTCGGACCACAGCGGCGCGAGGTCGCCCTCTCCCCTGTCGATCCAGTCGCCGACCAGCTTGACCCAGCCGTCACCGTCGGCCGCCTGCCTGGCCACCTCGTCGGGCAGTGCCGACGGGTCGTCCAGGTCGATCGACAGGCCGGAGATGTAGCGCTTGGGCCTGGCGAGGTGCCTGCCCGCCCGGATGATCGTCGGCAGGTCGTCGCGTTCCTGCAGCGGCCGGGTGTCCAGCGGCGAACCGCAGTCCCGGATCAGCAGCGTCCCGGCGTCCCGGCTCGTCTCGGCGTCGGATGCGGCCTGATCGAGGGTGGTCACGCCGTGTGGCCCGAAACCGATGTGGCAGTGCGCGTCGACCAGGCCCGGCACGATCCAGCCCTGGTCGGCGAGCGTGCTCGCACCCGGAATCGGCTCGGCGCTCACCCGGCCGTCGGCGCCGATCCACAGCTCGGTATCCCGCTCCTCGGGCAGCAGGACACCGCGCAGGCGGTACGCGGTGCTCACTTCGACTTGGGCAGCTTGAACTTCGACGGGTCGAAGCCCGGTGGCAGCTGGTCCAGACCGGCGAGACCCGGCGGGATCTCGTTGAGGCCCGGCGGCATCTTCGAGAGGTCCGGCATTCCGGGCAGCGCGGGCAGTCCGCCGCGGGGACGCGACGGCCCCTTGGCGCGGCCCTTCGCGCCCTTCTTGCCCTTGCGGGTCTTCGAGCGGCGGCCCGCTCCCCCACCGAAGCCGAACTGCCCGGCCATCTGCTTCATCATCTTGCGGGCCTCGAAGAAGCGGTTGACCAGGTCGTTGACCTCGCTCACGCTCACTCCGGAACCGTTGGCGATGCGCAGCCGACGGGACCCGTTGATGATCTTCGGATCGCTGCGCTCGGCCGGTGTCATGCCGCGGATGATCGCCTGCAGTCGGTCGAGCTGGCGGTCGTCGACCTGGGCCAGTGCGTCCTTCATCTGGCCGGTGTTGGCGCCCGGCAGCATTCCCAGCAGGTTGCCGATCGGGCCCATCTTGCGGATCGCCAACATCTGCTGCAGGAAGTCCTCCAGGCTCAGCTCACCCGAGGTGATCTTGCTGGCGGTCTGCTCGGCCTGCTTGGCGTCGAAGACCTGTTCGGCCTGCTCGATGAGGGTGAGCACGTCACCCATGCCCAGGATCCGGCTGGCCATGCGGTCCGGGTGGAAGGTGTCGAAGTCCTCGAGCTTCTCACCGTTGGACGCGAACAGGATCGGCTGGCCGGTGACCTCACGGACGCTCAGCGCCGCGCCGCCTCGCGCGTCACCGTCGAGCTTGGTCAGGACCACACCGGTGAACCCGACGCCGTCGCGGAACGCCTCGGCCGTGGCCACGGCGTCCTGCCCGATCATGGCGTCGACGACGAACAGAACCTCGTCGGGACTCGTCGCCTCGCGGATCGCGGAGGCCTGCGCCATCAGCTCCTGGTCGACACCGAGCCGGCCGGCGGTGTCGATCACCACGATGTCGTAGTGCTTGTCCTTGGCGTGCGCGATACCCCGGGTGGCGACGTCGACCGGGTCACCGACGCCGTTTCCCGGCTCGGGGGCGAAGGTCGTCGCACCGGCGCGCTCGCCGACGATCTGGAGCTGGTTGACCGCGTTGGGACGCTGAAGGTCACACGCCACGAGCAGCGGCGTGTGCCCCTGCCCGACGAGCCACTTGGCCAGCTTCCCGGCGAGGGTGGTCTTACCGGAGCCCTGCAGACCGGCGAGCATGATGACACTCGGCTGCTGCTTGGCCAGGCTCAGCCGACGGGTCTCGCCACCCAGGATGGTGACGAGCTCCTCGTTCACGATCTTGACGACCTGCTGCGCCGGGTTGAGCGCGGCCGACACCTCAGCGCCCTTCGCGCGTTCCTTGATGCGAGCCACGAAGGTACGCACGACCGGCAGTGCGACGTCCGCCTCGAGCAGCGCGATACGGATCTCGCGGCAGGTGGTATCGATGTCGGACTCGGAAAGCCGGCCCTTGCCACGCAGGTCGCGCAGCGCCCCGGTAAGGCGATCGGAGAGGGTGTCGAACACAGTGACTCGTCGCTCCAGCTCGTGGTCTGAGTGCGGGAGGGCCGTGGGCCGCCAAGCACGTTCTGACGACAGGCCTTCCGTCAAGTCTAGGCCGTACCCGGCGGCGCCCGGTCGATGGGATTCGTGATCCGGCTGGTTTCCGGCAAGGCGGAGGGAATCCCGCGTACCGGGTTGTACTCGGGTTTCCCGATAAACGCGGCCAGAATCAGCCGGGAGCGAATACCACGATCGGGCGCCGCCGGGTACGGCCTGGAGTGGAAGGTCGTCGAGCGTTACTGGTCGGTTGCCAGCACCAAGCCGTGTCGGGCCTGATCCCGGTCGAGCAGGGCCGTGGAGCGCCAGCCCTTCGGCCGATACCCGACCCGCAACCGCTGGACGAACGCCTCACCGCGCCGGGCGTGCCGTTCGAAACAGGACCCGCCGAGCACCCGGCCCCTGCTGTGCTGCCCCTGGCGTGCCTGGTCGGTGTCGGCGTGCACCCACACCAGGTAGCGGCTCCGGAACGCGAGCAGGGCCAGCAGCATCATCGCGCCTCGGGTGATGGCTCCGGTCGCCGGGAGATGCACCACCACCGGGCCCACCGCGAGGAGCACCGCCGCGACGATGTGCAGACGGTGCCAGAGATGCACCAGCGGGCGGTAGCGCCGGTAGGGGGTGCCTTCCGGCAGCCTCTTGCGCAGCTGCTCCCGGATCGGGTCCGAGTCGAGCACGACGGCGTCGTCCGAGGTGGCACGTAAGCGGCGCAGGAGGGTGCTCTTGCCAGCACCGGGAATGCCCGCGACGAGCACGAAGCATCGCCTGGGCACAGTGAGCACGGTCGCCCCGCCCGCCGTTACCGTCACACAGGTTCAACGGACGATGCGGCCCGATCGTTCCGGACAGCGGCCTGTTTCGCGGGTCGCGGACCCTTTCTTGATCATCACCGTGTGAGGGCTGTTTCGCGGCCGGAGATCAGCCGTGAGGCGGTGGTGATCATGGGGCCACAGCGGCGGCTAGCCGGCGGCGGTGAGGACCGCCTGCTCCACCGCTTTTCTGCGGGTCTTCGTCAGTGCCATGGGGCCTGCCGCCTCGTCCAGGCAGAAGGAGTCGACCACTGAGGAGCCCAGGGTCGCCACCTTCGCCCAGCGGACGTCGACCTTGCACTGTTCCAGCGCCGCCGCCACCCGGAACAGCAGGCCGATCCGGTCGGTCCCGCGAAGTTCCAGTACCACCGCGCCGGTCGCCTCGTCGTCGAACCACAGCACACGAGGGCGGACCCGGTCCTCCGCTCCTACCGGTTTCGCATAGTCACGTTCCTTGCGTTCCAGCGCTTCGACGAGGTTCAGGCCGCCCTCCAGTGCGCGGACCAGGTCGCCTCGCAGCATCGCCGGATCCGGCAGCCGGCCGAACCGGGGCGACACGGTGAAGGTGGCCACCGCGACGCCCTCGTGGGTCCCGACCTCCGCGACGTGCACCTCCAGTGAGTGCAGCGCGAGCACCCCCGCCGCGAGCGACAGCGCGCCCGGCCTGTCGGGAAGCGCGACCAGCACCATCGCCGGTTCCTCGTCCGTCTCCGGAGAACGCAGCATGACCTGCGGTTTGCCGGTGTCACGGACCTGCTCGGCCAGCTCACGCAGCGACTCGGCCAGCGGTTCCGGCTCCGGGAGGGGCTCGCCGTTCATCCGGGCACGGCACCGCTCGACGAGGTCGGCGACCAGCGTCCGTTTCCACGGACTCCAGATTCCGGGCCCGGTCGCCAACGAGTCGGCTTCCGCGAGGGCGTGCAGCAGTTCGAGCAACTGCGGGTCGTGGTCGAGCGTCTCGACCACGCGGGACAGGGTCGCCTCGTCCTCGAGGTCCCGGCGGGTGGCGGTGTCGGGCAGCAGCAAGTGATGGCGCACCATCGCGGCCAGTGTGCGCACGTCGCGCTCGGACAGCCCCAGGCGCGCGCCGATCTGCCGGGCCAGGCCTTCACCGACGACCGAGTGGTCCTGTTCGCGGCCCTTGCCGATGTCGTGCAGCAACGCCCCGATCAGCAGCAGGTCGGGGCGGGAGACCTGGGTGGTCAGCCGCGCGGCCTGTGCGCAGGTCTCCACCAGGTGCCGGTCGACCGTCCACACGTGCGCTCTGTCCCTGGGCGGCAGGTCACGGACCGCTCCCCACTCCGGAAAGATCCGCCCCCACAGCCCGCCCCTGTCCAACGCCTCGATGACGTCCACCATGCGGCGTCCGGAGCCCAGCAGGGACAGCAGCTCGACCAGCGCGGCCTTGGGCCACGGCGCGCGAAGCTCGGGAGCGGTGTCGGCCAGCCTGGACAGGGTCCCCGCCGCCATCGGCAGCCCGGTGCGCGCCGCCGCGGCGGCCACCCGCAGCGCGAGCGCCGGGTCCTTACCCGCCGCCGCGTCGCGGGCGAGCGCGACCTCGCCGGCGTGTTCGACGACGCCCTCGTCCAGCGGACGACGTACCGGGGCCCGCCGCAACGCCGACAGGCCCCGCCTAGGCAGCCTGGACCGCGCCGCACGCACCCCGACGTCGACGGAATAGGCGACCGTCCGCGCCGCGCCGGACAGCGCCCTGGCCAGGTCGAAGCGGTCCCCCAGACCCAGGACACCGCTGATCTCGTCGGCGTCCTGCGCGCGCAGGACATCCCGTGCCCTGCCGGCGAGACGATGCAGCTCGGTACGCACGTCGAGCAGCAAGAGCCGCGCCTCGGCGACCTCGGGACCCGGCCGGTCGATCAGCTGCGCGGCGGCGAGTGCGTCGAGCAGATGGATGTCGCGTAGCCCTCCCCTGCCGCTCTTCAGATCGGGCTCCACCCGGTGCGCGACGTCGCCGTTCTTCGACCACCGCGCCTCGGTCAGCTCGACCAGCTCGTCGAACCGGGACCGGATACCGGCCCGCCAGGACTGCCGCACGGCCCCATTGACCTTGTCGAACAGCGCCTGCTCGCCCGCGAGATAGCGCGCCTCGAGCAGGCCCAGTGCGGCACGCAGATCGGTCGTCGCCACCTGGACGGCCTGGCCGGGGGTCCGCACCGAGTGGTCCAACCCGATGCCCGCGTCCCACAGCGGATACCACAGCGCGTCCGCGAGACGGTCGGCGTCGGGACGCCGGTCGTGGACGAGCACCAGGTCCAGGTCCGAGTAGGGCGCGAGCTCGCGCCTGCCGAGGGCGCCGACCGCGATCAGCACGGCACCCTCGGTCAGGTCGATCGCGGCGGCCCTGGAAGCCAGCCAGAAGTCGTGCAGGTCGACCAGTGCTCCGCGCAGGGCCTCCGGCGCGAGCCGACGCTGACCGGGGCCGGGGTTGAGCAGTACCGCCCTGGCCCGGATCAGGTCGTCGGCGACGCCCGCCTCGGTCGTCATCGCGCCGCCCGTGAGCTCACCGTCAGCTGATCAGAGAGCGTCACTGCCGCGTTCCCCGGTACGGACCCGTACGACCGTGTCCAGGGTGATGACCCAGACCTTGCCGTCACCGATCTTCCCGGTGCGCGCCGCCTGGACGACCGCGTCGACGACCTTCTCGGCGATCGCGTCGTCGACCGCCACCTCGACGCGGATCTTCGGGACGAAGTCGACCGTGTACTCCGCGCCCCGGTAGACCTCGGTGTGGCCCTTCTGCCTGCCGTAGCCCTGTACCTCGCTGACCGTCATACCGAGTACACCGAGCTGTTCCAGCGCGCCCTTGACGTCCTCGAGTACGAACGGCTTGATGATCGCGGTCACCAGCTTCATGTGGCTGAGCCCTCCTGTCCCGTTGTCGCGGCCCCCCGCGAGACTGTCCCTGATATCCCGGCTCCGCCCTGCCCGCGCCCCGTGGAGCCGAGGGTGGACAGGTCGTAGCCGCTCTCCGCGTGCTCCGCCTCATCGATGCCGGCGAACTCGACCTCCCGGTCGACCCGGAACCCGACCGTGGAGCGCACCAACCAGGCCAGCAGAAATGTGACCCCGAAGGCGTAACACACCGTCACCAGAACGGCCAGGGCCTGACGGCCCAGCTGACCGATCCCACCGCCGTAGAACAGGCCGTCCGCACCGGCGGGGTTGACGCCCGTGGTGGCGAACAGCCCGATCATCAGCGTGCCGAGCACCCCACCGACGCCGTGCAACGCGACCACGTCGAGCGAGTCGTCGTAGCCAAGCCGGTACTTCAGCTTGATCGCCAGTGCACACACGACACCCGCGAGCCCGCCGATCACCAGTGCACCCCAGGTGTCCACGAAACCGCAGGCCGGCGTGATGCCGACCAGGCCGGCGATCGCTCCGGAGGCCGCGCCCAGCGACGTCGGACGTCCCTCCGCGAACTGCTCGTAGACCAGCCAGGTGATCACCCCGGCAGCGGAGGCCGTCATGGTCGTGCTGAACGCGTTCGCCGCCACCCCGTTCACCGCGAGCGCCGAGCCCGCGTTGAACCCGAACCAGCCGAACCACAGCAGACCCATGCCGAGCAGCACGTTCGGCATGTTGTGCGGTCGCATCGACTCCTTCGGCCAGCCGCGACGCCGCCCCAGCACGATCGCCAGCGCGAGCGCCGACGCTCCCGAGTTCATCTCCACGACGGTGCCACCGGCGAAGTCCAGCAGCTTCAGGTTGTTGGCCATCCAGCCGCCGTGCTCCGAGACGTACCCGTCGAACGAGAACACCCAGTGCGCGAGCGGGAAGTAGACGAAGCAGGACCAGAGCACCACGAACAGCACCCAGCTCCAGAACTTCGCCCGGTCCGCGATCGCACCGGCCAGCAGCGCCGCGGTGATCACCGCGAACATCAGCTGGAACATGGCGAAGGCCAGCAACGGAATCCGGTCGGAATCCGGTCCGACGAGCGCCGCCGCGTCCCGCAACCCGGCATGGTCCAGACCGCCCAGCAGGCCGGCACCGACGTCGCCGCCGAACACCAGCGAGAACCCGAACAGCATCCAGAGCACCCCGACGACGCCGAGGCACACCAGGTTCATCATCATCATGTTCAGCACGCTCTTCGAGCGCACCAGACCGCCGTAGAACAGCGCCAGCCCTGGCGTCATCAACATCACCAGTGCAGCGCTCACCAAAACCCAGGCGGTACTTCCCGCATTGATCACAGTGGCCTCCCGCGCATCCCGAAGGCCGAATGATCACATCTGTGAACTGCAACGAGGTTGGATGAGTGAGCGCAGTCACCCGACAGAGCACCGCGATCACCCACCCTCGTCCGCTGCGACGAACACCTCGTTGTCCCTGCAAGGACTGGCTCAGACGGCGTCCGAGCCGCGCTCTCCGGTGCGGACCCGGACGATGGCGTCGACCGGGGTGACCCAGACCTTGCCGTCGCCGATCTTCCCGGTGCGCGCCGACTCGACGACCGCGTCGACGACCTTCTCCGCGAGCGTGTCGTCGGCGACGACCTCCAGCCGCACCTTCGGCACGAAGTCGACCGAGTACTCCGCGCCGCGGTAGACCTCGGTGTGACCCTTCTGCCTGCCGTAGCCCTGGACCTCGCTGATCGTCATGCCGAGCACCCCGAGCTGTTCGAGGGCACCCTTCACGTCTTCCAGCACGAACGGCTTCACGATTGCCGTGACCAGCTTCATCTTCGGTCAGCCTTCCTTCGTCGCGGTGCCGGTCGCGGACGCGCCGACCTTGCCGGGACCACCCAGTGAGTGCTGCCCGAGTCCGCCGCCGACCCGACCACCGAGCGTCGAGAAGTCGTAGCTGCCCTCGGCGTGCTCCGCCTCGTCGACACCGGTGACCTCGGCCTCGGCGTCCACCCGGAAACCGATGGTCGCCTTGATGATCGCGCCCAGGATCAGCGTCACGACGAACGAGAAGATCAGCACCGCGAACGCGGCCAGCGCCTGCTTGCCCAGCTGACCGAAGCCGCCGCCGTAGAAGACGCCGTCCACGCTGGCCGAGTTGTAAGCGCTCGTGCCGAGCAGACCGACCAGCAGCGTGCCGACGAGACCACCGACGAGGTGGACACCGACGACGTCGAGCGAGTCGTCGAACCCGAACCGGTACTTCAGGCCGACGGCCAGCGCACAGATCGCGCCGGCGACGAGCCCGAGGATGATCGACCCGATCGGGCTGACGTAGGCACAGGCCGGGGTGATGGCGACCAGGCCCGCGACGGCGCCCGATGCGGCACCCAGGGTCGTGGGCTTGCCGTCCCGAATCTGCTCGACGACCAGCCAGCCCAGCATCGCGGCCGCCGTGGCGACCATCGTGTTGGTGAACGCCAGACCCGCGAGGTCGTTCGCGGCGAGCGCGGAGCCCGCGTTGAACCCGAACCAGCCGAACCACAGCAGACCCGCGCCGAGCATCACGAACGGCAGGTTGTGCGGACGCATGGGCTCACGCGGCCAGCCCTTGCGCTTGCCGAGGATGATCGCCAACGCCAGACCGGCGGCACCGGCGTTGATGTGCACGGCCGTCCCGCCCGCGAAGTCCTCCGCCTTGAGGATGTTGGCGATCCAGCCGCCCTTCTCCGCCGCGAACCCGTCGAACGCGAACACCCAGTGCGCCACCGGGAAGTACACGATCGTCGACCACAGAACCACGAACACGGTCCAGCCGAGGAACTTCGTGCGGTCCGCGATGGCACCGGAAATCAGCGCCGGGGTGATCACCGCGAACATCAGCTGAAACATCACGAACGCCAACATCGGAATCTTGTCCGAATCGGGCCCGACGAGCGTTCCGGCGACTCCGTGGGTCAGCCCCGCGAAGTCGAACTTGCCGACCAGTCCCAGTCCGGCGTCATTCCCGAAAGCCATGGAGTAGCCGTAGAGCACCCACAGAACGCTCACCACGCCGAGACAGATGAAGTTCATCATCAGCATGTTGAGCACGCTCTTGCTACGGACCATGCCACCGTAGAAGAACGCCAAACCGGGGGTCATGAGCATCACTAATGCGGCGCTAGCCAGCACCCAGGCGGTACTTCCTGCATTGATCACCGAATCGGCCCTCCTGTCAGCCAGGTTGGACAGAAGGATCTGTTCACGATGTTTCGTGGAGGGTCGCGCTATGTTGCGCCCCGGTGAACGACCAGGCTTCGGGCGTTACGGGTGTGTTTCTCGGCTTGGGGCTGTAGTCCCGGCCTGTTCCGCGCGCCATCGTTCCCGGAAGGCCCTCCGGGCCGACCGGGAACGATCCAGGCGGCTCGCCTAACGGCTCGCTGCCTGGGGTTTTTCCTCGCGGCCCTCTCTACCCTTCGGGCAGAGAGGGCCACTCGGAAAAATGTCGCCTTCGGCGACGCGCGCGCTTGGTGCCCCGGCCTGGGAGCCGCCACTCATGCACTACCCGCCTGCGGCGGAACCCCTTCGGGCGCCTAGCGGGGCCCACCTGTGAAACGCGGCGTCACCACATTCCCGGTGCGGGGTGAGGGGCTCTAGACATGAACCGCCCCCCCCCACGACGAACACCTGCACCCCACCAGGAATGCTGTGCAGCCGCACCAGGACCGCCTGCGCATGTACACGTGTCTTGAAAGCCGGCTCCGCAAGTCTCCGAAGGAGTTCCGGCGAAGGCCGGGCAGTGAATGTCCGCAACCACATCGCCCAGCTGCCAGGGCGGCTCCCACGGTGCCCACAAGCGCGCGCCCGGGCGAGTCCTCGAGCCTTTTTTTCTGGGAGTACCCCAGCGAGCGCTCGCGCGAGCCGGGGTGGTCACAGAAAAATATCGCGCGCGAACAGGCCTAAAAAGCCAGCCTGCACCTCCACCCACCGCTAGAGCCCCACAGCCCGACCTGCAAAACCCAACCACAGCCAACCCAGCCACAACAGCCACAGCCGACCCAGCCACAGCTAGCTCACGCCAGCAGGGCGTCCACAAAAGCTTCCGGCTCGAACGGCGCCAGATCATCCGGCCCTTCCCCAAGCCCAACAAGCTTCACCGGAACCCCCAGCTCCCGCTGGACCCGAAAGACGATCCCACCCTTCGCCGTGCCGTCCAGCTTCGTCAGGACGATCCCGGTCACGTCGATGACCTCGCCGAACACCCGTGCCTGGTGGACGCCGTTCTGGCCGGTGGTCGCGTCGAGGACCAGCAGGACCTCGTCCACGTCACCCTGGCGGGAGACCACTCGTTTGATCTTGCCGAGCTCGTCCATCAGGCCGGTCTTGGTGTGGAGCCTGCCCGCGGTGTCCAGCAGTACCGCGTCGGCGCCGCTGTCGGCGGCCTGTTTGACCGCCTCGAAGGCGACGCTGGCCGGGTCGGCGCCCTCCTTGCCGCGCACGACCCTGGCGCCGGCCCGTTCGCCCCAGGTGACGAGCTGTTCGGCGGCCGCGGCGCGGAACGTGTCGGCCGCGCCGAGCACGACGGTGCGGCCGTCGGCGACGAGCACTCTGGCGAGTTTGCCGGTGGTAGTCGTCTTGCCCGTGCCGTTGACGCCCGCCACGAGCACGATCGCGGGGCGTCCGTCGTGCGGCAGGGCGCGGATCGCGCGGTCGAGCTTGGGCGACAGCGCCTCGACCAGTACCTCGCGCAGTAGCTGCCGGGCCTGGTCGGGGGTGCGGGCTCCCTTCGTGGCGATCTCGCTGCGCAGGGCGGCGACGAGTTCGGCGGTGGTCTCGGCGCCGAGGTCGGCGAGTAGGAGGGTGTCCTCGACCTGCTCCCAGGAGTCCTCGTCGAGCTCACCGCCGCCGAGCAGCCCGACGAGCCCTTGGCCGAGGGCCGACCGGGAGCCGGAGAGCCTGCCGCGCAGACGTTCCAGGCGGCCCGCCGTCGGTTCGATCGCCTCGGCAGGCGCGGGCACTTCGGGTGTGGTCGGTTGGGGGGCCGGCTCAGGAACCGTCGGTTCGGTCGGCGGCACCGGCTCGATCGGCGCCGGTGTCTCGGGTACCGAGGGCTCGGTCGGCACCTCCGGTTCCGTGACCGTCGGCGGATCAGCGGTCGCCGTTCCCGCTGAGAAGCTGAACTGGGCGCTGCTGCGGTAGCCCTCGCCGGACGGCTCGGCCGTCTCGTCCTTGTTCAGGCTCACCCGCCGCTTGCGTGCGACGAGGAGACCGATCACCAGCGCGAGCAGCAGGACGAGCACCACCGCGACGGCGATCCACAACACGGCGCTCTGCCCCAGCTGTCCTTGGGCGAGCAGTATCGGGGCTGCCATCGAGTCAATCACGGGCCCATCCTGGCATGCCGGGCATCCGCGGGGTCGCGCGCAAGTAGCTAGTGCGGCGAACGCTCGTGGTCAACGCACTAACGAGCCGCTTCGCGTAGCCGCTGGGAGATGACCGTGGTGATGCCGTCACCGCGCATGCTGACGCCGTAGAGGGCGTCGGCGACCTCCATGGTCGGCTTCTGGTGGGTGATGATGACCAGCTGCGACGTCTGGCGCAGCTCTTCGAGGAGGCCGATCAGCCTGCGCAGGTTGGTGTCGTCCAGCGCCGCCTCGATCTCGTCCATGACGTAGAACGGGGACGGGCGGGCCCGGAAGATCGCCACCAGCATGGCGACGGCGGTCAGCGACTTCTCGCCACCGGACAGCAGCGACAGCCGCTTGATCTTCTTGCCCGGCGGACGGGCTTCGACCTCGACACCGGTGGTCAGCAGGTCGTCGGGGTCGGTCAGGATCAGCTTGCCCTCGCCGCCGGGGAACAGGGTGGCGAACACGATCTCGAACTCACGCGCCACGTCGGTGAACGCCGCCGCGAACACCTCGAGGATCTTCTCGTCCACCTCGCGTACGACGATGAGCAGGTCGCGCCGGGTCGCCTTGAGGTCTTCCAGCTGGGTGGACAGGAACTTGTAGCGTTCCTCCAGCGCCGCGAACTCCTCCAGCGCGAGCGGGTTGACCTTGCCGAGCTGGTTGAGGTCGCGTTGTGCGCGCTGGGCGCGGCGTTCCTGGGCGGCGCGTTCGTAGGGCATCGACGGCGGCGCGACGACGTCCTCACCGCGTTCCTTCGCCGCTTCGTACTCGGCCAGCTCCCCCGGTCCGGGAGGTACGTCCTGGTCGGGGCCGTACTCGCTGACCAGCTCTTCGAGCCCCATGCCGAAGTCGGAGGCGATCCTGGTCTCCAGCTGTTCGACACGCAGCCGGGACTGGGCGCGCAGGACCTCGTCGCGGTGCACGGTGTCGGTGAGCCGTTCCAGCTCGGCGGCGAGACGGCCGACCTGGGCCTTGACCTCACCGACGGCGACCTCACCGGAGTCCCGCGCCGCCTTGGCCGACTCACGTTCGGCGGCCGCGGTCTCCAGCGACAGCTCGATGTGGGTCAGCGCGGTCTCCCCCGCCGCGCGCACGGCTTCGGCGATCGCCGCTCCCCGTTCCCTGGAGGCACGCGCGGCGGCCACCCGTTCCCTGGCGGCGCGCTCGGAGCTGGCCTGGCGGCGCAGCGACTCGGCCCGGCCGGCGATCGCACGGGCCCGTTCCTCCGCGGTGCGCAGCGCGAGGCGGGCTTCCATCTCGTGACCGCGCGCCTCGCTCAGCGCCTCGGCGGCTTCCTCCCGAATCTCGGTGTCCGGTTCGTCCTCGGTGGGTTCGTCCTGGGCCGCTTCGAGCCGCTGCTCGGCGTCCTCCAGGGCACCGAGCGCCTCGATCCGGCTGGTCTCGACGTCGTCGCGCTGACGTTGCAGCCGCTCGGCCTCCGCGCTCGCCGAACGGACCGCCTGGTCGGCGCGCCCGAGCCGTTGCGCGACGGCGGTCCGGCGGGCGTCGGCGGCGCTCTGTGCCTCCTGCGCCGCCTCCACGTCCGCGAGCCGGGCCGCCTCCTCGGCGCGCGCGCCGTCCAGCACCGCGCGCAGCCGTTCGAGCTGGGCGTCCGCGCGTTCGGACGCCTCGGAGGCCTCGTCGATCGCGGCCTGGACCTCGATGGCGCTCTGGTTGTTGGTCGACCCGCCCAGCGCCCATCCGGCGCCGAACAGGTCGCCGTCCCTGGTCACCGCGCGCACCGACGGTCGTTCGGCCATCATCGCGGCCACCGCACGTTCGGCGGCCTCGACATCGGGGACGACCACGACGTCGACGAGGGCACGCCGCAGCGCGGACCGCAGCTCCGCCGGCGCGTCGACCAGCTCGTCGGCCCACCGGGCATCGCTCGGCAGCGGCGGACGTCCCTGCTCGGGCCCGGTGTCGGCACCACCGACGACGATGCCGACGCGCCCCGCGCTGTCGTTCTTGAGCAGGTTCAACGCCTCGACGGCGTCGCCGGACGACGCCATCGCCACGCCTTCGGCGAGACCGCCGAGAGCGGCGGCCAGCGCGGCTTCGGCGCCGGGCTCGACCGTGACGAGACCGGCGAGCGAACCACGCAGACCCGGCAGCCGGTCCTTCGCGGCGAGGACGGCGGCAGCACCGTCCTTGCGCTTCAGCCCGAGCGACAGCGCTTCGACGCGTCCCTTCCAGTGCGCCCGGTCGCGTTCCAGCGCCCGTTCCTCGGCGACCAGGTTCGCGACCCGCTTCTTGGCATCCTCGTGGGCATCGACGGCGCCGCGCCCCCGGTGGTCCAGGCCCTCCTGGCCTTCCGGCCCGTCCTCCAGGGCGCCGTAGTCGGCCTGCAGCACGGACAGCTCGGCCTCGGCCGACTCGGTGCGGGCGCGCGCCTCGGCCAGGGCGGCGGACAGCCGCTCGATCTCCTCGGCGGTCGCGGCGGACTTGCTGCGCAGCGCCTCCGCCCGGCCGGCGAGGGTTGCGAGGCCCGCTTTCCGGTCGGCGACGGCCCGTACGGCCGCAAGGTGCGCGCGCTCGGCGTCGGCAAGGGCCCGCTCGTACGCGGCCACGCTCTCGACGGTCTCGTTCAACGCACGCCGGGCCTCGACCACCTCGGAGACGAGCTGGTCCTCCTGCTCGGCGATCGTCTCGGCCTCGGCCTCCAGCTCGTCGGGGTCCCGACCGCTGCCGCCCGCCTCGACCGGCTCGGACAGGTGTCTGCCGCGCTCGGCGGCGAGCCGGACGGTCCCGCGCAGCCGTTCCTGCAGCGAGGACAGCCGGTACCAGGTCTCCTGCGCGCTGGTCAGCGCCGGCTGGGCGGCCGCGAGCTCGGCCTCCCGTCTGGCCAGCTCTTCACGCCCGGCGACGAGCAGCTCCTCGATCTCGGCACGCCGTGCCCTGGCGACCGCTTCGTCCGCCTCTTCCTTGGCCAGCCCGTCGCGCAGCGTGACCAGGTCGTCGGCGGCGAGACGCAGCCGCGAGTCCCGCAGCTCAGACTGCACCGTCTGGGCCCGTCTGGCGATCTCGGCCTGCTTGCCCAACGGCTTCAGCTGACGGCGCAGCTCACCGGTGAGGTCGGTCAGCCGGGTCAGGTTGGTCTGCATCGCGTCGAGCTTGCGCAGCGCCTTCTCTTTGCGCTTGCGGTGCTTGAGGACACCGGCGGCTTCCTCGACGAACGCCCGCCGGTCCTCCGGCTTCGCCGACAGGATCGCTTCGAGCTGCCCCTGTCCGACGACGACGTGCATCTCGCGGCCGATACCGGAGTCGGACAGCAGCTCCTGGATGTCGAGCAGCCGGCAGGTGTTCCCGTTGATCTCGTACTCGCCCGCGCCGTCCCGGAACATGCGCCGGGTGATCGAGACCTCGGAGTAGTCGATCGGCAGCGCGCCGTCGGTGTTGTCGATGGTCAGCGTGACCTCGGCCCGCCCGAGCGGCGGCCGACCGGCGGTCCCGGCGAAGATGACGTCTTCCATCTTGCCGCCGCGCAGCGCCTTCGCGCCCTGCTCACCGAGCACCCAGGTGATCGCGTCGACCACGTTGGACTTGCCGGAGCCGTTCGGCCCGACCACACACGTGATGCCCGGTTCGAGGCGCATTTCAGTTGCCGATGCGAAGGACTTGAAGCCCTTCATCGTCAGGCGTTTGAGATGCACGTCGCGGCCCCTCGAGATGTCTGTTTGGCCGCTCGGCCCCCGCGTCCTGTCAGACGAACTGCCTGAGGGTACTTGGGCGGCTCAGCGCTCGATGAACGACGTCGGTTTACCGGTCGCCTCGCTCCAGCGTTCGACCACCTGGTCGACATGTCCCGGGGTCTCGCCACCACGCAATGCGGCGAGCAGGGACTCACACGCCTCACGAGTACCCTCCGCTACCACCTCGACGCGTCCGTCACGCAGGTTCGAGGCACTACCGACAAGATCCAGCTCCAGCGCCCTGGATCGCGTCCACCAGCGAAAACCAACCCCCTGGACACGACCGTGGACCCATGCTGTCAGCCGAATGGCTCTATCGTCGCGCACGCTCCGCAGTCTGCTACTTTCACCCGCTGTGACCAAACCAGGGCCTCGATTAGTTCCCCTGCTGGCCGGAACCGGCTGCGGGGCCCTCGTCGCGGTCCTGATCGCCACGATCGGAGCGTCGGGTGCCGCGCCGGATCCGTCCGTCGCCCAGGACCAGTCCCAGTCGGTCGCCCTCGCCAGTCCCGCGCCCGCCGCGGGCCCGTTGCCCGGTACGGCGTTCCAGCCCGCGCCGCAGACCCAGCCGGCGCCGCAGGTGCAGCCGGCTCCCGCGTTGCCCCTGATCCCGGCGCCGCCCCCTCCGCCTCGTCCGAAGCCGCCCGACTCGCCCCAGGCGTCCGGGCAGGTGGGCGCGGTGCTGGCGTTGACGAACGCGCAGCGGGCGCGCGCGGGCTGCAAGCCGTTGCGGATGGACTCGCGGTTGAACAAGGCGGCCCAGCGACACAGCGCCGACATGGCGAGCGCCGGCTACTTCAGCCATGACGCGCCTGGCGGGGGTAACTACGAGACCCGGGAGATCGCCGCGGGTTATTCGGCGGACAAGACCGGTGGCGAGAACATCGCTCGTGGTCAGAAGGACGCCAAGACGGTCATGCGCGACTGGATGGGGTCGCCGCCACACCGCAAGAACATCCTGAACTGCCGGTTCACCACGATCGGGGTCGGGTATGTGGCCGACGGCCACTACTGGACCCAGAACTTCGGGTACTGAGGGGTTCATCCCTCCGTCTGGTGCACTCGTATCCCCGCTGGCTCGTCAGTGTGCTTGGCGTGGCGGGCCGGCCTCAACCCCCGGCTGACGCCGGCCTCGCGCAGGCTCCTGGTTGCACGGGCTCGGGGGCGAGGTTTCAGGGTTGACCCCGACCCGCCACGCCAAGTGCCGGCCAGTATCGCGGGGGAAGGGGAAGCCCTGCGGCGCTTGGGTTGGTCACGGCTGCGCCGCGCCCCCCACGGTCTCCGGGTGCACCGCGCTTCGTTGTGTGCACGTGCCCGGTGCGCCCGAGGTCACCCCACCAGTCACACGCGTAACACCCGGAGCGACTTCGCAGAGGCTCATGTCGCGTCGCACATGTTCCAACATCTGCGACGCAACACGTAGCTCTGCGAGGCGTGACAAAAGTGATCACAGAGACTCCTGGGACTACGCGCAACGCGCGAGGGCGCAGCCCGATGCGCAAAGAAAGCGCCATCGGCCCGCCACCACCTACGGCATGCACGCACACCTGCCCCATCCCCGCGATCCTGGCTAAGCACTTGGCGTGGCCGCCCGCTGTCAACCCTGAAACCTCGCCCCCGAACCCGCGCAACCAGGAACCCGCGCGAGGCCGGCGCCAGCCGGGGGTTGAGAGCGGGCGGCCACGCCAAGCACACTGAAAGCCAGCGGGGATGCACCTGCCTGGCCAGGAACGAGAAGCCAGCGGGGATGCCCCCGAGGTCACTTCTCGAACCGATACCCCATCCCCGGCTCCGTGATCAAGTGCCGAGGCCGAGCAGGATCCGGCTCCAGCTTCCGCCGCAACTGCGCCAGATACACCCGCAGGTAGTTGGTCTCCTTGCTGTAAGCAGGCCCCCACACCTCCCGAAGCAGCTGCTTCTGCCCGACCAACTTCCCCTCATTACGAACCAGCTGCTCCAGAATCCCCCACTCGGTAGGCGTCAGATGCACCTCGCTATCCCCCCGGATCACACGTTTGGCAGCAAGATCCACCGTGAAGGTCGACGAGGAGACAACAGGATCCCCATCCACCTGACCAACGGTCGCCCGACGCACAGCAGCACGAAGCCGGGCGAGAAGCTCCGCCATCCCGAACGGCTTAGTGACGTAGTCGTCGGCACCCGCGTCCAACGCGTCGACCTTGTCCGTCGAGTCGGTGCGAGCGGACAGCACCACGATCGGCACCTGGGTCCAGCCGCGGAGCCCCGCGATGACCTCCGTGCCGTCCAGGTCGGGCAGGCCCAGGTCGAGGACCACGACGTCGGGCTGGCCGTCGGCCGCCGCGCGCAGCGCTCCGGCTCCGTCCACGGCGGTCAGCACCTGGTAGCCGCGCGCCGTGAGGTTGATCCGCAACGCACGCAGGATCTGGGCGTCGTCGTCGACCACCAGCACCTTGGTCACGCCAGCACCTCCGCTTCGGCAGCAGGCAGGGAGACGACCACGGTGAGCCCGCCCCCTGGAGTGTCCTCGGCGGTCAGCGTGCCACCCATCGCCTCGGTGAAGCCGCGCGCCACACTGAGCCCGAGCCCGACGCCGCTGGTCGTGTCCCGGTCGCCCAGGCGTTGGAACGGGGTGAACAGGGCCGCTCCCTTGGGCACTCCGGGCCCGGAGTCGACGATCCGCAGCTCCACCCGGTCGGCGTGCGCGCTCGCCCGGACCGCGACCCGGGCGCCTCGACCGTGCCGCAGCGCGTTGTCGACGACATTCGCCACCACCCGTTCCAGGAGCCCCTCATCGGCCAGGACCCACGGCAGGGACTCGTCGATCTCGACCGTCACGCGCGCGGAACCCTCGACACCGGCCAGCGCGAGCGCCACGACCTCGTCGTAGCCGACCCTGCCGGTCCTCGGTACGACCGCGCCGGCGGCCAGACGGGAGGAGTCCAGGAGGTTGTCCACCAGGGCGGTGAGCCGGTCGGCGGACTCCTCGACCGTGGCCAGCAGCTCGGTCCGGTCTGAGTCGGTCAGCGCCAGCTCGGCGTCGCGCAGGCTGCCGGCCGCCGCTTTGATCGAGGTCAGCGGTGTGCGCAGGTCGTGGCCGACGGCGGACAGCAGAGCCGACCGCAGCTCGGCACCCTCGACCCTGCGGCGCGCATCGGCGGTCTCGGCCGCCATGCGCTGGCTGCGCAGCGCCAGCAGGGCCTGGCCGCCGACGACTTCCAGTACCCGCCGGTCCCCTGCCGCGAGTGTGCGCCCCTGGCCGATCAGGTGGACGTCGTCGTCGACCTCGACGTCCACCTCGGCGTCCTCGGGACGCAGACAGTCCGGGGAACCGATGCACGCCACGTACTGCCAGTCGCGCGACTCCGGGCTGCGTTCGAGCACCGCGACCGAACGCAGCCCGAACGCCTCGCTGACCTTCTCCAGCAGCCGGGGAAGCGGATCGACCCTGGTCAAGACCGTTCGGGCGAACGAAGCGAGCAGCGCGGCCTCGGTGCGGGCCCGCGCCGCCTGCTCGGCTCGACGGGCGGCCCGGTCCACCACCAGGGCCACCGCCACCGCGACGACGACCATCGCCACCAGCGTGATGGCGTTCTCCCGCTCCGCGATCGTGAACGTGTGGATCGGCGGCGTCAGCCAGTAGTTGAGCAGCAGGCCGCCGAGGATCGCCGCGACCAGCGCCGGGCCGAGACCACCGACCAGCGCGACGACGACGGTCGCCAGGAAGAACAGTACGACGTCGGTGGACAGCCCGGCGAACCGCGAGGCGAACACCCCGACGCAGGTCGCCGCCACCGGCGCGAGGACCGACAGCGCCCACCCGACGGTGCGTCTGCTGCTCGGCAGCGCACTGCTGATCCTGCGCAGACCGGGCCCGGCACCCGCGTTCGGGTGGGTGACCATGTGGACGTCGATCGCGCCGGACTCCTGGACCACGCTGGCCCCGATGCCCGGGTTGAACAGGCGCGCCCACCGCGAGCGGCTGGACGTCCCGAGCACGAGCTGGGTGGCGTTGGCGCCCCTGGCGAAGTCCAGCAGGGCCGCCGGCACGTCCTCCCCGCCGACCACTGTGTGGAAGGACGCGCCGACGTCGTCGGCGAGCCTGCGCAGCGCGACCAGCGCCTGCGGCGGCGCACCGGCGAGGCCGTCGCTGCGCAGGACGTGCACACACAGCAGGTCCGCTCCCCCGGCGGCGCCACCGGCGCGTTTGGCGATCCGGGCCGCACGACGCAGCACCGTCTCGCTCTCCGGGCCGCCGGTCACCGCGACGACGACCCGCTCCCTGGCCTCCCAGACCTCGGTGATGCGCTGCTCGGCGCGATGACGTTGCAGCGCGACGTCCACCTCGTCGGCCACCCACAACAGTGCCAGCTCACGCAACGCCACCAGGTTGACCGGCTTGAAGTAGTTGGACAGCGCCGCGTCCACCCGTTCCGGCGGGTAGATGTTGCCGTGCGCCATGCGTCGGCGCAGCGCCTCGGGCGTGATGTCGACCAGTTCGATCTGTTCCGCGCCGCGCACCCACTCGTCCGGGACGGTCTCCCGCTGCCTCACCCCGGTGATCGTCTCGACGACGTCGTTGAGCGACTCCAGGTGCTGCACGTTGACCGTGGACAACACGTCGATACCGGCGGCGAGCAGCTCGTCGATGTCCTGGTGGCGCTTCGCGTTGCGTGAGCCGGGCGCGTTGCTGTGGGCCAGCTCGTCGACCAGCACCAGCTCGGGCGCCCTGGCCAGCACGGCCTCGACGTCGAGCTCGGTCAGCTGGGTGCCCCGGTGGCTGGTGTGCCGCCGGGGCATGACCTCCAGACCGTCGAGCAAGGCCTCGGTCTTGGGCCGGCCGTGGGTCTCCACGATGCCGACGACGACGTCGGCGCCGCGTTCACGGCGCCGGCGACCTTCACCGAGCATCGCGAACGTCTTGCCGACGCCCGGCGCGGAGCCGAGATAGATGCGCAGCTCTCCGCGCCGGGCCTTGTTACCGCTCACGTAGCTGTTCTTACCCTCGTGCCTTGGCGATGGCGAGGTTCAGCTCGGTGACGTTCACCCCGGGGTCTCCGAAGATGCCCAGGGTGCGCCCGTCGGTGTTCTGCTCGATCAGGTCCTTGACCTTGTCCACCGGCAGCCCGGTCACCCGGGCGACCCGGGTGGCCTGCAGCTGCGCGTAGTCCGGGCTGATGTCCGGGTCCAGCCCGGAGCCCGAGGCGGTCACCGCGTCCGACGGCACCTGAGCAGGTGCGACACCTTCGCGCGCCGCGATCAGGTCGCGGCGCTGGGCCACCGCGGCCACCAGATCCTTGTTGAACGCGCTCTTGTTCGACGGCGCCGAGGTGGACGGGTCACCGGGGCCCAGTACGTCCTTCGCGGTCGCGGACGGGCGGGTGTGGAAGTACGGGTCGGCGGCCGGGTTCGCCGGGACCGGGTCGATCCCGATCCTCGACGACCCCACCGCGGCACCGTGCTGGGTGATGATCGAGCCCTCGGCCTTGCCCGCGAGCCCTGGCAGGTGTGCGACACCCCAGACGACCAGCGGGTACACCACGCCGAGCAGCACGGTGAACACCACGATCGCGCGTAACCCGGCGATGCTCTGCCGGTACAGCATGGTCACTGTGGTCATGGCGTGCTCAGCCCATCCCCGGCAGCAGCCGGACGAGTAGATCGATGACGAAGATTCCGACGAACGGCGTGACGATCCCGCCGAGGCCGTAGACCAGCAGGTTCCGTCGCAGCAACGCCGCGGCGCTGGACGGGCGGAACCGGACGCCGCGCAGCGCCAGCGGGATCAGCGCCACGATGATCAGCGCGTTGAAGATCACCGCGGACAGGATCGCCGACTGCGGGCTGTGCAACTGCATGATGTTGAGCTTGTTCAGCTGCGGGTAGGCGACCACGAACATCGCCGGGATGATGGCGAAGTACTTCGCCACGTCGTTGGCCACCGAGAACGTGGTCAGGCCGCCCCGGGTGATCAGCATCTGCTTGCCGATCTCGACGATCTCGATCAGCTTCGTCGGGTCCGAGTCGAGGTCGACCATGTTGCCGGCCTCCTTCGCGGCCGACGTGCCGGTGTTCATCGCCACGCCGACGTCGGCCTGGGCCAGCGCGGGCGCGTCGTTGGTGCCGTCGCCGGTCATCGCGACGAGCCGTCCGCCCTCCTGCTCTCGGCGCATCAGCTCCATCTTGTCCTCGGGCGTGGCCTCGGCGACGTAGTCGTCGACACCCGCGTCTCGGGCGATCGCCTTGGCCGTCTTCGGGTTGTCGCCGGTGATCATGACGGTGCGGATGCCCATCGCGCGCAGCTCGGCGAACCGCTCCGCCATCAGCGGTTTCACCACGTCGGACAGCCGGATCACGCCGAGCACCCGGGCACCCCGGTCGCCGATCTCGGCGACCACGAGCGGAGTGCCACCCTGCTCGCTGATCTCGTCGACGATCGCCTCGACCTCACCGGACACCTCGCCCCGGTGCTCACGCACCCAGGCGATGACCGACGCGGTCGCACCCTTGCGCACCTGCCTGCCGTGGACGTCGGCACCGGACATGCGGGTCTGCGCGGTGAACGGGACGAACTCGGCCACCGCCTCCTGTGCACTGGCCTCAGCCGCGAGCCCGTGCTCGGTGGCACACAGCTCGACGATGCTGCGCCCTTCCGGTGTCTGGTCGGCGAGGCTGGACAGCCGGGATGCCTCGGCCAGCGCGGCGATGTCCACACCGGACACCGGGACCAGCGCGGTCGCCCGGCGGTTGCCGTAGGTGATCGTGCCGGTCTTGTCCAGGAGCAGCGTGTCCACGTCACCGGCGGCCTCGACCGCGCGACCGGACTTGGCCAGCACGTTGCGCTGCACCAGCCGGTCCATCCCGGCGATGCCGATCGCGGACAGCAGCGCGCCGATCGTCGTCGGGATCAGGCAGACCAGCAGCGCGGCCAGCACGATCAGCGACTGTGGGGCGCCCGCGTAGGCCGCCATCGGCTGCAGCGCCACGACGGTCAGCAGGAAGATGATGGTCAGCGCGGCGAGCAGGATCGTCAGCGCGATCTCGTTGGGCGTCTTCTGCCGTTGCGCGCCCTCGACCAGCGCGATCATCCGGTCGACGAACGACTCCCCCGGCTTCGTGGTGATCTCCACGATGATCCGGTCGGACAGTACGGTCGTCCCGCCGGTCACCGCGGAACGGTCACCGCCCGACTCGCGCACGACCGGAGCGGACTCGCCGGTGATCGCGGACTCGTCGACCGTGGCGATGCCCTCGACGATGTCGCCGTCACCCGGGATCACCTCACCGGTCTCGACGACGACGCGGTCGCCGATCCGCAGCTCGGTGCCGGGAACCTCCTCGACGTCGCCGTGCGCGGTCAGCCGACGGGCCACGGTGTCGGTCTTGGTCCGGCGCAACGACTCCGCCTGCGCCTTTCCGCGGCCTTCCGCGACCGCTTCGGCGAGGTTGGCGAACACGACGGTCAGCCACAACCACACCGCGATCCAGATGGCGAACATGGTCGGCGCGGCGATCGCCTGGACGGTGACCACGACCGAACCGACCCAGACCACGAACATGACCGGGTTGCGCAGCTGGGTGCGTGGGTCGAGCTTGCGCAGTGCCTGGGGCAGCGCGGTGACGAGCTGGCGGGGACTGAACGCGCCGGCGGCGACACCCCGGCCGGTGCGTTCCGCGTGCAGCCGCTGCGCCTCGTCGGGCGTTCGCGGCTCGTGTTCCTGGGTAGCCGCGTTCTGATGGGTCACAGTCATGCGAGTGCCTCCGCAATGGGACCGAGCCCGAGGGCCGGGAAGAAGGTGAGAGCGGCGACGACGACCACGGTGCCGGTCACGAGAACGGCGAACAGGGCGCCGTCGGTGGGCAACGTGCCCGCGCTGGGTTCGACGCGGCGTTGCTGCGCGAGTGATCCGGCCAGTGCCAGCACCGCGAGGATCGGCACGAACCGGCCGAACAACATCGCCATACCGATCGTGGATTGGAAGAAGTCGCTGGTCACGGTCAGGCCGCCGAACGCGCTGCCGTTGTTGTTCGAGCCGGACGCGTAGGCGTAGAGCACCTCGGAGAACCCGTGTGCGCCGTCGTTGCCCATGGCCGAGCCGGTGGAGGGCAGCGCGATGGCGAGCCCGGTCAGCAGCAGGACCAGCGTCGGCATCACCAGGATCGAGATCGCGGCGGCGGTCACCTCGCGGCGGCCGAGCTTCTTGCCCAGGTACTCGGGGGTGCGTCCGACCATCAGGCCGGCGAGGAACACCGCGATGATCGCCAGCACCAGGATTCCGTAGAGCCCGGTGCCGACACCGCCGGGCGCGACCTCACCGAACAGCATGTTCAGCAGCGTGACGCCGCCGCCGAGCCCGGTGAGGCTGTCGTGCGCGCCGTCGACGGCACCGGTCGAGGTGCCGGTCGTGGTCACCGCGAACAATGCGGTCGACGGGATCCCGAACTGGACCTCCTTGCCCTCCATGGTGCTGCCGGCGAGCAGCGCGGCCGGTCCGTTCGGGTGGGACTCGGCCCACCACATGACCGCCAGCAGACCGCCCCACAGCACGCCCATGACCGAGAGCAGCACGGTGCCCTGGCGGGTGTTGCGCACCATGACGCCGAACGTGCGGGTCAGGCACACCGGGATGAGCAGGATCAGGAAGATCTCCAGCAGGTTCGAGCCGCCGTTGGGGTTCTCGAACGGGTGCGCGGAGTTGGCGTTGAAGATGCCACCGCCGTTGGTGCCGAGCTCCTTGATCGTCTCCTGGGACGCGGCCGGCGCCAGCGCGATCGTGTGGTGCGCGCCGTCGATGCCGACGACGTCGACACCGGAGCGCAGGCTCATCGACGCGCCGAGCGCCACCAGCACGATGGCCGCGACGAACGCGATGGGTAGCAGCACCCGGACCGTCGAGCGGGTCACGTCGACCCACACGTTGCCGAGCCGGTCGGTGCGGGCCCGGACGAAACCGCGGATCAGCGCGGCGGCCACCGCCATGCCGACCGCGGCCGAGATGAAGTTCTGCACGGTCAGACCGGCCATCTGCACGGTGTGCCCGAGCGTCGTCTCCGGCACGTAGGACTGCCAGTTCGTGTTGGTCACGAACGAGACGGCGGTGTTGAACGCCATCGAGGGCGGAACCGTGTCGCCGTCGACCCCTCGGCCGAAGCCGAGTGGCAGCAGCGGTTGCAGCCGTTGCAACAGGTAGAGCAGCACGAACGAGGCGAACGACAGGCCCAGAACGCCCGCGCCGTACACGGTCCAGCGCTGCTCGGTGCTCGGGTCGACCCGGCACAGCCGGTAGATCCAGCGCTCCACCCGCCAGTGGCGGTCCGAGCTGAACACTCGTGCCATGTAGTTGCCGAGCGGCACGTATGCGGCTGCCAGGAGCAGCACGAGGACGCCGACCTGGATCAGGCCGGCTGCAAAGGATGACATCAGAAGCGCTCCGGTCGAATCAGCGCGACACACAAATAGACGAGCAGCAGCAGGGCGACGACGCCGCCGGCGATGTTCGCGATCACAATCGCTCCAGCCCTCGCAGCACCAGTGCAAGCACTGCGAAGCCGCCGATCAGCAGCAGCACGTAGGCCAGGTCGGCCATCACTCACTCTCCGTCACGTCAGCCGGGAAACTCTCCGGACGTTCGGAAGCGTGCGCTCCAATGGGGCAGCGCGAGTGGCGTGATTGCGCGGCCTTGACGGCCGGTCCTGGCGCTTTGACGCGTCCTTAGCGCCCTGGTGAGCCCAACCACACGGTCGAGTTACCGCCATCCCGGCGAACGTGGCCCTCGGCCGGCTCGGGCCCGGTGGCCAGCGCGCGCACCAGGAGCGCCACGACGCTCGCGGCGAAACCGACGCTCAGTAACAGGTGCAGCGCGAACTCGCTGTTGTCGTCCATGCTGAGGACGCCGAACCGGTTGTCCAGGAAACCGGTGTAGAGCGCCCAGCACTGGGCCGCGCCGATCACCGCGCCGGGCACCGTCGTCATGGCACCCACCGACACGGCCACGACCGCCAGCAGCACCAGACCGATGTCCGGACCGGTGAGGGCGCCGAGGCAGGTCGCGACGATGCCCCAGCCGAATCCCAGCCCGCTTCCGCTCAACCCGGTGGTGCGTGGGAGTCGCCACGTCAACTCGCCGGGGCCGGTTCGGATTCGGTCGGTGGTGATCATCGGGGCGGTCATCGGTGGGCTCACCAACATCACATGTCACCTCAGCTCGCGCGAAGACGTCCAGGGTCCTCGCATGGCGAACGGGCGGCGTCCGATTTCGCGCGCTACTGACGATCCACCCGAATCCTTGATGCTTTCTTAACGCGAGCTGTGAGCGCACTCATTCCGCCCCGAAGGGCCACTTACCGGCAGATCGGCCCGTATTGATGAATCGTTGAATACAACACGCCAGGTCAACGGGGTCGTTTGCTAAATCGAACGGCCGGTTTGTGCAGTAAACTTGATGTCATGTCACCCGCGACGGAGGCAGGTCGCCGAGCACCCAGGCGTACGCAGGAGCAGCGCAGCACCGAGATGCGCCGCCGCATCCTGGACGCGACCGTGCAGTGCCTGCAGGACTTCGGCTACGTCGGAACGACCACGGTACGGGTCGTCGAGCTCGCCGGGGTGACCCGAGGCGCGCTGGCGCATCACTTCGCGTCGAAGGCCGACATGGTGGCGGCGGCTGTCGGGCACATCGCGGCATCCCGCACGCCCGACCTGTTCACCAAGCTCCAGAAGGCGCAGGAGACGGACGATCCGATCGACGCCGGTCTGGACCTGCTCTGGTCGGCACATCAGGGACCGATCTTCATCGCGGTGGTCGAGCTGTGGGTCGCCGCCCGCACCGATCCGGACCTGCAGCGCCAGGTCGCCATGTTGGAGCAGGCGACGACCGCGATGATCGTCGAGCTGGCCAAGGCCCTGTTCGGCGCTGAGGCCGGCCGCCCCGCGGTCCGCCATGCGATCTACACGGCGATGGACGCGGTCCGGGGCATCCTGCTCACGAGGATCGCCTCGCCGCAGTCGTCCCGGGAACCTGAGGCCCGCTGGCGCCGGGCCAAGGCCGACCTGCGCGTCCTGTTCGAACACGCCCTCGCCTGAGCCCGCTCCTGTCCACCCCACCCGCGAGTCGCGCCCCTCAGCACCGCGAGTCGGGCGCTACAGCCCACTGAGTCGGGCGCTCCGGCACCTCGTCGCGTGCTGAAATCCCCGACTCGGCGTGCTGAGAACCCCGACTCGCGGGATCGTCGTACAGGCGGTGGACCTCGGAGTGATAGCGCTCGGCGATGACCCGGCGCTTCAGTTTCACCGTGGGGGTGAGCTCGCCCGTCGTGCTGCCCCACAGGTGGTCCAGCACGATCCAGCCACGGACCTGCTCCGCCCCGACCAGCCGGCGGTTGCCTGCCTCGACCGCCCGCGCGGCCTCGGCCTGGACCTCCGGGTGTGCCACGGCTTCATCGGGTGTGGCCGCCGGGATGCCCCGGTTCGCGCACCAGTCCTGCCAACCGAACGGGTCGAGAGTCAGCAGCGCGACCAGGTAGGGGCGGTTGTCGCCGGACACGTACACCGGGCCGAGCAGGTCGGAGGCACCGGACAGGGCCAGCTCGACGTTCACCGGCGAGATGTTCCTGCCCTCCGAACTGATGATCATCTCTTTCTTGCGCCCGGTGATCCTCAGGTACCCGTCGGAGTCGAGCTCACCGAGGTCACCGGTGTGCAGCCAGCCATCGGGGTCGATCGCCTCGGCGGTCGCCTCCGGCCGGTTCAGGTAGCCCGGCGTGATGTTCGGCCCTCTGGCGAGGATCTCACCGTCGTCGCCGATCCGCAGCTCCATGCCGGGCAACGGGGTGCCCACGGTACCCGGACGCGGCACGCCGAGCGGGCTCGACGTGAGCACCGCACTCGTCTCGGTCATGCCGTACGTCTCGGCGATGGTGATCCCGATGCCCGTGAAGAACGCCAGTACCTCGGTGGACAGTGGCGCCGACCCGCTCGCCGCCATGACGAGCCGGTCCATTCCCAGAGCGGCCCGGATTCGTCCGAACACCAGGCGGTCCAGCACCGGATGCCCCAGCCGGGTGCGCAGGTCCGGTGCTCGCCGTGCCAGCGTCGCGCGTCCACTCGTGTCCGCCACCTGGAGAGCGATGCGGCCCAGCGCGCGCGTGACCGGGCTCGGATCACTCTGCGCGCGCTGCCTGATCGTGCTGTGGATCCTCTCCCAGACCCGGGGCACTCCCAGGAAGAAATGCGGCCGGACCGCCGGAAGCATCTCCCGCAGTTGTCCGAGGTCTCTCACGTAGGTGACGGTCGCCGCCTGCCGGCAGGCGAGATAGTGGCTGAACATGCGCTCGGCCACGTGCGCGAGCGGAACGTAGGACAGCCCCGAGCAGCCAGGCCCCGGCAGCGGACGACCGGCCTCCTCGGCGCGCGCAACGACCCCGTCCATCACGAACCGCACTCCCGCGTGCGTGATGATGGTGCCCTTCGGCTGACCGGTGGTCCCGGAGGTGTAGACGATCGTGATCGGGTTGTCCGGGAGGACGGACGCCGTGGCCGTGTCCACCTCGACGCCGCGTTCCTCGAGCGCCGCGGTGTCGACGAGCCGATCGAACCGCAGCACGCCCGAGGGCGGATCGTCCTCGTCGAGCACGATCAGGTGGCGCAGGTCGGGCAGAACGCCCCGGATGCTGAGCCACAGCGGTAGCTGGTCGGCGTCGACGATCGCGACGACCGCCGCAAGGTCCTTCGCCAGGTATGCAAGATGCTCGGCCGCCAGGGTGGTGTGGAGGCTGGCAGGTACGGCACCGGCGTACAGCGCACCGACGTCGGAGTGCACGTGTTCGGCCCGGTTCACCATGTGCAGGCCGACGACCTCACCCGGCTCGACCCCGAGATCGAGCAGGGCGAGCGCGATGGCACGGGCCCGCCGCCGGTAGCCCGACCAGCTCAGCGACTCGTCCCCGTCGATCGTGGCGATCAGGTCCGGATGCTCCGCCGCGTTGCGGTCGATCAGGTCCAGCAGCGTTCCCGCGCCGGTCATCGCGTCGTCACGCCAGGAGGCCCTTCGCTATGTGGGTGACCTGAATCTCGTTGCTGCCAGCGTAGATCATCAGCGACTTCGCGTCCCTGGCCAGCTGCTCGACCCGGTACTCGGCCATGTAGCCGTTGCCGCCGAACAGCTGCACCGCCTCCATCGCCACCTCGGTCGCCGCCTCCGAGGAGTACAGCTTCATCGCGGACGCCTCGGCCAGTGAGATCGTCTTGCCAGCACGCTGTTTCTCGATGCCCGCGAACACCATGTTCTGCACGTTGATCCGGGCGATCTCCATCTTCGCCAGCTTCAGCTGGATCAGCTGGAAGCGGCCGATCTCCTGGCCCCACAGCTTCCGCGTCTTCGCGTAGTCCACGCACAGCCGGTGACACTCGTTGATGATGCCCAGAGCCAGGGACGCGACGCCGATGCGTTCCACGGTGAACCCGGACCGCACCTCGTCCTTGCTGTCCCCGACCTCGACGCTCGGTTCCGTCTCGCCGAGCAGCCGGTCGCGGCCGAGCCGGACGTTGTCGAAGAACAGCTCACCCGTCGGCGAGGACATCATGCCCATCTTCTTGAACGCCTTGCCCTGGGTGAGGCCAGGCATGCCCTTGTCCAGCACGAACGTCAGCACCTTGCGGTCGCGTTTCTCACCGGCGCCGCCGTCGTCGAGCTTGGCGAACACGACGATCACGTCGGCGTCGGGACCGTTCGTGATGAAGGTCTTCTGTCCGTTGAGCAGGTAGTCGTCACCGTCGCGGCGCACGTAGGACTTCATCCCGCCGAACGCGTCGGAACCGGAGTCCGGCTCGGTGATCGCCCACGCGCCCACGTGCTCGAAGGTGGCCAGCTTGGGCAGCCACCGTTCCTTCTGCGCAAGCGTTCCCTTCGACCTGATCGTCGCGGCGGTGAGCCCGAGGCTGACGCCGATCGAGGCGATGATCCCGAGGCTGACCCCGGCGAGCTCGCTGGCCAGCAGCGCCATCATCGACTCCTGGCCGTTGCTCGACGAGCCCTGTTTCTCCGCTCGGAGTTCACCTGCTTCCTTGGCCCGTTGTTTCGCCAGCATCTTCTCCGTGGCCTGTGCGGCCATCGTGTCGATGCCGAACGCGGCGAACAGCTTGCGGATGATGTCGTAGGGCGGAAGCTCACCGCTCTCGAGCTGGTCGAGGTGCGGGCGGATCTCCTTGTCCACGAAGTCCCGGATCGCCTGGCGGATCATCAGGTCGGTATCGGACCACTCGATCATGGCGTCACACCCATTCGGCCAGGCGGGCGTCGACGTCGTCGATCGTCCACGGTTGTTCGGACTCGGTGCTGTCCGCGACGGTCCACCCTTGCAGCTTCTGGATGGAACCGCCCTGTACGGCGAACACCTGCCCGGTGTGCGGGCACTTCTCCCCTGCCAGATACGCGACCAGCGGGGCGATGTTGGCCGGCGAGAACATGTCGAACTCACCGTCCTCGACCTCCTGGGCGAAGATCGCGCCCATGCCGGGTGTGGCCAGCGTGAGCCGGGTGCGCGCGATCGGCGCGATCGCGTTGACCCGCACGCCGTACCGTTCCAGCTCCTCCGCGGCGACCAGGGTCAGCGCGGCGATCCCTGCTTTCGCGGCGCCGTAGTTGGCCTGGCCGGCGTTCGGCAGCGTCACCCCGGACGCGGAGCAGGTGTTGATCACCGAGGCGCTCGGTTGTTCACCGGCCTTGGACCGGGCCTTCCAGTGGGCGGCCGCGTGGTGCAGCACCGCCGCGTGTCCCTTGAGATGCACCGTGATGACCGAGTCCCACTGCGCTTCCTCGATCCCGGCGAGGAACGCATCACGCAGGATGCCCGCGTTGTTCACCACCACGTCGAGCCGGCCGAACTCCCCGACCGCCTGCTCGACCAGCGCTTTCGCGCCCGCCCAGGTCGACACGTCGTCCGTGTTGGCGACCGCCGTCCCGCCCACGGCACGGATCTCCGCCGCGACCTGTTCGGCTGGTCCGGCGTCGGCGCCCTCGCCGTCGTTGCCTCCGCCGAGGTCGTTGACGACGACCTCGGCGCCCTCGGCGGCGAACAGCAACGCGTGTTCCCGCCCGATGCCTCGGCCGGCCCCGGTGATGACCGCGACGCGTCCGTCCAGTGTCCCCATGTTCAACAGTTCCTTCCCGGAGAACCCGTGAGTGCCGCGGCCGCCTATGACCGGCCGCGGCACTCACGGGTGTCAGTCGGCGATCTCGGCCAGGCCGTCCTTGATCACTACGGTGTCGCCGACCTTCGTCTCGAAGCAGTAGGTGGTGATGCCACCGGTGGAGCTCCCGCGCCAGATCGTCGTGGTGATGTCCTGACCGGGCAGCACCGGCTTGGCGAACCGCACCGCGAGCCTGCGCAGCCGCGACACGTCAGACCCGCCGACCTCGGTGAGCACACCCCACGCGGTGAACGCCTGCATGCACAGACCGTGCGCGATGATTCCCGGCAGTCCGGAGTCGCGGGCCACCTCGTCGTCGAGATGGATCGGCATCGGGTCACCGGCGGCGGGCCCGTAGCGGTAGGTCTGGTCGTCGTCGACGTGCTGGGTGATCGCGGCGACCGGCGCCTGCTCACGCAGCGACTCGTCGAACCGGTGGTCCGGCGCCAGCGTGCCGACCGCGTCGCCGTTGTCGAAGCCCCGGACGAACAGGGTCACGTGCTGCTCGTTGACCAGCACTCCGTCCTGGTCGCGGCACTCCAGATGGACACAGGCCGCGGTCCCGTTCGGCTGACCGCGCCAGCCGGTCATGGCCGCTCTGGACAGCAGTACGTCACCGGGCCGGATCGGTCGGTGGAACCGGAAGTCCTGCTCACCGTGCAGCATCCGGCCGAACAGATGTAACGGCACCACCTCGAGCGCGGGCTCCATCAGCGCCTGGAACACCGGGACGATCGCGAACACCGGGTTGGCGGCGTCCCCCGCGCGATGCGCGGGGATGGGATCGTTGGTGGCCTCGGCGTAGGCGACCATCCGTTCGCGGGTGACCTCGAAGCTCGTCTCCTCGGTCCAGACGTCCAGCCCGCTCTTGTCGAACCTCGGCTCCTCGCTCATCCGAGGAGCTCGGCGAACTTCTCCAGGGACGTGTCCAGGTTCTTCTTGCCGTCCTTCTCGACGGCCTTGCCGAGCGCTCCGACGATCATCTGACCCTCGAACGTGGCGTCGATGGTCGCGGTCGACCCCCCGTTGCCGTCGGACGCGACCGACAGTCCGAAGCTCACCTTCACCCCGGCCATGCCGGTGCCGGAGATGAGCAGCCTGTTCGGGGCGTCGAACTCGTCGACGGTCCAGGTGATCGTGTTGGGCATGCCCAGCATCGTGACCACCTCGGCGGCCTGTGCACCCTTGCTGAACCGCTCGGGCACGTCACCCTTCCACTTGGTGTGGATGGTGAGCCACTTCTCGAAGTTGTTCGGGTTGGAGAACTCGTCCCACACCTTCTCCGGCGTGGCGGCGATGTCGACCGACGAGGCGATCTTGCCCATGCGAGGGTGTCCTATCTCGGGAGTTGGTAGGCGGTGACCACGGCGGCGCCGCCGAGGCCGATGTTGTGCTGCAGCGCGGCGGTCACGTCCGGGACCTGGCGTTTGGCCGCGGTGCCACGCAGCTGCCAGGTCAGTTCGGCGCACTGGGCGAGGCCGGTGGCGCCCAGTGGATGTCCCTTCGAGATCAGCCCGCCGGAGGGATTGACCACCCACCTGCCGCCGTAGGTGGTGTCGTCGTCGTCCACCAACCTGCCCGCCTCACCTTCGGCGCACAGGCCGAGCGCTTCGTAGGTGAGCAGCTCGTTGGCGGAGAAGCAGTCGTGCAGCTCGATGACCTGGAAATCCTCCGGCCCGAGGCCCGACTGCTCGTAGGCCTGGAGCGCGGCCTGACGGCTCATGTCGTAGCCGACGAGGTTCTTAGCGGTGCCGTCGAAGGTCGAGGCGAAGTCGGTCGTCATCGACTGCCCGACGATCTCCACGGCCCGCCCGGCGAGATCGTGCCGGTCGACGAACGCCGCACTGGCCAGCACCACCGCGCCGGAACCGTCCGAGGTCGGCGAGCACTGCAGCTTGGTCAGCGGGTCGTAGACCATGCGCGACTGCTGAATCTCTTGGAGCGTGTACGCGTCCTGGAACTGCGCATACGGGTTGTTGACCGAATGCCGGTGGTTCTTGTGGCCGATCTTGGCGAAGTGCTCGGCCGTGGTGCCGTGCTCCTTCATGTGCTCGCGCCCGGCGGCACCGAACATCCACGGCGCGGGCGGGAAGAGCACCTCGGAGATCTCGGCGAGCGCCTGGATGTGCTTCATCATCGGCTGCTCGCGGTCCTCATAGGTGGCGCTGAGCGAGCCCGGCTGCATCTTCTCGAAACCGAGCGCCAGTACGCAGTCGGCGCGGCCGCCCCGGATCGCTTCGGCGGCCAGGTACAGCGCGGTCGAGCCGGTCGAGCAGTTGTTGTTGACGTTGACCACCGGTATGCCGGTCATGCCCAGCTCGTAGACCGCACGCTGCCCCGACGTCGACTCACCGTAGACGTACCCGACGTACGCGCTCTGGATCTGCTCGAACCCGATACCGGCGTCGGTGAGCGCGTTCGTCCCGGATTCCTTGGCCATCGCCGGGTAGTCCCAGCCTTCACGACGGCCGGGTTTCTCGAACTTCGTCATCCCGACGCCGATGACGTACACCGGTGCGACCATCAGGCGCCCTCCTCATTTACATGCAGCTTTGCCTGTATGTAAACACAGCTCGCCGAGCACTGGCAAGTAGCGAGACAGAGCAGGAGGAGTACAGCAAGAAAGGCTTGACTACATACCGGCAACTGTGCACGAATAGCGGGATGAGCCAGGGCATGCGGGAGCATCTCATCGAGGAGAGCCGGGACACGTTCGCCGGCTTCCGGACCCGCGTGCTGAGCGTCGCGGGCGACAGCCCTCCCCTGGTCCTGCTGCACGGCTTCTCCGACTCGGCGGACACCTGGCGCCCGGTACTGCGTGCGCTCGCGGTGCGGGGCCGGGCGGCGATCGCCGTCGACATGCCCAGCCACGGCACGGCCGACCCGCTGCACGGCGACCGTCCGATGCTCACCCAGCTCACGGACTTCGCACTGGATGTGGTCCGCAGGCGTGACCATCCGGGCACGATCGTGGCCGGTAACTCGCTGGGAGGGATGGTCGGCCTACTCGCCGCCGAAACCCCGGGGGTGCTGGCCGGAGTGGTCGGGGTCTGTCCGGCCGGCTTCAGCTATTCGCCGTGGATGCTGGCGAACGCGCAGCGGTTGACCGGCCCCGGGAGGCGTCGGGCGCTGGCAGCCGCGAGCGCCGTGGCACCGGCGTGGTTGGTGGCCAGGACCGCGAGGGCCTTCATCAGCGGGGCGTTCGCCGACCGTGGCGCGGTCGACCCGCGTTTCGCGTTCGACTACGCGGCACACGTCGCGCCGCGCCGCGCCCGGCGGAACCTGCTGGCCCTGCTCTACGGCCTGAGCTCGGAAGCGATGGACTCCCCCATTCATCCGGATCGGATCAGCTGCCCGGTCCTTCTGGTGTGGGGTGAACGCGACCCGCTCACCCCGTCCAGCGGCGCCCGGATCCTGACCGACGCACGTCCCGACGTCCGTGTGGAGCTGCTCACCGGCGTGGGCCACATGCCCCAGTTGGAAACCCCCGCCCGCCTGACCGCCCTGCTCACCGACTTCACCCCACGGCTCCGATGACGGAAGCTTGCCCGTCTCACCTCGCAGAGCGTCGCGCTGCGTCGCAGACACTGCAGTATCTGCGACGCAACATGAAGCTCTGCGAAGTCGTCCAGAGCTGGCTGTCGGGCGCGGCCCGCTGTGCGGGCTAGACCTGGCGGCCTATGTCTCGACGGAGGAGGTCCTCCTCGGTTTCCCTGCGGATCAGCAGGTGGGCGGCGCCGTTCGTCACCGCGACCACCGGTGGGCGGCCGATCATGTTGTAGCCCGACGCCATCGAGTGCTGGTAGGCGCCGGACACCGGGGTCGCCAGCAGGTCGCCGACGTGGACGTCGGCGGGCAGCGGCACGTCGGTCGCCAGCACGTCTCCGGACTCGCAGTGCCGACCGACGACGGTCATCGGCTCGTCCAGCGCCCGTGACGGGCGGCCGACCATGCGCACCGTGTAGCGCGACCCGTACAACGCGGGTCGGGGGTTGTCGCTCATGCCGCCGTCGACCGCGACGAACGTCCGCCCGCCCGGCCGGTGTTTCACCGACACCACCCGGTACAGCGCCACCGCGGCGGGCCCGACGATCGCGCGCCCCGGTTCGACCGTCAGGTGCGGCACCGCGATGCCGTGGCGCTCGCACGCGTCGCGCACCACACTCGGGATTCGCTCGGCGAAGCGCTGCAGGTCCATCCGCTGGTCCGACTCGACGTAGCGGATGCCGTGGCCCCCACCGAGGTTGAGCTGCGGCAATGCCACGCCGTGCCGTTCGGTGATGCGCGCCAGCAGACCCACCATGCGCTCGGCCGCACGCTCGTACGCGTCGATGCGGGTGATCTGGGACCCGATGTGACAGTGCAGTCCGACGAGCCTCAGCATCGGCTGGCCGAGGACCTTGGCGACGGCGTCCTCGGTCGCGCCGTCCGCGAGCCCGAAGCCGAACTTCTGGTCGGCGACACCCGTGGCCACCGCGTGGTGCGTCCCGGCGTCCACGTCCGGTGTGACGCGGATCAGCACGTCCTGGCGGCGGGTGGCGAGCGCGCACAGCTGCGCGATCTCCGTCGTCGAGTCCACGACGATGCGCCCCACACCCATGCTCAGGGCCGCCTTGACGTCCTCCGGTGTCTTGGCGTTGCCGTGCAGCATGATGCGTTCGGCCGGGTATCCCGCCGCGCGGGCCACCGCGAGCTCGCCCGACGAGCAGACGTCGAGCGACAGTCCTTCCTCCGCGATCAGCCGTGCCATGGCGACCGACAGGAACGCCTTGCTCGCATAGGCGACCTCGACGTCGGGCAGCGCCGCGAGGTAGGCACGGCACCGTTGTCGCACCTCGTCGGTGTCCAGGACGTAGGTCGGGGTGCCGTGCGTCGCGGCCAGGTGGCTCAGCGCGACGCCGCCGATGCGCACCTCACCCGAGCAGTCGGCGCGCGCGCTGGACGGCCAGATGCCTGGTTCGAGCCGAGCGTGCAACGAGGTACGCAGCGAAGGGATGAGCTCAGCAAGTGTCATGTGTACTTGCTACGTCCCGGATGACCTCCGGGTCCGCACCCACAGCGCGCTCCTGACGCCCCGAGGCGGCTTTCTTGTCGCCCCGTTGACGTCGTGAGTGTTGAGTGTGGCCATGGCCACACTCAACACTCACGAGGTGGTGGCGCGGGGGCGGGGTTGGCAGCGGGGGCAGAAGTACGAGCTGCGGTTCATGAACGAGATCCGGCGGATCGCGGTACCGCAGCGGCGGCACGGCCGGTCCTCCTGGCCGTACACGTTGAGCGAGCGGTCGAAGTAGCCGGAGTTGCCGTTCACGTTGACGTACAGCGCGTCGAACGACGTCCCGCCCTGGTCGAGTGCCTCACCCATCACCTCGGTGGCGGACGCGAGGACAGCGCGAACGGCCTTGCGGGTCAGCGTCGCGGTCGGGCGGTTGCCGTGCAGCCGGGCCCGCCAGAGCGCTTCGTCGGCGTAGATGTTGCCGATGCCGGAGACGAGGGACTGGTCGAGCAACGCGCGCTTGAGCTCGGTCCGCTTCCGACGCATCGCGGCCACGACGGCGTCGACGTCGAACGCGGGGTCCATCGGGTCCCTGGCGATGTGCGCGATCGACTCGGGGAGCGGTTCGTCCTCACCGACCAGGTGCTCGATGCTCACGCCGCCGAACGTGCGCTGGTCGACGAACCGCAGCTGCGGCCCGCCGTCGGTGAAGCTGAGTAGCACCCGCAGGTGCTTCTGCGGCGGTGTCGTGGCATCGGTGACGAGCATCTGACCGCTCATCCCGAGGTGGGCGAGCATGGCGTCAGCGGGGCCGTCGTGGGAATCCAGCTCCAGCCACAGGTACTTGCCGCGCCTGCGTGCCGCGCTCAGCGTGCGCCCGGTGAGCCGGCCGATGACGTCGGCCGCACCCGCGACATGCCGGCGGACGGCTCGCGGATGCAGCACCTCGACGGCGGCGACCTTACGGCCGATCACGTGTTCGGCGAGGCCTCGACGGACGACCTCGACCTCGGGAAGTTCAGGCACGAGGACTTCTGTCAGTCGTCGGCCGGGCCGGTCTTGCCGGCCGCGCTGTCCTCGGACGACAGCGCGCGCCAGGCCAGCTGCGCGGCCTTCTGCTCGGCTTCCTTCTTGGTGCGACCGACGCCGGCACCGAGATCGCGGCCACCCACGACGGCCACCGCGGTGAACGTCTTGAGGTGGTCCGGACCGTCCTCGGTGATCCGGTACTCCGGCACACCGAGCTCGGAGGATGCCGTCAGCTCCTGCAGGCTGGTCTTCCAGTCGAGACCGGCGCCGAGCAGCGGCGCGGCCTTGAGCAGCCCGTCGAACAGTTTCTCGATGACGCTCCTGGCGACCTCGAGGCCGTGCTCCAGGTACACGGCGCCCAGCAACGCCTCGGTGGCGTCGGCGAGGATGCTCGCCTTGTCCCGCCCGCCGGTCAGCTCCTCGCCGCGCCCCAGGTACAGGTAGGTACCCAGACCGCCGCGTTCACTACCGATGACCTCGGGTGGCCCCAGCTCGCGCGCCACGGAGGCGAGCGCGTGCATGTTGACCACGCTGGCCCGCAGCTTCGCCAGCTGACCTTCCGGCAGGTCCGGATGGGTGCGGTACAGATGTTCGGTGACGATGACGCCGAGCACCGAGTCGCCGAGGAATTCCAGGCGCTCGTTGGTCGGTAGCCCGCCGTTCTCGTACGCGTAGGAGCGGTGCGTCAGTGCAAGCGTCAGCAGCTCGGCGTCGATGTCGACGCCGAGCTGACTCAACAACGCTGAACGGTCCGTATCCGGTCCTCGCGTCGCCCGTTCCCCCACGAGAGGGTGGTCCGCCGGGCGATCAGGCCGGCGCGACGACGGCGCGGCCGGCGTACTGGCCGCAGTTCGGGCACGCGACGTGCGGCGGCTTCAACTCGCGGCACGCGCGGTTCGAGCACGGCGCGAGGGTCGGCGCGGAGGTCTTCCACTGCGAGCGACGGGACCGGGTGTTGGACCGGGACATCCGGCGCTTGGGAACAGCCACGACGATCTCTCCAAAGGTCTAGAACTAATCAGCGACGCTCATCAGCGCCTGTTGCCGCGTCCGCGTCGGGCGCGGACGTGAGCCGATCCCGAAGGGCGGCCCATCTGGGGTCCATTGTGTCATGGCTGTGGTCGGCGCTGAGCTCGGCCCACCGCTCGCCACATTCCGGGCACAATCCGCGGCAGTCCTCCTGGCACAACGGGGCCAACGGGAGTGCCAGCAGGACCGCGTCCCGGATCATCGGCTCGGTGTCGATGTAGTCGTCGACGATCCGGCTGATCTCGTCGGCGTCGGTGGTGGCCTCGGTCGCGGTGTCCGGGTACGCGAACAGCTCACCGAGCTGCACGGTCTCGGGGTACTCGATCGGGTCGAGGCAGCGGGCGCACTCCCCCACCACCCCGGCTGCCGCGGTGCCGGACACGAAGACACCCTCGCTCGCCGACTCGAACCTCAGGTCGACCGTGACCGGCGCGTTCTCGGGGATACCGATGACGTCGAGGCCGAAGCCGGCCGGTGCCTGGAGCGTGCGCTGGTACGTGCGCATGTTGCCTGGTCTGCGGCCGAGCTCCCGGGTGCTGATCACCCACGGGCTGGCGGCGGACGGATGGACGTTCACCTGCTCTTGTCTGGTCATACTGCTATCCAGGATAGCCGGGACCACCGGAGAAGCGGTCGGCGATCAGGGCGGCGAGCTCGAGGAAGGACATCTGGGTCTCCTCCCGGATCGCGCCGAGGTCGAGCCGGCCCCCGGTGGCGAGGTGCGGGTCGTACGGAATCTCCACGACGGCCCGGCACCTGCCGAGGAAGTGCGCCCGGACGCGTTCGATGTCGATCTCGGGGCTGACCCGGTCGCAGCACAGCACGACGATGGCCTCGGCGACCTGCTCACCGTGTCCGTGCGCGACGAGCCAGTCGAGGGTCTTGGAGGCGCGCGACGCGCCGTCGACGGTCGGCGAACCGACCACGACGAGCGAGTCGGCCAGCGCCAGGGTGCCCTCCATCGCGGAGTGTACGAGGCCGGTGCCCGAGTCGGTGATGATGATGTTGTAGAAGCGAGTCAGTACGGCGCAGATCCGCTCGTACTCGTCGCGGCTGAACGCCTCGCTCATCGCCGGGTCCTGCTCGGACGCCAGCACCTGCAGGCGTCCGGACAGGCTCGTGTAGTGCGAGACAGCGGTCAGCGAGTCGATGCTGTCGATGTTCTCCAGCATCTGCCGGACCGTCACACCCACCTCTCCGGTGAGCCGGTCGGCCAGGGTGCCCGCATCCGGGTTGGCGTCCAGCGCGACGGCACGGTCGCCCCGATACTCCGCGAGGGTCAGACCGAGGACGGCGGACACCGTGGTCTTGCCGACGCCGCCCTTCAGCGAGCTGACCGCGATCTGGTGCGCACCGGGAAGGTGCCGACGCACCCGCCGCAACAGAATGTGTTTGGCCGCTTCGGCCTCGCTCATCCCCGGGTTGATCCGGCCGCCCGACGCCGAGTAGACGACCTTGCGCCAGCCCACGGTCGGCCGGGCCGACTGGGGCCGGACGATCATGTCGTCGGTGAGCGGCGCGGCGTCACCGTAGCCGTAGGACACTGGCCTCGCCTCCGGATGGACATAGAGCGGCGCTGAGTGCCGCTGGGACTGCTGTGGCTCGGCCGAGGGCGGCGGTGCCGGCATCGGACGGTCGCGCGGCGGTGGCGGCGTCGCGGGCGGCGGGTGAGCGGCTGTGGCCGATCGAGGTTGCTGGTTCGTCGGCCGCGCCGGAATCACCCGAGGATCGGCGGACGCCGCCGAGGTTGACCGCTGACCAGCCGACTTCGTAACGGCGGGGTTCGGATCGGGTCTCGCCGCCGACGGTCTCGGAACGGTCGGTGTCGCGGCGGGGGCCGCGGGCTTGGGAACGGCCTGCCGGGCGGCGGCGGGCCTCGCGGCCGAAGAGCCGGCCGGAGGAGCATTCGAGGCGGTCTCCGGGGTGCTCAGCCGAGGGGTGTGCGTCGCGGCGGCAGGGCTCGCCGTGGGAGGTTTCGGGGTGGCCGGTGTCGCGGCGGTGGCCCCGGGCTTGGGAGCGGCCTGTCGGGCGGCGGCGGGCCTCCCGGCCGAGGAGCCCGCCGGCGGAGCGGTGGAGGCAGTCTCCGAGGTGCTCAGCCGAGGGGTGTGCGTCGCGGCGGCAGGGCTCGCCGTGGGAGGTTTCGGGGTGGCCGGTGTCGCGGCGGTCGCCCTGGGAGCGGCGGGCTCCGCCGCCGCCGACCGAGACGAAGCCGACCTCGCGGCCGCTGGGCCCGCGTCGGACGCGCTCGGGGTGGGCGGTGTCGAGGCGGTCGCACCGTGAGCGGGGGGTTGCGCTGCCGGTGGCCGAGGAGCGACCGGTGTGCCGGAGGCAGGGTTCGCCGCCGAAGGCCTCGGGTTGGCGGGGCTGCGTACGCCGGTCCGCGGGGCCGGTGCCCTGTCCCGCGCCGACGCTCCGGCGGCCCTCGGTGCGGTGGCTCGCGGCCCCGGCGCACCGGGCTCGACCTCGTTCGCCCCGGCCGGCCTCACCGGGGCTGGCCCGGGAGCGACGGTTCGCGGGCCGACCGTTCTGGGACCGACGGTTCTGGGCCCTCTCCGAGCGGTCGCACCCTGATCTGCCGGGTGACGCTCCGGCGGGCGGGCCCCGGGCGCCGGTGGCGCGGTCCGGCCCTGTGGCGCGCCAGGCCCTCGGCCGGGCGGGCCGGGATCGCGTCTGCCGGCGGCGGACGGACCGGGTGTCGAACCGGGGGCGGGCGGCGTCGGCGGCCGGGTTGCGTGCGAACCGGGGGCGGGTCGGTGCTCGGGCGACGCCGGAGGGGCACTCGCCGAGGATCTGCGGGTGTCCCACACGGCGTGCGGTGGCTGCTCGACAGGAGCGCTCTCGTCCGCTGTCGGTTCCGCGCCGGCCCCCGCGTCGGCCGCACCGAAGCGGTGCTGGTGCTTGGGCCACCAGCTGAACGGGTCGAATGCGCCGGTGCCGAACGTGCCGTCCGGGTAGCGCGGCGACGCCGCTGCCCATCCGTCGCCGGTCAGTGGCGGCGCGAGGTCGGTCGGCGGCCGGTCATCGGAATGCTCGGTCCGGATGGACTCCGGTTCCCTGCTCGTCATGGTCGCCTCCCCAGGGCAATCGTCGAGTCGCGGTGGGTCAGCCGGGGCCGCCGATGAGCTGTATGACCACCCGACACCGCGATCACTATATGTGTACGAGCGCCCGGAACGCCGGGAGAGTTGAACACTCAGTCAAAATCGGGAGCGACTACTCGATCAGATCGGTACCGATCCGATCGCGGCCGACGCCCGCGCGACCGAAGTGGCCGCGCTGCCCCTGCTGTCCCCGTCCACGCTGCACGACCTGCAGTGTGCGCGTCAACGTCTCCTCGAAGCTCGCCAGTGAGGATTCGATGTAGTGGTCGCACTCGGCACGCAACCGGTCCGACTCGCGTTCGCCCGCGTCGATGATCCTGCCGGACTCGATGTGCGCGGCCTGCACGACCTCGGTCTGTGCCACGAGCCGCGCCTGCTCGGCGTGTCCGTCCGCCACGGATTGTTCGTAGGAGGCCCGGCCCGCCTCGGCGAGACGGTCGGCTTCCGCCCGTGCCCGGTCGATGAGGTCCTGATGTTGCGCGCGGCCGTCGGCCACCGCCACATCCGCCTCGTGGCGCGCGTTGGCCACCAGCTGCTCGGCCTCGGCCTGTGCATCGGCGATCAACCGCTGCGCCTCGGCCTGCGCGTCGGCGATCGCCGACTGCGAGGTCTCCTCGGCGTTCTGGGTCAGCTCGTCGGCCCGCTGCTCGGCCCGCGAGATCATGCCGTCGCGGTGGTCCAGGACGTCCTGGGCGTCGTCGAGCTCGCCGGGCAACGCTTCCCGCAGGTCGTCCAGCAGGTCGAGCATGTCACCCCGTGGGACCACGCAGGTGGCGGTCATCGGGAGGCCCCGCGCTTCCTCGACCACGGTGACCAGCGCGTCGAGTGTTTCGAAGACCCGGTACACGTTGATCAGTGTGCCGTCCGATGCACCCGAACCGGTGTATTACCGGGTTCGCGGTGTGTCAGGAACCGCCGCGTGGCCCCAACCGTTCGCTCAACCGGCGGAACACCGGCCCCGGCAGCAGGTGCGCGACGTCGCCGCCACCGCGTGCCACCTCCTTGACCAGGGAGCTGGCGATGAAGCTGTACTCCGGGCTGGCGGACATGAACATCGTGTCGACGCCGGAAAGGCGTCTGTTCATCTGCGCCATCTGCAGCTCGTAGTCGAAGTCGGTGACCGCCCGCAGGCCCTTCACGATGGCCCGCACGTCGTTCTGCTGGCAGAAGTCGACGAGCAGCCCCTTGAACGACGAGACCCGCACGTTCGGGCAGTGCGCCGTGACCTCGGCGAGCATCTCCATGCGTTCTTCGACGGTGAACAGGCTCTGCTTCTTCTCGTTGACCAGAACCGCGACGATGATCTCGTCGAACAGGCCGGCGGTCCGCTCGATGACGTCGAGGTGACCGTTGGTCACCGGGTCGAACGAGCCTGGGCAGACCGCGCGTATCACCACGGAACGGAACCGTAGCAAAGCCCGACATGCAGCACCGTGCTCCCGTACTTCCGGACCCGGTGCCCTTCGAGTGATGCTGGCCACTCGAACGTCTTGCGCCGGCCCGACCGCTCGACCACGACCGTCGCACCCTCGGCGAGCCAGCCCTGGGCCACCGCGGCGGCGAGCCATTCCGCGACCTCGTCGTCCGGCACCGAGTAGGGCGGGTCGGCAAGCAGCACGTCGTAGCGCCGGGGCGCGACGGAGGACAGCACCGAGGCGGCCGAAGCGGTCCGCAGCTCCGCGGACGACGTCAGTCCGAGGTCGGCGAGGTTGCGCCGGATCGTCGCCGCCGCCCGCCGGTCCGACTCGACGAACAGCGCGTGCCCGGCTCCTCGGGACAACGCCTCGATGCCGAGCGCTCCGGAGCCCGCGCACAGGTCGAGCACCGAGGCTCCGTCGAGACCCGGGTCGGCCTGCAGCGAGCTGAACAACGCCTCACGCACCCGGTCGGACGTGGGCCGGGTGCCGTCCGGGGGCACAGCGATGCGCCGACCACCCACCGAACCGGCGATGATCCTGGTCATTCCTGCTCCAACTGGATCTCTTTCCGAAACATTCTCGCCTCGGGCCTGTCGATCAGGTACCAAGGAGAGAACCTCACCACACGGCCACAGGGCCCTCGGAAGGGACTGTGATCATCGATGACCAGACGTCGATCCAGAAGGCACGGCAGGCGCCGCCGGGTGCGCAACCCGCTGCTGCGGCTGTTGTTGGCGGTCACGGTGCTGATCGCGGCGGCGACAGTGATCACCGCGATCGCGCTGGTGGTGGTCGCCAGCCTGGTGACGCTGGCGGCGACGGCCGCGGCGGGTCTCGGCGTTGTGGCGCTGGTGTCGCTGGTCCGCTGGCGGTGGCGTCGCCGCCGGAGAGCTCGGGCGAGTGTGTCCGCGCCTCGCCGCGCGGTGTCCGGCTGGTCCGCGAGCCACGCCCGGTTCGCCGCGCTGCGCTCCGAGTACGCCGCCTACGAGTGCGATGCGCTCGCGGTGCTCCGGTTGCCCGCGCTCGCCGATGTCACGGTGCCCGCGACCGGCCGGTTCGTCGACGCGTTCGCCCACGCCCAGTCCCTGGACACCGACCAGGAGCCCCCCTCGGCCCACGCGGCGCAGTTCCAGCAGGCCGTGGACCGGGCGTGCCGCTCATGGCAGGCCGCGCGCGACACCGCGGACCGCATCCGCCTGTCGGGTCTGTCCCCCGCCGAGCGGACGTCGGTCCAGCGGGTGATCAAGCTCCTCACGATGGCGAGGGACAGCGGAAACGACGCCGAACGCCAGGCCGCCTACGCGAAAGCACGGTCAGAACTGACCCGCCTGGACCTGACCACCACCATCCACCTCCCCCAGGCAGCCCAGGCAACCCTCGCCACAAAGGCCCAGGCCCCCCTGACCGCCGCCCCCTCGTGACCCACGTGAGTGGCAAGGCCGCCTACCCCGAAGGGGCGCCGCAGGCGTAGGCGCCATCGTGAGTGGCAAGGGCGTCTACCCCGAAGGGGCGCCGAAGGCGTAGGCGCTCGGAGCACTCACGACAGCTTTTCCGTCGTGAGTGATCCGGGCGCCTATAGGCGCCCTTGCCACTCACGAGTCGACGGCGCAGCCGAGATGCCTTGAAGCCGGGCACGGGCAAGGCCGGGCACGGGGCTAAGCCTTCTCCAGGTATTCCGCCCGGTCGTCGTCGATGATCTCGGCGACCATCGCGGCCAGCCCCGGATGCTTCTCCAGGAACGGATCCCCCAGTACCAGCTGCCAGGCCGCATCCCGAGCCTCGGAGATCACCTTCTCGTCGCGCAGCAACGACAACATCCGGAGCCCGGACCGCCGCCCCGACTGAGCGGCACCGAGCACGTCACCTTCACGCCGCAGCTCCAGGTCGTGGCGGGCCAGCTCGAACCCGTCGGTCGTCGACGCCACCGCGTCCAGCCGCTGACGCGCCAGTGTTCCCGGCGCCGAGTCGGTGACCAGCAGGCAGATCCCCGGCGCCGACCCCCGGCCGACGCGACCACGCAGCTGGTGCAGCTGCGACAGCCCGAACCAGTCGGCGTCCATGATCACCATGACGGTCGCGTTGGGCACGTCGACGCCGACCTCGATGACCGTGGTCGACACGATGACGTCCAACTCGCCCGCCGAGAACGACCGCATGATCGCGTCCTTCTCGTCAGCGGGCAGCTGGCCGTGCAGCACGCCCAGCCTCAGCCCGGCCAGCGGCCCTTCGGTCAGTTTCTCGGCCACGTCGAAGACCGCCACCGCCTGCCGCCGCTTCCCGTCCTCGTCAGGCGGCGGCTCGAGGTCGGCCTCCGCGATGTCCTCCGCGGCGGTGACCTCGTCGCCGCCGATGCGGGGACACACCACGAACGCCTGGTGGCCGTCGGCGACCTCCTCGCGGATCCGGTCCCACGCGCGGTCGAGCCAGGCCGGCTTCTCCCCCACCGGGATGACCGTCGTAGCGATCGGCGAACGACCTCGGGGCAGCTCACGCAGCGCCGAGATCTCCAGGTCGCCGTAGACCGTCATGGCGACCGTGCGCGGGATCGGCGTCGCGGTCATGACCAGCAAATGCGGCGTGGTCCCGCCGTCGCGGCTGCGGAGCGCGTCGCGTTGTTCGACGCCGAAGCGGTGCTGTTCGTCGACCACGAGCAGGCCGAGGTCGTTGAACTCCACCTTGTCCTGGATCAGCGCGTGCGTGCCGACGACGATCCCGGCCTCACCGGTGACGATGTCCAGCAGCGCCTGCCTGCGGACCTTCGCCGGCATCTTCCCGGTCAGCAGCACGACCTTGGTCGCCTGTTCGGCGGCACCGAGCTCGCCGGCCTGAGCCAGCGGGCCGAGGAAGTTGCGCAGCGTGCGGGCGTGCTGGCCGGCGAGCACCTCGGTCGGGGCGAGCATGGCGGCCTGTCGCCCGGAGTCGACGACCCGCAGCATCGCGCGCAGCGCCACGATCGTCTTACCGGCACCGACGTCACCCTGGACGAGGCGGTTCATCGGGTGCTCGACGACCAGGTCCCTGGTGATCACCTCGCCGACCTCGCGCTGGCCGTCGGTCAGCTCGAACGGCAGCTGGGCGTCGAACAGGTCGTGCATCCCCCCGGGCACCGGCGGGCACGCGGGAGCGGGCTTCAACAGCGCGGACTGCCGGCGCTGGGCGAGCGCCAGCTGCACCGCCATCGCCTCGTCCCAGACCAGCCGCTCGCGGGCGCGGCGGTAGTCCTGGTGCTGCGCGGGACGGTGGATACGACGCAGCGCGTCGCCGAGCGCCGGCAGGCCTCGGGTGGCCAGCAGCTCGATCGGCATCGGGTCGGTCGGGTCGTCGATCATGTCCAGCACCTGGCGGACGCACGTGGCGATCCGCCAGGTCGGCAGCTTGCCGGTCGCCGGGTAGATCGGCATCAGTGCGCCGGCGAACTCGTCGACGGTGTCCATGTCCTCACCGGCCCCAAAGATCATCATCTCCGGTTCGGTGAGCTGCATCTTGTTGCGGAACGCGGTGACCTTGCCCGCGAACAGACCGGTCCGGCCGGTCTGCAGCCCGGGGATGGCGCGACGGTTGAAGAACGTCAGGCTGAGCGTGCGCCCCCCGGACACGATCACGACCTCCATGATCGTGCCCTTGCGCTGCCGCATCCGGCGGACCTCCACCGAACGGACCTCGGCCATCACCGTGACGTGCTCGCCGAGCTCCAGATGTGCCAGGTCGGTGAGCTTGCCGCGCTCGGCGTAGCGACGCGGATAGTGCCGCAGCAGCTCACCGGCCGTGTGCATGCCCAGCTGCGCGGCCAGCGCATCGGCCGTCTTCTTGCCCAGCAGGTCCACCAGCGGGCTGTTCAGGTCTGTCATTCCACCCCCAGCTGCAACGGCAGGCCCGCCGGGCCGCCTCGATACCGCACCACATCGACCTCCGGGTGGCTGTGCCGCAGATGGTCGGCGAGCTGCTGCCCGAGCGCGTCGTCCGCGTCCTCCCCGAGCAGCACCGTCACCAGCTCTCCCCCGATGGTCAACATCCGGTCGGCCAGCAGGCACGCGCCGGCGGCCAGGTCCTGTTCGATCAGCACGACCTCACCGTCCACCAGCCCGAGCACATCCCCGGCGGAGCAGCGCCCGACCCAGGTCAGCGCGTCGCCGGTGGCGATCCGTACGACCCCGGTCCTGGTCGCGGCGGCCGCCTCGGCCATGGCGACCACGTCGTCACCCGCTCTGCGCTGACCGTCGTGCACCGCGAGGGCGGCGAGCCCCTGCAGCACCGACGACGTGGGCACCACCACGACCTCCTGCCCCGCTGTGCGCGCCCGATCGGCCGCTTCCTCCGCGACCGGGGTCAGTTCCACATCATTGGGCAGCACCACGACATTCTCCGCGCGGGTACCGGCGATCGCCGCCGCGATCTCGCCCGTGCTCGGGGCGCGGCCGTCCCGTGCCACGAGTGCCGTGACGCCGTCGGCTCGGACCAGCTCGACGATCGGCTCGCCGGACACCACGATGACCACACCCCGCGACCGGGCGAAGCGTCCGGCGTCCGAGGCGGCGGGCTGGTCGGCGAACCGGACGACGGTGATCCGGTGCGGATGCCCCGCCTCGATCCCGGCCTCGACGGCCGCCCCGACGTCGGTGCAGTGCACGTGCACGTTCCACAGCCCGCCGTCGTCCCCCGGCAGGTCCGCCGAACCGACCACCACGACCGAGTCCCCGAGTTCGCCCAGCCTGGCGCGCAGTACCTCGACGCCGTCGGCCGAGCAGCGGTCCAGCAGGTACATGACCTCGTAGTCGAACTCGGCGGATCCGGCCTCGCGTTCGCCGAGCAGCGCCGCGCGGTCCCTCGGGTGGTGGCGGCTCGCCGGCTCGTCGGGCACCGTGACCGGAGCGTGGCCGGTCACCACACCGACCAGCGCGTCGAGGATGAGTACCAGTCCGTGCCCACCCGCATCGACGACGTCGGCCCTGGCCAGCACCGGGAGCTGACGCGGGGTGTCGGCCAGTGCCTTCGCTGCGCCCTCCGCGACGGTGACGACGACATCGGCCAACGTGCTCGCGTCGCGGGCCGTCCCGGCGGCCGCGCGCAGCACCGACAGCACCGTGCCCTCCACCGGGGTGCTCACCGCGGCGCGCGCGAGACCGTCCGCACGGCTCAGCGCGTCGGCGAGGCCCGCGCCGTCGAGCGGGCGTTCCGCCGCCACCTCGGCGAGCCCCCGCAGCAGCTGCGACACGATGACACCGGAGTTGCCCCGCGCACCGCGCAGCGTCCCGTACGCCAAGGCGGCCGTGACCTCGGCGGCCGTACCGTGGGGGCCGTGCCGGCGCACCAGCTCCTCCGCGCCGGCACGCAGCGTCGCCACCAGGTTCGTACCGGTGTCACCGTCCGGCACCGGGAACACGTTCATCCGGTCCAGCTCGCCCCGGTGGGCCTCCAGGAGGTCCACCGACGCATCCGCCCACCGCCGGATCGCGGCCGCGTCAAGGACCTGCAACACCGCCCCCTCGACCTCCTCGCTCACCTGCCCACTGAGCGTAGCGATGGTCACTGACGGCCCCCGGTTTGGTGGCCGCGAATGCGGTCGCTACCCTTGTACAGAACGGGTCCGGTGTCGTATGCCGACCAGTGCGTGCCCTGTGCGCGCTTCCGATCTACACAAGGAGTTATCGACGTGGCTGCCGTCTGCGACGTCTGTGGCAAGGGTCCCGGCTTCGGTATGTCCGTGTCGCACTCGCATCGCCGCACTCACCGCCGCTGGAACCCGAACATCCAGCCCGTGCGCGCGAGCTTGAACGGTGCCGCTCGCCGGCGCCTGAACGTGTGCACCTCGTGCCTGAAGGCCGGCAAGGTCACCCGCACCTGATCTGAGTACAGACCACAAAGCCGGTACGTCCGACGACGTACCGGCTTTTTGTCGTCCCCAACGCCGCTCCCCGCCCGTCCCCAATGGCAGGGGGTGGCGTGTGGGTTAGGCGGTGAGGCGGCGGAGGATTGCTGCGAGCAGGGGCTGGGTGACGGTGTTCGGCAGGATGCGGGCGCTGGTGAACAGACGGCTCCATAGGTTCACCTGCTCGAACGCCTTGTTCGTGCTCGCGGCGTTCAGCGCCGCGAGGGCCACCTGGTCCGGTGAGGCGAACACGAAGCGCGGGACCTTGGACATCGTCAGGCCCGCGCCGGCGCCGGCCTCGGTGTCGACCGGGCCGGGCGACACGACCGTCACGCCGACGCCGGTGCCGCGCAGCTCGTAACGCAGAGCCGCGCCCGCGTTGTGCACGAACGCCTTGCTCGCACTGTAGGTCGCGCCACCCGGGCACGCGTACCAGCCGAGGCCGGACGCCACGTTGACGATCGTGCCGCGCCCCCGGGGCACCATCGCCGACGCCGCCGCATGGTTGAGCGCCAGCACGCTCACGCAGTTGAGCTCGACCTCCTCGACTCGGCGCCGCGCGCTCTGTGCGATCAGCGGCCCCGCGATCGCCCCGCCGGCGCAGCTGACCAGCAGATCTACCGGGTCGTCCACCGAGAGCAGCCGAGCCTCGACCATCGCCCGCTGCACCGGGTCGGCCAGATCGGCAACCAGCACCTCAGCGCGCACACCATGCCGCTCGGACAACGACCCCGCCAGCCGGTCGAGCACTTCGCCTCGGCGCGCGACGAGCACCAGATCGACCCCGTCGGCGGCGAGCCGCGCGGCGATGGCCTCACCGATCCCCCCGGACGCCCCAGTGACCAGCGCCCGCCGCCACCGCTCCCTCACAACCACTCGCTCCCCCACACCGCGAAATACCAGCTCGCACAGACTGAGTACACGCCGCACAGAGGCCCCAGCCTCTGTGCGGCGTAGAGAACCTCTGTGCGAGCTGCCCAGCCCATTTCTTGGGCTGTTAGGGGAGTTTCCAGTCGATGGGTGGAGCTCCTCTGGATTCGAGCATCTCGTTGACCCTGCTGAAGGGGCGGGAGCCGAAGAAGCCGCGGTCCGCCGACATAGGGCTGGGGTGGGCTGACTCCACGCAGGGGACGTTCGCGCCGAGGATAGGACGCAGGGTTCGTGCATCCCGGCCCCAGAGGATCGCCACCAGCGGGGTCTGGCGGGCCGCGAGCGCCTGGATGGCCTGCTCGGTGACCTTCTCCCAGCCCTTGTTGCGGTGCGAGGCCGGCTGGCCGGGCGCGACCGTGAGGACCCTGTTGAGCAGCAGGACGCCGCGCTCGGTCCACGGTGTCAGGTCACCGGAGGAGGGCAGCGGGTGTCCGAGGTCCTCGCCGTACTCGCGGTAGATGTTCTGCAGACTGCGTGGGATCGGCCGGGTCTCCGGCGCCACCGAGAACGACAGACCGACCGGGTGTCCGGGCGTCGGGTACGGGTCCTGGCCGACGATCAGCACCTTGACCTCGTCGAACGGCTGTTGGAAGGCGCGCAGGACGTTCGCCCCGGCCGGCAGGTAGCGGCGCCCGGCGGCCAGTTCGGCGCGCAGGAACTCCCCCATCGCGGTGATCGTGTCCGCGACCGGCGCGAGCGCGTCGGCCCAGCCCGACTCGACGACCTCGGAAAGTGGCTTGGCAGTCATCATCCGTCCAATCGGCGCAGCTCGGCACGGAACCGCTGCCCTCTGTTCACGTAGGACTTCACCGCGTAGTCGAACCGGCCCTCGGGGACCTCGTAGTTCTCCCGGACCCGCGCCGGTACGCCGACCGCCATCCGGCGGGCCGGCACGTGCATCTTCGGGGAGACGACGGCACCGGCGGCGACCAGCGCGCCCTCGTCGATCCGGGAGCCGTTGAGCACGACCGAACCGGACGCGATGAGGCAGTGGTCGGCGATGGTGGACGCTTCGATGTGCACGTTGTGTCCGACGACGCAGTCGTTGCCGATGATCGTGTCCTGGATCGCGGTGGTGTGCACGATCGAGCCGTCTTGCACGCTGGTGCGGTCCCCGACGAAGATCCGTCCGTCGTCGCCGCGCAGCACCGCGCTCGGCCAGACCGAGGCGAACGCACCGAGCGTCACACCGCCGATGACCACCGCGTCCGGGTGCACGTAGGCGTCGGGATGGATGTCCGGCTCGAGATCGCCGAGCGCATAGATGGGCACGGCTGCCGACACTATCGCTGGGCGTCCCGGCTCAGATCAGCGGCTTGCTGAAGCACCGGCTGGTCGGGAAGTCGCGGTAGTACCCGAACTTGGGCAGCACGCTGTAGCCCGCCGATCGGTACAGCTCGATCGCCTCCGGCTGACGGACGCCCGTCTCCAGCACCATCCGGGGCGATCCCGCCGCGGCCGCGCGGTCCTCCAGCTCGGCGAGCATGCGCCGGGCGAGACCGCGCCCGCGCATCGCGTCGATCACGTACATGCGCTTCAGCTCGACGTCACCGTCGCGCAGCACGTCGGGGTCCTGTTCGGCGCGGCGGAACCGCCATCCGCCACACACCGCCGCGACGCCGTCGACGTAGCCGATCAGGAACAGTCCTTCCGGCGGGGTGAAGTCGGCGACCGCCACCGGGCTGGAGTCTCCCCCGCCGTACCGCTCGGTGTAGACCTGCTGCACGGCCGCGACCATGGCCACCGCATCCGGATGATCGTAGCCGACGGCACGGATCTCCAGGGTGTCCTGCAGCTCAGCCAAGGTCGTCGAACTCTCCGTTGCGCACTCCGTCCAGCATCGCCGCGATCTCGGTGCGGTTGAACTGCAGGATCGGCCCGTCGGTCACCTTCGAGTCCCGCACGCCGATCACGTCACCAACCAGGGCGAACTCGACACAGGACTGCTGCGGCTCACTGGCTTGCGCCTTGCGCCACGACGCGGTCTGGAACTGAGACACGGGTAGGTACTCGCTCGGCTGCATGACTGTTGCCCTTCTGCGCATCGGGTCAGCCGTACTCCTCCGCCACCTTTCCGATGAATCCGGCGGATTCAGTCGGCCCCAGCGCGGCGGCCTGGAGATGGCCCCATAACTGTTCGTACGCAGCCACCTGGCCCGGCTCGTCCAGGTACTGCGCCTCGTCGTACAACTCTATGTGGACGAAGTCCAACGATGTACCTACACCCGCGCCTTGGAGGTGCAGCAGCTCGAACTTGACCGAGGCGAAGGTCACCGGATTCGGGCTGGCAAACGGGACGATCTGCAACTGCACATTCGGCAGGTGCCCTACCTCGACCAACCGCAGCAGTTGCTGATGCATGACCTCGCGGCCGCCGTACTCCCGACGCAGCGCCGACTCTGACAGCACAAAGCTCACCATCGTGGGCGGCTCCGAACGAGTCAGGATCTCCTGCCGCTCCCGCGTCGCCTGCGCCACATTGGCGAAGTCGACCGGACGTCCGAACGGATCGGGCGCTTCGGTCAGGGCACGCAGGTATCCCTCGGTCTGCAGTAGACCGGGGATGATCTCCGACTGGACCATCCGGATCGTGCTGCTGTGCCGTTCCAGATCGGGGAGCAGCAGGAAGGCCTCGCGGTAGACCGACTCGTAGCGCTCCCAGTCGCTCTTCCGACCGAGGTTGCGCGCCAGATCGACCAGAGTCTTGCTGAGTTTCGCGTCGGCGCCGTACAGATCCGCCAGCAACTTCGTGTCGCCGGGAGTGATCCGGGACTGACCGAGGAAGATACGGCTGATCTTGCTGACCCGGCAGCCCAGCTCCTCAGCCGCTCGCTCGGAACTGACGCCGGACTGCTGTCTGAGCTGGTCCAGCTCACGTAACAGCATCAGGGCAGGCACTGTGCGGGCAACCGCCATCGTCATCATCCTCCAGGCTCGCCGATGAGCTTACCCATTTGCAATCGCGAACGATCTGCAAGTCCACCTAGAGGTCATAGGAATTCCTATGCTAGCTTCATTCCACAACACAAAGTTTCCATTCAGGGACGCTCTGTGTTGTGCGCGTGGCGCCCCTAGCGCCCTGTAAGGCCGCCACGCGTGGGCCCGCACGACCGAGGCGACCCACCCCCAGCGCCGCCGACGCCGTGCGGGCCCACCCCTGTCCGCCTCACGCGAAAGCAGTCGACTTGAAGATCACCGACCAGCCCGAGCCGTCCGCCGTCATGCTGTCCGCGGCACTACTGCTGGTCTCGCACAGCGATCGCGGATGGATTCCACTGCTCGCCGAGCACGTCGACGACGGCACCGGCCACTGCGCCTCCTGCCACGGCCCGATCCACCCGTGCAACCTGGCCCAGATAGCCGAGTACGCCAGACATCTGTCCGAGCAGCACGGAAAAACCCCGTGAGTGCCGCGGCCGCCTATAGGCGGCCGCGGCACTCACGGGGTTTGACCTGCGGTTTTGCTCAGTCGATGAGGGCGTAGGCGGGCAGGGTCAGGAAGTCGACGAACTCGTCGGCGAGGGCGACCTGCTCGAACACCTGGCGGGCGTCGTCCCAGCGACCGGAGGCGAACGCGTCGCCCTCCGCCGAGCGGATCTTGTCGAACTCCTGCTCGATCACCGAACGCACCAGTTCCTCGGTGACCTTCTGACCGTCGGACAGCGCCACGCCGCCGTGGACCCACTGCCACACCTGCGACCGGGAGATCTCGGCGGTGGCGGCGTCCTCCATGAGGTTGTTGATGCCGGCGGCGCCATTGCCCCGCAGCCACGACTCGATGTAGCGCAGGCCGACGCTGACGTCGCCGCGCAGACCGTCCTCCGTCGGCTGGGCCGGCGTGGATGCCACGTCGAGGAGCTGTTCGGCGCTGACCTGGACGTCGTCACGCAGCCGGTCCAGCTGGTTCTGCCGGTCGCCGAGCACCGCGCTGAACTCGTCGCGGCAGATCGACACCAGGTCCGGGTGCGCCACCCACGAGCCGTCATAACCGGCCGTGGCCTCACGCTGCTTGTCCTCGTGGACCTTCGCCATGGCCTTCTCGTTGGCTTCGGGGTCGCGGCGGCTCGGGATGAACGCGGCCATGCCGCCGATGGCGAACGCGCCGCGCTTGTGGCAGGTCGAGACCAGCAGCTCGGTGTAGGCGCGCATGAACGGCGCGGTCATGGTGATCGCGTTGCGGTCCGGCAGCACGAACTCCGGGCCGGCGTCCCGGAAGTTCTTGATCACCGAGAACAGGTAGTCCCAGCGGCCGGCGTTCAGCCCGGAGGCGTGTTCGCGCAGCTCGTAGAGGATCTCTTCCATCTCGAAGGCCGCGGTGATGGTCTCGATCAGCACGGTGGCCCGAACGGATCCGTGCTCCACTCCCCTGGCCCGCTCGGCGAAGGTGAACGCGTCGTTCCACAGCCGCGCCTCGAGGTGGCTCTCCAGCTTCGGCAGGTAGAAGTAGGGCACCGAGGGGTTGTGGAAGAAGTACAGGCCGAAGTCGACGAGGCCACCCGCGACCGGTTCGCCGTCGACCGTGAGGTGACGTTCGTCGAGGTGCCAGCCACGCGGGCGCACCACGACGGTGGGCTGCTCGGTCGCGGTGACGCGGTACTCCTTGCCCTCCGGGCTGGTGTACTCGACCTTGCCGGTGCGCGCGTCCAGTAGGTTGACCTGACCGGCGACGACGTTGTGCCAGGTGGGTGTCGTGGCGTCCTCGAAGTCGGCGAGCCACACCTTGGCGCCGGAGTTGAGCGCGTTGATGGTCATCTTGCGCTCGGTCGGGCCGGTCATCTCGACCCGGCGGTCGGCCAGTGCGGGCGGCGCCTCGGCCACGCGCCATTCGGCGGCGCGGATGTCGGCGGTCTCGGCGAGGAAGTCGAGCTTCCCGGTGCGGGCGATCTCGGCTCGTCGGTCGGCGCGCGCGGCGAGCAGCTCGCGGCGGGTCGCGTCGAACTCACGGTGCAGCGACGCGACGAAATCCAGCGCTTCAGGAGTGAGTACTTCCTCCGCGCGGTCCACCGGATAGGCCTTGACTTCGATCTTGGGCGTCGTCTGCGCACTCATGAGCCGCAGAGTACTTTCTGTCAGACGGACACGCCATTCCACAATGCGGAAGTTAGGTGGACCTGAATATCTATGCGGTAACGATCACATGATCAAGATATGTTTCGCCTGAGTAAATTTGGTCACCGTTCACCTCATAAGGGGCACCAGAACGCCTGAGATTCGGCCTCAGGTCTAGACAGGCGATGATGCTCACACAGACAATCACCGCATGACGGCGACCGTTGGACAGACTCGGTCAGCCACCCGTCCGGCAAGAGCCGAACGGGACGAACTGCACAATGTCGGAGGCTCCCCATCTTCGCCATGACACGAGGAGATGAGTCGGTCATGCCGAGTGACGAGACTTACGCTCGCATCCCTCGACCACGAGCTCCGCTCAGTGAGTCGATCCGCCGGATCATGCCTCGCCCCGAGCCGCCGACCGCGATCGACATCGACGAAGCCTGCTTCGACCTCGCCGAGGTAGCGGTCCGCACGTGCTCCGACGGCTCATGGCAGGAACACGCGTGTTTCCTGCTCGGTTCGGCCTCCGGCCGCTGGCAGGTCGTTCCGTTCAGCCACCCCGTGGTGTGCGAGCTGCTCGGCCGCCTGCGTGAGCTTCCCGGCTTCGACGACAACGCGCTTCTCGACGTCATCGGCTCCAAGCAGGCCGAGATCGTCGTGCTGTGGCGCGACCCGTCACTCGCCAAGGTTCGCTGACCGACCCTCATCCGCACGAGTTCGGCGCCGGGTGACCGGCGAATCGTTCCGCCAGCCAGGCAACGGATCCCGGACCACCGGACAACGCCCCCGCGACGTGGTTCGCCGCTGGAATCTCGGTGTACTGCACACGCACCCCGCGTCCGCAATACTCGTCCCGGAGCTTGTGCGCGACATCGACCGGGATCAACTCGTCGGCACCCGCCTGATAGAGCCGCACCGGAACCCTGGGCGCCTGCGCCCCGATCCGGTTCACCTCCAGCTTGCGCACCAACGGCGGGTAGTCCAGCGGGTCGTCGACGGTGGTGAACTCGTTCAGCCGGTGAGTGCCCTCTCCGGCGAGCTCCTCGGTGCACTCCGTGCGCACCCGGTCGATCAGTTTCCTGCCCTTGTCGTTCAGCAGGTCGTGGTAGATGTCGAGGTCGGGGTAACCGGCGTCGATGCCGGCCGCGGCGGCCGCGAGCAGACCGAAGGACGGCTTGTTGTCCAGGTTGCGGCCGACCGCGCGCAGATCAGCGGGCACGCCGCCCTCGGCAACACCGACGACCTTCAGGTCCGATGCGTAGTCCTCCGCCTGTTCGGCGGCCGACGCGGCGGCTCCGCCACCCTGCGAATAACCCCAGATACCGACGGGCGCGTTCCTCGACAGACCCGCGTCGCGCAGCTCCGTCGCGGCGCGCACGATGTCCAGCGCGGCGCGACCTTCCGATCGCTGCACCACGTAGGTGTGGTTGCCCGGCGTGCCGAGACCCTCGTAGTCGGTGACCACGACCGCCCAGCCCGCGGCCAGCGCCTGGGACATCAGCGTGAACTCGACGTCGGTACCGGACGCCAGCTGGTACGAGGGCGCGCACTGGTCGCCGAGCCCGTGCGTCCCGATCGTGTAGGTGACGATCGGCCTCGGGCCCGAGCCGAGCCAGGGGGTGCCCGGCACCATGACGGTTCCGGAGACCGCGTTCGACTCGTCGCGAGCGCTCGTCGACCGGTAGAGCACCTGCCAGGCGCGTACCGGAGCCGGCAGCACCGAAGCCCGGACGTGACTGACGCGCGACCGAATGAGGTCACCCGGTTCACCTCGGTCGAGGTCCGAGGGCGGACGGTAGAAGGAGTCCTGGTCGGGTCGTGTCGGCTGCCCCAGCACGGGCGGGGCGGGAAGCTCCAGCGACGGCCTGGGGCTGGTGACCGGCTCGGATGCCTGCGCGGTGCCCGCGCCCACCCCGACCAGCGCTACCGAGAGCAGCAGGGCACCTACCGAGAGTGCCCGCCGTCGCCGCATGATCAGCCCAACGACCGGAACCGATTGAGGATCCGGATAGCACGATCAGCGTCACCCGATCGGTGAGATCTGACCGGCGTGTCGAGCGCGCCTAGTGGACATCTTTGAGACGGTGTCGGGCCTTGACGCATGCCCCGGCGCGCGGTTCGCTGGTATCACCGGTAATTTCTCAAAGCGGTAGATAGATTCCACTATGTGGAAGACAAGCGGAGGTGCGTGATGACCATCGACGCAGCCGCCCTGCACGACTTCCAGCAGGCCATCGGCGCCGCGAACGTGATCACCGATCTGGCGCGACTGCGCAGCTACGAGTGCGACGGGCTCACCGGGTACCGCGTGGTCCCCGGCCTGGTCCTGCTGCCGCACACCGCGGACGAGGTAGCGGCCTCGGTGACGGTGTGCGCGACCCATCGCATCCCGTTCGTCGCCAGGGGCGCGGGCACCGGGCTGTCCGGTGGAGCGCTGCCGGTCGCGGACGGGGTGGTGATCAGCCTCGCCCGGCTGCGCCGCGTCCTGGAGGTCGACCCGGTGGACCGCCGCGCGGTGCTGGAGCCGGGCGTGACGAACCTGGACATCACCCGCGCCGCGGCACCGCACGGCCTGTACTACGCGCCGGACCCGTCCAGCCAGCAGGTCTGCACGATCGGCGGCAACGTCGCGGAGAACTCCGGCGGCGCGCACTGCCTGAAGTACGGCTTCACCACCAACCACGTGCTCGCGCTCGAGGTGGTCCTCGCCGACGGCAGTGTGGTCACCCTGGGCGGCGACAGCGGTGAGCAGGCCGGACCCGACCTGCGCGGAGTGTTCCTGGGCAGCGAGGGCACCGTCGGCATCGCCACCAAGATCACCGTTCGGCTGCTGCGCACCCCGGAGACCGTGCGCACCCTGCTCGCCGACTTCCCGTCGATCCAGGCGGCCGGTGAGGTCGTCAGTGACATCGTCGCCGCCGGGATCGTGCCCGCCGCGGTCGAGATGATGGACACGCTCGCCATCGAGGCCGCCGAGGAGGCGGTGCACGCCGGGTACACGATCGGCACACCCGCCGCGCTGGTCGTCGAGCTGGACGGACCGGTCGAGGAGTGCGACGGGCAGTTCGAGAAGGTCCGCGCCATCTGCGAGAAGCACGGCTGCACCCGGCTGCACATCGCGGCCGACAACGAGGAGCGGGCGGCGATCTGGCGGGGCCGCAAAGCCGCGTTCGCGGCCGTCGGGCGGATCAGCCCGGACTACTTCGTGCAGGACGGTGTCGTGCCGCGCACCCGGCTCGCGGAGGTACTCGGCCGGATCGCGGATATGGGCGACGAGGCCGGCCTGCGCGTGGCCAACGTGTTCCACGCCGGCGACGGGAACCTGCACCCGCTCGTGCTCTACAGCGCGGCGGCCGGTGAGACGGAGCGCGCCGAGGTGCTGTCCGGCAAGATCGCCGAGCTGTGCGTCGAGCTGGGCGGTTCGCTGTCCGGCGAGCACGGCATCGGCACCGACAAGGCGTGCTCGATGCCGAAGATGTTCTCCGAGGTCGATCTCGACGTCATGGCGCGGGTGCGCGACGCATTCGACCCGCACCAGCTGTGCAACCCGGGCAAGCTGCTGCCCACGCCCCGGTTGTGCGGCGAGCGGCCGGGCAAGTTCGCGCCGCATCCGCTGGAGGAGGCCGGGGTGATCGAAAGACTATGAGCGCTCCCGAAACCGACGCGCACCACACCACCACAGTGCGGCGCCCCACCGATGTCACCGAGGCCTCCGCCGTGCTCGCCGACAGCACCGGTCCGGTCCAGATCCGTGGCGCGGGCACCGCGGGCGACTGGGCCGGGCAGGCGACGCCCGCCGAGCAGGTCCTGGACACCACGTCGCTGACCGGGGTGCTCGCGCACAACCCGTCCGACATGACCGTCTCGGTACGGGCCGGTACCCCGCTGCGTGAGCTCAACACGCTGCTCGCCGAACACGGCCAGCGCGTGGCGCTGGACGCGGCGCGGGTGGCCGACGGCGCCAGCGTCGGCGGTCTCATCGCCACGGCGGACGCCGGGCCCTCGGCGCTGACCTACGGGTCGCTGCGCGACCTGGTGATCGGCGCGACCCTGGTCCTCGCGGACGGCACGGTGGCACACAGCGGCGGCCACGTGATCAAGAACGTGGCCGGCTACGACCTCACCAAGCTCGTGCACGGCAGCCACGGCGCGCTCGCGCTCGTCGCGGAGGCGGTGCTGCGGCTGCACCCGCTGCCGGAGGCGACCGCCACGGTCCGGCTGGCCTGCTCGTTGACCGAGGCCGCACAACGGACCGCCACTCTCCTGGCCAGCCCCCTGGAGCCGGTGGCCGTCGAATGGTTCGGTGACGAGCTGTTCGTGCGGGTGGAGGGTACGTCGGCCGCCCTGGACCGGAGAGTCGGCCGGCTGGTGGAGCTGCTCGACGGCGCGGTGCGGTCGCCCGAGGCCGATGCCGACGACGCCTGGGACGAACACGCCCGCCTGGTCGGGCAACCCCCGACGGGTGCGGCCATCCTGCGGATCGGCGCCCGGCCGTCCCGGCTGGCTCCGCTGCTGGTCGAGCTGGTCGACACGCTGGCGGCGCGGGCTCCCGTCGCCGGGCTGGCCACCGGCATCGCGACCGTGGCCGTGCCGGTCGATGCGGTCCCCGATGCCCATCGGCTGGTGCATCGGGTGGGCGGCACCTCGACGCTGCGCCGACGTCCTTCCGGCTCCACCGTGCCCGGCTGGGGTGTGGAGCCCTCGGCGATCGGTGTGCTCCGGGCGGTCAAGACCGAGCTCGACCCGGACGGCCGCCTCGGCGCCGGACGGTTCGCACCATGGATGTGAGGTCCCTGTGAGCACGACGTCCGGCGGAGCCGCCGAGAGCAAGCTGCCCCAGACCGGCCCGAGTGCGTTCGACCCGCACCGGCCGCCGGAGCGGGAGCTGCTGAGCGACTGCGTGCACTGCGGGTTCTGCCTGCCGACCTGCCCCACGTACCAGCTGTGGGGCGAGGAGATGGACTCGCCGCGCGGCCGGATCTATCTGATGGACATGGCGGCCAACGGCGAGATCGGGCTCGACGGCGCGCTGCACGAGCACATCGACGCGTGCCTGGGCTGCATGGCGTGCGTGACCGCGTGCCCGTCCGGCGTGCAGTACAACCGGCTCCTCGAGTCGGTTCGCCCGCAGCTGGAACGCAACGTGCCCCGCACCCGGGGCGACCGGTTGTTCCGCGAGGCGATCTTCGCGCTGTTCCCCTACCGGCGGCGGCTGCGCGCCGCCGCGCTGCCGGGAGCGCTCTACCAGCGGTTGCGCACGTTGGGGCCGGTCCGGAAGCTCACCGCGAAGCTTCCGGGACGGCTCGCGGCGATGGAGTCGCTGCTGCCACCGGTGAGGCTGCGTGACGCGTTCGCCCGGCTGCCGGAGGAGGTCAGCGCCCGCGGCCCGGCCCGGCGCAGGGTCGCGCTGCTCACCGGCTGCGTGCAGGACGTGTTCTTCCACCCGGTCAACGCAGCGACCGCCCGGGTGCTCGCCGCCGAGGGCTGCGACGTGCTCATCCCCCGCGACCAGCAGTGCTGCGGCGCGTTGGAGCTGCACGCCGGCCGGGAGCCGAGCGCGCTGGCCAGGGCGCGTAAGACGATCGAACGGTTCGAGCGGCTCGACGTGGACACCGTCGTCGCCAACGTCGCGGGCTGTGGCTCGTCGATGAAGGAGTACGGGCAGCTGCTGTCCGACGATCCGGAGTGGGCGGCGCGCGCGACCGCGTTCAGCGCGAAGGTGAAGGACGTCAACGAGGTGCTCGCCGACCTCGAACCACGAGCGCCGCGCCATCCCATCCGGGCCCGCGTCGTCTACCACGACGCATGTCACCTCGGGCACGCCCAGGGCGTCCGGGCGCAGCCGCGCGCGGTGCTGCGCACGATCCCGGACCTGGAGCTGGTCGAGGTCGCCGAGCCCGAGCTGTGCTGCGGTTCGGCGGGCATCTACAACCTGGTCCAGCCGGACGCCGCGGCCGACCTGGGTGTCCGCAAGGCCGCGAACATCAGCGCCGCGAACCCCGACATGGTGGTGACCGCCAACCCCGGCTGCCTCCTGCAGATCCGCCGCCACATGACGGCGGAAGGCGCCCCGCCCCCACCACCTCTGATGCACCCCGTCCAGCTCCTGGACGCCTCCATCCGAGGCGTCCCGATCCCCCGCTAGTCCCGTCCCCACCATGACACGAATGTGGCTTTAGGGACGTTGAACGTCCCTAAAGCCACATTCGTGCCGCTCCGGGAGGGGGTGCGGGTGGCAGGTGTGTGCTGGTCGTGAGTGGTGAGGGCGCCCGGAGGCGCCCTCACCACTCACGAGGAGAAGTGGTCCCAGCCTGCCGCGCCGTCGTAGGGGGTGTTGTCGACCGTGACGCCCGTGCCCTCCGACACCGAGCCGATCGGGGTCCAGGCGGGGGGCAGCGTCGCGTCGGGAGGGAAGGTCGCCACCAGTGCGTGGTCCTCGCCGCCGGTCAGGACCCAGCGCATCGGGTCCGCGCCGAGGGCGGCGGCCACCTCGACGAGCCTCGTCGCCGGCGGCAGGGCTTCGGAGCGAACGTCGATGCTCACCGAGGATGCCTCGGCCACGTGCCCCAGGTCGGCGAGCAGGCCGTCCGAGACGTCGATCATCGACGTGGCGCCCGCCGCCGCCGCTTCCGGACCGGCCGCGTAGGGCGGCGCGGGAACCCGATGCGCGCCGACCACCTCCACGGGTGAACGGAAGCCCCTGGTCAGCACGGAAAGACCAGCGGCGGCCCAGCCGAGGCGCCCGGCCACCGCCAGGACATCACCGGGCCGGGCGCCGGACCTGGTCACCGGCGGGCGTCCCTGGAGATCGCCCAGCACCGTCACCGAGATCGTCACGGACGGCGCGGACACGACGTCACCGCCCACCACCCCCGCGCCCTGCGTCATCGCCTCGGCCCACAGACCGTCGGCCAGCCCCTCCGCCAGGTCGGAGCGGGTCGTCGGCGGGCATCCCAGCCCGACCAGGAGCGCGGTCGGCACCGCGCCCATCGCCGCCACGTCCGCCATGTTGACGGCCGCTGCCTTACGCCCGATCTGCTCCGGGGTCGACCAGTCCAGCCGGAAGTGCACGCCCTGCACGAGCATGTCGACGCTCGCGGCGACCCTGCCGTCCGGTGCCGCGACCAGCGCGGCGTCATCGCCCGGCCCGAGCAGTGTGCTGGCCGGGTGCACCCGGCCGGCCGTCACGCGGGAGATGAGCCCGAACTCGCCCACCTCGGCAACGCTTGCTTCTCGATCAGCGGGTGCACCGGACATGGACCACACTTTCCCTCATCCGCCCTGTGCCGTTCATCCGAGGACGTCTCGGAGTGCTCGGCAGCGCCACGGTACGTTCCTCCCAGAACTGCCGCACCGATACCCAGGAAGGGGCCACGCCGTGATCCAGGCGTACATCCTGATCCAGACCGAGGTCGGCAAGGCCTCCGCGGTGGCGAGCGAGATCGCCGGTCTTGCCGGAGTGATCGCCGCCGAGGATGTGACCGGCCCCTACGACGTGATCGTGCGCGCCGAGGCGGAGACCGTGGACACCCTCGGTCAGCTGGTCGTCGCCCAGGTCCAGAACGTTGCCGGCATCACCCGCACGCTGACCTGCCCTGTGGTGCATCTGTCCTGAACAAGACAGCCACCACCCGAGGACCGGAGGACCGCCGTCACCCGGCCACGGTGATCATGTTCGCTCTGCCAGCGCTGCTCGTCGTGGCGGCCGTGGTCCTCGGTCTGGTCTACGGCCGCTCCGCCTCGGTCACCCCGCCCGCCGACAACGACCGGCCGCTGGCGCTGGTACCGGTCGACGCGCCCGACGCGAAGTCCGAGTCGTGCGTCCGGCTGCTCCAGGCACTGCCCGGCGAGCTGAGCAGCGGCGGCGACGTGCTGCACCGCCTCCGGCTCGCCGACCCCGCACCCGACGGCGCCGCCGCATGGGGCAGGCGCGACCAGTCGGTCGTGCTGCGCTGCGGCCTGCCCAGGCCCGCCGAGCTCACACCCACGTCGGAGCTGATCGCGATCGACAAGGTCGGGTGGCTGGTCCTGTCCGAACCGGAGATGGACACCTTCATCACGGCCGACCGCCAGGTCTACGTCGCCCTCACGGTGCCGAGAGGCCTGGGCACCGCCCCTATCCAGACGATCTCCGACAAGATCGCCACAACGCTCCCCCCACGCACCGGCTGAGCGAAACCAGCTCGCACAGCGCGGGCACTGTGCACGCGTTCGTGCTGTGTCGCACATGTCCGGACATGTGCGACGCAGCACGAACGCGTGCACAGTCACCCAGGCTCGGGTCAGCGCAGGCCGGTGCCTCGGGCGATCGCCGTCTCGATCAGGATCGTCAGGAGGGCCGAGTACTCGACACCGGTCGTCGCCCACATCCTCGGGTACATCGAGATCGGGGTGAACCCGGGCATCGTGTTGATCTCGTTGATGACCGGCATGCCGTCGTCTCCCACGAAGAAGTCGACCCTGGCCAGACCCTGGCAGTCCAGCGCTGCGAAGGCGGCGATGGACAGCTCGCGCACCTTCTCCGTCGTGACGTCGTCCAGCTTCGCCGGGATGTCGAACTCGCTGACGTCGTCGAGGTACTTGGCGGCGAAGTCGTAGAACTCCGGCACCTCACCGTCCGTGCCGACCACCCGGATCTCGGCGGGCAGGCTCGCCCGGATCGAGCCGTCCGGGAACTCCAGCACACCGCACTCGATCTCCCGGCCGGACACGGCGGCCTCGACCAGCACCTTCGGGTCGTGCCGGCGGGCGGTGTCGATCGCGGCGGGCAGATCGGCCCAGTCGGTGACCCTGGTGATGCCGACCGACGAGCCGGCGCGCGCGGGCTTGACGAAGACCGGCAGCCCCAGCCGTTCGCGCTGCGACAGCGTCAGTGTGTCGGTCCCGGGGCGAAGGACGACCAGGTCACCCACCGGCAGTCCCTCGACCGCCAGCAGCTTCTTGGTGAACTCCTTGTCCATCCCGACCGCACTGGCCAGGACGCCGGCACCCACGTAGGGCGTGCCGGTCAGCTCGAGGAGACCCTGGATCGTGCCGTCCTCGCCGTACGGCCCGTGCAGCACGGGGAACACCACGTCGACACCGCTCAGTACCTCACCGGCGCGGCCTTGATCCAGGTGGACCAGCCCGCCGACCGTCGGGTCCGCCGGCAGCGCCACCGCGGACCTGGTGTGGTCCACCGTGGGTAGCTCGCGGTCGCGGATGGTCAACGCGGCGGGGTCGTCCTCGCCGAGGACCCAGCCACCGTCCGGGGTGATCCCCACCGGGACCACCTCGAAACGCTCGCGGTCCAGGTGGCCCAGCACGCTACCCGCCGACACGCACGAGATGCCGTGTTCGCTGCTGCGGCCGCCGAAGACGACCGCCACTCGGATCCCGCGGTGGCCAGAAGGGGGCTGTTCCATGTCGAGCAGCGTAACGACCGTCTCAGCTCCGGAGCGCCTCGGCAGCCACCTTCGCCACGAGCTCGACGCCCCAGTCCAGGTCAGCGCGCCCGGCGCTGGCATAGCCGATCGAGATCCCGAAGACGGATGGCCTGCCGTGGTGGTAGTCGAGCAGGCCCGGCACCGTCACGCCGGCCTCCGCCGCGCCCGCGACCACCGCGGCCTCCTCCTCCGCACCGGGCAGCGGCACCATCAGGTGCGCCCCCGCGGCGTCGCCCTGGAACTCGACGTCGACCGAGCGCAGCATGTCGACCACCATCGCCCTGCGCTCGGAAAGCTCGCGGCGCAGGCGCCGCAGGTGCCTGGACAGGTCGCCGTACTCGGCGAACGCGGCGAACACCATCTGACCGGCCGGCGACGGACGGTGGCAGTTGCGCTGGCGCGTCCGGAGAATCCGGCGGTGCATCTCCGGTGGGGCGACGAGCCACCCGGTGCCCAGCGTCGGGGTGAGCAGCTTGCTCGTGGTGCCCAGGTGCACCACCACGTCAGGGCACAGCGAGGCGAGCAGCGGCAGCGGGGCGACGTCGTAGCGCAGCTCGCCGTCGTAGTCGTCCTCCAGCACCAGGAAGCCCTCGTCCCTGGCCCGCCGGACCAGCGCGACCCGCCGGTCGGCGGAGAGCCTGGAGCCGAGCGGGAACTGGTGCGCGGGGGTGCAGTAGACGGCCGCGATCCGGTCCGGGAGCCGGTCGACCCGCATGCCGTTCTCGTCGACCGGAACCGTGACGACCCGCAGCCCGGCGGCCTCCAGCGTCACGGCGGCACGCTGGTAGCCGGGCTCCTCCATCGCGACCGTGGCTCCTCGCGGCAGCTGTGCGGCGACCTCGGCCACCCCACTGGTCGTGCCCGAGGTGGCCAGCACGTGCTCGGGCGACGCGGCGAGCCCCCGGTGGCGCAGCAGGTGGTCGACCACGGCCTGGCTGAAGTCGGGATGTCCGGCGAACTCGGGCGACGGCGCGGGCATGCGATCCCCCGCCGCGCGCCAGGCGCGTCGCCACGCGGCCCGGTCCAGCGCATCCAGGCAGGGCCTGCCCGCCGTCAGGTCGACCGTGGTGGCCGGCGGCGCGCTCGGACCGGTGGACCTCGACGGTCCGGTCGGGCACGCGGGGGTGAGGTTCGGCGGCGCGGCGGTCACGAACGTCCCGGAGCCGCGGCGCCCGGCCAGCCAGCCCTCCGCGAGCAGCTGGTCGTACGCGGCGGCGGTCACCGTGCGGCTCACACCGAGCCGCGCCGCGAGCTCCCTGGTGGAGGTCAGCCGGTCGCCGACGCGCAGCGTCCCGGTGCTCGCGGCGTTGCGCAGCGCGTCGGCCACCTGGACAGCCAGCGGCTCGGTACTACCTCTGTCCAGCACGATCGGCAGGTCGTCAACCGGCACCAGGCACCTCACTCGGCAAGTGGACTGCCATCTTCGCTCATAAATGGCACTACCAGAATGCCACCCGGGTCGCGCACTATCGAGACCATGAGCCCGAAGTCACCCCTGTCCCCCACCACCCGCAGCACCCCGCGCCGGCACCGTGAGCGGGCGCGCGACGATCGCGCAGAACTGCACGCGCTGCTGGACGAGGCGTTGATCTGCCATCTCGGTGTGATCGCCGGCGACGCCCCGCTCGTGCTGCCCACGTGTTACGGACGCCTCGAGGACACCGTCTACCTGCACGGATCGAGCGCGGCGGTGAGCTTGCGCAGCGGTGCGCAGGCCCCGGTGTGCGTGACGGTCACACTGCTGGACGGGCTCGTGTACGCGCGTTCGGTGTTCAGCCACTCGGCGAACTACCGCTCCGCCGTCGTGCACGGCGACGCCCGGCTGGTGACCGAGGCGGACGAGAAGCTCGACGCGCTGCGCGCCATCGTCGAACACACCACGCCCGGCTCGTGGGACCACGCCCGGCAGCCGAGCCGCAAGGAGCTCGCGGCCACCGCCGTGCTCGCGCTGGACCTCACCGAGGCCAGCGTGAAGGTCCGCACCGGCGCACCGGCGGACGAGGAGGCCGACGTCGCGACGGGGGCGGCGTGGGCCGGAGTCCTGCCGGTGCGGACCACGTTCGACAAGCCCGACCCCTGCCCGCTCCTCCCACCGGGCGTCGAGCCCCCGGCCCACGTCCTGGCACGAGTGGGCTGACAGCCGTGAGTGAGTTGGGCTGCCAGGGCAGCCCAACTCACTCACGGCTGGCTGGGGACAGCCTGGGTGATCGCGGAGAGGACGTCGGTCACCAGGTCGTCGGTGTCCTCGCAGCCGACCGACAGACGCAGGAAACCCGGAGCCACCTGGTCGCCCCAGCGGGCGCGGCGGTCGGCCGTGGTGGTCAGGCCGCCGAAACTCGTCGTCGACGCCACCAGGGCGCTGGCCTCGATGAACCGCGACGTCGCGGCGGCGTCCGGCAGCTCGAACGCGAGCACCCCACCGAACCGGCGCATCTGACGGGACGCGACCGCGTACGACGGGTCGCTCGGCAGGCCCGGCCAGCGCACCCCGCGCACACCCGGGTGCTCCAGCAGCGCCGTCGCCAGCGCCTCGGCGTTCTGTGCCTGCCTGGTCAACCGCAGGTCCAGCGTCCCGAGTCCGCGATGAGCGAGCCAGACCTCGAACGGCCCGGGGACCCCGCCACCCCGGTTGCGCATGACCGCCAGCCGCTGCGCCAGCTCCTCGGATGCGCAGGTCAGATGCCCGAGCACGACGTCGCTGTGTCCGGACAGCGCCTTCGTGTCGCTGCCCACGACGATGTCCGTGCCCAGCTCGATCGGACTCTGCCCGAGCGGCGTCGCGGTCGTGTTGTCCACTGCGAGCAACGCACCCGCCGCGTGGACCCGTGGCGAGAGCTCGGCCAGGTCACACACGTCCAGGCCGGGGTTGGACGGCGTCTCCAGCAGAACCAGCGTGGCGCCGTCGAACACGCCCTCGGGCCACGGGCCCGCGGTCGGCACCTCACGCACCTCGACACCGAACGGCGCGAGCTCGTCCGCGGCCAGCGCACGTGCCAGGTAGTAGCCGTCAGCGGGCAGCACGATGGCGGAGCCCGGCCGCGCGGCCAGCCGCAGCAGCGTTGCGATCGCCGCCATGCCCGAGCTGAACAGCAACGTGTGCCCACCGTCCAGCGACCCGATCGCGCTTTCCAGAGCGCGCCAGGTCGGGTTCGCCGAACGCCCGTAGAAGTCGACCGGAAGGTCCCCGTCGGGCGGACCGAGGTGATAGGCCGACGCGAGCACCGGCCCGGCGTGCAGCGGTTCCCCCGGTCGGGGCTCGTCGGTCCTGCCGGCGTGCACACAGCGCGTTCCATCTCCACTCATGGGGGAGAGATTAAGCCGGGCAACCCGCGCAGAGATTCTCTACGCCGCACAGAGTTGCACTTTGCACACCTACGTGCTGCGTCGCACATGTCCGGACGTGTGCGACGCAGCACGAAGGTGTGCAAAGTCGCCCGAGAAGCCCCCGGGCGCAGCCCGCAGCTCACAACCTTAAGTTAAGCGGCACAGAGGCTGGAGCCTCTGTGCGGCGTGCACACGGTCTGTGCGAGCTGCGGCATCACTCCGGCTTGAGCGATCGGGTGATCAGCTCCCGGGCCATCCGCGACGCGGACATGCCCTCGTGACAGACCCGGCGAACACCGTCCGCGATCGGCATCTCGACGTCGTGCCTGGCGGCCAGCTCGCAGATCGACAGGCAGGACTTCACACCCTCCGCGACCTGGCCGTGGTTGGCCGCCTCCGCCTCAGCGAGGCTCTCGCCCCTGCCGAGCCGCTCACCGAACGTGCGGTTGCGCGACAGGACAGATGAGCAGGTCGCCACCAGGTCGCCCAGGCCCGCCAGCCCGGCGAAGGTCAGCGGGTCGGCACCGAGCCGCACCCCCAGGCGCGCCGTCTCGGCGAGCCCCCTGGTGATCAGCGAAGCTCTCGAGTTGTCCCCGAGCCCCATGCCGGCCGCGATACCGCAGGCCAGCGCGATCACGTTCTTGCCGGCGCCTCCCATCTCGGCGCCGACCAGATCGGTGTTCGTGTACACCCGGAAGTATCCGGTGGTGCAGGCGAGCTGCAGTGAGACCGCGCGGTCGTGATCGGTGCACGCGATGAGCGACGCGGTCGGTTGCTCGTTCGCGATCTCCTTCGCCAGGTTCGGGCCGGTGAGCACCGCGACCCGATCGGGCTTGACGTCGGCGACCTCGGTGATCACCTCACTCATCCGCTTCAGGCTGCCCAGCTCGATGCCCTTGGCGAGGCTCACCAGGGTCGCGTCGGCGGGCAGGTCGGCGCGCCAGCCCTCGAGGTTCGCGCGCAGCGTCTGGGACGGGACGGCGAACACGACCGCGTCCACGTCGTCCATCGCCTCGGCGGCGCGGCTGGTCGCACGCAATGACTCGGGCAGTCGCACCCCGGGCAGGTACTCGGCGTTGAGGTGGTCCGAGTTGATCGCCTCGGCGACGGCGGGCCGCCTGGCCCACAGCCTCACGTCACAGCCGGCGTCCGCGATCACCTTGGCGAACGACGTCCCCCACGAGCCCGCCCCGAGCACCGCGATCCGCGCAACGCTCCCCGCCACGTCCGACGCGGTCACGAAGCCGCTTCCCCCTCGACCGGTCCGGTGCCGGCCTTGCCCTTGCGGTAGAACTCGGCCGGCGCGTTCTCCTTGCGCACCTCGGCCAGCAGGTCGCGGACCGCGCTCATCAGGTGGTCGGTGACCTCCCGCAGCAGCGCCGCGTCGACCGGCCGGTCCCGGAACGCCGACAGGTCGACCGGCTCGCCACAGCGGACCACGACCTCCTTGCGGGGCAGCGGCCGGAACTTCTTGCCGTAGTGGTCATAGACCTGCAGGGTTCCCCAGTGCACCATCGGCACGACCGGGAACTCGCCGGACAGCGCGAGCCGCGCCACGCCGGTGCGGGAGTGCATCGGCCAGCCCTCCGGGTCCCGGGTGATGGTGCCCTCCGGATAGATGACGATCAGCTTGCCGTCCCGCATGGCCTGGATGCCGGCGCGCAGGCTCTGCTGGGCGTCCGCGGAGTCGCGGTAGACCGGGATCTGCCCGGCACCGCGCATCACCGGGCCGGCGACCGGAAGCTCCCACAGGCTGCTCTTAGCCAGGAAGCGCGGCACCCGACGGCCCCGGTGCACGAACACCGCCGTGTAGATCGGGTCGAGGTAGGAGATGTGGTTGGCCACCACCAGCGCGGGACCGGTCGCCGGAATCTTGTCGAGCCCCTCGGCCCGCCACCGGCTGACCAGCCAGATCAGTGGATAAAACGTCACCGCGCACAACCCGACCCAGAAGCCGCCCTTCTCCCGCGCCACTAGTCCGTCCTCCCAGCCGTCGCACCCGAGCCGTCGAAGTCCGATCATGCCCGGATCGTCCCGGGCGAGTGTCCACCGCGAGCGCACCGTTGGTCCAGCGGACCAGCCGAGCGAGACGAGCGGCACAATGGTGGGGTGACCGGGGTGACGGTGGATCTGATGATCCCGATCAAGTCGTTGTCCCGGGCGAAGACACGCCTGCGCGGCGCGGCTGACGACGGGATCGGCGAGGCGACGGCGCATGCCCGGCTGGCGCTCGCGCTGAGCAGGGACACGGTCGCCGCGGCGCGTGCCGCGCGCTCGGTACGGCGGGTGGTCGCCATCACGTCCGATCCCGAGGTGACGGCGGTCCTCACGGCCGACGGCGTCCCGGTGCTCGCTGACCTTCCGCAGCACGATCTCAACGGTGCGCTGGCCTACGGGGCCGAGGTGTTACGCACGAACGGGCCGCAGCAGCCGGTCGCCGCGTTACAGGCGGACCTGCCCGCGTTACGTCCCGACGAGCTCGACCAGGCATTGCACCAGGCGATCGCGGCGTTCCGCATCGGGCGTGCGATGCGTGCGTACTGCGCCGATGCCCCCGGCGTCGGCACCACCCTGCTGGTGTGCGCCCCGTGGGTGGCGCTGGAGCCCCGGTTCGGTGGCCACTCGGCCGAGGCGCACGAGAACGCGGGGGCGTTGCCGCTCATCGGCGACTGGCCAGGGCTGCGGCGGGACGTCGACACGCCGAGTGATCTCTGGCACGCCGAGCGGATCGGGCTGGGGACCGCGACACGGGACGCGTTGCGCAAGGCCGCCCGGCCGCTGCGCTGACCCGTTATGTGATCTCGACGCGCTGGGAGCCGTCTGTACCCGGGTGCGAGAGCCGAACCACCCGGGCGAGCTACACCGATCCGCCGAACGGGTTGTTCAGCCGCAGGTCACAGAGCCGACGACTACTCCAATTCAGTTGCTCGCAAGGTGATCGTGATCTGCTGTTCACCTGTCGACCACGCTTGCGTGAGCGTCGCGGCGGTCGCCCGTGTACGACAATGGAGCTGTGGCTTCCGAGGAACAGAACGGTCGACGGACAACCGGACACAACGCTCGCCGTACCGCAACGACACCCAGGGCCGTGACCGTGCGCGGCACTGCCAGGAGCCGGCGTGCCGGGACGACCACGACGAGGGCAGCCACCGCGTCGACCAAGGACGAGAAGCACATGCCGCCGCCGGTGAGCGCCTCGTCGGCGCGACGCCCGGCGCCCCGCCCGGCGGTGCCCGCGCTGCAGTCCGCGCCCGCCGCCCCACCCGCTCCGACGCCGAAGGCGCAGGAGCGCACCGACCTGCCGGACGACCGCTATCTCAACCGCGAGCTGTCCTGGCTGGACTTCAACGCGCGTGTGCTGGCGCTGGCCGAGGACACGAGCCAGCCGCTGCTCGAGCGCGCGAAGTTCCTGGCGATCTTCGCCTCGAACCTCGACGAGTTCTTCATGGTGCGCGTCGCCGGTCTCAAGCGCAGGGACGACACCGGTCTTGCCGTCCGTTCCGCCGACGGCCTCACCCCGCGCGAGCAGCTGGCCCGCATCGCGGAGAACAGTCAGGCGCTCGCCGAACGCCACGCCAGGGTGTTCCTCGACTCGGTGCAGCCCGAGCTGGCCGAACGCGGCGTCCACGTGATCCGCTGGGACGATCTGACACCGACCCAGAACAAGGCGCTGTCCCAGTACTTCTTCGAGCAGGTCTTCCCGGTGCTGACCCCGCTCGCCGTCGACCCGGCGCACCCGTTCCCCTACATCTCGGGGCTGTCGCTGAACCTGGCGGTCACGGTGCGCGACCCGCAGTCGCACACCGAACGGTTCGCGCGAGTCAAGGTGCCGAACAACGTGCCGAGGCTCGTCCCGGTCGTCTCCGAGCAGGGCAACAACGTGTTCCTGCCGATCGAGGACATGATCGCCGCACACCTGGGCGAGCTGTTCACCGGCATGGAGGTCGCCGAGCACCACGCCTTCCGGGTCACTCGCAACGCCGACCTCGACGTCGAGGAGGACCGCGACGAGGACCTCCTGCAGGCACTCGAACGGGAGCTGGCCCGTCGCCGGTTCGGCCCGCCGGTGCGCCTCGAGGTCACCGACACGATGAGCGAGCACGTGCTGGAGCTGCTGCTGCGCGAGCTCGACGTCGACCCGCACGACGTCATGGTGGTGCCGGGCCTGCTGGACCTGACCATGCTGTGGCGGGTGTACGGGGTCGACCGCCCCGAGCTGAAGGACGCCCCGTTCGTGCCGGCGACCCATCCCGCGTTCGCCGAGGGTGAGACCCCGAAGAGCGTCTTCGCCACCCTGCGTCAGGGCGACGTGCTGGTCCACCACCCGTACGACTCGTTCTCGACCAGCGTGCAGCGGTTCATCGAGCAGGCCGCCGCCGACCCGTCCGTGCTGGCGATCAAGCAGACCCTCTACCGCACCTCGGGTGACTCCCCCGTCGTCGACGCGCTGGTGAGCGCAGCCGAAGCGGGCAAGCAGGTGGTCGCGCTGGTCGAGCTGAAGGCCCGGTTCGACGAGAAGGCGAACATCCGCTGGGCACGCGAGCTGGAGAAGGCCGGCGTGCACGTCGTCTACGGGCTCGTCGGGCTGAAGACGCACTGCAAGACGTCGCTGGTCGTGCGTCAGGAGGGCTCCCGGATCCGCCGTTACTGCCACGTCGGCACCGGCAACTACAACCCGAAGACCGCGCGGCTCTACGAGGACCTCGGGGTACTCACGGCCGATCCGGAGATCGGCGCCGACGTCGCCGACCTGTTCAACTCGCTGACCGGTTACGCCAGGCAGAGCCGGTACCGCACGCTGCTGGTCGCCCCCTACGGCGTCCGCAGGGGCCTGCTGGAACGGATCGACCAGGAGATCGTGCACCACCGTGCCGGGCGTCCGGCGGGTATCCGGTTCAAGATGAACTCGCTGGTCGACGAGCAGGTCATCGACGGCCTCTACCGGGCGTCCCAGGCGGGCGTACAGGTCAAGGTCGTGGTCAGAGGGATCTGCGCGCTGACCCCCGGGCGGCCGGGACTGAGCGAGAACATCGAGGTCCGGTCACTGCTCGGGAGGTTCCTGGAGCACTCCAGGGTCTTCCACTTCGCCGGTGCCGACGAGTACTGGATCGGTAGCGCCGACATCATGCACCGCAACCTCGACCGCAGGGTCGAGGTGCTGCTGCGGGTCAACTCGACGCTCAGCGGCCAGCTCGACGACATCTTCAACTCCTGCCTGGACCCGTCGACCCGCTGCTGGACGTTGGGTCCGGACAGCACCTGGTCGCCGTCGCCGGTACCGGGCAGCGACAACGGTTCGGTCCGCGACCATCAGGCCGAGCTGCTCCGCCGCCACTCCTCACCCGCGGAATGACAGGACATGACTGAGCACCACGAGATCGACATCGTCGCGGCGGGCGCCGCGCTGTGGCGGCCGACGCCGGACGGGCAGGGCCACGAGCTCGCACTGGTACACCGGCCGCGCTACGACGACTGGTCCCTGCCCAAGGGCAAGCTGGAGCACGGCGAGTCGGAACCGGTCGCGGCGATCCGTGAGATCGCGGAGGAGACCGGGTTCGCGGCGCGGCTCGGGGCGCGGCTGGGCGAGACCCGTTACCGCGTACCGCAGGGCAACAAGATCGTCTACTACTGGTACGCGCGGGCCGGAGAGGGCGAGTTCAGCCCGAACGACGAGGTCGACGAGCTGCGCTGGGTCAGCCCGGAAGCCGCCGGAGCGCTCCTGAGCTACGACTTCGACCGGGGGCTGGTGGAACGTTTCCGCGCGGTGCCACCCCCCGAACCGTTATTGCTGGTTCGGCACGCCAAGGCGGGCAACCGGCACAACTGGGACGGCGACGACGACCTGCGTCCGTTGACCGGCAAGGGCCGGGTCCAGGCGGAGGAGCTGCTCGACCTGCTCGAGTCCTTCGGGCCGGTGCGCGCGTACTCCGCGCCGCCGATCCGCTGCGGTCAGACGATCCAGCCGTTCGCCGACCGGCACCGCCTGCCGGTCCGGATCGAGCCGCTGATGGGCGAGGAAGGCTACTGGGACGCCCCGGACGATGGGGTGACCCGGCTGCTGGAACTCGCGGACGGCGCGGACGTGCCGGTCATCTGCAGCCAGGGCGGGGTGATCCCGGACCTGGTCGAGCGGTTGACCGACCACGTCGACCCGCCGTCGCGCAAGGCGAGCACCTGGGTGCTCGGTGTCACCGGCGGCAAGGTCGTCACCGCCGACTACTACGAGCCGCCAGGCGCCGACACCGACGCCGACTGACCTCCGGCGCTACTTCTTCGCCTTCTTCTTGCCGTTCTTGGCCTTCGCATCGGCCTTGGCCGGCGCCTTCTCGGCCTTGGCCGGCTTCGCGTCCTTGGTGGCCTTCTCCGCCTTGACCGGGGCCTTGTCCGCCTTGGCCGGCGCCTTCTCCGCCTTGGCGGGCTTCTCCGCCTTCGCCGGCTTGGCCTTGCTCTTGGTGGCCGTGGACTTGGTCTCGGCCTTCGGCACGGCGACCTCGGCGCCGTCCACCGGCGCGTGGTCCGAGGCGACCGCCACCGCATCCGCGGTCGGCACCGGCGCCGCGTTCACCGCGGACTTCGGGGCCTGGCGGGTGGCCGTGGTCACAGTGGGCCGGGCAGGGGCACTCCGCACGGGCGCGTCACCCAGCGGACGAGCGCCGCTGACCACGTCACGGAACATCGCTCCGGCGCGGAAGACCGGAACCGTGGTCGCCGGAATGTCGATGAGCTGCCCGGTACGCGGGTTACGCGCGGACCGTGCGGCGCGGTCACGAGGCTCGAACACCCCGAACCCGATCACCGACACCGAGTCGCCGGCGTGCACGGTACGTACGATCACGTCGAGCAGTCCGTCCACGGCGTCGGTGGCGACCTTGCGGTCGCCGTCCAGGCGCTCGGCGAGCGCCTGGACGAGCTCAGCCTTGTTCACCCTTGTGCCCCTTCTCACATTCCCGACCACGGCTTGATCGGGGAGTCGAGGCTCACGCTAGACGTTGTGCCAGGTCAGCGAACAGGCGCCCCGCCGGAGAGGATCTACGACAGCACCGTTCGGGGGAGGCGGGAAGGCCGCGCCGCCTCGAACCGGTCGATCGCGTCCTCGTTGCGCAGGGTCAGCCCGATGTCGTCGAGACCTTCGAGCAGGCGCCAGCGGATGTAGTCGTCGATCTCGAACGGCACCGTCAGGTCGCGGGCCTGCACGGTCTTGTCGGTCAGGTCGACGGTCACCTCGACGCCCGGCTCGTTCTCCAGCAGCTTCCACAGCAGCTCGACGTCAGGCTGCGCGACCTGCGCCGCGACCAGCCCGGCCTTGGCCGAGTTACCCCGGAAGATGTCGGCGAAGCGCGCCGAGACGACCACCCTGAACCCGTAGTCCATGAGCGCCCAGACGGCGTGCTCGCGTGACGATCCGGTGCCGAAGTCCGGCCCGGCCACGAGCACACTGCCCCGGGAGAACGGCTCCTGGTTGAGGATGAAGTTCTCGTCCTGGCGCCATGCGGAGAACAGGCCGTCTTCGAACCCGGTGCGGGTGACCCGCTTGAGGTAGACGGCCGGGATGATCTGGTCGGTGTCGACGTTGGACCGGCGCAGCGGGACGCCGATGCCGGTGTGCGTGCTGAACGGCTCCATGTATGGCCTCCTTCGTCGGCCTTGTGAGTGGCGAGACCGCCTATAGCCGGACTGGCCACTCACGACGGAAGAGCTGTCGTGAGTGCCCACTCCGGCTACGCCTTCGGCGCCCCTCCGGGGTAGACGGCCTCGCCACTCACAAGAGAAATTAGTCCAGGTCTTCCGGCGACGACAGGGTGCCGCGCACCGCTGTCGCGGCCGCGACCAGCGGGGACACCAGATGGGTGCGCCCGCCTTTACCCTGACGCCCCTCGAAGTTGCGGTTCGAGGTGGACGCGCTGCGTTCCCCCGGCGCCAGCTGGTCGGGGTTCATGCCCAGACACATCGAGCAGCCCGCCGAGCGCCACTCCGCACCGGCGGCGATGAACACGTCGTTGAGGCCCTCGTCCTCGGCCTGGAACCGCACCCGCATCGAGCCGGGTACGACGAGCATCCGCACGCCGTCGGCGACCTTGCGGCCCCGGATGATCTCGGCGGCCGCGCGCAGGTCCTCGATGCGGCCGTTGGTGCACGACCCCACGAAGACGGTGTCGACCGCGACCTCACGCAGCGGCGTGCCCGCGGTCAGACCCATGTAGTTCAGGGCCTTCTCGGCGGCGACCCGCTCGTTCTCGTCGACGATCTTCTCCGGGTCCGGCACCAGCGCCGACAGCGGCAGTCCCTGACCGGGGTTGGTCCCCCAGGTGACGAACGGGGTGAGCGAGTCGGCATCGATGTCGACCACCTCGTCGAAGGTCGCGTCGTCGTCGGTGCGCAGCTCGCGCCACGCGGCGACCGCCTCGTCCCACTCGTCGCCGGTCGGGGCGTGGTCGCGGCCCTTGAGGTAGGCGAACGTCGTCTCGTCCGGCGCGATCATGCCGGCGCGCGCGCCCGCTTCGATCGACATGTTGCAGATCGTCATCCGGGCCTCCATCGACAGGTTGTCGATGACGTTGCCGCGGTACTCCAGGACGTAGCCCTGGCCGCCGCCGGTACCGATCTGCGCGATGATCGCCAGCACGACGTCCTTACTGGTGACGCCCGGGCGCAGGGTGCCGTCGGAGCTGTTGACGTTGATCGCCATGGTCTTGAACCGCTTGAGCGGCAGCGTCTGGGTGGCCATCACGTGCTCGACCTCGGACGTGCCGATGCCGAACGCCATCGCGCCGAACGCGCCGTGCGTGGAGGTGTGGCTGTCGCCGCACACGACGGTCAGCCCCGGCTGGGTGAGCCCCAGCTGCGGGCCGATGATGTGGACGATGCCCTGCTCCGCGTGGTTCATCGGGTACAGCGGCACACCGAACTCCGCGCAGTTGCGCCGCAGCGTCTCGACCTGGGTGCGCGACACGGGGTCGGCGATCGGGAGATCGACGTCCTTCGTCGGTACGTTGTGATCTTCGGTGGCGATGGTGAGGTCCGGACGGCGCACCGGCCGCCCGGCGAGCCGCAGCCCGTCGAAGGCCTGCGGGCTGGTCACCTCGTGCACCAGGTGAAGGTCGATGTAGAGCAGGTCCGGTTCGGCGCCCTCGCCCTCACGCACCAGGTGCTGGTCCCAGACCTTCTCCGCGAGCGTCCTTCCCATCGCTTCCTCCGTCTCTGCTTCGATCTAGACGTCCCACATGTCGGGAAGTTAGTATCGTCTCGTGAGACAGCATAGCGGTATCGGCGTCCTGGACAAGGCCGTCGGTGTGCTGTGGGCAGCCGCGAAGGAGCCCTGTGGGCTCACCGAGCTGTGCCAGCGCACCGGTCTGCCCCGAGCCACCGCGCACCGGCTGGCGGTAGGCCTGGAGGTACACGGTCTGCTCAACCGGGGAGCCGACGGCCGCTGGCGTCCCGGTCCGACACTCGCCGAGCTGGCCGCCCGCTCGGGCGACCCGCTGCTGGAGGCCGCCGCGGCGGTGCTCCCCCGGCTGCGGGATCTCACCGGGGAGAGCATCCAGCTGTACCGCCGTGACGGCATGCAGCGCATCTGTGTGGCGTCGTCGGAGCCGACGAGCGGTCTGCGGGACACGGTTCCGGTGGGCACCCGACTGTCGATGGGGGCGGGTTCCGGCGCGAAGGTCCTCGCGGCGTGGGCCGATCCGGCGTCGCAGCGGGCGATCCTGGCGGACGCGACGTTCACCGAGCGGACGCTGATGGAGGTGCGCAGGAGGGGCTGGGCGCAGAGTGTCGCGGAGCGCGAGTCCGGTGTGGCGAGCATCTCGGCGCCGGTCCGCAACGCGAACGGCCAGGTCATCGCGGCGGTGTCCGTGTCGGGTCCGGTGGACCGGATCGGCCGCAGGCCCGGGGCGCGCTGGGCGGCGAATCTCCTGGCGGCGGCGGACGCGCTGCAGCATCGACTGTAGGGGGCTACTTCGCCTGCATCTCCCGCAGTGAGAACGGGTGCATCACCGCTGGCCATCCAGTGTCTTGGCGTGGTCGGGCGGTATCAACCCCCGGCTGACGCCGGCCTCGCACGCGTTCCTGGTTGCACGCGTTCAGGGGCGAGGTTTCAGGGTTGACACCGCCCGACCACGCCAAGTGCAGGCCAGGATCGCGGTGATGGGTGACCTGCGCGGCGCTTTCCAGGCCACGGCTGCGCCGCGTCCCGTCTCGGGTGCGGCACATCAGTCGGACGCACGACCCGAAGTGCTCGAGCGGCAACTTCGCACATCTACGTGTCACGTCGCACACGTTGGAACATGTGCGACGTGACACGTAAGTGTGCGAAGTCATCCCCACCCACCCAAAGGTGACCACCGCAGGGGGGGCCGGGGGGCGAAGCCCCTCCGGCGTGGGGGTCTGGGGGGCTCGGCCCCCCAGAAGCAATGCGAAAAAGCCCTGCCCGCACACTTGCGGGCAGGGCTTTCCCAGCTTTGTAGCCCCGACGGGATTCGAACCCGCGCTACCGCCTTGAGAGGGCGGCGTCCTAGGCCACTAGACGACGGGGCCATGGCAAACGGTTTGCACCGTTAACCGCTGGGGTACCAGGACTCGAACCTAGACTAACTGAACCAGAATCAGTCGTGCTGCCGATTACACCATACCCCATTGGCTTTGGAGCACCGTCTCCGGTGTTCCGTGCTGGAGATAGCTTAGCTGACGCCCCTCAGGCAGGTCGAAGCCCACCCCCCATCATCCGTCTGGGACTGCATCTTCCCTGGTCAGAGTGAAGATCAGCCTTCCAGAGCAGGCTCGGGGGGACACTGAGCGGCACCAATGCCGACTCCGGCGCGCAATTCGCGCCGCCATTCGGCCAGCCTCGCTGAATGTTGTGCAAATAACAAGAGCCTCAGCCTTGACGCATTGAGCGTCAGCGCACAGGATAGATCTATTCAACAGGTGTTGAATCTGGAGGTCGGACGATGACGGACACCCGGTGCGTGATCGCGGGCGGCGGCCCGGCGGGGATGGTGCTCGGGCTGTTGCTGGCGCGCGCGGGCGTCGCGGTGACGGTGCTGGAGAAACATGCCGACTTCCTGCGCGACTTCCGGGGCGACACGGTGCACGCCTCTACTCTCACGCTGCTGGACGAGCTGGGGCTCGGTGAGCAGTTCGCCGCGCTTCCGAAACGTCTGGTGGACCATGTCACGATGCAGACCGACGCCGGCACGGTCGAACTCGACCTGCAGGGGCTACCCGGCGCGCATCAGCACATCGCGATGGTCCCGCAGTGGGACTTCCTCGAGCTGCTCGCCACCGACGCGGCGCGGGAGCCCAGCTTCACCCTGCGCCACAACTGTGAGGTGACGGGGCTGCTCACCGAGCGTGGCCGGGTCGTCGGGGTGCGTTACCAGGAGCGAGGCGCCGAGGACGGTGCTCCCCTGGGGCCGGAGCGGGAGTTGCGGGCCGAGCTGACCGTGGCGTGCGACGGGCGTGGGTCGCTGGTGCGGGAGAAGACGGGGCTGCGCAGCCGAGTGTTCGGCGCACCGATGGATGTGTGGTGGTTCCGGTTGCCGCGCGAGGCCGACGATCCGGTGGGTGCGGTCGGGCGGCTGTCCACCGGGCAGTTCGCGGTCATGCTGGACCGGGGCGACTACTGGCAGTGCGCGTACCTCATCCGCAAGGGCAGCGACGCGGGCCTGCGCTCCGAGGGCGTCGAGTCGCTGCACCGCCGGTTCGCCGAGCTGCACCCGTGGCTGGCCGACCGAATGGGCACGATCGGCAGCTGGGACGACGTGAAGCTGCTGGCGGTGCGCCTCGACCGGGTGCGGCGCTGGTACGCCGAAGGGGTCCTGCTCATCGGCGACGCCGCGCACGCGATGTCGCCGGTCGGCGGCGTCGGCATCAATCTTGCCGTCGCCGACGGTGTCGCCGCCGCCCGTATCCTCGCGGGACCGCTGCGTGCGGGCCGGGTGACGCTGGCCGACCTGCGGCGAGTCCAACGACGCCGGTGGTGGCCGACCGCGGTGATCCAGCGTGGCCAACGGCTCATCCACCGGTTCGTCATCGAACCCGAGCTGAGTGCGACGTCCGGCCGATCCTCGGGCACCCGCCCGCCCCTGGCCCTTCAGCTGCTGCGGCGGGTGCCCGTGCTGCGTTCCGTCCCGGGCTACCTGGTGGCGATCGGTCCGCTGCCCGAACACGCACCGTCCTGGGCCCGCCGCCGGGTCTGATCCCGCTGCGCGGCGAACGTCAGCGCGTCCACCAGCGCCAGCCAGGACGCTTCCACCACATTGCCGTGCACGCCGACCGTCGTCCACGAGCCGCCGCCCTCCGCGGCGGAGTCGGTCGACTCCACCAGGACCCTGGTGACCGCCTGAGTGCCGTGGTCGCCCTGCTTCGGGTTGAGGATCCGGACCTTGTAGTCGGACAGGTCCACGTCCCGAAGCCACGGGCAGGAGGGCGTGAGCGCCGAGCGCAGCGCCGCGTCGAGCGCGTTGACCGGACCGTTGCCCTCCTCGGTCGCGATGACCCGGTGACCATCCACGGCCAGCTTGACCGTCGCCTCCGCGACCACCTCGCCGTCCGCTCGCCGCTCGGTGATCACCCGGTAGGACTCCAGCTCGAACGGCGCGGCCGGCGCGCCGTCCGCATCGACCGCCGTACGCATGAGCAGCTCCAACGAGGCATCGGCCGCTTCGAACGACCAGCCCTGGGCCTCGCGCTCCTTGACCGTCGCGACGACCGCCGACACGGCCTGGGGGTGACCGGCCAGGTCGAGGCCGAACTCGGCGCCCTTGAGCTCGACACTCGCCCTGCCCGCCATCTCGGTGACCAGCACTCGCTGGCCGTTCCCGACGACCGTGGGGTCCATGTGGTTGTACAGCTCGGGGTCGACCTTGATCGCGCTCGCGTGCAGCCCGGCCTTGTGCGCGAACGCGGACGCCCCCACGTAGGCCTGGTGCGTGTCCGGCGCGATGTTGGCGATCTCCGCCAGCGTGTGCGCGGTCCGGGTCAGCTCGACGAAGCTGCCCTCCGGCAGCACCGGCATGTCGAGCTTCGTCACCAGGTTGCCGATCACCGCGAACAGATCGGCGTTGCCGGCCCGTTCGCCGTAGCCGTTGGCGGTGCACTGCACGTGGGTGGCGCCGGTCTGCACTGCCGCGATGCTGTTGGCCACCGCGCACCCGGTGTCGTCCTGGCAATGGATGCCCAGCCGGAACCCGGTCCGCTTCGCCACCTCGCCGACGATCTCGGCGACCCGCAGCGGCAGCATCCCGCCGTTCGTGTCGCACAGGACAGCCACGTCCGCTCCGGCGGTCACCCCGGCGTCGAGCACCCGCAGCGCGGTCTCCGGGTCGAACAGGTACCCGTCGAAGAAGTGCTCGGCGTCCAGGAACACCCTGCGTCCTTCCGCGCGCAGCAGGGCGACCGTGTCCGCGACCATCGCGCAGCTCTCCACGACATCGGTACGCAGCGCGCGCTCGATGTGCCTGCGATCGGACTTCGCGACCAGCGTCACGACCCGCGCTTCGGAGTCGAGCAGCGCGCGCACCTGCGGGTCCTCGTCGGCTCGGACACCCGCCTTGCGGGTGGCGCCGAACGCGACCAGCGCGGCGTGCCGCAGCTCCAGCTCACCGGCCGCCGCCCGCGCGAAGAACTCGGTGTCCTTCGGCAACGCTCCTGGCCAACCGCCCTCGATGAACCCCACACCGAGCGCATCGAGGTGGCCCGCCACGGCGAGCTTGTCGGTCACCGAGTAGCTGATGCCCTCACGCTGGGCACCGTCCCGCAGCGTCGTGTCGTAGACGTGGAAAGCATCTCCGAGTGGGGTGCCGGTGGGCGTTGTACGGGACATCGGCTCTGCCGCTCCTGCCGGTCGAGAAGTGTGGTGGTGGATGTGGCACCAACAAAAAAGACCCCTCGCGAATGCGAGAGGTCTGCGCGTCGGGTGCTGGTGCTGCTACCCGGCGCGCTCCGCAATAATGATCACAGACTGAAGTGCCACGTCGCCGACAGTAGCACCGATCAGGAAATGCCGGTCCCCTGCGCCGACACGAGCCGCCAGCAGTGACCGCGCTCCGCGACGAACACGTGGGTGTACCTGCTCGCGGCGCTCACCTGGGTGCCGTCCGGCATGGTCAGCTCCATCGCCGTCCGCCCCACGACGACCGCGGTGTCGCCGAAGACCCGCACGACCGCGTCCGCCGGGAACGACTCGATCCTGCTGAACCGCACGGCCCCGGACACCACGAACTCCAGGAACTCGGGTCGATGGGTGACCCCGCCGGCCTGGACGTCCACGATCAGGAACTCCGGCGCGAGGACCTGGTCGAGCGCCGCCGAGTCCGCGGCCAGCAGGGCGTCGAAGAATCGACGATCGGTGTCGAGGATCGCGTCGGTCATGATCGGGCCTCTCCCCCGCCGCGAACCTGGCCTTCGATGCCGGCGAGCAGGTGGTCCAGACCGGTGCGGAACCGCCGGTGCATCGCGGCCGGGTCCGTGCTCGGGTCGAAGCGGGCCAGGTTCGGATAGTCGGCCAACCGATCCGGTCCGGTCTCCGCGCGGTAACCGAGGTTGTCCTCCGCGCTCGACTCGGCGTGCACGAAGCCCAGCACGAACCACAGCACCGCCAGGTACGCGTCGGCCACCTCGTCGTCGGGCAGGCCGCTGCGCGCCACCAGGGCGAGCATGTCGTCGGCCAGCCGCATCGTGACCGGGCCCAGCCGCCAGCCCGCACCCCAGAGCACCGACACCAGCGCCGGTCGGGGTCTCAGCACCGTGCGTACCGACTCGGCGAGTGCGGTCAGCCGCTCACGCCATGTACCGGCCTCCGGGACCACCACCTCGCGCAACGTCTCGTCGAGCACGGCGGCGAGAAGCTCGTCGCGGTCTCTGACATGCCAGTACAGGGTTGCCGGTCCGGTGCCCAGCGCCTTGGCCAGTGACCGCATGGAGAGACCGTCGATCCCGACCTCGTCCAACAGCGTGGCGGCGGCGGTCAACACGTCCTGACGGGACATCGTCACCCGGCCCTTGGCACGGGCCGACACAGACTCGAACGGCGCTCCAGACACACGAACACCGTACTAGACCTGCACGCCTCGCGCCCCCTCACCCACGAGTCGGAGCTTCCGCCGCGCGAGTCGGGGTTTTCGTCAGCGCGAGTCGCTGGATTGTGCGGGGCGGGTCCCCGCTGGCCATCCAGTGTCTTGGCGTGGTCGGGCGGCCTCAACCCCCGGCTTCGCCGGCCTCGCACTCGTTCCTGGTGCACGCGTTCAGGGGCGAGGTTCCAGGGTTGACCCCGCCCGACCACGCCAAGTGCAGGCCAGGATCGCGGGGAAAGGGGAAGGCTGCGGGCCCTGTGCGGCGGCTGCGCCGCACAGCAGGGGGCCTCGCGGGCCAGGGTTGCGCCACGTCCCTCGCCATTCCGGGGTGCCCCCGCACTGGTGGCGACCGAACAGCGGCGACACCGCGCATCTTCCGCCCACACCGCGCCAGGTGCACGGTGCGCGGCGTCGCCGTGCGGTGCGCGGCGTCGGCTCACGGTTGCCGGCGCGGGGGCCTTGCGGTGCACTTCGCAGAGCCCGGTGTCGCGTCGCAGATGTTGCAGCGTCTGCGACGCGACACGGGGGTCCGCGGAGTGGTCTCGACTAGATCGCGTCGAAGGTTGCCGGGCGGCCCACCAGGGCTGCCAGGCGGTCGCCGATCGACTGGGTGTGGCCTGCCGCGCCGTGGTCGCGGGTCGCCAGGTCGAACGCCACCGAGGCCTCGACCTTGCGGGCCGCCTCGCGGTTGCCCACGTGGTCCAGCAGGAGCGCCACCGACAGCACAGCAGCCGTCGGGTCGGCGATGCCCTGGCCGGCGATGTCCGGAGCGCTGCCGTGGACCGGCTCGAACATGCTCGGATTACGCCTGCTGACGTCGACGTTGCCGCTCGCCGCGAGCCCGATGCCACCGGTGACGGCCGCAGCCAGGTCGGTGAGGATGTCACCGAACAGGTTGTCGGTCACCACGACGTCGAACCGGCCCGGGTCGTTGACCAGGTGGATCGTCGCCGCGTCCATGTGCAGGTAGGAGACGCCGACGTCGGGGTACTCGAGCGCGACCTCCTCCATGATGCGCGACCACAGGCCGCCCGCGTGGGCGAGCACGTTGGTCTTGTGCACCAGGGTCAGGTGCTTGCGCGGCCGGCCGGCCGCCCTGGCGAAGGCGTCGCGGACCACCCGCTCCACGCCGAACGCCGTGTTGACGCTCACCTCGGTGGCGATCTCGTGCTCGGTGTCCTTGCGCAGGTGCCCACCGGCGCCGGCGTACGGGCCCTCGGTGCCTTCGCGGATGACCACCAGGTCGATCTCGCCGGGCTGCGCCAGCGGGCTACGCACACCCGGGTACAGCCGCGCGGGGCGAAGGTTCACGTGGTGGTCGAGCTCGAATCGCAGGCGCAGCAACAACCCGCGCTCCAGGATGCCGCTGGGCACCGATGGGTCGCCCACCGCGCCGAGCAGAATCGCGTCGTGCTCGGCCAGCTCGGTGAGCACCGACTCGGGCAACAACTCACCGGTCGAGTGCCACCGCGCAGCGCCAAGGTCGTACGTGGTCGTCTGCGCACCCGGAGCAACTTCCCCGAGCACCTTGAGTGCCTCGGCGATGACTTCGGGTCCGATCCCGTCTCCGGGAATGACCGCCAGTCGCATGACTGCCGCCTCTCGTGCTGTCCGGCACAAGCGCCGGCTGCTGATGTTCCGACGGAACGCTACCGGCTGCGCTGAGCCCAATTTGCCAGCGGCCACCCATTTGGGCTAACCCTTTCAGGTGAAGATCGGGCTGATCACCTAGCCGCCGGTCATTTCGGGCTGACTCGGGGCCCTCGATCCGAGCGTGCCACCGGGGGCGGAGTGATCTTAAGGTTGGATCCATGTCCAGCCCTCGCCGCCCTGGTCGGCGGACCATGGTCCTGCTTTCGGTCGTCATTCTCGTCGTGGTCGCCGGCGCGACTTCACTGGTGGTGACCCACCTTCGCCGCGGCCCGGAGCCGCTCACGGTGCGTGTGTTGGTGATCACAATGTTTCCGCTCGAGACCGCGCCCTGGCTCGCGCACGAGTCGCTGCCCATCACGCATGTCGTGCCGCACGCCCCGGAGCCGCTGCGGTGCGCGTCCAGCGGGCTGTGCGTGGCCACGATCGGCCAGGGCAAGGCGAACGCCGCGACGGCCATGAGCGCGATCCTGGACGACGACGGGCTGGACTTCCGGGACGCCTACTTCATGACCGCCGGCATCGCCGGGGTGTCACCGCGTGCCGGCACGCTCGGGTTCGCCGCGTGGGCACGGTGGGTCGTCGACTGGGACCTCGGCCACCATCTGACGCCGCGGAGCGCACCCGGCGTCCCGCACGGCTATCTCCCGCTCGACGATCAGGGCACCAACGTCTTCCACCTGGACGACAAGCTCGTCGACATGGCCTACGACCTGACGAAGACGCTGCCGCTGGCCGACAGTCCGGACGCGGTGCGCAACCGGGCGCAGTACGCGGGCCAGGCAGCGCAGAAGCCGTTCACCACGGTGTGCGACACGGTGACCGGCGACGACTACTGGTCCGGCGTCGAGCTGTCCGAGACGGCCGACTATCTGACCGGCATCTGGACGAAGAACCAGGGCAGGTACTGCACGTCCCAGATGGAGGACAACGCCACCGCGACCGCGTTGGCCCGCCACGGCTACCTGAACCGCTACCTGGTGCTGCGCACCGCGAGCGACTTCGACCAGCCCTACCCCGGCCAGAACGCCAAGGACACGGTGACGACGTTCCCCGGAGCACAACCAGCGGTCGACAACGCCTACCTGGTCGGGTCAACGGTGGCCCACCACCTGCTCACCCGATCCCCCCGCTAACCGTCCGTCCCAACACGGCACGAAGGTGTGGGCCGTGGGACGCCGCCGGCCGGGTGCCCCTGGGGGCGCCCGGCCGGCGGTGTGTCAGGTCGGCGGCGGGGTCAGGCGACGCCGGTGAGGGTTGCGAAGGCCACGATGTTGTCCACGTAGCTGCGCTTGCTCTTGTCGAACGCCCCGCCGCAGGTGATCAGCCGCAGCTGAGCGTCGGGGGTGTCCCCGTAGATGTCCTGCGTCGGGAACGTGTTCTTCGGGATCTGCTGCAGCTTGGTGACGGTGAACAGCGCGGTCTTGCCGTCCGCGCGGGACACCTTGACCTGGTCACCCGGCTTCAGCTCGCTGAGGTGGGCGAAGATGCCGTCCTTACCCCCACCGTTGATGTGCCCGAGGATGATCGCCGGGCCCAGCGCCCCCGGCGTCGGCCCGAACTTGTACCAGCTCGCCTGCAGCGGCTGGCTGACCGGCGGAACCGAGATCGTCCGGTCCTTGTTCAGTCCCAGCGGGATGAGGCTGGACGTGGCGTTGATCGAGTCGATCCGCAGCTCGGTCGGGTTGGCGGTGGCCAGCGGCGGGATCGCCGTGACCGGTCCGCCCGCGACGACCGGGGCCTGCAGGACCGGACCGTTGTTCGGGCCCGGCTCGGCCGGGCCACTGCTGCACCCCGCCACGAGGGCCGCGAAGGCGGCTACCGCCGCGACCACCGGAACTACTCTGCGCAGACTCATCGCCGCACTCCCCGTCGAGCCGAGGCGCTGCCCACGCCAGCCGCGCCGGTCATGCCGGCCAGGCCCAGGGTGAACATCGCCGCCGAGTTGTTGATCGGGCCGCCACCGGTCTCGGGGGCACCCTGCGGGTAGACGCTCACGGTGTCGCCGCCGCCGGCCGAACCACCGTCGCCGTCACCGCCGTCACCGTCGTGGTCACCATCGCCCTGGACGAAGAAGTCCTCTTCCAGGGTGTCGTTGCCACAGCGGATCCGGATGGTGTGCTCGCCGGGCTCGGCGTCGTCACGCACGTGCGTCACACCGGAGTAGCGCCAGTCCTTGCCGTCGTGGTCGACGTCGATGTCGTCGAGAACGTCGGAGTCGAGGTCGCCGACCGACCAGTCACAGCCGACGTTGACGTCGATCGCGTCACCGCGGTGGCCGTAGCCCGGGCTCAGGCTCAGGTAGCGGTCGTGGTCGCCGCGGTCGCGCAGCACATGGAACCAGGTCGTCTCCCTGTTCCCGTCACAACTGATGGTGACCTTGCCCCAGCCCTTGTTGGCGTGACGGTTGACGTGCGTGGTCCCGGTGAGCCGGTTCATCCCATCGCCACCACCCCGACGGCCGTCCAGCGTGATGTCGTCCAGCACGTCGGACTCGAGACGGGCACGGTTGTCGTTGCACCGCACGGAGACGTCGATCGCGTCGCCCTCGTAGCCGGAACGGTCGCTCAGCCACGGGTCCCTCGGACCCCTGCCGCCGGGACCGCCACCGTCGCCCCGGATGACCCGGAAGGTGTCGGTCGCCTCCGCGCGGTCGTTGCCGTTGACACAAACCCTGGTGACACGGTGGTCGCCTTCACGGGCGTTGTCGTTGACCCAGCCGCGGTCACCGTTGAAGGAGACGTCGTCGCCGCGCAGAGGGCCGTCCTGCCTGCCGTTGATGCACTCGCCGTTGGCCCAGATCGCGTCGCCCTGACGGACCGTCCTCGGGGAGACCTTCAGGGTCGCCCTCAGCTTGCCGTCGTTGCCGCCCGCCCGGTCCACCCGGAACCGGTCGGTGGCGGTGTCGGTCTGCCTGCCGTTGCTGCAGACGAGCGTGACCGAGTGGTCGCCCTCGCCGGCGTTCTGGTCGACCCAGCCGGTGGTGCCGCTGAAGCGAACGCTGTCACCCTGCAGCGACTGGACCCGACCGCCCTGGCAGACCGCGCCGGAGTCGATGCTGTAGCCGGGACGGACCGTCTTCGGCGACAGCGCGAGGCTGGCCTTGAGCGGCTGGCTGTTGGGGTCCTTGGCCACCTGGAAGCTGTCCGTGGCACGCACGGTCTCGGGGCCGTTGGCACACACCAGCGTCACCGTGTGGTTGCCGACGGAGGTGTTGTCGTCGATCCGGGCGCTGTTGCCGTTGAAGTTCACGCCATCGCCGACCAGCGACTGCTGCTGGCTGTTCTGGCAGCTCACGTTCGCGGTGACGGTCTCACCGGGGCGCACCGTCTTCGGGGAGAGCGACAGCGACGCCTTGGGAGCGATGATGGCGTTGGCGGGAGCGCTGGTGGTCGTGGTCGCAACCGGAGCGGGGAGCGTCGATACCGACGGTGCCGGCTGCTTCGTGGTGGTCCTGGTGGGCGTCGGCTCCGGACGGTTGGTCGTCGTCGGGGTCGGCCTCGTGGTGGGCGTGGGCTCCGGCTCACGCTCGCGGGTGGTGGTCGGCTCGGGCTGCTGGACCCTCTGCCGCTGGGCGCTGCCCTCGGCCTGTCCTCCGCCGGACTCGCCCGGCGCTGACTCGGTCGACGTGGCCGCCGCCGCACCCGGGGTGTCGCTCTCGTCTGCGGCGAGCGCGGCGGGAGCGGTCCAGAGCAGGGTGAGCAGTGCCAACGTGGTGCCGGCTAGAGCGGTACGCGCTCGCATCGATCAACTACCCCCTTCGTATGTGGTTGCTAGTGGGAATACCAGCACCTTTCAAAGGGGACACCGCTCGCCAGGCTGAGATTGTTTCAGCTCGTAACCGGATTGTGACCCTAAGGACAGTTCACTCACAGGGTGCACCGATCGGTACACCCTGCGAGTGACGGCGTCAGCTGAAGCTCACCTGGGTGGCGGTACGCGCGCCGATGGCCGCACCGACCGGACTAATCACGGTGTTGTCGACCGGACGATCCACCCGGAGCAGCATGATGGCGTCCGTACCGTCGGTCGTTTGACTGATCTGAGCGGCTTCGATGTTCACGCCGGCCTCGCCGAGCAGCGTACCGACCCGCCCCATGACGCCCGGACGGTCGGTGTACTCCAACAGGACGACGTCACCCTCGGCGCGCAGGTCGAAGTGGCGGCCGTTGACCTCGACGAGCTTCTCCACCCCGGCGCGGCCGGTCAGCGTGCCGGACACGGTCAGCTGTTCCCCGTCGGGCATGGCGGCACGCAGCTGGACCATGCTGCGGTAGTCCTCGCTCTCCGGCGAGGTCCTGACCTCGACCGCGACCCCGCGCTCCTCGGCCAGCGAGGGCACGTTGACGAAGGTGACCTGATCCTCGACCACGTCGTTGAACACCCCGCGCAGCGCCGCGAGCGGCAGCACGGACACGTCCTCCGAGGACAGCTCGCCGTACACCTCGACGGTCACCGAGCTCGGCACCCGGTTGCTCAGCGCGTACAGCAGGGTGCCCAGCTTCTGGGTCAGCGGCAGGTACGGCCGGACCTCCTCGCCGACCACACCGGTGATCTGGACGTTCACCGCGTCCGGGACGAACTCGCCGGCCAGCGCCAGCAGCACCGACTGCGCGACGTCGGTGCCCGCGCGGTCCTGCGCCTCCGCGGTGGAGGCGCCCAGGTGCGGCGTGACCACGATGTTCGGCAGCTCGAACAGCGGGCTGGTCGTGGTCGGCTCGGTCACGTACACGTCCACGCCGGCGCCACCGACGTGACCGGACCGCACGGACTCGGCCAGCGCGTCCTCGTCGACGAGACCACCGCGGGCGGCGTTGACGATGACGACACCCTTCTTCGTCTTCGCCAGCTGGTCCTTGCCGATCAGGCCGAGGGTCTCGGGCGTCTTCGGCAGGTGGATGGAGATGATGTCGGCCGTCTCGAGCAGCTCGTCCAGCGACAGCAGCTCGATACCGAGCTGCGCGGCACGGGCCGGTGCGATGTACGGGTCGAACGCCACGATCTTGGTACCGAACGCGAGCACCCGCTGCGCGACCAGCTGACCGATCTTGCCGAGGCCGACGACGCCGACGGTCTTGCCGTTCAGCTCGACGCCGGTGTACGCGCTGCGCTTCCACTCCCCCGCGCGCAGGCTCGCGTCGGCGGCCGGCACGTGACGCAGCGCGGACAGCAGCAGCGCGACCGCGTGCTCGGCGGCCGAGACGATGTTCGAGGTCGGGGCGTTGACCACCATGACACCGCGCGCGGTCGCGGGCGGTACGTCGACGTTGTCCAGACCGACACCGGCACGCGCGACGACCTTCAGCTGGTGCGCCGCACCGAGCACCTCGGCATCGACCTGGGTGGCCGAGCGCACCAGCAGCGCGTCCACGTCGGCAACCGCCGCGAGCAGCGCCGGACGGTCGGTCCCGTCGACGTGCCGGATCTCGCAGGATTCGCTCAGCACGTCGATGACGGACGGTGCCAGCTTCTCGGCGAGCAGGACGACGGGGCGACGGGCGGCGGCGGTGCTCACAATGCTCCCAGTTATCGAGGTGTGGAATCGCGACCGATCGTAGTGGCGAGACACCCGACACTTTCGTGCACCGTGACCAGCGTAATAAGGATTCTCACGATCCCTGTTCGACGGTTTCGTCCCATTTCTCGATCGCCAGCTCGTCGCCTATCGACACGCTGCCGGTACGGGTGACCGCGAATTTGACGCCGAATGCGACCCCGGATTTCCCGATCATGCGGTAGGCGGCGAGCGTGCGCAGCGGTTCGGGTCCGGACTTGACCCCGGTCAGCTGGTCGACCGTCGTCACCACGCAGCGGATGGCGAGCTTGGTGAACCCGAGCTCGACGTCCCCGGCCCGCACGACCCTGGCCCGGTCCTCCAGGAACGGCTCATCCCACCCGTCGACGACGATGTTCGGCCGGAAACGGTTCATCGGCAGCTCGACCGCGCCACGTTCGCCGAGCCGTCCGTTCAGTTCCTTCAGCGAGGCCAGCGAGGTGACCAGCACCGCCGCTCCGTCGGCGTAGCCCGCGGTGCCCGGCGTCTCGCCGTCGGTGACCCGGTCGTGGTCCGGCGGCACCCGCACCAACCTGTTCGGCGCCCCGAGGAAGTCCGACAGCCAGCGCGCAGCGTCCTCTCCCTGGTCGATGCCGCGCATCGGCTTGCCCAGCATCTCCACGTCGATCCTCGGCCCGTCCTCACGCACGTCGAACGCGAGCGGTTCGACGTCCGGTGCGTTCAGGACCAGGCGCCCCGGCTCGACCGAGGGCCGGATCCGGGCCAGTGCCGGCATGCGACGCTGCGTCCGCCCGATGCCCTCGGGGTCCACGACCATGAAGGCGCGGTCCTGGTCCAGACCTGCCGGGGTCAGCCGCGAGTCGGCCAACGCGGTCCCGGCGCAGCCCTTGATCGGGTAACAGTGCAGTTCGGCGATTCTCACCACGAGCGGGACGCTACCTCCGCGAACACCGCCGAAGCGCGGCATTTGGCGCATCTCATGAGAGCCGCGCTCAGCCGATCTCGACCGGCTCGGCGTCCTCCGTGCTGGGCGCTTTTCCGTTGCGCAGGAAGAAGGCCAGCAGGACGCCCGCGAGCGTGCAGATCCCCGCGACCAGGAACACATTGCTGTAGCTCTGCGCCTGGACGTCGAGCTGCAGCCGCTCCATCAGCGGGATGAGACCCGCCTGGCCGCCCTGGCTCTCCATCGCCTTGATCCTCGGGTCGAGCTCGGGGCCGGCGCTGGCCAGCAGCTCGGAGCGGTTGATCATGCCTTCGGCCTGCTGAGCCGTGGCCAACGCGGTCAGTGCCGCCAGCCCGAGCGCGGCCGTCACCCGCTGGGTCAACGTGTTGAACGCGCTGCCCGACCCGACGATGCTCGGCGGCAGCGACGAGATGCCGCCGGTCATGATCGGCATCATGCCGAGCCCGAGCCCCGCCGCCCTGATCATCATCCAGACGATCAGCTCCGGTCTCGTCATGTCCGCGTTGATGCCGGTCAGCAGGAGCGTGCCGCTCCCGGCGAGGGTCAGCCCGATCACGGCGGGCCAGCGCGGGCCGATCCGGTCGTAGATCCGACCCGCGAGCGGCATGCACACCGCCATGACCAGTGCCTGCGGCAGCACGGTCAGCCCGGTGTTCATCGCGGTCAGACCCTGGCCCTCCTGCAGGAACAGCGGCACGTAGAACAGCACGGCGAACAGGCCGATCGACATGATGCTGATCAGCAGCAGCGAGTTCACGAACGGCCAGTGGGTGAACACCCGCACGTCGAGCAGCGGCTGCCTCGTCTCCAGCTCGATGATGACGAACAGCGCCAGCAGCGAGGCCGACCCGGCGATCAGCATCAGGACCGGGTACGACGTCCAGCCCCAGTCCTGGCCCTCCGACAGGGCCAGCAGCAGCGAGAACAGGCCGGCGGCGATGCAGATGAAGCCCGGCACGTCGAAGCGCCTGCCGGCCGCGCCGGCGAACTTCGGCAGTACGACGATCGCGCCGATCGCGCCCAGCAGGCCGACCGGGACGTTGATGTAGAAGATCAGCCGCCAGTCGACGTACTCGACCAGGTAGCCGCCGAGCGTCGGGCCGACACCGGGCGCGACGACGATGCCCAACCCGTACAGGCCCATCGCGGCGCCGAGCTTCTCCTTCGGCACCATCTTGTAGAGGATCGTCAGGCAGGTCACCGGGATCACGCCACCCGGGATGGCCTGCAGAATCCGGAAGACGATCATGCTTTCCAGATCCCAGGCCATGCCGCACAGCGCGGACGCGGCGCAGAATCCGCCCAGCGCGATCAGGTAGAGCCGCTTGAGCCCGAGCCGTTCACCGAGCCAGGCGCTGGTCGGGACGATGACACCCAGACACAGCGTGTACGCCGTGCTGATCCACTGGATGTCCTCGGTGGTGGTGCTGAACTGCTTCTGGATCGTCGGGACGGCGACGTTGACGATGCTCGTGTCCAGGATCGACATGAACATGCCGATGACGACCACGGCCAGCGGTAGACCCCAGTTGGGTGTGGTCGTGTCCGGCGCCGGTGGCTCGTGGCTCGGCGGTACCCGGCGGGGTGGCTGTTGGCCCGGTGGTTGCTGGCGAGGGGGCTCGGCGACGGTGCTCGGAGCGTCAGCCTCGGCATCGGCGCCGGTCGTAACCGAACGCGTCATACCCTCGACGATAACCGTTCGAGTGGGTAATTAGCAATGCGAAGCTCATAAGGGTCGCGCGATGCAGCCGTTTCATGATCACCACCGCGTGAGGGCTGTTTCGCGGCTCGAAAACTGCCGTCAGGCGGTGGTGATCATGAAAACCTGCCCCAGGTCAGGCGGGGGGTGCGACCCAGGACATCAGGCCGCGGAGCTTGGCGCCGACCTGCTCGATGGAGTGGTCCTCGCCCTCCTTCTGGAGGCGGGTGAAGTTCGGCCTGCCGGCCTCGTCCTCGGCCACCCACTCGCGGGCGAACGTGCCGTCCTGGATCTCGCCCAGGATCTTGCGCATCTCGTCCTTCACCGCGGGGGTGATGACGCGCGGGCCACGGGTGAGGTCGCCGTACTCGGCGGTGTCCGAGATCGAGTAGCGCTCACCGGTGATGCCGCCCTCGTACATGAGGTCGACGATCAGCTTGAGCTCGTGCAGGCACTCGAAGTAGGCGATCTCCGGGGCGTAGCCGGCCTCGGTGAGGACCTCGAAACCGGTCTGCACCAGCGCCGCGGCGCCACCACAGAGCACGGACTGCTCGCCGAAGAGGTCGGTCTCGGTCTCTTCCTTGAACGTCGTCTCGATGACGCCCGCGCGGCTGCCGCCGATGCCCTTCGCGTAGGACAGGGCGAGCGCCTTCGCGCTGCCGGACGCGTCCTGTTCGACCGCGATCAGACAGGGCACGCCCTTGCCGTCGGCGAACTGGCGGCGGACCAGGTGACCGGGGCCCTTCGGCGCGACCATCGCCACGTCGACGTCGCCCGGGGGCTTGATCAGGTCGTAGCGGATGTTGAAGCCGTGACCAAAGAAGATCGCGTCGCCGCTCTTCAGGTTCGGCGCGATGTCGTCGGCGTAGATGAAGCGCTGCTTGGTGTCCGGCGCCAGGATCATGATCAGGTCGGCTTCGGCGGACGCCTCGGCCGGGGTCAGCACCCGCAGGCCCTCGTCCTCGGCCTTCTGCCGCGACTTCGACCCCTCGGGCAGACCGATCCGCACGTCGACGCCGGAGTCGCGCAGGCTCAGCGCGTGCGCGTGCCCCTGGCTGCCGTAGCCGATCACGGCCACCTTGCGGCCCTGGATGATCGACAGGTCGGCGTCGTCGTCGTAATAGATGTTGGCAGGCATTGCTGCTCGAATTCCTCTCTGGAGCTGTATAGCGGGGTCTAGCGGGGGAATTACCGCACGGCAGCGGCGGTGATCGACCGGGGTCCCCGGCCGACGGCCACCATGCCTGATTTCACCATCTCGCGGATGCCATACGGTTCGAGCATCCGCAGGAGCGCGGCCAGTTTGTCGGACGTGCCGGTGGCCTCGACGGTGAGCGCCTCCGGTGCCACGTCCACCACCTTGGCACGGAACAGCTGAACGGTTTCCAAGACTTGGCTGCGCACCGTCGCGTCGGCGCGGACCTTCACCAGCAGCAGCTCGCGCTGGACCGACACGGCCGGCTCGAGCTCCACGATCTTGATGACGTTGATCAGCTTGTTGAGCTGCTTGGTGACCTGTTCGAGCGGCAGTTCGTCGACCGAGACGACGATCGTCATCCGGGAGACCTCGGGCACCTCGGTCGGGCCGACGGCCAGCGACTCGATGTTGAACCCGCGTCGGCTGAACAGGCCGGCGACCCTGGCGAGCACACCGGGCTTGTCCTCGACCAGGACGGAGAGCGTGTGTGAGGTGTACATCAGCTCTCTCCCCCGGCGCCGTTCGTACTGGCGGACGGACCGCCCAGCAGGTCCTCGTTCTCGATCACGACACCGGTCGCGGCGTCGTCGTCGTCGAACAGCGGGCGGATGCCGCGCGCGGCCATGACCTCGTCGTTGCTGGTGCCGGCGGCGACCATGGGCCACACCTGGGCATCCGCGCCGACCACGAAGTCGATCACGACCGGGCGGTCGTTGATCTCCATCGCCTGCCTGATGACCTCGTCGACCTTGTCCTTGGACTCACAGCGCAGGCCGACGCAGCCCATCGCCTCGGCGAGCATCTTGAAGTCCGGGATGCGGTGCTTGTGCGTCCCGAGGTCGGTGTTGGAGTACCGCTCCGAGTAGAAGAGGTTCTGCCACTGCCGGACCATACCCAGGTTGCCGTTGTTGATCACAGCCACCTTGATCGGGATGTTCTCGATCGCGCAGGTGGCCAGCTCCTGGTTGGTCATCTGGAAACAGCCGTCGCCGTCGATGCACCACACGGTGGTGTCCGGCAGTCCGAGCTTCGCGCCCATCGCGGCCGGGACCGCGAAGCCCATGGTGCCGAGACCGCCGGAGTTGATCCAGGACCGGGGCTTCTCGTAGCGGACGAACTGCGCCGCCCACATCTGGTGCTGACCGACACCCGCCGTGTACACCGCGTCCGGACCACCGATCGCGCCGATCCGCTCGATCACGTACTCCGGCGACAGCGACCCGTCGGCGGGCCAGGTGTAGCCGAGCGGGAAGGTCTCACGCAGCCCGTCGAGCTGCTTCCACCAGGTCGTCAGGTCGGTCACCCCGCCGCTCTCGGCGTGCTCCGCGCGCACCGCCTCGATCAGGTCGGTGATGACCTCCTTGCAGTCACCGACGATCGGCACGTCGGCCCGCCGGTTCTTGGAGATCTCCGCCGGATCGATGTCCGCGTGGACCACGGCGGCACCCGGGGCGAACGTGGACAGCTGACCGGTCACCCGGTCGTCGAACCGTGCGCCCAGGGTGATCAGCAGGTCGGCCTTCTGCATCGCGGCGACCGCGGTGACCGTGCCGTGCATGCCGGGCATGCCGACGTGCTGCGGGTGGCTGTCCGGGAACGCCCCGCGAGCCATCAGCGTGGTCACGACGGGTGCGTTGGTCAGCTCGGCGAGCGCCAGCAGCTCCTGCGACGCCTCGGCCTTGACCACACCGCCGCCGACGTAGAGGACCGGGCGGCGGGCGGTCGCGATCAGCCGCGCGGCCTCACGGATCTGCTTGCCGTGCGGACGGGTCGTCGGCCGGTAGCCGGGCAGCTTCATCTCCGGCGGCCAGGAGAACGTGGTCTGCTCCTGCAGCACGTCCTTCGGGATGTCCACCAGAACCGGGCCGGGGCGGCCCGTCGACGCGAGGTAGAAGGCCTCCGCGATGGCCCTCGGGATGTCGATCGGATCGGTGACCAGCATGTTGTGCTTCGTCACCGGCATCGTGATGCCGGTGATGTCCGCCTCCTGGAAGGCGTCGGTGCCGATGAGCGCCCTGGACTGCTGCCCGGTGATGGCCACGACCGGGACCGAGTCCATGTAGGCGTCGGCCAGCGGCGTCACCAGGTTGGTCGCGCCGGGACCGGAGGTGGCCATGCACACGCCGACCTTCCCGGTGGCCTGCGCGTAACCCGTGGCCGCGTGGCCCGCGCCCTGCTCGTGGCGGACCAACACGTGGCGTACCGAAACCGAGTCGAGCAACGGGTCGTAAGCGGGAAGGATGGTGCCGCCGGGAATCCCGAATACCGCCTCGCAGCCGACCGCCTCGAGTGAGAACACGAGTGACTGGGCACCGGTGGCCGGAATCGGCTCACTGGCACCGCGCTGCGGGCGGGTGGGTGGCGGTGTGGGTTTGGGCGGACCGGGAACCGGTGCCGGTCGGGGCGTCGCGGTTGTCATCGCTTGCTCTGCCTCGTTGTCTGAATCTGGTCGGATGACTTATCGGGATCGGGCTGTCGCGGCTGGCGTGCTCGTGGCACAAAAAAGCCCTCGCGGCCGCGGGTCGGCGGAGCGAGGGTTGCGCGTCGACTGAAACCTCTCAGGCGTCGACGCGCCGGAGAAGTACGAGGTCGACAATGCGTGGCATGCCACTGACCGTAACCGGCCTCCCCGCGACGGTCAACACAGCTGGGACGATGCTCACGCGTCTGTGTCATAACGCGCCTCCCGAGCCGCTCAGCCGACCTGGGACGATGAGCCGGTGAGCAGTGCCGACAACCGATACGTCTTCCGCGTCTCCCCGCTGGCGGTGCTGGCCGCGGTCACCCTCGCGGTGTGCGTCACACCGATCGCGGTGTCCGCCGTGTGGCTCCTGCCCGTCTACCTGATCCCGGTCGCGGTCATCGTCTACGTGTTGCGCAGGCGCACGACGGTCGACTCCGAGGCGATGGAAGTACGCGGCATCGTCGGCTCGACACGAGTAGCCTGGTCGGAGATCAGCGGTCTGAAACTGCGCTCCTCGCGGACACGATCCCGAGTCAGCGCCGTACTCACCAGCGGCACGGAGCTACCACTGCCGGCCGTCTACGTCCGCGATCTGCCCGTTCTCGCCGAGGCGAGCGGTGGCCGGATCCCCGATCCGTCCGCCCCGAAGCCCGAGCCCACCACACCGGCTACACCCGCGTCACCAGAGTCGCCCGAGGAGTGACCGTCATGCCCGCACTTCGTTCCCGCGTCACCACACACGGCCGCAACGCCGCCGGAGCCCGCTCGCTCTGGCGCGCCACCGGCATGGGCGAGAACGACTTCGGCAAACCGATCGTGGCGATCGCCAACTCCTACACCCAGTTCGTGCCCGGTCACGTCCACCTCAAGAACCTGGGCGACATCGTCGCGGAGGCGATCACCGAGGCCGGCGGCGTCCCGCGCGAGTTCCACACGATCGCGGTCGACGACGGCATCGCGATGGGCCACGGCGGAATGCTCTACTCGCTGCCGTCGCGCGAGGTCATCGCGGACGCGGTGGAGTACATGGTCAACGGGCACGCGGCCGACGCGCTGGTGTGCATCTCCAACTGCGACAAGATCACCCCCGGCATGCTGAACGCGGCGATGCGGCTCAACATCCCGACGGTCTTCGTGTCCGGCGGCCCGATGGAGGCCGGCAAGGCCGTGGTCGTCGGTGGTGTCGCGCAGGCCCCGACCGACCTGATCACCGCGATCTCCGCGTCAGCGTCCAGCGAGGTCGACGACGAGGGCCTCAACGCCGTCGAACGGTCGGCGTGCCCCACCTGCGGGTCCTGCTCGGGGATGTTCACCGCGAACTCGATGAACTGCCTGACCGAGGCGCTCGGGCTCGCGCTGCCCGGCAACGGCTCCACGCTGGCGACCCACTCCGCGCGTCGTTCGCTGTTCGAGCGCGCCGGCACCACGGTCATGGAGCTGTGCCGGCGCTGGTACGAGAACGACGACGAGACCGCGCTGCCGCGTTCGATCGCGTCCCGCAAGGCCTTCGAGAACGCGATGGCGCTGGACGTCGCGATGGGCGGCTCCACCAACACCGTGCTGCACATCCTGGCCGCCGCGCAGGAGGGCGAGATCGGGTTCGACCTCGCCGACATCGACGCCGTGTCACGCCGGGTGCCGTGCCTGAGCAAGGTCGCGCCGAACTCGAACTACCACATGGAGGACGTCCACCGCGCCGGCGGAATCCCCGCCATCCTGGGTGAGCTGTGGCGCGCCGGGCTGCTCAACACCGACGTCCACACCGTGCACTCCCCCTCCATGGAGCAGTGGCTGTCCGAGTGGGACATCCGCTCCGGCTCGACGTCGGAGACCGCTCTGGAGCTGTTCCACGCCGCACCGGGCGGGGTCCGCACGACCGAGGCGTTCTCGACCTCGAACCGCTGGTCCTCGCTGGACACCGACGCCGAGGGCGGCTGCATCCGGGACCGGGAGCACGCCTACACCGTCGACGGCGGCCTCGCGGTGCTGCGCGGCAACCTGTCCGAGGACGGCGCGGTGATCAAGGCCGCCGGTATCCCCGAGGAGCTGTGGCTGTTCGAGGGCCCGGCGCTGGTCGTGGAGAGCCAGGAGGAGGCCGTGTCGGTCATCCTCGGCAAGAAGATCCAGCCGGGTGACGTGCTGGTGGTCCGCTACGAGGGTCCCTCCGGCGGCCCGGGCATGCAGGAGATGCTGCACCCGACCGCGTTCCTGAAGGGCGCCGGTCTCGGCGCGAAGTGCGCGCTGATCACCGACGGGCGGTTCTCCGGCGGCTCCAGCGGTATCTCGGTCGGCCACATCTCGCCAGAGGCGGCACACGGCGGCCCGATCGGCCTGGTCCAGAACGGTGACCGCATCCGCATCGACGTGCACTCGCGGTCCCTGGAGCTGCTGGTGTCCGACGAGGTGCTCGCCGAGCGGCGCGCCAAGATGGACGCCTCCGAGCGCCCGTGGCAGCCGGTCGACCGCCAGCGTGTGGTCTCGAAGGCCCTGCGCGCCTACGCCGCGCTGGCCACCTCGGCCGCCACCGGCGCCGTCCGCGAGGTCCGCTAAACCACCCGTGAGTGATGTGGGCTGCCAGAGCAGCCCACATCACTCACGGGGTGTGCAGTAGGAGGCGGGCGGCGACGGCCGCGCCGACGCCGAGTACCAGGCAGGGGAAGCCGATCGCGGCCGAGCGGCGGAACAGCGGGAGCACCCGGTCCAGGGCGAGCCTGCCCGCGCCGGTGAGGACCACGGCCGTGGCGGCACCGGCGAGCACCAGCTCGAACTCGTAACCCCTGCCCTCGGGGGCGAGGAAGAACCCGCCGGGCAGCTTGAGCCAGATCGCATTGATCATGATCGCCAACAGGCCGGCGGCGGCGAGCGGGGTGAACGCGCCCAGCACCAGCATCGCGCCGCCACCCAGCTCGGTCACCGCGGTGAGTCCGGCGAGCAGTGAGCTCTGCTGGAAGCCGTTCGTGGCGAGGAACGCGGCCGCGCCGCTGATCCCCGGTCCACCGAACACGCCGAACATCTTCTGCGCCCCGTGCCCGATGAAGATCACACCGAGCACCACCCGCAGGACCAGCAGGCCCAGGTCCGCGCCGGAGTGCCACCGCACCTGATGGGCCACCCGGCCGGGCTTGTCCATGGTGACGGTCGGTTCCTCGGGGTCAGCGTCGTAGGCGCTGTACCGCTGCTCTCGCCCGGACGCCCACGTCATCGACGCAGAGTAACCAGCGTCGAGATGATGTCGCCGCAACCGGTACGCGACGCGCCGAACTCCTCACCTGAGGTTCACGGCCCGCTGCCTAAGGTTCAGCGCGTGACCCGATCGCCGTCCCGCGTCTCGGCGCGCCGGCACACGGCGCTCCCCCGCCGGCCCACCCTGATCGCCGTGGTACTGGCGATCGCGGTGACGTTGCTGGCCGGTTGTGCCACGTTCCAGGACACCGGCGCCCGCCAATGGCACGACAAACCCCAGGAGGGCGGGCCGCTGGCCGCGCCACCGAGGGTCCCCGACCAGCCGCCGGAGTCCGAGCAGCCCGCACAGCCTCCCGGTTCGCCGGGCGGGCAGGCGAGCCCCAACGGTTGCGTCGACCCCGACCCCCAGGTGGTCGCGACGTGCCTCAACCCGGTGTCCGCGATCGCCGTCATGCCGGACGCCCAGAGCGCTCTGGTCGCGGAACGGGCCACCGGCCAGGTGTTCCAGGTCCAGAAGGGCAAGCCCGCCCAGCTCGTCTCGAGCATCCCGGTCGACGCCGCGAGCGGCGGCCTGATCAGCCTGGTCCTGTCCCCCAGCTACGACGAGGACCAGCTGCTCTACGCCTACATCGCCACCCCCGCCGACCACCGTGTGGTGCGGATCGCGCCGGGTGACCCGCCGGTGCCGGTACTGACCGGTATCCCGCGGTCGACCGGTAGCGACGCGGGCGCGCTGGCTGTGGGCAGGGACGGTGCGCTGCTGGTCGCCACCGGGAGCGCGGGCGGCGACAACGGCTCGCTCGCCGGCAAGCTGCTGCGCATCGACACGTTCGGGCATCCGCTCAAGGACAACCCCAACCCGGCGTCACCGATCTACAGCTCCGGCCTGCAGACCCCCGGCGGTCTGTGCGTCTCGCCGACCGACGGCACGGTGTTCATCACCGACCACCTGTCGGACCGCGACGTGCTGTACCAGGCGACACCGGGCCAGCTCGGCACTCCGGCCTGGAGCTGGCCGGACCGCCCCGGGGTGGCGGGCTGCACCGCGCCGCCCGGCGCCATCGCGGTGGCCGAGCGCACGTCGTCCGCGCTGTTCCTGCTGCACACGAGCCCACAGGGTGGCTTCACCGGCGTCCCGCAGACGATGCTCGCCGGCACCTACGGCCGCCTGGGCCCGGCCACCCTGGCCTCCGACGGCCTCATCTGGCTGGGCACCAACAACAAGGGCGCGGGCGGCCCGATCGTCTCGAGCGACGACCGGGTGATCCGCATCCAGCCGCCGTCGGGCGGCAGCGGCTCAGGCCCCGACTAACCACACAAAACCCCGACCGGCTACGCGGCCGTCGAACGCGCCGCGCGGCTCGTGAGTGGTACGGGCGCCTATAGGCGCCCGTACCACTCACGAGGGTCAGGAGCAGCGTTCGACGATGAGCTCGCGGACCCGCTTCGCGTCGGCCTGGCCCCGGGTCGACTTCATGACCGCGCCGACGATCGCCCCGGCCGCGGCGACCTTGCCGCCTCGGATCTTCTCCGCGACGTCCGGCTGCTCGGCGAGTGCGGCGTCGACCGCGGCGATCAGCGCCGAGTCGTCCGACACGACCTTCAGGCCACGCGCGGCGACGACCTCGTCCGGCGAACCCTCACCGGCGAGCACACCGTCGACGGCCTGCCTGGCGAGCTTGTTGTTCAGCTCACCGGAGGCGATCAGCTCGATCACCCTGGCCAGCTGAGCGGGCGTGATGGCCAGCTCGTCGAGCGCAACACCCTGGGTGTTGGCCTGCTGCGACAGGTAGGACACCCACCACGAGCGAGCCTCACCGGACGGTGCACCGGCCTCGACCGTGGCCGCGACGAGGTCGAGCGCACCGGCGTTGACCAGGTCGCGCAGTTCCTCGTCGGTCAGCGACCACTCGGTCTGCACCCGCTTGCGCCGTTCCCACGGCATCTCCGGCAAGGTCTGGCGGATCTCCTCGACCCACTCCCGGGACGCCTCGATCGGCACCAGGTCCGGCTCGGGGAAGTAGCGGTAGTCCTCCGCCGTCTCCTTGCGCCGACCGGCCGAGGTGGAGCCGCTGGACTCGTCGAAGTGCCGGGTCTCCTGCACGACCGACTCGCCCGCGTCGAGCACACCGGCCTGGCGGCACATCTCGAACCGGACAGCGCGCTCGACCGACCGCAACGAGTTGACGTTCTTCGTCTCGCTGCGGGTACCCAGCTCGCCCGAGTCGCGCGGCGCCAGCGACAGGTTGACGTCACAGCGCATCGAGCCCTGGTCCATCCGCACGTCGGACACATCGAGCGCCTTGAGCAGGTCCCGCAGCGTCGCGACGTACGCCCGCGCCACCTCGGGCGCCCGCTCCCGCGTGCCCGGGATCATCTTCGTGACGATCTCGATCAGCGGCACACCTGCGCGGTTGTAGTCCAGCAGCGAGTAGTCCGCGCCGTGGATACGTCCGGTCGCACCGCCCACGTGCAGCGACTTGCCGGTGTCCTCCTCCATGTGCGCGCGCTCGATCTCCACCCGCACCGTCGAACCGTCGTCCAGCACGACGTCCAGCCAGCCGTTGACCGCGATCGGCTCGTCGTACTGCGAGGTCTGGAAGTTCTTCGGCATGTCCGGGTAGAAGTAGTTCTTCCGGGCGAACCGGCAGCGCGGCACGATCTCGCAGTTCAGCGCTAGACCGATGAGGATCGCCGAGCGAACCCCGATTCCGTTGACCACCGGCAGCGAACCCGGCATGCCCAGGCACGTCGGGCAGACCTGCGTGTTGGGCTCGGCCCCGAAGGCCGTCGGGCAGCCGCAGAACATCTTGGTGTTCGTGTTCAGCTCGACGTGGACCTCGAGCCCCATCGTGGGGTCGAAACGCTCGACGACGTCGTCGTAGTCGACAAGTTCGAGAGTCGTCATACCGATGCCTCCAGGCCGTTCACCCGCTGGATCAGCGGACCACCGTCGGCGGCGTCGCGGGCGGCCTCCAGCGCGGCGGCCACCCGATACATCACCGCCTCCCCCAACGCGGGCGCCATGATCTGCAGACCCACCGGCAGCCCGTCCGACTCGGAGATACCGGCCGGGACGGACATCGCGGCGTTGCCCGCCATGTTGGACGGGATCGTGCACAGGTCACACAGGTACATCGCCAGCGGGTCGTCGACCTTGTCGCCGAGCCCGAACGCGGTCGTCGGCGTCGTCGGCGAGACCAGGACGTCGGCCTTGCCGAACGCACCGGCGAAGTCGTTCGAGATCAGCGTGCGGACCTTCTGCGCCTGCCCGTAGTACGCCTCGTAGTAGCCGGAGCTCAGCGCATAGGTGCCGAGCATGATGCGGCGCTTGACCTCGGGCCCGAAGCCCACCTCACGCGTCGCGGCCATGACCTCCTCCGCCGAGGAGTACGCCTCCGGCGAGACCCGCAGGCCGTAGCGCATCGCGTCGAACCGAGCGAGGTTCGACGACACCTCGCTCGGCATGATCAGGTAGTACGCGGACATCGCGTACTCGAAGTGCGGACAGCTCACCTCGACGAGCTCGGCCCCCAGCGACTCGAGCCTGCGCAGCGAGGCCTGGAACGCGGCCTCGACCTCGGGCTGGTAGCCCTCGCCGCCGAGTTCACGGACGATGCCGACCTTCAGGCCGCGCAGGTCACCCTCGGCACCCTGACGGGCGGCCTCGACGACAGCGGGCACCGGTGCGTCGATCGACGTGGCGTCCCTCGGGTCGTGCCCGGCGATCACCTCGTGCAGCAGCGCGGCATCCAGCACCGTGCGGGCGCAGGGCCCGGCCTGGTCCAGCGAGGACGCCGCGGCCACCAGGCCGTACCGGGACACCCCACCGTAGGTCGGCTTCACGCCGACCGTCCCGGTGAGCGCGGCCGGCTGACGGATCGAGCCGCCGGTGTCGGTCCCGATCGCCAGCGGCGCCTCGAACGCGGCCAGCGACGCCGCCGAGCCACCGCCGGAACCGCCGGGGATCCGTGAGGTGTTCCACGGGTTGTGCGTCGGACCGAACGCGGAGTGCTCGGTCGAGCTGCCCATCGCGAACTCGTCCATGTTGGTCTTGCCCAGGATCGGGATCCCGGCGGCCCGCAACCTGGCGGTGAGCGTCGCGTCGTACGGCGGCTGCCAGTTCTCCAGGATCCGCGAGCCGCACGTCGTCGGCATGTCGATCGTGGTGAACACGTCCTTGAGCGCCAGCGGCACACCGGCGAGCGGCGAGACCGGAGCTTCGCCCCCGGCCAGCGCCGCGTCGACGCGCGCGGCCGCACCCAGCGCCGACTCGGCACCGACGTGCAGGAACGCGTGCACCGCCGGTTCGACCGCCGCGATGCGGTCCAGGTGCGCCTGGGTGACCTCGACCGAGGACACCTCGCGGGCGTGAATCTTCGCGGCCAGTTCCGCCGCGGTCAGCCTGGTCAGTTCGGCGCTCATGCTTCCTCCCCCAGAATCCTGGGAACCTGGAACCGGCCCTGTTCGCTGGCCGGCGCGCCGGCCAGTGCCTGCTCCTGTGTCAACCCGGGACGCACCTCGTCGGCGCGGAACACATTGGTCAGCGGCACGGCGTGCGAGGTCGGCTGGATGTCGTCGGCCGCGATCTGGCCAACCCGCGCCACCGACGTCAGAATGACGTCGAGCTGCTGGGCAAACGTGTCGAGCTCGTCCTGCGTGACGGCGAGCCGGGCCAGCCGGGCGAGGTGCGCGACCTCGTCACGGGAGATGGCAGGCATGTCCCTCCTGGTGTTCAACAAAGCCCTCGGGGACGAAATAGTGGTGATCATGGTGATCGGCGCACGAGCCCCGGGAGAGGTAGACAACCAGTCTAGTGCTCCTGGTCAGGGCATTTTTACCGGCTCCCGGGCCAGTCGCTCTCACCCCACGTAGCCTCGCTATCACCCGCTGGTGCAGCAAATAGGGCCCCTCTGCCGAGCCAACCAGGACACCGGACTGACACAATTCGTCGGGTTTGCTCTTCGTTCGACATACCCACCTGCACGTGCACGCGGTAATGAGGAGGCGGTTGGAGCGTGTCTTTCCTGATCCGGGTCCAGGTCCCGGACCAGCCTGGCATGCTCGGCGCGATCGCCACCGCGCTGGGCCACGCCGGGGTGGACATACTCGGTCTCGACGTCGTGGAACGGGCCGAGGACGTCGCGATCGACGATCTCACGGTGGACCTGCCGAACGGCCGCCCACCGGACGTGCTGATCACCGCCGTGGAGTCGATCCCGGGTGTCCACGTGGAGTCGGTCCGGCCGCACACCGGAAAGCTCGACACGCACCGCGAGCTGGAGCTGATCGAGGAGATCAGCGCGAACCCGGCCGACGGGTTGCAGACCTTCGCCGACGGAATCCCACGCATCTTCCGCGCGGGCTGGGCACTGGTCGTCATCCAGGAGGACCGGCGCGCCTACCGGCTCGCCGAGAGCCAGGCGTCACCGGAGACGCGGGCCGGCAGCCTCCCCTGGCTTCCCCTGACCAAGCCGATCGTGCTCGACCCGTCGGTGCACTGGGCACCGGAACCGTGGTTCGAGCTGGACACCGAGCTGGCGGCCGCGCCGTTCGCCTCCAAGGACAAGGCGCTGGTGGTCGGACGGCCGGGCGGCCCGGGCTTCCGACCCTCCGAGCTGGCGCGGCTGGCTCACCTCGGCGGGATCGTGTCCACCATCCTCGGCCTCTGAGCAGACCCCGACGGGTCCGCTCGGCCTCAGGTCATCAGGGCGTGAGCAGTCTTGATCAGGTCCTCGTTGCCGGTGGCGAGCCACTTGTCCGGGCGCACCAGCACATCTTCGAAACCCATCCGGGTGTCGATGTTCTTGACGCTCAGCGCGTAGTTGAACACCGGCCACGCGCCGTCTTCCTCGCCGTGCAGCAGCACCGAGACACCGGACTTCGGGGTGCCGAGCGCGCGCATGATCCGAGCGGCCTCGGCCACCGCGGTCTCCGGTTCGCTCACCGTCGGCTCGGCGACGATCCGCACCGTGCCCGGCGGGATGCCCAGCTGCTTGAGGGTGACCGCGTCGGCAGTCGTCCAGATGCCCAGCTCGAGACCGATACCGAGCGAGTAGGCGGCGGCGCACACCTCGCGCCAGCCGAGATCGTGCACGTTGACCGCGACGACGTCCGGCTTACCGGTGCCCAACCTGCCCCAGGCCATGACCGCGTCGATCCGGTCCTTCGGGTCGGGCTGAACCCAGCGCGCGGCGGGCACACCGACCTCCATGCCGGGGACCTCGGCGTGGATCGCGGCGACCGCGTCGCCGACGTGCAGCGGGTCGAGCGTCTCCAGCCCGTCCGGGCTGCGGGGATGAACGTGCACCGACGTGACGCCGTAGCGGGACACCGCCCGCGCATCACGAGCCAGGTAGTAGGGCGTGACAGGCAAGGCGGGGTGCGCATCCGCCGGCCGCGCACCGTTCAGACAACCTTGCAGCACAGAACTACCTCCCCGACGTACTTAAGATTAAGCCACGAACCGCCTGGATGGGCGTCTCGATCAGCGCTATTCGCTAATCCGAACGTGACGCTTCCAACGCGGCTTCCGGACCTTGATCCAACAATACGGTGAACCCATCCTCGTCCAACACGGGCACACCCAGTTCCACCGCCTTGTCGTGCTTGCTCCCCGGAGCCTCGCCGGCGACCACGAAGGCCGTCTTCTTGGACACCGATCCGGCGGCCCGACCACCACGCGCGGTGATCGCTTCCTTGGCCTCGTCGCGGGAGTAGCGTTCCAGACTCCCGGTGACCACGATGGACAGCCCCTCCAGACTGCGCGGAACGGACTCGTCCCGCTCCTCCGCCAGCCGGACGCCCGCCGCCCGCCACTTGGCCACCACGTCACGGTGCCAGTCGACCGAGAACCACTCACGCACCGCCGAGGCGATGGTCGGACCTACCCCGTCGACCGCCGCCAACGGGTCGACCCGCTTGGTCTTCTCCTTCGGCGCGTCGTCCTCACCGGTCTGCTCGTCGAGCTCCTGGCTCCCGCCGGTGTCGGCGACGGCCACCTCGATCGCGTCGAGCGAACCGAACTCCCTGGCCAGCGCCTGCGCGGCGGTCGGGCCGACGTGCCGGATCGACAACGCGACCAGCACCCGCCACAGCTGTTGGTCCTTGGCGGAGTCCAGGTTGGCCAGGAGCTTGCGCGCGTTCGCGGACAGCTCACCGGCCTTCGTGCGGAACAGCTCGACGCGTGCCAGGTCGTCCTCGGTCAGCGCGAAGACATCACCCTCGTCGGTCAGCACGCCCGAGGTGAGCAGCGCCGTCGCCGCCTCGTAACCGAGCACCTCGATGTCGAACGCCTTGCGACTCGCCAGGTGGAACAGCCGCTCACGGAGCTGGGCCGGACAGGACCGCGAGTTCGGGCAACGCAGGTCGATGTCGCCCTCCTTCTGGTGGGCCAGCTCCGTGCCGCACTCAGGGCAGTGCGTCGGCATCACGAACTCGCGCTCGTCACCGGTGCGCACGTCGGCAACCGGGCCGAGCACCTCGGGGATCACGTCGCCCGCCTTGCGGATGACCACCCGGTCACCGATCAGCACACCCTTGCGCCGGACCTCCTGCGCGTTGTGCAGCGTCGCCATCGCCACCGTGGAGCCCGCCACCACAACCGGTTCCATCACCGCGAACGGCGTGACCCGGCCGGTGCGCCCCACGTTCACCTGGATGTCGAGCAACTTGGTCGTCGCTTCTTCCGGCGGGTACTTGTAGGCGATCGCCCACCTCGGGGCGCGGGAGGTCGCGCCGAGCCGACGCTGCAGCGTCACCTCGTCGACCTTGATCACGATGCCGTCGATCTCGTGTGCGATGTCGTGGCGGTGCTCGCCCCAGTACGCGACGTGCTCGACGATCTCCTCGGCGCCCCGGCGCACGACCGTGTGCTCGGACACCGGAAGACCCCAGGCGCGCAACGCGTCGTAGGCCTCTGACTGGCGCGCCGGCGCGAAACCCTCCCGCTTGCCGAAACCGTGGCAGATCAGCCGCAGGTTGCGGCTCGCGGTGACCCTCGGGTCCTTCTGCCGCAACGAGCCCGCCGCGGTGTTGCGCGGGTTGGCGAACGGCGGCTTGCCCGCCTCGACCAGGGTCGCGTTGAGCGCGGCGAAGTCCTCCAGCCGGAAGTACACCTCGCCGCGTACCTCCACGAGCGCGGGCAGCGGGAACTCCTCGGTGCCGGTCAGCTTGTCCGGCACCTCGCGCAGCGTCCGCAGGTTGAGCGTGATGTCCTCGCCGGTGCGCCCATCACCCCGGGTGAGCGCCCGGGTGAGCTGGCCGTTCTCGTAGAGCAGGTTGACCGCGAGGCCGTCGATCTTGAGCTCGCACAGGTAGTGCAGCTCGTGCCCGACCTCCTTCTCGACCCGCTCCACCCAACTGCGCAGCTCGTCGGACGAGAACGCGTTGTCCAGGCTGAGCATCCGCTCCAGATGGTCGTGCGCGGTGAACTCGGTGGAGAACCGCGCCACCACCCTCTGCGTCGGCGACTCGGGAGTGACCAGCTCCGGGTACTGCTCCTCGAGCGCGACCAGCTCACGCCACAGCTCGTCGAACTGGCCGTCCGACACGACCGGCGAGTCGAGCACGTAGTAGCGGAACTGATGGTCGGCGATCTCGGTGGCCAGCCGGCCATGGCGCTCACGTTGCTCACCGGGGACCGGTGTGACCTCGGCGGTCTCGGTTCCGGAGGTGGCTGTTGCGGGATCGGCGGCGCTCACGGGACAAGGTTAATGCTCACCACCGACGGTTTCTCTCGGGCCTGTTCCGCCGTCCTTTCGGGCCTGTTCCGCGCGGAGTTTTTCTGTGACCACCCCGGCTCGCGTAAACGCTCGCTGGGGTACTCCAAGAAAAACAAACCTCGTTCCTCGGTTGAGCGCGCGCTTGTCGTCACCCTGGGAGCCGCCGTCCTGCTCGGGAGCCTGGTTGCGGACATTCACTACGCCTGCCTTCGCCGGAACTCCTTCGGAGACTCGCGGAGCCGGCTCAGCCGTTGCTCGGTTGGGTGCCTCCGTGGGGGCTCCCATCGGGAGATCCGCGGAGCCGGCTCAGCCGTTGCTGGTTGGGGTGCCTTCGCCGGAACTCCACTCGGAGACTCGGGGAGCCAACGGGCTCTTTCCGCCGGTCGTGGGGTCAGGCGACCGCGTAGGTCCGTGCGGTGCCGACCGGGTGGCCCATCGGGACGATCTCCTTGCCCAGCGGGAGGAGCGCGACCGGGATCAGCTTGAGGTTCGCCCAGGCGAGCGGGATGCCGATGATGGTGATCGCCAGGCAGATCGCGGTCATCAGGTGGCCCAGTGCCAGCCACCAGCCGGCGACGATCAGCCAGATCACGTTGCCGATGACCGAACCCGCGCCGGCTCCCGGGCGGTCCACCAGGGTTCGACCGAACGGCCAGAGCGCGAAGTTGGCGTTGCGGAACGCCGCGAGGCCGAACGGGATGGTGATGATCAGAACGCAGCAGATCACCCCGGCCACGACGTACCCGACCGCCATCCAGAAGCCGCACAGCACCAGCCAGATGACGTTCAGCAGAGTCCGCATAGCTTCCATGGTGCCAGCGGATCCTGGTTCAGGTCTCGGACAAATCGGCTCGTCCCCGCTGGCCACAGCAGTCACACCTCGCAGAGGGTCGTGTCGTGTCGCAGATGCTGCAGCGTCTGCGACACGACGAGAGGGTCTGCGAGGTCGCCGGTGGGCTAGGTGATCAGGTCGTCCATCGCTGCCAGGAGGGTTGCCACCGAGCGGTCTCGGGCGTTGTGGCCCATCAGGCCGATGCGCCAGGCCTTGCCGGCGAACTGGCCCAGGCCGCCGCCCACCTCGATGCCGTAGCGCTTGAGCAGCTCCACCCGCAGGGGTGCTTCCTCCAGGCCGTCCGGCAGCAGGGTGGCGGTGAGCTGCGGGAGGCGGTTCGCCGCGTCGGCGACCAGGCCGAAGCCTCGCTTGCCCAGCGCGTCCTGGAGTTTCGTTCCGATCGCCAGGTGCCGGTCCCAGGTGGCTTCCAGACCCTCGTCGAGCAGACGGCCGAGCCCGGCGTGCAGCGAGTAGGCCAGCGTCGAGGAGGCGGTGTGGTGGTAGCGGTGCGAGGGCGCCAGGTAGTACTCGTGCAGCAGGCCCAGGTCCAGGTAGAACGAGCGCACCGGGGTCGTCCGGGCGCGCATCACCTCGACCGCCCTCGGCGAGAGGGTGACCGGCGCCAGCCCGGGCGGCGCTCCCAGGCATTTCTGGCTGGCGGAGTAGCAGGCGTCGACCTTCCAGTCGTCGACCCGCAGCTCGGTGCCGCCCAGCGCCGTGACCGCGTCCACCAGCAGCAACGTGTCGGTGTCGGCGAGAGCGGACAGCGGGGCCACGTCGTTGCGCACCCCGACGGAGGTCTCGGCCGCGACCACCGCGAGCAGCCGGGCGTCGCTGTGCTCACGCTGGGCGTCGAGCAGGTCGGCGGGGTCCAGCGCGCGTCCCCACGGGGCCTCGACGCGCACGACCTCGGCACCGCCCCTGGTCGCCACCTCGCACAGCCGCTCGCCGAAGTAGCCGTTGACGCCGACGATCGCCTTCTCCCCCGGCTGCAGCAGGCTCGCCAGACACGCCTCCATGCCGGCGGAACCGGTGCCGCTGACCGCGAGCGTCAGCTCGTTCGCGGTGCCGAACACGGCACGCAACCGGTCGCTGACCTCGGCCATCAGGGCCAGGTAGTCGGGGTCGAGGTGGCCGAGAACCGGTCGGGCCAGTGCCTCCATCGCCTCGGGGTACGGGGTCGACGGGCCGGGACCGAGCAACAGAGGATCCGCGTGGGCGCTCACGTCTGAGCACCCTACTGACGTCCCGGGGAGGTCCGCATCTCCACGCGGGTTGGCGCCGGAACCGTCGCGGGTATTGGATCGGGGAATGCAGTACGCGATCTCGATCCCACAGACCGTCGGCCCGGACTTCGACCCGGCGCTGCTGCGGCACTTCGTCATCCGTGCCGAGCAGCTCGGCTTCGACAGCGCGTGGACCCAGGAACAGGTGCTCGGCACGGCGCCCCAGCTGAGCCCGCTCACCACCATGACGTTCGCGGCCGCGTGCACCGAGCGGATCCGGCTCGGCTGCTCGGTGTTCGTCACGCCGCTGCACAACCCGCTGCACCTGGCGAAGAACCTCGGGTCGCTCGACCACCTCAGCAAGGGGCGCGTCGAGGTCGGCATCGGGACCGGTGGGCGCGGACGTCCGTTCGCCGCGTTCGGGCTCGACCCGGACGCGATGGTCACCCGGTTCACCGAAGGCCTCGCCGTCATGAAAGCGCTGTGGACCGAGCCGGAGGTGACCATCGACGGTCGGTTCTGGAAACTCGACCGCGCCACGATGGAGCCCAAGCCGGTACAGAAGCCGCACCCGCCGGTGTGGTTCGGAGGCTCCGCCCCGGCCGCGCTGCGCAGGGCGGTCCGGCTCGGTGACGGCTTCTTCGGCGCCGGGTCGACCACCACGGCGAACTTCGCCGACCAGGTTCGGCTGGTGCGTGAAGCGCTCACCGAGGAGGGCCGCGACGCCGCCGGCTTCCCGATCGCCAAACGCGTCTACATCGCCGTCGACGAGGACGCCGACCGCGCGCGGGCGCGGATGACCGCCGCCCTGGACACCCTCTACGGCCGGTCGCAGCCGAACAAGCTGATCGACGTCGCGGTGTGCGGCACACCGGAGAACTGCATCCAGGGCCTGCGTGAGGTCGTGGACGCGGGCGCCGAGATGCTGCTGTTCACTCCCCTGTTCGACGAGGCCGCCCACATGGAGGTCCTCGCCGAGGAGATCATCCCCGAGATCGACTGACGCGTCAGTCCTGCGCGGACCAGCTGGCCGGTGGTTCCACGAACGCCTTGCCGAGATCGCGGCTCAGTGCCATGGCCCGGCGCGCCCACTCCGGGGTCGCGCCGGCCAGCCCGCAGCTCGGGGTCGGCAGCACGAGCTCGGCGAGGCGTTCACGCGCGAATCCCACCCGGTCGGCCAGCTCCACGGCCGGACGGCCCAGCTCACGCAGCGTCCGCTCGGGCTCGTCGGTGTTGCGGCGGCTGGGCACGAGACCGAGCAGCACCGGGATCCCCGCATCCCAGGTCTCACCGATCGCGTCCAGCGCGGCGGTGTGCGTTCCGATCATCCGCAGGTCGAGCGCGAGCGCCCGAGCACCGGCGTTGCGCAGCAGCGCGATCGGGGCCTTCGGCGCGCAGCAGTGCACGATCACCGGCTCCGGGAGCCGCTCGATCACCCCGCGCAGTACCTGTTCCGCCTCCTGCTCCTCGACGGCGGCGACGGTGCCGAACCCGGACGGGGTGGGCAGTGCGCCCGCGAGAACCGACGGCAGGCTCGGTTCGTCGAGCTGGACGGTGACCCGCGCGCCGGTTCTCCTGGCCACCTCGTCGACGTGTGCGACCAGCCCCTCGGCGAGGCTGTCCGCGAACTCCCGGCGAGCACCCCGGTCGGACAGCACCCGGTGCCCGTTGCGCAGCTCGACGCCGGCGCAGAGCGTCCACGGCCCGGCGACCTGCAGCTTGACCCACTCGGGGCGGGTCGTGTCGAGCGCTTCCTCCAACGCGTCGAGATCGGTGCGCAGCAGGTCGACGCCGCGCCGGTGTTCCCGTCCCGCACGAGCGGTCACTCGGTAGCCCGACGGTACGAGCTCGGTCGCCAGGTCCACCAGCAGCGCGGCAGCGCGGCCGATCATGTCCGCGCCGACACCCCGTCCCGGCAGCTCCGGAAGGTGCGGCAGCCCCGGTAGCTCACCGGCGACGGTGCGCGCGGCTTCCAACGGGTCGGTCCCCGGCATCGATCCGATGCCGGTGGCGGTGCCGGGCGCCCAATAAGAAGTACTCACAGCCCGGTGTCTACCAGTAACCCGCCGCGAGCAACCGGGCAGCTCGCACAGAGACTCATCGTGGGCACTTTGCACGTGTTCGTGCTGCGTCGCACATGTCCGGACATGTGCGACGCAGCACGTAGATGTGCAAAGCCAGCCGGCCGCGCAGCGTGTGGTGGGTCTGTGCGAGCTGTCAGACGAGCGTGCCCGAGCCGATCACCACGTCGCCGGTGGGGTCGGGGCGGTACAGGGCCACGGCCTGGCCGGGGGCCACACCGCGCAGGGGTTCGCGCAGGTGCACCCGCAGGACGGTGCCGTCCAGCTCGGCCACCGCGTCGGCGAGGCCGCCGTGCGCGCGTACCTGGGCCACGCACTCGATCGGGCCGTCGGGGGCCGTGCCGGAGGCCCACACGGGACGTTCCGCGGTCAGCTCGTGGACGTCGAGCTCCTCCGAGGGGCCGACCTTGACCGTGCCGCTCACCGGCTCGATACCCAGCACGTACCGGGGGCGGCCGTCGGCCGCCGGTCGGTCCACACCCAGGCCGCGTCGCTGGCCGACGGTGAACCCGTGCACTCCGGAGTGCTCACCGAGCACCTCGCCGCTCAGTGCGTCGACCACCGGGCCCGGCTTGCTGCCCAGACGTTCGGTCAACCAACCGGCCGTGTCACCGCTCGGGATGAAGCAGATGTCGTGGCTGTCCGGCTTCGCCGCGACGGACAGACCGCGCCGGGCCGCCTCCGCCCTGATGTCGGCCTTCTGCGTGTCCCCCACCGGGAACATCGCGTGCGCCAGCTGCAGCTCGGTGAGGACGGACAGCACGTAGGACTGGTCCTTGCCCGCGTCGACGGCACGGCGCAGCACCCGGTCGCCCGGCGGGCCGTCCAGGCGTGCGTAGTGACCCGTGCAGACCGCGTCGAAACCGAGGGCCAGCGCCTTGTCCAGCAGCGCGGCGAACTTGATCTTCTCGTTGCACCGCAGGCAGGGGTTCGGGGTGCGGCCGGCGGCGTAGTCCTCGACGAACTGGTCGACGACCTCCTCGGCGAAGCGCCCCGCGAAGTCCCACACGTAGAACGGGATGCCCAGCACGTCCGCCGCGCGGCGGGCGTCGGCCGCATCCTCCTTCGAGCAGCAGCCCCGCGACCCGGAGCGCAACGCGTCGGGAGTCTCGGACAACGCCAGGTGGACCCCGACGACGTCGTGTCCCGCGTCGACGGCGCGCGCGGCGGCCACCGCCGAGTCGACGCCGCCGCTCATCGCGGCCAGCACTCGCACGCCGGTCACCGCCCGGCTGTCCGGCCGGCGCTGACCGCCTGCCTGCTACCCGCGTGACCGGCCCGTCGCGCGCGTTCCACGACCGGCCCGATCGCCTCGACGACCGCGTCGATGTCCGCACTCGTCGAGTCGTGGCCCAGTGAGAACCGCAACGAGCCGCGCGCCGTGGCCTCGTCGGCGCCCATCGCCAACAGCACGTGGCTGGGCCGGGCGACGCCTGCGGTACAGGCCGAACCGGTGGAGCACTCGATGCCCTGCGCGTCCATCAGCATGATCAGGCTGTCGCCCTCGCAGCCGGGGAACGACAGGTGCGCGTTGCTGGGCAGCCGGGACGGCGCTCCGCCGATCACGTCACGACCGGCATCACCGTTGAGCACCGCGTCGGGCACGATCTCGATCACCCGGCGGACCAGGTCGTCCCGCAGTTCGGCCAGCTCCGGCGCACGCCGGGGTGCGTCGGCGACCGCCTCACGCACCGCGACGGCCAGCCCGACGATGGCGGGCACGTTGAGCGTCCCGGACCGGACGTCACGTTCCTGTCCCCCGCCGTGCATCAGCGGCGTGCACGCGACGTCCCGGCGCAGCAGCAGTGCGCCCTGACCGTAGGGGCCGCCGAGCTTGTGCCCGGTCAGGGTGAGCGCGTCGGCGTTGCTGGCGGCGAAGTCGACCGGCAGCACCCCGACGGCCTGGACGGCGTCGGTGTGCAGCGGGACGTCGAACTCGTGCGCCATCGCGGCCAGCTCGGGGATCGCGTTGACCGTGCCGACCTCGTTGTTCGCCCACATGACGCTGACCAGCGCGGTACGGTCCGGCGCCTCGGACAGTGCGGCGCGCAGCGTCTCCGGCCGCACCCGCCCCGCCGCATCGACCTCGAGCAGGTCCAGCTCGGCGCCCTCGTGCTTGACCAGCCACTCGGCGGCCTCCAGCACGGCGTGGTGCTCGGTCGTCGAGATCAGCAGCCGGGTGCGGCGCGGGTCGGCGGCGCGGCGTGCCCAGTAGATGCCCTTGACGGCGAGGTTGTCGCCCTCGGTGCCCCCGGTGGTGAACACCACCTCGGACGGCCGCGCCCCGAGCGACGCGGCGAGCGTCTCCCGGGACTCCTCGACCTCACGGCGTGCCATCCGGCCGGCGGAGTGCAGCGACGACGCGTTGCCCGTGCGCGACAGCGCCGCGCTCATCGCGGCGACCGCCGACGGCAGCATAGGTGTGGTTGCGGCGTGATCCAGGTACGTCATATCGGGTCCCAGGTTAGACGCCTTCTGGCCCTCGGGTCACGTCGCATGCCCGGCCGACCGCCATCGGCGGACCCTGAGAATCAGGCCGCGGCGACGACCAGCTCGGACCCGGCCGACGCCGTGCGCAGGACACGCCTGGCCTCGGGAGCCGCGACTCCGGTCGCCTCGGCGATGACCAGCTGGGCCCGACGAGCCAGCTCACGCCGGTCGACTCCGTCGGCGGGAACCAGGAGCGGCAGCACATCGATCTCGATCGTCAGTCCGGGCAGTCGCACGACGCGCAGCAGCGAGTCGAGCAACGTCTCGTCGCCCACGAAACAGCCCGCGGTGGTCACCGTTCCGTCCGGCAGGCACATCCGCTGCGCCACCGGGCGGACCGGGACACCGGCGTCCAGCGCGGCCTGGAAACCGGCCCGGTGGAACTCGCCGACGGCCGCGCCGCACCACGTCGTGCCCTCCGGGAACAGCCCGACGACCGAGCCGCCGCGCAGCGCCTCGGCCACATTGCCCACCAGGGTCGGCAGGGTGCGCAGCTCGCTCCGGTTGACGAACAGGGTGCCGATCCGGACGGCCAGCAGGCCGAGCACCGGCCAGTCGCGGGTGTCGTGACGAGCCACCATGCGCATCGGCTGGATCGCTCCCAGCGCCATGATGTCCAGCCAGGACAGGTGGTTGCCGACCATCAGCACGCCACCGGATCCCGGGCCCGCGTCGAAGCGGTCGTCACCGCGCAGGGACAGCCGGACACCGATGACCCGCAGGACGGTGCGGAAGATCGCCCGCAGGACCCTGGCCCGCCGGCGGGCACCGAGGAGCGGAAGCACCGTCGCCACCAGTGTGGCGAGCAGGATCAGTGAGACCAGACCGACCAGACGGCTGACGACCAGCGCCGCGGGGACTCTGGGCAGCTCGTCCGGGCGCGGCAGGCAGCCGTCGGTGCACGGCGCGACGGGTTCCCAGCTGTGCCCGGGGCGTTGCACCGCCGGCGGCAGTACCGGGTGTGTCGGATTCGCCGGCGGTGACGCCAGCTGCTGCTCGGCGGTGGGGGTGCTCATGCCGCCGCGCCGAGGAAGAAACGGAGATAGCGGGAGTCGATCCGGTCCAGCGACAGCAGCACGAGGAAATCCGCGACGCCGAACTCGGGATCGTGCGCGCCCGGGCCGCACACCCAGGCGCCCAGGCGCAGGTAGCCGCGCAGCAGCGGGGGGATCACGGTGCGTTCGGGGCGCGGAGCGGCATCGGAGTCCCACGGGTGCAGCGGGTCGACCCGCAGCTCCGGCGGGGACAGGTGCTTGGCCTTCGCCACGTCCCACACGCCTCTGGCCAGCGCACCACCGTCGGCGAGCGGCACGCTCGCGCAACCCGTCAGGTGGGTGTGGCCGGTGAGCAGCAGGTACCGGGCGATGCCGGCCCACACGAGGCTCACCACGGCGCCGCTGCGGTGGTCGGGGTGCACGCAGGACCGGCCTGCCTCCACCAGTGACGGGCGCAGATCGGCGAATGCGCTGAGGTCGAACTCGGTCTCCGAGTAGTAGCCACCCGCCTCGATCGCCCGTTCCGGCGGCAACATCCGGTAGGTCCCGACGATCTCGCCGGTGCTGTCGGCTCGCACGACCAGGTGGTCGCAGTACTCGTCGAAACGGTCGACGTCGCGGCCGTTGACCGGGTCGCTCAGGGTGGCGCCCAGCTCCCCGGCGAAGACGTCGTAGCGGAGCCGCTGCGCGGCGTCCACGTCGGCGTCGTTCCTGGTCAACAGCAGTGAGTAGCGGGAGTGTGAACCGGTCTGCTCAGTCGGTGGCGTGCTCACCAACAGCTGCGCCTGCGTCATACCAGGGAGAATGAGCCCCAGATGGAACGGCCGGGCTCACCTGCGGCGGCGCTGCGGTGGCAACTGGGTGAACCCCTGGCTTTCCCACCCACCCCACCCGTGAGTCGGTCCTCTCAGCACCGCGAGTCGGGTCTTACGGCACCGCGAGTCGGTCACCTCAGCACACCGAGTCGGGCGCCCGAGCACACCTAGTGCGACGCCGGCCGCACCGGAGTGTGCCGTGGTGCCCGACTCGGTGTGCTGAAACTCCCGACTCGCGGTGCCCAGGCGCCCGACTCGCGGTGCCCACGCGCCTGACTCGCGGGCGGGTTTCCCGGACGCAGTGACGGGGTGGCGCCCGGCCGTTGAGGCCGGGTGCCACCCCGTCGCGGGTGGTACTAGGACTTGCGCTTGGTGACAGCCTCGGTGAGCTGCGGCGCGACCTTGAACAGGTCGCCCACCACGCCGTAGTCGGCGATCTCGAAGATCGGCGCCTCGGTGTCCTTGTTGACCGCGATGATCGTCTTCGAGGTCTGCATGCCAGCGCGGTGCTGGATGGCCCCGGAGATGCCCAGCGCGATGTAGAGCTGCGGCGACACGGTCTTACCGGTCTGCCCGACCTGGAACTGGTTCGGGTAGTAACCGGAGTCGACAGCGGCACGCGAGGCACCGACAGCGGCACCGAGCGAGTCGGCGAGCTTCTCGATGACCTCGAAGTTGTCCGCCGAACCGACACCGCGGCCGCCGGAGACCACGATGGAGGCCTCGGTCAGCTCGGGGCGGTCGCCACCGACGATCGGCTCACGGCTGGTCACCGTGGCGTGCCGACCCTCGAGGGCGGGCACCTCCACGGACTCCTCCGCGCCGGCACCGTCGGACGGCTCCGCGTCCACCGCGCCCGGACGGACCGTGATGACCGGGTGCTCGGTGTTCGCCTTGGCGGTCACCACGAACGCGCCACCGAAGATCGAGTGCTCGGCGGTGCCGTCGCTGCCGGCACCCACCACGTCGGTCAGCAGTGCCGAGCCGGTGCGCACCGCGAGACGACCGGCGATCTCCTTGCCGTCCGCGCTCGCCGCGATGAGGACCGCGGCCGGCGAGGCCGAGGAGACCAGCGACTCGAGCACCGCGACCTGCACGCCACCCAGGTACTTGTCGACCTCGTCCGACTCCGCCACGTAGATCTTGGCGGCGCCGTGTGCCTTCAGACCGTCGGCGAGCTTGCCGGCGGTACCGGGAGCGCCGGTCACGACCGCCGACGGCTCACCCAGCCCACGAGCCACCGTCAGCAGCTCGTAGGTGACCTTCTTGATCTCGCCGTCCGCATGGTCGACGAGGACCAGAACCTCACTCATGTTCGTTCTCCTCCTTCGGCTATACGGATCAGATGATCTTTTGACCAACGAGGTACTCGGCGATCTTCGAACCGCCGTCGCCCTCGTCCTCGACCTTCTCGCCTGCCGACTTCGGCGGCTTCGGCGCCGACTCGGTGACCGAGCTCAGCGCGTTGGCGAGGCCCACCTCGCTCGCATCGATCCCGGCATCGGCCAGCGTGATCGTCTGCACCGGCTTCTTCTTCGCCGCCATGATGCCCTTGAACGACGGGTAACGCGGCTCGTTCAGCTTCTCACCGACGCTGACCAGCGCGGGCAGCTCGGCGGTCAGCTTCGTGATGCCGTCGTCGGTGCCCCGGGTGACGGTGACGGTGCTGCCGCTCACCTCCAGCTCCTGGGCGTGCGTCAGCGAAGGCAGACCGAGAACGTCGGCGATCATGGCCGGCACAGCGCCGATCCGGCCGTCGCTCGCCTCGTTGCCGGCGATGACGAGGTCGTAGCCCTCGACGGTGCCGATGACCTTGGCCAGCGCTTTGGCGGTCTGCACCGCGTCGGAGCCGTGCAGCGCCTCGTCGGACAGGTGTACTGCCTTGTCGGCGCCCATGGAGAGCGCCTTGCGGATCGCTTCGGTTGCCCGATCGGGACCCATGCAGACCACGGTGACCTCGCCGTCGTGCGCTTCTTTCAGCAGCAGCGCGGCTTCCACGGAACGCTCGTTGATCTCATCGATGACAGCCTCGGTGGCTTCCCGATCGAGCGTGTGGTCGGAATCGGCCAGTGTGCGCTCGGAGTAGGTATCCGGCACTTGCTTGACCAGCACGACAATGTTCATCGGTCCCCTTCGACCTCCTGTCTTGAGTGAGTGGACCGGCGAGCCTCCCATGCTCACGAAACGGGAGGCTCGGTGCCCAGCGGTGTGCCGACACTACGCGGGACCGGCCCGGCAGACGCTTCTCGTCTCCCAGGACACCGTCACCACTTCGGCGTAACCCTTAGGTCATAGTTACCAAGTACCCCTGCCAGCTCATATAACCCCACCCGGTGATCCTTCTCACCTGCGCAGGTCAGAGCAGGGGTGACGCTACTCACGAGTCACTTACCCGGACGTCGGCCGCTACTGTGCCCTGAGCCTTGTCGACGACCAGGAAGGACCGTCTGCGTCCATGAGCGCCGTACCCGACAGTCAGGCCACGCTGGCGCTCACCGGCGAGCGCACCGTCCCCGGCATCGAGCTGGAGAACTACTGGTTCCGCCGCCACGAGGTCGCCTACGAGCACCTGGCCAGGCACTGCGCCGATGCGGTCGTGCTGGAGGCCGGCTGTGGCGAGGGTTATGGCGCGGCGATGCTGGCCGAGCACGCGCGTCTGGTCATCGGACTGGACTACGACGAGCAGGCGGCGGCGCACGTCGCGGCCCGCTACCCGAGTGTGCACGTCACGCGGGGCAACCTCGTCCACCTTCCGCTACCGGACGACGCGGTCGACGTCGTGGTGAACCTGCAGGTCATCGAGCATCTGTGGGACCAGCCGGGCTTCCTCGCGGAGTGCGCTCGGGTGCTGCGCCCTGGCGGGCTGCTGCTGATCAGCACCCCCAACCGGATCACCTTCTCCCCCGGCAGGGACACCCCGCTCAACCCGTTCCACACGCGTGAGCTGGCCGCCGCCGAGCTGGACGAGTTGCTCGTGGACGCCGGGTTCGAGGTGCGGGAGATGCTGGGGCTGCACCACGGAGCGGGGTTGCGCGAGCTGGACGTACGTCACGGCGGGTCGATCATCGACGCGCAGGTCGCGGTCGCGGTCGCCGGTCTGGACTGGCCGGAGGAGCTACGCGCGGACGTCGCGTCGGTCCGCTGCGCCGACTTCGACATCCACCCCGACGAGATCGACGCCAGCCTGGACCTGATCGCCGTCGCGCAGCTGCCGGGTCTGCGGTGAGCGCCCGGGAGCCGGTCGGCACCTTCTGCCTGGTGCTGCACAGTCACCTGCCCTGGCTGTCCCGGCACGGCGCGTGGCCGGTCGGCGAGGAATGGCTCTATCAGGCGTGGGCGGGTTCGTACCTGCCGGTGCTGCGCATGCTGCACCGGCTCGGCGAGGACGGTCTGCGCGACGTCCTCACCCTCGGGGTGACCCCGGTGCTGGCCGCCCAGCTGGACGACCCGTACAGCCTGCGCGGCATGCACGACTGGCTGGGCAACTGGCTGCTGCGGGCGCACGAGGCAGCGGGCAGCGGCAACGCCGCACTCGCCGGGCTGGCCGCGCAGGAGCACCGCGCCGCGACCGCCGCGCTCACCGACTTCGAGCTGAACTGGCGCCACGGCGGCTCCCCGGTGCTGCGTCCGCTCGTCGACGACGGTGTGATCGAGCTGCTCGGCGGACCGGCGGCGCACCCGTTCCAGCCGCTGCTCGAGCCGCGCGTGCGGGAGTTCGCGCTGCGCGCCGGGCTCGCCGACACCGAACGCAGGCTGGGCTCGCGGCCCGCCGGCATCTGGGCGCCGGAATGCGGTTACGCCCCCGGTATGGAACAGGGCTACACCGAGGCCGGGGTGGCACGCTTCCTTGTCGACGGACCCGCGCTGCGCGGTGACACCGCGTTCGGCCGCACGGTCGGCTCGTCCGACGTCGTGTGCTTCGGCCGGGACCTGCCGGTCACCTATCGCGTCTGGTCGCCCCGCTCCGGTTACCCGGGCCACCGCAACTACCGCGACTTCCACACCTACGACCACCTGACCGGCCTGAAACCGTCCCGGGTGACCGGGCGCGACGTGCCGCCCGAGCAGAAGAAGCCGTACGACACCGCGCTGGCGGCGGAGACGGTGCGCCGGCACGCGGCCGAGTTCGTCGGGGTCGTGCGGGACCGGCTGACCGAGCTGCGCGCCGAGCACGGCCGTCCCGCGCTGGTCGTCTCCGCGTACGACACGGAGCTGTTCGGGCACTGGTGGTTCGAGGGCCCGCTGTGGCTGGAGGAGGTGCTGCGCGGGCTGCCCGAGGCCGGTGTCCGGGTGAGCACGCTGCGCGGCGCCGTCGACGCGGGCCTGGTGGCGGGCCCGGTCGAGCTGCCCGCGTCGTCCTGGGGTTCGGGTAAGGACTGGCGGGTGTGGGACGGCGAGCTGGTCGCGGATCTGGTGACGCAGGGCTCGGACGTCCAGAACAGGCTGCTGAAGACCGTCGACCACGTGCCGCCGCCCCTCGGCAGGGACCCGCTGCTGGACGGGCTGGCCCGGCAGGCGACGCTCGCGCTGTCCAGCGACTGGGCGTTCATGGTGAGCAAGGACTCGGCCGCCGACTACGCGCGTGCCAGGGCGGCGCTGCACAGCGGCCGGGTCGTCGAGCTGTCCGACCTGATCAACGCCGGGCGCCGCGCCGAAGCGCTGTCCGCGGTGAACCGGTACGACCGGCAGGACACCCTGTTCGGGCAGCTGGACGCCCGTCTGTTGACCGGCGTCACGACCTTCCGTGCACAGCGGCCGGTAAGTTAGCCCGTATGCGTGTCCTCATCGTGTCGTGGGAGTACCCGCCGGTGGTGGTGGGCGGGCTCGGCCGGCACGTCCACGCGCTGGCCTGCCGGCTGGCCGCCGCCGGTCACGACGTACGGGTGCTGTCTCGGCAGTTCGGCGGGACCGACGCCAGCACGCACCCCACGCTGGCCGAGGAGGTCGACGGGGTTCGCATCCTGCGGGTCGCCGAGGATCCCGCGCATCTGGAGTTCGAGCGCGACATGATCGCCTGGATGCTGGCCATGTGCCACGGCATGCTGCGCGCCGCGCCCGCCTGGCTGGACGGGTGGCGGCCCGACGTGGTGCACGCGCACGACTGGCTGGTGACACACGCCGCGATCGGCATCGCCGACCAGCTCGAGGCGCCGCTCGTGGTGACACTGCACGCCACGGAAGCGGGCCGCCATGCCGGATGGCTGACCGGCGTCGTGAGCCAGCAGGTGCATTCGATGGAATGGTGGCTCGCGCAGCGCGCGGACGCACTGATCACCTGTTCCGAGGCGATGCGCGGCGAGGCGGCCGGGCTGTTCGACCGGGAGCCGGACGAGATCACCGTGCTGCACAACGGCATCGAGCCGCGTCGGTGGCGGGTCGCGCAGGCCGATGTGGACGCGGTGCGCACCCGGTACGCGCCGGACGGTGCGCCGCTGCTGCTGTACTTCGGCAGGCTGGAGTACGAGAAGGGCGTGCACGACCTGATCGCGGCGCTGCCTCGCATCCGGAAGGCCCATCCGGGCACTCGTCTGCTGGTCGCGGGCAAGGGCACCCAGCTGGACTTCCTGGTCGAGCAGGCGCGCACGCATCGGGTCCGCCGCGCGGTGCGGCTGCTCGGTCACCTGTCCGACGACGAGCTGGCCGCGACCCTCGCCGCGGTGAACGCGGTCGTGCTGCCCAGTCGGTACGAGCCGTTCGGCATGGTCGCGCTGGAGACCGCCGCGGCCGGGGCGCCACTGGTGGCGTCGACGGCGGGCGGGCTCGGTGAGGTCGTGCGTGATCGGGTGACCGGCCTGTCGTTCACGCCGGGCGACGTGGCGGGCATCGCGAGCGCCGTGCGCGAGGTGCTGGACGAGCCGAGGGAAGCGGTGGTGCGCGCCGAGGCGGCCCGCGCGAGACTGCGCTCGGAGTTCGACTGGGACCACATCACCCGTGCCACGGTCGAGGTGTACGCGTCCGCCCAGCGCCGCGAGCCCCGCGCGATCCCCCGCCCCAAGATCCCCACGGGCAACGCTTTCATCCCCGCCGCAATCCCCAAGACCCGCGCAAACGCTAAACCCGCCCCCAAGCCGCACAACAGCTAAACCCGCCCCCAAGCGGCTCAACAGCTAAGCCGCCTCCCCAAGCCGCACAACAGCCAAACCCACCCCCCAAACCGCACAACAACCAAGGCCCCCTAAAAAACCGCACAACAGCTGAGCCGGCTCCGCGAGTCTCCGAAGGAGTTCCGGCGAAGGCCGGCGCAGTGAATGTCCGCACCCAGGCTCCCAAGCCGGACGGCGGCTCCCAAGGGAACAACAAGCGCGCGCTCAACCGAGGAACGAGGTTTGTTTTTCTGGGAGTACCCCCGACGGCGAAGCCGAGGGGGTGGTCACAGAAAAACTCCGCGCGAAACAGGCCCTAGGATTCCGAGAGGGACTCCTGGACCGCGTTCGCCGTCTTGCGGGCTATGTCGGCCAGGGCGGCGCGGCGGACGGCGTCGGCCTCGTAGTCGTCCTTTCGGCTGCGGACCACCCGAGCCGGTGAGCCGACCGCGATCGAGTAGTCGGCGATCTCGCCGCGGACCACGGCGTGCGCGCCGAGTACACAGCCTCGGCCGACGCGGGTGCCGCGCAGCACCGAGACCTTCGTGCCGATCCAGCAGTCGGGGCCGATCCGGACGGGTGTCTTCACGATCCCCTGGTCCTTGATCGGCAGGTGGATGTCGGCGATGACGTGGTCGAAGTCGCAGATGTAGACCCAATCGGCGACCAGCGTCGCGGCGCCGAGCTCGACGTCGAGGTAGCAGTTGATCGTGTTGTCCTTGCCCATCACGACCTTGTCGCCGACCCGCAGCGATCCCTCGTGGCAGCGCAGCGAGTTGCCGTCGCCGATGTGGACCCAGCGGCCGATCTCGAGGCGTCCGTAGCCGGGGCGGGCGTGCAGTTCCACGTTCTTGCCGAGGAACACCATGCCGCGCAGCACGACGTGCGGGTTGGCCAGCCGGAACCGGAGCAGCCGGAAGTAGCGGACCAGGTACCAGGGCGTCCACGCGCGGTTGCGGATGACCCAGCGCAGCGACGCGACGGTGAGGAACCGGGCCTGCCGGGGGTCGCTGCGGCTCACTCGCCATGCCGTCCACCGGGTCCGCACCGGCGAACCCCACATGCTCGTCATGGTCCGACAGCCTAGGACCTGGTCGCGTCCGCCATGAGCTGTGCCGCCTCGTCCGGGTAGCTCGCGGCGATGGCCTCGATCTCGTCCTCGCGGCGACCGTCCTCGACGGCGCTGTTGACCAGGAACACGTAGTGCTCGTGCAGCTCCCGCAGGCGCTGTACGACGTCGGGTCGCATGTCCGCGCGCATTGGTCTCTTCCTCTCGGATCCGGGTGGCTCCCCAGCGTATCGAATCGATTCGATAGATCGCTCGAAATTAGCCCGACCGGTGAGCGAACCGACAGTCTCAGCCGTCCTCGGTGAGCCCGCGCTCGATCGCGAATCGGGTCAGCTCGACCCGGTTGTGCAGGTGCAGCTTGCGCAGCGTGTTCTGCACGTGGCTCTCGACGGTGCGCGGGGACAGCACGAGCCGCTCGGCGATGCGCCTGGACGTCATGCCCTTCGCCACGAGACGCAGTACGTCGGTCTCCCGCTCGGTCAACCGGGTCTGCGGGTCCGCCGACGCCGAACCGCCCGGCCGGAGCTCGCCGAGCACCAGACCGGCGAGCCCGGGGGTGAACACCGGTGAGCCCTCGGCGGTCCGGCGGACCGCATCCACCAGCTCGGTCACGCTCGCCGACTTGACCAGGTAGCCGTTCGCGCCTGCCTTGACCGCGTCCAGGACGTCCTGGTGCTCCCCGCTCGCGGACAGCACCAGAATCCGGGTGTCCGGGAGCTTCCCGATGATGGCCGAGATCGCGTCGACGCCGCTGGTGGCGCCGAGGTTCAGGTCCATCAACACGACCCGCGGCCTGGTGGCGATCGCGATGCGCACGGCCGAGGGACCGTCCGGTGCCGTGGCGACCACGGTGAGGCCCCGGTCCGCCAGATCGCGGGCGACGCCGTCCCGCCACATGGGATGGTCGTCGACGATCATGACGGTGACCGGCTCAGTCATCGCGCATCGACCGGAACCTCGAAGACCCACTCGCAACCCATCCCGACCTCCGACTCGCAGCGCGCCGTGCCGCCGACCGCCTCGATCCGACCCTTGATGCTCTGCCGCACACCCAGCCGTCCCTCCGCCTCGGCGGCCGCCAGCCGATCCGGGGCCATGCCGGGGCCGTCATCGCGCACGCTGACCACCACCCGCTCGCCCAGATCCTCCACGAAGACCCAGGCCGGTTCACCCGCGCCCACGTGTACCTCGACGTTGTGCAGCGCGGCCTTCACCGCCGCCACCACCTCGTGAGCGGTGTGGGCCGGCACGAGCACGGCGGTGGCGGGCATCGACGTCGTGACGTGCGGGGTGCTGAGACCGGCGATGAGCGTGGCGAGATCGACCTGACCGGCCGGTTGCTGGTCCGGCGGGCCGGTGGACATCAGCGTGCGCAACGCGACCTCCTGCTCGCCGGCCAGCTCGGCCAGCTCGGCGGCCGGTCCGCCCAGCTCGCTCCCGCGCCTGCGCACCCTGGCCAGGACCTGCAGGACACCGTCGTGGATGGACCGGGCCAGGCGTTCCCGTTCGGCCACGGCCGCGCGCAGCGCGGTCGCGCGGCTCAGCTGTTCCGCCGAACGGCGCAGCATGACAGCGGCGTACCCGAGGGCCAGGGTCGCCGACACGGTCAGCAGCAGGTCGGTCAGCTCGGGGCTGCCGACCCTCCCCCGGACCAGAAGCACCGCACCCTGCATGACCAGCGCGGCCGCCAGACCGCTGACCGGGCCGAACGCCAGTGCGCACGCGATCGCCGAGCCCGCCGACCAGACGGTGGGCAGGATCGGCGCACCCGCCGCGATCCGTTCCGGGCTCTCGACCAGCAGGGTGGCCGCGATCGCGGCGAGTGTGACCAGGAGGTCGAGCACCGCGAGCAGGCGACGCCCCGGACGCAGGTAGGCGACGGTGGTGAAGGCCGTCCAACCGGCCATCAGCGCCAGGACGACCACGGCCGTCGTCGGCGCGAGATAGGCGTCGTAATTCGCCACGCCCATGGCTACGGCGTAGGCGAGAGCCAGGAGCCGGTAGCCGACCAGGCCCCGCCAGAGCGGCTCTACCACTCGCTTCTCCTTGTGGCCGGGTCTACTACCCGTGAGTGCGAAGTGGTCCTATAGCGCCACTTGCCACTCACGACGAAGAGCGTGTCGTGAGTGGCAAGTGGTGCTACGCCTTCGGCGCCGCTTCGCGGTAGAACCACTTCCCACTCACGGTGGTGGTTACTCGGTCAGGCCCTGGGAGATTGCGTAGCGGACCAGCTCGACGCGGTTGTGCAGGTGCAGCTTGCGCAGGGTGCTCTGGATGTGGTTCTCCACGGTGCGCGGCGACAGGAACAGCTTGCCGCCGATCTGCCGGGCGGTCAGGCCCGTCGCCACCAGCTTCAGCACCTCGGTCTCGCGCGCGGTGATCCTCGGCACGGCCTTCTCCGGCGTGGGCTCCGCCGCGAGGCGCTGGTACTCGCCGAGCACCAGGTCGGCGAGACCGGCGGTGAACACCGCGTCGCCGTCCGCCGTGCGCCGGACCGCGTCGACGAGCTCCTCGGCGGTCGCCGTCTTGACAAGGTACCCGGCGGCACCGGCCTTCACCGCGTCCAGCACGTCGCGGTGCCCGGCACGCTCGGACAACACCAGGACCCGGGTCTCGGGCATGGTGTTGGCGATCGTCCGCACCGCCTCGACGGCGGACAGCTCGTCCAGATCCAGGTCGATCACGACGACGCGGGGCTGCGTCGCGGCGGCGATCCGAGCGGTGAACGACGAGTCCGCCACGGTCGCCACCACGACGAACCCGTTGGCAGCGAGATCCCTCGCCACACCTTCGCGCCAGATCGGGTGATCATCAACGACGACGACCGTCACCGCACCCGGATCGTCGTAGGTCGCGCTCATCAGAGTGGCCCTTTCCGAAGACCCATATCACCCACATGCACACGGAGGAGTCGCACGCGTCACCGCGCGAGAAATCCTCCGGTGGGTCAATGTAACCGACCACCAGCCGACCGGCGCTGTCAGAACCGGGCTGTGTCGTCAGGTCGGCAGTACTTGGCGAGTCCTGTCACACTTGGTGTGATAACGCTCACTCCAGTGCCGCGCCGACAGGTCAGCTGGGCTTCGTGCCGGTGATCAGGGCGTTGTAGAAGAACCGCTTGGGCACCACCCGACGCAGCACCTCGGCGTCGAGCACGGACAGCTTCTCCCAGGTACGCCAGGCGAACATCGCCCAGCGCATCCCCAGCTTCCCGGGCGGAACGGCGGCTTCGAAGGTCCGGACCGGCCAGCCGAACAGCGCGGCCGACAGCTCCTCCGTGACGACCCGCACATCCTGACCACCCGCCGCGCGCGCCTGCGCCTCCAGCTCGTCCGGGTCGAACGTGTGGATGTCGACGACTGCCTCCAGGGCGGCGGCCCGTGACGATTCGTCGAGCTCTTCCTGCGGGCGACGCCAGTCGCGCAGCGGGCCCAGCCTGGTCACCCGGGTCGCGGCCCACCAGGTCGCCTGGCTCACCTTGCGCGCGTACCGGTCACCGAGCTTGGTCGGCTCGCCGGCGAAGACGAACCGGCCGCCCGGCTTGAGCACCCGCAGCACCTCGCTCATCGCCGCCGGTACGTCCGGGATGTGGTGCAGCACCGCGTGCCCGACGACCAGGTCGAAGGTGTTGTCCTCGTACGGGATGCGCTCGGCGTCGGCGACCCGACCCTCGACGTCCAGCCCCAGCCCCTTCGCGTTGCGCAGCGCGACCTGCACCATGCCCGGCGAGAGGTCGGTCACGGCGCCCTGGGTGGCCACGCCACCCTGCATCAGGTTGAGCAGGAAGAACCCGGTGCCGCTGCCCAGCTCGAGCGCCCGGCCGTACGGCCAGCCGTAGGAGCCCGCGACCAGACGGAACCGTTCGGTGGCGTAGTTCACACAGCGCTCGTCGTAGGAGATCGACCATTTCTCGTCGTACGAGCCGGCTTCCCAGTCGTGGTACAGCACGTTGGCCAGCTTGGGATCGCGACGGGCGGCTTCCACCTGCTCGGCTGTCGCGTGCGGGTTGGGCGCGGGATCGGGGCTCATTACCTCAGAGTAGGTCAACGATTTGAACGCTGATCAATGTGGCTCATCGACCGGTGAACTTCGCCTTGCCCGGCCCGTCCGCCAGGAACGACTCCATGCCCGAGGTCCGGTCCTCGGTGGCGAACAGCGCCGCGAACAGCTCGCTCTCCAGGTTCAGACCCGTGTGCAGCTCGCCGTCCAGTCCGCCGTCGATCGCCTTCTTCGCGGCGGCGAGCGCCTGCGCGGCGCCACCGGTGAACTTTCCGGCCCAGGCCAGCGCGGCCGAGTACACGTCATCGGGCGCCACGACCTGGTCGACCATGCCGAGCGTCAGCGCCTCGTCCGCCTCAACAAACCGACCGGTGTAGATCACGTCCTTGGCCTTCGCCGGTCCGATCAGCCGAGACAGTCGCTGCGTCCCGCCCGCGCCGGGAATGATCCCGAGCAGGATCTCCGGCTGCCCCACCTTCACGTTGTCGCCGATGACGCGTCGGTCACAGCACAGCGCCAGCTCGTAGCCGCCGCCGAGTGCATAACCGGTGATCGCCGCGACCGTGGGCTTCGGGATGTCCGCGACCGCGGTCAGCGACGACGACAGTGCCCGGGCCCGGGCCGTCATGTCCGCGTGGGACATCGCGGCCATCTCCTTGATGTCCGCGCCCGCCGCGAACACCTTCTCCCCGCCGTAGACGATCACCGCGCGGATGTCGGCACGTTCGGAGGCCTCCGTGGCGCAGGCCCGGATCTCCTCCTGCATCTGCTTGTTCAGCGCGTTCATCGGCGGCCGGGCCAGCCGAATGGTGCCGATCGCGCCGTCGACCTCGAGCCGGACGAACTCGGCCACGGTGGTTCCTCTCACGCACGGCGCGCGCTGTAGCGGCCGGCCTCGTAGTGGACCTTCAGCGGCAGGCCGAAGGTGCGGGACAGGTTCTGCTCGGTGATGACGTCGCTCAGCAGCCCCTGCGCGACGACGCCGCCGTTGCGCAACAGCATCGCGTGCGAATAGCCGGGCGGGATCTCCTCGACGTGGTGGGTCACCAGAACGCTCGCCGGCGCATCGGCGTCCTCCGCGAGCGTGGACAACCGCGCGACCAGGTCCTCCCGACCGCCGAGGTCCAGACCGGCGGCCGGTTCGTCGAGCAGCAGCAGCTCGGGATCCGCCATCAGGGCCCGCGCGATCAGGACGCGTTTGCGCTCGCCCTCGGACAGCGTGCCGAACGGCCGCTCAGCGAAACGCCACATCCCGATCGTGTCCAGCAGCCGGTCCGCGCGCGCCAGGTCGGACCGGTCGTACTCCTCGCGCCAGCGCCCGACCAGGCCGTATCCGGCGCTGACCACGACGTCCCTGACGATCTCGGCACCCGGCACCCGCGCGGCGAGCGCCGCCGAGCAGAACCCGATCCGGGGTCGCAGCTCGAACAGGTCGGTGCGGCCGAGCCGCTCCCCCAGCAGCGCCACCGTCCCGGTCGTCGGGTGCAGCTCGGCCGCCGCCAGTCGCAGCAGCGTCGTCTTGCCCGCGCCGTTGGGCCCGAGGATCACCCAGCGCTCGTCCAGCTCCACGGACCAGCTCACGCCGTGCAGCAATGTCGTCGGGCCCCGGCGTACCGAGACCTCGTCCATACGAATGACCAGGTCGGCCTGATCGGGGTCAGGCTCCAGTGCTGTTCGCTCGCCGTACTCGCTCACGGCCCCTATCCTTGCCGATGATGCCGTCCGACGATCGCCCCGCCGCGCCGCCGGCCGACACAGTCTTTCCACTAGGTGCTCACCTGACCGAAGGTGGTGCCCGGTTCGCGGTCGCGTCCAGCAGTGCCGAAGCGGTCGAGCTGTGCCTGATCGAGCCCGGTCGGGACGGTGAGCCACCCACCGAGCGACGCGTCGAGCTGGTCGAGCGGACGTTCGGGATCTGGCACGGGCAGGTGCCGGGGATCCGCGCGGGCCAGCGGTACGGCTATCGCGTCCACGGCCGCTACGACCCCGCCGTCGGGCTGAGGTCGAACCCGGCCAAGCTGCTCGTGGACCCGTACGCGCGCCGGATCACGGGTGAGCTGACCGATCTGGACGCGGCACTCGGCTATCTCGAGGATCCGGTGCACGGGCCGGTGAGCACCGCGGACTCGCTCGGCTACGTCCCGTTGTCGGTACTCACCGAACCCTTGACGACCACGACGGCACCCCGTCCGGACGTGCCGTGGGCCGACTCGGTCGTCTACGAACTGCACGTCCGGGGTTTCACCAGGTGCCACCCGGAGGTCCCCGAGCACAAGCGCGGCACCTACCTGGGGCTGGCGCACCCGTCGGCCATCGAGTACCTGCTCCGGCTCGGGGTCACCGCTGTCGAGCTCCTGCCCGTCCACTCGTTCCTCGACGAACCGTCGCTCGTCCGCAGGGGCGCACGCAACTACTGGGGTTACTCGACGCTGGGCTTCTTCGCGCCGCACGCCGGCTACGCGTCGGTGCCGGGCAACGAGGTCGCCGAGTTCGCCACGATGGTGTCCGCGATGCACCGGGCCGGCATCGAGGTGATCCTCGACGTCGTCTACAACCACACGTGCGAAGGGGACGTCGCCGGTCCCACGGTGAGCTTCCGGGGTCTGGATGCACCCGCCTACTACGCGCACGACCACACCGGGACGCAGATCGACATCACCGGCTGCGGGAACACCGTCGACCCGGCGTCGCCGACGGTCGCGCGGCTGGTGTGTGACTCGCTGCGCTACTGGGCAGAGCTGGGCGTGGACGGTTTCCGGTTCGACCTGGCCAGCGTCCTGGGACGACCGGGTGCCGGCCCGTTCGACCCGCGTGCCGGGCTGCTCACGATGATCGCGGCCGATCCGGTGCTGGCCACCCGCAAGCTGATCGCCGAGCCGTGGGACGCGACCGGTGAGGGCTACCGGGTCGGTGGGTTCGGCGTCCAGTGGGCGGAATGGAACGGGCAGTACCGGGACGTGGTCAGGGACTTCTGGCGCGGCGCCGGCGGCATCGACGACCTCGCCCGCCGCCTCAGTGGCTCCGAGGACCTCTACGCACCCTCCGGCCGGCGCCCGTGGGCCTCGGTGAACTTCGTCACTGCGCACGACGGCTTCACACTGCGCGATCTGGTCTCCTACCAGGACAAACACAACAAGGCCAACGGGGAGGACAATCGCGACGGCACCGACGACAACCGGTCGCGCAACTTCGGCGTCGAGGGCGAGACGACCGATCCGGAGATTCGTGCCGCGCGGCACGGTGCCGCGCGGGCCATGCTCACCACGCTGCTGCTGTCCGCCGGTACGCCGATGCTGACCGCCGGCGACGAACGGTGGCGCACCCAGCAGGGCAACAACAACGCCTACTGCCAGGACAATCCAGTCTCCTGGCTCGACTGGGAACCCGGCGAGGACGCCTCGGCGCTCACCGCGTTCACCGCGCGCCTGCTGAAGCTGCGCCGAGACGAGCTGGCGCCGAAACGCGACCGGTTCTACCGGCCGGAGGACGTCACCTGGTGGCGTGCCGACGGCGAGCAGATCACCGACGACGACTGGCACGACCCCGAGCTGCGCACGGTGGGCATGCTGTCCGGCAAGGAATGGCTCGTCCTGCTGCACAGCGACACCGAGCCGATCGACTTCCGGCTGCCGGACACCGTCCTGGTTCCGGTGCTGGACACCAGCAGGCCGGACGGCGAACCCACCGATCCCGAGCCGCTCGCCGTGGGCTCGTCGATCCGGGTGCCGCCGTCGACCGTTCTGGTCCTCACCGCGCCCTGAACGCGAAACTGTAGTGTGATATCGGTCCTTGGTTAAGTTAGGCAACCCAACTTAGGCTGCGGCGTGCTCACCGGTGGACCGACGCGCCTACGTCGCATGGCGGCCAAGCTGCACCGCTGGATAGCGATCGTCGGTGGCGTCGTGCTGGTGGTCTTCGTCACGACCGGTGCCCTGCTGGTGTTCCGTGTGGACATTCAGCGAGCCATGAACCCGGCCGCCACCGCCATCGAACGGCTGCCCGGTGACCGGCCGGTCTCGCTGGCCGGTGCGCGGGAGGCCGTCGAGAATGCCCACCCGGAGTTCCAGACCGGTCGAATCTGGTTCGAGGGCAGCGTGCTGCGCGTCTACAACACGACCCGCACCCATTGGTGGAGCGTCGACCCGGGTAGCGGGCGGGTGCTCGGCCACGACGGCACCGCGCTCGATGGCGCCTGGGGTCTGCTGGCGAACCTGCACATGTGCGCGATGTCCTGCCCCCAGTACCCGGGCTATCTCGCCTGGATGGCGAACCCGCTGTTCGGTACCGGCGTCACGCCGGAGATGGTGTTCTACACCGGCCTGCTGCTCACCGTGCTGACGCTTGTCACCACCGGTCTGTGGCTGAGCCTGGGTTCGCTGCGGACGGCGCTGCGCGTTCGCTGGTCCCGGCGCGGCAGCTTCGCCCGCAACAGCGACCTGCACCGGGTCGTCGGCCTGGTCATGGCTCCGTTCCTGCTCGTGTGGGCGTTCACCGGCGCCGGTTTCGTGGTTCCGGCGGTCGAGGACCTGTGGTTCGCGCTGACCCCGGGTGAGCACCGGGTGGTCGAGGACCCGGTGCCGCCCGCGCAGCACGGTCCGGACATCGGGCTCGAAGCCGCATTGCAGAGTGGCCAGAAGCTGGTAGGGCCCGGTCACCCGGCTGTTCACGCGCTGCTGCCCAAGGGCAAGGATCCCAGCTACCAGTTCCGTTTCGAGACCGCGCCGACGACCTACGGCGACGTCACCGACGGCTTCCGGGTGCGGGTCGATCGCTACACGGGTGCCGCGACGTATCTGAAGAACCCGCCGGGCAGCCCCACCGCGACCGTGCTGTGGGAGAACTGGGCGTTCCCGCTGCACTCGGGGATCCTGGTGCCAGGCTGGTGGCGCGCACCCTGGCTGTTGATCGCACTGACACCCTTGGCGCTCGGCCTCACCGGGCTGAGCGCCCACCTGTTCCGCCGTTCCGTCCGACGCCGGATCCGTGACCAGCGCTCACGGCGAGCCGCTCCCCCGGCCGGCAGTGCGGTGGAGACTCCCGCCGGGAGACGGTGAGCGTTGGTCGTCCTGGCAGAGTGGGCCGGGTGGATGTGTCGCGCTCAGCTCCGCCGTTGCGCCCGCCCGAGCACCGGGTGGACCCGAGGGCGCTGCGCTGGTGGACGCTGCGCGCGGTGCTGATCGTGGCCGCCGTGCTCGCCGTCGAAACAGCCGCGCTGACCGTCCTCGGCAGCGGGTGGCTCGTGGCGGCGCTGGTCGTGACCGTGCCGGTGGGCGCCGGATACGTGGTGGTCATGCCACGCTGGCGGTACCGGGTCCACCGCTGGGAGTCCGACGACTACGCGGTGTACACCCTCTCGGGCTGGTTGAGCCTTGAGTGGCGGGTGGCGCCGATCTCCCGGATTCAGACGATCGACACGGAGCACTCGCCGTTGCAGCGGCTGTTCGGCCTGGCCAGCGTGACGGTGACCACAGCGTCCTCGGCGGGGCCCGTCCGCATCGAGGGGCTGGACGCCCACGAGGCGGCCGCGCTCGTGCGGGAGCTCACCGAGATCACCCAGCACGAGCAGGACGACGCCACGTGAGCGGGTTCGCACACAGTGCCCAGCTCGACGAGCTGGTGGCCGACGACGACACCCCGTGGCGTCGCCTGGATCCTCGGATGCTCGCGGTCTTCCCGCTCAAGCAGGCGGTCGCGCTGGTCCCGCTGGCCGTAGTGATCATCTCCGGGAGCACCGACGAGGGCGGCTGGCGCCTGTTCGGTGCGCTCGCACCACCCGCGATCGTGGTGCTGATCGGCGCGGCCCGCTGGTTCACCGTGCGCTACCGGGTAGGTGCCGATCGAGTGGAGCTGCGCAGCGGCCTGCTCCAGCGTCAGCAACGGTCGGTACGCCGCGACCGCATCCGCACCGTCGACCTGCACGCCAGCCCGCTGCACCGGCTGTTCGGGCTCACCGTCGCCGAGATCGGCACCGGATCGGGTGCCGCGAAGGAGGGCAGGCTCAGCCTGGACGGTGTGACGACGTCCGAGGGTGAGCTGCTGCGCCACGAGCTGCTCGACCGCTCACCGGACGCCGCCGTGCCCGTCCGTCCGGCCGCGCCAGCACGCGACGCCGCCTCGGGCCACACGGTGGCGGAGCTTCGGTTGTCCTGGCTTCGCTACGCCCCGTTGACGACCTCCGGCCTGGTCGCCGTCGCGGCGATCGTCGGGACGGCGTTCAAGATCTCGAACGACCTCGGAGTGAACCTGATCACCACGAGCACCGTCCACCAGGCCAGCGACCAGCTCACCGCGGTGCCCTTCTGGACTGTCGCCGTGGTGCTCGTCGTAGTGGTCCTGCTGGTGTCCGCGGTCGGTTCACTGGCCATCACGGTCGAGGGCTGGTGGCACTACCGGTTGAGTCGTGAAGCGGACCGGACACTGCGGCTGCGCCGGGGCCTGCTGACCACCCGTTCGCTGTCGATCGAGCAGAGCAGGCTGCGCGGCGCGGAGGTGACCGCCCCGCTGCTGCTGCGTCTGGTCGGCGCCGCGCGATGTGCAGCGGTCACCACCGGCCTGGACGACAGGACGAGCAGCGGCGGAACGCTCCTGCCGCCCGCTCCGACCGCCGAGGCACACCGGGTCGCGGCGGCCGCGCTGTGTCTGCACGACCCGGCCGAGGGCACCGCCGCGACGCTGACCCGCCATCCCCCGGCGGCGCTGCGCCGCCGGATCACTCGCGCGGCGCTTCCCGCGGTCGTGGTCGTGGCCGTCCTGTCGTGGCTGGTTCCGATCTGGCCCGTCTCGGTGCTGGTGATCCCGCTCGCCGTATTGCTCGGCGCGGATCGCTACCGGAATCTCGGCCATTCGCTGCGCCGCGAGTACCTGGTGATCGGGTACGGCTCGCTCGTCGCCCGCCGGGTCGCATTGCAGCGGCGGGGCATCATCGGCTGGCGGATTCGGCAGAGCCCACTTCAGCGGTGGGCCGGGGTGGTGACCCTGGACGCGATCACGGCTGCCGGGCGTGGGCGGTACTCGGTTGTGGACATCGCTCCTGAGCGGGCTGTTTCCTTGATCGAGCGGGTCAGTCCTGGGTTGTTGTGAGTCATCCCCGCTGGCTTTCAGTGTGCTTGGCGTGGCCGCCCGCTCTCAACCCCCGGCTGGCGCCGGCCTCGCGCAGATTCCTGGTTGCGCGGGTTCGGGGGCGAGGTTTCAGGGTTGACAGCGGGCGGCCACGCCAAGTGCTGAGCCAGGATCGCGGGGAAGGGGGTGGTGTGCGTGCATGCCGTGCTTGGTGGCGTGCCGATGGCGCTGTCTTTGCGCATTGGGCTGCGCCCTCGCGCGATCACGTAGCCCCAGGAGTCTCTGTGGTCGCTTTTGTCACGCCTCGCAGAGCTACGTGTTGCGTCGCAGATGTTGGAACATGTGCGACGCAACCTGAGCCTCTGCGAAGTCGCCCCGAGCGTTACGCGTGTGACAGATGGGGCGATCTTGGATACCCCGAGCACGTGCACTCAACGAGCGCGGTGCACCCGGAGACCGCGAGGGGCGCGGCGCAGCCGTGACCAACACAAGCGCCGCGCAGCTCCCCCATCCCCCGAACTGACCGACACTTGGCGTGTCCAAGATCGCGGGGAAGGGGCAGGCGTGCGTGCACGCCGCGCCTGGTGGCGGACCGATGGCACTGTTGTTGCGCATCGGGCTGCGCCCTCGCGCGATCACGTAGTCCCAGGAGTCTCCGTGGTCACTTTTGTCACGCCTCGCAGAGCTACGTGTTGCGTCGCAGATGTTCCAACATCTGCGACGCGACATGAGCCTCTGCGAAGTCGCCCCGAGCGTTACGCGTGTGACAGATGGGGTGATCTTGGATACCCCGGGCACGTGCACACAACGAGCACAGTGCACCCGGAGACCGCGAGGGGCGCGGCGCAGCCGTGACCAACAACAGCGCCGCACAGCTCCCCCATCCCCGCGATACTGGCCGGCACTTGGCGTGGCGGGCCGGGGTCAACCCTGAAACCTCGCCCCCGAGCCCGTGCAACCAGGAACCCGCGCGAGGCCGGCGCCAGCCGGGGGTTGAGGCCGGCCCGCCACGCCAAGCACACTGACGAGCCAGCGGGGATAGCGACTGCACCCCGACCCCGAGCCACACTGAAAGTGCCAGCGGGGATGCGAAACCCTACCGCCGACGAGTCCCGAACAACCCTCGCGTGATCTCCCGCCCGGCCGAACTGGCCGCAGACCGAAGGAACGACTTCACAGCGGGATTCGACAGGATCTGCTCGAACATCCCGGGCTCCTCCTTCTCCTGCCGCCGAGGCGCCTCAGCGGCAGGAGCGGGAGCCTCCGGCGCCGATTCGATCTTCGCGGTGAGCTTCTCGTACGCCGACTCCCGGTCGACCGTCTCGCCGTACTTCGCGTGCAACGGCGAAGCCTGCGCCGCCGCCGTGATCGCGTCACCGCCGAGCGCCCCCATCAGTGAGCGGGGTGCCCGCAGCCGGGCCCAGGCGACGGGCGTCGGGGCACCGCGTTCGGACAGGACCGTGACGATCGCCTCGCCGATCCCCAGCGAGGTCAGTACCTCGGCGAGCTTGTAGTTCGGCGTCGTCGGGTAGGTCTTGACCGTGCGCGACAGCGCCTTCTGGTCGTCGGGGGTGAACGCGCGCAGCGCGTGCTGGATGCGGGCGCCGAGCTGGGACAGCACGTCGTTGGGGATGTCGGTGGGCAGCTGGGTGCAGAAGAACACCCCGACGCCCTTCGACCGGATGAGCTTGACGGTCTGCTCGATGCGTTCCAGGAACGCCTTGGACGCGTCGTCGAACAGCAGGTGGGCCTCGTCGAAGAAGAAGACCAGCTTGGGCTTGTCCAGGTCACCCGCCTCGGGCAGGTGCTCGAACAGCTCGGCGAGCAGCCACATCAGGAACGTGGAGAACAGTTTGGGGTTCGCCTGCTGGTCGGCGAGCTCCAGCAGCGAGATGACGCCCTTGCCGTCGATCTCGCGCATCAGGTCGGAGGGTTCGAACTCCGGTTCGCCGAAGAAGTCGGCGCCGCCCTGGGCCTCCAGGTTGACCAGCGCGCGCAGGATCACCCCGGCGGTCGCGGAGGACACGCCGCCGATGCCCTTCAGGTCGGCCTTGCCCTCGTCGCTGGTCAGGTGTTGGATGACCGACCGCAGGTCCTTCGTGTCGAGCAGGGCCAGCTTCTGCGAGTCCGCCCAGTGGAAGATCAGCCCGAGAGTGGACTCCTGGGTCGCGTTGAGGCCAAGGACCTTGCTCAGCAGGACCGGGCCGAAGCCGGTGATGGTGGCGCGGATCGGGATCGCGCCGCTGTCGCCCCCCAGGGAGAGGAACTCGACCGGGTAGCCGGTCGGAGCCCAGTCGTCACCGGTCTCGGCGGCCCGCGCGGTGATCCGGTCGGAGGACTCGCCGGCCTTGGCGAGGCCGGACAGGTCGCCCTTGACGTCGGCCATCAGCACCGGGACGCCCGCCGCCGAGAGCTGCTCGGCCAGGTTCTGCAGGGTCTTCGTCTTGCCGGTACCGGTGGCACCCGCGACCAGCCCATGCCGGTTGATCATGGAGAGCGGGATGCGCACCCGGGCGGACGGGTCGACCTGACCGTCGACGAACACCGTGCCCAGTTCCACCGCCGCGCCCACACTCTCGTAGCCGGCGGCGATCTCCTGTGCCGCTGTTCTGCTGTCCGCCATGCTCGCCTCCGAGTACGCACAATCGACACACGGGTCCATACAACTGTTGCGCGGAACACTAGTACCGCGTCGGCGCCGCGCCGCCCGGACTTGCGGTGTGTTGCGTTCGCCGAACATCAACGAGCCATCGACACTAGGCTAGGAGGGTGAACGACCGCTTGGTGTGGATTGACTGCGAGATGACAGGCCTGGACATCGGCTCCGATGCCTTGATCGAGATCGCCGCTCTGGTGACGGACAGTGAGCTGAACGTTCTCGGTGAAGGGATCGACGTGGTGATCCACGCCGACGACCACAAGCTCGACGGCATGGTGGATGTCGTGCGCGACATGCACGAGCGCTCCGGGCTGACCGAAGCGGTGCGGGTGTCCACCGTCACGGTCGCCGAAGCCGAGCAGACCGTCCTGGACTACATCCGTGAGTACATCCCCGATCCGGGTTCCGCGCCGCTGGCCGGCAACTCGATCGCGACCGACCGCACGTTCCTCGCCAGGGACATGCCGGAGCTGGACAAACACCTGCACTACCGGATGGTCGACGTCAGCTCGATCAAGGAGCTGTGCCGCCGCTGGTACCCGAGGGTGTACTACGCGAAGCCGGAGAAGGGCCTGGCGCACCGCGCGCTCGCCGACATCGAGGAGTCGCTGCGGGAGCTGCGCTACTACCGGGGCACCGCGTTCGTCCCGCAGCCCGGTCCGAGCACCGATCAGGCCAGGTCAGTGGCAGCCGAAGTCCTGGCACAACCGGTCCGGACCACGCCGAGCTGAACCGGTTGCCGGGCGTGGAAACCGACACGCTAAACTATGTGCACTGCCGCGAGAGAACGTTTCTCCGGCGTACATGGTGGGTGTAGCTCAGCTGGTAGAGCACTGGGTTGTGATCCCAGGTGTCGCGGGTTCAAGCCCCGTCACTCACCCCAGACATGACAGGGCCCGTGTCCTCGGACACGGGCCCTGTCTTGTTGTGTCCTGTCTCAGCGCAGCAGGCCGCCGGTGGCGCTCCTCGGCTCGTCCCTCTCGTCGGACGAGTCGGAATCCGAGTCCGAGTTGGACCGCCGGGCGGGCTTACTGGTCCGGGTCGTCGTCGAGTCCGATTCGGCGCTCGACGGCGCACGCGAGGCCTTCGTCGACCGGGCGGCCGGAGCACTCGGCTTCGGCGTGGCAGCGGGCTTCGGCGTCGGGTTCGCCGCCTGGGCACCGAGAGGCGCGACGGGCGCACCGGGCCTCGGCGCCGCGTGCGGAGCGCCGGTCGGCCGGGCGGCCGGGTCCGTGAGGTCGTCGCGCGCCGCGACCGCGAGGTCCCGATCGGCATTCCGATCGGCGTCGCCCCGGCCCGCGACCCGGAAGACCGACCGCTCATCGGCCGCGCCGAACAGGTTCGGGCCGACAGCCCGGCCGTAGAAGTCGAGGCTCGCCGTCACCTCGCTGCCCTCGGGCCACGCCCCGTCCGGCTGCCACACCAGCTGACGGTCGCCCTGCCAGCGACTGCGGCCACTCACCGTCGGGTTCGAACTCACGCGCAGCGCCTGCTCGACGGCACGATGGTTGGCGATCGGCTTGTCGAAATCGATCACCACCGGTTTGTCGGTGCCCACCGAGGTCCCGTTGGCCGGCGTGATCTTTCCCCTGACCTGCTGCCCGGGCGACTGCGTGCTGAACCGCGCGGTACTGGTGGCCTGCTCCCCGGTGACCGACCGGGTCACCGTGGTCAGCGTGTACGAGGTGTCGGGTCTGAGCGGCGTGCTCGAGGTCCACCGCTCGCCGTCGGGTGACAGCACCCCATCGAGCTTTCCGCCGTCGGCGGACCGCAGGTCGACCTGTGCGAGCTGCCCACTGGCGACCACCGCGGTCACCCGTTCACTGGGCGCGACGCCCACGGCGCCGTCCTGGGGATTCATCGTGAGAGCCGGCTGAACCGCGTCCGGCGCGGCGCGATGCGCCACGTCCTCGATCGAGCCGATCGCCCCCGAAGCTCCGCCGATCTCGGAACACCCGGACACCACGGCACCCACGAGAGCAATGCTCGCCGTGAGGTAGCCGAACCTCAGCCACCGCTGACGACTCACTCGTCCCAACAAGCTCATCCACCCCGACACGACTAGTGACAGCGCCACCTACTGGAGTGCTCAACGAGCCGAACATCGGCGAGTTACTTGACCTTGTATTAAGACTTCGATATAGGCCCCATTCGGAGCAGCGGCTCACCCGACAGGGCAACGAGACCCCCGGAAAACCGTCTGTTCGAGCCATGCTAGTCTTTCTCCAACGCGCTCGACGGGGCGCGCAGAAAAAAGCGAATACGCAATGCGCCGCTAGCTCAAGTGGTAGAGCAGCTGACTCTTAATCAGCGGGTTCGGGGTTCGAGTCCCTGGCGGCGCACCAGCACATTTCCCTCTCTGACCAGTGTCTTCTCTAGATCAGCCTGGTCACGGTCGTCCAGTACCGATCATGTGTGGACGCGACGTGAGCGCAATGTGGTCGCGGCATTTCTTGCTCCTTTCGATCCATTCCGCTTGGCGCATCGTCGACCGATTCTCGGCCTCGCCCGCGCTGATCGTGACGTGCTCGTGGCCGCCGCCAGCACCAGCCTCGCGGTGGCTTCGGCGGCGTCATGCGCCGGGCATGGCAACACGCTGGTGTAGGTATCCGCGGTGACCACGATGCATCGGAGCCAGCCAGGTCCCGAGGGCCTGATCCACCACCGCGGCGGTATCAGCTGAGAAAGTCCGTCAGCGCGACGATGACCGCCTCCGGCGACTCCTCCGGGAGGAAATGGCCGCCGGGCACAGCGGCTCCACGCACATCGTCGGCCCATTCCCTCCAGACTTCGAGCGGCTCGTACCAGCTGTCCACAGGCCCACCCTCGCTCCACAACGCGAGCACCGGGCAACGCAGCCGATGACGACCTCGATCGGCCTCGTCATGGGCCACGTCGAGGGTCGCGGCCGCGCGGTACTGCTCACAGATCGCATGGACGGCCACCGGGTCGGAGAACGTCTCGATGTACCGCTCCCGCACCTCAGGAGGAAACGACGCCGACGACGCCGACCACGAGTCGAGCATGTGATCCACCAGCGTGGCCGGTGCGCCCGCGATGAGCTGTTCCGGAACCGGATACGGCGCGGCGAGGAAGGACCACACCCAGTAACCCAGGCAGAAGTCCCGGTCCGCCCGACGGAACACCTCCGCGGTCGGCACGATGTCGAGCACGGCCAACGCGGTGACCACCTCGGGGTGGTCGATCGCCATGCGATAGCCACAACGAGCACCCCGGTCGTGGCCGACCACGGCAAACCTCGGATGCCCCAACGCAGCCATGACCCGCACCTGATCCGCTGCCACCGCACGCATCGCGTACGGCGAATGGTCGGCCGTGCTGGACGGGCTGCCGCTGTCGCCGTAACCGCGCAGGTCAGTGACAACCACCGAGAACCTCTCGGCCAGAGCCGGGGCGACCCGATGCCACATCAGATGAGTTTCCGGGATGCCGTGCAACAACAACAGCGGCGGCCCGGACCCGCCGCGCCGACCGTGAACCGAGACACCGGACACCACGATGTCGAACTCCACGAAACCGTCGAACACACGCCCTCCTCACGGGGGACGAATCCGTTCGAGGGTTCACCGGCGGGCCGCGGCGTCCAGCACGCCCCACTCGACAAACCCCCCGACGAACCCCGCTATTCCAGACGGGCCAACTGTGGCCTGGGCGAAGTGGCCACTGCGCTCGAGGGCCAGCAGCGTCGCGTCGGGAAGGCCTGACATCAGTTGCTCCCGCCCATAACGGCCCACTCATGACCTCGACAGACCGGTGACGACAAGCGAGGACCCGGGGAATGCCCGACCGCTGGTCCTCCGCTTGCCTGTCTCCCGCTACCCCGCGACGACGGCCGCCTCGACACCCTCACCGCCGCAACCCGCGAGGCGCCCAGCGCTCCGCTGGTGGTCCGGGCTACGTCCCGATTCCGGTCATTGTCGGAAGCGGATCCCTTGGCCGCGGTGAAGGTGTCAGACCAGGACCGTGTCGAACGAGCTCGACTTCGATTCGTTCGTGTCGCCCGGGCTCACCCAGCCGTCGGCCCACGATCCTCATCCGTTCCCTCGCTATCGGCCGACCTCGCTTCGGACCGTCGTCTGGCCAGGTTCACCGCGGCCCGGCGAAGGCGGTACTGCCGCAGGTCGACGGGCTCACGCGGCACCACCCCGCACCGGCAGCCGACGCCGTCGACCGCGACGTCGCCGCAACGATCACAAATCAGGACGCTCATGGACATCTCACCCCGCGCAGATAGTCGATCCGGAATCGCCGGGGGCACGAGCGAGAACCCAGCATGACACATCCGCGATCTCCTTGCATACGCAACAAGATCTCCCTCAGTCATCGCCGCAACGGTTGCGCAACGCTCCGGGTGGTCGTAGCGTCGTAGAAGTTGCCCCTGCCCCCGGCGACAGTCACTCACTGTCGCAGCGGAGGCGTCTCGATCTTGTCGACCAAAAGTTTTCGTCCGCGGTCCTGGGAGCCACACATCGTCGGTCTCGACCGTGCTGGCGACCGCGATGTCACAGCGGAGCGGGCGATTCGTGGAGTCGCCGATCGCGAGCAGCTGGCGGCACCCCGTTCGGCGGGGGTGAACCGGCGCTTCCCCCTTGTTCCGGTTCCCGGCTTCGGCTCGGCGGACGACGGACCATCGGTCATGGGGGTGCTCGAGGTACGACTGCCCGCGCTCGCGGTGCTGCTGCCTACCGTCCTGGCGATCGCGGCGGATCTGGCCCACCGGGCCGATCTCGATGTCTCAGAGGTGGACGAGTTCCAGATGGCGGTCGAGGAAGCATGCCGGCCGCTCATTCCGATGGCCATTCCCGGATCGGTGCTCAGTTGCGATTTCGTGTCGCATGAGAACGGCCTGGAACTGACCGCCAGTGTCGCGGTGGGACCGTCGCACACCCCAGGCGCGGGGCTGGACACCGCGAGCGTGCAGTGGCACATCCTGTGCACGCTCACCGACGAACTCAGTGTGCTCACCCCGGGTGGCGGCCGAGGTGCTCGCGCCGGGGTCCGCCTTGCCAAACATCGATGCAACGGCGACGGACGCGAGCCGGGGCCATGACTGCCGTTGCCTCGGTCGACCAGCGCGGTGACGAGGAGTACGCGCACCTACTGCCGTTGCTCGATGCCTACTCCGCGATGCGCCCTGGCGACTCCTGTCGCGAGCAGTCGCGCGAACGGTTGATCGCCGGGTTCCTCCCGGTCGCGCAACACATCGCGCAGCGCTACGCCCACCGAGGCGAACCGGTGGAGGACCTGACCCAGGTGGCCACCATCGGGCTGATCAACGCGATCGACCGCTATCGCCCGGGGCAAGGCCACCACTTTCTCGGTTACGCCATCCCGACCATGACCGGAGAAGTACGTCGCTACTTCCGCGACCGGGGATGGGCGATACGCGTGCCCCGGCGGCTCAAGGACAACGGCCAACTGATCAACGGGGTCACGGTCGAGCTGTCCCACCAACTCGGCCGAGCGCCCAAACCGAGCGAGATCGCCGACGCCCTCAACCTGTCGACCGACGACGTCCTGGAGGCCATCGAAGCCGCCCGGTCCTACCGCGCCACCTCCCTGGACGAGCTGCTCACCGATGACACCGACTCCGACTCCCTGGTGAACCTGCTCGGAAAGTCCGACACCGAGCTGGAGAAGGTCACCTACACCCACAGCCTCGCGCCGCTGTTGGCCGAGCTCACACCGCGCGAGCGCAACATTCTGATCATGCGGTTCTTCCACGACATGACCCAGTCCCAGATCGCCGCCAACATCGGATGCTCCCAGATGCACATCTCGCGCATCCTGGCCCACACCCTCAGTCACCTGCGCGACAGAATGAACCAGGACTGAGCCCGGCGGCCCATCCGGGAGAGACCTTCATGACCGTGCCGCGACCGTGATCCGGAGCTGTTCCTCCCGATCGGCGACGCGGCATGGTCGAGGTGTACCGGAGCCCCGCGATCAGCTCGTCCGGTGTGATTCGTCGTGCTTCGGCTGGGTGTCGAGAGCGCGAGCCTCGGCCCCGGAGAGCCCCACGTCGCCCTCGTCCTGACCGGCGACCCGGCCGACGAACTCCTCGCTGGGGGCCGTGCCGGTGGTGGAAGCGGAGTCACCACCCGCGTCGCCGTCGACACCACCGGTGGCCCGGCTCTGCGCCACATGCGAGTCCTCGGCCACGTCGGACTCGAGATTCTTCGGTGAGCGGCTCAGCAAGCCTCGTACCTTGTCCATCAACGACATCACAGACACTCCCCTACCTCGCCGGCCGACACCGGATCAGCGACCCGAGAACGACTGGTTGCGTTGGCAAATCTCGCGCGGTGCTCATGAGCGAATCGCTCACGTCACTTCCCGACCGTCTACCCACCCTCGCCGCAGGTATGTCAGCCGAGCCGGACCCACGTCGACGCACCCCGATCGCGGTCGACCGGTCGGGCTGAACGGCTCGAGCGCACGGTGTGGAACGAGGTCAGATCATCGGTTGGTCGGTGTTTCGGCCAATGTGGGCTGGGTAGCCGAGCAGGTGGCAGTAAATCGCTTTCCGTTTACATTCAGCACCGGCTTTCGCCTCGCCGGGCTCCCGTTCGGAATCCTGCCGGTGACGAGCGGCGTCGTGCTGGACAACAACACGTTCACCGCGCGACTCGGCTTCTGGCGGGTGCGCACTCCACTGGCCAACGTGCGATCAGCAACGCTGTCAGGACCGTTCAGTCTCATGAAAACGGCTGGTCCGGCGCGTCTGTCTCTCGCCGATCGCGGCCTGACATTCGCCACCAACCCGGATCAAGGCGTATGTGTGCAATTCCATGAGTCGGTCAGCGGGGTCGATCCTCTGGGAATGATCCGCCACCCAGGCCTGACCGTCACTGTCGCGGACTGTTCCGGCCTGGTGCGGGCGTTGAGCGTCGCGGTGACACGAAACCCTAGATAGTCGCCGTGACCCAGGCTGCACGATCCTCGATCCGAACCGACGATCGACACGAGGAGATCGCATGCCGCACTTCGCCACCTCACACTCGCTGCTCCGCCTCGGCGGGCACGATTCACGGTGAGTGGAGAGCATGCCGAGCTGGGCGAGGACCGCGGCTCGACCACGGGCACCGGTCGAGCCGGGGCCTTCGCCGGGCGGGTCGCCGGAGACGACGTCGGTTACCCGGGTGAGACCGGCGCGGAGGCTCTTCGGCAGCACACCTGTCCCGCTGTCCCGGGTCCCGACGGTCCCCTCGGCCCCCGACGCGTCCACGCGGTGACCGAGCCGGGGTGCCGATCGTTGCGCGCGCGATACTCCTCTGCGCGAAGCGCTGGGCCTCCGGCCCCGTGCGCCGCCTCTCCGAGTGAGCGCTGATGGCCCCCCGCACCGGTACCGGCACCGTCGTCGACGGTGCGACCGCTGTCGAGCTGCGCGGGGCGTGGACGGTGGCCGCTGTGGCCAGGAGGCTGGGTGTCGCACCATCGACGTTGCGCAGCTGGAGTCTTCGGTACGGCATCGGCCCTCGGGGTCATGAAGCCGGGCGGCACCGCCGCTACTCCGCCGCCGACGTCACCGAGCTCGACAGGATGTGCCACCTGGTCGAGGGCGGGATGGCGCTGGCCGCAGCGGCCGATGTCGCCAGAGCCGACCGCGCGAGCGACGCCGCGGCGGACCCGGTGCCGCACGCGTGTCCGGCACGGGGCGACGGGGCGATGTCCGCATCGGGTCCGGTCGGTCGGGTGGGTTCGGCAACGGTGCGACGGGTGGTTCGGGCAGCCCGGTGCTTTGCAACCGAAACGATCTCGGCCGCCCTCGGCGTCAGTTTCGACTCCCTCGGGGTGATCGCCACCTGGGACCAGCTGTGTCGTCCGGCGCTCGTTGCACTGGCCGATCCACGTCTGCGGCCCGACGGTTGCATCGACGCGGAGCTGCTGCTGAGTTGGACGATCGCCACCAGCCTTCGCAGGCTGGTGATCCCGGAGGTCGTCCCCGGAGCAGGCCGGGTGCTGCTGGCCTGTGGTCCCGGCGAGCATCACAGCCTGCCGCTGGAAGCCCTGGCCGCCGCACTGGCCGAGTCCGGTGTGCACGTTCGCATGTTGGGGCCGGCGGTGCCCGACACGGCGTTGCTGCACGCGGCTGAACAGCTCCACCCGACGGCGGTCGTGGTGTGGGCGCAGCTCGCCAGGTCCGCGAAACCCACCCAGCTACGGCGGCTGCTCGACGTGACCGGCGTGGTGGTGGCCGCCGGCCCGGGTTGGGTGGATCGTTCGCTGCCTACCGCGGTCGCCCGGGTTCACACCCTGTGGGAAGCGCTCGATCTGGCCACCCGTCGGGGCCGACCCCCACCCGGAGCAACGCCTACCTCGGGATGAGGCGTCTCGCGTTGCTCGGCGGCATGTCCGATCGCGCGGGCCCATGCTGGTGAGATGGAGATCCCGTCGCGGTCGTAGACGACGGTCAGGTTGCCCAGCTCCTGTCGCACTGCCAGCGACGACGCCTCCGAGGTCACGCCCTCTTCGAATGTCCCCATCGGATGCGATCACCTAGATCCGGTGGTCGAACGGGCCGTCCTGTGCGCCGCGTCCGGATCGAAGGTGTCCCTCCGGTTCCATGCCGTACCCCGCGAAGTAGAGCTGCAGGTACAGGGTCGAGCTGGAATGGCCGGCCGACAACACGATCAGCCGGTGTCGGCCGGGTCGTGGCGCATCACCCTCCGTCCGGTCCTCGGGTACCCGGGCACGGGTCAGAGCGGCCATGCGGCCCCGCGAGGTCGTCCCACCGGTGCCGACCGATGGAGAAGTGATGGTCACAGAGCCCCTCACCGCACGGTGGGTGTGGATCAGCCGCGGCCGGTCGGATTCATGATCGACACGATCCCGACGCCGAGAGCGCGGACCGTGCAGGCAGGGGCAGGGCCGTCATTCACCCGTTCCTCGCGCCGCGCGCGTTATCGCTGAGTGACCTGTGCTGATGTCGGGGTCGACGAGCTCAGCACCCCGGGGTCGAGTTCGCGGGTGACGAGCTGACGCGCGACGTCGGCCAATCGCAGGTTGTGTCCGCGGGCGTAGCCGCGTAGCTGATCGAACGCCTGGTCCATCCTGAGGCCGAGATGCTGGGAGAGGACACCTTTGGCCTGTTCGATGATGATGCGGCTGTTGAGCGCGTGCTGGAGCTGTTCGTTCACGATCTCGCCGCGGTGGATCGCTCGTTCCTGCAGGATGCCCACCGTGGCGACGTCAGCCAGTGCCTGGGCCACGACGAGATCGTCCTCGGGTAGGGGGCCGGGCTGGCGGTGGAACAGGTTGAGCGCCCCGATCGCCTCACCGCGCAGTCGCAGCGGCAATGCGTGCACCGAAGCGAACGTCGTACGCCTGCTGATGATCGCGGCGAACCGTGGCCACCGATGCTCGGCTTCGCTCAAGTCCGGCACGCTGACCGGTGCCCCGGTCCGGATGCACTCCACACAGGGGCCCTGATCGGCCTGGACCTGCAACAGGTCCAGCACATCGGCGTCCTGGCTGGAGGACGCGACCGCATGCAGCTGCCCTCGGGCATCGATCACCATGATCGCCGCCGCCTCGGCCGTGAAGAGCCCGACGCTGTAGCCGACCAGGCGATCCAGCAACTCGATCATGTCGTAGTCGTCGACCAGCGTGTCGGTCAGATCGACGAACGCGCGAGTCAGCAGCCGTTCCCGGCCCGCCTGTGTCTGCACCATGACAGCTTTCCTTCCCACCAGGACACACGGCTAAGCCATGTCGTCGGTGAACACCAACCGACGGTTCACCACGTCGGTTGCTACGTCAATCAATAGCCTGCGATGGGCGAAAGCGTGACCACGCAGCCGCGCCAACGCCTCGGTAGCACTGACTCCGAGCTGCACCAGCACCATCCCGATGGCCTGATGCACCTCGGCGCGGTTACCCGCCGACAGATCCAGCCAGTGCTCGTCGCCGCCAGTGTTGCTTGCGTCCTGACCTTGGTTCTGGTCAAGGCGAGCCTCGGGTGCGGTCAGCAGCCCCAACATCACCAACGTCGCAACGTCGACCGCCGCCGAGACGTCGTTGAACTGGGCCCGGTTCAGCCCACCCGCCGTGGTCCGGTACATGTCGAGGACCCCGAGATTGGTCGCCCCCCACTGCAACGGCAGCGCGAACAACGCCCGGATCAGGGTTTGTTCGGCGACGGAGGCGGCGAAGATCGGCCACCGTTCCACCTCGACGGAGTGCAGGAGATCCGGGACCAGAACCGACCTCCCGGACGCCGCCGCCTGGACGCAAGCACCCTCGTTGAGAGTGAACTGCAGCTCCTCGAGCCGCTGCGCGGTCGCGTCGCTGGCCCACAACGTCTCCGTCGTCTCGGTCGCGGTGAGCACCGACATCGCGGCACCGTCCACGTCCGCACCAGCGACACACGCCCGACAGACCTGCCGCGCCAACTCTCGGCCATCACCGCGGACACCGTGCGGGGAGTCGGCCATCGACTCCAACAGCGCACGGGTCACAGGACCCTGTTCAGCCATCGCGGACCAGCCGATGACGCCGCATGAACACCAACAATCCCGCGCGCGGAAGTAGGGACACGGAGCACGACAGGGGCCGGGTCGACGCCGGTCGGATAGTAGGTCATCCGCCGCGGCACGAACCGGCCCGCACACATGCGTACGAGGAGAGCCACGCGGCGCATTATGAATGCACCTACCCCGTGAGAAACCGGGCAAACTCACACCGCGCGCTCGTCGCACTCCGGCATACCCATCGCACGGCGCTCTTTCCGACTCCCGCGCACAATGCCTGCTGAGCGTGGACTTCCCGATCGGCGTGGCGGCCTTGCGCGAGCGATGTCGCTCTGTAGCTTGTGCGCAGCCACAGCCTTGTGAGCACAGTCCCTAGGAGGAACGATGATCGTTCTCGGCGTTATCCTGCTCTTGATCGGCTGGCTGACCGGTATTTCGATCCTCTACACCGTCGGGGCCATCCTGCTCGTCGTAGGCCTCGTTCTTCTTCTGCTCGGCTCGGTCGGTCGTGGTGTCGGCGGCCGTCGCTGGTACTTCTAGCGCCCTACGAGAAGTCGGTAGCGGGCACGTCATGGTGCCCGCTACCGAGTTCGAGCAGGCTTCGCTCGGGAGCAAACCTCACCTGTCCGTCGGCGGCGAGTTCGTGCAACCAGTCGACCATCGGCCACCGCCCCCATCTGCGGTGGAACGTGTGGGCGTTGCGCACGATCTCCGCCACGTGCGCAGAGGAACCGCGGCTCGGCGGGTGGTGTTGGTGGTAGGCCAACGCGCCACCCACCCAATAGAAATACGCGCCGGCGGCCGAGGCGGTGAGCGCGAAATCGGTGTCCTCGCCACCGTAGCCGGTGTATTCCTCGCAGAACCCGCCCAACCGAGACCAGTCGCGGACAGTCATCGCGAAGGACAGCGACCAGAACAGCTCGAATCGGGATTCCGGCCACAGTTGCCGGTCCGGTGGTACCGGGCGCGCCGGGTGTGGACCGGCCAGCGAAGCGAGGCGGCCAACGGGATATCCGTCGGGGCCTGCCGGGGGCAGGTAGGCCACTGGCCCACACAGCAGCGCAGGATGGCCGCAGACCGTGGCGGCGTGTGCGTAGCGATCGAGCAGTCCCGGTTCGGGAATGCAGTCGATATCGAGTAGGACGAGCAGCTCGGCGCCGAGTCCCCTCGCCTCGGCCGCTCCCGCGTTGCGTGCCGCGGCGAGCGGCAGCCCGGCCGGAGACACCGGCACCTGCAGCACGACAGTGGGCGGCGCGCCGGGAACGTCTTTCAGCGCCGGGGTCTCCCCCATCCCGACGATGACGTGGTGCCCGGGTGGGTCAGCGGCCAGCGCGAGGCGTTGCCGGTGCAGGTGGGTCTCCCGGCCACGGGCGATGGTGATCACCACCGTGTTGAGTCGTGCGCTCATTCGGCGAGCCGGTCGAGCTCTGCCGCGGCGCGAGCGGCCGCGTCACCCCGGGACCATTCGCACCACCGGTGTCCACCGCGGTGGAGCGCCTGTTCGAGCAGGGACCGCCACTGCCGTGCCGGCGGCCACCGGTCCGCAACGACCCCGATGCCGGCGTCGCGCAGGGCGGTCGCTGTGGCGTGCTGCTCGCCGTGCGGACGTTGCTGAGGGATCACGACCGCGGGGCGGCGGGCGGCCGCGACCTCGGCGACGGCGTTTTGTCCGGCATGGGTCACGACGATGTTCGCACTGCTCATGGCGTCCCACGGTTGATCGAGCCAGCCGTGCCAGCGCAGGTTGGGCGGGCCCGGGACTCCCCGCGGTGGGCCGCCCGCCACTTCCCATGTCCAGTCCGGTGTGGCGATCGCCGCGGCGCGCAGATCGTCCGGGGTGACGTCGAGACCTCCGGAACCGCACAGCACCAGAACACGTCGTGTCTCGCCCGGCACCGCCGCGGTCACTGCGTCGAACCGGGACAACCCGCCCAGGTGGACGGTCTTGTCCCGCCACTCCCTCGGCCAGTCCGGTTGCGGCCTCGACGGCCACGGGGCGAGCAACGAGACGGCGAGGTCGTAGGCCGTGCGGTGCGCCCGGTCGGTGCGGTCGCCCGGCTGGGCCATGACGACGACCGGTACTCCGTGTAGCCGGGCCAGCAGGCTCACCTCGACCGACACGTCGGTCACCATCAGCCGGATCGGCCGCTGTGCCAGTACCTCACCGATGCGGCTCATGCGACCGCGCAGTCCGGTGTGGTCGAGCGGCACCCAGTGCAGAGTGCCGCCCGCGGTGACATCCCGGGCCGACACGTCGGTCACCGCGTCGTCGTCCGGCAAACGCGTCCACCGTCCTGCCCAACCCGGCGGCGCCGGTGCGCTCGACAACCCGATGATCTCGGTCCGGGTGTGAGCGGCGATGGCGGCGGCGCGGTGTGCGTGGCCGCTGCCCCGGTGGTGGACGTAGTAGGCGATCATGCGCGCAGCCGGTGGTAGAGCTGTTCGTAGCCCTCGACCATGGTGTCGATCGAGCAGGTCTTCTCGGCGTGCTCCCGTACGGCCCGTCGGTCCAGGCCGCCCGCCTCGAGGATGGCCTTCGCCAGTCCGTCGACGTCTCCGGGCGCGGCGAGCCGACCGCTGCGGTCGTCGAGAAGCTCCCGCAACGCGCCACGCGCGAAACCCGCGACAGGCGTCCCGCAGGACAGGGCCTCGGCGACGACCAGGCCGTAGGGCTCGTCCCAGCACGGTGAGACGACGGCGACGCGCGCCGAGCCGAGCAGCGCACGCAGCCGCGTGTGATCGAGATGTCCGAGGTACTCGATGCCGTCTCCGAGCAGCGGCTCGACCTGCTCGGCGAAGAATCTCGGCTGGGGGATCGGCCCGGCCAGACGCAGCCCGGTGCCAGCTCGTCGGGCCGAGGTGATCGCCTCGACCGGGCCCTTCTCCGGCACGATCCGCCCTGACCAGACCGGCACTCCACCGCCGACCCCCATGCTCCAGAAACCGGTGTCCACACCGTTGCTGACCACCGTGGAACGGCCGATGAGTGGACGCCACTGCGCCGCTGTGTACCGGCTGACCGCGACGAAGTGCACACCCGAGTTCGGTCGGGTGCGAACCGCGGATTCCAGCCACGGCGTCGGCGGTGTGTGCAGCGTCGTGACCATCGGCTTCGACAGCGACGGCGCCATCGCGATCGGCAGGTAGTGCAGTGAGTTGTTGTGCACCACGTCGTAGGGGCAGTCGCGGTCGGCGAGTTCGAGCATCAGGCTCAGGTAGCCGTGGTGCTCGGCCAGGAAGCGGTCCGAGGGCATGCTGACGTCCCCACGGGCCTGCTCGGAGATCGAGGGCAGGCCCGGCATCTCACGCACACCGAGGTTCTTGTCCGAACCGGGGCCGGCGTAGACCTCGACCCGATGACCCCGCGCGCGCAGCTGGGTGGCCAGTTGCCAGGTGTGTGCTTCCAGACCACCCGCGAACGGCTCGCGGATGGGATACCGGGCCGAGCCGATCAGCGCCACGTTCAGCGGTGCGCTCATGCCAGCGCCCGTTCGTACAGGTCGCGGTGTGCCGCCGCGACCTGGCGGCGCTCGGCGCGGCGTGCCGTGACACTCGCACGCCACTGTGGGCGTCGCCGATATGCCGTGCGCACCGCGTCGGCCAGCGAATCGGTGTCCAGTCCGGTGTCGTCGTGCCGGTACTCCAGGCAGGGGCGTTGCTGGACGTAGAAGCCGCAGCTCGGAGCCACGACGACGGTCCCGAGGTCGTGGCAGGCCTCCAGCCATCCCGAATGAGTACCGAAGCGGTAGGGCAACACGGAGACGTCGATCTCGTCGCGCAGATAGGCCCACAGCTGCTCGTCGGTGAAGAAGTCGTGCACCCGCAACCGCAGCGCCCCTCGGTCACGGGCGTCGAACAACCAGGTCACCAACTCCGGGTGGTGGTGCGCGCTGGCCGGGTCCAGCACCTCGGAATGCACGTCCACCCGCAGCACCGCGGCGGGCAACGCGGCGACCGTTCGGGCCAGGGTCTCGATGACCGGCCGGCAGTTCATGTTCGCCCGCAGGCTCTTGACGTGAACACCGACGACGAACTCGTCACGTCCGGCACGCGCGACGCCGGCCTCGTCCGGACCGACGACGTGCGGATGGGAGACGACCTCGGCTGTGCGGCCCCAACGCCGGTCGATCACCTCCGCCGCGCCCGGCGTCAACGTGATCAGCTCGTCCGCGGCCGGAACCAGCACGTCCAGGTGCGCGTCGTGGGCCGAAGGGTCGCGGTGGTGGGGGTTACGCAGGTCGTGCACCGTGTAGATCAGCGGCTTGGCGTGAGCCCGCAGGGTGCTGGTCAACTCCCGCAGACCGGCCGGCGTCTGGGCGTCGAACCCGAAATGCAGGTGGAACACGTCGAACGACCGGTGATTCTGACCGACCCAACCCGGGTCCAGCATCACCGGTGGCCACCAACGCGACTGATCGCTCGGTGCCCCGCACGGCCGGGGGTCCGCCAGGCGCCGCACTCCGTCGTCCTCGTCCGGTGGGCTCAGATGGCGCACGTAGACATGCCCCGACGGAACGGATGCGACTCTGATCAACTCATACTCTCCTGTTCCAGGGACACCGCCCAAGACATCGGCAACCTGACGATCCCGCCTTCCCAATACCTGACCCGCTAATCCGAGCCGGCAGGACAGCGCCGGGAGAGTGTCGAAGCCGACATCGGGGGCCGGCTCGGCGGTCGGTACTCGGCCCGGTCGAGCACCCCGGGTGTCGATCAGATACCGGTGGGCTGTTCCGTCGGTAGCGTTACCCACGGGCGCACCATCCCCGCTGTCGGCGGACCGGCCAGGTGAGCGGGTCCTACCGGTACAGACGGCGGTGAGCGGCGCGGATCACGCCGCGATACACCGGGCCCGCCCATCCGTCGGCGGCCAGAGCGGCCCGGGCGGCGTTGACGCCGCAGGCGCCGTGTACCGCTCCGCCCGGATGGGCTGAGGCGCCGGCCAGGAACAGTCGATCGATCGGGGTGTCGGCACGTCCCAGTCCCGGCGTCGGGCGGAAGAACAGCTGCTGGTGCATTGCCGCCGTCCCGCCGTTGATCGCGGTCACGATGGCACGGAGCGATTCTTCCTGGTCATGAGTCGGACCTGGGCATCCTTCGACCTGGTCGAGGAAAGCGTCACCAGAGTCCGCTCGATGGTGATCGTCACCAGATTCGAACCCGTTGTGTTTCGGGGGTGAACAGTGCATCCGTCTCCGTCACGTCGAATGCGTCGTGGAATGCGTCGAGGTTGGTCGCCACGGCGTTGCACCGCAGGTCCGGGGGTGCGTGCGGGTCGCTGGCCAGGCGGCGGATCGCCTCGGCCTCCCTGGTCTTGGCTCGCCACACTCCGGCGTAGGCGAAGAAGACCCGCTGCTCACCGGTGAGGCCGTCGAGGACCGGGGGCTGCGCCGCGCCGGTTCTCGTCACCGCGAGGCGGTAGGCCCGTAACGCGATGATCATGCCGCCGAGGTCGCCGATGTTCTCCCCGAGCGTGAGGGCACCGTTCACGGTGTGTCCGGGCAGGCCGGCGGGAGACAGCGAGTCGAACTGGGCGCGCAGGGCCTCGGCGCGGCGTTCGAACTCCGCCCGGTCGGCCGGCTCCCACCAGTCGACCAGGTTGCCTTCGCCGTCGTACTGGGAGCCCTGGTCATCGAACCCGTGTCCGATCTCGTGGCCGATGGTCGAACCGATGCCGCCGTAGTTGGCTGCGTCGTCGGCGCCGGGGTCGAACAGTGGGGGCCGTAGGACCGCGGCCGGGAACACCACCTCGTTGAGCCGCGGGTTGTAGAACGCGTTGACGGTCTGCGGGGTCGTGAGCCACTCGTCCCGGTCGACCGGTCGGCCGACCTTGGCCAGGTCGTGGCCGGTGCGCCAGGCGCCGGCCCGGCGGACGTTGCCCAACAGGTCGTCCGCGCGGATGTCCAGGCTCGAGTAGTCCTTCCACCGGTCCGGGTATCCGATCTTGGCGGTGAGCCGACCCAGTTTGTCCAGCGCTCGCCGACGGGTCTCATCACCCATCCAGTCCAGGTCGGACAGACTCCGGCGGAAGGCCTCGACCAGGTTCTCCACCAGATCGAGGGCACGTGCCCGTGCCGAAGCGGAGAAGTGCCGGGCCACGTACAGCCGCCCGACGGCGTCGCCCAGCACCGCGTCGAGCAGGCCCAGCCCGCGCCTCCACCGCTCGGGCTGGTCAGGGACACCCGACATGACGCGGCCGTGGAAGTCGAAGTCGGCACCGGCCAGGTCCCGCCCCAGATACTGCGCACACGCGGACACGAGCCGCATGGTCAGCCACGCCTTCCACTGCTCCAGCGGGCGCTCGGTCCACAGTCGGCCGACCTCGGCCAGGAAACCCGGCTGGCCGACCACCACCTCGGCGACGACCTTCTCCTCGACGCCCAATCCACCCAGCCACGCCGTCCAGTCGAAGCCCGGGGCCTGCGCGCGCAGCTCGGCCCACGTCATGAGGTTGTTGACCTTCTCCGGGTCACGAACACTCACCGGGTCCATCCACGCGCGCGACAGAGCGGTCTCCAGGTCGAGCACGGATGCCGCGAGGGCCTCCGGATCCGGCAGCTCGACCAGCTCGGCCAGGCGAACCAGATGCTCGCGGTACCGGTCGAGAACGCCGGCGTCGCCCTCGTCCGAGTAGTAGGACCCGTCGGGCAAGCCCAGGCCGGCCTGGGACAGGTGCACCAGGGGCCTGGACGAGTCACGGACGTAGGTGGCAACCGACGCCCAGACCAGACCGACGAGACCTTCTCGCTGACGCCGACCCAGCACCTCGGCCAGCGCGGCTCGATCGGACGCCTCGGCGATCTCGTCCATCAGCGGCCGCACCGGATCGGTTCCGCTGGCCTCGATGGCATCGGTGTCGAGAAAGGACGTGTACAGGTCGCCGACGCGGCGGTCGTCGCCACCCGGCGCCGAACCGCCCTGGCCCCCGCCATCGGCCAACTCCACGACGATCGCCCGCACGTCGGCTTCCGCATCGTCACGCAGCGAACGCAACATGCCGTGCTGGGCACGGTCGTCGGGGATGTCCTCGGTGGCCAACCACCCGCCGTTGACATGACCGAAGAGGTCGTCCTGGGCACGCGTGGCGGAATCGACCCAACGCAGGTCCAACCCCGAGCGGACACCGTCGGCCGACGCGCTCACAGCATCGACCCATCGCACGTCCCGATACCTACGTCCCGCAAGATGACCGCCAATCGCCGCGGCCCAGCCAGGACCGGTCGAGAACCCCGACACCGGTCACGTACCCCGGACGTCGGGATCGAAGCGCGAATCACGTCGGCGTTTCCCGAGTGCGTCGAGGACGCGAGCGTCAGGGGGTGTCCCTCTCACGCCAGGATCGACGTGAGGTCGATGTCCGTGACTCGGACCGTGACCGTGGTGACGGTCAGCCCGGTAGCGGCGGCGACGGCGGCCGGGACCGCTCGCTGGACCGCGTCGGCGACCGCGGTGGCCTGGTAGCCGCCGTGCAGGACCAGCGCGATCTCCACCGCCACGGTGTCGCCGTCCACGGTGGCGTCGACGCCCGCCGTGTCCGGGTAGGCCTTGCCCGTGGCGCGCTCCCACATCTGCTGGCTCAGCTGGTGGACCAACCCCCAGATGCGAGGCTGAAGGCGCACCACACCCGCGGTCGCCCGGACGGCGGTCGCGGCCGCCGCGGCCGCCGCGACCTCCGAGTTGTCGTGCGCGGTCGCTGCTGTGAACTCGTTCGCGTCGTCGGGCCTCGGCGGGTGCGAGAGGTCGGGAGATTCGTCGCTCATGCCGATCACCTGTGCCAGAGATCGACCACGTCGATGTCGACGACACCGGCGCGGAGCCCGATGTTGGCGGACATGACCGCCATGACGCGGGTGCGGACCTCGGCGACGAGCGCCTCCATCGCACTGCCGTAGCGCAGCGACACCGACATCTCGACGCGGACCGTGCCCACCCGGTCGGTCGACACGATGCCGCAGTGCCGTGCGCGCACTCCTGGCACAGCGTCCGCCGCGAAGCGCAGCAGGCTCGCCACCGCGCGCGTCGAGATCTCCGCGTTCCCCAGTTCGGTCGGCAGTGCCACCACCTCGCCACGGCGCGCCTCGGCGCGTACGGCGGTCATGATCCGATCGAGCAGTCCGACCGGTGGTTCCTCGGGATCGGCGAGCAGTGTCCGAGTTGCGTCGTGGAGCGCCTGGATGCCCCGCAGGGCCGTGGTGCAATGCGGACAGTCCCGCGTATGTGAGCTCGGCACACCGGTGTCGAGCTCGTCGAGGAGCTCCTCGATGTCACGTGTGCACGGAAGCCGGTGACGCGCGCGGGTGTGCTCTAGTGCCATGGGGACATCAACTCCGCTAGCTGGATGCGCGCTCGGGACAGTCTGCCTCGGACCGAAGCCGGGGTGGTGTCGACGATGCGGGCGATCTCCTCATAGGACCGACCGTGGGCTTCGCGCAGCAACCACACAACTCGCTGTTGAGCGGTCAGCCGTCCCAACGCCTCGGACAACGCCGCGAGCTGAGCCATGTTCTGTGCCGAGCTCTGCGGATCCCGCCCCGCCACCGTCATCCACGCGGGTTCTCCTCGCGACTGCTCCTCGTCCAGTGCCTCGGTCGGGCGACGCTTGCGCAGCACAGTCAGACACCGGTTCGTGGCGGTGGTGTAGAGCCAACCGGAGAACGCCGCTTCCCGGTGAATCTCCGGGAGCCGCCGCCACGCGGTCAGAAAGACCTCCTGGGTGATGTCTTCCGCATCACCGCGATCGCGGGTCATCCGCAACGCCAGCTGGTAGATCCGCTTCTGGTAGCGCGTCACCAGCGCCTCGAACGCGGTCAGATCACCTTCGCGGGCGCGCACCACCAAGGTCTCGTCGTCGATCGCCGTCGCCGTCAGCACCATGGTGCTGCCCGACCCGGCGTCTGGCTGAGACACCCATCGCCTCCTAGAGGAATCGCTTTCCGCCATCGGGTCAGACGCCGGCGACGGAGAATTCGTCACGGGCCGAACAGGGCAGGACGCACGTGGGCTCCATCACTCACCGGCCGCGTGACGTTTCCCGTCCAGGTCGCGTCTGACCCGGTGAGCACCCACAACGGTGGGCTGCCGGACACACGAAAGGCGACACATCATGGGACTCGGGGACAAGATTTCCAACAAGACCGAAGAGCTCAAAGGCAAGACCAAGGAGACCACCGGAAAGGCCACCGGTAACGAGGAGCTCGAAGCCGAAGGCAAGGTCGATCAAGGCAAGTCCGGTATCAAGCAGGCCGGTGAAAACGTCAAGGACGCTGCCAAGGACCTCAAGAACACATTCAAGAAATAAGTAGCCGGCCACGTTCGAGGTGGCGTTGTCATACCGCGCGGTGCAGCATGACAACGCCACCTCTCGGGCCTCATCCGGACGCCGGGAACACGTAGCTTCCGGGCGTCGCAAGTCTTGGCCTCAAGGAGAAATGATGATCGTCCTCGGAGTTGTCCTGCTCCTGATCGGCTGGCTCACCGGAATCTCGATCCTGTACACGGTCGGAGCAATCCTGCTCGTCGTAGGCCTCGTCCTGTTGCTGCTCGGTTCGGTCGGGCGCGGTGTCGGTGGCCGTCGCTGGTACTTCTAGCTCCTGACCCGACCCACCCTGACCAGCTCTGTGTCGGGTACCTCGCGTGCCCGACACAGAGCACGTCCTCGCGTCGACGCCTAGGTGCCTGATGCGGTCGTGGCGATGCCGCCGTCGACCGGGATGACGGTGCCGGTGAGGTAGGACGCGGCCCGGCTGGCGAGGAACACGGCGATACCGGCCATGTCGTCGTCGCGGCCGAGCCGGCGCAGTGGCGCCTTCGCCGCGATCGTGTCGCCGATGGCATCGAGGGTGGAGGCCATCATCTGCGACGGGAACGGTCCTGGGGCTACCGCGTTCACGGTGACGTGTTGTGGGCCCAGTTCTCTGGCGAGCACTCTGGTGAGTTGATGGAGTGCCGCTTTGCTGCTGGCGTAGGAGTAGTTGGGCGACTGGGCGACGTGGATGGCGGCGATACTGCCGATGTTGATGATCCGCGCGGGATCGTCGGCGGTGCCCGCCGAGCGGAGTGCGGGCAGCAGCGCCTGCACCAGCCAGAACGGCGACTTGAGGTTGAGGTCGATCACCGTGTCCCAGGCCTCGTCGGGGAACGTCTCCAGCGGCTCGCGCCACATCACCCCGGCGTTGTTGACGAGGATGTCCAGGCGTTCCGAGCCGCTCGTGACCAGATCGGCGAGACGCCGGCATTCGTCGTGCCTGGACAGGTCGGCGGGGATCGCCTGCACGTCGCCGAACCCGGACAGCAGATGCTGTGCCTCCGCGCACGTGTCTGCCTTGCGTGAGCTGATGACGACGCGGGCACCCGCCCGCAGAAGGCCGCGCGCGATCATCAACCCGATTCCCCTGGTGCCGCCGGTGACAAGTGCGTACTTCCCACTCAGATCGAAAAGATCCGCGTGAGTGGTGAACTCGGTGTCCGTCATTGGTCTTCGATCCTTCTCTCCCGGAGGCATGCGGTGACTCGGTCACGCGTCCGGTGCGGCTGAATTGAGCTGATTACCGGAGGGCTCCAACAGGTTGACCGGCGTTGTGGGCGTGTGGGAGACCCTGGTGAGAGAGGTACCGACAGAACCTCCCTCCGTGTGCGGACACGGCCTACGGTGATGAGGTGGCCACGATCGATCCGCGCGCTGAGATCAAGGAATTCCTGAGTTCACGTCGCGCGCGGATCACGCCCGAGCGAGCCGGACTGCCCGCCTACGGCGGCAACCGCCGGGTCACAGGCCTGCGTCGGGAAGAGGTGGCTCTCCTGGCGGGGGTGTCGGTCGACTACTACGTGCGTATGGAACGCGGCAGCCTCACCGGCGCCTCGGACGGGGTGCTCGACGCGGTCGCCTCCGCCTTGCAGCTCGACGAGGCCGAGCGCGATCACCTGTTCCACCTCGCGCGGCAGTCCAGGACCCCCAGCGGGCCGCGCCGCCGTCGACCCTCGGTGACGGTGCGTCCGGCGCTTCAGCAGGTGCTCGATGCCATCACCGATGCACCGGCCTGGATCTGCAACGGGCGTTACGACGTGCTGGCCCTGAACCGGCTCGCTGGCGCGCTGTATTCACCGGTGCTCGCCGAGACGCGACGGCCGGCGAACACCGCACGGTTCGTGTATCTGCACTCCGAAGCGGCACGAACGTTCTTCGTCGACTATGACCAGATCGCCTGTGACGTGGCCGCGAAGCTACGCATGGAAGCCGGCCGAAATCCGCACGACAAGGGCCTGATCGCCCTGGTCGGTGAACTGTCGACGAGCAGTGAGCTGTTTCGGCGGCGGTGGGCCTCACAGGACGTTCGGCTCCACCGGTCCGGACGCAAGCGTCTGCACCATCCGGTGGTGGGCCGGCTCGACCTGGACGTCGAGTCGATGGAGCTGCCTGCCGAACCCGGCCTGCTCCTGAACGTCTACACCGCGCCTGCCGGCACGGCGACCGCGGACGGTCTCGCCCTCTTGGCGTCGTGGGCGGCCAGCCAGGACGAGCCGGCGACCGACACTCGAGATCTCAGCTGATCTGCCGAACTTTTCGGTAGGTGTCAGGTCCTCACCGTCAGCTGATCGCACTGTGAGCAGAACTCGGCAGGTCGGGTTCCGGCACACAGTCCGGGACCAGGTTGACAGCGGCCAGCTGGCGGGCGGTCTGGACAAACGCACGCACCAGTGGCGAGTTCATGTCCCGACGCCAGGCGATGGACACCGTCGATCCGGGCAACGACGGTGCCGGGATGAAGGTCAGCCCGGGCCGGTCGTAGAAACGTTTGGTCGAGGACTGGGTGAACGCCATGCCGCGCCCGGCAAGGATCGCCTCGAAACACTCGTCGACGCCACCGACCTCGGCGCCGATCCGCACCGGGTACCCGTCCCGCTGGTCGGTCGCCAGCCAGAAGTCCCGCCAGTGCTCGGGCGCCTTGCGAGCCACGAACGGCTGGTCCGCGAGCTGGTCAACGCTGACGGAGGGAAACACCGCCACCGGGGAGTCCTGGGACACCACCAGCATCCGGGTCTCGGTGAACAGGGTCGCCAGACCGAGCCAGTCCTGCATCAGCAACGGCAACCGGACAAAGGCGACGTCCACCTCGCCCTCCGCCAGACCGAGGTAGGGGTCCGCGAAGTCGTGCGCGCGCATCTCGACCTGAGCGGCCGGGAACTGTGCGCGGAAGGCGGCGAGGATCCTCGGGGTGAGCTCGGCGGCGGCGTTGGCCTGGAAACCGACGATCAGCCCACCTCGCGTACCCCGCCCGGCCTCCCGGGTGCGGATCGCGACCTGTTCCGCGTCGGCAAGCAGCCTGCGGGCCTCCCCCAGGAGCACCGAACCGGCCGCGGTGAGCTCGACGTGCCGGCTGGTGCGCAGCAGCAATGTGGTGCCGAGCGTGTGCTCGAGCTTGCGAATCTGCACGCTCAGTGACGGCTGCGCGATGTGCAGCCGGGCCGCCGCCCGGCCGAAATGCAGCTCCTCGGCCACCGCTACGAAATAGCGCATCACGCGCAGATCCAACGTTGGCGGCACGTGCGTGATGTTAGTCGTCAGCTATTCGGCCGCACCAATGCTTGCTTCCTATCGATCGGTGGCCAACGGGTATTGGACCCATTCCCCACGCGAGCGGTCAAATGTCTGGCGATCCACAACGTCACACCGCTCGAGGAGGAGCCGCTGTCATGACAGTGACCAGCCCGACACTCTCCGCCGCCGACTGGGCGCGCGCGTTCACCGACGCGACGAACAATGACCGGGAGATTCAAGCGCACGGGAAGTACTTCACCTGCTCGTACCTGCTCGACATGGCTGACCACACGTTTGTCGTGCGCCTGGTGTCCGGCCAGGTCACCGACCTCGCGGTCGACCCGGGCCCGCTGGACGTGCCGTACCAGTTCGCCATCCGGGCCAGCGCGGACACCTGGCGCAACTTCGGCACGCCAGTACCGGCACCGATGTACCACGGCATCTGGGCGGCCAGCTTCCAGCGGGACATGAAGCTCGAGGGCGACGTACTGGTGCTCATGCAGAACCTGCGCTGCCTCACTCGGCAGATCGAGCTGCTGCGCAGCGTCGGCGTCCCGGTCTGAACCGACGAACCCCGTATCCGCAACAGACGAGGAGACACATCATGGCCAGGGTTTCACCGGTCACCGGCCGGTACGTCTACGTCGAGGTGGATGGCCTCGAGTACAAGGTGTTCTACCTGGAGAACGGCACCGGGCAACCGTTGGTGTGCCAGCACACCGCCGGCTGCCACAACCACCAGTGGCGCGGGCTCCTCGAAGACGAGGACATCACCGCCAACCATCGGGTCATCGCCTACGACCTGCCCCGGCACGGCAAATCCGATCCGCCGGAGAACAGTGAGTGGTGGACCGAGGAGTACAAGCTCACCGCCGATCACTACGCCAACTTCATCGTCGCGTTGTGTGATGCACTGGAGCTGGAGGAGCCGATCTTCATGGGCTCCTCGTTCGGCGGCAACATCGCGTTGCAGCTGGCCTACCGATTCCCCGAGCGCTTCGCCGGAGTCATTCCGGTCGAGGGTGCGGACTACTCCCCCGGTTTCTACCTGGACTGGTGGCACCATCCGCACGCCAACGCCGCGCAGGTGTGCGGGAGCGGGGTATGGGACCTGATGGCCCCGCAGTCCCCCGATGCGGACCGTTGGAAGACCTGGTTCTACTACACCCAGGGGTCCGAGGCGTTCAAGGGTGACCTGCACTTCTACTCGGTCGACCACGATCTGCGCGGCAAGCTCGGCGAGATCGACGGCGAGAGCTGCCCGGTCGTCATGCTCACGGGCGAGTACGACTACCTCACCACTCCGGAGGACGGCCGGCGGACCGCGGCCGCGATCAAGAACGCCGCGTTCATCGAGATGAAGGAGATCGGTCACTTCCCGATGAGCGAGAACTACCCGGCGTTCCGAACCTACCTGCGCCAAGCCCTCGACACGCTCTCCAACGCCGGCCGGTAACGCCCGCGGTGTTCGCAATGACCTGGAACGCTCCGCTGACCTGGCGGCAGGGTCAGCGGAGCGTTCCAGGTCATCGCACGGTCCGGCACTCCGACGACCGGGAGCCTCAGGCGAGGTTCAGTAGCCGGTCGACGCCGTAGTCGAAGCGGGCGTCGAAGGTGTCCGCGACCATCAGTTCCTCGCCGACCTCGGCGAGTGCCGGATACGCCCCGGACCGGAAGAGCTCGTGCACGTGGTCGCCGGGCTTGTCGGAGGGAGTTTGCTGCTCCTGGGTGAGGCCGAGGGTGAGGTACACGAGCGACCAGCACAGCCGTGCCGCGTCGCTCTCCGGGTAGCCCGCCGCGAGCAGGGCGGCGACGATCGCGTTCGCGACGCGGAGGGTCTTGCCCGTGCCGGTGAAGGTGCCGGCGACGAGCCTGCCGCCGTCACGGTGGTGCAGCAACGCGGCCCGGTAGCGACCGGCAATGGTGCGGACCTGCTGGATCGGGTCGGCCGGCAGGTCGTCGACGTCGACGGTGCCGATGATGGTGTCCGCCATCGTCTCGATCAGCGACTGCTTCGTCTTGACGTGCCAGCTCACCGAGTTGAGGTGGGCGCCGAGGGTCCGAGCGACCCCGCGCAGGGACAGCCGCTCGAGCCCCTCGGCCTCGAGAGTGGCGAACGCGGCCTCGATCACGTCGTCCTGCGTCCACCGCATCCCGTTGCACCCCAGTCCTATCGCTCCAGAAACTTGGTCATCGTACAAGTCGTCGATGCGTGACCGGGTCAGGCCCCGAAGGCCGCCTGCGAGACCTCGTCCCAGCGCTCCCACTCCTCGATCCGCGCCGCGTACTCCTTCCTCATCAACGGCAACGGGCCCTGACCGAAGAAGATCCGCAACGGCGGCTCGTCGGCGTCGACCAGGGTCAGGATCGCCTCGCGGGTCGCGGACGGGTCGCCACGCTTCGCCGAGGGCCGGGCCATGGCGGCGCGGAACTCGTCATAGGCGTCGCCGCGCTGAGCGTGCACGGCCGAGGGACCTGCCCAGTCGGTGGCGTATCCGGCCGGCTCGACCAGGGTGACCTTGATACCGAAGGCCTTCACCTCGGCGGCGAGGCTGGCGGTGAACCCCTCCAACCCGAACTTGGACGCGTGGTACACCCCGAGCCCCGGCAGGGAGAACACCCCGGCGATGGAGGACACCTGAACGATGTGGCCGCCGCCCTGGGCACGCATCAACGGGAGTGCGGCCTGGGTGACCCACAGCGGACCGAACAGGTTGACCTCGACCTGGTCGCGGGCCTGCTGCTCGGTCACCTCCTCGACCATGCCGAACAGGCCGTAGCCTGCGTTGTTGACCACCACGTCGAGCCGGCCGAAGTGCTGCGCGGCCCGCCGCACGGCAACGGTGACGGCGACGCGGTCGGTGACGTTCGCCTGGATCGGCAGGATGGCGTCGCCGTGCACCGCCACCAGGTCGTCGAATGCACCGGCGGTACGACTGAGCGCGGCGACGCGGTCGCCTCGGCCGAGGGCGGCCTCGGTCCACTCGCGGCCGAAGCCCTTCGACGCTCCGGTGATGAGCCAGGTCTTGCTGGACATGTCTGATCTCCTCAGGTGTGTTGCGGGATGACGGCGATTCCGTCGATCTCGATGAGCCATTCCGGTCGGCCGAGGGCCTGCACGCCGAGCAACGTGCTGGCGGTGCGGGGCCAGTCGCCGTTGAACGCGCGGCGGCCGGCGGCGAAGATCGGCCCGACCAGGCCGGGGTGGTGGCCGACCACGTGGACGGTGTTCTTGAGCAGGTCGCCCGGCCCGCAGCCGGCCGCCGCCAGGGCGCGGGCCAGGTTGCGAAACGCCTGCTCGGCCTGGGTTTCGTGGTCACCGGGACCGACCAGCACTCCGTCGGCGTCGACAGCGATCTGCCCGGCGATGGCCACGATGCCCGAGGCACGGTCGATCGCTACGTGGTGATAGACGTCGCTGACCGGGGGTGACAGTCCCGGCGGGTCGAGGCGCTCGATGGTCACGGCCGCTCCCCGGACCGGGCGACCTCGAACGCCGAGTAGCCGGGCAGCGGGAACCCGTTCGACATCCGGACCTGGTCGCGCAGCAGCAGCGAGCCACCCGGCAGAAGTCCCATCGCCTGCACCGCGCGGCGGCGGAACTCGATACCGAGGGCGGTCCTCGGCGTCATCATCGCGCCGTTTCCCTGCCCGAAACCCTGGATCCGGGTGATCCACGGCCGGAGCCTGTGCTCGTAGGCCCTCAGCCCGGCGACGACATCCCCGCCGGCGCGGGCCAGTTCCCCGGCCAGCACGTAGGCGCCGACCAGGGCGATGCTGGTGCCGTGCCCGGACAGCGGCGACGCGCAGAACGCGGCGTCCCCGACCAGCCCGACCCGGCCCACCGACCAGTGCGGCAGCTGTACCTGGCTGCACGAGTCGAAGTAGAAGTCGGGTGCGTCGTCCAGCTGCGCGACCAGCCGCTCGGCGTGCCAGCCCATGCCCGCCGCGCGGGAGCGCACGACGGCCTTCAGCGCGCCGAGGTCGCGGTGGTCGAAGACGAACGGCGCGGATCGGAAGGAGAAGAACGCCATGACCGCGCTGTTGTCCCGGATCGCCCGCGCGCCGAGGGTGCGGCCCGGTTCGGAGTACACCTCGGTCCAGTCCCGCAGTCCCGGTGTGTTGTCCGCGGTCCAGAAGGACAGATAGGTGTCGAGGTGACGCAACCGCGTCTGCTCCGGCGCGAACACCAGGCTGCGCACCCCCGAGTGCAGCCCGTCAGCGCCGACGACCAGGTCGAACGACTGACCGGGCCGGTGCGCGAAGTCGACGCACACGCCGTCGGGCCGTTGCCGGATGCCGGAGATGTGGTCTCCGAACACATAGTCGGCCACATCGCGGGTCGCCTCGTGGAAGATTTCCGACAGCACCCCCCGCAGGATCTCGATCTCGGTCACCGGCCCGTCGCCGCCGAAGCCCGCCACACCCATCGAGGCCAGCCGCCGCCCGGCGGAGTCGACGAAGGACAGCCCGTCCGCCCCGGTCCGCGCCGCGCGAATCGGCTCCGTGAGCCCGGCCTCGGCGATCACCTGGCGGGCGACGCCCCGGATGTCCACGAGCTGGCCACCGGTGCGTAGCGCCGGCGCGGACTCCACGACCGTCACGTCCGCGCCGTAGCGCGCCAACCAGTACGCCAGCGCGGGACCGGCTATGCCCGCCCCGGAAACCAACACCTTTGTGCCCAGCATGCACCCCTCCTTCCGACTGACTTGGTCGGCGACCAAGTTCGACGCCCAGTTAACTTGGTCAGCGACCAAGTTTCAACCGAAGCCTCTGTGAGCGCCGTCATACTGGAAGTGCCGCACCACACTCGCGCAGACAAGAACTGAGAAGCGTGCTTATGGCACGCATCTACTGATAGAGTCGCGGCGTGGCTGGGTACGGGCTTCGACTGGCACTGGTACTGGAGCGACTGTTCCTGCGGAGCACGACACTGGGAATGCACGGCTCGGACGACCTCGACGAGCGGTCACATCAGGTGCTCGCCGGGCTGGCCCGCCTCGGCGCGCGGTCGACATCGGCACTCGGCGCCGATCTGGGCATCGACCGCTCCCGGGTCAGCCGATTGGCCTCGAGGCTCGTCGCCGCCGGGCTCGTCGCGCGTCAGGACGACGAGACCGATGGCCGCGCCGCGCTGCTCGTCCTCACCTCGGCCGGGGAAATCCTCGTCGAACAGCGTCGCCAGACGCTCGCCCGTCGCCTCGACGTGCTGACCGCACCCTGGCCCGAGGGACTCGACGCCGCGTTCGCCGACGCCGCCGGCCGCCTGGTCGCCGACCTCACACCGAGTCCCGCCACCCCACCCGAGCAACGACCCGGCGCGGACGAGCCGAGGCTCGACCCGACGGAACGCCAGGTCTTCCGCAGCGTGCTGGCGATCACCGACACCCTTCGCGGCCGGGTGGGCGCCGAGGTCCGCCCGGTCACCGGGCTCAGCGTCGCGGAGTTCCTCGTACTGAGCAGGGTGGACGAGTTCCCCGGCCACAGCTACTCCGGACTCAAGGCGCTGGCCACCAAGCTGGACTGGAGCGCGAGCCGGCTGTCCCACCAGCTCGCCCGCATGGAGTCGCGCGGGCTCGTCACCCGGGAACACGACAGCGATACCGGACACGTCCGCGTCACCGTGACCCCGGACGCGCGTGAGCTGCTGGAGAAGCACACCGCACTGCATGCCAGGGCTGTCCGACGGCACCTGCTCGCCCATCTCACCGAGGACGAGTCGGCCGTGTTCGTCCGGGTCGCCGCGCGTCTCGCCCGGTCGACCTAACCAGAAGCGTGCTAAAAGCACGCAAATCGCCCTCATTGGGCGGCAGCCAACTACTGCTCGCCAGGGTTACCTGCAAGAACGACTCTATGAGCGCGCTGTGAACCAGTTGCCACGTCAATGGCATCTGTGCATCATGGCGTCCATGACGTGTCAACCCCCGCCACGCCCCGGCCTCCCGCCATCGACATGGGAGGCCACGCGGCGGACCGTGCTCAAGGCCATGGGTACCGCCGCGGCAGCGATCGGCGTCGCCCCCATGGTCACGGCATGCTCCGACCACCGCACCCGGGCGGTGGCCACCACCGTGGACCTCACGCTCAAGATCAACGGCACCGAGCACGAGCTCACCGTCGAACCCCGCGTGACGTTGCTCGACGCACTGCGCGAGCGGCTGGGACTCACCGGCACCAAGAAGGGCTGCGATCGCGGTGAGTGCGGCGCGTGCACCGTGCTCGCGGACGACCGACGCATCAAGTCCTGCCTCACGCTGGCCGTGATGCAGGAGAACACCGCGATCACCACCGTCGAGGGCCTCGCCTCCGGCCCGGACCTGCATCCCGTCCAGGCCGCGTTCATTCGCCGCGACGCGTTCCAGTGCGGCGGGTGCACCCCAGGGCAGGTCGTCTCGGCCGTCGCCTGTATCGAGGAGAGCCACACCGGCTCGGCCGACGAGATCCGGGAGTGGATGAGCGGCAACCTGTGTCGCTGCGCGTGCTACGCCAACATCGTCGCGGCGGTCCAGGACGCCGCACAGGAGATGCGGCGGTGAAGGCCTTCGACTACGCCCGGCCGGCGACCGCCGAGGAGGCCGTCCGGCTCGTCGCGGAGCGGCCGGGCGCCTGCTTCATCGCCGGCGGCACCGACCTGCTGAACCTCATGAAGGACGGTGCCGGCACCCACGACCGCGTCGTCGACATCAACGCACTGCCGTTGGCCGACGTGGTCTCCTCGGACGGGGTGATCCGGATCGGGGCGCTGGCCAGGATGCGCGAGGTGGCCGAGCACCCCGCCGTCCGGCGTGCACTCCCGGTGGTGGCGCAGGCGCTGCTCGCCTCGGCGTCACCACAGGTCCGGAACATGGCCGCGGTCGGAGGAAACATCCTGCAACGCACCCGGTGCGGCTACTTCCGCGACGCCGGCTCGCCGTGCAACAAGCGCACACCGGGCAGCGGCTGCCCCGCGCTGGACGGCCAGAACCGCGCGCACGCCATCCTCGGCGGCAGCGACCAGTGCATCGCGGTGCACCCGTCCGACCTCGCGGTTGCCCTGCTCGCCGTCGATGCCACCATCGTGACCCAGAGTCCCACGGGTGCCCGCCGCATCCCGATGGGCGAGTTCCACCGGCTTCCCGGCAGCACACCGGAACGCGACACCGCGCTCACCCACGGGGAGCTGATCGTCGGCATCGAGGTGCCTGTCACCGCGATGGCGGCGACATCGGGCTACCTGAAGCTGCGCGACCGGACCACGTTCGAGTTCGCCGTGGTGGCCGTCGCGGCGGCGTTGGACGTACGCGGCGGCATCGTGCGCGACGCCCGGCTCACCTTCGGCGGCATCGCGACGACACCATGGCGCTCCCCCGAGGCCGAAGCGGCACTGCGCGGCCATCCCCTGTCCGACACGACGATCGCCGCCGCCGGGCGGGCCCTGGTCCGCGACGCGAGAACCCGCGAGTCGAACGCGTTCAAGGCGGACCTGGTCCAGCGGGCCCTCGACGGGCACCTGCGAGAGCTCGGAGGCATGCGATGACACACCCGGTCGGCAGGGCGATCCCCCGGGTGGACGGCGTCGCGAAGGTCACCGGCGCCGCCCGCTACGCGGCGGACCGGACGATGCCCCGCATGCTGCACGGCGCACTCGTGCTGAGCACCGTCGCGCGCGGCGTGATCACGGCGATGGACCTCTCCGCCGCGGCCGCCGCCCCGGGGGTCGTCGCCGTCTACAACCACACCAACTCGCCCCGGCTCGTACCGGGGTTCGGCGGCCCGGCACCGATGCAGGACGCCACGATCACCACCAACGGCCAGATCATCGGCTACGTCGTCGCCGAGACGCTCGAGCAGGCGCAGGACGCGGCCACCCTGGTCACGACCACCTACGGTGCCGTGCAGACGCCGAGCACGTTCATCGTGGACGCGCCCGCCGGCACCGCCCAGGTGCCCGACGACCAGGACCTCGTCGTCGGTGACCCGCAAGCCGGGCTGGCCAAGGCGGACGTCACGGTCACCGGCCGCTACACCACCCCGCCACACCACCACAACGCGATCGAGCCCCACGCGATCGTCGCGTACTGGGACGACGACCGGCTGACCGCGCACCTCAGCACGCAGGGCGTCGGCGCCAGCCAGCGCACCTTGAGCAGCGCCGTGCGGATACCGGCCGCCGACGCCCAGGTGCGCTCCGAGTACGTCGGCGGGGGCTTCGGTGGCAAGACGTCCGCGGCCGCCGGACCGTACGCGCAGTACACCGTCGCGATCTCCCGAGCGCTGCGCCGGCCGGTCAAGCTGGTGGTGCCCCGGGCGCAGCTGTACTCCATCATCGGCCAGCGGGCCGAGTACCAGGCCGACGTCACCCTCGGGGCCACCCGCGACGGCACGCTGACCTCCCTGATCCACATCGGCACCCAGCAGCAGGCCCGAGGCGCCCGCATGCTCTTCAACCCGAACCGCTCGGTCCAGCGGCTCTACCGCGTACCCAACCTGCACACCCGCGCCCAAGCGGTACCTCTCGACCTGCCGACCGCACAGTTCATGCGCGCACCCGAGCTGCCCGCGCATTTCGCGCTGGAAACCGCGCTCGACGAGCTCAGCTACGAGCTCGGCATGGACCCGGTGGACCTGCGGATCCACAACTACACCGACATCAGCCCGGACACCGGCCTGCGCTTCAGCAGCAAGTACCTGCGCGAGGCCTACGCACTCGGGCGACACGCGTTCGGCTGGGACCGCCGCAACCCACGGATCGGCGCCATGCGTGACGGCACCGACTACATCGGCTGGGGCATGGCCACGGAGATGCACGCGCACGACGGCGGTTCGGCGTCGGCGCGCGTCCGGGTCGGGACCGACGGAAACGCCGTCGCCGAGTGCGGTACCCAGGACATCGGCACCGGCACCTACACGGTCATGACACAGGTGGCGAGCGAGGCGCTGGGGATCCCTCTGCACCGGGTCGAGTTCCGGCTCGGGGACACCACCTATCCCGCCGCGCAGACCTCCGCATCCTCTGCGACGGTCCCCAGCGTCACCGGAGCCGTCGACAAAGCCGCGCGGGCCGTCCGCGACTCCGTCGTGCGGCTCGCGGTCTCCGACCCCGCCTCGCCCCTGCACGGCCTCGCCCCCGACCAGGTCGGCACCGAGCACGGCGACCTGTTCTCCCTGACCGACCGATCCCGCCAGGACAACTACCGCGACGTCGTCGCCCGGCACGGCGCCCCGGTGGAGAACACCGCGACCAGCACGAACGAGCCGGGCAACAGCTGCGGAGCCGTGTTCGTCGAGGTGCGGGTCGACCCCCGCTACGGCCGGGTCCGGGTCAGCCGCGTGGTCGGCGCCTACGACTGCGGCCGGGTGCTCAACCAACAGACGGCCCGCAGCCAGGTCATCGGCGGAATGACCTGGGGCATCGGGATCGCGTTGATGGAACACACCCTCTACGACCGGCGCACGGCACGGGTCACCAACCCGAACCTGTCCACCTACCTCATCGCGGTCAATGCCGACGTCCCCGACCTCGAGGTCCTGTTCGTCGACCGCCCCGACCCGGCGAGCACCGCGCTCGGCGCCCGAGGCTTCGGCGAATGCCCCATCACCGGGGTCCCCTCCGCCATCGGCAACGCCATCTACCACGCCACCGGACGCCGCATCCGCGACCTGCCGATCACCCAGGACAAACTGCTCTGACCACGCTCGGATTCGCGGATGAGCTGGTGTGGCTGGTTTCATGATCAGGGTCGTCAGCGAGGGACGCGGCGTGAAAGTGCCGAGAGCGCCGGAACGGGGGCTTCCCGGGAGCGCAGTGATCGAACGGCGGCGCCGAACCGGCAATCCACGCTGCTCGCCGGTGTCATCGTGGCCACGTGCGTCATCGTCGCGTTCTTCTCCGCGACTCGCCCCGGCGAATGGCTCGAATACAGTCCGTTACTCACCCTGGTCGTGGTCGCACTCACCGGCAGCTGGGCCGTTCAACAGTTCGCCGACCAGGACCCGATCGTCGCCATCTCCGGTCTCAACACCGACAACCTGCTGTTCCTCACACTCGGCTTGCTACTGCACTGGCGCCCCCGCCACTTCCTGGCCGCCGTCACCCAGGCAGTGCCCGCCATCGATGGTGTGTTGATCCAGTTCCCGTTCTACGCGGGCATTGCGGCCATCATGACCAAAGCCGTCAACCACGACGGTCACTCCCTGGCGAACTATCTCGCCTCCGCTTTCACCAGCATCAGCTCCCCGGACTGTTCCCGCTGCTCATCGGTGGTTATTCGATCATCTTGGGCTTCCTCATTCCCTCCGGCGACGGAAAATGGATCATCGAGGCACCCTATGTCATGCAATCCGCCACCGACATAGGCGTCAACCTCGGCTGGTCAGTGCAGATCTACAACGCCGCCGAGGCTCTCCCCAACCTGATCAACCCTTTCTGGATGCTGCCCCTCCCGGGCGTGCTCTCGCTCAAAGCCCGCGACATCGTCGGCTACACATTCCTCTACCTGCTGATCCTCCTACCCGTCGTCCTCGGCCTGCTCACCCTGCTCGCACCGACCATGCCCTTCCACCCGCCCACCTACCGATAGGAGACCAACGTGCGGCGAGCCAGGACAGCGGACACGACACGACCACCCATAAACTCACGCAAAGCTGGTTTCGCTTCCTCGATGGCCCGGTGTGGGGGTCGAGATTTCTGGAGAACACAGGTGACAGGCCCGTTCCGCGAACACCCGTCCGATACACCGCACTCCGCGGGCACCATTGAGTCAGACCGCTCACCTGAGCGAATAGTCTTCTTCACCGATGCGGCCGTGGCGATTGCCCTGACCTTGCTGGTGCTCCCCTTGTCCGAGCTCGTACCCGAGCTGGTCACCGAGCAGCGCCCCGCGATCGAGGCGATCACGCACAACCAGTGGAAGATTTTCAGCTTCCTGTTGAGCTTCATCGTGATCGCCAAGCTGTGGTTCGAGCATCACCGGTTGTTCGAGCAGGTCCGGGCATACAACGGCCCGCTCGTCGTGATGAATTTCTGCTGGGTTCTGACGATCGTCATCCTGCCTTTTCCGACGGAGATCGCCGGCGCCTACAGTAACGACCGATTCTCCGTGCTGTTCTATGTGGGAACGATCCTCGCCAGCACCGCATGCCAATGCGCTCTCACCATGATCGTGCGTCTGAATCCTGAAACAGCGTCCAGTTCTTCCGCCATCTCGGATCGATGGATGATCAACTCGTTGGCCAGCACTTCCGTGCTCGCGATCGCTTTCGTCGTAGCCGTCCTGTGGCCCAATCTCGGATACTATGCATTGCTACTACTGATGATTCCATCGCACTTTGCTCGATGGGTGACCAAGTGACCAGGGATCCCACACACCTGGGCCGTCGTTCAGCTGCCACTCTCGATGAGTCTTCCGGCGTGGTCGACCAGCGCTTCGACGATCTTCGGCTCCGCCACCGTCTCGACGACTTCGCCCTTGACGACGATCTGTCCCTCGCCGTTGCCGGAGGGCACACCGAGGTGTACTTCCCCTCGCCTCTCCCGGACCGTTGACCATGCAGCTCATCACCGCGATTCGCGGCAGGTGAGCGGGTCGTGATGTTCGACCGAAATCTCGAGGTCGGCGAAGCCGTGTTCCTCGGACAGCCCGCACCCCCACAATGCTGACTCGACCAGTGCGCGCGGCGTGACGCCGCCGCAGTTCGCCGGTAGCCGTGTGTCCACACCGAGCGAACGGCGGCGGCACGTCGGATCGTCGGGTCCCGCCCTCACCGGGTCGGATCGCATGATCGCCACCGCCACCGGAATCTCGGTGGGCATCGTCGCCAAGGTACGCGCGCGTTCAGGTGTCCACAGTGAGCAGCCGGCGACCAGAATCGGCACGGGCGGTCGGCACCGCCCTGTGGCGAACTCGGCGCGTCACGAGCGGGTGCGGCAGCTGGTGCAGGGAGAACCCCACGGCCTCGATCCGCGCCATCGCCCGGAAGGCGGGAGTCTCGCCGTCGACGACACACGCCGTACGGCAAGTCCTGCAGGCCCCGGTGCCGCCACGATCCGGAGAAGCCGAGCCGGCTCCGGCACCACCCGCCCACTCATCCGTTACCCGTGTCCCACCGAATACGACAAAGGCCTCGACGCCGATCATCGGCGTCGAGGCCGCCACCATTCTCGCCGATCTCAGCGGACCCTCACTTCGGCTCAGGCAGCCCGGCCGGACACTGCTGCGCCACACGAACAGATCGCTACGCGACTGGAAAGCCGTTGGAACCGACAATCCTGGAAAGACGATGAATCAGCGGTCGGGTGATCCTGAGCGGGAGACCCGGCGACTACCCGCTGAGCGTGACTCCCGCTCCGGGCCGCAGGTCGGCCGCCGGGAAGGGCGGACGTGCGTCGAAACGCAACGACAGTCTCCCCGCGGCCCGCCAGGCGCGGGCGACGAGATCGGTGTCGGCTTCGGTGACGAGGTTGCCCATGAGCCGCAGAGCCACTGTCATCAGGGCGTGCGAGCGCATACCGATCGGTCCGGCCAGCGGCAGCAGATGAGGCAGGGTGAACAGCCCGGCGATCCTGCGCGCGATGGAGAACGCCTGGCCGTAATGGGTGCGCAGGGTCGCGGGCCAGGCCACGGCGAGGTCACGCTCCTGCACGATCAGCTCGGCGACCAGACGGCCGGTCTCCAGCCCGTAGTCGATGCCTTCGCCGTTGAGCGGGTTCACACAGCCGGCGGCGTCACCGATGAGGGCCCAGTTGGCGCCCGCGACACCGGACACCGCCCCGCCCATCGGCAGCAGAGCCGACGCATGGGAACTCACCGGACCCTCGAGCTGCCAGTCGTCGCGGCGGGCGTTGGCGTAGTGCTCGATGAGCCCGCGCAGGCGGACACCGGCGGGCCGCTTCTCGGTGGCGAGCGTGCCGACCCCGATGTTGACCTCGCCGTTGTTGAGCGGGAAGACCCAGCCGTACCCCGCGAGCACCTCGTCCTCGGGACCGCGCAGCTCGAGATGGGAGCTGATCCACGGGTCGTCGCTGCGGCCGGAACGGATGTAGCCGCGCGCCGCGACACCGAACGCGGTGTCGCGGTGCCACTCACGTCCGAGCACCCGCCCGAGCGTGGAGCGGGCACCGTCGGCGACGACCAGGCGCGAGCACCGGACCGTGGTGGTCGTGCCGGCGTCCCCGTCACCCACCCGGAAGACCACACCGGTGACCCGCTCCCCGTCGCGCACGACGTCCACCGCGCGGGCGCCCTCGAACGGGACGGCGCCGGCTTCGAGCGCCACCTCGCGGATACGCGCATCGAGCTCCAACCGCGCTACGGCACCGCCGTTCCCCGGCAACGAGCCACCCGGCCAGGGCAGCAGAAGCTCCTGCCCGAAGCCGGCCGCGCGAAGACCCTGGTTCGTGCCCTGCTTGCGCACCCAGTCGGCGAGCCCGAGCCGGTCGAGCTCGGCGATCGCACGGGGAGTGAGACCGTCACCGCAGGCCTTGTCGCGGGGGAACGTCGCCGCGTCGGCCATCAGTACGTCGAGCCCGGCCCGGGCGGCCCAGGCCGCCGCCGCTGAACCAGCCGGCCCGGCACCGACCACGAGGACATCGGTCGACTCAGGAATGGTCGACTCGGCACTGCGGGCGGGGACCAACTCGGACGTCATGCCACCAGTGTCGCGAGTGCACCGAGCGGTGAGCCGTCGGGCTGGTGTGATCGCAGCCTCACCGGCTGGTCCGTTCGGGTTTCCGGTTTTGTCGGTGGTCGAATGTATGTTCTAGTCATGAGGTTATCGGTGCAGGTCACGGAGCTGGCGGAGTGTCCGCCCGGTCCCGGGCTTGCTGCCGCGCTGGCGTCGATCCAGCCCGCCGAAGTGTGCGGCGAGCAGCTGGTTGTGGTGTTGCGGGCGGAGTACCGGCAACGCTGCCATCAGGAAGCTCGTCATCTGGCGCTGCTGGTGGAGACCGCGCGTGCCCAGCCGGGCTGGGTGAGGTCGGCGCAGGTCAATGAATGGGCGGCCAGCGAGATCGCCGCCGCGTTGAGGTTGACCTCCTCGAGCGCTGTTCGTGAGTTGAACTTCGCTCTGGTGGTGGTGTGCGATCTGCCGTGGGTCCATGCGGCGATGTACGACGGTGCCGTGGACCGGGCCAAAGCGTGGGTGTTCGCCGATGTCCTCGCCGGTCTGACCGAACCTCAGCGTGCCGCGATCTGCGCGCAGACCGTCGAGCCCGCCGCGGACTGGACCACCGGGCAGCTGCGCGCCCGGTTACAGCGGCTGGCGATCGAGATCGACCCCGACTGGGCCGCCCGCCGGCATCAGCAGGCGTTACGGGACCGGCGGGTCGTGGCCTACCTGGCCGAGGACGGCACCGTCACCCTCACCGGCAGCGGCCTACCGACCTGTGAGGCCGCCGCGGCCGATCGCAGGCTGTCTCGTCTGGCTGACCGTATCCGCCGGGCCGGGCACCCCTCACCGAAAGCCCGGCTCAAGGCCGACCTCTACCTGGGTTTGCTCGACGGATCGTTGCAGCCCTACACCGACCAGCAGATCTTCGAACTGTTCCTCGCGGGCTCGACCGCCGCCGGGGAAGGCACGCGGACCGGGATCGAGCTACGGGTAGGCCTGACCATGCTCCTGGGCCTGGACGAACGACCCGGCGAGACCCCCGGCCTCGGCCCGGTACTCGCCGCTGACGCGAGGACACAGGTGGCTCGCCAGCAACGTGGCGGGGAGTGGCGTTTCGCGGTCACGGACACCGAAGGCCGCCTGATCTACGGCGGGTTGACCCGCCGCCGCCCCACCAGCCCCGGCGGCACCAGCCGGGGCGGAATCATCGAGCTACACATCTCGGCCGATCGTCTGGCCACCCTTGCCGCCGACCCGGCCACCTGCGGTCAGTGGGCAGGGGTGATCGCCGACATCGCCGCCCAGTTCGGGCCCCGCACACAGTCCCTGGCGCGGCTCAACCGCCAGCGTGATCGGCGCTACGCGCCCACCGGACTCAACCGTCACCTGCAGTTACGCGACCGGTACTGCGTCGGGGTGGGATGCCGACGAGCCGCGGCCGACTGCGACATCGACCACACTCACGACCACGCCGCCGGCGGCGACACCACCGACAGCAACACCGGCCCGGTGTGCTCGCAGCACCACGGCTACAAGACGCGAGGCTGGTGGAAGCTCAGGCAACCCCGACCAGGACAGTTCATCTGGACCAGCCCACTACGCCAGACCTACCGCACCCAAGGCGAGCCCATCGACCCACCCACCATCGCACCCCGCCCACGAACCGATCCCGACTCGCCACCACCACCCCGACCTCCACCGGACGACCCTGAACGCTGACACCGCCGGGACCGTCAGCCCGGCAGGTGTCTCGACCGCGCAACCAGCGGAAACCGGGATCTCCCTCCCATCCCGTTCTCCTCGCGCGATCTTCGGTGAGGAACGCGATCTCCATGGAGCTGTGGCCAACATCCCCCGGACGGGTCGCGTGAGATCGCCGCCCCGGGGTAGCCCGTGCACGGGAACTTGTCCAACAGACATGCGTCCAGCAGACATGCGTGCAACAGACATGCGTGCAACAGACATGCGTGCAACAGGCAGGGAGAGACGTGGTGGAGGCCCCAGGTGCGCTGCACGGCATTCGAGTGATCGACATGGCGGCGGTGGTGATGGGCCCGTACGCCGCACAGATCCTCGGCGACCTGGGTGCCGACGTGGTCAAGGTCGAGCCGCCCACCGGCGACATGACACGCCACTCCCAGCCACAACGGCATCAGGGTATGGGCGCGCTGGCGCTCAACGTGAACCGCAACAAGCGCAGCGTCGCGTTGGACCTCAAGTCCGAGGATGGTCGGGACGCGTTCCTGAAGCTGGTGGACGGCGCCGACGTCCTGATCACCAACACCCGTCCCGGCGGGCTGCGACGGCTGGGCCTCGACTACGAGTCGCTGTCCGCCCGCAATCCCCGTCTCGTCTACTGCAGCGCGCAAGGGTTCCGTGGCGACTCCGACCGCGCCGATCGGGCCGCCTACGACGAGATCGTGCAGTCCGGGTCAGGGCTGGCGGACCTGATGCGCCGGGCCACCGGGCAGCCCACCTACGTTCCCACGATCCTGGCGGACAAGGTGTGCGCGCTGACGATCGTGTACTCCGTGCTCGCCGCGGTGATCCACCAGCGTGCCACCGGCACCGGGCAGCACGTCGAGGTTCCGATGACCGACACGATGCTGGCGTTCAACTTGGTCGAGCACCTGGCCGGTCAGACCTTCGAGCCGCCGAGAGGGCCGATCGGCTTCCCCCGTTCGTTGGCCGCGGGCCACCGCGCCGTGCGCACCGCGGACGGCTGGGCGTGCATCCTGCCGTACAACCCGCGCAACATCCGCGACTTCTTCACCGCCGTCGGCAAACCTGAACTGGCGCGGGACGAGCGCTTCGCCGACCCCGCGCAGCTTTCACGGCACCACCGCGACCTCTACGACCTCATCGAGCAGCTCTCCCCCACCCGCACCACCGAGGAGTGGGGCACGATCTGCGCCGAGCACAGCATCCCGTTCGCGCCCGTACTCGACCTCGACCACGTCGCGGAGGACCCCTACTTCACCGAGAGCGGTCTGCTGTCGATTGCCGAGCACCCGACCGAAGGGTCCTACCGGGTCGTTGCCAACCCGCTGCGCTTCTCCGCCACACCACCGACCGTTCGCAGCCACACCCCGACGCTGGGCCAGCACACGGCCGAGCTGTTGCGCGAGCTCGGATACGACGACGACACCATCACCAGGATGACGCTCAGCGGTGCTGCCGGCGTCCCCCGGACCGAGGAGAGCCGATGACAACCGCCCCGTCCCCCGCAGACATCTTCCCGTCCGACGACGACCAGCGGTTACCGACACTGACCGGGGACTTCCTCGGCTTCGAGACGCTCCTGTCGCCGACCGAGCAGGGCATCGTCGCGCGTGTCCGGGACTTCCTGCGCGACGAGGTGGCGCCCATCGCCAACGAGTACTGGGCCCGTGCGGAGTTCCCGTTCCCGCTCATCGACGGGTTTCGCAAGCTCGACATCGCGGGTCTGATGTACGACGGGCTCGCCGAGCACCGGGGCAGCAGGCTGCTCAACGGGTTCGTGTCGATGGAGCTGTGCCGGGCCGACCCGTCGGTCAACACGTTCTGGGGCGTGCACGCCGGCTTGGCGATGGGCAGCATCGACCGGTGCGGCAGCGCCGAGCAGCGGGAACGGTGGCTGCCGCCGATGGCACGTTTGGACAAGATCGGGGCGTTCGCGCTCACCGAGCCGCACGGCGGCTCCGACGTGTCCGGCGGTCTGGAGACCACAGCTCGCCGCGACGGCGATCACTGGGTACTCAACGGCGAGAAGAAATGGATCGGCAACGGCACCTTCGCCGACCTGATCGTCGTCTGGGCCCGGGACGAGGACGACCACCACGTCAAGGGCTTCGTGGTGGAGAAGGACACACCCGGGTTCGTCCCGACCAAGATCGAGGGCAAGATCGCGCTGCGTTCGGTGCAGAACGCCGACATCGTCCTCACCGACTGCGTGGTCGGCGACGACAACCGGCTGGCGAACGCACGCTCGTTCCGCGACACGAGCGACGTCCTGCGGCTCACTCGCGGCGGCGTGGCGTGGGGTTCGGTCGGCTGCATGATGGGCGCCTACGAGCACGCTCTCGCATATGCCACGCAGCGTGAACAGTTCGGCAGGCCGATCGCAAAGTTTCAGCTCGTGCAGGATCACCTGGCCACCATGCTGGGCAACATCACGTCGTCACTCGCGCTCGTCGTGCGACTGTCCCAGCTGCAGGACCAGGGCATCAACGCCGACGAGCATTCCGCGCTCGCCAAGTCGGTCGTCACCAGCCGGATGCGTGAGACCGTCGCACTCGCCAGGGAGGTGCTGGGCGGCAACGGCATCCTGCTCGAGCACAACGTCGCCCGGTACTTCGCCGACGCCGAGGCGCTCTACTCCTACGAAGGAACCCGGGAGATCAACCAGCTCATCGTCGGCCGGGCGATCACCGGTATGAGCGCGTTCGTCTGAGCCGGCGCCCCGCCCGTCGAGGTACACGCCCGTCGAGGTACACGCCCGTCGAGGTACAGAAGTGAAGTTTGTGGGTAGTCCTACCGGCATGACGAGAAGCGGTACGACCGCGGCGCGAGTTCGGTTCGGGACGATGCTGCTCGCGGTGGTACTGGCGCTCATGACCGCTGGCTGCGGAAGCATCGACGGCCGGCCCGCGCCGGGGCCCGCCCAGGTACGGGTGACCGTCCAGCCGGAGCCGAGTTCCCCACCGGTGAGCCCCGGTTCCCCCGTCGGCGTGTCCGTGACCGGAGGGCAGCTGCGGGACGTCGCGCTGACCTCGGCGGACGGGAAACGCGTGCCGGGTGAGCTCTCCCCCGATCGTCTGCGCTGGACGCCCTCCGCCGCGCTGGCCTTCGGCACCACCTACACCTGGAGCGGAACTGCCGTCGACAGCGAGGACCGGACCGCGCCGGTCACCGGGAAGCTGAGCACTCTGCATCCTCGCGAACTGCTGCACCCGAAGCTCAACATCGCGGCCGGGAGCACGGTCGGGGTGGCCGGTCCGGTCCTGCTGCAGTTCGACGGGCACGTCGCCGACCGGGCCGCCGCCGAACGGGCCCTGACAGTGGCCACCTCGGTGCCCACCGAGGGCAGCTGGGGTTGGCTGCAGGACGACAACGGCGGGTCCCGGGCCTTCTGGCGTCCCCGGCAGTACTGGGCGCCCGGCACCACGGTGACCGTGACCGGCAAGCTCTACGGCGTCGACCTCGGCAACGGGTCGTTCGCCGACGCCGACACCGACACCCGTTTCACGATCGGGCGCTCTCAGGTCACCAAGGCCGACATCCGGAGCCACCAGCTGGTGGTGGTCCGCGACGGTGCTGAGGTCGCTCGCTACGACGCCAGCTACGGCAAGGAGTCCGACCCGGACCGCAACACCCACTCCGGCATCCACGTGATCACCGAGAAGTTCACCGACAAGCGGATGACGAACCAGCAGTACCACTACGACGTCATGGAGAAGTGGGCTGTGCGGATGAGCAACAACGGCGAGTTCATCCACGCGAATCCCGAGACCACCGGGGTGCAGGGCTCCGCCAACGTCAGCCACGGGTGCGTCAACCTGTCCACCGAGGACGCGAAGGCCTACTACGACTCGGCGCTCTACGGCGACCCGGTGGAGGTCACCGGCTCGTCGATACCGTTGTCCTCCCGCGACGGTGACATCTGGATCTGGACCGTCGACTGGCCCACCTGGCAGTCGTTGTCGGCGCTGGGGGCGCGCTAGGGACCTGTCCGGTGACGCTGCGACTGGTCCCTGCGGAACCGCGCGGGCGTGGTGCCGATCTCGGCGCGGAACGCGCGGGAGAATGCCGACTCGGAGTGATAGCCGACTCGGCCGGCGATGTCGGCGACGGTCGCGTCGCTCGAGCCGAGCAGTTCCGTGGCTGCCATCAACCGCGCCTTGGCCAGGAACCCGCCCACGGTCATCCCGGTCTCTCTGCTGAACCGCCGCTGGAAGGTGGCGCGTGACATCGCGGCCGCACGGCTGAGAACCTCGATCGTCCAGTCGGCCCCGGGGTCGTTCAGTATCGCCTCGACAGCTTCGGCGACGGATCGGTCGGCGGCCGCGGTCCACACGATGTTCGATGTGGCCCGCCCCGCGGACGTCCGCAGCACCATGGCCAGCAGCACCGTGCACAGCGACGCGAGGATCGCCGCCGTTCCCGCTCCTTCGCGCTGCGCCTCGAGCCGCATCAGGGCGCTGAGCATCCGCAGCACCTCGTCGCTCTCGGGCGACGCTCCGAATGAGACGTGCACCGGGTCCGGGAGACTCCGGAAGAGCACCGCGCCGGCGCCGCTGTCGAACCGGTAGCGGCCACAGAACAGGTCGATGACCGGGGCCGTGTCGTCGCCGTCGCTCCGGGTCGTGACGAACACCTCGCCGGCCGTCTCCGCCGTTCCCCTGCCAGGGCCCGGACCGGGTGTGATCACCCGGTGTGGTGCCCCACTCGGGATCACCACGACGTCCCCGGCTTCCAGGTACAGCACGGTGCTTCCGACCTGCAGCCGGCATTCGCCCTCCAGCAGTACGTGGAAGGCCGCCTCGAACTCCCCGTACGCGCTGACCTCCATCCGGGTGGCACCGCCGAGTAGGCAGCGTTTGTCCAGCTGGGCACTGAGCCGCGCCATGCGCAGTAGCCGACTGACCGAATCCATCATGCGACTCTCAGGCTGAAAAGTGAGACTGACAGGCCTGGTTGCATCAACCAGGATCGCACAGACTCGCAGTATGGAAGACACCACAGCTCTCACCGCGGACGTCCTGGTCGTCGGATTCGGGAAGGGGGGCAAGACCGCGGCGCACGTGCTGACCGACGCCGGTCAGCGTGTGGTGCTGGTCGAACGGTCCGCGAACATGTACGGCGGCACCTGCCCGAACGTCGGCTGTGTCCCGACCAAGATGCTCGTCCACTTCGCGGGTACCCGTCGTGCGGCCGACGACGCACAGGGATTCTTCGCCCGGTCGACCGCCGAGGTCCGCGCCCTCACCGCCGCCTTCAGGGCGGGCAACTTCGACTCACTCGATGGCAAGGACACGGCGACCGTCATCACCGGCACGGCCGTCTTCCTGGACCCGCGCACGATCGCCGTGGGCGAAGGAGAGGACCGCATCACCGTCACCGCACCCACAATCCTGATCAACACCGGCTCCGAGCCGGTCGTGCCCGCCATCCCCGGTCTCGCGGCCAGCCCTCATCTGGTGACCAGCACCGACCTCATCACGACGAGCAACCTGCCCGAACGCCTCGTCGTCCTCGGTGGCGGCTACCTCGGTCTGGAGTTCGCCGACATCTACCGGCGTTTCGGCACGCACGTCACCATCCTCGAGGCCACCGACCGGCTCCTGCCCCGGGAGGACGACGACATCGCCGCGAGCGTCACCGAGATCCTCACCGGCGACGGGGTCCACATCATCACCGGCGCACACGTCACCGAGGTCCGGGACGACGGCGCCGTCTCCACGATCGTCTACGAGCAGGACGGGCGGACCAGCACCGTCGAAGCCAGCGCGCTGCTGCCCGCGACGGGTCGTCGTGCGGTGACCGCCGGGCTCAGGCTCGACGCCGCCGGTGTCAGGACCGCCGCCAACGGCGCGATCGAGGTCGACGAACACCTGCGCACCAGCCAGCCTCACATCTACGCCCTCGGCGACGTCAACGGCGGGGAGCAGTTCACCTACATCTCCCTCGACGATGCCAGGATCGTGCTGGACCAGCTCATCGGCGAGGGCACGCGCGCCACGACCGACCGCCGGGCCGTCCCCCACACCCTGTTCATCACTCCCCCGCTCGCCACGGTCGGGCTCACCGAACGCCAGGCCCGCGCCGAAGGGCTGGCCATCACGGTGTCGCGGGAGAAGGTCGCCGACATCGTCGCCATGCCCCGCGCCTACACCGTCGAGGAGACCCGCGGCGTGATGAAGTTCATCGTGGACGCCGACACCGACCTCGTCCTCGGCGCGGCGCTGCTGAGCATCGACGCTCAGGAGGTCATCAACACGGTCGCACTCGCGATGCGCCACGACATAACCGCCACCGAACTCCGCGACTCCATCTATACCCATCCCAGCACCACAGAGGCCTTCAACGAGGTCTTCGACAAAGTCGTGGCGTGACCGGACAGGACCGCCCCGTACCCGGCAACGGGTACGGGGCGGTCGTGCCGGCAGGGTCAGGTCAGGTAGTGCTTGAGGTCGGCGGCGGCGTGGCGGAAGGAGGCCTGGACGCCGGGCACGTGCTGGATCGGGTTGAGCAGCATCCAGTCGTGGATGAGTCCGATGTACTCGACCGTGGTGACCTCGACGCCCGCTTCGGCCAGCTTGCGGCCGTAGGCGTTGCCCTCGTCGCGCAGCGGGTCGTTCTCGGCGGTCATGATGACGGCCGGCGGCGCACCCCGCAGCTGCTCGAGGGTCGCCTTGAGCGGTGCGGCGTAGATGTCGTTGCGGGTCTGCTCGGTGGGGGTGTAGGTGTCCCAGCCGAACTTCATGAAGTCCCTGGCCAGGAAGCGTCCCTCGGCGAAGTCGGAGTAGGACTGGGTGTCGGTACTCGAGTCCAGGGCGGGGAACAGCAGCAGCTGCACCTTGATCTCGGGAACGTCCGGACCGGCGTTGTCCTTGGCATACAGCGACAGGGCCGCGCTCAGGTCACCGCCCACGCTGTTGCCGGCCACGGCCAGGTGAGCGGCGTCGAGCCCGTTCGCCGTGCCCTCGCGGGCGATCCATTTCAGTGCGGCGAAGGACTGCCGCAGCTGGGTGGGGTAGAGCGCGTCGGGGATCGGTGTGTACTCGACGAAGACGCAGGCGAACCCGGTGGCCACGACGAGGTCGCGGGTCAGCCCCTGGTGGTTGTTGAAGTCACCGGCGATCCACACACCGCCGTGCAGGAAGAGGATGACCGGCAGGGTGCCGCTCGTGTGCTCGGGACGTTGGATGTAGACGGTGACCGATACGCCGTCGACCTCGATGTCCTTCTGCTCGACGGTGACTCCGCCGAGGTCGCGCGGCGTGGTGGCCTGCAGGCCGGCCAGCGTCGCGCGCACCTGCTCGCCGGGCAGTAGCCAGAACGGGGCGGGGTCGGAGTTGAGCTCGGCCAGGAAGGGACGGATGTTCGCGTCGATGCGAGGGTCGGTCGCCGCGTCAGGGATCTGCGTGGTCATCGTGGTGCCTTTCGGATCGGCCCCGGAATGGTCGTTCCGAGGCGACTGCGGAGATGAGAACATTCGCTCTCTGTTCCGTTTCGGGATGACTCGAGCGTCGCGGTTTCCCCCTGCTCAGCCCATCGAGCGCACACCAGGATCCGCGCGGCGCCGCTGTGGGGTTGGCCCTACACCGTCCTCTGGTGGCCCATAGGCTGCTGCCATGCGCGTTCTGGTAGCCGAGGATCAGGCGTTGATCCGCGAGGGCATCGTGCGGCTGCTCGAACAGGCGGACATGACGGTCGAGGCCGTCGGCGACGCGGTCGCGTTGCGCCTGCGTTCCGAGCGGTGTAGCCGAGTACGCGCAACGCGGCCGGGTTCGTGTAGAGCACGGCGCCGTCCGGCCCGACGACCCACACGGGCTGCGGGGTGCTGTCCAAGATCACCGATATCAGGTCGTTCACCTCGACCATGACGTCCCGCGCGCCATCGGGACCCATCGCCGGCCTCACTGCGCGCCACCGGGCATACGCGCGGAACCGTTCGGCACCGCTGCCCGGATCCTGGGGCTGGCCACATGGTCTCCGACGCCGCCGGCGGCCACAGTCGTCGTATGCCACCACGTGTCGCGGTGATCGATGACGATGAGGGGTTCCGCCGTGTCGCCGTGCTCCTGCTGACCACCCGCGGCTACCAGGTCGTCGGTGAGGCGGCCGACGAGAGGTCCGGGGCGCGGTTGGTCGAGCGGACGCGGCCCGATGCCGTGCTCGTCGACCGCCACCTCCCCGACGAGGACGGCGCGAGCCTGTGCCGTCGGCTGGCGCCGCTGCCACGGCCGCCACGTGTGCTGATGACGTCCTCGGACAGCGAACCCGGCAGCGACGCCCTCTACCCGCTCGTGCCCAAGGAATGCCTCGCCGACATCGATCTCGGTGTCTATTTGGGGACCGTCCACGGGACTCACAATGGACTCGATACGTGGTTCGTGCCCCCGTGCCGCACGCGGTGAACAGCACCGTGCACGCGGTGAACACTTCAGGCGCCGCGGTCCGCGTCGTAGCCTTCCGTGATGGGTCGTGGTGTGCGGGTGGCCATCGTCGCCGGCGGGCTCGTCCTCGTCGGCTGTGGGCTGCTCGGGCTGGGGCGGGTCTACGACTTCACCGGCCGTTGCCTCGGCGGGATGACGGCCACCAGCGGCATGTTCGACCCGGTCGACGTCGACGCCGTCGCCCCCGATCCCCTGCACCTGGTCGCGCGGGTCGACGAGCGGGTCGCGCCCCGCCCCGGGGACCAGGTCACCGCGGTGACCCGGTCCGTACCCCCGCCCGGGATCACCGCCATCGTCACCGCGTCCGGGCCCCCGGCCGGCGGCGTGGTGCCGGTGACGATCAGCGTGTGGCCGCGCGACGACCTGGCGAGGACCTTCGTTCCGGGGACCTCGGCACGGGTGACGCTGCGGACGAACGCGATCGGCAAGGGAGAGACGATCCCGCTCGACTCGCTACGCCCCCTCCCGGCCGAGGTGCCCGGGCCGGCCACCGTGTGGCTGCCCGGACCGGGCCCCGGCGGCACCCCGCTCGGTGGCAGGGCACACCCGGTACCGGTGACCGTCACGCACGTCGTCCAGGGGCGCGCGACGATCACCGACACGCCCCCGGAGATGACCCACACGGTCGGCACGACGGTGCCGGTCGTCGTGCCGGACCGGCACTGCCGAGCAGCTGGGATCTGGCCGCCGGTCCTGTGGGACACCCACGAATGGAGCCCTCGGCCCGACGACGTGGCGCAGACCACCGGGGCAGGCCCGATCGCACCACCGCTGTCCGCCGTCCCGGTGCCCCCGGCCCCGCCCGTGGAGGGCGCCGACAAGCTGCACCAGAGCTGGAACCGCCCGGTCCGGGAGATCGACGTGGACAACCCGCTCGACCCGGACGGTGGAATCACCGCCCGCGCCGGCCGACCGGACCGGCTCGAGGTCACGCTCGCCCTGCGCTGGCGCGGCGCTCGCCCCGTCCTCGCCGAGGACTGGGTCGGGCCGTACTACTCCCGGTTCTGGGAGGGCGGCGACACGCGGCACTCTGCCGTGGGCTGCGCGCCCCCGGCCGGGTCCGCGCACCCCTGTGCGGCGAACTACACGATCGCGCTGCCGGTCACGACCATCCTGCGCGCCCGCACCACGACGGCGCCGATCGACGTGCACGGCCCGCTGCGGACGACGGAGGTCTCCACCCGGACCGGCCGCATCACTCTGGACGGCGTCGGCGGGTCGGTCACCGCGACCAGTGCGACCGGAGACGTCCTGGGAACCGGGATCGACGGCGGGACCATCACCGTCAGTTCCGACGGACGGATCGAGCTGCGCCTGGCGGCGCCACCGCAGGTCCTGACGGTCACCGGCGGACCCGGCCCGGTGACGGTGGAGGTTCCCCGCGGCGCGGCTTACGACGTCGAGACCGACGCCTACCCGACGGGCGGGCGCGACCTGACCGTCCCGTCGGACCCGGGCGCCGACCACCACGTCACCGTCCGCTCCGGCGGCGACATCACGGTGCGCTACCCACCCTGACGGCGTAGGCCGGCCGCCTTCCGATACGAGTTCGGCGTCGTGCCGAGCGCTTCGTGAAATGCGCGGCCGAAGGCCGACGGGGATCGGTAACCCACGTCCTTCGCGATCCGGGTGACGGAGTGCTCCGTGCTGGCCAGCAGATCGGCGGCGATCATCATGCGAACCGCCGTCAGAAGCGACGCCGGGGTCGTTCCCGTCCGAGCCGCGAACCGGCGCACGAACGTCGCACGTGACATTCGCGCCGCGGCGGCCAGCCGGTCGATGGTCCAGGCTTCTCCTGGCCGGTCGACGATGCCGGCGATCGCGCGGCCCAGCAGGTCATCGCCCATGGCCGTCCACAGCGCGGGGGTGTCCAGCCGCCGTTCGGGACGGCTGCGCAGCGCCATCGTGAGCAACGCGTCGAACAAGGCGGCCACGATGGCGCCCGTGCCCGGACCGTCGAAGCGGGTTTCGTCACGCAGGATGTCCGCGAGGGCCAGCGCGCCCGCGTCCAACGGCACCTGCACCAGCGGTGGCATCAGGGTGAACAGCAGTGAGCCCGTTCCCGGGTGCCGGAAGTGGTAGTGGCCGCAGAACAGGTCGAGATCGGGTTTCCCGCCGATCGTCCGCCGCGTGGTGAACGCCGTGCCCGGTTCGTCGGCGACCGGACACCACGGTCCGGCCTTCGCGGTCACCTGGTGCGCGTCGCCGTGCGGGAGCAGCGCCATGTCGCCGGGCCCCATCTCGGTCGACGTGGCACCGGCGGTCAGCGTGCAGTGTCCTTCGAGCACGAGGTGGAACGGAACTCTGCCCGGACCGGCAGCGCCGTTCTCCAGGGTGAACCGACCGGCTATCAGGCAGCGCACGTCGACCTCACCCTCGAGGCGTGCCATTCGGACCAGGCGGCTCAGGCCGTCCATGCGCCGACTTCGACCATGCCTGGTGTCTCCATGGGGTAGTCACCTTCCGATCACCCGCCTCAGCGACCCGCTGATCCGATTTCGACGATAAGCGAGCCGATCATGCATCGCCAGGTGCACGGCGGTGGTCGAGGCTTGCCATCTAAGTCCTGAGCGAACGGAGACCACACCCATGCCGATGATCACCACCGACGACGGCGTCGACATCTTCTACAAGGACTGGGGATCGGGCCAGCCGATCGTGTTCAGCCACGGCTGGCCGCTGTCCTCGGACGACTGGGACACCCAGATGCTGTTCTTCCTGCGGCACGGCTACCGAGTCATCGCCCATGACCGCCGAGGCCACGGTCGATCGACCCAGGTCGGTGACGGTCACGACATGGACCACTACGCGGACGACCTCGCCGCTGTGACCGCGCACCTCGACCTGCACGACGCCATCCACGTCGGGCACTCCACCGGCGGTGGCGAGGTCGTGCACTACCTCGCCCGGCACGGTGAGTCCCGCGTCGCCAAGGCGGCGATCCTCAGCGCGATCCCTCCGCTGATGGTGCAGACGCAGGGCAACCCGGACGGTCTCCCGAAGAGCGTGTTCGACGACCTTCAGGCGCAGCTCGCGGCGAACCGCTCGGCGTTCTACCTCTCCCTCGCCTCCGGCCCGTTCTACGGCTTCAACCGGCCCGGCGCCGAACGCTCCGAGGCGATCATCCGCAACTGGTGGCGCCAGGGCATGGAGGGCGGAGCGAAGGCCCACTACGACGGCATCGTCGCCTTCTCCCAGACCGACTTCACCGACGACCTCACGAAGATCACCGTCCCCGTCCTGGTCATGCACGGCGACGACGACCAGATCGTGCCCTACGCCGACTCCGCCCCACTGTCGGCGAAGCTGTTGGAGAACGGGACGCTGAAGACCTACCCGGGCTTCCCGCACGGGATGCCGACGACGCAGGCCGACACGATCAACACCGATCTCCTGGAGTTCTTCCGGTCCTGACCGGGCCACATCCGGTTCCGGCGCCGGCGCTGCCCGGCCGCTCGTGGCCGGGCGGCGCGGCCCGGGACCGGTCGTAGGCTGGGCGGGTGGAACTTCGGCAGTTGCGCTACTTCGTCGCCGTCGCGCGGGAGCTGCACTTCGGTCGCGCCGCGGAGCGGCTCCACATCTCCGGGCCGGCCCTGTCACAGCAGATCATCGCGCTCGAACGCGAGCTGGGCGTACCGCTGTTCATCCGTGATCGTCGGACCGTCGAGCTCACCGCGGCGGGAAGGTCGCTGCAGGAGGACGCCCGGCAGCTGCTCGCGCTCGCCGGGAGCGCCATGCAGCGAGCACGCAGTCAGGGAGGCGAGTCGAGTCCGCTGCGCATCGGCTACGTCAGCTGGTTGCCGGAGAACCTCGACGCCGTGCTGACCCCGGCAGCGTCGCTGCACGTCGACGACTGGGTACTGCCCTCACACACTCAGGCGGACCGGGTGAGCGACGGCAGCCTCGACCTCGCTCTGGCCTGGGTCACGGCCGAGGGCGTCACCGACCGTGCTCTCTCCGCCCATCTACTACGAGCAGAGCCTCTGCACGCCGTCCACCCCGGGGTGAGCTCGTTCGAGCCCCTGCGGGCAGCCGAGGTGACCGTGCTCGTGGACGACGACGAGTCCGCATGGTCGTCATGGAACCTGTTCGCCGAGCAGTTCGTCGCGGCGACCGGCGCTCGCCGCGTGACGGTCAGCGACGGCGGGATCGCCGGTCAGGCGTTCTACCGGCACGTACGCCGGATCGGTTCCCCTGTGCTCGCCTCACCCAAACGTCACGCGGGGTCGGCGCCACCGGGCCTCGGTAGGCGCCCCATCGCCGCACCCACTCCGCTGTGGACCTGGTCGCTCCTGCATCGCGCCGACGACGACCGGCCGGACGTGCACCGCGTCGTCGAGGCGTTGCGCGCCTTCGGCGTGAGCCGCCGGTGGCCGCGCGCCCCCAGCGGCGACTGGTGGGTTCCCGAGGTCGACCCGCACCGCGAGACGATCTCAGCCGCCTAGCCCGCGCTTCGGGCGGCGACCAGCGGCGGGCGACTTCGCAGAGTCTCGTGTCGCGTCGCAGACACTGCAGCATCTGCGACGCAACACGAAGCTCTGCGAGGCGTGACCACCGAGACTAGACATGGATTAGGACCAATACAAAACGCAACCGCCACCAGATCAAGGGAGCGCCAAGATCCCCCGAGGCGCTTGAACAGCAGCTTAACAGCCAGTGATCGAGACAGCGGTCAATCACTATCGGTTGACACTCATCTTGATAGTCATGTATCAAGACGAAGCCCCTCATGGGTCACGCAGCGCGGCAGCCCGCCCGGTCAGCGCTCCCCTGTCCCGCGCGACGGCGAAGCGCCGCGCTCCTCGACACGAAAGAGACCCGCATGACTCGGACACCGAGCACCCATTCCGACTTCGTGATCGTCGGCGGCGGTTCCGCCGGCAACGTCCTGGCGAACAGGCTCAGCGCCGACGGCAGCTCGGTGGTGCTGATCGAGGCCGGACACGCCTACCGGCCGAACCTCTACCCCCCCGACCTCGCCGACGCCGACATCGTGACCGGACCCGACGGGCACAACTGGGGCTACTTCTCCGACACCGGCCAACTGGGCCGACGAATCCCCGCCCCCAGAGGAAAAACACTCGGCGGCTCATCAGCGGTCAACGCGGCCGTCGCCATCCGCTCCCGCCCCGCCGACTTCGCCAAATGGACAGCCGCGGGACTACGGGACTGGACCTGGCAGGACGTACTACCTTCCTTCCGCGCCATCGAGAACACCATCGACGGCAGCGACGAACTCCGCGGCCGCCACGGTCCCCTCCCCATCCGAGTCCGCAGGCCCGAAGAGCTCACACCCTCACAACGAGCATTCATCGACGGCGCCACCGAACTCGGCTACCCCCGCATCGACGACTTCAACGGCGTCGAACAAAACGGCGTCGGCCCCTACCCGCTGAACATCATCGCCGGCCGCCGGATCAACACCGGCATCGCATTCCTCGACGACGCCGTACGCGCCAGACCCGGCCTGCACATCGTTCCCGACACCGAGATCGACCGAGTACTCATCGACAACCACAAAGCAGTGGGCGTCCTCGCCGCCGACGGCACCGAACACCGCGCCACAACCACCGTCCTGTCAGCCGGCACCTACGGCAGCCCGGCCATCCTCATGCGATCCGGCATCGGCCCCGCCGACCACCTCCAACAACTCGACATCCCCGTGATCGCCGACCTACCGGTCGGAGACGGCCTGCAGGAACACCCCTTCTACTACAACATCTACGCCCTCACCCCCGACGCCAACTCCATGCACCCCGCCTCAGGCGCCATCCTCTGGGCGCCATCCTCGAGCGCACACCCCGGCGACCTCGACCTGCACGTCTCCGCGACCCACCTCTACGACCCCACCGCCAGCCCCACCGGCGGCGCCATCGTCCTGGCCGTCTCGGTCACCCAACCCGAATCCCGAGGACGCCTACGCCTCGATCCCCACAACCCGCTCGGCGCACCCGTCATCGAGCTGAACCTGCTCGCCACGGCACGCGACACACAACGCATGCTCGAAGGCGTCCGCATCTCCCGACGCATCGGAACCACCGCCGCGTTCGCCCCGCTGGTCGACCGCGAACTCACCCCCGGACCCCACATCACCGACACCGAGCTGGAACAGGCCATCCTCGAACAACTCGACGTCTACGCCCACCCCACCTCCACCGTCGCGATGGGACCCGTCGTCGACAACCACGGCCACGTCCACGGCATCGACAACCTGCTCGTCGCCGACGCCTCGATCATGCCGATGGCCCCCAGCGCTCCCCCGAACATCACCACCATGATGCTCGCCGACCGCATCGCCACCTGGCTGTCATGATCACCACCGCCTGAGGGCTGATTTCGGCCGAGGAACAGCCCTCAGGCGGTGATGATCTCGATGCGGGTCGGCGTTCAGTGACCGGCGACCATGCCGTCGTCCACGTGCACGACCCGCAACCACATGTAGGGGCTCACGGCACCAGGTCGAGGAACTGCCAGTGTGCTCCTGGCTGTGCACCGCTGAGCCATTTCCCGCAGTTCTGCAGCACCACCGGGCCCGAGGTGATGTGCTGGGTCCCGGTCGCCAGGTCCCTCAGGAACCGGTCGATCGGGCCGCGCCGGATCGCGGTCGTCGCGGCCCAGCGGTGCACCGTCTGCCCCACCTCGTGCGCGGTCCAGGTCGCGTGGTTGAGCGCCAGGCGGATCAACGTCTCCTGCTCGGTGCTCAGCGCCTCACCGCCGTTCAGGGTCTCCTCGTTGTCCTGCCACACCTGCAGCGCCCACGCCCTGGCCGCACGCAGCCCGGCCTCGGCGGTCGCATACGCCGCGTGGAACTGCGCGGTGTCGACGGCGGAGCCGAAGGTGCCGGACCGGGTGGCGGCATACCGCCTCAGTTCGTCGAGCACGCGCCGTCCGACACCCAGCGCCCAGCCGGTGTGCACGATCGCGGACATGTTCACCACACCGACCCGGTAGATCGCACCACCGTTCACCGGGCTCATCGTGGTGGCGACATAGGTGTGCGACTCCGGGACGAACACGTCGGTGCAGTGATAGTCGATGCTGCTCGTCGCACGCAGCCCGAGCACGTCCCAGTTATCGACCAGCCGCACCCGCGACTTGGGCATCGCCAGCACCCGTGGCTCACCGGTGCCCTCGACCAGGATCGCGCTGTGGATGTGCGTGGCCAGAGCCATCCCGGAGGCGAACTGCCAGCTGCCGCTCACCAGGTAGCCACCGTCCACCGGGACCGCGCGGCCCGGCCGGGTGCCCTGACCGGACAGCAGAGCGTGCTCGCCACTCTCGACATCGGGGAAGAGCTCGGCCACCGCGACCGGATCGAGATAGGCCGCGGTGGTTCCGGTCATCATCTGCAACGCCATCATCGTCCAGCCGGCCGAGGCGTCGTGATAGCTGAGCCGCTCCACCGTCCGGATCAGCTGCCGTGGCGAGAACTCGTAACCGCCCAGCGTCTCCGGCAGACCCGCGCGCACCACCCCGGCCGCCAGCAACGCCCGCGCGGTGTCGTCGGTGAGCCTGCCCAGCTCCTCCGCCGCGTCCGCGTCCGCCTCGATCGACTCACCGAGTGCGTCGATCCGTTCGAGGACCGAGGGGAACTTCTCGCTGGTGTGGAGCGGTGCGGCGGCTGTCATGTACTTCTCACTCCTCGTCCGCGACGTCGTCCACGAGCATAGATTGCGATCATGCGGACGGTGGTAATCGATTCCCGAGGTGACTTCCGGCTGGAGCGGCGCCCGAGCCCCGTCGCGGGGCCGGGTTCCGTCGTGGTGGCCGTGCGAGCGGCCGGACTCAACGCCGCCGACCTGCAGCAGGCGCGCGGCGACTATCCGGCGCCGGCGGGGTGGCCGGCTGACGTGCCCGGACTGGAGGTCGCGGGTGAGGTCGAGCAGGTCGGAGCCGGCGTCACGGGTTTCGTGCCAGGAGACCGGGTGATGGCGCTGGTGGGCGGGGGCGGGCACGCCGAACGGATCGCCGTACCCGCCGATCTGCTGCTCCCTGTGCCGGACGGCCTGCCGTGGGAGCAGGCCGCGGGCTTCCCGGAGGCGTTCAGTACCGCCTGGGACGCCCTGGTCTTGCGGATGTTCGACCTCATGCTCGCGCGCGCCCGCCTGATCGGCACCACGATCCGAGGGCGCGCCCACGCGGAGAAGGCGCTCCTCGCCGCCACCGTCCGGACCTCCGTCGTGCCCCTGCTGGCACAGGGGCGGCTGCGGGTGCCCGTCGACTCGGCCTTCACGCTCGACCGGTTCGCGGACGCCTACGCGCGCCTCGCCGGACCGGGCAAGTTCGGCAAGGTCGTCATGACACCCTGGCCCTCGGCGCCAGGCCCTTGACGGTCGACGCTCCCGCGTACCGGGCCTGTGTCCCGAGCTGGGCCTCGATCCGCAGCAGCCGGTTGTACTTGGCCGTACGGTCGGAGCGCGACAGCGAGCCGGTCTTGATCTGGCCGCAGTTGAGCGCGACGGCGAGGTCGGCGATGGTGGTGTCCTCGGTCTCCCCGGAGCGGTGTGAGATGACGACGGAGTAGCCGGCCCGCTGGGCCGTGCGCACGGTGTCGAGGGTCTCGGTGAGCGTCCCGATCTGGTTGATCTTGACCAGGACCGAGTTGGCGATCCCTCGGCGGATTCCGTCGGCGAGCAGGGCGGGATTGGTGCAGAACACGTCGTCACCGACGAGCTGGCAGCGGTCCCCGATCGACTCGGTGAGCCGCGCCCAGCCCTCGTGGTCGTCCTGCGCCATGGGGTCCTCCAGCGAGATGATCGGGTAGCCGTCCACCAGCCTGCGCAGGTAGTCGGCGTGTTCGTCGGGCGAGCGCGTCGTCGACTCCCCGGGGCAGACGTAGGAGCCGCCGGTGTAGAACTCCGAGGCGGCCGGATCGAGCAGTACCGCCACCTCGGCGCCCGCTCGGTACCCGGCTCTCTCGACGGCCGAGGTGATGTGGTCGAGTGCCTCCTCCGCGGAGCGGAACGCCGGGGCGAACCCGCCTTCGTCCCCGACGTTCGTGTTCTGGCCCTCGGCGGACAGGTCCGCCTTGAGCGTGTGGAACACCTCCGAACCGATGCGCACCGCGTCGCTGAAGGTCTCGGCTCCGACCGGGCCGATCATGAACTCCTGGAAGTCGAGCGGGTTGTCGGCGTGTGCCCCGCCGTTGATGATGTTGATCATCGGCAGCGGCAGCACCCTTGCCGAGGCGCCCCCGACATACCGGTACAGCGGCGTCCGGTGGGCCGCCGCGGCGGCCTTCGCCACGGCGACCGAGACCCCGAGCGTTGCGTTCGCGCCCAGCCGGGCCTTGTTCGCGGTGCCGTCGAGATCGATCATCGTCTGGTCGATCGCAACCTGGTCCTCCGCGTCCATTCCGATCACGGCGCCCGCGATCTCCCCGTTGACGTGGGCGACGGCGTTGAGCACTCCCCTGCCGTGGAAGCGCGACGAGTCGTGGTCACGCAACTCGACCGCCTCCCGGGTCCCGGTCGAGGCGCCCGAGGGCACGCTGACCCTTCCGGCCGAGCCGTCCTCGAGCCCGACCTCCACCTCGACCGTGGGATTGCCTCTGCTGTCGAGGACCTGGTACCCGTTCACCCGCTGAATCCGTGTCACTGATCTCTCCCGATTCCCTCACACCACGTCGTGGCATGTGGTGATCAGCGTGTCCGTCGGGCGAACCCGTGCGGTAGAGCGCGTTCGGCCGGCTCCCCATAGGGTTGCCCTATGGCTTTGTCCTCGCGGGTTGCCGATCTGGGGCCGTTCGAGCTGCTGGCGACGATCGCCGCGACCGGCAGCATCGGGGCCTGCGCCCGCCATCACGGGGTGTCCCAGCCCTCGGTCAGTGCCCGCATCCGCGGCTTGGAACAGCGGCTCGGCCTCCGGCTGCTGGACCGCCACCCGCGCGGCGCCACGGTGACCGACACCGGTGCGCTGGTGCTCGACTGGGCGCGTCCCCTGCTCGACGCGGCCGCCGGGTTCGACCGGGCGCTGACGTCGTTGACCGGGCCCGCGCCCGCCCATCTGACACTCGCGGCCAGCAGCACGATCGCCGAGTTCTTCCTGCCCCTGTGGTTCCAGGCGCTGAGGCACCGGCTCCCGGACGTCAACGTGAGCCTGCTGTGCCACAACAGCGCCGACACCGTCGAGCTGATCCGGCGCGGCGGAGCGGAGCTGGGATTCGCCGAGGCCGGCCACATCCCCGACGAGCTCGACCACCACCCGGTCGTGCGGGACCGGCTCGTGGTGGTCGTCGCTCCCTCCCATCCGTGGGCGACACGCGACGCCGTCACCGCGCGAGATCTCGCGACCGCGCCGCTGATCCTGCGGGAGAGCGGCTCGGCCACCCGCTCGGTCCTGCACGATCGCCTCGCGGCGCTGCCCACGCCGTTGACCGCGATCCCGGCGATGGAGCTGACCTCGGCCACGGCCATCAAGAGCGCGGCCGCCGGCGGCCTCGGCCCCGCGGTACTCAGCGTGCTGACCGTGCGCGGAGAGCTCGCCGACGGCTCGCTGATCGAAGTGCCCGTCCCGAGCCTGACCCTGGAACGCGACCTGCACGTCTGCTGGCGCAGGCACCACCGCTTCAGCCCGCCGGCCCGGCACCTCCTGGAGATCGCCGTCGCGGAGGAGCCACCGCGGTCGGGTCGCGGATCCGCGTGATCAGCGAGCGGGTTCCCTCGGTTCCTCTCGGCTCGCCCCGGCGTCCCGGTGGGACACCGCACGCAGGATCAGCACAACGCAGACGAAGGATCCGATCAGCGCGATCGTCCAGCTGAGGTCGCTCACCCCCGGACTCCCTGTCACTCGCCGACGGCCAGCGCGGCGAAAGCCGTGTCGCCGGTGGTCCGGTGCTCACCGGTGACCGCGTAGGCGACGTGCCGCGCCACCGACACGGCGTGGTCGGCGAACCGCTCGTGGAAGCGGCTCAGGAGACTCACGTCCACGGCCATGGTCGCCGCCCGGTCCCAGCTCGCGTGACCGAGCACCGCGAACAGGGTCCGGTGCAGCTCGTCGATCTCGTCATCGGCTCGGCACAGCGCCGGGATGAGACTCAGGTCCTTGGTGCGCACCACCTCGCGCACGGTGACGGCCGCGTCGACCGCGACCCGGCCCATCTCCACGAACCGAGGTCTCAACGGCATCGGCACGGCCGGGTCGGGATGTCGGCGGCGCGCTGCCTCGGCGACGTGCACCGCGAGGTCACCCATGCGTTCGAGGCTGTCCGCGATGTGGATCCCGGCCAGCACGGCGCGCAGATCGGTCGCCACCGGAGCTTGCAGCGCGAGCAGCCGGTGAGCCGCGTCCACGTGGCTCGTCCTGGCGCGATCTATCCGGGCATCGCCCGTGATGACCTCCTCGGCCAGCTGGAGGTCGAGGTTCAGCGTCGCACGGCTGGCCAGGCGCATGGCCTCCGCGACCAGCTGGCACATGCGGTCGAGCTGAAGGTCGAGCAGACCGAGCTGCTCGTGGTAACGGTCACGCATGTCAGGAATGTAGGCATCCGCGCTCGGCTACGGGACGGGTGCGCGAAGACCCATACGGAACCCGAACGGTGCGGCGCGAGATCGCCGGGCATGGTTCGATCACACCGGCGCCGGCGGTGGCCGTCGAACGGTGGGATCGGCCCGGTACCGGGGAGAGAGTCGATGCGCACGAACACGGACGTCGGTGGTGCACGGGACACGACGCGACTGGCGGTCGTCGTCGGAGCGTTGGGCGTCGTGTTCGGCGACATCGGCACGAGCCCGATCTACACGGTCCAGACCGTCTTCAGCCCGAACGACCCGCACCCGGTCGCGGTGAGCCCGGCCAGCGTCTTCGGGGTCATCTCGTTGATCTTCTGGTCGGTGACGATCGTCGTCACGCTGACCTACGTGACGTTCGTGATGCGCGCCGACAACGACGGTGAGGGCGGCATCATGGCCCTGATCACGTTGATCCGCCAGCGCGGTGCCGGCGGGAGCCGCCGCGCGACCGTGACACTCGCCGCGCTGGGCATCTTCGGGGCGTCGCTGTTCTTCGGCGACAGCATGATCACGCCGGCGATCTCCGTGCTCTCCGCCGTCGAGGGGCTGAAGGTCGTCGCGCCCTCGCTGGAGGCACTGATCGTGCCCATCACGGCAGTGATCATCGTGGTGCTGTTCCTGTTCCAGCGAGCCGGAACCGCCGCGGTGGGGCGCCTGTTCGGACCGGTGATGATCGCCTGGTTCCTGACGATCAGCGCCTGCGGGATCGGGGGCATCGCCAGACATCCGGAGATCCTCGAGGCGCTCTCCCCGGTCTACGCGCTGGAGTTCATGATCGGACACTTCTCGATCGCGTTCTTCACCCTGGCGGCGGTCGTGCTGGCGGTCACCGGCGCCGAAGCGCTGTACGCCGACATGGGGCACTTCGGGCGACGGTCGATCACCCGGGCGTGGCTCATCCTGGTCTTTCCCGCGTGCATCCTGAGCTACCTGGGTCAAGGTGCGCTGATCCTGCAGGACCCGGCGAACGTCAGCGGGCCGTTCTTCCTGCTCGCGCCGTCGTGGGCCCGGCTGCCGCTGGTCCTGCTGGCGACCGCGGCGACCGTCATCGCATCCCAGGCGGTCATCACCGGCGCGTACTCGGTGGCATCGCAGGCCGCTCAGCTGGGATACCTGCCGAGGTTGCGGATCGTCCACACCTCGGAGGAGGAGGTCGGCCAGATCTACGTTCCGTGGACCAACTGGCTGCTGATGGTCTCGGTGCTCACGTTGGTGTTCGCGTTCGAGACCTCGGCGGCGCTGGCGTTCGCGTTCGGTATGGCGGTCACCGGGACCATCACGATCACCACGTTGCTGTTCTTCCACGTCGTCCGGGAGCGAGGAGCACCCTTGTGGCTGGTGATCCTCGGCGCCGCTCCGTTGCTTCTCGTCGACCTGCTGTTCCTCGCCGCCAACCTGACCAAGCTGGTCCACGGCGCGTGGCTGCCGTTGCTGATCGGGTTCACCGCGTTCACCGTGATGACGACCTGGCAGCGAGGACGGGGAATCGTGACCCGGCGGCGCGAGGACGAAGAAGGATCGCTGCGGGCGTTCATCGACGAACTGCACAGCCTCGATCCCCCGCTGCACCGCATTCCCGGCACGGCCGTGTTCCTCAACCGGGGCAAGGAGACCGCGCCGCTGGCCATGCGAGCCAACGTCGAGCACAACCGGGTGCTGCACGAGCACGTCGTGATCGTCTCGATCGAGACCCGACCGGTCCCTCGGGTGCCCAGGTCCGACCGTCTGGTGATCGATGCGCTGGGCTACACCGATGACGGGATCACCTACGTCAGCGCCCGATTCGGCTACATGGACCCGCCGAACGTGCCCGATGTCCTTCGTCAGCTCGAGGGCGCCGACATCGAATGCCCGATCGAGGTGGACACCGCCTCCTACTTCCTGTCCACGATCGAGCTGCGCGCCGGTGACACCCCGACGATGGCGCGCTGGCGCAAGCACCTGTTCCTCGCCACCGCCGGGATCAGCGCCGACGCCGCCGAGTACTTCGGCCTGCCCCGCAACCGGACGGTGATCATGGGATCGCACGTCGAGGTGTAGCCCGGATGACGTCGCGGATGCAGACCGTGAACGTCAAGAACGCGTAGGGAGAGCACCGCACACCGGTCCGCCACGCGCATCCTGTCCTCGTCCGGGCGATGCACGCCGGTCAGGAGGATGCGCGATGGTGATCACCAGGACGGGCCGTGCGGCGGCGTCGCCTTCGGGCGCGGACCGGCACCGGCTCGGTGTGGTGACCGGGGTGGCGGCGCTGGGGCTGGATGCGCTGGCGTCCTGCGCCTACGGGCCGGAGGCGATCGTGCTCGCGCTGGCGGTCGCGGGGGCCGCCGGTATCGGGCTGACGGTGCCGGTGACGCTGATGATCGTGGCCCTGCTCGCGGTGCTGGTCGTGTGCTACCGCCAGGTCATCACGGCCTACCCCGACGGCGGCGGTTCGTACTCGGTCGCGCACGCGAACCTGGGACGCAGGGCGGGTCTGGTCGCTGCCGCATCGCTGGTCGTCGACTACGTCCTCAACGTGGCCGTCTCGGTCGCGGCCGGAACCGCGGCGCTGACCTCGGCGTTCCCGGCTCTGCTTCCGTGGACGCCGGAGCTGTGCCTGGCCGCGTTGCTGGTGGTGGCCACGGTCAACCTACGCGGCGTGCTGGCCGGTGGGCGGGCATTCGCGCTGCCGGCCGCGGTGTTCGTCGCCGCTCTGCTCGTTCTCATCGCGGTAGGTCTGATCCGGGGCCGTCCGCTGCATCCTCTGCCTCCGCCGACCACGTCCGGGATGGCTGCCTCGGTCGGGGTACTGCTCGTCCTTGCCGCGTTCGCCAACGGGTGCGCGGCGCTGACCGGAGTGGAGGCGATCGCCAACGCCACGCCGTCGTTCCGGGCCGACCGTGCCCGGACGGCCAGAGCCGCCGAGCTGAGCCTCGGTGTCCTGCTGGGCACGTTGCTGATCGGGCTGGCGGTGCTGATCGAGCGCTTCGACGTGCGCCCGGTCGAGGGCCGCACGGTGCTGTCCCTCCTCGCCGAGGGCTCGATCGGCACCGGCGTGGGTTTCCTGGTGGTCCAGTTCGCCACCGTCGTGCTGCTCATGCTGGCCGCGAACACCTCGTACGGCGGGCTTCCGGTCCTGATGGCTCGGCTGGCACGCGACGGTGCGCTGCCGCACGTGTTCGGGCTGCGGGCCGACCGCCAGGTCTACCGGTGCGGCATCGCGGTGCTCTCGGTGCTCGCCGGGGGCCTGCTCGTGTTCTCCGGTGGACAGGTGACGGTGCTGGTGCCGCTGTTCGCCATCGGGGTGTTCATCGGTTTCGCGTTGTGCCAGGCCGGGATGGTGCGCCACTGGCTACGCGAGCGCGGACCGCGCTGGCGGGCCCGGCTTGCGATCAACGGCGCCGGTGCGGTGCTCGCCGGGTCGGCGGCCGTCGTCGTCGCCGTCGAGAAGTTCACCGACGGCGCGTGGCTGATCGTGCTGGTGGTTCCGCTGCTGGTCCTGCTGTTCTCCTCGGTGCAGCGGGCCTACCGCCGGATCGGCGACGCGCTCGGGGTGGGCGCACAGCCGTTGAGACCTCGGCCGGCATCGTCGGTGGTGGTCGTACCGGTCGTGTCGATCACCCGGCTGGCCGCACGCACGCTGTGTGCCGCGATGTCCATGGGCGACCGGGTGGTCGCGGTGCACGTGGCGTTCGGGACCGAGCCGGAGGACCTGGCGGCCGCCAGGGACCTGCAGGTCAGATGGTCGCGGTGGCGGCCGGACGTACCGATGGTGCAGCTCGGGTCCGCCCACCGGGTGATCGGGCCGCCGATCGCTCGCTATGTCCGCTCGTTGGACGCGGAGCACGTGCTGGTGCTGATCGGGGAGGTCCGGCCGGAGCGCTGGTGGGAACAGGCGCTGTTCAACCGTCGCGGCGGGGTGGTCGCCCGCTACGTCGGCAGGCACACGCGAGCGGTCGTGTGCCGCCTGCGGTTCCCCCTCGACCGGGCCGAACCGCCGACGGCACCGCCCGGCGGCGAAGCACGGGGACCGGGGCAGGCCCGGGTGCGGTCTCGCGCCTTCACCCGCTAGTCACGTCACGACGGGGCTTCAGCGGCACCGACGGTGCGCGTGCACGCACGCACCTCCGACCGGGACATCACGGTCCGCCGAGGGAGCCGGTGAGCGCGGCCAGTGCACGGGGGACGGCCGCGCGGTCGGGCGGGGGTCCGGACCAGCGGGCACCGACGTGGCCGTCCGGTCTGACCAGCAGCGCTCCGTGTGCACCGAGCCCACAGAGGTCGAGGTGCTCGGCGGGAAGAGCCTCGACGGTCAGCGGACAGGACACCGCGGTGTGTGGTGCCCAGCCATCGGGGTCCGCGGTGAGCAGCGCGAACCGTTCACGGGTCACGTCGAGCGTCGAGCGATTCCGGCCCAGCCAGAGATGCGGCACGCGATACCCCGGCTCCGCGGTGGGGACGTACCCGGTACCCGGCTCCCGACGAATGTCGTCGCCGCCGAGCACCGCGGCGGAGCGGTAGCCGACACCGAGGACCAGGCCGAGCTGAGCGAAGTACTCCTCCGACCACGGCAGCTCGGCCTCGGTCGCATCCGCCCGCTCCTGACGCCGGCTCTGCACCTCGACCATCAGCCGGGTGTTGGCCACGGCACGGCGCAACGTCTGCTGGGCCACGGGCTCCCGCTCCGCCTCGTAGGTGTCGAGCAGACCCGGTCCGGCCCATCCGTGCAGGACTCCGGCGAGCTTCCAGCACAGGTTGTGCACGTCGCCGATTCCGGTGTTCATGCCCAGGCCGCCGACGATGGGCACAGCGTGGACGGCATCGCCGGCCAGGAGGATTCGGCCGTGGTGGAAGCGTTCGGCGACGAATGCGTTCATCACCCAGTGCTGAACCCGCAGCACCTCGGGCCTCGTGTCGGCGGCCGACCCCAGGGCGTTCGAGACGATGCCTGCCCAGTCGGCACCGGCCACGTCCTCGGGGGTGGGCCCGAACCAGGCCCAGCCGCCTTCGGGGTAGAGCGGCAGGAACGACCCGTGGGCGGTGAAGTAGACCCCGGCGGGCTGTTCGGCGCACCACTGGTCGAGGTCCGCGTCGAACACGACGGTGGTGACGTCCAGCAGAGCTCCCGGGCCGACGGTGCCGATTCCCAACTGCCGCCGGACCGTGGAGTTCGCGCCGTCGGCGGCGAGCACGTAGTGGGCGCTGAGCCGGATCTCCTCGCCGCTCCGGTGGTCGATGAGGCGGGCCACGACGGCATCGGCTTGCTCCGACAGGTCGACGAGCTCGGCCCCGAACCACACCGGGGTCTCCGCCGCCGCCAGCAAGGTGGGCTCCAGCCGGTCCTGCGAGGTCACGACGCCGATCACCGGGCTCTCGGCGATCGGCTCGTGGATTCCGACCATCGCCGCCGTGGCGAAGTCGTCGGCGTGCAGGGTGTCCCGGAAGCGGACGCGGCCGTACCGCGCGCCGAACGCGCGCTCCGCCACCTCTTCGGCGATCCCGAGCTGACGGAAGATCTCCATCGAGCGGACGTTGACCAACCGGGACCGAGGGAACGGTGACAGTTCGCGACGCTTCTCCACCAGCACCGTGCGCACACCCCAGCGCTCCAACAGCGCCCGGGCGGCAAGGCCGACCGGCCCACCACCCACGATCAGCACGTCCGTCTCCGGCTCGGCCACCTGTCTCTCCCCTATCCGGTGCCCACCGCGCGAACGCCCGCCAGCGCGATCAGCATCGAGATCGTGGCGTCGAGGTCCTCGCCGGACCGGGCATCGTCGGGATCGCACACGTGCTGGATGATCAGGCCGTCGATGCCGGCCACCACGATCCGCCCCAGCTGGGCGAAGGAAACGGCGCAGGTCTCGCCCGCGTTGTCCGCGGCCTGCTCGCACCACTCGGCGACGATGCCCGCGTACCGCTCGTACTGCCAGCGCGCCAGGTGCTCCTGCCCGGGGGTGCGCAGGGCGTAGGTCGTCAGCTCGTACTGCATGATCTGCAGGTTCCGCCGGTCGGCGACGAGCTGGGACCAGAAGCTGCTCAGCCCCTGCCGGATCGCGTGCTCCAGACCTTTCTCCAGCTCGGCCGTCCCCTTCAGCACGTCGGCGATCTCGTCGACCACGTCCTCGATCACGGCGCGCAGCAGCAGCTCCTTCGACGGGAAGACGTACTGCATCGTGCCCAGCGGAACGCCGGCCTCGGCGGCGACCGCGCGCAGTGACGTGCCGGCAACCCCATCGCGGGTCAGCGCACCCCGGGCGGCGGCCACCAGCTGCTGCCGGCGCACCGCCGCTTCGACGTAGGGCATCACAACCCCTTCCCGGTCGATTGACCGAATTCTGGCACGGGGCTTGCTCACGATCTTCTCCAGAACCTATCGTTGCGCCACATTTCAAGTCGGTCGACTGACTGAATCTGAGGAGCGAGAGATGACCGATGTCGATGTTGTCGTGGTGGGCGCGGGGCTGGCCGGCCTGAGCGCGGCTCGCACGCTGGTCGCGGCGGGCAGGACGGTGACCGTACTGGAGGCCCGGGACCGCGTCGGCGGCCGCAACCTCGGGGGTTTCCTGAGCAACGGGGTGCCGGTGGAGATGGGCGGGCAGTGGGTCGGCCCGACGCAGGACGCGGTGCTCGCGCTGATCGACGAGCTGGGACTGGAGACGTTCCCCAGCTTCGACGACGGCGAGGCACTGACCGTGTTCGACGGAACCCTCGTCCGGTACGCCGACGAGACCTTCGGGCTGCCCGAGGAGTCGGCGAAGGAGATCACGCGGCTCTGGGAGCAGCTCGAGGTCATGGCCTCGGCGGTCGCGCTCGATGCACCGTGGACGACGGAGAGCGCCGAGGAGCTGGACAGACAGACGTTGGACGCCTGGCTCACCGCGAACTCGCGGGACGACCTCGCACTGCGGTTCTTCCGGGTGCTGGTACCCGCGCTGTTCTCCGCCGAGTCACCCGAGCTGTCCCTGCTGCACTTCCTCTTCTACGTCAGGTCCGGCACCAGCTTGGAGTCGCTCGTCGCCACCACCGGCGGCGCCCAGGAAGCGCGTGTGGTCGGCGGCACGCACCGAATCTCCGAGCGGATGGCAGCCGAGCTGGGCGACGCGGTCCGGCTGGGGGCGGTCGTCCGCACGATCCGCCACGACGACACCGGCGTGGTCGTCGAGTTCGACGGCGGCCGCGTCACGGCGGAGCAGGTGATCGTCGCGGTCCCGCAGACCCTGGCCGGACGCCTGCGCTACGTCCCGGCACTGCCCGCGCTGCGTGACGGGCTCACCCAGCAGATCCCGGCGGGCTCGGTGATCAAGTTCCAGGTCGGCTACGACACGCCGTTCTGGCGGGAGGACGGTCTCAACGGCTTCGTGCTCAGCCTCGACGACGAGTTCAGCCCGATCCTGGACAACTCGCCACCCGACGCCTCCTGCGGTGTGCTGGTCGGGTTCCTGGAGGGCGCCGCGGCGCGCACCGCCACGCTGATGAGCGTCGAGGAACGCCGTGAGCTCGTTGTGGCCGCGCTGGTCAGGTACTTCGGCCCGAAGGCCGCGCAGCCGTTCGACATCGTGGAGCAGGACTGGACGACCGAGGAGTTCACCCGGGGCTGCTACGGCGGCAGACTCGGCGCAGGTGTCTGGACCCAGTACGGCACGGCACTGTCCGCGCCGATCGGTCGCATCCACTGGGCAGGCGCGGAGACATCCACGATCTGGAACGGCTACATGGACGGAGCAGTCCGCTCAGGCGCCCGAGCAGCACAGGAAGCCCTCGCCCCGTGAGCGCTCGGAACACTCAGGACAACTCTTCCGTCGTGAGTGGCGAGGGACGAAAGTCAGGCAAGCGCCTGAGTACCGACGACGCCGAGGAGCGCGAGGCGTTCGGCATCCGGTGTACCCGGCTCAGCCGTGTACACGAGAATGCGCAGGTCACTGCCGGCGACGCTGAGCAGGTCGCAGTTCAGCGTCAGCTCCCCCACCATCGGATGGTCGACCGTCTTGACCGCCACCTGGTGCCCGCCCATCACCTCGGAGTCCCACAGCCGCGCGAACCGGTCGCTGTTCGCGCGCAGCTCGCCGATCAGGCGCGCCAACCGCCGGTCGGCCGGATAACGGCTCGCGGTCGCGCGCAGTTCGGCGACCTGCTCGGCCTCGAGCGAACGTCGATCGCCCGGTGTGTAGCGGGCGCGGCTGCCCGAGCCGAGAAAGGTGCGCCAGATCGCATTGCGCTCGTTGCCGTGGAACTCGCCCATGAGCGCCGTGTACAGCGGGTTGGCCAGCAGCAGCGTCCATGACGCGTCGGCGACCGCGACCGGTGTCCCGGTCAGCCGGTCCAGCATCCGGTGGATGCCGGGACTGATGTAGGCCGGCACGGTGCCGCGCCCGGGTGGTACGAGCCCGGCGACGGTGAACAGGTGCGCACGCTCCGTCTCGGACACGCGCAGCGCCCTGCCGAGCGCTTCGACGACCTGTTCGCTCGGGTTGGTCGCCCTGCCCTGTTCCAGGCGGGTGACGTAGTCGACCGAGATCCCGGCGAGCAGGGCCAGCTCCTCGCGGCGCAGCCCGGCGGCGCGCCGACGACCACCCGAGGGGAGGCCGGCGGCCTCGGGCGAGACCCGGTCACGCCACAGGCGCACGGTCCGTCCGAACTCCCGAGTCGCCATGTCACCACTGTGCACGGCCGGACCGGGGATTTCCTGGTACTGCCGGTCCCAGGAAATCCGGTCTCCTGGCTGATCCGGCCGCACGGCAGCACGGTGGTGACATGACGACCACATTGATCACCGGGGCCAACAAGGGGCTCGGCTTCGAGACCGCCCGCCGGCTCGTCGCGCAGGGCCACACCGTCTATCTCGCCAGCCGTGATGCAGGTCGCGGCCGGCGCGCCGCGGAACGGCTCGGCGCACGCGCCATCGGGCTCGACGTCACCGACGAGGCCTCGGTCCAGGCCGCCGCGACGACGGTCGCGGCCGAGGGCGGGCTCGATGTACTGGTCAACAACGCCGGTGTCGCCGAGGAGTGGACCGACGAGAACGGCGTGATCGGTGCCGGGGAGCTGACCGGGGACGTCATGCTCCGGACGTTCGACACGAACGTCTTCGGGGTCGTCCGTGTGCTGCACGCGTTCCTGCCGTTGTTGCGGCGCTCGGCGGCACCGGTCGTGGTCAACGTGAGCAGCGGGCTGGCGTCGCTGACCCGGGTCAGCACGCCGGGCTCACCCGCCCACGCCTATCCCGGCGTGGCGTACCCGGCCTCGAAGACCGCGATCAACATGATCACCGTGCAGTACGCGAAGGCGTTCCCCGGGATGCGCATCAACGCGGTCGAGCCCGGCTACACGAAGACCGATCTCAACCGGCACAGCGGTGTCCAGAGCGTCGAGCAGGGCGCCGGGATCATCGTGCGGATGGCGCTGGTGGGCCCCACCGGGCCGACCGGGACGTACACCGACGAAACGGGCACCCTCCCCTGGTAGGTCGGCGCGGTGCGGGACGATGGGGGCCCGCCGACGTCACCGTGGAGCCGCCGTGATCTACCCGCTCGAGCAGTACACCCCTGAGGTCGCCCGGTACTCTGCGGCGCTCCTCCACGAGGTCGACGGCGAGGGCGACATCCGGAACCTGAAGGGTTTCGAGGCCTCGGCGCTCGGCATGGGCGCGACGAGCAACACCGAGCCGGTCGTGATGAGCTGGGCCGAGGTGCTGGCCTGCACGCACGCCGAGGACGACGTCCCGATCGGCCGGTTCATCGAACGTATCCCGGACGAGGAGTGGCGGGAGCCGACCCGGCGGCACGCCAGCGCGCTGATCAACACCGCACGGATGGCGATCGGCTCGAACGAGGGGTTCGAGAAGCTCACCGAGCAGATGTACCGGGCCGTCGACATGCTCGGGAACGACATCTGGTGGCTCATCATGACCATGGCTCAGACCACGGGCCCGGTCGCGACCACCCTGGGTGGGATCGACGCGATGGCCGTCGTTGCCGGCGCCGTCCGCGCCCACGGCCCCCGCCAGCTGCCCTCCGACCGCGCCCTGGGCCCGGCGATCGCCGGTCTCTCCGCGATCAGATCAGGCCACTCACCAGAGGCGACGGCGTACCTGGACCTGTGCGAACCTCACGACCTCCTGGCCGTCCTGCTCCCCCTGGCCCACTCGCTCCTGGACTCGTCGAGTCCCGGGACCGAGCCCCCGCCCGCCGAGGACCTCCCCTCGGACCAGCCCAACCTGATCAACAACCTGGCCCAGGCCCTGGCCCCGATCCTCCCCACGTGAGCGGCAAGGCCACCCACCCCACGTGAGTGGCAAGGACGTCTACCCCGAAGGGGCGCCGCAGGCGTAGGCGCTCGGAGCACTCACGACAGCTTTTCCGTCGTGAGTGATCCGGGCGCCTATAGGCGCCCTTGCCACTCACGAGTCGACGGCGAAGCCGAGATGCCTTGAACCCAGCCACAGCGAACCCAGCCACAGCGAACCCAGCCACCCCGAACCCAGCCACCCCGAACCCAGCCACCCCGAACCCAGCCACAAGCGTCAAGAGACGACGAGCGGCCGCAACGTCCGGTGAGCCACGGACAGCCCGGTATGAACCTTCTCCTCGCTCCCGCCCCACACCGGATCCTCGTGCTCCACCGAGAGAACCCCGTCGAACCCGCCCTCGTACAACGTGTCGACGACCCGTCGCCAGTCGACGTCCCCGAGCCCGGGCACCCGGTACCGCCACCACCCGACGTCCCACGGGTCCTCCCGGCCGACCGCCTTGCCCGGCCATCCGTACCGGCTGCGCCTCTCGGGGAACAGCTGGATGTCCTTGGCCTGCGCGTGCGGGATGCGATCCACGTACGGTCGCAGCGCCTCGACCGGGTCGATGCCCATCCAGACCAGGTGTGACGGGTCGTAGTTGAGGTAGAGCCCGAGGGAGAACATCCATTCCCACAGTTCCGGCGAGTAGGCGAGGTTGCCGGGGTACCCGTCGGGGTGCCAGCCCTCCATCACACAGTTCTCGATGATCAGCTTGACGCCCGCCTCGCCCGCGCGGTCGACGAGCGGCGCGAACACGGTCTCGGCCTCCCGGAGGTTCTCCGCGACGGACTGGCCGGGATGCCGTCCCACGAACGTCCCGACGGTCGGGCAGCCCACGAGCGCGGCGGCGTCGATGCACGCGGCGAGGTGGGCGTTGACGGCGGCGCGCTCGTCCGGGTCGGGGTGCAGGTTGTTGTCGTAGAACGCCAGCGAGGACAACGTCAGCCCCCGGCTGTCGAACACCGCGCGGGTCGCGTCCGGGTCGACGTGTGTGACGTCCAGGTGAGTGGCGGTGAAGGGGCGGTCACCCAGGTCGGGCCACGCCGCGACCTCGAGGGCTTCGTAGCCGTGCTCGACGGCCCAGTCCGCGATCTCGACCAGCGTCCGGCCGGGTAGGCATGCGGTCAGGAATCCGAGCTTCATGCGGGTACCTCCACCCAGAGACCACTTCAGATCGCTGCACGCACGCTAATGTTCATAGCAAACAGAAGTCAATCTGTCCCGGGAGTCACGGATGACCACGTACACGGGCGACCAGCTCGACGGGCTGGTCGCGGTGCTGCACGTGATCCGAGCGGGCGAGGCGCGCACGAGACCGGAACTGACCAGGGCGACCGGTCTCGGCCGCACCGTCGTGACCCAGCGACTGGGCCAGCTGCTCGCGGCGGGCCTCGTCGAGGAGGGCGCGCTGGGTCGTTCCACCGGAGGCCGGGCGCCGCGCGAGCTCCGGTTCCGGGCCGAGGCCGGTTCGGTGCTGGCCGCCGAGCTCGGCGCCACCGCCATCACCGCCGGCCTCACCGACCTGAACGGCGAGCTGCTGGCCGAGAGGACCGAGGCGTGGGACGTCTCCCTCGGCGCCGAGGCGACCCTGGGCCGGCTCGAGGCACTGTTCGACGAGCTCGTCGACGACACCCTGCCGGTCTGGGGAGTCGGCGTCGGGCTGCCCGGCCCGGTGGAGTTCCGCACCGGGCGGCCCGTGTCCCCGCCGATCATGCCGGGCTGGGACGGCTACCCGGTCCGTGACCGGCTCACCGCCCGCTACCGGGCGCCGGCGTGGGTCGACAACGAGGTCAACCTGATGGCGCTGGGTGAGCTGCGGGCGGGCGCCGGTCGCAGCGAGCGTGACCTGATCTACCTCAAGATGGGGTCCGGGATCGGTGCGGGACTCGTCTCCGGCGGCCGGCTGCATCGAGGCGCGCAGGGTTGCGCCGGGGACCTCGGGCACGTCGCGGTGCTCACCGGGGAAGCACCGGTGACCTGCCGCTGCGGCAACCTGAACTGTCTGGAGGCCCTCGCCGGCGGGATCGCGCTCGCCCGTGACGGCACCGAGGCGGCACGCGCGAACCGGTCGCCGTTCCTGGCCGGGCGGCTCACGAGCGGCCGCCCGTTGACCGCCCGGGACGTCGCCGACGCCGCCGAGCACGGCGACCCCGTCGCCGTCGAGCTGCTGACCCGCGCGGGACGACTAGTGGGCGACACGCTGGCCACCCTGGTCAGCATGTTCAACCCGGCGCACGTGGTCGTCGGCGGTGGTGTCGCCGAGTCCGGTGACCAGCTGCTCGCGGCGCTGCGCGAGTCGGTCTACCGACGGTCGCTGCCGCTGGCGACCAGGGAACTGCGGATCACCCGGTCCTCGCTGAGCCATCGCGCGGGGCTCGTCGGCGCCGCCCACATGGTCACCGACGAGCTGTTCTCCCGCGCCCGGCTCGGCGGCTGGATCACCGAGGGAACACCCGCGACCGCCTAGGCGACGGTCGCGTTCAGGGTCACCGGGATGTTGTCCCGGGTGGCCTTGGAGTAAGGACAGATGGTGTGGGCCGCCGCGACCAGTTCGTCGGCGGTCCGCTGGTCGACGTCGCTGATGTCCACGTTGAGCGCGGCACTCAGGCTGAAGTCGTCGCCCCGGTGGTGCAGGGTCACCTCGGCGGTGATGGCCAGCTCACGCACGCGCACCGTGCGTTCCGAGGCGGCCCGCCGGACCGCGCCGAGGAAGCAGGCCGCCCAGCCAGCCGCGAGGAGCTGTTCGGGGTTGGTCGCTCCCCCTGCGCCACCCAGCTCCTTCGGGACGGCGAGGCCCGCGTCGAGCACGCCGTCATCGGACGCCACTCGCCCGCCGTTGCGACCTTCGCCGGTGGCTCTCACTGTCGCGGTGTACTGGCTGTCAGCCATGGTCGTGCCTTTCTCCTGGGGGGATCACGAACGTGACGGTCCTGCTGTCCATGATCTTGTGGGTGGGGTCGGCCAGCCCGATCCAGACCGAGTGCGGCCCCGGTGGCAGGGACTGGATGATGAGCGGCTCACCGCTGGCGTCGGCCCAGTGCCACGGCGCGTCGTCCACGGTGACGTGGATGTGTCCGATCCTCGGCGTGACGTCGAGCGCGTTCGGGCCGTAGACCGGAACGATCCGCAGGTTCTCCGCGCGGTATCGGATGACGACCAGCCCCTGGGCCAGCTGCGCGGGAAGCGGCTGGTCGACGACGAGCGACGGAGGCGGTTGCGACTCCAGCGGGACCACCGGCGCGGGCGACCAGCTCGACGCCACCGGGGTCGGCGCCGGCTCGCTCGTCGAACAGGCGGAGAGGACCAGGGCGAGGGCGGCGAGCCCCACCGCGGATCGGCGCATCACAGCCGGCCGGCGTCGAGGACGGCCCTGGCGAAGTCACCAGGTGCTTCCTGCGGGACGTTGTGCCCGATGCCGGCGAACGTACGGTGCTCGTAGCGACCGGTGAACCGCGAGCGGTAGGCCTTGCCGTCGGCCGTGGCTCCGTCGAAGTCGCTGCCGATCGTGATGGTCGGCACGGTGATGACGGGTGTCGCGGCGAGCTTCTGTTCGAGCGGGTCGTACCTCGGCTCGCCCTGGGCGAGGCTCTGCCGCCAGCGGTAGTTGTGGATGACGATGCTGACGTGGTCCGGGTTGTCGAACGACGCGGCGCTGCGGTCGTAGGTGACGTCGTCGAAGTGCCAGGTCGGCGAGGCGATCTTCCAGATGAGCTTGTTGAAGTCGTGCCGGTTGCGGGTGTAGCCGAGAACGCCGCGCTCGGTGGCGAAGTAGTACTGGTACCACCAGCCACGTTCGGCCTCGGGGGTCAGCGGCTGCCGGTTGGCGACGAGATCGGTGATCAGGTAGCCGCTGACCGAGACCAGCGCACTGCAGCGTTGCGGCCAGAGCGCCGCCATCACCGCCGCCGTCCGGCCGCCCCAGTCGTAGCCGCCGAGGATCGCCTTGTCGATCTTCAAGGCATCCATCAGCGCGATGACGTCGAGCGCGATCGCCGCCTGCTGGCCGTTGCGGACCGTGTCGTCGGACAGGAACCGGGTGGGGCCGAAACCGCGCAGGTACGGCACGATCACCCGATGGCCGGCCGAGGCCAGGATCGGGGCGACGTCGAGGTAGCTGCACGGGTCGTACGGCCAGCCGTGCAGCAGGATCACCGGTGGTCCACCCGGCGGGCCGGCCTCGGCGTATCCGACGTTCAGCAGACCGGCGTCGATCTGCTTCACGGACTCGAAGCTCGTGTGCCCGCCGGTGACCGCCGCGGGTGCGGCGGGCTTCGTGGAACAGCCGGCGAGCGAGGACAGCGCCACCGTCGCGGCACAGGCCTGCCCGAATGTTCTTCTGCTGATCATCGAGAAGAACGTAGGCAGCGGCGGACGCCCGCCGCGCCCGTCACCTGACGCTGTCGGTGTACGTCACCCGGAGCGCAGTGCCGCCGCGATGTCGCCCCGCGCGCTGATGCCGAGCTTCGGGAAGATCCGGTGCAGGTGGGTGCTGACCGTGCGGTGCGACAGGTACAGCCGCTGGCCGATCTCGCGGTTGGTCAGTCCGTCGGCCGCGAGCCGGGCGATGCTCAGCTCGTGCGCGGTGAGCTGGTCGCGGGCGTCCGGGTCGCGCCGAGGGCTCGTCTCGCCCGCGGCGCGCAGCTCCTGCCTCGCGCGTTCGCTCCACCCGGCGACACCGAGCGCGTCGAACGTCTCCCTGGCCGCACGCAGGTGTGGACGGGAGTCCGCCGCCCTGCGGTGACGCCGTAGCCACTCACCGAACGCCAGCTGCACGCGCCCTCGTTCCAGTGGCCATCCGGCCAGGTCCGCGTCGAGAGCGGCGCGGAACAGGGCTTCGGCACCCTCGTCACCGGCCAGCACGGCCCGCGCGTAGCGCAGCCCGATGTGCAGCGCGGGCGAGGAGGTCACCAACGCGAGCTCCTCCATCTCGTCCAGGAGCGGACGCGTCGCCTCGGCCTTGTTCGCCCGTACCGCGGCCTCCGCGAGCTCCGCGACGACGTAGCAGCGCAGCGCGAGCTGGTAGGCCGGGTCGGTGGTGTCGTGAATGCGGCGCAGCACGGCGAGTGCATCGTCGTAGCGGCCTTCCCCCAGCGCGATCAGGCCTCGCGCACGGGCGGCGGTGGCGAGTACCGGTCGGGCGCCGGCGGCGAGACCGACCCGTTCCGCCTCCTCCGCGAGAGCGCTCGCGTGCCGGTGATCGCCGCGCAGCGCGGCGATCTCGGCCTGGACCGCTCTGGCCAGCCCGTACATGAAGGGCTGGCCCGTCTCGTGCGCGAGCCGGGCCGCTTCCTCCGCCGCCGCGACCGCGGTGGTCAGGTCACCGAGGCGCACACAGCTCCATGCCTGTACCGCCAGCGTCCTGGTCAGCAGGCCTAGCCTGCCCTGGGCACGCAGCCCGGGCAGTGCGGCCGAGGAGAACCGCACCGCCGAGGCGAAGGCACCGACCTGCAGCGCGGCGCTGCCGAGGAACCTCACGACCGAAGGGTCGGCGCCGGTCAGGTCGTCCAGTTCGGCGAACCGGTCGACGACCGAGGCGCCCCGTTCGATCGGTGTGACGTAGGCGGAGATCGCCACCATGCGTGGATCGCGTTCACCGATCGGGAGTCCGCGCGCCACGCTCATGATGCGGTGCCGTGCCCCCGGCCCCGGCTCGGCCCAGAAGCACCGCATGCCGGCACCCCACAGGATGCGCATGGCCAGGTCAGGGTCGCCGTCCTCGGCGACGGACCCGGCGAGCGACGCGAGTTCTCCCGGCCCGGCGGCGTCGTCGCGCAGCCCGTCGTCGAACCCGCTGAGGATCCATGTCGCCCGTGCCCGTTGGCGTGGGGAGAGGTCCAGCTCTCCCGCCTCGGCGAGCAGCCGGTCGACGACGTCCCTGCGGCCGGTCTCGACGGCCAGGTCGGCCGCGCGCAGCAGGCGTTCGGCGCGACGATCCGTCCGCCCGCTCAACCGGGCGGCCCGCTCCCACGCGCTGATCGAGGCGGCGACGTCGCCGCGCAGCCTCGCCCGGTCCGCCGCGAGCTCAAGCTCTCCGGCGACCTCGTCGTCCGTGCCCGCGACGGACGCCGCGCGGTGCCCGAGCTGACGGTCCGGCTGCCCACCGAGCACGCTCACCAGGCCGCGCCGCGCCGCCGTCCGTGCACGCGCGTCGGCCCCGCTCGGGATGGCGGACCGCATCAGGGGATGCCGGAAGGTCAGAGTTCCGTCGGTGACGTCGACCAGCCCGGCGCGCCGCGCGGGTTCCAGGACCGACGCGTCGACCTCGGCGTTCTCGACCGAGGCCGTCGCGTCCAGGATCTCCTCGACCGAACCGCTGTCGTCGAGCGCCGCGACCAGCAGGCACGTCCTGGTGCTCGGCGGCAGCTGCGCGACCCGGGCGGCGAAGGCCCGTTCGAGGCGTTCGGTGAGCGGGAGCACCGTCCCGTCGAGCACGACGCCCTCGACCGCGCGCGGTAGCTCGATGAGAGCCAGCGGGTTGCCTGCCGCCTCGGCCAGCACGCGAGTCCGGACCGAGGGGGCGAGCCCGGGCGCGACCGCGTCGAGCAGCTCGGCGGCGGTGTCCTCGGGGAGCCGGGGCACCGTCATCGAGGGAAGCCCCGCGTCGTCGAGGCCCGAAGGCTCGTCGTCGCGCACGGTCGCGATCAGGACGACCGGTTCGGACTCCAGGCGGCGCGCGACGAAGGCCAGCACGTCCACGCTGGAACGGTCGGTCCACTGGGCGTCCTCGACGACGAGGACGAGTGGGGTGTCCGCCGCGACCTCGGTCAGCAGGTTCAGCACGGCGAGCCCCACGAGATACACCTCGGGTGCCTCGCCGCCGGCGAGACCCAGCGCAACCCTCAACGCCCCACGCTGGGGTGCCGGCAGCAGGTCGATGACCGACCGGACCGGGTACAGCAGCTGGTGCAGTCCGGCGAAGGGCAGGTGCTGTTCGGCCGGCACCCCCGCCGAGGTGAGCACCCGCGTGGTCGCGGACGCGGCGAACGCACCCGCCTCGGCGAGCAACGCCGACTTCCCGATCCCCGCCTCACCCCGGACGACCAGCGCGCCACCGCGCCGGCCCACCCCGTCGATCAGCTCGACGAGCTGCTTGAGTTCCAGCTCCCGCCCGAAAAGCGCCAACGCCCCCGCTCCCCCGCCCGTACGGTGTCCGTCGCCCCACGGTAGCCCCCATGAGCGCGAGGACACGGCGGCGACTTCGCACAGCGACGTGCGTGCGCGCTACCGGGTCAGGCCGGTTCGGGGCGGATGCCCAGCAGCCAGATCAGGGCACCGGCGAGCGCCAGGCCGGCCGCCACCACGAGGGGGACCACGAAGGAGCTGGTCCAGTAGGCCAGTGCGCCGGTGACGATCGGACCGAGCAGGCCGCCCACGTTGCCGATCGCGTTGACGAAACCGGTCGCGGAGCCGGACAGGTTCAGGTGGCGCACGACGTCCTGGGTCGCGCCCCAGGCGGCACCATTGGCGAACGTGATGCCCGAGGTGGAGATCGACAGGCAGACGATCGCGGTCGTCGCGCTCGTGGCGAACGCAGTGCCGAGCACCGCCAGCGCGGCCACCATGCCGCTGACCAGCACGATCTTGCGTGCGTTGAGCGCGGACACTCCCCTGCGCAGCGCGATGTCCGACGTGCGGCCGGCGAGCAGCCCGACGACGCAGGCGCAGGCCCACGGCACCGACGTGGCGAACCCGGACTTCAGCACGGTCATGCCGCGTTCGGCCACCAGGTAGCTGGGCACCCAGGTCATGAACGTGTAGAGGATGTACAGCAGGCAGAAGTAGCCGGCCGCGATCGCCCAGATGCTCCGGTGCCTGACCAGGACGGACCACGGCGCCCGGCCCTCCTGGCGGTAGGGCTCCTGGTCGGCCACGATCCACGCGCGCTCCGCGTCGCTCAGGCGCGTGTCCTCCGACGGGTGGCGGTACCAGACGTACCAGGCGAGGGCCACGACGAGTGAGAGCACACCGGTGGCGATGAAGCTGCTGCGCCAGCCGTATGTACTGATCAGCGGCGCCAGCAGTGGTGCTCCGAGCGCGGATCCGAGCGCGACGCCGGAGCCGTACATGGCGACGCCCATGCCGCGCTCGGACCGGGGCAGCCAGTCCGACAGCACACGGATCGCCGCAGGCACGAACGGTGCCTCGCCGACCCCCAGCAGCAGGCGCGGCCCGAACAGCGCGCCGATCGAGTTGACCAGCGCGGCCAGGAAGCTCGCCACGGCCCAGGACACCAGCGCCACGGCGTAGACCACCCGCGTGCGCACCCGGTCCACGATCATCCCGGCCGGAATGTTCAGCAGCGTGTACGGCCAGGAGAAGCTGGACAGCAGCAGCCCCATCACGGCCGCGTTGACGTGGAACTCCGAGGTCAGTACCGGTGCCGCGACCGAGAGGTTGACCCGGTCGATGAAGGCGACCGTGATGATGAGCATGACGAAGCAGGCGACCGCCCAGCGGCGGTTGCGCCGGACCGGACGTCGCTCGCCCGGCTCGACGGCGAGGACAGGTTCGGACATTGAGGGAAACTCTCATTGTTGACTGATTTAGTCAACAATTGCGTGACCAGGCATTCCGTGGCCTGACACACTGGAGGGTATGACGCTCGATCAACCGCTGCCGAACAGCACCCACTGGGGCGCCTTCACCGCCGTCGAGGACGGCGACCGGCTGCGGGTCGAGCCGCATCCGCTGGACCCCGAGCCGTCACCGCTGCTGGCGAACCTCAGCGACTCGATCCGCCACCCCGCCAGGGTCGCTCGACCGTCGATCCGCCGGGGCTGGCTGGAGCGCGGCCCCGGGCCCGACGACCGGCGCGGCGACGACGAGTTCGTCGAGGTCGACTGGGACACCGCACTCGACCTGCTGGGCGGTGAGCTGGACCGGGTGCGGACCGAACACGGCAACAGCGCCATCTACGGCGGCTCCTACGGCTGGGCGAGCGCCGGCCGGTTCCACCATGCGCAGAGCCAGCTGCGTCGGTTCCTGAACTGCATCGGCGGCTACACCCGCTCGGTCAACACCTACAGCCACGGCGCCTCGGTGGTGGTGCTCCCGCACATCCTCGGCGGCTCCGGGGCCCGCGAGGTGATGGCGGGCGGCACGTCCTGGCCGGTGATCGCGCGCAACACCGACCTGCTGGTCGCGTTCGGTGGCATCCGGACCACCAACACCTGGGTCGCGCCGGGTGGGCACACCCGGCACACGATCCTGTCGCACCTGGAGGAGGCGACCGCCCGGGGTATGCGGGTGGTCAGCGTCAGCCCGCTGCGCGACGACCTGCCCGAGCAGGTCAGCGGCGAGTGGTACCCGATCGTGCCCGGCTCGGATGTGGCCGCCATGTTGGCGCTGACCTGGACGTTGGACGACGAGAACCTCGCCGACCGGGCCTTCCTGGACCGGTACACGGCGGGAGCCGAGCAGTGGCTGCGCTACGTGCGCGGTGAGGTCGACGGGCAGCCGAAGAGTCCCGAGTGGGCCGCGCCGCTGTGCGGCATCGAGGCGGGACAGCTGCGCGCGCTGGCCCGGCGGATGGCCTCCCGGCGGACGCTGATCCATGTGAGCTGGTCACTGCAGCGCACCGAGTACGGCGAGCAACCCGTCTGGGCCGGGATCGCGTTGGCCGCGATGCTCGGGCAGCTCGGTCTGCCCGGCGGCGGGTTCGGCCACGGCTACAGCTCGATGGCCGACGTCGGCAGCGCCGTCACCCCGTACCCGCTGCCCTCGCTGCCCCAGGGCCACAACCCGGTCCCGGATTTCATCCCGGTGGCCAGGGTGTCCGACATGCTGCTGCATCCCGGCGAGGAGTTCGACTACGACGGCGGGCGGTACACCTACCCGCACACCCGGTTGGTGTACTGGTCCGGGGGCAACCCGTTCCACCACCACCAGGACCTGCGGCGACTGCGGCGCGCCTTCCGTACGCCGGACACGGTCGTGGTGCACGAGCCGTACTGGACGGGCACCGCGCGGCACGCCGACTTCGTCCTTCCGGTCACGACCACGGTCGAGCGCGATGACCTGGGTGTCGGGCGCGGCGACAGCCATCTGCTGGCGATGAAGCAGGTCACCGCCCCCGTGGGTGAGGCGCGCAGCGACTACGACATCTTCGCCGGGCTGGCGCAGCGGCTGCGGGTCGGCGAGAAGTTCACCGAGGGACGCAGCGCCGCGGACTGGATCGTGCATCTGTACTCGCGGTGGCGGGAGCGGATGGCCTCGCGCCGGCGCGAGATCCCCGACTTCGCGACGTTCTGGTCGGCGGGAACGCTGGAGCTGCCGGACCTGCGCCTGGACCGCGTGCTGCTGGCGGACTTCCGCGCCGACCCCGACGCGCACCCGCTGGACACGCCGAGCGGCCGGATCGAGCTGTACTCGGAACGGGTCGCCGGCTTCGGCTACGACGACTGCCCCGGCTACCCGCGCTGGCTCCCGCCGCGTGACCTGCCGGGCACCGGGCAGCTGCACCTGATCGCCAACCAGCCCGCCGCCCGACTGCACAGCCAGCTCGACATGGGCGCCCACAGCCAGGCGTCGAAGGTGCACGGCAGGGAGCCGCTACGGCTGCACCCGGACGACGCTCGCGCACGGGGAATCCAAGAGGGTGACATCGTCCGGGTCTTCAACGCGACCGGCAGCTGTCTCGCCGGTGTCCGGCTGTCGCGGGACGTGCGCCCGGGTGTCGCGCAGCTCTCGACCGGCGCGTGGTTCGACCCGTCCTCCGAGCTCGTGACCTGCGCACACGGCAACCCGAACGTGCTCACCACGGACCGGGGCACCTCCAGGCTCGCCCAGGGCTGCGCGGGTCAGCACGCACTGGTCGAGGTCGAGCTGCTCACCGCGCCGGTCCCTCCGCTCAGGGCGCACGAACCGCCCCGGCTGACCTCGCGCCGTCCCAGCCAGGCTTAGCCGCGATTCCTTTTGCCGGCTCGGCGGGTCTACCCATCGTGAGCATCGAACAGGGAACGACGATGGTGGACGACTTCGCCAGGGACACCGAACGGTTCCGGCGCGAGCTGCTGGCGCACTGCTACCGGATGATGGGTTCGGTCCAGGACGCCGAGGACGTCGTGCAGGAGACGTATCTGCGTGCCTGGCGCGGCTACCAGCGGTTCGAGGGCCGCTCGTCGATCCGGACCTGGCTGTACCGCATCGCCACCAACGCCTGTCTCAACGCACTGCGCGGCGCCGGCCGTCGGGCTCTGCCGTCCGGGCTCGGCGACCCCAGCGACGATCCGCTGTCCCCGCCGGAACCGGCGGCCGCCGACGTCCGCTGGGTCCAGCCGATCCCCGATGCTCTCGTCACACCGGATTCGGACGACCCGGCGGCGATCGCCACCAGCAGGGAGAGCCTCCGGCTCGCGCTCGTCGCGAGCCTGCAGCACCTGCCGCCGTCGCAGCGGGCCGTGCTCATCCTGCGTGACGTGCTGGCCTGGTCGGCCGACGAGGTCGCCGAAGCACTCGGCACGAGCACCGTGGCGGTGAAGAGCTCACTACAGCGCGCCCGCGCCCGCATGGCCCAGCTGCGTCCGGCACCGGACCAGATCGAGGAACCGTCGGAAGCTCACGGCCGGGCACTCCTGGAGGCCTACCTGGCCGCCTTCGAGAACTCCGACCCCGCCGCGCTGACCGCGATCCTGCGCGCGGACGCCTCACTGGAACTACCCGGTTCGCGGACCTGGTTCTCCGGCAACACGACCTGCATCCCGTTCCTCGCGGCTCAGGCGCTCGGCGAGCCCGGTGACTGGCGCATGCTGCCGATCGCGGCCAACGGGCAACCCGCGCTGGCCGCCTACCGACGTGACGACAGCGGCGCCCACCGGGCGTTCGGTGTCGCGGTGCTGACCGTGACGGGCACCGGGATTTCGCGGGTCGTCGCCTACGGTGACGCGGGACTGCTCGACCTGTTCGGGCTGCCGTCGGTCCACCCGGCCGACCGGTGACATCCGGTACGGTCACCTGCCGTGGCTCCCGAGACCAGCCGTAGACCGAGAGCCGACGCCGAACGCAACCGGCTCCGCATCCTCGACGTCGCGCGCGTCCTGTTCGCCGACCGCGGCGGCGACGTCGGGCTGCCCGAGATCGCCCGCGCGGCCGGTGTCGGCATGGGCACCGTCTACCGCCACTTCCCCAGCCAGCGCGACCTGGTCGAGGCCGCGGCGCAGCGCCGCTTCGCCGAGATCCTGGACTTCGCGCGCGGGAGCTGCCTGCGGGACAGCCCGCCGGGCCGGGCGATCGCCACGTACCTGCGCCACGTCGGCGAGCTGCTGGACTCCGACCGGGGGCTGTCGGCCGCGATCGAGACCGCCAGAGGATCGGCGGGCAGCGAGCCCCGGGGCGACACCCGCGCCGAGCTCGAATCGGCCGTCGCCGCGTTGATCGAGCACGATCGCGCCGCCGGGACGCTGCGGGCCGACTGCACGGTGGCCGACGTGTACCTCGTGGTCGGCGCGCTGTCCGCGACGATCCGACACGGCGACGGGGACTGGCACCGGCTGCTCGATCTCTGCCTCGCCGGGCTCGGTGCGCACACGCCGTCCGCTTGAACAAGCGCCGACGGCACCGCTCGTGAGACTGTGGAAGAGCACGATCACCTTCCGCCGATCACGAGGACACCGAGCACCGTGAGCCTTCGCCACCCGTTCTCCACCGAGAAGGGCGCGGCGGTCCCCGACGCGTCCCTGCCCGAACCCGAGGTCAAAGGGGTGACCGGGCGCGCGCTCAAGGCTGCCGTCGAGCATGCGCTGCGCATCCAGCAGCCGGCCGTGACCGCGCACATCGCCCGGATCCGTCGCAACAAGCCCACCGCGACTCCTGGCGAGGTCATCGAGGCGCTCGGCAAGCAGTACCTGTACGCCGTGGGCGGCACCGGCGCGGCGGCGGGCGGGATCGCGGTCGTGCCCGGTATCGGCACCGCGGCGTCACTGGCCACCGGCGCCGCCGAGGCGGTCGCGGCTCTGGACGCCTCGGTCCTCTACACCTTGGCCGTCGCCGAGGTGCACGGCCTGGAGATCGAGGACGTCGAACGCCGCCGCGCGCTGGTCCTGGCCGTCGTGCTCGGCGAAGGCGGCACGAAGCTCATGCAGAAGGTCACCGGCGGCTCGCCGCACTGGGCCAAGGAGGTCGTCGACGTCCTGCCGCTGAAGAAGCTCGGCCCGGTCAACCAGACGCTGGTGCGCTGGTTCATCAAGCGCTACATCACCCGCCAGGGGGCACTGGCCTTCGGCAGGGCACTGCCGCTCGGCGTGGGTGCCGTGGTCGGCGCGGTGGGCAACGTGGCGACCGCGCGAGCCGTCATCCGCTCGTCCGAACGAGCCTTCGGCCCACCACCCCTGGAGTGGCCACACCAGACCCCCTGAGCCACCCCTCGCAGAGCGTCGGGTTGCGTCGCAGAGGCTGCAGTGTCTGCGACACGACGTGATGCTCTGCGAAGTGACGCGACAGCCTCCGCACTGTGCCGGTCAGGTCTGGCCGACCCGCGCAACCGCCGCCGCGCGGTAGGCGTCCATGATGCTGATCGCGTAGATGAAGAAGCCGCCGGCGAGACGGCCGAGCACGGACTGGTCCGGGGTGCTCAGGTGGTAGGTGATCGTGCCGAGCAGGACCATGTAGAACACGAACATCAGCCCGCGCACCGGCGTGCGGTTGAGGACGTGCCCGACGCCGGGCAGCACGATCGCCACGCCCAACACGACCAGCGGATGACGGCTCATGCGGACGCCTCCTCGACAGCGGTCAGCGCCTCGCCGACGACGCGAAGACCGGTCAACAGTTCGGCCAGAACAGCGGGCGTGACCTGCGGAAACCCGAAATCGGCCCGACGCGCGGAGCGGTACGCGCTCTGGTCGGCCACCACGAGCCGGTAGGTGATCCGCGCGCCCACCGGCCCGACCAGGACCTCCTTCACCTTCACGTCGGACAGGAGCGAACCGATCGTGTCCAGCAGCGGCGGAGGCACCCGGAGCGGGCGCATCGTGGCGATGCGCGCGTGCACCGGGAAGTCGGGCGGTGTCGGCACCTGGTGGGCGAACGAGGCGTTCGGTGAGTAGAACTCGGTGCCGGTCGGGCGGGCCAACGCGTCGAGCGCCGCACCGAGCGGGAACGGCCTGCTGTGCACGACGACCAGCAGCAGCGTCGGCAACGTGCGGGTCAGCAGCGAGTCGACCACCGCTGCCACCCGCACCGGGTGGCCGAGGTGGGTACCGGTGAGGACCGGGTAGCGGGTCTCCCCCGCCGTGACCCGGCCGTCGGTCAGGTCGCCGACGACCTGGTCGAACAGCCTGGCCCGGCGGGCCGCCTCAGTAGCCACGGGGCCGGGGCAGGTCGGCGGTGAACTGGGCTCCCTTGCGCACGTACTTGTAGCGGCGCTTCACGAACCAGATCGACGCCAGCAGGTAGAACGCGAGCAGCGACAGCAGCGCCGTGCCGTAGCCGAGGAACGTGGCGAAGAAGACCAGCGCGGACAGCGCCATCAGTGCGATCGCCGGCACCGGGTGCAGCGGCAGGACGTATCCCCTGGTGATCGTGCCCATCGGCCACAGCCTGCGGAACCGGATGAAGTTCGGGCCCATGAAGCTGTACATCAGCAGCCCGGACAGGATCGAGAAGGTGATCACCGTGGCCAGCAGCGTCGGCTGGTTGAGCAGCACGGGAAGCAGCGCGAACGCGATGGCCACCGGCACCAGGAACACGATCGCCCGGAACGGCGTGTGGTAGCGCGGGTGGACCGCGCCGAACCAGCCTGGCAGGTAGCGGTCGCGGCTCATCGAGAACCACGCCCTCGACGCGTCGTTGATGCAGCCGTTCGCCGAGGCGATCGTCGCGCACAGGGTGCCGAGCAGCAACAGGATGACCAGGACACCGCTGCCGGTGACCCGCGCCGCGTCGAACAGCGGGGTGATCGACACGCCCAGGTAGTGCCAGGGCAGCAGCCCGGCGCACACGTACCAGGTGATGCTCGCCGCGATGATCAGCGTCATGATCCCGGCCATGCTGCCGATCGGAACCGAGCGCGACGCCGAACGGCACTCCTCCGCCGCCTGTGCGGTTCCCTCGATGCCCAGGTAGAACCACATGCCGAACTGGAACGCGGCGATCACCCCGAGCCAGCCGTACGGCAGGCCGTTGTCCAGCGAGCCCATGAGGCCGGCGAGGTGCAGCTGCTGCGAGGGATCCCATCCGGAGACGCCGACGAACAGCACGATGACGGTGACGAACGCGAACCCGGTGATCACGAAGTTCAGCGACAGCGCCGCGAACACACCTCGGTAGTTGAGCCAGGCCAGCGCGAGGATCGTCAGGGTCGCGAACGGGTAGGCCGACAGCTCCTCCGAGCTGCCGAGCAGCTTCGACAAGGTGGTCAGCAGGTAGCTCAGGACGTTCGCGTTGGACGCCTCCAGCATCGTGTACGCGAGGGTCAGGTACAGACCGACGTTGAACGCCATCAACGGGCCGACCGTATGTTTGGCCTGCGCGTACTGCCCGCCTGCAGCGGGGATCGCCGAGGTGATCTCCGAGTTGATCATCACGATGCAGGTGTAGAGCAGGCCGACGAACCACGCCGCGATCAGCGCGCCGTACATGCCACCCTTCTCGACCGCGAAGTTCCAGCCCATGAACTCCCCGACCAGCACGATCCCGACGCCGAGCGCCCAGATGTGCATGGGCGAGAGCACCTTGCGCAGCGCGGGCCGCTGGTCGGTGTCGCCGGTCGACACGTTCTCGATGCTCACCGAGTGCCTCCGGACTGGTCGGGAGCCTCCAACGGCAGGTCGATCTCGGCGACGGTGGTCAGCTGACGTTCGTCGTGCTGCCGGGCGACCCGCAGCATGTCGAAGATCAGCCACGCGGCGATCACCGCGCTGAGCACCCAGGCCAGCAGGTTCAGTACACCGGCGATGGTCATGATCGGTCCTCCCGGTCCGAGGGGCCGAACCGTTCCTCGATGACTTCCCGGTACTCCTTGAACGAGGTCCGGTAGACGAACCCGAGGTACACGGCGAGCAGTGCGGCGGTTCCGAGCAGTGCGAGGACGTCGATCTCGTACTTGTCCTGGTTGTTCTTGGTCGCGTCGACGGCCGCGTTGACCGTGGCCAGGTCGGTGGTGCCGGAGGCGATGAGCTGCTGGTACTGCGCGCGCTCGGTGTCGTTCACCGGCATCGCGGCGACCGGACGGTTCGCGGCGGCATCCGACGCCGCAGCCGAGGTGTCCTGGACGAAGTAGGTCGTGACGAACAACGTTGCAAAGATCAGCACGAGGACCGTCGCGGCGTCGATCAGCTGGCCTCGGGTGCTCTGCTCGGGAGGTTCGTAGCTGGTCATGGTCAGTGCCTTCCCTGCTGGCGCGCCAGGTCCGCGTTCATGATGTCCGGGCGGTAGATCTCGTCCCGGTTGAGCGCGTAGCGGCGCAGCATCGCGAGCGTCGACGCGGTGTTGAACAGGGCGAGCAGCAGCATGGACACCACCAGCGCCACGGTGATCCCGGTGCTCGGTGCGACCGAGGCGGCGGCCATGCACAGCGGGACCAGCACGAGCCACATGAGCACGGTGAAGGTGATGGCCAGGATCCGATCGCGCCTGGCCAGCGCGGCGATTCGGAATTCGAGGGAGGGCGACACGGTGCCTCCGATCTTGTCGATGAAGGCGCCCGCGTCCGAAGCAGGAGATCGAGCGCCGTTGCTCGAGTACAAGATGCGCGTCGGCTTCTGGCATCCGTTCCGACGCTTTATGGTCCGAGGTCCGGACTTAGGACCATAGGACCATTCAGTGTCCCCTGTGTCAAGGCTCACGCCCTGGTCCCACCGGCGACTAGAAAACGATCGTGGTTCTACCGTTCACCAGGACTCTGTCCTGGCTGTGCCAGGTGACCGCTCTCGCCAGGACGCTGCGTTCGATGTCCGCGCCCAGGCGCACCAGGTCGGACGAGGTGTGCCGGTGCGACACCCGGATGACGTCCTGCTCGATGATCGGGCCCTCGTCCAGGTCCTCGGTGGCGTAGTGGGCGGTCGCGCCGATCAGTTTCACGCCGCGCTCCTTCGCCCGCTCGTAGGGGCCCGCGCCGGCGAACGCCGGAAGGAACGAGTGGTGAATGTTGATCACTGGCACGCCGATGCGGTCCAGGAAGTCGCCCGTCAGGATCTGCATGTAGCGGGCCATCACCACCAGGTCGACCCGCCCGGCCAGCAGGTCGAGCTGCCGCTGCTCGGCCTCCGGTTTGGTCGCCCTGGTCACCGGGATGTGCTCGTAGGGCACGCCGAAGCCCGCCACCTCCGCCTCCAGGTCGGGATGGTTGGACACCACGGCCACGACGTCGATCGGCAGCTCACCGCGTCGCCACCGCCACAGCAGGTCCAGCAGGCAGTGGTCGTAGCGGGACACGAACAGCGCGACCCTCGGCGCCACCGAGACGTCGCGCAGCCGGAACGTCATGTCGAAGCGCGCGGCGATCTCCGACGCGAACGCGTGTTCCAGGTCGGGGAGCGCCTCGGTGAGTCCGGGCAGGTGGAAGACCAGCCGCTGGAAGAACCGGCCGCCGACGGCGTTGGTGGTCTCCTGGTCGTACTGCACGATGTTGGCGCCCCTGCCGTGCAGGAAGGCGGTCACCGCGGCGACGATCCCCGGCTGGTCCTGGCAGGACGCCGTCAGCCTGCCGAGATCTTTCGGCAGGTCCGAGGCGGCGGCCACCGTTCGCTCGGGGCGGGTCGCGGTCACGTCCACGGTCATGATCGGCTCCAGTCGGTCGGGGTGAAGGCGTCGACCTCGATGGCGAACTCGGTCCCGGCGTCCAGTAGGCACTCGGCCAGGTACTGGCCCGAGGAACGCTCGCAGTGCAGCAGGTAGGACCGCACGCCCCCGTCGTCGTCACGGACCACGTCGGTGGTGATCCTGGCGACCGAGGAACGGAACGCGGCACCGTTCGGGGTCACGGCATCGGACAGGTCGACGGCACAGAGCTTGGCCAGCAACGACGCCGAGTCGGCGCCGCGCAGCCGGACCAGCGCGCGGCCGTGGGTCAGCTCGACCACCGAGACGAACTCACCGGACCCGGCGGCGATCCGATCCAGCTCGGCGCGCGGCCCTGGACCCGAGTCGGGGGCGGCGAGCACCAGCCACTCCCCCGGTCCGGAGCCGACCACCAGGCCGAGGGACGGATGCCGCTGCGCACGACCGAACGGTGTGCTCAGCACGGTGCTGTCCATCGAGGCCCGGACCGAGAACTTCACCAGAGCGCTCGCATCGGCCAGGGTGAGTTCGGTGGTCCGGCCGCCGACGGTGAGTGCGATCGGGCTTCTGGACACGGGCGCATCAGACACGTTGACGCTTCCCTTCCGGATCGAAGTGGGCGTGCTCGGCGGTGACCTCGGCCTCGATGTCCCGCCCGTCGTGCAGCCGGACGGTGACGCGGGTGCCGGGTTCGGCGAGGTGCGGGTCGAGCTGGCCGAGGCAGATCGAGCGGTTCAGTGTCGGTGACATGCGGCTGGAGGTGATCCGGCCGACGATGTGCCCGCCGTCGCTGATGATCTGGCTGGCCTCCTCCGGCACGACGTTCGGATCGAGGGGCTGCAGCCCGACGAGCTTCGGGGAGTCGGCACGCTCGGCCTGCCAGCGCAGCTCCGGTTTCCCGACGAAGTCGTCCTTGTCCAGCTTGATCGCCCAGTCCAGCCCCGCCGTGTACGCCTGGGTGAGGCCGTCGGTGTCCTGGCCGACGATGAAGTGGCCCTTCTCCAGCCGCAGGATGCGCTGGGCCTCGACACCGAACGGCCGGACGCCCAGGTCCGACCCGACGGCCAGCAGCCGCTCCCACACGTGCAACCCGTAGTTCGCCGGCACGTGCAGCTCGTAGGACAGCTCGCCGGTGAACCCGATGCGCCACAGCACGCAGTCGGCGACGCCGGCGATCGTGCCGGTGCGCACGTTCATGTAGTCGAACGCCTCCGGGCTCAGGTCCACACCCTCGACGAGGCGTCCCAGCAGCTCCCGGGAGTGCGGACCGGCGACGTTGATGCTGGCGTACGCGGTGGTCACCGGTGTGACGTGCACCTGCCAGTCGGGATGCTCGGTCTGCAGCCAGTTCTCCACCCATTCCCACACCGACGCCGCGCCCGAGGACGTCGTGGACATCAGGTAGTGGTTCTCACCGAGCCGCCCGGTCACACCGTCGTCCATCACGACGCCGTCCTCGGCGCACATGACGCCGTAGCGCACCCGGCCGACACCGAGCTTGGACCACTTGTTGACGTAGAGCAGGTTCAGCAGCTTCGGTACGTCCGGACCGCGCAGGTCCAGCTTGCCGATCGGTGTGACGTCGATGATGCCGACGTTCTCCCGAACGCCCCGCACCTCACCGGCGGGGTCGCCGTAGTGCTCCGGCCGAATCCACTGCCCCGCGACCAACGGGACCGCGCCGTGCCCGACGTGCCAGGAGTGCATCGGCGAGTACCGCACCGGCTCGAACTTCCGCCCGGCGAGCGCTCCCAGGGTCGGCGGCGTATACATCGGCCGCCATGTAGTCACCCCGGTCTCGGCGATGCTGCGCCCCGTCGCCGCGGCGACCAGCGCGACCGTGTTGACCGTCTCCAGCTTGCCCTGCGCGGGCCCCATCGTCGCCGTCGTGTAGCGCTTGACCAGCTCGGACGAGTCGTAGCCCTCCTTCACCGCGGTGAAGATGTCCTTCGCGGAGACGTCCTCGGAGAAGTCGACGAAACCACCGCCGTCGGTGAAGAACAGCTCGGGATGCGGTAGCAACGACAACGCGGGGACCGGTGCCGGGGCGGTGGGTCGCACGGGCCCCGCCGGGGTCGCGGCCGGACGACCGGCGTTCCATCGGTCGGCGAGCGCGAGAGCCCTCCGCGCGGCTTCCCTGCCGACGGCGTCGCCGTGTTCGCGCAGCTCGGCGAGTGTCCCGTCACCCACGAGGCCACCGGTCGCCAGCACCGTGTCCGGCATGCGCGTCACGTCCGGGACGAACCGCGCCGCCTCGGGCCGGTAGACCGGAGTCACCCCGGACATGTTCAGCAGCGACGTCGGCGCGGTCCAGCCAACGGCGGTGACCAGCAGGTCGCAGTCGATCCGTCGGCCGCCGGCCAGCTCGACGCCGGTCAGGTGGTTCTTGCCGAGGGCCTTGAGGCCGCCCTGCGCCGACCGAGCGTCGATCTCGACGACGTCGAGACCGGCGGACCTCAGGTCCGCCGCCGCAGCGTCGCCCTCCGGGTTCGCGGAGAACACCACGGCACGCTCACCCGGCCGTACCGCGTACAGGTTGGCCAGGCGGCGCACCGCGGTGGACAGCATCACCCCGGGCAGGTCGTTGCCCGCGAACACGTACGGCCGTTCGATCAGACCGGCGGCCACGACCAGGGTCTTCGCCCGTGCCTTGATCAGCCGTTCCGCCACGTTCGGCAGGTTCCGCTGGACCACGGCGACCCAGTTGTCGTCGTAGCGGGCCGAGGCCACCGAGTCGGTGAGCACCTCGATGCCCGGCTCGGCGCGCACCGCCGCGACCAGCCCGGAGAGGGTGGTCAGCTCACCGGCGCCGCCCCAGCGCAGATGGCCACCCAGCTGGTGCTCCTGTTCGACCAGCATGACCGACGCGCCGGATCGCGCGGCGGCGAGCGCGGCGGCGAGACCGGACGGGCCCGCACCGACGACCAGCACGTCCGGGTGCGCATAGCGTTTGTCGAAGTACCCGGACGGGGTGTCCGGAGGCACCTCACCGGCGTGCACGAACTTGCGCAGCACCTTCTCGTAGGTCGGCCACAGCCGTTCCGGCTTGATGAACGTCTTGTAGTAGAAGCCGGTGGCGAGGAACCTGCCCGCGAGCCGGTTGACCGCCTTGACGTCGAACTTCAGCGACGGCCAGGTGTTCTGCGACCGGACGTCCAGGCCCGGAGCGGCGAGCCGGTGCGCGGCGCGCACGTTGGGTTCGTCGCCCACCTGGACCTGACAGCCGGGGTCGAAGATGTCGGCGGTCAGCAGGCCGCGCGGCCGGTGGTACTTGTAGCTGCGGGAGAACACCCGGACACCCGCCGCCGCCAGCGCCGAGGCGATCGTGTCGCCCGGATGCGCGGAGTGGGTGGCGCCGTTCCAGGTGAAGGCGAAGCTCGTGGACCGGTCGAGGACCTCGCCGGGTTGTTCCGGCAGCCGATGCGATGCCGCGCTCATGAACGCCCTCCCACTCTGCGTACCTGGTTGCTGCCGGTGTGGCGTTCCAGCGAGAAATAGCGTCGGCAGCCGCTGCCGTGGTACCAGGTCTCCCGGGTCCAGCCGAGTGGGTTCTGGTGGAAGTACAGATAGCGGCGCCATTGTTCCGGAGTGGTCTGATCCGGAACCGGACGCGATTTCGACTCACCGACGTAGCGGAATTCACTGACATTGCGATGTCCGCACGACGGGCACGGCACTAACATCATGGCTGGTCTCCGAAGATAAGCCGTGAGTGTTTTGGGTTGTTATGGCAACCCAAAACACTCACGGGTAGTTAATGCCCGACGGCGGCCGCGCCCTTTTCGCCGACCAGCCGGCCGGCCTCGAACCGGTCCAATCCGAACGCGGAGATGATCTCCGGTGGTCGGCCGCCCGCGATGCAGTCGGCCATCGCCTCGCCGGACACCGGGCCTGCCTTGAACCCGTAGGTGCCCCAGCCGACGTCGACGTGGAACCCCTCGACCGGTGTCGGCCCCATGATCGGCGAGTAGTCCGGTGTCATGTCGCACAGCCCGGCCCACTGCCGCAGCAACCGCATCTTCGACAGCGCCGGCATGAGCTCCAGCACGTGCCCGGCGAGCCCCTCGACGAACTCGAGCGAACCGCGCGTGGAGTAGGAGGCGAACGGGTCGACGCTGGCGCCGAACACGAGCTCGCCGCGGTCGGTCTGGCTGACGTAGGTGTGCAGCGTGCCGGACACCACGACGGTGTCGAGGAACGGCTTGACCGGTTCGGTGACCGCCGCCTGCAGCGGGAAGGTCTGCACCGGCATGGACACCCCGGCGAGGTCGGAGATCAGCGTCGACCAGCCCGCCGTGCAGTTCAGCACGATCGGGGTGCTGATCCGGTCACCGCCGGCGGTACGCACCCCCACGACCCGGTTTGCCTCGACATCGATGCCCACCAGCTCGGTGTTCTGGTGGATGTGCACGCCCAGCGCGTCGGCGGCGCGCGCGTAGCCCCAGACCACCGCGTCGTGGCGGATGATGCCGCCCGGCGGGTGGTACAGCGCCCCGAGGATCGGGTACCGGGTGTGCGCCGAGGTGTCCAGGTACGGCACCAGCTTGGAGATCTCGTCCGGTCCGATGACGCTCGAGTCGACGCCTTGGAGCTTGTTGACCTCGGCGCGCCACGCCATGGTGCGCAGCGAGCTGTCGTTGTGCGCGAGCGTGAGGTGGCCGCGCTGGGAGAACATCACGTTGAAGTTCAGGTCGGCGGCCAGGTGCTCGTACAGCTTCACCGAGCGGTCGTAGAACCGGATGCCTTCCGGTGTCAGGTAGTTCGACCGCAGGATCGCGGTATTGCGGCCCGACCCACCCGATCCGATGTAGGACTTCTCCAGCACCGCGACGTTCGTGATCCCGTGGTTCTTCGCCAGATAATAGGCGGCCGCCAGTCCGTGGACTCCGCCGCCGATGATGACCACGTCGTAGCTGTTCTTGACCGGATGGTGCCGGAATGCGCGGGACCAGTCACCACCGGTCAATCCGTGCCGTAAGAGACTCCATGCCGAATATCTTGATCCCATGAGCGAATCTCCGAGGTTCTAGGCAAGAGTGAGGTATCGGTCTATTTCCCACTGCGAGACGGTCGAGTGGTACGCGTCGAACTCGGCCTGTTTGACGCGGGCGAAGTAGTCGATGAAGTCGGTGCCGTCCGGCAGGCCGCCGAGCGCGGTACGCAGCACCGGGTCCTTCACCAGCTCCTCGACCGCTCGGTCGAGCGTCTTCGGCAGGTGGCTGATGCCGCGCTGTTTCACGTCGTCGAGGGACAGCGCGAACAGGTTGTCGGTGACCGGTTCACCCGGGTCGAGGCCGCGGTCGATGCCGTCCAATCCGCCCGCGAGCAGTGCGGCCGCCGCCAGGTAGGGGTTCGCGGAGCCGTCCGGTCCCCGGTGCTCGACGCGGCCGCCGTCCGGAACCCGCAGCAGCAGGCTGCGGTTGTTACCGCCGTACGCGACGTAGGCGGGTGCCCAGGTCGCTCCGGAGTCCGGCGCGCCGACCCCGATGCGTTTGTAGGAGTTGACCGTCGGGCACATGACGCCCGCCGAGGCGCGCCCGTGCTCCATGAGACCCGCGATGAACTGGTAGGCCAGCTTGGACAGACCCAGCGCGTCGTCGTTCGAGGCGAACAGCGGGTTGTCGTCGGTGTCCCACAGGCTCAGGTGGGTGTGCAGGCCGTTGCCGGTGACGTTGGTGAACGGCTTGGGCATGAACGTGGCTGTCATGCCGGCGTCGTGGGCGAGCATGTGGACCATGTAGCGGAAGAAGATCGTGCGGTCGGCGGTGGTGACGGCGTCGGAGTAGTCGAAGTTGCTCTCGAACTGCCCGTTGCCGTCCTCGTGGTCGTTGGCGTAGTTGCCCCAGCCGAGCTGGTTCATGTGCTTGGACAGGGTGGACAGGAAGTCCCACATCCGGGTCAGGCCCTTGACCTCGTAACAGGGCTTCGCCGAGGTGTCCAGCGCATCCGCCACGACCAGGCCGCCGTTCTCGGTGCGCCGCAGCAGTGAGTACTCCGCCTCGACGCCGGTCTTGAGCACCCAGCCCCGGGTGTCGGCCAGCTCGGTGAGCAACCGTTTGAGGATGACCCTCGGCGCATAGGGCCACGGGTCGTCACCGACGTGCGGATCGCAGTGCAGGACCGCGATGCCGTCCTTCCACGGCACCTTCGTGTACGACGCGGGGTCGGGCAGGACGGTGATGTCCGGGTCGGCGGGACCCTGGCCGAGGTCACCGGCGGCGAAACCGGCGAACCCGGCGCCACCGTCCATCAGCAGGTCGAGACTGGACCTCGGCACCGCCTTCGCGCACGGTTTGCCGTGCAGGTCCACGAACATGGCGAGGAAGAACTCGATACCGTCCTCGTCCGCGCGTGCGGCCAGTTCCTCGCGTCCGTCACCCATGCCAACTCCTTTGTCGTAGTGGGTTGCTCACAGCCCCTGGCCCGGGATCCAGGAGGTCCCGGCGAGCGGCACCCGGGCCATCGCGGCGGCCTCGATGGTGAGCGCGACCAGATCTTCCGGTTCGAGGTGGCGCAGGTGCGCTTTGCCGCAGGCCCGCGCCAGGGTCTGCGCTTCCAAGGTCAGGACCCGCAGGTAGTTCGCCACCCGCCGGCCGCCCTCGACCGGGTCGAGGCGCGCGGCCAGCTCCGGGTCCTGGGTGGTGATGCCTGCCGGGTCGCGGCCGTCCTGGTAGTCGTCGTAGTAGCCGGGCGCCGAGCCGAGCGCGGCGTACTCCTCGGCGTAGCGCGGGTGGTTGTCCCCCAGCGCGATCAACGCGGCCGTGCCGATCGCGACGGCGTCGGCGCCCAGTGCCATCGCCTTCGCCACGTCGGCACCGGTGCGGACGCCACCGGAGACGATCAGCTGGACCTTGCGGTGCAGCCCCAGCTCGGCCAGTGCCTGCACGGCCTGTGGGATCGCGGCGAGCGTCGGGATGCCGACGTGCTCGATGAACACGTCCTGGGTGGCGGCGGTGCCGCCCTGCATACCGTCGACCACCACGACGTCCGCGCCGGCCGCGACCGCGAGCTTCACGTCGTAGTAGGTGCGGGTGGCCCCCACTTTGACGTAGATCGGCTTGCACCAGTCGGTGATCTCGCGCAGTTCCAGGATCTTGATGGTCAGGTCGTCGGGCCCGGTCCAGTCCGGGTGCCGGCATGCGCTGCGCTGGTCGATGCCGGCGGGCAGGGTGCGCATCCCGGCGACCCGGTCGCTGATCTTCTGCCCGAGCAGCATGCCGCCACCGCCGGGCTTCGCACCCTGCCCGAGCACCACCTCGATGGCGTCGGCGGCGCGCAGGTCGTCCGGGTTCATCCCGTACCGCGACGGCAGGTACTGGTAGACCAGATGCTTGGACTGGCCGCGTTCCTCGGGCGTCATGCCACCGTCGCCGGTGGTGGTCGAGGTCCCCATGTCGCTGGCGCCGCGCCCCAGGGCTTCCTTCGCCTGGGCGGACAGCGCGCCGAAGCTCATGCCGGCGATGGTGATCGGGATGTCCAAATGCAACGGCTGCGATGCGTGCCGGTCACCGAGCACGACGTCGGTGTCGCAGCGCTCCCGGTACCCCTCGAGGGGGTAGCGCGACATGCTCGCGCCGAGGAACAGCAGATCGTCGAAGTGCGGCAACCGGCGTTTGGCGCCCCACCCCCGGATGTCGTAGACGCCGGTCTCGGCCGCCTTCTGGATTCCGGCGATCGTGGCGCGGTCGAACGTGGCGGACTCGCGCAGCCCACGCAGAGCGGGATCGGTCATTCTGGCCCCCTAGTAAGCGGCGGAGTTGTGCGCGGCGAAGTGGTAGAGCTGCCTGGCCGAACCGAAGCGCCGGAACTCGGCCGGATCGTGCCGCAGGCCGGCGTCGACCAGCAGCTGGGACAGCTCGGCGACGTGTTCGTCGCGCATCGGCTTCTCGATGCAGTCCGCGCCCAGCGAGCCGACACCGCCCCGCACGTACAGCCGGGCCTCGTAGATCGAGTCACCCAGACCGTCGCCCGCGTCGCCGCACACGACGAGCCGGCCCGCCTGCGCCATGAACGCGCTCATCGGCCCGACGTTGCCGCCGACGACGATGTCGATGCCCTTCATCGAGATGCCGCACCGCATCGACGCACTGCCCTCGATCACCAGCAGACCGCCGTGCCCGGTCGCGCCCGCCGACTGCGACGCGTTGCCCCGCACCCGCACCGACCCGGACATCATGTTCTCCGCGACCCCGGTGCCCACGCTGCCGTGCACCGTGATGTCGGCCAGCATGTTCATCCCCGCGCAGTAGTAACCGGCCGGACCGTGGACCTCCACGTCCAACGGGTGCCGAAGACCCACCGCGATCGCCTCGGCGCCGCGCGGGTTGTGCACCTCGTAGCGACGCGCGGTCGGCTTGTGCAACTCGGCGTTCAGCTCACGCACGGTGCTCGTGGTCAGGTCGACCTTCACCAACTCTTCACTCAGCGCGACCATGCGTAGACCCTTTCCGGCTCGGGCTCGACGATGCGTGCGGTGTTGATGCCCGGCAGCTCGGCCAGCGCGTGGAACTCCGAGGCCATCGCCACGTAGTCGTCGGTCTCGGCGATCACGGCGGGCTTGCAGGCGAACGAGTCACGCAGCACCGCGAACTGGGTCGCGGTCGTGACCAGCAGGGTGAAGAAACCGTCGAACTCCTTGAGCACCATCCGCATGGCATCGGCGAGATCGGCCCCGTTGCTCAGCTCCCGGCCGATGAACCGCGCCGCGACCTCGGAGTCGTTCTCGGTCGTGCACTCGATCCCGCCGAACGCGAGGTCCCGGCGGATGGTGGCGTGGTTGGAGAACGAGCCGTTGTGCACCAGCGCGAGACCGGGCAGCGGCGTGAACGGGTGCGCGCCCTCGGTGGTGACGGCCGACTCGGTCGCCATCCGGGTGTGCCCCACCGCCTGGTAGCCGCCCCGACGAGCGACGCCGTTGCGCTCGCAGATCTCCCGGGGGCGCCCGACGTCCTTGATCACCGTCATACCGGAGTCGTCGTAGAGGGCGACGCCTGCGCTGTCCGGTCCGCGCGAGGTCATCGCCTCCAGCATCGGCACCAGGAGCTCACCGAGCCGAGGTTGCAGCTCAGGATTCTTGAGATGTAGCCCGACGATCCCGCACACGCGCGCCTCCCGATTGGTCTTAGGTCCCAACTTAAGACCTTTTCTAGGTCACCACCTGACCCCGGTGTTGTCAAGGCCACAGAACACACGCGTCCCGCGCTGCTCCACGCGCCCGTATAACCTCATCTGATGGCCAACGTGACAGCGCAATCCGTGTCCCAGGCCGTCGCCGACCACCTCCGCCGCCTGATCCACCGGGGCGAGATCGGTCCCGGGGACCGGCTTCCGGCCGAGCGAGAGCTCGCCGAACAGCTCGGCGTGGCCCGGATCAGCCTGCGTGAAGCGATCAAGAGCCTGCAGAACGACGGCTACGTCGAGGTGCGGCGGGGCGCCCGTGGCGGCACCTACGTGATCGAGCTGGACGAGCCGGTGGCCCGCTGGCGGGCACGCATGCGCACCGAGTCCGGCGAGTTCGACGACATCGTCGACTACCGCATCGCACTGGAGACAGAGGCAGCTCGGCTGGCCGCGTCTCGGCGCAACGACACCCACCTCGCCGCGCTGCGTACCGCGATCAGCAGTCTGGAGCAGGCCAGCAACCGCGCCGCGTTCCGTCTGTCCGACTCGCAGTTCCACACCGGCCTCGCCCAGGCGTCCGGGAACACCCGCCTGGAGAGCGCGATCGAGGCCGCGCGTGCCGACCTGTTCGCCACGCACGACCTGATCCCGTACATCAACCCGATCGCCGAGTCGGTCCGCGACCACCAGGCGATCTACCGCGCGGTCCGCGACGGCGACCAGGACGCGTCGGCCGCCGCGGTGCGCGAGCACATCGAGAACGCCCGCACCCAGCTGTGGGAGATCGTCTTCGGCGCCCAGCCGGTCCCTGGACCCTGACCGGGCGACTTCGCTCAGGCGATGAGTGCCGCCAGTTGGCGGTGGAAGTGGATGATCGCGCCCTCGAAACGGCCGAACTCGAGGAACTCGTTCGCGCCGCTGGACAGTCCCTGCTGCACCGAGCGGGCCATGTCGCGGTCCTCCTCGTTGCCCATCTCGACGAACTTGGCGTCCCGCGTCGCGTGCGACTCGTCGGCGCCGGCCTCGTTCGTCAGCCGGTAGGTGACCACGTTCGTCCGCTCGACACCGTCCGGTTCGAGCACGACCACGGCGGTGTGGTGCGACAGCCGCGCGACCATGACGTTCGGGAACACGTGATGGACCGTGGTCACCAGCCCGTCAAGACTGCGCTGGTCCGAGGGCACGTCACGCAGGCCCTCTATCCGCCGGAACGGGAACACCACCCGGCTACCCTGCTCGAAGGACTCCACGACGTTGAGGTTGTCGTAGCCGAACGGGAAGAACGTCGAGCGATGCGTGGCCTTGATGTGATAGCCCTCGAGGAAACCCTCGACCAGGATCTTCCAGTTGGCCTCGACGACGTCCGTGCTGCTGTCGAGCAGCATCTGGTCGGACAGCACGATCTCCGGTAGGTCCGCGAGCTCGCCCGCGTCGGCACCGTCCTGGGACACGAAGACCAGACCGGACCGCTCGACCGCGGTGACCGGCACCAGGCCGTGCGTCGCACGGTCGAGACCGGGAAAGCCGTGGTCGTCCGCGACGTGGCGCAGCGCGCCGTCCAGCCGGTAGACCCAGCCGTGGTACGGGCAGACCAGTGACGTCGCGGTGCCGCAGCCGGCCACGAGCGCCGCTCCGCGATGGCGGCATGCGTTGCGGAAGGCACGCACCTGACCCTCACGGTCGCGCAGCACCACCAGCGGCGTGCCGGCCGCGGTCCGCGCGATGTACGAGCCCGCCCTGGGCAGCGCGACCGACGGGCAGTACGCGACGAACCGGCGCCGCAACACCAGTTCGGTCTCCTGCCGCAGCCGATCCGGGCAGCGGTAGTGCTCCACCGGTTCACGCCAGGTCTCGTCCGCAAGGTCGGTAGTCCCGGCTGCCACGTGGTCGAGGATTCGATGGGTCAGAGCCTCTTCGTCGAGGAGCGCCATACCGACGAAGTTACGTTATCTGTCTATCGCGATCAATACTTGTGATACTCAGGTTTCCGCGGCCGCCGCCATGAACGACATCTGCCGGGCCAGGTGGGCCTCCTCGAGGCGGTCGTAGGCAGCGCGGATCGCCGGGGCCGGCCAGCCCGGTGAGACGAGGGCCGAGGGGAGCTGCGGCTCCCGGCGCAGGAACCGTACGGCGGCGATCGACACCAGGAACGTCTCGGCCAGCACGGCGGGATCCTCCCGGTCCAGCCAGGAGAACGCCTCGTCGACCAGGCCGATCAGCTCGATGGCCTCCGCCTCGATCGACGGTAGGTCCCACAGCTGACCGGCCAGCTCGACCGGATCCCGCCCGTCGATGCCGCCGCGCACGACGAGCGTGCCGTCCATCGGCGACGGCCCGGCCACGTTCGCCGGCCGAAGCCACACCTCGGGCCGCAGCTCGGCCATCCGGTGCTCCCCCATGAGCGAGCGGAACGCCCTGCGCTCGGCGATCGGCCGCCGTTGCGCGTCGACGATGGCGAACCACCAGGTCCCGTCCCACGGCTCGGTCGGTGCCCGGCGCATCGCGTCCTGGTTGACCTGCCGACGCCTCAGCCGTTCGCCGAGGACGTAGCCGGCGTCGTCCACCCCGACCTCACCCGACTCGGCCATGCGCGACAACGCCGTACGCATGGCACCGTCCGCGATGCCGAACAGCGAACCCAGCGCGACCAGCGAACGCGCGGGCAGCCGGGGCGGGTGGCTGCCGAGCAGCGCGGACAGCGCGACCGACCGGGCGCTGAGCGGCCCGATGCCGAGCCGCTCAGCCAGACGTTCCCGATTCACTGGGACATCATGCGCTACTCGCGGGTGTCGGAGACCCAGTCGGGGTCGGAGTGGTCGGACCTCGGACCGACCACCGCCTCCGCGACCTGGTCGAGCCTGCTCACCTGCTCCGCATCCAGGGTGACGTCCAGCGAAGCGATGTTCTCGTCGACGCGGGCGGCACGCCGGGTACCCGGGATCGGCACCGCCGCGAGCCCGAGCGCCACGGCGTGCTGCCGCAGCCAGGCCAGGGCGACCTGGGCGGAGGTGACGGTCAACGCGGACGCGATCTCGGCGATCGTGGCCACGGCGGCCCGGTTGCGCTCGTAGGCGTCGCCCGTGAACCGGGCCAGCCCACCGCGCCAGTCACCACTGAACGTGGACGGGTCGCTGAGCGTCCCGGTGAGGAACCCGCGCCCGAGCGGCGAGTACGGCACGAAGCCGACACCGAGCTCGGCGGCGGTGGGTACGACGGCGCGCTCGACGTCGCGGCTCCACAGCGACCACTCGCTCTGCACCGCCGCGATCGGATGCACCCGATGGGCGCCGCGCAGCTCGTCGGCGGTCACCTCGGACAGGCCGAGGTGGCGGACCTTGCCTTCCTCGACCAGCTCGGCCATCGCGCCGACGGTCTCCTCGATCGGGACCGAGACCTGCCGCCGGTGCATGTAGTACAGGTCGATGACCTCGACGCCCAGGCGCTTCAAGCTCGCCTCGCAGGCTTCCCGGACGTAGGCGGCGTCGCCCCGGGTGCCCATCCCGGCGAGCCCGCCCTCGCCGACCGTGATGCCGAACTTGGTGGCGAGCGTGACCTCGTCGCGGCGGGTCGCCAGCAGGCGCCCGACCAGCTCCTCATTGCCACCGAAGCCGTACAGGTCGGCGGTGTCGATGAGGGTCACACCGCGGTCGACGGCGTGATGGAGCGTGGCCAGCGACTCGTCCTGGTCCGCCGGGCCGTAGGTGTCCGACAGGCCCATCGCGCCGTAACCGAGCCTGCTGACCGTCAGGGCGTCTCCGAGCAGGGTCGTACCGACGTGCGTCATCACAAAATCTCCAGGGGTGTAGCGGGTGAGGTGAAAGAGAAGTGCGCTCAGCCGAGACGGCTGCGCTGTAGCCGCGCGGTGCCGTCGTCGACGGCGGCACCCTCACAGTCGAGACCTCGGTCGATGAGGTCGCGGTAGTGCTCGATCTTCGTCTCGACGGTCCTCAGATCCTCGTGCATCTGGTCGAGGTTGGTCAGGATCGCGTCGCGTTGCTGCTCCAGCAGGGCCATCCGGCGGCCGTGCGAGCTCGCGCCCTCGTCCATCAGCGAGACGAACCGGCGCACGTCCGCGACCGGCATCCCGGTACGCCGCAAGGCCTGCACGAGCCGGACGAAGGTCACCGAGGCCGCCGTGTAGCGCCGACGCCCGTCGGCGGTGCGCTCGACGGCGGGCAGCAGACCCTGCCGCTCGTACCAGCGCAGTGTGTCGATGGTCAGGCCGGTCTCCTCGGAGACCGCCCGGATGCCCATCGCCGATTCGGTAGCAGCAACCATGAGCACAACGCTATGCGCTGGAGTCCACTCCAGCGCAAGCACAAAATTTCGGTCGTGAGTGTTGAGTGCGGCTATGGCCACACTCAACACTCACGAGGACTTCAGCCGGTGGAGCTGAACCGCACCGGGATCGAGGTCGGTGCGTTCACGAAGGTCGACGGCACGCGGGACGGCGTGCCGTCCAGCTCCAGGCCGTCCAGCCGCTTGATCGTCTCGGTCAGTGCGACCGACAGCATGCGGTTCGCCAGGCTCGCGCCCTGGCAGTGATGCGGTCCGCCACCGCCGAACGCGAAGTGCGGCGGCTCCTGGATTCCCCGGTTGAGGTCGAACGTGTCGGCACCGGCGAACGCGTCGGCGTCGCGGCTCGCGGAGGCGTACCAGAGCACCACCCGGTCGTCGGCCTTGATCGCCACGTCACCGATGGTGGTGTCCTTCGTCGCGGTGCGGGCCAGGTAGTTCACCGGCGACGTCCAGCGCAGGATCTCGTCGAGCGCGGGCGGGGCGTGGCCGGACTTCTTGCACCGCAGCTTCGTCGGTTCGGACCGCAGCAGCTTCAGCTGGTCGGGGTGTTCCAGGAGGGTCAGCAGCCCGTTCGAGATCGCGTTCCTGGTGTGTTCGGTCCCGGTGAACAACAGGACCGCGAAGTAGACGGCGATCTCGTCGTCGGTGAGGTGCTCGCCGTCGACCTCGGCGTTGGACACCGCGCTGGCGAGCGAGTCCATGCCGCGGATCAGCTCGTTGTCCACGACCTTGCGGAAATGATCCGCCATCTGTTCCATGGTCTGTTTGCCGTTGACATTGTTGGTGATGCCGTCCTGGATGGCGTCATTCCATTCGAGCAGACGCGGAATGTCCTCGTCCGGCGAGCCCAGCATTCTGCTCATCACGGTGAGCGGAATCGGAACGGCGATATCCCGCACGACGTCGCACTTTCCGGTGGCCGCGACCTTGTCCAGCGCGGAGCGGACGACCTCGGTGATGACGTCGTCGAGGATCACCAGGGTGCGCGCGAGGAAGGCCTTGGCCACGATCTCGCGGTGCTTCGTGTGCTCCGGCGGGTCCTTGAAGATCACCCAGCTCTGTCCGAGCTCCAGCGGCAGGAGCGTGTCCGGCTGCAGGAAGATGCCGCCGCGCGCCGTCGAGAACGTCGTCGGATCCTTGCTGACCTCGCTGATCTCGGCGGCCCGGGTGAGCGACCAGAAGTCGGGGCCGTCCTTCGTCCGGTTGTGGTGAACCGGTGCTTCAGCCCGCATCCGCGCGAACAACTCGTGCGGAGGGCCGTCGGTGAACAGGTTGTTGTCGGACAGATCAACCGAGTCGAGATCGACGGCAGCGGCGTCTGAAGGCATCAGCGGGGCCTCGCATGGTGGGGTTGCGGTGCGCGTTCAGGGGTGAGGCCATGGTCGTCGGCGAGTGTGACGTGGGTCAATGTGGCGGGCGAACGTGCTGCTATTGCCTACGAACAACGACCTCGTCGAAAAGTAATTGCAGAGACAAATTTCAATAGGATCAATGGGTGAATCGACGCGCGTCGACGCCCGCGTACTGGGCCATTCGGGAATCCAGGTGAGCGCACAAGCCGCGCCGGCGGCAGGGCCGGTTCAGCAGCAGGCACACGGTGGTCTGGGGACTCCGCCGAGCTGAACCTGATCGCCACCGGCGGCGCGGTCAGGTGCAGCGACCTGTTGAGGCTCTCTGCCAGGCGGGGCCAGTCCGGTGTCATGGTCCTCGTGCCTCTGTGTGGTGGTGGTCGATCCGGGATGCAGGACCTGGAGCCGGTGCTCACCGATGTCCAGGTCGATCTCGATACTGCGCGGGTCGAGGACACGCCAGCGCGGGTACGGCACCCCGTCGCGGAGCACCTCGCTCGACGCGGCGTCGGGCAGCTGGGTGACCCGGATCGTGGTCGGGGCGCCGCGTTCGGATGCGGTGGCCGCGTACGTGCCGACGGTCAGCGCGGAACCGGAGTTCCAGGCCTCGCGGACGCCGAGACGGGGGAAGTCGACGCCACACACCGTGGGCTCGTCGAACTTGTCCAGGTTCGGCTCGGTGAACACCCGCGACCAGGCGCCCGGCGCACCGATCTCCGCCATCATGAGCAGACCGTTGAGCTGGCCACGCGGGTACGGCTCGTCGAGCCCGAAGCCCCAGCCGAACTCGTCGCGCTCCAGTGAGCCCGCCGCGAATCCCGGCTCGAACCGCTCGGCCGCGTACGCGGTCAGCCGCGCGTGGGTGATCTCGTCACCGAACTCGCGGGCCAGCACGATGCCCAGCAGCAGGAACCGGGGGTCGGGCAACGAGCGGACCGGACGCGCCGGGTCGCTCCAGCCGATCTTGTCCACCGCCGTGCGGTACAGGATCTCCGCCAGCGCGGGTTCCTGCGGCAGCATGTAGATCGCCACCGACAGACCGGCGGTCGGACCCGCGCGGTGGGTGTAGTCGGCGATCGGGTCGTGGTAGAGCGCCATCCACTCGACGTGGCCACCAGGGGTCAGCCCGAGGAACCGCTCCCGGGCGATGTCCACCCACTGGTCGTAGACCCAGTGGTCCGAACCGCCGGTCAGGATGTCGTGCATGCGCAGCCCGAGACCCGCCGCGCTCAGGCAGTACGGCCAGATCTTGGTGTTCTCGCAGTGCGGCCCTTCCGGGCGGGCGGTCCACTGTCTGGTCAGCAGCGCGTTGATGCCGTCGTGGGTCCAGGAGAACGGCTGGTCGTCCAGCCCGGTCACGGCGAACGGCTCGTTCCACCGGCGGTCGCGCGAGACGTAACCGTGGAAGCCGAGCAGCAGGTTGAACCAGCCCTTGAAGAACAGGTTGCCCTCGGCCGCGACCGGATCCGGGGCGAGACCCCACGGCTCGACGCCGTTCGCCGTCCAGCCCGGCATGTCGTAGTCGCCGGCCAGGTGTTGCGGCAGCCAGAGCTTGACCAGCTCCTCCGGGTAGCGCGCACGGTCCGGGTCGTGGCCGATCTGGGTCAGCCAGTCGATCGCGGCCCAGTACGTGGTGTGCCGGGCGACCAGGCCGTCCATGATCTCGACGTAAACCTCCCGCCACGCCGGGGTCACATCCGCCATCATCGGCACCGCGTAGCTGGACTCGGACAGGTCGAACCGGGCGAAGTTCAGCACCGGCGGTGTGCTGCGGTCGTCCCACCACCGCGCCGGGCGGCCGGCTGAGCTCCAGTCGTCCGGCGTGGTCGCCTTGCGGTGCAGGAACCGCAGCCAGCCCAGTGCCCGGTCTCCGAGCACGCGCGTCGACATCGGCGGCCACCTACTTCAGATTATGAACTGGAGCACTTCGGAACATACACTGGATCGATGACGACGCGCAGCTATCGGCAGCGGTGCGGTCTCGCGGCCGCGTTGGACGTCGTCGGCGAACGATGGACGCTGCTGGTGCTGCGGGAGCTGTTCGCCGGACCACTGCGGTTCACCGAGCTGCTGCGCACACTGCCCGGGGTCAGCTCAGCACTCCTGACCGAGCGGCTGAGACAGGTCCAGGGCGCCGGACTGATCAGCCACGACGGCACCCGCTACCGGCTGACCGAGGACGGCGCCGCGCTCAGCGACGCCCTGTCCGCGCTCGCGGCCTGGGGTTCGCGGCGGCTCCCCGCCGAGGGAGCGGTCACCGAGCCGCTGTGGACCCTGCAGACCCTGGCCGCCACGGCCGGCCGAGGCGGCCGCACGCCGGGAGTCGCCAACGTCGAGGTCGACGGCACCTGGTACCACCTGGTGATCGGCCGCGCCGCGCTGTCCGCACGCAGGGGCGCCCACCCCGAGCCGACCCAGGTACTCCACACGACGCTCGCCGAGCTCGAGTCCCTCCGCGAGGGCGACCCGGCCACACCCCCGCCGCTGCGCGAGCTGTTCGGGAACCCCCGCGAGTCGGGGATTCCGTCAGGGTGAGTCGGGGATTCTGTCGGGTCTGACGAAATCCGCGACTCGCCCTGACGAATCTCCCGACTCGCGGGCTGCCGGGGTGACCACGAGGCCGTGCCTCGGCTGGTAGGTCATCGCGTAGCGGCCGGTCACCGGAGCCGTGCCGGGAGTCAGGTCGAACCGCTGCACGAGCATGACCAGTGCCAGCGTGGCGATCGTCAGTGCCATCGGCTCACCGATGCACCGGCGCTGACCGAGGCCGAACGGGAAGTAGGCCGCCCGGTGCCGAATCGCGACGGAGCCCGGCTCGAACCGGTCGGGATCGAAGCGTTCCGGATCGGGCCAGTGCTCGGGCGTGCGATGCGTGGCGTGCGGGCACAGGACCAGCTGCGCACCCGCCGGGATGGGGTGGTCCCCGAGCCGGTCGGCGCCGTCGGCGGCCCTGAAGTACATCGGGAACGCCGGATAGAGCCTCAGCCCTTCGGCGATCACCCGCGCGGTGTAGGGCAGCTCGGGAAGATCGTTGATGGTCGGGGTACGACCGGCCAACGCTCGATCCACCTCGGCGCGCAGCGTGTGCGTCACCTCCGGGGCCTCGTTCAGCAGGTGACACGTCCACGCGAGAGTGCTGGCGGTGGATTCGTAGCCGGCCATGAACATCGTGAAGATCTCGTCGCGGATCTGCCGGTCGCTCATCGGCTCGCCGGTGTCGGGATCGCGCGCGGCGAGCAGATCCTGGAGAAGCTCTCCGCCGCCGTGTTCGTCGCGGTGCATCGCGACGAGCAGTCGAATCTCCTCATCCAGCTCGCGCACGGCCCGCTGGTACGCACCGCGCCCCGGCACCGGCACCCACCTGGGCAGGAAGAAGGCAGGCAGCTGACCGGCCATCCCGGCGAAGACGCGGTCGGCCAGACGCACCAGCTTGTCGGCACGGCCCGCCGGAAGTGCGGAGGAGAACAACACCCGCAGGATCACCGCGATGTCCAGGTGGAGGAACTCCTCGAGCAGATCGACCGGTCCGGACCAGCCGTCCAGGCGACGCTGCCACACCTCGGTGACGACCTCTGAGGTCAGCCGCATTCCGCTCTGCTGGAACGAGGGCTGCATGAGCCTGCGCTGCCGGCGCCACAGCGCGCCCTCCGAAGTGAACAGTCCCTCGCCGAACGCGATCCGGATCCCGTTCATGATCCGGCCCTTGGAGTAGTTGGCCGCGTTGGTGACCAGGACCTGGCGCACGTGATCGGGGTCGGACACGACGTAGACACCGGTCGGACCGAGTGGTACGCGGACCAGGCCGCCGTTCGCCAGCGCCGCCCGGGAGCACACCCCGACCGGGTCGCGGACCAGCCACGGCAACGCACCGAGCAACGGCATCGTGCGGCAGCCCGCGACCTTGGCCATTCCCGACCTCTTTGCATCAACAACAAGATCTTGGGGAGTCAACCAACCGCTCGCTCCGGTTGTCCACCCGGCCCGGCAATGCCGTCGACCTCGTCGACTCCCGCGCTTACGGTGGGAGTCGTGGAGAACCGCCTGCGTGCGGTCGAGGAGCTGCTCCTCGACCGGCGAGCCGACACCGTCCCGCATCCGGGCGGCACGCTCCTCGACCATCTGCGCCGGGTGCGGCTACTGCTCGCCGAGTGGGGCGCCGGTCCCACTGTGCAGCTCGCCGGGCTCGGCCACGCCTTCTACGGCACCGACGGCTTCGCGGTCGGCCTGCTCGACCTCCCCGAACGCCCCCGTCTCGCCGCGATCGCCGGGGAGGACGCCGAGGCGTTGATCTACCTCTACGCCAGTTGCGACCGCGCCGCGACCTACCCGAGGCTGGCCTCGGGAGAGTCGCTCTTCACCGACCGGTTCACCGGGCTGTCGAGCACCCCGGACCCCGCTGCCCTCCGGGCTTTCATGGAGATCACGGCGGCCAACGAGATGGACGTCACGCAACACAATCAGGCGATCGCCGAGGCACACGGCCCGGCGCTGAAAGGCCTGATCAGGAACACCCGGCAGCATCTCAGCGCCCAAGCGCTGCAGGCCTGGGGGGTCGGCTGAGCGACCCCGGGCGCGCGGGGAGTTCATTTCACATGCGGTAACTTCGGAAATCCACGGCAGTGCAGCCATCTGAGATTGTGCGGAGATCGAGCGTGTATCCACACCGACGTGGTTCGGTCGGCCCGCTGCGGGTGGCCGCGGTGGCCTGCCTGGTGGCGCTGACGCTGGCCGGATGCGCACGGGCCTCGGATGTCGACCATGCCGCCGACGGCACTTCGAGTCGGACGGCGGGAGCACCGGTGCCACTGACCGCCTCGGAGATTCCCGGCTTCTTCGGCAACGGCGTCAGCTTCACACCGCGCGGTTCCTTCGGGCTCGACCACTCGGAGCTGGTCACCGACCCGAGCGCACCGGGCGGCCGTTTCCTGCAGGTGAGCTATCCGAAGGGGTCGGCGAGCCCGACCGTCGCCCGAGCCGACGGCGCCTCGACCGGAGGCGCCCAGCTCTACCTCCGTTTTCCCCGATCCGCCGACCTGTTGTTCCTGAGATACAGCGTCCGCTTTCCCGCCGGCTTCCAGTTCGTGAAGGGCGGAAAGCTCCCGGGGCTCTTCGGCGGCAGCGCCGGTTCCGGCGGAAACCACCGCGACGACGGCTTCTCCACGCGCTTCATGTGGCGGCGCGACGGAGCCGGCGAGGTGTACGCCTACTTCCCGGGCGCCACCGGCGACGGCGCCTCGCTCGGCCGGGGTTCGTGGAGCTTCTCCCCCGGCCGGTGGGCGCGGATCGAGCAGCGGGTGCAGCTCAACACCCCGGGCCGAGCCGACGGCACGATCACCGTGTGGCTCGACGGCCACCGGGTGTTCCACCAGCCCGACCTGATCTTCCGCACCGACGCCCGGCTGCACATCGACGGGCTGTTCTTCTCCACGTTCTTCGGCGGCGGCGATCCGTCCTGGGCCAGCCCGGTCGACCAGCACATCGACTTCGCCGACTTCACCGTCGCCGAGCACAGTCTCGACCGTCCAGCGAGCCGCTGAGCAGCTCAGCCCCGCTCGTCGACCACGAACATCAGCAGGCCCACGAGCAGCAACAACACCGCGCCCCACGCGGCTCGGTTGCCCCACCACCCGGTGGCCACGGCGCCCAGGGCCGCCCCGACCAGGAACGCCAGACAGATCGCGCCGAACGCCCTCGCCTGCTCGGCCGAGCCGGGCAACCGCCGGATCACCGCCCGGTACGTCGCCTGGGACGCGGTCCGCAGGTTGCCGGTCGTCATGGTCGTGTTGACCGACCAGTCCCGCAGCTTGCCGAACGTCGAGTTCTGCATCGCGGCGGCGTAGGCGACGGCAAGCACGATCACCGTGCTGTTGAGCGTTCCGGGCAGAGCGCCCACCACCGCCAACACGACGATCTCGAGAGCCAACGCGACCCGCGCGGGCCGGCGGATCCGGCGCGCGACCCACGGATGCCCCACCGTCTCGGCCGTGGCCACCCCGAGGACGAACGCCACTATGGGCAGCACGTGCCGCACCGCGCCCCGCCAGTCGGCGCGCGCGGCCGACACACCGAGCAGCACGACGTTGCCGGTCTGCGCGTTGGCGAACACCCCGCCGTGCCCGATGAACATGAACCCGTCCAGGTAGCCGCCCGCGACCGCGAGCAGCGCCGCCAAGCGCAGCGTGCCCGAGGTCGTCCGGCTACCGTCCATCGCCGGTCAGTGTGAACGACCGAGCCGGCCGGGGCTGGCTGCCCCGGCCGGACCTCGGCTCACATCACCCGGTCAGCGGTGGACCGGCGCACCGTTGAAGCGGCCGCCCCGGCAGAAGAAGTTGTGCCAGCGGTCGTGGGTCCGGTCCACATGGCCGCCGCCCCGGTTGCAGCGATCCGCGCTGACCCACCAGCGGTGGCCGTCCCAGCCACCACCGTTGCCGTCCCAGCCGCCACCGTGACCGAAGCCACCGCGACCGTCCCACTGTCCGTGGCGGCCGTCCCAGTCCGGGCCGTGCTGGTTGTCGGCGGGGACGGCCATGGCCGTCAGCGCCACGCCGGGAGCACTGGTCGCCACGGCCGGTGCCGAGACGAGAGCGGCGGCTGCCGCCGCACCTAGGACAGTCGTGAGGGCGAATCGGCGAATCATCGTCATGGCTCTCCTTGATCGAACCCGTTCAGCAGGGAGCTACTGGTGGGCGTTACCGGCTACATCCAAGCGGGTACGGAGCGTGTTACGTGTCGATCATCAGCGGATCATCAGTTTCGGGCTTTGGTTTGCCGGGGGACTTTCACTACTTGGGCTGCCGCCCCGAGCCGATGAAGTCCCTTCTGGTCTTGTTGTGTGGTTGGTCGGGGTGGGTCTGATCGCGGTGTTCTGGCTGTGACCGTTTGTCGCTGGTGGGGGTCTGTTGGCTGGTTGACCTGCAGATAGTCTGTTTTGTCGGTGTTCGAACGTATGATCGATGGCATGCAGGGTGGGGTGTCGGTCGGTTCCTGGCTCGCGGGTATGCCCGCCGGGCCACTCCTCGGTGCTGTCCTGTCCGCCCTGGACATGGACGCCGTGTCAGATGACTACGTCGTCGGTGTACTGCAAGCCTGTGGGCGTCAGCGTGCGCACGTCGAAGGGCTGTACACCGCCGCGGTCGCCACGGTGGTGCAACGCGCCGCAGCTGTCGGGTCGGAGCAGTACGCCTCCGATGAAGTACGCGCCGCGTTGACCTTGTCTCGCAGTCGGGCGCGGACCGAGTGCGATTTCGCCCAGGTTCTGTGTCTGGAGCTGCCGGCGGTGCACGCGGCGATGCTGGCCGGGCTGATCGACCGGGACCGGGCGTTGGTGTTCACCTATCACCTCGCGGGTTTGCCTGAAGATCTGATCGCCGCGGTGATCGCGCGGGTGTTGCCGGTGGCGCCGGGGTTGACGACGGGGCAGTTGCGGGCCCGAATCCTGAAGCTGATCATCACCGTGGAGCCGGACCGAGCCGAAGACCAGTACGAACAAGCCCTGGCCGATCGGATGGTGGTGGGCTACCTCGACTCGGCGGGCACCGCCACGGTCACCGCCACCGGACTACCACCCGATGAAGCCGCGGCCGCGACCGAACGGATTGCGAAGCTGGCGCTGGCCGCGAAACGTGCGGGGCATCGCGGCCGGATCGACCAGCTGCGCGCCGACATCTTCCTGCGGCTGCTGGACGGGCGGTTCCATCACCTGACCCGCACTCAGATGGTCGCCGCACTGCTGGCCGAAACCTCGCCGCCGAGTCCTGCCGGCGAACCGGCCGACACCGAGCCGGCCGAGGTTGAGCCCGTCGATATTGATTTCGGCGCTGAAGGGCCGGTGGAGGCTGTTGCTGAGGTGGTGGGTCGGGTGTCGGGGATCGAGGTGCGGGCCCGGCTCGACACACTGGCCGGGCTCAACAACCTCCCCGGTGAACTCCCGGGCTGGGGCCCGATCCTCGGGTCGGTTGCTCGACGCGCTGCTGGGCGCCAACACAGTGGTCAGTGGCGGTGGGTGGTCACCGATGTCGATGGTTACCTGATCGCCGAAGGCATCACCCGCCGCCGACCAGCTACCGGCCCGCCCGGCTACCGCGCCGAAGGCGGAATCGTCGAACTTGCGATCCCCTCCACCGCGCTCGCCCAACTGACCAAAAACCCACCCCAGGCATGGGCGAAAGTCATCACCGACATCGCCACCCAATACCAGCAAGCCCGCGAACGCGACCCCGCCGAGAAACTCGACACCCAACCCGGGCGGCGACACCCGACCAACGCACTACGGCGATACACCCAAATCCGGGACCGCACCTGCACCGCACCAGGCTGCCGACGATCGGCAGTGCAGTCCGAACTCGACCACACCCATGACGTCCAGCACGGCCCCACCACCAGGACCAACCTGGCACCGGCCTGCGCACACGACCACGCACTCAAACACCGAGGACGCTGGACAGTCACCCAACCCCACCCCGGCTACTTCCGCTGGAAAAGCCCCCTCGGCCGCACCTACCCCACCCGAGGAGAACCCATCACCGACCCAGAGGGCGACGAAGACCCGCCACCGTTCTAGGAGGCCGGTTTCAGCTGGTCCGATGGACCACGGTCTTCATCGACGGGCTGTTCAGCGCCTGTGCCGCGTCCTCCCAGCGCGCCACCGTCGTCGTCACGGGTGACGGGTCGAAACCCGACGCGAACGCCTCCAGGACGGCAGGCAGCGTGCCCCTCGCGTGCGCCCGGCCGGTGACGAAGGTGCAGCCCCGCGAGTACATCCGCAGCAGTGGCAGCTCGACATCGGTCAGGTAGATCGACGGGCTCGTGCAGGTTCCGTCGAGGGCGGTGCTGTCCAGAGCCAGCCGGAGGCCTTCCGGTGTGCCACTCGCGTCGACAGTGATCGGGAAGGACCCGACCTTGCGGCGCGGCGCGTCAGCCAGGCCGATCACCTCGGCGCCGAACGCTTCAGCGACCGAGCCCCTGGTGGGGTTCGCGCCGGCGTCCGCGTAGACGACGCGAGAAGCGCCGAGCGCGACCGCGATACCGACGGCGTAGAGCCCGATCGAACACGGGCCCGCATCGCCGCCCACCACGAGCACCTCCGCCCCGGGATCCTCTGCCAGGCCGGGTCCGACTGTGCGCCAGGCGTCGGGGATGTTGTCGCTCGCGCTGGCCACCGCCACCGGGTCCAGCGTGTCGGGCAGCGGGACGAGCATGGCGTCCGCGTGCGGGACCAGGACCAGATCCGCGAGCAGACCACCCCACTGCTGCCCACCCAGTGGACCCAGGCCGTAGCTGGACATCAGCGCGTGTGCGGCGCAGTTCCCGGTTCGGCCACGCAGGCAGGGCGCGCACTGCCCGCACGAGATCTGGAACGGCACGATCACGCGGTCACCCGGTGCGACCCGGCTCACCTCGTCGCCGACCGCCACGACCTCCGCGACGCCCTCGTGGCCGAGCGGGTACGGGCCGGGCAGCGGATAGGAGCCGCGCAGGACCGCCACGTCGAGGTCGCAGGTCGCCACCGCGATCGGCCGCACCAACGCGCCCGCCGGACCGGACAGTTCGGGTTCCTCGACCTCTTCCCATCGGGTCCGTCCCGGGCCGTCGAACATGAGCCGCCGCACGTTCCACCTCACTTCGCCTCGTTCTAGGACGACTGTCTTATTAAGACGGTCGTCTTGTCAAGGACTACCGTGGCCGGTGTGCCACGCAGAACCGACGCGCGCGAGCGCATGATCCGGACCGCGGCCGCCCTGTTCCGCACCCAGGGCTTCGCGGCGACCGGCTGGCGGCAGGTGATCGCCGACAGCGGTGCCCCGTGGGGCAGCCAGGCGCACCACTTCCCGGGCGGCAAGGAGCAGCTCGCGGTCGAGGCGGTCGCGCTGTCCGGCGCCGGCTACGGACGACTGCTGCGCAAGGTCCTGCGCGACCAGCACCCGGCGGATGCGGTCGCGCAGTGGATCGATCTCGCCGCCGCCCACCTGGCCGCGACCGAATGGGCCGACGGTTGCCCCGTCGCCACCCTCACACTGGAAACGGCGCACACCTCGACGTCGCTGGCGGCGGCCTGCGCCGGCGCCTACGCCGACTGGCGCACGGCCCTGACCGACGCGATCAGCGCACGTGGCCTCCCGGAGCCCGAGGCGACGTCGTTGGCGACACTGACGCTCGCCGCCTTCGAGGGCGGCATGCTCCTGGCCAGAGCCGAACGCAGCACGACACCCCTGGACACCGTGAGCCGCGAGCTGATGGCGACGCTCCGCGACCGCGTTCCCTGACCACGACGACACACAAAATGTGACTGATGGTGCTAATGAGGTGCTTGCGAGTGGGTGAACCTGCGCACCCGTTGGATCCCCTGCGGCAGGTCGCTCCCGAGGTCGGCTCCCCCGGCCGTAATAACGTTCGCGCCACGGGGAGGTCAGATGACGACAACGTGCGCAAGCTGCGGGGACACGGCTACGAATGGGGGAGCACGCTACTGCTCGAATGCATGCAGACAACGCGCCTACCGGCTCAGGACCCGCTCCGGATCGGCCGTGTCGGCGGGCCCCGCCGACACGGAACTACCTCATCAGCTCGACTGCTTCGTGGGCCGGGAGGACGAACTCGCCGGCATCGCGAAACTGCTGCGGAACGGACGGTTGATCACCCTGCTCGGCCCGGCGGGCGCGGGTAAGTCACGGATCGCCTCGGAGCTCGCCGCGCGGGTGCAGCGCCGGTACGAGCACGGTGTCCGGGTGGTCGACCTCGGTGGCCTGACCGGTACCGAGCTGGTCGGCCAGCGGGTCGCGGCGGCGGTCGGGATCGCCGAGCAACCCGGCACGGCGCTCGTGGAAACGGTGACCGCCGAGCTTCGCGGCAAGGAGCTGCTGCTCGTACTGGACAACTGCGAACACCTGGCCCAGGCGTGTGGCGAGCTGGTCGTGCAGCTGCTTCGTCGCTGCGGCGGGCTACGCGTGCTGGTCACCAGCCGCGAGGTGCTCCAGCTGCCGGGCGAGATGATCCATCCGATCGGTGAGCTCCCGCTCGCGGACGCCGTCCGGCTGTTCGTCGAGCGGGCCAGGGCCGTCGCGCCGGGCTTCGCCGACCCGGGTACCGGAGAGCGACACGCGGAGCTGGAGCTGATCTGCACGCGGCTGGACTGCCTGCCGTTCGCGGTCGAGCTGGCCGCCCGGCTGGTCCGGCTGCTCCCGTTGACCGACATCATCGCGGGCCTCGACGACCGGTTCGCCATGCTCGCGGCGACATCCCGGGGGTTCGACACCCGTCACCGCGACCTGCGTGCCGCGCTCGAGTGGAGCTACGAGTTACTCGAGCCGGCCGAACAGGCGCTGTTCCGCCGGTTGTCCGTGCTGCCAGGGGGGTTCGGGATCGACCTCGCCGCCGCCGTCGGTGACACGCCGGCCTCGTCGATGGTCCCGCTGATGTCGTCGCTGGAGTCCAAATCGGTCATCGCCGCGAGCACCGAGTGCCACGGACGGTTCCGGCAGCTGGAGTCCGTCCGGTACTTCGCGGGGCGCAAGCTCGACGAAGCGGGTGAGCGGGTGGCGGCGACGGACCGGCTCGTCGACTGGCTCACCGGTATCGCCGAGCCGTTGACCAGGAGCTTCACCACGAGCGGAGCCGTCCTCGACCGGCTGGGCTCGGAGCTGTCGAACCTGCGCACTGGCGTCGAGTACCTGCGCGGCGGCACCGACGACCGCCTCCTGCTGCTGGAGAGCGCACTGGCGCGCTGCCGGCAGCGGCTCGGGATCGCCGCCGACGGCCGGGAACGTCTCGCCTCCGCACTGCGCATGCCGGACGCCTCCCCCGCCTACCGCACATTGGCCTGGGAACAGGCATCGTGGCTGGCCGGCTGGCACGACGCGCACCGGGAGTCCGCTGAGTGCGCGCGGCAGGCAGTCGCCACCGGCGCCGAGCACGGCAACGCCGCACTGCTCGGCCGGGCGCTGCAGGCACTGGGTTTCGCCGAGCAGGTGCGCGGCGACTACCCGGCCGCGACCAGCAGCTTCGCGCGGTGCCTGAGCCATGTGCGGACACTCGACGAACCGATGAGCGTCGGGCTGTGCCTGAACAACCTGGCGTGGGCGCGCATCCTGGACGGCGATCTCGACGGCGCCGGGGAGGCACTCGCCGAAGCGGCCCCGATCTACCGAAGGCACGCCGAACCGGTGCGACGCGCGGCGCTGCTGCACACCAACGGGGTGCTGGCGTTGCGGCGGGACGACGTGGCCGCCGCGGCCAACCATTTCGTCGACTCGCTGCGGTCGTTGCCCGACCGAGGGTCGCTGATCTGGCCCTACGCCGTCGAAGGTCTCGCGGTCGGGGCCCTGCGCGGCGGGGACGTGGAGCGAGGACTGCGCCTGGCCGGGCTCGCAGGGGTGCACCGTTCGGGAGTGGGCGACCCGTGGTGGCGTGACCTCGTCTCGCTCGCCGTCGCCGACGCCAGGGGCCGGGTGCCCGAGCGGCGGGCGAACGCGCTGCTGGACGAGGGTCGCGCGTTGTCACCACACGACGGCGAGCGCTACGCGCTGACCGGCGAGCGTCCGACCGGGCCCACCGCCCATCCGGACCTTCCGCTCACCGGACGCCAGTTCGGCGTGGCGACGCTGCTGGTCGAGGGCCTGACCAACCGTCAGATCGCCGGTCGCCTCCGAATCTCGGAGCGCACCGTCGAGACGCACCTCGACCACATCCGCACGAAGCTGGACCTGCGGTCCCGCGCCCAGGTGGCCGCGTGGGCAGCGACCCGGCAACCGGTCAGGCGATGAACTCGCACGGGACGATCTCGGCTCAGCGCACGGTCACCGGGAGTGAGTGCAGCCCTCGGACCACGAACCCCGGTTTGTACCTCGGCTCGGTCGTCGGCGCCAGGTTCGGGACGCGGCGCAGGAGGGAGCCGACGACCGTTGTCATCTCCATCCTCGCCAGTGGCGCGCCCAGGCAGAAGTGGATGCCGGCACCGAAGGTCAGGTGCGGGTTGGGTGCGCGGCCGATGTCGAAGCTGTCCGGATCTCGAAAGACCGAGGGGTCTCGGTTCGCCGAGCCGAACAGCAGCGCGAGCTCGGCGCCGAACGGCACGGTGACCGGCTCGTCACCGGTCGCCGGCTCACCGACCGTGATGTCGCTGAGCACCCAGCGTTCGAACATCGGGGTGGCGCAGTCGTAGCGCAGCATCTCCTCGATCGCCGGGCCCAGCAGGCCATCGAGATCGGCGCGGAGTCTGACGTGTTGCTCGGGATGACGTAGCAGCGCCCAGACCCCGTTGCCGGTCGCGTTCACCGTCGCCTCGTGCCCGGCGTTGAGCAGCAGCACACACGTGCCGATCAGCTCGTCGGGCGTCAACCGGTCCCCGTCCGCGTCGACCACCGCGACCAGGTCACTGAGCAGGTCGTCGGTGGGTGACGTCCGCCTGCGTGCCGCGAGCTGCCGCAGGTAGTCGCCGAACTGCACGCAGGCCGAGGCGGCCGCCTCACCGTCCGTCCGGTCCGCGTTCAGCTCGAACATCCGGCAGATCGTCGCCGACCACGGCCGCAACAGCTCCCGGTCGGCCTCCGGTACGCCGAGCAGCTCCGCGATCACGGTCACCGGCAACGGCTCTGCGACACCCGCGACCAGGTCCACCGCCGATCCGTCCGAGCCGGCGTCGATCAGCCGGTCGAGAAGATCGTCGGTCAGCCGCTGGACGCGGGAGGCGAGCGCGGCGACCCGGCGCGGCGTGAACGCGGACGACACGAGTCTGCGCAGCCGCGTGTGATCCGGTGGTTCCCGGTCGAGCATTCCGTTGCCGATGGTCGCCCAGAACGGAGCGAGGTAGTCCGGCGGTCGCTCACGGCCGAACGACTCATGGTCCGCGACGTGGGTGTAGGTCCGGCCGAGGCGCCGGTCCCGCAGCAGCCCCGCCACCAGGGGGTACCGGGAGATCAACCACTGCCCGGTCGTCTCGTCGAACACCGAGGGTGGGCCGGCGCGGAGCTTGTCGAACGCCGGGTACGGGTCGTCCACGAAGTGCTGGGAACTCGGGTCGTAGCCGTCCATACGCCTCTCCCCTGCCGCCGGCCTCCAGTGTCTCGCGGCCGGCTCGACCGCGACACTGCGAAAAGATACGTGTCATATCTTTGTTCCAGACGGAACCAATGGAGCATTGACAGGCTGGTGGGATGCGCGTATCTATTCAGGGCACTGATACTGATACGTCTTCTATGGCTGGAGCGAGATGTCCGCGCGCACCGGAGCTCCCACCGCGGTGGCCACCATCCGACCGCTGAGCCGCACCGCTGAGCGGCTCGACGCGGTGCGGCTGTACCGGCAGGTGTTCGGCCTTGCCGACACCGATCCGGCGATCAACGCCAAGCTGCTGTGCGGGCTACAGCGCGCCGGCGGTTCGGCGATCGGGGCGTTCGACACCGACGGGAGACTCGTCGGTTTCGTCTACGGCTTCGTCGGGCTGGACGGTTCCGTCCCCTATCACCACTCGCAGACCGCGGCGGTCGATGCGGCGGTGCAGGGCCAGGGCGTCGGACGTCGGCTGAAGCTGGCCCAGGCCGAGGTGGCACGGACCAGCGGCGTGCGCACGATGCGCTGGACCTACGACCCGTTGCAGGCACGCAACGCCCATTTCAACCTCGACGTGCTCGGCGCCGTCGGCCGCTGGTTCCACCGTGACTACTACGACATGCGGGACGGCCTGGGCCGCACGGACCGGGTGGTCGTGGACTGGCCGCTCGACCGCGAGCCGGCCGTCCCGACGCCGGTCCCGCCGCCGGAGGCGCCGAGGTGGGGCCGGACGGTCCGCGCCTCCGGCGGCACCTGGCTGGCCGTCCCGGCCGATTGGGCGCAGGTCTACCGGACCGACCGGGTAGCCGCCGACCTGCTGCGCGACGAGGTCGCCACCGAGCTCGACCGGCTGTTCGGCGACGGCGCCGCGATGGTGTCCTGCCGCCGGGTCGACGACGCCACCGCGCTCTACCGCTTCGGAGCGGGCCGGTGAGCGCGGCGGACGATCAGCACAGCCGCAACCGTGAGCTGACCAGCCCCGATGACCGCTACCGGGCCCGGTTACGCAGGCCGTCCACGTCGACCGCGCTGCTCCAGCAGGTGGTCGCGCAGGAGACGGCCAACCTGTCCGCCACGCTGGAGCGCCTGCGCGCGGACGGCTCGCTGGAGCTGGCCGCGCGGCGGATCGTGGCGGCGCGGCGACGGTTCATCACCGGCGGAGCCAAGTCCTGGTCCTACGCGTCGTTGCTGGCCACCGACCTGTCCGCGAGCCTGGCGAACATCTCGCTCGTCGACCCGGGGACGGTCCGGGCCGTCGACATGCTGTGTGACGTGCGGCCGGATGACCTGCTGGTCGTGTTCTCGATGCGCCGCTACGCCCGCTCCACGTCCTCGGTCGCGGCCGAGTTCGCCTCGGCGGGCGGCACGGTGGTCGCGGTCACCGACGACTCCGACAGCGCGGTCGCACGGGCAGCCGAGGTCGCGGTGGTCGTGCACACCGACAGCGCGTCCTACGCCGACTCCCCCACCGCGGTCGCCGCCGTCGTGCACATACTGGCGACACTCAGCGCGGCCAGCGCGAAGGGGGCACGGCGTCGCCTGGCGCGCCGCGACGAGCTGACCGCGCGGCTGAACATCTACACGGACGGCTCCTGACATGCGGATCCGTCGTGTCGAGCTGACCCAGGTACGGCTGCCGCTGGTCACCGCGTTCGAGACCAGTTCGCACCGCAAGTCCTACCTGGAACACATCCTGGTCATGGTCGAGGACTCCGACGGTGCGCTCGGCTGGGGTGAGATCGCCTCACCGTCCGGCCCGTTCTACACGTCGGAGACCGTCGAGACCTGTTGGGCCGTGGCCGCCGAGCACCTGGTCCCCCGGCTGCTGCGCGCCGACTGGGACCATCCGCGACAGGTTCCGTCGGCATGGCGCGCGGTGCGCGGCAACGAGTTCGCCAAGGCAGGACTCGACGCGGCCTGCTGGGTGCTCTGGGCCCGGACCCAGGGGCGGCCGCTCGCCGAGGTGCTCGGCGGTCAACGGCGCTCGGTCGTCGCCGGGGTCAGCCTGGGCATCGAAGCGACCGTCGAAGCTCTGCTCGACCAGGTGCGCGACCAGGTCGACGCGGGCTATCCGCGGGTGAAGCTCAAGATCGCTCCCGGGTGGGACGTCCGCCCGGTGACCGAGGTGCGCGCGGCGTTCCCGGACGTGACGCTGCAGGTCGACGCGAACGGCGCCTATCGCGAGACCCCCGAGCACCTGGATGCGCTGCTGGCGCTGGACGAGACCGGGCTGCTCATGATCGAGCAGCCGTTCGCCCCCCGGAACCTGATGGCGGCCGCCCGGCTGCAGAGCCGCATCGGCACCCCTGTGTGTCTGGACGAGTCGGTCGTGACACCGGACGACCTGGAGACCGCGCTCGCGCTCGGGGCCTGCCGGGTGCTGAACATCAAGGTCTCCCGGATGGGCGGGCTCGGCGCCGCGGTGGAGGCGCACGATCTGGCCAGGGCCCACGGCATCGACGTCTGGTGCGGCGGAATGCACGAGTTCGGGATCGGTCGTGCCGCGAACGTCGCGCTGTCCAGCCTGCCGGGATTCGTGCTGCCGTCGGACGTCTCCGGTTCGGACAAGTACTACGCCCACGACGTGGTGACGCCGCCGGTCAGCGCCGACAAGGGCGTGGTGACGGTGCCGTGGCACGCCCCGGGGCTCGGCTTCGAGATCGACACCGGCCTGATCAGGGCCCACGCCGTCCGCACGACCGAGCTGCGAGGCGACTGACATGACGAGCCCGAACGCGTACGCGCTGGCCCAGACCCGGCGCCGGGGGCTCGTGACCGGCGGTATCGCCGTCATCGGCCTGGTCGGCAGCGCGGTGCTCGGCTTCCGCGCGCACCCGCCCACGCTGTGGGGCATCACGCCGATCCTGCTGTACGCGGTGCTGTGCCTGCTCGGCACGGACCTGGTGATCGCCACCGTGGTGTGCCTCGTGTGCGGTGTGCTCATCGCACACGAGTCGCCGGTCGAGTTCGCCACGCTGCTGGGCAGCTCGATGGGCGACGTGGTCACCCAGATCGGCTTGATCATCATGCTCGGTGCGGGCGTCGGCGAGGTGCTGCGCGCGACCGGCGTCGCGCGGGTGATCGTCGGCCGGGTCATGCTGATCGCGGGTGAGCGCCGCGACTGGGCCGTCCGGCTCGGCATCATGGTGTCCTGCCTGATCCTCGTGACCAGTCTCGGCACGCTGGCCGGTGCGCTGGCGATCGCGGCGCCGATCCTGCTCCCGATCGCGGCCCGGGTCGGTTTCACCAGGGCCGCGACCTCGGCGTTGATGTTCGTCGGCGGGTGCGCCGGGCTCGCGGTGGCACCGTTCGCCGGTTCGAACGTGGCGATCATGAAGGCCGCCGACGTCGGCTACCTGGAGTACCTGAGGGTCGGCGCGGGGCCGCTCGCGGTCCTGTCGATCGTGCTGGCGCTGGTGATCGTGCCGTGGATTCAGCGCCGCACCGCCGGTGACCTGTACTCCGACACCGACCTCGAGGTCGACACCGACGAGCCGCCCGCGAGTGCGGGACGGGCGACCGTCGCGTTCCTCGTCACCCTGGTCGCCACCGTCGGGTACGCCACAGCCACCAGCGCGGGCACCGCGTTCCCGCTGCTCGCGCTGCCCCTCATCGCGGTCGTCACCGGAGCGGTCGGCGGTCACTCGGCCACCGCCATCGCGGGCCATGTCTACCGGGGCGCGTCCAGGCTGATCAGCATCTTCCTATTGTTCTGGCTGCTCGCGGCGCTGTTCGGGATCATCGAGAAGCTCAAACCGTTCGACGTGATCCTCGCGCAGTACGGGCCGTCGCTGCGCGGTGTCTCGGGCCTGGGGTTCGCCGTCGCGATCGCGCTGCTGGGCTGGGTCGGGGTTCCCGGCGCGACGGCGGCGCAGGTGGTGCTGCTCGACAAGGTGTTCGGCGGGCTCGCCTCGACGCTCGGCATCGGGTCCGGCGCGTGGGTCGTCGTGCTGCTGTGGGCGTCGAAGGCCGACACCTACGGGCCGTTCCCGAACGCCAACATGATCGGCGCGATGGGGCTTGCCCGGTCGACCGACCTGCGGTCACTGATCCTGACCGGCTGGCTCGTGCTGATCCCGGCGTCCGCGATGTACGTGGCGATCCTGGCGGTGCTGACGTGAACGACCTGGTGATCAACGGCGGAACGGTCCTGGACGGCACCGGGAGCCTCGGTGTCCGGGCCGATGTCGGCCTCCGCGACGGCCGGGTCCAGGTCATCGGCGAGCCGGGAACGGTGCACGGCGATGCCCGCATCGACGCGGCCGGCCAGGTCGTGGCACCGGGGTTCATCGACCTGCACTCGCACGCCGACTTCAGCATCATGGGCCACCCGGGCGCCGACACGGTGATCCACCAGGGCGTCACCACGCTCGTCACCGGCAACTGCGGCTGGTCACCGTTCCCGATCGGGGATCTCGGCGCGCTTCGGGCGGCGTCGGCGTTCCTCGCACCGGAGCTGAGCTGGAACTGGACCGACACCGAGGGCTACGCGGAGGCGGTCGAGCGGTGCCGGCCGTCGGTCAACCTGGCGCTGCAGGTCGGGCACTCGGCGCTGCGGCTGGCGGTGCTCGGCGGCGCGGAACGGACCCCGGACGCCGACGAGCTGGAGCGCATGGGCGCATTGCTCGCGGACGCGGCCGCGCACGGCGTCTGGGGCTTCTCCACCGGCCTGATCTACGCACCGGGCGCCTACGCGACACCCGACGAGGTCACCGCCCTGGCGCGGGTCGCCGCCGAACACGGCCTGTTGTACTCGACGCACCTGCGCAACGAGGCGGACGACCTGCTCCCCGCCGTGCGCGAGGCTCTCGACACGGCTGCCGTCTCCGGTGTCCGCCTGGAGATCTCGCACCTCAAGGCGATGGGACGTAGCAACCACGGTGCGGTCGTCGAGGCGCTGCGGCTGATCGACGACGCACGGGCCCAGGGCGTGGACGTGAGCTGCGACGTCTACCCGTACACGGCGTCCTCGACCACTCTGACCTCCCGGCTTCCTGCCTGGGCACTCGACGGCGGTGTCGAGGCGCTGCTCGACCGTCTGGCCGAGCCCGCGACCCGGGCGCGCATCGCGGCGGGTCTGCGTGACCGGATGAACCGGGACGTCGACCCCGAGGGTGTGGTCGTCGCCGCGCTGCCGGGCGGCCCGTTCTCCGGGTACGCGGGCAGCAGCGTCGCGGAGATCGCCCGCCGGCTCGACACCACACCGGAGGACGCCGCGCTTCGGCTGCTCGCCGGGCACCAGGGGTCGGTCGCCGTGGTGAACCACGCAATGGCCGCCGACGACGTGCGTACCGTGCTCCGGTATCCAGGGGCCAGCGTCGCGAGCGACGGCTGGGTGCTCCGTCCGGACGGTGACGGCCAGCCGCATCCACGCAGTTTCGGCACCTTCCCCCGTGTGCTCGGCGGCTACGTGCGCGCCGGTGACCTGGGGCTGGCGGACGCGGTGCACAAGATGACCGGCCTGCCCGCCGCACGCCTGGGAATGACGGATCGCGGGATGCTCCGCCCCGGCGCGGTCGCCGACATCACGGTGTTCGACCCCGAATCCATCAGCGACCGTTCGACCTACGACGAGCCGTGGCAGCTGGCCACCGGCGTGCGTCACGTGTTCGTCGCGGGCCGGCCGGTACTGACCGACGGTGCGCTCACCGGCGCCCGCCCCGGTCGGGTCGTGAGACGTACGGCATGAACAACTCCCAGGAGGAACGGCCCATGTCGACGCAGGACCGAACAGCCGAACCCGACCGGAGCATCTACACGCTCGACATGTCCAGCCGGCAGCGCTGGATCGCGGCGACGCTGTACGTCGTTGCGCTGGCCGCGAGCATCGTCGTGGCGATCACCAGCGTCAAACCCGGGCTGTGGGGGCTGATCCCCATCGTCATCTACGCGGGCCTCGCGCTGCTCGGGGTCGACATGGTGCTCGCCACCCTGGGCGCGGTCGTCTCGGCGGCGGTGCTGACCCATTCGGCGCCCTCGGCGCTCGGACCGGTCGTGATGGAGTCGATGGGCACGCTGGTGGCGCTGCTCGGCGTGATCATCCTGCTCGGCTCGGGGCTCGGTGAGGTGCTCAAACACGCGGGCGTCGCCGACTACCTGGTGGTGAACGTCGTCCGCAAGGTCGGCATCAGTACCCAACCGCGTGCGCAACTCGGCGTCATGCTGGCCTGCCTGATCCTGTCCGGCGCGCTCGGCACGCTCGCCGGGTCCGTCGCCATCGTCGCGCCGATCGTCATCCCGCTCCTCGCCGCGGTGGGGTTTTCCTCGACCGCCACGGCCGCGATGTTCTTCTTCAGCGGCCTCGCCGGGCTGACGTTGAGCCCGTTCGCACCGATCACCGCCAGCATCTACGGCGCGGCGAAGGTCAGCTGGCTCGAGTACGTCCTCACCGCCGGTGGGCCGACCGCGGCGGTCATGTTCGGCGTCGGCTTCTTCGCCGCGCGATGGAACCAGCGCCGTACCGCGCAGACGCACGCGTACCCGCCGGACCGAGCGGTCGACTTCGCCACGGTCAGACCTCCGGCGGGCGCCGGTCGGGCCAGCGCCGTGTTCCTGACCGTGTTCGTGCTGCTCGTCGTCTACAGCGGGCTGACCAAGGCGGGCGCGAGCTTCGTGCCGATCGCGTTGATCGTGCTCATCGTGGTGACCGGGCTCGCGGCGCGCGAGTCCATGGGCGAGCTGATGGCCGGCGTGTACGCGGGGGCCAGCAGGCTGCTCGGCATCTTCTTCCTGTTCTTCCTGCTGGCCGTGCTGTTCACGCTCATGGACAAGCTCGGCGTCTACGACGGCGTGGCGGAGCTGTTCTCCCTGTCCTCCCTCGGCCCGTACCTGTTCTGCCTGGTCGTGGCCGTCATCGGGTGGGTCGGGATCGCGGGTGCGGCGGCCGCGCAGGTCGTGCTGGTGAACCAGGTGTTCGGTCCGCTAGCCGCCGCACTGGGTATCCCACCGCCCGCGTGGACTCTGGTCCTGCTGGTCACCGCGCAGACCGACGGCCTCGGACCGTTCCCCGGACCAGACATGATCGGGCAGATGGGGCTCGCCGAGTCCCGCTCGCTCAAGTGGCAGCTGCTGTCGTCCTACCTTGTCCTGATCCCGGTGCTGGCGCTGTACGCGATCCTGCTGGCGGTGTACACGTGATCGGCCCGGTGCTACGGGCACTGCCCGAGGGCGCGTCGGCGCAGGTCGCGGCCGAGACCTTCGGAACGCCCCAGTACGGCGGCCCGCCACTGCGCTCCGTCGGCATGCGCGTCGGCGCGGCTCGGCTGCGGTGCGCGTCGCTGCTCAAACCGCTGTTCGTCTGGGCAGCGGCGCACTGCGACGGCCCGTACCGGCAAGACCGGGAGCGCTGGTCGGCCGACGCCGAGCTCGCGGTCAGGGTCTCGGACAACGCCGCGACCAACCGCCTGTGGCTCGGCAGCACACCGCCTCGGGTTCTGGACTGGATCGCCGAGGCAACCGGCGTGCGCTGGCGAGTACCCGGTGCCGACCCCAGCTGGTTCGGCGCGGTCGAGGTGAGTGCCGCCGAGGTCGTCACGGCGTACGGGGCGCTCAGCCGCGCCGCTGCCGGCGACCCCGACGCGGCCTCGGTACTCGGGTGGATGCGCGGTGTGTCCCCGGAGCAGGCGTTCGGTGTGCTCGCCTCGTCGGCGGATGTCGCGGTCAAGGCCGGCTGGTTCGGGCACGTCGACGAGACGTGTCTGCGCACCCACCTGGTGGCCGTCGTGGAAGAACACGGGGAGACGCTCGTGGTCGCGGCGCTGTCGGCGCTGCCCTACCTCGACCCCGCCGACCGAGCCCGCTACCGGTCGAAGCTGGTCGCCGGACAGCCGCTGGAAGCTGAGCACGAACGCGTCGCCGGGCCTACCCTACGAGCGCTGGTCGACGCCGCTTGCGGCGAAATATCACTAGAGGTGACCGAACAGTCGTTCTGATCACCCGTAGGTACGTAACCCACATGCCGTAACGCTGCGGCAAACACCGATGTCCGTAGTCGGGATCGCCGGGATTCTCGTCCCTGAAGTTGATCCATCGCCTACCTCATCGGGACGACATCACCATGTGCTCTCGCGTCACGGACCAGCCGTGAACGTCCACCGCCTCCCCCACGACCGGCCTCCCCTCCAGCTCCTCTGCTTCCCCTGGTCCGGCGCATCCAGTTCGGCGTACGAGCCGCTCGCCGAAGCCATGCCCGCGCACGTCCGGGTGGTCGGCGTCCGGCCGCCCAAGCTCCCCGACATCGACTCGATGGCCGATGTACTGGCCGACGAGCTCGACCTCGCCGGCCGGTACGCCTTCTTCGGCCACAGCTTCGGCGCGCTGCTCGCCTACGCGGTCGCCCGCCGGCTCCCCGTCCCGCCGGAACTGATCGTCACCTCGGGAAGCCGCTCCCCCGCAACACCCCCGCCGGTCACGATGCACGAACTGCCCGACGACGAGTTCGACACGAAGCTCGGCCGCATGGGCGGCATCGCGCCCGCCTACCTCGCCGATCCGGCGTTCATGGACCGCTTCCGCCCGAAGGTCCGCGCCGACCTGTCGATCTGCGAGTCCTACCGCGCGTCCACGCTCGACACCCTCGACGTGCCGATGAGCACTTGGGCCGGCAGCGACGACTGGTACGCCTCGCCCTGGCTGACCAGGCCGTGGGGCGACTTCGCGGCCGGTCACTTCCAGCACCGCATCTTCGACGGCGGCCACTTCTTCATCAACGACACCGCCCGCAGCGTGCGGGCGCTGCTGGCCGACCTCAGGTGGGCCGCCGCCCGCCCCGCCCTCGTCTCCGCCTGAGCACGGGAGAACCACCATGTTCCTGTTCACCGACCTCACCGAGGCCGACCGCCCCGAGCTCTCGGCCATGGTCGAGCGCTGCTCCCCCGCGAGCCGCCAGGCCCGTTTCCTCAGCTGTGCCCCGCAGGCCGGCCCCGACCATGTCGCCACACTGTTCCGCGACCCGGACAGCCACACCGTCGTCGTGCGCGGACTCGGCACCGGCATCATCGGGTTCGGCTCGCTGTTTCTGGACGGCACCGCGCCCGCCGAGCTCGCCCTCCTGGTAGAGGACGCCTACCAGGGGCAAGGCATCGGGCGGCTACTGTTCGATGCGCTGCGCGACCACGCCCGGAGTGCGGGTGTGACCGAGTTGGAGATGACCGCGCTGACCGGCAACACCCGCATGATCAAGCTCTTCCGCAGCGCCCGTTTTCGCCCGACGGACTCGGGGACGGTAACGGGAGTCTTGTCCGTGGCGGCTTGACTTCTGGCCGGATTTACTGCTCACAGGGGGTGTGGTGGTTGGGTGTGTAGTCCCGGCCTGTTCCGCGCGCCATCGTTCCCGGAAGGCCCTTCGGGCCGACCGGGAACGATCCAGGCGGCTCGCCTAACGGCTCGCTGCCTGGGGTTTTTCCTCGCGGCCCTCTCTACCCTTCGGGCAGAGAGGGCCACTCGGAAAAATGTCGCCTTCGGCGACGCGCGCGCTTGTGGTCACCCTGAGAGCCGCCACTCATGCACTACCCGCCTTCGGCGGAACGGCCTTCGGCCCGCCTTGCGGGGCCCACCTGTGAAACGCGGCGTCACCCCACTCCCGGTGTGGAGTGAGGGGCTCTAGACATGACCCGCATCCCACGACGAACACCTGCACCCCACCAGGAATGCCGTGCACCTGCACCAGGACCGCCTGCGCATGTACACGCGTCTGTAAAGCCGGCTCCGCGAGTCTCCGAAGGAGTTCCGGCGAAGGCCGGGCAGTGAATGTCCGCAACAACCCGCCCAGCTGCCAGGGCGGCTCCCAGGGTGGCCACAAGCGCGCGCCCGGGCGAGTCCCCGAGCCTTTTTTTCTGGGAGTACCCCAGCGAGCGCTCGCGCGAGCCGGGGTGGTCACAGAAAAAAGTCGCGCGCGAAACAGGCCCAAGCAACACAGCCTGCACCTCCACCCAGCGCTAGAGCCCCACAGCCCGAGCTACCCAACCCAACCACCCCGCAGGCCCACAACCCCAGCTACCCAGGCCAACCACCCCCGCAGGCCCACAACCCGAGCCACTCACCCCAGCCACAGCAGCCCCAGCCACAGCCGGCCCAACCACAGCAGCCCCAGCCAGACCAACCACAGCCAGGCCAACCACAGCCAGGCCAACCAGCCCCCTAGACCAGGGTCGCGTCCAGGGTGATCTCCTCGACCGCCGCCAGAGCCTTGCTCACCGGGCAGCCTTCCTTCGCCGCCTGGGCGTGCTCGGTGAACGCCGCCTGGTCGATGCCGGGCACGCTGCCCTTGGTGACCAGGTCGATCCTGGTGATGGTCGGTGCGCCGTCGACGATGCGCAGGGTCACGGCGGCGTCGGTGTGTACGGACTCGGCCGGGTTGCCCGCCTTGGCGAGGATGTTGGACAGCGCCATCGAGAAGCAGGCGGCGTGGGCCGCGGCGATGAGCTGCTCGGGGTTCGAGCCGGGGCCGTCCTCGAAGCGCGACTTGAAGGTGAATCCGCCGCTGATCGAGTCACCGGCGTTGAACGTCCCCGACCCACTGGGCAGGTCGCCCTTCCATTCCGCGCTCGCCTTCGCTGGCATGTTTCCTCCGTGAGATGGTTGATCGTTCTCCTACGTAGGAGATCATGCCCGCAGCGCCGGGATCGGGACAGCTGAAGCGCTCAGTCGCGCTCGTGACTGTCGTCGAGCACCACTCGTCCGATGACCTCGTACCGCTCCGGTGCCAGGTACTTCGCACCCAGCGCGAAGAGAAGTCCGGCCAGCGCGGTCCCGCCGACGATCCACGGTGTGACTCGGAACACGACGTCGCTGGCCGCCGCGCCCGCCGCGACGCCCGCGCTCTGGATCAGCAGCCAGATCACGTAGAGCATGCCCAGCCCGCCGAGCAGCGGCGCGAGGAACGTGCGGAACCAGTGCGCCGTCTCGGGATGTTTCTTGGCGCCGTGGAAGTAGCCGATGACCGCGAACGCCGCCAGCGCCTGCACGATCAGGATCGCCGCGGTGCCGAGGATCGCCATCAGTGCGTACAGCTGGCCGTAGGGGTCGCGGCCGGTGGCGAAGAACCACAGGACGATCGCGGTGGCGATGAAGGTCTGGATGAAACCGGCGATGTGCGGCGAGCCGTGCACCGGGTGCGTCGCGCCCAGCGTCCTGCCGAACCCGGGGATCAGGTTCTCCCGGCCGATCGCGTAGATGTAGCGGGACGCGCAGCTGTGGAACGCCATGCCGCAGGCGTAGGAGCCGGTCATCAGCAGGAACTCGAACATCACGACGGCCGGGTGGCCGAGGTGTTGTTCGACCGGACCGAAGAACACCTGTCCGGCGGTGGCACTGTCCTGTGCGAGCGCGACCGCCTTCGCCGGGCCGGTGCCGACGATCGCCAGCCAGGACACGATGACGTAGAACAGCCCGATTCCGACGACCGCGAGCATCGTCGCCCGAGGGATGATCTTCTTGGGGTTCTTCGACTCCTCGCCGTACATCGCGGTCGACTCGAAGCCCACCCAGGACCAGAAGGCGAAGAACAGCCCGATGCCGGCCGATCCGGCCACGGCCAGTGTCGCTCCGGGGTGGTGCGGGTCGGCCACCGCACCCGTCAGGTTGTGGAACGCTGCCACGGGGTTGAGCGAACCCAGCGACCAGCCCTCGGGCCCGCCACCGGTCACCAGCACCGACAACGCCATGAGCGTCAGCATCACGATCTCGGTGACCAGGAAGACTCCCAGGACCTTGGCCGTGAGGTTGATGTCGAAGTAGGTGAGCACGGCGTTGGCGGCGAGCATCAGCAGCGCGAACCACAGCCAGGGCACGGTGAGACCCAGGTGTTCGGCCGCGAACGAGCTGGCGAAGAACGCGAAGATGCCGACGATCGAGGCCTCGAACACGACGTAGGCCAGCGTGGTCAGTGCGCCCGCCATCATGCCGACGACCCGGCCGAGACCGTGCGAGACGAAGCCGTAGAAGGCACCGGTCGCCGTGATGTGCTTGGCCATCGCCGAGTAGCCGGCGGCGAACAGCGACAGCACGATGGTTGCGACCAGGTAGCCGGCCGGTGCGCCCGCGCCGTTGCCGAATCCGATCGCGATCGGAACGTTGCCGACCATGGCGGTGATCGGCGCCGCCGTGGCCACCGCCATGAACAGCACTCCGACCAGGCCCACGGCGTTCGGCTTGAGCCGCTGGACCTGCGTCGTACCTCGATCCGGGACATCCAGCCGGGTCGTGTCATCCATATCGCCCAACGCCTTCCGCTGTGACCTGAAGCACGTGACCGGCGGGACCGTAACACCATCGTGGCAACCAAACAATACTTCCGGTCTCAGGAAATCTGACCGAAACTAACCATTGACGACCATAGGTCGGACACGGCACTATTTGGTCAACCAAATCGAAACCAAAGGGGGCCGAGTGACGCACGACTACGGGCTCTTCGCCTTCGAGTCGAAGGACGAGGTCCTCGCCAAGTCCCAGAAGTTCTGGAACCCGGGCAAGACCAGGTTCTGGATGGACGCCGAGGTTCCGCTGGTCATCGACCGCCGGGAGGAGTACTTCCTCTACGACATGTCCGGCAAGCGCCTCATCGACGTGCATCTCAACGGCGGCACCTACAACGTCGGCCACCGCAACCCCGAGGTCGTACGGGCGATCTCCGAGGGCATGAAGCATTTCGACATAGGCAACCACCACTTCCCCGCGCTCACCAGGACGGCGCTCGCCGAGGCACTGGTCGCGTCCGCTCCCGCGAACCTGACGAAGGTGATCTACGGCAGCGGGGGCGGCGAGGCGATCGACATCGCGCTCAAGACGGCGCGGCACACGACACAACGGCGCAAGATCGTGTCCGTCATCAAGGCCTACCACGGCCACACCGGTCTCGCCGTCAGTGCCGGTGACGACCGGTTCTCCCGCCTCTTCCTCTCCGACCAGCCGGAGGACTTCCCGAAGGTCCCGTTCAACGACCTCGACGCGATGGAGTCGGTGCTGCGCGCCGGTGACGTGGCCGCGGTGATCATGGAGACGATCCCGGCGACCTACGGCTTCCCGCTGCCGGCCCCCGGCTATCTCGAAGCGGTCAAGCGGCTCTGCGACCAGCACGGAACGCTCTACATCGCCGACGAGGTCCAGACCGGGCTGATGCGGACCGGTGAGATGTGGGGAATCACCAAGCACGGCATCGAGCCGGACCTCATGGTGATCGGCAAGGGAATCTCCGGTGGCATGTACCCGATCTCCGCGGTGCTGGCCAGCGAGCGCGCCGCCGGGTGGCTGAGCGAGGACGGCTTCGGCCACATCTCCACGTTCGGCGGCGCTGAGCTGGGCTGCCTCGCGGCGCTGAAGACGCTCGAAATCTGTGGCAGACCGGAGACGCGCTCGATGGTGCACTACATCGCCGACGCGGTCGGGCGCGGCCTGGACCGCATCCGGTCCGAGTATCCGGACTGGTTCGTCGGAATCCGGCAGAACGGCGTGGTCATCGGGCTGGAGTTCGGGCACCCGGAAGGCGCCAAGCTGGTGATGAAACACCTGTACGAGAACGGTGTCTGGGCGATCTTCTCGACCCTCGACCCGAGCGTGCTGCAGTTCAAGCCGGGCGTCCTGCTGCGGCCGGAGCTGTGTGACGAGCTGCTGGACCGCACCGAGATCGCGATCGGCAAGGCCTGGCGCGACGCGGCGGCGACCGGTCGGAGGGCGGCATGAGCGAGACATCGGTCGAGGCCGCCGCGGCGATGATGGGCCGGGCGTCCTGGGCGTCCCGCGCTTTCGCCGAGTACCGCAAGGACGCGGTCGACCGGATCGTCCACGCGGTCGCCTCGGCCGCCGAGTCGCACGCCGGCGAGTACGCCGAGTGGGCGGTCCGCGAGACCGGTTTCGGTGTCGCCGAGCACAAGAAGATCAAGAACATCGCGTGCTCCCGGGGTATCGCGGACGGCTACCGAGAGCACGACTACGTGACACCTCGGATCGACGCCGGCGCCAAGCTGGTCGCCGTGCCACGACCGGCGGGGGTGGTGTTCGCGCTGACCCCGTCGACGAACCCGGTGTGCACGCTGTACTTCAAGGTGCTGCTCGCGCTGATGACCCGCAACGCCATCGTGATCAGCCCGCACCCGGCCGCGCGTGAGGTGTGTGTCGCCGCGGCACGGACACTCGCGGAGGCGGCGCGGGCAGCCGGCGCGCCGGACGGTGTCATCCAGGTGATCGAGCAGCCGTCCATCCCGCTGGTCGAGGCGCTGATGGCCGACGAGCGCACGAACGTCGTCGTGGCGACCGGCGGATCCGCGATGGTGCGGGCGGCCTACCGCTCGGGCACTCCCGCGCTCGGCGTCGGCCCGGCGAACGTGCCGGTGCTGGTGGACGCGACGGCCGACCTGCCAGCGGCGGCGAAACGGATCGTCGAGAGCAAGAGCTTCGACAACTCGGTGCTGTGCACCAACGAGTCGGTGCTGATCGTCGAGGACTCGTGCGCGGATCGGCTACTGACGCTGATGACCTCCGAGGGTGCCCATCTGCTCGACGACGCCGATACCGGCCGGTTGCGGGCCGCGATGTTCCCCGGCGGGAGTTTCGACACCCGGTTCGTCGGGCGGGACGCGCGGTGGATCGCCGGTCAGGCCGGGATACGGGTGGGCGCGAACTGCCGCGTGCTGGTCGCGCCGATCGAACTGGCTATGCCGGAGGAGCCGCTGGCCCGCGAGAAGCTCTGCCCGGTCCTCGGGCTGCTCAGGGTGCCCTCGGCGCATCGCGGCATCGCCGCGGCCAAGGCGGTCCTGCGGATCACCGGTGCCGGGCATTCGGCGGCGATCCACAGCACCGATCCGGCCACGATCCTGGACTACTCGGCGGCACTTCCGGTGCTTCGGGTGAGCGTCAACGTCGGCAACAGTCTGGGCAGCTCCGGCTTCGAGACAAACCTGGCGCCCTCGATGACGATCGGCACCGGTTTCCCGGGCCGGTCGAGCGCCGGCGCGAACCTGGCGCCGGAACACCTGGTCAACTGGTCGAACATCGCCTACAACGCCGACTCGACGGTCCCGTTCGGCGACTTCACCGGGCTCGACCCGTGGCGCCGCTCGCCCGAGGGCGCCGTGCCCCCGTACCCACACGCGTCGAACGCCCTCGACTCACCGCGCCGGTCACACCCGTCGCACCGGCCGCCCGTGGCCGAGGGTGACACCGCGTTCCGCGAGCAGCTACGCAGGCTCATCGTCGAAGAACTAGCCCAGATCATGAAGGGCTGAGCCGCCGTGGCCGAACTGCGCTCGTTCATCTTCATCGACCAGCTGCAGCCGCAGACGATGTGCTACCTGGGCAGCTGGATCAAGGGCCGGCTGCCCCGTTCTGGGATGGCCGCGCAGGTCATCGAGGTGGCACCGGGACTGGACATCGAGCCGCTCACCGACGTCGCGGTCAAACATGCCGACGTCCAGGCGGGCATCCTGGTCGTCGAGCGGCAGTTCGGCTACCTCGAGCTGCACGGGGCGACCGACCAGGTGCGCGCGGCGGGCAGCGAGGCGCTCGCCGTCCTGGGCGGCACCGAGCAGGATGCCACCGAGCCCGAGATTCTCGCTTCCAAGATCATCACGAGGCTCGACGACCAGCACGCGTTCCTGATCAACCGCAACCGGCTCGGTTCGCTGGCGCTGCCCGGTGAGTCCCTGTTCGTGCTGGAGGTCCGCCCCGCCTCGTACGCCATCCTGGCGGTCAACGAGGCGGAGAAGGCGGCCCGGATCAAGGTCGTCGACTACCGCATGATGGGGGCCACCGGCCGGATCTACCTGACCGGGGACGAGGACGACGTCCGTCAGGCGGCCGACGCCGCACGGGCCGCGTTGGGGGCCGGCCGATGAGCCCCACCGAGGACGAGATCCGCCGGATGATCCGTGAGCTGCTGCGCGAGCTCCTGCCGGCGCTTCCCGACCCGGCGCGCGCGTGCGGCCACCGGGTCGAGGCGAAGGCGGTCCTGGAGCGACATGTCGTGGCCGCGGCACAAGCCGGTGTCACGGAGCTGGTCATCGGGCCCAGGGCGGTCCTCACGCCGTTGGCGAAGGACAAGATCAGAACGCTCGGGCTGACCGTCCGGAGGGAGGACTAGATGCTGCGAGCCATCGTGCGGGGCAACGTGTGGGCCACCAAACGGCTCGACGGGATACCCGGCGGCGCGTTCCTCGACGTGGAGGTCGAGGACAGCGGCGCTCGGCTGATCGCATTCGACGTGCTGGGCAGCGGGGTCGGTGAGCACGTCCTGGTCGCCCAGGGCTCGGTCGCCGCCTCCTGGTTCCCCGGTACGCCCCCACCGGTCGATGCGCTGGTCATCGGCTCGATCGACGAACAACCCGACCCACAACCCGAGCAAGGAGACACCTCTCATGGCCAGTAACGCGATCGGTCTCATCGAGACCAAGGGCTACGTGGCGGCGCTCGCGGCCGCCGACGCGATGGTGAAGGCGGCCAACGTCGTCATCGCCGGCCGGGAACAGGTCGGTGGCGGCCTGGTCGCGGTCACCGTGGTCGGCGACGTCGGCGCGGTCAAGGCCGCCACCGAAGCCGGGGCTGAGACCGCCTCGGCCGTCGGCGAGCTGGTCTCGGTGCACGTCATCCCGCGTCCGCACGCGGAGCTGGGCAACCACTTCAGCGTCACCGGCGAGTAGACCGTGTCGCACGCGGGCGCACCGGAGCTGCGGGTCTACCTGCCGATCGAGGATCTGCAGCGCCAGTTCGCCGCCTACCTGGGTACACCGACCAGAGCGAGAGGCTATCCGCCGGTCCGGGGCCAGCACTCGCTGATCATCGAGGTGGCTCCTGGCCTGGCGATCGAGCGGGTGACCGACCTGGCGCTCAAGTCGGTGCCGAGCGTCGAACCGGGAATCCTGTTCGTCGAGCGCCAGTTCGGCGTGCTCGAGGTGCACAGCGACGACCGCGCGGACATCGACGCGGCGGGCAAGGCCATCCTGGATGGTCTGGGCGCCGGCCCGGCCGATCAGCTGGCACCCCGCATCCTCTACTCGGACGTCATCGAGAACCTCACCGACCAGCACGCGGTGATCATCAACCGCAACCGGGACGCGTCGATGGTGCTACCCGGGGACAGCCTGCTGGTCTACGAGATGACGCCGGCGCTGTTCGCGTCGGTCGCCGCCAACGAGGCGGAGAAGGCGGCGCCGGGCATCACGATCGTCACCGTGTCGATGATCGGCGCGGCGGGCCGTCTCTACCTGAGCGGCACCACCGCGCAGGTGCTGACCGCCCGCGATGCGATCACCTCGGTGCTGACCGGCATCGAGGGGCGCGCCGGCTAGCTCCCCGCGCAGGTCACTCAACGACGAGGACACCACCATGACCAACCACGATCTCTCCGAGGCCGACGCGGTCGCCCGGCTCACCGAGGTGGCCCACCAGGCACTCGAGCAGTACGACGTCGCGCCGGGCTGTGACGTGTCACTGCTCGACCTGTCGGAGAACGCCACCTTCCGCGTCACCGACGCCGCCACCGGCACGGCATCGATTCTGCGGGTGCACCGGCTCGGCTACCACGACCATGCCGACGTCGTGTCCGAGCTGCGCTGGCTCGACGCGCTGCGCGAGGAAGCCGGCGTGCGCACTCCGCACGTGCTGCCCACTGTGGACGGTGAACCGGTGGCGACGGTCGTCCCGACGGACGGTGGCCCGGAGCGCATGGCGGTCCGCTTCGAGTTCCTGTCCGGCGGGGAGCCGCCGGAGACACGCAGGCACCGGGACTTCGAGACGCTCGGCGAGCTGACCGCACGCATGCACCGGCACGCGAGGCAGTGGCCCCGACCGGCCGGGTTCAGCCGGTTCAGCTGGAACTGCGACGCGGCCTTCGGCCCCGGGGCCCGCTGGGGGCAGTGGCGCGACGGCGTCGGTGTCGGCCCCGAGGAACGCGCCGTTCTCGGCAGGCTGGAGGACACGCTGCGCCGACGGCTCGCGGCGTTCGGCTCGGGTCCGGCTCGGTGGGGGTTGATCCACGCCGATCTCCGGCTCGCCAACCTGCTGGTCGACGACAGCGCCGACGACGCCGATGCGGTCAGCGTCATCGACTTCGACCACTGCGGCAACGGCTGGTACCTCTATGACCTCGGCACGGCGGTGAGCTTCTTCGAGCACCAGCCGGAGGTGCCCGAGCTCATCGACCGGTGGCTGCGCGGCTACCGCCGGGTCCTGCCGCTGCCCGCCGATGACGAGGCGGAGATCTGGACGTTCGTGCTGTTCCGCAGGCTCCTGCTGGTCGCCTGGATCGGCTCGCACACCGGGGTGGATTTCGCGCGCGGCCTCGGCGCCGACTACACGGCGGACTCGTGCGCGCTCGCCGAGCAGTATCTGTCCCGACACACCTGACCAGGAGGACTCCATGTTCACCTCACTCGCCGGCAGCTCGGTCGTCGTGACCGGTGCGAGCAAAGGCATCGGCAAGGGCATCGCCTCGGTGTTCGCCGACGCGGGCGCGAAGGTACTGATCGTCGGGCGGGATGCCACGACCGCACAGGCTGCCGCCGAGGAACTCGACGCGGGCCGGGGCTCGGTCACCGCGCTCGCGGCCGACGTGAGCGACCCGGCGGGCTGCGCCGCGATCGCCGCCGCCGCAACGATGCGGCACGGCGGCATCGACGTGGTGTGCGCCAACGCCGGGAAGTTCCCGGAGGGCAGGCTCGCCGACCTGACCGCGGCCGACATCGACGACGTGCTCGGCACCAATCTCAAGGGCACGATGCTCACCGTCCAGGCGTGCCTGCCCGCGCTGCGCGCGTCCGGTCACGGCCGAGTGGTCATCACCTCGTCGATCACCGGCCCGTTCACCGGGTTCTCCGGCTGGACGCACTACGGCGCGAGCAAGGCCGGCCAGCTCGGCTTCATGCGGACCGCGGCACTCGAGCTGGCACCCGACGGCATCACGGTCAACGCGGTGCTGCCGGGCAACGTGCTGACCGAGGGTCTGCAGGATCTCGGCGAGGGATATCTGAACCAGATGAGCGCGTCGATCCCGCTCAAACGTCTGGGAACCGTCGCCGACATCGGTTACGCCGCGCTGTTCCTCGCCACCAGGGAGGCCGGCTTCATCACCGGCCACGCGCTCGTGGTGGACGGCGGCCAGATCGTCCCCGAGTCGCTGGACGCCATGGCCTGAGCATTCACAGCAGCAACACGCGACCGAATGCCAGCTTTGGTCGGTATTGGTTATACCCTGGGCTCACCGACCGGACGAAGAGGTGCAGTTCCAGCATGACCGTCGACATGATCGCCGAGGACGGCGGCGCCTACGAGTTCACCGCCGAGGAGATCCGCCACGAGCTCCACACGCGGATCACCGAGGGCACCCTCAAGCCCGGCGAGCGACTCAGCCCGGAGCGTGAGCTCGCCGCCTCGTACGGGGTGAGTCGTTCGACGATCCGGCTTGCGCTGGAGGCGTTGGAACGCAGCGGGAACGTACGACGGTTGCCCGGCCGAGGCGGCGGGACGTTCGTGAGCGAACCGAAGATCGAGCGCGACCTGTCGAGCGTGGTCAGCGTGCCCGCGCTGCTGCGCAAGCAGGGCATGACGGCCGGCACCCGCATCCTCAGCACGGCGATGGTCGGCGCCGACGAGGCGACCGCGACCGCGTTGCGGTTGCCACGTGGTGAGCTCGTGGTCGAGGTGGTCCGCATCCGGCTCGCCGACGGCAGCCCGCTGTCGCTCGAGCACGCGCGGCTGCCCGCCGCACGCTTCCCCGGGCTGTTGGAGCTACCGCTGGGCGGTTCGGTCTACGAGCTGCTGGAGGAGCACTTCCAGGTGAGCCCCGCCGAGTCGGTCGAACAGATCGAGGTGGTCACCGCGACCGAGCACGAGGCGGCGATCCTCAACCTGAGTGGTCCGGCTCCGCTGCTGTCGATCACCCGCACGACGACCGACCGGGACGGTGAGCCCATCGAGTTCTCCCACGATCTGTTCCGGGCGGACCGCACGCGCATCGTGATCAGGTCACCCTCGGCGAGTGGCGCCGCCGGCTCCTCGACCGAGCCCGGCCAGCGCATCGAGATCGTCTCCTCACCGGGGCGGTCGGGCTGAAACTCGGTGGCACCGCCCCGACGAGGGCCGCGACACTGGGCGGGTGTTGACCGACGAGGAGATCGCGAGATTTGTCGATGCCGGGTTCGTCCATGTCCCGGCCGCTGTACCGCGCGACCTCGTCGACCGGTGCGGCGCCGAGCTGTGGGCGGCGACCGGCTGTGACCCCGAGGACCCGTCCACCTGGACGGAGCCGGTGATCAGGCTGAGTGACTTCGCCACGGAGCCCTTCCGGCGCGCCGCGAACACCCCGGTGTTGCACGAGGCGTTCGACCAGCTCGTCGGATCCGGCCGGTGGGTGCCGCGAGGCAGCCTAGGTACTTTCCCGGTGCGTTTCCCCACCGAGCAGCTGCCCACCGACGACGGCTGGCACGTCGAGGCGAGCTTCGCGGGTGCGGACGGCAACTACCGGGTGAACCTGCGGTCCCGGGGCCGGGCGCTGCTCATGTTGTTCCTGTTCTCCGACGTCGGCCCCGACGATGCACCGACCAGGATCCGGGTGGGCTCGCACCTCGACGTGCCGCCGCTGCTCGTCGAAGCGGGCGACGACGGCCGCGAATGGATGGACCTGTGCCGCGACGCCGTACCCGCGTCGGCCCATCGCCCCGAGGCCTACGCCACCGGTACGGCCGGTGACGTCTACCTGTGCCATCCGTTCCTGGTGCACGCCGCCCAGCCTCACCGGGGCACGACGCCCCGCTTCATGGCGCAGCCCCCGCTGCTGCCCAGAGCACCTCTCCCCCTGGACCCCCAGGCCCCGACCCCCGTGGAGCGCCCCATCCTCGCCGCTCTGGCCGGCGCGCCCGCCCCCCGCGAGTCGGGCGCGTGAGCACCGCCTCACGGCCACGATCCTCCGACTCGCGCCGCGGGATCTAGCGGCTCGCGGGTGGTGGGGTCTTGCGGTAGCGAGCGGCGGCCTCGTCGTATCCGCTTTCGGTGGAGAGCGTCACCCAGGAGTCCAGGGCGCCGGCGAGGTTCGCCTCTCTGCGTGGGCCGTCCCAGGCGAGGCCGGCGACGCAGCGGCGGGCGAAGGCCGTCGCCGCGCCGGTGAGGTCGGCGAAGATCGAGACCAGGGCGTCCACGATCACCGGCTCCATCACGTTGAGCTCGAGCTCACCCGCCGCCACCGCGTACTCGACGGTGTTCGCCGCCCCTCGGATGCGGTAGCTCAGCTGCATCACGTACTCCGGGGTCGCCGGGTTGACCTTCGCCGGCATGATCGACGAACCGGCCTGGACGGCGGGGATGGTGAGGTCCCCGATTCCGCCGGCGGGCCCGGACGACAGTAGCCGGACGTCGGCCGCGATCTTCGCCAGCGTGATCCCGGCCCGCGCGCCCGCGCCGGCGACCGCCGCGTAGGGGTCGAGGTGGGCGAGCGCGTCGAACAGGTCGGGCGCGGGGCGCAGCTCGTGGCCGGTGACCGCGACGAGCTCGGTCAGGCACACCTCCGCGTATCCGTCGGGCGCACCCAGGCCCGTACCCACGGCCGTGGCCCCGATCGGCACCGAGGTCAGCTGCTCGGCGGCCGACCGCAGCCCCTCGGCGGCGCGCTGGATGGCGGCGGCCTGCGCGCGGTGAGTCTGTCCGGCGGTCACCGTCACCGCGTCGCGCAGGCAGGTACGGCCGAGGTGCGGGGTCTCGTCGAACTCCGCGGCCTTGCGCAGCAGCGCAACCGCCAGCTCGTCGAGCGCGGCAAGCGGCCGCGCGACGAGGTCCAGCACGGTGAGCGCCATCGCCGTCGGATAGGTGTCGTTGGTCGACTGGGAGGCGTTGACGTGGTCGTTCGGATGTACGTCGATGCCGCCCAGCCGGGAGGCGAGCGCGGCGACGACCTCGTTGACGTTCATGTTGGTCGTGGTCCCGCCGCCGCCGAGCACGAGCGCGGACGGGAACTCGGTGCCGTGGAGCCCGTCGGCGATCTGCGTGCACGCCTGAGCGATCGCGTCCGCGCGCGACACGTCGAGCACTCCGACGGCCTGGTTCGCGCGGGCGGCGGCCAGCTTCACCAGCGCGTAGTTGCGAACGAACTCGCCGACGTCGCCGAAGGCCCGACCGGGTGCCGGGAAGTTCTCGAAGGACAGCCGCGTCTGCTGGCCGTAGAGCGGGGTGTCGCGATCAGGCGCCATGTCCAGCCTTTCAACCAGGTGAGCCGGCCCCTCGCAACAGCCGGAGCTGGCCGACCTCCGCGATGTTCTTCATCAGTTCCGCGTTGACCCAGGCCAGGGTGTGGGCCACGGTCTTGTCCGGATCGTCCGACCACGGGAAGGGTGCGGCGCCGTCAAGCTCGTCATCGGTGAGCCGCGCGAGGACCGCCAGCCATTCCCGTCGAAGGTCGCGCAACCATTCGACGACCGAGTCGCGCCCGCCCGGCCATTCGACGTCGGTGCGCTCCCTCGGCTCCCGGCCCTGCAGGTGATCGAGCGTGACCGACCACCACCAGCCCATGTGCCAGGTGATCCAGCCGATCGTCGGAACGGGGATCGGGTCGGGCTCGGTGTCCGACCAGTCCGGCACCCAGCGACCGTCGGCCGGCCGCACCGTCCAGCAGAGCGCGGCGGGCTCCCACAGCAGGTCTCCCGGCTTCAACGCGTCCAGGTGCAGCTCCACGAGTGACCAGGTCAGGTCGAACTGCCAGCGGATCAGCTCGGCACGGGTGACAGCCATGACCTGATCTTGTCACGACTCCCCGGTAGCCGGACGACGAGCCGAGTATATCGATCGTCACACCGGGTCACCGGCTATATCAATAACAGCCATGCGTTACGGAAATGCGGCTGCGCCAGCTTTATTCCATTCGTTGACCAGTGCACTGACAGACGTCAACAGAGGAGTTGAGTTCGGTCGTGAGAAGAATCCCTCGGTGGCGGACGGTGGGAGCCGCGGCGGTGGTCGCACTCGCGGTGGCCATGCTGGTCCCGGCGACCTCGAACGCCGCTGAACCGGTGAACGACGACGCCGGGCCGGGGTGTCGGTTCCTCGATGTCCCGGTCCCGGCCTCGGTTCTGGACGAGCAGATGGTGCCAGCGCCGGGTGCGAATGTCCTGGCCAAAGCTGTCAACCCGGGAAAGCCCGACCTCACCGTGCACGGGCGGCTGTGCCTGCCGCACGACGGGCAGGTGAAGACCGTCATGCTCGCTCTGCACGGAATCACCTACAACAATGGTTATTGGAATGTCGGGTTCGAGCCGGAGAAATACAACTATTCACGCTACATGACCGATGCCGGATACGCGATCTTCGCAATCGATCGGCTGGGCGCGGGGAAGAGCAGTAAACCGCCGGCTGCTCTGGTCACGCTCGATGCGCAGGCAGCTATGGTGCATCAGCTGATCGGCAAGCTCCGGCACGGCGATATCGGCGGTCACAGGTTCGAGCGGGTCGTGCTGGTCGGCTATTCCTACGGTTCCGCGACGACGTGGCGGGAGACGTCGAAGTACAACGACGCCGACGCGATCATCACCACCGCGTGGGGCAGCACGTTCCAGAACGGCCCGCTGCTACGGGTGTTCTCGACGTTCCAGCCGGCCCAGCTGGACCCCCAGTTCCGTGACCGGCCGCCGGGCTATCTGACCCTCGGCCCGACCGGCCGCGACCAGGACTACTTCTACGACCTGAGCAACGTCGACCCGAAGATGCTGCGCTACTCCGCGACCGAGCTCGACGACACGCTCACAGCGGGTGAGGTGGCGAGCTTCTATCCCCGCTTCGGCGCCGTTCCGCTGGGCCAGGTGCCAGGAGGCAGCACGGAGCTGGAGCTGCCGCTCCCGCATCAGACGAAGTCCATCACCGTGCCCACGTTCCTGGTCAACGGCACCGGTGAGCTGTTCTTCTGCGGGGTGAACCAGCAGCACTGCACCAGCAGCCAGGAGCTGCAGCGCCAGGAGTCCAAGTACTTCTCCGAGGCCGCCTGCTTCCGGGCCGCGGTGATCCCGAACTCGGGTCACAACCTGAACCTGCAGCGCAACGCCCCGTTCGCCTTCGAGACGATGCGGACCTTCGCCGACGAGGTCCTCGGCCCGGACGGCGACAACCTGGACCACTACCGCGCGACGTGCTCCGGGATCAGCGGAAGCCACGTCCGCCCCGGCCCGGCCCGCTTCGGCGCCCTCTAGAAACCCGTGAGTGGCGAGTGGTCCTATAGGACCACTCGCCACTCACGGGTGGTTCAGCGGTTGCGCTGGTCGATGAGGCGTTTGAGCTTGCCGACGGAGCGTTCGAGGGTGTCCGGCTCGATGATCTCGCAGGTCACGCTGACTCCCACGGTCTCCTTGACCGCGTGAACGAGCGCGGCGGCCGCGGCCGTGCGCTGATCCGGGTCGACTCCGTGGCGCGCTTCGACGCGGACGCCCATGGCGTCCATCCGGCCTCGGGTGGTGAGGACGAGTTGGAAGTGCGGTGACAGCCCGGCGGTGCGCAGGACGATCTCCTCGATCTGGGTCGGGAAGACGTTGACCCCGCGCAGGATGATCATGTCGTCGGTGCGTCCGGTGATCTTCTCCATGCGCCGCATCGACGGTCGCGCCGTTCCCGGCCTCAGTGTGGTGAGGTCGCGGGTGCGGTAGCGGATGATGGGTAGCGCTTCCTTGGTGAGCGAGGTGAACAGCAGCTCACCCTGTTCCCCGTCGGTCAGCGGGGTGCCGTCGAGCGGGTCGATGACCTCGGGCAGGAAGTGGTCCTCCCAGATGTGCAGCCCGTCCTTGGTGTCCACGCACTCCTGCGACACCCCGGGCCCCATGACCTCGGACAGGCCGTAGATGTCGACCGCGTGCATGTCCATGCGCTCCTCGATCTCGGCGCGCATCTGCTCGGTCCACGGCTCCGCCCCGAACACCCCGACCCGCAGCGACGACGTGCGCGGGTCGATGCCCTGACGCTCGAACTCGTCCATGATCGTCAACATGTACGTCGGGGTGACCAGGATCGCGTGCGGCTGGAAGTCCTGGATCAGCTGCACCTGGCGCGGGGTCATCCCGCCGGACACCGGGATCGCCGTGGCTCCCAGTGCCTCGATGCCGTAATGCGCACCGAGGCCACCGGTGAACAGCCCGTAGCCGTAGGCGTTGTGCACCCTCTGACCGGCCCGAACCCCCGCCGCGCGCAACGACCGGGCGAACAGACCGGCCCAGTTCTCGATGTCGCGGGCGGTGTAGCCGACCACGGTCGGCCGCCCAGTCGTCCCCGACGAGGCGTGCACCCGGCGCACCTGGTCCTGGGGCACGGCGAACATGCCGAACGGATAGTTGTCGCGCAGGTCCGCCTTGGTGGTCGGCGGGAACTTCGCGATGTCCGCCAGCTCCCGGCAGTCGTCCGGGTGGACACCGGCCGCGTCGAAGCTCGACCGGTAGAACGGCACGTTGTCGTAGGCGTGCCGCAATGTCCACCGCAGCCGCGACAGCTGCACCGCACGTAGCTCGTCGGTGCTCATCCGCTCCGCGTCGTCCCACAGCTCGGCCGCCAACGGGTCACCGAGCCGGCGGGTGCTGGTGCTCATGGCTACTCGCCCTTCGGCTGTTTGGCGACCAGGGTCAGCACGTCGTACTGGGCGACCGACTCGCCGTCGCCCCTGGTGATGTTCGCGTCCCATCGGACCTCGCCGTAGTCGGCGGTGTCGCGCGGGGTGATCTGCTTCGCGGTCAACGTCACGGTCAGCTCGTCACCGAACTTCGTCGGCGCGAGGAACCGCAGGTTGTCGACACCGAAGTTGGCCAGCACGGGGCCCGGGTCAGGGTCGACGAACAGACCGGCCGCGAGCGAGACCACCAGGTAGCCGTGCGCGACCCGCTCGCCGAAGAACGGGTTCGCGGCGGCGGCCTCGGCGTCCATGTGCGCGTAGAACGTGTCGCCGGTGAACTCGGCGAAGTGCTCGACGTCCTCCTGGGTCACCGTGCGCGGACCGGCGACGATCGTGTCGCCGATGGACAGCTCCTCGAGGTGCCTGCGGAACGGGTGCACGTCGGTGACGGTCCGCCGCGAACCGGCGACCCAGCGCCCGGTGATCGCGGTCAACGTGTCCGGGTCGGCCTGGATCGCGGTGCGGCGCATGTGGTGCAGCACGCCCCGGATGCCGCCCAGCTCCTCACCGCCACCCGCGCGACCGGGCCCGCCGTGCACGAGCACCGGGAGCGGCGAGCCGTGCCCGGTGGACTCGGCGGCGTCGCGCGCGTTGAGCACGAGGAGCCTGCCGTGCCACGGCGCGACCCCGAGCACCAGCTGCCTGGCGAACGCGGAATCGGCGGTGACCACCGATCCCACCAAGCTGCCCAGGCCGCGTGCCGCATAGTCGATGAGCTGCTCGGTCGAGTCGTACGGCAGCACGGTCGACACCGGACCGAACGCCTCCACCTCGTGCGGCTCTGCCCGCTCCGGGTCACCGACCAGCAGGATCGGTGACAGGAATGCGCCGTTCTCGGCATCCGCGCCGACGACGTCGACCTTGTCCGGGTCGCCGAACACGATCCGCCCGGCGTCGGCGAGCGCCTTCACGCTGCGCCGGACGTCCTCGCGCTGCTCCAAGGACGCCAGCGCACCCATCCGGACGCCGTCCGCGCCGGGTGCCCCGACGACGACCTTCGCCAGCTTCGCGCTGACCGCCTCGACGACGGCGTCGACCTGCGCCGTGGGCACGAAAGCTCGCCGGATCGCGGTGCACTTCTGGCCTGCCTTGGTGGTCATCTCGGTGACCAGCTGCTTCACGAACAGCCCGAACTCCTCGGTGTCCGGCGTCGCGTCCGGCCCGAGCACCGACAGGTTGAGTGAGTCGGCCTCGGCACTGAACCGCACCGCGCGGGCCACCACGGTCGGGTGCGCGCGCAGTGTCGCGGCGGTGGACGCCGAACCGGTGAACGACACGATGTCCTGCTCGGTCAGATGGTCGAACGTGTCACCGAGGCTGCCCGCGACGAACTGCAGCGAGCCCTCCGGCAGCACCCCGGAGGAGACGATGAGCTCCACGAGCTTCGCGGTCAGGAACGCGGTCGGGCTGGCCGGTTTGACGATCGAGGGCACTCCGGCCAGGAACGCGGGCGCGAACTTCTCCAGCGGACCCCACACCGGGAAGTTGAACGCGTTGACCTGCACGACGACAGCCGGCGGCGAGGTGAACACGTGCTGGGCGACGAAGCTGCCGCCCTTGCTCAACGGCTCGACCGCACCGTCCAGGTAGACCGTGTCGTTCGGCAGCTCACGGCGTCCCTTGGACGCGTAGGACAGCAGCGTGCCGATCCCGCCGTCGACGTCGAACTTCGAGTCGCCGAGGGTGGCGCCGGTCCGCGCGGACTCCGCGTACAGCTCGTCGCGGTGTTCACGCAGGTGGGCCGCCAGCGCCTTGAGCAGGCCGGCCCGCTGGTGGAACGTCAGTGCCCGCAGCGCGGGCCCGCCGACCCGCCGGCCGTGGTCGAGCACGCCGGCGAAGTCCACCCCGGTCGAGGAGACCCTGGCGATCTCCTCGCCGCTGGCCGCGTCGTACAGCGGGCGCCCCTCGTCGGTCGGGCTGTGCCAAGCCCCTTGGACGTAGCTGCGCAGCGGGGTGGTGGTCATGACGTCCCTTCCATCTACCGAATGTTCGTTCGTGCAGACTAGCGGGTCAGGACTGTCCCGAACAATGGGTCGATCCGGACGGCGGCACGTCCAGCGTGGGGTTGCGGTCGAAGAACCCCACCGGCTTGAGGGTGAACCCGGCGTAGTCGACCGGCATGATCGGCCAGTCCTCGGGCCTCGGCACGTGGGTGAGCCCGAACGTGTGCCAGACGACGAGGTCCTGGCCGTTGATGTCCCGGTCGGCGGCGACGTAGCTGGGCAGTCCCGCTCCCCCGGCGTGCTGGTTGACGAAGTCACCCGCCGAGTACCGCTGGGCCGGGTCGTAGCGGGTCACCCACAGGTGCCTGGTGGCGAACGCGGCGCGCGAGGCGATCGAGGAGTCCGGGTCGGCCAGCAGGGTCGGCAGCCCTTCCGGCATGAGCGCGTAGCCGACCGGCTTGCCGACGTGGTTGAGCCGGTCCGGGTTGACGATGTGCCACACGCGGTTGCGGCTCCGGTCGGCGTCGCGCTGTGCCGCGGACTCGGTCTCCAGCGGGGTGTGCCGCATGGTGAACGCATTGCCGCGCAGGTTGTCCGGTCCCATCGGCACCCGCTGGACCTCGACCTCGTCGACCCGGTTGCGCACGCCGTCGACGGTCATGTCCAGCCGGGCGCTGAACAGGTGCTGGTGTACCGGGGCGCCCAGCCCGGGGGCGATCTGCGAGGCGTACGGGTAGTCGCCGCCGTCGTGGGCCGAGGTGAACACGACGCCGGTTGCCTTGGTCTCGAAGCCGATGGTGCCGTCGAGGTACAGGTACCAGTAGAAGCCGTAGTCGTAGTTGCCGACCGTGGTGAAGAACGAGACGACCAGCCGCCGTTGCCTGCGGGTCTGCGCGGAGCCGCTCCACAGGTCGGTGTGCTTCCAGAGGATTCCGTAGTCCTCCTCGTGGATGCAGATCGCGTTCGGCAGGGTCTTCGGGTTGCCCTGTTCGTCGGAGATGACCGCGTCGACGTAGGTGATGTCGCCGAGGCAGTCGCAGCCCAGCTCGAGTGCGTTGGCGTAGCGCCCGACGAGGTACTCGCCGGTGTCGAAGTAGTTCTGCCAGGACCGCACCGGTGCGGGGTCGCCGTAGGGCACGACCATCTCGGCGATGGATGCCCGGTAGATGATCGGCCGCACGCCGGCGCCTTCGTCGAACCCGATCTGGTGCAGCACCAGGCCTTCGCGTGCGTCGAACCCGACCCGCAGCGACCATTTCTCCCAGCTCAGCTGGTTGCCGTCGAGCTGGAGGCTGCTGCCTTCTGGTTGGGTGATCTCGATCGGCCGCTGGGTGGTGCGTGCCGGGCCGCTCACCGCCGGGTCGTCGTAGTTGCCGTCGGCGGTGGGGATCGGGACCGGGCCGGCGTCGATCACCCGGTCGACGACCCGGTTGATCGTGTCGACGTAGGCGACGAGCCCGTCGATGGGGTGCGCCCACGCGGCGTCGGTCGGGTGTTCCTGGACGAACGCCAGCCCGCGCAACATGCGCCGACCGGTCTCTTCGGGGTACTCGTCGGCGTAGACCCCGGCGGACAGCGGGGCCACCCGCACCTTCTCCACGTCGAGGCCCCGAGCCGCGAGCGCCGCCAGCCATCTCTCGTCCCCCGCCAGCAGCTGCTCGACCAGTTCGAACTCCGAGTCGAGCACCGGGAGCTGCCCGGAGGTGACGGTGTCCAGCTCGATCCGCGACACGACCGCCGAGGCCGCGACGTCGACCACGACGTCCCGCGAGACCTGGCTGGCCAGGTCGATCAGCAGAACGCGGAACCGCCGCGCAACAACGTCTCCCGGCGAGTGCCCGAGCACCTCCCCTTTGTCGGGTTCATCGAGCCCGACATACACGAACCGCGTGCTGTCGGTGACGAGCCCAGCCTCGTCGACGATCCGACGAACCTCGGCGACCTCCTCCGCGACAACCGCATCAAGCGGATGCGTGCGACGAAGCTGGTCGGTAGTGACGGTCATGGCAACTCCGTGTCCACTATCTGACGATCAGGATGGATGAGCTAGAGCAACCGCGGTAGGAACCAACTGAGGTAAGGACTGAGTGCGGTCGGACCAACTGCGGTAGGAGGTAGTGGAGCCGGCTCCGCGAGTCTCCGAAGGAGTTCCGGCGAAGGCCGGCGCACTGAATGTCCCCAACCAGGCTCCCAACCCGAACGGCGGCTGCCAAGGCCCCACAAGCGCGCGCCCGGCGACGAAGGAGCTTGTTTTTCTGGAAGCACCCCCGAAGCGAAGCGAGTGGGGTGGTTACAGAAAAACTCCGCGCGGAACAGGCCCAAAGAACAAGCCCTAGAGGATTACGGTCACAGCCTTCTCCTCCGTGTTGGCGAGGATTCCGCTCCAGCCGAGCTCGCGGCCGATGCCGCTGGTCTTCATGCCGCCCCAGGGCAGCGCCGGGTTGATCGCGGCCCACCCGTTGACCCACACGGCGCCGGCGCGGACTTTCCCGGCGAGTACGTGCGCGTGTGACACGTCGCGGGTCCAGATGGTCGCGGCCAAGCCGTAGCGGGAGGCGTTGGCGATGCGGATGGCCTCGTCCGGGTCGTCGAACGGGATGACCGAGCCGACCGGCCCGAAGATCTCTTCGCGCGCGATCGTCATGTCGTTGTCGACGCCCGCGAAGACGGTCGGTTCGACGAAGTAGCCGGGCAGGTCTGGCTGTCCGCCACCGGCGACGACGCTGGCACCGTCGGCACGGCCGGCCTCGATGTAGCCGAGGACCCGGTCGCGGTGCTTCGCGTTGATCAGCGCGCCCATGGTGGTCGCGCCGTCGAACGGGTCGCCGAGGACCTGGGCCTTCGCGGCGCCGGCGAGACCGTCGACGACCTGGTCGTACAGCGAGCGGTGTACGAGCACGCGTGTGCCGGCGGCGCACACCTCGCCCTGGTTGAAGAACAGGCCCATGGCGGTGCCCTGGACGGCGGCTTCCACGTCGGCGTCGGCGAGGATGATCTGCGGTGACTTGCCGCCGAGTTCCAGTGTGACCCGTTTGAACGTCTCGGCGGCCGCGATCTGGATGGCGCGGCCGACCTCGGGGCTTCCGGTGAAGCTGATCTTGTCGACGTCCGGGTGCGCGGTGAGCGCCGCCCCGGCATCGGGGCCGAGTCCCGGCACGACGTTGAGTACGCCCGGCGGCAGTCCGGCTTCTTCCAGCAGGGCGGCCAGGTGCATGGTCGACAGCGGTGCGTCCTCGGCGGGTTTGACGACCATGGTGTTGCCGGTGGCCAGCGCGGGTGCGATCTTCCATCCGCCGATCATGAGCGGGGTGTTCCACGGTGTGATCGCTCCGATCACACCGACCGGCTCGCGGACCGTGTACGAGTGCGTCGGCCGCCCGAAGTACCCGGCGGTGGGGATCGACGATCCGGTGATCTTGTCGGCCCATCCGGCGAAGTGCCGGAATGTGGCGGCGGCGTTGGGGATGTCGAGCAGGGCGGGCTGCCCGACCGGTTTGCCGACGTCGAGCGCCTCGAGCCGGCAGAGCAGGTCGGCGTCGCGTTCGATCAGGTCGGCCGTCCGGTTGAGGATGCGGCCGCGCTCGGTCCCGGGCATCGCGGCCCAGTCACCCTCCAGCTGTGCCCGAGCGGCACGCACGGCGGCGTCCACGTCCTGGGCCGACGCGGCCGCCACCTCCACGAGTGCCTCGCCGGTGGCCGGGTTGCGGTCGGTGAACGTCCCCGCCGAGCCATCCCGCCATTCACCGCCGATCAGCAGCTGGTGCGGCAGGTCGGTGGCACGGCGATCGTCAATGGTCGTCATGCCCCTCACGGTGCCTCGCCGTTCACCGCCCGGTCTTGCGCCTCACGGCCCAGAACTTGTCGGTCACGGTCGTCTTGCCCGTCGGCTCATCCGTTGTGGCGGCCCGCCTGCCGGTACGCGCGGGGCGGTACCCCGTAGGCGGCGCGGAACGTGCGGCTGAAGTGGGCGGCGTCCACGAGGCCCCAGCGCGCGGCGACGGCGCTGATCGGCCGGTCGGGGAGCATGGTCAGGTCACGCCGGCACCGCTCCAGCCGCCGCGACCGAATCCACCCGGCCACCGTCTCACCCTCGCGCTCGAAGAGTTTCTGCAGGTAGCGCGTGGAGATGTGGTGAGCGGCAGCCACGGTGTCCGGTCCGAGGTCGTGGTCGGCGAGGTGGTCCTCGATGTAGCGGTGGACTCGCAACAGCAGGCTGTCGGAGCGCGCCGACGATCCGTCGGTGAAGACCGCTGCCAGCATGTCCAGTACGGCTTCGTTGAGGTGCCATGCGGCCGACTCCGACACCGCGTCGAGCTGTGCGGCCAGTCCGGCGAGGAACGGCGAGACCAGCGCGCCGGTCCCTTCCCGGCCGCTGACCCGCACGGCCGTCATCCGGGCCATGGTCCGTTCCGGCACCTTCACCGCGGACCGGGGGCACATCAGGACCAGCATCCGGAACGTCTCGTCGAACACCAGCCGGTAGGGCCGCGACGTGTCGTAGACCGCGAAGTCACCGGGTGTGAGCAGGGCTTCGCGGTCGTCCTGGAGCACCAGTCCCCTGCCGCGCAGCTGCAACCCGATCTTGTAGTACTCCGGGTCGGCACGGCGGATCATCGCCCGGTCCCGGTGCACGACCTGGCCGGTGCCGGTCACTTCGGCGAGCTGCAGGCCGTCCAGGTCGGTGGAGCGCAGCGTCCCGTCGAACGGGGCGTCACCGGGCGTCGTGTCGAGGGGCACGAAGGTGCGGGACAGGGTGTGCCGCCAGTAGTCGACCCGGTCGGTCGGGGCCTGGTCGGCGGCCCGCACCACAGTGCTCATCGCATGCTCACCGGAATTCAGAACTTCATCATCGGCACCGGGTTCACCGGCGACTCCTTGAGCCCTCGACCGAAGGCCCGCATCAGCATAGGTCGGAATCCCTTGTCCGGGTACTGCGCGACGAGCTCCTTGAACTGTGCTCTGCTCGCGCCCGGTGCACCGATCAGACCGGCGGAGACGTCGGTCAGGTCGGCGCGCCGGAAGGCCTCGACGAGCGGGTCGTCGTGCCGGGCCTTGCGCATCCGGTGGTGCTCGGTGATCAGGCTCGATACCAGCTCGGCGTGCTGTGCATCGGATTCGCCCAGCTCCTCGGTGGCGCGGCGGGCCGAGGGCGGCAGGTAGTCCCAGGTGCCGTCGAACCAGATTCCGGCGTCGTGGAAGAAGGCCGCGATGCCCAGCGGTGCGGCGATGTCGGCGGGGACGTCGCACTGCAGTCCGACGACCCCGATCACCCGGTGCACGTGCCCCCGGTAGATCGGGAGCTCGTCGCCGAAAACCGTGGCGTGACGTTCGAACAGCTCGTCCGCCGTCTCGTGGGCGCGGGCGATCGTGGTGGTGGGCACGGTGACTCCAGTGTCGGGGACGGTCGAGTAGCAGCGATCATGTCGCTGATCACCGGGGCCCGCCAGTGACGTGCGCGTCGACTATCGACCATTGTGCGCCACGTGCGCGTACGCCGCGGCCCGGATGTCCTGATGCACCGGTGGCAGCGCCGGCGAGTCGAACATCCGCTGGGTCGCCACGATGACGACCAGTTCTTCGTTCGGGTCGACCAGGAACGACGTGCCGTAGCCGCCGTCCCATCCGTAGGCGCCGTTCGCGGCCACCGCCTGCCCGAACCCCCAGGACGTTCCCTCCTCCAGGAACACGGCGCCGCTGGTCCGCTGCTCCGCCGTCAGCTGCACGCTCGTCATGGCGGCCACCGCCCGGTCCGACAGCACCGGCGCTCCGCCCTCGAGCAGCATCCGGGCGAAGGCGAGCAGATCGTCGATCGTGGACACCAGGCCCGCGGCGCCGTCGCAGAACGCCGGTGGTGTGCTCCAGGTCCCGTCCGGGCCGTCCCATTCGACCAGCCCGTCCGGGGCCGGCCGGTACGCGGTGGTGAGCCGATCGGTGTCCTTCGTCCAGAACGCCGTGTCCCGCATGCCGAGCGGTTCGAACAGCCGGGTGCGCAGGACGTCCGCGAGCGACGTGCCCGCCGCCCGGGCGAGCAGCACGCTCAGGATCGACGCACCGGTGTTGTACATCCACTTCTCGCCCGGCTGGGCCATCAGCGGCAGCGAGCCGAAGCGGGCGATCCAGGTGTCCGGGTCGGGCTGGCGCGCCGGGTCCGGTGGGCCGAACTGCTGCAGGTCCAGCTCGCTCGCGGCCGCCACGACCGGCCAGGGCGTCTCCGCCTGGAACATCTCGGCCACCATGCCGAAACCGCAGGTGAAGGTCAGCAGGTCGCGCGTGGTGATCGGCCGTCGCGCCGGCACGGTCTCGTCGAGCGGCCCGTCCATCCGGCGCAGCACCCGACGATCGGCGAGCTCCGGCAGCAGCCGGTCGACCGGCTCGTCCAGCGCGAGCAGGCCTTCGTCGACCAGGGCGAGCGTGGCCGCCGCGGTGATCGGTTTCGACGTCGAGGCGATCCGGAACAGCGAGTCCCGCCGCACCGGCGGGCCGCCGATGCTCACCGAGCCCAGCGTCAGTACCTCGGCCTGGTCCCCTCGGGCGGCCACGGCGGCCAGCCCCGGCACCAGTGAATCCCCGACGTGCCGTTCCGCCGCCGCGCGCAGACCCATGTCACCCATCGCATCCTCCTCGCCACACCCGGCCTTCTCGCCAGAACAGACCCGGGCCGACCGCGAAACTAATCGGCCACGCTGGCTACGCTCCATCTTTATGCGTCAGAAGATCGTCGTCGTGGTGCCGGAGGACGGCAGCCTCTTCGAGATCGCCACTCCGCTGCGGGTCTGGGGCCGCGATCCGGGTGAGCCGGACTGGCCGGACACCGAGCTGGTCGCCTGCGGTACCGCGACCGAGCAGACGAACCTGGCCAACCAGCCGCTGACCCTCGGCGGGCTGTGTGCCCTGTCCGAGCACGTCGCGGACGCGGACATGGTCATCGTGCCGACCTGGCCGATCGATGTGCGCCCGGTGCCCCGCTCGCTGCTCGACGCGCTGCGCGAAGCCCACACCCGGGGCTCCCGGATCGTCGGGCTGTGCCTCGGTGCGTTCGCGCTCGCCGAGGCCGGGCTACTCGACGGTCATCGCGCGGTGACCCACTGGCGCTACGCCGACGACTTCGCGCGGCGGTTCCCAGACGTCGTGCTCGACCGGGCGCCGCTCTACGTCGACGACGGTTCGGTGGTGACCTCCGCGGGCAGCGCCGCGGCCATCGACTGCTGCCTGCACCTGGTGCGCCGCGACCACGGCGCCGACGCGGCCGCGCTGGTCGCCCGGTCGCTGGTCACGGCGCCGCACCGGTCCGGCGGCCAGTCCCAGTTCGCCGCCGTCGCACCGCTGAGCACCGCCGACGACCGGCTCGGCGGGCTGCTCAGCACCGCCGCCGCCGACATCCGTGACGTCCGCTGCGTCGCGGACCTGGTGGAACGGTCCGCGATGAGCCGCCGCTCGCTGGAGCGGCTGTTCCACGCCCGGCTGGGCAGCTCGCCCGGTTCGTGGTTGACCGCGCAGCGGGTCCAGACCGCGCGTGAGCTGCTGGAGGGTTCCGATCTGAGCGTCGAGGCGGTCGCGGAGGCGGTGGGGTTCGGTTCGGTCCAGGCGTTGCGGCGGGAGTTCAAGCTCGCCGTCCAGGTCTCCCCGACCACCTACCGACGAGCGTTCCGCGCGCCCGCCTGATCAGTGGTCGTACCAACCCCCGTCGGCGCGCAGGGTCGCGCCGGTGAGGTATCCGGACAGCGGGCTTGCCAGGAACGCGACGAGATCGGCGTACTCGCGGGGACGACCGATGCGACCGACGTCGTTGGGTCCCAGCGCGGCGACCGCGTTGCGCTCGATCTCCGGCCAGTCCTCACCCCACCCGTTGGCCGGGGCCAGCCCGGTCAGCAGCTCCCGCACCGGTGTCGTGAGGATGCCGCCCGCCGCGACGGCGTTCGAGGTCACGCCGGACGCCTTCAGCTCGTGCGCGAGTGACGCCGCGAGGTTGTTGCGGGCGGCGTTGGTCGCGGCGTAGTGCGGCTGGCTCGCGGCCGGCAGCTGGCCGAGGACGCTGCTGATCTGGATGACCCGACCCCAGCCGCGTCCGCGCATGCCGGGCACGAACCGCTGGATCATGCGCACGCTCGATCCCACGTTGGTGTTGTAGATGTCGAGCCAGTCGCCCGCCGACGTGCTCGACCACGTCGCCTCCGGGTCGTAGATCCCCAGGTTGTTGACGAGGATGTCGATCGGGGTGTCGCCGATCGCCGCCGCGACGGCGTCGGCACCGACGTCGGTCGCCAGGTCACCGATCGCCACCGACGCCGCGCCCCCGTCGTCGCGGATCGCGACGGCGACGTCGGTGGCCCTGCGCGCGTCCCTGCCGTGCACGATCACCGCCGCACCCTCGGCGGCCAGCACCCGGGCGATCTCGGCGCCCAGTCCGTTGCTGGAACCAGTGACGAGTGCGTGCTTGCCCTCAAGACCGAGCTTCATGGTTGCTTCTCCCAAAGAGTGGACCGATGAGTCCAGACTCTCCCTCAAATAATGGACCGTCAAGTCCAGAGTGCGTTATCGTGGTCACGTCGCCCGGAGGGAGCCGAAACCAGATGTTGACGCGCAAAGGTGCGGCGACCCGGCACCGGATAGTGGTCGGGGCCGCCGAGCAGATGCGCGAACATGGACCGGCGAACGTAGGTCTGGACGACATCCGGGCCGCCACCTCGACCAGCAAGAGCCAGCTGTTCCACTACTTCCCGGACGGCAAGGCCGAGCTGCTACTCGCCGTGGCGAGGTACGAGGCCGAGCAGGTCCTCGTCGAGCAACAGCCCATGCTGGGCGATCTGACGACCTGGGACCAGTGGGAGGCCTGGCGACAGCGGGTCGTCGAACGATACGAGCTGCAGCGCCGTCGCTGCCCGCTGACGGCACTGACCGCGCTGCTCGGCCTCGCGGACCCGGCCGTGCGCACGATCATCACCGAGCTGTACGAGCGGTGGCACGGCTACGTCGCCGAGGGCGTGCGCGCACTGCGCGACGGCGGCCTGATCGACGCCCGGATCGACCCGGACACGTCGGCCGTGGAGATCCTCACCGCGATCTCCGGCGGCGCGACGATGCTGCAGGCGACCGACCGGATCGACTACCTCGACATCAGCCTGCGCGAAGTCATCAACGGCCTGCGCCGCCCCGTGGTCTGACCCGCACCCTCAGAAGGATCGGGGGACGCCGCGCAGCGCCGCGTCCAGGTTCTGCCGCAGGTGCTCGCGCACGACCTCCCTCACCGCGTCCGGTTCGCCGCACCTGAACGTCGCCAGCAGCGCACTGTGAGTGGTCACCACGTGGCCTTCCAGCGCCCGGCGGTCCGAGGTGGCGAGCCCGGCTCGCACGCAGCGCTCGGCGGCGTACCAGGCCATCCGCAACACTCGGTCGTCCCAGGGAGTGAGGGCCGGGCGCAACAGCTCGGAATGGAAGTCCCGATGCGCGGTGTACCGCGCATCGTCGGACAACGAGGTGTCCGCGGCACGCGCGAGGTGCCTCTCGGCACGTTCCAGATCCACCGCGTGCAACAGCTGGCTGGCGTGCGCGGCGAGCTCCGGCTCGATGAGCTGACGCAGCCGATGCACCCCGAAGAGATCCTGCGCGTCGAGCGGAGCGACCACAGGGCGACGACCGCCCCGGATCACTACCAGCCCCTCCGCCTGCAGGCTGCGCACCGCCTCGCGTACCGGGATGAAGCTCACCTCGAACCGTTGCGCCATCTCCCGCATCGAGAACTCCGAACCGGGACCGAGCCTGCCGGCCACGATGGCGTCACGCAGCTGCCCGGTCACCCGATCCGCGATGGAGCCCTCGCCCGCCATCCGCACACCCTGCCCCGGCCGTGCCGGCGGGTCTTGTCGCTCACGGCCCAGCCTTTGGCGATGCGCGTACCTCCGCGATATTCGCCGAGCAAACGAAAACGGTTTTCATTCCTGATAGCCTCCTGAGGTCGATGCTCGACCACTGAGAGGCAGGGACATGCCGCGTATCCGTCCGATCGTGTTGCTGACCGTCACGCTCGCCGTGACGCTGGCCGGGTGCGCGGGGCAGCCCACGGGGCAACCGCCCGGCGAGGAACCCCGTGCGGAGGGCGAGACGGACCGTGCGGTGACCCGACTGCTCGTCGCCGACGGCGCGCAGGGCCGCAGCACCCTGCTGGACCTCGACACCGGTGCCACGATGGCGACCTTCGAACACGCCGCCCCGCCCGCCCTGCACACCAGCCCTGGTGGTCGGTTCGCGTTCGCCGTCCAGGGCAAGGCCGACGTCGTCGAGATCGTCGACGGCGGGGCATGGACGAGGTCGCACGGCGACCATTCCCACCACTACGCACTCCCGCCGAAGAAGCTCGACCTCGCGCTGCACGGCGCGAAACCGTCGCACCTGGTCGAGCACGGCGGACGGATCGCCGCCTTCTACGACAACGACGGGCGCGCCGAGGTGTTCGATGCCAAGTCGCTGCCGACGGGGCCGCTGAACCCGGTGGCCGTGTCCAGCACCGGCCCGCACCACGGCGTCGCGGTGCCGTTCGGAGCGAACTACCTGATCAGCCTGCCCGCGCCGAACCCCGAGGACCTCCCGAACGGCGTGGCGCTGAAGGACCCGGCCGGCGCGGTGCTCGCCGAGAGCCGGAACTGTCCGGAGCTGCACGGTGAGGCCGCGATGGACGAGACCGTGCTGTTCGCCTGTGCCGACGGAATCCTCACCGTGACCCCGGGCGGCGTTGGCGCGAAGTTCGCCAAGGTCGGTTACCCGGCCGGGCCGCTGGGCCCGGAAGGCGACCGGCGCACGTTCTCACTGCTGGTCGACAAGTCACGCCGGGCGGTGCTCGGCAAGCTGAGCACCGAGACCGGCCTGGTCCGGCTCGACCTGGCGACCTCGACCATGACCGAGGTCCCGCTGCCCGCCGGAACGTCCGCGCTCGACGTGGCGCCCGCCGCCGGCGGGGCGGTACTGACGGTCACCGAGGACGGCACGCTGCACAAGATCGACCCCACCACCGGCGCCGTCGCGGCCGTCGTGAAGCTCACCGAACCGTTCCGCGCGGCGGGTGAGTTCACGGTTCCCCGGCCGAAGCTGGAGGTCAGCGGCAAGCAGGTGTTCGTCAGCGACCCGGCGCGCGGAACGGTCACCGAGCTGTCCGCCGACTCACTGGCCGTGACCCGCACGCTGAAGGTCGACGGCGCACCGACGAACATGGTGCTGCTCGGCGCCGACAACAGGCAGTCGCAATAGGGCGAGACCCATTCCGGACAACCGAAACCGCCGCGGAGTCCTCGATTCGAGGATTTCGCGGCGGTCGGTCGGACTATGTCATTTCTCAGCGGCGGTGATGCCACCGACAGAAGCGGTCGAGGCCGTCGTTGTAACCGTCACGGAAACCGCGCTCGTAATCACGGTCGCTCCGCGAGATGCGGTTGCCGTGGTGCGGCCGACAGTCCCGCCGGGCCTCGCGCATGCCGTCGCGGTAGCCCCGTCCGTAGTCCTCGCGTCGCATCGGAGCCAGACCCTGGGCAGCGGTGGACGCCGTCTGCACCGTGGCCACCTGGCTCCCCGTCGCCGCGAGAGCGGACGGTGCACCGATCAGCATCGCCATGACGGAAACCCCGGATGCCGCCAGAGCAAAGCCAATTCTGCGCCCTTGCCTCATAACCCTCATCCTCCCCTTGTGTTACCGGACCAGATACATCATGAGGACGTTCTCAGCGGTAGTCCAGGTTTATTCGGGGAAGATCGGTCAAGAAGTGCCGGAACGGAGCATCCGATTAATTCGGCATTTTGTATCGGCCCACCCGAAGCATTCGTTACGGCGCCACGCGGCCGTTAACCGGTCGGGTGATCCGCTCGGCGATACCGGACGGCTCAGCCGGTGGGGACCGCCAGCTCCGGATCACCGACGTGCAACAGGAGCTTGCCGGTGCTGGTGCCCTCGAACAGCTGGTTGATCGCTCCGACCACGTTCTCGATGCCCTCGACGATCGTCTCGTCGGAGCGCATCCTGCCTTCGGAGAGCAGGCCAGCGAGGTACTCGATGGCTTCCGGGAAACGCTCTGCGTGGTCGAGCACCAGGAACCCGGTCATCGACGCGCGCTGCATGATGAGCTGGCCGATGCTCTGCTGGCCCGCCCAGGTCGAGGTACCGCTGGACGCCTCGTACTGGGAGATCATGCCGGACAGCACCACCCGGGCGCCGATGTTCAGGTGCAGCAGCACCTCGTCCATGATCGGCCCGCCGACGTTCTCGAAGTTCACGTCTACGCCGTCGGGGACGGCGGCGGCGAGCAGCTCGCGCCACGCCGGGTCCTTGTAGTTCACGCACTCGTCGAAGCCGAGCGCCTCCACCACGTGGGCGCACTTGTCCGGCGACCCGGCCAGCCCGACGACCCGGGCACCCCTGGCCTTGGCGATCTGCCCCGCGACCGACCCCACCGCTCCGGCGGCAGCCGACACGAAGACCGTCTCACCGGGCTCGGGGCGACCGATGTCGTGCATCCCGAGGTAAGCGGTGATGCCGGTGTGGCCGAGTGCGCCGAGGAACATCGGCAGCGGCGCCGGAGTCGGTTCCGGCAGTCGTGTGTAGGGCGTCAGGTCGGTGGCGTCGTCCAGCACGGCGTACTCCTGAAACCCGGAGAAGCCCATGACGAGCGCGCCGACCGGGAAGTCCTCCCGCCTCGACGCGACGATCTGGCCGATGCCGATCGCCCGCATGACCTCGCCCAACGGCACGGGAGGCAGGTAGGAGCGCATCTCGCTCATCCAGATGCGGTTCGACGGGTCGAGCGACAGGTACAGGTTGCGCACCAGCGCCTGCCCGTCGGCCAGCTCCGGAACGGTCTCCTCGACGAGCTCGAGGTCGGCGGACGTCACTCGCCCCGTCGGCCGCTGACGAAGCCGGTAACACCGGTTCGTCTTGCCTGCCAGCGTCTCCTCGACCTGCTCCATCGCAGTACCTCTCCCGTAGTCGGATCGCGCGCACCCGGACGCTATCGGCGGACCACGCCCCCGGACACGGTCCGGGACACCAAAGATCGGGCCGTTGATCGTGACGAGGCCACGATCGTGAAGCGCGGCCGCCGGACTTCCGTCGGATACTGCGTTCCATGGTCGAGATACGAGAGTTCACCGTCGACATCGCCGAGGCGCAGATCACCGACCTGCGTGAACGCTTGGGCCGGACCCGGTGGCCCGAGCGGGAGACCGTCCAGGACTGGTCGCAGGGCATCCCGCTCGACTACGTCCGCGAGCTCGCCGAGTACTGGGCACGCGACTACGACATGCGGCGCCTCGCCACGAGACTCAACGCGTTCCCTCAGTTCCACGCCACGATCGGCGACCTCGGGGTGCACTTCCTGCACATCCGGTCGCGCCACGAGAACGCCCGGCCGCTGCTGCTGACCCACGGCTGGCCCGGATCGGTGCTGGAGTTCCTCCAGGTCATCGAGCCACTCACCGACCCGACCGCGCACGGCGGCACCGAGGCCGACGCGTTCCACCTGGTGATCCCGGCGCTTCCCGGCTACGGCTTCAGCGACAAGCCGGGCAGCCCCGGGACCGGGATCGAGCGCATCGGCGCCACCTGGGACGAGCTCATGAAGGCCCTGGACTACCCGCGCTACTACGCCCAGGGCGGCGACTGGGGTGGGCTCGTCACGGCCGCGCTGGCCGTCGACCCGCCCGATGGACTGCTCGGCGTGCACCTCAACTTCCTGGTGCCCAACCCGCAGGAGGTCGCCGGGTTCGACGACCCCACCCCGGACGAGCAGCAGCTGGGCGGACTGCAGTACTACGTCGACCAGGAGGCCGGCTACTCCACCCAGCAGTCGACCAGGCCGCAGACCCTCGGTTACGGGCTGGCCGACTCCCCGGTCGGGCAGCTGGCCTGGATCGTGGAGAAGTTCTATGCCTGGACCGACTGCGCGGGACACCCGGAGAACGCGGTCTCCCGTGACGAGCTGCTCGACAACGTCATGATCTATTGGCTCACCAACAGCGCCACGTCGTCGGCCCGGCTGTACTGGGAGAGCATGAAGGCGACGTTCACCTCCTTCGACCCGATCTCGCTGCCCTCGGCGTACAGCCGGTTCCCGAAGGAGCTGCTCCAGGTGAGCGAGCGGTGGGCCCGCACGCGGCTCATCGACCTGCGCCGGTACGGCAGCCTCGACAAGGGCGGCCACTTCGCGGCGCTCGAGCAGCCGACGCTGTTCGTCGAGGAGGTACGCGCGGCGATCGGCGCGCTGGCCGCGGACCGCTAGCGCGCGGCGAACCCTCGGTTCGTGACCGGACGGAGCGCGCGCGGCTCGGGCAGGCGCTGCTGGGAATAGGGGCCGTGCGGGCGCCGCCGGGCGAGCCGCTCGGCCGCGACCGCGATCTGGTGCAGGTCACACGGCCATTGCACCCGTCCGCCGCATTCACTGCAGCAACCCCAGTGGTCCGCGACGTGCTGGGCCTGGACACGGCGACGGAGATCGGGCATGCGCGCCAGAAGCGTGGCCATCAGCATGATCGGGGACCCTCCCGTTGAGCCTGAGATCAGTGGTGCCTATGGGGTACCAACTCTCAGTCAGACTCCGGGTGACGCCCGAGCGTGAAAAAATTGCGATGCGTCGACAAGTGGTCAACACGGCCGGGTGAGCGGTCGCGTATTTCGAGCTTAGCCGCGCCTTAATACTTACCCTGAGTGATCAAGGCTCGGTCAGCGGCCAAGATCTCCATCACCCGTCAGCGTAAGCCGCCGTCTCGCAGGAACAGCTGCTGTACCAGTCCGTGAAGTTCTTCATCCGTCAGTGACGGGGTGCCCGGTTCATCGACCCCGCGAGCGCGAAGCCCGTCCAGCGTGAACGCCAGGTGCCTGCGCCAGGCGTTCGGCGCGATCGAACCGGCGGCCGGGATCATCTGCTGGACCGAGCAGAGTGCCATCCCGACGTCCTCGACCGTGACCTCGGGCCGCAGCACACCCTGGTCGTGCGCACGACCGATCAGCTCGCCCATGAACTTCGAGCCCTCGCGCCATTTCTCGGTGAACGTGGGCGCCCCGGGGAAGCCGCCGGTCATCATCAGCTCGCACAGCGCGCGGTTGCTCACCGAGAGCATGCTGACGCCCTCGAAGTAGGTGACCAGCGCGAGCCAGGCGTCCTGGATGCGCAGCACCTCGTCCTGCAGGCGCCGGACCGTCGCGTCACCCTCCGCGTACACCGCCGCGTACAGGTCGGCGCGAGTGGGAAAACGCCGGTACAGCGTCGCGTTGCCGACTCCGGCACGCCGGGCGATCTCGTCGAGCGAGGCGTGCAGCCCCTGCTCGGAGAAGACCTCGACCGCCGCCGCGACCAGCAACCGCCGATTCCGCTCCGCGTCCTTACGCAGCCGCGGCGCACTCTCGGTCATCACCATGACGTCCAGACTACCAAAGAACCGAGGACTCCTCCCCATTTCTGCGAACGCCCCCGCGCACACACCCCCGGGCCCGCGAGTCGGGCACCCCAGCACCGCGAGTCGGGCGTGTGAACACACCGAGTCGGGCACGTCAGCACGCCTGCCTCGGAAATCCACGGCGCTCGAAAGCCTCGCGCAGCGCCGCCGCGAGCCGTCGGTTGTTCTTCAGATCGTCGTGCGCCACCAGGATGACGATCCATCCCCGGCGCCGAAGATCCTCCAGGCGAGCGAGGTCTTCAGCCTGGCGCTCGACGTGGACGGCGTAGCCCTGGTACTCGACCGCGATCCGCTGCTCGGGCCACGCGAGGTCGAGCCGATACACCTCGGCTCCGGACGGCGACCGCAGTGACCAGTTCGCCTCCGGCGGCGGAAATCCGAGTTCGGCGACCTCCAGCATCAACCAGCTCTCCGGCGGTGACTCCGCCCGCCCGGTCGCCAGCCCGAGCAACCGCGCGCCGCGACGCGTCCCCCTCGGATCAGCCCGCCGGCTGATGCGGCGAGCGACCTGCCCCCGGAACTCCTCGCGCCACTCGGCGGGCTGGGCCGCGAGCATCTGGTCGGCGATCGCCAGGGCGTCCCTCGGCCTCGCCGTGCACAGGAGGTCGGACGTCACCCGGATCGCACCGAGCGATCGCAGACCGTCCAGCTCGACGACGTCGTCGTCCGCCGTCGAACCGTTGTGGACGATCAGGCCCGGCCGGCGCCGCCCCGGATGGCCGTAGGGCAAGAGGACATGAATGTTGGCCTCGTCGATCGACTGGCAGCCGTGGAGCCACGCGCCGGTCGGGCCGGAGAGGACCGCATCCGGCCCGTGCAGCAGCAGTGCGGCCGACGCTCGCGTGCGCGGGTCCGCAACCCGCTCGGTATCGACGAGCACGCGATCCCATAATCGGAGCAACGCACCGTCACGTAGCGCCGCTCGCACCGGATATCGACCGATCGCGCCGATCAGCTCGCGCTGGAGTACCGCACCGTGCAGCCCGCCTGGAATGTCCATTCGCCCAGGTTCGCGCGTTCCGCGGGATCGCGGGGCGGCTTCTCGCGCGGCTGTGGACAAGTCGGCGCGGTGTGGACAGATCGCGGGAATGCGTGTGCCCACACGCCCGACTCGGTGTGCTGAGGTGCCCGACTCGCGGGCCTGGGGCCCGCGCGCCCAGAGGGCAGGGGGCGTGGGAGTCAGGGGGCGTGGGCGTGGGCCTTCGTGAAGGTGTAGTGGAAGGTGCCTGTGGGGTCGGTGGTGCGGTGGAGGTCCGCCACTCCCCTGGCCCAGGTTTCACTGTCGGTCAGGTTCTCGGCCAAGGCCCGCTCCCGGACCGACTCGATCATGGCGATGAACGTGTTGCGGGTGAAGCCCTCGACGAGCTCCGGACGGCCGGCGTCCGCGTAGACCGTTCGCGGCCGGACCCGCACCCGCTGGTAGCCGGCCGACTCCAGCAGCGGGTACAGCTCGCGCCCGATGAGCGCGTTGCCGCCGTCGGCTCGCTGCAGTCTCACCTGGCAGTCGATCACCGCGCGGGCGTCCGCGCTGTCGGGGTGGAAGAACGCCGATCCGTGGTCACCCTCGATCACTGTGATCGAGCCGCCCGGCCGCAGCAGCCGACGCAGTCCCGACAGCGCGACCGAGGGAGCCGCCAGGTGCTCCAACACGAAGCACACAAAAAGATGATCGAACGTCGCGTCGGCGAACGGCAGTTCCCGCAGGTCCGCCCGGTGCCAGCTCACCAGGGCGTCCGGGTGCCGCGCGGTGACCGAGGCACGTGCCCTGGCCAGCGAGGCCTCGGCGACGTCCACCGCCACGATCCGTGCACCGGGGCTCGACTCCACTAGGTGGACGGTCTGTGCCCCGACACCGCACCCGACCTCGAGCACCCGGCTTCCCGCGGGGTAGGCCGTACCGGAGTGCAGGAGCTCGGCAAGGGTGTCGGCCTGGTCGCCGAGGCGGCGGGACTCGGAGTCGGAGTACCCGTGCACGTACGGATCGGTGATTTTCAGTGCGGTCATGCGCCCAGGCTGCTGCCACACTGGACCGGTGACCAGGTCCAGAAACACCTCGCCGAGCAGGGCCATAAGCTCGCCGAGCGGCTCGGACTTCCTCCAGCTGACGATCGACGACGCCCCACCGAGGGGCCGCTGCGAGTGGCTCACCGAACAGCTTCGGCTGGCGATCGCGGACGGCAGGCTACCGATCGGCGCCACTCTGCCCGCCACCCGCACCCTGGCCGCTGACCTGCGGGTATCGCGCGGCGTGGTCACCGAGGCGTACCAGCGCCTCGTCGAGGACGGGCACGTCGCCGGGCACGGCAGAGGCGGCACGACGGTGGTGGCCGCCCCGATCGGGACCCGGCCGCCGCGGGCGACCCCGCGAGCCGTCCGCCCCTCGAACCCGTTCACCGGGCCCCCCGAGGCCGACGTCTTCGACGCCGTACGAGCGGCGCCCGCCCGGATCGACCTGACCCCGGGCGTCCCCGACCTGGCGGCCTTCCCGCGCGCCGCCTGGATGCGCGCCGAGCGGGCCGTGCTGGACGGGCTCTCGGCCGCCGACTTCGGCTACGGCGACCCCCGGGGCGCCCCCGCGCTGCGTGCCGAGGTCGCCACCTGGCTCGCCCGCAACCGAGGTATCCGCGTCGAACCCGCCGAGGTGGTCATCGTCGCCGGGGTCGCGCAGGCGCTCGCCCTGTTCGCCCGGGTGTTCCGCGACCAGGGCATCGACCGGATCGCGGTGGAGGACCCGAGCTCGCTCGGCGCACGCCAGCACCTGAACCACTGGGGGCTCACCACGCCGCCGATCGCGGTGGACTCCGCCGGGCTCGACGTCGAGGAGCTCCGCGCCTCCGGTGCACCCGCCGCACTGCTCACCCCGGCGCACCAGTTCCCGACCGGCGTGGTCCTCGACGGCGAACGACGCCGCGAGCTGCTGCGCTGGGCCGAGGAGGGTGGCGTGATCGTCGAGGACGACTACGACGCCGAGCACCGGTACGGCCGGGCGCCCGTGCCCGCGTTGCGTTCCAGGTACGCCGAACGCATCTGCTACGCGGGCAGCGTGTCGAAGTGGCTCGCGCCGGCGCTGCGGATCGGCTGGCTGCTGGCCCCACCGGAGTACTTCGACGCCGTGGTGAGCGCCAAACGCTTCACCGACCTCGGCAGCCCGGTGCTGGCCCAGCTGGTCCTCGCGCACCTGATGCGCTCGGGTGAGATGGAACGCCAGCTGCGGTTCGTCCGCACCCGCCACCGGCGCCGCCGTGACGCCATGGCCGCCGCGATCGCCGAGCACCTGCCCGGGGCGGTCGTGCACGGCGTCGCGGCGGGCCTGCACCTGACCGTCACCTGGGACACCGGCCCCGACGACGTCGAGCTCGCCGAGGCCGCCCTCGCCAGCGGGGTGAAGGTGCAGCCCCTGTCCTGGCACCGCCAGCGCCCCGGACCGCCGGGACTGGTCCTCGGTTACGGCGCCCGCACTCCCACCGACATCGCCGACGCCGTCGCGACGCTCGGCGCGCTCCGGTAGCCGTCCCGCTCTTCTGCAACACAGAACACACTCACCCGGTGGGGTCACCGGGTTAACACCGCCGCCATGCATACCGACACACAGGGCATGGAGGAGGTCATCTGATGGACGCACAGTTCAACGAATTGTCGAGGTCGCAGCTGGACCGGCTGGTGGAGCTGGACGCCTGCGACGGCTACATCGTGCTCGTGGTCGACCCGGAGACCGAGGAGGCCGACGCGCACGGTCCTTACGACGGTCTGTCCGCGACCGGGGCGGCTGACCGGTTCCGCCGCGATTTCGACTCGGCAGGCCTGCCGGACGTCCAGGTGACCGTGACCAGGCTGCACCGGCCCGCGCACCACACCGCCCGGCACGCGGCGTAGCCGACGTACTAAACTGACCGCGTGCTGCCACGCGAGATTATCGGGCCGCGCACCGGCTGATCCAGGCCCCGGTGCGCAACCTCCTCGTCCCCTGGGGAGGTTTTTTTGTGCCCCGCGCGGTGGGCCCGAGAGTCTGGCTCGTCGACACTCATCGATCGCCAGACCTGGAGCCGAGCGACCATGTCACTGCCGGACCATCACACTCGGGAATCTCGAACCGACGCACGATCGCACCATTGTTACGCGGTGCAGACCCATGACGGTTTCGACGGAGTCGTGCGCATCGCCACATTGCTGCGGCAGCGCGCCTATCAGGTGAAAAACCTCACCGCCGATGTGCGCGACGGCCTCGACAGAACCACGTTGACCTGCGTCCTCGCGGTCACCTCGGACGAAGCCGCCTTGTTCGAACGACGACTTCTCCGGGTGCCGTCGGTCATCAGCGTAGAACGTCGATGACCCCGAATTCACCGGCTTTGATACCGCCGACGAGGGCCGCCAGCTGGGCCCGGCCGACGATCAGTACGGCTCCGGCGGGCTCGCGGGAGTTCCGGACCGCAACCCGGCCACCGAGCAGAGCAGCTAGTTCGACACACTCGCCGTGAGGGTTGCTGTACGTACTCTTGCGCCACGACACAGCAGGCGAACCTCGCCTGTCGTCGTCGATCTGTAACTTCACCGCGCCCCCGACCCTCCTGATATAGCGAATTATCTCGCCGGCCCCAGGCTATGTTCCGAACACGGCAAGTGTCGATTCAAATTTGTCGACTCAATTATATTTGAAGTCCTTTCACAAAGCCCTTTGTCGGCCGCGCTAAATCCACAGGTATTTCGGTTACCCAGCTTGGTCGCGGGGAAGCATAGGCTTCACTGACTGGAAGCAATCCGGATCCGCTGCTTCACTCTCATCCATGGTCACCCACGAGGACGAGCCGCACACCGCTCACCTGAGCGCCCGGCTCAACTGGCTGCGCGCCGGAGTGCTCGGCGCGAACGACGGGATCGTCTCGGTCGCCGGTCTGGTCGTCGGCGTCGCGGGCGCGACGACCGCGCGCGGTCCGATCTTCACCGCCGGACTCGCCGGCCTGGTCGCCGGCGCGGTCTCGATGGCACTCGGCGAGTACGTGTCGGTGTCCAGCCAGCGCGACACCGAGCTGGCCGCGATGGCGAAGGAACGGCGGGAGCTGCGCGAGGATCCCGAGGACGAGCTGGCCGAGCTCGCGTCGCTCTACCAGGAGAAGGGGCTGAGCGCGGAGACCGCACGGGCCGTGGCCGTCGAGCTGACCGCTCACGATGCACTGGCCGCCCACATCGAGGTCGAGCTCGGTTTCGACCCCGACGAGCTGACCAGCCCCTGGCAGGCCGCCGGGGCATCGGCCGTGTCGTTCTTCCTCGGCGCGCTGCTGCCGCTCGTCGCGATCCTGCTGCCGCCGGCGAGCTGGCGGGTACCGGTCACGTTCGTCGCGGTGCTGGCGGCGCTCGCCATCACCGGCACGATCAGCGCGCGGCTCGGCAACAGCTTGCTGCGCCCCGCACTGCTCAGGGTGATCATCGGCGGCGCGCTCGGGCTCGCCGTGACCTACGGCATCGGACGCCTGTTCGGCACCGCGATCGGCTGAGAACCGCACTGACCAGGGCGAGCCCGGAACTGAGAAAGTTGCCAGATTCGGGTCAGTAGCGTTGCGTGGTGTTCCCGTTGAGCCCTACCGAACCACGTCCGTGGCGGCACCCATGACCCAGACGCTGACCCGTCCCGGCTCGTCGTCGGGACAAGCCGCCGGCTCCGGGTCCGATGCCATGGACAAGGGCTCGAAGGCTCTCCTCGCGGTCGCCGTGCTCGGCACCGTGGCCGCCGCGGTCGCCAGCGCCGCGATCGCGCCGAAAGCCGGCTACGGCGTGGTCGGTTTCCTGCTCGTGATCCTGCTGGGCAGCATCGCGGGGCTCTACCCGATCTTCGGCACCTACGCCTACCTGGTCACCCTCCCGATCCTGGCCGGCATCGACCGGGACGCGCTGATCCCGCTGGTCCGCCCGAACGAGGCGGTCCTCGCGGTGGTGATGGCGGGCGCGACCATCGGGGTGTTCCTGCGCTACCTGCGCGGCGACCTGATCCGACCACGGATATTCCCGCTGATCGACATCCCGCTCGCGGTGTTCCTGCTGATGGCGACGATCTGGCCGCTCGCCTCGCTGACCCTGCGCGGGCTGATCCCGGACGGCGCGGAGTACGCGGGCGTGCTGCCGTTCACCAAGCTGGTCGCGTTCTACTTCATGGTCCGCTACACGGTGCAGACCGAGCAGCAGATCCTGCGGATCATCCGGTTCATCGTGTGGCCGGGCGCCGTCGTGGCGATGATCGCGGTGCTGCAGACCCTGCAGTTCCCACCGGTGATCGCGTTCCTGCAGATCTTCTGGGGCAGCGGCGCCGAAGGCACCCCGGACACCGCCTCCGAGCTCGGTGAACGCGGCAGCGCGACCCTCGGCTCACCCATCGCGGCGGGTGACGTGATCATCATCAGCCTCATCCTGGTGATGTGCTGTGTCGCGCGCGGCCTGCTCGGCAGGCGGGAGCGGCTGTTCCTCGCATTGACGCTGGGCACCGGGGTGTTCGCCGCCGGCCAGTTCTCCACCTGGATCGCGGCCGCGGTCGGTTTCTCGCTGCTGGCCTGGCGGTTCCCGAACCTGCGCCGCCAGGCCACCCGGTTCGCGCCACTCGCGGGTGTGGCGCTGGTGATCGGGGCGCCCGCGTTCGTCGGACGGCTCAGCGGCATCGGGGGGATCGACGGCTCCTGGATCCCGGAGCCCGAGCTCGGCCGCATCGACAACCTCAGCCACCTGTACCTGCCGCACTTCAACTGGATCACCACGCTCATCGGGGTCAGCCCGAACGAGGCGCTGATCCCGCCGGAGACCTGGCGCAACGTCGTCTACCTCGAGTCCGGCGTGCTGTACTTCCTGTGGATCGGCGGGATTCCGCTGCTGGCCGCGTTCATCTGGCTGTCGATGCGCGTCCTGCGCGCGGTCCGGCCCGCGCTGGCCCATCCCGGCCCGTTCGGCGCGACGGCGTCCTGTCTGGACATCGTGTGGCGCTTCCTGCTGGTGTTGACGCTCATCGACCCGCACCTGCAGCTGCGCGGCAGCGGTGACCTGGTGTTCACGCTGCTCGCGGTCGTGACGACCGGTCTCGCGCAGCGGAACATGGTGGCTCAGCCACACCAAAGAGTCATGTCCGCGACCGGCTGACACCAGTACCGTTGACTGCGGTGTTGTCGGCCGCCATCCCCCGGTGTGTCGACAGCACCGCCCCCCGACCACCCGCCAGGGATGGCACAGCCCTGGCGGGCGGGTGGGCGACTCAGCCGGTGGGCACCAGTCCGGCCTCCGCCAGCATGAACCGGTGCAACAGCCGCCGACGTTCGGCGAGGCTCCCCGGCCCGGTGCGCGGCACCGGCACCGCCTCCGACAGCGGCGCCCCCGCATGGAACGGACAGCCCAGCTCCGCGTCGGAGTTCTTGTCCGGCAGGAAGTACTGCCGCCATTCCCGGTTCGTCGGATCGCCGTAGTTGCCCAGCGCCGTGGACGGCGCGGTCCCGTCGAACGCCCGGAGACGCTTGCGGATGACCCGCCGTGCCGCCGCGCCGCGCGGTGACTCCGGTTCCAGCCCGTCGAACACCCAGCGGGGCTGGAAGGTGATCACGAATCCCGGCGAGTAGCGGCTGCGCCGCCTCGTGTGCGCGGGAGTGTTGCACACGACGAAGATCGACGTGCCGCCGTAGCTGAACTCCCACATCGGATGATCGGGGTCCTTCGGCACGTCGTCCGGCCAGTGCTCCGGGTCGTTCTCGTGCAGGTATTGCATGACCGACCAGAACTTGCCGTGGTACTCCTCGATCGTCCGGACCTTCGGTTGCGGCCGGAAGAACACGATCAGCGAGGTGTCCTTGGAGATCGTCTGGTAGGTGTCGAGGTAGTTCCCGATGATCGTGGTCAGCGACGACCACGTGTTCGTGTCATCCAGGTCGTCGACGAACCCGAACCGCAGTGTGCGTTTCTTCGCGCCGGCCACCGCGAACGTGCAGGGGAACGGTGAATCCGTCGACAGCAGCGAGTCGACCAGGTCGTCGAGACAGGCCGCGCCCCAGGGCGGCACGTCGCCGATCGTCCAGTCCTTGATCCGGGTGTCGTCTCCGACCGGGCAGCTTTCGGTAGTCACTTCCACTCCAGGATTCGCCTCGGTCAGAACTGACGGAACATCTCGTCGGGAATGATCGGCTGGTGGTATGTGCACGAGCCGGACAGGACCGTCGAGCCGTGCAGCCGGGACGTCGGGATCAGCACCTTGTCGCCCTGGTTCAACTCGATCTTGTGGGTGACGTTGTTCCAGAAGTGCATCTGACCGACCTCGATCATGACCAGCCGGTGGTCGTCGTGCACGTGTGTCGTGGAGGTCTCCGCCGAGGTCTCGACGAACGTGTCCAGGTCGAACTCGATGTTCTCGTTCGTGAGGTGCTGGTCGATCTTCTCGGCCTTCTCCTTGTACTCCTCGATCCGGTCGGCCCAGTTGACCTGCGCGGCGAGGTCGGAGTGCCACAGGTCCCCGAGCCACGCCGCGTCCGCGAAACCGCGGTGCACGCCCGCGACGACCTCGTCACCGAAGGTCTCCACCAGCGGCGCGACGAGCGCGGTCAGGTACTCCTCGAGGCCCGCGCCGTCGAGCGTGGCCGGCCGGCTGAAGAAACCACCGGTCGAACCGAGGCCCTCGGCGAAGACCTGGGCGAACCGGGCCCGACTGACCTCCTCGTCGATCTTCTTGTGCAGCAGCGCGCCGAGGAACTCGTAGAGCTTCTCGTGGTTGCTCGCCGTGTAGTGCACGTAGTTGCCGCGGGCGAGCGAGGAGTTGAGGTACAGCTGCCAGTACGCGCCGATGGTCGGCTTCAGCTCGGCGTCGGCGAGCAGCGCGCGGTACTTCTCCGCGTCCGCGACCCAGGCGCCGTATTCCTGCAGGAGCAGCCCGCGCAGGCCGGGGTGCGCGACGTCGTACTCGCCGATCGCGTTGCGTGCGATCGCCGCGTTGGACGCGGGCAGGAACGCGGAGAGCTGCAGCAGCAGGAAGGTCGCCGACTCCCGGCGCCCCTTCGTGGCCAGCGCGGCGTCGAACGCCTCACCCGGCGCCGCGGCGCGCTGGTCGCGGTAGTCGTGCAGGTACCGGCTCAGACCCGCGAAGCTCGTGCTCGGCAGGGTCTCGCGCTCGCCCTCGAGGAAGGTGAACAGGTGCCGTTCCAGGATCGGCTTGGCCTGCGCACCGAGCGTGCGGTTGCGGTCGGAGTAGAAGTCCCTGTGGTCCTGCGCGGCGGCCGCGTTCGCGGTCGGCGCCACGTACAGCAGGTCGGTGTCGTAGATGTTGCGCAGCATGCGGTTGCCGAGCAGACCGCTGAGCATCAGCACCCGCTCCACCGGCATCGGCTTGCTGTAGTCCAGCCATTCCAGGTCGTCCGGACGCACCGGGCGCCGGAACGGGTTCTCCTCGGTGGTCAGCTCCTCCCACTCGGCGGCCCTGAACGCCGGGTTCCTGGAGAACACCTTGACCAGGTCGTGAGAGTCCTCTGTTGTCATGCTCGCCCTTCTGATCGCTATGTCGCGCCGCCGCCACGGCACGCCATCCGACCATAATTAGGCAAGGCTTACATAACAAGTAGTAGGCTCAACTACCTAGGAACTCTACGAGAAGCCGGTTGACCTCGCCCGGTCGCTCCAGGTAGCCGAAATGGCCGGTATCGGGAATCTCGCTATAGCGTGCTCCCGGCACTACGTCGGCCACCTCCCGGGACAGCGCACACGGGATCATCACGTCGTCCGCGAAGCCCACGACCAGCAAGGGAGCCCGGATGTCCCGGTACGCGTCGCGCCGGTCGCGCAGCTGGGTGGACACCGCGAGCTGGGCCCGTTCCCCCGCGGACATCGGGCCGGCGGAGAACTCCAGCACGTCCAGCCAGTCCCGCGCCGCCTTCTCGTCACGCAGCGTCGCCGGGGAGAGGTTCAGCACAGCGGTGACCGCCGAGTGGTAGGCCGGAGGCAATGTGACGCCCTGGTCGAACAGCGCCTGCTGGCCCGAGGTGAACATCGACTGCACCGGATCGAGACGCGCGTGCGCGGCCATCGCCACGACCTTGCCGACCAGCTCGGGCCTGGCGAGCGCCAGCTCCTGGACCACTCGGGCACCCAGCGACGTGCCGACGACGTGCGCGGGGCCGCCGCCGAGATGTTCGATCAGCGACGCGACGTCCCCGACCAGATCGTCGATGGTCAGGCCGGAGCCGGCAGGCGGCGATGCCCCGATGCCCCTGCTGTCGAAAGTCACCACCCTGAATCCGGCCGCGACCAGCGCGGGCACCTGGTGCAGCTTCCAGACGCGACCGGGGCTTCCGGTTCCCATCACCATGACGACGAGATCGCCGTCGCCCGCCACCTCGTAGCTCACCGGGAGTCCGTTTGAAAACACAGCCTAACCTTGCCACGCTACCGATATGAGCGTGCTGACGTGACCGAGCCGACCATCGGACGGTCCATACTCCGCGACTCGGTCGCCGCCGATCGCCGGGACCTCGCAGCGGCATCCGTGCTGCTCATGCTGCACCAGGCGGGCGAGGCACTCGTGCCGGTCCTCGTCGGTGTGGTGATCGACAAAGCGGTGCGTGGCGGCGCCGGAACGGCACTGCTGACCTGGCTCGCGGTCCTCGGGCTGGACTTCCTGATGCTGTCGGTGTGCTACCGGTTCGGTGCACGCCGGACCTGGTTGGCCGAGGCCCGCGCCGACCAGCGGCTGCGACTGCGGATCACCGGGCGCGTGCTCGATCCCCGGGGTGGCGCGGAGCTGGGGCACCTGCCGGGGGCGCTGGTCAACATCGCGGTAGGGGACGCCAAGCGGGTGGCGAACCTGCACCTCGCACTGCCGTTCGGACTGGCCGCGCTGGCCGCACTCATCGTGGCCGGGATCGCATTGTTGCGGATCTCACTGCCGCTGGGTCTGCTCATCCTGCTCGGCACTCCCCCGCTGCTGTACCTGCTGCGGCTGCTCGGCAAGCCGTTGCAGCGGCGCAGCGGGCCGGAACAGGAACGCGCGGCGCAGGCGGCCGGCGTCGCGGCCGACCTGGTGAACGGCGTCCGTGTACTCAAGGGCATCGGCGCCGAAGCGGCGGCGGTCCAGCGCTACACCCTGACCAGCCAGGACGCGCTCACCGCGACACTGCGCGCCGGACGTGCCCAGGGTTGGTACCAGGGCGCGATGCTGGCCGCGAACGGTCTGTTCCTCGCGCTCATCGCGCTGGTCGGTGGCCGCCTCGCGGCGGAGGGTTCGATCAGTGTCGGTGAGCTGGTCTCGGCCGTCGGCCTGGCCCAGTTCCTGCTCGCCCCGATGAACATCTTCGGTCGCGTGGTCAGCTCGTTGGCACAGGCCAGGGCGTCCGCCGAGCGCATCGCCTCGGTACTCATCGCGCCGCACGCCGCCGACGGTGGCGCCGGCAGGCCGTCCGAACCGGTCTCCGGCGCGCTGCGCATCCGCGGCCTCGACGGGCTCGACCTCGATGTCCCGGCGGGCCAGCTGCTCGGCATCGTCAGCCCCGACCCGGCGGTGATCACCACCCTGTTGCGCTGCCTGAACCGGGAGTCCGACCTCGGGTCCGGCAGCATCGAGCTGGACGGCCGCGCGATCACCGAGCTGGACCCGGCCGCGCTGCGCGGCGCGATCCTCGTCGCGGCACACGATGCGGAGCTGTTCGCCGGCACGCTGTGGGAGAACGTCACGTCGGCGGCGCACGGCCGCGATCCGGGCGCCGCGATGGCCGCGGCGCAGGCCGACGAGGTCGCCGGCACGCTCGCCGACGGCGTCCACTCGCTGATCAGCGAACAGGGCCGGTCGCTGTCCGGTGGCCAGCGTCAGCGGGTGGCGCTGGCCAGAGCCCTCGCGGTCGACGCGCCGGTACTGGTGCTGCACGACCCGACGACCGCGCTGGACACCGTCACCGAGGCGCGGATCGCGGGCGCGCTGCGCGAGGTGCGCGCCGGTCGCACCACGCTGGTGGCCACCACCAGCCCCGCGCTGCTCGCCGCGTGCGACCGGGTGGTCGCGCTGGACGGCGGCTCGGTCACCGCCGACGGCAGCCATGCCGAGCTGCTGAACAGCCATGACGACTACCGGACGTTGGTGCTGGCATGAGCGAACGACAACTGCTGCCGGTCGCCACCGCCGGGCGGGTCAGGGCCGAGCTGTCGGTGCTGCTGCGGCCTCGGCGGCTGTGGGGCTATTCGGCGCTCGTCGCGCTGGTGGGTGCGGCGGCGGTGAGCCTGCTGACCGCACCGCTGCTGGGGCGGATCGTGGATCTCGTCGCGCAACGTCAGCCGGCGTCCTCGGTGCACGGCCCGGTGCTGGCGCTGGCCGGGGTCGCGCTCGGCCAGGGACTGCTCACCGTGCTCGGCATCGCGCTGGTGAACCGGGTCGGCGAGGGCATGCTCGCGTCGCTGCGGGAACGGTTCGTCGCGCAGGTCCTCGACCTGCCGCTGGAGCGGATCGAGCGCGCCGGCTCGGGCGACCTCACGTCCCGGGTCAGCGCGGACGTCGCGGTGGTCAGCGAGGCGGTCCGCCAGGCGGTTCCGCAGTTCGCCCGCTCCGGCCTGCTGATCGCGCTCACCCTGGTCGGGCTGGCCGCGTTGGACTGGCGGTTCATGCTGGCCGGGCTGGTCGCCGTTCCGGTGCAGGTGCTGACCGCGCGCTGGTACCTGCGTCGTTCGGCGCCGATGTACCGGGCGCAGCGAGAGGCGGCCGGCGCGCAGCAGCAACAGCTGCTCGACACCGTGGGCGGAGCGGCCACGGTCCGTGCGTTCCGGCTCGGCGAGGAACACACCGCGCTGGTCGCGCACCGTTCCGAAGCGGTCGTCGAGACGGCCGTGCGGGTCATCCGCACCCAGACCAGCTTCTTCGGCAGGCTCAACCTCGCCGAGTTCGTCGGCACCGCCTCGGTACTGGTCGTCGGCTTCTTCCTGGTCCGGTCCGGTACCGCGACGGTCGGTGCGGCGAGTGCCGCCGCGTTGTACTTCATCAACCTGTTCGGCCCGGTCAACCAGGCGCTGTTCTCGCTGGACACGGTGCAGTCCTCCGGTGCCGCGCTCGCTCGCCTCGTCGGGGTGCTGGACACCGCGCCCCGGACCGAGTCACTCGGCGGCGCGCAGCCGGTCGACGGCTCGGTGAAGCTCAGCGAGGTGAGCCACGCCTACCTGGACGGCCCCGAGGTGCTGCACGACATCGATCTGGACGTGACGTCCGGCAACCGCATCGCGCTGGTGGGTGCCACCGGCGCCGGGAAGAGCACGCTGGCCAAGCTGGTGTCCGGCATTCATCAGCCGAGCAGCGGCACGGTCCAGATCGGCGGGGTCGAGCCGGTCTCGGCCGACGCGCGTCGCGGGGTCGCGCTGGTCACCCAGGAGGTTCATGTGTTCGCCGGCAGACTCGCCGACGACCTGCGCCTGGCCCGCCCCGGTGCGACCGACGACGAGCTGCTCGCCGCGCTGCGCACGGTCGGGGCCGCCGACTGGGCGCTGGCGCTGCCCGACGGACTGGACACGATCGTCGGCTCCGGAGGTCACAGCCTGACCGTCGTGCAGTCCCAGCAGCTGGCGCTGGCCAGACTGGTACTGGCGGACCCGCCGGTGGCGGTGCTGGACGAGGCCACGGCGGAGGCGGGGAGCGCGGGCGCGAAGGTGCTCGACGGTGCCGCGCTCAACGCGCTGGAGGGGCGCACCGGTCTGATGGTGGCGCATCGGCTCACCCAGGCGGCCACGGCGGACCAGGTGGTGGTGATGGACGGTGGCCGCATCGTCGAGCAGGGCACCCACGACGAGCTCCTTGCCGAGGGCGGCCGCTACGCCGGCTTGTGGGCCGCATGGCAGCACAGCCGATGAGCGGCCTGAGCCGACGCGGCTTCCTCGGTCTCGGCGGCCTGGGCCTGCTGGTGGCGGGGTGTGGCAGCACCGTCGCCGAGCAGCGCCCGGGCAGGACCGTCACGGACAAGTTCGGCCAGGTCACGATCCCCACCGAGCCGAGGACCATCGCGTCGGTCGGCCGGACCGACCACGACGCACTACTCGCCCTGGGCATCGTGCCCACGTCGGTCTACCAGTTCGTACCGACCATGCGCCGGGGTGTCGGGGTGTGGGCGGAGCCGAAGCTCGGCGCCGTGAACCCCGCTCTGGTGACCGCGCCGCTGAGCTTCGAGAAGATCGCCGCGCTGCGCCCCGACCTGATCCTCGACGTCCAGTCGAGCGGCGACCCGACCGAATACCGCACGCTCAGCGCGATAGCCCCCACGATCGGCCTCCCACCGAACACCGCGCCGAACACGGTCTCCTGGCAGGACTCGACCCGCCTCATCTCGACGGCGGTGGGCCGGGCCGCTGACGGCGACAAGCTGGTCACCGATACCGAGCAGCTGCTGGAGCGCACGAAGTCCGCGAACCCGTCGCTGCACGGCAGAACCATCTCGATCCTGCTGTGCGGCGCGGGCGAAATCGACGCCTATACGACCCGGGACGTCCGAACCCAGCTGGCCGTCGCGCTCGGCATGGTGCCGTCGCCGTTCGTCCTGCGCCTCGACCAGTCCCGCTACTACGCGGCGCTGTCGGCGGAGCTGGTCAACGACTCCACCGCGGACGTAATATTGGTGCTCACCCGCACGGGTCTGTCCGAGGCCGAGACCCTGAACCAGTACCCGATGCTCGCCTCCCCCGCGCTGCGCGACAGGGTCGTGGTGGTGGAGGACTTCAACGTCTCACTCGCGCTCGCGTGCGCCTCGGTGTTGAGCATCCCGTACGCGATCGCCGGTCTGGTGCCGCTGTTGATCCGCTGAGCTGGCCACAGCCCTTCCCGTGTGGTCAGAAGGGCGGCAGGTCATCACCTGGTGTGGAGGGTGGTGGGGTGATGATCGGGTCGCCTCGGGTGTGGTGGGTCTGGCCGAATGGGCTGGTCCAGCGGAACTGGCCTGGTGTGGGTTGTTGGAGTCGCCATCGGCCCCGGGTTTTGAGGTCGTGGTCGTGGGCGCAGAGTTGGCCGCCGTTGGTGTCGGTGGTGGGGCCGCCGTGGTGGAAGTCGATGGTGTGGTCGAACTGCGATTCCTGTGCTGGGCGTCGGCAGCCCGGGCCGAGGCAGTAGCGGTCGCGGATCTGGCTGTAGAGCCGGAGTGCGGCGGTGGGGAAACGACGCCCCGGCCGAGAGTTGATCATGGTCCGGGCCTGTGGCCAGGCGGCGCACTGGTTTGCAATGTCGGTAAGCACCCGTTCCCAGCCTGGTGGCGGGTTCTGCATCAGTTGGGCGAGCAGTGAGGCGGTCAGCTGCAGCTCGACCGCGCCACCGGCACGCTCGCGGGTGGCGTGGGTCGGGCGGGAGCGCAGCACACCGGGAACCAGGAGGTAGCCGTGCTCGTCGCAGACGGCGAACGTCCAGGGCCCGCCTCGTTGCTGCAGGACGGTGCGGCGGGTGTTGGCGGCGAGGATGGGTCCCCAGCCGGGTAGTTCGCCGGGGCGTTCGCTGAGGTCGAGCAGGGTGGCGAGTTCCGCGCGGATTTCGACGCCTTGGGGCTTGCCCGCTGGTGCATGGCCCAGGAAGAAGGCGACGATCCCGGCGCGATCTAGACCGTGCAGGGTGCCATCCAGCAGCCCGCAGAACACATCCGCGCGAATCTGATCCACCCGCGCCGGACACCCAGCCCTCTTGATCGCCCCGGCCAGAGCATTGACCCGAGTACACGCGGCGGCCATGTCCTCCGGCGCGATACCCGAGGCGGAGAGAGTCGCGGTGCCGTCCTCATTCAAATACCCGACCACGGTCCGGCGCTCGAACGCCTTCTCATACAAGTCCTGGGCACGCTCGGGGTCGGAGCCGATGACCAACTTGCGCAGATACGCGGCCAGCTTCCCGGTCGTCCACGGCGGGGTCTTGGGCAGCACCGCCTGACAGATTTCGACGCGCTGGGCCTCGGGGAGGTCGGCAAGGTAGGTGGCGAAGATGCGGGCTTTGGGCAGGTCGATCCACCCCGAATCGAGGGCGTCGAACACCAGCGGTAGGCGGGACAGCAGTAGCCAGGAGAAATCCAGCTCCGCATCCGACTTACGCCGAGTCCACGACAACGCCACCCGCAACTCATCAGCCACATACCGACCAGGCTCAGCCACCAACGCGACCTCACAAGGATCAGCTTCAGGATCACGCCCACCCAACGCCGCGATATCCGCCGCCAACTGGGCAGCCACATGCGCCTGCAACCGATACCGGGCCTTCAACACCTCGACCAGGTCACCGTTCGACACCGAGGACCGATCAATCCCAGCCAGGGCAGCGGCGAGTTCCGGGCCTGGCGCCATCGACGCCAACCCCTCCGGAACCACACCCGCCGCTGCCATATCAAGCACGCTACGGGCGACCCCCGACAAAAACCGCCCGCGCAGACTAGGCCAAAAGGGTGATATATCCAGGCCAGACAGCTAAAGCCGCGCAACCGCCTACGGCGTGCACGCACACCACCCCCATCCCCGCGATCCTGGCCAGCACTTGGCGTGGCGGGCCGGGGTCAACCCTGAAACCTCGCCCCCGAACGGCGTGCAACCAGGAACCCGCGCGAGGCCGGCGAAGCCGGGGGTTGAGGCCGGCCCGCCACGCCAAGACACTGGATGGCCAGCGGGGACAACCCCCGAGGCCCGCGGCGACAGCAACAGACCCCTATAAAGACCCAGCCAACTGCCGCTTATCGATCTTCCCCACGGCAGTCAAAGGCAGAGACTCCCGAACCACCAACCGATCAGGATTGAAGAACCGAGCCAACCCCCGCCCCGCGAGCCACGCCCGAATCTCCCGAAGCTTGGGAGCCCGAGCAGCCTCGGGCGACAGCGTCACCACGGCACACACCAACTCCCCGACCGCCTCGTCAGGCACCCCGAACACGGCGACCTGAGCAAGGGAGGGATGCTCCAGCAGATGCTCCTCGAGCGTCGCGGCCGAGACGTTCTCCCCGCCCCGGTTGATCACGTCCTTGACCCGCCCGGTCACCACCAGGTGCCCGGACGGCAGCTGACGCACCAGGTCACCCGAGCAGTAGAAGCCGTCAGCGGTGAAGGCGTGCGCGTTGTACGACGACGCCCGGTAGTAGCCGCGCAACGTGTACGGCCCACGAGTCCACAGTTCACCCGAGGAACCCGGCTCGACCGGCGAACCGGACCGGTCGACGACGAGCACCTCGTCGTCGGGACACAACGGGCGCCCCTGGGTCGACTCGATCAGCTCGGACGAGTCGTCCAGGCGCGTGTAGTTGAGCAGCCCCTCGGCCATGCCGAAGACCTGCTGCACGCCACACCCCAGCGCCGGCGTGATGCGACGGGCGAGCGCAGCGTCCAGTTTCGCGCCGCCGACCTGCAGCAGCCGGAGGCTCGAGCGGTCGTGGGTGTCCCATTCGGCCACCTCGACCCACATCCTGGCCATCGGCGGTACCAGCGCGGTGACCGTGACACGCTCCCGTTCGACCAGTGCGAAACCCACGTCGGGGCTGGGTGCCGGCGCCAGTACGACCCGGGCGCCCACCCCGAACGCGCCGAGCATGCCGGGGCAGGCGAGCGGGAAGTTGTGCGCGATCGGCAGGCACGCCAGGTACACGTCCCGCGCCGTCAGCCCACAGATCTCGGCGCTGGCCCGCGCGTTGTAGGCATAGTCGCGGTGCGTACGCGGGATCAGCTTCGGCTTGCCGGTGGTGCCGCCGGAGATCAGTAGCACCGCCACCTCGGCCGGGTCCGACTCCGGTAGCGGCTCAGGCGTACCGGACGGCAGGTCGTCGAGGCCGACGAACGGACCGGGGTCACCGGAGGCCACGATCACGTGCCGCAGCGACGGAGCGCCCTCGGCGATGCCGGTGGCCAGCTCGCGGTAGTCGAAACCGTCGTGGCGCTCCGGGATGACGTAGCCGACCGCGTCGGCGAGCCCGACGAAGTGCTCGATCTCGACGTGCCGGTGCGCGGGCAGCGCCAGTACCGGCACCGCCCCGCAGCGCATCAGCGCGAAGAACACCACGACGAACTCGACCGTGTTCGGCAGGTGCACGACCACCCGGTCAGCCGGTGCGATCCCGAGTGCCCGCAATCCCCTGGCCACCCGGTCGACCCGCTGGTCCAGCTCCGCGTAGCTCAGCCGGGGGCCGTCCGGCCTGCCGTCGACCACCGCGATCTCGGAGCCGGAGCGCGCCGCCCAGTCATGGAGCAGCCCGTCCAGGGTCTCGTCCCGCCAGTAGCCCGCCTCCCGGTACTTCCGCACCAGGTCGTCGGGCCACGGGTTCGTTCCGTCCAGCTTCATCCGGTCAACCGTGCTTCCAGCGCGCAGGCCACCTCGTCGTCGCTCATCGTGGCGATCGCGGCGAACATCGCGGCCGCCTCGTCGAGCCGTCCCGGCAACGGTTCGGCCGCGCGCAGCCGGGCGGCCAACGCGTCGATCGTGGGCGCCGCGAACAGCATCCGCACCGTGGCGACCTGGGTCGCCAGCACCTCGCGCAGCCCCCTGACCAGGACGGTGGCACTCAGCGAGTCACCACCGGCGGCGAAGAAGTCGTCGGTGACCCCGGGCAGCTCGGTCTCCGGCAGACCCAACGACTCGGTCCACAGCAGCGCGATCGCATGTTCCAGGTCGTCCCTCGGAGCGACCTGTTCGGCGGGAACCGGTTCGGCCCGGGGACGCGGCGCCCGGCGCGGCGGGAGCAGAGCCGGATCGGACAGGTCACGCAGCGGTGTCACCCAGGCCTGCTGCTCCACCGCGAGCCTGCGCAGCAGCGCCACGAATGCCTGGAACATGGCGGGCACGACGCCGTCGGAGAACTCGCGCACGCGGACGTCCCAGTTCACCAGCAGACCGCCGGACACCTCGGTGACCTGCGCGTCGAGCAGCACCTGCGGACCCTGCGAAATGATCCACACCGCGTCGCCGAACGCGGCGGCCACCTCGGCGGAGAACAGCTCCCCCAGGTTGAGCGCGCTGGTGAACACCACCGGGGCGAGCACCTGCTCGCCGTCGCGTCTGCTCAGCTCACGCAGCACCTCGACACCGCAATGATCGGCGTTCGCGGCATCGGTGTGCAGCTGCGCCTGGATCTCGCGCACCCGGTCGGCGAACGTCCGTGGCTCGGTCAGGTCGACGGCGAGCAGTACCGAGCTGGTGAAGTCCCCGACCAGCAGGTCCACGTCTGGATGGACCTGCTCGCGGTCGAACATCGGCACGTTGAGCAGGAACTTCGACTCGCTGCTCCACGCACCGAGCACCTCCGCGAACGCCGTGGCGATCGCCGCGGCCAGCGTGACGCCGTGCCGGCGGGCCGCGCCGGCCAGCGCCTCACGCTCCTCCGGACCCAGCAGCACGTACTCACGGGTGACCTCCGGCCGACCGGCCACCGGGTGGTCCGGCGCCATCGGCAGCTCGGGTGCACCGGGGAGCGAAGCCAGCCGCGACTGCCAGTAGCCGGTGGCACGCTGGACGTCCTCGCGGTGCTCGGCCGCCACCGCGTCCAGGTAGTCGCGGTAGCCGCTGCGGATCGGCGGTAACTCGCCGTCCGGTGCCAGATAGAGCGTCGCCAGGTCGGCGAGCAGGACCCGGTAGCTGACCGCGTCGGCCGCGACCATGTCGACGTCCAGGTGGAACCTGGTGCGGCCGCCGGGCAGCAGGGTCAGCGCGGTGCTCAGCACCTCGCCCGCCTCGATGTCCAGCAGCTGGTGGGAGTACTCGTCGCGAACCTCGGCGAGCACCCGGTCGACCTCGGTCGGCAGGCTGTCCCGCAGGTCACGCACCGTCAGGCCGCGCCAGCCGCTGTCCCCGGTGATCGTCTGACGACCGGTGTCGGTGATCCGCACCCGCAGCATCTCGTGCCGCTCCACCAGCCGGTCCAACGCCGCCGCGAGCCGTCCCGGGTCGACGTCGCTGCCGTCGAACTCGCTGTACAGGTGGGCCGCGACACCGCCGAGACGCTGGTCGTCGCCGCGACCGATCCAGTAGGCGTGCTGCAGCGGCGCGAGGTCGAACTCCTCGCTGTCGCTCTCGACGCCGCCCACGACCTCACCGAACCCGGCGGGGACGGCGTGCTCGCCGACCGCCCTGGCCTGGCTGCGTGCTCTCGACTCGGCGGCCGCCCGGCGCGCCGCGATCAGCTGGGTCCAGTCCGCGACCGTCGGCCGCTCGGCCAGCTCGGCGAAGTCGACCTCGACCCCGGCGCGACGCCACCTGGCGACCAGCTGCATCAGGCTGATCGAGTCCAGCCCGAGCTCGAACAGGTTCTCGCTGGCCTCGACGACGGAGGGAGCCTCTTCCACCAGGTCGGCCAGCGTCGCCGTCACATCTCGTACGTCCCCGGGCAGTCCACTGACCGGTACCTTCGAGGCCGTCACGGTACGACCACCCTCCGATCGTCGGCCACGTGCTCGGTCGCCGGCACCAGGAAGCGGCTGATGCTGCGCAGCTTCTCCCTGGTCTCCTCGAACTCCCGCTCCGGGTTGGACTGGCCGACGACACCCGCGCCGGCGCGCAACCAGGTACGGCCGGCGCGCTGGAAGACGGTCCGCAGCACCAGCGCGGCGTCCAGCGACCCGTCGGCGTCCGCGACGACGACCGCGCCGCTGTACAGGTGGCGCGGTTCGCTCTCGTACCGGTGGATCGCCTGGCAGGCCTCGAGCTTCGGCACCCCGGACGCGGTCACCGCCGGGAACAGGCAGGCCAGCGCGTGCCAGGCGGTGCGGTCCTCGGCGAGCCTGCCGGTCACCCGGGAGGCGAGGTGCTGCACGCTGCCTCGGCGACTCACCGACATGAAGTCCTCGACCAGCACCGAGCCGTCGGTGCACACCGCGCGCAGCTCCTCCTGCGCGCCCAGCACCGACACGGCGTGCTCGTAGATCTCCTTCGGGTCGGCGAGCAGCTCCTCGCGCAGCGCGGTGTCGGTGTCGGTGTCCCCGGACAGCGCCCGGGTGCCGGCGAGCGGCTGCGTCGACACGGTGCCGTCACCCCGTACCTCGACGACGGTCTCCGGGCTGAAGCCCGCCGCGCCCAGGTCACCCAGGTTCAGCAGGAACGACCGCGCGGGCGTGTTGCCCCGGCGTCCCGCCTGGTAGGTGCCGGCGAGGTCGGCGCCACCGGGCACCGGAACGACACGGGACAGGATGACCTTGCGCAGCAGCTGCGCGTGGATGTCGTCGACCGCGGCGGACACGGTGTTCCGGTAGGCGTCATAGCCGACCATCTCGTCGGCGAGCAGCTCGCTCACCGGCGTGGCCGGCACCTCGCGCAGCCCCTCGATCTCGATGCACAGCGCGGCGAGGTCATCGGTGTGCAGTGCGCGCAGCTCGGCACTGTCACCATTCAGCCGCACCTCACGGGCGGGCACGATCAGGTGCGCCAGCGTTGCGTCGCCGACCGCGTCCGGCATGCCGTGCAGCAGGTAGCTCAGCTCGAACGCGAAGTAGCCGTAGGCGCGCCAGCCTGCGATGCCGCACTCGGCGAGCAGGTCACCGATTTGCCGTAGCGGCTCAGAGCCGACCGGCACCCGGCGCTCGCCGTCCTGAGTGGTGAGTCGGATCTCGCGGCCGGTCATGATCAGCTCGGCGGCGGCGCCGATGCCGATCGACACCTCGCCGTGGCGCTCGTAGAGCACGAACGGCCCTTCCGCGCCCCTGGCCAGCCCGACACCGGCCGCGACCGGGTCGACGCCGAGGTTGACGGTGGTTCCCGCGTAGTGCGGTTCGGTGCGGGTCGTTCCGGACATCAGCTCAGACATTCGACCGCTCCGCCTGGTCGCGCTCCATCCGGGCGCGCAGGCTGGCCGGCCGCATGTCGGTCCACGCCGCCTCGATGTGATCGAGGCACGGTTGTCGGCCGTCCGGCCCGTGAGTGATCGTCCAACCTTGTGGCACCGGTGAGAACGTCGGCCACAATGAGTACTGGCCCTCACCGTTCACGAGTGCGTAGAACGTGCCTGCCTCGTCTGCGAACGGATTTTCGGACATGGGTGTGCCTCCAAACTCGTGGTTGAGAAGCCCGCCGGGGCGCCTCAGCGAACGGCCCGCGGGATGTTCGGACGCAGCCAGACCACCGAGGAACTAGCTCTCGCTACCTCGACTTAGGTTAGGCTAAACATCGTTGTAACGCAGCCCGAACATGGGGCAAGTGAGTGCTGAGTCACGCAACTAAGCGCCTCCAGAGAACCACTGTTCGACTCACGCGCATCACGCTACTCAGTGAACACACAACTAAAGGAAAGTTTCCCCCGAATGCCGGGGCTGAGCGACGCGGGAATAGGCGCCCTCCCGGGCCCGTTGAGGCGTGCGCGGATCAACCCGATGCAGGAGGTGGCGTAATGATCGAGACCTTGATGGAGCGCTACGAACGGGCTCAGATGTACTTCGACGCCAAGGACTTCGTCACCGCATCGACGCTTCTGGACGAGCTCGTCGAGGACGTGCCCGACGAGACGGCGGTGCGCGTGCTGCTGGCCCGGGCGTACTTCCACTCCGCCCAGCTGCACCGCGCCGAGCGGGAGCTGCGGATCGTGCTGGACCGTGACCCGGTGGACGACTACGCCCACCTGCTGCTGGGACGCACGCTGGAGCGGCAGAGCCGGCACGGGGAGGCGGCCCGTCACCTGCGCATCGCCGAGGCGATGACCGGGGAGAGCAGCCGACGGATCCTCGAGCCGGTCGACTAGAACCCCCGTGAGTGATTTGGGCTGCCCTGGCAGCCCGAATCACTCACGGGTTCTTCGTCAGGCGCCCTTCGCGGCGCGGAAGCCGGCGTCCAGATCGGCCAGGATGTCCTCGATACCTTCGAGCCCGACGGACAGACGCACCAGCCCGGGATTCACTCCCGAGGCGAGCTGCTCCTCACCGGACAGCTGGCTGTGCGTCGTGCTCGCCGGATGGATCACCAGGCTGCGCACGTCACCGATGTTGGCCAGGTGGCTGTGCAGCTGCAGCGCGTCGACGAACCTGCGGCCCGCCTCCAGACCACCCTGGATGTCGAACGCGAGAACCGCGCCGGCGCCGCGCGGCAGGTACTTCTTGGCCAGCTCGTGCCAGCGGCTGGACGGCAGCCCGGCGTAGTGCACGCGCTCCACCTCGTCGCGCTGCTCCAGCCACTCGGCCACCGCCTGGGCGTTCTGCACGTGCCTCTCGATGCGCAGCGACAGCGTCTCGATGCCCTGGATCAGCAGGAAGCTGTTCTGCGGGGCGATCGCCGGACCGAGGTCGCGCAGCAGCTGCACCCTGAGTTTGATCAGGTAGGACTGCGGCCCGAGCGCTTCCCAGTAGTTCAGCCCGTGATAGCTGGGGTCCGGGGTGGTGAGCCCGGGGAACCTCTCGGCATGGTCGCCCCACGGGAAGCTGCCGGAGTCGACGACGACGCCGCCGATCGTGGTGCCGTGACCGCCGAGGAACTTCGTCGCCGAGTGGATCACGATGTCGGCGCCGTGCTCGATCGGCCGCAGCAGGTAGGGCGTGGGGATCGTGTTGTCCACCAGCAACGGCACGCCCGCGTCGTGCGCGACGTCGGCGACCGCGCGCACGTCCAGCACGTTGGCCCGGGGGTTGCCCAGCGTCTCGGCGTAGAACAGCTTGGTGTTCGGCCGGATCGCGCCGCGCCATTCCTCCAGGTTGTCCGGGTCCTCGACGAACGTGACCTCGACGCCCAGCTTCGGCAGCGTGTAGTGGAACAGGTTGTACGTTCCGCCGTACAGCGAGGCGCTGGAGACGAAGTGGTCACCGGCGTGGGCGATGTTCAGAATGGCCAGGGTCTGCGCGGCCTGGCCGGAGGCGAACGCGACCGCCCCGATGCCGCCCTCCAACGCCGCGACGCGCTGCTCCAGCACGTCCTGCGTCGGGTTCATGATCCGGGTGTAGATGTTGCCCACCTCGGTGAGCCCGAACAGCGCGGCGGCGTGCTCGCTGTCCCGGAACTGGTACGACGTGGTCTGGTAGATCGGCGTCGCCCTGGCACCCGTGGTCGGGTCGGCGGAGGCGCCCGCGTGCACCTGTTTGGTCTCGAACGACCATGCGGCGGTCGGATCTGGCGTGGTCACAGAATTCTCCCTGGGAAAGGATCGTGCGGAGCGGTGGCCTGGGTCAGTCGGTGGATCGACAGGCCGCACTCGTGACGCGCATGTAGTCCACATGTCTGCGTACCACGAGGGAGATCACGCGCTGACCGTAATGGAGCCGCTGCACCGGCACAACAACCCTCACCTGACGGGCAGGTCCAGCCAGAACAGCACCCCGAGCACCGGCAGCACGATGATCTTGAGTCCTTCCAGCGCGATGTAGACCAGGTGACCACGCGACGCCGGTGGTGTCTCTCCCGCGATCAGCGCCAGTGCGCGCCGGTCGAGCTTCGGCCGCAGGAAACCCAGCTGGACGACCAGCAACAACCACAGCACGAGCACCAGCGACGAGGTCGCCCCGGTGTGGAACTCCGACGGCGGCACCAACAGCGCCACCGTGATCAGCAGCGCCCAGACCAGCTCGGCGATGTTCAGCGCACGGAACACCAGCCGGCCGATCCCCAGCCCGAGCGGGACGGTGATGCCCGGCGCTCGGAACTTCAGCGGCGCCTCCAGCCCGGAGATCGCCAGCACCATGCCCCACCAGGTGAACGTGCCCAGCAGTCGCAGGAACTCGGGAAGCGTCACTCTCGCACTTTACGAGAACGTGTAGCGGATGACCGGGAGTATCGAGTCCTCGTCGGCAGGCTCGTCCCGCTCGCAGTCGCGCAGTGTCTTGTCCAGCAGAGCGCGGTCCAGGTCCGATCCGATGATCTCCAGCGCGGTCTCCCTCGGCTCGCCGCGCGGCCACGATGTGCGGTCGAACCGCAGGTAGCGGCCCACCGCGTGCACGACGAAGCGCTGCCGGTGGCCGGTCACGCCGAAGTAGGCGAACCCTTTGATGCGGTAGGCGCCGGCGGGCCGGTCGTCGAAGAACGCCGCGAAACACCTCGGATCGAGCGGACGGTCGGTGCGAAAGGTCACCGCGTCGTAATGAGTGTGCAGGTGCTCGTCATGGTCGACGGCCTGGCCCAGCATGAGCTGGCGGCCCGGTTCGACGTGGATGTCGAACAGCAGGCCGGGGTCGACGACGGCATGGCTGGTGGCGACCATCGGCGCGTCGGCGTTGGCGGCGCGACACAGCTCGCGCACCCGGGCGAGCACCTCCGGGTCCACCCGGTCGATCTTGTTGAGTACGAGCAGGTCGGCGAACCCCACGTGGCGGTCGAGCGACGGGTGCCTGCGCCTGGTCTCCTCGAACTCGGCCACGTCGACGACCTCGACGAGACCGCCGAACGTCAGCCCCGGCACGTCACACCCGAGCACCAGCTGGACCAGCGCGCCCGGCTCGGCGATCCCGCTGGCCTCGATGACGATCACCTCGATGCCGGAGGCGGGGTCGGCCAGCTGCTCCAGCAGCGGGCCGACGCCCTGCTCCCCCACCTCACAGCACAGGCAGCCGTTGCCCAGCGAGGCCACGCCGCCGGCCTGACCGCCCACCAGCATGGCGTCGACACCGACGCTGCCGAAGTCGTTGACGATCACGCCGATGCGCACGTCCAGGCTGTTCCTGAGTAGATGGTTGAGCAGGGTCGTCTTCCCAGAACCGAGGAACCCCGCCAGCACGAGTACCGGTATCCGCACCCTGTACTTCTAACAGGGCGCCCGGCTCACGTCTGGGCCGGGAGCACGTGCTCGCCGGTCTTGTCGGTGCTCAGGCACAGCGAGCAGATGTGTTCGCTGTGCTCCAGGCAGGCGACGACGTCCGGTCGTTCGAACCGCTGGTTGCACACGTGGCAGTCGAGCACCTCGCCGGACGGGTTGCCGTACTCGTCGTACATCGGCAGCGCGACCCCGTCGTCGGTCCGGCGCAGGTAGTACCTACCCCGGGTGGCGATCGCCAGTACCGGCGGCAGCAGGAGGGCCAGGACGATCGCCACGAGCGGCGAGAACGGGCGTAGCGCCTCACCGAGACCGCCGAAGAAGTCGACGATCGACACCCCGGCCGCGATGATCATCGAACCGAACCCGACCGGGTTGACCGCGTAGATCATGCCCCGGCGGAACTCCGGCTCGATCGGCGAGAGCTTCAGCAGGTATTTGTTGAACACGATGTCCGAGGCCACCACGACGACCCAGGCCATTCCGCAGTTCGCGTAGAAACCAAGGATCGTGTTGAGGAAGTCGAACATGTTCGCTTCCATCAGGACCAGCGCGATCAGCAGGTTCACGCCGAGGAAGACCAGCCTGCCCGGATATGTCTTGGTGACCCGGGTGAACGAGTTCGTCCAGGCGAGCGATCCGGAGTAGGCATTCGTCACGTTGATCTTGACCTGGCTGATGACCACCAGAATCACCGCGAGGGTCATCGCGGCCCACGGCGGCATGATGTCCTGATAGATCTCCAGGAACTGGTGCACCGGCTGGTTCGCCACGGTCGCCGGGCCGGCGGCGTGAGCGATGAGATAGACCGCGAGGAAAAGACCGACGACCTGCTTGATCGCACCGAACAGAACCCAGCCGGGGCCGGCCAGGATCGTCGCGGCCCACCAGCGGCGCGCGTTCTCCGGGGTCTTCGGCGGCATGAACCGCAGGTAGTCGATCTGCTCGGCGATCTGCGCGATCAGCGACAGACACACCCCGGCCGCCAGCATCACCGAACCGAGGCTGGGCGCACCGGCGCCGTTCTCACCCTGGTACGCGAAGAAGGTGCTGACCGACTCCGGGTGGCTGACCAGCAGATACCCGAACGGAAGGACCATCAGGACGAGCCACAACGGTGTCGTCCACAGCTGCAGCTTCGACAGCAGCGACATCCCGTAGACCACCAGCGGGAAGATCACCAGGGTGGACAGCGCGTAGCCAAGCCACAGTGGGATGCCCAGCCCGAGGTTGAGCCCCTGGGCCATGATCGAGCCCTCTAACGCGAAGAAGATGAAGGTGAACGTCGCGAAGATGACGTTGGTGACCACCGAGCCGTAGTAGCCGAAACCACTGCCCCGGGTGATCAGATCGAGGTCGAGGTTGTATCTGGCCGCGTAGTAGGCGAGCGGGAATCCGCTTGCCGCGATGACCACGGCGAACACCAGAATTCCCCACAGTGCATTCGTCGTGCCGTAGGAGATTCCGATATTGGCACCGATCGCGAAGTCCGCCAGATAGGCGATCCCGCCCAGTGCGGACACGGCGACGACGCCCGGGGACCACTTCCGATAACTGCGCGGCGCGAACCGCAGTGTGTAGTCCTCGAGCGTCTCCTTCGCCGCGGCCCCGCTATTACTGTCCGGGCCATTACCACCGGCCCTGATGTCAACGGCATCCTGCGTCATTCGACAAGCGTCAAATCCGGGAGCTATCCAGGAGTTTCGCTGTTATGACGTTCAGGTAACGGTAGGTCCCAGGCGTCAGGGCAGGCGCACGACCTGTGCCGCGTAGGTCAGACCGGCGCCGAAACCGACCAGCAGCGCGAGGTCGCCGGACAACAGCTGCCCCTCGTCGATCAGGCGGTGCAGCGCCAGCGGGATCGACGCCGCCGACGTGTTTCCGGTGTCGGCGCCGTCCCTGGCCACCACCGCCTTCGGCGCGTCGATCTTGCGCGCCAGATGGTCGACGATCCGCAGGTTGGCCTGGTGCGGAACGATCGCGGCCAGTTCCTCGACCGGTACCCCCGCCCTGCGGCAGGCCTCCAGCGCGACCGGATGAATCTCCGACGTCGCCCACCGGAAGACCGCCTGGCCCTGCATCGTCATGATCTGGTTGGTCTCGATCGTGATGAGGTCCTTCTGTGCGCCGTCGCTGCCCCACACGACCGGCCCGATCCCCGGGTCGTCCGAGGGGCCGACGACCACGGCGCCCGCGCCGTCACCGAACACGATCGCCGTCGGTAGGTCGTCCGGGTCGACGAAGGTGCTCATCCGCTCGGCGCCGACGACGAGCACGTGCTGAGCTGATCCCATCCGCACGCTGTCCGCCGCGACGGCGAGTGAGTAGCAGAATCCGGCGCAGGCCGCATTCAGGTCGGTACCGGCCGCGCCGGTGGCGCCGATGGCCGCGGCCACGACGTCCGCGGAGCCCCTCGGCGGTGCCGTGCTGCAGCTCGCCACGATGATGAGGTCGATCTGGCCGGGAGCGAGCCCGCTCGCCTCGACCGCGCCACGGGCCGCGCCGATCGCCATGTCGGACAGCGACTCGTCCTCGGCGGCGATGGTCCGGCTGTTCATCCCGGTGCGCGCACGCACCCAGTCGCCGTCCTTACCCCATCGTTTTCCCAGGTCATCGCTATACAACAAGCTCGATGGCCGATGAACACCGAAGCCCATCAGGCGGGCCCCACCGATCGCGGGGCGGGAGTGCAGAGAGATCACCGGGGCGGCTCACCGGCCGATCGACAGGAACGCATTGAACTACTTTGAAGACCTACTATCTGGTATCCAAATTGGTGTGACCCAGCTCTCGCATGCACCGCGCTCATCTTAGGGATGAACACGTTCGAGTGGTGTAACCCGTCCAGCTGCTGGGAAACCTGGTTCCAGCCCGAGCTAACGACCTCTTGGAGGTACTGATGGAACTCGGCAACTTGGTCAACAAGGTCAAGGAGTGGGCCGGGAAGAACCCTGACAAGGCCGACTCGGCCGTGGACAAGGGCACCGGCATGGTCAAGCAGAAGTTCGCCGGACACGACAGCCAGATCGACTCGGCTTCGGAGAAGGCGAAGAACTACCTGCACGGATCGGGCGAGCAGCAGAAGCAACAGGAGCAGCCGCCACCCCCGCCGCCCCAGTAGGGGCCGCATCGCCGTACCGGCGGAGGGCGCACACCGAACCTCGGTGTGCGCCCTCCGTCTTTTTGTGTGTGACCGTCCCGAGGTGATCGCTTCCCTCCGTGACCGTCGACTACCATGCGTCATCAACCTTTCACCTAGTGGCGTGACAATGAGACGCCGTTCACCTTTCAGAGGCGACCACTGGTCGACGCTCCGAAGTTTTTCTCGTCCCACCCGTCACTCGATGCCCAGACGAGTGTTGAACCGGGTGGGTACCGACACAGGGCCCACCGTCTACCGGAAGGAACGCCACCATGCTCATGGCCCGCCTACTGGCTCGGATGCCGGATCTGCGTCAGCGCGTCCAGACGGAACACGTCCCCGATGCCCACGGCAACTGCCAGGAATGCGGCGTCGCCCAGTGGCCGTGCGAACTCTACGAAATCGCGTCCAGGGCCGACGAGCTACAGCTGTCCGCCTGAGGTCTCGGCCGCCGCCGGTCTCGGGATGAGGTACGACACGGCCAGCGCGCAGCCGGTGATCACCAGACCGAGCAACAGGCCCCCGGTGTACCCGGCCGAGGAGCTCGACCCGCTCGGGCTGCCGAACACCTGGACCACCGGGAGCACGGCGAAGCTCAGGCCGGCGCCGAAGTTGAAGGCCGCCGAGTTCATCCCGGGTAGGAAGCCCGGGTTCTCCGGATGGGAGAGCACGATGCCGAGACCGTTCAGCATGATGTTCACGACGCCCGCATAGGTGATGCCGAGCAGCACCGAGGCGACCACCAGCATCGGCAGCGAGTGCAGGCCGAACGTCGCCATGATCGCCAACGAGACGATGCTGCCGACCATGCCGAGCCGCAGCACCCTGCGGTAGCCCAACGCGGGTGCCATACGGCCCGCGAACGGGCCGACCAGCCAGCCCACCAGCGCGAACGGGGTGAGCAGCAGCAGCGACGACACGTCGGGACGCAGTCCGAAACCGGCGTGGGTGTCCTGGGCGAACGTCACGGCGAGGCCGTTGATGGTCGCGAAGATGCCGGTCATGGTCAGCAACGTGGTCAGCAGCAGCGCCCAGGTCTCGCGCTTGCGCAGCTGCTCCGGGCTGACCAGCGGATGCGGCCTGCCCTTCTCGACCCGGTAGAAGAGCACGAAGAACCCGACGCCGAGCACCAGCAGCCCCGCGACCAGCGGCCAGTTCGCCGAACCGAGCTTGCCCGCCTCGTTGACCGAGGTGAGGATGGCGGCGACGGACAGCACGAGCGGAACGACGCCCCACCAGTCCATCGCGACGCCCTCCGACGGGCGCGACTCCGGCGTCCAGGCGAACACCACCGCGGTGGCGATCAGCGCGATCACCGTCATGGTCCAGAAGACACCCCGGAAACCGAAGTGCGTGGCCAGCAGACCGCCGAAGTACGCGTCGACGCCCGCGACGCCGCCGTTGACCGCCGTGATCACGCCCATCAACGTCCCGTAGCGCTTCGGCTCGGTGACACTCGCGCGCAGCATCAGCAGACAGATCGGCACGACCGGGCCCGAGCAGCCCTGGATGATCCGCGCGATGTCGAGCACCACGATGTTCGGCGCGAGCGCCCCCAGCACGGAGCCCACCGCGACCAGCGCGAGCAGCCCGCCGAGCACGAGTCGTCTGCCCCTGATGTCGCTGAGCCTCGGCAGGAACACCCCGAAGATCGCGCCCGAGGTGAAGAACATCGTCTGGGACAGCCCGACGGCGACCTCGTCGGTCCCCAGCTCCCGCGCCATGGTCGGCAGGACCGGGCTCATCATCGTCGCGTTGAGCTGGAACGCGATGCACGCGCTGAGCAGAGCCGTCATCAGCGCGACCGTGCTCCCCGCCCTCACGGGCGCGTCCTGGGTCACCGCATGGCCCGGATGGCGTTCTCGACCATGTCCCAGAAACGCGCGACGTCTAGGGTGATCGCGACCGTGGCGTTCTGCTCACGGCCCAGCTTGTCGTGCAGGTCGACGCTCGTCGCTCCCGCCGTCTCGGTGCCGCGCAGCTCCACGTCGAGGCGCGCCCGGACCGACGCGACTACCTCGGGCACCGCCACCATCGCGACCGCGACCGGGTCGTGCAACGGCGCGGCCGGCATGCCTTCGGCGGTGTTGTAGCTCGCGCAGAAGAACTTCAGCAGCTGCGCGGCGAACTCCGAGGTCCGGTTGCCGATCGCGGCGATGCGGTCCAGCACCTCGGCGGTGACCAGCGCCTGGTGGGTGATGTTGAGCCCGACCATGGTGAACGGGACCTGCGCGCCGAGCACGACCGACAACGCCTCCGGGTCCACCCACGAGTTGAACTCGGCGTACGGGGTGACGTTCCCCCGGCCGGTCGAGCCGCCCATCCAGACGACCTCCCGGACGTTGCGCAGAACGTCCGGGTGCGTGCGGACCAGCAGTGCGATGTTGGTCAACGGACCGGTGGCGAGCACCGTCACCGGCTCGGGCGAGCCGGTGATGAGCTCGCGCAGCAGCTCGATCGCGCCACGCGGGTCGAGATCCACCTCGGGCTCGGGAAGCACCGGGCCGTCCAGCGCGCTCGCGCCATGAATGTCGTCCGCGACCGTCAGCCGCCGCACGAGCGGGCTGTCCGCGCCCGCCGCGATCGGCACGCCGTGGATGCCCCCGACCGTGCAGACGACCCGCGCGTTGTGGGTGGTGTGCTCCAGATGCCCGTTGCCGCCCACCGTGGTGATCCCCAGCAGGTCGATGTTCGGGTCACCCGCCGCCAGCCAGATGGCGAACGCATCGTCATGACCTGGATCGCAGTCCAGAACCACCGGAACCGACACCACAACGCTCCCTCACCTTCGCGACCGCCTGACTCCGCTGGCACAGTACCTCTCGCTTTCGGAACCAAGCGTGATCGTCAGGTACCTCCTTCGGCGTCTCAAGGTGGGCCGTCCGGGGAGAGTTCGGAGACCCTCAGTGACCTGCCAAGATCAGGAGTTGCACCACCCGAAGATCCGTGAGGAGCCCGACCGGCATGCCCCAGCTCTGCGCCGCGTGTACAGCCCCGCTCTCCTACCTGGTTGGCGATGCGACGCCGTACGAGCTGATCGACCCCCTCGAGGGCGGCCCGAAGGCACTGGTCCCGCACACCGACGAACGGTGCAGGTTCCACCGCTTCCTCACCCCCGAACTGGGCCCGCCCTTATCCCAGAAGACCAAGCCCGAAATGATCACCCCCCGCCCCAGCATCCGCCTGGAACGCTGGGTCAGGACCGATTAGCCGGCCGGCTCCTCGCGCGTCGAAAGTTTCCGGTTGGGACCCCGCTCCGCTTCGCTCCGGGGGCCCGCAACCGGAAACTTGGGCGGCTTCGCCGTTCGCTTCGCTCCGGCTTCGCTGCCCTTGCTTGACGCGCGCGTGTCTGATCGCGTTTTGCTTCGCCTGTTGCGTTTTGTGCAGTGCTTCGCACTGAACCCCCTTCGGGGAGACTCGCGGAGCGAACCTCGCCCACCGCGCGCATCTTGCGCACCTCGCAGAGGTTCTGGCCCACCTCGCAGAGGCTCGTGTCGTGTCGCAGATGTTGGAACATCTGCGACACGACACGAAGCTCTGCGAAGTCACCCCGCCCCTCCCGGGGCGCACTGCAGCCGGTGAGGCACGGCACAGCCGTGGACCTGTGGGCGCGCAAAGCTCCCCCGTCCCCGCGATCCTGGCCTGCACTTGGCGTGGGTGGGCGGTGTCAACCCTGAAACCTCGCCCCCGAACCCGTGCAACCAGGAACGGGTGCGAGGCCGGCGTCAGCCGGGGGTTGATACCGCCCACCCACGCCAAGACACTTGATGGCCAGCGGGGACACCCTGAGAACCCGCGATCCCAGACACCGGCGCGGCGCAGCCGCGGCCCTGTGCCGTCAATTGCGCAGGATCGCGGCGTCCAGCCAGAGCTCGGGGATGCCGAAGCCGTCGACCAGGGTGTCGGCGTGGGCCCGCACCTCCCGGCACAGGTCGTTGACCGCACCGATGATCGCCTTGGACTGGGCGGCGGTGATCCGGCCGTGTTCGAGGAACCAGCCCCGGTCGGCTTCGATGTTGGACAGCGCGTACAGCGCACGGACCCGCTCCAGCAGGGCCACGACGTCCGGCTCCTCGCAGCGCTCCAGCGCCGAGGTGAACGACTCCAGGACCCACCGGTCCACGTGCGCCTTGGCCGCCGCGAGCAGGTGGTCCTGTGCGTCGTTGAACACCTCGAACGGGTCGGCGTCGTCTTCGGTGGCCCGGCGCAGCCTGCGCGCCGCACCGGCCAGCAGGTGCTCCTCGCGGTCGGCGAACAGTGAGTGGTGCCAGTCGGCGTCGTCGGTCGCCGGGTCGCGGAAGCGCTGCGCGATGGTGCGCGCCGAGGTGCGTTCGGCGATCGCGTCGACGACCTGCTCGGCGAGGAACTTGAACATCTCCAGGGAGTTCAGGTCACCGACGGTGTCCCGGTACTCGGTCAGCAGGCCCTTCGCCACCAGCTGCAGGAGCACCGTGTTGTCACCCTCGAACGTGGTGAACACATCGGTGTCGGCCTTGAGCTGCGGCAACAGGTTCTCGGTGAGGTAGCCGGCGCCACCGCAGGCCTGCCGGCACGCCTGGATGGTGTGCGTGGCGTGCCCCGTGGTGACCGCCTTCATCCCGGCCGCCCGCGCTTCCAGCTGACGCTGGATCTCTTCGTCCTGGGTGCCGCCGCTCTGCGTGTCGTGCAGCAGCCGCACCAGCTCCTCCTGCGCGAAGTGCAGTGCGTAGCTGGTCGCCAGCGCGGGCAGCAGTGCGCGCTGGTGCGCGGTGTAGTCCAGGACAACGATCTCCTGGTCGTGACCGGGTGCCTCGAACTGACGGCGCCGCTGGCCGTACCGGATGGCGATCGCCAGCGCGGACTGCGTCGCGCTCGCCGCCGCGCCCGCCACGCTGATCCGGCCCCGGACCAGGGTCCCGAGCATCGTGAAGAACCGGCGCTGGGCGTTCTCGATCGGGCTGGAGTAGCTGCCGTCGGGGTCGACGTGGCCGTACCGGTCCAGCAGCGCCTCGCGCGGCACACGGACCGAGTCGAACACCAGCCTGCCGTTGTCCACGCCGTTGAGCCCGGCCTTCACGCCGCAGTCGGAGATCGTCACCCCGGGCATCGCCCGGCCGTGCTCGTCCCGGATCGGCACCATCAGCGCATGCACGCCGTGCCCGCCCTCGGGCGTGATGAGCTGCGCGAACACGACCGCCATGCGGCCGTCGCGGGCGGCGTTGCCGATGTAGTCCTTGCGCGCGGTCGGCGTCGGGCTGTGCACCACGAACTCGCGCGTCGCCACGTCGTAGGTCGCGGTGGTCTCGAGCGCCGCGACGTTGCTGCCGTGACCGGTCTCGGTCATCGCGAAGCAACCCGGCAGCGTCATCTCCATGATGTCGCGCAGGTACTTGCGGTGGTGCTCTTCGGTACCGAGTGCCTGCACCGCGCCGCCGAACAGCCCCCACTGCACGCCCGCCTTGACCATGAGCGACAGGTCCGCGTAGGCGAGCATCTCGATGGAGGTGACCGAACCGCCGATGTCGTCGGAGCCGCCGTGGTCGGCGGAGAAGCCGTGCACCGTGTGGCCGCCGGCGGCCAGCTCGTGAGCAAGGTCGGTGATGTGGGCGCGGTGACGTTCGAGGTCCCATTGAGGGTCCGGATGAAGCCTGCGGTCACCGAGCTGCTTGCGTACGTCCTCACGGACCGACGCCCAGCGCCCGTCCATCAGCTCACGCAGACCCGGCAGGAGCGTGGCCGGAGTACTGGCGGTGGTGCTGCTCATCGTGCCTCCGATGCGGTGTGGTCGATCGAGGTATTGATGACCGGACAGAGCCCGTCCCAAACCAGTCTGGTGAGGTTTGTGGTCAAATCCGCCCTGCTCAGCGACACTCGCCCGTCGAGCCAGGGATCGGCGGCCGCACGAACCATGCCGATCAGCCCGTGCCCCCAGGGCAGCGCCGCGGCCGGATCGAACCCCGCTGTGCGGAGCCTAGGCTCGATCACCCGCGCGACCTGGTCCCCGATCAGCTGAATCAGCCCCCCGACCGGGTCGGCGTCGAGCGGGCGGTCGAGTGAGGCGTGGCGCACCACGAACCGGTACACCTGCGGGTCGGACTCGATCAGGTGCAGGTAGACGTCGATGCCGGCCGCGACGGTGTCCCTCGGGTCGGCGTCGGGGCGCAGTACGGAGCGCAGCTGACCGAGCAGCGTGTCCGCGACCCGCGCACAGACCGCCAGGTAGAGCTGCGATTTGTCGGCGAAGTGCCGGTACAGCACGGTCTTGCTGGTGCCCGCGACCGCCGCTACCTCGTCCATTCCGACCAGCGGGCCGTGCCGGCGGATCGCGACCAGGGTCGCTTCGACCAGCTCTGCCCGACGGGCATGACGGTGTGATTCCCAGCGGGTGCTGCGCCCATCCGTCATCTTCACGAAACTAAGAGTACCGTGTACTTTAAGTACCGGCTATCTGGGGAAAGAGCGTGCCATGGCAGACAGCACTCGCCGCGCCGCGGTGATCGGCGGCAATCGGATTCCGTTCGCCCGCGCAGGTGGCCAGTACGCCCGCGCGTCGAACCAGGACATGCTCACGGCGACAGTGGACGGTCTCGTCGCCCGCTACGGATTGCGCGACGAGCGCCTCGGCGAGGTGGTCGCGGGCGCGGTCCTCAAGCACAGCAGGGACCGGGACCTCACCCGGGAGTCGGTGCTCGGCAGCCGGCTGTCCCCGAGCACTCCTGCCTACGACGTGCAGCAGGCCTGCGGCACCGGCCTGGAGGCCGTCGTACTGGTCGCCAACAAGATCGCGCTCGGCCAGATCGACAGCGGCATCGCGGGCGGGGTGGACTCGGCCAGCGACGCGCCCATCGCGGTCAACGAGGGCCTGCGCCAGGTTCTGCTGGAGCTCAACCACGCCCGGTCGCTGAGCGCCCGGCTGGCCGCGCTGGCGAAGCTGCGGCCCGGCCAGATCGTGCCGGAGGTGCCGCGCAACGCGGAGCCGCGCACCGGGCTGTCGATGGGTGAGCACGCCGCGATCACCGCCGCCGAGTGGGAGATCGGGCGCACCGAGCAGGACGAGTTGTCCGCCGCGAGCCACCGCAACCTCGCCGCCGCGTACGACCGGGGCTTCTTCGACGACCTCATCACCCCGTATCTGGGCCTGACCAGGGACGCGAACCTGCGCGCCGACTCGACGCCGGAGAAGCTGGCGAAGCTGAAGCCGGTGTTCGGCGGTCCCGGCGGCACGATGACGGCGGGCAACTCGACGCCGCTCACCGACGGCGCGTCCTCGGTGCTGCTGGGCAGCGACGAGTGGGCCCGCGAGCACGGGCTCCCGGTGCTGGCCCACGTGGTGGACGCCGAGACCGCGGCGGTCGACTACGTGCACGGCGGCGAGGGGCTGCTCATGGCACCGGCCTACGCGGTACCCAGGCTGCTCGCCCGCCAGGGACTCACGCTGCAGGACTTCGACTTCTACGAGATCCACGAGGCGTTCGCCTCGACGGTGCTGAGCACGCTCGCGGCGTGGGACGACAAGGCGTTCTGCACCGAACGCCTCAGGCTGGACGCCCCGCTCGGCACGATCGACCGGTCCCGGTTGAACGTGACCGGGTCGTCGCTGGCCGCGGGACACCCGTTCGCCGCCACCGGCGGGCGGATCGTGGCGACACTGGCGAAGCTGCTCGCCGAGAAGGGCTCCGGGCGCGGCCTGATCTCGATCTGCGCGGCGGGCGGACAGGGTGTGGTGGCGATTCTGGAGGCCGCGAAGTGAGCGGGCGCGCACCGACCGACCGCTATCGGGACCTGGTCAACGGGCGGATCGGCGGCAAGCTGAGCAAACAGCTCGGCCTGCCGCGCCCCGCCCGGCTGCGTCGTCATCAGGCGGGGCAGCCGTTGACGGACGGCCCGGTACTGGTCGGGCAGGCGGGCGCGGGCAAACTCGCCGATCACGTCCGTTCGCTGGCCAGCATCGAGCTCGCGGCGGACTCGGACGGACGGCTGGGCGGTCTCGTCCTGGACGCCACGGGTGTGGACGCCCTCGACGATCTCGACGCGGTGCGGGAGTTCCTGCACGTCGGGCTGCGCAGGCTCGGCTCGTCCGCTCGGGTACTGGTGCTCGGCCGTCCCGCTTCGCCGAGCGGCACCGTGGAGGCGGCGGCCGCCCGGCAGGCGCTGGACGGTGTGGTCCGCTCGGTGGCGAAGGAGCTGCGGGGCGGCGCGACCGCGAACCTGGTGCTGGTGGACGAGAACGCCGATCCCGCCGATACCGAATCGACGGTGAACTTCGTGCTCTCCGCCCGTTCCGCGTACGTCGACGGCCAGGTGATCACGGTCGGCCCGAGCGGTTCCGCCGGCTCGCGCAACCCGGCGGGTCCGGCCCAGCAGGGCCGGGTCGTCGTGGTCACCGGGGCGGCCAGGGGAATCGGCGCCGGCATCGCCGAGGTGTTCGCGCGGGACGGCGCGACGGTGGTGTGCCTCGATGTGCCCGCGCAGGGCGAGGCGCTGACCGCCACCGCCAACCGTATCGGCGGTCTGGCCGTCCAGCTCGACATCACCGCGCCGGACGCGCCGAAGCGGCTGGTGGAGCACCTGAAGAGCCGGCACGGTGGCCTGGACGTGATCGTGCACAACGCGGGCATCACCAGAGACAAACTGCTGGTCAACATGGACGCGGCGCGCTGGGACGCGGTGCTCGCGGTCAACCTGCGCGCCCAGCTGGCGCTCAACGACGCGCTGCTCGCCGACGGCGGCCCGCTGCGTTCCGGTGGCCGGATCGTGTCGGTCGCGTCCACCAGCGGCATCGCGGGCAACCGGGGCCAGACCAACTACGCGGCGAGCAAGGCCGGCGTGATCGGGCTGGTCAGGGCGCTGGCGCCGACGCTGGAGCCGCGTGGCATCACGGCGAACGCGGTCGCGCCGGGCTTCATCGAGACCGAGATGACCGCGAAGATGCCGCTGGGTACCCGGGAGGCAGGCCGGCGGATCAACAGCCTGCAGCAGGGCGGGCTGCCGGTCGACGTCGCCGAGACGATCGCCTGGCTGGCCGAGCCCGGCAGCGGCGGCGTCACCGGTCAGGTCGTGCGGGTCTGTGGCCAGAGCATTCTGGGGGCCTGAACATGGCGACGGAGAACCTGACGACCGAGCCGCGCCTGGGCTCCCGCTACGCGCTGGCGCTGTTGCCGTGGCGCGGTGGTGGTGGCGGTGAGCTGCCGGACCGGGAGCTGGCCCTGGACGGTCTGACGGTCGATCCCGGCAGGCTCGCCGACTACGCGCGGGTGTGCGGCTTCCCGCTCGACGGTCGGCTGCCGACGACGTTCCCGCAGGTCCTGTCGTTCGGTCCGCAGGTGCAGCTGATGACCGAGCCCGGTTTTCCGCTGCGGCTCCCCGGTCTGGTGCACCTTCGCCAACGCATCACGGTGCACCGTCCGATCGGTGCCGACGAGCGGCTCGACCTGCGGGTTCGGGCGGCTGACCTGCGGCCACATGCCAAGGGAACGCAGGTGGACCTGCTCTCCTCGGTGACCGTGTCCGGCGAGGAGGTGTGGTCCGCGGTCAGCACCTACCTGTCCCGGGGCACGCCGACCGGCACCGCGGAAGCGGAGCGCGAACCCGCCGAGGTGCCCGATGCTCCGCTGGCGGCCCGCTGGCACCTGGCGGGTGACACCGGTCGGCGGTATGCGGCGGTCAGCGGCGACGTCAACCCGATCCACCTGCATCCGCTGGCCGCGAAGGCGTTCGGCTTCCCCGGCGCGATCGCGCACGGCATGTGGACCGCCGCCCGCTGCCTCGCCACGCTGCAGGGCAGGCTGCCGGAGGCCTACGACCTGGACGTGGTGTTCCGCAAGCCGGTGGTCCTCCCCTCGGACGTGCAACTGCACGTGGCGCACGCAACCGGCACCTGGGCGCTCGCCCTACGCTCCACCGACCGCCTGCACCTGCTCGCCACGGTCACCCCTCGCTGATCCCGTCCCGAACCCGCCGCTCAACCGCACCACACCACCCCAGTGGCACGAATGTGGCTTTAGGGACGTTGAACGTCCCTATTGCCACATTCGTGCCACTTCGGGCTGGGCGTGTCAGGCGGTTTCGGGTTGGGGGCGGCGGAAGCGGTCCAGGTAGGTTTGCCAGTTCCAGGTGGACAGGAAGGTTTCCGCCGCCTTGTAGCCGTCGTCGTGCAGTTGGTGGATCTGCTCCTGGGTCAGGTTGAACTGGGTGAAGCCCGCCGCGTCGGAGTTGACCTCGATCGTCCTGGTCTGCACCCACGGTTTGTGCTGGTAGGCCTGATCACGCCCGACCAGTGCGGTGGTCACGACCCGTTCCATCAGGTGCACCGGCGCCGGCATGATCTTGTTGAGCCAGTGCGGCAGCAGAGTGCCGTCGGGGCCGGGGATCTCGGGCATCAGGGTGATGCCGAACGTCGGCCAGCGCGGGAGCTTGCGGTCGGTGCGGTCCAGCGAGTCGATCGGGAAGTTCGACACCACTCCCCCATCGACGAGCGTCGACTCGACGCCGGTGTCCGGGTTCGTGAGCGTCATCGGGCGGAACAGCAGCGGGATCGACATGGAAGCGCGTACCGCGTCGGCCACGAGCTGTTTGTCCGGATCCAGTCCGTAGACGTCGCGGTAGTCCCAGGGCAGCCGGATCAGCCTGCCGAGCGTGATGTCCGCGCAGGTGATCACCAGCTTGTAGCGCTGCTGGGCCGGTAGCTGCGGATCGTCCAGCACCAGGTCACCGAACGTGCGCACACCAAGCTGCTCGAGCTCGTCGGCGATCCACTCGCGGGCGTAGTCCCCCTTGTACAGTCCGTCGTCGCCGAGCAACGCCAGGCCCGGGCCGAGCACCGGGACGTGGTCGAGCGGCACCTTGTCGGCGAACTTCGCGTAGTCCAGCCGCATCGCGGCCGCCGACAGTGCCTCGCCGGTCAGCCCGGCCGCGACCAGTGCGCCGACGATCGCGCCCGCCGAGGTCCCGGACACACGCCACGGTCGATAGCCCGAGTCGTTCAGCGCGGCCACCGCACCCGCCAGCGCGATGCCCTTGACCCCGCCCCCGGAGAGCACCAGATCCGCATTGAGCCGCTTGTGATTACTCCCGCTGCGCGTCACCGTTCCATGAGATCACAACGCGCCTGAGCGCGTGGATGTGCAGTTCTCATGATCACCACCGCCTCATGGCTGTTTCGGCGCCGAAGAACAGCCATGAGACGGTGGTGATCATGGTTTGGGCCGCGGGGTTACTGGGTGAGGTCCAGGGCGGCTGAGACGATGGCGTCCGTGTTGATCCCGTGGTGGCGGTAGACCTCCTCCAGGGAACCTGACTGGCCGAAGCCGGTCACCCCGAGCAGGGCGCTGCGAACTCCTCGGATCGAGGCCAGGAACGCCAGGGTGTGCGGGTGGCCGTCCAGAACGGTCACCATCGGCGTCGCGCGGTCCTCTCCGAACAGCTGGTCGAGGATCCAGGTCGGGCCCTGTTCGCGGCCCTGCCGGGCACGCAGCGCACGGAACAGCAGGTCGGGGCTGGTCACGCACACGACGTCGGCCACGATGCCGACCTGGTCCAGCCGGTCGGCGGCGTCCAGTGCCTCGGTGACCATCGCGCCCATGGCCACGACGGTCAGCACCGCTCCGTCGCGGCGGCGCAGCGGGTAGCCGCCCGCGACGACCTGGCGGCGGCGGCGCTCGCGGGCCGCGGGGTCGGTCGGGACCGCCGCCAGTGACTGGTCGACCGGTCGGGTCGACAGCCGCAGGTAGGACGACCCGCCGTCGGGGCGGCCGAGGCGTGCCATCGAGTCCAGCAGCGTCCACTCGACGTCGATCGCGAACGCCGGTTCGTAGGTCACGCAGCCGGGCTGCTCGATGCCGATGGACGGGGTCTTGATCGACTGGTGCGCCCCGCCCTCCGGCGCGAGCGTCACCCCGGACGGTGTGCCGACCAGGATCGACTGTCCGCCCGCGTAGATGCCGAACGACCACGGCTCCAGCGCGCGCTCGACGAACGGGTCGTACATCACCCCGATCGGCAGCAACGGCTCTCCCCAGCGGCTCCAGGTGGCGCCCAGCTCGCCGAGCAGGCCGACCAGGTTGGTCTCCGCGATGCCCAGCTCGATGTGCTGCCCGCCCGGGTTCTCCCGCCAGTGCAGGATCGTCTCGGCGTCGTCGGCGAACCAGTCCTGACGTTCGGTCGCCGACCACACGCCGACCTTGTTGACCCAGCCGCCGAGGTTGGTGGTGGAGCTGACGTCCGGGCTGACCGTCACGACCCGGCGCGCCGCCTCCGGCGCGGAACGGGTCAGGTCCAGCAGCGCCCTGCCGAGCGCGGCCTGGGTCGTCGCGACGCCGGCGGGCGCCGGTCGCCCGATGTCCCGGGGGACGTCCGGCGCCCCGGTCGCCGTGATCGGTTCCCTGCGCAGTCTCGACGCGGTGTCGGCGCAGGTCCGGCCGGCGGGGCTGCTCGGGTCGAACCGTTGCCACGGGTGCGTGGGATCGACATCGACCTCACCGGCCAGCGCCTGCATCTGCTCCTCGGTGAGCAGCGAGGAGTGGTTCTGCGGATGGCCCCGGACGGGCAACCGGTAACCCTTCACCGTGTAGGCGAAGATCACCGTCGGCCGGTTGTCGTCGATCTGCCCGAACGCCTTGTCCAGCGCGTCCAGGTCGTGACCGCCGAGGTTGCGGATGGCCTCGACCAGCGTCGCGTCGTCCAGGTCGGCGATCAGACCGGCGATCGGCGCGGCGCCCTCACCGTCGCCGGGCACCCGGGTGCGCAGCTCCTCCGCCGAGCAGCGCAGCAGCCGCTGGTACTCCGGGTTGCTCATGCCGTCGATCCGCACGCGCAGCTGCTCGCCGCCGGGCTTGGTGAACAGCTCCTCGAGCAGACGGCCGTACTTCAGGGTGAGCACCTGCCACCCGGCGGCCTCGAACATGCCGTGCAGCCGGTCGGCCGCGATGTTCGGCACCACCCGGTCCAGGGACTGGCGGTTCAGATCGACGATCCACACCACTTCGCCGAGCTCGGCGACGGCCGGGTCGAGGATCGCCTCCCACACCGCACCCTCGTCCAGCTCGGCGTCCCCGACCAGGGAGAACTGTCGTCCCCGGCCGGTGCTCGCACCGAGCGAGGAACGCAGGTAGCGCCGCGACACCGCACCCCAGATGGGCGCGGTCGCGCCGATGCCGACCGATCCGGTCGAGTAGTCCACCGGGTCGGGGTCCTTCGAGCGGCTCGGGTAGCTCTGCAGTCCGCCGAACTCGCGCAGCGTGGACAGCTTCGCCTCGTCCAGCTCGCCGAGCAGGTAGTTGATCGCGTGCAGCACCGGGGAGGCGTGCGGCTTGACCGACACCCGGTCGCCGGGCGCGAGGTGCCGGAACCACAGCGAGGTCATGATCGACACCATCGAGGCGCAGGACGCCTGGTGGCCGCCCACCTTGAGCCCCGACGGGTTGGGCCGCACCCGGTTGGCGTGGTGCACGATCGCGCTCGACAGCCACAGCACCCGCTGCTCGATCTGGTCGAGGACGCTGGTGCTTGCCGGGGCGGGAACGGTACTGGTCATCAGGTGTCAGGCCTCCGAGGCGTGCAGATCGTCCTTGAATGACAGCACCCTTTGTCCGACTGCTCAACATGGGACACAGAATTAGTGCATAGTGCACAACTTCGAGTGTTCCTCTCGATCTGGAGGTCAGCAGGATGCGCAACGGTGACCGTGTCGACCCGGTGGACGCCCGGCTGCTTCTCGCACTCGCCGAGCAGCCGAGGGCGACGACCGTGGCGCTGGCCGAGGAGATCGGGCTGTCCCGCAACACGGTGCAGTCCCGGCTGACCAGGTTGGAGGAGCGCGGTGCGCTGGACACGTTCGAACGTCGGGTCGACCCCGCCGCGCTCGGCTATCCGCTGACCGCGTTCGTGACGACCCAGGTCACGCAGCGGCGGCTGGACGAGGCGGGTGCCGCCCTGGCCGAAATCCCCGAGGTCCTGCAGGTTCTCGGTCTGAGCGGTCAGTCCGACCTGCTGGTGCACGTGGTGGCGACCGATGCCGACGATCTCTACCGGATCGCCGGGCAGATCCTGGCGATCCCCTGGGTCGAGCGGACCAACACGGCGCTGGTGATGCGGGAGCTGGTGGGCTACCGGATCCGGCCGCTGCTCGACCGGCTCACCGGAGGCTGAGCTGGGCCATGGCCCCGCCCAGGACCTGACCCACCAGTCCGGTGCCGCGCTCACGCTCGCCGGTCGGGACGCGGTCGCGGGTGGTGTTCCCGGTGCGCGGCGGCGCGGTCGTCGGCTGGGGCGTCGCGGTCGCACCGCCCGTGACCGGCGGCCGGCCGAACATCGGCAGAGCCGCGGCGGGTGCTCGGTGGCTCGGCGCCGAAGGTGCGCTCGCCAGATCGGGTCGCTCAGGCCCGGGGATCGTGAGTGCGTTCGTCGGAGGCAGCGGCGCGGCCAGTGCGGGAGCCGGTGCGACTGGACCGCCACGGCCGGCCGCGAGCCAGACCCCGGCGCCGCCCAGCAGCAGGACCAGTCCGGCGAGACCCACAGCCAGACCGCGGTGCCACCCCGCGAGCGTCTCGGCGGAATGCCGACCGGCGGGGACCAGCTCGTCCTCGACCGGCCGGGGCGCTGCCGCGCGCAGCCCGCTGAGCAGCTGCACCGCCAGCCCGGCGAACAACACGAGCAACGGGATCCGCCAGCCCGAGGTGTTCTGGTGCAACACGCCCACCAGCAGTGGGCCTGCCGCCGCCAGCAGGTACCCACCGCTCTGCACCAGCGTGGACAGTGCGGTGGTCATCTCGGCGCCGCCGGACCGCAGCCCGATCATGGTGACCGCCAGCGGCAGAGCGCCGTTGCCCGCGCCGAGCAGCACCGCCCACACCAGGGGCGCCGAGGCGGGTGCGATCAGCAGCCCGAGGTAACCACCCGCGTACAGCGCCGTGGTGACCACGACCAGCCCGTACTGCGACACCTTGCGGGTCGCCAACCCGGGCACGAGCAACGACATCGGGATCGACATGGCGCTGGACAGCGCGAGCGGCAGGCCGGCGTCGCGTGCGTCGAGCCCGGCGTCGGCGAGGATCGTCGGCAGCCAGCCGAACACGACGTAGGCGTTGAGCGACTGGCAGCCGAAGAACAGCGTCAGCGCCCGCGCGGTACCAGAGCGATGTACACCCGTGAGCGTTTTCGGCTGTCCTGGCAGCCCAACGCACTCACGGGTCCCGACCAGGGCGAACCACGGGGGTGCAGCCAGCAGCGCCAGCCCGCCCCAGACTCCGAGCCCGAGCCGCCAGTCGCCGCCGAACGCGTGCTCGATCGGCACGGTCAGGCCGGCGCCGCCGGTCATCCCGAGCGCGAGCGCCGTGCTGTAGAGGGCGGTCATCGTGCCGATGCGGGTCGGGAAATAACGCTTCACCAGAGGCGGCAGGAGCACATTCCCGATGGCGGCTCCGGCAAGGGCGAGCACACTCGCGGCCAGGAACACCACCACGGAACCGGCGAGTGCACGCAGGATCAACCCAGTCGCGGACAACGCCATCGCGGCGGCGACAATGCGTTCCGCCCCGAATCGGCGGGCCACGACCGACGCGGTGGATCCGACAACGGCGAATGTGAGAACCGGCAATGCCGTCACTATTCCCGCGACGACTCCGGAGAACTGCCAGTATCGGGTCATCTCGCCGAGAACCGCGCCGAGACTGGTCACGCCGGACCGGAGATTCAACGCCACCGCCACGATCCCGACGATCACGATCGCCTGGCGGGAATGCGGTGAACTCGGCACGTCGATTACCGTTCTGGCTCGGAAAGAATGATCGTCCGGGTGGACGGGCGGCCGCCCCGGCGCGGCGGATCACGCTCGGGTAGTCCACTATTGGTCAGTGCGGGTTTCAGCAAGGGCCGACTACGCGGTACGGGCAGCCGTCGAGCTGGCGGCCGATCCGGATGCCCATCGCAACGCCGAGTCGATCGCCGCTGCCCAGGACATCCCCCAGAAGTTTCTGCAGACCATCCTGTGTGACCTGCGCCGGGCCGGCATCGTGGCCAGCAGGCGCGGTGTCGACGGCGGCTACCGGCTCGGTCAGCCGGCCAAGGAGATCAGCGTCGCGGACGTGCTGCGTGCGGTGGACGGACCGCTCGCCACGGTGCGTGGCGAGCGGCCGCAGGACCTCAGCTATCCGGGAGCTGCCGAGGCCCTGCGGCCACTGTGGGTGGCCATGCGCGCGAGCGTCCGAGGAGTGTTGGAGAACGTCACACTCGCCGATCTCGCCGCGCGCAAACTCCCGGCCAAGGTTCGCCGTATCGCGGAGAGCGACGACGCCTGGCAGAACCACTAGGCGGGAGTTCCCTGCCACCTCGGGACAGCGCGGGCTCATACGGCAGCCCCGAGGCGTTGTGGGCGCAGGTCAGCCGGTGGCGCTGCCCAGGGTGTTGTAGACCGGCGGCAGTGCCGTGCCCTCACCCAGGGTCGGGTCGCTCAGCGGCACCGCGGGGGCACCGTTGAGGACGTAGGTCGGGGTCGGGCCACCGGACAGGCCGGAACCCTGGCCGTTCGGGTGGTGCGAGTTGCCCGAGTCGTCGGCCGCGTTGGCGACGCCGGCGGCGGCGATCAGGATGGCGCCGGTGCCGACGGTGACCGCCAGCGTGCGCCGAACTGCGTTGTGCATTTTTCTCCCTTGTCGAGGACGGGGACGGTGTTCGCCGAGCCGATCAGCAGATCGAGTCGGACGGCTTGGGGTTGGTCAGGCCGAACAGCGGGCGAAGCCGCAGTCCGGCGAACGTGCCGATCAGTGCCATGACGCCCCACAGCCAGCCGTGCAGGCTGAACGAGGCGATTCCGGAGAAGTAGGCGCCGATGTTGCAGCCACCGGCCAGGCGCGCGCCGTAGCCCATGGCGATGCCGCCGAGTACCGAACCGAGCGCGAGACGCCACGGGACCCTGCGGTGCAGCGTCCACACGCCGCCTGCCGCCGAGGCGAGCAGCGCGCCGATCATGATGCCGAAGTCGAGGACCGAGACGCGGTCCGCGAGGACCGGCCCGGCCAGCTGCTTGGCGTTCGCCGGCACCTGCCAGAACGCCCAGTGCGAGACGTCGAGGCCGAAGAGCCCGAGGATCTTCGCGCCCCACAGCCCGAACGCCGAGGTCACGCCCCATGGCTGGCCGGACACGAACAGCACGGCGGCGTTCAGCACACCGAGCACGATGGCGCCGACCCACAACGGCCACGAGCCGCGCACGATCCTGGCGAAGCCGTGGCTGGTGGGCGGGTCCTCGACCGGCGGCGGGTTGCGGCGCTTGGCGATCGCGTACGAACCGGCGACGACCAGTGCCATGACCGCGAGCGACAGCACGAGCGCGCCGCCGTAGCCGAACGTCTTGGACAGCGAGATGGTCGGGCCGATGGGCAGGGTGACGAACCAGAACGTGTAGTTCGCCGCCGCCAGCACCGAGCCGACGATGAAGCCGAACAGGGTCAGCACGATCGCCGACTGCCCGCCGCCGACGGCGAACAGCGTCCCGGACGCGCACGACCCGCCGACCTGCATGCCCATGCCGAACAGGAACGCACCCACGATCAGCGCGATGCCGACCGGCTGGGTCAGCCCCTTCGGCGCGCCGTTCAGGCCGAACCCGGTGGCCAGCACCACCGCGAACAGCACACAGGCGACCGCCAGCATCAGCATGTGCGCCCGCAGCGCGACGCCCTGCCCGACCGAGACGACCTGACGCCACGCCGAGGTGAAGCCGAACCGGGAGTGGAACAGGGTGAAGCCGAGCGCCAGACCGAGCACCGAGGTGCCGACCATGATGCCGGTGCTGGAGCGCGACACACCCCAGGCCAGCAACAGCGCGAGCAGCACGCCGACCCCGACCATGGCCCAGTTGGTCGGCGGGGATTCCTGCTCGTTGGGCCGGTGCGAGGCACGGTCGACGGCGGGCAGCCGGCGGAACGTGGCACCGAACCCCCCTTCGGCAGGTTCGTTAAGAACCGACACGGGTCCTCCTCCTGTTTCCAGATGCGCTGGTTGTGATGCGGTCACGGCGTTCTCACCGGTGGCCCCAACGGGGCCACCGGTGGCCCCAACGGGGCGTTGATCGCGACGACCGTTCCGTCCGGGTACCAGGCACCCGGGTCCGGACCCATGTCCATGTCGACCCCCATCGGAACGTTGACGGGCGCGGCGCCGTAGAACGCCGCCCGCTCGTCCAGCTGGATGCCGTGGTTGCGCGCCCAGGCCAGGTACCCGGCGGCGGACGGTCCTTCGCCGGGGAAGACGGCGGCCACGGTGACGCCGTACTGCCGGGGCGCCGTCTCCTGTGGGTTGAACGTCAACGCGAGCACCTCGGATTCCGCCGAGGGCAACAAAGTGTCCGCGAGCAACCACGGTGCCACCACGATGCCGCCGTTGGCCGCTTCGCGCGACTGGGCGGTCGCCTGGTCCAGCGCCGGTTTGGCCGCGGCCCAACCGGACACCACCAGCACGGTGTGCCCCGGCACGCCGGTCAGCCCGGCCGAGACCGGCAGGTTGTGCTTCGCCGCCTCGGACCGCACCAGCTCGGCCGCCGACCTCGACCTCGGCGAGTCGTCGGCGACCAGGTCGAACGCGGTGATGCCGCGCCCCGCCAGGAACGTGACCGTGTCACGCACCGCCTCCCGATCGCTCGCGGTCAATGTCTCGGACGGGCACGAGGTCAGCGCGGGCTGGGCGGCTGTGCTCGCACTGAGCAGCGCCGCCAGCGCCGCGCTGGCGCATTCCGGTCCATTGACACCGGTCAGTGCCCGGGTGACGACCGGGTCACCCGGTTCCGTGCCGACGTCGATCGGCACGACTCCCGGGACGCCGTCGCCGGTGACCGTCAGCTGCTCGGTCCCGGCGGGGATGTCCACCACCGCCCAGGTCCCCGACGCACCGGGGCGCGTGGTGAGCGGCACCGGAGCACCACCGGCACTGACCGACAGCGCACTGCTCGGGGTGACCGGCGCGACCGGCCGATGACCATGGCCGCCGGGCAGTGCCTGTCCACCGCCGGCATCGCCGATGTGGACCAGGTTCGGGCCGGGGCGCATGGGCGCGACGAGCACCGCGAGGTGCCGAAGCCCCAGCTCGACCGGCCGCAGCAGCGGCTGGCCCGGCTCCGGCGCCGCCGCCGGCCGGGGCTGGGTCGCCAGCATCGCGCCGGCGAGGAAGGCGAATGCCAGCCCCGCGGCGGCCAGCCTGCTGAGCTCCGGTCCGCGCGCCCTGCCGGCGGGGCCGGTGAGCAGGTACCAGGTCAGCGCAACCACCACCGGGAGTCCGGCCTGCGCCAGCGCGGCGAGTCCGTACCCGGTGTGGAGAAGATCGAAGAGTGACCGGGGTCCGGTCACCAGTGCCTGGGTGATGCCCGCGACCGAGGCGACGACGGCGGCGATCAGGCCCGGCCAGGTCAGCCGCGCCAGCACCGCCGCACGGCGCTCGGCGTCATCCGGGGCAGAGGTGTCGACGGCACCGTTCAACAGCCGATCCTTCGGCGAGACCCGGCCCGGCAGCAGCGCCACGCCGAACGCCGAGGCACCCAGCAGGACCGCGCCGGACACCGCGTAGACCACATCGAGAGCGAGGGACAGACCAGTGCGCGCGGCGCCGAGCTCGACACCGAGCAGCCCGACCAGCGCGATCCCGACGACGCCGACCGGCCATGGCCGCCGCAGTGCTCCGAGCAGCAGGGGTACCGCCAGGGCCAGCGCGAGCTGCACCGCGGCGATCGGCCGGGTCGTCTGACCGGTGATCACACCGGCGGCGCAGGTCACGGCCACGGTCAGCGCCCCGGTCCAGGCGAGCAACCGGATGCCCGAGGTCACCGGACGAACGTCCAGCCAGCCTCTGACCAGCGCGAGTCCCGCCACCACCGCAGTGGCGACGAGCAGTGCCACCCGCACCAGGATCGCCGAGGCGTCCACCGGCGGGGTGACCATGGAGGTGATCAGCTCATCGGCGGGCAGACCGGCACCCGGCCGGAACACGATGCGGACCAGCACCGTGACCAACGCGACCAGCACGGCCGCGCCGACGAGGAGTAGGGCCGGGCCCCGGCCGCGCCACCCGCGAGGGTGACGCGACCGGGGCTGCCCGTTGCCGCTGCTACTTGATGTCGTCATCAGCCGTGACGAACAGCATGGAGTGCGGCTTGGCGTTGCCGAACGCTCCGTGCGGCCAGTTCTTACGGTTGAAACTGATGCAGGTCTGACCGGTCACTTCGTCCTTGAAGTTCTTGTCCAGGGTCAGCTTGCCGTCCTTGCCGATGTCCACGATGCAGACGCGGTGGTCACCGTCGAGGCCGGTACGGGCCACGAAGTAGTCAGCCGTGGCAATGCGCCGGGGCTGGTCGGTCTCGTGGTAGTACCCATCGTCACCCAGCTTCAGGTTGTCCAGCGCGCCCCAGTGCGGGCCACCGGCCTTCTTGTCCGGGTTGATGGCGAGCGCACTGTCCAGCTTCGGGCAGTCCGACTCGTGGCCGCCGGCGGTGATCTCCGACTTCTCGTCGATGTTGCACTTGAAGTCGGTGCCGGCCTCGACGAGCTTCGAGATGTCCAGTGCGAACACCCCACCCGCCGTGCCGGGGTCGTCCGGCCCGAGGCCGCCGGGAGCACGGCCCTGCAGCGAGTGGTAAAGGATCTTGTCGTCGGGGCTGGTCTGGATCCAGGCTCCGTTGTCACCTTCCGCGCTGACCGGCTTGCCGTTGATCTTGGAGTCGGCCTGCGTGTTGTCGTACACCTCGCGCCACACCGGGTGCTCGGCGGTCATATCCGGCGTGTAGAAGATCGCACCACCCTGCATGGACTCGGCGAATGCTCCCTTGTGCCCCGGCAGATTGGTGGCGGTCACCTCCATCGCGGCCCGGTTCTCGGTGTGCAGCGGGTCGTTCGCCTTGGCGCGCGGCCCCTCCGGCAGGAAGCTGACGCTCTTCACCTTGGGGTGGTTGAGGTCGCTGATGTCCCAGGTTCGGACGGTCGGACGCCGCAGGTAGGGCGACGGGGCCTTGACCGGGTCGAGGATGATCGTCCTCGGTTCCGCGTAGTCACTCGTCACCATGGTCTTCAGGTCTTCACGGACATGAATACCGTGCGGGTTCGCGCAGCTGGGCAGGCCCAGCCTCGGGGTGTTGAGGCACTGCTTCGGATCTTCGGACTTCGTCGTGGCGGCCGGCGCCTCCACCAGGTTCTTGCCGTCCTTGGCGAACCGCACGACCTCACCGGGGGTACCGGCGAACCCGTTACCGCTGCGGACCTCGCCGTGGGTGTACTTGCAGGGACCCGGAGCGACCGGACCACCCATGTACGTGCCGTAGGCGCTGCCGTCCTTCAGGACCCAGTACGCGTCCGGAACCGAGCCACACAGCGTGTTGCTGGGCAGGCTGATGCCGGACAGGCTCAGCGACGGCAGCTTCGACACGTCGAAGATGTAGGTCGCCGCCGAGTACAGGCCACCGGCGTAGATCTTCTCGCCCTTGTGCCAGACGTACTGGACGTGGTGCGGCTCGTTCTCCACCAGCGGGCCGACGGTGCCGGTGTTGACGACCTTGCCGTAGCTCGGGGAACCCGGCGTCACGTCCAGCACGGCCAGGAAGTCCGGGCCGGGCAGGGCGTTGCGCACCTTGTCGACGGTGCTGTTCAGCGAGCCGGGCAGCTTCTGGATGTCCGGGACGATGGTGTCCGCGACGTTCTCGTCACCGGCCCACACGATCAGGTATTCGGGGCGCTTACCTGACTTGTGGGAGTCGTCGGCGGCTTTGTGGTCCAGGTGGTTCTCCACCCAGTAGTCCTTGCCGTCCTTGCCCTTGATGATCGACTTGGCGGACGTGATGTCCGCGTATGCGTCGCCGACACTCGGCGCGACGATCAGTCCGGCGGCCACAGCGAGCACACCGACACCGACCAGCACCTTGTGCAGCGGCCGCACACCTGAGAGGAACCGAGGCATCAGTATCCCGGCCCCTGCTGCCCACCCGGCAGTACCTTGGTCGCGCCGGTCGCCGACTTGACCGTGCCGTGGATCGGGACACCGCCCGGGGTCAGGTCGCCGTCGGCGGTCTGCGTACCGGTCGCGTCCGCGCCCGGGATGTCGCCGTTGGGAGTGGCGGCGCTGGCCGTGCCCGCGGCCACCACCAATCCGACACCCGCGAGCGCCAGGCCTACGGCCGCGGCGCGGGTTACCTTGGAAATTGACACAGTGCTTGCACCTCGTGTGAGTTTCGATGGGGAGCGAAACACACGACTCAACGCTGAATTCGCGCAGCACTAATCACCGACAGAGAATGCCGGAATAGCGCTGTCTGAACAGCGTGGATATCGCGGTAGAACAACCGGGTACCCGAGTGCGGGACGGTGATCAAAGGAGATGACAGACTTTGTGGCGCGTAGCGCCTCAGATCACCCGGAGTAGAGAGAGGCTGAGCGGATTCGGTCCTGGCGAATGTTTTCTCGGCGCCACTGTCCAGGCGTCACGAGCGATTCACCGGGGCAGGAATCAGCTCACTGGCCTCGTACACAGCGCGCTGGCTTGCCGCCGGAGATCCACGTGGATCCGGTAGGCGGCGAATAGCTTCCAACTGAGCACGTCGAAATACTTGCATTACGACATCCGGGTGGTCAAACCCCACCCCCTCGGTCTGCCCCCTTGACGGCGCGGTCAAGAGCCGTCTCGCGGATCGATACGGCTTCTGAATCGATTCACAACGTGACTCGACCCACCTAAACTGAACCAAAACAGTGGATTTAAGGGCCCTCTGACCAGTTCCCGAGCCGAACTGAGAGCACCAGATCGTGTGATCAGCAGCGGTAACGCGCACGAACTGTGGCGAGCTTGCCGACCAGATCAACATGTCGTCACCCGTTCGAGGTTCAGCGCTTCCGACCTGGATCGAAACTGCCCCGGTCGACGACACTGCGCAACATCCGGCCATCCCACCCGCCACACCGACACCCAACTTTCCCGCGCTGAACGCAGAAACGGGGTGGCTCCCCGGTGCTCGTGACACCAGGAAGCCACCCCGAGGGTGGAACACGGCCCTAGGCGGGCTCGTAGGTCTCGTGCTCCGGGACCGCCCGGTACTCCAGCCGTGGGCCCTCGGTCGTGATCGAGCGCAGCGCCTCGACCAGCCGGTCCACGTCGTCGACCGAGCTGTGGCACGCCAGGCTGGCGCGCACGATGCCATAGCTGGCCAGCCGGTCGCCGGCCTCGATCTCCGCTTCGATCCGGGCCTGCTCGTCGTCGGGTACCGCGAGCCAGCGCCGCACCAGGCGGTGGTTGCAGATCGTGCCGGCGCGCACCTCGATGCCGTGCTCGTGCTCCAGCACCGCGGCGACCTTGGCGTGGTGCTGCCCAGGCACCAGGAACGGGAACGTGCCGATGCGGTCGTCGGTCAGGTAGCGCTCGGCCGGCACTGTCATCCGAATCCCGGACACCGTGGCCAGCTCGGCCGCCGCGTACCGGACCAGCGCGCGTTCGTGCCCTTCCACGACGTCCCAACCGGCGTCCAGGAGCTCGGCGCAGGACGCACCGAGCGCCACGATGCCGGTGGCGTTCCAGGTACCGGTCTGATGGCGTTCCGCCGAGGGCGACCAGAGCACCGACCCCGAATCGGTGATCATGTCGATGGAGCCGCCGCCAGGGTCGGCCGGCGCCCGGTCCAGTACGTGCCTCGGCACCGAGAGGACGCCGAGACCGAACGGCGCGTAGACCTTGTGCGCGGAGAAGGCCAGCGCGTCGACGCCGGACTCGGCCATGTCGATGCGCCGGTGCGGTGCCAGCTGGGCGGCGTCGACGAACAGGAGCGCACCGGCCGCGTGCACCCGGTCGGCCAACCCGCGAAGGTCCGGGCAGAACCCGGTCAGGTTGGAGGCCCCGGTGACCGCGAGGAGCCGCACCCGGCCCGCGTGTGCGGCCAGCAGCTCGTCCAGGTGCTCGAGGTCCAGCGCTCCACTGTCGTCGGCGCGCACGTCGACCACCCTGGCCTGGGTGTTGTAGCGCCACGGCAGGTTGTTCGAGGTGTGCTCGATCTCCGAGGTGAGCACCACGTCCTCGGTGCTGAGCGGCAGTAACCTGGCCAGCTGGTTGATCGCCGCGCTGGTGTTCGCGCAGAACAGCAGACCGTTGTCGGCGGGCTGCCCGATGAACCGCTGAATGCGCCCCAATGCCTGTTCGACGGCTTCGACGGTCGCCCTCGCCCGTGGACCGGCTCCTCGGTGCAATGCGCCATAAGCGCCGAGGAACTGCTCCGTCTCGCGCAGTGTGCGTTCGAACGGCGGTGTGGTGGCGGCATTGTTGAGTTGCACGACGCGAACGTCGCGGCCGTCGGCGAGAGTCGTGCGGGAATCGGTGCCGAACACCCGGGGAAGTGTTCGACTGTCCCCGCCGGGCGGGGACAGTGAGTCGTTCAACAGATCGGTCATCCGGCCATCCTGTCTGAATTGACCGATTTAGTAGTAATAAGCCGACCCATCTGTGTGCTAGTCGACATGACAGGCTGTCCGGTGATGAGCGGACCGAAGCGTGACCACCCATCCGGGCGACACGCTCGCGTGTCTGTGCGGCACAGACCCGAAGAAAAGCTACGTTCCGTAATCATGCGCCGATGGGAGAAGTGGTTACCTCAGGCCGCGGCCGCGATCCTGACCGCGTCCGGCATGACCGCGACGCTGACGGCCACCGAACCAGCGGCCCTTCCCAGCGTCACGGTGCCGGCCAGCCACTACGTGGTGCCCTCCGGGGGCAACGACGCCGCGGACGCCCAGGGCTACCGATCCGGCTGCACCGACGGCCGGGCGGGTGTGCCCGGCCTGCGCGTCCTGTTCTTCGGCACCCAGGAGAAGGACGGGCGCATCCGCCCTCCCGGCACCTCGGTGAGCACCCCCGCCGTCCGGGTCGACGACGACTGGGTAGTCAGTGCGGCCGCCGGCTGGATCCGGGGGTTCACCCAGTGCGGCCAGACCAACGCCGTCCTCGCGTTGGGTGTGAACAACAAGTCCGACGGCGGAGCCGACCCGGCGAAGGCGGGCGCCGCCTGGGCGACACTGGTCAACAAGGTCGCCTCCGCCGCGCCGGTCACCCGGGTCACCGTGACCGGGGCCCTCGACGGTGAGCCGTCCTGGTCGAAGTCGAACTGGGCTCGCGGTTGGGTCGACGCCTACGTCGGTGGCACCCGCAAGCTGCTCTACGCAGCCAACTCCGCCGACGGCTGCCCCCAGAGCGGCCCCGGCGAGGCCTGCTCCAACGGCTGGACGCTCGCCGACGTCCACCACGTCTCGACCGGCGCGGCCAGCACGGTCGTCGCGCTGCCCCAGATCTATCGGACCGACGGCGTCCAGGCCAAACAGTGGGCCAACATCAGCAGCTGGGGCGCACGCACCGGCGCGGGCCCGCTGCGGGTGGTCGGCGCGATGAGCCAGCAGGCCGCGTGCCGTCAGCAGGCCGGTTGCTCCCGTACCGACAACTCCCCCGCGCAGGCCCGCGACCAGCTCGCCCAGGCGCTCGCCGCGGTGGGCACGTCCCGGCCCCGCCTGGTGGTCACCGACATGGACTGGCTCCGCGACTCAGACCCCCGGTAAACGACCGTGAGTGGCGCGGCCGCCTATAGGCGGCCGCGCCACTCACGGGTCAGTTGAGGAGGGTGAGGGCGCAGATTATCGCTGCTCCCACACCGACCAGGGCCGCCACCAGGAGGGACCAGTCCGAGGGGATCGCCGCCGCCACCACCGCGGCAGGGGTCGTGACCGCGGCACCGACGAGCATCGGGCGTTGCGCGGTGAACCATTCGCCCAGATCGACCGGACCGGCCAGGGACTGCCGGTGCAGCCGGACGGCGAGCAGGAACGCCAGGCAGGCGAAGCCGCACACACCGTCACCGATGGCCTCGGGCGGCACCAGGAACAGCGCGAGCGCGGTACACAGCACGGCCAGCGCGGGCATCGCCCCGGCCCTCGGCCGCACGGTGGTGAGCACCACGGCGAGCGCCCCGACACCCAGCACGATCGTCACCGCGAGACCGAGATCGGACTCCTCCGCCGACCGGGGCGGCCCGGCGATCAGCGCGAGCACGGTCGGGACCGCGAGCATCACGGCCCCGGCGAGCAGGCACGGCCCCGGGCGCCCCAGGCGCCGGTCCTCGACGGTGTCCGTCATCGCCTGACCCCGCTGCCGATCAGCGGACGCAGCGACATCGGCCGCAGCACCTCGTCCAGCTCGATGTCCTCGGCCCACACACTCACCGGGATTCCCATGTCCGCCAGCCGGTGCCGGACACCCTCGCGGCCCAGCCGCCACATCCGGATGGCGATCGGGTCGTAGTCGGAGTTGTCCCTCGGTTTCGGCTCGGCGCGCAGCACGTCCACCACGACCAGGCCGAACCCTCGCCTGCGCAGGTCCATCAGCGCACTGATCACCCGTTCGTCCAGCAGCGGCGAGAACACCACGATCGCGGCGCCGTAGGGCAGCACGGTACGCGGGAACCCGCCGGCGTTGGCCGGGGCCGAGCCACCGCCGGGCTGCACGTCCAGCAGCGCCTCGATGATCCGGTAGAAATGCCGTCGTCCCAGGTCAGGAGCCATCCAGCGCAGCACACCGCCGAGCGCGACCACTCCGGCCCTGTCCCCTCGGCGCAACGCTGCCTGCACCACGGCCAGCGCGCCGTGCACCGACAGCTCCAGCGTCGAGGGCCCGTGCTGATGGATGTCACCGGCCGCGTCGATCAATGTGACGACCTTGGCGGACTGCTCCGCCAGCCGCTCGGTCACGTGCAGCCGGCCCCGACGCCCGCTGACCTGCCAGTTGACCGACCGCAGCGGGTCCCCCGGCTGGTACTCGCGCAGACCGGCGAACTCGACACCCTCCCCCTTGCGCCTGCCCAGGTGCACCCCCAGGAGGTCGGGCAGGTCCATCGGGCGGGGCACCGCGCTGATCCGGTCGGCGTTCGGGAAGACCGCGACCTGCGCGAGGTCCGCGCGCGACACACCGAGCAGCAGCCCGCTCGCGGCGCGTGTCGTGACCTGGACCCTGATGTCTGCACGGCCCCACCGGGCGGCACTCAGCTCCCACTCGGCACGCACCACGTTGTTGGTGGGCCGGCGCATCCGGATCAGCTGCGCGTCCAGCTGGTAGCCGTACTCCAGCTCGACGTCCATCAGCTCGATGCCCGACGGGGCGTCCAGCTCGACGGTGAGCGTCACGGTCTCGCCCTCGAACACCCGCCCCGCCGACGTCGTGGCCTCGACCCGCAGGGACTGCTGCGGCCTGGTCGTCCACCAGCCGCCGGCCAACGCCCCGACCAAGGGCGCCGCGAACACCAGGATCTCGGTGCGGCCGAGCGCGACGACGCACAGCACGACGATCACGGCGAGCGTCACCACGGTGAACAGCCAGCCGGCCGGCTGCCATTCGATCCGGCGCTGGGTCACCAGCCCGGCTCCGCCCGACGCTGCTTCGGGCTCGAGTCGGCGAGCAGCTCGGAGGACAGCGCGGACGCGGGCCTGTCGGAGGAGGTCGACACGGTACGCGGCGCCGCCACCTTGCTCAGGATGCGGGTCAGCACGTCCTCGGCCTGGACCCTGCGCACCCACATCTCCGGACGCAGGCTCAGCCGGTGCGCCAGCGTCGGCACGGCCAGCGTCTTGACGTCGTCCGGCGTGACGAAGTCCCGACCGTCCAGCACGGCACGCGCCCTGGCCAGCTGCAACAGCGCGAGCGACGCTCTCGGGCTGGCCCCGACGAGCACGTCCTTGTCCTCGCGGGTCGCCGCGACGATCCGGACGACGTAGTCCAGCACGTCCTTCTCGACCGTGACCGCCTCAACCGCCTCGCGCATCGAGATGAGCGTCTCAGCGTCGAGGATCTGGCCGGTCTCCTGCTGCGCCGAGCCCCGGCTGAGACGCCTGCTGAGCATCTCGACCTCGTCGACCTTGGGCAGGTAGCCGATCCGGACCCGCAGGCCGAACCGGTCCAGCTGCGCCTCGGGCAGCGGGTAGGTGCCCTCGTACTCGATGGGGTTGTCGGTCGCCAGCACCACGAACGGCTGGGGCAACGGGTGCGAGTACCCGTCGACGCTCACCTGCTCCTCGGCCATCGCCTCCAGCAGCGCGGCCTGGGTCTTCGGCGGTGTCCGGTTGATCTCGTCGGCGAGCAGCAGGTTGGTGAACACCGGGCCCTGCCGGAACTTGAACTCGCCGGACGACTGCTCGAGCACGGTCGTGCCGGTGAGGTCGGCGGGCAGCAGGTCGGGAGTGAACTGGACCCGGCGGAAGCCGAGGCCCAGCGCCGACGCGAAGGACCGCGCGATGAGCGTCTTACCCAGCCCGGGAAGGTCTTCGATCAACACGTGCGCTCTGGCCAGGACGGCACACAGGATCAACTCCAGTGCTGGTCGCTTACCGACCACCACCTTCTCGATCTCATCCAGCACCGCTTCGGCGCGGCGCTTCACATCGGTCACGGCTTCTCCAGCCTGTCGAGAATCTGCAGCAGGGCCTCACGGCCCGCGCCGGGGGTGGACAGATCATGGGATCGGGGCGAGTCACGGTCCACCAGCGGCCACAGCTCACCGAGCCGCTCGCGGGCCGCGGCTCTCGGGTCCTCGCTACCCACCACCCGCTGTGCCATCGCGAGCTCCACCAGCTCGGAGAGCACCGGACGGACGCTGTGGTCCCAGTTGCGCATCGAGCCGCCCGCCCAGGCGGCGGCCACGAGGTAGCGCCGGTAGAACGTCGACGACTCGACCGTGTGCGGTTCGATCTTCTGCGGCCGGCTGCGGATTCGTTGCCACTTCAGCCAGATGTTGGCGCCCGCGACGACGAGCGCGACGAACACCGCGCCGAGACCCATGACGACCAGTCCGGTGACGGAACCGACCACCGAGCCCTGCGCCAGCACCGACGCGGTCACCGGGTACTCCCCGCGCCGAGCGAGTCGAGGATCGAGGTCAACGCCCGGTCGGCGGCGTCCCGGTCGCTCTCCCCCATCGGGTGGGTGCTGAACCTGGCCTCCTGGAACAGGTCGAGCAGGCGTCCGGCCGGTTCCTCGGGCAGCCGGCTGCCGTCGATACCGCGCCGCAGCACCTCCTGCGGGGTGTCGGCGGCCCTGGGGGCGGCCTCCCCGCCGACCCTGGCCAACGCCCGCTCCATCGCCGCGAAGCACGCCACGATGGCCTCACGCGGATCGGTGATCGCCCGGTCCTGCACCGCGGCCTGCCCGGCGACGACCGCGCGCGCAACGGTCTCGTCCTCGTCCTCTTCTTCCTCGTCGTCGTCCACGTACTCGACCAGCTGGCTACGGCGGAACAGCACGATGGCCAGCGCGATCACCGCGACGACCGCGACCAGCCCGGTGATGTAGGTGCCGATGCCCGCCTCGCCGGGCATGTGCCCCTGGGTCTGGTCGATCCAGCCGTTGCCGTTGGGCTGGCCGGGCTGATCAGGAGGTGGAGCGGTCTGCTGCCGCTTCGGCGGGCCGATCAGCTGCAGGATGATCTGGTAGATCACCGCGACACCGAACCCGACGATGACCGCCAGGATCAGCCGCTTGCGCTGCGCCTTGTTCAGCTGCGGTTTGCGACCGGCGGCGGCAGCGGCGATCTTCAGCCGCTGAATCTTCCTGCCCCAGACCAGCAGGACGAGCCCCGCGCCGAGCACGCCGACACCGATCGTGCGGATCGTGCCGATCACCAGCCCGCTGGATGGACCGGCCACGTGCGGCAGGTCACCGCCCGCTCTGGCCCTGGCGGCGATCTCGGCGAGCACGAGGAGCACCGCGATGCCGCCGATCCGGACCGGCGTCGAGCCGAACCAGTTCTGCGCACCCCCCTTGCCCTGTTGCTCGGTCATGCGCCTCGTTCCGTCGTACATCGCTGTCTCAGGTGCCACATTGTGGCTGTTCGGCGCCCGATCGGCACACCCAGGCGAGTTCCGGGACCCCCACACGAGTGAGGTTCAGCCCGCACCCGGCACCGGCCGCACCATGACGAGCCTCGGCCAGGTGTCCAGGCCCGCCTCGCGTTCCATGCGCCGGATCGCGCGCAGACCCTCGCCCCACTCGGCCTCGGGCAGCTCCGCGAAGCCGAGCGTCCGGTAGTAGGGGCCGTTCCAGGGCACGTCGAGGTAAGTGGTCAGGGACAGCTCGTCGACTCCCGCCTCGGCGGCCCTCCTGTCCAGGTAGTCGATCAACGCACTCCCCAGCCGTTGCCCCGCCGCGTCCGGGTGGACCGAGATCTGCGCGATGTGCAGGTGGCCGTCCACCGGCTCCGCCAGCAGGAATCCCACCGGGACGTCGTCGTCGAAGGTCACCACCCAGGCCCTGCCCGCACTCCAGTAGTGCGTCAGGTCGGCGAGGCTCATCGGCTCCTCGTCGGCGATCTGCGCCATCCCGACATCCCGGAACGGCGCACCCGACGCCCGCTCGATCTCCCTGATCAGTGGCAGTTCGTCCTCGCGCGCTGTGCGAATCCGGGGCATACCCCAGATCTTGCCTGCTCTCTGCTCGGACTCTGCACACCGTCGTGCTGCGTCGCACAAGTCCGGACGTGTGCGACGCAGCACGTGAGTGTGCAGAGTCGCCGGGGAGGTGGTGGCTAGTGGCCGAAGGCCTCTGCCAGCCACCAGGCGGGGCCTGTGTCGGCGATCTTGGCGTCGATCAGGAGCGGGGTGTCCCTCGGGCCGTCCAGCCAGGTGGTCACCTGGGCCAGGTCGTCGGCGGTCCTGACCGTGATCGCGGTGCAGCCGAAGCCCCGGCCCACCGCTGCCAGGTCCGTGTCGGGGAACCGGACGATGTCCTGATCCTCGCCGGTGAAGTGGTGGACCTCGGCTCCGTAGGCCGCGTCGTTGTAGATGACCAGGACCATCGGCAGCTTCAGCCGCACGATCGTGTCCAGGTCGGCGATGCTCATCTGGAAGCCACCGTCGCCCAGCGCGGCGACCGGCAGCCTGTCGGGCTGCGCAAGTGCCGCACCCAGTGCGGTGGCCAGGCCGAGTCCGATCGACTGGAACGCCTGGGTGAAACAGAAACCCTGCTCGTCGGGCACCGACAGGTAGGCGCTCGGGTAGCCCATGAAGTTGCCGGAGTCCACCGCCACGACACGTTCGGCCGGGAGCAGGTCGTCGAGCATGCGGCTCAGCGTGCGGGCGTCGATGCCGTCAGCGGTCGACTCGTCGGGCGTCTGCTCGTCGGACCAGCGGCCCCTCGTGGCGATCCTCTCCCGCACGTCCGGGTGCCGGTAGCCGGTGGCGGTGAGGCCGCGGGTGGTGAGCTCGGCCAGGACGTCCTCGGCGACCAGACCGACGTCGCCCAGCACGCCCAGGTCGATCGGACGGTGCGCGCCCAGTGCGCTCTGGTCGACGTCGACCTGGGCGACGGTCGCCTCCGGGCCGATGAGCTTGCCGTGGCGCATCGTCCACATGTTCAGCGCGCAGCCCCAGCCGACGATCAGGTCGGCCTCGGTGATCAGCTCGGCGGCCAGCGGTGTGGCGAACCCACCCGAGATGCCCAGTGACCACGGATCGTCGTGGAACAGGCCGTTCGCCACGGCGGACGTGGCGAGCAGCGCACCGCTCGTCTCGGCGAGGGCACGCAGGCGGTCGCCGCTGGCCCGGGCACCTCGGCCGGCCACGAACACCGGCCGGCTCGCGCCCGCGATGAGGTCGGCCAGTGCGACCGCGGCGCCGTGGTCCGGACGCACCCGGGCCGGTACCGCGACCTCGGGCACCTCCGATGCGGCCGAGGGCATCTCCTGCACGTCGAGCGGAAGGTTCAGCACCACGGTGCGCCGCTGCTGTACCGCGGTCCGGTAGGCACGGACCGTGTCGGCCAGCGCGCTCTCCGGCGAGTGCACCCGCTCCGCCACGGCGCCGACCGCTCTGGCCAGTGCGTCCTGGTCGACGTTGAAGTTGGACAGCACCGCGGCGCCCGCCGTGTCGCCGGTCAGCACGATCAGCGGGGTGCGGCTCTTGGCGGCCTCGGCGATGCCGGTGAGCGCGTTGGTGAAGCCGCAGCCCTGGTGTGTGGTGACCACGGCCACCCGGCCGGTGAGCCTGCAGTAGGCGTCGGCGGCCGTGGCGGCACCAGCCTCGTGCCGGGTCGCGACGAACGGCACCCCGGAGGCGCGCAGCGCGTTCGTGACGTGGAAGTTGCCGCTGCCCACGACCCCGAAGACCTGTGCCACCCCGAGCCGCGCCAGTGTCGTGCCGACGAGCTCAGCTACGTCCACCGCTCAGCCGGACCTCTCCACGAGCGCGAGCACCCTTGCGGGGCTTCCTGAACCGCCGACGATCGGCAGCGGCGACACCACGAGGACCGCGCCGGTCGCCGGGAGGCGATCGACGTTCCTCAGCTGCGTGAGACCGAACTTACCGGCGCCCAGGATGCGCTCGTGACACGGAAACGGCGGGTCGAGCTCCGGCGCCTTGCCCGCGTCGGTACCCACCGTCTCCACACCGAACCCGATGATCGGTGTCTCCTCGGCCAGCCACCGCGCGCATTCCGGCGAAACGCCGGGCGTGTGGGATCCGGTGTTGTCGACGTTCAGGAATTCGGATTGGTCAGCGGCCCGGGTGTCCCATCCGGTGCGAAAGATCAACCAACCGCCGTCGGGTAACGGTCCGTGCTCGGATTCCCACGCACGGACATCATCGATCTGCAAAAGGAAATCCGGATCGTCGACCACTCGGTCCGACGCGTCGAGAACGGCGACCGGTCCGATCAGGTTGCGCAGTGGCACCTGGGAGACGTCGAAGCCGTCCTTGCCGCTGAGCCAGTGGTTCGGCGCGTCGAGGTGGGTACCGGTGTGCTCACCTGTGTGGATGTTGTTCCAGTACCAGCGCGGGCCGCGTTCGTCGTAGCGGCTGATCTCCTCGAGCTGGAAGTTGATCGTGTTGGCGAACGGCTCCGGCAGCCGCAGCACCGGGGTCGTACTCTCCAGTGGCGCGGTGAGGTCAATGATTTCCACGTGATTATTGTGAATAGCAGAGAGCACGTCCGTCAGTACTGACAAAATTACCTCCGTGTAGCCATTTCATCTATCACGTGGGCTGCTTATTGCGACCTACCGCAAAGTAACCAGCGACGATGGGGCCCGTCAAGATAATCGAATATCGCCGATAGCCGCGGTCACAATCATGATCCACCCACCGCCGCCCCGTTCGCCCCGTCGTCCGGCCGTGGCCCGCGCTGCCGGGCAGTACCGACCACTCGATGATTTCATCATCATCGACAGCATCTCGCCCGGCGAGCAGGCCACTCATCTCCCGAACGAGGCAGCCATCTCTCAGACGAGCACGAGGAGGATCCATGTCGGAGGTTCAGCGCCGGGTCGAGGCGTTCTGCGACCGGTTCGGGCTGCGGATCCCCATCCTGGAGGCACCGATGTCCGGCGCGTGCCCGCCGGAGCTGGCCGCGGCCGTGGCTCGCGCCGGTGGCATGGGCGCCAGTGGCGTACTCCTGGACGGCCCGGAGAAGATCGCCGAGTGGGTCGAGCGGTTCCGCGCCGACCACCCGGGAGCGCTGCAGCTGAACACCTGGATTCCGGACCCGGCTGATGACGTCCAGGAGCGGATCGACGCCGCGTCGGGTTTCCTCTCCCGCTACGGCACACCCGGCGAGCAGCCGACACCGCTTCCGGACTTCGCGCTGCAGTGCGACGCGATGCTCGCCGCCGGGCCGACGGTCGTCTCGTCGATCATGGGACTGTTCGACGCGGACTACGTGCGGCGGCTGCACGACCACGACGTCGCGTGGTTCGCCTGCGCCACCACCCTGGACGACGCGCTGGCCGCGCAGGAGGCGGGCGCGGACGCGATCGTGGCGCAGGGCATGGAGGCAGGCGGCCATCGGGGCAGCTTCGATCCGGACGACGCAGAGCGAACCGTGGTGGGCCTGTTCGCGCTGCTCCCCCGGTTCGCCGACCATCTGAGGGTGCCGATCGTCGCGGCCGGTGGCATCGCCGACGGCCGGAGCGTCGCGGCGGCGCTGGCCCTGGGCGCCAGTGCGGTCCAGGTGGGCACCGCACTGCTGCGCACCCCCGAGGCCGGGATCGACAAGAGCTGGTCATCCGCACTCGACGGACTCGCGCCCGAGGCGACCGTTCCCACCCGCGCCTACTCGGGCCGGTTGGGCCGCGCGGCACCGACCACCTACGTCACGGCGTGGACCGACCCGGACGCCCCGCTGCCCGCGCCCTACCCCTATCAGCGCCAGCTGGTCACCCGGTGGCGCCGGGGCGAGACGCAGGGCATCGACAAGGTCAACAACTGGGCGGGGCAGAGCGCCGCGCTGGCGACCGAGGAGCCGGCAGGCGCGATCGTCGAGCGCATGTGGCGCGAGGCGCGGGAACTGCTCGCCTGAGCTGGGCGACACATTTACCTCGTAATAAGAGGTAACCTTGTGGCGTGACCGTCACCGAACCGACGTCGACCTCGACCACCACCGCCCAGCAGGTCATGGCCGTCGCGGCCGGCCTGCGCAGGGTGACCCGGCGCAGGCTGCGCCTGGTCGTGGGCAACCCGCGGCTGCGTGGGGCCCAGCTGGAGCTGCTGCAGCTCGTCGAGGCCGAACCGGGTATCGGCGTCGCGGCCGCCGCCCGCGCGCTGCACCTGGCAGGGAACTCGGTGAGCACCCTGGTCAACCAGCTGAGCGAGGCCGGGCTGCTGCACCGCGCGGTCGACCCGGCGGACCGCAGAGCCGCGCGGCTCGCGCTGACCGAGAAGGCACAGTCGCGCCTCGACAGCTGGCGCCGCGAGCGCGGCCGGCTGGTCGGCTCGGCGCTGGACCGGTTGAGCGCCGCCGATCGGGACGCGATCGACGCGGCGCTGCCCGCGCTGCACCGGTTGATGACCGAGCTGGAGGACACAGCATCGTGACCGACATCCCCGCCGTGCGCTGCACCGGCCTGAACCAGCGGTTCGGTTCCACCCTCGCCGTCGACGACCTCGACCTGGAGGTCTCGCCCGGCGAGACGTTCGGGCTGCTCGGACCCAACGGCGCGGGCAAGACCACGACGATCCGCATGATCACCACCCTGCTGCCGCCCTCGGAGGGATCGATCGAGGTGTTCGGCGTGGACGTGGCGCGCCGCCGCACCGCGGTCCGCAGGCTGATCGGCTACGTCCCGCAGCAGCTCTCCGCCGACGCCACCCTCACCGGCAGGGAGAACGTGGCCCTGTTCGCCAGGCTCTACGACGTCCCCAGGCGTGGACGCCGCGCCCGGGTGGACGAGGTGCTCGAGGCCGTCGCCCTCGCCGACGTCGCCGACCGGTCGGCCAAGACCTACTCGGGCGGCATGGTGCGCCGCCTCGAACTGGCGCAAGCCCTGGTCAGCGCGCCGAAGCTGCTGATTCTCGACGAGCCGACGGTCGGCCTCGACCCGGTGGCGCGCGACGGCGTGTGGTCACGGATCGAAGAGATCCAACGGGACACCGGAATGACCGTCCTGGTCACCACTCACCTGATGCAGGAGGCCGACCAGCGCTGCGACCGGGTCGCGCTGATGCACCGAGGCCGGGTGGAGGTGCTGGGCAGCCCGTCGCAGCTGCGCGGCACCCTCGGTGAGGACGCCACGCTGGACGACGTGTTCCGCGCCTACACCGGCGACCGGCTCGACGACGCGAGCGGCAGCATGCGCGACGTACGCGCCGCCCGCCGTACCGCTCGGAGGGTGTCCTGACCATGATCGAGATTCCGGCCGACCCCGGCGCGCTCACCCAGGTGCGCACCGGGCTGTCCCGCATCGGCGCGATGTGCCTGGTCGAGCTGCAGAAGCTGCGCCACGACCGCACCGAGCTGATCACTCGCGCGGTGCAGCCGACCCTGTGGCTGCTGGTGTTCGGCCAGGTGTTCACCCGCATCCACGCCATCCCCACCGGGAACACCCCCTACCTGGACTTCCTCGCGCCCGGCATCCTCGCCCAGTCCGCGTTGTTCATCGCGATCTTCTACGGCATCCAGATCATCTGGGAACGCGACGCCGGCGTGCTGTCCAAGCTGATGGTGACGCCGACGCCGCGCGTCGCACTCGTCGCGGCGAAGGCGTTCGCCTCCGGGATCCGAGCCGTCGTCCAGGCACTGGCCGTGATGGTCATCGCGGCGCTGCTCGGTGTACACCTGAGCCTGGCTCCGCTCAACCTGCTCGGCATGGTCGCGGCGCTGGTGCTCGGCTCGGCGTTCTTCTGCTGCCTGTCGATCACGATCGCCGGGCTCGTGCTGTCCCGGGACCGGCTGATGGGCATCGGGCAGGCGATCACCATGCCGTTGTTCTTCGCCTCCAACGCGCTGTACCCGGTGCAGCTGATGCCCGGCTGGCTGCAGGTGATCAACCACATCAACCCGCTCAGCTACGAGGTCGAGGCACTGCGCGGCCTGCTGATCGGTACGCCCGCGCGCCTCGGGCTGGACTTCCTGGTGCTCGTCGTCTCGGCGGCGTTGATGATCAGTATCGCGGCGGCGCTGCTGCCCCGACTGGCTCGCGGCTGAGCCGGATCGCGGCGAGCGTGTCGAGCGTCCGGGCCCGCTCCTCCTCGGTGCCGTGCGCGCTGACCAGCAGTTCGGTCACACCAGCGCGGGCGAACCGGTCGACGGCGTCGGCGAGGGTGGACTCGTCACCCGCGACCATGGTCTCGTGCACACCGGTCATTCCCTGCTGAGCCAGCAGCAGCCGGTAGCTGGGTAGCTCGTTCGCCACGCCGAACCGCTGCGCCATCCGCTCGCGGGCACCGTCCGGATCGTGGGTGACCGAGGCCAGCACGGCGGCCACCACCCTCGGCGCGGGCCGGCCCACCGCCGCCTCGGTGAGCGCCGGAACGATGCGCTCGCCGATCGTCTCGGGCGTCGCCCACACTGTGACGGTTCCGTCCGCGAGCTCCCCCGCGAGCCGCAGCATCATCGGCCCGAGTGCGGAGATCAGCACCTCGGGGGCCTCGACACCGGTGATCGGAACCTGCCCCGCGACGCTGAGCGTGGCGCCCCGGTACTCGACGGTCTCGCCGCGCAACAGCGGACGCAGCGCGGTCAGGTACTCGCGCACGTGCCGGACCGGCCGTTCGAACGAATAGCCGAACACTCCCTCGATGATCGGCGCGTGGCTCGGCCCGATGCCCAGGGTGAGCCGGTTCCCGCTCGCGGCCTGGGCGGTCAGTGCCTGGCCCGCCAACGCCAGTGGGTGCCGGGGATAGGTCTGGACCACCGCCGTGCCCAGCTCGATATCCGGCACCGCCTGCCCCGCCAGCGCCGCGACGGTCAGGGCGTCCCAGGAGAAGATCTGGCTCAGGTACGCGCTGTGCAGGCCCGCGTCGGCCGCGTCGCGTATGCGGCCGATCAGCTCGTCGAGCCCGCCGTTCGCGGTGTCCAGGTAGATGCCGATCCGCATGACAACCTCCTAATAGGAACCGGAGATTCCGGTTCTGAGATCGAGGCTACCGTAGAATGTGAACGTCAGGTTCCGGTTATTCGACGAGGAGGTCGCCGATGAGGGCCGATGCGCGACGTAACCGCGACTGCATCGTGGCCGCGGCGCTGGAGCTGTTCCGCGCGCGTGGGACAGGCGTCTCGATGGACGAGATCGCCCGCGAGGCACGGGTCGGCGTCGGCACGCTCTACCGGCACTTCCCCGACCGTCAGGCCCTCGTCGACGAGATCGCCACCTCGGCGATGCGCGAGCTGCTCGACTTCAGCCGCGACGCGGCGGCGACTGATCTGAGCCGCTGGCAGGTGTTCCTGGAGATCGTCCGCAAATGCACCGAGCTTCCGCTGGCCATGCTCAAGTCGCTGCGCGAGGAGAACCCGGACAGCGTCGACCTGAGCGAGCTGAAGCAGGCGCAGGAGGCGGTGTTCCTCCGGCTCTTCGCGGAAGCCCAGCGGGAGGGCAGCATGCGTCCGGACGTGCCCGCCGACGAGGTCCTCAGCGTGCTCAACGTGATGGTGTGCCGGCCGGGCGCACGCGCGGGCGACCATCTGGTCACGGTCATGCTGGACGGTCTACGGGCGGGTCCGGTCGTGGATGGCGACGCCGGTGTCGAGCAGCCTGCTCGGCGTCAGCCCGAACACCGTGTGGAACGTGCTGCTCAGGTGTGACGGAGTGGCGAACCCTGCCTCGGCGGCGGCCAGGGTGAGGTTGCCGCCGCCCGCCAGTACCTGACAGGCGCGCAGCATTCGGGCCCACAGCCGGTAGCGGCGGAAGCTGGTGCCGGTCTCGGCGCGGAAGCCCCGCAGGAACGCCGAGGTCGACCAGCCGGCTAGCGCGGCCAGCTCGCCGGCCCGCCAGTTGCGGGCCGGGTCGTTCATGACCGCCTCCGCCGCGCCCCGGATCCCGGGGTGACCGACGACGGACGCCGGGCGGGGCGCCGCGAGGTCTAGCCATCGGTCGGCCAGGTCGGCATCCGGGGTTGCGCTGAGCCGACGTCCCAGAGCGATCAGCTCGTCCTCGTCCCGATGCCGGGTCGCGGGCTCGGTGTCCTGGCTCATCGCCGCGCGGCACGCACGCTCTGATGGCGAGCCGGGGTCCAGATAGCAGAACATCATCCGCCCACCCGGTGAGCGCAGCCGATGCCGCACCCGGGCCGGGATCAGTGCGCTGCGCGCGGTCACCGTGCCGGTCACCTCGACGGTGAACGGCTCGTCCAGCCCGACCGCGACACAGCTGACCGCGCCGGAATGCCGGTCGAGGTCGAGCGACGGACCGAGGTACAGGACACGACCCGCCCACAGCCACAGCGTGGGCGAGCACGTTTCTGACAGCGTCGGTGGCATCAGCCGCGCGATCCTTCCTCCCATGGCTACCGTACTGATCGCGCTGGTCGCGGTCTTCTTCCTGGGCATGGGGCTGCTCGGTCTCGTCGCGCCCGCTGTGTTGATCAAACCGTTCGGCATCGCGCTGACCGTCCCCGACGCCCGCAACGAGGTGCGCGCGGTCTACGGCGGCTTCGGCGTCGCGGTCGCCGCGCTGCTCGGCTGCGCCGCCGCCGACGTGGCGGGCCTGCGCCCCGGCGCGGTGCTGGCGATCGCGGTCGCGCTGGCCGGCATGGCACTGGGCAGGCTGATCTCCCGAGCGTTCGACCGCCCGAGCGCCTTCTACCCCACCTGGTTCTACTTCTGGGTCGAACTCCTGGCCGCCACCCTCCTGCTCTACGCAACCCTCTGACCCCCCTCGCAGCTCGCACAGAGGTTCTCTACGCCGCACAGAAGCTGGGGCCTCTGTGCGGCGTGCGCTCGGTCTGTGCGAGCTGGCTTTCTTGCGGGCGTGAGGTGGGACGCGGGGCGTTGCCTGGGCGAGGGTGCGGCCATAGGCTGCGGTCGTCCGACTACGGACGAGGGAATCCGGTGGAAGTCCGGAGCGGTCGCGCCTCTGTGACCGGGCCGAAAGGCCCGGGAGCCAGTCCTCTCGCCGTCGTGCCACCACCGATGGGCCGCGCCTGCCCGAGGAGGTCCCGCCATGATGTGCCAGCACCCGACGCCTTTCCCTACGGCGCGCTGACCCGGTGCGGCGCTCCGCGCGCACCTCGGTGGTCCTACTCGTTCTGATCGCGGCACTCGCGGCGAGCGTGGTGCTGTCCACCGGTTTCGGCGCCGAACAGCTCGCGCCGTCGATCGTGTGGGACGTGCTGCGGGCCAGGCTGCTGGGCGGCCCGACCGACGCGGTGTACGACACGATCGTCTGGGACCTCCGACTCCCCCGCACGCTGCTGGCGATCGTCGTCGGCGCCGGCCTCGCCGTCGCGGGCGCCGGAATCCAGACCCTGGTGCGCAACCCACTCGCCGACCCCTACCTGCTCGGGGTGTCCTCCGGCGCGAGCGTCGGCGCGGTCGCGGTGATCACCTCGGGCCTGTTCGCCGGCGCCGGGCTCTGGGCGCTGACCGGTGGCGCGCTGCTCGGCGCACTCGTCGCCGCGCTACTGGTGTTCGCGGTGGCGATCAGCCAGGGCGGCCTTACCCCGCTGCGCCTGGTGCTGACCGGCACGGTCCTCGGCGCGGCGTTCTCCGCGATCGCCAGCTACCTGGTGTTCCGCAGCGTCAACAACCAGGCGGCGGAGTCGGTGCTGTTCTGGCTGCTCGGCAGCCTGTCCGGCGCCGAGTGGAGCCGACTGCCGCTGCCCGCGATCACCGTGGGGGTGCTCGGTCTGCTGCTGCTCGCGGGCAGCGGCTGGCTGGATGCGCTGGCGGCGGGCCCGGACACCGCCGCGTCGCTCGGCATCCCGGTCACCGCGCTGCGCAACTCGCTGTTCGTGGTGTTCGCGGCGCTCGTCGGGGTCGTCGTCGCGGTCGCGGGCAGCGTCGGGTTCGTCGGGCTGATCCTGCCGCACATGGCACGTCTGCTGGTCGGCGCCCGCCACCGCAGGGTGCTGCCGATCGCCGCCGTGTGCGGTGGGCTGTTCATGATCTGGGTGGATGTCGCGGCTCGCGTCGCGGTGCGACCGTTGGAGATTCCGTTGAGCGTCGTCACCGGCCTGATCGGGGCACCGGTGTTCCTGTTGCTGATGGGCCGTCGCCGGTACCGCTACAGCGGTGGCGCATGAGCCCGCGGCTGAGCGCCGAGGGCGTGACGGCCACGATCGGGCGCCGCACCGTGCTGGAAGGTGTGCACCTGGAGGTCGAGACGGGTGAGACGGTCGGGATCATCGGGCCGAACGGGTCCGGCAAGTCGACGTTGCTGCGGGTGCTGGCCGGTATCCGGACGCCCGCCGAGGGCCGGGTGCTGCTGGACGGCACCCCACTGGACCAGCTGCCGGCGCGGCAGCGGGCGCGACGGATCGCGCTGGTCGGCCAGGAGCAGGAGCTGCCCGCCGAGCTGAGGGTCGGTGAGCTGGTCGCGCTGGGCAGGGTCCCGCACCAGGCGCCGTGGGCCGGCCCGGAGGCCGGTGAGCTGCACGCGGTGCGCCGGGCGTTGCTCCAGGTCGACCTGCTCGACGCGATCGACCGGCCGGTGGACCAGCTCTCCGGCGGCGAGCGTCGCCGGGTACTGATCGCTCGTGGTCTCGCGCAGGAGGCCCCGGTGCTGATGCTGGACGAACCCACCAACCATCTCGACGTGCGGCACCAGCTCGCGCTGCTGGAGCTGATCCGAGGACTCGGCCGCACCGTCATCGTCGCGATGCACGACCTGAACCTCGCGGCCAGCGCGTGCGACCGGCTGATGGTGCTGCACGACGGCAAGGCCCGGCCCGCCGCGCCACCGGCGGAGGCCCTGTGCCCGGACGCGGTCCTCGAGGTGTTCGGCGTCGAGGCGGTACCCGTGGTGCATCCGTTCACCGGCGAGACCCACCTGTTGTTCAGCACCCGTCCCCAGGAGTACACGTGAGACGTCGGGCCCTCGCTCTGACCGCCCTGACCTGCACTGCGGCCACGGTCGCCGGTTGCGCGACACCGCAACCGGCGGCACCGGCGGCCGACGGGCACACCGTCACGATCACCAACTGCGGCGTGCCGTCGAAGTTCCCGTCACCGGCGAAACGGCTGTTCGTCAACGACGGCAACATGATCTCCACGGTGCTCGCGCTCGGCGCGGCCGACCAGGTCGCCGCGATCTCCAGCCTGGAGGCCGACGCCCCGATGCTGCGCCGCCACTACGGCCCGGCCCTGGACCAGCTGAAGATCGCCGCGCCCCGCAGGCCCGCCCGCGAGACGGTGCTGGCCAACCGGCCGGACGTGATGGTCGCCGGCTGGCACTACGGCTACGACGAGACCACCGGCCTGACCCCGGACTCGCTGCGCGCGGCCGGCATCGCGCCGTACATCCTCACCGAGAGCTGCCGGCAACGCCCCGGCGAAGGTGCGCGCGGCATCGTCGAGCCGTGGACCGCGGTGCGCGAGGACCTGACGAACCTCGGTGAGATCACCGGCCGCCAGCAGCGCGCCGCCGAGCTGAACGCCGACATCGACCGCCGCCGCCAGGCCTTGCACGACGCGCCGGCACCGCCGAAACCGATCACCGTGTTCCTGTTCGACAGCGGTACCGACAGCCTGCTGACCAGCGGACGCTTCGGCGGCCCCGAGGCGATCATCACCGCGGCGGGCGCCCGGAACGCGGCGACCGACGTGGCGGACACCTGGGCGAAGGTGTCCTGGGAGAGAGTCGTGGCGAGCAAGCCGGACGCGTTCGCGTTCGTCGACTACCCGCCGCAGACCTTCGCCGAGAAGGTGGCGATCCTGCGTTCCCGGGACGGCATCAAGGACCTGCCGGCCGTCACGGAGGGCCGGTTCCTGAACCTGTCGTACTCGATGTGGACGTCCGGTCCTCTCAACATCGACGCCGCCGAGCAGCTGCGGGTGGCGCTGGAGGGCTGGGGGCTCGCCCCGCCGTCCGGTATCCGGCCCCGGTTCGCCGACCGGCTGGACCAGTGATCCGTTCGGCGCTCGTACTGCTGTGTGTCCTGCTCACCGGGTGTGCGCAGGCTCCCGCTCCGCCGCGGGGCGAGTCCGTCACCGTCACGAACTGCGGCGCACCGGCCGCGTTCCCGGTGCGACCAAGACTGTTCGTCAACGACGGCAGCATGATCGCCACGGTCCTCGCACTCGGCGCGGACGATCGGATCGTGGCGGTCAGCAGCCTGACCCCGGACCGGACCGAGCTGCGCCGACGGCTCGGCGAACGGGTCGACCGGCTGCGCGAGGTGGCGCCCACGTATCCGTCCTCGCTGGAGAACGTGCTGGCCAGCAGGCCGACGATGATGTTCGCCGGGTGGGGCGGCGGCTACAGCGAGTCGAAGGGCATCACGCCGGCGCGGCTGGCGCGCCACGGTGTCGCCGGTTATGTGCGGTCGGACAGCTGTCTGCGGTCCGAGGGCGGCAAACGCGGCACGATGGACCCGTGGGTCGCGGTCCGCACGGACGTTCAGAATCTGGGCGCCGTACTGGAACGACGCGAGCAGGCCACCCAGGTCGTCGGCGATCTGGACCGCAGGCTCGACGCGCTCCGGGCGGATCGGCTGCCCGGCCCGGCGCCGAGCATCTTCGTCTACAACCTCGGCACCGATGCCCCGGTCACCGGCGGTCACTTCGGCTCGGTACAGGGGATCATCGACGCGGCCGGCGGGCAGAACATCTTCGCCGACGCGGACACCTCCTGGCTGACCGGCAGCTGGGAGCGGGTCATCGGCCGCGACCCCGATGTCATCGTGCTGCTGGACCGGCCCGACCGGCCGGTCGCGGCGAAGGAGCAGTACCTGCGGGCGGACCCGAGGCTGCGCACGTTGCGCGCGGTGCGGGAGAACCGCCTGGTCACGATGCCGTACGTGCTGTGGACCAGCGGTGTGCTCAACATCGACGCGGCCGAGGAGCTGCACGCGGTGCTACCGCGGTGAGCGGGCCGGGTGATGCTCGGGTGAGGATGACAGCGTGACCGTGCACTTCATCGGCGCCGGCCCCGGCGCAGCCGACCTGATCACCGTCCGTGGCCGCGACCTGCTGGCCTCGGCACCGGTATGCCTGTACGCGGGCAGCCTCGTGCCTGCCGAGCTGCTGGCGGTGTGCCCGCCGCACGCGCGGCTGGTCGACACCCGGGACCTCACGCTCGACCAGATCGTCGACGAACTGGTCGGCGCACACCACGACGGACACGACGTGGCGAGGTTGTGCTCCGGCGATCCGTCGGTGTTCAGCGCGGTCGCCGAACAGACCCGCCGGCTCGACGCGGCGGGCGTGCCCTACGACATCACCCCGGGCGTGCCGGCGTTCGCGGCGGCGGCGGCGAGCCTGCGCCAGGAGCTGACCGTTCCCGGAGTCGGCCAGAGCATCGTCCTCACCCGCACGTCGGCGCGCGCGACGCCGATGCCGCCCGGCGAGGACCTGGCGACACTCGGTGCGTCCGGCGCGACGATGGTGCTGCACCTGGCCGTCCAGCGGATCGACGCCGTGGTCGCCGAGCTGGTGGACAACTACGGAACGGACTGCCCGGTCGCGGTCGTCGCGCACGCGAGCCGGGACAACGAGCTGGTCCTGCGCGGAACCCTCGCCGACATCGCCGACCAGGTGCGTGCGGCGGACGTCCGCCGCACCGCGGTGATCATCGTGGGGCGGGTGCTCGCGGTAGCCGGCTGCGACAGCCACCTGTACTCGGCGGCCCGCGACCGCACAGCCTGACCGCTTCCCTGAGAGCTTTGCACGTGTTCGTGCTGCGTCGCACATGTCCGGACATGTGCGACGCAGCACGTAGGTGTGCACAGTCGCCGCGAGGGGACTGGCGCGCGGGCTACAGGGTCTTCTCCAGGCGGGTTGCCAGGAGCGTGTTGAAGCGGGCCGGGTCCGTCAGCTCGCCACCCTCGGCCAGCAGTGCCATGCCGTAGAGCAGTTCCACCGACTCGGCCAGGTCCGCATCGTCCTTGCGCTCGGACTGGGCGGTGCGCAGGCCGGTGACCAGCGGGTGCGTCGGGTTCAGCTCCAGGATGCGCTTGATCGGCGGCAGCTCCTGACCCATCGCGCGGTACATCTTCTCCAGCGTGGGTGTCAGGTCGTGTTCGTCGCCGACGATGCACGCGGGTGAGGTGGTCAGCCGCGAGGACAGCCGCACCTCCTTGACGCTCTCGCTGAGCGTGCCGGTCATCCAGGTCAGCAGGTCGGCGAAGCCCTCGCGCTGTTCCTCGGCGGTCTTGCGCTCCTCCTCGGTCTCCAGGTCGACCTGGCCCTTGGCGATCGACTGGAACTGCTTCCCGTCGAACCCGTTGACCGAGTCGACCCACATCTCGTCGATCGGGTCGGTCAGCACCAGGACCTCGTAGCCCTTGGCCTGGAACGCCTCCAGGTGCGGCGACCGTTCGATACTCTGCCGCGACTCCCCGGTCAGGTAGTAGATGTGCTCCTGCCCGTCCTTCATCCGCTCCACGTACTGCCGCAGCGTGGTCGGCTTCTCGGGCTCGTGGGTCGAGTCGAACGAACAGATCTCCAGGATCGCCTCGCGGTTGTCGAAGTCGTCGAGCAGGCCTTCCTTGACCGCACGCCCGAACTCCTTCCAGAACGTCGCGTAGCGCTCCTCGTTGTCGGTCATCATCGTCTTGACGGTCGACAACACTCGCTTGACGAGGCGTTTGCGGATCAGCTGAATCTGCCGGTCCTGCTGCAGGATCTCCCGGGACATGTTGAGCGACAGGTCCTGCGCGTCGACGACACCCTTGACGAAACGCAGGTACTCCGGCATCAGCGCGTCGCAGTCGTCCATGATGAACACCCGCCGCACGTAGAGCTGTACACCGCGCTTGCGCTCACGCATGAACAGGTCGAGCGGCGCCTGCGAGGGCAGGAACAGCAGCGCCTGGTACTCGAACGTGCCCTCGGCCTGCACCCGGATCGTCTCGGCCGGGTTGTTCCAGTCGTGGCTGATGTGCTTGTAGAACTCGTGGTACTCGTCGTCGGTGACCTCGTCCTTGGCGCGTGCCCACAGCGCCTTCATCGAGTTGACCGTCTCGAACGCCGGAGCCTCGTCGCCGCTCGCCTCGCCGAGCATGCGGACCGGCCAGGTGATGAAGTCGGAGTAGCGCTTGACGATCTCCCGGATCTTCGACGGCGCCGCGTAGTCGAACAGGTGGTCCTCGGCGTCGGCCGGCTTGAGGTACAGGATCACCGAGGTGCCGTCAGCGACGTCGGTGGCGGGCTCGATCGTGTAGGTGCCCTCGCCGGTGGACTCCCAGCGCACGCCCTCGTCAGTGCCGGCCCTGCGGGTCAGCACGGTGACCTTGTCGGCGACCATGAAGCTGGAGTAGAAGCCGACGCCGAACTGCCCGATGAGGTCGCGGGACGCCGCCGAGTCCTGCGACTCCTTGAGCTTGCGCAGAAACTCGGCGGTGCCGGACTTGGCGATCGTGCCGAGCAGGTTCACCACGTCGTCGCGGCTCATGCCGATGCCGTTGTCACGCACGGTGAGCGTGCGGGCCTCGGAGTCGATCAGGATCTCGATGTGCAGATCGCTCGTGTCCGCCTGGAGCTCTTTGTCCCGATATGTTTCCAGCCGCAACTTGTCCAATGCGTCGGACGCATTGGAGACGAGCTCGCGCAGAAAGATGTCCTTGTTCGAGTAGATCGAGTGAATCATCAGCTGCAACAGCTGACGTGCCTCGGACTGGAACTCGTGCGTTTCGACCGACGCGGTCACGGTTGTCCTTTCGAACGGGCCCTACGGGAACTGCCCACATCGTACCGACCGGGACCGACGGATCAGGCCGGCTCCAGCTCGCTGTCCCGCACGCGCTGCATGGTCATGGCCAACCGGCGCTTCAACGGTGGCACCCGGTCGGTGATGCGCAGCGCGGTGCGCATGCCGAACCGCGACAGCGGCCCGATGATCGGCCGGCGAGCGCGGCCGTCGTCGTCCATGAACTCCAGCGACTCCCGGACCGCGACCGCACTGTAGGTCCGCATGCGCTGCTCGTAGTCGCCGATCGCGGCGAGCAGGTCCGCCCCGGCATCGCGGACCTCGACGAGCTTGTCGCGGATCAGCGCCGCGTCGCGCAGCGCGGTGTTCGCGCCCGCACCCCGGCCCGGCGTCATCGTGTGGATCGCGTCACCGAGCAGCGTGACCCGGCTGGGGCGCCACGGGTCGAGCGGATCGGACGTGCGGATGCCGAGCGCGAACGTGGTGGTCGGGTCGGAGCCCTCGGCCAGCTTCAGCAGGGTCGGGTGCCAGCCCGCCATCACGTCGCGCACGACCACCTCCTGCAGCTGTGAGCCGTCCATCGACAGCACCCCGGCAGGGGCGAGGTCGCGCGGAACCACCACACCCCAGGAGACGTAGTCGACGGTGTTGTCGAACAGCAGCCCCGGCCACTGCCGGATCAGCTCGGCGTCGGTGTCGCCGATGCCGTCCTTGAGCTGCCGGTCCGCCCGCCACGGGAACTCCATCGGATGCAGGATGCCCAGCTGGCCGCGGGTGTCGAAGAACATCGACATCGCGTTGCGGGCGCCCGGTGGCAGCATGTCGCGCACCTCGTCGGTCAACGCCTGTTTGCCGCCGATCGCGATCATCCCGGTCTCGGTCTGGGTGGCATGCGGCAGGTACTGCTTGCGGATGCGCGAGTTGGCGCCGTCCGCGCCGACCAGCAGCGCGCCGGTCACGCTGGAGCCGTCCTCGAAGAACGCGGTGACGCGGTCGCCGTGGTCGTCGTAGCGGACGAACCGCTTGTCGAAAGCCACGACGTCGTCCAGGCCGGACAACAGCACCTGGCGCAGGGTCATCCGGCTGACCGAGTAGTCCTTGATCACGTCGTCGGTCGGCATGAGGTGCTCGCTGCTGAATGTGATCAGCGGGGCGAACCGCTCGGTGCACATGGTGAAGGCCCGGTAGTCGCGCGCGGTCGTGGCGACGAACGTGTCGAAGAGCGTCGCCGGCAGGCAGGCGCGCAACGAACGGACCCCGTTCGGCGAGATGCCCACCCGGTAACCCTGCAGGCCGCCGGTCCGGTGCCGGTCGCGTTCGAAGACCTGTACCGGGATCCCGGCGCCGCGCAGCCCGTGCGCCAGAGCGAGTCCACCGGTGCCGGCGCCGATGATCAGCACCGGGCGTTCAGCTGAAAAAGGCATGGGTGTCCCCTGTCCCGAATTCATCCACAATTAATGTCCCATTTGCCGAGCCAGCTCGATGAGCTCGTTCGTATCCCAGTTCAGGCGCCCGTTCCGGATGTCGTCGATCAGTGACTGAATCCAGTCCCGATCGGTCCGCAGCCGGGCGATCAGATATTCGCTCTCGATCAGCACGATTCGCGGCAGGACATCGCTGACCGCGTCGGTCTCCCGTTCGAGGCCGGCGAGTTCGTCACTGACCGTGGTCAGTCTGGTCTCCAGTGCGGCGACCGCACTGTCCTTGTCGAGCACCGCGAGGTAGGCCAGCCCCGCGGCAAAGTCCGGGAAGTCCCGTCTCGGCGTGGCCACCATCTCGACCGTCCACTCGATCAGGATCCGGCGCCCGGCCTCGGTGACGGAGTAGACGGTGCGTTCGGGTCGCGCGGCGTCCCGCTCGACGTCGGCGACGTCGATCAGGCCCTCGGCCCGCAACCGGTCGATGGTCTTGTACAGCTGTGAGCGCTGGCCGACGTTGATGACCAGCTCCTTGCCGCGTTCCTTGATGAGCCGCTGCATCCGGTAGGGATGCATGGGCTCTTCCAGGAGCAGGGCGAGCACGCCCACGGCAAGACCGGATCGCTGCATAGTGTCGATACTACTAGTGTCCCAGACACTATTCAACAGTCGCCTGCTTGCCTGAACGCTCACGGTAGGCGTAACTGGCCGGGCGGCGGCCGGTTTTCATGATCACCACGGTGTAGTGGCTGATTTTCGGCGCCTGGAACAGCCACCCGACCGTGGTGATCTTGGCTTGAAAGCTGCCGGGCGCAGCCCGCGTACCCGACCGGCGGCCGGCGAACGAGAACCGGAGGAGCACCCGTCCAGCCCGATCCAGGCCGTAGTGGACAGGACCACCAGCTGATCGCTTGACCGCTGTTGCGTCACCTGTCAAGGTGGTGACGTGAGCCATACGGTCTCCACCCCCGACCTCGACATCGCCTACCTGACCAGCGGCCCTTCGGACGGGAAACCCCTGGTCGCGGCACACGGCTGGCCGGACGATCCGCACTGTTGGGACGGTGTGCTGCCGGAGCTGCACGCCGCCGGCTACCAGGTCTTCCGGCCCTACCTGCGCGGCTTCGGCGAGACGCGGTTCCGGGAGGACGGCGCGATGCGCAGCGGTCAGATCGGCGCGCTGGGCAAGGACCTCGCCGACTTCCTGGACGCGCTCGACCTTCGGGACGTGGTGCTCGTCGGCCACGACTGGGGTGCGCGGGCCGCGTACGTGGTGGGGTCGCTGTTCCCGGACCGGGTGCGCAGGATCGTCGCCATCTCGGCCGGTCACGCGACCAACCACCCCTACGCCCCGTTGAGCTGGGAGCTGAGCCACGCCTACTGGTACGAGTGGTTCGTCGCCACCGACCGGGGGCGCAGGGCCATGCACGACGACCGGCGCGCGTTCTGCCGTTACCTGTGGAGAAGCTGGTCACCGACCTGGGACTTCGCCGAGGCCGACTTCGACGCCGCCGCGCCCGCCTGGGACAACGACGACTGGCCGCAGATCACGATCCACGCCTACCTGCACCGGTGGGGCGAGGCCCCTGGCGATCCGGCCTACGCCGCGATCGAGCACCAGCTGGCGATCCCGGCGCCCGTGCTGTGCCCGACCGTCATGGTGCACGGCGGTGCCGACGCGGACAACCTGCCGGAGACCAGCGAGGGCAAGGAGCACCTGTTCCCGAACGGCTACCGGCGGATCGTGCTCGACGGGGTGGGCCACTTCCCGCCTCGCGAGGCACCGGGGGCGGTGGCGGAGGCGATCCTCAGCCCGGATAGTTCCGAGGGGTGAAGACGACCCGGTCGCCGTCGGCGCGTTCGACGAGCCTGGTCTGCGACGATCCGACGAGCAGCAGCGTCCGCATGTCGACCTGCTCGGGATCGAGGTCGGCCAGCCGCACGACGGTGATGCGCTCCCCGGTCCCGCCGACGTCGCGGCCGAGCACGACCGGGGTGTCCGGCGACCGATGGTCCAGCAGCAGGTCACGGGCCGCGCCGACCTGCCAGGTCCGGCTGCGCGACGCCGGGTTGTAGATCGCGATCACCAGGTCGGCGGCGGCAGCGGCGGACAGTCTGGAGGCGATGACCTCCCACGGCTTGAGCCGGTCGGACAGCGACAGCACGCAGTAGTCGTGCCCGAGCGGAGCACCGACCCTGCTGGCGACCGCCTGAGCTGCGGTCAGACCGGGCAGGATCCGGACCGGCACGTCCTTCCACTTCGGTTCGCAGGCCACCTCCAGCACGGCGCTCGCCATGGCGAACACGCCGGGGTCGCCGGAGGACACGACCGCGACCCGGGCACCACCGCGCGCGAGATCCAGCGCGAACGCGGCGCGCTCGGCCTCCACCCGGTTGTCCGACGGGTGTTTACGCTGGCGGGCGTTCGCCGGGACGCGGTCCAGGTAGGGGCCGTAGCCGACCAGGTCGCTCGCCGTGGACAGCGCTTCCTGGACCTCGGGGGTGAGCCAGGGGCGCCCGGCCGGCCCGAGGCCCACGACCACCACCTCACCGACGCCGACCTGCGCCGACGACACGACCGCTGACGACTCACGCTTCATCGTCGAGGCCGCCAACGGGCTCGGCAGCACGGCGAGCGAGAAGTACGGGACCGTGTCCGGGTCGACGTCGGCGAACACCTCGATGCGCTGGCTGTCGGTGCTGACGCGCTCCGCGTAGTGCAGCCGGTCGAGCACACCCGCCTGCTCGGCGGCGGCGCGGACGGCGCCGAAGGTGCGCCCGAGCTTGAGCACCGCGGCCGAGTCGGTGCCCGCCAGCCGTTGCGCGAGCTGCTCGGGTGCGAGGGTGCCGGGCAGCACCGTGAGTACCTCGTCGCGCTCCACCAGGGGCCTGCCCAGCGCGGCGGACGCGGCGGTCATCGACGTGACACCGGGCACCACCTCCGTCGGGTAGCGGTGCGCCAGACGTTCGTGCAGGTGCATGTAGGAGCCGTAGAAGAACGGGTCGCCCTCGGCGAGCACCACGACGTCGCGTCCCGCGTCGAGGTGCTGCGCGAGCCGCGCCGCCGCCTCGGCGTAGAAGTCGTCCAGCGCGCCCCGGTAACCGCCGGGATGGTCGGTGGCCTCGACCGTCACCGGGTAGACCAGCTGCTCCTCGATCTGGTCGCCGCGCAGGTACGGCTCCGCGATGCGCCGCGCGGTGCTCCTGCCGTGCCGGGCGCAGTGATAGGCGACGACGTCCGCCGCGCCGATCAGCCGTGCCGTCTTGACGGTGACCAGCTCGGGATCACCCGGCCCGACCCCGACGCCCCAGAGACGGCCGACATCCACACTGATCTCCTCACTCACCACTGAACCTGGCCCTCGCGGCCGCGGCCCGCACCGACGCGGGCTCGACGCCCCTGAAGTAGGTCGCGCCGTCGCGCACCACGCGATATCCGTCCGGATCGGCGATCACATCGACCACCTGCCCCGCCGGGCGGCCGCACCGTCGTTCACAGCCCGACCAGTGCACGGCCAGCGCGGGGGCGTCTTCGGCCGGTTCCACGGCCGTGCCCGCCGCGCGACCGGCCGCGATCGAGGCGTCGGCGCGCACGTCGGCGACAGCCTTCGCGCACCCGGGACGTCCGGTGCAGGCGGACACACCGAGCGCGGGCGAGTCCGAGTCGAGCACCAGGCCCGCGCCGGTCAGCCTGCGCATCGCGGCGGCCGTCTCGGGCGGGGACAGGTCCGGCAGCAGCACGCCGCGCCACGGGGTCACCACGACGTCCCGTTCGGCCACCGAGGCGATGACCTGGCACCGCGCCGGGGTCAGTTCGCCCAGCGGAACGGTCGCCGCGAGCGCGACTCGACCGTCGGTCTGCGCGATCCGGCCGACCGGACCGATCGGGTCGCGGTCCGGGACGCTGATCGTCGGCCCGGTGAACGCGTTCACCGCGGTACTGAGCTCACTCACCAGCGACAACGGCCCGTCGGGCAGCTCACGCAGCCGCCAGACCCGTTCGTCGGCCCGTCGGCGCAGGAACGTGGCGGCCGTCTCCAGCAGTGCCGTGACGGCTTCGTGCACCGGCAGCCGCAGGCCGCTGTCCCGGCCGCCGAGCAGCAGTGCGACCTGCTGGTTCGGCAGTGCGAGCGCCGCGACGTCCGCGCCGAGACCGGCCACGTCGCCGCGTCCGTCGTCCACCGCGAAGAGGAACCGGCCGGGCAGCTCCGCCAGCTCCGGCTCGGCGCACAGCCGCCGGTCGAGCTCGCTGAGCAGCGGACGGACGTCCAACGCGCCCACCCCGTCCAGACCGGACAGCGGCGAGGCCAGCATGTTGCGTGCCTTGTCGTGCTCGGGCGAAGGCAGCAACCCGTTGTCGGTGAGCCGGGTCGACAGCTCCAGCTCGGCGCCGGTCCGCAGACCGCGCAGCTGCACGTTGCCCCGGCCGGTCAGCTCGAGCCGACCGTTGCCCAGCTCGCGCGCCCAGCTCGCCAGCGACACCAGCAACTCCCTGGTCAGCGAGCCGCCAGGGATGCGAATGCGCGCCAGGCCGCCGTCCGCCGCCTGATGTACCGCGATCGTGCCCGGGCAGCGATCAGCACCGGCGCGGGGCGCACTCGAGACGACAGCGGACGAGACCACCCAGCGATCGTAGACGTCGGATTTGTCGGGTCGGTGTCCTACAGTGGCCGATGAGACCCGTGTGCACGCGATCCGTGCCACAAGCGGGCTCACACACCGTTGCCGCCCGGAGGGCTCTCCTGTGATCCTGCTGCTGTCCACGTCCGACACCGACCTGCTCAGTGCCCGTGCCAGCGAGGGTGACTATCGGCTCGGCAACCCGGCCCGGCTGACCAGCGAAGACCTTCCCGCGCTCGTCGACGGCGTCGATCTGGTCGTGGTGCGGCTGCTCGGCGGGCGCAGGGCGTGGGAAGAGGGCCTCGACACGCTGCTCGCCGGTTCGGTACCGGTCGTGGTCGTCGGCGGCGAGCAGGCTCCCGACGCGGAGCTGATGGAATGCTCCACGGTGCCCGGAGGCGTGTGTGCGCAAGCACACAGCTATCTGGCGCAGGGCGGGCCGGAGAACCTGGGCGAGCTGGCGAAGTTCCTGTCCGACACGGTGTTGCTGACCGGCTTCGGTTTCGCGCCGCCGTCGGAGACCCCGATCTGGGGCCGGCTGGAGCGTGCGGCGCGTGAGCTGCCCTCGGACGCACCCGTCGTCGGCGTTCTGTACTACCGGGCCCATCAGCTGGCCGGCAACACCGCGTTCGTCGACGGTCTGTGCACCGCGATCGAGGACCACGGAGCCCGCCCGCTGCCGATCTTCTGCGCGTCGCTGCGCACCGCGCCCGACGAGCTCGTCGACGACCTGAAGCAGGTCGACGCGCTGGTCGTCACGGTCCTCGCGGCCGGTGGCGCCACGAGCGGCGCGGCCCCGGCCTCGGTGAGTGCGGGCGGTGACGACGGTGCGTGGGACGTCGGCGCGCTGGCGGCGCTGGACGTGCCCATCCTGCAGGGCCTGTGCCTGACCAGCAGCAAGGCCACCTGGGAGGAGTCAGACGACGGTCTGTCGCCGCTCGACGCCGCGACGCAGGTGGCCATCCCGGAGTTCGACGGACGGCTGATCACGGTGCCGTTCTCGTTCAAGGAGATCGACCCGGACGGGCTCACCGTGTACGTCGCCGATCCGGAGCGCGCCGCCCGGGTCGCCGGTATCGCCACGCGGCACGCGAAGCTGCGGCACATCCCGGCCGCCGAGCGCCGGATCGTGCTGATGCTGTCCGCGTACCCGACCAAGCATTCCCGCATCGGCAACGCGGTCGGGCTGGACACCCCGGCCAGCGTCGTGCGGCTGCTCGCCGCGATGCGCGAGGCCGGCTACGACGTCGGTCCGGAGGACGGGCCCGATGCGCTGCCCGGTCTTGCCGCTCAGGACGGTGACGCGCTGGTGCACGCACTGATCGCGGCCGGCGGGCAGGACCAGGACTGGTTGACCGAGGAGCAGATCACCGGCAACCCGATCCGCATCTCTGCTGCTGACTACCAGGCGTTCTACGACACCCTGCCCGCCGAGCTGCGAGAAAGCATCCAGCGGCACTGGGGGCCGCCGCCCGGTGAGCTGTTCGTCGACCGGTCGCGGGACAAGCGCGGCGAGATCGTGCTGGCGGCGTTGCGCGCCGGGAACGTCGTGGTCATGGTGCAGCCGCCGCGCGGCTTCGGGGACAACCCGATCGCGATCTACCACGACCCCGACCTCCCGCCCACCCACCACTACCTGGCCGCGTACCGCTGGCTGGCGCAGTCCACCGGCACCGGTGGGTTCGGCGCCGACGCGATGGTGCACGTCGGCAAGCACGGCAACCTGGAGTGGCTGCCCGGTAAGAACGCCGGCATGTCCGCCGCGTGCGGGCCGGACGCGGCGCTCGGCGACCTGCCGCTGGTCTACCCGTTCCTGGTCAACGACCCTGGCGAGGGTACGCAGGCGAAGCGCCGGGTGCACGCCACCCTGGTCGATCATCTGATCCCGCCGATGGCCCGCGCGGAGAGCTACGGCGACATCGCCCGGCTGGAGCAGCTGCTCGACGAGCACGCGAACATCGCCGCGCTGGACCCGGCGAAGCTGCCGGCGATCCGTCAGCAGATCTGGACGCTCATGCAGGCGGCCAAGCTGGACCACGACCTGGGCGTCACGGACCGTCCGCACGACGCGGAGTTCGACGACTTCCTGCTGCACGTCGACGGCTGGCTGTGCGAGGTCAAGGACGCCCAGATCCGCGACGGCCTGCACATCCTGGGCGCCGCGCCGACCGGTGAGGCGCGGGTCAACCTGGTGCTGGCCATGCTGCGCGCGAGGCAGCTGTGGGGCGGCGAGCGTGCCCTGCCCGGCCTGCGCGAGGCGCTCGGCCTCCGGGAGGACGACACCGAGGGCCTCGGCCGCACGGACCGGATCGAGGAACAGGCCCGAGGCCTGGTGGCCGCGATGGAGGCCAAGGACTGGGACCCGGCCGCGGTCCCCGAGACCCTCCGCGAGTCGGGGATTCCATCAGGGCGAGTCGGGGATTCCGTCGGCCCGGACCTCGAGCAGGTCGAGGCGGTCCTGAGGTTCGCCGCGACCGAGGTCGTCCCGAGGCTCGCGCGCACGACCGACGAGCTGACCAACGTGCTGCACGCGCTGGACGGCGGCTACATCCCGGCCGGCCCGTCCGGCTCACCGCTGCGCGGGCTGCTCAACGTGCTGCCCACGGGTCGCAACTTCTACTCGGTCGACCCGAAGGCCGTGCCGAGCAGGCTGGCCTGGGAGACCGGCTCGGCGATGGCCGAGTCGCTGCTGACCAGGTACCGCACCGACCACGGCGACTGGCCCAGCTCGGTCGGCCTGTCCGCGTGGGGCACCTCCGCGATGCGTACCTCCGGCGACGACATCGCCGAGATCCTGGCGCTGCTCGGGGTGCGGCCGGTGTGGGACGAGGCGTCCCGGCGGGTCAGCGGCATCGAGCCGATCGCGCTGGACGAGCTGGGCAGGCCCCGCATCGACGTCACGGTGCGCATCTCCGGGTTCTTTCGCGACGCGTTCCCGCACGTCGTCTCGCTGCTGGACGACGCGGTGCGCCTGGTCGCGGGCCTCGACGAGCCCGCCGAGCAGAACTTCGTCCGCGCGCACGCCCAGGCCGACCTGGCCGAGCACGGTGACGAACGCCGTGCCACCACGCGCATCTTCGGTTCGAAGCCGGGTGCGTACGGGGCCGGCATCCTGCCGCTGCTGGAGAGCCGCAACTGGCGTGACGACGCCGACCTCGCCGAGGTCTACGCGACCTGGGGCGGCTTCGCGTACGGCCGGGGCCTGGACGGCCGCGCCGCCCGTCCGGACATGGAGAGCGCCTACCGGCGGATCGCGGTGGCGGCGAAGAACGTCGACACCCGCGAGCACGACATCGCCGACTCCGACGACTACTTCCAGTACCACGGCGGCATGATCGCCACGGTCCGCGCGCTCACCGGGAAGGCGCCGCAGGCCTACATCGGCGACAGCACCCGGCCGGACGCCGTCCGCACGCGCACGCTGTCCGAGGAGACGTCCCGGGTGTTCCGCGCGCGGGTGGTCAACCCGCGCTGGATCGCCGCGATGCGCCGCCACGGCTACAAAGGCGCGTTCGAGCTGGCCGCGACGGTCGATTACCTGTACGGCTACGACGCCACCACCGGTGTCGTCGCAGACTGGATGTACGAGAAGCTCGCCGAGTCCTACGTGTTCGACCCGGAGACCACGAAGTTCCTGCAGGAATCCAACCCGTGGGCCCGCCACGGCATCACCGAGCGCCTGCTCGAAGCCGTCGACCGCGGTCTGTGGGAACATCCGGAACCGGACACCCTCGCCGGCCTCCGCCAGGCCTACCTGGACACCGAGGCCGACCTGGAGGAGAACACGGAGTGAGTCAGTGAACAGCAAGATCGTCCTCGGCATCGAGACCTCGTGCGACGAGACCGGCGTCGGGCTGGTCAGAGACGGCGAGCTGCTCGGCGACGCCCTGGCCTCGTCGATGGACGAGCACGTCCGGTTCGGCGGTGTGGTCCCGGAGATCGCCGCGCGGGCACACGTGTCCTCGCTGGTCCCGTGCGTGCGCGAGGCGATGGCGAAGGCCGGGGCGAAGCCGCGCGACATCGGCGCGATCGCGGTGACCGTCGGCCCCGGCCTGGCGACCGCGCTGCACGTGGGCGTCGCCGCGGCCAAGGCCTACGCCGGCGCCTGGGGCGTGCCGCTCTACGGCGTGCACCACCTCGCGGGGCACGCCGCCGCCGACCTGCTGGAGCACGGCGCGCTGCCGCCGCGCAGCGTCGTGCTGATCATCTCGGGTGGGCACACCTCGCTGCTGTCGGTGGGTGATCTCGCGCGTGACGAGGTCATCCACCTGTCGGACACGATCGACGACGCGGCCGGCGAGGCGTTCGACAAGGTCGCCCGCATCCTCGGCCTGCCCTACCCCGGTGGCCCCTCGATCGACAAGGCCGCACGGGAAGGTGACCCGGCCGCGATCGCCTTCCCCCGGCCGTTGACCGGCCGGCGCGATCCCGAGCTGGGCTTCTCCTTCTCCGGTCTGAAGACCGCGGTGGCCCGCTGGGTGGAGCGCTGCGAGGCCGACGGCCGTCCGGTACCGGTGCCGGACGTGGCGGCATCGTTCCAGGAGGCCGTGGCCGACGTGCTCACCTCGAAGGCCCTGCTCGCCTGCCGGCGCCACGGTGTCCAGGACCTGGTGGTGGTCGGCGGCGTCGCCGCCAACAGCCGAGTGCGGGCGCTGGCCGAACAGCGCTGCACCGATGCCGGCATCACGCTGCGGGTCCCGCCGCTACGGCTGTGCACCGACAACGGCGCGATGATCGCCGCCGTGGGCGACCTGCTGGTCCGCTCCGGTGCCGAGCCGACCGACCTGTCCGTCTCGGCCCGCCCCAGCGTGGTGCTGCAGCGGGCTCAGCTCAACTAGGCCAGCCGCGCAACCTCGCAGACCTTGATGTCGCGTCGCAGACGCTGCGGCATCTGCGACGCGACATGAGGCTCTGCGAAGTGAACCGTGGTAATGCTCAGTTCGCGCCGGCGTGGTTCTGCAGTGTGGCCAGCTGGCCCGCGGGCTTGCGCTCCTCGCGGACGTCGGGACGGACCGCGGGGCGGACCACCGCCCCGGACCCTGCCGCCCGGATCGCCGGATGCACACCGGCGACGAGACCCACCAGCAGGCTGAGTGCGAACGCGATGATCACGAACGACGGCGCGAGCTCCGGCACACCGAGCTGCGGTTCGATGCTCGGCAGCATCTGCTGAGCCGTGTACACCAGACCCAGGCCGGCCAGCACGCCGACCACACCGGCCACGGCGGCGACCAGCACCGACTCGCCGAGCACCTGCGCCACGATCGTCTGCCTGCGGGAGCCCATCGTGCGCCAGACGCCGATCTCGTCAGTGCGCCGGGAGACCGAGGACATCATGACGTTCGACAGGCCGGCGGCGCCGATGATCAACGCGAGCGCGACCACGGCCCAGATGGTCCAGAACAGGACCTGCGCGAGCTGACCGGCGACCGCGACCTTCGAGTCCTGGTACGTGCTGGTCCCGAAGTCCTCTTCGAGACCGCTCGCCTTGGCCGGCGTGTGCAACGGGTCCAGGATCGCACTGACCTGATCGTTGACCGGATCGACGGCTTCCTTACTGGTCATGACAATGCCGATCTCGCCGACCGTACGGGTGCCGCCGAGGAGGCTGGAACGGACCACGGACAGCGGCGCCACCGCAATCGAACCACCATTCCCAGTGGCATTGTGCGCAAGCACCCCGATGACCTGGAAAGTCAACCGGCCGATCTGAATTTGGGACGCCAGAGCTTTGCCGGTGTCATTGTTGAACAACCCCTTCAGCGTACTGGGGCCGATCACCGCCACCCGTGCGGCGGACTCGTACTCACTTTCGGTGAACATCCGACCGGCCGCGAGTGGGGTCGACTTGTAGCTCAGCCAGTCCGGGGTCGAACCGATGATGCTGGCCCGGAATTGTGTGCCCTGATACCGCATCATCGCGGTGCCGCTGGTGATCGGCACGACGTTCGAGACCAGCTTCGGGTCCAGTCCCTGCTTGAGCGCCTCATAGTCCGCTTTGCCCAAACTCTGGAGACCAGTGGCCTTCGGCGAGTTGGTCGAGCCCGGCGTCAGGCTCATGGAGGTCATCAACGGGTCCAGACTGGTCTGATACGAGTCAGAAACCTTGTCCGAGAAACCGAGCAAAGCGATCACGAGAGCAACACCGAGAACAATTCCGAACGCTGCGAGCAGGGAGCGGAACCAGGCGGTGCGTAACGTGGAGAAGATATGACTACCCGACGACTGGAGACTCACGGAGGTGCCCTTCCCGTGCGTGCGGCGCGGGAAATCCCCATCACCGCTCAACCCCCCGGCTGAGCCCGATTTGAGCCCTCACAGAATAGCCACAGGGAATCGGTTAATCCAGGGGCAATTCTTCTTAACCCAGCCGTTGCGCAAACATAGGCCAGGCTAACTTTCTTTCTGAGAAATCTCAGGATTTGAATGTGAAGGCGAGGTGCTCTAGACACGCTCGTCGAGCACGGAGCCCAGGAAGGAGGTCCACTCGGCGCCCGACACCGTGATCACCGGACCCTGGCCACGGTTCTTGGAGTCGGCGATCTGGACGCAGGTTCCAACGAACCGCACCTCCACACAGGTCCCACCGTTGTTGCTGTGGCTCGACACGAACCACTCGGTGGCACCTGTGCTCATCTACAACTCCGTCTCCACCCGCTTGATCAGCGCCAGTGAATCATGTGAACTGAGCGCAAGATCCAGGGCCTCACGCAGGGCATAAGAGTACTGCCGCACGAGATCGGGCCGTTCCGCAATTTCCATGATCGTAAGGTTCTCCAGGTAGAGCAGGGACGGCAGCCTTGCGCCAGGGAAATCGAGCAGGTGATAGGTCGACGCACCGAGCCCGTCGTAGCCGCCGGCCGCGAATGGCACCACGCGGATGTCCACGTTGCCCGAGCGCTCTTCAGCAACTTCCAGGAGATGCCTCAGTTGCGCCTTGAGCACCTCAGGGCCACCGACCTGTTGCCGCAACGCACCCTCGTTGACGACGGCAGTGAGATGCAACGGTTCCTCGTCGAACAACCGGCGCTGCCGCGCCAACCGTGCTTCGATCCGCGGGTCCACCTCGGTCAGGCGATAGTTCGGCGTGCCATGGAACAGTGCCCGCCCATACGCTTCGGTTTGCAACAGGCCGGGAATCAGAAGCGTCTCGTGTGTTTGCACCGACTCGGCGCCATGCTCGCAACCGATGTAGCGCAGAACAGTCTGGTCGAAGATTCCGCTGTAGGCCTGCCACCAGCCACGAGTGTTCGCACGCGCGCGTAGCTCGCGCAGCTCAGCGACCTCCTCGTCAGCCAGCTCGTAGGCGGCGAGCAGCGCATCCAGCTTCTCTGGCGCGATCTTGGTCTTACCCCGCTCCACATCGGAGACGTAGCCCTGGGTGCATCGCGCGTGCTTCGCCGCGGCCGTTGAAGTCAGCCCCGTGGCTTCCCGACGCTCACGCAACCGAAGCCCGAGTTCCCAGCTCGCCAGCACCGGAGATTCCGGAGCCATCGTTTCCCCTATCGCCATCGATATCGCCAGCAATACTCTGTCCGACATCGGAAACAATACCGATCATGTCCAGGGGGGGGACCCGTGCACCACAGAGATGACTGGCCGACCGAACCCGTCCTCGCCGCCACGAACCGGCTCGCGCTGCGAGACGAGGCACTTCCCCGTCACCTGAAGCCGTCGGCCGTCCTTCTGCATCGCCAGGTCCGTCGACGACTGCGCGAGCTGGACCTGGCCCTGGACCGCGCGACCGACACCTATCTGGCCAGCGAACTTCGCGGGGCGACCGCGAGCCTGCGCGAACTGCTCGCCTGCCACTTTCCCCTCGACTCCGACCGCTGCCCGACCTGCAGAAACCGGCTCGGACGCACCCACGAATGGCCGTGCCACGTGTGGCGCACCGCGTTCGCACTCCTGGTCCGGAGACAGACTTAGCAATCTTTAAGTTAAAGCTACACAATATTGTTCAAAATGTTTAGCTAGATTGCAGCTATCGATGCTGTGATGATCGAGCCCATGAAGGTGTTGTGGATCTACGCTCATCCGGAAAGCCGGTCGTTGAACGGGTCGCTGCGCGATGCGGGAATCCAGCTGCTGTCCGCCAGTGAGCACGAGTACCGCGAGTCCGACCTGTACGCCATGAGGTGGAACCCGGTGGTCGACGCCGCCGACTTCGGCCACGACCCGGCCGAGCGGCTCGACGTTCTCGCCGAGTCGGAACGCGCCTACCGGGCCGGGGAGCTGGCTGAGGACATCCGGATCGAGCAGGAGAAGATTCGCTGGGCCGACACACTGGTGTTCCAGTTCCCGCTGTGGTGGTTCGGGCCGCCCGCCATTCTCAAGGGGTGGTTCGACCGCATCTTCGTGCAGGGTTTCGCGCAGGGTGTGATCGATCCCCGCACCGGACGCGCCCGTCGCTACGGCGACGGCGGTTTGTACGGGAAGCGGGCGATGGTCGTCGTCACCGTCGGGGCGAACGACGCGAGCACCGGACCCCGAGGGATCCACGGCGATCTCACCGAGGTCCTGTTCCCGTTGCTGCACGGCACTCTCTGGTACAGCGGCATGGACGTCGTCGAACCGTTCATCGTCACCGGGACCGGCTCCGACCTCGACTACAGCTCGCTCGCCGACCGCCTGACGCAGCGGATCCTGTCGATCCCGCAGAGCACACCACTGCCCTACCGGACCCAGAACTCCGGGGACTACGACGATCACCTCGTACTCAAGCCGAACCGGGCGCCGGGCGTCACCGGACTCCAGGCGCACTACCTGGCCTGAGCTACAGCCGCCCGAGCACCTCGCGGACCTCGATCTCGATCGCCACCCGCTCCGGATTGGGGCGGGGTTCGCGGTAGCGGCGGGCGTAGCGCTCGACCGCGTCGGCGACCGACTCGGCGTCGTCCCGCACCCGGGCGACACCGGACACCGTGGACCAGCGCCCGCCGTCCACCTGCGATACCGACACCAGGGCGCCGTCCACTCCGGCCGCGCGCACGTTCGCCACCTTGACCGACGACCGGAAGGTGATCACTCTGGCGACGCCGGTGTCGAAATCCAGGGTGGCGCCCACCGCGACCGCGTGTGGCCGGCCGTCGGGGCGAACGGTGCTGAGCACACACACCCGGTACTCGGTCCAGAACTGCCGGAACTCAGGCGTGACTACCGTCGGGGCCCATCGCATCACCAGATCACCGGGAGCGAGCCTACGCCGTAGACGATCGAGAACGGACGGTAGGACAGCTGCGCGGCGGGCGTCGCCAGCCGCAGCGTCGGGAAGCGACGCAGCAGGGCCGGGAAGGCGAGCACCATCTCGCGGCGAGCCAGCTGGGCACCGACGCAGTGGTGGATGCCGTGCCCGAAGGCGAGGTGCGAGGTGGGAGCGCGCCCGGGGTCGACCTGTTCCATCCCGGTTCCCAGGTGCTCGTCACGGTTGGCGCCGGACAGGGAGCAGATGACCATGTCACCCACGCCGATGCGTTGACCACCGATCGACGTCTCACGGCGGGCGAACCGGGGGAAGGCGACCTGGACGACCGAGATGTAGCGCAGCAGGTCCTCCACCAGCGGAGCGATCCGGTCCGGGTCGAGGGCCGCGGTGCGCAGGGCGGGGTCCTCGATCAGCAGCATCGTGCCCAGCGCGAGCATGCTGGCCGTGGTGTCGTAGCCGCCGGTGAGCATGCCGTCGGCCAGGCCGGCGAGCTCGCGGTCGGTCAGCTCGTCGCCGTGTTCGGAGATCATCCGGCCGAGCAGGCCGTTGCCGGGCCGCGCGCGCTGGCGGGCCACCAGCTCACCCAGGTACTCGACCGACTCCTTGACCGCGTCGAGACCGCTGGACGGGGCGGCGTCGGAGATGTCGAACCGGTTGTTGCTGATGCGCTGGAAGTCGCCCCGCTCGTCGGCGGGCACGCCGAGCAGCTCGCAGATGACCAGCGCGGGCACCGGCTGCGCGAACGCGGCGACCAGGTCGACCGGTTCGCCACCCTCGCCCAGCGCGGCCATGTCGTCGAGGCAGCCGTCCACGACGGCGCCGATCCGGGGCTCCAGCTCGCGTAACCGTTTCGCGGTGAACTGCGGCGCGATCAGCCTGCGTAACCGGGTGTGTTTGGGCGGGTCGGCGAAACCCAGCCCTCCCGGGTCGCTGTCCTCGGACTGACCGCCGAACAGGCTGGCCAGGTCGTTGCTGAAGTTCTCGGTGTCACCGAGAACCGCACGCACGTCGCGGTAGCCGGTGACCAGCCACGTGGTGGGCCCGTTCGGGATCACCAACGGGCTGACCGGCTGCTCGGCGCGCAGCCGGGCCAACTCAGGCACCGGGTCCACACCGTTTCGGAGGAACTGCACCAGGGTCAACGTTGTCTCGGACATCACGGAGGTAGTCGGCGGCAACGCACGACCAGTTCCCGGTGCGACCCGCGCCACTCCATTTACCTTGACACTATCAGTAATATCTTTGACTATGTCAACGACTGTCGCTCGGGTCCGCGCGTTCAACCGCTTCTACACGCGGGTGATCGGGGTCCTGCACGCGAAGCTCGTCGGCTCGTCCTACTCACTCGTCGAGGCCCGGTTGATGTTCGAGCTGGCGGGGCGCGACCACGAGGGCGCCGAGCTGCGTCGGCTCCTGGACCTGGACGCGGGCTACCTGAGCAGAATCCTGGGCAAGCTCGAGTCGGCCGGACTGGTCCGGCGCACGCAGTCGCCCTCCGACGCCCGCCGCCAGGTCATCGGGCTGACCGCTGAGGGCAGAACCGCGTTCGACGACCTGGAACGGCGCCAGATCGCGTCCGTCGAGGAGCTCGTTGCGCCGTTGTCCCCGAGCCAGTGCGACGAGCTGACCTCGGCGATGACCGCCATCGAGTCGGCCCTGGGCACACGTCCCGCGCCACACACCGTCGTCCTGCGTTCCCCCGAGCCGGGGGATCTCGGATGGGTCATCTCGCGTAACGGCGCGCTGTACGCGCGGGAGCAGGGCTGGGGCATCTCCTACGAGGCGCTCGTGGCGACGATCGTCGCCGAGTACGCGAGCCGCCCCTCGGACCCGCGTGAAGCCGGATGGATCGCCGAGGTCGACGGCCGACGCGTCGGCGCGATCTTCTGCATGAAGGACGACGATCGGACGGCTCGGCTGCGCCTGCTGCTGGTCGACCCGGCGGCGCGCGGCATGGGCATCGGGGAACGTCTGGTTGGCGAGTGTCTCCGGTTCGCCGGCCGGTCCGGCTACGAGCGGATCACGCTGTGGACGGTGTCCACCCAACACGCCGCGCGGCGCATCTACGAACGGGCCGGGTTCACCCTGGACGACGAGTCGCCCTTCGACGGCTTCGGCATGCCCCTGACCGCGCAGAACTGGTCGCGTCACCTACCAGGGTGATTTGACCTTCAACCCACTCTTTGCGCGAATGGCCTAGGCACTCCGGCCAGGTTGGCTCTATCGAACGGCAATAGAGTGCATCATAATCGCTCCTGCTTGAGCTCCCCACCACGAAGCGGCGAAGACAACCGCTCGACGCGAAGAACTTAGGGAACCGTCGTGCGCGAAACGAATGGGATGTACTCGTTGGGCATGCGGCTGCGCCCGCTGCTGGCCATGGCCGGCGCAGTGCTGCTGTCCGGTGTGTTGATGTTGTTGTGTGCTGGCCCGGCACATGCGGCCGAGGCCAACATGCTCACTACCAGCGAACCACCGGCAAGTGCCACATTAGCGACGCCGCCGCGCCAGATCATCCTTAATTTCCGGTGGCGTATCAGGCACGGCTCAACCGTGGTGACCGTGCTCGGCCCGGACGGCGTCACCCAGTGGCAGCAGGACAAGCCGGTCGAGACCGACCGGGGTGTCGGTGTCGGGTTGCGGACGCTCGGTCCGGCAGGCAAGTACGCGGTGAACTATCAGGGGCGTTCCCTGCGGGGTCTGTGGTTCCACGGCACGATGGAGTTCGTCCTGGCCCCGCCGAGCAACGTTGCCGGCCGGCTCCCGTTGGCGTGGATCGCATCGGTTCTCCTGCTCACCGCGGGCGGCACGATGCTCGGCATCAGGCTGGGGCGCATCAACCAGTAGACGCTGCGAGGAAGGCCCCCGATGGAGTACGTGAAGCTCGGCTCGACCGGCCTGGAAGTGTCCCGCATCTGTCTGGGCTGCATGAGTTTCGGTGAGCCCGACCGGGGTGGGCACCCCTGGTCGCTTCCCGAGGACGAGAGCCGGACGCTGATCCGGCAGGCGCTCGACGCCGGGATCAACTTCTTCGACACGGCCAACGTCTACTCAGCGGGTTCGAGCGAGGAGATCACCGGGCGGGCACTGGCCGACTTCACGTCGCGTGACGACGTCGTGATCGCCACGAAGCTCAACGGCCGGATGCGTCCGGGACCCAACGGTGCGGGCCTGTCCCGCAAGGCGATCATGACCGAGATCGACCACAGCCTGCGCAGGCTCGGCACGGACTACATCGATCTCTACCAGATTCATCGCTGGGACCCGAACACGCCGATCGAGGAGACCCTCGAAGCGCTGCACGACGTGGTGAAGGCCGGTAAGGCCCGCTACATCGGTGCGTCGTCGATGTGGGCCTGGCAGTTCAGCAAGGCGCTGCACGTCGCGGATCTGAACGGCTGGACGCGGTTCGCCACGATGCAGAACCACTACAACCTGCTCTACCGGGAAGAGGAACGCGAGATGCTCCCGCTGTGCGCGGACGAGGGCATCGGCGTCATCCCGTGGAGCCCGCTCGCCAGGGGACGGCTGACCCGCGACTGGGACACCTCGACCAACCGCAGCGAGTCCGACGAGTTCGGCGACTCCCTGTACCTCGACTCGGACCGGGAGATCGTCGAGCGGGTCGCGGGCATCGCCGAGACCAGGGGCATCCCGAAGGCCCAGGTGGCGCTGGCCTGGCTGCTGAGCCGCTCGGAGATCACCGCCCCGATCATCGGCGCGACGAAGCCCCACCACATCACGGACGCCGCTGCGGCGGTCGAGGTCCCCCTGACCGACGACGAGATCACCTCCCTGGAAAACCCCTACGCCCCCCACAAGGTCGTCGGCTTCGCGTGACCCACCCCCCGTGAGCGGCAAGGACGTCTACCCCGGAGGGGCGCCCTCGTGAGTGGCAAGGACGTCTACCCCGGAGGGGCGCCGAAGGCGTAGGCGCTCGGAGCACTCACGACAGCTTTTCCGTCGTGAGTGATCCGGGCGCCTATAGGCGCCCTTGCCACTCACGAGTCGACGGCGAAGCCGAGATGCCTTGAAGCCGGGTACGAACGACTCACCCCACAACCCCCACCATCGCCCGAACCACGGCCGCCAGCGCCACGCGCCCAGGCGCCAGGTACTTCCGGGGATCACTGACCTCCGCGTGCTCGGCCAGATACTCCCGAACGCCCCCGGTGAACGCCACGTTCAGCGCGGTCCCGATGTTGACCTTCACGATCCCACCGGCCACCGCGAGCCGAAGCTCCTCGTCCGGAACCCCGGACGACCCGTGCAGAACCAACGGAACATCCACCGCCGACCGCAGCGCAGAGATCAGCGCCTGGTCGAGACGAGCCGTACGACTGGTCATCGCATGTGAGCTACCCACGGCCACGGCCAGTGCATCCACCCCGGTGGCCGCGACGAACTCGGCGGCGGCGCCAGGGTCGGTCCGCACTCCCGGAGCGTGTGCCCCGTCCTTGCCGCCGACCTCCCCCAGCTCGGCCTCCAGCCACAGTCCGTGGTCGTGTGCCCAGTCGGCCGCCTTGCGGGTCGCGGCGAGGTTCGCCGCGTAGTCCAGCTTCGAGGCGTCGAACATCACCGAGCCGGCGCCCGCCTCGGGCGCCCGGTACAGCAGCTCGACGTCCTCGACATGATCGAGATGCAGCGCCACCGGGACGGAGGCCTCCCGGGCCACCGCCGAGGTCGCGGCGGCGATCGGCAGCAGCCGTCCACCGTGGTACCGAACGGCGTTCTCACTGATCTGCAGGATCACCGCGGCCCCGGCCTCTTCGGCGCCCGCGACGATCCCTTCGGCGTGTTCGAGGGTGATCACGTTGAACGCGGCGACACCGTGACCGCTCGCCCGGGCCGCGGCGACCAGCTCTCCTGTGGGCACCAACGGCACGCCGGACTCCTCTGTTCGAACTGTGTCTTGACAAGTATGCAACTAAAACCAACGATATGCGAGCAAACCCAATTTCGAAGGTGGACATGGCGCACCCCCTGCTGGTCGGGCTGGACGTGGGCACCACGGCGACCAAGGCCGTCGTCCTCACCCCGGACGGAGCCGAGGTCGCGTACGGCCGCGCGCCGACGCCGTGGACCACCACGAGCACGGGTGCGCAGCTCGACGCGCGCGAGCTAGCGGCCGCGGTCGACGAGGCCGTCGGCGAGGCACTGGCCGCCGCGCCGACGGGCTGGGTGGTCGGGACCGGCGTGGCGAGCATGGCCGAGTCCGGCATCCTGCTCGACCGCGCGGGCGAGCCGGTCGGCCCGGTCGTCGCCTGGCACGATCGCCGCGACCACCGCGAGGTCGACGAGCTGCGGGACGAGATCGGCACCGAGCGGTTCTCGGCCACCACCGGGCTACCGTTCCGGGGCCAGTGGTCGTTGACCAAACAGCGCTGGTTGGGACGACATCTGCCGGAGATCGGATCCGCGGTGCGCCGGCTCGGCGTCGCCGAGTGGATCGTGCACCACCTCGGCGGGGAACAGGCGAGCGAACAGTCGCTGGCGTCGCGGACCGGCTGGCTACGGCTCGCCGACCGCACCTGGTGGCCGGAGACCCTGGAGTGGTCCGGTATCGCGAGCTCGCTGCTCCCGCCGCTGCGAGCGCCCGGGGTGTCCTGGGGCAAGGTCCGGCCCGGCCATGCGGCCGGTGGCGCGGTCCTGACCGTCGCGGGCCACGACCACCAGGCGGCCGCGGTGGGCGTCGGAGCGACCGGTATCGGCGCCGAGCTGGACTCCTGCGGCAGCGCCGAGGCGCTGGTCCGCACGGTGACGCCCGGACTGTCCGAGGACGCGCTGCGGGCGCTGACCGAGGGCGGGGTCACGGTCGGCTGGCACGTCCTCGCCGACCGGTGGTGCCTGCTGGGTGCGACCGAGGGCGGCTTGACGCTGGCGAAGGTCCTGCGTTCGCTCGGCGTCGAGGAGTCCGATCTCGCGGCACTCGACGAGCAGGCACTGGCCGAGGAGCCCACCGGACCGGCACAAATCTGGCGCTACGCGCTCCAGGAGGTCACCGAGGAGGCAGGCGGCCTGCACCGCCTGATGTCCCGGCTGACCGGTCCCGCGTCGTCGCTGATCATGACCGGTGGGTGGGCACGCAGCGCGGGTCTGCGCGAGGTCAAGAAGCAGGTTCTCGGCGACGTCAGCCGCTCGCCGGTCACCGAGGCGGGCGCGCGCGGCGCCGCGCTGCTGGCCGGCCTCGCCGGCGGATTGTACGCGAACCAGAGCGAGTTTCCCCAGCTCAGTGAGGAGCCCCGATGACCGAGCCGCTGCTCGAAGCGCGCGGCATCGTGCGCAGCTTCGGCCACGTGCAGGCATTGCGCGGCGCCGACTTCACCGTCAACGCGGGTGAGATCGTCGGCCTGATCGGGGACAACGGGGCCGGGAAGAGCACGCTCGTCAAGATCCTGTCCGGCGCGGACGTACCGAGCGCGGGCGAGATCCTGGTCGACGGGGTGCCGGTGCGGTTCGAGAACCCGCAGGACGCCCGCGCGGCCGGGATCGAGACCGTCTACCAGGACCTCGCGCTGGCTCCCGATCTCGATCCGACGGCCAACCTGTTCCTCGGCCGCGAGGTGCTGCGCCCCGGGCTGCTCGGGCGAATCGGCTGGCTGGACAAGGCGGCGATGGCCCGGCAGACCGCCGACGAGGTGGTGCGACTCGGGGTCAACCTCGAAGACCCCGCCGCGGCGGTCGCCACGCTGTCCGGCGGCCAGCGCCAGGGTGTCGCGGTCGCCAGGGCCGCGATGTGGGCCAAGAAGGTGATCTTCCTGGACGAACCGACCGCCGCGCTCGGCGTCGTGCAGACCCAGGGTGTGCTCGACCTGATCCACCGCGTCCGGGAGTCCGGTATCGCGGTCGTGCTGATCAGCCACAACATGCAGCAGGTCCTCGAGGTGTGCGACCGGGTCGAGGTGCTGCGCCTCGGCGAACGGGTCGCCCAGCTAGCCACCGAGGGGACGGACGTCGAGCAGCTGGTGTCCGCCATGACCGGCGGCACGACCAACAGGGAGCAGGGTCGATGAAGTCCTGGCTGTCCGCGCCGTCCACCAGAATCTTCGGCGCGCTGGTGATCCTGGTGGCGTTCTTCACCGCGCTGCGGCCGACGAGCTTCGCCACCCCGGCGAACATCGCCAACATCGCGGCGGACGCGTCGATCCTGCTGGTACTGGCGGTGGGCGCGACCTACGTCATCCTCACCTCGGGCATCGACCTCTCGGTCAGCGGCGTGCTGGTCTTCTCCGGGGTGATCGCCGCGAAGATCATGGCGGCGGTCGGCGGGGACGGTGTCGGTGTCATGCTGCTCGGCCTGGTCGGCGGGCTGGTCTCCGGCCTGGCCTGGGGCCTGGTCAACGGGTTCCTGGTGGCGAGGGCACGGATTCCGGCGCTGATCGTCACGCTCGGCACGATGGGTATGTCGCTGGGCGCGGCGCTGCTGCTGACCGGCGGGGTGGACATCCGGGACGTGCCGCTGAGCCTGGTACTCAACGTCGGGTCCGGCCGCGTCGCCGGCATCCCGGCGCTGGTGGTGATCGCGGCGCTGGTCGCGCTGGTGTTCGGGGTGCTGCTGGCGTGTACCCGGTTCGGCCGCTACACCTACGCGATCGGCTCGAACGCCGAGGCGTTGCGCCGCGCCGGCATCAACACCGTCCGCCACCTGGTGAAGATCTACGCGCTGGCCGGCACGCTCGCCGGTCTGGCCGGTTTCCTGTCGCTCGCCCGGTTCGCCACCACCACGATGGGCGGCCACGCGACCGACAACCTGCAGGCGGTCGCGGCGGTGGTCATCGGCGGGACGAGCCTGTTCGGCGGCATCGGCACGATGGTCGGCTCGGTCATCGGGGTGTTCATCCCGACCGTGCTGCAGAACGGTTTTGTCGTGCTCGGGGTGTCCCCGTTCTGGCAGCAGGTCGCGGTCGGTGCGGTGCTGATCGCGGCCGTGTACTTCGACCAGCTCAGACGTCGGGCCCGATCCCGCGGTTGATTGTCTCAGAGTGGAGAAACGATCATGTTGAAGAAGTTGGCCCTGGTCGCGGCGGTCTTGTCAGTCGCCGCGTGTTCCCCTGGTACTACGACATCCGCCCCGCAGACCAGGGACAGCGTGGCCGGTCAGAAGCTGGCCTTCGTCCCAGGTGTGGCAGGTGACAGCTTCTACATCACCATGCAGTGCGGCATCCAGGCCGAGGCGGCGAAGAACGGGATGACCGTCGACGTCCAGGCGCCGCAGCAGTTCGACCCGTCGCTGCAGACCCCGATCGTCAACGGGGTGATCGCGCAGAAGCCGGCCGCGCTGCTGATCGCGCCGACCGATGCCAGCGCGCTCTACCCGCCGCTGCTGCAGGCCAACCAGGCAGGCATCGCGATCGGTCTGGTGGACACGACACTCGAGCGCGCCGACGTCGCGGCCACGTCGGTGTCCACCGACAACGCGGCGGGTGGCGCGGCGGCCGCCGACGCGCTCGCGCAGCTGGTCGGCGATCGCGGCAAGGTCCTGGTCATCGCGTTCAAGGCGGGCGCCTCGACCTCGGACGCCCGGCAGCACGGATTCGAGGACCGCATCAAGGCGCATCGGGGCATCACCTACCTGGGCGCGCAGATCAACGACAACGACCCGGCGAAGGCCGCCTCGATCATCAGCGCGACCCTGGCCGCGCATCCCGACCTGGCCGGGGTGTTCGCCACCAACCAGTTCGCCGCCGAGGGAACCGCGACCGGCCTTCGCAACGCGGGCAAGGTCGGTGCCGTGAAGGTCGTGGGGTTCGACGCGGGACCGGTGCAGATCAAGCAGCTGCAGCAGGGTGAGGTCCAGGCGCTGATCGCCCAGCAGCCGTACCGGATCGGCACCGACGCGGTCGACCAGATCGTGGCCGCGATGACCGGGAAGCCGGTCACGAAGCAGGTGCCGTCGGGCACCGTCACGGTGACCCAGGCCAACCTCGGCGACCCGGCCAGCCAGCAGGCCGTCTACAAGACGACCTGCTGATGTACCGCTACGCCGCCACCCGTCAGCAGGAGATCCTGCGCGTCCTGCACGCGACCGGTCAGATCGACGCCGCGTCGCTGGCAGCCGAGTTCGGCGTCACCGCCGAGACGGTGCGCAAGGACCTCATCGCCCTGGAACGCCAGGGCCTGCTGCGCCGGGTGCACGGCGGAGCGCTCCCGGTCGAGGCGCTGACCTTCGAGCCCGAGGTCAGCGCCCGCACCGAGTTCACCGAGGAGAAGACCCGGATCGCCCGCGCCGCGCTCGCCCACCTCGACCGGGCCGGTTCGGTGTTCCTCGACGCCGGGTCCACGACGTCCCGGCTCGCCGAGATCCTCCCGACCGATCGACCGTTGACGATCTTCACCAACACCCTGTCCATCGCGCTGACCCTGGTGGCCAAGCCGAACCTGACGGTGTTCACACTCGGCGGCAGGGTGCGCGGCCGTACGCTCGCCGAGGTCGACACGTGGGCGGCGCGAGCGCTCCAGGAGATCAACGTCGACGTGGCGTTCCTGGGTACCAACGGCATCTCACTGACCAGGGGGCTGACCACACCTGACCCCGCGGAGGCCGCGATCAAGCGGCTCATGCTGTCCTGCGCGGTCCGCCGAGTGCTACTGGCCGACCACAGCAAGGTCGGCCGGACGAGCCTGTGCCAGCACGGGACGCTCGCCGACATCGACGCGCTGATCACCGACACCGGGCTGGCCGATACCGACCTGGACGCGCTGCGCGCCGCCGGATCAGCTGTGGAGCTGGCTTGATCGTCACCCTGACCCCGAACCCGAGCGTCGACCGGACGATCTTCGTCGACGCCCTGCCACCAGGCACGGTCGTGCGCGCCACCGAGAGCTTCTCCGAACCGAGCGGCAAGGGCGTCAACGTGTCACTCGCGCTGCACGCCCACGGAACACCGACCGTCGCGGTACTGCCACTCGGCGGCGCGGTCGGCGCGCAGCTGGCCGGCATGCTCGATGGCCGGGGTCTGCCGTACCGCCCGGTGCCGGTCACCGGGGAGGTCCGGGCGAACATCAGCCTGGTGCAACCGGACGGCACGGTCACGAAGATCAACGAGGGCGGTCCGACACTGTCCGGTGCCGAGGCGGACCGGTTGGCCAGTACCGCGCTGGACGCGGCCGCCGGTGCCCGGTGGCTGGTGGCCTGCGGCAGCCTGCCGCCCGGTGTCTCCCCCGACTTCTACGCACGGCTGGTCGGATCGGCGCGCGAGCAGGGTCTGCTGGTCGCCGTCGACACGTCCGGTGCCTCACTGCGCGCGGTGCTCACAGCGGGCCCTGACCTGGTCAAACCGAACCTGGACGAGCTGGCGGAGGTGACCGGGCGGACTCTCCGGTCGTTCGCCGACGTGTTGGCCGCGGCGACCGAGGTCCGTGACCTGGGCGCAGCCGCGGTACTGGCCAGTCTCGGTCCGGACGGTGCGCTGCTCCTCGACGGGAACGGCCCGCTGTGGGGTGAGGCTCCTTCGGTGCCGATCGTGTCGACGGTGGGTGCGGGCGACGCCATGCTCGCGGGCTTCCTGGCGGCAGGCGGACACGGCGAGAAAGCGCTGGCCGGGGGCCTGGCCTGGGCCTCGGCCGCCGTGCAGCACCACGGCACCCTCTTCACCACGACCGGCGTCCCCGTCTCGGTCGCCATGACCTCGACAGCGCCCGACCGCTCCCTCGCCGGCCCCGGGTAACCGTCGGCCGCGCGCAGGCCTCGAGCACTGTCTCTCCTCGCAGAGCCTCGCGTTGCGTCGCAGATGCTGCAGCGTCTGCGACACGACATGAAGCTCTGCGAAGCGGTACCCATGTGATAGTCAGCGACCCACCGCGTAGCCCTGGGCACCGCGCGGGTTCGCCGCCGCCGCCAGGTGGTCCGGTTCCCTGGCCACCGCCGACAGGCGGCCCAGGGTCCAGGGGCCGGCTATGTCCACGTTGTGGCCCCTGCGGCTCAGTTCGTCCCGGACCGATGCGGGAAAGCGCTCCTCCAGAACGACGTGACCGGTTCGGGCGCTCCTGGGGTAGAAGGAGCTGGGGAAGTGTTCGCTGTGGATCGCCGGGGCGTCGATCGCCTCCTGCATGCCGAGGCCGCCGTGCACCATGGCCAGGAAGAAGTGCAGGCTCCACTGGTCCTGCTGGTCGCCACCGGGCGTGCCGAACGCCATCCACGGTTCGCCGTCGCGCATCGCCAGGCTCGGCGACAGCGTCGTACGCGGCCGGGCGCGCGGGCGCAGCGAGTTGGGCAGGCCTTCGTCCAGCCAGAACATCTGGGCTCTGGTCCCGAGCGCGAACCCCAGCTCGGGGACGACCGGGGAGCTCTGCAACCAGCCACCGCTCGGCGTCGCGGACACCATGTTGCCGGCGGCGTCGACCACGTCGAGGTGACACGTATCGCCCGCCACCAGCCCGTTCGCCCGCAACGTCGGCTCACCGGCGCCCGCGATCAGCGACTGCGCCAGCATCTCCATGTCCGCCGGGCCGGGCAGCTCCGGTAACCGGGGTTCGCGGCCGCCCGGCGAACCGGGTCGCAGCTCCATGCTCGCCGTCGCGCCGATCAACGACCGCCGCTGCGTCGTGTAGCCGGGGTCAAGCAACCCGTCGAGCGTGCCCACCCCACCTTCCCCGTACCAGGCCTCCCGGTCGGCGAACGCGAGCTTGCTCGCTTCGATGACCGCGTGCAGGTAGTCCGGCGACCCGTAGCCCGCCTCGTCGAGACCCAGCCCCTCCAGCAGCGCGAGCTGCTGGCCGAACACCGGACCCTGGCCCCACAGGTCCGTCTTGAGTACCTGGTAGCGGCCGTAGTCGAAGGCCTTCGGCCGCTCCACCGTGGGTTCCCAGGACGCCATGTCGTCACCGGTCAGCAGCCCGGAGTTGGTCCGGCCCGACGTGTCGAGCCAGCTGGTCCTCGAGCAGAACCGGTCGATCAGGTCGGCGACCCAGCCCCGGTACCAGATGTCTCTCGCTGCCTCGAACTGTTGCTCCCGGTCGGAGCTGCGCGCGCTCGCCTCGGCCACGATCCGCTGGTACGTGCGGCCCAGGACGGGGCTGGTCAGCACCGCGCCGACGTCCGGGACCTCGCCGCCGCGCAGCCAGGCCGCGGCCGAGGTCGGCCAGTAGTCGGTGAACATGGTGGCCACCCGCGAGACCGTCGCGTGGATCGCGGGCAGCGACGGGTAGCCGCGCTCGCAGTAGCCGATCGCGTAGTCGAGGACGTCGGCGAGCGACCACGTCCCCCAACGCTGCACCATCAACGTCCAGGCGCCGAACGAGCCCGGAACCGTCGCGGCCAGCAGGCCGGTGCCGGGCACGAGCTTCAGGCCCAGCTCCCGGAACCGGGCCGGTGTCGCGGCCGAGGGCGCGACACCCTGGCCGCACAGCAGGTGCGACGTGCCTTCACGGGCGTCCCAGAGCAGCGCGGGCACCTCCCCCGCCGGGCCGTTCATGTGCGGTTCGACGACCTGCAGCACAAAACCGGCGGCGGCGGCCGCGTCGAAGGCATTGCCACCGCGCTCCAGCACGCTCATCGCGGTCGAGGAGGCCAGCCAATGCGTCGAGGCGGCCATGCCGAACTGGCCGGTCAGTTCAGGACGGGTAGGCGTCACACCGGCCACGATAGGACCCCGACGGGCGAACGCGCCGTACGGCGACGAGGATGGACCTGAATTCAGTCGCCGAATCAGGAGGTTCAGTGAGCACGGAGAGCAGAGTGGCGATCGTGACCGGTGCCGCGCAGGGCATCGGCGCCGCTACCGCCGAGCGACTCGCTCAGGACGGCCACGCCGTCGCGGTCGTCGACCTGAAAGAGGACAACTGCGCGGACACCGTCGCTCGGATCACCAAGGCCGGCGGCAACGCACTCGCGGTCGGCGCGGACGTCAGTGACTCCGACGCGGTCGAACAGGCCGTCGCGCGCGTGGCCGATGTGCTGGGTCCGCCCACCATCCTGGTCAACAACGCGGGCGTCACCAGGGACAACCTGCTGTTCAAGATGACCGAGGTGGACTGGGACACCGTCATGGGCGTCCACCTGCGTGGCTCCTTCCTGATGAGCAAGGCGGCGCAGGCGCACATGACGGCCGCCAAGTGGGGCCGCATCGTGAACCTGTCCAGCACCTCCGCGCTGGGCAACCGGGGCCAGGCGAACTACTCCGCCGCGAAGGCCGGTCTGCAGGGCTTCACCAAGACCCTCGCCATCGAGCTGGGCAAGTTCGGCATCACGGTCAACGCGATCGCTCCCGGGTTCATCGCGACCGAGATGACGAAGGCCACCGCCGAGCGGGTCGGCGTCGCGTGGGAGGACTACAAGAAGGGCGCCGCCGCGCAGATCCCGGTCGCCAGGGTCGGCGCGCCGGAGGACATCGCCAACGCCGTGTCCTTCTTCACCGGTGACGCGGCCGGTTTCGTGTCCGGCCAGGTCCTGTACGTCGCCGGCGGACCGAAGGCCTGATGGACCTGCAGCTGGGTGGGAAGCGCGCGCTGGTCACCGGCGGTAGCCGGGGTATCGGGCTGGCGGTCGCGCGAGAGCTTCTCGCCGAGGGCGCGCGCGTCGCGGTCGTCGCACGCGACGGCGCCGCCCTCGACGCCGCGGTGACCTCCTTGGGCGAGGGTGCCGTGGCGATCGTCGCGGACACCGGCGACGACGAGTCGGTCCGGGCCATGGCCGCGCGCGCCACCGAGCTGCTCGGCGGAGTCGACATCCTGGTCAACTCCGCCGCGCGGGCGGCGGTTCCCGGTGCGGCGCCGAAGCTCGGCGACATCACCGACGACGCGGTGCGTGACGAGCTGGAGATCAAGGTTCTCGGTTACCTGCGCTGCGCGAGGGCGCTGGCGCCGGGCATGGTCGAGCGCGGCTGGGGTCGCATCATCAACATCAGTGGGCTCAACGCCCGGATGGCGACGTCGTTGATCGGTTCGGTGCGCAACGTGTCGGTCGCCGCGATGACCAAGAACCTCGCCGACGAGCTCGGGCCCGCCGGGATCAACGTGACCGTGGTGCATCCCGGTTACACGATCACCGAGCGGACGCCCGAGGTACTGGCGGGTATCGCGGCGGCCCGGGGTGTCGGCGAGGACGAGGTCGCGGCCGGTATCGCCGCCGCCACCAGCATCGGCAGGATCGTCACGGCCGAGGAGGTGGCCTCGGTGGTCACCTTCCTGGCCTCACCGCGCAGCGTGTCGATCGCCGGTGACGCCGTCGCCACCGGCGGCGGCATGCGCGGCCCGATCTACTACTGAGCGAGCGCCTGCCGGGCCCTGCGGCGGGTGATCACGGACCTGGCCAGGGGATCCATGACCCTGGCCAGGACCGGGCCGAGGACCGCCATCAGCAGCACGTAGGTGGTCGCCAGCGGCGCGAGTCCCGGATCGATCGCGGCCGAGGTCAGCGCGAGACCGGCGATCACGATCGAGAACTCTCCCCTGGCCACGAGCGCGGCGCCGGCACGCAGCCGGCCGACCGAGCTGACCCCGCCGCCGCGTGCCGCGAACCAGCCGGTTGCGATCTTGGTGAGGGTGGTGACCACCGCCAGTGCGATCGCGACCGGCAGCACGGCAGGGATGTCGGCGGGATGGGTGTTGATGCCGAACACCACGAAGAAGATCGCCGCGAACAGGTCCCGCAGCGGCTCCAGCACCCTGGTCGCGTTCTCGGCGGTCTCCCCGGAGATCGCGATGCCCAGCAGGAACGCGCCCACGCCAGCCGAGACCTGCAGCTGCGTTGCCAGCCCGGCGACCAGCAGCGCGACGCCGAGCAGCCGCAGCAGGAACACCTCGGAGCTGGGTGACTCCACGATCAACGACACGAACCGGCCGTAGCGCAACGCCACGACGAGCACCACGGCGAGCAGGGCCAGCGCGATCCCGACCGTGCGGGCGCCGGCCGCGAACCCGACGCCGGCGAGCGCTGCGGTCGTGATCGGCAGGTACAGCGCCATCGCCAAGTCTTCCATGACCAGCACCGACAGCACCGCCGGGGTCTCCCGGTTACCCAGCCGGCCAAGGTCGCCGAGGACCTTGGCGATGATCCCCGACGAGGACACCCAGGTCACCCCGGCCATGGCCAGCGCACCGAGCGGTCCCCAGCCCAGCATCAGCGCCGCGATGGCACCCGGTGCGGCGTTGAGCACCATATCGATGACACCCGCCAGCCACGACTGGCGCAGGCCGGACACCAGGTCGGTCGCGGTGTACTCCAGGCCGAGCAGCAGCAACAGCAGGATGACGCCGACCTCGGAGGCGATCTCGGTGAACGGCTCGATGCCGTCCAGCGGGGCCAGCCCTCCCCTGCCGAACGCCAGGCCGCCCAGCAGGTACAGCGGGACCGGCGACACACCGATGCGGGTCGCCAACCTGCCCAGGACGCCGAGTCCGAAGAACAGTGCGCCGAGTTCGACGAGTGCGGTCGCTGCGTGCGGCATGGAGTGTGGGTCAGCCCTGCTCGAGGATGGTGGCGGCCTGCTTGAGTCCGTCGGCGGTGCCGACGATCACCACGAGATCACCGGCGGCGAACCGGTAGTCCGGCCTCGGTGACGCGGCGACCGTGCTGTCCCGGACGACTGCCACGATCGAGGCGCCGCTGCGGGTGCGCATGGTCGTGTCACCGAGCGTCCGCCCCTCGTAGGGCGAACCGGGCTGCACCGGAATCTGCGCGGTGGCGACCCCCGGAACCTCTGAGTGCTCGGCCTGGAGCTGCGCGACGAGGTTGGGCGCACCGAGCAGGGTGCCGAGCGCGACGCATTCCGGCTCGTTCAAGGCGACCGTCGCGCTGCATGCGTCCGGGTCGGTCAGGTCGGACACGAGGAGCTCGCGATGCCCGTCGCGGTAGGTCAGCACGCCCAGTCGTCGACCGTTGGCTGTGGTGAACTCCTGTTTGGTGCCCACCCCCGGCAATCTGGTCACCTCGATGTCCACAAACCCACCCTAACCTTTACTCAGCTAGTCGACGCGGCCGCGGGTGAGTACCACGAAACACAGCAGTCCCGCGACGGTCAGCCCGCACATCAGCACGGCCATCGGTACCGCGCTGCCGTCTCCGGTGATGCCGACCAGCGGCGCCGCGATCGCACCCAGCAGGAACTGCAGGACACCGAGCAGCGCCGAGGCGCTCCCTGCCTGGCTTGGCAGACCGCCGAGTGCCATCGCGGTCGCGTTGGGCAGCACCAGCCCGACACTGGCGACGACCGCGAACAGCGAGGTCAGGACGACCGGCAGGCCCAGGTCGGCGAGTACCGCGACGAGCAGTCCGACGCCGCCGGCCAGTGCGATCACCAGGCCGGCCAGCAGCATCCGGCGCGGTGCCCACCGGCTGAGCAGCACCCGGTTGAGCTGGCCGAACAGTGCGATGCCGAACGCGTTGACGCCGAACGCGACGCCGAACAGGGTGGGGCTGAACCCGTAGTTCTGCTGCAGCACGAACGGTGAGCCGGAGATGTAGGAGAACATCGCGGCGAAGATCAGCCCTGTGGTCAGCGCGTAGCCGACGAACCGCCGGTCGGTGAGCAGCCCGCCCATGACCGCGAGCGTCGCGCTCAGCCCGCCCGTGTGCCGGTCCCCCGGCGCGAGCGACTCGGGGAGGAAGAACGCGCAGGCGATCAGCAGCACCAGACCGTAGGCGGCGAGTGCCGCGAACAGGCCTTGCCACGGGAACAGCCGCAGCAGCTGGCTGCCGATGAGCGGCGCCACGATCGGCGCGATGCCGGAGATCAGCATCAGCAGCGACAGGAACCGCGCCAGCTCCAGCCCCTCGAACAGGTCCCGCACGACCGCCCTGGCGATCACCAGCCCCGCCGCGCCGGCCAGCCCCTGGACCAGCCGCATCCCGGTGAGGACCGTGGCCGACGGCGCGAGGGCGCAACCGATCGAGGCGAGCGTGTACAGCGCCAGCCCGATGAGCAGCGGCCGGCGCCTGCCGAGGGCGTCGCTGTACGGACCGGACAACAGCTGCCCGAGCGCAAGGCCGGCGAGGCACGCGGTCAGCGTGAGCTGGACACTCGAGTCCTCGACCGCGAACTCTCGCGCCAACACGGGCAGCGCCGGCAGGTACAGATCGATCGACATCGGCCCGAAGGCACTGAGCGACCCCAGGATCAGGGCGATGGAGAGCCGACGACGACCAGTCACGATCTCCAGACCCTAAGCCACGCCCCGCCGTCCCCGTCTCGGACGACTGTGCACACCTTCATGCTGTGTCGCACACGTCCGGACATGTGCGACACAGCACGAAGGTGTGCAAAGTGGGCCACTTGGGGGTCTTGGGGGCTCCGTGCGAGCTGCCCCTACTCGAACCTGAGTGCCTCGATGGGGCGTAGGCGAGCTGCTCTGTTCGCTGGGTAGCCGCCCGCGACCACGCCGATCACCAGGCTCACCGCGAAGGCGATCAGCACCGGGAAGGCCGTGAGGACCGGTGGGGGGAAGGACGGGACGAACTTCGGCACGATCATGCCACCACCCACCGCCGTGCCGACCCCGATGATCACGCCGATCAGGCCACCCAGGCCGCACAGCATGACCGACTCGGTCAGGAACTGCTTCAGGATCGCCCGCCTCGGCGCCCCGATGGCCTTGCGGATACCGATCTCCCTGGTCCGCTCGGTGACCGCGACCAGCATGATGTTCGCGACGCCGATGCCGCCCACGATCAGCGAGATGGCGGCGACGGCGGCGGTGAAGATGGTCAGGAACGTGATCATCTCGGTGCGCTGGGCCAACCGGTTGCTCTGCGACCGGACCTTGTAGTCCCGGTCGGACGCCTGGTGCATGCGGTGCTGCTTGTCCATGATCGTGTTGATCTGGGCGGTGGCCTGCTTCACCGAGTTCGCGGACGTCGCCTTGACGATGATCTGGTTGACGATGTCACCGCCACCGATGAGGTAGGCGCGTGACGTACCGAGCGGCATGATGACGGTGTTGTCCTCCTGGCCGTCCGCGACCAGCACGCCGATCACCTTGAACGTGGAGCGGCCGACCCGGATGTTCTGTCCGACCACGTCGTTGAGGTTCGCCGACGGCCCCCACAGGTAGCCGATGGCTTCCTGACCGATCACCAGTACCTTCGCGTTGCTCTTCTCCTCCGCCGTGGTGAAGAACCGCCCCACCTGGACCGCGCGGTCGGCGACCTGAAGGTAGTCGGCCGTCGAACCGGTGAGGCTCGCCTGTTCCTGCGCCTGGCCCGCGGTCAGCACAGCGCTACCGGTGGTCATCGGCGTCACGCTGGCGATCGCCGGGGCGTCCTGCGGGTTCTGCAACGCGGCCACGTCGGCGTCGGTGAGGTCCCGCGCGGTTCCGCCGCCGGGGACAGCGCCGTTGGCCTTGCTGATGGTGATCTGGTTCGCGACCTTGGACAGCTGCTCGTCGAAGCCGGCCTTCACGCCGTTGCCCAGCGCCACCAGGATGATCACGGCGGCGACGCCGATGATGATGCCCAGCGTCGTGAGCAACGCGCGGAGCCGGTTGCTGCGGAGGCTGCGCAACGCTGCCAGGAGCGTCTCCCTGATGGTCACGAGGCTCAGCTAAGCCAGCCACGCTGTGAACAGCCTGTGCGCCCGGCATGAAAAGGCTGGTCCTGGGACGCCTGTTTCAGCAGTTCACGCCCGTGAGTGCTTTCGGTTGCCAGAGCAGCCGAAAACACTCACGGGTTGTGAGCGGGTCAGATTTTGTCGAGGCCCGCGCGACGCAACGCGTCCGCCATGGAGCCGCTCGGGGCGCTCCGCGAAGCGCTGCCACCGCCACCGCCACCGCCACCTCGGCGACCGTCCTGGTTGGGCCGCTTGCCCCGGGACGGGTTGGGCTTCGCGTCGCGCTCGGGACGGCCACGCTCGGGACGGCCACCGCTGCCGCGCCGCTCGGCTGCCGGGTCCTCGTCCAGCCGCATGGTCAGCGAGATGCGCTTACGCGCGACGTCGACCTCCCGGACCTTGACCTTCACGATGTCACCGGACTTGGCGACCTCGCGGGGGTCGGACACGAACCGGTCGGACATCGCCGAGACGTGCACCAGACCGTCCTGGTGCACCCCGACGTCGACGAACGCGCCGAATGCGGCCACGTTGGTCACGACACCTTCGAGCACCATGCCGACCTTGAGGTCGGCCAGCTTCTCGACACCGTCGGCGAACGTCGCGGTCTTGAACGCGGGCCGAGGGTCCCGGCCGGGCTTCTCCAGCTCGGCGATGATGTCGGTGACCGTGGGCAGACCGAACGTGTCGTCGATGAACTCCCGCGGCTTGAGCGCACGCAGCTGCCGGGTGTCGCCGATCAGACTCGGCAGCTCGGTACCGATCGACGCCAGGATGCGCCGCACCACCGGGTAGGCCTCGGGGTGCACGCTGGACGCGTCGAGCGGGTCGTCGCCGCCGGGGATACGCAGGAAGCCCGCGCACTGCTCGAACGCCTTCGGACCGAGCCTCGGCACGGCGGACAGTGCCTTGCGGGTGCGGAACGGGCCGTTCGCGTCACGGTGGTTGACGATGCTCGTCGCCAGGCCCTCGGTGATGCCGGAGACCCGGCGCAGCAGCGGCGCGGACGCGGTGTTGACGTCCACCCCGACCGCGTTCACACAGTCCTCGACCACCGCGTCCAGCGAACGGGACAGCTTCAGCTCGGACACGTCGTGCTGGTACTGCCCGACGCCGATGGACTTCGGGTCGATCTTGACCAGCTCGGCGAGCGGGTCCTGCAGGCGGCGCGCGATGGACACCGCGCCGCGCAGCGAGACGTCCATGTCGGGCAGCTCGGCCGAGGCGTACGCGGACGCCGAGTACACCGAGGCGCCCGCCTCGGACACCATGACCTTGGTCAGCTTCAGCTGCGGCATCGTCGCGACCAGCTCGCCGGCCAGCTTGTCGGTCTCCCTGGACGCGGTTCCGTTGCCGATCGCGATGAGGTCGACGTTGTGCTCGGCGGCGAGCTTGGCCAGCGTCGCCAGGCTCGCGTCCCACTGCTTGCGCGGCTCGTGCGGGTAGATGACGTCGGTGGCGACCGACTTGCCGGTGGCGTCCACGACGGCGACCTTCACGCCGGTCCGCAGCCCGGGGTCGAGCCCCATGGTGGCCCGGCTGCCGGCGGGAGCGGCGAGCAGCAGGTCACGCAGGTTCGCCGCGAACACGCCGACGGCGCCGTCCTCGGCGGCCTGCCACAGCTTGCCGCGCACATCGATGCCAAGGTGGACGACGATCCGGGTGCGCCAGGCCCAGCGGACCGTGTCGTTCAGCCACTTGTCGGCCGGCCTGCCCTCGTCGCGGATGCCGAACCGGCCGGCGATGCTGCGCTCGAAGCTGCTCGGTCCCTCGGCGGGCGGCTCCTCCGGCTCGAGGACGAGCTCGAGCGCTTCTTCCTTCTCGCCTCGGAACATGGCGAGGATGCGGTGCGAGGGCAGCTTGGTGAACGGCTCACCGAACTCGAAGTAGTCGGCGAACTTCGCGCCCGCCTCCTCCTTGCCCTCCTTGACCTTGGACACCAGGCGACCGCTGGTCCACATGCGTTCGCGCAGCTCACCGATCAGGTCGGCGTCCTCGGCGAACTTCTCGACCAGGATCGCCCGCGCGCCTTCGAGGGCGGCGGCGGAGTCGGCGACGGTCTCGTTCAGGTAGCCACCGGCCAGCGTGGCCGGGTCCTGCGACGGGTCGGCGAGCAGCGTGTCGGCGAGCGGTTCGAGGCCGTTCTCCCTGGCGATCTGCGCCTTCGTGCGCCGCTTGGGCTTGTACGGCAGGTAGATGTCCTCGAGCCGGGCCTTGGAGTCGGCCTCCAGGATGCGCGCCTTCAGCTCGTCGTCGAGCTTGCCCTGCGAGTCGATCGACTCCAGCACGGCGGCGCGGCGTTCCTCCAGCTCACGCAGGTAGCGCAGGCGCTCCTCCAGCGTGCGCAGCTGGGTGTCGTCCAGCCCGCCGGTGACTTCCTTGCGGTATCGGGCGACGAACGGGACCGTCGAACCGCCGTCCAGCAGGTCGACGGTTGCGTCGACCTGGTTCGTGCGCACGCCGATCTCGTCGGCTATCCGCTGATGAATCTTCCGTGCCACGCCGGCTGCGACTCCGCTGACCTCACTCACGCCGTCCATGGTGTCGCTCCCAGCGCGCGACGCAACCCTCGGGGCGGCTCGCCGGAGAAGAAACTCACTCTGGTAGAGGCCCGTCCTTGCGCGAACGAGGGTCGTATTCTGGTCACCGACACGAGATACTGAATCAATTCACTTATCGTTCAAGTCACCCAGAGGACGGACCTTCATGACCGGTGATCCCGACCAGGACGGCCCCGGCCAGGACACCATGGCCGCGCACGCGGGTGTGGTGTCCGAGTCCGCCCACACCGCGCTGCGCGCCGACATCAGGCGCCTCGGCAGCCTGCTCGGCGACACGCTCGTCCAGCACGGCGGCGACGAGCTGCTGGAGCTGGTCGAGCAGGTGCGCAGACTGTCCCGCGCGGCCGCCAAGGGAATGACCGACAGCGCGACCGAGCTGGACGAGGTGCTCGCCAGGGTCGACCCGGGCACCGCGACCCAGCTGGCCAGGGCATTCACCACGTTCTTCCTGCTGGCGAACGTCGCGGAGCAGCTGCATCGGTCCCGCGAGCTGCACGACGGCGAGCAGGACGACCAGCTGACCGACCTGGTCCGCCGGCTCGTCGAGGAGGTCGGCGGTGAGGCACTGGGTGAGGTGCTGGACCGCACCGAGCTGCGCCCGGTGTTCACCGCGCACCCGACGGAGGCGTCCCGCCAGTCGGTGCTCGGCATCCTGCGCCGCGTCGCCGAGGTACTCGACCGGGGCGAGTCCGACCTCAGGTCGCAGCGCAGGCTCGGCGAGCTGATCGACCTGCTCTGGCAGACCGACGAGATCCGCCCCGGCAAGCCGACGGTCGCGGACGAGACCCGTTCGATCGCCTACTACCTGGAGCGGCTCGGCCAGGCGACCGTGCCGAACGTGCTGGAACAGCTGGACATCGCGCTGGAGGAGTCCGGGCTGCGGCTGTCGGAGCGGGCCCGGCCGATCCAGCTGGGCTGCTGGGTGGGCGGCGACCGGGACGGCAACCCGAACGTATCCCCCGCCGTGACGATGGACGCGCTGCGGCTCTACGCCGACCGAGCGTTGAAGATCCAGACCGCGTTGCTCGACCAGCTCGTCTTCGAGCTGGGTGTGTCCACTCGCATCGTCGGGGTGTCCGAGGGGATGCGCCGCTCGCTCGCCTCCGACCGCCGGCAGCTGCCCGAGGTCTACGACCGCTACATCCGGCTCAACGCCGAGGAGCCCTACCGGCTGAAGTGCTCCTACATCCTGGCCAGGCTGGCGAACACCCGCGAGCGGATCGCGGCCGGCCACGAGCACCGGCCGGGGCTGGACTACCTGGGCTCGGAGGAGTTCGTCGCCGACCTGGAGGTCATGGACGCATCGCTGCGTGGCCACCTCGGCGCCCGGATCGCCGGCGGCACCCTGGCCAGGGCACTGCGGGTGGCCAGGGCGATCGGGCTGCACCTCGCGGCGTTGGACGTCCGGGAGCACGCGGAGCGCCATCACGCCGCACTGGACGTCCTCTACCAGCAGGCGGGCGAGAACGGCTACGCCGAGCTGGACCCGGCCGGACGCACCGAGCGGCTGTCGGCCGAGCTGCTCGGCAGGCGACCGCTCACCGGCCGCCGGGAGCTTCCCGACGGTGAGGCGGCCGACGTACTCGCGGTGTTCGAGACGCTGCGCACGGCTCAGCGCACCTTCGGCGAGACCGCCGCGCACACCTACATCGTGTCGATGGCGCAGGGCGCCGACGACATCCTGGCGATCGCGGTCCTCGCCAGGGAGGCCGGGCTGCTGGCGGTCGACGGCGACGACACCTGGTCGGACCTGGACCTGGTGCCGCTGTTCGAGACGGCGACCGAGCTGAGCAAGGCCGGTGAGCTGCTGGACTCGCTGCTGTCCGACCCCGGCTACCGGCGGCTGGTGAAGGCCAGGGGTGACCTACAGGAGGTCATGCTCGGCTACTCGGACTCCAACAAGGACGCCGGTATCACGACGTCCCAGTGGGAGATCCACAAGGCCCAGCACCAGCTGCGCGACATCGCGGCGAAGCACCAGGTGCGGGTCCGGCTGTTCCACGGCAGGGGCGGATCGGTCGGGCGCGGGGGCGGGCCGGCGGCCGAAGCGGTCGCCGCGTCGCCGTACGGCGCGGTCGACGCCCGTATGAAGCTGACCGAGCAGGGTGAGGTCATCTCGGACAAGTACTCGCTGCCCGAGCTGGCCGGGCACAACCTGACGATCCTGCTCGCGGCGACCCTGGAAGCCACCCTCCTGCACCAGAGCTCCCGGGTGCCCGCCGCCGACCTGCGGCGCTGGAACGAGGCGATGGTCCTGATCAGCGATGCGGCGCAGGCCGCCTACCGCGACTTCGTCGGTCAGCCAGGGCTTCCGGAGTTCTTCACCTCGGCGACGCCGGTCGACGAACTAGGATTGTTGAACGTGGGTTCCCGCCCGTCGAAGCGCCCCGGCAGCGGGCAGGCCAGCCTGAGCGGTCTGCGCGCGATCCCCTGGGTGTTCGGCTGGACGCAGACCCGCATGGTGGTGCCCGGCTGGTACGGGCTCGGCACCGGGCTGGCCGCGGCGCGGGAGGCCGGGCTGGAGTCGACGCTGAAGGAGATGCGCGACTGGGCGTTCTTCCGCAACCTGCTCGGCAACGTCGAGATGACCCTGGCGAAGACGGACCTGCGGATCGCGGCCGGCTACGTCTCGACGCTCGTCGACCCGACTCTGCAACCGCTGTTCGACCTGGTCACCGCCGAGCACAACTGCACGTTGACCGAGGTGCTCGCGGTCACCGGCGACAATGCGCCGCTGGCCCGCTACCCCACGCTGCGCCGCACCCTGCAGGTGCGCGCGGCGTACCTGGAGCCGCTGCACCACCTGCAGATCTCGCTGCTGGCCCGGCAGCGTGACACTGCCGAACCCGACCCCGACCTGCAGCGGGCGTTGCTGTTGACGATCAACGGCATCGTCGCGGGTTTACGCAACACCGGATGAGACTCATGGTGAAGGGAAGTTCGATGCCCGACCTGTCCATCGCGACTCTCGGTCCGGCCAGGATCGACTCGCCGTTGGCCGGCATGCTCGACGCGTCACGTACCACGGAGCACTACGTCAACGAGGACGACCGGGTGCTGCTCGACGACACGCTCGCGCTGGCCTCCGCCAGGGGCGTCGCGGTCGACGAGCTTCCCAGCCTCGAACCCTGCGGGCCGCGCCGCAGGATCTTCTTCGACCCGTCGAAGACCAGGGTCGGCATCGTCACCTGCGGTGGTCTGTGTCCCGGGATGAACGACGTGGTGCGCGGCCTGGTGCGTAACCTGACCTACCAGTACGGCGTGCGCAGGGTGACCGGGTTCCGCAACGGCTACCAGGGCTTCATCGCCTCGTACGCGCACGACATCGTCGAGCTGACCCCGGACACCGTCGCCGAGATCACGGTCGAGGGCGGCACGGTCCTCGGCACCTCGCGCGGCCACCAGGACCCGCAGGAGATCGTCGACTGCCTGGAACGGCTCAACATCAACATGCTGTTCGTGGTCGGCGGCGACGGTTCGATGCGCGGCGCGATGCGGATCGCCGAGGTCGCTGCCGAGCGGGAGCTGAAGATCAGCGTCGTCGGTATCCCGAAGACGATCGACAACGACATCCCCTACATCGACCAGAGCTTCGGTTTCCAGACCGCGTTCTCCCGGGCTGCCGAGTCGATCCGCGCGGTCAACACCGAGGCGAAGTCGACGCCGAACGGTGTCGGCATCGTGAAGCTGATGGGCCGCCACTCCGGTTTCATCGCCGCCTACGCGGCGCTGGCCAACCATGACGCCGACGTCGTGCTGATCCCCGAGGTCCCGTTCGGTCTGGACGGACCCGACGGGCTGTTGGAGTACGTCCACCGCAGGGTCCGCGAGCGTGGGCACGCGGTCGTGGTGATCGCCGAGGGCGCCGGCCAGGAGCTGCTGACGTCCCCGACGATCGGTTCCGGCACCGACGCGTCCGGCAACACGAAGCTGCGCGACATCGGCACGCACCTGCGCGACCGCATCGGCGAGCACCTGGAGTCGGCGGGCATCACGCCGAACATCCGCTACATCGACCCGAGCTACGCGATCCGCAGCGTCCCGGCGAACGCCTACGACAAGGCGCTGTGCCTGCGACTGGCCTACAACGCGGTGCACGCCGCGATGGCCGGCAGGACGTCCATGGTGGTCGGCAGGCTGCGGAGGCGGTTCGTGCACATCCCGATGTCGTTGGCCGTCAGCAGGCGTAACCAGATCGACCCGCACGGCGATCTGTGGATGTCTGTCCTGGAGGCGACGGGGCAACCGGCGACGATCGGCGGCTCGGCCATAGGGCAGGATCACCGCGATATCGGAGCTGTCAAAGGGGTCGCATGACACAACTACCCGCTGGCCACGAGCCGATGCTGGTCACGATCGGTGACATCGGAGTGAGCCAGTCGTGGGTGGTGACACCGAGTGGGACACGCCCCGTCGGCGAGGTGCACTGGATGTTCACCGACATGTCCCGCACCACCGAGCGGATCCCCGCGTGGGCGATCGTGTGCACCGTCCTGTTCGTCTGGTTCTGCTTCCTCGGACTGTTGTTCCTGCTGGCCAAGGAGCAGCGCACGGAGGGCATGGTGCAGGTGATCGTGCAGGGTCCCGGGCTGGCGCACACGGTGTCGCTGCCGGTGTACTCGGTGAACCAGGTGATGGACTACAACCAGCGGGTCAACTACGCACGCTCGCTGAGCGCCGCCGCGCAATGACACCGCGTACCGCGCTGGTGGGATATGTGCTGGTCGCGGCGCTGATCGGCGAGCGAGGTCTCCCCACTGTATGTCCGTTCCGGCTGGCCGCCCGGCGATCTTGTCCGCTGTGCGGCACGTCGAGGGCCGTGGCGCGGGTGGCGCGGGGCGACCTGCGGGGTTCCCTCGACGCGAATCCGGTGGGCGTCGTGCTGCTCGGCTGGCTGATGTACTCGATACTCCACCGGCCACCGTGGCAGGCTCGCGACCATGTCACTCTCCGCTGACTCGACCTCCTTCCCGCCGCCCGCGCTACTGTTCGACCTGGACGGCACCCTGATCGACAGCGTGTACCAGCACGTGCTGGCCTGGCGCGAGGCGTTGAGCGACTTCGGTCTCGACGTGGCGATCTGGCGCCTGCACCGGCGCATCGGCATGAGCGGCGGGCTGTTCGTCACGGCCCTGCGCCGAGAGCTGGGCGGCACCCTGACCGATGAGCAGGTCGCCGAGCTGACCGAGGCGCACGCCCAGGCCTACGAGCGGCTGAAGCCGACGGTCCTGCCACTGCCCGGCGCCCGCGAGCTGCTGGCCGAGCTCACCGAGCAGCAGGTCGACTGGGCGATCGCCACGAGCGGTCTGTTCAGGGCCGCCGGCACCGCACTGAAGCTGCTGAACCTGCCCGAGGACACCCCGATGGTGACCAGGGACCAGGTGCGCCGAGCCAAGCCGGACCCGGACCTGTTCCTGACGGCGGCCGCGCGGATCAACGTGGACATCAGGCACGCCGTCGTAGTCGGCGACAGCGTGTGGGATCTGCTCGCGGCACGTCGTGCCGGCGCGCTCGGCGTCGGGCTGCTGTCCGGCGGCTACGGCCGGGACGAGCTGGAACGCGCCGGGGCCTACCGGGTGTACTCCGATCCCGCTGACCTTCTGGCGCACCTCGACGAGGTGGGTATCCGGCAGCGCTGATGCTCGAAGCACCGTGCGGGACGCGCTACGAGGTTGCCGGCGGGATGATGCTGTCGCACCGGTCCGGGCGCGGCGGCCCGCCGGTGGTGTTCCTGGCCGGCGGCGGGTTGTCCGGGCTCTACTACTGGAACGTGCACAACCTCGTCGCGGAGTTCACCACGAGCGTGGTCTACGACCGGCTCGGTCTGGGCTGGAGCGCCCCGGTGGCTCTTCCGCGAACCGGGACCCAGGTGACCGATGATCTGCACGAGCTGCTGCGCGCCGAGGCCGTGCCCGGCCCGTACATCCTGGTCGGGAACTCGCTGGGCGGCTTGTTCGCGCGTCACTACGCGAAGCGTTTCTCCGGCGAGGTCGCCGGTCTGGTTCTGCTCGACCCGACCCACGAGGACATCGCCGGGTACCTGCCGGAGGCGGCCGCGCAGCGGCTCAGGGAATGGAACACCGACGACGTGTTCCCGGCCGAGCAGATGGAGCCCCTACGGGCCAGGTATCCGGCCACGTTCGGCCGAGCGCTCGCCGACTGGCCGTCTGAGATCCGCGAACCGCTGCTGGACCAGGGTTTCAGCGACCTGAGTTTCCGGCAGTCTCTGCGGGAGCCGATGAACCTGCCGCTTCTGTTCGCCGAGATCCTTGACGCTGGGCCCGATCCGAAGGCGCCGCTGATCGTCGTGTCGGCGATGGGCACCGACGCGGTCGCGGCGGACCTGACGCCGCCCGACGCTCACGAAGCGGCCGCCGAGTCCGCGCATGCCAAGCAGCGCTTGTACCTGGACGTGAGAGCGGCTCACCCCCGGGCGGAAGTTCGCCGAGTGGATGACGCCGGGCATTCAGACATCGTCTGGCTCCGGCCGGACGCCGTGACTCAAGCGATCCGTGAGGTGCTGACCCGCAGATGATCGGAGGGGTTCCTCAGCGCCACCTGTCCGGGTAGCGAGCGCGCACTCGTGCACGGCATGGCCGCTGACACCCACGGCTCGCTGGTCCGCAGTGCGCTATTGGAGCGGAATAGTTGCCAGGTCGAGGATCGGTGGTGGTTTTCGGCGGGGCGTCTGTGTCGGGTCGAGCCATTTCGGTGGAATTATCGATGGATATCCATTGACCATGTCGATGGTCCATCCGGATTCGTGAACCATCCGGTGGTGTTGCCAGCAGAACATCGCCAGATTGTCGATATCGGTCTTACCGCCGTGCGCCCATGGGGTAAGGTGATGGACTTCGCAGTGGTGTGGCGGTTGGTCGCATCCCGGATGGGCGCAACCGCCGTCACGAGCAGTGATCGCTGCGCGCTGGGCCGGGGTCGCGGT
>NZ_KE386835.1:0-485623 GCF_000429025.1 Actinospineispora spinosispora DSM 44797
AACCAGGGGACCGGCCTCATCAGAAGCTCTGAGGAACTTTGTTCTGTCCGGTTCCCCGCTGGCAGAGAGAAAGTTACTAGACGCCATCCAGGGGTCAAAATCGGGGGTACCCGAAACGCGTTGACCTGCGGAAACAGCCGAAATCGGTCACTTCCCAGCGTGCGGGGCCGACGGACCACTCGCGCTGGGAAGGTCGGAACTTTCTGCCCGATCCTCACTTTCCGTGCCGGCGTCGTCACTATTCGATCGGGAGCCGCCCGCCATTTCCCGCAGCATCGCGTTATACGCGGCCCGATCGGCGTCGCCGTCCAGCTCGGCCCGACGGTCGGACTGCCGTGCGAAACGCTCGTCGAGCCGGGACCACTGCACGACAAGCGCGACCACCACGATGATCAGCGGCACTTCGCCCGTCGCCCAGGCGAGCCCGCCGCCCAGGCGTTGGTCGGCCAGGAGATCCGGCACCCAGGGCAGTGCCAGTCCCCCGTAGAAGCTTCCGCCGATCACTGTCTTGGTACTCATCAGGATCACGCCGAAGAACGCGTGGAACGGCACCGAGGCGAACACCAGCCCGAGACGCACCACCGGCGCGAGTGGGCGCGGCGCCGGATCGACGCCGATGAGCGGCCAGAAGAACAACGCTCCGGTCGCCATGAAGTGCACGATCATCAGCAGGTGCGCCGGGTGCGACGGAAGCGCGGCCTCGAACAGCCCGGAGAAGTACAACAGGTAGTACGTCCCGACGAAGAGCGGCAACGTCACCAGCGGATGGGTGAGCCATCGGGCCGGGGTGGAGTGCACCGCGGCGAGCAGCCACTCCCTCGGCCCGGGTGGAGCGTCCTTACCCGACACCGGAAGGGCCCTCAGCGCGAGCGTGACCGGCGCGGCGAGCACCAGCAGGATCGGCGCGAGCATGGCGAGCATCATGTGTTCGGCCATGTGCATGCTGAACATCGCCGGCGAATACCGCCCGATCCCGGACGACGTGGCGATCAGCACCACCGCGCACCCGGCGATCCAGCTGACCGTCCGTCCCACCGGCCAGCCGTCGCCTCTGCGGGCCAGCCGGCGGACCGCGAGCAGGTACAGCGCGGCCGCGACCAGCGCGGCCGTCCCGAACAGCAGGTCGAATCGCCAGTCGAACAGGATCCGCGACAGTGTCGGTGGTCCGCTCAGGTCGTAGCCGATCACCACCTCGGTCCGGGACGGCGGCGCGACACCGACCAGCGGCGGGGCGCTCCGCCCCAGTGCCACCGCCAGGCCGACGGTGCCGAGCATGATCAGCACCTCGACGGCGCCCAGCCGGAGCAGAGCCCCCCGTCTCCCCCGTGCCGCACTGTCCACCGCATGCCGTCGCTGCAGATAACCGAACCCGCCGAGAACGAGCAGCGCGCACGTCTTCGCCAGAAGCAGCGCCCCGTAGTAGGTGCCGAACAGGTCAGACAGCGGTATCCGGACCAGGGCGTTGAGCACCCCCGAGACCGCCATGACGATCCAGCACACCAGCGCGAGCGCCGAGTACCGCCTGATCACGGTCGGCAGCTGCGTCTCCGCCTCGGCCTTCCGACCGGCGAGACCGAGGACGGCGACCAGTCCGCCGACCCACAGGGCCGCCGCTACGACGTGCAGCATCAGGCTGTCGGTCGCCACGTCGTGCGAACCACCCGCGGCGGAGTGACCGGTCGAAGCAACCGGCAACAACCCGAACACCGCGATTCCCAGCAGCACGACCGACGTGCCCCAGGACAGTGCGACCCTGGCACCCGCGAACACCACCACGGCCAACACCGCCGTCACCGTCCACGCGCCCGCGACTTCGAGTCTCGGCACCAGCGCGACGAGCCTGCCGAAGCCCAGCACGTCGGTCACCGGTCTGCCGAGCGTGTCCGCGACGGTGAGCGGGACCATCAGCAGCGCGGCGACGGTCCAGGTCCCCGCCGCGTAGGAGGCCGAACGCAACGCCCGATACCCGGTGACGTCCAGGTAGCCGGACCGCTGCGGCGCCGCGAGGAACGCGGCCAACAGCAGCGCACCGACCGTGAGCACGGCGGCGATCTCGCTGACCGTGCGGACGATCGGCAGCCCGAAGGTCGTCAACGTGCCCGGATCCGGCAACCCCAGTGCCTCGAGGGGACGGGACCCGGACAACGCGGTCAGGCCACCCGCCACGAAGGCGGCGAGCACCCCTCCGAGCAGAACCAGGGGCACCAGTCCGGATCGCCCGGTCCTGTCCGTCACACTCGTCGTCGTCCCGACCACGAGTTCAGAGTAGGCGCTGTGTTCTGAGGCCCCGGCCCGGCTCACTCGAGGGGTGCCAGACTCTGGCCGTGGCCTCCCCTCCCGAGACGACCTTCGCGGTCGACGTGCTGGACGTTGCACGTGACCGGGCGGGCTGGTCACCGAGGGACTGGCTGACCGACGCGGTGCCTGCCTCGCCCGGCGCCACCCTCGAGCTGCGGTCCCCCGCCGACTCCGACGGCAGGCGGGTGACGCTGCGCCGGCTGTCCTCCCTGGACACCGTGTCGGCCGACCCCCGCGCGCTGCCCTTCGCCACGAACCGGCTCACCGGTCTGGTGGCGACCCTGTGCCTGCCGTCCGTCGAGCCGCTGGATGCCCTGTTCGGTGAGATCCGGCGGGTGCTGCGGCCCTCCGGCACCCTCTCGGCGCTCGTACCCTCGGGTTCGCGTCGCTCACCGGTGGACTTGTTCTCTCTGCGTCCGGTGCACCGCGCACTGGCCGGGCACCGCGGTTTCCGGCACACGGCGGCGCGAGACCACCTCGGCTGGTTGCTGACGGCGGCCGACTTCGCGGTGCTCGCCGACCAGCGCCGCACCTTCTGGCTCCCGGTCGAGGCGAGAGACGCCGTCCCGGAGATCGTCTCCGGTCTGGTGGCCGCCGGAGTGTGGCCACCCGGTCTCCCCGCCGTCCGGCTCGAGCGCGCGACGGCGGCACTGGAGCGTTTCGCGGGGCCGCGACGCCGGTTGCCAATACCACTGCGGCTGCTGGTGAGTAGACGATGAACCGATCACGATAGGCTTGGCGCCGGGCTGACGGGGCCGATATGTCAGACCATGCACCAGTAGCTCAGCTGGATAGAGCATCGGACTTCTAATCCGACGGTCGCAGGTTCGAATCCTGCCTGGTGCGCCAGCCTGACCAGCGAAGTCCGGTGAGCGCAACGCCGGATGGTGCGGTTCGGCGTCCACGCATGAGAATGCGCCCATGGAGCCCACGCGCCGACGGCACTATCGATGGTTGCTGGCACTGCCGTTCGTCTGGCAGGTCGCGCTCATCCCGGCGGTCAACGACGTGCACGTCTTCCCGCTGGGGCTGCCGTTCCCGATGGTCTGGCAGATGCTCGGTGTGGTGTTCGCCACCGTGGTCATCGCGGTGGTGTTCCGGCTCGACCGCCGCGCCGGGGTGGAGGCCGAGGAGGAGGCGTTCCTGCTCGAGTGTGAGGCCGCCGACCGGGGGGACGCGCCGCGATGATCCTCACGATCTCGGTCACCATCCTGATCGCGACGGTCCTCGGCGCGATCGGCTTCGGCCGGCACAAGCGGCGCAAGACCATGACGGACTGGGCGGTCGGCGGGCGCAGCTTCGGGACCCTGCTGTTCTGGTTCATGAACGCGGGCGAGGTCTATACGACATTCGCGGTGCTCGGTATCTCCGGTTACGCGTGGGCGCTCGGCGCGCCCGCCTACCTGGCGTTTCTCTCGGTCTCGCTGAGCTACTCGCTCGGCTACTGGTTGATGCCGAAGATCTGGCGGGTCGGACGGATGCGGCGCCTGGTGACCCAGTCCGACTGGTTCGCCGTTCGCTACGACGCACCCTGGCTCGGGGTCCTGGTGGCGGTCATCGGCATCGCCGCGCTGGTCGTCTACGTCCAGATCCAGCTGGTCAGCCTCGGGCTCGTCGTGCGGCTCACGATCGGACCCTCGGTGTCCACCACCGCCGCCGTCCTGATCGGTGCCGGGCTGATGCTGGCCTTCGTGTTCCTCGCCGGGCTGCGCTCCGCCGCCTTCTCGGCCGGCGTCAAGGACGTCCTGATGATCGTCGTGGTCGTCGTGCTGTGCGTGACCGTCGCGGACAAGGTCGGTGCGGCGTCGCTGCTCGACGTGTTCCGCGTCGTCGAACAGCAGCATCCCGGCATCGGGCGGCTGCCCGGCCTTGACCCGGCGTCGACGACGACCGCCGTGTGGCTCATGACGTCCGGGCTCAACGTCGCGTTGGGCAACTGGGTGTTCCCGCACCTGTTCCAGGTGGCGTACTCGTCACGGTCGGCCACGAGCATCCGGCGCAACGCCATCTGGCAGCCGCTGTACTCACTGGCGTACTTCTTCATCATCCTGATGGGCTTCGCCGCGCTCATCGCCGGAACCAAGCCGGAGGGCGGGGACCTCAACGGTGCGTTCCTGACGTTCGTGTCGAACCGGTACCCGGACTGGGTCGTCGGTCTCGTCGCCGGCACGTGCTTCCTGCTGGCGCTCGCGCCGGGCTCGGTGCTGCTGCTGACCTCGGGGTCACTGTTCGCCCGCAACATCGTCGGTCCACTGCGCGCCGCGGTCTCGGGCCGGGCGCTGCGCGACACCTCGACCCTGCTGCTCTCCCGATCGTCCATGGTCGCCTTCGCCCTGCTGGCGACCTATCTGACGCTCGCGCAGAGCAAGTCCCTGGTGACGATCCTGCTGTCGGCCTACTCGGCGATCGGGATGCTCGCGCCCGCCGTGTTCCTCGGGTTCCTGTGGCGACGCACCAGCGCGCTCGGCGTTCTCGTGGGGCTGGCGGGCGGGTTCGCGGCGCTGCTGGCGCCCTTCGCCAAGGGCTTCTGGTCCAGCGCCTTGCCCACTTGGGAACCGGGTCTGCTCGCAATGGCGATCAATGCCGTGCTGGTCGTGCTCGTGAGTCTGGTCACCCGTGCACCCGGGCCGGACGCGCTCGCGGCCGGACTGTTGACCGGACCCGGCGGCGGATCGCGCACGCGGGCGATGACCGACACACCGGAAGGAACCCAACGATGACGGCCGAACCGGACATGGAGCTGTACGACCTGCGCATCTCGGTGGACCGGATCGAGGGCCGTTCGGTGTGTGGGCTCGCCGTCGGTGACTACATCGACGTCGTGCGGTCCAACGAGATGCGCCTTCCCGAGGGCAAGCACTTCTGCCTGTACGCGTTCGCCGCCGCCCTGCCGCTGCTCGCCGCGAAGCAGCGCGAGCTGCCTGCCGAGGACTGGCTCACCAAGGACTCCCTGGTCGCCTGCCCGGATCCGGAGGAGCGGCTCATCATGCGGATCGACCGGATCGGCACGTGTGCGCTGCGGTCGGAGGACCTCACATGAGTGCCGGGCCGGTCGAGTTCGGGCTCGGAATCCAGAGCGACAAGGACGCCGGGGCATACGCCCCGCTCGCGGTGGCCGCCGAGAACCTCGGGTTCGACGTGGTCAGCGTCTTCGCCGACCTGCTCTACGCCCCACCGATCGTCCCGCTGCTGGAGATGGCCTCGGTCACCAGCAGGGTCCGGCTCGGCGCGGCCTGCTGGAACCCCTTCACGATGCACCCGTACGAGATCGCCGGTCAGCTCGCCGGCCTCGACCTCGCCTCCGCCGGCCGCGCCTACCTCGGGCTGGCCAGGGGCACCTGGCTGGGCGACATCGGGATCCGGCAACCGGACGCCCTCACCCGGCTCGCCGAGGCGGTCGGGTTCATCCGCGCCCTGCACGCGGGCGACGGACGCGGGTACGACGGGACGATCTTCCGGCTCGCGCCCGGTGTCGCGCCCCGGTTCCCGGTGCTCCGGCCACGTCCACCGCTGCTCATCGGCGCCTGGGGTCCCCGGGCCTCGGCGCTGGCGGGCCGGATCGCGGACGAGATCAAGATCGGCGGTTCGGCCAACCCCGCGATGGTCGGCGTCATGCGTGACCGCCTCGCGCCGGGCGAGCGGGAGGCCGGGAGGCCCGAAGGAGCCACCCGCATCGTCCTCGGGGCCGTGACCGTCGTCGACACCGACGGAAAGGCGGCACGCGCCCTCGCTCGGACCGAGGTCGCCATGTACCTGGCCGTCGTCGCCGAGCTGGACCCGACCGCGCACGTTCCCCATGACCTGCTCGCCGAGGTGAAACGCCTGGTCGACGAGGGCGATCACATCGGGGCGGGCCGGCTGATACCGGACGACCTGCTCGATCTCTTCGCGTTCTCCGGCACCCCCGACCAAGTGGTTCAGCAGGCCAGCCGGCTCATCGACGCGGGTGCCGGGCGCATCGAGTTCGGCACACCGCACGGCCTGGACAACCTCGACGGCATCACGCTCCTCGGCAGTGAGGTGCTGCCGGCGCTGCGTGTGTGAACTCAATCTCAAGATCCGCTGAGTCCTGTCCCGATTTCTGAGATGATCTCTCAGTACTGGGCGTCGGCGCGGCGGGAGACGATGGTGCGGGCTCGGGTTGCGGCGCTGGTGGTGCTGCTCAGCGGACTGATGATGTCCGCGTGCTCTCGGCCGGAGCCCATCGCGCTCGGCTCCGCCCCGGCGAGCCCGTCGAGCCGGATCGTCCTTCCGCTCCTGTCCGACCGACCGGGCATCTATCCGGTCAACATGTGGCCGAAGGCCTGCGACCTGCTCAGCGACGCGGACCTGCGGGCCGTGTTCCCGCAGGCGGCCGACGTCACGAGGAAGCCCGAGGATCTCAGGCTGTCGGTGTTCACCGACCCGCTGCGCGGAGGCGGTGGCCGCTACGTCGTCCCCGGTGCGCAGTGCACGTACAGGTTCTCGCTGCCCGGAGCCCAGAACACGCCCGGTGAGACCTGGGGCGGCTACGTGTTGAAACTGGACGTCTACGCGGTGGGGAACCGGGAGTTCGTCCGGGAGAACCGCCACAGGGCGGGTGCGGGACAGACCCGGGTCATCGGGGGCGCGGAGTGCACCGTCGACGTGGACAGTGTCCTGCTGAGCTGCGCCGCCGACCGGATGGGCTTCACCCTGCAGGACCTCAAGGGCAACGTCACCCAGGACGGCGGCGTGGCCCACTTCCAGCGCAACGGTCAGGTCACCACGTTCGACGGCGACCGACTGACGCAGATCGACCAGCAGCACGACTTCGTGACGAGGTACGTCCTGCCCGAGGTGGTCAAGACGATCGTGGCCAAGCTGTGAGCCGGCGCTAGTCGTTCGACATGTCCTCGAAGATCAGCAGCGTGCGGGTGGACAACACCCCGGGTATCGCCTGCAGCTGATCGAGGACGACCCTGCGCAGCGCCGCGTTGTCCGCCGCGCGGACCAGCAGGATGACGTCGAAGTCGCCCCCGACGAGCGCCATGTGCCGTACCTCGGGAATCTCCCGCAGCTGTTCGTGCAGGTCACGCCACGCTCGCTGGCGGACGGTGAGCGTGACGTAGGCGGAGGTGACCAGGCCTGCCTTCTCCGGGTCGATCACCGCGGTGTAGCCGGTGATGACCCCGGAGGCGGTGAGCCGTTCGAGGCGCGCATAGGCATTGGCCCGGGAGATCCGGACACGGTCGGCCAACGCCCGGACCGAGAGGCGACCGTCGCCGCGTAGCTCGGTGAGGATGCTCCGGTCGATGTCGTCGAGTGTCTCGACCATCTGTCTCGCCTCCAGCGGGGTTCCCCGGTCAGTTTCGGCCGAACGTACATCAGGTTCACCTATGCCTGGCGCTACGTCTTGACTTCTTCTGATTCTGTGGACCTTTGGCTCCGACATGGCGACGATTTCCGCATGTTGTCGCGGCCGACGGAGGTCTTCATGAGCACTCTCCCCACTGTCGACGGGATCGTTCGGCTGCTCGACGAACACGGAAGGGCCGTCGCGGGCGCGGAACCACCGAGCGACGGTGCGCTGCTGGAGGGCTACCGGGCGTTGGTGATGGCGCGCCGACTCAACGAACAGGCCGGTGCACTGGTCCGCCAGGGGCGGCTGGCGGTCTACCCGTCCTCACACGGCCAGGAGGCGTGCCAGGTCGCCGCCGCGCGGGTTCTTGGCGACGGCGACTGGCTGTTCCCGACCTACCGCGACACGGCCGCGATCGCAGCGCGCGGCGTCGACCCGGTCGAGGTGCTGATGATGTTGCGCGGTGACTGGCACTGCGGATACGACCCGGTCACGCATCGGGTGGCGCCGCAGGCGACCCCGCTGGCCACCCAGCTGCTCCACGCCGTGGGAGTCGGGCACGCCGCGCGCCTCAAGGGCGAGAAGACCGTGGTCATGGCCCTGTGCGGCGACGGGGCGACGAGCGAGGGCGACTTCCACGAGGCGGTCAACTTCGCGGCGGTGTTCGCCGCACCGGTCGTCTTCCTGGTGCAGAACAACAAGTACGCGATCTCCGTGCCGCTCGCGCGCCAGTCCGCGGCCCCGTCGCTGGCGGCGAAGGCGGACGGGTACGGCATGCCCGGTGTGTTGGTCGACGGCAATGACATCGTGGCCCTGACCTCGGTGTTGTCCGACGCGGTATGGCGTGCGCGACGCGGCGAGGGCCCGACCCTCGTCGAAGCCGACACCTACCGCATCCAGGCCCACACCAACGCCGACGACGCCACCCGATACCGCACCGAGGACGAGGTGCGGGAATGGGTGCCGCGCGATCCGCTGACCAGGGTGCGCACCTACCTCGCCGCCCGGGGCGTGCTCGACGCGGACGTCGAAGCCGGGATCAGCACCGAAGCCGAAGCCATGGCGGCCCACGTACGAGCCGGGCTGGCCCAGGAGAACCCGGTCGACCCGGACGAGCTGTTCAGCCACGTGTTCACCCACCGCACGCCGCAGCTGGCCGAGCAGGCGCAGCTGTTGCGCGACGAACTGGCCGCGACGGAGGAGTCGTCACGATGACCATGGCTACCGCACCCACCAAGATGACCATGGCCAAGGCCATCAACACCGCTCTGCGGGACGCCATGGCCGCCGACGAGTCCGTCGTGGTGTTCGGCGAGGACGTCGGGCCGCTCGGCGGGGTCTTCCGGGTCACCGACGGGCTCACCGAGACCTACGGCGAGCAGCGCTGCTTCGACACCCCGCTCGCCGAGTCCGGCATCGTCGGGATGGCCGTGGGCATGGCCATGAACGGCATGCGGCCGGTCGTCGAGATGCAGTTCGACGCGTTCGCCTACCCGGCGTTCGAACAGATCGTCAGCCATGTCGCCAAGATGGCCAACCGCACCCGCGGCCGGGTGCGGCTGCCGATCGTCATCCGTATCCCCTACGCGGGCGGTATCGGCGGGGTCGAGCATCACTGTGACTCGTCGGAGGCCTACTACGCCCACACACCGGGGCTCACGGTGCTTGCGCCGGCCACCGCCTCGGACGCCTACGGACTGCTGCGCGCGGCGATCGACAGCACGGACCCGGTGATCTTCCTGGAGCCCAAGCGGCAGTACTTCGCCAAGGAGGAGGTCGACCTCGACGACACAGTGCCGCCGATCGGGCGCGCGGTCGTCCGCAGACCGGGGCGCGACGCGACGCTCCTCGCCTACGGGCCGTCGGTGGCAGTGGCACTCGCCGCCGCCGAACAGGCCGCCTCCGAAGGGCGTGACCTGGGGGTGGTGGACCTCCGCTCGATCGTCCCGTTCGACGACGCCACGGTCACGGCCGAGGTCCGCAAGACCGGCAGAGCCGTCGTGGTCGCCGAAGCACACGGGTTCGCCTCGGTCGCCTCGGAGATCGCCGCCAGGGTCGGCGAACGGTGCTTCCACCACCTCGCGGCTCCCGTGCGCAGGGTCACCGGATTCGACATCCCCTACCCGCCGCCCAGGCTGGAGCGGCACTACCTACCCGACGTCGCCCGCATCCTGGACACCGTCGACGAGCTGCAGTGGGACGAGTCATGAGCCGCGCCGTGTTCACCCTGCCGGACCTCGGTGAGGGCCTCACCGAGGCCGAGCTCGTCCGCTGGCTGGTGTCGGTCGGGGACACGGTCGCCGTCGATGCGCCGGTCGCCGAGCTGGAGACGGCCAAGGCGGTCGTGGAGGTGCCGACACCGTTCGCCGGCGTCATCGCGGAGCTGCACGGCGCCGAGGGATCGACGCTGGCCGTGGGCGCCGCCCTGGTCTCGGTCGAGCAGGAACCGAAGGCCCCAGCCGAGAAGCGGACGGGGTCCGGCAACGTCCTGATCGGCTACGGCACATCGGACGAGCCTGCAGTCCCTCGACCCCGCCGCCATCGGGGCCGGACGGCGTCGCGTCCCGTCGCCCCGGCCGTGACGACGCGGCCTCGGGTCGCCTCGCCGATCGTCCGCAAGCTCGCCCGCGATCGGGGCCTCGACCTGACCGAGCTCCGAGGTAGTGGCCCCGACGGTCTGATCGTCCGCGCGGACGTCGAGGCACCGCCCGTTCCTGCCCCTGCCTCCGCTCCCGCTCCGGCCGGCCACGATCCTCGGACCGGCCTGCCGATCGGCGAGCGAGTGCCGTTGCGCGGCATCCGCCAGACGATCGCCGACACGCTGAGCCGTAGCCGCCGCGAGATCCCCGAGGCCACGACCTGGGTCGATGTCGACGCGACCGCGCTGCTCGACCTGCGTGCCGGTCTCGGCGACGACGCACCGGGGCTGCTGGCGTTCGTGGCTCGGTTCGTCCTGTCCGGGCTGCGCCGGTTCCCCGCGCTCAACTCCCGGGTCGACACCGAAAAGCGCGAGATCCAGCACCTAGACGGCGTGAACCTCGGCATCGCGGCCCAGACCGACCGGGGCCTGATCGTCCCGGCGGTGCGAGACGCCGATCGTCGGACCACCCGAGAGCTCGACAGCGAGATCCGCCGGCTGATCACCTCGGTCCGGGCGGGAACCGCCACCGCGGCGGAGACGACGACCAGCTCGTTCACACTCAACAACTACGGCGTGCTCGGCGTCGACGGCAGCGCGGCGATCATCAACCATCCCGAGGCCGCGATCCTCGGTCTCGGACGGATCATCCCGCGCCCGTGGGTCGTCGACGGCGAGATCGTCCCCCGGCGGATCACCCAGCTGTCCCTGGTGTTCGACCACCGGGTGTGTGACGGCGGTGTCGCCGGCGGTTTCCTGCGGCACGTCGCCGACTCGATCGAGGACCCGACCCGTGCGCTGGTCGACCTGTGAACCCGGAGAGCACCGTGCTCAGAGCCGATCTCGACGACATCCCCGCCTACCTGGCGGGTCGAACCGTCCCCGGCTCGATCACACTGGCCAGCAACGAGATCTCGCTGCCGCCACCCGCGCCGGTGCTCGCCGCGATCACCGAGGCGGCCGAGGGTGGCAACCGCTATCCCGATCCCGCCGTCACCGGCCTGACCGGGAAGCTGGCGCGGCACTACGACGTCGCGCCGGAACAGGTCGCGGTCGGGTGCGGCTCGGTGATGCTGTGCCAGCAGCTCGTCCAGATCGAGTGCGGCGGACCCGGGCGACGAGTTGTGTCCTGGACGAGGCCTACCGTGAGTTCGTCAGCGACCCCGCTGAGCCGGACGGGCTGACACTCCGTGCCTGCCAGCCAGGCCAACTTCGGGTGGCTCCCGTTGGGTTCCCGGGCGGTCAGGTTCGCGGAGCACTGCGCTCGGGAAATGTGATCGTCCGGCCGTTCGCCGGGTCCGGGTCACGGTGTCCGGGACGGAGGAGAACTCCGCATTCCTCGGGACCGCGAAGACGTTCGGTGCTCAACATCGCTGACACCGCGCACCGTGCGTCCACACCGCGCCACGTGCACACCGCGCGGTGTGGACGCACGGTGCGCGGTGTCGTGGCGAGGTGCGCGGTGTCGTGGCGAGGTTGAGAGCCGGGCCGCGGGAGATGAGATAGAGCACCTTGCGGGTGAGTGTTATCGCGGACAGCCTCGGATGGGGTCGGCGCGACTCCCCGAGGCCGTAGGTCGCCTCCGTTGCCGGCTCTTCAGAACGTTTCGGTACTTGGAGGTACTCCGCGCGCATGCAGCTCGGCACCGGACCCACACCCGTGTTACCACCAACTCCCCCACTCGCCGCCCCGCTGGACGGCACCTCTACCTGCACCGTCGCCGATGGGGCGTGGTGCCAGCCGATCCTTCAGCTCACCGACTCGGCATGGCTCGCCCGCTCGGCGAGCACCATCATCGACGGTTCGCTCAAGACCGTCCTGATCCTCGTGCTGGCCATCGCCATCCGCACCGTGGCGCACCGCATGATCGCCCGTGTGGCGCAAGGGGTCGGTGAGGGCCGTGCACCGTCGATCCTGCGTCCGCTGCGTGAGCGTGCGTCCCAGCGGATGGGAACCGGCGGGTCGGCGTTGATCGAGCGGCGGCGCCAGCGGGCCGCGACGATCGGGTCGCTGTTGCGGTCGATCGCGTCGTTCGTCATCTACGGGACCGCGTTCGTGTTGATCCTCGGTGAGTTCGGGGTCAATCTCGCCCCGATCATCGCCTCGGCGGGGGTCATCGGTGTCGCGGTCGGTTTCGGCGCACAGAACCTGATCAAGGACTTCCTGTCCGGCATGTTCATGATGCTGGAGGACCAGTACGGCGTCGGTGACGTCGTGGACGTCGGACCCGCCACCGGCACCGTGGAGACCATCGGGCTGCGGGTCACGACGATCCGCGATATCGAGGGCACGCTCTGGTACGTCCGCAACGGGGCCATCTCCCGGGTCGGCAACTTCAGCCAGCACTTCTCCATCGCGCTGGTCGACGTTCCGCTCGGGCACGGCGCGGACATCCCGCTGGCCACCGAGATCGCCGAACGTGCGGCGCGGGACGCGGTCGCCAAGCCTCCGCTCGCGGACGATCTGCTCGGCGAGGTCGCGGTCCTCGGTGTCCAGTCGGTGACCGCCGAGGGCGTGACCCTGCGGGTCACCGTGACCACCCGGCCCGGTCAGCAGGTCGCGGTGCGCCGCGCGATCATCGCGGCGGTCACCTCGGCGTTCACCGAGGCCTCGATCCCGCCGCCCGCGCTCAACGGGGCCGTCGCGGCAGGCCACTGAGCCGTGAGTGATTTGGGCTGCCATAGCAGCCCAAATCACTCACGGGGTGTGCTCAGGACAGCTTCAGCTCGGTGGCCAGCTGGGACAGGGTCGGCAGCGGGTCGTCGGTGTCGGGGACGACGTGTGCCATGACGTGGTCCGCGCCCGCGTCCAGGTGCGCGCGCAGCACGTCGGCCGCGGCGGCGGGGCTGCCCTGCGCGACCAGTGCGTCGACCAGCTTGTCGCTACCGCTGCCCGCCACGTCCTGTTCGGTGTAACCCAGCCTGCGCAGATTCGCCACGTAGTTGCTCAGCCCCAGGTAGAACTCCACCGTGGGCCTGCCCTTGGCGAGGGTCTCCGCGTGATCGGAACCGAGGGCGACCTTGTGCTCGACCGCGAGCACCGGCTGGTCACCCAGCGTCTGCCTGGCGGACGCGGTGTACTCCGGTGTCACCAGGTAGGGGTGCGCTCCGGCGGCGCGGTCCGCGGAGAGCTTCAGGACCCTGGGGCCCAGCGCCGCGAGAACCCTGCGGTCCTTCGGTACGCCTCGCTCGTCGAGCACGTCCAGGTAGTTGACCAGCGCCTGGTAGGGCTGGGTGTACTCGTCGGTCGCCTCGCGGTGTCCCGCTCCGATGCCGAGCAGGAAACGCCCGGGGTAGGCGGCTTCCAGTCGGTGGAACGAGTCGGCGACAGCGCCGGCCTCGGCGCTCCAGATGTTCACGATCCCGGTCGCCAGCGACAGCGTCGACGTCGCGGCGAGCAGCGACTCGACGATCCGCAGGTCCGCGTCCGGCGAGCCACCCACCCACACGGTCCCGTAGCCGAGCCGTTCGATCTCGGCCGCGCGCTCGGGGGTTATCTCCCACTGGGCGGCCCAGACACCGACCTGGCCGAGTGCCACTGGCGTTGCGGTTTCGCTCATCGATCACACCTTCGTTCGCGACGGGGACTTGTGCCCTCCTCAACGGCGGTGACGGTCCGGTCCATTCCGCGAACTAGTTCAACCGGGCCCTGCTGCTCGGGCTGTTGCTCTCCTGATCGACGCGCTCCGGGACGAACACGGTCTTCGGGATGCGCGCGATGACCCGCATCGACGCGGGCCTCGACTTCTTCAGACGCACGACGAGAAGCACGGCGACCGAGGTGAGTACAGCCGCCACCAGGAAGACGTCGCCGTACGTGGACGCCGTGACGTGCAACAACAGGCGCCACCACAGGCCGGCGAGCCCGGTCTCCTGTTCGGTGAGCCGGCGAAGCTCGTCCTGGGCCATGTCGGGGGCCAGCGCGGGAGCGGTCGGTGGCGCGACGTGGCGTCCCGATACCAGGACCGCGAGGCACAGTGCGCAGGACACGCGCTGGACGATCGCGAGCAGCGCGCTGCCGAAGCCGATGAACTGGTACGGCAGCGAGTTCAGGCCCGCCGTCACGACCGGCATCACGGCGAGGCCGACACCGATGCCGCGCACGACCGTCCAGGCGATCACGTCCGCCTTGGTCATGTCGATGCTCAGACCGCTCAGTAGATAGGTGCCGTAGGCCGCGACGACCAGGCCGACGATCGCCGGCCAGCGGGGACCGAAGCGGTCCGCGACGATGCCCGACAGCGGGACGACCACCGCCATCGCGACCGCTTGCGGCAGGAGCATCACACCCGTGTCCAGTGCGCTGAGACCATGCCCCAGCTGCACGAACGGCGGGAGGTAGAGGGTGCTGGCGAACAGCCCGAGCGACACAGCGGCGACCGTCGACACGGCGGCGATGTAGGGGAACCGGGTCAGCGTGCGCAGGTCGAGCAGCGGCGCGCGGACCTCGTTCTCGATCACCGCGAAGAACGCGAGGGACAGCAGCCCGGTCGCGAACAGCGCCAGGGTCGGGTACGACGCCCAGCCCCAGTCCTGTCCGTTCGAGGCCGCGAGCAGCACGGCGAACAGGCCGTAGCTGATGGTCGTGTAGCCCCACCAGTCGAACGAGCGGGCGTGGGCTCTCGGCAGCGTCGGCAGCCCCAGCCGTGCCGCGATCGCGGTGACCACGCTCAGCCCGACGCACAGGTAGAACGCCCATCGCCACTCGGCGTGCAGCAGAAGAAAGCCGCCGACGGTCGGACCAGCGGCCGGGGCGACGACGAGACCGAGACCGAAGATCCCCATGGCCGCGCCGATCCGGGAAGCGGGGACGATCTTGTACAGGATCGACAGGGTCACGACCGGCAGCAGCCCCGCCGGCACCGCCTGCAGGACCCGGAACGCGATCAGGCTGCCCAGGTCCCACGCCGCCGCGCAGAGCACCGAACACACCGCGAACCCGACGAGAGCGGCCACGTAGAGCCGGACCAGGCCGAAGCGGTCACTCAGCCATGGCGCGGCCGGAACCACGAAGGCCAGAGCCAGCAGCGACGCGGTGACGACCCATCCCGCCGCGTCGACCGACACCCCGAACTGCTGCTGGATCACCGGGAGCGCGACGTTCAGCACACCGAGGTCCAACAGGGGAAGCAGCGTGCCTACGGTCAGGACCAGTACGCCCGTCACCCACTGTGCGGTGGAGGTACCCGCGACTGCGGGCGCGGCGCTTCGGGACATAGTCAACTACCGTTATAGAGTACGGACAGTTCTCCAGTAGGATTCTAACGGTCTTCTAACCGGTTTGGTTGAGAAGTGAAATAGATCGCCCGCGCCGGTGACACAGACCGGCCAGTCTACCTCCTGTCGAGCTACCAGACGGTGAGCAGCAGATGGTTGACCGCCAGCGCGAGCACGGCCTGCGCGACGAGCCATGCCCGTCGGCGCGGCAACAGCGCACACAGCGGCACCAGCCAGACCACGAACGGCAGCCAGATCCGTTCCACCTCGGCCTTGCTCATGCCGGACAGGTCGGCGAGCAGGATCGCCGCGAGCGCGGCACCCGGTAGCAGCATCGCCGCCAGCGGCAGCGCGGCCGGGCTGGTCACCGCTCTGCGCAGCGCCGCCACGATCGCGGGCCCCATCGCGAACAGGACCGCCGCGAGATCGGCCCAGACGAAGTACCAGTACGGGCGCGTCGAGGCGATGCTCGCCGCGTAGATGACCCGCAGATGCGCGAACCCGGTGAACCACCAGAACCCGCTGGCTGTGAAGACCGCGACCACCAGCACGACACCGGCGGTGGCCGGCACCACGATCCGCCACGCCCGACGGGCGAGGACGACCGCGAGCGGCAGCAGCCCGGCGATGACCAGTCCGTAGGACAGATACAGGCACACGCCGAACAGCAGCCCGCCCGACGCCGAGGCCGCCACCGACCTGCCGCCGCGTGTGCTCGCCGCGATCGCCAGCAGCGCGATGCTCCACGCCAGCACGCCCGCGAACATGCCGTCCGCCGACACTCCCACCCACACGGCGCCGGGCAGCAGCACCCCGAACGGCAGTGCGCGGCGCGCGAACCGTTCGGCGTCCAGCGCACGCATCGCGACGGCCACGCCCACGCAGGCCGACGAGCCGATCAGGACCACCAGCAGGCCGGCCGGTCCTCCGCCGCCGAGTCCGATCCGGTCGAGCCAGACGAACAGCAGGAACACCGCGGGCGGGTGCGCGCCGACGTGCGTGGTCCAGAACCAGGTCTGGGCCGGGTCGACCTGTGTGGTCAGGATGTGGTCGGCGAACGTGCGGAGCATGCCGGGGATGTCGGTGACCCCGGGCACGTCGTGCAGGTACTCGTCGGACGTGGTCAGCCGTCCGGCGACGCCGCGTTCCCAGCCGTCGACCAGGGCCAGCGACAGCGTCCAGGCGAGCGACGCGCAGTACGCCGAGGTGAGCAACGGCCGCCAGCGCATTCTGCCGGCCAGCGGCGGACCGTAGCGGACCACCAGTACCGCGACCACGAGCGCGACCGGCGTGCCCGGGCCGACGTGCGGCATCCACGCGGCCAGCAGCGGCGGGAATCCCAGGTAGATGTCCACTCCCGAGTCGAGGAGCGCCCAGCCGACGACTGCCGCCAGCACGACCAGCCCGGCGCATGCGCCTACCGCGATCAGGTCGTGGACGGCGGCCCGCCGCCTCGGGGGCCGCTCGGTGATCAACACATCGGCCACGGTATCCAGTGCCGGTCCCCTGCGCCCCTTACCGTGCGGTGACGGCTGGTGCTCAGGCGTGGACGTCGGGCGGCTGTGATCGCCGCTCGAACGAGGTCTGCAGCACGACCGTGGTGCGGGTCGCGACGTTCGCGCGGGTGCGGATCTCGCGGATCAGCGTCTCCAAAGCGCTCGGCGTCTCGACCCTGACGAACAGCATGAAGCTCGCGTCCCCGGCGACCGAGTGGCACGAGGCGATCTCGCTGAGCCCTTCCAGCGCACCGGGGATCTCGTACTCGTGCGCCGGGTCGAGCGGGATCAGCGAGATGAAGGCCGCGAGCGGCAGGCCGATGGCGTCGGGGTCCAGCTCCGCGACGTAGCCGCGGATCACGCCGTCGCTCTCGAGGCGACGTACGCGGGCCTGCACGGCGGACTGGGACAGCCCGGTCACCTCGGCGAGCTTCTTCAGCGTGGCGCGCCCGTCGGCGGCCAGCAGCGAAGCGAGCAGCATGTCCGTGGCGTCATCCAGCCGTCGCACCATGCCCGGACCTTAACGCCTGGTCACAGCTCACGAGGCTTGGATGCGGCCGTGGACCTCTCCGAAGCCGAGGCGGCCTCCGGAGGAGGACGGTGCCGTCGCCGAGATGGTGATCGTGTCGTCGTCTCGCAGGAAGGTTCGGGGCTCACCGTCGAGGTCGATCGGCTCCGCTCCACCCCAGGTCAGCTCGATCAGGGCGCCGCGCTGGTTCATCTCCGGGCCCGAGATCGTCCCGGAGGCGAACAGGTCGCCGGTGCGGGCCGAGGCGCCGTTGACCGTCAGATGGGCCAGCATCTGGGCCGGCGACCAGTACATCGTGCGGTAGGGCGGGTGGCTGATCGCCTGGCCGTTCCAGTCGATCGTGAGGTCGATGTCCAGGCCCCACGGCTCACGACCACGCAGGTACGGCAGCGGTTCCGGGTCCTGTCGCGGCAGCGGGACCCGAGCGGCGTCCAGCGCCGCCATCGGCACGACCCACGGCGAGATCGAGGTAGCGAAGCTCTTGCCGAGGAACGGGCCGAGCGGGACGTACTCCCACGCCTGGATGTCCCGGGCCGACCAGTCGTTGACCAGCACCGCACCGAACACGTGCTCGGCGAAGTCGTCGCAGGACACCGGCGTGCCCAGCGGTGAGCCCGCGCCCACGACGAATCCCAGCTCCGCCTCGATGTCGAGCCGGCGACACGGACCGAACTCGGGGCCGTCCGGTGTCGCGTACTGGCCTCGGGGGCGCACGATGTCGGTGCCGGAGACCACGACGGTGCCGGCGCGGCCGTGGTAGCCGACCGGCAGATGCTTCCAGTTCGGCATGAGCGGTTCCGAGTCCGGGCGGAACAGCCTGCCGATGTTCGACGCGTGGTGCTCCGAGGCGTAGAAGTCGACGTAGTCCGCGACCTCGATCGGCAGGTGCATATGCACCTCGTCGACCGGATGAACGGCGTCCGCCGGGACGTCGGCACCGGCCAGCTCGGTGACCCGTTCCCGGACCTCGGACCAGCGACGGTGTCCCCGTGCCATGAAGGGGTTGAGCGACGGCTGCGCGAACACCTCGTCGTCGAGCACCCGTGCCAGGTCCAGCACCGAGTCACCGACGCGGACGCCGACTCGGGGCGCCGCGCCGGGTGTGGAGAAGACGCCGTACGGCAGGTTGTCCAGACCGAACAGCGAGTCCCGCGCGACGTCGATCACGAGCCCTGCCCCGAGGCCCAGGTCCAGGCGTAGTCCGGGTCCTCACAGGCCGCGCCGCCCTCGCCCAGCTCCAACGGCCGGAAGGTGTCGACCATGACGGCCAGCTCGTCGAAGAACTCGGCACCGATGCTGCGTTCGTAGGCGCCGGGCTGCGGACCGTGCGCGTGCCCGCCGGGGTGCAGCGAGATCGAGCCCTGGGTGATGCCGGAACCCTTGCGCGCCTCGTAGTCGCCGCCGCAGTAGAACATGACCTCGTCGGAGTCGACGTTGGAGTGGTAGTACGGCACCGGGATCGACAGCGGGTGGTAGTCGACCTTGCGGGGCACGAAGTTGCACACCACGAAGTTGTCGCCCTCGAACACCTGGTGCACCGGCGGCGGCTGGTGCACGCGGCCGGTGAGCGGCTCGAAGTCCGCCACGTTGAACGTGTACGGGTACAGGCAGCCGTCCCAGCCGACGACGTCGAACGGGTGGTCGCGGTACACCAGCCTGGTGCCGACCGCGGTTCCACCGGCGCCGTGCTTGACCAGCACCTCGACGTCCCGTCCTTCGAGCACCAGCGGCTCGTCGGGGCCGTGCAGGTCACGTTCGCAGTAGGGCGCGTTCTCCAGCAGCTGCCCGAACCGGGACAGGTAGCGCTTCGGCGGGGCGATGTGACCGCGCCCCTCGATGACGTAGGCGCGCAGCGGCTCCCCGTCCCCCGACGGCTGCCAGCGATGCGTGGTGGCGGTCGGGATGAGGACGTAGTCGCCGGAGCGGGCCGCGAGCTCGCCGTACATGGTCTGCACGGTGGCGGTGCCGGACTCGACGTAGACGATCTCGTCGCCCAGCACGTTGCGGTACAGCGGGGAGGGCTTCGAGGCCACGACGTAGTGCAGCGACACGTCGGCGTTGCCCAGGATCTTGCGGCGTCCGGTGACGACGTCCGCGTCGGCGGTGGCGCCGAACAGCTCCGGGAGCCTCAGGTGCCGGGGCTTCAGCGGATGGTTCGGCGTCGTCGCCTGGTCCGGCAGCTCCCAGATCTCGGAGGCGACCAGCGCGGACGGGATGTTGCGGTGATACAGCAGCGACGAGTCACTGGAGAACCCCTCCTCGCCGACCAGCTCCTCGTAGTAGAGCCGGTCGGACTCGTCCCGGTGCTGGGTGTGGCGCTTCGGCGGCACCGCGCCGAGCCTGCGGTAGTAGGCCATCGTCAGCCTCCTCGACAGCGAGTGAACTAATCAAAGTATGAACTAATTAGCTCGCGTTGGGAACCCGCTCTCAGTTGCGGCCACGGAAGTTCGAGCGGTCCCGGTTCGTGATGAGCTTCCCCAGCAGCATGATCAGTACACGCTGTTCGGCCTCGGTCAGCGCGCTCGTCCACTCGTGCTCGCGCTCGTTGTGCTCGCGGAAGACCGCGATCATCTCCTCGCGGCCCTTCGCGGTGAGCGAGAGATGCACCGAGCGGCCGTCGTGCGCGCTCGGTATCCGGTCCAGCATGCCGCTCGCGACCAGCGACTTGGTCAGGTTCGACACCGCGGCCCTGCTCATACCGGTCAAGGTCGCCGCGGCCTTCGACTCGAGCGGACCGGCGAGCCAGATGACGAACAGCAGCCGGAACCCCGACCAGGAGCGCCCCCTCGGGCGGTGCACGGTCGCTTCGAGGTCGTAGGTGACGATGTTCGAGGCGCGGTTGAGGTTCAGCAGCACCTCGGTCGCCAGTTGGTGCTCGAACCCGTACTCGGTGGCCAGCCGACGGTTCGCCACCTCGACAAAGGCCCAGAAGTCCAGCTCGTCGTCCGCCGCCATCGCGCGACCCTACCCGTTCTCGCGGACGACAACTTAGTTCACACGTAAACTAAACCTCGTGAGTGTTGAGTATGGCTATGGCCATACTCAACACTCACGAGCCTTAGACCTTGCGGCGCGGGGACAGGACCGCGTAGATGACCATGCCGACGATCAGGCCGACCACCCAGCTGTAGTCGTAGAACGGCTTGAACAGCGGGATCAGGCCGTCCGCCGGGAACGGGCCGGTGCCCGGAGCCGAGTAGGCGCCGCCCACCGCGAACAGCGCGCCGATCACGGTGGCGGCCACCGCGCGCCAGTTCCAGCCGCCGGTGAACCAGTACCGGCCGGTCGGGCGGTACAGGTCCGCCAGGTCTAGCTGGGTCCTGGCGAGCACCCAGTAGCCGGCCATCAGCACACCGGCCACGGCCGACAGCACGCCGCCGTAGAACCCGAGCCAGGTGAAGATGTAGGTGTGCGGGTCCGAGACCAGCCGCCACGGCTGGATGACGATGCCGATCACGCCGGTCAGCAGGCCGGCCGTGCGGAAGTTCAGCCAGCGCGGCATCGCGTTGGCGAAGTCGTAGGACGGGCTCACCACGTTGGCCGCGACGTTCGCCGAGATCGTCGCGATGACCGCCATGACCAGGCCGATGACGACCGCGACCGGGCTCGAGAACCGGCTGGCCACCTCCACCGGGTCCCAGATCGCCTGGCCGTACAGCACGATCGTGCCCGAGGTGACGACGATGGAGATCATCGAGATGAAGGCCATCGTGGTGGGTAGACCGTAGATCTGGCCGAGGATCTGCTTGCGCTGGCTGCCGCCGAACCGGGTGAAGTCCGGCATGTTGAGCGACAGCGTCGCCCAGAACGCGATCATGCCCATGAGCGAGGGCGCGAACACGGTCCAGAAGTCAGCACCCCAGCCCAGCTTGGACGGCTGGTCGAAGATCGGCCCGAAGCCGCCGATCTTCACCACGATCCAGATGAACAGCGCCAGGAACGCAACCGTCACCAGCGGCGCAGCCCAGTTCTCGAACCGCCGCAGCGCGTCGATGCCACGCCAGATCAGGACCATCTGGATCACCCAGAAGACCCCGAAGGACAGCCACATCGTCCACGGGTGCCCGCCGAACGCCGCCGCTTTCGTCCAGCCGTCGCCGGACAGTTTCCCGATGATGACGAAGATCGCCTGACCGCCGACCCAGGTCTGGATGCCGAACCAGCCGCACGCGATGAACGCACGCAGCAGCGCGGGCAGGTTCGCGCCGCGCAGTCCGTAGAACGCCCTGGCGAACACCGGGAACGGGATGCCGTACTTGGTGCCCGCGTGGCTGTTGAGCAGCATCGGGACCAGCACGATGATGTTCGCCAGGGTGATCGTCAGGAACGCCTGGATCCAGTCCATCCCGAGCGCCACCAGCCCGGAGGCCAGCAGGTAGCTGGGGATGTTGTGCGCCATGCCCATCCACAGCGCCGCGTAGTTGTAGGTCGTCCACTTCCGCTCGGCGAGCGTGGTGGGCAGCAGCTCCTCGTTGGCGAAGCGACTGCCGGCGAACTCGGAACGATCAACCAGGTCCACGCGGCCATCGGCGTCGCGGCTCTGGGCATCTCCTGCTTCTTTGATCACCATGTCAGTGCCTCACTCGGGCTGCTTCCAACGGGGGTTCGTTCAACTCAGAGCGGGAATGATGTGCTCACCGTAGGCGTCGATTGTTTCGTCCTTGGCGTCGTGCATGTCATACACAGCAAACTGATGCACACCGAGTTCCCGCAGCTGCGTGAGCTTCTCGATGTGCGCCTCCACCGGCCCGATCAGGCAGAACCGGTCGACGATGGCGTCCGGCACGAAGTCGGTGCTGGGGTTGCCGGCACGGCCGTGGTGGCTGTAGTCGTAACCCTCACGGCCGGAGATGTACTCGGTGAGCTCGGCCGGCAGGTCGGAGCCCTCGCCGTAGCGGGTGACCAGGTCGGCGACGTGGTTGCCGACCATGCCGCCGAACCAGCGGCACTGGTCGCGCGCGTGCTCGACGTCGTCGGACACATAGGCGGGCGCGGCGACGCAGATGGTGACTGAGTCGGGGTCGCGGCCTGCCGCCGCCGCCGCGTCCCGGACGTGCTTGACCATCCATTCGGTGAGGTACGGATCGGCCAGCTGCAGGATGAATCCGTCGGCCTGTGCACCGGCCATGGCCAGCGCCTTCGGACCGTAGGCACCCATCCAGACCGGCAGCTCGCCGTCGGCGACCCAGGGCAGCCGCACCGCGGTGCCGTCCAGGTCCACCTCGCGGCCCTCGGCCAGCTCCTTGATGACGTGCATCGAACGGCCGAGCGTGGCGAGGGTGTTCGGCTTGCCTCCGGTCACCCGTACCGCCGAGTCGCCCCGTCCGATGCCGCACACGGTCCGGTTGCCGAACATCTGGTTGAGCGTGGCGAAGGTCGACGCGGTGACAGTCCAGTCGCGGGTGGCCGGGTTGGTGACCATCGTCCCGACCTTCAGGTGCGTCGTGTGTTCGAGCACCTGGGAGTAGATGACAAACGGTTCCTGCCAGAGCACGCAGGAGTCGAACGTCCAGCCGTAGGTGAAGCCCTGCTGTTCCGCGCGAACCATCCGCTCGACCACCGAAGAGGCGGGCGGGTCGGTCTGCAGGACGATGCCGAAGTCCATGTCTGGTCCTCTCTGCTAGAGGTAGTCGCAGGTGGAACGGGTCAGATAGTTGCCTCGCCCGGGGCGGCCCGAGTACTGGCCGTCGTGCACGATCACCTCACCGCGGGACAGCACGGTCTGGGCCTTGCCGGTGATGCGCTTGCCCTCGTAGGCCGAGTAGTCGACGTTCATGTGGTGCGTCTCGGCGGAGATGACCTGTTCGGCGGCCGGGTCGTAGACCACGATGTCGGCGTCCGCGCCAGGCATGATCGTGCCCTTGCGCGGGTGCAGGCCGAACATCCTGGCCGGCGCGGTGCTGGCCAGCTCGACCCAGCGGCGCCGGCTGATGTGCCCGTCCAGTACCGCCTGATGCAGCAGGTCGACCCGGTTCTCGACACCCGGCATGCCGTTCGGGATCTTCGAGAAGTCGCCGATGCCCATCTCCTTCTGTCCCTTGAAGCAGAACGGGCAGTGGTCGGTGGACACGACGGACAGGTCGTCGGTGCGCAGCGCGCGCCACAGTGCCGTCTGATGTTCCTTCGGGCGCAGCGGCGTCGAGCACACGTACTTGGCGCCCTCGAAGTCCGGTTCGGCGAGGTTGTCGGTGGACAGGAACAGGTACTGCGGACAGGTCTCGGCGAACACCGACAGGCCGTTGTCCCTGGCCTGGGCGATCTCCGCGACGGCCTCGGCAGCCGAGACGTGCACGATGTACAGCGGCGAGCCGGCGACCCTGGCCAGCTGGATCGCCCGGTGGGTGGCCTCGGCCTCGAGCAGCGCGTGCCGCACGTCGCCGTGGTAGCGCGGGTCCGTCTGGCCCTTCGCCAGCGCCTGTTGCACCAGCAGGTCGATCGCGATGCCGTTCTCCGCGTGCATCATGGTGAGCGCGCCGTTCGCGGTCCCCTGCTGCATCGCGCGCAGGATCTTGGCGTCGTCCGAGTAGAAGACGCCGGGGTAGGCCATGAACATCTTGAAGCTCGTGACACCCTCGCCGACCAGCACGTCCATCTCTTTCATGGACTGCTCGTGCACGTCCGAGATGATCATGTGGAAGCCGTAGTCGATGGCGCAGTTGCCCTGTGCCTTCTCCTGCCAGGCGTCCAGGCCCTCGCGCAGCGAGTGCCCGACGCTCTGGATGGCGAAGTCGATGATCGTCGTGGTGCCGCCCCACGCGGCGGCCGCCGTGCCGGTCTCGAACGTGTCGGCCGCGTACGTGCCGCCGAACGGCATCTCCATGTGGGTGTGCGCGTCGACGCCTCCCGGGATGACGTACTTACCGGTCGCGTCGATCACCTGGTCGGCACTCTCGGCGAGCCCCGAGCCGGGCGCCAGCAGCGCAGCGACCTTCTCACCGTCGACCAGCACATCGGCGACGACCTCGTCCGTCGCCGAGATGACCAGCCCACCTTTGATCAGCGTCGTGCTCATACCGCGCCTCCAGTCGCGTTTTCCCTGGTCACGAGCCGTGAGTGCGGAGTGGTCCCAGAGGACCACTCGCCACTCACGGGGTTCCTCCGGCCTTGCGCAGGGCCTCGACCAGGATCGCGCCGCCTTCCGCCGCTTCCTCGGCCGTCAGCGACAGCGGCGGGGCGATGCGCAGGATGTTGCCGCGCAGACCACCCTTGCCGATCAGCAGACCGCCTTCGCGCGTGTACTCCAGGACGTCGGTGGCCGCCTCGGCACTGGTCAGCTCGATACCGATCATCAGGCCACGGCCGCGAATCTCCTCGACCACCGAGAGCCCCTCGGCCTCGTCGAGCGTCGTGCGCAGCACCTGGCCGATCCGCTTCGCATTGCCCTGAAGGTCGTTGTCGACGGCGTAGCGCAGGTTCGCCAGCGCGCCGGCCATGGTGATCGGGCTACCGCCGAACGTGGAGATCGAGTTGGACGAAACGCTGTCCATGATCTCCGCGCGGGCCACGACACCGCCGATGGACAGACCGTTGCCGATGCCCTTGGCGAATGTCAGCATGTCCGGTTTCGCGCCGTCGACGGCGTGCGCCTGCCAACCCCAGAAGTGCTCGCCGGTGCGGCCCCAGCCGGTCTGGACCTCGTCGGAGATCCACAGGATGCCGTGTCGGTCGAGCACCTTCTTGAACTCGCCGAGCAGCCCGTCCGGCGGCATCGCGAAACCACCGACACCCTGGATCGGCTCGGCGATCAGGCAGGCCACGTTGTCCTTGACCTGGCCGAGCACGTCGTCGAGGTCCGCGAGGCACGCCTCGGTCAGCTCGGCGTCGGACAGCTGCGCGAACGGCGTGCCGCGACGGCGGCTGCCGTGCACGTAGTAGGTCTGCACCGGCGACAGGCTGGTGGGCGACCAGCCGGCGTTGCCGGTGATGGCGACCGAGGAGAACGACCGGCCGTGGTAGCTGTTGCGCAGCGCCAGTACCTGGTTGGACGCGCGGTAGCCGGTCGCCAGCATGAGCGCGGTGTCGTTGGCCTCGGTACCGCTGGCGGTGAAGAAGACCTTCGGGTCATCGATGCCGGACAGCTCGGCGATCTGTTCGGCCAGCTCGACCATCTGCCGGTTCAGATACAGCGTCGAGGTGTGCAGGATCTTCGCGGCCTGCTCGGAGATCGCGGCGGTGACCTCGGGCAGCGCGTGCGCGGTCATCGTGGTGAGGATGCCGCCGAAGAAGTCGAGGTAGCGGTTGCCCTCGGCGTCGAAGACGTGCCGGCCCTCGCCCCGCTCGATGTCGATCGGCTCGGCGTAGTAGGTGGACAGCCAGGACGGCATGACCGCCTGGCGGCGTTTGAACAGCTCGGCGTGGACGCTCATGTGGTTCCCCCTCAGGGTCGGGTCAGCAGGCCGTAGGCGTCCGGGCGGCGGTCCCGGTAGAACGCCCACTGCTGCCGGACCTCGTCGATCAGGTCGAAGTCGAGATCGCGCACGACCAGCTCCTCGGCGTCGCCGCTGGCCACGTCCCCGACGAACTGGCCGCGCGGGTCGACGAAGTAGCTGGTCCCGTAGAAGTCGTTGTCGCCGTACTCCTCGACCCCGACGCGGTTGATCGCGGCGACGAAGTACTCGTTGGCCACGGCGGCGGCCGGCTGCTCGAGCTTCCACAGGTAGGACGACAGGCCGCGGCTGGTCGCCGACGGGTTGTAGACCAGCTGCGCGCCGGCGAGACCGAGCGCGCGCCAGCCCTCCGGGAAGTGCCGGTCGTAGCAGATGTACACGCCGATGCGCCCGACGGCGGTGTCGAACACCGGCCAGCCGAGGTTGCCCGGCTTGAAGTAGTACTTCTCCCAGAAGCCCTTGACCTGCGGGATGTGGTGCTTGCGGTACTTACCGAGGTACCGGCCGTCGGCGTCGATCACGGCGGCGGTGTTGTAGTAGAAGCCCGAGTCCTCGATCTCGTAGATCGGCACGACGATCACCATGCCGAGCTCCTTGGCCAGTGCGCACATCCGCTGCACCGTCGGGCCGTCCGGCACCCGTTCCGCCCAGCGGTAGTGCTCCGCCTCCTGCACCTGGCAGAAGTAGGGAGCGTTGAACACCTCCTGGAAACCGATGACCTTGGCGCCCTGCGCGGCGGCGGCCCGCGCGTACTGCTCGTGCGCGTCCACCATGGAGGCGGCGTCGCCGGTCCACTTGGCCTGCACCAGCGCTGCACGGACGAGATTCGGCATATCAACTCCCCGATCGAGCTACCCGACTAGAGAACAGGGACGATATTGTTTGCGTTGAGCTGTGGCAATGGTCACTTTGTTACAGATCATTCGCGCTCTACTTGCATCGCCGGAAGGGAGTAGTCCGATTCAAGCCGAGGTCGCTCGAATAGCGGCGGCGACGGACGACCACTCCGCCGCCGGCATCGCGGCGGCCGTCAACCGCCTGATCAAGTCCGGTGAGCTGGCCGCCGGGTCGCGTTTGCCCACCGTCCGGGCGCTCGCCTCGGCGCTGGGGATCAGCCCGACCACGGTGAACGAGGCATGGCGCTCGCTGGTCCGGATCGGCTCGGTGCGCACGCACGGCCGCAACGGATCGTTCGTCACCGACGGTCTGCACGCCGGCTGGCCCAGCCGGTTCTGGCGCATCGCCGGGACAGCTGGCGAGTTCGCGATCGACCTGTCGGCCGGCGTGCCGGACCCGGCGCTGTTGCCGCCGCTGCCCGAGCTCACCCCCGGCGGTCGGCGAGGCCCTGGGCTGTCCGGCTACCTCGACCCGCCGGTCCTGCCCCAGTTGGAGAGGATGATCCGTTCGGCGTGGCGCGAGGTGCACGAGCCCGAGCGCGTCACGGTCGTCGACGGGTCGCTGGACGCGGTCGACCGGGTGCTGACCAGCGTCCTGCGCCTCGGCGACCGGGTGCTCGTGGAGAACCCGACGTTCCCGCCGTTCCTGGACATGCTGGAGCTGATCGGCGCGCAGCCGGTCGCGGTCGGCATCGACAGCGAGGGCATGCGTCCCGACGCACTGCGCGACGCGCTCGCGTCGAACCAGCCGACGGTGCTGCTGCTCCAGCCTCGGGCACACAACCCGACCGGCGCCAGCATGAGCCGGGCACGGGCCGCCGATCTCGCCGCGGTGCTACGCGCGGACGCGCCGTCGACGATCGTCGTGGAGGACGACCACGCGGGTCCGGTCGCGGCGGCGGAACCGGTCAGTCTCGCCGCGCACCTGCCCGAACGCACTGTGTCGATCATGAGTTTTTCCAAGGCGTACGGCCCTGACCTACGACTGGCCGCCATCGGCGGACCTGATGAGCTGATCGAGCCGGTCATCGCGCGGCGCAACCTGGGGCCCGCGTGGTCGTCCCGGTTGTTGCAGCAGCTGCTGGCCGACATGCTGTCCGACAGCCGGTGCACCGCCGCGATCGACACCGCGCGCACCGTCTATGCGCAGCGACGTCAGGCGCTGGTGGACGCGCTTGCCGAGCGCGGGATCGAGGTGCTCGCCGGGGACGGGTTCAACCTGTGGCTACCGGTGGCCGGCGAACGGGATGCACTGGTGGTGCTGGCCACGCAAGGGATCGGAGCCGCACCGGGGCGGCCGTTCCTCGCGGCGCCGCTGGACAGCGACTACTTGCGGATCACCACGGCCGGGTTGTCGGTGTCGGACGCGGGTTCGATCGCGGACGCACTGGCATCGGCCGCCCGCAACCGCCCCCACGCCCTCCGCCGCTAAACCCCCTCGTGTCCGAGGCCCGACGGGCTGCACTCCGTCGGTGCGCAGGCCCGTACCCGGCTTAAGCCCGTACCCGACTTAGCCCGTGCCCGGCTCCAAGGCATCTCGGCTTCGCCGTCGACTCGTGAGTGGCAAGGCCGCCTATAGCCGGACTGGACCCTCACGACGGAAAAGCTGTCGTGAGTGCCCACTCCGGCTACGCCTTCGGCGCCCCTTCGGGGTAGACGGCCTTGCCACTCACGATGAGGCTTTGAACTCTGTTGCTATGTATTCCGCCTGACGGATCGCCAGGGTCACGATCGTCATCGTCGGGTTGGCCGCCGCGCCCGTGGTGAACTGGCTGCCGTCGGAGATGAACAGGTTCGGCACGTCGTGGGCCCTGCCGTACCGGTTGACCACGCCGTCGCCGGGGCGCTCGCTCATACGGCAGGTGCCCAGGTTGTGCGTCGACGGGTACGGCGGGGTCTGGATGATCCGCTTCGCCCCGACCGCCTCGTAGACCGCGCGCCCCTGCGCCTTGCCGTGCTCACGCATCGCCACGTCGTTGGGGTGGTCGTCGAAGTGCACGTGCGCGACCGGCAACCCGTGCTGGTCGACAACGCTCGGGTCCAGCGTGATGCGGTTGGTCTCCCTCGGCATGTCCTCGCCGACGACCCACATGCCTGCGGTGTTGTTGTAGTCGTCGAGGTAGGCCGCGAAGTCCGGACCCCAGCCACCCGGCGCGACGAACGAGGAGAAGAACGCCGGACCGAGCGCGATCGTCTCCATGTAGTAGCCGCCGACGAAGCCGCGGTCGGTGTCGAGCCGGGACTCGTCGCAGATGACACCGGCCATCGTCTCGCCCCGGTACATCCGCACCGGCCGGTCGTACTGGCCCCACACGGTCGCGGTCGTGTGCCGCATGTAGTTGCGTCCGACCTGCCCGGAGCTGTTCGCCAAACCATCGGGGAACAGCGCGGATGCGGACAGCAGCAGCAGTCGCGGCGACTCCAGCGAGTTGCCCGCGACGCACACCACCGAGGCCCGCTGACGCTGCAGGTTCCCGTCGCCGTCGACGTAGAGCACGCCGGTCGCGCGGCCCTTGCTGTTGTGCAGGATCTGCGCGACGTGGCTGTTCGGCCGCAGGTCGAGGTTGCCGGTCTTCTCCGCCTTCGGCAGCTCCGCGACCAGCGTCGACCACTTCGAGCCCTGCTTGTCGCCCTGGAAGTTGAACCCGTCCTGCACGGTCGCCGGGCGGCCGTCGTAGGGCTCGGCGTTGGTGGCGTACGGGCCGGTCGCCACCTGGCGGTAACCGATCTTCTTCGCGCCGTTGGCGAACACCTTGTAGTTGTTGTTCGCCGGCAGCGGCGGTCGACCGTGGGTGTGCGTGACACCCATCTTGATCTCGGCCTTGTCGTAGTACGGCTCCAGCTCGCCGAGCGTGATCGGCCAGTCGAGCAGGTTCGTGCCGTCCAACGAGCCGTAGGTCGTCCGGGCACACAGCTCGTGCGGCTTGAACCGGGGGCAGGCACCCGCCCAGTGGGTCGTCGTCCCGCCGACCGCCTTCACGATCCACGCTGGCAGTTCGGGGAAGTCCTTCTGCAGCTGGAACGTGCCGGACGAGGTCCGGCGGTCCAGCCATGCCATCTGGCTGAACGCCTCCCACTCGTCGTTGGTGTAGTCGTCGGCGGTCAGGTGCGGACCGGCCTCGAGCACCACGGTCCGGAAACCGCGCTGGCACAGCTCGTTGGCGAGTGTCCCGCCGCCCGCGCCGGAGCCGACGATCACCACCACGTCTTCGTCGTCGTAGTCGAACCGGGTCATGCCGCACCTTCCTCGAACTCGACAGCGGGATTGGGCAACCAATCCAGGTCGTCGAAGCCCCGGTTCAGGTATCCGCCCTGGCCGAACGAGGCTCCCTCATAACCCAGCAACTCCCACACCTCGTGGTCGTCGTAGAACTTGACCACAGCGGTCCCCAGGATCACCCCGAAGAACGGGGTGTCCTGCACCCCGCGCAGCACGGTCAACGCGGTCTGCGGGTCGAGCTCGGCGAACGGCACGTCACGCAGAACGTTCAGATCCGCCAGGCCCTGGCACAGCTGCGCCAGGGAACGCGGGCTCTGTTCGGCCGCCGCGATCACCTCGTCCGCGGTCCGCTCGTAGGGCCCGTCCGGACACGAGGCATGCGGAAACATCGTTCGGACAACCTGGATCAACGTAGTCCGGTCGACGGTCGACAACAGACTCATGAGCACCCGCCCTTCGCACAACTGACCGCTGGTGATCGCCAGCCTGCTGTGCCCCAGCCCACACCGGAGTCTCATCATGAGACGGGTTGGTTAGCCGTAGATGATGATCAGGTTGTTCCAGGGGTCCCTGACCAGGGCCGCCACCTCGTGGGGGCCCTGTTCGGGGGCGCGGACCACGGTGCCGCCGGCTGCTACAACGGCCTCCACCGCCTGGCCGACGTCGGCGACCTTGACGGAGGCCGACACGATGCCGCCGGTGATGTCGTCCTCCGGGCTGGCCAGCGCGAGGGTCGTGCCGCCCGCGTCGAGCGCCGCGTAACGGTCGCCGTCGGCGAACTTCAGTCCGAAGCCGAACGTGTCGCGGTAGAAGCTGATCGCCGCGCCCACGTCACCGACCGGATGCAGCACGTTCCCGATCTTCGCGGGCTGTTCCTGGTCCGCCATGAATCCAGTATCGCCCCGCTCAGGACCGGGCGCCCACCGGTTCCGCCCGGCGCATCGGTTCCGGCGCGGGGCGAGGCGTCCGCATCCACCGTTTGCCGGTGAGGACCAGACTCAACGGGGTACGGCGCATGATCTCGACGAACGCGAGCGCACCCAGCACCGCGACCGGATACACCGCAAGGCTCGACAACGGCGCCGGCAGGTACGCGGCTGGTGACGTCGGTCCGGCGACGGTCAGCGCCCAGAGGATCGTGGGATGGACCAGGAACACACCGAAGGAACGGTCGGAGGCCCGCTCGACGAACCGGGACAAACGCCCGTCGTCGCGGCGCATCGCCCATCTCACCCCGACGGTGTAGATCGCCGCCACGACGGCGACCGACCAGACGGCGATCACCGGCTGGAAGACGTCGGCCGCGAACTCGGCCGTCGCGCCATGGGTCACCGACCAGATGTAGCGGCCCTCGGCGACGAGCCCGGTGACCACCACCGCGCTCAGCACCCAGCGCCGGTGGGTCACCAGCCAGGCCTCCAGCTGTGCCCGGTGCAGCGCGGCGACACCACCGGCGACCAGGAAGAACTGGTAGCTCAGGAAACACACCCCGGCGTAGGGCAGCACGGCGGCCTTCACCCCGACCGGAGCGGGATCGTGCAACCACAGGTAGGTGAGCGCCTGGAGTACCGCGCTCGTTGCGACCAGCCAGGTGTGGCGCCCCCGCGTGGCCCGCAGCAACCGCTGGAACAGCGGGAAGAGCACATAGAACTGCAACGAGATGAGCAGGAAGTACAGATGGAACCAGGCGGTCCCGGTCGCGATGTTGCGAACCAGGACCCCTAGCTCGGCGGTCGCCGGGACGGGCGCGGTCACCCAGCCGAGCCCGGTGTAGATCACCGACCACACCAGGTACGGAACGCCGACGAGCAGGAACCGGCGTCGCCAGAACGGTCGCGGGCGGACAGGGTCGAGCCGGTAGCGGCTGGTGAGCACGAACGCCGTCAGCACGAAGAAGGCTTCGCGGGTGAAGTGCAGCAGCATGACGGCGCCGTTCCACGGAACGCTGTAGACCGCGTTGACCGTGGAAATCGTGTGCACCGCGATGACACAGCCGAACGTGAGTGCCCGAACCATGTCGACCGGGTAGACGTGATCGGTGGCCGACCTGGCTCGCTGCACGACCTCGGTCACTCAGATCTCCCGGTTCTCCCCGCCGACCGGTCGACAGTACTGAAGCGTCGCGACGGCCGGCACACCGCGGCCATCCAACCCCGAGACAGCCGCACACCCCTTGACCAGCAATTACCGAAATTTCGTCACTCGAAACACGGCGTTGCCTGACATGATCGTCGGTCACGGGATTGAGAACACACTGAGGTTCAGCTATGCGTGAGCCCTGAACGGCCCAATCGGGTCAGGCGCGCCAGCGGGAGAAGCGGCGCTCCACGGCCACCAGAGCCTGGTTGATCACCACCCCCAGCAACGAGATCGTGACGATCCCGGCGTACATCTGGGGGATCTGGAAGTTGAACTGGGACGAGTTGATCAGGTAGCCGAGCCCGGCCTTCGCACCCATCATCTCGGCCGCGACCAGCACCATGATCGACGCGGCGGCCGCGAGCCGGATACCGGTGAACAGCGTCGGCACCGCCGAGGGCAGCACGACCTTCCAGAACAGGCTCGGCGCGGACAGTCCCAGTGACCGGGCGGAACGGATCAGCAAGGGGTCGACGGTGCGGACCGCGCTGACCGTGTTGAGCAGGATCGGCCAGGCGCAGGCGAACAGCACGAGCGACACCTTCGACGTCTCACCGAGACCGAGCAGCAGCACGAACACCGGGAGCAGCGCCAGCGCGGCGGTGTTGCGGAACAACTCCAGCAGCGGTTCGAGCGCCTCGGCGACCGGGCGGTACCAGCCGACCAGGACACCGAGCGGGACCGCGACGAGCACCGCGAGACCGAGCCCGGTCACCGACCTGGCGAGGCTCGCGCCGAGATGCAACGGCAGCTGGCCGTTGCCGACGAGGGTGAACCAGGCAGCCGCTACCTGGCTGAACGGCGGCAGGAAGACCCGGTCGACCAGGCCCGATCTCGGCACCAGCTCCCAGATCAGCAGGAACAGCACGATCGCGGTGCCGCGCCGCAGCAGCCGCCCCGGCCAGCCGGCGCTCGGTGCCGCCCGCGACTCGGTAGGTGTCAGCTCAACCGTGGCGGCCAACACCGACCACCTCCGCGACCTCGCCGCCGCGCAACGCAGTCCACACGCGGTGGCGGTAGCGGGCGAACTCGATGCCCGAACGGGCGTCCTCGTGTTCGCCGCGCGACGGCAGGTCGATGTCGATGATCTCCTGGACCCGGCCCGGGCGCGCACTGAGCACCGCGACCCGTTGTCCCAGGTAGACGGCCTCGTCGATGCCGTGTGTGATGAACACGATCGTCTTGCCGGTGCGCGACCAGATGCGCAGCAGCTCGTCCTGCAGGGTCTCCCGGGTCTGGGCGTCCAGCGCCGCGAACGGTTCGTCCATCAGCAGCACCTCCGGGTCGAACGCGAGGCTGCGGGCGATCGCCACGCGCTGCTTCATGCCCCCGGACAGCTCGTGCGGGTAACGCCGCTCGAACCCGGACAGTCCCACCAGGTCCAGGTACTCCGACGCCAGCCGGGCCCGGACGGACCTGTGTACACCCTTGGCCTCGAGCCCGAACTCGACGTTGCCCCGCGCGGTCCGCCACGGCAGCAGCGCGTACTGCTGGAACACCACACCCCGGTCGAGGCCCGGTCCGGTCACCGGTCGGCCGTCGATCGAGATGGACCCGCCGCTCGGTTTCGTGAGCCCGCCGAGCAGGTCCAGCAGGGTCGACTTGCCGCAGCCGCTCGGTCCGACGACCGCCATCAGCTCGCCCGGCCGGATCTCCAGCGAGATGCCGTCGAGCGCGGTCACCTCGCCGAACTTCTTGGTCACGCCCTCGAGCGCGATGCCACTACTCATGATGTCTCCTCGAACCTGCCCGCGAGGGTGGTGTCAGGGCTGCGTCGGTGCGGCGTACGGGTTGAAGCGGTTGGTGTAGAGGGTGTTCAGGTCGACCGACGATCCGGTGATGCGGCCGTCGGCGCGCAGTCGGTCCAGCCAGGTGCCGAACTCCGTGCGCGCGATCACCCCACCGGGCAGTGCGACGCCGGTGCTGTGCCAGTAGTCGAGCGCGTCGGTGTTCTCCGCGCGGCCCCGCTGCCGCACGATCTGCTTCATCCGTGCCACGACCTCGTCCCTCGGGTGCTGCTGCGCCCAGGTGATCGCCCGCGCGGTACCGGCCACGAACCGGCGGACGGTGTCCGGGTTGGCCGCGATGAAGTCGTTGCGCAGCACATAGCTGCCCGCGGTGAAGGTGCCGAGCAGGTCGTAGTCGGTGAAGACCGGATGCACCGCTCCCCTGGCCAGTGCCTTGTCCCGGTAGATGCCCTGCAGCACCGCGACGTCGAGCTGTCCGGACCGCAGCGCCTGCTCCGCGGAGATCGGTGGCACGACCACCAGCTGCACCGAGTTGATCTCCTGCTCGGTCAGGCCGTTCTTCGCCAGGTAGATCCGCAGCACGTCCTCGTAGTGGGCGCCCAGGGTGTTCACCCCGACCGTCTTGCCGATCAGGTCCCGCGCGGTGCGGATCGGGCTGCCATCGCGGACGAAGTAGCCGGTCAGGGTCTTCTCGTCGATTCCGTAGTAGCCGATCACCGCGGTGATCGGCGCGCCGGCGGCGGCGAGCCGCAGGATCGAGCCGTTGAACGCGCCGCCCACATCGGTGTCACCGGTGACCGCCGCCTGGATGTCCTGCGGGCCGCTGGTGAAGTTGCCGATCCAGTGCAGCCTCACCCCGTCCAGGTAGCCGAGGTCCGCCGCCAGCTCGGGAAAGGTCACCTGCCCGACCTGGCCCTGGTAGCGGATGACGGCCTGCTGCCGCTCCGCCACGCCGGACCGGGGTGCAACCCCCGGCCCGGCGCAGGACGCCACGAGGATCAGCGTCAGGGGAGCGGCGAGCGCTAGGAGCAGTCGGTTCACGAACCCGCTGCGGTGTACGCGGTGGAGTCACCCTGCCTGGCGATGCTGGGGCGGCCGTCGACGCTGACCGGGACCTCGCCGACGACGGTGACGCGGTGCAGGCGACGCGGCAGGTCGCCGTGGTCGGTGACCGCGTAGTGCTGGGTGGTGCGGTTGTCCCAGATGGCGATGTCACCGGGCTGCCACTGCCAGCGGACGGTGTTCTCCAGCCGCGTCACGTGGTCCTGGAACAGCGCGATCAGGTGTGCCGAGTCCGTGCCGTTCACCCCGACGAACCGCTGCGCGAACTGTCCGAGCAGCAGCGCCTTCTCCCCCGTCTCCGGGTGCACCCGGACCAGCGGGTGCTCGGTCTTGTAGACCGTCGAGACGAACACCTCGCGGTGCGCGGCCTGCTGTTCGGTCAGCTCGGTGACGCCGTGGCTGGTGGCGTAGTCGTAGTCGTTCGTGTGCTCGGCCCACAGCTGCTCGGCGAGCCTCTGCAGGACCGGCGGCAGGCTCTCGTAGGCGGTGACGGTGTTGGCCCAGGAGGTGTCGCCGCCGTAGGGCGGCAGCACGATCGCGCGCAGCAGCGAGAACGACGGCGGGCGGTCCACGAAGGTCACGTCGGTGTGCCAGCTGTTCGCCTTGTTGCCGTGCTCCGAGTCGACCGGCAGCACGTTGCGCGCGCCCTCGGCGCCGCTGATCGTCGGGTGCGCCGTGGTCAGGTCGCCGAGCCTGCGGGCGAACGCCGCCTGCTCCGCGTCGGTCAGATGCTCCTGTCCGCGCACGAACACCACCCGGTGTTCCAGGATCGCCGCGCGCACGGCCGCTACAGCGGCGTCCTCGAGGTCACCGGACAGGTGCACACCGGTGATCTCCGCACCGATCACTCCGGCGACCTTGCGAACATCCAGAATTGTTTCCACCGTGCTCACGAAGAACTCCGTTTCTCTATCATGACGTGACACCGTGCGAATTGAGAACGGCACGGCAAGTAATCGGTCGCGACGAATACGCGACCGTGAGAACTAGGGCCTGACCTGCGACCGAGCGGTAAGAACCGTCAGTTCGGACAGATGGCGCTGGCCAGCCGGTGCAGGTCGACGTGCAATCTCGCGACCAGTCGCGGATCGCGGCAGGCGGGCCGCACGCGGATCGCGGAAAGATCGAACACGCCGGCCACCTCCTGCTGATCGAGCTCATTTCGGCTGGGACACGCAGTCAAACACAATCTCAACCAAATGAGTAGAGTTTGTCCCATCACATGGGACACCCGCCCTGGCGCCGAGGCCCCGATGTTGGTTGCATGAGCGCACACGGAACGAGCGGAGGGCCCATGGTCGTGTCAGCAGCCTCGCCGATGATCAGGTGCGCGGATCGGACCCGTTCCAGAGAGCAGGCACTGGACCGTGCGTCCATGATCGCGGCCGGTCTCGCCGGGCTCGGCGTCCGACCGGACGACCGGGTGGCGATCGTGCTCCGCAACGACATCGAGTTCATCGAGATCAGCATCGGCATCGGCCTCCTCGGCGCCGTTCCGATCGCGGTCAACTGGCACTGGCGCGGCGAGGAGCTGAACTACCTGCTGACCGACAGCGGCGCGGTCGCCGCCTTCGTGCACAGCGACCTGCTGCCGACGGTCGAGGCGGCGCTCGGTGAGCCGATCCCGCTGATCCAGGTGACCCCGTCCGATGCGCTGCGCAAGGCGTACCGGCTGGACGGATGGGCCCCGTCGGACCGGCCGGAGCTCGAGGAATGGCTCGCCGGCCAGACCGAGCGCATCGACCAGCCGGTCGCGACCCCGATGAGCGTCATCTACACCTCGGGTACGACCGGCAAACCCAAGGGCGTCCTGCGCCATCCCCAGCCGCCGGAGGACCGGGCGCGGTTCGTCCAGCAGATCTTCGCGGCGTTCGGGCTGAAGCCGGGCATGCGCACCCTGGTGCCCGCGCCGCTCTACCACACCGCGCCGAACTCCCATTCCCTCGGCGCGTTCGCCACCGGCCACGACCTGACGATCATGCCCCGGTTCGACCCGGTGGAGATGCTGGCCACCATCGAGCGGGAACACATCGAGCACACCCAGATGGTGCCCACCATGTTCGTGCGACTGCTCGCGCTGCCGGACGAACAGCGGGCCTCGTTCGACCTGTCCTCGCTGGCCGCGATCGTGCACGCGGCCGCGCCGTGCTCACCCGAGGTCAAACAGCAGATGATCGACTGGCTCGGGCCGATCGTCCTGGAGTACTACGGCGGCACGGAGAGCGGCGCGGTGGTGTGCTGCGACTCGGCCGAGTGGCTCGCCCACCCCGGCACGGTCGGCCACCCGATGTCCGGCACGTCGATCCGCATCTTCCGGGAGGACGGCTCGGAGGCGTCGACCGGGGAGGTCGGCGAGGTCTACGTGAAGACCGCCGACGGCTGGCCCGACTTCACCTACATCGGCAACGACGAGAAGCGCCGGGCGATGGACCGCGACGGCTACCTCACGCTCGGCGACATCGGCAGGCTGGACGACGACGGTTTCCTGTACCTGAGCGACCGCAAGAACGACATGGTCATCTCCGGCGGGGTCAACATCTACCCGGCGGAGATCGAACAGTGCCTGATCCTGCTGGACGGGGTACGCGACGTCGCGGTGTTCGGCATCCCGGATCCCGAGTACGGAGAGGCGCTCGCCGCCCACGTGGACACCGACCCCGCCTCAGGCCTCACCGAGGACGACATCCGGCTGCACGTGCGGACCAACCTCGCCGGGTACAAGGCCCCCAAGGTCGTCGTCATCGACCGCGACCTGCCCCGCGAGGAGTCCGGCAAGCTCTTCAAACGCCGCCTGCGAGACCGCTACCGCCCCTCGTGAGTGGACCCGGCCTGAGCGTCTGTGGTCCCGACCGCGTGCAGAGAGTGCACCGCCTCGGGGTCCCTCGTGAGTGATGAGGCCGCCTATAGCCGGACTGGACCCTCACGACGGAAAAGCTGTCGTGAGTGCCCACTCCGGCTACGCCTTCGGCGCCGCTTCGCGGTAGACGGCCTCATCACTCACGAGGGAGGGAGGGGTGGGACGTTTTTTGCGTCGGACAAGGTCTGCTCGGTCAGGCGGAAGGGGGCCGGGTAGTAGTCCGCCGTTGTGTTCACCAGGGGTTCCGTGGAGCGCCATGCGTAGAAGCAGCGGCGGCAGCACCAGACCCTCCAGGTGCCCGGGACCGGGGAGTCCGCGAGGTGCTCGACCTGGGTGTACTCGCACCGGGGGCATTCGGGCTGGTCAGCCATGGTTCCGTCCTCCTGCCTGGTGCTCCAGCATGTCGGTCAGCCGCCGCACCCACGCGGCGGTCTCCGGCCGGTCGATGACCTGCTGGTCGAAGTGGCCGCGCGCGTCCGGAGCCACCGGCGTGGTCGCGTCGATGACGAGCTTGTCGGTGATGCCCTGCGGGATCGCGCTGGGATCGAGCGCCACGACCGGCATGTTGGGCAGCTGCACCAGGTCGCCAGCCGGGTTGACCTTGGTGGACAGTGCCCACATGACCTGGGGGAGGTTGAACGGGTCGACGTCCTCGTCGACCATGATCACCATCTTGCAGTAGCCGAGGCCGTGCGGCGTGGTCAGCGCGCGCAGGCCGACCGCCTTGGCGAAGCCGCCGTACCGGCGCCGGGTGGAGACGATCGCCAGCAGCCCGTGCGTGTACATCGCGTTCACCGCCTGCACCTCGGGGAAGTCGGCGCGCAGCTGACGCAGCAGGGGCACGCAGGTCGCCGGCCCGATCAGGTAGTCCAGCTCGGTCCACGGCATGCCGAGGTAGAGCGACTCGAAGATCGGGTCGGTCCGGTGGTGGATCCGGTCGATCTCGACGACCGGCATGTTCCTTCCGCCCGAGTAGTGGCCGGTGAACTCACCGAACGGGCCCTCGAACTCGCGGCGGCCACCCAGGATGCGCCCCTCGATGAGCACCTCGCAGCCCCACGGGACGTCCAGGCCGGTCAGCGGCGCGGTGGCCAGTGGCACCGGTTCGCCACGTAGCGCGCCCGCCATCTCGTACTCGGACTGGTCGTAACCGAGCGACATCCCGGCCGCGATCGTGACGGCGGGGTCGTTGCCGAGCGCGATCGCCACCGGGAGGTCGTGGCCTGCCTCTTCCGCGACGCGCAGCTGCAGCGCGACGTCGTGCATCGGTACCGGCTGCAGCCCCAGTGTGCGGGGGCCTTTGACCTGCAGCCGGTAGATCCCCACGTTCTGTTTGCCGAAGTGCTCGGGGTCCTCCGGGTCGCGGGAGATCACCGCGGCCTTGTCCAGGAAGAACCCACCGTCGCCGACGTTCAGCCGGAACAGCGGCAGGACGTCGAACAGGTCGACGTCGTCGCCGGTGCGGGTGTTCGCCAGGAACGGCGGGTCGTCGCGGCGCCGCGTGGGCGTCGGGAAGTCGTCCCAGCGCCTGGCGAACTCGGCGACCTGCTGTTTCACCGAGGTGTTCGGCGTGAGACCGAGAGCGATCGCATGGTTGGCCCACGAACCGTGCACGTTCAGCGCGACCCTGGGCTCGGTGAATCCGGTGATGTCGTCGAAGTACAGAGCGGGCGCCGCGTCGCCGAGACGGGCCGCCGCGGCGGCCGCGGCACCGAGGTCGGGTTCCGCGTCGACCTGCTCGGTGATCCGCAACAACTGACCGGCCTTCTCCAGCGCCGCGAGGAACTCACGAAGATCGTCGTACGCCATCGCACCTCCCCGAAATATTCGTTCGTCCACGAACCATATGTTCACAAACTATCATTGGACGATGACCTGGGACGCCGAGTTGAGCTCTCCCCGCGACTCCGTCTTCCACCTGCTCCGTCTGGTCCTGCAGGAACACGGCGCCCGCTGGTCCGAGCTGCTCGCCGCCCCCGGGCTGAGCGACGCCGCCCGCGACCTGACCAAGCCGAGGTACGCGATCCTGCGGGCGGTCCACGCGGAACCGGGGATCGACCAGGGCGCGGCAGGTTCGCAGGCCGGGTCCGACAAGGCGACCGTCACCGCGCTGCTGGACCGGTTGGAGCGGCAGGGGCTGATCAGCAGACAGGTCGACGGCACCGACCGCAGGCGCCGAAGGCTGTACCTGACCGAGCAGGGGCTGGCGCTGCTGGCCGAGGTCGTGCCGATCGTCGAACGGGCGAACGCAGAGCTGCTCGCCCGGTTGACCGAGCAGGAGCGCGCCGAGCTCCTCCGCCTGCTCCACGGTCTGGCCGGTCAGTAGACACCTGCCGGCCACCCGCTCTGGGTAATGTCGAGTCATGACCGAGATCAACCACCGGTTCGTCGAGGTGAACGGGCTGCGGCTGCACGTGGCCGAAGCCGGCACCGGCCCGCTCGTCGTCCTCCTGCACGGCTTCCCCGAGTGCTGGTACTCGTGGCGCCACCAGCTCGGCGCGCTCGCCGAAGCGGGTTTCCACGTGGTGGCGCCCGACCAGCGCGGCTACACCCGCAGCGACCGACCGGGCTCGGTCGAGGACTACACGATGTTGCATCTCGTCGGCGACGTCGTCGGGCTGATCGACGCGCTCGACGAGCCGGACGCGGTGGTCGTCGGCCACGACTGGGGCGCGCCGGTGGCCTGGCACACCGCGCTGCTGCGCCCGGACGTCGTGCGCGCCGTCGCCGGGCTGAGCGTGCCGTTCGTCGGCTCCACCCCGGTGCCGCCACTGCAGGCCGCGCGCCACCGCTACGGCGACACGTTCTACCAGCTGTACTTCCAGAACGCGGGGGTCGAGAAGGACTTCGAGACCGACCTGGACACGACGTTCCGGCGCATCCTGTACGGCATCTCGGGCGACAACCCGGAGATCCGCCCGTTGCTGGTGCCCGAGGGCGAGGGATTCTTCGACTCCTGGACCGACCCCGCCGAGCTTCCGTCGTGGCTGACCGAGCGCGACATCGCCACGTACGCGGCGGAGTTCGCCGGTTCCGGGTTCTCCGGCCCGCTGAACTGGTATCGCAACATCGACCACAACTGGGAGCTCACCTCGGCGTGGCGCAGCGCCACGATCGGCGCTCCGGCGCTGTTCGTCGCGGGTGACCGCGATCCGGTGATCTCGTGGTACGACGCGGCGAAGCTGGAGCCGATGATGCGCACGGTGATCCCCGACCTCCGCGGGGTCGAGCTGCTTCCCGGCGCCGGTCACTGGATCCAGCAGGAACGCCCCGCCGAGGTCAGCACCGCGCTGGTCGACTTCGCCAGGTCCACCTCCTAGCTCACGAGCGGTCAGCGGCGTGGGGGCGGGCCGTGGACGGGGCGGTGACCGGCCGGACCGTCCAGGAGCATCCCCTCTCCCCTGGTCATCGACGGGAGCCTGCGGCGCAGCTCGGGCAGGTGCGCCGTCGGCAGGGTGCCCTCGACCGTGCCGATCGCGCCGTGGACCGTCCTGGTCGAGGCGCCCAGCTCGCCGAGGGTGCCGAGGACCGCGCCCAGGGTGTCCGGCGGCACCTCCAGTTCGATGTCGCTGACCGGCTCGTACACCGCGGTGCCCGACCGGCGTAGTGCGTCCGCCAGCAGTATCGGTGCCAGGTCACGGAAGTCGCCCGCCGTGCTGATCGGGCTGGCGAACCCGGAGCGGGTCAAGGTCACCAGGCAGTCGGTGACCTCCCAGCCGTACAGCCCGCGCCGCAGCGCCGCGCGCACGCTCTGCTCGATCGCGGTGTGGAACGCGGCGGGCAGCGAACCCAGCTCGACGTCGAGGCGGTACCGCACGCCGGACCCGGCCGGTCCTGGCTCGAGGCGCAGCCCGATCGTCGCGAAGAACTCGTTCGCGCCTCTCTTGTCGATCGCGCGTACCGCTTCGCTCGTGCCCAGGAGCTTCTCCAGGTGGACGGTGCGGGTCGCCGCCAGTTCGATCGACACCCCGAACTCCAGTTCCAGCTGGGACTGGATCACCTCCCGCTGGACCTCGCCGTACAACCGCAACGACGTCTCGCCGGGCTCCTCCCGTAGATCGATCAAGGGATCACGCTCGGCGAGACGCCGCAGCGCCGCCGACAGCCTGGGCCCGTCGTGGGCGAACCTCGGCCGGATCACGGTCTCCAGTGTGGGTGGCGAGAAGTGCGTGTCGTCCGGTTCGGCCTCGACGGGCCCCAGCGAGTCACCGATACGTACGTCCTCGACACCGTGCAGGCGGCCGATGTCCGGTGCGCCGACGGTGTCGACCCGGCGCGCAGCGCCGTCGCGGAAGACCTCGATCCCGGTGACCTTGACCGAGTGCTCGCTGACCTCACCGGAGCGGCCGATCCGGTGCAAGGAGAGCCGGTCCCGTACCGACACCGAGCCGGTCCGCATCCGCAGATAGGCGACTTTCTCCCCTTCGGACACGGTCTCGATCTTGAACACCGTGCCGGTCGGCGGGGCGCCCTCCTCGGTCGGCGATACGCTCGGCAGCAGCTCCCGCAGCCCGGTGACCAGCTCGGCGATGCCTGCTCCGGTGATCGCCGATCCGAAGTACACCGGGTGCACCAGCGCCCGCGTGCATTGCTGCGCGAGCGAGCGCCGCAGCGCGCCGGGCGCCGGTGCGCGGTCGGTCAGATAGTCCGCGAGCAGCTCGTCGTCGTGCTCGGCCAGCACCTCGGTGAGTCGGCTGGAGTCGGCGAGCGGCACGGTCCGGGCGTCACGGGTGCCCAGGCCGACAACCGCGTTCATCGCAACCGCGCCCGCACTCAACCTGGATGAGATGTCCGCAATCAGCTCTTCGTACCGCGCGCCGACCCGGTCGATCTTGTTCACGAACAGCAGCGTCGGGATACGCAGCCGGGCCAGCGCACGCATCAGGACGCGGGTCTGCGCCTGGACGCCCTCGACCGAGGAGACGACCAGAACGACACCGTCCAGCACGCGCAGGCTGCGCCGGACCTCGGCGATGAAGTCCGGGTGCCCCGGTGTGTCGATGAGGTTGACCGTCACGTCGCCGAGAGTGAACGAGACCACCGCGGAGTTGATCGTGATGCCCCGCGCGCGTTCGAGATCGGACGAGTCGGTGCGGGTGGTGCCGTGGTCGACGCGGCCGAGCCGGTCGAGGACGCCCGCGTCGAACAGCAGACGTTCGGTCAGGCTGGTCTTACCGGCGTCGACGTGCGCAAGAATTCCTACATTCAGCAGAGCCATGAGCTGTCAGAGTCCCGAGGTGAGTAGCGAAGTGATCGTCCGTCGTGATGACCTCGGACCACTGACGCATCTGGAACTCCTCAAGGGTGCTGACAACCGAACCGGATGCTAGCGACCCCGCCACAACAAGACACCTGGTTTTCCGACGACCAACAACAAACCCGCACAGCAAACCCACCCACAACAAACCCGGCCACAGCAAACCCGGCTCCGCAAGTCTCCGAAGGAGTTCCGGCGAAGGCCGGCGCACTGAATGTCCGCAACACCCCACCCAACTACCAGGGCGGCTCCCCAAACGACAACAAGCGCGCGCCAGGGCCGAAGGCCGAAAATCCTAAAGACGGCCCCCGGAGGGGGCCTCTTTAGGATTTTGAGCGCGAAACAGGCCTAATAACGCAGTGCGTCGATGGGGTGCAGCCGCGCGGCTCGGAAGGCGGGGTAACCGCCCGCCACCAGGCCGAGTGCCAGGCTCACTCCGAACGCGACGGCCACCGCGGGCACCGAGATCGTCGGCACGCCGTAGTCGACCGACATCCGGGGCAGGATCTCGGCGCAGAGCAGGATCAGGCCGACGCCGAGGGTCGAGCCGACGACGCCGCCTATCCCCGACAACACCGTCGCCTCGATCAGGAACTGTTTCAGGATGGCGGACTTGCGTGCGCCGAGCGCTTTTCGGATACCTATCTCATGGGTCCGTTCGGTGACGGTGACCAGCATGATGTTGGCGACGCCCAGTCCGCCCACGAACAGCGCGACGCCACCGACGCTGAGGATGAACAGGGTGATGCCGAACAGGAAGGAGTTGGTCTTCTCCACGATCGGGAAGGACGCGGACAGCTGGAAGTCACGGAGGCCGACCTCGGTGATGCCGTGCTGACGGTCCATGACCGTCTCGATCTGCCCGATGGCGGCCTCGACCCGCTTGACCCCGGTGGTCTGGACCGCGATCTGGTTGAGCTTGTCGGTGCGGCCGTACAGCGCTCTCGACGCCTTCAGCGGGATGACCGCGAGGTCGTCCGGTGCGGGCGCCAGGGAGCTGCCGCCGGCGAACGTGCCGACCACGTTGAACGTGAGGCGGCCGATCTGCACCTTCGTGTCGAGCGCCGCGTTGGGATCGTTGTGGTAGAGCTGCTGCACCATGCCCGGTCCGAGCAGTACGACCCGGTCCCCTTCGGCTTCCTCCGCGGGGTTGAAGTTGCGGCCGGACACCATGTGCCGGTCGAACAGGCTGATGTAGGCCGCGTCGGTGCCCAGGGTCGTGGCGTTGTACTCCGAGCCATTGTAGCGCACCACCGAGGCGCCGTTGGCGATCGGCGTCACCCTGGCGATGTCCGGTGAGGTCGGCGAGTTGGCCAGCGCGGCGGCGTCTTCCTCACGCAGCACCCGCACCGGTCCGCCGGGGACCACCGTGGATCCGACGCGGTTGACGACGACCGCGGTGGTGAAGGCGCCCAGCGAGTCGTTGAAGTTGGTCTTCAGCCCGTCGCCGAGACCGGTGAGGACGACCACCGAGGCGATGCCGACGGTGATACCGAACGTGGTCAGGGTGCTGCGCAACCGCGCCGCCCGCATGCTGCGGAAGGCCAGCATCAGCGCTTGTAGCAGGTTCATCGGGCGACTTACTCCGCTCGCAGGGCATCGATGGGATGGAGCCGCGCGGCTCGCAGTGCCGGGTAGCCGCCGGCCAGCAGGCCGATCAGGACGCTGAGGCCGAACGCCGCGACGATCGGCAGCACGGACAGCTCCGGGGCTCCCAGCTCGGGCACGTAGCGCGGCAGCAGGTCGGCGGCGATGAGCGTGACCGCGGCACCGACACCCACGCCGACGATCCCTCCGGCACCGGACAGGATGACCGCCTCGGTGAGGAACTGCTTCATGATCGCGCTGCGCCGCGCGCCGATCGCCTTGCGCACGCCGATCTCCGCGGTCCGTTCCTTGACGGTGACCAGCATGATGTTGGCGACACCCAGCGCACCGACGAACAGCGCGATCAACGCGACCACCATGGTGAACCAGGTCAGCAGCTCGACGACGTTGTTGATCCGGTTGACCTGTGTGCTCACGGCGACGGCGCGGTAGTCGCGCGCGCCGGGCAGCGCGATCCCGTGCTCCTTGTCCATGACCCGGGTGACGATGTCGTAGGCCTCGGGTACCTGCTCGACGGTGGTGGCCACGACGCCGATACCGACGAGGGTGTCGGCACCTCCGATGACCTCACGCGCGGAGTTCAGCGGTAGCAGACCCAGCCCGTCCTGGCTGTCGTTCTGCGGCGTCAGGATCCCGACGATCTGGAACTGGAGCCTGCCGACGCGCACCCACGAGTTGAGCGCCTTGTTGTTGTCGCCGCCGAAGAGGTAGGTGACGACGTCCGGGCCGACGACGACCACGCGGGACTTGTCGACGTTCTCCTGGTCGGTGAACATGCGCCCGGCGGCCAGCACGCGACCACGAATCTTGAGGTAGTAGTCCGACACACCGGCGATGCTCACCGAGATCGCGTTCTGCCCGTACTTGATCACCGCTTGACCGGCGCGCAGCGGGGTCACACCGATGATCGCGGGCGATCCGGTGTTGGCGAGTGCCGTGAGGTCGGACTCGCGCAGCGCCTCGGTGGAGTGGATCGGGCCGCTTGCGGCCTTGGTCTTGGAGATGATGATCGACTGGGTCAGCGAGCTGTAGTTGTCGTGAAAGTTGGTCCGCACACCCTGTCCGAGACCGAACAGTGCGATGACCGCTGCAATACCGACAACGATGCCCAGTGTGGTGAGCGCCGAGCGCAGCGGGCTGGATCGCATGCTGCGCAGCGCCATCACCAGCGCTTGTCCGATTCCCACGGCGTCCCTTCGACAGCCTCGCGGGGGTGTCCCCCAGTGAGGTGAAATTTAGGGCAGCCTAACCCAAGCTTCTGAGGTGTGCCATAACGCGAGAAGTTTTTCTAGTCACCATTAGGCCTAGGCGGAACCGGCCGTCCAGTCCGCTCGGAGACGATCACGCCGGAACAGCACGGGCCCGATTCTCGGGTCGCCGGGGGCCAGCCTGCGGGCCAGTTCCTCGTGCACCTGGAGGTCGTCCCGGCCCGACGGACCCTCGGCGAAGGTGAGCAGCAGGTCGACGTCACCCGCATCGAGCACCGCGGCGCGAAGGCGAACGACCAGCTCGTCGCGCAGCTCCCGCACCTCGGGAGCGTCCGATCTCGGCAACAGCGCCCCGGTACAGCCGCGCACCGCCGCGTCCAGCTGGCCGGTCCGCAGCTCCTTGCGCAGCGAGGCGAAGTCGCTGTCCACGGTCGCCGACAGCCGGTAGGGGCGGGTGCGCAGCACGTCGGAACCGATCAATGCGCGGAGCCGATGAATCTCGCCCCGGACGGTCGCCTGGTTCCCGGCGTCGCCGTAGAGCAGCTGCCCCAGCCGTTCGCCGGTGAGCCCCTCCGGATGCAGCGACAGGACGGTGAGCAGCTCGGCGAGGCGTTGGGTCAGCTCGATGTCGCGACCGTTGAACACCATCGTCGGCACGCCGTCGCCGAGGAACCGCAGGGTGATCGCGGCGGGCGCCCGGACCGTCGCGCGCGGCTCGCGTAGCAGGTAGCCCTCGGCGAGTGGCTCGACCACCATCTCCCTGCCGCCCGCGAGCATCACCCGGTCGACGCCCTCGGTCAGCTCGACCCGGTCCGGCCACCAGCCGTACGGTTCGCCGGCGAGCAGCCTGCCGGTCGGTGTGACCAGCGCGCCCGCCGCGCCGCGCAGGCTCGCCAGGTGCGGCATGTTGCGGACCCGCATCCGCTCGTCGGCGATGGCCAGCTGCACCCTCAGCTGGTGCTCCGCGAGCTGCGCGGTGGCCCCCACCAGCTGCACCAGCGCCGGGTGCACGGTGTAGAGCGGGCCGCTGATGTCGATGGCGCCGAGGATCGCGCCGGTGTCCGGGTCGTGCACCGGGGCCGCGACGCAGGTCCAGGCGTGATAGGTCCGCACCAGGTGTTCGGCAGAGTGAATCTGCACCGGGGAGTCGACGGCCAGTGTCGTGCCCATCGCGTTGGTACCGATCGCGGTCTCGCTCCACCGGGTCCCCGGGAAGAGCCCAACGCGGTCGGCTTCGGTGAGCAGCTTCGCCGCGCCGTCGCGCCACAGGATGTGGCCGTGGGCGTCGGTCACCAGCATGACGTGCATCGCCTCGTCCGCGATGCTCACCAACGTGCCGCGCAGCAGGGGCATGACCGCGTCGAGCGGGTGGGCGGCGCGCAGCTCGGCTATCTCGTCCGGCCCGTAGACGACCGGCGGCGTGCGGTTGTCCGGGTCGACGTGCGCCGCGAGGCTGCGCTGCCAGGACTCCGAGACGATCGGGCGGGGCGGCTGGCGGGGCGGTTCGTCGCCGAGCACGGCGTCGAAGGTCTCCGCGAGCACCTTCGAGTGCTCGACCGGATCGGCGGCGGCGGTGTCGGGCAACCCGGCATGGTCACGTGGCTGTGCCACCGCGAACCACCCCCGAGCATCATTGCTGGGCTACTGACACGGTCCATCTTCGCGCACCGCGCAAGCCGTGGACAACCGATTGCCCCGCAGGGTGGCCCAGTCAGGACGGTCCGGGCGGAACGGGGTGGGTCGAGTGGGCGGCGACGAGCAGCACCCGCGCTCCGCCGTCGTCGCAGGCGCCGAACTGGTGCGCGATGCCCGCGTCGAACCGGACGCTGTCACCCTGACCGAGCTTCTCCCAGTCCATGCCGTCGAGGCGGAACTCGAGACGGCCGTCGAGCACGTACAGGAACTCCTCACCGGGATGGACGAAGGCCGTGTCGTCCCGGTCGCTCAGCGACAGGTCGTACTCGACCGCTTCGAGCACACCTCCACCGCCGGTCAGCCGCCTGCCGACGAGCGCGGGCTGCGCATCGGACTGGGCGAACGGCTCGCCGCCGCCCGACCGCACCACCGGCCCGACCGGCCCCTCGACCGACGGGAGCAATGCCGTGGGCGGGACTCCCAGCGCCGCGCCGAGCCGGTACAGCGTCGCCAGGCTGGGTGCGATGGCCCCGCGTTCGAGCTGGCTGACGTACGGCTGGGTCACGCCCGCGCGCTGGGCCAGCGCGCTCATCGTCAGTCCCGCTGACGAACGGATCGATCTGACGGTCGCGCCGAGGGCTTTGCGATCCATCGGCTCCGTCTCGTCGTCGAGCGCGGCGCGCGTGTTTCTGACCACGCGGTCATCATGCCAGTCGAGCACTAGACAATTGCGTTCATCCGTCGAACGCCTGGGCGGCGGCCGTGGCGACCGCGACATCCTGGTCGACCGAGCCGGCGCTGACCCCGACTGCACCGGCCAACGTGCCGTCGACGTGCAGCGGAATTCCGCCGCCGAACACGACCAGACCACCGGAGAGCTGTTCGAGCCCGTACAGCTCGGCACCCGGCTGCACGGCGTCGGTCAGCGCCGCGGTCGGGGAGTTCATCATGACCGAGGTGACGGCCTTGCGGGTGGCGATGTCGATGCTCGCCTTGATGGCCCCGTCCATGCGGCCGAATGCCACCAGGTGTCCGCCGTCGTCCACGACGGCGATGTTCATCGGCTGGCCGATCTCCTCGGCCTTGGCGATGCCGGCGTCCAGGATTCGGCGGGCCTGCGCGTGCGTCAGTGAAGCGCTCATCGGGGCAGCAAACCAGGAACCACCCCGCCCCCGCAGCTACCCGTTAGGACGCAACGAACGTGCAACGTGTGCCGTGTCACGGTCGCGGGAACAAGCGAACTGACGAACAACAGGAGCGGCCATGGGCAAACTCGACACCGCCGACTATCCGCTGTCGATCAACCGGCCGGAGCTGCTGCGCACCCCGACCGGGAAACCGATCAGCGCGCTGACCATGGACGCCGTCGTGTCCGGTGAGCTGACCGCTGAGGACCTGCGCATCGCCCCGGAGACGCTGCAGCTGCAGGCGGAGCTGGCGGATGCGAGCAACCGTCCACAGCTGGCTGCCAACTTCCGCAGGGCCGCCGAGATGACCGCGATCCCGGACGCCGAGGTCCTCGCCATGTACAACGCGCTGCGTCCCCGCGCGTCCAGCGCCGCCCAGCTCACCGAGCTGGCGAATCGGCTGGAGCACACCTACTCGGCTCCGGTGTGCGCCGCGCTGGTCCGTGAGGCGGCGCAGGTCTACGAACAGCGCAACCTGCTGGCGAAGGAGACCCGGTCATGACCCAGTCGCGCCGCTCGCTACGCACCGAAATCCTGGAGAACCGGCCGGTCAACCTGGACGGTTTCGTCGAGGAATGGCCGGAGAAGGGTCTGGTCGCGATGGAGAGCGACTTCGACCCGGCGCCGAGCATCCGGGTCGAGGACGGCCAGGTCGTCGAGCTCGACGGCAAGGCGCGCGCCGACTTCGACTTCATGGACACCTTCATCGCCAACCACGCGATCGACGTGGCCACGGCGGAGGAGTCCACCGCGCTGCCCTCGGACCTGATCGCCCGGATGCTGATCGACCCGAGCGTGTCGCGCGACGAGGTGCTCGCGGTGACCAGGGGCCTGACGCCGGCGAAGATCCTCGACGTCGTCAAGCTGATGAACGTCGTGGAGATCATGCAGGGGATGCAGAAGATGCGTGCCCGGCGTACACCGGCCAACCAGGCGCATTCGACGAGCGCGCGGGACAACCCGATCCAGGTCGCGGCGGACGCGGCCGAAGGTGCGCTGCGCGGGTTCGCCGAGCTGGAGACGACGCTCGGTGTCGTGCGCTACGCGCCGCTGGTGGCGATCGCGCTGCAGGTCGGCGGCCAGGTCGGGCGCGGCGGTGTGCTGACCCAGTGCGCGCTGGAGGAGGCCACCGAGCTGGAGCTGGGCATGCGCGGCATCACCGCGTACGCCGAGACGATCTCGGTGTACGGCACCGAGTCGGTGTTCGTCGACGGCGACGACACCCCGTGGTCCAAGGCCTTCCTCGCCTCGGCGTACGCGTCGCGGGGCATCAAGATGCGCTTCACCTCGGGCACCGGGTCCGAGGTGCAGATGGGCAATGCCGAGGGCAAGTCCATGCTGTACCTGGAGATCCGGTGCATCCTGATGGCCAAGGGCGCCGGGGTCCAGGGACTGCAGAACGGCTCGATCAGCTGCATCGGGGTGCCGGGCGCGGTGCCCGGCGGCATCCGGGCGGTCGCGGCGGAGAACCTGGTCGCCAGCATGGTCGACCTGGAGTGCGCGTCCGGCAACGACCAGTCCTTCTCGCACTCCGCGATGCGCCGCACCTCGCGCATGCTGCCGCAGCTGCTGCCCGGCACCGACTACGTCTGCTCCGGCTACTCGGCGGTGCCGAACGCGGACAACATGTTCGCCGGTTCGAACTTCGACACCGAGGACTACGACGACTGGAACACCATCCAGCGCGACCTGCAGGTCGACGGCGGGCTCCGGCACGTCCGCGAGGACGAGGTGCTCAGCGTCCGCAACAAGGCGGCGCGCGCGTTGCAGGCGCTGTTCGCCCACCTCGACCTGCCAGGCATCTCCGACGAGGAGGTCGAGGCCGCGACCTACGCGAACTCCTCGAACGACTACCCGTTCCGCGACGTGCTGTCCGACCTGCGCGGTGCGCAGGCGGTGATGGACCGTGGACTGACCGGTCTCGACCTGGTCAAGGGACTGGAGGCGACCGGTTTCTCGGACGTCGCGGAGAACCTGTTGAAGGTCCTGCGCCAGCGGGTCTCCGGCGACCTGCTGCAGACCTCGGCCATCCTGACCGCCGACTTCGTGCCGCTGTCCGCGATCAACGACGCCAACGACTACGCGGGCCCCGGTACCGGATACCGGCTGCAGGGGCAGCGGTGGGAGGAGCTGAAGAAGCTCCGGCACGTCACCTCCGCGACCAACCCCGAAACCGAGGTCAGCTGATGGACAAGCCGCAACGCACCGTGTCGTTACGGGAGAAGGGCCCGGCGGCGCGAGGAACCCGTCCCGACGAGGTGGTGATCGCGGTGTCCCCCGCGTTCGCCGGCTACTTCAGTAAAACGATCGTGGACGTCCCGCACGCCGAGGTGCTGCGCCAGCTGCTCGCCGGGATCGAGGAGCAGGGTGTCGCGGCAAGGGTGATCCGGGTGTGGGACACCGCGGACCTCGCGGCGATCGCGCATCTGGGCGCGAAGCTGTCCGGCTCCGGAATCTGCGTCGGTGTGCTGTCCCGGGGCACGACCATGATCCATCAGAAGGACCTGGCGCGGTTGAGCAACCTGGAGCTGTTCCCGCAGTCACCGCTGCTGGACGCCGAGGTGTTCCGCAAGATCGGTTCGAACGCGGCACAGTATGCGAAGGGCGAGTCGCCGGAGCCGGTACCGACGCGCAACGACCAGATGGCCCGCCCGCGCTGGCAGGCCAAGGCCGCGCTGCTGCACCTGAAGGAGTTCGAGTGCATCGAGTCCGACCGGGAGCCGGTCGAGGTGGAGCTGGCGTTCGAGCTCAGCAACGCAGGCTGAACCTCGTGAGTGTTGAGTGTGGCTATAGCCATACCCAACACTCACGAGGTTGGGGGGCGCGATGAACCTGGTCGTGGGCGTGGACATCGGCAACTCCACGACCGAGGCCTGCGTCGCGGAGGTCGGCTCCGAGGGAGTCTCCTACCTCGGGACCGCGCTCACCGCCACGACCGGGGTCAAGGGCACGCCGGAGAACGCGCCGGGAGTGCTCGCGGTCGTGCGGACGGCGCTCGGCGAGGCCGGACGGACCATCGAGGAGCTCGACACCGTCCTGCTGAACGAGGCGACGCCGGTGATCAGCGGGCTGGCCATGGAGACGATCACCGAGACGGTCATCACCGAGTCGACGATGATCGGCCACAACCCCACCACCCCCGGTGGAGAGGGTCTCGGGGTCGGGACCACGGTGTCCATCGACGCGCTCGACACCGCCGACGGTCCCGTGGTGTGCGTGGTGCCCGTCGGGTGGGACTTCGACGACGTCGCGGACATCCTCAACGCCGCGATCTCGCGCGGCCTCGACGTGGTCGCGGCGATCCTCGCCGGCGATGACGCGGTGCTGGTCACCAACCGGCTGACCCGGCAGATCCCGGTGGTCGACGAGGTCTCGGCGATCCAGAAGGTGCCGCTGGGCATGCTCGCGGCGGTCGAGGTCGCGGCTGCCGGGCGGACGATCCGCACGCTGTCCAACTCCTACGGCATCGCCACGGTGTTCGAGCTCGACCCGGACCAGACCCGGCAGATCTCCCCCGTGGCCAGGGCGTTGACCGGCAACCGGTCGGCGGTCGTGGTGCGCACGCCGTCCGGCGACATCACCGACCGTCGTATCCCGGTCGGTGAGCTGGAGCTGCGCGGCGCGGGCAAGACGCTGCGGGTCGACCTGGACGCCGGGGCCGAGGCGATCATGGACACGCTCGCGCGGGTGGCGCCGCTCGACGACGCGCACGGTGAGCCCGGCACGCACGTCGGCGGCATGCTCGCGCAGGTCAGGGACACCATGGCCGACGCGGTGGGTGGAGCCGACGTCGCCATCCGGGACGTGCTCGCGGTCGACACGTTCGTGCCAGCCGAGGTCAGGGGCGGGCTGGCCGGCGAGGTCGCGCTGGAGAACGCGGTGGCGCTGGCCGCGATGGTGCGCACCAGCGGCAGCCGGATGCGGCTGGTCGCGGACGAGGTCGCGCGCGGGCTGGGCGTCTCCGCCGAGATCGGCGGCGTCGAGGGTGAGATGGCGGTGCTCGGCGCACTGACCACGCCGGGGGTGGACCGGCCGGTGGCGATCCTGGACCTGGGCGGTGGCTCGACCGACGCGGCGCTGCTGACCCGCGACGGCGACTGCACGGCGGTCCACGTCGCGGGCGCGGGCGAGCTGGTCACCAAGCTGATCGACTCCGAGCTGGCGCTGGACGACCGGGAGATCGCCGAGGCCGTCAAACGGTGTCCGCTGGCGAAGGTGGAGAGCTTCTTCCAGGTCCGCCACGAGGACGACACGGTGCAGTTCTTCAGCGAGGCGCTGCCGCCGGACGTGTTCGCCCGGGTCGTCGCGCTGACGCCGGACGGGCCGGTACCGGTCGACACCCGGCACGGGGTGCACCACGTCCGCAAGGTCCGCCGAGAGGCGAAGCGCCGGGTGTTCGTGGTGAACGCGGTCCGCGCGCTGCGCCAGGTGGCACCCGGCGGGAACCTGCGCGCACTCGACTTCGTCGTGCTGCTGGGCGGGTCTGCCCTGGACTTCGAGATCCCCGATCTCATCGCCGACGCACTGGCGGGGTACGGGATCGTGTGCGGCACCGGGAACGTGCACGGCCGTGAGGGGCCGCGCAACGCCGTCGCCTCCGGGCTGGTGGATGCGTGGACGCGTCGATGAGGCCGCCGACGATCCTGGTCCTCGACGCGGGGGCGCCCTCGGCGCTGCTGCGCGAGGTGTGCGCCGGGGCCGAGGAGCAGGGAGTGCCCGTCTCGGTGACGGACGCCGCCGGGGACGCGACACAGCTGGCCTTCGCCGCGGCCGGCCGGTCTCGGCTGCAGGTCGGGATCGGGCTGTCCGGGGACGGCACCGTCGCGGTTCATCACGCGACCTTGCCCGAGGACTCCCCGCCGCTGTGTCTGCCCCGCGATGCCCAGGCCGCCGAGTGGCGCCTCGCCGGTCAGCTGGCCGCCCGTATGGTCACCCGGCTCCCGCTGCCCCGGATGGCGGGCTAGGGCTCCTGGTCCAGCAGACGGGACGGATGCATTCCGTTCACCGCCCCGACGAACGGGGGGTGGATGTTGTAGCCGATCATGCGGCGGATGTCCGGCGAGACGGCGCGCGCGGTGTTCCGGTCCACGGACAGGGTGAAGGCCTCCTGGGTCCGCAGCCACGGCTCGCAGTACTGCGCGGTGACCGCCATCCTCGGGGCGTCCGAGGTGTTCGCGCCGCCGCCGTGCCACAGCGTGCCCAGGAAGAAGACGCAGGAACCGGCGGGCATCACCGCCGGCAGCCGTGGGTCCTCGGCGGTCGGTCTGCGCTGGCCCCAGCGGTGGCTGCCGGGAAGAACCACCGTGGCACCGTTGTCCTCGGTGAACGGGTCGATCGCCCAGATCGTGGCCGCGGACAGGGCGGGGCGAGGGCGCGGGATCGGGTAGAACAGGTCGTCGGCGTGCAGGAGCTGGCCGTCCTCGCCGGGCAGGATCCGGATCACCTGCAGCTGGGAGAGCAGATAGTTCGGCATGAGCAACCGGTCCAGCAGCGCCAGCACCCTCGGGTGCTCGACCATCCGGTCGGTGGCCCTGGTCTTCGCCAGCAGGCTGTAGGCGCGCTGGGTCTGGTGGCCCTCGAAGTTGTTGCGGCCGGTGGGACCCAGCAGCTCGGTCAGCGATGCACGCACCGAGGTCAGCTCCTCGGCGTCGAGCAGGCCGGGCAGGACCACGTAGCCGTCGCGTTCCACGGCGGCGAGATCGGCGTCGACGAGGTCGGCCGGCACCTCGGCGCCCGCGCTCTGCCCCGCGCGATTCCGGCGCGCCAGGTCGGTCAGCAGGTCCTCCACCTCGTGGACCTCGGGGTTCGAGTCGAGCTGCCCGGTCATCCGTTTCCTCCACTCGGGACGAAACCGGGGCGGCCCACGGCCCCGGCGACGAACATGAAGAGCTGCTCGATCAGCGTCGACCGCTCCGGCCTCGGGGTGCTGGTCATCGCCGAGACGACCGTGGTGTGGATGCCGCCGAGGATGGCCGCCGCGAGCAGGCCGGGGTCACGGTCGGCCGGAAGGTCACCGTCGCGCTGGCCGGCCGCCAGGTTGCGGGCGCCCATCGCGATCGCCCGGTGCAGGTGGGACAGCGCGATCGTGGCGGACTCCCCGTCGCCGGTCCCCCGGCCCAGCGCGATCGGCGTCAGCGGGTCGTCGTAGAGGAAGTTCACCCAGGCGACCAGGCGGGCGCGCTCGCGGTCCAGCCAGTGCGCTCCCTCGAATCGAAGCTCCATGACCTCGGCGTGCAGCCGGTCGTGGAAGTCCGCGAGCACCGCCGAGATCAGCCCGGACCGGGTGCCGAAGTAGCGATAGGGCAGACCGACGCTGAGGCCCGCGCGGCGCGCGACCGCGGCGACCTCGAGCTCGCCGTGCGTCACCAGCTCGTCGATCGCGGCGCTCAGCAGCCGTTGCCGTGAGCTCTCACCGCGCACCATTGTCACCCCGCAATTTGAGCTGAACTCAACTCAGAAAGCAAGGGGACGGTCAGTAGCTGGGTGGGGTGATCGACACGATGAAGGTCGCCCCCGCGCGCTCTCCGGTCCGGTAGCGGTGTGGGACCCGTGAGTCGAGGTAGCAGCTGTCGCCCGCCTCCAGCGAGCTTTCCCTGCCCGCCACTTCGACGATCAGCGTGCCCTCGGTGACCAGGACACATTCCTCACTGGGATGCGACCACGGTTCGGGAGCGGAAGCGCTACCCGGCGCGAGAGTGCCCTCGAGAACCTCCAGCCGGCCACGTCCGGCCGAGACGCGAGAATAAGTTATTCCACCGGTCGCCGACTGAACCTGCATACGCTCCTTCCGTCGCACGACGGTGAGCTCTTCGCCCTCGATCTCCTCGAACAAACTGAATAATGGAACGTCGAGAGCACGGGCAATTTTACGGATGGTAGCCAGGCTCGGGTCCGTCAGATCCCGTTCGACCTGGCTGATCAGACCGGTGGACACATCGGCATGCCTCGCTAGTTCGCTAATCGTCATACCGCGCGCTGTACGCAGGCCGCGAATTCTATTGCCCACCATTCCGCCATTCTGGCACGCAACGGGACACCCCCATTTCCGACCCAATGGACGGTCTCCTCGCCACCCGAACGCGACCTCAAGTTGATGTTAATGACGTTGAAACTCGTTGACCTGGGTTGAAACTGGATCTATCTTCTGGCTGCGGGGACAGCGAGGTCCACGCGAGAGGTCCGCCGCTGACGGGAGCCGTACACGTGGCAACGAACCACGAGCTGCACCGCCGGCTCACCGGACGACAGCTGACGATGATCGGGCTCGGCGGAGCGATCGGCACCGGCCTGTTCCTCGGCTCCGGGCTGGCGATCTCCCAGGCCGGGCCCGCCACCATCATCGCCTTCGTCGTGGTCGCGGCGGTCGCGCTGGTCATCGCATGGGCGCTCGCCGAGATGGTCACGGTGCACCCGAACGCGGGTGCGTTCGGCACGATCGCGCACTCCTACCTCGGCCACTGGGCGGGATTCGTCATTCGCTGGACCTACTGGACGATCCAGGTGATCGCCATCGGTGGCGAGGTGATCGCCGCCGGTATCTACCTGCGGTACTGGTGGCCTCAGGTCCCCCTGTGGCTCGCCGTCGTCGTTTTCTCGCTCGCGCTGATCCTGGTGAACGCGGCCACCGTGCGTTTCTTCGGCGAATGCGAATACTGGCTGTCGATGATCAAGGTGTCGGCGATCGTCGCGTTCATCCTGCTCGGCGTTCTGCTGATCACCGTCGGCCTGCCCGACGCCCCCGCGACCGGCCTGCACAACCTGACCTCGGACGGCGGCTTCTTCCCGACGGGGGTCGGCGGAATCTTCCTGGCGATGGTCTTCGTCGTGTTCAGCTTCGTCGGCACGGAGGTCGTGTCGGTCACCGCGGCGGAGAGTGAGAACCCGACCAGGGACATTCCGCGCGCCGCGCGCCAGATGGTGCTGCGGCTCGCCCTGTTCTACGCGTTGGCCATCGCGGTCGTGCTGGCCATCGCGCCGTGGTCGCAGACGGCGAAGGGCGGCAGTCTCGACGCGAGCCCGTTCGTCAGGGTGCTCGAAGCGGCGCAGGTGCCCGCCGGCGCGTCGGTGATGAACTTCGTGATCCTCACCGCGGCGCTGTCGAGCGCGAACACCAACCTCTACCTGACGACCCGCATGCTGCACAGTCTCGCCGGACACGGTTACGCGCCTGCCGCGGTCGGCAGGCTCAGCGGGACCGGCTCGCCCCGCAACGCGCTGGTGCTCTCCACCGTCGGTCTGGCAGTGGCTGCCGCGTTGTCCGCCGACCAGGGCAACAGCGCCTACCTCGTGCTGTTCGGTGTGTCGGTGTTCGGCGCGCTCGTGGTGTGGCTGATGATCCTGGCCTCGCATGCCCGGTTCCGGGTGTTGCGCGCCCGCCACGGGCTGCCGGACTCACCGGCCCGCCTGTGGGGCGCCCCGGTCACGACCGGCCTCGCCTTTCTGTTCCTGGCGGCGGTCCTGGTGTCGACCGCGTTCATCGAGGGGCTGACCGAGGCGTGGAAGGTCGGGGTGCCGTTCTTCGTGGTGCTGTTGCTGGCCTACTACCTGACCGCCGCGCGCGGCGGTCGCGGCACCAGCAACGACCCGCTCCAGGAGGAGCTGGCCGCCAGGACCCGCGTCCCGGAATAGCCCGTCCCGCCCCACAACCACCATCACGGGAGGTCAACTGTGCTCGCACTCAGACGGACGTCGTCCGCCAGCTGGAGCGGACCGGCGAGCAGCGGTCAGGGCAGCATCACCGTGGGCGCCGGAGTGGTCGAGCTGCCGTTCAGCCTCAAGACCCGCATCGGCGAGCAGCCCGCCTCGAACCCGGAGGAGCTGCTCGGAGCCGCCCACGCGGGCTGCTTCGCGATGTCGCTGGCCAACGAGTGCGAGAACAACGGCACCCCGGCCCAGTCACTGGCGACGAGTGCGACCGTCCATCTGGTCGAGACCGACGACGGGTTCCGCATCCCGACCGTCCGGCTGCGCGTCCGGGGCCGCGTCGCGGGAGTGGACGCCGAGCAGTTCAACGCGCTCGCCGTGCGCGCCGAGGCGAACTGCCCGGTGTCGCGCCTGTTCAACGCCGAGGTCACCGTCGAGGCACTGCTGGAGCAGTCGTGACGCCCGTGGTCCGCACCGAGGCCGACGTCCAGGCCAGGCGTGTGGACGGTGACTCGGTCACCGAGTTCGAGCTGTTCGGACCGGGACCGTTCGCGGAGGCCATGACGCAGCGGGTGCTGCGGTGCCGGCCCGGCCGCTCGCTCCCCCGCCGCGACGACCGGTGCGACCAGCTGCTGTACGTCCTGTCCGGTAGTGGCCGGATCGAGGTGGAGGACCGTTCCGAGGCGCTCGCCCCGGGGACCGCGGCGCTCGTACCCGCCGGCAAGTCCTGGACCATCACCGCTGACCGCGAGCTGTCGCTCGCGAACACCAGCGTTCCGGCACCGCCCGGTCCTCGTGCGACCGCGCTGCACCGCGCTCCGGGGCCGTGGTCACTCACCCGGCACCTCGGCGCGCAGGAGAAGGAACGGGCGACGTCGGACCGCGAGTTCGAGGTCCTGTTCAGCGCGTCGACGGGCAGCGCGGGAGCGACCCAGTTCGTCGGCTACATCCCGCCCTCCGGCGCGCCGGAGCACTACCACCTGTACGAGGAGTTCTGCGTCATCCTCCGCGGCGCCGGTGCCGTGAACCTGGACGGCGGTCGGCACGAGCTGACCGTCGGATCGACCTTCCACATCCTGCCGGGGCTGCTGCACAGCGTGGAGAACACCGGGACCGACGACCTGTGGCTGCTCGGCGTGTTCCGGCCGGCGGGCTCGGCGGCCGCCGCGTACTACCCCGACGGCCGACCAGCACCGAACAACAGGGACGAGGAGTAAGTGACGAGCATGCTGGCAGACGCCATCCGGTCGCGGTTTCCGGTGTTCGACAACATCGTGTACCTCAACTCCTGCTCACAGGGCGCGTTGTCCGACTCCGTGCGCGCCGCCTACCTGGACTACCTCGAAGGGCTGGAGCGCGAAGGGTCGCTGTGGGGGCACTGGGTGGAGCGCCTGGACCAGGTCCGGGGCGCGCTGGCCCGGCTGTTCGGCGTGACACCCGGCGAGGTCGCGGTCACGACTTCGGAGTCCGCCGGGGTCGCGGCGCTGGCCAGCGCTCTCGACTTCGACGGCACCCGCAACACCGTGGTGACCACGAGCCTGGAGTTCCCGACGATCGGCCAGATCTGGCACGCGCAGGAGCGGCGTGGGGCTCGGGTCGTGCACGTCGAGGCGGACCCGGACAGCACGATCCCGCTGGACCGGTTCGCCGACGCGATCGACGACACGACCTTGATCGTGTCGATCACGCAGGTCTGCTACCGCAACGGTTCGGTGCTGGACCTCGCCCCGATCATCGAGCTCGCCCACTCCCGGGGCGCGTTGGTGCTGGTCGACGCCTATCAGGGAGCCGGGGCGATCCCGCTGGACGTCGCCGCGCTCGGCGCCGACTTCGTGGGCGGCGGCTGCCTCAAGTATCTGCTCGGCTCCCCCGGGGTCGGCTACCTCGTCGCCAGAGCCGACACGACAGCCGGACTGGTCCCGACCACGACCGGCTGGTTCGGCGCCCGGGACATCTTCGCCATGGACATCCGTTCCTACGACCCGGCCGCCGACGCCCGACGGTTCGAGTCGGGCACACCTTCGGTGCCGAGCCTGTACGCGGCCGCGGCGGGGGTCGAGCTGATGCTGGAGATCGGCGTCGCCGAGACACACGCCCACGTCCAAGGGCTCATCGGCCAGCTGCGCGGCGGGATCGCCGAGCTCGGCGGCACCGTCGTGACCCCGGAGAGCTCCCGGGGTCCGCTGCTCGCGGTCGCCAGCGTGGACGAACACGAACACGTGGCGGCGCTGGAACGCGACGGCGTCGTCGTCAGCTCCCGCGACGGCAACGTCCGCATCTCGCCGCACTGCTACAACGACGACACCGACGTCGAGGCATTACTGAAGGCGCTGCACACGCACCGCCACCTCCTCCGCCGACCTTGAGTTCGACACGTTTCCCTGGAGTCCCGAATGCCTCTGCTCGCCGATCTCCACGCCGCACTGAACCAGGGCGCGATCGAGATCATCGACCTCACCGCGCCACTCGTGGCGACCACACCGATCCTGCAGCTGCCGGAGCCGTTCGCCAACACGATCGGCTTCCAGCTCGAAGAGATCAGCCGCTACGACGACCGAGGACCCAACTGGTACTGGAACAACATCCACACCGGCGAGCACACCGGCACACACCTGGACGCTCCCGTGCACTGGATCACAGGGCGCGACGGCAGGGACGTGTCCCAGGTGCCGCTCACCCAGCTCATCGCGCCGGCCGCGGTCCTCGACTTCTCCACTGAGGCGGCGGCCGACCCGGACTTCCTGGTCGAGGTCGACCACATCAAGGCCTGGGAGGCCGAGCACGGCCCGCTGCCCGAGGGCGGCTGGCTGCTCTGCCGAACCGGGTGGGACGCACGTTCGAGCGACCAGGACACGTTCCTCAACGCCGACGAGAACGGCCCGCACACCCCCGGCTTCTCGGTCGACTGCGCCCGCTGGCTCGCCACCGAAGCGCCGATCATCGGCCTCGGCGTGGAGACCGTCGGGACCGACGCGGGCGCGGCGCACACCTTCGACCCGGCGTTTCCCTGCCACCAGCTGTTGCTCGGGGCGAACAAGTACGGCCTGACCCAGCTGCAGAACCTGGCGCAGCTGCCGCCGACCGGCGCGCTGGTCATCACGACCCCGCTGCCGATCGTCGGCGGCTCCGGCAGCCCGGCCCGTGCGCTGGCCCTGGTCGAACGGTCCTAGAACGGGGGCGGATCAGGGTCGGTGATGGGATCGCCCCTGGTCGGATAGACGCGGCCGAGTGGGCTTTTCCAGCGGAAGTGGCCCGCTTTGGGCTGGGTGACCTTCCAGCCTCCTCGGTGTTTGAGCCCGTGGTCGTGTGCGCAGGCGGGTGCCAGGTTGGTTGTGGTGGTGGGTCCGCCGTGTTGGACGTCGTAGGTGTGGTCGAGTTCGGACTGCACCGCTGATCGTCGGCAGCCTGGTGCTGTGCAGGTGCGGTCCCGGATTTGGGTGTATCGCCGTAGTGCGCTGGTCGGATGTCGCCGCCCCGGCTGAGAGTCGAGTTTCCCGGCGGGATTCCGCTCGCGGGCCCGCTGGTATTGGGTGGCGATGTCGGTGATCACCGTGGCCCAGGCTCGGGGCGGGTCTTTGGTCAGCCGGGCGAGCGCGGTAGCGGGGATCGCCAACTCGACGATCCCGCCCTCGGCGCGGTAGCCGGGTGGGCTGGTGGTGGGTCGGCGCCGGGTGATGCCCTCGGCCATGAGGTAGCCATCGGTGTCGGTGACCACCCACCGCCACTGACCGCTGTGCTGGCGCCCAGCAGCGCGTCGAGCGACCGACCCGAGAATCGAGCCCCAGCCCGGGAGTTCACCGGGGAGGTTGTTGAGTCCGGCGAGGGTGTCGAGCCGGGCCCGCACCTCGATCCCCGACACACGCCCCACCACCTCAGCAACAGCCTCTGCCGGCTCCTCAACGCCGGGTTCTGTGTCGACCGGATTCGGCGGCGAGGTTTCGGCCAGCAGCGCGGCGATCATCTGAGCTCGCGTCAGGTGATGGAATCGCCCGTCCAGCAGGCGTAGGAAGATGTCGGCGCGTAGCTGGTCGATCCGCCCGCGATGGCCCGCGCGTTTCGCGGCCAGCGCCAGTTTCGCGATCCGCTCGGTCGCCGCCGCCGCTTCATCCGGTGGCAGGCCGGTGGCGGTGATGGTCGCGGTGCCCGCCGAGTCGAGGTAGCCGACCACCATCCGATCAGCCAGGGCTTGCTCGTACTGGTCTTCGGCCCGGTCCGGCTCCACCGTGATAATCAGCTTCAGGATTCGGGCCCGCAACTGCCCCGTGGTCAACCCCGGCGCGATCGGCAACACCCGCGCGATCACGGCGGCAACAAGCTCTTCGGGCAGACCCGCGAGATAGTGGGTGAACACCATCGCCCGATCCCGGTCGATCAGCCCCGCCACCATCGCCGCATGCACCGCCGGCAACTCCAGGCACAGGATCTGGGCGAAGTCGCATTCGGTTCGCGCCCGGTTCCGCGACAACGTCAACGCGGCCCGCACTTCATCTGGCGCGTACTGCTCCGACCCCACAGCAGCGGCGCGTTGCACCACCGTGGCGACCGCCGCGGTGTACAGCCCTTCGACATGCGCACGCTGACGCGCACACGCCTGCAACACATCGACCACGAAGTCATCCGACACGGCGTTCATGTCCAGGGCGGACAGGACAGCACCAAGGACTGGCCCAGCGGGCATACCCGCGAGCCAGGAACCGACCGACACCGCACCCTGCATGCCATCGATCATACGTTCGAACACCGACAAAACAGGAAATCAGCAGGTCAACCAGCCAGCAAACCCCCACCAGCGGCAAACGGTCACAGCCAGAACACTGCGATCAGACCCACCCCGACCACCCACACAACGCGGCCGGAAGGGACTTCATTGGCAACCCGAGCCGCACCACAGGGCCCCCAGGGCCCTGCGGTGCGGCTCGGGGCGGCAGCCCCCTCAGTAAAAGCCCCCGGGCGCAGCCCGCAGACCAAACCGCCGCAGCCAGCAGCCCGAAGACCAAAGCCGCGGCCCCCGAAGGCCTTGTGAGTGCTGAGGCCGTCTACCCCGAAGGGGCAGACGGCCTCATCACTCACAAGGTCAGGGGCGTTGCGCTGTTGCCTGTGAGCGGAGCTGGCGCAGCTCCACCAGGTAGTTCTGCAGTTCGGACAGTCGCGCGGTGATCTGGCCGTTGTCCATCTGGGAGGTGTCCATGGCGGCCCGCACGGCGTCGGATGCGGCGCGCAGCCGCTGGTCGTTGATCTCGGTGAAGTGGTCGCGCAGCGTCCGGTGCACAGCGCGCATCCCGGCCCGCAGCTCGTCGCCGACGCGGAAGTTGACGCTGTCCATCAGCTTGGCGACGGCCATCTTCGCCTCCGCCTTGCTGCGTTCCTTGCCGTTCTTGTGGTCCTCCCAGAAGGTGAACAACCCCAGCAGCACACCCGCCGTGACCGACCAGATGCTGATCAGCTGCTGTCCGGCGAGGCTGGTCAGCACACCGACCATCAGGATGCCGCCGTACGAGCCCCGCACGCTGTTGATCACCCTGGCGAACATGCCCGCGTTGTCCGGCTTCTCCATCGGCTTGACCCGCCGCAGCGCGTCGTCGGGGTAGGCCACCCACACCTCGGGCAACGCCACGCCGGCGCCGTCGTCGTTCCCGGCGAGCCTCGCGGCCACCTGCCCGGCGAGCCATCGGGACCGGTCGGTGGCCCAGTCGACGTTGCCGCGCACGTTCTCCGCGACCTTGCGGCGCACGGCAGCGTCGAACCGCTGCCAGTCGCCGATCGGGTTCGCCTTGGTGATCTCCGTTTCGGCTTCCTCCATCACGTCACGGAGGCGGTCCCGGAGGTCGAAGTCGACCTGCGCCATGTACTCGGTGGCACCGTCACCGAGCGCGAGCTGCCAGCTCGCGGACAGCTGCTGGCACCGTTCGAGCGCGGCGATCGCCCGCTGCTGACGTTCCTGCGCCGACCCGCCGCTCGACCGGAGCGACTCGAGCTCGCCGTTCCAGACCGAGCTGAGCTGATCGGCAACGGCGCGGACCTCGCCGAGCACGGACTCCCGTAGCCCCGGCTCCACCCGGGTCCCGACCCGGTCTGCCAGGAACTCCAGCAGCTGGGGCACACCGGAGGCGACCGTGAGCTGCTCGTCGTGCCGCTGCCGGCCGCCGTCGGCGAGCGCCGAGGACACCGGCAGCAACGGGATGCTCGGAGAGTCGAGGTTGGCGGCCTGCAGACGCTGCCGGTTCGCCCGTTGGACCTCGCTCCACCGAGGGTGGAGATCGATCTTGGTGAGCACGCCCACCACCGCGCTGCCCTGCGAACGGAGCCAGGCCAGCGCGTCCAGCTCCGCCGGGCCGTACTCGTGGTCGGCGTCGGAGACGAACAGGACGACGTCGGCCGCGGCCGGGTCCGGCAGCCGGACCTGGTTGCGTCCCGCGCCACCGGGGGCGTCCGTGAAACTCGCCCCCGGCAGCTGGTCGGCCGGTGTTTGTTCGAGGACGTGAACGAGTGCACTGGCGCCCTGACCGGGTAACCCGGCCAGTGCCACACCCATCGGTCGGCGACCGACCCGAGCCCGTGCCTTGGTCAACCGCTCGACCAGGTCGGAACGGCCCGCCGAGGTGGCCAGCCGCCGCACCTGGTCGAGCAGGCCGACCAGCTCGGCGCTGGTCATCAGCTCGGGTCGCTGCATCGTCACCGACACCGCTTGGTCCTCCTCTTGTCTCCTACAGCCGGCACCCGGTACGCGACACCTCAGCCGTGCGGGGTCGCCGCGTGATCGGTGGCGGGGTGCGTCGCGTCGTGCGCGGCCGGAGTGGCGGCGTGGGTCGTGTCCTGCGTGGTCAGGCCACTGGACAGACCGTGCCCGGACGTCGCGGTGGTCGCGCTGGACGGGTCGGCGGCGTGCAGCGCGGTCGGAGCCGTGCTGTGCGTCGTCGGTGTGGTGTGCAGGCCCGAAGCCGAACCCGTCGCACCCGTCGTAGCGGTGCTGTGGGTGGTCGGCGTGGTGTGCGGGACCGGCGCGGTGTGTGCCGCCGGTGCGCTGGACGCCGGGGTGCTGTGGGTCTGCGTGTCATGCGCGGGCGGAGTGACCGAACCGCCGACCGGCTGCGGGCTGTGTCCGGACAGTCCACCGGTCGAACCGGTGTCTGCCTGCGGCGCGCCCGAGTGGGAGAGCTGCCCGGACGTGCTGTGCCCGCTCCCCGGTGCGGTCGTGGTGCCCGGTGCCGTTGTGGTGCCCGGCTGGCTCCCGGTGCCCGGCCCGGTCGGCTGGGTGCCGGTGTCGGCCTGCGGTGCTCCGCCGAACGAACCGTGACCGCCCAGCTGACCGCTGGTCGTCCCGTTGCCGCTGGTCGTCCCGTTGCCACTGGTCGGGTCACTGCTCGTCGTGCCGTGCTGGCCGCCGGTGGTCCCGGTGCCCTGCTGACCGTCGTTCACGCCGGTGCCCGTGCCGTGCTGGAGGCCGGTGCCGTGCTGACCGCTGGTCAGGCCGCCACCGGTCGTACCGTCCTGGTCCGTGCCGGTGGAGCTGTCGCTGTCACCGGTGCTCGACTGGTTGTGCCCCGTGGAGTGCGAGTCCTGCTGGCCGTTGCCGGACCCGCCGAACAGACCACCGAAGAAGCCACCCGAGCCGTGGCTCGCGGTCTGCCCGGAGTCCTGGCCCGAGCTCGTGCCGTGGCCCGACTGGCTACCCGAGGAGTGCGACCCGGACGACCGCGACCCGGCGTCGGTCGGATGCGACGTGTTCTGGGTGGCCGCGTCCTGGATGCTGTGGCTCAGCGGCTGGGACGCGGCGTGCGAGTCGGACCGGGTGTCGAACGGGGTCGCGTTGACCGGCGCGGCCGATGCCGCGACGTTGGCCGCGTTGGCGACCGGGGCGTTCGAGGCAGCCGGGCTCGAGGCACCCGCGTTGGACAGCGACGGACCGTTCGAGACCGACGGCCCGTTGGACAGGGACGGACCGCTGGACGAGCCACCGGAGAACGACGGACCGTTCGACAGCGACGGGCCGTTCGCCAGTGACGGCGAGGGCGAGAACCCCGCGGCGGCAGGCGCGATCGGGCCGCCCTGTGGGCCGCCGAAGGACTGGCCGTGCTGGTCACCGAAGCCGCCGCGCTGGGTGTGGCCGGCGTCGACGATCCGCTGACCGTCGTGCTGCTGAATCTGGCCCCGGGTCCCGTGCCCGATGTCGTGACCGGCGTTGTGGCCGGAGTTCTGCGATCCGAGCTGGTGCTGCAGCGCCCGGTTGTCGTGACGCAGGTCGTTGTTGGCGTGCTGCAGATCGCGGACCTCGTGCTGCAGGTTGTGATCCGCCCGCTGGAGGTCATGGTTCTCATGGCGAAGGTCGCGATCGTCGTGGCCCCGGTTGTCACCGCCCCGGTTGTCACCGCCCCGGCCATCGTGACCCCGGTTGTCATGACCCCGGTTGTCACCACCTCGGCCATCGTGGCCCCGGTTGTCGTGACCCCGGTTGTCATGACCCCAGCTGTCGCCGCCCCGGCCATCGTGACCCCAGCTGTCATGACCCCGACCGTCGTGGTCGTCCCTGGCGTCGCGCAGGTCGTGGCGGCCGTCGCGGAAGTCGTCGCGGGCGTCGTGCAGGTGGCGTTCGCCGTCGCGGTACTCGTCGCGGGCCTGGTGCATCTCGTGACGTCCGTCGCGGAAGTCCCGGTCGGCCTCGTGCTGCTCGGCGCGCGCGTGCCGGAAGTCGTCCCGCGCGTCGCGCTGCTCGTGCCGCGCGTCGCGCATGTCGTGCTGTGCCTCACGCAGGTGGCTCTTCGCCTCATGCACGTCGTGTGAGCTGTCCGCGTGGCGCAGCTCCTCACGGGCCTGGTTCACCTCGTGGCGTGCGCTGCGCAGGTCCTGGTTCGCCTCGCGCTGCTCGTCACGTGCTTCGCGGAAGTCGCGCCGAGCGTCGTGCTCGGCGCGCGCGCCGTCCCGGAAGTCCTGCCGGGCGTCGCGCATGTCGTGCCGGGCGTCCCGGAAGTCGTGCCGGGCCTCGTGCATCTCGTGGTGGCCGTCGCGGAACTCGTGCCGCGCGTCCCGCACGTCGTGACCGTGGTCGTTCCAGCCCCGGTCATGTCCGTGGTCGTGGTCACGGTTGTGATCGTGGTCCCGGTCGTGCCCGCGGTCGTGGTCCCGGTTGTGATCGCGGTCGTGGTCCCGGTTGTGATCGCGGTCGTGGCCACCGTTGTACCCGTGGTCGTGGTGGTGCCAGCCGCGCCAGTCGTGGTCGCTGCTGTAGTGGTCGTGGACCCAGCTGCGGTAGTGGTCGTGGTCCCAGTAGGTGGGGTGGCTCCATCCCGAGGGCGCGATCCAACCGTGGTGGGGCTCCCAGCCGTGCGGTGCGGCCCATCCGACGCCGTCGGCCCAGACCGGCCCGAAGTAGTCGACGCCCGGAATCCAGATGTGGGCGTCGTGCAGGGCGTCGGCGACGTCGTGCACGACGTCACCCCGGATGTCGGCGGCCAGCTCGTGGCGGCTGATGAAACCTTCAGGCATTGCGTGTGCTCCTTCAGAGCTAACTGTCAGACCTGCTCGATAAAGAAACTGACGCCCGATCCTGGGTACGCGCTGGGTCTTTCCTGTGAAGATTCTTTATACTGGCGTTTCCTGTGAAGGAACTCAGTTTCGGTGAGAAATCCACTGAGCCAAACGAATAGCACGCCGCCTGGATGCGCCACCCTCAGGAAACTCGGCCTCAGACACCGGCCGAAGGCCGCGAGCCCGCGCCCGTCGAACATCATCGTCGCAGATCAACGCCGACGTGGCGAGCGGTCTCACCACGTCGGCGTCACTGCCCAGCACACCCGCGACCGAGGCCGTCGGGTATCAGGGAATTGTCAGCAAAGAGGCATCAAACACTGTGCGACAGGAAGCCCAGTACCGCGTCCCGAACAGCGTCCGGCTGCTCCAGCTGCGGCAGGTGCCCGGCATCCGGAATGAGAACCGTGTTCGAATGCCGGAGCAGGCTGGCGAATTCCTCGGCGTAGACCGGCGAGACCAACGCGTCTCGTTCGCCCCAGACCAGCAGCGTCCGCGCGGACACCCGGTGGATGCGTCTGCGCAGCCCCTTGTCCGGGATCGGCCAGATGAAGTGCAGCACGCTGGCCATCCGGACCGCCGCCTCGAACAGCGCCTGAGGATCGTCCGCCGGTGGGGTGAGCAACTCGGCGAGCGGACTGTTCGGGTCCGCCAGCACCAGCCCGGGCAGCGACTCCGGCGGGATGCCCGCGAGGTCGGCGATCGGCGCGTCGTCCCGCCACAGCCCGATCGGCGCGATCAGCACGAGTTCGGACACCCGCCGGGGACTGTTCGCCGCCAGCTCGGCGGCGACCATGCCGCCGAAGGAGTGCCCGACGACCGACACGGTCTCCAGCTCCAGCCCGTCGAGCAGCTCGTCGTAGAGCAGGACGAGCTCCCAGATGCCGGGCAGGTGTTCCAGCGCCTCGGACTCCCCCGCGCCGGGGTGCTCGACCGCGTACACCGTGTGCTGACCGGCGAGTGCTTCGAGGAACGGGTCCCACATCAGACCGCCGGCGCCGTGCAGGAACAGCAGCGGATCACCGGTCCCGGCGACCAGCACCCTGGCCTGGACCTTGCCGCCGAGCACCGGGACCAGGCGTTCCGCGACGTGGGCGGGCAATGACTCCGTGGTGGTCATGACGCTCTCCCCTCAGACCTTCGTTGCGGACCGGTCGGCCGCACCCTGGGGCCACCACTTGTGCTCCCAGCCCTCGTCGTCCCAGATGTGCCGGATCCTCGGGATGACCTCCTCGGCGAACAGCGTGATGTTCTTCTTGGTCAGCTCGTGCGGCATCGAACCGACCTGCAGCAGCGCGTGCAGGTTGCCGACCCTCAGCGTCTTGGCCAGCTCGATCAGCCGGTCGGCCACCGTTGCCGGGCTTCCGGCGATGATGAAGCCCTCGTCGACCAGGGTCTTCCAGTTCTTCTCCAGCGCGGCGACCGCCGCGAGGTCCCCCGGCTGGTTGGTCCGGATGGCGAACTCGCTGCTCTTGCGGGTGCGGTACCCGGGGGCGGTGTTGAAGTACGCCGGGATGTGCAGACACTTGTTGAAGAAGTACGAGCAGTGCTCCAGGTACTCCTGCTCGGCGCGCTCGTCGGTCTCCGAGACGCAGATCAGCTGGGCGAACCCGGCCCGGAACGGGTTGCGTTCCACACCCAGCTCGTCCATCCGGCTCCAGAAGCCGTCCATCAGCTTCTTGCCGAACTTCGCGCCGAAGAAGCTCAGGTAGCTGTAGGTGTAGTCGCGTCTGGCCGCGAGGTCCCAGGTCTCCACCGACCCGCCGCCGGCCAGCCACACCGGCGGGTGCGGCTTCTGCAACGGCTGCGGCCACGGGTTGACGTAGCGCAGCTGGTTGTACTTGCCGTTGAAGCTGAACGGACCCTGCTCGGTCCACGCCTTGATGATCAGCTCTTCGGCCTCGCGGAACCTCGGCCTGGTCTCGGTGGGGGTGACGCCGTAGCAGAAGTTGACGTCCATCGAGGTGCCGACCGGGAAGCCCGCCGCGAGCCGTCCCTTGGACAGCACGTCGAGCATGGCGAACTCCTCGGCCACCCGGGTGGCCGGCGCGTACAACGCCAGGGTGTTGCCCAGCACCATGATCGCGCTGTTGTTCGGTGTGCGGCGCGCGAGCGAGGCCGCCATCAGGTTGGGCGAGGCCATGAAGCCGTAGCCGTTCTGGTGGTGCTCGTTGACGCCGACCCCGTCGAAGCCGAGCCGGTCGGCCAGCTCCAGCTCGTCGAGGTTCCAGTCGTAGTACTGGGCGACCTTCACCGGGTCACACAGCTCGGTGTTCGGCGGGGTGACCCAGATGCTCTCGTAGCGGGACTCGAAGTCCGCCGGCAGGTCGCGGTACGGCATGAGATGAAAGAAGATCGACTTCAATGTCAGTCCTCTCGGTAGGGCCGTGCTCAATAGAGTGGGACAAATGTGAATACAGTCACGCTACGCGGCGATCCGACCGCGAAACACCCCCTTGCGGCGACCCGTTCGACCGACGACGAACGAAACGGAGTCCGGATGTCTTCGACCGAAACCCAGGCTGTTGCGCTTCGCCGCGACGGGACGACGCTTCACGTGACGCTCGACCGCCCGGCGAAGCTGAACACGTTGCGGCCCGAGGACATCCGAGCGCTGGGTGCGGCGATGGAGCTGGACCCAGACGTCCGCACGGTCGTCTTCCGGGGCGCTGGTGATCGGGCGTTCACTGCCGGCATGCACGTCGACTCGTTCGACGGCCTGACCACCGAGACCGCGCGCGCGTTCATCTCCGGCCTGCGCGACATGCTCCAGGCCGTGCGGACCGCACCGGTCGCCACAATCTGCGCGGTGGACGGCTACTGCCTCGGTGTCGGTTTCGAGCTGGCGCTGGCCTGCGACATCCGGGTCGCCAGCACCCGGTCCTCGTTCGGCCTTCCGGAGATCAAGGTCGGCATCCCGTCGGTCGCGGACGCGGCGCTGCTGGCCCAGCACGTCGGGCTGAGCTTCGCCAAGGAGATGATCCTGACCGGCGACCTCTACCCGCTGCGCCGGTTCGAGGCCTCGGGCCTGTGCAACGAGGTCGTCGAACCCGATGCGCTCGACGGGGCCGTCTCGCGTTGGGTGGCCAGGGTGGGCGGCCACACGGCCACCGCGACCGCGTCACAGAAGCGGCTGTTCGAGATCTGGCAGAACACCACCCTGGCCACCGGCACCGCGCTCAGCGTGAGCGAGTTCGCCTCGGTGTTCGCCGCCGAGGAGACCCACACCCAGCTCGCCGCCTACCGCCGCAACCTCTGACCACCGGCACACCCCGTGAGTGAGTTGGGCTGCCCGGGCAGCCCAACTCACTCACGGCAGCTGACCAGCGGTTTCCGCTCGGCGGCGACGACGCGGGCGTCCAGCGCCCTCGACACCAGCCCGAGCACGAGCGCGGCGGCCGCCAGTAGCGCGCCGACGAAGGCGGGCGCGCGGAACCCCCAGCCCGCGGTGATCACCAGGCCGCCCAGCCACGGGCCGAGTGTGTTGCCGACGTTGAACGCCGACGTGCCGGCCGCGCCCGCCAACGTCGGCGCCGGTCCGGCCAGCATGAACACCCTGGCGTTGAGCGGCGTCGCGGCGGAGAACACCACGACACCCAGCAGGAGTGACGCGGCCAGCAGCACGGCGGGCACCGACCCGGCCACCGTGATCACACCCAGCACCACGACGATCGCGCCGAGCGCGGTGTACGTGGTCGCCCACGGGTGCCGGTCCGACAGCCGGCCGCCGATCTGGATGCCCAGCAGACTGCCCACCCCGTACAGGGTGAGCGCGACCGGCACCATGCGCGCTTCCATGCCCGCGACGTCGGTGATCACCGGGGCCAGGTAGCTGAACGTGCCCATGACCGCCGACTCGAAGACCGCGATCGTGGCCAGGCTCAGCCACAGCCTGCCGTTGTCGAAGGTCCGCAGCTCGGCACGGACACTGACCGGCGTGGTGGTGTCGCGACGCCCGGGCGGCAGCACCGCGCGCACCGCCACCGCGGCGACCACGGCGGCCGCGCCGATGATCCAGAACGTCGCCCGCCAGCCGAGCTGCTGACCGACCAGGGTGCCCAGCGGCACGCCGAGCACGTTCGCCACGGTCAGCCCGCCCATGAGCAGCGACAGGGCGCGCGCCCGGTGTGCCGGGTCCACCATGCCGACCACGACGACCCCGGCGACGGCCCAGAAGCCGCCGGTGGCCGACGCCGTCACGATCCTGGCGACCATGAGTGTCGCGTAGTCGCCGGCGAGGGCCCCGACGACCTGGCCGACGGCGAACAGCCCGAGCGCACCGAGCAGCGTGGCTCGGCGCGGCCAGCTGAGCGTGAGCACGGTGAGCAGCGGCGCGCCGACCACCATGGCGATGGCGAACGCCGAGATCAGCAGTCCGGCCTTCGGGATGGACACGGCGAAGTCGGCGGCGACCTCGGGCAGGAGTCCCGCGATCACGAACTCGGTCGTACCGAGGACGAAGATGGCCGCTCCCAGCACGTACACCGCACGCGGTATGCGCACCTTTTTAGAACGTTCAGTCTCGATACTGCTCACAGTAGTCCCCTTGATCGGTCGGGCTGGAACTTCTAGCTGAGTGCCGCGAGTGCGTGCCGGGCGGCATCCCGGGCACGTTGCGCACCCTGGTCGGAGCTGCTGACCACCTGCATGCCCTGCATCAGGACCAGGAGATATCTGGCGAACGCGGCCGGGTCGACATCGGCCCGAATCTCGCCCTGAGCCCTGGCCCGCAGCAGTGCCGAGGTCAGCATCACCTCGACCGACGTCCAGTTCAGGTCGAGCCGCCGCCGCACCGCGACATCGTCGACCGGGCATTCCACGGCCGCGTTCACGACCATACAGCCCGGTGGAGTGCCTGCCGGCGGCGGAGCGGCGTAGCTGTCGAGCAACGACTGGATCGCCGGCAGGACCGGGCCGGGCTGAGCGAGACGCTCGGCCGGACTCTTCTCGGGGAGACCGGTGTACCGGTCGAGCGCGGCGAGATAGAGGTCGTGCTTGCCGCCGAACGTCGCGTACAGGCTCGCCTTGGCGATCCCGAGGTGCTCGACGAGATCAGTGATCGAGGTCGTCGCGTACCCCTGGCGCCAGAACAGCTCCATCGCGCGACCCAGCACCTCGTCGGGGTCGAACTCCTTGATCCTGGCCATGGTGTCGACTGTACTCGATCGAGACCAATCATTCTTGAATATCACTATTGAAAACGACTATCGTTTGTGTTTGAGTGCTGTCCATGGATGGTTTCACCGTGGTGTTGTGTCGTGCCGAAGGGTGCACCGGGCATCCGGACGCCGAGCGTGGCCCGGTCGAGGCGGCGTTGTCCGAGACCACGCGTAGCTGCTCGCATGGCGTCCTGGTGCTGACCGGGTGCCTCATGGGAGCCACGTTGTGCCGGGCCTGCGGGCCCTCCGCCGCCCGGTCGGACGGGCGGGTCGCGCTGGTGCAGCCCTGTCACGCGTCCCGCCAGCCTGCCGGGCCCGCCGTGTTGGTGGGGCCCATCCGGGACTCCTCGGACGCCGACGAGCTCTGTTCGTGGCTGCGAGCCGGGGCGTTGACGTCCGACCAGCTTCCGGAACGGCTCTGTGGCTACGCCCGGACTCTGCGGGCCGCCTCCACGAACTGAGCTCAGGAGTGCGGGCGGGCCCAGGTCGTCAGAGCCGCCGCCGAGAGCGTGTTGATCACTTGGCCGGTGGGGACCTCGCAGTCCGCCGCCCGTGCGCAGCCGTAGGGCAGCCAGTCCAGCTGGCCGGGGGCGTGGGCATCGGTGTCGACCGAGAAACGGCAGCCCGCCGCCACCGCCTGGCGCAGGAGGCGCCTCGGCGGGTCCAGGCGTTCGGGCCTCGAGTTGATCTCCACCGCCACGTCGTACTCCGCGCACGCGTCGAAGACGGCGGCCGCGTCGAACGTGGACTCGGGGCGCTTACGACTGCCGGTCACCATCCGCCCGGTGCAGTGGCCCAGCACGTTCACCCGGGGGTTCGCCACGGCCGTCAGCATCCGTTCGGTCATCTCTGCCGCCGGCATGCGCAGCTTCGAGTGCACCGACGCGACCACCAGGTCCAGCTCGTCCAGCAGCGCGGCATCCTGGTCGAGTGCGCCGTCGTCGAGGATGTCGACCTCGATGCCGGTCAGGATGAGGAACGGGGCCAAGCGGGTGTTCAGCTCGGCCACCACGTCCAGCTGCCGGCGCAAACGGTCGACGGACAGGCCGTTGGCCACCGTCAGCCTGGGTGAATGGTCGGTGAGCACCAGGTAGTCGTGCCCGAGGTCGCGCGCGGTGAGCGCCATCTCCTCGATCGGCGAGCCGCCGTCCGACCAGTCCGAATGCGTATGGCAGTCGCCGCGCAGTGCCGCCCGCAGCCGCTCCCCCGATCCGGTCAGCTTCGGAATCGCCGGAATTCCGGACTCCCCCGCCCCGCCCTCGGAGTCCGAGGCCCGCGCCTCCAGCTCGCGCAGGTACTCGGGCTCCTCACCGGCCAGCGACTGCAGCACACAACGCGCGGTCGTATCGCCGACACCCTTCACCTTGGTCAGGCCACGCCCTCGGGCGAGCGCCTCCAGGTCGTCGCGTTCGGCCAGGATGTTGGCGGCGGTACGGAACGCGCGCACCCGATAGGTGGACGAGTGCGCCCGTTCCAGTAGGAAGGCGATGCGCCGCAGGTCGACGACCGGGTCCCGGGTGGACATGCGCCCATCCTGCCCGGTCGCACGGGAACTCGCCGCATCACGACCCGAGAACCGTGGCCGCCTTCCAGCTCTGCACCAGCTCGACCGCTCGAATCAGAAGTTTGTCCTGATCAACCTCTGCGATCAGGCGCAGGAATTCACTACCGATCACCACACCCGCAACATGCGGCGCAAGCAATCGAACTTCACTCTCGTAGCGGATACCGAATCCAGCAATAAAGGGCTTACTCGCCGTCGACTCGACGTCCGCTACCCGCCGCATGATCGCCGTGTCATCCAACTCCTCACCGGTCTTCGAACCGAGTGTGCGATAGGTCAGATTCGTCGCGTGATCTTCACAGCGACGAGCCGCCTCATCACCTAGTCCCGGGCGAATCACCGGAATCATGTCCAGCCCGGCCGAGTGGACCAGCGCCATCCCCGCCTCATCCGGTTCGGTCAACACCAACCCGTCGACTCCGGCCCTCACGGACTCGTCGAGAAGAGTCGGCCAGCCGACATCGGCAATCGTTTCCGGATAGATGAGCAACACAATCGGGAGTGACGGTGATCGTCGCCGTAGCTCGGCCAGCTCTCGCCAGACCCGGCCGAGCTCCACCTGGCCACAGCGGGCGAACGACCTGCCGATCTCCGCACCCCTCGGCGCGGCGTTCGGGGTCGGGATGCCCAGTTCGAGTACATCCATGCCCGCCTCGGCCAGCATGGGGACCAGGTCGGGGAGTCCACTGGTCAGCGGGTCCGTCGCGGTCAGATAGAGCATCAGGAGCCGCTCGCGCGCCGCAGCGGCCCGCCGCATCCGATCACCGATCCGGTCTACCCCCGACACAGCTCGGCTTCCTGGCGCAGCTCGGCGAGCAGCCCCACCGGATCGTCGCTCTTCGCCATGGCCGTTCCGATCAACACCGCGTCCGCGCCCGCCTGCGACGCTCTCGCCACATCCACGCCGGACAGCATCCCACTTTCCGAGATGACGAGCACGTGCTCCGGGACCACGGGCAGCAGCGACTCGCTGGCGCTGACCGTGCCGGGGTCGAGCTCCAACGCCGTGATGTCCCGGTTGTTCAGCCCGATCGCCCGGGCCCCGATGTCGATCGCCCTGGTCAGCTGCTCGGGACCATGCACTCCGACGACCACCTCCAGGCCGATCTCCTCGGCCCGCGCACGCATGGTGTCGAACAGGATCGGATCGGGAATCGTGCCGAGCGACAGCTGGACGGCGTCGAACCCCGCGTCGAGCGACTCGTCCATCTGGTCGACCGAGGTGAAGAACTCCTTGCGCATCAACGGGACCGGGGACAAGGCGCGCACCCGGCGCGCCAATTCCACACTGCCACCGAAATGAGTGTAATCGGTCGGCATCGACAGTGCGTCGACTCCGGCATCTACCAGGGACTTTACATACGGTTCGAGTTGACCATCGGCAATCAGTTCACCATCCCGAGGCGATCTAATTTTCACATCAACCATGATCACAGTGCGCCTGTTACGCCTCGCGATGGACAGCACCCTATAAAGGCTACGAATAGTCACGATTCCCCTAAATCAGCCCAGACCTCACCGACTGCTACCGAATAACGCGGAGGAGGCCGGGTGGCTCGCGGATCATTGCACCGATCCATGCTTCTCGCGAGCCGTTCCACGGTCATCACCACGCTACTGACGAATTCGACAGCGCGACAAGGAAAAGCAAGTCTCAATCTTGTTTACGTGTGCATCAGCATCCGAATGGAGCATCGTTCGACTGCGTTCCGCTACCACCTGCACCCGATCTGACCCAGCTCGGCGCACCCGCCGTTCGAGGCGGCGCTCCGGCATCCAGGCGACGCCGAGTCGAACCTACCTTCAGTAAGTTACTCAGAGTAACTAATCTCCGATAGGCTGTGTGAGTGGACGTCAAGAAGCCGACGCGGCGCCGGGTCGGGCGCACGGAGCGGGAGCGGCAGATCCTGGACGCGGCGACGGCGGTGTTCACCGAGCGCGGCTACCAGGCGGCCTCGATGGACGCCGTCGCGGAACGGGTCGGGGTCACCAAGCCGGTGCTCTACGACCACTTCGGCTCCAAGGAGGGGCTGCTACTCGCCAGTGTCGCCCGGACCCGCCAGGAACTGCTGACCGAGACGACCAAGGCGGTCGCGGGCGCGTCCGAGCCGGAGGACATGGTCCGTCGGGGGTTCCGCGCGTTCTTCGACTTCCTCGACGCACGGGCGTATGCCTGGACGCTGCTCTACGAGGGCGCGATGAACCCGGTAGGCACGGCGGGCGAGGCGGTCGACTCGATCCGCAACCAGCACATCGACCTGATCGTCGGCATGATCCGGCTGCAGGCACCGGACGCCGATCCGCGCAGGCTGGAGAGCTACGCGCACATCATCGTGGGCGCGAGTGAGCGGCTCGCCCTGTGGCGCAACCGGCGCGGCGACGTGAGCGCGGCCGACGCCACCGAGTACCTGATGGACATGATCTGGACCGGCATGGGCGGTAAGTGGCGCGAGCGGGGCGCGCAACAATAACGGGATGGCTGGCACCGGATCGACCACGCACCGCACGCTGCGGGTTCTGCGCACCGAGCGGATCACCCCCAAGATGGCGCGCATCACCCTCGGCGGCGCCGAGCTGTCCGGCTACCCGGCCTTCGGACCCGACCAGCGCATCAAGCTGTTCTTCCCGGTGGAGGGGCAGGACCGGCCGGCGATGCCGAGGACGTCCTCCGGCGGCCCGGTGTGGCCACCCGGCGAGCCGCGCCCGGTGATCCGCAGCTACACCGTCCGCCGGTTCGACGCCGCCGCCGGCGAGCTGGACGTCGACTTCGTGCTGCACACCGCGCAGGGCCCCGCCGCGACGTGGGCCGCCCGCGCCGAGCCGGGCGACTGGGTCGGCATCTCCGAGCCGGGCGGGCGCTACCAGCCGGACCCGGCGGCCGAGGCGCACCTGGTGATCGGCGACGAGTCCGCGCTACCGGCGATCACCACCGTGCTGGACGCCCTCGCCGAGTTCACCGGCCCCGTCGAGGTGTGGATCGAGGTCGCGGACGCCGACGAGGAACAGCCGCTGCCGGTCACCGCGTCCACCACCGTCCACTGGCTGCACCGGGGTGACGCGCCCGCCGGCTCGCGCCTGACCGAGGCGCTGACGTCCGCGCAACTGCCCCCGAACTGTCAGGCCTGGTTGTCCGCCGAGGCCGCCGCGGTGCGGGACATCCGCGCGCACCTGTTGGACAACCATTCGCTACCCCGCAGGATGATCTACGCAACCGGATATTGGCGAGCCCGCTGAGCCAGTCCCAACTTTCCCTGACTCCACAGCAGCCTCACAGCTTCGGCTTACCGATCCGACAGTCGGCCCGCGCATAGTGGAGCCATGTCCACGCCACTGCCCCTGCCCGTGCCGCTGTCCCGGCCGCTGACCGCGCCTCGTCCGGTCCGGCGCCCGGTGAACCGACGTCTGCTCGAGCAGCTGGGCAGCTATGCCGTCATCGGCATGCTCAGCACGGCACTGCAGCTCGGCATGTACCTGCTGCTGCGCGACATGCTCGGCCCGTTGAGCGCGAACCTCGTGGCGTCCGCGCTGAGCTCGGTGCTCAACGTCGCGGCGAACCGGTACTTCACGTTCGGCATCCACAACCGCCGTGACCTGGGCCGGCATCACCTGCAGGGGCTGCTGGTGTTCGTGCTCAGCCTCGGGCTCACCAGCTGTGCGCTCGGACTGCTGGACATCGTCGCGCCGGATGCCAGCCAGAGCTCCGAGCTGGTGATCCTGCTGGCCGCGAACACCATGTCCACCATGGCGCGCTTCTCGTTGCTGCGCGGCTGGGTGTTCGCCACCCGCGCGGGGCGCCCCCGAACCCGCTGACGGCTACCGCGTGATCCCGGTGTGGCCGAGCGAGTAGCGGCCGGTCTGCGGCCAGACGCACAGGCCGTGCGGGCCCTTGCCCACCGGAATCTGTTTGATCAGGTGACCGTCGTCGGTGGACAGCACGTAGACGGCGTCGTTGTAACGACCGGACAGCCACAGCTGCTTGCCGTCGGCACTCAGCCCGCCCATGTCCGGGCTGGCGTGGCCCGGGATCTTCCACTTGGTCATCGGGGCGCCGGTGTAGGCGTCGAGGACGCTGACCGTGCCCTCGTGCCGGTTGGTCACGAACAGCCGTTTGGCCTCACGGTCCAGGTACAGCCCGTGGGCGCCCGGCCCCGTCGGGATCTCCTTGATGACCTTGGTCGCCGCGCCGTCGAGCACCCACAGCCCGTTCTGGTCGGAGTCGGCGATGTAGAACACCGAGCCGTCCGGGGCCAGCTTGATGTCCTGCGGGCCCATGTGGCGGTTGCGTTTCGGCATGTCGATTGTCCGCAGCAGCGTGCGGGTCTGCAGGTCGACGACCGCGACGCGACCGTCGAACTCGCAGGTGAAGACGCCGATGCGGCCGTTGGGCGTGTAGTCGGCGTGGTCGATGCCCGCGCAGTTCGGGGTGAGCGTCTCCGATTCCTGCTTCCAGGTCTTCGGGTTGTACCAGATCAGCCGCTTGCGGGCTTCGGCGACGACGATCGCGGCCGAGCCGTCCGGTGTGTAGTACATGTTGTACGGGTCGATCACCGGGATGCGCTTGTCCGGTTTGCCGGTGTTCGGGTCGAACGGGGTGACGGTGTTGCCGAGGTCGTCGGTCGCGTACAGCATGCGCATGTCGTGCGAGGGCACGACGTGCTGCACCTCGATACCGGCCGGGTACTTGCCGACCACCGCGAACGTCACCGGGTCGATCACCCACACGTCGCCCGACTTCGTGTGCGGCACGTAGACCAACGGCTTCGCGGCCTTGGTCACGTCGTTGAGCATGTTCGCGCCGGCGTCGGAGTACACGTTGTGCGGGTCGCTCACCGGCGGCATGCCGGGCAGCGGCGGGGAATGGACGTCGACGGGCGCACCGGCGGGCGTGCTGGTGGCCGGCGGTGGTGGAGCGGGAGCCGAGGTGGGGGGCGGGAGCTGGTGCTCGGCCGTCGCGCAACCACCGAGTGCGAGTGCCAGCGCGAGCGCCGACACTGTGCAAAACCTGTGTAACACGGGCGGAGCGTAGCGTCAGGTTCTTGAGAGTCCGCACGGGAATAGCCACACCGCCTCGCGCACCTCGATGGGGTGAGCGTTGCGATCTTCATGGCACACTGGGTGCCTCGTTCGCAGCCATAACACCGTAACGGAGTGAAGACCATGCGCTACCTGGTCACCGGCGGTACCGGGTTCCTCGGCCGGCACCTGCTTGCCCGCCTGCTGACCCGAGCCGACGCGGAGATCACCTGCCTGGTCCGTACTCCCGGACGGCTGAGTGCCCGCACCTCCGACCTGCCCGGTCACGAGCGGCTCCACGCGCTCAAGGGCGATCTCACGGTCGACGGTCTCGGGTTGTCCGACTCTGACCTCGAGGCGCTGGCCGGGGTCGACCACGTCGTACACCTGGCGGCGGTCTACGACATGACCGCGAGCGACGCCGCCAACCGGGCGGCGAACGTCGACGGCACCCGGCGGGTCATCGAGCTCGCGGAACGCATCGGCGCGGGAGTGCTGCACCACGTGTCCTCGGTCGCGGTGGCCGGTGACTACCGGGGCCGGTTCACCGAGTCGGACTTCGACGTCGACCAGCACCTCGGCTCGCCGTACCACTCGACGAAGTTCGCCGCAGAGGCGCAGGTGCGCGCGCAGACGGCCGTGCCGTGGCGGGTCTACCGACCGGCGATCGTGGTCGGCGACTCACGCACCGGCGAGATGGACAAGGTCGACGGCCCGTACTACCTGCTGCCCTCGATCGAGGCGATGGCGAAAGCGGTCGGACCCGCGGCGCCGCTGGTCCGGTCGGTGCCGATCCCGGTGCCCGACCTCGGTGCGACGACGATCGTCCCGGTCGACTACGTGGCCGACGCGATGGCCGAGCTGATGCACCGCGACGGGCTCGACGGCCGTGCGTTCCACCTGGTCTCGCCGCACCCACAGCCGCTGGTCGGGGTGTACAACGCGCTCGCCGCGTCGGCCGGCGCGCCTCGGCTGACGCAGGCCATCCCGGACGCGGTCGCGGCGCCGGCACGCGCACTGGCCGGTCTGTTCGGTGACGTCATCGGCAAGGTGCCCGAGGTACTGGAGCTGCGCGACGCGGTACTGACCGAGATCGGCATCCCGCCCGAGGTTCTGCCGCACATGGGCTTCCGCACGGTGTTCGACGACTCGCAGACCAGAGCGGCGCTGGCCGGCACCGGCATCAGCTGCCCGGAGTTCGCCGACTACGCCCCGGAGCTCTACCACTACTGGCGCGACCATCTCGACCCCAACCGCGCGCGCCGCCACGGTCCGAAGGGGCAACTCGACGGCCGCACCGTGATGATCACCGGCGCGTCCTCCGGGATCGGCAGGGAGACCGCGCTGCGGGTCGCGGCCGAGGGCGGCATCCCGCTGCTCGTCGCCCGGCGCGGCGAGGAACTGGAGAAGGTCCGCGCCGAGATCGAGGAGGCGGGCGGCCGGGCGAGTGTCTACTCGTGCGACATCACCGACGCCGACTCGGTCGACAAGCTCGTCGGCGACGCGATGGCCGACCACGGCCAGGTCGACATGCTGGTCAACAACGCGGGCCGGTCGATCCGCCGCTCGGTCCGGCTGAGCTACGACCGGTTCCACGACTACGAGCGCACCATGGCGATCAACTACTTCGGCGCGGTGCGGCTGACCCTGGCGCTGCTGCCGCAGATGTCGCGGCGGCGCTTCGGGCACATCGTCAACATCTCCTCGATCGGGGTGCAGACGAACCCGCCCCGGTTCTCCGCGTACCTCGGTTCGAAGGCGGCGCTGGACGCGTTCGCCAGGGTGGTGGCGAGCGAGACCTACGGCGACGGGATCACCTTCACCACGATTCACATGCCGCTGGTGCGCACCGCCATGATCGCGCCGACGAACATCTACCGCGCCTTCCCGACGAAGTCGCCGGAGGAGGCGGCCGACATGGTGATGGACGCGTTGCACCGCCGTCCCAAGCACATCGGCACTCCGCTCGGCACGGCCGGCTCACTCGCCTACACCGTGGCGCCCCGCCTGACCGACGCCCTGCTGCACGTCGCGTTCCGGGTGTTCCCCGACTCGGCGGCGGCGCGGGGCGACGACGCGAGCGCCAGCACCGAGATGAGCACCCTGTCCCGGGGCGCGCGAGCCATGGCAAGGGTCCTGCCCGGCATCCACTGGTAGCCGCCGCATCCGGGGCGCACAGAGCTGGGGACGCGTGCGAAGTCCCCACGCTCCAGTGTGCGCACGTTCGTGCTGTGTCGCACATGTCCGGACATGTGCGACACAGCACGAACGTGTGCACAGTGGCCCGAGAGACCCTCGGACTGGGTGAGCTGTGGCCGCTTCGCCGGGGCCACGATCTCATCCTCAGCACTCGCACCCAACCGATTCGCCGCGGGCGCGGTCGTCCTGTTCGAGAGACACACCCTCGAGGAGGACGACATGGGAATCATGCGCACGCTGGTGGCGACCGGGCTGGCCGTCGGGTTGATACTGAGCACCGGTGCCTGCTCCGTCAGGGTCTGGGCCGATACCGGCCCGTCGGTGGACAAGGACATCGTGGCCCAGCAGATCTCCGCGCAGCTGGCCGCCAAGATCGGCCGAGCGCCGGAGCGGGTCAGCTGCCCGGAGAACTTGCCGGTGAAGCTGGGCGCGCACGTCCGGTGCACGCTCACCGACGGCGGCCAGAACCTGGGTGTCACCGTCACGGTGGACCAGGTGCAGGGTACGTACAGCCACTTCGTGTTCGCGGTGGATGAGCACGCGATGCCCTGAGCTGCACTGATCACTCAGATGAGTGTACGAATGCGTGTGATGTCCGCTACATTGCTGAGTCACATCACAGCATTGCTTACGGAGGCGCGAGTGAGCAGTAGCGAACCCCAGTTGGACGAACGGTCGATCCGCAAGGTCGCCACACTCAGCCTCGTCGGCGCGAGCGTCGAGTGGTTCGACTTCTTCCTGTACGGCACCGCCGCCGCGTTGGTGTTCCCGAAGCTATTCTTCCCGAACGCCGACCCTGCCGTGGGTGTGCTGCTGTCCTTCGCCACGTTCGGCGTCGGCTTCGTGGCACGTCCGGTCGGCGGCGTCATCTGGGGACACTTCGGCGACCGGGTCGGCCGGAAGAAGGCGTTCCTGGCCGCTCTGCTCACCATGGCGGCGGGCAGCGTGCTGATCGGACTCATGCCGACCTACGCCGCGATCGGTGTCGCCGCGCCGATCCTGCTCACCGTGCTGCGCTTCGTCCAGGGCCTCGCGGTTGGTGGGCAATGGGGCGGCGCCGTGCTGCTGGCAACCGAGTTCGCGCCGCCTGGCAAGCGTGGTCTGTACGGCAGCGTGCCGCAGATCGGTGTACCCATCGGCGTGCTGATGGGTACGGTCGCCTACTTCTTCCTCAGCCTCGGGATGAGTGCGGAGGCGTTCCAGAGCTACGGCTGGCGCATTCCGTTCGTCGCCAGCGTCGTACTGGTCGCGGTCGCCGTGTACGCGCACAACAAGCTCGAGGAGACACCCGCGTTCCTGCATCTGCAGAAGCTCGCCGCGCAGCGCAAGGCCGAGGGAATCGTCAGCAAGTCGCCGGTCATCGAGGTCCTGCGCACCTCGTGGAGCCGCATCCTGCTGGCCGGTGGCGCGTTCACCGTGGTCAACACGACGTTCTACATCTACATCACGTTCAGCCAGGACTACGCCGTCCGCATCCTGCACATGCCCAAGACCACGGTGCTGATGGTCATCGCGATCGTGTCGCTGATCCAGATCCCGGCGCTGGCCGGTTTCGCCGCGATGTCGGATCGCGTCGGCCGCCGCACGATGTACCTGGCAGGCGCGGTCGGCACCGGGCTCTGGGCGTTCCCGCTGTTCTGGTTCATCGACACCGGCACCGGCTGGGGGCTCACGCTCGGCCTGCTCGGCGGCCAGCTGACGCTCAGCATGATGTACGGGCCGATCGCCGCGTTCTTCGCCGAGATGTTCACCGCCCGGCTGCGCTACAGCGGCGCCTCGATGGGCTACCAGCTGGGCGCGTTGTTCGGCGGCGCGGTGTCGTCGGTGATCGCGTCCTGGCTGTTCACCGAGTTCGGCAGCAACGTGCCGATCTCGCTGTACATCATCCTGGTCTCGGTGATCGCGGTCGGCTGCACGCTGGCGCTGAGCGAGACCTACCAGCACGACATGGACGATGCGGAGGACGCTGTTACCTCCCGGTAGCCACAGGCCGGTGAGTCCGGCATGCTCGTGTTCGTGAAGGGCATGATCACGCCGGGCGACATCGGCAACGCGGTACAGCAGGCAGTAGAGCTGACCTGGGGGCTGGGGCTGCTCGCCAAGGCGGGCGTCGTGGCCCCGATGCGGCCGGACCGGGCGCTCGGCATCGCCGAGGGCTACCTGCGCTGGGGCATCAGCATGGCGACCGGTTACGCGGCGGGCGCCTCGCGGCACCCCGACCGGCCGGCGCTGATCGACGACCGGGGCGTGCTCACGTTCGCCGAGGTGAACGAGCGCAGCGAGCGGCTGGCCCGCGCGCTCGCCGACCGGGGCGTCGACGAGGACACCTCGATCGCGGTGCTGTGCCGCAACCACCGTGGCCCGGTCGAGGTCGCGGTCGCCGCGGCGCGGCTGGGTGCCGACGTCGCGCTGCTCAACACGTCGCTGTCCGCGAGCACCATCGGTGAGGTGCTGCGCGAGCAGGGCTCCACCGTGCTGGTCGCGGACGAGGAGTTCAGCGACAGCCTCGACAAGCTGCCCTCGACCTGCCGGTTGATCACCGCGTGGACCGAGAAGCCCACCCGTGACAGCCTCGACGAGCTGATCACCCACGGCGGGGACGCCGTGCTTCCGCTGCGCCCGCCGCAGGGCAAGCTGATCGTCCTCACCTCGGGCACCACCGGCACCCCGAAGGGCGCGACCCGGCCCAGCCCGAAGAGCTGGGCACCCGCCGGCGCGATCCTGTCGCGCATCCCGTTCCAGGCGGGCGAGCCGATGTTCGTGGCCCCGCCGCTGTTCCACACCTGGGGCTTCGCGGCCATGCAGCTGGCGATGATGCTCGGCGCGCCCGCCGTGCTGCGCCGCAAGTTCGACCCCGCCGACGCGCTGCGCTCGATCGCGGAACACCGCTGCGGGACGGTCATCGCCGTTCCGGTGATGCTGTCGCGGATCCTGGAGCTGCCGAAGGCGGAGATCGAGCGCTACGACGTGCGCCTGCGGGTCGTCGCCGCCAGCGGGTCCGCGCTGCCGGGCAACCTGGCCACCGAGTTCATGGACCAGTTCGGCGACGTGCTCTACAACCTGTACGGGTCCACCGAGGTGTCCTGGGTCAGCATCGCCGACCCGACCGACCTGCGAGCCGACCCGCGCACGGCGGGCAAGGCGCCGTGGGGCACCAAGCTGGAGATCCTGGACGACGACGGCAACCCGGTGCCCGAGGGCGAGGTCGGCCGGGTCTTCGTCGGCAACGGCATGATGTTCGAGGGCTACACGCGTGAGGGCGCCGAGGTCGAGATGCACGAAGGTCTGATGACGACCGGCGACCTCGGCAGGCTCGACGAGAACGGTCGGCTGTTCCTCAGCGGGCGCGGCGACTCGATGATCGTCTCGGGTGGCGAGAACGTCTACCCGGGGCCGGTGGAGGACCTGCTCGCCGAGCAGTCCGAGGTCCGTGAGGCCGCCGTCATCGGCGTCGACGACGAGAAGTTCGGCCAGCGGCTGGCCGCCTACGTGGTGCTGGCGGACGGCGCGAAGCTGGACGCGGACGGGGTCCGTGCGCTGGTCAAGGACCGGTTGTCCCGGTTCTCCGTGCCCCGTGACGTCGTGTTCCTCGACGAGCTGCCCCGCAACCCCACCGGCAAGGTACTGGCCCGCGAGCTGCCGAAGCCCGACGAGTCCTGACCCCGGAGTGCGTTCGCCCGTCGAGGAGCTGTTCGCCGCTCCCCCGGACGTCGCCGGCCATCCCGCCGTCCGGGCGGCGACCCGGATCGGTGCCGAGCTGCTCGAACCGCATGCCTCGGCGGCGGACGATCCACGGCGCGGCGTCGATCGGGCCCATCTCGCGCTCCTCGCCGAAGCCGGGCTGTACTCCGTCACGGTTCCGGCCGACCTGGGCGGGCACGGCGCGGACGCCCGCGTCGCTGCCGAGGTGGTCGAGCTGCTGGCCGCCGCCTGCGCGGCGACGTGGTTCGTCACGACGCAGCACGAGCTGCCGTCCGCTCTGGCCAGAACGTCCGTCGCCGACCCGGCCTTCGCCTACGGCGCCGCGTGCGCCCGGTACCGCGACGAGCTGAGCACCGGTCGAACCCGGGCCGGTATCGCCATCGCGCACATCCGCAGACCCGGCCGGCCCACCATCCGTGCCGAGCGGGACGGACGGGGTTTCCGGTTCAGCGGCCGTGCGGACTGGTGCACCGGCTGGGGCCTCGTCGACCTGGTCATGATCGCCGCGGTCACCGAGAGCGGTGAACTCGTCCTGGCGCTGCGACCGGCGGCGGCACAACGCGGCCTCCGCGCCTCGGCGGCGCTGCCGCTGGCCGTCATGGGCGGCACCCGCACCGTCGCGCTCGAACTGGACGAACTGATCATCGAGCCCGAGGACGTCCTGCTCGTCGCGCCGCTCGCCAGGTGGCTGGAGACCGACCTGTGGCACACGGCGAACACCCGTCCGGCGTCGCTCGGGTTGCTCCGCCGGGCGCTGGTCGAGCTGGAACGGATCGGTGACCTGCGGGAAAGGCCGGAGGCCCGCGCTCTCGCCCGGAAGCTGGCGGCCCCGGCCGCGAGACTGCGTGCCCGCGCCTACCAGCTGATCCTCGAGGTTCCCCCGGCCGAGCGGCTGAACGAACGCGGACGGCTGCGCGGCGAGCTGGCCGAGCTGACCGTCCGAGCGACCCAGGCGCTCATCGCGGCACGAGCGGGCAGCGCCATGCTCCTGTCGAGCCCGGAGCAGCGCTGGGCCCGGGAGGCCTCGTTCCATCTCATCCAGGCGCAGACCGACAGCATCCGCACAGCCCAGCTCACCGCGTTCGGCGCCCCCTGACCCGTGAGTGGCGAGTGGTCCTAGAGGACCACTCGCCACTCACGGGTATCTCAGCGGCGGATGGGCGGGGTGCGGCGCATCAGCCGCCGCACCGCCGCGCGCGGCCGTGCGGACACCGGCTCCGGCTGCCACGGTCCGTCCGTGGGGCGCACCGCTGCCTCGACCTCGACACGCAGCCGGTCGACGGCGGCCAGCAGGCCCCCGTGCTGGCCCCAGGCCGCCGCGTCCACTCTCGGGTCGACGACGAGCAGCCCGGCGAGCCGGTCACGCTTACGGCGCAGCTCCGCGAACCGGGTCTCCATGTGTGCCCTCGACTGGTCGGCCGACGGCTCCGCGGTGGCGATCGGGTCGACCATGTCCATCGTGTCCGCGAACGCGTCCAGCACCTCGGCCAGCGCATCCCGGGTTGCGGCGCTGTAGGCACCGTCGATGTCGTCCTCGGCGACGAAGTAGGTGCGGTCGAGCACCGCGCGGCACAGATTGCGCAGCGATACGTAGCTGTGTTCGAGACCGGCCAGCGCGGTCCGCAACCGTGGCTGCGCCTCGCGGGCCGCCCGTCCCCTGGGGTTGAGCCGGGCACTCTCCTCGGTCCGCCCCAGGTGCAGGTCAGCACGGACGACCTCGTCACCGAGCTTGCGCGCACCGTCGAGGAAGCGGTCGGCGGCCGCCCGGTTCCACTCGCCGCGCAGCGCGGAGGCCAGCTCACGGGAGAAGCCGCTGAGCCTGCCGACGAGCTCACCGATCGCGTCGTCGGCTGGCTGGATGTACAGCGGTGGCGCGATGACCACGTTGACCAGGATGCCGACGGCGGCACCGATCAGTGTCTCGACGACCCGCCCGGTCGCGGTGGCGTCCAGGTCCGGCGATCCCGGAGTGAACCCGATGCTGGTGCTCGCCGCCGCCAGGACCAGCATCGCGCTGATCGGCACCTCCAGCAGGTTCGAGCCGAGGCGCAGCAACCTCCCGATGATCAACGAGATCCCGACGACCGCACCGAGGCTCCACCAGGTGAGCCCGGTCAGCTTCGCCACACCGACGGCGACCAGCACGCCGGAGACCACCGCCGCGACGCGATCCAATCCGCTGGTGAGCGTCTTGTACAGGGTCAGCTGCACGACGAGCAACGCCGTCAGCGGCGCGAGAATCGGCTGGGCGCTGGTGTGCAGCAGGTCCGCGCACACGAAGGAGAGCACGGCGGCGAGAGTTGTCTTCGCGGTACGCAGGCCCGGGGTGCGGCCACGACGAAAACACGCGGCCCAGGCCCGGCGTACGGCGTCCGGTGTGGGTCGCACGAACGGACTCCTCACACTGTTGTCCTGGTTGGTCACCGCAGTACATCGCCCTGGCGTTCCCGAACATTTCTGGATCGAGCAAGAACGTGGCCGGTGACACCACCCGTCAGCCCGGCTGTGACACCGCTTCCAGCTCCTGGCGGAAGTTGCGTTTCACGACCGGGGGCGCCCAGGAGATATCGATCGCGTTGCGCTGCAGCGTCGCCAGGTCGGCGCGACTCAGTCCGGCCTCCCGTGCCACCAGGACCAGGTTCTCCTCGACGTACCCACCGAAGTAGGCGGGGTCGTCGGAGTTGATCGTGACCGACACTCCCTGGTCCATCAACGACTTGATCGACCCGGCCTTGCTGTCCCCACTCACCCAGGTGTTCGAGATGGGACAGCAGGTGAGCCCGATGCCACGGCGAACCAGCTCGGCCACCAGCTCGGGCGATTCGAGCACGTTGGTTCCGTGGTCGATCCGGTTGACCTGGATGTCGTGCAGGCACTGCCCGATGTGTTCGACCGAACCCTGCTGGTCGACGTCGCAGTGCATGGTGAGCAGATAGCCCTCCTGCCGGGCCCGTGCGAACACCTCGGCGAACTTGCTCGGCGGGTTGCCGTGCTCGTCCGAGTCGAGACCGACGCCGATGATCCACTGCTGGTACGGGAGCGATTCGAGCAGCGTCGCCATGGCGTACTCCGCCTGGAAGTCCCGCAGGAAACACATGATCAGCGCGGAGCTGACCCCGAGCCGCCGTTCGGCGTCCAACGCGGCCCGCCGCAGGCCGCGCACGACCACGTGGAACGAGACACCGCGCGAGGTGTGGGCCTGCGGGTCGAAGAAGATCTCCGCGTGCCGGACCCGCTGCGCCGCGGCCTTCTCGAAGTACGCCCATGCCAGGTCGTAGAAGTCCGGCTCGGTCCGCAGGACGCGCATGCCGTCGTAGTACCTGGTGAGGAAGGTGGGCAGGCTGTCGAACGTGTAGCTCGCCCGCATCTCCTCCACCGACGACTCGGGCAGCCTCATCCCGTTGCGTTCCGCGAGCGCGAACTTCAGCTCGGGTTCGAGGGTGCCCTCGATGTGCACGTGCAGCTCGCACTTGGGCAGCCGGGAGATGAACTCGTCCAGCTCCGCCATCTCAGGAGGCCTCCTCGGCGTCGAGAACAGGGTTGATGGGCTTGAGCTCGACACAGTCGATCAGGCCGAGGTCGGTGATCGCGTACTCCGGGATCGCGGTGATCGACAGGAAGATCAGCTGCCCGAACGGCGACGGCAGGCCGCTGCCCAGCTCGCGGGCGTGCTCGTCCAGCTCCTGCTCACGCCGCGACATCTCCTCGGGCGGCAGGTCGGCCACGATGCCACCGATCGGCAGCGGCAGCATGTCGACGACGTGACCGTCGCGGACCACGACCTGGCCCCCACCGGCACCGGTGATCGCGTTGATCGCCACCGCCATGTCGCCGGGGTCCGCGCCGACGCACACGATGTTGTTGTCGTCGGGGGCCGCCGAGGTGGCGATCGCTCCGTTGGCCAGGCCGAAGCCGTGTACGAACGCGACCGGCAGATGGTCGGTCTTGCCGTACCGCTCGGCAACCGCCACGTACAGGACGTCCTGGACGGTGTCCGCGACGATCCGACCGTCCACGACCGGCAGGACCGCGTCCTTGCGGCCGCGAACGAACGCCACGTCCGCGCTGAGCGACATCGCCAGCACCGGCACCTCGGCGCGGTCGGTCGTGACGACCGGGGCCAGGTCGTCAGGAGCGATCTCGCGCAGCACGATCGTGTCGCGCAGCCTCGCCGAACGCTCCGGCGCGACCGGCTCGGTGAGCAGCTCACCATCGCGGGCCACCACCTCACCACCGGCGATGACGACCGTGGCCCGGAAGTCGGACAGGTCCTCGACCAGCAGCATGTCGGCGAACCGGCCGGGCGCGACCGCACCGACCTGGTGGTCGATCCCGTACATGCTCGCGCAGTTGATGGTGGCCATCTGGATCGCGGTGACCGGGTCGACACCCGCCTCGATCGCCATGCGCACCAGGTGGTCGAGGTGCCCCCTGCCGAGCAGGTCGGTCGCGGTGACGTCGTCGGTGCAGAACGCGACCCGCCCCGGCGCGGCGCCGTCCCTGGTCAGGATCTGGATGTTCTCGTTGAGGAACGGCGCCGCCGTCGACTCGCGGATGATCACGTGGATCCCGTTGCGGAGCTTCGTCAGCGCCTCCTCCGCCGAGTACGACTCGTGATCCAGCCGGACACCCGCCGCCGCGAGACCCGCGATCCGGCGGTCGTCGGCCATCGGGGCGCAGCCGAACACCGGCAGCCGGTTGCGGAACGCCATCCGGATGGCTTCGAGCACCTCCGGGTCGCCGTGCTCGATGAACTCCTGCACGGTCTCCCACAAACCGGTGCACTCCGGCCAGTTCTGCGCCTCGGCGTGCTCGGCCGGTCCGAACCGGTGGCCGACGGTCGACTCGGGCACGGTGTAGGGAGCCTTGGCCGGCGCGCCCCAGAAGATGCGCAGCGTGCTCCGGTCCGCCTCGGCAAGGAACTCCCGCACTCCGTCGAGCCCCGCGACGACGAGGATCTGATCCAGGCCGGAGACCGCGCTGGTGGTTCCGTAGCGGGACACCAGGCCGGCGAACATCGTGACCGACAGCTTGCTGCACTCGATATGCACGTGCCCGTCGATCAGCCCCGGGGTGAGGAACAGGCCGTCCGCGTCGATGACCCGCGTGTCGGGGCCGCGCCGGTCCGCCACATCCCCGACCGCGGCGATGCGGTCGCCCGCCAACGCGACCCCTGCCTGGTAGGTCTCGCCGGTCAGCACGTTCACCAGCCGGGCGCCGGTGATCAGCGTGTCGGCGGGCTTGCGGTTGTAGGCGACGTTGAGCAGGTGCGGTTCAGGCACGGGCCGGCCTTCCGATCGGTGGGACGTCAGGTGTGCGGCGGGACAACGACCAGTAGAGGAACGCCGAGGTGACCAGCCCGGCGGGAATGCTCAGGTCCGCGTCACCGGTCAGGTGCGCGAGCGGACCGACGTAGGTGGACGAGCTGACCCACAGCGCGGCGGCGACCATCCCCACTGCTTGGGCGACCAGCCCGGGGACGCCGAACCCAGCGGCGCCCCGGTAGCGCCCGCCCTCGGGGTCGGCGAGCGAGTCGAGGTCGTAGCGGCCCCGGCGCAGCCACCAGTCGGTCAGGTAGACGGCCACCCAGGGCGCCAGCCAGATCACCAGCAGCCCCAGGAAGGCGTTGAGCATCGTGTAGAAGGACTGACCGACCACCGCGAGGTAGGTGATCACCACACACAGCGCGGTGTCGACGAAGACCATGCCGACCCGGGACACCCGGACACCGGCGGCCTGCAGGTTGAGGCCCGAGGAATACAGGTTGGTGCTGTTCTGGACCAGCAGCGACACCGCGGCCAGCACCAGGTACGGCACGACGAACCAGCCGGGCAGCACGCGGGGCAGCCCGGAGATGGGGTCGGCGACGTCGAGGGTGATCGACGCGGTCGCGGCACCCAGGACCATCAGCAGCACGTACGGGACGAACCCGCCGAGTGCCGCGCTGCATGCGACACGCACCGCCGAGGTGTCACCCGGCAGGTAGCGGGAGAAGTTCGCGCCGGCGGGCGCCCAGGACAGCCCACCGCCGGACATCACCAGCGCGACCGCGACGGTGCAGGTCGCCAGCGAGGCGTGCCCGGTGCCCGCGGCAAGGTCCACCTGCGGCAGTACCAGGGCCGCCATCACCGCGAAGAGCACCGCGAAGATCACCGTGAAGTACTTCTGCGCCCGCATCATGAGCGCGTGCCCGAACAACGGCAGCAGCAGCTGGATGCCGGCCATCACCAGGATCACCAGCACCGACGTCGTGGTGCCGGTCGGGGCTCCGGCCCGGGTCAGCAGCGCGAGCACGGCGAACACGATCAGCACGAGACCGCCGGCCTCGAAACCGACGAGCGTGACCCAGGCGAACACACCGAGCACCCGCCCGCCCCTCGGTCCCAGCGCCGCGCGCGAGATCGTCAGCGTCGTGGTGCCGGTCGTCGGCCCCTGCACGCTGGTGAGCCCGAGCAGCGGGTAGGCCAGCAGGTTGCCGATGACGATCACCATGACCGCCTGGACCAGCGACAAGCCGAGTGCGACGACGGTCGCGCCGTAGACCACGGTGAACACCGTCGTGGTCGTGCCGGCCCACAGGAACAGCAGGTCCCTCGGCCTGCCGTACCGGGCGGCCGACGGGACGAGCTCGATCCCTCGCCGCTCGACCCGCACCTCACCGCGGTCCGGCTGTGACATGTGCGCCCCCTGAGAGTGTGCTGGCTCACCCCGGTGCTGGACGCTAGGTGAAGAAACGTTTCTTCACAAACTGCTCCCCGTGCCATGATTCGGGCGTGTCACGGCAGGGCAACGCACGGCGACGCGCCGGCATCCGCGAGGTGGCGACCGCCGCCGGTGTCTCGATCACAACCGTGTCGGACACGTTGAACGGCAAGGGCCGCATCAGCGAGGCGACCCGGCAACGGGTGCGGGAGGCCGCCGACGCGCTCGGCTACCGGCCGAGCGTGTACGCGCAGGGCCTGCGCGGCGGGCGGTCCAGGCTGCTGGGGCTGGTCGTCACCAAGTTCGGGTTCACCCCGTGGCAGTTCACCCAGTTCCCGTACTACTCACACATCATCGACGCCGCGGTGTCCGCCGCGGTCCAGCGCTCCTACGCGATGGTGGTGCTCCCGACCGGTGGTGGCCTCGACCAGCTGCTCGCCGTCCCTTTCGACGGGGTGTTCGTGGTGGATCCGCTGCGCGACGACGAGGTCGTCGCCCGGTTCCGGCGGCGCGGGGTCCCGGTGATCGCCGACCGGGCGAACTCGGCGCCAGACGACCATCTGTGGGTGGACATCGACCACGACCGGGCGGTCACGTTGATGTGCGACCACCTGGTGTCCCAGGGTGCGCGCAACCCCGCGCTGGTCGCGTCGATCGGTGATGACGGCTACAGCCACGGGTGCATCGAGGCGTACTCGCGGTGGTGCGCACGCAACAACACCCGCCCCACCGCCGTGCGGGTCAGCACGAACGACACGGAAGCCGCCGGGGCGATCCGCGCGCTGCTGACGTCACCGTGCCCTCCGGACGCGGTGTTCGGCATCGAGGACCAGCATCTGCCGCTGCTCCAGTCACAGGCGCGAGCGGCGGGCCTGCACGCGCCCCGCGACATCGCACTCGGCTGCTTCGCCGAGGAGCCCGCGGAGCCGGACGATCAGATGCAGGTCACCACACTCACCACGAACCCGACGGAGTTCGCAACGAGAGCGATCACCCTCCTGCTGAACGAGATCGAATCCCAGCCGCCCCGCCAAACGGGCCGCCTGATCGACTGCGCCCTCGTGGCACGAACGTGGCTTTAGGGACGTTGAACGTCCCTAAAGCCACATTCGTGCCAATGGGGTCAGCCTGCTACCACGATCTTCGCGAGTTCCGCTGAGGAGTTCAGCAGGTCGTGGCGGGGCAGGATGCGGACCGTGTAGCCCAGGAGACCCGCGTGCGGGAGTGGGACCACGGCCTCGAAGCGGTCGCCGCCCTCCGGGCCGCCGTCGGCGCCGCCGACGTAGGTCATCGGGGCGGTGACCGACTCCTCCAGCTCGTCGCCGTCGTCGACCCGACCGACCACGGCCTGCACGGTGACGTCGTCGGGCTTGAGCCCGGCCAGCTCGACCGAGGCACGCACCGTCATCGGCGCGCCGACCACCGGGGTGTCCGGCAGGCCGGAGGCGTCGACGCCGCTGACCCGCACCCTCGGCCAGGAGCTGTTGAGCCGCTGCCGGTACTCGGCGAGCCTGCGCGCGCCGGCGAAGTCGGCCTCGCCGACCACCTGGGCGGCCCGCGCGGCGGGCAGGTACCAGTCCTGCACGTACTCGCTGACCATGCGGGTCGCCTGCACCTGCGGGCGCAGCGTCGCCAGGGTGTGGCGGACCAGCTCGACCCAGCGACTCGGAACACCGTTCGCGCCGCGCTCGTAGAAGGCCGGCGCGACCTGGGCGGACAGCAGCTCGTACAGCGCGTTCGCCTCGAGGTCGTCGCGCCTGGTCGGGTCGCTCACGCCGTCGGCGGTCGGGATGGCCCAGCCGTTGCGGCCGTCGTACAGCTCGTCCCACCAGCCGTCGCGGACCGACAGGTTGAGACCGCCGTTGAGCGCGGACTTCATGCCGGACGTGCCGCAGGCTTCCAGCGGGCGGAGCGGGTTGTTCAGCCACACGTCGCAGCCCCAGTACAGGTAGCGGGCCATCGACATGTCGTAGTCGGGAAGGAACACGATGCGGTGGCGGACCTCGGGATCGTCGGCGAACCGCACGATCTGCTGGATCAGCGCTTTTCCGCCGTCGTCGGCGGGGTGCGACTTGCCGGCGACGACCAGCTGCACCGGGCGCTCCGAGTCGAGCAGCAGCGCCCGCAGGCGGGCCGGGTCGCGCAGCATCAGCGTGAGGCGCTTGTAGGTCGGCACCCGGCGAGCGAAGCCGATGGTCAGCACGTTGGGGTCGAACACCGTCTCGGTCCAGCCCAGCTCCGGCGCGGACAGGCCACGCTCCAACCAGGCGGCCCGGACTCTACGCCGCACCTCCTCGACGAGCTGGCCACGCAGCTCGCCGCGCAGTGCCCACAGCTGGGCGTCGCTGACCTGGTTGACCCGCTCCAACGCGGTGGCGGTCTCGCCGCCTTCGAGGCCCGGCTCGCCGAGCAGCGCGGCGACCTCGCGGGCCGCCCAGGTGTGGCCGTGCACGCCGTTGGTGACCGAGCCGATCGGCACCTCGTCGGTGTCGAAGCCACCCCACATGCCGCCGAACATCTCCCGCGACACCTGGCCGTGCAGCTGGGAGACACCGTTGGAGCGCTGTGCCAGCCGCAGACCCATGTGCGCCATGTTGAACATGCCGGGGTTGTCCTCGGCACCCAGCGCGAGGATCCGGTCCAGCGGGACGCCGGGCAGCAGTGAGCTGTCAGCACCGCCGTCGGCGGCGGCGAAGTAGTAGCGCACCAGGTCCAGCGGGAACCGGTCGATACCGGCCGGGACCGGGGTGTGCGTGGTGAACACGGTGCCGGCGCGCACGGCGGCGACGGCCTCGTCGAAGTCGAGACCCTTGGCCGAGATCAGCTCCCGGATGCGCTCCAGGCCCAGGTAGCCGGCGTGGCCTTCGTTCGTGTGGAACACGGCGGGGCTGGGGTGTCCGGTCACCTCGCAGTAGGCGCGGACAGCGCGCACGCCACCGATGCCGACCAGGATCTCCTGGCGGATGCGGTGGTCCTGGTCGCCGCCGTACAGCCGGTCGGTGATGCCGCGCAGGTCCGGCTCGTTCTCCTCGATGTCGGAGTCGAGCAGCAGCAGCGGGACCCGGCCGACGATCGCCTGCCACACCCGCACGTGCAGGGTGCGCCCGGCAGGCATGCCGACCGTGACGAGCACCGGGGCGCCGTCGGCCGTGGTCAGCAGGCGCAGCGGGAGGCCCTGCGGGTCCAGCGCCGGGTAGTGCTCGAGCTGCCAGCCGTCCAGCGACAGCGACTGACGGAAGTAGCCGGAGCGGTACAGCAGACCGACGCCGATCAGCGGCACGCCCAGGTCGGACGCGGCCTTGAGGTGGTCACCGGCGAGCACACCGAGGCCGCCGGAGTAGTTCGGCAGCACCTCGGTGACGCCGAACTCCATCGAGAAGTACCCGATGGCCGCCGGCAGGTCGGCGTTGTCCTGCCGCTGGCGCTGGTACCAGCGCGGTTCGCTCAGGTAGGCATCGAGCTCGGCTGCCTCGCCGCGAACGCGGGCGACCAGCTCGGAGTCTTGCGCCAGCTCGGTCAGGCGCTGGCTCGACACCTCGCCCAGCAGGCGGATGGGGTCGTTGCCGACCCGCTCCCACGCCGAGGGATCGATCGACTCGAACAAATCCTGGGTCGGCGGGTGCCAACTCCAGCGAAGGTTCGCGGCGAGTTCCTGCAACGGCGCGAGCGGCTCGGGGAGCTGGGCGCGGACGGTGAACCTGCGGAGAGCTCTCACGAAGGGAGAGAGTACGTGAATCGATTACGTGACCGGTACAGCTCCCGCGCAAATTTATCTGACCGGCGGGAAGGCGGAGAAGAATAGTTCACCGCAAGTTCTGGGTACACGCCCTGGGATGCCCTAGGGATCCCGGCGTCGGTGTGGGTAGTTTTCTAACCCTGTCGCCGGGCGTGGCCGACGGGTACATGTGCTGATTCGAAAACAACCGCGGGGATGTGGGTGCCGTGACTGGACGGCTCGGAATCGACGAGGTGACCCCGGCCGCTGGCGGCGGTCGTTATCCGAGCAAGGCCGTCGTGGGTGAGAGCATCCCGATCAAGGCCACCGTCTGGCGGGAGGGCCACGACGCGCTCGGCGCCACCGTGGTCTGGAAACGGTTCGGCGGTGGCGGCGACGCGACGCAGGTCCGGATGGTGCCCGAGGGCGTCAGCAGCGACCGCTGGGCCGCGAGTGTCGTCCCGGACTCCGAGGGCATGTGGACCTTCCGGGTCGACGCCTGGAGCGATCCGTGGGGCACCTGGCTGCACGCCATCCAGGCGAAGGTCAACGCCGGCCAGCAGGCCGACGAGCTGGCCAACGACCTGGAGACCGGGGCGCGGCTGGTCGAACGGGTCGGCAGGCGTCCCGCCGAGCGCGCCAACCGCCAGCTGCTGTTCGGCGCGGCCGCCGCGCTGCGCGACGACACCCAGAGCGTGCCGGCGCGCATCGCGCTCGCGCTGTCCGAGCCGGTTCGCGAGATCATGGTCGAGCGGCCGGTGCGCGAGCTGCTCACCCGGGGGCGCCCGCACCAGGTCTGGGTCGACCGCCGCCGCGCGCTGTACGGATCCTGGTACGAGCTGTTCCCCCGGTCCACCGGTGGCAGGGACGAGACCGGGCGCGCGGTGCACGGCACGTTCGTGACCGCTTCCAAGGACCTCGACCGCATCGCCTCGATGGGCTTCGACGTCGTCTACCTGCCGCCGATCCACCCGATCGGCACGGTCAACCGCAAGGGTCCGAACACCGCCGAGTTCCCGGGCGGCGACCCGGACCCGGCACCCGGCGAGGTCGGCTCGCCATGGGCGATCGGCTCCGCCGAGGGCGGCCACGACGCGGTCCACCCCGATCTGGGCACCCTGGAGGACTTCGACGAGTTCGTCAGGCGGGCCGGTGAGCTCGGCATGGAGGTCGCACTGGACCTCGCGCTGCAGGCGGCTCCGGACCACCCATGGGTCGCCGAGCACCCGGAGTGGTTCACCACCCGGCCGGACGGCACGATCGCGTACGCGGAGAACCCGCCGAAGAAGTACCAGGACATCTACCCGATCAACTTCGACAACGACCCGACCGGGCTGTACGCCGAGGTCCTGCGGGTCTGCGAGCACTGGATCTCGCACGGGGTGCGCATCTTCCGGGTGGACAACCCGCACACGAAGCCGCCGAACTTCTGGCACTGGCTGATCTGGCAGCTCAAGGCGAAGCACCCCGACGTGCTGTTCCTCGCCGAGGCGTTCACCCGGCCCGCGCGGCTGTACGGGTTGGCGCGGCTGGGGTTCACCCAGTCCTACACGTACTTCACCTGGCGCACCGCGAAGCAGGAGATCGTCGACTTCGGCGTCGAGATCGCGGCACGCAGCGACGAGTCGCGGCCGAACCTGTTCGTCAACACGCCGGACATCCTGCACGAGTCGCTGCAGCACGGCGGCCGGGGAATGTTCGCCATCCGGGCCGCGCTCGCCGCGACGCTCGCGCCGTCCTGGGGTGTGTACTCGGGCTACGAGCTGTACGAGGGCCAGGCGGTGCGCCTGGGCAGTGAGGAGTACTTCGACTCGGAGAAATACCAGCTGCGCCCGCGCGACTACGACGCCGCGCTGGCGACCGGCAACTCGCTGCAGCCCTGGCTGACCCGGTTGAACGAGATCCGGGCCGCGCACCCCGCGTTGCAGCAGCTGCGGGAGATCACCTTCCACCACGTGGACAACGACGCGCTGATCGCGTATTCGAAGACCGATCCGGTCAGCGGCGACACGGTCATCTGCGTGGTCACTTTGGATCCGTCGCAGGCGCAGGACGGCACGGTGTGGCTGGACCTGCCGTCACTGGGCCTGCCGTGGGACTCGCACTTCGGCGTACACGACCGGGTCACCGGCGAGGGCTACGTCTGGCGCCAGGCCAACTACGTACGCCTCGAGCCGTGGCACCACGTCTGCCACATTCTCCACCTCACCCGCTGACACCCGTGAGTGGCGAGTGGTCCTCTGGGACCACTCGCCACTCACGGCCTGCGACCTGGGCATTGAGGGCATGCACGGACCGGACCGTGCCAGCCACCTCGATGCAGGACGCTCGCCACCTCCCGCGCCGCGCCGCATGCGTCCCGCTCCAGCTCATCCCAGCCGAACACCAATCGTGACCGGCCCGCGAGTTCGGCGGCGTTGCCACGCCGCCGATCACGGCGCGCCACATCGGGCTCCAGATGAGTGCGCCCGTCCAGCCTGACCGTGAGTGGCACTCCGATGTGGTCGTACACCGCGTCCTCGAACAACGTCCTCCCGTCGACCAGGAACGGGGCCTGCCGGCGTGCTCCGGGAAGACCGTGAGCCACCTCGACCTCCACCGCGTAGCGCTCCTCGAGCACCGACTCGACGCCGGTGCGCAGCCGGTCAAGCGCCTCTTCGAGTGCTTTCCGGTATCTCCTGGGCGGGCGTTCCTCGAGCCTGCGAGCTATCTGGTCGACCACGACCCGCTTGCTCGTGACGAACTCCGACAACGTCCGCTGCGCCTCGCGTGGGGAGAGCTCCGCGACGGCAAGGTCGATCACGGTGTCGGCACGGCTGGTCACCGGGGGCGAGCCGTCCACCGCGATGTGCTGGAACGCGCGGGACCGGTGCACGGTCACCACCGGCGGTTGGGAGACGGCCGAACAGTGGTACGGCACCGTCACGTGAACCGGGCCGGGCTCGGGCCGGCGCATACCCCACAGCTCAGCCGCGGTCTGATGGCTCAGTAACACAGCAGGGCCCGCATAGAGCAGTGCCGCGGCCACCTGCGCCTCTCGCGGCAATGGGCCGGTGAACGTGGCATAGACGCGAGGTATGACTGCCTGCCAACGACCGCCGCGGATGTGCGACCTGATCGCCTGGCGGCTGACCGTGTGGGCGCGCAATTGGCCGGTCTCGACGACGTTGTGTTGGGCGGCCAGCAGTCTGCGCCACTCCGCTCGTCGGCTGTCGGCTATCTGACGTGGAACGGGATGTCGAGGCTGGGTCATTCCTCGACTCTGGCCGATCATCGAACGGCCGGCGAGCGTCCTAGCCGCCTCTGTGTACAACATGCCCGGCTGTGGATAAGCCGTGAGTGGCGAGTGGTCCTATAGGACCACTCGCCACTCACGGGGTCTACCTGCGCAGGCCGGCGGCGAGCAGAGCGGCGACCACCGGGAGGTCGTGTTCGACGCCGCCCAGACGCGCTGTGTTCAGTGCCAGTGTGATCGTGCCGGTCCAGGCCAGCGCCGCCGCGTGGTGCCGGGACGGATCGGTGTTGCCGGGGTCGGCCAGCGCGATCACCCGTGTCGCCAGCTCGACCAGCTCGTCGTGGAACGTGTGCATGCACCGGGCCACCTCGGGATGGGTGTCCGCCTCACGCCACAGGATCGTGCGCACCAGCCGGGACCGCTCGTGCGACGCCGCCAGCCGGTCGGCCAGCTCCAGCAGCGACGCCGCGACGTCCCCTTGGACGACGACCTCGTGCGGATCGTGCGGGACCGCGACCGGCATCCGCTCCGCGAACAGCGCCGTGAGCAGGTCGATCTTGCGCGCGAAGTGGTAGAACAGCAGCCCCTTCGGCACGCTTGCCTGCGCCGCGACGCGCGCGGTGGGCGTCGCGTCGAAACCGTGGTGGGCGAACAGCTCCTCGGCGGCGTCCAGGATGCGTTCCCTGGTGGCCTCACCGGACGCCACCGCGCTGTCGGCCATCCCTGTCTCCCCACATGAGCGAGTGCCCGGAGACGCTACCGCCTCCGGGCACCGATCGGATCGTTCGACGGACGGTCAGTGACCGGCGGCCGCCTGGTAGAGCTTGCTCTCCGGCACCGCCCACAGTCCGAGGGCCACGGCGATCACGCCGACCACCCACGAGGTCCACGAGGCGCCCACGAAGGCGGAGTACCCGAGTACCCACGGGGAGATGAACAGCAGCACGCCGAGCACCGCGTGGGTGTACTCGGAACTCGCCGCACCCGGCTGCGCGAGCGACCACAACGACGCCACGAGCAACAGAACACCGAACACGATCAAGGTCGCGGTCGCGGCCGCACCGGTCGTGGTCCAGATCGGCGCCAGTGCCGTGTAGGCACCCACCACCGCGGCCGTCCAGTCCTGCCACCGAGTCCAAGTCTTCATGACGAACCTCCCGCCTCCTGCGCGGAACCACTCAACTGACACCACTCACGCTATGCCTGACTGACCGCCCGGTCAACAGAAAAACCCAGCTGAGACCTACCAGACACCCCGCCCGTTCACGCCTCCCGCACCCGCACACACCGCTCCCCCGCGGCACGAATGTGGCTTTAGGGACGTTGAACGTCCCTAAAGCCACATTCGTGCCGTCCGGAGGGGGCGGGTGGGGCTTACGCGCGCCAGGAGTTGTCGTCGGCCAGGACCGTCAGGCGCTGGGTGGCGCGGCTCAGGGCCACGTAGAGGGCTCTTCTGCCCGTGGAGGACTCCGCGATCAGGTCCGAGGGCTGGACCAGCAGCACCGCGTCGTACTCCAAGCCCTTGGCCTCCAGGCTGCCCACGACGCGCAGCCGTCCGTCGGACTTCTCGATCAGCTCGTCGAGCCAGCCGGACGCCTCGGCCCTTCCCGCCATCGTGGTGATCACACCGACGGTCCCCTCGACCTCGGCGAGCAGCTCCTCCGCGGCCCCGACCGCGGCCACCGGCAGGTCCGCGACCGCCACGGTCCGCACGGACGGCTCCCACCCGGTGGTCCGCACCGGCGTCGGCAGTTCCTCGTCCGGCACCTCACCGCGCACCACCGATGCGGCGAGGGAGAAGATCTCCGCCGAGTTGCGGTAGTTCGTGCTCAGCCGGAAGTGCCTGCGGGTCTTGACCTTGCCCAGCGCGGCCTCCCGCGCCCGGTGCGCCTCGTCCGCGTCCGGCCACGAGCTCTGCGCCGGGTCGCCGACGATCGTCCAGCTCGCGTACTGGCCGCGACGTCCGAGCATGCGCCACTGCATCGGCGACAGGTCCTGCGCCTCGTCCAGGATGACGTGACCGAAGAAGAACTCGCGCCCCCTGCGCCCTTCGCCGCGCTCCCCCGCCAGCGTCCGCAGCTCGTCGAGCAGCGCGACGTCCGCGACCGACCAGTTCTGGTCACCGTCGGGCTCCTGACGCCACGACTCGGCGAGCCGGGTCAGCTGCTCACCGGTGAATCCCCTGCCCGCGATGGACGCGAGCCGCGCACGATCGCCCAGCCAGCCGAGCACGTCGGTCGGCCGCAGCTCGGGCCACCACTGGCCCATGAACCGCTCGAACTCCGAGCGGTCACCCAGGTCGGACACCAGGGGCTCGCGGCGGGGCGCGTCAGGCTGTCCCTGGGCGGAGCGCCACAACGCGTCCAGCACCGCGGTCGCCGCCTCCCGGCGGGCCCGGTTGGGAGTCACCCGCATCCGGTGCACCGCCTGCCGCACCTCGGTCAGTGCGCGAGCGTCCAGCTTCAGCACCTGGCCCCGGTAGACGATGCGCAGCTCCGTCGGCGCCGAGGGCGGGTCCATCGCCAGCGCGGACTTCATCAGCCTGCGCATCCGACCGGCGCCCTTGAGCTCGGACAGCGCCTGCGGGTCCATGCGCGAGGCCGACACCCCGTCGAGCACCTCGCCGAGCGACCGCAGCTCGACGGTGTCCTCGCCGAGTGAGGGCAGGACGCGGGAGATGTAGTCCATGAACACCGGTGACGGCCCGACCACCAGTACCCCGCCGGAGAAGCGCCGACGGTCCGCGTACAGCAGGTAGGCCGCGCGGTGCAGCGCGACGGCGGTCTTGCCGGTACCGGGCCCGCCGGTGATCTCGGTGATCCCACCCGCCGGAGCCCGCACCGCCACGTCCTGCTCGCGCTGGATCGTGGACACGATGTCGCGCATGGCCGGCCCCCGCGCGCGGGACAGGTCCGCCATCAGCGAGCCCTCGCCGACCACGGGCATCTCGTCCGGTGCAGCATCGGGCATCAGCAGGTCGTCGGTCAGGTCGAGCACGCGCTGACCGAAGCTGCGGATCGACCGGCGCCGCACGACGTCCATCGGGTCTTCCGGGGTGGCGCGGTAGAAGGCCGACGCCGCCGGAGCCCGCCAGTCGATCACCAGCGGCTCGAAATCAGGGTCCCGAACACCGAGCCTGCCCACGTACTGTGCCTGACCGCCGACGAGGTCGAGACGGCCGAAGACCAGGCCTTCGTGCTCGGTCTCCAGCTCCCGCAGCATGCGGCTGGCCTGGAAGACCATCACGTCCCGCTCGAACAACGCCCCCGGATGCCGCTCCTGGCCACGCCGGTAGCCTTGCGAGCGCAGTTCCTGCGCTTCCGCACGCAATTCGGCCAACCGGTCGTAGACGCGGTCGACGTGCCGCTGCTCGGCCTCGATCTCGCGCTCTCTGCTGGTAGACGCTGTCACCCGGGGTCCCCTGTTCCACACCGAAGTGGTCACTCTATGAGGGCCAGACGGCGAGTCGCGCGGAGCCCCGTTTTGACCCAACGCCCTCGGCCGGGTACGACTTCCCACTGTCCCCCTTTTGCAGCTTCGCCGATCCACGCCCATGCTCTCCGGTACCGACAGGAATTACGCGCACTCATGTCGATCGACGCACACGCCACCGCCGACTCCACCGGCGAGTTGACCGAGCCACAGGCCGAGGACTTCCGGCATGCCCGGTCCCTCCCGCTGGAACCCGACTGGTTCAAACGCGCCGTGTTCTACGAGGTGCTCGTCAGGGCTTTCTACGACTCGACCAGGGACGGCACCGGCGACCTACGCGGTCTGACCGAGAAGCTGGACTACATCTCCTGGCTCGGGGTCGACTGCATCTGGCTGCCTCCCTTCTACGACTCTCCGCTGCGTGACGGCGGCTACGACATCCGCGACTTCCGCCAGGTGCTGCCCGAGTTCGGCACCGTCGAGGACTTCGTCTACTTCCTCGACGAGGCGCACAAGCGCGGCATCCGGGTCATCACCGACCTGGTCATGAACCACACGTCCGACCAGCACTCCTGGTTCGAGGAGTCGCGCCGCAACCCAGACGGGCCGTACGGCGACTTCTACGTCTGGTCCGACGACGACCAGCGTTACCCCGAAGCCCGGATCATCTTCGTCGACACCGAGACCTCGAACTGGACATACGACCCGGTCCGCGGGCAGTTCTACTGGCACCGGTTCTTCTCCCACCAGCCGGACCTGAACTACGACAACCCGGCCGTGCAGGACGCCATGATCGACGTGCTGCGCTTCTGGCTGGACCTGGGCATCGACGGATTCCGGCTGGACGCCGTGCCCTACCTGTTCGAGCGGGACGACACGAACTGCGAGAACCTGGCGGAGAGCCACGCGTTCCTGAAGCGCTGCCGCAAGGTCATGGAGGACGAGTTCCCCGGCCGCGTCATGCTGGCCGAGGCGAACCAGTGGCCCGCCGACGTCGTCGAGTACTTCGGCGACCCGGAGACCGGCGGCGACGAATGCCAGATGGCGTTCCATTTCCCGCTCATGCCGCGCATCTTCATGGCGGTCCGCAGGGAGAACCGGTTCCCGATCTCGGAGATCCTGGCGCAGACGCCGCCGATCCCGTCGGGCTGCCAGTGGGGCATCTTCCTGCGCAACCACGACGAGCTGACCCTGGAGATGGTCAGCGACGAAGAGCGCGACTACATGTACGCGGAGTACGCCAAGGACCCCCGGATGAAGGCCAACATCGGCATCCGGCGCCGCTTGGCCCCGCTGTTGGACAACGACCGCAACCAGCTCGAGCTGTTCACCGCGATGCTGCTGTCCCTGCCCGGCTCCCCCGTTCTCTACTACGGTGACGAGATCGGCATGGGTGACAACATCTGGCAGGGCGACCGGGACGCCGTGCGCAGCCCCATGCAGTGGACACCGGACCGCAACGCCGGGTTCTCCACGTGCGACCCCGGCCGGCTGTACCTGCCGTTGATCATGGACCCGGTGTACGGCTACCAGGGCGTGAACGTCGAGGCACAGCTGAACTCGACGACGTCATTGCTGCACTGGACGCGGCGGATGATCGAGATCCGCAAGCGGCACCCGTCCTTCGGGCTGGGCGAGTTCCACGAGCTGGGCGGCTCGAACCCCGCGGTGCTGTCCTACATCCGGTCGATGCCCGGCCACGGTTCGGACTCCGACGACGCCCAGCCCGACACCGTGTTGTGCGTCAACAACATGAGCCGCTTCCCGCAGCCGGTCGAGCTGGAGCTGTCCGCGTGGCGCGGCTGCACGCTGCACGAGCTCACCGGCGGTGTGCCGTTCCCGCAGATCGGCGAGCTGCCGTACCTGCTGACCCTGCCCGGCCACGGCTTCTACTGGTTCGCGATCCATCCCGAGGAGGAAGCCAGGTGACCCAACCTGCCACTACTCTGGTCGACCACCTGACCGACTGGTTGCCGCGACAGCGTTGGTTCGCCGCGAAGGGGCGCGACATCGCGCACCTGACGGTGGCGCAGTCGGTGACGCTGCGCACCGAGGAACCCCAGGCCGAGCTACTGGTGCTGGCGGTCGAGTTCGACGACGGCGGCCCCACCGAGAACTACCAGGTGCTGGTCGGGCGACGGACCACTCTGCCCGCCGAGCTGGAGCACGTGACGATCGGCACGGTCGGCAAGCAGGTCGCCTACGACGGGGTGTGGGACAGCGAGCTGAGCGCCGAGCTGCTCGCCGCGCTGGCCGGCGGCGAGCAACGGGACTGGCTGCGGTTCACCCCGGAGCCGGGCGCCGAGATCCCGCTCGGTCTGCACGGCAGGGTGCTGGGTGTCGAGCAGAGCAACACCTCCATCGCGTTCGGCGAGCAGCTGCTGTTGAAGCTGTTCCGCAAGGTCGAGGCAGGCGTCAACCCGGACCTGGAGCTGCACCGGGCACTGCGCGAGGTGGGCAGCCAGGAGGTCGCGGGCGTCCGCGGCGCGATCGAGGGCACGCTCGGCGGGGAACCGGCCGTGTTCGGTGTGCTGCAGGAGTTCGCGGCGGGCTCGGCCGAGGGCTGGCCGATGGCGCTGATCAGCATCCGGGACCTGCTGGCCGAGGCCGACCTGCGCGCGGACGAGGTCGGCGGCGACTTCGCCGGCGAGTCGTTCCGGCTGGGCAAGACGGTCGCGGTGGCACACCGCGAGCTGGTCACGGCGCTGGGTACCGACACCATGTCGCCGAGCGTCCTCGCCCAGGGCATGCGGGACCGGCTGGACCGGGCGCTGCTGATCGTCCCCGATCTCGCGGAGCTGGTCCGGCCGTTGCGTGCGGCGTTCGACGAGGTCGGCGAGCTGACCGAGCCGATCGTGACCCAGCGCATCCACGGCGACCTGCACCTCGGTCAGACGCTGCGCACCACCCACGGCTGGCTGCTGATCGACTTCGAGGGTGAGCCGGCGCGGCCGCTGGCCCAGCGGCGCGGGATGGAGCCCGCGTTGCGGGACGTGGCCGCGATGTTGCGGTCCTTCGACTACGCCGCCTACCACCAGCTGGCCGAGTGGGGCGTGTGGGCCGTCGAGTCGGGTGAGCACGAACAGGACACCCAGATGGTGTGGCGGGCCGACGAATGGACGACTCGCAACCGCTCGGCGTTCTGCGACGGGTACGCGGACTGCGCGGACAGCGATCCTCGGGACTCGCAGGTCCTGCTGACCGCGCTGGAGCTGGACAAGGCCGTCTACGAGACGGTCTACGAGACCCGCAACCGGCCCAGCTGGCTGCAGGTACCGCTCCGTTCGCTGAGGCGGCTGCTGAAGGGCTAGTGACTGCGCACCTGTCTCGACGAGCACTGCTGGGCGCCGCGGCGATCCTTCCGTTGGCCGCCGCGTGCGGCCGGAGTGCGCCCCCAGCGCCCCCGGCCGCGCCCCGAACCGATCGGGCGACCGCCGAGCTGGCCGACCTGGAGGCCCGTTTCGTCGGCCGTCTGGGTGTGTACGCGCTGGACACCGGCAACGGTGCCACCGTCGGGCACCGCGCCGACGAGCTCTTCCCGATGTGCTCGACGTTCAAGGTCCTCGCCGCCTCGGCGATCCTGCGGCTGCGCACCCAGCAGCCCGGGCTGCTGGACCGGGTCGTGCACTACACGCAGGCCCAGATGGTCGACGGTTCGCCGATCAGCTCCACGCACCTGGCCGACGGCATGACGGTGGCCGCGATGTGTGCCGCCGCGATCCAGTACAGCGACAACAGCGCGGCCAACCAGCTCCTCGACATCCTGGGCGGACCGCGGGGTGTGACAGCGTTCGTCCGCACCCTGGGCGACCCGCTGACCAGGCTGGACCGCTACGAGACGGACCTGAACATCGTGCCGCCCGGTGAGGTGCGCGACACCTCGACTCCGGAGTGGATGGGCAAGAACCTGCGCGCGCTGGCCCTCGGTGACGCGCTCGACCCGGCCGGGCGTGACCAGCTGGTCGAGTGGATGGTCGGCAACACCACCGGCGCCACCCGCATCCGGGCCGGGCTGCCGAACGGCTGGCGGGTCGGCGACAAGACCGGCGGCGGCGCCCGGAACGAGATCAACGACATCGCGGTGTGCTGGCCACCGAACCGGGCCCCGCTGGTCATCGCGGTCTACACCGCTCCGACCGACCCGAACGCGAAGGGCGACGGCAAGGTCCTCGCCGACGCCGCGTCGATCGTCGTCCGGGCGCTAACGCCCTGACAGCTCGGCGATAACCCGCTTGATCAACGCGACGGCATCATCCCCGAACAGCGCCGCCTCGTGCAGCGCGTCAAGCGCCTTCAGATACACGGCGACTTCCTCGGGGTCATCGATCAGATGCTCCCCAGTCATCGTCTCCACAATCACCAGATCGTCTCGCAGCGCAAACCCGGACAAGGGCGCGATCAACGTTGCGTCGAACGGAACGAGCCCGAGCTGGATGGTATTGAGCGTGGCCAAAGTCGCCAGGCGATCCAATTGCCCCAGCATCGTGTCGGCTGTACCCGGAGCTGCATGCAACGCTGCTTCACCGACGTATAGCTCCACTCGCCGGTCGGGGAGGTAGAGGATCTCCTGACGCCGCGTACGTTCCGCGATCAAGCCATCGATTTCGCCCTCGGGTAGGGGGACCATCCGTGGTCGCCTCGGATGGCTGAGTAGCTCACGTGCATAAGCCGGGGTCTGGAGCAGCCCAGGGATCATGCACGTTTGCCACGATGCCAGTCTGCTGACTCTTGCCTCATCGTGAACCAGCCGGGCCTGGTAATCGACAAACCCGCCACGCCGCGTCAGTTTCCGGTCGTTGACGTACTCGACTCGTGCGGCAGCCAACATCTCCAACAGTTCGGCCCGTACCTTCGACGAGGCACGTGTAGCAGTAACCCAAGCGCGGATGTCGTCCTCAGTCGGAAGCTGAGCACCGGTTTCCAACTTGGACACCCGGGACTGCGGCCATCCGAGGTGAACCGCAAGTCGCTGGCCGGACCGGAAAGCGGTGGCGCGCACCGTACGTAGACGGGCGGCCAGATCGCCACGTCGTCCGTCCGCTGCGCGCGACAACCGTTCCTCCTCGGCTCAGCTCGCTGAGTCCATCACCCCCGCCGGAACGAACGCACTCAGCTCCGGGCGGGCTGCAATGTAGTCGTGCCACGGGATCGCGTGATGCCAGGCGGCATCCCGGGCCTGGTTGGCAGCCACGATACGGGCCGGATCATCAACCGGCTCAACGCCCAGCCATGTCGTGTCCTCGGCGTAGTGCATATCGAACAGGCAGCCGGAGTCGAACAACCAGAAGTCGGAGCGAGGAACGCCAATCGGCCACGGCTGCCCCTCGCCCACCGTGATCAGCCGGATGTCCTCACCTGCTGCAACGTGCCCTGCATAGCCCCAAGTGATCTCGTACCGCAGGTAGTCGGTCAGCTGCTCCGGAACGACATGTACGCGCCGCATGACACAGCCTGCTTCCCTGTTCGCCCGGACGAGATCAACCCACCAGTCCTCCGAATCCGATGGCTTGAACGATTCTCCGGCGAGGAAGGCCTCCAGCTCAGCGTCTTCCTCGGGATTGGTTGTGCAGATTGGCATGCGTGTCCGCATCAACTAGATCACCCTGCGCCGTGAGCAATACGCCCGCGTCCAAGTACACCGCGTGGCAATGGTCCACCCGGCTGTCACCGTCTTTCGCCAGAAGCTCAAGTTCCACCGTTACTCCAATCTCGACCCGTCGGACATCCCAACACTATTCAGAAATCATTCGATAATCAATCTTGCTATATTGGATCAAATTCGCTACCGTGCTCGCCATGGAGCTCGCGGGGAAGCCGCTGACCACTGCCTACGGGGTACTCGAGGTGTCCAGGTACATGGCCGACGAGCGGCGAATAGACTCGGCCTGGGACAGCGAGCAGCGGGCGCTCGACCGGGCTCGACACCGCAGCGTGCAGGTGTGCGGGCAGGTGCTCGTCCAGTCCTGGACGCTGAACCGGCCGGGCAGCCGAACGGTCGCCACCTTTGTCGACGGCGAGCCGGTCCGAAAGTCCGCGCGCGGGTGAACGCCGGTATCGACCAAGTGGCGTTGGCCGAGCGGTCCAGCGCGGTCGAGAGTCACCTACGACGCATGGCCGATCATCTCTCGCCCGAACCCGACAGCCTCCGAGCGACGAGCGCGGACAATGACGCGACTGTGCTGCACCTTTCCCAGGCCATACAGATCGCGAGCGATCTCGCCTTGTCCAGCACCATCCGTCTGGGGTTGTGCTGCCCGGCGACCTATGGCGACGCGTTCCGCGTACTCGGAGTCGCCGGCATCATCGACCACGACCTCAGTGGGCGACTCGTCGATGCGGCAGAGTTCCGTGACGTCGTCGTGCACGCCTACGCGGACCTCGACCTGGATCGCGTGCACGCCATCGCCACCCACGGCCCGGCCGACCTCCGCGCCCTGCTCGTGGCTCTACGCGACCACTCGTCGTCGAGCTCGTGAGTGGTACGGGCGCCGATCGGCGCCCGTACCACTCACGAGGCTGACGGGTCGGCCAGTGACCGGTAGGCGGGCCGGAGCAGGTCCACCAGGGGCTTTCCGCGCACGGTGACGTCGATCGGCGGCAGTTGGTCGAGTACCGCGTCCGGCGGGGCCGAGGATGCGACCAGCATCGGCAGTTCGCCCGACGCGACGAAGTACGAGTCCAGACAGCTGACGAGCGCTGGAGCGCCACCGACGGGCTCGGGCTCGTGATCACCGCTCGGCTGGGCCGATGCAGCGCCGCGACGTGCACGGATGTTCTCCAGCAGCGTCTCGCGGTCCCGGCCGCGCAACGCGAGGATGCCGAACGGGTCGTCGTCGAAAGACTCGGCGAGCAGGTAGAAGACCGCGGCGAGGTGCTTGCACGGCACCACGTGGTCCGGGCAGCTGCAGTCCATCGTCAGGTCGCGTACGTCGCCGGGGAACAGTGTCAGCCCGACCGAAGTGAACACCTCTTCGATGTCCTTCGGCATCTCACCGGCCAGCAGCTTCGCCGCGTACCACGCGCTGTCCGCCATGGCCTGCTCGATCTGCGCCCACTCGACCTTGCCGTAGGTGGGCAGCCCGATCCGCACGTCGTACGGCCGGGGCCTGCTGCCCTGCACGGTCGCCAGTACCGTGCCCGCGCCGGTGCGCAGTTCGAGGACCTGGCCCGCGCGCGCGTAGTTGCGCCCCCGGTCGAGCCGGCCGCCGACGCCGATCGAGGTCAGCACCTGGATGAACCGCGCCGACCACCAGCTCTGCCCGATCGCGCCGCGTTTGCTGCGCGCCTTGATCCCACCCTCGACCTTGACCGCCCGGGTCGGTTCGCTGTCCCACCAGGCCATCAGTCGTCCACCGCCTCGTCGCTCAGCGCGAACAACTCCCGCAGCTCACCGGTGGACAGCTCGGTCAGCCAGCCTTCCCCATCGCTGATGACCAGGTTCGCCAGCTCCTTCTTCGCCTCGATCATGGCGTCGATGCGTTCCTCGAGCGTGCCGGCACACACGAACTTGCGGACCTGCACGTTGCGCTTCTGTCCGATGCGGAACGCCCGGTCGGTGGCCTGGTTCTCCACGGCCGGGTTCCACCAGCGGTCCAGGTGCAGCACATGGTTCGCGGCGGTCAGCGTCAGCCCGGTCCCACCTGCCTTGAGCGACAGCAGGAAGATCGCCGGGCCGGAGCTCGACTGGAAACGCTGCACCATCTCGTCACGTTTCGCCCGTGAGGTGCCACCGTGCAGGTAGAGCACCTCCTGATCGAAACGGGCGGACAGGTGCGGCACGAGCATCTCGGCGAACTCGGTGAACTGGGTGAAACAGATCGCCTTGTCCCCCTCGGCGAGGATCTCGGCGAGCACCTCCTCCAGGCGCGTCACCTTGCCGGAGCGCTGCCCGAGCGGCGACCCGTCGTGCAGCAGCTGCGCCGGGTGGTTGCACACCTGCTTGAGCTTGGCCATCGCCGCGAGCACACTGCCCCGCCGGGCGATGCCGTCCGAGCCCTCGATCTTCTCCATCATGTCGTCGACGACCGTGCGGTACAGCGAGGCCTGCTCGGGGGTGAGTCGGTAGTCCTGGATGATCTCGATCTTCTCCGGCAGGTCGTCGATGATCTCCTTGTCGGTCTTCACCCGGCGCAGCAGGTACGGCCGGGTGACGCGGCGCAGCTTCTGCGCGACCTCGGCGTCGCCGTTGCGCTCGACCGGAATCGCATAGCGCTGCCGGAAACGTTCGCTGGTGCCGAGCACGCCTGGGTTGAGGAAGTCCATGACCGACCACAGCTCGGACAACCGGTTCTCCATCGGCGTGCCGGTCAGCGCGATGCGGTGCCCCGCGCGCAGCAGCCGCACCGCCTTCGCCGCGTTGGACCTGCTGTTCTTGACCAGCTGCGCCTCGTCCAGCACGACCCGGTGCCACTCGGGCTCGGCCAGCTCCTCGATGTCCCGGGTGAGAGTCGAGTAGGTCGTCACGACCAGGTCGGCTTCGGCGAGCCGAGCCGCCAGCTCGGGACCGTGGTCACGGCCCGCGCCGTGATGGGCGTACACCCGTAGCGTCGGCGCGAACTTCCCGGCCTCCCGCTGCCAGTTACCCACCAGCGACATCGGGCACAGCAACAGGCTCGGCCCCAGGCCCCGCGAGTCGGGGTTCTCAGCCCCTTGAGTCGGGGGTCCGAGCACAGCGCGTTCCCGCGACTCCAGCGCCAGCAGCTGGATCGTCTTGCCCAGCCCCATGTCGTCCGCGAGGCAGGCACCCAGGCCGAGCGAGCTCAGGAAGGTCAACCAGGACAGTCCCCGCTGCTGGTAGGGCCGCAGCGTGGCGAGGAAGTCCGGCGACGGTTCGACCGGGGTCAGCGTCTTCTCCGACGCCCCGGACAGCAGCTCACCGAGCCATCCGTGCACCGAGACGGCGGTGATCGGCAGCGGAGTCTCCTGGACGTCCTGGCCGGTGACGATAGCCAGCAGCTCGCTCGGCGTGCTCGCCTCGACCGGCGCCGCGCGCAGGAACTCCAGGCCCCGGCGCAGCCGGTCCGCATCGACCGCGACCCACTGACCGCGCAGCCGCACCAGCGGGGCCTTCGCCGCGACCAGCTCGGTGATCTCCTGCTCGCTCAGCACGTCGTCACCGACCGCGAGCCGCCACTCGAACCGGGCGAGCTTGTCCTTGCTCAGCCCGCCCTCGGTCACCACACTGTCCGCCGAGCTGCTGCTCGCCGACACCGACAGGCCCAGACGCCGCTTCGGAGCGGACCACCACGCCGGCAGCATCACCCCGAAGCCGGTCTGGTCCAGCCGTGCGGCCGCTTCGGACAGGAACCGGTAGGCGCCTTCGACGTCCAGCTCCAACGCGCTCGGCGCGGCGCCGCGCAGTGCCTCGGTCAGCTCCGGATAGACCGCGCTCGCCCCGGCCAGCTCGGCGAGCAGAACCTCCTGGGGTCGGTCGATCCACCGGCTCAGCCCGTCGGGTGAGGCCCAGACCTGTTCGGCGGGTACCAGCAGGCTCGGGTCCTGCGTCGAGCGCAGCAGGAACTCCAGCCGCCACGCGGTGTCGGGCATCGTCGGGTCCGGGTCCCACGGGTCGTCCAGCGGCTTCGTCTCGGCCAGCCGGAACGTGGCCCTGGCCGGACCGGCCTCCTCGGCCCCGACCCCGTCCCACGGCGCCACAGCGCGCCCGAGCGTCGCCACCTCGGCCGGCTCGGCGTCGAAACCACCGTCCCCCGAGGTCAGTGCCTCGAGCCAGGTCTCGGCGACCGGCGTCCGCCGAGGGGCCCTCCCCCGGCGTCTCGGCAGGTCGATCGCCGACGAGGAGCCGCGTGCGAGCCGGTCCCGGACCTCCGCGTCGACCAGCGCCGCCAGTGCGTCCTCGACCAGGGCCGTCGGGTCCTGCCCGGCCGAGCCGGTGAGGACCGCCATCCCCTGCGGACCCGACTGCTCGGCGCGCACCACGGGCGGCATCGCGGCCACCAGGGAGTGCAGCACCACGACGTCCGGACCCGAGATCACCGGACGCCACATCGCGCGCGGTGTCGTCCCGGGGCTCGCCGTCACCGGGTTCGCCGGCTCGCCAGGGTGGATCGAGGGCAGCACCCGGCCCCGGGCGGCGAGGTCGGCGGCGAAGTCGACGAGCGCGCGCAGGTAGCCGACGGACGCGCCGTAGCGCACCTGCTCGACCGGGTCCGCGAGCTCAGCCGGGTCCACCGCGACCACCGGGACCAACCAGGCCTGCAGCTCAGGAGCGGTCCGGGACTTCGACCGGGGCGTCACCCTGATCAGCTCGGGTGAGTCGAGCGGGCCCTGCCGACGGGACGGCAGCAGGAGCGTGGCGAGCCCCGGCTTGCCCGGGTGGATCGCCGCGAGCTGCTCGGCGGGCACCGCGAACGGGTGCTGGCGGGCCGACCGCGACGCGTTGCTGGGACTGCGCGTCGGGCGGTCGCCGTCCTCGGCCCACAGCAGCAGGCCGCGTCCCGCGGACCAGAGGCCGTGTACCGCGAACATCCGTGCAACCCCCAGGGTGTCGTGGGCCGTCCCACAGATTACCGAGCGGGATAACAGCACCCGGTGGTCGGCCGGTCACCGTGAGCGGCATTCCCATATATCGGTCGGGGGATTGCGCGCACGACCTGCTCCCAGGTACTGCATGAGACCCGGGTGGCCAATAGGCTCTGCGCCGTGTCCGACCTCACCACGTTGCCGACCGCCACCCCTACCACCGCCGAGATGAACCAGCTGATCGGCGGCGACCACCACGATCCGCACTCGCTGCTGGGCCACCACCCCGCGAGCGGCGGCACGGTGATCCGGGTGCTCAAGCCCAACGCGGACTCGGTGGAGGTGATCTTCAGCGGCACCGATTCGCCCCGTTCCTACACCCTGCACAAGGTGCACGACGCGGGCCTGTTCTCCGCGCTTCTGCCGCAGTCCTCGGCCGACTACCGGCTCGCGGTGCACTACGGCGACTACGTCGAGCACACCGACGACCCGTACCGCTGGCTGCCCACCCTCGGTGAGGTCGACCTGCACCTCATCGGCGAGGGCCGGCACGAGCGGCTCTGGGACGTGCTCGGCGCGCACCCGCGCAGCTACGACACCCCCGGCGGCACGGTCACCGGAACCTCGTTCGCCGTGTGGGCGCCGACCGCGCGCGGCGTGCGGGTGTGCGGTGACTTCGACGGCTGGAACGGTATGGCGCAGCCGATGCGCTCGCTCGGCAGCTCCGGGGTCTGGGAGGTCTTCGTCCCCGGCGTCGGCCCCGGCACCCGGTACAAGTACCGCATCCTCGGCCAGGACGGACGCTGGCGGGAGAAGGCCGACCCGATGGCGTTCGCCGCCGAGATCCCACCCGCGACCGCGTCGGTCGTGACCACGTCGGACTACACCTGGGGCGACAGCGACTGGGTCACCCGGCGCGACGCCTCCAGCGCGGTCGCCGAGCCGATGAGCGTCTACGAGGTGCACCTCGGCTCCTGGCGCCAGGGTCTGAGCTACCGCGACCTCGCCGCCGAGCTGATCGGTTACCTGGACCGCACCGGGTTCACCCACGTCGAGCTGCTGCCGGTCGCCGAGCACCCGTTCGGCGGCTCCTGGGGCTACCAGGTCAGCTCCTACTACGCGCCCACCTCGCGGTTCGGCAGCCCCGACGACTTCCGGTACCTCGTCGACGCCCTGCACCAGGCCGGGTACGGCGTGATCATCGACTGGGTGCCCGCGCACTTCCCCAAGGACGAGTGGGCGCTGGCCCGGTTCGACGGCACACCGCTCTACGAGCACCCGGACCCCCGCCGCGGCGAGCAGCTCGACTGGGGCACGTTGGTGTTCGACTTCGGCCGCAAGGAGGTGCGCAACTTCCTGGTGGCCAACGCGCTGTACTGGCTGGAGGAGTTCCACATCGACGGCCTGCGGGTCGACGCGGTCGCCTCGATGCTCTACCTCGACTACTCACGCGAGGAGGGCGGCTGGGAGCCGAACATCTACGGCGGCCGGGAGAACCTCGAGGCCGTCGCGTTCCTGCAGGAGATGAACGCGACCGTCTACAAGGCGCACCCCGGTGTGGTCACGATCGCCGAGGAGTCCACCTCCTGGCCCGGCGTGACCCGCCCGACGCACCTTGGCGGTCTCGGCTTCGGCTTCAAATGGAACATGGGCTGGATGCACGACACGCTGCACTACGCGGGCCGGGACCCGATCCACCGCGGCTTCCACCACAACGAGATGACGTTCTCCATGGTGTACGCCTACACGGAGAACTTCGTGCTGCCGCTGTCGCACGACGAGGTGGTGCACGGCAAGGGATCGCTGTGGACCCGCATGCCCGGCGACGAGTGGAACAAGGCCGCCAACCTGCGTGCGCTGCTGGCGTACATGTGGGCGCACCCGGGCAAGCAGCTGATGTTCATGGGTGGCGAGTTCGGCCAGGAACGCGAGTGGTCGGAGTCCCGCTCGCTGGACTGGGGCCTTCTGGAGAACCCGCTGCACTCCGGTATCCAGTCGCTCATCGGTGATCTCAACCGTGCCTACCGCGACACCCCCGCGCTCTACAGCCAGGACAGCCAGCCGGAAGGGTTCTCCTGGATCGACGCGAACGACGCCTCGGGCAACGTGTTCTCGTTCCTGCGGTGGGGCTCCGACGGCTCGGTGCTGGCCTGCGTGGCGAACTTCTCCGGCCAGCCGCACGAGAACTACCGGGTCGGGCTGCCCTTCGCCGGCCGCTGGCAGGAGCTGATCAACACCGACGCGCACGGCTACGGCGGTTCCGGGGTCGGCAACCTCGGCGCTGTGACCGCCACCGAGCATCCGTGGCACGGGCGTCCGGCCTCGGCGTCGCTGCGGATTCCGCCAGCCGGTGTGCTGTGGCTGCTCGCTCAGCCCGAGGTCGTCGAGGAGACCGACTCGGTCGACGTCGCCGAGCCGCTGGCCGAGTCGGTGACCGAGTCGCTGACCGCGGCGGAACCGGTGGTCGGCTCCCCCGAGCGCGCGAACCTCAGCAGCGCGAACCAGAAGACCAGCAGGATCGCGCAGTAGAGCGACCGTCCGAGCAGTGAGACCGGTGCGTGTGGGGCGGCCTGCCACAGGTTGCCCCACGCCACCGGGATGATCGACAGCGTCATCAGCGGCACCGCGATGCGCCACCGTCCGGCGCGCAGCAGGATCAGCGCACCGGGCCAGAGCATGATCGTGTAGTTCAGCCAGGAGATCGGCGAGGCCAGCAGGCAACCGGCCGCGACCGCGAACAAGGTCGCGTCGGCCGGTACGACCACGCCCCGCGGCGGGCGTTCGGTCGAGGTGTTCCGGTCACGGGCCCACCACAGCGACGCAACGACGACCACCACGGTGATCACCCAGCCGAGAGCGCCCGGGCCGCCGAGCCGAGCCAGCAGACCCGGCAGCGACGCGTTCGCGTCCACCTCGGGCGCCGGGGTCCCGGTGGCCAGGCGTAGCCATTCGACCGCGCTGGACGGGCCCGCCGCGAGCACACCGGCAAGCGTGAACCCGGCCGCGGCGGCCATGCCGGTCCACAGCGCGGGCCAGCGTGCCGGTCCGTTCGACCGCGTCAGCGGTACCAGCAGCAGCGGCGCCAGCGACGGCTTGAGCGCCACCACCAGCGCGATCAGCACCGCGGACAGCTTCGCCCTGCCCCGCCGTTGCGCGAGCCACGCGGCCGTCACCCCGGCGAGCAGCAGCCCGTAGATCTGGCCGAGCAGCAAGGTGCCGTGCAGCGGCGAGCACGCCCACAGGGTGAGAACCCCGAACGCCGTGACGCCGGCGCCGGACCTGAGCTCACGGCCGGTGGCCAGCACAGCCGCCGTCACCAACAGCACCGACAGCACGGTGAACGCCCAGTAGCTCTGCAACAGCGGAATCAACCCGAACGGCGCCAGCAGCAGCGACAGGAACGGTGGGTTGAGGTTCGGCAGCACCGAACCGGTGTGGTAGACGTCCGCGCCGTGCAACAGCGCGACCGTCGAGCGCCAGAACGTCTCGAAGTCGACGTGGTCACGCGGCCCGGTGTTCAACACCCCGCTCACCAGAACGCCCGGATAGCGGATCAGCAGCCCGGCGGTGATGACCACCGCGAGCGCCGTCACGAGGACGGCGAGTGCACCGGTGAACGGTCGTGGGCGGGCGGGAGCGGGACCTGACACTCCGCGACGGTAACCGGAACGTCACGATGTCTCCTAGCCGACCCGTCGGGTGGCGCGAAGGTGAGCACCGCCCAATAGCTCAGCAGCATCCCGCAGTAGAGAGACAGGCCCAGCCTGGCCGGAGCCGAGTTCGTACTGAAGAGCGACGCCCACTCGATACCGATGGTCGGCAACGCCATCACCAGAACGGCTTCCGCTCCCCTGGCACCGGCGATCAGCAGCGGAATCGAGGGGAACAGCAGCACCAGGTAGTTGTTCCAGGCGATCGGGGCGAGCAGCAGCGAGCCGGCGGTGATCGACCAGATCGCGTACTGCTCGCACTGCCGCGCGCGGGACACCGTGACGGCCAGCAGGACCAGTGCCGCCAGGTAGCCGAGCCATTCGGGCCTGCCGAAACGGACCATGAACGCGGCGAGCGAGTCGTTGTCCAGGTAGCCGGTGACCTGTACGCGGTCGAGAACCCCGAGCCACTCGACCGTCGCCGACCAACCGGCTACGAGTACACCGATGCCGGTCACCGCGATGCCGGCGGCGAGCGCCGCGCAGGTCGTGTTCCAGCGACGACGCAGAACGGGCCAGAGCAACAGCGGCACGAGTGACGGTTTGAGCGCCACCGCGATCCCGAGCGCGACTCCCGCGAGCAGCCCTCTGTCCCTGCGCTCCGCGAGCCACGCGACGGTCAACGCCGCGGTCAGCAAGCCGTACATCTGCCCGAGCGCGAGCGTGCCGTGCAGCGGGGCTGCCGCCAGCACGGCGGCGGTGACCACCATCGCCCAGGCGGGCCGCAGTCGCACGTGATCGGCGACGGCCACCACCGACCCGACGATGAGCAGCGCGTTGAACAGCGCGAAGGCGTGGTACGCGGTCAGCACGTCGAGCCAGGCCAACGGCGCCATCAGCACCGCGAGAACCGGAGGGTTGAGGTTCGCCAGCTGCGCACCCGTCCGGTACAGATCGGCGTGGTGGATCAGCGCGTACGACGATCGCCAGAACGTCTCGAAGTCGATGTGCACGCGCATGTCCGGCGTGGCCAGCCGCACGGCGTTGCCGCTGCCGAAACGGACGAACAACCACGTGGCCGTGAGTAACGCGGCCCCGGCGATCGCCCAGCACAGTCCCTTTCCGACCAGTCTCGCGCCGTTCATCGGAAAAAGGTAACGAACTGTGCGCGCCGAGACGCCGTCGGTAGCCGCCCGGTGCCGCAGAATAACGACTGTGGCGGGGGTGCGGCATATCGCGGGTGGTCCGATCCGAAGACGGACCGCGGTCTCGGTGGTGCTTGCGCTCGCGCTGGTGCTGACCGGGTGTACGCAGGTCATCGACGGAGAGCCCTCGGCGATGACCAGCGATCTCGACGCAGGTCCTCAGCAACCGCCGGCGCAGGTCCAGGGCGGCACCGGGTCAGCGACCGACCGACTCGCGACGACCATCGTGACCGGGGTCGAGAGCTACTGGCGCCAGGAGTTCCCCACGCAGTTCGGCCGTCCCTGGGTCAACATCCACGGCTACTACGCCGTCGACCCGAAGGCCCCGGCCACCGCGCCGGCATGCGTCAAACGTGCCCTCGACCTCGACGACCAGGCGCTCTACTGCCCGCAGATGGACTCCGTGGTGTGGGACAGGGTCGAGCTCGTTCCGCACCTCGTGAACACCTACGGCCAAGGGGCCGTCATGGTCGCGCTGGCACACGAGATGGGCCACGCGGTGCAGAACAGGATCGGCATCGACGCCACGACCCAGCTGACCGAGAAGGACCGCTACCCGACCATCCTGCTCGAAGGCATGGCCGACTGTTTCGCCGGTTCGGTCCTGCGCGGTGTCGTCGATCGGCGGGTGCCGAATCTCGAGCTCGACCGGCCGGGCCTGGACCGTGCGCTCCGAGCACTGTTGAGCTTCCGTGACGCGGCCAGCATCGGCGGCGGCATCCCGGAGGGCGCGCACGGCGACGCGTTCGACCGGGCATCGGCCTTCATCGACGGCTATGCCAACGGACCGAACGACTGCGCCGGGATGACCGTGGGCAACCAGGTCTTCACCCAGCGTGGCTTCATCTCGTTCAGCGATGCGGCGAGCAACGGGAACCTCATCCTGAGCGACCTGCTGCTCTACATGCTGCCCGATGCGAACGCATGGTTCGGGCAGCTGGTCACCAGCCGGGACCGCTCCTGGCGGCAACCCACGCTGGCACTGGATGCACCAGCCCGATGCGCCACACCGGACGCCTCGGGGCAAGGCCCGGCGTGGTTCTGCCCGAGCAACAACACCCTGGTCGTCTCGAGCCGAGCGCTGGGCTCCGTCCACGATGCACTCGGTGACTACGCCAGCGGGATGCTGCTCGCCACCCGTTACGCGTACGCGTCGATGGCCGCCCTCGGCCGCCCGACCCAAGGACCCGAAGCCAGCAGGATGGCCCTGTGCCTCGCCGGTGCGTACACCCGTGCCGTGTTCGATCGGAAATCCGACTTCGGGCTCTCCCCCGGCGACATCGACGAGGCGGTGGACGAGCTACTGGACGAGAACTACGCGGCGCGCGATCTGAGCGGCACACCCCCGCGGGGCGACCTCGGCTTCGAACGAGTTCAGCAGTTCAGGACGGGGGTGCTGGACGGTTCCGCCAAGTGTGGCCTGTGAGACCGCCCTGCCAGACCGCTCAGCACCCACCCGGCTCCGACGATCAGAACAGCGCGCGTGCCAGTGCCCTGCGGGCCGCCATGACCCTGGCGTCGTCTGTCGCGAATAGCTCGAACAAGCCGACCAGGTGCTCGCGGACCCGCTCCCGGTCGTCACCACTGGTCCGCGCGACGGTGGAGACCAGCCGGGAGAAAGCGGCGTCCGCGCTCTCCCCCGCCACCTCGGCGTCAGCGGCGGCGAGCTGCGCGTCCACGTCATCCGGGTTCGCGTCCGCGCGGGCGATCGCACTCGGATCGGCGCTCTCGGCGCGTGCCAGGAACCGGACCTGGGCCAATGCGGCGGCAGCCTGCTCGTTCGCCGGTTCAGCCGCGAGAATGCGCTCGTAGGCCGCTTCGGACGCGGCGTAGTCGCCTCGTTCCAGAGCGTCCTCGGCCTCGGTGAAACGCGGGTCCTCCGGGGGCTCCTGGTCCTGCGGCTCACCGGCTCCGGCAGCTTCCTCCGCCGCCTTGATACCGGGCAGCTGGTCGCGCAGCTGGCTGACCAGTGACTCGATGAACTGCCGCACCTCGGGCTCGGGCCGGGCACCGTTGAACCCCGTGACCGGCTGACCCCCGGCCACCGCGATCACCATCGGAATGGACTGCACGCCGAAGGCCTGGCTGATCCGAGGGTTGGCATCAACGTCGATCTTGGCGAGGATCCAGGTACCGCGCCCCTCCTCGGCCAGGCGCTCCAGCACCGGGGAGAGCTGCTTGCACGGCTGGCACCAGGTGGCCCACAGGTCGACGACGACCGGGACCTCCAGCGAGCGCTCGAGCACCTCGGTCTGGAAGTTCGACTCGTCGACGTCGAGAACCCATGGCCCGCCCTGCGCTCCCGGGGCGTCGCCGCCGCCCGGCGCGCCGCCGTTGGCGGCCGGAGCCGCCGCCGAGGCACCCGTGGTGCGCGACGCGTCCGCGCGGGCCCGCAGAGCGGACAGGTCGACCGCGCCGGCCATCGCGGAGCTCAACGCGGCGTTCTTCACTGCCGCCTGTCGTGGATCTGGTCGAGACACGTCACCATCCTGGCACGCACGTCCCGGCCTTGCCGAACCCCGTCCGCCGTGGTGCGCCGGCGCTCACGAACCGATCATTCCAACGGCCTCAGTCCCATCGGGTTGTCGGGTGCCAGGCCCCCGCTCGACACGATCGCACCGGTCAACGGCGCGACGAGCTCGACCAACCGTGCACAACGATGCTCGCCGAGCGCGTCCCACGACACCGAGGCCAACTCGTCCGTCCGATCCTCCAGCTGCTCCCGTAGAGCGACACCCGCCTCCGTGAGCCGACCGTCTCCATCCAGGAGGCCACGCGCCACCAGCCGCCCCGACGCCTCGGACCACTCTGCCTGCGACCATCCCCGGTAGTTCCGTAGCGCCTCCGGGTCGGCCCTCCCGTCCGCGGCGAACGCCACCAACGACTCGCAGGGGTCCAGGCCGGCACCGACGAGAGCCGCCACGTGGCCGTCGCCCCTCGACTCCCTCAGCAGCGTCTGGGCGTGCCACAACACGAGGTGCGGCTCTTCGGGCCAGCTGAGCGCGGAATTGGCCGCCGCGAGCGGACGTCCCGCCGTCGGTGCCGCCAACGCGGCTTCCTGTGCCAGCCCCGCGGCCTCGGCCAGCCCCGCCGAGTCCACCGCGTCGCCGAGCAGCCGCCGCAACGCCTGGTCGACACTGCGCAACCGCGCCACCAACAGGTCAGCCGGAGAGGCTGCCTGCCACGCGGCCGGAATGGCCCGGCGCACCCGGTCCGGGTGGAAGCCGTAGAAGGTGGCTGTCACCAGTTCAGCCGATGCGTGGCCCAGTGGAGCCGCTCGCAGGCCGAAATAGCTCATCCACCCGCCCTTGCATCCCAGCTGGTCGGTCGCCGCTCGTGATTCCGGAGCGAAGTAGGTGACCGCGTGATAGGGCTCCAGTGCACGCCACATTCGACGCGCCGGTAGTTTCTGCACCGAGACGAGCGAACCCACCCCGTTCCTCCATTCGTGTCCAATGTCACTGATTGCACATGACTTGTGTCACCGATCTGGCGGAGCACCAAGATCCGTCTCGCCTCGTTGAACCCGGTTGGGTGCGCAACTGCGTGCCCACCTTGACACTGAATCATCGGCCGTCGCGCGCGGCGGCCGGATGGACCCGATCGCCTGGAGAGGATCACTAATGACCTCGGATAACCCGGTTGCCGACCGGTTGCTGAGCGACGCACGCAAGAAGGCCGACCAGCCCGAGAACGGCCCCCTGGGCATCGCGGCCCTCGTCGTGAGCCTGCTCGGCCTGGCCGGCGCGGGCCTGATCCCGGTCGTCGGCTGGGTGCTTGGCCTCGTTGCCGTCGTCCTCGGCGTGGTCAGCCTGAAGAAGCCCGACTGCGCGAAGCTGGGCAAGATCGGCCTCGGGATCGGCGTGGTCGCCATCCTGGTCGCCACCTTCTTCTTCCTCAAGTCGCAGGGCATGGTCTGACCTCGGTCAGACGATTCCGACCCTGAGGCGGAACCTGGAGGCCGTCGCCCCCGGACCCTGATCGGCACGTTCGATCAGTCCGAGGCGGCGGCCTCCGCCGTCTCGGCTGCCGTCTCCCCTGCCGCTTCCCCAGCCGTCGACCCAGCGCGTCGTCCGGATCAGCTCTCGACCTCTAGCGCCTTGTTGACCCGCTCGACCTTCGCCGTCAACTGCCCGGCGTGACCGGGCCGTATGTCCGCTTTCAGTACCAGGCTCACGCGCGGCGCATGCGCCTGCACCGCTTCGACCGCCCTTTTCACCACCTCCATTCCTTCGTCCCACGTCTCCGCCTCGATGGTGGTGAACATCGACGTCGTCTCGTTGGGCAGACCCGATTCCCGCACCACCCGAACCGCCTCGGCCACCGCGTCACCGACGCTGTCCGAACCCGCACCGGAAGGCGCCACACTGAATGCAATGAGCATGTCGCCCACCCTGCCGCACCTCGGGCGACCGCGCCGGTCCACGCGTCCTGCCGTCCCTGTCAGAGCACGCACTGCTAGCGTCGGTGACCATGGCGTCGCATGATCCTCTTCCGTTCGACCCCATCGCGCGCGCGGCGTCGCTCTGGGAAGCCCGTATCGGTCCGGCCGGCACCATGGCAGCGGTCACGAGCATCATGCGCGTTCAGCAAATCCTCCTCTCGGCGACGGACGCCGCACTACGACCCCATGGTCTGACCTTCGCTCGCTATGAGGCGCTGGTTCTCCTCAGCTTCGCCCGCAAGGGCAGCCTCCCCATGCGCGTCATGGGCGAGCGGCTCCAGCTCCACCCGACCAGCGTGACGAACATCGTGGATCGACTCGAGGCCGACGGGCTCGTCCGACGCACACCCCATCCGAGCGATCGGCGAGCCACTCTCGTTGCCATCACCGAGACCGGTGAGTCACGCCGTGCCGAGGCGACCAAGGGCTTGACCGACGTGGACTTCGGCATGGTCGGGCTCACCGGCCGTCAGGCCGACCAACTCACCGAGCTACTCGAGCGCGTGCGCCGGGCCGCGGGCGATTTCGCCTGACCTGACACCGGCCCGCCCGGCTAACGAACCTCGAACTGCACCAGCTGAACCCCTCTCGACTCCAGCTCGGCCTCGAACACCCCGGACTGGTCCGCCGTGAAGTTCAGCGTTGCGCTACCTCCCGCCGGGACATCGACCTTCCGGTCGTACGTGTGCAGATGAACCTCGTCCGCGACATCACTGCTCACCACGAGCTCCACGACACCGCCACGCTGGACCCGTACACGCTGGACGCCGCCCTGAACCTCGCCCGCCGAATAGTGCACCTCGACCCGCTGCGTCCCCGCCGGAGCGACCGCATTCGACCTCTGGTCCGCACAGCCGCCCAGAAGCAGGAACACCCCCGCCGCGGCCATGACCCATCCGAGCCGTGACCACGTCGGCCACCACCTAGCCACTGCGCAACCTCCGGTCGACAGTTGAAACCGAAACCTCACCGCGAGACTTTCAGCTCAGCGGCGCCACGCACAGCCCTCACACGTCATTCCTTCGAGGGCTGTTCATCGTGCTGCTCGCTCGCCGAACGCCATCCCGGCCACGCCCTCATCGTCTGCCTGCCGCCACGACCGATCTTCGCGTGCCTGCGCCGCCCCGCGCTGGGCGGCGGCCCCTTGCTCCGTACGCGCCGGGAGCCCTGCCCCCGTCTTCTCCGGCGCGCTACCGCATAACCCGCCGCCGCACCCGCACCGATCCCGGCCGCGCACCACGGATGATCCACCGGACCCGACATGTCGACCCCCACCTTCGCCTCTCGACCGACGAGCACCAGCATGCATGATGACGATCTGTTGCGTCAACCCAGTTGACAAGTTCGTTCGAACGGCCGAAACTGGCGCCATGAGCGAACCAACCGGCCCGCTGCGTGCGGCGCGAACAGCGCGCAAGTGGTCACAGACGAGGGCCGCGCACGAGATCGCCGCGCTCGCACACGAGCGTGGCATCGCGGTGGCGGCGCCGATGAGCCTCAAGACACAGCTCTCCCGATGGGAGAACGGCCACGCGCTCCCGGAGGCGCACTACCGAACGTTGCTCGGCGAGCTGTACGCGAGCACCGAGGAGGAGCTCGGCCTTGCCGAGCCTGCTCACGAGTTCGACGCGTCACGTCAGAGCGCGGAATCGCTAGTCGCCAACCTGTCCGCTTCGTCGGCGGTGGACGAGGAAGGCCTCAGGCTGCTGCGCGATCAGCTCGACATCGCGCGCCGCCTGGACCGCCGACTCGGTGCGGCGGCGGCGGAGGATTCGGTGCGGGCCCAGCTGTCGCACCTGGAGCGCATCCTGCTGCACGCGATCCGGCCGCGAGTCCGCCGACAGGTCGCGGCTCTCGTCGCGGGCGCCGCGGCGCTCGCCGCCCGGCATTCGCTCGATCGTTCACGTCCCTCGGAGGCTTGGAGCGACTACGACCTCGCCAGGGCAGCGGCTCGGGATGCCGAGTCGTGGCCGCTGCTCAGCTACGCACTGGCACGACAATCCTCGATCCTGCTCGACCTCGGCGAGCACGAGCCGGCGATGGACATCCTCGAACAGGCATCCGGCGCGATGCGGGACGATGCGCCGGGCCCGCTCAGAGCGTGGCTCAGCGCACGCCGAGGCCACACACTCGCGGTGGCGGGCGAGCGGGAGTCGGCGCGTTCCGCCTACCGCCTCGCCGAACGCCAGCTGGGAGAACAGCCGAGGCGCATCGACATCGTCTATCCGGAGATGGGGTTCCTGAAGTTCGACGGGGCCGACCTGCTCCGACATCGGGGACACACCCGGCTGGTGATGCGAGAGGACACCGCCGCGATCGACGATCTGGAGGAGGCGCTGCGATCAGGTGACAGCTCGACACGGCAGCTGGGCGGAACGCACGCCGGTCTGGCACGAGCGCTCGGCGCGACCGGCCATCCCGCGGAGGCGGCCGAACACGCCCGTTCGGCCCGCGACATCGCCACCAGAATCGGTTCGCTCCGGCTGGCCGCGCGGCTCGGCTCCACCGATGTCGACTCCGAACCGGTCAGAGCATGATGCCCGGCTACGCACCGCTCTCATCGTTGATCCGGTGTGCCACTGTCTCCACCAGGTCATCGGCCGCTGAGTACGGATCCAGCTCGCCGGCGACCACACGCTTCGCAACCTGGGGAAGGCTTGTGCCACTTCCCCTGACATCACCGATCCTCGACCGCATCTGGGCGAGGATGATCGCCTCGATCTCCGCTTCGGCGCGCGCCTGGCGGCGCCGATCACGCTCGCCGCTACGTTCCAGCCACTGCCGATGCTCGTCCAGCGCCACGACGAGCTCGTCGACCCCTTCACCTCTCGCGGCCACCGTCTTCACGATCGGGGTCTTCCAGCCGGACTCGTCGTGCCCCTTGCGGTCGCCGAGCGAAAGCATGTATCGCAGCTCACGAACCGTTTGGTCAGCACCGTCCCGGTCAGCCTTGTTCACCACGAAAAGATCCGCGACCTCGAGAATCCCGGCCTTGGCCGCCTGGATGCCGTCCCCCATCCCCGGCGCGAGCAGGACGACCGTGGTGTCCGCCAGCGACACGATCTCGATCTCGGACTGGCCGACCCCCACGGTTTCGATCAACACGATGTCGCATCCGGCGGCGTCGAGCACACGCAAGGCCTGTGGCGTCGCCCAGGACAGACCTCCGAGATGGCCACGTGTGGCCATCGAGCGGATGAAGACACCGTTGTCGGTCGCATGCTCCTGCATCCGCACCCGGTCGCCGAGCAGCGCTCCGCCCGAGAACGGTGAGGAGGGGTCGACGGCCAAGACCCCGACCCGTTTCCCCTGCTTGCGCAGGGCACCCACCAGCACCGATGTCGAGGTCGACTTGCCGACCCCCGGGGATCCGGTGAGACCGACCACCTGCGCTCGCCCGGTGAAAGGAGTGAGCGCGGCGGCCACCTCACGGAGCCGAGGGCTGGCGTCCTCGACCATGGAGATCAATCGGCCGACCGACCTCGGGTCACCGTCTCGTGCCCGACCGACGAGGTCGGACACGAGATCGGAGGCACTGTCCTGGCGTGTCACCGTTTCAGTGGCCGCCCTGTCAGTTCGCCGGCACCCGGAGCACCAGCGCATCACCCTGGCCGCCGCCGCCGCACAGTGCGGCGGCGCCCACTCCGCCGCCCCTGCGACGCAGCTCCAGAGCGAGGTGCAGAGCGATCCGGGCCCCGGACATCCCGATCGGGTGCCCCAGCGCGATCGCGCCGCCGTTGACGTTGACCTTCTCCGGATCGATACCCAGCTTGCGGGTGGCCACGACGCCCACCGCGGCGAACGCCTCGTTGATCTCGACCAGGTCGAGCTCCGACGGTTCGATGCCTTCCTTACGGCACGCCGCGGTGATCGCGTTGGAGGGCTGCTCGTGCAGGCTAGCGTCGGGTCCCGCCACGACGCCGTGGGCACCGATCTCGGCCAGCCAGGTCAAGCCCAGTTCCTCGGCCTTCGCCTTGCTCATCACCACGACGGCGGCCGCACCGTCGGAGATCTGGGATGCGGAACCGGCCGTGATGGTGCCGTCGGAGGAGAACGCCGGACGCAGCTTGGCCAGGCTGTCCGCCGTGGTGTCGCCGCGGACCCCCTCATCCGTGTCCACGATCTTGGGGTCGCCCCTGCGCTGAGGCACGGTGACCGGCGCGATCTCCTCGGCGAACAGCCCGTCCGACGCCGCCTTGGCCGCCCGCTGGTGCGAGCGTGCCGCGAACTCGTCCTGTTCCTGGCGGGTGAGCTCGTAGCGAGAGTTGTACTTCTCCGTCGACGCGCCCATGGCGCACTGGTCGAACGCGCAGAACAGTCCGTCGTGGGCCATGTGGTCGAGCGCGGTGATCTCGCCGAACTTGTATCCCTCGCGCGACTTGGTCAGCAGGTGCGGGGCCTGGGTCATCGACTCCTGGCCACCCGCGACGACGATGTCGAACTCACCGGCGCGGATGAGCTGGTCGGCCAGCGCGATCGCGTCGATGCCGGACAGGCAGACCTTGTTGATCGTGAGGGCCGGGACATCCATCGGGATACCGCCGGCAACTGCTGCCTGCCGCGCGGGGATCTGTCCGGCACCCGCGGTCAGCACCTGACCCATGATCACGTACTGAACCTGCTCCGGCGCTACCCCGGCACGTTCCAGCGCGGCCTTGATCGCCACCCCACCGAGCTGGGCTCCGGAAAAGTCCTTCAGAGAGCCGAGCATCCGACCCATCGGGGTGCGAGCTCCGGCAACGATCACAGATTGGGTCACGACGACCTCCAGCGGCTCCGACGACGATGGTTTGACCAGACGATACCGGCGCGCACGGCAATGGCCGGGGTGAACAGCGGCACACCCGTCACGTCCGATCAGTTACATTCCGGAAATGGACGAGTTGCGCGGTGCGGTCACAACCATCGATCACGTGGGGATTGCGGTCCCCGACCTGGATGCGGCAATTCAGTGGTACGCGGACAGTCTCGGTCTCGTTGCCACCCACATCGAGGTGAACGAGGAGCAGGGCGTCAAGGAGGCGATGCTCAGTGCTCCTGGCGACGACGGCGGACCAGCGGTGCAGCTGTTGGCCCCGCTCAACGAAGACTCGACGATCGCCAAGTTCATCGGACGCAACGGCCCTGGCATTCAGCAGATGGCCTATCGGGTCACCGATCTCGACGCCACCTGCGCGCGTCTTCGGGACAAGGGGGTGCGCCTGCTCTACGAGGCCCCCCGGCGCGGTACCGCGGACTCGAGGATCAACTTCGTTCACCCGAAAGATGCTGGTGGCGTGCTGATCGAGCTGGTTGAGCCCGCCGCCTCCGGCGCACACTGATAGTCGACCGGACGACTATTCGGTCGAGCTGCCACACCACCGGGCGATGGTACCGGGCGATGGCGCGCGAGGTAGGTCACATCGCTCTGTTCTCTTCCGTTACCCACCGGTAGCGTTAGATATCCCAAGCACCGTGGCTGGGCGGGACGCCTTGTCACTACTCACCGGAGGCACGGCGTGCAGGAGATCCTTCAAGCGATCCTGGCCGACGAGCTCAGCGCTGTCGGCGGTCTACCCATCCCCGATCACTATCGGGGCATGACCGTTCGCGCGGACGAGGTCGAGATGTTCGCCGGGCTTCCCACCAAGGAGAAGGATCCGCGCAAGAGCCTTCACCTCGACGAGGTGGCGACGCCGGAGCTCGGACCGGGTGAGGCGATCGTCGCCGTCATGGCGAGCGCGATCAACTACAACACCGTCTGGACCTCGATCTTCGAGCCGCTGTCGACCTTCGGCTTCCTGAAGCGCTACGGCCGCATGTCGCCGTTGACGGCGAAGCACGATCTGCCGTACCACGTCGTCGGGTCGGACCTGTCCGGCGTGGTGCTGCGCACCGGGCCCGGCGTTCAGGCCTGGAAGCCGGGCGACGAGGTCGTGGCGCACTGTCTGTCTGTCGAGCTGGAGAGCCCGGACGGGCACGACGACACGATGATGGACCCGGAGCAGCGCATCTGGGGCTTCGAGACCAACTTCGGCGGACTAGCGGAGCTGGCCCTGGTCAAGTCCAACCAGCTGATGCCCAAGCCGGCGCATCTGACCTGGGAGGAAGCAGCGAGTCCCGGCCTGGTCAACTCGACCGCCTACCGCCAGCTGGTCTCCCGCAACGGCGCCCAGATGAAACAGGGCGACACCGTGCTCATCTGGGGTGCGTCCGGGGGCCTCGGCTCCTACGCCACCCAGTTCGCGCTCAACGGCGGAGCCACACCGGTGTGTGTCGTCTCCTCACCGGAGAAAGCGGAGATCTGTCGTCGAATGGGCGCGGAGCTGATCATCGATCGCGCCGCCGAAGGGTTCAAGTTCTGGCGCGACGAGCAGAACCAGGACCCCAAGGAATGGAAGCGGTTCGGCGCTCGCATTCGAGAGCTGACCGGTGGCGAGGACCCGGACATCGTGTTCGAGCACCCGGGACGCGAGACGTTCGGGGCCAGCGTCTACGTCGCCCGCAAGGGCGGCACGATCGTCACCTGCGCGTCGACGAGCGGCTACGAGCACGTGTTCGACAACCGTTACCTGTGGATGAACCTCAAGCGAATCATCGGCTCGCACTTCGCCAACTACCGCGAGGCCTGGGAAGCGAACCGCCTGATCGCCAAGGGGAAGATCCACCCGACTCTGTCGCGCGTCTATCCACTCGCCGAGACCGGCCAGGCGGCCTACGACGTGCAGTCGAACGTCCATCAGGGCAAGGTCGGCGTGCTCTGCCTTGCGCCAGAAGAGGGACTCGGTGTGCGCAATTCGGAACGGCGACAGCAACACTTGGGTGAAATCAACCGGTTCCGTGGTGTCTGAGTGGCCTAAATTGCTTTATCGCCACTCCTGAGAGTGATGATCCGGCCACGACGGTGTGACAGACACCGAGTACGGTGGGTTTCATGTCAGCTGGGGAAGATCATCTGCCGGCACCCGGGTCGGCTTTTGCTGTCAGTCGTCGGGGCTACGACCCAACCCAGGTCGACGACTATCTGAGACATCTGGACGCGCAGCTACGCATGCTCGCTGCCGATCGAGATGCCTCTGTCGAGCAGAACGGTCAGCTGACCCGGCAGGTCAACGTCGCGTGGGCCGAGACGGACAGGCTGAAGGGCCAACTCCGGCGGTTGTCGGCACCGCCGGAGAGCGCCGAAGGCATGAGCGAGCGCATCCAGTCCATGCTGCGGCTGGCTCAGGATGAGGTCGCCGACCGTCGGAAACACGCGGAGGCCGAGGCCGCCGACATCCTCGCGCGCGCCGAGGCCGCCGCGGGTGACATCCCCAAGCGCAACGAGGCTGCCCGTCTCCAGCTCGAGCACGAACGCGAGCAGCTCATCCTGGAGCGCGACCGCATCCTGACCGAGGCGCGCGACGAAGCTGACCGGGTCCTCACCGAAGCCAACGCCGAGGCGGAACAGGTCGTGTCGTCCGCCTCGGCGGAGGCCGACCGGATTCGCCGCGAGAGCGAAGCCGAGCGTCAGGAGCTGGACGCGGCCAGCTCCGCCCAGCGCGCACAGGTCGAGGAGGACTTCGACATCGCGATGTCGGCCCGTCGGGCCGAGGCGATGGCGAACATCCACGAGGCGCAGGAGAGCAGCCGCGAGGGCGCCAACCGGCTCCTTTCCGACGCGCGCAGCGAAGCCGAGCGGCGAGTCAACGACGCAACCGAGCAGGCTCACGTCACCGTCAGCGAGGCCGACGAACGGGCCAGGCGAACGGTCGACGACGCGGCCGTCAAGGCCACGGACATGGTCGCCGCCGCGGAACATCGGGTCGCCGAGCTCGATTCGCTGCGAAGCCGCATGGTCGATCAGCTCGCCGGCCTGCGTGGTGTGCTCGACCAGGCACTACCGTCGCTCGCGCCCCCCGCCCTCGGCCACACGGCCGAGGACAACGAGGACGCCGAGAGCGCCGGCGACGAGCCCACCACCGATGCTGGCGCCTCGATGACCGATCACGCGGTCGAGGACACCGCTCAGGTGGCCGAGGCCCCGGCGGACGACGACTCGGCACCGCCGAGATCGGACGAGACGGATTCACCTTCCGCGACCGTCCCCCAGCAGGACCAGGGCAAGGGCCACCCGGCAACCGACCCGACGAGCGACACCGCGCCCACTCCGCGCCACAGCCCGGAGCGGCGACCGAGCCCGACCCCGCGCCGCAGGCGTCCGTCGCCGGTCGCCCGCCAACACTGAAACCCGGCTCGGGCACCGGACCTGGTCCGGTGCCCGAGCCGGCGGTGTTCACGTCCGGCGGCGGTGGCCCGGTCGGCGTCGCTCCCGCGCCGCCCAGCACCCGGTGTGCCAGTGTCGACGTTGGTCGAGCAGTCCGTCGGGGTCGTAGTCGGTGTCCAGGTCGTCCTGATCAGCCGGCCAGGCGACCAGATGGCTCACTCCCGGACGGATCTCCTGGTCACATCCTGGGCACCGGTAGGTCTTGCGGCTGTTCGAGCCCGGTATCGACCGCACGCTCCAGAGACCGTCCGGCCGGGCTTCGGACCGCGCCCAGCCGGTGGCGCCGACGACCAGAGGTCGTGACGCCACCGGCTGCGTACCGGTCGGGTCCGCACGGTTCCTGCGGGTGTTCCGGCGGGGCACGTCAGCAATCGATCACTCAGCGCGACGCGTAGTCACGGAAGCCCTGGCCCGTCTTGCGGCCCAGCCGACCGGCCGTGACCAGGTGCTCCAGCAACGGTGCCGGGGCGAATCCCGATGTGCGGAACTCCTGGTACAGGGTCCGTTCGATCGCCAGCGAGACGTCGAGGCCCACCACGTCGAGCAGCTCGAATGGCCCCATCGGCAACGCGCACCCGGTCTTCATGGCCGCGTCGATGTCGTCGGCGCTCGCGTAGTGCGCCTCCAGCATCTTGACCGCGTCATTCAGGTACGGGAACAGCAACGCGTTCACGATGAACCCGGCCCGGTCGCCACACGAGACGGCGTGCTTGCCCAGCGTCGCGCACAGCTGACGGCCCACTGCCGCCACCTCCGGCGACGTGGCGATCGTGCTCACGACCTCCACGAGCTTCATCGCCTGCGCGGGGTTGAAGAAGTGCAGACCGAGCACGTCCCCTGGCCGTGAGGTCGCGGCCGCGCACTCGATGACCGGCAACGACGACGTCGTGGTCGCCAGGATCGCTCCCGGCTTGCAGACCTCGTCGAGCGCCCCGAACACCGCACGTTTGACGTCGAGCTCTTCCGCGACGGCCTCGATGACCAGGTCACAACCGGCCAGGTCCTCGAAGTCCGTCGTCGCCCGCACCCTGCCGAACGCCGCGTCCCGGTCCTCCTCGGACAGCCTGCCGCGCACCACCGACTTGTCCAGCGACCGCTTCAGCGTGGTCCGGGCGGCTTCGTTCTTGCCTTCGGAACGACCGCGCACGACGACGTCCAGGCCCGCCTTGGCGAGGACCTCGACGATGCCGGTCGCCATCGTCCCGGTGCCGACCACCCCGACCGTGGCGACCGAGCGGGCATCGCCCCCGACCGTCTCCCCCGGCTTGGGCGTGATCGCGTCGGGCACGACCTTCGACGAGTTGGGGTTGTCGTAGGTGTAGAAGCCCCTGCCGCTCTTCCTACCCAGCAGCCCGGCGGTCATCATCTGCTTGAACACCGGGGTCGGCGCGTGCATGAGGTTGCGGGACTGGTTGTACATCGTCGTGAGGATCTCGTAGGCCGTGTCCAGCCCGATCAGGTCGAGCAGAGCGAGCGGACCCATCGGGTAGCCGCAGCCGAACCGCATGGCCGCGTCGATGTCCTCCCGGCTGGCGTACCGCTCCTCGTACATCTTCGCGGCCTGGTTCAGGTAACCGAACAGCAGCGCGTTGGCGATGAAACCGGCACGGTCGCCGATCACCACGGGGATCTTGCCGAGACCACGGACGAACTCCGCCATGTCGTCGACGACGTCCTGCTCGGTCACCACCGTGCGTACCAGCTCGACGAGCTGCTGCACCGGGGCCGGGTTGAAGAAGTGCATCCCGACGACGCGACTGGGACGGCCGGTGCGGACGGACAGCTCGGTCACCGACAGCGACGAGGTGTTCGACGCCAGCACCACATCCGGACGGACGATCTTATCGACCTCGGCGAACAGGCTGGTCTTCAGTTCGAGCCGCTCGGGCACCGCCTCGATCACCAGGTCGACCTCGGCCAGGTCCTTCAGGTCGCTGGTCAGCGTGATCCGATCCAGCAGGGCCTTCGCCTCGTCCTCACCCAGCTTGCCCCGATCGAGCGCTCGGGAGGTGGACGCCTCGAGATGTGCCTTGGCCCGATCGAGCCCGGCCGCGTCCTGCTCGACCCCGATCACCCGCAGGCCGTTCCGTGCGAATACCTCTGCAATGCCGGCACCCATGGTGCCCAGGCCGACCACGCCGACGACCTCGAACTCACGCGCCACGCCGTTACCTCCTTGGTCCGTTGCGTTTGCGACGATCCTGCCATCTGGGACCCGGACAGCGAGGGTGGATGTGGCGCCGGGCACGCCGCATTGTTCGAGCTAGCGGCCGTAGAGCGTCCGGACCAGCTTGAGCAGCCGGGGAATGGCCCGGTCGCCCCTGGCGAACGACGTGACGTTGATCGGCGCGGCGAAACGCTGCCTCGTGACCGCCTGCGCACGGGCGAACTCGCGCAGCCCGTCCTCGCCGTGGATGCGCCCGAAACCGGAGTCCCCGACACCGCCGAACGGCAACGCCGGTACACCGGCGAAGGAGATCACCCCGTTGACCGCGACCATGCCGCAGCGCAGCCGCGCGGCGATCTGCTCGCCACGCTTCGCGGAGAAGACCGAGGCGCCGAGGCCGTAGACCGACGCGTTCGCCCTGGAGATCGCGTCCTCGATGTCGGCGACCCGGTTGACCGCGAGCAGCGGCCCGAAGGTCTCCTCGGTGATCGCCGTGGAGTTCTCGGGTACGTCCACCAGGACGACCGGCTCGACGTACGGCGGACGCACCGACGCGGTGCCGCCGACGAGCGCCCGCGCTCCCTTGTCGAGCGCGTCCTGGAGCTGGCCGGCCACCACGTCGACCTGCGAGGGCATGGTCATCGGCCCGAAGTCGGCGTTCGGCTCACCGCCCGGCCGCAGCGCTCCGGCCTTCGCCTCGACCTTGGCGAGGAACTCGTCCGCGACCGACTCGACGACGTACACGCGCTCCACACCGACACAGGTCTGCCCGGCGTTCGCCATCCCGCCCCAGACCGCGGCGTCGGCGGCGGCTTCGAGGTCGGCATCGGCGTCCACGATCAGCGGGTCCTTGCCGCCGCATTCGATCAGCACCGGCGTGAGGTTCTCCGAGCAGGCCGCCATCACCCGTCGCCCGGTCGCGGTGGACCCGGTGAAGGCGAGCTTGCCCACGCCGGAGCGGCACAGCGCGGCGCCGGTCTCGCCGAACCCCGTGACGATCTGCAGCACCGGCTGCTCGGTGACCACCTCGGCGAAGGTCTCTGCCAGGAGGTGGCCCACACCCGGGGTGTACTCGCTCGGTTTGAAGACCACCGCGTTGCCGGCCGCCAACGCGTAGGCGATCGAACCCATCGGGGTGAAGACCGGATAGTTCCACGGGCCGATCACCCCGACGACGCCGAACGGCGGGTAGGCGAGCGTGGCGCTCTGGTTGCTCATCAGCATGCCGGCGCCGACCTTGCGCCGTCCCAGGACACCCTGGGCCTTGCGTGCCGCCCACGCGAGGTGATCGATCGCCAGAACCATCTCGAGACGGGCGTCGTTGGCGGGTTTGCCGGTCTCCGCCGACATCAGGTCGGCGAACTCGTCGACCCGCGCGACCAGCAGCTTTCGCCACTCAGCGAGTCGCTTGCGCCTGCCGGAGAACCCGAGCGCCGCCCACCAGGCACCCGCTTCGCCCGCCCTGCGGACGGTCGCGTTCACGTGTTCCGTGTCGTGTACCGGATGGCTGCCGACGAGCTCACCGGTACGCGGATCCACCGAGTCGAACGTGCTGACCGGTGTCTCGGCCCCGGTACCGGCCTGCGCCTTCGCCTGTGTCATGACCCAGTCTTACATGCCCACGGTATGTCCTTCGCGGCAGCAAGCCTGTGTCGCGACAGTGTTACTAGAAGAGCCGCAGACCGTCGGGTTCCACGCCACGCAGCGCGTTGTAGTCCACCGTGACGCAACGAATCCCCCGGTCGGTGGCGAGCGTTCGTGCCTGCGGCTTGATCTGCTGCGCGGCGAACACGCCGGTGACCGGCGACAACAGCGGATCCCGGCCCAGCAGCTCCAGGTACCGGGTGAGCTGTTCGACGCCGTCGATCTCGCCGCGCCGCTTCACCTCGATCGCCACGGTGCTGCCGTCCGGCGCCTTGCACAGCAGATCGACGGGGCCGATCGCCGTCGGGTACTCCCTGCGGATCAGGGTGAACCCGTCGCCGAGCGTGGTGGGGTGTTCGGCGAGCAACTCCTGCAGGTGTGCCTCGACGCCGTCCTTGACCAGCCCGGGGTCGATGCCCAACTCGTGTGACGAGTCGTGCAGGACCTCGTCGATGGTGATCACCAACGACTCGTCGGCCTTGTTGCGTACCGTCCACACGCCCGGCTTCTCTTCCAGCCAGCAGGGTGGACTCATCCAGTTCAGCGGTTTGTAGGCCCGGTCGTCAGCGTGCACGCTGACGGAACCGTCCGCCTTCACCAGGAGCAGCCTGGGAGCCATCGGAAGATGCGCGGTGAGCCGCCCCACGTAATCAACCTGGCAGCGGGCGATGACAAGTCGCACGTGACGCACGCTATACCGTCGCCGGATGGAGCGACTCAGCAGCCGCCAGGTGTACGCCAACCCGTGGATGGTGGTACGGGAGGACCAGATTCGCCGGTCCGACGGCAGCGACGGCATCTTCGGCGTGATCGACAAACCGGACTACGCGCTGATCATCCCGCTCGACGGCGACCGGATGCACCTGGTCGAGCAGTTCCGCTATCCGTTGGGGCTTCGTCGCTGGGAGTTTCCCCAGGGCACCGCGCCGGATCTGCAGGAGTCGGACCCGCTGGAGCTGGCGCGCCGCGAATTGCGGGAGGAGACCGGGCTGCACGCGGCGCGCATGACTCCGATCGGTCTGCTGGACGTCGCTCCCGGCATGTCCTCGCAACGCGGGCGGGTGTTCGTGGCCACCGAGCTGACCTCCGGGGCGCCGGAGCGTGAGCTGAGCGAGCAGGACATGCGCGCGGCCTGGTTCGACCGGCGCGAGGTGACCCGGATGATCACCGACGGCGAGATCACCGACGCCCAGAGCATCGCCGCGCTCGGGTTGTTGCTCCTGCACGAACAGAGTTACCGGCAGTAGCGCCGGTAAGTTGCATCGGGCGGTCCCGTGCACAACACTGGGGGCAACCGACCACCCCGGAGGTACCCCGGAATGGACTTCACCGAGACCGACGAGCAGCGGATGCTGCGCTCCTCCGTGGCCTCCATGGCCTCGAAGTACGGCCACGAGTACCTGTACGCGAAGGCGAAGGCCGGCGAGAAGACCACCGAGCTGTGGGATGACGCCGGCCGCGCGGGCTTCCTCGGCGTCGGGGTGCCCGAGGAGTACGGCGGCGGGGGCGGTGGCATGGTCGAGCTGGCCATCGTGACCGAGGAGATCGCGGCCGCCGGCTGCCCGCTGCTGCTGATCGTGGTCTCCCCCGCGATCGCCGCGTCGGTCATCGCCACGTCCGGTACCCAGGAACAGCGCGAACGCTGGCTGCCCGGAATCGCGGACGGCAGCGCCAAGTTCTCGTTCGCCATCACCGAGCCCGACGCGGGCTCGAACTCGCACCGGATCACCACCTCGGCGCGCCCGCACCCGGACGGTGGCTGGCTGCTGTCCGGGCACAAGTACTACATCTCGGGCATCGACGAGAGCGACGCGACGCTGGTCGTGGCCCGTATGCAGGACACGAAGGGCACGCTGCGCCCCGCGATGTTCATCGTGCCGAAGGACACCCCCGGCCTGACCTACCAGCCGATCGAGATGGCCTTCATCGCCGCTGAGCGCCAGTTCACGGTGTTCTTCGACGACGTCCACCTCCCCGACGACGCATTGGTGGGCGGTGAGGAGGCGGGTCTCGCCGCGTTGTTCGCCGGCCTCAACCCGGAGCGCATCACGGTCGCCGCGCAGTCCAACGGTCTCGCCCGCTACGCACTCGACAAGGGCACCGCCTACGCCAAGCAGCGTTCGGTGTGGGGCGCACCGATCGGCAGCCACCAGGCCGTCGCGCACCCCTTGGCCAAGGCGCACATCGAGGTCGAGCTGGCCCGGCTGGCGACCACTCGCGCCGCGTGGCTCTACGACGTCGGCGATCCCACCGCTGGGGAGGCGGCCAACGTGGCCAAGTACGCGGCCGCCGAGGCCGCGATCAACGCGGTGGACGCGTCCGTGCAGGTCCACGGCGGGAACGGCATGTCGGCCGAGTACGGGATCGGCACCATGATCGGCGCCGTCCGCACCGGGCGCATCGCGCCGGTCAGCCGGGAGATGATCCTGAACTTCGTCGCCCAACACACCCTGGGCCTGCCGAAGAGCTACTAGCAGCCACACCGCGCACCTCCCGTCCACACCGCGCCATGTGCACTGCGCGCGGTGTGGCCGCGGGGTGCGCGGCGTGGCTGTTTTCCTCGAACCGGGGGCGCGGGGCTCCCTTCGCGCCCCCGGCATGGGGTCATCGGCGGAGGGCTTCATTCCGTTAGGCGGGTGATTACCGGGAGTTCGTGGAGTCTGCGGGCTCCAGGGATGGGATCCCAGGCGAGTTCGCCGGGGGCACAGGCCAGTGCCAGAGCGGGAAAACGGCTGAACAGAGCACTCAGCGCGACCTCCGCCTCCTGTTTCGCGAGTGCGGCCCCGAGACAGTAGTGAGCGCCGTGACCGAAGCCGACGTGACCTTCGCCACGTTCGGCGGCACGGCGGGTGACATCGAGCTCGTCGGCGTGCGGGTACTGGCGGGGATCGCGGTTCGCCGAGACCAGGACGGGCTGAACGGCCTCGCCCGCGCGGATGAGGGTCCCACCCAGCTCCACGTCCTGGGTGGCGTAACGCAGCGCGGTGATCTGGACCGGGCCGCACCAGCGCATCAGCTCGTGCACGACTCCGGGCCACAGCGCGGGGTCCTCGCGCAGCCGGGCGAGCTGGTCGGGATGGGTGAGCAGGGCGACCGTGGCGTTGCTGATCAGGTGCGCGGTGGTCTCGTGACCGGCGAACACCAGCGTCACGACCATGGTCACCATCTCGACGTCGGAAAGCCGGTCCCCCTCGTCGTGGACCGCGATCAGCGCATCGATCAGGTCATCCTGAGGCGCTGCCCTGCGTTGTTCGATCAGCGCGTTGAGGTAGTCGACGCAACCGCGCGCGGCCGGTCCCACCTCGCCGGGCCGCATGTTCGACAGTGCCTTGCCCCAGACGTGCCACTGGGCGCGGTCGGCCTCGGGTATGCCCACCAGGTCGCAGATCACCGTGATCGGCAGCGGGTAGGAGAAGTGCTCGACCAAGTCGACCGGGCCGTCACCGAGGCCGTCGAGCAGGTCGGTGGTGATCCGTTCGACGGAGGGGCGCAGCTGCGCGACCCGGCGGACGGTGAACGCGCGGGATACCAGCTTGCGCAGGCGCATGTGGGTCGCGCCGTCGCTGGACAGGATCGACTCGGTCAGATAGCCGGTGATGTCGGGCGGGATACCGAGCGACTCGATCAGTCGCGCTTTGCGGTCCGCCGCCTCACCCGGCGCGTTGTTGACGAACCGGTCGTCGGCGAGAACCGAGCGCACGTCCTCGTACCGCGTCACGTACCAGATCGGGCTGTCGTCGAGGTAGCGGCCGCGCAGGACCGGGGCTTGCTCACGCAGCCGTCGGTAACCGCCGTAGGGGTCGGCCAGCAGCTCGGGTGCGGTCAGGGCGGGCTCGTCGGCACGCACGGTACTCATCGGATGCTCCTCATCGAGGTCAGGCCGGGCCGGGTGACCGGACTCGGCGTTGCCATTCACGGTCGACGTGTTCCAGCAGCGATTCGTGTTGCCGGGCGGCGACGGCCGCCAGTTCCGGACCGGGCGGCGCGGCGTCCGGGTCCTCCAGGACCGCGCGCACCGCGTAGGCCATCAGGTCCGCACGCTGCGCAGGGCTGCCCGGAGCTCCTGGCAGGTCCATCGGCTCCAGCAGGAAGAAGCCGCCACCGACCGCGTTGAACAGGTACAGCTGCTCGTCGACCGGCAGATCGGTACGCAGCAACCCGGCCTCGCGCAGCAGCTCGAAATGGCGCCGTCCCTGCCGCTCGACCGCGGTTCGCATCTCACCCAGCGTCTCGACGCTCTCGCGCGCCAACCGGTTGAGCATGTCGCCGTCGCCCAGGTAGAGAGCCCTGGTCAGCGGGTCGCCCTGCATGGCCAGATAGGTGGAACGCACCAGCCGACTGGGCAGCACCTCGCGCGGGTCGGCGCGGATCCGGTCGGCGATGCCGGTGATCAGGTCGTGGTAACCGCGCAGCAGCACGGTGAGGAAGAGCGCCTCCTTGCTGCGGAAGTGCAGGTAGACCGTGCCCTTCCCGACGCCGGCCCGCTCCGCGACGTCGTCGATCGTGACCCGCCGGTAGCCCCACCGCACCAGGAGCTCCGACGCGGCGTCGAGCACTCGCACCAGCCGCGTCGCCCACTCTTCGGACTGGGTGACTGATCTTGCACTTTCAGTCATACGGTCACGATAGACCTGTTCCGACGCTTTGCCCAGCCCGTCGGCCCGGCTACCGTGGACGTCATGGCGGATTACGAACACCTGCTGGTCAAACAGGACGGCGACACGGTCCGGATCACGATGAACCGGCCCCAGCGGCGGAACTCGCTGTCCAGCGACCACCTCGCCGAGCTGCACGACGCGTTCGAGGTCGCCGGGCGCAGCGAGGCGACCGGGATCGTGCTCGCCGGTGAGGGCAAGGTCTTCTCCGCCGGTCACGACTTCGGCGACGTGGCCTCCCGTGACCTGGCCGGGGTCCGTGACCTGCTGCGGCAGTGCACCGCACTGATGAAGCTGATCGAGTCGGTACCGCAGGTCGTGATCGCCCGGGTGCACGCGCTCGCCACGGCGGCGGGCTGTCAGCTCGTGGCGTCCTGCGACCTGGCGATCGCGGCACGCTCGGCGGGCTTCGCGCTACCCGGAGGCAAGGGCGGCTGGTTCTGCCACACGCCGGCCGTGCCGGTGGCACGTACCGTCGGCCGCAAGCGGCTCATGGAGATGGCGCTGACCGGCGACGTCGTCGATGCGAGCACAGCGGCCGAGTGGGGCTTGATCAACGCGGCGGTTCCGGACGACGAGCTCGACGCGGCGGTCGACGCACTGCTGGCCAGGGCGACGAAGGGCAGCCGCCTGAGCAAGGCGCTCGGCAAGCAGACCCTGTACGCCCAGCTCGACCGGCCGGAGGCCGACGCGTACGCCATCGCGGTGGAGGTCATGGCATCCGCCGCGCAGACGGCGGGAGCCAAGGAAGGCATGGCCGCGTTCCTGGAGAAGCGCCACCCGAACTGGACCGACTGACCCTCACCGCCGGTCGAACAGCAGGTCCCGCGCCGCGCCGAGGGCTCTCGCCACCGCGCCGTGCAGCACGCCGCCGTCGCCGAGCTCGCTCGCCACCACCCGAGGGCGTAACGGGCCGAGCTCGGCGATCCGCTCGGCGATGGCTCCACCGAGCATGTCCAGGTTCCGGCCGACCCCGCCACCCAGAACCACCAGCTCGGGGTCGAGGACGGCAGCGACGGCCGTGATCAACGACCCGATCCGGCGCCCCTCGGCCGCCACGACCGCGCGCGCGGTCGGGTCCCCGTCCTCGGCGGCGGCGAACACCTCCTTGGCGGTGCGCGCCGTGAGTCCCGCCCGCCGCGCGGCCTCCGTCACGCCGCCCGCGGACACCGCCGTCTCGGTCATCCCGCGCTGACGGGAGTCCGTCGATGCCACGTCCTGCTCGCTGGCGGGCAGGAACGACACCTCTCCCGCCGCGCCGCTGCCGCCGACGTAGAGCTCACCGTTGATCACGATGCCCATACCGACACCGGTCCCGACGGAGACCAGGACGAAGTTGCGCAGGCCGCGCCCGGCGCCCAGCACCGACTCGCCGACCGCCGCCAGGTTGATGTCGTTCTCGATCACCGACTCGACCCCCAGCGTGGTGTGCAGCTGCTCGACCAGTCCCACCCGGTCCCAGCCCGGCAGGTTCGGTGCCAGTCCGAGCCGTCCGGTCGCCGGATCGAGCACACCGGGACTGCCGATGACCGCATAGCTGATCTGGGTCCACGCCACGCCCGACTCCGAGGCGACCTGTTCGGCCAGCTCGTGCACCGCGCCTACCAGCTCAGCGGAGGACTTCGCCAGGTTGCGGACGTCGCGGCGACCGATGAAGTCCCCTCGCAGGTCCGCGATGGCCAGCCGGATCCAGTCCCTGCCGATGTCCACCCCGGCGACCAGGCCGGCACGGACGTTCATGTCGTAGAGCGCGGTGCTCGGCCCGGGACGACCGCTGACCGAGCCGACCATCCGGACGAGCCCGGCCGACTCCAGGTCGGCGAGCGCCGCGGACACGGTCGGCTTGGACAGACCGGTGATCTTGGCCAGCTCACCGCGCGATGCCTTGCCGTGATCGGTGAGCTGGTCCAGCAGCAGCCGCTCGTTCATGGCCCGCAGCAGTTGGGGGTTCCCCACCTGACGCCTCATCGGCAGCCTCTCGATCGCGGAGCACTGGACAGTCCGGTTATTAGTAAACTACCTTTCTTACCACTGCTCGATCGGGCAGCGGTAAGCGGCAGGCACTCCGAGCACAAGGGTGACCCATCATGCGTCGAGGACAGCTCGTCATGGCGACGGCGGCCGCCGTTCTCCTGTTGATCGCCGGTTGCGGCTCCGGCGGCACCACCGGCTCGCAGGGTCCGGGCAAGGCGGGCGCGAAGATCGCGCTGTTCCTCCCGGAGTCGAAGACCACCAGGTACGAGGCATTCGACCGGCCGCTGTTCGAGGCCAAGGTCGCCCAGCTGTGCCAGGACTGCTCGGTCCTGTACTACAACGCCGACCAGGACCCGGCCAAGCAGCAGGGCCAGGTCGAGTCCGCGCTCACCCAGGGCGCGACGGTGCTGGTCCTGGACGCGGTCGACGCCCAGGCCGTCGCACCGCTGGTGCATCAGGCCGCGCAGAAGAAGATCCCGGTCATCGCCTACGACCGGCTCATCTCCGGGATCGGCTACGACTACTACGTCTCGTTCGACAACGTGAAGGTCGGGCAGGTCCAGGGGCAGGCGCTGCTGGATGAGATGACCCGGCGGGGCACGGTCGACAAGGGCCAGGTCGTCATGATCAACGGCGCGCCGACCGACCCGAGCGCCGCCGACTACAAGAAGGGCGCGCACCTCGCGCTGGACGGCAAGGTGCGGGTCGGGCGCGAGTTCGACACCCCGGACTGGAGCCCGGACAAGGCCCAGCAGGAGATGGAGCAGTCGGTCACCTCGCTCGGGCGGGACTCGATCACCGGCGTCTACTCGGCCAACGACGGTATGGCCGACGGGGCGGTCGCCGCGTTGAAGCGGGCCGGCTACGCCACGCTGCCGCCGGTCACCGGCCAGGACGCGGAGCTCACCGCGGTCCAGCGGATCCTGGGCGGCGACCAGACGATGACGGTGTACCTGAACATCCGCTCGCAGGCCGAACAGGCCGCCCAGCTCGCCGTCGCGCTGGGCAAGGGCGAGCACCCGCAGGCGCCGACCAAGGTCGACAACGGCACCGCGCCGATTCCCGCCTTCCTGCTCGACCCGATCGTCGTCACCAGCGCCAACATCAAGGACACGATCGTCAAGGACGGCTTCTACACCGCCGACCAGATCTGCACCCCGGACGTCGCGCAGGCCTGCGCCAAGGCCGGCCTGCGGTGAGCCCGGCCGCGACCGGTACCGCGACGCGCCTCGTGCTCAGCGTGCGTGGCGCCACCAAACGCTACGGAGCCGTCCAGGCGCTGGCAGGGGCTGACCTCGACGTCCACGCCGGTGAGGTCGTCGCGCTCGTCGGTGACAACGGCGCCGGGAAGTCCACGCTGGTCAAGACGATCTCCGGCGCGATCATCCCGGACGAGGGCACGATCCGATTCGACGGCGAACAGGTCCGGATCTCCCGCCCGCAGGACGCTCAGGCGCTCGGCATCACCACGGTGTTCCAGGACCTCGCGCTGTGCGAGAACCTGGACGTGGTCGCCAACCTGTACCTCGGCGTGGAGACCCGCGCCTACGGGCTGCTCGGCGAGATCGAGATGGAGCGTGCCGCACGGGACCTGCTCGCCTCGCTCAACGTGCGGATCCGGGACGTCCGGTCGCCGGTCGCGGCGTTGTCCGGTGGTCAACGACAGTCGGTGGCGATCGCCAGGGCGCTGTTGGGCGAGCCGAAGATGGTCCTGCTGGACGAACCGACGGCGGCGCTGGGCGTCGAACAGACCGCGCAGGTGCTCGAGCTCGTCGGCACGCTGCGCGAGCGCGGGCTGGCGGTGCTGCTGATCTCGCACAACCTGGCCGACGTGCGCGCGGTGAGCGACCGGGTGGCGGTGCTGCGACTGGGTCGCAACGCCGGCACCTTCGTCACAGCCACGACCAGCCAGGAGACCATCGTCGCGGCGATCACCGGAGCGGGTCGATGAGCGAGCTGACAGCACGAGGAGAACCCGTCTCCCCCACGCCGCGGATACTCGACTCCGCACGCGACCGGCTGCGCCGGGGCGATCTGGGTTCACTCCCGGTCGCCGTCGGCCTGGTCGCCATCGCCGTGGTGTTCTCCGCGCTGAACGAGCATTTCCTCAGCCCGGAGAACCTGACCAACCTCGCCCTGCAGATGGCCGCCACCGGCACGATCGCGCTGGGCATCGTGCTGGTGCTGCTGCTCGGTGAGATCGACCTGTCCGCGGGCTCGGTCAGTGGTCTCGCGGCGGTCGTGATGACCCTGATCTATGTGCGCGGCGCGTCGAACCCGGTCGTGGCGGTCCTCGGCGCGCTCGCGGTCGGCGCCGCGATCGGGCTGGTGCACGGTCTGATGCGGACGAAGCTCAGCATGCCGTCCTTCGTCGTGACGCTCGCCGGGCTGATCGGCTGGCAGGGCATGCTGCTCTACCTGCTGGGCAGCGAGGGCACGATCAACCTGCCCTTCGACCGGGGCATCGCGCAGCTGAGCGACACCTGGCTGCCGCCCGTGCTCGGCTGGCTGCTGGTGATCGCCCTCGCCGGCGGGCATCTGGCCGCGACGCTGGTGACCAGGCGGTTGCGCTCGCGTGCGGGCCTGAGCGTGCTCTCGACGGGCTGGGTAGCGGTGCGCTCCGGTGGACTGTTCCTCCTGCTCGCGGCAGCAGTGCTGGTGCTGAACTCCGACCGGGGCGTCCCACTCACCCTGGTGGTCTTCGGCGGGCTGGTCGTCGGTCTCGACCTGGTACTGCGGCGGACCGTGTTCGGACGGCGCATGTACGCCGTCGGTGGCAACGCCGAGGCGTCCCGACGGGCGGGCATCAACGTCGACCGGGTCCGGATCCTGGCCTTCGTGGGCGCCTCGCTGCTCGCCTCCGTCGGCGGCATCCTCGCCGCGTCCCGGCTCGCGGCGGTCAACCAGAGCTCCGGCGGCAGCGACATCCTGCTGAACGCGATCGCCGCCGCCGTGATCGGCGGCACCAGTCTGTTCGGCGGGCGGGGCAGGGCGTACGCGGCGCTGCTCGGCATCCTGGTCATCCAGTCGATCACCAACGGCATGCTGCTGCTCAACGTCGACTCCTCGGTGCGGTTCATGGTGACCGGCGCCGTGCTCGCGGTCGCGGTCGCCATCGACTCGGTCGCCAGGCGCGGCGCGCCGTGACCGGCCCGTACGTCCTCGCGGTCGATTTCGGCGGAACCAAGGCAGCGGTGGCCGCGATCGACAAGACCGGCCGGACACTGGCCGCCGAACGCATCGCGATGTTGTCCGAACGAGGAGCAGAGCAGGCGCTGACCCGCACCCTGGACACCGCGCGAACGCTGATCGACCAGCTCGGTACCGATCGGCTGCATGCCGTCGGCGTCGCCAGTCCCGGCATCGTGCGCCCCGACGGGGTGCTGCTCGCGCCGAACGTGCCCGGCTGGTCACAGCTGCGCCTGCGGGAGCGGTTCGAGAAGACCCTCGACGCGACGACCGTGTGCGCGACCGACGTCAAGGCGGCCACGATGGCCGAGGCACGCTGGGGGCAGCTGCGTGACGTGCGGTTCGGCCTGCACCTCAACCTGGGGACCGGGATCGCGGTCGGGGCGCTGGTGGACGGGACCGTGCTGTCCGGTGCGCACGGCGCCGCCGGCGAGATCGGCTACAACCTGCGCGCTCCGGATGATCCGGCCGGTCCGCACGCCGGGCACGCACCGCTCGAACAGTGGGCGGGAGGCAGGGCGATCGGCCTGCGCGGACGATCGGTGGGCGGTGACGGCGAGGCGGGCTCGGTGTTCGCACTGGCCAGGACCGACGCCGCCGCGCGAGTTCTGGTGGATCGGGTGCTTGGCGAGTTCGCGATGCATCTGACGAACGCGGCGATCCTGTTCGACCCGGCCCGGATCACGGTGGGCGGCGGACTTGTCCGTTCCGCCGACCTGGTCCTGCCCGCCCTGGCCGCCTCGCTGGACCGCGCCGTGCCGTTCCCCCCGGAGCTCGTGGTCGCCCGGTTCGCCCAGGACGGCGCGCTGGTCGGCGCGGCGGCGCTGGCCTGGGAGGCGCAACGCTCGTGAGTGGTACGGGCGCCTATAGGCGCCCGTACCACTCACAAGGTAGGTGAGGCGATGCGCAGGAGCAGGTCGAGCAGGATCTTCTCCTCCGCATCGGACAGCCCGGCGAGGAACTCGCGCTGGGCGTCGACGATCGCGCCGTCGAACCGCAGCAGCGCGGCCATCCCCGCCTCGGTGAGCACCACCCGGTTGCGTCGTCCGTCATTCGGATCGCGCTCGCGCAGGACCAGCCCCTCACCCTCCAGGCCGTTGAGCGCCGCCACCATGTCGCTCGGGTCGACACCGAGCCGGCGGCCTATCTCGACCTGCGCGGCGGGCCCGAACTCCTCCAGCGTGGCGAGCACCCCGAAGTAGTACGGCCGCAACCCGGCCTCGACGAGGCATTCCTGGGTGGCCCGGTCCGCGGTGCGGGCCGCCCTGCGGAGCAGCCAGAACGTGGTGCCCCGGAGCCTGCTGGGCGCGCGTCCGTCGTCGTCCGCGCAGTTCTCGTCCCGTCGCACCGGCTCAGTGTAGAGCCAATTCGTTGGCAACCCCCATCAATGTCGATATCATTGGGTGAGCCAACATTGGCAACCCCCACGATAGCGAGGAGACACACCGTGCGCCGAGTCCGCTACCACGAGTTCGGCGGGCCAGAGGTCCTGCGGATCGAGGAGACCCCCGTTCCCGAGCCCGGGCCGGGTCAGGTGCTCCTGCGCGCCGAGGCGATCGGTGCGAGCTGGGTCGACACGACGATCCGCGCCGGTACCAGCCCGTTCGGGACGTGGCCGCTCCCGGGCAGTCCGCACGGCGACGTGGTCGGCACCGTCGAACGGGTCGGCGATGGCATCGACCAGGCGCTTGTCGGCCGGCGGGTGGTCGCGCTCGTGCACCGGGACGCCTACGCGGACTTCGCGGTGGCCGACGCGTCGGCGCTGACCGAGGTGCCCGATGGCGTGAACTCGGGTGATGCGAGCGTCCTGGCGATGCCTGCCCCGGTCGCCCAGGTCGCGCTGGAGCTCGGCGGGCTGGCTCACGGCGAGACCGTGCTGGTGCACTCGGTGACCGGCGGCATCGGCCATCTCGCGGTGCAGCTGGCCAGGCTGAGGGGCGCCCGGCGGGTGATCGGCACCGTCGGCTCGCCGGACAAGCTCGACGCGGCACGGCGACTCGGTGCCGATGTCGCCGTGTGCCTCGCCACCCCGGACTGGACCGACCAGGTACGAGCGGCGGTGCCCGACGGCGTCGACGTCGCCCTGGACAGCGTCGGGGGCACGGTCAGCGCGGCGACGCTCGAGCTGCTCGCCCCGCTCGGGCGGCTCGTCGTCTACGGGGCGGCGAGCGGGACGCTGCCCGAGCTGAGCGCGGCCGCGCTGTTCGCCGTCCGCACCGTCACCGGCTTCGGGGTCGAGCAGTGGCGGGCCGCCCGTCCGGCGGAGCATCGCCGGGTCGTCGCCGAGGTCACCGCCCGGGTCGCGGCCGGCGAGCTGCGCACCCAGGTCTCCGCGACGGTCCCACTCGCCGAGGCAGCCAGGGCGCACACCCTGTTGGAGGACCGGAGCAGGATCGGGCGCGTGCTGCTCGCGCCGTGACCGGCACAAGATCCAGACAGACACCACACAGAGAGTGACCTACAGTAACCGTATGCTGTCCCGCCGTCGTCTGCTCACTCTCGCCGGCGTCGGGGTGCTCGCGGCCGGCTGCGGACCCGACACCCGAAGCGCGCTGCAGCGCATCCGGGACAGCAAGACGATCCGGGTCGGCATCGCGGGCGAGGAGCCCTACGGCTACCTCGATGCCTCGGGCACGCTCACCGGCGAGGCACCCGAGGTCGCCAGGATCGTCTTCGGCACGCTCGGGGTGACCGCGCTGGATGCGGTCCAGCGCCCGTTCGGCAAGCTCATCGAGGGGCTGCACGACGGAGCGTTCGACATCGTCGCGGCCGGCATGGCCGTCACCCCGGGGCGCTGTCAGCAGGTGGCGTTCTCCCGCCCCGACTTCGTCGCGCCGAGTGCGTTCCTCGTCTCGAAGGGCAACCCCAAGCGACTGCGTTCCTTCGCCGACGTGGTCAGGGCCAAGCTGCCGCTCGCGGTGCTGGAAGGCAGCGTCGAGCTCGACAGTGCACGGGCCGCCGGTATCCCCGACGCACGGATCAAGCAGTACGACTCGCCGGCCGACCTGTTCAGGTCGGTCTTCCAGGCAGAGGTACCGGTGGGTGCACTGACCGACATCTCGCTGCGCAGCATGCTGCGCAAACAGCCGAAGGCCCCGCTGGAGGTCACCGCAGGCGTCCCGCCGGTACCGCCGTTGAAGTCCCAGCCCACGGCGGCGTTCGGCTTCCGCCAGCAGGACAACGACCTACGCGAGGCCTTCAACACCGGCCTGGCCGCGCTCCAGGCCTCGGGCGACTGGCTCAGGGTGACGGCCCCGTTCGGCTTCACCCCGAACAACCGCCCACTCCCCGCCCTCACGACCGAAGTGCTGTGTCGTTAGGCCTGTTCCGCGCGGAGTTTTTCTGTGACCACCCCCTCGCTTCGCTTCGGGGGTACTCCCAGAAAAACAAGCTCCTTCGTCGCCGGGCGCGCGCTTGTTGTCGCCCTGGGAGCCGCCTCCTCGCGTTGGCGAGGTTGTTGCGGACATTCACTGCCCGGCCTTCGCCGGAACTCCTTCGGAGACTCGCGGAGCCAACTCAGCCGTCGCTGAATTGGGCCTTCACCGGAACTCCCGCGGAGACACGCGGAGCCAACGCAACCGCTGCCCAGTCGGGCTGCCTTCGCCGGAACTCCCGCGGAGACACGCGGAGCCGGCTTTCTAGGGCAAGCGTCCGTCCGCTCGAGCACCGAGCGACGGTTACCCCAGGCCGTGCTGCTTGCGGATGAGCTCGACGATCTTCTGCATGATCTCGGTCAGGGCGTAGTCCTTGGGAGTGAAGACCGCGGCCACACCCCGTGCGTAGAGCTCGGGCTCGTCTTCCTTCGGGATGATGCCGCCGACGATCACCGGGATGTCGTCGGCGCCGGCGGCGCGCAACCCGTCGACGACCGCAGGGACCACCTCGAGGTGCGAGCCGGACAACACCGACAGCCCGACGACGTGCACGCCTTCCTGCACCGCCGCCGCGACGATCTGTGACGGGGTGAGGCGGATGCCCTGGTAGATGACCTCGAAGCCGGCGTCTCTCGCCCGGACCGCGACCTGCTCGGCGCCGTTGGAGTGGCCATCGAGGCCAGGCTTGCCGACCAGCATGCGCAGCCGGGTGCCCAGCTCCTCACCGGTGGCCTTGACCAGCGCACGCACGTCGGCCAACTCGCTCGCCGCCTCTCCACTCGCGCTGGCCGCACCGACACCGGTGGGCGCCCGGTACTCACCGAACACGCCGCGCAGCGCACCGGCCCACTCCCCCGTGGTCACGCCGGCCTTCGCGCAGGCCACCGTCACCTCCATGAGGTTGGCGTCGGTCTTCGCGGCGTCGCGCAGGTCGGTCAACGCCTGCTCGACGGCCGCGTTGTCCCGCTGCGCCCGCCAACGCTCGATCGCGTCGATCGCGGCCTGCTCCACGGCGGGGTCGACCGTCTCGATCGCCTTGGCGCCCTCTGCCTGCAGCGGGCTCGGCTCCGTGGTGTCGAACTTGTTGACACCGACCACGACGTACTCGCCGGACTCGATGAGCCGCCGCCGCTCGGCCAGCGACGACACCAGCTGGCCCTTCATGTAGCCCGACTCGACGGCCGCGACCGAGCCACCCATGTCCTGGACGCGCTGAATCTCCTCGCGCGCACCGACCATGAGTTCGTCGACCTTGGCCTCGATGACCTTGCTGCCCTCGAAGATGTCCTCGTACTCGAGCAGGTCGGTCTCGAAGGCCAGCACCTGCTGCATCCGCAGCGCCCACTGCTGGTCCCACGGCCGGGGCAGCCCGAGCGCCTCGTTCCAGGCGGGCAGCTGCACCGAACGGGCGCGCGCGTCCTTCGACAACGTCACCGCGAGCATCTCCAGCACGATGCGCTGCACGTTGTTCTCCGGCTGCGCCTCGGTCAGCCCCAGCGAGTTGACCTGCACGCCGTAGCGGAACCGGCGCGCCTTCGGATCCTTGACGCCGTAGCGCTCCCTGGTGATCTCGTCCCACAGCGCGACGAACGCGCGCAGCTTGCACATCTCCTCGACGAACCGCAGGCCCGCGTTGACGAAGAACGAGATGCGCGCGACGACCTTCTCGAACTGCTCCGGCGGAACCTGGCCCGAGTCGCGCACCGTGTCCAGGACCGCGATCGCGGTGGTCAGCGAGTAGGCGATCTCCTGCACCGGGGTCGCCCCGGCCTCCTGCAGGTGGTACGGGCAGATGTTGATCGGATTCCACCGGGGCACGTGCGTGACGGTCCAGGTGACCAGGTCGGTTGCGAGGCGAAGGCTGGGGTCGGGAGGGAAGGCGTAGGTCCCCCGGGACAGGTACTCCTTGACGATGTCGTTCTGCGTCGTGCCGGCGAGCTTGGCCCGCACCTGCGCCGGGTCCGCCCCCGCCTCGACCGCCTGCTCCTCGGCGACGGCGACGTAGAGGGCGAGCAGCCACATGGCCGGGGCGTTGATCGTCATCGAGGTGTTCGCATCGGCAAGCGGAATGCCGTCGAACAACGCGCGCATGTCACCGATGTGGCTGACCGGCACGCCGACCTTGCCGACCTCACCCTTGGCGAGCTCGTCGTCGGGGTCGTAGCCGGTCTGCGTCGGCAGATCGAAGGCGACCGAGAGCCCGGTCTGTCCTTTTGCCAGGTTGCGCCGGTAGAGCGCGTTCGACGCTGCCGCGGACGAGTGACCCGCGTAGGTCCGCATGACCCACGGTCGATCGGACTCCCGGTCGTTCGGATAGGGCACCGGACTACCTCCGCTCGACGATGAACTGAGCCGATCGTACTGCCGGGTAGCCGGCTTGCATGCGTACTCCTGCTCACAATCCCAAGCAGGCACTCGTTCGAGTCAGACGCGGTGGTACCGAGCGTCGAAGAAACAGAACAGACCGTAGCTGGCCAGACCGAGTGCCACGACCACCAGCAGGACCGAGCCGAAGGGCTGCGCGGCGAGGGTCTTGAGCGCCACGTCCATGCCCTGTGCCCTGGCCGGTTCCGACTTCAGCGCGGCGACGTCGATCAACACCCCGATGATCATGATCGCCAGCGCCTTGGCGACCGCGCCGAACTGGCCGAGCCGTTCCGCGAGCACACTGACCAGCGCGGGCGCACCGATCAGGTCGACGTCCTCCAGGAACGCCTTCTGCCAGCCCCGGAACGCCATGAACCCACCGGTGACGACCACTCCGACGCCGATCGCGGCGAGCAACCACCGCCCACCGGGAGCCTGCAGCAGCCATGCCGAGCCGCTCTGACCGCCGTTGCCGGGCGGTTCACCGCCAGCGACCCTCGCGGTCAGCCCGGTCAGTACCGCGAAGACCACGACCTGCCCGGCGGAGAACAGCCGCTTCTGCCTGCGCTGACTCTCATCGGTCAGGTAGCGGAAGCCGCTCAGCGCCTCACGGAGCCGCCAGATGACGACGGCCGCGAACCCGGCGGTCACCGCCCAGAGCAGCAGGCGCCCGAACGGCTCACCGGCGATCGTCTGCAGCGCACCGCCCTGGTCCGCCCGTTCGGCGTCGCCGAAGGCCACCCGTATCGCCAGGTACGCCACCAGCAGGTGGATGAGCCCGTTGGCGACCAGCCCGGCCCGGGCTCCCAGCCGCATGGGCTGACTGCCTGCCAGCCGTTCGGCCGACTCGGCCGCGTCCTCGGCGGCGTTCACCCGCGCCCGCCGGTCGTCAGCCAGTCGGGACCCTCAGCGCCCCGACTCGCCGCTGTGACCGCCGCCCGCTCCGCGAGTCGGGCGCGTGAGCACGGCGAGTCGGGCACCTCGGCACCGCGAGTCGGGAGTGTCAGCACCAGCTCACGCTCTCATCCGGTCAGCGGTCGGGCTCCGAGGTCACCCTGGACACGTCGGCGCCCAGCTCACGCAGGTTCTCGACGAAACGAGGGTAGCCGCGATCGATGTGCTCGACGTCCCAGACCTCGCTGCTGCCGTCGGCGCACAGACCCGCGAGCACGAGACCCGCACCGGCCCGGATGTCCGAGGCCCACACAGGAGCCGAGGACAGCCGTTCGACACCGCGCACGACCGCGTGATGACCGTCGGTCCGCGCATCCGCACCGAGCCGGATCATCTCGTCGACGAACCGGAAACGGGCCTCGAACACGTTCTCGGTGATCATCGAGGTGCCTTCGGCGACCGCGGACAGCGCGATCGCCATGGGCTGCAGATCGGTGGCGAAGCCGGGGTAGGGCAGCGTCACGAAGTCGACCGCGCGCGGCCGCTCGGCCATCGCCACGGTGAACGAGTCGTCCGTCGTGGAGGTGTCCGCGCCGGCGGTGCGCAGCTTGTCCAGCACCAGTTCGAGGTGGTGTGGGTCGACGCCGTGCACGGTGACCTCACCCCGGGTCATCGCCGCCGCGAACGCCCAGGTCGCACCGACGATCCGATCACCGATCACCCGGTGCTGAGTGGGCTGGAGGCTGGTCACGCCGTGCACGGTGAGCGTCGAGCTGCCGCTGCCCTCGATCTTGGCGCCCATCTGCTGCAGCATCCTGCACAGGTCGACGATCTCCGGCTCGCGCGCCGCATTATCGATGACCGTCGTCCCCTCGGCCAGCACGGCGGCCATCAGGATGTTCTCGGTCGCGCCCATGCTCGGGAAGTCCAGCCAGATCTGGGCGCCCTTGAGGTCCTCGGCGTGCGCGACGACCTTGCCGTGACTGATCTCGGTGTGCGCGCCCAGCTTGCGCAGCCCGTTCGCGTGCATGTCCAGCGGCCGCGAACCGATCGCGTCACCACCGGGCAGCGGAACCACCGCGCGCCGGCACCGCGCCACCAGCGGACCCAGCACACACACCGAGGCGCGCAGTTTGGACACCGAGCGGTAGTCGGCGGCCTCGTTCGGCTGCGCCGGAGCGGTGATCTCCACGGTGGCGCCGTCGATCCGGACCTCGCAGCCCAGACTGCGCAGGACGTCTGCCATCAGGGGGACATCGAGGATCTCCGGACAGTTGGTCAACGTCGTGGTGCCCTCGGCGAGCAGTGCCGCCGCCATCAACTTGAGCACGCTGTTCTTGGCGCCGACGACCTGGATCTCTCCGGTCAGCCGCGCGCCACCATTCACCCGGAAGTGCTCTGCCACTCGTGCACGCTAGCGGTTGTCCCGTCCTCAGGGATGCGCGGCCTCCCTGAGACGAGCGCATCCCAGCCCGCCATCGCGGCATCCGCGACGACGAGCAGCTCCTCGCGCGTCGCACCGTCCCTGGCCTGCAACGACATCCCGTAGATGACCGTGCTGAAGTACGAGGCCAGCGCGACGGTGTCGGTGTGCGGCGCCAGTTCACCGTCGGCGACGCCCTTGTCGAGCCGCGCGCGTAGCTCAGCGGTACTCCCCTGGCGCTGTTCGGTGAGGAAATCCCGGACCGCGACCGTCTTGGACGTGTACGTCGTCGCGGCCAGCACCACCATGCAGCCGGTGGGCCTACCTGGGCCCGTGTACGCGGCCGCCGCGTCCCGCAGAAGCCCGGCGATCGCCTCTCGCGCGGTGGACGCGGTCAGCGCTCCGTACACCGAGATGCCTTCGGTCTTGTTGTACAGCTCGACCGCCTCCCGGAACAACGCCTCCTTGCAGCCGAAGGCCGAGTACAGACTCGGAGCGTTGATACCCATGGCCGTGGTCAGCTCGGTCAGCGAGGCGCCCTCGTACCCGTGCTCCCAGAAGACCTCCATGGCGCGGAGCAGCACCTGCTCCCGGTCGAACCCGCGAGGCCGCCCACGCTCGGCCATCGCCGCCACCGCCTTTCTGTATCGAACCCTAAAAATACTCCTTGACAGCGCCGGGCGTCGAGCCGCAGACTTTTGAAGTCATCACTACAGAAATGGAGTCGCGGACATGGCAGAACTGACGGGCAAGGTTGCACTGGTCACCGGGGGCAGCAGGGGCATGGGTGCGGCGATCGCCATCCGGCTCGCGCACGACGGTGCGTCGGTCGCGGTGACCTACCGCAACGGCAAGGAGAAGGCGGAGGCCGTCGTCGAGCGGATCGTCGCCGAGGGTGGCACCGCGATCGCCATCCACGCCGACAACGCCGACCCCGACGCGGCGGCCGAGGCGGTCGAACGCACCGTGCGCGAGCTGGGCAGGCTGGACATCCTGGTCAACAACGCCGGCATCTGGGTCGCCGGGCCGATCGAGGAGATGACCACACAGCAGCGGGACGAAATCCTCGCGGTCAACCTGACCTCGGTGTTCAGCGCGAGCCAGGCGGCGAGCAGGCACCTCGGCGAGGGCGGCCGGATCATCAGCATCGGCAGCAACCTCGCGAGCCGGGTGCCCGGCCCCGGCCTGACGCTCTACGCGATGACCAAGTCGGCCCTCGACGGCCTGACCAAGGCCCTGGCCAGGGAGCTCGGCCCCCGGGGCATCACCGCGAACGTCGTGCACCCCGGCTCGACCGACACCGACATGAACCCCGCCGACGGTCCGCACGCCGACTTCCAGCGCCAGCTCTCGGCTCTGGGCCGCTACGGCACGGCCGAGGACATCGCGGCGACGGTCGCCCACCTGGCCGGCCCCGGCGGCCGCTCGATCACCGGAGCCGCCCTGCTGATCGACAGCGGCACCAACGCCTAACCACCCCACTCGTACGGCAAAGCCGCGAGTCGGGGTTTTTGTCAGGGCGAGTCGGGGTTCTTGTCAGCGATATGACTGCCTGGGGTGGGAACTGATGTCTGTCGTCGTGCTTGCGCTGATGGTGTGCGTGTTCAGTGTGACCACCGGGGAGTTCGTGATCGCCGGGATCCTGCCGGACATCGCGGGCGACCTGGCGGTGTCGATCCCCGCCGCGGGGCTGCTGGTCACCGCGTACGCGATCGGCATGGTGGTCGGCGGTCCGGTACTCACCGCGCTGACCAGCCGGTTCACCCGGAAGCCGTTCATCGCGGTCCTCATGGTGGTCGTCGTTCTGGGAAACATCGCGTCGATGCTGGCGCCCTCCTACGCCGTGCTCCTGGTGGCGCGGGTGGTCAGCTCGTTCGTGGTGGCGACGTTCTTCGCCAACGCGGTGGTCATCGCCGCGTCGACGGCCCCGGCAGGCAAGCAGGCCTCGACCGTGGCGAAGCTGGCGCTCGGGATGAATTTGGCGACGATCCTCGGCGCGCCGATCGGCACCGTCCTCGGCCACGAGTTCGGCTGGCGATCGACGTTCCTGGCCATCGCGGTGTGCGCGGCCGCCGGCCTGGTGCTGATCGTGTGGCTCGTGCCGACCGGCGCGCGCCCCGAAGTCGCCTCCGCGGTGACCGAGCTGCGGGTCTTCGGGCGGCGTGAGGTCCAGCTGGCGATCCTCATGACGGCGGTCGGCAATGCCGGCCTACTCGTCGTGTTCACCTACTTCGCGCCGCTGCTGGTCGAGGTGAGCGGGTTCGCGTCGCGCTCCGTCGCGCCGTTGCTGCTGGTCTACGGCGTGGGTGCGACCGTCGGCAACCTCGCGGGTGGCTGGTTGTCGGACCGCGCTCTGATGCCGTCCCTCGTCGCGCTGCTGAGCCTGCTCGTGGTGTCGTTGCTGGTCCTGTGGCTGGTCAGTACCAACCCCGCCGCCACCGCGGTCATGATCTTCGTGGTCGGGGCGGTCGGATTCTCGGTCGTCCCCGGGATGCAGACCCGGGTCATGGCGACGGCGAGCACGGCGCCCACGCTCGCCATCGCGGTCAATGCGTCGGCGTTCCAGCTCGCGGCCGCGTTCGCCGCCTGGCTCGGCGGGCGCGTCCTGGACAGCGGGTTCGGCCTGCGCTCGCTCTCTCTGGTCGGCGCGGCGGTCACCGTCGCCGGGATCGCGGTGACCGCTGCGTCCTGGCTGCGCGACCGGCGAGCCACGCAGGCCACAGCGGGTTCGGCGGCCGGCCTCTAAGCTGCGGGTATGGCAGTGCACCTGACGCGGATTTACACCAGGACCGGGGACGCCGGCACCACCGGACTCGGCGACTTCTCCAGGGTCAGCAAGACCGACGTCCGGCTCGGGGCGTACGCCGACGTGGACGAGTGCAACGCCACGATCGGCGTCGTGCTGGCCACCACCGCCCCCGAGGCGGACGTCGTCGAGACGCTGCGCAAGGTGCAGAACGACCTGTTCGATGTCGGCGCCGACCTGTGTACGCCGATCGTCGAGAACCCGGAGTACCCGCCGCTGCGGGTGACCGAGGTCTACATCGAATGGCTCGAGAAGGCGTGCGACGAGTACAACTCCCGGCTACCCAAGCTCGACTCGTTCATCCTGCCCGGCGGCACGCCCGCAGCGGCCCAGCTGCACGTGGCCAGGACGGTCACCCGGCGCGCCGAGCGCACGGTGTGGGCGCTGCTGGAGCAGGACCCGGACCGCACCAACCCGCTGACCGCGAAGTACCTGAACCGCCTGTCCGACCTGCTGTTCATCCTGTGCCGCGTGGCGAACCCCGACGGCGACATCCTGTGGAAGCCCGGCGGCGGCGCCAAGCAGGACAACGAGTAGCCCGAAGCTTCCCGAGCGCCTTTGCACATCTTCGTGCTGCGTCGCACATGTCCGGACGTGTGCGACGCAGCACGACGGTGTGCACAGTGCGGGCTGGCTCAGGAGGCCTGGCGGAAGGAGTAGCGGCCTGGGGGTGTTGCCTCCAGCCAGGCCAGGAAACCGGTGAGGACGTCGGGGGTCATGGCCAGCTCGACCGTGTGCTGGCCGTCCCTACATCGCAGGACCGTGGAGTCGGCGGGAACCACGTACTCCTCGGTCGGACCGGGCTTGCGGCGGTCGACGATCTCCAGCTCTCGCCTGCTCAGCACCATGTTGGCGCGACGGCCGAGGCTGATCACCCGGAACCAGACGAACTCGTCGCCCTTGTACCGGGCGACGCCCAGATTCCAGTTCCGGGTGGAATCCGGCGCGGCGGCGCGGACCCGGCGCAACGCCACGTCCACTCCGCCGATCCTGATCAGCCGCAGCCTGCGTACCGCCAGCCAGCCGATCAACAATGCCCCGAGCAGCAGGACGACACCGAGAATCTCTGCCATCCCCATCGCCGTCCCGCCGCTCTCTGGAGTCAGTCGGACGAACTCGCGGCTTTGAGCCGCGTCTCGGCGCGCGCGATCGCGGCCGCGCCCTCTTCGGTGGACGCATCCGCCTTGCTCGCGGCGGCGCGTGCACGCTCTACGTCGATCTCCTCGGCCAGCTCGGCCGACTCCGCCAGTACCGTCACACCGTCCGGCGTGATGGACAGGAAGCCGCCGTGCACGGCGACGGTGACCGAGTTGCCCTGCGGGGTGTCGATACGGACCACACCGGCCTGCTCCAGCTGAGCGAGCGTGGGCTCGTGGCCGGGCAGGACACCGATCTCACCCTCGGTGGTCCGGGCGAACACGAAGCTCGCCTCGCCGGACCACAGCCGACGCTCGACCGCGACCAGCTCGACGGACATCTCCGCCATGACGTGCCTCTCTTCGTGTCTGAGTTCGAGGTTGTGTGGGTTGAGATCGTGAGAGCCGAGGGTAGCGTTCGCCACCCTCGGCTCTCACGACGGCTCAGCTCTGGAGCTTCTTGCGGTTCTTCTCCAGGTCGTCGAGACCACCACAGAGGAAGAACGCCTGCTCCGGCACGTCGTCGAACTCGCCCTTGGCGATCTTGTCGAACGACTCGATGGTCTCCTTGAGCGGAACCGTCGAGCCCGGCTGGCCGGTGAACTGCTCGGCGACCAGCAGGTTCTGGGACAGGAACCGCTCGATGCGGCGGGCCCGGCCGACGAGCTGCTTGTCCTCTTCGGACAGCTCGTCGATACCCAGAATGGCGATGATGTCCTGCAGGTCGGCGTACTTCTGCAGAATCCGCTTGACCTCGTTGGCGACGCGGAAGTGCTCGTCACCGATGTACTGCGGGTCGAGGATCCGTGACGTCGAGGTCAGCGGGTCCACAGCGGGGTAGATGCCCTTCTGCGAAATCGGCCGGGAAAGCTCCGTCGTCGCGTCCAGGTGGGCGAACGTGGTCGCCGGCGCCGGGTCGGTGTAGTCATCCGCCGGCACGTAGATGGCCTGCAGCGAGGTGATGGACCGGCCCCGGGTCGAGGTGATCCGCTCCTGCAGCTCGCCCATCTCGTCGGCCAGGGTCGGCTGGTAACCCACGGCGGACGGCATACGGCCGAGCAGCGTGGAGACCTCCGAACCGGCCTGGGTGAACCGGAAGATGTTGTCGATGAACAGCAGCACGTCCTGGTTCTGCTCATCGCGGAAGTACTCCGCCATGGTCAGCGCGGACAGACCGACGCGCATACGCGTGCCGGGCGGCTCGTCCATCTGGCCGAACACCAGCGCGGTGTCCTTGATGACGTCGGCCTCGGTCATTTCGGTGATGAGGTCGTTGCCCTCACGGGTGCGCTCACCCACACCGGCGAACACCGACGTACCACCGAAGTTCTTGGCGACACGGGTGATCATCTCCTGGATGAGCACCGTCTTGCCGACACCGGCACCACCGAACAGGCCGATCTTTCCACCCTGCACGTACGGGGTGAGCAGGTCGATGACCTTGATGCCGGTCTCCAGCATCTCGGTCTTGCCCTCGAGCTGGTCGAAGGCCGGAGCCTTGCGGTGGATGCCCCAGCGCTCGCCGGTGATCTCCAGGTCGGGCTTGTCCAGGCAGTCGCCCAGTGCGTTGAACACGTGGCCCTTGACCTGGTCACCGACCGGCACCGAGATCGGGCGGCCGGAGTCCTTGACCGGCGTGCCACGAACCAGACCGTCGGTCGGCTGCATCGAAATGGTGCGGACCAGGTTGTCACCCAGGTGCAGGGCGACCTCCAGGGTCAGCTTCTTGGTCTCTCCGGCGAGGGTGACCTCGACGGACAGTGAGTTGTAGAGCGCGGGCAGACCGTTGCGTGGGAACTCCACGTCGACGACCGGGCCGGTTACCCGGACAACGCGGCCGGTCTGGGTCTCTGTCGCGGTGTTGTCAGCAGTAAGGGTCATCAGTTGTCACTTCCTGCGGCGACGAGAGCGTCGGCGCCGCCGACAATCTCGCTGATCTCCTGGGTGATCTGGGCCTGGCGGGCCTGGTTGGCCTCCAGGGTCAGGCTCTTGATGAGGTCGTTCGCGTTGTCCGTCGCGGCCTTCATGGCCCGCTGGCGGGCCGCCGACTCGGACGCGGCCGAGTCCAGCAGCGCGGCGAACAGCCGGGAGCTGATGTACTTCGGCAGCAGTGCGTCGAACAGGGTGTCGGCGTCCGGTTCGAACGCGTATGCCCGTTCTGAGCCCGAAGAAGAAGTGCTCGCCGCGGCGTCTTCTTCCGCGTACTCGACCTCCATCGGAGCCATCCGGCGTGCCTGCGGCAGCTGGGTGACCATGTTCTTGAACTCGGTGTAGACGAGGTGCAGCTCGTCAACTCCCTGCACGCCGTCCTCGCCGGGTCCCTCGGCCGTGTCGTCGGCCCCGGCCATGAACGCCGCGACGAGTGTGTCGGCGGCTTCCTTGGCATTGAGGTACTGGGGCTGCTCGGAGAAACCGGTCCAGGACGCCTCGACCGGACGCTTACGGAAGCGGAAGTAACCCACTCCCTTACGGCCGATCACGTAGCGAACGACGTCCTTGCCCTGCTCCCGGAGCATCTCCTCCAGCTCCCGGGCGGCCTTCAGCACGTTGGCGTTGTAGCCACCGCACTGCCCCCGGTCACTGGTGACCACCAGGATCGCCGCGCGACGCGCGTCAGGACGCGCGACGAGCAGCGGGTGGTCCAGCGCCGAGTTGTTGGCCAGCTCGGTCAGTACCCGGGTCATCTCCTCGGCGTACGGCTTGGAGGCCTCCACCCGGGCACGCGACTTCGCGATCCGTGAGGTGGCGATCAGCTCCATCGCCCGAGTGATCTTCTTGATCGACTGCGTCGAGCGGATGCGCCGCCGCAGGACTCGAATCTGTGCCGCCATGAGTTACCCGCTCAGCTCTTGGCCGGCGCCGGCTTGTTCACCTTTACCGACTCCTTGGTGGTGTCGGCCTCGTCCATCGCGTCGGCCTGCTGCTCCTTCGGAACAACGGACGAACCGTCGGTCGCGGTGAAGTCCTTCTTGAACTCCTTCACCGCGTCGACGAGACGCTCCGAGTCCTCGTCGGACAGCTTGCCGGTCTCGCGGATGTTCGAGAGCACACCGTCGAGGTTGCGCCGGACGTGGTCCAGGAAGTCGCTCTCGAAGCGGCTGATGTCGGCGACCGGCACCGAGTCCAGGTGACCCTGCGTGCCGAGGAAGATCGAGACGACCTGCTCCTCGACCGGAACCGGTGCGTACTGGCCCTGCTTGAGCAGCTCGACCAGCCGGCTACCGCGACCCAGGGCGGCCGCCGAAGCGGCGTCCAGGTCGGAACCGAAGGCCGCGAAGGCCTCCAGCTCGCGGTACTGCGACAGGTCGAGGCGCAGCGAGCCGGACACCGACTTCATGGCCTTGATCTGTGCGGAACCACCGACTCGGGACACCGAGACACCGACGTTGATGGCCGGCCGAACGCCCTGGTTGAACAGGTCGGACTCCAGGAACACCTGGCCGTCGGTGATCGAGATGACGTTGGTCGGGATGTAGGCGGACACGTCGTTCGCCTTGGTCTCGATGATCGGCAGACCGGTCATCGAGCCCGCGCCAAGCTCGTCGGACAGCTTCGCGCAACGCTCCAGCAGCCGGGAGTGCAAGTAGAAGACGTCACCCGGGTAGGCCTCACGGCCCGGCGGGCGGCGCAGCAGCAGCGAGATCGCGCGGTACGCCTCGGCCTGCTTGGACAGGTCGTCGAAGATGATCAGGACGTGCTTGCCCTGGTACATCCAGTGCTGGCCGATGGCCGAACCGGTGTAGGGGGCGAGCCACTTGAAGCCGGCCGGGTCGGAGGCAGGGGCAGCCACGATCGTGGTGTACTCCAGCGCACCCGCGTCCTCGAGAGACTGGCGGACGCCGGCGATCGTGGAGCCCTTCTGGCCGATGGCGACGTAGATGCAGCGAACCTGCTTGTTCGGGTCGCCGGTCTCCCAGTTCTCCTTCTGGTTGATGATCGTGTCGACGCAGACCGCAGTCTTGCCGGTCTTGCGGTCGCCGATGATCAACTGGCGCTGGCCGCGGCCGATCGGCGTCATGGCGTCGATCGCCTTGATGCCGGTCTGCAGCGGCTCGCCGACGCTCTGGCGCTCGACCACCGAGGCGGCCTGCAGCTCCACGATGCGCTGTTCCTCGGCGACGATCTCGCCCTTGCCGTCGATCGGCGCACCCAGCGGGTCGACGACGCGACCCAGGAAGTTGTCACCGACCGGCACGGAGAGGACCTCGCCGGTCCGCTTGACCTGCTGGCCTTCCTCGATGCCGCCGGAGGCACCCAGGATGACGGCGCCGATCTCACGCACGTCCAGGTTCAGTGCAACACCGCGGATGCCGCCCTCGAACTCGAGCAGCTCGTTGGTCATTGCCGAGGGCAAACCCTCGACGTGGGCAATGCCGTCACCGGTGTCGGCGACGGTGCCCACCTCTTCACGCGAGGTCTCGGTCTCCAGCGACGAGACGTAGCTCGCGATCGCGCTCCGGATCTCATCCGAGGAGATCGTCAGCTCTGCCATGTTCTTGGTTCCTTCTCTGCGGAGAAAATCTACGTCTCGTCAGGGCGGGTGACCGGCTACCTAGCTGGGCAGCGATCGCTTCGCCGCACGCAACCGACTGGACACACTGCCGTCGATGACCTCGCCGCCGACCCGGACGAGCAATCCGCCCAGCAGCGTCGGGTCCAGCTCGATCTGCAACGACATCCGTCGGCCGTACAACCGGCTCAGCGAGTCGGTCAGCTGTTGCTCCTGCTGTGAAGTGAGTGCCACCGGCGTTCCCACATGCGCCACGTACCGGTCCCGGCGGGCAGCGGCCAGCTCGGCCAGCTCCTCCGCCGCGAGGTCGAGGCTGCGCCCGCGTGGGGTGCGCACGGTCTGTTCGAGCAGCGCCCTGGTGACCGGACTGACCTTCGACTGGCCCTCGGTCGTACCGCCGAGGACCTGGTCGAGCAGTGCGACACGGCCGTCCGCCGGGTTGCCCGGATCGACCAGCAGCCCGGTCAGCTTCGGCTCACGGTCGAGGATCCGTCCGAACCGGAACAGCTCGTCCTCGACGTCGTCGAGGCTGCCGTCCTTCTCGGCCACGCCGAGCGTGGCCCGACGTGCGAGCACCTCGACCGCCTCGACCAGGTCCGACGGCCGTGACCAACGCCCGGACACGAGGTCCGAGACGGTGTCCAGCGCGGCGCGGCCGACCTGGCCGTTGAGCAGCTGGTCGGCCAGCTGGGACCGGTTCGCCGCCGGGACCGACGAGTCGGCCAGGTGACGACGCAGCGTCGGCTCGCCGAGCAGCAGTCGCATCACCGAGAACAACTGCTCGCCGAGGGTCTGCAGTTCGGTGACCGATGCCGCGTCGACCCGGCTGTCCAGCCGGGTCTCCGCCTCGGCGAGCGACTCACGGCTCGCGGCCTGCAGCTGTAGAGCCATCAGCCGGCTCCACCCGAGGTCGCCGGAGCAGCACTACCGGCCTGCTTGCCGGGCATGTCGTCCAGCTGGGAGAGGAAGCGGTCGACGGTGGAGCGCTTGCTCTGCTCGTCGGACAGCTCGTGGCCGACCAACTGCTCGGCGAGCTGAACGGACAGGCCGCCCAACTCACCGCGAAGCTGGCGAACCACCTGGTCGCGCTGCGCGGCCAACTGCTCCTCGCCACGCTGCCGGATGCGCTCCACCTCGGTGGAGGCCTGCTCGCGCATCTCCTCGCGGATCCGCTCGCCATCCGCCCTGGCGGTGTCGCGGATCTTCGCTGCCTCGGTACGAGCCTCGGCCAGCGCCTGGTCGTAGCGCTCCTCGGCGGCCTTCAGCTTGCGGCCGGCCTCCTCGGAGTCCTCGACCTGCTTCTGAATCATGTCCTGTCGCTCCTGGAGCGACTTGGACAGCGGCGGCACAACGTACTTCCACAGCACGAACAGAATGATCACGAACGCGACCAGTTCGGCGATGAAAGTGCCGTTCGGCAGCAGGAAGTTGTCCGCTGCCAGGACGGTGCTGGTCATCAGGGTCTCCTGACGGTCGTCACTGGGCAGACATCGATCACTGGGCGCCGAGCACGAACACGAACAGCGCCATGAAGGCCAGGTTGATGAAGTACATGCCCTCGACCAGACCGATGATCAGGAACATGATCGTGTTCAGGCGGCCGCGGGCCTCCGGCTGACGGGCAACACCCTGAATGGTGGCCGCACCGGCCAGACCGTCACCGATAGCCGCACCGATAGCACCACCGGCGAGGGCAAGGCCACCACCGACGAACGCACCGGCCAGCTTCAGTTCGCCCGCCGCCGAGCCCTGGGCGAGCAGCTGGTTGGTCAGACTCATGACTCTCCTTGGTTTTCTTTGTGGAACGTGTGTGTTTGGGGGGAGCTGTGGATTTCGAGCGGCACTGCCGGACCGACGCTGATTAGTGCGCCGCTTCGTGCTCTTCGACTGCCTCACCGAAGTAGATGATCGTCAGCAAGCTGAAGATCAACGCCTGGAGGGCACCGATGAACATGTCGAACAGCTTCCAACCGGCATTCGGCAGCCAGAGCACGTACGCCGGCATCTGACCGATCACCGCGACCATCAAGGTGCCGGCGAAAATGTTGCCCCAGAGCCGGAGCGCCAGAGAAACCGGGCGACCGAAGTACTGGGTCACGAATTCGATCGGTGCGAGGAAGGCGTACGGCTGCGCGAGGTGCCCGAAATACTGCTTGACACCCTTTCGGCGGAAACTCACCACGTTCACCCAGATGATGACCAAAAGCGTCATCGGGTAAACGAGGTTGACGTCCGCGGTGGGAGGCGGCGCGACATGCTCGGTGGGCAGCGCGGCCAACCAGTTCGCGATCAGGATGAACGAGAACGTGGTGACACAGAGCTGGACGACGCCCTTCGGCGTACGCAGCCCCATCTGCTCCTGCACCTGGCTCTGCACCCAGTCGACGAGCATCTCGAAGATGAGCTGCAGCTTCGTCGGCTTGCCAGCCGACGCGCCACGCGCCATGTAGAGACCCAGCCCGAGCAGGATCACCATGGCGACCAGCGTGCTGAGAATCGTATCGGTGTTGAAGGTGAGCCCGAGGAACTCGGCCGTCGGGTGGTGACCTGGCTGAATCTGCTCGGCGGCGAGCACGAGCTGCCCCGGGGCCAGGTCGACGATGTTGTTACCAGTCATGACTGTCGGATCTCCTTGACCAGCGGCAGCATGGCGCTCACGATGGTGAGAAGTTGGAATACGGCAAGGCCGGCGAATACCGCGAGCCCAGCGGGGCGGAGCAACACGGCGCAGCCTAGTGCGATGACAGTGATCACACCCAGACGGCCCAGAACACTGACCGCGAACTGTGCCCTGTTGAAGGAACCGCGATCTGAATAGCGGGCAACGGAAACTTGAGCAAGCCGCGCATTCATCGCGCCGAGGGCCAGTCCGAGAACGCCGAGCGCCGCTTCGAGCGGCTTACCCAGCGGCAGGAGAACGGCGATCGCCACTACGGCGACCACCGAGGCCCACAGCAAAGTTCGGCGAAGGGTCCGCCGATTGACAGGGGGCACCATCGTCGGTGCTCCGAGGGTCACTGCGCTGCCACCTCACGTCGTTGTCGTGTAGCTCGTAGATGTCATGGAGTTGTCTTCCTTGGCTGTACTCACCGGTTCACATGAACTTCTTGAACTGGCCGTACATATAGAAGCAGGCAGCGACTATGCCCAGGAACAGGCCGATCAGCGCACCCACCGGGAAACTCCCGAGGCCGTGATCGACCAGCCAACCGAGACCGAACCCGACGATCAAGCATCCGGTGATGGAACTACCCATCCCGAGCAGGTCGCCGATCTCGGGACCCTCACCGCGCGCCACGCCGTCTTCTCGCGGGCGTCAGCGGGTAGAGCCGGCCGACTGGACACAACCACTCAATGCTTCTCCCTTGGCGCATGACATCTACCGCTGGTCGCCTCGGTGTTTCCGCAACCGTGCGCTGTGCCACACTGACAAACGAACCCGCTTCTCAGCGGGAATGGGGCGACGCTACCACAGCGTTGCCCCATTACCTGTTGCCCCCTGACCAGGGGTAAGGGCGCGGCACTAGATCGAGCTTCCGATAGTTCCTCTACACCAAGTTGTTTGACGTCCATCACAAGTCAACCGCCAAATGGCTGGCCTCGTGGGACAAAACACCTGATGAGGCTCTCAGCGAGTCTTGACACGGCCCGGTGTGCGCAATCTCGGCACGGCCGTGGCAAGCATTGCGAACAGCAACATGAACCCCACGCCCCACAAAACGAGCGCTGTGTTGTTGCTCACCGACAATGCGACCGCCCCGAAAGCCAGTACACCGGACCACAGATAGGCCAGCAGCACCGCGCGGCGCTGCGAATGCCCGATCTCCAGCAACCGGTGGTGCAGGTGCATCTTGTCCGGCGAGAACGGGCTGGTACCCGCCCTGGTCCGGCGGACGACCGCCATGAGCAGGTCGAGCAGCGGGACGAACACCACCGCGGCCAGCACGATCAGCGGCGTCATCAGGCCGACCGCGTCCTTGCCGTCGAAACGGGTGATCCGGCCGGACGCGGTGATCGTGGCGGCGGCGAGCATCACGCCGATCAGCATCGACCCGGAGTCGCCCATGAACAGGCGCGCCGGGTTGAAGTTGTGCGGCAGGAAGCCGAAACAACCACCTGCCAGCAGGGCGGCGATCAGCGCAGGCGAGTACGCGTTCGGGTCGTTGCCGTTGTCGTAGAGCAGCCCGAGGGAGAACAGGCACGTCGCGGTGGCCGCGATGCAGCCGAGACCGGCCGCGAGCCCGTCCAGTCCGTCCACGAAGTTCATGCCGTTGACCAGCGCGACCGTGAGCAGCACGGTGATCAGCGCGCTCTGCTCCGAGCTCAGCGACACCGGGAACCCGATGTGGCCCGGCCCGCCGCCCCACGGCACCCAGAACGTGGACCACTGGATGCCGCCCTTGAGCACCAGCAGCCCGGCGGCGGTGATCTGACCGGCCAGCTTGGTGAACGCATCCAGCTCGTACCGGTCGTCCAGCGCGCCGACCACGACCAGCAGCGCGGCCGCGACGATCGCCCAGACGACCTCGGACGAGTACAGGAACGCCAGTCTCAGCGCCGGGAGCTGCGCGGCGACCGCGACACCGCCCAGGATGCCGGCGAAGATGGCAAGGCCGCCCCATCGCGGTGTCGGCGTGACGTGCACGTCCCGGCCGCGAGGCCAGGCCACCGCGCCGAACCGGATGGCGAGCAGCCGGACCACACCGGTCAGCAGGAACGTGACGACCGCCGCGCTGATCCCGACCAACAGGTACTCACGCAGCGGGAGGCCCTGGGCTCCCAGGCTGATCGCCGTGCCCTGCGTGGGCACGACGATCACCTGGGTCATGCTCATCAGCGTCTTAGCCCCTCGGGTAGGCCGGGGTGCGGGCGACGAGCGCCGACACCTCGTCCGCGACGGCTGCCAGCTCGCGGTCGCCCGCCTCGGTGCCGTGCTCGGCCTTCACCGCGCGAGCCACCAGCCTGCCGACCTGGGCCATGTCCGTCTCGGTCATGCCCTGCGTGGTGAGGCTGGGCGAACCGATCCGGATGCCGGAGGGCTTGAGCGGCGGCGCCGGGTCGTACGGGATCGCGTTCTTGTTCAGCGTGATGCGGGCGGCGTCGCAGCGCGTCTCGGCGTCGGCACCGGTGACGCCGATCGGACGCAGGTCCAGCAGCGCGAGGTGGGTGTCGGTGCCACCGGACACCGCGCGCATGCCCTCCGCCTCGAGGCTCTTGGCGAGCGCGCCGGCGTTCCCGATCACCTGCGAGGCGTAGGCCTGGTAGTCGGGGCTCGCGGCCTCCTTCAGCGCCACGGCCTTGGCCGCGACCGCGTGCATGAGCGGGCCGCCCTGGGTGAACGGGAACACGGCCTTGTCGAGAGCCTTGGCGTGTTCCTCCTTGCACAGGAACATGCCGCCGCGCGGGCCGCGCAGCACCTTGTGCGTCGTGGCGGTGACCACGTCGGCGTAGGGCACCGGGGACGGGATGGCCTTACCGGCGACCAGACCGATGAAGTGCGCGGCGTCGACCATCAGGATCGCGCCGACCTCGTCGGCGATCTCCCGGAAGACGGCGAAGTCGATGAGCCTCGGGTAGGCCGTCGCGCCAGCGATGATGATCTTCGGCTGGTGCTGCTTCGCCAGGTCACGGACCTGGTCGTAGTCGATCAGCTCGGTGTCCTCGCGGACCGTGTAGGAGATCGCGTTGAACCACTTGCCGGAGAAGCTGACCTTCGAGCCGTGGGTCAGGTGCCCGCCCTGCTTGAGGTCCATCGCCAGCACCGTGTCGCCGGGCTGGGCGAACGCCGCGTACACGGCGAAGTTCGCGCTCGCGCCCGAGTGCGGCTGCAGGTTCGCGTGCTCCGCGCCGAACAGCTCCTTGGCACGCGCGATGCCGATGTTCTCGGCTTGGTCGACGACCTGGCAGCCACCGTAGTAGCGCCGCCCCGGGTAACCCTCCGCGTACTTGTTCGACAGCGTCGAGCCGAGTGCGGCGAGTACTGCCGGGCTGGTCAGGTTCTCGCTGGCGATCAGCTGCAGTCCGCCGCGCAGCCGGTCCAGCTCGTCGATCACGATGCCGGCGATCTCCGGATCGATCTGCTGAAGTTCGTCGAAGTCAGGGCCCCAGAACGGTGTGCTCACGGTCCCCCACGCTACCCGCGCGCCCACCCCGGCCCCGCCTCGGCCCGGGCCGGGGCCCGGTAGGCGAAGTGCGCTCAGCTCGCCAGCTCGTGGCCGAGGACCTCGGCCACCTGGGCCGTTGTCACCGCGCCTTCGCGCAGGATGCGTGGCTGGGGGGCGGTCAGGTCGACGATCGTGGAGGCCTCACCCTCGGCGGGGCCGCCGTCCAGGTAGACGGGGACCACCTCGCCCAGCTGGGTACGGGCTTCCTCCATGGTCGCGGCGGGCGGTGAGCCGGAGCGGTTGGCGCTGGACACCGCCATCGGGCCGACCTCGCGCAGCAGCTCCAGCGCGACCGGGTGCAGCGGCATCCGCAGCATCACGGTGCCCCTGGTGTCGCCGAGCTCCCAGGTCAGCGAGGGGGCGTGCGGCAGGACGAGTGACAGACCACCGGGCCAGAACGCCTCGATCAGGTCCCGCGCGGACTTCGGCACCGAGCTGACCAGCCCGTCGATCGTCGTCCAGGAACCGACCAGCACGGGGGCCGGCATGCTCGAACCCCGGCCCTTCGCGGCGAGCAGCGCACGGACGGCTTCGGCGTTGAATGCGTCACAACCGATCCCGTAGACGGTGTCGGTGGGCAGCACGACCAGCTGCCCGGCGCGCACCGCGCCGGCGGCGGCGGCCAACCCGTCGCGACGGCTGTCCGGTTCCGCGCAGTCGTAAGAGGTGCTCACGCGCAAATCGTAGTGACGCACCCGCCCCGCCCCGGCAAGCCCCCACCCACCCCGCCACGCCATGTCCCGCCCCGCCACGTCCCGATGACACGAATGTGGCTTTAGGGACGTTCAACGTCCCTAAAGCCACATTCGTGTCACTGGGCGCGTGTCACTGGGCGCGTGTCACTGGGCGCGTGTCACTGGGCGCGTGTCACTGGGCGCGTGTTGCTGTGACGAAACGGGGGCGGCCGGACAGGTCGGGGTGGTCCCGGACGTTCGTCAGTTCGGGGTGGGTCGCCAGGAGGGCGGGGGCCGCCTCGCCGTGGGTGTCGTCGTGTTCGATCGCCAGGCTGCCGCCGGGGCGCAGCAGACGGATCGCCAGCTGGGTCAGCGGGCGGATGACGTCGAGGCCGTCCGTTCCCGAGAAGACCGCGCGGTGCGGGTCGTGATCGGCCACCTCGGGCGGGACCGGGGTTCCCTCGGGAACGTACGGCGGGTTGGCCAGCAGCAGGTCGACCGTGCCGCGCAGCTCGGGCAGCAGCTCAATGTCGGTGACGTCGGCCTGCAGTAGCCGGACCCGTTCCGGCAGGTTGCGTTTCGCCCAGGTCAGCGCGCCGGGGTCCAGCTCGACGGCGTGCACGACGGCATCCGGGCGGGCCATCGCCACCGCGGCGGCCAGCGCGCCGGAGCCGGTGCACAGGTCCACCACCACCGGTGCGGCGATCCCGGTGAGGGCCGTCAGGCCCCATTCCAGCAACAGTTCGGTCTCCAGCCTCGGCACGAAGACCCCGGGGCCGACCTGCACCTCGATCGGTCCCATCGGCGCGGTGCCGAGCAGGTACTGCAGTGGCAGTCTGGTGGCCCGGCGTTGCACCAACGCACGGAACTCGGCCAGCGCGGCGGGATCGACAGTGGTGAGCGTCCGCACCCTGGAACGCGGCACCGACAGGACGTGCGCGGCGAGAAGCTCGGCGTCCACCCTCGGACTGGGCACGCCGGACAAGGCGAACAGCCGCTCGGCGTCCGCCAGCGCGGCGTTCCAGGACTTTTCGGACACCGAACCCACTCCCTATGCCATCGGCCGTCGACATGCTGGGCCGAGGCGCGGCCACGTCCTATACAGGGACCATGGCATTCACGATTGGTATGGCGATCTTCCCGGACGCGGAGGAGCTGGACTTCGTCGGGCCGTGGGAGGTGTTCACCGCGTCGGCGATGCTGCGCGAGCGTGCCGGTGAGCAACCCGACCAGGTGCTGCTGATAGCCGACGGGCTGGGCCCGGTGCGGTGCAACAAAGGCCTGCGGGTGCTGCCGGACGCCACGTTCGCCGAACATCCGCCGTTGGACGTGGTGCTGGTGCCCGGCGGCCAGGGGACACGGCGCGAAGCCGACAACCCGACGCTGCTCAGCTGGCTGGCGAAGGTCTCGGCCTCGGCGCGGTGGACGACCAGCGTATGCACCGGTTCGCTGCTGCTGCACGCGTCCGGGGTGGCCGACGGACGCAGGTTGGCGACCCACTTCGGCTTCGAGGACGAGCTGGAGCGGCGCGGGGCGACCGTGGTCCGCGACGCCCGCTGGGTGCGCGACGGCCAGATCGTGAGCAGCCAGGGAGTGTCGGCGGGCATCGACATGGCGTTGTGGCTGACCGGCCAGCTGCACTCGGTCGAGCACGCCCGCTCGACCCAACGCTACATCCAGTACGACCCGGCCCCGCCCTACCAGGCAGACGCCTGACCCCCGTGAGCGCTGAGGGCGTCTACTTCGTGCAACCCGGTACCCGGCTTCACGGCATCTCGGCTTCGCCGTCGACTCGTGAGTGGCAAGGGCGCCTATAGGCGCCCGGATCACTCACGACGGAAAAGCTGTCGTGAGTGCTCCGAGCGCCTACGCCTGCGGCGCCCCTCCGCGGTAGACGCCCTTGCCACTCACGAGGGTCACGAGTCCAGGGATTCTGCTCTGTCGGCTGCTGCCAGGGCGTCCACCAGGTCGTCTATGTCGCCGTCCAGGACCGCGTCCAGGTTGTGGGCCTTGTAGTTGACGCGGTGGTCGGAGATGCGGTTCTCCGGGTAGTTGTACGTGCGGATGCGCTCAGAGCGGTCGACCGTGCGGACCTGGGACTTGCGGTCCGCGGAGGCCTTCGCCGCGGCCTCCTCGTCGGCAAGCGCCTGCAGACGGGACCGCAGGACCTCCATCGCGCGCGCCCGGTTCTGAATCTGGGACCGCTCGTTCTGGCAGGCCACCACAACACCGGTGGGCAGGTGCGTGATGCGTACCGCCGAGTCGGTCGTGTTGACGCTCTGCCCGCCGTTCCCTGAGGAACGGAAGACGTCGATGCGCAGGTCCTTCTCGTCGATCTGGACCGCCTCCGTGGCGTCCAGTTCGGGATAGACCAGGACCCCGGCGGCGGAAGTGTGGATGCGGCCCTGCGACTCGGTCACCGGTACGCGCTGCACCCGGTGCACGCCACCCTCGAACTTCAACCGGGACCACACACCGTCCGGGCCGTCCTGACGCCCACGAACGGACAGCGTGACGTCCTTGAACCCGCCCAGATCGGAGTCGGTACCGCCCAGTACCTCGGTCTTCCAGCCACGCCGCTCGGCGTAGCGCTGGTACATGCGCAGCAGGTCACCGGCGAACAGCGCCGACTCCTCGCCGCCAGCACCCGCCTTCACCTCGAGCACGACGTCGTCGGCGTCACGGGGGTCGCGCGGTACGAGCAGCTCGGACAGCCGCCGCTCCAGCACGTCGACCTGGGTGGCCAGCTCTTCCGCCTCGGCGGCCATCCCGGCGTCCTCGGCGGCCATCTCACGGGCCGCTTCGAGGTCTTCCCGGGCCGTGGTGAGCTCCTGCGAGCAGCGCACGATCGGACCGATCTGCGCGTACCGACGGCCCAGCGACTTCGCGGTCGCCGCGTCGGCGTGGATCGCCGGGTCGGCCAGGCGCTTCTCCAGGTCGGCGTACTCGACGAGCAGCGCGCTCAGACCGGCCGAGCCGGACTCGGTGAATGTACTCACCGCAAACCTCCCTGGTCAGAACCCGTGAGTGAGTTGGGCTGCCAGAGCAGCCCAACTCACTCACGGGGTGTGAGCTGCCTGAACATGACAAAGCGCCCGTGACCGCGCACTGCGAAGGCAGGCGCGGGCGGGCGCTTCGACGTAGCTACTTGGCGGCGGCGTTGCGCTTGCCGTACCGCTTCTCGAAGCGGGCCACGCGGCCACCGGCGTCCATGATCTTCTGCTTACCGGTGTAGAACGGGTGGCAGTTCGAGCAGACCTCGACGCGGATGTCACCGTTGCTCTTGGTGCTGTGCGTCGTGAACGTGTTACCGCAGCTACAGCTGACCTGCGTCTCCACGTACTCGGGGTGAATTCCAGACCTCACGTGCGTTCCTCTCGTCATGGCCGCCGGGTCCCGTGGGATTCGCGGGTGAACCGGAGCCGAAATGTCTGCCCATATTCTGCCATTGAGCGTGCAACGGGCCGACACCGCGTAGAACACCCGGTGCCGGCCCGCTATTCCGGACTACCTGTCCTCGTCCTGGCCGGGCGTGTTCTTGGCGACCTGCATCAGGAACTCGATGTTCGTGCGGGTCTTGCGCAGCTGGGTGAGCACGAGGTCGAGGGCCTGCTGGTCGTCGAGCGCGGACAGCACCCGACGCAGCTTGACGATGACCGCCATCTCGTCCGGAGCCAGCAGCAGCTCCTCCTTGCGGGTGCTCGACGCGTCGATGTCGACGGCCGGGAACACGCGCTTGTCGGCGATGCGCCGGTCGAGCTTCAGCTCGGCGTTGCCGGTGCCCTTGAACTCCTCGAAGATGACCGTGTCCATCGTGGACCCGGTCTCCACCAGCGCGGTGGCGAAGATGGTCAGCGAGCCGCCGTCCTCGATGTTGCGCGCGGCGCCGAGGAAACGCTTCGGCGGGTACAGCGCGGTCGAGTCGACACCACCGGACAGGATGCGCCCCGATGCCGGCGCGGCCAGGTTGTAGGCCCGGCCGAGGCGGGTGATCGAGTCGAGCAGCACGACGACGTCGTGACCCATCTCGACCAGGCGCTTCGCCCGCTCGATGGACAGCTCGGCGACCGTGGTGTGGTCTGCCGGCGGTCGGTCGAAGGTCGAGGCGATGACCTCGCCCTTCACCGAGCGGGTCATGTCGGTGACCTCTTCCGGACGCTCGTCGACCAGGACGACCATCAGGTGGCACTCGGGGTTGTTCGTGGTGATCGCGTTGGCGATCGCCTGGAGCACCATCGTCTTACCGGCCTTCGGCGGCGACACGATCAACGCGCGCTGCCCCTTGCCGATCGGCATCACCAGGTCGATGACCCGGGTGGTCAGCTTGCTGGACTCGGTCTCCAGGCGCAGCCGCTCGTTCGGGTAGAGCGGGGTGAGCTTGGTGAACTCGGGCCGGTTCTTCGCCTGGTCGGGCTCGAGACCGTTGATGGTGTCGACCCTGACCAGCGGGTTGAACTTCTGGCGCTGCTGCTCGCCGTCGCGCGGCTGGCGGACCACACCGCTGACGTTGTCACCACGACGCAGGCCGTGGCGGCGGACCATCGACAGCGAGACGTACACGTCGTTCGGCCCGGACAGGTACCCGGAGGTGCGGACGAACGCGTAGTTGTCCAGCACGTCGAGGATGCCGGCCACCGGGAGCAGCACGTCGTCGTCGCGCACCGACGGCTCGTCGTTGGTATTGCCGGCGCCGCCGCCGTCCCGACGGTCGTTGCGCTCGCCCCGGTCGCGGCCGCGACGGTTGCGGTCGCGGAAGCGCCGTCCCCTGCGCCTGCCGCCGCCGTCCTCGTCGTCATCGTCGCGGTTGTCCTGCTGACGATTGTCCTGCTGGCGGTTGTCCTGCTGCCGGTTGTCCTGCTGCTGGCGGTTGTCCTGGCGACGGTTGTTGCCGCCGTCGCGGTTGTTCCCGTTGTCGCGGTTGCCCCCGTCGCGGTTGTTGCCCCCGTCGCGGTTGCCTGCACCGTCGCGCTGGTTGTCGCGGCCGCCGTCGTCGTCGGTGCGGTTGTTGCGCCGCTCGCGCCGGCCCCGGGACTCGCCGGAGTCCTGGTCGCCGGACTCACGACGCTCGCCACCAGCGGTGTCGGTGTCGTTCGTCGTCTCGGCCTTGACCTCGGCGTCGCTGTCCGGCTTGCTCTCGGTCTTGGCCTCGGTGTCCTTCTTGCCCCTGCCGCGCCTGCGCTCGCCGGCCTCGGCGGGCTTCGCGTCGCCGGACTCGGCCGAGGGCTGCTCGGCGGGCTGCTCACTCGGCTGCTCGGCGGGCTTGTCGCCGGTCGCGTCCGGTGCACCGGCGGGGCGCGATGCGCCACGGCGCCGACGGCTCGCCGGCGCGGGGGCCTCGGCGGTCTCGGTGCTCGACTCGGTCGTCTCGGCGGTGGCCTTGCCGTTGCCGTTCTGCTTCGCGGGCGCCTCGGTAGGGGCGGAGGCGTTGTCGCTGGTCAGCGACAGCTGGTCGGACGAGTCGGAGCCGCTGGAACGGCGCGGGGCGGAGCCGCCGCTCTGCCGTTCCTTGATGGCGGCGATCAGGTCGCCCTTACGCATGCCCGCGGTGTCGGAGATGTTCAGCTCGCCGGCGAGCGTGCGCAGCTCGGCGAGGACCATTCCGGTCAGGCCGCCACGCCGACGCGTGGTGCCGCTGGCCGAGGGGGCCGCCTCGGTGTCGCCGGAGGTGGTGGAGGCGGGAACACCGGCCGCCGCGTCAGTTGCGGGCTGCTCGGTGCTGATGGTGTCGGTGTCGCTCACAAAAATCCTTCCTGACCGACCAGTGCTGTGCTCTGGTCAGCGGATTTGCCGCTCCCGCGGTTTGCGGAGCAGCTGTTTGTTCTCCAATCGGAGGAGGTCTTCCACGATCTTGTCCGGCCAGGGTTCGCCCAGCGGCATTCCTGCGATCCCTCAGCCGGGCTCCAGCCCGCCCAATGGCATCGGATTGTGGATGACCCTCCTTGTCGAAACGCGGTGGCGGCCCATCACCGCTCGCGCCGACGGATACGGTTGGACAACGACCAGGTGCGATGATCTGTTGCCGGATGCCCCACGCCTCGGCGCGGACCTGCTCGGAAAGAGATCGAGAACCCGGTTTCAGCTCGGGAGTGTACCGACGCGGATCACGCGTGGTCGTTGTACGCCGCCGATCGTAGACAACCCGGCGTCTTCGAGCAACATCACAACGCGGCGCGCCACCCGAGAGGCGGAAGAACCCGTCATCCGTACTGCACCGTCGCGCCGCTCCGGTCCACCGCGAGTGGTGTCACGGTGAACTCGGGTCCGACCAGGTCAGCGGGCAGTTCCTGCCCGACAGGCAAGGCCAGCACGGTCGGTCCGGCGCCGGAGATGACCGCCGGGATGCCGTGCTTGCGCAGTTCGTCCACCAGATCCAGCGAAGCCGGATAAGCCGGACGGCGGTAAGGCTGATGCAAACGGTCCTCTGTGGCCGCGAACAACAGCTCGGGTCGCGCGGTGAACGCACACACTCCCAGCGCCGTCCGGCTCGCGGTGAACGCGGCATCCCCCAGCGGCACGTGTTCGGGCAACAGACCTCTGGTGGTTGCGGTCGACGACTCGGTCGACGGGATCAACGCGACGGGACGCAGGTCCGCGTGCGGTTCAAGTCGTGCAGCGCCGTACGCGTCCCGATTATTCCCGTCGCGGTAGCTCCAGGCCACGACGAACCCGCCGAGCAGGCTTGCGGCCGCGTTGTCCGCGTGTCCTTCCAGCCCGCCCGCGACCTGCAGCAACGTCTCGCGTTCCGCGTCGAGATCACGTCCGAGGAGCGCGGCCGCCGCGACCGCTCCCGCCACCGAGGCGGCCGCCGAGGAACCGAGCCCCCTGCTGTGCGGGATCCGGTTGCAACAGCGCAGCCGCAGGCCCGAGGGGGTCTCCCCCAGCGCGGCGAAGGCGGATCGCATGGCACGGACCACGAGGTGGCCCTCGTCGAGCGGCACTCCGCCGCATCCTTCGCCCTCGACCTCGACGACCAGGCCGTCGTCCGCGGTGCTCGCCACGATCTCGTCGTAGAACCCGAGCGCCAGTCCGAGCGTGTCGAACCCGGGGCCGAGGTTCGCCGACGACGCCGGCACTGTGACACGAATCTCGCGGTGCGTACTCACCGGCTTGCCACTTAGATCAGCTCCAGCGCGCTCGCCACGGCGTTCGGGTCCACCGCCACCACGACCGGGTCGGGCGCGGTGAGCAGCGCGGTGTCCGGGTCCTTGAGCCCGTGCCCGGTGACCGTACAGACGACCTTGCCGCCGCGCGGCAGCTTTCCCGCGTCCGCGACCTGCAACAACCCGGCGACACTCGCCGCGGACGCCGGTTCGACGAACACCGCTTCCCGCGCCGAGAGCAACCGGTAGGCGGTCAGGATCTCGTCGTCGGTGACCGCGGCGAACAGTCCGTCGGACTCATCGCGCGCGGCGACGGCGCCCGCCCAGGACGCCGGTGCGCCGATGCGGATCGCGGTGGCGATCGTCTCGGGGTTGCGGACCGGCTCGCCGTGCACCAGCGGTGCGGCACCGGCGGCCTGGAAGCCGAACATCCTCGGCAGCTCGGAGATCAGCCCGTCCGCCTGGTAGGCGCGGTACCCGGCCCAGTAGGCGGTGATGTTGCCCGCGTTGCCCACCGGGAGGCAGTGGATGTCCGGCGCGGCGCCGAGCTCGTCGCAGATCTCGTACGCGGCGCTGGCCTGACCGGCGATGCGCGCCGGGTTCACCGAGTTGACCAGCGCGGTCACCGGGTAGTCGTTCGCGGTTTTGCGCGCGAGTTCGAGGCAGTCGTCGAAGTTGCCCTCGACCTGCAGGATCTTCGCGCCGTGCGCCACCGCCTGGGCGAGCTTGCCGAGCGCGATCTTGCCCTGCGGGACGAGAACCGCGCAGGTCAGGCCGGCGCGGGCGGCGTAGGCGGCGGCCGAGGCCGATGTGTTGCCGGTCGAGGCGCACAGGACGCCCTGCGCGCCCTTCGCCAACGCAACGGTGACCGCGACGGTCATGCCCCGGTCCTTGAACGAACCGGTCGGGTTCGCGCCGTCGACCTTGAGGAAGACCTCGCAGCCGACCCGGTCGGACAGGTGCGGCGCGGGCAGCAACGGCGTGCCGCCCTCGTTCAGCGTCACGATCCGCCAGTCCGGCTCGACCGGCATCCGGTCTCGGTAGGCCTCGATGACCCCCGGCCAGCGGGCCATGACGGAGCGCTCCGGGGCGGAGATCACATTTCGGGCACTTGCAGCCATCACGCCACTCCCAGCGCACTCACCGGTCGACCAAGATTTTCGACTCGCAGCACCCGGTCGACGCCGAGCACCTCGTCCAGCTCTCCGAGCGCGGTAACCGTAGCCGCCAGAGCCGCATCGGGAGCGGTGTGTGTGACGATCACCAACCGGGCACCGCGCCCGGTGGACGCGCCGGGCACGAAGTCGAGCGCGGCCAGGTCCTGCCGGACCGTGGCGATACTCACCCTGTGCTGGGCGAACAGCCCGGCGATCGTCGCCAGCACACCCGCGCGGTCGTCCACTTCGAGGCTGATGTGGTACCGCGTAGGGGTCTCCCCCATCGGCTGCACCGGCAGGCTCGCGTACAGCGACTCCTTCGCACCGCGCCCGCCGCCGACCCGGTTGCGGGCCACCGCGACGAGGTCGCCGAGGATCGCGCTCGCGGTCGGGGCGCCACCGGCACCCTGACCGTAGAACATGAGCTGACCAGCGGCTTCGGCTTCGACGAACACCGCGTTGTATGCCTCGTCGACCGACGCGAGCGGGTGGGTGTTCGGGATCATCGCCGGGTAGACACGCGCCGAGACCGAATCCGGGCCGTCGACGCCGGGAACGCGTTCGCAGATCGCCAGCAGCTTGACCGTGCAGCCCACCGCGTCGGCGGCGGCGATGTCCGCCGCGGTCACCGCGCTGATGCCCTCGCAGTACACGTCGGCGGCGGTGACCCGGGTGTGGAAGGCCAGCGACGCCAGGATCGCGGCCTTGGACTGCGCGTCGAACCCGTCCACGTCGGCGGTCGGGTCAGCCTCGGCGTAGCCCAGCTCGGTCGCCTCGTCGAGCGCCTCGCGGTACCCGGCGCCCGCCGCGGTCATCGCGGACAGGATGTAGTTCGTGGTGCCGTTCACGATGCCGGCGACCCGGGTGATCTTGTCGCCGGCCAGTGACTCGCGCAGCGGGCGCAGCAGCGGGATCGCGCCGGCGACCGAGGCCTCGTAGTACAGGTCGGCGCCGGAGGCGTCGGCGGCCTCGGCGAGCGTCGCGCCGTCCTCGGCGAGCAGGGCCTTGTTCGCGGTCACCACGCCACGTCCGGCCTTGAGCGCGTCCAGCAGCAGTCCCCTGACCGGGTCGATACCGCCGATCACCTCGACGACGACGTCCACATCGGGCCGGTTGACCAGGCCGGACACGTCGGTGGTCAGCAGGTGCGCGGGGACGTCGGTGTGCTTATGCGGGCGGCGCACCGCGATCCCGACCAGCTCGACAGGCGCTCCGACCCGCGCGGCGAGCTCGTCGGCCTGCTCGTCGAGCAGGCGCACCACTTCCCGCCCGACCGTGCCGCACCCCAGCAACGCGACGCGCACGGCCTTCACGGTGATACCTCCAGGTGGAACAGGTCGTCCTCGGTCTCCCTGCGCAGGAGAACGCGGTGTTCGCCGTCGCGGACCGCGACGACGGCCGGGCGCGGCAGCCGGTTGTACCCGCTGGCCATGGCGTAGCAGTAGGCGCCGGTGGCGGCGATCGCCAGCAGGTCACCCGGTCCGATGTCCGCGGGCAGCCAGCAGTCCCTGACCAGCACGTCACCGGACTCACAGTGCTTGCCGACGACGCGCGACAGCGTGGCGGGGACGGAGTCCTCGGTGGCCGCGCGCGACACCAGACGGCAGTCGTAGCGCGCGTCGTACAGCGCGGTGCGGATGTTGTCGCTCATCCCGCCGTCCACGCTCACGTAGCGACGGCCTGAGCCGTGGCCCAGGTCGATGTCCTTGAGCGTCCCGACCTGGTAGAGCGTGACCGTGCCCGGTCCGGCGATCGCCCTGCCGGGCTCGACGACGATGCGGGGCATGTGCAGCCCGGCGTCGGCGCACTCCTTGCCGACGATGTCGCGCAGCTCCTCGGCAAGGCGCGCCACCGGGGGCGGGTCGTCCTCCGCCAGGTAGGCGATGCCGAGGCCGCCACCGAGGTCGAGCATAGTGAGCGATTCGAGTGTGTTCGCGCCGTGCTCGGAGTGCAGCTCGGCGAGCAGCCCGACGACGCGGCGCGCCGCGACCTCGAAGCCGTCGGCGTCGAAGATCTGCGACCCGATGTGGCTGTGCAGCCCGATCAGCTCGAGACCATCGGCCTTCACGACCCTGCGCACCGCTTCAGCGGCGTCCGACTCGGAGCCGCCGGCCAGCGAGAAGCCGAACTTCTGGTCCTCGTGCGCGGTGGCGATGAACTCGTGGGTGTGCGCTTCGACACCCACCGTGATGCGCACCATGACCGGCTGCCGGACGCCGCGCTCGCGGGCGATCTGGTCGAGCCGGGCGATCTCGTAGAACGAGTCGAGCACCACGGTGCCCACACCCGCCTCGACGCCGGCGACCAGCTCCTCGACCGACTTGTTGTTGCCGTGCATCGCGATGCGCTCCGGCGGAAAGTCGGCGCGCAGCGCGATCGCCAGCTCACCACCACTGCACACGTCGAGCGACAGCCCCTCGGCGGCGACCCAGCGCGCGACCTCGGTGCACAGGAACGCCTTCGACGCGTAGTGCACGGCGCTCGCGTCGCCGTAGGCGTCGGCGAACTCGGCGCAGCGGGACCGGAAATCGGCTTCGTCCAGCACGAACAGCGGCGTGCCGTACGTGTCGGCGAGCTCGCGGACGTCCACGCCCGCGATCTCGGTCACACCGTCGTCGCGACGACCGGCATTGCGCGGCCAGACGGACGGCGCAAGCACGTTCAGCTCGTCGACCTCGCTGGGCTCGGGGCCCGAGGTGTCGACCGGCAGCGAGACGTCGGCGTGCCGGGGACCGGCGGGATGCGCTCTCACATCCGCTCCGGTGCGGACACGCCGAGCACGCCCAGCCCGTTGGCGAGGACCTGACGAGTCGCCGCGCACAGCGCGAGCCTCGACTGGTGCAGTGAATTGATCGGCTCGTCGCCCATTGGTAGCACCCGGCAGGAATCGTAGAAATGATGGAACGCGACCGCGAGATTCTCCAGGTAGCGGGCCACCCGGTGCGGTTCGCGCGACTGCGCGACGCTGCGCAGGATGTCGGGGAACTCACCGAGGGCGCGGATCAGCTCGCCTTCCCTCGGGTGTTCCAGCAGTCCGTACTGTGTGCCAACGGTCAGGCCCAGGTCAACAGCGTTGCGGGCGAGCGAGCACAGCCGCGCGTGGACGTACTGCACGCGGAACAGCGGGTTGTCGTCGGTCCGTCTGCTCAGCAGACCGACGTCGAGGCCTCTGACCATGGCGTACCGCGCGGCGTCCACGTCGTTGCTCGGCCGACCGATGACCTCGTCGACGACCGAGGCGGCGTCACCGCGGCCGTAGCCCGCTCCCGCCGACAGCACCTCGCCGACCAGTGCGCCCCGTGCGTCCGCAGCCAGGCGCAGATTCAGAAAGCCCGGGCCCGCAACCTCGGCGGCGGCGATACCGTCGCGTCCCCCCAGCTCGTCGGCGACCCAGCCGGCGAGCGTCCTCGGCGACACCTCGAGCTTCGTCGCGGTACGCAGGGCGATGCTCGTGGCGTAGTCACCGTGCGCCGGGTCGCGGGGACGTTCCAGCGGAATCTCGCCCGGGACGACGTCGGCGTCGAGCCCGCGCGCCGTGAGTGCCGAGATCGCGGCACCGCGGACCAGCACGGCGAGCTCAGCGGGGACCATGTTTCCGGAGTCTAATCTGCCTGTTTTCACCCACGGCGGGTGCGCCGGGCGACGTGCATACTCGAAAGCGGCACCGGTTATCACATATTTGATCATGAAGATAGGCTCGACCGGCTGATTGTTCGCTCCGACGACTGGGAATGGTTCATGGCCAGCAAGAACAGCAAGTCGTCAGGCAAGAAGGCACCCGCGCTCGTGGGTAGGCGCGGCGCGCCGTGGGCGACGATCGCCGCCGTCACGGTCGTCGTGGTCTTCGCCGCCGCGGTCCTGGGCTACGCGTTGTTCCAGAACCAGGCGAAGAGCGAGAAGGAAACCGCGCTCGAGAAGTTCACCCCGTCCGCGACACTGCAGGACCCGTCGAAGAACATCGCGGGCGTCATCGCACGTGAGTTCGAGGCGGGTAAGCACGTCGCACCGAACGAGCGCGTCGCCTACACCCAGTTCCCGCCGTTCGGCGGCGCGCACGACTACAACTGGGCCGCGTGCACCGGCGTGGTGTATCCCACAGCTGTGCGCAACGAGAACATGGTGCACTCGCTCGAACACGGCGCGGTGTGGATCGCCTACGACCCGGCGCGCATCAGCGGCGCCGCGCTGGACTCACTGAAGCAGCGCGCGGAAGGCAAGCAGTACACGATGCTGTCGCCCTACCCCGGCCTGGACGCTCCGGTCTCGTTGCAGTCCTGGGGCCACCAGCTGAAGGTGGCTGACGCGGCCGACCCGCGCATCGACGAGTTCATCCAGGCGCTGCGTCAGAACAAGTACGCCTACCCCGAGGTCGGAGCCAGCTGCGACGCACTCGGCCCCGGCATGTTCGACCAGGACAACCCGCCCGCCTTCGAGACCACGCCGGCCGGCCCCGGCGCCCACAAGGAGGACGGCAGCGACATCGTGACCCCCGCCGGGCCGACCGGGTGAGCACCGAGTCCGTACCCGTGTGGTCGCGCTACCTGCTCGCCATCGGCGGCGCGGTGGCCCTGCTGATGCTGGGCGCGGCGGCCGGCCTGCTGTTCGGCCTGTCCGGATCGTCGAGCACGGCGGTCCCCTCGGCGGACTCGGTCGACGTCGGGTTCGCCCAGGACATGAGCGTGCACCACGAGCAGGCCGTCCAGATGGCCACCTGGGAACGCGACCACACCACCGACCCGCAGCTGCGACAGCTCGCGTTCGACATCGAGTCCGGGCAGAGCCGCCAGATCGGCCACATGCAGGGCTGGCTGGGTCTGTGGGGCGCAGCAGCGCAGGGCAGCGGCCCGTACATGACCTGGATGTCCGCGATGCCGAGCCACCAGATGGGCGCCGCCGCCACTCCCGGGATGGCCCGAATGCCCGGGATGGCCAGCGACGACGAGCTGCGCCGGCTGCGCTCGAGTACGGGTCCCGCACTGGACGTGCTGTTCCTCCAGCTGATGCTGCGCCACCACGAGGGCGGCAGCGAGATGCTGTCCTACGCGGCGACGCGCGCCGAACAGCCCGACGTCCGGAACCTGGCGACCCAGATGCGCACCTCGCAGAGCTCCGAGGCGACCTACCTGCGTGCGCTGCTCGCGGCGCGGGGTGCCGCCCCGCTCCCGCAGGGGTAACCCGCTCCGAGGCGGTGGCTCCGATGCGCTAGGCTGATCAGCGTCGCAAAAGCGGCCGATCCTGGTACTTCAGGGACCGGCCCCCGTAGCTCAGGGGATAGAGCACCGCCCTCCGGAGGCGGGAGCGCAGGTTCGAATCCTGCCGGGGGCACCATCTCTTTACCAGTAAAATCCCCTTGTGACCTGCGAGAACAGCTCGTAGGGCGCGCCGCGCGATGTCCCACTAGATATCGCCAAATCTCGCCGTCTGCGGGACAGGCGCGGGACAAGTGCGAACATGAGGTGCGGGCGTTGGTCTTGCAGGTCTGTGCTTCAGACGGCCTGCGAGTGAAGCTGCACCTCACAGCTCGGGCGTGAACCGACACTAGGTTCACCTGCAACTGCCTCAGCCCGACTGCGCACGAGCGCACGATTCAGCAACTCCACCGCGAGCAGCAGCGCCAACGGTGGACACACCGCCACCATGACCGCTAACACGGACAGCGACGGAGCCGACGCCACGTTCGCGCACAACGAAAGAGCCACGCCCACGAGGAATGCCAACCACGCCCGCCACTTCCCTACCCGACCGGGCTTCCACAACTCGACCGTCGCCGTCATCAACGGCCAGATCATCGCCGTGGCCGCATCCGCGCCAAACCGCAACGCGAACGCCTGCCCATGCCTGTAAGACGCAAACGCCGCGCCGGCAGCCACCAACAACGCGCATGCGCACTGCACCCACAATCCCCCATCAACGCCCGCCCGATCGCCGGTGGCGCTCATTTAGCAGCACCACCGTTCGCCGGACGACGCCGCCGCTCAATAGCCACGGTCGCCGATATGCGCAGCTGAGCGGCCGCATCCCGCCTTGTGGATCGTGGACACACCGCCCCGGGGGCACGTCCATTATCTACACGAGAAGAGCCCGTTGTCAGGGCCGGCGGTGCTGTATGCCCAAGCCGATGCGAGCGACGCCGAGGCCTCGCGGTGTGGTGTGACTTCACGGCTGGGGCTCTCGGTTCTCGGATGCCCTATCAGGGCCGGATGAGGACCTTGAGTGCGTCGCGGTCGGCCATGGCCTGGTAGCCGTCCGGGACCTCGCCGAAGCCGACGGTGCGATCGAAGACCTGCCCGGGGTCGATGCTGCCGTTGAGCACGTCGGGCAACAGTTCCTCCATATAGGCCCTCACCGGCGCCGCGCCACCGGTGAGGGTGATGTTTCGCGTCATCGTGTCGACCCCCATCGGGACATGGGTGTACTGCGCCAGCCCGAGCCTGCTGATCACACCGCCGTCGCGAACCACGTTGATCGCAGTCTGCAGGGATTGTTCGGTGCCAACGCACTCGATCACTGCCGGGGTGCCGTCGCCACCGGTCAGCTCCCGCACCCGGGTGATGCCTTCCGCGCCGCGTTCGGCGACCACGTCGGTGGCACCGAACGTACGGCCCAGGTCAGTGCGGTCCTTGTGGCGGCCCATCAGGATGATCCGCTCGGCGCCCAGCCGTCTAGCGGCCAGCACAGCCGAGAGGCCCACTGCGCCGTCGCCGAGGACGGTCACCGCGCTGCCGCGCCTGACCCGGGACGTGACTGCGCCGTGATGGCCGGTACAGAACACGTCGGAGAGCGTGAGCAGCGAAGCCAGTAGCGGAGAGTCCTCCCCGACCGGGACCTTCACCAACGTGCCCTGGGCTTGCGGGACGCGCATCGCCTCGCCCTGGCCGCCATCGAGGGCGTGGCCCCACTGGCCGCCGTGCCGGCAGGAGGTGTGCAGGCCCGCCCGGCAGAAGTCACAAGTGTTGTCTGCCCACACGAAGGGTGCCACTACGACGTCACCGACTTTGAGACCTGCGACCTCGGGGCCGGTGTCTTCGATCACGCCGAGGAACTCGTGGCCCATCCGCCGACCGTGTTTGCTGGGTTCCATCGAGTTATAAGGCCACAGGTCACTGCCGCATATACACGACCGTAGGACTCTAATCAGGGCGTCTGTGCGCTCACGCATCGTCGCGTCAGGCACATTTTCCACCCGCACGTCGCCGGCGCCGTACATCACTGTCGCTCGCATGAGTCTCCTTGAGCTCGGGATTGGTCATGGTTGACCGAATTGGTGTGGTAGTCCTCGTCAGTGGCCATCTCACCCATGGGATCTCCGGGGCCGTGGTCGTCCTGCAGGGCCAGGTGGGTCATGAAGTGCCCTGGGTGGCGCCGTGCCAGTGCCACTCGCCAGGCGGGGCGGTGACGGTGTCGCCGGCCCGAATCTTGACGAGGTCACCGCCCGGGCTTGTACGAGGTCGACCTGTTCGACGGCGCGCAGGGTTTGACTGTTGACGTGGCTTGTGCCAGGCGCTAAGAGCGCCGAGGACCCCACGTTCACCCGCGTCCGTTCCCTTGGGCGATGACGTCCAGCCAGGCGTCTCCGGCGAAACTCTCCGCCGACGCCTTCATGCTCGGTTGGTTGGGTTGGATCTGTATGTCGATCTCCATGCCGTCGGCAGCGGTACCTGGACCGACAGATCGTGTCGAGCTCGTCGCCGAGGACCGGGACGACGATGTCGTCGGCGTCGACGAGGATGGCGTCTCATTGGACGCCACGGCCTCGACGCGCCCCTAGCGGCTGGTACAGACGCCTCGAAACCAAGCGGCGGCGGGCCCGTCGACCGAGCGGATGTAGAGGTCCCCGCCGTGGTGGACGGCGCAGATCGTGACGGGCTCGTTCGAGGTTCCGTCAGATGGACGGGGGCGAGATCGAGTTTCTTCGACCTCGCCCGTGGTGGTGGGCTCGTGGCTGCTCCAATCCGTCACGGCCTCCAGACAACGCCCTCACAAACCGGCGCGGAAGTTACTGCTGTTCCAGGTACTGCCAGAACCCCCCACCCGTCGGCGACCCGTCGTAGCGTTACAGCGTGGACAACCGGAAAGACACCCACGACTTCCTCGTCTCACGGCGGGCGAAGATCACCCCCGCCCAGGCCGGACTACCCGGCTACGGCGGCGGGGGCCGCCGTGTTCCGGGGCTACGACGTGAAGAGGTGGCAATGCTGGCCGGGGTCAGCGTCGACTACTACGTCCGCCTCGAACGAGGCAACCTTTCGGGGGTCTCGGAGTCGGTGCTTGACGCGTTGGCTCGTGCCCTGCGCCTCGACGACGCCGAACGCGCGCACCTGTTCGATCTTGCCCACGCGGCGAACCACTCACCCGGCGCCCGTCGACGGTCCTCACCACAGCGGCTTCGCCCAAGCGTGCAGCGCGTGCTCGACGCGATCACCGGCGCCCCGGCCTGGGTACGCAACGGGCGGATGGACCACCTCGGCGCCAACTGTCTCGGCCAAGCTCTCTTCGCGCCGATCACCACCAGCTCAGCACAGCCCACGAATGGCGCCCGCTACATTTTCCTCGACCCGAACGCCCCCGACTTTTACCTCGACTGGGATCGCGCCGCCAACGACATAGTCGCCATCCTGCGCACCGAGGCTGGCCGCAACCCCCACGACCGCAAACTCAGCGACCTCATCGGTGAACTGTCCACCCGCAGCGAGACCTTCCGCACCCACTGGGCCGACCACAACGTCCGCTTGCACCGCACCGGCACCAAACGGCTACACCACCCCGCCGTCGGGCAGCTCGACTTCACCTTCGAAGCCATGGAGCTACCCGCCGACCCCGGCTTGACTCTGATCGTCTACACCGCCGAAGCCGATTCGCCCACCCAGGACGCGCTCAACCTGCTCGCCAGCTGGACCGCCACCCCCGGCCAGCCCGACACGCACCACGCCGACTGAATGTGACCACCCACGAGCCAGTGGCACGACGGACGGTGTTCTCCTACGACGCCCTCAACGTGTACGGGGACACGGCGGTCGTACGCACCCACCACCACAAGGGCGCCACGGCAGTGGAAAACGGCAAGCCAGTCACCGACCTCAACCGTGAGGTCTTCGTACTCCACAAGATCGACAATCAGTGGAGGATCGTGCCCTACACCTTCAACACCGATCCCGTGCAAGGCGAGGGCTGACCGAAGCCCCGCCCCGGTCGACGACCAGTTAATTGCGTACGCCTCCTCCACTGATGTGGATTGGTAAGGCACACAGTCTGATGAATTACTCACTGTAAGGAGCTTTGATATGAGCAGCACAGTTGTATCCACAGCCGCGGAACTTGCGGAAGCCGTCAATGTCGGAGCCGAGGTGATCGAAGTGAACGGCACCATTACCGGCTCACCGATGATCACGTTACAACCCGGTGTCACGCTGCGCGGTGGAACACTGGAGTTCGGCGCGAAAGGAGTGCGTCTGACCAAGGACAACGTCCTCGAAGATGTCACCCTGACAACCGCTGACACCGAGGTCGCCATTCTCAACGACACCACTGTCACCGATTTCGGCAGGTTAACCCTGCGCGAAGTGACCACTCGCGGTCAGGTTCTGCTACTGGCCGAGGAGCAGGTCCGCGCGGGTCACGTTCAGGTGGAAGGCCTGCGGGTGCTCTCAGCCGATGTGCGGGGGCGATCGAGGCGTCCGCACGGGTTCGGTGTCGAGGCGCTGCAGGGTGGCTTCACACTGTGGAACCGCCAGCCTGACCCGGCCGTGACCATCACCGCCGAACTGCTCGATATCTCGATCGGCACGAAGGACGAACCGGTACGCGGCAGCGGCGTCTTCGTCGGAGGTCACGGAGACTGGCAGGGCCACGGTAACGGCGGCGTCCTGGCCGTGTCGCACCTGCGCACAGGCGAGGTACACACCAACGGAGGCATCCCGGCCGGGACCCCCGATCTGATCTCCGGTGGCGTCTTCGTCATCTCCGGGGCCCGCGTGCGGCAGGTAAGCACCACAGGCCCGGTAAGCACCTACGGGCAGAACGACATGGTGCTGGACAACTGGGGCACAGTAACCACCTGGACCACGACCGCGCCAGTGACCTCACACGGTCCGAGCGGTATCGGATTCGTCAATTTCGGCGATATCGACCTACTCGATGTCCGCGCTCCCATCCGGACCCACGGCAACGGCGCACGCGGATTCAATCTCTACGACGGCTCACTGCGCGAGGCACGTTTCGTCGGAATCGAGACCCACGGCGACGGATCGGTCGGTATCCAGATCAGCAAACCAATGGGCACGCTACTGGTCGACGGCGACGTGATCACCCGCGGTGGCGAAGGTCTGAGCTTGGTCAAGGGAATCCAAATGCCACTCAAAGCCATCGCACTGAGCATCAAACCCGGTGGCCAGGTCGATCGAATCGACGTCACAGGCACCCTCGCCACCAGCGGCGATGCCGTCATTACCGCGGAGATCGACGGACAGGTGGGAGACCTTGCCGTGGCGGGAGGGATTCACGCAACCGGTCACGGTTCCGACGCGGTGCACACCTCCCTCACCGACCCAGACCTGAGTGACCTGCAGATCACCGCCGAGGATGGCCACCAGGTACGCCGTAGCTGACAAGCAGCAGGCGCCGGCGGCCCCCGCCGCCGGCGCCCCCATTCCCGGCCAGAGAGGAGAAGCTGCCCTCACGCCGATTGGTCAGTCGGGATCGCCGGGATGGAGTATTGGCTGTTCAAGGCGGAGGCCTCTCGACTCGCGCAAGTGCCCGCACCGCTACAAGAGGTGACCTAGGAGGGTGTCTCGTCAGACAGTCCCAGTTCACGCTGTCCCTCAGGACCATCGGCCGTTCACGGGCATCTACTTTCCCGCCGTCGCCGACTGTTTCTCACCTCCGCGATGAGGTTTGACCTCTGGTGCAGTCTGATCTCCATGGGCAAACTCATCTATGGCTTCACCGTGTCGGTGGACGGGTACATCGCCGACGCACACGGCAGCATCGACTGGTCCGAGCCGAGCGACGAACTGCACCAGTACTGGAACGACTTCGAGCGGGAGACGGCCCTGTCGTTCTACGGGCGGCGGCTCTACGAGCTGATGTCCGCCTACTGGCCGACCGCGGACCAGGCCCCGGACGCCACCGCTTTGACCCTCGACTTCGCCCGCATCTGGTGCGACATGCCCAAGGTCGTGTTCTCCCGCACCCTGGAATCGGTCGCGTGGAACTCTCGTCTGGAACGCGGCGACCCCGTCGAGGTGGTGACGAAGCTCAAAGCCGAAACGGACGGCAGGTTAGAGGTTGCGGGCGCGACGCTGGCCGCGCCGATCGTGCGGGCCGGTCTGGTGGACGAGTACCGGATCGTGGTCGCGCCGACCGCTGTGGGCGGTGGCACCCCGTTCTTTCCCTTACTGCCGTCATGGATTTCGCTGCGGCTGGTGGAGAACCGCACCTTCCCGGGTGGCACGGTCCTGCTGCGTTACGAGGCGAAACACGACTGATCGGGCATGGACGGGCGGAAATCGGTGGCGCCGCGCTTCTACCCTCGGTTTGTGCCCCTCAGCATCCATAACGTGGTCATCAACTGTGCAGACCCCCGACGGCTGGTCGAGTTCTGGACGCGGGCTCTGGAGATGCACGTACTGGAGGACTACGGCTCGTACATACAGCTCGGACGTCCGGGGTCGCCGGTGACCCTCGGCCTGCAGCGCGTTCCCGAGCGGCGGGCGGGCACGAACCGCGTCCACGTCGACCTGAACGGAGAGCCCCGGGTGGCCGCGGCGCAACGCCTGGTCGAGCTGGGGGCCACGGTCCTGGGTGAGCAGGGTGCCCCGGGACTCGACCACGTGTGGACCGTGCTCACCGATCCGGAGGGCAACGAGTTCTGTATCACGGGCTGACCTCGGTGGACAACCACGGGTTGTGGCGCGCGGACCCTGCCGTTGTTTGACCGGCCCGTCCGCTGGTTGGTTGCATCAGCCTCGACCGGCACCGCGAGAGAAACGACGAGGAAACAGCACCCGTGACCGACCACACCTCGACCGGGATACCCGTGTCACAGCTGCATGGTTTCCGCGACAGGGTCGAGCGGGCGATCCGGTTGACGGAGCAGCTCAACGCACGGCCCTACGACGACCAGGACGCGATCCGGGCGACGTGGGCCGAGCTGACCGGGCAACCCATCGACGAGACCTTCAGGCTGATCCCCCCGGTGTACTCGGACCATGGCATCAACATTCGACTCGGCCGCAACGTCTTCATCAACCAGGGCTGCCGGCTCAACGACATCGGCGGCATCGAGATCGACGACGACGTGATGATCGGCCCGTCGGTCAGCCTGATCACCTCAGGTCACCCCGTCGATCCGTCGCGGCGTCGCTCGGGGATCACCGCCGCGCCGATCCGAATCGGGCGAAACGCTTGGATCGGTGCGTCGGCCATGATCCTGCAAGGGGTGACCGTCGGCGCGGACTCCGTCATCGGAGCCGGGTCGGTCGTCACCCACGACGTACCTCCGGCGACAGTGGCCGTCGGCGCGCCCGCCCGGATGGTCCGGAGAATCGACTGAGCAGTCACACCGCCGGCCCTGGTTCCGTCGGCCACGTGACGAAACCTCCTAGTCGAGCGTGCGGATCCAGAGAGCGAACCGCTCACAGCCGTCCAGACGATCTCGGATGGCGTCGGCCGCGGCATCGGGATCGCCAGACCGGAAGGTCTCGATGAGGTTGTAGTTCGCTTCCGCACCTTCGTTCAGCTCGGACGGATGGATTCCCAGGCGGTGGTAGTGAGCTCCGAAGTGTGCGGTCACCCGTTGCATCAGCGGCAGCACGGTGGCGGCTTCCAGGTGCGCGGCGCCAGGTATCACCAGCCCTCCATAGAGAGAGTCGAACAGGTCATTGGTCTCGGACGGTCCCAGCCGGTTGCCGGCGATCAGGTCCGCGATGCGTTCCAGCCGCCCTATCGCGTCGGTCCCGAGTCTGACGACCGATCGTCGGGCGAGAGCTGGTTCCATACGCCGCAAGAGCCCGAACAGCGCTCGAATATCGTCCGGCTCCAGCGGCCCAGCGATCGACGAGAACGCGGCGGCGTGGGTTCGCCGGCCACCGGATATGTCGGTCCGAGAGCCGTGCCGGAGTTCAGCGCCCACCGAGCGGATGGTGCCGCGCTCGGGGGCGCCGGGACCGGACACGCTGCTCCGGACCAACCGCAGAGTCATCGTCCCCCACGTCATCGCTCGAAGTACCGAACGGCCCACCGGACCCCGAGGTGAACTCGGCCGTTCAAGCCAACTTATGAGGTCCTCGCTGCTCCCGAAAGCGATACCGATGGTCCGTGTTGCGCAACACAACAACAGTTGTGCGCACTACTCACCGCTTCGAACGCAAGGCGGCGCCCCGCCTCAGCCCGCCAGCAGCGGCGCCTGGTCGTCCTGCTCCCGCTTGGCCTGCGCCCTGCGGAAGATGACGTCCAGCTGGTCGGGGTCGCCGCTCTTCGGCTCGGCCGAGGGTTCCGCCGGAGGCTCGCCGGACCCGGCCCCCACACTTCCGGGGTCCTCCGAGGTCAGCTGTGCCAGCCGTCCCCTGGTCTCGGGGTACACCAGGAGGCCGGCTCGTAAGACGCTGGACCGAGGGTCGTAGGGGCCGAAGTCGAAGTCCTCGAACGGGGCGAGCGTCGGTTCGGCCACCTCGTCGTTCAACTCGCGGAGTCGACGCCACGCCGATTCGAGCACCGGTTGCGCCTCGCGCTTCGCCTGCTCGGCCCGCACGGCCGCGCGGACCAGGATCGCGGCACTGCACGTGATCGCGTGCAGTTCGCCGAACGAGTCCGCCGCTGTCGACGCCAGCCCTCGGTACTCGTCGAGGGCCGTCTCGTAGTCGGCGGTGGCGGCGTTCAGCTGTTCCTCCCGGATTCGCCGCGCCTCGTTGGCCGACCAGATCGCCTCCTGCCTGGCCAGTTCGGCCGACAGCTCCTCGTGACGGCGTGTGGCGGTGGCGTCGTGCTGGGTCAGGTCGGTTCGGAGCTGTTCGAGCCGCTCGATCGAACCGTCGGGGAAATCGGGGCTCGCCGAGTCGACGTTGCTCTCGACGATGGGTTCTGCTTGCGACGTGTTCATGATCTTCCTTCGGTCAGTACCACGGGGGCGTCTTCGGCGCGCGCCTGACCCGGAGCCCGAGAGGGGAGCCTGTGGGTAAAGCCGGATGGCAGAGGTGAACGCCGATCTCGTCGTGCATTCGTGCCTGTTGCATGCGGCCCGAGGGCGTCGTGCTCAACCGGTGCCGCGCCGTCATCCAGCGGGTTCACCCCGTCGGAGATGCGCTGGCTGCCGACGCCTAGCGGGTCGCGAACACCCTCGGCGGGCCACGGCGCGGCCCGACCGGGCCGTTGTGCAGACGCTGGGCCACGAGGAGCGCAGCCGTCGTCAGCTCCGGGCTCGGGGTGACCGCGACGAACTGCCGATCCGAGCGCCTCGGCATCAGGACCATGAGCAGGCGAGGCACCCTCGGTGTGTGCGACAGCAGCCTAAGCGCGAGCTCGGCCGAGCGGTGCGCACCCAGGACGAGGACCACGAGCAGTGCCGTCGTCAGGGTGTGTGCGAGGACCAGACCACAGCTCAGCCCCAGGATGTGTTGCTGCGACGAGTGCTCGGTGATCGGGTCGAAATGGTTGCTCACCGACACGCTCAACGCCAGGTGCATACCGAACTGGCCGATGCCGAGCAGCGCGGCGGCCCCGGCGGCTCCGCGACAGGTGCGACCCGCGACGCGGCGCGCGGCGAGAGTCGTGGCGACGCCGAACGTGGTCGCCATCAGGAGCGGGAGGGACTCGACCGCACCGCCACCGCCACCGAGGACGTGCGCCGCCACCCCGAGCACGATCGTGCCCGCCGCCAGCACCACCGGAGACCGGTGCAGCGGGAGTCCGCGTCGGGTGACGATGGTCACGCCGCCAGACACTAGCGGCGGGCCCTCCCATACTCCCCAGCGGCCCCCGGAGTCCCATCGACGCGCGCGTCAGCGACTTCGCAGAGCGTCCCGCTGCGTCGCAGACGCTGCAGTGTCTGCGGCGCGACAGCTGGGCCTGCGAGGTGGCGGCGTCAGCGGCCGGTGGCGCCGTCGATGAGTTCTCGCAGGATGTCGGCGTGGCCCGCGTGGCGGCCGGTCTCCTCGATCATGTGGGTCAGCGTCCAGCGCAGGCTGGGCGCCGCGCCGGGGCGGCCTCCCGGGCGTGGTCCGGGACCGGCAAGGTCGGGGCAGGCACGGATCGTCTCGTTCGCGCGGGCCGTGGTCCGGCGGTAGGCGCCCACGACGTCGTCGACGCTCTCGTCCGCGTCCGGGCGGAACGTCGCCTCCCAGTCGGTGACCGGCTCGCCCAGCAGCCAATGGCGTTCGACCTGGGTGAGGTGCTTGACCAGGCCCAACAGGTTAGTTCCCGACTTCACACCGGGCGTGCGGACCTCCGGTTCCGGGACTCCGTCCACCTTGGCGATCACCGAGGCGCGCAGGTACTCGAGAAAGCCGAGCAGCACGTCCTTCTCACCGGGCCCGGCCTTCGGCGGGCCGGCGTCGCGGCGCTGTCGTGGCATGTTCGTCCTCTCGGGTCGACGAGGCTGGCACAGGACCACCGTCACCTCCGGCTGCTCGCGAGCGCACGGGAATTTGCTGGATCGGCAAGACACCCCGACGGCATGCGCTCAGCTTGACTTGTGAGACGAAACATCGATAGCGTCGCACATCTAAGCGGGCTGCATCGTCGCCGCCAGGGGAAGGTCCGATATGACTTACACCGTCGCATTTCGTGACGCCCAGTGTTCCGAACCGGCATTGACCGGCGGAAAGGGCGCCAATCTGGGACGTCTCTCAGCGCGCGGCTTCGCGGTTCCCCCTGGATTCGTCGTGACCACCACCGCGTATCTCGACTTCATCGACTCCAGCGGACTGGCATCGACCATCGCCGACCTCGCCCGGGGAATCGACTACGCCGACGTGGAGGCTCTCGACCGGACGAGCGAGAAAATCCGCGAACAGATCACCACCTCGGCGGTGCCCGAGCAGATCAGCGGCCAGGTACTGACCGGCTACGCCGCATTCGGAGATTCGCCCTCCGTCGCGGTCCGTTCCTCCGGGACGGCCGAGGACCTCGAGGAGACCTCGTTCGCCGGCCAGCACGACACCTTTCTCGACATTCAGGGCGCGGACGCTGTCCTTGATGCTGTGAGTCGCTGCTGGGCGTCGATGTGGACGTCGCGGGCGCTGGCGTATCGACAGAAGAACGGCATCGACCACAGCACGATCGGTATCGCGGTGGTCGTCCAGCGAATGGTGGAGTCGGAGATTTCCGGAGTCCTGTTCACCGCCAACCCGATCAGCGGCGCGACCGGCGAGATGGTGGTCAACGCGAGCTGGGGGCTCGGTGAGGCGATCGTCGGCGGCATCGTCACGCCCGACGAGTACGTCCTGAGCGCCGACACCCTGGAGACGCTCGACAGCACGGTCGCCAGAAAGACGGTCCGGGTCGTCCGTGCCCCGTCCGGCCAGGGAACCGTCGTCGAGGAGATTCCACCGGCCGACCAGGAACGGGGCACGCTGTCGCCTGCGCAGCTGGTCGAGCTGGGCACGCTCGGACGCCGGGTCCAGGAGTACTACGACGATCTTCCGCAGGACATCGAGTGGGCGTACGCCGACGGGGAGTTCCAGCTGCTGCAGTCCCGCGAGGTGACCGGAGCGACGCTCTCCTGGGACAGCGACCTCGACGACTTCGCGGCGGTCGGGCGGGCCGATCGGGACACCGTGTGGACGCGGGAATGGGCCAACTCGGTGTTCCCGGGAGCGGTGACGCCGCTGTTCTACTCGATTCGGCACGAGATGGGCTCCCGGATGCACCGGAAGCTGGAAACCCTGTGGGGATTCGACGACGTCGCCGAGATGCGAGTGCTCAAGTACCACCGAGGACGCATCTACTACAACTCACGGATCGATTACCGCAACATCGCCCGATCGTTGCCGCCCAGCATGCGGGCGCCGGAACTGCTCGTCAATGTTCCGGCCTCGTGGCGGACGGCGATCGGGAACGAACCGTGGTCCTGGTCGACACTGCCGAAGCTGTTCGCCCGGATCAAGCTGCTGAGCCCGGACAACGGGCCGTATTCCTGTTGGCGCCACATCTATGAGCAGCTGGAGAATAGAACGGCCGAGGCCGACGGTCAGCCCGTCGAGAAGATCCGAGCGATGTCCGACCGTGAGCTGACCCGTTATCTGGACAGCCGGATTCAGGCGATGTCCGATTGGGTCGGCGACCTGTGGACACCGTTCTACCTGTACACGCCGATGGCCATGTCGACCCTGATGACGATGCTGAAGAACTGGTACACCGGCACCAATCCGTGGATTCTGAACGACCTCATCACCGGACTCGACACACCGACCATCACGCTGACCGAGAACCTGGAACTGTGGGAGCTCGCCGTACTGGTCCGGGACGACGCGGAGCTACGTGCGCTGTTCGACGAGCACCCCGGCCGGGCGTTCTTCGACGAGGTCGGACGACATCCCGCCGGCGCCGCGTTCGCCGAGGCCTACGCCACCTTCATCGGCAAGCACGGCCACCGAGGACATCCGGATCGGGACATGTACGGCAGTCGGCGGATCGAGGACCCGGGAGTCGACTACGGGACGATCCGCTCGCTCATCACCGCGAGAACCCTGCCCGACGCCGCCGGTGACCTGGTCGAACGTCGACGGAGAGCCACCGAGGAGGTCATCGCCTCGATCAGGTCGCAGCCGCTGGCCTCGCTCAAGGTCGAGGCGTTCACGATCGTGCACTCGTGGCTGCTGCGCTTCTTCCAGATGCGCGACGACGAACGACATTTCAGCGACCGCATCACCTTCTCCAAGAAGCGGGCGATCACCGAGGTCGGCAGGCGACTGGTCGAACGCGGGGTGCTGGACGGCGACGACTTCTACTTCCTGTCGAAGAACGAGCTGCTCGCGCTGCTCGACGGCCGGGGCAACCGGCGTCTGGCGCGGCGCAAGATCACCGCGCGGCGGCGCAACTGGGAGACCGTCAGAGCCGGCGCGGACCGACCCTCGGGCTACCTGGTCGGCGACACCCCCACCGAGCTGGACGCGCCACCGGTCACCGACGGCGGCGGCGACGTGCTGCGCGGGGCGCCGACCAGCAGGGGCGACGCCGTCGGCATCGCCAGGGTCGTGACCGACCAACGTGAGCTGGGCCGGGTCCAGCAGGGCGACATCCTGATCGCGTCGGCCACCGATCCCGGGTGGACGCCGGTGTTCCTGGTGATCTCCGGGCTGGTCCTGGAAACCGGCGGCATGCTCGCGCACGGCTCGTGCATCTCCCGGGAGTACGGAATCCCCGCCGTCGTCGTGCCCGGGGCGCTGCACACCATCCCGGACGGCAGCACGATCTCGGTCAACGGCGACACCGGTGAGGTCCGAATTCTGGAGATGGCGACCCGATGACCTCGTACACACCCGAGACCGACATCGTGACCTGGGCCTACGATGTCGCACGTGATCATCTCGCCGAGCCGCTGCCGCGCCGCTGGACGCACGTGCGGGGTGTCGTCGAGCTGGCCCGCGAGGTCGCCCCGGTCGTCGCCGACGATCCGGACATGCTCATCGCGGCGGCCGCGCTGCACGACATCGGCTGGTCCCCGGCGATCCGACGTTCGACGCTGCCCGCGCTGGACGCCGCCCGCAGGCTCGAACAGCTCGACGCACCGGCCCGCCTCGTCGGGCTCGTGGCCAACTACGACTTCGCCAGCCTCGAAGCGCGCTACCGGGGCCTCGCCGAGGAGCACGCCCGCTACGCCGACGAACGCACCCCGACCCGCGACGCGCTCTGGTACTGCGACCTGCGGGTCGGCCCGGACGGTCAGCGGATGACCGTGTCCGAGCGGTTCGCCGAGCTGTTCGTCCGCTACGCCGCCGACACCGTGGGCAAGGAATGGTTCGCCGAGGCCGAACCGGAGCTGCGAGCCGCCTGCGACCGGACCGACGCATTGCTGACCGCGACGTGACGACCGGGAACGTGCGCGACCTCGGCGGGATCGAGACCGCCGACGGCCGCAGGGTCCGCGCGGGCGTGCTGTACCGCTCCGAAGCCCCGGAGACGCTGGACATCGAGTGCCGCTCCGAACTGGCGAAAGTGCCGTTCCAGCTGGTCTTCGACCTGCGGGCACCGTGGGAACGGCAGCCGGCGACACAGCTGTGGCCCGCCGAGGTCGTCACCTTCGACATCGAGCACGGCGGCGTCCTCGACCCCGAGCTGACCCGAAGAGGCCTGCTCGACGCCACCGGCGTCCTCGCCACCCACTACATGACCGACCTCTACACCCAGCTCGCCGACTCGTTCGGCCCCGATCGCCTGCTCGAGTTCGCCGAGCGGGTCGGGACCCGGGGCCAGCTACCGGTCCTCATCCACTGCACGGCGGGCCGCGACCGGACCGGGGTCCTCGTGGCATTGACCCTGCTGGCGCTGGGCGTTCCGATGCACACGGTGCTCGCCGACTACGAACGGTCCGATCTGCACTACGGGCCGGATCGGGTCGCGGCGCGCCTGCTCTCCATGCTCGATCCGCCGTTCGCGGGACCGCTCGACCCCGGGGCGATCGCGCCGCTGTCCGCGCAGAGCCGCTACCTGGAGCTCACTCTCGCCGTGCTCACCGAACGCCACGGATCGATCGAGCGCTACTGGAAGGACTCGGCGGGCGAAGCACTGCCGGCGCTACGGGAGGCGCTGCTCACGCCGCCGTGAGCAGGTCACTCGCGGGACAACAGCAAGGGCCGGATCGTGGCGATGGCCGCGTCCAGGTCGACCTGCTCCCCCGCTAATACCCCGGCGTACAGAAATGCCTCGGAAATACGTGCCATGGCACAGGCCACGGTATAGGCGTCGCCGGACACCGCAATGGTCCCGCTGTCCAGCTCTTCTTCGACCAGCGTCTGGACCAGGGAAATGACGTGCATCTGGTTCGGGAATGCGCCGGACGCCACGATGGTCATGACGCGTTGCGGATCGCGGTCCAGAAGTTCCTTGAAACGCGACGATGCCGCGACGTGCTGAATGTAGTCGCGCAGGACACCGATGATTCTCGGCGCCCCCTCCTCTCCCGCGTGTCTCTTGCGTGCCGTCTCGAACAGGTCATCCGTGCGGGAGCGGAGAACTTCGGCCAACAACTGATCGTTGTCGCCGAACCAGCGATACGCCGTTGCCCGGCTCTGCCCGCCGGCGACCGCCAGGCTCGAAATATCGAGAGGTTCGCCGTCCCGCCAGCGCATCTTCGCCATATCCAGCAGAACCGCCCGCTCACGCTCCCGCCTGATTATTCGGGGATCGGTCGGAAGTTCAGCGGCCATTCGTCGACGATACAAGAGACAAACCCTCTCCTCGATCCGGTGGCCATCAGAACCACGAGTTGACTTGTGAGACGAACCGGCGCTACCGTCGCACAACTGGCCGGCAACCGCTCCCCGACGACCGGCCACGCCATCAAGGGATCATCAATGTCGATGAGAGTCTCCGCAACCGCGGAATCAAGTGCATCGAGCCGAGCGACCCGGCCACTGGTGCCGGTGGGTGAGCTGTTCCTGTTCGCCACCGCCGTCCTGCGGCAGCTGTTCCGGCGGCCGTTCCAGTGGCGCGAGTTCTTCGAACAGTCGTGGTTCGTCACCAGGGTCTCGCTGCTGCCGACGGTATTGATCACCGTGCCGTTCGGCGCGGTGTTGTCGCTGCAGGTCGGGTCGCTGTTCGCGCAGCTCGGCGCGCAGTCGTTCACCGGTGCGGTCGCGGTGCTCGGCATCGTCCAGCAGGCCGCCCCGCTCGCCACCGTGACCATCATCGCCGGAGCGGCGGGCAGCGCGGTGGCGGCCGACCTGGGCGCCCGGAAGATCCGCGACGAGCTGGACGCGCTGGAGGTCATGGGGATCTCCCCGATCCAACGCCTCATCGTTCCCAGGGTGCTGGCGATGACCGTTGTCGCGGTGCTGCTCAACGGGGTCGCGGCCGCGGTGGGTGTCATCGGCGGTTACGCGTTCAACGTGCTGGTCCAGGGCGGTTCGCCCGGCGCGTACCTCACCGCGTTCACGGCGCTGGCGCAGCTGCCGGACCTGTATGTCGGCGAGTTCAAGGCACTGCTGTTCGGCCTGGTCGCCGGGATCGTCGCGGCACACAGGGGCGTCACCGCGAAGGGCGGCCCGCAGGGGGTCGGCGACGGGGTCAACCAGTCGGTGATCGTCTCGTTCGTGCTGCTGTTCATGGTCAACACGATCGTCTCGGCGGTCTACTACCAACTCGTTCCGCCGAAGGGGCTGTGATGTCGGCGATCAGCACGACGAACCGGGTTCTGAACGACCTGGGCGAGCAGGTCGGGTTCTACGGCCGCGCCATGGTGTGGGTTCCGAGGGCGCTGCGCAGGTACCGCACCGAGATACTGCGTCTGCTGTCCGAGGTCAGTCTCGGGCGGGGCGCCGTCGCACTCGTCGCGGGCACGATCGGCATCATCATCTTCGAGACGACGGCTGTCGGCGCGGTGGTCGGGCTGGTCGGCTACCAGGGACTGCGGCAGATCGGGATCACCTCCTACATCGGATTTCTCTCCGCCTACTTCAACACGCGCGAAGCGGCTCCGTTGATCACCGCGAACGCGTTGGTCGCCACGATCGGCGCGGGTTTCACCGCTCAGCTCGGCGCCATGCGGATCAGCGAGGAAATCGATGCGCTCGAGGTGATGGCGATTCCCTCCATCCCCTTTCTCGTCACCACCCGACTGATTGCGCTGCTGACCGCGGTGGTCCCGCTCTACGTCATTGCGCTGGTCGGCAGCTATCTCGCGACACAGGTGGTCGCGGTCAGCTACTACGGCCTGACCGAGGGCACCTACAACCATTATTTCCAGCTGTTCCTGCCACCGATCGACATCTTCTACTCGTTCGTGAAAGTCGTCGTCTTCACCATGATGACCGGCCTCGTCTGCTGTTACTACGGATTTCATGCCTCGGGCGGACCGGCCGGCGTGGGTATGGCCGTCGGGCGGGCCGTGCGCCTCGCGACGGTCACCTTCGTGATCGCCGACTTCTTCCTGAGTCTCGCGTTCTGGGGTTCCAGCACCACCGTTCGGATAGCGGGGTGAGAGAAATGAAGGACTCCCGGCTCACCGGCCTGACATTCCTCCTGATCATCGCGGCGCTCATCGCGCTGTCACTGGTCAGCTATCACAAAGCCTTTCCCTGGCAACACGTCGTCTCGGTGTCGGTGACCACGCCGAGCGCGGGCCTCGAGCTGAACCCGCACTCGGACGTCAAGCTGAAAGGGCTCGTCATCGGCGAGGTCGCGGCCATCACCTCGGACGGCACCACCGCCACCGTCGCGCTGGCCCTGGACCCCGACCAGGCCGGGCTCATCCCGGCGACGGTGACCGCCTCGATCGTGCCGAAGACCCTGTTCGGCGAGAAGTACGTCGACCTGGTGCCGCCCGCAGGCGCGCGTACCGGTCCGTCCCTCGCCGAGGGCGCGGTCATCCGGCAGACACGCAACTCGGTGGAGATCGGCGAGCTGTTCACGAACACCCAGAACCTGCTGCGCGCGGTGCGCCCCGACCAGCTGTCGCTGGCCGTCGGATCGCTCGCTCAGGCGCTGCGGGGCCGGGGCGCCCAGCTCGGGGACACCGCCGCGCTGCTGCGGACCTACCTGGCGGGCATCAACCCTCGGCTGCCGACGCTCACCCACGACATCTCCCAGCTCGCGGCGACCTCGGACAGCTACGCCGCCGCCGCGCCGGACCTGCTGCGGGTACTGGGCGACGGCAGCGCGGTCTCGACCGACCTGCTGGTCGCGCACGAGGGACCGTTGCGTGACGTCCTGCGCGCCGCCCCTGTCGCGTCGGATGCGCTGACCGACCTGGCGCGCCGGTCCGGGCGTGACGTCGTCAGCCTCAACCACCGTGCCCGCCCGGTGCTCGGTGTGGTGGCCGACTACTCCCCCGTGCTGCCCTGCCTGGTCGACACGGTGAACGTCACCAACGCGGCGATCGACCACATCCTCGGCGGCGCGGGCCCCTACCTCGCCGCCTCGGTCGAGGTCATCGCCCAGCGGGCGCCCTACCGCTACCCCGACGACCTGCCCAGCAACCCGAAGAGCACGGGCAACAACCGCACGCTGCCGGAAGGCGTGCCGTCCTGGGAGCCGCACTGCACGGCCATCCCCAGCCAGCTGCGCGGTATCCGGGACGTCGCCCCCTACGAGCTGCGGGACCGAGCGACTCCGGCGCCGGAGAAAGGAGGCGGACGATGAGACGACCACCCCCGACGGCCGCCCTCAAGATGGCGATCTTCGCCGTGGTGACGGTCGCGGTGACCGGTCTGCTCGGCACGATCGTCGCCAACACGTCGTTCCAGCCCACCCACCGCTACTCGGCCCTGTTCACCGACGCGACCTCGGTCGAGGGCGGCGAGACGGTCCGGCTCGCCGGTGTCCCGGTGGGCACGGTGACCGGCGCCCGGATCGTCGACGCCGGCACCGGCCGGCTGGCCAGGGTGGACTTCACCGTGGACGAGTCGGTTCCGCTGTACCGGGACGCCCAGCTGCTGCTGCGCTACGAGAACATCGTCGGCAGGCGTTACCTGACGATCGTCGAGCACCCCGGGTCGCGGCCGGTCATGCGTCCTGGCGAGACGTTCGGCGTCGACCACACGGTGCCCGCGCTCGACCTGACCGTGCTGTTCAACGGGTTCCAGCCGCTGTTCAGGGCGCTGGATCCGGGGCAGGTCAACCAGCTGTCCTACGAGATCATCCAGACGCTGCAGGGTGAGAGCGCCACGATGGGCCGGCTGTTGGCGCACACCGCGAGCCTGACCTCGACCCTGGCCGACTCCGACGCGGTCATCGGCCGGGTCGTCGACAACCTCACCACGGTGCTGGCCACGGTCGACCAGCGCGACACCGAGCTGACCCGGCTGATCGAACGGTTCCGCGACCTCATGCGGGGCCTCGCCGACGACAGAAGCACGATCGACGACGGCATCCCCGCGTTTGCCGGGCTGCTCGGGTCCGCCGACGACCTGCTCTCCAGGGCGAGGTCACCGCTGCGCGCCGACGTCGGCGGCCTCGGGTCCCTTGCCGGGCAGCTCGCGGACACCCGCGAGGTGCTGGACGACCGGCTGAACCGGCTGCCCACGAAGCTCGCCACGGCCAGCAGGCTCAGCTCCTACGGCGGATGGATCAACTTCGCGCTGTGCGGCGTGGACGCCCGCGTCTCATTGCTGCACGACTCGATCGACCTGTCCAGCCCGGCGAACGTCTCGGCCAACGAGCGGGACACCGTGTGCGGAGCGGGGCGGCCGCAATGAACCCCATCGAGCGGCCGGTGCGCGCGGCCGTCATCGGGCTCGTGGTGATCGCCGCGGTCCTGACGCTGAGCATGAACCTGAACAGGCTCCCGGTCATCGGGGGCGGCCCCGAGTACCGGGCCGAGTTCACCGACGCCGCGGGACTGCAGGTCGGCGAGGAGGTCCGGGTCGCCGGGATCAAAGCCGGTCAGGTGACCGCGATGGCACTGACCGGCGACCACGTCACGGTCGACTTCCGGGTCACCGACCAGCGGCTCGGCCGCGACACCCGCGCGTCGATCGAGATCAAGACGCTGCTCGGCCAGCACTTCCTCGCGGTGCAACCCCGCGGGCTCGGCGAGCTGCCACCCGGCGGCACGATCCCGCTGTCCCGCACGTCGACGCCGGTGCAGATCGCACCGACCGTGCAGGAGCTCACCAGCAGGGTCTCCGACATCGACACCACACAGCTCGCCGCCGCGTTCGACACGCTGTCGGAGACGCTGCACGCGACCGCTCCGCAAGTGCGCGGCACCCTGGACGGGCTGGCCGCGCTGTCCCGCACGGTCAACGGCCGCGACGAGCAGATCCAACGGCTGTTCGCGCACGCCAGAGGCGTCACCGGCGTCCTCGCCTCGCGCGACCGGGAGATCACCGAGCTGATCGGCGCCAGCAACCAGGTGCTGGACGTCCTGCACCGGCGCCGGGACGACATCCATCGGTTGCTCGTCGGGACCCGCGACGTGTTCGGCGAGCTCAGCGGCGTGGTCGCGGACAACCGGCAGCAGCTGCGGCCCGCGCTCGACCGGCTGCACCAGGTCATCGAAGTGCTGACCCGCAACGACCAGAACCTCGACCGGATCCTCACACAGCTGCCGGTCCACCTGCGGTTGCTCACCACGATGGCCGGCAGCGGCCACTGGTTCGACACCGACCTGATCGTCCCGCAGGGCTTCGCCGTGTGTGACAGCGGCGCGAGCGGACGCCTCGCCGCGCTGTTCGACCCCGCGCTGTCCCGAGCGAACCAGGCCGTGAACGGCAGCTCCGCGCCGTGCCTGCCACTCGGGCCCGCCGCTCACCCGACCGGAGGTGGCCGATGAAACCGTACGTGCTGATCGCGGTAGCGGCGCTGGCCTGCGCGGTGGCGCTGGTCGCCTGGCTGTCCGGCCCGTCGGAGAAACATCTGACCGCCGACTTCGCCAACAGCACCAACCTCTATCCGGGTGCGCCGGTGAAGGTGCTTGGCGTCCAGATCGGCACGGTCGACTCCGTGACGGTCACCGGTGCCCGGGTGCTGGTCCGGATGAGCTACCAGGGCGGCTACTCGCTGCCGGAGCAGGTGCACGCGGCCGTCGTGCCGCCGTCGATCGTCGGTGACCGGTTCGTCCAGCTCACCCCGCCCTACACCGGTGGTCCGGCGCTGCCCGACCAGGCGCGGCTGGACGCACGGCACACGCAGGTGCCGGTCGAGCTGGACCAGACCGTGCGCAGCCTCGACGACCTGGCGACGGCGCTGGGGCCGCGCGGCGCCAACTCCGGTGGCGCGGTGTCGCGCCTGGTCACCGAGGCCGCCGGGAACCTGAAGGGCAACGGCGCCGCGATCGACGACACCGTCCACCAGCTGTCCGGCGCGCTCGACACGCTGGCCTCCGGACGTGCGGACATCGCCGGGACCGTCACCAACCTCGGTGAGCTGACCGGGACGCTCGCCGGCTCGGACGGCCAGGTCAGGGACCTGGTCGACAACCTGGCGGCGGTGTCGAACGAGCTCGACGGCCAGCGCGACGAACTGCGCGGCGCGGGAGGCAACCTCGACCGGGCGCTGCGCGACATCGCCGAGTTCGTCAGGGAGAACCGGGACGGCGTCACCGGGAACATCACCGAGCTGGCCCGCGTCACCGGCACGCTCGCACGCCACCAGCGCGACCTGGCCGAGGTTCTGGACGTCACGCCGCTGGGGGTCTCGAACCTCAACGACCTGATGGCGCCGCTGAACTTCGACCCGCGCCGAGGTGGGCCGCCCGTCGACATGGCGGGCCGGACCACCGCGATCCCCGCCCGGCCCGACCCGGTCCCGCAGACCTTGCCCACCCAGTTCGGTTCGGCGCTGACCTCGGTGTGCACCCAGCTGCCCGCCGAGCAGCAGGCGCTCCTGAGACCGACCTGCACCGCGCTCCAGCGCAGCGGAGGAGATTTCGCCGCGCTGCTGCAGCGGGCGGCGGACCCGGTGCTCGGGCCCGGTCTCACCGGAGGGACACGATGATCAGAACGTTCGCGGTCCTGCTCGGTACGTGCGTCCTGCTGGCCGGGTGCGGCTACCGGGGCGCGACCAGCCTGCCGCTGCCCGGCGCGATCGGGGGCGAGGGAACGTACGAGGTCACGGTGCTGTTCGACGACGTGACGAACCTGGTGCCGAAGGAGACCTGTCGCGCCGGTCAGGTCACGGTCGGCAGCGTCACCTCGATCTCCCTCGCCCCCGACCTGCACGCACGGGTGGTGTGCTCGATCAGCGACTCGGTGGTCCTGCCGGCGAACTCGGTCGCCTCCCTGGACCAGACGAGCCTGCTCGGCGAACGTTTCGTCGCGCTGGGCCCGCCGCGCGGCAGCGCCCCCGCCGGTCGGCTGGCGCGTTCGGCGGTGATCCCGGCGAACCTGAGCCGCACGACCCCGGACACCGAGGCGGTGCTCGGCTCGCTGTCGATGGTCCTCAACGGCGGCAACCTGGGCGCGATCGAGACGGTCAACACCGAGCTCAACCGGGCGCTCACCGGGCACGAGGGCGACGTCCGTTCGGTGCTCGAACAGCTCACCGTGCTCACCGGGCACCTCGATCAGCACCGGGGCGACATCACCCGCGCGCTCGACTCACTCGACACGTTGTCCGCCACCGCGGCCGCGCGGCACCAGGTCGTCGGGCAGGCACTCGACTCCATCCCGGATGGGCTGCGGGTACTCGACGACCAGCGGGGCCGGCTCGTCCACCTGGTGGACCGGCTGACGGACCTGTCGCATACGGCGGGCCCGGTGCTGGACGCCGGCACCGACGACATCGTGGCGAACCTGCGCGCGCTCGACCCCGTCCTGTCCCAGCTCGCCCGCAACGGCAGGCGGATCGCGCCCGCGACCGAGCTGCTGTCCTTCCCGTTCGGCCGCACCGGCCTTGCCGCGATCAAGGGCGACTACATCGGGGCGTACCTCACGCTGCACGCCGACCTGGACACCCTCAACACGGCGGTCACCGAGGAGTCCTCGGCACCGTTGGTCAGCCCGACCCCGCCGCCCGCTCTCGGTGGGCTGCTCACCGGAGGTCACCGATGACCGGCCGGGGCGTGCGCGTCAAGCTCGCGGTGTTCGCGGCGACGTCGATCGTCGCGACCCTGGTGCTGCTGCTGAAGTTCGGTGGGCTCGAACAGCAGCTCGTCGCCCCGTACCTGGTGCGGGCGCACTTCGCCGACGCGACCGGGGTGTTCCCGCGCGCCGAGGTCGACCTGCTCGGCACGCCGGTGGGCACAGTGCGGGAGATCGGGCTGGACCCGGGCGGCGACATGGTGGTCACCCTCGCGCTGGACCACGGAACCCGGGTGCCGGCCGACGTCTCGGCCGCGATCGCGAACAAGTCCGCGATCGGCGAGCAGTACATCGCGCTCACGCCCCGCACCGCGACCGGTCCGCTGCTCACCGACGGCGGCCTCATCCCGCTCGCGCGCACGACCGCGCCGGTGCGGGTGGAACAGCTGCTCGACCACCTCAACGGTCTGGTCGGCTCGGTCCCCACCGAGGCGCTCACGACGTCGCTGGTCGAGCTGTCGAGCGGGATCGGCGGGCGCGGTGCGGATCTGCGGACCGTGGTCGACCAGACGCATGCCCTGGCGCGTACCGGGGTGGACAACCTGCACGACCAGATCGGCCTGATCCGCACCGCGAGGACCGTCCTGGACACCCAGGCCTCCCGAGGTCCGCTGATCGTCTCGTCGAGCGCTCGACTCGCTCGGATCACCGGGACGGTCCACGATCTGGTCCCCACACTGGCCGGGGCGCTCTCGGGTGGGACGCGGGCGAGTGAGCAGTTCAGCGGCCTGCTCCTGGACAGCGAGAAGACGCTGCCGGTGCTGTTGCACGATCTGGACACCGTGAGTGGTGTCGCGGCGCCGCGAGCACCGCAGGTCCGCAAGACACTCGCCTCGGCGCCGTGGGCGCTGCAGGTCGTTCTGGAGGCGATCCGCTACTGCGACGCCAACGACCCGAAGACCGGCGAGCCGATCGAGAGCACGTGTCAGTACGACTCGAAGGGCAACCCGAAGTACACCCTCCGCACCGCGCTCCAGCTCCCGGAACGTCCCGCGGCGGGCAACCCGTACCTCCCGTGTCGCCGAGGCTACGAAGGCACCCGCAACTTCCTGCCGAACGGCACCCCCACCAGCGGCAAGGGTCCCGCCGAGCGCCCCGACGAGCCCCCCAACAACCACGCGACCTGCACGGCCCCTCCCACCGACCCCGGAACCCCGAACGTCAGAGGAGCGCAGAACGCCCAGTCCCCCGGCCGCTGACGCCCAGGCCCGAGGGGCCGGGCGAAAAGCCGGTCTCGGTACGCGGCGGGCGCGCTAGGGTCTGTGGATCGACTGGCGCCAGGGGGGAACCATGCGGTTGTTGTCGGGGTCGGTACTGGCCGTTGTCCTGGTGGCCGCCACGGCCTGTTCGGGGCCAGCGCAGCCACCGCCGCCGGACTCGGCGTTCCGGCCCGGCGCGTGCGCCGGCGACTACACCGGCCTGCCCAACAAGATCGAGTGCGGCACGCTCACCGTGCCCGAGACCCGCGGCGGACCGAGCACCCGTCAGATCGCGCTGCCGGTCACGATCGTGCGGGCCAGCACGCCGAAACCCGGCGCCGTACCGGTCATCTACCTGCACGGCGGCCCGGGCGCCGCCGCCGTGGAGAACCTCGGCGACCAACTACGCGACGAACGCGGCCGCGAACTGATCGCACTCGACCAGGACTGGATCTTCTTCGACCAACGCGGCGGCGGCCTGTCCGCACCCGCCCTGGACTGCGGCGCGGTCGCACTGACCGACGCCGGACCACTGACCGACGCCGCCGCCGGACAACTCACCGCATGCGCCGACCGGCTGCGGGCCTCCGGCGTGGACCTGTCCCGGTACAACGCCGTCGAAGTCGCCAACGACATCCAGGACCTGCGCACCGCACTGAAGCTCGACCGGATCGACCTGTTCGGCGTCTCCTACGGCACCCGCATCGCGCTGGCCTCGATCGTGCACGCACCCGACGGCGTCCGCGCCGTCGTACTCGACTCACCATGGACACCCGAGGCCACCTGGGTCGAGAACGGCCCGGAAATGGTGTCCGACGCGGTACGCGAAATCTTCGCCCGATGCACCGCCGACACCGCCTGCCAGAGCCGATACCCCACTGCGGCCACCGAGCTGGACGCGTTCGCGAACCGGCTGCTCAGCGGCCCGCAGACGATCAACGGCAAGACCTACACCGCCGACGATCTCGGCGCGTTCCTGATGGACGCCGCCTACAGCGCGACCGGCGCACGGGCCCTGCCCGCCACCGCCGCCCGCTTCACCGCCGGAAACATGACCGAGCTGGACACCCACCTGGCCGAACGCTCCGGCTACCACGAAGCACAGCACCTGACACACCTGTGCAAAGAGGAAATCCCGTTCGAGAACGAGGCCACGATGCGCCAACGCGCCCAACGTGACCCGGTGACCCGGCTGCTGGCCAGCTCGATGGGCCGCTACTTCCAGGTATGCCGCAACTACCCGGTCGGACCACCGGACCCGGTCGAGGCTCAACCGGTGAGCAGCCAGCTACCCACACTGTTCCTCGCCGCCGAGATCGACCCCGGCTGCCCACCCGCCGTCGCCAAAGCCGCCGTCGCCCGCTTCCCGCACGGCCAGCTCAGCATCATCCCCAACGCCACACACGGAGTCTTCCGAGGCAGCACCTGCGCCCGCACCATGATCCGCACCTTCCTCGCCAACCCGAACGCACCCATCGACCAGTCCTGCCTGCACCCCGAGCACGACAAGTTCGAGTTCGACCTGAAGTAGATGCGACCGTCGCTGCGCGTGACGTCGGTGTCGATCGCGGCGCCCGATCCCCGCGCGTTGGCCGCGTTCTACGGCCGGCTCCTGGGATTGGCGGTGACCACGACCGAGCCACCGCGCGCGGGGTTTCCGCCGGAGGACGGCTGGGCCCAGATCCGGCCTCCATCGACTGTCGGAGGACCGACGCTCAACTTCGAGTACGAATCCGGTTACGTCGCGCCCACCTGGCCGTCAGCACCCGGCCGGCAACAGATACAAGTGCACCTCGACATCGCGGTCGACGACGTCGATGCGGCGGTGGAATGGGCGCGCAAGGCGGGCGCGACGCTCGCCGAGTTCCAGCCGCAGGAACACGTCCGGGTCATGCTCGATCCCGTCGGCCACCCGTTCTGCCTGTTCGCGACCCGCTGACACCCCATGATGTAGTCCCGACCGCCAGGAACGAGCGCTATATAGAACCTTGTGATCGCAAGTGAGGAGGCGTAGAGATGCCAGGGCTCGCGACCGTCCGCGAGATCGACGGCCCGAGGCTGGTCGAGCGGGTGCGCGACGACCTGGTCGAAGCCATCCAGCGCTGCGACCTGATGCCCGGACAGGCGCTCTCACTGCGGCGGGTCGCCGCAGAGCGCCGGGTGCGCCCCGAGACCCTCACCATGCTGCTGCGCAGGACCGAGCAGGACGGCCTGCTCGACATCCGAGGTGACGTCGCGGTGGTCGCACCGCTCAAGGTCGACAACCTGGTGAGTGCGTTCCGGGTGTCTCGACTGATGGAGTCGTCGGTCGTGCCCAAGGCGTGTGAGCTGATCTCACCGACGGACCTGGACGACCTGGGCCTGCTGATCCCCGACGCCAGGTTCGTCGAGCTGGACTACGACGAGCACCTGATCACCAGGTCCACCGACTTCCTGACCACGCTGCTGTCGCCGTCTCTCACGGTGCACGACCATCAGGTTCTGAACAGAATCAACACCACGAGCCGGCGCCACTCGAATCTCACCGCACGCTACCTGGCCGGGCCGCGGTACAACTCGGACTTCAGCTCGTTCATCGCCGCGCATGAGGAACTGGTCCGGCTCCTGAGATCCGGTCGGCTCCGTGCCGCCACCGCCCTGCAGACCCGGTTGTGCGAGCGGTATCGCAACTTCGCCGAGGCCAGCCTCGATCTTCCGCGGCTCGGTGATGACGACCAGCCGATCGCTCAGGTCATCCCGCTGGCATCCATCACTCGGCGGGTCTGAGCCGTTCGCCCGATGAGTTTCCAAGGGTTCGACGGTCAGTACTCCCACGGGTGGGCAGCGTGCCCGCCCCGTCACGGGAGAGGTGAACCGATGAACGCACCCAGCACGAGCCATCCGCTGCCCGAGGTCGTCGACCGGCGCAGCTGGCAGGCCGAGATCGACCGGGTCGTGAAGCGGGAGAAGGCGCACACCCGGGAGGGCGACGCGATCGCGGCCGCGCGGCGGCGCCTGCCGATGGTCGAGGTGGACGCGCGCCTGCCGCTGGTCGGGGCTCGGGGCACGGTGCCGCTGGTCGACGCGTTCGAGGGGCGGCGTCAGCTGATCACCTACCTGCACATGTGGCACGACGGCAAGCCCGCCGCCGAGCAGTGCGTCGGCTGCACGTTCTTCACCGGGCACGCACGGGAGCTGTCCTACCTGCACAGCCGCGACGTCACGTACGCGACGTTCTGCCAGGGTCCGTACGCGGAGAGCGCCCGGTACCGGGACTTCATGGGCTGGGACATGCCGTGGTACTCGGTGCGTGACTCGCTGGAGCCGCTGCTCGCCGGGCGCGACTTCGGCGGCTACCTGTACTTCCTGCGCGACGGCGAGCGGGTGTTCGAGACGTATTGGACGACGAGCCGGGGCGTCGAGGCCGGCTCGAGCAGCTACCACCTGCTCGACCGCACCGTGTACGGCAGGCAGGAGACCTGGGAGGACTCCCCCGCCGGCTGGCCGCAGCCGTTCGCCACGATGGGCGAGCAGTTCAGCACCGACGGCAGGCCCACGGCGCAGTGGTCCCGGCTCGCCGCCGGCCGTTCCGACGACCTCACCGGCTGACCCGCGAGTCGGACATGCGGGCACACCGAGTCGAGCGCCCGAGCACATCCGCTCGTGCCGCCGAACCCACGCGATGTGCCGAAACCTCCGACTCGGTGTGCTGAGAGGCCCGACTCGCGGGGCACGATCGGGCGACGTCGCCGCGGCCGGTCGAAACCTGCTCGACCGGTTCCCCGCGATGGTCCACAGTGGCCTTGATGAGTGATAACAGTGATGGTTACGAGGTGGACGACTCCCCTGATCGGATCGACGTCGACGCCGTCTGCAGGTTCCTGAGAACCGAGCCGTACTGGGGTCGCTGGCGCACCGAGGAGATCATCCGGACCCAGGTCGCGCGTGCCTGGCGGGTCGTCGGTGCATACGACCCGACCGGCGCACTGGTCGGTTTCGCCCGTGCGATGTCCGACGGGTTCGGCGTCGCCTACCTGGCCGATGTGTACGTCCTGGACGACCACCGGGGCCACGGCCTCGGCAAACGCATCATCGGACTGATGATCGACGACGGCCCTGGCGCGGACTTCCGGTGGATGCTGCACACGAACGACGCGCACGGGCTGTACGCGCGGTTCGGGTTCGGCAAGCCCGACCCGACCTACATGGATCGTCCCGGAGCGCGGCGCCCCGACCTCCCGTGACACGATCTGATCTTGGACGCGCCGAAGCGATTCTTGACTGAGTCCAGAAAATACGCCAGGCTTCCCGCCGTGCCGACGACTTCGGACTTCGAGCGCATGTTGCGCGGGGCGCAACTGCGGGTGACACGCCCCCGGGTGGCCGTGCTGTCCGCGGTACACGACCACCCTCACGCCGACACCGACTCCATCCTCGGTGTCGTCCGTGAAGGTCTCCGCGAGGTGTCCCGCCAGGCCGTCTACGACGTGCTGCATGCGCTGACCTCGGCCGGCCTCGTACGGCGCATCGAACCACCCGGTTCGGTAGCACGGTACGAATCACGCGTCGGCGACAACCACCACCACGTGGTGTGCCGTACGTGCGGTGTCATCGCCGACGTCGACTGCGCCGTCGGTGACACACCCTGCCTGACCGCGTCCGACAGCCACGGCTTCGCCATCGACGAAGCCGAGGTCATCTACTGGGGCCTGTGCCCCGCTTGTTCCACCACACAGAGTTCCTGAGCACATCCCGGAAGGATTCCCGTGTCTGACAGCCAGAAAGACGCCGTCGTCGGCGAGATGAACGACGAGAGCGCGGGCGGCTGCCCCGTCTCGACCGGTCGTTTCTCGCACCCCACCGAGGGCGGCGGCAACCGTGACTGGTGGCCCAACCAGCTCAACCTCGCGATCCTGCGCAAGCACCCCGTCGAGGCCAACCCGATGGGCGGCGACTTCGACTACACCGAGGCCTTCACCAGCGTCAACCTCGACGAGCTGGCCTCCGACGTCGACGCGGTACTGACCGACTCGCAGGACTGGTGGCCCGCCGACTTCGGCCACTACGGCGGGTTCATGATCCGGATGGCCTGGCACAGTGCCGGCACCTACCGGGTCGAGGACGGTCGCGGCGGCGCGGGCGCCGGCATGCAGCGCTTCGCCCCGCTGAACAGCTGGCCGGACAACGCCAGCCTGGACAAGGCCCGCCGGCTGCTGTGGCCGGTCAAGAAGAAGTACGGCCGCACGGTGTCCTGGGCCGACCTGATCGTGTTCGCCGGCAACCGCGCGCTGGAGACGATGGGTTTCAAGACCTTCGGCTTCGCCGGCGGCCGCGCGGACGTGTGGGAGCCCGACCAGGACGTGTACTGGGGACCGGAGCGCACCTGGCTCGGCGACGAGCGCTACACCGGTGACCGCGACCTGGAGAAGCCGCTCGGCGCGGTCCAGATGGGTCTGATCTACGTCAACCCGGAAGGCCCCAACGGCAACCCGGACCCGATCGCCTCGGCCCGCGACATCCGCGAGACGTTCGCCCGGATGGCGATGAACGACGAGGAGACCGTCGCGCTGATCGCCGGTGGCCACACCTTCGGCAAGACGCACGGCGCCGCCGACGCGGACGAGCACGTCGGCCCCGAGCCCGAGGGCGCCCCGATCGAGGAGCAGGGCCTCGGCTGGCGCAACAGCTTCGGCTCCGGCAAGGGCCGCGACGCCATCACCAGCGGTATCGAGGTCACCTGGACCCCGACCCCGACCCGGTGGAGCAACTGGTTCTTCCACAACCTGTTCGAGTACGACTGGGAGCTGACCAAGAGCCCGGCAGGCGCGAACCAGTGGAAGCCGAAGGGCAACGCCGCGCGCAACACGGTCCCGGACCCGGAGAGCGGTGAGCTCAACCGCGCGCCCGGCATGCTGACCTCCGACCTCGCACTGCGCTTCGACCCGATCTACGAGCCGATCTCGCGCAACTTCTACGAGAACCCGGACCAGTTCGCCGACGCGTTCGCCCGCGCCTGGTACAAGCTGACCCACCGCGACATGGGCCCGATCCAGCGCTACCTCGGCCCGCTCGTCCCGTCGGAGGAGCTGCTCTGGCAGGACCCGGTGCCGGCCCCGTCCGAGCAGGTCATCGGAGCGGCCGACATCGCCTCGCTCAAGGCGAAGATCCTCGATTCCGACCTCACGGTGGCTCAGCTGGTCTCCGCCGCGTGGGGTGCCGCGTCGTCGTTCCGCAGCAGCGACAAGCGCGGTGGCGCGAACGGCGGCCGCATCCGCCTCGAGCCGCAGCGCGGCTGGGAGGTCAACCAGCCCGACGAGCTGGCCCAGGTCATCCGCGTGCTGGAGAGCATCCAGGCCGACTTCAACGCCGCCGGTGGCGCACAGGTCTCGTTCGCCGACCTGGTGGTGCTGGGCGGTACGGCCGCGGTGGAGAAGGCCGCGAAGGACGCCGGTCAGGACGTCAGCGTGACGTTCACCCCGGGCCGGACCGACGCGACCCAGGAGCAGACCGACGTCGACTCCTTCGCGCACCTGGAGCCGACCGCCGACGGTTTCCGCAACTACCGGGGCAAGGGTCACCGCCTGCCGGGCGAGTACCTGCTGGTCGACCGGGCGAACCTGCTCGGCCTGACCGCGCCGGAGATGACCGTGCTGGTGGGCGGTCTGCGGGTGCTGGGCGCGAACACCGGCCAATCGCGCAACGGTGTGTTCACCGACGCGCCGGGCACCCTGACCAACGACTTCTTCACGAACCTGCTCGACATGGGCATCGAGTGGAAGTCGGTGGCGGGCGACGAGGACGCGTTCGAGGCCTTCGACCGCGCGACCGGTGAGCTGAAGTACACCGGTACCCGCGTCGACCTGGTCTTCGGCTCGAACTCCGAGCTGCGGGCCGTCGCCGAGGTCTACGCCTGCGACGACGCGAAGGACAAGTTCGTCCGCGACTTCGCCGCCGCGTGGACCAAGGTCATGGACGCCGACCGCTACGACGTCCGCTGATCTGATCCGGCCCGAGTGAGGCCCCTGCCCGGAGATCGGGCAGGGGCCTCGTTCTTTTTGGCCGCCGTTTAACCTGCGACGGCGCGTTCCCTAACCCTGGCGCCCCTACCGTCATGGACATGACCCGACCACACCGCACGATCCTTCTCGGCGTCGCGTTCAGCCTCGGACTCGCCGGGGTTCTGACGCCCGTCCGCCGCGCCCGCACCCGGCTGGGCAACAGAGTTCTGGAACTCGCCTGCGGATAGTGGGTGACCCGATACGCTGGGTGACGTGGTTCAGACACTCGGTATCGGGCTGATACTCGCCGTCCTCTCGCTGGTCCTGTGGATCGGCATCAGCATGGTCGTCCGGGCCCTGTTCCGAGCCATGTCCCGCGCCAAGAAGCCCAGCCACACCCTCGTCGGTCTACCGAACGGGGTGTGGTTCGCGGCGTCGCTGCTGAGCGCCCTGACCCTCGGCCAGCAGTCGAGCAAGCGCGGCGCCGACGGCTCCCTCATCGCCGCGTCCGACATCGGCGTGACGATCTTCATCCTGGTCGCCGTCACGCTGCTCGTGCGCCTGTGCATCCGCCTGGCCCGCGCCCGGCGCCGCCCAACCGGCCAGCAGCAACAGCGCTAACACCCCACAGCCCCCTCCCGAATGGCACGAATGTGGCTTTAGGGACATTGAACGTCCCTAAAGCCACATTCGTGCCGCTGGGTGGTCGGGGATTTACTACGCGCTGATCTTCTCCAGGGTGGTGCGGCGGTTGTGGACGGGCTCGTCGCTGCGGATCACGCCGTCACGCAGCCAGATCCGGCGCGTGCAGTACTCGGCGACCTCGTCCTCGTGCGTGATGACCACGATCGTCGCGCCGGCGGCGTTCAGCTCGGTGAACAGATCCATGATCTCGGTGGTCGACTTCGTGTCCAGCGCGCCGGTCGGTTCGTCGGCCAGGATGATCGCCGGGTCGTTGATCAACGCACGGGCGATCGCCACGCGCTGCTTCTGACCACCGGACAGCTCGCTGGGCACGTGCCCCAGCCTGCTGCCGAGCCCCACCCGCTCCAGCGCGGCCTTCGCCTTCGCCTTGCGGCCGCGCGCTCCGTTGTAGACCAGCGGCAGCTCGACGTTGCGCAGTGCGCTCGTGCGGGGGATCAGGTTGAACGACTGGAACACGAACCCGATCTTCTCGCCGCGCGCCCGCGCCAGCTGCTTCTTCGACAGCTTCGTCACGTCGGTGCCGTCGAGCATGTACCGGCCGGTGCTCGGCGCGTCCAGACAGCCCAGGATGTTCATCAACGTGCTCTTACCGGAGCCGGACGGGCCCATGATGGCGACCATCTCGCCGGGGCGGATGTGCAGGTCGATCCCGTGCAGAATCGTCATCTGGCCCTCGGCCATGCTGAAGGACTTGACGATGCCTTCGAGCTGGATCATTGCGCTCCTTGCGTGGAATTGACTACTCATAGCGCAGCGCCTCGATGGGTTCGAGCCGAGCGGCGCGCCATGCGGGGTAACCGCCGGCAAGCAGTCCGATGGCCAGGCTGATCCCGAAGGCCACCAGGATCGGGGTGGGCGACAGCACCGGGGAGAACGAGCTGAGCATCTTGTTGCCGCCGGCGGCAAGGCTCGACAGGAGCGCTTTGAGACCGGCGATCGTGCCGACGCTGAACACGACGCCGATCAACCCACCCACCCCGGCCAGGGTGAGCGCCTCCATGACGAACTGGGTCAGGATCGCCGAGTCGCTCGCGCCGACCGCCTTGCGGGTGCCGATCTCGCGGGTCCGGTCGGTCACCGAGACCAGCATGATGTTGAGCACCCCGATGCCACCGACCAGCAGCGACACCGCCGCGACCGCGGGCACCGCGCTGGTGATCAGGTCGATCAGGTTGGTGAACGTGGACAGCCGCGATCCCAGGTCCTGTACCTGGAAGTCGTCGAAACGCGGGTCGGAGATGCGGTGGTTGTTCCGCATCACCTGGGTGATCTGCGCCTTGGCCGCCGCGACCTGCTGGGTGGAGGTCGCCTTGACCGACAGCGAGCTCAGCTCGTCGCCGCCCTTGCCGTAGCCGAACACCCCGGAACGGGCGGCCTTCATCGGCATGATGATCACGTTGTCGCCGGAGGCGCCGAACGAGTCCATCACGCCGATGACCGTGAACAACGCGTGGTTGAGCCGCAGTGTCTGCCCGATCGCCGACTGGTGGTTCGGGCCGTACAGCGCCTCGGCCACCAGTGGCCCGAGGATCACCACGTCGGCCCCCGAGCGCTCCTGCGCCTCGGTGAAGAACGTCCCGTAGCTCAGCGTCTTCTGCTGCGCGGACAGGAAGTTGTGGGTCGTCCCGGTGACCGACGCGGACAGGAACTGCGCACCCGGCGTCGACGCGGTGACCGCCCTGGACACCGAACCCGCCGCACCCGTGGTCGCCCCCGTCACCAGCGGGACCAGCTCGGCGACCTGCGGAATCCGGGCGATGTCCTCCATGTCGTCGTCGGTGAGCGGCTTCGCGGACGGACCGCCGGGAATGGGCGAGAGCTTCGGCACGATCGTGATGCTGTTCGCGATGGGCTCGACGGCCGCGTTGACCGAACCGGAGAGACCCTGGCCCAGCGACGTCAGCAGGATGACGGCCGCGACGCCGATGATGAGGCCGAGCATGGTCAACGCCGAACGCAGTTTGTTCGACCGCAGACCACGCAACGCGATCGCCAGCAGATCTCGCACGATCACGGTTGGTCCACTCCTCGTTCCCCAGCACCACTACGGCAGGCCCTCACACCGATCAACCCTCCCAGCCGATCCTGTAAGCAAGCTGAACGTCAGCCGGAAATCGCCATCGGGATTCGTGTGCTGCGCCACGCGGACGTCAGGACGAGGACGGCAGCGAGTGCAGCGGGATCGTGACCCGGAACGTCGCGCCACCGCCCGGGGTCGGCTCGTGACACACCGTGCCCTGGTGCGCGGCGACGATCGCGGTCACGATCGACAGCCCGAGCCCGACCCCGACCCCGCCGCCGATGCCGTCCCCGTCCGGCCGCTCGGGCAACCGGGCTCGCGCCGGGTCGGATCGGTAGAACCGCTCGAAGACCCGCTCGGCGTCCTCCGGGGCCAGCCCGGGACCGTGGTCGACCACCTCGAAGACCGCCACGTCCTGACCCGCCGGCACCCCCACCCGCACCGTGACCGGGGTGTCCGGCGCGGTGTGGCGCAGTGCGTTGCTCACCAGGTTGGTGCTGACCTGCCGCAGCTGCGGTTCGTCGCCGAGGACGATCGGCGGCGGCGCTCCCGGCTCGTCGTGCTCGGGGATGATCTCCAGCCGCAGCGGCCGGTCCGGTGCGATGGCCCGCGCCGTCTCCACCGTGTCCACCGCGACCGGCAACAGGTCGACCGGCTCCGGTTCCAGCGGACGCTGCTGGTCGAGCCGCGCCAGCAGCAGCAGGTCGTCGACCAGCAGCCCCATCCTGGTCGCTTCCGCCTCGATGCGCGCGAACAGCTCCCTGACCTGCTCCGGCTCGGTGACCACGCCGTGGCGGTAGAGCTCGGCGAACCCTCGGATCCCGGCGGTCGGTGTGCGCAGCTCGTGGCTGGCGTCGGCGACGAACCGCCGCAGCCGGGTCTCCGACTCGGCACGCTGCGCGAACGCGGCCTGCAGGTTCGCCAGCATCCCGTTGAGCGTCACCGAGAGCCGCCCGATCTCGGTCCGCGAGTCGGCTTTGATCGGGACACGGCGTGACAGGTCACCGGCCGCGACGATCGAGTCGGCGGTGTTCTCCACGTCCTCCAGCGGCCGCAGCCCGAGCCGCACCACGGTCAGCCCGAGGACCCCGAGCAGCACCAGCACGATCAGCGTGACGATCAGCTCGATCAGCAGCAGCTGTCTTGCGGTCGCCGCCTGCCCCGACATGTCGACCGCGACCACCACCGTGCCCTGGTCGTTGGGCCGCGACCAGACGATCGCCCGGTACAGCGTGCGCCCGCCGCCCGGCGCCGCCTCGACCAGCGTGAACGGACGACCCAGCTCGCCCTGCGCCCTGAGCTGGTCGACCGGCGCCAGATGGGGCAGCCGAGGCCGGTCGCTCGGGAACCGCTCGGTGACCACCCCGGCGATGTCACGCTTCTCCAGCACGACGTCCCCGAAGACGGACCGCAACGCCTGCTGGTTCGCCGCCCGGGGGAACTTGATCGGGAGACCCGACTGGTCCGCAGTCGACCACTGCTCGTGGATCGCGGTCAGCTGGGTGTCGGTGCGCGAGTCCAGATAGGAACGCAGCAGCAGCAGGGTCGCGGCGTCCGTCACGAGCAGTCCCACGGCGGCCAGCACCAGCACCCCGGCGACCAGCCTGGTGCGCAGCGACCGGAACCTCACGAGCGGGGCAGTCGCAGGCTGTAGCCCACGCCGCGCAGCGTGTGGATCAACGGCGGATCGAAACGGTCGACCTTGCGGCGCAGCATGCTGATGTAGGACTCGACGATCCGGGCGTCACCCGCGAAGTCGTACCGCCACACGTGGTCGAGGATCTGCGCCTTGCTCAGCACCTTGTCCGCGTTGAGCATGAGATACCGCAGCAACTTGAACTCGGTCAGCGACAGCGAGACCAGCTGGCCGGCCCTGCGCACGTCGTGGGTGTCCTCGTCGAGCTCCAGGTCGGCGAACCGCAACACCTGGTCGTCCTGCAGCTCACCCGCGTTCGGCTGGTTGCGTCGCAGCACGATACGCACCCGAGCGATCAGCTCCTCCAGGCTGAACGGCTTGGTGACGTAGTCGTCGCCGCCGATGGTCAGCCCGGTGAGCTTGTCCTGGATCTGGTCCCTCGCGGTCAGGAACACCACCGGCAGCGCCAGCCCCTGCCCCCGCAGCTGCCGGGTGACCTCGAAGCCGTCGAGGTCCGGGAGCATGACGTCGAGCACGATCAGGTCGGGCGCCCACTGCCGTGCGACGGCCAGCGCCTCGCCACCGGAGCGCGCGACCCGGACCTCGTAGCCGACGAACCGCAGGGTCGCGGACAGCAGCTCGACGATGTTCGCGTCGTCGTCGACGACCAGCAGCCGAACCCGCGCGCCGTCCTCGGTCCGCGCACCACTCACCCGCGCGCCCCCATCAAATCCAGCAAGCCCGATAGTCATGGTGCGCCCAGTCTGGCCCACAACCCTGCAAGCCACCTGAAACCCACCTGGATTCTCGCCACCGTCCGCCTACTCACGCGACTTTGCACATCTACGTGCTGCGTCGCACATGTCCGGACGTGTGCGACGCAGCGCGTAGGTGTGCAAAGTCGTCCACCGGACCCGGGCTCAGGTGCGGATCAGGGTCTCCGCCTGTTGGCGGGCGGCCGCGCCGTACAGGTCGCGGGCCCGGGCGGGGGTGACCGTCTCGGGAAGCGCGGGAATGCCCCGGTCCAGGTGTTGCGCCATCAACCGGCCGGTGCTGGGCGCGTAGAGGCGCAGTGCGGCGAGCCTGCCGGCGCGTCCGCCCACGACGCGGGACGCGATCCGACCGGGCCCGACGAGTCCTCGGGAGACCACGGCGGGCTGGTCGAAGTGCCCCAGGGTCCGCATCCACTTCGGCAGCGTCGCGATGGTCGCGCGCGCCATCACGCGGCTACCGGCCCAGATGGTCCAGTTGCTGTCCTTACGCGGAGTGCGCAGCAGGTAGTGCATGGCCTTCTCGGCGCGCTCCGAGCTGAGCAGCCGGGGACGCACCGCCGCGTAGTACTCACGCACCTGCTCACGCGAGCGGGGAACGTCCGCCGGCTTGCAGGTCTGCAGCTCGGCGGCCACGACGCACTCGTCCCAGTAGCGCTGCTCCTCCCCCGGAGACAGCGGCCCGGGACCGAACATCTCGTAGCACTTGAGCACCGAGTGCCAGCCGGTGACGTGGATCCACAGCTGCGACTCGGGGTTGTTCGCGTTGTAGCGCTTGCCGCTGAGCGGCTCGATCCCGGTGACCTTCGCGTGCACCCGCATCAGGATCTCGGACGCCTCGATCGCGGTGCGGGAGTCGGCGACGGCCACGGTCAGGAAGTAGGCGAGCGTGCGGTCCAGCCGTCCCCGGGGGTCGGTGTAGATACCGGCCGAGTCGGCCACGGCGGCCGCGAGGAACGGGTCGAAGTGCTCCAGGACCACCGAACGCTGGAAACCGAGCAGGGCGGTCGGCGCCGTCCACACCTTCCAGGTCGGCGAGCCGGGCCCGAAGAACCCGTAGTCGGTCCACTCGCGGGGCGCCCGTCCGGCCTTCACAGCGTTCGCTGCCATGATCTCGCTCCCTTGGTGTCGCGCGTCATTACTACGCTGGAGTAGTAATTTACTACGATATAGTAGCTTTGTCGAGACGATCCGAGGAGTGCCCATGGCCGTACCCACCACCACCGGGCCCACCACCGGGACCCGGCCCGAGCGCAAACGTCGCGCCTACGCCGCGCGGGTGCCCTCGGCGCAGCGTCGTACCCAGCTGCTGGACGCCGCGCTGCATCTGGTGGTCACGCTCGGGCACCAGGCGGTGACGATGGACGCGGTCGCCGAGCAGGTCGGCGTCACCAAACCCGTCGTGTACGGGCAGTTCACCAGCCGGACCGAGCTGCTGTCCGAGCTGCTGCGGCGCGAACAGCGGGAGGCCCTCGAACAGCTGCGGTCGCTCATGCCCACCGCCTCGGCGATCGGCTCGGATCCCGTCGAGCTGCTCACCCGGCTGCTCACCGGGTTCCTGGAGCAGGTCCGGAGGTCACCGGACCGTTGGCGGTGCATCGTCGTCCCGATGCCGGACATGCCAGCCGAGTTCGACGCGGCGCGGGAGGAGGCCAGGTCATCGGTACTCAGCCGGCTGGAGATGCTCCTGCGGGGGTTCGTCGGCGCCAGGGCCGACCTCGACTGCGAGCTGCTCGCCCACACCGTGGTGAGCCTGTTCGAGATGGCCGCGCGCCTGACGGTGACCGACCCCGACCGGTTCGAACCGGGGCGCTTCACCGCCGCCCTGCGAGGGTGCGCGGCTCGCCTTCGCTGAGACGTCACCCGGCGGAGACAGGCACACGACCCGTCACGGTCGTAACGTCGAAGGCATGACACAGAAGATCTGGTTCATCACCGGGGCGTCGCGCGGTTTCGGCAGGGAGTGGGCGATCGCGGCGCTGGAACGGGGCGACTCGGTCGCCGCCACCGCGCGCGACACCACCACGTTGGACGATCTTGCCGCCAAGTACGGCGAGCGACTGCTCCCGCTACAGCTCGACGTGACCGACCGGGACGCCGACTTCGCGGCCGTGAAGCAGGCACACGAGCACTTCGGCCGGCTCGACATCGTGGTCAACAACGCCGGATACGGGCACTTCGGCCTGGTCGAGGAGCTCACCGAGGCCGAGGCGCGGGCCCAGCTGGAGACCAACCTGTTCGGCGCGCTGTGGGTCACCCAGGCCGCGTTGCCGTTCCTGCGCGAGCAGGGCAGCGGCCACATCCTGCAGGTCTCCTCGATCGGCGGGATCAGCGCGTTCCCGCTGGTCGGCATCTACCACGCGTCGAAGTGGGCCCTGGAGGGCATCAGCCAGTCGCTCGCCCAGGAGGTCGCCCAGTTCGGCATCAAGGTCACGCTGATCGAGCCGGGCGGGTTCGCCACCGACTGGGCCGGTTCGTCGGCCAGCCGCTCGGAGCAGCACCCGGCCTACGCCGAGTACCACAACGAGGTGCAGGAGCAGCGCCGCCAGCGCGTCGGCACTCCCGGCGACCCGAACGCGTCCTCGGCGGCGGTGCTGCGGATCGTCGACGCCGACGAGCCACCGCTGCGCTGCTTCTTCGGCACCGCCCCGCTGGGCATCGCCAAGGCCGACTACGAGCAGCGCCTGTCGACCTGGGAGAAGTGGCAGGACGTCGCGGAGCTCGCCCAGGGCTAGCCGCGGTTCGCACAGAGGTTCCCCACGCCGCACAGAGGCCCCGGCCTCTGTGCGGCGTGTACTCGGTCTGTGCGAGCTGGATCCGTGCGGTCAGTGCGCGCCGCCGGAGGTTGCGGCGGCGATGATCGCGATCTGCCGGACCACCTCCTTGCGTACCGCCGTGCCCACCCACTGCCCCTCGGCCAGCTCTTCCATTCGTTTCTTGACCGGGGCCCGGTCGGCGCCGGGGAACGCCTGGCGCCGCAGCCGGGCCGCGTCCAGGACCGAGACCAGCACCGCGGTGCGCTCGTCCGGTTCCGCGCCGTCCAGGACGGCCGCGTTCAGCCGCGCCCGGATCTCCGCCTCGGGCGCGGCGTCCACCTCGGGGTAGCGGCGCCGCGGCACGACCCCCAGTACCCGGGCCTTCTCCTCGCGCAGCACACCTCGCTCGACCAACGACTCCGCCGCGCCTTCGGTCGCCGACCTGCGCAGCTTCCGCAAGGCCTGCGCGACCTTCATGCCGCCCTCGGCCGCGATCTTGCCCAGCTCGGCGTCGAGGTGGGCGACACCGGTGTCCGAGGTGTCCTTGAGCTCCAGTGTGCTCCCCGCACCCAGCTCCAGGCGCCCGAGTGCGGTCAGCTCCATCAGCACCGCGCCCGCGACTCCCAGATCGAGGCCCGGACGCGACCTGCCCGCGCCGGTCTCGTCGTCGAGGGCAATGAGCATGACCTCTTCGGCCAGGGTCAGTTCAGTCATGACAACAACGTCTCCTCGGAGTGTGGATTTCGGGGGTTTCTGCACAGTGCGAGCCGGAACAGCTCGGTGAGCTCGGCCGCGTACGGTTCACCGGCACCACCCGCGAGGACGTGCTCGACGGCACCGTCGAGCGCCTTGCGGATCGTGGTCGCCATGACGGCAGCGTCGAAGTCGCGGAACTCGCCGTCGTCCTGGCCACGCCGCAGGATGCGCGCGACCGCGTCCAGCTCGTCGGTGACGGCGCCGCGCGTCGGGTTCGCGGTGCGTTGCTGTGCCGCACTCACCCTGATCGCGGTGAGCGCGGCGATGTAGCGCGGGTAGCGGCCGTAGAACTCGACGCTGCCCACGATGAACTCGCGGATTTGACCGGCGGCGGTGGACTGCGCCTCGATGCGTGGCTGGACGACCGCGCGCCCACGCTCGTACACCTCGGCGACCACCAGCCGGATCAGCTCGTCGCGGTCGTCGAAGTGGTAGGAGATCACCCCTCGGCTCACCCCGGCACGCTCGGCGATCTTCACCAGCGAGGCGCGCGTCTCCCCCAGCTCGGCGATCACCTCGATCGCACAGCCCACCAGCTGCGCCCGCCGGGTGATGTCGATGAACGACCGCGCTTTTTGGCGGCCTGGTTCATTTTCTAGCATGGTGGTACAAAGCTTAGCCGTGAGTGAGTTGGGCTGCCATGGCAGCCCAACTCACTCACGAGTTGCTTGCGGTCCGCAGCGTGCGACCGAACCTGCGCAACAGCAGCACGGCCGTGGTCGCCAGACCCGCGGCCAGGCCCAGCCAGGCGCCGGTCGGGCCGAGGCCGGCGAGCCAGCCGATGAGCCACGCGGCGGGCAGACCCACCGCCCAGTAGCCGACCAGCGAGATGCGGAACCCGGACTTCGTGTCGTCCAGCCCGCGCAGCAGCCCGACGCCGATGTTCTGCGCGCAGTCGGCGAACTGCAGACCCGCCGCCACCACCAGCAGGCTGCTCGCCACCGCGTACCCCGCCGCCTCGGCGGGCACCCGCACGTCGAAGAACGGCCGCAGCACCAGCCACGGCGCCGCGAGGTACAGCACCGCGATCACCGCCATCACCACGGCGCCGTGCGCCAGCGCGGTGCGCGCGATCCGGGCCGCCGCCTCGATGTTGCGCCGCGCGACCTCACGGCTGATCAGGATCGACGAGCCGTGCGACAGACCGACCGTGACCTGGAACGTGATGTACACCAGCTGGTTGACCACGGTGTGCGCGGCGAGCGCCGCCGGCCCGAACGAGCCCATCAGCAACGCGACGACCGAGAAGAACCCTGCCTCGGAACCGTAGGTCGCGGAGATCGGCACGCCGAGACGCACGAGCTTCCCGACGACGGCCCGATCGGCCCGCCAGCCACGCACCGACAGCAGCGGCGCGAGCACCGGGTCCCGGCACACCACCAGGTAGAACACCAGGAACGACAGCAGGTACACGGTGGAGGTCGCCGCGCCGATGCCGGGCAGCCCGAGCCTGGGCAGCCCCCACACACCTGTGATCAGCACCCAGTTCAGCCCGGCGTTCACCGCGATCGACCCCACGGTGATCCACACCAGCGCCTTGGGCCTGCGCATCCCGACGGTGAACTGCCGGATCACCTGGAACCACAGGCACGGCACGAGGCCGGGCGCCAGCGCCAGCAGCATCGGGCGCGCCAGCTCCAGGACCGCCGGGTCCTGGCCGAGCAGCCCCAGCACCTGACCGAGCGTGACCAGGACCAGCGCGCCGAGCAGCCCGGCGACCGTGGCGATGGCGAAACTGGCCCGGACGATGTCCCGTACCGTGCGGTCCGCACCGTCACCGGCGGCGGCCACCTGGTTGCCGACCGCGGTGACCAGCCCCACGCCCATCGTCCTGAGCTGGTTGAACAGGACCACGGCGAGACCACCGGCCGCGAGGGCCTCGGTGCTGATCAGCCCCATCATGAGGGTGTCGGTCGTGGTCAGTGCGACCTGCGCGAGCTGGGTCAACGCGATCGGCAGCGCGAGCGCAGCCAGCTGCCTGCCGTCTCGGAGGCGCGTCGGCGAGGTGGTCACGGTTCAGCGGCTCCCGTCGGCGGTCGGGTCGTGGGCGGCGAGCAGCCGGGTCACACCAGCTTCGGCCTCGGGCGACAGCAGGCCGCGGGCCCGCATCCAGCGGTCGTCGAACACCGTGTCGAGGTACTTCTCACCGCCGTCGCACACCAGCGTGACCACCGTGGCACCCTCGGGAAGGGACGCCAGCCGCTCCAGCGCCGCGAACACCGCTCCGCCGGCCGAGCCGCCGATCATCAGCCCGCTGTACGCGGCGACCGCGCGGGCGGTGGCGAACGCGTCGACGTCGGAGACCTTGATGCCTTCGTCGAGCAGGTCGTAGTCGACGGCGGTGCCGATCTCCGCGCCCGGCGGGGTGCCGGTGCCGGACTGGTAGTAGGGACCGCCGGGGCCGCCGAACGCGATCGACCCGACCGGCTCCACGCCGATCACCCGCACGCCTGAGCCCTGACGGCGCAGCTCACGCGCGGTGCCGAACAGCGAGCCGCCGGTGCCGACCGGGCACACCAGGTAGTCGATGTCCCCGCCGAGCGCCTCGGTCAGCTCGTGCGCGACCGCGTGGTAACCGACGGCGTTGCTCGGGTTGTTGTGCTGCTCGGTGAAGAAGGCGTTCTCGGTCTCCTTCGCCATCCGGGCCGCGAGGTCCTCCCGTGCCGACGTGGCGAGCTGGTCGTCACCCTCGTCGGCGACGAAGACGAGCTGGGCACCCATCGCGCGCATCGCGGCGAGCTTGTCGCGGCATGCGTGGTTGTCGACGACCGCGGTGAACCGGTAGCCGCGCTCGGCGGCGATGACCGCGAGACCGAGCCCGGTGTTGCCGGAGGTCGACTCGATGATGGTGCCACCGGGACGCAGCTGCCCGGTCTCCTCGGCGTCGAGCACCATCTGCCGGGCCATCCGGATCTTCGCGGCTCCGGTCGGGTTGAACTGTTCGAGCTTGAGCAGCAGCCGCGTGCCGGTGGCCGTTCTGGCCAGCTCGAACAGCGGGGTGTTGCCGATGAGGTCCGAGACCCGGGTGACGACGCGCATGGTGAGGTCCTTCTTCAGGCTGGGGAGTCGAGGCGCCACCGCAAGCGCGGACCGTCGCGGTCCAGCACGATCTTCGGTGGTAGCGGGAGCTCGTGGAACTCCGACTCGTTCGAGTCCATCTGGTATCCGGCGGTGTTGAGGTACATCAGCTGGTCACCGACCTGGGGACGACCGGGGAACACGACCTTGCGCCAGGTCAGCATGTCCGACTCCAGACAGCTCGCGCCGCCGACGCAGGCCGGGTACGCGCGCCCGGCGCGCGACGGCGAGGCGATCGGATCGGGCAGGAACTCGCTGGCGAACCACTGTTCGGACAGGCTCAGGCTCGTCCCGTCGACGGTCAGGATGCCGTGGCCACGGTCCTTCACGCCCTGAATGGTGAACACCGTGACCCCGGCCTGGTCCAGCAACGCGCGCCCCGGTTCGAGCGCCAGCGTCACGTTCGCGGCACGCAGCAACGACGCCAGGGTCCGTTGCTCCCCCGCCGGGACCGTGTCGAGGACGGCGGCGAGCATGTCCGCGCCGGCAACCGGCGAGTGGTACGGGTAGAAGCCGTCGAACGTCCTGCCCGCGTGGTAGCGCTCCGGCCGGTCGTCGGCACGGAAACGCCGCCAGTCCGCCTCGGTGACGTAGTCGACGGCGAAGCCGCCACCGATGCTCACCAGGTCGGCGGGCAGGCCCACCTCCCGGGCCCGCTGGCAGTGCCGGACCAGCACCGCGGCGAGGTCGGCGCGCGGCGTCGGTTCGTAGCCGGACAGGTGGAAGCTGAACCCCACCAGCCGGACCGACGAGTCCCGGCAGCGGAGCAGCGCGGTGTCCAGCTCATCCTCGGTAAGTCCGAACCGGCTGTCCGACGCGGACGGCAGACAGCGCAGCAGGACCCGAGGAACCTCCGGCAGCGCGCGGACCCGGTCCAGCTCGTCGAGCGAGTCGACCGCGAGCAGGCAGTTCTGCCGGGCGGCCAGGCGCAGGGTCTCCGCCGGCTTCGCGGGCCCGGTCACCACCAGGTCGGCGCCCCGCACCCCCTGTCCGAGCGCGGCGCGGATCTCCTGCGCGCTGGCCACGTCCACGCCGATCCCCAGCTCGGCGCTCGACCGCGCCCAAGCCTCCGCCTTGTTCGCCTTCTTCGCGTAGAACACCCGGCCCGGGACCCCCGCCGCGTCGAGCACCGAGCGGAACCGGTCGACGTTCGCCTCGAACTCCGGCGGGTACAGCAGGTGGTACGGCCCACCGACCCCGTGGGCGAGATCGGCCAGCAGCTCAGGGTCCGCGAGCACGTCCCGGACCCAGCCGGCCTGTCTCGCCGGCAACGTCGGGAGTGCAAACGCGGTGTCCATCACTGCCACAGCGGCACCTCGTGACCGAGCCCCCTGGCGATCGCCAGCTGCGCGAGCCGGTGCCCGAGCGCGATGTCGGTGACCACCAGGCCGCTGTTGTAGGCGAAGACCCGCCCGTCGCCCGGCTCACGACCGGACGCCCGCCCGGCGAGGATCTCCGGCAGCTCCGCGTCGACCGGAGGCAACCGGCCCTGCTCGTCGGCCATGTCGGTACCGGTCACGGCCATCTGCGCCGCACTGGTCGCGACGACGCGGTCCGCCCGGTGCAGCGTCGAGGGCGCGATACCGTGCCCGACCAGGACGGACAGCGCGGTCGGCGTGAGCCAGTCCGCCTCCACCGAGGCCGGGCTGCCCGCGCCGGCGACAGCCAGGACCACGTCCGCCTCGCCCGCGGCGGAGCGCAGGTCCTCGACGATCTCGATGTCCCGGTCCGGGTGGTGACGGTGCAGGGTGGACCGCACCGAGGCGATCCCGTCCGGATGGGTGCCGGACAACAGCAGCCGGTCCAGTTTCGGCAGTGTCTCCAGCAGGAACGGCAACGCTTCGCGCCCCTGGGTGCCGGTGCCGATGACCAGCGCCGTGGAGCTGTCCGGCGGCGCGCACTCGGCCGCGAGCAACGCCGACACCGCCGGGGTGCGCAGTGACCCCACACGTCCGCAGTCCATCAGCGCGATCGGCAGGCCTGTGGTGTCGTCGTAGAGGGTCAGCGACGTGTAGTAGCGCTGCGCGTCACGGTCGTGCGACGGGTCGTACTTGTAGGACGTCTTGATCGCCACGACGTCCCGCACGCCGTCCCTGGCCAGCATTGCGTAGGCGACCGAGTGCCCGTCGGCGGGCTTGACGGTGAGCTTGCGCGGGTTGTCGGAGCGTCCGTCGGCCAGCGCCGTATAGGCGCCGCGCACTACGTCGAGCACCTCGGCGGGGGTGATCTCCACGCCCGCGATGTCGCTCCTGCTCAGCACCCGCAGTCCCGGGGTGTCAGGCATAGGGATCCACCACCTCTTGGCCGTAACCGTGTTCGCGTGCCTCGGCGTCCGGTCGTTCGGGCCGGGCGGCTCGGATGTTGACCCGCTTGATCCAGCGGTCCGTTCCGTCGTAGCGGGCGGTGAACGGCACCCGCCCGTGTACGACCGCGTCGTTGTCCAGCACCAGGAATTCGCCCGGATTCAGCACGATCGTGTGCGACACGCGCTCCAGCTCGGCGCCGAGCCTCCGGTAGGCGGCACCGTATTCCGGGCTCGCTCGCGCGAGCGGCGTATATGCCGGGTCGTACCGCAGGCCCAGTCCGTCATTCTTGCGCCATACCGTCGCCACGGGCGGTGGCACTCCGGCGCCGGAATGGTCCTCACCATAGGAGGAGTCGGGCAGAATCGGTAAATCGGCGCGGGAAAGTATGGCAATGTCGGCATTGTTCAGCTCAGTCTGTCGAACACTGGCCGCGGTCGTGCCGACCCGGTCCGGATTACGCAGACAGCCGAGCATCAGATAGTTCGCGCGGCGCGGGTGAAATGCGTCCTCGGTGTGCGGGGTCAGCAGCACCGAGCTGCTCGCGCCGGTCTGCTCCCGCTCCGACCCTCTGGCGGGAACGATGTCGTGCACCAGCCTGCCGTCCTGCTGCCCCGCCCAGCCGAACACCCTGCCCATGACCGTGGCCAGCAAGAACAGCAGAATATCCTGCTCAGCGGCACACCAGTGATCGGCGGCCGACCAGGACGCGGGGGTCGGCCCCAGCTCACCCTCGTCGACCGGAAGACCTCGGAGCACGACGAGCCCCAGCGTCGGATCGGGTGGCCGGCACGCATGCAGAACGGCCGTGGGCAGCTTTCCGGCCAGCGCCGATGCGTGCTCGACGAACAACGGGTTCGTGACTTCCGAATATTCGGCGGTCACTTTACCCACCAGCGTTCTCACCTGCGCGGCATCGTCGTGGGAGATATTTCGGACATGCCTGTCACCATGAATCATCACGTTCGAGAGCCTTTGGTCGTATCGGTCATACCGGGCGACATTGGCGGCGGGAACGACAGGTACGGGAATTGGCCGACGATTAACGTTGATCGCCGTAATGCGAACGTAACAGCTGCCCCTTGAGTAGGCAACCTACTCTTCGAGTGATCGGACTCACTCAATTCATGGGGAACTGCGCATACATTTATTCTGACTCATTGCGATTTCTGCATCGCGGACCGGGTCACGCCGCCGGGGAATGCGGGGCCAGGCGCGCCCGGACAGCAGCCGCAGACCGTTGAGCCCGACGATGACCGTGGATCCCTCGTGCCCGAGCACACCGAGCGGCAGCGGCAGGGTGCCGAGCAGGTCCCACAGCGCCAGCCCCGCGATGAACACCGCCGCGATCAGCAGGTTCGCGATCACCAGCCGACGGGCCCGGCGCGACAGCTCGATCAGCGCCGGCACCGCGGCGAGCTCGTCACGGACGATCACCACGTCCGCCGCGTCCAGCGCGAGGTCGGAACCCGCCCGCCCCATCGCAACTCCCACCTGGGCCTCGGCCAGCGCGGGAGCATCGTTGACGCCGTCGCCGACGACCAGCACCCGCTCGCCCCGCGCCCGCAGGTCCCGCACGACGGCGACCTTGTCCTCCGGCAACAGTCCCGCTCGAACATCGGTGATCCCGACCTCGGCGGCCACGGCGTGTGCGGCGCGCACGTTGTCGCCGGTCACGAGCACCGGCCGGTGGGCGCCGAGCGCACCGACCACCTCGGCGCCACCGGGCCGGACACGATCGGCAAGGCCGAGAGCTCCCACCGGCCGACCGTCGAGGCGGACCACGACCACCGTGTGACCGGCGGCCTCCAGTTCCACCACGACCTCGGTCACCCGGTCGTCCTCGAGCCGCGTCGGGCGCCCGACCTCGATGAACCGACCGTCCAGCCAGGCGCTCACCCCACGGCCGGGGACCGAGCTGAACCGCTCGACCGGACGCGGCGACACACCCATGCCGAGCGCGGCCTCGACCACGGCCCGACCCAGCGGATGTTCCGAGGGATGTTCCGCGGCCGAGGCGAACAGGAGAAGCTCCGCCGCGCCCAGGCCCGCGTCCGGCAGGACACGCACCTGCGCCACCGCCGGCGCCCCCAGGGTCAGGGTTCCGGTCTTGTCGAACGCCACGCGTGTGGTCCGCCCTAGCTGCTCCATCACCACGGCGGACTTGACGAGCACACCGTGGCGTCCCGCGTTGGCCATCGCGGCCAGCAGTGGCGGCATCGTGGCGAGCACCACCGCGCACGGCGACGCGACGATCATGAAGGTCATCGCCCTGAGCAGTGCGGCGTCCAGGTCAGCGCCGAACAGCAGCGGCACGACGAACACCGCGAGGGTCGCGGCGACCATCCCGACCGAGTAGCGCTGCTCGATCTTCTCAATGAACAGCTGCGTGCCGGCCTTGCTCTCCGCCGCCCGCGCGACCATCGCCGCGATCCTGGCGACGACGCTCTCGTGCGCCGGCCTGCTGACCCGGACCCGCAGCGCACCGGTCGTGTTGGTGGTCCCGGCGAAGACCTCGTCGCCCGGTCCCTTGGCGACGGGCAGCCCCTCACCGGTCACGGTCGACTGGTCGACGTCACTCGCGCCGTCGACCACCGCACCGTCGGCTCCGATCCGCTCTCCGGGGCGCACCAGGATCCGGTCCCCGACATCGAGGGACCCGGCGTCCACGACGTGTTCCCCGGCATCGGTGAGCAGGGTGGCGCGCTCGGGCGCCAGGTCGAGCAGGCCACGCACCGACGCGGCCGTGCGATGCGTGGCAACGGCCTCCACGGCGCCGGACACGGCGAAGATGACGATCAGCAGCCCGCCGTCGAGTACCTGCCCGATGGCGGCGGCCCCGACCGCGGCGACCACCATCAGCAGGTCGACGTCGAGGGATCTGTTCCACAACGCACGCATCCCCGACCAGGCGGGTTCCCACCCGCCGGCCAGGTAGCAGGCCAGCATGAGCGGCCATTCCGGCCCGCCCGTCAGATGGACGACCAGTCCGAGCCCGAAGCACACCGTCGCCGCTGTCGCCCACCGCACCTCGGGGAGCCACCGGTCCCACGCACGCATCACCACAACAGCACATGATAGCCGAACTTATGAACATCTATTCATATCTGCACGACTGCTAAGATATTCGAATGGGTCATGGAGCACCGGACGGTGACACGCCGCCCGCGATGCTGGATACCGAGACCGCGGCGAGTGTGGCCGCGACCCTGCAGGCGCTGGCCACCCCCAGCCGGCTACTGATCCTGTCCCGCCTGCGCCATTCGTCGTGTTCGGTCACCGAGCTGGCGGACGCCGTCGGCATGCAGCAGTCCGCCGTGTCCCACCAGCTGCGGCTCCTGCGCAACCTCGGCCTGGTCACCGGCGAGCGCGCCGGCCAGCGCATCGTCTATGGACTGCACGACGATCACGTCGCAATGCTCCTGGACCAGGCGATCTACCACAGTGAGCATCTGCGTGACCGTGATCGGGTCAACCAGCCCTAGGACCACTACCGATCCCCGGGCTGTTGCCCGGGCGCGACAGAACGTGCGGCGGCGGTACGAGGTCCACCATCGGGTCCACCCCACCCTGTTTCGACCCGCGATGAGCACGTCGTCATGCATGCGACACACCGAGCCACTACGTGCGGGAAATGATCTCCAGAGCAATGACCGGTGGCGGTTTTCGGCGCGGTGTCTGTGTCGGGTCGAGCCATTTCGGCGGAATGATGGACGGATATCCATCGATCATCTGAACGGTCCATCCGGATTCGTGAACCATCCGGTGATGAGACCAGCAGAACATGACCAAACTGTCCATATCAGACCTACCGCCCTGCGCCCAGGGCGTCACATGATGGATTTCGCAGCGATACGGCGGCTCGTCGCACCCTGGGTGTGCGCAACCGCGGTCGCGGGCGGCGACCGCTCTGCGCTGGGCCGGGGTCGCGGTTCGTTTCTCCCGACCCACATCCAGGATCTGGCTCTGGCCGCCGAGCACCACCGGCAGAATCTTCGCGTCACACAACAGCATGCGGGTCTGCGCGGCGGACAGCTGCCCGCCGTACTCCAGAACCACACCACGATGCTGCGCGCGTAGCTCCTTCTCGGTGAGGATGATCGTCACGTGCGGGCGTTCCCCACCACGCCTCGGCAGACACCCCTCATCCAAGACATACACGCACAGCTGAGCCAGAGCATCACCCTGACGTTCGGCCAGTGACTTGTTCTCGTCCTTCTCCGGCAGCAACCGGGCTTCGAGCGCCCGGCGGAACACCTCGAACGACAACGCATCCAACCGACCCTTGAAAAAACCACCACCGTGCTTGTGACGAGTGAACGACAGGTCGTTGACCAGCCCATCCACCCCCGAATCATCATCACCGGGCCGGGCGCCGTCATGATCGAGACCGTTGACCAGCCGCCGCGCCTCCACCGCAAGCTGCGCCGGCGTGTAGGCCTGCGCCCACTCCACGAGGATGGTTTCAGCGCCACCCCAGATACCAGGATCGAGACGACGCGCGGCACTGGACCTCAACGCGATGTCGATCACAAGGCCGTGTGCTTGGTCGATGACATGCGAGTCCAACGCCGCCGCGGTCGCGGACAGGCGAGCGGCGACAGGCTCACCGGTCAAGGTGACGGTCGGGAACGCGTGACGCGCCAACCGCACCAACCGATGCGCCTCCGACGGCCTCACCCCCAACAAATCCGCCACCGCCGACTTCGCCCGCACCCCACGCTCGACGAACCCACCCTCAGAATCCAGGCGAGAAATAGACCGCAACACATCCTGCCTCGACTGCCGCTGCAACCGATCATGAAACTGAATCGACTCAATCAACACCTGATCAGACAAAACCTTTTCCGCATCACGAAGCCGAGCCATCACCGAGACAGCTTCCGCACGCAACTCACGCACCAAGACTTCGGACATACCACCATTATCCCAGATAACACCGACAATTCACACAAGAAAACAGACCTTGTACGAAAAGAAACAAGCCCCCCGCAATCCCCAGCACCCCCGCAACCCCCAGCATCCGCGCACACCACCCCCATCCCCGCGATCCTGGCCCGCACTTAGCGCGGCCGGGCGCTGTCAATCCTGAAACCTCGACCCCGCTGCGACTGCACCACGAGACGACCGTCGAGGCGCGAAGCGGGATTGATAGCGCCCGGCCGCGCTAAGACACTCAACGGCCAGCGGGGATGACCCCCAAACGAAGCCAGCGAGGATGCACCCCACACGAAGCCAGCGGGAAATGAACCGCGCCACAAAATCGCCCTCCAAAACATAACCGAGATTATGGTATGGAGACGCCGGAACCCCACGATCTGGGAGCCACGTCATGGGCCTAGTCCCCATCGCCGACTCGCTCTACCTATGGGCCGAGACACCCCGAAGCCCCGCACACGTAGTAGCCCTCCAGGTCTTCCAACCGCCGAAGGAACCACCGAGGAACCTGATCGACGACCTCCACCGGTCGATGACCGACCAGACGACCCTCAAACAGGCGTTCCGCCGCCGCCCCTATCGCTCGCCAGGCACCGGCGGCCAGTACGCGTGGGCCATCGACGACGACATCGACCTCACGAAGCACGTCAGTCGCGTCGAGTTGGACGGCGGTGACGTCGAGCAGCTGTGGGAGCACGTTGCGGACTTCCACTCGTCGCCGCTGCCGCGCGACCGGCCGCTGTGGCAGGCGCACCTGGTCGAGGGTCTGAAGGGTGGCCGGTTCGCGCTCTGCACGAAGATGCATCACGCGTCGTTCGACGGCGTCAACATGGGCCGGCACGTCCTGGGTGGGCTCTCCCCCGACCCGACGGCACGTACCGGGACCGCCCCGTGGATGCGTCCCACCCAGTCAGGCACCCGCCGGGCCCGCGCGGACCGGCCGGGCATTCTCTCGACGCTGCGCGAGAGTGTGACCGTCGCGGGCCAGATCGCCGGGACCGCCGGTGCGCTCGCCGAGAACGCGGTCGACTCGGTCCGGGGCGCGGGTGCACCCCTGCCGTACAGCGCTCCGCACACGATCTTGAACGAACGGGTCGGCACGGCACGCACGGCCACCGGTCGTTCGTGGCCGGTGGCGAGGCTCCGCGCGATCGCCAAGCGGACCGACACGACGCTCAACGATGTCGCGCTCGCCCTGTGCGGCGGCGCGCTGCGGTCCTATCTGCTCGCGCAGGACGCCCTGCCCGCCGCCCCGCTGATCGCGATGGTCCCGGTGTCGCTCACCTCGACCGACCCGAGGGACAAGGCCCGCGAAGGTAACTCCTGGGCGGCCGCGCTGTGCAACCTCCGGACCGACCACAGCTCGGGCCCGAGACGCCTGCACGACATCAGCGACTCGATGCGGCGGACCAAGAGGTTCCTGTCCCGCCTGGATCCGGTGAGCGCGGCCGCGGTCAGCGCAACGGTCCTGAGCGGCGCCGCGCTGAACGCACTACCCGGCGTTCCGTTGCCGCCCCGGCCGCCGTTCAACCTGGTCATCTCGAACATCCCGGCGCTCTCGACGACGCTCTACCTGAACGGCGCCGAGCTGACCGACGCCTACCCCGTCTCCGTGGTGACCGACGGGCAGGCACTCAACATCACGCTCGTCTCCTACGCGGGCCGGTTGTCGTTCGGTCTGACCGGATGTCCTCGCGCGGTCCCGAACCTGAAGTCTCTCGCGGACCATCTCGCCGACGCCCTCACCGAGCTCGAGCGAGCCTGACCCGACGCGGATTACGCTCGGCGAATCCCGGGTACCCGACCTCACGACACGATGTGGGGAGGACCTGTGGGTCTCAAATACCGGGGTCGCACGAAGCTCGGACCGCTGCCGATCTGGCGCAACGTCTCGCGCTCGGGGAACGGCAAGACGGTGTCCTGGACGGTGAAGCTGTTCGGCGTCAGCTGGAACAGCCGCACGAAGAAGAAGTCGGTGGATCTGCCCGGCGGCTACTCGTACACGTCCGACTGAGCCACTCGGGCACGACCGCCCAAGACACGACACCGCCCCGCCCGGAGTGCTCCGGGCGGGGCGGCCTTGTCGCTGGAGGAGTTTCCCGGGGTCAGAGGATGTCGTGCAGGACGATCAGGCCGACATCGCCACTGTCGTTGTGGTCGTAGCGGTTGTGGTCACGGCGGTTGTGGTCGCCGTCCCAATCACGGTCGTTGTCGTGGCAGTGGCAACCACCCGCGAGCACCGTGGTGTTCGCCGTCGGCAGCACCGTGGCGGACGAGGTGGGCAGCGCGAGGCCGGTGACGGCCAGAGCCGCGACGGCCGCGGCAGCGGCGGCAACCGAGAGTGCGCGCACGGGGAGTGACATGAGTACAGCCCTTCTCACTAACACCGGGAAACGGTGTGGTTCTTGTGGCAACTGATGTCACCACACGCACCCCACCGAGCACATCGGTTACTCAGCGGAATCACCCGGACGTGCCGTTTAAGCCGAAAGTGCGCGACTCGCCGGGTGAGTTTGCACTGGTAGACGAACGGTCTTGTCGCGGCGGCCGGGCAGGAGTAGAACTGGAAGCACGGGAACACCGGAAGGCCAAGGTCGAGTCAGAAGAGAAGGCTCGCTCTCCCAGCCGGAGCTCCCCGAGTTCGGGCACGGGCACCCCGCGCGGAGCACGCCGCGACTAGGCAGTACGCCGTGGGACTGCGCCAGCGGCCGACAACCGGTCCCTGCCGCCGAGTCCACCCAGCACGGCGCTATGTGCACGCTTGGCAGCCCGATGATGCGAACTCTCGGGCGTCGCCGCGATCCATCCGCGGCGACGCCCGACTCGCGCTGGGAGTGTGCTGAACAACTCCGGCCGTAGCGCGCGGCGGCCAGGTGACGTCATCGCAAGGCGCGAGGCAGGGCCGATACCGCTGTTGTATCGGCCCTGCCTCGCAACGCGGCGAGGACGCCGCCTGGGCGCCGCGCGGTAGGCCCGAGTTGTTCAGTGCGCTCCTAGATGCCGGACGAGGTAGCGCATCAGCAGGGTGTCGTTCTCGGCGACCACCGATGCCAGCTCCAGCGAGGCCGGTTCGATCTCCACCCCGGCCACGATGCGCCCGGCCGCCCCGGAGACCAGCACCGGCGAGGCGGTCACTCTCAGTTCATCGACGAGCCCCTGGGCCAGCAGCGCGCCGAACAGGTGCGGCCCGCCCTCCGAGTCGATCCGTCCCAGGCCCCTGCCGGCCAGCTCGCGCACGGCCTCGGCGAGGTCCACCGTGTCCGTGCCACACGTCAGGACCGTCGCACCGGCCTCGGCCCACGCCGCACGCTGCTTCTCGGGCGTCGAGGACGGGGTGATCACGAAGCTCGGCACCTCGGCCTCGGTGATGACCGGTGCGTCCGAGGGCAGGCTGCGCCCGGTGGTGACGACCGCGGTCGGCGGCACCGGCGCGAGCCCGTGCGCATTGCGGCGCGCCCGCGTCTCGTCGTCCGGGTGGTAGCCGCGGAACTCCTCGACCATCGCGGTCGTGGCGCCGACCAGCAGCACGTCGGCGAGGTCGCTGCCCAGCTTCAGCACTCGCCGGTCCGGCTCGTCCGACAGGCTGCCCGCCCTGCCGTTCACCGACACCGCGCCGTCGACGCTGGCCACGAAGTTCACGACCAGCCAGTTCGGCGACGGATAGCGGTACAGCGTCTCCAGTGCCTGCTCGTCGAGGTCGGTGACCTCCTCGGGCGGCCAGATTCGACGCATCAGGAAATCCACTCCTGCGCCCGTGCCGGCGGGCGGGTGCCCGCGATGCTGGCGACCATCTCCAGCGTGTGCCGGGTCGGTTCGACCTCGTGGACCCGGAAGACCTGCGCGCCCGCGTGCGCGGCGACGGTGGTCGCGGCCAGTGTCCCGGCCAGCCGGTCCTCCAGGCCCACCCCGAGGGTCTCCCCCACGAACGTCTTGTTCGACAGCGCCATCAGCACCGGCCAGCCCGTCTCGACGAACTCCGGGATGTGGCGCAGCAGCTCCAGATGATCGAGGGTGTTCTTGCCGAACCCGGTCGCGTCGATCAGGATGGCATCGCGCGGCACCCCCTTGGACTCGGCGAGGTCGGCCAGGCGCAGGGTCTCCTCGAGCACGGTCTTCGCCACATCGACGTACTCCGGGCGCACCGGCTCCGACCTCGGCTCACGGCCGCCGGTGTGGACGCACACATAGCCGGCGCCGAACTCGGCCGCCACGTCGATCAGCTCCGGGTCCGCCGCGTTCCACGCGTCGTTGAGCAGCCCGGCCCCGGCGGCGCACGCCGCGGCACCGACCTCGTGCCGCCAGGTGTCGATGCTGATCACGACGTCCGGATGGTTCTCCCGAATCCACTCGACGGTCGGTACGACCCGCCGGATCTCCTCCTCGACCGTCACGTCGTCGCCGGGGCTCGCGGCCACGCCTCCGATGTCGATCATGTCGGCGCCCTCGGCGACCGCCTTGCTGATCGCTGCCTTCGCGGGCTCGTCAGCGAACGTCGAGCCCCGGTCGTAGAACGAGTCCGGCGTCCGGTTCACGATCGCCATGATCAGCGCCCGATCCCGAACCAGCCGGCGACCTCGGATCACCAGGTCCTGTCCTCCCGAGCCTGCTACTGGCACCGCGCCCTACCTTCCCTAGCCTCATCGTCCGCCCTGGTCCCGCAATTCGATAGTAGAGAGCGAACCGGTCGAGGGCGCGGCGCCGAACCGAGGCTCACACACAGCACCCCCGGCGTCGGGGGACCGCCGAGGGTGCTGGCCGTGCGCTTCCGGTCAGTGCTTGCCACCACCGCCCGAGCCGGAGTGGCCGCCCGATCCGCCGCCGGAATGGGATCCGGAGTGCGAGGACGAGCCGCCGGACTTCGAGGAACCGTGGTCCGACGAGCTCGAGGACCTGCTCGACGAGCTGGAGCGCTCCGAGCGGCCGCTGTCCGAACCGCCCCGGTCGGACCGGTCGCCGCCGGACCTGCCGCTGGACCTCTCGGACCTGTCGCCGCTGGTCCGCTCAGACTTGGTGGAGCCGGACTTCGCGGAGCCGGACCCGCCGCTGTCGGAGCCGGTCCTCGACGAACGAGCACTGTCCGAGCTCCGCTCACCCGAGGCACGCGAGGTGGAGTCACTCGTGACGGCGCCCGTCCTGTTGTCACCCGTCTCGTTCTGGCCCGTCTTGTTCTGGCCCGTCTCGTTCTGGCCCGTCTTGTTCTGGCCCGTCTGGTTCTGGCCCGTCTTGTTCTCGCTGGTCGACGCACTCTTGGTGGCCGACTCGCTCGTGGCTGTCTCCTGGGTGTCGGCCGCCGGTGCGCTCGCGGCGGTGAGGACCGTCGCGGACGAACCGGCGCTCTTCGTGCTGCCCGCCGTCGACGACCCGGACGAACCGGTGGCCGACTCGACCGAGGACCGGGCGGTCTCGGTTGCCGCCGCCGCGGTCTTCTTCGCCCCGCCGAGCAGCCCGCCCGCGAGGCCGCCGACCAGGCCGTCCACCGTTCCCGCGAGGCCTTCGGTGGTCTTCGAGACCGTGGCGCCGAGTCCTTCGACCACCGGCCCGACGACCGGCAACGGCACCGCGCGTCCGACACCGGAGACCGTGTCACCGAGGGCGCCGCCGACGCCGTCGACCACGCCGCTCACCGTGTGCACGGTCGTCTGAGCGACGCCGCCGACCGCGCCGACGGTGGTGTCCAGCGTCTTGCCGAGCACCTTGGTCGTGTCGGTGACGACACCCCCCAGTGCCTCGACCGGCTGCCCGAGCGCGCCCAGGCTTCCACCCACACCGGAGACCAGCCCGCCGACGGCACCGCCCGCGCCACCGACCAGCCCGTCGGCGGCGCCGCCGACCACTCCGCCCGCCGGGGTGGAGCCGCCTCCGGGGTTCCCGCCGCCAGGGGTCCCGCCGCCGGGAGTGCCACCACCCGGCGTGCCGCCGCCCGGGGTGCCCCCACCTGGGGTGCCACCACCCGGGGTACCGCCAGCGGGTGGGGTGGTTCCGCCGCCGGGCGGTGTCACGATCGGCGGGCCGCCGGGTGGCAACGAGGTCCCTGGCGGTGTGGCGCCGCCGTGACCGACCGCGGCCAGTGCCGGGGGAATCGCGCCGGACTCCGGCGCGGAGGGCGCACCGAACGCCGTCGGGGTGTACGGCAGCGCCACGCTGGGGTTCTCACCGAGCGCGGTCGGCCCGCCCAGCGGACCGCCGGGATGTCGCAGGCCGTACTCCCCGAGGCCGAACCCGGGTCTGCCGCCCGCGATCGCACTCGTTCCGTCCGGGCCGGAGGCGTCCGGACCGAACAGGATGCTGGTCGCGGCGAGCGAACCCGCCGCCACCAGTGCGCCGGCCGTGCTGACGAGTCTTCGGCGAGGAGTACTGGACAACACGCGGAAATCGAGGTCCAGCTTCCCTCGTACATGGCCGTCCACGATGCGCGGCGCGTGGCCTTCTCGCCGGAGCAGGGTGCTCACCGAGACCGCGGTGCGTTGCCCCGGGGAATGCGTCGAGCGGGGACGCCTGCCGAGAAGCTCGGCCACGGTGATCACGGCGGGAACAGCTGGAGCACCGCGCTGCGCTGCGATGTCTGACACGATCGTGGTCCCTCCCAAGGGTGAACAGAGACCGCTAGTTCTACTGACCGTAGCCGGGTAAGCCAATAGCCATTCAACCGCTCAACGCGACCGCCCATCCGGGCTAGTTGCCGTTCACCGACGGTGAGTGACCACTGAACCTACCGCTCGTCGTGATCATGGAAGTGCTCGGCGGTTCGGTCGCACCCAGCCTCGGCCGGTCGGAGCAGTCGCACCCTCCGCTTGACGAACAACGCATTCCCTTTCTAGAGTTTCTCACTATGAGATCAGCACTTCATATTGTGAAACCAGATGGCTGTCGCTGAGAAGGCACCCGCGAGGACCGAGGGCGCCGAGACCGCGCGCCGCGCGCTGCGGGTCGTCGAGGCGGTCGTCGCGGCGGACGCCCCGCTCGCACTGGCCGACCTCGCCGGGGCCGTGGAGCTGTCGAAGAGCACCTGTTACCGGCTGGCCAGGGTCCTGCAGGACGAGCGGTACCTCGACCGGGCCGGCTCGGGCGGGTACCGCGCGGGCCCCCGGCTGGTCGGGCTCGCCGCGTCGGTCCTGTCCGACGTGGACGTGTACGCGGCGGCCCGCCCCGCGCTCCAGGTACTGGCCGCGGTCACCGGTGAGACGGTGACCCTGCATGTGCGCAGCGGCGACCGCGCGGTGCTGGTCCTTGGCGTGGAGAGCAGCGAACAGCTCCGGCGCGCGGCGACCGTCGGCGAGTCGACCTGGCTCGGCCGCGGCTGCAGCGGCCGAGCGATCCTCGCCGCTCTGGACCGGGCCGAGGCGGAGCCGATCACCAGAACCGCCGAGGACCCCGAGTCGCTGCGGACCGAGCTGGCCGCCCTGCGCGAAGCCGGCTACACGCTGTCCTTCGGCGACAACCACCCCGGCGTGCACGGCATCGCCGCCCCGGTGCCCAACAGACAGCTCTCGGTCGCCGTCTCCGGCCCGGCCACCCGCTGCACCGAACACCACCTGCGCACATTCGCCGAACCGTTGCTCGCCACCTGTACCCAACTGGCCGGAGGCCCGACATGACCCGACGACGATTCCGCGAGCTGCTCGCCGGAGAGGAACTGATCACCGCGCCCGGAGTGTTCGACGGGGTGTCCGCCTCGCTGGTCGCCCGTACCGGCTTCGCGGCCGCCTACCTGACCGGGGCCGGGGTGGCCGCGGCCGCGTTCGGGCTGCCGGACATCGGGCTGGTCAGCCAGACCGAGATGGTCGAGCGCGTCCGCATGGTCGCCGGCGTGCTGGGCGACGTCCCGCTCATCGCCGACGCGGACACCGGCTACGGGGCGCCGCTCAACGTCGTGCGCACGGTGCGTGAGTACGAGCGAGCCGGGGTGGCCGGGCTGCACCTGGAGGACCAGGCGTTCCCCAAGCGCTGCGGTCACCTGCCGGACAAGGAGCTGGTCAGCGTCGAGGACTTCCTCGCCGTGCTGGGCGCGGCCCTGGACGCGCGCGTCGACCCGGATCTGGTGATCATCGCGCGGACCGACGCGCGGGGACCGCTCGGCCTGGACGCCGCGATCGAACGGGCCAACCGGTACGCCGAGGCCGGCGCCGACCTGATCTTCGTCGAGGCGCCGAGGAGCGAGGACGAGCTGGTCCGGATCGCCCGCGAGGTGTCCGCTCCGCTGCTGGTCAACCTGGTCACCGGCGGGCTCACGCCGAACCTGCCCGCCGAACGGCTCGCCGAGCTGGGCTACCGGGTCGCGATCCACCCGTTCGCGACGCTGGGCCCGGCGACCGGCGCGATGATCGACACGCTGGCCGGGATGCGCGGCATCGATCCCGCGCCGCTGCGGCCGAGCGGTCCCCGGGAGTTCTTCGAACTGGTCGGACTGCGTGAATGGGCCGAGATCGGCGAGCGCCACCTCGGAGCACGGACATGAGCATGACCATGATCGAGAAGATCCTGGCGCGGTCGGCCGGGCTCGACGAGGTGCGTGTCGGCCAGACCGTCGTGTGTGACGTCGACATGACCGTCATGATCGATCTTCAGTTCGCCACCGCCTGGGTCCAGCCGCTGCGGATCCACGACCCGGACAAGGTCGCGGTCGTCATGGACCACGCGGTGCCGGCGCCGACCGTCCAGGACGCCGAGGGCGGACCGAGGGCACGGCGGTTCGCCGGCGACTTCGGCATCAGCCGGTTCTACGACGTGGGCCGGCACGGCATCTGCCACCAGGTCATCGCCGAGAACGGACTCGCCCGCCCCGGCGAGATCCTGGCGTGCACCGACTCGCACACGTGTGCGGGCGGCGCCTACAACACCGCGGCACGCGGCCTCGGGCCCGCCGAGGTGTTCTCGATCCTGTGCACCGGCAAGACGTGGTTCACCGTGGCACCGACGATCCGCTACGAGCTGGTCGGCGAGAAACCCGACGTGGTGAGCGGCAAGGACATCTTCCTGCACCTCGCCGGACGCTACGGGGACGCGACCAACCACAACCTGGAGTTCGGTGGCCCCGGCCTGGCGTCGGTGCCGATGAACGACCGGCGCACGATCGCCACCCAGGGCGCCGAGGTGTCCGCCGACTTCTCCACGTTCGGGGTCGACGACGTCCTGCGTGCCTGGCTCGACGAGCACACCGACCGGCCGTACACCCCGGCCGACGCCGACCCGGACGCCTCCTACGCGGACGTGCGCGAGATCGACCTGTCCGCGCTGGAACCCTACGTCGCCCGGCCGGGCACGGTCAGCAACAACTCGGTCCCGGTCGGCGAGCTGGAGCACCGCGCGGTCGACCAGTGCTTCATCGGCTCCTGCGCGAACGGACAGCTGGAGGACCTGCGGATCGCCGCCGACATGGTGCGCGGCCGGCAGGTCGCGCCGGGCGTCCGGCTGCTGATCACCCCGGCGTCGCAGCAGGTGTACCGCGACGCGCTGCGCGCCGGCTACCTGGAGACCCTCGCGGACGCGGGCGCGGTCATCACCAACTCGACGTGCGGCGCGTGCTTCGGCTACCACCTGGGAGTGGTCGGCGCGGGCGAGGTGTGCCTGACCGCGAGCACCCGCAACTTCCGGGGCCGCATGGGCAGCCCGGACGCCGACATCTACATGGCCTCCCCGGCCACCGTCGCGGCGTCCGCGCTGGCCGGTCACATCGTCGACCCGCGAACGGAGCAGCGCTGATGGACGAGCAGCTGGAAGGCCGGGTGTGGGTCGTCGGCGACTCGGTGACGACCGATGCGATGTACCCCGGTTTCGCCATGAAGCTGCCCCTCGAGGAGGCGGCGAGGCACGTGTTCTACGAGCTGCGCCCCGGATGGACCGACGAGGTCGAACCGGGCGACATGGTGGTCGCGGGCCGCAACTTCGGGCTGGGCTCGTCGCGTCCGGTCGCCGCGCTGTTCCGCCAGCTCGGGGTGCGGGCGCTGATCGCGGAGGAGTTCAACTCGCTGTTCCTGCGCAACTGCATCAACTACGGCCTACCCGCGCTGACCGTCCCCGATGCGACCGAGCTGTTCGCCGACGGCGACACCGCCCGGCTGCACCTCACCGAGGGCTGGTGCGAGAACCGTGCGTCGGGCACCCGGGTGACGGTCGAGCCGCTCCCCGAGTTCGTGGTGGACATCCTCGACGCGGGCGGCCTGCTACCCAAGCTCGCCCGCGAGGGCTACCTCCCCGCCGAAGCCTGATCGTTCTTGTGCGTCGCGCACAACCTCGAATTGCGACATCGTCGCCGCGACACGAATCTTTAGTGTCATGTGACCGGGATCATCAATCCGGCACGGTGTAGTCGACACGAGGGAGCACGCATGGGACGGGTCGAGGGCAAAGTCGCCCTGATCACCGGAGCGGCACGCGGGCAGGGACGCTCACACGCACTACGGCTGGCCGAGGAGGGCGCGGAGATCGTCGCGATCGACATCTGCTCCGACCTCGACACGGTGCCCTACCCGGGCGCCACGAGCGACGACCTGGCCACGACGACCCGGATGGTCGAGGACCTGGACCGGCGTATCATCGCCCGCCAGGCAGACGTCCGTGACTCGGCGGCGCTGAAAGCGGTCGTCGACGAGGCGGTCGCGGAGTTCGGCCACATCGACATCGTGTGCGCCAACGCGGGCATCGCGAGCTTCGCCCCGTCCTGGGAGATCACCGACGAGGTCTGGCAGGAGATGCTCGACGTCAACCTCACCGGCGTCTGGAAGACGACCAAGGCCGTCATCCCCCAGATGATCGAGCAGGGCACCGGCGGGTCGATCGTGCTCACCAGCTCGACCGCCGGTCTGGTCGCGTTCGGCAACCTCGCGCACTACACCGCCGCCAAGCACGGTGTCGTCGGCCTGATGAAGGTCCTCGCCGTCGAGCTCGCGCAGCACCGCATCCGGGTCAACACGGTGCACCCGACGACCGTCGACACCCCGATGATCGACAACCCGGCGGTGCGGTCGCTGTTCGTCCCGCAGGTGCAGAACCCGTCGAAGGAGCAGGCGCGAGAGCTGATGAAGGCGATGAACGCGCTGCCCATCCCGTGGGTCGAGTCGGTCGACATCAGCAACGCGGTGCTGTTCCTCGCCTCCGACGAGGGGCGTTATGTCACAGGTGTGCAGCTGCCGATCGAGGCGGGCGGCACCATGCCCTACAAGTACCCGAACGTCTGATCGCCGGATGTCGGATCTGAACCTCGCGGCCAGGCGGGCCGAGCTCGCCAGGACCGTCGTCGGGCGCGACCACGAGCTCGACCTGATCCTGGCCGCCGTCGTGGCCGGGCGGGACCTCCTGCTGGAGGGCCCGCCCGGCACGTCCAAGTCCACGATCCTGCGCGCGATCACCGCGAGCTGGGGCATCCCGCTGCACTTCGTCGAGGGCAACGCGGAGCTGACCCCGGCCAAGCTCGTCGGGCACCACAACCCGGCGCGGGTGCTGCGCGAGGACTATCACGCGGACAACTTCGTGCCCGGACCGCTGGTCGCGGCCATGCGCGAGGGCGGGTTCCTGTACGTCGAGGAGTTCAACCGCGCACCGGAGGACACGCTCAACACGCTGCTGACCGCGATGGCCGAACGCGAGGTCAACGTGCCCCGGGTGGGACGCATCTCGGCGGCCGCGAGCTTCCGGCTGGTCGCATCGATGAACCCGTTCGACAACATCGGCACCACGCGCATCAGCACGAGCGTCTACGACCGAATGTGCCGGCTCGCCGTCGGCTACCAGTCGGCGGAGGAGGACCGGGAGATCGTGCGGCTGCGCACCGGATGCCTGCACGAGGCACTGGTAGCCGACGCGGTCGCGCTCACCAGGGCCACCCGCTCGCGCCCCGACGTGCGGCACGGGTCGAGCGTGCGCGGCGCGATCGACCTGGTGTCCGTGGCGGGCCCGTTGACCGAGATCCGGCAGCACACGACCGACGTCACCAGCACCGACGGCTACCGGGGAATCGTGCTGGACGCGGCGCTGCTGGCGCTGTCCGGGCGGATCATCGTCGACGAGATCGCCGAGGTCGGTCCCGAGCAGATCATCCGGGAGCTGTGGGAGTCGCACTTCGTGCTGGAGCCGGCGCGCGCGGCGCCCGGGACGAACGCGGTCCGGGTGCCGGAGCCGACTTGACTGACCGACACCGGCCGCGCGCCGCGCACCCCGCTGCGTCGTAAACCGAAGCAGCTGGACACCACGCCGCTGACGTTCCGCCCCGGCAAGGGCGGTGTCGTCGCGGAGAGCTCGGGGCCCGACCGGGGCACCGGCGAGGGCACGGCTCCGCCCGCGCAGGGCTGGGTCGCGACGACCGAAGCGGGTGAGCGGCGCACGCTGGCCGACGTACGGGAGGACGGTGTGCTCGGCGCGGACGTGCGTGCGCTGGCCAGGCGCATCGCATCCCGGCTGAGCGCCACCCACCGGGGCCGCGACCGCGCGACGACCAGCGGTGGCAGCGGGCGGCTGGCGAGCGTGCCGTACCGGTACAACTCCGACGACATCGACCTGGACCGCACGCTGGAGGTGCTCACCGAGCGGCCGCTGCCCGAGGACACCGACATCGTGGTGCGTGAGCGGGTGCAGGTGCCGCGCGCGATCGTCCTGATCATCGACGTGTCCGGGTCGATGCGCGGCGAGAAGACCAAGATCGCGGCGGCCACGGTCGGCGCGGTGGCCGGGGAGCTGGCGAGTGGCGGCGCCGCCGAGCTGGCGGTCGTCGCGTTCTGGAAGGACGCGGCGATCGTGCGGCCGATGGGGCCCGCCCCCACCGGAGTCGGGTTGCTCGACGACCTGCTCAGCATCCCGGCGAAGGGACTGACGAACGTGCACTTCGCGCTGTCCACCGGGCTGGCGCAGCTCGGTCTGGCCAGGGCACGGCGGCGCGGCGCGATCCTGCTGTCCGACTCGGTGCACAACGCGGGACCCGACCCACGACCGGTGGCGGCCCGGTTCCCCGAGCTGCACGTGCTGCTCGAAACGGACGGTGAACACGACGCCGACCTGGCCGCGCAACTGGCCCGAGCGGGCCGGGGCAGGCTGGCCCCGATCAGCAACCACCGCCAGGTGGCCCCCGCGCTCAACACCATGCTCTGACCGCACGGCACGAATGTGGCTTTAGGGACGTTGAACGTCCCTAAAGCCACATTCGTGTCATGGGTGGGCCGAGAGCAGGGCCGCGGCCGCGGTGCGTGCGTGGTCGGCCGAGGCCGGGGTGCCGAAGATGCCCGCGGTCACCATCGCGCCCTCTGCCAGCAGGTACAGGTGCTCGGCGGTGTCCTCGGGCAGACCGGCGTCGGCCACCAGGGTGCCCAGGTAGCCGCGGAACGCGCTCTTGTGCGTCCTGGCCAGCTCGGCGACCTGTTCGGACACCGCGCCCAGCTCCCCGTAGCAGTTGATCCAGGCGCAGCCCCGGAAGTCCGGCTCGGCGAACCACTGCCCGAGCCAGTCGAACACGGCCAGGATCCGTTGCCGAGGGTCCGTGCCCGACGCGAGCACATGGTCGGTGAGCCGCCCCCGCCACCGAATGTCCCGGCGGTCGAGATAGGCCACCACCAGCTGGTCCTTGGCCGGGAAGAGCTGGTAGACCCGCTTGAGCGACAGGCCCGACGCCGACCGGATGTCGTCCATCCCGACCGACTGGATGCCGCGCCCGTAGAAGAGCTCCTCGGCCGCGTCGAGCAGCTGAGTCTGTGCCACGCCTTGATCCATGAGTCCACCACCCGAGAACGTCTGTTCTCAACAGTAGCCCGTCGAGCTCAGGTTCGGGCAGGGCGACCGGTGAGCGCGGCGAGGATCCCCAGCGCCAGATACGTGATGCCGGTGACCCAGCGCTGACCGCGCGCCAACGACGGACGGCTGCGCATCCGGTCGCCCAGTGTGCCCGCCGTCAGCGCGTAGGCGACGTCGCTCACCATCCCGACCGTCGCCATGATCAGGCCCAGCACGACGACCTGGAGCGCCACCGGACCTCGGGCCGGTTCCACGAACTGCGGCAGGAACGCCACGAAGAACAACGCCACCTTGGGGTTGAGGACGTTGACCAGCACGCCTTCGAGATAGACCCGGCGCAGCGGCACCGCCGCGACCGCGCCGGGAGCACTCGGCGGCGTGTAGCGCAGCAGCGCGCGCAACCCCAGGAAGATCAGGTAGGCGGCGCCGAGGTAGCGCACCGCGTCGTAGGCGAGCGCCGAGGACGCAATCAGCGCGGCCAGCCCACCGGCGGCGGCGACGGAGTACACCAGCGTGCCCGTCTCGACCCCCGCCGCCGAAGCAAGCCCGGCGATGCGCCCCTGGCTGATCCCCCTGGTCACGATGTAGATGTGGTTCGGCCCGGGAATCGCCACCAGGACAGACACGGCGAGAACGAAGAACAGCAAGGTCGACAGGCTCGGCACTGCGTTATTCTCGCCTGTACTGGCTTGTTCTCGCCTGTACTGGCTTGTTCTCGCCTGTACTGGCTTGTTCTCGCCTGTACTGGCTTGTTCTCGCCTGTTCCGCGCTCAAAATCCTAAACAGGCAGGTCCTTCGGACCCGCCCCTTTAGGATTTTCGGCCTTCGGCCCTGGCGCGCGCTTGTGTAAGCCTTGAGAGCCGCGACTCGGGTTGGGAGTCTGGTTGCGGACATTCACCGCGCCGGCCTTCGCCGGAACTCCTTCGGAGACTCGCGGAGCCGACTTAGCCATCGCTCAGCCGGGCCGCCAGCGCCGGAACTTTCTCGGAGACTCGCGGAGCCCACCTAGCCGCCGCTCAGCCAGGCCGCCAGCGCCGGAACTCCCTCGGAGACTCGCGGAGCCAACCTAGCCGCCGCTCAGCCAGGCCGCCAGCGCCGGAACTCCCTCGGAGACTCGCGGAGCCAACCTAGCCGCCGCTCAGCGAGGCCGCCAGCGCCGGAACTCCCTCGGAGGCTCGCGGAGCCAACTCAGCCGTCGCCCAGCCAGGCTGCCAGCACCGGAACCCCTCCGGAGACTCCCGCAGCCGACCTAGCCGCCGCTCGGGCTGGCTGCCAGTGCCGGAGCTCCCTCGACTCGACGGGCCCTCCTTGCTGCGCTGCGGACCAGCGTGGCTTGGGGGCTAGTCTGTGTCTCATGGCAACGCCTGTGCATGCCGCCGTCGTGCGCTGACCTGCGTCGAACCTATCGGAGTTCACCCGGTCAGCGCGCTCTTCGACGTGCGCGCATCACGCACAGGACAGGTCTCATGACCAGCTTGCTCTCTCTTCATGGCGATTCCCTTCGCTGGATTTCCGCCACCGGCGGCACCACACCTCGGCGGCTGGTCGCCGCCGACGACCGGCTCACGGCCGACCGGGCGGCCCGGCTCGCCGGGCAGCGCACCGGGATGGTGTGGCGCGGCGACTATCGGGGCGCCCGTCAGCTGTTGACCGCGCTCGGCAGACGGATCCCGGTCACCCCGGGACGGCACGGCACCGATCTGGCCGAGGCGTTCCGCGAGCAGCGGCGCAACCAGGCCCGTCGAGCCGGCAGGCTGGGCATGCTGCTGGTCCCGATCGAGCCCGGGTTCGTCATCCCGCTGCGGAACGCACCCGACGTCACCCGGGCCTGCGCCGAGGTGTACCCGGAGCTCGACGGCCCCTCGGTCATCGCGCTGCGTGAGCTGCTCGGCGTGATCGGCGCGCACGAGTGGCGCACGGCCGGCGTCCCGGTCGTCGCGCTCGGGACCGGACCGGACGGCGCGCCGGTCCGGATTCGTCCACGTCACGGGGTGTTCGCGCCCACCCGCAACGAGTACATCGACCTCGTCGCCGCCGCCCCGCTGCCCTGCCGCAGCCGGGCGATCGACGTCGGCACCGGCACCGGCGTGCTCGCCGCGTTGCTCGCCACACGTGGTGTCGCGCGGATCGTGGCCACCGACATCACCGCGTCGGCCGTCGCCTGCGCCACCGACAACATGCGCGACCTCGGGCTCAGCGCACGCGTGGAGGTGCAGCTCACCGACCTGTTCCCGACCGGGCGCGCCCCTCTCGTCGTGTGCAACCCGCCGTGGCTGCCCGCCGCGGCCCGCACCGACCTGGACCGCGCGGTCTACGACCCGGGAAGCCGGATGCTGACCGGTTTCCTGCACGGGCTCGCCGCGCACCTCGAGCCGGCCGGTGAGGGCTGGCTGGTCCTGTCGGATCTGGCGGAACGGCTGGGCCTGCGCCGGGCCGACGAGCTCACGCTGGCGATCCACGCGGCGGGCCTGCGGGTGATCGCCCGAACGGACACCACCCCCGCGCACTCCCGAGCGGCCGACCCCCGGGATCCCCTGCACGCGGCAAGGTCAGCCGAACAGATCTCCCTCTACCGGCTGACTGCCGCCTGACCCTCTCACCTCGCAGAGCGTCGTGTTGCGTCGCAGATGCCGCAGCGTCTGCGACGCGACGTGGGGCTCTGCGAAGTTGAGCTCAGTGCGGGTCAGCGGTCGCTAGTGGCCGATCAGGAGGAGGACCTGGAGCTCACCGACGATCGCGCCCAGGATGCCGCCCACCAGGATCAGTTTCCACTCATCCTGCTTGAAGGCGGGGCGCAGGACGGACTCGAACTCCAGCGGGGTCATCGCGCGCATCGCGCCGACGATGGTCTGCTCGATCGCCAGCGCGTCCTTCGCGTACGCCATGACCGGCGCCATCGTGGACGGCGCGGTGGCGATCGCCCTGGCGACCACCTCGTCCTTGAACTCCTGGTACCGGCGGGTCCCGATGGAGAGCATGACGAGCGGCCTCGCCACGCCGACCTGGCGGTCCACCACCTCCGACACGTGCCGCTGCACCAGCCCGATCAAGCGGTCCGACTTCGGACCGGTCAGCAGTGCGTCCATCATCGCGGGCACGGTCAGCACCTCGTCGGCGACCATCTTGGCGTAGTCGCCCATGACCTCGTGGCGCCGACGCTGGAACATGCCCTGCCAGCGAATCCCCAGGTAGCGGCGTTCCTCACGCGGAAAGAAGATCATCTTCAGGGCGATCCAGTCGGTGGTCAGCCCGACGATCGCACCGAAGACCGGCATCACCAGCGGGTTGTGCGTCAGCGCCCACACGCCGGCCTGCAACAGACCGATCACCAGCCCGAAGTACAGACCGCTGCGCGCGATGAACTTCAGCTCCGGCGCACCGATGTCGCGGAACAGCCGGTTCAGCGCGCCCCGGTCGGCGATCAGGTTGCGCAGCGCCATGTCCCACACGTCCAGGTAGGCGTCCGGGTTGCGGGACAGGTCGGCGATCAGCTCCTCGACCGCCTTCGGCGCCCGCGCGGCGATCTGCGCCAGAATCCGCCGCTGCGCTTCCTCCGGGAGCATCTCCCACAGCTGCGGTTGGTACTTCGCCATCAGCTCGGTGCCGATCTCGGTGACCGCCTTCGTCATCGGCTCCCGCAGGTGCTCCCCGAGCGCCTTCGGGTCGAGCCGGCCGAGAATCTGGTTCACGTCGATCAGACGGCCGAGCAACAGGCTCATCGAGATGCTGCCCATCCGGCCCGCGTGCCGGGGGATGATGCCCTGCCAGCCGAGCAGCGGCGGTTTGCCGACGAACTCGATCGGCCGGAACATCATCTCGATGGCGACCAGCTTCGTCGTGTATCCGATGAACGCCGCTAACAGCGGCATCGACAGGTAGGTCAGCCAGCTCATTCGGCTGTACCCCTGGAGTCCGGGCTCCCGATCCGGTGCCGTCGCGCCTCGTAGAGCATCAGGCCGGCCGCGACCGCGAGGTTCAGCGACTCGGCCGTACCGACCATCGGAATCCGGACCACCCGGTCGGCGCCTTCCAGCGCAACGTCCGGCAGCCCGTCGCCCTCGCTGCCCAGCAGGATCGCCGACGGGGTCGACTGCTCGCCCGACCAGTACTCCCGCTCGGCATACCCCGAGGTGGCGACCACCGAGACCGAACGGTCTCGCGCCCAGCCGAAGAACGTGGGCAGGTCGGGCAGGCGCACGACGGGCACAGCGAACAGTGAACCCATGCTCGCCTTCACCGCCGAGGGCGCGAACTGGTCGGCGGTGTCGCCGACCAGGAGGACACCCGCTGCCCCGGCCGCGTCCGCGGTGCGGATGATCGTGCCGAGGTTGCCCGGGTTGGCCACGTCGTGCAGCGCAACGAACACCCCGTCCGCCGGCACGTCCAGCGAGTCCGAGGCGGTCGTCCTGATCCGCACCACCGCGAACAGCCCCGGCGAGCGGTCGCGCTCGGTCAGCCGTCCGGCCAGCTCGGCGCTCACCTCGGCGACCCGCACTCCCCGCGCACGCTGTGCCGTCACCATGTCGGCGGCCGAGTCGGGCAGCAGCTCCGAGGCCACCACCAGCGTCTCGACCGTCCAGCCCGCCTCGACCGCGCGCCACACCGGCTGAACGCCCTCGACGACGAACGCGCCCTCGCGGCGCCGATGTTTGCGGTCCGCCAACGATCGAATGCGTTTGACCAGCGGATTGGCCGCGCTGGTGATCACCTCGTTGGCTTGTGTCACGCGTGCAATCTACTGTCGGGTAAACCCATGTCCCGTAGCCACTCCGGAGGACGTCATGACCAAGCCCGGCACCGACCTCACCGCGACGACGGACTCGATCGCAGCGTCGGATCTCGTCACCGCGTTCCTCGACGCGCTCGGCCGCCTCGACATCGACGCCGCGCTCGCGCTGCTCGCCGAGGACATCGTCTACCAGAACGTCTCGCTGCCGAAGGCACAGGGCAAGGAGGCGGTGGCCAAGCAGCTCGCGCTGATGGGCAAGTACTGCACCGCGTTCGAGGCGATCAACCACCGCATCGTCGGCGACGGGAACACCGTGCTGACCGAGCGGACCGACATCATCGAGGTCGGCAAGATTCGCTCGGAGTTCTGGGTGTGCGGCACGTTCGAGGTCCGCGACGGCCGGATCGTGCTGTGGCGCGACTACTTCGACTGGGCCAACCTGCTGGGCGCGGCGGCGAAGGGCGCGGGAAAGGCGCTGGTCGGGATGGCGAGGAACCTGCGACGCAAGTGACGGACACCGGCTGCTAGGTTGAGGGGGAAGGTCAACGAATAGTTGACCACCGCGCGGGTGCGCCGCTCCCCCTGGGCACCCGGTGTGCCGACGAAGAGGAATCACGATGTCCCGTAAGACCAAGTCCGGTAAGAACGCCGCCTCGACCCTGGACCGCCGCCGCGAGACCCTGCTGGCCAGGACGAGCGCGGCCGACGAGTCCGCCACGAAGCTGAGCACGCTGGAGGAGGAGCTGCGAGCCACCTCGCAGCGGAAGCGTGACGACGAGGCGAGCCTCAGCGAGGCCCTGATCCGCATCGCCGAGCTGAAGAAGGCGATCAAGTCCGCCGAGAAGCGACGCACGAAGCTGCGGTCCGCGCGCAAGGACGCCCGCCAGGACCACACCGAGGCACGCAGGCGCGCCGAGGTGGCGGAGGCCAAGTACGACCGCGCGGTGCTCGCCGACCTGCTGCGCAGGGAGAAGGACCGGGACCTGGCCGCGCACGCCGCGCGGCAGCCCACACCCGTCGATCCGGCCGCGGCGGAGTCGCCGGAGGCGCAGGGCCAGCCGAGCAACGGCCTGGCCAGCCGCGCGCTGTCCGGCCCCGCCCGCTGGGCGACCCGCTCGATCGGCCGCAACGGCTCCGCCGAGCCCACCGCCGCCACCCAGACCGGAGCCACCGCCTAGAACCCGTGAGTGCCGCGGCCGCCTATAGGTGGCCGCGGCACTCACGGGTTGCGTACGCCGGTGGCCGGGTCGAACAGGTGGACGCGGTGGGGCTCGCGCAGCGCGACCCGGACCGTCTCACCGAACGCCGGCAGCGCACCGTCGGAGACGCGCACGACGATCCGCTTCGCGGCGCCGTTGATCATCGCCTCGCCGTAGACGAAGGCATCCGCGCCCAGCTCCTCGACGAGCTGGACGGTCATCGCCAGCCCACCCTCGCCCACCAGCCGTAACCCCTCGGGGCGCACGCCCAGCACGACCTCCGGGCCGCTCACGGCACCCCTGGGCAGCGGAACCACCAGGTCGTCGGCCAGCAGGGCACCGTCGTCCCCGACCGTCACGGTCACCAGGTTCATCGCGGGCGACCCGATGAAACCCGCCACGAACGTGTTGCCCGGCCGGTCGTACAGCTCCCGGGGCGTCGCGCACTGCTGCAACACCCCGTCCCGCAGCACCGCGACCCGGTGCCCCATCGTCATCGCCTCGACCTGGTCGTGCGTCACGTAGAGCGTCGTGGTGCCGAGGCGGGACTGCAGCGCGGTGATGTTCGCCCTGGTCTCCACCCGCAGCTTGGCATCCAGGTTCGACAGCGGCTCGTCCATCAGGAACACCGACGGTTCACGCACGATCGCCCGCCCCATCGCCACCCGCTGGCGCTGGCCACCGGACAAGGCGCGGGGCCGCCGGTCAAGGTAGGGCGTCAGGTCGAGCAGCCGCGCCGCCTCGGCGACCCGCTCGGCGATCCGAGCCTTCGGCAACCGCTGCAGCTTCAGCGCGAAGCCCATGTTCTCGGCGACCGTCATGTGCGGGTACAGCGCGTAGGACTGGAACACCATCGCGATGTCCCGGTCCTTGGGGGCCTCCGTCGTGACGTCCCTGCCGCCGATCAGGACCGACCCCTCGTCGACGTCCTCCAACCCGGCGAGCATGCGCAGCGCGGTCGACTTGCCCGAACCGGACGGGCCGACCAGCACCAGGAACTCGCCGTCGGCGACCCGCAGGTCGAGCTTGTCGACCGCGCGCACCGGCGGCGTCCCGGGGAACAGCCGCGATGCCCCCGCAAAGCTCACCTCAGCCACGTGATACCCCGAAGGTCAGCGCAGCAGCTTCCGGACCAACAGCACCGCCACGATCGCGCCCACCCCGATCAGGGTGTACTTGACCTTCGGCTCGGCGAGCTTGTCCTGGATGGACGCCTTACCGCCGTCGACCAGCTTCTTCGGGTTCGCCCGCTCGGCGAGCACGTTGACCGTGTCGGCCAGTGCCTGCTGTGCCTGCTCGATCTCACGCTGAATGGTGTCCGGGTCGCGCGCCACGGGTCCTCCTCTGATAGGGACAGCTCCTGCGCGAAACCGTAGACGACTCGCTCACAGCGATACGCTTGGGTAATGGACTCCGAGGACATCATCAAGCAAGGCAAAGCGCTCGCCGGCAAGCTCCGCGACGGCGCGAGCGAACAGGCCGCCCAACACGAGGAGCAGATCAAGGGCGTACTCGGCAAGGTCGTCGGCTTCGTCAACGACAAGACCGGCGGCAAGTACGCGGACCAGGTCGGCAAGGTCGCGGGCTACGTCGAGCAGGGCGTCGACCAGCTCGCGGGCGCCAACCGCACCGAGGACACGCCCGGCAACTCGACGCCGCCGCCCCCGGGCAACTCCACGCCGCCCCCGCCCGGCAACTCCACCCCTCCGCCACCCGGCAACCGGACGGACACCCCGGAGCCGCCGACCGCCTGACCAGCGGGGCCGGTACCGTCACGCCCATGACCTCGCGCCTCGAGCCCGGTGACCCGGCCCCCGACTTCACACTGCCCGACGCCGACGGCAACCCGGTATCGCTCGCCGACTACCGGGGCCGTCGGGTGATCCTCTACGCCTACCCGGCCGCCAGCACGCCCGGCTGCACCAAGCAAGCCTGCGACTTCCGCGACAGCCTCGCCGAGCTGGGCGGCGCCGGGATCGACGTCATCGGGATCTCCCCCGACAAGCCGGCCAAGCTCGCCAAGTTCCGCGACGCCGAGGGCCTCACGTTCCCGCTGGTGTCCGACCCGGACAAGGCCGTGCTCACCGAGTACGGCGCGTTCGGCGAGAAGCAGATGTACGGCAAGACCGTGACCGGCGTGATCCGCTCGACGTTCGTCATCGACGCGGACGGCAAGATCGAGGTGGCCCAGTACAACGTGCGCGCCACCGGCCACGTGGCCAAGCTCCGCAAGGACATCAAGGTCTAGCTAGCTGGTGCCGGCGACGGGATTCGAACCCGCACTGTTGACCACCTAAAGATCATGCCTCCTGCCAGTTGGGCTACGCCGGCTTCCGGTTGCTGACACACCAGGTGTCCGTCAACGCGTGGCAGTTCGGACACAGAATACGCAGGTTCTCCAACCGGTTGTCCGAGTGGTTGCCGTTGATGTGATCAAGCGCCAGCGGGAGTGGCTTGCCACGCCACTCTCGCAGGCCACACTCCTCGCACTCGGGTTGCTTCAGCCCAGCCGCGATCAGCCTGCGCCGAAGATGGCCCGTACTCTGATAAGGCGAGTCCTCCACGAGGATCTTCTCCAACGGAATCCTTGGCTTCGGCGGTCGTTTCTGCCCCCGCGACCAGCCTTGCCCAAGGAAGTGACCGGTGTCCAACCCGCGAGTCCTGATCTTCTTGACGATCATCCGGTGCATGCCGCCATTCGGCTCATAACCAAGGCTGCGAAGCACATCGGAGACCGTCACGTTCTCTCGTACTGCTTGCGCCAGCTGGTGCTCTGACACCCTCCACCCACGCCGTCCCCCCGGCCGTGGCGGCGCCGAAGGCGACGCCACTGGTAAGTGAGAGATGTCGAGCTCCAGTCTCGCGATGTGCCGGCGCAAGGTGTCGTAGCGGCCCGGGACCAGGCCGAGCTTGCGACACACCTGAGCCAGCGAGGTGCTCTCCGCGACCGCGGCGGTGAGCTGCTCGTCGGTCCATCGAGGAGTGCGAGGCATGCACTCATCCTACTCGAACATATATTCGATATCACGACATATCCCTTAGCCTGTTCTCCGTGAGCATCGTCGTGCCGAGCCTGCTGGTGCCGTTCCTCCTCGTGGTCGCGGTACTGACCGTCACGCCGGGCCCTGACATGGCGCTGGTCCTGCGCAACGGCGCGCGCGGCGGCTCGCGGCTCGCCTGGTACACCGGCCTCGGGTGCTGCAGCGGCATCGCCGTGCACGCGACGGCCGCCGTAGTGGGGCTGTCCGCGCTGCTCGCGGCGTCGGCGGTGGCGTTCACCGTGGTGAAGCTCGTCGGTGCGGCCTATCTGGCGTGGCTCGGGATCACCGCACTGTGGCACAGCCGCAAGAGTGTCCGTCCCGCCGAGGACACCGCCCGGCAAGGCCCGGGTGCGGCGACCGCCGAGCTCACCAGGCGCGGCTGCTACCGCCAGGGACTGCTGACGAACCTGCTGAACCCGAAGATCGCGCTGCTGTTCCTCACCCTGCTGCCGCAGTTCGTGGCGGCGGGCGAACCGCGCACCGCCACGTCGGCGGTGCTGGCCGTGCTGTTCCTGGCCATCGCGGTCCTGTGGTGGCGGTTGTTCTCGCTCGCGGTCGGCGGTCTCGCCGGTCTGCTCGCCCGCCCCCGGGTGGGTCTCGTGCTGGAACGGGTGACCGGCGTGGTGCTGATCGGGCTCGGTCTGCGGGTCGCGCTCGAACGCTCCTAGGAGGGTCCTGCGCGACTCGGGCCTACCGCCGGAGTTGCCCAGCACCCTCCTAGAGTGAGTCCGTGTTCGATCAGGGACTGCTCGCGCCCGGGTGGGCCGGAAGTGTCGCCGAGGAGCTGACCGGAGACGCGGCCGTGGTCCGCGCGATGCTCGACGCCGAGGCGGCGCTGAGCCGCGCGCTGGCGGCCGTCGGCCTGGCGCCCGAGGCAGCGGCGCGCGAGGTCACCGAGGTGTGCGCGGAGCTCACCGTCGACGTCCGCGCACTGGCGCTGGCAGCGCGCAGCGGTGGCAACCCGGTGATCCCGCTGGTCAAGCAGCTGCGCGCGGCGGTGAGCGAGGGCTCGGCCGAATGGGTTCACCGGGGAACGACGAGCCAGGATGTCCTCGACACCGCGTTGATGCTCGTCAGCGCGCGGGTGTTGGACTCCTCCGTGCTCGCCGGGCTGTCCGTGGCGAGTACAGCGGCGGCTCGGTTGGCGCGCGAGCATCGGAGCACGCCGATGGCGGGCCGGACGTTGAGCCAGCACGCCGTGCCCACGACGTTCGGCGTCAAGGTCGCCGGCTGGCTGTCCGGCCTCGCCGACGCCGGGCGCCGGTGCGGCCAGGTCCGGCGTGAGCTGCCCGCGCAGCTGGGCGGCGCGGCCGGCACCCTCGCCGCGCTGGGCACCGACGGTGTCGCCGTCGCGGACGCGTTCGCCGCCGAGTGCGGTCTCGCCGCACGGCCGTCGCCGTGGCACACCGTGCGCACCCCGGTCGCCGAGCTGGGCGCCGCGCTGGCGCTAAGTGCCGGGGCCTGCGGCAAGGCCGCGCTGGACGTCACGGTGCTGGCCCAGACCGAGCTGGGTGAGGTCCTGGGCGACGCGGGCGGCGAGTCGTCCGCGATGCCGCAGAAACGCAACCCGGTGACGGCCGCGTTGATCGTCGCGGCCGCGCGGCAGGCGCCCGGTGAGGCGAGCGCGCTGCACCTCGGTCTGCTCGCCGAGAACGAGCGTCCCTCCGGCGCCTGGCACGCGGAGTGGCAACCGTGGCGCACCCTGCTGCGGGTGGCGGGTGGCGCGGCCGAGGCAACCGGACGGCTGCTCACCGACCTACAGCCGGACGTCGAGGCGATGGCGGCCACCGCGGTCGACCCGTCGCTGCTGGCCGAGCGCCTGTCCGGGGTGCTGCGCGCCGAGCTGGGCACGGGGGCAGCGGCGGCGGTCCGGGAGGCCGCTTTCGCCGGACGGCTGCCCGAGCTGCTCGCCGAGCACGGCATCGCCGATCCCGCGGGCTATCTGGGGTCCGCGCCTGCCTTCGTCGATCGGGTGTTGGCTACGACTCCGCCGAACGAGCGACTATCGTGAAAACTGGCTCCGCAAGTCTCCCGCAGGGAGTTCCGGCGAAGGCCGGCGTAGTGAATGTCAACAAGAACCCTCGTAGCCGAGGGGCGGCTCTCAGGGTGACAACAAGCGCGCCCGGGGCCGAAGGCCGAAAATCTCAAAGGCGGCGCCCGGAGGGTGCCCCTTTGGGATTTTGAGCGCGAGGACAGGCCGGAGAACATGAATCTCGACCCCGACGGCATCGCGGTACGGCGTGAGGTGCTGGGCAGTGAGTACGTGGACGCGGCGCTGGAGCGCGCGGACGAGTTCACCGGCGAGTTCCAGGAGATGATCACCCGCTACGCGTGGGGCGGTATCTGGACCCGGCCCGGCCTGGACCGGCGGATGCGCAGCGCGATCACGTTGACCGCGCTGGTGGCCGGCGGGCATCACGGCGAGCTGGCCGCGCACGTTCGGGGCGCGCTGCGCAACGGGCTGAGCGCGGAGGAGATCGCCGAGGTGCTGATGCAGACCGCGATCTACTGCGGGGTGCCCGCCGCGAACTCGGCGTTCGCGGTCGCGCAGAAGGTGATCGCGGAGGAGACCGGCTGACGAGCGTACGGCCCGGCCCCGCGCCCACGGGGCCGAGCCGCACGCGATGGTCCTCCGGCTCGTGCCCGCCGGACGCCATCAACCGGTTCGATGTCGCTGCCCGGTTACCGAGTACAGACGCACGCCGGGCCCGTCCGGTTCCCTCTGCTCAGGAAACGAGTGCGCGCAGCGCGGGAGCGAGCGCGCGGAAGGCTAGGCCGCGGTGCGACGCGGCGTCCTTCTCCTCCGGCGACAGCTCGGCCGACGTGCGCTGCTCGCCCTCGGGAACGAAGATCGGGTCGTAGCCGAAGCCGTTCGTGCCGCGCGGCGCGCGGATCAGCCGGCCGCGCCATTCGCCGTGCTCGACGGTCTCGGTTCCGTCCGGGGTGACGAGCGCGGCGGCGCACACGAACGCGGCTCCTCTGCGTTCGTCGGGGGTGTCGGCCAGCTGACCGAGCACGAGGTCGAGGTTGCCCTGGTCGTCGCCGTGGCGGCCGATCCAGCGCGCGGACAGCACCCCGGGCATTCCGTTGAGCGCGTCCACCGCGATACCCGAGTCGTCGGCGACCGAGGCCAGCCCGGTCGCCGCGACCGCGTCCCTGGCCTTGGCCAGCGCGTTCTCCGCGAAGGTCGCGCCGGTCTCGGGTGCTTCAGGGTACTCGGCGACGTCGGCAAGGCCGAGCACCTCGATGCCGGCGTCCAGCTCGGAGACGATCCGGCGCAGCTCGGCGAGCTTGCCCGGGTTGCGGGTGGCGAGCAGGAGCTTCACTCCTTGCCGCCCGATTTGCCGCCCGACTTGCTCGGCAGCTCGTACGGGTACGGCGCGGCCAGCGCGGCGGTCTGTGCCTCGGCGAGCTGGGCGCACCCGGCGAGCGCCATGTCCAGCATCGAGTCGAGCGTGGAGCGCGGGAACGTGGCGCCCTCGGCGGTGCCCTGCACCTCGACCAGGGTGCCCACGTCGGTGGCGACCACGTTCATGTCGACCTCGGCGCGGGAGTCCTCGTCATAGGGCAGGTCCAGCCGGACCCGCCCGTCGACGACGCCGACGCTCACCGCGACGATCTGGCACGACAGCGGCTTGGGGTCGTTCAGCCTGCCGGCGGCGCCCAGCCAGGTGATGGCATCGGCGAGCGCCACGTAGGCGCCGGTGATCGCGGCGGTACGGGTGCCACCGTCGGCCTGCAGCACGTCGCAGTCGATCGCGATGGTGTTCTCACCGATCGCGGCGAGGTCGATGCAGGCACGCAGCGAACGGCCGACCAGCCTGCTGATCTCGTGCGTCCTACCTCCGACCCGTCCCTTGACCGACTCGCGGTCGCTGCGGGTGTGCGTCGCCGACGGCAGCATCGCGTACTCGGCGGTCACCCACCCGAGCCCGGAACCCTTGCGCCACCGGGGCACGCCCGCCGTCACGCTCGCGGCGCACAGCACCTTGGTCTGTCCGTAGGACACCAGCACCGACCCTGCCGGATGCCGCTGGAACCCCCTGGCGATCTCCACCGGGCGGAGTTCATCGTCCGCCCTGCCGTCTCCTCGCGTCACCGGGCCACCCTACGACCACCCCCGTGCCGGTACCGCCGGTGGTTGGACCGACTAGAAATACGGCCATGATTACCTTCGGTGGCCTACCGGCTCACCCTCTGATCATTCACGCGGTCGTGGTCCTGCTTCCGCTGGCGGCGCTGGGCACACTGCTGGTCGCGGCACGTCCCGTGTGGCGGCGGACCCTGGGCCCGTGGGTCTTCCTGATCGCCCTGGTCGGCACGCTCGCCGTGCCACTCGCCACGACGACCGGTGACCAGCTCAAGGAGGCCATGGGCGGCGGCGGTCCGCTGGTCGAGGTCCACGAGGGCCGCGCCGACAAGCTGCTGCCGTTCGTCGTCCTGTACGCCGTGGTGCTGCTGGCCGCGCTGCTGCTGGGCCGGCGCGCGGACCGGTCTCCCGGGGTCCTGACCAAGGTGACCGTCGGTGTGGCGGTGCTGGCGGCGATCCTGGGCCTGGTGGTGACGTACCTGGTGATCTGGATCGGCCACGCGGGCGCTCTAGCGGTCTGGGAGGGCACCGGCCAGTAACCGCGTAGCTCGCACAGACCTTCCGTACGCCACACAGAGGCCGGAGCCTCTGCGCGGCGTGCAGAACCTCTGTGCGAGCTCAGATTTTGTAGTGGGCGCCCGCTGACACCAGTTCCACGGGGCCGTTGAACGTCGCTTTCGCCTCGGCCAGGAGGATCGCCGCGTCGTGCCAGACCGCCACGTGGGTGATCAGCAGGCGCCCCACTCCGGCCGCTGCCGCGTGTTCGCCCGCCTCGGTTCCGGACAGGTGGATTCCGGGCGGGGGTAACTCGCCGTTCGGCCCGGTGTGCGGCCAGGTCGCCTCGCACAGCATCACGTCGGCGCCCCGGGACAGCTCGACCAGCGCGGGGCTTGCCGCGGTGTCGCCGCTGTAGACCAGGCTGCGGCCCTCGTACTCGACCCGGATCGCGTAGGACTCGCAGGGGTGCACGACGCGGCGCGTACGCAGAACCGCACCGGCGAAGTCGATCCGATCGCCATCGCCGACGCTTCGGATGTCCAGGACGTCGGTGAGGTCCTCGGTGTCCCGCTCGTACGCGCAGGTGCCGTACTGGGCGACCAGCCGGTCCGCCGTCTCGGCGGGACCGTAGACCGGCAGCCGCCTGCTGGCGGGCGGGTACGGCGGCGCCGGGTGGTAGCGCCGGTAGACCACGAGCGACGAGACGTCCGAGCAGTGGTCGGGGTGCAGGTGCGACAGGAACAGCCCGTCCAGGTCGAACGGGTCCAGCTCACGGTGCATCGCGCCCAGGACGCCGTTGCCGAGATCCAGGGCCAGGGTGCGGTCGCCGATCCGGACCAGGTAACCCGATGACGGTGAATTCGGCCCTGGTCCGCTGCCCGAGCACCCCAGCACCGTGAGTTCCATGGCGACATCTTGCCTTTTTTAACGCTGTTCGGCCGGGTCAAGCGGCATATTTCAGGAGCTGAATCAGTTCCGTCGGCCGGTTCGGTACAGCCACACCATCCCGATGATCGGCAACACCAGCGGCACCCAGCCGTAACCGGAGCCGTAGTCCGACCACACCGTCGCCTTCGGGAACGCCGCGCGGTCGGCGAGGCTCAGCGTGCCGACGACGAGCACGCCGGTCAGCTCGATCGACACCGCGATCCACGCGAGCCGGCGGGCGCCCGGCCCGGTCATCGCGAGCCCGACGGTCGCCAGGATGTACACCACCCCGGCGAACGCGGACAGCAGGTAGGCGATCGGCGCCTCGTGGAAGCGGGTGACCAGCTGGACACCCGCGCGTGCGGTCGCCGAGAGCGCGAACACCGCGTAGACAGCGATCAGGACCCGGCCGGGACCGGTCGCGGTCGGTCGAGTCTCCTCAGGCACCGGTGTTGCCCCACAGCAGGAGCAGCCGCAGCACCGCGACACCCACGGCGACCGAGGCCACGGCGACGACCGTGCCGCCCCAGCGGCTCGGTTCGGCGCGGGCGAACTGCAGCCCGATCGGCAGGACCCCGACCGAGACCAGCAGGTAGATCAGGAACGTGGACGTCTCGACCGGCCGCATCCCACCGAACACGCGCGCCGCGCCGATCACCGCCTGCACGATCAGCAGCACCTCGACCACGCCGACCGCGCGCACCATCGGCTGCTCGACGGGGCGCTTCAGCAGGGTGGTGACGATCCCGAAGATCGCCAGCACACCGGTCAGCACCAGCAGCAGTACAGCCAGCCCGTGGATCACCTGCCGGACGATACCGCCTGCGCCGGGAGCGGCAGGGACGCCACCGACTCGATCTCGGGGCCGAGGAAACGGCGGCCGAGCTTGCGGAACGGCTCCGGCTCACCGGTCGCCAGGAACTCGTGCCGGACGGGCGGCGCGTCGGCCGTGAGCGGCTCGCGCAGCAGGTCCAGCTCGGAGAGGACCCTCAGCACGTCCTTTGCGGTCTCCTCGGCGCTGGACACCAGCATGACCTCGGGACCGAGCGCGAGCTGCAGGACGCCGGACAGCAGCGGGTAGTGCGTGCAACCCAGGATCACCGTGTCGACCTGCGCGCGCTGCAACGGTTCGAGGTAGCTCTGCGCCAGCCCGAGGACCTGCCGGCCGCTGGTCATGCCGCGTTCCACGAAGTCGACGAACCTCGGGCAGGCGACCGGGACCACCTCGACGTCCCGCGCGGCGGCGAACGTGTCGGTGTAGGCGCCGGAACGGATGGTGACCTCGGTGGCGAGTACCCCGATCCGTCCGTTGCGGGTGGCGGCCACCGCGCGGCGCACCGCGGGGCGGATCACCTCGACGACCGGAACCGGGTAGCGCTCGCGGGCGTCGACCAGGCACGCCGAGGACGCCGAGTTGCACGCGATGACGAGCATCTTCACGCCGCGTTCGACCAGGTCGTCGGCCATGTCCAAGGCGTGGCGCCGCACCTCGGCGGTCGACTTCGGCCCGTACGGGCTGTGCGCGGTGTCGCCGACGTAGATCAGTTTCTCGGCCGGCAGCTGGTCGATGACCGCGCGGGCCACGGTCAGCCCGCCGACACCGGAGTCGAACATGCCGATCGGCGCATCCACCGGCAGCCCGCGAAAGCTGTCGGACGTACGAACCCAGGGTTTCACCGAGGCATCACCGGTTCCTGCGAGAGCCGCCGTTGCCGGTCGGCGCGAGCCACCATCCGAGCGCACAGTATCCCGGCCAGCGCGCCGAACAGATGCGCCTGCCAGGAGATGCCCGGCTGACCGGGGATCACCCCGAACAGCACACCGCCCCAGAAGAAGAACAACACCACGGCCAGCAGGATCTGCTTCACGCTGCCGGCGAAGAAACCGCGGAACAGCAGGAACATCAGCCAGCCGAAGATCACCCCGGACGCGCCGACCGTCACCGAGCCCTGCGGCGACAGCAGCCAGACCCCCAGGCCGCTGATCACCCAGATGACCGCGGTGACGAACAGGAACTGCCGGAGACCACCCGCCATCGCGAGGAACCCGAAGATCAGGAAGGGCAGCGTGTTCGACCACAGGTGCAGCCATCCGGCGTGCAGCAGCGGCGCCCACAGCACGCCCACCAGGTGGTCCGGGTCGCCCGCGACGATCCCGTCCTCCGCGTCGAGCCGCAGCCCGGTGCTGACGTCGTAGGCCTCGATCACGTACAGCGCGAAGGTGAACAGCAACATCGTCGCGGCGGCGCTGAACGGCCGCACCGGCAGAACCCTGGCTGCCGACCTGGGCCGGGCGGGAGTCACCATGCCTTCGACATTACGCGAGCCCACGTCAGAGCCCGTGAGTGTTTTGGGTTGCCATGGCAGCCCAAAACACTCACGGGTCAGTTAGGCCCAGAGTTGGCCGTCGAGGGCTTCGGCGCTCTCCTCCAGGTCGCCCGCGTAGGCGCCCGTCGAGAGGTACTTCCAGCCCGCGTCGGCCACCACGAGCACGATGTCGGCCGGTTCCGCGCTGCCCGCCGCCTTCTCGGCCAGCGCCAGCGCGGCGTGCAGGACGCCACCGGTGGAGATGCCGGCGAAGATGCCTTCCTTCTCCACCAGCTCGCGGGTGCGCCGCAGCGCGTCGAAACTGCCGACCGAGTAGCGGCCGGTCAGCACCGAGGGGTCGTACAGCTCGGGCACGAAACCCTCGTCGAGGTTGCGCAGCCCGTACACGAGCTCGCCGTAGCGCGGCTCGGCGGCGATGATCTGCACGTCCGGCTTGTGCTCACGCAGGAACCGGCCGGTGCCGACGAGCGTGCCGGTCGTGCCCAGCCCGGCGACGAAGTGCGTGACGCTCGGCAGGTCACGCAGGATCTCCGGCCCGGTCGTGCGGTAGTGCGCGCGGGCGTTCTCCGGGTTGCCGTACTGGTAGAGCATCACCCAGTCGGGGTTCTCGGCGGCCAGTTTCTTGGCCACCGCCACCGCCTGGTTGGAACCACCGGCGGCGGGCGAGGAGATGATCCGCGCGCCGTACATGGTGAGCAGCTGGCGCCGCTCCTCCGAGGTGTTCTCCGGCATGACGCAGACCAGCTTGTAGCCCTTGAGCTTCGCGGCCATCGCCAGCGAGATGCCGGTGTTGCCCGAGGTCGGCTCCAGCACCGTGCAGCCGGGACGCAGCCGCCCGTCCGCTTCGGCCGCCTCGATCATGGCGAGCGCGGGGCGATCCTTGATCGAACCGGTCGGGTTGCGATCCTCCAGCTTCGCCCACAGCCGTACGTGCTCGGCGGACGAGAAGGACGGCAGTCCGACCAGCGGGGTGTCCCCTACCGCGTGCAGCAGGGAGTCATAGCGAGCCACTGGTCGTCCTCCCCCGCCGGATCAGACCCCGCCGGCTACCGCCGGCAGGATGGTCAGCGAGTCGCCGTCGGCAACGGGAGCCTCGAGGCCACCGGAGAAACGGACGTCCTCGTCGTTGACGTAGATGTTCACGAAGCGGTGCAGTGAACCGTCCTTGACCAGGCGGGCCTTGATGCCGCCGTGGTTGTTGTCCAGGTCGGTGATGACCTCGTCGACGGTGCTGCCGTTCGCCTGGACGGACTTCTCGCCGCCGGTGTGCGTGCGCAGGATGGTGGGAATCGAGACAGTGACGGCCATGTGTCCTCCTGATGGTGCGGCCGAGCCGGGAATTGTCTAGTGGGAAAACATCGCGACGGATCGGATGATTCCGCCCGCGCGGCGGAGCTCAGCGACAATCAGGGACGTCGTCGGCGCCGGTGTGGGAGAACATGTAGCTCTCGACCACCTCGACCGACTCTTCGGAAATCTCACCGTCCACGATGCGATAGGACCGGAACTCGGGCTCCTCGGTGTCCTGGTCGTCCCGCGTGGAGACCAGCACGTAGTGCGCCTCCGGTTCGGACGCGTAGGACACATCGGTGCGCGACGGGTACGCCTGGGTGGCGGTGTGCGAGTGGTAGATCACCACGGGCACCTCGTCATTGGCGTCCATCTCCCGATACAGCCGGAGCAGGTCACCGGACTCGAACTCGTAGAACGTCGGTGACCGAGCAGCGTTGATCATCGGGATGAACCGCTCGGGGCGGTCCGTGCCTTCCGGTCCAGCGATCACACCGCAGCACTCGTCGGGATGATCCCGCCGAGCATGCGCAACGATCTCGTCCACGAGATCTTTTCGGATCACCAGCACCGCTACAGCCTACGGGCTGCTTCTGACGGTGCGCATCTAATGTCGGTACTTCTCACACCGAAGCGTTGACCTGGGAGTCGTAGCGTTCCCGCGCGGCGTCCACGTCCTCGATGTAGCACTCGGCCCAGTCCTTGATCGCGCGCATCACCGGCAGCAGCGTGGTGCCCAGCTCGGTCAGCTCGTAGTCGACCCGAACCGGCACGCTCGCGGTGACCCGGCGCGAGACCAGACCGTCCCGTTCCAGGCTGCGCAGTGTCTGGGTGAGCATCTTCTGGCTCACCCCGGGCATCGTGCGCAGCAGCTCGCTGTAGCGCTGGGACCCGCCGGCGAGCGCCACCAGCACGAGGCTCACCCACTTGTCACTGATCCGGTCGAGCAGCTTCTGCGTGGGGCAGTCCCGCAGGAAGGCGTTGTAGGCGACTGCGTCGAGCTGGCGTCGCTGCACGGCCGTCTGGGTCGCCATGACTCTCCTTCAGGTGACCTACGCACTTCCAGGTGCCTACTTCCTGATGGAGAGTAGCAGTTCATACGGTGACCTCCGCGAGTTCCCGAGGAGGAGATGGACATGCGAGCAGTGGTGGTACGCAACCCGGGTGGCCCCGAGGCCCTGGAGATCGTCGACGTTCCCGTACCGACGCCCGGGCCGGGTCAGGTGCGCATCAGGGTGCGGGCGGCGGGAGTGAACCCGGTCGACGGGTTCGTACGTAGCGGAGGCGCGGCCCAGATCGGCATGACCCCGAGCCGCGGCTCGATCGGCATCGGCTGGGACGTGGCCGGGGTCGTCGAGGAGGTCGGCGCCGGCGTCACCGAGCTCGCGCCCGGTGATGCGGTGATCGGGCTGTCGGACCGCCTGAACCTACCGACCTCCGGTTACGCCGAGCAGATCGTGCTGGACACCCGGGCGGTGGCCGTCGCGCCACGCGGACTGTCACCGGAGCAGGCGGCGACCCTGCCGCTCAACGCACTCACCGCCGTTCAGGCACTCGATCTGCTCGACCTGGACGCCGGGGCGACGGTGCTGGTCACCGGGGCGGCGGGCGCGGTGGGCGGCTACGCCGTCGAGCTGGCGGTCATCCGAGGGCTGCGGGTGGTGGGCACCGCCGCCGCCGCCGACGAGGAGCTCGTCCGGGGCTTCGGCGCGGAATGGTTCGTCCCCCGTGAGGAGACCGACGCAGGCGTGGCACTCGGCCAGGCGGTCCGCGCGCTGGTCCCGGGCGGCGTGGACGGTGTCCTCGACGCCGCGGTACTGGACATGGCAGCGCACGACGCACTGCGCAACGGTGGCTCGTTCGTCACGGTCGTCGCGGCCGCGACCGTGTTCCCGCTGCGCGGCACGACGGTCCGTCACCAGTACGTCGACGCGGACGGGCGCCAGCTCGCCGAGCTGGTCGCCCACGCCGAGGCCGGGCGGCTGACCCCGAGGGTCGCCGAGACGTTCCCGCTGGACAAAGCCGTCCTGGCGCACCAGAGGTTCGCCGAGGGCGGCCTGCGCGGGCGCCTGGTCCTCGTCCCGTGACCGGCGGCCATCCGTCGACGAACCGCCGCACTGTTAACGTCGACGGGTGGCCAACCCAACCGTTTGTGTACTCGCGCTCGGCGGAACCATCGCATCGGCGAGCGACGGCAAGGGCGGCGTACTGCCGAACCTCGACGCCGCCACGCTGCTGGCCGCCGTCCCCGGGCTCGACAGCTCCGGCGTCGAGGTCTCGGCCAGCACGTTCCGCTCGGTGTCCAGCGCGTCGCTGACCCTCGACGACCTGGCCCAGCTCAGCGACCTGATCGCCGCCGAAGCACCGCGCCACGACGGGATCGTGATCACCCAGGGGACCGACACGCTCGAGGAGAGCTCGTTCTACCTGGACCTGGTCACCGATCCGGCGGTGCCGCTCGTGTTGACCGGCGCGATGCGCAACCCGACCCTCGCCGGCCCCGACGGACCCGCCAACCTGCTCGCCGCGATCCAGGTCGCCACGAACGAGCAGGCCAGGGGCCTGGGCGCGCTGGTGGTCTTCAACGACGAGATCCACGCCGCCCGCTCGGTCCGCAAGGCCCACACCACCAGCACCGCCGCGTTCGTCTCGCCGGACGCCGGGCCACTGGGGCGGGTGTCGGAGAACGTCGTCCGATTGCACCGGCGTCTGTCCCCCGCGCCGACGATCCGGCCGGTCACCCCCACTCCGCCCGCCAACGTCGCCGTGGTGACGACCTACCTCGGCGACGACGGCGGTGTGCTCGACGCGATCGACGAGCGCTACCAGGGCCTGGTCATCGCGGGGCTGGGCGGCGGGCACGTGCCGGGGCCGCTGCTGGACCGGATAGACCGGCTGACCGCCCGGATGCCGGTCGTGATCGCCTCACGCACCGGCGCGGGCCCGATCCTGCGCACCACCTACAGCTTCCCCGGCTCGGACCGCGACCTGGCCCGGCGTGGCCTGATCAGCGCGGGCTCGCTCGACCCCTACAAGTCCCGCGTCCTGCTGCACCTGTTGCTGGCCTCAGGCGCGGACCGGGCAACCTTCGCCGATACGTTCGAACAGCTCTCGTGAGTGGTACGGGCGCCTGGAGGCGCCCGTACCACTCACGAGGTGACCGCGCCCTCGACGACGCCGATCGCGGCGACCAGGTGGGCCATCTCGGGATTCTGGGACGCCTCGGCCAGCTCGGCGGCCAGGGTCGCGTTGTGCGTCGGCCGGGCCAGCGTCAGCAGCTCGAAACCGGCCGCCGTGACCTCGCTGTAGATGCCGCGCCGGTCGGTCGGACACAGGTAGCGGGCCAGCAGCCCCCGGTCCTCCAGGCGGTTCACCAGCCGGGTGGTGGCGCTCTGGCTCAGCGCCATCGCGGTGGCCAGCTGGTTCATCCGCAGGTGGTGCTCCTCCTGCCGGGACAGCAGCTCCAGCACGCCGTACTCACTGACGCTCAGGTCGTGCTCGGCGCCGAGGACGCGCTCCAGCCGCGACTCGATCCGGGCGTGCAGGACCGCGAGCAGCCGCCAGCCGTGTACCTGGGCCTCGACCTCGTCATCCGCCAGCGACACGAGTCCACCTCTCTCAGACCGTCCCCGCCATCACGGTATCCCGCTCGGACGGGTGACGACGAGCAGCCACCGACGCGACGATCAGCACGACGAGGCCGGCGACGGTGACGATCGCACCGACCCACAGCGGAGCGGCGAACCCCAGACCAGCGGCGATGGCGAGCCCACCGAGCCACGCGCCGAGCGCGTTGCCGATGTTGAACGCGGCGATGTTGCTGCCCGAGGCCATGGTCGGGGCGTCCTGGGCGTACCCCATGATCCGCAGCTGCAGACCGGGCACGGTGGCGAAGCCGGTCGCACCCATCAGCAGCAACGAGATGACCGTCATGACCTGACTGTGCGCCGTCAGCGAGAACACCACGAGCACCACGGTGAGCAGCGCCAGGATGACCACCAGCGACCCGGTCAGCGCCCGGTCGGCGGCCTTGCCGCCGACGACGTTACCGACGAACAGGCCGACGCCGAACAGAATGAGCAGCCACGGCACGGTGCTGTCGGCGAACCCGCTGACCCTGGTCAGGGTGAACGCGATGTAGGTGAAGCCGCCGAACATGCCGCCGAAGCCCAGCACGGTCACCACGATCGACGCCCAGACCTGGGGACGACGGAAGACCCGCATCTCGGCGCGCAGGCTCGCACCTTCCGCCGCCGGTGTGGTCGGCACCAGGAACCTGATGCCGGCGAGCGCGATCACGCCGATCACGGTGATCGCCCAGAACGTGGAGCGCCAGCCGAGCTGCTGACCGAGGAACGTGCCGAACGGCACACCGAGCACGTTGGCCAGGGTGAGCCCGGTGAACATCATGGCGATGGCGCCGGCCCGCTTGTTGCTGTCGACCATATCGGCCGCGACGACCGCGCCGACGCCGAAGAACGCCCCGTGACACAGCGCCGCGACGATGCGTCCGGTCATGAGCAGCGCGTAGGACGGCGCGAGCGCCGAGAGCAGGTTGCCCGCGATGAACAACCCCATGAGGGCCATCAGTACGCGTTTGCGGTCGAACCGGGTGACCGCCGCGGTCAGCCCGATACCGCCGACCGCGACGGCGAGCGCGTACCCGGAGATCAGGTAACCGGCGACCGGCTCACTGACCGCGAAGTCCGCCGCGATCTCAGGCAGCAACCCCATGATCACGAACTCGGTCAACCCGATACCGAACCCACCCAGTGCCAGCGCGATGAGACCTACCGGCATGTCACTCACACCTCCCTGAAGATGCACACGCATTTATCCCGCGTCTGCAACGATTGCAGACGCGGCATACCCGCGCAAGCACAGTCCAAGAGACCTGAACCACACCCCGCCCGAAGCCAGCCACAGCCAAGCCGGCCAGAGCGAACCCAGCCACAGCTAAGTCGGCTCCGCGAGTCTCCGAAGGAGTTCCGGCGAAGGCCGGCGTACTGAATGTCCGCAACACCCCACCCCGCTACCAGGGCGGCTCCCCAGGCGACAACAAGCGCGCGCCCGGCCGACGAAGTCGGCTTGTTTTTCTGGGAGTACCCCCGACGGCGAAGCCGAGGGGGTGGTCACAGAAAAACTCCGCGCGGAACAGGCCCGACAAGACAGCCGAAAATCCTAAAGACGGCCCCCGGAGGGGGCCTCTTGAGGATTGTGAGCGCGGAACAGGCCCAACAGGAGAGAGATCGCCGACACGATCGCCCACGTGCCTTCCAGCAGCAGGAAGCCCCAGGAAGACTGCATCAGCGCGATGGTGGCCAGCACAGCCGAACCGACGAGGTTCAGCACCAGGTAGACCAGCGAGTGCGAGTCCAGCCGGTTCAGCTGCGCTGCGGCGAAGGCGGCGAGCACGAGCAGTGAGCCGCCGATTTCGATGAGATCAACAAGAGTCATGGCGTAGTCGCGCGCCGTCTTGTCCAGGCCGGGTACGGTCACGCTCTCGTCCGGAGCGGGCACAGAACGCGCCCACCGTTCGCTATTATATCTGAAGATTCATCAGCGGCCGATGAACTCCGTCACCTGTGCGGTGAACTCCGAGGTGGTCGCCTTGCCGCCGAGGTCGGCGGTACGGGCCTCGGTCTCGGCGAGCACCCGGGTGACGGCGGCAAGGACCTCCCGCGCGGCTTCGGGGTGACCGAGATGCTCCAGCATCATGGCGCCGGTCCAGATCGCACCGATCGGGTTGGCGATGCCCTTGCCCGCGATGTCCGGTGCGGAGCCGTGCACCGGCTCGAACATCGAGGGGTGGTCGTGCTCGGGGTTGATGTTGCCCGCGGGCGCCATGCCGATGCTGCCGGCCAGGGCCGCCGCCAGGTCGCTGAGGATGTCGCCGAACAGGTTGGAGGCGACGATGACGTCGAACCGTGCCGGGTCGAGCACGAGCTTCGCGCACAGTGCGTCGATGTGTTCGGAGTTCCAGGTGACGCTCGGGTGCTCGGCGGCTCGTTCCGCGACGACCTGGTCCCAGAACGGCATGGTGTGCACGATGCCGTTGGACTTGGTCGCCGAGGTCAGGCCACCGCCACGGCGGGTGGCGAGGTCGAACGCGTAGTCGGCGATGCGGGTCACACCGGCGCGGGTGAACACGGCCTCCTGGACCGCCATCTCCTCCGGGAACCCGCGCGCGAACCGGCCGCCGACCTCGCTGTACTCGCCTTCGACGTTCTCCCGCACGACGACGAGGTCCACATCGGCGGGGGTGGCATTGCGCAACGGGCTGGGCACGCCCTCGAACACGCGGATCGGCCGCAGGTTCACGTACTGCTGGAACGCGCGGCGGAACGGGATCAGCAGCCCCCACAGCGAGATGTGGTCCGGGACGCCGGGGAACCCGACGGCGCCGAGGAAGATCGCGTCATGGCCTCGGACCTGCTCGACGCCGTCCTCCGGCATCATCGCGCCTTCGCGTGCGTAGCGTTCGCAGGACCAGTCGAACTCGTCGTAGGCCAGGGTCAGGCCGTGCCTGCGCCCGACGACGTCCAGGACCTCACGGGCGGCGGGCAGTACCTCCTTGCCGATCCCGTCCCCGGGGATCAGCGCGATGCGATGCGTGGTAGCCATGCCCTACATCAGACCAAACACCTGGAGCATCCGTGGGACTGATCTACCACATCACCTACGCGACGGAGTGGGACAAGGCTCTCGCCGCCGGTAGCTACACGATGTCGACGCGCGGTGTGACGCTCGCCGAGCAGGGCTTCATCCACGCCAGCACCGCTGCCCAGGTAGCGGGGACCGCCAGCCGTTTCTACGCGGGCGAGCCGGGCCTGATCGTCCTGGAGATCGACGAGGACCTGGTGGAGCCGGAGATCAAGTACGAACCCGCCCCCGGTACCGACGAACTCTTCCCGCACATCTACGGCCCCCTGAACACCGGCGCGGTCGTCCACACCCGCCCGCTGGCGCCTCCGCCAACCCGCGAGTCGGGCGTGTGAGCACACCGAGTCGGGCGTTTCGGCACACCCACATGTGCCGAAACCACCGGCTCGGTGTGCTGAGAACCCCGACTCGCGGAGTGTCTGGAACCGGCGGAGTGGCTAGAGCAGGACCGCGCGTGTCTGGACCAGGGCGTCCTGGACGAACGTCAGCCACTGGTATACGCCGAGGTGGGCCGCCGCCGACTCGTCCTCGGGCGGTTCTTCCGGCATGTCCTCGGTCACACCCAGCGTGGTGCCCAGTGCCAGACGGATGTCGTTGAGCGCCGCGAGCCACGAGTCGGCCTGGTCGACGGTCAGCTCCACCTTGCCGCCCTCGGGCGGGCAGGTCTCCAGAATCGTCTCGGCGGCCTCGGTCTTGGCCTGGATCAGCTCCGGCTCACGCACCGAACGCAGCATGCTGGCCATCTCGGAGTCCTCCCGGTGGAAGTCCGGGAGCAACCGGGCCAGCACCGCGTCCTCCGGTGGGCTGGAGTGGCCCGAGGAAATGCCGGTCAGCAGCGCGAGCTCGTCCTGCGGGACCTCGCCGTGGCGTTCCTGCAGCATGTCGCGGACCTGCGTGATGAGGCCGCGCAGCAGGCGTGCCTCGTTCTCGTCGAAGAGCCCGACCAGCCGCACCTTCGTGCCGCGGCCGTGTTTGCGCCAACCGTTCACGAGCGCTGCATGGTGGCCCAGAGGCCGGCGGCGTGCAGCTTCGCCACGTCACCCTCGACCTTCTCCCGGCTGCCCGAGGACACGGTGGCCCGGCCGAGCTGGTGCACGTCGAGCATGAGCTTCGTCGCCTTGGCCCTGTCGTAGCCGAACAGCTTCTGGAAAACCAGCGTCACGTAGGACATCAGGTTGACCGGGTCGTTCCACACGATCGTCTGCCACGGCACCTCGACGGCGGTGGTCTCGTCCGCGACCTGCTCGACCTCTTGGGTCGGCGAGGGAAGTGGTGCGGCTGCCATGACCCCTATGGTGACATCACCGACAAGTGTCGCGCACGCCCGGTCACCATCCGAAACCTGACCGACACGCGCGGTGCGTCGCCTACCCTCTGCTGTTATGAGCTTCGACGGCAGCACCGGGCTGCTCACCGACCGCTACGAGCTGACCATGCTGGCCGCCGCGCTGGCCGACGGCACGGCGTCTCGACGGTGCACGTTCGAGTTGTTCGCGCGACGTCTGCCGGACGGCCGCCGCTACGGCGTCGTCGCCGGGACGGCGCGGCTGCTGGAGGCCATCTCCCGGTTCCGCTTCGGTGACGCCGAGCTGGACTCGCTCGCCGAGTCCGGCGCGATCAGCAGGGAGACGCTCGACTGGCTGGCCGACTACCGGTTCACCGGGGACGTCCACGGCTACCGCGAGGGTGAGCTGTACTTCCCCGGCTCCCCGGTCCTGACCGTCACCGGGACGTTCGGCGAGGCCGTGATCCTCGAGACGCTGGCACTGTCGATCTTCAACCACGACTGCGCGATCGCGTCGGCGGCGGCCAGGATGGTCGCGGCGGCCGCCGGCCGGCCGTTGATCGAGATGGGTTCCCGGCGCACCCACGAGGAGAGCGCGGTGGCCGCCGCGCGGGCCGCCTACCTGGCCGGTTTCGCCAGCACCTCCAACCTGGAGGCGGGCAGGCGTTACGGCATCCCGACCACCGGCACGGCCGCTCACGCCTACGTGTTGCTGCACGACGACGAGCAGCAGGCGTTCACCAGCCAGATCGCCAGCGCGGGGGTCAAGACGACGCTGCTGGTGGACACCTACGACATCACCGCCGGCATCGAGCGGGCGGTCGCGGCGGCCGGGACGGAGCTGGGCGCCATCCGGATCGACTCCGGCGACCTCGGTGAGCTGGCCCGCCAGGCCCGCGAGCAGCTCGACTCACTCGGCGCGAAGGCCACCAGGGTCGTGCTGTCCGGCGACCTGGACGAGTACGCGATCGCCGCGCTGCGCGCCGAGCCGGTCGACGCCTACGGGGTGGGGACCTCGCTGGTGACCGGTTCCGGCGCGCCGACAGCGGGCATGGTCTACAAGCTCGTCGAGGTGGACGGCCGCCCGGTGGCCAAGCGCAGCTCGGCGAAGGAGTCGCGGGGCGGGCGCAAGTCGGCGCTGCGCCGTTTCAAGCCGACGGGCACCGCGCTGGAGGAGCACGTGTTCCAGACGGCCGACCCGATCACTCCCGGCCAGCACGACCGGGTGCTGCCGGTGCCGCTGGTGGTCGGCGGCGACCCGGTTGACGGGCTGGAGACTCTCGAACAGTCCCGCGAGCGCCTGCGCGCGGCCTTGATCTCGGTGCCGTGGGAGGGCCTCAAGCTGTCCCGGGGTGAACCGGCGATCCCGACCGTCTTCGACCAGGGCGGCCGCTGATGGGCCGGGCGCTGATCATCGTCGACGTGCAGATCGACTTCTGCGAAGGCGGCTCGCTGGCGGTGCGGGGCGGCGCCTCGGTCGCCGAGCGGATCAACGCCCACGCTCTCGGCGGCGGCTACGACCAGGTGGTGGCCACGAGGGACTACCACGTCGATCCCGGTGACCACTTCAGCGAGACGCCCGACTACGTGAACTCGTGGCCGGTCCACTGCCGTGCCGGAACCCCCGGTGCCGCGTTCCATCCGGCGCTCGACGTGGCCCCGATCCGCGCGGTGTTCTCCAAGGGCGAGTACACCGCCGCCTACTCGGGTTTCGAGGGCGCCGAACCCGGCGGAACCGGCTTGGCCGACTGGCTGCGGACCAGGAACATCACCGAGGTGGACGTGGTCGGCATAGCCACGGACTACTGCGTCAGGGCCACCGCCCTGGACGCGGCCAGGGAAGGTTTCACCACGACGGTCCTGACCGACCTGACCGCCGGCGTGGCCCCCGAGTCCACCCGCGCAACCCTGACCGACCTGGAGACCAACGGAGTCGCGGTGGTCTGAGCGTGCGAGCTAGTCCCCCTGGTGACACCGCAAGGTATGAGCCAGAGGCAGCGGCGCGGTGAAAGTTGGCTCCGCGAGAGCTCCGAAGGAGTTCCGGCGAAGGCCGGCGTAGTGAATGTCGGCAACCAATGTCGCCAACTGCCAGGGCGGCTCCCCAGGTGGGCACAAGCGCGCGCCCGGCGACGAAGGAGCTTGTTTTTCTGGGAGTACCCCAGCGAGCGCTCGCGCGAGCCGGGGTGGTCACAGAAAAACTCCGCGCGGAAGCCGCCGGAGACACAGCAGGCCCGAAGGGCCAGGCTGTCGGTGCCGCCTAGTAGCGTCACTCGGCGTGCCGAGCGTTACCGCGAAACTCACCCCACCCACTCCCAGCGGCATCGATCTGCCGGGAGTGGATGAGCTGCTCAGCGCCGCGGTGGACGCCGTCGGGGGCGCGCCCCGGGAGGGGCAGCAGCAGATGGTGCGCGCGGTCCGTGACTCGCTGGTCAAGGGCCGGCACCTGGCCGTTCAGGCCGGCACCGGCACCGGCAAGTCGCTGGCCTACCTGGTTCCGTCGATCCGGCACGCGATCGCCAACGACACGACCGTGGTGATCTCGACCGCGACCATCGCGTTGCAGCGTCAGCTGGTCGACCGGGACCTGCCTCGGCTGGCCGAGGCGCTCAAGCCGGTGCTGGGCCGCAAGCCCACGTTCGCCATCCTCAAGGGGCGGCGCAACTACCTGTGTCTGCACCGGTTGAGCGGTCCGGACCCGGTGGACGATGCCGACCAGCTGTTCGACCCGTTTGCCATCTCCGCGATGGGGCGGCACGTGAAGCGGTTGCACGAGTGGTCGTCGGACACCGACACGGGCGATCGGGACGAGCTGGTGCCGGGGGTTCCGGACTCGGCGTGGCGGCAGGTGTCGGTGACCGCGCGGGAGTGCCTCGGGGTGTCGCGCTGCCCGGTCGGCACGGACTGTTTCGCCGAGCGGGCCCGCCACGAGGCCGGGCGGGCGGACATCGTGGTCACGAACCACGCGCTGCTGGCGATCGACGCGTTGGAGAACAGCACGATCCTGCCCGAGCACGACGTGGTCGTCGTCGACGAGGCGCACGATCTGGTCGACCGGGTCACCGGGGTCGCCACCGCCGAGCTGACCTCCGCGATGGTCGCCACGGCGGCCCGGCGCTGCGGCAAGCTCATCGACCAGGCCGTCGCGGACCGTCTCGAAGAGGCGTCCGAGGGCTTGGACATGGTGCTCACCGACGCCCCGCTGGGCCGGTGGGAGTCGACGCTGCCCGCGCCGGTCGCCGGTGCGTTGACCGCGGTCAGGGATGCCACGTCGGCGTGCCGCACGGGGCTGGGCCCTGAGCGCAAGGAGGACCCGGACCACGCGACTTCCCGCAAGCTGGCGCTGGCGCTGCTCGACGAGGTCAACGAGACGTCGGCGCGGCTGTTGGCGGCGTTCGTCGAGGAGGACCCGGCCAAGCGCTACGACGTCGTGTGGCTGGCCGAGCAGGGTCCGGACGCCTCCAGGGGCCGGGTGCTGCGGGTCGCGCCGCTGTCGGTCGGTGGGTTGCTGCGGGAGCGGCTGTTCGGCCCGCGCACCGTGGTGCTGACGTCGGCGACGCTGACCCTCGGCGGCTCGTTCGACGCGCTGGCCCGCCAGTGGGGTCTACCGGCGGAGAAGCCGAAGCCGGAGGGCGCCGAGCTGAAGGACGGCAAGGAGGAAGTCGACCCGATCGCGGACGCCGACGTGCCGAAGTGGTCGGGGCTGGACGTCGGCTCGCCGTTCCAGCACGAGCGCGCCGGCATCCTGTACGTCGCCAAACACCTGCCAACCCCGGGCCGCGACGGGCTGCCCAAGGCGTACCTGGACGAGATCGCCGAGCTGGTCACCGCCGCCGAGGGCGGCACGCTGGGCCTGTTCTCCTCGATGCGCGCGGCGAAGCAGGCGACCGAGGCGCTGCGGCCCCGCCTGGAGCAGCCGATCCTGTGCCAGGGCGACGACTCGACCGGGCTGCTGGTGAAGCGGTTCGCCGAGGACGACGCGACGTGTCTGTTCGGCACACTGTCGCTGTGGCAGGGCGTCGACGTGCCGGGCCGGTCACTGCGGCTGGTGCTGATCGACCGCATCCCGTTCCCGCGCCCGGACGACCCGCTGGTGTCGGCGAGGCAGCGCGCGGTCGACTCCCGTGGAGGTAACGGCTTCCTGACCGTGTCGGCCACCCACGCCGCACTCTTGCTGGCGCAGGGCGCCGGCCGTCTGCTGCGCGGCATGGACGACCGGGGCGTGGTGGCGATCCTGGATCCGCGCCTGGCGACGGCCCGCTACGGCGGCTTCCTGCGCGCGTCACTGCCGCCGTTCTGGCCGACCACCGATCCCGAGGTCGTCAGGGCCGCCCTCCGCCGTCTGGCCACCAAACCCTCGTGAGTGTTGAGTGTGGCTATAGCCACACTCAACACTCACGAGGGGAAGTGGGCCGCGCAGGTGACGGTGCCGGGGGTGACCTCGGTGAAGCCCGCGTCGCGGACCAGGACCGTCGAGCGGTCCGCGCCTGAACCCGCGGCCATCAGCTCGGACCACTGCCCGGGGGACGCGGTACGGACCGCGGTGCGCAGACCGTTCGCCCGCCAGGAGTCCAACGCCTCGGGCGGCAGGGCGGCGGCCAGGATCATCGTCGCGTGACCGACCTGCGCGGCGGCCTTGCCGACCGTCAGTTCGACGCCGGGGTTCAGCCACACCATCGGGAGCCCGGGAGCCGGCACGCCCGGTGAGTCCGCCGGCAGCTCGGTGCCGGAGATCTGCAGCCGGGACACCTCACGCGGAAGCTCCGTGACCAGCCCGGGCACCAGCGAACGCACCGAGGCCCCGTCGACCGTCACGGTCACCCCGGGAAGCTCCTGCACGGCCGCCCAGTGCGCTCCCCTGGCCCGCCGGGACACCTTCCGGATGCGCCCGGCCACCCAGGTCGACACGTCCGGGTGCCACTCCCCACCGGGCGCGGCACGCTCGTCGAGGCACACCGCCAGCGCTGACGCGGCGGCCGCTTCCAGCAGCGCGGTCCGTGACGGCGGCTCGGCACGTTCGATGCGCAGGACCATCGGCATTGCACGGACCAGCGCCGGGTCCTCGTCGGAGGTGTCCGAGGTCATCTCCTCGGGCAGCCGCAACCAGTGCACGTAGCGCGCGGCCAGCGGCGCCAGCAGGTCACGGGACAAGCGGAACCCGCCGCAGCAGACCCTCGGCGGCGTCCGCCACCTCGACCTCGTCGCGGGTGATGCCCAGCACGAACAGCACGACGTCGAGGTAGGGCACCGACAGCGCGGTGTCGGCCACCTCACGCAGCGCGGGCTTGGCGTTGAACGCCACACCCAGCCCGGCGGTGGACAGCATGTCGATGTCGTTCGCGCCGTCACCGACCGCGACGCACTGCTCCAGCGGGATGTCGTACTCCTGGGCGAACCGGCGCAGCGCGACCGCCTTGCCTGCGCGGTCGATGATCTCGCCGTCCGAGCCGACCACCTGGCCGGTCAGCTTCCCGTCGACCACTTCCAGCTCGTTCGCCGCGCAGAAGTCCAGGCCCAGCTCGTCCACGAGCCGCCGCACGACCGTGGTGAAACCACCGGACACGACGCCGCACCGGTAACCCAGCCGCTTGAGCGTCCGGATCGTGGTGCGCGCGCCGGGGGTGAGCTCGAGGCTGTCCGCGACCTCGTCGAGCACCGACACCGGCAGCCCGGCCAGCACCGACACCCGGCGGCGCAGTGACTCGGTGAAGTCCAGCTCGCCGCGCATCGCGGCCTCGGTGACCGCGCGGACCTCCTCCTGCGCCTCGTCACCGGCCTTCGCCGCGAGCATCTCGATGACCTCACCGGTGATGAGCGTCGAGTCGACGTCGAACACGATCAGCCGCTTGCTGCGGCGGGCGAGACCGACCCGTTCCACCGCCACGTCGACACCCACGGAGGCCGCGACCTCGACGAGCTTCGCGCGCAGAGCGCCGTGCGGGTAGTCGACGTGGTCGTTCGGGTCCGGCGAGACCATCAGCTCCAGGCCGGTGACCGGGTAGTCGGCGACCCGGCGGATGGAGTCGATGTTGGCGCCGACCTCGGCGAGCGCACGGGCCACCTCACCGAACGCACGCGCCGTGATGGGCTGTCCGAGCACCACGACGACGTGGGTGGAGGCGCGCCGCAGCTCCGATTCCCGGTCCGCCTGCGAGGCCCGCTGCACGGTGATGTGCACGCTCATCCCGACGGTCGCCATCGACTGCTCGATCGCTTCCTGCAGACCCTCCGGGTCCCGGTCGGTCGCGACCAGGGTTCCCAGGGTCAGCCGCCCCTGGATCACCACCTGCTCGACGTCGAGCAGCTCGACCCCATGGCGGGTCAGCGCGGTGAACAGCACCGAGCTCACCCCGGGCCGGTCCGGCCCGGTGACAGTGATCAGGACCGTGACATCGCCGCTCACGCAGCCTCCTCGACAAACCTGTGAGTGGTAAGTGGTCCTATAGCGCCACTCAGCACTCACGACGAAGAACGTGTCGTGAGTGCTGAGTGGCGCTACGCCTTCGGCGCCCCTTCGGGGTAGAACCACTTACCCCTCACAGAGGGAGGACTCAGTTGTCCTTCGGGTCGCCGTTGGGCAAAATCTCCGGCCCGGTCTTCGCCGAGGCCAGCTCCGACGGCGTGGCGTGCTTCTTGCCGGTGTGCGCCTCGTCGCGCAGCCGCTGGACCAGGTGCGGGTAGTGCAGCTCGAACGCGGGGCGCTCGGAGCGGATGCGGGGCAGCTCGGTGAAGTTGTGCCGGGGCGGCGGGCAGGTGGTCGCCCACTCCAGCGAGTTGCCGTAGCCCCACGGGTCGTCGACCGTGACCACGCGCCCGTAGCGGTAGCTGCGGAAGACGTTCCAGATGAACGGCAGGGTCGAGGTGCCCAGGATGAACGCGCCGATCGAGGAGATCGTGTTCAGCGTGGTGAACCCGTCGGAGGGCAGGTAGTCGATGTAGCGGCGGGGCATGCCTTCGGCGCCGACCCAGTGCTGGACCAGGAAGGTGGCGTGGAAGCCGAAGAAGGTGAGCCAGAAGTGCACCTTGCCCAGCGTCTCGTCCATCATCCGGCCGGTCATCTTCGGGAACCAGAAGTAGATGCCGGAGTAGGTGGCGAACACGATCGTGCCGAACAGCACGTAGTGGAAGTGCGCCACCACGAAGTACGTGTCCGACACGTGGAAGTCGACCGGCGGCGAGGCCAGCAGAATGCCGGTCAGACCACCGAACAGGAACGTGACCAGGAAGCCGACCGCGAACAGCATCGGCGTCTCGAAGGTCAGCTGCCCCTTCCACATGGTGCCGATCCAGTTGAAGAACTTGATGCCGGTCGGGATGGCGATCAGGAACGTGGTGAACGAGAAGAACGCGAGCAGCACCGCGCCGGTGGCGTACATGTGGTGCGCCCACACCGCCACGGACAGCGCCGCGATCGAGATCGTCGCGTAGACCAGGGCCTTGTAGCCGAACAGCGGCTTACGGCTGAACACCGGGAAGACCTCGGTCACGATGCCGAAGAACGGCAGGGCGACGATGTAGACCTCGGGGTGGCCGAAGAACCAGAACAGGTGCTGCCACAGGATCACGCCACCGTTGGCCGGGTCGAACACGTGGCCACCGAGGTGGCGGTCGACCTCCAGCCCCAGCAGCGCGGCGGTCAGCACCGGGAACGCGATCAGGATCAGGATCGTGGTGATGAAGATGTTCCAGGTGAACACCGGCATCCGGAACATGGTCATACCGGGTGCGCGCAGGCAGATCACGGTGGTGAGCATGTTCACCCCACCCAGGATCGTGCCCAGACCGGCGACGACCAGACCCATGATCCACAGGTCCGCGCCGACACCCGGGGAGTGCGTCGCGTTCGACAGCGGGGTGTAGGCGAACCAGCCGAAGTCCGCGGCACCACCGGGGGTCAGGAACCCGGACAGCACGGTGATGCCACCGAACAGGAACAGCCAGTAGGAGAAGGCGTTCAACCGGGGGAAAGCCACGTCCGGCGAGCCGATCTGCAACGGCATGATGTAGTTCGCGAAACCGAACAGGATCGGCGTCGCGTACAGCAGCAGCATGATCGTGCCGTGCATGGTGAACAGCTGGTTGAACTGCTCTGGCGAGAGGAACTGGGTACCCGGTCGAGCGAGCTCGGCGCGCATCAGCAGCGCCATCGCTCCGCCCGCCATGAAGAAGGCGAACGAGGTCACCAGGTAGAGAATCCCGATGTCCTTCGGGTCCGTGGTGTGCAAGAAACGCACCAGGGACGTGCCCTTGACCGCACGCCGCGCCGGATACGGCTGCGGCGAAATCGGCGTGGGACTAACGGCGGTCACGACTGCCTCCTGCACTCCGGCGCTGGGTTGGCCTGGCGGAATCCTAACCGCGGCCGCCCACTCGGCCTAAGCGGCGGTACCCGGACGGGCACGTCATGTGGCCCCGACCAGCCGACGCGTGCCGGCGATGTGGTGATGCCCACTCGGGCCCGGGTGCGTCTGACAGCATTCTGAGATCACCCGAGGGTGCACCCGCGGGCGTTCCTGAGGACGCGGGTACGGTCGTTGACGGGGTCTGACCCGACGAGCAAGGCCTACGGCCCCGTAAGGCCGGGCGCCGTTATGACGCCTATGACTTTGACGCTACATCCGAACCTACTGAAGATGGAGCCCGTAACGACCCGCGGAAACGCACCGAGAACATATCGGGGGCATCGCGGGGGGTCACGGAGATCCGGTCTGGTCCGGGTTACGAGGAACACCCGACCAGAGACTGAAGCAACGGAGGTCAATTGATGGGTCGCACACCCACGCGCGTCGGGGTGGTCGGTTACGGGTACTGGGGTTCGAAGCACGTACGTGTGCTCAACAGCCTGCCCGATGTCGAGGTCACCGTGATCGACAACGACCAGCAACGGCTGCGCGAGGCGATGGCCAGCTTCCCGTCGTGCCGGATCGCAACCGACCTCTCCGAGGAACTCGAGTCGCAGGACGCCGTCGTCGTGGCGACCCCGCCGGGTATCCACGCGAACGTCGGGCTCCAGGCACTGGAAGCCGGCCTGCACACGCTGATCGAGAAGCCGCTGGCCAACTCCATCGAGGAGGCCGAGGCGCTCGTCGCCGCCTCGGAGAAGTCCGGCGCCCGCCTGATGGTGGGGCACACCTTCGAGTACAACCCGGCCGTCTGGAAGCTGAAGGAGATCATCAGCTCCGGTGAGCTCGGGCGCGTCCTCTACATCGACGCCGCCCGGCTGAGCCTGGGCCGCTACCAGACCGACTGCAACGTCATCTGGGACCTGGCGCCGCACGACATCTCGATCGTGTCGTACCTGCTGGACGAGGTGCCGCAGACCGTGTCGGTCTGGGCGCAGCACAACATCGGCACCGAGCACGCCGACGTCGCGTACCTGAAGCTGGAGTTCGAGAAGTCCGGCGCACCGGCGTTCGTGCACCTCTCCTGGCTGCACCCGGAGAAGACCCGCCGGGTCACCGTGGTCGGCGAGAAGAAGATGGCCGTCTACAACGACATGTCCGACAACGAGCGGATCCGGATCTACGACGTCGGTGTCGACCCGAAGAAGGTCGACGACGACGCCTCGCACGGCTTCCCGGTCAGCTACCGGACCGGCGACATCGTCTCGCCGTTCGTGCCGTTCCAGGAGCCGCTGCTGGTCCAGGACAGCCACTTCATCGAGTGCGTCCGCACCGGCGCCGAGCCCCGCACGCCGGGCCAGCGCGGTCTGGACATCGTCAAGGTGCTGGCCGCGACCGACGTCGCGGGCGCGACCGGGGCACCGGCGCACCTGTCGGGCAACCTCGACCTCGCCTCCGTCGGCAACGGCCACCGGATGGTGCGGTCATGAGCGAGCAGCCCGTCCCGTTCCTCGACCTGGCGTCGGTCAACGGTGACCTGCGCGCGGAGTACGAGGCCGCGTTCAGCACCGTGCTCGGCCACGGCAAGTTCATCGGCGGTCCCGAGGTCGGCAAGTTCGAGGCCGAGTTCGCCGAGTACTGCCAGGCCCGCGCGGCCGTCGGCTGCGGCAACGGCACCGACGCGCTGGAGCTGATCCTCAAGGGCCTGGGCATCGGCCCCGGCGACGAGGTCATCGTGCCGGCGAACACGTTCATCGCTACCGTCGAGGCCGTGCTCTACGTGGGCGCTCGCCCCCGGTTCGTCGATGTGCTGCCGGACACGCTGCTGATCGACCCGGACGCCGCCAACGCCGCGGTGAACAAGAACACCGCCGCGGTCATCGGTGTGCACCTGTTCGGGCAGATGGTCGACATCGACCGCGTGCTCGAGGTGACCCGCCGGCACGGCATCGCGTTCATCGAGGACGCCGCGCAGGCCCAGGGCGCCGAGTTCGACGGCAAGCGCGCCGGCAGCCAGGGCGTGGCGACCGGGTTCAGCTTCTACCCGGGCAAGAACCTCGGCGCGCTCGGCGACGCCGGTGCCGTGGTCACCCAGGACACCGAGCTGGCCGACAAGATCCGTCGGATCGCCGACCACGGCCGATCCGCCGAGAGCCGGTTCCTGCACGACCTGGTGGGCCGGAACAGCCGGATGGACTCGGTCCTCGCGGCCGGTCTGTCGATCAAGCTGCGCGGGCTGGACAAGGCCAACGCGGGACGGCTGCGCGCCTGGAAGCAGTACGTCGAGGAGCTGCCGAGCGCGGTGCGCCCGGTGTCCACGCACCCCAAGGCGGCTGCCGTGCACCACGTGGCCGTCGTCGAGGTGGAGAACCGCGACAAGGTCTGCACCGCGTTGGACGAGGCCGGGGTCGGCTGGGGTCTGCACTACAAGACCCCGTGTCACCTCGACTCGGCGTACACCCAGTTCACCGAGAGCCTCCCGGTCGTCGAGGCGGCCGCCGAGCGCATCCTGTCGCTGCCGATGTCGCCCAACATGACCGAGCAGCAGGTCAGCCGGGTGTGTGAGGTACTCAGAGGTGTCACGGGATGACGCGTCCCTCAGACGCGACACGGAACTCGGGGAGCGGTAGCTCCCCGAGTTCCGTTCAGAGCGGCGCTCGGCCCGGTCCGCCGATCCGGCCGCCCGGCCCTCGCTTTGCGCCACCGCCGCCGCCCAGGCGGAGTCTGACGCCGGCGCAGGGGTCGCGTCTGGGGCTGATCGCGTTGGTGATCATCATGTTGGGCACGGCCGCCGGTATGGCCGTGACGCTGCCGATGCAGTCGCTCTACGCGGCGCGCACGCAGCTGCTCTACCAGGTGTCCGCCGAGGACGCCAGCGACAACCTCAAGACCAACCGCGACCTGAGCACCCAGCTGGTCGTGGTGACCAGCCGCGCGGTGCTCGGTCCGGTCGCCGACGCGAACGGCATCTCGGTCGACGACCTGACCAAGGACACCAAGGCGACGCTCGTCGGTGACGGCGGGCCGGACGTCCAGCCCAGCGGTGTCATCCAGGTCGACGTGATCCACCCGGTCAGGGAGACCGGTGTCCAGCTAGCCGACGCGATCGGCAAGCAGTACCTGAAGGTCGTCCAGGCCGGCAGCCCCACCACGTACCTGCAGGGCCAGCTCGACGACGCGAAGAAGCAGCTCACGACCGCCACCGCGGCGACATCGGCGGGCATCCAGGCCCGCGTCATGTCGCTGCAGGGCCAGCTGGACACCGAGGCGATCGCGGGGACCCAGGCGAGCATCCTGACTCCGGCCTACTCGGTCACCGACCGTGTCTTCCCGAACCCGGCCTTCACCGCGGCCACCGGTGCCCTGTGTGGCATCGTGCTCGCCGCACTGGTGGCCATCTGGCTGTCCCGACGTTGGACGCGGAGTTGATGACGATGGCGCCGGACAACCAGAACGGGACAGCAACACACTCGGACAGGCACCATGGACCGCAAGCCCGTGCCGTCCGTCCAGGGAGTTCAGCATGACGCGCGCCTCAGACGCGGCCCGCAACACCGACCGAGCGTCGGACAAACAGCGGCCCGCGAAGAACCCGCCGCCGAGCAACGTCGCGGGTCCGCTGCCGGTGAGGCGTCCGCAGACCCCGCCGCCGCCCGCCCCCACACAGGGCGGAAGCAGCTCCGGCAGGCCCTCGACACCGCCCAACAGGCCCAGCACGGCAGGCCCCAACGGCGCCGGCTCCGGTGGTCCCGCCACCCCCAGCAGGCCGGCGACCGGCGGCTCCGGCGCCGGCGGGCCCGCTCCCAGCAGGTCGTCCACCGGCGGCTCGGGTTCCGGGGACTTCGGCTCCGGCAGCTCATCCGCCCCCAGCAGGCCCGCTACCGGCGGCTCGGGGTCCGGCTCCGGGACCCCTTCACCCAGCAGGCCCGCCACCGGCGGCTCGGGCACCAGCACCCCGCCCGCGAGCAGGCCGGCCACGAGCGGTCCGAGTTCGAGCGGTCCGAGTTCGAGCGGTCCGAGTTCGAGCGGTCCGAGTTCGGGCAGCTCCGGTTCGAGCGGCTCGGGCTCGGGTGGTTCGTCCGCGCCGAGCAGGCCGGCCACGAAGAGCTCCGGCTCCAGCGGCTCGGCGGGTTCGTCGTCGGGCGGTTCCGGCAGCTCCAGCGGTTCCCCCAGCTCCAAGGACAGCGGCTCCCCCGCTGCGTCCTCGGCCGCCCCCTCCACCAGCGCCAAGCCCGCGAGCAGCAGCAAGCCCGCGACGAGCAACAAGTTCGCGTCCAGCAGCAGCAAGCCCGCGACGTCGGGCTCCTCGTCCAGCTCGGCGCCGGCCCCTCGGACCTCGACGCCGGCCAGCGCGCCACCGCGAGGCCGTCAGCCGCTGCCCGGCCCCCCGCCCGGCATGCGGATGCCCGGCCCGCCCATGCCGGCCGGTCCGCGCTACGCCCCGCTGCCCCCGCCGAGGAAGCAGCTGTCCGCCGGCCAGCGCAGCAAGCTCGTGTCGCTGTTCGTCGTCCTGCTCCTGCTGGGTGCCGCACTGGGCTACCTGGTCGCGCTCGTGCTGCCGACGCAGTACGCGGCCCGGGTCACGATCCAGTACAACATCGCCAACCAGAACACCGGCGACTTCCTGAAGACCGATCGCAACCTCACCACCCAGCAGGTGCTGCTGACCAGCCGCAACGTGCTGCAACCGGTGGCCGACGCGAACGGCATCACGGTCGAGAGCCTCGCCAAGAAGGTCTCGGTCACCAACCCGGACAAGAGCAGCATCATCCAGCTCGAGGTCAGGGACGACACCCGCGAAGGCGGGGTCAACCTGGCGAACGCCATCGCCAAGCAGTACCTGACGGTGTCGAACGCGAGTAGCCCGAAGGGCTACGTCCAGACCCAGCTGGATGCGGTGAAGAAGCAGCAGGCCACGCCGCAGCCTGGAGCAACGCCGGCCGACACCGCCGCGCTCGCGGCCCGTGCCGCCGCGCTGCAGGCCCAGCTGGACGGCATGAACATCACCGCCAACCAGTCGACCGTGCTGAGCCAGGCGTACTCGCTGGACGCTCCGGCGTTCCCGAACGTCTCGCTGGCCGGTTTCACCGGTGGCGTGTGTGGCCTGCTGATCGCCCTGATGACCGCGGTGACCCTGACCCGACGCTGGACCCGCAGCTAAGTGGTCACGACCACTGAGACCCGGAGCTGAGTACCCACACATGACAGAACGGCGCATGTCCTGGCGGATGCCCAGGGTGCTGATGTACCACAACTTCGGCGAGGCACCAGCCGCCGGAGACCCGGAGAGCCTGTTCATCACCGAGCAGATGTTCCGGGATCAGCTGGCGTTACTGCGCAGACGTGGCTGGCGGGCCCTGACCCTCGACGAGTTCCTGGCGACCCTGGACGGCGCACCGGCTCCGAGGAAGTCCTACCTGGTCACGATCGACGACGGTCACGAGTCGGTGCTGCGCACCGCGGCGCCGATCCTCGAGGAGGCCGGGATCCCCTCGGTGCTGTTCGTGCCGCCCTCGGTGCTGGGCGGCCCGATCACCTGGAACCCGGTGTACGCCGCCGAGCAGCTGTCGAGCAAGGACGAGATCGCCACGCTCGCCGGCTCGCTCATGGAGGTCGGGGTCCACAGCTGGGACCACAGCCGGATGTTCGGCATGGACACCGAGGAGCTGGACCTGCACGTGGTCCGGGCCCGCGACGAGGTGGCGAAGATGATGGGCTACCCGGCCCGGTCGTTCGCCTACCCGTTCGGGACACACGACGCCACGGCCCGGCGCGCCATGGCCGACGCCGGGTACGCGGTCAGCTTCGCCGTGGCCAGGGAACACGGCCGCTTCGCCGTCGACCGCATCTTCGTCAAGAGCCACGACTCACTGGCGATGTTCCAGTTCAAGCTGAGCCTGGCGTATCGCGCCGCGTCCCGGGTCGGCGGCCGCACGCCGTGGCTGCGCCACAAGGTGCGCGCAGTGTTGCAGCTCGTGAAGGGCGTCCGGCAGCCGAGTACGGACCGTCAGGTCTCCCAGAAGGGCGGGTAACCTCCCCCAATGGCCGAACCGACCCATGCACCGCACGACGCGGAGGCTGTCCGGGCCGGCCGGGAGAACACCGCGAAGAACTCGCTCACCGTGGTGGTCTGGACCCTGCTGAGCCGGGTCGCCGGGCTGCTGCGCGTGCTGGTGATCGGCGCCCTGATGGGACCGACGCACTTCGCGGACATCTTCCAGGCCGGCTACGTACTGCCGAACACGATCCACTCCACGATCGCCGGCCCGATCCTGGCGATGGTGCTGATCCCGACCATCGTCCGCGCGCTGGACCACGTCGGGGTCGACCGGGCCAAGGAAGTGCTCAGCCGCATGGGCGGCCGGATCCTCGGGGTCGCGGCGACCGGCGCGGGCACGCTGATGCTGCTGTCACCGCTGGTGGCCTGGAGCTTCACCGCCGGCATTCCCGAGCCGCTGCGGCACCGGGCCTGGATCCTGACGATCATCCTGATCCTGTTCGTCGCGCCGCAGGTCGTCCTCTACGGGGCGTGCGCGCTCGGCGTCGCGGCGCAGCAGGCGAACGGCCGGTTCGGCCTCGCCGCCGCCGCGCCCGCCGCCGAGAACGTCGGCACGATCATCACTGTTCTGCTGACCTGCTGGATCTACGGCACCGGCCTCGAGGTCGACAACGCACCGATCGGCATGATGATCATGCTCGGTGCCGGCACGACGATCTCGGTCCTGTTCCACCTGGCGCTGCAGATGTACGGGGTGCACAAGGTCGGCCTGCTGACGATGCCGGGGCGCGGCTGGAAGCAGGACCCGGAGGCCCGTGACGGTGTGCGCAGGGTGCTGCGGTCCATCCCGGTCGCGGCGTGCCCCTCGGTGACGAACTACACGCTGACCGCGATCGCCGTCACGGCCGGCGGCGGTGGCGTCTGGGTGGTGCAGCTGGCCTACCAGGTCTACTACGCGCTGTCCTTCCTCGGCACCCGTGCGGTGTCCATGGCGGCGCTGCCCCGGCTGGCCGAGGCCTCGGCGTCCGGTGACACCCGCCGGTTCGGCATCGCCTGGCGCCAGGGCCTGTTCTTCGCCATGCTCGCCGGGCTGCCCGCGCTGTGCCTGCTCGCCGCGTTCGCCTCGCCGACGGCGAACCTGCTCGCCAACGGCGAGCTGCGCGAGGCCAACCTGATCGCCGAGCTCGCCGGTTGCCTCGCGGTCACCGCGTTCGCCCAGCTCGCCGGCGGTATCCACGACTTCGGCAGACAGGCGCTGTTCTCCCGCCTCGACGACCACGGCCCGAGGATCGCCAGCTTCATCGGCCTGTTCGTCGGCATCGTGGTGGCGTTCAGCACGCTGCTGCTGCCACCGGACGGCACCCGGCTCGCCGGTCTGCTGGTGGCGGTCCTCGCCGGTGAGGCGGCCTCGGCGATCACCGTCATGGTGCGCGTCCGCGCGTCCATCCGCCCGGAGGCGTTCACCACGTCCCGTCACCTGCTGACCCTCGGGCTGGCGACGGTGTCGATGCTGCCGGTCATCGCGGTCGGTCACTGGCTGCTGCGGCTGCTCGATCCTGAGCGCCTGATGGAAATGGTCTTGCTACTGGGCTGCGGTGCGGTGACCCTCGGAGTGTTCTTTGTGGTTGTGCGCTACATCGGGCTCAAAGTCACCGCGGAGCAGGTATGACCCAGACGGCCTCGCCGGCCGCCGTACGAGTCGCCTCGGCAGAGGCCGCGCGTAAGGCCAAGGAGACCAGGGACTCGAACCGGATCATCGCGCTGGCCGTGATGGGCACGGTCGCCGCGTCGGTCCTCGGCGCCGCCATCGGTCCGGCCATCGCCTACGGCTTCGTCGGTGGTCTGCTCGGGCTCCTGGTCGGGGTGCTCTCCGGGCTCTACCCGATCTTCGCCGTCTACCTGTACCTGGGCACGCTGCCGATCATCGCCGGCATCGACCGGGACACCGTGATCCCGCTGATCCGGCCGAACGAGGCGCTGCTCGCCGTGGTGGTCGCCGGCGCGGTCATCGGCGCGTTCCTGCGGTTCGTCCGCAACGACGACATCCGGCCCCGGTTCATGCCGGCCGTGGACATCCCGCTCGCCGTCTTCCTGCTGATGGCGACCGTGTGGCCGCTGGCCTCGCTCCTGCTGCGCGGTCAGGTCCCGACCGGCGCCGAGTACGCCGCGACGCTGCCGTTCCCGAAGCTCGTCGCGGTCTACTTCCTGGTCCGCTACACGGTCAAGACCGAGGACGAGACGCTGCGGGTGATCCGGCTGATCGTCTGGCCGGGTGCCGCGGTCGCGCTGATCGCCACGCTGCAGACGTTGAAGTTCAGCCCGGTCATCGCGCTGCTGGAGACGTTCTGGAACGGCGAGGAGGGCGCCAGCCTCGAGTCGGCCAGTGAACTGTCCGAGCGGGGCAGCGCGACGCTCGGCTCCCCCATCGCGGCCGGCGACGTCATCATGATCAGCCTGATCCTGGTGATGTGCTGCGTGGCCAGGGGTCTGCTCGGTCGCCGTGAACGGCTCATCCTGGCGATGATCCTCGGCACCGGGGTGTTCGCCGCCGGGCAGTTCTCCACCTGGATCGCGGCCGTCGTCGGGCTGGTGCTGCTCGCCTGGCGGTTCCCGGACCTGAGACGCCAGGCGAAGCGCTTCGCGCCGCTGGGCGGGGTGGCGCTGGTGATCGGCGCCCCGGCGTTCCTGGGGCGGTTCGAGAGCCTGGGTGAGTTCGGCGGCATCCTGCCGGAGAGCTGGCTGGGCCGAATAGACAACCTCGCCTACATGTACCTGCCGCACTTCGACTGGACGACCCTGTTCCTGGGGGTCTCGCCGAACACCGTGGTCGAGGCGCACGAGGTCTGGCGGGAGATCATCTACCTGGAGTCCGGGATCCTCTGGTTCCTCTGGACCGGCGGCATTCCGCTGCTCGCGGCGTTCATTTGGCTTTCTCTCAGGGTGTTACGCACAGTACGCCCCGCAATCCGCCATCCGGGTGCCTTCGGTGCGTGTGCGTCAAGTTTGGAAATCGTTTGGCTCTTCTTGCTCGTTCTTACTCTTATTGACCCGCATCTTCAGCTGCGCGGCACCGGAGATTTGATCTTCACGTTGCTGGCGATCACCGTTGGAGGGATCGATGCCCGACGTCGGACTTGACTCTGCGCTGCCTGAGGCAGCCACATGGGAGTCGGTCGCCCGACGCGCTCTGGACCTTGTGGCGTCCGGCCTCGGACTGTTGGTCCTGGCCATCCCGATGATCGTCATCGGCTTGATGATCCGGTGGACCAGCGTGGGCCCGGCCCTGTTCCAGCAACAGCGGGTGGGCTACGGCGGCAGGTCGTTCACGATGTACAAGTTCCGCACCATGCGCACCGGCGTCGGTGACGAGATGTTGCGGGAGCTGATCGCGGCGGAGCTGCGCGGCGAGGACACCTCGGTGGACGGCAGCTACAAGCTCGACGGCGACCCTCGGGTCACGCCGATCGGGGCGTTCCTGCGCAAGACCAGTCTCGACGAGCTCCCGCAGCTGATCAACGTGCTGTTCGGCGACATGTCGCTCGTGGGTCCGCGCCCGTGCCTGGAGTGGGAGGCCCGGATGTTCCCGGCCGAGTTCCAGGCCCGCTTCGAGGTCCGTCCCGGCCTGACCGGTCTGTGGCAGGTCAGCGGCCGCTCCACGATGAGCACGCTGGAGATGCTGCACCTCGACCTGACCTACGTGCGGACCCGTAACATCTTCAGTGACATTTCCATTCTGGCGCGCACCGTGCCCTCCATGCTGCGCGATAACGGAGCTCGATGACCACCCTGTTCGTGGCCACCACCGGTGGCCATCTGGCCCAGCTCGACGGCCTCTCCCGACGCATTCCGCAGGATCCCGACTCGGTCTGGGTCACGCACTCCAACGAACAGAGCACCTCGCTGCTCGCCGGCCGGGACGTCGAGTACGTGCCGTACATCGGCTTCCACTCCGTTCCCGGGGTGTTGAAGGCCGTGCCACACGCGCACAAGCTGTACTCCCAGCGCAAGATCACCCGCGCCATCTCGACCGGTTCCGGCATCGCGCTGGCCTACCTGCCGTACCTGGCGGCGCGCGGCGTCGAGTGCCACTACATCGAGAGCGCGGCGAGGGTGACCGGCGCGTCGTCGACCGGCAAGCTGCTGCGCAAGGTCCCCGGCGTGCACACCCACACGCAGTACCCGCACTGGGACGACCCGGGCTGGCACTACGGCGGCAGCAGCTTCGACGTGTACCGCCCGGAGCGCCACGGCGAGCCGCGCACGCTCGGTGACGTGGTGAAGGTTGTGGTTACCGTGGGTACCGCCGCCGAGTTCCCGTTCCGTCGCCTGATCGAGCCACTCGCGGCGCTGTTCGCGGAGGACGGCCCGCTCAGCAAGGCCACCGAACGTCCGGTGGAGGTCCTGTGGCAGACCGGCTGCACACCGGTCGACGGCCTGGACATCACCCCGCGCCCGTTCCTGCCCGCCGCCGAGCTGAACGCGGCACTGGCCGAGGCCGACTTCGTGGTCGCCCACGCGGGCACCGGCTCGGCGATGGCCGTGCTCGACGGCGGCCGCTTCCCACTGATGGCCCTGCGCAAGGAACGCTTCGGCGAGGCGGGCGACGACCACCAGCAGGACCTGGCGGCCGAGCTGGTCCGCAGGGGCCTGGCGGCAACGATCCCCGACCCAGCCGACCTGACGGTCGAGGACCTGCTCGCCACGTTGGACACAAACGTGGTCAAAACGGACACGCCACCCCCCTTCGAGCTCTTCTAGCGGCACTACGAGCCGTGACGGCTGAGTCCGATGGGGCGCCGCCGGCGACTCTGCACACGTACGTGCTGCGTCGCACACGTCCGGACATGTGCGACGCAGCACGAAGGTGCGCACAGTGCCCACCGGGAACACCACTCTCGATATCCCGTACATAGGGAACGCATAGGTAGCGTTCCTAGCCTTGGTGCTGTGAACCTCTCAGCTATCGCACCGGCCGTCTCCGTGCACGTCGGCGACACCCCGGACCCGGCATGGGCCGACCTCGTCTCCAGCTCGATCGGCGGCGACGTGGCGCAGTTGCCCGCCTGGGCGACGCTGCGCGGCACCGTGGGTTTCACCGCGCATTACGTCCAGGTCTACGTCGGCGGCGAGCTGGCGGGCGGCGCGCAGGTCCTGGAGCGGTCGCTGCCGCTCTTCGGGACGGTTGGCTACATTCCGTGCGGCCCGCTGCTCGCGGAGCCCTACACCGACCACTCAGGCGTCCGTACGGCCCTCGTCGATGCGCTCACCGAACTCGGCGGCCGGCTGCGGATGCTGTTCATCCAGCCGCCTTCGGGCGCGGAACAGGTCAGCGGCGCCCTCCTTGCGAGAGGATTCCGCACCTCCGATGCGGACATCGCCCCCGGCAGGACCCTGCGCCTGGACCTGAGCCAGGACGTCGCCACCCTGCGCGGCGGGTTGAGCAAGCGCCTGCGTACCTGGACTAACCGGTGGGAGGCGCGTGGGGTCACCGTCCGCACCGGCACCGGGGCCGACCTGCCGCTGCTGGCCGAGCTGGTCGCCGACACCGGTGAGCACCAGGGGTTCGCCGCCGTCGGCCTCGGCTACCTGGAGACGCTGTACCGCGAGCTCGGCGACGACGCCGTGCTGTTCGTCGGCGAGCTGGACGGCGTCGCGGTGGCCGCTGCCCTGTTCACCCGCTGCGCCGGTGTCCTGAAGCTGCGTTTCGCCGGGATGAACCGCGACGACGCGGCCTCGAAGTGCAACGTGCCCGCCGCGGTGCAGTGGCACGCCATCAACTGGGCGAAGAACAGCGGCGTGCGCTGGTTCGACTTCGGCGGCGTCGGCGCCGAGGCGGCCGCCGTGCTGTCGGGCGGCGGCGGACGCGGTGAGGTTCGCGGCGTCGACCGGTTCAAGGCCAGCTTCGGCGGCGAGCTGTACCACTACCCTCCCGCCGTCGAGATCATCTCCTCGCGGCTGGTGCGCGCACTGTACGACGTGTCCCGCCGCTGGCCTGCCGGCCGGCGCGCGCTCGAGCTCGCCAAGGCCGTGCTGCGGACCGGGCACGCCAAGCGGGCTTGAATCGACGCCGAGCGGGCCGGATGAAACGCCGAACGGTAAACGAACGATAAGAGGTATGTCGGCGGCCGCAAGGGTCGCCGCACTCGAAACGGAGGTGGTCGACCATGTTCCAACACGGCCCGACGACATCCCGGACTGCCTCGGCGATCAGTGAGCTGAGGTTGGACGCGTGGCGCCCCGTGGCGTCCGCCCGTCAGCCCTCGACATCCGAACAGCTCGGTTCGCTCGACGCGATCCTCGGCGACTTCGCTCCCCGGCAGCTGACCCCGGTCGCGGCGATGGTCCCGGCGCAGCGCACCACTCCGGACAGCTACTGATTGCGGTTGCCGCTCGCGGTCACCGGCTGTGAGACCTGATCGGCCTCGACGACCGCCTTGTCCCCCACCAGTACGTTGTCCAGCACGGCGCTGTCGACCGATCCGGAGGACAGCTGGATACCCCGCTGCAGGTTCGGCCCGCTGATCGTGTTGCCCCGGATCTCGACGTGCGGATAGTTCTCGACGGCGATCGCCCGTGACCCGCCGACGTCACACAGGTTGTTCTCGAAGACGATCGCCCGCACGCCGTCCGGCACACCGGGGTTGGCCCGCTCGCCGGTGGCGATCAGACACTGCTGGTCGACCTGCTGGCACCGGTTGCCGGAGATGACGACGCCGTAGGTCGGCGGGACGTCCGAGTCGTAGGTCTGGAAGCAGTCGGTGTGCGGCGCCCCGTCGGCCGGATAGCCCTTCCCGGAGATGTCCCGTACGGTGTTGTCGTTGATCCGGATGTCGGTGCCGAAGAACCGCACGCCGTCGGCATCCGACGCCGCGCGCCGCACCGACCCGCTGACCTGGTTGTGCGCGATGGTGATCCGGTCGCCCTCGACCCGGATGCCCGTGCCGTCCGTGCCGTCCACCACGTTCGAGTCGATGACCGTGTCGGAACACATGCAGCTGATGCCGTTCATCCGAGCGTTCAGCACGTTGTTGTGGTGCGCGTTGAGCGCCGCCCCGTTGAGGGTCAGCCCCTCACCGTCGCGGATGGTGAACCCCGCCACGACGACGTGGTCGGCGCGCACGTCGATGCCCAGGACCGACGCACCGTCGGACAGCACCCGCACCGGCGCGGCCGGTGTGCCGCCTCTGGTGACCTTCAGCGCGGCGGAGGACAGCTCCGGACCGCTCAGACAGACCTGGTCGCCGGGCCGAGCCGCGTCGAGGGCGTGCTGGGCGGCCGCCGGGTCACCGACGGTGGTGGCGCAGCCGCCCGGTGGCAGGGCGTTCTGCGCGGGTGGGATCGGGCGCGGCCCCGAGACCCCGCCTCCGGGATCCGCCGCGCCGCTCTCCACCGTGCCCGCGCACCCGGACAGCACGCTCACCAGCACCACTACCAGTCCGACCTTCCGGATCACCCGCGCGACACCGCCTCACCGATCACTCGAACCTGCTCCTCGCGCCCGCGACAGTAGCGCTGTTTCGACGCGAGGTATCGTGGGAGAGAGCTGCTCACGGCTGTTATCGGCCCCGATTCCGCCCCGGTGAGCGGTCCGTCACCAGAGCCGACTTCAGGAGAGCACCGTCAACGCGATTCACCCGGTCGATCCCCGCACGGATTCGAGGTGGCACCAGCTGGCCAGTGGGCCCGCCGGTGGCCTGTTCACCTCTCCGCCGTGGATCCGAGCCGTCTGCGAAAGCTACGACTTCACCCCCGAGGCGAGGATCTCCGTTTCCGACGACGGCGAGCCGGTCGGCGGATTCTCCTGGATCACCATCTCGGACATGCGCGGCGAGCGCATCTCCAGCCTGCCGTTCTGCGACCGGGCGGATCCGATCGTGACCGCACCGGGCGGGTGGGACGGGCTGATCGACGACATGCTGGCCACGAACACGCCGTTCACCGGGCGGTGTTTCTCGGACAACGCTGCGGTCAGCGACCCTCGGCTGCGCCAGGTCGGTGAGGCCGCGTGGCACGGCATCCCCCTCGACTGCACCGAGGAGGAGCTGTACAAACGCATCAGCTCGACGTCACGGCGCAACCTGAAGGCGGCGGACCGCAACAAGGTCCAGGTCGTGGCGAGCACCGAGATCGACGCGGTGCACGCGTTCCACAAGCTCCACGTGGGGCTACGGAAGAACAAGTACCGGCTGCTCGCCCAGCCCCGCGAGTTCTTCGAGCGGATCTGGCAGCAGTTCTCCGCCGACGACGCGGTCGTCACGCTGCTCGCGGAGGTCGACGGCGAGGTCGTCGCGGGCGCCATGTACCTGGTGTGGGGCGACACGCTGTACTACAAGTTCGGTGCCTCGCTGTCGGAGTACCTGCCGATGCGGCCGAACGACGCGTTGTACTGGGCCGCGTGCAAGCTTGCGCTGTCCAGGGGTCTGACCAGCATCGACCTGGGCATCTCGGACCTCGACCAGCCCGGGCTGGTGTCCTTCAAGCGCAAATGGGCCAGCGTGGAGCGCCGGGTGGTCACCCTGCGCGGCGGCCCGGACCCGATCCCGAAGACCGAGGTCGGTGCCATGCTCGGCGAGCTGACCAGGTTGTTCACCGAGGAATCGGTACCGGACGACATCAGCACGCAGGCCGGCGCGCTGCTCTACCGGCATTTCTGCTGACACACACCTGATTCCAGCTCACAGACCAGAGGGGTTCCATCAATGACGCAGGACGGACGCGGCCGGGTGGTCATCCTCGGCCAGGGCTACGTCGGGTTGCCGGTCGCGATGCGCGCCGTGCAGGTCGGCTTCGACGTCGTCGGTTTCGACGTGGCCAAGGACAAGGTCGAGCGGCTGCGCAGCGGTAAGACCTTCATCGACGACATCACCGACGACGAGATCGCCTCGGCGCTGGCCACCGGCCGGTACACCGCGACCTACGCCCCGGAGGACCTGGCCGGCTTCGACGTCGCGGTCATCTCGGTGCCCACGCCGCTGCGGGACGGCGCGCCGGACCTGTCCTACATCGAGAAGGCCTCCGACACGCTGGCTCCGCACGTGCGGCCCGGCTGCTGTGTGATCCTCGAGTCGACGACCTACCCTGGCACGACCGAGGAGGTCGTGGTGCCCCGCCTGGAGGCGGGTAGCTCGCTGCGCGCCGGCACCGACTTCAAGGTCGGCTTCAGCCCGGAGCGGATCAACCCGGGCGACCCGGTGTACGGCCTGCAGAACACCCCGAAGATCGTCTCCGGTATCGACGAGGCGTCGTTGGACGCGGTGTCGGAGTTCTTCGCGGCACTGGTCGACAAGGTCGTCCCGGTGAGCGGCACGCGCGAGGCGGAGCTGGCGAAGCTGCTGGAGAACACGTTCCGGCACGTCAACATCGCGCTGGTCAACGAGCTGGCGATGTACTGCGACGGACTCGGCATCGACGTGTGGTCGGTCATCGACGCGGCCGCGAGCAAGCCGTTCGGTTTCATGAAGTTCACCCCCGGTCCCGGCGTCGGCGGGCACTGCCTGCCGATCGACCCGTCGTACCTGTCCTGGCAGGTGCGCCGCACCCTGGGGCGTAACTTCCGGTTCGTCGAGATCGCCAACGACGTCAACGACCACATGCCCGACTACGTGGTCACGCGCGTCACCTCGAACCTGAACAAGGCACGCAAGGCCGTCAACGGCGCGTCGATCCTGCTGATCGGGCTGGCGTACAAGCCGAACTCGGGCGACGCCCGTGAGTCCCCCGCGATCGCGGTGGCCAACCGGCTGGCCGACCTTGGCGCGAACCTGCGCGCGGTCGACCCGCTGATCCCCGCCGACCACGTGCCGGCCGGTATCCAGATCGTCGAAGGCTCCGAGGCCGAGGTCACCGACGCCGACCTGGTCATCGTGCTGACCGACCACGACACGGTCGACTGGGACCTGCTGGAGCGCCACGCGGGCAAGGTCCTGGACACCCGCAACCGCCTGAAGTCCAAGGACGTGGACCGGCTCTAAGCCGCGAGGCTCCACTCGCCCGGCGTGCCCGACTCGCACGGAGTGTGCGCCCGCCACTTCCGCGAGTCGGGCGTCTGAGCACAGCGAGTCGGGGACGTCAGCACACCTCGTCCTAGCGATCGGTGTGCTGGAACGCCCGACTCGGGGTGCTGAGAATCCCGACTCGCGGGCAGGTCTCAGCCTGGGGTGAGGAGGCGGCGGATCCTGCGGCGGATGCTGGCCACCTTGCCCGGCCGGACGTGCACGCTGTCCTTGGGCAGCCGGGCCGCGCGCAGCGCTTCGGTCACCGCGCCGTGGTCGTAGTGCTCGGCGAAGAACCGCACGCTGCCCGGGCCATCGTCCGGGAGCTCCAGCAGCGCGAACCTGGCACGCGGCTGCCGTTCCCGGTCCCGGGACTGGCCCACCGAGCCCGGGTTGACGACGTAGCGCTCCCCCGCCGCGAACGGCATGGCCTCGGTGTAGGACACGTCCAACAGTCCTGAGGTGGAGCCGTACAACAAGGAGCGGTGCGTGTGGCCCAGGACCAGCACGCGTGCATCAGCGTGCTCGCGCCCCAGCTGCTCCAGCTGCGCCTGGGCGTGCGCCTCGGTCCGGATGTACTCCTCAGGATCGGCGAGCGACCCGTGCGCCATCACGAGCCCCGGCAGCGATGCGATCCGGGGCAGAGCAGTGAGATACCGGCGGGAGTCCTCGCTCAGCGCGGTGCGGGTCCACTCCAACGCCTGACGGGCCCGCCAGCTGAACCGATCGCTGGGCAGCTCGTCGAGCGCCACCAGCTCGTGGTTGCCCGCGATACACACCGGGTCAAGAGCGGCGATCTCGGCAACACACTCGTTGGGCTGCGGCCCGTAGTCGACGATGTCACCGGCACACAACCACCGGTCAACCCCCTCGAAGCGAAGCCGCGCCACAGCCGCCCGAAGAGCCGGAAGATTTCCATGAACATCCGACAGCACCCCATACCGCACAGGACATGACCCCTCTCCTCACCGGCGCACACCGCACAACCCAGCAACAGCAAAGCCCGCTCCGCGAGTCTCCGAAGAAGCTCCGGCGAAGGCAGCACAGCCCAACAACAGCAAAGCCCGCTCCGCGAGTCTCCGAAGAAGCTCCGGCGAAGGCCGGGCAGTGATTGTCCGCAACCAATGTCGCCGACTTAATCGGCGGCTCCCCAGCCGGCCCCAAGCGCGCGCTCGGCCGACGAAGTCGGCTTGTTTTTCTGGGAGTACCCCAGCGAGCGTTTACGCGAGCCGGGGTGGTCACAGAAAAACTCCGCGCGAAACAGGCCCAAAAAAAACAGCCAGACAATCAGGTGAAGTCGCCGCTGCGCGCTCGGGAGATCGCCATGCCCAGGAAGGGGCCCGGGTCGCGCCAGTTCCAGAACGCCTTGGCCTGGGAGCGCAGCGCGAACCACGCCCAGCTGCGCATCGACTCGCCGCTCGCCCTGGCGGCGAGGATGTCCTTGGGGTGCACCCAGGTGACCGGACGGGGATGCGCGGCCATGACCGGGCGGGGGCGTCCGGTCAGGTCGGCGTACACGACGGCGGGGATGTTGACCCCGGCCCGTGCGCCGGGGTGGTTCCACAGGCTGGTCCGTGCGTTGATCTCGAACAGCAGCAGCTCGCCGTCCGGTGATCGTTTGAAGTCGAACTTGGCGATGCCGCGCAGGTCGAGCTGCTCGGTCAGCTTGCGGCCCATGTTGAGCACGTCGGGAACGTCGGTGATGGCGAGCGCGGTGGTGAAACCGCAGGACACCGGGTAGGTCCGGATCTTCTTGCCGGTGAACTCGGCGATGATCTCGCCGGTCTCGTCGGCGTAGACGTGGTAGCTCTCGATCTCGCTCTCCGCGCCGAGGACGTACTGCTGTGCGACGAGGGTGTGCCCGAGGGTGGCGACGGTCGGCCACATCTCGCGCAGCCGCTCCGCCGACTCGACGACCAGTGCCTTGACCTTGATCTCGTCGGTGTCCTTGATGTCCCGCCAGGACCGGTCGCGGCGTTCCGGCTTGATGATGAGCGGGTAGCCGAGGTCGGAGAGGTCGGGCACGCCGGCGGCCGCCTGCTCCGGCGAGATGAGCTTGGTGGCCGGGACCGGCAGGGACATCCGGTCCGCGAGGTTGGCGAACAGGCCCTTGTCGACCATGGCTTCGACGAGGTCGGCGTCGGGGATGGCGAACCGGAATCCCCTGGACAGGCGGTCGCGGTGCCGGGAGACGAAGATCAGCGCCTGGTCGGAGCTGTAGAAGATGACGGGCGCCTTCGGCTGGGTCAGTGCCCAGGCGACGAGCCGGTCGGCGAGTGCTTCGTCATGCTTGTCGAGCTCCTGGGACCAGTCCCAGGTGAAGATCGACCGGGCATAGGTCGAGTGCTTCGACGGGTCGCTCGGGGTCGAGACGACGGCGGTCGGGATACCGGCGAGCTGCAGCGAACGGATGACCTCGACAGCTCCACCGCCCAGCACCAGGGCGGTCGGTGCCGATTGGTCAGCAGCCACCTCGGTGCGACTACTCGCCTCGGCTGCGGTGCGACCAAGAACCACGAACTTGCCCCCGTCCGCCGGTCGGATGCGCCCATACGACCGGCAAATGTCTCCATACCGTTACCCGCGTGCGGAGCCCATGACGTTACGCAGCGACACCCTGATGGACGGGACCGGGGGGCTTGATCGGCCCGTAGGGACCACCCGCACGGCTGACCTGCATGGACCCACCCGGAGTGGCGTGCACACATCGGAGTGCCCGGCTCGCCTCTCAGGTGGAAGCGCCTCCGACCAGCAGAAATAGTTGCACTCGCACGCAAAAGACCCGATCGGCCCCATGTTTCTCTCAGGAAATGACACGCGTGTAGTTCTCAATCCACGGTGTGACGGCAGCTGAGCGGCAAACACCACGATCGTAGGGTTCACCTCACCCACAGTTGACTACCGTGGGTGATAATCAGCTCATCGCCAGGACTCGGCTCAGCGCCGGCGCGATGTCGGTCAGCCGGTGCACCGGCTGGTACTGCCCGCCTCCGGCGGTGGCCAGCGCGCTGGCCGTTCGGGTGGCCTCGTCCGAGGGCAGCGGGCACAGGACGTGCAGTCGGTCGATCCCGGCCAGCGCCGTCGCGGGTTCCGGTCCGGACGTGTGCAGGCAGTCGCTCAGCAGCACCACGATGCGTTCGTCGGCGGCCGCGCCGGCGAGCTGACGCCCCGCCTCGCGCAGCGCCGCCGCGATGTCGGTCCTGCCGTGCCCGCGCAGACCCACGAGGTCGGCCACCAGGTCTTCGGCGGGCCGGTGCACCCCCTGCGGTCCGAGCACCTGGACGTCCTCACCGAACGCGAGCACGCTCGGTTCGAGCCGCCGGTCGGCGGCCAGCACGACACCCGCCGCCGCGACCGCGGCCAGCGCCACGGCGAGCCCGCTCATCGAACCGCTGCTGTCCACCAGCAGGCAGACGGCCCTGCGGTGCGCCGTCCACGACGAGACCACGAGGTCTTCACCCCTCGGCGGCCAGCCACCCGACCAGCGGTCCAACGTGCGGTCCAGGTCGAGGTCGCCTTCCCCACCTCGGCGCGGCCCGATCTTGCGTGTTCCCCGCGACCGTGCCGGTCCGGTCCGGCCCAGCTGGATGAACACCCGTCCGGCGAGTCGCCGGGCGGCTGCCCGCAGTTCCCGGTCGCTCGCCCTGGCCAGGTCGGCCAGCAGAGCCGCGGCGGCGTCCTGGTCCCGCGCCATCGCGGCCGCGAACGCGTCCTCGTCGAGCTGTCCGGCCTCCGGCGAGACCTGGTCGAACGCCTCGTGCCGGGAGGCCAGCTCGACCCTGCTGTGGGTACGGGCTGACTGGTCGCGCTTCGGCCGCGATCTGGGCTGCGAGCCTGCCTCCGGGGCGCCGGGAGGCAGGCCGTCACCTTTTCCCTGGCCGCCCGAGGGTTGCTCGTCCCGGTCCGGGGAGTCCTCGCTGTCCGGGAGCTCGTCGGCGTCCGAGGGCCACAGTCCGTCGAGCAGCTCGTCGATGATCGACTCGGCGGTACGGTCGACGCCGTCGGCCACCCGGATGCGCCCGGACAGCGCCGCATAGGCCGCGTCCCTGGCGGTGTCGCGGGCCAGCTTCGGCTCCTCGCGCAGCTCACGCAGCCCGGTGATGAGGTGAACGAGGTCGATGGCACCACGCACCGAGGAGCCCATGCGCACGTCGCGGTGTTCCCTGGTGGCCCTGGTCAGCCCCACGGACAGCTCGACGACGGAGCCGTTCACACCGGTCATCGCGGTCGTGATGGACCGCTCGGCCGGCTCGTCCTGGTAACCGAGGACCACCCGGCACATGCGGTCCGCGATCGCCTGGCTGACCCTGGCCGTGCCCACCGCGTCGAACGGGTTCATCGCCGCGATCAGCCGGAACCGCTTGCCCGCGTACACGGTGCCCAGCCGAGGGACCGCGATCTCACCCTCGGTGAGCACGGTGATCAGGACGTTGAGTGTCTCCTCGGGAACCCGGTTCAGCTCCTCCAGGTACAGCAGGCCGCCGCCGCGCATCGCGGTGAGCAGCGGACCGTCCATGAAACTGGCCGGGTCGTAGCCCTCGGCGAGCACCTGGGACGGGTCGAACGCGCCGATGAGCCGAGCCGGGGTGAGCTCCGCGTTGCCCTCGACGAACACCACGTCCTGTCCGGCGTCGCGGGCGATGGAGCGCAGCAGGGTGGACTTGCCGGTACCCGGCGGCCCCTCGATGACGACGTGCCGCCCGGTGGCGAGCGCCACGGTCAGCACCTCGCGCTCCCGGCGCAACCCGATGATGGGTGGTGCGGAACCCACGAACCCCTCCAACGACGTCGTCGGACAGCCAGCATATTTAAGACTGATTAGAGACTATCAACGCGCTGTTAAGTACCCTCATTTCTCTGCGGGTGAGGGAGAGCACATGACTGAGTCGGCGGCGGAGAGCTCGGTGGACGGGGTCGAGCGGTTCGGGTACCGGCAGGAGCTCAAACGCTCGCTGCGATTCGGTGACCTGCTCGTCTACGGCCTGATCTTCATGGTGCCGATCGCGCCGTTCGGCATCTTCGGCAGTGTCTTCGCCGGGTCCGGCGGCATGGTCGCGCTGGCCTACCTGGTGGGCATGGTGGCGATGATGTTCACCGCCAACTCCTACGCCCAGATGTCGCGCGCCTTCCCGATGGCCGGTTCGGTGTACACCTACGCGGGCCGGGGTATCGCGGCGCCGGTCGGGTTCCTGGCCGGCTGGGTGATCATCCTGGACTACGTCCTGGTGCCCGCGCTGCTCTACCTGGTGGCGGGCGTGGCGATGAACCTGCTGGTCCCGGCAGTGCCGGTGTGGGTGTGGCTGGTCCTGTTCATCGTGCTCAACACGGTCGTCAACTACCTGGGCATCGAGATGACCGCGCGGGTCAACAAGGTCATGCTCGTCGGTGAGCTGATCGTGCTGGCGATCTTCCTCGTGGTCGGGATCGTTGCGCTGGCCCAGGGCAGGGGCCGAGGGTTCGACTGGACGCCGCTGTTCAACGCGGGCACCTTCTCCTGGCCGGTCGTGTTCGGCGCGGTGTCCATCGCGGTGCTGTCCTTCCTGGGGTTCGACGGCATCTCGATGCTGGCCGAGGAGAACCAGGGGTCGGTGCGGTCGCTCGGCAAGGCGATGATCGCGGCGCTGCTGCTGGCCGGGCTGCTGTTCATCGTCCAGACCTGGGTGGCGTCGCTGCTGGTCCCCGACCCGGCGGTCCTGCGCAAGGACGGCGACCCGGCGGGTACCGCGTTCTACGACGCCGCGCGTGTCGCGGGCGGCGGCTGGCTGGCTGGGCTCACCGCGTTGACCACCGCGATCGCCTGGGGTTTCGCCAACTCGCTCGTCGCGCAGGCGGCGACCTCGCGGCTGCTGTACGCGATGGCCAGGGACCGTCAGCTGCCCCGCTTCCTGGCCGTCGTGCACCCGACCCGGCGGGTGCCGGTCAACGCGACGCTGCTGGTCGCGGTCGTCTCGCTGGTGCTCGGCGCCTACCTGACCACCCGGGACGACGGCATCACGCTGATGAGCAGCCTGGTCAACTTCGGCGCGATGACCGCGTTCCTGGTCCTGCACGTCTCGGTCGTGGTGCACTTCGTCGTGCGACAGCGCAGCCGCGACTGGTTCCGCCACCTCGTCTGCCCGGTGCTGGGCTTCGCGATCCTGCTGTACGTGGTGATCAACGCGAAGGTCGCGGCGCAGGTCCTTGGCTTCGCGTGGCTGGCCGTCGGGGTGGTCGTCCTGGTCGCGTTCACCGCCACCGGACGTACGCCGAGACTGTCCGGCGTCGGTGACGAGTCCTCAGGTGAGCCGTCGTAGAGTCTCCCGGTGCAGCGCATCGTCGAGCCTCTTGAAGCCAAACAACGCGAGCTGTGGGGTCACCAGACCATCACCCTGCGGCACAACCTGCCCAGTCTGGACCTGTTCTCCGACGACTACCTCGCCAAGATGATCGAGACGGCCGCCCCGCGCAGCCTCGCCATCCACGCCGAGGGCGGCACCGACCCGTCGAACTGGCCGTCCGTCTCCCGGGGTAACGCCTCCGGCACCCAGGTGCTCGACGCCGTGCGGAACGGCATGCTCTGGGTGAACCTGGTCGGCATCAGCGAGTGGGACTCGCGCTTCGCCGAGCTGGCGGACCAGATCTTCGCCGAGTTCGAGCAGCAGGTTCCCGGCCTGAACATCGTCAAGCGCAAGGTCGGCGTGCTGATCTCCTCGCCGAAGGCGACGGTGCACTACCACGTCGACATCCCCGGCCAGGCGATCTGGCAGGTGCGCGGGCGCAAGCGTTTCATCATCTACCCCAGCACCGAGCCGTTCCTGAAGCAGACCGAGCTGGAGGACGCGGTCCGCTCGGCGACCTACGGTGTCGCGTCCTACCAGCCCTGGTTCGACGAGCACGGCACGCCGCACGACCTGGAGCCCGGGCAGGCGCTGCACTGGCAGCTCAACGGTCCGCATCGGATCGAGAATTTCAACGAGCTGTCGGTGTCGCTGACCACCGAGCACTGGACGCCGGACATCCGTCGCACCTACGCGATGAACTACGGCAACGGCCTGCTCCGTCAGTACGGCTGGACGCCGCGCTCGACCGCGACGAGCGGCGCCGCGTTCTGGGCCAAGGTCGGGCTGACCGCCGCCTACCGCAAGAGCGGGCTGCAGAACAAGAACGGCTACCAGCGGATCGCCAAGTTCACGGTCGACCCGAACAGCCAGAGCGGCGCGCGTCCGCTCCCGGAGAGCGAGTGGGCGCCGCCCGGTAGCTGAGCCAGGCTTCGGTCGCGGGTCTCGTCGGGGGACCCGCGACCGAGTTTCACTAGAAGTTCAGCTGCTGGTGCATCAGTGAGACCTGCGCGCGGCTCTCCAGCTCCAGCGCGGTGAGCAGCGACGGTGCGTCGACGTTGGCCCGCAGCGACCGCTTCGTCAGTGCCACGGCGAGCGGTGCGTGCTCGGCTATCCGTCCGGCCAGCTCGTCGGCCTCGTCGAGCAGTACCTCGTCGGCGACCGTCCGGTTGGCGATGCCGATACGCACGGCTTCCTCCGCGTACACCGGACGCCCGGTGTACAGCAGCTCCGCCGCGAGACCGGTCCCCACCATCCGGGGCAGGAACCAGGACGTGCCGAGGTCCGCGCCGGACAGGCCGCGCCGGATGAAGATCGCCTGGAAGCGCGCCGACGCACCGGCGAGCCGGATGTCCGCGGCCAGCGACAGGCTGAACCCACCGCCGACCGCTGCCCCGTGCACGGCCGCGATGACCGGCTTCGGCAGCGAATAGATCGCGTGCAGTGCGCGCCACGCCGAGTCCTGCAGGTCGAGCAGCTGGGCGGTGCTGGTCGCCGCGAAGTCCTTCGCCGCCTCGACGTCGTACCCGGCGCAGAAACCCGCGCCGGCGCCGCACAGCACCACGGCACGGATCGAGTCGTCGAGCCGGATGCGCTCGGCGGCTTCGGCCAGCTCGACGAACATCTCCGCCGTCATGGCGTTGAGCCGGTCGGGGCGGTGCAGCGTCAGCCGCACCACCCCGGGCCTGCTGTCGTCCAGTCGGAGTGTGTTCACTCAGTCGTTGACCAGCACGATCTTGACGGCCGCACCCTTGTGCTGCGCCTCGATCGCCTCGTTGATCTGGCTGAACGGGTACTTGGTGATCATCTTGTCGAACGGGAACCGGCCCGCCTTGTGCAGCTCGGCCAGACGCGGGATGAACTCGTCCGGCACCGCGTCGCCCTCGATGATGCCGTAGAGCTTGACCCCGATCGTCATCGCCATGATCAGGTTGAGGTTGATCGCCGCTGTGGGGTCGGTGGGCACGCCCACCAGCCCGAGCGAGGCGTGCGGGGCCATCGCACCGAGCGAGGACTCGATGACCGCCGGGATGCCGGTGGTGTCGAAGACGTACTGCACGCCGGTCGGCACGATCGCGCGGACCTGCTCCGCGAGGTCACCGGCGGCCGGGTCGAGCGCGTGCGTCGCGCCCAGCTCCAGGGCCAGCTCGCGCCTGCTCTGGTGCGGTTCGAGCACGATGATCGTCTCGCAGCCCTGGACGACACCGCCCATCACGCCGGACAGACCGACCGAGCCGCCGCCCAGCACCAGCAGCGAGGAACCCTCGTGGGCCGCCATCGAGTTCATCACCGCGCCGGCGCCGGTCTGGATACCGCAGCCCAGCGGCCCGACGAGGTCCAGGGGGGCGTCGTCGGCGAGCTTGACGACGTTCTGCTCGTTGGCGAGCGAGTGCGAGGCGAACGAGGACTGGCCGAAGAACACCGAGTTGACCGGCCCGGTCGCCGAGTTGATCGGCGCGCTGCCGTCCAGCCGTGTGCCCATGTAGTTCAACGGCAGGAACTGGTAGCAGTAGGCCCGCTCGCCGCGCTGACAGTTCGGGCACTGGCCGCAGCTGTTGAACGTCAGCGCGACCTTGTCGCCCGCCTTCACCTTGGTCACGCCTTCGCCGACCTCGACGACGGTGCCGGCACCCTCGTGGCCGAGCACGGCCGGCATCGCGATCGGGACGATGCCCTCACGCGCCGCGAGGTCGGTGTGGCACAGCCCGACCGAGGCGATCTTCACCAGGACCTCGCCCGCCTTGGGCCCGTCCAGGGTCAGCGTCTCCAGGGTGAAGTCGGCATGCGGCTTGTGCGCGACGGCGGCGGTGATCTCCACGGCGTTCCTTTTCTTCGATGAAATGAGGGCCAAGTCTCCGCTAGGCATGCGACCCGCGCATCGCCCTGGCGGGGTGCAAATCTGCCCCCATCGGGGCGTGCGGGCAGGTATCGACCAGCCTATTCTCCGGAATGGACAATCAGTCGACGTAGTTCCCCGGCCGCTTCTCGGTGAACGCCTTGACCGACTCCTCGAGGTCGACCGACAGCAGCATCCCGGCGTTCCAGGTGGCGATCTGGTCGAGACCGTCGGCGATCGTGTGGTCCCTGGCGTAGGTGATGGCCTGCTTGGTCCCCCGCATGGCCAGCGGCGACTTGGCGGCCAGCTCGCGTGCCAGGTCGAGCACGCCCTTCGTCATCTCGTCGGCCGTGGCGAAGCAGCGGTTGACCAGCCTCAGCTCGGCGGCTTCCCGGCCGGACACGGGGCGGCACGTGTAGGCCAGCTCCCTGGCGACACCCTCCCCCACGATGCGGGGTAGTCGCTGCAGCACGCCGACGTCCGCCGCGAGGCCCATGTCGACCTCCTTCAGCACGAACTGCGCGTCCTCGGAGGCGAAGCGCAGGTCGCAGGCGACGGCCAGGTCGAGCCCGGCACCCACGCAGGCTCCGTGGATCGCCGCCAGCACCGGGACCCGGCACCGTTCGAACGAGCTGAGGACGTCCTGCAGGTCGAGGATCGTCCGGCGAATGGCTTCGGACGCCCTGCCCCGGTCACTGGGCCCGTCGCCGAACTCGCCGAGCATCGCCAGGTCGATGCCGGAGCAGAAGTGTTTACCGTTGCCGCTCAGCACGACCACCCGGACCTGCGGGTCGGCGTCCAGGGCGTTCGCCGCCTCGCGCAGCTCGTGCCACATCGGGCGGTTCAGCGAGTTGGCCCGCTCCGGGCGGTTCATCCGCAGCTCGGCGACGCCGCCATCCACGGTCAGGGTCAGCGTGCTGAATTCGTTCGTCACCCGCGATGGATAACACGGTCACGGCCCAGCGGCAACACGACTACTCGGCGCCGGGTTCGTGGCGCCACATGCGCGCGTACCGCTCGGCGTCCGCCTCCCGCTCGACCGCGCTCGCCTCCAGCTGGACCTCACGCGCAGTCCCCACCGGGTATCCGGCCTTCGCCGCGCGATGCTCGGTGATCTCGTGCATGTAGGCGCACGAGTAGAACAGCCCGAGCAGCAGGCCGGCGGTGACCGCGGCGAGCCGGATCGCGAGCGACCCGGGAACCACCAGCAGCAGCACCACGATCACCGGCGCGACCTGCACCGTCGCGCGGATCAGGTGGCGCAGCGGCCAGGTGCGGCAGGTCAGGTCGTGCAGGACCCAGGTCCGGTTGCGCTCCGGCAGTGCACCGCCGTACGCGTACCACAGCCAACGGAACGGTCCAGGACGCTTCACCGAAGCTCACCTCACACGTAGGTACACAAATGATTGGTACACCAACAGATGGTACACTAACTGACGTGAGTACCGAGACGAACGTGAACCTGCTCGCACTCGACCGGCAGGTGTGCTTCGCGCTGGCGGTCGCCTCGCGCACGGTGATCGCGCTCTATCGCCCGCTGCTGGAGCCGATGGGGCTGACGCACCCGCAGTACCTGGTCATGCTCGCGCTATGGGAGCAGGACCCGAGGTCCGGTCGCGAACTGGCGGGCCTGCTGCAGCTGGACCCGGGCACGCTGACGCCGCTGTTGAAGCGCCTGGAGGCCAGTGGCTTCATCACCCGTCGCCGGGACCCGGCCGACGAACGCTCACTGGCCGTCACCCTGACCCCCGAGGGCCGGGCGCTACGCGAGCAGGCCGAACGGATCCCACCCGCGATCATCGCCCGCCTCGGCATGCCGATCAGCGAACTCGAAGCGATCCGCGACTCCCTGACCCAGGTCATCGCGGCCGCAACGAGCTAGTGCCCCGTCCTAGGCGGCGGACAGCGCCCGCTTGTGAATCTGGGTGACGGTCTTCTGCGCCGACAGGAACGCGCCGTGCTGCCAGGAGACCGTGTGGCTCAGCCAGTCCCCGGAGAAGTACACCCGGCCCGCCGCGTCGCTCAGCGGCGCGTAGATCGGCAGCTCGGGATCGTCGTCCTGGATTTTCTGCCAGGCACCCTCGATGTACGGGCTGCGTGACCAGTCGATGGAGAACGAGCTGGCGAGCTCGGTGCGGTACTTCGGCCCGTGGATCTTGGCGCCTTGGGACACCGCGCGAGCCTCGCGCGCGGCCGCGGTGAGTTTGCTGTAGTTCGCGGCCCGGTCGTTGAGGTTGTAGTAGCCGACCAGCACTCCGCGCGGGGAGTGGTACCCGTGCGAGGGGTACCAGATGTGGTCGAGGTCCAGGTCGGTCTCGGTGATCCCGCCGTAGATCCGGTCGGTGATCTCCCACCAGCGGCTGCGGTACTCGAGGCCGATCTTTCCGGCGTTGACCTGCTTGTACGCGTTCAGTGCGCGCTGCACACCGGGTGCGAAGTTGTTCGGGACCTTGACCATGAGGTTCGGTGGCAGGGTCGCGATGCAGTAATCGGCCTCGAACATCTTGTCCTGGCCGCCCTCACGGTAGGACACCTGGACGTGGTCCGCGCCGGTGCTGACCTTCGTGACGACGCACCCGAGCTTGATGCGGTCGGCGCCGACCCGCTTGGCGAGTGCCTGCGGGATCTGGTCCATGCCGCCGACCGGCTGCATCATGACCATGGCGTCCTTGTACTCGTTCTCGAAGGACAGATCGAGCCCGACCTCGGAATGCAACACCTGCGACAGCGTCGGGACAGGACCGGACCGCACCGCGTGCGAGCCGGTGGCCCCCGGCCACTGGGTGTACCCGCGCCGATTGCTGCCGTCGTAGATCCAGCTCTTCTCCGGGTTGCCAGGGACCTTCTTGCCGATGTCGCCCCAGTCGCGCAGGAAGTCGAGCAGCTTCTCCTTGTCCTCCGGGTTGAGCTGCTTGTCGAGCGCGCCCTGGTCGGTGGCCTTGGCCAGCAGCTCGGACACGTAGCCGTAGACGTCGGCCTTCGCGGCGCGGCGGCGAACCGGGAAGCCCGGCTTCGCGCCGTTCTTCTCCCGGTAGATGTAGGCGTCGATGTTGGTGTTGTTGAACACCTCCAGCGGCACACCCAGCTCGCGGCAGTAGTCCATGGTGACCATCCACTGCGCGATCCGGCCCGGCCCCGCGTTGAGGTACTGGTCGGTGGAGAAGGCGGAGCGCTGCGACATGCCGCCGATCTCGGTGTGCGTCGTGCCGCCCCGGACGGTGAAGTTGCGGCCACCGAACCGGTTCTGGGCCTCCAGGATCGTGCAGTCGTACCCTGCCTTGCCCAGCTCGTACGCACAGGCGAGGCCGGCGACCCCACCACCGAGGATGACGACCTTGGCCGCGGACCTGCCACTCAGGTGAAAGTCCGCCGGACGCAGCTCTTCGAACCGCGGCCGCGCCGTATCAGTCGCCGCGAGGTCCAGTGCACCCATCGTGGCGAACATCGCTCCCGCACCGCCGGTGACCCCGACCGCACGCAGGAAACGTCGCCGGGTGACGCCCGATCCTTCGGACTCCGACATGCAAAGACCCCCGCTAGAGTTGGCTTCTGCCTTACCAAGGAATCAACGGATGACCATGAACGAGGAAACGATCCCGGACCGAGGCGCATCGCACAGCGAGGGCCGCGATCGCGACCCCACGGGGCGCGCGCGCAACGCCCGCCCCAGGGATGCGTCGGGCCGTCCGCTGCCCCGCGGCGAGGCCGGCGTGGACCGAGTGCCGGAAGACCTGGTCCTACCTCCCGATGAAGCACTCGCGGAGGCCCAACGGCTCCTGGACGAAGGCTTGCCGTTCCAGGCCCACGAGATCTTGGAAGGCGCGTGGAAGGCCGCTGAGAAAGCTGAGCGTCAGCTGTGGCAGGGGCTCGCTCAGCTGGCCGTCGGCCTGACCCACTCCCAGCGCGGCAACGCAACCGGCGCCGTGTCTCTGCTGCTGCGGGGTACGGAACGAATCGAGCCGTTCGGCCCCGACGCACCGCACGGCATCGACGTGCCCGGCTTGGTCGCCCACGGGGCGGCGCTGGCGGCACGCATCGAGCGAGACGGGCTGGACCACCTGACCACAGCCGATCTGCAACCGAGACTTCGGAGCTGACCATGCCGTTGACCTGGCCTGATGTAGTAGCGATCGGACTCTCACTGCCGGAAGTCGAGGAATCGACGTCGTACCGGACGCCCGCGCTGAAGGTCAACGGCAAGTCGTTCGCCAGGCTCCGGGACGAGGCCGAGGGCGGGCTGGTGGTGATGTGCTCGCTGGAGGAGAAGGACGCGCTGCTTGCCTCCGGCGACTCCGCGTACTACACGACCCCGCACTACGACGGCTACGGCGCGATCCTCATCGATCTGGCCGAGGCGGACCCTGACCAGCTGCGCGAGCTGCTCACCGAGGCATGGCGGCTCAAGGCGTCCGCGAAGCTACGCAAGGCCCACGACGAGTAGTCCCCGCGGCCGGACCGGTCCCATGCCTCCGACCTGATCGCACGGCCAGAACCATCGACCGGCGGTTCCTCAGCTGACGAGCGTCCGGCGGGATGCGACCGGTCACCCTTCTGACCGGCATCGGCAGCAGGTCAGAAGGGTGGGACGTCGTCGCCCGGCGCGGAGGGTGGTGGGGTGATGACCGGGTCGCCCCGGGTGCGGTGGGTCTGGCCGAACGGGCTGGTCCACCGGAACTGGCCCGGTGTGGGTTGTTGGAGGCGCCATCGGCCTCGGGTTTTGAGGTCGTGGTCGTGGGCGCAGAGTTGGCCGCCGTTGGTGTCGGTGGTGGGGCCGCCGTGGTGGAAGTCGATGGTGTGGTCGAACTCGGACTCTCGGGCTGGGCGTCGGCAACCAGGGCCGAGACAGTTGCGGTCGCGGATTTGGCTGTAGAGACGCAGCGCCGCGGCGGGGAAACGGCGCCCGGGCCGGGAGTTGATGGAGGTTCGGGTCCGTGGCCAGGCGGCGACTTGGGCGGCGATGTCGGCGATCACCCGCTCCCATCCCGGCGGCGGGTTGTTCACCAGTTCCGCCAACAAACCGGCGGTGAGCTGCAGCTCCACCGCGCCACCGGCACGCCCACGGGTGGCGTGGGTCGGACGGGAACGCAGGACCCCGGGCACCAGGAGGTAGCCGTGCTCGTCGCACACGGCGAACGTCCAGGACCCGCCCCGTTGCTGGAGAACGGTGCGGCAGGTGTTGGCGGCCAGGATCGGTCCCCAGCCCGGTAGCTCGCCCGGGCGGTCGCTGAGGTCGAGCAGGGTGGCGAGTTCGGCGCGGATCTCGATCCCTTGGGGCTTTCCCGCCGATGCCTCGCCCCGGAAGTGCGCGACGATCCCGGTGCGGTCCAGGCCGTGCAGGGTGCCGTCGAGTAGCCCGCAGAACACGTCCGCGCGAATCTGATCCACCCGCGCCGGATACCCAGCCCGTTTGATCGCCCGGGCGAGAGCACTGACTCTGGTGCAGGCGGCGACCATGTCTTCTGGGGCGATGTTCGAGGCAGAAAGGGTGGCGGTGCCGTCCTCATTCAGATACCCGACCACGGTCCGCCGTTCGAACGCCTTCTCGTACAGGTCTTGTGCGCGGTCGGGGTCGGAGCCGATGACCAGCTTGCGCAGATAAGCGGCCAGCTTCCCGGTCGTCCACGGCGGGGTCTTGGGCAGCACCGCTTCGCATATTTCGGTGCGCTGGGCCTCGGGTAGATCGGCCAGGTAGGTGGCGAAGATGCGGGCTTTGGGCAGGTCGATCCATCCCGTGTCGAGAGCATCGAAGACCAGGGGCAGGCGCGAGAGCAGCAGCCAGGAGAAATCCAGCTCCGCATCAGACTCACGCCGAGTCCAGGACAACGCCACCCGCAACTCATCCGCCACATAGCGGCCCGGCTCGGTCACAAGAGCGACCTCACACGGATCAGCCTCCGGATCACGCCCACCCAACGCCGCGATGTCCGCCGCCAACTGAGCAGCCACATGCGCCTGCAACCGATAGCGGGCTTTCAGCACCTCGACGAGGTCACCGTTGGACACCGAGGACCGATCAACCCGGGCCAGGGCAGCAGCGAGTTCCGGGCCTGGCGCCATCGACGCCAACCCTTCAGGAACCACACCAGCCGCTGCCATAACCCAGACGCTACGGGCAACCCCCGACAAAAACCGGCCCCACAGACTAGGCCAAAAGGGTGATATATCCAGGCCAGGAAGCCAACCCAAAGCAGCCCGCGCAACCGCCTGCGGCGTGCACGCACACCACCCCCATCCCCGCGATCCTGGCCAGCACTTGGCGTGGCCGCCCGCTGTCAACCCTGAAACCTCGCCCCCGAACTACGTACAACCAAGAACCCGCGCGAGGCCGGCGCCAGCCGGGGGTTGATAGCGGGCGGCCACGCCAAGCACACTCGATGGCCAGCGGGGACAGAACCCTCCCCCATCAAACTTCGTCGAACACAGTCCCCATATCAGCCCAAGCAGCGGGCCGAGTACGCCGAATCCAGGTAGCGATCACAAGCCCGACCACGACCACCAGGAGACAAACCCAGGGCACGACAGCAACAGCGGTCGGAATGGAAGCCCCGGGCGAACTGGGCACGAACGAGTAGTAGAGCCCCCCGAACACAGCCAAGGCCCCCACCAACCCGGCCAGAACGGCGACGACCTGAAACCCGACCTGCCCGGTACGCCGCCCCTGCAACGTCCCGGCAATCCCGAGCAGCAGGTACACGAACATCACCAGAGGCGCCCCGATCCCGGCGAGCAGGGTGAACACGTACACCCCGCCGGTGGTCGCGTTGTCGACCCCACCGGCCGTGGCGACCTGCGTCGCGTGACTGGTCAGCAGGAGAGACCCGGCGGCGAGAACGACCCACACCACGATGTCCAGCCCGATCGCCCGCCACGGCGTGTTCCACCGAGGATGCAGATGCCCCAGCCAGGGCGGCAGCACCCGTTCCCGCCCCATGGCGAACAGCACCCGGGACACAGCCATGTGCACCCCGAGAGCGCAGAACAGGCTGGCCAGAGCGGCACAGGCGAGGACGATCCCGGCGAACACGTGGTTCGGTGCCACAGCGGCGAGTCCGGCGACGGACGTCGGCCAGTCGACAGCCGCCTGCCGCACCCCGAACCCGATGGCGGTCGCGTACGTGATGACCAGGTAGAACAGTCCGGCCAGCACGATCGACCCGATGACCGCGCGAGGGATGACCTTGCGCGGCTCCCGGGTCTCCTCGGACAGCACGGCGCTGGCTTCCGCCCCGGTGAACGACAGCATGGCGAAGCTCAGCCCGAACAGGACCCCGGTCCACGGCACCCCGGCGGCACTCGGCCAGAACGCGCCGAAGTCGATGCTCGCCCCCGCTGAGTCGACCGCGGTCTTGTGGTCGAGTACGCTCACCGCCGGCGATCCGAGCACGATCACCACGACCGAGACGACCAGCAGCGCGGCCATGCTGAGCAGCAGGATCGCCAGCTGGGACCGGGTCGATGCCTGCACGTTGAACAGGCTCATCAGCGCGATGATCACCATGCCGACCAGTGAGAACCACGCCCAGGACACCTCGGCGCCGCTCACCAGTGTCACCAGTGTGGACGCGAAGAACCCGAAGCCGCACAGCACGGCGCCGCCCAGGATGAGGAACGCCGCCGCGTAGCACCAGCCGCCGAGGAAGCCGATCCAGCGGTTCGCTCCCCTGGTCAGGTAGGTGTACATCGAACCGGCCGAGGACAGCGACCTGGCGAAGTGCGCCACGGTCGCACCGACGCACAGCATCGCGAGGGTGCCGAGCAGGTAGGCCAGCGGTGTCGCGCCGCCCGCCTTCGTCGAGGCCAGGTAGGTGAGGAACGCGCCGGACATCGCCGGCGCGATGACCGACAGGCTCTGCGCGATGACGTCCGGCAGCCCCAGGGACTTGCGGAAGCCGCCGGCCTGAGCGGAGGTCGTACCCAGCTCAGCTGTCATGGCCCTGGTGTCCATTCGCGCAGTGTCCGTTCGTGCTCGCGGGGACGTCGAGGGCGGGGTTGCGGTCGAAGAAGCCGACCGGCTTGAGGGTGAAGCCGGTGTAGTCGACCGGCATGACCGGCCAGTCCTCCGGGCGCGGGAAGTGGGTCGTGCCGAAGGTGTGCCACAGGACGATGTCCTCGCCGTCCACCGGGCGGTCCTGCGCGGTCCATGCTGGGAGGCCGTCACCGCCGGGGTTCTGGTTCACGAAGTCTCCGGCCGGGTAGCGCTGCGCCTCGTCGTAGCGGGTGACCCACAGGTGTTTGGTGGCGAACGTGGCCCGTGCCCGGATCGACGAGGACTCGTCGGCCAGCATCGCGGGCCTGCCCTCCGGGTTGAGGACGTAGCCGACCGGGTTGCCGAGCCGGTTGGTGACGTCGGGGTTGATGATGTGCCAGGCACGGCCTCGGCCGGTGTCGGCCATCCGCTGAGCATGAGACTCGCTGGTCAGCCGGGTGCGCTGCTGGCGGAACGCGTGGCCGTACGGGTTGTTCGGCCCGACCGGGTCGGCCACGGCCTCGACCTCGTCGACCGCGTTGCGCGGACCGTCGAGCATCATGTCCAGCCGCGCCGAGAACAGGTGCTGGTGATACGGCGCGCCGAGACCGGGAGCCACCTCGGACGAGTACTTCGTCCCGTCCTCCCCGTATCCGGGGTAGGCGGAGGTGAACACGATGCCGGTGGCCTTGGCCTCGAACTGGATGGTGCCGTCGAGGTAGAGGTACCAGTAGAAGCCGTAGTCGTAGTTGCCGATCGGCGTGAAGTAGGAGATCACCATGCGCCGCTGCCTGCGGGTCTCGGCGGAGCCGGTGAACATGTCGCTGTGCTTCCAGAGGATGCCGTAGTCCTCTTCGTGCAGGCAGATCGCGTTGCGGATGGTCTTGGGCGTGCCGAGGTCGTCGGCGATGACCGCGTCCAGGTAATGGATCTCGCCCAGACAGTCGCAGCCGAGCTCGAGTGAGTTCGCGTAGCGGGCGAACATGTACTCGCCGCAGTCGAAGTAGTTCTGCCAGAACCGCACCGGGGTCGGCTCCGCGTACGGAACCACCATCTCGGCGATCGACGCCCGGTACATGATCGGCCGGTCGTCGTAGCTCAGCTGGTGCAGCGTGAGGCCTTCACGCTCGTTGAACCCGATCCGCAGGTCCCAGTTCTGCCAGCGGATCCGGTTGTCCTCGACGGTGAACGACGGGCCCTCGGGCTGGGTGATCTCGATCGGCTTGAGACCGGTGCGTTGCGGTCCGACCTGCGCGGGGTCGTCGAAGTTGCCGGCTTCGGTCGGCACCGGGAACACCCGGTCGTCGATGACCTTGTTCACCGTGCGGGTCGTGAGATTGACGTAACAGACCAGGCCGTCGACCGGGTGCGCCCACGGGTGGTCGGCCGGGTGGTCCTGCAGGAACGCGAACGCGCGCACGACCCGCTGCCCGACCTCCTCGGGGAAGTCGTACACGCCGGCGGACAGCGGCACCGCACGCACCGCGGCCGGGTCGATGTCGCGGCGACGCAGCGCGGCGCACCATTCCTCGTTCTCCAGAAGGATCGCCTCGATCATCTCGAACTCGGTGTCGATGATCGGCGGCTGACCGGAGCGCGCCGGGTCGATCTCGTGCACCGAGTCGACCCGCCGGTGGGTCACCGACACCACGACGTCGCGGGAGCGGCCGGTGTCCAGTTCGAGCAGGACGGCCCGGAACCGGCGGTCGGTCGCGGCACCCGCGAGCACGTCGGACTTGGCCGGTTCCTCGGGGGCGAAGAACGCCCAGCGGGTGTGTTCGCCCAGCTGGCCGGCCTCGGTCAACACCTCCCGGACCGCGTCGACCTCGGCTTCGGTGGTCATGGCCAGTGGGTGGGTGCCCGTGTGCTGGGTCACGTCGATGAGGGTCATCGCAAGACCGTCCGTGTCCACACGGCCTGGGACAACCCGGGCTCCCGCCTCAGGAGAGGACGATCTGTAACCTGTCTCACAACCCGGGACAGGATCTTGCGCCCGGCTCCGGCACTAGTGAGGTTCTCCCGAGTGTCCTACTCGACGAGGGTCGCGGACCAGCTGCGCGGTCAGTCGCCGATGTCCGGGTTGGACCGGCGCAAGCTGGCGCCGGTGCAGGTCTTCGCCCAGTCGGTCTCCGGGGCGGCGCCCGCCGCCGCCATGGCGGTCATCCCGGCCATCGTCGCGGCGGCCGCGGGTGTCGCCACGATCTGGTCGATCGTCATCGCCATCGGGCTGGCGCTGCTGATCGCCAGCTGCATCGGCCGGTTCACCAAACGGATGGCTGTCGCCGGATCGCTGTACAGCCTCACCGCGAAAGGCCTCGGCTCACGCGCGGCGCTGCTGTGCGGCAGCGGCCTGTTGATCGGGTACGGCCTGTTGACCATGGCCTCGTTCACCGGTGCGGCGATGATGCTCGGCACGCTCGCCGGCCGGTTCGGGGTCCCACCGGCGTACACGACGCCCACCATGGTCGCCGGCCTCCTCGCGGTCGCCGCGCTGGTCACGGCGTGCGCGGTGCGCGGGGTCCGCCTGTCCGCCGCGGTCATCCTGCTGGTCGAGGCGCTGTCCATCGGACTGATGCTGGTGGTCTTCGGTACGCTGCTGGTCTCCCACGGCAGGATCCTCGACAGCAGCCAGCTGCTGCCCACGACGATCGACCTGGGCGCGGTGGCGGTCGGGGTGCTGCCCGCGCTGGGCGCGTTCATCGGGTTCGAGACGGCCACCGCGATGGGGGTGGAGGCGCGGCGACCGTTCCGGACGATCCCGCGCGCGGTGACCCGGACCGCGGCACTGGCCGGTGTGCTCAGCCTGTTCGCCGCATACACGCAGGTAGCGGGCTTCGCGGGAGTCCCTGGTGGGCTCGCGGCGCAACCGGACCCGGTGCCGACGTTGGCCGCCGCGCAGCAGTTGCCATGGCTGTCGATCGTGCTGGACGCCGGGGTCGGGACCTCGTTCCTCGCGTGTGCGCTGGCCACCACGACGGCACTCGTGCGGCTGCTGCTCAGCGCGGGGCGGGAACGGGTGGTGCCGGCCTGGCTCGGGCGGACCCACCCTAGGTTCCGCACGCCGCACCTGGCGATCGCGGCCACCGTCCCGATCACCGCGCTGGTCCCCGCCGTGCTGTTGGCCTGCGGGATCGCGCCGAACCGCTTGCTGAGCACGATGCTCACCACGTCCGCCGTCGGTTATCTGCTCGCCTACCTGCTGGTGTGTCTCGCGGCGCCGGTCTTCCTGCACCGGATCGGTGAGCTGACCGTCACCGCCGTGGTCACCACGTCGATCATCGTCCCGGTGCTGCTGGCGGTACTGATCGCGTTCGCCGCCTCGTCCCCGCCGCTGGTCACGCCGGTCGTCGCGGGCGCTGTGCTGCTGGCTGCGGTCGCGCGCTATCTGTGGTTGCGGCTGCGTCACCCGGATCGCATCCGCGCGATCGGGCTGTACGACGAGACCTCGGCCGCCGACCTGCTGCGGTCCCGCCTGTGAGCCAGCCACCGCCCCCTCAGGTGCCGGGGCGTCAACCACGCGCGGTCCGCAACGCACTCGACGTGCTCGCCGAGGTCGTCGACGCGGGCCCCGGCGTGACCGCGAAGGAGATCAGCGCGGCGTTGCGGCTCCCCCGGGCGACGACGTATCGGCTGCTGAACCTGCTGGTCGCCGAGGAGTATCTGGTGCGGCTGCCGGACCTGCGCGGGTTCGCGCTCGGGGCGCGGGCCGGGCGGCTCAGCGTTCCGGAGGTGCCCCGGCCGAGTACCGCGGCGAAGGCGATCGTGGCGCACCTGCGGACCCGCGTGCGGTGGGGCGTGCACCTGGCGTCCTACGCGGCGGGCCACGTCACGATGGTCGACCCCGACCCGGACCACCCGCCGAGCCCGGCGCACGTGCTGGCCCGGCACCCGGAGCTGTCCGCGCTGGGCAAGCTGCTGCTCGCCGAGCAGCGCGGCGGCGAGCTGTCACTGGCCCGCCAGTGCGGCGAGCTGCATCCGGCGTTGGGCTGTCTGGCCGTGCCGATCCGCGCCCCTGGCGACTCGTCGCTGGTCGCGGGCCTCGCACTGAGCGGACCGGCGAACCGGGTGGCCGAGCCGAACACCGAATTGGTCTCCCTGCTGGGAGAACATGCGGCCCGCCTCGCGCCGCTGCTCGCCTGATCTGCTAGACCCATGGGATGACCAGCATCGTGCAAGGCCCGGTCGTCCTGGAGCGGGACGGGGACGTATCGGTTCTCCGGTTCACCGCCGGGGAGAACCGGTTCAACCAGGACACCCTCTCCGCGCTCGAGGGCGCGTTGGACGAGGTCGAGCAGTCCGAGGCGCCGACCGCGCTCGTCATCACCGGTGACGGCAAGTTCTTCTCCAACGGTCTGGATCTCGCCTGGCTGGGTGAGGCGTCGGACGATGGCCGCACCGATGTGCTGCGCCGGGTCCACGGACTGCTCGGCCGGGTGCTCGCCTTCCCGACGGCGACCGTCGCCGCGATCAACGGGCACGCGTTCGCCGCCGGCGCGATGCTGGCGTTGGCCTGCGACTTCCGGGTGATGCGCGCCGATCGAGGGTTCGTCTGCCTGCCCGAGGTGGATCTCGGCCTGCCGTTCACCGGTGGCATGAACGCCCTGCTGCGTGGTCGGCTGACGCCCACGACCGCGACTAGGGCGATGGTCTTCGGCGAGCGCTTCGCGGCTTCCGACGCCTTGGCTCTCGGGTTGGTCGACCATGTCGTCGCCGAGGCCGAGGTTCTCTCGCGGTCGGTTGCGTTGGTGGCGCCTCTCGCCGCCAAGCAGCGTCACGCGGTGAAGGCCATCAAGCGTGAGCTGCACCGGGATGCCCTGGCCGCGCTGGAGGCCGACGCCACCACGGTGAAGGGCTTCTGAGGTTCGGGGTTGCGTCCCCGCTGGCCACCCCAGCGACACCAAACCCAGCGACACCAAACCCAGCGACAGCTAAGCCGGCTCCGCGAGTCTCCGAAGGAGTTCCGGCGAAGGCCGGCGCCTTGAATGTCCGCAACCAACCTCGCCAACGACCAGGGCGGCTCCCCGGCCGACAGCAAGCGCGCGCTCGGCCGAGGAACGAGGCTTGCTTTTCTGGGAGTACCCCAGCGAGCGTTTACGCGAGCCGGGGTGGTCACAGAAAAGCTCCGCGCGAAACAGGCCCAACGATTCTGAGAGATCTGATTTCAGCCTTTCGGGGGTGAGCGGGCAGGCTGGGGGGATGCGTGTGCGACACCGGGCTGTCGGGCGGACAGTGGTGGCTTTGCTGTCCGCGCTGGTTCTGGTGGTCACCGGGTACGGGTGGCGGCAGTACAACGCGCTGACCAGTGGGTTGGATCGGTCGCACGCGCTCGACGGGCTGCTCACCAGTGGCGCCCCGGCCCCGGGCGTCTCACGGAACATCCTGATCATGGGGTTGGACAGCCGGCTGGACCAGGATGGCCGGCCGTTGCCCAAGGACGTCCTGGACCAGTTGCACGCCGGAGACAGCAGTGACGGTGGTTACAACACCAACGTGCTGATGCTGCTGCACGTGCCGGGGGACGGCAGCAAGGCGTCCGCGATCTCGATCCCGCGCGACGACTACGTGTCGTTCCCCGGGAGACCGGACGGGGTCGCCAAGCAGAAGATCAAGCAGGCCTACGGGCTGGCGAAGGACCAGCGGGAGCGGGAGCTGCGCGAGCAGGGAGTCACCGATCCCGTCGAGCTGGAGCACCAGGGCAGGGAGGCCGGTCGGCACGAGTCGATCGCCACGGTCCAGCAGTTCCTGGGTGGGGTTCCGATCGACAACTTCGTCGAGGTGACCCTGGTCGGCTTCTACGACCTGGCGCAGGCGATGGGGTCGGTCACCGTGTGTCTTGCCGGACCCACGCAGGACAGCTACTCGGGCGCCCGGTTCGTCAAGGGCTACCAGCAGCTGAACGCCTCGCAGGCACTCGCGTTCGTGCGGCAGCGCAGGGACTACGTGCACCCGGAGCTGAACTTCACCGACCTCGACCGGGCCCGCCGCCAGCAGGCGTTCCTCGCCTCGGCCGCCCACCAGCTGCGCAGCGTCGGCACGCTCACCGACCCGTCGCGGCTGAGCGGGCTGATCGACGTGGCGAAGAAGGATGTCGTCATCGACGAGGACCTCGACCTGCTCGGCATGCTGCAGCAGTCCCAGGGGCTCGTCGCGGGCAACATCACGTTCACGACGTTGCCGGTCAAGTCGTTCGGGAAGGTCGACGGCCAGGACGTCAACCTGGTCGATCTCGATCAGATCCGGTCGTTGGTGCGCACGCTGCTCGGCGATGGTGCAGGCGCAGCCCCGGGCGCGCCGCCCGTCGCCCTGCCGCCCGCGACGATGGACGTGGTGAACGCCTCGGGGCGGGACGGGGTGGCGAACACCGTCCTGGCCGCGCTCGGCGACCGGGGCCTGACCAGGGGGACCGCGAGCACCCGGCACCGGACGGAGTCCGAGACGGTGCTGAGCTACGCTCCGGACGCGGCCGATTCGGCCACAGCCGTCGCCGCCCTACTCGGTGGTATACCGGTCAAGAAGGACGCGGAGCTCCGCAAGGGGCACGAGCGTCTGGTGATCGGGACGGACTTCAGCATGCCGGCGGGGCTGTCCGATCCGAGCGGCAACGCCCAGGACGATTCGGCGTCCGGCAGCGCCGCGCATGCGGCCGCTCCCGCGGTGCCGGCCAGCAGCATCAACGGAGGCGGCATTCCATGCGTCAAGTGAGAACCGGTGTACCAGCGCTGCTGGTGGTTCTTCTGTTATCCCTGGTGGCCGGGTGCGGTCACGCCGAGCCACCACCACCGCCACCGACCTCACAGGCGGCACCCTCGGAGTCGGAGGAGCCGAGCCCGGACGAGGACTCTGACCTCCCGGACAAGACGGCGGCGGACGGCCGGGGCGTCATCCGGCCGCTCGCCGCTCCGACCGGGTGCACGACGACCGCTCAGGACGCCGACGCCGCGAAGCAGGCACTCGCGGCGGCCAAACCGGGCGCCACGATCTGTGTTCTCGGCGATCTGGACACCCGCCTGACGATCACCACGTCCGGCACCGCGCAGGCACCCATCCACGTGGTCGGCGACGGCAAGACCATCGTCAAGGGCATCGACGTGACCGCGAGCTTCGTGCAGATCTCGGGCGTCAACGCGCTGGAGCCGCACGCGCCGGGCATCTCGCTGCACGGCAACGACCTCACCCTGGAGAACTCCACGTCGATCAGTCCGCACGGCGACGACGGCGACGGCATCCGCTTCTGGGGCAGCAACATCGTGATCCGGCACAACACGATCAAGCACACCAGCAACAAACACAAGGCCCACGCCGACTGCATGCAGACCTTCGCCACCGACTCCGACAGCCCGGCGAGCCAGCACATCCTGATCGACAGCAACCGGTGCGAGGACATCTCCAACACCTGCCTGATCATGGAGGGGCCGAACAGCCTTGCCGGTGACGGCAGCGGCGTCGGCGCGACCAACGACGTCACCTGGACCAACAACTACTGCCAGAACCACGCGGACGAAGCGTTGCAGATCGACGACGTCCAGGGTCTGAAGGTCCACGACAACGACATCGCCGGCAAGATCAACCATGCGTTCGCGCTGCAGAACAAGACGACCGGCGCCCAGATCGGCAACAACAAGCTCAACTCGGAGATCTCCTACGAGGTGGGTATCGACGACACGTCGAAGCCCGGCTACCAGGGCCCACCCCCCGGCGGCAAGCCGTAGCCCCCGTGACCCTCGTGACCCTCGTGAGTGGCAAGGGCGTCTACCCCGAAGGGGCGCCGAAGGCGTAGGCGCTCGGAGCACTCACGACAGCTTTTCCGTCGTGAGTGATCCGGGCGCCTATAGGCGCCCTTGCCACTCACGAGTCGACGGCGAAGCCGAGATGCCTTGGAGCCGGGTACGGGGTCTTTGGTCCCGACCGCGTGCACAGAGTTGCGCTGCCTCGGGGTTCTCGTGAGTGCTGAGGGCGCCTATAGCCGCCCTGGACCCTCACGACGATAAAGCTGTCGTGAGTGCCCAGAGCGGCTACCGCTTCGCGGCCCCTGCGGGGTAGACGCCCTCATCACTCACGAGGGGGGCGGCAGGAGAGGGCTAGCAGGACCGTCGCCGATTCCATCGGGACGGTGACGTCTCGGCCGGTCAGCTCGGTGAAGCGGCGCAGCCGGTTGAGGACCGTGTTGCGGTGGCAGTACAGGCGAGTGGCCACCTCACCGACCGAGCCGCATTCCGCGTAGCAGCGCACCGTCTCCAGCAGCCTCGCGTGCTCGACGGCGGGAGCGTCCGAGAGGCCGCCGAGTACCGAGTCGACCAGCTCACCGGCGGCGTCCGCGAGCCGGGAACCGGCGAGCGGCAGCCAGGCGTCGGCCAGCTCCTTGGGGCCCTCCGCATCCGGTAGCGCATCGACGATCTCCCTGGCCAGACGGGCACTGCGCGGTACCTGGGCCAGACCGTGCGCGAGCGGGCCCACGCCGCACGGCACCCCGGCCAGCGCCGCGCGGACCGGTGCACCCTCGCCGCCGTCCCAGCGGGCGATCAGGACGCTGTAGCGCCCCGAGGACTGCACGTGCACCACGCGTCCCCCGGTGGCCAGCAGGTCGGCCGCGCGGCGCAGCATCCGCCCGTTCGAGGCCGCCGCCGCGGCGACGAGCAGCTCGGCGTGCGTGTCGATGCCCAGCGCGGTGGCGACCCGCAGCACGTCGTCCGCATCAGGGTTCGGACTGTTGAGCAGCTCCGCGACGAGCATCGTGCGTTCGCCCTGCCGCTCGCTGGCCAGCAGCGCCGCCTCGACCTGGTAGCTGAGCTGAATCTGGTTGGTGTACTCCTCGACCGCGTTCCACACGTCCTCGACGTGTTCCACCAGCAGCGGCTCGAACCTCGGCTGGACCTGCTCACGCAGCGCCGACCACAGCACCCGGAAGTCCATGCGCACGGCGGTGAGCAGGTCGTTGAGTGGAACACCGCGCCGCGCCCTGTCCCTGCCGATCGACGGTCCGATGTCGGCGAGCAGCTCCGGGACGGGCTGGCCCGCGATCCGGCGGAGCAGGTACTCGAAGGTCAGTCGCGCGTCGGTCACCAGCCGGTCGACCGGGACCGCGCCGCGCTGGTAGGGCGGAATCGCACGGACCCGGGAGACGAACTCGTCGACCACCCCGTCCACGTCGTCGCGCAGCTGGGTCAGCAGATCAGTCCACCACTCCGCGCTGTGCATATGCACAATCTAACCCGGTAATTCAGTGGCAGATATGGCTACCAGCCTGCCGCTCTTCGGCGAATGCTGTGCGGATGCTGGACGGCCATCGACGCCCCGTTCGGTACGGCGGCTGCCGACGGGCCTGGAGGGGTGCGGCCCGTCGGCAGCGGAGCCCGCACCCACGAGGTTAGGTGGGCTATGGACGTCGATCTGGTCGTACGGAACGCCTCGATCCTCACGGTCGACGAGCAGCGACCCAGGGCGCATACGCTGGCGGTGCACCACGGCCGGGTGTTCGCGCTCGACGAGCCAGGGCTGCGCGGCTGTGAGGAGATCGACGCCGAGGGCGCGACGCTCGTCCCGGGCTTCGGCGACGCGCACAACCACATGGCCGGTTTCGGGCAGAACCTGCTGTCGGTGGACCTGCGCGGGCTGCACACCCTCGACGAGCTCTACTCGAAGGTCGCGGAACGCGCGCTGACCCTGCCCCCGGAGGCGTTCGTCCTCGGTGCCGGCTACGACGACACCGCGATCGGCGGGCATCCGCACCGCGCCGCGCTCGACCGTGCCTCGGGTGGCCGTCCCGTGGTGCTGACCCACCGCTCCGAGCACGTGACCACGGTGAACAGCCCGGTGCTCGACCTGCTCGGCGTGCTGAGCGGGACCGCGGCGGTGCCGCCCGGCGGTGTCGTGGTGCGCGACGAGCACGGCGATCCCACCGGCACGCTGGAGGAGCAGGCGCAGAACCTGGTCAACACGCTGCTCGTCCCGTTCCCCGCCGAGGAGCTGGTCGACGCGCTCGGCCGGGCCAGCGCGGTGTACGCGTCGGAGGGGCTGACGCACGTAACCGAGTGCGGCATCGGCGGCGGCTGGATCGGCCGTTCCCCCACCGAGCTCGCCGCGTACCAGGCGGCGCGCGGTTCCGGTGCGCTCACCGTGCGGGTGCAGCTCATGCCGGTCGTCGATGCCCTGCACCCGCTGCACGGACACGCGAGCGATCAGCCTGACGGCCGTTCCGGCTTCGGCCTGGACCTGGGTGTGCGCACCGGCTTCGGCGACGACCGGCTACGCATCGGCCCGGTCAAGATCTTCCTGGACGGCTCGCTCGTGGCTCGGACCGCCGCGATGCGCGAGCCGTTCCACGACCATCACGGCTGCGGTTACCTGCAGGCCGACCCGGAGCTGATGCGCGGCCACATCCTGGACGCGCACGCCTCGGGCTGGCGGGTCGCGGCGCACGCCATCGGCGACCGCGCGATCGACCTGGCTCTCGACGTGTTCGCCGAGGCACAGCGACAGTGCCCCAGACCGGACGTCCGGCACCGCATCGAGCACGCCGCCGTGACCGGCCCCGGGCAGATCGAGCGTATGGCCGCGCTGGGCATCACCCCGGTGCCGCAGCCCCGGTTCCTGTACGAGATCGGCGACACGATGGCCGCCGCGATCGGTCACGACCGCGCCGACGAGCTGTACCGGCACGCGTCGTTCCTGCGTGCCGGGCTGCGGGTGCCGGGCAGCTCGGACCGCCCGGTCGCCGCCGGAGCGCCGCTGCTGGGCATGCAGTCCATGGTGCAGCGGCTCACCAGCGGCGGCGCGGTGCTGGGTCCCGACGAACGAGTCGACGCGGGGACCGCCCTGCGCGCCTACACCCTGGATACGGCCTGGATCGCCGGCGAGGAGAACCTGCGCGGCAGCCTCACCCCTGGCAAACTGGCCGACTTCGTCCTGCTCGGCGACGACATCACCACGATCGATCCCGACCGCATCGGCACCACCGAGGTACTCGCCACCTACATCGCCGGTTCCCGCATCTTCGGCACCACCAACCCGTGAGTGAGTTCGGCTGCCAGGGCAGCCGAACTCACTCACGGGGTTTGACCTAGGAGGACTCGTGGCCGTCATCGTCACCGACGCCGAGGCACGCAAGGTCGCGCTCGGCTCGTTCGTCGGCACCGCGCTGGAGTGGTACGACTTCTTCCTCTACGGCACGGCCGCGTCGCTGGTGTTCAACACGCTGTTCTTCTCCAGCAGCAACACGGTGCTGGCGACGATGGGCGCGTTCGCCTCGTTCGCGGTCGGGTTCGCCGCGCGACCGATCGGCGCGGTGATCTTCGGTCACCTCGGTGACCGCATCGGCAGACGCCGCTGCCTGATCGTCACCGTCACCATGATCGGCGTGGTCACCGGGCTGATCGGGTTGCTGCCGGACGTCCTGTCGATCGGGCTCGCCGCGCCGATCCTGCTGACGCTGCTGCGGCTGCTGCAGGGTGTCGCGGTCGGCGGCGAATGGGGTGGCGCGGTGACGCTGGCCGTCGAGCACGCGCCGATCGAACGCCGGGGCCGGTACGCGGTGATGCCGCAGATCGGCTCCCCCATCGGAACCCTGCTGTCCAACGGCGCATTCCTCGCGGTCGCCACGCTGCCGCCGGAGAGCTTCAACTCGTGGGGTTGGCGGCTGCCGTTCCTGGCGGCGTTCCCGCTGCTGTACATCGCGCTGTGGATTCGTCGGCGGGTCGGTGAGTCGCCGCTGTTCGAGCAGCTCCTCAAAGAGGACGAGCGGGCCAGCTCGCCGGTGCGCGAGGTCATCGTCGGGGCGTGGCGTCAGCTGCTCGTCGGCGCCTGCACCTGTTCGCTCGGCGTCGGCGGGTTCTACCTGGCGACGACGTTCGTGATCAGTTACGGCACCGGGACGCTGCACCTGTCCAAGTCGCTCGTGCTCACCGCCACGCTGGTCGCGGCGGCGAGCCAGATCCTGGTGCTGCTCGTCGCGGGGCGCCTGTGCGAGCGGTTCGGCCCGGCGCGGATCACCGTGTTCGGCGGTGTGGTCACCGCGCTGGTCGCGTTCCCGATGTTCTGGCTGATCGACACGAAGATCGCCGGGCTCGTCGTGCTGGGTGTGACGCTCGGGGTGGCCTTCCTGACCATCTCCTACGCGGTGTCCGGGCCCATCCTCGCCGACCTGTTCCCGGCGCGGCTTCGCTACAGCGGCCTGGCACTGTCCTCGAACTTCGCCGGAATCATGAGCGGCTTCGTCCCCTTGGTGGCCACCGCTCTCCTGGCGGCAACCGGCGGCGCCTCCTGGTCGGCAGCGGCCCTCCTGATCCTGATAGCCCTGATCACCCTGCTGGGCGGCCTCCTCGCCCCCCGCCTGTCCCTCTCCCAGGACCAGTCCCTCCTCGTGAGTGGCAAGGGCGTCTACCCCGGAGGGGCGCCGAAGGCGTAGGCGCTCGGATCACTCACGACAGCTCTTCCGTCGTGAGTGATCCGGGCGCCTATAGGCGCCCTTGCCACTCACGAGTCGACGGCGAAGCCGAGATGCCGTGAAGCCGGGCACGGGCTAAGCCGAGCACGGGCTAAGCCGGGCAAGGGGGAACTCAGGAGCCACGACGAGCATGCTCCGGCTGCAGCACGTCCGGCTCCGGGGTGGCCAGCGCCAGCCGCAGGAAATGAGCCAGCTGCGGCGAGACCTGGTCGGCCCCCCGCCGCAGTACGGCGGTCTCCACCACGGGCACATGCCGGTTCAACGGCCGCACGACTACCTCCGGCCCCGCCAACGCACGCACCGAGGCAGGCAGCACCGACACCCCGAGCCCGGCGCCGACCAGCGACATCACCGTCTGCACGAGCTGCACCTCGGAGACCGTCGGTTCGAAACCGGACAGCCGGCAGGCGTTCAGCAGGTGCGGCCGCAGCCCACCCCAGGTCGCGCGCGCCGGGCTGAGGAACGGCTCGCCCGCCCATCGCGCCAGGTCGACCCGGTCCGGCACCCCGTCGGCGGCCGACCGGGCGGGCAGCACGGCCACGAGCGGTTCGCGGTGCACGACCGCGACGTCCAGGTCCGGATCGTGCGAGGCCCCGACGCCGGGCGGCGGCAGGTGCACGACGCCGAGGTCCGCGCGCCGGGCCCGGACGTGTTCGACGACGCCGTCCGGATGGTCCTCCAGGAACTCGATCGCCACGTCCGGCCGATCCTGGTGGTAGCGGCGCAGCAGCGGGGCGAGCACGGTCCACGCGGTCGCCGAGACGAACGCGCAGGTCAACCGCCCAACCCTGCCTTCGCCGAGCCGCCGGACCGAGTCGGTGGCCGCGTCGACGTCGGCCAGTAGCCGCCGCGCCTGGTCCAGCAGGTGCGCGCCGGCCTCGGTCAGGTCGACGCCGCGACGGTGACGGATCAGCAGCGTGACGCCCAGCTCGTGCTCCAGCCGGGCGAGCTGCGCACTCAGCGGCGGCTGGGTCAGGTGCAGCCGAGCGGCCGCCCGGGTCACCGAACGTTCCTCGGCGACGACCATGAAATACCGCAGCTGCCTCAGATCCATGGTTCAGCGTATGGCTAAGAGTCGAAACAAGTATTGGACATATGGGTGGTATCGAACGAGTGTAAGGGGGCTCACCGAGGAGAGACCGGAGGACCCGTGCTCCAGTTCGACTACACCGCGTTGCCCGGCCGGGTGGTGTTCGGCGCGGGCGTCGCACGGCGCGAGCTGGTGGCCGAGTTCGACCTGCTGGACGCGCACCGGGTGCTGCTGGTCGCCACCGAGCGAGAGGAGCCGCTCGCCCGTGAGCTGGCCGCGCCGTTGGGTGACCGGGTCGTCGCGGTGTTCAGCTCGGTCCGCCAGCACGTGCCGCTCGCGATCGCCGAGGCGGCGCGAGCGCTGGCCACGTCGGTCTCGGCGGACGCGGTGCTCAGCATCGGCGGCGGATCCACCACCGGCACCGCGAAAGCGATCGCACTGACGACCGGCCTGCCGATCGTCGCGGTGCCGACGACCTACGCGGGCTCCGAGGTCACCCCGGTGTGGGGGCTGACCGAGCGAGCCCGCAAGACGACCGGCGTCGACCCGAGAGTTCTGCCGCGCACGGTGATCTACGACCCGGAACTGACCCTGTCACTGCCCGCCGACCTGTCCGCCGCGAGCGGGCTCAACGCGATGGCGCACTGCGTCGAGGCGTTCTGGGCACCGGGAAGGAACCCGATCTCCTCACTGGCCGCCGAGGAGGGCATCCGTGCGCTGGCCGCAGGGCTCCCCGTCGTCCACGACACGCCGACGTGCCTGAGCGCCCGCTCCGACCTGCTCTACGGCGCCTACCTCGCGGGGAGCGCTTTCGCGGTCGCCGGTTCCGGTCTGCACCACAAGATCTGTCACGTGCTCGGCGGCGCGTTCGACCTGCCGCACGCCCAGACGCATGCGATCGTGCTGCCGCACGTGTTGGCGTTCAACGCGCCGGACGCGCCGGATGCGGCGCGCCGGATCGCACACGCGTTGCGTGTCGCCGACCCGGTGGTCCGGCTGCGTGAGATGTCCGCTCACCTGGGCATACCGGCCGGGCTGCGGGACCTGGGCCTGCGTGAGGAGCAGGTCGACGAGGCTGCTGCTCAGGTCGAAACGAGTGTGCCGCCGAGCAATCCGCGAAAGACTGACCGCGCCACGCTGCGCGAGCTCATCCGTGCCGCGTGGGCCGGCACGGACACCACCGCCGTGCTGGCAGCCACCACCACGAGCAAGGAGTGATCGTGACTCGCAGCACGCGCCGGCGCGTCGAGACCCGCGAAACGCAGGCCCGGGAGAAGGCCGTCACCGAGGAAGTGGTGGAGAGTTTCGACTTCGCCGAGTCGGACCGGTTCCGCGAGGTCATGCAGAGCCTGGTCCGTCACCTGCACTCGTTCGCCCGTGACGTGCGCCTGTCCCAGGAGGAATGGAGCGCCGCGGTCGACTTCCTGACCCGTACCGGGCAGATCTCCGACGACCGGCGCCAGGAGTTCATCCTGCTGTCGGACGTGCTCGGACTGTCCATGCTGACCGTCGGCATCAACGCCCCGGCCGTCGAGGGCGCCACCGAGTCCACCGTGTTCGGCCCGTTCTTCGTGGAGGACGCGCCCCGTATCGAGCTGGGCGGCGACCTCGCACAGGGCGCCAAGGGCGTCCCCTGCTACGTCTCCGGCCAGGTGCGCGCGGTCGACGGCACGCCGCTGGCCGGTGTGCGGGTCGACGCGTGGGAAGCCGACGAGGACGGGTTGTACGACACGCAGTACGAGGGCAAGGTCACCGCGGGTCGGGGCTGGCTGCTGACCGACGACGACGGCGGATACCGGTTCTGGTCGGTCACCCCGACCGCGTACCCGATCCCGCACGACGGCCCGGTCGGCGAGCTGATGAAGGCCGCCGGCCGCGGCCCGATGCGTCCGGCGCACCTGCACTTCAAGGTCGAGGCGCCCGGCTTCGAACCGTTGATCACGCACGTGTTCGTCGCGGGTGACGAGTACCTGGACCAAGACGCCGTGTTCGGCGTCAAGGAGAGCCTGATCGGCCACTTCGTCGAACACGACGGCGGCACCGCACCCGATGGTTCGCAGCCAACCGGACGCTGGACCCAGGTCGAGTTCGACCTGGTACTGGCACGAGAGGAACCCTGATGAGTCTCGACGCCGGCATCGACGCCGCTGGTGGCGCCGACCTGGACAACGCACCGCAGGCACGCCTTGGCATCAGTGCCGACGGTGACCTGGAGACCGACGTACTGGTCATCGGCAGCGGTCCGGCGGGAGCGGCGGCCGCACTGACCCTGGCCACCCTCGGCGTGCCGCACCTGGTGATCACGAAGTACCGGTGGACCGCGAACACGCCGAGGGCGCACATCACCAACCAGCGCACCGTGGAGATCTTCCGCGATCTGGGCATCGAGGACGACGTGCTGGCCCAGGGCACCGAGCACGCGCTCATGGGCGACACGGTGTTCTGCGCCAGCCTCGCGGGTGAGGAGATCGGGCGGGTCCGCACCTGGGGCACCCACCCGGCGCGCGAGGCCGACTACACGATGGCCAGTCCGTCGCCGAACTGCGACATCCCGCAGACGATGCTGGAGCCGATCCTCATCGGGCACGCGGCGTCCCGGGGCAGCCGGATCCGGTTCGACACCGAGTACCTGGGGCTCACCCAGGACGAGGCCGGGGTGACCGTGCGGGTGCGCGACCGGGTCACCGACCAGGAGTTCCGCATCCGGGCCAAGTACGTGCTCGGCGCGGACGGCGGCCGCTCGCAGGTCGCCGCCGACGTCGAGCTGCCCTTCGAGGGGCAGATGGACGTCGCGGGCAGCATGAACATCGTGTTCCACGCCGACCTCTCGGCGTACGTGGAGCACCGGCCCAGCGTCCTGTACTGGGTGCTGCAGCCGGGCGCGGACATCGGCGGCATCGGGCTGGGCCTGGTGCGGATGGTCCGGCCGTGGAACGAGTGGCTGATCGTCTGGGGTTACGACATCAACCAGCCGCCACCCGAGATGGACGACGAGATGGCCACCCGGATCGTGCACGAGCTGGTCGGTGACAGCTCGATCCCGGTGACGATCCGCTCCACGTCGCTGTGGGGCAACAACAAGATGTACGCCACGAGCTACCGGTCCGGCCGGGTGTTCTGCATGGGCGACGCCGTGCACCGGCACCCGCCGTCGAACGGGCTCGGGTCGAACACCTCGATCCAGGACGCCTACAACCTGGCCTGGAAGCTCGCCTACGTGCTGCGCGGCACCGCCGGTGAGCAGCTGCTGGACTCCTACGACGCCGAGCGCGCGCCGATCGGCAAGCAGATCGTGCTGCGCGCCAACAAGAGCATCGAGGAGTTCGGTCCGATCTTCGCCGCGCTCGGGCTCACGGACACCTCGGACCCCGAGGAGATGCGTCGGCGGATCGCGGCGCGCTCGGACAACACCCCCGAGGCGGCACAGCAGCGCGCGGAGCTGCGCGCGGCGTTGGAGCTGAAGGACTACGAGTTCAACGCGCACGGTGTCGAGCTGGGGCACCGGTACGCCTCCGGCGCGGTCGTGCCGGACGGGACGTCGGCGCCGGAGTTCACCCGCGACCCCGAGCTGTACTACCACCCGACGACCTGGCCGGGCGCTCGGTTGCCGCATGCCTGGCTGGCCGACCGCGCCGGGCACAAGGTGAGCACCCACGACCTGTGTGGCAAGGGCCGGTTCACGTTACTGACCGGCATCTCCGGGGAGGCCTGGGCCGACGCGGCACCGGCCGTGGCGGACAAGCTCGGCATCGAGCTGCACGCCCACGTCATCGGTCCGGGCCGCGAGCACATCGACGTCTACGAGGACTGGGCACGCGCCCGCGAGGTGAGCGAGGCGGGCTGCGTCCTGGTCCGGCCGGACGCGCACGTCGCCTGGCGCTCCGCCGAGCTGTCCGACGACCCGGCCGCCGACCTGCTGCACGCGCTCACCACCGTTCTCGCACGTCAAACCCCGTGAGTGGCGAGTGGTCCCAGGGGACCACTCGCCACTCACGGCTTGGGGAAGGAGATCCATGGGACGGATGGAAGGCAAAGTCGCCTTCATCACCGGAGCTGCCAGGGGCCAGGGCAGAGCGCACGCGATCCGGCTGGCCGGCGAGGGCGCGGACATCATCGCCACCGACCTCGCGGGGCCGGTCGACACGGTCAGCTACGAGCCCGCGACGCCCGAGGACCTCGCGGAGACCGTCCGCGCGGTCGAGGAGCTGGACCGGCGCATCGTCTCGTTCACCGCGGACGTCCGGGACTTCGACAGCCTGAAGGCCGGTCTGGACCAGGGTGTCGCCGAGCTCGGCGGGCTGGACGTGCTGGTCGGCAACGCCGGGATCATCAACTCGGTCCTGCCCAGCTGGGAGCTCGACGAGGCCAACTGGCAGACCATGATCGACATCAACCTGAGCGGGGTCTGGCACGCCACGAAGGCCGCCGTCCCGCACCTCATCGAACGCGGCCCCGGCGGCTCGGTCATCCTGATCAGCTCGACGGCCGGCCTACGCGGCATCCCGAACATCGCGCACTACAACGCGGCCAAGCACGGCGTGCTCGGCCTCGCCAGGACACTCGCCAACGAGCTGTCGCCGCACCGCATCCGGGTCAACTCGGTGCACCCGACCAACGTGCGCACCACGATGATCGACAACCCGTCGAGCGCGAAGATCTACCGCCCCGACCTGGAGAGCCCGACGTTCGAGGACTCACTCGACGCGCTGGCGAACATCAACATGTGGGACGTCCCGTACCTGGACGTCGACGACGTGGCCAACGCGGTGCTGTTCCTGGCCTGCGAGGAGTCGCGCTACATCACCGGAATCGCGTTGCCGGTCGACCTCGGCATGAGCATGAAGTACTCGGGAGCCTGAGATGAGCCCAGAGATAGCTGCCCGAGAGAGCGCACGGCCGGCGACCGGCGGTTCGTTCGACAGCGAGGCCGACATCGTCGTGGTCGGTGGGGGTGGTGGTGGCCTACCTACGGCCCTGTTCAGCCGATGGCACGGCAACGAGGTGATCCTGCTGGAGAAGGCCCCCGAGCTGGGCGGCACCGCGAAGAAGGCCGCGTTCTGGTACTGGGTGCCGAACAACGCGGCGATGCGCGCGGCCGGGCTCACCGACGAGAAGGACGACTTCCTGCGCTACGTGGCGCGGCTGTCGCGTCCGACCCGGTACGACCCGGACAGCCCCACGCTCGGGCTCAGCGAGTGGGAGCACTCGATGGCCTCCGCGATCTACGACAGCGCGAGCGACGCGACCGAGCTGCTCGCCGCGCGTGACGCGCTGCCCTACCGGCACTGCCCCGCCGTGCCCGACTACTGGTCGGAGCTGCCGGAGGACAAGGCGCCCTACGGCCGGGTGCTGGTCCCGGTGGATGCGTCGGAGTCGATGGCCGACGGTGGCGAGAACGCGGTCCGCACGCTGTCCGCCGCCGCCGCCCGCGACTGCGTCGACGTCCGAACCGGACACCGGGTGCAGCGGGTCATCATCGAAGGCGGCCGGGTGGTCGGGGTGGAGGCTTCGACGACGGACGGCACCACCCACCGGATCGGCGCGCGCAAGGCGGTGATCTTCGCCAGCGGCGGGTTCACCCACGACGACGACCTGCGCACCAACTTCCTCGGTGTGCCCGCGTACCGGGGCTGCGCGGCGGCCACCAACGAGGGCGACTTCGTCCGGATCGGCACGACGGTCGGCGCCCAGCTGCGCAACATGAACTACGCGTGGATGTGCCCGGTCCCCCTGGAGCGCTCCGGGCGGCCGGACCTGGTCGGCATGTTCTCCGTCGCGGGCGACTCGATGCTGTTCGTCGACAAGACCGGGCGGCGCGCGGTCAACGAGAAGCTGCCCTACAACGAGCTGGCGCAGGCGTTCTTCCGCTGGGACGGCACCTCGGGCGAGTACCCGAACCTGGTGCTGGTCCAGATCTGGGACCAGCGCAGCCAGGAGCACAGCGCGAGCACCGAGTACGGCCGACTGATCGTGCCGCCCGGCACCGACGACTCACACGTCATCCGGGGCGAGACGCTCGAGGAGCTGTCGACCGCGATCGCCGAGCGCCTGGCGACCGTCGCCGCGAAGACCGGCGGGCTGCGGCTGGCCGAGGGCTTCGGCGCGACGCTCAAGGACACAGTCGCGCGCTACAACGAGCAGGCGGCGGCCGGGCGTGACACCGACTTCCACCGGGGTGAGACCGCCATCCAGGCGATCTTCAACGGTCCAGTCAAGGAGGAGCCGGGGCGGGAGAACCCGACACTGTGGCCGCTCGCCGAACAGGGCCCGTACTACGCGGCGCTGGTCACCGGCGGAACGCTGGACACGAAAGGCGGGCCCCGCACCGACCCGGACGGCCGGGTCCTCGACGACACCGGCGCGCCCGTCCCCGGCCTGTACGGCGTGGGCAACTGCGTCGCGTCGGCCTCCGCGCAGGCCTACTGGGCGGGTGGTGCAACGCTCGGCCCGATCATCGCCTTCGCCCACCGCGCGGCCAACGCCGCCCACACCGAGTCCCGCTGAAGGAGCTGACCCACATGGCCGTGGCCAGGCAGAGCATGACCGACGAGCAGCGCAAGTCCGTCGCGCTGGAGTACCTCAAGGCGTTCGACAACGCCGGCACCACGAGCACCGGCGGCAGCATCCTCGACCTGTTCGCCGAGGACGCGCAGGTCTACTTCCCGAAGTGGGGCATCGCCGAGGGCCGCGACGAGATCGGCCGCATGTTCGGCGACGTCGGCGCGACCCTCAAGTCGATCAAGCACGACTACGCGACGTTCAACTGGATCTTCTCCGGCGGTGACACGATCGTCGCGGAGGGCACCAGCTACGGCGAGCACCAGGACGGCCCCTGGCGCGCGGGCGTCCCGGACTGGGGCGCCGGCCGCTGGTGCGACGTCTTCGAGATCCGGGACTTCCAGATCCACCGCTGCTTCATCTACCTCGACCCCGACTACTCCGGCAGCGACACCTCCCGCTACCCCTGGCTCGCCCCTCGTGAGTGATGAGGCCGTCTACCCCGAAGGGGCGCGAAGCGTAGCCGCTCTACGCACTCACGACAGCTCTTCCGTCGTGAGTGCGTAGACCGGCTATAGGCGGCCTCAGCACTCACGAGGCCCCCAGCACGCGACCCTCCGTCACCTAGCGACTGGTACCGGGAGACCAGACGACCCGGTTGTCGGGCAGGTAGAGGACCAGATTGCAGTCGTCCTGGACGGCCAGCCACGCGCCATTCATGCCACCGGTCTTCGTGTCCCACAGCGGCTGGTTCGCGGCGTTGACCACGACCAGGTTGCCGTCGGTCTGCATGACGGCCTTCCGACCGCCCTTGCCGGTGGTCTTCGTGGACCACAGCGCCTCACGACCGGCGTACAGCACCAGGTTGCCGTCACCCTGCATGTCCAGGTGGCACTTGTTGTTCGCCGACCGGATGCTCTCGTTCACCCCGAGCGAGCGGCCGGCGGCCAGCTTGCCGATGGACAGGGAGCGCGACCACAGCGCCTTCTTCGACGCCGAGTAGATCACCAGGTTGCCGTCGTCCTGGACGGCCAGGGTCGCACCGGGGTTGCCGCCGGTCGAGGTGTCGTAGACCGGCTTGTTGGCGGCCGAGTAGACGACCAGGTTCCCGTCGGTCTGCATGACGGTCCGCGCGCCCTTGCCGGTCGTCTGGGAGCTCCACACTGGCTTGCCGGGTCCGGCGTAGAAGACCAGGTTGCCGTCCGACTGGTGGATGAGGGAGTACCGGCCGTTCGCGGAGCGCACGGACTGGTTGGCCGTGAGCGTCGCGCCGGAGGCGAGCACGCCGGTCGCGGGCGCGGCCGACGCCACTCCCGGCACGACAACGGAGGACAGCACGACGGCTGCGCTGATCAGCAACTTGGTGAACACAATCGGGTTAACCGACCGACGCTCATCCTGGTGACGGGTGGATCGATGCAGTCACCCACAGTTCAGACCTAGGTCGGAGATCACCTCGTCCGTTGGACCGACACTACGTACTTCCCTGTGCCGCGCCCCTCGGCCAGCAGCTGGTGCGTCGCCGCCACCTCGTCGAGCGAGCCGACCTCGGTGATCGGCAGCCGCACGGTGCCTTCGGCGAGCAGCCCGAGGACCGTGCCGAGCGCCGAGGCGGCGCGGGCGGGAGCGGCCGCGGTCAGCGAGCTCATGCTGAATCCGCCGATGGCCAGGTTGCCGCCGATCAGCCTGCCGGCGGGTGGCAGCGGGTCGGGGGTGCCGCCGCCGGCGTTGCCGAACAGCACGATCCGGCCGCTGGGCGCGGCGACATCCAGGTCGACGTCCAGCATGCGGGTGCCGGTCGGGTCGAGGATCAGGTCGACGCCGTCCGGCGCGACCGCCCGGATCGCGTCGGTCATGTCCGCCTCGAGCGGGAGCACGACGTCCCAGCCCAGCTGACGTACCGCGTCGACCTTGTCCGCGCGGGTGACGGTGCCGATCAGCCGGCCACCGCCCAGCACCGGTACCAGTGCCGCCAGCGCACTGCCGACGCCGCCACCGGCGGAGTACATCAGCACGGCGTCACCCGGCCGGAAGCGGCCGGCGTCGGTGAGCAGCAGGTACGCGGTCGCCAGCATGAGCGGCGCCGCCGAGGCCGACGCCGTGTCCACCCGCTCCGGCAGCGGCACCACCAGCCGAGAGTCCGCGACCGCCACCTCGGCGAGACCGCCGCCCCTGGTGAACGCGGCCACCCGTTGCCCGACGGAGAACCCGGTGACGTCGTCACCCAGCGCCCGCACCGTGCCGGCGACCTCCAGGCCCGGGACGTACGGCCAGCTGCTCGCGTAGCCGGGGTCGCCGCGCCGGGCCATGACGTCGATGAAGTTGACCCCGGCGTGCTCGACCTCGACGGTCAGCTGACCGGAGTCGGGGTTGGGTTCGTCGACGTCACGGACCTCGGTACGGTCCGGGCCGTCCGACGGCTCGGTCATCACCACCGCGCGCATGTCTAGACCTCCTCGTCGACGGTGAGCACCAGGTTTCCGCGCACGGCGCGGTCGAGCAGCGCACGCAGCGCCTTCGGGGTCTCGGTCCAGGACCGGACGTCGCCGATCTCCGGATGCAGATGGCCGCCGTGCACGAGGCGGACCAGGGTCGCCAGGTCGGTGCCGTCCGGGATGTCGCTGTCGTGGTAGCTGAACTTGCGCAGGGTGCCGCTCTCCGCGCCGGACCAGTTGAAGAAGTCCAGCGTGATCGGGGTACCGCTGGCCTGCCCCAGCCAGATCAGCAGGCCGCGCTTGTCCAACCGCGCCCACGCCCGGGTGAGCGTCGGTCCACCGACCGACTCGAAGACCACGTCGAAGTGGCCCTCGGTGTCCTCGACCGAAGCGAGTACCTCGTGGGCGCCGAGCTCCAGCAGCCGTTCGCCCCTCGCGGGTGTCGAGGTCAGGGCTGTGATGATCGCGCCCTGCGCGGCGGCCAGCTCGACGAGGTAGTGGCCGAGGCCGCCGGAGGCCCCGGTGAGCAGTACGCGCTTGCCCGCGATCGGACCGGCGACCCGCAGCAGCCGCAGCGCGGTCAGCCCGGCCAGCGGTAGCGCGGCGGCGGTCCGGTCGTCGACGGAATCCGGCAGCGCCGCGACGTTGTGCACCGCGACGACGGCGAACTCGGCCCAGCCGGCCGAGTCCGGGTGCGCGACGACCCGGTCGCCGATCCGCCAGCCCTCGACACCCGATCCGACCTCCGCGACGACGCCGGCGATGTCCTTGCCGGGGCGCCAGCCCGGGCGGGGGTTGCCCAGCAGGATCGTCTCGCCCCGGTTGATCGAGTACGCCCTGACCTCGACCAGCAGCTCACCGGGCCCCGGCGTGGGGCGGTCGATCTCGGCCAGCTCGATCGGATCGGACGCCCGGCCGGTGGGTAACCATGCGCGCATCGTGTGTCTCCTCGGCCCGCCCGTTGTTCGCGGTCCGCGACGCTGTGACCGGACGAAGCTACCGAGATGAAGGCGCGAGCCGCTGTTATATCTACCCGCTGCTTCCTATGAGTTTGTATGGACGTCCAGCCTGGGCAGGTGGCTCGTGAGTGGTACGGGCGCCTATAGGCGCCCGTACCACTCACGAGCTTGTGGGGCCCAGGTGTTCGGCGGCTCGGTCGATCGCGGTGCTCACTCGGTCGGCCAGGAGGCCCACCGCGCCCACGGCTCGGCTCATCGGGTCGTCCTCGGCGCCGCCGAGGGTCTGGGCGCGGACGAAGGCCGCCTTCACCTCGGCCCAGCGCCGGGCCTGCTCGGGGGTCAGGCGGCCGCGCAGCTCGGCCAGCTTCAGCAGGTTGGCCTCCGCGCCGGAGGTCAGCGTCTGCGCCTCACCCCGGTAGTGATCGTCGATGACGCCGTCGAGCTCGGCGTCGTTCATCACCGGCACGATCCGCCCGGCCAGCTTGTTCATGTTGCGGTAGGAGCCCTGCAGCAGGAACGGCGGCTCGGTGCGGCCGGCATCGGACTGCGCGGCCGAGGCGATGTAGGCCTGGTTGTTGCGCAGCACGACCTTCTGCACGGTGAGGACCTTGCGCAGCACCGACAACAGCTGCTCCAGCTCCGCCGCGGAGAACGGCCTGCTCAGCCGATCGGCGCGCGCGGAGGAGTCACCGGCGGCGAGGCGCACGAGCAGCTCGATGTCACCCCGGTCGCCGCCGGACAGCGGCGCCAGCACCGGGTTCGACGTCAACGCGTTCTCGATGTAGCTGAGCGCAAACAGCTCCTCCCGGCCGGACAGCACGTCGCCCAGGTTCCACACGTCCGCACGGTTGGCGAGCATGTCCGGGATGCGGAAGCGCTGCCCGGACTCGGTGTAGGGGTTTCCGGCCATGCACACCGCGAACCGTTTGCCGCGCAGGTCGAACGTGTGCGGCTCACCCGCTCGCACGCCCTCGATCCGCCGTTGCGCGTCGCACAGCGAGATGAACTTCTGCAGCAGCTCGGGCGAGGTGTGCTGGATGTCGTCCAGGTAGAGCAGGACGTTGTTGCCCATCTCCAACGCGAGCGAGATCTTCTCGACCTCGTGGCGCGCGGTGGCGTTGGGCGCCTCCGCCGGGTCCAGCGACGTGACGTCATGGCCGAGCGACGGGCCGTTGACCTTGACGAACACCAGCCCGAGCCGGTTGGCGACGTACTCCATGAGCGTCGTCTTGCCGTAGCCCGGCGGTGAGATCAGCAGCAGCAGACCCATCTGGTCGGTGCGCCGCTCGTCACCGGCGGCACCGAGCTGCTTGGCCAGGTTGTCACCGATCAGCGGCAGGTACACCTCGTCGAGCAGCCGGTTGCGGACGAACGCGCTCATCACCTTCGGCCGGAACTCGTCCAGCTTCAGCTGATCACGCTTCGCGGTCAGCAGCGCATCCCGTTGGCGCTGGTAGGTGCGGAACGCCGGCACCCGCTCGAGACGGAACCGTCTCGTCCTGGCGAGGAACTCGTCGATCCGCACATCGATGCGCCGGTCGACGATGCGCGGATGCGTCCCGAGCAGTCCCTCGACGGTGCCGGTCAGCGTCGCCGACAGGTCGTAGCGCGGCAGGTCGGGGCACAGCTCGACGGCGATCGCCTCCGGCAGCACCGCCCGTTGCTCCTCGGTCGTACCGACGCTCGCCAGGTAGGAGCCCAGCCACGATTCGACGAGCTGTGTGCGCGCCGCCAGGTCGTCACCGAGGGAACGCAGGTCGTCGTCGTACTCGGTGCGTCCGACGAGCGCGGTGTGGAAGCGGTCGAGCAGAGCGCGGGCACCGGCGCTCGCCGCGAACCCTGGCGGACCGGAGGACAGCTCCTCGAACAGGTACTCACCCGCCAGCTCGTCCCCGACGGCCGAGGCCAGCTCGCCGCACACCTCGTCGATCCCGACACCGTGTCCGAAGACCGACCGGGCCCGCGCCAGCGACGTGCAGCGCCGTGTCCAGCTCTCCCGCTGGCCGTCGTCGAGCCGGTAGGCCCAGTGCAGCTGCGCGGCGGCCCGGGTCGACGCCGGAAACCGCAGCACCCCCGCGCTCGCGGTCAGCCGCACCAGGCAGTCCAGCAGCGCGGCGGCGTCGTGATCGTGCACGCCACGCTCGTAGCCCTCGTCGTAGCGTGACTCGGCGGCCGTGCGCACGACGGCGAGCAGGTCACTGCCGAGCGGCTCCGGACCGGCCAGGATCGACGCCGCGAGGTACTCGGCCCGGTAGACCTCGGCGGTCTCGGACACGATCAGCTGGTCCCAGAACGGCCGGGCCTGCGCGAACGCGGAGTCACGCACCGGGTCGAGGTAGTCGGTGCCGGTGAGCGAGAAGTACATCTCGCCGTTCTTCGGCACCAACGTCAGGTCGAGCGACTCCTGGGTGACGGTGAAGCGGTGGCGGCCGAACCGGATGGTGTCGCCGTCGAACAGGTCGAGCCGGTCCCGCAGCGACCGGCCGGCCTCCTGCCGCGCGGCCAGCACCGCGCCGTCCAGCTCGTCGGCGCGCACGTCGCCGAGTGCCCGCAGCTCCTCGGCGACCGACCGGACCTTGGCCACCATCGGGTCGGACGCGAAGTACGTGTTGATCTCGTCGGGCGAACCGAGCGTGGCGACCCTGCGCCGCACGCCGGCCAGGGTCCGTTCCGCCGAGGTGACGAGCCGGTCCGCGCGGCGGGCCCGGTCGTCGAGCAGCGCCTGCTTGCGGGAGGAGAACGCCTCGTAGACGTCGGTGCGTTTGGCGCCGATCTCGGTGAGGAAGTCGTCGAACTCGCCGAACCGGGACTCGAGGTTCTCCAGCCGCAGCATCAACCGTCCGAGCTGGTCGTCGCAGCTCTCCGGGGTGTCGGCGACCGCGAGCGCGCCGGTGACGGCCTGCCCGAACAGTGCGAACTCGGCGGCGAACTCGGCGCGGCCCTCGGTGGCGAGGAACTGCCGGCGCGCCGCGTCGATGCCGGCGCGGGCCCGGTTGATCGCGGCGAGCACCTCGCCGATGCGTTCCAGGATGCCGGTGCGCACGGTCGCGTCGGCGGTGTCCAGTGAGCTGACCACCTCGGTGAGCACCTCCAGCCCGGAGGTCTGCTCGGCGAGCTGGTCCAGTACCGGCTTCATCTCGGCGGCGGTGCGGATGCCCTCCGACCGGGACGCGAGCGCTTCGATGTCGCGGTGGTAGTCGGTGAACGCGTCCTCGCGGGACAGGAACGCAACCGCGCGCCGTGCGGTGTCGGTCTGGCTCTCCCCGAGCCGTTCGACGAGATCGTCGACCCCGGCCAGATCCATGTACCGCAGGTCGCGCAGCGTCACGAGCCTGCCCTGCGCCGCCCGGAGGTCGGCGAGGAGCCGCACCCAGGCGTCGGCGTTGCGCGGGGCCTCGCCGGCTGCCTGGCCGATGAGCGAGGTGACCTTCGCGCGGGTCTCTTCGAGGGCCGCGGCGGCCTGGTCGGTGAGTTCCTGGACGGTCTCGAACTCGTCGAGCACCTGCTCGGCGGTCGCACGCACGTCGGACAGCGGTCCGCGCAGCTCGAGCTCGCCGAGCCAGTGGAACTGGTCGAACACCCGGGTACAGGTGCTGATGAGCCCCTCGAACACCGGGACCGAGGGTGCCATCTCCTCGACCATCGCGGCCACCGAGAGACACTCGGAGACCCCGCGCACGAGGTCGGCGTTGCCGATGCGCTCCAGCGGCCCGGTGCCCGCCGGCTGGGCGGCGATCGCGGCGTCGGACAGGTACGGCGTGCGCCAGACCTGCATCGGGTGCACCCGGGTCGGCTCGTCGGTGTTCGCCCGGGACACCACGAGCGTGCCGTCGTCGAACAGCGAGTAGCCGAAGCAGCTCAGCGGAGTGGCGACGGTCTTGCGGATGACGTTGTACGGCAGCAGCAGCGTGCGGCCCTCGGCGCGGGAGTAGAAGACGTACAGCACGTCCTCGCCGTTGGCCGAACGGATCGCCCGCTCGAACTCCAGGCCGTCGACCTCTCCGTCGAACACCTTGGACACACCGGTGGCCAGGTAGTACCCGCCGGGGAAGATGATGCCCTGGTCCTCGGGCAGCTGCCGGCACGCGTGGCCGATGCCGTCGAGCCGCACGACGGTCCTGGTCCGGGTGTTGAACACCAGGTACCGCCAGGCCTGCTCGTTGTACGGGCGGATGCGCAGCAGGATCAACGTGCCGATGCGCGCGTAGTGGATGTCGCCGTCGGCGAGGCTCTGCGACGGCGCGTCCACCGGTTCGGCGTAGATGCCCTCGCCGGTCTCGGTGTTGTTCTCGATCTTGACGGTGAGGTCGCCGCCGACCGTTTCGACGAACACCTCGTCGTCGATCGAGATGTGCGGATGCCGGCCCAGCACGTGGTGTTCCCGGGTCGTCTCGGTCCACTCGAAGTCGTGCGACGGCGGGAAGACGTGGTCGCGTTCACCGAGGTTGTCGAGGTAGGACACCGCACCGTCGGTACGGACCTCCCAGCGCAGCACCCGGATGTCCTCGGTGTTCGCGCCGATCTGGAACACCGCGAGCAGCCGCCCCTCGACGGTACGCAGCTGCAGCAGCCGGGTGTCGCGGTAGTAGCGGTACAGCTCGGCGAAGTCGCGCTGGAAGGTCGGGTCGGCGAGAAAGTCGGCCTCGGCGGGTTCGAACCGGAACGCCTCCCCGTCGTGGTCGAAGCTGTACGCGGAGAACACGTCGGCCACCGACGTCTCGGCCTTGAGCCCGATGAACACGTTGTAGCCGAACAGCATGAGCCCGCCGACGGACACGACGTCGCGCGGCACGCAGTTGTGCTCGGTGCGGATGCGCTCGGTACCGATGAGCGCCAGCTCGCTGCTGCCGAACACCTCAAGGCGCCGGGTGTTGAGTGCCTCCGCGGCCCTGGCCAGCCCGGCCGCCTGCTCACCGAGCCTGCGCCGCAGTACCTCGTAGGTGCCGGTGTCGAGTGAGCTGGTCGGTTCGGCGGGCGCGGTGGTGGTCACGCCTGGTCGCCGCGCGGGCGCGGCGACGGCTTGACCGGAACGGGCGCGGCGCCGTTGTCCCGAGGGCCGAGGACTCCGGCGAGCTTGTCCAGCAGGCCGCCGGCGAGCACTTGGGTCGCCTCGGTGTTCTCCACGAAGCCCTCCACACCCTTGCCCGCGCTGATCGCGCCGACGATGCGGTCGAAGAACATGCTCTCGCCGCCGATGATGTCGATGTTCGCCTTCTCCAGCCCGGCAACCAGCACCTTGGCCTGCGACTCGGCGACCTGCCGCTGCACGTCGATCCCGGCGAGACGGATCTCCTTCTCGGTGTCCACCCGCAGCCGGTACTCCTCGTGCTCGCGGGTCGCGGCGTCGAGCGCGGACATGGCGTTGGCCTTGTGTTCGAGGCCTTCCGCCTCGCCCTTGAGCTTCTCCCGGATCGACTCGGCGGCCACGAGCGCCTTCTCCCGCTCGACGACGGCCTCGGCGCGGCCGACCTTCTCGATCGCGGCGGCGTCCCGTTCACGGACCTGGACCTTGGCGAGCCCTTCGGCGGCGGCCTCGGCCTGGATGCCTTCGGCGAGCCGGACCTTCGCGCGGGCGTCCAGCTCGGCCGACTGCTGGCGCGACTCGGCGAGCAGCAGCGCCTCGCCGGCCCGGTGCTTGGCGGCCTGCTCGGCGGCCTCGGCGGCCTTGATGTCCTTGACCAGCGCCTCCTGCGCCTCACCCTCGGCCATGATCACGGCGGCCTCGCGGGTCCGCTCGGCCTCCTCGACTATCCGCAGGCGCTTGATGTTCTCCTCCTGCTCGGCGACCGTCTTCTCCACCGCGATGCGTTCCCGGATCACCTCGGCGATGGCCCGCTTCTCACCTTCCAACTCCTTGTCCTTGGCGATGCGCTGCAGCTCGGTCTCCCGCTCACGCGAGATGACCTCCAGCTGGCGGTCCTTCTCGATGCGTTCGCTCTCGATCGCGATGACCCGCTCGCGGTTCTTCTCCGCGACCGCGATCTCCCGGTTCTTGTTCTCCTGCTGGATGCCCAGCTGCTCATCGGTGCGCAGGTTCGCGGCACTGGCCCGCAGCCGCTCTTCGGCCTGCACCTTCGCGGTCTCCGCCTCGTGCCGGGCGCGCACCGTCTCGATCTCCCGGCGCTGCTTGATCTCCGCATCGGCCTGGCGGCGTTCCAGCTCCAGGATCGCCTCCCGGGCGTCGACGTTCTGCCGGGTGGTCTCCTTCTCCTCGTTGCGCTGGTACTCGTTGGTGCGCACGTGCTCGATCGCGGTCAGCTCGGTGATCTTGCGGATGCCCTGCGCGTCGAGGATGTTGCCGGGGTCGAGCTGCGCCATCGGGGTCTGTTCGAGGTAGTCGATCGCGGCGTCCTCGAGGCTGTAGCCGTTGAGGTCGGTGCCGATGACCCGGATGATCCGGTCCCGGAACTCGTCGCGTTTGGTGTAGAGGTCGACGAAGTCCAGCTGCTTGCCGACGGTCTTGAGCGCCTCGGAGAACTTCGCGTTGAACAGCACCTGCAGCGTCGTCTCGTCGCTGGCCCGCGCGGTGCCGATGGCCTGCGCGACCTTGATGACGTCCTCGACGGTCTTGTTGACCCGCACGAAGAAGGTGATCCGGATGTCCGCGCGGATGTTGTCCGCGCAGATCAGCCCTTCACGGCCGGCGCGGGCGATCTCGATGGTCTTCACCGAGATGTCCATGACCTCGGCGCGGTGCAGCACCGGCAGCACCACGGCCCCGGTAAAGGTCACGTCGACCGAGCGGGCGCGCGACACGATCAGCGCCTTGCCCTGGTCGATCTTGTGGAACAAGCGGCTGACCATGAAGACCACGGCGATCGCGACGACCACGATCACGGCGATCACCACGCCGAGACCGACCGAGATGGCACCCACGAAACTGTCCCCTCACTTGATGTCGAGCGGCGTGACCCAGAAGAACTCGCCGTCGCTGTCGTAGTCGAAAATGACCGCGGTGCTGCCGTTGGTCAGCTCGTCGCGGCCGGGCTGGCGCACCTGGACGACAGCGGACGAGCCGTCCGCCGCGGTGACCTCGGCCTGGCCGAAGGTCTGGGAGACGGTGCCGGTGCGGATCACGCAGGTGCGCCCGACGAAGTCGGTGCGGGTCGACCGCCGGCCACCGCTCAGCAGCTTCCGGAGCGGGATGGCCGCGAGCCCGGTGGCCCCCACGCCGATCAGGACGGCGCTGCCCAGCACCGCCCACCGGATGAGTCCGGCGCCGGTCAGCACCGTGCCGACCAGCGCGGCGAACCAGGTGACGACGATCAGGACCGTCGCGACCACCGGGAGCGGCAGGCCGAAGGAGTCGAGCTGTGCGCCGTCGTCCACGTCGAGGACGCCGAAAGCGGCGACCAGCCAGTACGCGACGACGACGACCAGCAGAAAGCTGAACAGGACCGTGGGGAAGGACAGCGCGGCGTCGACGAACTCCCCCACTGCGCCCCTCCCCCACCCCGGACGCGGACTCCCGCCGCGCGCTGATCTTACTATCGCGGAACGGGACAACTTCGCTACATGAAATACCCCCGACCTCCACCATTCGCCTCCGGCGCGAGTCGCCAGATTCCACCGCGCGAGTCGGGCTTTTCGTCAGCGCGAGTCGGGAGATTTGTCAGCGCGAGTCGCGGGGTTTGGGGCGCGGGGCGTCCCCGCTGGCCAGCGAGTGTCTTGGCGTGGTCGGGATCGCGGGGATCGGAGGAGTCTGCGGGCCCTTTCGGCCACGGCCACGGCTGCGCCGCGCCCCTGCTCGCGCGCGGGCCGTTTTCATGATCACCACCGTGTGAGGGCTGTTTTTGGCCCGAAAATTCGCCGTGAGGCGGTGGTGATCATGGGAGGCGCCACAGCAGTCACAGCCGTCGCGCTTTGCAGAGGGTGGTGTGGGTCTGCGAGGTTGTCAGGCTCGGCGGATGTGCAGGCGCTTCACGCCTCTGATCAGGGTGCTGTCCCGCCAGATCAGGTCCTCGGGATTCCCGGCCAGTTCGAAGGGGGGCACCTGGTCCAGCAGGGCGCGGAAGGCTATCTGGCCCTCCAGGCGGGCAAGGGCGGCGCCCAGGCAATGGTGGATGCCGTGGCCGAAGGCCAGGTTGGTGCCACCTCTGCGCAGGTCCAGCTCGTCGGGCCGCTCGAAATGGTCCGGGTCGCGGTTGGCGCTGGCCAGCGAGACCAGCACCAGCTCGCCCTGGGGGATGTCGGTGCCGGCGATCGTCACCGGTTCTGCCGTGAAACGCATCGTGGCCAGGTTCAGCGGGCCGTCGAACCGCAAGAATTCCTCTACCGCGCCGGGCAGGAGGGACGGGTCGGCGCGCAGCTGGACGAGCTGGTCGGGGTTGCGCAGCAGGGCCAGCATGCCGTTGCTGATCAGGTTGACCGTCGTCTCGTGCCCGGCGACCAGCAGCAGGAAGGCCATCGCCACGGCCTCGTTGTCGGACAGGTGATCGGTGTCCTCGCTCGCCGCGACCGCCGCCGAGAGCATGTCCTCGCCCGGTCGCGCGCGCTTGTCCGCCACCAGCCGGGTGAGGAACTCGGCCATCGCCATGAGGCTGGGCGCGCGCTCCTCGATCGGCGCGGAGGACAACGCGTGGTTCGACCACCCCCGGAACTCGTCCCGGTGTTCGCCCGGCACCCCGAGGATTTCGCTGATGACCGTCATCGGCAGTGGAAACGCGAACTCGTCGAGCAGGTCGACCTCCTCGCCCGCCGCGAGACGCGCTGCCAACGCCTCCGCGAGCTCGGCCGCGATCGCCTCGATCCGGGGTCGCATCAGGGCGATCGACCTGCCGGTGAAGCCCCGGTTGACCAGCGCCCGCAGCCGGGTGTGCTGCGGCGGGTCCGAGTTGAGCATGTGGGCCGTGAGCTCCGGTCCGAACGGCATCCGTTTGTCCGGTGGCACGACCCGGTCGAACACCGCGCCGAGGCCGGCGCTGTCCTTCGCCAGCCGGGGGTCGACGAGCGCGGCCCGTACGTCGTCGTAGCGGGTGATCAGCCACACCGGCAGTCCCTGCTCCGACCTCGCGCGGGCGACCGGGCGTTCGCGCCGCAGCAGCTCGTACACCGCGTGCGGGTCGGCCATGAACGTCTTGTCGAGCCTGATCACCTGGTCGGCGTCGTGCACCGCGCTTCCGGTCATGTGCTGGCCTCCTTCGCCCGAACCCACCGTACGGCCGTCACGGCGCGGCGCCGCAGCGGAATTCTCAGCTCTCCGAGTACGCGTGCTCCCCCGCCTTCACCAGCCGCTGGTAGTAGCCGTCCCGCTCGACCAGCTCGTCGTGCGTGCCACGTTCGACGATCCGGCCCCGGTCCAGCACCACGATCTGGCCGGCGCCCCGCACGGTGGACAGCCGGTGCGCGATGACGATCGTGGTCCGCGCACTGGCCCGTTGCGCGAGGGTCGAGCGGATGGCCGCCTCCGTGCGGGTGTCGAGAGCGCTGGTCGCCTCGTCCAACACGACGATCGGCGGGTCCCGCAGCAGCAGCCGGGCCAGCGACAGACGCTGACGTTCGCCGCCGGAGAAGCGGTGGCCCCGGTCGCCGACGACCGTGTCGTAGCGGTCCGGGAGCTCGTCGATCAGGTCGTGGATCCTGGCCGCGCGACAGGCCGCGACCAGCTCCTCGTCGGTCGCGTCGGGCCGGGCGAACAGCAGGTTCTCCCGGATCGAGGAGTGGAACAGGTAGGTGTCCTGGGCGACCAGCCCGATGGCGTCGACGACCGATGCGGGCACGACCAGCGCCAGATCCTGACCGTCGACGAGCACCCTGCCGCGATCCGGGCGGTGCAACCCCAGCAGGACCTGGGCGAGCGTGCTCTTACCGGCACCGGACGCGCCGACGATCGCGGTCAACGCGCCGGGCTCGGCGCGCAGCCGCACGTCGTCCAGCGCCGGCCGCTCGGCACCCTCGTAGGTCACGGTGACCCCGTCGACCTCGACCGCACCGTCGCCGACCACCAGCCGCGACGCGCCCGCCCGCACCGGAACCGGCGCCGGCATGTCCAGGACGCCGAAGATGCGCTCGAACAGCGCGAGCGAACCGGACAGCCCCTGGCCCGCGTTCTGCATGGCGGTGACCGGGCGGATGACCCTGGTGAGCGTCGTGGCGAAGGCGACGATCGTGCCGAGGCTCAGGGTGGCGCCCGCGGCGACCTGCACACCCGCGACCAGGTAGACCGCCGCCGGCAGGGTGATCAGCGCGGCGCCGCGCACCGCCGTCCGCCACCGACCGGCCAGCGCGGCCCGCAGCTGCACCGCGGCCAGCCTGCGGGACTCATGACTGAAGCGATCGCGCTGGTCGCCGTCCCGCCCGAGTGTGCGGGCCAGCAGTACCGCGGAGGCCGACAGGGACTGCTCGATCAGCCCGCCGAGCGTGGAGTAACCGCGCTGGCGCTGTCGGGTCAGCTCCCGCCGCTCCTTGCCGACCCGGCCGGTCACCACGGTCAGGAGCACGGCGGCGAGCACCGCGATCAGCCCCAGCCGCCAGTCCAGGACCAGCAGCGCGGTGCCGATCGCCAGCAGCATCATGCCGTTCTGGATCGCCGAGCTGGCGGTCACGGTGAGGACGACGACCAGGCCGTCCACGTCGGTGACCAGGTGGGTCTGCAGCTCGGCGGTGCGGGAATGGGTGAAGAACGTGAGCGGCATGCGCTGCAGGTGCTCGAACATCGAGGTGCGCAGCCCGTGCACCACCCGGTGGCCGGTGGAATGTGCCAGCTGCGTGGCCAGCACCCCGGTGACACCGCCCAGCGCGGCGGCGCCGGCGATCGTGCCGGCCAGCTCGATCAGCAGCCGGAGGTTGCGGTGCGGCAGCGCGTCGTCGAGCATCGCCCTGATCAGGAACGGTGCCGCGGCGGCTGCCAGCGCCTGGACGCTCACGCTCGCGGCCAGCGCGAGGATCCGCCAGCGGTGCGGGGCCAACAGCCCGGCGATCCTGCGCAGTATCCGCAGGTCGGTGCGCCATTTCCCGGCCGGGGCGCTCACCCGCGTCCCTCGTCGAAGTCGGCCAGCCGACGCATGAGACCGGCCGCGACGGTCAGGACCTGACGCTCCGCGGGGGTGAGCAGCTCGGTCATCGCCGCGTCGAGCCACACATCCTTGGGCGCCGCCTCCTTCGCCAGCTGGGCACGACCGGTCGCGGTAATGGTCAGCATATGCTGACGTTTATCGTTCTCTGCCTGCTGCCGCTCGACCATCCCGTCGCGGACCAGGCCATCGATCGACCTGGTCAGCGCCTGCGGGGTACTGCGCCCGTGCCTGGCGAGCTCGCCCGATGTTCGCGGGCCATAATCCAGCAGCTGAGCCAACACCGCGAGCTTGGTACTGGACAACCCGTCGACCGGGCGCTCGGCACGCAACCGCCGACTCAACTGCTGAGTGGCGCGCCGCACCTCGACCACCGGATCAATTTCCATACGCACCAGCGTACGTTATCTCGTGAGTGTTGAGTGTGGCTATAGCCAGACTCGACACTCACGAGGTTGGTCACGGCTCCGGGAAGTCGGTGTCCAGCGAGACCTTCTCCCAGGCGGCCAGATCGGCGAGCTGGGACTCCAGCTTGGCCCGGATGCGGGTCACCGCCGCCGGACCCAGCGGCAGGCGCAGCGGCGACGACTCGTCGCGCACGGCGGCGATGATCGCTTCGGCCGCCTTCCTCGGGTCGCCCGGCTGGTTGCCGTTCTGCTCCGAGAACCGCTCCCGCAGCGACCCGGCCGGCGTGCCCCGGTAGTCGTCGATCGGCTCGGCGAACTCCATCGAGCGGCCGGCGAAGTCGGTCCGGAACGGCCCGGGCTCGACGATCGTCACCCGAATCCCGAACGGCGCGACCTCGCCCGCGAGTGCCTCGGACATCCCTTCCAGCGCGAACTTCGACGTGCCGTACAGCGCGTGGCCGGGGTTGGCCACCACGCCGCCGACCGAGGACATCTGCACGATGTGGCCGCGACGGCGCGCACGCAGGTGCGGCAGCACCGCGCGGGTCACCGCGAGCACACCGAACACATTGGTGCCCAGAACGCGCCGAATCTGCTCGTCGGACAGTTCTTCCAGCGCACCGACCAGGCCATGGCCGGCATTGTTGACCAGTACGTCGATCGCACCGGCCCGGTCGATGGCCTCGGCGACCGAGGCTCGCACCTGGGCCGGGTCGGTCACGTCGAGCGGCAGCCGGATCACGTCGTCGGGCCCGTCGCCACGCAGGTCGTCGAGACTGGCGACGTCCCGGGCGGTGGCGACCACCCGGGCGCCGTGGTCGAGGACGGTCTCGGCGAGAACCCGTCCGAGTCCGGTCGAGGCCCCGGTAATGAACCACACGGAAGCTGTCATGCAGCCATCATGTCCTTAGCAACGCTCAGAAGTCCAAGACCGTCTTGCTCTCACACTCATAACCAGAAACGATGAATCGGTGGAGCTACGCCAGTTCGTCTACTTCGATGCGGTGGTCCGCCACGGTGGGTTCACCCGCGCGGCCGAGCAGCTGCGGGTGGCGCAGCCGGCGGTGTCCGCGCAGCTGCGCAAGCTGGAGGCCGAGCTCGGCGTGACGCTCCTGGAACGCACCACCCGGCGGGTACGGCTGACCAGGGCGGGCGAGCTCGTGCTGGGCCGCGCCCGGCGGGTGTTCGAGGAGCTGGACGGGGTCCGGGACGATCTGGCGCTGCTCGCGGGTGAGCTGCGCGGGCGCGTCCGGATCGGCTCGATCCAGGCGACCGGGCCGTTCCGGCTCGCCGAGGCACTCGCCGCGTTCCACCGCGAGTTCCCCGATGTGGAGCTGTCGTTGACGGCCGGGCGCCTCGCCCAGCTGATCACCGACCTGGACGACGACGTGATCGACCTGGCGATCGGCCCGCTGCCGGGTGGACGGTTCGACCGGATCGTCGAGCACCCGCTGTTCGACGACGAGCTGGTGCTGATCACCGCGCCGGAGCACCCGCTGGCGGGGCGCGACGGGCTGCCCCTGAGCGCCGTCCGCGACGAGGTGTTCGCCTGCCTCCCCGCCGAGAGCGGACTGCGCCGCAGACTCGACGACGCATGTGCGGCCGCCGGTTTCGCCCCGACCGTGCGCTACGAGACGACCATCGTGCCGCAGCTGCGCGAGCTGGTCAGCCACGGTCTCGGCGTCGCGCTGCTGGCCCGTTCGGTCGCCGAAGCACCCGGCCCGCAGGTGGCGGTCCACCCGATCTCACCGTCGCCGATCAGCCGCCCGGTCGGCGTGCTGCACCTGCGCGACCGGCCGCTCGGCCCCGCCGCGCGCCGATGCCACCGGTTCCTGACCGACTGGGCAGACGCCGGTAAACGGCCTTAAGCGTGTGCAAAGGTTCCTCGCTCACCCCTCGGACGCTCGATAAAGTCCGGACGGAACACCGGCGCGGACACACGACGAAGCGAGCGCGCACATGAGCATCACGACCGGAGACACCGTCGCGTTTGTCGATGCCGAGGGCATCACCTGGTTCGGCATCGCCAAGGGCGAGGTCCAGTCGACCGCACCGTGGCCGGTGATCCGAGTCCAGATCGGTAGCCGAATCCAGCAGGTCCCGGCGCGCGACGTCATCGCGTGGCCCACCCCGGACGCGATCGCGGAGCGGCGCAGACCTCCCGCTCAGCGGCGGCCCGTCCGTCGGGCGCCCGGGCTCGACCTGGGCGACAAGGTGGCCACGACCGAACCACTCGGCCGCCGCTGGCGCCGCATTCGCGCCGGCGCGCTCGGACTCGTCATCGGCCGTGTCGGCCCGACCGAGTTCGTCGTCCAGTTCACCACCGGCCACACCGCGACCGCACACGCTCATCAGCTCGTGCCGTACTCGCCACCGATCCCGGCCGAGTTAGCGCCGAGACCCGCCCGGGTTCCGGCCCCGCGCACCGACACTTCCGAGCGGAAGTGTCAGGGTTCGGCAACAAGACCTGTCTACGGGACCTGAGCACCGGATACCGTGCCAGACTCCCTTCGGATGTCGTTCGGTGAGACGGGAGTGATCATGGGTTCGACGGTGACCGTCAACAACGGCCAGCGGCTGCACTACGTGGACCACGGTGGTGCCGGTCCGGTCGTGGTGCTGCTGCACGCCTTCCTGATGGACACCGACATGTTCGCCCCTCAGGTCGCAGAGCTGGGCCGCGACTTCCGGCTCATCACGGTCGACGAACGCGGCCACGGCGAGACCCCCGCCGCCGGACCGTTCGACTACTGGGACGTCGCGCGGGACGTCCTCGCGCTGTTGGACGAGCTGAACATCGGGCGGGCCGCGGTCGTCGGCACCAGCCAGGGCGGGTTCGTCGCGATGCGGATGGCGCTGCTGGCCCCGGATCGCATCTCGGCGCTGACCCTGCTCGGCACGTCCGCCGCGGCCGAGGTCGCGGAGATCGCCGACAACTACCGGGGCCTGGCGAAGACCTGGGCGGCGAAAGGCCCGGCCGAGCAGCTGCTCGACACGGTCGCCACGATCTGCCTCGGCGACATGCCGGCGCGGGACTGGAAGACCAAGTGGCGCGCGGTCTCCGGTGAACGCCTCGGGCGCATCATGGACACCCTGGTCAGCCGTGACGGGCTGCTCGACCGGCTCGGCGAGGTGCGCTGCCCGGTGTTGGTCCTGCACGGTTCGGCGGACGTCGCCTACCCGGTGTGCCGGGGTGCCGAGATCGTCGAGTCGGTGCCGCACGCCGAGCCGCTGGTCGTCGTCGACGGCGGCGCGCACTTCCTGAGCCTGACCGACGCGGGCGCCGTGAACCCCCACCTGCGCGCCTTCCTCACCAAGCACGCCTGAGGGCCCCGCTCGTCACCCTTCCGGACCAGCGGCTCGGCCTGAACCTGAGCATTACGGCCGTAGCCCTCAGTTTCGCCGCTGTCGTCGCGCTGAGCCTTCGGCGCGTCCCGCGCGGCCAGTAGCCTTCTCGCCGTAGCGGCAGGAAGAGACTGAGCATGGAGCTGCGGCAGCTGCGGTACTTCGTCACGGTCGCGGAGGAGCTGCACTTCGGACGGGCGGCCGAGCGGCTCAACATCGTGCAGCCCGCCGTGAGCCAGCAGATCCGGCGGCTGGAGCGCGACCTGGGCGTCGAGCTGTTCGACCGGACCCCTCGGCGGGTCAGGTTGACGACCGACGGTGAACGCTTCCTTCCCGAGGCGCGCGCGACGCTCGCCGCTGCGCAGCGGGCGCGTGAGTCGGTCGGCGCCGGTGGCACGACCATCCAGCTCGGCACCAGCGAGGGACTCGGCGACCATCTGGGCCGGGTGCTCGCCTCGATGGCCACGCTGATGCCGGGCCTGACCGTCGAGCTGGAGTACGCGAGCACGCGAGCCAGACTGGACCGGGTCCGCGCCGGGAGCCTGGACGCGACCTACGTCCGGGGGATCGCGCAGAGCCCTGAGCTGCGACTCATCCCGGTGTGGGAGGACCGCATCGTCGCCGCGCTACCGGCGGGCCATCCGCTGGCCGAGCAGGCCACGGTGGAACTGGCCGGTCTCGCCGACCTCACCCTGCGCCTCACCGACCGCACGGCGAACCCGCCGCTGTTCGACCAGGTCATGTCGGCCTGTCACGACTCCGGGTTCACCCCGACGCTCGGGCCGCCGTCGAACGGCCTGCAGAACAGCCTCGCGCTGATCGGTGCCGACGCCACGTCGTGGACGCCGGTGTACGACTCGCACTCGCGCGTCCTGCGCCACCCGATGATCGCGTTCCGGCCGACCCGCCCCGCGCTGGCGATCACCACCTACCTCGCGGTGCCCTCCTCGGGCAGGCCGCCGTGGCTCAACCCGCTCATCCAGGCCAGCCGCGATCACGATTCGTGATCGCTGCCAGCTCGGAGTGCACCTTGGTCGGGCCGTCGATCCGCGATGGACTTCTCCCTGTCAGCAACACCACCGAGTACCGGGAGCAGGACATGCCGATCGTCACCATCCAGCAGGGCCCGCGCAGCATCGAGCTTAAGCGTGAGCTGGTCAAGCAGGTCACCGACGCGTTCGTGAGCTCGCTGTCCATCCCCGCCGAGGCGGTGCAGGTGTGGATTCACGAGGTCCCCACGGACAGCTGGGCAGCGGCGGGGAAGCTGATCGCCGACAAGTAGGCACGGACTCGACTTCGCAGAGCTTCACGTCGCGTCGCAGACACTGCAGTGTCTGCGACGCGACACGAGCCTCTGCGAGGCGGCGCGAACGGGGCTGTTGGGGTGCCAGGCGCGGCGTGTGCTCTCTCAGAGAGTGACCGTCTTCCAGGGCTCTCGGCCGGGGACGTCCCTGCCGAAGGTGTCGGGGTTCGTACCCAGGGACCCCGCCGCGTCCAGGGCTATGCGTTGGACGGCCGCCGTCAGGGGGAAGATCGACAGGGGTTCGCTCAGGTCGTGGTTCATGATCGTCGTGGTCGGGACGCCCGCCTGCTCGGCGGCCTTCGCGATGTCCCGGGTGCGCTGGGACTGCGAGCCGCCGCCGTCCAGGCACACCAGGTGGTCGTTCGCCCGCAACGCCACCGACGGGCCGTGCAGGAACTGCTCGACCGACAGTCCCTCGGTCGCCACGTAGGCCGCCTCACGGATCTTGAGCGCCCCTTCGGCGGCGGTCCACTGGTTGATCCCGGCGCCGATCAGCTCGATCAGCCGCTCGGGCGGTGTCACCGAGGGCGAGGTGTCGACGGCGGCCTGCACGACCTTCGGGATGTCCGCGAGCGAGCCGAGGTCCGCGCCGAGCGCCTCGGCGAGCTGGGCGTGGCGCAGCAACGCGGCGAGGTGGCTCGCGGTGTATGCGGCGGAGGTCTCCTTCGGCACGGTGCGCAGGTCGGCCTCGGCCGCGTCCAGCCCGCTGATCCGCACGACGTCCAGGCCACGCTCGCCGGCCAGGGTGATCGCCTCGGCGGTGAACCGCTTGGCGCCGGTGTGGGTCATGGCGACCACCACGTCGACGTCGTCGAGCAACGCGGCCTCGGTCGCCACGTCGACCGACTGCGCCGCGCTCGCCGTCGTCCCCGAGCGGCGCAACAACGCGGCTCCCTGCGCCGCGGCGTGCCAGCTCGTGCCGGTGCCGATCACCAGCACCCGCCGCCCGGCGAGGCGTTCCGAGACCGCCGCGACCGGACCGGGTTCCGCGATGAGCTGCGCGAGCGCGGCGGACTGTCCGCTCATGGTCGCCCACATCCTGCTGTCGGCGGCTGCTGGGGCTGACATCACCATCTCCTCACGTCCGGGTACCTGAGCAGGACGGTAGGGAGTCGGCGGGCCCGGCGCCCAGGTCCAGTTCGCCGGGACTCCAGCAGTCCACTCCATCAGATACCCAACCGCGGTATCGTATTAACCCTAGGGGGGTATGGTACGTTCGAGTCGTCGGATGATCGGAAGGGGCGGACCGTGAACGGGTACGCGGAGGACAAGGACTCGTATCTCAAGCGCATGCGCAAGATCGAGGGCCAGGTCAGGGGTATCGCCCGGATGATCGAGACCGACCAGTACTGCATCGACGTACTGACCCAGGTCTCCGCCGCGACGAAGGCCCTCGAGGCGGTCGCCCTCGGGCTGCTCGACGAGCACCTCAAACACTGCGTCGTCGAGGCGGTCGCGGAAGGCGGTCTCGTCGCCGACCGGAAGGTCGCCGAGGCGAGCGCCGCGATCGCGCGCCTGGTCAGGTCCTGAGCGATCCGATGAACACCGCAACCCGACTCGCCACCTACGCCGCCGCGCTCGCGGTGGTCGCGGGCATCGGCGCCACGATCGGCTCCGCCGTCGGTCCGCTCAGGACCACCCCGGCGGCGGCGGAATCGCACTCGGCGGGCGCGCACAGCCACGGGTCCTCCTCGGCCGTCACCCAGCTGCCGGGCGGGCTCGCCTCGCACAGCAGCGGCTACACGTTCGAGCCGGTCGCCGCCGCACCGGGCACCTTCGCCTTCCGGATCCTCGGGCCGAACGGGGCACCGCACACGGCGTTCGACATCGAGCACGACAAGCTCATGCACCTCATCGTGGTGCGCCGCGACACCACCGGCTTCCAGCACGTCCACCCTCAGATGGCGCCGGACGGCACCTGGACCGTTCCGCTGACGTTGCCGGCGGGCGGCAGCTATCGCGCCTTCGCCGACTTCGTGCCCGCCGGACGGCTCGGACTGACGTTGGGTGTCGACCTCGCGGTGCCCGGTGACTTCCAGCCGGTCACCCACCAGCCGAGCCGCGTCTCGGAGGTGGACGGCTACCAGGTGAGCCTCGACGGCACGCTGACACCGGGGCGGGTGTCCCCGCTGACCGTGACCGTGCGCAAGGACGGCCGCGCGGTCACCGACCTGCAGCCCTACCTCGCCGCGTACGGGCACCTCGTCGCGTTGCGCGAGGGCGACCTCGCCTACCTGCACGTCCATCCGGACGGCGCGCCCGGCGACGGTCACACGCTCCCCGGACCGAGCATCAGGTTCGACACCGAGGTACCCACCACCGGCAGTTATCGGCTGTTCCTCGACTTCTCCCACGGCGGCGCGGTGCACACCGCGACGTTCACCGTGAGTACCACCGAGACCGAGGGAGGAACACGGTGAGCACCACCGAACAGCACACCGTCACCGACATCGAGCTGGCCATCGAGGGCATGACCTGCGCCTCCTGTGCCAACCGCATCGAACGCAAGCTCAACAAGCTCGACGGCGTCACCGCGACGGTCAACTACGCGACCGAGAAGGCCCGCGTCCTCGCGCCCACCGGTGTCGACCCGTCGACGCTGCTCGCCCAGGTCGAGGCCGCCGGCTACCACGCTGCCCTGCCCGAAACGACAGCGCCCGAGCCGGAGGCCGAGGCGGCGGACCCGGCGCGCACCCGGCTGCTGGTCAGTGCGGTGCTGTCGGTGCCGGTCATCGCACTGGCCATGGTCCCGGCTCTGCAGTTCACCTACTGGCAGTGGATTTCCCTGGTGCTGGCCGCGCCGGTCGTGGTGTGGGCGGCGCTGCCGTTCCACCGGAGCGCGTGGATGAACCTGCGCCACGGCGCTGCGGGCATGGACACGCTGATCTCGATGGGCGTACTGGCCGCGTTCGGCTGGTCGCTCTACGCGCTGCTGTTCGGCACGGCGGGCACGCCGGGCATGGTCCACGCGTTCGAGCTGACCATCGCGCCCGGTGACGGTGCCGCGAACATCTATCTCGAGGTCGCGGCGGGTGTCACGACGTTCATCCTCGCCGGCCGGTACTTCGAGTCCCGGTCCAAGCGTCGTGCTGGCGCCGCGCTACGTGCACTGCTGGAACTGGGCGCGAAGGACGTCGCCGTGCTGCGGACCGTCGACGGCCAGGTCGTCGAACAGCGGATCCGCATCGAGCAGCTCGCGGTCGGCGACCGGTTCGTGGTGCGTCCCGGCGAGAAGATCGCCACCGACGGGACCGTCGAGGAGGGCAGCTCCGCGGTGGACGCGAGCATGCTCACCGGCGAGTCGGTGCCGGTGGAGGTCCGCGAGGGCGACACCGTCGTCGGCGCGACCGTCAACGCGGGCGGCCGGCTCGTGGTGGTGGCCACCCGGGTCGGCTCGGACACCCAGCTCGCCCAGATGGGCAGGCTCGTCGAGGAGGCGCAGACCGGCAAGGCCGCCGTGCAACGGCTCGCGGACCGCATCTCCGGGGTCTTCGTCCCGATCGTCATCGCGCTCGCCGTCGGCACGCTCGCGTTCTGGCTGGGCGCGGGAGCCGACGCGGCCACGGCGTTCACCGCCTCGGTCGCCGTACTGATCATCGCCTGCCCGTGCGCGCTCGGGCTCGCCACTCCGACGGCGCTGCTGGTCGGCACCGGGCGCGGCGCCCAGCTCGGCATCCTGATCAAAGGCCCGGAGGTGCTGGAGTCCACCCGGCGGGTGGACACCGTCGTGCTCGACAAGACCGGCACCGTCACCGCGGGCCGGATGAGTCTGATCGCGGTCCACAGCGGCGACACCGACGAGGACGTGGCACTGCGCCTGGCCGGCGCCGTGGAGAGCGCGTCCGAGCACCCGATCGCGGCCGCGATCGCGCGGGACGCCGAGGAGCGGGTCGGGCCGCTTCCCCGGGTCACCGACTTCGCCAACTCCGAAGGGCTCGGGGTGCGCGGGACGGTCGAGGGCCACGCGGTGGTCGTCGGTCGCCCTGCGCTGCTGGACGAACCGCTGTCCCCCGAGCTCGACGCCGCGAAGACCGAGGCCGAGTCCTTGGGGCACACCGCGGTCGTGGTCGCGTGGGACGGCGCCGCGCGGGCCGTGCTGGTCGTCGCGGACACCATCAAGCCCAGCTCGGAGCGGGCGATCGCCACGTTGCGCGATCTCGGGCTGCGGCCGGTGCTGCTCACCGGCGACAACACGGCGTCGGCACAGGCGGTCGCGGCCGTGGTCGGCATCGACGAGGTGATCGCCGAGGTGCTGCCCGCCGACAAGGTCGACGTGGTCAAGCGGCTGCAGGAACAGGGCAAGGTCGTCGCCATGGTCGGCGACGGGGTGAACGACGCCGCCGCGCTCGCCCAGGCCGACCTGGGCATCGCCATGGGAACCGGCACCGACGTGGCGATCGAGGCCAGCGACATCACCCTGACCAGGGGCGACCTGTCCGCCGCCGCCGACGCGATCCGGCTGGCCAGGCGCACGCTTGGCACGATCAGGGGCAACCTGTTCTGGGCGTTCGTCTACAACCTGGCGGCGCTGCCGCTCGCCGCGATGGGCCTGCTCAACCCGATGATCGCCGGGGCGGCCATGGCGTTCAGCTCGGCATTCGTCGTGGCCAACAGCCTGCGCCTACGCTCCTTTCGCTAGTGAGCGACTGAACTCGGTGCTGCTGTGGGCGCTGAAGACGCTCACCTCGGCACCGTGTTCGGCGACCAGCGTGCGCAGGCGGTTCTGGTTGTCGACGCGCGGGCCACGCTGGGCCTGCATGAGCGTCTCGAACACCGCGATACCGGGTGGACAGCTGGGTGCCGCCTCCAGCTCGCCGTGGAAGAAGTACGAGTCGCCCGCGCTCAACACCCATCCGTCGCCGTTCCTCACCGCGACACCGGCATGGCCGCGGCTGTGCCCCACGAGAGGCACGATCAGGACGTCCGACCCGAGCCCGTCCAGCTCGCGCACCGCGTCGAAGCCGAACCACGGGTCGCCCTCGGTGCGGTAGGCGCGGAACTTCGGCCCGTGCGCGAACTGCTGGGGCCGGTAGCGCTCCTTCTCCGCGCGGTTGCGCGGCGACTGCATCGCGTCCAGCTCGTCGGAGTAGATGTGGACCACGGCGTCCGGGAAGTCCGCGAGCCCGCCGGCGTGGTCGAGGTCGAGGTGGGTCAGCACGATGTGCCGGACGTCCGCCGGGTCGAGGCCGAGCCGCACGATCTGTTCGACGGCGCTCTCCGCGCGGTCCCTGGTCGGGGCGATCGCCAAGCAGAACGACCTGCCCAGCCACTCGTTCGGCCGGCTGGTGGCCTGGGTGCCGATGCCGGTGTCGATCAGGGCCAGGCCGTCCTCGGTCTCGAGCAGCAGGACGTGACAGACCATCTCGGCCCGGCGCAGCACACCGGGATTGCCGTCGAACAGCGTGCCGCCGAGCGGCCGCATGGTCCCGCAGTTCAGGTGATGGATGCGCATGTGAGCAGCTTACGGTGTACGTCCAGTCTGACCTGGACACACGACACCGGCGGCACGGGAATCACCCGGGTTTGCTATAACCACGAGCATGCCCAGTGCAATCACCCGGTTGTCGCTGGTCACCCTGTGCGCCGTGACGCTGGCCGCCGGTTGTTCCGCCGCACCTGAGCCGGTCGCTCCTCCGCCCGTGACCTCGGCGGCGCCGAGCCCGTCCCCGACACCGCCGCCGAAACCCGTCCCGCCGCCACCACCGGGCGCGATCCGCCCGATCGCCGCGCCGACCGGCTGCACGAGCACCGTGACCGTCGGCACCGCACTCCGGCCGACCCTGGCCGCGGCGACTCCGGGCAGCACGATCTGTCTGCACGGCAATCTGGGCGCCCGATTATCGATCAGCCGTTCCGGCACGGCCCAGGCCCCGATCCGGGTGCTCGGCGACGGCACCACGAGCGTCACCGGCATCGGGATCGAGGCCAACTACGTGACGGTGTCCCGAGTGAACGTGATCCGTCCGCCCGCGCCCGGCGTGGTGCTGAGCGGCAACACGATCACGTTGGAGAACTCCACCGTGATGAGCCCGCAGGGCGACGACGGCGACGGAATCCGGTTCTGGGGCAGCAACATCGTCATCCGGCACAACACGATCGCGCACACCCGCAACGCCAACCACGCGCACGCGGACTGCATGCAGACCTTCGCCACCGACTCCGACAACCCGGCCAGTCAGCGGATCCTGATCGACAACAACCGCTGCGAGGACATCGACAACAACTGCCTGATCGTCGAGGGCCCCAACAGCGAGGCGGGCGACGGCAGCGGTGTGGGCTCCACCAGCAACATCACCTACTCGAACAACTACTGCGCCAACCGCGCCGCGCAGGCGGTCCTGATCGACGACGTCAGCCGCGTGACGCTCACCAACAACGAGATCGTCGGCGCGGACCACGCCTTCGCGCTGCAGAACGGCACGAGCGGCGCGAAGATCAGCGGCAACAAGCTGCACGCCGGCGTCCAGTTCGAGGTGGGCATGGACGCCTCCTCCCGCACCGGCTACCAGGGCCCCCCGTCCGGCGGCCCACCCTGATCCGACTTCGCAGAGCTTCGTGTCGTGTCGCAGACACTGCAGTGTCTGCGACACGACACGAAGCTCTGCGAAGTCAGCCGAGAGCACGCCGCAGGCGGGCCGCGACCGGGGCGAAAGCTGCCAGGTCCTGCCAGGTCCAGCGGACCATGGTGAAGCCCTCGGCACGGAGCTCGTCCTCGCGCAGCTTCTCCCGGTACACGATCTCTGATGCCGCCTGACCTGGCCCCAGCAGTCGCCCGTACTTGACCTTCCCGTCGAACTCACCGAGAACCCCGTGCTCCGGCCAGGCGAAATCCGTCCGGCCGATGAACCGTCCCGACGGCGAGCGCACCTCCCACTGCGGTACCGGTGGTGGCAGCCCGGCCAGCGCGATGGCCACCCGGCTCCGTGACTCACCGACGCTCTCGCTCAGCCCGTTCATGAATCCGACCGCCCGCCGTGCCCTGGCGCATCCCGGGCGCCGGGAGGCCTCGGCCAACGCGCTCGCCAGCTCCGTCGAGGTGATCAGCCGTACAGCGGCGTCACCGGTCACGATGGCCGCCTCGAACGGTGCCGATCGCGCGACGTCGAGGACCGTTCGCGCGATCGATGTCGTCGAGAATCCGTCCATTTCGCACAGATCGTCTGGGCCGAGCGGCGCGGCGTGCATATGGACCCGCGCGCTCCGCCGGGCACCCGACCGCCGGTCCCGGGTCACCGACACACGATCGAGCGGCATCCCCCACACTGGCAGACCGTGCATCACCGCGGCCGAAGCGTGGCTCAACACGGCACCGTGCGCCAGCTCGCCCAACGAGGCACCGACGAGCAGCCGGTGCCGATCGGCATCGTCGTCCGGTTCGGGACCGGCCAGGTAGTTGCCGCGCCGGATCATGGTCAGCTCACCGGTCTTGCGCAGCTGTCTCAGCTCGGCATCGGTGAAGCCGGCGTCGAGCAGCCCACGGCGCCGGTGGAGCGCGAGATCATCCATGCCGACCACCGTGCCGCATTTCTTCGGCTTTGTGGGCGCTGACCTGCACGTCTGTGGACAACTCGGCTCGATGTGCACAACTCCGCGAGCCCTCGCAGAGCTTCGTGTCGCGTCGCAGACACTGCAGCGTCTGCGACGCAACGTGAGGGTCTGCGAAGTGGTTGCGCCTACTGCGAGGACTGCAGATCCTGATAGTCCTGCGATACCCGACGAATGACCTCGACGGCTTGTTCGCCGAAGACAGCCAGCTTCTCCAGCTCGGCGAAAAGCGCGAGATAGTCGTCGAGATCACGCTGATCGGTGGACAGTGCGGTGGCGGTCTTGGTAGCGATCAGCGCTGCGCGCGCGTCGTACAAATGGAACCCGTGCGGTGCGAACACAGGCGAGAGCGTGCGTGCCGGAATGATGCCCAGACGGACGTGCGGCAAGGTGCAGGCCTCCGCGATCTGGGCCAGCTGTTCGACCATGACAGCCGGTGAACCCACATGCCAGTTCAGTGCGCCCTCGGTCTGAATCAAAGTCCACGAGCGCCCGCCATCCGCGGCCAGCTGTGGGTAGCGACTTGCACGGCTGGCGGCAAGTTCCGCAGGCGGATCCGCATTCGCCGGTCTGCTGGGGCGCGGCGCGGTAAACACTGTCAGGGCGTAAGGCACGGTCTGGAGCACCCCCAGCACCATGCCCGGGTGGAAGGAACGCACGTGGCCGGATGATGCCTCGACATCCTTCATCCGCTGTTGGAAATGCAGGTTATTGCCGCGTTGCATGACCAGGCGGGAGTCGAGCCGAGCAGGCTCCATAATCGATACCAACTCCACCAGCCGCTCCCGCTCGGCGGGCGACGACCGGTACAGCGCGGCCAACGCACGGACCGTCACCACGTCCGGGACCTTCCGGCCGGTTTCGATTCGAGAAAGCATCGATTGCGTCAGACCCGCGTGGCGCGCGGCGTCAGGTTGGCGGAGATCTGCACGTTCGCGCAGGTCAAGGAGGAGCCGCGACAGTTCGTCGAGCTCCTCCCTTGCCTTTCGCCTACCGCGTGCCATTCGTGGCTAAGACACCTTTCCGTACCTGCTCCGCGCGAGTTCGGGGTGCCGACCCCACCAGTCGGTGAAGGGCTCGGCCATCGCCCATGCGGCGTCACGACTACTTCGATACATGTCGAGCATGGACGGCTCCAGTGTGGCACCGAGGAACTCACCGGTCTCGGCGTAGTGCATCCGCACCGGATGCGTGTCATCGATCAACCAATAGTCGTGATCAACCAGGATCGAGGGCAGCTGATGTTCCCCTTGCCGCAGAATCCGGACGTCTTCACCCGCGCGCCCATTGAGCACGTAAGCCCACTCACACTCGTACCGCTCATAGTCGTGTATCGGCTCGTGCAGAAGCCGCACCCGATGCCGATAGAGACCCCGCGCCCTTTCCGAGGCGAGACGGTCCAGCCAAGGCTGTTTGCGCGCCACGGTCGGCTCAGCTTCTCCAGCGAGGTAGCGACCGTAGTCGCTGCCGTCTGAGTCAACTTCATAGATCGGCAGCCGTTCCCAGCGGTACGCGGTTGCGGTGAAGTTGGTACGAATGAAGTCACGCAGCTCGACGACGTTCATCATCAGCCGGTCACCCCGAAGATCATCCCCTCGTCCATCTCGAACAGCGCCTCTCCCGGTCCGATGTGCCGGGCGTAGGCAGCGAGTAGGTCAGGCTCAGTGACCAGACGAGCAACTCCCTGCACCTTCCCCGGACGTGCGGGCACGGTCCCCAGCATGGGGCAGGTCTCGTCGTCCCCGCAGGAGCCCCACAGCACTCGGATCGTGTAGTCGACGTTCTCTGCCACAAAAGTCCCCTCACCCAGCAGGCCGTTGAGATCGAATATATCGCGTACATGAGGATAGTCAACCTCTATCTGAATTTTGCCATCGACCTTCGGGCAGTTCAGCCTCTTCAGGTGCGCTTGTAATAGTTGACTGAAGTCTGCATACTCCGACACCTGACTCACTCCTGAGCCAGAAACGACGAGGAGGCCCCGGCGGATTGCGGCCGCCGAGGCCTCGGTGACTAGATCTTGGAGGGATCCGGTCGTGGACAGATTACGTGTGATGGAGCGAGTACATGGTGCGGTGCTCTCGCTGTGCAGGACTGTGGTGCGGCTCGGATGACCGCCGACGGGGGGTTCGGTATGGGGGACCTGAACTTCGTGGTGGAGTTCATGCTGGTTCAACCGGGGATGGTCGAGGGAGTGCTGGCCGCGCACACCCGGTCCGACAACGGCGACTGTGCCGGCTGTGGCGGTGTGCAGGGAGTGAAGTGGCCGTGCGTGCACTACTCGTGCGCGAGAGCGGCTGCCTCCTGGTGTGATCGACACGCAGACGTCACACCGCTACGCGGATAGCCAAGCCGGGTCGGCGTCGCTCACGAGCGCGCCGGCCCGGTCAGAGGCGGCCGCCGGAGGTGTTGTCGCCGGAGAGGCGCTGGGCCAGGTAGACGGGGACCGTCGAGAAGACCACCAGGATCGCGGCCACGACGTTGACCACGGGGGCCTGGTTGGGGCGGAACAGGTTGTTCAGGATCCAGATCGGCAGGGTCTCCATGCCGGTGCCGAGGGTGAACGTGGTCACGATGATCTCGTCGAAGGACAGCGCGAACGCCAGCAGACCGCCCGCGAGCAGCGCCGAGCGCAGCATCGGGAAGGTCACCAGGCGGAACGTCGTGATGCCGTCCGCGCCGAGGTCCATCGAGGCTTCCTCCAGGCTGCCACCCATGCGGCGCAGCCTGGCCACGACGTTGTTGAACACCACGACGATGCAGAACGTGGCGTGCGCGACGATCGCGGTGAACAGGCCGAGGTCGATTCCCAGGATCGTGCGGAACGCGTTGTTCAGCGCGATACCGGTGACGATGCCGGGCAGCGCGATCGGCAGGATCAGCAGCAACGACACCGAGTCGCGCCCGTAGAACCGGTAGCGCTGCAGTGCGAAGGCGGCCATCGTGCCGAGGACCAGCGCGATCGCGGTCGCCGCGACACCCGCGCGGATGCTCGTCCACAGCGCGTTCAGCGCGCCGGCGTTGCCGGTGACCCGCTCCCACCACTCGAGCGTCAGGTGCGCGGGCGGCCAGCCGAACGAGGTGTCGGCGTTGAACGAGTTGACCAGTACGAGCAGCAGCGGGAAGTAGATCACCGCAAGGCCCAGCGCCAGCGCGCCGAACAGCACGTACCTCGTGGTCCGGGAGATCGTCACGAGACGCCCCTACAGGTTGTCCAGCGCGCCGGTGCGACGCACGGCGGCCAGGTAGACGAGCATGATCACGACCGGGACGAGCGCCACGGTCGCCGCGAACGGCAGATTGTTCGCCGCGCCGATGTTGCTGTAGACGACGTTGCCGAGCATCTGGCTGGTGCCGCCGACGATGGTCACGGCGATGTAGTCGCCCAGGGTCAGCGAGAACGTGAAGATCGAGCCCGCCACGACGGCGGGGAACGCGAGCGGCAGCACCACCGAGGTGAACGTCCGCGCGGGCTTTGCCCCGAGGTCACCGGACGCGGCGAGCAGCGAGTCGGGCAGCCGTTCCAGGCCCGCGTAGATCGGCAGGATCATGTACGGCAGCCACAGGTAGGCCAGCGTGATGATCGTGGCGGTGAGCCCGTAGCCGGGGCTGTCCAGCCCGAGAGGCGACAGCAACCAGTGCAGGAAGCCGTTGCCGGACAGCATGCTGCGCCACGCGTAGGCCTTCACCAGGTAGCTCGCCCACAGCGGCGTCATCACCGCGATCACCAGCACACGCTGCGCGGCGGGCGAGGCGAGCTTGGCCATGCAGAACGCCATCGGGAACGCGATCACCGCGTCGATCAGCGTCACCAGCACCGCGATGCCCAGGGTGCGCAGCGTGATCGTCCGGTACACCGAGTCGGTCACCAGGGTGGCGAAGTTGTCCAGTGACCAGGACACCTGGACCTGGCCGGTGAACGTGTCCACCGTCCAGAACGCGGTGATGAACAGTGCCGCGAGCGCACCGAGGTACGCCAGGCCGAGCCACAGCAGCGGCGCGGACAGCAGCATCCCGAGCCGCAGGTTCGGCTTGCGGTACAGGTACGCGGCTGCTGCTCGCCTCATGTGGTGCTCCCGTCTACTACCCGTGAGTGGCGAGTGGTCCTATAGCGCCACTCCGCACTCACGACCAAAAAGCGGTCGTGAGTGCGGACTGGTGCTACGCCTTCGGCGCCGCTTCGCGGTAGAACCACTCGCCACTCACGGGGGGGTCAGCCTTTGATCTCGGTCCAGGCCCTGGTCCACTCGCCGTAGTCGGTGCACTTGGTGTCCGTGCGACCGTCGAGGCACTGGGTGATCGGCGTGGTCCAGTAGTGGATCTTCGAGGCGTAGTCCGCGTCGTCCGCGTGGTAGCCGGCGCAGAAGTTCTTGTCCGACGTCTGCGCGCACGCCTTGGAGTTGGCAGGCGCCTCACCGAAGTACTCGGCGACCTGCGCCTGCACCTTGGGGTCGGTGATGTGGTTCATCCACTTGTAGGCACACGTCTTGTGCGCCGACTTGGTGGCGAGCATCCAGGTGTCGGACCACCCGGTCGCACCTTCGCTGGGCACGGCCGACTGCACCGGGGCGCCGTCCTTCTGGACCTGGTTGACCGTCACCTGCCACGCGGTACCGACGACGCCGTCACCGTTCTTCAGCGACTGCGCTTCCTTCAGGTAGTCCGACCAGTACTCGCTGACCTGCGGACGCTGCTGCTTGAGCAGACCGACCGCGGCCTGGAACTGCTTCTCGTCCAGCGCGTACGGGTTCTTGATGCCCAGGTCGGGCTGGTGCGCCATCAGGTACAGCGCGGCGTCCGCGATGTAGATCGGCGAGTCGTAGGCAATGATCTTGCCCTTGTACGGCGAGTTCGCGTCGAACATCGCCGACCAGGACGTGAGCGCCGGGGTCACCTTGTCGGTGCGCCAGGCCAGGACGTTCGCGCCCCAGCCATGCGGGATGCCGTACATCGTGCCGTTCACGCTGTTCCACGGCTTGTCCTTGAGGAACGGCTGGATGTCGGCGTAGTTCGGCACCAGCGACGTGTTGACCGGCTCGACGTCACCGGACGCGATGAGCCGCAACGACGCGTCACCGGAGGCGGACACCACGTCGTACTGCCCGGTCTTCATCAGGCTCAGCGCCTCGTCGGAGGTGCCGAACGTCTTGACGCTGACCTTGCAGCCGGTCTCCTGCTCGAACGGCGTGACCCAGTTGACGCCCGGATCGTTCGACCCGTTCTCCGCGTAGCCCGGCCAGGCCAGCACGCTCAGCTGCCCCTCCGGCTGGCCCAGCGCGGCGAGCGGCTCGAGCTTCGGCGGGGTGAACCCCTGTCCACCGGGCGCCGCGCCCGACGAGCCGCCGCTCCCGGACGTGCCACATCCCGCCGCCAGGAGGCTCGCGCAGAGCACCCCGGCGAGTAGCAGTTTCCGTCTTCTCATGACTGGCCTTTCAGTTCTCGTCCGGAACGCGGAAGTTGTGGTCGTGGCGCCAGCTCAGCCGAACCCGGGTCCCCGGCCGGTGCGGTGCGTCGGCCACGTTCTGGTGCACGACGGACAGCTGACCACCGGCGTCGAGCGACACCTCGTAGCGCACGGTCGCGCCGGCGTACACGACGTTCGTGACCGCGCCGGTCGCGCTGGTCTCGCCGTCCGTGGCGGGCTCGGACAACCGCTCATCGAGGCGGATCTTCTCCGGCCGGATGCTGTAGACACCCGAGCGGCCGATCACCGCTTCGGCGGCGGGCCCGCGCAGCAGGTTCGACGTACCGACGAACCCGGCGACGAACGCGCTCGCCGGCCGCTCGTACACCTCCACCGGCGTCCCGACCTGCTCGATGCGTCCTTCGTTGAACACCGCGATCCGGTCGCTCATGGTCAGCGCCTCGTCCTGGTCGTGCGTGACGAAGATGAACGTGATGCCGACCTCGCGCTGCAGCGCCTTGAGCTCGGTCTGCATCGCCAGCCGCAACTTCAGGTCCAGCGCGCCGAGCGGTTCGTCGAGCAGCAGCACCTTGGGCCGGTTGACCAGCGCCCTCGCCAGCGCCACCCGTTGCCGCTGGCCGCCGGACAGCTGACTCGGCCTACGGCTGCCGTGCTCACCGAGGTGCACCGACCGCAGCGCCTCGGCGGCGCGCTCCTGCCGCTGCGCCTTCGGCACGCCCTTGACCCGCAGCCCGTACTCGACGTTCTGCCGCACGGTCATGTGCGGGAACAGCGCGTAGTCCTGGAACACCGTGTTGACGTCCCGGTCGAACGGCGCGAGCCTGCTGACGTCCCGCCCGTCCAGCTCGACCACACCCGCGGTGGGCAGCTCGAACCCGGCGATGAGCCGCAGCACGGTCGTCTTGCCGGACCCGGACGGGCCGAGCATCGAGAAGAACTCGCCCGGCGGGATGTCCAGGTCGACACCGTCGACCGCGGTGACGGACCCGAACTCCTTGCGCAGTCCGCGCAGCCGGATCGCGGGCTCGCCGGTGTCGACCGTGCGCGGGTCGTCGGTGGGCACGACGGGGGCCTGGTTGGGCATCCGGTTCTCCTAGAGGGCCGACATGACGTGCTTGATGCGCGTGTAGTCCTCGAAGCCGTACATCGACAGGTCCTTGCCGTAACCGGAGTGCTTGAACCCGCCGTGCGGCATCTCCGCGACCAGCGGGATGTGCGTGTTGATCCACACGCAGCCGAAGTCGAGCTTCGCGGCGAACCGCATCGCCCTGGCGTGGTCCTTCGTCCACACCGAGGAGGCCAGCGCGTACTGCACGCCGTTCGCCGAGGCCAGCGCCTCGTCGTCGGAGTCGAAGGCCTGGGTGGTGATGACCGGGCCGAAGATCTCGTTCTGGCTGAGCTCGTCGTCCTGGCGCAGCCCGGACACGACTGTCGGCGCGAAGAAGTAGCCCTGGTCCCCGACCCGCGAGCCGCCGTTGGCGATCGACGCGTGGTCCGGGATCCTGCCGACCATGCCGCTGACCTTCTCCAGCTGGGCGGCGTTGTTGAGCGGCCCGTAGAGCACGTCCTCGTCGTCCGGCAGGCCGGTCTTCGTGGCGGCGGCCTGCGTGGTCAGCGCCGCGATGAAGTCGTCCTGCACCTCACGCGCCACCAGCACCCTGGTCGCGGCGGTGCAGTCCTGGCCGCCGTTGAAGTAGCCGGCCACCGCGATCTCCTCGGCGGCCTTCTCCAGGTCCGCATCGGCGAAGACGATGACCGGGGCCTTGCCGCCCAGCTCCAGGTGCACGCGCTTGAGGTCGGCGGCGGCTGAGCCGGCCACCTCCATACCGGCGCGGACCGAGCCGGTGATCGAGGCCATCGCCGGGATCGGGTGCTCGATGAGCGCGCGGCCGGTGTCCCGGTCGCCGGTGACGACGTTGAACACGCCCTTCGGCAGGAACTCGGCGCAGATCTCGGCGAGCAGGACGGTCGAGGCCGGGGTGGTGTCGGACGGCTTGAGCACTACGGTGTTGCCGGCCGCGAGCGCGGGCGCGATCTTCCAGATGCCCATCATCAGCGGGTAGTTCCATGGCGTGACCTGCGCGCAGACACCGATCGGCTCGCGGCGCACGAACGAGGTGTAACCCTCCATGTACTCGCCGGCCGCGCGACCTTCGAGCACTCGTGCGGCACCGGCGAAGAACCGGAGCTGGTCGACGACGGCGGGCAGCTCCTCCGACGCAGTCAGCGCCAGCGGCTTGCCGGTATTGGCCGACTCGACCTTGACCAGCTCGTCGGCCCTCGCCTCGACCGCGTCGGCGATCTTGAGCAGCGCGAGCTGGCGCTGCGCCGGAGTGGTCGATCCCCAGGACTCGAAGGCGGTCGCGGCCGCGCGGACCGCGCGGTCGACGTCCTCGGCGCTGCTCACCGGCGCGGTGCAGTACGGAAGGCCGGTGGTCGGGTCGATCACGTCGGCCTGTGCGCCGGACGCGGCGTCGACCGACTCGCCGTCGATGAAGTTCCTCAACTGCTGCACGAACCCGCTCCTGTCAGTGACTTGGGACACTCTCAAGCCTTAAACATATAAGACCATATTTCAAATGACAACGGGGTAAACTCGCCTCGAGATCTGCCCGGTCGAGTGGAGGGGGTTGCCGTGGGCAAGCGGGTGCCGCACAGTGCCCGCGCCGCGCTGTTCGCTCCACTGGAACAGACCGGACGCGCCGAGGCCGTCACGCGCCGCCTGGTCGACGCGATCACCCTCGGGCTGCTGACCGACGCCGAACAGCTGCCCAGCGAGACCGAGCTGGCCAGCCAGTTCGGTGTGTCCACGGTGACCGTTCGGGAAGCGCTCGTCGCACTGCGCCAGCAGGGTCTCGTGGAGACCAGGCGAGGACGCGGCGGTGGCAGCTTCGTCCGCGCGCCCTCGGGTGCGAGCCCATGGCAGGACCGGCTGCGCGCCACGTCGCTGAGCGAGCTGCGCGACGTCGGCGACCACTACCTCGCCGTGGCGGGCGCGGCGGCCAAGCTCGCCGCCGACCGGGCGTCGGTCGAGGACATCGCCCGGCTGCAGCTGGCCACCGAGGACATCCGGGCCGCGACCGGCCCGGCCGCTGCTCGCGCAGAACGACACTTCCATCTGGAGGTCGCCGCGGCGGCGCAGTCCCCGCGCCTGACCCAGCAGGAGCTGGCCCTGCAAGGCGAAGCGGGCGGACTGCTGTGGTTACCCGTCGGGCACGACGGATCGACCGAGGCGCACACGGCGCATCGGGAGATCACCTCGGCGATCGCACGCGGTGACGGCGCGCTGGCCCGTACGCTCACCGAGGAGCACATCCTGGACGCCGTCGACCGGCTCGTCGAGCTGCACTTCGAGCTGATCGAATCCCCGGGGAGTGCTCTAGACTCCTCGCTTCGAGGTGAGTGATGTGACGAGCGCGCGGACCGATCTCGACAGCGCGGCTGCCGAGATCGTCGAGCAGGTCTCCCGGCTGGTCGAGGGGATCTTCGACGGGCTCACGCCCGTGCTCGCCGCCGCCGAGTCACTGCTCGCGGCCCCCGCCGCCGCCTCCGACCTGGACCGGCTGGATCCGCTGGTCATCGACATGCTGGACGACGTGGTGATCGGCGGCGGGTTCGTCGCGGCTCCGGACACCCTCGCCGACCAGCGCTTCGGCTTCGAATGGTGGACCACGGCCGACCGGGCAGGCCCCGAGCAGCTTTTCATCAGCCTGGACCCGAACAGCGACGCGTTCCTCGACTACACCAGGCAGTCCTGGTTCACCGTGCCCCGCGACACCGGCCGCAGGCACATCAACGGTCCGTACGTCGACTACCTGTGTACCGACGAGTACACGTTGACCTTCACGATCCCGGTCCAGGGCCGGTCGGCGTTCGCCGGGATCGTCGGCGCGGACGTGTTCGTCACCACCGTGGAGCGCCTGCTGCTCCCCGCGCTGCGCCGGCTGGACGGACGGGCGGCGCTGGTCAACGCGCAGGGCAGGGTCGTCGTGTCCACCTCGGCGCGCCAGGCGACGGGCTCCCTGATCCGTGAGGTGAACATCCCCGCCTGGTGGTCGGGAACGGAACAGCCCCGGCCCGGCACAACCCTGCACCGCTGCACCGACACCCCCTTGGCCCTGCTGGTCACCCACCCCACCCGTGAGTGATGTGGGCTGCCAGGGCAGCCCGAATCACTCACGGGATGTTCAGGGAAGGTTTGTTAGTCTTTCCTAAGTATGGTGAGCGGCGGACTAGGCGAGCGATCACGACGCATCGGCTTCGTCGTGGTACTGCTGGGGCTGGTGATTCTGGCCGCGATCGCCAGCATCTCGGTCGGCGCCAAGCCGATCCCCTTGGACCAGGTCTGGCACGCATTTCACTCCCCCAGCGGCACCGAGAACGACGTCGTGATCCTGTCGCTGCGGGTGCCCCGGACGCTGCTCGGCATCGGCGTCGGCATGGCGCTCGGTGTCGCGGGCGCGCTCATGCAGGGCCACACGCGTAACCCGCTCGCCGAGCCGGGACTGCTCGGGGTGAGCGGCGGCGCCGCGTTCCTCGTCGTGTTCGGCATCAACGTGCTGGGCATCAGCAGCCTGTACGGCTACGTCTGGTTCGCCTTCGCCGGCGCGTTCGGCGCGAGCGTGCTGGTCTTCATGCTCGGCTCGCTCAGCCGCGGCGGACCCACGCCGGTCACGCTCGCGCTGGCCGGTGTCGCGGTGAGCCAGCTGCTGGTCGCGCTGACCTCGATCATGATCCTGTCCGACGATCGCACGCTGGATGCCTACCGGTTCTGGTCGGTCGGCTCGCTCGCCGACCGCGACCTGGGTATCGGCGCACAGGTCGCACCGTTCCTGCTGGTCGGGCTGCTGCTCGCGGCGATCAACGCGCCCGCGTTGAACCTGCTGTCCCTCGGTGACGATGTTGCGCGCGGCCTCGGCCAGAACCTTCAGGTCGCGCGGTGGACCGGTCTCGTCGCGATCACCCTGCTGACCGGAGGCGCGGTGGCCGCCTGCGGCCCGATCAGCTTCGTCGGTCTGGTCGTCCCGCACGTCGTGCGCTACCTGATCGGCCCGGACCACCGGTGGCTGCTGCCGGCGTCCGCGCTGGCCGGCGCGGTGCTGCTGCTGGCCTCCGACGTCATCGGGCGGATCGTGGTCCGACCGGCCGAGCTGCAGGTCGGCATCGTGCTCAGCCTGATCGGCGCACCGTTCTTCGTCGCCTTGGTCCGCCGCAAGAAGATGATGAAGCTGTGACTCACCTGCGAACGCGGAGCACGACGATCACCCCGGGCACCGTCGCGAGCAGGCCCGCGCTGCGGGTCGGCCGGTTCTCCGGCGTCTGGCGGCCCCGGCTGATCCTCATCACGCTGCTCGGCGTCGGGTTGGTCGTGCTGCTCGCGGCGCTCAACATCGGCCGGGGCGACTACCCGATCTCGCTGGTCGACGTCCTGCGCACGATGGTCGGCGGTGGTGACGGCGCGCAACGTTTCATCGTGCTGGAGCTGCGGCTGCCCAGGACCCTGACCGGCATCCTGGTCGGGGCGGCGCTCGGGGTGGCGGGCGCGATCACGCAGTCCATCGCGCGCAACCCGCTGGCCAGCCCGGACATGCTCGGCGTGACCGACGGCGCGAGCGCGGCCGCCGTGCTGTTCATCGTGCTCGGCGGCGGCGCGACCGCCGGCATCGGTGGCGCGCTCGGCGGCCTGGGCACGCTCGGGGTGCCGGCGGCGGCGCTGGGCGGCGGACTGTTCGCCGCCGTGCTGGTCTACGGGCTGGCCTATCGGCGCGGCCTGGACGGTTACCGGCTGGTGCTGGTCGGCCTGGGGATCGAAGCCGTCGGCCTGTCCATCACGTCGTGGCTGCTGGTCATCGCCAAGATCGACGAAGCGGGTCAGGTGCTGGTCTGGATGCGCGGCTCGCTCAACGCCCGGGGCTGGGAGCACGTGATCCCGGTCGGCGCCGCGCTGGTCCTGCTGGTGCCGGTAGCGCTGATCCTCACGTTCCGGCTGAACGCACTCCAGCTGGACGACGACGCCGCGCGCGGTCTGGGCGTCACGGTGAACCGGTCCCGCACGGTCCTGGTGCTGCTCGCCGTACTGCTCGCGGCCGTGGCGACCGCGTGCGCGGGCCCGATCCGGTTCGTCGCGCTCGTCGTGCCGCAGATCTCGCTGCGCATGGTCGGCGCCTCCCGACCGCCGCTGCTCACCTCGGCCGTCTACGGCGCGCTGCTCACCGTCGGGTCGGACCTGATCGGCCGCACGCTGTTCGGCGACCAGCTGCCGGTCGGCATCATCACGATGGTGCTCGGTGCCCCCTACCTGCTCTACCTGCTCGTTCGGCGCAACCGTGGGGTGACCACCGCATGACTGGAGAACCGAGAGCCCGGCTGCAGGCGAGCGACCTGCAGCTCGGCTATGCCGACAACCTCGTGGTGGACGGCCTCGACATCGAGGTGCTCGACGGGACCGTCACGGCCGTGATCGGCCCGAACGGCTGCGGCAAGTCGACCTTGTTGCGCGCGCTCGGCCGGCTGCTCGCCCCTCGCCGGGGCCAGGTGCTGCTGGACGGCAAGCGCATCGACCGCTATCCCACCCGGGAGGTCGCCAAGATCCTCGGCGTGCTGCCCCAGACTCCGGTCGCGCCCGAGGGCCTGACCGTCGCCGACCTGGTCTCGCGGGGACGGCACCCGCACCAGGCCTGGTACCGGCAGTGGTCCACCGACGACGAGTCGGCCGTCGCCGAGGCTCTGCGCTGGACCGACATGGACGCCTTCGCCGACCGGACGGTCGACACGCTGTCCGGCGGCCAGCGCCAGCGGGTGTGGATCTCGATGGCACTCGCGCAGGGCACCGACCTGCTGCTGCTGGACGAACCGACGACGTTCCTCGACCTCGCGCACCAGGTGGACGTGCTCGACCTGGTCGAGCGGCTGCACCAGGAGATGGACCGGACGGTCGTCATGGTGCTGCACGACCTCAACCTCGCCGCGCGTTACGCCGGCCGGCTGGTGGCCATGAAGGACGGAAAGATCGTGGTGGCCGGAACCCCAGCCGAGGTCCTCACGGAGGACATGCTGCGAGAGGTGTTCGACCTGGACGCCCAGATCGTGACCGACCCGGTGGCAGGAACACCCTTGGTCGTCCCGATAGGCCGCCGCCACAGGGCCCGCGTCCCGGCCCAGCCCTAGGCCACTTCGCGCACCCAGCCCCCACTTCGCACAGCTTGCGCGGTATGCGAGGTGGAGGCTGGGTATGCGAGGTCGTGGGTCAGTGCCCGTGGCCTCCGCCACCGCCACCGCCGTGCGAACCGCCACCACCTGAGCCGCCGCCGTGTGAACCGCCGCCACCTGAGCCGCCGCCGTGCGAGCCCGAGCCGTGAGAGTCGCCGCCGGAACTGTGACCCGAGCCGCTGTGGGAGGACCCGCCGCCACCCCGGGACTGGTGTCCGCCGTCCGAGCCATGTCCGCCGCCGCCTTGGCGGCTCTCACCGGAGCCACCGCTGTGACCACCACCGGACTGACCACGGCTGTCCGACCGACCGGATGACTGACCCGAGTCCTTGCCGCCCGCCGAGCCGCGATCGGGCCTCCCGCTGCTCGTGCCCTGCGACCGTCCGGCGTCGCCGGGCTGGGTCGGACGACCCTGGCCGGCAGTCGCCGAACCCTGCCCGCGACCGGAGTCGCCGCCGGTTCCCGCCGAGGGCGCTGAGCTGTCCTGGGCCGGCTGTCCCGACGATCTGACCGTTTCCGACCCAGCGGGCGCACCACCCTCCGGACCCGGATTCGTGCCCGGGCCGTGTGCATTCGCGGCGCCGGTGCCCGAGGGCGTGCCCGGGTTCGTACCCGACCCAGCTCCGGGTGCTGCCCCTGCCCCGGTCGCGGGAGGCGTCCCCGGTCCAGTGCCGGGGCCCGTCCCCGGACCGGTCCCAGGGCCCGTGCCCGGCCCAGTGCCCGTTCCCGGACCGGTCCCCGGTCCAGTCCCAGGTCCAGTACCCGGGCCAGTCCCCGGACCAGTGCCGGGGCCAGTCCCCGGGCCCGTTCCCGGACCGGTCCCCGGGCCCGTTCCCGGTCCAGTACCCGGGCCTGTTCCTGGCCCAGTCCCTGGCCATGGCCAGTCGTGATCGTGGCCGGGGCGCCAGTGGTGGCCGTCGCGGTGGTCTCGGTCTCTGTCCCCGAAGTTCCAGTACCAGTGGTGACCGGCGTCCGAGGAGTCCTCGTCGTCGTGGACGACCGGCGACAGATCTCCGTCGGAGTCATCGGGCCGCGCAACCGGGAGGGGAAGCCTGCGACCGGGCGCGAGCACCTCGGCGATGATCGGCGCCGACGGCGGGTCGGCCGCCAGCACCATCGGCGCGGGGTGTCGCTGTACCGGGGACAGCGCGACCGGGATCGGCAGCGGAACCCCACCGGTGGCGATCGACTGGGCGAGCACGGTGACCCCACCGAGTGCCCCGACCGTCAACACCGCCGCGGTCGCGGCCGTTCTGGTCCAGTTCATCGAGCCTGCTCGCCGGATCACGGCCTCGACAGGTGGCAGTGCCACGTCCCGAACCAGATCCGCATCGAGCGCCCGCAGCTCGCCGGGCACGTACTCACTCACACAATCGGTTATACCGCTTAGAACAGCTAATTAGCAAAGTTAATCTTAGAGGGCACTCATCTGGTCAACAGCCGCCGACCTTGCACTTGTTCCCACAGAGGTGTCTACTGGATTTGAACACGTTCAAAACAACGGGAGACCCCCATGAACAGCGAGCTGACCAGCTATCTCGTCCTCCTTGTCGCCGGCGTCACACTCACCGCGCTGGTCGGGGTGATCCTCCGTCGCAGCGGCCAGTCGCTCCTGGAAGAGGTGTATTCCGCGCCACGTGCGGCGGGAATCACGCGCCTCGTCACGGTCGGGTTCCACCTGTTCGCACTCGGCATCCTGGCGATCATCTCGACGATCGACCCGCCGGTGGACGGGCAGCTGCAGTCGATCGTCACGCGGCTCGGCGTGATCCTGCTCGTCCTCGCCGCCTCGTACGGCCTCACCCTGGTCGTGCTCGACCGCATCAAGGAGTCACATCGCCGCGCGGAGCTGGACGAGGAGTTCACCTCGGCGATGCGCGCGCGTTCATGACCGGTCCGAAGTCGGAACGGACCAGGGAGCAGATCGTGGCCGCCGCGCTACGACTGTTCCGCGAGCAGGGTTATCAGGGCACGACGATGCGCGCGGTCGCATCCGAGGCCGGCGTGTCGGTGGGTAACGCGTACTACTACTTCGCCTCGAAGGACGAGCTGGTCCAGGGGTTCTACGAAGAGATGCTGGCGGAGCAGCAGCGGGCCTGCGCCTCGGTGTTCGCCGCCAGCACCGACTTCGCCGAACGCCTGCGCGGCGTACTGCACGCCTGTTTCGACGCCGCCGAGCCGTACCACGAGTTCGCCGGCAAGTTCTTCGCCACCGCAGCACAGCCGGACAACCCGTTGTCGCCGTTCAGCACGACGTCGTCACCGGCGAGGGACGGCTCGATCGCCCTGTTCCGCGAGCTGATCGACGGGTCCTCGATGCGGATCGGCCCCGAGCTGGGCGCCACCCTGCCCGAGCTGCTGTGGCTCTACGAGCTGGGCATCGTCCTGTACTGGGTGCATGACACGTCGGAGAACACCGCCCGGACCCGCGCGCTGATCGAACACACCGTGCCGATGGTCACCCGACTCGTCCGCTTGTCCCGGCTCCCGGTGCTGCGCCCGCTGACCCGACAGACCGTGGACCTGATCGGCATGCTCCGAGCCTGAGACGACTACTTGGTCCCGAGCGAGGCGAGAGGTTTCGGCCCGGTCGGCAGCGGAACCTTGCCGCCGCCTCCCCCTCCGCCACCGTCCGGCCCGCCGGTGCGCACCCAGATGCGGACGCGCTCGCCGGTGGGCACCCGCAGCCCGGGCTCGGGCTGTTGCGCGGCGACGACGCCCGCGCTGGTCGGAGTGTGAGCAGGGTCCTGGTCGACCGCCAGCAGGTGTGCGTCGAGCGCGGCGTCGTGGGCCACGGCCGGCGGCATTCCCACCAGTGCCGGGACCACCGTGAGTTCTTCGCGTTGTCCCATGCCGAACCAGGGTAGGCAGCCCGCGCCGGATTCGCAGCGTAGAGACCTCATCAGTCCCAGCGGTATCACCGATAGGTGTCGTGCACCCGCCACCAGTGACCCGGGCCGTCGGTACCCCGTCCCGACGGCTCCTCCCACGCCTCCTGCCGTCCGAGCGGCGTGAGATCGAGGTAGCGCAACGTGCCGATCAGCATGTCGCCGCCGCGGCCGTCGGTGAAGTAGGTGCGAAAGACCTGGTCACCGTCGCGCAGGAACACGCTGAACCCGTGATACACCGGCGCGCCCATGTCAGCGCTGAAGTCGCTGCGCTCGACCGAGTACCAGGGCACCGACCAGCCCATCCGCTCCCGGTACTGGACCAGTTGAGCCAGCGGCGCGGGTGAGGTGAACACGAGCGTCGTGTCCCGCGCGTGCAGGTGGGCGAGGTGACCGACGTTGTCCGCGACCAGCGAGCAGCCGGGGCAGCGATGATCGGAGCCGGGCGACATCATGAAGTGGTAGACGATCAGCTGGCGCCGCCCCGCGAACAGATCGAGCAGCGTCGACGAACCGTTCGGGCCGTCGAACACGTACTCCTTGTCGATCGCCACCATCGGCAGCCGTCGACGCTCGGCGTTGAGCGCGTCCATCGCCCGGGTCAGTTCCTTCTCCTTGACCAGCAGCTTCGCGCGCTCGGTCCGCCATTCCGACTCCGACACGACACTCGGCAGGCCCATCGCTACCTCCATATTAAACCAGACAGTTAATTAGCTACTTGGTTTAATATAGGCCGCGAACACGCCGAGTCAAGCCCGCACCCGCCGATCAGCCCCTGGGGGTGAAAACACCTTCCGACGGGAAGCAGCCTGCCTTCAGCAGGGTGCGCACCAGCGGACGCACGAGCTCACCGAGCCGGACGGCCTCGTCCTCACCCAGTGCGCTCCACGGGCCACCGCCGAGCCGGTCCGTCTCGCCCTCGATCCGCTGCCGCAGCGCCTCCCCGACCTCGGTCAACGCAGGCTCGTCCCCGCTGTCCAGAACGCCCCGCTCGCGCAGCACGTCGGCCTCGGCGTCCCACTGCTCGTCGCTCCACCCACGACTGGCCTTGGCGAAGGACGGCAGGAACCCCTTGCCGGTCGCGGTGTGGGTGATCAGCGCCTGCAGCCCGTTCAGATCGGCGTCCAGCAGCGCGGCGAGGTGCCCGTCGCCTCGATGCTCACGCAGGATGGAGATCGCGTGCCAGAGCACCAGGTGCGACTGCTCCGGCCAGTCGAGCTCGAGGTGCGCGGCCGCGAGCGGACGTCCCTCGCAGCAGCACAGCTGGGCGACGCGACGGGCCAGCTCGGCGGCCTCGGCGAGCTCCGGCGACGCGATCAGCTCGTCACCGAGCAGTCTGCGCAGCGCGGCGTCCACGGCCGCGAACCGCGCATCGACCAGCGCCGATGGCGTGGCCAGCGACCATGCCGCCGGGATGTGGCGGGCCACCATGTCGGGGTTGAAGTTGTAGAACGTGGCCGCGACCACGGAGGCCGAGACCGCGCCCATCGGGGCACCCCGGCCGGCGAAGTAGCACATCCGTCCCGGCTTGAGTCCCGCCGCGGCCAGGTACTGCTCGGTCTCCGGCGCGAAATAGGTCATCGCGTGGAACGGCTCCAGCCCACGCGCGATCCGTCCACTCACTATGTGATCCACGTGCCGGACGCTACCTCCGGAACCGACCGCCCGCTGACAACGGAGACCGCTTCCCACCTCGTGAGTGTTCGGTGTGGCTATAGCCATACTCAACACTCACGAGGTTCTACCTGCGGGATATCGGGGTGACAGGCGCGCTAGGGTCCAGAGGTTCACACCTGGCGAACGCACTGAAGGACTGAGGCCATGCTGGCGCCCACCACGGGCCGCCGGACGCCGCTGCGCTGAGCGGCCCGCTTCGTCCTGCTCTTTTCTGACCCGCTGAAAGGTCAATCCCAGCTGTGTTCGATCAGCTTCTGCACGAGTACCTGCGCGCCCTGATGGCGCCGGCCCACCGAGTGGGCCCGTTCCTGGTGTCGTTCGACGCCCACGACGCCGGACTGTTCCGCAACTACGCGGTACCCGACGACACCACCGTCCCGACCCAGAAGGAGGTCGACGAACTGGTCGCGGCGTTCACCGAACGTGGCCGGACGCCACGCTTCGAGTATCTGCCCGACCTGTGCCCCGAGGTGGAACCGGCGCTGCTCGCGGCGGGGTTCACCGTTGAACATCGCCTACCGATCATGACCTGTCCGCCCACCGAGGTCCGCTCACGTCCGGCGCCACCGGAGGTGGAGCTGCTGCTCGCGCACAGCGACGAGCAGCTGCGCGAGGTCGCCGAGGCGTGCAACGAGGCGTACCTGCAGCCAGGTGTCACCGACCACGACGTCGCCCGGCTGCGCCGGACACTGGACCGCGGTGCTCTCGTCGTGCTGGCCGCCGACCGGGCGACCGGCCGAGGGGTCGGCGGCGGTCTGTGCGGCGCACCGCACAAGGGCGTCAGCGAGCTGGCGGCGATCGGCGTCCGCGCGCCGTTCCGTCGCCGGGGCATCGCCACCGCCATGACCGGGCTGCTGACCCGGTCCTGTCCCGCGGCCGGGATCAGCACGCCGTTCCTGACGCCCGAGGCCGAACCGGAGAAGTGCCTCTACGAGGCGATCGGGTATCGACAGGTCACCGAGATCCTGCACATCTCTCGCTGACCAGGGCCGCCAGCTGATCGACCACGGCATCCAATGGCCGCCTGGTGTCGATCTCCATCGTGGCGGACGCGCGGAGCAGCGGTTCGACCTCCGCCGTGTCCGCCACGATGCGGTCACGTTCCTCGGCGCTCTTGCCGAACGGGTTGGAGTCACGCCGCGCGATGCGGTCGAGCATCACCTCGACCGGCGCACTGAACAGCACGATGTGGCCGAACCTCGGATAGAAGTTCTCCTGGTTCCACACGGTGCCGGACAGGAACAACGGCTCCCCCGACCGCTCGTGCTCGACGAGGAGCGCATCGATCCGGTCCTCCCGCCACTGCGGTTCCGTGCCGGAGCCGTCGGGAAGCGGCAGGTCAGCGATCCAATCCCCGAAGTCGGTGTCGACGACGCGGTAGCCGCGCCCGGCGAGCCCGTCCAGCGCGGCCGACTTCCCCGTGCCTGACATACCCGTCACCAGGACAACCGTCACCAGGTCACCTTAGGCTGCTAAGGTCCAACCAACCACTTGGTTGAGAGGAGTGCGCGTGACAGCGAGCGTCCTGAGGACCGGCAGTCGCCGGGACGATCTGGTGCTGGCGGCGTTCGAGCTCATCGCCCGGAAGGGCATGGAGGGGCTGCGGCTGCGGGAGGTCGCCCAGGCCGTGGGCCTCGATCACTCGACGCTGCACCACTACTTCCCGACCAAGGAAGACCTGATCGGCGAGGTCGTCAGCTATGCGACCGGTCAGCTCGCGGAGACGTTGCGGCTCGACGGGACGCCCGTCGAGCAGGTGACCCGGCATCTGAGGCTGACCGGCCGTGCCGTGCGGGACCGCACCGAGCTGTTCGTCGTACTGTGCGAGCTGAACCTGCGCGCCAACCGCGACCCCGCGATCCGGGCGATCATCGACCGCAGCGACCAGAACTGGCGCGGCCCCGTCGAGGCCCAGCTGGCACGGATGTCGTGGGCGCCGGGATTCGATCCGGCGACGATCGCGTCGCTGATCATCGCGGCGGTCAAGGGGACGATCCTCGACCCCGGTACCGCACCGGACGTGCTCGACCAACTCGAACGGCTACTCGTCCAGGCGCAGGCCCGATGACCCACGTCCCCGGATACCTCCCCGGCACCTGGACGATCGACCCGGCGCGCAGCATCGTGAGCTTCCGGATACGCCATCTGCTCGTCCACAAGGTCAGGGGCACGTTCGACCGGTTCACCGGCCTGATCGTCACCGACCAGCAGCCCGCGGCGTCCTCGGTGCACGTCGACATCGAGCCGGCCTCGCTGGACACCGGCAACGCGCACCGGGACCAGGGCACGCTGGCCAAGGACCCGTTCGACGTCGCGAGCCACCCGCTGATGACCTACCGCTCGACCGGCGTCGCGGTCGACGGTCAGTCGTGGCGGGTCGACGGCGAGCTCACCCTCCGAGGGGTGACCCGGGCCGTTCCGTTGCTGGTGCGGGAGACACGGTTCTTCCCCGACGCCGACGGTCGGCCCCGGGTCCGGGTCACGGCGACCAGCGCGATCGACCGGCAGGACTTCGGCGTGCGGTTCCCCGTCCCGCTGGACCGCCGCGGCGTCCTGGCCGGCAACCACATCTCCATCGACCTGGACGTCGAGGCCGTGCAGTAGGTCAGATCGCGAACGGCATCCGCTTGATGCCGTTCAGGAAGTTCGACAGCAGGTACTCGGGCTCACCGACCATCCTGACATCGGGCATCCGGGTGAAGACCTCACGCAGCATGACGGTGATCTCGCGGCGCGCCAGGTTGGCGCCGAGGCAGAAGTGTGGGCCGGGGCCGCCGAACCCGAGGTGTGGGTTGGGCGAGCGGGTGATGTCGAAGCGGTCCGGGTCGGTGAAGACCGCTTCGTCCCGGTTGGCCGAGTTGTAGAACAGCAGCACCTTGTCCCCCGCGTGCAGCCGCAAGCCGTTGAGCTCACAGTCCCGGGTCACGTTGCGCCGGAACTGGATGACCGGGCAGGCGTGGCGCACGATCTCCTCGATCGCACCCGGGATGCGTGCGTCGAAGTCGGAGACGAGCAGTTCTCGCTGGTCGGGATGCTCGGTGAACAGCCGCAGCGCATGGGCGAGCACGGTGCGTGTGGTCTCGTTGCCCGCGACCACCAGCAGGATGAAGAATGTGCCGACCTCGCGAGGAGTGAGCCGGTCGCCGTCGATGTTGTTGGTGACGAGCGCGGAGATCAGGTCGTCGCGGGGCTCGGCGACGCGCTGCTGACCCAGTTGACGGACCAGCTTCGTCAACGCCATACCCGCGCGGACCAGCCGCGCACTGATCTTGACCACGCCGGCCGGGCTCACCCCGCCGGGCCGCAGCAGCTTCGCGCGCGGCACACCGGTGTACTCGGGGTCGTTGAAGCCGAGGATCGTGTTGGTCAGCCGCAGGACGGTGTCCTCGTGATCCTTCGGGATGCCCATCATGTCGCAGATGATCTCGATGGGCAGACGCTGCGCGACCTGCGTGATGAAGTCGTCCGCACCGTCGCGCAGCACGTCGTCGACGATGCGGGAGGCGCGGCGGGCCAGGTCGTCGGAGATCTTGCTGAGCAACCGGGGGGAGAACGCCCGGGACACCACCTTGCGGATTCGGGCGTGCCGAGGGTCGTCCATGCTGATCATGGAGGTGAAGTACGGGTCCAGCCAGGCAGGCATGTCGATCAACGAGTTGGCCGAGGGCTCGCTGCTGAACAGTTCGGGGTGCCGGCTCACCTCACTCACGTCGGCGTGCCGCACCAGCCCGTAGAAGCCGGCTCGGCGCAGCTTGACCGGCATGCGGTACTCGAACGGCAGGTAGGCGGGCCGGTCGAGGCGGCGCAGCTCGGCGAAGACCGCCATGCGTTCGCTCTCCGGGCGCGCCCAGAACTCGAGGTCGAGCAGGCCCGGACGGACCGGGTCGGGGGCGACGGTGCGCTGGTTCATCGGCTCGGCCATCCTGACCGTTGGAAGGCACGGCGGGCTTCCGTGCCGTAACGGAGTCTCCTGGGCAACTTCGGCAGGATCGTGCGCAAGACCCACGCGACGCGGCGGAACCGGCGCTGGTCGGCGTCGGTCCACGGGTAGTCCATCTTGTCGCGCACCAGTGGCGGCATCAGCCCCCTGCTCACGAAGTTGACGAAACCGAACGCCGGTGGCGCCACGATCCGCCAGAGCCAGTCCGGCATCTCGTCCTGCGGGATGGTCCGAGGATTCCCGAACATGGCCTTACCGCGCAACGCCGTTTCGGTCGCCGTCAGCTCGTCGGCGATCATCCGGTCCAGGTACGCGCGGAAACCGGCCAGGTCGGCCGGCATCGGCCGGCCGCTGAGCCCGTAGAGCCGGTACCAGTCACAACACTCCTGGTACAGCCGCTCCAGCTCGGCCGGGGTGGGCTGTCGGGCGTGGAAGTGCTCGATGCTGGCGAACAGCAGATACACGAACGTCGCGTGCGCCCAGTAGAAGACCTCCGGGTCGAGCGCGTGGTACCGCTTGCCGTTCTCGTCGACACCCTTGACGCCCTCATGACGGCGGCGCAGCTCGTCGGCCGTGTCGTGGCTGGCCTTGCCGTCGTACACGACGCCCATGATCAGCGGGGTCGACCGTCGGACACGCGCGATCGGCTCGGTGAAGAACACCGAGAGGTCCGGATCGGCGACCGACGCACCGATCGCCGGGTGCATGACCTGCAGCGTCGTGGCGACCCGCGCACCGACCTGGTAGCGGACGTCCCCGAGGTACCGCCAGATCAACGAGGAGGGCCCGAACGGCTCCACGACCCTGCCCCGTGCGGAGGCGGGGTCGTGCCGAGCTTCGGAGAGAGACATAGATGCATAATTGCCTCTCTGCATCTTTGATGCAACCCTGTGACGGGTACCGTGCGGCGGAACGACCTAGGATCGGGGACATCATGCTGAGTGAGCTGGTCGTCGACGCCGCGACGGACGACGAAGAACTAACCAGGCGACTGCTGGACGCGGCGCAGGACGAGCTGGTCGCCTTCGGCATCCGCCGCGCGAGCATGGAGAGCATCGCGGTCAAGGCCGGGCTGGCTCGCGCCACGCTGTACCGGCGGTTCAACAAGCAGCAGCTCGTCCGCTCGGTGGTGATGCGCCGGCTGCGTCGCAGTCTGGTGGAGATGGTGCGCGAGGTGGAGGCTCTGCCGACGGTCGACGAACGGCTGGTGGAGGCGTTCGTGTTCGGCACCCGCCAGTCCCGGGCGGATGACCTGCTGGCGCGGCTGCTGGAGTCCGAGCCGGAGACGGTGCTGCCGTATTTCACGACGCACTCGCACGTGATGCTGGACCTGATGCGTTCGTTCCTGGCCGACCAGCTGCGCCGGTCCCCGGGGCCCGCGATCGAGGCGGATCCCGATGCGGCGGCCGAGATCATCATCCGTCTGGCGAGCTCGATCCGGCTGACGCCGGGCAGCCACATCCCCCTGGACTCGGATGAGGACCTGCGAACTTTCGCCTGGACCTACCTGGTCCCGCTGCTCCACACCCGACCAAGGTCCGGCCCCGCACGGCAGTGATCACTTCGCCGCCGGATCGGGTGGGGGCTGGTTGCTCTCGTCGGTGTCGCACTGGCGATGCGTGCTACGCCCAGCGGTGGTCGCGGTGGTGGGTGCACCACACACGTGGCAGCGAGTGCTCATCGGTGTCCTCGCAGACGACGGTGGAGTCGTCAGTCTTGCACCGCGACCGGCCGAGCCGGGGACCGATCGCTCACCGGGCGATCTCGAGGACGAGTGTGTCGTGGCGGCGGACGAAGATGCTCGGGGTCCTGACCGGCGCGGTGTCCGGGGCGAGCGTCACGGTGGCGCTCTGCGCCAGCAGGGTGCTGAGCGCCACAGTCGCCTCCATTCGTGCGAGGTTCGCCCCGACACAGAAATGTGCGCCCCGGCCGAAGGCCAGGTGGCTGCGTAGGTTGGGGCGGTCGAGTATCAGGTCGTCCGGGCGTTCGAAGGTGTCCGCGTCTCGGTTCGCGGAGCCCCAGAGGAGCAGGATGTGGCTGCCGGCCGGCAGGGTCGCGCCGCCGAGCGTGGTCTCTGCCCGTACGTGCCGGTAGTGGCCCCGAAATGGCGATTCGAGGCGGAGTGCTTCTTCGAGGAACGCTCCGATGCGCGTCGGGTCCGCCCGGAGCTGGTCCTGCACGGCCGGGTGGGTGGCCAGCAGCCGGGCGCCGTTGGCGATGAGGCCCGCGGTGGATTCGCCGCCGGCCGCGACGAGCTGTACCAGCATGAGTATCGCGACCTCGTCGCTGATCGCGCCGTGCGCGGATGCTCTCGCCAGGTCACCGATCAGGTCGTCGGGTGGGGTGGCGCATGCGGCTCGGTACTGGTCGGTGAGGTAGCCGACGAGCTCGACGGTGGAGGCCATCAGCTGTTCGAGGCGCTGGGCGGGCACGACGCCACCGAGTAGCTCGGTGCTGTCGTAGGCCCAGGTCAGCAGCTGCGGCACGTCCTCGGCCGGAAGCCCGATGAGGGTGGCGACCACGGTCAGCGGCAGGCGGTCGGACATGTGCCGAGCCCAGTCGATCCGATCGCCGACGAGGCCGTCGCGCCACAGCTGCTCCACCTGCTGACCGACCTCACTGCGCATCGACTGGATCCGCCGCGCAACGAGGCTGGGTAGAACAAGTTTCCGATGCGCCGCATGGTCGGGCTCGTCGGCAGTCGCGAGCACGTGCACGGCGGACTCGTCCGCCCCCATCGGGAACTCTCCCGCCGCCCCGTCACGCAGTACGACGAGGCTGGTCAGGTGAGACGAGAAGTCCTCGGTCCGCCGTGCCGCTTCAGCGACCAACGCCCAGCTGGACACCAGGAAGGTGTTGGTCCCAGGAATCCGCCGGACCGGCGCCTCCCGCCGCAGCGTCTCGAAGAACGGGTAGGGATCCTCGACCGTCGCCGGATCGAACAGGTCCAGCCCCACATCGCGCACACCCAAGGAAGACACCCACCCATCAAAACTAGAATACGTTCTAGTTTTAACGACGAAAGCCCACCGGTCAACACAAACACCAGCACAAGCACCAGCACTCGCGCAAAACCCACCAGGCCGCCATCCCCCAGAGCGACCAGACCCAGCCAGAAACCCACCCCACAGGCCAACCAGACCCAGCCAGAAACCCACCCCACAGGCCAACCAGACCCAGCCAGAAACCCACCCCACAGGCCAACCAGACCCAGCCAGAAACCCACCCAGAGGGTGACCAGGCCGAGTCAGGAACCAACCGCACCGTGGGGGGCTTGGGGGGCTCGGCCCCCCAATGCGATGACCACACGACAAAGGCTCATGCTCTCCATGAGCATGAGCCTCCGAGTCGGGTGGAGCTGAGGGGACTCGAACCCCTGACCCTCACACTGCCAGTGTGATGCGCTACCAGCTGCGCCACAGCCCCAATAAGTTAAACCTACAGCACCCTCGTGGACGTCTGAAATCGGGGGGTGACATGGTCAGAGCTTGATCAATGTGGTAGTGCCCGGAAACGAAACAGGGGCGGGTCGCCATGCCGGCGACCCGCCCCTGCTCGGGTGTTGCGTGCGGTTCTACTTGTTCAGGTTGTCGACCCAGCTGCCGTCGGACAGGTCCTGGTACTTGCCGTTCACGGTGACGGTGGGGGTACCGAAGCCCTCTTCGCCCTTGGCGCGGATCGAGGGGTCCTGGACGGCGCGCTTGGTCTCGGTGCCGACGGTCTTGCTGAACTTGGCGTCGGTCACGCATTTGGCGAAGCCGGCGGGTGCGCCGACCTGCTGGCCCTTGGTGATGAGTTCCTGGTCGGTGAGGCCCGCGGACATCTCGGCGGGCTGCTCGTCGAACAGCTTCTTGTGGTAGGCCGGGAAGAAGCCTTCCTGGGCGGCGCACAGTGCGGCGCTCGCGGCGCGCTGCGAGTAGCCGTTGGGTGTGGTGGCGCGGTTCAGGATCGCCACGGGGTGGTAGACGACCTGGACCTTGCCGGCGTTGATGGCCTTGGCGAGGTCGTCACCGAACTGGCCTTCGAAGCGGCCGCAGATCGGGCACAGGAAGTCTTCGTACACGTCGACCTTGTTCGCCGCGGGCTTTCCGGCGACGACGGTCGCCCCCTGCACCGTGGCCGTGTAGTTGAGGCCGGAGTCGCCGTCGGACGAGCCGGGCGCTTTCAGCGTCATCAGCAGCCAGACGATCAACACCACGGCAACCAGCACACCGATCACGATGTAACCGATGTTTGCCTTTCCGGTCTTGGCAGCCACGTCAGGTTCCTCCTCCACCCGGGTCCGGGTCTGTTCCTCGAGTGAGCACGTTTTCGAGCGCGAACAAGGTACGTGGCCGAATGATCAACCAAGCCGCGAGCACCAGGAACCCGGTGTCCCGCAATAGTTCCGTACCGTAACTGGTCTTGTCGGGGTCGACGGCGCCGCCGCCACCGAAGCAACCGCAGTCGATGGACAGGCCGCGCGCCCAGGCCTGGGTGACCCCCGCCATGAACGCGAGCAACACCAACCCGGAGATCACGGCGATGTGCCGGACACCGAGTCCGATCAGCAACAGCACGCCGAGCGCCAGCTCGAACCAGGGCAGCACGGCGGCTACCAGTTCGACCGCCGAGGGCGGCAGCACCTGGTAGGCGTGGACCGCCGCCCAGGTCTGCATCGGGTCCGCGGCTTTGATCGCACCGGACACGAGCCAGACGGCGGCCAGACCGAGGCGAGCGAGTGTTCCGACCACGTCACGCCAGGAACGACTCGTTACTCCATCCGAGGACACGACAGCCACCCGGTCAGACTAGCGATAGGTCAAGACGCCCTTACCAGCACGGTCAGGTATGTGCACCGGCAACCGGCTCCGCGAACAAATCGTCCTCCCAGCCCTGCGGCGTCGCACCTGACCCACCACGCTCACCCACCACGAGCTGGAAGTGTTCAATCCCGAACTCGGGCCGGTGGACGAACGCGGCGAAGAAACCTTCGTCGAGGTTGACCTGGCTCCGGTACACGCGCAGCGCGGCGAGCTTGACCGCCAGCTTGTCCTGGCCGTCGATCCGTGTGGTGATCACGTCGTCCGGCACACCGGGCATGTCATCGGCGATCTCGAACCCGGCCTCCTCCGCCATCCGCAGCACCGCCTCGCGCGGGATGACCGCCCAGTACACCTTGCTCACCTGCCACGGCTCGCCCAGCTCCGGGGCGTAGCCAGGGTCGGCGGCAGGGCCGATCGCGGCCATCGTGACCCGGTGTGCCTGGATGTGGTCGGGATGGCCGTAGCCACCGTTCTCGTCGTAGGTGACGACGACCGTGGGCCGCTCGGTGCGCAGCACCTCGACCATCGCGCGCAGCGTGTCGGCCGGGTCGGCACGGTAGAACGACTTCGGGTCGTCGTTGTCCGGCGTACCGATCATGCCGCTGTCCCACCAGCGTCCGGCGCCGCCCAGCCACACGTGCTTGCTGATGCCCAGCTCGGCCAGTGCGGTGGCCAGCTCACCCTCGCGGTACTTGGCGAGCGCCTCGGGGCCCGCGGTGCGCAGGTAGGCGAGATCCTCGGCGACGACCTCGCCCCGCTCGCCCCTGGTACACGTGACCAGACAGATCGGCACACCCTCGGCGGCGTAGCGGGCGATCGTGGCTCCGGTACCGGTGACCTCATCATCTGGGTGGGCGTGAACGAGCAACAGGCGGCGCGGCGTCATGAAGACAGTCGACCACAGGACACCGACATTTATTTCCGATCCCCCACACTGTCGAGGTCCTCGGCCCATCGGTATCAACTATGCAACCAAAGTATTGACCGTCTCGACCACGGTCTCGCGTTCCGCCGCACGCACGAAAGCGGCCGAGCGGACCGCTAGGTTCGATCTCGTGACCGCCAGCACGGCCGCGAGGCCCCGACGTACGCGACGGGAGTGGACCGTCGATCTCGCCGCCTTTCTGCTCGCGGCCGCGTTCGGCGTCTTCGGAGCCGTCACGCGCAACGAGGCGACCGCCTCACTGGTGCCCGCCTGGGTTCCGCTCGCCGACCAGGTCATCGGTGCGCTCGGCTGCGCCGCGCTGTGGCTGCACCGCAGGTGGCCGTTCCAACTGGCGCTCGTGGTGAGCGCGCTGAGTGCGGTCTCCACCACGATCGGCGGCGCCTCGGCGGTCGCCCAGTTCGCGGTCGCGCTGCGAAGGCCACCCCGCGAGATCGCCGTCGTGACGATCGTCGGGATCGCGGCCTCACCGGTCTACGCCGTGCTCAGGCCGGATGCGGACATCTCGGTCACACTCATGGCGTCACTCGGTACCGCGATCACACTGGCGGTGCTCGGCTGGGCGTTGTTCGTCCGGCACCGCAGGCAGCTCATCGCGTCGCTGCGCGACCGTGCCAGCCGGGCCGAGACCGAGGCCCGGCTGCGCGCTGAGCAGGCTCAGGCTCAGGCGCGCGAGCAGATCGCCAGGGAGATGCACGACGTGCTCGGGCACCGGTTGTCGCTGCTCAGCGTGCATGCCGGCGCCCTCGAGTACCGCCGCGACGCCTCCCCGGCCGAGATCGCCGCCGCCGCGTCGGTGATCCGGTCGAGCGCGCATCAGGCGCTGCAGGAGCTGCGTTCGGTGATCGGGGTGCTGCGTGCCCCGGTCGGCGGCGAGCTGCCGCTGCCCACCCTGGTCGATGCGGAGGAACTGATCGCCGAGTCGCGCCGGGCCGGCATGCGGGTCACGTCGCGTTGGGACATCACCGACAGCACCGCGATGACCGACGTCCTCGGCCGCACCGCGTACCGGATCGTCCAGGAGGGGCTGACGAACGCCCGCAAGCACGCGCCGGCGGCGGCGGTGACGGTTCACCTGTCCGGGGCGCCCGGATCAGGGCTGACCGTCGAGGTCCACAACGGTGGCCCCGCCGGTGGGCCTGCCGACTCCGGGTCCGGCAGTGGACTGATCGGTCTTGCCGAACGCGCCTCGCTGGCCGGCGGGTACCTCGCCCACCAGCGCGGCGGCGCGGACGGCGGAGGGGGCTGGTGCCTGTGGGCCTGGCTACCGTGGGAGAAGTGAGGAACCAGTGACCACCGCCGCTGTGCGAGTACTGCTCGCCGACGACGACGCCCTGTTGCGCGCCGGTCTGACCATGATGCTGGCCGGGTCCCCGGAGATCACGATCGTCGCGGAGGCGGCCGACGGCAGCCAGGTCGGCGGCCTGGTCGAGCAGCACCGACCCGACGTGGTGCTGATGGACATCCGCATGCCGATCATGGACGGACTCAGCGCGACCGAGGCGTTGCGCGCACGGCCGGACGCTCCCGAGGTGATCGTACTGACCACGTTCGACGCGGACGAGCACGTGTTGCGTGCTCTGCGCGCGGGCGCGGCCGGCTTCCTGCTCAAGGACACCCCGCCCGCCGACATCGTGACCGCGGTGTGCCGGGTCGCGCAGGGCCAGCCGGTGCTGTCGCCCTCGGTCACCCAGCTGCTGATCCAACGGGTCGCGGCCTCGGACACCGACGAGCGGCGCGACCGCGCGCTACGGCGTCTCGAGCTGCTCACCGACCGGGAACGGGAGATCGCCGACGCTGTCGGCGAAGGCAAGTCGAACGCCGAGATCAGCCGTTCGCTCTACCTGAGCGTGCCGACGGTGAAGACGCACATCTCCCGCATCCTGACCAAGCTCGACCTCAACAACCGGGTCCAGATCGCGCTGCTGATCCACGACGCGGGAGACGCCCGACCCTAGACGACCGCCGCGTCGCTACGCTGCACACCGGCCGAGAGCTGCGCCTTCACCTGGCGGGTGACGTCGTCGGCGAGGACCTCGGGCTCGTCGTCGAGGATCGCCCGCATCGTCTGCTCGGCCACGCTGGCCGAGGTGATCTTCGGCGCGTCGGTCCAGGCGCTCAGGTCGGTGTCGACGAACCCGCAGTGCACGCCGACCACCAGGGTGCCCTGCTCGGACAGCGCGAGCCGCAGCGCGTTGGTCAACGACCACTGCGCCGACTTGGACGCCGCGTACCCCGGCGCCGCCGCGAGCGACCGCCAGGACGCCACGGACAGCATGTTCACCAGCGCCCCGCCCCCGTTGCGCGCGAGGACCGGTGCGAACGCCCTGGACACCGACCAGGTACCGAGGTAGTTGACCTCGATCTCCTCGCGGGCGCCGTCGAGCGAACCCTCCAGGAGCCCGGTCCCGCCCGCGATACCCGCGTTGTTGATCACGATGCTCGCGTCGCCGATCGTCTCCACGGCGGCCGCGACCTGCTCCGGATCGGTCACGTCGAGCTGGATCGGGGTCAGGCGAGGGTTCGTGATGCTGCTCGGGTTCCGTGCTCCCGCGAACACCTGCTTCGCACCGTTGTACAGCAGAGCCTGCGCGAACGCGGCCCCGATCCCCCGGTTCGCGCCGGTCACCAGTGCTACTGCCCCGTCGATCCGCATGGTTGTCTCCGTTCTCGTTCGAGCTTAGTCCTGTAGTGCAACTTAGCTGACCGTGCAGCTGTTCCTTGACCTCGACAAATGTCGAGGTTGCAGGCTCGTGCCGACGAGGTCCGCACTAGCCCGGGAGTACTCGATGTTCGCCATCCGCCAGTACGAGTTCGGCGCACCAGAGGTGCTGCGTTACGAGGAGCATCCGGATCCGCACGCGGGGCCCGGTCAGGTCCGGATCGCCGTGCGCGCCGCCGGGGTCCACCTGGTCGACACCACAATCCGCACCGGGATCGGCTCGGGGTCGTTCGCGCCGCCCGAGCTGCCGATGACGCCGGGCCGCGAGGTCGCGGGTGTCGTGGACGAGCTGGGCGACGGTGTCGCCGCGAGCTGGCTCGGCGCCCGGGTGGTGGCGCATCTGGGGCCGGCGAGCGGCGGGTACGCGTCGCTCGCGGTGCGCGACGTCGCGTCGGTGCACCTGCTGCCGGAGACGGTCGACTTCGACGCAGGTGTGGCCATGATCGGAACGGGCCGTACGGCGATGGGCATCCTGGACGCGGCGCGGATCGAGGAGCGGGACGTCGTCCTGGTCATGGCGGCGGCCGGCGGGATCGGGAGCCTGCTCGTGCAGGCCGGACGGGCGGCCGGCGCGACCGTGGTGGGCTTGGCGGGCGGCCCGTCGAAGGTGGCTGTGGTCCGTGAGCTCGGGGCGGACATCGTCGTGGACTACCGGCGTCCGGACTGGGCGGCGTCGGTCCGGGAGGCCTTGGACGGACGTGAGGTGAGCGTCGTGTGCGAGGGGGTGGGCGGCTCGCTCGGGACGGACGCCATGCGGCTGCTCGGGGTGGGCGGTCGGCTGGTCATGTTCGGGTGGTCGTCCGGGCAAGGTGTTCCGACTCAGGTCACCGTGACCGACCTGATGGAGCGTGGACTGACCGCGACGTGGGCGATCGGGCCCGGCATGCTGCGGCGGCGGTCGTTGCGGTCGTTAGAGGAGGAGGCGCTGGCTTCGGCTGCGTCCGGACGGTTGCGGCCTGTCGTTCAGCGGTTCGCGTTGCGTGATGCTGCTGAGGCTCATCGGGCGTTGGCCGGGCGCGAGTCGACGGGGAAGGTGGTTCTCGTGCCGTGAGCATTCGTGGTCGCGGGGCGTGTCCTCGCTTGCCTACCACTTCGGCGACACCTCGCAGACCTTCGCGCTGCGTCGCAGACACTGCAGCATCTGCGACCCAACACCAGCCTCTGCGAAGTCACCCGAAGCGTGACGCCGCCGCCGCACATCGGGCGTTGGCCGGGCGCGAGTCGGCAGGGGAAGGTCGTCCTCGCGCCGTGAGCTGCGGAGCTTGTCCCCGCTGGCCGATCAGTGTCTTGGCGTGGCCGCCCGCAGTCAATCCCCGGCTTCGCCGGCCTCGCGCTGCTACGGGCTGTCCGACGCACGGGGGCGAGGTTCCAGGATTGACAGCGGGCGACCACGCCAAGTGCGGGCCAGGATCGCGGGGAAAGGGGCAGTGTGCGTGTCCACTCCGACGTGGTGGCAAACCGAGGGCACTCTGTTGCGCACCGGGCTGCGCCTTCGCGCGCACCCCTCGCCCCGTCAACCACTTCGGCAACACCTCGCAGACCTCCACGCTGCGTCGCAGACACTGCAGCATCTGCGACACAACCCCAGCCTCTGCGAAGTCACCGAAGCGTGATGCCGCCGCCGCGCATCGGGCGTTGGCCGGGCGCGAGTCGGCAGGGAAGCGTCGTTCTCGCGCCGTGAGCTGCGGAGCGTGTCCCCACTGGCCGATCAGTGTCTTGGCGGCCAGGATCGCGAGGAAAGGGGCAGTGTGCGTGTCCGTCGCAGGTGGCGGCGAACCGATGGCGCCGTTTGTTGCGCACCGGGCTGCGCCCTCGCGCGTACACGCCGCACCCCTGGCCCCACTGACCACTTTCGCAACACCTCGCAGAGCGTCATGTCGCGTCGCAGACACTGCAGCATCTGCGACACAACACGTGGGTCTGCAAAGTAAGCGAAGCGAAGGAAGCGAGCGAAGCGACGCTGGTCCAGGCCTAGAACAACCATCTCGGATGGTGAGGAGCACGCACCGTGGGGGGCGAGGGGGGCTCGGCCCCCCTCTACAACGACGAGACGCCCCGGTCTGCGCTTTCCGCAGACAGGGGCGTCTCAGCGTCGAGTGGAGGTGCCGGGAATCGAACCCGGGTCCTATGGCGCTTCACAAGGGCTTCTCCGTGTGCAGCCCGCGTTGCCTCTACTCGGATCCACCGGTCATGCGGGCGAGCCGGTGTGACGATCCCAGTCGCTGTTTGATGTTCCGTTCGACCCCGCGACCGGGTCGAACGGTAAGTCCCCTGAATGATGTCGGACACCGGAGCGGAGACATCCCCGGGCCAACAGGGTCTAGCTAATTACGCAGCAAGTGCGTAAGAAGCCTTGGACCCGGCCACCGAATGGTTGGCGCTTAATTGTTTTGCGACGGGTGGTTAACGAGCTCATCGTCGCCTTCCTCGACACGCTTCCCCTTGATCGACGTCCACAGTCGAAACCGTTCACCCCCTGGGTGTTGTTTGGCAACCTGACCAGCATAACGCGTCTGTCCATCGGGATCATCCCGGTGGCGTCGGTCAGGCCGCGGTGAGGCGTTCGCGCAGGCGGCGCAGGCCGTCGGCGGTGTAGCGCTTCACGGCTCCGGGGCTGAGCTGCATGACATCGGCGGCTTCGGCGACGCTGAGCTGCCATTGCATGCGGATCACGACGGCTTCGCGTTCGCGTGGTGGTAGTTCGGCCAGTGCGGCTCGGACCGCCAGTGCGTCGGCGACCTGGCTGGAGACGTCGGGGCGGCCGCTGGGCAGGTCGGGCTGGTCGCCGTCGCTGTCGGTGACCGCGTTGTCGCGTTCCGGGATGACCGAGCGCAGCTCACGGTTGACCTCGTTGCACACGGCGGTGACCAGGTAGGCGTCGAGGTTGCTGATCTCCGGCTGGTCCTTCTGCTGGCGACGCAGGATCTTCTCGAAGGCGCGTTGCACGACGTCCTCGGCTCGGCTGTGGTCGCCGACCTTGCGCGCCGCGAGGCGGACCAGGGTCGGGGTCTTGAGCCGGTAGGTCTCGACGAGCCGTCGTTCGAACTCGGCCGCGAGTGCCCTGGAAACCCGGCGAATGCCGCCCCGGCCGGTTGGCACCAGGCCGAGGACCGTGCCGTGGCCTCGGTCGGCTAGCTGGCGTAGCAGCAGTCCGAGCGGGGCGAACTCGTCGGTGAGCTCGTCGTCAGCGATCTCGGTCATCCTCGGCTAGACCCCCAGTAGGCGGGCGGGTGTGTCGTGCAGGACCCGGCGCAGGAAGCCCGCACCGAGCCGGTCATCGGCGGCGGCCCAGCCGTGGATGGCGCGCAGCTGTTCGGCGTACTGGTAGGGCAGCTGCGGGTAGTCGCTGCCGAGCACGATCTTGTCACCGAGGTCGACGAGCAGCGCGGGCCAGTTGTCCGGCAGCGGCGCCACCATGTCGGCGGTGAACGCGGTGCCGACCATCGTCGTGTCGAGGTAGACGTTCTCGAACCGCTCGGCCAGGCCCAGCGCGGCCAGGTAGTCCGGCATGCCGGCGTGCGCGAGTACCGCGACCAGGTCGGGATGCGCGGTCAGCACCTGTTCGAACACGTCGAGCCCGGTGTGGTCACCCCGCAGCGGGCCGTGTCCACAGTGGACGACCGCGGGCACGCCCGCTTCGGCGATCAGCGCCCAGGCCGGGTCGAGCAGCGGGTCGAGCGGGTCGAACGCCCCGACCTGGACGTGCACCTTGATGCAGCGCGCACCCGCGTCGAGCGCCGCGCCGAGGTAGTCGGCGACGCCGGGCTCCGGGTACATCGTCGCGGTTGGGACCGCTTCGGGAGTGCGCGCGGCGAAGTCGAGCACCCAGGAGTTCAGCCACTGCGCCATGTCCGGTTTGTGCGGGTAGACCAGCGGCGCGAACGTCTGGACGCCGAGCGCGCGCAGGACGTCGACCCTGGTGTCCTCGTCGAACCGGTAGGTGATCGGCCACGGACGGCCGTAGTTGTGCTCGGCCCGGTCGAAGTACGCCCACACCTTGCGCAGCATCGGTTCGGGCAGGAAGTGCACGTGGATGTCGACGAGGCCGGGTAGCCCGAGCTCGGCGGTCCAGCGCGGTACGTCGGCGTCGTCGACGGGTGGCGCGGGCAGGGCCACGCTCACGCGATGCCTTTGGCCCGACGGCCGAACGCTTTGCTCATCTCCCGCTGCGCGTCGCGCTTCGCCATGTCCTGGCGCTTGTCGTAGGCCTTCTTACCGCGCGCGAGCGCCAGCTCGACCTTGACCTTGCCGTCGGTGAAGTACATCCGCAGCGGCACCAGGGTCAGGCCGCCCTCGTGCGTCTTGCCGATCAACCGCTCGATCTCGGAACGGTGCAGCAGCAGCTTGCGGGTGCGACGGGCCTCGTGGTTGGTCCAGCTGCCGTGCGTGTACTCGGGGATGTGGACGTTGCGCAGGAAGATCTCGCCGTCGTCCACGGTGGCGAACGCATCGACGAGCGAGGCGCGCCCGAGCCGCAGACTCTTCACCTCGGTGCCCATCAGCATGATGCCGGCCTCGTAGGTGTCCAGAATCGTGTAGTCGTGCCGTGCCTTCTTGTTGGACACGATCACCTTTTCGCCCCGCTCTTGCATACCTCCAGACTACGTGTTCACGAACGCACACGGTTTCGAGTATTCGGCTCCGCCGACGCACCCGGTGCTGGTTGCCTGTACCGATGGACTCCGATCTGACCCGCAAGGCCGTGCTGGTCGGCGCGGTGCTCGCGGTCGCGTTCGTCGCCTTCAGCTGTCTGCTGATGGTGCGGCCGGCGGGCGTGTCGAGCTTCTTCGGTCTGGTCCAGACCAGGGCACACCACAAGGGGCGGTCCGAGGACTCGGAGTCCGCCGAGCCGAGCGGCGCCTCGGTCAGCCTGCCGTGCAGCACGCTGGTCACGGACGAGTCGAGCCTGACCGAGGTACTCGCCTCGGCCGCGCCGGATGCGGTGATCTGTGTTCGCCGCAAGGCCGGTTCGGCGGCGGGTCACGTGCTCGAGGGCGCCGACAAGATCCTGACCGGGGCCCCGAAGCAGACGAAGCTGCACACCACCGGCTATTCGTTCCAGGACAACCAGGGCGGCGACAACGCCACGATCTCCTGCGGGACCATCCACAAGACCGCGGGCGGCACCGGCACGTACGACAACCCGATCACCGTCGCGGTGCCGGGTCATGCCGGTCAGGGCGTCGAGACGCCGTGCGGGACCAGGATCTACGTGCCGAGATACGAGAAGTACTTCCTCGTCGAGGACACCGGAGCCACGAAGTACTCCGACGCCCACCACATCGACATCTACGTCGGCGGCGAGGGCACGTCGGCTTCGGCGTCGAAGAAGTGCATGGACCCGGTCACCACCGAGGACGGCAGTCCGGTGGCCGCGACGATCAATCCCCCGTCCGGGCTGAAGGTGATGCCCGGGCCCATCACGCACGGCGGTAAGTGTGTCGTCGGCGGCTCCAGTTCGGAGAGCAACTGAATGGGTACGCAGGCGTCAACGGAGCGCCATCGACGACTCGACCTCGCCCGGTACGTCGCGTCCGTCGGGCTGTGCGCGTCGATCGGGACCAGCGTGCTGTACCTCGTCTTCGGACTCGGGACGCTGCCCTTCGGGTTCGCCTCGTCGGCGATGGCACACAGCCTGCTGTGGATCTGGCTGATGCCGTGCGCACAGCTCTACGCGGTCCTGGCGCTCATCACGTGCTCGCGGACGCACTGCGCGTTCGCCACCGGGCTCATGGCGATCGGCGCGGTGGCGTTCGAGATCGGGGTCCGCCCGTCGAACGGTTCGGCGCCTGATGCGGGTTCGGCCGAGGTTGTCGCCGGGCTCGTTCCCGACCTGCTCGTCGTGGTCGCACTGGCTTACCTGGCCGGTCACCGTGACTGGTGGGATGCGGACTGGTCATGGGGGACCTGGCAGGAGTGGCTGTTCGTCATCGCTCTGCCGGTCACCGTTCTGCGGTTCCTGGTCATGCTCGCGGGCACTCTCCTGTCGGGGGTGGCGGGCCTCACCGGCGTCGGGGCGGTGGCCCTGATGGCCGGACCCGTGATCGCCGCGCGGTTCTACCGGCAGTCCCTCGCCCCTGACGCTCCGAGCGATACCCGCACGACCGGGCTCGCGCTGCTCCTGGTCGCTCTGCTGCCCGTGGTCGCCATCCAGGCCTACAGCGGCGCCCACCTGTCGAGCCCGGAGAGAGCCGTCGTCGCTCCGGCGACCGCGTCATCGATCGCCTGCGGTATCGGGCTGCTCGTCGTGGGCTGTGTGTGGCTGCTCGGCGCCCGCGCCGGACGGAAGGAGCCGGAACCCAACCGATAGCCGCGCCGCTGCGTCGTACCGGTCGTGCATCCCACGATCGACAGCTCGGAGGCAGCGACCATGGACACGACACCGGCCCGGTTCGGCCCGTTCCAGGTGATTCGTCGGCTCGGGGACGGCAGGCTCGGGCAGGTCCACCTCGGCCGGTCGGATGGCGGCGCGCTCGCGGTCATCGAGCTGCTGCCGACCGACGGCCGCCGTCACGCCATCGCCGACGAGATCGCCGCCCTGCGGGCGGTCCACGCGTCGTGGACCGCCTCGGTGCTGGCCGCCGACCCGACGGCGACGCTGCCCTGGGTGGCCACCGAGTACGTGCCCGGTCGTTCGCTGCACGAGGCGGTGAGCCGGTCCGGTCCACTGCCCGAGGCGGCCGTGCGCATCCTGGCCGGCCGGTTCGCCGAGGCGCTGACCGCGCTGCACGGCGCCGGTCTGGTCCACCGGGAGATCACCCCGGCGAGCGTGCTGCTCGGTCCCGACGGCCCTCGGCTCGCGTTCTTCGGAGTTCCGGCTCCCGTGCCGGGCTATCGGGCGCCGGAGCAGCTGCGCGGCGAACCGGTGGGCCCGGCGGCCGACATCTTCTCCCTCGGCGGTGTGCTCACCTTCGCCGCCACCGGCCACGGCCCATTCGAGACGGACCGTCGCATCTGGACGATCCTGGACGGCGCGCCGAACCTGGCCGCGGTCGCTGAGCCACTTCGACCGTTGCTGCGGGACTGCCTGAGCGCGACCGCCGCGGCACGTCCGACGGCGGCCGACCTCGCGGGCGGTCTCGCGCTGACGTCCGGTCGGGCGTTCACCCCGCGAACGGTCGCCGCGACACCTCCGACGCCGGGGGTGCCGCCCCGGTTCGCCCCGCCGTGCCCGCCACCGGCCGACCCCGCCCCATCCCGGCGAACGGGTAAGAAACCACTGGCCGTCGCCGCATGCGTCACCTCGGCCCTCGTCGTGATCGGGCTCGTCGCGGTCTCCGGCCGGATCGTGGACTCGCTGACCGCGACGGGTCGGGCGGTACCGCACTACGCGACGGTCAGCGACCTCAGCGCGGCCATCGAACGGAAGGTCGGTACCGAGCACACCGTGCGGGTCAGGGACGTGACGGTGGTCGAGAACGCCCCGTCCGCACCGCCCGAAGCCATCGGCATGTGGTCCGAGACGGACACCGAGCTACAGCTGGACGCCGGCAGGACCGCGTCGCGATCGGTCATGCGTGACCACTCCCCCGGCCTCTCGGACAGCGCGACCACGTTCGTCTCGGTGGACGGTCACACCTGGATACGCGACTCGACGGACCAGGCATGGACACCGATCGCCTCGGACGTCGCGCTGGGTGGAAGCCGCGAGGCCATCCGTGATCTGGTCGACCCGGTCCTACCGGTCGCCCGCATGGGCGACGCGGTGAGCATCGTCGAGTCGGCGGAGGAGCTGGTCGACGGCGTGCGTGCGCGCCGCTACACCCTTCGCGTCGACGTGGCGCGCGCCCTCGGCCGGGAGATCGACGACCTGCAGGTCTGGCTGGACGCCGACGACCACCCGCTGCGCACGCTCGCGGTGGCGCACCCGACGGACACGTCCACCGTGCGGGGCGAGACGACCTACCGGGGGTGGGGCGATCCGGTCGAGATCACCCCGCCACCCGCCGACCAGATCGCGCACTAGAGCCGTACGTAGAGCCTCAGGGTGACGTACCCGGTGATCGCCGCGATGCCGGTACCCAGCAGGAACAGCCACGGTGACACCGCGAGGATGTCGCCGTACTGGATCACCGGGATCACGCCGTCGCCGAAGCCGCTGCGGATGGCCTGGTCCAGGAACAGTCCCTTGCCCAGCATCAGGCTGGCCACGGCCAGCGCGGTACCCACGATGCCGGTCGTCGCCGCCTCCAGCAGGAACGGCAGCTGCGTGTACCAGCGGGTCGCACCGACCAGCCGCATGACACCGACCTCGGTCCGCCGGTTGTACGCGGACAGCTGCACCATGTTCGAGATCAGCAGTGCCGCGGCGACGACCTCGATCAGCGCGAGGGTGAACACGACGTCCCGGATGGTCCGCAGGAAGCTGAACAGCCGCTCCACGACGTCGCGCTGGTCGGTGATGCGGGCGACGCCGACCTTGCCGGTCAGCACCTTGGACAGCTGCGCCGACTGGGTCGGGTCGACAAGCTTGACCCGCAGCGACGCCGGCAGCCCCTGCGGGCGAGCCAGCGCCGCGAGGGTCTGTCCCTGGAACAGCCGCTGGAACCGGGCGTAGGCCTGCTGCTGGTTCTCGTAGGTCACCCCGGCGACCAGCGGCGAGCTCTTCAGCTCGTCGCGCAGGCCGGAACAGATGCTCTGGCTGCAGTCCTGGTCGCGCGTCGAGACGTCCAGGGTGAGGGACACGACCAGCTCCAGCCGGTCGCCGTAGAGCTGCTCTGTCTGGTCGATCGTGTGGACGGCCAGCAGGCCGGTGCCGAGAAGGCCGAGTGAGATGGCGGTGGTCAGGACCATCGCGATGGTCATCGTGACGTTGCGCCGAAGACCGGTGACGACCTCGCGGAACAGGAAGTTGAAGCGCATCTATCTGCCGATCCCGTAGACGCCTCGGGTCTCGTCCCTGATGACCTTGCCCATCTCCAGCTCGACCACGCGACGCCGCATCGAGTCGACGATCGAATGGTCGTGGGTCGCCATCAGCACGGTGGTCCCGGTGCGGTTGATCCGTTCCAGCAACAGCATGATGTCCTGGCTGGTGTCCGGGTCGAGGTTTCCGGTCGGCTCGTCGGCCAGCAGCACCAGCGGCCGGTTCACGAACGCCCTGGCCACCGCGACGCGCTGCTGCTCGCCGCCGGACAGCTCGTTCGGCATGCGGTTCGCCTTGCCCTCGAGACCGACCAGTTCCAGCACCTCGGGGACGACCTTCTGCACGGTGCGCGCCGGCTTGCCGATCACCTCGAGCGCGAATGCGACGTTCTCCGCGACGTTCTTGTTCGGCAGCAGCCGGAAGTCCTGGAACACGCAGCCCACCCGCTGGCGGAGCCTGGGGACCCGTCGGCGCGGCAGCGTGGCCACGTTCCAGTCGGCCACGTACACGTCGCCGGACGAGGGCACGTCCTCCCGCAGCAGTAACCGCAGGAAGGTCGACTTGCCGGAGCCCGAGGGGCCGATCAGGAAGACGAACTCGCCCTTGCCAATGTCCACCGAGACCGAGTCCAGCGCGGGGCGCGTGGAGGTCTTGTAGGACTTGGAGACGTTCTCCAGCCGAATCACGGAGTGTGAGCCTACTGGGCTCGTTGTCGGCAACCGCGGGCCCAGCCCACTTCGCAGACCTTCGTGCTGCGTCGCAGACGTTGGAACATCTGCGACGCGACATGAAACTCTGCGAGGTCACCGCTCGGTGTCGCCGAGCCGCATCATCAGCACGTCAAAAACGGGGGCACCGTCCCACATCGGCTGCAACGTGGCCGTCTTGCGCCAGCCCCAACGCTCGTACGCTCGGTAGGCGGAGCCGTTGTGCGGTTTCGGCGCGTTCCAGACGATCGTGCAGGTGCTGATCCAGGATGCGCCGTCGCGCCTGACCTGGGGGCTGCTGTGCGACGGTCCGGACACGGCTCCGGGCGAGGTCCGCCGCGTGTGCGCTCAGTTCGCCTCAGGCTTCACGCCGACGCGTTAGCGGGCGGCGTCCTGCTGGCGGCGCCAGCGGATGCCGGCCTCGATGAAGCCGTCGATCTCACCGTCGAGGACCGCGCTGGGGTTGCCGACCTCGAACTCGGTGCGCAGGTCCTTGACCATCTGGTACGGGTGCAGCACGTAGGAGCGCATCTGGTTGCCCCAGCTGGAGCCGGTGTCCTTCAGCGCGTCCATCTTCGCCTGCTCCTCCTGCCTGCGCCGCTCCAGCAGCTTGGCCTGCAGGACCAGCATCGCGCTGGCCTTGTTCTGCAGCTGCGACCGCTCGTTCTGACACGAGACCACGATGCCGGTCGGGAGGTGGGTCAGGCGGACCGCGGAGTCGGTCGTGTTGACGCCCTGGCCGCCGGGGCCGGACGAGCGGTAGACGTCGACGCGCAGTTCCTTCTCGTCGATCTCGACGTGGTCGCTCTTCTCGACGACCGGCGCGACCTCGACCCCGGCGAACGAGGTCTGGCGGCGGCCCTGGTTGTCGAACGGCGAGATGCGGACGAGCCGGTGGGTGCCCTGCTCGACGGACAACGTGCCGTAGGCGAACGGGGCGTGTACGGCGAAGGTGGCGGACTTGATGCCTGCCTCTTCCGCGTGTGAGGTGTCGTAGACGTCGACCGGGTACTCGTGGCGCTCGGCCCAGCGCAGGTACATTCGCATGAGCATCTCGGCGAAGTCGGCGGCGTCCACCCCGCCCGCCTCGGAGCGGATCGTGACGAGCGCGTCACGCGGGTCGTACTCGCCGGACAGCAAGGTGCGGACCTCGAGCGACTCGATGTCCTTGCGCAGCGACTCACGCTCGGCGTCGGCGTCGGCGAGCGCGGACTCACCCTCGGCGCCGTCGGTCTCCTCGGCCAGCTCGTACAGGACCGGCAGGTCGTCGAGCCGACGCCGGATGCCGGTGATGTGCCGCAGCTGGGCCTGGGCCCTGGACAACCGGCTGGTCACCGCCTGGGCGTTCTCCTGGTCGTTCCACAGGTCGGGCGCGCCGGCCTGCTCGGAGAGTTCCTCGACGTCGGCACGCAGCTTCGCGATGTCGAGCACCGCTTCGATCCCGTCGAGGGTGCCGCTCAGGTTCTTGAGTTCTGCCGAAACATCGAGGTTCACAACGATTCAGGGTATATGCGACGTCCCGCCGAGTGGCAAGCGGTGTTCAGGCTCGTGAGTGTTGAGTGTGGCTATAGCCATACTCAACACTCACGAGGTGGGCTGGGTGCCTACGGCGTCGGCGATCGAGGTGTAGCCCGCCTCACGGGTCAGGCGGGCCAGGTCGCGGTGCAGGGTGCGCGGCCACAGCGGGCCGCCGTAGATGAACGCCGTATAGGCCTGCACGAGCGTCGCACCGGCCCGGATGCGGGCGAAGGCGTCCTCGGCGTCCTCGATCCCCCCGGCGGCGACCAGCACCAGCCGATCACCCACCCGCGCGCGCAGCCGGGTCAGCACCTCCAGCGAACGCGCCTTGAGCGGAGCACCCGACACCCCGCCCGCGCCCAGGTCCTCGACGCCGGCAGCGAGCCCGGCACGGGAGATGGTGGTGTTCGTGGCGATGATGCCGTCGAGACCGAGCTCCACGGCGAGGTCGGCCACCGCGTCGATGTCGTCGTCGGCCAGGTCGGGCGCGATCTTGACCAGCAGCGGGACCCGGCGCGGCCCCGCGTCGTCGAGTGTCTTGCGCACGGCGGCGAGCAGCGGGCGCAGGTGGTGGACCGACTGCAGGTTGCGCAGGCCCGGTGTGTTCGGCGAGCTGACGTTGACCACCAGGTACTCGGCGACGTCGGCGAGCATCGCCGCGCTGATCACGTAGTCGGCGACCGCCTCGTCCTCCGGCACGACCTTCGTCTTGCCGATGTTGACCCCGACCACGACACCTCGGCCCTGGTCCCGGGCGGCAAGCCGCGCCGCGGCGGCTGCCGCGCCCGCGTTGTTGAAGCCCATCCGATTGAGCAGCGCGCGATCGGACGTGAGCCGGAACAGGCGGGGCAGCGGGTTGCCCGGCTGCGCCTGCGCGGTGACCGTCCCGACCTCGACGAACGCGAAACCCAGCGCGCCGAGGCCGTCGACGCCGACGCCGTCCTTGTCGAAACCGGCGGCGAGACCGAGCGGGCCGGGCAGGTCCATGCCGAGCGCGTGCACCCGCAGGATCGGGTCGCGCGGCGTCAACCACCGGGCGAGCAGCATCCGCAGCGGCGCGAGCATCCCGGCGAACCGGATCAGGGCGAAACCCCAGTGGTGCGCGGTCTCGGCGGAGATTCGCCGGACGACGAGTGAGAACAGGACTCTGTACACGGAACTCTCTCGTCGCTTCCTGAGCAGCCTGACGGCTAGTCGATCGGTATCGCGTCCAGCAGGGCAAGTACCGCTCTATTGTGCGCTACCGCGAACTCGGCGATCGCCTGGTCGTACGGCGCCGGTTTGCTGCGTTCGGCGGCTTCCTTGACCGCCAGCTCCGCCACGGCGAGCCGCGCCGAGTACGCCTCGAGCCCCTTCGAGACGAGCGTCCGACGCTGCCGCGTGGTCAACGAACCGGCGTGTTGCAGCCGCAGGATCAACGGGCTGCGCAGCTGGTCAGCCCCGTCCCCGGCGAGTAACCAGGTCTTGAACGCACGCTTGCCGGCCGGGGTGATCACGTACTGCTGCGACGCCCTCGGACCCTGTTCGCCCAGCTTGAGCAGTCCTTCCTCGGCGAGAGCCGGCAGCTCCCGGTACACCTGGCTGCGGGTGACCGAGAAGAACGTGCCGAATCTCTCAGCCGCGGCGGCGACCATCTGCCCTCCGGTCATCGGGCCGGTGTGCAGCAGCCCCAGCAACGCGGCGGCGGTCGCGTTCACCGAGTGACTCATCAGCCCGCTCACAGGATCATCCCGAGATTCACGTCCGTCACACGGCCACCGTGCCACGGTCCCGCCAGTGCTGTCCACAGTGGTCGCCACCCACTCAGGTGGCCCACTCGGGCAGCGACCTATACTCCCGCGCAGTGGACGGGGGCTGGGGCTAGGACTGCTGAAGCGGACGTCGACGGCGAGTGTGAATCCGGATACTGATCCGGCTTTTGCTTGGATTGTCGGCTCGGACGAGGAGCGAGGCGCCCATGGCCGGATTCCTATCGCGCAGGCTGGCGAACTATCTGGTGCTGTGCGTGCTGGCGACCTTCCTCGCCTACGCGCTGGCGTCCATGACGTTCCGCCCGCTGGACGCGCTGTCGCAACGTCAACCACCTCCGCCACCGAGCACGATCGAGGCCAAGCGCCTCGAGCTGCACCTGGACCAGCCGATCCCGGTGCGGTTCGCCACGTGGGCGCAGGGCGTCATCCACGGCGACTTCGGCCACACCGTGCTGAGTGCGCCGATCATCGACGAGCTGGGCAGGCGGGTCGGCATCAGCCTGCGGCTGTTCCTGCTCGGCACGATCATCGGTGTCGTGCTCGGGGTTCTGCTCGGTGTCGCGGCGGCGATCAAGCAGTACAAGATCTTCGACCACGTCAGCACCTTCCTGTCGTTCCTGATCCTGTCGACACCGGTGTTCGTGATCGGCACGCTGCTGAAAGTTGCGTGGCTACCCGTCAACCAGGCGGCCGGGACCCAGCTGCTCGCGTTCAACGGCGAGGCCACCACCGGTTTCACCGGCGGTTTCGGGGAGATACTCGTCGACCGAATACAACATCTGGTGCTGCCGACGATCTCCATCGCGCTCGGGCTGATCGCCTACTACAGCCGCTACCAGCGCAACGCGATGCTCGACGTGCTCGGCAGCGACTTCCTCCGCACCGCGCAGGCCAAGGGCCTGACCAGGCGGAAAGCGCTGTTCACGCACGGACTGCGTACCGCGTTGATCCCGATGGCGACGCTGTTCGCGTTCGGGTTCGGCCTGCTGGTGACCGGCGGCGTGTTCACCGAGCGGATCTTCGGCTGGTTCGGCATGGGTGACTGGCTGATCGTCGGGGTGCAGACGCAGGACGCCAACATCATCGCCACGGTGACGCTGTTCATCGCGGTGATGGTGCTGATCTCCGGCTGGCTGTCCGACGTCATCTACGCAGCGCTCGATCCCCGGGTGCGGGTGAGGTGAACCGATGAGTACCGCTGGAACCTCCGCCACCGAGCTGACCGGCGACGGCGTCGCACCGGACGAGACGCTCGGGGCGACCTCGGCGACCCGCGGCCGGCTGGTCCTGCGCCGCCTGTCGCGCAGCCGGCTGGGCATGGCGGGCGCGATCGTGCTCGCGCTGCTGTTCCTCGGCGCGTTCATCGTGCCGCTGTTCTACCCCTACGACTACCGCATGCAGGACGACAACGCGCTGCTGACGCTGCCGTCGCCGCAGCACTGGTTCGGCACCACGAAGCTCGGCGAGGACCTGTTCGCGCAGTGCATGCGCGGGCTGCAGAAGTCGCTGCTCATCGGTCTGCTGGTCGCGGTCATCTCCACGGCGGTCGCGTCGGTGGTCGGCACGATCGCCGGGTACTTCGGCGGCGTCACCGACCGCGTCACGATGTGGGTCGTCGACCTGCTGCTGGTGCTGCCGTCGTTCCTCATCGTGGCGATCCTGAGCCCCGCGTTCCGGGGCAAGTCGTGGCTGCTGCTGGTGCTGCTGCTGTCCGCGTTCGGCTGGATGATCATGTCGCGGATCGTGCGGGGCATGACGTTGACGCTGCGCGAACGCGAGTACGTGCTGGCGGCGAAGTTCATGGGGATGCCGGCGTGGCGGATCATCGCCAGGCACATCATCCCGAACATGGCATCGTTGTTGATCATCGACATGACCGTCGGTGTCGGTGTGGCGATCCTCGCGGAGACCTCGTTGAGCTTCTTCGGCTTCGGCATCCAGCCGCCGGACGTGTCGCTGGGCACGTTGATCGCGTCCGGCACGGACTCGGCGCTCACGTTCACCTGGCTGTTCAGCTTCCCCGCCGGGCTGCTGATCGTGACGGTGCTCGCGGTGAACTTCCTCGGCGACGCGGTGCGCGACGCGTTGGACCCGACGTCGACCAGGGCCCGGCGCACGAAGCGGGCCGCCCGATGAGCGAACCGATCCTCCAGGTCAGCGACCTGCGGGTGTCGTTCCCCAGCGAGGCCGGCGAGGTGCGCGCGGTCCGAGGGGTGAACTTCACCGTCGGGGCCGGCGAGGTGCTCGGCATCGTCGGCGAGTCCGGGTCGGGCAAGTCGGTGTCCGCGCTGGCCACCATGGGTCTTCTGCCGCCGCAGGCCGAGGTCGCCGGTTCCATCCGGTTCCGGGGCGAGGAGCTGCTGGGCCGCTCGGACGTCGCCATGTCGCGCATCCGGGGTAAGCGGATCTCGATGGTGTTCCAGGATCCGCTGTCCGCGCTCACCCCGATCTTCACCGTCGGCGACCAGGTCGCCGAGGCGTTGCTCGTGCACAGCCAGGGTGCGATGTCGAAGAAGGCCGCGGCGCAACGGGCCGTCGAGCTGCTCGACGTCGTCGGTATCCCGCGCGCTGCGGACCGCGCGAAGGCGTTCCCACACGAGTTCTCCGGCGGCATGCGCCAGCGCGTGGTGATCGCCATCGCGATCGCCAACAACCCCGACCTGATCATCGCCGACGAGCCGACCACCGCGTTGGACGTGACGGTGCAGGCCCAGGTGCTCGACGTGCTGCGCACCGCGCGGGAGCTGACCGGCGCGGGGCTGCTGCTGATCACCCACGACCTGGGTGTCGTGGCCGGCGTCGCCGACCGGGTGCAGGTGATGTACGCCGGGCGGGTCGTGGAGACGGCGCCGGTCGACGACATCTTCAGTGCGCCGCGCATGCCCTACACGCTGGGGCTGCTCGGCTCGCTGCCCCGCCTGGACGCCGACCGGCGCGAACCGCTGGTGCCGATCGAGGGCCAGCCGCCGTCGATGGTCGATCTCGAACCGGGTTGTCCGTTCGTGCCGCGCTGCCCGCTGGCCGTCGACCAGTGCCGCGAGGAGGAACCCGCTCTCGAGGGCAACGGGCACGGCACCGCGTGCTGGCGGGCGGGTGAGCTGGTCGAGTCGGAGCCGGACGCGGCCGAGCTGTTCGGGGTGTCCCCGGAGGTCGCAGCCGACGTCACGCCCCGTAATGACGACCTCGTGCTCAAGGTGACCGACCTGGCCAGGCACTATCCGCTCACCAAGGGCACCGTGTTCCGCCGCCAGGTGGGCACGGTCCGCGCGGTGGACGGCGTGTCGTTCGAGCTGCGGACCGGTGAGGTGCTCGCGCTGGTCGGCGAGTCCGGCTGCGGCAAGACGTCCACGCTGATGGAGATCCTCGGCTTGGGGAAGCCGACCGAAGGCAGCATCGAGGTGCTCGGCCGCGACGTCACCGGCCTGGGCCGCGCCGAGAAGCACGCGATCCGGCGGGACCTGCAGGTCGTCTTCCAGGACCCGATGGCCTCGCTCGACCCCCGCCTGCCGATCGGCGACGTGATCGCCGAGCCGATGCAGGTGCACGGGGTGCCCACGCAGCGTCGGACCGAGCGCGTGCGCGAGCTGTTGCGGCTGGTCGGACTGCGTCCCGAGCATGCGGAGCGCTACCCAGCCGAGTTCTCCGGCGGTCAGCGTCAACGCATCGGCATCGCCCGCGCGCTCGCGCTGGAACCGAAGGTGCTGGTCCTCGACGAGCCGGTGTCCGCGCTGGACGTGTCGATCCAGGCCGGGGTGATCAACCTGCTCGACGAGCTGAAACACCGCCTGGGGCTGGCTTACCTCTTCGTCGCGCACGACCTGTCCGTCGTGCGTCATCTCGCGGACCGGGTCGCCGTGATGTACCTCGGCAAGATCATCGAGATCGGATCGGTCGACTCGGTGTTCCGCTCGCCGTACCACCCGTACACGCAGGCACTGCTGTCCGCGATCCCGATCCCGGACCCCGCCGTGGAACGTGGCCGCGAACGGATCCTGCTGCGCGGCGACCTGCCGAGCCCCGCCGATCCCCCGTCGGGCTGCCGGTTCCGCACCCGCTGTCCCCTCTTCACCACGCTGGGCCCCCTGGCCCAGCAGTTGTGCATCGACGAGCAACCCCCTCGCGCCGCCCCGCCCGATGTCGAGTCCGATCATGAAGTCGCCTGCCATCACGCGCGGGTCAAGGAGGTTGTGTGAACGCCCGCCTGATTGTCGTTGCGGTCGCGGCGCTGCTCGCGCTGGCCGGCTGCTCGGGCAGTCACAGACTCCCGCCACCGTCGGGAGCCGGAGCCGGGGCGGGGGTCAGCGACATCGGCGTCAAACCGCGCGACGAGGTGCGTGACGGCGGTGACCTGCGCTGGCCGCTGGACAGGATGCCGGACAACTTCAACTACCTGCAGTTCAGCGGCGCCACCGAACAGACCGCGAGCGTCGTCCGTGCTGTGCTGCCGACACTGTTCTCCGGCACCGCGAGCGGCGGCACCCGGATCAACCCGGACTACCTCACCTCGGCGAGCGTCACGTCCACCACACCGCAGACGGTCACCTACTGGATCAACCCGAAGGCCGTCTGGAGCAACGGGACCCCGATCACCTGGCACGACTTCGACGCGCAGTGGCGCGCGCTGAACGGCAGCGACCCGGCCTACCAGGCGGCAGGCCAGACCGGATACCGAGACATCGCCTCGGTCCAGCCCGGGACCGACAACAAGCAGGTCATCGTCACCTTCTCCCGCACCTACGCGGAGTGGAAGGGACTGTTCAGCCCGCTGTACCCGGCGGCGGCCAACTCCGATCCGGCGCTGTTCAACTCCGGCTGGATCAACCGGATGCCCTACACAGCGGGCCCGTTCCAGCTGGACTCGATCAACCCGGCAACCAAGACGATCACCCTGAAGCGCAGCGACAACTGGTGGGGCGCACCGGCAAAGCTGAACCGGATCATCTTCCGGGTGCTCGACCGGGGTGCCCTGCCGGACGCGCTGGCCGCCAACCAGATCGACTTCTACAAGATCGGGTCCAGCGTCGACCTGCTCAAACGCGCTCAGTCGCTGCCCGGCATCACGATCCGGCAGTCACCGGACCGCGAGTACAACCAGATCACGTTCAACGGCTCCCCCGGCAGCGTCATGGCCGACCAGGCGCTGCGCCAGGCCATCGCCAAGGGCATCGACAGGGTCGCCATCGCCACCCAGCTGGTCGGCCAGATCGTGCCGAACCCGCAGGCCGACGGCAACCACATCTACGCGTTCGGTTCGAGGCGCTACCGCGACAACTCCGACGTCCTGCCGTTCAACACGGTCGCCGCCGGTCAGGAACTGGACGCGCTCGGCTGGGTGCAGAACGCCCCGAACGCCATCCGCATCAAGAACGGCAGACCCCTGCGGCTCCAGCTCGTCGAGGGCACGCCGGACCCGGTCAGCGAACAGATCAACGAGCTCGTCCGCACCCAGCTGCGCCAGATCGGCGTCGACGTGTACATCCGGCAGGTCCCGCTCACCCAGCTGTCGAACCAGTACCGGGCAGGCGACTTCGACCTCACCACGTTCGCCTGGCAGAACGGCAGCACCCCGTTCAGCAGCAGCCGCGGCCTGTACGCGAAACCCGACGGCCGCAACGTGCAACAGAACTACGGCCGCATCTACAGCCCCGAGATCGACGCCCTGTACAGCCAGGGCCTCGCGGAGCTGGACGACGGCAAACGAGCGTCGATCGCCAACCGCATCGACCGGCTGATCTGGGCCGAGGTCCACCACCTGCCCCTGTATCCGAGCACCGGGACCTACGCGGTGCGCTCCAACCTGGCCAACTTCGGCGCGCCCGGCTTCGCCGACGTCGACTACATCAACGCGGGGTACCTCAAGTGATCAACCGACGCCGAGCCTTACAGGGCGGCAGCCTGCTCGCCGCTTCGCTCTTCCTCGCCGCGTGCGGCGGCAGCTCCGGCGGCCAGCTGAGCAGCGCGGGGCAGGGCGCCGGGCACAGCGACATCAACGCGAAGCCCCGTGACCAGGTTCGCGATGGCGGCGATCTGCGGTTCCCGCTGGACTACCTGCCGAGCAACTTCAACTACAACCACTTCGACGGCGCCGATGTCGAAGGGTTCCTCGTCGAGACCGCGCTCATGCCGAACCTTTTTCCGAGCACACAGGACGGTGGGTTCCGCCTCAATCCGGATTACCTGACCTCTGCGGAGCTGACCTCAACGTCACCGCAAGTCGTCACCTACACGATCAACCCGAAGGCTGTTTGGAGTGACGGCACCCCCATCACCTGGCGTGACTTCGAAGCACAGTGGAAAGCTCTCAACGGGAGCAACCCGGCCTTCCTCATCGCCAGCAAGACGGGCTACGAAGACATCTCATCGGTAGCCAGGGGCAGGGACGACAAGCAGGCTGTCGTGACCTTTGCCCGAGTGTTCTCCGAATGGCAGGCGCTGTTCAGTTTGTTGTACCCGGTGACAACCAATTCCGACCCGGTTGCCTTCAACAGCAGCTGGGTCAAGAAGTTCCAGGCAACAGCGGGACCATTCAAGGTCACCGCATTCGATCAAACAGCCCAGACACTCACCCTGAGCAGGAACGAACGCTGGTGGGGCACGCCCGCCAAACTGGATCGCATCATCTTCAAAGTCGTTGACCGCTCCGCACTCGCCGACGCGATGGCCAACAACGAGTTGGACTTCTATCCGATTGGATCGAGCGTCGACTTGATGCGCCGCGCGCAGACCACACCCGGCGCTGTGATCCGCGAATCGCCTGAGCGGCTCTACAACCAGATCACGTTCAACGGAGCGCCCGGGGCGATCCTGTCCGATGTGCAGCTGCGGCAGGCTATCGCCAGGGGAATCGATCGCCATGAGATCGCGCGTCGGCTGATCGGCCAGATCGTGCCCCAGGCGTTCACCCTGGACAACCACATTTACGCGTACGGCGCGGCTCACTACCAGGACAACTCGGGTGTGGTGGCCTTCGATCAGGCCGCGGCCAATCGCGAGCTCGATGCGCTCGGTTGGACCCGGCCGGCGCCAACCGCGATCCGTGTCAAGAACGGTCGCCCGCTTCAACTGCGACAGGTCGGAGACGCGGCGAACCCGATCGGCGATTTGATCGATCGCACCGTGGCCGATCAACTCAGCCAGATCGGAGTAGGCACGACTTCGATCAGACTGAGTAGCCCGCAGAAGAACGACGCGATCCACTCCGGTGATTTCGACCTGATCGGGTTCGGTTGGCAAAGCACCTCCACCCCGTTCAGCAGCAGCCGGGGGCTCTACGCCGAGCCACTCGGCGATGCGGTGCAGCAGAACTACGGTCGCATCTTCAGTCCAGAGATCACCGCACTGTTCGAACAAGGCATCCGTGAGCTCGACGAGACCAAGCGGGCCGACATTGGAAACAAGGTCGACAAACTGATCTGGCAGGAGGTCCATCACCTGCCGCTCTATCCCGGAACCGGCGCCTACGCGGTCCGCTCCACACTCGCCAACTTCGGGGCGCCGGGCTTCGCGGACATCGACTTCGTCAACGCCGGGTTCGTCAAGTGAGGGCGCGGTTGGCCGTGCTGCTCGCGGTCAGCGCGGTCGCGTTGGCTGCCTGTGGCGGCGGGACGTCGACGCTGACCAAGACCACTCAGCAGATCGACGTCAACCCGCACCCCCGCGACGACGTCCGGGACGGCGGCACGCTGCGGCTGCCGCTGGACATCTTCCCGAACAACTACAACTACAACCAGATCGACGGCACCAACAGCGACATCTCGAACCTGTCCGAGGCGTTGCTGCCGTGGCCGTTCACCCTGGCCCCCGACGGCACCGACGTGATCAACCGGGACCTGCTCACGTCAGGGGAGGTCACCTCGACCTCGCCGCAGGTCGTCACCTACACGATCAACCCGAAGGCCACCTGGAACGACGGCACGCCGATCAGCTGGCGGGACTTCGAGGCGTACTGGAAATCGCAGAACGGGCGCGATCCGGCCTATCTGACCTCGGGGACGACCGGATACCAGGACATCACCTCGGTCGCGCGGGGAGTGGATGACAAACAGGCGGTCGTGACGTTCGGCAAGCCCTTCGCCGAGTGGAAGAACCTGTTCAGCCCGTTCATGCCCGCGTCGGTCACCTCGACGCCGGTCGCCTTCAACACCGCGTGGAAGACCAGCATGCCGGTGAGCGCGGGGCCGTTCACCATCGAGTCGATCGACCAGACCCGCAAGACGATCACGTTGAAGCGGGACCCGAAGTGGTGGGGCACGCCGGCGAAGCTGGATCGGATCATCTTCTCCCAGTACGACCGCAGCGCCCTGCCCGATGCGCTGGCGAACAACGAGCTGGACGCCTTCGACATCGGCAGCGACCTCAACCTGCTCCGCAGAGCACAGACCACACCGGGGGCAGTGGTCCGTGACGCTCCCTCCGGATACCGCTACCAGGTCACGCTGAACGGCGGTGGCGGCGCGTTGCTGTCCGACGCGAGACTGCGCCAGGCGATCGCCCAGGGCATCGACCGCGCCGCGGTGACCACGCAGATGATCGGCCAGATCGAGCCCGACGCGAAACCGGACGGCAACCATCTCTACATGCCGGGCACCAAGGACTACCAGGACAACGCCGGGGCGCTCCCCTATGACCCGGCGCATGCCGAGCAGGTACTCGACTCGCTCGGCTGGGTCCGCAACGGCGCGGTCAGGCAGAAGGACGGCAAGCAGCTGACGCTTCGCCTCGTGTTCGGCGAGGCGGTCACGAACGTCGACGTCGGCAAGGCGATCCAGAATCAGCTGGCGAAGATCGGGGTAACCGTCGAGCTGCACCAGCTACCGGTCACCGAGCTGTTCCCCAACATCACGACCGGCAACTTCGACATGGCGTTCTTCGCCTGGAGCTACAACGGCAGCCCGCTGAGCAACTCGTTCAACATCTACGGCAGCCCGATCGGCAACCTCGTCCAGGAGAACTACGGACGGGTCGGCACACCAGAGATCGACGCGCAGTTCACGCAGGGCATCTCCGAGCTGGACGACGCCAAGCGGGCGCAGCTCGGCAACAACGCCGATCGCCTGATCTGGCAGCAGGCGCACAGCGTCATGCTCTACGCCCGGCCCGGCGCCGTCGCGATCCGGAGCAACGTCGCCAACTTCGGGGCCTTCGGGCTCGCCAACCGCAACTACATCGACGCGGGGTTTCTGAAGTGAGGGCGCGGCTGATCGTGCTGCTCGCCGTCAGCGCGCTGGCCTTGACGGCCTGCGGCGGCGGGTCGGCGGTCCAGGACCGGACGGTCCACCCGATCGACATCAACCCGCACCCGCGCGACCAGATCCGGGACGGCGGCACGCTGCGGCTGCCGATCGACATCTTCCCGAACAACTACAACTACAACCAGGTCGACGGCACCAACAGCGACATCCTCGCCATCACCGAGGCGACGCTGCCTTATCAGTTCACCACGATGCCGGACGGCGGCGTGGTGCTGAACCACGACTACCTGACCTCGGCCGTACTGACCTCCACGGCACCGCAGGTGGTGACCTACACGATCAACCCGAAGGCCACCTGGAGCGACGGCACACCGTTCAGTTGGCGTGACTTCGAGTCCTACTGGAAGTCACTGAACGGCAGCAACCCCGCCTACCTGGTCTCGGGCACCGTCGGCTACCAGGACATCACCTCGGTGACCCGAGGCGTCGACGACAAACAGGCCGTCGTCACGTTCGGCAAGCCGTTCGCCGAGTGGCAGGGCCTATTCAGCCCGTTCGCACCGTCCTCGCTCACCTCGACCCCCGAGGCGTTCAACACGGCGTGGAAGTCCACACTGCCGGTCACAGCGGGGCCGTTCACGATCGACTCGATCGACCAGACCCGCAAGACCGTCACGCTGAAACGGGACCCGAAGTGGTGGGGCACCCCGGCGAAACTGGACCGGATCATCTTCACCCAGTACGAGCAGAGCGCACAGGCCGATGCGCTGGCCAACAACGAGCTCGACTACTACGAGATCGGCGCCGATCTCAACCTGCTGCGCCGCGCTCAGACCACACCCGGTGCCGTCGTCCGTGACGCCCCGTCCCAGTACAGCTACCAGGTCACGATGAACGGTGCCGGCGGGGCGCTGCTCTCCGATCTGCCGCTGCGTCAGGCTGTCGTGCAGGGCATCGACCGCACGGCGATCACCAAGCAGATGATCGGCCAGATCGAGCCGGACGCCAAGCCCAACGGCAACCACCTGTACAACCCGGGGTCCAAGTACTACCAGGACCACGCCGGTGAGCTGCCATTCGATCGGGCGAAGGCGGAGCAGACCCTCGACTCGCTCGGCTGGGTCCGGGCAGGGGCCGGCAGGCAGAAGGACGGCAAGCAGCTGACGCTGCGGCTGGTGTTCGGAGAGTCCCCCACCAACCAGGACATCGCCAAGGCGATCCAGAACCAGCTCGCCCAGATCGGCGTCACGGTCGAGCTGCACCAGCTCGGCGTCGCGGAGCTGTTCCCGAACATCACGACCGGCAACTTCGACCTGGCGTTCTTCGGTTGGGGTACGACCTCGAGCCCGCTGAGCAGCTCGGTGAACATCTACGGCAGCCCGATCGGCGACAACGTCCGGGAGAACTACGGGCGCATCGGCACGCCGGAGATCGATGCGCTGTACGACCAAGGCATCACCCAGCTCGACGACACGAAACGAGCGGAGATCGGCAACCGGATCGACAAGCTCGTGTGGCAGCAGGCCCACAGTGTCATGATCTACACCCGTCCGGGCGCGGTCGCGGTGCGCGGCAACCTGGCCAACTTCGGCACGTTCGGGCTCGCCGATCGCAACTACATCGATGCGGGGTTCCTGAAGTGAGAGTTCGGCTCGTCGTCGCGCTGGTCGCCGCGTCCCTGGTCCTGACCGCCTGCGGGGGCAGCGGCGGTGACCGGCTCAGCACGCCGAGCCACGGCACGCAGGACATCAACCCGAAGGACCCCGCGACCCTGCGCGACGGCGGTGACCTGCGCATCGCGGTCGACTATCTGCCGAACAACTACAACTGGAACCAGATCGACGGTCACGACGACGAGGGCCGACAGGTCGCGTCCGCGCTGATGCCGCAGGCGTTCAAGGACGCGCCGGACGGCGGCGTGGCGTTGAACACCGACTACGTGACGTCCGCCGAGGTGATCTCCACGTCGCCGCAGGTCGTGCGCTATCACGTCAACGACAAGGCGGTGTGGTCGAGCGGTCGGCCGATCGACTGGCGCGACTTCGCTGCTCAGGTCAGCGCCAACAACGCGCACGATCCGGCGTATCTGGTCGCCGACAAGTCCGGCTACGACCAGGTCGCGAAGGTCGAACGCGGCGAGACCGACAAGGACGTGCTGGTCACCTTCGCCCGTCCGTACTCGGAGTGGCAGGGCCTGTTCTATGCGCTCTACCCCGAGGAGACCAACTCCGATCCCTCGGCCTTCAACACCGGCTGGCTCGCGGCGCCGAAGGAGACGGCGGGCGCATTCAAGGTCGGCGCCGTCGACCAGGTGGCGAAGACCATCACGCTGGTCCGCAACGAGCGCTGGTGGGGTGACAAACCCCGGCTGGACCGGGTCATCTTCACCGCCACCGCCCGCCAGGCGTTCGCCGACCGGCTGGCGAACAACGAGATCGACATCTACGAGATCGGCTCGGACGTCGACCTGTACCAGCGGGCGCGCACGATTCCCGGCGCCGAGGTCCGGCAGGCGACGCCGAAGCAGTACCTGCACATCACGTTCAACGGCGCGCCGAACGCGCGACTCGCGGACGTGCGCCTGCGTCAGGCGGTCGCCAGGGGGATCGACACCCGCGCGATCGCCCAGCGGATCATCGGCCCGATCGTCCCGATGCTGACCCCGATGGGTAACCACATCTATCCGATCGGCTCCACGGGGTATCGGGACAACTCGGGACCGCAGCACTTCGACCAGGCCGCCGCCGGCCGGCAACTGGACGCGTTGGGCTGGGTCCGACCGTCGCCGACCGCCGTCCGTGCGAAGGACGGCCAGCCGCTTCAGCTCACGATGCTGATCTCCAGCGGCAACCCGATCGCCGAGCAGGTCGGCAAGATCGTTCTGGACCAGCTCGCGCAGATCGGGGTGCAGGTCGTCCTGAACGCCGTCCCGCTGAACCAGTTCTTCCCCAGCTACGTCAACGTGGGCAACTTTGACCTGACGACGTTCCAGTGGGTGCAGAACTCGGCGCCGTTCTCCAACAGCCTCAACGTCTTCCAGGAGCCCACGGGCACCGACATCGGCAACAACTTCGGCCGGGTGTACGACCCGAGGATCGGTCCGCTGTTCGCCAAGGGGTTCGCCGAGCTGGACGATGCGAAGCGGATCGAGATCGGCAACGAGATCGACCGGGTCATCTGGGAGGAGGTCCACGACCTGCCGCTCTACCCGCAGACCGGCGCGTTCGCGGTCCGCTCGACCCTGGCGAACTTCGGCGCGAAGGGCCTAGCCGACTGGGACTACGTCCACGCCGGCTACACCCAGTGACTCCCTCCAACACACAGCGACCGCACCCCGCACAGGTGCGGCAGTCCGCGCACCAAGATCACCACCGCGTGATGGCTGTTTCGGGGCCGAAAATCAGCCGCCAGACGGTGATGATCATGAAACTTGGCCTCAGTGCGACTGCCGACGACGCTTCCTGAGCTCCCCGTTCGGGAGGCGCTGGACGCTGTGACCGGGACGCTCGCCGCGCACGGGACGGCGGTGCTGGTGGCGCCTCCCGGGACCGGTAAGACGACGCTCGTGCCGCTCGCGCTCGGCGCGGAGAACAACGGTCGGGTGCTGGTCGCCGAGCCGCGCCGGTTGGCGGCGCGGGCCGCCGCCGCGCGGATGGCGGCGTTGCTCGGCGAACCGGTCGGGCAGAGCGTCGGCTACTCGGTGCGTGGCGACTCGAAGGTCTCCGCGCGCACCCAGGTCGAGGTCGTGACGTCGGGGCTGTTGCTGCGCAGGTTGGCCGCCGATCCGGAGCTGACCGGCGTGGGTGCCGTCCTGCTGGACGAGTGCCACGAGCGGCACCTCGACGCGGACCTGCTGCTGGCGCTGCTGCTCGACGCCCGCGCGGGCCTGCGCCCCGACCTGCGGCTGCTGGCCACCTCCGCGACCGTGGCGACCGGCAGGCTGGCCGCGATCCTGGGTGACGCCCCGGTGCTGGAGGTCGACGCGCGCACCTTCCCGGTCACCACGGCGTACCAGCCTCCGCTGCGCGGCGAGAAGATCGAGGCCTGCGTGGCCCGCACCGTGCGGACCGCGCTGGCCGACGGTGACGGTGACGTGCTCGCGTTCCTGCCGGGTGTCGCGGAGATTCGACGCACCGCCGCCGCGTTGTCCGGGCTGGACGCCGACGTCCTGCCGCTGCACGGGCGGCTGCCGCGCGACGAGCAGGACACGGCGCTGCGACCGGGACCTCGGCGCCGGGTCGTGCTCGCCACCGCCGTCGCCGAGTCGAGCCTGACGGTGCCCGGGGTGCGTGCCGTGGTGGATGCCGGGCTGGCCAGGACACCGAGGGTCGATCATCGACGTGGGCTGGCCGGCCTGGTGACCGTCCGGGTGTCGAACGCGGTCGCCGACCAGCGAGCCGGGCGTGCCGGCCGGGAGGCGCCCGGGCGGGTGTACCGCTGCTGGCCGGAGAGCGAGCTGCTCGCGCGGTATCCGGAACCGGAGATCCGCGCCGCCGACCTGACCCGGCTCGCGCTGGACCTCGCCTGCTGGGGCACCCCGGACGGCAGCGGTCTGCGCTGGTGGGACGCCCCGCCGGACGGTCCGCTGCGCGCCGGCCAGCAGGTACTGCGGGCGCTCGGCGCGATCGACGAACGGGGTGCCGCCACCGATCGCGGCAAGCGCATGGCCGGCCTCGGGCTGCATCCGAGGCTCGCCCGCGCGCTGCTGGACGGCGCGGAACTGGTCGGTGCCAGGGCCGCCGCCGAGGTGGTGGCGTTGCTGGACGACGACACCCTGGCCAAGGGCGCCGAGATCGACGTGGAGCTGTCCCGCCTGCGCGCGGGCACAGCCCCGGCCGCACCACTCTGGCGCAAGGCCACCACCCGCCTCACCAACCAACTCCGCTCCCCCCATGGCACGAATGTGCCGCGGGATGGTGGTGGGAGCGGGGCCTTGGTGGTGGGGCTGGCGTATCCGGAGCGGCTGGCCCGGCGGCGTGCGGGTGGGGGTGGGGTGTTCCTCATGGCGGGCGGGACCGGGGTGGAGCTGCCGGCCGGCAGTCCGCTCGCGTCGGCGGAGTGGCTCGCGGTGGCGGTCGCGGATCGGACCCCGGGAGCGGAGAACGCACGGGCACGGCTGGCCGCCGTCGCCGACCGTGAGCTCGCCGAGCTGGCGGCGCCCGCGCTGCTCACCGAAGGCGACGAGGTGCGGTGGGACGGCGGCGACGTCGTCGCGCGGCACGTCCGGAAGCTGGGCGCGATCGTGCTGGCCCAGAAGCGGCTGGCGAACCCCGACGGCGCGGCGCTGCGGGCCGCGCTGCTGGACGGTCTGAGGCTCGAAGGAACCGGTCTGCTGCGCTGGACCGATACCGCGCGACGACTGCGCGACCGGCTCACCACCCTGCACCGGGTGTTCGGTGAGTCCTGGCCGGACGTCACCGACGACGCGTTGCTCGCCGACCCGGACCGCTGGTGGAGCGGCCCGTTCGGCTCCGCTCGCTCCAGGGCCGACCTGGCCCGGATCGATGCCGGCACCGTGCTGCGCTCGGTGCTCGACTGGAGACAGGCCGCCGAGCTGGACGAGCTGGCACCGGAGCGGCTCCAGGTTCCAACCGGATCCCGCATCGCGCTGGACTACTCGGGTGACCAGCCGGTGCTCGCGGTGAAGGTCCAGGAGGTGTTCGGCTGGACGGCGAGCCCGACGGTCGCCGGTGGCCGCTTGCCGGTGCTGCTGCACCTGCTGTCCCCCGCCGGGCGCCCGGCCGCCGTCACCTCGGACCTCACGTCCTTCTGGACCGGTGGATATCCACAGGTCCGCGCCGAGCTACGCGGTCGCTACCCGAAGCACGACTGGCCGGAGGACCCGCTGTCGGCGACGCCGTCGACGCGTCCCCGGCGCCGGTCGGGCTCCTAGACGTCGATCCAGCCGCCGGAGCGCCAGTACTCGCCGCCGTCGCGGTCGAGCAGGCTCTCGTCGACCAGGTAGCGGCGCAAGGTCACGTAGTCGACCGGGCCGCCTTCCGACCAGGCCCGCAGGACCGTGTCCACCTCGCGTTCGGAGTAGTGCACGCCCGGCTCGAACGACGTCACCAGGTGCTCGAGGACGGTCCGCCGCCTGCCGCGCTGCCCTGGCAGGCCGACGAGCCTGCCGTCCCGCACGAACGTGCGGACCAGCTGCTCGACCTTCGGATCGGCGTAGCCGAGCTTCTCGACGACCGGCGGCGCGGTCGCGTCCCTGGCGACCTGCTTGAACAGCTCGCTGCGCAGCAGGTAGCCGTCCGGCGCGTCCTCGACCAGCCCGCCGGAATGCAGCCGCCGCAGCGCGCTCGCCACGTCCTTGGCGGGCAGGCCGGACGCCTCGAGGATCTCGTCGGGGGTCCGCGCGCCGAGCGCCAGCGCGGCGACCACCCGGAGCCGCTCCGGCTCCGCCAGCAGCCCGACCAGTTCAGCGGCGTTCACGCCGAAGGACTCTAGGCCATGCCCCGCGGATCATGACGTTCGACCATGATCCACGGGGCATGGGTCGGAGACGGATTATCAGGTGACGCGGGTGCCCATCATGTGGCTGCCTCCTTCCCGTGCTCGACTTCCGACGCCGGACGGACGCCGGTTCGGATCAGGGGCCGGGCGAGCAGCAGCAGACTCACGGCGAGCAGCCCGCCGGCGAACAGGTAGACGACCGACGGGCTGGTCAGCTCGGCCACCGGGCCGGCGAGCCCGGCGCCGATCGGCATGAGCCCCCAGGTCAGAACCCGGTAGCCGTTGGTGACGCGGCCCAGCATCGGTGCCGAGGTGAGCCGTTGGCGGCGGGTCGCGGACAGGACGTTCCAGCCACCGGAGCCCAGCCCGACCAGCACGTAGGCGAGCCAGCCGATGGGAGACCAGGACACGGCGCCGAGCAGCAGGAACCCGGCGGCGAGCACCGCCATCGACGCCACCATCACCGGTCCGTCCCCGAATCGCGCCGCCGGCCCGGGCACCATGCGCGCGGCGACGAGTGTGCCGACGCCCATCGCCACCCACAGGGTCGGCACGGCGGCGGGAGCGATGCCGAGCACCTCGACGGCGTACAGCGCCATCACCGCGTTCGCGGCCGCGACCGCCACCGCCGCGCACAGCACCGCCGTCACCAGGATCCGCAGACCGCGCTGCCGGAACAGGTAGCGAACGCCGTCGCGGACCTCGCCGCCGAGGCCGCTGACCGGCGACCAGGTCCGGGGTGAACGCGGCAACCCCGCCGCGACGAGGCCCGCCACCAGGAACGACAGCCCGTCGAGCGCGAAACACACGGCCGGCTGCCACAGGAACAGAGCGCCCGCGATCAGCGGTCCGGCGACGTCCAGCGCGGCTGTCTCGATGCTGACGAAGTGCCCGTTGCCCTTCTCCAGGTCATCGGGTCCGGCGAGCTGCACCAACAACCGTTGCGCGGCCGGGTCGGCGAACGTCTCGGCGGCCGTCACGACGAACGCCGCCACGACCAGCACCCACACGCCCGCGACACCGGTCGCCACGGCACCGGCGAGCAGCAGCGTCACGACAGCGCGCAGCCCGTGCGCGGCCACCAGCACCCAGCGCGGCTGCCACCGGTCGACTAGTGCACCCGCCGGCAGGGCGACCAGCAGCCAGGGCAGCACCTCGGCGACCGCGACGGCGGACACGGCCAGCGGATCGCGGGTACTCACCGCGGCGAAGAGCGGCAGCGCGGCGATCCGGACACCGTCGCCGACCATCGAGGTGGACCAGACGGCCGTCAACCGCCGGAAGCCCCGCGAGCCGACACCGCTCGCGGTACTGGGCCCCCCGACGTGGTCACGCACAACCACTCGAGACTAAGCAGCCCCCGAAGCCAACCGGTAACTCTTTACCCGCGGCGGCGGCCGGCACCCCGCACACCGAGAACCAGGACCTCGTGAGTGTTGAGTATGGCTATGGCCATACTCAACACTCACGAGGGAAGTCAGCCGATCGTGAGCTGGGCCAGGCGTTCGCGGTGGGCGTCGGCCGTGCCGTAGGCACCGGACAGACGCTTGGCGCGCTTGTAGTAGAAGTGCGCCTCGTGTTCCCAGGTGTAGCCGATGCCGCCGTGGTACTGGATCATCGCGCCGGTCACCAGCTGCGCGGTGTCACTCGCCTTCGACTTCGCCACCGCGACAGCGAGCGCCACCGCATCGTCGGCCGCCGAACCGGTGTCCAGCGCGTTCGCCGCGTAGAGCACCGCGTGCTCGGCCATCGTGACGCCCACGTGCAGGTCCGCCATGGTGTGCTTGATCGCCTGGAACGAACCCACCGGCACACCGAACTGCTTGCGCTCCCGGTCGTAGTCCACGGTCCGGGTCAACGCCTCGCGTGCGATCCCGACCAGGTCCGCCGCCACCAGCACCGCCGCCCGCGCGGCCAGCTCGTCACGCACCTCGGACGTGGCGCCGGGCAGCGGCTCGCCGACACCGTCGGCCAGGGTGACCGTCGACAGCCGGGAGGTTCCGTCGAAGCTGGCGAGCCTGCGGGTGGTCACCTCGTCCTGGCGAAGCAATCGCAGCCCGAACGAGTCGGCGACCACGAGCGCGTCGGCAACGTCGGCGTACTCGACGGCAGGCCAGCCCTCCTCGGCGGAACCACGCAGCGCGAGCGCTCCGACGGCCTCACCGGCGGCGAACCGAGGCAGCCACTGCTTCTGCTGGCTCGCCGAACCCGCCAGCCGGATCGCCTCGGCGGCGAGCACGGTGCCCCGCCACGGCCCCGGCGCGACCCCGGCGCCCAGCTCACGGGCGATCACCTGTGCATCGACCAGGCCGAGACCCAGCCCGTCGTGCTCCTCGGGCACGAGCGCGGCGAGCCAGCCCTGCTCTCCCATCGCCTTCCACAGCACAGCGGGGTTGCCGTCGCCGTCGGGGTCCTCGACGACCGCGCGCACCGCCTCGAGGTCAAACTTGCCGGACAGGAAGTCCCGGACCGCCGCACCGAAGTCGCGCTGGTCATCGGTCAGTGCAAAGAACATGTCGAGGCCCCCTTACCTGGGAAGACCGAGCACACGCTCGGCCACGATCGAACGCTGCACCTGCGAGGACCCGCCCCAGATGGTGACCGAGCGGGACCACATCGCCTGCGCGTGCATCGCGGACAGGTCGAGACCGGGGACCGGCTCGCCCACGGTCGCGTCCGGCCCGAGCACGTCATCGAAGACCTCCCACAGGTCCTGGAACGTCTCGGACCACTGCAACTTGGTCATCGACGCCTCGAAGCCCAGGTCACGGCCCTGCTCGACCTGCGTCAGGACGTGCATCGCGTGGTAGCGCAGGCACTCCAGCTCAGTGAGGACCCTGGCCAGCTTCGACCGGAGCACCGGGTCCTGGTCGCGCCCGAGCGTGCGCGCCACCTCGACGATCTCGTCGTACTGGCGGCGGAACTCGGTGTACTGCGACATCCCGGACGCGCCGCGCTCGAAGGACAGCAACAGCATCGCGGTGCGCCAGCCGTCGCCGATCTCGCCGAGGCACGCACTCGCCGGCACCCGCGCGTCGGTGAAGAACACCTCGCCGAACTCGCTGGCCCCGCTCATCTGCTTGAGCGGTCGGGCCTCGACGCCCGGCTGGTTCATGTCGATCAGCAGCATCGAGATGCCTCGGTGCTTCTCCGAGCCGGGCTCGGTGCGCACCATCGTGAAGATCTTGTCGCCGTGCACGGCGTTGGTCGTCCACACCTTCTGACCGTTGATCACGAAGTCGTCGCCGTCGCGGACACCCTTCGTGGTCAGTGCCGCGAGGTCGGAGCCTGCGCCGGGCTCGGAGAAGCCCTGGCACCAGATGACCTCGTTGCGCAGCATCGGCCCGATGATCTCCTTACGCTGCTCATCGGTGCCGATCGCCATGACCGTGGGCGCGAGGAACGTCAGACCGAGCGGGTTGACCGTCTGCGGCGCGCGGGCCAGCACCATCTCCTCGTCGTAGATGGCCTTCATGCCCGGTGTGCCGCCCCGGCCGCCGAACTCGGTGGGCCACTGGATGCCGGCGAACCCGGCGAGCGCCTTCTCCCGTTCCCAGTCCCGGCGCAGCTCGAAGCTCTCGTTGTCCGGCAGCGTCCCCCAGAACCCGGGCTTGGCCCATTCCTCCGGGATGTTCGCGCTCAGCCAGGCGCGCAACTCGTCACGGAACCGCTCTTCATCAGCGGTGTAGCTCAGGTCCATCCGGACCGCCTCCCTGCGGATGCCCGACGTGGTGCTACCCACCTTGACATACTCGTCAGTAACTTCGCGCGTCAGCCTCTGTCCGACACACGCTGCCTATGATCGACCGCCGTGGCAATACCAGCGTCCGAGGTCGCCCTGTTCGAGGGGCAGCGCACTCGCCTGTTCGGGCTGGCGTACCGGATGCTCGGTTCGGCGACCGAGGCCGAGGACGTCGTGCAGGACGTCTATCTGCGCTGGCACGGCGCGCACCACGAGACGATCCAGGCGCCTTCGGCGTGGCTCGCCAAGGTCGCCACCAACCTGTGCCTGACCCGGCTCACCTCGGCGCGGGCACGGCGCGAACGGTACGTCGGACCCTGGCTGCCCGAGCCGGTGCTCACCGCCACCGGTGCGCTCGGCCCCCTGGAGACCGTCGAGCAGCGCGAGTCCGTCTCGATGGGCGTGCTGCTCCTGCTGGAACGACTCAGCCCGCTGGAGCGGGCGGTGCTGGTGCTGCGCGACGCCTTCGGGCACCGTCATCGGGAGATCGCCGACGTACTGGGCATCGCCGAGGACCATTCCCGTCAGCTGCACCACCGGGCACGTCAGCACGTGGCCGCCGAGCGGGTGCGGTTCGAGAACGACCCAGAGCGGCACCAGGCGCTCGTGCGGCGGTTCTTCGACGCGGCCCTGCACGGCGACGTGGCCACGCTCGAACAGCTCCTCGCCGAGGACGTGGTGTCCTGGGCCGACGGCGGCGGGGCGACCACGGCGGCCCGTCGCCCGATCACCGGCAGGCCCGCGGTGCTGCGCTACCTGCTGGGGATAGCGCACCGGCCGGAGGCCGTCCGGGTCACGGTCGAGATCGCGGAGATCAACGGCGGCACCGCCGTGCTGCCCCGGCTGGACGGCACGGTGCTGGCGGTTCTGGTTCCCGAGATCAGCGCGGGACTGGTCAGCCGCATCCGTCTGGTCCTCAATCCCGCCAAGCTCAGGTACCTGACCGCTCAGCTGGAGTGACCACCGTCACTCGCCCGGCTGTCACGGTTTGAGCCTGTCCCCGGTTCCCTGTTCATGACCCATCGCATCGTCATCCTCGGCGCCGGGTACGCAGGTCTGGGCGCAGCCACCCGCGCGGCCCGGCTGCTGCGGCCCGCCGACGTCGAGCTGACCCTGGTGAACCGCACGGATCGGTTCGTCGAACGGGTCCGACTGCACCAGCTGGCCACCGGGCAGCCGCTACCCGACCGGCCGCTGAGCGCCGTTCTCGCCGGGACCGGGGTCCGTCTCGTGGTCGCCCCGGTCGTCGGCATCGACCCGGGCGCCGGAGAGGTGCGGTTGGACGGCCGGGACCTGCGCTACGACACGCTCGTGTACGCGTTGGGCAGCGGCACCGCTGTCGACGATGTGCCGGGGGTCGGCACCCACGCGTTCACCGTCGGCGATCTCGACGGTGCGCAACGGCTGCGGGCGCGTCTGTCCGCGCTCGACCCGAACGGCACCGTCCTGGTCGTCGGCGGCGGTCTCACCGGTCTGGAGACGGCCACCGAGATCGCCGAGGCCCGGCCGGACCTGCGCGTCACGCTGGTCTGTTCCGGCCAGTTCTGCGGGTGGCTCTCCGAACGGGCGCGTCGCCACGTGCGCCGGGTGTTCGACCGGATGGGCATCGAGGTGCTGCGGGACAGCCGCGTCACGCGGGTGGGCGGGGACGGCGTGGTGCTCGACGACACGAGGCGGGTGCCCTCGGACGTCGTCGTGTGGACGGCGGGCTTCGCGGTATCCGGGCTGGCCACGGCGGCCGGGCTGGCCACCGATCGACGCGGCCGGCTGCTCGTGGACGACCGGCTGCGCTCGACGTCGCATCGGAACGTGTACGGGGTCGGGGACGCGGCGGCCGCACCGACACCGGATGGCCGGGAGACTCGGATGTCCTGCCAGACGGGCCTGCCGATGGGCCGGTACGCCGCGGCCGAGATCGCCAGGACCCACGCGGGCCACCGGTCGAAGCCGATCCGGATCCGCTACGTGTGGCAGAACATCAGCCTGGGCCGCCGCGACGGCGTCACCCAGTTCACCAGGTCCGACGACAGCCCGGTCCAGGCGGTGCTCACCGGGCGGCTCTCCGCGCGGTTCAAGGAAGCCATCACGGTCAGCGCGGCCTGGCTGGCCAGTCGCTGAGCGTCACTCGGTCAGACGCGCCCGCAGGGTGGCGAGCTCGTCCGACGGCATGCCGTGGCGCAGCAGCCAGCCCTCGGCGGCGCCGTCCGGGTCCAGGTCGGCCAGCAGAGCCGTCATGACCTGGGGCGGGCAGCGGTAGAGGTCGATGTCGGCCGGGTCGATCTGGTACTCGGTGCCGACGCCTCGGCGCAGCACTGCTTCGAGGGCCTCGTTGGACAGCGCGTAGTCCTCGATGACCGCTTCCCTGCGCACCCCGACGGCGTCCTCCACGAGCGCGCAGAACACCCCGGTCCGGTCCTTGCCCGCCGCGCAGTGCACCAGGGCGGGACCGGCGTCCGGCTCGGTGAGCAGCCGCACGGCGGCCAGCATGTTCTCCGGACGGTCCGCGAGGTAGCCGCGGTAGTTGAACAGCTTCGGGTCCTCGTCGTCCCTCGGGATCGGCCGCTGCCCGGTCGGCAGCACGGTCAGGTGCTCGGTGCGCACTCCGGCGCGTTCCATCGGGGTCGGTCCGTCTCGGTCGACCTCCTTCGGCGAACGCAGGTCGATGACCGTGCGGATGCCGAACTTCTCGACCAGGAACTCGACGTCCGACTCGGTCAGCTCGTGCAGCCGCGCGCTGCGCAGCACCTGCCCGAACCGCGTGTGGCCGCCCCCGGTCAGTGGCAGACCGCCGAGGTCCCTGACGTTCTCCACACCTTCGAGCCGCACCCAGCGCTGTTCCGTCACCGGGCCAGTCTCCCCCGCTATCGAGGCAGTCGCAGTGTGATCGTGGTCCCGTCCCCTGGGGTGGTGCGCACCTCCAGCGCGGCGGGCGGCCCGGGTGCGGCGGCCAGCCGTTCCCGGACGTCGGCGACGGTGTCGGCCAGGCGTTCCCGGTCCATTCCCACGTCGTCGGCGACCGTCACGACGCACCCCTTCCGGCCGGCCTGGGCCGTGATGGACACCGTGCCGCCGCTCGGCGTGCCCTCGATGCCGTGCCGCACCGCGTTCTCCACCAGCTGCTGCACCGCGAGGAAGGGCAGCGGCACATCGAGCAGCTCGGGGTCGACCCGGCGCACCACGTGCAGCCGATCACCGAACCGGGCGCCCTCGACCGCGAGGTAACGATCGACGTTTGCGAGCTCGGCGCCGAGTGTCGTCGCCTCACCGCCGGCCCGGAACGAGTAGCGGGTGTAGGCGGCGAACTCATGCAGCAGCTCGCGCGCCCGGTTCGGGTCGGTGCGGATGTAGGAGGCGATCGTGGTGAGCGTGTTGTAGACGAAGTGCGGTGAGATCTGGGCCCGCAGCGCCCGCACCTCGGCCTGCGCCAGCCGGACCGCCTCGTCCAGCGCGGCCAGGTCACCGGCACCCGACCGAGCCTCGGCGTCGGACGTCGCCTCGCCGAGCACCCATGGGCCGCTCACGCTGGCCGGGTGCGCGTCGGCAAGCAGACCCAGCCAGCTCGCGTTCCGCAGCCGCCCGTCGATCCCGCGCCGCCGGTAGGACACCTCGCCGACCAGCGCCGGAGTCACCCAGCGCACGTCCACCACGTCGGCGGGCGGATCGACGAACGGGCAGTCGGCGCTGCCCAGCCCGGCCAGCCGTTCACTCAGCTCCGCGCGGGCCCAGCGGTCGAGCCCGGTCCCCACGCGGCCCGCGTAACGCAGCCCGGACGCTCCCGGCACGCCGACCAGCAGGGCGCCCGGTTCGGCGCCGTGTGCTTTCGGGATCCAGCCGCCCAGCACGACGTCCTGGTTCTGCCGGGGCAGGGTCTGCACCCACGCCCGGGTCCGCCTGCCCGGCTGGTAGCGCGAGTCGAGCCGTTTGGCGAGCACCCCGGACAGGCCGTGCAGCTGCGCCGCGTGCAGCACCGTCTGACCGTCGGTGTCGACGAAGAACGGCGGCAGCTGCGCGGGGAGACCGTCGAGGTTCAGCTCCCCCAGCAGCTCGCGGCGACGGCGGAACGGCAGGTCGAGCGTGGACTGCCCGTCGGCGTAGAGGAGGTCGGTCAGATAGAACGCGACCGGGACCTTGCCCAGCAGCGCCGGTGACGGCTTCGACGCGGCGGTCCGCTGCCGCAGCAGCGCGGTGCTCGGCCGCTGGAGCCGGTCGAGCGCGACGATCTTCCCGTCCAGCACCAGCGGGCCGTGCCGGTCGGCGAGCAGCGCGAGAGGGGCCAGGTCCGGGTAGCCGGCGGTGATCGACCGGTCCGAACCGCTCAGCAACCGGGCCCGTCCGGGCGTCAGATAGGCGATCGTGCGCAGGCCGTCCCAGTAGAACTCGAACGCCCACGCCGACCCGGCCGGCATCGCACCGTCGGCGGCGAGCATCGGCCGGATCGGCTGAATGCTCGGATCGGGCGGCGGGCAGGCCTGCACAGCCGGCAGCCTATCCGCCCCGGACACACCAAAGCCGTGAGTGTTCCGGGCTGCCGGGGCAACTCGGAACACTCACGGCTGACGGATGTGTCCGGTTAGCAGGTACCGCTGCCGCCGAGCAGACCACCCAGCGTCGCCAGCAGACCGGAGACCACGCCGCAGCTGCGGTTCGGAGTCGCCTGCGGTGCCTGCGCGGATGCTCCACCGAAGGACGTCGTGACCGCGCCACCGGGGCCGCTGCCGCCACGCTGAGCGGAGATGCCGCCCTGGCCGCCGTTGTCAGCGGGCAGCGCGTTGGTGTAGCGGTACTGGTTCGGGTCCCGGGGGTCCTGCATGGACACCGCGACCGGGTGGTCGGCCACACCGGACTGCGGACCACCGGCGAACGGCCGGTTCTTCGAGTCGTTGGAGTGGGCATTGAACGCGATGATGCCGATGACCAGCGCGAGGGCCGCGGCGGCGAGCGCGCCTACCACCCCAAAGGAACGCAGCACAACTTGCTCCACTCGTGTGAGGGTACTTACCCATGTTAACGACTGACTTAGGTATGAGTTACTCGACTCACACGGAAGGGTGACGATGATGGTCGGGCACTGCTCTGACCAGGTGCTCGGCATACCCGAATGCCTGATCGGCCAGTGCCACCAGGTGACCGCTGGTAACCCGATAGAGCATTCGACGTCCCTCCCGATGCGAACTCACCAGGCCGGCCAGTCGTAGCCGCCCCAGGTGCTGGGAGACCGACGACCGGGATGCCGCGACCTGCGCGGTCAAGGTACCGACATCCTGCTCGCCGCCGGCAAGCAGCCGGATCAAGCTCAGCCTGGTGGGGTCGGCGAGATGTGTGAGCACCTGAGCGGCGACTGCGAGCACCTCGCCGTCACTGCCGTCATCGGGCTGTCGCACAGCACTTGCCGTTGCCATGTCGTTGTGCGCGCGCATGGTTGCATATTGGCCTTGAGCAGCGGACTATCGCAAGTATGAGCGAACACCACGGCCACGGGCACTCTCATGGACACGGCCATGGGCACGGTCGATGGGCCCGCGTCCGGGACGTTCTCGGCGCGCACAGCCACGACAGCGCCGACCGCGTCGACGACGCTCTGCGCACCAGCTCGCTGGGGCTGCGCACGGTCGGCTGGTCGTTCGGCGTGCTCGCGCTGACCGCCGCACTGCAGCTCGTCGTGGTCGCGGTGACCGGTTCGGTCGCGCTGCTCGGCGACACGATCCACAACATCGCGGACGCGCTGACCGCTGTGCCGCTCGCGGTCGCGTTCCTGCTCGGGCGGCGTCCGGCGACCAGCCGCTACACCTACGGTCTGGGCCGCTCGGAGGACCTGGCCGGGGTGATCGTGGTGCTGGTGGTCGCGGCCTCCGCCGCGCTGGCCGGCTACCAGGCGATCCATCGGCTGCTGCACCCACAGCCGATCACCCATCTCTGGGCAGTCGCGCTGGCCGGCCTGGTCGGGTTCGTGGGCAACGAGGTCGTGGCTCGGCTACGCATCCGGGTCGGCAGACGGATCGGGTCGGCTGCTCTGGTCGCCGACGGCATCCACGCCAGGACCGACGGCTTCACCTCACTCGCCGTCGTGCTCGGCGCGGCCGGTGTCGCGCTCGGCCTGCCACTCGCGGACCCGGTGATCGGCCTGCTCATCTCGGTGATGATCCTGTTCGTCGCCAAGGACGCGGCGCGTGACGTGCTGCACCGTCTGATGGACGCGGTCGACCCGCACTCGGTCGCGCTGGCCACCAGGACCGCGGCCGACGTGCCCGGGGTGCTCGGCTCCGGCCGGCTGCGCATGCGGTGGATCGGGCACCGGCTGCACGCCGAGCTGGCGGTGGCGGTCCGGCCGGACGAGTCCGTCGAGAACGCCCACCGCATCGCGCACCGGGTCGAGCACGCTCTGGTGCACGCGGTCCCCCGGCTGGCGTCGGCGACCGTCCACGTCGAGCCGGCCAGCCGAGCGGCGGAGGCGCACGACGAACTGGCCCATCATGGCCACGATCGAGGGACCCACCACGGCTCGTGACATGCCAAGATCGACGACATGACAGTCGTGCTGGTACATGGCAACCCGGAGACCGAGGCGATCTGGGGCCCGCTGATCAAGGAGCTGGGCCGCGATGACGTCATCTGCCTGTCACCGCCCGGATTCGGCGCCCCCGTGCCGGACGGGTTCGGCGCCACGATGCTGGAGTACCGCGACTGGCTGGCCGGTGAGCTGGAGAAGCTCGGCGAGCCGGTGCACCTGATCGGGCACGACTGGGGCGGCGGGCACGTCATGAACGTCGTGCTGAGCCGCCCCGACCTGATCCGCAGCTGGATCGTCGACGTCGTCGGGCTGTACGACGAGGAGTACGTCTGGCACGACCTCGCCCAGGTGTGGCAGACGCCCGAGGCCGGGGAACGGCTCGTCGACACGATGATGAACGCGACCGTCGAGGAGAAGGTCGAACGGTTCGGCGCGCTGGGCATGCCGGCGGATGCCGCGCGCCAGATGGCCGACTGGCAGAACGACGACATGGGCCGCTGCATCCTGACGCTGTACCGCTCGGCGACCGCGCCGCACCTGAAGCCGTTCCGCGAGAACCTGCCCGCTGCCGCCTCCCGCCCCGGGCTCAACATCCTGGCGACCGAGGACCACTACGTCGGCTCGGACGAGCTTCGCCGCCGCGCCGCCGCACGGGCGGGCGCCAGCACCGAGGTGCTGGAGGGCCTCGGCCACTGGTGGATGCTGCAGGACCCGGCACGCGGCGCCGAGGTGATCAACCGCTTCCTGAGCCTGGTAGGCGGCGACTAGACGACGCCACTTCGCAGAAGTTCATGTCGCGTCGCAAATGCTGCAGTGTCTGCGACGCGACACGTAGCTCTGCGAGGTCTCACTCGGGGAATGCGCATGCCTCCAACGCCGAGGCCGTCGCGGTGTCGGCCGGGGTGTACGTGGTCAGACGAAGCTGCGAACGCTGTCCCAGCCAGAGATGGGTGAAGTCGAAACTGAGCAGCCCGGCGTCCCGGTGCCGGAACTGCTTGGCGTGGTTGCGCATCGGCTGCACCTCGTGTTGGGTCCACAGCACCTCGAACTCGCTGGACGCCTCGCGCAGCCGTTTGACCAGTGCCTTCCAGCTCGGCTCGGCGACGTGTTCGGTCATCTGGGCCCGGAACTCCGCGACGGCGACCGGCATGCGCTGCTCCCAGTTGTGCAGCCGGGCACGCCACGCCGGGTTCGTGAAGCACTGCAGCAACGAGTTGCGCTCGGAGAACGGCAGGTCGTCGATCTCCATCAGCCAGTTGTAGGAGCGGTTGTACGCCAGGATGTCGGTGCGCGCGTTCTGCACCACGGCGGGCATCGGCGCGAGCTTCGCCAGAATGGCGTGGATCGCCGGGGACACGGCAGCGCATTCCTGGTAGGCGGCGGGCTCGGGTGCTCCGGCCAGCGCGAACAGGTGGCTGCATTCGTACGGGTCCAGCCGCAGTGTGCCGGCGATCGCCCTGAGCACCTGTTCCGACGCCCTGATGTCACGCCCCTGCTCGAGCCAGGTGTACCAGGTGACCCCGACACCGGCGAGCTGCGCGACCTCCTCACGGCGCAGCCCCGGGGTGCGCCGTCGACCGGCGAGCGGCAGCCCCACTTCCTCCGGGCTGATCCGTTCGCGTCTGCTGCGCAGGAATCCCGCGAGCTCGGCACGCCGGATCGCGCCGGGCCCGCGCACGTCCGGTCCATTCACCCGAGGGCTCACCACCGCGCTGTCCACGTCCTCCACTGTCACACCACCTCCCCCCGATAACCAGGTACCACCTGATACCTGGCACCGCACACCCTCGGGGCCGACTTCGCACACCCCAGCGTGCACTTCGCACAGGTCGGGACGTGTGTGAAGTGCACGCTGGGTGCGCGGCGTCACCGCGCAGCGGTCCGCGCGGACCGCGCAGCGGTCCGCGCGCCGGAAGCCAGGTATCACCGGATACCTGGATAAAGCGCACCTGGTACCCGTGTCGGATCAGTCGGAACGTAGTAGTCGTGACGATTCCAACCACGCGTCCCGCACTGCACATCGGGTCGGGCGATCCCACGACCTCAGCCACTTCGCTCACCGGCCCGGGGTTGTTCACCCTGCTGCTCGGCGCCGCACTCGCGCCGATCGATCTGTTCATCGTCAACGTCGCGCTGCCCACGATCCAGGCCGATGTGCGGGCATCCCCTGCGACCCTGGAATGGGTCGTCGCCGGGTACGGCATCGGGTTCGCGCTGCTGCTGGTGATCGGTGGCCGGCTCGGCGACGCGTTCGGCAGGCGCCGGCTGTTCACGGTCGGGCTGGCCGCGTTCACCGTGACCTCGCTCGCCTGCGGTCTGGCCCCGAACGCGCTCGTCCTGGTGCTCGCCAGGGCGGCACAGGGTGCGGCGGCCGCGTTGTTGGTGCCCCAGGTGTTGTCGATCATCCAGGCGACCACCCACGGCGAACGACGGGCCAGGACGCTCGGGTACTACGGCGCGACCGGAGGCCTGTCGATGGTCATCGGCCAGCTGCTCGGCGGTGTCCTGGTCTCGGCGGACGTGGCCGGCCTGGGGTGGCGGCCGATCTTCCTGGTGAACGTGCCGATCGGGTTGGTCGCGATGGTGCTGGCCCAGCGGACCCTGCCGGAGACCCGCGCGAGCGACCCGATCGGCGTGGACCTGCTCGGCACCGGGCTGTTCGGCGTCTCGCTGCTGACCCTGCTGGTGCCGCTGATGGAGGGCCAGGGACTCGGTTGGCCCGTCTGGTGCTGGGTCCTGCTCTCGGCGTCGCCGTTCGTGTTCGCGCTGTTCGTCGCGGTCGAGCTCCGGGTGGAGCGCAGGGGCCGGGTGCCGCTGCTGCCGCCCTCGGTGCTGCGCGTCCCGACGATGCGGCGCGGGCTGGTCATCGCGCTGCCGTTCTTCGCCGGCTTCGGCGGCTTCATGTTCGTCTACGCGCTGGTACTGCAGAACGGGCTGCACCTGGGACCGCTGCGCTCCGGGCTGGCGCTCACCCCGCTCGCGGTGGCGTTCCTGGCCGCGACGTTGGTCACCAGCCGGTTGGTGCACCGCTACGGCCGCCGGGTGCTGGTCGCGGGTGCTCTGCTGCTGGTCGTGTCGCTCGTGATCCTGGCCGGGACCGCGCTGGTCGGCTGGCCAGGACTCGGTGTGCTGGAGCTGATGCCCGGCACGGTGCTGTTCGGGGTCGGGCAGGGGCTGATCGCACCGACGCTGTTCCGGCTGGTCCTGTCGCAGGTTCCGGCCGGGAGCGCGGGCGTGGGCAGCGGGATGCTGACCACCACCCAGCAGACGGCTCTGGCTCTCGGGGTGGCGTTGCTCGGGAGCCTGTTCGTCGGGCTCAGTGCTCCGGACGCACTCGGGTTTCAGCACGCTCTGCTCGTCGTGAGCGGCGTGCAGGCGTTGGTCGCCGCGGCGCTGGCCGTCCTGGTGCTCGGTCTGCCGGACCCGCGCGGCTGACCACTCGCGCACAGCAAAATGGCCCCCGGCGTGATGCCGGGGGCCATTTTGCTGTAGTAGCGGGGACAGGATTCGAACCTGTGACCTCTGGGTTATGAGCCCAGCGAGCTACCGAGCTGCTCCACCCCGCGATGCGATTACTAGTTTACACACCGACCAACGGGCCGTGCACGGGCCCCCACGAGCAGGTGTCGCGAGCAAATCCCGACACAGCAAATCGGCCCCCGGCGAGTTATCGCCAGGGGCCGATTCGGGTAGTAGCGGGGACAGGATTCGAACCTGTGACCTCTGGGTTATGAGCCCAGCGAGCTACCGAGCTGCTCCACCCCGCGTTGCAATTACCAGCCTACACACCGACCAATGGTCGACATCGACCACCCCCGCTATGCGTCGGTCGTGATCGATATTTCCGCATAACGCAAATCGGCCCCCGGCGAGTTATCGCCAGGGGCCGATTCGAGTGGTAGCGGGGACAGGATTCGAACCTGTGACCTCTGGGTTATGAGCCCAGCGAGCTACCGAGCTGCTCCACCCCGCGTTGCAATTACCAGCCTACACACCGGCAATCGGGCAACGCGGGGTGGGTCACCTGTCCGATCAGCTCCCCGGGACCGGCGCCGGAGCAGCCGGCGCGGCCGGGGCGGGCTGCGCGGGTGCGGGCTGACCGGCGGCCGGAGCGGCCGGCTGGCTCGAGCTGGCCTGGTTGAACTCCTTGACCGCCTTGTCCAGGTCCGACAGCGCCGTGCCCTGACCCTGGAAGTCACCGGACTGCTGAGCGGCGCGCAGCTTGCTCAGCGCGTTGTTGATGTCCGAGACCGCCGCCTGCATCCCCGCGGACGCCGCCCCGCCGGTCCCACCGATCACCGGCGAACTACCCGGGTTCGGCTTCGGCGCCGACGCGGTGGCTCCCGCGCCGAACACCTCGTCGAGCGCGGCACTCACCGTCGGCTGGAAGCCGATGCGATCGCCGTACGCGATCAGCACCCGGGCCAGCTGCGGATAGGACGTCTCCGCCTGCCCCGCTCTCTCGATGTAGATCGGCTCGAAGTACAACAGACCGCCACCGGTGATCGGCAAGGTCAGCAGGTTGCCGTACGAGGTCTGCGTCTGCCCCTGTTTCAGCAGGTTGATCGCGGTACTGACGGTCGGCGACGAGACCAGCTGCTGCTGGACCTGCTGCGGGCCTCTCGTCTGTGTGTCAGCCGGCAGCTGCAGCACGGTGATCTTGCCGTAGGACGCCGGATCGGAGCTCACCGAGATGTAGGACGCCAAGATCTGTCTCCGCAGACCGACCATCGCGCTGGTCAGCTGGAAACTGGCGCCTTCCTGACCCGGCAAACCCGCCAGCACGTAGTACGGCGGCTGTGGCTCCGCCGTGTTCGGCGACGGACTCGCCTCGGTCGGGTCGTTCGGGACGTCCCAGAACGAGGTCGTGGTGAAGAACTCACCCGGGTCCGCCACGTGGTACTTGGCGAGCAGCTGACGCTGCACCTTGAACTGGTCCTCCGGGTACCGGAAGTGGTCCCGCAGGTCCTTGCTGATCTCCGACGCCGGCTTCACCGTGCCCGGGAACACCTTCTCCCACGTCTTGAGCACCGGGTCCTTCTCGTCGAAGGCGTACAGCGTCACGGTGCCGTCGTAGGCGTCCACGGTGGCCTTGACCGAGTTGCGCAGGTAGCTGACCGTGCGGTCGGGCTGGCGCCGGACCCCGGGCAGCGTGTCCTGGGTCGCGTCCCCGAGCGAGGTCTGCTCCGCGTACGGATAGTCGTCCAGCGTGGTGTAGCCGTCGACGATCCACTGGATCTTGCCGTCCACCACAGCCGGGTACGGGTCCCCGTCCAGGGTGAGCCACGGTGCGACCTGCTCGACCCGCTTGCTCGGATCACGGACGAACAGAATCTTCGAGTCCTCGTTGATCGAGCCGTTGAACAGAATGTTCCGCTCGCCGTAGGACAACGAGAACACCAACCGGTTGAACAGGCTGCCGATCGACACGCCGCCCTTACCGGTATAGGTGGAAGCGCTGGTGTCGGAATCGTATTCACGCGGCGGAACACCCTGCGGTGAGCCGACGATGGAATAGTTGTTGCCCATCAGCTCGCCGTAGTAGATGCGAGGCTGATCGGCCTTGATCGGGCCGATGGTGCCGCTCGTGTCGGTCACCATGAAGTCCGGATAACCGCCCTGGCCGCCGCCCTCGTCGAGCGGCGAGTTCACCTTGTTCGCGGGAGCGGCGACGAAACCGTTTCCGTGGGTGTAGACCATGTGCTGGTTGATCCAGTCGGTCTGGTTACCGGCGAGCTGACTCGGATTCAGCTCGCGCGCGCCCACGATGTAGTCCTGGGTCTGACCGTTGAACGAGTAACGGTCGATGTCCAGCTTCTCCGGGAATCCGTAGAAGTTCTTGCGCTGCTGCAGCTGCGTGAAGGTCTTGGACAGCAGGCTCGGGTCCAGCACCCGCAGGTTCGGGATCGTGTCGGAGTCCTGCCGGACCTCGGCGGGCGGTTTGGTCGAGATGCCCGTGTAGGGCTCGTACTTGACCTGCTCGCCCGGGATCAGCCCGTAGGCCTGCTGGGTCGCCGTGATGTTGCGCTGGATCGGCAGTGCCTCACGCACGTTCGCGTTCGGCTTGACCACGAACTGCTCGAGCACGGCCGGCCATGCGGCGCCGACCAGCACGCTCGACAGCACCAGCAGCGCGATCGAGATCGAGGGGAGCTGCAGGTTGTGGCGGAACACGGCGGCGAAGAACGCGGCGGCACAGATCAACGAGATGAACAACAAGATGATCTTCGCGGGGAGCACGGCGTTCAGGTCCGTGTAGCTGGCACCCGCGAACACCCGTCCGTCGCCGGAGGGGTGGAGCAGCAGGCCGTAGCGGTCGAACCAGTACGCGACCGCCTTGAGCAGCACGAAGATCCCGGCGAGCACCGCGAGCTGGGCCCGCGCGGCCACCGCGACCTGGCCGGCCCGGCCGGTCAGCCGGATACCACCGAAGATGTAGTGGGTGATGAGAGCCAGCACGAAGCACAGCGCCACCGCGACGAACAGCAGGTTCAGCGCCCAGCGGTAGAACGGCAGCTGGAACGCGTAGAAACTGACGTCGGCACCGAACACCGGGTCGGCGACACCGAACGAGGTGCTGTGCAGGAAGGTCTGCGTGGTCTGCCAGTCACCCTGAGCCGCGAGGCCGGCGATGATCGCGATGACCAGCGGAACGCCGATCGCGAAGACCCGCAGGCGTTGGATGATGACGGTTCGGTATCGGGCGACCGGGTCCTCCGGACCACTGACCGGAACGAACACCGGCCGGGATCGGAATGCCACCGCGAGCGTCGCCGCTGTCAATCCCGCAAACACAGCGGCCACTACGACGAACTGCGCGATCCGGGTGAGCACGATGGTGCTCAGCACCTCTCGATAACCCACCTCCCCGAACCACAGCCAATAGACGTAGAAGTCGAGCAGTCGCGAGCCGGCGAGAAGCGCTACCAGCACCACCCCGCCGACGATGAGCAGCAATCGAGTTCGCCGGGACAGCGCGGGAGCCCCAGTCGGGGGCGACATCGCCACAACGCACGCTCCAGAGTTTCGGTTGTCCTGCTGTGCCGCGCAGCCGTGTTGGCGCCAATCGCCTCGCGTTGGGCACGGATCACATGTCAGTTGTCCTCCCAACTCTAGAGATGGTCGTTTCAGTTCCCGAGGCGGATGGGAGGATGTCGCCAATGGAAATCGGTGAGAACACCCCGTCTGATTGGTCCGCGTGGCTCCCGGCGGCCACGCGCGAGGTCGAGGACTTCCTCTCCGAGGCCGGCTGGGACCAGCCCACTCAGCTGTTTGCCCTGGTACCCACGATTGAGCTGGTCGCGGCCGAGCCCGACCTCGCCGAGCGTCTACCCGCCGCGGAGGGGTTGACCCCGATCGCCCAGGAACCGCTCACCGACGACGATCTCGCCGAGACACTGGCCGGAATTTTTTGGCCCGATGAGGTGATCGGCTGCGCGCTCGCGCAGGAGATCGTCGTACTCCCGCCCGAGGCGGAGGCGGAGCTGGACAAGGCGGTCGCCGACGTGGACGCCGACGAGCTGAACCAGGTCGCCGTCCGGGTCGCCCAGCAACATCCCGACCGCCGCGACGCCCGCCTGGTGGTCGGCGTGCTGCGCTCGGGTCAGTACTGCTGCCTGCTGCGCCTGAAGGGCACCGGCGACACTCCGGACGAGCTGGTGGAGCACCCCGACCTGGCCCCCAACATGGTCAACGCGCTACTCAGGACCCTGGACATCGACGCCTGAACACGGGTGGCTACTCGAAGGCGCGCAGGTAGTCGTTGGTGACCTTGCGCTGGACCAGGCGGGCCACCGGGGAGCCGAGGCGGGAGTACCAGGTCGCCGGGCGGGAGAAGGCCCGCACCACCGCCCACACATCACCCTGCTGGTCGCGCTCGACGAGGAAGGCCTCCTCGCCGGACTCGGGGTGACCGGGAAGGGTCCCGTAGCCGAAGCCGGTCCGGTCCGACTCGTCGACCGTGTAGATGATCCGGCACGGGGCGACGATCTTGATCGGACCGAGCCCGGTGACGACCAGGACGGTGTGTTCGGGCTTGGGCGGGATGTCGGCGGGGAAGACGGTCAGGCCGGCGCGGCGCTGCATGCCCCAGGTGAACACCGTGGTGCGCGCATCGTGGAAGACCTCGTCCCCGTGCCCGACACGCACCCGCCGCTCGACGTGGTGGTAGCCGTCCGGCAGGACTGCCCGGCGGGTGCCCTCCAGGTCGGGATAGGTCACCTGGGCCGCCTCCGCGCGCCGGAGGTGCCGGGCCAGTCGTTCCGTCGTCGCACCCACAGGAGGCACAGTATCGGTCGCGTCAGCAGCCCGGTACCGGCTTGCCCGCCTTCAACGCCTCGAGGCCGTTGACCGCGTCGGTCAGCGTGGCCACCTTGATCAGCTGCATGCCGTCCGGCACGGCGCTCTTCGCCTCGGCGCAGTTGTTGGCGGGCACCAGGAAGACCGTCGCGCCCGCCTCCTTCGCGCCGATCATCTTGAACGGGATGCCGTTGATCTCGCCGACCGCGCCCGACTCGTCGATCGTGCCGGTGCCGGCGACGAACTTGCCGCCGGTCAGGTCGTCCGGTGTCATCTTGTCGATGATCGCCAGCGTGAACATCAAGCCTGCTGACGGGCCGCCGACGTCATCGAGCGCGACGTTGATCTGGTACGGGGCGAGCGGTTCGGCCTGCGGGACGATGCCGAAGAAGCCCTGCGGCCGCTCCGGTGGCGAGCCGGGGCGCAGGCCGACGGTCACCGTGCCGTTCGCGGGAGGTGCCGCGCCACGCTGGTAGGTGATCGGGACCTGGTCACCGGGCCGCGTCTTGGCCAGGATCTCCCTGACCTGACCAGCCGACGTGACGGTCTGGCCGTTGACCGTGATCAGCCGGTCCCCGGTCTTCAGCACCGTGCCGGCGGGCGCGTCGGTCGTCAGCTCGCTGACCGTCACCTTGACCGGCTCCTTCAGGAACTTGAGCGCGGCGGCCTGCGCGAGGTTCTCCGAGCTGGAGAACTGCTCGTTGTTCGACTGGGTCACCTGCGCCTCGGTCAGCCCCGGCGGATAGATGAGCGCCCTCGGGATGACCTGATGCTGGCTGGACAGCCAGAACTGGACGGCGTTCACCGCGGTCAGACCGTCGGTGACGGTCACCGTGGTCATGTTGAGGTGCCCGGTGGTCGGATAGGACTGCCTGCCGTTCAGCGAGACGACGGACTTGCCGTCGACCTGACCCAGCGTGTCGATGCTCGGCCCGGGGCCCATGGCCACCAACGGCACCGGCACCGTCACACCGATGACGCAGACCACCAGTAACAGAACCAGGCCGACCATCATGGTTAACGTGCGACGACTCACCGGTTTAGCCTACGGCTGATCTCCTGAGGTTTCGTCGGCACCGCCGCGTACGGTGGTGGTATGAGCGACACGCCGTTCGGATTCGGCCCGGCGGACCGGGATAAGGACCGAGACAAGGATCGGGACCGCAAGGACCGAGAATCGGGCAGCGGCGGCTCTTCTGAAGGGCCGGCCGACCCGTTCGGTTTCGGCATGGGCGGGATCCCCGGCATGCCGGGCGGGTTCCCCATGCCCGGGATGCCGGGCGGCCCGGGAGGCGGGAACTTCGACATGGGCCAGCTCGGCCAGATGTTCAGCCAGCTCGGGCAGATGCTGAGCCAGGCGGGCACGTCGAGCGGCCCGGTCAACTACGACCTGGCCAAGCAGATCGCGGTGCAGCAGCTCACCTCGTCCTCGCGCCCGACCGCCGAGCAGCGCAAGGCCGTCGAGGACGCGTTCTCGCTCGCCGAGCTGTGGCTCGACCCGGTCACGGCGTTCCCCACCGGCACCCGCACGGTCACCGTGTGGTCGCCGAAGGACTGGGTCGAGGCCAGCATGCCGATCTGGCAGAAGCTGTGCGACCCGGTGGCCCAGCGGGTCTCCGGCGCGTGGCTCGAAGGGCTCCCGGACGAGGCCAAGCAGGCGGCGGGACCGATGCTGGCGATGCTCGGTCAGATGGGCGGCCTGACGTTCGGCAGCCAGCTCGGCGCCGGTCTCGCCCAGCTCGGCACCGAGATGCTCAGCTCGACCGACGTGGGCATCCCACTCGGCCCGACCGGCACGGCCGCGCTGCTGCCCGCCGCTGTGGAGGCGTTCACCACCGGCCTCGACCGGCCGTCCAGCGAGGTGATGGTCTTCCTGGCCGCGCGCGAGGCCGCGCACCTGCGGCTCTTCGCGCACGCACCCTGGTTGACCGCCCGGGTGGTCAGCGCGGTCGAGGAGTACGCGCGGGGCATCAAGGTCGACACCTCGCGCATCGAGGAGATCGCCAGGCAGATCGACCCGAACGACCCGCAGTCGATCGAGGGCGCGATGCAGTCCGGGTTGTTCGAGCCGCCGAAGACGCAGGAGCAGTTCACCGCGCTCGGCAAGCTCGAAGCGCTGCTCGCGCTGATCGAAGGCTGGGTGGACGTCGTGGTCAGCGACGCGCTGGGCGATCGGCTGCCCGGTGCGGAGGCATTGCGCGAGACGCTGCGCCGCCGTCGCGCCTCGGGCGGGCCGGCCGAACAGACCTTCGCCACGCTGGTCGGGCTGGAGCTGCGTCCGCGTCAGCTGCAGTCCGCGGCGCACCTGTGGCGGCGGATCACCGAGGAGCGCGGCCAGGAGAGGCGCGACGAGATCTGGTCGCACTGGGACTTCCTGCCCACCGAAGAGGATCTGGACAGCCCCGAGGACTACCTCGCCAGCACGCTGATCAGCGACGACACCGACCCGATCGCCGAGATCGCCCGTGCCGAGGCCGCCGAGAAGGCCGCCGGCAAGCAGACCCCCAGCGAGGACAAGCTCGCCGAGCCCGAGTCGAAGGACGAGGACCCGCCGGCCGAGAAGTAACCTCCGCCGACACCGCGCACCTCCCCGTCACGCCGCGCACTGTGCACATGGCGCAGTGTGGCAGCGAGGTGCGCGGTGTGCGTTCGCTAGTGCACACGGCTTCGGCGGAACGGACGTGGGGCAGGAGCGTCGCTGGGACCATCGGCGGATGGCAACTGACGCCGGGACGGTGCTGCCGAGTTCGGTAGTCCTTCGGCCGCACCATCCGCTGCTGCAGCGGGCCTCCGACGCCGTGCAGTTCGGCCTGGGACAGCACCAGGGCGTCGAGGCGGCCGGGCTGAGCCCCGAGCTGCTGCGGTTCGTGCGATCGCTGACACCGGGCGAACCCGTGACACCGTTCGACCTGGTCCAGCGCGCGGTCGCGGACGGCTGCACGCCCGAGGAGTCACTGGTGCTGCTCCAGGAGCTGTTCCGGCAAGGTGCGCTGCTCGACGCGGACCTGGCGCGGCGGCTGGTCATCGCACGCCGCGCCGCCCGCGTGGTGGTCGAAGGGTCGGGTCCGCTGTTCGCGCCGGTGGCCGTCGGGCTCGCCGTCGATGGGGTGGGCACACTCGAGCTGCGCACACGCGGTGCTGTGTCGGTCGAGGACCTGGGCACGCTCTCGATCTCGGAGCTGGGCCTCCCGCGCGGCGAGGCGACGGCCGAGGCGATCGGCAGGGTCGCGCCGCGCACGGTCGTGCACACCGAGCCGTCGCCGACCCGGCCCGACCTGGTCGTGTTCACCGACCTCCTGCGGCCCCGCCCGGCGCGGCACCAGGATCTGCTCGCCGACGGGGTCACCCAGCTGGTCGTCCGGGCGTCCGACGGGCTCGGGCTCGTCGGGCCGCTGGTCCTGCCGGGCCGGACCGCGTGCCTGCGCTGCCTGGACCTGCAGCACTCCGCCCGGGACGCCGCCTGGCCGTCGGTGGCGGCGACGCTGGTCGACCGGTCGGGCTCGGGCAGCCCCGCGACCATAGCCGCGACGGCGGCGCTGGCGGTCGAACAGGCACTGCTCGCACTGGACTCGACGGTGTCCGCGAGCGAGCCCCCACCGGTTCTCGACGCCGTCCTCGAGCTCGACATGCGGCGCGGAGACATCCGCCGGCGCGCGTGGGAGCCCCATCCGCGCTGCGGGTGCGGCGCAGGTCACACGAAAGGGGACAGCGACGGTTCGACCAGCGATGGGGGGCGACTTCTCGGCGAAGACCAACCCGTCGGGACACCCGCAACGTGCGTGACCGCGGCTGAGAGGTAGACAATCATGGGCGTGAGCGAGATCCCCCGTAGCGGTGTGCAACGCACCGCCAAGCTGGCCAGCCTGCCACTCGGAGCCGCCGGACGCGCGGCAGCCGGATGGGGCCGGCGCTTGATCGGCGGAGACGGCGAGCAAATCTCCGCCACGATGTCCGCCCGCAGCGCCGAGCAGTTGTTCACCGTGCTCGGCGAGCTCAAGGGCGGCGCGATGAAGTTCGGCCAGGCGCTGAGCATCTTCGAGGCGGCGGTACCCGACGAACTGGCCGGGCCCTACCGCGAGGCACTGACCAAGCTGCAGAGCTCGGCCCCGCCGATGCCGGCCACCGACGTCCACCGGGTCCTGTCCGAGCAGCTCGGCCGGGGCTGGCGCGAGCGGTTCGCCGACTTCGACGACGAGCCCGCCGCGTCCGCGAGCATCGGACAGGTCCACCGCGCGGTGTGGCACGACGGCCGCGATGTCGCGGTCAAGGTCCAGTACCCGGGCGCGGACGAGGCGCTGCTGGCCGATCTGCGCCAGCTGGGACGGTTCAGCCGGCTGCTGCAGCCGCTCGTACCCGGGATGGAGATCAAGCCGCTGATCGCGGAGCTGCGCGACCGGATGGCGGAGGAGCTCGACTACCGCGACGAGGCCGACAACCAGCGCGCGTTCGCCAAGGCGTTCGCGGACGACCCGGAGATCCGGGTGCCCAGGGTCATCGCGTCCGCGCCGAAGACCGTGGTCAGCGAATGGATCACCGGTACCCCGCTGTCCGTGATCATCCGTGACGGTGACCAGGAAACCAGGAACTCGGCGGGCCGGTTGCTGTCGGAGTTCCACTACGCGTCGCCGCCCCGCGCGGGTCTGCTGCACGCCGACCCGCACCCCGGCAACTTCCAGCTCATGCCGGACGGCAGGCTCGCGGTCATCGACTTCGGTGCGGTCGCCCGGCTGCCCGAAGGCTCGCCGATCGTGCTGCAGCGGATGACCAGGATGGCGCTGCGCGGCGAGTCGACCGAGCTGATGGAACTGCTGCGCACCGAAGGTTTCGTCCGCGAGGGCATGCGCCTGGACCCCGATGACGTGCTCGCCTACCTGGCTCCGTTCGCGGAGCCACTGCTGACCGACAGCTTCAAGTTCAGCCGGGGCTGGCTGCAGGGCCAGGCCGAACGTGTCGGTGACCTGCGCAGCCCCGACTTCAAGACCGGCCGTGCACTGAACCTGCCGCCGCAGCACCTACTGGTCCACCGGGTCACGTTCGGCACGCTGGCAGTCATGTGCCAGCTCGGCGCGGAAGTCCCGCTGCGCGGCATCGTCGGCCGCTGGCAGCCGACCATCACTGAATCCTAGGCCTGTACTCGCGCGCCATCGTTCCCGGAAGGCCCTTCGGGCCGACCGGGAACGATCCAGGCGGCTCGCCTAACGGCTCGCTGCCTGGGGTTTTTCCTCGCGGACCCCCTTCGGGGGCCCACTCGGAAAAATGTCGCCTTCGGCGACGCGCGCGCTTCGTGCCCCGGCCTGGGAGCCGCCACTCATGCACTACCCGCCTTCGGCGGAACCCCTCCGGGCACCTGCGCGGGGCCACCATGCACCGTGCCTCGCCACATTCCCGGTGCAAGCTGGGGGCTGCGGGCGTGATGCGCAACCCACGACGCACACCCGCGCAGGCAACGAGGAGCCGTGAGTGTTTTGGGCTGCCAGGGCAGCCCAAAACACTCACGGGTCCTTAACCAGCTGCGGATGTACCTGCATCTGTAAAGCCGGCTCCGCGAGTCTCCGAAGGAGTTCCGGCGAAGGCCGGGCAGTGAATGTCCGCAACCACCCACCCAGCTGCCAGGGCTGCACTTGGGGTTCCCCCAAGCGCGCGCCCGGGCGAGCCCTCGAGCCTTCTTTTCTGGGAGCACCCCAGCGAGCGTTTACGCGAGCCGGGGTGGTCACAGAAAAATACCGCGCGCGAAACAGGCCAAAGCAATCCAGCCTAACGAGACAGCCGCTCGGCACGCTGGGTTGCGTACCGGGCCAGCCACGTCCACCGGCGCACCGCGACCAGATTCCTTGCCATCCGGTCGCGGCGGGCTGTCTCCTCGGCCTCGCGCATTCGCACTCTGGCCAGGGCTTCGTACAGCAACATCTCACGGACTCCCGTCGGCTTGCCGGTCGTGCAGACCTGGCTCTGTACCTCTGACTGCATGACGAAATCGGTTGTCTTCATCGGAGAACTCCTTTCCTGGCCGCTGTGCTCTACAGCGGCGCGCCGGCTGCCGCCAGCGCCCTGTCCCGTGCCAGCGCGGCCTTGCTCGGCCGGCCCCGTGGCCTCTTCCGAGCGATGACACTGCCCCGCTGGATGATCTCGCCACCCCAGACACCCCAGGGCTCGCCCCTGCTCAGGGCACCGTCCAGGCACTCGACCTTGAACGGGCACCCCGCGCACAGGCTCTTGGCCCGCTCGAGCTCGGCCGGGGTGTCGGCGAACCACAGGTCCGCGTCCTCGGCTTCCCTACAGGGCAGTGACAGATCGACGCCGGGTGCGGCGTCCAGCAATCCACCCAGGCCGGCGACGGGGTCTCCGTCAGTTGCCGACGGCTGGTTCTCTCTCAGCGCTCCGCCGTCCAACGGAACGTTCCGCACTAGCACGACGACTCCTCCTTCTGCGTTGTGCGGTGAAACTTCGGGGAAACTTGTGTTCTTGTGACCTGGCAAAACAAAAAGGCCGCGGTCCCAGTACGGGTCCGCGGCCTTCGGTTGAACCGAGGTAGAGCGCCTTGAGCAGGTCAAGGGCATCGCTCCGGAGCGGACACGTATGGCGGCTTCTCAGCCTTGATGTGGGTCAACTGGCGCGGGTCGGCAGCCGCGGACATGCGCGGGTTGCGCAGCTTCGGCAGTGCCGCGAACAGACCGGTGGCGCTGAAAGCCGCGCCGCTCACACCGGTGCCGTTGCCGGGACCGCTGACGGAGGGACCTTCGATGACCGGGAGCCTGTAGGCGCCGTGCAGGAGATTCGTCATCACTGCGGCTACCCCCTCCCGAATCACGTCGACGCCCAGAGGGCGTCGGGAACTGTCGAGATCGACCTTAGAAGTACCTGTGTCGTGCAAGCAACCGAGTTTCGGGCTTTCTGGGGAAAAAGTTCTCCCGGACGCCCTCAGACGTCGTCCGAGACCACCAGCGAGAGCACATCCGGGCCGTAGCGCTCCAGTTTCGCGGCGCCGATTCCGGGGATCGAGACGAGCCCCGCGTTGTCGCACGGGCGGTGTTCGGCGATCGCGGTGAGGGTCGCGTCGGTGAACACCACATAGAGCGGGACCTGCTGTTTCTTGGCCGCTGCGCTGCGCCAGCTCTTGAGCCGGTCGAGCAGGTCGATGTCCACATCGGACGGACAGTCCGGGCACCGGCGCAGACTCAACGCCTCAGCGCCGGAGAGTGATGTACCACACACTCGGCATCTCGGCTTGGCGCCGCCCTTTCCGGACGCGACGCGCGCGGTGGGGTGGCCTTCAGGGATCAGCCCGTAGAGGAACCGGCTGCGCCGCCGACGGCGTCCACCGTTCGACCGGGCGAGCGCCCAGGACATCGACAGGTGCCGGCGCGCTCTGGTCACCCCGACGTAGAGCAGCCTGCGCTCCTCCTCGATCTTGGCCTCGTCGCCGTCGGCGTGCTGGATCGGCAGCGTGCCGTCGGCGAGGCCGACGAGGAACACGGCGTCCCACTCCAGCCCCTTCGCCGCGTGCAGCGACGCCAGGGTGACGCCCTGCACGGTCGGCGGGTGCGAGGCGTCCGCTCTGCTGGTCAGCTCGGCGGAGAACCGCCCGAGGTCGGTCTCCGGGTGGACCTGCGCCATCTCCTCGGCGAGCCCGACCAGGCCGCGCAGCGACTCCCAGCGCTGGCGCCCCGCGGTACCCGCCGCTGGCTCATCGGTCAGGCCGAGCGGCACGAGCACCGCGCGGACCTGGTCTCGCAGGGTCACCGCGTCCGGCGGCAGCTGCTCAGGGGACTGGGCCGCCGAACGCAGCGCGAGCATGGCCTGCCGCACCTCGGGTCGCGCGAAGAAGCGCTCGCCCCCGCGCACCTGGAACGGCACACCCACCTCGTCGAGTGCGCGTTCGTACACCTCGGACTGGGCGTTCACCCGGAACAGCACCGCGATCTCGCTGGCCGGGATGCCGTCGGTGATCATCCGTTTGATCTTCGCGGCGACGGCGGCGGCCTCGGCGCTCTCGTCGTCGTACTCGGCGAACGTCGGCTCGGGTCCCGAGGGCTGCTGGCCGATCAGCCGCAGCCGCGTGCCCGCGGCCTGGCCGCGCGCGGCGGCGATGACCGTGTTCGCCGCGGAGACCACCTGCGGCGTCGAACGGTAGTCGCGCTGCAACCGGACGACGGTCGCCTCCGGGAACCGGCGGGCGAAGTCGAGCAGATAGCGCGGGGTGGCGCCGGCGAACGTGTAGATCGTCTGGTTCGCGTCACCCACGACGGTCAGGTCGTCGCGCTCGCCGAGCCACGCGTCGAGCAGACGCTGCTGCAGCGGGGTGACGTCCTGGTACTCGTCGACCACGAAGCAGCGGTACCGCTCGTGGAACTCCCGCGCCACGTCCTCGCGGGCCTCCAGCACCGCTGCGGTCTGCAGCAGCAGGTCGTCGAAGTCGAGCAGTTGCTGGCTGGTCTTGAGCGCCTCGTAGCCGGCGAACACCTTGGCCACCAGCGTGGCGTCCGTCGGAACGTCCCTGCGGACCCTGGCGACCTCGGCCGGGTAGCGCTCCGGGGTGATCAGGCTGGCCTTCGCCCACTCGATCTCACCCGCCAGGTCTCGCAGCGACTCGGAGTTGGTGTCCGCGCCGACCCGGTGCGCCGCCTGTCCGACGACCCGCAGCTTGCCCTCGATGAGCTGCCACGGGTCCTGGCTGATCACCCGGGGCCAGAAGTAGCGCAGCTGGCGCAGCGCGGCGGCGTGGAACGTGCGGGCCTGGACACCGCCGACACCGAGTGCCCTCAGCCGGGTGCGCAGCTCACCGGCGGCGCGTGCGGTGAAGGTGACCGCAAGCACCTGACCTGGCGCGACGTGTCCGTCGTCGACGAGGTGCGCGATGCGCCGGGTGATGGTCCTGGTCTTGCCGGTCCCCGCTCCGGCGAGCACGCACACCGGCCCGCGCGGCGCATTCACGGCGGCCTGCTGCTCGTCGTCCAGTTCCGGCGTGTGCTGGGACAGGGACACAACGGAGGCCGACATGCCCCCATCCTCTCAAGCCCTCCCCCGAACCACCGACCACCCGCCACCCGGGCGCGCCCCGGACGGCACGAATGTGGCTTTAGGGACGCTCAACGTCCCTAAAGCCACATTCGTGTCATCGGGGGGAGCGGGTGGCGAACAGGGCCGGGGTCGTGCCGAGCATCGACTTGAAGTGGCGGGTCAGGTGGGCCTGGTCGTAGAAACCCGACGCCGTGGCGACCTCGACGGGGCGTCTTCCGTCCAGCAGGAGTCTGCGCGCGAGGTCGATCCGTCTGCCGGTCAGGTAGCGGTGCGGCGGGACTCCGTGCGCCTTCGTGAACGCTCTGACCAGGTGAGTGGGATGGCTGTGCAGCGCGGCGGCGGCCTCGTCGAGCGTCAGGCCGGTCGTGACCCGTTCGTCGAGGAGCTGCCTCAGCCGCTCGGCGAGCCCGGGGTCGCGGTGCGGCGGCCGCCAGTCGGGAACCTGGCCGCGCAGCTGCTGACCGAGCCGTTCGCGGATCAACGCCAGCCTGGCCTGCGCCTGGAAGTCCTCCCCCGGCTGGGCCAGCACCAGGTGCAGCTGGTGGATGCGCTGCCGCAGCACCGGATCGCTCCAGCCCGGCCGGTCGACGGCACGACCGATCAGGTGCTCGCCGAGCACGTCCGACTCCAGGTACAGCACGCGCTTGCGGAACCCGGCAGGTGTCGCGGCCCGTCCGTCGTGCACCACGTGCGGCGGCAGGAGGGTCACCAGCGAGGTCAGCGCCCCGTGCTCGTGGCGATCGAGGTCGTAGCGGACCGCACCGTCGTCGATGATCAGCAGCGACCAGGCGTCGTGGGTGTGCAGCGGGTAGGCGTGGTCGATGAAACGGGCGTGGAACACCTCCGCGACACCCGGCACGTCCGGACGCCACGCGCTCACCCGCTCCGCTCCGTCTACAAGCAAAGAACGTACAAGACCGGGCGCTCCTCGCGGAGCATCGTGAGGGCATGACCGACGAACAACCCATCCGCTTCGATACGAAGATCGCCGTCCTGCTGCGCGACGACCTGGCGACCTGGCAGCGCCTGAACGTGACCGCGTTCCTGGTCAGCGGCATCGCGGCGAAGAACCCCGAGCTGATCGGCGAGCCGTACGAGGACGCGGACAACACCCTCTACCTGCCGATGTTCCGTCAGCCCGTGCTCGTGTTCGAGGGCGGCAAAGAGACGCTGACCTCGGCACACGGCCGGTGGTTGCAGCGTGGCTACCTGATGTCGGTGTTCACCTCGGACCTGTTCAGCACCGGTAACGACCGCGACAACCGGGCGGCCGTGCGCGCGGTGCCGACGGACCAGCTCGACCTGGTCGGCATCGCACTGCACGGCCCCCGCAACGCCGTCGACAAGGCGGTCAAGGGCGCCCGGCTGCACAGCTGAGTGACTACATCATGTGCCCCATCGGATCGAGATCGGTAACCTCGCGCGGCCGCACGACAAACGGTCGCATCATTCCCTCGTCCTCATGGTCGAGAATATGGCAGTGAAACATGAACTCGCCGGTTCCACCTTCGAATTGGCCAGCGACGCTCACCCACTGTCCGGGATTGACGATGATCGTGTCCTTCCACCCCGCTTCGTACTTCTCCAGCGGAACCTCGTTCACCACCGTCACCGGCTTGGTCGTCCGCTCGGCCGCCACATCGAAGTACGACTTAATGGTTCGGCGATGAAGAATCTGGAATTCGGTCAGATGAATGTGGATCGGATGAGTCACGTTTGCGCCGACGTGAACGATGTTCCACACCGCCCACCGGCCATGATCGATACGCACTCCGACCGTGTCGTCGAACATCCTGCCGATCATGCGAAAGGTGCGCACCATCGGTGGTGTCATGTTCGAGTCCTCGACCTGGATGATCCCGGGCCCCTCAGGGACTCGCTCATGCGCCGGCACCTCCGCGAGATCCCACATCTCCGGGTGGCCGATCCTGTTCTCCAGCAGCGCGACCCACACCTCGTCGTGATCGGACGGCAGAGCCGTACCGGAGGCCAATGAGGTGTACGAAGCCGAGATCGTCTCGGGCAGCTCGAAACGGTCGTGCACCTCCTCCTGAGTTACCCGGAACTGCATGAGGTCGGGCTCGACGTCGCCGGCATCCGCGTTCGTGAGCCGCAGAGCCTGCCCTTGGAAACCACTGAAGTCGATCAGCAGATCGAATCGCTCGGCCGGGGCGACCAACAGCCCATCGTCGGACAACGGCACCGGCGCCGGGAGCAGGCCGCCGTCCGTACCGATCAGCCATGCTGCATCCTTCGCTGGCGCGCCGGCGTCGCCGACGAGCCTCAGCCGGTAGATCCGCGAGTTCGATGCGTTGAGCAGGCGGAACCGATACCAGCGTGGCTCTACCTCCAGATAGGGCCAGATGCAGCCGTTGACGAGGTTGAACGGTCCATCGAATGGGATCAGCACCTCTGGATCGCCCGCTGTGATCGGCGGAGCGATCGGAACCTTGAACAGAAGTCGTCCGGTGAGTGCACCGGTCGTCGGATCCGTGTCGAGGTTGCGGTCGCACAGCACCAGCGGGATCTCGTAGTCGCCACTCGGCAGGTCGAGTGCTTCCTCCTCGTCGTCCCGCACCAGGTACATGCCCGCCAGCCCGGCAAGCACGTTGAACCGGGTGACCGCCATCGCATGGTCGTGGTACCAGAGCGCCATCGAACGCTGGTGATTCGGATACTCGACCAGCTGCGAGCTGCCCCGCAAGCCCGCGTTGTGCGCCCAACCGTCGTTGCCGCCATTGGTATGCGCCCCGTGCAGATGGGTCACGGTCCAGCCGGGGAGCTTCGGCAGCGCCTCGATGACCTCGTAACCGGCTTTGTCACGCTCTTGCCCCGGGCGGCTCGTCGGGCCGCTGTCCAGCGGCCCCTTCACTCCGACGAGCGGGACCGTTCCCTCGATGTCGTTGGTCCAGCGCACACGCAGGCGCTCGCCGGATCTCACGTCGATCGTCGGCCCGGGAAATTGCCCCTCGTAAGCCCAGACCGCACTCGACGGCAACTGCGAATGCAATTTCACCTCTTGGCGCACCATCCTGATGACGAGGTCATCCTGATTCCCCCATGAGTGCACTTTGATCGCCTGTGGAATCCGCAGAGGATCACAGAACTTCGTCAGCCCCCACCACGGCGCGGCAAATTCTTCAGCCATGTTCTTCCCCTCGTACCGGTTCGTTCTTCGAACGGATTCGTCGGGGCGCCCGAACGTCAGCAACTGTAGCGAGAGTGACAGCAGTGACATACGTAATATAATAATTTCTCAGAAAGGCGGTCCTACAGCCGTTCGGCGGCCCGGCTCACGTCGTCCGCCGAGGCGCGCAGCAGCGACACGAGCTCCTGGACGAGCGCGGGCGGGCGGCGCCGGTGCACGATGCTGACCTCGCGCACCGGGGTGCGGCCACGCAACCGGTGGATCGAGACGCGCCGGAGATCGACGTCACCCAGCATGCTCGCCGGCACCAGCGCAACACCCAGTCCGGCGCCGACCAGCGCCAACGTCACGTGGTAGTCGGCGGTCTCGTAGGCGACCCTCGGTTCGATCGACAGCGCCCTGGTCAACGTCCGTAGCGCGGTACGGCTGGCCACTCCGACGGCACCGGAGATCCAGCTGTCGGTCTGCAGCCGCGCCAGGTCGATCTCCCCGGCGTCACGCAACCGATGGCCGGCGGGCAGGGCGACCCGCAGCGGATCGCCGAGCAGCAGCGACCGGTCCAGGCCGGGGTGCGGTACCGGCGCCACCCCCGGATAGCGGTGGGTGATCAGTGCGTCGAGGTCGCCCGATGTCACCAGGCCGTATCCGTCCGGCGGTTCGAGGTCCAGCAGCGACAGCTCGGCGCGCGGGTAGCGCTGTTCGAGTGCGGCCAGCGCGGCGGGCACCAGGACCTTGCCCGCTGTGGCGAACGCACCGAGCGCGAGCCGCTGCGGAAGGTCCTCCCTGGCCGCGCGCACGGCGGCGTCGGCAGCGCGCAGCTCGCCGAGCACCCGCTCGCCGTGCTCGACGAGGATCGCGCCGACCGGCGTGGGCCGGACCCCGGTCGCCCGGCGCTCCAGCAACCGGGTGTCGAGCTCCTTCTCCAGCTTGGCGATCTGCTGGGACAGCGCGGACGGGGTGAAGCTCAGCCGCCGGGCCGCCTCCGCGATCGAACCGGCGTGCGCGACCTCGACGAGAACGCGCAGCCTGGCGGCATCCAGCTCCATGCGTCCAGCATTAAGCACTGCTAATGGCTGGTCAAATGTACTCGCTTTTGGTTATTGCTGACGCGGACCATCATGGAGTTCATGACCACTGTCGCTCCGGTACTGACATCAACCGACGTCCACGCCGCAGCCCAGCGAATCGGGCGCTACGCACGACGGACACCTGTGATGCACACCGAGATCGACGGCCGCGCACTCGTGCTCAAGCTCGAGTACCTCCAGCGCAGTGGTTCGTTCAAGCTGCGCGGCGCCCTGAACGGCCTGCTCACCGGCTCGCCCACCGATCACGTGGTGGCCGCGTCCGGTGGCAACCACGGCCTCGGTGTCGCCACCGCGGCCGCGCTGCTGGACATGGCCGCGACGGTCTTCGTCCCCGAGTCGGTGCCCGCGATGAAGGCCCGGTACATCGAGGCGGCCGGCGCCCGGCTGATCCGCCACGGCAGCACCGTCGCCGAAGCCGCCGAGGCCGCCTCGGAGTTCGCCGCCCAGCCCGGGCACCGGTTCGTCCACCCCTACGACGACGCGGCCGTGGTCGCGGGCCAGGGCACCCTGGGCGTCGAGATCGTCGAGGACGCCCCCGAGGTCGACTCGGTCGTGGTCGCGGCAGGTGGCGGTGGGTTGGCCGCCGGCACCGCGCTGGCGATCGGCGACCGCACGACGGTCACGGTCGAGCCCACGAACTGCCGCGCCGTGCACGACGGGCTGGCCGCCGGCACCCCGGTCGACTCCCCGGTCGACTCGATCGCCGCGTCGGCCTTGGGCGCCAGCCGGATCGGTGAGTTGCCGCTGGCCGTTCTGCGCGGCCACGACGTGGAGTCGCTGCTGGTCAGCGACGAGCAGCTGCTGTCGGCGCGGGACCGGCTGTGGGAGGAGCTCCGCATCGCGGTCGAGCCAGCGGCCGCCGCGCCGCTGGCCGCCTGGCTGGCCGGACAGGTCCCGGGCGGGATGCCCTGCCTGGTGATCTGCGGCGCGAACGCGGACTGGAAGGCTCAGTAGCGGCAGGTTGTGGCTCCGCTCGCGTTCGGGAAGCTCCGCGCGGGCTCCGACGTTGGAGGTTGTATGAGCGAACTGACGATGTACTCGACCACCTGGTGCGGCTACTGCCGCAGGCTCAAGCTTCAGCTGGACGAGGCGGGCATCACCTACCGGGAGATCAACATCGAGCGCGACGCCGAGGCCGCCGACTTCGTCGAGAAGGTCAACGGCGGCAACCAGACCGTCCCGACGCTGCTGTACCCGAGCGGACGGACCGCGACCAACCCGTCGTTCGCCGAGGTCAAAGCGGAGTTGGCCAGCTCACAGAGCTGACCGGTCGACCGCGCGCCGACGTCGCTGAGATAGCGTGCCTTCCGTGCATCTCACGGAAGGCGCGCACGGCGCCGGTATCGCCACACTGGCCTCGGACGGCACCGTCCTGGACACCTGGTACCCGAATCCGGAACTGGGCGACGGCCCCGCGCCGGAGCTCCCGGCCGCCCTGCGGGCGCTGCTCGGCCGGGACGAGGCCAGGGACGTCGAGCTGGTCGAGGCACGCACCTCGATCGACTCGCTCGCCCAGCCGCCCGCCGACGCCCAGGACGTCTACCTGCGGCTGCACCTGCTGAGCCACCGCATCGTGCAACCGCACACGGTCAACCTGGACGGCCAGTTCGGCCTGCTCGCCAACGTCGTGTGGACGAACCACGGGCCGTGCGCCGTCGCCGGCTTCGAGCTGGTCAGGGCCGCGTTGCGAGCCCGTGGTCCGGTCACCGTCTACAGCGTCGACAAGTTCCCGAGGATGGTCGACTACGTCGTGCCGTCCGGCGTGCGGATCGCTGACGCCGACCGCGTGCGGCTGGGCGCGCACCTGGCGTCGGGTACGACGGTCATGCACGAGGGCTTCGTCAACTTCAACGCCGGCACCGTCGGCCATTCGATGGTCGAGGGGCGGATCTCCGCCGGGGTCGTGGTCGGTGACGGCTCGGACGTCGGCGGCGGCGCATCGATCATGGGCACGTTGTCCGGCGGCGGCAAAGAGGTCATCTCGGTCGGCGACCGCTGCCTGATCGGCGCAAACGCCGGTGTCGGCATCTCCCTCGGCGACGACTGCGTCGTCGAGGCCGGTCTGTACGTCACCGCCGGCACCAAGATCACTCTTCCGGATGGTTCGGCGGTCAAGGCCTCGGAGTTGTCCGGTGAGTCCGGTCTGCTGTACCTGCGCAACTCGCTGACCGGCGCGGTCGAGGTCCGTCCACGCGCCGGGCAGACCGTCGAGCTCAACGCGACGCTGCACGCCAACGACTGATTCTTCATCCCTCCTACTCTGGAACGGTGATGTCACCGACCCGCATCCCGCCGATCCCGCTGCGCACCTCGCGCCTCGGTCATCGCGCAACGTCGCTGGACGCCCTGCTGCGGCTGCCCGAGCCGCTCACCGCGGCGCCCTCCGACTCCCCCGTGCATCACGTCAGGGTCGCGCTGGACACCCGGCTGCGCGCTCTGCTGTCCCACGACCCCGGGGCCCGCATCGGCGCCGACGTCGAGGACGTGCACCAGATGCGTGTCTCGGTGCGTCGCATGCGTGCCGCGCTGAAGGCCGCGCGTCCGCTGCTGGATGCCGAGTGGTCCGACGGGCTGCGCGCCGAGCTGGGGTGGCTGGGCCGGTCCCTCGGTCCGGTGCGTGACCTGGACGTACTTCTGCCCCGGCTGCGTGGTTTGGCCGCCGATCTGCCCGGCGACGATCCCGCGGCGGCCGAGACGCTGATCGGCGCGTTGGACGAGGAGTACATGCTCGCCCGCCGCGACATGCTCACGGCGCTCAACGCACCCCGCTACACGACGTTGCTGGAGCAGCTCGCGGATGCGATCCGCCTGCCGCTGCCCAGCCGGTCGGCCACCGAGAACCGTCCGGAGCTGGTCGAGTTGGTGCGCGCCGAGTACCGGTCGCTGGCCAAGGCGGTCCGTAAGGCGGGCGAGAACCCGCCGGACGCGGTGCTGCACGCGCTGCGGATCAAGGGCAAGCGGCTGCGCTACACCGGTGAGCTGGCCGAACCGGCGCTCGGCCGTCCGGTGCGCAGGCTGCTGTCGGCGACCGCCGGGCTGCAGGAGGTGCTGGGCGACCACCAGGACGCCTGTGTGGCGCAGGACCGGGTCCGCGACATCGTCGCGCGCTTGCACACCGACATCACCCCCTCGGTCGCACTCGTCGCCGGTCGCATGATCGAACGCGAGTACACGCGCGCGGAGCACCTGCGCACGCTGTGGTGGGACGCCTGGCTGAAGGTCGTGGAGCGGGCCGAAGAGCTCTGAGGAGTGGCTTCCGAGATCAGCTGGCCCCGCGTTCTCGAGACGCTGGCGACCGGCTCGCATCTGTCCATCCAGTGGTCCACCTGGGCGATGGGGCAGATCATCGCGGGTGACGCGACGCCGGCGCAGATCGCGGCGTTCCTGATGGGCCTGCGGGTCAAGGGCGAGACGGTCGACGAGATCGTCGGGTTCCGCGACGCCGTGCTGAGTGCCGCCGAGCGGCTGGACGTACCGTCCTCGGTACTGGACATCGTCGGTACCGGCGGTGACCCGTACGGCGCGGTGCTCAACATCTCCTCGGTCGCCTCGATCGTCGCGGCGGCGACCGGTGTGCCGGTCGTCAAGCACGGCAACCGCAAGGCCAGCTCCTCCTCCGGCGCCTCGGACTTCCTTTCCGCGCTCGGTGTCCGCACCGATCTCAGTGCGGCGCAGGCTGCCGAGGTGTTCCACACCGTCGGCATCACCTTCGCCAACGCCGGGCTGCTGCATCCCGGGTTCCGCCACGTCAGCGGTATTCGCCGGGAGATGGGCGTGTCCACCCTGTTCAACGTGATCGGGCCGCTGTGCAACCCGGCACGTCCGGAGGCGTCGGCCGTGGGTGTTGCCAATGCCGACCGGGCGCCGCTCATCGCCGGTGTGTTCCAGACCCGGGGCGCGACCGCGCTGGTCTTCCGGGGCGACGACGGCATCGACAAGCTCACCACCACGGGACACAGCCACCTGTGGGAGGTCAGCCAGGGCGCGATCAGGGAACACGATCTCGATCCGCGCGACCTCGGTATCGGCCTGGTCCCGATCGAGGCTCTCCTGGGCGAGGGGCCCGAGTACAACGCGGCGGTGGCGCGCACGGTCCTGGACGGCGACAGCGGCGCGGTGCGGGACGTCGTGCTGTTGAACGCGGCGGCCGGGATCGTCGCGGCCGAGCTGTCCGCTGAACCCACCCGGTTCCAGCAGCCGCTCTTGGAGCGCTTCCGGGCGGCGCTCGCGGTCGCGTCCCGAGCGGTGGACAGCGGCGCGGCCCGCGCCACGCTCGAAGCCTGGGCCGCGGCCACGCACACCGCGGCGGGCTGACGCCGGCAGGCGCACTTCGCACACCGTCGTGTCGCGTCGCACATGTCCGGACGTGTGCGACGCGACACCACGGTGTGCGAAGTCATCGGAGATGCGCCGGACGCACAGCTAGCAGCAGGGCGGCGCCGCTGGTTCGTCTGGGACCGAGCGGGGCGGGTTGCCGATCAGCACCGTGGCCAGCAGCTGCAGCAGGGCCGCCGCGACCAGCAGACCCAACGGCACCTTGAAACCGCCGGTCAGGTCGAGCAGCAGGCCCATCACCAGCGGCGCCGCGGCCGCCGTCAGATAGCCGATGCCGAGCGCCAGCCCGGTCACCGCACCGGCGCTCGCCGCGTCCCGGCTCCGCCAGGAGATGATCGACAGGCCCAGTGCGAAGCTGGCACCGGCGCCGATGCCGTTGAGCACGACCCAACCCCACGCGCCGATGATCGGCGGTTGCGGGAACACCAGCGCGCCGACGAGGCCGACCAGCCCGCAGATCAGCGTCGAAGACACCCAGAACACCCAGCGGCGCCGTCGTTCGGCGAGCGCGGACACCACGAACGCGACCGGGAGCTGCACGATGGTCCACAGTGCCTGCAGCAGCGCGGCCCGCTGGTTCGTCCAGCCGAGGGCCTCGTAGTACGGCGAGAGCCAGGTGAGCCAGCCGTAGAACTGGCTGGAGCTCATCGCCATGTACAGCGTCGCCAGCAGCGCGAACCGGTTGCGCCACGGCAGCCGCGAACCTGCCGAACGTTCCTCCGTCGTGCGGCGGAACCTGCGGGCGAGCGGCCACCACAGCCCAGTCGCCAACGCGGCGGGCGCCGCCCAGACCGCCATGGAGACCGACCAACCGCCCAGTCCCACGGCCAACGGGACCGCGGCCGCACCGGACACGGTCGCGCCGATCAGCATCGACACCGAGTAGGCGCCGGTCACCGTGCCCGCCCGGTCGGCCATGTGGTGCTTCACCACACCCGCGAGCAGCACACCGGCGAGACCGATACCCAGCCCGACGAGCAGACTGCCGGCGAGCAGCGACCAGAGCGCGGGGACGATCCGCAGCAGGCTCCCGAGGGCCACGACCCCCACCGACGCACCGAGCGCACGTTCCCAGCCGAGCCGGTGGCCGAGCCACGGCGCGACGAACGAACCCACACCCATCATCACGAGCGCGCTGGACTGCACCAGCCCGGCGGCGCCCGCCGAGATACCGAGGGCGTCGCGGACCGTTTCGAGCAGCGGCGGATAGGCGGACAACCCGGCGCGCAGGTTGACCGCGAGAAGCAGAATCCCGAGCAGCACCATCGCGGCGCGGACCGGCGGTCGCCCCGCCTGACTCGTGGGGCGCTCGTCGAGCCCGGTCACTCCGGCGGCTGCAGCCGGCGTACCGCCTCGTCGATCCGTTCGTCGGTGGCGGTCGCCGCCACCCTGACATGTTCCGCTCCGGCGGGGCCGTAGAACTCTCCAGGTGCCACCAGGACACCGTGCTCCGCGAGACGGCCCACGGTCAACCGACATTGCTCACCGGCGGTCGCCCACAGGTACAGCCCGGCCTCGGAGTGCTCGATCTTCAGCCCGAACCCGACGAGCGCGGCACGCAGCCGCTCCCGGCGGGAGCGGTAGCGCTGCCACTGCCGGTGCACGTGGTCGTCGTCGGTCAACGCGGCGACCATCGCGGTCTGCACCGGCCTCGGCACGATCATGCCGGCGTGCTTGCGCACCTCCAGCAGCTGTGCGACCAGCGCGGGGTCACCGGTGACGTACCCGGCGCGGTAACCCGCGAGGTTCGACGACTTGGACAGCGAATGCACCGCGAGCAGGCCCGTCGGGTCACCGCCGCTCACCGACTCGTGCAGCACCGACACGGCACCGTCACCGGGATCGGACAGCGCCAGGTAGCACTCGTCGGACGCCACGATCGTGCCGCGCTCCCGCGCCCAGTCCACGACCTTGCGCAGGTGCTCGGCGGGCAGCACCCGGCCGGTCGGGTTGGACGGGGAGTTCAGCCAGAGCAACCGGACCGGTCCCGGACCCAGGGCGAACGTCGAATCGGCACGGATCACGTCCGCGCCGGCAAGGCGTGCGCCCACCTCATAGGTCGGGTAGGCCAGTTCGGGCACTCCGACCACGTCGCCGGGGCGCAGCCCCAGCAGGGTCGGCAGCCAGGCCACCATCTCCTTGGACCCGATGGTCGGCAACACCGCGTCCGGGTCGAGCCCGGACACCTCGTAGCGGCGGTGCATCGCATCGGTGACCGCCGACCGGAGCTCCGGGGTCCCCCAGGTGGCGGGGTATCCCGGAGCTTGCGCGGGCTGCGAGGCGGCTGCCGAGGTGATGACCGTCGGTACCTCGTCGACCGGGGTACCGACGGACAGATCCACGATGCCGCCCGGGTGGGCGGCGGCTCGAGCCTTTGCGTCGGTGAGCGAGTCCCAGGGGAAGTCCGGCAGTCGTCGGGCTTCCGTCACTCGTGGCTCACTCGTCGTGCTCCTGCGGGGGAAGCTCGGCGGCGGGCGAGACGTCGCGCTCGATCTTGCCGACCTTGGACGCGCCACCCGGCGAACCCAGCTCGGCGAAGAAGTCGACGTTCGCCTTCGTGTAGTCCTTCCACTGGTCCGGCACGTCGTCCTCGTAGTAGATGGCCTCCACGGGACAGACCGGCTCGCAAGCTCCGCAGTCGACACACTCGTCGGGGTGGATGTAGAGCATCCGCCCGCCCTCGTAGATGCAGTCGACCGGACACTCCTCGATGCACGCCTTGTCGAGGAGGTCGACACACGGCTCGGCGATCACATAGGTCACGGCGTTTACTCCATGCGGTGGGGTTGCTGCGCACTCATCACAGTTCTACGCGTCAGTATGTCTGTTCATATCAGTCTTTGTGCACTGAGGTGGTCCTCAATCACTGTGACTCAGACGATGTCGGTGAGGCAAGATCTGTCGGGTGGCCAGCGTGGACGAACTGATCGGGCGGCGGGTCGCACTGCGGCACCGGGTCGCCACGGACGACGGCCGACCGCTGTTCACCGACTCGGTCGGCGAGCTGACCGACGATGGGCCGGTCGCGGTGCTGGTGCACACGCGGCGCGGTGTGGTGCGGGTCGAGCGGAATGCGGTCGTTGCGGTCCGGGCGATTCCACCGGCGCGACCCCGACGCGCGTCGCTGGGTGCGATCGCGCGGCTGGAGTACCTGTGCGCCGACGCCTGGCCCGCGCCGCTGGTCCGCGAGTTGGGCGGGTGGCGGCTCCGGGCGGCCGGTGGGTTCACCGGTCGCGCGAATTCGGCGCTGGCCGTCGGTGATCCCGGTGTGCCGATCGCGGACGCGTTGTCCCAGGTCGTCGAGTTCGCGCATGCGCACGAACTGCGCCCGCTGGTGCAGGTGGCGATCGACACCCCGTGGCAGCGCGCGATCACCGGCCATGGCTGGGTGCTGCACGCCGACCATCCGGCCGGCGCGAACGTCGCGGTGCTGGTCGCCCCGCTGGATGAACTCCCGGACGGGTCCGTCGCGAGAATGACGCTGAGCATCGACGACGAGCCCGGTGACGGCTGGTGGGAGCTGTCCGGTGACCATCCGATCAGCGAGCCGCAGCGTCAGGTTCTACTCGCACCCGACGTCACGCACACCGGGTTCGGCACGGCGCGGACCAACGGCGAGGTGGTGGGCGCCGTCCGAGCCGTCGTGCTGGAGGACCACCTGTTCATCTCCCGGCTCGAGGTCGACGACCGGTACCGCCGGCGCGGCCTTGGCACGGCGCTGATGGCCGCTGCCGCGCACTGGTCCCGCCCCCGGGGCGGTGAGTGGTGCGTACTGCAGGTCTCCGAGCACAACGAGCCCGCGATCGCGCTCTACCGGCGGCTCGGCTTCACCGTCCACCACCGCTACCAGTACCTACGCCCCCCCGACCTCGTGAGTGTTGAGTGTGGCTATGGCCACACTCAACACTCACGAGGGTTCAGACGCGTTCGAGGATGACGACCGGGATGTCGCGGTCGGTGTTGCCCTGGTACTCGCCGTAGGGCGGGTAGACCTCGATCATGTTGCGCCACAGGGTGGGCTTCTCCTCCGGGCGCGCGGTACGTGCGGTCACGGTGAACTTCTCCGCCCAGACCTGCAGCTGCGCCTCGGGGTTGGCCAGCAGGTTGCGGTACCAGTTCGGGTGCTCCGGCGCGCCGCCGTGCGAGGCGACCAGGAGGTAGCGGTCACCGTCGGTGCCGTAGATCAGCGCGGTGCGGCGCTGGGCGCCGGTGTTGCGACCCGTGGTGGTGAGCAACAGCGTGGGGTAACCGCGCCAGTCGTGGCCCTCGGCGCCGTCTGACTCGACGTACCGCTTGATGTGCTCGCCGACCCAGTCGACCGGGCTGTCCGTCTGTGTAGTCACGCTCCGCAGGCTAGCCCTGCTTCTCCTTGATTACTCGACCCAGCACGTAGGCGCCAGGCACCAAACCGGCGATGACCAGCAACAATGCTGGCCAGGTGCCGGGAAGCATCACATCTCCGCCCGGCCCGAGGAGACCTAGGACACAGATGGTGACCGCCCAGGCGAGGATCGGCCCGCTCGCGCCGAGGGTGCCCTCGGACAGCTCACCGGCCCTGCGGATGAGCCACGGGGTGGTGACCAGCGCGACCAGCGCGCTGATCGGAACCGGGTATGCACCGATCATGAACGTGACGAAGACCAGCTCCAGGATGGCCAGCAGCACCGCGTCGACGACGAGCAGGCCCAGGATCATCAGGTCGTTGATCCGCTCGTCCGGCGGCGCCCAGTCGTCCAGGGTGTCGTGGGCGTTCATCGCACCTCGATTCCGTCGAAGAGGTCGGTCTCACCGGTCACCGGCCGGGGCGAACCGTCCGTGTCGACGAGCGTGAAACATTCGTTCCGGAGCAGCGGCTGGGCGATCTCGTTCGTCAACGCCCACGCCAGCCGGGTACCGGACTGCCACACGGTCAGCTGGGTGGCGTGCGCGCGCAGCGCCGCGACCTTCGCCGGCAGCCACGGTTCGACGTCCAGTCTGGTGCTGATCGTCTGGTCCGGCACGCTGGGCAGCTCACCGGCCTTCGCCAGCCGCCACGGCAGACCCTCCTGCTCGGCGCCGACCAGCTCGTCGAGCCCGCGTTGGATGTCGGAGTGCGGGGTGACCGTCCAGTAGATCTTGCGCACACTGCTCGTCGCGGCCGAGGCGGCCATGGTGATCTCGTGTGCCCGCACGTGATCAGGATGCCCGTATCCGCCGCCCGGGTCGTAGCCGACCACGACCTGCGGTTGCACCTCGTCCATGATCCGCGCCAGCGCGGCGATCTGCGCATCGCGGGCCTCGGCGGAGGACAGTGCCCTCGGGTGCAGCAACTCGGGCGGCGGCGCGGCGGCGTGCACACCGTCGGCGACCACCATGCCGCTGTCGCGCCACTGTCCGATACCGCCGAGGAGACGCTGGTCCGACAGTCCGAGCGCGGCGGCAGCGGCTCTGAGCTCACCGATCCGGTAGCCGCCGAGCTGGTCGGCCTGCTCCGCGACCAGCCCCTCCAGCTCCGGCACCATCACCTCGCCCTGCTCGCCGAGGGTGCAGGTCACGAGCGTGACGTGGGTGTCAGGGTCGGCGCAGTAGCGCGCGATCGTGCCGCCGGTCGTGATCGACTCGTCGTCCGGATGGGAATGCACCAACAACAACCGACGCCGAGCGCGGGGAATCCGATCAGACACCGGCGAAGCCTACGTGCAGCGGCACCGGCGACACTTCGCAGACTCTGATGCTGCGTCGCAGACACTGCAGCATCTGCGACACGACATGAAGGTTTGCGACGTGATGGCAGCGAGGTTGATGGGGCTGGATCAAGCTGATCGCCGGGTTGCCTGGGCCAGGGGTTCGGGGAAGTGGCAGGCCGTCTGGTGGCCTTCGGCGTCCTGTTCCAGCGGGGGCTCCACCTCGGCGCAGAGGTCCTGGGCCTTCCAGCAGCGGGTGCGGAAGCGACAGCCGGACGGCGGGTTCACCGGGCTGGGCACGTCGCCGGTCAGCACGATCCGTTTGCGCGAGCGTTCCGCCACCGGGTCCGGCAGCGGCGCCGCGGACAGCAGCGCCTGCGTGTAGGGATGGCGCGCGCCGCCGTAGATCTGCTCGCGGGTGCCGGTCTCGACGATCTTGCCGAGGTACATGACTGCGACCTTGTCCGAGATGTGCCGAACCACGGACAGGTTGTGCGCGATGAACAGGTACGCCACGCCGAGCCGTTCGCGCAGCTCGGCCAGCAGGTTCACCACACCGGCCTGCACCGAGACGTCCAGCGCGGACACCGGCTCGTCCAGGATCACCACCCGGGGCCGCAGCGCGAGCGCCCTGGCGATGCCGATGCGCTGGCGTTGGCCGCCGGAGAACTCGTGCGGGTAGCGGTTGCGGTGCTCCGGGTTGAGCCCGACGGTCTGCAGCAGCTCGTCGACCTTGTACTGGACGTCCTCGGCCTGGCCGTGGATCTCGAACGGCTCCGAGACGATCCGGTTGACCGTCCAGCGCGGGTTGAGCGAGGCGTACGGGTCCTGGAAGACGATCTGGATGTCCTTGCGCAGCGCGCGCATCCGGGCCGGTGACGCGGTCGTGAGCTCCTCACCGCCGAACACGACCGAGCCCGCCGTCGGTTCGTGCAGCCGCAGGATGCAGCGCCCGACCGTCGACTTGCCGCAGCCCGACTCGCCGACCAGCCCGACCGTCTCACCGGACCGGATGTCCAGCGACACCCCGGCGACCGCGCGGACCTGGCCCACGGTGCGCGGGATGATCCCGCCACCTCGGACCGGGAAGTCCTTGACCAGGTCGCGGATGGCCAGCAAGGGTTTGGTGCTCGAGCCGTTCATTGTTCCTCCCCCGGTGCCACCAGGTCAGCGGCCGGAGCTTCGCCCAGCCCGATCTCGGCTTGGTCGAACAGCTCGCGTGCGGTCCGGTCGCCGCTCAGCTCGTTCCACCGGTAACAACGCGACCAGTGGTCGGTCCCGACGTCGAACAGCTGCGGCTCCGACTCCAGACAGCCCGCGTGCACGAGCGGACAGCGCGGGCCGAACGAACACCCCGGCGGCAGGTGCAGCGGCGAGGGCGGCGCGCCGTGGATCGGGGTGAGCCGCTTGCCGACCTGGTCCGGGTTGGGCACCGAGCCGAGCAGACCGACCGTGTACGGCATGCGGGGATGCGCGAACAGCTCGTCGACCGACGCCGTCTCCACGACCGTGCCGCCGTACATGACCTGCACCCGGTTCGCGGTCCCGGCGACCACACCGAGGTCGTGGGTGATCAGCATGATCGACGCGCCGCTGCCGGTGGACAGCCGCAGCAGGGTGTCCAGGATCTGTGCCTGCACGGTCACGTCCAGCGCCGTGGTCGGCTCATCGGCGATGATCAGCTCGGGTTCGTTGATGAGCGCCATCGCGATCATCGCGCGCTGCCGCATGCCGCCGGAGAACTCGTGCGGGTACTGCTTCGCCCGCCGGTCCGGCTGCGGGATACCGACCTGGTCCAGCGCCTCGACCGCCTTCGCGCGGGCCACCTTGCCGGACACCTTGTGGTGCGCCCGGTACGCCTCTGCCAGCTGCCAGCCCACCTGCAGGACCGGGTTCAGCGAGGTCATCGGGTCCTGGAAGATCATCGCCACCCGGTTGCCGCGCAGTGTCCGCAGCTCCTTCGCCGAGCGTCCGACCATCTCCTGCCCGCCGAGCCGGATCGAGCCGTGCACGGTCGCGGTACGCGGCAGCAGCCCCATGATGGCGCTCGCGGACACCGACTTGCCGCAACCGGACTCCCCCACGATCCCGAGCACCTCGCCGGATTCCAGCGAGAACGACACGTTCCGCACGGCGTGCACGACACCGTCGTCGGTGCCGAAGTCCACCGACAGGTCCTCGACCTCCAGCAGGCTCATGCGCGGACCCTCCGCTGACGGGGGTCGAACGCGTCGCGCAGACCGTCACCCATGAAGTTCACCGACAACGAGATCAGCACGATGAACACGAACGGGAACCAGAACAGCCAGGGCAGCGTGGCCAGCTCGTTCTTGTTCTCGTTGATCAGCAGCCCGAGCGAGGCGTCCGGGCGCTGCACGCCGAGCCCGATGAACGACAGCGCCGACTCCAGCAGCACCGCCTGCGCCACGGTGACCGTCGCGTTCACGATGATGACGTCCACGGTGTTCGGCAGGATGTGCTTGAACACGATCCGGTTGGTCGACGCCCCGAGCGCCCGCGCCGCCTCGACGAACTCCTTCTCCCGCAGCGAGAGCACCATGCCTCGCATGGTCCGCGCGATCGGGAACCACGAGGTGAACAGCGCCAGCACCAGCGCCACGGTGAGCCAGTTGCTCTGGTTCTGCGCGGACGGTGCCACGCTGAACGACTGCCTGGCCAGCACCGCGGTCACGACGAGTGACGGGATGCACAGCATCAGGTCGATCAGCCGGCTGATCGCGGTGTCCGTCCAGCCCTTCAGATAGCCGGCGAGCGCGCCGAGCACCACGCCGAGCAGCGTCGAGATGGCCGCGACGGTCAGCGCGATCTGCAGTGACAGCCGCGTCCCCGAGATGACGGCGGCGAGCATGTCGCGGCCGATCCGGTCGGAGCCGAACGGGTGCGCCCCACCGGGAAGCGCCTTGGCATCCGGGCCCGGCGACAGGCCGACCGTCCAGATCAACGGTCCGACGAAGGCGAACAACAACAGCAGGGCGAACAGGGCCATGCCGAGCACGGCGGCCTTGTGCCGCAGGAACCGGCGCAGCACGGTCTTGGCCTGGGAGCGTGCCTGGCTGTCGGCGAACCCGGTGGCGTCCGCGCCGGCCGACGGGATGAGGTCAACCAAGGCGAATCCTCGGGTCGAGGTAGGCGTACACCAGGTCGGCGATCAGGTTGAACGCGATGATCACGATGGCGGTGGCCATCATCCAGCCCTGAACCATCCAGGGTTCCCTCTTGGTGATCGAGTCCACGATGAGCGCCCCCATACCGCGCCAGCCGAACACCGTCTCGGTGATCACCGCGCCGCCGATCAGCACGCCGAGGTCCAGCGCGAACACGGTGATCACCGGGATCAGCGCGTTGCGCAGCGCGTGCCGGACGACCACCCGCGCCGAACCGAGCCCCTTCGCCCGCGCGGTCCGCACGTAGTCGGCGTTCAGCGTGTCCAGCATCGACGCTCGTTGGAACCGGCTGAACAGCGCGAACTGGATCGCGATCAACGACAGCACCGGCAGGATGTAGGCACCGGTGTACTGGTAGACGAGCTTGCCGAACCCACCGCTGAACCCGCCCGGTGGCGGCCCGGCGGTGACGATCCAGCGCCCCAGCCCGAGGTTCTCCAGCCAGTTGTTCAGCTCGATCCCACCGAACTTCAGCATCACCGCGACGCAGAACAGCGGCATGGAGAACATCAGGAACGCCGCACCCGTGGCCGCGTAGTCGAACAGCGAGTACTGCTTGACCGCGCCCAGCGCCCCGATCGCCATGCCGATCAACAGGGCGAGCACTTCCGCGACGATCACCAGCTTCAACGTCACCCACAGCGCGCGCCCGATCTCGGTACGCACGTCGACGACGCCGTTGCCGGGGATGATCGTGGTGCCCCAGTCCCCGGTGACGAAGCCACCGGCCCAGTCGATGTAGCGCTCCGGGAGCGAGCGGTCCCAGCCGATCCGGTGGTACTCGGCGGCGACCTGGTCCGGTGTCCGAGGCTGGAGGGTCTTCCATTCCTCCAGCGGGTCGCCCATCTGCGTGGTCAGCCCGAACGTCAGCACCGACGCCACGATGAGCAGCGGGATCGCGATCAGTACCCGCCGGATGGTGTAGTGCAGCATCGGGCTACTGCGTCTTCGTCCAGGCGAACGCGTTCCACATGACCCCGCCGGTCGCGCCCACGTAGCTCACCGGCGAGTACGCCCGGTCGGATGCGGAGAAGTCGGTGAGCTGGAACAGCGGCAGGCTGAACATGTCCTTGGCCATGATGTCGTCGATCTGGTTGAGCGTTGCCATCCGCTGGGCGAAGTCCAGCTGCGAGTTCGCCTTGTTGAACAGCTCGTCGACCTGGGGGTTGCTGTAGCTCGCGTAGTTGGCGACCCCGCCGACGGCCTTGCTCTGGTAGTTCGGCGTGACGGTGAACTTCGTGGACGAGCCGACCCAGGCGAACAGCGCGGCGTCCCAGTCACCGGCGGGAAGCTGCTGGTCGTTGAACGCCTGGCCGCCACCGTCGGTCATCTCGATACCGGCCGGCTTGCAGCTGCCCGCCATCAGCTGCACCGTCTGGTTGCGCCGGTCGACAAGCTTGTGCCCGACCTTGAAGCTGGCCCGCTGGCCGTCCTTCGCGTAGACGCCGTCCGGGCCGAGCTTCCAGCCCGCGTCCTCCATGAGCTTCTTGGCCGCGTTCACGTCACCGGTGCCGACGCCGGCGTAGTGGTCCTGGTAGCCGGCCTCGTTGGGGTTGATCAGGAAGTTGCCCAGCGGCTTCGCCTTGGGGTCGACACTCTTGATCAGCTTGTCGACGATGTCCTGCCGGTTCACGCACGCGGCGACCGCGTGCCGTAGCTCGGGATGGTCGCGGAACAACGGGCGGGCCATGTTGAAATCGACGTGCTCGTAGGTCTGGCCACCCCGGGCGAACACGGTGAAGTCACCGCCCGCACGGACCTGCTCGGCGACCGTCGAGTCGGCCTGCGGCGCGATGACCTGCACCTCCTTGTTCAGCAGCTGCTGAACCATGGCCTGGGAGTCGGTCACCGCCCTGACCGTGAGCTTGGCCGGGCCGGCGGGGTTTCCCCACCACTTGGGATTGCGCACCAGCACGACCTGCTGGTTGCGCACCGAGCTCTGCAGGATGAACGGACCGGCGGACAGGTCCACCGCCGGGTTGAAGTCGTTCCACCCCTTGGTGAAGAACTCCGCGGCCTTACGTACTTCCGGGGTGTCGGAGTCGACCGGCACCTTCGTGATGTCCGGGATGCCGGTGCGCTGTTCCAGGATGTGCGCCGGCAGCAGCTGGCCACCCGCCTGGGACGCGACCGACCACAGGCCCCGGTAGTCGGCGAACGGCGTCTTGAAGGTCACGGTGACGGTCTTGCCGTCCGGTGTGCAGTCGAACTTGGAGATCTGGTCGTAGCCGGCCGGACCCGAGTCGAACGCGGGCGAACCGTTGATCTTCACCGGGGTCGCGGCCGCGAGGTACAGCAGGTACATGTCCTTGCAGCCGACCGGTGCACCGTCGGACCAGACCGCATCCGGGCGCCACTTGTACTCGATGACCTGCGGATCGGTCGACTTGACGGTCACCGACTCCATGTAGTCCTTGTCGATCTTCAGGCTGAAGTCGCTGTCCACGTAGTACGGCGAGGGCGTCCACAGTGGGATGAAGTACTGGTTGGCGATGCTGTTCGCGGAGCCGATGTTGTTGTTGTAGTCCTGGAAGGTCTCCTCGATCGACACCGAGATGTCGCCGATGTCAGGGACCTTCGGTCGGGAGAACGGCTGGTCCGTCGCGCCGATCGCGGCCGGGGTCAGGTCCTGCTCACGGCTGACGTCGTCGCCCCCGGAGCCTCCGCTGCCGCCACCACAGCCCGCCAGTACCAGTGCAACCGCCGCCAGAACGGCGACACTCCTGAGTCTCGGCATAGCAGCGCCCTTCCCCCTGTGTGTGGCGCCCATCATGGCGCGGTTGTTCGCTCAGCGCGTATGCGGGGGCAGGTTATGACCTTGACTCACGCTTGTCACCCCATCCACTGACTGATGCGCAAACTGGCAAGCTCAGGTTGCGCACCGGCACGACAGCGAGTCCCATATCCCCTTACTGACGAGTTACCTTGGGGGGTGCCGCGGTGCGCATGAGCGCGCGTAGAGCCGCGTTGGTGGTATCAGCGCTGGTCATCGCTCTGCTGGCGGGCTGCGCGGGTCAGTCGACCCCGTCGACCGGCCAGCCGGTGCGCGGTGGAACCGCGACGTTCGCGCTGCCCGCGAACACGACGCCGAACTACATCTTCCCGTTCATGGGCACCGAGTACTTCAGCGTCGTCAACGTGTCGAACCTGCAGTACCACCTGTACCGCCCGATGTACTGGTTCGGCGACAACGGCCAGCCCGTGCTCAATGACCGGCTGAGCCTTGCCGACCAGCCGACGTTCGCCGACGACAACCGGACGGTGACGGTCCGGCTGCGTGACTACGCCTGGTCGGACGGCACGAAGGTCAGCGCGGACAACGTCGTGTTCTGGATGAACATGATGAAGGCGCAGAAGGTGAACTGGGGCGCCTACGTGCCCGGCGGCATCCCGGACGACATCGTCTCGGTCACCGCGGACTCGCCGACCCAGGTGACGTTCCGGCTGAACCAGTCCTACAGCGCGAAATGGTTCACCTACAACGAGCTGTCCCAGATCACCCCGATGCCGAAGGCCTGGGACCGCACCGCGACCGGTCCCGCCGACTGCTCGCACCGCATCAGCGACTGCGCTGCCGTGTACGAGTACCTCACCGAGCAGGCCAAGAGCCTCAACGACTACGCGACGAACCCGCTGTGGCAGGTCGTCGACGGTCCGTGGAAGCTCAAGTACTTCAACGCCGACGGCAACATCAGCTTCGTGCCCAACCCCTCCTACTCGGGTCCGAACAAACCGAAGCTGGACCAGTTCGACGAGGCACCGTTCTCCGACAACGCGGCCGAGTACAACGTGCTGCGCTCGGGCGACAACTCCATCCAGGTCGGCTACCTGCCGCTGGAGAACGCGCCGGTCATCCCGGACGGCCAGGTGGTCGGGCACAACCCGCTGTCCAGCAACTACACGCTCGACCGCTGGTACAGCCTCTCGGTCAACTACTTCGTGCTGAACAGCAACAACGCCACGGCGGGGCCGATCTTCCGGCAGCAGTACTTCCGGCAGGCGCTCGAATCGCTCGTCGACCAGCGCTCGATCATCAAGGCGGCGGTGCACGGGTACGGCACCCCGACGACCGGACCGGTGCCGATCTCACCGCCGAACCCGTACGCGAACGCGCAGACCGAGCCGAACCCGTTCGCCTACAACCCGGACCGGGCGCGCACGCTGCTGGCCGACCACGGCTGGAGCACCCCGTTCGACGGCGTCGGCGTCTGTCAGCGCCCCGGCACCGGACCCGACCAATGCGGCCCCGGCATCGACGCGGGCGCGCGGCTGCAGTTCCGCATGATGTACGCGACCGGCAAACCGCAGGTCTCCCTCGCCATGCAGCAGGTGCAGTCCTCCTCGGCCAAGATCGGCCTCAAGATCGACCTGCAGGGCGCGCCGTTCAACACGGTCATCGGCACGTCGATCCCGTGCGAGACCGGCAAGCCGGACTGCGAGTGGCAGATGAACAACTGGGGCGCCGGCTGGGTGTTCAACCCCGGCTTCTACCCCACCGGTGAACAGATCTTCGGCACCGGCGCGGGCTCCAACCAGGGCAGCTTCTCCGACCCGAAGCTCGACGAGCTGCTCGCGGCGGCCCAGCGCAGCGACTCACCGGACGCGATGACCGCCTACGCCCGGTACGGCTCGATCACCCTGCCCGCCATCTGGCAGCCCAACTACGACTACCAGGCCACCGAGATCGCCAACAACCTCAAGGGAGTCACCCCGCAGAACCCGTACCTGAGCATCACCCCCGAGGATTGGTACTACATCAGATGACCGGATTCCTCTCTCGGCGGCTGTTGCAGTCCCTTGTCGTCGTTCTGCTCGTCACCGTGATCGTCTTCATCCTGTTGCACCTGCTGCCCGGCGGTCCGGCTCGCGCGCTGCTCGGGCCAAGGGCCACGGCGGTGGCGATCGAGAACTTCAACCACCGCATGGGCTACGACCGCCCGCTGCCGGTGCAGTACTGGGACTGGCTGACCCAGCTGGTCACCGGCAACCTGGGCTTCTCGGTGAAGTTCAACCAGCCGGTCGTCTCGCTCATCGGCGAGCGGCTGCCGAAGACGCTGATCCTGACCGTGCTGTCGACCGTGCTGGCGCTGATCGTGGCGATCCCGCTGGGCATGGCTCAGGCGGTCCGGCGCAACGAGCCGACCGACTACGCGATCACCTTCTGGGCGTTCGTCTTCTACGCCACCCCGCCGTTCTTCCTCGGTGTGGTGCTGATCGTGGTGTTCTCGGTGTATCTGCCGATCCTTCCGGCGGAGGCACCGCAGAGCTCGTCGATCCTGGTGATCCTCTCGCAGCCGGCCGGGCTGATACTGCCGGTACTGACCCTGTCGCTGCTGACGATCGCGCAGTTCTCCCGGTACATGCGGTCCTCGGTGATCGAGAGCCTCGCCGAGGACTACGTGCGCACCGCACGGGCCAAGGGCGCCGACGAGCGGACCGTGCTGGTGCGCCACGTCCTGCCGAACTCGCTGATCCCGATCGCCACGCTGCTCGGGCTGTCCCTGCCGACGATCTTCTCCGGCGCGCTGATCACCGAGGCGGTGTTCAACTTCCCCGGCATGGGTCAGCTGTTCTGGACCGCCGCGCAGACCCAGGACTACCCGATCATGCTCGGCATCACCGTGCTCGTCGGTGTCGTCACCGTGCTCGGGTCGCTGCTCGCCGACCTGGCCTATGCCGTTCTCGACCCCCGGGTGAGGTATGCATGACCGCTGTTCCCGCTGACTCGACGCCCGCGCAGGAACCCACCACACGTTCTCGCTTCCTCGCCTCGTTCCTGGAGAACCCCCTCGCCGTCGTGGGTGTGGGGATCGTCGTACTGTTCGTCGCGTTCTGCTACCTGGGCCCGCTCGTCTACCACACCGACCAGACACACATCGAGCTGTCCGAGTCGACCCTGGCGCCGTCCGCCGCGCACCTGCTCGGCACCAACGAGGTCGGCTACGACCAGCTCGGACGGCTCATGCTCGGCGGCCAGTCGTCCCTGGAGGTCGGCATCGCCGCGGCGGCGCTGGGCACCGCGTTCGGCACGCTGTGGGGCGCGATCGCCGGGTACGCGGGCGGGTTCGTCGACGCGATCATGATGCGGGTCGTCGACGCGCTGCTCGCGGTCCCTTCGCTGTTCCTGCTGCTGTTCCTCGCCTCGATCGCCCGCCCGACCGTCGGGTTGCTGGTGCTGGTCATCGCCTTGATCTCGTGGCTGGGACCGGCCCGGCTGGTCCGAGGTCAGGCGTTGACGCTGCGCACCCGCGACTACGTGGCGGCCGTGCGGCTGATGGGCGGTGGACCGTGGCGGGCGGTGCTGCGGCACATCACGCCGAACGCGATCGGCACCGTCGTGGTGAACGCGACGTTCCAGGTAGCCGACGCGATTCTGATCGTCGCCGCGCTGAGCTTCCTCGGTCTCGGCATCCCGCCGCCCGCCGCGAACTGGGGCGACATGCTGTCCAACGGCATCAACTACACCTACGACGGCTACTGGTGGCTCATCTATCCGCCGGGCCTGGCGATCGTGTTGGTGGTGGTCGCGTTCAACCTCATCGGCGACGCGCTGCGCGACTCGTTCGAAGTCCGCCTGAGGAAGAGGTGACCCGATGACTCCCATGGTGACCCTCACCGATCTGCGGACCGACATCGCGCTGCGCCACTCGACCGCGCACCCGGTCGGCGGCGTCTCGCTGACCGTCGGCGCCGGCGAGAGCCTCGGCATCGTCGGCGAGTCCGGCTGCGGCAAGACCATGACCGCGCTGTCCATCATGCGATTACTGCCCAAGGGCGGCCGGATCGCGGGCGGGTCCATCACGTTCGGCTCGCAGGACCTCGCGGGCCTGGACGAGGCGGGCATGCGGTCGATCCGGGGCAACCGCATCGGGATGATCTTCCAGGACCCGATGACCTCGCTGAACCCGTGCCTTACCATCGGCGACCAGATCGCCGAGACCGTGCTGCTGCACCGGGACGTCACCAAGGCGCAGGCCAGGGCACGCGCCGAGGAGGTACTCGAGCTCGTCGGGCTGCCGCGAGCCAAGGAACGCCTCGACTCCTACCCGCACCTGCTGTCCGGCGGAATGCGTCAGCGCGTCGTCATCGCCATGGCGTTGGCCTGCGAACCGGAGCTGCTGATCGCCGACGAGCCGACGACCGCGCTGGACGCCACGATCCAGCGCCAGATCCTGGATCTGATCGACGATCTGCGCGCCCGGCTCGGGATGGCGCTGATCCTGGTCACCCACGATCTCGGGGTCATCGCCGGGCACACCGACCGGGTCGCGGTCATGTACGCGGGCAAGGTCGTGGAGACCTCCAGCACCCGTGAGCTGTTCGACGACCCGAAGCACCCGTACACGGAGGCGCTGTTCCGCGCGCTCCCGGACAACGTGGAGCCCGACCGTTCGCTCTACGCGATCCCCGGGCTGCCGCCGGACCTCACCGATCCGCCGCCGGGCTGCCGGTTCGCGCCGCGCTGCGGCTACGCGACCGACGAGTGCCTGCTCTCCGAACCCCCGCTGACCGGCGAGGACCATTCGTTCGCCTGCTTCCACCCGTTGGACGAGACTCGTCAGTCCAGTCCGAACCCGACGCTGCGGCGGGCCCAGCCGGTGGCCGCGCACGCCGAGCCGCTGCTGAAGGTCGAACACCTCGTCCGCGACTTCCCGGTCACCTCGAACGGTGTGCTGCACCGCAGGATCGGCGCGGTCAGCGCGGTCGCCGACGTGTCCTTCGACGTGCGTCACGGTGAGACGTTCGGGCTGGTCGGCGAGTCGGGCTGCGGGAAGAGCACGATCGCGCGGCTGCTCGTCGCCGCCGACACCCCGACGTCCGGTTCGATCACCTTCGACGGCGCCGAGATCACCGGGCAGTCCGCGCGTCAGCTGCGCGGCCGTCGCCAGGACTTCCAGCTGATGTTCCAGGACCCGTACGCCTCGCTCGACCCGCGCATGCGGGTGCGGTCGATCATCGGTGAGCCGCTGGCCATCCAGCATCGCGGCACCCGAGCCGAACAGGAGAAGCAGGTCGCGGAGCTGCTGGACGAGGTCGGTCTGCCGACCAGCGCGGCGAACCGCTACCCGCACGAGTTCTCCGGCGGTCAGCGTCAGCGCATCGGCCTGGCCAGGGCGCTCGCGCTACGACCAAAGCTGATCGTGGCGGACGAACCGGTGTCCGCGCTGGACGTGTCGGTGCAGGCGCAGATCCTCAACCTGATGCGCCGGCTGCAGGCCGACCACCAGCTCACCTACGTGTTCATCTCGCACGACCTGTCCGTGGTGCGCTACCTGTCCACCCGCATCGGCGTCATGTACCTGGGCAAACTCGTCGAGATCGGCCCCACCGAGCAGGTCTACACAACACCCGCGCACCCCTACACGCGCGGCTTGATCGACACGATCCCCGGTGCACAGGACCGAACGGTCTCGGTTCGAGGAGAACTCCCCTCTGCCCTGCACCCACCGTCAGGCTGCCGCTTCAGAACCCGCTGCCCCCTGGCAACAGACCTCTGCGCCACCGAGGAACCCACCATGCGCGAGTTCTCCCCCGAAGGCCACAGGGCGGCCTGCCACCACCCCCTCACGTGAGTGGCAAGGGCGTCTACCCCGGAGGGGCGCCGAAGGCGTAGGCGCTCGGATCACTCACGACAGCTTTTCCGTCGTGAGTGATCCGGGCGCCTATAGGCGCCCTTGCCACTCACGAGTCGACGGCGAAGCCGAGATGCCTTGGACCCAGCCACAACACCTACCGAGGTGCCTTGGGAATCGCCTGCCACGAGGCGGCGGACCCGAACGGCCCCACGGTCAACGGCCCCGCCCCGATGTGCCCGGTCGCGTCGTCGCCCTTGGGCGTGCTCGCCACCGTCGTCACGATCTGGAACAGCGGAATCGTGGGCAGCTGCTGCCACAGAACCGTCTCGATCGCGGCGGAAGCCTGCGCGGGGCTCAACCCCCCGGTCAACGCGGCATCCAGGGTCGGCTGCAGCGAGGTGAGACAGAACCCGGTGGGGTTGCGAGCGGGCTGCGCGACCCCTGCCATGCCGGGCGGGCACCCGTAGTTCGACACCGCGGTGGTGGCCAGGTCCCCACCGACGGATCGGGGCATGACCTCGAGGTCCACCGTCACCCCTGCCGGCGCGGGCGCGGCGGCGGCGGACGAGCTGGGTCCGGGGGGCGTCGACGGAACCGTGGTCGACAACGCGGCGGGTGAGGGCGTCGGCGCGGGCCGCTGGCCCGGCCGCTGCGCGGGCATACCCGGCTGAGCCGGAAGACCCGCCGGGATCTGGCCGCCACCGGTGGCGAGCGGCCGCGCGCCCTCCGCCGCGGTGGCGAGGGGCGGTCCAGCGGACGCACTCGGCGACGCACTCGGCGAGGTCGTCGGCGGAACCGGGACGACGGTCGGGTCGGCGAACAGCGACGCCCCGGCCGCGGTGACCAGCGTCGCCTCGACCCCCGCCGCGGTCAGCTGACGCTGGATCTCCATGCCGATCTCGGTGAACCGGTCACGACCGCTCGGCACCCCGACGGTGATCTTCAACGGTGCCCCGAGCAGCGTCCATTTTCCCGCCGCGTCCCGCACGTACCCGGCGGAGGTGAGCAGCCGGGCGGCGAGCGCCGGGTCCGGGTGGATCGGCGCGCCCGCCGGAGCGGTCGGGTGGTAGCCGGGTTCGGACGGCGCCAGGAGCTGCGCGTCGTCCCGGACCCCACCGGCACCGTTCCCGGTCCCGATGTTGATCAGGGTGTCGCGGTTGAGGATCGCGCCGACGGCCTGGCGGATCCGCACGTCGGTCAGCACACCCTGGTCGGTGCGCATACCCAGCTGGACCATGATCGGTTGCGCGACCTTCTGCACACGCGCCGACGAGCCCAGCTGCTGCAGCGCGGTCGCCACATTGGCGTCAGCCCAGGTCTGCACGATCGGCAGGTCGCCCCCGCGCAGGCCGTCGAGCATGCTGGTGGTGTCCGAGCGGCGCAGCACGAGACTGTCCAGTGCCGCGGGGGTCGCCCAGTAGTGGTCGTTGCGGGCGAGCACGATCTGGCCGCGCGCCCGGTCGACCGCGAGGACCAGGAACGGGCCGCCGGACAGCGGGATGCTCTCGGCGAGCGCCCCCCGCCACCCCTGCGGTGCGTCCTTGAGCACGTGCGCGGGCAGCAGGTTCGAGAACAGCGTCTGCCACTGCTGGTAGGGCTGGGAGAACACGACGTCGACGGCCTTGCCGCCCGCGCGCGACCGCACGTCGGTGATGAGCCGGTACCCCGCCGAGTCCTGCACCCCCGGCTCGGCGCGCATCCGCTGCCACAGGTAGACGAAGTCCTCGGCCGCGATCGGCGCGTTGTCCGACCAGGACGCGCCCAGCGCCAGCTCGTAGCTGACGGTGAACGGGGCGGTCGAGGTCACCTTCGCGCTGCTGGCCACGGTCGGGTCCAGCAGCAGCTGGCCGTCCTTGGCGGGCCGGAACACCGAGGGCAGCACGAGCGACGCCACGGCGGTGGACACGTCGGACAGGTCGGAGATCAGGTGCGGGTTGAACCCCGGCCCGAGATCGTCCACCCCGACGATCATCTGCCGGCTGCCGTCCATCGGGTTGGCCGGATTGACCGGCGGAGGCGGCGGCGGAAGTGGTCCGGTCTGCGGCGGCGGGGTGTTCGAGCACCCGGCGAGCACTGCCAACACGACGGCCAACAGCAACCATCGCGCACCGTGACCAGCGCGTCGCACCGGATGGCCTCCTAGACAGTTTCGGGGTGAGGCCCCCATCCTCCCAAAGCAACAAGGAGCGACGAAGTCAGCCTTGTGGGCTAGGGCGCTCGCACAGAACGTGCCAACGCCGCACAGAGGCCTGAGCCTCTGTGCGGCGTGTAGTCGGTCTGTGTGAGCTGCTCGGTGTGGGTCAGGCCTTGGCGGCTGTGCGCGAGCGGGAACGGGCGCGGGCGCGCTGGTGGCTGTCCAGCTCGACCTTGCGAACCCGGACGGACTCGGGCGTGACCTCGACGCACTCGTCCGGCGCACAGAACTCGAGCGCCTGCTCCAGGTTCAGCACCGTCGGCGGGGTGAGCCGCTCCAGCTCGTCACCCGTGGAGCTGCGCACGTTGGTGAGCTTCTTCTCGCGGGTGATGTTGACGTCCAGGTCGTCGCTGCGGGTGTGCTCGCCGACGACCATGCCGTTGTAGACCTGGGTGCCGGGCGCGACGAACATCGTGCCCCGGTCGGCCAGCTGCATGAGCGCGTACGTGGTGACCGGGCCGGAGCGGTCCGACACGAGCGACCCGGTACGCCGGGTACGCAGTTCGCCGACCCACTGGCGGTAACCGTCGAACACGTGGTTCATGATCCCGGAGCCTCGGGTCTGGGTGAGGAACTCGGTCCGGAAGCCGATCAGACCACGGGACGGAACCGTGTAGTCCAGCCGGACGCGCAGCTCGCCGTGCGTCATCTGGATCAGCTCGCCCTTGCGGGCGGCCAGCAGCTGGGTGATCGCACCGAGGTGCTCGGTCGGGACGTCGATCGACAGCCGCTCGTACGGCTCGTGAATCTTGCCGTCGACGATCTTGGTGACGACCTCGGGCTTGCCGACGGTGAGCTCGAAGCCCTCGCGGCGCATCTGCTCGACCAGGATGGCCAGCGCCAGCTCGCCACGGCCCTGGACCTCCCAGGCGTCGGGACGCTCGGTGGGCAGCACGCGGATGCTCACGTTGCCGACCAGCTCGGAGTCCAGCCGGTTGCGCACGAGGCGCGCGGTCAGCTTGGCGCCGGGGTGCGGGTCGCGGCCGGCGAGCGGTGAGGTGTTCGTGCCGACGGTGACCGAGATGGCCGGCTCGTCGACCTCGATGCGCGGCAGCGGAACCGGGTTGTCCAGGTCGGCGAGCGTGTCACCGATCATCAGGTCCGGGATGCCGGCGACGGCGACGATCTCGCCGGCGTCGGCCGACTCGGCGGGCACCCGGGTCAGACCCTCGGTGCGCAGCAGCTCGGTGATCTTGACGTTCTGCGTCGTCCCGTCCTCACGGCACCACGCGACCGTCTGGCCTCGACGCAGCTGCCCGGCGCGGATCCGGCACAGCCCGATCCGGCCCAGGTAGGTGGTCGCGTCGAGGTTCGTGACGTGCGCCTGCAGCGGGGCGTCCGGGTCGTCGGCGGGCGGCGGAACCGCCGCCGTCAGGACCTCGAACAGCGCCTCCAGGCCGTCGGCCTCGGGCACCGTGGCGTCCGCCGGGCGGATCTTGCTGGCCTTGCCGGCGCGGGCGCTGGCGTAGACGACCGGCAGGTCGAGCAGGCCGGCGGTGACGTCCTCGCCCAGCTCCAGCTCGTCGGCCAGCTCGAGCAGCAGCTCCAGCGACTCGTCGACGACCTCGGCACAGCGCGCGTCGGCGCGGTCGGTCTTGTTGACCACCAGCACGACCGGCAGGTGCGCGGTCAGCGCCTTGCGCAGCACGAACCTGGTCTGCGGCAGCGGGCCCTCGCTCGCGTCGACGAGCAGCACGACGCCGTCGACCATGGACAGGCCGCGCTCGACCTCACCACCGAAGTCGGCGTGGCCAGGGGTGTCGATGACGTTGATCGTCATGTCGTGCCACTGGACCGCCGTGTTCTTGGCGAGGATCGTGATGCCCTTCTCACGCTCCAGGTCTCCCGAGTCCATGACCCGGTCCTGCGGCTCACTGCGTTCGGCGAACGCGCCGGACTGGCGCAGCATCGCGTCGACCAGCGTGGTCTTACCGTGGTCGACGTGCGCCACGATGGCCACGTTGCGAAGATCGGTACGCAACGCGGTGTGCGGGCGGTCCGGGGCCTGAGTGGGCACGCGGGAACTCCTGAGGAAAGAGGGCGGTGTATTCCTCAGGGTACCTTGCCCCGGTGAGAGGCATGGCGGCCGGCATGTGTGATGTTGGACCCCACTATTGCGCGGCGGCCTCCGCTTTGACCAGAGAAACGCCCGAACTGGCCCCCAGTCGGGTCGCTCCGGCCTCGATCAGCGCGAGCGCAAAGGCGTAGTCCCGAATTCCCCCGGACGCCTTGATGCCGATCTCCCGGCCGTCCAGAGCCTTCTTGATGGCCACCACATCGGCCACCCGCGCACCGCCCGCCGCGTGGTAGCCGGTCGAGGTCTTGACGAAGTCCACCTCGGCGGCGGCGCACAGTTCGACCACGCTCACCAGCTCGTCGGCCTCCAGCGCGGCGGCCTCGATGATCACCTTCAGCACTCGCCCGGCGGTGGCATCCCGGACCGCGCGGATGTCGGCCTCGACCACGTCGAGCTCGCCGCTCTTGAGCGCACCGAGGTTGATCACCATGTCCACCTCGTCGGCGCCCTCCCGCACGGCCAGGGCAGCCTCCGCGCTCTTGGCCTCGGTGCGTGAACAGCCGAATGGGAACGACGCGACCGCGCACAGCGCCACCGAAGAATTCGCCAACAATTCGGCGGCCCGTGGCACCCAGTACGGATTGACGCACACGGCCTTGAATTCGTGCGTCACGGCCTCGGTGCACAGCCGTCCGACCTCGTCGGCGGTCGCCTCCGGCTTGAGCAACGTGTGGTCGATGAGTGAAGCGAGAGCAGACGCCATGTCTTCACCCTCGCGTTGCCTGCCGGATGCTGTCAACGGGGCTAGTTTCGAGGTCATGGAATACCGCGATCTCGGACCCACCGGCATGCGGGTCAGCCCGCTGTGTCTCGGCGCGATGATGTTCGGCGCCTGGGGCGAACCGGACCACGACGTGTCGATCTCGATCATCCACCGGGCGCTGGACGCCGGCATCAACTTCATCGACACCGCCGACGTGTACTCCCTCGGCGAGTCGGAGGTGATCGTCGGCAAGGCACTCGCCGGCGGCCGCCGCGACGACGTCATCCTGGCCACGAAGTTCCACGGCCCGATGGACATCCAGATGGGCGAACCGGAGAAGGACCCCAACAAGCGCGGCAACTCACGGCGCTGGGTGATCAAGGAGGTCGAGGACAGCCTGCGCAGGCTGGGCACCGACTGGATCGACCTCTACCAGGTGCACCGTCCCGACGAGCACACCGACGTCGAGGAGACCCTCTCCGCGCTGACCGACCTGCGTACCCAGGGCAAGATCCGTGCGTTCGGCTGTTCGACGTTCCCCGCGCACCAGGTCGTCGAGTCGCAGTGGATCTCCGAGCGGCGCGGGCTGGGCCGGTTCGTCACCGAGCAGCCGCCGTACTCGCTGCTGGTGCGCGGCATCGAGGCCGACCTGCTGCCGGTGGCCCAGCGCTACGGCATGGGTGTCCTGCCGTGGAGCCCGCTCGCGGGTGGCTGGCTGTCCGGTCAGGTCCGCAAGGGCAAGGAGGTCAACTCGCACCGCGCGGCGCGCATGCCGGAGCGTTTCGACTTCACCAGGCCGGAGAACCAGCGCAAGCTGGATGCGGTCGAGGCACTGGCCGAGCTCGCCGAGAAGGCCGACCTGTCGCTGGTGCACCTGGCGCTGGCGTTCGTGCTGCAGCACCCCGCTGTGACGTCACCGATCATCGGCCCGCGCACCATGGACCACCTGGAGTCACAGCTGGGCGCGGCGGAGGTCACGCTGACGCCGGACATCCTGGACGAGATCGACAAGATCGTCCCACCCGGCGTGAACCTCTCGTTCGGCGACGCCGGCTACCAGCCACCCGAGCTCAGCCAGGCCTCCCTCCGCCGCCGCTGACCACCCGTGAGTGTTTTGGGCTGCCGGAGCAGCCCAAAACACTCACGGGTGTGGGCGGGTTGCGGCTGCCAGGTCCGGGAGCAGGAGGCGGTCGGCGGGTAGCCAGTCGAGGTCGTCCATCGCCGCCGGGGGCACCCAGCGGAGTTCGAGGTGCTCCAGCGGGCGCGGCTCGGGGCTGCCCGCCACCAGCTCCGCCAGGTACACCCGCAGCACCGAACGGGGCGAGAGCCGCAGGTCCGGACCCAGCCGATCGTGGACGTGCACGAGCGCGCCCAGCTCCTCGCGGCACTCGCGGCGCAGCGCGGTCCGCTCGGACTCGCCCTCCTCGACCTGGCCGCCCGGCAGCTCCCACCGTCCGGCGAGCTCAGCGGGCTCCGCGCGGCACTGCGCCAGCAGCAGCCCGTCGCGGACTATCGCGGCGCCCACCACCACCTTGCTCACGACGACGGCTCCTGCCTGATCGTCTGGACGACGATCGACGCGGCACCGGGCCAGCGCGCCTCGACGCGGGCCCCGCCGTCGGGGCTGACGCCCATCCGCACCACGCCGCTGCGCCCGGTCACGAGCGCGGAGACCAGCGCAAGGCCGAGACCGGCACCACCGCTGCGTCCGCCCCGGTCGGCTTCCAGGCGGGTGAACCGGTCGAAGACCCGCTTGCGGTCCTCCTCCGGCACTCCGGGTCCGTCGTCGTCCACGACGAGCCGTACCGACCGGCCGGCGGGCAGCACCGACACCCACACCCGGGTCCGGGCGTACCGGCGCGCGTTGGCCAGCAGGTTGTCCAGCACCAGCGCGACCTCACCGGGTGACGCGGCGGCGACGGCGGGTACCGGCGCGGTCAGGATGAAGACCGGTACACCCGGATCGGCGTCGTCGGGGGCCTGTTCGCTCGCCGGCGCGGCCTCGGCCGCCTCGATCTCGGTGTAGTCCTGCCAAGCCGGTTTGCTCGCGGCCAGCAGGTCGGTCGGCACCTGCTCCGCCCGACCGATCGCCTTCGCCGCCTCGGCGACCAGGTCGACCGCCGTCGCGGGCGGCCGGGCTCCCGCATCGGCCCTGGCGAGCGCGAGCAGGTCGGACACCAGCTCGGACAGTCTCGCCGCCTCGGTGGCCACCGAGCGCAAGGTGTCCTCGGCGAGCAGCGGGTCCGGGTGCATCACGGCCACTTCGGCCTGCGCCCGGATCACGGCGACCGGGGAGCGCAGCTCGTGCGCGGCGTCACCGGTGAACCTCGCCAGGCGCGCCGAGGCCGTGTCGCGCCTGGCCAGCAGCTCGTTCAGCTCGACGGCGAGCGCCCGTAGTTCGTCGTTGGCCGGCGGCACCGGCAGCCGCTCGCCGGGCGGCAGGCTGACCGCGGCGGTGCGCATCCGGTCGACCGGCCGCAGCGCGAGCCGCACCGCGATCAGCGCGGCCAGCCCGACCGCGAGCCCGGCGAGCAGCGCGGCGAGACCAAGGCCGATCGCGCCCCGGCGCAGTACCGAGCTGTACCCGACCAGGTCCGCGCCGGCCAGCACCAGACGGGGCGAGCCGTCCATGGCCGTGGCGACGACGCCCAGCCAGCGGCTCGGGCCGTCCGGCCCGTACACCGTGACCGAGTCACCGCCGGCGAGCCGGCGCAGCAACGGGGTGTCCAGCGGGAGCGGCGGGCCGTCGTCCAGCGGCCGGCCAGCGGTGTCCGACACCCGGATGGTGATCTGCCCCGAGATGCCGTCCATCGAGCCCTCCGGCGGCGTCACCGAGTCCTCGGGGACCCCGGCGGACAGCCGTCCGGTCGCGGCGGCCGCCGCGCGAGCCAGCTCGACGTCGACGGCGCCGGTGATCGTGATGCCGATGAGGCCCGTGGCCAGCCAGGCCAGCGCGCCGAGGGCCAGCAGCGCGACGCCACCGACCGCGATCGTGATGCGAACCCGGAGACTGCGCCGAACCCACCAGTCGGATAGTGCGGTGGCCCCTGGCATTCGCCGGTTCATTCGGCGTCCGTCGAGGGCCGGTGAAGGTCGGCGGTCACCGCACTGGTGCCTCGCGGGGACCGATCACCCCGAGGCTCCCACCCGGTAGCCGTGGCCACGTACGGTTCGCAGCAGATGTCCGGCGCCCACGGCCTGAAGCTTACGTCGCAGATACCCCACGTAGACCTCGACGGCGTTGCGACTCGCCGCCTGTTCACCACCCCAGGCCAGCCGGAGCAGCTCGTCCTTGCTCAGCACGGTGTCCGGACGGCTGGCCAGCGCGTGCAGCACGGCGAACTCGCGGGGGCTCAGCTCGACCGGACGGCCTGACCAGCTGACCTGCTTCGTGCCGGGGTCGACCATCAGCTCACCGAGGCGCAGCCGCCTGCCGGACTGGCCGCGCTCGGCCTCCCGGCGGCGCAGCAGTGCCCGCACCTGCGCGACGAGCACCACGAACGAGAACGGTTTCACCAGGTAGCCGTCGGCGCCGAGGTCCAGCCCGTCGGCCTGGTCGACCTCGCCGTCCTTGGCCGAGATCAGCAGCACCGGGGTGTCCACCCCTTCGGCGCGCAGCTGCTCGAGCACCCGGTAGCCGGAGAGTCCGGGGATGATGATGTCGAGCAGGATGAGGTCGAAGCTCCCGGTGAGCGCGGCACGCAGAGCGGTCGGCCCGTCCGCCGCGGTCACCACGTCGAGGCCCTCGGCCGTCAGTCCCCTGCCGAGGGCGGTCCGCACCCCGGCTTCGTCGTCTACCACCAGCACTCTTGGCATTACGGTCTATTCACCATTCACGAGAGGTGTTCCGCCAGACTCAATCAGAACGCTACGCGGAGAAACCTTCAGCAGAATCTCCTCCTCTCAGTACGTTCTCAGAGCCTGTGGTTCACGCTGGCGCCATGACATCGGAGCGGATCGTGGGCGCCCTGTGGGGCGTTGCGGCGATTCTGCTCGTCGCGGCACTGGTCGTGCCAGCGGCAACGCGTCCTTCGACCCGTTTGCCACCGGTCGCCGCGGCCGATCTGATCGCCTCGATCCGCCAGTCCAAGCCTGGTCCGCTGACGGGAAACGTGCAATTCCACGAACAGCTAGGACTTGCCGGACTCAGCGGCCTCTCCCATTCTCCCGACGGCACCCGCACCGCGCGGTTGTGGTCCGACGGAGCGGGCCGGCATCGGATTTCGCTGCCTTCGGACGGCGGAGAACGGACGGTCGTGGACGACGGCAGCACGGTGTGGTCGTGGGACTCGGCGACGCGCGCGGTGACGAAGAGCCCTTCCGAGGGTGAGCACCCGGTGGATCGGCATCCGCTCGGCCAGCTCGGCTCGTCCGACGCCGAACGCGGCGGCGGTCTGCTCGCCAACCCGGCGGACGCGGCGAGCGCGCTGCTCGCGATGTTGGAGCCGTCCAGCACGGTGCGTGTCGAAGCGGTGTCGCTGGTCGCCAACCGGCCCGCCTACCAGCTGGTCCTGGACCCGCTGCCCACCGAACGGACACTCATGCGAGAGGTACGGGTGGCGGTGGACGGCGAGACCCGGCTGCCGCTGGAGGTCACCGTCATGGCGAACGGTTCGACCGAGCCCGCGCTGCGGGTCGGCTTCAGCGATCTGACCTTCGGTCCGCAGAGTCCCGCGCTGTTCGCCTTCACCCCGCCCTCGGGAGTCGCGGTGCACGATCGGCCGGGGCGCGCGGAGAGCCGGGCACATGTGCGCACCCTGGTCGGCGAGGGCTGGGACACCGTTCTCGTCCGCACCGCGCGCACGCCGGAGAACAGTCTTCTGATGCAGCGGCTGAGCACCCCGATCTCGGGCGCGTGGGGACAGGGGCGGCTGGTCAGGACGTCGATCGGGAACGCGGTACTCGCGGCGGACGGCAGGGTCGCGCTCGGCGCGGTGCCCGCCCAGGTGCTCACCGAGGCGCTCAGCCAGGCCCCGGCCCGATGAACCGGCCGGAACCGGCCGGCAGCACCGTCTTCGCGGGCGCCGGCCCCCCGACACAGTCACCGCGCGACATGGACGACCTCGTTCCTCCCGCTGCCAGCGTGCGGGGCCTGCGCAAGGTCTTCCGCCGGACGGTGGCGCTGGACTCCGTCGATCTCGACCTGCCGACCGGCTCGATCCTCGGTCTGCTCGGTCCGAACGGTTCCGGCAAGACGACCATGCTGCGCCTGCTGCTGGGGTTGTCCCGCCCCACCGAGGGCAGCGTACGGCTGCTCGGCGAACCGATGCCGCAACGCAGCTCGGCCGCACTGCCGCACGTCGGCGCGCTCGTCGAGGGCCCGGGGTTCCACCGACACCTGTCCGGGCGCGCGAACCTGACCCGCTGCGCGGACGCCGAACCGCTGCTGTGCACACCCGAGGTCCCGGGCGCGGTCCGCGAGGCGCTGCATCGCGTCGGGCTGGACGACAGCGCCGCCGACCGCCGCTACGGCGGCTACTCGCTCGGCATGCGCCAGCGTCTCGCACTGGCGGCGGTACTGCTCGTCCCCCGCAGGCTCGTCGTGCTCGACGAACCGACCAACGGTCTGGACCCCGCCGGGACCAGGGACGTCCGGCGGATCATCGGGGAGCTGCACCGGGCCGGTGCGACCGTGCTGCTGTCCTCGCACCTGCTCACCGAGGTCGAGGAGACGTGCACGCACGTGGCGATCCTCGCCGAGGGCTCGGTCATGGCCACCGGAGGACTGGACGCGTTGCTGGAGTCGGAGGGCCCCGCGCTGGCGATCGACGTACGAGACGGAACCGACCGCACCGCCGCGCTCACCGTGCTGCGTTCGGCGGGAATCCTCGGCTACCTCGATCACGGCAGGCTGGTCGCCGGCCTGGCGGACACCACACCGGACGAGGTGCTGCGGCTGCTCGTGCACGCCGGGGTACCCGTCACCGAAGCGCATCGGCGCCGGACCGGGCTGGAGGAGCTGTTCGTGCGGCTCACCGAGGAGAGCACGTGACCCGCGCCGACACCGCGCCACTGCACCGTCTGCTGCGTTCGGAGCTGTCCTGCCTGTTGTCCCGGCCGAGGACCCTCGTCCTGCTCGGAGTGCTCGCGCTGCTACCGGTCGCCATCGGGATCGGGGTCGCCTCCGCCGGTGCGCCGTCCGGGACGCTCGGTGACCCGGGCCCCGGCCTCATCGCCGCGGTGACCGCGAACGGCCTCATGCTGCCGATCGTGTCACTGGCCGTGGCGCTGACCCTGCTGCTGCCGCTCGCGGTGTGCGTCGCGGCGGCCGATGCGCTCGCCGGCGAGGCGTCCAGCGGGACGCTGCGGATGCTGCTGCTCGCGCCGGTCGGCAGGCTGCGGCTGGTCGCGGTGAAGGCGCTCGGCGTTCTGGCCCTGGCGATCATCGGGGTTCTCCTCATCGCGGCGGTCGGTTGGCTGGCCGGGACGCTGGTCGTCGGCGACGAGGGCCGGTTGCTCACCCTGTCCGGTTCCGCGATCGACGCGGGCGACGTGTGGGGCAGGGTCTGGCTGGCTGTCGGGTGGACGGTCCTGCAGCTGGCCGCGGTCGGCGCCATCGCGCTCGCGGTCTCCGCGCTCACCGACCGTCCACTGGTGGTCATCGCGACCGTGCTCGGCGGCGCGATCGTGTTCGGTGTCCTGCTCGCCATCCCGTCACTGGGCTGGCTGCACCCGCTGCTGCTGACCTCGGCCTGGCCTTCGCTCGCCGATCTGCTGCGCGACCCCATCCCGACCGAGAACCTCACCCACGGCGCGTTCGTGGCGGTGTACTACCTGGTCCTCGGCCTTGCCGTGGCGGTGACCGGCACGCTGCGCCGCGAGGTCTGACGCCGCCGGCCGAGTACGGCAGGATGCTCGCCATGGCAAACCTTCTCGACGACGCCGCCGTGAGCACCGCGCTGCGCAACCTGCCCGACTGGCAGCGCGACGGCGACGCACTCGTCCTCACCGCCGAACTGCCCAGCTTCCCCGCCGCCATCGAGGTCGTGGACCGGGTCGCCGAGCTGGCGGAACGCTCCGACCACCACCCGGACATCGACATCCGCTGGCGCACCCTCACCTTCCGCTGCTCGACGCACTCCGACGGCGGTATCACCGAGAAGGACGTGGCGCTGGCAAGCGGTATCTCGGAGTTCGTGCGCGCCCTCCGTGGCTGACTCGTTCAACCGAACGAGTGGTCGCGACGATCAAGACTGCAAGATCCGTGCTCGATCGATCACAGTGAGGTGTCAGCTGTCCCTCGGATGAGGCGGAGGCGTACATGACCACACCTCGGTACGTCCCGGCGCGGAACACCGGTCAGCAGCCGTGGCAGCGCTCGACCGGCTTCCACATACCGACCCAGCGCTCGGCCTCGCCGGTGCCGCCGTCCCCGACGCCACCGAGCGAGCCGGATGCGCCCACACCGCCGCACCGGCCCCAGGTCGCGATCGGCCTGAAGGTCGCCCTGGGCGCCGCGGTCGGTCTGCTGGCCGGATTGGTCATCGGCAGCTCCGGCGCCGGTCAGGCTGCGCCTGCGCCCCAGCAAGCCGCCATCAGCGCGATCCCCGAGGGCGGGGGTCGCTTCCAGGTCGGCACCGACCTGGAGCCCGGCACCTACCAGACGTCCGGACCCGACGACACCAGCAGCACCGGCTGCTACTACGCACGCCTGAAGTCGGGAGACGGCTCGCTGGACGACATCCTGGACAACTACGTCTCCCAGGGCCCGATGACGGTCGTCATCCCCCGCACCGACGGCTTCTTCCAGACAACGGGCTGCGACGCCTGGACCAAGGTCCACTAGTCCCGTGCGAGCTGCTCGACTCAGCGGCGGATGGTCAGGCCGACCCGCTGGAACTCCTTCAGGTCCGAGTAGCCCGTCTTCGCCAGTGCCCTGCGCAGAGCACCGAACAGGTTGACCGTTCCGTCCGGGCTGTCCGACGGGCCGAACAGGACCGTCTCCAGGCTGCGTGAACTGGACTCCATGCCCGTGACGTCGCTGCGCGGCAACGAGGGGTGCGCAGCGGCGGGCGTCCAGTACAGGCCGCCCGCGGGTGACTCCTGCGCCTCCGCGAGCTGCTCGCCCAGCATCACCGCGTCCGCACCGCACGCGATGGCCTTGGCGATGTCACCCGAGCCGAAGATGCCACCGTCCGCGATGACGTGGACGTACCGGCCGCCGGTCTCGTCCAGGTAGTCGCGGCGCGCGGCCGCGGCGTCGACGATCGCGGTCGCCATCGGCACCCCGATGCCCAGCACCGAGTCGGTCGTGGTGGCCAACGACTCGCCGTAGCCCACCACGACGGCAGCCGCGCCGGTCCGCATCAGGTGCATCGCGGTGCGGTAGTCACCGACACCACCGGCGACCACCGGCACGTCCAGGTCGGAGATGAACTGCTTGAGGTTCAGCGGCTCACCGGCACCGGTCGAGACGTGCTCCGCGGAGATGATCGTGCCCTGCACGAACAGGATCTCCACACCCGCGGCGAGCAGGTGCGGGGTCAGCTCCCTGGCCCGCTGCGGGCTCACCCGCGCGGCCAGCGTCACCCCCGCCTCGCGCACCTGACGCAGCGCGTCGGTCAGCAGGTCCGGCTGGATCGGCGCGGTGTGCAGCTCCTGCAGCAATCTCACCACCGTCGACGGATCCTCGTCGTCGGCCGCGTCCACGAGCCGGGCGAGCACCGCCTTCGGGTCCGCGTGCCGCGCGAACAGTCCTTCGGCGTTGATCACCCCCAGCCCGCCGAGCTGGCCGATCCGGATCGCCGTCTCCGGGGAGACGATCGCATCGGTCGGATGGGTCACCAGCGGAATCTCGAACCGGTAGGCGTCCAGCTGCCACGCGGTGGACACCTCTTTCGAGGTCCGGGTCCGCCGCGACGGCACGATCTCGATCTGCTGGAGGTCGTAGGCCCGACGGGCGCTACGGCCCATCCCGATCTCTACAAGGTCACGCACGAGACGTAAGGGTAAGCCAGTCGCTCAGCGTGCCCTGCCGTAGGTCAGCGGGTGACGTAGTTCGGGGCCTCGACGGTCATCGTGATGTCGTGCGGGTGGCTCTCCTTGAGCCCCGCCGACGTGATCCGCACCAGCTGCGCCTGCTGCAGCTCGGGGATCGTCGACGACCCCGTGTAGCCCATCCCGGACCGCAGACCACCCAGCAGCTGATGGGTCACCTGCGTCAACGGTCCTCGGAACGGAACCCGGCCCTCGATGCCCTCCGGCACCAGCTTGTCCTCGCTCAGCACGTCGTCCTGCGCGTAGCGGTCCCGCGAGTACGACTTGCCGCTCTCCTCACCCCGGGTGCGCATCGCGCCGAGCGAACCCATGCCCCGGTAGGTCTTGAACTGCTTGCCGCCGACCAGGATCAGCTCACCGGGAGCCTCCGCGGTGCCCGCGAGCAGGCTGCCCAGCATGACGCTGCTGGCGCCCGCCGCGATCGCCTTGGCGATGTCACCGGAGTACTGGATGCCACCGTCGCCGATCACCGGCACACCCGACGGTGCACAGGCCTGCGCGGCCTCGTAGATCGCGGTGATCTGCGGCGCTCCGACGCCCGCGACCACCCGCGTGGTGCAGATCGACCCGGGCCCGACACCGACCTTCACGCCATCGGCGCCGGCCTCGACCAGCGCCAACGCACCCTCGTGGGTCGCCACGTTGCCGCCGACGACGTCCACCCCGTCACCGGTCTCCTTGACCAGCCGGGACACCATCTCCAGCACCCGCCGGGAATGCCCGTGCGCGGTGTCCACCATGATCACGTCGACACCCGCGTCGACCAGCAGCATCGCCCGCTCGACCGCGTCGTCGCCGACGCCGACCGCCGCACCCACGAGCAGCCGCCCGTCCGGGTCCTTCGTGGCCAGCGGGTACTGCTCGGTCTTGACGAAGTCCTTCACCGTGATCAGCCCGCGCAGCAGACCCGCGCCGTCCACGATCGGCAGCTTCTCGATCTTGTGCCGGCGCAGCAGCCCGAGCGCCGCCTCCGCGGTCACCCCGACCTGCGCGGTCACCAGCGGCTGGCGAGTCATCACCTCGCTGACCCGACGACCATGGTCAAGCTCGAACCGCATGTCCCGGTTCGTGATGATGCCCAGCAGGGTTCCGTCCGGATGGGTCACCGGCACACCGGAGATCCGGTAGCGGGCACACAGCTCGTCGACCTCGCGCAGCGTCGCGTCCGGCTGGCAGGTCACCGGGTCGGTCACCATGCCAGCCTCGGATCGCTTCACCACCTCGACCTGGGCAGCCTGGTCCTGGGCCGACTGGTTGCGGTGCAGCACACCCATACCGCCCTGGCGGGCCATCGCGATCGCCATCCGCGCCTCGGTCACGGTGTCCATCGCCGAGGACACCAACGGCACCCTGAGCCGCACGTTGCGACTCAACTGGGTGGCGGTGTCGGCGGAGCTCGGCAGCACATCCGACTCGGAAGGCAGCAGCAGCACGTCGTCGAAGGTCAGCCCGAGCCGGGCGAACTTCGGGGGCAGTCCAGCAGTCAGCTCGGTGGTCACAACTCAATCCTAATAGGCATCACCGGCACCGTGACCAACCCGGATGGGGACGTAACACCACATCGGGTCGCGGAGCCGGGTACCGTGTATTCCGTGCCGCAGGACGCCCTCCCTCCCGACCCCTTCGCGGGTGACCCGGACGACCCGACGCGCAGCCTGGACAGCCTGTCCGCCGAGGACGAGCTCGAGCCGCTGACCAGCGACGAACGCGAAGAGATCGTCGAAGACCTCAGCGACCTCGCTATCTACCAAGCGCTGCTGGAGAACAGAGGAGTGCGCGGGCTCGTCGTCGACTGCGCCGACTGTGGGGAGCAACACTTCCACGAGTGGAACCTGCTGCGCGCCAGCCTCCAGCAGCTGCTGGACGAGGGCTACATGCGCAAACACGAGCCGGCCTACGACCCCGACCCCACCCACTACGTGACGTGGGAGTACTGCCGCGGCTACGCGGACGCGGTCTTTTCGTCCTCCTAGGCCTGCTCTTCGCGCGTCCAAGTTTCCGGTCGGGACCCCTCATCGGCTTCGCCTCGAGGGGCCCGCGACCGGAAACTTACGGCGGCTTCGCCGGTCGCTTCGCTCCGGCTTCGCTGCCGTCGCTGACGCGCGGCCGACTGTTCGCGTTCTGCTTCGCCTGTTGCGTTTCTTACAGTGC
>NZ_KE386835.1:485633-628013 GCF_000429025.1 Actinospineispora spinosispora DSM 44797
GCCGTCGCTGACGCGCGGCCGACTGTTCGCGTTCTGCTTCGCCTGTTGCGTTTCTTACAGTGCCGCGCACTGAACCCCCTCCGGGGAGACCCACGGAGCGCAGCGGGCGCACCTCGCAGACCTTCTAGCCCACCTCGCAGACGCCCGTGTCGTGTCGCAGATGTTGCAACATTTGCGACACGACACGACGCTCTGCGAAGTCACCCAGCCCCCTCCCGGGGCGCACTGCAGCCGTGGACCTGTGGGCGCGCAGACTGCCCCCGTCCCCGCGATCCTGGCCCGCACTTGGCGTGGGTGGGTGGTGTCAACCCTGAAACCTCGCCCCCGAACCCGCGCAACCAGGAACCAGCGCGAGGCCGGCGTCAGCCGGGGGTTGATACCGCCCACCCACGCCAAGACACTGGATGGCCAGCGGGGACACCCGAGAACCGGCGAGGACAACCCACCGCACCCCGTGGAAGAGCTAGATAGACGACCCAACCCCCGGGCGAGCGCCCGGGGGTGTGTCTAGTGCTGTTCCGCCTTGTTGTGGTCCCAGCGGCGTGTCCTGGGTACCTTCCGAGTGACCGCCTCGGCCACCGCCACCTGAGTCGCCACCACCTGAGGAACCACCGCCCCGCGAGTCGCCGCCACCCGAGTTGCCGCCACCCGAGTCGCCTCGGCCTTCACCGCTGCCACCGCCTTGACCGCGCTCGCGGCCGCCGGCTGACTCGCCGCGACCCTCACCCCGGTCCGCTGACTCGCTACGGCTGGCCACCGGCTTGGTGTGCGACGGCTTGTCCTCCTGCTTGTCCGCGGTGGGCCTGCTCTCGGTCTTGCTCGGCTGCGCTGTCGGCTTCGGCTCGGGGGTCGGCTTCGGCGTCGGCTTCGCCGTGGGGGTCGGCTTCGGGGACGCGGACTGCTGCTCACCCGGGGCCGGCTTGTTCGGCTGGTCGCTCGGTTGCTGACCCGGCTGCTGGCCACCTGACTGCTGACCGTCCGGCTGCGGGGTCGGCCGCTGGTGGGACGGCTCCTGGCCGCCCTGCTGACCACCCTGCGACGGCTGACCGCTCGACGGTCCACCGCTCGGCGGAGTGCTCGCCCCCGGCTGCTGGCTCGTCGGTTCGTGAGTGGTCGGCTGGCTGGTCGTCGGCTGCCCCGTGGTCGGCTGCGAGCCGCTACCCGGGTGACCGGTGATCGGTGGCTGGTTCGGGTCGCCCGGCTTCGACGGGTCGCTCGGGTCGCCGATCTGGCCCAGGATCATGGCCCGCACACGGTCCGCCTGCTCGCGGCGCTCCTGCGCCCGACGCTCCCGCTCCGCTGCCCTGGCCTGGTCGCGGTCCGGGTTGTCCGCGGTGCTCGGGTCGGACGAGCCGCCGTGGTGGCCCGAGTGGTCGCGGTCCGGGTCCTCGTCGTCGCGGCGATGACCCTTGTCGTCGGTCTCGACCTTCTCACCCTCTGGGGCGTCGTACGCGGAGACCTGCAGGTTGACGTTCTTGTCGAGCAGCTCGTCGCGCCGCTCGGTGTCCTTGACCTTCGCCAGGTCGGGGGTGACCTTCTCCAGCGTGGCCCTGGCTTCCGTGACGCGGCCTTCGGCGAGCGCGGTCTGCGCGGACGCCAACGCGACCTGCACCCGCTGCTCAGCCTCTAACGACTGCGCACGCTGCCCGTTCATCACGCGGGAGATGCCCCACAGTGCGTCGCCGGGCTGGGCGCTGCTCGCGGCCACCCCGACACCGGACATCGCAAGCACGGCGACGGCGGCCGCCGCGGCGACGGGCATCAACCGACGCCTCGGCCGGGCACCACGTTGCCCGTCCGAGATCGCCCGCGCTGCCTCGTCGGTGGTCATCAGCTCCGGGAACGGCTCGGAGTCGATCTCCGCACGCCAGTCCTGGAGCATGGCAAGAATTTGTTGATCGTCGGCGAAGCCGCCGCCGGAACGTGTGTCGGTGCCGCGCAGCATCGGGGTGCCGACCGGCCGTCCTGACGCCAGTGCGTCGAGAAGTTCGTCATCGGCACGGATCGACAACATGTCGATCGGGTCGACGGTGTCCTCTTCGGACGCATCGAAGTCGAATGGCGAGCTACTCGGTACGGAACCGGAGCGGCCCGTGCTCGAACGCGACTTACCGCGCCGCTGATCCCCGTTGTTACCGTTCTGCCAAGGATTCCGCATTTCAGACCACCTCCTTTCCTACCGACCCTCGGTCATACGACCGTCGGACATTGCTTTGCGCAGCCGAGCGAGTGCTCGGTGCTGTGCCACCCGGACCGCGCCGGGCGTAGAGCCCACGGCTTCGGCCGTCTCTTCCGCGGACAGACCGTTCACCACCCGCAGCACCAAGATTTCACGCTGTTTCTCCGGAAGTACCTCGAGCAGACGCCCCATCTCGCCAGCTGTCTCGAACTGCATCGCTCGCTGTTCGGGACCATCTGAAACCTCGGCGCTGTCCGGTACATCGGAGACCGGATCGGATTTGTTACGCCCGGCGGCTCGGTGCGCGTCAATTACCTTGTGCGCCGCGATACCGTAGACAAAGGCGAGGAATGGCCTACCCTGATCCCGATAGCTCGGGAGTGCCGTGAGCACTGCCATACACACCTCCTGCGCGACGTCGTCCGCCGAGGCAAACGTCCGTTCAGTGCGCCCGAGGCGGGCACGGCAGTAGCGGACGACCAGCGGCCGGATGGTTCTCAGGACGTAGTCGATCGACGCCCGGTCGCCTTGCATCGCGGCGGCCAGGTAGGCGTCGAACTCGTGGTCCCTTGATTCAGTCATCGCTGCTTGTCGTCCAGGTGTTACCGACACGGTCCCTCCGGTGCCCGGGCAGGCTACTGGGACGCAACGAAACGCGATCCCTCAGTCCCCGGAGACCTAAACCGTAGCGGGTCACCCTCGGGGGTTCCGAGGGTATTAGGCCGTGCGAAGAAACACGACGAGCCGGTCCGGGTTGCGGGGCAACCGGGACCGGCTCATCGAGGGCAGGCCTCAGGACACCAGACCGCGCCGGAAGCCGTGGGCAACGGCCTGCGCGCGGTCCCGAACGCCCAGCTTGCGGAACAGCCGGCGGGCGTGGGTCTTCACGGTGTCCTCTGAAAGGTAGAGCTCGCGGCCGATCTGGCCGTTGCTCTTACCCTGGCTCATTCCCCGCAACACCTGGAGCTCGCGCTCGGTGAGCTGGACACCAGGGTCGGTGGGTGCCCGAGGAGTCGGCACCGCCGTGCTGGCGAGCGTGTGCGCCAACGCAGCCACCAGTTCGGGACGCGATGCGTCCCACCTCAAATAGCCTCGGGCCCCCCCGGCAATGGCCGCGGCAATACTGCCAGCGTCATCCGGTGCCCCGAAGACGATGACATTAGCCTGAGGATGCGCTGCGACCAGACGACGTGTTGCTTCTACGCCGGTGGGTACCGCTCTCTGGGTACCCACCAGCACGACGTCGACCGGCTGCCTCGAGTAACGGGCAAGCAGTTCGTCGCCATGCGCAACACAGTCAATCCGGTGCACCCCCGGCACCGCGGACATCACACGAGTGAGCCCCTCACGAACACTCCGGCGATCGTCGCAGATCAATACCGTCGTCACAGGGACCCCTTCCTACAGCCGCTTCCTGCAGCCGGGTGACACGTCATCCCCCGTATCGGCTGGCAGGGAACCTACCTTGACACGATCAGGGCTGATTTTTGCACTCCATCCGGGAGGATTGCGCCGAACGGCGCGAATCGAGTGGGTGACGGGACTCCGAATGGAGCAGTCAAAGATCCGCAAGATTGGGCACCCAGGGTGAACGGTCGAACACTCTGCGTCCAACTGAATCGGTTCTGTTGCGAATTCTGGCCAAAATCGTGGCAACGCTCCGCTGATAAACACGCGCCCCAGTCGCATCAGAAACCTCAAGAGTACTCGCCAGTAACAAATTGACCACCCATTCGAGAGTGGTCAACCCAGCGTGCCTCGTTTGCTCTAACAGCAGGTTAAGCCTGTTGACAGCCTCGTCCTGACCCAGCCCCGCCGTCGACTCGGCCACTACCAGGATCAGCTCGGACTTGATCATGTGCCGCACCGAGCCCGTGACTCCGGCTCGCGCCACCGCTTCACGCCCGTGCCGGACGGCATCACTCATTTGCCCTCTGGACAACGCGAGTTCCGCACGCACCCAGAACAGTCGGACCGCCGGTCGCCATGAGGTGTGTTCAACAACACACCGTTCAGCGCGAAATAGCAACCGGTCGGCCTGTTCGAGGTCCGTTAGGCCTACAGAATCTGCCGCCAACCCGACGAGAGCGTCCAGTCGTGCGGCGGCAAGCCCTAGTCCGTCCGGATCAGTCTCGGCCTCCGCGCCGCCCGACCGCTCGGCGCTGGCGAGCGGAGTCGCCAGAACAAGGCCCTTGGCGTCCCAGCCGCGCGCCATCAGGTGACCGCCGAGCTGCCGCAGGTGCGCGGCCCTGGTCACCGCCGCGTGCGCGCGTAGAGCGCGGGGAGTGCCGCGGTCGCGGTAGAGACCGTCCAGCAAGGACGCGGCCGCCCCGTAGTGCCCCTGAGCCCCGAGCGCGACGGCGGCGAGCCACCGCCGCTCAGGTGCATCACCTCGACACACGATCGGCGCGGACGACGGTCGATCACCGAACGCGATCCGCCGGAGCGACACCGGCTCGTCGACCGGCCTCGCCACACTGCCCCGAACCGCCTGGTATTCCACCGATCCAGCCACCCTGTCAACCACCTACTCGCCGGTTCACCCGAAGCGACGGCACCGTTCCAATCACGTCGAACAGAAACCTTGTCAGCGGCGCTGACACGCTCCTAATGTGACAGTCAAATGTTTGACCAGTCAGGCGCGAGTCGTGTTTCAGCCACGGCCGCGCACCCGGCACAGCTTTCGGGAGTAGGCAATCATGGCAGATACGCGCAGGCTGCCCGGTCCGAACGCGGACCTGTGGGACTGGCAGATGCAGGGCGCGTGCCGAGGTATGGACAGCGCCTTCTTCTTCCACCCCGAGGGTGAACGTGGGCCGGCACGGGCCAACCGTGAGGCCAGGGCCAAGGCAGTGTGTGGCCGGTGCGGCGTGCTCGACCAGTGTCGTCGGCACGCGTTAGCGGTACAGGAGCCCTACGGCATCTGGGGCGGGCTCTCCGAGTCCGAGCGCGACGGACTGATCCGGACCAGGAAGCGACAGCTCACTCTCCGCTGAGGTACCTGTGAGTGGCAAGGGGTCCTACAGCAACCCTCGGGCCCCTTGCCACTCACAGGTGCACGGACATCCGGGCGATCTTGGCCGGGTTCAGTATCCACAGCAGACGGTCGATGCCCTCGGCCGTCGCGCCGACGGTGATCAGGGCGACCACCGAGTCGTCCCGGCTCACCAGCACCGAGGACCGGCCGTTGGTCTCGGCCCAAGTGAGCTGCACCCCGGTCCAGAACCTCGGCGCGTACGCGGCGACGACCTTCGCCACCCGCTCCACGCCCTCGATCGGGTAGCCAGCGGCACCTCGGACCACCCCACCGCCATCGGCGTAGCTGATGACGTCCGCCGCGAACAGCTCCTCCAGATCGGCGAGGTCGCCCTTCTGGGCCGCCGCGAGAAACGCGCTCAGCAGCCGGCGCTGCCGCTCCGGATCGGCGGGCTCACGACGCTGCGCGCTGATGTCCTTACGCGCCCGGCTCACCAGCTGACGTGCGTTCGCCTCGGTCACCTCGAGGATCTCGGCGATGCGGGAGTACGGATAGTCGAACGCCTCGCGCAGCACGTACGCGCCTCGCTCCGAAGGCGTCAGCTTCTCCATCACCTGCAGGATCGCCAGCTCCAGCGCTTCGGCACGTTCGGCGCCGAGCCCGGGGTCGGCGCTGGTGTCCACCGGCTCCGGCAGCCACGGGCCCGGGTAGGTCTCCCGCCGGGCGCGGGCCGACCGCGCGACGTTGATCGACAGCCGGGTCGCGATCGTGGCCAGGAACGCCTCGGGCTCACGCACGATGGCGCGGTCGTACTCCTGCCAGCGCAGCCAGGTCTCCTGGACGATGTCCTCGGCGTCCGAGACGCTGCCCAGGACTCGATACGCGATCCCGAACAGTTTCGGACGGACCCGGGTGAAGTCGGACGCGGCGGCGTCCAGCTCAGGCTGCGCTGGCATCCGCTGAGCCTAGTGTCCCGGGGTGGGACACCAGCCACAGACGACGGAAGCGGCAGCTCACCAAGTGGTGAGCCGCCGCTTCCGGACGTGCGTCGGACGACCTCAGTGGCCGTGCCCGTGGCCGTGTCCGTGACCGCCCGCGGCGGCCTCTTCCTCGACCGGCTTGTCGACGACCGTGCTCTCCGTGGTCAGCACCATCCGCGCGATGGAGGTCGCGTTGATGACCGCGGACTTCGCAACCTTGGCCGGGTCGATGATGCCTTCGGCGACCAGGTCGGAGTAGGTGAGGCTGGCGGCGTTGAAACCGCTGCCCCAGGGCTGCTCGGAGACCTTGTTCACCACGACCGAGCCCTCGAGGCCCGAGTTGTTGGCGATCCACCGGACCGGCGCCTCGAGTGCGCGCCGCACGATGTTGACGCCGGTGGCGACGTCACCGGTGAAGCCGAGGCCGTCGGCCAGCTCGGCGGACGCGTGCAGCAGCGCGGTACCGCCGCCGGGCACGATGCCCTCCTCGACCGCCGCACGGGTCGCGGCGACCGCGTCCTCGATACGGTGCTTACGCTCCTTGAGCGCGGTCTCGGTGGCGGCACCCGCCTTGATCACCGCGACACCGCCGGAGAGCTTCGCCAGCCGCTCGGCCAGCTTCTCGCGGTCCCACTCGGAGTCGGTGGACTCGATCTCGTTGCGCAGCTGCGCGACGCGGGCGTCGACGTCGGCCTTGGAGCCGGCGCCGTCGACCAGAGTGGTGTTGTCCTTGGTGACGACGACGCGCCGGGCCGTGCCCAGCACCTCGAGGCCGACCTCGGACAGCTTCAGCCCGATGTCCGGGTTGATGACCTGACCGGCGGTGGACACCGCGAGGTCGTCGAGGAACGCCTTGCGGCGGTCACCGAAGTAGGGCGCCTTGACCGCGCAGACCTTGAGGGTCTTGCGGATCGAGTTGACGACCAGGGTGGACAGCGCCTCGCCCTCGACGTCTTCGGCGACGATCAGCAGCTGCTTGCCCTCGCCGAGCACCTTCTCCAGCAGCGGGAGCAGATCGGCGATCGCGCTGATCTTCTCGCGGTGCAGCAGGATGTAGGCGTTCTCGAGCACCGCTTCCATCGACTCGGAGTCGGTGACGAAGTACGGCGACAGGTAGCCCTTGTCGAACTGCAGGCCCTCGGTCACCTCGAGCTCGGTGGCCAGCGTGGAGCCTTCCTCCACGGTGATCACACCGTCCTCGCCGACCGCGTCCATCGCCTGGCTGATCAGGTCACCGATCTCGACCTCGCGTGAGGCGACGGTGCCGACCTGGGCGATGTGCTCCTTGCCGGAGACCTTGACGGCCTTGGCGCCGAGCACCTCGACGATCTTGTCGGCGGCGGCGACCATGCCCTCACCGAGCGCGGTCGGGTTGGCACCGGCGGCCACGTTGCGCAGGCCCTCGTTGACCATGGCCTGGGCCAGAACGGTCGCGGTGGTGGTGCCGTCGCCCGCGACGTCGTTCGTCTTGGTCGCCACGGTCTTGGCCAGCTGGGCGCCCAGGTTCTCGAACGGGTCGTCCAGGTCGATCTCGCGGGCGATGGTGACGCCGTCATTGGTGACGGTCGGCCCGCCGAACTTCTTGTCGAGTACGACGTGTCGGCCACGCGGTCCGAGGGTCACCTTGACCGCGTCGGCGAGCTGGTTCACCCCGCGCTCCAGCGCCCGCCGCGCCGACTCGTCGAAATTGATCTGCTTGGGCATGTCTGCCTTTCAGGCTGTGATAGTCCAGAAAAACGAGAACGCCGCCCCGGCTACCCCGGGTATGTATTCGGGAAGCCGGAGCGGCGCTGCGTCGTACTGAAGGTCAGTTGACGACCGCGAGCACGTCGCGGGCGGAGAGGATGAGGTACTCCTCGCCGTTGTACTTGACCTCGGTGCCGCCGTACTTGGAGTAGATGACGACGTCACCGACGCTCACGTCCACCGGGACGCGGTTGCCGTTGTCGTCGACCCGACCCGGGCCGACTGCCAGGACCTTGCCCTCCTGGGGCTTCTCCTTGGCGGTGTCCGGGATGACGATGCCCGACGCGGTCGTCGTCTCGGCCTCACTGGCCTGGACAACGATCTTGTCTTCGAGCGGCTTGATGTTCACGCTCGCCACGAGTGTGCCTCCCCTTCCTGGGGTGATACCTGGATAGGCTCCCTGGCGGGAACCTTCGGGTTCTGCAGCGGCGGCCACGATGCCCCGTCGTCGCGGGTGCCGGGGCACCGTGCTACCGCGTAATTGGCACTCTACCCATGAGAGTGCCAACGCTCAACGTCGACACCCCCCTATCTACGACCCCGGTCACACGACCGCCACTTGACGCAACCCATTGGTTGCCATAGTGTCGCAACCGACCGATTGCTACTCGACTCGGAGGTTGTCATGAGTTCCACTCTTCGCACCGACGCCACGGCCCTGCCCCCGGTGGTCGACCGGGCCACCTGGCAGGCACAGCGCGACGCGCTGCTGGTCAAGGAGAAGGCCCACACCCGCGCGGGCGACGAGATCGCCGCCGCCCGTCGCCGGCTGCCGATGGTCGAGATGGACCCGGGGATCACGGTGACCGGCGCGAACGGCCCGGTCCCGCTGCTGGACGTGTTCGAGGGCAGGCGGCAGCTGGTCGCCTACTTCCAGATGTGGCACACCGGCCACCCCGCCGCCGAGCAGTGCGAGGGCTGCACGTTCTACAACAGCCAGGTCCGGGAGCTGTCCTACCTGCACTCCCACGACACGACCTACGCCACGTTCTGCCAGGGCCCGTACGACGAGAGCGTCCGCTACCGCGACTTCATGGGCTGGGAGGTGCCCTGGTACTCGGCGCGGGACTCGCTTCGAGCGCTGCTCGGCGACCGCGAGTTCATGCTGGGGTTCTACCTGCGCGACGGCGACCGGGTGTTCGAGACCTACTCGACCAGCGGACGCGGCGTCGAGGTCATGGCACCCAGCTACGGGCTCCTCGACATGACGGTCCACGGCAGGAGCGAGCCCTGGGAGGACTCCCCCGATGGTTGGCCGGTCAACCACGAGGGATTCTGCACCGGCGGCAGGCCCACCGCACAACTGTCCCGCCTAGCCGCCGGCCGCTCCGACGCCCTGAACATTTGATCCCCCCACCCCACCAAGAAACCGGCTCGCACAGAGCGAGTGCACGCCGCACAGAGGCCCCAGCCTCTGTGCGGCGTAGAGAACCTCTGTGCGAGCTATGTTGTGTCGGGCCGAGCGATGACCGGGTGGGGTGAGGCGTTCACCTGGTGTTGGTGTCGCCTCGGGCGCGGGGACGGTTTGCTGGGCGGATGTCCCACCACATCTCGCGCCGTACCGTGCTGCGCGGCGGCGTCACCTCGGCGCTGCTGCTCGGCGCCGCCGCCTGCTCCGGCCCCGCGCGGCCCCCGGCCGCCCGAGCCGCCGCACCGGTCTTCACCCTCGGAGTGGCGTCCGGGGATCCCACGCCGGACGGCATGGTGCTGTGGACGCGGCTGGCGCGGGACCCGGTGCACCCCGACGGCCTGGGCGGCATGCCGAACGGCACGGTCGACGTGGACTGGGAGCTGGCGGCTGACGAGCGGTTCGCCCAGGTACTGCAGCGGGGCACGGCGCGCACCGGTCCCGAGCTGGGGTACGCGGTGCACGTCGAGCCGGTGGGCCTGCCGCCGGACCGGGAGTTCTGGTACCGGTTCAAGACCGGCGGTGAGCTGTCCCCGGTGGGCCGCACCCGCACCGCACCGCCCGCCACCGCGCTCACCCCCATGACCCTGTGCTTCGTCTCCTGCGCCCGTTACGACCAGGGCCTGTTCACCGCGTACCGCAGGCTGGCCGAGGACCGCCCCGACCTGGTGCTGCACCTGGGCGACTACAGCTACGAGTACGCCTCGACCGAGAAGTCGGTGCGTCAGCTGGCCGGCGGCGTCGAGCACACGCTGGCCGACTACCGGCGCCGCTACGCGCAGTACCACGCCGATCCGGACCTGCAGGCCGCGCACGCGGTCGCGCCCTGGGCGGTGGTCAACGACGATCACGAGATCGAGAACAACTGGGCCGACATGATTCCGGAGCACCCCGACGAGCAGGGCTTCGCCCAGCGCCGGGTAGCGGCGTACCAGGCCTACTACGAGAACGTGCCGCTGCGTGTCTCCGCCCGCCCGACGGGCACCGCGATGCGGCTCTACCGGCGGATCGGCTGGGGCGGTCTGGCCAGCTTCCACATGCTCGACACCCGCCAGTACCGGGGCGACCAGCCCTGCGGCGACCACTACGACAGCGACTGCCCCGAGCGGACCGACCCGGCGCGCAGCCTGATGGGTGCTGAGCAGGAGGCGTGGTTGCAGGACGGGTTCGCCCGGTCCACGGCGCGCTGGGACGTTCTCGGTCAGCAGGTCTTCTTCTCCCAGTGCGACCTGACACCCGGCGCCGCGCGCGGCTTCAACCCCGACGCGTGGGACGGCTACGTGGGCTGCCGGGACCGAGTGGTGGACGGCTGGGTGCGGTCCACGGTGCGCAACCCCGTGGTGCTGTCCGGAGACGTGCACAACCACTGGGCGGCGGAGGTGAAGACCCGGTTCGACGATCCGGCGTCGCCGGTGGTCGGCACCGAGCTGGTGGCCACGTCGATCGCGTCCGGCGGCGACGGCTCGGAGACCGAGAGCGACACCGCCGCAGTCCTCGCGGAGAACCCGCACGTGAAGTTCTTCAACAACCGTCGCGGGTACGTGCGGGCCAGGATCACGCCCGACACGATGACCGCGGACTTCCGGGTGGTCCCCTACGTCTCGAAGCCCGACGCCCCGGGCGAGACGAGGGCGACGTTCGTGATCGAGGACCGTCAGGCAGGCCTCCATAAGGCCTGACTACTCCTGGCACTCTGCTGTAGGAATTCATACACTAGAAGTATGAAAGCGGTCGTGTCCGAGAAGGGACAGGTGACGATCCCCAAACAGCTGCGTCAACGGCTGGGGATCGAACCTGGAGAAGTACTCGACTTCGATGAGGTCGAAGGGCGGCTGGTAGCCAGGAAGGTGCGTCGACGGGATCCGGTAGATGATGTCTACGGCATCCTGAGCACTGACCGCGGCACCGACGATCTGATCGACGAGCTGCGCGGCCCCGCCGACCTCCCATGATCACCGCTGTCGACACAAACGTTCTCCTCGATGTGTTCACCGCGGACCCGAAACACGGTCAGGCGTCCCGGAGCGCGCTGCGCGCAGGCCTCGACGGGGGGAGGCTGGTCGTGTGCGACGTGGTCTGGTCCGAGACCGTCGCGTCGTTCCCCGACGGGCAGGCGGCGGAGACAGCGCTGAACACGTTGGGCGTCACCTACACACCGGTCGACCAGGAAGCAGCAAGGATCAGCGGAACGGCCTGGCGCGACTACCGACGAGCAGGAGGCCCCCGAAGCCGCGTCGTCGCCGATTTCCTGATCGCCGCTCATGCGATGGTTCACGCCGATCGTCTGCTCACCCGCGATCGCGGCTTCTTTCGGCGCTACTTCACCCAGCTGACGATCGTCGAGCCGGGCGACACATGGTGAAGGCGTCGGCCCCGCTGGGCCGGTAGTAGTTCCGCCGGATGCCGAGCTGCTCGAACCCGGTCGACCGGTACAGCCCCAACGCCGCCGAGTTGTCGGTGCGGACCTCCAGAAAAACCGCCGCACCCAGCTCATCAGCCCGGGCGAGCAGCTGAGCCAACAGCAGCCGCCCCACGCCGTGCCCCTGCTGATCAGGAGCCACACCGATCGTGTGGATCTCCGCCTCGGCCGGATGCGAGCCGGAGGCCGACCCGACCACGGCGAGCCCTCCGTAGCCGATCAGCCCACCGGAGCTACGGGCGGCCACGTAGAAATGCCCGATCGCCAGCTCGTCCCGGAACATCTGGGCCGACCACGGATCGTCGCCGGGGAACAACACCTTCTCCAGCGCGGCACAGTCCGGAGCGTCAGCCGAGTAGAGCGGCCCGATGGTGATCGCCGGGGCGCGGTCGCTCATGCCCCGCTCGCCACCGGGCTCACTCGCTTGCGAGCTCCCGGCGGCACGGCATCCGGCCGGCGCAGGTAGTGCGGCTCCAGCGGAGCCGGGGTCGCGCCGCCCCGAAGGTCGTCACCGGCGGCCGAGACCAGGCCGGAAGGCGACGGTGCCAGCGCGGCGTCCGGCCGCGGGTACTCCGGCAGGCCGAACTCGTGCTGCCCCGCGACCGGCCCCGCCACCCGGCGCACACCCAGCTCGCCGACGAGCGACGCCACCTCGGCCGGAGTATCGACCGACGGCCCCTGGACGCGCTGCCCGAGCGCGTCGTAGACCGCCCAGTAGACCTCACGCCTGCGGGCATCGCTCACCACGAGCAGCGGCTCACCCGGCTCGACCTGGGCGGCGATCGCGTCGAGCGAGCACACCCCGTACACCGGGATCTCCAGCGCATCGCCCAGCCCGGCCGCGGTGACCATGCCGACCCGCAGACCGGTGAACGGCCCGGGCCCAGCGCCGCACACCACGGCGTCGAGGTCGGTCGTCCGGTGACCGGCCCGGTCGCACACCGCGAGCACCGAGGGCATCAGCTGCTCACCGTGCCGACGCGCGCCCGGGTGCGTCTCGGTCGCCAGCACGGTCGCAGCGCCGGTCGCGGGCACGTCCAGCAGCCCGACGACCACAGCATCGGTCGAGGTGTCCAAGGCGAGTACCAGCACCGCACCAGCCTACGACCGGCGCCGAACCGGCCGTCACCAGCCCGCGATGACCTCCGGCAGGTCGGACAGGCTCTGGATCACCGCGTCCGGCTCGACGTCGACCGCCACCGTCTGGTGCGGCGGAATGTCGCTGTGCGGCACGAACACCGCGCGCATGCCGGCTTCCTTCGCGCCGTGGATGTCGTCGTACAGCCGGTCACCCACGTACACGCACCGGGTCGGATCACCGGCACCGACCGCGACCATCGCGGCCGCGAACGCCTCCGGGTGCGGCTTGGTCCAGCGCAGGTCGGAGCTCCAGACGCACGCGTCGAACAGGTCCAGCACACCGTCGCGGCGCAGGAACTCCTCGTGCCAGCTGCCCGGCCAGCCGGTGGAGGACAACACGCCGAGCGCCAGGCCGGCGTCGCGCAGCGCGGTCAGGGTGGGGCCGACCTCGGGACGGGTGTGCGACGCGGCGGTCCAGTGCTCGCGGAACGCGGCCAGCGCGTCCTCCCGGTACGGCACGTCCTCGCCGAGCGCGCCGGTCGCGTCGGCGACGATGTGTTTCAGGGTGAACGCGCGATGCTCGTCCTTGGCCAGCAGCCAGCGCCCGTCCTCGGCGGCGAGCAGCGCGACCGCCAGACGTTCGGCGACCTCGGGGTCGTCGGGGTGCACGACCGCGGCGTAGGCACGCCACCCGGCGAGGTGGTCCATCACGACCCACGGCGCGAGCGTGCCGCCCCAGTCGAAGATGACCGCCTCGATCACGCGGGTACCTCGACGCGGGAGATCTCGGCGAGCCTGCTGTCGTCGTCACGGCGGGTCAGCCGGATGAGCAGGTGCTCCCTCGACAGCCGCTCCGCCATGCCTTCGCCCCATTCGACCACCACGGCGGCCTCGGACAGGTCGGTGTCCAGGTCCAGGTCGTCGAGCTCGGCGGCGCCACCGAGCCGGTACGCGTCGACGTGGACCAGCGGCACACCGCGTCCGCCGGGCACCGGATCGTGCTCACGGGCGATCACGAACGTCGGAGAGGTGATCGGGCCGGCGACGCCGAGCCCCCGCCCGATGCCCTTGGCCAGCACCGTCTTGCCCGCCCCGAGCGGCCCGGACAGCAGCACCACGTCACCCGCCGACAGCTGGGCGCCGATCCGGGCGCCCAGCGCCTCGGTGTCCTGCGCGGTGGCCAGCTCCACTGACTCGATCATGCACGTTTCCTCAGTCGTCTCACGACACCGTTCGGACGCCCGACCCTGGTCACCAGCGCGACCAGCGCCTCGTTCACGACCTCCGGCTGTTCGAGCATCGCCATGTGCCCCACTCCGGGCAGCTCGATCAGCGTCGCCCCGGGCAGCTCGGCGGCGATCACCTCGCTGTGCCGGGCCGGGATCAGCCGATCACCGCCGCCGGCGAGCACCAGGGTGTCGCACTTCGACAGCGCCGGCAGCGCGGCCACCCGGTCGTGGGTGTTCAGGGTATCCACGAAGTTGATCAGGGCGTCGACCCCGTTCGCGCTGATCATCTCGTGCACGAAGTCCACCAGCCAGTGATCGACCGTGCGGTCGCCGTAGGCGTAGGCCCTGGTCACACCCCACACGACGTCGTTGATCATCTTGCGGACGCGTTCGACGAAGCGCGGCTGCAGGCGGGCGAGCGTGCCGACGGTCCTGGTCAGCGGGTTACGCCTGGACAGGAACGTGCCGGGCAGCCCCTGACCGGCGAACTCACCCGCCGAGGTGCACAGCAACGCGACACCGACGATCCGATCGACGAACAGGTCCGGGTCGCTCTCCGCCAGCGCCATGATCGTCATGCCGCCCATGGAGTGTCCGACCAGCACGACCGGGCCCTCCGGCGCGAGCGTCCGCAGCACGGCCTGCAGGTCGGAGCCCAGCTGGGCGATCGTGCAGCTCTCCCGGGACGCGCGCTCGGACCGCCCGTGGCCGCGCTGGTCGTACAGCACGAGCCGCACGTTCGGGCTGGTCACCTCGGCCAGCGCCTGACGTTGGAAGTGCCAGCAGCGCCGGTCGAGCGCGAAGCCGTGCACCAGCACCACGGTCAGCGCGGCCCGCTTGCCGTCGGCCGGTTCGATGACCTCGGCGGACAGTCGGACGTCGTCGTCCGCCGTCACCGACCATTCGACGCCGGCGGGCAGCATCCCCCGCTCGGCGGGCTCCTCGTGCGGCTTGCGGCGTTCCCTGGCGAGACTGGACCAGCGCGCGGCGGCACCGACGGCGGCACCGGTCGCGGCGGCGCCCAGCACCCCGCCGATCACGCTCCCCGCGATGCGACGGCGGCTCGCGCTCATCCGCCCGCCCCGGTGTCACTGTCCCAGACCGTGCGGGTCACCCGGCCCGTGCGCAGGCCGGTGACGATCTCGTAGTGGATCGTGCCGAGCGTCTCCGCCCAGTCGTGCGCGGTGGGTTCGCCCTGCTCACCAGGGCCGAACAGGATCGCTTCGGCACCGTCGGGGACCTCGTCGTCGCCGCAGTCCACCATGATCTGATCCATGCACACCCGGCCGACCACCGGCCGGATCTTCCCGGCGAGCAGCACCCGCATACCGCCGACCCCGCTCGGCCTGCTGCCGAGTCGTCTCGGCACACCATCGGCGTAGCCGACCGGCAGCAGCGCGATCGTGGTCTCCCTCGGCGTCGTCCATTCGTGACCGTAGGACACGCCCTCGCCGACGGCGACCCGCTTGACCAGCGCGGCTCTCGTCCGGAACGTCATCGCCGGGCGCAGCCCGAACGGCGAGGGCGGCGCGTCGATCGGGTCGAGGCCGTACACCGCGATGCCGGGGCGCACCAGGTCGTAGTGCAGGTCCGGCCTGGTCATGGTCGCGGCGGAGTTGGCGAGATGCCGGATCGGGTGCAGGCCGGCGTCGACCGCCCGCTGGTACGCCGCGTCCAGCCGCGCGGCCTGCGCATCCAGCGACGGGTGATCGGGGACGTCCGCGTTCGCCAGGTGCGACCAGACCGCGACGACCTCGAGACTGCCGTCGGTCGCCGCCTTGGCCGCGGCGTCGACCAGCTCCGGCCAGTCCGCCTCGGTGCAGCCGTTGCGGGACAGCCCGGTGTCGATCTTCAGGTGGACGCGGGCGGTCCGGCCGGTCTGCTCGGCGGCGCGGTGGACGGCCGCCAGCTCGCGCAGTGACGCCGCGGACACGTCGATGTCCGCGCCGACCGCCTTGCCGAAGTCGTCGCCCGGCATGTTGAGCCAGCACAGGATCCGCGCGGTGATGCCACCGTCGCGCAGTACCAGCGCCTCGTCCATGGTGCACGCGCCGATCCAGGTCGCGCCGGAGCTCAACGCCGCGCGTGCGACCTGCACCGAACCGTGGCCGTAGCCCTCGGCCTTGACCACCACCATGGTCGCGGCTCCGGAGCGCGCCGCCGCCGAGGACAACAGCGCGACGTTGTGCCGGATGGCGGCCACATCCACGGAAGCCTCGGCGCGAGGGCGAACAGTCTCGGACATGGCGCCATCGTCTCATCCATCCTGAGGCTCGCGCCGAGGCGCTGGCGAGTTGGCCACGAGCGTTCACCGGACGATCGGTGAAGGTTCGTGGTCCCTCTCAGCAACAAGCCCGGACGTGACGGATCGCATCCGGAACCGCCGCGAGCAGGGCGGACGCCCCGATCGGTGCGCCCACGCTCCCCCCGGCCGCCAGAGACGCGGCTGTGCTGTGCAGATAGGCAGCGCACCCGGCGGCCCACCACGGTTGCAGGCCGGCCGCGAGCAACGCGCCGACCAGCCCGGACAGCACGTCACCCGACCCGGCCGTCGCCGCCCACGACGTCGGCGCCGGGTGCGCCAGCACTCGCCCGTCCTGGTCTGCGACAACCGTCACATTTCCCTTGAGCAGGACCGTCGCGTGCAACTTCGCGGCCGCGCGGCGCGCGGCCCCGACCCGGTCCCGCCCCACCTCACCGGCCAGCCTGGCGAACTCCCGATCGTGTGGGGTGAACACGACGGGCAGCTCGGCGGCGGCGTCGGCGAGATCCGGGGTCGAGGCGACGAGCGTGATGGCGTCGGCATCCAGACAGACCGGTACACTGCGGTCCAGTACGGCGGCCACGGTGTCACGCCCAGAGGTTCCGGTGCCGACACCCGGTCCGACGGTCCATGCCTGGGTACGGCCCGAGTCGGCGACCGAACCGGCGGCGACGACCTCCGGCCAGTGCCGCAGCACCTCCTCGGCCGCGCTGCCGGCGAACCGCACCATGCCCGAGGTCGCCGCGACCGCCGCACCCGTGGCCAGCACGGCGGCGCCCGGATACACCTGCGACCCGGCCGCGACACCCACGACGCCCTGGCTGTACTTGTCGTCCGCCGGGCCCGGCACCGGCCATCGCCGCCCGACGTCCTCGGCGTCGAGCCGCCACACGTCCGGGTCGGGTAGGTACGGGTCCAGGCCGATGTCGACCAGGTGCACCGGCCCACAGCGAGACGGCGCCAACGCGTGCACCGGCTTGTACCCGCCGAACGTGACCGTCTCGGCCGCCCGCACCGAAGGCTCGTGCACCTCGCCGGTGTCCGGGTCGACCCCGCTGGGCAGATCGACCGCCAGGATCGGGACGCCGGCCTCGTCCGCCTCGGCGACCAGCGCGCCGGCCGGATCGCGCAGCGGTCCGCTGCCGGAGATGCCGACGATCCCGTCGATCACCAGGTGGGCGGCGGCGATCCCGGCCGCGGCGTCCGCCGCGGCGGTCAACCGGCCACCGGCCTTGCGGAAGGCTGCCAACCCGGCGGGATGCGCCCGATCCGGCGCCAGCAGCACCGCGGTCACGCCCGCGCCCCGACGGCGCAGTTCCATGCCGGCCCACAGCGCGTCGCCGCCGTTGTTCCCGGCACCGACCAACAACACGACGCGCCGGCCCGCGACCCCGCCGGAGCGCTCACGCAGCATTCCGGCCGCGTGCACGCTCAGGCCGTACGCGGCCCGGCGCATCAACGCACCCTCGGGCGTCCGCGCCAGCAGTACGTCCTCGGCCGCCCGGATTCGCTGCGACGCCCACATCCGCCTCATGCGACCACGTTAGGCCGTTCCGCGTGCGATCACCGCGTCGGCGATCCTCAGGTCGTGCGCGTAGGTGATCTTGAAGTTGCGGCCTTCGCCCGGAATGCAGCGCACGCTGATCTCGGTGTAGTGCTGAATGCAGGACGCGGTGTCCGTGCCGGCGAAGCCGTCCACGGCGGCCCGCTCGTACGCGGCGAGCAGCGGCCCCGCGGCGAACCCCTGCGGCGTCTGTACCGCGACCATGCCCGGCCCCGCACCGCCGTCCAGTCCCATCCCGTCGTCCGACGCCCGCGCCAGGTCGGTGCGCGGCACCCCGGGGATCGCGCCACCACTGTCCCTCGCGGCCGCGATGATCGCCGCACCCAGCTCGGCGCTCACCAGCGGCCGGGCGCCGTCGTGGATCAGCACGGTGTCGACCTCACCCGAGTGAATCCGGTCCGCAAGATGTCGCAGCCCGCACAGCTCCGACTCCTGCCGGGTGGCGCCCCCGTCCACCACCTCGACCGGGTGCCTCACCTCGGCGGCCAGCATCCGCCGGACCAGCTCCCGATCCGCCGGCCGCGCCACCAGCAGGAGCGGCCCGACCCCGGGGACCTCACCGAGGGTGTTCAACGACCAGGACAGCACGGTCGCCCCGGCCAGCTCCTCGTAGACCTTGTTGCCGGCCGCCCCGAACCGGGCCCCGCTGCCTCCCGCCAACACCATGACGGCCGCGCGCCCGATCTCGATCTCCACACCCACTTTCTACCCCGCCCCAGCCTCGCGCGGGTCCCTGGTCGCGCGGGTTCAGGGGCGCGTTGGGGGCTAGTTCGCACACCTACGTGCTGCGTCGCACATGTCCGGACGTGTGCGACGCAGCACGTAGGTGTGCAGAGTCGCCAGCGCACGCCTTCGCGCGAAGGCGCCGCGAAGCAGCCCTGCCGGGAAGTTTCAGCACGCAACAGGCAAGATAACCCCGTGTCCCGTACCAAGCAGCTTGCCGCACCCGATCTGCCCAGGTCAGCTCGTAAGGCGATCAACGAGCTGTCCAACCCAGGCCCGCACACCGTCCTGCGCGGTGAGCTCGGACTGGTCGGTACGCCCGGCGTCGTCTACACACCGACCGAAGGCCTGGGCCTCCCGGCCGTGGCGTTCGGCCATGACTGGCTGCAGAGCGTCGACCGCTATCTGCCGTTGCTTCGCCACCTGGCGTCCTGGGGCATCGTCGCGGCCGCTCCGGCGAGTCAGGGCGGGCCGGTGCCGAGTCACGCCAGGTTCAGCTCGGACCTTCGCACCGCGCTGGACGTCTGTGTCGGCGTAAGGCTGGGCACGGGCGACATCAGCGTCGACCGGCGCAGGCTGGCGCTCGCCGGACACGGCATGGGCGGTGGCTGCGCGGTGCTCGCCGCGGCGGACCGGCTCGCGCTCGGTGAGCCGCTGGCAGCGGTGGTCACGCTGGCGGTGTCCGAGACGAGGCCCTCCGCGCTGGACGCCGCGAGCCGGGTCCCGGTTCCGAGCCTGCACCTCGCCGCAGGGAAGGACCAGGTCAGCCCGCTGATCGGCAATGCAGAGCCGCTCGCCGCGGTGTGGAACGGCCCGTCGGTCCTGCGGTCGCTGCCGAAGGCGAACCACCTGGGGTTCCTGTCCGGTCGAGGGTGGCTCGACACGCTGCTCGCCGGCAAACCGCATTCCGGCACGGCGCGGCTGTCCCGGGCGCTGGTGACCGGATTCCTGTTGCGTGAGCTGACCGGTGACACGCGGCTGGACGAGCTGGTCAACGGTGAGTTCAAAGGCACGGAGCTCCTACACACCCACTGACCGCGTCAGCCGGGCAGGTCGGGCAGCTGGGCGACTCGCACGCCGACGTCGGTCTCGGGCCGCGATCCTTCGGTGCCGGCCAGCACCGGACCGGCCTCTGGCCGGACCACCGGGGTTGCGGCGTGCCAGATCGTGCCCACCCATGCCGAGTACTCGGGCGTGACGGTGATCTCGGGCGCGGCGACGTCGTCGGCCCAGTCCTGATCGTTCCCGGCCGCTGTCCGCGTCGCGTCGTCGACCATGTCTCGCAGCCCGGCGAGCACCTCCACCTGCCGTTGCGCGAGGCGGGAATCCCGGTCGGCGACCTGGCCGACGCCCTCGATGGCGCGCATCAGGGCGCCGAGCAGCTCGGCGTGCAGCTCGTGCCAGACGGTCGCCGCGCGACGCACCACATGCGCCAGGCCCGAGGCGTCGGTCGCACGGGCGGCGAGGGCGTCGGCCAGCTCCGCGCAGCGGCGCACAGCGCCATCACCCAGTGCCTGCTCCGACGCCACCGCGCGCAGCGCCGTCCCGGTGGTGGTCAGGTCGGCCGCCACCTGTTCCAGCTGGTCGGCCGAGAACCGCAGCCGATCGGGGCTGATCCGTGCCAGCTGCTCCAGCCGCGCACGATCGGTCTCGGACCATTCGGCCGGAGGTGGTTCGAGCGATCGGAGAACGGCGGCCAGCGCGCCAAGCGACCGGGTCACCCCAGCACGCGGGTGATCAACGACGGTCCGGACGCGAGCCGACGCTCGAGGGCCCGCAGCTCGCCTACGGCGGCGTTCTCCTGCTCGACGATGCCGCGAGCGGCGCGGCGGACCTCGTCGGCGACCGACGTCAGTTCCGCCGAATGGCAGGCCAGCAGTGCCGCGAGCGTGTCTCGCCCGCTCTCCGCCGCGGCCGACACCGCTACGGGTACCGAAGAACCGGCCACCCGTGCGGCCGCTGCCGCCACATCGTCCGCGAGCCGAACCAACCGCGCCGCGCAGGCGAACGACAGCTCAGGGTCGGCGTCCAGGTCCGCTCTCATGCCGTTCAGAGTGACAGCGGCCGAAGATTCACGACGTCAACTCGGGCGACTCGGGTGCGTTCGCACACACCTGTCATCCCATGGCGCTATCAGCACACTCTTAGCTGGCGGCGGCCACCACGGCGGCGATCCGCTCCGCCGAGTCCTGAGCCATCCGTGTGGTGGGCGCCTCGATCATGACCCGCACCAGTTGCTCGGTACCGGACGGTCGCAGCAGCACCCGGCCCTGATCACCCAGCTCGGTCTCGACCTCGGCCACAGCGGCGCGAACCTCGGCGGATGCCGCGACGGCGGCCTTGTCCGTCACCGGGACATTGATCAGCACCTGCGGCAACGCGACCAGCACACCGGCGAGTTCGGCGAGCGACCGGCCGGTTCCGGCCATCCTCGCCATCAGCCGCAGCGCGGTCAGCAAGCCGTCGCCGGTGGTGGCGTGCGCGGGCAGCACGACGTGCCCGGACTGTTCACCGCCGAGCGCGAAACCACCGGAACGCAGCTCCTCGAGCACGTAGCGGTCGCCGACGGCGGTGGTGCGCACCGTGATGCCGGCTTCGCGCATCGCCAGGTGCAGCCCCAGGTTGCTCATCACGGTCGCAACGAGGGTGTCGTCGGTCAGCTCGCCGCTGTCGCGCATGGCCAGCGCCAGCACCGCCATGATCTGGTCGCCGTCGACCGTCACGCCGTTCGCGTCGACGGCGAGGCAGCGGTCCGCGTCTCCGTCGTGGGCGATGCCCAGGTCGGCGCCGTGCTCACGGACGGCGGCGGACACCTTGTCCAGGTGCGTCGAGCCGCAACCGTCGTTGATGTTCACACCGTCCGGCTCCGCGTGGATGGCGATCACGTCGGCACCCGCATCGCGGTAGGCGCGGGGGGCCAGCTCGGACGCGGCCCCGTTCGCGCAGTCGACGACGACCCGCAGGCCGGCCAGCGAGACACCGTTCGTCCCCGAGGAGAGCAGGTGCTTCAGATAGCGGTCGCCGGCGTCGGCCAGGTCTCGCACCCGCCCGACATGCGCGCCCGTCGGGCGGCTGGTCGGCTCGTGGAGCCGGGCCTCGATCGCGTCCTCGACGGTGTCCGCCAGCTTGTGTCCACCGGCGGCGAACAGCTTGATGCCGTTGTCCGGCATCGGGTTGTGCGATGCGGAGATCATCACGCCGAGATCGGCGCCGAGGTCCTGCACCAGGAACGCCAGCGCCGGGGTGGGCACCACGCCGGCGAGAAGCACGTCCGCACCCGCGGAGGTCAGTCCCGCGGTGACGGCCGCTTCGAGCATCTCACCGCTGACCCGGGGATCCCGGGCGACGACCGCGACCGGCCGGTGCGATCGATCGCTCTCCGCGAGAACTCCGGCAGCTGACGCCGCGATGGCAATGCCGAGCTCAGGAGTGAGCTCGGCATTGGCCAATCCACGAACGCCGTCCGTACCAAACAGACGACCCATGTTGCTGAGGGTCAGCGCTTGCTGTACTGAGGAGCCTTACGGGCCTTCTTCAGACCGTACTTCTTGCGCTCCGTGGCACGCGCGTCACGAGTGAGGAAGCCGGCCGCCTTCAGCGCGGGACGGTCGTCGGCGTTCAGCTCGACCAGGGCGCGGGCAATGCCCAGGCGCAGCGCGCCGGCCTGACCCGAGATGCCGCCACCCTTGAGGCTGGCGAGGACGTCGTACTTCTCGCCCTGCTCGGTGATGACCAGCGGCTCCTTGACGAGCTGCTGGTGCACCTTGTTCGGGAAGTAGACCGGGAGGTCCTTGCCGTTCAGCCGGAAGTTGCCGCTGCCCGGAACGAGCCGGACGCGGACGATGGCTTCCTTGCGACGGCCGACGGTCTGAACCGGCTTGTCACCGAGCGACCGGGCGACCGGTGCGGCGACCTCTTCGGCCGGAGCCTCGTCCGCCGGGGCCTCATCGGCCACGGCCTCGTAGGCGACCTCTTCTTCGCCGGGGGTGCTCAACTGCTGTGCCTCTTCCACTTCTTCCACGTTCTGCGGCTCGCTTGCCTCTGGGGCGCTCACTGGCTGACCTGCTTGATCTCGAAGGGCTGCGGCTGCTGCGCAGTGTGCGGGTGCGTCGGGCCTGCGTAGACCTTCAGCTTCTTGCCCATCGCCCGGCCGAGCCGGTTGTGCGGCAGCATGCCCTTGACGGCCTTCTCGATCAGCCGATCCGGGTGCTTCTCGATCATCTCGCCGACCGACCGCTGACGCAGGCCGCCCGGGAAACCGCTGTGGTTGTAGACGTACTTGTCGTCACGCTTGTTGCCGGAGACGGCAATCTTCTCAGCGTTGATGATCACGACGAAGTCGCCGGTGTCGACGTGCGGAGCGAAGCTCGGCTTGTGCTTGCCGCGCAGCAGGGTGGCGGCATGGGTGGCCAGCCGACCGAGGACGACGTCGGTAGCGTCGATGACATGCCAGGCGCGGTCGACCTCGCCGGGCTTCGGACTGAACGTACGCACGGACCTACCTCGTCGTCTCTGGCTTTCGGGAGTTACCTCGAAGCCCGGTCTGACAACCGATGCTTCTTCGGGGTGCTGGGGCGATTGGACCTAGGGCGAACGGATCGGCCCGCCTATTAGCACGCAGACCAGTCACTCGCAGCACGACTGCTAACGAGGGTACCTGTCGCCATCGCGGAGGGTCAAAACGGGTCGGGCGCGATACCGGCGACCCTGCCCGACACCACGCCCCGAGGAGTGCGTCGAGTGGTCGCGGTCACGCCCAGCGGCCGGCGTTGGTCCGCTCGGTCTGCTGGTAGCCGTCGTTCGCGTGGCCCAGCGCGACACTGATCTGCTGCAGCACCTGGTTGAGGTCGGCCGCCGCGGTGTCCCACTGCTTCTGCTTGACCAGGTAGTCCTCCCGCGCCTGTCCCTCCCAGGTCGAGACCATCGGCTGCAGCGACCGCTTCAGGTCGTCCAGCTGCGCGTTGATCTGCTGCGAGGTCGAGCTCACGCTCTGCTGCGCGTTGGCGATCTCGCCGAACGTAACCTTGATCGCACCCATCGGAATTCTCCTTCTCAGCGAGGTTGTGTGGGGTCGGTGTGGTGGCGCCGGGTCAGCCGAGCGCGCTGGTGATCGAGGACATGCTCTGCTTCTGAGCCTCTTCGGCCTGCTGGTAGCTGCGACCTGAGACCTGGATCGACTCGCCGATGCCCCGCAGTGCCTGGTTGAGCTGCTTCGCGTCGTTGTTCCACCGCTCCATCAGTCCCTGGAACGCGGTGGACGCCTCGCCCTGCCACGCACCAGCCAGCGGGGCGAGCTGGCTCTGCAGCTGCGACAGCCGGGCCTGCACCTGCTCGTTCACCTGCTGCACCTGGGTCGCGGCGCGCTGCATCTCCTCCGGGGTGGTCTGGTACATGCCAGCCATGATGATCACTGCCTCTCGGTCGGTGACTGAGGTCGGCCGGGCGGCCGCTCTGACTCCGACCACGGTGTCAGCCGGCCGCCATCACCCGGGCTGAAATGCTCAATAACGTGTGCGATCGTGAATGATTTCCCCCGACGAAGGCAGGTTTGCCCAGTTCAGGGGCGCAGCTGAAGCGACCCGACCACGTCGGCGCATGCGGCACGGACCACCTCCGCGCCCCGGGCCGTGTGCTGGCAACCGACGCTGATCTGGGCGTCGCGCAGGAACAGCACGTACCAGTCGACGTCCGCACCGCGCACCGGTTGACGCTGCCGGTAGCCGATCACGTCACGACCCGAGATCGTCACCGACAGCGCGAGCCCGGACAGGTCGGACCCACCGGCCATGGACCGCTCGTAGGTGTCCCGGAACTCGCGCACGGCACGATCCGGCTCGGCCGCACTGTCGTAGCCGAGCACCGTCTGCTCCACCGAGATCAGATCGGAGCCGTCGGGAGCGCCTTCCGGGGTCAGCACCGTGCGACGCCGCTGCGGCAGTCCGCCGGAATGCCGCCAGGCCTCGGGCAGCCGGAACGTGTAGTCGTACTGCGACAGCCGACCCGCGCTCAGCGGTGCGTCGGGATCCGGCCCGAGCCGAGCGGTGCGCCACTGGATCAGCAGCAACGTCACCATCGCGACCAGCACCGGAACCGCGATGCCCCACAGCACGGGCCCCACCCTGCGTCGCCCGGGCGGCGGACCCAGCAACGCGCTGCCCAGAGCGGGATCGATCGGCGGCGCAGCCACCACCGGGAGCTCGTCGGTGTCCGGACCGCGCAGTGGCGGCGCCGGGTCACGCAGTGCGCCGCGCAGCGCCAGCTCGACCGGGTCCGTCAGCGGCATCGGCGGCCCTCCGGTCAGATCGGCCAGTTCCGCCACGGCCGCCCGGTCGGGGGCCACCCAGTCCCCCTCGGCATCGATGCGGCTCAGCAACACGCCGCCGGTCAGTTCGGTGGGTTTCCGCCGCACCGTCTCCGCGGCCTTCGCCACCAGCGCCGGCAGCGGCTCGGCGCGCTCGGTGAACCAGCCGGCGAGGACCCGGGGATCGTCGCGGTCGGCGAGCACCGTCACGCCGATGCCTGCGGGGCTGATCTCCAGCACCGCGAGCGGTCCCGGGACCAGCGGTGTCCTGGCGCTGAACTCGCGGACCAGGCACACCGCCGAGGGCTCACCCACGACCTTCGGCGCCTGGCGCGCGAACGCCGCCTCGGCGCGGCGCACGGCCGCCGCCGTCCAGTGCGACGGGTGCACGAGCACGACGGCGACGCAGTCACGTCCCGACGTACGCAGCACCTCGGCGACGGCGCTCGGCCCGGACGCCGATGCCGGTGCACGAGGATGCAGCCGAGGAGCGCGATCGGGTCCCTCCTCCGACATCACCCGCACCCGGCCGGCGCCCAGCCGGACGGCGATCCTCACGCGGTCGGGCCCGGCGTCTCGGACGGACCGGCCGAGGGCTCGGGCGCGGTCGTGGACGCCGGCTTCGAGGCTCTGCGACGGGCCCTCGGCTTCGCCTCCGACGCACCCGGGGCCGGTGACGGCTTCACCTCCTCGACGAACCCGCTGTCCGGTTCGAGCAGCGCCACCTGAATGCGCCGGGCGCCGCCCCTGCGGGTCAGCAGCGTTCCGCGCCCGGGTGGCTGCGGCGTCGCCTTGACCCCCTCCAGCAGCGGACCCTCGTCCGGGCTGCCGCTCATCACCAGTCCCGGCGAGGCCAGTTCACGCAGCCGCGCGATGATCGGTTCGAACAGCGCCCTGCTCGCACCACCGCTGCGCCGCACCACGACCAGGTGCAGGCCGACGTCCTTGGCCTGCGGCAGGAACTCCAGCAGCGGCAGCAGCGGGTTGGTCCCGGTCCCGCCGCTCGGCGTCGCCACCAGGTCGTAGTCGTCGACGAGCACGTACACCTCCGGTCCACTCCACCAGGACCGGTCCCGCAGCTGCTTGGGGGTGACGTCGGCGCCCGGCTTGCGCCTGCCGAGCGACCCCACGATGTCGCGCACCGTCGCCGCCGCTGCCTCGGCCCCGCTGGAATACGCGATCAGGTGACTGCCGGGGACCTGCCCCAGCAGCGTGCGGCGATAGTCGATCACCACGATGCGCGCCTGCTCAGGGGTCATCCGGCTGGTGATCCCGGCCGCCAGCACGCGCAGCAGCGTCGACTTGCCACTCTCACCGTCGGCGAAGCACAGCAGGTGCGGATCGGCGTCGAAGTCCAGGATCACCGGCTCCAGGCGGGCCTCGTCGACGCCGATGGGCAGCGTGTGCGGCGCGCGGCTGTCGCCGCTCGAGGTGAGCCGCGCGACCAGGTCGCGATAGGGCAGCCGTTCCGGGAGCAACCGGACCGGCGGAACGGACGGACCGGTCCACGCCGTCGCGACCGCCCGCACCGCGTCCGCGAGGCTGCCGGTGCCGACCGCGGCGAGGCCGGGTGCCGCGATGACCATCTGGCCGCCGTCCGGCGCGAGCCCGCGACCGGGTTTGGCCGCGACCTTCGCCGCCTTGTGCCGGTCGATCTCGGAGTCACCGGGATCGCCGAGACGCAGCTCCAGCTTGGTGCCGAGCAGATCCTTGAGCGCGGGCCGCATCTCGGTCCACCGGCTCGCCGACAGCACCAGGTGCACGCCGTAGGACAGACCGCGCATGGCCAGCGGCAACAGCTCGGCCTCCAGGTCCTCGAACTCGGTGCGCAGGGTCAGGTAGCCGTCCACCACGAGGAACACGTCGCCGTGCGCGTCCTGGGTGAACTCGCCGAGCGCGCGGCGACGCCGGAAGTCCGCCGCCGACTCGATGCCCGCCTCGCGGAACGTCCGCTCCCGGTCGGCGAGCAGCGCGGACACCTCGGCCACGGTCCGCCGGACCACGGCGGGCTGCTGCCGGTCGGCGACCCCGGCGCAGTGCGGCAGGCCGCTCAGCGCGTTGAGCATGCCGCCGCCGAAGTCCAGACCGAACAGGGTGATCTCGCGTGGCGTGTTCGTCATCGCCAGCGACAGCAGCAGGGTGCGCAGCAGCGTCGACTTGCCGGACTGCGGCGCGCCGACGACGACACCGTGCCCCGCCGCACCGGACAGATCGACCACCATCGGGTCCCAGCGCTGCTGGTAGGGCCGGTCGATCAGGCCGATCGGCACCCGTAGGCCACCGGTCTTCGTGACGCACAGCCCCCGGGCGCCGGACCGGATGGCGGGCAGCAGCGTGTCCAGGGTGGGCGGGTCGTCCAGCGGTGGCAGCCACACGCGGTGCGCGGGCGGGCCCTGTCCTGTCATCGCGGAGACCATCAGCTCGAGCACCGTGGGCGGACCGCTCGACGACTCCTGCACGACCATCTCGCTCGCCGGCGCCATGAGCTCGGCGGGAGACTCGGCGAGCACCTGGGTCTCCGCTCTCTCCATGGCGGCCACGGCCGCCCCGCCGAGCAGCTCGGTCGGCTCGCCCGCCGGATCGCCGGGCCGCGATCCGACCCTGCCCGCGCTGAACGCCAACGGCCGGGCCGCCCGTGCCCGGGCCGAGGCCGGTACAGGACCCGCGGCGGCATCCTGGGGCCCCGACACGTACGCCGCCCGGAATCGCAGCAGCTCATCGGTGCCGAGCGCGAGGTATCCCGACCCGGGCATCGGCGGCAACTGGTAGGCGTCCGGCACACCGAGGACCGCGCGGGACTCGGCCGGGGAGAACGTCCGCAGCGCGATCCGGTACGACAGGTGCGACTCCAGCCCGCGCAGCCTGCCCTCCTCCAGCCGCTGCGAGGCCAGCAGCAGGTGCATCTGCAGCGACCGGCCCAGCCGGCCGATGGTGACCATCAGGTCGACCATCTCGGGGCGCTGGGCGAGCATCTCGGAGAACTCGTCGATGACGATCAGCAGCGCGGGCATCGGCGCCAGCTCCGGGTGGGTGCGCCGCTTGCGCTCGTACTCGGCGACGTTCGACAGGTTGCCCGCATCGCGCAGGACCTCCTGGCGGCGGTTGATCTCGCCGGCCAGCGCGTCGGTCATCCGGTCGACGAGCGTCAGCTCCTCGGCGAGGTTGGTGATCACCGCGGCGACGTGCGGCAGCTCGGACATGCCGAGGAACGTCGCGCCACCCTTGAAGTCGACGAGCACCATGTTCAGGTGCTCCGAGGAGTGCGTCGCGGCGAGACCGAGCAATAGGGTCCGCAGCAGCTCGGACTTACCGGAACCGGTCGCGCCGATGCACAGCCCGTGCGGCCCGGAGCCGCCCTGCGCGGACTCCTTGATGTCGAGCGTCACCGGTTCGCCCGCCTCGCCGAGCCCGATCGGGACCCGCAGCTGGTCAGAAGGCGAGTTGCGCCAGCGGGCGCGCGCCGCCGAGATCGACGACGGGGCGTCCATGCCGAGCAGCTCGGGAAGCCCCACGGTGTTGCGAAGCGGTCGCCCGGTGTCGATCTCCGCGCCGCGCGGCGGACGGAACCTCGCCATGCGCCTGGCCATCGCCGTCGCCTCCGCCAGCTCCAGCCGGTCGGGACGACCGACCCACTTGGGTTCGGTGAGGTGAGCGGGCTGGGCCTGCCCGGCCTGGGCGCCCTGGCGCGTCGAGGGCCCTTCCTCGATGACCATGCCGAAGCGGTTTGCCTGCAGCATCAGGCTCAGCTCACCGCGCTCGCCAGCGGCACCGGCGTGGTCCACGATGCGCATCAGGGTGATCTCGGGCCGGTCCAGCCACTGCGCGCCTGCGCGGCGCACGTCGACCCCGTCCACGACCACGAGCAGCCGCGCCTCGGGGACGCCGTTCGCGTCGGACATGCCCGGCGCGGTCAGCCACTCGCTGACCTCCGCCGGGTCCGTGGTGACCATGCGCAGCGCGCCGACGTCGTCGGTCAGGCTTGGGTGCTGCACGTGCGGCACCCACTTCACCCAGTCCCACAACGGCGCCGAGGCGGGCGAGACGATCACCGCGAGGCGCGCCTCGGCCGGGCTGTGCCACACCGCGTACTGGGCGAGGATGCTCCTGGCCAGCGAGCGCGCGGGCTCAAGCCCCCACGCTCCGGACAACGACCGCACACACACCCGCCGCAGCGAGCACAACGCGATCGCCACCGGCAGGTCGGGCAGCACCGAGTGCGCCCGGATCAACCGGCGCAGCGCCCACGCACAGACCGGCTCCAGCTCGTCGAGCGGGCCGGTCTGCGGCGCGACCAGCCGGGTGGCCATCCGCTGCCGTCCGCGCCCGACGCGAATCTGGCCGAAGTCGTCGTCGGTGACCCGCCGTTCCCACAGCCGGTCGGTGCTCAGCACGCCGAGCAGTGCGCTCGGTTCCGGGTGGGTCCAGTCGAGCGCGTCGCGCTGCGCGGCGGCCGACCCTCGGATCCGCTTGCGCACCTGGGCGAGGTAGCGCAGGTAGTCGCGCCGGTTCTCGTCCGTCTCGGCTCGCTGCTGGCCGCCGCCGCGCCCCATTCCGCCCGCCATCATGGCGAGGGTCGAGGCGAGGAACATGCCGCCGAACATCCAGGACTGGGGGTTCTTCCAGCCCATCATGAAGATCATCCCGATCGGCATGACGATCATCCCGACCGGCATCAGCTTCTGCATGAGCCCGGCGGGGACGGGCCTCGCCGGGTCCGGTGGCGGCTCCAGCGCGAGCTCACCGCCAGGTAGCCGAGGCGGCGGGGTCCTCGGTGCGCGGCGCACCGTTCGGGTCGTCATCGCCAGCCGTCCCCTTCTTCGAGCCTGACCGCGAGTTCCGCCAAACCGGCCTCACGGGTGATCGCGCGCGGCAATACTAGGAACCCGGTGTCGCACCGCGTGGGCGTTTCGCCGAAACTTGTCAGGCTTTTGCTATCAACTATCGCAGTGCGGCAGGAGGCTCCATGAACAGGCCGGTCACCGGGATCGCGAGGCCGGACACCCGCCTGGACGGCACCCAGTTCTGCCGGGTCACGGTGTGCGCGCCGCGCTCCCGCATGGACCTGGCGCTGCCCGTCGACCTGACGGTCGCCGAGCTGGTCCCGATGCTGACCGAGCTGGCCGGGGAATCCACCACCCGGCAACGGCCCCGCTCCGGTACGGGCCCCGGCGCGCCCGGCGCCTGGTGTCTCGCCGCCGTCGCGGGAGCCGAGCTGCCCCCGCAGGCGACGCTGGCCGGGCTGGGTGTCCTCGACGGTGACATGTTGCGGCTGCGGAGGCGCTCGGACTCGCCGCCGCCCCCGGTCTTCGACGACCCGGTGGACGCGGTCGCCGAGGCCGTGCGTTCCCCGGACGGCGAACCCGACGCATGGGCCGACCTGGACAACGACGGTGACGGCAGGATCGACCCGTTCGCGGTCCGCCCGTGGAACGACCGCTGCCGACGGCCGGCCGGCCTGACCGCGGCCGCGCTGGCCACGGTGCTGACGGCTGCGCTGCTGGCCGGGGTCCGGGGTCTCGGTGAGCACGCCAGCGTCCCCGCCGCCGTGATCGCCGGACTCGCCGCGGCGGGCGCGCTGATCGGCGCGATGCGCATCGTGACGGTGGACGAGTCGGCAGGCGTGGTACTCGCGTTCGGCGCGATCCCGCTGGCCGCCGCCGCCGGGGTCGCCGCACTGCCCGGCACGCCGGCCGCCGCGCACCTGCTGCTCGCCTGCGCGCTGGCGGCCGCGGCGGCATCCGCCGGGCTCGCCCTGCTGGGGACCGCCGCCCCGGTGCTGGTCGCGGCCGCGCTCGCCACCGTGCTCGGCGCGATGGCCGCGCTGGTGCGGGTGTTCGACATCGGGACGGTGTGGGGGCTCGCGGCGGGTGCGGCGGCCGTCGCTATCGGGCTGCTCCCGACGCTGCCGAGGGTGAGCGTGCGTCTCGCCGGCCTGCCACCGCCGGTCATCCCGACGACGCCCGACGAGATGGTCCTCGCCGACGCCAACTGGGAGCTCGCCGACCCGGAGGAGGTCAGGCACCAATCCCAGCTGGCACATACCTACCTCGCCGGTCTGGTGCTCGGCTGCTCGATCGTGGCGGGTGTCGGAGCAGTGCTCGCCGCCACCCAGGGCGGCTGGGGAGGCGCCTCGTTCAGCACGGTCGTGATCGCCGTCCTGATGCTGCGCTCCCGCGGCTACGTCACGGCGGCGGCGTCCACGGCACCGTTCGTCGCGGGCGCCTCGGCCGGGACGGTACTCGCGGCCCGGCTGGCGACCGAGGGCTCCGGCCCGGCGAAACTGGGGGTCGCCCTGGCTCTGATGATCGCGGGCGGGATCGCGGTGTGGCTGGTCTGGACCGGCCCGAAACGCGAGTCCTCTCCGGTGGTGCGCCGCTCGGTCGACATCGTCGAGGCGGTGCTGGTGGTCGCCACGTTCCCGCTGGCACTGTGGGTGCTCGACCTCTACAGCGCGGTGCGCGGCCTGTGAGACTGCTGTGCGCGGCCCTCGTCGTGGCCGCTGCGCCGTCGCTCCTGACGGCTGCGCCGCCGCTCCCCGACACGACGACGCTCGCCTCGGCCGTTCCGACCCCCGGCCGCCCGATCCCATGGGTGGCCGCCGACCTACCCGAACCGCCGTCGCCCGACATGAGCGAGCTGCCGGCCGATACCGAACCGAGTCCGATCCCGGGTGCCGAAGCGCGCACCACGTGCGCACGGACCAAGGAGTTCCTCACCGCCGCCCAGGCGAAGCCGCTGCTCTGGGGCGTCGAGTTCTTCCGGCTGCCCGAGCTGTGGCGCAGCGCGGCCAGCAAGGGTGCGGGCGTCGTACTCGCGGTGATCGACACCGGGGTCAACGCCCACCCGCTGCTGGGCGGCAGGCTGACCGGCGGCGGCGACTTCATCGCACGCGGCAACGGTCTCGACGACTGCGACGGGCACGGCACCGCGGTCGCCGGTATCGCGGCGTCCGCGTGGGACCCGGCGACCGGCTTCAGCGGCATCGCGCCACAGGTGCGGGTGCTGGCCATCCGGCAGACCAGCGAGACCTACCGGGTGCGCGGCCGGAACCCGGACGAACCCGACCAGGGCGCGGGCGACACGGTCACCCTGGCCCGCGCGATCGTGCACGCGGTCGACCTGAAGGCCGACGTGATCAACCTGTCCGAGGTGTCCTGCCTGCCGCCCCCGGCCCGCCCCACTCCGCTGCAGGCGGCGCTGCACTACGCGGTCGCCCACAACGTGGTGGTCGTCGCCGCGGCGGGCAACCTCGGCAACGAGCCGTGCACGCAGCAGGCCATGGGGACGAACGTCGTCCTACCCGGCTGGTACGACGAGGACGTACTGACCGTGGGCGCCATGAACCAGGTCGGCATCCCGTCCCAGTTCAGCTATCCCGGGGCGTGGGTCGACGTGGCGGCTCCGGGCGAGGGCGTCCCATCGCTGTCGGTCACCGGCGGAGGGATCACCAGGGAGCTCCAACAGGTCCGCGGTTACTCGGACGTGCAGGGCACCAGCTTCGCCGCGCCCGCTGTCGCCGGGCTCGCGGTGCTGATCAGGGCCAAGTACCCGAGCCTGACCGCGCATCAGGTGATGGACCGCATCACGGCGACGGCGAAGACCCCCACCCGCCGCGACCCGCGCACCGGCTACGGCGTCGTCGACCCGCTGGCCGCCCTGGAGCAACAACCCGGAATCCTGCCGTCGCCGACCGCGGCCGTCGCGGGCACCGGCACGCTGCCCCGCGCCGAGATACCCACACCCGACCTTGCCGGGGTACCCGCGCTGTGGGGCGGGTTGCTCGCGCTGCTCGCGGCGGTCGTGATCGGTCTGCTGGCGGTGGGCAAGTCCCGTACCGGTCGAGGCAACCGTCATCGGAACAGGCGCTGAGCCCGCTCAGCGGTCGGCACCCGCGAAGTCGGGGCGCAGCTGGTCGACCGTCTTGTTCGCGTCGGCGATGTCGAGGGGCAGCCCCCTCGGCATGGCCATCAAGGCGTCGGCGGGGACCGGCACCGTGGCCGTGATGCCGAGCGCCTGGACCGTCTCCGCACCCTGGACCGGGTAGGCGATCCCGGTGTCGGAGACCAGCCAGACGCCGCCCGCCGTCGGTTGCCCCGGCGCCACCGCGGCCGCCGCCAACGCGAACCCACCGGGCAGCGACACCTGGTCCAGCTTCGGCCCGTCCTGGTCGCTCTGCACCAGCGTGGTCGTCGTCTGCCCATCCGGGGCCGGCGGCGCAGGCGCCACGCTGACGAAACCCGTCTTGCCGTCGGGTCTCCACTCCCAGCAGACCGACCGTGCGTCGGCGCCGTCCTGGATCACCGGCCGGTTCGCCGGGTACTGGGTGAACGCCTTGGGCAGCACGGCCCTCGGCATCGCGTTGACCTGGTCGACCGACATCGCCGCCGCCGGTCTGGTCATGTCGTCACCGAGCGAGACCCGGATCAGGTAGGCCAGCGGCGCCGACAGCTCCGCGACTCCGGAGGTACGGATGAGATAGAAGCGTTCCGGCTGCCCCGCGCTGCTCACCCGCACGACCTGGCCGAGCTTCCTCGGGTCGGTCGCGCCCGAGCTGCTCGACCACCTCGGCACGGCGATGGCGTCCCCGGGATCCAGGCCGTCCGGGATCAATCCGGTGAAGGACGTGGAGGTGCGGCGCGCCTGGTGATCGCGCAGGTCGTAGGCCGCGAAGGCCGCCTCCCCTGAGATCGGGTACTTCTTGCCGCCGGTGACCAGGTAGGTCACTCCGCCGGCGCTGAGCAACACCCCCTTGTCCTCGAGCGGCCGGGTTCCCCGGGCACCGGCGATCACCGCGGTGCTGCCGTTGCCGGTGTCACACATCGCCCAGGCGCCCGGGACCGGTGTCGGCTCCGCGTCCGAGGAGGGCAGGTTCACCCCCGGCGCACCGACCACGGCGGATTCCGCGGTGCGCTCGGCGGTGGCCAGCGCGGCGTCGTCCATCTGCGTGAGGTGCGCCGCGTCGTTGCTCCCGCTGACCAGGCCGGGCAGCCCGCTGCGCCCCGCCGACGCCGCCTTGTACACCAGGCGCGCGGCCACGAGGTTGCTCACCGGAACGAGCTGGTCGCGGTGTTCCTTGGGCTGGTCCATCCGGTGGATCACCACGTACATGCGGCCGGAGCCCGTGGCCTGGATGATCTGTTGCCGCGCCCAGTCCTCCGTACCGGACAGCTTGACGTAGGCGAACATGCCCATGCCGACGAGCGAGGCCAGGATCACCCCGAGCGCCACCGAGCGGCGCTGACCTCGGATGACCTCGTGCAGCAACACCGGGTCCCGACGGGCGAGCGCGGACTCCAGCCGTCGCTGACCGAACCGGTATGCATCGATCTGCATCCGGGAGACGGGTTCTTTGGCCATGTTCGTCCGTCCGCCGGGCTAGGAGTGATCGTCGAAGCGCTCACGGTAACCGGCGAGCCGCCCCCGACGGGGCGGAACCGGGATAACCGGTAGTAGATCGTCAGCCCGGGCACAGTCCCTGCCACGCGCTCGGCAATTTTGTTAGGTTGCCCTAACCTAATTGATTCGGCTGAGGGGCTGACCACGTTCCATGACGACCGTGATGCCGGGGCGCACCCACCACGACACCCGACCGACGCGGACGACTCTCGTCGCCCACCGGGCGCTCGCCGCGACGGCGATTCCGCTGACACTGCGGCGGCTGGCGACGGCGGCGTTGTTCACCACCGACATCGCCCTGCTCGGCCGCCTGGGTGACGTCCCGGTGGCGGCGGGCGGTCTCGTCATCGGACTGTTCGCCATGGTCACCGCCGTCGGCACGAGCTTGCTCAGCGCGACATCCGGGCAGATCACGGCGGCGGTCGCCCGCGCGCGGGCCCGGGGGACGTGCCCGGTCTACCAGGTACGCGACCTGGTGCGCGCGGCCATCGCGGTCGCAACCGTGGCCGGTGCCATGGGTCTGCTGGCCGTGCTCGGGATCGGTGCGCTGCTCCCGCTGCTCGGCCAGGACGCCGAGGTCGTCGCACTGACCCGTCCGTTGCTGCTCGCCATGGCGCCCGGACTGCTGCCCTTCCTGTGGACCGCGGCGCTGAGCCAGTACCGGTGCGGCCTCGGCAGGCCGGAGAGCACCGCGACGATCCAGCTGGTCACCCTGGCGCTGAACGCCGGCCTCGGACTTGCCCTGGGGCTGCTTCTCGGCCCGACCGGCATCGGCGTCGCCACCACTCTCGCGTCGCTGGCCGCCTTCGGCATGCTCCGCCGCACCAGCCAGCGGGACGACGAGCTGACGGCCACGGTGTCGCTGGCCGGCTGGCGCACGTCGCTCCCCGCCGTGCGCCGCCTCGTCCGGCTCGGTCTGCCGGTCGCCGGTGTGCACGGTCCCGAAGCGGCGTTCTTCCTCGTCGTCGGCCTGGTCATGGGCGCGCTATCCCCCGTGGCGCTGGCGGCACACGCCGTTCTCACCCAGCTCGTCACGCTGGTGCTGCAGCCCGGGGTCGGGCTGTCCAGAGCCGCGACGTTCCTCGCCACGCGGCAGCCGCGCCGACCGGGTCCGACTTCACGCCTCGACCGCATCGCGCTTGCCCAGGCCACGGCCGCCGTCACACTCGCCGGCCTGGCCTACCTGGTCGCCGGGCACGCCCTGCTGGCGGTGGTGCTCCCGGGCGCACCGGCGGCGCTCGCGCTGGCCGCCACGCTGCTGCCGCTCGCCGTCGCGGTCCAGTTCGCCGACTCGGCGCAACACCTCGGCGTCGGCGCACCGCGCGGCGCGAGTGCCGTGAAGGCGGCGCTCACCGGCAACTGGATGGTGGGTGTACCGGCGACCCTGGTGCTGGGGCCCGCGTTCGGGCCCTCGGGGGTCTGGCTCGGCCTGTTCACCGGTCTCGCCACCACCGCCGCGCTGCTGGCACTGCGTGCGCGCGGGGTACCCGGCCCCAGCATGCGCCGGATGCCACCGATGGCGACCCGTTAGGAACGCACGGCGAGCAGCTGGACGGGGCTCACCAGGCCGGCCCCGATCGCCTTGGCCAGGTTCTCCGCCTTCACCCGGAACCGGTCACCGATCACCAGATGCGGACCGAGCGCCGGCAGCTCGTCGGCCGCCAGCTCGTGCAGCCGGGCGGCCTGTTCCAGCGCCAGCTCGCGCAGGTCCGCCTCATGCTCGACGTCGAAACCGGCCCCGGTGAGCACCCGGTGGTACTCGGCCGGTTGTTCCAGGAAGCTCATGCCGGAGTTGCTCGCCCACGGCACGGGATAGGTCAGCTCGTCCTCCACCGACAGGCGCATGACGTCGTAGAGGGCGAACCGGCCGCCGGGCCGCAGCACCCGGGAGACCTCGGCGCACAGCGCGGCCTTGTCCTCGACGTTCATCCCGACGTGCAGCATGACCGCCGAGTCGAAGCTCTCCTTCTCGAACGGCAGCGACGTCACCGACGCGCGTTCGAACCGGGTCAGCTCGCCCAGTCCGGCCCGCGCGCTGAGCTCTTGGGCGACATCGACGAAGTCCCGGCTCTGGTCGACACCGGTCACCTGGGCGCCGAAGTAGCGGGCCAGGTAGCGCGACGCACCGCCCACGCCGCAGCCCAGGTCGAGCACCCGGTCGCCGGCGGAGGGCGCGAGCAGATCGGCGAGGCGGACCGTCGCGGTGCGTCCACCCGCGTGCAGCTCGTCGATCGACGCAAGGTCGTCCGAGTCGATCGGCGAGACCGTCTTACCGGCCGCGACCAGCGCGTCCAGCAGCGTCGACAGCAGCGCGTTGCGCGTGTAGTGCCGCGCCACCGGGGTCGACACCTCGCCCTCGACGGCGATCGGCGTGGTGACCTCGGCTACCGGCCCGGTCACTTCGGTCGACTCGGTCACCCTGGTACCTCTTTCTCCCGCCGTCCCTAGCGGCACCGAACCTACCGCGACGACCGGAGCAGCTCGTACAGACCGCGCGCTCGCCGCGGATAGTTGTGTTCCCCAACGGCATGTGAGCGACTCCGCGCACCGTAAGTCCACACCGCGCTATGCGCACAGAGCGCGGTGTGACCACACGGTGCGCGGTGTGGGGCCCGTGTGCCGGCCGCGGCGTCCAGACACTCCGCGAGCCGTCGTGCGCTGTTACGGGTGCTCCACCGGTTCCAGGGGCAACCGAACTCTGCGGGTGATCTCGGCCCGGGCGGCCAGCTCCTCCGCCGGAGGGTAGTCGACCGCCACCAGGGTCAGGCCGTGCGCGGGCGCGACCGTCACCTCGCTGGCCCGGTCGGAGCGAGACAGCAGCTGAGCGGGCCATTCGGGGCCGCGTTGACCCCTGCCGACCGCGAGCAGTGCGCCGACCAGGCTGCGCACCATCGAATGGCAGAACGCGTCCGCGCCGACGTCGGCAGCCACCACGCCGTCGTCGAGCTCGTGCCAGTGCAGGTACTGCAGCGCACGGATCGTCGTCGCGCCCTCGCGCTTGCGGCAGTAGGCGGCGAAGTCGTGCTCGCCGAGCAGACCGGCCGACGCCTCGTTCATCGCGTCCAGGTCCGCGCCGTGCGGCCAGGACACCGTGTCCCTCGCCCGCAGCGGCTCGGCACCGTACGGCGTCACCGCGATGCGATAGCGGTAGTGCCTGCGCAGCGCCGAGAACCGGGCGTCGAACTCGGCCGGAACCTCGACGATCTCCCGCACCCGCACGTCCGGCGGCAGCATCCGCGCCAACCGGCGGATCAGCCTGCCCAGCTCGCCGGCCAGCTCGGCCGGCAGGTCCACGTGCGCGACCTGACCGGTCGCGTGTACTCCCGCGTCTGTTCGCCCCGCCACCGTCAACAACAACGGCCGGCGTACCAGCGTGCTGAGCGCCTCAGTGAGAACGCCGCACACGGTACGCCGGCCGGGTTGTACGGCCCAACCGGAGAAGTCGGTGCCGTCGTAGCTGATGTTCAGCCGCGCTCGGATGAGCGAGGGGCCATCATTCAGGAGCTGGCCTCGGAGTCGTCGTCCTCGCGCTGCGAGGGCGGCAGCTGGAAGCCCGCGGCCTCGGCGGCTTCGGCGCTGGCGAACCAGACCTCCGCCACGGTCCGGCCGTAGTGCGAGCTACCGGGCACGTGGTACAGCTTCGAACCGTCGTTGCCCTTGATCGGGAAGCCTTCCGGCTCGCCACCGTCGGCCAGCGGAGCGTGGCTGCCCTCGCCGTACGGAGCGTCCTCGGTGGAGGCGCTCTCCTCGGCGGGAGCGTCCGTGACCTCGGCCGTGGTGTCCTCGGCCTTGGCCTCGGTCTCGTCCTTGGTCTCGGCCTTGCTCGCCTGCGAAGCGGACACGCGGCGGGCGCGGTCTGCCTCGTCGGTGACGGTCTGCTGCCGGACCAGCTCGATCACGGCCATGGGGGCGTTGTCGCCCTTGCGCGGCAGCGTCTTGGTGATCCGGGTGTAGCCACCGGCGCGGGTCTCGAAGAACGGGCCGATCTCGGTGAGGAGACGGTGGACGATGTCCTTGTTCTTGATGACCTTCTGAATCTCACGACGGTTGTGCAGGTCGCCCCGCTTGGCCTTCGTGATCAGGCGCTCCGCGTACGGCCGCAGTCGCTTGGCCTTCGCCTCGGTCGTGGTGATCCGACCGTGCTCGAACAGCGACGTGGCCAGGTTGGCCAGGATGTGCCGCTGATGCGACGGCGAACCCCCGAGACGGGGACCCTTGGTGGGCTGTGGCATGGCTACAACTGCTCCGTTTCTGCGTAGTCCTGGCCGTCATCGCCCAGCTGGTCCGGGTCGAAGCTCTCGTCGGCGTAGTCCGCGGCAGCAGCCGACGGGTCGAAACCAGGGGGGCTGTCCTTGAGTGCCAGTCCGAGCCCGACCAGCTTCATCTTGACCTCGTCGATGGACTTGGCCCCGAAGTTCCTTATATCCAGCAGGTCTGCCTCGCTGCGGCCGACCAGCTCGCCCACCGTGTGGATGCCCTCACGCTTGAGGCAGTTGTACGACCGGACGGTGAGGTCCAGCTCCTCGATCGGCATCGCGAAGGCGGCGATGGTGTCCGCCTCCTGCGGCGACGGGCCGATCTCGATGCCTTCCGCGTCCACGTTCAGCTCGCGGGCCAGCCCGAACAGCTCGACCAGCGTCTTGCCGGCCGAGGCCAGCGCGTCCCGCGGGGTCATCGAGGGCTTGGTCTCGACGTCCAGCACGAGCTTGTCGAAGTCGGTGCGCTGCTCGACACGGGTCGCCTCGACCTTGTAGGTCACCTTGAGGACCGGCGAGTAGATCGAGTCGACCGGGATGCGGCCGATCTCAGCGCCGGAGACCTTGTTCTGCACGGCCGGCACGTAGCCACGACCACGCTCGACGACCAGCTCGACCTCGAGCTTGCCCTTGTCGTTCAGGGTCGCGATGTGCAGGTCCGGGTTGTGCACGGTGACGCCGGCGGGCGGCACGATGTCACCGGCGGTGACGACGCCAGGGCCCTGCTTGCGCAGGTACATGGTGACCGGCTCGTCCTCCTCGGAGCTGATGACCAGCTCCTTGAGGTTCAGGATGATGTCGGTGACGTCTTCCTTGACCCCGGGGACGGTGGTGAACTCGTGCAGCACACCGTCGATGCGGATGCTGGTGACTGCCGCGCCCGGGATGGACGACAGCAGGGTCCGGCGCAGCGAGTTGCCGAGGGTGTAACCGAAGCCGGGCTCGAGCGGCTCGATGACAAACCGGGAGCGCGTCTCGGCGACGCCCTCTTCTGCCAGACCGGGGCGCTGGGAAATCAGCACGTGTGTGTTCCTCTCGTTCCACGACACCCACTATTTGATGCCGTGCAATAGCGCCGGAATGCCGCGCCGGTCTTTCGACCGACGCGGCGTCCGACAAATCCTGTGGACGCTCCATACCGCGTCCCAGGTGTACTACTTCGAGTAGAGCTCGACGATCAGCTGCTCGGTGACCTGCGTGTCGATCTGAGCGCGCTCCGGCACCTGGTGGACCAGGATGCGCAGGGTGCTCGGAACGACCTGCAGCCACGCGGGGATCGGACGGTCGCCCTGGGTCTCCTTGGCGATGATGAACGGGTCCATCGCCATCGACTTGGGGCGCACGTCGATGATGTCGTACTGCGACACGCGGAAGCTGGGGATGTTCACCTTCTGGCCGTTGACCACGAAGTGTCCGTGGTTGACCAGCTGGCGAGCCATCCGCCGGGTGCGCGCGAGACCTGCCCGGTACACGACGTTGTCGAGACGGGTCTCGAGGATCTGCAGCAGGTTGTCGCCGGTCTTGCCTTCGCGCCTGCTGGCCTCGGCGTAGTAGCGACGGAACTGCTTCTCCAGAACGCCGTAGGCGAAGCGAGCCTTCTGCTTCTCCTGCGTCTGCAGCAGGTACTCGGTCTCCTTGATCCGGATCCGGCCGTGCTGGCCGGGCGGGTAGGGACGACGCTCGAATGCCTGGTCGCCGCCGACAAGGTCAACCTTGAGTCGACGGGACTTGCGGGTCATGGGGCCGGTGTAACGAGCCATATCTGGTTCTCCTCCCCTAGACCCGGCGCCGCTTGGGCGGGCGGCAACCGTTGTGCGGCTGCGGGGTGACGTCGGAAATGGTGCCGACCTCGAGGCCGGCTGCCTGCAGTGAACGGATCGCGGTCTCCCGGCCGGAGCCAGGACCCTTCACGAAGACGTCCACCTTGCGCATGCCGTGCTCCTGTGCCTTGCGGGCGGCGCTCTCGGCGGCCATCTGCGCGGCGAACGGGGTCGACTTGCGGGAGCCCTTGAATCCGACGTGCCCGGCCGAAGCCCAGGCGATCACGCCGCCGGTCGGGTCGGTGATCGACACGATCGTGTTGTTGAAGGTGCTCTTGATGTGAGCGTGGCCGTGGGCCACATTCTTCTTTTCCTTGCGCCGGACCTTCTTCGGGCCGGCGCCGGCACGCGTCCTGGGCGGCATTACTTCTTACCTGCCTTCTTCTTGCCGGCCACGGTCTTCTTCGGACCCTTGCGGCTACGAGCGTTTGTCTTCGTCCGCTGGCCGTGCACAGGCAGCCCACGACGGTGGCGAATGCCCTGGTAGCAACCAATCTCGATCTTGCGGCGGATGTCCGCCTGGACCTCACGACGGAGGTCACCCTCGACCTGGAAGCTGGCTTCGATGTATTCCCGCAGCTTCGCGAGGTCCTCGTCAGAGAGGTCGCGCGAGCGCAGGTCCGGGTCAACCCCGGTGGCGGTCAGAATCTCCTTGGACCGGCTGCGGCCGATACCGAAGATGTAGGTCAGCGCGATCTCCATCCGCTTCTCGCGGGGGAGGTCGACGCCTGAGAGTCGTGCCATTCGGCGTTTCTTCTCCTGTCATGTCCAGGTCTGCTTCCCGACCGCCCCGGTTGACTCTGGTGTTGACCGGGCCCCGGCCTGGATTCCGGGGGAAAGCGCGCTCCTCGTGAGCGGCAGGTGCGGGAAGGGCTTCGTGAAAAGACGTGCGATAGTGCGGGTGTTCAGCCCTGACGCTGCTTGTGGCGCAGGTTCTCGCAGATCACCATGACCCGACCGTGACGGCGGATCACCTTGCACTTGTCGCAGATCTTCTTGACGCTCGGTTGGACCTTCACGTCCGTCGGTTCTCCGTCGTAATTGAGGTGGTCGTCACTACTTGTAGCGGTAGACGATACGGCCACGGGTCAGGTCGTATGGCGACAGTTCGACGACGACCCTGTCCTCCGGCAAGATACGGATGTAGTGCTGACGCATCTTGCCGCTGATGTGAGCGAGCACCCGGTGGCCATTCTCCAGCTCCACGCGAAACATCGCGTTCGGCAGTGGTTCGACCACACGGCCCTCGACCTCGAGTGCCCCGTCCTTCTTGGCCATATCCTCCGCGTTTCGTGACTAGCTTCCGGTGGTAGGCACGCGCCGGCACCGGGACCTGAAGTGCGGGGAGGCACGACGGAACCAGCGCACGAGAACGCGCCGTTTCACCAGTGTACGTGTCCTTGCGGACCGGCCGCGAACCGGGTATGTGTGCGTGCACCCCGCAGGTGGGGTGTCCTCGCCGACTTTGCACGTCCACGTGCTGCGTCGCACATGTCCGGACATGTGCGACGCAGCACGTAGGTGTGCAAAGCCGGCGCGATGAGGTGGGTGTGACTGGTGGGGCGAGCCTGGCGAGGCCGGCGCCAGCCAGCCCACCGATGCACAGACCGTGAGTGTTGCGGCCGCCTATAGGCGGCCGCAACACTCACGGTCCACCTACAGAACCTTCAGCTCCTCGGTCACCTCGGACACGGACTTCTTCGCGTCCCCGAACAGCATCGACGTCTTGTCGTCGTAGAACAACGGGTTGTCGATCCCGGCGAAGCCGGAGTTCATCGAACGCTTCAACACGATGACGTGCTTCGCCTCGTCGACGTTGAGGATCGGCATGCCGTGAATGGGCGACGAGGGGTCGTTGCGCGCCGCCGGGTTGGTGACGTCGTTGGCCCCGATGACCAGCGCCACGTCCGTGCGCACGAAGTCACCGTTGATGTCGTCCATCTCCTTGAGCTGGTCGTACGGCACGTCGGCCTCGGCCAGCAGGACGTTCATGTGACCGGGCATGCGGCCCGCGACCGGGTGGATCGCGTAGCGCACCTCGACGCCCTTGGCCTCGAGCAGCTTCGCCATCTCCTTGACCGCGTGCTGTGCCTGTGCGACGGCCATGCCGTAGCCGGGCACCACGACGACCAGGTCGGCGTAGGCCATCTGGATCGCGGCGTCCGCGGCGCTGGTCGACTTGACGGTGCGGTCGCCGTCGTCGCCACCACCCACGGCCGTGCCGCTGCCACCGAAGCCACCCGCGATGATCGACGGGATGGACCGGTTCATGGCCTTGGCCATCTGGTCGGTCAGAATCGAACCGGACGCACCGACGATCATGCCGGCGACGATCATCGCGGTGTTGCCGAGCGCCAGACCGGCAGCCGCGGCCGACAGCCCGGTGAACGCGTTGAGCAGCGAGATCACGACCGGCATGTCGGCGCCACCGATGGGCAGCACGACGGTGAGACCGAGGATCGCGGCGATCACCAGGATGCCGACGATCAGCAGCTCCGAGGTGCCGCCCATTCCGACGACCACCGCGAGCACGATCGCCACGATCAGCAGCAGGCCGTTCAGGACGACCTGCGCCCGGCCCAGCCCGATCGGTTTGCCGGGAATGATCTCCTGCAGCTTGCCGAACGCGACGAGCGAACCCCAGAACGACACCGAACCGACGATCACCGAGAACAGCGACGCCACGATGAAGTAGCCGGGGTGCGTCGAGTAGCCGGGGTCGTTGCGGAACTCCACCCAGGCGATCAGCGCGACGGCGCCACCACCGACACCGTTGAACAGTGCCACCATCTGCGGCATCGCGGTCATCTTGACCTGCCGCGCGGACGGGACACCCAGCAGCGTTCCGATGACGATGCCGATCACGATCAGCACCCAGTTCGACATGCCGGGCACGAGCAGCGTCGCGACGAGCGCGATGCCCATACCGACGGCGGCGATCTGGTTGCCGCGCACCGCCGTCTTCGGGCCGGTCAGACCCATCAGGCCGTAGATGAACATGCCGAACGCGACGATGTAGAGGACGGTCACCAAGGTATTCATGACTGGTCCTTCTTCGCGCTGGTCGGGCCGCCCTTGAACATGCCCAACATCCGGTCGGTCACCAGGAACCCGCCCACCACGTTGATCGTCCCGAAGATGATGGCGATGACCAGCAGGATCTTCGAGAACACGTTCAGTTCAGGACCGCTCAGGCCCAGCACCACGACACCACCGAGCAGCACGATGCCGTGGATGGCGTTGGTGCCCGACATCAGCGGCGTGTGCAGTGTGTTCGGCACCTTGGAGATCACCGAGAAGCCGACGAAGCCGGCCAGCACGAGGATCGCAAGGTTTGCGAGCAGACTCGACTCCATCAGTTCCCGCCCTCACTGGCTGTCTCGGTCTCACCGGGCTTGCCTGCCACGCGTGACTTGGCCAGCACCTCGTCGGAGTAGTCCGGCGCGAGCCGGCCCTCGTCATCGATCATCAACTCCAGCAGCGCCGCGATATTCCGCGAGTACAGCTCGCTGGCGTGCTCCGGCATCGTGGCCGGGAGGTTGAGCGGCGAGGCGATGGTGACGTCGTGCTTGACGACGATCTCGCCAGGCTCGGTCAGCTCACAGTTGCCGCCGCTCTCACCGGCGAGGTCGACCACGACGCTGCCGGCCTTCATGCCCTCGACGGCGGCCGCGGTGACGAGCGTCGGGGCCTTGCGCCCCGGCACCAGCGCGGTGGTGATCACCACGTCGAACCCGGTGATCGCCTCCTCGAGCCGCTTCTGCTGCTCGGCGCGCTCGGACTCGGTCAGCTCGCGGGCGTAGCCACCCTCGCCTGCCGCCTCGATGCCCAGGTCGAGCCACTGCGCACCGAGTGAGCGGACCTGGTCCGCCACGTCCGGCCGCACGTCGTACCCGGTCGTCCTGGCCCCGAGCCGCTTCGCCGTGGCGAGTGCCTGCAGGCCCGCGACGCCGACGCCGAGCACCAGCACGGTCGCCGGTTTCACTGTTCCCGCCGCTGTGGTGAGCATCGGAAAGAACCGGGTCGACTGGTCGGCCGCGAGGAGCACCGACTTGTACCCGGCCACGTTCGCCTGCGAGGACAGGGCGTCCATCGACTGGGCGCGCGAGATCCTCGGGATCGACTCCACCGCGAACGCGGTGACGCCCGCCTCGTCCAATTTGCGCACCGCTTCGGGATGCACGAGGGGTGAGAGGAATCCGATCAGCGTCGAGCCGCGCCCGAGCCTGCCGATCTCGTCGTCGGTCGGCGGGGCGACCTTGACGACTACGTCGGCACTCCACGGGTCACCGATCGACGCGCCGGCGTCGACGTAGAGCTGGTCCGGGATCAGTGCCGCGACACCTGCCTCGGACTCGACCACAATGTCCAGCCCCTTGCTGATCAGCCGCTCGGCGACCTTGGGCACCATTGCCACCCGTCGCTCGCCTGCGCCCGATTCGCGGGGCACGCCTATCCGCGTACGGCGCTCGGCCGCCGCGTCACCAGTTGCTGTCACCCGGAGAGCATCGACGATCACCCGTCAGCAGTCCAGTCCGAGACAGTCTCAGGTGGCGGGACTAACGCTATTGGGTGTCCAGAAAAGTATGATGTTCATCATCCAGATCAGCGGTGGTCACAGGGTTCGGAGGCCGGAGCGGTGGGGCATTCGCAGGAGGACAAGGCGGCGAGCCACGAGCGGATCGTGACGATCGCGGCGGCCCGGTTCCGCGAAGCCGGTACGGACAGCCCGGCGATCGGCGACCTGATGCGCGCGGCGGAGCTCACCCACGGCGGCTTCTACCGGCATTTCGGTTCCCGTGACGAGCTGGTCGACGAGGCGGTCGAGCTTGCGCTCCGCACCGGGGCAGGACGCATGGCCGACGCCGCCGAGAAGGGTGCGGCCGCCGGAGACGGGCTCGGCGCCCTCATCGACGGCTACCTCAGCGCGGGCCATCGCGACGAGCCGGCGAGCAGCTGCGCCGTCGCGACGCTGAGCGCCGACGTTGCGCGAGGTTCGGACCGCGCCAGGGCCGCCTACACGAACCAGGTCCGCGGTTACCTCGACATGATCGAGGCGTCGATCACCGAGCCGGACCCGGTCCGCCGCAGGCGTCGCGCGCTTCAGACGCTCAGCGCACTGGTCGGCGCTGTCCTGATGGCCAGGGCGGTGGACTCCGCCGTCCTGTCCGACGAGCTGTTGACCGAAGTCGCCGAAGCACTCCGCGAGGGCTGATCAGACCGGCAGCGACGCGAGCAGGTCGGCCGTCGTGACGATCCGGTGGGCGAACGTCGGGCCGTTGATCGTGTGGGCCGCGTGCATGGCCTCCGTGCTGAAGGCCGCTGTCGCGTCCGTGACCAGGGTGACGTGATAGCCGAGCTCCATGCCGAAGCGCGCGGTGGACTCGATGCAGGTGTTCGCGATCATCCCGACCAGGACCAGCTGCTCGATGCCGTGCTGCTTGAGCTGCGCATCGAGGTCGGTGTTGGCGAACGCGCTCTGCGACCAGTGCTGCGAGACCACCACATCCCCGGGCTGGGGCTGGAAGTCCGGGTGCCAGTCGCCGCCCCAGGTCCCCTCGGCGAACAGCTGCACGTGGTTCGTGACCAGCTGGCTGGGGTTCGAGTGCCGCCAGCCTTGGTAGTCACCCTCCTGCCAGCGACGGTGTGGGGTGAAGAAGACCGTGATCCCGGCTGCTCGTGCGGCGTCGACCGCGGCCTTGAGGTTGGCGAGCGTGCCGGCCTGCTCCGCGACTTCGGAGACCGCCGGCCAGAGCTTGCCGCCCTCACTCAGGAAGTCGTTGTAGGGGTCGATGAGGATCAGACCGGTTCGGTCGGCGGACCGCTCGACCTCGGGCGTCTTCGGGTACTCGATTCCGCTCATTGCTGGACACCTCTTTTTCTGGATGATTAATGACACCTCGATAGTGAGGATGTCACATGTCATCCAGATTGGGGAGCCTTCTTCGCAAGGGTGCGATCGTCGTCCCCGCTGGCCATCAAGTGTCTTGGCGTGGGTGGGCGGCATCAACCCCCGGCTGGCGCCGGCCTCGCGCTCGTTCCTGGTGCAGCCTGTTCAGGGGCGAGGTTTCAGGGTTGACACCGCCCACCCACGCCAAGTGCAGGCCAGGATCGCGGGGATCGGAGGAGTCTGCGGCGCCAAGTGCGGCCACGGCTGCTGCGCGCCCCACCGCGTGCGGCGCGCGCCGGGAGGGGTTAGGTGACTTCGCAGAGCTTCATGTCGCGTCGCAGACACTGCAGCGTCTGCGAGGCGACGTCAGGGTCTGCGAGGTGGGTCAGAAGGTCTGCGAAGTGGGCGCTCGGGCGAGGGACGAGCCCTACAGGACCGTGAGGATCCAGGGGCCGTCGTCGGTGATCGCCACCGTGTGTTCCCAGTGGACCGCCCGGCTGCCGTCGTCCGTGACGACGGTCCAGTCGTCGTCCAGGGTGCGGGTGCCCGCGCTGCCGGCGGTGAGCATCGGCTCGATCGCCAGTACACCGCCCGCGACCAGGCGGGGACCGCGTCCGGGTGCGCCGAGGTTGGGGAGGAACGGATCCATGTGCATCTCGTTGCCGATGCCGTGGCCGCCGTACTCGGCGACGATGCCGTACTGCACACCGTCGCGTTCAGCCGCGCCCTCGCTCGCCCGCTGGACGGCGTGCGAGATGTCGGTCAGGCGGCCTCCGGGCAGGGCGGCCGCGATTCCGGCGTCCATCGCGGCTCGGCAGGCGGCGGACAGCGCCAGGTCCGAGGCCGGGACGGTGCCGATGGCCAGTGTCACGGCGGAGTCGCCGTGCCAGCCGTCGACGATCGCTCCGCAGTCGACCGAGATCAGGTCGCCGTCGGCGAGTACCTGATCGGCGGACGGGATGCCGTGCACGATCTGGTCGTTGACCGAGGCGCAGATGCTCGCCGGGAAGCCGTGGTAGCCGAGGAACGAGGGCACTCCCCCGCCGTCCCGGATCGACTGCTCGGCGATCTTGTCCAGGTCGAGCGTGCTCACGCCGGGCTTCGCCTGCTCGGCGACCGCCGCCAACGTGCGGGCCACCAGCTGGCCGGCGACGCGCATGGCATCCAGCTCGGTCTTGGTCTTGCGCTCGATCTGACGACCTCCGATACGCGCCAGGCCAGCCCTCAGGCCGGCCAGCGGTCCACCGCCACCCATTCGCTCAGCCCGCGTCCAGCTTGTTGAGCACGCGCTCGGTGATCTCCTCGACCTCGCCGACGGCGTCGATCGTCACGAGCACGTCGCTGTAGTGCTCCAGCAGCGGCGCGGTTTCCTCTTGGTAGACCTCCTGCCGGCGCCGGATCACCGCTTCGGTGTCGTCCGCGCGGCCCCGGCCGAGCAGGCGCTTGATCAGCTGCTCCTGCGGGACCTCCAGCGACACGACGGCGTCCAGCGAGGAGCCGGAGGCGTCGAGGATCGCGGCGAGAGAATCGGCCTGCGCGACCGTGCGGGGGAAGCCGTCGAGGATGAAGCCCTTCGCCGCGTCGTCCTCCGCCAGACGCTCGCGCACCATGCCGACGGTCACCTCGTCGGTGACCAGCTCACCGGCGTCCATGTACCGCTTGGCTTCGAGGCCGAGAGGTGTCTCCTGGCTGAGATTCGCCCGGAAGAGGTCGCCGGTGGAGATGTGCGGGACGTCGAGCCGCTCGGCGAGTCGTACCGCCTGCGTGCCTTTACCCGCGCCCGGAGGACCGACAAGAACGAGTCGCACGGCGACACCGACCTTTCTACCTGATGTGGGACACAACGTGCACCGATGCCCGTGTGCCGCGCGAACCCGAGGTTGACGCGTTTCCTATCTCAGGAAACCCTCGTAGTTGCGCTGCATCAACTGGCTCTCGATCTGTTTCACGGTGTCGAGCCCCACCCCGACCATGATCAACACTGCGGTACCGCCGAACGGGAAGTTCTGGTTCTGTCCGCTCTGGGTAATTCCGAGGAAGAAGTTCGGCAACACCGCGATGATGCCCAGGTAAACGGATCCGGGCAATGTGATGCGCGACAAGACGAAGTTCAGATACTCCGCCGTGGGCCGCCCCGGCCGGATGCCTGGAATGAATCCACCGAACTTCTTCATCTCGTCGGCCCGCTCATCGGGGTTGAACGTGATGCCGACGTAGAAGTACGTGAAGAAGATGATCAGGAGGAAGTACATGATGATGTGGACCGGGTTGGACTGGTCCACCAGGTAGGTCTGCACGAGCCGCTGGAACGTGCCGCCGTTGTTGCCGGACAGCCGCGCGATCAGGTCGGGCAGGTACAGCAGCGACGAGCCGAAGATGACCGGGATGACACCGGCCTGGTTGACCTTCAACGGCAGGTACGTCGAGGTTCCGCCGTACATGCGGCGACCGACCATGCGCTTCGCGTACTGGACCGGGATCCGCCGCTGGCCCTGCTCGACGAACACCACGCTGGCGATGATCGCCAGACCGAAGATGCAGATGCCGATGAAGACGAGCACGCCGGCGTTGGTCAGGATGCCGCCGCCCTCTGCGGGGATGCGGGCCGCGATCGACGTGAAGATCAGCAGCGACATGCCGTTGCCGATGCCGCGCTCGGTGATGAGCTCGCCCAGCCACATGATGACCGAGGTACCCGCGGTCATGACGATGACGATGACGGCGAGGCTGTAGATGCTCGAGTCCGGGATGATCTGCTTCTGGCAGCCGCTGAACAGCGCGCCACGGTCGGCGAGCGCGACGATGCCGGTCGCCTGCAGAATCGCCAGCCCGACCGCCAGATAGCGGGTGTACTGGGTCATCTTGGCCTGGCCGGACTGGCCTTCCTTCTTCAGCTGCTCGAACTTCGGGATGACCACGGTCAACAGCTGCGTGATGATGCTGGACGTGATGTAGGGCATGATGCCCAGCGCGAAGATCGAGAGCTGGAGGAGAGCGCCGCCGCTGAACAGGTTGATCAGGGCGTAGACGCTCTGGTTCTCCCCGCCCTCGGCCGCCTTGAGGCATTCCTGGATGTTGGGGTAGGAGACACCGGGCGACGGCAACGTCGCACCCAACCGATAGACCGCAAGAATCGAGAGCGTGAAGAAAAGTTTCTTACGGAGGTCCGGTGTCGTGAAAGCCGACCGGAACGCGCTGAGCACTCCTGGATCCTCCCGTGCAAGGGCGTCCGGCCGGATCAACCAAGGCCGTGGACACCGATGGAACCGACATCCGGCACATGTCACCTGGACGCTGGAACCCCGAGGGTAACAGCACGTCAGATGCGGCCAGCGCGGGCGTTGCGGAAATATGTCGCGGTGGATAAACGGCTATGGCCGCGACACCACAGAAACCGGTGTCGCGGCCATAGAACCGATCAGAGCTGTACTGCGCTGCCGCCGGCGGCAGCGAGCTTCTCCTTGGCGGAGCCCGAGAAGGCGTGCGCGCTGACAGTCAGCTTCACACCGTCCAGGTCGCCGTTGCCGAGCACCTTCACCAGCTGGTTCTTGCGAACGGCGCCGGCCTCGACGAGCTCGTCGGGGCCGATCGTGCCGCCCTTGGGGAACAGCGTGGCGAGGTCGCCGACGTTCACGACCTGGTACTCGACGCGGAAGCGGTTCTTGAAGCCCTTGAGCTTCGGCAGCCTCATGTGGATGGGCATCTGCCCACCCTCGAAGCCGACCGGCACGGTCTTACGTGCCTTGGTTCCCTTGGTGCCTCGGCCGGCAGTCTTGCCGCCCTTGCCACCTTCACCTCGGCCGACCCGGGTCTTGGCCGTCTTGGAGCCCGGCGCCGGGCGGAGGTGATGAATCTTGATGGTCATTTGGAGTCGACCTCCTCCACCGTCACCAGGTGGCGAACGGTGGCAATCATGCCTCGAACCGAGGGCGAGTCGTCCCGCACCACGGTCTGGCGAATCTTGCGCAGACCGAGGGTGTGCAGGGTGGCCCGCTGGTTCTGCTTACAACCGATGGTGCTGCGCACCTGGGTCACCTTGAGAGCCATCATGCACCTACCGCACTGGCAGCCGCGCGAGCGCGCAGCATCGCGGCCGGGGCCACGTCCTCCAGCGGCAGACCGCGGCGGGCGGCCACCTCCTCGGGACGCTGGATGCTCTTCAGCGCCGCCACCGTGGCGTGAACCACGTTGATGGCGTTGTCGCTGCCGAGCGACTTCGACAGGATGTCGTGGATGCCCGCGCACTCCAGCACGGCGCGCACCGGACCACCGGCGATGACACCGGTACCGGGGCTGGCCGGGATGAGCAGGACGACGCCGGCAGCGGCCTCACCCTGAACGCGGTGCACGATCGTGCCGCCGATGCGGGGCACGCGGAAGAGGTTCTTCTTGGCCTCTTCGACACCCTTGGCGATCGCCGCCGGAACTTCCTTCGCCTTGCCGTAGCCGACGCCGACCATTCCGTCGCCGTCACCCACGATCATCAGCGCGGTGAAGCTGAAGCGCCGACCACCCTGAACGACCTTGGCCACCCGGTTGATGGTGACGAGCCGCTCGAGGAACTGGGACTTCTCCTGGGCCGCTCCGCCACGGCCCCCGTCCCGACGGTCCCGACGGTCGTTGCGGTCGTTGCTGTTGCTTCCGCCGCCACTGCTCCCGCCCTGGCCGCCGTCACGCCGTGTGCGTCCGGGCATCAGGCGTTCCCTTCTGTCTTGTTGATTACAGTCATCAGAACTCCAGCCCGCCTTCGCGAGCGGCGTCCGCGAGCGCGGCGATCCGGCCGTGGTAGTCGTAGCCACCCCGGTCGAACACCACCGCGGTGACGCCGGCCGACTTGGCGCGGGAGGCGATCAGCTCGCCCACCTTGCTCGCGCGGGCCTTCTTGTCGCCGTCCAGCCCACGCACGTCGGCCTCCATGGTGGAAGCGGACGCGAGCGTGTGGCCGGCGCGGTCGTCGATGAGCTGCGCGACCATGTGGCGCGCGCTCCGGTTGACCACCAGACGGGGACGTTCCGGCGTTCCGGTGATCTTCTTGCGCAGTCGGGCGTGACGGCGGGCGCGAGCCTGCCGACGCGTCGCGGAAACCCGCGAACCGAGCCGACGCGCGGTGCTGGTGGAATCACTGGTTGCCATTTACTTACCCGTCTTTCCGACCTTGCGCCGGATGTTCTCGCCGGCGTAGCGCACGCCCTTGCCCTTGTACGGGTCCGGCTTGCGCAGCTTGCGGATGTTCGCGGCGATCTCGCCGACCAGCTGCTTGTCGATGCCCTGCACCGAGAAGCGGGTCGGGTTCTCCACCACGAAGGTGATGCCCTCGGGCGCGGTCACCGTGACGGGGTGGCTGTAGCCGAGCGCGAACTCGAGAGTGGAACCCTTGAGCGCGACGCGGTAGCCGACGCCGTGGATTTCCATCTTCTTCTCGTAGCCGGCGGTGACGCCGACGACCAGGTTGTTCACGAGCGAACGCGACAGCCCGTGCATGGCCCGGCTACGACGCTCGTCGTCCGGACGCGAGACGCGAATGGTCCCGTCGTCGTCGCGGCCGATCGTGATCGGCTCGACGAGAGTGTGCGAGAGAGTGCCCTTGGGACCCTTGACGGTCACCTTCTGGCCCTCGATCGAAACGTCCACGCCGTTCGGTACGGCGACTGGGAGCTTTCCAATACGTGACATGTCCCCGGTCCCTTACCAGACGAAGGCGAGGACTTCCCCGCCCACTCCACGCATGCTCGCCTGCCGGTCGGTCATCAGACCGCCGGACGTCGAGATGATTGCCACCCCGAGACCGCCGAGGACCTTGGGCAGGTTGGTCGACTTCGCGTACACCCGGAGACCGGGCTTGGACACTCGGCGAACGCCCGCAATGCTGCGCTCCCGGTTCCGCCCGTACTTCAGGTCGATCACCAACGAGCGGCCGACCTCGGCCGCTTCGGTGTTGAACGAGGCGATGTAGCCCTCACGCTGGAGGATCTCCGCAATTGCCACCTTCAGCTTGGAATGCGGCATCACGACCTGGTCGTGGTACGCGGAGTTCGCGTTGCGCAGACGCGTGAGCATGTCTGCGATCGGGTCGGTCATCGTCATGGTGACCCCGTCACCTCTCTCATCGTGGTTCCCCTCCCGGGGCCTGCGACGGTCAGCTTGCTTGTGAAGTCGCCCTTACCAGGACGACTTGGAAACTCCGGGCAGTTCGCCCCGGTGCGCCATCTCGCGCACACAGATACGGCACAGCCCGAACTTGCGCAGCACCGCGCGGGCACGCCCGCAACGCTGGCAACGCGTGTAGCCGCGCACCGCGAACTTCGGCTTGCGCGCGGCCTTGATAACCAGACCCGTCTTGGCCATCGCGGTCAGCTCTCCTTGAAGGGGAAGCCCAGGAACTTCAGCAGCGCCCGGCCCTCCTCATTGGTGTTGGCGGACGTGACGACCGTGATGTCCATGCCGCGAGGCCGGTCGATCGAGTCCGGGTCGATCTCGTGGAACATCGACTGCTCGTTGAGACCGAACGTGTAGTTGCCGTTGCCGTCGAACTGCTTCGGCGACAGGCCGCGGAAGTCGCGGATACGCGGCAACGCGATCGTCAGCAGCCGGTCCAGGAACTCCCACATGCGGTCGCCGCGCAGGGTGACCCGCGCGCCGATCGGCATGCCCTCACGGAGCTTGAACTGGGCGATCGACTTGGTGGCCTTGCGGATCTCCGGGCGCTGCCCGGTGATCGTCGCCAGGTCGGTGACCGCGCCGTTGATCAGCTTCGAGTCACGGGCCGCGTCTCCGACACCCATGTTCACGACGACCTTCACGACGCCGGGAATCTGCATCGGGTTGCCGTACTCGAACTTCTCCTGCAGCTGCTTCGCGATCTCTTCGCGGTAGCGGGCCTTGAGCCGCGGGATGTCAACAGCGGTAGCCTCGTCGGTAACAGACGAAGTCATCTCACAGCTCCTTTCCGCTGGTGCGAGCGACGCGGACGCGACGGACCTTGCCGTCCTCGCCCTTCACTTCCTTCTTACCGATCCGGGTCGGCTTGCCGTCCGGATCGACGACCTGCACGTTGGACACGTGGATCGCGGCCTCCTGGGTCACGATCCCGCCGGACTGCGCACCACGCTGGGTGGTGGTGACCCGGGTGTGCTTCTTGATGCGGTTGACGCCTTCGACGAGAACGCGGTCGTTGTCGGGATAGGCCTGGATGACCTTGCCCTTCGCGCCCTTGTCCTTGCCGGCGATCACCACGACGGTGTCGCCCTTCTTGACCTTCATGACTACAAAACCTCCGGCGCGAGCGAGATGATTCGCATGAACCTCTTGTCGCGCAGCTCGCGGCCAACCGGACCGAAGATCCGGGTGCCCCGGGGCTCGTTGTCCGCCTTGATCAGCACGGCGGCGTTCTCGTCGAACCGGATGTACGAGCCGTCCGGGCGACGCTTCTCCTTGACCGTGCGCACTACGACGGCCTTCACCACGTCGCCGCGCTTCACGCCGGCGCCCGGGATGGCGTCCTTCACCGTGGCGACGATGATGTCGCCGATCCCGGCGTAGCGGCGCGCCGATCCACCGAGCACCCGGATGCACAGGATTTCCTTGGCACCGGTGTTGTCGGCGACGCGCAGTCGCGATTCCTGCTGGATCATGGCTTACTTCGCCTTCTCGAGGATCTCGACGAGACGCCAGCGCTTGGTCGCCGACAGCGGACGAGTCTCCATCAGCCGGACGCGGTCACCGACGCCGGCGGTGTTCGCCTCGTCGTGCGCCTTGACCTTGCTGGTACGGCGGATCACCTTGCCGTAGAGCGGGTGCTTGACCCGGTCTTCCACGGACACGACGATCGTCTTGTCCATCTTGTCCGACACCACGAGGCCCTCACGGACCTTGCGGTAACCCCGGGTCTCCACCGGGGTGGCCGTCTCTTCACTCATGCTGAGTTCCTTTTCCGACCGCTCGGCCGCGGCGCTCATGCCGCGCCTTCATCGTCAATCGGTGCGGCCGAGAGGCCCAGCTCGCGCTCGCGCATGACCGTGTAGACCCGCGCGATGTCGTGCCGGACGGTACGCAGCCGCCGGTTGTTGTCCAGCTGCCCGGTGGCCATCTGGAAGCGGAGGTTGAACAGCTCCTCCTTGGACTCCCGCAGCCGGAGCACCAACTCTTCGTTGGTCAGCTCGCGCAGCTCCGACGCGTTGGTCCCGATCCCGGAACCTGCCATCAGAACTCACCACCTTCACGCGTCACGATGCGGCACTTCATCGGCAGTTTGTGGATTGCACGACGCAGTGCCTCGCGCGCCGTCTGCTCGCTCGGGTAGCTCATCTCGAACATCACACGACCGGGCTTGACGTTGGCAACCCAGTACTCCGGGGTGCCCTTACCGGAACCCATGCGGGTTTCCGCCGGCTTCTTGGTGAGCGGCCGGTCCGGGAAGATGTTGATCCACACCTTGCCACCACGGCGGATGTGCCGGGTGATGGCGATACGTGCGGACTCGATCTGCCGGTTGGTCACGTAGGCGGGCTCGAGGGCCTGGATACCGAAGTCGCCGAAGGTGACTCGGGTTCCGCCCTTGGCCGCGCCGCTACGACCGGGGTGGTGCTGCTTGCGGTGCTTGACCTTACGAGGCATCAACATGGCTTCAGCCCTCCCCGGATGTCGACTCGGGTGCCGCTGCCGGCTTCTCTTCGGTCGCTACGCCGCCCGAAGCCTGCTGGGCTGCTGCCCGGCCGGCATCCGTGCTGGTCGGCGTCGTGCCGGAAGCACCGGAGCGACGGCGGGTCGGCCGGTCGCGGCGCGGGCCACGGCCCGGCTCGGCGGCGGCGGGTGCCTGCTCGCGGCGTCCACCGACGACGTCACCCTTGTAGATCCACACCTTCACGCCGATACGGCCGAACGTGGTGCGGGCCTCGAAAAGGCCGTAGTCGATGTCGGCGCGCAGCGTGTGCAGCGGGACGCGACCCTCGCGGTAGAACTCCGAGCGGGACATCTCGGCGCCGCCGAGACGACCCGAGCACTGCACCCGGATGCCCTTGACCTGCGGCGAGCGCATCGCGGTCTGGATCGCCTTACGCATCGCGCGACGGAACGCCACGCGGTTCGACAGCTGCTCGGCGACACCCTGCGCGACCAGCTGGGCGTCCGACTCGGCGCCCTTGACCTCGAGGATGTTCAGCTGAACCTGCTTGCCGGACAGCTTCTCCAGCGCACCGCGGATGCGGTCGGCCTCGGCACCCCGGCGGCCGATCACGATGCCGGGACGCGCGGTGAAGATGTCCACCCGCACGCGATCCCTGGTGCGCTCGATCTCGACCTTGGAGATGCCGGCCCGCTCCATGCCCTTGGAGAGCATCTTGCGGATCGCGACGTCTTCCTTCACATACTCCGCGTACTGCTTGTCGGCGTACCACCGGGACTTCCAGTCCGTGGTGATGCCCAGCCGAAAGCCGTGCGGATTGATCTTCTGACCCATTAGCGGGTCCTTCCCTTCGCGCCGGAGCGGGCCTGCTTCTGCTGCGACCTGCGCAGCGTGTCGGGCCGCGACTCGAGCTCGACCGTGATGTGGCTGGTGCGCTTACGAATCCGGTAGGCACGTCCCTGGGCACGTGGCCGGATGCGCGGCAGCGTCTTGCCCTCGTCCACGTAGGCCGTGGCGATCACGAGGGAGTCGCGGTCCAGCGACAGGTTGTGCTCGGCGTTGGCGATCGCGCTCTCCACGACCTTGTACACCGGCTCGCTGGCAGCGTGCTCGTCGAACCTCAGAACCGTCAGGGCGTCCACAGCACGCTGGCCACGAACCAGGTCGATGACGCGTCGAACCTTCCGAGGGCTCATCCGGACGTGCCGGGCCCGCGCGACCGCGCGCACCGGCTCGGTGCCGGTGGTCTCCTGGCTGGTCTCAGCCATCTCTTCCTCAGCTTCCTTCTTCACCGCAGTTCGGGGTGACAGCGATTAGCCACCCGCGTTAGCGGCGGCGGGCCCTGCGGTCGTCCTTGATGTGGCCCCGGAACGTACGCGTCGGGGCAAACTCGCCGAGCTTGTGCCCGACCATCGACTCCGAGACGAACACCGGTACGTGCTTGCGTCCGTCGTGCACCGCGATCGTGTGCCCGATCATGTCCGGGATGATCGTGGAGCGACGGGACCAAGTCCTGATCACCGTCTTCTTGCCCGACTCGTTGAGAACGTCCACCTTCTTGAGCAGGTGGTCGTCCACGAACGGGCCCTTCTTCAGGCTGCGTGGCATTTCTTACCTCCCTGCTCAGCGCTTCTTGCCGGTACGACGCCGGCGGACGATCAACTTGTCACTTGGCTTGTTCTTGCGGGTACGGCCCTCGGGCTTACCAGCCGGGTTCACCGGGTGGCGACCACCGGAGGTCTTACCCTCACCACCACCGTGCGGGTGGTCGACCGGGTTCATGGCGACACCACGGACGGTCGGGCGCTTGCCCTTCCATCGCATACGGCCTGCCTTGCCCCAGTTGATGTTGGACTGCTCGGCGTTGCCCACCTCGCCGACGGTGGCGCGGCAGCGCACGTCGACGTTGCGGATTTCACCGGAGGGCATACGCAGCTGCGCGTACGGCCCTTCCTTGGCGACCAACTGCACCCTGGCGCCGGCCGACCGCGCCATCTTCGCGCCGCCACCGGGGCGGAGCTCGATCGCGTGGATCACGGTGCCGGTCGGGATGTTGCGCATCGGCAGGTTGTTGCCGACCTTGATGTCGGCCTTCGGGCCGGCCTCGACCATGTCGCCCTGCTTGAGCTTCGAGGGCGCGATGATGTAGCGCTTCTCGCCGTCGACGTAGTGCAGCAGTGCGATCCGGCTGGTCCGGTTCGGGTCGTACTCGATGTGAGCGACCTTGGCCGGAATGCCGTCCTTGTCCGCCCGACGGAAGTCGATCAGACGGTAGGCACGCTTGTGACCGCCGCCCTTGTGCCGGGTGGTGATCTTCCCGTGCGCGTTACGTCCACCCGTGCTGTGCAGCGGACGGATCAGCGACTTCTCCGGCGTCGATCGAGTGATCTCAGCGAAGTCGGAGACGCTTGAGCCGCGCCGGCCGGGTGTAGTCGGCTTGTGCTTACGAATGCCCATGGTTACTCCTCCCTCAGCTAGCCGGTCCGCCGAAGATCTCGATCGGGTTGCTCTCCGGGGAGAGCGTCACGATCGCGCGCTTCGTGTCCTTACGCTTGCCGAACCCGCTGCGGGTGCGCTTGCGCTTACCCGGCCGGTTCAGCGTGTTGACGCTGGTGACCTTGACCTTGAACACCTTCTGCACGGCGATCTTGATCTCGGTCTTGTTCGCGCTCTTGGGTACCAGGAAGGTGTACTGGCGCTCTTCGAGCAGCCCGTAGCTCTTCTCCGAGACCACCGGCGCGATCAGTACATCGCGCGGGTCGGGGATCACTTGCTCTCCTCCGTAACCTCTGCCGAGCTGGCCGAGGCCTTCGCGGAACGGCGGGTCTTGACCGGGCCGTCCAGGAAGGTCTTCAGCGCGTCGGCTGTGAACACCACGTCGTCGTTGACCAGCACGTCGTACGTGTTCAGCTGGTCCGGCGCGATCACGTGGATGCTCGCCAGGTTGCGCAGGCTCTTCCAGCCGACCTCGTCGTCACGACCGACGACGACCAGCACCCGGGGGCGCTCGCTCAACTTGGCGATCGCGGCGCGCGCGATCTTGGTCGATGGCACGTCGCCGTCGACGAGACCGGCGAGCACGTGCACCCGGCCGTTGCGAGCCCGATCGGAGAGCGCACCGCGCAGCGCGGCCTGCTTCATCTTCTTCGGGGTCTTCTGCGCGTAGTCACGCGGCTGCGGGCCGTGAACGACGCCACCGCCGGTGAACTGCGGCGCGCGAGTCGAACCCTGACGGGCGCGACCGGTGCCCTTCTGGCGGTAGGGCTTCGCGCCACCGCCACGGACCTCGCCGCGGGTCTTCGCCTTGTGCGTGCCCTGGCGCGCGGCGGCCAGCTGGGCCACCACGACCTGGTGCAGCAGCGGCTTGTTCTCCGCTACGTCGAACACCGAGTCGGGCAGGTCCACCGAACCATCGGTGCCACCGCCAGGCTTGTGAATGTCCACGCTCGTCATGCCGTCACACCGCCCTTCGCGGCCGACTTGACCAGCACCAGGCCACCCTTGGGGCCGGGAACGGCGCCCTTGATGAGCAGCAGGCCGGAGTCGGCGTCCACTCGGTGCACGGTCAGGTTCTGGGTGGTTACTCGCTCGTTGCCCATCCGGCCGGCCATCTTCAGACCCTTGAAGACGCGGCCCGGGGTAGCGCAGCCACCGATGGAGCCGGGCGAACGGTGCTTGCGCTGCACGCCGTGACCGGCACCGAGGCCGGAGAACCCGTGGCGCTTCATGACGCCCGCGGTTCCCTTGCCCTTGCTGGTGGCGACCACGTCGACCACGGCACCGGTCTCGAAGACCGAGGCGGTGAGCTCCTGGCCGAGCTGGTACTCACCGGCGTCCGTGGTGCGCAGCTCGACGAGGTGGCGACGCGGGGTCACCCCTGCCTTGCTGAAGTGCCCGGTGACCGGCTTGTTGACGCGGCGCGGGTCGACGGCACCGAACGCCAGCTGGACCGCGGTGTAACCGTCGGTCTCCTGGGTACGGATCTGCGTCACGACGCACGGTCCGGCGGCCACGACGGTCACCGGCACGACGCGGTTGTTCTCGTCGAACACCTGCGTCATCCCGAGCTTGGTGCCCAGGATGCCCGTCACCTGCTTCTCTGAACTCGACGTATCCATCTTCGCTGCCCTACTGAATGTTGACGTCGACGCTGGCCGGGAGGTCGATGCGCATGAGCGCATCCACCGTCTTCGGCGTCGGGTCGACGATGTCGATCAGGCGCTTGTGGGTGCGCATCTCGAAGTGCTCCCGCGAGTCCTTGTACTTGTGCGGAGAGCGGATGACGCAGTAGATGTTCTTCTCGGTCGGCAGCGGCACCGGCCCTACGACCTTGGCGCCGGTGCGCGTCACCGTCTCGACAATCTTGCGAGCGGACGCGTCGATCGCCTCGTGGTCATAGGCCTTGAGCCTGATGCGGATCTTTTGTCCCGCCATGGTGGTCGGCCGTCCTCTTCTTCCTGCCGCTGCGTGCCTGTCTTGGTCGCGTTGACTGCGGTTTCTCGCCGTTCGCGCCCGGTTGGGCCGCGGACATCGTTCGAGTTGGCCCCGGTCCACGAGGTCGGGCGTGTCGCGCGCCTTGGCACAAACCTGTGCCCAACTCTTCTCGTTTCAAGGGGGTACTTCGTGGCCCTCCGCGCCGCTCGACTAGCCGGCTTCGTGCGGTAGACCGCTCATGCCAGGGCCGACCGGCTTTGCACTCACAATCAGCGCACTGCCGATCGGCCCTGGAAGAGCAACCCGTCAAGGATGCCACACCGAGGTACGGCACCCCAATTCGGGGGTGGTTTCTTACTTGTTGATCTTGACGACTCGCCCGGCACCGACGGTGCGGCCACCCTCACGGATGGCGAAGCGAAGGCCTTCCTCCATGGCGATCGGCTGGATCAGCGCGACCGTCATTTCGGTGTTGTCGCCCGGCATGACCATCTCGGTACCGCTGGGCAGGGTCACAACGCCGGTCACGTCCGTGGTACGGAAGTAGAACTGCGGCCGGTAGTTGTTGAAGAACGGCGTGTGGCGACCGCCCTCGTCCTTGCCCAGGATGTAGACCTGAGCCTCGAAGTCGGTGTGCGGGGTGATCGAGCCCGGCTTCACGATGACCTGGCCGCGCTCCACCTCCTCACGCTTGATGCCACGGATCAGGAGGCCGACGTTGTCGCCCGCCTGGCCCTCGTCGAGCAGCTTGCGGAACATCTCGATGCCCGTGGCGGTGGTCTTCATCGACTTCTCCTTGATGCCGACGATCTCCACCTCCTCGTTCACCTTGACGACACCGCGCTCGACGCGGCCGGTGACGACCGTGCCACGACCGGTGATCGTGAAGACGTCCTCGACCGGCATCAGGAAGGGCTTGTCGGTGTCGCGGACGGGCTCGGGGATGTTGTCATCCACCGCGTCCATCAGCTCGAGGATGTTGCCGGCCCACTTCTCGTCGCCCTCGAGCGCCTTCAGCGCGGAGACGCGAACGATCGGCAGGTCGTCACCCGGGAACTCCTGCGAGCTGAGCAGCTCGCGGACCTCGAGCTCGACGAGCTCCATGATCTCTTCGTCGTCGACCATGTCGGCCTTGTTCAGCGCCACGACGATGTAGGGCACGCCGACCTGGCGGGCCAGCAGCACGTGCTCGCGGGTCTGCGGCATCGGGCCGTCGGTGGCCGCGACCACCAGGATGGCGCCGTCCATCTGCGCCGCACCGGTGATCATGTTCTTGATGTAGTCAGCGTGACCGGGGCAGTCGACGTGTGCGTAGTGCCGCTTCTCGGTCTGGTACTCGACATGCGCGATCGAGATCGTGATGCCGCGCTGCCGCTCTTCCGGGGCCTTGTCGATCTGGTCGAACGCGCTGGCCTCGTTGAGGGTGGGGTACTTGTCGTGCAGAACCTTGGTGATAGCCGCCGTCAGCGTGGTCTTGCCGTGGTCAATGTGACCAATGGTGCCGATGTTGACGTGCGGCTTGGTCCGCTCGAACTTCGCCTTCGCCACTGCAGGGTCCTCCTGGACTGAGTTTCCTTGTCCGCCGTGCTGACGGCAGGTCTGGTTCTTTGGGGTGGAACCGGGTACGGTACTCGGCCCGGTTCCACCCCGATGTACTGGGGCTTATTCGCCCGTCGCCTTAGCGATGATCTCCTTGGCCACGTTGGCCGGAACCTCCGCGTAGGAGTCGAAGACCATCGTGTAGTTCGCCCGGCCCTGAGTCTTCGACCGCAGGTCGCCGACGTAACCGAACATCTCGGACAGCGGCACGGCGGCCTTGACCACGCGCGCCCCGGCCCGCTCCTCCATGGCCTGAATCTGGCCACGGCGAGAGTTGAGGTCGCCGATCACGTCACCCATGTAGTCCTCGGGTGTGGTGACCTCGACGGCCATCATCGGCTCGAGCAGAACAGGCTTCGCCTGCCGCGCGGCCTCCTTCAGCGCCATCGAACCGGCGATCTTGAACGCCATTTCGGACGAGTCCACCTCGTGGTAGGCACCGTCGAGCAGGCTGAACTTGAGGCCGACCAGCGGATAGCCCGCGAGCACGCCGTACTGCATGGCGTCCTGTGCGCCGGCGTCGACCGAGGGGATGTACTCCCTCGGCACCCGACCACCGGTGACCTTGCTCTCGAACTCGTAGAGAGCACCGTCTCCGGTGGACAGCGGCTCCAGCTTGACGATCACCTTGGCGAACTGACCGGAGCCACCGGTCTGCTTCTTGTGCGTGTAGTCGTACTTCTCGACCGTCCTGGTGACGGTCTCGCGGTACGCCACCTGCGGCTTACCGATGTTGGCCTCGACCTTGAAGTCCGACTTCATCCGGTTGACCAGCACCTCGAGGTGCAGCTCACCCATACCCTGGATGATCGTCTGACCGGTCTCGTCGTCCAGGTTGACCCGGAACGTCGGGTCTTCCTCGGCGAGCTTCTGGATGGCCGTGGACAGCTTCTCCTGGTCGGCCTTCGTCTTCGGCTCGATAGCCACCGAGATGACCGGCTCCGGGAAGGTCATCGACTCGAGCACGATCTGCTGCTGCGGATCGCACAACGTGTCGCCGGTCGTGGTCTCCTTGAGACCGATGACCGCGTAGATGTGACCGACCAGTGCCTCGTCGACCGGGTTTTCCTTGTTCGCGTGCATCTGGAAAACCTTGCCGATGCGTTCCTTGCGGTCCTTGGTCGAGTTGATGACCTGGGAACCGGCGGCGACCCGACCCGAGTAGACCCGGATGTAGGTGAGCTTGCCGAAGAACGGGTGCACCGAGATCTTGAAGGCGAGCGCGGCGAACGGCTCGTCCTTCTTGGGCGCGCGGAAGGCCGGGGTCTCCCCGTCCGGCAGCGTGCCCTCGACCGGCGGCAGGTCGTACGGCGACGGCAGGTAGTCGATCACCGCGTCGAGCATGGGCTGGACGCCCTTGTTCTTGAACGCGGAACCACACAGCACCGGGTACGCCGACCGGTCGTTCACGATCTTGCGGATGCCGAGCTTGATCTCCTCGGTGGTGATCTCCTCGCCACCCAGGTAACGCTCCATCAGCTCGTCGTCGGTCTCGGCAACGGCCTCGACCAGCTTCTCGCGGTACTCGGCTGCCTTCTCGGCGAGGTCGGCCGGGATCTCCTCGACCGTGTAGTCCTCACCGATCTGCACCTCGCCGCGCCAGGTCAGCGCACGCATCTGGACCAGGTCGACGACTCCGGTGAAGCCGCCCTCCGATCCGATGGGCAGCTGCAGCGGCAGCGGCTTGGCGCCGAGGCGCTCGGAGATGGTGCGGACGGTGTAGTAGAAGTCCGCGCCGATCTTGTCCATCTTGTTGACGAAGCAGATGCGCGGGACGTCGTACTTGGTGGCCTGCCGCCAGACCTGCTCGGACTGCGGCTCGACCCCCTCCTTGCCGTCGAAGACCGCGACCGCGCCGTCGAGCACCCGCAGGTTGCGCTCCACCTCGACGGTGAAGTCGACGTGACCAGGAGTGTCGATGATGTTGATCTGGTGGTCTTTCCAGAAGCAGGTCGTCGCGGCGGACGTGATCGTGATGCCGCGCTTCTGCTCCTCCTCCATCCAGTCCATCGTGGCGGCGCCGTCGTGCACCTCACCGATCTTGTAGTTGATCCCGGTGTAGTACAGGATCCGCTCGGTGGTGGTGGTCTTGCCGGCGTCGATGTGCGCCATGATGCCGATGTTGCGGACCTTCGTCAGGTCTGTCAGCACATCTTGGGCCATGGTCGTGCTCCCCCCTCTCGCGTGGGTGGCTTTACGGGGTGGCCCTCACGGGCCGGGACTCGGTGGGCGCGGACGGTCGGCCCGTCACCACCGGTAGTGCGCGAAGGCCTTGTTCGACTCGGCCATCTTGTGCATGTCCTCACGGCGCTTGACCGCGGCACCGAGGCCGTTGCTCGCGTCCAGCAGCTCGTTCATGAGGCGCTCGACCATGGTCTTCTCACGGCGCTGCCGGGCGAAGCTGACCAGCCAGCGCAGGCCCAGCGTGGTCTGGCGGGTGGGCCGGACCTCGACCGGGACCTGGTAGGTGGCGCCACCGACGCGGCGGCTGCGCACCTCCAGTGCGGGCTTGACGTTGTCCAGCGCGCGCTTCAGCGTCACCACGGGGTCGGTGCCGGTCTTGTCCTTGGCACCTTCCATGGCGGCGTACACGATCCGCTCTGCGATCGACTTCTTACCGTCGACCAGCACCTTGTTGACCAGCTGGGTGACCAGCGGCGAGCTGTACACCGGGTCGGAAATCAGCGGCCGCTTCGGAGCGGGGCCCTTGCGAGGCATTAGCTCTTCTCCTTCTTCGCGCCGTACTTGCTGCGCGCCTGCTTGCGGTTACGCACACCCTGGGTGTCGAGCGAACCGCGAATGATCTTGTAGCGAACACCGGGCAGGTCCTTCACCCGGCCGCCGCGAACGAGCACGATCGAGTGCTCCTGCAGGTTGTGGCCCTCACCGGGAATGTAGGCGGTGACCTCGATCTGGCTGCTCAGCCGGACACGGGCGACCTTGCGCAGCGCGGAGTTCGGCTTCTTCGGCGTCGTCGTGTACACGCGCGTGCACACACCGCGACGCTGGGGGCTTTCCTTCAACGCGGCGGTCTTGGTCTTGGCGACCTTGTCCTCGCGGCCCTTGCGGACCAGCTGCTGGATCGTGGGCATGAACCGGCTACTTCTTCCCGTTGGCGACTTGCTGCGGAGTCTTGCTTGTTGTTCTTGGGCTGTCGGGGGTCGTCGTGACGACCGTCCCCCGGGGTCGGGCGTGTCGCCCTCGGAGCAGCTCAACAGTTACTCACCGTTCAACGTTCCGGGGTGACCCGCGATTCCGTATCCCGACTCGCACCGGTCCACGTCGAGTAATCGACCTGGTCAGCGGGCGACGTTGAGGAACGAGCGCGCGGAGCGACCCGACACAGCCGGGCACTACCGCAAAGAGTACCCGGCCCGTCTGCGCAGGGTCAAAACGGGTCGGCGCGGTTGTCTTCGAGGGTGCCCGATCTCATCGGCCGCCGCAACACTCTCAGCTGGGCAATCGCTACGGCCATCGCGTGAATTCCGCCGCCGATCGCGCCGCCGTCACACCAGGCGCGCTCCGCGAAACGTCCGGGAAACACAGACCCCACCGGGCGCTGCGTTAACCGGTGGAGCCACTGCGCTCAGCGGCGCACCCCACCTGACCTGCGCGGACCTGCTCCACGAAGGATCTTGCCGACAGGTAACCGCAGGTATGCACGCGGCTACCGGACGTGGCCGGCGTGATCACGCGCCGCTGGCGGTCACCGCGCACCGTCACCCCACACCGCGCACCTTGCCGTCACACCGCGCCCCGTGCACACCGCGCGGTGTGGACGGAACGTGCGCGGTGTCACCTCGACCGAGGGCTGCGCGGCCCGTGATGGGTGCGACTGACCGGGACACTGACCCGACCTTCATGATCACCACCGTGTGGTGGCTGATTCTTCGGCCGAAATCAGCCACCACGCGGTGGTGATCTTGGTTCGGGGCCACCAGCAAGACGGTCACGAGTCTGTCAGGCGACCTTTCGCCAGGTCCGCGACGACCACCTGGTCCAGGCTCGTGACCACCAGGTCGGCGTGCTTGTCCGCGAGCAGGTCGGCGTCGTCGGCCCTCGCCACGCCGAGGCCCGCCATGCCGCCCGCCTTCGCGGCCTGGATGCCGTTCGGTGCGTCCTCGACCACGAAGCAGTCGGCCGGCGCGGCGCCCAGCTCCTGGGCGGCGGCGAGGAAGATGTCCGGCGCCGGTTTGCCGTGCGCGAAGTTGCGGCCGGATACGTCGGCGTCGAACACGTCGAGCAGGACCTCGCCGGGGCGCCCGAACTCGTCGAGCTCAATACGCTGCAGCAGCATGCCGGCGTTCTTCGACGAACTGGCGGCCGCGGTCGGGATGCCGGCCGCCTCCACGGCGAGCACGAAGCGCACCGCGTCCGGGTACGCCTTGAACTTGCCGGCCTCGATCAGCGCGACGACCTTTGCCTGCTTGCGGTCGGCGTACACCTTGGCGCGCCTCTCGACGTCCGGGACGCCGAAGTGCTCCAGCGCGTCGCGGGCCCCGTCCATCCTCGGCTTACCGGACAGCACCTGCTGGTACACCTGGCTGGTGAACCCGTCGGGGGTCCAGCTGGTGTCGCCGACGATGTCGGACCAGTCGCCCTCCATCAGCTCACGCAGCGAGTCCCGCCAGGCCGGCTCGTGCGGAGAGTCGACGAGCACACCGTCCACGTCAAAGATCGCGCCCCGAAACGTCACGTCCCCACCCTGCCACTCCGCTCCATCGCCCCGCGCGGCGGCACGAATGTGGCTTTAGGGACGCTCACCGTCTCCATCGCCACCTTCGTGCCGGTTGGACAGGCAGGTTAGCGGGCCAAGGTTGCCAGGAAGGTTTCCACCTCGGGGACGTCGTGCAAGGTGAAGGTGGCTTTCGTGGGTCGGTCCAGGTCCGCCGCGTCGCCGACGTAGATGCCGATGCCCCGGTCGTGCAGAGTGGCGAAGGCGTCCTCGTCGGTGACGTCGTCGCCCAGGTAGATCGGCACCAGGTCGGAACCGGTGAGCTCGAGTGCGTCGAGCAGGTAGTCGACCGCACGACCCTTGTTCCAGTCGAGCTTGGGCTGCAGCTCGTAGACCATCTTGCCCGGGGTGACCTTCAGGTCATCCGGCTGCTCGGCCAGCAGCTGCTCGACCAGCTCGTGCACCCGGCGTGCGTCGTCCGCGCCCGCCAGCCGGTAGTGGACGGCGACCGACGCGCGTTTCGCCTCGACCAGAACGCCGGGCAGCGAGCCCACCTCGTCGGTCAGGCGCTCCGTCGTCTCCGCGACCAGGTCCTCGAAGCCGGAGGCCGCCTCGTGTTCGAGGGTGCCGCGCACGGGATGCCAGATGTCGAACCCGTGGCTGCCCGCGACCACCAGGTCGTCGACACCCATCAGCTCCTGCACCACGGCACGGTCCCGGCCGCTCACCACACACACCGAGCACCGGCCCGCGAGGTCCCGCACCACCTGACGCATCGACGGCGTCATGCGTGCGTCCTCGGGGCGGTCGACGATCGGGCTGAGCACCCCGTCGTAGTCGAGGAACACGGCCGGCGTGCGCCCGCCCAGCCGATCAAGGAACACATCACGGTCACGAAGAGCGTGCGAAAGCCGATCAGCCACCCCACAACCCTACGACCCCCTCGTGAGTGTGCACTCTCCCTACGTGCAACCCGTGCCCGGCTCCAAGGCATCTCGGCTGCGCCGTCGCCCGTGAGTGGCAAGTGGTCCTATAGCAACCCTGGGCACTCACGACGGAAGAGCTGTCGTGAGTGCCCAGGGTTGCTACGCCTTCGGCGCCCCTTCGGGGTAGGACCACTTGCCACTCACGGGGGGGGCACAGAGAAGAGCCGGGGTCGGGGATCGCCACGGGAGAGTGGTCCCCGACCCCGGCTCTCGGGATCAGACTTCGGTCAGGCCAGCCCGTCGGCTAGCGGTAGTCGCGGCCGAAGTCGTAGTCGTCCAGCGGGACGGCCGCACCGGTGCCGGTACCGAACACGTCGGGGGTGTAGTACCCGTCGTCGTAGTTCGGCAGGGCGTAGGCGGCTGCCCGTGCCTCTTCGGTCGGCTGCACCTCGATGTTGCGGTACCGGTTGATGCCGGTACCCGCCGGGATGAGCTTTCCGATGATGACGTTCTCCTTGAGCCCGATCAGCTGATCGCGCTTTCCGTTGATCGCCGCGTCGGTGAGGATTCGCGTCGTCTCCTGGAAGGAGGCCGCCGACAGCCAGGACTCGGTCGCCAGCGATGCCTTGGTGATACCCATCAGCACCGGACGACCCGAGGCCGCCTCGCCACCTTCGCTGACCACGCGACGGTTGACCGTCTCGAAGTCACCCCGCTCGGCGAGAGCGCCGGGCAGGAACTCGGTGGAGCCCGAGTCGATGATCGTGACCCGGCGCAGCATCTGCCGGACGATCACCTCGACGTGCTTGTCGTGGATGTCCACGCTCTGCGTGCGGTACACCTTCTGCACCTCACGCACCAGGTGCAGCTGCACCTCGCGCGGCCCCATGACACGCAGCACCTCGTGCGGGTCCGCGGTGCCTTCCAGCAGCAGCTGACCGACGTTGACGTGGTCGCCGTCGGCGAGCGGACGCTCTTCGCCGTCGACCACGTTCATGGCCAGCCACTGACGCTTGGACAGCTTCTCGTAGACGATCTCCTCGCCGCCGTCGTCCGGCGTCAGGGTGATCTTCCAGAACCGCTCGCCGTCCTCGATGGCGATACGGCCGTCGACGTCCGCGATCGGCGCCTTGCCCTTGGGGACCCGGGCCTCGAACAGCTCGGTGACACGGGGCAGACCGGTCGTGATGTCGTCGCCTGCCACACCACCGACGTGGAACGTACGCATCGTCAGCTGGGTGCCGGGCTCACCGATGGACTGCGCCGCCACGATGCCGACCGCCTCGCCGACGTCCACCAGCTTGCCGGTGGCCATCGAGCGGCCGTAGCAGCTCGCGCAGATTCCGGTGACGGACGCGCAGGTCAGGGCGCTGCGCACCTTGATCTGCTTGACGCCCGCCGCGACCAGCCTGTCGAGGGCCGGGTCGCCGAGGTCGCCACCCTTCTCCACGATGACGTCGCCATTGGCGTCACGGACCTCTTCCTGCGAGCAGCGCGCGTAGACGCTGGTGCGCAGGTAGCGGTGCGCGATCGGCGTGCCGTCGCCACCGGTCTCGGTGACCGGCATGACGATGCTGCGCTCGGTGCCGCAGTCGATCTCGCGGACGATGACGTCCTGCGAGACGTCGACCAGACGACGGGTCAGGTAGCCGGAGTCGGCGGTCCGCAGCGCGGTGTCCGCCAGACCCTTGCGGGTGCCGTGCGTGGAGATGAAGTACTCCAGCACGGACAGGCCCTCGCGGAAGTTGGACTTGATGGGCCGAGGGATGTACTCACCCTTCGGGTTCGCCACCAGGCCCTTCATGCCCGCGAGCTGCCGGACCTGCGCCATGTTGCCGGCGGCACCGGACTGCACGATGGTCGGGATCGGGTTGTCGGCCGGGAAGTTGGCCTCCATCGCCTTGGCCACCTCTTCAGAGGCCTGGCTCCAGATCTTGACCATCTCGTCGTTGCGCTCCTGGTGCGACAGGGCACCACGCTGGTAGCGCTTGTTGACCTGCTCGGCCTTGAGCTCGTAGCCGTCCAGGATCTCCTGCTTGTTCGGCGGCACCACGACGTCGTCGATGGCCAGGGTGACACCGGAACGGGTCGCCCAGTAGAAGCCGGAGTCCTTCAGGCGGTCGAGCGTCTGGGCCACCTCGGTCATCGAGTAACGCTCGGCCAGATCGTTGATGATCATGGCCTGCCGCTTCTTGGGCAGCGCGTCGTTGATGAACGGGTAGTCGATGGGCAGCAGCGCGTTGAACAGCACGCGGCCCAGCGTCGTCTCGGCCAGCCACGGCTGACCCTGCTGCCAACCGTCCTCCGCGAGCTCGGCGGCCTGGGCCACCGACGGAGCCTGGTCGACCAGGCGGATCTTGCAGGTCGCCTGGAGGTGCAGGACCTTCCGGTCGTAGGCCATGATCGCCTCGGCCAGCGAGGAGAACGCCTGTCCCTCACCGGCGGCACCGTCGCGCTGCCGGGTCAGGTGGAACAGACCGGTCACCATGTCCAGTCGCGGCATGGCCAGCGGACGGCCCGACGCGGGCGACAGGATGTTGTTCGAGGACAGCATCAGGATGCGGGCCTCGGCCTGTGCCTCGGCGGACAGCGGCAGGTGCACCGCCATCTGGTCGCCGTCGAAGTCGGCGTTGAACGCCTCGCAGACCAGCGGGTGCAGCTGGATGGCCTTACCTTCGACCAGCTGCGGCTCGAAGGCCTGGATACCGAGGCGGTGCAGCGTGGGTGCACGGTTGAGCAGCACCGGGTGTCCGGCGATGACCTCTTCCAGCACGTCCCACACCTGCGAACGGCCACGCTCGACCATGCGCTTCGCGGACTTGATGTTCTGCGCGTGGTTCAGGTCGACCAGACGCTTCATCACGAACGGCTTGAACAGCTCCAGCGCCATCTGCTTGGGCAGACCGCACTGGTGCAGCTTGAGCTGCGGGCCGACCACGATGACCGAACGGCCGGAGTAGTCGACGCGCTTGCCGAGCAGGTTCTGACGGAACCGGCCCTGCTTGCCCTTCAGCAGGTCGGACAGCGACTTGAGCGGCCGGTTGCCCGGCCCGGTGACCGGGCGACCACGGCGGCCGTTGTCGAACAGCGCGTCGACGGCCTCCTGCAGCATCCGCTTCTCGTTGTTGACGATGATCTCGGGCGCGCCGAGGTCGATCAGTCGCTTGAGGCGGTTGTTGCGGTTGATCACGCGGCGGTACAGGTCGTTCAGGTCGGACGTGGCGAACCGGCCACCGTCCAGCTGCACCATCGGACGCAGGTCCGGCGGGATGACCGGGACGCAGTCCAGCACCATGCCGAGCGGGCTGTTGCCGGTGGCCTGGAACGCGGCCACGACCTTCAGGCGCTTGAGCGCGCGCAGCTTCTTCTGACCCTTGCCGCTGCGGATGGTCTCCCGCAGGTTCTCTGCCTCGGCAGGGATGTCGAAGGTCTGCACGAGCTTCTGGATGGCCTCGGCGCCCATGCAGCCGGTGAAGTAGTCGCCGTACCGGTCGTAGAGCTCGCGGTACAGCATCTCGTCGGCGATGAGCTGCTTGGTGGCCAGCTTGCTGAAGGTGGTCCAGATCTCGTCGAGGCGGTCCAGCTCCCGCTGCGCACGGTCGCGCAGCTGGCGCATCTCGCGCTCGCCGCCCTCCTTGACCTTGCGGCGCACGTCGCTCTTGGCGCCTTCGGCCTCGAGCTCGGCGATGTCGGCCTCGAGCTTCTGGGCCCGTGCCTCCAGGTCGGCGTCGCGCCGGTTCTCGACGCGCTTGCGCTCGACGCCCATCTCGTTCTCGAGCGTGGGCAGGTCGTTGTGGCGCAGCTCGTCGTTCACCGAGGTGATGACGTAGGCGGCGAAGTAGATGATCTTCTCGAGATCCTTCGGCGCCAGGTCGAGCAGGTAACCGAGGCGGCTCGGCACACCCTTGAAGTACCAGATGTGCGTGACCGGAGCGGCCAGCTCGACGTGACCCATGCGCTCGCGCCGGACCTTGGTGCGAGTGACCTCGACACCACAGCGCTCACAGATGATGCCCTTGAACCGGACGCGCTTGTACTTACCGCAGTAACACTCCCAGTCCCGGGTCGGACCGAAGATCTTCTCGCAGAAGAGCCCGTCCTTCTCCGGCTTCAGGGTGCGGTAGTTGATCGTCTCGGGCTTCTTGACCTCGCCGAACGACCACTGACGGATGTCTTCGGCCGTGGCCAGGCCGATACGGAGTTCATCGAAGAAGTTGACGTCTAGCACGTGGCTTCAGTCTCCCCTTGCTGGTGTCGCAGGATTGCTGTGGCGAGTCGGGCGGTAACCCACGAGATGGGCGGCTGGCTCATTAATGCACCACGTCATCCACGGTCATCGAGTCGGAGCCCGGACGGCTGGACAGGTTGATGCCCAGGTTCGCCGCGGCCCGCTCCAGGTCCTCGTCGTCGGTGTCGCGCATCTCGATGGCGGCGCCGTCACTGGACAGCACCTCCACGTTCAGGCACAGCGACTGGAGTTCCTTCAGCAGAACCTTGAACGACTCCGGGATACCCGGCTCCGGGATGTTCTCGCCCTTGACGATCGCCTCGTAGACCTTGACCCGGCCCACCACGTCGTCGGACTTGATGGTGAGCAGCTCCTGCAGGGTGTAGGCGGCGCCGTAGGCCTGCATGGCCCAGCACTCCATCTCACCGAAGCGCTGACCACCGAACTGAGCCTTACCACCGAGCGGCTGCTGGGTGATCATCGAGTACGGGCCGGTCGACCGAGCGTGGATCTTGTCGTCCACCAGGTGGGCCAGCTTCAGGATGTACATGTAGCCGACCGCGACCGGGAACGGGTACGGCTCGCCGGAACGCCCGTCGAGCAGCTGGGCCTTTCCGTCCGGGCCGACCATCCGCTCGCCGTCCCGGTTGGGGCGGGTGGCGGACAGCAGACCGGTGAGCTCGTCCTCCTTGGCGCCGTCGAACACCGGGGTCGCGGTGTTCGTGCCGGCGGGAACCGAGTACAGCTCCTCGGGCAGCTTCTTCGCCCAGTCCGGAGTGCCTTCGATCTCCCAGCCCGACTTGGCGATCCACCCGAGGTGGGTCTCCAGCACCTGGCCGATGTTCATACGACGCGGCACACCGTGGGTGTTCAGGATGATGTCCACCGGGGTGCCGTCCGCGAGGAACGGCATGTCCTCGGCGGGCAGGATCTTGCCGATGACACCCTTGTTGCCGTGCCGGCCGGCGAGCTTGTCGCCGTCGGAGATCTTCCGCTTCTGGGCCACGTAGACGCGGACCAGCTCGTTGACGCCCGGCGCCAGCTCGTCGTCGTCATCGCGGGAGAACACCCGGATGCCGATGACCTTGCCGTTCTCACCGTGCGGCACCTTGAGGCTGGTGTCGCGGACCTCGCGGGCCTTCTCGCCGAAGATCGCGCGCAGCAGCCGCTCCTCCGGGGTCAGCTCGGTCTCACCCTTGGGCGTGACCTTGCCGACCAGGATGTCGCCCGGCTGGACCTCGGCACCGATGCGGATGATGCCGCGCTCGTCCAGGTCCGCGAGGACCTCCTCGGAGACGTTCGGGATGTCCCGGGTGATCTCCTCGGCGCCCAGCTTGGTGTCGCGGGCGTCGATCTCGTGCTCCTCGATGTGGATCGACGTCAAGACGTCGTCCTGCACCAGGCGCTGGGAGAGGATGATCGCGTCCTCGTAGTTGTGGCCTTCCCACGGCATGATCGCCACGAGCAGGTTCTTGCCGAGCGCCATCTCACCGTTCTCGGTGCACGGCCCGTCGGCCAGTACCTGTCCGACCTCGACCCGCTGACCCTCGTCCACGATGGGCTTCTGGTTGTTGCAGGTGCCCTGGTTGGACCGGCGGAACTTGTTCAGCCGGTAGGTCTGGCGGGTGCCGTCATCAGCCATCACGGTGATGTAGTCGGCGCACAGCTCCTCGATGACGCCGGCCTTGCCCGCGACCAGCACGTCACCGGCGTCGACGGCGGCACGAAGCTCCATGCCGGTACCGACGAGCGGGGACTCGCTGCGCAGCAGCGGGACCGACTGACGCTGCATGTTCGCACCCATCAGGGCGCGGTTCGCGTCGTCGTGCTCGAGGAACGGGATCAGCGCGGTCGCCACCGACACCATCTGGCGCGGCGAGACGTCCATGTAGTCGACGCCGTTCGGGCTGATGAAGTCGACCTCGCCGCCCTTCTGGCGGACCAGGACGCGCTCCTCGGCGAAGTGACCGTCGGGGTCGAGCGGCGCGTTGGCCTGCGCGATGACCTGGCGGTCCTCTTCGTCGGCGGTCAGGTAGTCGACCTGGTCGGTGACGACACCCTCGACGACCTTGCGGTACGGCGTCTCGATGAAGCCGAACGGGTTGACCCGCGCGAACGAAGCGAGCGAACCGATCAGGCCGATGTTCGGGCCTTCCGGCGTCTCGATCGGACACATGCGGCCGTAGTGCGACGGGTGGACGTCGCGGACCTCCATGCCGGCACGCTCACGGGACAGACCGCCGGGGCCCAGCGCGGACAGACGCCGCTTGTGGGTCAGGCCGGCCAGCGGGTTGTGCTGGTCCATGAACTGGGACAGCTGCGACGTCCCGAAGAACTCCTTGATCGCGGCCACCACGGGGCGGATGTTGATCAGGGTCTGCGGCGTGATCGCCTCGACGTCCTGGGTCGTCATCCGCTCGCGGACGACGCGCTCCATCCGGGAAAGGCCGACCCGGATCTGGTTCTGGATCAGCTCACCGACGGTGCGCAGACGACGGTTACCGAAGTGGTCGATGTCGTCGGTCTCCACCGGGACCTCGACGGCATCTTCCCCGGTGCCAGAGGTCATCGAGGTGTCGCCGGCGTGCAGCCGGACGAGGTACTCGATCGTGGTGATGATGTCGTCCTCGGTCAGCGTCCCGGTGGCGGGATCCGACTTGAGGCCCAGCTTCTTGTTGACCTTGTAACGGCCGACCTTGGCCAGGTCGTAGCGCTTGTCCTTGAAGAACAGGTTCTCCAGCAGGGTCTGCGCGCTCTCGCGGGTCGGCGGCTCGCCGGGGCGCAGCTTGCGGTAGATGTCGAGCAGGGCCTCGTCCTGCCCGGCGGTGTGGTCCTTCTCCAGCGTCGCGAGCAGCGTCTCGCTGAACCCGAACCGCTCGCGGATCTGCTCGGCGTCCCAGCCGAGGGCCTTGAGCAGAACGGTGACCGGCTGGCGGCGCTTGCGGTCGATACGGACACCGACGGTGTCGCGCTTGTCGACGTCGAACTCCAGCCAGGCGCCCCGGCTCGGGATGACCTTGACCGAGTACACGTCCTTGTCGGTCGCCTTGTCGACGCTGTGGTCGAAGTACACGCCCGGGGACCGGACGAGCTGGGAGACCACGACACGCTCGGTGCCGTTGATGATGAAAGTGCCCTTATCGGTCATCACCGGGAAGTCACCCATGAACACGGTCTGGCTCTTGATCTCGCCAGTGCCGTTGTTGGTGAACTCCGCGGTGACGAACAGCGGGGCCGCGTACGTCATGTCCTTGTCGCGGCACTCTTCGACGGGTGCCTTGACCTCGTCGAAGCGTGGGTCCGAGAACGACAGGGACATGGACCCCGAAAAGTCTTCGATCGGTGAAATCTCCGTGAGGATTTCCTCGAGGCCACCGACCGGAAGCTCCTCGCCCGCATCAATGCGGCGCTGGAACCAAGCCTCGTCCCCGACCAGCCATTCGAACGACTGGATCTGCAGGTTGAGGAGATCGGGGACCTCGAGCGGCTCGCGGATCTTGGCGAAGGAGACGCGGGTCGGCGCACCCGGGAAATTAGGGTTCGCCGTTGCGGGGGTCGCAGTGGTCGCGGTGGCGCGGGAGACAGCCAAGATGCGTCCTTCCGAGAACTACGCTCGTCTGGCACGCGTCGTCTCGGGCGGGTACCGTCTGGTGGCGTGATGACCCGGGCGGGAGGTCCGGATCACGCTGCAACCTGATGGCGGGCTGTTGCGACGCTGTGCCTGTGTTGTGTCAGAGCTGGTGCGGCTCAAAGCAGTGCTGCACGCTTCTCCCAGTCGGGACACGCCTAGACCAAGAATCTGAAGCCACTGTTTTCCTAGCGAGAAAACGAGCGAGTCTTCAACCCCGGACAGCCGTGCCGCGAGCATGAGGGCAGCGCAAAGAGGCAGTCTAGCCGCAAAAGCGGCCACTGTCGAGGCCGGTCACAAAGCAACCATCGTGCCACCAAGAGTGACGTGTGATGTCGCCTGAGTCAAGAGGCTCTTTGTCGGTAAGTGGTCTCTTATGGAGGACGACCGGCAGATCACCGACTCCGGAGGGTCACCTCGAGGTGACGCCCGACACCTTCCACTGACCGCCTATCTTTTGCACGGTCACGCTGAGCCGAACCTGAGCCTTCAACGGCTGACCGTTGTCCCCTTGGCGACCGATCTGGTTCACCATCATCAACAGCGTGGCACGCCGCTCGGTGAGCGACTCGACGCCCGCTTCGGCCACCGTCGAGGCCAGTGACACGTGCATCTTCTGCCCGAGCTTGCGCACCGCGGCGTAGGTCTGCTTGAACTCGTTGGCGTAGTCGCCGGTGATGAGCGCCAGTGCCTTCGGCTCGCTCTGGTCGAGGCTCTTGGAGTCGTAGGAGTAGATCGTCTGGACGGCGGAGGTGATCTCGCCCTTCACCTGTGCCGTGGCCGCCATGTCGATCAGCGCGAGGTTCGACGACGGGGTCGTGCGCGCGGCGACGGCCGCCTTGCCCTGCATCAGGTAGGCCGCACCGCCACCCAGCAGCCCCACCAGCAGCAGCACCGCAACGAGCGCCACGGGCCGCTTGGCGGCGTCCCGGGGGCTCTTCGTCTTCGAGTCCCGCACGGGGCCCAGCGCGCTCGCCACCGGCTGCGGCTTGCCACCGGGCTCGGTGATGATCGCGGCGCCGTCCGGGGTGTATGTCGGGATGAACTCGGTGCGCTCCGCCGCGGTCTCGTCGCCGAACCGGCCCATCGGGTAGGCCGGGATCAGCTCGGTGCGCTCGCCGGGGGCCTCGTCGTCGTCCGCCCGGATCGCGGCCTGTTCGCCGGTCTGCTCCTCGGCCGTGGCCTCGGTGGCGTCGTCCTCGGACTCGTCGTCCCGGAACGCCGGGATCAGCTGTGTGCGCTCCTCGGCCGCCTCGGCGGGAGCCGACGTCGTCTCCTCGTCCCGCTCCTCCCGTTCCTCGTGCTGGACCTCGGCGGCTTCGGGCCTGTCGGCCTCGGGCTCGGCGACGTCCTCGGCCTGCTCCTCCTGCTCGGCGGCCTCGGTCCGCGCGGTGGCCCACTGCTTGGGGTCCCAGTGGCCGACCACGCTGTCCTGCTCTGCGTGGTCGTCGTCCTCGGCGGGTGCCTCGGGCGCGGCGCCGTTGTGTCCGGCGAACGCCGCGTGCTCGTCGACCTCGTCGTCGTCCTCGTCGTCGAAGTCGAGGACGACGTTGTGCTGAGCGGTGTCCTCGAGCTCGTCTCGCTGCTCCGGCGCGGCGTCTTCGACGGTGTCGTCCGTCTCCGCGACCTCGTCGGCCTCCTCCGTCGCCGTGGCGACCGCCCTGGCCGGTTCCTCCGCCCGCGCACCGGGGCTGTCCCAGTCACCGTCGGCGGGCCAGCCGTCATCGGTGATGCGCGGCATGACCGTGGTCTCGACGCGCTCGTCCCGGCCCGGGTAGTCACCGAACAGCTGCGCCGCGAGCGGCGACGCCGACTCGGGCTTCTTCTCGGCCGGCTTCTCCGTCTGCTTCGTGGCGCCCGAGCTCGTGGCCGAGGGTGCCGTGTCCGGCTTCGGTGTGGCCTGCTCGGTGTCCGTGACGGCGGCCGCTCGCGGGCCAGGGCTCGGGACCCTCTTCTCCTCGGTGACCTCAGCCGCCTGAGTCGCGGTCTTGGCCTCGGGGGCAGGCGTGTCGTCACGGATCGCGCTGAACACCTGCGTCGGACGCTCGTCCGACGAGCTCACCTCGGGGGCAGCGGCCGCTTCTGGCTCGGCCTGCGCGACCTGCTCTGCCTCGGGCGCGGTGGAACGCTGCTTCTGCCGCGCGATACCGCGCCGGAGCGCCTTCGTGGCGCGGTCCCGCACCGCGGGTGCCTGAGCCGACGGCTCGTCACCACGCAGCGCCATCTCCCACTCGTCGACGACCTCGGCGTCGGCGCCGCGGGTCTCGGGGTCCGGGGTGTCCTCGGGGTCGTCGCGGTAGGCGCTGAAGACCTGGGTGGGATGTTCGTCGGACGCCGTCGGGGTGGGGTCCGGTGCGGTTGCCTTGTTGCCACGGCGAATGCTGGTGCGGCGCTGCGCGTTCACAGGTCAGGGCTCCTGACTCAGGCGTTGACAAGGCCGGACTTGGCGACCTTCCAACCGGCATCGGTGCGGTTCAATGACAGCTTCACCCGCAGCTGACGGACGGTCGGCTGGCTGGCGGCGCCGGGTCCGGCCGTCGACTGCGTGACGTCTAGCGCCGCGATCGCGGTCGCGGTGCCGGACTGCGCATCCAACTCGGTCAGCGCCGCGTCGAGCACCGATGCGCTGCTGCGCGTCGGCGTCTTCTTGAGCTGGTCGAGGTACTTGTTCTGGTCCTTCTGCAGCTGCACCAGCAGCTGGCCGGTGGCGGCGGCCTGCCAGGCGCGCATCGACTGGTCGGGCTGCTGCGGGTCGACCGTCTGCAGGGTCACGACCAGCTCCCGCGCGGCCTTGAGCGCATCGGTCCTCGCCTGCGCCGTCTCGACGACGCCGGTGCTGCTGGCAGCGAACCACGAGTACCCGAAGTAGCCGGCGGCGCCGATACCGGCGAGGGCGATCACCAGGGCCACCGAGGTGACGAGCTTCCAGGGAGCACTCATTCCGGCGTCACTCCCGAGATCTTCCAGCGCCCGTCGATCCACAGCGCGTCGACGGCCAGGCGAGAGGACGCCGCTGTCGGCTCCTTCGCCGGGCCCTTGGTTCCGGTCTGGTCGACCATCATCAGCAGCCGCGCCCGGTCTCCCTGCAGCTGGCTGACCGATGCGGCCTTGACGGTCGTGTTCAGCACCGTCATCTCCTTCGCCGCGCCGTCCTTGACCGGTTGGAAGGTCTTGTCGAACTCGGCGGTGAAGTCGCCGGTGATGACGGCCTTCGCGGCCGCCTCGTTCGCCGGCAGCGTCGTGTAGTTGTACGAGTAGACGGTGACCACGGCGCTGGTCACCTGCCCGACCAGCTCCGAGGTGCGGGCTCCGTCGGCGAACGCCTGGTTGGTCAGCGGCCCCGACTCCCGCGCGGAGTACCAGGCGACCGCGAGCAGCGTCGTCGCGGCGAGCAGCAGCACGGCGACGACCCCAAGCGCTGTCAGCACCCTGATCCGCCGCCGGTCCGGCTGCCCGGCGTCCTCAGGCTCCGGTGCCGGCTCGACCTCGACCGGCCGCTCCTCGACCGTCGGGGCGCTCACCGCACTGTCCTCGACCGGCGTGTCCTCCGTCGAGGGCCGGGACGGCTTGCTCAGCCGCATCGCACCGGACGGCTTGGTCGGGACCGGCACCGGGACCACCGAGGGCAGCGACACCGACGACGACTCGGCACCCTTACGCTGCGTCGTTCTCGACCGCTTCGCGTCCGGGGGCTTCGAGGCCGTGTCGACCGACGCCGGGTTCACCGGCGCCGCGTCATGACGACGAGAGGGCATGAGTCGCAATCCTTACGGGGGTCAGGATCGGATGGCGCCGGAGGCATCGGCCTTCCAGCCGGCGTCCGGCGTGCGGACCAGCTCGATCTGCAGACGCACCTGCTTGGTGTACGGGAGGCTGGGGGCTCCGTTCACCATCTGGGTCACGTTCACATCCACCGCGGCCAGGGCCGTGGCCTTACCGGCCGTGATGTCCAGGTCGGACAGCGCGGCGTCGACCAACCGACCGGTGGTACTGACCTGAAGCTGACGAATCTGGTCGGCGTACTGCTTGCGGTTCTTCTTCAACTCGTCGAGCAACGGCCCCGTCGCCGAGGCCTCCCAGGTGTCGAGACCCTTGTCGACCGTGCTGTAGTCGAGGGTCTGCAGGTTCACCGCGATCTGCCGGGCCGCCGCGAGCGCGTCGTCCCTGCCCGCCGCGGTCTTAGCTGCCTGTCCGTGTGTGGCCGACCACCAGAGCGACCCGAACACCACGACCCCGATGAGCCCGAGCACCACGGCGATCGCCGCGATCCTCGTGGCCAGCGTGACGCGGTCGGGTTTCGGCCCCGTCTCGGGGTCGCCTCCCGCGCGTCGGTGCGCCAGCAGTCCGCTCATAACGGTTGAGGGTAGAGCCGGTGCTCTGAGGGCGATTCGGTACCCCCTGTCACAGGCCGTGGTTCCGTGGTTCATCCCCCGCTGGCTCGTCAGTGTGCTCGGGGTGGGTGCAGTCGTATCCCCGCTGGCCATCGAGTGTGCTTGGCGTGGCCGCCCGCTATCAACCCCCGGCTGACGCCGGCCTCGCGCAGGCTCCTGGTTGCACGGGCTCGGGGGCGAGGTTTCAGGGTTGACAGCGGGCGGCCACGCCAAGTGCCGGCCAGGATCGCGGGGGAAGGGGAGCTCTGCGGCGCTGTTGTTGGTCACGGCTGCGCCGCGCCCTGCGGCCTCCTGGTGCGAGTGCGCCTGCTCTTGTTCCCTGCGCGGAGTGTCCCGGGTGACGTCAAGATCGCCTCACCAGTCACACCCACCCCATCGCGGCCGACTTTGCACATCCACGTGCTGCGTCGCACACGTCCGGACATGTGCGACGCAGCACGTAGACGTGCAAAGTGGCGACGACATCCCATCTGTCACACGAGCAACACCGGGGCGACCTCGCAGAGGCTCACGTCGCGTCGCACATGTTGGAACATCTGCGACGCAACACGTAGCTCTGCGAAGCGTGACACAAGCAACCACAGAGACTCCTGGGGCTACGCGCAACGCGCGAGGGCGCAGCCCGATGCGCAAAGAAGGCGCCATCGGCCCGCCACCACCAACGGCATGCACGCACACCACCCCCATCCCCGCGATCCTGGCCAAGCACTTGGCGTGGCCGCCCGCTGTCAACCCTGAAACCTCGCCCCCGAACTACGCGCAACCACGAACCCGCGCGAGGCCGGCGAAGCCGGGGGTTGAGAGCGGGCGGCCACGCCAAGCACACTGAAAGCCAGCGGGGACGACACCAAGCACGCTCACGAGCCAGCGGGGACCGACACCAAGGACACTGAAAAGCGGCCGGGGACTCAGCTCCCGGGATTCAACCCGAACGACCCGAACGTGGCCGGAGCCCCGAGCAGCCCGGGCAGAGCAGGCATCGAGTCAGGCCCGGACGGCGACCCATGATGCCCCCCACCCCGAGCGGGCCCGAAGATCCCGGCAGCGGGCCCGTCGCTGTAGAACGCCCGGAACCAGTCCGGCGCAGGCGAAGGCTTCCCGTTCACGAACGGATAGCCGGGCTTGATTCCACGCACGTTGGTCGGCGAGTACAGCGGCTCCCGGCAGTAGGCCCGGTAGTTCACCGGCTGCGGGCTGATGTCGGTACCGGACCGCTTGTTGGTCGCCTCGTACCCCTTCGTGCACGGCGGCGGGTCGTTCAGGTTGATCACGAAGCCGAGGTGTGCGGTGCCGTCACCGGGAAGCAGCGTCGGGATCGCGGCGGCCAGACCGGGGTAGAGCTGCAGGACCGATTGAATGCCACGCAGGTGCTTCTTCGTGATCTGGCTCAGCGTCAGGCTCTGCTTGATCGTGTCGTGCAGACCGTCACCGGACTCGTCGAGCAGCGCGGACACCTCGTGCGCGGCCTCCGGACCGGTCTCCAGCAGCCGGCGGATGTCCGGGTCGCTGTCCTTCAGCTGCTCGCTGATGTTCTTCAGGTCGCCGCTGAACGACTTGATCGGGTCCGCGAGGTCGTTCTGCGTCTGCAGAACCGTCCGCGCGTCCTTGATCAGGGCGAGCGTCTGCGGCAGGTTCGCCATCGCCGACTCGGTGAGTGAGTTGGTCGAGTCGAGCAGCAGCTGCAGCTTCGGGCCGAGGCCGTTGAACGCGATGCCCAGCTCGCTGACCGAGGTTCGCAGGTCGTCGAGCGGGACGCTCGCGGCGAGCGTGTCCAGGTTCTTCAGCACGTCCTGCACCGGCACCGGCAGCGCGACCCGGTCGGCCGGGATCGTCGCGCCGTCGCGCAGGAACGGTGCGGTGTCGCGGTTCGGGCGCAGGTCGACGTAGCGCTCGCCGACCGCCGACCGGTCCGCGACCAGTGCGTTCAGGTCGGCGGGGATGTTCGGCCCGCCGCCGTCGATCACCAGGTCGACGACCGCGCCGTTGTCGGTCAGCTCGATCGGGCCGACCTCGCCGACCTTGACGCCCCGGAACGTCACTTCGCTGCGCGGGAACAGACCGGCGGCGTCGGACACCGGCATGTGCACCGTGTACGGCTTGGCACCGATGAAGTTGAAGACGCCGAGGAAGTGTGCCCCAATGTAGACGACCAGTGCGACGGTGAGCACCAGGAACGCCGCGGCTCTGACCATCGTCGCGCGCGTGATCATTTGTCGCCACCCCCGAGACCTGGCAGTTCGAGACCACCGAGCGGCGTCTTCGGCAGGGCCTTGTCCAAGGTCTGCAACGGCGCGACGGGCAGCGTCATCAGTGGATCGGTGGGCAGCTGGACCGGTGGTGTGCTCGCGTTCAGCAGGTTGTCCAGCAGGTCCTGGATGTTCAGGTCGATCGAGATCTTCAGGTTCATGTGGTCACCGCGCACCGCGCCGGTGGCGGAGTCGGTGAACGGCGGGGTGGCCAGAATCTGCAGCGACTTCGGCAGCGCGTCGCCGGACTTCGCCAGCTCACGCAACGTCGGCTGCAGCGCCCTGAGGTCGGCGACCAGGTCGTCCTGGCTGCGGTCCACCACGTCGTTCGCCACGTCGGACAGCCGGTCGAGTGCCTTGAGCATGCCGACGAGCTGCGGGCGCTGCTCCTCCAGTACCGCGAGGCCCGGTTCGAGATCGGTCAGCACGACGTCGAGGTTGTCCTTCTGGTCGGCCAGCCGCGCGGACAGCCGGTCCACGCCGTCGAGCGCGCGGGTGATGTTGCCCTTCTGCGCGTCCAGCGTGGTGGTCAGCGTGTTCAGGTCGTTGAGCAGCGCCTTGGCGTCGCCCTCGTGACCGTTGAGCGCGGTGTTGAGCTCCTTGGAGATGCTCTGCAGCTGACCGATGCCACCGCCGTTGAGCAGCATGGACAGGGCGCCGAAGATCTCCTCGGCCTCCGGGAACCGGTTGGTGCGCTGCACCGGGATGGTGGCCCCGTCGACCAGCTTGCCCTGGGGCGGGCCGTCGGTCGGCTGGCCCAGCTCGATGTACTTCTCACCGAGCAGTGTCGTCTGCTTGAGCTGCGCGTCGGCGTTCGCCGGCAGCGCGACCCCGCCGTTGATCTGCAGGTGCACGTTCGCCAGCCAGGTCTTCGGGTCCAGGTCGATGTCCTTCACCTGGCCGACCGAGACGTTGTTGACCTTGACGCTGGACTGCGGCACCAGGTCGAGCACGTCGCGCATCTGCACGGTGATCTGGTACGGGCTCGACCCCAGGTCGGCACCGCCGGGCAACGGGATGCCCTGCAGCGTGATCGATCCGCACCCGGAGAGCAGCCCGGCCGACAGGCCGACTGCCACGACCTTGGTGGCCACGCGGCGGTTCATCGTCCGCCCCCGAACAGGTCGCTCAGCGTCGGTGTGTGCTCGCGCTTGGGTGCTTGGTACGGCTTCTTCTTCTCGGTCGGCTGCTCGGCGGGCGGTGTGACCTGCGGCAGCGCGGTGAGCGCGGGCGCCACCTTGCTCGCCGCCTGCAACGACGGCACCTTCGGCAGTGCGAGCGGGCTGCTGAGCAGGTTCGCCGTCGGCATGTTGCCGATGTTCGCGCAGCCGGCGAGGCCACCGGGGATCACGAGTTCGAACACCGCGCCGACGACGGTCTGCAGCGGAGGCGGGAACAGGTAGTAGAGACCGCACAACACACTCGGCAGCAGCGCGAGGCGGGTGTCGAGGGTGCCCGACGATGCGTTGTATCCGTTGACCAGACCGTCCAGTCCGACCGGCGCGGTGTCCAGGACCTGCTCCAACGCGAGCCGTTCGCCGTTGACGGTCTGCAGCACGTCGCTCAGCTGGTCCACGTTGGTCCGGATCTCGTCGCGGTTGTCCCGGATGAACTTGGCGACGTCGCCCAGCGCGATCGACAGCTCGTGCAGGGTGTCTCCCAGGTTCTTCCTCTCGTCCGAGAGGTAACCGCTGACCTGGGCGAACTGTTGGGTGAACGCGCGGACCTGGCCGTCGTTCTGCTTGAGGTTCGTGGTGAAGGACTGCAGGTTCTGCACGGTCCCCGCGAGGTTGTCGCGGTTCGCGGACAGCGTCGTGATGGCCTGCGAGGCGTTGCCCAGCGTCGTGTTCAGCGCCTGGCCGTTGCCCTTGAGGTTCGCCGCGAGCGTCTTCAACGCGTCGGACAGCGCGCCCTTGTCGTTGACGCCCTGCGGACCGAGCGCCGTGCTCAGCTTCTGGGTGCTGGCCAGCAGGTCGTCGAACTCGGCCGGCGTCGCGGTGCGTTCCTTCGGGATGACCGTGCCCTCGGCCATGACCGGGCCGCCGGTGTAGACCGGGGACAGCTGCAGGTAGCGGTCGGCGACGACGGTGGGTGAGACGACGGCGGCCGTGGCGCCCGCCGGGACCTTGGTCTTCGTCTGGACGTGGAAGTCGACCTTGACCAGCTGGCCCTGCGGGGTGACCGCGTCGACCGTGCCGACCGGGACGCCGAGCACCCGCACGTCCGAGCCGGGATACAGACCGATGACCGTGGTCAGCATCGCCGAGTACCGGTTGCCGACGGGCCGGTTGCTGAAGTAGACGATCCCGGCGATCACCACCGCGGCGATGACCACCAGCGCGATGGCCGTGGTGTACCAGGTCCGGCCGCGTACCTTGTCCGGGCTCACCGGTTACCTCCGGTCCCTGCTGACGGGTTGGCGACGCTGGGCAGCGAAGGCAGCAGGCCGTCGACGAAGCTGTCGAACCAGCGCCCGTTGCCGAGCGCGTTGCTGAACACCGTGGCGAACGGGCCCAGCCTGCGGATGCCGGCGACCAGCGCGTCCTCGTTGTCCTGCAGGAGCTTGGTCAGCCGGTCCAGCTCGTCGAGTGTCGGGCCGATCTGGTCCTCGTTGTCCTTGATCAGTCCGCGCAGCTCTTTGCTGAGCCTGCGGGTGCCGTCCAGCAGCTGGCTGATCGCACCCTCCCTGGCCCGCAGCTCGTCCAGCAGCTTCGTGCCGTCGGACAGGATCTTGTTGATGTCGTCGTTGCGCGCGGCCAACGTGCCGGTGGCTCGGTTGGTGTTGTCGAGCAGGTGCGCGAGCTGGTCGTCGCGGGAGGCGATGGTGACCGACAGCCTGCTCAGTCCGTCGAGCGAGGTGCGGACGTCGGCGGGGGTGTCCTTGAACGTCTCGGCCAGTGTCCTGAGGCTCGCGGCCAGTGCGTTGGTGTCGAGCTGACCGACGGTGGTGGAGAGCTGGTTGAAGGCCTGCACCACGTCGTAGGGCGCCACGGTCCGTTCCAGCGGGATCGGGCTGTCCGTGGCCAGCGGCCGGTCCCCGGCGGGGTCGATCGCCAGGTACTTCTCACCGAGCAGCGTCTTGATCTGGATCGACGCCGAGCTGGCGTTGCCGATGTCCGCGTCCTTTGCCCGGAACTTGATGAGCACGTGGTTGCCTTCCAGGCTCACGTCGGTCACCTTGCCGACGCGGACGCCCGCGATGCGCACCTCGTTGCCGGACTGAAGGCCGGCAGCCTCGGAGAACTGCGCCTTGTACTCCGGACCGGAGCCGATGATCGGCAGGCTGTCCGCCCGGTAGGCCACCACCAGCAGCACGGCGATGACCGCCATGCTGACCAGCCCGATGATGATCGGGTTGCGACTGCTGAACGCCTTCACTTGCCGGTACCTCCCAGTCCTGGGATGGCCGGCAGCGCCGGGGTGCTCAGCGGCAGGTTCGGGACCGCGGGCAGTGTCGGGAGGGTCGGCAACGGCGGCACCACCGGCGTGGCGCCGGTCGGATGGTCGGTGCAGCGGTCGTTCGCGCCGATGACGCCCGGCGGGATGTCCAGCGGCAGCTTCGCTCCACCCAACACATCGGGCAGGGTCAACGTGCCCCCGAGGTCGCAGACGTAGAAGTTGAACCAGGACGCGTAGGTGCCCAGCGGCGTCAGCGTGTCCAGCTTCTTCGGCAGGAACTGGATGAAGTGCTCCACCAGGTCCCGGTTGTCGTTCAGGTTGCCGGCCAGGTCACCGAGGTGCTCGATGTCCTTCTTCAGCGGCGGGCGGGCATCGTGCAGCAGGTCGGCCGTGTTGTCGGTGAGCTCACCGAGCGACGAGATCGCCTCGCCGATCGTGTGCCGGTCCTGCGACAGCCCGGACACCAGCTCGCGCACCGTGACGACGAGCTGGGTGAACTCCTCGTCGCGGGCGTTGACCGTGTCCAGCACCTCGTTGAGGTTGTCGATGACCGCGCCGATCACCTGGTCCTTGTCGGCGATCGTGCTGGTCAGCGACGCGGTGTGGGCCAGAAGGCTGGAGATCGTGCCGCCCTCGCCCTGCAGAACCTTGACCAGCTCGAAGGACAGCTGGTTCACGTCGTCCGGCGACAGCGCCTGGAACAGCGGCCGGAAGCCGTTGAACAGCTGGGTCAGGTTGACCGCGGGGTGGGTCTGGGTCAGCGGCAGGACCGCGCCGGCCTGCAGCATGTCGCTCGGGTTCGTCCCCGGCGCCGAGACGCCCTGGTCGAGCGAGATGAAACGCTGGCCGATCAGGTTGCGGAACTTGATCGTCGCCTCGGTGCTGCGCGGCAGCCGCAGCGACCGCTGGATCGAGAAGTCGACCATGGCGACCTTGCGGTCGACCAGCCGGATGTCGTCGACCTGGCCGACCCGGACACCGGCGATGCGGATCTCGTCGCCGTTGACCAGGCCGGTCGCGTCGGTGAACTTCGCGCTGTAGCTGGTGGTGTCACCGCCCACGCGGTTGGCGATCGTGCCGGCGAGCAGCGCGGTACACAGCAGCGTGACCACCGCGAAGATGACGAACTTGGTGAGCGGTCCGCCCATTCCACGCAGCGCCCTCATCGGCCCTCCTCCGAACCGATGGCGCCGAAGAACGGAATCCCGAGCGGCTTGGGCGTGACCGGACGTCCGCTCAGCAACGGTCCGAGCTGCGAGGCCTGGGTGCTGGCCGGCGGGTGCGTCGATCCGTCCAGGTACGGACCGCCCGGGTACTGCGGGAGGTCCGGGGTGTTCGGGTAGCAGGCCGGGCCCCGGTTGTCGGTGAACTCCGGCTCGTCCTGATGCGGCAGGTACTTGCCCCGGGTGGCGATGATCTCCGCCGTGATGTGCAGCGCCGGGCGGGCGATCCCCTTGCCGAACGCGACGTCACCGAGCGGGATCGCGTCGGACAGCCGGGTGAACAGGCACGGGAACTCCGGCGAGTAACGGGCCAGCAGCTCCAGCGTCGGGCGCGCCGTGGACAGCAGGTTGACCAGGTTGCTGCGGTTGTCGTCCAAGAACTCGCGCAGGTCGTCCGAGCTGTCGGTGACCGAGGAGTACAGGTTGGCGAACTCGTCCTGCTTCTCGTCGATCGTCTTCGTCGTCGTGGTCAGCGTCTTGAGGCCTTCGATGAGGTCCGGCGCCGCCTGGGCATAGGTGTCGCTGAACTTCGGCAACGCCTTGATGTCGTCGGTGAGCTCGGGCAGCGCCGGGTTGAACTTCACCAGGTACTGGTGCAGCCGGGTGATCGTCTGCCCCAGTTCCTCGCCTCGGCCGGACAGCGCCTGGTTGAGCGCGCCGAGCGTGCTGGCCAGGTCCGCCGGGCGGACCGCCTGGATCAGCGGGAGCAGGTTGTCGAAGACCTGCTCGACCTGGATCGTGTTGCTGGAGCGGTCCCGGTCGATGACGTCGCCGGCCTGGATCGTCTGCTTCGACGGGTCCTTCGGCGACTCCAGCGACACGAACCGCTCGCCGAACAGGCTCTTCGGCAGCAGCGCGACGGTCACGTTGCGCGGGATGCGCGCGGCCTTGTCCGGCTGCAGCGACAGGGTCAGCGTGGCGATCTTGCCGTCGCTGACCGCCTTGCTGACCTCGCCGACGGCGACGCCGTGCATGCGCACCTCGGCCTGCGGCAGGAACGAGTTGTCCACCTGGTCGATCCGGACGGTCACCGGGACCGAGGCGGTGAACACCTTGTTGTAGACCAGCACGCACAGCGCGAGCAGCGCGACGACCAGCGCGATCATCACGAGACCGAGGAGTCTTCTCGGCACCGGGGACAAACGGTCGACGGCCATCAGGCGATCTTCACCGTGGTCGTGGAGCCCCACAGCGCGAGACTCACGGCGATGTCGATCACGAAGATCAGGACGAGCGAGGCACGGACCGAACGTCCCACCGCGACACCTACCCCGGCGGGGCCACCGGTCGCCCGGTACCCGTAGTAACAGTGGATCAGGATGATCAGAACCGCCGTGACCAGCACCTTCAGGAACGAGTACAGGATGTCGACCGGCGGGAGGAACAGCTCGAAGTAGTGGTCGTAGGTGCCGAGCGACTGGCCGTAGAAGATCGACACGGTCAGCCGCGAGGCCAGGTACGAGGCCAGCAGACCCGCCGCGTACAGCGGGACGATCGCCACGAAGCCGGCGATCAGCCGGGTGGTGATCAGGAACGGAAGGCTGGGCACCGCCATGACCTCGAGCGCGTCGATCTCCTCGGAGATGCGCATGGCGCCGAGCTGCGCGGTGAAACCGGCGCCCACCGTCGCGGTCAGGCCGATCGCGGCGACCAGCGGCGAGATCTCGCGGGTGTTGAAGTACGCGGCGATGAACGCGGTGAACGCGGCGGCGCCGAGCTGGTTCAGACCCGCGTAGACCTGCAGACCGACGACCGAGCCGGTGAACGACGTCAGCAGCGCGACGATGATCACCGTGCCACCGACCAGGGCGAGCCCGCCCGCGCCGAAGGTGACCTCGGTGAGGATGCGCAGTACTTCCTTCTTGTACCGGGTCAGCGTGCGCGGGAACCAGCGGATCGCCCTGATGTAGAGCCAGCCCTGGTCACCGAGTTCGTCGAGAACCCGCAGCGGTGCTTCCGCGACCCGCTTCAACTCATCTGCCACCGGGTTCTCAGCTTCCCTTCGCCGGGATCAGCGTCAGATAGATCGTGGTGAGCACCACGTTGATCAGGTACACGAGCACGAAGCTGATGACGACGGACTGGTTCACCGCGTCACCCACACCCTTCGGCCCTGGCGCCGGGTTGAGCCCCCGGTAGGACGCGACGATGCCGGCCGCGACGCCGAAGAACAGTGCCTTGATCGCACCGATGACCAGGTCGGCTGGCTGCGCCAGCTGGGAGAAACCCGCGAGGTAGGCACCGGGGGTGCCGTTCTGCAGGATGACGTTGTAGAAGTACCCGCCCGCGACACCGACGATCGTGATCAGCCCGTTGAGCAGGACGGCGACGATCGCGGCGGCCAGCACCCTGGGCACCACGAGGCGCTGGATCGCGGAGATGCCGAGCACCTCCATCGCGTCGATCTCCTCACGGATCGTCCGCGCGCCCAGGTCCGCGCAGATCGCGGTGCCACCGGCGCCGGAGATCAGCAGCGCGCAGATGATCGGGGCGGCCTGCTGCACGTTCGCCAGGACGCTCGCCGCGCCGGTGAACGACTGTGCGCCGATCTGTCTGGTCAACGACCCGAGCTGCAGTGAGATCACCGCGCCGAACGCCATCGACACCAGAGCGGCGGGCAGGATCGACACGCTCGCGATGAACCACAGCTGGTCGATCAGCTCGCGCAGCTGGAAGGGGCGCTTGAACAGGTTGCGCCCGACATCCAGGCCGAGCGCAAAGATCTTGCCCACCTGCTGCAGCGCCGCGGTGGGTCGTGCGATCAGCGGACTGGTCACGTGACTCCGTACCTTGCCGGGGGAATCCGATAATTCGGGCTACCCATATATCCCTATCAGGTGAGCACAATCTCTCTTACGGGAGACCCGAGGCGCCCCGGCGAGTTAACGAGCCACAGTGGACTCGGGTTACTCGCGAGTTGGAACTATTGCTTCTCACGCGGGTATCGATTCGACTCGCGGATAAATTATGGTGACCGACGTAGGTCTACCGTCCTGGTAGGACCGTCGTGATTCATGACCCTGGAGGACGCATCGTGGCTGGACCATTGGCTGGACTGAAGGTCGTCGAGCTGGGCGGCATCGGCCCGGGACCACACGCCGCCATGATCCTGGCCGACCTCGGCGCCGACGTCGTCAGGGTGGAGCGCCCCGCGGGCAGCCTCAAGCTCACCGGCGGCAAGGACTACACACTGCGCGGGCGCCGTTCGGTGGCGGCCGACCTGAAGTCGGAGGCCGGCCGGGAGACCGTGCTGCGGCTCGCCGAGAAGGCCGACGTGCTCCTGGAAGGTCTGCGTCCCGGCGTCACCGAGCGGCTCGGCGTGGGCCCCGAGGACTGCCGCGCGCGCAACCCGCGCCTGGTGTACGGCCGGATGACCGGCTGGGGGCAGGACGGCCCGCTCGCGCCGAGGGCCGGGCATGACATCAACTACATCTCGCTGACCGGCGCCCTGCACGCGATCGGCCAGGCGGACAAGCCGATCCCGCCGCTGAACCTCGTCGGCGACTACGGCGGCGGCTCGATGTTGCTGGTCATCGGCGTGCTGGCGGCGCTGACCGAGCGGCAGAACTCGGGTGAGGGCCAGATCGTGGACGCCGCGATGATCGACGGGACGTCCATCCTGAGCCAGATGTTCTGGTCCCTGCGCGGCAGCGGGGTGTGGAACGACAACCGCCACGACAACCTGCTCGACGGCTCCACCCCGTTCTACGACACCTACGAGTGCTCCGACGGACGCCACGTCGCGGTCGGCTCGCTCGAGCCGCAGTTCTACGCACTGCTGCTGAAGGGTCTCGGACTGGACACCGAGGACCTGCCCGCGCAGCACGACAAGTCCGGCTGGCCGGTGCTGCGCGAGCGGTTCACCGCCGCGTTCGCGAGCAGGACGCGGGACGAGTGGGCCGCGGTGTTCGCCGACACCGACGCCTGCGTGACGCCGGTCCTCACGTTCGCCGAGGCGGCGGAGCATCCGCACGTGCAGGCCCGCGACACGCTCATCGAGCTGGACGGGGTCACCCAGGCCGCGCCCGCCCCTCGTTTCTCCCGCACCCCGGCCGGAACACCCAGCACTCCCCCGGTCGCCGGCGCCGACACCGACTCGGTCTTCGCGGAATGGGGAATCAAGCCGCTCGACGAGTGATTCGGCGGTACCCGTAGGGTATTTGCATGGTTAGGCCGTTACGGACGGTGGCGGACTGGCGCCATTTTTCAGAGTCCCATGACCTCGACCCCGTGCTGAATGCGGCGGTCGCCGCTTTCGTGACTTTCGGCTACCACGGAACCACGATGCGGGAAATCGCCCGTCGCGCGGAGCTGTCCGTCCCCGGCCTCTACCACCACTACCCCAGCAAGCAGACCATGCTGGTCGGGGTCCTCGACGCCGCGATGACCGAATTTCGGTGGCGCATGCTCGCGGCCGACGAAGAGGGCGACGAGGACCCCGTCCTGCGGCTGGAGCTGCTGGTCACCGCGCTGGTGCTGTTCCACTGCCGTCGCCAGGAGCTCGGCATCGTCGCGAACAACGAGATGCGCAGCCTCGAGGAGCCCAACCGGCGTCGCATCCTGAACGCCCGCACCGAGATGCAGCGCCTGGTCGACGGCGCGGTCCTGGACGGTTCGGCGCGCGGCGTCTTCCGCACGCGCTACCCGGTGGACGCAAGCCGAGCCGTGGTGACCATGTCGATCGCGGTGGCCACCTGGTTCAAGCCCGACCTGCCCCTGTCCCCGGAGGACGTGGCAGACCGCTACGTCGACTACGCCCTGGGCGCGGTCGAGTTCTACGACCTCACGTGAGCCACGTGAGCCACGTGAGCCACGTGAGTGGCAAGGGCGTCTACCCCGAAGGGGCGCCGAAGGCGTAGGCGCTCGGAGCACTCACGACAGCTTTTCCGTCGTGAGTGATCCGGGCGCCTATAGGCGCCCTTGCCACTCACGAGTCGACGGCGAAGCCGAGATGCCTTGAAGCCGGGCACGGGCTAAGCCGGGGACGGGGCCGTGGTCCCGACCGCGTGCACAGAGTTGCGCTGCCTCGGGGTCCCTCGTGAGTGCTGAGGGCGCCTATAGCCGCTCTACGCACTCACGACGGAAAAGCTGTCGTGAGTGCGTAGAGCGGCTACGCTTCGCGCCCCTTCGGGGTAGACGCCCTCATCACTCACGAGGGGGACAGCAGAACGGGCCGGTTCCTGGAAAGGAACCGGCCCGTTGTGCAAGGTGGTGCTGGGGTCAGCTGAGGCTGACCTTGGCGCCGGCCTCTTCCAGCTTCGCCTTGGCTGCCTCGGCAGCCTCCTTCGGCGCGTTCTCCAGGATCGGCTTCGGGGCGGACTCGACGAGGTCCTTGGCCTCCTTGAGGCCCAGGCCCGAGACGAGCTCGCGGACGACCTTGATGACCTGGATCTTCTTGTCACCGGCGGCCTCGAGGACGACGTTGAACTCGTCCTTCTCCTCCTCGGCGGGGGCTGCGGCACCGGCGGGGCCGGCGGCGGCGACCGCGACCGGGGCGGCGGCGGTGACGTCGAAGGTGTCCTCGAACTTCTTCACGAACTCCGAGAGCTCGAGCAGCGTCATGTCCTTGAACGACTCGAGCAGCTCGTCGGTCGACAGCTTCGCCATGGTGGCGTGTCCTCTCTACGTACGGGTCAGTCTGGGTGTGATGTGTGCGGTCTACTCGGCAGCTTCGGCGGGTGCGTCGGCACCTTCCGAAGCGCGCTTGTCGGCCAGAGCCTGAGCCAGTCGTGCGACCTGCGACGCCGGAGCGTTGAACAGGGCGGCAGCCTGGGACGTCTTGGCCTTCATCGCGCCGGCCAGCTTGGCCAGCAGGACCTCACGGGACTCGAGGTCGGCGAGCTTGTTCACCTCGTCGGTGGACAACGGGCGGCCGTCCATGACGCCGCCCCTGATCACCAGGCCCTTGTTGTCCTTGGCGAAGTTACGCAGTGCCTTCGCGGCATCGACCGGCTCGCCGGTCACGAAGGCAATGGCAGTGGGGCCGACCAGCAGCTGGTCGAGCCCGTCCACCCCGGCGTCAGCGGCTGCCCGCTTGACCAGGGTGTTCTTCGCCACGCGGTACGTGGCCGAGTCCCCGAGAGCCCGTCGCAGCTCGGAAAGCTGCGACACGGTCAGACCGCGGTATTCGGTGATCACCGATGCGGATGCGCCGCGAAAACGGTCGGCGATCTCCGCGACGGCAGCCACCTTGTCGGGCCGTGCCATCGGGCCTCCTCATGTAGCGGTATCAGGGGTGCACCACCGCACGACCAGCCCCGCTACACGACAAACGCCCCGGCGCAAGGCGCACGGGGCGTGGAGCACAGCGCGGCACACGGCCACGATGTGAGCTACTACCTCGTTCTCCCTGCGCGGGCCGCTCGCCGGATGGCGGAGCTTTTAGGCCAGCGAGATCAGGCGAACCTGAGCGCGCGGCGACCTGCGGTCTACGGTGGAACTTCCCCTACCATACGTGACCGTTTCCCGACACGTATCACCGGGTAGCGCGTTGCCCTGGCGAGCACGGTCCGACGGACTAGTGTGGCCCGGCATACGGGGGCAGATATATCGGGGAGGGTCTGGCTATGGACACTGTGTGGATCGACGTCAGCATGTGGAGCGGGCTGAGCGGTAAGCCCCAGCCGTACATGGACGTCGAGTGCGAGGTGCCGGACGAGACGCCGTCGGACGGTCCGGGCTGGCGGGACTGGGCGGTGGAGCAGCTCGGTCATGTGGCGACGACCGACGACTGGCAACCGGGCCGCTACCACTTCACCGTGGAGGAGCGGGACCCTTCGGGCCGCTCACATTCTCCCCTGGCTCAGGGCATCTGGGAGTGGAGCACCCCCCGCGAGTCGGGGCTCCCAGCACTCTGAGTCGGGAGCCTCAGCACACGACAACGCCGGCCGGGCCCACGAAGGGCCCGGCCGGCGTTGATGTGTCTCGACTCGTCAGGCGGTGGGCTCGTCCACCAGCAGGTTGCGAGTGCGGTTCGGGTCGACCGGGATGCCCGGGCCCGTGGTGGTGCTGAAGGTGATCTTCTTGATGTAGCGGCCCTTGGCGGCCGACGGCTTGGCGCGCGAAATCTCGTCGAGCGCGGCGGCGTAGTTCTCCACCAGCTTCTCGGTGTCGAAGCTCGCCTTGCCGATCACCAGGTGCAGGTTGGACTGCTTGTCAACCCGGAAGTTGATCTTACCGCCCTTGATCTCGTTGACGGCCTTCGTCACATCGGTGGTGACCGTGCCGGTCTTCGGGTTCGGCATCAGGCCACGCGGGCCGAGGACGCGAGCGATACGACCGACCTTGGCCATCTGGTCCGGGGTGGCGATGGCGGCGTCGAAGTCCAGCCAGCCGCCCTGGATGCGGGCGATCAGCTCCTCCGAACCGACCTCGTCCGCGCCGGCGGCCTGGGCCTCTTCGGCCTTGTCACCGGCGGCGAACACGATCACCCGAGCGGTCTTGCCGGTACCGTGAGGCAGGTTCACGGTGCCTCGGACCATCTGGTCGGCCTTGCGGGGGTCCACGCCGAGCCGCATGGCGACCTCGACGGTGGAGTCCATCTTCGAGCTGGACGTCTCCCTGGCGAGACCGGCGGCCTCGAGCGGACTGTACAGCTTGTCCTTGTCGATCTTCTCCGCTGCTTCGCGGTAGCCCTTGCTGCGCTTCATGTCTGTCTCTCCTGAGTCAGCTGTGGTTCGAGCCGCGCCCGGCTCTCCCACGTGGTTCTTGAGGGGGGTGAGGGTCAGCCCTGGACCGTGATGCCCATGGACCGAGCAGTGCCGGCGATGATCTTCGCGGCCTGGTCGATGTCGTTGGCGTTCAGGTCGGGCATCTTCTGCGTGGCGATCTCCCGGACCTGGTCCATGGTGACCGTGGCGACCTTCTTGACGTGCGGCTCGCCAGAGCCCTTCTCGACGCCGGCGGCCTTGAGCAGCAGCTTGGCGGCGGGAGGGGTCTTCAGCTGGAAGGTGAAGGAACGGTCTTCGTAGACCGAGATCTCCACCGGGACCACATTGCCGCGCTGCGACTCGGTCGCCGCGTTGTAGGCCTTGCAGAACTCCATGATGTTGACGCCGTGCTGACCCAGCGCCGGACCGACCGGCGGCGCCGGGTTGGCCGCGCCGGCCTTGATCTGGAGCTTGATGATCGCGGAAAGCTTCCGCTTCTTGGGGGGCATGTCCGTTGCTTCCTTCTACCTGCTCGCCCGTCGCCCTGCCGCGACCGGCTAGATCTTGGATACCTGGGTGAACGAGAGCTCGACCGGCGTTTCCCGGCCGAAGATCGACACCAGCACCTTGAGCTTCTGGGCGTCGACGTTGACCTCGTTGATGGTCGCCGGCAACGTGGCGAACGGCCCGTCCATGACGGTGACCGACTCGCCGACCTCGTAGTCGACCTCGATCGTCGCCTTACCGGCACCGGAGTCGCTGGACTTGCCGGCGGCGGCCTTGCGCGGCTGCTCCTGCTTCGGCAGCAGGAACTTGAGCACGTCGTCGACCGTCAGCGGGGACGGCCGGGAGGTGGCGCCGACGAAGCCGGTGACGCCCGGGGTGTTGCGCACGGCGCCCCAGGACTGGTCGTTGAGCTCCATCCGGACCAGGATGTAGCCGGGCAGCACCTTGCGCTGCACCTGCTTGCGCTGGCCGTTCTTGATCTCGGTGACCTCTTCGGTCGGAACCTCGACCTGGTAGATGAACTCCTCGACGTCCAGGGTCTGCACCCGGGTCTCGAGGTTGCTCTTCACCTTGTTCTCGTAGCCGGCGTAGGAGTGCACGACGTACCACTCGCCCGGTGCCCGGTTCAGCGCCTGGCGCATCTCCTCGGCGGGGTCGAGCTCCTCGTCGGAGTCGACCGCCTCGACGACTGCTTCGTCGCCGGAGTCGTCGTCCTCGGAGTCGTCGGTCTCCGAGTCGTCCGCGTCGGAGTCGTCGGAATCCTGACCGTCCTCGGTGTCGTCCACCGAGTCCTGCTCGTCGTTGTCGTGCGCGGGGGTGGCGTCCTCGGTGTCGAGCTGGGCCTCCGACTCCTCGGACTGGCCGGCCGACCCGAGCGCCTCGGCCACCGAGGTGAAATCGGTCGGCTCCGCGCCGCCGTCGTGGGAGGTCACTACAGTCTCGCTTCCTTTCGTGCCTGGTTCGCTGTCGTCGCTCTGAGCTCTGTCAGCGGGCTGTCGCCGGAGGGTCCGACCTGTGTTCAGCCGTTGCCGAACACGGCGAAGACGCCCTTGGCGAACACATAGTCGAGCAGAGCGACCAACGCCACCATGAACGAGACGAACACCAGGACGACGAGCGTGTACGACACCAAGTCCTTGCGGTTCGGCCAGATGACCTTGCGCAGCTCGGCGACGACCTCACGCAGGAACCGCACCAGCTTGGCCGGTGGGGACGTCTTCTGCCCGCGCCCGTCCCTGCTCGGCGTCGCCCGGCCCTTGCCACCGCCGAGATCGGCGCTCGATGACTGCCCGGACTGCCGACCACGACGATCGGCCGCGGTCGCCGGACGATCCCGCCCGGACCGCTCCGACTCGTGCTCCTCAGCCACGTGCGCTCCACTCCATCATCGATCTGTGGTCATCGACCCGGGTACTGCTACTACCTTCGTGCACTTCCTGCATAACGCCTTCGTGCCCGAAAAAATCCCCGAGCACGGTGGCAGGGGTGACAGGACTTGAACCTGCAACCTGCGGTTTTGGAGACCGCTGCTCTGCCAGTTGAGCTACACCCCTATGGCTTGGTTGATCACCCGCGCCGTTTCCCTGGCATGTCGCAGCCTGGCTGCTCGTGTCAACCAGGAACGAGTGTACGACATGCCACTTCGGCACTCCCACCCGCGCCACCTTTCCTCGGCGACGCCCGCCGGGGATACCGGTTTTGCCTGGTTTGCGAGGATGGCGGCATGTCCTCGGCCACCAGAACCCAGTCCCGCGTCTCCGCCCGCATCGGCGGTATCGCCGAGTCCGCGACGATGGCGGTCGACGCGAAAGCGAAGGCCCTGAAGGCCGCCGGACGGCCGGTCATCGGCTTCGGCGCCGGCGAGCCCGACTTCCCGACCCCGTCCGCGATCGTGGCCGCCGCGCAGGACGCCTGCGCCGACCAGCGCAACCACCGCTACACCCCGGCCGGCGGCATCCCGGAGCTCAAGGACGCGATCGTCGCCAAGACCGCGCGCGACTCGGGCCTGCAGGTCGCGGCGAACCAGGTACTGGTCACCAACGGCGGTAAGCAGGCCGTCTACCAGGCGTTCGCCACGCTGCTCGACCCCGGCGACGAGGTGCTGCTGCCCGCTCCCTACTGGACGACCTACCCGGAGGCGATCGCGCTCGCCGGCGGTGTCGCGGTCGACGTGGTGACCGACGAGAGCACCGAGTACCTGCCGACCCTCGCCCAGCTCGAGGCCGCCCGCACCGAGCGGACGAAGGTGCTGCTCTGGTGTTCGCCGTCCAACCCGTCCGGCTCGGTCGCCCCGCGCGAGCTGGTCGAAGCGGTCGGGCGGTGGGCCGTCGAGAACGGCATCTGGGTCGTCACCGACGAGATCTACGAGCACCTGGTCTACGACGGTGTGCGCGCGGAGTCGATGCCGGTCGTCGTCCCGGAGCTGGCCGATACCGCCATCGTGGTCAACGGCGTGGCGAAGGCCTACGCGATGACCGGCTGGCGGGTCGGCTGGATGATCGGCCCGGTCGACGTCATCAAGGCGGCGACGAGCCTGCAGTCGCACCTGACGTCGAACGTGTGCAACGTGGCGCAGCGTGCGGCGCTGGAGGCGGTGTCCGGGTCGCTGGATGCGGCGGCCGAGATGCGGGTCGCGTTCGACCGCAGGCGCCGGACCATGGTGGAGATGCTGTCCGCGATCCCCGGCGTGACCTGCCCGACGCCGAAGGGCGCGTTCTACGTGTATCCGTCGGTGCGCGGCGTGCTCGGCAAGGAGATCCGGGGCAAGCGCCCGGCGACCAGCGGTGAGCTGGCCGCGCTGATCCTGGACGAGGTCGAGGTGGCGGTCGTCCCCGGCGAGGCGTTCGGCATGCCCGGTTACTTCCGTCTGTCCTACGCCCTGGGCGACGACGACCTGCGCACCGGCATCCAGCGCATCGCCGACCTACTCGCCGAAGCCGCCTGAACACCCGTGAGTGTTTTGGGCTGCCGGAGCAGCCCAAAACACTCACGGGTTATTTTTGGGCTTGGGCTCGACGCGCAGGTGGAAGTGCTCGCCGTACTTCGTCGTGCCGTAGTCGATCGCCTTCTCGATCTTCTCCCGGGACCGGTCGTCGCGGTGCATGAGCGGGTCGTTGCGCAGGTCCTTCGCCAGCGCGACGCACAGCAGCACCATGATCACCGCGAACGGAGCGGCCGTGATGATCGTCAGCTGCTGGATGCCGCTCAGCGCCTCGTCGCCACCGTTGCCGACCAGCAGCATGATCGCTCCGATGGCGCCCATCACGACGCCCCAGAAGATGACCACCCACTTCGACGGCTCGATCGAGCCGCGCTGCGACAGCGTGCCCATCACGATCGATGCTGCGTCCGCACCGGACACGAAGAAGATCGCCACCAGCAGCATCGCCACCGCACCGAGGACGATCCCCAGCGGATACGCGTCCAACACGCCGAACAGCTGCTGCTCGGACGTCTTGGACGCCAGGTCGGTCCCGGAACGCTGGATGCTGATCGCCGCGCCACCGAAGATCGCGAACCACAGCAGGCTCACCGCGCTCGGGATCAGCATGACGCCGGTGACGAACTGCTTGATCGTGCGGCCCCGGCTGATCCTGGCGATGAACATCCCGACGAACGGGGTCCAGGAGATCCACCACGCCCAGTAGAAGACCGTCCAGCCGGACAGCCAGGTCTCCATGGCGTCGCCGCCGCTGGCCCCGGTGCGCGCGGCCATCTGCGCGAGGTTGCCGAAGTAGTCGCCGATCGCGGTCGGGATGAGGTTCAGGATCAGGATCGTCGGTCCGGCGACGAACACGAACAGGGCGAGCACCCCGGCCAGCACCATGTTGATGTTGGACAGCCACTGGATGCCCTTCGCCACACCACTCACGGCGCTGGCGACGAACGCCACGGTCAGCACCGCGATGACGGCGACGAGCAGCCCCGTCCCGACGTTGTCCAGATAACCGCCTGCCGTGAGCCCGCCGCCGATCTGCAGCGCGCCCAGCCCTAGCGAGGCCGCCGAGCCGAACAGCGTCGCGAAGATCGCCAGCACGTCGATCGCACGGCCCAGTGGACCGTTCGAGCGCCTCTCCCCCAGCAGCGGCGCGAAGGCCGCGCTGATCAGCTGCGTACGCCCGCGACGGAAGCTGCCGTAGGCGATGGCGAGGCCGACCACCGCGTAGATCGCCCACGGGTGCAACGTCCAGTGGAACAGCGTGGTCGCCATCGCTACGTCCAGCGCCTCCTGCGAGCTGGGCGCGACGGTCCCGGGCGGCGGGCTGGTGAAGTGCTTGAGCGGCTCGTTGACGCCGTAGAACATCAGCCCGATGCCCATGCCGGCGCTGAACATCATGGCGATCCAGGACGAGGTGCGGAACTCCGGCAGCTCGTCGTCCCGCCCGAGCGGAATCTTGCCGTAGCGGCTGAACGCCAGCCACAGCGCGAACACCACGAAGCCGGACGCGGCGAGCACGAACGCCCAGCCGCCGCCCTTCATGACGCCGTTCAGGACCGCGGTGGTCACGTCGCCCAGTGACTTCGTGCCGAACACACCCCAGGCGATGAAGGCGACGGTCAGTAGGGCGGCGACCCCGAAGACCCAGCGGTCGAGCGGTTGTGGGCGGTCCGCTTCGGGTTCCGGCGTCGGCGTTGACGCCGCGGTCGCCTCGACGGTGTCGCCCTCCGGTTCCTCGGAGGGTGTGCGGGTGGGATCAGCGAGTGTCATGTGCGTCGGCCCCGGTCGATCACCGGCGCCTTCCCCCTTCCGGTGTTCGCCTGCCCACGACCCACAAGCTGAGGGGCCGCTGAGATTACTTGGCGTGCATCCTCACTTGCTGTCCGCGCACCGTCAAGCGAATGGGCGAACCGGGCTACCCGACAGCGCGAGGCCGGGCGAGTCGGGAACCATCCCTCGACTCGCCCGGCCTCGCGGCCACCCTGTCGGGTGAGAGGGACCTACTTGTCGGTGTCCGCGAGGTCCGCCAGCGCACGAGCACGGCGCGCGTACTTCCAGTTGGCCAGCTGTTCAATGGTCTTGATGCCGAACTCGGCCAGCTTCTCGTCGTGCGCCGGGGTGAGCCCCTCCAGCGCCGACGGTGGGGCGGCCAGAATCTCCGACGCGCTCTTGCCTTCCCACGCCTTGTCGACCAGCTTGCCGAACTCCACGTCGCTTCCTTTCGTTGCCGGATCGTGACGCCGGGAAGCATTTCGTGCCTTGTGTGGCCCCGCAAATGCTGTCACCGAACGTGTCATCCCGACCTCGAACCGCCGGCGCGCAAGCGTCTCGGGCGACTTCGCAGAGCGTCGTGTTGCGTCGCAGATGTTGCAGTGTCTGCGACGCAGCATGAAGCTCTGCGAGGTGCTCTCCGGGTGGGCGGTCAGGCGACCTTGGTGGTCGCGGTGGTCGCGGTGAGCAGGGCGGCCGTGTAGGGGTGCTTCGGGCGGGACAGGACCTGGGCGGTGGGGCCCTGCTCGACGATCTTGCCGCCGCGCAGCACCACGAGGCGGTCGCATCCGCGTCCGGCCAGCGCCGGATCGTCGGTGATGTGCAGCACCGCCATGCCGCGCCGTTCGCGCAGCTCGTCGAGCAGGTCGACCAGCTCGCAGCGCAGTGAGGCGTCCAGCATCTGGGTGGGTTCGTCGGCGAGGATCAGCTGGGGTTCGGTCACCACCGCCCTGGCGAACGCGACGCGTTGACGTTCACCGCCGGACAGTTGGTGCGGGAACCGTTCCAGGTAGTTCGCCACCGGGGTCAGTCCGACGAGCTCCATCGCGGCGACGACCGCGCGCAGCCGCAGCCTGCGCTCGACCAGTTTGTCGATCACCAACGGCTCGGCCACGATCGCGCCGACGTGATAGTTCGGCGGCAGTGACTCGTACGGGTCCTGCAGCACCAGGTGCATCGCGCGGCGCCGACGCCGGGCCGCCGCGAGCGAGCAGTCGAGCAGGTCGCGGCCGGCGAAGACGATCCGGCCGCGTAGGGGCTCGACGAGTCCGGCGAGCGCGCGGGCCACCGTCGATTTGCCCGCGCCCGATCCGCCGACCAGGCCGACGGACTCACCCGGGAAGACGGTGAGGTCCAGCTCGTCGACCGCGGGGCGCCTGCGCAGGCCGGTGAGACCCGGGTACTGCACGGTCAGTCCCTCGACCTGCAGTAGCGGGCGCTGGGTGTTCTGCATCGACTGGCTCATGGCGAACAGACCTCACTGTTCTCGGGGAGCGTAGTGCGGTTCCGCGGCCGAGGGCAGAGATGACGAGCGTTCGGGTGTCGGGGTGACTCGGGGTAGTCACCGTCCGCCCCGCGCGCCGCATGCCGCACGCGAGATGTGCTGAGGTGACCGACTCGGTGTGCTGGGAATCCCGACTCGCGGGCGATAAGGACGGTCACGAAGAGTCAGTACCCGCTCACGGCTCGGTCAACACCCGATCACGGAGGGGAGTCAGTTCGGGAGACGAACCTGCGCGGTCGACCGACCCAGAACGGCCTTGCCGTCGAACTTCACGGTGATGTCGACCTTGCCGACCCGGCCGCCGTCCTCACCTGCTGTGACCGACTTCAGTTTCCCGGTCAGCTCGAGCAAGGCACCCTGCTCGACGTCGTCGATCCCGGCGACCACGTCGGGAACGGGGACCGGGCGGGTGAACCGCACCTGGTAGGACAGGACCGAGGACGGGTCGCCCAGCCAGTCGGTGATCAACCGGGCGCCGATCGCCATGGTGAGCATGCCGTGCGCCACCACACCGGGCAGCCCGACGCTCTCCGCGACGCGGTCGCTCCAGTGGATCGGGTTGAAGTCGCTCGACGCTCCCGCGTAGCGCACCAGGTCGGTACGGCTGAGGTGGACCTGCAGCGGCGGCAGCTCGGCGCCCTCGTCGAACGTGTCACTCATGATTCGGCCTGACTCAACAGCAGGGCCTCGGTCTCGCACACCGGCTGGCCGTCGGATGCGACCACGACACAGCGCAGGGTGAGCATGTGTGTGCCGGCCCGGGTGTTCAGGCTCTGGACGTGCACCGTGGTCACGAGCTCGTCGCCGGCGTGGATCGGGCGGCTGAAGCTGATCTTCTGGTCACCGTGGACGGTGCCCTCGAAGCGCCAGCCGAAATCCGGGTCCCTCAGCAGGACCTCGATCCGGGGCATGGTGAACACGACGGGGAAGGTGGGCGGCGCCACCAGATCCGGATGGCCTGCCGCTCGCGCGGCGGCGACGTCGTGACACAGCGGGCTGCTCTCGCCGACCGCCGTGGCGAACTCGCGAATCTTCTCCCGCCCCACCTGGTACTGCGGTGAGGACGGGAGAGCGCGACCTACGAAGGACTCGTCGAGCACCCGCGTCAGCGGGTCTCGCGGTGAGCCTGGTGAGCGTTACAGTTCGGGCAGTACTTCTTGACACTCAAGCGATCCGGGTCGTTACGCCGGTTCTTCTTGGTGATGTAGTTACGGTGCTTGCACACCTCGCACGCCATGGTGATCTTCGGACGGACGTCGGTGGCGGCCACTGCAATCTCCTGCTGCTCGGTAAGTCGGTTGGCTGGTAGCGGTGGCCGGACTTGAACCGGCGACACAGCGATTATGAGCCGCTTGCTCTACCGACTGAGCTACACCGCTATGCACCCATTGGGTGTCGAGCCCCTTTACGGAATCGAACCGTAGACCTTCTCCTTACCATGGAGACGCTCTGCCGACTGAGCTAAAGGGGCGAGTCGACCGCAGGGAGTAGCTCCCGGCGACGTGGACAACTCTACACGCGGCGTCAGGGGCCACGAAATCGGACCCCGGCTTCTGTGTGGACATTCGCCGTTCACCCTGCGTACACCGCGTGAGGTCATATTCCAGCCATGACGCGACCGCTCAACCCACCCGGCGAAACCCCCGGAGTCGGCGTACCGCCCCGGCTCGCCGCACACATGACCGTCGCCGAGCAGCACGACTGGCTGCGCGGTTTCCTCGCCGCCCGACCGGTGAGCAGGCGCAGCGCGCTGCGCGGCGCCGCCGGGATCGGCCTGGCCGGCGGGCTCGCCTCGGTTCTCGCCGCGTGCGGTTCGCCGACCAGCGGCGGCGGCACCGGCGGCGCCACCCCGCTCGGGGTCACCGGGCGGCACCTGTCGTTCGGTACCGACCCGACCAGCCAGATGGCCGTCGGCGCGGAGCTGACCGCGAAACCCGCCGGCAAGGTGCTGCTGGACCTCGGCATCGACACCCAGTACGGGACCACCATCGAGGCTGAGGTCCGCGAGCTGGTCAGCCAGGTCCCGCAGGCCGACGGCTCGATCAGGGCGGCCGACCAGTTCTTCGTGCACGGACTCGCCGAACAGCTGCGGCCCGGCCAGAGCTACCACTACCGGTTCCGTCTGCCCGGCGGCGGGACCAGCCAGGACGCGGTGTTCAGCACCGCGCCGACCGCGCGTGTGCCGTTCACCTTCACCGCGTTCGGCGACCAGGGCGTCAACGCCGCACCGGCCAACAGCTCGATCATCACCAAGGACTTCACCGACGACTACTACAAGCAGGGTGACGACCGCCGCACCCCGGCTCCGGCGTCGTCGCTCGTCGAGCTGATCGCCCGGCGGCACCCCGCCTTCCACCTGCTCGCGGGTGACATCTGTTACGCCGACCCGAGCGGTGACGGCGAGCCGGTCAAGAACGCGGCGCCGGCGAAGGAGGAGAAGGGCTTCGACAACTTCGACCCGCACACCTGGACCGCGTACTTCGCCAGCATCGAGGCCAGCGCCGCGACCACGCCGTGGATGTTCGCCACCGGCAACCACGACATGGAGGCGCTCTACGACGACAACAAGGCACCCGGTGGCGCGACACACGGCTACGGCGGGCACGCGGCGCGACTCGACCTACCGCGCAACGGCCCCAGCAAGTGCCCGTCGGTGTACACGTTCAAGTACTCGAACGTCGGGGTGATCAGCGTCGACGCGAACGACCTGTCCACCGAGATCGCCACCAACGCCGGCTACAGCGGCGGGGCGCAGGCGAGCTGGGTCCGCCAGACCCTCGCCGCGCTGCGCGCCGACCCGGCCGTCGACTTCATCGTCGCGTTCTTCCACCACTGCGCCTACGCCACGAGCGCCTCACACGCCTCCGACGGCGGTGTGCGCTCGACGCTGACGCCGATGTTCGACGAGTTCGGCGTCGATCTCGTGGTGCAGGGGCACAACCACCAGTACGAGCGCACCAACCCGATCAAGGGCGGCCGCACCGGCGTGCAGGCCCCCGACGGTGCGACCGTGCATCCGGAGACCGACGGCACGACCTACATCTGCGTCGGCTCCGGCGGCCGCCCCCGCTACACCTGGCAGCCCGGCGAGACGGACCGCTACCGGGGCAACACCGGTCCGGACAGCGGCACGCAGGTGACCAGCTTCCTGAACGTCGCCGACGGCGGGAAGACCCCGGAGACGGTCGACTGGTCGCAGGCCCGCTACCTGGACTACGCGGTGCTCTCGGTGGACGTGACACCCGGCGCGCCCGGCGCGGACTCGACGATGACGGTCCGCGCGATCGCCGACACGGGCCAGGAGATCGACGCGGTCACCTTGGTCCGCAAGGCATCGGGCACCGCCCCGAAACCCACAGCCTCAGGTTCCTGGACCCGCACCCCCACCGGCCTCTCCATCCCCGCCTGACCCCGTCCACCCCGGGCACGAATGTGGCTTTAGGGACGTCGAACGTCCCTAAAGCCACATTCGTGCCGCTTCGGCTGGCGGGTAAGGGGGTGTTCGCGGCGCTGGTGACGTGGTCGGCCGATGTGGGCGGGGTGGCCTTACGCCGAGTGTGGTGGGGTGGACATCGGACAGGTGCGGGTCGAGTGGGAGTACCGGCGGGACCGGTACGTCGCCGAGGCCGAGGCGTTCCGGCTGGGCAGGCTCGTGCGGCGCGGCCGAGCCCAGCGGAAGGCCCAGCGGAAGACAGAGCGGCGGGAGGCCGGAAAGTCCGGTGCCGCGAGGGGGCGTGCTGTGCAAGCATGATCCGGTGCCTCGGCTGGGAACCGGGATCGCGCTGGTCGGGCGGCGGCGTGAGCTCGATGTGTTGGTCGCCGCGCTGGAGCACGGCGCCCTCGGCCGGGCCGGCGGGGTGCTGCTGTCCGGTGATGCCGGGGTCGGCAAGTCGCGGCTGATCGTCGAGCTGGCGCGGCGGGCGTCCACCGACGGCTGGCGGGTGCTGACCGGGCGTTGCCTGGACACCGCCGAGGCTGCGCTGCCGTACCTGCCGTTCGCCGAGGCCGTCGGGCCGCTCTCCGAGGACGCCGACCTGCTCGCCGCGCACCCGACGCTGGCGCGGCTGCTGCCCGGGACCGTCGACCGAGGCGAGGTACGGCTGGACCGCCCGGACGTCGGGCAGCTGCAGCTCTTCGACGCCGTGCTGTCCGCGTTGACCACGCTCGCCACCCGAGGGCCGGTCCTGCTGATCGTCGAGGACCTGCACTGGGCCGACCGTTCGAGCCGCGACCTGCTCACCTTCCTGCTCGCCCGGCTCGGTGGCCAGCGGCTGGTGGTGCTGGCCAGCTACCGCGCCGACGAGCTGAACCGCAGGCATCCGCTGCGCCAGGTACTCGCCGAGCTGGTGCGGCTGCCCTCGGTGGACCGGCTGGAGCTGACACCCTTCGGCGCCGCCGACGCCGAGCGCTTCGTCCGAGCGCTCGCCGACGACGGACTGGACGACACCGCCGCCCGGTCGATCGCGCGGCGCAGCGAGGGCAACGCGTTCTTCGCCGAAGAGCTCGTCTCCGCGGACACCGACGGGATGCCGGGCCGGCTCGCGGAGGTCCTGCTCGCCCGCGTCGAGACACTTGACCAGGCCACCCAGCAGGTGTTGCGGCTCGCCTCGGTCGCCGGCCGGCGGTTTCGACACGACCGGCTGGCCGCCGCCTCGGCCGGGACGTCGCCGGAGGACCTGGACGCCGCACTGCGCGCGGCGGCCTCGGCTCACGTGCTGCTTCCCGACGGCACTCGCGGGTACCAGTTCCGGCACGCGCTGCTGCGCGAGGCGCTCTACGCCGACCTGCTGCCGGGTGAACGGACCCGGCTGCACGCCGCGTTCGCCACCGCGCTCACCGACGAGCCGGACCGGGGCAGCGCCGCGGAGCTGGCACATCACGCGATGGAGAGCCACGACCTGCCGCTCGCGCTCGCCTCCTCGGTCAGGGCGGCCAGGGAAGCCGACCAGCTCGACGCCTCGGCCGAGATCCTGCTGCACGCCGAGCGTGCGCTGCAGCTGTGGGCCGCGGTGCCCGATCCCCGGTCGGTCGCCGGCGAGGACCCGCTCGAGCTGATGCGGCTCGCGGTGTGGTCCGCCGACGCGCTGGGTGAGCCGGACCGCGCGATCCGGCACTGCCGTGCCGCGATCGAGCTGGCCGACTCGGTCGGCGACACCGGGCACGGCGCGAGCTTCCGCCGCCGCTACGGGCAGTACCTGCTCGCCCTGCCAGGCCGCGAGCTGGAAGCGCTCGCCGCCGCCGAGGAGGCGTTCGACCTGCTCGCCGACGAACCCGCCTCGCCGGAGAAGGCGTGGGCGCTCGCCGGGCTGGCCAGGGTGAGCTGCCGGCTGGACCGGTACGCCGAGGCCACCGAGCAGGCCTACCGGGCGATCGAGCTGGCAAGTGAGTCCGAACGCGGCCCGGCCGCGCTGGCCGCCGAGGCCGACGCGCTCACCACCGCGGCGGTGTCCGAGGAGATGCTCGGCCGGGTCGACAGCGCACGCGAACGGCTGGACAGGGCGATCGCGCTCGCGGCGGAAGCGGACGCACTCGGTGTCGAGCTGCGCGCCCGGTTCAACGCGGGCATGTCGCGCCACGACGCCGGTGAGCTGCTCGACGCGATGCCGGTGTTCGACGCCGGGGTGGCGCGCGCCGAGCGCACGGGGATGACCTGGTCGAGCTACGGCCTCGAACTGCGCGTCATGCAGGCACTGACCCGCTACATCCTCGGCGACTGGGACGGCGCCGCCTCGATCACCGAGGGTTCGGTGTCCGCGCACGTCGCCACCAGGGTGTCCTCGGTCGAGCTGTTCGTCGAGGTCGGGCGGGGGCAGTTCGAGGCGGCCGACGCGCGGATCGCGGCACTGCCGCTCGGTCAGGGAACCGACGAGCAGGTGGTGCGGTTCGTCGCGATGTGCGGCGCGGAGATGGAACTGTGGCGAGGCGCCCCGGACCGCGCGGCGGCACACGTCCGGACCGCGCTGGAGGACCAGCGCAGGCTCTACGGCGTCACACCGGCTCAACTGTCGCTGTGTGCGCTCGGTGTGAGCGCCCAGTCCGAGCTGGCCCGCCTCGCCCGACTGCGCAGGGACGACACCGCGCTGCGCGAGGCGATCACGCTGGGCACGCAGCTCGCCGAGCTCGCCACCACAGCCGCCGAGCAGGCCCAACCGCGCACCGGCACGCTCGGCCCGGAGGGACGCGCCTGGCTGCTGCGGGTGGACGCCGAATCCCGGTCGCTCATCGGCGACCCCGACCCGGGCCGGTGGGCCGACACCGCCGTCGCGTTCGACGCCTACGGCGAGGTCTACCAGGCCGCGATGGCGCGCTGGCGGCACGGCGAGGCCCTGCTGGCGACACAGCGGTCCCTCGACTCCGCCGAACCGCTGCGCCAGGCACTCGCGGTGGCCGAGCGCCTCGGGGCGACACCACTCGCCGAGGCCGTGCGAGCGACCGCGAGCAGGGGCCGCGTCCGCCTCGGCGCCGAACCGCTCCCCGTGCCGCCCTCCGGCCCCACGCTGACACCTCGCGAGCGGTCGGTGCTGGAGCTGGTGGCGGCCGGCCGGACCAACCGGCAGATCGGCACGGAGCTGTACATCAGCGAGAAGACCGTGAGCGTGCACCTGAGCAGGGTCATGTCGAAGCTGGCCGTGTCGAGCCGAACCGAGGCGGTGAGCGCCGCCTACCGGCTGAGCTGGCTGTATTGATTGGGCCTGTTTCGCGCGCGGTATTTTTCTGTGACCACCCCGGCTCGCTTACGCTCGCTGGGGTACTCCCAGAAAAAAAGGCTCGAGGACTCGCCCGGGCGCGCGCTTGGGGGAACCCCGAGAGCCGCCCTGGCAGCTGGGCGGGTTGTTGCGGACATTCACTGCCCGGCCTTCGCCGGAACTCCTTCGGAGACTCGCGGAGCCGGCTTCACAGACGCATGTACACCCGCAGCCGAAAAAGCCGTGAGTGTTTTGGGTTGCCCTGGCAACCCAAAACACTCACGGGTCCTTGTGTGCCCGAGGGTGTGCGTCGTGGGGTGCGCATGGCGCCTGGAGCGCCCTCAGCTTGCACCGGGAGTGTGGTGGGGCACGGTGCATAGGTGGCCCCGCAGAGGCGCCCGGAGGGGTTCCGCCGAAGGCGGGTAGTACATGAGGGGCGGCTCCCAAGCCGGGGCACCAAGCGCGCGCGTCGCCGAAGGCGACATTTTTCCGAGTGGGCCCCTCAGCCCGAAGGGTTGAGGGGCCCGCGAGGAAAAAGCCCAGGCAGCGAGCCGTTAGGCGAGCCGCCTGGATCGTTCCCGGTCGGCCCGGAGGGCCTTCCGGGAACGATGGCGCGCGAAACAGGCAGAAACGTACGCCGTACGGCAGAGTGTTCAAGCATGAGCCGCGCACAACCCGACACTGATGTCGACCTTTCGGACCTGGACGGATTCTGGACTCGGCCGATCGAGGAGCGGCACGCCGTGTTCAACGCACTGCGTGACCAGCCCGGTCTGCCGTTCTTCGCCGAGCGGGAGATCAACCGCGCGATCCCGGCCGGCCCCGGCTACTACGCCCTGACCAGGCTGGACGACATCGCGGAAGCGAGCCGCAGGCCGAAGCTGTTCACCTCGGGGCAGGGCGCGACGAACATCGCGGACCTGCCGAAGGAGTTCCTGGAGTTCTACGGCTCCATGATCAATATGGACGATCCGAGGCACAGCAGGCTGCGCCGCATCGTGTCGCGGGGGTTCACACCGCGACGGCTGGACGCGCTCACCGAGAACGTCGGCCGGGTGGCGAGCACCATCGTGGACGACATCATCGACGCCGGTGAGTGCGAGGCGGTGCGGTCGATCTCGGCGCGGCTGCCGCTGACCATCGTGTGCGACATGATGGGCATTCCGGAGAGCCAGCACGACTTCGTGTTCGACCGGACGAACGTGATCCTCGGCGCGACCGACCCGGAGTACGTCCCGGAGGGCACGGACATCTTCACCGCGCTGCTGCAGGCCGGTGGTGATCTGACGAACCTGGTCCGTGAGCTGGCCGCACTGCGCGCCGAGAACCCGACCGATGATCTGATCTCGGCGCTCATCAACGCGGAGATCGACGGGGAGTCGTTGACCCCGGACGAGCTCGCCTCGTTCTTCATCCTGCTCGTGGTGGCCGGCAACGAGACGACGAGGACGGCGATCAGCTGGGGCATCACCGCGCTGACCCGGTACCCGGAGCAGCGGGAGCGCTGGCTCGCCGATCTGGACAAGGTCACCCCCACCGCGGTCGAGGAGATCGTCCGGTGGGCATCGCCGGTGATGTTCATGCGCCGCACGGTCGCCGAGGCCACCGCGCTGGGCGGCCAGGAGCTGAGCGCGGGCGACAAGGTGCTGCTGTTCTACTGGGCGGGCAACCGTGATCCGAAATACTTCCTCGAGCCCGAGAAGTTCGACGTGCTGCGCTCGCCGAACGCGCACATCGGCTTCGGCGGTCCCGGCCCGCACTTCTGTCTCGGCGCACACCTGGCGCGCAGGGAGATCAGCGTGATGTTCCGCGAGCTGCTCACCCGCATCCCGGACATCCACGCGACCGCCGAGCCGGTCCGCCTGAAGTCGTCGTTCATCAACGGCATCAAACATCTGCCCGTTGCGTTCACCCCCGGAGGTGCCCGTTGATCGTCAGTTCACCGTCGAGCCTGACCTACCCCGAGGTTCCCGCCGGTTCGATCCTGGCCGGTACGGCCGCCCGCTGGCCGGACCGTGTCGCGCTGCACGCCGACGGCGCCGAGCTGACCTTCGGTGAGCTGTACCGGAAGGCCTGCGCATTCGCGAACGCGCTGCACGGCGCCGGTGTCTCCCGGGGTGACGTGGTCGCCGTCCATCTGGCGAACCGTCTCGAGTACGCCATCGCCTACCACGGGATCCTGTTGTCCGGCGCGACCTACACCCCGGCGAACCCGCTGTTGCCGCCCGCCGACCTGGCCGCGCAGCTCATCGACTCCGGCGCGGTGCTCGCGGTCAGCTTCGACCCGGCGAGCAAGGCGCTGGCCGCGGTCCGGGCGCAGACGGCGGTGCGTCAGGTCGTGCTCGTCGGCTCCGACGGCGAGGACGGTTTCGACCGGTTCATCGCCGACGCGCCGACCACCCGACCGGACGTCGAGATCGACATCCACGACGACCTGGCACACCTCGCCTACACCGGCGGTACGACCGGCCGGTCCAAGGGCGTGCGCATCCCGCACCGCAACGTGGTGGTGAACGCGCTGCAGTACGCCTGCTGGGGCTCCGGCGGCGAACCGAGGGTGGACGCCGACGGCGGGGTGTGGGTCGAGCAGGTCGGTGACGAGGCCGAGTACCCGAACCAGGTCGGCACGGGCGTGACGATCAACCTGACGCCGTGGTTCCACGCCATGGGCACCGTGGGCAGCCTCAACATCGCGCTGCTGGCCGGCACGACCCAGGTGCTGCACGAGCGGTTCGACCCGGGCCGCTATCTCGCCGACGGCGAGAAGTTCGGGATCACCTCGATGACCGGCGCTCCCCCGCTGTTCGCGGCGTTGATCGCGCACCCGGACTTCGCCACCAGGAACCTGAGCGAGGTCCGGGGCATCACCTCCGGCGCCGCGCCGCTGGCCGTGGAGCTGATCAACGTGATGCGCGCCCGGTTCGGCGAGGACGTGCCGGTCACCGAGGGGTACGGCCTCACCGAGGTCACGATGGGCGCCACGTCGGGACCGGCGGCGCGCTCGGCGGTCCGCAAGATCGGCACGGTCGGGCTGCCGGTGCCGGACACACAGATCAAGCTGGTCGGCGAGGACGGCTCCGAGCAGCCGCTGCCGGTCGGCGAGGCCGGCGAGGTCTGCATCAAGGGCCCGCAGGTCATGCTCGGCTACCTGAACCGGCCGGAGGAGACCGAGGCGACCCTGGTCGACGGGTGGCTGCACACCGGCGACATCGGGGTGCTGGACGACGAGGGTTATCTGTCGATCGTCGACCGCAAGAAGGACATGCTGCTCTACAAGGGCTACAACGTGTACCCGAGGCAGCTGGAGGAGCTGCTGTTCGCCCGACCGGGCGTGCGCGCCGCGGCGGTCGTCGGCAAACCGGATCCGGCGACGGGAGAACTTCCGGTGGCATTTGTGATACCGGAGCGGTCGGAAGGTTTCGACGCGGAACAGCTGCGCACCGAAGTCAACGCTCGTTTGCTCCCCTACCAGCACATTCGCGAAATACATTTGACCGACGCGCTACCGGTGTCCGCGGCAGGCAAGGTGCTGAAGCGTGAACTCAGGGAGCGCCTGCGGTAGCGACACGCCCGCATGCCACGATTCAGGTGGCAGCATGAGCCCTTCAGGGTTCCTTCCACTCAATTCAGGGCGGCTTGCATATGGCTCTCGACCGGACGGGTACGCCGGACGCCTCCGACTCCGACGGCGGGCCACAGCCCGCCGCCGGAGTGCCGGAGAAGCCGGCGTACGGCGACGAGTCGCGGGGTGACCCGACGTCGTTCGGCGAGCAGGCGACGACTCTCATGCCGCCCCTGCCGCCCGCTCCGGCCATGCCGAAGCCGCCGACTCCCGAGGAAGAGGAAGCGACCGCTCGGTCCAATAAGCGGCTGACCTGGGTCCTGTCCGGCGCGGTCGTGCTGGTCGGCATCCTGCTGTTCAGCGTGCTGGGCAACGGCAGCGACAGCTCCGCGGTGCCGATCGTGCAGGCGCCGCTGGACACCGCGGCGTCGCAGGCCTCCGACCTGCCCACGACCAGCGCGGCGCCGCCGACCACCTCGGCGCTACCCACGACCAGCGTCGCTCCACCGCCTCCTCCGCCGCCCACCAGCGTCTACGTGCCGCCGCCCCCGCCGAGGACGACCTACCGGCCGACCCCGAGGACGACGCCGCCACGCACCACCCGGACGACTCCGCGCACGACACGTTCGGAGCCGAAGACCACACGGCGCAGCAGCTCGAACGACGACGACAAAGACAAGGAAAAGGACAACAAGCGCAGCTCGAACCCCTACGACTACCCGGACAGCTCGGGTGGCAGCCGGGGTCTCGGCCTCTAGCGCCACTTGCGGCTACCGTGCCGGTATGGCGGATTCCGAGAAGCTGACCGGCCGGCTGTGGTCGGCGATCGAGCACATCTATGACGGCGTACTGAGCCACCCGTTCGTCAGTGGGCTCACCGACGGCACGCTGCCGGCCGAGTCGTTCCGGCACTACATCGAGCAGGACACGCACTACCTGCGCGGTTACGCCCGTGCCCTGTCTGTGTGCGCCGCGAAGGCGCCGACCGAGCGGGACACGGTGATGTTCGCCGAGCACGCCGCCGGTGCAATCGCCGCCGAGCAGGACATGCACGCCGAGCTGATGGCCGAGCTGGGCGCCCCCTTCGACCAGGACGCGCCGGTAGCACCCACGACCCAGGCCTACAGCAGCTACCTGCTGGCGACGGTCTACGGCGGGTCGTTCGCCGAAGGCGTCGGCGCGGTGCTGCCCTGCTACTGGATCTACGCGCGCGTCGGCGAGGAGCTGCTCACCCGGTCGTCGCCGAACCCGCTGTACGCGCGGTGGATCGCGATGTACGGCGGCGAGGAGTTCCAGAAGGTCGTCGACGACGTGCTGGCCTTGACCGACCGGATCGGGACGACACTGTCCGAGACCGAGACCCGGCGGGTCGTGGACCACTTCGTGACGACGTCCCGCTACGAGTGGATGTTCTGGGACGCGGCGTTCCGCCGGGAGGTCTGGCCGATCTGAGGCTGGCGCGCCCGGAGCCGACAGACGTACAGTGTACGTATCTGGTTCCCGATCGACCTCGGAGGACGATCATGCAGCTTCCGGACACAGCGCGGTGGGCGTTGACGCACGGGCTGATCCGGCTCGTGATGAAGCGTGAAGCTCGCAAGGGCAACACCAACACCCGGTTCCTGACCGACCGCGCCATCCAGCTCAACCCGTACCCGCACTACGAAGAACTGCGCACCGACAAGCCGTTCGCCGCCGGTCTGGCGGGCAAGCTCACGGTGCAGCACGCCACGGCCACCGAGGTGCTGCGCGCCGAGAGTTTCGGCACCGCGTCGTTCGGCGGTGCGCCCCGGCCGATCCGGCGACTGCTCGCGGCGTCGGCCTCCGGTGCCGCGCGCAGCGTCATCGAGCCGCCGTCGATGCTGGCCGTCGACCCGCCCAACCACAGCCGCTATCGCAAGCTCGTGACCCGGGCGTTCACCGCCAGGGCGGTCAAGGCGCTGCGGGACCGCACCGAGGAGGTCGCGGTCGAGCTGCTGGACGAGATCGAGCGACGCGGCGTGCGCGAGCCGGTCGACCTGGTCCGGATGTACGCCTCGCAGCTGCCGGTCATCGTGATCTGCGAGATCCTCGGCGCGCCCATCGCGATGAAGGACCAGTTCCTCACCTGGGGTGACGGCGCGGCCGCGTCGTTGGACCCCGGAATGAGCCGTCAGCAGTTCCTGGAGGCCCAGCGCGGCATCGACGCGCTGCTGGACTGGATGCGCGGGCACTTCGAGACGCTGCGCCGCAATCCCGGCCAGGACATCCTGTCCGACCTGGTGACCTCGACCGACACCGACGGCGAACGGCTGAGCGAGACCGAGCTGCTGTCCACGTCGCTGCTCGTGCTCGCTGCGGGTTTCGAGACGACGGTCAACCTGATCGGCAACGGCATCGCGCTGCTGCAGGAGCACCCCGCGCAGCGTGCGCTGCTCGCCGAGGACCCGTCGCTGTGGCCGAACGCGGTCGACGAGATGCTGCGCATCGACTCGCCCGTGCAGCGCACCGCCCGCCGGGCGCTGCGCGACACCGAGATCGCCGGTGTTCCGGTGAGCCAGGAGGAGCTGGTCGTGGTCCTGCTGGGCGCGGCCAACCGGGATCCGAAGGTGTTCGACGACCCGCACACGTTCGACGTCACGCGACCGAACGCCGGCAAGCACCTCGCGTTCTCCAGCGGCATCCACTACTGCCTGGGCGCCGCGCTGGCGAAGATGGAGGGTGAGGTCGCGCTGCGTGCCCTCTACACGCGCTATCCGGACCTGACGCTGGTCGGCACGCCGCACCGGCGGCCCACGTCCAACCTGCGCGGCTTCGACCGGATGTCCGCCGCGCTGGTGCCGGCTCCGGTCGCCTGACCCCGTGAGTGGCGCGGCCTCCTATGACCGGCCGCGCCACTCACAGCCGGTGGCCGGTGGTGCTGTCCACGTGGTCCGGGATGTCGTCGTGGCGGTCGCCCGTACTGGACGTGCCGGACGGCTCGAACATGAGGATCGAGGCACCGGTCGAGGACGGCTTGTGCTCGGTGCCCTTCGGCACGACGAACGTGTCGCCCTGGCGAAGCACCACGTGCGTCTCGGTCCCGTCCGCGTCGCGCATCGCCACGGTGAACTCGCCGTCGAGCACGAGGAAGAACTCGTCGGTGTCCTCGTGCACGTGCCAGACGTGCTCGCCGAGGGTGTGCGCGATCCGCACGTCGTAGTCGTTCATCCGCGCGACGATCCGAGGGCTGTACACCGCGTCGAACGAGGCGAGCGCGGCGGTCAGGTTCACAGGTGCACTGGTCATGCCCTCGATCCTCACCGTAGGAAGCCCGCCGGTCTTGTACGTTCGTGCCCGATTCGCCGCACCCGGAGCAGCCGCCCGAGCTAGCTCGGGGCGTAGGCCCGCAGGAACGTCGTGACCGCCGCTCGCGTCACCAGGCGCAGCTCCGCATCGGGCACCGGGCGGGTGCCCAAACGGGAACGCCGGTCCATCGACCCGGTCAGCAGCGAGGCCAGCTGTTCGGCGGCCAGGACCGGATCGGTCATCCGCAGCCTTCCGGCGACCGTCAGGCGAGACAGCCGGTCGGCCAGCGCATCGATGACCTTGTCCGCCGCGCCGACCTGGACGATGTCGATCAGCCAGGGAAACTGGTGGACCTCGGCGGAGAGCAGCCGGCGCATCGCCATGGAGCGGTCGTCGCGGAAGCACCGCAACAGCTGGTAGCCGACGTCCCGCAGGGTCTCGCTCAGCTCGCCGTCATCGGTGAGCCGAGCCAGCACCTCGGTGTTCTCGGCCAGCGCCCGATCCGCCTGCGCCGCGACCGCCTGGTGCAGCAGGGTCTCCTTGTCGCCGAAGTGGCTGTACACCGTCGCCTTGGCGACACCCGCCTCGGCGGCGATGACGTCGATCGCGGCGAGCGCGTACCCCTCGCGTGCGAACACCACGAAGGCCGCGTCCAGGATCGCCTGCCGCTTGTCGATACGCCCCCGACGAGCGACCCCAGCCATGGCAGAAGCATACTCGCCGGTCTATTTTGCTAGTCGTACTAGACTGACCAAGAAACCAGACCGGTGAGTCTGGACACTGCGATCTGGAGGCAGGACATGCCGGCTTACCTGATGTCGACCGATCCCGAGTCGGGCTACAACGACCTCGACGCGATGGCCGGCTACGGCGCGACCGTCCCGGGAATCGTCGAGTCGTTCGGCGGCAGGTACCTTCTGCGCCGCAGCCAGACCCGAGCGCTGGAAGGCAGCTGGGAGCCCGGCGACATGGTCCTCATCGAGTTCCCCTCGATGACCGAGCTGCGAGCGTTCTACGAGTCCGAGCAGTACCGCCCGTGGCTGGAGCTGCGTCAGCGGGCGGGCCGCACGAACATCGTCATCACCGAAGCGGCCTAGGCGTCGAACGCGGTGGCCCGGGAGACGTGTTCCCAGGCCGTCAGGTCCGAGCCGCGCCCGGCCAGCTCGGTACGGATGCCGTCCACCGCGTCCGCACCCAGCGCCAGACGCAGCGGCGGGTCGTCGGAGTCGAGAGCGGTGAGGATCGCGGCCGCCGCCTTCACCGGGTCGCCCGCTTGCTCGCCGTCGCCGGTGGTGACGTACTGCCTGATCGGACCGACCGTGTCGGCGTACTCGGGCATCTCGGCCGACAGGTACGCCGCGCCGGGATTGAACAGACCGGTGCGGAAGGCGCCCGGCTCGACGATCAGGAACCGCACGCCGAAGTCGACCTCCTGCGCGAGGGACTGGGTCAGACCCTCCAGCGCGAACTTGGTCGCGCAGTACGCGCCGAAGCCGGACGAGGTGGTCTGCCCGCCGACACTGGACATCTGGACGACCGCGCCTCCCCCGGCGCGCCGCATGTGCGGCAGCACCGCCTTGGTGAGCGCGGCCGGGCCGAAGAAGTGCAGGTCGAACAGGTAACGCAGCTCCTCGGAGGTGGTCTCCTCCAGCGCCCCCACCTGGGTGCGCCCGGCGTTGTTGACCAGCACGTCGATGCGCCCGTGCCGTGCCACGACCTCGTCGACGACCGACGGCGCATCCGGCGAGGTCACGTCGAGCCGGATCGAGTCGACCCTGCCGGGGTACGCATCGGCCAGGTCGTCCAGCGCGCCGGCGCGGCGGGCCGCACCGACCACCGTGTCCCCCGCGCCGAGCGCCGCCTCCGCGATGGCCCGGCCCAAGCCGCTGCTGGCACCGGTGACCAACCAGATCCGCTCCGCCATGTCAGCCGAGCCCGCCCTTCTGGTCGAACCGGTCCGGGATGACCAGGTGCAGGATGAATCCGACGATCGCCATCACGATCGCACCGAAGAACGCCGCGACGAAGCCACTCACCTCGAACGGCAGCCCGACCTGGTCGGCGATCCAGCCGACCAGCAGGAACAGCAGCGCGTTGACGATCAACCCGATCAGCCCGAGGGTCAGCAGGTAGAACGCACAGCCGATCGTCTTGATGACCGGCTTGATCACGGCGTTGACCAGGCCGAAGATGACCGCCACGAGCACCAGCGTGCCGATCCAGGTGCCCTGGTCGGACCCGCCGACCGCGATGCCGGGGATCACCAGCGTGCAGACCCACAGCGCGATCGCGTTGACGACGACCTTGAGTACGAGCGCCAGCATCAGTCCACCACCGCCTGGTAGACCAGCGTGCGCAGCTGCGATCTGATCGGGTGCGTACTGGACGGCAGCAGCTGGGTGAAGAACAGCGCGGTCAGCTCCTCGGCGGGATCGACCCAGAACGCGGTGCTCGCCGCGCCACCCCAGGCGAACTCTCCGGGGCTGCTGAGCACCTTGCCCTCGGCCGCGTCGATGACGACGGAGAATCCCAGACCGAACCCGGTGCCGAGCAGCGGGGATTCGGCGAACAGCGGGCGGCCGAACTCCTCCAGGTCGGCGCCGCCGGGCAGGTGGTTCTGCGTCATGTAGTCGACCGTGCGGCTGCCCAGCAGACGGGTGCCGTCCAGCTCGCCGCCGTTCAGCAGCATCTGGGTGAAGCGGTGGTAGTCGGCGGCGGTGGACACCAGGCCGCCACCACCGGACAGGCAGGTCGGCGGGGTCAGCACGGCGTCGCCCATCGCCTTGTTCCGGATGAACCGGCCGGTCTGCGGGTTCGGGCTGTACAGCGCGGCGAGCCGCTCGACGTTCTGTTCGGACACCGAGAAGGACGTGTCGGTCATGCCGAGCGGTTCGAGGATCCGCTGGGCGAAGAACTCGTCGAGAGACTGCCCGGAGGCGACCTCGACGACGCGGCCCAGCACGTCGGTCGAGACCGAGTAGTTCCATTCGGCGCTGGGCTGGAACGCCAGCGGCATGCCGGCCCACGCGTCGCAGGCGCCGGCGAGGTCGACCCCCTTGGGAACGCCCCACTCGTAGCCGTGCGCGCGGTAGATCGCGTCGGTCGGGTGTGTGTGGTGGAAGCCGTAGGTCAGGCCCGAGGTGTGGGTCAGCAGGTGCCAGACCCGCATCGGCTCGGTGATCGGCACGGTCACCGGCTTCATCGCCGAGCCCTTGATGTACACCCGGCCAGCGCCGAACGCCGGGATGTAGCGGCTGACCGGGTCGTTCAGCTCGATCAGACCCTCTTCGACCAGCATCATCACCGCGACCGAGGTGATCGGCTTGGTCATCGAGTAGATGCGCCACAGCGTGTCGGCCTGGACCGGCAGGTCGGCCTCGGCGTCACGCTGGCCGTGCATGCCGACGTGCGCGATCTTGCCGCCCCTGGTCACCACCGCCGACCAGCCGGCCAACCGGCCGTCCTCGACGTAACGCTGGAAGTGTCGGTCGATCCGGGACAGCCGATCGGCGTCCAGCCCGACCTCACTCGGATCGATCTCCGGTGTCAGCTCAGCCACGAATCCGGACACTACATCCGCCAGGTGACAACGCGCTGAATTCACTCGGTCCGAGTGCGCTAAGTTGCGGGCGTGGCGACCACATGGCTTGATCTCATCGGTTACGTCCGGGTGCGGTACGAGATCTTCCAGCAGACCGACCGGACCCTGCGCTTCCACCTCCCTACGGAGGGCGACCGCACGCAACGGGTCGCGGTGCACCACCTGGATCCCGAGGGCACGTCGGACGAGTCCGGCTGGATCATGATCGAGTCCGCGATCGCCAAGGCCGACGACGTCGACCTGCGTCGGCTGCTGGAGCTGGCCGGCAAGTCGGTCGTCGGTGGCGTGGTGATCGCCGACGGCGTCGCGCTGTTCCGGCACTCGGCCAGCCTGTCCGACATGTCGCTCGGCGGCTTCGACCAGCCGTTCCAGCTGGTCGTGAAGGGCGCGGACGCCCTCGAACACGAACTCACCGGCGAAGACCGTTTCTAACCCGTGAGTGGCGAGTGGTCCTATAGGACCACTCGCCACTCACGGGGTTTTACCTGCGCAGACCTGCGACCAGGACCGCGAGGCACAGCAGGCCGGCGCCCACCGCCTCGACGAGGGTCAGGTGTTCGCCGAGCACCAGAACGCCCAGCAGCGTCGCGGTGACCGGTTCGAGGACCGCGACGACCGCCGCCGAGCTCGCGCTCACGCCGCGTTGCAGCCCGAGGAAGAACAGCGCGTAGGCCAGCGCCGTCGGGATCCAGGCGAAGTAGAGCAGTAGGCCCACCGACGCCGTGTCCGGCGCGAACCCCATTCCCACGGTCGGCACGCTGACGGCGGTGAGCAGCACCGCGCCGACGGTGAAGCCGTAGCCGACCGTCGCGCGAGCGTCCAACCCCGGTACGGGCCGCCTGGTGACCAGCGTCAACGCGGCGAACCCTGCCGCCGAGACGACCGCGAGCACGGCTCCGAGCAGCAACCCCGCGCCAGCGCCGTCGCCGGGCACGCCGACGAGCAGACCGAGGCCGAGCAGCGCGAGCGCGATGGCGGTCAGTGACCCTGTGCTCGGTCGTCGCCGCTGCTGCACAGTCTCCGCGACGATCACCAGTACCGGCGCCGAACCGAGGGTGATCAGAGTGGCCACCGCGACGTTGGTGAACGCCACAGCGGCGAAGTAGCAGGCCTGGTACAGCGCGCTCAGCGCCCCGACGGCCAGGACCCGCACCGAGGCGGACCGGCCGAGCCGGGGCAACCGGCCGAGGCAGGCCAACGCGACCAGCAGCGAGAGCCCGCCGCCGAGGAGCCGGTAGGTGGCGATGGCCAGCGGGTCGAGCCCGGCGACCTTGCCGAGCAGCGCGCCGGTCAGGCCGCCGGTGCCCCACAGCAGGCCGGCGCCGACGACGCACCAGAGGTCACGGGCGGAGGTGGACGGGCGCGCGACGGCGCCGGAAGAACAGGACGTGGACATGCATGCTCCTGCGACAGGAATGAACGGATGGTCGCGGAAGCGGGCGCACCGAAGGCCGAGCCACGGCATGGGAAGCCGGAAACGAACGCGGAGTCAGACCGCGCCGAGGGTGATGAGCCCGCTCAGGAGGCGGGCGGCGGAGTGATCGGGAAGCACCGGTGCACGGACCGCACGCTACCCCGCCGCCGGGTGGCGATGCGAACACCTTTTCGCAGGATGAGACGACCGACCCGGTCGCATGCGGCCACCGTGAGCTACATCACCTCACGAGCGCATTGGAGAGTCCGAGATGAAGGCGCTGGTCTATCACGGTCCCGGCCAGAAATCCTGGGACGAGGTCCCGGACCCGACGGTGTCCGAACCCACCGACGTCATCGTCCAGATCGACACGACCACGATCTGCGGCACCGACCTGCACATCCTCAAGGGCGACGTGCCCGCGGTGACGCCCGGCAGGCTGCTCGGTCACGAAGCCGTGGCGACGGTCGTGGCCACCGGTTCGGCGGTGAACTCGCTCGCGGAGGGCGACCGGATCCTGGTGCCCGCGATCACCTCGTGCGGCCGGTGCGCGAACTGCAAGCGCGCGATGCCCAGCCACTGCCTGACCGTGGGCGGCGTCGGCTGGATCTTCGGCCATCTGATCGACGGCACGCAGGCCGAGTACACCCGGGTGCCCTATGCCGAGACAAGCGTCCACCGGCTGCCGAGTGGTGTCACCGATGTCCAGGCGCTGTTCCTCGCCGACATCCTGCCCACCGGTTACGAGGTGGGAATCCGCAACGGGCAGGTCAAACCGGGTGACACGGTCGCCGTGGTCGGGGCCGGACCGGTCGGGCTCGCCGCGATCATGACCGCCGGGCTGCACGGCGCGAGCCGGGTCGTCGCCATCGACAAGGTCGCGTCGCGGCTCGAACACGCGAAGCAGTTCGGCGCCGGGTACACGATCAACGCCGACGACGACGTGGACGCCGCGCTGGCCGAGCTGACCGACGGCCAGGGCGTCGACGTGGCGATCGAGGCGGTCGGCGTCCCGGAGACGTTCGAGACGTGCGCGCGGATCGTCCGGCCCGGCGGCGTGATCGCCAACATCGGCGTGCACGGCGCGCCCGCGACACTGCACCTCGAGGAGCTCTGGATCAAGAACATCACCATCACGACCGGCCTGGTCGACACGGTCACCGTGCCGATGCTGCTGTCACTGGTCCGGGACGGCCGGCTGCCCGCGGAGATGTTCGGCACGCACGAGTTCGCGCTGGGCGCGATCCTCGACGCCTACGACGTGTTCGCCAACGCCGGCGAGCACAACGCACTGAAGGTGGTCCTCAAGCGCTGATCCCATTACCTCTGAGGGAATCGATTTGCCTCACCATGGCTGCCAACCTGGTGTCACCCGCAAGACGACGGACGACGCCAGGGAGGCAGCCATGAGCACCGATCTTCAGAACCTTGCCGAGCGCTACATCGACGTGTGGAACGAAACCGACCCGGCCGCGCGCCGATCGAAGATCGACGAGCTGTACAGCGCCGAGGCCGGCTACACGGACCCGCTGGTCGACGCCCGGGGAGTCGAGGCGATCGACACGACGATCGCGGCCGTCCAGCAACAGTTCGCCGGACTGGTGTTCAGCCTCGCGGGCCCGGTCGACGCCCACCACAACACCGCGCGCTTCCAGTGGAACCTGGGCGCGCCCGGCGCGGAGGAGCCTCTGGTGGTCGGCTTCGACGTGGCGGTCGCGGAGAACGGCAAGCTCGCGGCCGTCTACGGCTTCCTGGACAAGGTTCCTGCCTCGTGAGCTTGCGCGGGGGTTGCATCCCCGCTGGCCATCCAGTGTCTTGGCGTGGCCGCCCGCTATCAACCCCCGGCTGACGCCGGCCTCGCGCTGGCTCCTGGTTGCGCGGGTTCGGGGGCGAGGTTTCAGGGTTGACAGCGGGCGGCCACGCCAAGTGCTTTGCCAGGATCGCGGGGGAAGGGGAGCTCTGCGGCGCTGTTGTTGGTCACGGCTGCGCCGCGCCCCCCACGGTCTCCGGGTGACCACACTCGTTCTGTGCGCGTGCTCGGGGCTCAAGATCACCCCACCAGTAACACCAGCCCCATCGCGGCCAACTTTGCACGTCTACGTGCTGCGTCGCACATGTCCGGACATGTGCGACGCAGCACGTAGGTGTGCAAAGTCGACGCTGACGCCCCATCAGTCACACGAGCAACACCGAGGCGACCACAAAGCGACCACAGAGACTCATGGGACTACGCGCAACGCGCGAGGGCGCAGCCCAATGCGCAAAGAAAGCGCCATCGGCCCGCCACCACCAACGGCATGCACGCACACCACCCCCATCCCCGCGATCCTGGCTAAGCACTTGGCGTGGCCGCCCGCTGTCAACCCTGAAACCTCGCCCCCGAACTACGCGCAACCAGGAGCCTGCGCGAGGCCGGCGTCAGCCGGGGGTTGAGAGCGGGCGGCCACGCCAAGCACACTGAAAGCCAGCGGGGATGCCACCCCTTCCGAAGCTGCAAGGACCCCCGAAAGACGAAAGAGTGGTGTGGATCACCAGCGCCCGTACTAGGGTCGGAGGCTCTCAGCCCGTCCTCAGGGGGATCCGACGTGAAGCGGACGTTGACACTGGTGGCCTGTGCCGGTCTGGTCGCGGCGTGCTCGACCACGCCCGCACCGCCGCCGCCCACCGCCAAGCCGGACATCCCGAGCGCCGGCGCCGCCGCGCTGGGACCGCCGCCGACGATGAAGGTGCTGGCCAGCGGGCTGTCCAACCCGTGGGAGCTGACCTGGGGGCCGGACAACTTCCTCTGGGCGACGGAGAAGACCGGCAAGCAGATCCAGCGGATCAACCCGGCGGACGGCGCGAAGTCCGTCGTGCTGGCCATCCCCGAGGTCTCCGCGAGCGGTGCGCAGGACGGGCTGCTCGGGTTGGCGTTCGCACCGGGTTCGGTGTTCGTCGCCTACGACTACGACGCCGATCCCGCCCCTCCGGTGAACCTGCGCGGCAAGATCGTCCGTTACGCCTACGACCAGGCGGGCGCGAAGCTGAGCAATCCGGTCGACGTCATGACCGACCTCCCCGCGAGCGAGGACCACAACGCCGGCCGGCTCGTGGTGAGCGCCGGCAAGCTGTACTACTCGATCGGCGACCAGGGCAACAACCAGTTCGACCGCGCGTGCGTCCCGATCCGGGCGCAGGACCTGCCGACCGACGCGCAGGTCGCGGCCAAGGACTGGAGCACCTACGTCGGCAAGACGCTGCGGATGAACTTCGACGGCACCGTCCCGACGGACAACCCGCAGATCAAGGGCGTGCGCAGCCACGTCTTCACCTACGGCCACCGCAACCCGCAGGGTCTCGCGGCCGGCCCCGACGGCAAGCTCTTCTCCGACGAGCACGGCCCGAAGAGCGACGACGAGATCAACCTGCTGCGCCCCGGCGGCAACTACGGCTGGCCGCTCGTCGCCGGGTTCCGTGACGAGCAGTCCTACCGTTACTCGAACTGGTCGGCGGCGCCCGGCTGCGCGGGACTGGAGTACGACGACTACGACGTGCCCGCCTCGGTGCCGAAGGGTCCGGGCGAGCTGCAGTGGAGCGACCCGACCTACACCGAACCACTCAAGACGATCTACACCGTGCCCACCGGACACAACTTCCGGGATCCGGCGTGCGGCGAGGAGTTCGACCTGTGCTGGCCGTCGATCGCGCCGTCCAGCCTCGACTACGTGCCCGCCGACAATGCGCCCAACCCGGCGCTGGCCAACGCGCTCCTGGTGCCGAGCCTGAAGAACGGCGCCGTCTACGTGCTGAAACTGACCCAGGACGGCGGCTCCGTACAGGGCGACGTCCTGCAGTTGTTCCGGACCCGCAACCGCTACCGCGATGTGGCGCTGAGCCCGGACCACACCAAGATTTACGTGGCGACCGACAGCGAGGGCAAGGCCGGTCCGCAGTCCGGCTCGGTCACCGGTGACCTGGACAATCCTGGGTCGATCCTGGAGTTCGCGCTGAACGTCCCGGGCGCCGCACCGAAGCCGGGAGGCTGACCGCCCACTCACCGGGGAGAACCTTCGATTCCATACCCCGAAGTCTGGTTATCAGATATCCTTTCCCTCACGCCGTCGCACATGGGGGGCGCGTTGGGAGTGGACACGGCCATGAGCGTGAATCGGAACAGCACCCTTCCCCCGATCGACCAGCCACCACGACGCGGCGGGCCGACGGTGCTGCGCATCATGCTCGGCGCCCGGCTGCGCAGGCTGCGTGAGTCGAAGGAGATCACCCGGCAGGCGGCCGGGCACACGATCCGCGCATCCGAGGCCAAGATGAGTCGCCTCGAGCTGGGCCGGGTCGGGTACAAGCTGCGTGACATCGCCGACCTGCTCACCCTGTACGGCGTCGTCGACGAGCGTCAGCGGGAGGGGTTCCTCTCGCTCGCCGACCAGGCGAACTCGCACGGCTGGTGGCACAAGTACAGCGACGTGCTCCCGCAGTGGTTCGAGCTGTACGTCGGGCTCGAGCAGGCCGCGGCGGTGATCCGCACCTACCAGGCGCAGTTCGTCCCCGGCCTGTTCCAGACCGAGCCGTACAGCCGGGCGGTCGCGCTACTCGGCCACCCCCGGCCGCGGAGCACCGACGCCGACCTGCGGGTCGACCTGCGCATGGCCAGGCAGGAGCTGCTGATCAGGCCCGAAGCACCGAGGGTCAGAGCGGTGCTCGACGAGGCGGCGTTGCGCAGGCCGGTCGGCGGCCCTGCCGTCATGCGCGATCAGCTGCGCAGGCTCATCGAGCTCAGCGAGCTGCCGAACGTGACACTGCAGGTGGCCTCCTTCCTCGCGGGTGGCCACGCGGCCGCCGGTGGGTCGTTCAGCATCCTGAGCTTCGCCGATCCGGAGCTGCCCGACGTCGCGTACATGGAGCAGCTGACCAGCGCGGTATACCTGGACAAGAGCGGCGACCTGGACAGCTACCTGCTGGTGATGGACCAGCTGTGCGCGGAGGCCGCGTCCCCTCAGGAGACGCGGCACCTGCTGAGCACGATCCTCAAGGAGAGCTGACCAGCGCCGCCGTCGTGCGACGCATCGCCACCAGGTAGAGCGCACCGGACACCATCACACCGATCACCCAGGACACGTCCCCGCCGTGCAACGCGCGGGCGATCGGCCCGGTGTAGACGTCGTTGGACATGAACGGCACCTGCGCGGCGAAGCCGACCAGGTACGCGCTGATCCCGGCGGCGCTGAGCCGGCCGTAGATGCCGTTCGGCTGGTAGATCGCGTCGACGTCGTAGCGGCCCTTGCGGATCAGGTAGTAGTCGACGAGGTTGATCGCGGTCCACGGACTCATCAAGGCCAGGACCAGCACCAGGAACGTCTCGAACGTGTCCAGGAGGTTGTCCTTGTACAGGAACCCCAGGTAGGTCGACAGCACCGCGACCGGCAGCAGATAGGCCAGCCGCAGCGCGAGGCCGCCGCTGAAGCGCCGGCGGAAGGTCGTCACGAACGTCAGCGAGGACATGTACGCGCCGTAGATGTTGAGCGCGTTGATGCTGAAGACCCCGAGGATCAGCGCGAGGTAGGTGATCGCGGTGAACCAGCTGCCCGCGCCGCTGGCCACGGTCCCGATCGCGGCGACCGGCCCGCCGGTGAACTGCTGCTGCAACGCCGCGCCGAACACCATCAGCCAGGCGCCGCTCACCCCGACCCCGGCGTAGGTGTACCAGAACACGCTGCGGACCGACGTGCTCTCCGGCAGGTACCGGGCGTAGTCGGCGACGTACGGCGCGAAGCCCAGCTGCGACACCGCGGGGACCGAGATGGCCAGCAGGAACGGTCCGAGCGCGAAGCCGCTGGTCGGGTTCGCCATCGGAGCGCCACCGTGGTGCGCCGACACCAACAGGACACTCAACACCAGGAAGACGGCGGCGACGAGGTAGGACAGGTAGCGCTCGAACCGGTGGATGAGGTTGTAGCCGAAGATCGCCACCAGCGTACTGAGCACGGACAGCACGATGATCCCGGCGCTGAGCGGCAGACCCGTCAACGCAGTCAGGGCCTGGGCGCCCAGCACCACACCGGCGGCGTAAAAGCCGAGGTACATGACCACCACGAAGATCAGCGGGAAGGCCGCGCCGTAGTACCCGAACTGTGCCCGGCTCTGGATCATCTGCGGCAGCCCCAGGTGCGGCCCCTGCGCGGAGTGGCTGGCCATGAACAGCGTGCCGACCAGCACGCCGATCACGATGCCCACGACGGTCCACCCGAGGCTCAGCCCCGAGGCGACGGTCGCCGCGCCCGCCGCCACGACGGGCAGCTCCATGTTCGCGCCGAACCACACGTACATGAGGTCCGACGGTTTACCGTGCCGCAGCTCGTGCGGAATGAACTCGATGCTGCGCTTCTCGACCAGGAAGTCCGGCCGCTCGCCTCTCGCTTCACCCATCCGAGGAGCATAATGTCCGATTGTCAACAATGCTTGCTGAATCAGTATCCTGTTTCAGGGTTCATGATCGCGCCTACCGCTCCACGGGGGTGGCTCCGAGGCCGTCGGTGAAGTCGGCGTCGCGGGTCTCCTTCAGGAACAACAGGCAGACCAGACACAACGCGGCCACACCGATCAGGTACCACGAGATCCCGGTCGTGGAGCCGGTCCGCTTCAACACCTCGGTGGCGATCAGCGGGCTGACCCCGCCGCCGATGATGCCCGCCGCGCTGTAGGCGAACGACGAACCGGAGTAGCGATAACGCACCCGGAACAGCTCGGGGAAGTAGGCGCCCATCGGCCCGTACAGCAGTGCGAAGCACACCAGACCGACGACCATGCCCACACCCATCAGCAGCGGGTTCCTGGTCTGCAGCAACCAGAACAGCGGGAACGCCCACACCGCCGCGGCGACCGCGGCGGCGATGCACAGCTTCTTTCGACCGAGCCGGTCGGACAGGACCGCGAACCACAGCGTCGCCGCACCCATGACGGCCGACGCGATGATCGCCAGCACCAGCATGGTCGTGTTCGAGACGTGCAACGTGGCCGTCCCGTAGGACAACGAGAACACGGTGACCGTGTAGAACATCGTGAACGCCAGGATGAACGACAGCGTCGCCAGCACGAGCACACCGAGCTGGTTACGCAGCAGGTCGACGAACGGAATCCTGACCTGCTCCTGAGCCTCCAGCGCCGCCTGGAACACCGGCGTCTCGGCGATCTTCATCCGGATGTAGTAGCCGACGCCCAGCAGCACCGCCGAGGCGAGGAACGGGATGCGCCAACCCCACAGCTCGAACGACTCCGCACTCATCCCGGCGTTCAACAGCAGGTACAGCGCATTGCCCAGGATGAACCCGACAGCCGGCCCGAGCTGCGGGAACGCCGAGTAGAGCCCCCGCTTGCCCGGCGGCGCGTACTCGGTGGCCAGCAGCACCGCGCCGCCCCACTCGCCGCCCAGCCCGATGCCCTGCAGGAAACGCAGCACGGCGAGAAGGATGGGCGCCGCAACGCCGATCGTCGCGAACGACGGCACCAGTCCGATCGCCACCGTCGACAAGCCCATGACCAGCAACGATGTGATCAGCATCCGTTTGCGGCCGAGCCGGTCGCCGAAGTGCCCGAACAGGATCGCGCCGAGCGGACGCGCGACGAACCCGACCGCGAACGTCACCAGCGCGAGCAACGTTCCCGCTGTCGGCGAGAACTTCGGGAAGAACAGTTTGCCGAACACGAGCGCCGCGGCCGTGCCGTAGATGTAGAAGTCGTAGAACTCGATCGCGGTCCCGATGAAGCTCGCCACCGCGATCCTGTTGCGCGACGGTGCTGCGCTGGTGCTCATGGCGCGAATACTCTCAACTGGGCCGGGATCCCGCGCGCTGATCGAGTCCGGTTAAGGAACCTTTACACTCTCGCCATGCCCGAGAACGAGGATGTCCAGCCGGAGCCGGAAGAGCCGTCGCAGGGCGGCGAGCACGAGTTACCCGACGGCGCCCCGGTGCACCCGCTCATCGACCTGACCAGGGACCCCACGCCAGGCAAGCCCGACCACGCGCGGCCGGACGACGAGTCTTAAGGCTGGTCTTTTTGGGCCTGTTTCGCGCGGAGTTTTTCTGTGACCACCCCGGCTCACGTAAACGCTCGCTGGGGTACTCCCAGAAAAACAAGCTCCTTCGTCGCCGAGCGCGCGCTTGTGGTCACCCTGTGAGCCGCCGTCCGGCCTGAGGGCGTGGTTGCGGACATTCACTACGCCGGCCTTCGCCGGAACTCCTTCGGAGACTCGCGGAGCCGAGTTAGCCGTAGCCCGGTTTGCCGTGGCCCGGTTTGCCGCGGCCCGGAGTGCTGGCGGGCGGCTTCACGGCATGTGTGTGGCTCAAGTCACATGAGCCCAACTCAACGAGCCCGGCCACGGTCATAACCAGTGGTCGGGCGAGCGAAGGGGGTTCGCCCGGCCGCTCAGACCACGTTCATCGAGTCGAGCAGCCGGCCGCCGAGCTCGGGGTCGCCGGTGATCTTCACGTCCGACTCGCGCCAGGGCGTGCGCGCCGTGGCCCAGCCCGGGAAGTCGATGCCGGTTCCGACGATCTGCGCGGCACCCTCCGCCGCGCCGGGGGCGATCGAGCCGTCCGGCGCGACCAGCCAGTGGCCGCCACCGGGACCGCTCAGGTTGATCGAGATAGGCCGGTCCAGCCAAGCGGGGCGCGCGGCACGCAGCTGGTTGCTGAGCACCGCGAACATCCACTCCAGCACGACCGCCATGCGCAGCTCGTCGCTGCTGGGCGCCGGCCGGCCGAGCGCCGGCGCGATGTCGTGGCGCAGATGGGTGTGCTGGTCGAACACGAACGCCGAGTTGAGCAGCACGGCCGCCGGGAACCGGCCGAGCTCGCCGAGCGGCATCGGGATCCGGGCGATCGGTGTGCGGGCGACGATTCCGGACATCACCGCGAGCCGCTTGCCCCACGTCTCCAGCTCGCCGAGCACCTTGAGCGGTTCCCAGTCGCGCCGCTTGTCGACGTACACGTCGTTGGTCCGCTCGATGTCCTTGCTGGTCATCAGCGAGATCGACGCCGGCGTGAAGATCGCGTGACAGCTCGCGGCCAGGTGTGCGACGACGTCCTGGATCCGCCAGCCGGGCGCGCCGCTCGGCGAGCGCCACTCCTCGTCGGACAGCTGACGGCAGAACCCCACGACCTCCGCGCACTCGCGTCGCAGAGCGGTTGTCCGATCCAGGCTCATGACACCCCCGTTGGTGTTTCTAACGAGGTGTCAACTTAGCGCTGAGGCCGTGCAGGACCAACTCGGCCAGCTGCTGGTACGCCTCTGCGTCGGCCAGGCCGGTCGCCTCCGCCACCTGGCGTTGCTGGATGCGGACCATGACCGTGGTGATCGCGTCCGCGACGAACGCCGCGTGCACGTCGCGGAACGCCCCCGCCGCCACACCGGCGTCGATCAGCTCGGTCACCCGCCGCGCCGCGGCTCGGGTGTTGCGCTCGTACACCTCGCCGGCGGGCGGGAACTCCGCGAGATCGGTGTAGAAGGCCGCCGAGGCGGGCGCCAGCTCGGCGGACACCGCGCGCAGATAGGTGACGATCCGCTCGGCCGGCTCGTCGTGACCGGCGACGGCACCCTCGACCCGTTCCGTCGCGCCACGGAAGAAGTGCACGACAGCGGCCCGCACCAGCTGTTCCTTGCTGCCGGCGAGCGCGTACAGGGTCCGCTTCGAACAGCGGAGACGAGCAGCCAGATCGTCCAGCGTGAAGTGTCCGAAACCCTCCGCCAGCAGCAACGCGACGAGCTCGTCGAAGAGCTCCGCGCGGCGCGCGGCTCCGCGCCGGACACCATCCACCGAGGTCTGGCTCACCTACCCATCCTCACATCCGGCCCGATCAGCTATCGTTAACGGTACTGACGTACCGCTGATAGTACCGTTTGGAGTCGTCGTGCCGGTCGATCGGATGCTGCCCACCACCGAGGCGGAAGACCTCATCGCACTCACCCGCGACCTGGCCGACAAGGAGCTGGCCACCAGGGTCGACGAGCACGAGCGCGCCGAGACCTACCCGGACGGCCTGTTCTCCACGCTCGGCGAAGCCGGCCTGCTGTCGCTGCCCTACCCGGAACAGTTCGGCGGCGGCGACCAGCCGTACGAGGTGTACCTGCAGGTTCTCGAGGAACTGGCCGCGCGCTGGGCCGCCGTCGCGGTCGCCGTCAGCGTGCACAGCCTGTCGTGTTTCCCGATGGCGACCTTCGGCACCGAGGCCCAGCAGCAACGGTGGCTGCCGGAAATGCTCGGCGGCACGACCGTCGGCGGCTACAGCCTGTCCGAGCCGCAGGCCGGTTCGGACGCCGCCGCGCTGCGCTGCAAGGCGGAACGCACCGAGGCCGGTTACCGCATCACCGGCACCAAGGCGTGGATCACCCACGGCGGCAAGGCCGACTTCTACTCGCTGTTCGCCCGCACCGGCGAGGGCAGCCGGGGTATCTCCTGCTTCCTGGCGCCGGGCAGCGCCGAGGGGCTGTCGTTCGGCAAGCCCGAGGAGAAGATGGGCCTGCACGCGATCCCCACGACGGTCGCCAACTGGGACGGCGCGGTCCTCGACTCGGAGCGGCTCATCGGCAAGGAAGGCCAAGGTCTGCAGATCGCGTTCAGCGCGCTCGACTCAGGCCGGCTCGGCATCGCGGCCTGCGCGACCGGTCTCGCCCAGGCAGCGCTGGACGCGGCGATCGAGTACGCGGGTGAACGCGAGACGTTCGGCCGCAAGATCGCCGACCACCAGGGCCTCGGGTTCCTGCTCGCCGACATGGCCGCCGCCGTCGACTCCGCCCGCGCCACCTACCTGGACGCGGCCCGACGCCGCGACGCGGGTCGCCCGTACAGCCGCCAGGCCAGCGTGGCGAAGCTGATCGCCACCGATGCCGCCATGAAGGTCACCACCGACGCCGTGCAGGTCTTCGGCGGCTACGGCTACACGCGCGACTTCCCGGTCGAGCGCTACATGCGCGAGGCCAAGATCATGCAGATCTTCGAGGGCACGAACCAGATCCAGCGCCTGGTCATCAGCCGGGGTCTGGTCAAGAGCTGACAGGTTTCTGGCGGGCCTCCTCGCGTCGCGGGAACGGCTTCCGCCCGACCTCGCAGACCTTCTGGCTCACCTCGCAGACGTTCGTGTTGCGTCGCAGACGCTGCAGTGTCTGCGACGCGACATGAAGCTCCGCGAAGTCACCCAAACCCCCTCCCGGACACCGCGCTAGAGCTGCGTCGCGGTTATCGGGGTCTCCTCCGCGCGCCCGTCACGCTGCTCCACCCGGTAGGTGGTGGCCGAGGCGCGCTCGGACACCGCGCAGCGCAGGGTCCCATCCACGAAGTGCAGCGCGGCGCCGTCATCGGCGGCGTAACCCGGGGCGAGCGTGCCCTCGGCGATCGCCTGACGGTAGGCCGGGCGACGGCCCGGCTCGCCGTCGTAGTGCGGGCAGAACGAGCCCTCCACCCAGCCGAGGCCGTCCGGCAGCGGGCACAGCGGTCCGTACGAGTCGGTGATGCCGCCCTCGAACCAGCACAGACCGCCCGCGCTCAAGCCGGTCAGCACCAGTGGGCCCGCGTGCGCACGCTCGCGCAATGCCTGGTCCAGGCCGTGCAGCCGCCACACCGCCAGCAGGTTCGCCGTCGACCCGCCGCCGACGTAGACGATGTCGACCGCGTCGAGCCGTTCGGCGAGCGTCCGGTCGTCCCGTTGGAACAGGCTCAGGTCGGTGGTCTCGCAGGGCAACGGACCGAACGCGGTGTGGAAGCGTTCGACGTAGCCGACGGCGTCGCCCGTGGCGGTCCCCACGAAGCACACGGTGGGCTTCGGTTCCGCCACCAGCGACAGGACGTACTCGTCGAGCGGGCTCGCTCCCTCGTTCATGGAGAACCCGCCGCCGCCCATCGCCACCACGTGTGTCGTCACAAACTCGATTGTGCCGTCGCCTTGCGTCTCGGCACGATGGCGGAGTGATCAATCGGGTCGAGACCGGCGAGCTGCATCCCACGTCCGGCTATCACCACGTGACCATCGTCGAGCCTTCGCGCACGGTGTACTTAGCCGGGCAGATGCCGATGGACGAGACCGGCGAGGTGGTCGTGGGCGTCGGCGATCTCGACGCCCAGGTCGACCGGACGGTCCTCAACACCCAGCGGGCGCTCACCGTCGCCGGGGCGCGACCGGAGGACGTCGTCCGGTCCGTGGTCTACGTGGTGGGCACCGATCCGATGTTCCTGGCCCGGGCGTGGCATCGCTTCGCCGAGTCGGCGATCGGCGCGGCGTTCACCTCGGCCAGCACGCTGCTCGGGGTCGCCGCGCTCGGTTATCCCGACCAGCTGGTGGAGCTGGAGCTCACGGCGTCGCTGCCGTCAGCGTCTTCGTGAAGTAGACGCGCTGGTAGCCGTCCTGCTCGCCGCGATGGGTCTCGCGGTAGCCGCGCCGGGGGTAGTAGTCGAGGTTCTCCGTCATGGCGGCGTTGGTGTACAGCCGGACCTCGTCGTGGCCGAGCCGGTGAGCCTCCCGCTCGGCCAGCTCCAGCAGCAGCGCACCCACCCCACGCCCCTGCGCCTCCGGACCGACCGCGATGTTGTCCAGCAGCAGATGGTCGGGGCGGTCGAGGAGGACCAGCAGCCCGAGCATCTGATCCGCGGCCTGGGCCACCCAGACCGTGCCGCGCGAGATCAGGTCCGGGTAGTCGGCGGTCATCGGCGCGGGCGAACGGCCGATCCGGGACGTGTAGTGCTCGTAGGCGTCATGCGCGATGCGCGCGACCGAATCGACGTCGGTCGGTAGGGCGATTCTCGTCGTGATCAGCGCGTGATCGGTCACGGAAAGTGAGGTTACTAGCCGATCCGATAATGATCATTGGCCTCGTCCTGCACAGCCATCGCAAGCGCGATTCCGGCGAACGCGACGATAGCGCCGATCATCAGGAATACGAACCCGATCGCGGCAGACACCCAGCTAGGGCCCTCGGAGACGTCGACACCGGCAAGAACTAGCGCCATGACGACGCTCCAGATCCACATCGACCGGAATGCCATGCGGGACAGTCTCACCCCTGAAACGGCAATCGTCAAAGGTTTCGTTGTGGGCTCATACCGAATGCATAGTTTTACTGTGCGCAAACATTCTCGGTCACCGGAACCGGCGTCGGAGCCGGCACGCGGCGCAGCACCAGGCCGAGCGCGCTCGCGCCGAGCAGCAGCACCGTCACGTAGCAGACCAGACCGAGCCAACCCGCGTGGTCGAAGGCGATCCCACCGAGCGAACCACCGACGCTGCTGCCCAGGTAGTAGGCGAACAGGTACAGCGACGAGGCCTGCGCCGGCGAGCCGCCGGGCAGCATCGAGGCCCGCCTGCCGACCCAGCTGCTGGCCACCGAGTGGGCGCCGAAGAAGCCGACCGTCACCAGCAGCAGGCCGAGCAGCACGGTGGGCAGCCAGCTCGGGTCGGTCACCCAGATACCGGCGACCGCGACCAGCGCCGCGACCCAGAGCATGCGCCGCCTGCCGAGACGGTCCGCGAGCCGGCCCGCGACCGTCGACGCCCAGGAACCGGCGAGGTAGGCGAAGAAGATCAGTCCGGCCAGCGCCGGCGTGAGCGAGAACGGCGGGGCTATCAGCCGGAAACCCAGGTAGTTGTAGACCGTCACGAACGCGCCCATGAGCAGGAACCCGACGCCGAACAGGCAGCGCATCCCGGGATCGCGCAGGTGAGACCGCATCGGGCCGGCCAGGTCGCGCAACCGGATCCGGTCCGGGTCCAGCGCCATCGTCGGAGGCAGCAGTAGCCGGAACACGACGGTGCAGATCAGCGACAGCACCCCGATCACCGCGAGGGCGAGCCGCCAGCCGCCGAAGTCGGCGACCGCGCCGGCGATCAGCCGGCCGGACAGACCGCCGATCGTGTTGCCCGCGATCAGCATGCCCATGGCGCCGCCCAGCCAGCGTGGCGCGACCTCCCTGGTCACGTGCGACATCGCCAGGGCGGGCAGCGCGGCGAGCGCCACCCCCTGCAGTGCGCGGATGGCGACCAGCGCGGGAAAGTTCGGCGCGAGCGGCGCCAGCAGCCCGAGCACGGCCGAGCTGGCCAAGGCCCAGGTCATCACGCGTGCCCGGCCCCACGACTCGGCGACCGAGGACAGCGGGATGACGGCGAGCGCCAGAGCAGCGGTCGTCGAGGACAGCACGAGGCTGGAGGTCGTCGAGGACACGTGGAACTGCACCGCCAGGATCGGGAGCAGCCCCTGCACGCAGTAGACCAGCACGAAGGTGGCGAGTCCCGCGCACCAGAGCGCGGCGGCGAGACGTCGGTAGGCCACCGTGCCGCGCTCGTGACCCGCGAAGACTTCCTGTGCCGAACTCGTTTCCATAGCTAACTACAGTAGGTACCGATCATAGATGCGTCCAATGCATGATTTTGGCCAAGTTGATGCGAAAATGAATCGGTGACGATCGACGAGCTCGAGTGGTATGTCGTACTGGCCGAGACCGAACACATGACCGAGGCCGCGGCACAGCTCAACGTCACGCAACCGACCCTGTCCCGCTCGCTCGCTCGGCTGGAGCACCGCCTCGGCACGCCGCTGTTCGACCGGGTCAACCGGCGGCTACGACTCAACCGCTACGGCGAGATCCTCCTCGAACACGCCCGCCGGTGCGTGTCCGAGCTGAACACGGCCAGCGACCGCATCACGAACCTGATCGACCCGGACCGAGGAACGGTGCGGCTGGCGTTCCTGCACTCGGTGGCCATCTGGCTGGTGCCCGAACTGCTGCGCCGCTACCGGACCGAGGTGCCCGGCGTGCGGTTCGAGCTGCGCCAGGCGCCCGGTCACGAGATCCTCGCCGACCTGAGCAGCGGCACGGTCGATCTCGCCGTGACCAGCCCTCGGCCCGACGGTTCGGACACCGACTGGACCCCACTGCTGCGCGAACAGCTGTGCCTCGCGGTCCCGTTGGGACATCGGCTCGAGACTCGGGAGAGCGCCGCGCTCACCGAGGTCCGCGACGAGCCGTTCGTGGCACTGCGCCGAGGGTTCGGCATGCGCGAGCTGAGTGACGAGCTGTGCGCCGCCGCCGGTTTCACCCCGGAAATCACCTTCGAGAGCACCGAGATCCCGTCGATGGAAGGCCTGGTCGCCGCGGGTCTCGGGGTCGCCATCACCCCGAGACCCCGTGCCCATCGCGCGACGCCGGAGGTTCGCTACCTGAGCCTCACCGACGACCGCGCCTACCGCGACATCGGTCTGGTCTCGATCCGGGGACGCCCGCTGCCCCCCGTGGCGGAACGCTTCGCGAACTTCGTGCAGGCTTTTGGGCCTGTTCCGCGCGATGTTTTTCTGTGACCACCCCGGGAGCCGCCCTGGCAGCTGGGCGGTTTGGTCGCCGACATTCACTACGCCGGCCTTCGCCGGAACTCCTACGGAGACTCGCGGAGCCGGCTCAGCCGTTGCCCGGATGGGCCGCCTCGTCGGAACCCTTCGAAGTCTCGCCGAGCCCGCTTGGGGACGCTCCTGTTCAGGGCGTTCAGGTGAGGCGCCTTCGGCGGTGCCGTAAGTGGGGGTTCTGGCCGTCGGCGGTGTTTGCGCTGGTCAGTCGTCGTGAGTGGCGAGTGGTCCTATGGGACCACTCGCCACTCACGGGTGTTGTGGGTGGGTGGGTACCTTGGGTGGGTGTTGATCTGGATCAACGGGCCGTTCGGGGTCGGGAAGACCCAGACCGCGTTCGAGCTGCACCGGCGGTTGCCGGGCAGTGTCGTGTGTGATCCGGAGAACGTCGGCTACGGGCTGCACCGCACGATGCCGGCGGCGCTGCGCAGCGACTTCCAGGACCTCTCCTCGTGGCGCCATGGTGTTCACGAGGTTCTGAGCCTGGTGTTGCGCGGCCACCAGGGACCGGTCATCGCGCCCATGACGCTCGTCGTGCCCCGGTACTTCGCCGAGATCGTCGGCAGGCTGCGGGAGGACGGCCACGACGTCCGGCACTTCGCGCTGCTCGCCGAACGGGCCACCGTGCTCGACCGGTTGCGGCGTCGCAGCCGGCTCGGCCTGACCGTCGACACCTTCGCGGAGGGCAAGCTCGACGGGTGCCTCGACCAGCTTCACCGGCCCGAGTTCGCCGAGCACATCCGCACCGACGACCTCACGGTGGCGCAGGTGGCCGGCCGGGTCGCGGACTCGGCCGGCCTGTCGCTCACCTCGCCCGACGGGCCGGTGCTCGGCCGGCTGCGGCGCAGCGTTGTCGGCCTGCGCCACATCCGGATCGGCTGACCGTCAGCGGGAGTGCTCGCCGCTGCTGAGCATCCCGACACCCACCCAGCCCCAGTAGACGCGGTGGCGCCTGATCAGGCCGTCCTCGATCTCCATCATCTCGATGATGTCCATCTGGTCGCCGTCCGGCGACTGTCTCGGGTACTCCCAGGTCAGGCGGGTGCCGTCGGTCAGCGGGGCGTTGCGGAAACGGCGCCGCTTCGCGGGCTGGTTGGCAAACACCTTCGCGACGAAGCCGCGCAGGTTCTCCCGTCCGCGCACGATGCCCTCCTCGCCGCCGAGCAGGTGGCGGACGAGCGGGCTCTCCAGCGTGGCGTCCGGGTGGTAGAGGGCCATGGCGGCGTCGAGGTCCTTCGCGCCGAGGGCGGTGTCCCACGCCTCGACGATGTGCTCTGTCTTCTGCATGTCGGCAACGCTATGGCCGCGAAACTTCGTCAGCGGACTAAACGTCGACGCGCGACACTGGGGCCATGGTGGGAGACCGCGATCTGGCGCCGATCGCCGCACTGCTCGGTGATCCGGCGAGGGCCGCGATGCTGACCGCACTGGCCGGCGGCCAGGCGCTTCCCGCCGGTGAGCTGGCCCGGCGCGCCGGCATCAAGGCCGCGACGGCGACCGTGCACCTGCGCAAGCTCATCGACGGCGGGTTGGTGCGAGTACGGGCGCAGGGCAGGCACCGCTACCACGAGCTGGCCGGACCCGAGGTCGCCACGGCTCTGGAAGCGCTGGCCCAGCTCGCCCCGGCGGCACCGGTACGGTCGTTGCGCGCGCATCGAGCCGCTGCCGGACTCACCGAAGCGCGAACCTGCTACGACCACCTCGCCGGCCGCCGAGGCGTCGAGCTGCGCGACCGCCTGCTCGACGCGGGCGCACTGACCCTCCTCGATGACCGCGATCACCGACTGACCGACGAGGGCACCGAGCTGGTCACCGCGCTGGGCATCGACGCCCGCCGGCTGGGGAGCGGCCGACGGGTGTTCGCGCGCAGCTGCAACGACTGGACCGACCGGCGCCCGCACCTGGCGGGCGCACTGCCGGCGGCACTCACCGCACGGCTGCTGGAGCTGGGCTGGCTGTCCCGAGGTACCGGTCGCGGCCTGAAGGTGTCCCCCGACTACGACCGGCGCCTCGACGACTGGCTGGTGCCCCGGATCAGAGCCGTTCGATGATCGTCACGTTGGCCTGGCCGCCGCCCTCACACATCGTCTGCAGGCCGTAGCGGCCCCCGGTGCGCTCCAGCTCGTGCAGCATGGTGATCATCAGACGGGCGCCAGAGGCGCCCAGCGGGTGGCCCAGCGCGATCGCGCCGCCGTTCGGGTTGACCTTGTCCGGGTCGGCGCCGGTCTCCTTCAGCCAGGCCTGCACGACCGAGGCGAACGCCTCGTTGACCTCCATGACATCCATCTCGCCGATGGACAGGCCGGTGCGCTTGAGCGCGTACTCGGTCGCCGGGATCGGTGCGGTGAGCACCCAGGTCGGGTCCGCGCCACGCGCCGACATGTGGTGAATGCGCGCGCGAGGCGTGAGCCCGTGTACGCGCACCGCCTCCTCGGAGGCGATCATCAGTGCCGCCGCGCCGTCGGAGATCTGGCTGGACACCGCGGCGGTGAGCCGGCCGCCCTCACTGAGCGGCTTCAGCCCGGCCATCTTCTCCGGTGTCGTGTCCGCACGCGGGCCCTCGTCGGCGGTGACCTCGCCGTACGCGACGATCTCGCGGTCGAAGCGACCCTCGGCGATCGCGTGCAGCGCACGCTGGTGGCTCTGGTAGCCGAACTGTTCCATCTGCTCGCGGCTGATGTCCCACTTCTCCGCGATCATCTCGGCACCGCGGAACTGGGAGATCTCGGCGTTGCCGTACCGGGCGACCCAACCCTCGCTGCCGCTCCACGGGTCGTCGTCGCCGAACGCCTGACCGGCGTAGAAGCCGGACATGATCGGGTAGCGGCTCATGTTCTGCACACCGCCGGCGATCACCAGGTCCGCCGAACCGGACTGCACGGCCTGCGCGGCGAAGCTGACCGCCTGCTGGCTGGACCCGCACTGCCGGTCGACCGTGACACCCGGGACGTGCTCGGGCAGGCCCGCGACCAGCGCACACGTGCGGGCGATGTCACCGGCCTGCGCGCCGATCGTGTCCAGACACCCGTAGACGACGTCCTCGATGGCTCCGGGGTCGACACCGGTGCGCTTCACCAGCTCGCGGATCGGGTGCGCACCGAGGTCCGCCGGGTGCGCACCGGACAGGCCGCCCTTGCGCCGGCCCACCGGGGTCCGGACTGCCTCGACGATGTACGCCTGCGGCATGGCTGATCTCCCTCATCGATCCACGGTTTCTTATTGAAATTAAAATAAGCTACCGCTGAGACGTCGTCAACCTCCCCCTAGGTAGCGTGGTTGAGTGCGCAACATTTCCGTCTGGCCTCTCGCCACCGCCGTGGCACTGGCGTTGTTGGCCGGCTGCGGTACGTCCGCTCCGCCCGCACCCGCGCCGGCCGCACCCCCTCCCCCGGCGCCGCCGCCCGCGGTCGCGCCACCCGTCGTCACCCCGCCACCGCCCGCACCTCCCGCGCCCGCGCCGAAGCAGCTGCGGATCTGGCTGACCGGTTACTCGTGGCAGGACAACACCCCGCCGGGGTCCTCGATCGTCGGCGAACCGGTGCTGCATCACGAGGCGGGCGGTTCGGGCACGTTCGAGGACCCGATCACCGTCGCCGTGCCCGGCCACCAGGGCGCGATGGACTGGGCACCCGGCACGAAGTTCTACCTACCGAGCGTGCAGCGCTACGTGATCGTCGAGGACTCCGGGGCGACCGGGGCGCCGGCGGGTACGGACACGCACCTGGACATGTGGATCGGCGGCCAGGGCGGCACGCGGGGTGCGACGGACGACTGCGAGTCGCGCCTGACCAGCTGGCACGCGCCCGCCCAGCTGAACCCGCCTGCGGGCCTACCCGTGCTGGCCGGCCCGGTCTACGCCGCCGGCCGGTGCAATATCCCCGGCTGAGCGCCGGAACAGCAGCAGCACGCAGACCGTGGCCAGCGCGGCCATGACACCGAGGCACAGGCACACGGTGTGCAGCGCGGTGGTGAATCCGGCTCCGACGAGCCGGTCGCCGGTGAGTCCCGCGAGGAGCGCGCCGACCGCCGCGATCCCGACGGTCTCGGTGGCCAGCCGCGCGGTGTTGAACACACCGGAGGCCATGCCCGACTGTTCGGGTCGCACGCTGCTGATCGCCAGCCCGTCCAACAGCCCGGTGGACAGCCCGAACCCCATGCCGGTCAGCAGCAGGGGCACTGCCAGCCGCGATGCGGTGCTGTCCGGGCCGATCGTCATCAACAGCAGCGCGCCGACCCCGGTGACGGCGACCGAACCGGAGACCAGCACGGCCTTCGGCAGTCGCTTGGCGAGTAGTGCTCCCACCGAGGGGAGCACGACGCTCGGCCCGGTCAGCATCAGCATCCACACACCGGCTCGCCCCGGCCCGAGGCCGACGACCGAGATCAGGTAGGTCGGCAGGTACACCAGGAGCGGGATCAGCACGAACACGATCGCGCCGGTCGCCACCGAGAGCGCGAGGAATCCGGGGTCGAGAAGCAGCCTGAGCTCCAGCAGCGGATCCTCGGCGCGCCGTTCCACGAACGGGAACGCCACGACGAGCAGCACCACCAGCGCGAACGCGACGAGGACCGTCGGACTGGCGAACCCAAGGTCCGGCCCCTCGACGAGCGCGAAGATCAGCAACAGTAGGGCCGAGGTGAACACGACCGCGCCGGTGACGTCGATCGAGCGCCCCGGTTCGCCTCGTCCGATCGGGAGAACCGGAACCGCCACGAGCGCCACGGCGGCCAGCGCCGCCGGTACCCCGAACACGGCGGGCCAGCCGCGCCACTCCATGAGCAGGCCGCTGATCGTCGGCCCGAACGCCAGCCCGGTGCCGATCATCGTTCCGAGCAGGCTGAACGCCCTGGTGCGCGCCGCGCCCTCGAAGGTCAGCGCCAGGATCAGGCCGCCGCCGGTCACCGCGGCGGCGGCTCCGATGCCACCCAGCGCGCGCAGCACGTTGAGCAGCAGGATGTCGTGGGCCAGTGCGCTCGCGGCGGAGGTGACACAGAACAGCGTCAGCCCGACCACGAAGATCCGCCGCCGACCGAGCACGTCGGCCAGCGAACCGGTCACGACGAGGAACGCCGCGAAACAGGCGTTGTAGCCGTTGACCACCCATTGCGTGGCCGCGAGGTCAGCGCCGAGATCGGTGCCGATCTCCGGCATCGCCAACGAGGCGCCGGTGATCGTCAGTGGAAAGCTGAAGGTCGAGAACAGGACCACCGCAAGGATCAGCGCACGTCTGAGCACTGATCACATGCTAATTCACCAGCCGCGCCCAGGCGCGTGAGTTACTCGTCGGAGTCGCTGGAGCCACTCGCGCTGTCGGAGTCCGAGTCCGAGTCTGAGTCGGACGAGCGCTCGTCGGACTTCTTCACCTTCTGCGACTTGTCGGCCTTCTTGTCCGAGTGCGGGTACTGCGGCGTCACGTCGGCCGGGAGGTGCGGGACGATCATGTCCCCGCCGTCACCGCAGTCGCCGGGAAGCGGCGAGGCGCAGGCCTGAGCGGTGGGCGCCGGGTCCGAGTCGTCGTTCGAGTCGGCGGCGAAGGCGACTCCGCCGACGGCCAGGCTCGTGCTGGCGACGATCAGGACGGTCAGCAGGGTGCGGCGGGCGCGGCTCATCGGTTTCCTTCGGTTGTCCAGCAACTCCTCGTGGACAACGAGCCAGGAGCTCCCGAGTTGCCACACCCGCCACAACCTTCACGAGAACGGGTGGGCTCGGGCGTGTCAGACCGAGACGAGGTCGCAGACGAAGATCAGGGTCTCGCCGGGGGCGATCGCACCCGGGGCACCCCGGTCGCCGTAGGCCAGGTTCGGCGGGATGACCAGCTGGCGACGGCCGCCGACCTTCATGCCCTGCACACCCTGGTCCCACCCGGAGATGACCTGACCGACACCGAGCTTGAAGGGCAGCGGCGTGCCCCGGTTCCAGCTGGCGTCGAACTCCTCGCCGGTCGACCATGCGACGCCGACGTAGTGCACCTTGACCGTGTCGCCGGCCTTGGCCTCGGCGCCGTCGCCCACCCAGACATCGGTGATCTGCAGTTCGGCGGGCGGCTCGCCACCGGGGAAGTCGATCTCAGGCTTGCCATTGCTCATGGTTCGGCACCCTACCGACGCTCAGCCGCTGGCCACGGTGAGGTGGTCGCTGGCTCTTCCGGACCCATCACGACCTCGACCGCCTCGGGCAATGCGGTCCTGCTGCGTGGCGGCACCCGGCTCGCTCGTGCGGTGTCAGGCGACGCCTCGCCCACATCAGTCGCCACGGCACCCGGGCACACCGAGCTGATCGTGACCCAGAGCCACGACTCCGCGCGGACGTCCATCGCCGGGATCGACGCAGCCGCCGCGCCCCCCGGCGGACTCTTCTCGACGCAGAAACTACAGGTCAGAGGACCTATCTGTCCGGAAGCGCTGACCACGACGAAACGCGTCCGGTGGGCAACCGATCAAGACTGTGCGTAACACGCCGCCCACTGACTGTTGCGTCGTATCTCGGTTCGGTTACGCTGTGCCAGAATTCCCCGCCGGCTCGGTTCGCGCTCCCCCAGCACCATGCGGATCGACCAGGCCACTCAAAGCTCGAGCATGATGTCCGTCGTGTGTCTGGAGTCCCATGTCTGGTCGGCACCGCAAGCCCACTAACACCGCGTTACGCCTCGCCCGCGTCGGCGCGCTGACCGTGATGGCTGCGTCCCCGCTGGTCTTCACCGGCTCGGCGATGGCATCACCGCTCTCGGACGACGACGACTCGACCGGCTCGATGTACGCCGTGGACGACGGCTACGCCTCGACCTGGTCCGACGACGACGATGACGACTACTCGTCGAGCTCCGCCTCACGCAGGCACTCCTACGACGACGACGATGCGGTCAGCACGTACCGCAATCACGACAACGTTCGTTCGAAGGCCCGCGAAGCATCCGCGTCGAAGCGCAGCGAAGCCTCCGCCACCAAGCGCCGCGCGAGCGCATCGGCGGCATCCGAGCGCCGTTCCGCCACCGCGAAGCGCCGCGAGGCGACGTCCGCCGCCTACTCCAGCTCGTCGAGCCGGACCCAGGACGCCAAGTGGGACAGGCTGGCGAAGTGCGAAAGCACCCAGAACTGGGACGCCAACACCGGCAACGGCTACCGGGGCGGCCTGCAGTTCACCGACTCGACGTGGCGCTCCTACGGCGGCCAGAAGTACGCCCGCTCCGCCGACCAGGCCAGCCGTGAAGAGCAGATTGCGGTAGCCAAGAAGGTCCAGAGCGAGCAGGGCTGGAACGCCTGGCCCAGCTGCAGCAAGAAGCTCGGATACGCTTGACCTCTGGCCTGTTCCCGCGCGCCATCGTCGCGGCTCGCCTGACGGCTCGCTGCCTCGGGATTCTTTTCCTCGCGGACCCCTTCGGGGCCCACTCTGAAAAGAACGTCGCCTTCGGCGACGCGCGCGCTTGTGGTCACCCTGAGAGCCGCCACTCAGGCACTACCCGCCTTCGGCGGAACCCCTTCGGGTGCCTTGCGGGGTCACCTGTGCACCGTGCCTCACTGCCTGGCCGGCGCGGGGTGAGGTGGCTGAGTTCGGCAGTGTCGTCTTGGTTGTTCAGGCGTTCGCCCTCCTGAAATGGGCCGCGAGAGGGGCGTCTCTTGTGCGATTCTGCGGGTGTGTTGACTGGTGTGCAGTTGGTGCCGTTTCTGGTTGGGTCTGTACTCATCACCCTGGCGCCGGGGGCTGACATGGCGCTGGTCACCCGGCAGGTGCTCGTGGGTGGGCGAGGGCTGGCTCAGCGGACCATCCTGGGCAATGTTCTCGGGTTGTTGGTCCACAGCGCCGCGTTGGCCGCGGGATTGTCCGCTCTGCTCGTGGCGTCGGCAGGTGCCTACACGTTCGTGAAGCTCGCCGGCGCCTGTTACCTCGGATATCTCGGGGTCAAGACCCTCATGGACGCTCGACGCCGCCCCCATGTCGACGCCCTGGGTGATGCGCCCGTGCTGACGGTCGGGGCGACGCCGCCGCGCAGACCGATTCTCCAGGGGCTGGTCAGTACCGTCTTCAATCCGAAGCCTGCGCTGTTCTTCCTGACGTTCCTGCCACAGTTCGTCGACCGGGACTCGCCGGTGCTCCCCCAGACCCTCACGCTCGCGGCCATCCACGTGGCGATCGGTCTCGTGTGGCTGTCCGTCTACGCCTGGATGGTGCACCGGGCGCGTGGCGTTCTCACCGCGCCGAAAATTCGGCTGTGGTTGGAACGCACGACCGGGATGGTGCTCATCGCGTTCGGCATTCGGGTAGCCATCGAGCGCCGCTGACCGGTTCCCCGCTGGGGAACCCGTCAGAACGGCGGGTCGTCGCCCGGTGTGGAGGGTGGTGGGGTGATGATCGGGTCGCCCCGGGTCCGGTAGGTCTGGCCGAATGGGCTGGTCCACCGGAACTCGCCCGGTGTCGGTTGTTGGAGGCGCCATCGGCCTCGGGTTTTGAGGTCGTGGTCGTGGGCGCAGAGTTGGCCGCCGTTGGTGTCGGTGGTGGGGCCGCCGTGGTG
>NZ_KE386835.1:628158-669877 GCF_000429025.1 Actinospineispora spinosispora DSM 44797
TTCTTCACCAGTTCCGCCAACAAGCCGGCGGTGAGCTGCAGCTCGACCGCGCCACCGGCACGCCCTCGGGTGGCGTGGGTCGGGCGGGAGCGCAGGACCCCGGGCACCAGGAGGTAGCCGTGTTCGTCGCAGACGGCGAAGGTCCACGACCCGCCCCGTTGTTGCAGGACGGTGCGGCGGGTGTTGCCGGCGAGGATGGGTCCCCACCCGGGTAGCTCGCCCGGGCGCTCGCTCAGCTCCAACAGCGTGGCGAGTTCGGCGCGGATCTCGATCCCTTGGGGCTTTCCTGCCGGGGCTTCATCGCGGAAGTGGGCGACGATTGCGGCGCGATCTAGACCGTGCAGGGTGCCGTCGAGTAGCCCGCAGAACACATCGGCGCGAATCTGATCCACCCGCGCCGGGTACCCGGCCCGTTTGATCGCCCGGGCCAGGGCGTTGACGCGGGTGCAGGCGGCGGCCATGTCTTCTGGGGCGATGTTCGAGGCGGAGAGAGTGGCGGTGCCGTCCTCGTTCAGATAGCCGACCACGCTGCGGCGCTCGAACGCCTTCTCGTACAGGTCTTGTGCACGGTCGGGGTCGGAGCCGATGACCAGCTTGCGCAGGTAGGCCGCCAGTTTCCCGGTGGTCCACGGCGGGGTCTTGGGCAGCACCGCTTCGCATATTTCGGTGCGCTGGGCCTCGGGCAGGTCGGCGAGGTAGGTGGCGAAGATGCGGGCTTTGGGCAGGTCGATCCATCCCGTGTCGAGAGCATCGAAGACCAGGGGCAGGCGCGAGAGCAGCAGCCAGGAGAAATCCAGCTCCGCATCCGATTTGCGCCGGGTCCAGGACAACGCCACCCGCAACTCATCAGCCACATACCGGCCCGGCTCGGCCACAAAGGCGACCTCACGCGGATCGACCTCAGGGTCACGCCCACCCAACGCGGCAATGTCCGCCGCCAGCTGAGCAGCAACATGCGCCTGCAGGCGATACCGAGCCTTCAACACCTCGACCAGGTCACCGTTGCACACCGAGGACCGATCAACCCGAGCCAGGGCAGCGGCGAGTTCCGGGCCTGGCGCCATCGACGCCAACCCCTCCGGAACCACACCAGCCGCTGCCACAACCCAGACGCTACGGCCGACCCCCGACAAAAACCGGCGCCAGAGACTCGGCCAAAAGGGTGATATATCCAGGCCAGCAAGCCACAACCCGAAGCGAGCCGTGCACACCGCCTACGGCGTGCACGCACACCACCCCATCCCCGCGATCCTGGCCAGCACTTGGCGTGGCCGCCCGCTGTCAACCCTGAAACCTCGCCCCCGAACTACGTGCAACCAGGAACCCGCGCGAGGCCGGCGAAGCCGGGGGTTGAGAGCGGGCGGCCACGCCAAGCACACTCGATGGCCAGCGGGGACGGCCCACCGAGGAAGACCCGAGCAGATCTAGACGACCTGATGCGGAGGCTCACCGGTAACGACGTAGTCCAACTGCCGGGTGACAGCCACAGCCTGATCAGCGAACCGCTCGATGAACCGCGCCACCAACGCGACGTCCACCCCGATCCGCACCGAATACCCCGACTCCGCACGGCTGACGTCAGCGAGCAGTTCGGCCTGCAGCTCGTCGGTCCGGTCGTCGGCACGTTCCTGGCTGGGCGCGCGGACCTTGGCCGGCGCGGTGATCGCTCGCTGGGTCGCCCGGGCGACGGCGACCGCATTGTGCCCCATCGCGGCGAACTTGACGGCGAGCTCCTCCGGCACGACCGGCTCCGGGTGGCGGCGACGGACCACCTCGGCGACGTGCTGCGCGAGGTCACCCATGCGCTTGATCTTCTCGGCGGCGCGAAGCCCGCTGATGACGGTGCGCAGGTCGCGCGCAACCGGGGACTGCAGCGCGAGCAGCGTGCAGGCTCGCTCATCGCACTGCATGGCGAGCCGCTCGATCTCGTCGTCATCGGAGATGACCTGTTCGGCGAGCGACAGGTCGACGTCGAGCAGCGACTGGACGGCGCGCTCCATGGCCGAGCAGGCCAGCCCGCACATCAGGGCCAGTTCGTCCCGCAGCTGATCCAGTTCGCCGTGAAAGTCCTCGCGCATTTCATCGAGGATAGCGGGTACTAGCTGTTGTTGTCGTCATCATCATTGTTGTCATCGCCGTGATGGCCGTGGTGATGCGAGTGGTGCCCGCCGCTGTCGCCGTCGCCGGAGTCATCGGAGTCATCGGAGTCGCCGGAGTCGCCGCTGGAATCGCCCCCGGCATCCTGGTAGGTGCCCATGTTGGCGGCCTGCGCCGGGACGTTGCACTTACCGGCCGCGAAGATCGGACCGGCCATGACCGGCAGGTTGTCCGGCGGGTTCAGCTGCGCGGGCACGGTGCCGGTGAAGCTGTTCTCGCAGTCGTCGGTCGCCTGCTTGGTGCCGCTCTGACCGTCGATCCACATGTCCAGGTGGGTGTCGGTGCCGTCGGGGGCCTTGGCCGCGCCGGAGTCCTCGACGATCACGTAGCGCTGCACCGTGGGCAGGTAGAACTTCGTGCCGGGCTTCCAGTCCATGTCGCCCTTGTGACCGGGGGCCGCGACGGTGATCGGGTCGGCGAACGTGCCCTGGCCGCCCGCTTCCTTGTGCAGTACCGGCTCGCCGACGATCGACGAACCGGGCGGCGTGTTGTCCTGCCAGGAGTAGCCGGTCAGCCAGATGTTCAGCTGCTTCTGCGCCCCCGCCTGCGGCGGCTGCTCGCCGGGGGCCGGGGGCGGTGGTGCCGACTTGGAGCAACCGCAGGCGAGCACCACCACGGCACCGAGCACCGCGGCTGCCTTCGCGGAGCGGGACCGGACCGACCTGCGCTGAATCTGGGCTGAGTGGCTCACGAACTCAGTGTCGGCCGACCAGCTGTGTGCGACCTATGAGGCCCTTGTGAACGCTCTCAGCCTGGACGGCCGGCCGCGACATGCCCCGCGACGCACCGCGCGACACGCCGAAGATCGAAGAAAGTTTGACAGAGTTTCCCGAGAGATCGTGTCACGCCCGTGTTTCGCCGAGCGGATCTCCGTCACCCCCACCGATGTGATCATTTGCGCAGGTCAGAGCACCTAATGTGGCCACTACGGAGCGTCAGATCGATTTAACTGAGTGTACAGAACGTGTGCGGATCAACGATTGAGCCGTCCGAACGGACACAGATGAGTGAGTCACACCCGTAACTCCGTCACTCCCTGCTCGTTTCTCCCAACAGTGATCAATGTGACAGACGTTGACGGTGTGAACCACGAGCTCCGGAAATTTCGACGGTGAGGGTGCAATGATCGAGACTGCGTACCGGGACCAGGAAGTCGTCGTCCCGCCGCTGGCCGGCTACCGAGGCTTCACGCTGGCCGAGCCCCTGGAGACGACCCTGCGTCGCGTCGCCGACCAGGCCGACCCCGCGACCGAGAACAGCGAGAGCGCTATCGATCTCGGTTCGGTCTGGCTCCAGGTGCCCGAGGGTGCCGAGCTGCAGAACGTCGACGAGACCGGGGACCCGTGCTCGATCCAGCTGATCGTGCCGTCCGGCCGGATCAGCATCAGCGTGCTGGTCGCCCCCGAGACCGGGAGCCTGTGGCTGGAGATGGCCGACGAGATCGCCGTCGCCCGCAAGGACGACGGCGCGCTGGTCAGCTCCGAGCAGGGCGCATGGGGCCAGGAGATCATCGCGCGGTCGAACGGCGACCAGTCGCTGTTCATCGGGATGGACGGGCAGGGCTGGATGCTCTACGGCGTCGCCTCCGGCCCCGAGAACCGCGCGACCGAACTCGGCAACACCTTGCGTGACCTGATCAACGACAGTGTCGTGAGCGCCGCGACCAGCTCTGAGCTGCGCAAGCTGCCGGTGCGCACCGCGCTGCCGCTCGGGCAGCCGGATGCCATCGAGGAGCTGGCCGCGCCGGAGACCCCCGATGACGCCGCCGACCTGTTCCGCGACCCGATGGAGCCCCGCAAGCCCATCGAGGACGCTCACGACTGGATGCCCACCCAGTGGTCGCCCCCGAAGCGTGAGGTCACGCCCCGGGTCGCGGACGCGGCGGCGGACGCGCCGACCCAGCCGTCGGTCAACGGGCCCTCGCTCGACGAGCCGGGCTGGTTGACCCAGCCCGAGTGGATCGCCAAGCCGAAGTGGCTGACCGTCGAGCAGGAGGCGCACGCCCCCGCGTTCGGTCCGCACCGGCCGGTGCCCGCCGGCATGTCCGCCGTGATCGCCGGGGTCATCCTGGTGCTGGGCACCGCGAGCATGTTGGTGATCGCCTCCAGCGCCCGCCAGCAGCCGGTCGCCATCGCGGACGTCGCGGGTGAGCCCGCGACCGCGCTCACCATCGCGGGGCTGGACCCGGCCGCGCCGAAGCTGCACATCGCCGAGCACCCGCCGATCATCGATCAGGCGCCGGTCGCGCAGACCCCGTCCCACCACCAGGCCAAGGCCACCCCGGCCGCCACGGGTCAGGCAGCGAGCAAGAACCCGACCCACACCGCGCCCGCCGCCGGCCAGAAGAGCACGCCCGCCGCGTCGAGCGCCACCACCGAGCACAAGCCGGTCGTCGAGTCGCCCCGGGCGCACCGCGAGGACAGCGCGTCCGAGCACCGAGGCCACGCGACTCGGTCCAGCTCCGACGATTCCGACGACAGCGACTTCGACGAGGACTTCGACAACCCGGATGCCGTCGACAAGCTGACCGACACCCTCACCGACACGCTGCTCGGTATCGGCTGAGTCAGGCCGGCCGGTCGGTGGCCATCAGTGGCGACGGGTTCGCCGTGAGGTGCGCCGCTCCGGATCGCACGGCGAGCCGGAACACCACGATGGCCAGAACGGCGACCAGGATCGAGTCGTAGGGCGCCGGGAGGTAGCCGGATCCCTTGAACGTGCCGAGCCAGGACAGCAGGGTCAGCACGATCAGGTAACCGACCAGCCAACCGCCCTTGCGCAGCTCGGCGAGCAGCGGGAAGTCGCGGTCGGCGTACCAGGTCCGCAGGAACAGCGGGACGCCGAACAGCAGCAGCGGCAATGCGAAGCGCAGCTCGTCCCAGCCGGACCAGTACACGCACTCGGTGGCGGCGACGAAGCTGAGCGGCGCGATCCACGGCAGCCCGGGCACCCAGCCGGACAACCGCTCCGGTTCGACCCTGGCGAACACGGCGGCGGCCACGGCGGCCGACGAGTACAGCATCAGGTACATCGTGCCCATGACGCTGACGATGTCCTGCCAGCCGCCGAACGGCAGCAGCAGCACGACCAGGATCGCCAGGTTCAGTGCGAGCGCCCGCCGGGGGATGCCGGAACCGTCGTGCACCCGCATGAAGTAGGTGGGCAGCAGCCGGTTCTTCGCCAGCGCGTAGGTGTGGCGCGCGTTCATCGCGATGCCCACGAAGCCCGAACCACCCGGTGAGACCATCGCGTCCGCGTACAGCAGAACCGACAGCCACCACAGGTTCAGGATCAGCGCGAGCTGCCCGAACGGTGAGTCGAACTGCACGCCTGCCCAGCCGCCCGCCAGCTGGCTGTCCGGGACGGTGAACAGGAACGCCGCCTGCAGCCCGATGTAGGTCAGCACCGCTAGGCCGATGCTCAGCAGGACCGACAGCGGCACCGTGCGTCGCGGGTTGATCGCCTCGCCGGAGAAGTCGACCGGCGCCTGGTAGCCGCTGACCGCGTAGATGATCCCGCCGCCGGACAGCGCGGCCAGCACCGCCGCGTAGCCGTAGGGCGCGAACCCGCCGTGGTCGGTGAGCCGACCGGCGTGGGAACCGGACGCCAGCAGCGCGACGACGGTGAGCAGCGGCACCCCGATCTTGAAGATCGTGATCAGGTTGTTGACCCGCCCGAACAGCTGCACCCCGTACCAGTTGAGCGTGGTCAGCAGGACGCCGAGCACGACCCCGCACAGCACGCCGTACCAGCTCAGAAGCTTGCCGTGCAGCAGCCACGGCAGATAGTGCGCCGCGTACTGCAGGATCGCCATGATCTCCGCGGTGTTCGAGCCGACCGCCAGCAGCGTCGACCAGCCGACGATCGAACCGACGAGACGGCCGTTGGCGTAGAGCGGCCAACGTACCGTGCCGCCGCCCTCCGGTCTGGACGCGCCCAGCTCCACCAGGACCATGGCGATGAGCGCGCACAGCAGGCCGGCGCCGACCCAGGCCAGCAGCGCGGCCGGTCCGGCGATCTGCCCCGCGTACATCGCGGAGAACAACCAGCCGGATCCGACGATGTTGGAGAACCCGATGGCGGTCAGGCTGACGACGCCGAGGTTGCGGCGCAGTCTCCCTTCCTCTGCCCTGACCGTCTCGTCGTGTGATCGCTCCAGGCTCATACCGTATGCAACCACCGCCACTCGACCGCCGCCGCGCAAAAGGATCACTCGTTTGCGGGCCTCGGACCCCGTGAGTGGCGAGTGGTCCTCTGAGACCACTTGCCACTCACGGGTCGTGGGCTGGGCGTTCGTCAGCCGCGGGGCGTGCGGCCACCTACGACCGTGCTGGTCACGGTGGTGCGCAGGAGGGTGTTCGGGTCGGCGAACGGGTCGCGGTCCAGCACCACGAAGTCCGCGAGCAGCCCGGCGCGCAGCCGGCCCTGGTGCGCCTCGGCGCGGCAGGCCCATGCGGAGTCGGCCGTGCCGTGGATGATCGCCTGCGCGACCGGCAGCGCGAGGTGCGGCTGCAGGGCGGGCAGGTCGGGCGACAGCGCGGATCGGCGGGTGCCTGCGATGAACATGTTCGGCAGCGCGGCGTGCGGCGCGGTCGGCGCGTCGGTGCCGAACGCCAGGCGCGCACCCGCCCGGGTCATCTCCGGCCAGGCGAAACCCCGCTCAGCCCGTGCGTCGCCGAGCATCGCCGCCCAGTTGGGCCGGATCGCCGGATCGGCGTGGACCGGTTGCATCGAGGCGGTGACCCCCAGCTCGGCGAGCCGGGGCACGTCGGCTTCGTCGACGTACTCGAGGTGCTCGATGCGATGACGCCTGGGTTTCGGGCCGTTGACCCCGGCGGCGTATTCGAGAGCGTCGAGCGCGATGCGGACCGCCTGGTCACCGATCGCGTGCAGCGCGACCTGCAGCCCGGCGGCGTCGGCGGCGGCCACCGCGGGCGCGAGCGCGTCGAGGTCCCAGATCGGGTCGGCGTTCGAACCGTCGGCGTACGGCGCGGTCATGCTCGCGGTGCAGCCGTCGATGACCCCGTCCACGATGAACTTGACCCCGGTGACCCGCAGCCACGGCGAGCGGTGCTCGGCCGCGAGCTCGGCCGCCCTACGGACCTGCGCGAGTGCGTCGCCGCCGCGTTGGATCAGCCAGTGCGCCGCGACCCGCAGGCCGAGGTCACCGGCCCGCACCATCGCCGCCAGTCCGGCTTCGTCGAGTGCCATGTCGACCGCACCGGTGACACCGGCCGTGAGGAAGGCGTCGACGGCGGCGGCGAGAGCGCGGTCGGCGTCGGTATCGCTCCGGACGGAGTCCAGGAACGGCCACACGATCTCCAGCGCGGCGGTCTCGATCAGGTGCCCGGTCGGTTCGCCGGTCAGCGGGTCCCGCGCGATCCGGCCACCGACCGGGTCGGGGGTGGCCGAGGTGATGCCCAGCTCGGCCAGCGCGGCGGTGTTGACCCAGGCGGAGTGGTAGTCGTTCGCATCGAGGTAGACCGGCCGGTCGGGGGCGACGTCGTCGAGCATGTGCCGGGACGGTGTCCCGTCCGGAACCGCGTCGTACAGCCAGCCCCGGCCGAGCACGCGGGGCGCGTCGGGGTTCTCCTTCGCCCAGGCGCGCAGCCTGCGCTGAATCTCACCGAGGTCGCCTGCGTCGGTCAGATGGGCACGCAGCTGCGCTTCACCCGTCATCAGCAGGTGCGCATGGCCGTCGACGAACCCGGGCAGCACGGTCGCGCCGCCGAGGTCGACCTCGGCGGCGGCCGGGGCGTACTCCCGCGCGCCCGCCGTCGAGCCGACGTACCCGATGCGGTCGCCCTCGACGACGAGAGCCTGCGCCCACGGCTGCCCGTCGTCGCAGGTGAACAGCCGTCCGTTGACGTAGCGCACTGCTCACCTCGCCCGGGGTTGCTGCTGGGTGATGCAGTGGATACCGCCGCCCTGGGCGAAGATCGGGCGCGCGTCGACCGTCACGACCTCGCGGCCCGGATACACCTCGGCCAGGACCTCGGCCGCCTCGGCGTCCACCGGATCGTCGAAGGAACAGGCGATCACGCCCCCGTTGACGACCAGGTGGTTGACGTAACTGTAGTCGACCCAGCCCTCCTCGTCGCGCAGCACGCTCGGCGCGGGCAGGTCGACGAGAGTCCAGGGCTTGCCCGCACTGTCCCGGGACGCCGCGAGCGTGTCCCGGACACGACCGCAGATCTCGTGGTCCGGGTGCGCCGGGTCGCGCTGGGTGTGCACGAGCAGCGTCCCCGGTGCGGGAATCGCCGCGACGATGTCCACGTGGCCGCGGGTGCCGAAGCGCTCGGCGTCCCTGGCCAGGCCCCGGGGCAGCCAGATCGGGTTGGTCGCGCCGATCGTGCGTGCCAGCTCGGCCTCGACCTGTGCCTTCGACAGCCCGGGGTTGCGGTACGGGTCGAGCTGCACGGTCTCGGTCAGCAGGACCGTGCCGAGCCCGTCGACCTGGATTCCGCCACCCTCGTTGACCAGGTCGGACGCCACCAGCTCGGCGTCGGCCAGCTTCGTGACCGACGCCCCGACGAGCGCGTCGAGATCCCAGCGGGCCCAGTCCTGCTGCCCCCAGCCGTTGAACCGCCAGTCGACCGCGCCGAGCCCGCCGTCCTCGCCGACGACGAAGCTCGGGCCGATGTCGCGCATCCACGCGTCGTCCAGCGGATGCTCGACCAGCTCGACGGCGGTGCCGACCCAGCGGCGCGCCACCGCCAGGTCAGCCGGGTCGGCGAGCATGGTGACCGGCTCGAACTCCGCGACGGCGAGCGCCACCGCGCTCCACGCCCGGTACGCCTCCTCGGCCTCGGCGGCCGTCTCCCCGAGTGTGTAGCCCGAGGTGGGGAACGCCATCCACACGCGGTCCTGCAGCTCGGTCTCGGCGGGCATGCGCCAGGTCATGACGGCTGCCGTCCGTACGGACGCTCGACGTCCACCGGCTCGGTCAGCGAACCGTAGGTGTCCGGGCGCCGGGTGGTGAGGAACGGGAACAGGTCGAGCCAGTCCTTGCGTGCGTCCAGGTCCAGGTCGGCAACCAGCACCGCCTCCTCGTCGCGCGGGGCGGCTACCAGGACCCGGCCGTACGGGTCGGAGATGAACGACGAACCGTAGAACGTCAGGTCGCCCTCGTCGCCCGTGCGGTTGGGCACGACCATGAAGGTCCCCGAGGTGATCCCGTTGGCGACGATCACCTGCTGCCACAGCGGCTGCGTGTCGAACGCGGGGAAGGTGGGCTCGGAACCGATCGCGGTCGGGTAGACGAGCACCTCGGCGCCCGCGAGCGAGTAGCTGCGCGCGACCTCGGGGAACCACTCGTCCCAGCAGGTCGGCAGGCCGATCGCGGTGCCGTCGAGCGCCGAGGGGCGGTAGACCGGGTACGGGTCGGCGGCGTCCCCGGGACGGAAGTAGGTGTCCTCGTGGTAGCCGGGGCTGACCGGGATGTGCAGCTTCCTGGTCCGTCCGATCAGCTCACCGTCCGCGCCGACGAGGATCGCCGTATTGAGCCCGAGGCCGTCGCCCGCGTCGGCCCGTTCGTAGAGCGAGACATGCACGAGGACCCCGTGCTGCTTGGCCGCGCGGGCGGCGAACGCGTACGTCCGTCCGGAGTGCAGATCCTCCGCGCCGCGCCACGCCTCGGAGCCGCCCCGTACCGACGCCGGGTAGCGCGACAGGGTCAGCTCGGGCAGGAACACCGCGGCCGCGCCCTCGCGCGCCGCGGCGCCGACGGCCTCGGTCAGCCGTTCTTCGAGAGCATCGACGTCGGCGTCCCAGCGGTGCTGGACGAGCCCGACCCGCAACGGCGCCCTCCGCGACCGCGAGCCGCGCGCGAGCGACTCGGGCGGGTTCAGGTTGGTGATGGTCCTCATGTGCGTACTCCTTGCCCGATGACAGTGTGTTCCGGCCACAGCCGGATGGCGACGAGATAGCCGACGGCGGCGATGATCAGCGAGCCGGACACCGACAGGTCGATCCCGCCGGCGAGCCCGGCGAGGGGTCCCCGATAGAGCGTGCTGTCCACCGCGAGCAGCCCGAAGCCGGAGCCGAGGAAGAACGGGACGATCGCGCGCAGGTTCCAGCCGCCGGTGAACCAGTACCGGCCACCCCGCCGCCGCTCGTTGAAGACCTGCAGGTCAGCAGGGTCGTAGCCGTGGTGACGGGTACGCAGGAACCCGATCAGCACGATGACCACCCAGGGCCCGGTGAACGCGTTGAGCACCACCGTCATCGCGGTGATCGAGTCGACCGCGGCGGTGGCGACGGCGCCCAGATACACGAGCGCGAGCGCGGCGACCGAGGTGATCAGGGTGGTGTGCACGCGGCGCAGCCGGGGGATGAAGGCGGTGAGGTCGAGCCCGCTGGAGTACACGTTCATCACGCCCTGCCCCAGTCCCCCGGCCAGCGCGATCACCAGGATCGGCAGCACGTACCAGGTGGGCGCGACCGTCACCAGGTTCTCCACGTAGGAGCCGGTGAGGCCGCCGAACGCGGTCGCGGTGAACGACCCGAACACCGAGGTCGACGACAGTCCGAGGAACAGCCCTCCGCCGCAGGCGAGCAGGGTCCGCCGGTCGCCGTGGCGGCGGCTGACCCGCCTGCAGTAGTCCCCCATCGCCACGGCGTAGGACAGCGGGCCGCCGATGCCCATGACGACGGCGAACACCCAGGTCGACCAGAACCCGCCCAGCAGGTAGTGGCCGGTGCCTTCCGGGACCGCCCGGAATCCGGATGCGAACGCGAACACGCCGAGCAGCAGGATCGCGCCGACGACGGGCAGGACAAAACGCTGCATCGCCACGACCGTCCCGTGCCCGTACAGCGCCACGACGACGATCTCGATGACGATGAGGCCGTACGCGACGGCCCGCACGCCCTCACCCGAGGACAGCCCGAGCAGCCGATGACCGACAGCGACCAGCGCGTCCCCGGAGATCCAGACCGCGACGGCGGCGTAGGCGAGCGCGAACATGAGCGACAGGCTCGACCCGACGAGCCGCCCGGTGACACCGAAGTGCGCACCGCTCGACACCGGGGTGCTGGTACCGGTTCGCGGCCCGATGAGCCCGAGCGGCGCCACCAGCAGCACGCCGATCGTGATGCCGACCAGGCTGGAGCTGACCGCGTCGACGAAGCTCAGCCCGTAGGTGACCGGCAGCCAGCCGAACAGGATGACACCGAACGCGAGGTTCGCGCTGAAGAAGACGGTGAACAGGTTGCGCGGGCCCGACTCGCGCTCGCCGTCCGGGATGAACTCGACTCCGGCCTGCTCCACCGTGCCGAACCGGTCAGGGGTGCTGTGAGGTCGCTCGAGCATGGCCTACCTCGGTCTCTCCCGGCGTTGGGACCTCAGGAGTGTAGGCACTAACTAAAATTTCAGTCAATACTCCGTTTCAGTCCAGCTCGACGGACACGGTCGCGGCGATGTGGCGGTGCGCCTCCTCGGTGGTCATGAGCCCGGCCAGCCACCGGTTACTGAGTCCCTCGACCATCGCGGTCAGCCTGGTCGCCACATCCCGGGGGTCGACCTCGCGGGCGAGGCTGCCGTCGGCCCGCCCCTGCGCGATGAGTTCGGCGAGCTGACCCACCCAGTGCTCGGTCGCGTCGCGGCTGGTGGGGCGCAGTTTCTCGTCGAAGACGGCGGCCCCTCGAATCTCGCCCCAGACCGCCGAGTTCTCCCTCGTCCGGCCCTCGTCGCTGAACTCGTTGACCATCCGGCGCATCAGCCGCTGCCTGCCGGTGCCGCCGGCCGGCGACTCCGACCGGGTGGCCAGCCGCTCGTTGATGTCCATCATCGCGTGGGTGACCAGCCCGGATCGGTCACCGAAGTGGTGGTAGATCAGTGCCGTGGAGACCCCGGCCTCCTCGGCTACCGCCTCGATGCGCAGCCCGCGCACCCCGTACCGGGCGATCACCCGGCACGCGGCGGCGAGAATCTGACCCCGGCGCGTGGTCAGGCCCGCCTCCGGCTCGGGCTCGTCCTGGTCGCCAGGCGCGACCACCGCCGCCGGCTGAACACCGGAGGCCTCCAACGCGGCGATCGCCAGCCCGAGCGCGGCGCCCGCCTGCCGGAGCGTGCCGAGGACATCGACGTCCTCGACCGGATCGACCCTGGTCACGAAGGCACCGACGCCACGCCTGGTGGCCAGCATGCCCTCCTTGACCAGTACCTGCTGAGCCGCCCGGACGGTGTTGAGCGCCGAGTCGCCGTACTCGGCCTGAAGCGCACTGATGCCGGGAAGCCTCGCGCCGACGGGGAACTCGCCCGCGCGGATCCGTGCCCGGAGCGAGTCCGCGATCTCCCGGTATCCGATCACCCGAACAGCATAACAGTACTTATCGCGATAAGTCAGGCCGAGTACGCTGAGACCGATGACGTCACGGCGCACGGAGCTTCTCCTCACCGGAGCACTGACCGCGGCGGCGGTCATCGCGGGCGCCACCCATCGTCACGACCGGCAGCGGTTCAGCAAGCCGATCATCGTGCCGTCGCTGCTGGCCGGTGCGCTGGCTCGGTCTCGACGCCGCCGGAGCGCTCTGGTTGTCGCGGGCGCCGGCGCCACGGTCGGCGACTGGTTCATGTTGCGCTACGACGAGCGCTGCCTGGTCGCCGGGCAGACCGACGCCCACCGGTTCCTGCGGCTGGGCGCGGCGGGCTTCACGGTCCAGCAGATCGGCTACTCCGCGCTGCTCGCCGGAGCCGGGGCACGGGTGCGGCCCCGCGTCGCCGTCCCGGTGCTCGCCGTACTGCTGGGCCTCGCGGCGGTCGACTCGGCAGGCCAGGACGGACCGGACCCCGTGCTCGTCGGCTACGGGCTGACGCTCGCCGCGATGGTGTCGCTCGGCATCGACGCGGGCGGCCCGGCCAGGGCGGGCGCGGCCCTGTTCTTCGCCTCGGACAGCGCGATCATGCTCAGCGGACGACTGTCGCCGGGTTCGGCGGGACGCCGCGCCGGTGAGGCGTTCGTGCTGCTCACCTACGCCGCCGCGCAGGCGCTGCTCCTCGGCGCGCTCGCGGGGACGGAGTGACGCGTGGAGCAGGCCTGGTTGAGCTGGTCGAGCGGCAAGGACAGCGCGCTGGCGCTGCACGAGCTGCGCGCCTCGGGTGACCGCGAGGTGACCGGTCTGGTCACGACGCTCGACGTCGAGGCGGACCGCGTCGCCATGCACGGGGTGCGCCGCGCGCTGGTGGAGGCGCAGGCCGACGCGCTCGGGCTGCCGCTGCATCTGGTCGAGCTGCCGTGGCCGTGCCCGAACGAGGTCTACGAACAACGCATGTCCCCGGCGCTCGCGGCGGCCAAGGACTCCGGCGCGCGACTGCTGGCGTTCGGGGACCTGTACCTCGCGGACATCCGTGCCTACCGTGAGCAGTCGCTGGCCGGCACCGGTCTGACCGCGGTCTTCCCGCTGTGGGAACGGCCGACCACCGAGCTGGCCGGCCAGGTGCTGCGCAGTGGCATCCGGGCGGTCATCACCTGCGTCGATCCGAGGCAGGCGCCGCGCGAGCTGGCCGGGCGCTGGTACGACCGGACGCTGGTGGACGGCCTCCCGCCGGGTGTCGATCCGTGTGGCGAGAACGGGGAGTTCCACACGTTCGTCGTCGACGGCCCGGACTTCGCTCACCCGCTGGACGTCCGGGTCGGCGACATCACCGACCGCGACGGCTTCGTGTACGCGGACGTCCTCCCGGCGTGAGCGTGCCCTCCCATCGGGAGGGAAATACCGCCCCCATGGCAGGCGCGACCGAGGTCAGGGCCTCGTAGGTTGTTCTGTCATGAACACGGCTCCCGGGGACGTCGACGTCGTGGTGGTGGGCGCGGGAATCGCGGGCCTGAGCGCCGCGCGGCGGCTGGCCGCGCGGGGTCTGTCCACGCTGATACTCGAACGCGACGCGCACGTCGGCGGGCGGATCCAGACCGAGCGACGACCGGGCGTGTACCTCGAACACGGCGGCATCTTCCACACGCACGGCTATCGCGCGATGCTCGGGCTGCTCGACGAGGTCGGGCTCGCCGACGACGTGGTCGCCACGGAGACCGGGTTCGGCTGCGCGGTCCGCCACCACGGCGGCTGGGAACACGTCGACTACGGCTCGCTGACCGGGCCGCTCCGGTTCGGGGCGCTGACCTGGAAAGACCGCCTGTCGATCCTGCGTGCCGCGGCGCCCGCACTGCTCACCCGACCAGCCGACCTCGGCGACCTGACCACGCTCGCCCGGCTCGACACCCGCTCGGCCTCGGCGGGGCTGACCCGGCGCGCCGCGACCTACTTCACCGCCGGACCCCACGAGTTCCTCTGGGGCACCCCGACCGACCGGCTCTCGTTCGCCATGCTCGCCATGCAGCTGCACATGTACAAGGGCGAGCTGCGCGAGGTTCGCGGCGGCATCGGCAGGCTGACGGACGCGATCGCGTCGGAGCTGGAGGTCCGCACCGGCACGACGGTCGAGCGGATCGAGGAGACCGCCGAGGGCGTCACGGTCCACCTCGAAGGAGCGGAACCGGTGCGCGCGGGCGCGTGCATCCTCGCCGTCCCGGCCGACGAGGCCGCGCGACTGTGGCCGCACGCACCTGACGCCGTGCGCGCGCACCTCACGTCCATGGGCTACTCCCGCATCGACTACGTCTACCTGCGCACCCAGGGCCGGGTCTGGATGAACGCGGGCGGAAAGCCGGTGGGCATGGAGGTCGTCACCGAACCCGAGGTCAACGGCGGTGTCCTCGGTGGCATCTACTACGCCAACACATGGGCGGAGCGGGGCGGGCTGCTGCTGGTCACCGCGTCCCCGTCGGCGGGAGCGGAGCGGCTCGACGACGCCGAGCTCGCCGACCGGTTGCAGACCGAGGCCGAGAAGCTGCATCCCGAGCTGGTCGGCCAGGTCACCGAGCGGGTCGTGATGCGCCATCATCCGTACACGCCGACCTTCGGACCCGGCTCGATCCGCCGGCTCGCCTCGGCCCGGACACAGCTACCGGCCGGGCGGATCGACCTGGCGGGTGACCACATGACCGCGCCCTGGGTCGAGGGCGCGGTGCGCAGCGGCCAGCTCGCCGCCGAGCGGATCGGCGCCCTGTTCAGCTAGTCGGCAACCAGCGGTGCCCACTTTGCATGCGTTCGTGCTGCGTCGCACATGTCCGAACATGTGCGACGCAGCACGAAGGTGTGCACAGTCGCCGGAGACGCCTCCGGCCGAGAAGGCTGCCCGGCTCGCGCCGGGCAGGGGCCGTGTTCAGTTGGCGATCGGCGCATTCGGCGACAGACCCCAGAACAGCTGGGTCCCGAGCACACCGATGATGTGGATCAACACCATGTTGAGCATCATCGATTTCGCGGTATTTCGCCCCACCCCGACCGAGCCGCCCCGGGCCGTATAGCCGTAGTAGCAGCCGACGAACGTGATGACCGTACCCATCGACATGATCTTGATCATCGAGTAGAGGAAGTCCAACGGGTTCTGGAAGAGCCAGAAGATGTACAGGTAACCACCCGAGGACACGCCGCCGAGGTTCACCACGGTGATCAGGTACTCGGCGGTGTACATGACGCCGAGGCCGACCGTGTAGAGGAACGGCATGGCGATCCACACCGCGAGCACGCGAGTGCCGATCAGGTAGGGCTTGGACTCGACGCCCATGACCTCCAGTGCGTCGACCTCGTCGGAGATCCGCATCGAGCCGATCTCCGCGACCATGCCGCAGCCGACCTTCGCGGCGAAGATGTAGCCCCACATGTACGGGGCCATCTCCCGGATGCCGCACCAGGCGTTGAACACACCCGAGTAGATCGGCGCGCCGATCTGCTTGAGCGTGTACGCCGCCTCCGTGCCGCACTGCAGTCCGATGACGAACTGCATGACCCAGATGATCAGGCCGCTGGACAGGATCAGGACGCCTGCCTGGTGCAGGACCTCGGTGCTGTACTTGCGCACGATCGGCAGGGTGCGGATCACGCTGCCGGAGAAGCGCGCGATCTCACCGACCGAGGCCAGGACGCTCTTGATGCCGTCGATTCCGTTCGACGTGTTGACCGTCTTGGGAGCGGCTGCCTTGTTGTCCGGGCCCGGTGTCTTGGGGCCTTCGTCTGTGACCGTCATGAATTCAGCCCCTCTACCGGTAGACCTGCATGTCGGGGTTCAGGCCCAGCATCAGGGCCGTGAACGCGAAGTTGAACATCCAGATACCGGCGAATGCGACGACCACGGCCTGGTTCACCGCTCGACCCACACCGATCGGACCACCCTCGGCGCGATAGCCCTTGTAGCAGCAGACAACGCCGATAATGACGCCGAACAATGCTGTTTTGACGACGCTGCACCACATGTCCGTCGTGGTCGCGTTGTTCCAGAAATTGCCGAAATAGGCGCTGGGGTTGGCGTCAAGTTCCCAGGACGCCAACAGGCCACCGAACACGCCGAACGACAGCGCCACGACGTCCATCAGACCGGTCATGATCGTCAGCGCGATGACGCGCGGAAGAATGATCGACCGGACCGGGTCGACGCCGAGGACCTCCATGGCGTCGAACTCCTCGCGGATCCGCCGGGCGCCCAGGTCCGCCGCGATCGCGGTACCCATCACGCCGGCCACGACCATGGCGTTGATCCACGGCGCGAACTCGCGCACGCTCGCCATCAGGAAGAACGAGCCCAGCCGCTCAGGCATGCCGAACAGCAGGAAGATGTTGCCACCCTGCAGACCGGGCGCGCCGAACCCGAACGCGGTGGTCGAAATGATCATCGGCAGCCAGCAGAGCTTGAGGATGTCGAACATCTGCTCGCGTACGTCGCCCCAGTAGCCGGTCGGCTTGGTGACCGCGCTGACGACGACCTCGAGGAGAAGCTGGAACATCTCCCCCGCTTGCTGCAGCGGCCGGCTCGCCGCTCCTTGCAGAGAGCGCAATCCCTTACTGATCTTCGGCGTCACGGCTGCCCGCTTTTCGCCGGTCGCCTCCATACTGTGTGCCCGACTCATGTGCGGGACCTCAATTCCATGCGACGATTTACTCTGTCGCTAGAAGATATATCCGCTAAATTCTAGTTTAATTCTGATCACAGCTGTGTCCCCCCGAACGGCCCCGCGGGTTAGGCCCACCGCACAGTTGGGCCACCCTCCCGTTGTGACCCGCCACAGCCGTCGGCTAGAGCCCGTCGGTCATCAGCGCGAGCGTGAACTCGAACCGCTCGTGCCCCTCGCCCGCCGTGAGGTCGGCGGCGTTGCGGGTCGTGTGCGGGAACGTTTCGGCAGGTAGAGCGGCGAATCGACGGAGCAGCTCAGCGCGGTCGTGCACCCACGCGTCGTCGTCACCGGTCGACCTCTGGCGCGCGATCGACACCTCGAGGCAGTACGCCGCCACGTACAGCAGGAGCGCGTCGATCGCCCACGCGGCACTCCGGGGCGTGACCCCGCCGGCCAGCATGATGGCCAGCAGCCCCTCGTTGACCCGCAGGACCTCCAGGTCGGTGGGCGCCATGGCGAGCGCCGCGCGGGAGATCCCGGGGTAGGCCAGATACCGGTCACGCAGCTGGGTACACACGTCGCGAACCTGCTCCCGCCAGGCGGCGGGCTCGGGCTCGGGCAGTACGAGCTCGGCACACAGCCGCCCGATCAGCAGCTCGTCGAGGTCGGCCTTGTTGACCACGTGGGCGTACAGCGACGCGGGTCCGGTGTCGAGCGCGTCGGCCAGCCTGCGCATGGTCAGCGCCTCGTACCCCTGCCCCGCGACGAGACCGAGAGCGACGTCGATGACCTGCGCGGGAGTGATCGGAGTCGTGCGGCGCCGCGGCCTGACATCACTCTCGGAGGTCGACGGCCGGTGGCGCGCCGCGCGCCGCTCTCTCGGATTCACCCCGTCACCTTAGCTTGACACGAACGCTGTTCGTAGATAGAACGGTGTTCGTGATGACTGATGTGGACGTGACCGTGGTCGGCGCCGGACCGGTGGGCCTCGCGCTCGCCGCTGAGCTGGCGCTGGCCGGCGCGACGGTGCAGATCGTCGAGCGACGGACCGAGCCGGACATGTCGGTCAAGGCGATGTCGATCAACGTGCCGACTGCCGAGGCGCTCGACCGGAGGGGGCTGCTGGCCGCGGCCGAACAGGTACAGCGACGGGCGCTGGAGCGGGTGGGGCCGTTCGCGCCCGGATCGGGAGCACGGTTCACCGGGCACTTCGCCGGCATGACCCTCGACGCCGACCTCGTGGACTGGGCCGACCCCGACCTCGCGGCGCACACCTCGGTCGACGGCGCCCGGATGGTGCCGCAGCCCGACCTGGAGGCGCTGCTGGCCGAGCACGTCGCGCGACTGGGCGTGACCGTGCGTCGCGGGGTGGAGGTCACCGCGCTGGAGGACACCGGCGACGACGTGCTCGTCGGCACCACCCAGGGCTCGGTACGCACCGGATGGGTCGTCGGATGCGACGGCGGGCACAGCGCCGTGCGACGGCTGGCCGGCATCGACTTCCCCGGCACCGATCCCGAGCTGACCGGGTACCTGGCGGTCGTCGACATCGCCGACCCGGAGAAGCTCGCGGACGGGTGGTCGTGGTCTCCCCTCGGGACGTACCGCTGTGGCCCCGGCCCGGGCCGGGTGGTCACCGCGGAGTTCGACGGCGGCCCCTCGGACCGCTCCGCGCCGGTCACCCTCGACGCGTTGCAGGCCAGCCTGCGCAGGGTCTCGGGGACCGACGTCACGCTGACCGCGCTGCGCGGGCCCGCGACCCGCTGGTCCGACAACTGCCGCCAGGCGGCGACCTACCGGTCCGGGCGAGTCCTGCTGGGCGGCGACGCCGCGCACGTGCACCCGCCGTTCGGCGGTCAGGGGCTGAACCTCGGGTTCGGCGACGCGATGAACCTCGGCTGGAAGCTCGGCGCCGTCGTCACCGGGCGGGCCGCCGAAGGGCTGCTCGACACCTACGACGCCGAGCGCCGCCCCCTCGGCGCCTGGGTGCTGGACTGGACGAGGGCGCAGATCGGGGTACTGCGCGGTGACGCCAAGTCCGCTGCGCTGCGGGCGGTCGTCGCCGACCTGCTGAGCACCCGGAACGGCACGACGTACGCGGTCAAGCAGATCTCCGGCGTGGCGCAGCGCATCGACCTGCCCGGCAACCATCCCCTGGTCGGCCGCTACGTCCCCGACCTGTGGCTACGCGACGGCTCCCGCCTGGCCGACCACGGCCACGCAGGTGGGTTCCTGCTGCTGGACCGCACCCCCGGCGCCACGTTCACCCATATCGCCTCGCCCTGGGCGGACCGGGTGACCTGTGTGACCGACACCAGCACGGAACCGGCAGGAGTGCTGGTCCGCCCCGACGGCGTCATCGCCTGGGCGACCGACGACACGACCCCGGCCGGCCTGACCGCAGCCCTGACCAGCTGGGCAGGCGCCCCGCCCGCCCAGACCGCCCTCGCGCAGAGGCCCCGCTGAGCCCGGCTTCGCAGAGCTTCATGTCGCGACGCTCTGCGAGGCGACACAGTCAGGCCCGCGCCGCTGTGCGGGTGTACTCGGCCAGGCGGAGGAACTCGTCGGAGAGCGTGGGCTCGACCCGGCGCACGGCGCGGGACAGCACCATCGCGCCGACCAGTTCGCTGAACAGCCGGACGGCCTGATGCCGGGCTTCGGCGGGGTCGAGGTCCTGCCCGTTCCGCGCCGCATCCCGGGTGATCTGGTCGGCGAAACCGGTCAGATAGCCCTCCACGCCCCGCGCGTAGGCGGCCTGGACCTGATCGCTCTGGATACGGACACCGCCCACGAGGGACGCCGAGGGACAGCCGCCGTCGACGGCGTCCCGGTGGGCGGGAGACAGGTAGTCGTCCACGACCCGCGCCAGGGGCTCGCCCTCGGCGTCCTGACAGAGCAGGTCGGCCAGTAGGCCGAGCGAGTCCGCGAACGCCGCGTCACACACCTCCGTCACCAGGGCGTCCTTCGACGCGAAGTGGTTGTAGAACCCGCCGTGGGTGAGCCCGGCGGCCTTCATCAGGTCGGCGATGCCCACCGCGTCGATGCCTCGGCAACGGAACAGGCGGCTCGCGGCGTCCACGATCCGCTGGCGGTTGTGCGCCTTCTCCGTCTGGGTGATGCGTGGCATGTCCCACTCCCGGCTTGCCATCTTTTGATGATGGCTGTAATCATACTATTAATGACGAGCAACATTAATAAGGCTGTGACCGCCATGCGCACCATCGTGTGCGACCGTCAGGGCGACCCGTCGCGGGTCCTGCGCCTGGAGACCACCGATCCGCCCGGCGCCCCGGCACCGGGGCAGGTGGTGATCCGCGTCCTCGCCCGACCGGTCCACCCGGGCGACCTCGCGGGTATCGAGGGCTTCCCCGGCCTGCCCAGTGCCACTTTCGACCCGCCGCGCTCGCCGGGCCTGGAGGGTTACGGCGTCGTCGAGGCCACCGCCGCCGACGGACTCGCACCGGGCACGCGGGTGGCGTTCTTCCCCGTGCCCGGGGCGTGGAGCGAGTACGTCACGGCACCGGCCGACCTGGTGGTCCCGGTCCCCGACGACGTCAGCGACTCGGTGGCCGCGCTGATGCTGGTCAACCCGCTGACCCTGACGATGCTGCTGCGAGCGGTTCGGGACGCGGGCGCGGGCGTTCCCGGTCGCCCGCTGCTGCAGACCGCGGCAGGTTCCTCGATCGGCGCACTGGTCAGCTCCGCCGCGCTGCGCCACGGCTTTCCGGTGATCAACCTGGTCCGGAGCGACGCCGGGGCGGCCGCGCTGCGCGACCGCTTCCCCGCCCTTCCGGCCATCTCGACGTCGTGGGACGGCTGGCGCGAGCAGGTCAGGGCCGCGGCGGGCGGACAGGGACCGCCGACGGTGCTCGACGCGGTGGGCGGCGAGCTGACCGGCGACCTGGTCGCGCTGCTCGCCGACGGCGGCACGTTGATCACCTACGGCCGGCTCGGCGCGGGTACGACGGCGCTGGACTCGTTGGCGCTGACGCCGCGCGGGTTGACCGTGCGGGGCGTGTCGGTGGGCCACTGGCTGGGACGCGAGCCGGCCGAGCGGGCCGAGGACGTCGCGTTCGCCCGCCGCCTCGCCCAGACCGACCCGGAGCTGTTCGCGGTCGCCGGGACCCACGACCTCGCCGACTACCTCGACGCGCTCGCCCACGTCCGCCGTCCGGGCAGGACCGGAACGGTCCTGCTCACCAGCCCCGCATCCTGACCAACTCGGACCTCACGGAGGAAAACCATGAAGATCGGAACCATCGGAGCGGGCACCATCGCGCGCGCCGTCGCCCGGCACGCCGCTCGCCACGGGCACGAGGTCGTGCTCAGCAACAGTCGCGGGCCCGAGACCCTGGGCGACGTCGTCGCCGAGATCGGTCCACCGGCCACCGCCGGAACCCGGCTGGAGGCGGCGCGGGCCGAGGTCGTGCTGCTCGCCGTGCACTGGACCCAGGTCCCGGCCGCGGTGGCCGACCTGCCGGACTGGGACGGGCGCATCGTCATCGACGCGACCAACCAGTTCACCTCGCTGCCGCCCCATCCGGTCATCGCGGACCTCGGTGATCTCACCGGCAGCGAGTACATCGCCTCGCTCCTGCCCGGGGCGCGGGTCGTGAAGGCCTTCAACACCCTGTACGGCAGCTACATCGCCGCCGATCCGCGCCACGAAGCGGGCCGTCAGCTGCTGTTCCTCGCCGGCGACGACGCCGACGCCAGGGCCACCGTCCGGGAACTGGCCGAAGAGTTCGGGTTCGCCTCGATCGACCTCGGTCCGCTGCGCGAGGGCGGCCGCCTGATGCAGCTCGGCGGACCGCTGTCCGGCCTGCACGCGCTGAAACAGGACTGAGGAGCACCGCACATGACCACCGTGCAGCAACCTCTGCTCACCCCCGTCCGGCTCGGCGACCTTGAGCTGCCCAACCGGGTCGTCATGGCTCCGCTGACCCGGGCGCGGGCGGCGAACACCGACCTCGCACCGACCCGGCTCCACCCCGCCTACTACGCGCAGCGCGCCGGTGCGGGACTCATCGTCAGCGAAGGCACCTGGGTGAGTGACCGGGCGATCGGCTACCTGAACGTCCCCGGCATCTACAGCGAGGCGCAGGTAGCGGGCTGGACCGCCGTCACCCGAGCCGTGCACGACGCGGGCGGACGGATCGTCTCCCAGCTCGGCCACGTCGGCTCCGTGTCGCACCCCGACCATCTCGGCGGTCGTCAGCCGGTCGGCCCGTCCGCGGTCAACCCCGGCGAGAAGACGTTCATCCCCACCCTCGGGCTGACCGACACCGGCACCCCCCGGGCGTTCCGCGCGGACGAGATCGCCGCGACCATCGAGGACTACCGGGCGGCGGCCGCGAACGCGCGCCGCGCCGGTTTCGACGGCATCGAGCTGCACGCGCAGGGCAGCCAGCTGGTCGCCCAGTTCCTCAACCCCCGGCTCAACCAGCGGACCGACGCCTACGGCGGCAGCCAGGACCGGCGGGCCCGGTTCCTGTTCGACGTCATCGCGGCGGTCGGCGAGGTGTGGAGCAGCGGGCGGATCGGAGTGAAGCTCTCGCCCTACTGGACCAACGGCAGCGCCTTCACCGCCGACGAGGACACCCTCGCCGACTACGACCGGCTGATCGCCCGGCTCACCTCGGCCGGGCTGGGCTACCTACACATCATGGGGCCCGCCTCCGCGCCGGAGCGGCTGACCTCGTTCGCCCGCTACCGTTCGCTGTACGACGGGACGATCGTCGCCAACGTGGGCTTCACCAGGGACTCCGGCAACGACATCGTCGAGCGGGGTCTCGCCGACGCGGTGTCCTTCGGGGCGCCGTTCATCGCCAACCCCGACCTCGTCGCCCGCTTCGCCGGGGGCCACCCACTGGCCGACGCCGACCGGAACACCCTCTACGGCGGCGGCGCCGAGGGCTACACCGACTACCCCACGAGCCACGCGACACACCTCACGTGAGTGGCCTTATCGCGCGTCCTGACCGAGGGTGTGGATGGTGGTCGCCTCGGGTGCATCCGCCTTGACCGTGTAGACCTCCCAGGGCTCCGCGCCGGGGCCGTGCACCCAGACCTTCTCCTGCAGGGCGTAGCAGCAGGCGGTGTCGTTCTCGACCTGGGTGAACAGGCCCAGCTCGGAGAGCCGGTCGGTCGCGGCGTCCACCTCACCGCTGGTCTCGACCTCGACGCCGAGGTGGTCCAGCACCGTCGGCCGGTCCGGCTCGCCCTCGATCAGGACGAGCTTGAGCGCCGGTTCGGTGACGGAGAAGTTGGCGTAACCGGGGCGGAGCTTCGCGGGTTCGATGCCGAACAGCGACCGGTAGAACGCGATCGAGCCTTCGAGGTCGGACACACGCAAGGCCAGCTGGACACGTGACATGACTGCTTCACTCCCTGTTGTTTCGATGGCTGTCTAGACAGATCTTGCGCGTTGATTCGATAGCTGTCAAGGTAGATGGGTGTCAAACCAAGAACGGGTGCCGACCGACGCCGTGGGGTGCTGTTCCCCGCTGGTGCGGGAGCCGCTGTCGAGTGAGCAGGCGGTCGAGCTGGCGCGGCTGTTCAAAGCGATGGGCGACCCGGTGCGCCTGCGACTGCTGTCGCTGATCGCCTCGCACGCGGGCGGCGAGGCCTGCGTCTGCGACCTGACCGGGGTGTTCGAGCTGAGCGGCCCGACGATCAGCCATCACCTCAAGGTGCTGCGCGAGGCCGGTCTCATCACCGGTGAACGACGAGGCACCTGGGTCTACTACCGGGTCGAGCCCGATGCGCTGGGCCGGCTGTCAGCGATCCTGGTCCCGGACGTGGCGGCGGTCGGCGGATGAGCCCCGACCGGGCCGACGCGGCCCCCGCGGTCGTGACGAAGCTGTCCACGCTCGACCGGTTCCTGCCGCTGTGGATCCTCGCCGCCATGGCGATCGGCCTGGCCTGCGGACGCCTGGTCCCCGGCCTGGGCACCGCGCTGGACGCGATCTCGCTCGACGGCGTCTCACTGCCGATCGCGGTCGGTCTGTTGGTCATGATGTACCCGGTGCTGGCGAAGGTCCGCTACGACCGGCTGGACACCGTGACCGGCGACCGGCGCCTGCTCATCACGTCGCTGGTGCTCAACTGGCTCGTCGGCCCGGCGTTGATGTTCGCGCTCGCCTGGCTGATGCTGCCGGACCTGCCCGAGTACCGCACCGGCCTGATCATCGTCGGGCTCGCCCGCTGCATCGCCATGGTCATCATCTGGAACGACCTCGCGTGCGGCGACCGCGAGGCCGCCGCCGTGCTGGTGGCCCTGAACTCGGTGTTCCAGGTGGTGGCGTTCGCCGCGCTCGGCTGGTTCTACCTGTCGGTCCTGCCCGGGTGGCTCGGTCTGCCCCGCACGGACCTGGACGTCTCGGCCTGGCAGATCGCCCGCTCGGTCCTGGTCTTCCTCGGTGTCCCCCTGCTCGCCGGCTACCTCACCCGCCGCATCGGGGAGAGGACCAAGGGCCGCGACTGGTACGAGACCCGGCTGTTGCCCGCGATCGGACCGTTCGCCCTGTACGGCCTGCTGTTCACGATCATCGTGCTGTTCGCGCTGCAGGGCGACGCGATCACCGCACGGCCTCTCGACGTCGCCCGGATCGCACTGCCCCTGCTGGTCTACTTCGCCGTCATGTGGTTCGGCTCGCTCGCACTGGCCCGGGTAGTCGGGCTCGGCTACGAGCGTTCCGCGACGCTGGCGTTCACCGCGGCGGGCAACAACTTCGAGCTGGCGATCGCCGTCGCCATCGCCACCTTCGGCGTCACCTCCGGCCAGGCCCTCGCCGGTGTGGTCGGCCCGCTGATCGAGGTCCCGGTGCTGGTCGCGCTGGTCTACGTCTCACTCCGGGCACGCCGCCGCTGGACCGGTCTCACGACGCACCGGTCGCGGGCCGCCGCACCGCGTTGATCGTCGGTTGGTAGGCGTGGTGCGGCGGCGCAGGTACACGACGAACTGGCGGGCCAGCTCCAGCGCACTCTCCGGCCCGAGGTCGTGTTCCACGAGCGCGAGGGTGAGGTCGAACGCGGCGGTCACGCCCGCGGAGGTCCAGACGTCGCCGTCCCGTAGGTAGATCGAGTCCGGTTCCACCCGGAGGGCCGGGTACTCGGCCGCCAGCCGCTGGGCACAGTCCCAGTGCGTCGTCACGCGCCGTCCGTCGAGCAGACCCGCCTCGGCCAGCAGAAACGCACCGGAGCAGGTCGAGACCACTCGCCGGGAGCGCCCCGCCGACGCGCGGATCGCGTCGATCAGGCCGGCGTCGCGGGCGGCGTCCCACGCGGACATCCCGCCGATGACCGCGAGCGTGTCGATCCGGCCGGTCCCCTCACGCAGAGCCGTCACCCCGCCGAGGGTCAGGCCCCGGCCGAGGTCGAGGGGCATGCCCTCGGAGGTGGCGACCCCCACCCGGTAGGCGGCGGGCCCTCCCTGCGACACCGCTAGGTGGGAGGCGATCTCGAACATGTCGCGCACCCCGAACAGCTCGGTGCCGTGCACGCCCGGATGCCCGACCACCAGCACCCGTCGGCCGTCCTCGGTGGCGTCAGCCGCCGAAGGTGCGCCGGTAGGCGGTGGGCGTGGTGTCCAGGACTCGCCGGAAGTGCAGCCGCAGGTTGGCCGCCGTACCGAGCCCACAGTCACGCGCGACCCGGTCCATCGAGTGGTCGGTGGTCTCCAGCAGTTCCCGGGCCCGACCCAGCCGCGCGTCGAGCAGCCACTGCAGCGGGGTCGTTCCGGTCTCCTCGGTGAACCGGCGCATGAGTGTGCGCTGCGAGACGCCCGCGTGCCGGGCGAGCTCGCGCAGCGTGACCTGCTCGCCGAGGCGGTGCAGGGCCCATTCGCGCGTGTCGGACAGCGACGCATCGCCCGCCACCGAGACGGGAGCGGGCACGTACTGGGCCTGCCCGCCCTCGCGGTGCGGGGCGGCGACCAGACCTCGAGCGATCCGGTTGGCCACCGTCGCCCCGAGGTCGCGGCGCACGATGTGCAGACACAGATCGATGCCGCAGCACACCCCGGCCGAGGTGAGTACCTCACCCTCGTCGACGTAGAGCACGTCGCGCTCCACGGACACCGAGGGGTAGTCGCGCGCGAAATCCTCGATGTACTGCCAGTGGGTGGTGGCGCGCAGACCGTCCAGGACGCCCGCTTCGGCCAGCGCGAAGGCTCCCGTGCAGATCGACACCATCCGCGCGCCCCGCTCGTGCGCCTCGGCCAACGCGGCGATCATGGCCGCCGGCCGCCGGCAGGGCGGGTCGGCCCCCGGCACGATCACGGTGTCGGCAGTGCGCACCTGCTCCAGGCCCACATCGGCGAGCACCGCGAAGCCTCCGGTGGTGTGCACGGTCGCGCCGACGGTGCACACGGTCGTCTCGTACGGGGTCTCCGGCCGAGCGGAGAAGATCTGCGCGGGGATCGCCAGATCCAGGGGCATGACCCCCTCCAGGGCCAGGATCACGATCCGATGAGCCGCCATGGCAATATTCTAACGAAGTGGGGCAATTTCGCCTATCGCCAGGTCAGAGCTGACTCGGCAAGCTGAAGACATGACCGGACCTACCCCAAAGGCGACCGCCGACCTGATCACGCTGCCCGGTACACCGCTCGCCGAAGCCGTGCTGAACCTGATCCACCCGGTGGAGACGCCGTCGGTGTTCAACCACAGCATCCGCAGCTACCTGTTCGCCCGGCTGGTCGCCGGTCGCCTCGGCCTGTCCGGGGGTAGCGACTACGACGATGACCTGCTGTTCTCCGCATGCGCGATGCACGACCTCGGGGTGGCCCCAGACGGCCCGCACCGCCAACGGTTCGAGGTCGAGGGCGCCGACCGCGCCGCCGAGTTCCTGACTGGTCGAGGGGTGTCCACATCGGACGCCGACCAGGTGTGGCAGGCGATCGCGCTGCACAGCTCGCCGGGCATCGCGGAACGCCGGGGCACGCTGTGCGTGCTCGTCCGCGAAGGTGTCGCACTCGACTTCGGCGGCCCGATGGGGGCGAACCACGTCGAGGCGCTCACCGACGAGCAGGCCGACGCCGTGCACTTGGTGTACCCGAGGCTGGACATGGTCCGTTCACTCACCGACGCGATCGTCGCGCACGCCGCGAAGAACCCGAAGAACGCGCCCCGCTACTCGATCCCCGGTGAGTTCCTCCGTGAACGCGAGGCCTACGGCCGGACCCGGATGGAGCATGCCTGCGGCTCGTCCCGCTGGGGCAGCTGAACCCCCGTCACCACGAAAGGAAACCGTGCAATGACCATCCACACCGTCGAGGTTCCCGAGGACTCCGAGGTCTTCGGCACGACCGTCACCGCCTTCGCCAACTTCGGCTACTCCGCCGCGGTCCGCGCCCACGGCCTGCTCTTCATCGCTGGCACGATCGGCCGTCGCGCCGACGGCACCATCCCCGACGACATCGAGGAACAAACCGAGATCGCCATCGCGCGCATCGAGGAGATCCTCCGCCTGGAGGGACTCGACCTGCCCGCCCTCGTCGATGTCACCAGCTACCACGTCGACATCCACCGGAACCTGCCCGGCTTCGCCAAGGCCAAGGCGCGCCTGATCACCCCTCCGTACCCGACCTGGTCACTGATCGGAGTGAGCGGGCTGGCCAGCCCCGGGCTGCTCGTCGAGATCCGCGCCACGGCCGCCCATCCCGACCCTTCCTGACCGGGTTCCACCGTGACCAGCATCTTCGAGCCCGTCACCGTTCGCGGCACGCGAGTACGCAACCGGGCCTGGCTCGCTCCCCTGTGCCAGTACTCCGTCGACGCGCGGGACGGCGTGCCCACCGACTGGCATCTCGTCCACCTGGGCGCGAGGGCGACCGGCGGATTCGGTCTCGTGATGACCGAGGCCACCGCGGTCACCCCGGAAGGACGGATCACGCCGCACGACACGGGGCTGTGGAACGACGCCCAGGCGACCGCATGGGAACGCATCACCGGTTTCCTCGCCTCGCAGGGCGCCATCCCGGCGGTGCAGCTGGCTCACGCGGGTCGCAAGGCCTCGACCACGCGGCCGTGGCGCGGCGGGGTTCCGGTGGACCCGGACGCGGGCGGCTGGACGCCGCTCGCGCCCTCGCCGTCGCCGTACCCAGGCCTGACCAGTCCGATCGCCATGACTCAGGCCGCCATCGACGCAACGGTCCGGGCCTTCGCCGCTGCCGCGTCGCGCGCGGTGGACGCGGGTTTCGAGGTGGTCGAGGTGCACGCGGCACATGGCTACCTGCTCCACGAGTTCCTTTCTCCCCTGTCCAACGGCCGGACGGACTCCTACGGCGGCTCGTTCCGCAACCGCGCGCGACTGCTCATCGAGGTCGTCGACGCGGTCCGCGCTGCCATCCCCGACATCAGGCCCCTGTTCGTCAGGCTGTCCGCGACCGACTGGGTCGACGGAGGCTGGACACTGGACGACACGGTCGCCCTGTCGGCCCTGCTGGCCGACCACGGGGTGGACCTCGTCGACCTGAGCTCCGGCGGCAACGACCCCGGCCAGCGGATTCCCGTGGGCCCCGGCTACCAGGTGCCGTTCGCACGAGCGGTCCGAGCCGAAACCGGGCTGCGCACCGCCGCGGTCGGCCTGATCACCGAACCCAGCCAGGCCCAGGCAATCCTGGACGAGGGTGCGGCCGACGCGGTCCTCCTCGGCCGAGCCGCGCTGCGTGAGCCGACCTGGCCGGTGCGCGCGGCCCACGAGCTGGGCCTCCCGGTGCCGGACGCGCCCTATCCGGTGCAGTACCTGCGGGGCGCGTACCGGTCGTGAACCGGCGCTGTTCGCACGCCCGGCGCTGTAGTCCCCGGCCGCGGGTCGGGCACGCGGGCTCCGCCCGAAGCCTCGAACATGATCACCACGGTGTGGTAGCTGAATCCGCGCGGGAAATCAGCCACCACACCGTGGTGATCATGGAAACGAGAACAGCCCCTGACCAGTTTGTGCTGGTCAGGGGCTGTTCCGACCCTGGTGGCAGATCTAGGATTCGAACCTAGGAAGGCTTTCGCCGACGGATTTACAGTCCGCTCCCATTGGCCGCTCGGGCAATCTGCCGGGGTGCGCTTCACCGGGGTGATCGCGTAGTGAAGATAATACGACAGCGGTCAGAGGCGATCGCACCGGGCTCGATGATCGGAGGCGTAGACGTGGCAGATCCTTCATTCGACGTGGTCAGCAAGGTCGACCGGCAGGAGGTGGACAACGCCCTCAACCAGGCGTCCAAGGAGCTCTCGCAGCGGTTCGACTTCCGGGGCACCGGCGCCGGGGTGAGCTGGTCCGGCGAGGAAGCGATCACGATCGAGGCGGAGACGGAGGAGCGGTGCCGCGCCGCCGTCGAGGTCTTCAAGGAGAAGTTGATCAAGCGCAACATCTCACTGAAGGCGTTCGAGGTGGGCGACCCGACGCCGTCCGGGCGCATTCACAAGGTGACCGGCACGATCGTGCAGGGCATCGCGTCGGACAAGGCCAAGGAGATCTCGAAGGCGATCCGGGACGAGAAGCTCAAGGGCGTTCAGGCGCAGATCCAGGGTGACCAGCTGCGGGTGTCGGGCAAGAAGAAGGACGACCTGCAGTCCGTCATTGCGCTGCTCAAGGGTAAGGACTTCGGCATCGCGCTACAGTTCACGAACTACCGGTAGTGGGAGGACGGTGCCGCAGGTCCCGGTGGCCGAACCGGCCGGGGAGGCCTGCGGCGCTCATGTCGAATCCCAGCGGTCAGATATAATTGATGCACGAAGTACTGCTGCGGGCGGGTTGATCGACATTCTTCGGCGCTGAGATCGGAGGCGCATGACCCTCTATCTCGTCCCGCCGTTGGCAAAGGACTCGCCGACTGCCGACCCACCGGGACCACTCACGTCCCCGCGCGCCTGGGGCATCACCGGGGGCACTGGCTCGTGGGTCGCCGCAGTCGCAAGGCAGTCGCCTGACGGCGAGCGCCGCGAAGGGCTGACCCAGCAGGACATCCACGCTATCTTCCAGCTGCTGCGGCGGATCGAACCGGCGCTGGCGCGACGCTCCGCCGTGTCGTTGAGCAGCGAGCACCTCGATCGGGTGGAGCGCAACGCGGACCTCATCGCGTCGCTCAGGTTCAGCCCGACGGAGGTCAACCAGCTGTACACGGCGCTGCGCGGGGGGCTGATCGTGCCCGGCGTCTCCCACATCGAGACCAGCACCGTGGTGCCGTTGCAGCACCGGGTGACGGCGCACTTCGAAGCGCACTACCGACGGTTGGGTACGCACCCCAAGGAACTCTCCGGGTGCGATGACACGAACGAACGGCTCATCGCGGCGTTCCGCACCCGCGACCCGGACGTCGCCAGCGCAGCGGTGCGGGATCACCTCGACGGTTGCGAGTTCTTCGCGCTGCACGTCCTCAACCTGGGCTAGCCCAGCTCAGGGCTGCAGGTGCTTGCCCTCCACACGGCAGCTGAGGCAGTAGCCGTCAGCGACGCCGAGGACGTGCCCGGCGTCGGTCTCCGAGCGCCCGCAGGATTTGCAGGGCTGGCGGGCGCCCGCGATCGCGGCTTTCGCCTCGGCTTCGGCGGCCGCTGCCGCCTTGGCCACTTCGGCCGCCTGACCCGCTTCGGCGGTCCGGCCGAGCCGGCAGCGCTCGCAGACGTCGCGGCCCGGGGAGATCAGCGTCAACGGTTGGCCGCACCGGGTGCACTCGGTGACGGCTGTGGTCTCTGCGGTCATGGCTGTCAGCTTGCCCCAGCCCCCACTCCGGCCAACAAGGCGGCCAGCTTCTCCGGCTCCGAGAACATCGGCCAGTGACCGGTCGGGAGCTCGACGAATGTCCACTCCGATCCGCCCATCTCGGCGAACCCGGGGACACCGGCTTCGATCAGGCCGACGACCTGCGCTCTGGTGAAGCTGCACGCGATGACCGTCTTCGGCAGCGACGGGTCGGGCTCGGCCCGTCGCGCCGATCCGGTGACCGCGCCGCCGGGCTCGGGCGTGCTGCGCCGATGCACCTCGGCGAACGTGTCGTCGTCCAGCCCGTCGGTGCTGGCACCGTGTCGACCGAGCGTCGCGCGGTCCGGCATCGGGTAGTCGCCGCCGTTCTCCGCCATCCGCTGCTCCACCCAGGAACACAGGTCGGGCGGCAGGAAATCCAGGTGCGAGATGCCCTCCGGCAGGGGCCCGGTGTCCACGAAGACCAGCTGGGCGACCCGGTCGCGGGCCCGCTCGGCGGCCGGCGCGACGACCGGGCCAGCGCCGCTGTGTCCGACGAGCACCACATCGCGCAGGCCGTCCAACGTGGCGACCAGGTCGTCGACCTGCGATTCGAGCGTCACACCCGGCTCGCCGGCGCGTTCGGCGAGACCGGGCAGCGTCACCGGGTGGACGTCGTGCCCGGCGGCGCGCAACGGCGCGGCCACCTCGTCCCACGCCCACGCACCCAACCAGAAACCCGGAACCAGCACGAACGTCGTCATGCCGAGCACGCTAAAGGCAACCACCGACATTTCCGGCTCGTGAGTGGTACGGGCGCCCCGGGGCGCCCGTACCACTCACGAGGGTCAGGCGAGCAGCTGCTCGACGATGTCCGCGGCGGCCGAGGCGCCACCGGCCGCACGCAGCTCCGCGCGCAGCTCGGCGAGGCGGGCCGCCACCTCCGGTGAGGCGGCGAGCGACAGCACCGCCTCGCGCAGGGCGTCGGCGGTGACCGGCTCCGCCAGTTGCGCACCGACGCCGAGCTCCGCCAGCATGGCCGCGTTGCCGAACTGGTCGACCGCCTGCGGCAACGCCACCATCGGAACGCCCTGGTAGAGACCCTCCGAACACCCACCCATGCCCGCGTGGGTGACGAACGCCGAGGCCTGTCCGAGCACCGCGAGCTGCGGTACCCAGCGGTGCACGGTGATGTTCGGCGGCAGCTCACCGAGGTCGGCCGGGTTCACGTGCACCCCGATCGACATCACCACGTCCCACTCGGTGTCCCGGAACGCCTCGATGCACGCCAGATACAGGTCGAGGTGATCGGTGTAGGCCGAGCCGAGCGAGACGAGCAGCAGCGGCCGGTCACCCGACGGCCAGCCGCCCTGGTGCGGGCGCCGGTCCAGCGCGGGACCGACGAACGTGTAGACCGAGTCGTCGACCCGGTCCGCGTTCGGCTGCAGCGCCTTCGGGATGAGGACGGCGCAGCGCGGCGGGCGGCCGGTGAACTCATCGGACCGCAGCGGGACGCCCTGCTCGGCGAGCCATTCGTCGAACCGGGCGCGGTACGCGAGACCGGCGGGCTCGGAGAGGAACGCGAACGCATCCGCCATGTCCTCCTCGAAGCCCTGCCACGCCACCATCGACGGCGAGAGCTGCAGCAACGGCACCGACCAGCGATGCGCGAGCACCCGGGCCGGGTAGCCGGTGATGTCGTAGAGCACGGCGTCCGGACGGTCGTCCTCCAACGCTGCCTCCAGCTGCGGCAGGACCCGGGTCGCCTCCTCGAAGAAGATCGTCATCCCGTCGAGCGGGTCGGTCGGCCACTGCTCGCCCGCCGACTCGTCGGGCAGCTGTGTCCGGTAGACGACCGGAGTCGCGCCGGTCGAGGCGACCACCTCGGCGAAGGAGGCCGGGATCGCGTAGGACACGCGGTGCCCTCGCTCGACCAGCTCGGCGATCACCGGCAGGTTCGGATTGACGTGGCCGTGCGCACCGACGCTGGCCATCAGGATGTGTGACACGAGGGTTCTCCAGAGCTCGTACGGGTTTCAGGGCATGACAAAGCCCCGCCGGTGCCTCGGGCCTCAGTGGCCCGGGCGGCGGGGCGAGGTGCCTCTCAGCCGTACAGCTGCTTCTGGAACATGCCCGGCAGCGTAGGGCCGCGCGCCTCGGGAACGCGACCGAGTTTCACTCGCGCGGCACACGGTAGGTTGGCTGGCGATGAAGGGCATAGTGCTGGCAGGCGGTTCGGGCAGCAGGTTGTACCCGGTCACCGGAGCGGTCTCCAAGCAGCTGCTGCCGGTGTACGACAAGCCGATGATCTACTACCCGCTGTCGGTGCTGATGTTCGGCGGCATCCGGGACATCCTGATCATCTCGACGCCGGCAGACCTGCCGCAGTTCGAGCGGCTGCTCGGCGACGGATCCGCGCTCGGGCTACGGCTGACCTACGCCGAGCAGGCCCAGCCGAACGGGCTCGCCGAGGCGTTCCTGATCGGCGCCGACCACGTCGGTGACGACAGCGTCGCGCTGGTCCTCGGCGACAACATCTTCCACGGGCCCGGCTTCCCGGCGCAGCTGCGCCGCAGCATCGCCGACCTGGACGGCTGCGTCCTGTTCGGCTACCCGGTGAAGGACCCCGGCCGCTACGGCGTCGGCGAGGCGGACGACAACGGCCGGCTGATCTCCATCGAGGAGAAACCGGCCGTACCGAGGTCCAACCGGGCGATCACCGGGCTGTACCTCTACGACAACGACGTGCTCCGCATCGCACGCCAGATCACCCCGTCGGCGCGCGGCGAGCTGGAGATCACCGACGTCAACCACGTGTACCTGGAACGTGGGACAGCCACGCTCATCGACCTGGGCCGGGGCTTCGCCTGGCTGGACACCGGCACGCACGACTCGCTGCTGGAGGCCGGGCAATACGTGCAGGTGCTGGAACATCGGCAGGGCATCCGCATCGCGTGTCTCGAGGAGATCGCCCTGGACATGGGCTACATCGACCCGGACAGCTGCTACCTGCTCGGGGAGAAGCTGGGTAGCTCCCGATACGGCGAGTACGTCATGTCGGTGGCGAAGGCGGCCGGCGCGATCGGCTGAATATCGGTCATCTCACCGATGGTGCCGCTGTGTGTCCCTTCCTACGGTCGTGCACAACGACCGCACCATGAGGCAAAGGGGCCTGATCACCATGGCGAGTTCCGACGATCTGTGCTGGCTGTCCGCCACCGAACTGACCGGGCGCATCCGTGCCGGTGAGGTGACCCCGACCGACGTCGCCGAGCAGGTCGTGTCCCGGGTCGAGGCGGTGAATCCCGAGCTCAACGCATTCGTCAACTTCGACCGTGACCAGGTGCTGCGCGACGCCGCCGAGCTGACCGCCGCCCAGGGCCGAGGCGAGGAGCTCGGACCGCTGCACGGTGTGCCGTACTCGATCAAGGACCTGACCGCGGTCGCCGGACTGCCACTGACGTTCGGCATGTCCCCGTTGAAGGACAACGTCGCCGAGCGCGACGCCACCTCGGTCGCGCGGCTGCGCCACGCGGGCGGGTTGTTCCTGGGCAAGACGAACACCCCGGAGAGCGGCTACTACGGAGGCACCGACAACCACCTGTTCGGCCCGACGCACAACCCGTGGAAGCACGGCACGACACCGGGCGGGTCCAGTGGCGGCGCGGCGGCGGCGGTCGCGGCCGGGCTGGGTCAGCTCGCCGAGGGCAGCGACGGCGCCGGGTCGGTGCGTATCCCGGCGTCGCTGTGCGGCGTCGTCGGCCTCAAGCCCTCGACCGGCCGGATCCCGCAGACGATCCTCGCCGGCCGCTACTACCACTGGGCCTACCACGGCCCGATCACCCGTACCGTCGCCGACAACGCGCTGATGGTGAACGTCCTCGCCGGGCCCGACCCTTCGGACCCGCTGAGCCTGCCGGCCGACGGCGTCGATTACGTCGCCGAGCTGGACGGCGACATCACCGGCTGGCGGGTCGCCTACTCCCCCGACCTCGGCTACGCGCAGGTCGACCCCGAGGTCGCCGAGATCTGCCGTTCGGCGCTGGGCGCGTTCGAAGAGCTGGGCGCGCACGTCGCCGAGGCGACCCCGGCCTGGGGCGATCCGGAGGAGGCGATGTGGAACGGCGTGTGGGTTCCCGGCTTCGCCAGCGAGCACGACATGCTGGACTGGGACAACCTGCACGGCCAGGTCGACGACAACCTCATCGAGCTGATGCACGAGGGCCGCAGGCTGACCGGCGTCGACGTGGGGCGCGCGGACGCGTTCCGCGGCGCCATGTGGGACACGTTCGCCGCGTTCATGGCCGACTACGACCTCCTGGTCACCCCGACCTGCACCGAGGCGGCGTTCCCGATCACCCAGTTCACGCCGGACGGCCTGCTCGGCTCGTCGCTGCGCCACCAGCTGCTGGGCTGGCTGCTGACCTACCCGTTCAACATGATGACCACCCCGGCCATCACGGTGCCCGCCGGCTTCACCTCGGACGGCCGGCCGGTCGGTCTGCAGATCGCCGGCCGCCTGCACGCCGACGCCGCGGTCCTGCGCGCGGCAGCCAACTTCGAGCGTGCCCGCCCCTGGTCCCAGCATCGCCCCGGCTAGAACGGGCAGAGGCTGAGGCGGATTGCCTTGACGGCGGCTTCCACCCGGTTCGTCGCGGAGAGTTTGCGCAGGATGTGTTCGACGTGGGTGGCGACCGTGCTGCGGGACAGGACCAGCTCCGCGCAGATCTCGGTGTTGGTCCGGCCCTGGGTGATCAGCCGCAGGATCTCGACCTCACGCGGGGTCAGCGCTATCGCCGCACGAGCGGCCATCTCGGCCACCCTCTCGGTCAGGACGCCGCGCAGCACGTCGAGGCCACGCTTGCCTGCGGCCGGGAAGACCTCGTCGACGACGCTCAGGTGCACGGCGCCCACCACCTTGCCGTCGTCCCGGGCGAGACAGGTCGAGCTGCCCTCCCGATAGCCGTGCGGGGTGAGGATCTCCCGCGCCGAGTAGCCGTCCCGGTAGGACGGCAGGTCGGCCCAGCACATCGGGACGCCCGGGCTGCGAGCGACCAGGCGGTAGCCGGGGTCCCGGTCGACGAAGTCGGTGAGCAGATACCTGGCGACGGTGGGCGCGTACCCGACCGTCGCCAGTTCGTGGTGCCGCCCGGTCCGCCCATCGACGTAGGTGACCGCGGCGGCGGCACCGTGCGCCGCGTCCAGCAAGACCTTCAGCAGACCTTCGGCACTGGTGACGGCGGACGTCGAGCAGCTCGCGGCGACCGCGTCCACCACCGTGCTCTCGTCCACGACCAGCTCGTTTCAGCCGCGTGCCATCTGCTCCAGTCGGCGGATTCTATCCTCCAGCGGCGGGTGTGTGGAGAACATGCGGGCCAGCTTCTCCCCGGAGCGGAACGGGTTGGCGATCATCAGGTGCGACTGCGAGACGAGCGCGGGCTCGGGCGGCAACGGCGCCAGCTGGGTGCCGCGCTCGAGCTTGCGCAGTGCCGAGGCCAGCCCCAGCGGGTCCCGGGTGAGCAGCGCGCCGCTCGCATCGGCCTGGTACTCCCGCGAGCGGCTGATCGACATCTGCACGACGCCCGCCGCGATCGGGCCGATCAGCGCGACGACGATCATCGCCAGCGGGTTCGGCCGGTCCTCGTCGCCGCCGCCGAAGAAGGACGCGAACATCGCGATGTTCGCCATGAAGCTGATCATGCTGGCCAGTGCGCCCGCGACACAGGAGATGAGGATGTCGCGGTTGTAGACGTGGGACAGCTCGTGGCCGAGCACGCCGCGCAGCTCACGTTCGTCGAGCAGCTCCAGGATGCCGGTCGTGGCGCACACCGCCGCGTTGCGTGGGTTGCGGCCGGTCGCAAAAGCGTTCGGCGCGCTGGTCGGACTGACGTAGAGTCGCGGCATCGGCTGGCGTGCGGTGTTGGCAAGCTCACGCACGATCCGGTACATCGCGGGCTGTTCCGCCTCGGTGACCGGGCGCGCGTGCATGGCGCGCAGCGCGAGCTTGTCCGAGTTGAAGTAGGCGTAGGCGTTCATACCGAGCGCGACGAACAGGGCGAGGACGAGGCCACCTCGCCCGAACAGGCCGCCGACGAGCAGTACCAATGCGCTCAGCCCACCGAGCAGTACCGCGGTCTTCAGCCCGTTGAAATGGTTGTGCACGAGCATTCACTTCCTCTCCGCACCCGATGAACGAGCGAGGCCGAGCACTGGTTCCGCACCCGTGATCCCGAGGTGTGCCGGTGATCTCCCGTGTGACCTCCGTGACCCGAACGTCACGAGCATCTTTCGGCAGGCAAGATGCTCGCATGACTGACGAATCCGCTACCAGTGTTGCGCGCGGGGTCCACTACGAGCCGCACGGCCGGGTGGCGTTGATCACCGTGTCCGACCCCGCGAAACGCAACGCGCTGGCCCTGGACCTCGCCGAGCAGCTGGTCGATGCCGTCCGCAGGGCCGAGAAGGACCCGGAGATCGGCGCGATCGTGGTCACCGGCGCGAAGCCGGGCTTCTGCGCCGGCGCCGACCTCAGTCAGCTCGGCGCGTCGAAGGAGGAGGGGCTGCGCAACATCTACAGCGGCTTCCTCGCCGTCGCCGAGACGCCGCTGCCCACCATCGCGGCCGTCGACGGCGCCGCCGTGGGCGCCGGTATGAACCTCGCGCTCGCCTGCGACGTGCGTCTCGCCGGCCCGAAGGCACGCTTCGACTCCCGGTTCATGCAGCTGGGCCTGCACCCGGGCGGCGGCTACACCTGGATGGTCGAGCGCATCCTCGGTCCGCAGGGCGCCGCGGCGGCCACTCTCTTCGGCGAGATCATCGACGCGACGGAGGCCGAGCGCATCGGTCTCGTCTGGCGCTCGGTCGAGGACCCGGTGGCCGCGGCACTGGAGATGGCGGCGCGCGCCGGCGATGCCCCGAAGGACCTCGTCATGACGACGAAGCGCACCATGAAGGTGACGTCCGTCCTCGACAGCCAGGCGGACGCCGTCGAGGTCGAGATCCGATCTCAGGTCGCGTCGCTCGAGTCACCCGCCTTCGCCGAGCGGCTCGCTGCGCTGAAGGCCAAAGTCTCGACGAAACGATGACATCGGACATTCAGCGGCCGTTCCGGATAACGGAACAACGATGTGACGTAGACCTGGTCTTGACCGATAGGCATGAGTAGTGGGACTACCCTGAATTCGGGTACCTGCGCTCGTTATCCGCGATCGACGGAAGATTGAATATGACCATCTCGGACACCCCCGTCGAGGCTGACGGAGCACTTGTCCAGCACCGCGACGTCGAGGTGCAACACCGTCAGCGAGTCGTGATCCGGTTCGCCGGAGACTCCGGCGACGGCATGCAGCTGACCGGTGATCGATTCACCTCCGAGGCGGCCGCGTTCGGCAACGACCTCGCGACGTTGCCCAACTTCCCCGCCGAGATCCGGGCACCTCAGGGCACCCTTCCCGGAGTGTCGTCGTTCCAGCTGCACTTCGCCGACTACGACATCCTGACGCCGGGCGACCGGCCCGACGTGCTCGTCGCGATGAACCCGGCGGCGCTCAAGGCCAACATCAAGGATCTGCCGCACGGCGGCATCCTGATCGTCAACTCCGACGAGTTCACCAAGCGCAACCTGGTCAAGGTCGGCTACGAGACCAGTCCTCTCGAGGACGACTCGCTCGACGCCTACGAGGTCCACGAGGTCGCGATGGCGACCCTGGCCAAGGGTGCGCTCGCCGAGACCGGGCTGTCCAAGAAGGACGCCGAGCGCTCGAAGAACATGTTCGCGCTGGGTCTGCTGTGCTGGATGTACCACCGGCCGACCGAGGGCACCGAGCGGTTCCTGCGGGAGAAGTTCGCCCGTCGCCCCGATCTGGCCGAGGCGAACGTCCTCGCGTTCCGCGCGGGCTGGAACTACGGCGAGACGACCGAGGCGTTCGCGGTCACCTACGAGGTGGCGCCGGCGAAGCTCAAGACCGGTGTGTACCGCCAGATCACCGGCAACACGGCGCTGGCGTACGGCATCGTGGCGTCCGGGCAGCAGTCCGGTCTGCCGGTGTTCCTCGGCTCGTACCCGATCACGCCCGCGTCGGACATCCTGCACGAGCTGTCCAAGCACAAGAACTTCGGCGTGACGACGTTCCAGGCCGAGGACGAGATCTCCGGCATCGGTTCGGCGATCGGCGCCTCGTTCGGTGGCGCACTCGGCGTGACCACGACGTCCGGCCCCGGTGTGTCGCTCAAGAGCGAGGCCGCCGGCCTGGCCGTGGCGCTGGAGCTGCCGCTGCTGATCATCGACGTGCAGCGCGGTGGCCCGTCCACCGGTCTGCCGACGAAGACCGAGCAGTCCGACCTGCTGCAGGCGATGTTCGGCCGCAACGGCGAGTCGCCGATCCCGGTCATCGCGCCCCGCTCGCCCGGCGACTGCTTCGACGCGGCGCTCGAGGCCACCCGGATCGCGGTCACCTACCGCACGCCGGTGATGCTGCTGTCCGACGGTTCGCTGGCGAACGGCTCCGAGCCGTGGAAGGTGCCCGACGTCGACACCCTGCCGACGATCGAGCCGAACTTCGCCACCGAGGTCAACGCCACGGACGGGTCCGGCGAGTTCTGGCCTTACGTCCGCGACGACGACACCCTCGCCCGCCCGTGGGCCGTCCCCGGCACCGCCGGTCTCGAACACCGCCTCGGTGGTCTGGAGAAGGCCGACGGCAAGGGCTCCATCTCCTACGACCCGGACAACCACGAGCGGATGGTCCGGCTGCGCCAGGCCAAGATCGACAACATCACGGTGCCGGACATCGAGGTCGACGACCCCGACGGCGACGCGGAGCTGCTCGTGCTGGGCTGGGGCTCGACCTACGGCCCGATCGGCGCGGGCTGCCGTCGCGTGCGGTCGCGTGGACTGTCAATCGCGCAGGCGCACCTGCGGCACCTCAACCCGATGCCGTCGAACCTCGCGGACGTCCTCGGCCAGTACCGCACGGTGCTGGTGCCGGAGATGAACCTCGGGCAGCTCTCGCTGCTGCTGCGCGGCCGCTTCCTCGTCGACGTCAAGTCCTACACCAAGGTCTCCGGCCTTCCGTTCCAGGCCGAAGAGCTGCAGAACGTGTTCATCGACGCGTTGAAGGGTGATCTCCTGTGACCGCCACCGACCTCGGTCTGCCGACTCTCGGCGGGCTCGACGGAATCCCCACCACCGAGGACAAGCAGACCGCGAAGGACTACACCTCCGACCAGGAGGTGCGCTGGTGCCCCGGGTGCGGTGACTACGCCGTGCTGGCCGCCGTCCGCGGCTTCCTGCCCCAGCTGGGGCTGCGCCGCGAGAACGTCGTGTTCGTGTCCGGCATCGGCTGCAGCTCGCGGTTCCCGTACTACCTCAACACCTACGGCATGCACTCGATCCACGGGCGCGCACCGACGATCGCCACCGGTCTCGCGGTGAGCCGTCCCGACCTGTCGGTCTTCGTGGTCACCGGCGACGGCGACGCGCTGTCCATCGGCGGCAACCACCTGATCCACGCGGTGCGACGCAACGTCAACATGACGATCCTGCTGTTCAACAACCGGATCTACGGGCTGACCAAGGGCCAGTACTCCCCCACCTCGGAGATCGGCAAGATCACCAAGTCGACCCCGATGGGTTCGCTGGACCAGCCGTTCAACCCGCTGTCGGTGGTTCTCGGCGCCGAGGCGACGTTCGCGGCACGCGCGATCGACGCGAATCGGGCCGAGCTGACCAAGGTGCTCACCGCGGCCGCGGCCCACCGGGGTACGTCGTTCGTCGAGATCTACCAGGACTGCCCGATCTTCAACGACGGCGCGTTCGACGTCATTCGCAAGGGCGGCGACGACGCGAAGCAGCGCCTGATCCCGCTCACCCACGGCGAGCCCATCCGGTTCGGTGTGGACGGCGAGTTCGGCGTGGTCCGCTCCGAGGACGGCTACGGCCTGCGGGTCGCGCCGGTCGCCGAGGTGGGCGAGGACGCGCTCGTGGTGCACGACGAGAAGCGCGATGACCCGAGCTTCGCGTTCGCCCTGTCCCGGCTGTCCGACCAGGACCTGTCGCACACGGTCACCGGTGTGTTCCGCAACGTCGACCGGCCGACCTACGACGACGGCGCCCGCCAGCAGGTCGCCGACGCGAAGGCGGCAGGCGCGGGCGACCTGGCCACGCTCCTGCGCGGCAAGGACACCTGGACCGTAGAGGCCTAGTACACCCGTGAGTGGCGAGTGGTCCTATCGGACCACTCGCCACTCACGGCTCCTGAGCTGGTGTGAAGCCTGCGCGTTCGGCTTCCTCGGCGGTGCGGAACCAGACCTGCGCCGTGACTCCGGGCAGGTCACCGCTGTAGTAGCGCTTGGACTCCAGGTCCGCCTTGACCGTGTACTCCTCGGACGGTGCCGAACCGTCCTCCGCCGCGAGCGCCGCGCCCGGATAGGGCGGCGTCGGTTCGCTCGGCGGCTCCGGCTCCGGGGCCTCGATCTCGGGTTCCTCGACGTCCTCGACTGCGGGGCGCGGCGTGGGCACCGCCTCGGTCATCGACGTGCGACCCGCGGTGCCGAGGTGCGGTAGGTCGTCCGGGCCGAACAGGAACTGTCCCGCATCCAGGAACGCCAGCGCGGAGTCCGGGCCCTGGCGTGGTTCGGGCGCCGTCTCGTACAGGTCCTTCAGGCTCTGCTCCGGCGCGGGCTCAGTGTCGGAGGGTGGGTCCGCGTCGTCCTCCGTGGTCTCCGGCGTGCCCTCTCCGATGTTCTGTTCGGGCACCGCCACGACGGTCTCGGCCGCCGCGCCGATCTCCTCCGGCGCCTGGGCCGCCGCGCCCGGCTTCCCGACCTCAGGCTCGTCTGCCGCTGTCTCTGGCGCTGACTCCGCGTCGGCCGCCGAAGCTGGCTCTGCGACCGGCGCAGCACCCGCCTCTGGCGTCGGCTCTGCCACAGCCTCC
>NZ_KE386835.1:670042-693170 GCF_000429025.1 Actinospineispora spinosispora DSM 44797
CTGCTTCCCGCTCCAGGTCTGCTTCCCGCTCCAGGTCTGCTTCCGCCCCCGGCTCTGATTCCGACCCCGGGGCGGTCTCCGGCGCCGGCTCAGCCTCTACCGCTGTCTCTGACTCGGGTGCGGTTAGTACCGCGTCCGTCTCCGGCGCCGTGGCGCCCTCGGCGTCTGGTTCCGGGCCTGGCTCCTGCCTGGCCTCCAGCTTCCGCTCCGGCTCTTGTCCTGCCTCCGGTCTCGGCTCTGCCTCCGGTTCCGGCTCTGCCTCCGGCTTCGGCTCTACCTCTGGTTCCGGTTCCGGTTCCGGCTCTGCCTCCGGCTTCGGTTTCGGGTCCGGCTCTGCCGCGGACTCGGGCTGCTCGCCTTCGGCCAGCGCCGCCTGAGTGGCTGTTTCGGCCTCGGCTTCAGGCTCTTGCTCGCCGTCACCGGGATCGCGAGTAGTCGACTCGGACCCACCGGTTTCCGGCTTCTCCGCGTCGGGTCGGGTCGGGTCGGGCTGATTCGTTTCCCGCTGCTCGACAGGCGTCTCCGGCTCAGCCGTCGCGCTCTCCGCTCCCGGTTCGGACTCGACGGCCGGTTCCATCTCGGCCGCCCGCTCCCATTCGGTCCAGACCTTGGCCTGCGCGGGCTCGGGGTCGACGTTCGGATCGGCCCGGTCAGTGGCGGCCTCGGGCTTGCCCTCCACCGGGCCGGTGGTGGGCGCCGCGCCGTTCATCGAGGTGGTGTCCGCCGCGGCCACAGCGTCCGAGGTGGCCTTCTCCTCCGTCGGCGCAGTCACGCCCTCGGTCGGAATCTCACCCGTGGGCTCGGGCGGCTCGGGATCGGGCACCGTGGCGAGCACCGTGGGGTGCGCAACGTCCGGGGCCGCGCGCATCTCACGCCGCCGGACGACACTCGGCCGCGAGGTTGTCCTGCGGTGTTGCGCCACGCCGACCAGGACGCCGAAGCCGATCAACACGAGCAGCACCACGGCGAGCGTCGACCAGTCGCCGGTCACCGTCACACCTCCTCGCGCGCAGCGCGCCTCGCGCCCCGATTACAAGCCGGGGCGAGCCCGGACGATAACCGCAGATCACGCCGCACCACAGCATCGGAGCAACGTGGCCACCCCAAAGGGGGAGAGATCGCTCACACAGGCGGCGCACCATGTGCTCGTCACGTGTTCGGATGGGGCATGTGGCGACAACCGATCGTGTGATGGTCAGCGCCGGTACCGATGACCGGGTCGACGGCGGAGGTGTCGCGCTCGGCGCCGCCGCGTACGTGCTGTGGGGACTGTTCCCGGCGTTCTGGCCGCTGCTGAAGCCGGGCGGCGCGGTGGAGATTCTGGCGCACCGGATCGCCTGGACGATGCTTCTGATGGCCGCGGTGCTCGCCGTGACCAAGGGCTGGTCGCTGGTGGGGCGGCTCAGCCGGCGTGGCTGGGTGATCGTGGCCGCGTCGGCGGTTGCCATCACGGTCAACTGGGGTCTGTTCATCTACGGCGCCACGAACGGGCACGTCGTGGAGATCGCGCTCGGCTACTTCATGAGCCCACTGGTCAGCGTGGTGCTCGGGGTGCTGGTGCTGAAGGAACGGTTGCGGGCGTGGCAGTGGGTGGCGGTCGGACTCGCGGTCGCCGGGGTGGTCGTGCTGACGGTGCTCGGCGGAAGCCCGCCGTGGCTGGCGCTCTCGCTGGCCGTCTCGTTCGGGATCTACGGCTTGCTCAAGAAGCAGGTGCCGCTCCCCGCGACAGCCAGCCTCACCGCGGAGGGCCTGGTCGTGGGCCCGATCGCGGTGGCGTACCTGATCTGGCTCGAAGCGACCGGGCACGGCACGTTCGCGTCGCACGGCGTCTGGCACAGCGTCCTGTTGATGCTGGGCGCCCCGGTGACCGCGATACCGCTGCTGCTGTTCGGCGCGGCGGCCCGACGCATCCCGCTGGCCACCCTCGGCACCCTGATGTATCTGACGCCGACGCTGCAGTTCCTGTGGGGCATCCTGGTCGCCCACGAACCCATGCCCGGTGCGCGGTGGATCGGCTTCGCGCTGGTCTGGGCTGCACTGCTGCTGTTCACCCTGGACCTCTGGCGGACCAATCGCCGCGCACCCGACCCCGCCATCCAGGTCTGATCGGGCGAATTGGCAGGGTGGAAGCATGCCGGGAACGACGACCACCACGCCGATCACCGCCGACCTCGTGCGCGGCGCGCTGGAACTGGAGCGCACCGAACACGGGCTGCTGCCGCATCGACTCCCTGCGTGGGCGCGGGCGCAGTGCACCGACGGGCAACTGGCGATGGCGGAGGCCCAGCCGGCCGGCGTGCGGCTGGTGTTCCGTACCGCCGCCACGACCGTCGAGCTGGACACGCTGCGCACCAGGGTCGGATACCAGGGCCTGCCGCTGCGGCCGGACGGTGTGTACGACCTGCTCGTCGACGGTGAGCTGACCGCCCAGGCCAGCACGACCGACGGCAAGGTGCTGCTGCTGGACATGGCCACCGGGAGCGCGCAGACCCGGCCCGGCGCGGTGGGTACGGTCCGTTTCGACGGGCTTCCCGAGCGAGCGAAGGACATCGAGCTCTGGCTGCCGCACAACGAGATCACCGAGCTGGTCTCGCTGCGTTGCAACGCGCCCGTCCAGGCGATCCCGCCGGGGAACCGTCGGGTCTGGGTGCATCACGGCAGCTCGATCAGCCACGGCTCCAACGCCGCCGGACCGTCCACGACCTGGCCCGCCCTCGTCGCCGCGCGCGCCGGGGTGGAACTGGTCAATCTCGGGTTCAGCGGCAGCATGCTGCTCGACCCGTTCGTCGCACGGACCATCCGGGACACCCCCGCCGACCTGATCAGCGTCAAGATCGGGATCAACCTGGTCAACGCCGACCTCATGCGGGTGCGCGCGTTCGGACCGGCCGTGCACGGGTTCCTGGACACGATCCGCGACGGGCATCCGGACACGCCGCTGATCGTCGTCTCGGCGATTCTGTGCCCGATCCATGAGCACACGCCGGGGCCGGGCGCGGTGGATTTCGACGACGGGACGCTGCGGTTCCGGGCCACCGGAGACCCCGCCGAACCCGGGAAGCTGACACTCACGGTGATCCGGGAGCAGCTGGCTCGCATCGTGGCGCAGCGATCTTCCGACGATCCCCACCTGTCCTACCTGGACGGCCGCGAGCTCTACGGTGAGGCCGACTCAGCCGCCCTGCCACTACCCGACCGCCTCCACCCCGACCCGGCAACCCACCGCCTGATAGCCGCCCGCTTCACCCCGTTCCTCGTGAGTGATGAGGCCGTCTACCCCGAAGGGGCGCCGAAGGCGTAGCCGCTCTACGCACTCACGACAGCTCTTCCGTCGTGAGTGCGTAGAGCGGCTATAGGCGGCCTCAGCACTCACGAGGGACCCCGAGGCAGCGCAACTCTGTGCACGCGGTCGGGACCACGGCCCCGTACCCGGCTTAGCCCGTGCCCGACTCCAAGGCATCTCGGCTTCGCCGTCGACTCGTGAGTGGCAAGGGCGCCTATAGGCGCCCGGATCACTCACGACGAAAAGCGTGTCGTGAGTGCTCCGAGCGCCTACGCCTTCGGCGCCGCTCCGCGGTAGACGCCCTTGCCACTCACGTGGGAGAGGGGTCAGCCTGTTCGGTCTATTACGTAGACGGTCAGGGAGGCCAGGGCGTCTCGGGCCGGGCAGTCCGGGAGGACGCCCAGGACGTCGCGGGCCTGGGCCGCCTGCTCTCGCAAGGTTTCCCGGGCCCTGTCCAGGCCGTCTCCGGCTCGCAGGATTTCCAGGGCCTCGTTCACCAGGGCGTCGTCGGTCAGCGGGGCCGCCAGCAGCTCACGTAGGCGAGCGGCGGACGCACCACCCTCCTGCGCCGCGTAGAGCATCGGCAGGGTCGCCACGCCCTCGCGCAGGTCGGTGCCGGGGGTCTTGCCGGAGCTCTCCTCCGGCGAGGCGATGTCGATGACGTCGTCGGACACCTGGAACACCGTGCCGATGATCTCGCCGAACCGGCGCAGCGCCGAGACCTGCTCGGGCGTGCAGCCGGAGAACATGCCGCCGTAGCGTCCGGCGGTGGCGATCAGCGAGCCGGTCTTCTCCGCGACCACCGACAGGTAGTGCTCGACCGGGTCCTCCCCGGCGCGCGGTCCTCTGGTCTCCCGCATCTGGCCGGTGACCAGCTCGGCGAACGTGTCGGCGACGATCCGCACCGCGTCCGGCCCGAGGTCGGCGACGAGCCTGGACGCGTGCGCGAACAGGTAGTCGCCGGTCAGGATCGCCACCGAGTTGTCCCAGCGGGCGTTGGCGCTCTCGGTGCCGCGCCGCATGGTGGCGGAGTCCATCACGTCGTCGTGGTACAGCGTCGCCAGGTGGATCAGCTCCACGACGGCCGAGGCGGTCACCACGTCCGGCGAGTCACCGCGCGGCCCCACCTGACCGGCCAGGAGGGTGAACAGCGGTCGGAACCGCTTGCCCCCGGCGTTGATCAGGTGCAGCGACGTCTCGGTGACGAACTGGTAGTTGCTGGTCACCTCACGCTGCAGCAGCTCTTCCACGAGGTTCAACCCTCGGTCGACCGCCGATGCCAGCTCTGGGTCGAACAGTTCGACTCCGGCGACCCGGTTCATGCCATTGGTTCCCTGCACGCCCGTCAGCTTACGAAGGATCCGCCACCGGCCCACGACAAGGCCAGTGTCGGCGCCACACCCAGCAGCAGCGTGACGAGGACACCGAGCGTGATCGCGGCGGTGGTGAAGGCTCCGGGCACCGTGACGGTCGGGCCGTCGGCGGCCGGCTCACTGAAGTACATGAGCACGATGACCCGCAGGTAGAAGAACGCCGCGACGGCGCTCGCCACCAGCGCGATGATCACCAGCGGCGCCATGCCGTCGGCCAGGCCGGCCGAGAACACCGCGAACTTGCCGGTGAAACCACTGGTCAGCGGGATGCCGGCGAGCGCGAGCAGCAGGAACGTCATGATCCCGGCGGTCAGCGGCGAACGCTTCGCCAGACCGGCCCACTGCGACAGGTGCGTCGCCTCGCCGTCGGAGTTGCGGACCAGGCTGACGATGCCGAACGCGGCGAGCGTCGTGAAGCCGTAGGTCAGCAGGTAGAACAGCGAGCCGGACAGGCCCTTCTCGGTGATGGAGATCGCACCGATAAGGATGAACCCGGCGTGTGCCACGGACGAGTACGCGATCATCCGCTTGACGTCGGTCTGGGTGAGACCGATGACCGCGCCCAGCACCATCGAGACGATGGCGACGGCCCACAGCACGCCGCGCCACTCCCAGCGGGTGTCGCCGAACGCGACGGTCAGCACCCGCAGGATCGCACCGAACGCGGCGACCTTGGTGGCCGCCGACATGAACGCGGTCACCGGGGTCGGAGCGCCCTGGTAGACGTCCGGGGTCCAGGTGTGGAACGGGCCGACCGACGCCTTGAACAGCAGGCCGATCATCAGCAGCGCAAGGCCGCCGAACAGCAGCGTGTCGGACCGTTCCGACGCGCGGGCCGCCTCGGCGATCGCGGACAGCTTGACCGAGCCTGCGTAGCCGTAGAGCAGCGCGAGGCCGTACAAGAAGAACGCCGAGGCGAACGCACCGAGCAGGAAGTACTTGACGGCCGCTTCCTGGGACAGCAGACGGCGCCGCCGAGCGAGCCCGCACAGCAGGTACAGCGGCAGGCTCAGCACCTCGAGCGCGACGAACATGGTGAGCAGGTCGTTCGCGGCGCAGAAGGTCATCATGCCGCCGAGCGCGAACAGCGTCAGCGGGAGGACCTCGGTCTGCATGCCGCTGCGACCGGCGGTGATGCGGTCCTGCGGCGTACCGGCCGGAACCAGGCCGTCGGTGACGAACGCGCCGCCCGGCTCGACCGAACGGTCCGCGATCAGTAGGACACCGCCCAGCCCGAGGGCCAGCAGGGTGCCCCACAGGAACAGGGTGGGCGAGTCGATCGCCAGCGCGCCGCCGATCGTGGTGGCCGGCTTGGCACCGCTCGTGGCGTACGCGCCGAGCAGCACACCCGCCGCGACGATCGCCAGCAGTGTCACCGTGACCTGCGCGGCCCAGCGCTGCGGCCGGGGCGTGAACGCCTCGACCAGCACGCCGAGGCAGGCGGCTCCCAGGATCACCAGGATCGGGGACAGCGCGAAGTAGGCCACCGAGGGCGTCGGGATCGCCCCCATTCCCTGCGCCAGCACAAGGCTGCTCACTTAGCCACTCCTCCAACCGGGTCGGGCAGGCCGACCTCCTGCATGGTCGCCGTCACCGACGGGTTGATCACGTTGAGTACCGGGCCGGGGAAGAACCCGAGGGCCAGCACCAGCACGACCAGCGGGACCAGGATTCCGACCTCGCGCTTGCTCAGGTCGGTGAACGTGCTCTTGGCCTGTCCGGCCGGCTTGTCCGGCGCGGCCACCGAACCGGGGCCGGTCACCGACGCCATCACGGCGTTGCCCCGCACCGGGCCCTGGAACAGCCGCTGGTAGACCCACAGCACGTACAGCGCGGCGAAGATGATGCCGACCGTGCCGATGATCGTGAAGACCGGTTCACGCGGGAACGACCCGATCAGCACCAGGAACTCGCTGACGAACGAGTTGGTGCCGGGCAGTGCCAGCGACGCGAGTCCGGCGAACAGGAACAGCCCACCGAGCAGCGGGGTCAGCTTGGCGACGCCGCCGTAGTCGGAGATGAGCCGCGAGTTGCCCCGCGCGATCAGCATGCCGACGACGATGAACAGCATGCCGGTCGTGATGCCGTGGTTGACCATGTACAGCACGGAACCGGCGAACGCCTGCGTGGAGAACGCGAAGATGCCCAGCGCGATGTACCCGAAGTGGGCGATCGAGGTGTAGGACACGAAGCGCTTCATGTCGTTCTGGCCGACCGCGAGCAGCGCCGCGTAGATGATCCCGATGACCGAGAGCACCAGTACCAGCGGCGCGAGCGTCTTGGACGCGGCGGGGAACAGCGGCAGGCAGTAGCGCAGGAAGCCGAACGTGGCGACCTTGTCCAGCACGCCGACGAGCAGCACACCCGCCCCGATGGGGGCTTCGGCACCGGCGTCGGGCAGCCAGGTGTGCAGCGGCACGAGCGGCGCCTTGATGGCGAACGCGACGAAGAAGCCGAGGAACAGCCAGATCTGCACGGACTCGGGCACGCTCGCCGCCATGTGCTGCAGCGCGGTCCAGCTGAACGTCCCGCCCTCGGGCAGCCGGTCCGCGCTGACCACGTACAGCCCGATGACCGAGCCGAGCATGATCAGACCGCCGAGCAGCGAGTACAGGAAGAACTTGACCGCCGCGTACTGCCGCTTCGGCCCGCCGAAGCGGCCGATGAGGAAGTACATCGGGATCAGCATCGCTTCGAAGAACACGTAGAACAGGAAGACGTCGGTGGCCGCGAAGACGCCGATCAGCGTGGCCTGGGTGGCCAGCAGCAGCGCGTAGAACCCAGCCGCGGTACGTCCCTCTGGCAGCTTGTCCGCCCAGGACGACCCCATGACGATCGGGACGAGCACCGCGATCAGCGCGATCATCACCAGCGCGATGCCGTCGACGCCGAGCGTGATGCGGGTACCGAACGCCGGAATCCACGGCACGTCGAACACCAGCTGGAAGCGGGTGTTCGCCGCCGCCGACACCGAGTAGGAGAACCAGGCGACGGCGGTGAGCACGAGCTCGACCAGCGCGAACACCAGCGCGGTGGCCTTGGCGGCCGAGGCGTTGGCCTTCAGCGGCGCCACGACGAGCGAACCGACCAGCGGCACCAGGAACAGGACCAGCAACAGCAGATTGTGGTTCATCCCAGCCTCACTGAGTCCCGAACCGGACGGCCAGCATGGCCGCGATGAGCAGCACCCCGCCGCCGAGCATGCTCATCGCGTACGAGCGGACGAAACCGGTTTGTGTTCTGCGCAGGCGCCCGGAGCTGCCACCGAGCAGCGCGGCGATGCCGTTGACGATGCCGTCGACGCCCTTGTTGTCCACGTAGACCAGCGCGCGGGACAGCCAGGTGCCCGGGCGGGCGATGAGCGTCTCGTTGATCGCGTTGGCGTACAGGTCGCGCCGCGCGGCACGGACCGGGATGGACACCGGCTCCGGGCGCTCGACCGGTACGGACCGTCGACCGACCAGCAGGTAGGCGACCACGACACCCAGCGCGGACAGCACGAGCGTGCCGTTCGCGACCAGCGAGTGCGAGAGGACCGCGTGGCCCTCCTGCTCCTGCAGCTCGCCGACGACGGGGGTCAGCCAGGTGGCCAGCCGCTTGTCGAAGAAGAAGAACGCTCCCGCACCGATCGAGCCGACCGCCAGCAGCACCATCGGAGCCGTCATGACGGCGGGTGACTCGTGCGGGTGGTAGTCCTGGCCGTCCGGCGACTTCAGGTTCTTCCAGCGCTTCTCGCCGAAGAACGTCATGCACACCAGGCGGGTCATGTAGAACGCGGTCAGACCGGCGGCCAGCATGGCCAGCCCGCCCATCACGACACCGCGCCAGCCCGGCTGGGCGGCGGCGGCCTCGATGATGGCGTCCTTCGAGTAGTACCCGGACAGAAACGGGAACCCGATCAGCGCCAGGTAGCCGAGGCCGAACGTGGCGAACGTGATCGGCATGTGCTTCGCCAGACCGCCGTAGTGGCGCATGTCCACGTTGTCGTTCATGCCGTGCATCACCGAACCGGCGCCGAGGAACAGCCCGGCCTTGAAGAAGCCGTGGGTGAGCAGGTGCATCAGGCCCAGCGCGTAACCGGCCGGACCGAGGCCCACACCCAGCATCATGTAGCCGATCTGGCTTACCGTGGAGTACGCGAGCACCTTCTTGATGTCGTCGTACGCGCAGCCGATGATCGCGCCGATGACCAGGGTGATGGTGCCGATCAGGCACACGATCAACCGACCGTCGGCCGAGACGTTGTAGATCGGGTTGCAGCGGGCGACCAGGTACACGCCGGCGGTGACCATCGTCGCGGCGTGGATGAGGGCGGAGACCGGGGTCGGGCCCTCCATGGCGTCGGGCAACCAGGCCTGCAGCGGGAACTGGCCGGACTTACCGCACGCGCCCAGCAGCAGCAGGCAGCAGATCGCCAGCACGGTGCCGGGGCTCAGGTCCCCGACCCGGGCGAACACCTCGCTGTACTGCACGGTGCCCAGATTCAGCCAGAGCAGGAAGATCGCCAGCGCCAGTCCGACGTCGCCGACCCGGTTCATCAGGAAGGCCTTCTTCGCGGCAGTCGCCGCGGAGGGGCGGTCCTGGTAGAAGCCGATCAGCAGGTAGGACGCCAGACCGACGCCCTCCCAGCCCAGGTACAGCATCACGAAGTTGTTGCCGAGGACCAGGATCAGCATGGCCGCGACGAACAGGTTCAGCTGCGCGAAGAAGCGCCGCCGTCCCGGGTCGTGGCTCATGTAGCCCATCGAGTAGATGTGGATGAGCGAGCCGACACCGGTGATCAGCAGCACGAACGTCAGCGACAGCGGGTCGAGACGCAACCCGAAGTCGACGTGCAGCGCGCCGGTGGAGATCCAGGAGAACAGCTTCAGCTCGGAGCTGCGCTGTTCCGGCCCCGCGCCGAGGGTCTGCAGGAAGATCGAGAAGCCGACCACGAAGGCCGCGATGACGGTCAGACAGCCGAGGAAGTGGCCCCAGGCATTGGTGCGGCGACCGCCCACGAAGAGCACCAGGGCGCCGAACGCGGGCAGCGCGAAGAGCAGCCACGCCAACCCACCGACACCGGTGGCTGGTGTGACCTCTCCGGCCGCCTGGGCAACCATTGGGGAGCTGAGCAAGGGACGCGCTCCTAATACTTGAGGAGGTTGGCGTCGTCCACCGAGGCGGATCGACGGGTCCGGAAGATGGACATGATGATCGCCAGCCCGACCACGACCTCGGCCGCGGCGACCACCATCACGAAGAAGGCCATGACCTGGCCGTCGAGCCCACCGTTGATCCGGGCGAAGGTGACCAGCGTGAGGTTCACCGCGTTGAGCATCAGCTCGACGCACATGAACACCACGATCGCGTTGCGCCGCACCAGCACGCCGATGGTGCCGATGGAGAACAGCAGCGCGGACAGGAGGAGGTAGTACGTGGGGGTCACTGGTCGGCCTTCCCGCTCTCGCCGGTGAGGGCGCGCGCGTGATCGGACGCGGTCAGCTCGGGCCGGCCTGCCTGGTGGGACTCGATGTTCTCGGCGAGCGACTCGGGTGCGACCGAACCGTCCGGAAGCAGCGCGGGGGTGGCGACCGAGTTGGCCGTGGCGAACACACCGGGACCGGGCAGCGGCGAGATGCGGGCGTGCTCGCCGCGCAGCCGCGCCTCGACCGTCGCACGCTGGCCGCGCTTGGCGGCCTGACGGGCCTGGGAGAAGGCCAGCAGCATCGCGCCGAGCGCCGCGGTGATCAGCAGCGCCGAGGTCAGCTCGAACGGGAACAGGTAGTCGGTGAAGACCAGCTTGCCCAGCCCGCCGACGTTGCCGCCGGGAGCGGCGTTCGTGGCGTTCAGCCCGACCGGCTCGACCTTGTCGACGGCCCTGGCCAGCGCGCCGACCAGCAGCGCGGCGAAGCCGATGCCGAAGACACCGGCGGCGAGCCGCTGACCGCGCAGCACCTCGACGACCGAGTCGGAGCTCTCCCGACCGGTCAGCATCAGCACGAACAGGAACAGCATCATCACGGCGCCGGTGTAGACGATGATCTGCACGAAGCCGAGGAACGGCGCCTGCTGCACCATGTACAGCGCGCCGAGGCACAGCATCGTCAGCACCAGCCACAGCGCCGAGTGCACCGCGTTGCGGGCGAACACCATGCCCAGCGCGCCGGCCAGTGCTACCGGCCCGAGGATCCAGAAGGCGATGGCCTCGCCGAGGGTGACCGGCCCGCCGGTGTCGGCGACCGCGCCGGCCCCCTGGGCCAGCACGCTCATGAGTACAGCGCTCATTTGACCTGTTCCTCAACCTGATCAGCGACGTTGGGGTCCTTCGCGTGCGCAGGAGCATGCACGTAGTAGTCCTGCTCGTCGTCACCGAGGCGCATCGGGTGCGGCGGCTGCTCCATACCGGGCAGCAGCGGCGCCATGAGCTGTTCCTTGGTGTAGATCAGGTCCTGCCGGTTGTCGTCGGCCAGCTCGTAGAAATTGATCATCGTGAGCGACCGGGTGGGGCAGGCCTCGACGCACAGGCCGCAGCCGATGCAGCGCAGGTAGTTGATCTGGTATATCGAGCCGTAGCGCTCGCCCGGGGAGAACCGCTCCTCCTCGGTGTTGTCGCCACCCTCGACGTAGATCGCGTCGGCCGGGCAGGCCCAGGCGCACAGCTCGCAGCCGACGCACTTCTCCAGCCCGTCCGGGTGCCGGTTGAGCTGGTGGCGGCCGTGGTAGCGCGGCGCGGTCGGTCGGAAGTCCTCCGGGTACTGCTCGGTGACAACCTTCTTGAACATGGTTCCGAAGGTGACTCCGAAACCCTTGAATGCCTCAAGCATCGTCGCTGCTCCCTCCGGTAGACGAGGTGAGCGCCTCTGGTTTGGGCTCTGCCTTCGTGTCGACCTCGCCGGTCTGCGCGGACCGCAGCCGGTGCCTCGGGTGCGAGGGCACCGTGAGGTCCAGCGGCGGCACCGGGTAGTCCGATGCGAGTTCCACCTCGGGCGGTGGTGGTGTTCGGGTGTCGGGTACCAGGAACGCGAAGATCAATGCCGCGACGACGACCACCCCGATCACCACGATGAGCGTCAGGCCCTGCCCGCCGCCGGTGGTCCGGTAGGTGCGGATCGCGAAGATCATCAGAATCCACAGCAGGCTGGCCGGGACGAGGCCCTTCCAGCCGATCTTCATGAACTGGTCGTAGCGCAGTCGCGGCAGCGTGCCGCGCAGCCAGATGAACACGAACAGGAAGACCAGGATCTTGCCGATGAACCACAGCATCGGCCACCAGCCCTGGTTCGCGCCCTCCCACAGGCTCAGCGGCCACGGGGCACGCCAGCCGCCGAGGAACAACGTGGCGCCCATCGCGGAGACGGTGACCATGTTGACGTACTCGGCGAGGAAGAACAGCGCGAACTTGAGCGAGGAGTACTCGGTGTGGAAACCACCGACCAGCTCGGACTCGGCCTCCGGAAGGTCGAACGGCGCGCGGTTCGTCTCGCCGACCATGGCGATGCAGAACACCACGAAGCTCGGCAGCAGCAGCCAGATGTACCAGCCGCCCTCCTGCGCATCGACGATGCCGGAGGTGGACAGCGTGCCGGAGTAGAGGATCACCGCGACGATCGACAGGCCCATGGCGATCTCGTAGGAGATGACCTGGGCGGCCGAGCGCAGCGCGCCGAGCAGCGGGTACGGCGAGCCGGACGCCCAGCCGGCGAGCACGATGCCGTACACGCCGATGGACGAGCAGGCCAGCGTGACCAGCACACCGACCGGGAGGTCGGCGAGCTGCAGGACCGTGCGGTGGCCGAACATCGAGACCTCGGGGCCGAACGGCAGCACCGAGAACGCCACGAACGCCGGGATGCAGGCGATGATCGGGGCGAGGAAGAAGACCACCTTGTCCGCCGTGATCGGCATGATGTCTTCTTTGAACGCCAGCTTCAGGCCGTCGGCTAGGGACTGCAGCCAGCCGCCGGGCCCGACCCGGTTCGGGCCGGGACGGTGCTGCATCCGGCCGACGACCTTGCGCTCCCAGTTGATCATGAACAGGGTCAGCACGACGCCGATGGCGAACAGTGCGACGACCTTGATGATGACCAGCCAGATCGGGTCCTGGGCCAGCAGCTCCTGGGTCCGGTGCTCGTCAGCGGCGAGCACCAGGCCGGTGACCGTGCCGTACATCAGTTGCCTCCAGCTGAGACGGTGACCAGGTCACCGTGGCCGGCGCCGAGTGTGGCGCGGACGCGGGAGCCTGGCGAGTTGGCCGGTAGCCACACCACGCCGTCCGGCAGGTCGGCCAGCCGGACCGGCAGCGAGATCGCCCCGTTCTCGGTGGCGACCACGGCCGCCTCGCCCTCGGTGATGCCGAGGCGCTGTGCGGTCGCGCCGTTGACCCGGACCTCCGGGACGCGCGCGGTGCCCGCCAGGTGCGGCTCGTCGATCCCCAGGCTGGAGATGTCGAGCAGCTGACGCCAGCTGGCCAGCACGGCCTGCGCCTCGCCCAGCTCAGGCCGTGAGTGGCTAGGCCGCCTATGGGCGGCCGCGTCACTCACGGGCTGTGTTGCGCCGACGAGGCCGAGCTTGGCGATCTCGGCCGCCGAGGCGGCCGGGGTCTGGGTGAAGATGTCGACGTCCATCTCGACCGCGAGGGTGTCGAGCACCCGGCAGTCCGGCAGCATGCCCGGCTCGCGCAGGGTGATGCCGAAGTCGCGGCGGCGGCCCTCCCAGTTGAGGTAGCTGCCCTCGCGGTTGACGTCCGGCGCGATCGGCAGGACGACGTCGGCCAGTTCGGTGACCGCGGATTCCTGCAGCTCCAGGCTCACCACGAACCGTGCCGCCCGCAGCGCGGCGAGCGCCAGTTCCGGGTTGGGCAGGTCGTACGGGTCGAGCCCGCCGACGACCAGACCGGCCAGCTCGCCGGCGGCCGCCGCGTTGAGCATCTCCACGGTGCTGCGGCCCGGCTCGCTCGGCAGGTCGTCGACACCCCAGGCAGCGGCGACCACACCGCGCGCGGCGGCGTCGGTGACCGAGCGGCCACCGGGCAGCAGGGTCGGTACGGCGCCGACGTCCAGCGCGCCTCGGTCACCCGCGCGGGCCGGAATCCAGGCGACCTTGGCGCCGGTGCGCTCGGCCAGCGCGGACACCGCCGCGTACAGGCCGGGCACGTCGGCGGCCCTGCTGCCGACCAGGATCGTCGCGCCGTCCTGACCGAGCAGGTCGAGCACATCGGTGCCCAGCTCGGCGAGGACCGTCGGCTCGTCGCCCGGCACCGCCGGGATGAGCGTGGCGTCGGTCTTGGCGACGCTCGGCGTCGTCCACTGGCCCAGGTGGAAGACCCGCAGGCCGCGGTGGCGCATGGCCTTGCGCAGCCGCAGGAAGACGATGCCCGCTTCCTCCTCGGGGTCCAGCCCGACGACCAGCGCGGCGGGAGCGTGCTCCAGCTCGGTGAACGTCAGCCCACCGGTCTCCGGGGTGGCGCCGACGACGTGCGTGGCGAGGAAGTCGAGTTCCTCTGCCCCACCGTCACCGAGCCGGAAGTCGACGTCGTTGGTCCGTGCGGCCAGCCGCGCGAACTTCGCGTACGCGTAGGCGTCCTCGACGGTGAGCCGGCCACCGGCCAGCACCCCGATGCCCTTGGGCGGGTTCGCGGGCGCGCTGTGCTTGGGTGCGTCCGCTTCGGCGTCACCCAGCTCGGTGGGCTCGATCGCGTACTCACCCGCGCGTGCGGTGAGCAGACCCTCGGCCGCGATCCGCAGCGCATCGGTCCAGGAGGCCTCGACCAGTGCGCCGTTCTTGCGGACCAGCGGACGCAGGATCCGCTTGTCGGAGGTGATGTAGCGGAACGAGAAGCGACCGCGGTCGCAGTTCCACTCCTCGTTGACCTCGGGGTCGTTGCCCGCCTGGCGACGCAGCACGGTGCCGCGCCGGGTGTCGTTGCGCTGCGCGCAGCCGGAGCTGCAGTGCTCGCACACCGACGGCGTCGACACCAGGTCGAACGGGCGGGAGCGGAACCGGTACGCGGCGCTGGTGAGCGCGCCGACCGGGCAGATCTGGATGGTGTTGCCGGAGAAGTAGGACTGGAACGGCTTGTCCTGCGCGACACCGATCTGCTGGTTCGCGCCGCGCTCCAGCAGCTCGATGAACGGGTCACCGGCGATCTCGTCGGAGAAGCGGGTACAGCGCTGACACAACACACAGCGTTCCCGGTCCAGCAGCACCTGCGTCGAGATCGCCAGGGGCTTCGGGAAGGTGCGCTTGCGGTCGATGAACCGCGAGTCGTCGCGCCCGTTGGACATCGCCTGGTTCTGCAGCGGGCACTCGCCGCCCTTGTCGCAGATCGGGCAGTCCAGCGGGTGGTTGATCAGCAGCAGCTCCATGACGCCCTGCTGCGCCTTGTCCGCGACCTTCGACGTGTGCTGGGTCTTGACGACCATGCCGTCGGAGACCGTCATGGTGCAGCTGGCCTGCGGCTTCGGCATCGGCCGGCCGCCCATCTCCACCTCGACGAGGCACTGACGGCACGCGCCTGCCGGCTCCAGCAACGGGTGGTCGCAGAACCGGGGCACGATGATGCCCAGCCGCTCACACGTGCGGATCAGGATTTCGCCCTTGGGGGCGTCCACCTCGATGCCGTCGATGGTGAGCCGGACGTGACCTTCCGGCACCGGCTTCGACTCGGTATTGGTGTCCTGGGTGAGAGTCACTTCGCCCCTACCAGATCGTCGAGCTGCTCGGGCCTCGCCACGTTGGGCTGGGCCTTGCACAGATCCAGGAACTCCTGCCGGAAGTACTTCACGCCGCTGGTGATCGGGCTGGTCGCACCGTCACCGAGCGCGCAGAAGGATCGGCCGAGGATGTTGTCGCAGATGTCGACCATCGTGTCGATGTCCGCTTCGGTGCCTTCACCGGCGACCATGCGCTGCAGAATCTGCAGCAGCCAGTAGCAGCCTTCCCGGCACGGGGTGCACTTGCCGCAGGACTCGTGCTTGTAGAACTCGGTCCACTTCATCACGGCCCACGGCACGGACACGGTCTCGTTGAAGATCATCAGCGCGGTGGTGCCGAGCATCGAACCGGCTCCCGCCGCGCCTTCGAAGTCCAGCGGGACGTCGAGGTGCTCGGCGGTGAACATCGGGGTGGACGAACCGCCCGGTGTCCAGAACTTCAGCGGGACGCCGTCCTTCATGCCGCCGGCCATCTCCAGCAGCTCGCGCAGCGTCGTGCCCATCGGCGCCTCGTACTGGCCGGGACGCTCGACGTGGCCGGACAGCGAGTAGATCTTCGGGCCGGGGCTCTTCTCCCGGCCCATCTCGCGGAACCAGCCGCTGCCTCCGCTGACGATCGCGGGAACGCTGGCGATGGTTTCGACGTTGTTCACCACTGTGGGAGATGCGTACAGCCCGGCGGTCGCCGGGAACGGCGGCTTGAGCCTCGGCTGGCCCCTGCGTCCCTCCAGGGAGTCCAGCAGCGCGGTCTCCTCGCCGCAGATGTACGCACCGGCGCCCGCGTGAACCACGATGTCGAGGTTGAAGCCGGTGCCGAGGATGTCGCGGCCCAGGTAGCCGGCCGCATACGCCTCGTTGACCGCGTTCTGCACCCGGCGGATGCAGTGCAGCGCCTCGCCCCGGATGTAGATGGCGCAGAAGTTCGCCCGGATCGCGTAGCTGGTGATGATGCAGCCCTCGATCAACGAGTGCGGGTCGGCCATCATCAGCGGGATGTCCTTGCAGGTACCCGGCTCGCCCTCGTCGGCGTTGATGACCAGGTAGTGCGGCTTGCCGTCGCCCTGCGGGATGAACGACCACTTCATGCCGGTCGGGAAGCCCGCGCCGCCTCGGCCGCGCAGGCCGGAGTCCTTGACCAGCTGGATCAGCTGGTCGGGTTGGGCTTCGAGGGCCTTGCGCAGCGCGGTGTAACCCTCGAGCTGCTCGTAGGTCTGGATGGTCCAGGAGCGCGGCGACATCCACCGGCGGGTCAGCACCGGGCTGAGCGGCGCTGTGGTGCTCTCTTCGCTCATCACTTCTTCTCCGGTACCGGTGGGAGGTCCGCGTTGTCCGGCATGCCCGGCGCAGTCCAGCCGTTCGTCTCGGCGAGGCGGGCTCCGACCAGGGTCTCGTCGGCCGCCGAGTTGCCGGCCGCCGAGGTCGGCAGGTCGTCGAAGAACCCGGCCAGCTCACGCTCGACGGTGCGCCAGTCGGTCAGCGGCGCGCCTCGGGTGGGGTCGGGCTTCTCACCCCGGCGCAGCGCGTCGACCAGCTCGGCCGCGGACTGGGGGGTCTGGTTGTCGTAGTACTCGTAGTTCACCTGCAGGACCGGGCCCAGGTCGCACGCCGCGAGGCACTCGGCGTGTTCCAGGGTGATCGAGCCGGTGGCGCCCGGTTCGCCGACGGTCTGCTCGTGACCGAGCGGCTTGCCGTCGGAGCCGAGGCGGTCGCACAGCTTCTTGTAGATCAGATCGCCGCCCAGCGCCGCGCACAACGTGTTCGTACACACGCTGACCAGGTGCTGACCGCCCGGACGCCGCTTGTACATGGTGTAGAACGTGGCGACCGCGCTGACCTCGGCCGTGCTCAGGCCCAGCTGCTCGGCGCAGAACGAGATGCCCTGCTGGCTGACGTGGCCCTGCACCGACTGCACCAGGTGCAGCATCGGCAGCAGCGCCGAGCGCGACTGCGGGTAGCGACCGATGATCGCCTTCGCCCGCTGGTAGGTCAGCTCGTCGAACGCGCGGGCCGTGTCGGTCGGCGTCGGCTCGTCGCCGGGACGTGGGAGGTCAGCCATCTCGGGCGTCGCACGGTGGACGCCGTTGCTGTCGGGCCGGGTCATCGGTCGCATCCCCCCATCACCGGGTCGATCGAGGCGACGGCCGCGATGACGTCGGCGATCATGCCGCCCTCGCTCATCGCGGGCATCGTCTGCAGGTTGATGAAGCTGGGCTCACGCAGGTGGACCCGGAACGGCCGGGTGCCGCCGTCGGACACCAGGTGCGCGCCCAGCTCGCCGCGCGGACCCTCGACCGTCGAGTACACCTGACCGGCAGGCACCTTGAAGCCTTCGGTGACCAGCTTGAAGTGGTGGATCAGCGATTCCATCGACTGGCCCATGATCTTGCGGACGTGTTCGAGGGAGTTGCCGAGACCGTCGGCGCCGAGGCTCAGCTGCGCGGGCCACGCGACCTTGCGGTCGGCGACCATGACCGGGCCCGGCTCCATCTTGTCCAGGCACTGGCGCATGATCTTGAGCGACTCGTGCATCTCGGCGACCCGGATCTTGTACCGGGCGTAGCAGTCCGCCTCGGTCTCGGTGGGCACCTCGAAGTCGAACTCCTCGTACAGCGAGTACGGGTCGGTCTTGCGCAGGTCCCACGGCAGGCCGGCGGAACGCAGGATCGGGCCGGTCGCGCCGAGCGCGAGGCAGCCGTCGATCGGCAGATAGCCGACGCCCTGCAGGCGCTGCTTCCAGATCGGCTGACCGGTCAGCAGCTTGTCGTAGTCCGGGAGGTACTTGTCCATCCACTCGATGAACTCCAGGGTCTTCTCCCGGTAGTCCTCGGGGAAGTCCTGCGCCATGCCGCCGGGGCGGATGTAGGCGTTGTTCATCCGCAGGCCGGTGAGGTGCTCCAGCAGGTGCAGCCCGACCTCGCGCTCACGGAACCCGGCGGTCATACCGGTCAGCGCGCCCAGCTCCATGCCGCCGGTGGCCAGCGCCACCAGGTGGGAGGTGATGCGGGTGAGCTCCATCAGCAGGATGCGACCCAGTTTCGCCCGCCGCGGCGGGTCGATGCCGAGAAGTTTCTCCACACCCTGGCAGTAGGCGGTCTCGGTGAACAGCGGCGACAGGTAGTCGCAGCGGGTCACGAAGGTGACGCCCTGGGTCCAGGTGCGGTACTCGCAGTTCTTCTCGATGCCGGTGTGCAGGTAGCCGATCACCGAGCGGGCCTGGGTGACGGTCTCACCCTCCAGCTCCAGCACCAGGCGGAGCACGCCGTGCGTCGACGGGTGCTGCGGCCCGAGGTTGATGACGATGCGCTCGTCGTGATCGTCGTTGGTGATCGAGTCCCAGTCACCACCGGAGACGGTGTAGACCGGCCCCTCGGTGGTGGTCCGCTCTTCGGCGGGATACGGGTCGGACCCGGCGTACGGGTCGTTGGTTTCGGTGCTCATGAGTAGCTCCTCCGCTGGTCGGGAGGTGGAATCTCGGCGCCCTTGTACTCGACCGCGATCCCGCCGAGCGGGTAGTCCTTGCGCTGTGGGTGGCCGTCCCAGTCGTCCGGCATCAGGATCCTGGTCAGCGCCGGGTGGCCGTCGAAGATCACCCCGAACATGTCCCAGGTCTCCCGTTCCTGCCAGTCGGCGGTCGGGTAGACCTCGACGACGCTCGGGACGTGCGCGTCGTCGATCGTCACCGAGGTCTCCAGGCGGATGCGGCGACGGAACGTCATGGACAGCAGGTGGTAGACCACGTGCAGCCGGTCGCGGACCTGCTCGCCGTAGTCGACGCCGGACAGGCTGGCCAGCATCTCGAACCGCAGGCCCTCCGCGTCGCGCAGCGTCTGGCACAGCTCCACGATGCTGCCCCGGTCGACGTACAGGGTGATCTCGCCCCGGTCGACGGTGATCTGCCGGATCGCGCTGGACGCGATGCCCTTCTCGGACATCGTCGCGGCCAGCTCGTCGGCGAAGTCGTCGAACCAGCCGCCGTAGGGCCGCTCGGCGGGCGCCGGCGAGTAGGCGGGCAGCCGCAGGCCGCCGAAGCCGGAGGTGTCGCCGGTGCCGTGCACGCCGAACATGCCTTCGCGCTCACGACCGGACACCATCGGCAGGCTGGGCCGGTTGCCCTGGATGTCGCCGGGGACCAGCTCGTCGCCGCCACGCTCGGCGGAGGACTGCTCGCCGCCGCCCGCCGCGCCGCTCTGCTCGGCTGTATTTTCTGCCCCGCTCTCGACGGGCCCGGTGTTCTCTTGGTCTGGCACGTCGCTCACTTCTTCGCGTACTTGATCGACGAGGGGATCAGCTCGGTGCGGTGACCGCTCGCGGCCAGCTCAGCGGCCCGCTTGACACCCAACGGCTCGTCCATGATCTTCGCGTGAATCTTGAGGATCGCGTCCATCAACATCTCCGGACGAGGCGGGCAACCCGGCAGGTACATGTCGACCGGGACGATGTGGTCCACGCCCTGCACGACCGCGTAGTTGTTGAACATGCCGCCGGACGAGGCGCACACGCCCATCGCCAGCACCCAGCGCGGCTCGGGCATCTGGTCGTAGATCTGGCGCAGGACCGGGGCCATCTTCTGGCTCACCCGACCGGCCACGATCATCAGGTCGGCCTGACGCGGCGAGGCCCGGAAGACCTCCATGCCGAAGCGCGCCAGGTCGTAGCGGGGCGCGCCGGTCGTCATCATCTCGATGGCGCAGCAGGCCAGGCCGAACGTGGCGGGCCACAGCGACGACTTACGAGTCCAGTTGACCAGCTTCTCGACGCTGGCCAGCAGTACGCCGTTGGGCAGTTTCTCTTCGAGTCCCATGGATCAGTTCCAATCCAGTCCGCCGCGGCGCCACACGTAGATGTAGGCGAAACCGACCGTCGCGATGAACAGCACGATCTCCACCAGCCCGAACAGCCCGAGCGAATCCGCCGTGACCGCGAACGGGTAGAGGAACACCATTTCGATGTCGAACAGGATGAACAGCATGGCGGTCAGGTAGTACGCGACCGGCATCCGTCCGCCGCCGACGACCGGATGCGGAGACGGCTCGATGCCGCACTCGTACGCATCCAGCTTCGCCTTGTTGTAGCGCCGGGGTCCGGTGAAGGGTGCGGCGGCGACAGAGAAGACCGCAAAGCCCGCAGCCAGTATGAACATGAACACCAGCGGGAGGTACTGCTGGAGCATTTCTCTCCTCCGGAAACACGGTCGACACGAGCTATTGGTCGACACTTATGGCCGACCCTAATCACCCACTCGCCGCAGTCAGGGAGTGAGGCGACCCTTACTTGTAGTGCTACCTAACGCTGGGTGTGACGCGGGTCATCGCGGTGATGACCCGGTCGAACGTATCGCCGTCCTTCGGGTCGTACAGGTTCGCCAGCAGCTTCAGCAGGAACACCATCAACGTCTTGCGCGGCAGCCCGTGACGGGTCGCCACCCGCATGATCGTGGGATTTCCGATGGCCCTGGAGAACAGGTTTCCGATTCGGTAGTACGAGCCGAGCGCCTGCTGCATGGCGATCGGATAATTGCGCAACGCGTGCTCGGCGGCCGACCCGGAACGGGCGAGCGACTGGATCGCGCACGCCGAGGCGACCGAGGCCGACTCCATGGCGTAGGCGATGCCCTCACCGTTGAACGGGTTGACCATGCCGCCGGAGTCCCCGACGAGCAGCAGCCCCGGGCGGTAGTGCGGCGTGCGGTTGAAACCCATCGGCAGCGCCGCGCCACCGACGGCGCCGACCGCGTTCTCGTCCCGGTAGCCCCACTCCTCCGGAGTGCCGTCCAGCCAGGACTTCAACAGCGCCCGGTAGTCCGTCGAGCCGTAGGCCCGGCTGGTGGACAGGATGCCGAGACCGACGTTGGACGTACCGTCACCCATGCCGAAGATCCAACCGTAGCCGGGCAGCAGCTTCGGGTCGGACGGGTCCTTGCGGTCCCACAGCTCCAGGTGCGACTCGAGGTAGTCGTCCTCGGTGCGCGGACTGGTGTAGTAGCGGCGAACCGCGACACCCATCGGCCGGTCGTCGCGCTTGTTCATGCCGAGGCTCAGCGCGACGCGCGCACTCACCCCGTCACAGGCGAGCGTGAGCGGCGCCCGGTAGGACACCTCCCGCTTCTCTTTCCCTTTACCGATGCTCGCCTTGACCCCGGTGACCCGGCCGGTGCGCTCGTCGGCGACGGCCTCGGTGACCGAGGTCTGCTCCTGCAGCCGCGCGCCGGCCTGCTGCGCGGTGCGCGCGAGCAGCTCGTCGAAGTCCTGCCGGGGCCGGACCGCGCCGAAGTTCGGAAAGGTGGCGAGGTCGGGCCAGTCGAGCTCGAGGCTGACTCCGCCGCCGAGAACCCGCAGCCCCCGGTTGTGCAGCCACCCGTTGCGCTCGGTGCAGTCGATCCCCAGGTCGATGATCTGTTTCATGCCGCGCGGGGTGAACCCGTCGCCGCACACCTTCGCCCTCGGGAACGTGGACTTCTCCAGCAGCAGCACGTCCAGCCCGGCCCGTGCGAGGTACGTGGCCGCGGTCGAGCCGGCGGGGCCGGCCCCAACCACGATCACGTCCGCGTCACTTCCGGGCGTCCTCGGCACGGCTACTCCCAGTGCATCGCTGCGCATGTGGTGGTGGTGTGGCTGCTTGTGAACGAATTCACGAAGTCCGGTCGCGAGTGTAGGACGCGTTCCGTCGGGACGCTCGTTCAGTCTCTGGCTTGTCTCTGTGTTTGGTGCATCCCCGCTGGCTCGTCAGCGTGCCTGGGGGTGGGTGCAGTCGTATCCCCGCTGGCTCGTCTGTGTGGCTCGGGGTGAGGTGCAGTCGTATCCCCGCTGGCTCGTCTGTGTGCCTCGGGGTGAGGTGCACTCGTATCCCCGCTGGCTCGTCTGTGTGGCTCGGGGTGAGGTGCACTCGTATCCCCGCTGGCCATCCAGTGTCTTGGCGTGGCCGCCCGCTCTCAACCCCCGGCTGGCGCCGGCCTCGCGCAGGCTCCTGGTTGCGCGGGTTCGGGGGCGAGGTTTCAGGGTTGACAGCGGGCGGCCACGCCAAGTGCAGGCCAGGATCGCGGGGGAAGGGGAGCTCTGCGGCGCTGTTGTTGGTCACGGCTGCGCCGCGCCCCTCGCGGCCTCCTGGTGCACCGCGCTCGTTGTGTGCGCCTGTCCAGCGCCCAAGATCACCCCACCAGTCACACGCGTAACGCCCGGGGCGACTTCGCAGAGGCTCATGTCGCGTCGCACATGTTCCAACATCTGCGACGCAACACGAAGCTCTGCGAGGCGTGACAAAAGCGACCACAGAGACTCCTGGGACTACGCGCAACGCGCGAGGGCGCAGCCCAATGCGCAAAGACAGCGCCATCGGCCCGCCACCACCTACGACATGCACGCGCTTGTGTTGGTCACGGCTGCGCCGCGCCCCCCACGGCCTCCGGGTGCACCGCGCTGGTTTTGTGCACGTGCCCCAGCGTCCAAGATCACCCCATCTGTCACACGCGTAACGCCGGGGCGACTTCGCAGAGCTACAGGTTGCGTCGCACATGTTCCAACATCTGCGACGCAACACGTAGCTCTGCGAGGCGTGACAAAAGCGACCACAGAGACTCCTGGGACTACGCGCAGCGCGCGAGGGCGCAGCCCAATGCGCAAAGAAGCGCCATCGGCCCGCCACCACCTACGACATGCACGCACACCACCCCCATCCCCGCGATCCTGGCTAAGCACTTGGCGTGGCCGCCCGCTGTCAACCCTGAAACCTCGCCCCCGAACTACGCGCAACCACGAACCCGCGCGAGGCCGGCGAAGCCGGGG
>NZ_AUBB01000010.1 GCF_000429025.1 Actinospineispora spinosispora DSM 44797
CCCAGCACACCGGCGACCTCATCACCCGCATCGACGAGCTCACCGCCACCACCCGCCGGCTCAACACCGACAACGAGCAACTCGCCCACGACAACACCGCGCTGCGCCACCAGCTCACCGACGCCGAAGACTCCCTCGCCGGCGCCCGCACCAGCCTCCGGCAAATGATCAAAGACCAGAACGCCGACGCACAACCCACAATCACCGGAAATTCACGATGAAACGCCGACACATTCAGCTCGCTGATGGTGCCTCAGGTCCCAGAAAGCCCCGGGACCTTCTCACCAGCACATTCACCGGACAACCCCAGATAAAGGAGGAGACCAGCGGCGGGGTGATCGCGGGCAACTCCTTCGACGGATCCGGTGTCTCCGGGGCGAACTTCGCCGACTCCGTGCTCGACCTCAAGGGCGTCGGCTACCAGGTCGTCAACAACGTGACCTCCGGCGCCAGTGCCAAGCTCAAGGACGGCTTCCAGACCCACGTCATCACCGAACCCGCCACCTCCGGCTGCGACAACACCTTCCAGAACAACACGTTCAACGTCCAGCTCAACGGCGGGCAGCAGATCGCGCTGGACAAGAAGTGCGGCGGTGACACGGAGAGCACGAGCAAGGACGACAAGAGCACCGGCGGTGGCACCGACGACTGACCGTCCCGACGCGAGATCGCTCACTCCGTCGTGGTCTGTTGGGGCTTCCGACCAGCCCCGAAACATGGCTGTAACGCAGCCTTCCTAGCCTGTGCCCATGGATCGTCAGCAGGAGTTCGTGCTCCGCACGCTCGAAGAACGTGACATCCGCTTCGTGCGGCTGTGGTTCACCGATGTGCTCGGTTACCTCAAGTCGGTGGCGATCGCGCCCGCCGAGCTCGAGGGAGCGTTCACCGAGGGCATCGGGTTCGACGGATCGGCAATCGAGGGCTTCGCCCGGGTGTACGAGTCCGACATGGTCGCCAAGCCGGACCCGGCCACCTTCCAGGTGCTGCCCTGGGAGAACCCGAACGGTCAGCACTACTCCGCCCGCATGTTCTGCGACATCACGATGCCCGACGGCTCACCCTCCTGGGCCGACCCGAGGCACGTGCTGCGCCGTGCACTGAGCCGCGCGGGCGAGGCCGGCTTCACCTGCTACGTCCACCCCGAGATCGAGTTCTATCTGCTCAAGGATCTGCCGAGCGACGGAACCCCACCGGTCCCGGCGGACTCGGGTGGCTTCTTCGACCAGGCCAGCCACGACGCCGCGCCGCATTTCCGGCGCAACGCGATCGAGACCCTCGAATCGATGGGTATCTCGGTCGAGTTCAGCCACCACGAGGGCGCACCCGGTCAGCAGGAGATCGACCTTCGCTACGCCGACGCGCTCACCATGGCCGACAACATCATGACCTTCCGGTACGTCGTCAAGGAGGTCGCGATGCTGCAGGGCGTGCGCGCCTCCTTCATGCCCAAGCCGTTCACCCAGCACCCCGGCTCGGCGATGCACACCCACTTCAGTCTGTTCGAGGGTGACCGCAACGCCTTCCACGACCCGTCCGACCCGTACGAGCTGTCCGAGACCGGCAAGGCGTTCGTGGCGGGCGTGCTTCGGCACGCCAGGGAGATCACCGCGATCACCAACCAGTTCGTCAACTCCTACAAGCGCCTGGTGGTGGGTGGCGAGGCGCCGACCACCGTGTGCTGGGGACATGCGAACCGTTCCGCGCTGGTCAGGGTGCCGATGTACTCGCCGGGCAAGTCGGCGTCGCGACGCGTCGAGATCCGCACACTCGACAGTGCGTGCAACCCGTACCTGGCGTTCGCCGCGATCCTGGGCGCTGGCCTCACCGGGGTGCAGAAGGGCTACGAGCTGAGCGAACCGGCGGGCGACGACGTGTGGTCGCTGACCGAGATCGAGCGGCGTGCGATGGGCTACGAGACGCTGCCGCAGAACCTGACCGAGGCCTTGTCGGTCATGGAGCACTCCGAGCTCGTCGCGGAGACGCTCGGCGAGCACGTGTTCGACTTCTTCCTCAGGAACAAGCGCAGCGAGTGGGACGCCTACCGGAGAAATGTGACTCCGTACGAACTCGCAACATATCTCCCCGTGCTTTGACTCAGGTTCATCTGTTGTTCATCTCCATGGCTGAACCTTCCGGGTGACGGCTTTCGGCCCAACCCAGAAGTAGGACCGGTGGACATACCTCTGATCGTTCTCGCGGTGATCATCACCGCACTGCTGTTCGACTTCACCAACGGATTCCATGACACCGCCAACGCCATGGCGACCTCGGTGGCCACCGGCGCTCTGCGTCCCAAGGTCGCGGTGGCGATCTCGGCGGTGCTCAACCTGGTGGGCGCGTTCCTCTCGGTGGAGGTCGCCAAGACGATCTCGAGCGGGCTGGTGGACGAAGCGAAGATCAATCCGACGGTGATCTTCGCCGGGTTGATCGGAGCGATCCTGTGGAACCTGGTGACCTGGTACTACGGGCTGCCGTCCAGCTCGTCGCACGCCCTGTTCGGCGGCCTGATCGGTGCCACCTGGGTGGCGGCGGGCGGTAGCGCGATCAAGTTCGGTGCGCTGGTGACCGCGGTGCTCCTGCCCGCGGTCGCCGCGCCCATCGTGGCCGGCCTCGCGTCGATGATCGCCACGTACTTCGCGTACCGGATCACCGCGAAGTCGCGGCCGGACGTGGTCGCCAAGGGCTTCAAGTCCGGGCAGATCGTGTCCGCATCGCTGGTCTCGCTGGCGCACGGCACGAACGACGCGCAGAAGACCATGGGTGTCATCACCCTGACGATGATCAGTGCCGGGCTGCTGCCGGCGGGCTCCGGCCCGCCCGCCTGGGTCATCGGCCTGGCCGGCCTGGCCATCGCGCTGGGCACCTACCTCGGCGGCTGGCGGATCATCCGAACCCTGGGCAAGGGCCTGTACGACATGGAGACCACGCAGGGCTTCGCGGCGGAGACCGCGAGCACCGCGACCATTCTCGTCTCCAGCCACCTCGGCTTCGCGCTGTCCACCACGCAGGTCGCCTCCGGTTCGATCTTCGGAGCGGGCGCGGGACGCAGGCTGGCCGATGTGCGCTGGTCGGTGGCCGGACGGATGGCCATCGCGTGGCTGCTGACCCTGCCGTCGGCCGCGATCGTCGGTGCTCTCGCCGGTCAGGTGGCCGGCATGGGTATCGCCGGCACGGTTGTCGTCGCGCTCGTCGCCATCGCCGCGGCGATGGGTATCTACATCGCGTCGCGTCGTCAGCCGATCACCGCGTCGAACGTCAACGACGTTCCGGCCGAGACCCGCCCGGAGACCTCGTCCGTCCCGGCTGCCTGAGCCGACCGGATTCCGCGAAGGAGAACGTTCGATGCATGTCAAGTGGGCGGAACTGGGCGACGTGTTCCTGGTGGGGCTCGGCACGACGGTCGTGGTCGTCGTGTTGTTCTCGCTGGGTGTCAGCGCACTGGGAGCGAGGGCGGCGGCACTCGACTCGCACATGGACCAACCTGCCGGAGCACATTCCTACGGGGGTGTCGGAGGCGCCACGGCCGTGGCGGGCGCCTGTTTCCTGGTGTGCGCGTTGGTGGTCATCTACGGGGTGTACCTGATCATTTCCTGAGGTGAGGGCCCGGACGGGTCCTGTGATCGGCGGGTGCGTCGGCAACGCGGTACGTTGCCGACGCACCCCTTTTTTTCTAGACCTTCTCGCAGAACGCAGCTCAGGAGGACACACCGATATGACCACCGCGACGCGGCCGCCGGGGCCCCTCGAGTTCCTCCCCGAGGTGCCGTCGTTCAGCGTCACCAGCACGGACATCACCGAGGGCGGGACGCTCGAGAAGAAGCACCGCAGCGCGGCCTTCGGTGTCCCGGGCGGCGAGGACGTCTCACCGGCACTGTCCTGGAGTGGCGCTCCCGAGGGGACCCTGAGCTACGCGGTCACCTGCTACGACCCCGATGCCCCGACCGGGAGCGGGTTCTGGCACTGGGCGGTCGCGGACATCCCGGCGAGTGTCACCGAGCTGGCCACCGGCGCGGGCACCCCGGACTCCGGCGACCTGCCCGAAGGCGCGGTGACCCTCCCCAACGACGGTGGGATGCGCGGCTTCATCGGCGCCGCCCCGCCGCCCGGGCACGGCGAGCACCGCTACTACTTCACCGTGCACGCCGTCGACGTGGAGTCGCTCGGCCTGCCGGACGGCGCGAGCCCGGCGTTCCTCGGGTTCAACCTGTTCTCCCACACCCTGGCCAGGGCCACGATCGTCGCCGTGTTCGAGCAGTAGGAGTCACGAAAGGTTTCGCGGGCACACGTGGTGATCGCGGGTAGGGCAGGATCGTCGGCGTGACCGAGCGCCGGAACGGAACATCGTTGATCCGCCTAGGGCTCACCGAGGCATGGGCAGAGCAGACGCTCATCGACCTCGGCTGGTGGTCCGACGGGCGTCCGGTGCGGACGGCGGAACCCGTGATGTGGGCGCTGGCCCGCAGCCCCGACCCGAACCTGGCGCTGCGTGCGGCCGAACGGCTGTCGGAGGCGACGGGTTCCGGCTGGTCCGAGCTCGATGAGGCATTGCGTTCGGACGAGGGGCTGCGTGGTCGGCTGCTCGCGTTGCTCGGGTCGTCCACGGCGCTCGGTGACCATCTCATCGCCCACCCGGACCGCTGGCGGACGCTGAGCAGCGACCAGGTGATGGATCCCCAGGCGCCGCCCGACCTGACGACCCGATCGGCGGCACTGCTGACATCGGTCGGCGCCGACCCCGACGCTCCGCCTCCGGGTACGCCCGGAGGTGCTCGGGCGACGGTGACCGGGCCGGAAGCCGTCATCGCGCTGCGCGACGCCTACCGGGACGCGCTGCTGGAGATCGCGGCGGTGGACGTGGGCGCGGTGGGCGAGCAGGCACTGCCGGTGCTGCAGATCGAACTGGTCGGAGCCCTCCTCGCCGACCTCGCGTGTGCCGCTCTTCGCGCCGCACTGGCCGTCGCGGTGGCGGAGAACATCGCGGAGGACAGCACCGACCAGCCGAGGCTCGCGGTGATCGCGATGGGCAAGTGCGGCGGCAACGAGCTGAACTACGTCAGCGACGTCGACGTGATCTTCGTGGCGGAACCGGCGGACAACACGACCATCCGGATGGCGTCCACGCTCATGCGGGTGGCCTCCGAGGCCTGTTTCACCGTGGACGCCAACCTGAGGCCCGAGGGCCGCCAGGGAGTCCTGGTCCGCACCCTCGACGGGCACGTCAGCTACTACCGGCGCTGGGCCAAGACCTGGGAGTTCCAGGCGCTGCTCAAAGCGCGGCCGGTCGCGGGAGACGACGAGCTCGGCAGGCAGTATGCCGACGCGGTCGCGCCGATGGTCTGGCACGCCGCCGACCGGGACGACTTCGTCGCCGAGGTACAGGCGATGCGGCGCCGGGTCGAGCAGCACATCCGTCCCGACCACGCCGACCGGGAGCTCAAGCTCGGTAGGGGCGGGCTGCGTGACGTGGAGTTCGCCGTGCAGCTGCTGCAGCTCGTCCACGGCAGGGCCGACCCGGAGATCCGGTCCGGCTCGACGCTCGTCGCGTTGGCCGCGCTCGGGGCCGGCGGGTACGTGGGCCGCGACGATGCGGCGAACCTCGCGGCGTCCTACCGTTTCCTGCGGCTGCTGGAGCACCGGCTGCAGCTCGCCCGGTTGCGCCGCACCCACCTGCTGCCTCCCGAGTCGGAGACGGCGGAGCTGCGCTGGCTCGCCCGTGCCGCGAAGCTGCGACCCGACGGCAGGCGCGACGCCGTGGGGGTCCTGCTGTCCGAGTGGCGGGACAACACCCGCCGGGTCCGCAGACTGCACGAGAAGCTGTTCTACCGGCCGCTGCTCGCGGCGGTGTCCCAGCTGCCCAGCGAGGCACTGCGACTGTCCGAGCGCTCGGCCGCGCAGCGGCTCGCCGCGCTCGGCTGGGCGTCGCCGGAGGGTGCGTTGGCGCACCTGCGCGCGCTGACCGGCGGCGTGTCCAGGGCCGCGGCCATCCAGCGGACACTGCTCCCGGTCCTGCTGGAGCACCTCGCCGACACCGCGGACCCGGACCGGGGCCTGCTCGCGTACCGGCGGGTCTCCGAGGCGCTGGCCAAGACCTGGTACCTCGGGTTGTTACGGGACGAGGGCGCGGTCGCGGAGCGGCTCATGCAGCTGCTCGGTACCTCCGCGCTGGTGCCGGATCTCCTGGTGCGCGCGCCGGAGGTGCTGAAGCTGCTCGCCGACACCTCGGAGAAGGCCCCGTTGGTGACTCGTGACCCGGCTGAGGTGTCGCTGTCGCTGCGCACCGCTGTCGGGCGCTACTCCGACCCGGTCGCGGCGGTGGCGGCCGCTCGTTCGCTGCGTCGCGCCGAGCTGCTGCGGGTGGCGTGCGCCGATCTGCTCGGGCTGCTCCCGGTCGAGTCGGTGTGCGCGGCGCTGAGCGAAGTGTGGTCGGCGGTACTGCGTTCGGCGATCGACGCGGTGGTGAAGGCCGCTCAGGGAGAGCCCAAGGCCCGGCTGGCGGTCATCGGGATGGGACGCCTCGGTGGCGCCGAGCTGGGTTACGGCTCCGATGCCGACGTCCTGTTCGTCTGTGACCCGATCGGTGGAGCGACCGAGCACGAAGCGGTGCGCTGGGCGACCTCGGTGGCGGAGAAGACCCGCAGCCTGCTCGGCGGAGCGAGTCCGGACCCGGCGCTGGTCGTCGACGCCGACCTGCGCCCCGAAGGACGCAACGGGCCGCTCGTGCGCACGTGTGAGTCGTACCGGGCGTACTACGCGAAATGGTCGCAACCGTGGGAGGCGCAGGCCCTGCTGCGCGCACGCCCGCTCGGCGGTGACGTGGAGTTGGGTGAACGGTTCGTGCGGCTCATCGATCCGATCCGGTATCCGGAGGGTGGTCTGGACCAGTCCACGGTGACCGAGATCCGCCGGATCAAGGCGAGAGTGGACGCGGAACGTCTACCCAGGGGAGCGGACCGCGCCACACACACCAAGCTGGGTACCGGGGGCCTCGCGGACGTCGAGTGGACGGTGCAGCTCCTGCAGCTGCAGCACGCCGCCGACGTGCCCGAGCTGCGCACCACCTCGACGCTCGAGGGGCTGAGCGAATGTGTGGAGGCGGGCCTGCTGGCGGCGTCGGACGCGGAGGAGCTGGCCGACGGATGGACGATGGCGACCCGGGCGCGGAGCGCCATCACCCTGGTCCGCGGCAAGGCGGCCGACCAGCTGCCCCGGTCCGGACGGGAGCTCGCCGCGGTCGCCAGCGCCATGGGCTACCCGGCCGGTGGTGACCCCGGCGAGTTCATCGACGACTACCGCCGCGTGACCCGCAGGGCGAGAGCGGTCGTGGAGCGTGTCTTCTACAGCTGAGCCGACCCCGATCGATGCGCGAAAACGCGCGCGCGTCGGAGACCGGTGCTCGGCTACCGTTGCCGGGTGATCTCGCTGGAAAGTCTCCTCGCGTGTGTGGCCGCCTCGATCGTCCTGGTGCTGATACCGGGCCCGACGGTCGTCTTCGTCGTGAGCCGGGCGCTGACCCACGGGCGTCGCGCCGCGCTGAGCAGCGTTGCCGGTAACTCGACCGGCGTCGTCGTGGTGGTGGCGATGGTGGCCTTCGGTCTCGGTTCGGTGGTCGAGCGGTCGCTGATCGCCTTCACCGTGATCAAGCTGGTCGGCGCGGCGTACCTCGTCTACCTGGGGGTGCGCGCCTACCGGGAGCGCGGAGGGCTGGCGAGCCTGATGAACGGTGAGGTTCCGGTCGGTTCCGCGCACCGCGTGTACCGCCAGGGCGTGCTGGTCGGGCTGACGAACCCGAAGTCGCTCGTGTTCTTCGCCGCCGTACTGCCGCAGTTCGTCGATGCGAAGAACGGTCATGTGCCGCTGCAGATGCTGATCCTCGGGCTGGTGTTCGTCGCGGTGGCCATGGTGCTGGACAGCATGTGGGGTCTCGCGGCGGGTGTCGCGCGCGACTGGTTCGCCCGGTCGCCCCGGCGGCTCAGCGTGCTGGGCGGCACCGGCGGGCTGATGATGATCGGCCTGGGTCTCGGCCTGGCGGTCAGCGGGAGAAAGGACTAGTGCCCGGTCAAGGAAGGTTGGTGCGGAAATCGGAGGCCCAGGCGTTCGCTGGCAAGGCGCCGCGCAGTCCTCGTACCGGGTACTCGGGCTGCGCGGCAACGCAGCCAGCGGGCGCCTGGGCCCCCGAGTTCTGTGCCGGACCTTTCTTGACGGGGCACTAGGTGGTCCCGCTCGGTGGCAGTGCTGGCAGCCCGGGCGCCGGCGGGCTCATACTTCAGACGATGGCAATCCACAGTTATGTGGCCGAGGTGGGCCCGCGGCATGCGGTCTGGCTCGCCACCGAGAGCCGGACGGCCTTCCTCGCCAGGGAGTACCGCCCCGAGGACCTCGGCGACGGGCGCGTCGCACTGAGTCCGAAGGCGCTCGGCGCCTCCCGGGAGCTCGGTGAGGAAGAGGACGGGTACATCACCGACGACGCGGAGGGCCTGCGGATCTGGATCGGTGAGGAATCCTTCGAGCTGGTCGAGGTCCTCCGTGGCTGAGTCCGTCGAGCGCATCCTCATCCTGTTGCACGACGACGACGCGGGTCCGGGGAATCTGGCGGCGTGGCTGGACGAACGGCGCATCCCGTGGGAGCTGGCCGACGTCAGGCGGGAGCCGCTCCCGCCGGTGTCTCACCGGCGCGCGCTCGTGGTCCTCGGCAGCCGTGAGTCGGCGTACGACCGGACGGTGCCGTGGCTGGACGCCGAGCGTGAGTTCGTGGCGGCCACCGCCGCGACCGGAACGCCGGTGCTCGGGCTCTGCTTCGGTGGCCAGCTGTTGGCCCAGGTCATGGGTGGTTCGGTCGCGGCCGCCGAGGAGATGGAACGCGGCTGGACGGCGGTGCGTGCCACGTCCGGGGCGGGCCAGGATGCCGAGCTGTTCGGACGGACCTGGCTGGCCTGGCACTACGACAACATCACGCCACCACCGGACGCTACGGTGCTGGCCCGATCCGACCGGTGCGTGCAGGCGTTCACGATCGGCCCGCATCTCGGGCTCCAGTTCCATCCAGAAGCCACCGGGACGGAGATCCGCGCGTGGCGGATCTCGGATTCGGACCTACCGGAGGACTCGCCGGAGACCCTCGAACTGATGCGCCTGACCGAGCGCCACGAGGCGGATGCCCGGGAGGCGGCCGGTCGGCTCTACGCCTACTTCCTGGCCGGTCTGGAACGGACCTCCGCGTAGTGCCCGAGTACCTCGTACCGCTCCTCGCTCCGCTCGTGGCGCTGGTCGTGGTGGGTCAGCGAGGCCTGTGGCGGGTGTCGCGCACCGTCGTGACGATCGCCCATGAAGGCGGCCACGCCCTGGTCGCGGTGCTCACCGGACGTCGGCTGACCGGCATCCGGTTGCACTCGGACACCTCGGGTGTAACCGTGTCGGTGGGGCGCCCCACCGGGCCGGGCATGGTGGCCACAGCGCTCGCCGGCTATCTCGCGCCGTCGCTGGCAGGGTTGCTGGCCGCCGGAGTGATCACCCTCGGTGGCGCTGAGCCGCTGCTCTGGGCCGCGATCGTCGTGCTGCTGGCCACCCTGCTCTACATCCGGAACTTCTACGGCGGATTCGCGGTGCTGGTCACCGGCGCCGCCGTCGGGCTCGTCGCCTGGTACGGGTCGCCCGGTCTGCAGGTGGCGTTCGCCTCGGCGGCGGCGTGGTTCCTGCTGTTCGGCGGCCTACGAGCGGTCCGCGAGCTGGGGAGGGCGCGCGGCCGTCAGGTCCGTCGCGGCGCCTACCGCCCCGACTCGGACGCCGACCAGCTCGCGCGACTCACCCGGCTACCCCCGTGGTTCTGGGTCGCGCTGTTCACCCTCGTCGCCGTGGGGGCGCTCGTGGTGGGCGCCTACTGGATGCTCGCCGACCCGCTCACCGCTCTCGCGGAAGGGTCGAGGGCAGGCCGAACGCGCTGAACAGCGTGGTGTCGAAGTAGCAGGCCACGTGCGACACACCGGCCTCGGTCAGCGTCAGCTGCTGGAGCTGGAACGCGTGGTGCTCCCCGTCCTCCCCACGCATGTAGACCGCGAGTACCGGCTGACCGTTCGCCGACGACGGCAGGAAACGCATGTCGTCGGCGGTTTTGGCCGGGCACTGGTCGCCGATGAGGACGCCGATGTCGGTGCGGCCGAGGTACCAACCGGTGAACGGCGGCATCTCCCACACCGCGTCCTCGGTGAGCAACGCGACGATGCGCGGCACGTCGTAGTGCTCGAACGCGTCCAGGTAGTCGGCCAGCAGCCGCGTGGCGCGCTCGTCGCCGTCCGGGAGATCAGGATGCGTACTCGTGCGCTGCTTGGCGAGCTGGGCCCGTGCCCGCTGCAGCGTGCTGTTCACCGCGGCGACCGTGATGTCGAGGGCCGCGGCGACCTCGCTCGCCCGCCAGGCGAGCACGTCGCGCAGGATCACCACGGCACGTTGCTGCGCGGTGAGATGGTGCAGGGCGGCGACGAAGGCCAGCCGGACGCTGTCCCTGGTGATCGCGGCCTCGGCCGGGTCGGGATCGGCGTTGCCCCAGACCATCGAGTCCGGCAGTGGCTCCAGCCAGGGCAGCTCAGGGCGCTCGATCAGCCCGTTGTTCGGGTCGGAGTTCGGCTGCCCGAGCCCGGTCGGCAACGGACGGCGCTGGTTCTGCTGTAGCGCGGTCAGGCACACGTTCGTGGCGATCCGGTAGATCCAGGTGCGCAACGACGACCGGTTCTCGAAGCCGTGGTAGGCGCGCCAGGCCCGGATGTAGGTCTCCTGCACCAGATCCTCGGCCTCGTGCACCGAGCCGAGCATGCGGTAGCAGTGCACCGTGAGCTCGCGGCGAAGCGGCTCCACCAGCGTCTGGAACTCTTGGTCGACCACAACTGTGCTCACGGCGGGAAATGTAGCGGAGCACCCCGACAAGTTTCGAGGGCTTTGACGGTCTATCTCCGTGGAGGCGGCTTGTGGCCGCACGAACCACCCGAGAGGACCAGTCATGGAACGCATGATCTTCGTGAATCTGCCGGTCGCCGACCTGGACGCGGCGAATACCTTCTACACCGGTCTCGGTTTCAGTATTAACGAGAGTTTCTCTGACAACAGCACCACCTGTATCAAGGTGTCCGAACAGATATTCGTGATGCTGTTGGTGCGGGGGCGATTCGCTGACTTCATCAACGGTGAGATCGCGGCGCCCGACACGACCGAGACGTTGCTCGCCCTGTCCGCGCAGAGCCGCGAGGAGGTCGACCGCTTGGTGGCGGCCGCACTGGCGAACGGGGGTAAGCCGTGGAAGCCGGCGATGGACGAGGGACCCATGTACGGGCACAGCTTCGCCGACCCCGACGGACACGTCTGGGAGGTCATGTACATGGACATGTCTGCGATGGAGGGGCCCGACAGCCAGAACTGAACGGCTCGGGAGCGCGCAATGGCCCGGCGTTCCCTCCCATGGGCTGGGAACGCCGGGCCAACGCGGCTGACCACACGGTTCCGGAACGCTCTGCTTGCAGCTCCGGCCGCGCTATCGATCAGACGATCTTGGGTGGAACAACTACCGGTATAAGCGCCTCGGAGCGTGAAAGGCCAACGCTCCCACCTGCGTGAACGTTGATCGATATGCCCCTCGACTGATGTGAATACTACTCCCGAACCGGCGCCGGAAAAGACATTCGTGCGTAACACCACGTCTTATTCGGTTGAATGGCCGTGTCGCTTCGGTGAACGGCCGGTACGTTCCGGAGCACTACCGGCTGCGGTCCGCCTACCCGTTCGACCGAGCGACAAACCATCAAAAAACGACGGCCGGGCCGAGGAAGACACGGATTGCGTCTCCTCGGCCCGACCGTCGTCGTGCAGGTCAGGCCCGGTATCCGAGCAGATCGATCAGACGTCGTAGTACAGGGCGAACTCGTAGGGGTGCGGACGCAGGCGGAGCGGGTCGATCTCGGCGGAACGCTTGAGGTCGATCCAGGTCTCGATCAGGTCCGGCGTGAACACGCCACCCTCGAGCAGGTAGTCGTGGTCCTCCTCGAGCCGGTTGATGACCGCCTCCAGGCTGCCGGGCACCTGCGGGATGTCCTTGGCCTCCTCGGGCGGCAGCTCGTAGAGGTCCTTGTCGACCGGAGCCGGCGGCTCGATCTTGTTCTTGATGCCGTCCAGCCCGGCCATCATCATCGCCGAGAACGCTAGGTAGGGGTTACCCGACGAGTCGGGGCAACGGAACTCGAGGCGCTTGGCCTTCGGGTTGTTGCCGGACAGCGGGATCCGGATGCAGGCGGAACGGTTGCGGGCCGAGTAGACCAGGTTGACCGGAGCCTCGAAGCCGGGGACCAGGCGGTGGTAGGAGTTCACCGTCGGGTTCGTGAAGGCCAGCAGGCTCGGCGCGTGGTGCAGCAGGCCGCCGATGTAGTGCCGTGCCATGTCGGACAGCCCGCCGTAGCCGGACTCGTCGTGGAACAGCGGCTGGCCGTCCTTCCACAGCGACTGGTGGGCGTGCATGCCCGAGCCGTTGTCGCCGAACAGCGGCTTCGGCATGAAGGTGACGGTCTTGCCGGCTTCCCACGCGGTGTTCTTGATCAGGTACTTGAACAGCATCACGTCGTCGGCGGAGTGCAGCAGCGTGTTGAACTTGTAGTTGATCTCGGCCTGACCGGCGGTGCCCACCTCGTGGTGGCCGCGCTCGACGGTGAAGCCCGACTTGATCATGTTGCTGACCATGTCGTCCCGGAGGTCGGCGTAGTGGTCGACCGGGGGAACCGGGAAGTAGCCGCCCTTGTAGTTGACCTTGTAGCCGAGGTTGCCGCCGGCCTCGTCGCGGCCGGTGTTCCACCAGCCCTCGACGGAGTCGATGTGGTGGTACTGCTGGTGCGGGTCCGACCCGAACTTGACCGAGTCGAAGATGTAGAACTCGGCCTCGGCACCGAAGTAGCAGGTGTCGGCCACACCGGACGCGGCCAGGTACTCCTCGGCTTTGCGTGCGACGTTGCGCGGGTCACGGCTGTAGCGCTCGCCGGTGATCGGGTCGTGCACGAAGAAGTTCATGTTGAGCGTCTTGTGCTTGCGGAACGGGTCGATACGGGCGGTCGCCGGGTCGGCGAACAGCGCCATGTCGGACTCGTTGATGGCCTGGAAGCCGCGCACGGAAGAGCCGTCGAAGGCCACACCGTCGTCCAGGAAGTCCTGGTCTACGGCCGAAGCGGGGACGGTCAGGTGCTGCATCACGCCGGGCAGGTCGCAGAACCTGATGTCGACGTATTCCACCTCCTCATCGGAGATGTATCGCAGAACCTCGTCGGAGTTGCTGAACACTCTCGCTGGCTCCCTCGTAGCTCGTTTTTCGTGTGGGGCCGGGAACTGCTCAGGACCCACATGGTCGGTCCGTCCGGACCGAGTTGACCGAAACGTATGTCGGTCGTGTTGCCCGCCCGTCACTCAAAGGTTTCACGCATGTTAACGGGCCGATCGGCTCGGTCACACTACCGTTCGGGCCGCCGCATAGGCTGTCGGTTGTGACCAGATGGACCGGATCGTGGCTGCCCGGATCGCCCGGCCAGGAGGGCGCCGGCGGTACGCACCCGGCCCAGGACTACCCGGGACAGCGGCTGGAGCTGCCCGAGGAAGGTCCTGACTCGGTGGCCGGGTTCGGTCGCCGCACGCTGGGCTTCGTGGTGGACATCCTGCTCAGTGGCGGGCTTGCCGCACTGTTCACCCTGCCCGAACCGCCGGGCAACTGGAGCCTTCTGGTCTGGGCTCTGCTCACGGTCGTCCCCACGGCCGCGTTCGGTGTCACGCCCGGCATGGCGTTGCTCGGCATGCGGGTGGCCCGGCTGGGCGACGCCACGTTCGTCGGCGTTCCCCGGGCGCTCCTGCGCACCGCGCTGCTGTTCTTCGTCCTGCCCGCGTTGATCACGAACGCGGACGGCAGAGGCCTCCACGACCGCGCAACGGCAACGGTCGTCATCCGCACCCGCTGACCACCCGCCCCACACGCAAAAAACCGCACGAATGTGGCTTTGGGGACGTTCAACGTCCCCAAAGCCACATTCGTGCCGTCGGAGAGTGGAACCGTCAGCGGCGCTTGACCGTGCGTTGGACGCTGCGCATCTTGGCTCCCTGGGGGAGGGGGCCCTTCGGCATCGCCGCGGCTCGGGAGCCCAGGGCGTTGAGCCTGCCCTCCAGGATGTCCATCTGCTTGGGTGTGATGTTGCGGGGCAGCTTGGTCATGTGTGCCTGCAGCTTGCGCAGCGGCACCTGGCCTTCCTCGTTGCCCACGATGATGTCGTAGATCGGGATCTTGCCGCTCAACCGCGCGGTGCGCTTCTTCTCCTGGGCGAGCAGCGCGCGCACCCGGTGCGGTGCACCCTCCGCGACGAGGATGACACCGGGGCGGCCGATCACCCGGTGGACCGCGTCCAGGTGGGTGGTGCCGGCGACGCCCTGGGTGACTCGCCACTGGCCACGCATGTTGTCCAGTGCCCAGCCGGCGGCGCCGGGCTGCCCGTCCGCCTGTCCGTACACCGAACGCTGAACGCGGCGGCCGAAGATGGAGATCGCGGCGAGCAGTCCGAGCGCGATGCCGAGTGGGAGCAGCACCCACTGCAGCCCGAAGATCAGACCGATCCCGAACGCCACCGCCGCGCAGAGCAGAAGCGCCCCGACCATGATCGGGATGAGCTTCTTGTCCTGCTTACGCTGCAGGTTGAACGCTTGCCAGATTTGCTGGCGCCTCTGCTTGGACGCAGCTTTCCGCTCGCGCTTGGCTTCCGCGCGGGCGGCCTTGTCCGGCTTGGCTTTCGACGACTTGGCGGCCATTACACCAGGATACGGCCGAGGGCTGATCAGCGGGCGAGCAGGGAACCCGCTTCTTGCGCGGCGGGACCTTCGGCCGCCAGATGAGCGAGTGCTTCCGGTAGCTGCTCGCCCCGGTGACCGAGTGCCTGGGCGTAGAGACGGCCCGCGCGGTAGGAGGACCGGACCAGGGGACCGGCCATGACGCCGGTGAAGCCGATGGCTTCGGCGTCGGAGGCGTGACTGACGAACTCCTCGGGCTTGACCCACCGTTCGACCGGGTGGTGGCGCTTGCTGGGTCGCAGGTACTGGGTGATCGTGATGATCTCGCAGCCGGCGTCGTGCAGGTCGCGCAGCGCGGAGGTGACCTCTTCGGGGGTCTCGCCCATGCCCAGGATCAAGTTGGACTTGGTCACGAGTCCCGCCGCGCGCGCCTTGGTGATGACCTCGAGCGAGCGGTTGTAGCGGAACGCCGGACGGATGCGCTTGAAGATGCGCGGCACCGTCTCCAGGTTGTGCGCGAGGACCTCGGGGCGGGAGCCGAACACCTCGGCCAGCTGGTCGTCGCGCGAGTTGAAGTCGGGGATGAGCAGCTCGACGCCGGTGCCGGGGTTGAGCTCGTGGATGAGGCGGACGGTCTCGGCGTAGAGCCAGGCGCCGCCGTCGGGCAGGTCGTCGCGCGCGACGCCGGTGATCGTGGAGTACCGCAGGCCCATGGTCTGCACGGACTCGGCGACCCGGCGCGGTTCGTCCCGGTCCAGCGGCTCGGGACGGCCGGTGTCGATCTGGCAGAAGTCGCAGCGCCGCGTGCACTGCTCGCCGCCGATGAGGAACGTGGCCTCGCGGTCTTCCCAGCATTCGTAGATGTTGGGACAGCCGGCCTCTTCACACACGGTGTGCAGGCCACCGCGCTTGACGAGCCCCTTGAGCTCGGTGAACTGCGGGCCCATCTTGGCCCTGGTCCGGATCCACGGCGGCTTCGACTCGATCGGAGTCTCGGCGTTGCGGACCTCGAGCCGCAGTAGTTTGCGACCCTCTGGCTGCACTCGATCTGGTGTCACCGTCACGCGTCCACTCTACGCGTGAAGAGCCGGGCCCCCGCTTCGTGCGCGGAGTGGCCCGGCTCTCCCGACTGTCGAGTTCACCACGTCAGGCCTGCACCAGCTCCTGGTCGAGATTGGTGTGCCCGGCGCGGATCAGGTCGCGCAACGACCGGCCGATGCGGACGGCTTCGTCGGACCGGTCGTCGACGCCGATCAGTCCGGCCGCCATGGCGAGCATGCGGAACTCGCGGTCCAGTGAGCCTGCGAGTGACGTCGACTCGCTCTCCTTGGCGTCGAGCAGTGCGCGCAGCTCTTTCTGGTCGGCGGCGAGCTGTCGCCATGCCGCCGCGACCGGATCGGTCAGCGGCTCGCTGCCGGCGAACTCGATCGCGTTGTCCAGGCGCGCGGACAGGATGGTGGTCCACCGGTGCTGCAGCCTGACGAGCTGCTCGTCGCTGACGGGCAGCGAGCGGAGGGTGGCGGCGGGCTTGTGACGGGCCTGGTCGAGGACCGCGTTGAGCTCGGCGTAGGTGGTGTTCGCCTTGGTCATGATTCGTACCCCCTGAGGTGTAGGGACCCGGATCAGTCAGTGCCGGCGGCACGTTCCGTACCGGATGTTTTCAACGTACCAGCGGTACGTACTGAGTGTACGTAATATGTTGGCCGTCACGCGTGCCCTCCGAACGGGAATAAAGCGGATGTGGCCCGAATCTGCGCAGGTCGGAGTGTTAACGGTGCGAGAAACCCCTGGTCAGTACCAGACCGGCGGTATGATCCACGCCATGTCGACGACGGAGTCGGGGCGTACGCCGGTTCGGCGCTCCCGGCGCGAGGAGTACTCCGAGAGCACCCGGTCCGCCCTGGTGGGAAGCGCGATCGAACTGTTCGCCGAGCACGGGTATGCCGATACCTCGCTGGACGCGATCGCCTCGGCCGCGCGGGTCACCAAGGGCGCGCTGTACCACCATTTCCCGGGCGGGAAGAAGGTGCTGTTCGGTGCCGCGTTCGACCAGGTCGAGCAGGACGTGCACGAGCGGTTGATCGCCGAGGTCGCCGCCGTGGGCGGCACCCCGTGGGACGCGGCGCGAGCCGCGCTGCGTGCCTTCCTCGACATCTGCCTGGAGCCGGTGTACCGGAGGGTCATCTGGCAGGAGGGTCCGCACGTCATGGGCTTCGGGGAGTGGTGGCAGCGCGAGGAACGCCACTCGCTGGGCCTGATCGCGGCCATGATGGAGAAGCTGATGGACGCTGGCCAGATCGAGCGCCTGCCCATCGACCCGTTGGCCCGCACGATCTCCGGAGCACTGGTCGCCGCGGCGACCGCCATGGTGGTGGCACCCGATCCGCAGCGAGTCCGCAGCGAGTTCGAGCGGGTGATCGCCCGCCTCCTGCAAGGCCTGCGCCCCCTGCCGGACTGAGCGGCTCATGCCTGGGCGGGGGCTGCAGAGCCGGCCCCGGCTTGGGTGGGCGGGGTGGCAGGGCCGCGCCCGGCTTGGATAGCTCGGGTGGCAGGGCCGCGCCCGGCCTGGGTAGCTCGGGTCACAGAGCCCCGTCCCCGGCCCGGGTGAGCGGGCCGCGGAGCCCCGTCCCCGGCCTGGGTAGCTCGGGTTGTGTGGCTCTAGTGCCCAGGCTTAACTGGGCTGTCCTTTTGGGCCTGTCCCGCGCGTCGGAAATTTCCGGCAGGGACCCCCCAAACCCTTCGGGCTCGGGGGGCCCGCAACCGGAAATTTGGGCGGCTGCGCCCTCGCTGACGCTTCGGGCTTCGCTGCCCTCGCTAGACGCGCGCTTGCTGCCGCGGCCTGAGAGCCGCCCCTTATGCACTACCCGCCTGCGGCGGAACCCCTTCGGGCGCCTTGCGGGGCCCATTCCTGGATCGTGTGTCACCGCCCACCCGGCGCAAGGTGAGCTGGCCCAGCCACGATGCGCCTCCCACGACAAACACCTGCACGAGCCCCCGAGCCCACGAGTCCACGAGGCCACCTCACCCGGCACCGAGCATCGGTGGAGCACGGCCACTCATGGGTGGGCTCCGCGAGTCTCCCCGTAGGGGGTTCAGTGCGACGCACTGCAAAAAACGCAACAGGCGAAGCAGAACGCGAACAGTCAAGCGCGCGTCTAGCGTCGGCAGCGAAGCCCGAAGCGTCAGCGAGGGCGTAGCCGCCGAAGTTTCCGGTTGCGGGCCCCCCGAGCCCGAAGGGTTTGGGGGGTCCCTGCCGGAAACTTTCGACGCGCGGGGGCCCGCCGGTAAGAACCCGCAACTTCAGCCCAGCCACTAAAACCACACAACCCGAGCTCCCCAGGCCGGGAACGGGCTCCGTGACCCGCTCAACCCATACCGGGGACGGCCTCCGTGACCCGCCCAACCCACGCCGGGAACGGGCTCCGTGCCCCGCTCTGCCCAAGCCGGGACCGGGCTGCGCGGCCCGCCCTACCCAGCTGCGGCTGCTGGATCGCTCAGCGCAGGGCCGGGTGCAGATCCAGCGTCAGGCCCGGGGTCGCGGGCGCCGCCGGGAGCGAATGCTCACGGACGGGCAGGGTGCCCTCCAGCGCGGACCGCACACAGGCGGCCACATCGTCGATCACGTCGTCGATCCGGACGGTCCTGCCCAGCTCCGAGCTCAGCGACGTCACGCCCGCGTCGGTGATCCCGCACGGCACGATCTTGTCGAACTCCGTCATGTCCGGATTGCAGTTGAGCGAGAATCCGTGCAGTGTGACGCCGCGCTGAACGCGCACACCGATGGCTGCCACCTTGCGTTCCGGCCGGGTGTCGTCGGCGGCGAGCCAGACCCCGGTGCGGCCGTCGACGCGTGCTCCGGTCAAGCCGAGGTGCGCGCAGGCTTCGATGAGGCCTTCCTCCAGCCGCCGCACGTACTCGACCACGTCGATCGGGTTGGACAGCTGGACGATGGGATAACCGACGAGCTGGCCGGGACCGTGCCAGGTGATCTTCCCGCCCCGGTCGACGTCCACGACCGGGGTTCCGTCGGTCGGCTTCTCCCACTCACGCGTCCGCTTGCCCGCCGTGTACACGGACGGGTGCTCCAGCAACATCAACACGTCGGGCCCGACGCCGTCGGCGCGGGCGGCGGCATGCGTGCGTTGTTCGTGCCACGCGGTCCGGTAGTCGACCAGACCGAGACGCAGCTCGGTGATCGGTTCGGCATGTGCGCGACAGGAGACCGGGGCCATCACGGTGTCCAGATTACGCCTCACCGCCCGACGGCAGCGGTGAGCGCGTCGGCGACCGTGCGGTGCTGGAAGCGGTAGCCCGCCTTGTCCAGCACCGAGGGGACCGCGCGCGGCCCGGTGAGCACGAGCTCCCGCGCCATCTCGGCGCCCAACACGGCCTTCAGAGCGGGCGGAGGTACCGGGAACGGGGTCGGACGGCGCAGCGCCGAGCCCAGCGCCTCGGTGAACTCGGCATTGGTGGCCGGCTGCGGGCCGACCATGTTGACCGGGCCCGACACGTCCTGGTTCTCCAGGAGGAAGGAGATCGCGCCGACCTCGTCGTCCAGCGAGATCCACGGCATGTACTGGCGGCCGGAGCCGATGCGACCGCCCAGCATGAGCGAGAACAACGGCCGGAGCTTGCCGAGCATGCCGCCCGAGGGGGAGAGCACGGCGCCGGTGCGCAGCAGCACGACACGCGTGGTCGGCTGTGCGGCCGAGGTGGCCGCCTCCCAGTCCCGGCACACCTCGGCGAGGAAGCCGGTGCCGACCGGTGCGGTCTCGTCCACCTCGCGGTCCTGTGTGTCGCCGTAGAAGTTGATGCCCGACGCGTTGATCAGCGTCGGTGTGCGATGGGCCGCCGCCGCGGCCGCGAGCACCTCGCTCGGCTCCACCCTGCTGTCCTTGATGGCCTGCTTGCGGTCCCCGCTCCACCGTCGGTCGGCGATACCCACGCCGCACAGGTTGATGATCGCGTCGACGCCGTCCATCGAGCCGTCCTGCATGCGGCCGGCGGGCGGGTCCCAGGTGCGTTCGTCGGGCGCGCGGGATTCCCGGCGCACCAGGCGGAGCACCTCGTGACCACCGTGGCGCAGGTGTGGGATCAAACTGGTGCCGATGAGGCCGGACGCACCGGCGATCATGACGCGCATGCCGCGATCGTGGCCTATCGAGGCATCCGGCGCACGCTGTGACACGAGCTACCGTGGGTAGGCTTGCCCGAATGTCACTGGGCGAGGCAGGGCGCTGGGCCGACGGCGTCGACTTCAATGCCGCACGGGTGTACGCGATTCCGTTGCGCACCCGGTTCCGGGGCATCCTGCTCCGGGAGGGCGTGGTGTTCCCCGGACCGGCGGGATGGGGCGAGTTCTGCCCATTCGTCGAGTACGGCGACGTGGAGGCGGCGGCGTGGCTGGCCACCGGCGTCGAGCAGGCGGCGGTGGGCTGGCCGGAGCCGGTGCGGGACCGGGTGCCGGTGAACGTGATCGTGCCCGCGGTCGATCCGGACCGGGCCCGCGACATCGTGACGAGCTCGGGCTGCGCGACGGCGAAGGTGAAGGTCGCCGACCACCCCGGTTCGCTCGACGAGGACCTGGCGAGAGTGGGGGCCGTGCGCGCCGCCCTGGGACCGTCCGGCGCCATCCGGGTGGATGCGAACGCCGTGTGGGACGTACCCACCGCGATTCATCACATCGGGGCACTCGATCTGGCCGCCGGCGGGCTGCAGTACGTGGAGCAGCCCTGTGCCGAGATCGACGAGCTCGCCCGGGTCCGTCAGGAGACCCGGGTGCCGATCGCGGCGGACGAGTCGATCCGGCGAGCCGACGACCCGACGAAGGTCGCGCTGGACGGCGCGGCGGACGTGGCGATCATCAAGTGCACCCCGCTGGGCGGTGTGCGGCGTTCGTTGTCGATCGCGCGGGACACCGGCCTGCCGTGCGTGGTGTCCTCGGCTCTGGAGACCAGTGTCGGACTCGCCGCGCAGGTGGCGCTCGCGGGCGCAATGCCGGAGCTGGATTTCGCCTGCGGCCTCGGCACGCTGTCGTTGCTCGACGGCGACCTGCTCACTCCCGAGCACGCGCTCCGGCCCGTCGACGGGCATCTGCCGGTGCCACGGCGCCCTCCGACGGCGTCCCCGGAGCTGCTCGACCGGTTCGCCCACCCCGATCCGACCAGGGTGCGCTGGTGGCTCGACCGCCTCGGTCGCGTGCGCGAGCTGCTCTGACGGGGAGCTCTGGCCGAGCTCCCCGTCAGAGTGGTGCTTACAGGCCGAGCTCGGACTCGAAGCTGCCCGTCTCGATCCGGCGCTTGATCGCCGACAGGAACCGACCGGCGTCGGCGCCGTCCACCAGGCGGTGGTCGTAGGTCAACACCAGCGACGCGATCGACCGGATGGCGATCGTGTCCTGGCCCAGCTCGTCGGTGACCACGACAGGCCGCTTGACGACCGCGCCGGTACCGAGGATCGCGACCTGGGGCTGGTTGATGATCGGTGTGTCGGTGAGCGACCCGAACGACCCGATGTTGCTGACCGTGAAGGTGCCGCCGGACAGCTCGTCGGGCTTGATCTTGTTGACCCGGGTACGTGCCGCGAGGTCGGCGATGCCCCTGGCCAGACCGGCCAGATTCAGGTCGCCCGCGTTCTGCAGCACCGGAACGATCAGGCCCTTGTCGGTGTCGACCGCGATGCCGATGTGCTCGGCGTCGTGGTAGACGACCTCGCCCTTCTCCGAATCCACCGAGGCGTTGACCTGGGGGAACAGCTTGAGCGTGTCGACCGCCGCCTGCACGAAGAACGGCAGGTAGGTCAGCTTCACACCCTCACGGGCGAGGAAGTCGGCCTTCGCGCGCTGCCGCAGCTGCGCCACGCGGGTGACGTCCACCTCCTGCATCGCGGTCAGCTGCGCCGAGACCTGCAGCGACTCGACCATCCGCTGCGCGATCACCTTGCGCAGCCGGGACAGCTTCTGCGTGGTGCCGCGCAGCTTGGCCGCCTCGGCGGCCGACGGCTCGGGTGCGGCGGGCGCCGACTGCCGCGCGGCGGGCGCCGGCGGGGCGGACGATGCGGCCGGTGCGCTCTCCTGCGCCGCCGGTGCGGCGGGCTCCGGCTTGTCGGCCGCCGCGAGCACGTCCTGCTTGCGGATGCGGCCACCGACACCGGTGCCCTGCACCGAGGTGAGATCCACCCCGTGCTCGGCGGCCAGCTTGCGCACCAAAGGCGTGACGTACGGGGCGCCCTCGGAGTCGGACCCTTCGCCGTCGGAGGCGGGAGCGGACTCCTGCTTGGGCGCGGGAGCCTTCTCCGGCTCCGGCCGGGACTCGGCCTTGGGCACCGACTTCGGCTCGGACTTCGGCTCCGACTTCGCTTCTGGCTCCGGCTCCGGGGCGGACTCGGCCGGTGCGCTCTCGGCCGCCTGTCCGTTCGACGAGCTCGACGGGGAGCCGGACCCGATGAGGGCCAGCTGGCCGCCCACCTCGACGGTCTCGTCCTCGTTCGCGGTGATCTCCAGCAGGGTTCCCGCGACCGGCGAGGGAATCTCGGTGTCGACCTTGTCGGTGGAGACCTCGAGCAGCGGCTCGTCGACCGCGACCTCGTCACCGACCTGCTTGAGCCAGCGGGTCACGGTGCCTTCGGTGACGCTCTCGCCGAGTGCCGGCATGCTGACCGCGGTGCCGGAACCGCCGCCGGAACCGCCGCCTGAGTCGCCGCCGGAGTCGGAGGAACTCGCCGGCTCGGGCTCAGGCTCGGGCTCCTCGGCGGGAGCCTCGGCTTCCGGCTCCTCGGGCTCGGGCTCACTCGACTCGTCGGACGAGGAACCGGACGAGTCGTCCGAGCCGCTGGACTCACCGTCGCCGATGACGGCCAGCTCGGCGCCCACCTCGACGGTCTCGTCCTCGGCCACGACGATGCGCTGCAGCGTTCCCGCCGCGGGTGAGGGGATTTCCGTGTCGACCTTGTCGGTGGAGACCTCGAGCAACGGCTCGTCGACGTCGACGTGGTCGCCCTCCTGTTTGAGCCAGCGGGTCACGGTGCCCTCGGTGACACTCTCGCCGAGCGCGGGCATCTGGACGGAGAAGGCCATGGCTGCTTCTGACTCCTTGTTGCTTGGACCGCTGGGGGCGCGGGTGCCGCACGGGGCGGCGGCTGGTTGAGCTTCTTAGCCGTGGGTGTGCAGTGGCTTACCGGCGAGGGCGAGATGAGCCTCACCGAGCGCCTCTGTCTGGGTGGGGTGGGCGTGGATCAGGGCCGCGACGTCTTCGGCGTGCGCGTCCCAGTTGTAGATCAGCTGCGCTTCGCCGATCAGCTCGCCGACCCGCGCACCCACCATGTGCACGCCGACCACCGGGCCCTCGGTGCCCTGGGCGCCTGCCTTGATCAGCTTGACGGCACCTGAGGTACGCAGAATCTGGCTCTTGCCGTTACCGGCCAGGTCGTAGGTGAGCGTCTGGATGTCGCCGAAACGCTCCTTGGCCTGGGCCTCGGTCAGACCGACCGAGGCGACCTCGGGCTCGCAGTAGGTGACGCGGGGGATACCGGCCTCGTCCATCACGGCCGGGTTGAGCCCGGCGATCTCCTCGGCGATGAAGATGCCCTGCTGGAAGCCGCGGTGCGCCAGCTGCAGGCCGGGCACGATGTCACCGACGGCGAACACGTTCGGCAGGTTGGTGTGGAGCCGCTCGTCGGTCAGGACGAAACCGCGCTCCATCCGGATGCCGGCTTCCTCGTACCCGTGGCCCGCCGTGTTGGGACCGCGTCCGACCGCGACGAGCAGCAGGTCCGCCTCGAGCGACTCGCCGGACTCCAGGTTGACCGTGACGCTGTCGTCGGTCTGGGTGGCCCCGGTGAACTTGACCCCGGTCTTCGCCTTGATCTTGCGCCGGCGGAACGCGCGCTCGAGCTGCTTGGACGCGAACTCGTCCTCGTTCGGTACGAGCCTCGGCAGGGCCTCGACCACCGTGACGTCGGCGCCGAAGCTGCGCCACACGCTGGCGAACTCGACGCCGATGACGCCGCCGCCCAGCACCACGACCCGCTCCGGGACGAAGTCCAGGCTCAGCGCGTGGTCGCTCGTGACGACCCGGCCACCGACCTCGAGACCGGGCAGGCTGCGCGCGTAGCTCCCGGTGGCCAGCACGACGTTGCGGCCGGTGTAGCGCTCGCCGTCCACCTCGACGACGTTCGGTCCGACGAACGTGCCGCTGCCGGACACGTAGGTGATGCCGCGAGAGGAGACCAGACCCTGGAGGCCCTTGTAGAGGCGACCGACGACGCCGTCCTTGTAGGCGTTGACGCCTGCCATGTCGATGCCGGCGAGGGAGCTCTTGACCCCGATCTGGTCACCCTCGCGCGCTGCGTCGGCGACCTCGGCGGCGTGCAGCAGTGCCTTGGTCGGGATGCACCCTCGGTGCAGACAGGTGCCCCCCAGTTTGTCCTTCTCCACCAGCACGACGGAGAGACCAAGCTCGGCGGCACGCAACGCGCAGGCATAACCGCCCGATCCGCCTCCGAGTATTACCAGGTCAGCGGTGCTGTCGGCCACATCCATCTCCCTGCATAGCGAACTGCTTCGTAGACCATCTTGTCACCTTGGTTGCGTGGGGAGAAAACGACGCGTCCAGAACGTTGCATCGGTATCGACTCAGTCCCGGAGATCGGGGAAGGGGCACCGATGGGTATGTGGGATCGCATACGAGGTCAGCGGGCGGGCACCACGCGTCGAGCGGGGCCGGAAGACGCCGACTACCTGCGGGGATGGGCAGGCGCGCGGGTCGGCGTCGAGGCCTACGTGGAGCCGAGGACGTCGGTGACCGAGACCACCGTCGTGCTCGTGGCGAAAGACGGTGAATGGACCCGTCGGCGCGTCGCGGGCCCGTCGGGCGCACGCAAGCTGGGGCGTGAGCTGAAGATCCCGGTGTACGACGTGCAGCTGCTCGGCTATCCCCGGCGCATGCGGGACTACGACGCCAGGCAGCGCGGCACCCGTCGCGGTGACGAGAAGCGCTGAGCGCCGTCACCGCGACTCCTGGTCACCGACGCCGCGGGCGGCCAGCGCCTCTCCCAGCTCATCGGAATGGCGCATCGTCCGGATCAGGAAGGGGACGGCGAACGCGGTGACCGAGCGGCCGGCGCCGCGAGCGAGCGCGGCCTCGCGCACCGACGCCGCGATGTCGGACAGCGACCCGATCGCGGCGATCGTCAGCCCGACGAACAGACCGACCAGCTCCGGCCGGACGCCGAACCTGCGTAGCGGCCGCAGACCTCGTTCGACGGCGGAGACGAGGTCCTCGACCCTCGTCGTCAGTGTGAACAGGGTTGCGGAGGCGAGCGCGGCGACGAGGCGCAGCCCGAGCGCGACGGCTTCCCGGTGCCCGACCAGCCAGAGCTGCACCGCCACGGCCACCACGGCGACCAGCAGCAACGCGCGAGCCAGCCGCAGGACCGAACCGAGGGATATGCGCGCCACCGCGAAGCCGATCCCGACCACCGCGAGGCAGACGCCCAGCCACACCGGCGACCCGATCACGAACGTCGTCGCGGCGAACACCAGCAGGACCAGGAACTTCGGCCCGGGTGGCGCGCGGTGCACCACACTGGAACCGGGCTCGTACAACCCGAACCGGGTCATTCGACTAGCTTCCGGTAGTGACGCAGCGCGGGTCCCGGGGTGTCGTCGGCGGCGACCCGGCCACCGTCGAGGACGACCACGCGGTCGAAGCCGTCCAGCAGGTCCAGGTCGTGGGTCACGAGGACGACCTGTTGACGGACCGTGGCGAGCAGCTCGAGGAAGCGCCGTTTGTTGGGCAGGTCCAGCAGGGTCGTCGGCTCGTCGCAGACCAGCACGTCCGGATCGAGCGCGAGCATCCCGCACAGGGCGAGCAGCTGTTTCTGGCCACCGGACAGCTGGTGCGCGGGATGGTCGGCGTACCCGTCCAACCCGTACTCGGCAAGGATCTCGGCGGCCCGCTCCGCCCGCCGCGACCGGCTCAACCCGCTACGGCGCAAGGAGAACGCGACGTCCTCGCCCGCGGTCGGCATGACGATCTGACTGTCCGGGTTGGTGAACACGAAGCCGACCCGTCGGCGTACAGCCGAGCCCGACCGGGCCGGGTCGAGCCCGTGCACCCGGACCTGGCCGGTCGTCGGCAGCACCAGACCGTTGATCATCCGGGCGAGCGTGGACTTGCCGGATCCGTTTACCCCGACGAAGGCCACCCGATGCTGCGACAGGGTCAGCTGGATGCCGTCCAGCACCACCCGCTCGCCGTAGCGGTGTCCCACCTGGTCGAACTCGATCACCGGACGGCCTCCCACAACGCGGCGACGCCCACGCCACCTCCGGCGGACAGCGCGGTGAGCCCCGTACCGGCCGCACCCGTTCCTCGGACCAGGCCGGTGAACAGCCGCACGACCAGCACCGCGCCCGAGGCACCCCACGGGTGGCCGAGCGCGATCGCCCCGCCGTCCGGGCTGACCGCGTGCTCGTCGATCCCGGCGGCGTCCAGGCAGGCGAGTGTCTGACCGGCGAACGCCTCGTTGAACTCGACGATGTCCGGGACCTCGGCGCCGGCGAGTACCTGGCGCATCGCCGGTACGGCGCCCAGACCGAGACGGTTGGGGTCGACGGCCGACGTCGCGTGCGACACGAGCCGCAGGCCGGGAAGGCCGCGTTCGCGGCGGAACCTCTCACTGACCACGAGCACGGCCGCCGCGCCGTCGTTGACGCCGCACGAGTTCGCCGCCGTCGCGGTTCCGCCGGAGGAGAAGGCCGGGCGGAACCGCGCGAGCCGTTCGAGGGTGAAGCCCGACCTCGGGCGCTCGTCGGCGACGACTTCGCCGATCGGGACCAGCTCGGCGGCGAACCGCCCGAGCCGCTGTGCGCGTACCGCCCGGTCGTGGCTGCGGGCCGCGAACCGGTCCTGCCGTTCACGGGAGACACCGGCCTCGGCGGCGACCAGGTCGGCGGCCGGCCCCATGTCGGGGTCGCCGATGTCCGTCGGTGCGAACGGGGCGCGTGAGTATCGCGTCGGTGGGTCGGTCGGCCACGCCCGGTGCGGCGCGGTGGAGGCGCTCTCCACCCCGCCCGCCAGGTACGCCTCGCCCTCGCCTGCTCTGACGAGGGCGGCGGCGAGCGTGATGGCCGCGAGCCCGCTGGCGCACTGGCGGTCCACGGTGACCCCGGGGACCTGTGCGCCGAGCCCGGCGCGCAGCGCCGCGACCCGAGCCGGGTTACCCCCTGGGCCGAACACGTTGCCGAGCAGCACGTCGTCCACCGCGCTGACGCCGACGTCGTCGAGTACCGCCCTCAACACGGGCGCGGCCAGTTCGTCGACCGGGTGGCGCCGCAGCGAGCCGCCCGCTGTGCCGATCGGGCTGCGACGGGCCGCGACGACGACCGGTGTCGTGTCCGGGTGGGAGGTCACCGGAGCGGTTCCGAGCGCAACGTCCCCGCGCCGAGCTGTTCGGCCACGACCGCGCGGGCGGCCTTGCCGGACGGTGTGCGCGGCAGCTCGCTGGTGACCAGCCAGCGTCGAGGGCGTTTGCCGGGTTCGAGCCTGGCGCGGACGACCGCTCGCAGCCGCGCCAGCGCGGGAGGGTCGTGCGCCTCGATGATCGCGGTGACCACGGTGCCGAACCTGGGGTGCGGGGTACCGGCGACCAGGACGTCCTCGACACCCGGGACGTCGCGCAGCACCGACTCGACCTCCTCCGCCGCGACGAGCTTGCCGCCGCTGGAGATCGTCGTGCTGTCCCGGCCGTGCACGGTCAATGCCCCCGAGGCGGACAGCTCGGCCCGGTCGCCCGCCGTCGACCATCCGGACCCGGCGGGTTCCAGCGCGCCGTCGCGCAGGTATCCGCTGAAGGTCAGGGGCGAACGCACCCAGAGAATGCTGTCACGTGTCCGCAGCTCGACGCCGGGCACCGGGCGCAGGTCACCCTCGCCGCGGCGGATCGCGATCAGCGAGTGCTCCGCGGAGCCGTAGTACTCGATCAGCTCGGCATCGGGGAGGACACGCGTGAAGCGGGCACGCAGCGCGGGGGCGAGGTGCGCGCCGCCGCAGACGACGGTGCGCAGCGCGCACGGTCCGGGCCGGCGTTCCAGCTCGTGCACGAGGCTCGCGAGCATCGCGGGGACCAGGTGCACGCTCACGGCCCCTCGGGCATGCTCCGGGCTCCATCGCGGTCGATGGTGCAGCTCGGCACCGGTCGCCAGTGCATGCAGAGCGCCGAACAGGAACAGTGACGAGCTGAGCGGCCCGGGGACCAGCACCGGGCCGGGTAGGTCTCCGAGCGCGGTGAAGCTGAGCGTCCACGACGAACGAGTGCGGATCAGGACCTTCGGCCGTCCGCCGCTGCCGGACGTCGTGGGCAGGTAGAAGTGCGTCTCCCCGTCACCCTGAGGTGCCACCGTGACTCCGTCCGGTGGGGGCACGGAACCGGAGACGACGTGGTGAGGCCCGACCTGGGCCAGCACGGCGTCTCGCTCGCGGGGTGTCCAGGACGGCTCGACGACGAGCGTTGCGGCACCGAGCAGGTCGGCCCCGAGGAACCAGCCGAGCGTCTCCGGGGAGTCGACCGCCAGGCGATCTCCTCGGCGGATGCCGCGTCTCGCCAGCGCGGCCGCGCAGGCGTGTGCCTGCCGGAGCAGCCCGGCGTCGACATGTGCGTCGCCGAGGATCGGTGGGTTCGGCGTCGTCACGGGGTGGTCGAGCTGCCCGAGGCCGGGACGGTGAGGGTGTCGGGCAGTGCCCGGTGCAGGACGGCGGCGACCGCGGCGGCGATCACCGTCTTGGCGATGTCGCCGGGCACGAACACGAGCGAACCCACCACCGCGGCGGTCAGGTCGCCGGTGTAGGCCCACAGGAACGGGACACCGATCGTGTAGTCGACGAGCACTCCGAGCGCGATCGCGGCGAGCAGCACCCGGAACACCCGGCGTCTGGCCCGCTCCACGACGAGCCCGACGACGAGCGCGGACAGCGGCCAGCCGAGCAGGAAGCCGCCGCTGGGTCCGATGAACGGTGCGATTCCGCCTCGTCCGCCGGACAGCAGCGGCAGCCCGACGGCGGTGAGCGCGAGGAGCAACAGGACCGATGCCGTCGCTCGACGGGCGCCGAGGATCGCGCCGACGAGCGGGGGCCCGATGTTCTGGATCACGATCGGCACGCCCGATCCGCCCACGTAGAAGCCGGGGAAGATGCCCAGGACAGCGATGAACGCGGCGAAGACGACGGTCTTGGCGATCGTCGCGGCGGGGAACGAAGCGCGGGGCGCGGACACGCTCAGCAGATTAGCTCCAGCTCGCCCGAACGAGCCGCACTCAGTGTCCATCGGCACTTCGAACACCGTCGTGCTGTGTCGCACACGTCCGGACGTGTGCGACGGGACACGACGGTGTGCGAAGTGCCGCCGAGTGGTGTCAGCCGTTCTCGGCGATGTCGGTCAGGACCGCGGCCAGGGTTCGGACCGGGACACCGGTGCCACCCTTGGCCGTGTAGCCCCACGGGCCGCCGGTGTTGAAGGACGGCCCCGCGATGTCGATGTGTGCCCAGGGCAGGCCCTCGGCGACGAACTCACGCAGGAACACCCCGGCCGCGAGCATGCCGCCCCACCGGTGGCCGGTGATGTTCGCCAGGTCCGCGAGCCGCGAGTCCAGGTCGGCGCGCAACTCCTCGGGCAGCGGCATCGCCCAGCCACCCTCGCCGGTGTCCTTGGCGTGCGCCGCCACCCGGTCCCGGAGCTCGTCGCTGCCCATCACACCGGCGGTGCGCATGCCCAGCGCGACGAGCTGCGCACCGGTCAGCGTGGACGTCTCGATCAGGTAGTCGGGGGAGTCCTCGGCGGCGCGCACGATCGCGTCGGCGAGGATCAGCCTGCCCTCGGCGTCGGTGTTGAGCACCTCGACCGTCTTGCCGCCGTACATGGTGAGCACGTCACCCGGCCGGTACGACGTCCCGGACGGCATGTTCTCCACCATCGGCACGGTCGCGGTCACCGTGACCGGCAGCTCCAGACGCGCGGCGAGCGCCACCGTGGCGACCACACACGCGGCCCCGGACATGTCCGAGGTCATGTGATCCATGTTGGCCGCCGGCTTGATCGAGATACCGCCGGTGTCGAACGTGACGCCCTTGCCGACGAGCGCCACCGACGCACGCGGCGAGTCCCCGCCCGACCAGCGCAGACGGACCAGCCTCGGCGGGCGTGACGAGCCGCTTCCCACACCGAGAACCCCGCCGAAACCGGCTTCGGCCAGCTGGTTCTCGTCGAGCACCTCGACCTCGAGGCCGGCTTCCGCACCGATGGCCGACGCCCGCTCGGCGAAACTGGCCGGGAACAGGTCGTTGGGTGGGGTGTTGATCAGGTTCCGCGCGGTCAGTACCGCGTCCGCGACGGCCGACGCCCGGGTGAGCGTCGCCTCGTCGTCCTCGCTCGCCTTGTCGCTCAGCAGCGTGAACCGCCGGACCGGCTCCTTGCCCGCACCGTTGCTCTTGTACTCGGTGAACGAGTACGCGCCGAGCACGCTGCCCTCGACGGCGGCGGCGAGGTCCAGCCGGGACAGGGTGCTGGCCACCCGTTCGGTGCCGGCGAGTGCGCGTGCGGCCGCGCCACTGGCACGGCGCACCTGTTCGGCGGACGCGGCATCGTCGTTCTCGACGGCCTTGCCCAGACCGACCGCGACCAGCAACGGCGCGGAGATCGTGCCCCGGGTGGGGAACTTGACGACCTCGTCGGCCTTACCGGATGCACCGGCCAGCGCCAGCAGCTCCAGAAGGTCACCGGGTGAGTCACCGAACGCGGCGACGACATCGCTCGCCTCGCCCGCGAGCGTCGGGCCGTCCTCTCCCGGACGCAGGGCGATGACCAGGGCGTCGGCTTCCGCCGACGCTGCCGATCCAGTGACCAGACTGACTTCAGGCGCGCTCACGAAACTCCTCAACGATGCGACTCGGTTACCGGATCAGTTGCGTTTTCCGGTGGATCGACTCCTGTTCGAGATGCTAATGACACTCGGGTGCGTCCGAATGGGCGACATCCGATGCGAAGCTTGACCCATGGCCACAGTGGTGCCCGATTCGGCGCTGGACGGGTTGCCCGGAAGGCTGCGCTCCGCCGACTCCGTGCTGCTCGCGCTGGCCGGCGGACTGGGTACCGGTGTGTTCATCGTGTTCGCACCGGCGGCGCGAGCGGCGGGGTCCTGGCTGCTGCTCGCGCTCGCACTGGCGGGGCTGGCCTCGCTGTGCTCCGCCGTGTCCGCGGCCGAGCTGAACAGGCGGTTGCCGGCACCTCGGCGCGGAGAAGCGCTCGTCCCGTCCGCGGGCAGGCTGGGGGATGTGGCCTTCCTGACCGGCAGGACCGCTGCCGCCGCGGCCGCCGGTGGCGTGTTCGCCACGCACGTCCTGCCGAGCGACCTGTTGTGCGCGTCCATCCCGATGATCGTCATCGGTGGCGCGTTGACCGTTGCGGGGGTGACGGTCACCGCTCGTGGGGCGCGCGTGCTGGTCGTCGCCGTGCTGTCGGTTCTCGCCGTGGTCGTCGCGGTGGGGCTGACCGGGCACGCGGAGGCGGCGGAGATCCCGATGGAGCCGCCCTCGGGCATGCCGGCACCGGGGGCCGGGCAGCTGGGCATCCTGACCGCGGCGGGCCTGCTGTTCTTCGCGTTCGCCGGATTTCCGCGGCTGGACGCCCTCACCGAGCGCCCGAGACATCGTGGGGGCAGGACGCTGGTGGTGGCGTTCCTCGTCCTGGTTCTCCTCTATCTGGCGGTCGGTGGCGCGTTGCTGCATTCCCTGGGGCCGGCGAGGTTGGCGGACACGCTCGCGCCGCTGGCGGTGGCTTCCAGCACCGACACCGCGCCCGCGCTGGGTGCCCTGGTCCGGATCGCGGCCGCCGCCGCGACAGTGGCCGCGATGCTGACCGTGCTGGCTTCGGTGGGTGGCGCCGCGTCCGCCATGGCCGGCCGGGGCGACCTGCCCGCCTGGCTGGTACGGACGAACCGTCGTGCGCGGCCGTGGCGAATCGACGTGCTGGCGACTCTCGGCGCGGTGCTGATCGCGGTTCTGGCCGGGCCGGTCGGGGCGGTGGGGCTCGCCGCCTGCTGCCTGCTGGTGCACAGCGCGGAGGTCAACCGTGCCGCGCTGAGGTCGTGTGTGCCGGACCGGAACTCTCCGATGTGGACCGCGCTGCTCGGGTTGCCGCTGTGTCTGGTGCTCGCGGTCCTGTTGCCGCTCACCCAGGTGCTGGTCAGCGCTTCGCTCCTGGTCCTGGGGGTTCTGCTGGCCTACCGGGTGTCCAGGCGCGCGCCGGGCTAGGACTCCGGGCGCGGCCGGGGAATCGGGGGCCTGCCGAGTGCACGCTCGACGTCGGACACCGTGCGGTACGCGGCATGCAGGTCGCCGCTGAACGCCTCCGGACGGGAACGGACCAGCTCCTCGTGGATCCGGGCGGCTTCCTCGGCGGCGCGCAGGGCCTCGTCGAGATCGTGCCCGATGCACGCGCGAACCCTGGCGAACGAGCACAGCGCCCGGCCGAGATGTTGCCGGTACTCGAACGACTCGGTGCGGACCAATGAGCGCTGCAGCGCGACGGCGTCGCGGGTCGCGGCGAGCGCGATCTCCGAGTGCCCGATCTCGACCGCCGCGAGTCCCAGGTTGTGCAGCGCGCGGGCGAGCTCCGACTCGAACATCACCGGCGCCACCCGTGCCAGCTCCCGGTAGATGTCGGCGGTCTCCACCGCGAGCTCCCAGGCCGGCAGCCGACGGCCGCGATCGGCGAGGACGACCGCGAGATTGTTCAGCGCCGAGGCGAGGCAGTGGTCGAAGCCGAGCGGGTCACCTCGGGAGAGCATTCGGTACAGGCGGCTGTCGGTTCGCAGCTGACGCAGCCGCGCGACGGCCTCCTCGGCGGCGTGGGTGGCGTCGGTGAGCTCGCCGAGCTGTGCGTGGGCGTCGCCGAGGTTGCTGAGCGACACGGCCAGCGCGACGCGCAGCCGCACCCGTCGCATCGGCCGCAGCCAGCTCGAACGGTCCACCAGGACACGGTTCAGCGCGACCGCGTCGCTCAGTGCTCGTGCGGCTCGCGCCGACTCACCCAGCCGTGACGACCACAGACCCCACGCGGTGAGGGTCAGCGCGAGCTCCGGCTGGTAGCGGGCAGGCTCGGCGCAGGCCAGCCGGCGGTAGAGGCGCACCGCCCCTTCCACCGAGGTGCAGGCGTTCTCGAGCTGGCCCGCACGGGCCTGGCGCAGTGCGAGCTCCTGTCGCAGCCGCGCGGCTCTGGCGAGATCGGACGCCGAACCGACCCGGTCGTGCCGAGCCGGAGCCGGACTCAGGTCCTCGACGAGCGCGGCGAGGCCGACACTGAACCCTCTGGAGGATGCACGCCCATCCAGCAACGGCGTCACCTCCACCTACGAAAGTCGCCTTGACAGCTAGATTGTGCGCCCTGGGTGACCGAAGCGCATCGTCCAACCTGTGGAAATCGGTCCCCCGAGCACCTCTCGGCTGCCTCGGTGGAAACACCAGCCACTCCAGACGGCTTGTCAATCGGTTGTCCGCACCCCCTCGGAGCGCAGTCCGCACCTGTCGGGTGATCAACATCGGTGACACCGCGCACCTCCAGCCCACACCGCGCCACGTGCACACCGCGCGTCGTGACCACAGACTGCGCGGCGTCGCCGTTTCCACGAACCCCGGCGGGACCACGCCACCCACATAGTCGGCTCCGCGAGAGCTCCGATAGGAGTTCCGGCGAAGGCCGGCTCCGCGCGGAACAGGTCCGAAAGGCCAGTCACGGAAAAAAGTCGCGCGAAACAGGCCCAGATACTGGGAGGTCCAACCTTTCGAGTTGCGTTTCGAGCTACCGTGCACTCATGAGCACGCCGTCCAGTCCTTCCTTCCCCGTGACACCGAACCCGGCCCCCGCATCGGAGCAGCGCCGGGTAGAGATCCTGAGCGATCCTGGTTTCGGTCGTTACTTCACCGACCACATGGTGACGATCCGGTGGTCGGTAGACGAGGGCTGGCACGACGCGAAGGTGCAGCCCTACGGTCCGCTGTCACTCGACCCCGCCGCGATGGTGTTCCACTACGGGCAGGAGATCTTCGAGGGGCTGAAGGCCTACCGTCAGCCCGACGGCTCGATCGCGTCGTTCCGTGCCGAGGTCAACGCCGCGCGGTTCCGCACATCGGCGACGCGCATGGCGATGCCGGGGCTGCCGGATGAGCTGTTCCTCGGTTCGCTGAGTGCGTTGATGGCGGTCGACGAGGCGTGGGTGCCCGCCGCCGGTGGTGAGGAGTCGCTGTACCTGCGGCCGTTCCTGATCAGCACCGAGGTCGGGCTGGGGGTGCGGTCGGCGGCCGAGTACCTGTACCTGCTGATCGCCTCGCCGGCCGGGCCGTACTTCAGCGGCGGGATCAAGCCGGTCGATGTGTGGCTGGCGACCGAGTACACACGCGCCTCACCCGGCGGGACCGGCGCGGCCAAGTGTGGTGGCAACTACGCGGCGTCGTTGTTGCCGCAGCAGGAGGCCACGGAGAACGGGTGCGCCCAGGTGGTCTACCTGGATGCCGGTGAGCGGCGCTGGATCGAGGAGATGGGCAGCAACAACATCTTCTTCGTCTACGGGTCCGGGGCGGACGCCGAGCTCGTGACGCCGGAGCTGTCCGGCAGCGTCCTGCACGGCGTGACCCGCGATTCGGTGCTGACCCTGGCCGGGGAGTTGGGCCTGCGCGTGACCGAGCGCAAGGTGTCGGCGCAGGAATGGCTCGACGGCGCGGCCGACGGAAGCATCACCGAGGTGTTCGGTTCGGGCACCGCGGTGGTGATCAGCCCGATCAGCGGGGTCAAGCACTCGGGTGGGGCGGTGCGGGTCGGAGACGGCGGCGCGGGCCCGATCACCATGCAGCTGCGCAAGCTCCTGACCGACATCCAGCGGGGGACCGCTTCGGATCCGCACGGGTGGATGCACCAGCTGACGCCGGCTCAGGCGCGCGTCTAGGGCCTCGGGCCTCGTGAGTGTTGAGGCCGCCTATAGCCGGTCTACGCACTCACGACGAAAAGCGTGTCGTGAGTGCGTAGACCGGCTACGCTTCGCGCCCCTTCGGGGTAGACGGCCTCACCACTCACGAGGGGAGGCAGCAGAGCAGGATCGTTGTCGTGGTCAGTTCCGTCGCCGCGCCCAGTACGTCGCCGGTGACGCCGCCGAATCTGCGGGTCGTGTGCGCCGACAGCACGACGACCAGCGTGGCCGCGAGCACGACCGCGAGCGGTCCCTGCCAGGGGCGGTCCGGCACCGCGAAGGTGGCGAGGGCCGACAGCGGCACCCAGGGCAGCATGGCCGCCCAGGGCCGCTGGGTGCCGGCCACCAACGCGCCGAGACCTTCCGGCCGTGCCGCCGCGATGCCGCGTCGACAGCACCAGCCGAAGGCACAGCGCCCGGCCAGGACCGCGATGAGTACCGAGGGCCACTGGTGCGGCGCGCCGGCCAGTTGACCCAGCGCGGTGGCCTGCAGCCCCAGCACCAGGACGAGCGTGGCCACGGCGAACGGGCCGGCACCTCCGTCGCGCATGACCGCGAGCGCGCGGTCGGGCGCGCCGTAGCAACCGAGACCGTCCGCGGTGTCGGCCAGCCCGTCGAGGTGCATGCCTCTGGTGGCCAGCGCGAGCACGGCGACCACGAGTAGTCCGGCCGGTGGCCCGGGCATCCCGATGTAGTCGAGCCCGTAGAGCAGGCCCGTGGCGAGCGCTCCGAGCAGGACACCGGGGAGCGGGGCCCAGCCGATCGCCGCGCCCGCCACGGTCCGGTCGACCGTGGCGGGCCCGCGCACCGGCAGCACGGTGAGCCAGCTCAGCGCCAGACGGGGCCCGTCACGGAGCGGGCTGGTCATCGAGTTCGGGGGTCTCGGTGGGGGCGCCGCTGATGCCCGCATCGGCGAAGGTCGCCATCTCGGCGAGGATTCGGCCCGCCATGGCCACGAGCGGTAGCGCGACGACCGCGCCGGAGCCTTCACCGAGACGCATGTCCAGCTCCAGCACCGGGTCGAGGCCGAGGTGGGTCAGCGCGAGTGTGTGCGCCGGTTCGACGGACCGGTGCGCGGCGAGCCACCACTCGCGTGCTCCCGGCGCCATCTCGTCGGCGACCAGCGCCGCCGCCGTCACCACCACCCCGTCGACGAGCACCGGGGTCCGGCGAACCGCGGCCTGCGCGAGGAAACCGGCCATGCCGGCCAGGTCGGCACCGCCCGCGGTGCGCAGCAGGCCAGCGGGGTCCCGGCGGACCGGGCGTGCCCTGCGCAGCGCATCGCGGATCGCGGACGCCTTGCGCATCCAGCCCGCGTCGTCGATCCCGGTTCCCCTGCCGACCACCGCCACCGGCTCGGCACCGGTCACCGCCGCGATCAGTACCGATGCGGCGGTGGTGTTGCCGATGCCCATGTCACCCGCGATCAGCAGGTCGGCGCCCCGGTCGACCTCCTCGTCGGCGACACTGCGCCCGGCGGCGATCGCCTCCTCGGTCTCCTCCGCGGTCAACGCGTCCTCGACGTCGATCCGGCCGCTGGAGCGACGAACCTTGTACCGGGTGACCTGTGCCGGCGCCGCGGGGAAGGTCTGGCCGTCGACGGCAAGGTCGACGACCCGGACGGTGGCACCGGCGGCGGAGGCGAGCACGTTGACCGCGGCGCCTCCGGCGAGGAAGTTGCTCACCATCTGGCCGGTGACCTCCGACGGGTACGCGGAGACGCCGTGGCGCGCGATGCCGTGGTCGCCCGCGAACACGACGACGCGTGGCCGGGTGATCGGGCGCGGAGGGCAGTTGCCCTGGCACGCGGAGAGCCAGACACCGATCTCCTCGAGTCGGCCGAGCGAGCCGAGCGGTTTGGTCAGCTGGGCATGTCTCGCCACCGCCTGACGGCCGACCCCGTCATCGGGCGCCACGATCGCCGGGAACTCCACCGAACCTCCTAGTGTTGAGGGCGCTCACCGAAGCTTCAGCGGGATGCCCGCGACGAGCAGCACCACCTCATCGCACACCTGCGCCAGGCGCGCGTTGAGCGCACCGAGCTCGTCCCGGAAGAGCCTGCCAGAACGGGTTTCCGGGACCACGCCGAGCCCGACCTCGGCCGAGACCAGGACCACTCGGCACCGGCAGTCCCGCACCGCCCGCACCAACGCATCGACCTGATGGGCGAGCTCAGCGGGTGCCCCCGGCTCGTCGGACCAGCTGCCTGCATCATCCATGGCGCCGGTCAGCCACGTGGCCAGATCGTCGACCATCATCGGGTCCGGGTGCGAACGCAGCAGCTCGGCGGCCACCTCCGCGGTCTCGACGGTCGTCCACGTCGACGGACGGCGTGCCCGATGGACATCGATCCGGGCCGTCCATTCGCCGTCCGCCGGATCGATCCTGGCGGTGGCCAGATACCGGACGGGCAGGTCCGAGGGCAGCAGGTCCTCCGCGTAGGCGGACTTGCCGGAGCGGGTACCGCCGAGAACCAGGGTGCGTCGGACAGCGTCGGGCACGGGCGCACGCTACCTTCCACACTCGTGAGCTACAGCTGGCGATACCTCGACGAGCACGGCAACCCGACGTCCGGCCCGGACGAGACGTTCACCGACCAGACCGAGGCCGAGTCGTGGTTCACCGAGACGTGGCCGGACCTGCTCGACGACGGTGTGCACGCGGTCACACTGCTCGACGGCGACTCCGAGGTGTACGGACCCATGAGCCTGCACGAGCAGTCCTGACCGGCTAGACCTTGTCGCCGACCTTGACCCGGACCTTCGGCGTGCGCAGCTTGCGGATCTGACTGGCCCTGGCGAAGGCGTACCAGCCGAGGGACAGCCCGGAGATCTGCTCCTTGGGGAACCGCTCGCGTGCCTGGTTGGTGATGCGACGGCCGAGCAGGATCCCCTCGAGGATCATCGCGGCCATCATCGCCATGCAGAACAGGCTGAACATCTGCTGGACCTGCGGAACGGGCACGATCAGCGATACGAACACCAGACCGGCGAGCGGCATGAACAGGCCGATCACGTGCCTGCGGGAGTCGACGAGGTCGCGCACGAAGGCCTTGACCGGGCCCCGGTCCCTCGGCAGGAGCGTCTCGCCGCTGGCGATCCGACCACGCCGCGCCATGTTCTCCTTGCGCCGTTCGGCGCGGCTGGCCCGGTTCTGCTTCGCCAGCTTCATCGACTCGCGCTGGGTCTTCGGCGGGGGCGGAGCCGGCCCTCGGCGCTTGCCTTCCGCGTCGCGGCGCTTCGGCGTCGGGCGACCCTTCGCCGGGGTGAAGCCGCGCGGGTTCAGCGCATCCTCGGTACCGCCGTCGGACTCCGAGCCGGACTCGGATGACACAGCTTTGGCGTCGTCAGCGGCGGATTGGTGGCGCAGAAACCTCACGTCGACAGACAATACTGTCCAACGGGCCCGGTAGCGTCCTTCGGGTGCGCATTGTGATCGCTCCCGACTCGTTCGGCGGCACGCTGTCCGCCACGGAGGCCGCATCGGCGATCGCGACGGGGTGGCGACGGACCGCTCCGTCCGACGAGCTGCGCGAGCTGCCCCTCGCGGACGGCGGGACCGGGTTCCTGGACGTTCTGCACACCGTGCTGGGCGGTCGGCTCCACGCCTTGAAGGTGACCGGGCCACTGGCCGGGGGCCAGGTCGACGCCGAGTGGCTGGTGGTGGACGGCACGGCGTACATCGAGGCGGCGCGGGCCTGCGGCCTACACCTGATCCCGACCCGGCCGTTGGACGCGGTCTCGGCCGGTGCCGCGACCAGCAGGGGCGTCGGCGAGCTGATCGCCGCCGCGACCGCCGACCCCGAGGTGACCAGCGTGGTCGTCGGGCTGGGTGGATCCGCCTGCACGGACGGGGGCGCCGGCGCGCTGGCCGCACTCGGCGCCGAGCCGCTCGACGAGTCGGGCGCGGTACTGGGCGACGGTGGCCTCACCTTGGCCGCCTGTGCCTCGCTGTCCGGGGCCCCGAGGCTGAGGAACGGGACTCGGCTGGTGATCGCGGCCGACGTGGACAACCCGCTCCTCGGCCGGCACGGCGCGGCCGCCGTGTTCGGCCCGCAGAAGGGCGCGGACCCCGGGACCGTCGCGGCCCTCGACGCCGCGTTGGAGCGCTACGTCGCGGTACTCGCGGCCGCCGTGGGCCGCGACGCCGCCGAGCTGGCGGAGGCCCCGGCGGGCGGCGCGGCAGGCGGACTGGGCGCCGCACTGCTCGCGTGTGGCGGGGAACGGGTGTCGGGTTCCGGGCTGGTGCGTGAACTGTGCGGGCTGGACGCCGCACTCGACCGGGCGGACCTCGTGCTCACCGGGGAGGGGAGCTTCGACTGGCAGTCGCTGCGCGGCAAGCTCATCACCGCCGTCGCCTCGGCGGCGGCCGAACGGGGTGTTCCGTGCCTGGTGCTGGCCGGGCAGGTCAGCGTCGGGCGCAGGGAAGCGGCGTCCGTCGGCGTCGAGGACGCCTACTCGGTCGCCGAGCACGCCGGTGGCGCCGAGGTGTCGATGGCGGACCCGGCGGGCACGCTGTCCGCGTTGGCCGCCGAGCTGGCCGGCCAGTGGAGCAGCTCACCCTGACCGTCACTCGCCAGATGTGTCACGATGGAGGAGTCACCAGTGCGGGATGGAACATCCGGCGCGTTACTCGTGTTGAGTGAAGCGAGTCAAACAAGGCGAACGGGTGAACACCCGCCACCTGACACAGAAGCGAGGGAGAGCAGATGACCGTCGACAACAGCACCACCACTGAACAGACGCACGGCGTGGAGCTGACCGAGGCGGCGGCGCTGAAGGCGAAGGCCCTTCTCGACCAAGAGGGCCGCGACGACATGCACCTGCGCATCGCGGTTCAGCCCGGTGGCTGTGCCGGCCTGCGCTACCAGCTGTTCTTCGACGACCGCTCGTTGGACGGCGACCTGTACCGCGACTTCGGCGGACTGCGTGTCGGCGTCGACCGGATGAGCGCCCCCTACCTGCAGGGTGCCACGATCGACTTCGTGGACACGATCGAGAAGCAGGGTTTCACGATCGACAACCCGAACGCCGGCGGCTCCTGCGCCTGCGGCGACTCGTTCAACTGATCTGAACCAGGCTGAGAATCAGCCGAATCTCACAGGCCCGCGCCGGACTCAGTCCGGCGCGGGCCTGTTTCATGGCAGTAAGGTCATGCTTCGTGCCTATCGCCGTAACCGGTTCCATCGCGACCGACCACCTCATGCACTTTCCTGGCCGCTTCGCCGACCAGCTGATCGCCGAGCAGATCGAGCGCGTCTCGCTGAGTTTTCTCGTCGACGAGCTGATCGTCCGCCGAGGAGGGGTCGCCGGGAACATCGCCTACGCGCTGGCCGTCCTCGGCGGCTCGCCGGTGCTGATCGGCTCGGTCGGGGCCGACTTCGGTGAGTACCGCGCCGACCTGGAGCGGCTCGGTGTGGACTGCTCGCAGGTCGCGGTGCACGAGGACCTGCACACCGCGCGGTTCGTGTGCACGACCGACACCGACATGCGGCAGATCGCGTCCTTCTACGTGGGCGCGATGGGCCGCGCGAGCGACATCTCGCTGGTGCCCGCCTCGAAGCTCCCCGGCGGGCTGGACATCGTGCTGATCGGGGCAGACGACCCGGCGGCGATGGTGCGCCACACCCAGGAGTGCCGTGAGCTCGGACTGCCGTTCGTCGCGGACCCGTCCCAGCAGCTCGCCCGCATGGAGGGCCCGGAGATCCGGCAGCTGGTGGAAGGCGCCCGCTACCTGATCACCAACGACTACGAGTGGGAACTGCTGCTGCGCAAGACAGGCTGGACCGACGCCGAGGTCCTGGAGCGGGTCGATGTGCGCATCACCACACTCGGTGAGAACGGCGTGCTGCTGGTCAGCAAGGACGGCACCGAGCTGAAGGTCGGGGTCGTCCCGGAGACCGGGAAGGTCGACCCGACCGGTGTCGGTGACGCGTTCCGCGCAGGGTTCCTCGCCGCCATCGGCGGCGGGCTGTCCCTGGAGCGGGCCGCGCAGCTCGGCTCACTCGTCGCCGTGTACGTCCTGGAGACCGACGGACCGCAGGAGTGGACCTGGCACCGGGCCGACGCACTGGAGCGGCTGCGCGCCGCCTACGGCCCCGAAGCGGCGGACGAGATCGCCTCTGTCCTGCCGGAGGGCTGATCCCCAGGGTGTCACCGCGCACCCGCCGCGTCCCGGCGGGTGCGCAGCAGCCACGCGCACGCCAGCCCACTGACCAGCGCGAGAGCCGCACAGACCGACATGGCGAGGACCAGCCCGGAGGTCGCGTTGCCGAGGCCGGGGCCCTGGCTCGTGTACAGGGTGCCGCACAGCGCGATACCCAGCGCCAGGCCGAACTGACGCGAGCTGTTCGCCGCGGCGCCCGCCGTGCCTCCATAGGACGGCGGCACCGCGGCGATCGCCACCGCGGGGAAGACCGGCGAGACCATGCCCGCGCCCAGACCGGTGATCAGCAGCGCCGGAACCAGGGCGAGCCAGCTGGCCCAGCCCCACACCAGTAGCGCCGTGGCGCAGCCGAGCCCGATGAGCACGGTGGCGCCGCCGAGTACCCGCCCGGGTGGCAGGCTGTGCAGCCGCCCGCTGATCAGCGCGGACACCATGAAGAACACGACGATCTGTGCGCCGAGCACGAGCGAGGTGGCGGTCGGGCTCAACCCGATGTGCTCCTGCAGCCACAGCGACATGATCGGGCCGGCGCCGAACGTGGCGAAGTAGTACCCGAACGCCACCACGAGCACGCCGACGAACCGCCGGGTCCCGAACAGCGTCAGCGGCACCATCGGGTGCCTCCCGGATCGCTCCACCAGAACGAACAGCGGGACGGTCACCGCCGTGACCCCGAGTGCGATGAGTGTGCCGGGGGCGCCCCACCCTGCTTCGCCGCCGTGGATGACAGCGAAGGTGAGGCTCGTCGTGGCAAGGGTGAACGTCGTGATGCCCGCGTAGTCGATGCGGTTCGCGGACCGCTCGCTCTCGGACAGCGTCCTCGCCGCCAGCACGATCGCCACCAGGGCGAGCGGCAACGAGCAGAAGAAGATCCAGCGCCACCCCAGGAACTCGGCGAGCAACCCACCCGCGACGGTGCCGACCGCCCCGGCGATGCCGGCGACCGTGCCCCACACGGCGAATGCCCTGGCCCGATCCGCGCCGTGGTAGGTCAGCCCGATCAGCGGCAGGATCGTCGCGAACATGGCCGCGCCCGCGATGCCCTGCACCGCCCTTGCGATGATCAGCGTGGTGGCCGATCCGGCGAAACCACAGCTCAGCGTGGCGATGGTGAACAGGACCAGCCCGCCGAGATAGAGCCGTTTGCGGCCCAGGTTGTCACTCAGCGATCCCATACCCAGCAGGAGACCGGCGAGTGCGACGGTGAACACGTCGACGATCCACTGCAGCGCCCCGAACCCGGCGTGCAGGTCGGCGCCGATGTGGGGCAGGGCGACGGTGACGATCGTCGTGTAGATCAGCAGCAGGAAGGTCCCGAGACAGCTGGCCACCAGGGGGAGCCAGTTCGTGCGGGCCGGAGCGGCAACGGAAGACATGCCTCTACCGTGCTGTAATGACCTTGTGCTGCAGAACCCTTACACGGAGCCGTGCCTGCGAGTTGTGGTGGACCTCACGAACCGTCCGCCGGTCGACCTGGCCGACCTCGTGGAGCGCTGGCTGGCGGCGTGCGTCGTGCCCGAGCGTCCACCGGTGGAGCAGGACCTGATCGATGTGCGGGCCTACCTGGTCAGGTGGGCCGAGGTGGTCGATGCGGACAGCGAGCGACAGCGGATCGACCTGCTCAACGGCCTGCTCGCCGACTACACCGCGCACCCCAGGCTGAGCATCCACGAGGGCAGCACCGGATGGCATCTGCACTACCGGGACGACGGACTCGGGCTCGGCCGGGTCATCAGCGCGGCGATCAGCGTCATGACCGCGGATCACCTCAGCGAGAAGGGCATGCACCGGCTGGGGCGCTGTGCGCTGCCGGACTGCGGCAACGCCTACATCGACTTCACGCGAGGGGGCAGGCAGCGCTACTGCTCCCAGCCGTGTGCCAACCGCGACGCGGTCCGCCGACACCGAGCCGGAAAGCCCAAGATCCCCTCGTGAGTGATGAGGCCGTCTACCCCGAAGGGGCGCGAAGCGTAGCCGCTCTGGGCACTCACGACAGCTTCATCGTCGTGAGGGTCCAGGGCGGCTATAGGCGGCCTCAGCACTCACGAGGGACCCCGGGGCCGTGCACTCTGTGCACGCGGTCGGGACCACGGCCGTACCCGGCTTAGCCCGTGCCCGGCTTAGCCCGTGCCCGGCTTCAAGGCATCTCGGCTTCGCCGTCGACTCGTGAGTGGCAAGGGCGCCTATAGGCGCCCGGAGCACTCACGACGGAAAAGCTGTCGTGAGTGCTCCGAGTGCCTACGCCTGCGGCGCCGCTTCGCGGTAGACGCCCTTGCCACTCACGTGGAGACGCGGGCAGCGGCTAGATGTGAACCGGGTACTGCGGCTCCGGAATCTCCGGACGGATACGCCCCTCCACGGTGATGCCGTGCCAGAGCATGAACACCAGCAGCGTCCAGATCCGCCGGCTGTGGTCGTGCGGGCCGGTGCGGTGGTCCTCCAGCATGCGACGGACCGCCCCCAGGTCGAGCAGGTGATCGGTCTGGCTGTCCCGGATGATCGCGGCGGCCCAGTCGTACATCTCGTCGCGCAGCCAGTGCCGGATCGGCACCGGGAAGCCCAGCTTGCGGCGATGCAGCACGTGCGCGGGCACCACCGACTCCAGCGCCTTGCGCAATGCGTACTTCGTCGTGCCGGACGCGTTGGTCCCGGTGATCTTCTCCTCGAGCGGGATCGTCGAGGCGACCTTGAACACCTCGGGGTCCAGGAACGGAACCCGCAGCTCGAGCGAGTTGGCCATGGTCACCTTGTCCGCCTTGACCAGGATGTCGCCGCGCAGCCAGGTGAACAGGTCGATGTGCTGCATCCGGGCCACCGGGTCCCAGTCCTGGGACTGGCGGTACCACTGGGCGGTGATCTCCTGGGTGGAGCGGCGCGGGTCGTACTGGCGCAGGACGCCGGCCAGCTGCTCCTCACGGAAGATGCGCGCGTTGCCGTAGTAACGCTGCTCCAGCGACAGTGCGCCCCTGCGCAGCAGGTCCTTGCCCCGGATGCCGTCCGGGATACGGGTGGAGATCTGGCCCATCGCCTTGCGCAGCCCGCCGGGGACCTTCTCGAACGGTGCGAGGGACAGCGGCTCGCGGTAGATCGTGTAGCCGCCGAACAGCTCGTCCGCGCCCTCGCCGGACACTACGGCCTTGACGTGCTGGCGGGCCTCGCGCGCGATGAACCACAACGGCACCAGCGCGGGGTCGGCGACCGGGTCGTCCAGGTACCAGACGATCAGCGGCAGCGCGTCCATCATCTCGTCCGGCTTGACCGTGCGGATGACGTGCCGGACGCCGATCGCCTCGGCGGACTCGGCGGCGACGTCCACCTCCGAGTAGCCCTCACGCTCGAACCCGGTGGTGAACGCGATCAGGTCCGGGTTGAACTCCTTGGCCAGCGCGGCGGTCGCGGTCGAGTCGATGCCGCCGGACAGGAATGCGCCGATCGTCACATCGGCGCGCATGTGTTTCGCCACCGAATCGCGCAAAACATCGGTAATTCGCTCGTACAAGGCGGCCTTGCCACTCGGCCCGGAAACCGGAGTGGGCGAGAACACAGGTGAGAAATACCGCTCGGTCACCGGATCCTCGCCGGGCCGGACGGTGAACTGCGTACCCGACTCGAAACGCCGGATCTCGCGGTGCATCGTGGCCGGTTCCGGCACGTACTGCAGCATCAGATAGTGCTGCAGGGCGGGCTGGTCCAGGCTCAGCGAGCCGGCCAGCTCCTGCAGGCACTTCTTCTCGCTGGCGAACAGGATCCCGTCCGGGCCGGGCATGTAGTAGAGCGGCTTGATGCCGAACGGGTCGCGCGCGCCGAACAGCAGGCGCTGCTCGGCGTCCCAGATCAGGAAAGCGAACATGCCGCGCAGCCGGCGGACCGCGTCGGCACCCCAGTAGTGGTAGGCGGCGACGATCACCTCGCCGTCGCCCTCGGTGTTGAACCGGGCGCCGTGGTCGGCGATCAGCTCTTCGCGCAGCTCCAGGTAGTTGTAGATCTCACCGTTGAAGGCCAGTGCGTACCGGGCGTCGGCCGAGTCGGAGCCGTCGGGAGCCCAGTGCAGCGGCTGGTGGGAGTTGGCGAGGTCGATGAACGCCAACCGGTTGAAGCCGAAGACGACGTCCTGGTTGTGCCACACGTCCGTCTCGTCGGGACCGCGGTGGCGAGAACATCGCAACGCGTCGGTCAGCGAACCCGCCCGGTCAGGCGCATCCGCTCGAGCCGTCAGTAGTCCAAGTAGCCCACACACGAGGAGCGATCGCCCCTTCCATCTCACGTGTCGGAGAAGGTCCTGCATATCTGCAATCCGGAGAAGAGCAAGAGTATGCCGGGGTGGATTTCGCGCCACGCGGGCGGACTGGACAACCCTCGCGCGGCGGCGACGAAAGTTTCTTATAGGCTGCGACGCGAGGTAGCCGCTGTTCCGCCATTTGGGGGAGCTACCGACGATGACTGAGCGTGGGAGGCAGCGAGCAGTGGGCGAGGGGCGCACCCGGTACGGGAAGGCGATCAAGGTCGCAGTCCTGGCCGCCGTTGTAGCGGTCTCGGCAAGCGGATGCTCGGTCAACGAGGCGATTCGCTTCGGCTGGCCGGAGGGCGTAACCCCGCAGGCCCTGGAGATGCGGCAGCTTTGGACGATTCTGGCTCTCGCGTCGCTGGTGGTCGGCGTGATCGTGTGGGGCATGACGGCATGGACCGTCGCGTTCCACCGCAAGAAGGGTGAGGGTGAGCTGCCCCGGCAGTTCCAGTACAGCCTTCCTGTCGAGATCGTGAGCGTCGTGCTGCCGACGATCATCGTCGCGGCCATCTTCGGTTACACCGTCGTGGTCCAGAACGACGTCGACAAGAGCATTCCGAGGCCGGACGTCAAGGTCGGGGTCACGGCCTTTCAGTGGAACTGGAAGTTCGACTACCCGGACAACCCGACCGGCAAGCCGATCAGCACGCTCGGCACGAGCGAGACGATCCCGCTGCTGGTCCTGCCGACCGATCGCAGCATCGAGTTCACGCTGAACTCGCAGGACGTCATCCACTCGTTCTTCGTTCCGGAGTTCCTGTTCAAGCGGGACGTCTTCCCGGACCCGGAGAAGAACGACCAGGACAACACCTTCGTGATCGACAAGATCGAGAAGCAGGGTGCGTTCGTCGGCCGGTGCGCGGAGCTGTGCGGCAGCTACCACTCGCAGATGAACTTCGAGGTGCGCGCGATCAGCCCGGACCTCTACCAGCGCTACCTGCAGCTGCGTACCCAGACGAACGCGATCACCGGCGTGCCGAACAGCGCGGGTGAGGCTCTCGCCGCGCTGAACTGCGGCGACCTGTGCGCCCCGCAGGCAACCACCACGTACCCGTTCCACACCGAGCGCACGATCCGCTCGGCCGCGGAACGCAACAACAACGGCTGACCCCGGTCACGGAAAGGAGCGATGGCGCGATGAAGGTCGAATCCCGCATCTTCGAAATCTGCACGGTCTTCTTCTTCCTGTGCGCGATTGCGTACGGGGTCCTGTCGAAGGAAGTGGTGGGCATCGCCTGCCTGACCCTCACGGGCGGGCTGTCGCTGATCATCGGCACGTACTTCCGGTTCGTGTCGCGTCGCCTGGAGACCCGCCCCGAGGACAACCCTGAGGCCGAGGTCGCGGACGGCGCGGGTGACCTGGGCTTCTTCAGCCCGGGCAGCTACTGGCCCATCGGTCTCGCGGCGGGCGCCGCGATGCTCGGCGTCAGCGTCGCCTACTTCTTCATCTGGGCGATCGTGATCTCGGCTGTCGTGCTGATCGTGATGATCGGCGGCCTGCTGTTCGAGTACCACATTCCGCCGGGGCACTAGGGCCTACGTGATTCTGAGTCCTCGGCTGGTCATCCGACCACTGACGGCCGGGGAAGCGGAACGATCCCTGTCCGACACCGAGCCCGACAGCCTGACGTTCGCGGACGGCTACCCCTCCTCGATGGCCACCGAGATCCTTCGGCTGGTCGCGCTCTATCCGATGACCGGTGAGCAGGACGACGACCGGCCCGACCTCGGTCCGTGGCTGGTGGTCCGTCAGCTCGACGATGCGGTCATCGGCGCGGTCACCTGTGCCCGGACGGCTGAGCCGAGCACGGTGACCGTGGGCTACGACTTCGCGCAGTCCTGCTGGGGGAGCGGCTACGCCACCGAGACGCTGGGCGCGGTCGTCGAACACCTGCTGAGCGTTCCCGAGGTGTGGCGGGTCTGCGCGGAGACGACAGTCGACCACTCGGCGAGCCGCCGGGTCATGGAGAAGGCCGGCCTGCGTTGGCAGCGGGACGAGACCGAGTTCGAAGACGGGCGTGAGGTCAAGATCGCGCACTACGCGATCGACCGGCCCGCCCCGATCTGAGTCCCGAGGCGCCGCCGAGGCGCGCACGTTTCGGCGTGTCCGTGGTGTTCGCGGTCTGCGGTGCGGCATTCGCCACCTGGGCATCCAGGGTCCCCGCCGTCGCCGCGCACGTCGGGTTGGGTTCGGCCGAGATGGCGGTCGGTCTGTTCGGGCTCGCAGCGGGCTCGGTGGCCGCACTGCTGGCGGCCGGCCCGTTGATCACGAAGATCGGCAGCCGATGGGGGTGCTGGTCGGGGCGGCGCTGCTGTGCGGCGGACTGCCGACGCTCGTGGCGGCACTGGTTCTGTTCGGCGTAGGCAACAGCGTGCTCGACGTCTCGATGAACGCGCACGCCGCCCGGGTCGAACGGGTCTACCAACGACCGATCTTCGCCGGATTCCACGCCTTCTGGAACATCGGCGGACTGCTCGGATCGGGTCTGAGTGCCCTCCTGGCGGCCCGTGAGGTCCCGATCCAGGTGCACTTCTCCCTCGCGGGTTGCGGTCTTCTCCTGGCCGCACTGGCGGCCGCGATCGGCTGTTTCCTGACCGGGGCCGTCCCGGGACAGGGCGGCGCGGCTCTGGTCGTGCCGAGCCGGGCGTTGCTCGCGCTCGGGGTGATCGCGTTCTGCGGGTTCCTGGTGGGAGGGACCATCAACGACTGGAGCGCGTTGCTGCTGGTCGGAAACGGGGCGGACGCCACGATCGCCTCGCTCGGCTACTTCGCGTTCTCCCTGACGATGATCGCGGTCCGGCTCGTCGCCGATAGCAGCGGTTTTGCCCGTGGTTCTTTCTACTATGGCCTGGACCGGGGCAGGTGAGGTTCGGGGCCGGTTATCGTCGCCGGCCGGCAGTTGGGTGCGCGGGCTGCGCCCGGATGCTTCTCGAACCAGCACACCACTAGCTCCACCGGTCCCATACGCACCACCTCGCAGAGCCTCGTGTCGCGTCGCAGATGCTGCAGTGTCTGCGACGCGACATGAAGCTCTGCGAAGTCGCCCCGATGGTGCTGATGTGACTGGTGGGGTGATCAGGATTCGGTGGCTGCCGGGCGCAGCCCGCGCACCCAACCGCCAGTCGGCCGCCACGACCGGACCCGAACCTCACCGGCCCCGGTCCGGACCGTAGTAGACACAACCACAAGCAAAACCGCAGGTCACGCACCATGATCTACTTAACCTGAGCGGCATTGGTCTGGGGATCTCTGTGCGAGCCGCTAAGCATGACATGACAAAGCGGGCCCGACCTTGTGGTCGGGCCCGCTTGTGTTGCTGGATGTGGAGACTCAGCCGTTGTCGTCCATCGGGCGGCCCGCAAGCTCGCGCGCCCCCGTGTTGGAGTGACCGTTCGAACCGGCGTGGCCGTTCGACGAGTGGCCGTTCGAGCCGGTCAGGGCGTCGGCGCGGGCCTGCTCGAGTGCGGCGGTCTCGTCGGCGGGGTCCGGGCTCATGAACGAGCCGGGGACCGGGTGGCCGGCGGTGCCGAGCTGGTTCATCCGCTTCGGAACGGCAGCGCCCTGGTAGGCGAGCGGAATGGCGTGACCGTGCGAGTCGACGCCGGCCAGCGGCTGGTGGACCTCGATGAACTCACCGTGCGGCAGCCGCTTGATGATGCCCGTCTCGATGCCGTGCTCCAGCACCGCGCGGTCGCTGCGCTGCAGACCGATGCAGAACCGGTAGGTGACCCAGTAGGCCAGCGGCGGCAGCAGGAAGATGCCGATCCGGCCCGCCCAGGTGGTCGCGTTCAGCGAGATGTTGAACCGCTCGGAGATGATGTCGTTCGAGCCGCACAGCACCAGCCAGGCGTAGAACGTGATCGCCATGATGCCCAGCGAGGTACGGACCGGGACATCCCTCGGACGCTGCAACAGGTTGTGCATCGCGTTGTCCTTGGTGAACTTCCGCTCGATCATCGGGTACATGGCCGCGAGGCCGTGGATGAGCGGGAGGAACAGCGGGCTGGCCCAGAACGCAGGCGGGATCAGGTAGGTGTCCGCGATGTTGATCTCCCACGGCGGGAAGATGCGGAGCATGCCCTCGGTGAACAGCACGTACCAGTCGGGCTGTGAACCGGCCGAGATGTGCGACGGGTTGTACGGGCCGAAGTTCCAGATCGGGTTGATCTGGAAGAGCCCCGCCATCAGGCAGATGATGCCGATGCAGGCGGCGCCGAACGCGGCACCCTTGGCGGCGAAGACCGGCAGGATGCGGACGCCGACGACGTTCTTCTCGGTCCGTCCCGGGCCGGGGAACTGGGTGTGCTTCTGGTACCAGACCAGTCCGACGTGCACCGCGATCAGCGCCAGCAGGATGCCGGGCAACAAGAACACGTGGACGATGTAGAGCCTCGGGATCAGCTCGTGACCCGGGAACTCGCCACCGAAGACCAGCCAGTGCGTCCAGGTGCCCATCACCGGGATGGACATCATGAAGCCGGACATGATCCGCAGGCCGGTGCCGGACAGCAGGTCGTCGGGCAGGGAGTAGCCGGTGAAGCCCTCCATGAAGCCCATCAGGATCAGGACGATGCCGATGACCCAGTTGGTCTCGCGCGGCTTGCGGAACGCGCCGGTGAAGTAGGTGCGGAACATGTGCACGAACATCGCCGCGACGAACAGCAGCGCCGCCCAATGGTGGATCTGCCGGACGAACAGGCCGCCGCGCACGTCGAAGGAGATACCGAGCGCGCTCTCGTAGGCACGGGACATCGACAGACCGCGCAGGTTGTCGAACGCCCCGTTGTAGGTGACCTCCTGCATCGACGGGTCGAAGAAGAGGCCCAGGTACGTACCGGACGCGAGCAGGACGATGAAGCTGTACAGCGCGATCTCACCGAGCATGAACGACCAGTGCGTCGGGAAGACCTTGTTGAACTGCTTACGCATCCCGGAGGCCGGGTGATACCGCTCGTCGAGCTGGTCGAGGGCGTCAGCGGCTTTCGCCTGCAGCGCCCCCGAACTCGTGGTGGGGGTGGTGATGGAACTCACGATGATCTCCGCTCCCAGAAGCCGGGTCCAACAGCTTCGTCGAAGTCGCCGGTCGCCACGAAGTATCCCTCTTTGTCGACCGAGATGGGAAGTTGTGGAAGCGCCCGGGTGGCGGGACCGAACACCGGCTTGGCGTACTCGGTGGCCAGGAACTGCGACTGGTGGCACGGGCAGAGGATGCGGTTCGTCTGCGCCTCGAACAGCGAGGTCGGGCAGCCCAGGTGGGTGCAGACCTTCGAGTATGCGTAGTAGTCGCCGTAGTGGAAGTTCTCCCGGCCGGCGCGCTGCGTGACCTTGGTGCCCGGGCGGAGCCGGATCAGCATGACCGGTGCGTCGGAGGCGTGCAGCGGCTCGTCCAGCTTCTCCGCGCTCTCCAGGTCGGACAGGCGGAACGGGAAGACGGTCTCGATGCTCGCGGCGTCGAGGTCCTCGGGGCGGACCCGGACCTCGATCTTGTTCTTGAGGATCTCCTCGGCCGGGAGCGAGACGTCGCGGCGCAGGTAGACGGTCTCACCGTGCTCGGACTTCCACGGTGTGACCCACAGCGCGGCCTCGGCGCCGCCCTTCCACGGGTTGCGGATGAGGCCACCGAGTGCGACGACCCCGACCCCGAGGCCGAAGATGCCACCGGCAAGACCGAGGCTGCGCATGATCATCTTGCGGCGGCCGAAGCCGGTGCTCTTGCCCGCGCTGGCCAGCTGGGCCATCACGGTGCGGCGGTCGATGTCGTCCGACCGGCCGTCGTGGCGCTGCTGGACCGACAGCTCGTCGGGGAAGAAGCGCTTGACGTAGGTGATCAGACCGACGCCGATGGTCAGCAGCGCCAGGCCGAAGCTGGTGCCGATGACCGGGGTGTACAGCGAGTACATGAGGTGACCGGGCTGGCCGGGTGCCTTGTACTGGAACGGCCAGGCGATGAAACCGACCACGAAGATCAGCGCGAACAGCGCCGACAGCAGGAACCACTTGGCGACCGCGCGCTCGGCGCGCTTCTCGGCGCGGGTCCCCTCGACCGGGAACCGAGGCGCGTTGCGATGGACGACGACGTCGTCGAGCTCGGAGGCCAGCTGGGCCAGCTGCTCCGGCGTCATCTCGTCCACCTCGGCCTGGGTCGGCCGGTTGGAGGTACCGCCACTCATGCCTTTGCTCCCAACCACAGTGCGACGGCGACCATCGCGGTGATGCCGAAGACCCAGGCGATCAGGCCCTCGGACACCGGGCCGATACCGCCGAGGCCGTTGCCGCCGGGGTCGTTCTGGCCGTCGGCCACCGACTTGACGTACGCGATGATGTCCTTCTTCTCGTCCGGAGCGAGCTGCCGGTCGGAGAAGTGCGGCATGTTCTGCGGGCCGCTGAGCATCGCGGTGTAGATCTGCGCTTCGGTCGCCGGGGCGAGCGGCGGCGCGAACTTGCCGGAGGAGAGCGCGCCACCCTGTGCGGTGAAGTTGTGGCACGAGGCGCAGTTCAGCCGGAAGAGCTCACCACCGCGAGCCGGGTTCGGCCCGCGCAGGGCCATCCCGTCCTCGGCCGGGCGCTGCGGGCCGCCACCGTTGGCCTGCACGAACGCGGACAGCGCGTCGATGTTGTGCGCGCCTTCCGGCTTGCTCATGTCGAGGTCGGCCAGCGGGTGCTTGCGCTCGGCCTGCGCCTCCTGGCGGGCCAGCGGCATGCGGCCGCTCGACACCTGGAAGTAGGTGGCGGCGGAGCCGACACCGATCAGGCTGGGGCCTCGGTCGGCGACACCCTGCAGGTTGGCACCGTGGCAGCTGATGCAGTGGTTGTCGAAGACCTGCTGGCCCTGAGCGACGAGCTGGGAGTCGTCGGCCGCGACGGCGGTCTGTGGCTGCGGTGCGAACACGGAGTACAGGGCTCCCGCGCTGAGCAGTGCAATGCCCAGCGCAAGGGCGCCGGCCACGCGGCGTTGCATCTTGCTCCGGCCGCCTCGGCGGCGGGATGTGGTGGGAGTCATCGCGGAGTCTCGAACCCTCGCTGTCAGATCAGGCGCTCGTAGCGAGCGGTCAGCGGATGAAGTAGATCACGGCGAACAGGCCGATCCAGACGACGTCGACGAAGTGCCAGTAGTAGGACACGACGATCGCGGCGGTGGCCTGTGCCGGTGTGAACTTGCTGAGCTTGGTGCGGATCAGCAGGAAGACGAACGCGATGAGCCCACCGGTCACGTGCAGGGCGTGGAACCCGGTGGTCAGGTAGAAGACAGTGCCGTACGCGCCTGAGGGGATCGTGGTGGCGTGCTCGGTGATGAGCACCCGGTACTCGTTCGCCTGACCGAGCACGAAGAACGTGCCCATGATGAGCGTCACCAGGTACCACCTGCGCAGGCCGAACACGTCGCCGCGCTCGGCGGCGAACACGCCGTACTGGCAGGTGAACGAGGACGCGACCAGGACGATCGTCACGACCAGCGCGTAGGGCACGTTCAGTTCGGTCGGGGGTGGTGGCCACTCGCCGACGTTCTGTGCCCGCGCGGTGAAGTAGATCGCGAAGAGCCCGGCGAAGAACATCAGCTCGCTGGACAGCCAGACGATCGTGCCGATGCTGACCATGTTCGGTCGGTTCAGCGAGTGGATTCGCTGACTGATATTGGGAGCTGCCGTCGTCACGGGGGTCATTATTACCCGTTAGGCCATTCCGGTCCGTTCAGGGTTACGCGCGCTGCGTCACATTGCCTTCGTTAAGGGGACCGACAGCCGCCCTGGTGGTGTTCCGTTCCCCGGATATCATCACCGCCGTGAGTAATGCAGCAGGCGCGGAGAACGAGTCGGTTCAGCGGACCGTTCTGGTCTTCAGCCATCGTGACCAGGTCCGGGAGTCCATCACCAACGCGGTGGGCAGACGGCCCGCGCCTGACGTCGGCAGGGTGAAGTTCCTCGAGGCCTCGACGATCGCCGAAGTGCTGGTCGCGATGGACTCGGGCAAGGTCGACCTGGCGATTCTCGACGGTGAGGCTCAGCCGACCGGGGGCATCGGGTTGTCCCGCCAGCTGAAGAACGAGATCACCGACTGCCCGCCGATCGTGGTCGCGGTGCAGCGCAGGGACGACCGGTGGCTGGCGACGTGGTCGCAGGCCGACGCGGTGCTGGTGCACCCGCTCGACCCGCTGCTGGCCGCGGAGACCGTCGCCGACGTGCTGCGTCGGCGCGGGGTTCCGGCCACCAGGGCCTGAGGCCTTGTCTCAGCCGGAGTCTCAGGTGGGCGGCGAGCGCACCTGGCCGGACCTGATCGGGCTGTTGCTCGCCGGCACCGACCTGACCGAGGCCGACACCGCGTGGGTGATGGACCAGGTACTGGCCGGTGACGCCACCGACGTCCGGCTGGCCGGCTTCCTCATCGCGCTGCGCGGTAAGGGCGAGACGGCGGAGGAGATCGCCGGGCTGGCGAAGGCGATGCTGGCGCACGGCAAGCGGGTGACGCTCACCACGCCCGCCGTCGACGTCGTCGGTACCGGGGGCGATCGGTCGCACAGCGTCAACATCTCCACCATGACCTCGGTCGTCGTGGCGGCCGCCGGCGTGCCGGTGGTGAAGCACGGGAACCGCGCGGCCTCGTCCCGTTCCGGTGCCGCCGACCTGCTCGAAGAGCTGGGTGTGTCGATCGGTCTCGACTCCGATGCGGTCGCGCGGTGTGTCCGGGAGCTGGGTATCGGCTTCTGCTTCGCGCCGGTGTTCCACTCGTCCATGCGTTTCGCGGCGGCGGCGCGCCGCGAGCTGGGTGTGCCCACCGCGATGAACCTGCTGGGCCCGCTGACCAACCCGGCGCAGCCGTCCGCCGGCCTCGTCGGCTGCGCCGACCAGCGGCTCGCCCCGGTCATCGCCGAGGTGCTCGCCGGCCGTGGTTCCTCCGCCCTCGTGGTCCGGGGCGACGACGGGCTCGACGAGATCACCACGACCAGCACGACGTCGGTGTGGGTGGTGAGCGACGGCAAGGTCCGGCGTGACTCGCTGGACGTGACGGAGCTGGGTCTGCCCCGGGTGGACATGAGCGATCTGCGCGGTGGGGACGTCGCGTTCAACGCCGACGTCGCCAGGCGGCTGTTCGCTGGCGAAACCGGTCCGGTCCGGGACGCGGTGCTGGTGAATGCGGCGGGTGCGGTCGCGGCGTTCACCGGATTGAGCGACGATTTGGTGACCGATTTGCGCACGGCACTCGATCGGGTCGCCGCCGCTGTCGATTCCGGCGCCGCCGAATCATTGCTGGCCCGTTGGGTGACGCTGTCGAATTCGCTGAGCGAACACTCCTAGGAGTTGTTCAGCACACCGCTAGCGCTTGCGCTGGCTCCACCACCAGCGCGCGATGACCACGAGCCCGGCGACCAGACCGGCCAGGACGACGAGCTGTCCGAGCGGGGAGGACAGCCCGGTCGGGTCCGGTGTGGCCAGCATCTGGCCACGGTACCGAAAATCGGTCGCCGGGCGGTCGACGGTCCGGGCGTCGGCCTGGCATCGGCGGCGGTTAGCGTGCGGGGGTGCGATTGACCCATTTCCGACAGCTCATGGCCGAGGAGTTCGGCTCGGTTCGTGCCGGCTCGCTCGCGGCGGACCACGTCATCGCGGACCTCGGCGGCCGGACGGTGGACCAGGCCCTGGAAGCAGGCATCGACCCGAAGGACGTCTGGCGCGCGGTGTGCGCGACTTTCGAGGTTCCGGCCGAACGACGGTGACGCGAGGTTCGGCATCGGGCGTTGAGCGGCGCATCTTGCCACAACGGCGTGTCCTTGCGGCTTCGAACAGCCGTTCGGCTATGGTGTTGTCCACATGCGGCGGAGTTATCCACCGACGGCAGTCGTGGCCCACAAAATGTCGGACGTGAGCCCTAACGTCATCCCCATCGCATCCCTACTTTGACAAGGTGGCAATTCGATGAGCGCTCCCGACCGCGAGAAGGCGCTAGCACTCGCGCTCGCCCAGATCGAGAAGAACCACGGCAAGGGCTCGGTGATGCGCCTCGGAGACGAGGTGCGCGCACCCATCGGGGTCACGCCGACCGGTTCGATCGCACTGGACGTGGCGCTCGGCGTCGGCGGGCTGCCCCGCGGCCGGATCGTCGAGATCTACGGCCCGGAGTCCTCCGGCAAGACGACCGTCGCGCTGCACGCGGTGGCCAACGCGCAGGCCGCCGGTGGCGTGGTGGCGTTCATCGACGCCGAGCATGCGCTCGACCCGGAGTACGCCAAGGCTCTGGGCGTCGACACGGACGCGCTGCTCGTCTCCCAGCCCGATACGGGTGAGCAGGCGCTGGAGATCGCCGACATGCTGATCCGCTCCGGTGCGCTCGACGTCATCGTCATCGACTCGGTCGCCGCGCTGGTGCCCCGCGCCGAGATCGAGGGCGAGATGGGCGACAGCCACGTCGGTCTGCAGGCCAGGCTCATGAGCCAGGCGCTGCGCAAGATCACCAGTGCGTTGAACAACTCGGGAACGACCGCGATCTTCATCAACCAGCTCCGCGAGAAGATCGGCGTCATGTTCGGCTCGCCGGAGACCACGACCGGAGGTAAGGCGCTGAAGTTCTACGCCTCGGTGCGTCTGGACATCCGCCGCATCGAGACCTTGAAGGACGGCACCGACGCGGTCGGTAACCGCACTCGGGTCAAGGTCGTGAAGAACAAGGTGGCGCCGCCGTTCAAGCAGGCGGAGTTCGACATCCTGTTCGGCAAGGGCATCAGCCGGGAGGGCTCGCTCATCGACGTGGGTGTCGAGCAGGCGCTGATCCGCAAGGCCGGCGCCTGGTACACCTACGAGGGCGACCAGCTGGGGCAGGGCAAGGAGAACGCCCGTAAGTTCCTGCTGGAGAACCCGGACGTGGCCGCTGAGATCGAGAAGCGGATCAAGGAGAAGCTGGGTATCGGTGCACAGCTGGACGCCGATGCGACGGTGCCGGCTCCGGTCGACTTCTGATCGTGGCGTGGGAGTCGACGAGGTCGAGGGCTCGCGCCGCCGACCCGCCGGACGATCCTGAGACGACCGCGAAGGCGATCTGCCTTCGGCTGCTCACCGACCGGGCACGGACCCGGTCGGAGCTGGCCGACGCGCTTCGTCGCCGAGGCATCGAGGACGCCGTGTCGGCGCGGATCCTCGATCGCTTCGACGAGGTCGGCCTGATCGATGACGAGGCGTTCGCCGGGCAGTGGGTCCGGTCGCGGCACCAGCACCGTGGTCTCGGCCGGCGGGCGATCGCCATGGAGCTGCACCGCAAGGGTGTCGCCAAGGAAGTGGCCGACGAGGCTTTGGCCGAGGTCGACCCGGAGTCCGAGCGGGCCCGCGCCCGCGAGCTGGTCGACAAGCGGCTGCGCACGATGACCGTCGACGGCCCGGACGACCGGGTGAAGGCCGGCCGCAGGTTGCTCGGCATGCTGGCCCGCAAGGGCTACCCGTCCGGGGTGTCCAACGAGGTCGTCCGAGCGGCCCTGGCCGAGCGCGGAGCAGAAGAAGACGAGCTCGGCCCACCCGACCTGGCCTGACGGATCAGCGCTGCCACACCGTGCCGTGTGGTGTGATCGGTCGGCCGCGAGCCGAGCCGAACCGAACCGAACCACAGCAAAGCTGGCTCCGCGAGTCTCCGGAGGAGTTCCGGCGAAGGCCGGCGCCTTGACTGTCCGAAACCCACCTCGTCAGCTGTCAGGGCGGCTCCCACGTTGGCAACAAGCGCGCGCTTGGCGACGAAGGAGCTTGTTCTTCGGGGAGTACCCCAGCGAGCTTGCGAGCCGGGGTGGTCACCGAAAAACTCCGCGCGGAACAGGCCTAGAAGGACCGGTGCAGGACCTGGACGTCGGCTGCTGGGCCCGTTGCCGCCGCGATGTCGCCCACGAAGGACAGCAGGGTGTCGGTGAACGCCTGAGCTGCCTGGATCGGTGCCGTGTCCGCGCGGCGGGCGATCGCGACCGTTCGGTAGAGGGGCGGGGTCAGCACGGTGCGGCGCAGGCGTGGGCGGCCGGCGAACACCAGGTCGGGTACCACCGCGACACCCGTCCCGGATTCGACCAGGCGTAGGACCGCGTCCATCTCGCCGCCCTCGACGGCGTACCGAGGGGTCACGCCGGCGTCCCGGTAGGCCTGCAGGGTCACTTCGCGCAGGTCGTAGCCCTGCCGCACCATCACCAGCGAGCGGCGGGACAGCTCGGTGATCGACATCGAGCCTCGGCTGGACGGAGACCGGCCCGACTGAGGCGACGCCACCGACAGCCGCTCGCGCAGCAGGGGCGTGATGTGTAGTGCCGGGTCGAGGCCGGTCGGCGGGACGATCACCAGCGCGACGTCGAGGGCGCCCTGGGACAGGTCCTGGACCAGGGGCTGGGAGCCGTTCTCCGCGAGATGCAGGTGAATCTCCGGGTGCTGCTCGTGGAACACCCGCAGCACGTCGGCCAGCACACCGATGCACAGTGACGGGGTGGCGCCGACCCGCAGGTTGCCCCTGCGCAGGCCGACGATCTCGGCGACGGCGGTGCGGGCGCTCTCCGCGTCGGCCAGCATCCGCCTGGCCAGCGGCAGCACCGCCTCACCAGCGGGGGTGAGCGTGACGCTCTTGCCCCGGTTCAGCAGCGGGGCTCCCAGCTCGTCCTCCAGGGCCTTGACCTGCCGCGACAGTGTGGGCTGCGCGACACCGGTGATCTCCGCCGCGCGAGTGAAGCTGCGCACGTCGGTAATCGCCACGAAGTACATGAGCTGCTGAAGTGTCACGGATATAGCCTACGTGCATCGAACCTGGTGCTCCGATGCATTGGACGTTCGGAAACCGGGATAGTCCACTGATTCCCGTGAGGACACTGGTCTCGACGAAGCAGCGCACGGAGCAGAGTTCTCCGGCGCACCGTTCACACCGGATTCCCTCGGCACTGTGGAAGTTCGTCATGGCGGTCAGCGGCGCGTTCATGCTGCTGTACCTGGTCCTGCACATGGTCGGGAACCTGAAGATCTTCCTCGGTCCCGAGGCGATCGACGGATACGCCGCCTGGCTGCGCACCATCCTGGAACCGGCCGTGCCCTTCGAGGGCACGTTGTGGCTCGTCCGGGCGGTGCTGACCGTGTCGATCGTGGCGCACATCTGGTCGGCCACGGTCCTGACCTTGCGGGCCCGGCGCGCGCGGCCGGTGCGGTACGCGGTGCGCAACAAGGTCGCGGGCAGCTACGCGGCGCGCACCATGCGCTGGGGCGGCGTCATCGTGCTCCTGTTCGTCATCTACCACCTGCTCGACCTGACCACCGGGACGCTCAACCCACACGGCGTGCACCTGCAGGTCTACGCCAACCTGCACGCCGACTTCACCCCCGAACGCTGGTACGTGACGGTGTTCTACGTCCTCGCGGTCGTGTCGGTCGGCATCCACATCCGGCACGGGCTGTGGAGCGGCCTGCAGACGCTCGGCTGGTCCACCAACGCACGCGAGAAGAAGCTCAAGGGCTTCTCCACGGTATTCGCCGTCGTACTCACCGCCGGCTTCCTCTCGGTCCCGCTCGCGGTGACCTTCGGATTGGTCTGAGGGGCGATCATGAACATGTACTCCGACTACACCGTCGGCTCACCCATCGCCGACAAGGCCGCGCCCGACGGGCCGATCGAGACCCGCTGGGAACGCCGCCGCTTCGGCATGAAGCTGGTCAACCCCACCAACAAACGCAAGCTGCACATCATCATGGTCGGCACCGGGCTCGCCGGGGGAGCGGGTGCCGCCTCCCTGGGTGAGCTGGGCTACCAGGTCAGCTCGTTCTGCTACCAGGACAGCCCGCGCCGCGCGCACTCGATCGCCGCGCAGGGCGGCATCAACGCCGCCAAGAACTACCGTAACGACGGCGACAGCGTGTACCGGCTGTTCTACGACACGGTGAAGGGCGGCGACTTCCGCGCGCGGGAGTCCAACGTGCACCGGCTGGCCGAGATCAGCCGCCAGATCATCGACCAGTGCGTGGCGCAGGGCGTCCCGTTCGCCCGCGAGTACGGCGGGCTGCTCGACACCCGCTCCTTCGGCGGTGTGCAGGTCTCCCGCACGTTCTACGCGCGGGGTCAGACCGGGCAGCAGCTGCTGATCGGTGCGTACCAGGCGCTCGAACGCCAGATCGACGCCGGCAACGTCACGATGTACGCGCGGCACGAGATGCTCGAGCTGGTCATCGTCGACGGCCGGGCCAGGGGCATCGTCGCCAGGGACATGGTCACCGGTGAGATCACCACCCACCTCGCCGATGCGGTCGTGCTGGCCTCCGGCGGCTACGGAAACGTCTTCTACCTGTCCACCAACGCCAAGGGCTGCAACGTCACGGCGTCCTGGCGGGCACATCGCAAGGGCGCGTTGTTCGCCAACCCCTGCTACACCCAGATCCATCCGACCTGCATCCCGGTGTCCGGCGACCACCAGTCGAAGCTGACGCTGATGTCGGAGTCGCTGCGCAACGACGGCCGGGTGTGGGTGCCCAAGCGCGTGGGTGACGACCGGGCTCCGAACGACATCCCGCACGACGAGCGCGACTACTTCCTCGAACGGCAGTACCCGGCGTTCGGCAACCTCGTCCCTCGGGACATCGCCAGCCGCGCGGCGAAGAACGTGTGCGACGAGAAGCGCGGCGTCGGACCCACCGGGCTCGGTGTCTACCTGGACTTCGACGACGCCATCCAGCGTCTCGGGCGCAGTGCCGTCGCCGCGAAGTACGGGAACCTCTTCCAGATGTACGAGCGCATCACCGGCGAGGACCCGTACCAGGTCCCGATGCGCATCTTCCCCGCCGTGCACTACACGATGGGCGGGCTGTGGGTGGACTACGACCTGCAGAGCACGATCCCGGGCCTGTACGTCGCAGGCGAGGCGAACTTCTCCGACCACGGCGCCAACCGTCTCGGCGCCTCGGCGCTCATGCAGGGCCTCGCCGACGGCTACTTCGTGCTGCCCAACACCATCGGTGACTACCTGGCCAGCAACAAGCTCGCTCCGGTCGAGCCGGACCACCCCGAGGTCGTCGCGGCGCACCGTGAGGTGACCGACCGCATCGAGAAGCTGCTGTCGATCAAGGGCAACCGCACGGTCGACTCGTTCCACCGCGAGCTGGGCCACATCATGTGGGACTACTGCGGCATGGAGCGCACCGAGGAGGGCCTGCGCAAAGCACTGGATCGCATTCCGGAGCTGCGCCGCGAGTTCTGGAACAACGTCATCGTGCCGGGCACCGGAGCCGAGCTGAACCAGAGCCTGGAGAAGGCCGGCCGGGTCGCGGACTTCCTGGAGCTCGCCGAGCTGATGTGCCTCGACGCGCTGCACCGCACCGAGTCCTGCGGCGGTCACTTCCGCGCGGAGAGCCAGACCGAGGACGGCGAGGCGGACCGCGACGACGAGAACTTCTCCTACGCGGCGGCCTGGGAGTACCAGGGGGCCGGCGTGGCACCGGTGCTGCACAAGGAAGACCTGGTGTTCGAGTACGTGCACCCGACCAAGCGGAGCTACAAGTGAAACTCAACCTGCGGGTCTGGCGGCAGAACGGCGACGAGCGCAAAGGGCGGCTCGTCAAGTACGAGGTCGACGACGCCTCCGAGGACATGTCGTTCCTCGAGCTGTTGGACGTACTCAACGAGAAGCTCATCCTGCGCGGCGAGGATCCGGTCGCGTTCGACCACGACTGCCGCGAGGGCATCTGCGGCGCGTGCAGCATGGTCATCGACGGGGAGCCGCACGGCCCGGAGAAGGCGACCACCACCTGCCAGCTGCACCTGCGGCAGTTCTCCGACGGCGACACGATCACCGTGGAGCCGTTCCGGTCGGCCGCGTTCCCGGTGCTGCGCGACCTCGTGGTGAACCGCTCCGCGTTCGATCGGATCATCTCCTCAGGCGGATACATCACCGCGCCCACCGGCGCGGCTCCGGACGCGCACGCGACCCCGGTGCCCAAGCCCGCCGCGGACCGCGCGTTCGCGGCCGCCAACTGCATCGGGTGCGGCGCGTGTGTCGCGGCGTGCCCGAACGGATCCGCGTCGCTGTTCCTCGGCGCGAAGATCACTCATCTCGGTGAGCTGCCCCAGGGTCAGCCGGAGCGCTACCAGCGGGTGCTGAGCATGGTTGAGGCGCACGAAGAGGCCGGTTTCGGCGGATGCACCAACACCGGTGCGTGCGCGACCGCGTGCCCGAAGGAGATCCCGCTCGACGTGATCTCTCAGCTCAACCACGACTACCTCGCGGCGAAGGTGGGTGGTCGGGCCAAGAACTAGAAGGCGTCGCTCGCGCCATCCCACCCGCTCGGCCTATTGACGAGGCCGGGCGGTCAGCCCTGCCCGAAGCACAAGTCGATCAGGTATCGATCATGTGAGACGTATCTCGGCCTGGTGAATCTTTCCGACCTGGCAGGGCTGCCCGGTGACGCAAGTCGTACGCTCCGTGAGATCCGAACGACACGACGTCGTGCGTTCAACCGAGCGTACGGCGTCGACACCGAAGCAGATGAGGACTTCTCCGACGTGTCATCCACCACAGAAGCGTCCGCCGGTCGGGCGCAGATCGCGGCCAGAACCCTCCGCACGGACCGATGGTGGCTGCCACCGCTGATGACCGTTGTCGGTCTGGCGGCGTGGGTCATCTACGCAACGGTCCGGGTATTCATGCAGAAGTGGTACTGGGTGCCCGAGTACCACTACCTGACTCCTTTCTACTCGCCCTGCGTCTCGCTGGGGTGTGATCCTGAGGCGTCGCTGTTCGGCAGGTTCCTGCCGGACTGGCCGATCCTGCCGTTCGGCGCGATCACGCTGCCGTTCCTGCTGCTGTTCCGGCTCACCTGCTACTACTACCGGAAGGCGTACTACCGCAGCTTCTGGCAGTCGCCGCCGGCCTGCGCCGTCGCCGAGCCGCACGCGCGCTACACCGGTGAGACCCGGTTCCCGCTGCTGGGCCAGAACCTGCACCGGTACTTCTTCTACATCGCCGCGATCATCTCGGTGATCAACACCATCGATGCGGTCCTCGCCTTCCACGGCAAGGACGGCGGCTTCGGTATCGGGCTGGGCACATTGATCATCCTGGCCAACGTCGTGCTGCTGTGGGCCTACACCGCGTCCTGCCACTCCTGCCGCAGCATCATGGGCGGGCGGCTGAACCACTTCTCCAAGCACCCGATCCGGTACTGGTTGTGGACGCAGGTCACGAAGCTCAACGGGAAGCACCAGGAGCTCGCGTGGACCACGCTGGGCACCCTGGCGCTGACCGACTTCTACGTGATGGCGGTGTCGGCCGGCTGGTTCGCCGACCCGCGGATCGTGAACTGAGGCGGCCGAGATGACAACAGGTGAGAACGTGAACTCCGAGACCAACACCGACATCGAGCGGCACTCGTACGACGTCGTGGTGATCGGTGCCGGCGGCGCCGGCCTGCGTGCCGCGATCGAGGCGCGGCTGCAGGGCAAGAAGACCGCGATCATCAGCAAGTCGCTGTTCGGCAAGGCCCACACGGTGATGGCCGAGGGTGGCTGCGCCGCGTCGATGGGCAACGTCAACTCGAACGACAACTGGCAGGTGCACTACCGCGACACCATGCGCGGTGGGAAGTTCCTGAACAACTGGCGCATGGCCGAGCTGCACGCCAAGGAGGCCCCGGACCGCGTCTGGGAGCTGGAGACCTACGGGGCGCTGTTCGACCGCACCAAGGACGGCAAGATCAGCCAGCGCAACTTCGGTGGGCACACCTACCCCCGCCTGGCGCACGTCGGTGACCGGACCGGCCTGGAGCTGATCCGCACACTGCAGCAGAAGATCGTGTCGCTGCAGCAGGAGGACTTCAAGGAGACCGGCGACTACGAGTCGCGGATCAAGGTCTTCCACGAGTGCACCATCACCGACCTGATCAAGACCGACGGCAAGATCTCCGGTGCGTTCGGCTACTGGCGCAACACCGGCGGGTTCATCCTGTTCGAGGCGCCGGCGATCGTCATGGCCACCGGCGGTATCGGTAAGTCGTTCAAGACCACGAGCAACTCGTGGGAGTACACCGGCGACGGCCACGCGCTGGCTCTGCGCGCCGGCGCGACGCTGATCAACATGGAGTTCATCCAGTTCCACCCGACCGGCATGGTGTGGCCGCTGTCGGTGAAGGGGCTGCTGGTCACCGAGTCCGTCCGTGGTGACGGCGGGGTGCTGACCAACTCCGAGGGCAAGCGGTTCATGTTCGACTACATCCCGGACGTGTTCAAGGAGCAGTACGCCACCACCGAGGAGGAGGGCGACCGCTGGTACACCGATCCGGACAACAACCGTCGCCCGCCTGAGCTGCTGCCCCGTGACGAGGTCGCCCGGGCGATCAACTCCGAGGTGAAGGCCGGTCGCGGCTCACCCCAGGGCGGTGTCTTCCTGGACGTGTCGTCTCGGATGAAGCCCGAGGAGATCATCAAGCGGCTGCCGTCGATGCACCACCAGTTCAAGGAGCTGGCGGACGTCGACATCACCAAGGAGCCGATGCAGGTAGGCCCGACCTGTCACTACGTGATGGGTGGCATCGAGGTCGACCCGGACACCGGCGCCTCGAAGGTGCCCGGTCTGTTCGCCGCGGGTGAGTGCTCCGGCGGTATGCACGGCTCCAACCGGCTCGGCGGCAACTCGCTGTCCGACCTGCTGGTGTTCGGCCGTCGCTGCGGGCTCGGCGCGGTGAACTACCTCGACGAGCTGGGCACGCCGCCCGCGATCGACGAGTCCGAGGTCAGCGCCGCGCACGACCGCGCGTTGCTGCCGTTCCACACCGAGGGCGGCGAGAACCCGTACACGGTGCACCTCGAGCTGCAGCAGACGATGAACGACCTGGTCGGCATCATTCGCAAGGGCGACGAGATGGAGCTGGCGCTCAAGAAGCTCGAGGACTTCGCCACCCGCACCCGCCAGGTCGCGGTGCAGGGACACCGGGAGTTCAACCCCGGCTGGCACCTCGCGCTGGACCTGCGCAACATGCTGCTGGTCTCGCTGTGCGTGGCGAAGGCGGCGGTGGAGCGCACCGAGAGCCGAGGCGGGCACACCCGCGACGACTTCCCGGTGATGGACTCCGACTGGCGCCACATTCTGCTGGTGCTGTCCGCCAACGGCGAGGACGACGTGCACCTGCGGCGTCAGGAGCAGATCGCGATGCGGCCGGAGCTGCTGGACCTGTTCGAGATGGACGAGCTGAAGAAGTACTACACCGGTGAGGAGCTCGGCGGCCACCGTGCCGGCGCGGCCGCCGGAGAGGGCGGTACGGCATGAGCTACAACGCGAACTTCCGGGTCTGGCGCGGCGACTCCGAGAAGGGTGACCTGGTCGACTACCAGGTCGAGGTCAACGAGGGTGAGGTCGTTCTCGACATCATCCACCGGCTGCAGCAGACGCAGGCCGGCGACATGGCCGTCCGCTGGAACTGCAAGGCCGGCAAGTGCGGTTCCTGTAGCGCCGAGGTCAACGGCCGGCCCAGGCTGATGTGCATGACCCGGATGAACACCTTCGCCGAGGACGAGGTCGTGACGGTCACCCCGCTGCGTACCTTCCCGGTGGTCCGTGACCTGGTCACGGATGTGGAGTTCAACTACACGAAGGCCCGCGAGATCCCGGCCTTCGCCCCGCCCGCGGGGGTGGCCCCCGGTGAGTACCGGATGCAGCAGGTCGATGTGGAGCGGAGCCAGGAGTTCCGCAAGTGCATCGAGTGCTACCTGTGTCAGAACACCTGCCACGTGGTGCGGGACCACGAGGAGAACAAGGCCGAGTTCGCTGGGCCGCGTTACCTCATGCGCATCGCCGAGCTGGACATGCACCCGCTGGACGCCGCTGACCGGCAGAAGGCGGCGCAGGAGGAGCACGGCCTCGGTTACTGCAACATCACCAAGTGCTGCACCGAGGTGTGCCCCGAGCACATCAAGATCACCGACAACGCGCTGATCCCGCTGAAGGAGCGAGTGGTCGACCGTAAGTACGACCCGCTGGTGTGGCTGGGCAGCAAGATCTTCAAGCGCGGCGAGAAGACCGACGCCTGACCGCTCTCGCGCTCAACACGAGGCGCCGCCCCGGCCATCCGTGCCTGGGTCGGCGCCTCGCGCGCGTCCGCCCATGATCACCACCGTCTGAGGGCTCTTCGGGCGAGCGGAATCAGCCCTCACGCGGTGGTGATCATGGTGGCCGGTCGAGGATAGGGTGGTCGGTGTGATCGGTTCGGTGTCCGGGTTCCCGAGTGGCGAGGGTGAGTGGGAGCCTGTGACCTCGGGGGAGTCCGGGGCCGCTGTCCTCCGCTCGCGCGACGGTGCCCGATATGCGAAGTGCGTGTCCGCCGGGGACGTGGCCTCGCTGGAAGCGGAGCGGGATCGGGTCGGCTGGCTCAGCGAACAGGGGATTCCCGGCGCGCGGGTGCTCGACTGGCGCCTCGGCGCGGACGGTGCCGTACTCGTGACCAGCGCCGTCGAGGGGATCCCCGCCGATCAGGTACCTGCCGCGACGCTCATGACGGCGTGGGAGTCGATCGTCGACGCCGTCGCCCGGTTGCACGCGCTACCCGCGGGGACGTGCCCCTTCGCGCGCGACCTCGCCCAGATGTACGCCACGGCACGGGACGTCGTCGCGCGCGGTGCGGTCAACCCGGAGTTCCTCCCCGAGGAGCAGCAGCACACGCCCTCGGACGAGCTGCTCGCTCGGCTCACCGCGCAGCTCGACCAGCGTCTGGCGCAGGAAGCCTCCGACGTCGTCGTGTGCCACGGCGACCTGTGCCTGCCCAACATCGTTCTGGACCCGGAGTCGTTGACGGTGGCGGGTTTCATCGACCTCGGCCGCCTCGGACGGGCCGACCGGTACGCCGACATCGCGCTCCTGCTCGCCTCGTCCCGGCTGGAGAAATGGACGGACGAGCGGCAGGCCGACTCGGCGGAGACGCTGTTCGCCGACCGGTACGGCATCACACTCGACCGCGACCGAGAGCGGTTCTACCTGCATCTCGACCCACTGACCTGGGGCTGACCGGCTCAGAGCCGGACGGGGAGGCCCGTGCTCGCCGACTCGTACATGCCGAGGACGGCCGCGAGCGCGGTCCGTGCCTGAGCCGTCCCCGACCGTGGCGGTACACCGAGCGTGGCCGCCCGGACGAAGTCACGCAGCTGCGCCTCGTGTGACACCCCGAGGCCGCGTTCCTCCGGACTCAGCTGATCGGCCTCGGTGACCTGGTTGAGCTCGGCCCCCGACTCCGACATGGCGATCTCCGGCGGCTCGCCCTCGCTGGCGTAGAGGAACGTCAGCTCGTCGCCGCTGATGACGGCCGAGCCCCGGGTCCCGAACACCCGCAGGCTCGCGTCGAGCCCGGGGTAGGCGGCGGTGGTGGCGTGGATCGTGCCGAGCGCTCCGCCGTCGAACCGCACCACCGCGACGGCGGTGTCCTCGACCTCGATGCGCTCGTGCGCCAACCGGCCGGCGTAGGCGAACACCTCGGTCGGTCGGCCCATCACCGAGAGCATGAGGTCGATCGTGTGCACCGCCTGGTTGATCGTGGCGCCGCCGCCGTCGAGCTCCCGGGTGCCCCGCCAGTCGCCCGAGTCGTAGTAGCTCTGTCCGCGCCACCAGGCGCAGGACGCGTTCGCCGAGGTCAGGGTGCCGAGCTGACCGGCGGCCACGGCGGCGGCCACCTTCTCGGTCGACCGGTCGAACCGGTGTTGCGAGATGACCGCCACCGTCCGCCCGGACGTGCGTTCGGCGGCGATCACCCGGTCGGCTGCCGCCAGCGAGACGTCGATCGGCTTCTCGATCACCACGTGCTTGCCGGCGTGCAGCGCGGCCTCGGCCAGGTCGGCATGCGTGCCGCTCGGCGTGCACACCACCACCACGTCGACGTCATCTCGCCCGAGCGCTCCCGCCGTGTCGGTCGTGTGGTCACCGGCGAGATACCGTCTCGCCGCGGTGAGGGCGGCCGGCTCGCGGGGGTCCGCCACCACGGCCAGCTCCGCCACGTCGGAGAGCGCGGCGATCGCGGCGCAGTGGATCGTGCCGATCACACCGGCCCCCAGCACCGCGAACCGCAGCTTGTCGCTCACCGGTACCGAATCCCTTCGACGTCGAGCAGATCGGTGAACGCCCGCGTGGCGCGCGCGAACTCCGGTGCCCCGGAGAAGCCGCCGAACCGGTCGGTGGCCGCCAGGTGCGGTTCCATCGAGAAGAAGCCGTCGAACCCGTCGGCGACGAGCGCGCGGATCGTGTCGGGCAGCTCGCCGTCCCCCTCGCCCGCGGGGACGACCGTCCCGTCGGCCAGCAGCGCGTCCTTGATCTGGATGTAGTCCGTGTAGGGCCGCAGCATCCGGTAGGCGTCCCGGAACGGCCGCACCCCGACCTGGACGTAGTTGGCCGCGTCCCAGGCCAACCGCAGACTGGGCAGGCCGACCGACTCGACGATGTCGAGCACCCGCTCGGGGACGTCGCCGTAGATGTGTTTCTCGTTCTCGTGCAGCAGTACGACACCACCGTCGGCGCCCCGCTGGGGCAGCTCGCGCATGCGGCGGAGCACCTCGTCCCGGTGATCGGCCGGCGCCTGGCCGGAGTCCAGGAAGAACGAGAACACCCGGATGAACGGCGCCTCGAACCTGTGGGCGAGCTGGACCGCCCGATCCATCCGGACCAGGTGGGCATCGAAGTCCTCGGCGATATTGATCTTTCCGATCGGTGAGCCGATCGAGGACACCCGGATACCGTCACGGGCGAGCGCGGCGTGGAGGTGCTCGACCTGGTCGTCGGTCAGGTCGAGCACGTTGACTCCCCAGGCGCTGCGCAGCTCCAGGTAGCCGATGCCCAGTTCGCGCAGCTGCCGGCACTGCTCGGCCGGGTCGGGTCCGATCTCGTCGGCGAAGCCGGAGAGCGTCCACATCGGTCGGTGACCTCCTTGAGCCGTGCGGGGCGTCTCGAACGTAGCGAGGCGACGGCGGCGGCAGGGCACCTCGCGGCGATTGTTCGGCCCGTGTCCATGTCCGCGTCGGGCACGGTTCAGCCGGGCCGTGCCGTCCCGTCCTCGCCGGTGACCAGGCGGCCCACCAGCTGCCTGCGGCTGCGGACGCCGACCTTGGCGAAGATCGATTTGAGATGGCTCTGGACGGTGTGCGGTGAGACGAACAGCCGCGCCGCGATCTCGGTGGTGCCGAAGCCGCGCAGCACGAGCTCGGTCAGCTCTCGTTCGCGTGTGGTCAACCCGTAGGCGGCGCAGATCAGCGGTGCGATCGACGGGGGAGCGGCCGCCTGCAGCACGACCGCCACCCGCTGTGCCCGATCCTCGTCACCGGCGGTCGGTTCCGCGTGGAGCGCAACCCAGCGGCCCGATGCGCCGAGGACGCGAGCGGCGACCTCCCCGGCCGTGACGCGGGCTCTCTCGGCGACGTTCAGGACCTCGAACGGGAGCGGGTCGTGGCCGGGATCGCCGAGGAAACCGACCTGCCGGAGCCAGCCGAGGGCGGACGGCGTGGCCGACTCGAGCCTGTGGTCCCGACCGATCAGCAGGACCCCGGGCCAGAGGCCGACACCGGGTTCGCCTGCCCTCGCCCGCACCCCCGCCGCGCGGAAGCTGCGACCGAGCGAAGCCGCCACGTCGTGGGCGAAGTCGCGTTCGTCCTCGGTAAAGTCCGTCGCCGGTGCCTGGCGGAACAGTGCGAAGCACGCCCAGGAGGCATGGTCGACGACGCACGCGACGCGCAGCTCGGCGGCCATGTTCACCGGGACCAGAAGCTCCCGGTAGCGCGTGCTGCGGCGGAGGTCCCCACCGGTCTCCTCGCTGAGCACACCGCTGTGGCGGGGCCGCCGGGCCAGCTCGGGGAACGAGTTGAAATCGCTCGACAGGTAGGCGATCTCGGCGACCCGGGGGTCGGGCGGCGGCATGTGCTCGACGTGGGTGCTGGTCTCGATGAGCGTCGCCGGATCCATTGCGTGCCAGCAGGCGGCGTCGTGCGGCAGGACGCGCGCCAGGACGTCGGCGGCCGCGTCGAAGAGCGCGGGCAGATCCAGCTCGGCGGTCTCGAGCTGCGACACACGGTCGTACGCACGAGCACGCGCGCGGTGGCTCACCGGTCGATGGTCACACGGACCGGTCCGCCGACAAACCCCATAAATGTGGCATGGACGGAGTTTCCGCTGGTCCCTAGCGTTCGTCGTCTACACCTGAGGGGAGAACGGATGTCGCTGGGAGAGCTGTCGCCGGGAGCAGGGGTCGTCAGAGCGGGGCAGGGGCCGGCCATCTGGATGGTCGGCGACACGTACACGCTCAAGGCGACCTCGGAGTCGACCGGCGGGGCGTTCGCGTTGATCGAGGCGTCGATCCCTTCCGGGGGCGGTCCGCCACCGCACATCCACACCAGGGAGGACGAAGCGTTCTACCTGCTGTCCGGTCAGCTCCAGGTGTCGGTGGGAGACGAGACCACCCTGGTCCGGGGTGGTGACTTCGTGTATCTGCCGAGGGGCATCGCGCACTCGTTCACCAACCCGGGGGTCAGTGCGGCGCACGCGTTGTTGCTGATCACCCCCGGCGGGTTCGAGGGTTTCTTCGCCGAGCTCGGGACGCGGGCCCGCGTCGGCGAGCAGGCGCCGCCCTTCGACCCGTCGGACTTCGAGCGCGTCGCCGAGGCCACCCGCCGCTACGGCGGCGAGCTCGTGGCACCCGCCGGCCCACCCCGCTGAGGAGACAGGACATGCCCACCGCACACAGCTTGTTCCGGACGGTCGACGACCACGACACGGACGGGCTCCGTGCGCTGCTCGCCGAGGACGCCAGAATGGTCTTCGGCAACCAGGAGCCGCTGCTCGGCCGCGACGCGGTGATGGCAGGTGACGCGGCCTTCCACACGAGCATCCGGGGCGTGAGCCACCGGGTGCGCAACGAGTGGACCGTCGGGACGACGACCATCGCCGAGACCGACGTGACCTACACCCGTCTGGACGGCGCGCAGGTCACCGTCCCGGCGGTGACGATCTGGTCGGTCGATGGCGACGACCTGATCGCGGACCTACGGGTGTTCGTGGACCTGTCCCCGGTCCATGCGCGGCCGTGACCGGTCAGCGCTGCTCGAACAGGAGCCTGGTGTACTCGGTGGTGGTCTCCCTGCCGATCTCGAAGCCGCCGTCGACCACCCCGGTGTTGTTCATGATCGCCACGGTGTAGCGCTCGTCCGGCCCGGCGAAGCCCACCGAGTTCATCAGCCATGAGCCGTCGTCGTTGTCGTCCGACCAGCCGGCCTTGACGCCCGGCCGGTGTGCGGCACCCGCTCCCCAGACACCCCACCGCTGGTTGGGGCCCACCGCGCGCATCTCGTCCACGAGGTAGGTGCGGTGCCTGGCCGGCAGCTCGTCGAGGACGTGGTTCATCAACCGGTCGAGATCGTCGGCCGTGGTCAGGATCCAGCCCCAGTGGTGCGGATGCCGGTCGGTGAACCTCATGTCCGTCATGCCGTACCCCGGGAACCGTCGCGCGAAGTCGGTCCCGCCGTGCCGTTCCCACAGCGTGTGGGCCGCGGCGTCGTCACTCGTGTGCAGCATGGCACGCATGAGCGTGCGGTCGTCCTCGGTGAGGTTCGCCGTGCCGGCATCGGCACGCAGGAGAAGGTCGACCACCATAGCGAGCTTCGTCGTGGAGCATGCCCAGATCAGGGTTCCGGAGTCGGCGTTGCGCCACACCGCGCCGGTCCGCCGGTCCCGTACCACGACACCGGCGAAACCGGGGCGGCCCGCCAGGTACGACTCGGCCCGGGTGATGCCCCCCGTGAGCTCGTCGATCATCGCGGCGGCTCCAGCGCGGAGTGGCGGATGCCCCAGGCGAAGTACCAGACGAGCGCCGCGCCGGTCCAGATGACGGAGGCGACGATGGTGATCGGCCGCAGGCTGACGATGATCAGCAGGCAGCCCAGGATCGACAGGATCGGGGTCACCGGATAGCCGGGGACCCGGAATCCCCTCGGCAGGTCGGGCGCCGTCCGGCGGAGCACGATCACCCCGACCGACACCACCATGAAGGCCACCAACGTTCCGATGCTCGTCATCTCGGACAGGAACTCGATCGGGATGAGACCCGCGAGTATCGCGGCCGCCGTCGACACGATCACCGTGTTGCGCACCGGTGTGGTGGTCCGGGGGTTGATCCGCCGGAACACCGGCGGGACCAGTCCGTCGCGGCTCATCGCGAACAGGATCCGGGTCTGCGCGTAGAGCGCGGTCAGCGTCACGCTGAAGATCGAGATGATCGCGCCGGCGGCCAGCACGGTCCCCGGCCAGCTCGACCCGACGATGTCCTGCAGGATCGCGGCGAGTCCCGCCTCCTGGCCCTCGAACTTCTCCCGCCGCTGTGCACCGACCGCGACCAGCGCGACGGCCACGTAGACCACGGTCACCGTGGCCAGCGCGATCATGATCGCCAGCGGCATGGTCCGGCGAGGGTTGCGCACCTCCTCGCCCGCCGTGGCCACGTTGTCCAGGCCGACGAAGCTGAAGAAGATCACCCCGGCCGCCCCGTAGACACCGGTGACGCCGTACGGCGCGAAGTTCGCCAGGTGGTCGGTGTTCCACCCGCGCACGCCGATGACCACGAACAGCGCGAGCACACCCAGCTTGACCAGAACCATGACGGCGTTCGCCCGCGCCGACTCGGCCGTTCCCCGGATCAGCAGCAGCGCACACAACGCGACCAGCACCATCGCCGGGACGTTCACCCAGCCGCCGGCCTCCGGCGCCGCCGCGAGCGCCTGCGGGATCCTGACCCCGAACACGTTGTCCAGGAGCTGGTTGAGGTACTGCGACCACCCGACCGCGACCGCCGATGCCGACACCCCGTACTCCAGCAACAGACAGGCCGCGACGATCATCGCGACGCCCTCACCCAACGTCGCGTAGGCGTAGGAGTACGCGGAACCGGACACCGGCACGGCGCTCGCCAGCTCGGCGTAACACACGGCGGTCAGCCCGGCCACGACGCCGGCGATCACGAACGACCACACCACCGCGGGGCCGGCCAGTGGCACCGCCTGGGACAGGACGAAGAAGATCCCGGTCCCGATCGTGGCGCCGATGCCGATCATGGCCAGCTGGAACACGCCGATCGTCCGGTTCAGCTCGCCGCCGCCGGTGTTCGCGCCGGACTCGGCGACCATCACAGCGACGGATTTGCGACGGACGAGCCGGGAGTACTGGAAAGCCACACGTCCTCCTCGGAGCCGGGTGCTCGCGGAAGCGTAGCGTCGCGGTCACTCTGCGCAGACATCAAATCTGGCATGATCGCGCACGTCCGGGGGAGGAGAGACCGTTGGCGGGACGCGAAGGTGCAGGTCGAGGGCCCGGGCGACGTCCCACGGCGTCCGATGTGGCCGCCGAGGCGAGCGTGTCCATCGCGACGGTCTCCATGGTCATCAACGGCAAGGCCGACGGGCGGGTGGCACCCGCCACTCAGGAACGGGTGTGGCTCGCGGTCAAGAAGATGGGCTATCGCGTCGACTCCACCGCGCGGAGCCTGGTCACCGGCCGACGGCAGTGCATCGCCTTGGTCGCACCGGACCTGAGCAACCCGTTCTTCACCCAGGTCGCCGCCGGAGTGGCGAAGGCACTGGGCGACGAGTACCGCCTGCTGCTCGCGGTGTCCGGCACCGAGCGCGCCGAACCAGACCTCGACCAGCTGGTGTCCTTCGGGGTGGACGGCATCCTGCTCGAGTTCCCCGGCACCGACGTGGACGTGGCACGCCTCGGGTGTCCCGTCGTGATGCTGGACGAGCCGGTCGGGCCCGCCGAGCTGTCGCGGGTGTACTTCGACACCGCACCCGGCGCTCACGCGATGGTTGACCGGATCGTCGAGCTCGGGCACCGGCGACTGGTGTACCTCGATGCCACGCCGGAGGGGCAGAGTTTCGCGGTCCGCCGGCGGCAGGTGTTCGAGCGGTGTCACGCCACCGACGGCACCTCGGTGACCTGGGTACGGGCGGACATCACGGTCGAGGCGGCCCGCTCGCTGGTCACCGACTCGTGGTCGGCGTGGCGGGACGCGGGGGTCACCGCGGTGATCGCGGCCGCCGACGTACTGGCCTACGGGGTGCTGAGCGCCTTCACCGAGCTGGGGGTGTCGATTCCGGGGCAGGTGTCCGTCGGTTCTTTCGACGACCTGCCGTTCTCCGAGATCACCTCGCCGCCGCTGACCACCGTTCGGCTGCCCGCCTTCGAACTCGGGCACACCTCGGCACGCATGCTGCGTGACCTGATCGACGACGAGCGGCAGCTGCCCTGGGTGGAGGCGCTGGGGACGAGCCTGACCCACCGTGGGTCGATCGGGCCGGCGCGAGTCGGCTGAACGTGTTGCGCGAACAACGTTAAGCGCATAACGTCTGCCTGTGCCCCTACCCGACAGTGGTGTGCTCGCGGTGCTCGGTGACCTCGTCGAAGACGTGGTGGTGTGGTTGCGCGGCCCGTTGCGGGTGGGAACAGACAATCCGGCAACGGTGCATCGCACCCGGGGCGGCAGCGCCGCGAACGTGGCGCGTTTCGCGGCGTCGCTGGTGCCGACCCGGTTCATCGGCCGGGTGGGCGCTGATCCCCTGGGGCACGGACTGGTCGATCAGCTGCGCGCCGCAGGTGTCGATGTCCACGTTCAGCGTGGCGGTCGGACCGGGAGCATCGTGGTGCTGGTCCACGAGGATGGCGAACGCACGATGCTGCCCGACCGGGGTGCCAGCGCGGACCTGGGACCGGTGGCGGAGGACTGGCTGACCGGCGTGTCCCTGCTGCACGTCCCCTCCTATGCGTTCGCCACCGAAACGTCCGAGAGCAACGCGCTCGCGCTGATGCGGGTCGCGGCTCGCGGTGGTCGCCGGGTGAGCATCGACGCGTCCTCGACCGGGCTGTTGCTCGACTACGGTCCCGCCCGGTTCCTCGATCTGGTCGCCGAGGCTCGGCCCTCGGTGTTGTTCGCCAACTCGGCCGAGGCGGAGCTGCTAGGTCTGGCGGATCGCCCGCCTCCGAATGGCACGGTGTGTGTCATCAAAGGTGGCGCGGAGCCGACGGTCGTCATACTGGCTGACGGAGAACGGCTGCGGGTTCCCGTTCCGGTGCGTGTCCACCCGAGGGACAGCACCGGCGCGGGCGACGCGTTCGCCGCCGGCTACCTGGCCGCCGTCGCCCAGGGCTCGCAGGTACCTGCCGCCGTGACGGCCGGACACCGACTCGCCGCCAGGGTGCTCGACGCGCCCGGCGCCAACTTCTCCCTGGAGGTCTCGTGAACGGCCCGCTCGTGCTGTCCGACGAGGTGGCCACCGCCGTGGCGGAAGGCACGCCGGTGGTCGCGCTGGAGTCCACCATCTTCTCGACGCTCGGGCTCCCGCCGCCGCACAATGCCGAGGCGCTGACGCGCTGTACCGAGACGATCCGCGCGGCCGGTGTGACGCCCGCGGTGATCGCGGTACTGGACGGTGTGTGGCGGGTCGGGCTGGATCCGGAGGGCGAGAAGCGAGTCCTGGAGGGGGAGCGCAAGGTCGCCGAGCGCGATCTCGCCGTGGCCGCCGCGCAGGACTGGCCGGTCGGGGTCACGACGGTCTCGGCGACGGTCGCGCTGGCCGAACGTGCCGGAATCTTGGTGTTCGCCACCGGCGGCATCGGCGGCGTGCACCGGAACGCGGAGGTGACCGGTGACATCTCCGCCGACCTGGACGCGCTGGCCCACCATCCGGTGATCACCGTGTGCGCAGGTGCCAAGGCATTCCTGGACCTGCCTCGCACGCTCGAGTACCTCGAGACCGAGGGTGTCCCCGTGCTCGGCTGGAGACACGACGACTTCCCCGCGTTCTACGTCCGATCCAGTGGTCTTCCGGTGCCGCACCGGGTCGAGACGGCCGACGAGGTGGCGCGGGTTCTCGAGGCGCGTGTGCGACCGCGCACCGGTGTGCTGCTGACCGTGCCGATCCCCGAGGCGGACGAGCTGGACGCCGCCGACCTCGCGGCGAGCATGGACGCCGCGCTGGCCGCCGCGGCGGAGGCAGCGGTCACCGGCGCGGCGGTCACTCCCTACGTCCTGGCCAGGCTCGAGGCCGAGACCGACGGCGCCAGCGTGCCCGCGAACCTCGCGCTCGCCGAACAGAACGCGCGGGTGGCATCGGAGGTCGCGGTGTCGCTCGCCCGGCTCCGTCGTCGAACCGACTGACCGGATCTTGCCGAGGGCGTCGCCGAGGACTTAGTATCCCTCCTCACGTTAAAGGTTTAACTTTCTCGCACGGAGTGGTGCAGCGATGGTCGAGGGTGAGCCGCGTTCCCTGTCGAACCGAGTCGGAGCGGAGCTGGAGACCGTCGGGGTGCTGCCGGTCCCCGACGACCAACGGATCATGCGGCCGTTCCGGATGTTCGTCGTCTGGCTCATGGCCGCCAGCTCGGCGACCACACCGCTGGTCGGTCAGCTGCTGTTCGACTACGGGCTGACGAACTTCATCATCGCGGGCCTGATCGCCTGGCTGATCGCGCTGGTCCCGGCCGGCCTGTTCTCCGAGATGGGCCGCGAGACACCGTTGTCCGGCCTCGTGGTGGCGCGACGGACCTACGGCTGGCACGGCGCGTTCGGCTTCTCCGCGCTGTTCACCGTGGTGAACCTCGGGTGGTTCGGTCTCAATACCGCGGTCGGCGCGGTCATCCTGGCGACCATCACGAACTCGTCGCTGCTGATGTGGAACATCGTGGTCGGCGGCGTGCAGATCATTCTGGTGCTGTTCGGCATGAAATGGCTGGAGCGGTTCTACCGCTACACCGCGCTGCTCACCGTGCTCTGCTACGGGGCGCTGTTCGGTTACCTGGCGATGAACCACGACCTGGTCGCACCGACCCAGCGCATTCCGATGAACTGGGGCAGCGCGCTGACGATCATCCTGTCGTTCTCGATCCTGTCCTGGACCTACAAGCTCTCGACGGTCTCCCGGTTCGCCGTGCCGGTCGAGCGGACCGGCGGACAGCGTCCCTCGTACTTCCTCGCGCCCTCGGCGGGCATCATGATCGCGCTGATCGGCATGGGAGTGATGGGTCTCTACTCGCAGGCGGCCACGGGGGAGTGGAACGTCGCGCTGCTGGCCAGGGACCTCCAGGGCTGGGGCGTCGTCGCGGCGGTCGGTGTGGCCATCGCGGTGCTGCACACCAACGCGATGAACCTGTACCCGGCGATGGTGGACCTGCTGGTCGCGCTCAACACCGTCCGGGAGCCGCGCCGCTGGGAACAGCCGGTCGCCACCGTGGTGCTGGGGGTTCTCGGTGTGCTGTTGGCGGTCGTCGGCATCCTGCAGAACGCCGAGGCGTTCCTCGAGGCGGGCGGGAACGTGATCATCCCGTTCACGTTCGTCATGCTCGCGGACTGGGTCTGGGTGCAGCGGCGCCGGACGGCGGCATCGGAGTTCTTCCGTGCGCCAGCGGGGTGGCGTGAGCGCTGGCGACTCGATGCGGTGCTGGCCGCCGCCGTGGGTGTCGTGATCAGTTTCGTCGGCCAGCACTTCCTGCCGAGCTTCTGCTACGAGATCGCGCCGCTGTCCGTCGTGGCGGGCCTGATCTCGGTGCTGCTGTTCGTGGTGCTGGCCGGGGGCCGCATCAGGGCGGCCGCGTCGGCCCCGGCCGTCGAAGCCGCGACCGTGAAATGACCTGAGAGACAAGGAAGCATAATGGACTAGACTTAGTCTAGTCTGTTAGTGTCGAGCTATGGCGGTCAATGTCAACATCCATGAGGCGAAGACCCAGCTGTCGCGCCTGCTGGAGCGTGTCGCGGCCGGAGAGCACGTGATCATCTCGAAGGCAGGCAAACCGATCGCCGATCTGGTCCCTCACCAGGCCGCCGCAGTGACCTTCGGCGGCATGAAGGGTGAGATCAGCTACGACGATTCAGTCTTCGACGTTGATCAGGACATCCAGCGCATGTTCTACGGTGACGACGTTGCTGCTTCTTGACAGCCAGGCGGTGGTGTGGCTGCTCGACGACAGTGCGCGCCTGGGTGCGCGAGCGAGGGAACTGATCCAGACAGCTGGCGGGGTCTACGTATCCGCCGCCTCAGTCTGGGAACTCACGATCAAGTCGATGCTCGGCAAGCTGACGATTCCGGCTGATCTGGCATCGAGGCTCCGGCAGCAAGGTCTGGTGCCGCTCAGCGTCACCGCTGAGCACGCCGAGGGCATTCGAGAGTTCCCGGAGCTGCTGCGCCACGATCCTTTCGATCGGCTGTTGGTCGCTCAGGCGCATCGCTCAGGTTTGCGGCTGCTCACGGCTGATCAGGTGCTGCTGGGCCTCGGGCGGGACTTCGTGATCGACGCGACCGTGTGATCGGCGACCCCGGACCCGCCGTGTGCGCGGGTCCGGGGCCGCCCTCGATCACGGTGCCTCGTGCTTGGCCGGACCTTCCTCCGCCGCCTGCTGCGCCAGTGCGAGACGGGAGTTCCGCCTGCTGTAGGCCAGGTAGACGATCAGGCCGAGTGCGAACCAGATCCCGAAGCGTACGTAGGTGTGCCAGGTCAGGAACGAGATCAGCCAGATCGAGAACCCGACCCCGATGATCGGAACGACCGGCATGCCCGGGCAGCGGAAGCTACGTGGCAGGTCGGGCTGCTTGTAGCGCAGCACGATGACCGCGACGCACACCACGATGAAGGCGAGCAGGATGCCGATGTTGGTCAGCTCGGCGGCCTCCTTGATGTTCAGGAACCCCGCGATGATCGCCGAGGCCACGCCGAACACCCAGGTGATCCGGCTCGGCACCTGACGGGCCTCGTTGGTCTTGGCGAACCACCTGGGCAGCAGGCCGTCGCGGCTCATCGAGTAGCCCACCCGGGTCGCGCCCATCATGAAGGTGAACATGACCGTCAGGATGCCGAAGATCGCGCCCACCGCGATGACCAGCGCGATCGTGTTGAGCCCGACCGAGGTGAACGCGCTGGAGAACGCCGCCTTGGGGTCGATGTCCTTGTAGTTGACCATGCCGGTCAGCACCAGACAGGCCAGTACGTACAGCACCATCGAGATGGCGAGCGAGTACATGATCGCCTTCGGCATGTGCTTCTGCGAGTCCTCGGACTCCTCGGCGGCGGTGCTCATCGCGTCGTAACCGAACACCGCGAAGAAGACCGTCGCCGCGCCGGTGAAGGCGCCGGCGAGACCGAACGGCGCGAACGGCGAGTAGTTGGCCGAGTTGATGTGGAACACGCCGACCACGACGACCAGCAGGACGATGGCGACCTTCAGGTAGACGAGCCCGGTCTCGAACCGTGCCGCGCTCTTCATGCCCCGGTTGAGCACGTACGCGATGAGCAGGCACAGCAGCGCCGCGAACAGGTCGATCTTGTACGAGCCGGAGGCCACCCCGGTCGGTTCGGTACCGGGTGCACCCGACATCCACAGTGGTAGCTGCAGGTGCAGCAGGCTCAGCAGCTCGTTGAAGTAGCCGGAGATGCCGATCGCGACGACCGAGACGATCGCGGTGTACTCCAGCAGCAGGTCCCAGCCGATGAACCAGGCAACCGGTTCACCGAGCACCGCGTAGCCGTAGGTGTAGGCCGAGCCGGCTTTCGGGATCAGGCCGGCGAACTCGGCGTAGGAGAAGGCCGCGGCGGCGCTGGCCACCCCGGCGATCAGGAACGAGATCAGCACGGCGGGCCCGGCGGTTTCGTTCGCCACCGTGCCGGCGAGCGCGAAGATGCCCGCGCCGATGATGCCGCCGACGCCGATCGCGGTCAGCTGCCACAGGCCGAGCGTCTTCTTGAGGCCGCTGTCGCCCGACTCGTCCTCGATCTGGTGGATGGGCATCCGCCGGAACACCCTGGTGTGCTCCGGGCTGGGTGAGGTCGTCATTGGCTTTCCCCTACGTGATCGACGCTCGGTGGGTGATCAGTGTCTAGCTGATGGACGATCCGATGCCAACATGAGTTGACATTCGCTTGAGGTGGTGGGACACCGGTTCCCGGGTCACCCTTCCGAGCGACCCGGGAACCGGACGTGACGTGGACTTTCAGTGACGGCTGGTGAACGAACGGAGGAAGAACATCACGTTGGCGGGCCGTTCGCCAAGCCTTCTCATGAAGTAGGGGAACCAAGCCGACCCGTACGGCAGATACACCCGCATGCGGCTGCCGCGCGCGGCCAGCCTGCGCTGCTCCTCGGGGCGGACCCCGTAGAGCATCTGGAACTCGAACTCGCGGTCCGTCCCCTGGGCGAGCCGGTCGGCATGGTCGATCAACGCGGGATCGTGCGTGGCGACCATCGGGTAGCCCTGCCCGGCCATGAGCGCGTCGAGACAGCGCCGGTACGAGGCGTCGACCTCGGAACGTTCCCGGAAGGCGACCGACGAGGGCTCGTCGTAGGCGCCCTTGCACAGCCGCACCCGGGAACCGGGGCCGGCGAGGTTGACACAGTCCGCCTCGGTGCGCCGCAGGTAGGCCTGCAGCACGGCGCCGGTTCCCGGCCAGTCCCGGCGCAGTGTGCGCACCGTTTCCAGGGTCGCGTCCGTGGTGGTGTGGTCCTCCATGTCGACCGTGACCGTTGTGCCGGCTCCGGCGGCGCGGGCACAGATCCGGGCGGCGTTGTCGGTCGCCAGTGACTGCCCGTCACCCGGGAGCGACTGGCCCAGTGCGGACAGCTTGACCGACACCTCCACCCGGTCGGCGAGCCCTTCGTCGTCGAGCCGGCCCAGCAGGGTCAGGTACGCCTGGGTGGTCTCCTCGGCCTGTGCCCGGTTCTCGGTGTTCTCACCGAGGTGGTCCATGGACACGAGCCGGTCGGCTACCAGCTCGCGGGCCACGGTGAGCGCGCTGTCCAGCTGGTCGCCCGCGACGAAGCGATGGACGATCGGCCGGGCCAGCGTGGAGTGCTCGGCGGCGGAACGCAGCGCGGGCGAGCGGGCCGCGCTGAGCAGCGCGGAGCGGAGCATCGTGGTCACCCCTGGTGTGGGTAGGTGATGGAGACCGGCGGGTTGAGGTTCTCCTTGATGGAACGCGGGCTGGTCCAGCGCAGCAGGTTGAAGATCGAGCCCGCCTTGTCGTTGGTGCCCGAACCACGGGCGCCGCCGAAGGGCTGCTGGCCGACCACGGCGCCGGTCGGCCGGTCGTTGATGTAGAAGTTGCCCGCGCTGAACCGCAGCGCCTCGGAGGCCTGGTTGATCGCGGCGCGGTCGTTGCCGATGATCGAACCGGTCAGGCCGTACGCCGAACCCTGGTCGACCGTCTTCAGTACCTGGTCGAAATCGGCGTCGTCGTAGACGTGCACCGCGAGCAGCGGACCGAAGTACTCGGTGCGGAAGATGTCGTGGCCGGGGTCCGAGCCGACCATCAGGGTCGGGCGGACGAAGTAGCCCTCGCTGTCGTCGGCCGTACCGCCCGCCAGCACCTCGACGCTGTCGTCCGAGGCGACCTGCTTCAGTACTCCGTCGAGCTTGTCGAACGAACGCCGGTCGATCACCGCACTGGTGAAGTTCTTCAGGTCCGCGACGTCGCCCACGGGCAGCGACGCCACCTCGTCGACCAGGTCGTCGCGCAGTCGCTGCCACACCGAGCGGGGGACGAACGCGCGGGAGGCCGCCGAGCACTTCTGCCCGGAGTACTCGTAGGCGCCCCGGACCATCGCGGTGCGCAGCACGTCGATCTCCGCCGAGGCGTGCGCCACGATGAAGTCCTTGCCGCCGGTCTCGCCGACGATCCTGGGGTAGCTCCGATACTGGTTGATGTTGGCGCCGACCTGGCCCCACAGGTGCTGGAAGGTCGCGGTGGAGCCGGTGAAGTGGATGCCAGCGAGGTGCTCGTCGGCGAGCAGGACCTCGGACAGTGCACGGCCGTCACCGGTCACCATGTTGATCACACCCGGCGGCATGCCCGCCTGTTCGAGCAGGCGCATCGTGTACCAGGCGGACAACGTCTGGGTGGGGGACGGCTTCCAGATGACCGTGTTGCCCATCAGGGCGGGCGCGGTCGGCAGGTTGCCGGCGATCGCGGTGAAGTTGAACGGGGTGATCGCGTAGACGAACCCCTCCAGCGGGCGGTGGTCCATCCGGTTCCAGACGCCGGGGGAGGACTCCGGCTGCTCGGTCAGGATGCGTCGGGCGAAGGCGACGTTGAAGCGCCAGAAGTCGGCCAGCTCGCACGCGGAGTCGATCTCGGCCTGGATCGCGGTCTTGGACTGGCCGAGCATCGTGGCGGCGTTGAGCGTGTCGCGCCACGGTCCGGACAGCAGGTCGGCGGCGCGCAGCAGGACCGAGGCCCTGGCCTCGAACGACATCTCGCGCCATGGTGCCGCCGCACGCAGCGCGGCGTCGACGGCGAACTTCGCGTCGTCGGCGGTTGCGGTCCGGAAGGTGCCCAGAACGTGTGAGTGACGATGGGGCGCGACGACGTCTACGGGGGAACCACCGCCGAGGCGCTGCTCTCCGTCGATGGTCTGGGTGAGCTCGTGCCGCTGCGCGGCCAGCTCTCCGAGTCGTGCGGTCAGGCTTGCCCGCTGCGCCGAGCCAGGGGCGTAGTCCTGGATCGGCTCGTTGCGCGGAGCGGGTGTCAGGGCGATCGAGTCCATGAGGACACCTCCCGTGTTGGCGTGTGCTGGAACGGTAACCAGCGGAAACGCTCTCAGGATTGGTCGATCGGCTAGAGTGCGTGTTAAGTCATTAGCGTATCGGACAAGTTGTGACGCCTGAGGTCGACCGATGACCGGCCCGCTCGAGAACGGACGTCGGACGTGCACGGAACCCCGCTCGGGCAGCTCCTCGACGGCATCGTCGGCACTCTGGCCGACCTGCATCCGATGGCACCGGCCGAGGGACCCCAGATCCTCGGTATGGCGATCCTGGATCCGGACGACGAGGTCCGTGACCACCGGGACGAGCTGGTGCTGATCATCGGGGCGCGGGGGCGCGAGGCGTTGCCGCTGCTGAGGGCCGCGGCCCGCAGCCGCGCGGCCGCGGTGGCGGTCAAGACCGGTCCGGCGGCGGCGGTCGAGCTCGCCGACGCCGCGGACGCGGCCGGGATCGCGCTGCTCACCGTCGGTCCGCAGGTGCGGTGGGACCAGCTGGCCTCGCTGCTGCGTGAACGGCTGGAAGCCGCCGAACTGGTCGCCCGCCCGGGCGGCGGCCCCGCATCGGACTCCTCCGGCGAGACGCTGTTCGCGCTCGCGGAGGCGACCGCGCTGGTCACCGGGGGCATCGTGAGCATCGAGGACGCGGGCAACCGGGTACTCGGCTACTCGCGCTCCGACGACGCGGTCGACGAGCTGCGCAGGCTGTCCATCCTGGGCTGGCAGGGCCCGGAGAGCTACATGCGGATGCTGCGCGAATGGGGCGTGCTGGACCGGCTGCGCGACGGCGAGCACGTGGTCCGGGTCGATGCGCGCCCGGAGCTGGGTGTCCGTGCCCGCCTGGCGGTCGGTATCCGGGCGGGCTCGCGCTACCTGGGCACCATCTGGGTGCAGGAACGGTTCGCCCCGGAGGCGGCGCCGTTCGCGGAGCGAGCGGAGGAGGCGCTCATCGGAGCGGCTCGGTTGGCCGCGACGGAGATCCTGCGCAGGCGGACCGGCGCGGGCCCGGCGTCCGGTGGCGCCCAGCTCGTCGAGCTGCTCACCGGCCGGGCCAACACCGACCTCGTCGCCGGCCGACTCGGGCTTGACCCGTCGGCGGCCGCGATCGTGATCGGCTTCGGCGGTCCGATCGAGCCCGACGTTCCGGTCCGCGAACTGCAGCACGACCAGCTGCGCAGCGTGGTCTCGGTGTACGCGACCGCCTACCACCGCACAGCGTTGATCACGGTGCACGACGACCGGGTCTACGCGGTGCTCTCCGGGGTCCGGCCGGGAGCGGGACCGCACGACCCGACGCTGCGGTCCTGGGTGCGGGACGCCGTCGAGGTCGCCCGGCAGCAGACCGAGGTCATCTGGTGGGCGGGCATCAGCGACCCCGTACCGGCGCTCGCCGAGCTGTCCGGGGCCCGCACGGAGGTCGACAGGGTCCTCGATGCGCTCGCCCGGTCGGCTCGCGGCGCGCACCCATCGGTCGCCGGACTATCGGAACTGCGCACCGAGTTGCTGCTCGGCGAGCTGCTGGACGTGTTGGCCGCGCGACCGGAGCTGGGCAGTCCCGGGGTGAGTGCGCTCGTCGCCGACGACGCCGAGCGCGGCGGAGTACTGGTCGAGTCGGTGCTGGCCTATCTCGACGCACTGGGCGATGTGCGCACGGCGGCCGCTGGTCTGCACGTCCATCCGAACACGCTGCGGCACCGGTTGCGCAGGGCGCACGCGGTGTCCGGCGTCGACCTCGACCAGCCGAGGGAACGGCTGGCCTGCCACCTGCAGCTGCTCCTGATCCACTCGGCCGGCGGGACAGAGTAGCGGCCGACTCCGACAACCCGGCCCGGTTTCGCCCGGTTATCCACAAACTCGGTCGTCCGGGTGCCGCGCCGCGGCCGATCCGGGCGGTTGTCCACAGGCCGCGGCGCACCGCCCCACACGCGCGCTCGACCAGCGCATTCTCGTGGCATGAGACCCGACACCACACCCATCGCCCGGCTCCGTCTCACCGCCCCGCCGGACCTCGTCACCGCGATACCGGCGCTCCTGGGCTTCTACCCCACCGAGTCCCTGGTGGCGGTCAGCATCGGGCGCGACGACGGCGAGTTCATCCGATTCACGATGCGGATCGATCTGCCGCCGGACCGCGATGCGGCCGCGGCGGCGCACGAGGTCCTCGATATCGACGCGGTCCGGGAGAGCGACGAGCTGCTGTTCGTCGTGGTCGGGGGTGGTGAGCCACCCGGCTCCGACCGGGACCCACCGCGTGCCGGTCTGATCGCGGCGTTGGTCGAGGAATGCCTCGCCCAGGGGATCCCGGTCAGGGCGGCCGTCTGGGCGGCCGAGATAGCGAAGGACGCGCCGTGGAGCTGCTACCGGACGCGGGACGCCGGGCGGCTGCCCGATCCGGCGAGTGCGCCGCTCGCGGCCGAGATGGTCGCCTCGGGAAAGGTGATCTACCCGGACCGGGCCGAGGTCGAACGGTTGGTCCGCCCCGGCCACGGGCCGACCCTGGCGCGACGCTCCGAGCTGATCAACACCTACCTGGAGCAGGTCGAACGGGAGGGATGGGAGCTGCCGTACGCCGGCGTCGAAGGGCTGGCGCTGATCGAGAGGTGGGTCGCGGCCGACGACGGTGAGCCACCTCGGCTAAGCGACCGGGACGTGCTGTCGTTGTGCCTGGCGCTGAGCGACCCGACGGTCCGCGACGCCTGTCTCGGTTTCGCGTTCGGCGATCGCGCGGACGCGGCGCAACGGTTGTGGGCCGCACTCATGCGGGAGCTGCCCGACCCGGAGGTGGCCGAGCCGGCCGTGCTGTTCGCGTTCAGTGCCGTGGTCCTCGGCGACAGTGCGTTGGCCACGGTTGCCTTGGAGCGCGCCCAACGTGCCTGGCCCGGGCACTACCTCAGCGGGATGTTCCTCGACGCGTTGTGCTCCGGTATCTCACCGGCCGCGCTGAGCGGCATGTTCGTCCAGGGGATCGCCGACGCGGAGAAGGCGCTGCGGTGCACCGGGGCGCGAGCGTGACCGGCCCGGTGCACAGCACCGCCTCAGCGCGGCTGCGTAGTGAGGTGCGCCTGGGTGAACTGCCACGCATCGTCGACGATCCGGGTGATGTCGGTGCGGGAGGGCTGCCACCCCAGTTCGGCCTTGGCCCGCTCACTCGAGGCGACCAGGACGGCGGGGTCACCCGCGCGGCGAGCGGCCGGCAGCGCCGGGATCGCGTGTCCGGTGACCGAGCGACAGGTTTCGATCACCTCACGTACGGAGAACCCGGTGCCGCTGCCCAGGTTGTAGATTGCATGCCGGCCGGGCTGTGCGTTCTCCAGCGCGAGCAGGTGCGCGTCGGCGAGATCGTCGACATGGATGTAGTCGCGGATGCAGGTGCCGTCCGGCGTTGGCCAGTCCTCGCCGTAGATCGCCACCGACTCACGCTGCCCGGTCGCCACCTGCAGCACGATCGGGATCAGGTGCGTCTCCACCGCGTGCCGCTCGCCGAACCGCCCGTGTGCCCCCGCCACGTTGAAGTACCGCAGGCTGGTCGCCGCGAGACCGTAGGCCCTCGCGTAGGAGGTGATCGCGTGGTCGATCGCCAGCTTGGTCGCGCCGTAGGTGTTGGTCGGCACGGCGGGGGCGTCCTCGGTCACCGGCGACCGTTCCGGCTCACCGTAGGTCGCGGCGGTCGAGGAGAAGACCAGCCTGGGCGTCCCATGCGTCCGCATCGCCTCGAACAGCCTGATCGAGGTGACGACGTTGCCCTGCCAGTACAACTCGGGGCGCTCCATCGACTCGCCGACCAGGGACTTCGCGGCGAAGTGCAGGACACCGTCGAAACCTTCGGCGAGGACGGCGTCGGCCGTCTCCGCGAGGTCACCCTCGACGAACCGGCAGCCCTCGGGCACCGCGTCCAGATGCCCGGTGGACAGATCGTCCAGCACCACGACCTCGTGGCCGGTCTCGACCAGGTGCGCCGCGCACACACTGCCCAGATATCCGGCTCCACCGGTCACCAACACGCGCATGGCCATGCCTCTCGCCGCGACGGTCCTCGTCGCCGCACACCGTCTCATGCCCACGACCCCGCACATGCAAGTGCCTCGCACATGACCGACCATGCGCGAGGCACCACAGTGTGCGAAGTCGTTCGGCGGCTACGTCCGGGGACGCACCAGCACGGCGTGGGCCAGCAGCGGCTGGACCTTTGCCTGCTCGCCGTCCAGATGCACCGGCACGGCATCACCGAAGCGTGGGATCGCGCCGATCTGGACGTCCTGGCCCGGCACGATGCCCGCCGACTTCAGCTCCGTCATCAGGTCGCTGTCGGCCTGCACGTGCTCGGCGATCCGGCGGACCTCCACGGTTCCGCCGCCGCGGCGGGCGAACTCGTCGAGGCGCTGCAGCCCCAGCTCGAGCACCGGCACCTCGGAACCGTCGCCGCTCGGCTCCTCGAGCTGCTCCAGCCCGGGGATCGGGTTGCCGTAGGGAGAGATCGTCGGGTTGTTGAGCAGCAGCACGAGCTTGCGCTCGACCGCATCGCTCATGACGTGCTCCCAGCGGCAGGCCTCCGCGTGGACGTGCTCCCATTCCAGACCGATCACGTCGGTCAGCAGCCGTTCGGCCAGCCGGTGCTTGCGCATCACGGCCACGGCGCGCGACCGACCGGCGTCGGTCAGCTCCAGGTGGCGGTCACCCGCGACTACGACGAGCCCGTCCCGCTCCATCCGAGCGACGGTCTGGCTCACCGTGGGTCCGCTCTGGGCGAGCCGCTCCGCGATACGAGCTCGAAGTGGGACGATGCCTTCCTCTTCGAGCTCGTAAATGGTGCGGAGATACATCTCTGTGGTGTCAATGAGATCGTTCACGTCTGCCGCCCCTTCATTCTTCATCTATGGTATCTGTTCGCGCCGAGTACTGACTCCGCCGACCCGTTCGGGTTATCCGGATCTCCGGACGGTGGAGGGTGCAGGATGGGTGGCGTGTCACCGCTGATAACCGCTGTGGAGCTCGTGGCGCTGTCCGACGCCCGCCTCACGGAACTACCGCTGGTCGTGCTGGACGTCAGGTGGAGGCTGGGTGGCCCGCCCGGGTTGCTCGACTACCAGGCCGCCCATGTCCCGGGCGCCCGGTTCCTGAACCTGGACACCGCGCTCGCCGACCCACCCGGGCCCGGCGGACGGCACCCGATCCCGGACCCGGCCCGGCTGACGGCGGAATTCGCGTCGGTGGGAGTCTCGGACAGCTCGACGGTCGTGGTCTACGACGACGCGGACGGCTCGGTCGCGGCGAGGGCCTGGTGGTTGTTGCGCTGGCTGGGGATGCCCTCGGACCAGGTGCGGGTCCTGGACGGTGGTTTCTCCGCGTGGGTGGCCGACGGCCATCCGACCGAGTCGGAGGTCCCCGAGCCGACGAGGGGCGCGTTGACGGCGCGACCGGGTTCGATGCCGGTGCTCGACGCCGACGGTGCGGCGTCCCTAGCTGGCACCGGTCTGCTCCTGGACGCCAGGGCACCGGCGCGCTACCGGGGTGAGACCGAACCGGTGGACCCGCGCGCGGGGCACGTTCCCGGCGCGCGCAACGCCCCGTTCGCCCGGCACATCGGACCCGAAGGGCACTGGCGGTCCCCGGATGACCTGGCCGCGTACTACCGCGCGCTCGGTGTCGTGGGTGGCACCGAGGTCGGTGCGTACTGCGGTTCGGGGGTGACGGCGACGTCGGTGGTACTCGCGCTGGAACACGCCGGGCTGCGGCCGCCCGAGCGTCCGGCGGCGTTGTACGCGGGGTCATGGTCGAACTGGAGCGCCGACCCCGAGCGCCCCGTCGCGCTCGGGGACGAGCCGGAACCGGCCTGAGCGCCTACGGTCTTCGTCATGAGCGCCGGTAGAGATCCCGCTGTCGTGTGGACGCCGAACTTCCTGGGCTACCACCTCAGCGAGTCGCATCCGCTCGACCCGATCCGGCTCGATCTCACGATGCGGCTGGCATCCGGGCTCGGTGTGCTGGAGGGCATCGAGGTGCTGGCTCCGGAGCCGGCGCCGGACAGCGAGATCGAGCGGATCCACGAACCGTCCTACCTGACCGCGGTGAAGAGCGCCCCGGAGGACCCGTTCGCGGCGGGCCACGGCCTGGGCACAGCGGACAACCCGATCTTCTTCGGCATGCACGAGTCGAGCGCACTCGTGTGCGGCGGATCGTTGCTCGCGGCGCGACAGATCGCCGAGGGCACGGTGGACCGCGCGGTGAACATCGCGGGCGGCCTCCACCACGCGATGGCGGGTGCCGCGTCCGGGTTCTGCGTGTACAACGACTGCGCGGTGGCGATCTCCTGGCTGCTCGACAACGGGTTCGACCGGATCGCCTACGTCGACGTCGACGTCCACCACGGCGACGGCGTGCAGGCGGCGTTCGCCGACGACCCCAGGGTGCTCACCATCTCGGTGCACCAGCACCCGATGACGCTGTGGCCGGGCACCGGATGGCCCGGCGAGGTCGGCTCGGGCGACGCCGCCGGCACCTCGGTCAACCTGGCGCTGCCGCCGGGCACCCGGGACGGCTCGTGGCTGCGGGCCTTCAAAGCCGTGGTGCCCTCCCTGCTCGACGCGTTCCGGCCCCAGCTGCTCGTGACCCAGTGCGGGGTGGACACTCACCACGAGGACCCGCTGGCCGAGCTGAGCCTGAGCGTCGACGGTCACCGCGCGATCTACCGGGAGCTGCGCGAGCTGGCCGAGCAGACCGCCGGCGGCAAATGGCTCGCGTTCGGCGGGGGCGGGTACAGCCTGTTCCGGGTGGTGCCGCGCTCCTGGACCCACCTGATCGCGACCGTGCTGAACCGCGATGTGGAGCCCGAACGGCCGATCCCGGCGGACTGGATCGCCCACACCACGCGCCTGACGAAGGCTCCGGTACCGACCGAGATGGGCGAGGGCGCGCCGCTGGACCACCTGCCGTGGCGCACCGGCGAGGACCGGGTCGACATCGCGGTACGTGACACCCGGCGTGCGGTCTTCCCGCTGCACGGTCTCGACCCGGACGACCCCCGGGACTAGGTCGAGGTCATGACGGAGCCGGTGATCTACCCCAGGCACTGGGAAGCGGACGTCGTCGCCTCCGACGGCGGTGTGCTGCACCTGCGCCCGATCCTGCCCTCGGACGCGGACGACCTGCTGGCCTTTCACTCGAGGCTGTCCGACCGCACCCGCTACCTGCGCTACTTCGGGCCCTACCCGCACATCCCGCCCAGGGACCTGAAACGGTTCGTCGAGGTCGATCATCACGATCAGGTGGCATTCGTGTGCCTGCTCGGCAGCGAGATCGTCGCGGTCGGGCGATACGTACGCCTCGACGACACCGCGTCGGCCGAGGTGGCCTTCGTGGTCCGCGACGACCACCAGGGCCGGGGGCTCGGGTCCATCCTGCTGGAGCACCTCGCCGCGGCGGCAGGGGAGAGCGGCGTCCAGCGGTTCGTCGCCGAGGTGCTGGTGGAGAACAACACGATGGTCCGGGTGTTCCGGGACGCCGGCTACCAGGTCAGCCGCGAGTTCGCCGACGGCGTCCTACACCTGGAGTTCGACGTCGAGGCAACCGAGCGCTCCCTCGCGGTGCGCAACGCCAGGGAGCAGGCGGCGGAGGCCCGGGGAGTGCACAACGTGCTGCACCCTGGCTCGGTCGCGGTGATCGGCGCGTCCACCGATCCGGCCAAGATCGGCCACGCGGTACTGGCCAACCTGCTGCGGGGCAACTTCACCGGACCGGTGTACCCGGTCCACCCGGACGCGCGGTCGGTGCGTGGCGTGCGCGCATACCCGTCGGTGACCGACATCCCCGACGACGTGGACCTGGCGGTGGTCGCGGTTCCCGCCGCGCTGGTGGACGACGTGCTCGACTCCTGCCTGGTCAAAGGCGTGCGGGCGCTGGTGGTGCTGAGCGCCGGGTTCGCCGAGGCGGACGCCGACGGCTCGCGCGCGCAACGACATCTGGTGACCCAGGCCAGGTCACACGGCATGCGGGTGATCGGGCCCAACGCCCTCGGAGTGATCAACACCGATCCGGCGGTGTCGCTCAACGCCACCCTCGCGCCGGACCTGCCGGGTCTGGGCAGGGTCGGCTTCTTCTGCCAGTCGGGAGCCCTCGGCATCGCCATCCTGGCCGGGCTGGCGTCCCGGGGCCTCGGACTGTCCACGTTCGTCTCGGCGGGCAACCGGGCCGACCTGTCCGGCAACGACCTGCTGCAGTACTGGCAGACCGACCCGGACACCGATGTAGTGCTGCTGTACCTGGAGACGTTCGGCAACCCGCGCAAGTTCGCCCGCCTGGCGCGGCGTCTGGCCAGGCAGAAGCCGGTCGTCGCGGTCAAGAGCGGCCGCCACACCGCGCCGCTGCCGGCGTTCGGGGCGAGCATGGTCCCGGTCGACGAGGCGAGTGTCCAGGTGCTGTTCGAGCAGTCCGGGGTCATCAGGGTGCAGACCCTGCCCCAGTTGTTCGACACCGCGTTGCTGCTGGCCTACCAGCCGCTGCCGACCGGGCCCCGGGTCGCGGTGGTGGGCAACTCCAGCGCGCTGGGCGTGCTGGTGTGTGACGCGCTCCTGGACGAAGGGCTGGTCCCGGCGGGGGCGCCGGCGGACATCGGGGCGTCCGCCGCGCCCGAACGGTTCGCCGAGGCGGTCGCGACCGCGGTGGCCGATCCCGAGGTCGACGCGCTGATCGCGGTGTTCGTCCCGCCGCTGGCGATTCCCGTCGGTGAGTACGCGCGGGCACTGCGCAGGGCGGCGACGGACGCGGGCAAGCCGGTCCTGACGACCTTCCTCGGCGCCGAGGGGATTCTGGAGGAGCTTGCGGCGCCGGGCCCGGACGGCCGGCCGGGCCCGGGTTCGGTGCCCAGCTACTCCAGCCCGGAGCGCGCGGTGGCCACGCTCGCCCGTGTGTTGCGGTACGCGCAGTGGCGCGACGGCCCGGTCGGCGACTACGTACGGCCGGACGGGATTCGCCGCGAGGACGCCCGCGAGCTCGTCGAACGATGCGTGCCGGCCGACGGCGCGGGTGTCCAGCTCGATGATCAGGACGCCCTCGCGCTGCTGGCCTGCTACGGGATCGAGGTGACGGCGTTCCGGATGGCCGGGTCGGCGTCCTCGGCCGTGCAGGCGGCCGACGAGCTGGGATATCCGGTGACGCTCAAGGGCGTGGGGGAGAAGTGGCAGCGACCCGAGCTGATCGGCGTCCGGCTCGACCTCGGTTCGGCGGACGCGGTGACCGCCGCGTACCGGGACCTGGTCGGGGTGACCGGCGAGACCGAGCTGATCGTGCAGCGGATGGCTCCCAAGGGGCCCAGCTGCGGGCTGGCCGTGGTGGACGACCCGTCGTTCGGGTCGCTGCTGTCCTTCGGGCTGTCCGGTATCGCCACCGAGCTTCTCGGTGACCGGGCGCACCGGGTGGTCCCGCTCAGTACCCGGGATGCCCACGAGCTGATCCGGGCCCCGCGAGCCGCACCGCTGCTCGACGGGTACGGCGGGGCCGAGCGGGCCGATCTCGCCGCGTTGGAACAGCTGGCGTTGCGGGTCAGCGCACTCGCCGAGGACATCCCCGAGCTGAGGTCGCTGCGGCTGCAGCCGGTGCTCGCGGCACCCACGGCGGCGTCGGTGACCGCGGCCAGGATCGTCCTCGGCCCGCCGCCCAGTCAGCTGGACGGCGGGCCGAGGAGGTTGCGCTGAGCCCGGTGAGGCTCGGGTCGATCAGCGGAACGTGACCTGCAGCGTCGGTGTGCTCGTCGAGGCGAAGAAGTCGTTGCCCTTGTCGTCGACGACGACGAAGGCGGGGAAGTCCTCGACCTCGATCTTCCAGACCGCCTCCATCCCCAGCTCCGGGTACTCCAGGACGTCCACCTTGCGGATGCAGTCCTTCGCCAGCCGAGCGGCCTGGCCGCCGATCGAGCCGAGGTAGAACCCGCCGTGCGTCGCGCACGACTCGGTCACCTGCGCCGACCGGTTGCCCTTGGCCAGCATGACCAGCGAGCCGCCCGCCGCCTGGAACTGTTCGACGTAGGAGTCCATCCGCCCGGCGGTGGTCGGGCCGAAGGACCCGGACGCGTAGCCCTCGGGGGTCTTGGCCGGGCCCGCGTAGTAGACCGGGTGGTCACGCAGGTAGTCCGGCATCGGCTCGCCCGCGTCGAGCCGCTCGGCGATCTTCGCGTGCGCGATGTCGCGGGCGACCACCATCGACCCGGTGAGGGCCAGCCGCGTCTTGACCGGCAGCTGCGACAGCTGCGCGCGGATCTCCGACATCGGCCGGTTCAGGTCCACCCGCACGACGTCGGTCGAGTCGGCCAGATCGTCCTCGTCGACGTCGGGCAGGAATCGTGCCGGGTCCCGTTCGAGCTGCTCGAGGAACACCCCCTCCGCTGTGATCTTGGCCTTCGCCTGGCGGTCGGCCGAGCAGGACACCGCGATCCCGACCGGCAGCGAGGCGCCGTGCCGGGGAAGGCGGATGACCCGCACGTCGTGACAGAAGTACTTGCCGCCGAACTGGGCGCCGATGCCGAAGTTGCGGGTCAGCTCCAGGACCTGGGCCTCCAGGTCACGGTCGCGGAACGCTCCGCCGGTCCCGGAGCCCTGTTCGGGCAGCGTGTCGAGGTAGCGCGCCGAGGCGAGCTTGGCGACCTTGAGCGTGTACTCGGCGGACATGCCTCCCACCACGATCGCCAGGTGGTACGGCGGGCAGGCCGAGGTCCCCAGCGAGCGCAGCTTCTCGTCGAGAAACGTGGCGAGGCGCTTGGGGTTCAGCAGCGCCTTGGTCTCCTGGTACAGGTAGGTCTTGTTCGCCGACCCACCGCCCTTGGCCATGACGAGGAACTCGTAGCGAGGCTTCTCTCCCGGCAGGTGCTGCAGCTCGACCTGGGCGGGCAGGTTCGTGCCGGTGTTGCGTTCCTCCCAGAAACTGACCGGAGCCATCTGCGAGTACCGCAGGTTGAGCTCCTGGTAGGCCTCGAACACGCCCCGGGAGACCGCCGCCTCGTCGCTGTCGCCGGAGCCGCCGGTGAGGATGCCTTCGGAACGTTTGCCGATGACGATGGCGGTACCGGTGTCCTGGCACATCGGCAGCACGCCGCCCGCCGACACGCACGCGTTGCGCAGCAGGTCGGTGGCGACGAACCGGTCGTTGGAGCTTGCTTCCGGGTCGTCGATGATCGATCGCAGCTGTGCGAGGTGCGACGGCCGGAGGAGGTGCTGGATGTCGGTCACGGCGGCCTTGACGAGGCCGGTGATGGTGGTGGGCTCGATCCGGAGGAAGTCCCGTCCGTCGACCTGGAGCGGCGTCACGCCACCCAGGTCGAGCTTGCGGTACTCGGTGTCGTCCGGGCCGAGTGAGAGCACGTCGGTGTGGGTGAACTCGGGCACGTCAGGACGTTACCCCGAACATGCACAACGGGGCGTCGAAGGCAGATGTGTTGCCCTCGACACCCCGTCGGCGAAACCGATCAGCGTTGCACTGAAGCCGGCTGAGGTGAGCGTGTTCCGCGAACACACCCCACCCACCACCGCCGGCTTCAGCTGGCGTAGGCGCGGAGGCGGTTGGCTCGGTCGCCCACCCGCAGCTTCGCCATGACCTCGCGCTCGATCTGGCGGACCCGCTCGCGGGACAGCCCGAACGTGCGGCCGATCTGGTCCAGGGTGCGCGGCTGGCCGTCGTCGAGGCCGTAGCGCATCCGGATCACGTTCTGCTCGCGGTCGTCCAGCGTGGCGAGCACCCGGCGCAGGTCGTCGTGCAGCAGGTGCGAGATGACCGTCGTCTCGGCGTCGGTCGCCTCGGCGTCCTCGATGAAGTCGCCCAGCGGGGCCTCTTCCTCGTTACCGACCGGCATGTCCAGGCTCACCGGGTCACGCGAGTGGTCCAGCAGGTCTGCGATCTTCTCGACCGCGATACCGGACTCCTCCGCGATCTCCTCGTGGGTGGCGTCCCGGCCCAGCCGCTGGTGCAGGTCGCGCTTCACCCGGGCGATCTTGTTGACCTGCTCGACCAGGTGGACGGGCAGCCGGATCGTGCGTGCCTGGTCAGCCATGCCGCGGGTGATGGCCTGACGGATCCACCACGTCGCGTAGGTCGAGAACTTGAAGCCCTTGGCGTAGTCGAACTTCTCCACCGCGCGGATCAGGCCCAGGTTGCCCTCCTGGATGAGGTCCAGCAGCGGCATACCGCGCCCCGTGTAGCGCTTGGCCAGCGACACCACGAGCCGCAGGTTCGCCTCGAGCAGGTGGTTACGCGCCCGCTCGCCGTCGCGCACGAGGGCGCGCAAATCGGCGGCGCGGCCCGACGTCAGGCTCTCGTCGGTGTCGAGCACGTGCTTGGCGAAGACCCCGGCCTCGATGCGTTTCGCCAGGTCCACTTCCTCTTCGGCGGAGAGCAGCGCCCGCTTACCAATGCCGTTCAGGTACACCCGAACCAGGTCCGCCGCGGGGCTCTGGGCGTCCAGATCCTCGGCAGTAGTCTCCAGTTCCGGGTGCGCGGAGCGCTGAGCAGGTACAGTGGCCTTGCGAGCGCTGGCGTTGCGGGTGTTGGTCTTCGGCTTGGTCTTCAGCAGAGTCATCTGCGTCCCTCCCTACGCGACCGTCGGCTGCTAGCTCGGTGTGCCCGCTCGACGGCGTCATCATGTAATACGTTCGGGAGGCCCGTTTCGTTCCCAACCTTGCGGTGTGCTCTGCGCCTCTCTGAGAAATTTCCTGAGAGTGCAGGTCGGGAGCCGGGAACGTCGATGAGGGCGAACGAGGAGGTCCCGCCGTGTCAGCGACGGATGATTCGACGCGGAATCCATCCGAGACCCGAGTGAACCGAGCGAAGGATGTGGCTGAGAACACAGCCGACTCGCCAGGTCTCGCGGCTCTGACAGCGCTGGCGGCCCGGTACGACCCGATCGGCTTCGGAGCCGCCCTGGTACGGGCGGGTGCATCGCTGGCGGGCCAGCCGGCTCCCGTGGCGCGGGCGGCGGTCGACTACTGCGTGCGCAGTGGGCAGGCGGGGCTCACCTCGATGTTGCGGGCGGCCGGGCTCGTGCCGGCCGAGCCGGCCGTCGCCGGTGATCGCAGACACGGTGATCCCGCCTACCGCGACAACAGCTGGTTCGCACTGTGCCTTCGCCAGCACCAGCTGTTCGCCGAGCAGCTGCGGGCGCTGTCCTCGGCGGCGGTGCTCGACCCGACGACGCGACGCAAGGTCGACTTCGCGGTCGAGCAGGTCATCGCGGCCGCCGCCCCGGCGAACTTCGTGGTGAGCAACCCCTCGGTGCTGCGCCGTGCGTTCGACACCGGCGGGCAGAGCCTGGTGCGTGGCATGGCGAACATGGTCCGTGACCTGGCCACGAATGACGGTCAGCCACGCCAGGTCCCGTCGGACGGTCTCCGGGTCGGGACCGAGCTGGCGACGAGCCCGGGCAAGGTCGTGTACCGCAACCGGCTGATCGAGCTGATCCAGTACGCGCCGGCCACCGACACGGTGCACGAGACGCCGATGTTGTTCAGCCCGCCGTGGATCAACAAGTACTACGTCATGGATCTCGCCCCCGGCCGCAGCCTCGTCGAGTGGGCGGTCCGGCACGGGCACACCTGCTTCGCGATCAGCTACCGAAACCCCGACCAGAGCATGCGCGACCTCGGGATGGCCGACTACCTGCGCGAAGGCCCGCTGGCCGCGCTCGAGGTGATCCGTGAGATCACCGGCTCGCCGTCGGCGAACGTGGTGGCGTTGTGTCTCGGCGGGACGCTGGCCACGGCCACCTCGGCGTGGCTGGCCGCACGGGGTGAACCGGGGGTCAACTCGCTCACCCTGATGAACACACTGCTCGACTTCACCGAACCGGGTCCGCTCGGTGTCTTCACCGACGCCGCCGCCGTGGCGAACCTCGCCACAGTGATGGACGACGACGGCTACCTGCCCGCGCAGACCATGAAGGCGACCTTCGACGTGCTGCGTCCCGCCGAGCTGGTGTGGAACTACGTGGTGGACGGCTGGCTCATGGGCGCCGAGCCCGCGTCGTTCGACATGCTGGCCTGGAACGCAGACTCGACGCGTATGCCGGCCACGATGCACACCGAGTACCTGACCGCGTGCTACGTCGAGAACCGGCTCGCGCTGGGGAAGATGGAGCTCGCGGGGGAGAGGCTGGATCTCGGCGACATCGAGCACGACAGTTACGTCATCACCGCCGAGGCCGACCACATCGCGCCCTGGACCGGTGTGTACGCCAGCGCGCGGCTGCTTGGCGGAGCTGTGCGGTTCGTCCTGTCCAACTCGGGCCACATCGCGGGTGTGGTGAACCCTCCGAGCCCGAAGTCGCGGCACTGGTTCGCCGATCTACCGACGTTGCCCGAGGAGCCTGCGCAGTGGCGCGCCGACGCCGTCGAACGGCGAACCAGCTGGTGGGAGGACTGGACGCCGTGGATCGCGGCGCATGCCGGCGCACGTGTCGCGCTGCCCGGGGTGGGGAGCGCGACGTACCCGCCACTGTCCGACGCCCCCGGTGAGTACGTGTTCGGCTGAGTCCATCCGGTGCGCGTCTTCTCAGCTGGGTGTGTGAGATACCGCGCAAATCGCCGGGTGCCATGGGATGTCCGGCATCACAATGGGGCCATGAGTGACCGACAGTCCGACGATGGTGCCGGACGGGCAGCCAGTGATCCGTGGGGGGCCCAGATGGATGCGCTGGGCGGATTCATCCGCGCGCAGCGGCAGCTGGCGAAGTTGTCCCTGCGTGAGATGGCGAGCATGACCTCCGTCTCGAACGCCTACCTGAGCCAGATCGAGCGGGGACTGCACCAACCGTCGCTCAAGGTGCTGCGGTCGATCGCCGACGCACTGAACCTCAGCACCGAGCAGATGCTCGCGGAGACCGGCTGGGTCCGTACGAACGGCTCCGCGCCGCGCACCGACAGCTCCGCGAACGGGACCAGCGACACGGAGGAGTGCATTCGCCGCGACCCTCGGCTGAGCCAGTCGCAGCGTGAGGCGCTGCTCAGCGTCTATCGCAGTTTCGTCTCCGGCGGCGGCTCGGACTGAGCCGGGCGCCGTCGGCCGAGCAGACCTGCTCGGGTCCCGGCTTCGAGCGCGAGCCAGAGTTTCGCGGTTCCCTCGCTGGAGGTGGGTTTCAGACCGGTCAGCCGCCGCACCGTGCCCAGCCGGTACACGAGCGTCTGCCGGTGGATGCCGAGTGCCGCGGCGCTGACCTGCCACGCGCCGTCGTTGCCCAGGAACGTGCGGAGTGTCTCGACGAGCGCCGTTCCGTTGGCCTCGTCGTGCTCGATGATCGGCCCCAGGTAGCGGTCCACCAGTTCGGTCGCCTCGGCCACGCTGCGCGGGGGCAGCCCGCTCAGCTCCGCGTAGCCGGTGCGACGCCGCGACGGGGTGGCGTGCGCGAGTGCCACCCGCGCCTGCCTGGCGGCTTCGGGAACGTCCAGCGCGTCGGTGAGCGGACGACTCACCCCGACCCGCGTGGCGCCCCCGAGTTCGGCCAGCAGCTCGTCGAGCAGGCGTGCGTCCGAAGGCAGCAAGGCCACCAGCCCACCGTCTCGATGCGACAACAGCGGATGGCGCTCGTCGAACGCCGTGCTGTGCTGTAGCTGGTCGTCGGAGCCGGCCGCGGCGAACCGGGCGACGCACAACGGGGCGGTCAGGCCTCGTCGGGTCAGCTCGGCGCGGACGGCGGCCAGCTGGAGACGCCCGTCCAGGAGATCGTCGAACAGCTGCGCCCCGGTGTCGCGCAGCTGGTCACGTTCGGCCGCGCGCTGCTCCAGCTCCACTCCGATCAAGCCCGCCAGATGGTGCAGGACCAGGGTGTCGAGCCGAGGGCGACGCCCAGGAGCCGCGATCAGCTCGGCGGGGGAGGTACCGGGGACGGGCACCGACTCGGTGCCGGAGCGCGAGGTGCTCGTCCGGCCGCTCGAGGCGAGCGTGCGCCCGGAACGGCGGTCGCGCAGCTCCAGCGCCCACCCCAGGTTCTGTGCCACGAGGCGCAGCCGCTCCGCGAGGTCGACGCGGCTGCGCAGCGCCTGGCCGTAGGCGTCGTAGAGCCGTCGGATCTCGACGATCCGATCGCGCTCGGCGCGCAGCACACTCTCGATGACCACGTGTGCGACGCCGGCGAACTCCAGCTCGAAGTCCGCGTCGATCAGCGGGAACCGGAGCTCGTCGGCCGCGCGGCACATCTGCGCCGAGATCGCCGGGGTACCGGGTCTCGGGCCGATCAGGATGCCGCTGGCACGGGTCCGGGCCAGCTCGACGAGCCACTCGACCTGGTCGGCGGGCTCGGCGGGGATCCCTCCGCCGGTCGTCATGACGAGGTCCCCCGCGCCGACCCAGGTCCACGGGTCCGGCATGTCGCAGGTGTGCGCCCAGGTGATCGGGCGCCCACCACCGGACGAGCCCGCGTAGTAACCGAGCTCGAGCGATGCCACCGAGACGAGCTCGTCGACCGTGATCATGTGCCTCACCGCGCTGTTGGCGATATGTATGAATCACTTGCCTGACGTCATACATTCTTCCATAGAGCGGGCCCGATGGACCTGTCGATACTTCAAGCACTCGCCCGGCGACCCCACGCGAGTCGACTACCTCCAAATCCGCTGCTTGCCCAGCACACCCAGCAGGAGTTTCATCATGTGGATCGGCGTACCCCGTGAGATCAAGAACAACGAGTTCCGCGTCGCGCTGACCCCCGCCGGGGTGGCCGAGCTCGTCGCGGCCGGTCACGACGTGCTCGTCGAGGAGAACGCCGGCCTCGGCTCCGCGATGCCGGACAGCGAGTACCTCGCGGCCGGCGCGAAGATCGGCTCCAGCGCCGACGCGGTGTGGTCGGAGTCGGAACTCGTGCTCAAGGTCAAGGAGCCGATCGCCGCCGAGTACGACCGTATGCAGGAGGGCCAGACCCTCTTCACCTACCTGCACCTGGCCGCTTCCAGGGAGTGCACCGACGCCCTGATCCGCCGGAAGGTCACCGGCATCGCCTACGAGACCGTCACCGGTCCGGGCGGCTCGCTCCCGCTGCTGGCCCCGATGAGCGAGGTCGCCGGTCGCCTGGCGCCGCAGGTCGGCGCCCAGGCGCTGCTGGCCGCCAGTGGTGGACGCGGCATGCTGCTGGGTGGCGTGCCCGGTGTCGAGCCGGCGAAGGTCGTCGTGATCGGCGGCGGTGTCTCCGGCGCCGCGGCCGCCGAGATCGCACTGGGCCTGCGCGCCCAGGTGACGATCCTCGACCGCAACCTCTTCCGGCTGCGCGAGCTCGACCGGGTGTTCGGCGGACGCGTCCAGACGGTCGCAGCCACCGGCGCGTCCATCGAGCGCGCGGTGCTCGACGCGGACCTGGTCATCGGCGCGGTGCTGGTCGCGGGCGCCAAGGCGCCGAAGCTGGTGAGCAACCAGCTCGTGTCGCGGATGAAGCCGGGCAGCGTCCTGGTCGACATCGCGATCGACCAGGGCGGTTGCTTCGAGGACTCGCGTCCGACGACCCACGACGACCCGACCTTCCAGGTCCACAACTCGGTCTTCTACTGCGTGGCCAACATGCCCGGCGCGGTGCCGCACACCTCGACCCAGGCACTGGCGAACGCGACGCTGCCCTACACCGTGGCGCTGGCCAACCGCGGCTGGAAGAACGCCCTGCGCGAGGACGCCGCGCTCGCGGCCGGTCTGAACACCTACAACGGCCAGGTGACCAACGCACCGGTCGCCGCCGCTCACGACCTGCCCGCGCTCAGCATCGCCGACGTGTTGAAGTAAGACCTACCTCCGGAGCCCTGCCATGACCTTGACCGACCACCCGATGCAGGCCGCCGAGACCGAGCGTGACCTCGCCTCGGTCGCGGCCGACCACCTGTGGATGCACTTCAGCAGGATGGGCCGCTACGCCGATCAGCCGGTGCCGATCGTCACCAGGGGAGAGGGCGTCCACCTCTGGGACGACAGGGGACGGCGCATCCTCGACGGGCTGTCCGGCCTGTTCGTGGTGCAGGTCGGTCATGGCAGGCGCGAACTGGCCCAGGTCGCGGCCAAGCAGGCCGAGGAGCTGGCCTACTTCCCGATCTGGGGCTACGCGCACCCGCACGCCATCAAGCTCGCGGAGCGGCTCGCCGACGCGGCGCCCGGCGACCTGAACCGGGTCTTCTTCACGACCGGTGGAGGTGAAGCGGTCGAGAGCGCCTGGAAGGTCGCCAAGCAGTACTTCAAGCTCATCGGCAAGCCGCTCAAGCACAAGGTGATCAGCCGGGCGATCGCGTATCACGGCACACCCCAGGGTGCGCTGGCGATCACCGGTCTGCCGGCGATGAAGCAGGACTTCGAGCCACTCACCCCCGGCGGCCACCGCGCGCCGAACACCAACATCTACCGCGCCACCGAGCACGCCGACGACCCCGAGGCCTTCGGCCGCTGGGCCGCCGACCGCATCGAGGAAGCCATCCTGTTCGAGGGCGCCGACACGGTGGCCGCGGTGGTCCTCGAGCCGGTGCAGAACTCCGGCGGCTGTTTCACCCCGCCGCCGGGCTACTTCGCCAGGGTCCGTGAAATCTGCGACCGGCACGACGTTCTGCTGGTCTCCGATGAGGTGATCTGCGCCTTCGGGCGGCACGGTGCGACGTTCGCCTGCGAGAAGTTCGGCTACCAGCCCGACATCATCACCTGCGCGAAGGGCATGACCTCCGGCTACAGCCCGATCGGGGCGATGATCGCCACCGACCGGATCATGGAGCCGTTCCTCGCCGACAAGGTCGCCTTCCCGCACGGCTACACCTTCGGTGGGCACCCGGTGTCCTGTGCCGTGGGACTGGCCAACCTGGACCTCATGGAGCGCGAGGGCCTCAACCAGCGGGTACTCGACAACGAGCAGGCCTTCGGGGACACCCTGCGCACCCTGCTGGACCTGCCGATCGTCGGCGACGTGCGCGGCGACGGCTACTTCTGGGCCGTCGAGCTGGTCACCGACAAGGCGACCAAGAAGACCCTCGACGCGGCCCAGCGCGAGCGGGTGATCGCCAACTTCCTGCCCGGCGCCCTGTTCGAGAACGGCCTCTACTGCCGCCCCGACGCCCGGGGCGACGCGGTGGTCCAGCTGGCGCCCCCGCTGATCTGTGGCCAGCAGGAGTTCGACGAGATGACCCAGATCCTCCGCCACACCCTGACCGAGGCCACAGGCCTGCTGTAGCCCCTTTTCGTGAGTGGGAAGGCCGTCTACCCCGAAGGGGCGCGAAGCGTAGCCGGAGTGGGCACTCACGACAGCTTTTCCGTCGTGAGGGTCCAGTCCGGCTATAGGCGGCCTTCCCACTCACGAGTCGACGGCGAAGCCGAGATGCCTTGGACTCAGCCACAGCGTCTGTGGTCCCGACCGCGTGCCAAGAGTGCGCGGCCTCGGGGTTCTCGTGAGTGCTGAGGCCGCCTATAGCCGGTCTAGGCACTCACGACGAAAAGCGTGTCGTGAGTGCCTAGACCGGCTACGCTTCGCGCCCCTTCGGGGTAGACGGCCTCATCACTCACGAGGTGTTCGGGGCCTCGGATTCGATCAGGACCGTGAAGGGGCCGTCGTTGAGTGACTCGACGGCCATCTCTGCTCTGAAGCGGCCGGTCTCGACCTTGGCTCCCCGGTCGCGAAGCAGTTGGACGACCAGGTCGACGAGTGGCTCGGCGTCCTCGGGGGCGGCGGCCGCCGACCAGGAGGGGCGTCTGCCCTTGCGGGTGTCTCCGTAGAGGGTGAACTGGCTGACCACGAGCAGCGGCGCCCCCGCGTCGGCGCAGGACTGTTCGTCGCGCAGCAGGCGCAGCTCGTGCAGCTTGCGTGCGACGACCTCCGCCTGCGCGGGGCCGTCCGTGCGGCGCACACCGAGCAGCACCAGCAGCCCAGGTTCGTCGATCTGTCCTACCACCTCGCCGTCGACGCGGACCGACGCCCGGGTGACTCTGGCGGCGACCGCCCTCACCGGAGGTCCGACGGCACGAGCAGACCGTGACGTACCAGCTCGCGGACGGCGGGGAGGCTCGCCGCCGTCAGCTCGCCGACCGGGCGGTCGTGTGCGAACGACAACAGCTCCAGCAGCTCCTCCAGCGGGAGCTGGCCCTGACAACCGGCGAGCAGCGCGGTCGCGGGTTCGTCCAGCTCGTGGCGCCAGCCGGGGCCGTCCATCCGGCGCACCGCGCGGTGCACGGTCTCCCAGCCCTGCTCACCAGGTGTGCTGGCCTGTTCGAGGATCACACTCGGTGCGACCGCCAGCCGGGCGCCCAGCAGCGCCTCGTCGGCGGAGTGCCGGCGCAGCCAGTCGATGCGGTCGAGCCAGCCCTCGGCTTCGATCCCGAGCGGGTCGACGATCGCGTCCCGTACGTCCTCGCACAGCACGGTGGCGTCGGTGGCGCTGGTGCGGCGCAGGGTGATGAAACCGAAACCGACGGCCTCCACCCGGTGCGAGTCGAACCAGGCCAGCCACTCCTCGGCCTCGCGCCGTCCCCCGGGGGAGGCCGGGTCGATGCCGGAGTCGCGCAGCCACGTCCCGACATAGAGCGCGGGGTCGGCTTCCTCACGCTGTACGAACCACGCGTCGACGCCGCCACCGGCGGGCAGCCAGGACGCGACCCGGTCCGGCCAGTCCTCGCCACGCACGTGCAGCCAGCACGCCAGCAGCTGCGCGACACCGTTGTCGGTCAGCAGGCCGGGCAGTGAGCCGACCAGCCTGGCCGCGATCCCGTCGCCGGCGAGGCCGGAGTCACGGTAGGTGTGCCGGACCCTGGGCGGGCCGACCACGAACGGCGGATTGGTCACGATCTGGTCGAACCGCTCGCCCGCGACCGGTTCGAGCCACGACCCGCCGCGCAGGTCCACCTCGACGCCGCTCAGCGCGAAGCCGGCCGCCGCGAGCGCCAGGGCGCGAGGGTTCACATCGGTCGCCACCAGGGAGTCCGCGTGCCGGCTGGCGTGCAGCGCCTGCACACCACAACCGGTACCCAGGTCGAGCAGCCGGGCGGCCGGGCGGCGGATGGTCGCCGACGCGAGGCTCAGCGACGCCTGGCCGACCCCGAGGACGTGGTCGCCGTGCAGCGACCGGGCCGCACCGGCGATCCGGTCCAGGTCGGAGACCACCCACCACGAGCCGTCCTCGTCACCGTGCGGCCGCACGTCCAGTGCGGCCGCGACCTCGTCGTCCGACGTGGCCCGCAGCAGCCCGGCGGCCACCGCGTCGGACAGCTCGACCGGCCCGAGCGCCTTGGCGACCTCGACACCCGGCTCGGAGTCCCCGAGCAGGAACAACCGCACCAACGTGCCGAGGGCACCGCCGTCCCGGCTGGCCAGTCTCGCCGGCACCGGTTCGTCGCGGCCCAGTGCGTTGTGCGCGGCCTCACCGAGCAGCGCGGGCACCCCGTCCACGTCGTAGCCGGCACGGTCGAACGCCTCGCGCAGGCCGGCGCACAGTGCCGGAGTCAGATCGAGAGCCATGCCCGTGATCCTGTCATCAGCCCCGGTGGGACCAGGCGTGCGGTCGACGACGGGCGGCGGTGGTCGTGGGATGCTGGACCCATGACGAAGGTGTTGTGTCTGGCGCAGGATCCGTCGGCGGACGACCTGCTCACCAGCAGTCCGCTCGCCTTGTTGTTCGGAATGTTGCTCGACCAACAGATTCCGATGGAGAAGGCGTTCCGAGGCCCCAAGGATCTCGCGGACCGGATGGGCACGCTGGACGTCCGGCAGGTCGCGGACACCGACCCCGAGGCGTTCGCGGCGCTGGTGGCGCAGCGGCCCGCGATCCACCGGTTCCCCGGTTCGATGGCGAAGCGGCTGCAGACCCTCGCCCAGTACCTGATCGAGCACTACGACGGCGACGTCGCGACCATCTGGACGCGGGACGAACCGGACGGTGCCGAGGTGCTGCGCAGGCTCAAGGCGCTGCCCGGTTTCGGGGAGCAGAAGGCGAAGATCTTCCTCGCGTTGCTGGGCAAGCAGCGGGAGGTCACGCCCCGGGGATGGCGCGAGGCCGCCGGCACCTACGGCGAGGACGGCGCGCGCCGTTCCGTCGCCGACGTCGTCGACCAGCAGACCCTCGGTGAGGTCAGGGCCTACAAGCAGCAGATGAAGGCCGCGGCCAAGGCCAAGGGGTGATCTGAGGGGCGAAGTGGGATGATGGCGGCACAACAAGGGTGGGAGATGCGTCATGAAGAACTCTGAACCGGAGGACGCACCGGCCCTCATCACCGACGCGCCCACGCCGTACGAGGAAGAGTTCGCGGCCCGGCGTCGTCGGTACTCGATCATGATGTCCATGCGGGTGCCGTGTCTGGTGTTGGCGGCCGTGTTCTATCAGACCCCGTGGCTCGCGGCGGCACTGATCATTCTGTCGATCCCGCTGCCGTGGTGCGCGGTGCTGATCGCGAACGACCGGCTGCCGCGCAAGTCCTCGGCGTTCCGTCGGTTCGACACCGACAAGAAGGAACTCGAACCGGGCGATCACCGGGTCATCGACGGCTGAGAAACTCCTCCCCTCCTGGCGGTGGCCGGGAGTGCAGCGGCATCATGGACCGGTGAGCACCTCGACGCAGACCCGGCCCGATGTCGACACCCGCCCGGAGGGCACCGACTCCACGGGTGACGACACCCCGAAGATGTTCCACTACGTCCGCAAGAACAAGATCGCGGAGAGCGCGGTCCTTGGCAACATGGTGGTGGCACTGTGCGGTGAGACCTTCCCGGTCACCCGCTCGCCCAAGCCCGGTTCCCCGGTGTGCCCGGACTGCAAGAAGATCTTCGAGTCCCTGCCGCCCGGCGGCGAGGAGTAACCGGGCGGACCCAACGGCTACGGCGCGGGCGCGTCGTTCTGCTCGACGCCGAGCCGTTCGGCCATCTGGCGCAGACCCAGGAGGCGCTGGAGCCGGTGTCGGCGCTGCGTCGGTGACACCGGCCAGACCTCCTGGATCGCGTTGTTGAGCTGCGCGCCGAGTACGACGGCGAAGCCGATCAGGAATGCGAACAGCAGCAAGGCGATCGGGGTCGCGAGCGCACCGTAGGTGTAGCCGGTGTTGGCCAGGGCGCCGATGTAGATCCGCAGCCCTGTGGTCGACACGACGAACACCACCATGGCCAGCGCGGCACCCGGCAGTAGCCGCCACCAGGGCAGGCTCAGCGGCAGCGCGGCCTTGTACAGCGTCGTCAGGCCGAGCACCAGCACGACGACGACCACCGGGTAGTAGAACGTGTTGATCAGGCTCAGCACGGCCGGTGTCCACGACGTCGGCAGGACCCGCCCCAGCAGCTCCGGGCCCAGCGTCAGCAGCGGCAGGGTGACCACCGCGAGCACGAGCGCCACGATGTAGATGAGCAGCGCGAACACCCGCTGCCACACCGGATGGCGCACGCTGTACTGCTCGTGCGCGAAGGTGATCGAGTCGACCAGTGACGAGATGGCCGAGGAGCCGGCGAACAGCGCGATCGGGAAGCCGATCGAGATGATGTCGGCCCGGCCCTTGCTCAGGATGTCCACGACCGTCGGTTCGATGAACTGGCTGACGACCTCGTGGTTGAAGATCGTGTCGGCGAACCGGATGATGCCGTGCTGGACCGTGGTGATCGACTCCGGTCCGAACCACCCGGCCACGTAACCCATGCTGCCGAGCAGACCGAGCAGCAGCGGCGGCAGCGACAGGGTCTCCCAGTAGGCGGCCTGTGCCGCCATCGCGAAGATTCCGTCGTCCCACGACTTGGACAGGGTTCGCGCCGTGAGTCTGCGCACGGGCGATCCGGTGGTCGGTAACGGCTCCCGGGTCGCCCCGTCACCGTCCTCATCGCGCGGCTGCGTTCTCATGACACGGCCAGTGTGCCCCGGCGAGCCCGATTCATCGAGTTACACGCCAGGACGCGCCGAGGAAACCCCGGGAAGCGGTCCCGGGCAGGGGAGCACGACGCTCGGCGGGACCCAGAGCCGGGCACTGAATCTCCCGCCTCGGGAACGCTCTAAACTCTCCTTACCTTCGTCGCTCCCTACCGGTGTGTCTCTCCCGCCGCGATCGTCGAGCGAAGGCGTGTTGGTCAGTGTCCTGGCGTGGCAGCGCAGCCACGTCGTGACGCGGTCGTGTCCTGCCTGGTCACGCAGCGGAGAGGAGTCGTGTGTCCGAGCCCGTCTCAGGAACACCGAGCCAGAAGACCCCAGGACTGCGGAGTTGGCAGCGTCGAGCACTGACCCGCTACCTGACGGCCAAGCCACGGGACTTCCTCGCCGCGGCGACCCCGGGCGCGGGTAAGACCACTTTCGGGCTACGGATCGCCGCCGAGCTGATGGCCGACCGCACCGTGAGTGCGGTGACCGTGGTCACACCGACCGAGCATCTGAAGTACCAGTGGGCGGAAGCGGCGGCCCGCGCCGGCATCGCGCTGGACCCCGAGTTCCGCAACACCAGCGGCGCCACGTCGTCGGCCTATCAGGGTGCTGTTCTGACCTACGCGCAGGTCGCGGCCCACCCTGTGCTGCACCGCGCCCGCACCGAGGCGCGACGGACCCTGGTCATCCTGGACGAGGTGCACCACGCGGGTGACGCGAAGTCCTGGGGTGACGCGGTCCGCGAGTCGTTCGAGCCCGCCACGCGGCGGCTGGCGCTCACCGGGACCCCGTTCCGGTCGGACGACAACCCCATCCCGTTCGTGACCTACGAGCCGGACGGTGAGGGCGTCCTGCACAGCAAGGCAGACCACTCCTACGGCTATTCCGACGCGTTGCGCGACGGGGTCGTGCGGCCGGTGGTCTTCCTCGCCTACTCGGGTCAGGCCAGCTGGCGGACCAGCGCGGGCGAGGAGTTCACCGCCCGGCTGGGTGAACCGCTCACCGCGGAGCAGACGGCGCGCGCGTGGCGCACCGCGCTGGACCCGGCGGGCGAATGGATCTCCTCGGTGCTCGCCGCGGCCGACACCCGGCTCTCCCAGCTGCGTGCCGGGGGTGTGCCGGACGCGGGCGGCCTGCTGATCGCCACCGACCAGACCACCGCCCGTGCGTACGCGGCGCTGTTGACCCGGCTGACCGGGGTGCCGCCGGTGCTGGTGCTGTCCGACGAAGCAGGCGCCTCGGCCCGCATCGCCTCGTTCGGGGCGTCGAACGAACGCTGGCTGGTCGCGGTGCGGATGGTGTCCGAGGGCGTCGACGTGCCGAGGCTGGCGGTCGGTGTCTACGCGACGAGCGCTTCGACGCCGCTGTTCTTCGCCCAGGCCGTCGGCCGGTTCGTCCGGGCACGGCGTCCGGGGGAGACGGCGAGTGTCTTCCTGCCGAGTGTCCCGGCCCTGCTGGAGCTGGCCTCGGGGCTGGAGAAGCAACGCGACCACGCGCTGGGCAAACCGGACCGCCCGAAGGAGGGCTGGGACGACGAGCTGCTCGCGCAGGCGCAGGCGCAGCGCGACGAGCCAGGTGAGGACGAGAAGGCGTTCACCTCGTTGGGTGCCGACGCCGAACTCGATCAGGTGATCTACGACGGTGCCTCGTTCGGCACCGCCGCGTTCGCCGGGTCCGACGAGGAACAGGAGTACCTCGGCCTACCGGGTCTGCTGGAGCCTGACCAGGTGCGGGCACTGTTGCAGCAACGTCAGCAGCAGCAGGTCGCGGATCGGACCACGGCGGCTGCTTCGGCCGCTGCCGCCGCTCCCGCGCGGTCCTCGGTCGCCGAACGGCCCGAGTCGATGCATCAGCGGCTGTCGGGGCTGCGCAAGGAGCTGAACACGCTCGTCGCGCTGCATCATCACCGCACCGGTAAGGCGCACGGGATCATCCACGGGGAGCTGCGGCGCTCCTGTGGTGGGCCGCCCACCGCCATGGCGAGTGTGGAGCAGCTGGAGGAGCGGATCGCGGCCCTTCGTACCTGGCGGTGAGTGGGTGGCCGGCGGTTCGTGGGTGGCTGGGTTTACTACCTCGTGAGTGGCAAGTGGTCCTATAGCAACCCTGGGCACTCACGACGATAAAGCTGTCGTGAGTGCCCAGGGTTGCTACGCCTTCGGCGCCCCTTCGGGGTAGAACCACTTGCCACTCACGGGAAAGACAGCAGGGCGGGAACCTGGTCGGTTCCCGCCCTGCTTGGTTGGTCGGTAGAGGGTGTCAGCTACCTGACTGTAGGTCGACCGACATCTCGCGCAGCTTCGCCTCGTGAGCGTGCGCGTGATGACCACAGAACAGCAGCTCTCCGCCGGACGGAAGTACCGCCCGAACCTTTGCGGCTGCTCCACAGCGGTCGCAGCGGTCGGCGGCGGTGAGCTCGGGCCGGACGACAAGTGTTCCTGGCATGGCAGCCTCCTCCGTCTCCGACACCGGTATGGTCCGGTGCCCTCGTGCGGGACGTCACCGCGCAACCGCGGTGCTGTCACTCTTCCAGACGTTCGAGCCCCCCGCACGTGTTCCCGGCAATGACGCGATGTCCGTCACGGTCATCGTGTGTGCTGGGTAACACAGCGAGCGTCCAACTGACTACACGTTGATGATGCGTCCTGACGCTATATCCAGGCAATACGGCAATAGCGGTAACAAGACGTGGCGAAATGGTTCCTCTGGGTGAGCTTCCGAGCTCAGGGCAGGGAACGCCGGTCTGCGCAAAAGTTCTTCCCATTTTGCGCGTGTCGAGGTGTCGGTGAGTCCCTCACCGACGCGACCTTCCCAGTATGTGGATGCAACTTCCGGTGTCGAGATGTTCGACCGGGGTGAGCCGGGAGCGGTGGACTGGTTGCGTCGACCGGTGCGGCTCGGTTGTCCGGCAGGTGTCGTGAAGGTGTCTTACTGCCGTCTGGCGCGCCCAGTGGCCGCGCTGGACGGTTCTGCGGCCGAGAGGCTGGAGGGACGCGCAGCGGCCCGCACAAGCGCTTGTGCGGCCCGTTCCCGGCCTGGTGCCAGCTGGCGGTGTCAGCTGACCGACTGCAGGGCGACGGCGAGCTCGCGGAGGCGGTTCTCGTGGGCTCGGGCGTGGTGGCCGCAGAACAACAGGTCGCCGCCGTTGGGGAGCACGGCGCGGACCATGGCTCGAGCACCGCAGCGGTCGCACCGTTCGGCGGGCGACAGGGGGCGGGTGTCGGAGAGTGATGGGGCCTCGAGGGCGGACATCGGCTCCTCCGTTCGGTTCGGGGTGATGCCTGGAAAATCGGTACCGCGAGTAACTCTGTTACCGGGCGGGCGGCGAACCGCTCGGTCGGGTGACGACATGACGAAGGCCCTTCCGGTCGGCTCCAGGAGCCGACCGGAAGGGCCTTCGGGACGTGCCGGGTGCGTCTAGTCCAGGTAGTCGCGCAGCACCTGGGACCGCGACGGGTGGCGCAGCTTCGACATGGTCTTCGATTCGATCTGCCGGATGCGCTCGCGCGTCACCCCGTAGACCTGGCCGATCTCGTCGAGCGTGCGCGGCTGGCCGTCGGTGAGCCCGAACCGCAGGCGCACGACGCCGGCCTCACGCTCGGACAGCGTGGCGAGCACGGACTGCAGCTGGTCCTGCAGGAGCGTGAACGACACGGCGTCGACGGCCACGACCGCCTCGGAGTCCTCGATGAAGTCACCGAGCTGGCTGTCGCCCTCGTCGCCGATGGTCTGGTCGAGCGAGATGGGCTCCCGGGCGTACTGCTGGATTTCCAGCACCTTCTCCGGGGTGATGTCCATTTCCTTGGCGAGCTCTTCGGGGGTCGGCTCGCGGCCGAGGTCCTGGAGCAGCTCACGCTGTATACGGCCGAGCTTGTTGATGACCTCGACCATGTGCACCGGGATACGGATGGTGCGGGCCTGGTCGGCCATGGCGCGGGTGATGGCCTGACGGATCCACCACGTGGCGTAGGTCGAGAACTTGTAGCCCTTGGTGTAGTCGAACTTCTCGACCGCGCGGATCAGACCGAGGTTGCCCTCCTGGATCAGGTCCAGGAACGCCATGCCGCGGCCGGTGTAGCGCTTGGCCAGCGAGACGACGAGTCGCAGGTTGGCTTCGAGCAGATGGTTCTTCGCCCGCTCACCGTCACGCACGATCCAGCGCAGGTCGCGGTTCATCTGCGACGCGCTCTTGTCCTCGGCGGTCTTGCGCAGCCGCTCCGCCGCGTAGAGGCCGGCCTCGATCCGCTTGGCGAGCTCGACCTCCTCCTCGGCGTTGAGCAGGGCGACCTTGCCGATCTGCTTCAGGTAGGCACGGACCGAGTCGGCGGACGCGGTGAGCTCGGCGTCCTTGCGGGCCTGCCGGAGGGCCTCGGACTCCTCTTCGTCCCAGACGAAGTCGCCGGACTTGCGGGACGCGGACGGGCTCGACTTGGACGGTGTGGGCTCGTCGGGCTCGACGACGACCGCCATGCCCTCCGGAGCCGACTCGTCCTCGCCGTCGTCGTCCGAGTCGTCGGTCTCGGTGGTGTTGTCGTCGGTGTCGACGTCCAGCGTGACGTCGACGTCGTCGACCAGATCCTCGGCGTCCGGGCTGCCGTCCAGCTCGAGGTCTTCGCCGTCGGTGGGCTCTTCGCCCTTGCTCGTCTTGGCCTTCACCGTCTTGGCGGCGGTCTTGCTCCCGCCGCGCGTCCGGGTGGCCGTCTTGGTGGCGGTCGCGGCGCCGGCTCGGCGCGGAGTGCGTCGCGCGGGAGATGCCGTGCCGTCGACGGGCGTATCCGGTTTGGTTGCGGGTTCTACGGCTGCCACAGGGGCCCTTTCGCGACGTTTTCGGCTTGGCGAGTGACATTCCGAACTGGCCGGTTGTCCCTCAGCTCTGCGGGTGCCTGCCGGGGGTGTGATCGACCGTCTGGCCGGTGCGCCCGGCGCGGGCACCCTGACATTGTAACGAGCGCATGGCGTGGTGCGCCGTCCTTGGGCGCCCGCGAGTTTCTCCAGTGTCGGGTAAGCGCTTCAATTCCCTGTCGGCGGGCCCGTCGCCGAGGCGTGGGCCTGTGTTCGAATAGGGCCATGAACTCGGATCGGCCGGACCTCGACAACTTGCGGGCGGTGGCCGTCCAGGTCGCCGGTGAGGCCGCTGAGCTGGCCTCGTCGAAGCAGGCGGTGGCGGGCGACGAGGTTCGGACGAAGTCGTCCCGGACCGACGTGGTGACCGCCGTCGACACGGCGGTCGAGGAGCTGCTCCGCCGCAGGCTCGCCGAGCTGAGGCCGTCGGACGCGGTGCTCGGCGAGGAAGCCGGACTCAGCGCGGCGGACTCGTGGGCCGGCGACGACGGGCAGCTGCGTTGGGTGGTCGACCCGATCGACGGGACGGTCAACTTCCTGTACGGAATTCCGTGGTACGCGGTGTCCGTGGCGGTCGTTCGCGGCGACGAGGTGCTCGCCGGCGCGGTCGTCGAACCGGCGTCCGGCCGGGTGTGGAGTGCCTCGCTCGGCGGTGGTGCCACGGTGGACGGCCGGCCGTTGGGCGTGTCGGGGGCCGACGAGCTGGCACTCGCGCTCGTCTCGACGGGGTTCAGCTACCAGGCCGAGCGGCGGAGCAGGCAGGGCGCGCTGGCCGCGTCGCTGCTGTCCGAGGTGCGCGACATCCGCCGTTTCGGATCGGCCGCCCTGGACCTGTGCGCGGTGGCCGCCGGCTGGTGCGACGGCTACTACGAGCACGCCATCAACCAGTGGGACTGGGCGGCCGGCGCGCTGATCGCCCGCGAGGCGGGCGCCGTCGTGCAGACCCCGGACCCCGAGGCGCCGTTCGGGAACGCGATCGTCGCGGCTACGCCGGGGATCGTGGTTCCGTTGACCGAGGCGCTCGTCGCCCTGGGGGCGGCTCGGGTGTAGGGGTGTGGCGGCTGGGTTTACTGCTCGCAGGGGTGTTGTGGCTGGGTGTGTAGTTCTGGCCTGTCCCGCGCGTCGGAAATTTCCGGCAGGGACCCCCCAAACCCTTCGGGCTCGGGGGGCCCGCAACCGGAAATTTGGGCGGCTGCGCCCTCGCTGACGCTTCGGGCTTCGCTGCCCTCGCTAGACGCGCGCTTGCTGCCGCGGCCTGAGAGCCGCCCCTTATGCACTACCCGCCTGCGGCGGAACCCCTTCGGGTGCCTAGCGGGGCCCATTCCTGGAACGTGTGTCACCGCCCACCCGGCGCAAGGTGAGGTGGCTGGTCTGGGATGCGCCTCCCACGACGAACACCTGCACGAGTCCACGAGCCCCTCGGGGGTGGGTGTCACGCCACTCACCGGCTCACCAAACCCGGCACCGAGCACCGGTGAGGCACGGTCCATGGGTGGGCTCCGCGAGTCTCCCCGTAGGGGGTTCAGTGCGACGCACTGTAAAAAACGCAACGGGCGAAGCAGAACGTGAACAGTCAAGCGCGCGTCTAGCGTCGGCAGCGAAGCCGGAGCGAAGCGAACGGCGTAGCCGCCGAAGTTTCCGGTTGCGGGCCCCCCGAGCCCGAAGGGTTTGGGGGGTCCCTGCCGGAAACTTTCGACGCGCGGGGGCCCGCCAGAAAGAACCACAGCTAGCACCGCACGTCGCGTGCCTTCGTCAACAGTTCCGGGTCCGCCGAAGGGCCGGGCGTGTCGGACTGGCTGCCGGGGCCGCTCAGCTGGTCCAGGGCGTCCTTCGCGGCCTTCGACGGGTTCACGTCTCCGAAGAGGGTGCCCACGGCCACGTCCACCGAGTCGTCGGGGCGGTTGTCCTTCAGCAGCTGCACACACGGCAGTACCAGGCTGACCGTGCGCGCGGCGGCGACACCCGCGGTCCCGTACCGGATGCTGCCCCGACAGGTCAGGTTGTCGTTCGGGTAGAGCGGGTCGTTCGTCGGGTCGGCGGCCTCGGTGAAGCCCAGCTCGCCGAGCTGGCTGGCGACGAGGTTGGCCTGCCCGCGCTGACCACCGCCGTTGAGCACCCGGATCCGGACCAGCGACGGCGGTGCGGGCTGTACCTGGTCCAGCGCGGTGGTCGGCTGGGACTGCCCGGGGTCGGCCTGGCCGGCCGCTGCCGGTGGGCAGACCGCGCCGGACGTGCCCTCCGTCGTGTTGCTGAACACGTACGTCCACGTGACGGCGACGACGACCACGAGCACCGAGACGAGGACGGCGGCCGGCTGGACGGCGCGGCGCCGGTAGGCGCGACCGGAGGTCATCCGGGCAGTCCGGAGCGCAGTACGTGCCTGCCCAGCGCGACAAGGGGTGCCACGGCGCCGGAGAGCCCTTCTGCGACCTCGGCGGGCACCGCGCCGTCCTGAACCCTGGCCAGGATGCCCGCGAGGACCACGGCCAGCTTGAAGGCTCCGAACGCGGTGTACCAGGGCAGCGGCTCCAGCGACAGCCCGGTTCCCGCCGCGTAGCGCGCGGCCAGCTCGGCGCGCGTGGGGAACCCGGGCTCGCGGGTGGGGCTGGCCAGCAGGGACGCGTTGCGCCAGATGGCGGGGTCGCCCGGCGACGGCCAGTAGATCATCAGCAGCCCGAGGTCGGCCATCGGATCGCCGAGCGTGGACATCTCCCAGTCGAGTACGGCGCGGATGCGGCCGGGCTCGACGTGGTCGTACATGAGGTTGTCGATCCGGTAGTCGCCGTGCACGATCGTGGACCGCTGGGTGACCGGCAGCGAGTCCGCCAGCTCACCCGCCAGGGTGGTCACCTCGGTGACGGTCGCCGGGTCGACGCCGCTGCCGTCCCGCCAGGTCTCCCACTGGGTGCTCCAGCGACGCAGCTGGCGGGCCATGAAGCCGTCGGGGCGGCCGAAGTCGGCGAGCCCGACCTCGCCCGGGTCGAGCCGGTGCAGCGCGACGAGCACGTCGATCAGCGCGTCGCCGGCCTGGCGCCGGGACGCCTCGTCCGGCCAGGCTGCGGGTGGCTCGGCGAGCGGGACGACGCCGTCGACCATCTCCATCACGTAGCAGGGTGCGTCGACCGGGTCGCCGTCCTCGGCGTGGGCCAGGACACGGGGCACCGGGACCGCGCTGGTCGCCAGCGCGGTCAGCACGCGTCGCTCACGGCCCATGTCGTGCGCCGTGCTGGCGACGGAGCCGACCGGCGGACGGCGGAGCACGACGGCCCCGGCGGCGCTCTCGACCCGGAACGTGAGGTTCGAACGACCGTGTCCGACGCTGCTCAGCGTGCAGTCCCGCCACGCCGGGTCGCCGAGCTGGTCGGCCAGCCAGCGCCCGACCCGGACCGGGTCGGCGGCGGCCTGACTTACAACCTGGTGAGTCACAGCGAGCACCCTAATCGGACGGCATGTGAGTCCTGTGTCACCTGGGGTGTTTACCCCGTGTCGATACTGGGTTCGACCACGGGCGGTGCTGAGTTACCCTCTGCGCCGGACGCGGCATCGAAGTACCTGCGGAGACGGCGTCCGAGCCCCGACAAGCGGCTTGTACAGCAATGAGACGCGCGTCACTCCGTTGCCGGGCACAAATGGTAGGGCTGAGACGTTGTGCAGCGGCACGACACAGGATTGAGTTTGTTGAGGGTGGGAGCAATGGCGACCGACTACGATGCACCGCGCCGGAGCGAAACCGACGATATGGCCGAGGACTCCCTTGAGGAGCTCAAGGCCCGTCGGAACGAAGCGCAGTCGGCGGTGGTCGACGTGGACGAGACCGACACGGCGGAGAGCTTCGAGCTGCCGGGTGCGGATCTGTCCGGCGAAGAATTGACGGTGAAGGTGCTGCCGAAACAGGCAGACGAATTCACCTGTTCCAGCTGTTTCCTGGTGATCCACCGGAGCCGACTGGCCGCGCACCACAATGGCCAGCCCGTCTGCAGGGATTGCGCATAACAGTGATCGGTGTCGGTCAGTTGTCCTGGCCGACGCGAGGATCGCTCTGATCGTGTACCGCCCGGAGGCTCTCCGCGAGCGCCTCCGGGTGACGCACGCTGAACAACCAGTACGGCGTCGGGTCGGCGGGATCGTCCAGGGTCACCTGGACCATCGGGCCGATCCACGGCCGGTGCACGACATAGGCGGCTGGATCGAGCTCCGGTCCCAGCACCGGTTGCTTGTCCTTGGCGGCCACGACCGTGACGGCGGAGATGAACCGCGCCGGCAGTGTGGCGGCCCCGACCGTGAGCACGAGGCCGCCCTCGGTGGCCGGGTTCTGGTCGACGACCTTCACCCTGACGCGCCCGGTGCGCACCATGGCGATCGCCAGCAGCGGGAGCAGAACCACCGCGGGCAACCACACGGGCCAGGTCGGATGGCCGAGCCGCACAGTGATGACGAGTAGGGCGATGACCCCCAGGCCGGGTATCCACCACCACAGCGGCGCCGACAACCGTTCGTCGAACCGCACGGTGCCGGAGGGCGCAGCCGTCGTTGCTCCGTTCAGGTCTGTCACCCCACCCAGGGTAATCTCAGCCGCCGTGACGGGCGGCGAGGGTGTTCGGGTGAGCTTGGTACGACTCGACCCCGGCGTGCCGGTCCCCGGTTACGCCCACCCAGGCGATGCGGGGGCTGATCTCGTGACGACCTCGGACGTCGAGCTCGCCCCGGGCGCGCGGGCGGTCGTCGGCACCGGTGTCGCGCTCGCCCTGCCCGACGGCTACGCCGGGTTCGTCCACCCCCGGTCCGGTCTCGCGGCGCGCGCGGGGCTGTCGATCGTGAACGCGCCCGGGACGGTGGACTCGGGCTATCGCGGCGAGATCAAGGTGTGTCTGATCAACCACGATCCGGTGGAACCGGTGCGCCTGCGCCGGGGCGACCGGATCGCGCAGCTGGTGGTGCAGCGCGTCGAGCGCGTCGTGTTCGACGAGGTGACCGAGCTGCCCTCGTCCGTGCGTGGCGAGGGTGGTTACGGCTCGACCGGTGTCGGTTCGGCTCCGGTCGTCGCACTAGGTTCCGTCGGCGGTGAGGGCTAGTTGTCCGAGCGCGCGCAGGAGGAGCTGGAGCTCGACGAGAGCCCGTCGATGGTCCCGGTGAGGCCGTCGCTCGGGCTGTCCGGCGCCGACGCGGGCCCGTACGACTCCGAGGACCCCGACGCCCCCGACGAGGAGGGCGCCCTCGACTTCGGCTCGCTGCGCATCCCGATGCCCACCAGGGCACAGCTGCAGGTCGAGAAGGGCACCGGTGAGCTGCTGCGCGCGGTGCACGTGCTGGTGCCGTCGGGACGGGTGAGCCTGAGCGCGCTGGCCGCGCCCCGGACCAGCCCCTTGTGGCGCGAGCTGGCCGAGGAGATCGCCACGTCGCTGAGCGCCGACGGGGCCAGGGTCCGGTCGGAGTGGGGGGAGTGGGGCCGGGAGGTACAGGCCGGCTCGAACGGCGCGCTGTCCCGGTTCATCGGCGTCGACGGGCCGAGGTGGATGCTCTACGGCGTGGCGACCGGCCCCGCCGAGGGTGCGGCCGAGCTGGCGAGCACCCTGCGCGAGATGATCTGCGGCACGGTGGTCGTGCGTGGTGTCGATCCGCTTCCGGTCAAGACCGTGCTCCCGTTGAAGCTGCCGGAGCACCTCGAGGAACGGGTCGACGAGGCCCGGCGGCATTCGGCCGAGCGCAGCGACGAGGACGCGTTCGTTCCGCTCGCGCCCGAACCGGCCGCCGACGACGACTGGGATGCCGACGAATGGCACGGTGCGTCCCGGCAGGCCCCACCGGCCGCGCGTGAGCAGATGCGACCCCGGGAGCCGATGTCGCCGCGTGAGCCGGCGGCGGACTCTCGCCGCCAGGACCAGGGGTACCAGCCGGCCGCCGCCGCGTACGAGCAGTTCGGCCAGCCAGCCGCCACGTCGTCCGCGCCGAGGACGGCGCCCGAGTGGAGCTCCGATCAGGTGAGCCGGTCCATCGGCATCCGGCGCTCCGAACTGCGACCCGTGACGCCGCCGGGGCAGCGCCCCGGGGGTCGGCCGAACGCCCTGCCACCCGTCCCGGCCATCACCGAATGGGACACCGCGGGCATTCCGCGCCTGTCCGTCGAATCGACCTGGACCATGGCGACGCCGGTGGTCAGCGCCGATGCGGTCGAGCACCAGCCCGCGTGGGCGCGGCTCACCGATGCCCCGTCGTTCTGGCCCGATCCCTATCCGGCGAGAGGCCCCGCCGTCCCGGGGCCGCCGGACCGGGGCGCGGTGGACGACACCCGCAGGCCGCCGCCTCCGGCGGCACCGCCGTACCAGCCCCCGCCCGCGCCCCGCCCGCCGTTGCGGAGCGACCCCCTGGCCCCCGACCCGTGGTCGGTGTCCTCGGACGACCGGGCGCCGGAGCCCTCGGAGCCGGAGCCGTCGGACTCGCTGCACAACTGGCTGACCAACGACGCGTCGCTCAGCCAGGACCGGCTTCCCCGGGTACCCCGGCGAGGCCGCCACCGTCGCCCCGACTAGATGTGTGTTGCCTCATCGATCCGCCGGTCACATCCGCACCACTTCGCAGAGCCTCGTGTCGCGTCGCAGACACTGCAGCGTCTGCGACGCGACATCAAGATCTGCGAGGTCGTGCGGCGGGCTTCGGGCGTCGCCCCGCGCGTGCCCGCTCCGGCGAAGACTTGTGAGTAGGTCATCCAGCGCCGCCACCGGCGCGGAGCCAGGCGGTGGTGGCGGCTCTGCCGAGGTTCGCCGGATCCGCTCCCAGCTCGCGCAGCGGCATGGTGACGAGCGCCGCGCGCGGCAGGTGGGTGAGCCAGTCCTCGGCGACGGACAGCGGATGGATCGGGTCGTCGGTCATCCCGACGAGGCCCACCGGTACCCGCAGTGCCGTGAGATCGGCCGCGTCCGGACCCGGTGACGCGGCCGCGGCGTCGAGCGAGTCGGCGAGCCCGCTCCCGTGCCCGCTCCACGCCCTGGCCAGCTCGGCGCCGAGCCAGTCGGGCGTCTGGGCCCGGGTCGCCGCCACCGTGGCGGCCAGCCCGTCCCGGCGCACCGCCGAGGCGGTGAGCGACGCCGCGAGCGCGGCGGGAGCGTCCGAGGGCGGACCCGTCCACGCGGGCAGCGCGAGCAGCAGGCCCACGACGGTCCGGTCACCGCGCGACGACCGCGCTGCCGCCCACCGCGCCGCGACCTGCGCACCCAGCGACACACCCCCGACGACCAGGGGAACTCCTCGTTTCGCCGCCTCGTCCAGTGCGTCCAGATAGCTCTGGACCACACCCGCGCCGCTGCCGGGGGCCGGCGCGTGCACGTCGTATCCGAGCGTGCGCAGCGGATCGGTGAACGCGGCTCGGACGAAGACCTCGTCGGAGCCGCTTCCGGGCAGCAGCACGGCGAGCGGCGTGCCGGTACCGAACACGCCGAGGTGTGACGAGCGCATGACATTCATGGTGCCCCAAGCGTTACTTAATGGTCGTTCGGCGAGTTACTGTGGTATCAGTCGGCCGGGTCGGCCGATGACTGCGTCACACCTGGAGCGGGCATGGGATCCACCGATGGTGGCCTCCTGAGAAAGTTCATGCGCAAGCTGACCTCGGACGTCGAGGACCTCGACGCCGATGATCTGACTCGAGACACCGACAAGTCCGGCGCCCAGCGCGCCTGTGACTGCCGCTGCGGGGACGAGGTCACCGTGGTCGGTAGGCTTCGCTCCGTGGAACTCAGTCCGAAGGACGCGGCCGCCACACTCGAAGCCGAGCTGTTCGACGGTACCGACGGTGTCACCCTGATCTGGGTCGGCCGTCGGCGGATCCCCGGCATCGAGCCGGGGCGTCGGATCAAGGTTCGGGGCCGAATGGCGATCCGCAACGGCCGCAAGGTGCTCTACAACCCCTACTACGAACTGCGGCAGGCCTCGTGACGGGCCGGCACACCCGTCAGGACAGCTCTCCGGCCACCGCCTCCGAAACCGAGACGGAGACCGCCGCACCGCCCACGCCGACCATCCTGGAACAGATGGGTGGCATCCCCGGGATGATCTACTCCGCGGTTCCGGTCGTGGTGTTCGTGCTGGTCAACTCGGTGAGCTCGCTGACACCGGCCCTGATCGCGGCGATCGGCGTCGCGGTGGCCATCGCCGTGTGGCGGCTGATCCGCAAGGAACCACTTCAGCCCGCCGTGTCGGGTCTGTTCGGGGTCGGGATCGGCGCGTTGATCGCCTATCGCAGCGGCGAGGCACGCGACTTCTTCCTGCTCGGGATCTGGTACAGCGGCCTGCTCGCGGTGGTCTTCCTCGGCTCGGTCCTGATCCGCTGGCCGCTCGCCGGCGTGATCTGGCACGGCATCAACGGCGACGGCCAGGGCTGGCGCGCGGACCGGGACCTGCGGAAGGCCTACACGTTCGCGACGCTGCTGTGGGGCTTCATGTTCGCCGTGAAGTTCGGCGCCCAGCACTGGCTGTACGACGCCAACCAACCCGGCTGGCTCGCGGTCGCCAGGATCGGCGGCTACGCGCTCACCGCTCTGGCGCTGCTGGGTACCTTCTGGGCCGTGCGCCGGGCGCAGCACCGGTCGGCCGAGGCCCAGCCCGTCTGATCTGTCTGATCTGACCCGTCTGATCTGTCTGATCTGACCGGGCCGCCCGACCGGCGCCTGTTCCTCCGGCTCAGCTCTCCCGCTGGTTCAACGCAGCCCGGACGTCTTCCTCGACGTCCGGGCTGGCGACCAGCAGCAGCTCGTCGAGTCCTTCGAGCGAGTCGTCACCCTGGGGGACGATGACCCGGCCGCCGCGCAGGATCACCAGCAGCGCGGAGTCGGTCGGCAGCCTCAGATCGCGCACCGGCCGCCCGGCGAGCGGGGTCGCCTCGGGCAATGTCACCTCGACCAGGTTGGCCTGGCCCTGGCGCAGCGTCATGAGCCGCACCAGGTCACCGACGCTGACGGCTTCCTCGACGACCGCGGCGAGCATGCGGGGGGTCGACACCGCGACGTCCACACCCCAGGTCTCGTCGAACAGCCACTCGTTGCGCGGGTCGTTGACCCTGGCCACCACGCGACGGACCGCGAACTCCATCTTCGCCAGCAGCGACACCACCAGGTTGACCTTGTCGTCCCCGGTGGCGGCGATGACCACGTCGCAGCTCTGCAGACCGGCCTCCTCCAGGGAGGCGAGCTCGCAGGCGTCCGCGTTGACCCACTCGGCCCGCTCGACGGTCTCCGGTTCGATCGCCGAGAGGTCCCGCTCGATGAGCATGACCTCGTGCTGGCTGTCGAGCAGCTCGGCGGCGATCGACCGACCGACGGCGCCGGCACCCGCGATGGCGACGCGCATGGTGCTCATCAACTCCCCTCGGGTTCGGCTGCCGCGGCCACGGTGACATCACTCACGGTGCCCGACACGGCGGTCACGTAGATGGTGTCCTCGGCCTGGATCACGGTGTCTTCGTTGGGTAGTACCCCCGCGCCGAAACGCAGGATGAATGCGACCCGACACCCGGTTGCCTCTTCGAGCTCGGCGATCGGATGGCCCGCCCAGCCCTCGTGAACCGGCAGGGGCAGCACGGCCACTGTGCCGGACGGATCGCGCCAGGCACTCGCCACGCCGTCGGGCAGGAGCATCCGCATGAGCCGGTCGGTCGTCCACGGCACGGTCGCGACGGTCGGGATGCCGAGGCGCTCGTAGACCTCGGCTCGTCTGGCGTCGTAGATCCTGGCGACCACGCGCTCGATCCCGAACGTCTCCCGCGCGACCCTGGCCGCGATGATGTTCGAGTTGTCGCCGCTGGACACGGCCGCGAACGCGGAGGCCTCCTCGACACCCGCTCTGCGCAGGACATCGCGGTGGAAGCCGATGCCGCACACCTGTTCGCCTCTGAAGTCGGCGCTGAGTCGGCGGAAGGCCTTGGAGTCCCGGTCAATGACCGCTACCTCATGACCCTGCCGCTCGAGGCCGGCGGCCAAGGCCGACCCGACCCTCCCACAGCCCATGATCACTACACGCACGGAAGCAGTCTCCCTCTCGAGTCCCACGTTCGGCGGAACGGTACAGCGAATTCTTGGGGCCAGCACCGATGCCGCGCGCATGCTGCGCATAGGCTGCGCCCGTGCCGAAGGTAACCACCGCGCTCAAGCGCCTCCTGGTTGGCCGCCCGCAACGCAGCGACAAACTGGGTGACACCCTGCTGCCGAAGCGAGTGGCGCTGCCGGTGTTCGCCTCCGACGCCCTGTCCTCGGTCGCGTACGCCCCCGAAGAAATCTTCGTGACCCTGTCGATCGCCGGTGCCGGAGCCTACGCGTTCTCCCCGTGGATCGGCCTGTGTGTCGTGGTCGTGCTGCTCACCGTGGTCACCAGCTACCGGCAGAACGTGCACGCCTACCCCTCCGGCGGCGGCGACTACGAGGTGGCCACGGTCAACCTCGGCCGGTACGCCGGGCTCACCGTGGCGAGCGCCCTGCTGGTCGACTACACACTCACGGTCGCGGTGTCGATCTCGTCGGCCGCGGCCAACATCGGCGCGGTCGTGCCGTTCGTCGCGACGCACAAGGTCACCTTCGCGGTGGGCGCGATCGTGTTGCTGACGGCCATGAACCTGAGAGGTATCAGGGAGTCCGGTACCGCCTTCTCGATTCCGACCTACGCCTTCATGTTCGGCATCGCGGCGATGATCATCTGGGGCCTGGTCCGAATCCTGATCTTCGGCGACCCGGTCCACGCCGCGAGTGCCAACCTCCAGCTGGTCGAGGAGGGTGACCACCTCACCGGGTTCGCACTGGTCTTCCTCGTGCTGCGGTCGTTCACCCAGGGTTGTGCGGCGCTGACCGGCGTCGAGGCGATCAGCAACGGCGTTCCGGCGTTCAAGAAGCCGAAGTCCCGCAACGCCGCGACGACCCTGCTGCTGCTGGGCGGGATCGCGGTCGCGCTGGTCATGGGCATGATCGCGCTGGCCAGGATGACCGGTATCAAGGTGGCCGAGAACCCGGCGGTGCAGCTGCACGGCGCGCCACCCGGGTACCAGCAGCAGACGATGGTCGCGCAGCTCGCCGACGCGGTGTTCACCGGTTTCCGGCCGGGCTTCTACTTCGTGGTCGTGTTCACCGCGCTGATCCTGGTGCTGGCCGCGAACACGGCCTTCAACGGGTTCCCGGTGCTCGGCTCGATCCTGGCGCAGGACCGCTACCTGCCCCGCCAGCTGCACACCAGGGGTGACCGGCTGGCGTTCTCGAACGGCATCCTGTTCCTGGCCGGTTTCGCGGTCGTGCTCGTCGTCGGGTTCCAGGCCGAGGTGACCCGCCTGATCCCGCTGTACACCGTCGGCGTGTTCGTGTCGTTCACCCTGTCCCAGACGGGCATGCTGCGGCACTGGAACCGGCTGCTGGCCAAGGAGACGGAGCCGACCTCCCGGCGGCGGATGCGCCGTTCGCAGGCGATCAACGGGTTCGGCCTGACGATGACCGGCACCGTGCTTGTGCTCGTGCTGATCACCAAGTTCACCCAGGGCGCGTGGATCGCGCTGGCCGCGATGGGCGGCGCGTACGCGCTGATGCTGGCCATCCACCGCCACTACTCGCGGGTCCACGACGAGATCGAGCTGGGCGAGGAGCTCCCCGTGCTCCCGGCACGCAACCACGCGTTCGTGCTGGTCTCCGGGCTGAACCTGGCCACCGTCCGAGCGCTCGGATATGCCAGGGCGACCCGGCCCGACGTGCTGGAAGCGGTGACCGTCAACGTCGACGACGCGGACACCCGAAGGCTGACGAAGGAATGGGAGGACCGGTCCATCCCGGTCCCGCTGAAGGTCGTCGAGTCGCCCTACCGGGAGATCACCCGGCCGGTGCTGGAGTACGTGAAACGGATCCGCACCGACAACCCCCGCGACGTGGTGACCGTGTTCATCCCGGAGTACGTCGTCGGCCGCTGGTGGGAGCAGCTGCTGCACAACCAGAGTGCGCTGCGCCTCAAGGGCCGCCTGTTGTTCCAGCCCGGTGTGATGGTCACCAGCGTGCCCTGGCAGCTGGCGTCCTCGGAACGGGCGAAGCAGCGGGCGATCTCGCGGCGCAGGCCGGAGAGCGCGCCCGGTGCGGTCCGCCGCGGTTACCCGGGTATCAGCCCGCCCCGGGGTGGCATCCCCGGCCCGCCGAACAGTGACGGACCGGGCGTACCCACCGATCCGACCGGACCGACGGGTTCGCAGGGCCCCACCACACGCGCATCCACACCGCCCCGATGAACGCCGCGAAGGACACAGTGGAACAGACCGTCGCCGAGAGCTGGCTGGACCGGGTACTGGAGCTGGACGTCGGCCCGGTCGCGCACGGTGGTCACTGTGTGGCGAGGGTGGACGGCCGGGTCGTGTTCGTCCGGCACGCGCTGCCCGGCGAGCGGGTGCGCGTGGTGGTGACCGAGGACCGGCACGGCTCGTTCTGCCGGGCCGACACGGTGACGGTCCTGCTGGCTTCTCCCGACCGGGTGGAGGCACCGTGTGTCTGGGCGCGCCCCGGCGGCTGTGGCGGTTGTGACTTCCAGCACGCCACGCCGGACGCTCAGCGTGCGCTCAAGGGCGAGGTGCTCGCCGAGCAGCTTCAGCGGCTGGCGGGGGTGCGGCGATCGGTCGAGGTGGAAGAGCTTCCCGGTGGGCCGCTGGGCTGGCGTCAGCGGGTGCGGCTGGCGGTCGGGCCGGATGGCTGGGCCGGTTTCCGGGCGCACCGGGAGCACGACGTGATCCCGATCGCGGACTGCTCACTGGCCCCGACCGGCATGCTGGCGCCGGTGCTGTCCCGGCAGTGGCGACCGGGCGACGAGGTGCAGGTCGAGCTGGACAGCGACGGCGAGGTCCACGTCAGCTCCGGCTCGGAGCGCGACCCGGCCCCGGTGTCGCACCGGGCTGCCGGAAGGGAGTGGACGGTCGCTCCCGGAGCGTTCTGGCAGGTACACCCGGCGCTCGCGGACACCCTGTCCGACGTGGTCCGGCAGTGGGCGGACGTTCCGTCCGGAGGCCGCGCGTGGGACCTCTACGGCGGCGCGGGTGTGCTGGCCGCGGTGCTCGCGGAGCAGACAGGCGGGACCGGCGTGGTGACGGTCGTGGAGTCCGACCGGGCCGCGGTGCGGTCCGGCATGGCCGCGCTGGCCGACCTGCCCTGGGTACGGTGGCGCACCGGCCGCGTGGAACACGCCCTGGACGAGCTCACCCAGGAGGGCAGGCCGGACGTCGTCGTCGCCGACCCGCCCCGCAAGGGCCTCGGCCGCGCGGTCGTCGACCAGCTCGCCGACGCGGGCCCCGACCGCCTGGTGCACGTGGCCTGCGACCCGGCGGCGCTGGCCCGCGACGTCTCGCTGCTGGCCGGCCACGGCTACCGCCTCGAACGTCTGCGAGCCTTCGATGCCTTCCCGATGACCCACCACATGGAAGCCGTGGCTCTGTTCGTCCGCTAGGTGTTCGTGCGCTAGGTCGCTCTCTACTGGTCGATGTCGTAGACGACCGTCACCGCGACGGTGAGTTTTTGGTTGCCCGGCTGGACCGGGGTGGAACCCGCCGCCGCGTCGAGCGAACGCTCGTACATCGGTACCGGCGGTGCCGACACCGGCGCCTCGGAGATCGACCGGAGCTTGCCGAGCCGCACACCGGCGGCCTCGGCCATCTGACCCGCCTGTTTCTGGGCCTGCTTCACCGCGTCGGCCCTGGCCTTGGCGCGCAGGTCGCTGTCGTCCTTGATCGAGAAGGTGAGCTGCTGGACGCGGACGGCGTCCCCGGCGGCTTCGCCGGCGGCGTCGATGATGCCGCCCGCCGACGCGACGTTGTACAGCGTCGCGGTGACCTGGTTGGTGACCTCGTAGCCGGTGATGCGTCCGTCGCCGGAGTTGTAGGACGGATTGACCGACAGCTGGCTGGTCCTGATGTCGGCGTCGGCGACGCCCTTGTTCTTCAGCATCGTGATCAACGCGTTGGCCTGCTGGCGGTTGGCGCCGAGCGCTCCGTTGGCGCTCGGCCCCTGGGTCTGCACGCCCAGCACGAGGGTCACCACGTCGGGCGTGCCGGTGACGGTCCCGACGCCGCTCGCCGTGATGCCCGTCCGGTCGCCGCCGGCATCGGTGGCGGTGCCGGGGGAGGCGCAGCCGGTCAGAACGAGCGCTCCCAGTGCGAGACCGGCGGCGAGGACGGGCAGGGACGGTAGCTGACGCTTCACTGAGTTCTCCGTTCGCGGGGGGCTTCATCGACTTGGACGGAGTGAGGTGCCTGTCAGGTTGCACCAGTCACCGATCGTGTCCGGAATCGGCCCCGGTCACTCGTCAGGAGATCGCCGCGCCGACGCACAGACCCAGTACGAGCAGCAGACCGGCCTGCCGGGTGTGCAGCCACACCAGTGCCGCGTACCAGAGCGGCCACACCGGGAAACCCGAGGGAGGTTCATCCGGCGGCGGGCGCAACAGGTGCGGCCACACCTTGACCAGCCGGGGTACGCCCAGCAGCACCAGCAACGCGGGCCAGGGCATCGCACCGAGCAGTACGCACAGCCCGACCAGCGGGTAGAAGGCCATCATCAGCCCGAGCGTCGCCAGCCGGGCACTCCGGTCACCCAGCACGACCGGCAGGGTGCGGATGCCCAGCGGTGCGTCGAACGGGATCTTGTCGGTGTGCTTGCCCATCAGCACGGCCACACACAGCAGGCCGTAGGGCAGCGAGGCGAGCAGTACATGCCACCCGACGTGGCCCACCGCCGCGTAGTAGGTCCCGCACACCATCAACGGACCCCACACGATCAGCACGTCGGGTTCGCCGAGACCGCGTTTCTTGAGCCTCAGCGGAGGCGCCGTGTAGGCCACGCTGAGCAGGAAGCCGGCGAGGGCGAACGCGACCATCGGCCAGCCTCTGGCCTGGGTCAGCACCACCAGGATGACCAGGTCGGCGAGGTTGACGACGATCGCGGCGCGGAGCAGTGCACGCTTGCTGACCAGCCCGGACAGGATCGGGTGCGGCGCGTAGAGGGCACGCGGGTACTCGGCGGTGTCGGAGCCGGCGCGGGTGTCGTACAGATCGTTCATCAGGTTGTTCGCCAGATGGGCGAGGGTGATCCCGAGGATCGACAGCAGCAGCCAGCGCCAGTCGAGGCGTGGATCGCCGATCGTGAGCAGGGCCGCCACCAGCCCGGCGACGAGCGTCATGGGCAGGACCGCGGCCCTGCTCACCACGATCCACCTGGTCACCCTGTCCAGCTGGTCGATCGGCCCGGGCGGCGGGTTCGTGGTGCGCAGCGCGTATGCCCAGGACGCCGGCCGCGAACGGCTCGGTCCAGTGGCGTCGGTCACATCGGGGAGGCTACTCCCCGGTGTGTCGACCTCGGGCTACCAGGCGACCTGGCCCTGGTCGGAGAAGAACCCGCCGGAGGGGCCGTCCGGGCCGAGCGTGGCGAGCCGGACCGCGACCAGCGCGCCCCGAGCCGCACTGCGCGGACCGGTGGGATTCAGACCGGTCGCGCACGGCCCGGGGTCCGCCGCGTTGACCAGGATCCCAGCCTCCCGTAGCTCCCTCGAGTACTGGACGGTCAGCGAGTTCAGCGCGGTCTTGGCCGGGATGTAGGCCCCGTTGGGCGGGATCGAGGAGAACGGCCCCTCCTCGGCGCTCATGGCGGACAGGGAGGCGAGACCGCTGGACAGGTTGACGATCCTGCCTCCGTCGGACCGGCGCAGCAGTGGCAGGAAGGCGTTGGTGACCGTGACGACGCCGAACAGGTTCGTCTCGAACAGGGCACGTAGGGTGTCGAGATCGCAGCTGCTCGGTGGGTGGTATGCCCGCCCCGGCACCGCGGGCTCGGGCATCGCGGCGTTGTTGACCAGGACGTCGAGCCGTGAGTGGCGGTCGGCGACCGTGGCCGCCGCGGCGCGCACGGTGGTCGGGTCGGTCACGTCCAGTGTGACCGGTTCGACCGCACGCGATCCGTTCCGCAGTCTCAGCCGTTCGACGGCGTGCCGACCGGCCGGGCCGCCGCGGGCGGCGAGGAGAACGGTCATCCCGAGGTCGGCGAGCTGACCTGCGATCTCGAAGCCGATGCCGCGGTTCGCCCCGGTGACGAGTGCGATTCGACGGGAAGGGTGCACCATACGGCCACTGTTGCGGGTGAAGTCGGCTTGATGGCAAGCCGGGCAGGCGTGTGGGGAGCACACATCAGGCTGATCCACATCAAGCTCCGTACACTCGGCCGGGTGTCCTTGTTGCGAAACCTGCGCGGCCCCGCCGACCTGAAGCGACTCGACACCGCCGAGTTGCAGAACCTCGCCGGTGAGATTCGTGACTTCCTGGTGGCCACGGTGTCCCGCACCGGCGGTCACCTCGGTCCGAACCTCGGGGTCGTCGAGCTGACCATGGCGCTGCACCGGGTGTTCGAGTCACCGCACGACGCGTTGATCTTCGACACCGGTCACCAGGCCTACGTCCACAAGATCCTCACCGGGCGGTGCGACGGGTTCGCCAAGCTCAAGGCGACCGGAGGACTGTCCGGCTACCCGTCGCGCGCCGAGAGCGAGCACGACCTCGTCGAGAACAGCCACGCGTCCACCGCGCTGTCCTACGCCGACGGCATGGCGAGGGCGTTCGCGTTGAACGGGGCTCGTCGCCACGTCGTGGCGGTCGTCGGCGACGGCGCGCTGACCGGCGGCATGTGCTGGGAGGCGCTCAACAACATCGCCGCCGCCAAGGACCGCAACCTGGTCATCGTGGTCAACGACAACGGGCGGTCCTACTCGCCGACCATCGGCGGGCTCGCCGATCATCTGGCGACGCTGCGGCTGCGCCCCGGGTACGAGTGGGCGCTCGACGCGGGCAAGCGTGCACTGAACCAGACCCCGCTGGTCGGCCCGGCCGTCTACAACGGCCTGCACGCGCTCAAGGCCGGGGTGAAGGACGCGCTGGCCCCGCAGGCCATGTTTGCCGACCTGGGGCTGAAGTACGTGGGCCCGGTCGACGGACACGACCTGGTGGCCATGGAGGCGGCACTGCGCAGGGCCCGCAACTTCGGCGGCGCGGTGATCGTGCACGCCACCACACGCAAGGGATACGGCTATCCGCTCGCCGAGAACGACGAGGTCGAGCAGATGCACAGCCCGAGCGCCTTCGACCCGGCGACCGGCGCGCCGCTCGGCTCGCCGACGACCGGATGGACGTCGGTGTTCGGTGACGAGATGGTGGCGCTCGGCGCCGAGCGACCCGACATCGTCGGGATCACCGCCGCGATGCTGCACCCCGTCGGGCTCGCCTCGTTCGCGGCGGCCTACCCGGATCGCTGTATCGACGTGGGCATCGCCGAGCAGCACGCGCTGACCTCGGCGGCGGGCCTGGCCATGGGCGGCCTGCATCCGGTCGTCGCGCTGTACTCGACGTTCCTCAACCGTGGGTTCGACCAGCTGCTGATGGACGTGGCGCTGCACCAGCAGCCGGTGACCGTGGTCCTGGACCGGGCGGGTGTCACCGGCTCCGACGGTGCCAGCCACAACGGTATGTGGGACTTCTCGTTGCTGGGCATCGTGCCGGGTATCCGGGTCGCGGCGCCGAGGGACGCGAGCAGCCTGCGTGAGCAGCTGCGTGAGGCCGTCGCGGTCGAGGACGGTCCGACCGTGCTGCGCTATCCGAAGGGCGCGGTCATCCCCGACATTCCGGCGGTCCGCAGGGTCGGTGGCATGGATGTGCTGCGCGAGCCGGAACAGGGCGCCGAACGAGCAGAAGTGCTCCTGGTCTGCGTCGGTAACTTCGGCGAGCTCGGTCTCGCCGCCGCCGACCGCCTCGCCGACCAGGGAGTGAAGGTCACCGTGGTGGACCCGAGGTGGGTCCTGCCGGTCCCGGAGGCACTGGTCGGCATGGCCAGGGCGCATCGGCTCGTGGTCACCGTCGAGGACGGCGGCGGCCACGGCGGCATCGGTTCGGCGATCGGGGCCGCCCTGCGCGACGCCGAGGTGGACGTGCCGCTGCGCACCCTGGCGTTGCCGCAGAAGTTCCTGGACCACGGCAGCCGTGCGGACGTGCTGGCCTCGGTGGGCCTCACCGCCCAGGACGTGGCCCGCCGGGTGACTGAATGGGCCGCGGCGCTACCGGTCATCGACGCCGGACTCCGTGGTGCCGATGCCGATGCCGATGCTCTGGGCCGCCGAACCGACTGAAGGCGGTTGGTGGCGCCACGGTCAGCTGCGCTATCATATTACAGCTAACAGGGGGCGGGCCTTTGAGTCGTGGGCATGGGTGGCTGAAATCGCGGTTGTCTCGTCTGGACGGCGACCGCAGTGGCTCATCAGGCGACAGGCGATCGGTATCTGGCGATCAGATTCGTGAATTTCTTATCCATCGTGCGGAAGGTTCGCCGATCGCGCGTCCAGCTCGTATTCGCGATTGCCAAGTTTCCGGGTCACTCGACTTGTCGAATCTCCGTCTTGGGATCGACATCGATCTGAGCGGGTGTTCGTTCGACGGCGATGTGCTGCTGAGTGGGCTAACCGCCGGTTCGATTGATTTGACCGATACGCGTATGGCGGCACTCGCGGCCGAGCATGTTCGGCTCAACGGAAACTTGGTGTTGCGCGGTGCGCAAGTGGGGAACGGGTTGAGTCAGGGGCAACTCGAGGGGAGCGATTCCGGATACCTAAAGCCGGTCGGCGACCATGTCCAAAGCAGGCGGCGGGTGCTTGACTGGGACGTTCGCTCGCCGGTGCGGCTGACGGGCGCTCGTATTGACGGTGACGTGGTGCTGGCGGAGATATTCATCGCGACTGACTGCACGTGGGCTGTCTACGCGCCGAGGATTCAGGTTGCCGGGGCGTTCGTGGGGTTAGGCATGCGGTCGGCTGCCGGGATCAACCTTGCTGAGGCTCACGTGGAGAACTCGGTGATCCTCACCGGCGCGCGGATCGGTGGCGTTGACGCCAGCATCGCGACGATGCAGGGTGGATTCTTCGCCGACTGGGGATTTGTGTCTACTGGTCCGGTGGAGCTGCTGGCAATACAGGTCGGAAACATTGTTACGTTTCACGATTCCGAGCTGCAGGGGATGCCTACCGCAGTGAACCTGACCAGGTCGGTGGTATCGAGGATTCGTCTGGACCTGCGTGAGCCACCGCGCGGCCGGGTAATTCTGCGCGACGTCCGCGTCAACTCTCTCATCGACGAGGTGAAGAGCTGGCCGGCAGCTGACTCGCTCGACCTGGAAGGTCTCAAGTATCACAGAATAAGCGGGACCGAGTATATTCCGGCTCGCGAGAGAATAGCTTGGATACTGAAGGACAGCAATGTCAGTGCCTCGTCCTTTGAGCAACTTGCCATGCACTATCAGGGCGCGGGTGACGAGCGTTCCGCCCGTGCCGTTCGACTCGCAAGAGAGCGTCACCTGCTGCGCCGCGGAACGTTCGCCAGCCAGGTTTGGGGTCGGCTGCAGGATGTCCTGTTCGGCTACGGGTATGTACCGGCACGAGCTCTATTGTGGCTCAGCGTGCTGGTCCTGTTCGGCACGTTCTGGTTCCTCGGCCACCCAGTCGCGCCACTCAAGGAAGGCGAGCATCCGACCTGGGATCCGTTCATCTATTCGCTGGACCTGGCAATACCGATCGTTGACCTTGGACAGGAGAAGGCCTGGGATCCGACCGGTTCCAATAAAGCGGTCGTCATGATCATGGTGACAGGCGGTTGGCTACTGGCGTCGGCGGTTGTCGCCGGAGCACGTCGACTCCTGGCTCGTGCTTGACCGCTGATGAGGTCGCACGGCCGGTTCCGATGCCCGAGTACCACCGATGGCGGATGGTCCTACGCTGAGCCTGTGCGGGTACTTGTTGTCGAGGACGAACGGGCGCTGGCGGATGCGTTGGCGCGGGGGCTGCGGCGGGAGGGGATGGCTGTCGACGTCGCGTACGACGGCGACAGCGGCCATGAGAAGGCCACCATCACCCGCTACGACGTGGTGGTCCTCGATCGGGACCTTCCCGGGATGTCCGGCGACGACCTGTGCGCCGAGCTGGCCAAGGAGGGCGGCATGACGCGGGTCATCATGCTGACCGCGAGCGGCACGCTCGCGGACAAGGTCGAGGGTCTCACCTTGGGTGCCGACGACTACCTGGCCAAGCCGTTCGACTTCCCGGAGCTGGTGGCCAGGATGCGCGCGCTGGGCAGGCGGGCCACGCCGGCGACGCCGCCGGTCCTGGCGGCGGGTGACGTCGTGCTGGATCCCGCGCGTCGCACGGTGCGGCGCACGGCGGGCCCGGTCGAGCTGACCCGTAAGGAGTTCGGCGTGCTGGAGGTGCTCCTCGGTGCGGGCGGCGCTGTGGTGAGCAGCGAGGAGCTGTTGGAGCGGGTGTGGGACGAGCACGCGGACCCGTTCACGACCACCGTGCGGGTGACCGTCATGACGCTGCGCAAGAAGCTGGGTGAGCCAGGCATCATCGAGACCGTCGTCGGTTCCGGGTACCGCGTTCCGTCGGCCGGTTAGCGCCGCGCGGGCACACGGATATGGCACACGGTCGGGGGCCCGGGCTGCGGCTGAGGCTCACCGTGTTGTGCACCGTGCTGGCCGCGTTGGTCAGTGCCTTGCTGCTGTGGCTGGGCTGGCTCCTGGTGGGCGGGGTGGTGAGCGCGGTCCCCGCGTTGCCGCCGGGTACCCGGGTGCGGGTACGCGAGGCCTGGGTGCCGGCCGAGGTGCTCGGCAGGGCACTGGCGGATGCGGCCCGGGCCGATGTTCTGCGCACCGGGTTGCTGGCGTTCCCGCTGGTGGTCGTCGCCGCGGCGGTCGTGTCCTGGCTCGTGGTCGGACGTGTGCTCCGGCCGCTGCGCACGGTGACCGGTACTGCCCGCCGGTTGTCGGCCGAGTCGTTGGACGAACGGATCTCGCTCGTGGGCAGGCACGGTGAGGTGACGGAGCTCGCGGACAGTTTCGACGCGATGCTGGACCGGCTGCACGACGCGTTCGAGATGCAGCGGCGGTTCGTCGCCAACGCGAGTCATGAGCTGCGCACGCCGCTCGCCGTGATGCGGACCGAGGTCGACGTGACCCTCGCGGATCCCGAGGCGGACGTGCCTGAGCTGCGCCGGATGGCCGAGGTGGTTCGAGGCGCGACGTATCGGGCGGATGCGCTGGTCGAGGGGTTGTTGCTGCTGGCACGCACGGAAGCGGGGGTCGCCGGGCCCACAGTGGAGGTCGACCTCGCGGAGCTGGTCCGTCCGGCGCTGGCCGCGGTGCGCGCCGAGGCGGATGAGCGAAGGCTGCGGGTCCGGTTGAAGTGCGTGCCCGCATCGACGGCCGGCGATCCGGCGCTGCTGGAACGGGTCGTGGGCAACCTCGTGGAGAACGCGGTACGGCACAACCTCGAGGGCGGCTGGCTCGAGGTGGCGACCGAGGTCGGCCCGGACGGCCGTGCGCTGCTGCGGGTCGCCTCCAGCGGCGCGTCGGTGCCGGACGCGACGGTCGAGGAGCTGTTCGAGCCGTTCCGGCGCGGCGCCCGTCGTGCGGCTGGGAGCGGCTCGGGGCTGGGGCTGTCGATCGTGCGTGCTGTGGTGTCGGCGCATCGAGGGACGGTCGTCGCCGAATCGGTAGCCGGAGGCGGCTTGGCGGTCACGGTCCGCCTTCCCTCGGTTCGCTGAGCCGAATTCGGCCGTCGCCCGCGTGGGGCGGCCCGCTCGTCGGCGCCGCTCTTGACGATCCGGAGTCGGGGTCTGTCACATCTGCCACTCAAACTCGACCGTGAGTCGAGGGATCTCGACACAGCGTGACCTACATGCACGGAGAGTGCTCAGTATCGCTTGATCGAGATGTCGAGCCGCCCGTTAGGGTGATCATGGGTGCGTAACCGTCTCGGACAGTGCTCGTTGCATTGAACGAGTCCTGTGGTGCTCGATAACTTCTGGGACAGTTGTGAAGCAGCGGATGGCGGGTGACGGTTCGGCGTGAGCGGTGTCAGTGAGGCGGGTCCGTACGACTCGGGTGCGGGTGAGGTGCCCGAGTCCGATGATGCGTTGAACTTCGGTCCCCTTCGGTTCCGTATGCCGGACGAGGCCGAGCTGGTCGAGCACGCCGGGACGGCGAAGCCGAGGGCGGTGCAGCTCGACGTGCCCGCTGGGCGCGTCAGCCTCAGCGTTCTCGCGGCCCCGCGCAGCGCTCCGCTGTGGCCGGAGATGGTGGAGGAGATCGCCTCCTCACACGCGAGCGACGGGGCTCAGGTGGTGTCCGAGCAGGGCCGCTGGGGGCGGGAGCTGCAGGCCATCTCGGATGGCGAGCTGTCCTGGTTCATCGGCGTCGACGGCCCGAGGTGGATGCTCTACGGCGAGGCCACGGGACCGGTGGAGGGCTCGGCGAAGCTCGCCGCGATCCTGCGTGAGCTCCTGCGGGGCAGCGTGGTGACCAGGGGACCGGAGCCGTTGCCCGCCCGCACCGCACTATCGCTGATCGTGCCCCCGGAGCCGGTCGGGGCCGCGAGGGACAAGCCGGGTGATGCTCCCGCCGCGAGCTCCTCGGCGGAGACGTTGATGTTCAGGCTGGGGCCGACACCGTCGCCCGGCGCGAAGGACGAGCCCGGTTCGGTTCGTCAGCGACAGCAGACGAACACGGCTCCCCGTGAGCCGATGGAACCCCGGTCCCCGATGGAGCAGCAGCCTCGGCGCCGTGAGGCTGCGGCCGCACAGTGGCAGGCGGCCTATCACGGGGCGGCGCTGCCGGTGGCCGAGCGGGCTCCGGTCAACGGTGACGGAGCGCACCGGTCGGAGACCCGCCGCCCTGAGCTGACCGTGGTCCGCTCGACGGAGGCACCGAGCGCGTCGGAGCACCAGGCGGAGCTCGACCGCGAAGACGAGACGGTGCCCGCCGGCGCCGCGAGTGTCAGCTCGCATGGCCGGAGCTGGGCCACTCCGGGGATGGCGACGGGGCTGACCGTCGGCATCGCGGGCCTGGTCCTGGTGCTGGGTGGCGCGGGCGCCTGGGCGACGATGCGCGGCCCGAAGCCGGTCACTCAGACCCCCTCGGCGGCGACTCCGCCGCCGACGACCGCGTTGACGAATCCGGGGCCGGCACAGTCCGGCGTCCTCCCGCCGGCACCCGGTTCAGTACCGGGCGCACCGGTACCTGGTTCGGTTCCGGGCGCCCACACGCCCGGAACGCAGACCGGTCCCGGTGCGCCCATGCCGCGCGGCCCGATCCAGGCGCTCCCGGTCCCGAGTCCTCGCCAGCCGAGCGGCGCGGAGACCGCCCTGCCGATGCTCGGCAGGCTGAGCGACACCCAGAGCGGGACGTCCCGGGTGGCCGAGGGCACCGGAGAACAGGACCGTCCGCGCACCCCGAAGGCCACTCACGACGTCGAGCGGACCGAGCAGCACGAGCGGGTGTGGGACGAGGACCACGACTCCGACGGCGACGAGGAGCGGACGTCCAGGGTGGTGCGCAAGCCCATCCACGAGGAGACCCCCGGAGTGCTGGGTGAGATCATCGACGGTCTCGGTGCCGGGCTTCCCGGTCTGGGCTGAGATTGCGGGGAGTCCCGAACGGTGACACCGCGCACCTTGCGTCCACACCGCGCCATGTGCACATCGCGCGGTGTGACCACGCGGTGCGCGATGTCACCATTTTCATGATCACTAGAGCGGGACCACGCCGCCCACACAGTCGGCTCCGCGAGAGCTCCGAAGGAGTTCCGGCGAAGGCCGGCGTAGTGGATGTCCGCAACCAACCTCGCCAACAACCAGGGCTGCTCCCAGATCGACCACAAGCGCGCGCCCGGCCGAGGAACGAGGCTTGTTTTTCTGGGAGTACCCCCGACGGCGAAGCCGAGGGGGTGGTCACAGAAAAACTCCGCGCGGAACAGGCCCTTAAGGACGTGCGAGCAGGGCGGCCGTAAGCGGTTCTGCCAGCAGGTCGATCTGCCATTGGCGGGCGCCGCCCGCGCGTAGCGCGTCCTCGACCGGGCCCTCGGGCGGCTGCCAGCACAGGCGGCGCAGCAGGTCGGGTTGCAGCAGGTTCTCCACCGGCACCGTGTGGTGTTCGCTGAGTTCCGCGATGGAGGCGCGCGCGGCGGACAGCCGAGCGGCCGCCTCCGGGTCGCGGTCGCCCCAGCGGTTGACCGGGGGTGGCCCGTCGGACTGGAGCGTGGCGGGCGGTAGCTCGGCGTTGGGCAGCTCGGCGGCCTTGCGCAGCGCCGTCCACCAGTAGGCGGACAACCGGCGTTGGGCTCGGCCTCGGAACACCGGCAGTCCGGACAGCTCGGCTGCCGAACTGGGGGCCGTGACCGAGGCTTCCACGATCGCGGAGTCCGGCAGCACCCGGCCGGGCGCGATGTCGCGCTGGGTGGCCAGTGAGTCGCGGGCCAGCCACAGCTCACGGACGGCCGCCAGCTGGCGTGGTTTGCGGACCCGGTGGATGCCGGAGGTGCGGCGCCACGGGTCGATCCTCGGCGGGGGAGGGGGCGCGGTGCGGACCGCTTCGAACTCCTGCGAGGCCCATTCACGTTTGCCCTGCTCGGTGAGCATGTCGTCGAGCAGGTTGCGCAGCTCGATCAACACCTCGACGTCGAGCGCGGCGTAGACCAGCCAGTCCTCGGGGAGGGGACGGGTCGACCAGTCGGCCGCGCCGTGTCCCTTCTCCAGTCGTAGGCCCAGCAGCTGCTCGACCATCGGACCGAGCCCGACCCGGGGCAGCCCGGCCAGCCGGCCGGCCAGCTCCGTGTCGAACAGCCGCGCGGGACGCAACCCGAGCTCGGCGAGGCACGCCAGGTCCTGGGACGCGGCGTGCAACACCCACTCGGGGCCGTCCAGCGCGGCGGCGAGCGGACCGAACTGGTCCGCTACCGGGATCGGATCGATCAGGGCACTGCCCGCGCCTGCCCGGCGAAGTTGCACCAGGTAGGCGCGGGACGAGTACCGGAAACCGGACGCGCGCTCGGCGTCGACCGCCACCGGTCCGTCGCCGGCGGCGAAGGACTCGGCGACGGAGCGCAGGGCGGCGCCGGTTCGGATGACATCGGGGAGCCCGTCGGCCGGTGCCAGGAGCGGCACCGGTTCGCTCACCGGCGCCTCCTCGGAGAGGACAGAGTCGTCTCGAGGAGGCGCGATGCGTGGCGAGCTCAGCGGATGACCCCTGCACGCATGGCCAGCGCCACCATTTGCGCTCGGTCTCCCGTGCCGAGCTTGCGCCCGATCCGGGACAGGTGGCTCTTGACCGTCAACGCGGAGAGGTTCAGCGCTTCGCCGATCTCTTTGTTGGACTGCCCGTCGGCGACGAGCTGCAGTACCTCGACCTCGCGTGCGGACAGCTCCCGAGGGGTGTTGTCCGTACCGGGGACGCGGGTGCCCGTGGCGAGCAGCGGAGCAACCGTCGGGTCGGCGTAGACGCCGCCGTCGAGCACTCGCTTCACGCCGTCGGTGACTATCGCCGCCGATGCCGACTTCAGTAGATATGCCTGCGCACCGGCCTGGAAGGCCGAACGCACCGCATACGGATCATCTGATGAGGCGAGCACCACCAGGCGGTTCCACCCTTGTGACCGCAACTCGGTGACCAGGTCAAGGCCGCTGCCGTCAGGCAGCCCCAGATCCAGTACCGCGAGGTCGCAAGGACCGCTGGCCTGTGCTCGTGCTCGGGCTTCGGCCACTGAAGCAGCCTCATGCACCGTGCCTGCGCCCATGGTGCGCAGTCGCGCCGAGATCGCCTCGCGCAACAGCGGGTGGTCATCGACCACCAACACCGTGAACAGCTCTTCCCGCGGATGCGGGACCATGGCGGGCGGCAGCACGGAGCCAGCACCTACGGTGCGGACAGGCGTGCCTTGGCCGACTACAGCCACGTCACTTACCTCCCTGGAGTCGGTCGTGCCCCCCGACCGGCACCGGGACCTCGTCCGATCGGCTGTGTAGGCCGCGCGTCCGAGGAGGTGTCGTGGACGCAGGGTAGCCCCCAAGCGGCCTAACCGCGCGCGTTCGGCGAAACTTTTTCATACGAGATCTACGGCGTTGGTCGACTCTTGTCACTCGTTCGGGTGATCGTATTGACTTCAGAGAGTGACTTCTTGTCAAAACGGCACCGTTTGAGCCCGTGGGGAGCGTTGAGTCCGGGCTCAACTGTGACGTTCCGTCATCAAAGATACGCCAACCTCTGGTAACCCGATCGCGTGGGTCACGAGCCGGTAGAAAGCCTCGGCGTGATGACCGAACTCTTGATCGGTCGGGGTCCAGGACGCCCTGAGTTCGACGTCGTCACTGCGGGTCGGACCGGGGATGTCGCCGAACCGTGCGGAGCAGGTGCGGGTGACCGTGCCGCCCAGTGCGGCATACCCGGCCCGGCAGGTGTCCAGCGCGTCGGTCAGCCAGGACCAGCCCACGGCGAGCAGCAAGGGGTCGTCGCCCTGCTCGACGTCCAGCGGTGCACGCAGGTAACAGACCATCCGGAAGGTGCCCGACCAGGCGTCCCGGGCCTCGGGGTCGTGGAGCAGGACGAGACGACCGGTCACGTCGACCTCGGCGTCACTCGGACCCGAGGTGACAGCGTCCTCGGCGAGCTCGACGCCCATGGCGAAGCTGTGCGGAGCGAGGCGACGCGGCGGGTCGATGTCCACCAGTCGGAGCTCCGACCTGGGCTGGACGGCCCGCAGCGCGTCCACTGCCTGGCGGAATATTGGCGGACTCACGTCGAGCGAGAGTAGGTGTCCGGTGCCACCTCAGGCGTCAGGCGCGCCGCCGAGCATGCGAGGATGACCTGGTCATGTCGAACATAACCACCGCCACCGGCCTAGACCCGGTTCACGGCCAGCGACGAGACCTCGCGGGAGCCCCCTTCCTCGCGGCCGCCCGGGGCGAGCGCCCATCCCGGCAGCCGGTGTGGTTCATGCGCCAGGCCGGGCGTTCGTTGCCGGAGTACCACGCGGTCCGGCGCAACACCGCCATGCTCGAAGCCTGTTTCACTCCTGATCTGGTCTGCGAGATAACACTGCAGCCGGTCCGTCGCCACAATGTGGACGCCGCGATCCTCTACAGCGACATCGTGGTTCCGCTGCGTGCGGCGGGCATCGGCGTCGACATCGTGGCCGGCACCGGACCGGTGGTCGAGTCCCCGGTGCGGACCGCCGCCGACGTCGCCGCGTTGCCGACGCTGAGCCCGGAGGCGGTCGCGCCGATCGCGGAGGCCGTTCGCCTGCTGACTGCGGAGCTGGGCACCGGGGCCGAGGGCACGCCGCTGATCGGTTTCGCCGGTGCGCCGTTCACTCTCGCCTCGTACCTCGTGGAGGGCGGCCCGAGTCGCAATCACGAGCGCACCAAGGCTCTCATGTACTCCGACCCGGATACCTGGCACGCGTTGCTGGGTCATCTGGCCGAGCTGGCCCTCTCCTTCCTGCGTGAACAGGTGGCCGCCGGAGTGGATGCGGTGCAGCTGTTCGACTCGTGGGCCGGAGCACTGTCCGAGCGCGACTACCGCCGTTACGTCCTGCCGCACTCGGCGGCGGTGCTCGCCGGTCTCGCGGACTGCGGGCTACCCCGGATTCACTTCGGGGTGGGCACCGGCGAGCTGCTCGGCGCCATGGCCGAGGCTGGCGCGGACGTGGTGGGTGTCGACTGGCGGATTCCGCTCGACGTCGCCGCTCGACGGATCGGCCCCGGCCACGCGGTGCAGGGCAACCTGGATCCCGCGGTGCTGTTCGCCGGTTCCGACGCGGTGGAGGTCGAGGCCCGGCGCATCCTCGCGGAGGGCAAGGCCGCCGAAGGGCACGTGTTCAACCTGGGCCACGGCGTGCTGCCGGAGACCGATCCCGACGTCCTGACCCGGCTCGTGGAGCTGGTGCACTCGTTGTGAGTCGTCCTCGACCGCCGCATGTCGCCGTGGTCGGGGGCGGAATCTCCGGGCTCGCCGGCGCGCATCGGCTTCGCGCGGTGCTCGGACCGGATGCCCGGATCACGCTCGTCGAGCAGTCGAACCGGCTGGGCGGTGTCCTGCGCACCATCGACCTCGCGGGTGTCCCGATGGACGTCGGCGCCGAGGCCTTCCTCGCACGTCGGCCAGAGGTACCCGCGCTCCTGCGTGAGCTGGCTCTGACCGAGACTCTCGTGCATCCCGCGCCGGTCTCGGCGAGCGTGCGTGCGGCCGGCCACACCACCGGGCTGCCGGCGAGGACCTTGCTGGGCATCCCCGGTACCGGCAGCAGGCTCGACGATCTCCTGTCCGCCGAAGGGCTGGACCGGGTGGCGGGCGAGGCCACGAGGCCGCTGCACTGGTCGGCCGGCGGGGACGTCGCACTGGGCGGGCTGCTGCGGGACAGGTTCGGCGACGAGCTGACCGAGAGGCTCGTCGATCCACTGCTCGGTGGGGTCTACGCGGGCCGGGTCGACCGACTCGGGCTGCGCGCCACGATCCCCACTCTCGCGGCCGCGCTCGACGCCGGTGCCCCGTCGCTTACCGCGGCCGCGGACCGGCTACTTCCTCCGGTGCCGTCGACCGGGGCTCCCTCGCCCGTGTTCGGCGCTGTCCGGGGCGGCTACCGGGTCCTGGTCGAAGCGTTGCTGGCAGCCGCCGATGCCGAGGTCAGACTCGGCCTGCCGGTCCGTGAGCTCACCGAGACCGCCACAGGGTGGCGGCTGGAGATCGGCTCGGCGAGCAGCTCAGGACCGATGTCCGAAGCGTTGGACGTCGACGCGGTCCTGCTCGCGGTACCCGCGCCCGCGCTGCGCAGGCTGCTGGCCGGAGCTGCGCCCGAAGGTGCCCGTGCTGCCGGTGAGGTCGAGCTGGCATCACCGGTCGTCGTCGCGCTGGCATTCCGGGCCGAGGACGCGGCGACGCTGCCGATGACCTCCGGGGTGCTCGTCGCCGCTGACGAACCGCTCGGGGTCAAGGCCTTCACCCACTCCGCCCGCAAGTGGCCGCACCTCGCCCCGGACGCGACGGACGGCCTGATCCGGCTGCGTGCCTCGCTCGGCCGGGCCGGCGATGCCGAGACGCTGCGGGTGCCCGACGACGAGCTGGCCGGACGAGCCACGACCGACCTGGCCACGCTGACCGGTATCACCGCGGCCCCGGTGGAGGTGCACGTGCAGCGCTGGGGCGGCGGGCTTCCGCAGTACGGGGTCGGGCACGGCCGCCTCGTCGAGGAGCTCGAACAGGCGGTGGCGCGCCGCCCCGGGCTCGCGGTGGCGGGCGCGATGCTGCACGGCGTGGGCGTGCCGGCCTGCATCGGTACCGGCCGGTCGGCCGCCGACCGGTTGGCCGCGTTCCTCTCGTCACACCAGCCCGGTCTCCGGACGCTCGTCGCCGGACCCGACCGCTCCTAGTGGGATGATGGGCGCCATGAGCCGGCTGGACTACAACGCACTCAACGACACGATCCGCTACACCATGTGGTCGGTGTTCCGGATCGAACCGGGCAAGCTGGGGGAGGACCGCGCGGCCGCCGCCCAGCAGGCAGGTGAGTTCATCTCCGGACTGGAGGGCAAGGGCGTCGTCGTGCGCGGTGTGTACGACCTGTCCGGCCTGCGCGCCGACGCCGACTACATGATCTGGTGGCATGCGGCCGACATCGAGCCGCTGCAGACCGCCTACGCGGACCTGCGCAGGGACACCGCGCTCGGCCGGGCCAGCGTGCCGGTGTGGAGCCAGGCCGCCCTGCACCGGCCCGCCGAGTTCAACAAGAGCCACATCCCGGCTTTCCTGGCCGGCGAGGAAGCCCGGAAGTACATCTGCGTCTACCCGTTCGTGCGTTCCTACGACTGGTACCTGCTCCCCGACGAGGAGCGTCGCCGGATGCTCGCCGAGCACGGCAAGAAGGCTCGGGAGCACCCGGACGTGCGGTCGAACACCGTCGCCAGCTTCGGTCTCGGTGACTACGAGTGGATCCTCGCGTTCGAGGCCGACGAGCTGCACCGCATCGTCGACCTCATGTGGCTGATGCGCGGGACCGACGCCCGTCGCCACGTCCGCGAGGAGATTCCGTTCTACACCGGGCCCAAGCTGGACATCGCCGACCTGGTGGCGGTCCTGCCGTAACCCTCAGTCCTGCGCGGGCTCCAGTTTGATGGACACGCTGTTGATGCAGTAGCGCAGGTCGGTGGGGGTGCCGTAGCCCTCACCGGAGAACACGTGGCCGAGGTGGCTGTGGCAGTTGGCGCACAGCACCTCGGTGCGGGCCATGCCCATCGAGGTGTCGGTGCGCTCGATCACCGCGTCACCGGCCAGCGGGGTGAAGAACGACGGCCAGCCGCAGTGCGAGTCGAACTTCGTGTCGCTGCGGAACAGCTCGGTGCCGCATGCCCGGCAGGAGTACACGCCGACGGTCTTGGTGTCGGTGTACTCGCCGATGAACGGCCGTTCCGTGCCTGCCTCACGGAGCACGTGGTATTCCTCGGGGGTGAGCTGCGCACGCCATTCCTGCTCGCTCTTGACCACCTTGGGGGCGTCCCCGGTCACTGGTTTCATGCCTCCACGCTAATACCTTCGGGCACGGTCTGTCGTGGAACGAAACGGTGACGCTTCAGCGCCTCAGAGCCAGGTGCTCAGCACGAACCCGAGCGCGTCCACGATCAGGTATCCGGCGACGACGAGCAGCAGGACCACCAGCACGACCGCGCCGAGCCGGCGCCCGCCCTGCGCCCGGTTGGCCGAGTCGGCGAAGTCCGACACCCCGTCCAGGTAGCCCTCGACGGTGAAGCTGGGGCGGTCGCGGTGCATCCGGTCCAGGTGCGCGGCGAACGCCTGGGTCTCCGGGTCGTCGGGGTCCAGCCCGATCAGCTCGTCGTCGAGCGGGTCGCCGCCGTGGGCGGGCTCGGCGGGGTCACGGCTGGGCATGCGCTCACGGTAGCGTCTGCCCCACTGCGACCTGGAAGGCGAGACCTCATGAGCCCGACGCGTTCGCCGGCGGTGGAGCTGACCGTGCCCGGTCCGGAGGGGGACCGGCTGGTCAGGGTCTCCAACCCGGACAAGGTGTACTTCCCGGCTCGTGGCATCACGAAGCGCGAGGTCGTCGAGTACTACCTGAGCGTCGCCGAGCCGCTGCTGCGTGCGATCGGGGACCGGCCGACGACGCTGAAACGTTTCGTCGACGGGGTCGAGGGTGAGCCGTTCTACCAGAAGCGCCTGCCCAAGGGCGCACCCGAGTGGGTCCGCACCGCGCGCATCACGTTCCCGAGCGGTCGCCCCGCCGACGAGGTGTGCCCGCACGAGCCCGCTGTGCTCGCGTGGGCCGCGAACCTGGGCACCCTGGACTTCCACCCGTGGCCGGTGCGCAGCGCCGACACCGACCATCCTGACGAGCTGCGCATCGACCTCGACCCGCAGCCCGGCACCGACTTCGACGACGCGGTCACCGTGGCCGGGGTGCTGCGTGAGGTCCTGGAGGAAGCAGGTCTGGTCGGCTGGCCCAAGACATCGGGAGGCAGGGGTGTGCACGTCCTGGTCCGCATCCGCCCCGAGTGGACGTTCACCGAGGTCCGGCGCGCGGTGATCGCGATCGGCAGGCGAGTGGTGCGGCGGCTGCCCGAACAGGCGACCCTGGAGTGGTGGAAGGAGCTGCGCGGCGAGCGGGTCTTCCTCGACTACAACCAAGCAGCGAGGGACCGCACGGTGGCGAGCGCCTGGTCGGTGCGCGGCAGGCCCAACGCCACGGTGTCGTTGCCGCTGCGCTGGGACGAGCTTGCCGACGTCGATCCCGAGCAGTTCGACCTGCGCACGGTGCCCGGTCTGCTCACCGAGCGCGGCGACCCGCACGCGGACATGGACGCCCACACCGGCGGTCTCGAGACGGCCCTGGAGTGGGTCGACCGGGACACCCAGGACGACCTGGGTGACCTGCCCTATCCACCGGACTACCCGAAGATGCCGGGCGAGCCGAAGCGGGTGCAGCCCAGCAGGGCGAAGAAGACCTGATCAGGGCGGGCAGAGGACGCTCGCCTGGGGAACCGTACCTTGCACCCAGAGGCTGTCCACCGCGTTCGTGACGCATGTGGTGCGGGGGTAGGCGCCCCGGCCCGCGCCCTGCCAGTTCACCAGCGTCGCGGGTGCCAGCTGGTCGGCCGCGCGCTGGTAGCCCTGCGACGGCACGCGGGGGCTCAGCGCGGTGGCCAGCACCAGCATGGGCGGCGCCGAGGTCGCGGGCCCCTCCTTGGCGGCATCGGTGGGGACCGGCCACGCGGAGCAGTAGAGCAGCTGCTGCGCGAGTACCGAGCCGAACAGCGGATGGTCGGTCTGCCACTTCTCGATGAGCTTCGCCAGCTGCGGCGGGTTGACCCGCTGCGCGGTGTCGTTGCAGCGGGTCGCCAGCGCGAGGTCGAACCGGCCGTTGAGTCCGAGCAGCTGGTCCAGCCGACGCAGCAGCCCACCGGCGTCGCCGTTGCGCGCCGCCCCGATCGACGAGGCCAGATCGGGCCACTCACTCGGGTCGTCCAGCCCGATCAGCACAGCGTTCAGCATCGCCCCGGACGTGAGTAGCTCCCCGTCCGGACCGGATATGGGGCGGGCTCGCAGTTGACCGGCCAGCGAGGTGAGGGTCGCTCTGGCGTCGGTGCCGAGCGGACAGTTGGCGCGGGACTGACAGTCCCTGGCGAACGCGTCGAACGTCGCTTCGGACGCCGACGCCCGAGCATCGGTCGCCCCGATGGCGTCCTGGGTCGGGTCGGGCGGCGAGTCCAGCACGAGCCTGCCGACCGAGGCCGGGGACTGCTGCGCCCAGACCGCCATCGCCCTGGCACCGTCGCCGAGCCCGATCCCGCCGAGGGTCCGCACCCCGAGCAGCTGTCGCGCATGCTCGATGTCACCGGCGGTGTCCGCGGTGTCGTACTTGGTCAGTGTGTCGCCTTCGGTGAGGCTGCACTCCTGGACGGCCTTGCGTGCCTCTTCCAGCAGCATGTCGACCCCGGCCTGACCGGTGCCGGTGAGGTCGGCGTCGACCAGCTCACTGCGGGTATCGGGCGGTGCGCAGTCCAGCCGGCTGGTGCCTTCGCCCCGACGGTCCATCCCGACGAGGGTGAAATGCTGCAGGACCGACAACGGGACCTGCGCGGCGAGACGCGCGGCACGCAGCGTCCCGGTCTCCCCGTCGCTGTCGCCCAGCACCAGCAGTGGGGGCCTGGCGTCCGGCGGCTGGTCGCTCAGCGACACCCGCATGAGCCCGATCGAGGACTGCCGCCGTCTGCCGATCGAGTAGTCCGAGTCGACCGGAACGTCGGAACATTCGTAGCGCAGCGCCCGATCCGCCGGGACCGGCACCGGCAGCACCGGCTGGATGTCCTCCGTGCAGTCCAGGAACCCCGCCTCGTCGGCGTTCCCGACGTCCGGAACGGGCAGCGTCGGCCCGTGCGCGGGTGGCGGAGGCGGCGGCGCCTCGGGCGCCCCGTCGACCGCGCTCGCGCCCCGAACCGCGACCGGCGGACGGCTGGACGGCCCGACGGCACAGGAACTCACCAGCACGGCGACCAGGGCGAGACCGACCGCCAGCACGGCCGGCCCAGGTCGCCGACCAGCAATGCGCACGCCTGTCTCCCGGAATGTCGAGCGACGCCGAATGCGCCGCAAGGTACAGGGTGCTAGGCGGAGGGTGAGAATTCGGTAAGCCCGGCGGCCCTGAAGCCGAATCAGGTCAGAAGGGCGGTGGATCATCGCCCGGTGTGGAGGGTGGTGGGGTGATGATCGGGTCGCCCCGGGTGTGGTGGGTCTGGCCGAATGGGCTGGTCCACCGGAACTGGCCTGGTGTGGGTTGTTGGAGGCGCCATCGGCCTCGGGTTTTGAGGTCGTGGTCGTGGGCGCAGAGTTGGCCGCCGTTGGTGTCGGTGGTGGGGCCGCCGTGGTGGAAGTCGATGGTGTGGTCGAACTCCGATTCCCGTGCGGGGCGGCGACAGCCTGGGCCGAGGCAGCCGCGGTCGCGGCTCTGGCTGTAGAGCCGGAGTGCGCTGACCGGGAAGCGGCGCCCGGGACGGGAGTTGATGGACGTTCGGGTCTGTGGCCAGGCGGCGACTTGGGCGGCGATGTCGGCGATCACCCGTTCCCATCCCGGCGGCGGGTTCTTCACCAGTTCCGCCAACAAGCCGGCGGTGAGCTGCAGCTCGACCGCGCCACCGGCACGCCCTCGGGTGGCGTGGGTCGGGCGGGAGCGCAGCACACCGGGCACCAGGAGGTAGCCGTGTTCGTCGCAGACGGCGAAAGTCCACGACCCGCCCCGTTGCTGGAGAACGGTCCGGCGGGTGTTAGCGGCGAGGATGGGTCCCCAGCCGGGTAGCTCGCCTGGACGTTCGCTGAGGTTGAGCAGGGTGGCGAGTTCGGCGCGGATCTCGATCCCTTGGGGCTTTCCCGCCGATGCCTCACCCCGGAAGTGGGCGACGATCCCTGCGCGATCTAGACCGTGCAGGGTGCCGTCGAGTAGGCCGCAGAACACGTCCGCGCGAATCTGATCCACCCTGTCCGGATGCCCAGCCCGTTTGATCGCGCGGGCCAGGGCGTTGACTCTGGTGCAGGCGGCGGCCATGTCCTCCGGGGCGATACCCGAGGCGGAGAGGGTGGCGGTGCCGTCCTCGTTCAGGTAGCCGACCACCGAGCGGCGCTCGAAGGCCTTCTCATACAGGTCCTGGGCACGGTCGGGATCGGAGCCGATGACCAGCTTGCGCAGATTCGCGGCCAGCTTCCCGGTCGTCCACGGCGGAGTCTTGGGCAACACCGCCTGACAGATTTCGGTGCGCTGGGCGTCGGGTAGATCGGCCAGGTAGGTGGCGAAGATGCGAGCTTTGGGCAGATCGATCCACCCCGAATCCAAGGCATCGAACACCAACGGCAGGCGCGAGAGCAGCAGCCAGGAAAACTCCAGCTCCGCATCCGACTTACGCCGGGTCCAGGACAACGCCACCCGCAACTCATCAGCCACATACCGACCCGGCTCAGCCACCAACGCGATCTCACGCGGATCGGCTTCGGGGTCACGCCCACCCAACGCCGCGATGTCCGCGGCGAGCTGGGCAGCCACATGGGCCTGCAGGCGATACCGAGCTTTCAGCACCTCCACGAGGTCACCGTTGGACACCGAGACCCGGTCGATCCGGGCCAGGGCAGCGGCGAGTTCCGGGCCTGGCGCCATCGACGCCAACCCCTCCGGAACCACACCAGCCGCTGCCATAACCCAGACGCTACGGGCGCCCCCCGACAAAAACCGGCGCCAGAGACTAGGCCAAAAAGGGTGATATATCCAGGCCAGCAAGCCACAACACGAAGCAGGCCGCGCACAGCGCCTACGGCGGCAACGCACACCACCCCCATCCCCGCGATCCTGGCCAGCACTTGGCGTGGCCGCCCGCTGTCAACCCTGAAACCTCGCCCCCGAGGCAGCGCAACCAAGAACCCGCGCGAGGCCGGCGAAGCCGGGGGTTGAGAGCGGGCGGCCACGCCAAGACACTGTCGAGCCAGCGGGGATGACACCCCAGAAGCCAGCGGGGATGACGCCCCGGAGGCCAGCCGGAACAGAGAAGACCTAGCTGACCCGAGACCGAGAAGCCACCCGATCAAGCTCCAGCCGAATAGCGGTAGGCAAGGAAGAAATCCCCAACGAGGACCGAACCCGAGACAGCACCGACTCCTCGAGATCCCGCCACACGGTACGAACATCAGCCCCATCGGTCAGCCACAACGTCATTCGAAGAGCCGGAGCGGAAGGCCGACCGACCAACCGGGCGGAAGCCCGGGTGACCCCGTCGAGCCGCTCGGCATCGTCCTTCACCGCCGAGGCCGCTGCCCCAGCCGTGACCCGCAGCGAAGAGGCCTCACCGGAGCTGAGCACAAGATCGGGCCGCCGCTCAGGACGAAGCGTCCGCGCGACCCACGTCAGCCCGAGAACGACCAGCACGACCCCGAGCACGATCGCGGCCACGGAGGCGACGAGAGCGTTGTCGTGCAGGAAACCGACAGCGAGGGGGTCGACCACCGGCCGGCTGGATCGGCCGTCGCCGAAGACCCCGAACCCGACCAGGGCACCGAAGACCCCGAGTGCGAGGAGGACGATCCCCAGCAGGGCCAGGAGCGACCGTTCCGCGCGAGCGGAGCGGGCGAGGGCGCGGCGTGACCGGCGGCTCATCGCAGACCCCGCTCGGCCCGCACCGACACCGACACCTTGGGCCGGCGTGCCAGCGGCAGATCGTCGAGCAGCTCGTCCACCCTGGTGCGCACCGAGGGACGCAACGAGGAGGGACGTTCGCCCCGACCGATCGCCTGCACCCGCACCGACCGTGCGGAGGCGATGACCGAGGCCGCGGTGATGTCGTCGGTCGAGCGCACCCGCTGCCCGACCAGCCGGGCGAGCACCTTCGGCGACGCGGTCACCGAGATCTCGTCAGCGGGGTCGGTCAGCGCGATGTCCCGTCGCCGGGCGGTGCCCGCGACGAGCAGCAGCAGAAGCCCGATCACGGCGACGGCCACGCTGCAGCCGATCATCAGCACGCTGCGCCAGGTGATCTGTTCCAGAACGGCCCGCCAGGTGCCCCAGGGCAGCAGCAGACCGGTGTAGCCGGGACGGTCGCCGAGCAGCCACGCGGCTACCACCTCGACCGCCAGCATCGCGCCGGCCGCCGCGACCACCAGCCCGAGCAGCGGCGAGAGCACCCGCAGCAGAACTCGCATCGTCGTACTCCACTCAGATCAGGCGCGAGGTCTGCTCGCGGTGCAGCCCGGACACGGTCACGTCGAACATGCGCACCCGGTGGCCGGTGATCCGGTCCACCTCGGCGATGACTCGTTCCCGCAGCTGCTCGATGACTTTCGGTACCGAGCCGGGGTATCGGACCACCAGGTCGAGCTTGATGTCGACGAGATCGTCGCCGACCGCGACCTTCGCGGTGCTGCCGGTCTGGCCGACCCCGACGCCCGCCACCTTGCGGGTGCCGGGAAGTGTTCCCGGTGCGCCGTCGACGGCGTGCTCGACGATCTTGCGTAGTACCGTGGGGCTGATGTCGAGCCGGCCGCGTTCAGCGGGTTCGGTTCCCGGCGGAGCGGTCAGCTCCGGGGTGATCGTCATCGGTCTCGACCTCGCCCGATGACCGCGTTGATGTCCAGCTCGCCGTCCAGCACACGGCCGACGATCAGGCCGATCGCACCCAGCACGAGCGCGATCAGGAAGCCGATGAACCCGCCGACGGCGGCGGCGATACCGAGTAGGAGACCGGCCAGCAGGCCGGTCCGGGACGCATTCATCTGGGGTTGCTCCTCTTGTCGGTCCGGCGTTTGGCCGCGTGGGTGAGCCGGAGCCGGATCCGTCTGCCCAGTCTGATGAGCCAGGTCAGTGCCCTGGACCTCGTGGTCACGATGGTCACCGGGACGTTCAGCCGAGGGTCGTCGTCGGCGACGAACCCGGCGGCGCCACCACCGGACTCACGCAGTCTGCGTAGCCCGGCGGTGAACACCTGTGGATCACCACCCACGTCCGGATGGTGAGTGCGGACGAACGCCCGGACCGCCGACCTGAGTGCGATCCGGTCCGGCCCGGTCATTCGATACCGGCCACGGTGACGTCCACGGCAGCGCCTCCGGCGAGGGCCGACACCTGGAGGCGCAGCTCCTCGACGACCTGGGGAAGCGGGCGCGCCATGCCGAGCACGACGCCGACCTCGATCCCCTCGGCGACGTGGACCCCGGCGAGGCGCTCGTCCGGCAGGAAGGTGGCGATGGCGTTGAGCGGGCCACTGTCCAGGCGCACCACCGAGGGGTGGGCGAGGACGGCCACCGCGATCCGCTGCGCGAGCACCGCCTCGGGATCGGTCATTCGACCCGGGAGGACGGCACCGTCGGCGTGATCTCGGCGACCTGCTCGTTGTCCTCGGTCGGGAGGTGGATGTCGTTGACCGCGATGTTGACCTCGATGACCTCGAGCCCGGTCATCCGCTCGACGGCACCGATCACGTTGCGCCGGACGGCCCGGGCCAGCTCGACGATGGAGGCGCCGTACTCCACGACGATGTCCAGGTCGATGGCGGCCTGCTTCTCACCGACCTCGACGGCGACGCCCGCCAGGTTGGTCGTTCCGGTTCCGCCCGGAATGCGCTCACGCAGTGCGCCGAAGGCGCGGGAGACCCCGCCGCCCATGGAGTGCACGCCGGCGATCTCACGGGCCGCGATACCGGCGATCTTCTGCACCACCGATGCGGCGATGGTGGTCTTGCCCAGGCTCGTGTCCTCGGCGAGACGGCTCGGTACCGTGCCAGGGGTCTTGGTCTGCGGGCTCTCGGCCATGTGGGTTCTCCTCCTGAGCTGGATCGTCCTCGGGCAGCGGCCGCCCGGTGTTCCCACCGGCGATCAACGCTGTCATGAGGTCAGATGCCCGGAGTCGGCGAATGATCTCGCGATGTCACCCGATCGTGGAACGTGGCAGGTCAGCGACGTGCACCGAGACGGCCGGCGCCGCCGGCCCCAGTTGCACGCCGAGGGCGTCGATCAGCTGGAGACGCAGCCGCTCGGCCAGCACACGGATCGGAGTGCCGTACGGCAACGCGATCTCGACGGTCAACGCGTCGTGGTCGCCCCTGACCGCCAGTACCCGCGCCTGACCGTTGGCCTGCTCGACGAGCAGATCGTGCGCCAGTGCCCTGGCCAGCAGCACGATGACCCGGTCGCGGACGCGTAGCTGACCGCCGTGCTGGTCGATCTCGACGTGGTCGCCCGACTGCTGGCCGCGCAGCGCGTTGACCGTGGCCAGCGTGCGGGAGATCAACTCGTTCGGCACCGGCACCTGGGCGGCGGCGGTCCGTTGCACGAGGGTCCACTGGCTGCGCAGGAGCGCGAGCTGCTCGGCGCAGTACGGGCAGCCGTCCAGGTGCTCCAGGTCCCCAGGGGCCGCATGGGTTCGTGCCGCCTCCGGTCCGTCGGTGGCCTCGTCGGCGACCAGGTCACGCAGGTAGCCGGCCGACCGGCCGCAGGCGAGCACCGGATCGATGTCCACGGGACTCATCTCGGCCCCCATCCCGATTCGTCCGAAGCCAGTGCGGTGAGTAACGCGGCCCGTCCTCGGTGCAGACGTGATCGAACCGCTGCCACGGTGGTTTCGAGCACCGTTGCCACCTCCTCGTAGGACAGGCCCTCGAACTCCCGCAGGACCAGCGCGACCCGTTGCGAAGGCTCCAGAGTGTTCAGCGCCCGGTGCACTCTCGCCGCGTCGTCGGCGCTCACCGCCGCGGTTTCCGGGCCGGGCGCCGGGTCGATCATCCGCTCGCCGTCGGCGATCCCGTCCAGCGTGGCGGTCGGTTTGCGTTTGCGCAGCGTGCCCAGTGCCGCGTTGGTGACCACCCGATACAACCAGGTGGCGGGCGCGGCGTCGCCCCGGTAGCGAGGCAACGCCCGCCACGCGGCGATCCACGCGTCCTGGACGGCGTCCTCCGCGTCCGCCGGCTCACCCACGATGCGCAGCGCCACCCGGTACATCCTCGGCGTGTGGCGGTGGACGAGCAGGTCGAAGGCGGCGCGGTCCCCGCGAGCGGCCGCCGCCAGCACGAGATGGTCGGTGCCGGCGGCAGGGCTGTTCGGCGCCCAGGTCTCGACCGAAATCACCTCGCACGGCTCGGGTCGGTGGCGCGGTCATCTCACCACGGGAGTGTCCGGTGCATCACACCGCCGCGCACGGACAGTAGTCTGCGGCCGATGGCCACCCCGAGTTCGATCCTGTTGCGGACCTGTCTGGTGGCGGGACTGGGGCTCGCGGGCTGCTCCTCGCCGCCGCCGGGCCAGGACGCCGCCGCGCGTGCGGCGGCCAACGCGCCGTTCTGCCAGACCTATACGCACGCCGCGCGTGGCGCCAGGACACCGATCGACGCGATGCGCGCCCAGCCGGTGCTGGTGCCGTTCGTCGCGCTGATCGAACTGTCCGCCCGAGATGCCGCTCAGCGGGCTTCGGCCGCGCCGGATCCGGCGGTGGCGGGCGCGATGCGCGAGGTCGTGGCCTCGCTCGACGACCTGGACGCGCAGGGGCAGGCCGGCCTCCCGGCCGGAGCCGACCTGGCGCAGACACCGGTGAAGCTGGACCCCACCCGCCTGGCCTCGGCGCTGGACACGGCCGACCGCACCTGCGCCGGCCTCACCCGCTGAGGCCGTTCACCTCGCGCGGGCGCCCTTCTCGAAGTGCTGGTAGTCGATCGGCGATGTCCAGGTGCCGCCCCAGGTCCACCCACGGCTGGTGAACGAACGCACGGTCGTGTCGCCGGCGTGGATCACTCCGGGATCGGTTCGCGTCCGGTCCGTGAACGGCTTCCCCTCCGGCGGGGACACCGCTCCGGACGCGGCGACGTACGGGTTGCGCAGCGTGTTGATGTCGATCGCGGTGCCGTAGGAGTGGTTCGACCACTGGGTGCCGCCGGTGATCGGGCGGCAGTTGAACGCCGAGGTGTTGTTCGCCGCCATGGAGCGGTCGTCGTCGCCGCCGTAGTGGTCGACGGTCTCCATCCGCTCGATCGGGAACCGCGCGGCGTAGAGCTCACCGAATATGTCCGCGGTCTCCTGGGCCACCGAGTCGGCGACCACGAGCTCGCCCTGGTGCTCGCGGCCGTCGAAGCCGACGTAGCGCAGACTCACCAGCCGGAGCCGGTCCGGCCCGAGCGGGCAGCCGGGCCGCCAGCTCGCGCCGAGCCGCTGCGCGTCCACCGGACCGATGTGTGCCGCGTAGGGACCGAGCGCCTCGGCGGGTGGTGACGCATCCGCGCACGCGGTGGTCACCACCACCGAGGTGAGCGCGAGCAGGAGGGCGACCACCAGGCGGTTCGGCTTCACGCTCGCGCGCCTCCTCAGGCGAACAGACTACGACCCACGATCTCCTTCATGATCTCATTCGTGCCGCCGAAGATGGACTGGACACGCGCGTCGAGGAACGCCTTGGCGATCGGGTACTCCAGCATGTAGCCGTAGCCGCCGTGCAGCTGCACACACCGGTCGACGGTGCGCTTGAGCAGGTCCGAGGTCCACCACTTGGCCATCGCCGCGTCGGTGACCGACAGGTTGCCCGCGACGTGCTCGGTCAGGCAGCGGTCCACGAACACGCGGGCGATCTGTGCCTCGGTGGCGATCTCGGCCAGCTCGAAGCGGGTGTTCTGGAAAGCGCCGATCGGCTTGCCGAACGCGTGCCGGTCCTTCGTGTACTGGGCGGTCACCGCAAGCGCCTGCTCGACGCCGGCCGCGCTGCCGACCGCGATCGACAGTCGCTCCTGGGGCAGGTTCTGCATCAGGTAGATGAAGCCGCTGCCCAGCTCACCCAGCACGTTCGCGGCGGGCACTCGGACGTCGGTGAAGAACAGCTCGGCGGTGTCCTGTGCCTTGAGCCCGACCTTCTTCAGCCGGCGGCCGCGCTCGAAGCCGGGCATGTCGCGCTCGACGACCAGCAGGCTGAAGCCCTTGCTGCCCGCGTCCGGGTCGGTCTTGGCGACCACGATGACCAGGTCGGACATGATGCCGTTGGTGATGAACGTCTTCGCGCCGTTGAGGATGAAGTCGTCGCCGTCGCGGACCGCGGTGGTCTGGATGCCCTGCAGGTCGCTGCCGGTGCCCGGCTCGGTCATCGCGATCGCGGTGATGGTCTCGCCGGAGCAGAACCCGGGCAGCCAGCGGCGCTTCTGCTCGTCGTTGGCCAGCCGCAGCAGGTAGGGCGCGACGACGTCGTTCTGCAGCGGGAAGCCGAGACCGCTGGCGCCGGCGCGCACCAGCTCCTCGGTGATGATCGCGTTGTAGCGGTAGTCCTCGACCCCGCCGCCGCCGAACTCCTCCGGCACGTCGGTGCCGAGCAGGCCCGCCTTGCCCGCTGCCAGCCACACCTCGCGGCTGACCTGACCGTCCTCTTCCCACTGCTCGTGATGCGGCTCGATCTCGCGCTCGATGAACGTGCGCGCGAGCTCACGGAAAGCCTTGTGGTCATCGTCGAAGATGTTCCGCTCCATACGCCGAGTGTCACATACATGCGCAGCTGCCGGTAACATCCGGGCATGGATTTCCTGAGCGCCGCCGCCAACGTGCGGGACCGAGCCGTGGCCGGCCATCTCGCCGACCTGCGGCGAATGCCTCGGGAAGTGATCGACTACGCGCCCAACGCGACGGTCTACCGCTACCTGCCCGAGGACGGGAGCGAGCCCGGTGGGCTGCCGGTGCTGCTCATCCCGCCGCTGGGTGCGCCCGATTTCGCCTACGACCTGCGCAGGGGATGCAGCCTCGTCGAGCACCTGCTGGGCACCGGCCGCGACGTGTACCTCGTGGACTACGGCCCCATCTCGTTCTCCGAACGAGGGCTGGGCATCGAGTTCTGGGTGGAGAACGTCGTGCCCCGGGCGACGCACCGGGTCAGCGAGCACGTGGGCGGCGCGCCGGTCCAGCTGGTCGGCTGGTGTCTGGGTGGGCTGTTCTCGCTGCTCACCTGCGCGGACCGGGACAACCTCCCGGTTGGCTCGGTGACCGCGATCGCCAGCCCGTTCGACGTCGGGTCGGTGCCTCTGGTGGCGCCGCTGCGTCCGCTCGCGGCGATCACCGGCGGCCGGGTCGTGTCGTCGATCTACCAGGCGCTCGGCAGCGTGCCCGCCCCTGTGGTCAAGTGGGCGTTCCAGCTCTCGACCGTGGACAAGTACCTGACGAAGCCGCTGACCGTGCTGTCGCAGCTCGACGATCGGGACGTGCTGGAGCAGATCGAGGCCGTCGACTACCTGATGGACCACATGCACGGCTATCCCGGTCGCACCTTCGGCCAGATCTATCACCTGATGCTGCGGTCCAACGACCTCGCCGACGGCGGACTCGACCTGGGGCGTCGCCGGATCGACCTCGCCGACGTACGGGTGCCGGTGCTGGTGGTCGCGGGGGAGAACGACGTGATCGCGCCGCTGCGCGCGGTCCGCAGGGGCACGGAGCTGCTGACCGGCGCGCCCGAGGTGCGGTTCGAGACGGCTCCCGGCGGTCACCTCGGGGTGCTGACCGGACGCCGGTCGCGCACCACCACGTGGGCGTATCTCGACGAGTTCCTGGACAAACACGACGTGGCCAGCGAGATCGCCGATCGGCTCACATGACCGCCAAACCACGTCGTACCCAGGCCGAACGGCGGGCGACCACGAGGACCGCGCTGCTCGAGGCCTGCGTCGAGTGCCTGTTGGAGCAGGGTTACGCCGGGCTCACCACAGCGGCGGTGGTGCAGCGGGCGGGGGTCAGCAGGGGAGCGCAGGCGCATCACTTCAGCACGAAGGCCGAGCTGGTGGTGGCGGCACTGAGGCACGTGGCGAACCGGTTCGGCGCGGAGTTGGTGATCGAGCCGCTCAGCCCCGAGCTGACCCTGGAACAGGCGCAGCTCGCTCTGCTGGACCAGCTCTGGGCGCTGCACACCGACCGGATCTACCCGGCGTTGATGGAGCTGTGGCTGGCCGCCCGCACGGACGAGGAGCTGCGCGCCGAGCTCGGGGACTTCGAGAACGACCTGACCCGCAGGACCATGGTGTTCTGTCAGAAGCTCGCCCCCGAGCTGGCGGCGCGACCGGACTTCCGCTCGTTCCTGGCGACCGTACTGGCGGCGTTGCGCGGGTTGATCCTGCTCGAGTTCGTCGATCGCGGGCACGACGTCGCCCGAATCTGGCCGGGGGTGCGGGCGCAGTTGTGCTCGATGGCCGCAACGGATGCCGGCTGAGGATTTCTCAAGTTATCGGTTGAACGCTCAATGGAGTGGTATCGGACACCTCGCGGAATGCTCCCGGGTGTGGTCGAGTTTTCGGGTTGAGACGCCCCCGCGTGATCCGCTCGATTCGACCAGGAGCCCCGATGACCGACGTATCCTCCGACTACGCAGAACTGCTCGCGCTCGACCCCGAGGCGCGCAAGCTGCTGTTCACCGAAGCGCGCACGGCGAACTCGTTCACCGACGAGCCGGTGACCGAGGAGCAGCTGCGGGCGATCTACGAGCTGACCAAGTGGGCACCCACGTCGGCCAACACCCAGACGTTGCGGGTGCTGTTCGTGAGCAAGGGAGAGGCCCGCGAGCGGCTCGTCGCGCACATGGCCGACGGGAACAAGGCCAAGACCGAGGCTGCCCCCGTCGTCGCCGTCCTGGCCGCTGACCAGCGCTTCTACGAGCACATCCCGACCGTCTTCCCGATCAAGCCGGAGATGGCGCAGTACTTCGAGTCCAACGAGCAGGCCAGCACGGACCACGCGCGCTACAACGCGATCCTGCAGTCCGGCTACTTCATCCTCGGGGTGCGCGCCGCCGGGCTCGCGGCGGGCCCGATGCTCGGTTTCGACGGCGACGGCATCGACAAGGAGTTCTTCGGCGACGGCCGCTGGAAGACCATCCAGGTGATCAACATCGGACACCCCGGCGAGAACGCCTGGTTCGACCGACTGCCCCGGCTGAGCTACGACCAGGTCGTCGCACACGTCTGATACACCTCTGTCCCCTGTTTGGACAGTGGGATTCGCCCGACAAGTTAGTAGTGACCAACAGTGCCCGACGAGATCGTTAGAAAGACTATGCATCTGATGCCTTCAGCAATTAGCGTCAGCTGTGTGAGTGCGATGACGGTGCATCAGGCGGCCGCCGCCGATCTACGAGCCCGCTACGCGCGGGTGCCCGAAGGGCAGCGAGTCCGGTTGGCGAAGCCCACGTCCAACCTCTTCCGGTTCCGTTCCGACGGAGCGCGGATCGCGAGGTTGGACGTGGGTGCGTTGGACCAGGTGCTGGAGGTCGACCCGGTCGCCCGGACCGCGAAGGTCCAGGGCATGACCACCTATGAACGCTTCGTCGACGCGACGTTGGCGCACGGGTTGATGCCGATGGTGGTTCCACAGCTGAAGACCATCACCGTCGGTGGGGCCCTCGCCGGGCTCGGTATCGAGTCCTCGTCGTTCGCCAACGGGCTCGCGCACGAGTCGGTGATCGAGATCGAGGTGCTGACCGGCGACGGCCGGTTGATCACCGCGACGCGGGACAACGAGCACGCCGACCTGTTCCGGGGCCTGCCGAACTCATACGGGACACTCGGCTACGCCGTGTCGCTGACCGTCGAGCTGCAGCCGGTCAAGCGGTACGTGGCGCTGCGGCACCTGCCGTTCCCCGACGCGGCGAGCTGCGCCGAGGCGATCGCCACGATCTGCCGGGACGGCAGCTACGAGGGCACCCCGATCGACTTCATCGACGGCACCGTCTTCGACGCGGGCGAGCAGTACCTGACCCTCGGCCGGTTTACCGACGAGGCACCGGGTGGCCGGGCCGCCAGTGACTACACCGGCCAGCAGATCTACTACCGGTCCATCCAGCGGCTTCGCGAGGACGTGCTCACCACCCGCGACTACATCTGGCGCTGGGACACCGACTGGTTCTGGTGCTCGCGGGCGCTCGGGGCGCAGCACCCGGTGATCCGCAGGCTCTGGCCCGACCGCTACCGGCGCTCGGACGTCTACCGCAAGCTGGTGGCGCTCGACCGGCGTCGTGGCTTCAGCGGCCGCGTCCGAGGCTGGCAGGGGCTGCCGCCGGAAGAGCCCGTCATCCAGGACATCGAGGTGCCGGTCGAGCGGTTGGCCGAGTTCCTCGACGCGTTCCACCGCGACATCGGGATCAGCCCGGTGTGGTTGTGCCCGGTGAAGCTGCGCGAGCCGTCCGGATGGCCGCTCTATCCCATGGAGCCCGACCGGCTGTACGTCAACGTCGGGTTCTGGTCGGCGGTGGCGCTCGGCGAGGGCCAGCCGATGGGAACCCACAACCGTCGGATCGAGGAGCTGGTCGCGGACCTCGACGGGCACAAGTCGTTGTACTCGGATTCCTACTACACGGTTGAGGAGTTCTGGCAGAACTACAACGGACCGGCATATACGGAACTGAAGAAGAGTTATGACCCGGGTGGCCGGTTACCGGATCTTTACGATAAGTGCGTACGGGAGCGGTGAGAACGATGCGGGTAGCGGAGCTGTTTCACGGGTTGATCGGGCCGAAGGCATCCATCCGGATCACGGCCTACGACGGCAGCGCGGTGGGCCCGCCCGATGCTGAGCTCGGCCTGCGGATCCGCTCCGCGCGGGCGCTGGCCTATCTTGCCTCGGCGCCTGGGTCACTCGGTCTGGCCAGGGCCTATGTGACCGGCGCGCTGGAGGTCGACGGACCGATGCACGCCGTGCTGACGGAGCTGGCCGACATCACGCTGTACTCGATCCCGAGGAACGAACAGCTCCGGCTCGCCAGGACTCTGCTGCGGTACCGCCTGCTGCACCGCGCGCCGATCCCACCGGTGGAGGCCCGGCCGCACGGGCGGCTGCACTCGAAGAAGCGCGACGCCAAGGCGATCTCGCACCACTACGACGTGTCGAACCTGTTCTACTCGTGGGTCCTCGGCCCCTCGATGGCCTACACCTGTGCGGTGTTCCCCGACGACCAGCCGGACCTGGAAGTCGCCCAGCGCACGAAGTTCGAGCTGGTGTCGCGCAAGCTCGGTCTGAAGCCCGGCATGCGGCTGCTCGACGTCGGCTGCGGGTGGGGCGGCATGGTCATGCACGCCGCCCAGGAACACGGCGTCAAGGCACTCGGCGTGACGCTCTCGCGGGCGCAGGCCGAATGGGCGCAGAAGGAGATCGTCGAGCGCGGGCTCACCGAGCTCGCCGAGGTCCGCCACCTCGACTACCGCGACGTGCAGGAGACCGACTTCGACGCGGTGTCCTCGATCGGTCTGACCGAGCACATCGGCGAGGCCCAGCTACCCGCCTACTTCGCATCGCTGTACGGCAAGCTCAAGCCGGGCGGCCGGTTGCTCAACCACTGCATCACCCAGCCGACTCCGAACGGGCCGAAGAAGGTCGACGCCTTCATCAACCGGTACGTGTTCCCGGACGGTCAGCTGCACGGCGTCGGGCGGCTGGTCAACGAGATGAACGCGGCCGGTTTCGAGGTCCGTCACGAGGAGAATTTGCGTGAGCACTACGGCCGCACGCTGGCCGCATGGTGTGAGAACCTCGACGACCACTGGGAAGAGGCCGTGCGCGAGGTAGGGCAGCAGCGGGCCCGGGTGTGGCGGCTCTACATGGCCGCGTGCCAGCTCGGCTTCGAGCGCAACAACATCCAGCTGCACCAGGTACTGGGTGTCCGGCTCGGGGAGAACGGCGCGGCGTCCATGCCGATCCGCCCGGACTGGGGCAGCTAGGAGCGGTCTGCCGCCTTGTTGCGGTTGACCCGCCGCCAGAGCACCACGGCGAACACCAGCGAGGCGACCAGCAGGATTCCGCTGAACACGGCGCGAATCCACCAGCCCGCGCTGGGCGTGAACAGCGTCAGATTGATCAGGAAGAGGATCAGCCAGCCGGCCGCGGCCGCGGCGAACATGATGACGTGGCCGATGGTCGGCTGGGCAGCGTTGTTGCGCACGGAGCCCAGCTTGTCAGGTCGGGTGTGATGGCGGCCCAGGTGGGGTTGCCTGAGAGGCAGCCCGTCCCTCGATAGGGGGGCGCGTGAAATATCGTGATCACGATCGGGTAACATCGGCGTGTTGAGTGGGGTTCATGTGGCCGCCGCTCACTCACTGATCCACTCGATCGGGCACGCTCCCTGCGGTTCACGCAGCTGTCTGTGACGCCGCCGGCGCCCGTGCGTACACCGAGGAGATGCCGCCATGGCGCTGACCCCCAAGGAACGAGCGGATTTCGACGGGATCGTCGAGCAGCTTCGGCACGAGGACGCCGGTGTCGGCATGATCGAGCCGAAGCGCCGCCGGATGGCGCTGTTGGTGAGCATTCTCGTGGCGGCGCTGGTGTTCGGCTTCGGTGTGGCGCTCGCCTCACACAGTCCGGATGCGTTCGCCGCGCTGATGGTCGCCTCGGTCGTCCTGGGCAGCATGGCGGTCGCCTGGCGGATCTGCATTCGGTCCCGCCCCAGCTGACCACCTCGGCGCCGCCGCGCGGACCGGGGCGTACTGAGCGATGATGCCGTGGGCGGTCGAGCCCGCGAACCACGCGAAGTACCCGGGAGGACGGCAATGCCGGTCGGAATGGACCAGCTCACCACGGACCTGGCGGAGGAGACCGCGGCGCTGCGCGCGGTGCTCGTGGAGCTGGACGCCGACGGCTGGGAGCGCGCGACGCCGGCACAGGGGTGGGCGGTGCGGGACCAGATCAGCCACCTGGCCTACTTCGATGACACCGCGATCCTGTCTGCCACCGACCCGGATGCGTTCCGGGAGAAGCTCCTGGCGCTCGTCGCGGAGGGCGGGGTGTCCCCGGACAGCATCGCCGAGCAGTACCGGGGCATGCCGGCGTCCGAGCTGCTCGCGTGGTTCGATCGGTCGCGCGCGCGACTGATCGAGGTGTTCGCCGCGCTCGACCCGACGACCCGGGTGCCGTGGTACGGCCCGGAGATGAGCGCGGCCTCGTCGGTGACCGCGCGGCTGATGGAGACCTGGGCGCACGGCCAGGACGTCGTCGATGCGGCCGGCGCCGTGCGGGAGCCGACCGACCGGCTGCGCCACGTCGCGCACATCGGCGTCCGTGCGGCCCCGTTCAGCTACGCGCTGCACGGCCGCACCGCTCCCACTTCGCCGGTGCGGGTGGAGCTCACCTCACCGAGTGGCGACCTGTGGACCTGGGGCCCGTCGGACGCCGACGACACGGTAACTGGCTCAGCTCTCGATTTCTGTCTGCTCGTGACCCAGCGCCGGCATCGGGATGATCTGTCGCTGTCCGTGTCGGGGCCGGTGGCAACCGAGTGGATGTCCATCGCCCAGGCGTTCGCCGGGGAGCCTGGTAAGGGGCGGGATCCGCTGCCTGCCTGAGGTCTGGGGTTGCGAGGCGTTGTCCCCGCTGGCCGATCAGTGTCTTGGCGTGGTCGGGCGGCGTCAACCCCCGGCTGACGCCGGCCTCGCCCGCCTGCGCGGCTGTCCGATGTTCGGGGGCGAGGTTTCAGGGTTGACCCCGCCCGACCACGCCAAGTGCGGGCCAGGATCGCGGGGACGGGGGAAGTCTGCGGCGCCAAGTGCGGTCACGGCTGCGCCGCGCCCCTCGGGGTGCAGTGCGCCTGTCTGGTGATCAACTGTGGTGACACCGCGCACCTCCCGTCCACGCCGCGCCTTGTGCACACCGCGCGGTGTGACCACGCGGTGCGCGGTGTCGCCCGTTTCCATGATCACCACGGGCTGGTGGCTGATCCCACGCGAAAAACAGCCACCACACCGTGCTGATCATGCAAACCCAGCGGGACCACGCCACCCACACAGCTGGCTCCGCAAGTCTCCCCGCAAGGGGGTTCAGTGCGAAGCACTGCAAAAAACGCACCAGGCGAAGCAAAACGCAACCAGACAAGCGCGCGCTCGGCCGACGAAGTCGGCTTGTTTTTCTGGGAGTACCCCGACGGCGAAGCCGAGGGGGTGGTCACAGAAAAACTCCGCGCGAAACCAGGCCTAAAAGACAGCCCGCCCGCTCCAGCGGGGTTCCACGACCGCCCAGTCGTTCTCCCAGCGGCGTTCGTTGCGGCGCCAGGTCAGGTTGCGGATGCCGAACCAGAGCGCGATCAGGGTGGCGATGCTGACGAACAGCAGGATGGTTCCGGAGACGTAGCCCGCGGCGACCGCGTCGTAGGGGCTGGTGGGCGGCGGGACCAGGTGGTTGTCGCGGTCGGTCCAGACGACGATCGTGTCGCCCGCGTGGTCGGTGCTGGGCACGTCGGCCTGGGTGACCTGCAGGTTGCCGCCGCTGTCGTACCAGCGGACGGGGGCCTTCGCGGTCAGCGGCGCGTCCTGCTCGATGCGGGCCGGCATGCGGGGCGTCGGGTCCTCGGTGAGCTGGGCGTTCACGGAGCTGCGGGTGTGTGCCTCGTGCTCGGCCCGGTCCATCAGGTCGCCGTGCACCCGCATCCCGATGAACAGCGAGGTCACCGCGGCGATCAGGCCGAGGGACGCGAGCACCCACGCGGCGGCGTCCTCGGCCCAGTCGGTTCCACGTTTCGGAAAACGCTCTTGCTGTGACTGACTACGACGCTCGCGGCCGGCGCGCATGGTTTCACTCTCCCTAAATCCAGCTTCCAGCATTCCGGAGCGCCGGGGGACACGTCGACGAAACGTGAGCGAAACATGGGGCGAGATGCGTCACGCCCGCTGGACTCAGAGTGAGCTCAGCGGTGCGGCTAGTTCGCGCCATTGCTCGTCGGGCAGACCGCGCTTCTCGGCGGGCAGCGCCTGCACCGCGACGTGGTCGGCGCCGGCGTCGAGGTGGGCGCGCACCCTGGCGACGATCCGGTCGGCGTCGCCCCAGGCCACCAGCGCGTCGACGAAGGCGTCGCTGCCGCCGTCGGCGAGGTCGTCCTCGGTGAAGCCCAGCTCCAGGATGCTGTTCACGTAGTTGGGCTGGCCGAGGTAGACCTTGGTGTACTCGCGGCCGATGGCGCGGGCCTTCTCCGGGTCGGTTTCCAGCACGACCGCCTGTTCCGGGCAGAGCAGCGGAGCGGCGCCGAGGGTCTCGCGGGCCTTCGCGGTGTGTTCGGGGGTGACGAAGTAGGGGTGTGCCCCGTCGGTGCGTTCGGCGGCGAGGCCGAGCATCTTCGGCCGGAGCGCGGCGAGCACCCTGCGGACCGGGGTCGTCGGGCGTTGCGCGAGGTAGGGCGCGTTGTCCATGCCGTCGAGGTAGGTGCGCATCGCGGTGAGCGGCTTGTTGTAGTTGTGTCCGCGCAGGTCGCTGACCAGGTTCTGGTGGCTGACGCCGAGCCCGAGCAGCACGCGTTCGGGGAACGCCTCGGTCAGTCCCTTGACGGCGCCGGAGGTGGTGACCGCGTCGCGGGCCCAGATGTTGGCGATGCCGGTGGCGCCGATCAGCGTGTCCGTGGCGGACAGGATCAGCGCGAGGTGGACGAAGGGGTCCCGCCCGGCCACCTCGGGCAGCCAGACCGCGCCGTAGCCGAGCTCTTCCAGCTCGGCGGCCAGCTCCTGTGAACGGCTCGCCGGGACGGTGTCGAGCGCACCGGTCCAGATACCGATCCGGGGGATGTCGAATCGCTCATGATCAGCCATGGCCCGAACCTAACCTCGGTGTGCGCGAGGCGCTGGGTCAGTCGGCCGGCGTCACATGAACATCACGCGCTCCGACCACGCCGCGCAGGCCGGAGCAGTTCACACAGCCGACGCACCCGATGCAGTCGGTGCAGTTCACGCAGGCCACGCAGCCGATGCAGGACGTGCAGCGCAGGCAGGCGAGCATGCCGATGCAGGAGACGATGGCGATGGACAGCCAGGCCAGGATGCTGCCCGCCACCGCGATGCTGCCCGCGGTGAGCAGGCTCCCGGCGACGGCGATGCTGCCGGCGGTGCCCGCCGAGCCCGCCACCGCGACGCTGCCCGCCGTGGCGGCGGACCCGGTGACCGCGACGCTGCCCGCTGTGGCGACCGAGCCGCTGACCGCGACGGAGCCGGTGGTGGCCACCGAGCCGGCGACGGCCACGGAACGAGTCACCGCCACCGAACCCGTGACGGCCGCCGAGTCGCGGCGTGCGATCGGGTTGCGGACTCGCGGCGTCAGCTGCTCGAGTGTTGCCATGGGCCAAGCATCCCACCGGTATGCGAGTGACGGGAGGCGCCACACTGGAGCGCGAGATGACTGACGCGTTGATACCGAGGGACAGGACGACGGTGGCCGAGGGCGCCGTGCACGTCCCGGACTGGCTCGATGTCGCCGGCCGACGGCGGCTGGTCGACGCCTGCCGGGAATGGGCCCGGCCGCCCGGCCGGCTGCGGGCGACCCGGCTGCCGGGTGGTGGCGTGATGTCCGTGCGCACCCTGTGTCTCGGCTGGCACTGGGTGCCGTACCGCTACTCCCGCACGATCGACGACGGCGACGGCTCGCCGGTCACGCCGTTCCCGGAGTGGCTGGCCGAGCTGGGACGCCGAGCGGTCGCCGACGCCTACCAGGACGAGGCGGTGGGAGAGGCGTATCGGCCGGACGTGGCACTGGTCAACTACTACGACGACACCGCCAGGATGGGCCTGCACCAGGACCGGGACGAACGCAGCCGGGAGCCGGTGGTGTCGCTGAGCCTCGGGGACAGCTGCGTGTTCCGGTTCGGCAACACGGAGAACCGCAACCGTCCGTGGACCGACGTGCCGCTTGTCTCCGGCGACCTGTTCGTGTTCGGTGGACCGTCCCGACTGGCCTATCACGGCGTGCCCAAGACGTTGCCGGGAACGGGTGATCCGGACATCGGTCTGCCCCGTGGCCGGTTGAACATCACCCTGCGGGTGTCCGGGCTGGCGGACACTCCGTAGCGGTGCAACCGGCCGGCGCGCGCTGGTGTTCTCGACATTGTGCAGACACACTTCGAGGACGCGTGGACATCCGACCACCTGGTGACCGAGCCGCCGATCCTGTACTTCGGCACACCGGTCGTGCTGATCAGCACGCGCAACGAGGACGGGTCGGTGAACCTCGCCCCGATGTCGTCGGCGTGGTGGCTCGGCTGGCGTTGTGTGCTGGGGCTGGCGTCGGGCTCGAAGACGACGGAGAACCTGCTGCGCACCGGGGAGTGCGTGCTGAACCTGCCGTCCGACCGGCAGACGGCGATGGTCGACGGACTTGCGTTGACCACCGGCTCGGACCCGGTCCCGGAGGGCAAGGGCCGGCGCGGCTACCGGCACGAGCGCGACAAGTTCGGGGTGGCCGGTGCGACCGCCCAGGCCTCGGACCTCGTCGACGTTCCCCGGGTCCGTGAGTGCCCGGTCCAGCTGGAGGCGGTCCTCGCCGCCGACCACGCGATGGCGGAGGACAACCCGGAGTGGCGTGGCCGGTCGCTGATCCTGGAAACCCGGATCCTGCGGGTGCATGCCGATCCGTCGGTGCTGTGTTCCGGTGAGCCCGACCGGATCGACCCGGACCGCTGGCGCCCGCTGATCATGAGCTTCCAGCGGTTCTACGGTCTGGCCCCGAACGAGCTGGCCCCGTCACGTCTGGCGACGGTGCCCGAGTCCCTCTACCGAACCCCCGACCTCGGTTCTACGGGCGGGTTCGGCTCAGAGCGACGTCGAGGAGGGCGTCCAGGTCGCACATCTTGACCCGGGGGCGGCCGTGCGGTTCGCCGGCGGCGCGCTCGGCGGCGTCGATGAGCTGCCAGCCCTGTTCGGTGACCAGGTCGGGCTGGCGCTGCGCCAGCCAGGACTCGATGTCGACGGTGCCGTCGCGCTCGTGGCGACGGAGCGTGCCGGCCGCCAGGTCCTCCAGGAGCTGGTTGACGGTCTCTACCGAGTCCTTCTTGTTCGTGCCGATGATCCCTGTGGGACCACGTTTGATCCAGCCGACCACGTACTCGCGCTCGGTGCCGACCACCCGGCCCTTGTCGTTCGGGATGATGCCCCGTCGCTCGTCGAACGGAAGGCCGTCGATCGGCACCCCCCGGTAGCCGACCGCACGCAGCACCAGCCCGGTCTCGACGGTCTCCCGCTCGCCCGTGTCGTGCGCACTGACCCAGCCGTCCTCGGCGGTGCGCAGCTCGTTGTGACCGAGCACGATCTCCTCGACCCGGCCGTCGCCGCGCAGCTCGATCGGCGAGCGCTGGAACCGCAGCGTGATGTGACGCTTGCCGAGCTCGGTGTCGCCGGCCGCGTAGTCCCGCATCACCCCGACGTTGCGCTTCGCCACCCGGGACAGGGCATCCTCGTCGACCTCGGCGAGCTGCTCGGGGTCGACGTCGACCCCGGACTCGGTGAACTCGGGCAGCTCCTTGAGCTCGGGCGTGGTGAACGCGGCCTGCGCCGCGCCCCGGCGCCCGACCACGAGCACCTCGGTGATGTTGCTGTCGCGCAGTGCTTCCAGTGCGTGGTCGGCGATGTCGGTCTTCGCCAGGCGCTCGTACGGTGAGCAGAGGATGCGGGCCACGTCCAGCGCGACGTTGCCGTTGCCGACGACGACGGCGCGCTCGCTGCTCAGGTCGAAACTGAGGTCGGCGTAGTCGGGATGGCCGTTGTACCAGCCGACGAAGTCGACCGCCGCGACGCTGCCCGGCAGGTCCTCACCGGGGATGCCGAGCGTGCGATCGCCCTGTGTGCCTACGGCGTAGATCACCGCGTCGTAGCGTTCGGTCAGCTCGTCGTGGCTGATGTGGGTGCCGATCTCGACGTTGCCGAAGAACCGGAACGACTCCAGTGCCGCGATCTTCGCGTACACCGACGACACCGACTTGATCTTCGGGTGGTCGGGTGCCACCCCGAACCGCACCAGACCCCAGGGCGTCGCGAGCCGTTCGAACATGTCCACCCGGGCGTCGAGCTCATCGTGCTCGAGCAGTGTGCCGGCCGCGTAGAAGCCGGACGGCCCCGAGCCGATCACCGCGACGGTCAACGGATTCCCTGGTGCATCCATTCAGGTCACTTCCCGGTCACTGCAGGCGTTCGGTCGTGTGGTGGTCCGACCGATGTGGTGGCGCGCACACTCCACCTTGCCAGGTCAGCGCGCCACCGGCGCGCCGACCCGCTGCTGACGACGTGGTTCAGAACGCTTCGCTGAGCAGAGACGCGGTGAGCTCGCCGGGGTCGGCGAGGTCCGGTGGGATGCCCCGGCCGAGGAACCAGGACGCGATGTTGCGTACATCACGCTCCAGGAACTCCGGGCCGTTCGGGTTGGCGACCACGTCGACCACCTGCGGCAGGTCGATCATGATCAGCCGGTCCCGGTGCACCAGCAGGTTGTAGGCCGAGAGGTCGCCGTGCGCCAACCCCTGCCGAGCGAGCTGGTGGAGCACCCCGACGAGCTGTGACCACAGGTCGGTGAGCTGGTCGGGTTCCGGGCGCAGCTGCGCCAGCCGAGGTGCCGCCGTGCCGTCGGGTTCGCCGAGGAACTCCAGCATCACCTCGGTACCGGCCCGCTGTACCGGGTAGGGCACCGGTGCACCGTGGGACCACAGCGTGCCCAGCGCGCTGAACTCGGCGACCGCCCACTGTTCGGCGAGCAGGTTGCGGCCGAACGCGGTCCGGCCGTTCATCGCCCGCATCTCCCGGGAGCGCCGGACCCGCCGGCCCTCCAGGTAGCCGGCGTCCCGGTGGAACAGCCGATGGTCGGGCGCGCGGTACCGCTTCGCGGCGAGCAGGCAGCGGCGGCCGGTGCCGGGTAGCAGACGCTCCACGAGGTGGACGTCGGCCTCCTTGCCGGTCTTGAGCACGCCGAGTTCGGTGTCCACCGCGCTCAGCTCGGTGACCAGCCAGCTCGGGTGGGGCAGCGGCCCGTGCTCGGCTCCGTCCCAGCTCGACCAGCGGTCGCCGGACGGTGGAGCGCCGGCCTGGTCGAGCTGGTCCTCGCGCTGCTCGGTCAGCCGGGCCCGTTCGGACTCGGTCAGCCTGCCCCTACGGGTCGGCTCCGGCGTGTCCTCGGCGCGACGACGGCCCTTCCGGGCGGCGGAACGCATCGGACGCTCGTCGGCGTCGTCGGAGAAGTCATCGAGATAGTCGTCGAAGTTGTGCGGATGCACTGGTGGGGTTCTCCAAGATCAGAAAGGGGCGCCCCACCGGCGCGTGTCGACTAGCCGAGCGGGGCGATCGGACGGGAACGGGGCACGTCCTGGACGGCAATGGTCAACATCGGCCACCTCCCTTGTCCGCCGGTCGAGCCGGTCGCTGATCTGGTCGTCGGTCACTGTGCCGGACCGCTGTCCGGCCGGCAACCGAGTTTTCGTCAGTCGCGCAGGATCAGGTCGAGCTGGGTGGCGGTGGAGCCGCGCTCCAGCTCGAACCCGCCTCGTCGCGCCACCTTGAGCAGGCCGGACAGATCGCCGGGTTCCGCCCTCGCACCGGCCAGCAGCCGGGCCAGCCGCCCCTTGCTGGACTTGTTGTGGTGGCTGACGACCTTCCTGGTCCCGTCAGGGCGTTCGGTGAGCACCTGCACCGTGATCGCCCCGGGTATCCGGCCGAGCCCGGCGTACGAGCCGGACCGCAGGTCGACGATCAGGCCTTCCTGCTCCGCGAGCACGGGTTCGAGCGCCGGCCGCCAGTGAGCGGCGAGGGTGCCTCGCCCGGGCAGCATCGAACCGGCCGACAGGCGGTAGGCCGGCACCGGGTCATCGGCCCTGACCAGCCCGAACAGGGCGGACCCGACGACCAGCCTGGAACGTGCCCGGTCGAGTGCGGTGCCACGCAGCGACGCGAAGTCGAGCGCGTCGTAGAGCACGCCGGTGTAGCGGGACAGCGCGGGCGCCGTCGGGCTGGTCCACAGCGCCGCGTTGCGTGCGATCTCGGCGTCCTGCCGCTCGGACAGGCCGAGCGCCGCGCGACTCGCCGGAAGGTCGGCGGCCAGCGCCACGAGCTCGCCGGTCAGTTCCTTGCGGGTGGGGTTCAGGTCGGGGAAGGACAGCCGGTCCAGCTCGAGCGGTGGTCCGTCGCCGCCTTCCGCCTTGGTCTCCGATGGCGGCAGCAGGATCAGCACGGCGGCCAGAATATCCGGCGCCGACTCCTGTGCCCGGAGCGCCGGGTGTGACGAAGATAATTAGGTAAGCCTTACCTAATCTACGCTACGGTCTCCTCGGACGATCACTCACGGAACGATCACAGACCTACGAGTCGAGGAGTCGAGCATGGCGAGGCCGATGCGGGTTGCGGTCATCGGGGCGGGTCCCGCGGGCATCTACACGGCGGACACGCTCACGAAGTCCGACACGCCCTGTGAGATCGACCTGTTCGACCGGCTTCCCGCGCCCTTCGGTCTGGTCCGCTACGGGGTCGCGCCCGACCATCCCCGGATCAAGCAGATCGTGCACGCCCTGCACCGGGTGCTCGACCAGCCGGGAGTGCGGCTGTTCGGCAACGTCCACTACGGCAGGGACGTCCGCCTCGACGACCTGCGCGCCCACTACGACGCGGTGATCATGGCGACCGGCTGCGAACGGGACCGCCCGCTGGACATCCCGGGCATCGACCTGCCGGGAAGCTTCGGGGCCGCCGAGTTCGTCAAGTGGTACGACGGGCACCCGGACGTGCCGAGGCACTGGCCGCTGGACGCGGTGCACGTCGGGGTGATCGGCGCCGGGAACGTCGCGCTCGACGTCGCCAGGGTGCTCGCCAAGTCGGCCGAGGACATGCTCGACACCGAGATCCCGGACGACGTCTTCCGGGGCCTCGTCGGTAACCGGGCCACCGACGTGCACGTCTTCGCCCGCCGGGGCCTCGCCCAGGCCAAGTTCACGCCGCTGGAGCTGCGCGAGCTGGACCACGTGCCCGGCGTCGAGATCGTGGTGGATCCCGCCGACGTGGAGTTCGACGAGGGGTCGATGGCGGAGATCCGGTCCAGCAAGCAGACCCAGATGATCGTGAAGACACTGCAGGGCTGGGCCCTGCGGGACCGGCAGGACGAGCCGAGGCGGCTGCACCTGCACTTCCTGCGTCGCCCGGTCGAGGTCCTGGGGACCGAGCGGGTGACCGGTCTGCGCACCGAGCGGATGCAACTGGCGGGGGACGGCTCGGTGCGCGGAACCGGTCAGCTCACGGACTTCCCGCTGCAGGCCGTCTACCGCGCCGTCGGCTACCTGGGCAGCCACGTCGCCGAGCTGTACTTCGACCACGACGCCGGGGTCATCCCGCACGACGCCGGCCGGGTGCTGGCGATGGACGGCCAGCTGGTGCCGAGCGTGTACGCGGTCGGCTGGATCAAACGCGGCCCGGTCGGCCTGATCGGCCACACGAAGGGCTGTGCGCTGGAGACCGTGGGTAGCCTGCTCACCGATGCACCCGGTCTCGTGCCGGCCGTCTACCCCGAGCCGTCGGCGATCGTCGACCTGCTGATCGAGCGAGGCGTCGAGTACACGAGCTGGGACGGCTGGCTGCGCCTGGACAAACACGAACGGCAGCTGGGGGAGAGCCGTGGGCGCGAACGGATGAAGGTCGTGTCCAGGAGCGAGATGCTCGACGTGTCCCGGTCCCAGTAAGGGCGGAAACGACTGGACACTAGGCTGCCTGCCGTGCTCACCAGGATGTCTTCGCTGTTCCTTCGCACTCTGCGCGACGATCCCGCCGACGCCGAGCTGCCCAGTCACCGGCTGTTGGTCCGGGCCGGCTACGTCCGCCGGGTCGCGCCGGGTATCTACTCGTGGCTGCCGCTCGGCCTGCGCGTGCTGCGCAACATCGAGCGGGTGGTCCGCGAGGAGATGGACGCGATCGGCGGCCAGGAGATCCACCTGCCGGCGCTGCTGCCGAAGGAGCCGTACGAGACCACGAACCGGTGGACCGAGTACGGGCCGAACATCTTCCGGCTCAAGGACCGCAAGGGCGGTGACTACCTTCTCGGGCCCACCCACGAGGAGATCTTCGCGCTGACCGTCAAGGGTGAGCTCAGCTCCTACCGGGACTACCCGGTGATCCTGTACCAGGTCCAGACGAAGTACCGGGACGAGGAGCGCCCGCGCGCGGGCATCCTGCGTGGCCGCGAGTTCATCATGAAGGACTCGTACTCGTTCGACCTGAGCGACGAAGGGCTCTCCGCGTCCTACGAGCGCCACCGCGCGGCGTACATCACGCTGTTCGACCGGCTCGGGCTGAAGTACGTGATCGTGTCGGCGATGTCCGGTGCCATGGGTGGCTCGGCCTCCGAGGAGTTCCTCGCCGAGGCCGAGCAGGGCGAGGACACCTACGTCCGCAGTACCGGCTCCGACTACGCGGCCAACGTCGAGGCGGTCGTGACCCCGGCACCGCCGGCGATCGAGATCGAGGGCCAGGCCCCTGCAGCCGTGCACCACACGCCGGACACCCCGACGATCGAGTCGCTGGTCGACTTCCTCAACGCCGCCGACCTCGGCCGCACCGTCACCGCGGCCGACACACTCAAGAACGTGCTGGTCAAGACGCGTGCCCCGGGTGCAACGGAGTGGCGGCTGCTCGGCGTCGGGCTTCCCGGCGACCGCGAGGTCGACATGAAGCGCCTCGAAGCCGCCGTGCACCCCGACGAGGTCGCGCTGCTCGACGACGCGGACTTCGCCGCGAACACCTTCCTGACCAAGGGCTACATCGGGCCGGGCGCGCTCGCCGCGAACGACGTGCGCTACCTGGTCGACCCCCGCGTGGTGAGCGGCAGCGCGTGGGTGACCGGCGCTGACAAGCACGACCACCACGTGATCGACCTGGTGTGCGGGCGCGACTTCACCCCGGACGGCACGATCGAGGCCGCCGAGGTCCGCCCCGGCGACCCGGCCCCGGACGGCTCCGGACCGCTGGTCGCGGCGCGCGGCATCGAGATCGGGCACATCTTCCAGCTGGGCCGCAAGTTCGCCGACGCCTTCGGGCTGGATGCACTCGGCCAGGACGGCAAGCCGATCCGCATCACCATGGGGTCCTACGGCGTCGGGGTGTCCCGCCTGGTCGCGGTGGTCGCAGAGCAGAGCCACGACGAGCACGGCCTGATCTGGCCGCGTGAGGTGGCGCCCGCCGACGTGCACGTCGTGATCGCGGGCAAGTCCGAGGAGATCCGGGCCGGCGGTGAGAAGCTCGCCGCCGACCTCGACGCGGCCGGGCTGACCGTGCTGTTGGACGACCGGACCGCGAGCCCCGGGGTGAAGTTCGCCGACGCCGAGCTGATCGGCGTGCCCACGATCGTCGTGGTCGGTCGGGGCCTGGCGAACGGTGTCGTCGAGGTGAAGGACCGCCGTTCCGGCGAGCGCACCGAGGTCCCGGTGGACGGCGCCGTCGCGCACCTCACCGAGCTGGTCAGAAGCTGAGACTCGTGAGTGGTACGGGCGCCACGGGGCGCCCGTACCACTCACGAGCTATTTCCTGTTGATCCGGATGCTGGTGAGCAGTGTCTTGATCCCCTGGTCCTTGACCAGGGGCGGTGCGTCGGTACCGCCGCCAGCGGTGTCGCGTTGGACGACGAGCAGCCGCACCGTCTTCGCACCGGTCTCGCTCGGCAGCGAGTACGGCACAGCGAGCAGGACCACCTGACCCTGGAGCCCGCAGCCGCTGGTCTGGCGGACGGCGACGACGGACTTCGAGGTCGACACGCCGTCGACCTCGACCGTCGTCGCCGGACTCGCCTTGACCGTTGCGTTCATGCCGTAGAACTGCGCCGCGAAGTCCGGGCCGAGCTGGGTCACGACGTCCTCTCCGCGCAGCTCCCTGCCGTCGCCGCGGAACATCAGGACGACACCGATCCTCGCTCTCGCGTGAGGTGCGCCGTCGCAGTCGAGGGTGGCACTCGAGGCGAAGCCGTCGGGCGTGGTCTTGTGCGGCCAGTCCGCGACGTCCTTCGGGCCCGTCTTCCAGTCGGCCGGCACCTGGTAGCTCAGGTCGAGCCCGTTGACCAGCTGCCCCCGAGGGCCAGAGGCTTCGAGGGCGCGACCGGCCAGCGCCCACACCCCGAATCCGATCCCGGCCAGCACCACCACCGCGCCCAGCGCGATCGCCCACCAGTACCTGCCCGGTCCGGAGGCGCTCTGACCGGCCGGGATCGGGTAGTGCGAGCCGAGACCCGCGGGTGGCTCGGCCATCCCGCGCGTCGACGGGTACATCGGCACCGGTGCCTGGCGGGGTGCCGCGCCGAACCCGGTCTGCCGGCCGCCGAGCTCCATCCCGAGCCCGATGCCCTGTCCGGCTCGCGTGGGACGGCTGGGCGATGGCGTCGCCGGTGAACGAGGAGGCTGGGTGACACGGTGTGCGGGGCGCTGGGGGACCGCCGGCCGCACCGGACGGTGGGCGGGAAGCGGTGCGGCCGGTTGCCGGGTTGCCTGCTGCTGATCAGGTCGGGCCCGGTCGGTGGAACGAGCGGGCGGCCGCGCCGGTTGCGCGAACGGGTCGATACCGCCGGGCTGGCCGCCCGGATCGGCCTGGGCAGGGGGACTCACCCGGGAGACGCTAGCGGCAACGCCCGTCGCGCCGAGCCCGTTTGGCAGACATTCGGCAGTGATCTCGTACGGATGACTGGCGGGGATCCGGCGCCGCAGAATGGGCGCATGAGGGGATTCGGGCAGGAGTTCGGGGTCGACGGGTGTTATCTGAACACGGCCAGCATCGGGGTGCCGCCCGTGCCGGTCGTCGAGGCGGTTGCCGAGTCGGTGCGTGAGTGGGGTGGTGGCGGCGGGCGGGCGCCGCGGTTCGACCCGGCGGTCGCCGCGGCGCGCGAGGGTTTCGGGCGGCTGATCGGGGCGGGTACCGACCGGGTGGCGATCGGGTCGTCGGTGTCCGGGCTGGTCGGGCTGGTGGCCGCGAACCTGCGGAGCGGCGCGCGGGTGGTCACGGCGCGCGACGAGTTCACCAGTGTGACGTTCCCGTTCGCCGCGCAGGCAGCGCGTGGCGTCACGGTCACCGAGGTCGACCTGTGTGACATCGCCTCGGCGTCCGGCGGAGCGGACCTCGTCGCGGTGAGCGTCGTCCAATCCGCCGACGGCGCGGTGCTCGACCTGGCCGCGCTGCGTGCCGCGACGGAGGGCACCGCCACCCGGGTGCTGCTCGACGTCACCCAGGCCGCCGGATGGTTGCCGTTGGAGCTCGACTGGGCCGACGCGGTCGTCGGAGCCGGCTACAAATGGCTGCTGTCCCCGCGCGGGGCGGCCTGGATGGCGGTGGCTCCGCGGCTCCGGGACATGCTCGTGCCGCACGCGGCCAACTGGTACGCGGGTGACGAGCGCTGGGACAGCATCTACGGCCTACCGCTCCGGTTGGCGACGGACGCGCGGCGGCTGGACACCTCGCCCGCCTGGCTGTCCCAGGTCGGAGCCGCTGTCGCACTACCGTGGCTGGCCTCGCTGGACCGCGAACAGGTGAGGACGCACTGCGTCGGTCTGGCCAACCGCCTGCGCGCCGCGCTCGGTGAGGAGCCCGGCGACTCCGCGATCGTGTCGGTCACCCGGCCCGGGGCGGCGGACCGGCTGAGCGCGGCGGGCGTCGTCGCCAGCACCCGCCGAGGTGCCGCGCGACTGGCGTTCTACCTGCACAACACCGAGAACGACGTCGACCGTGCTGTCTCGGCTCTCGGTTAGGTCCGGCCGGGGAACTGGGGGACCACGGGTTTCGTGTTGAGCTGCGCGGACCAGCGGGCTCCTCGGACCGCGGCGTCGATGAGCGCGTCGACGGCGTTTCGGCGCAGGCCCGGGTCGTCGCAGCGCTCCAGCACCGAGCGCCAGGCGGCCGCCGCGTCGGCCTCGGCGGCAGCCGCGAGGCGCATCGCCGAGTTCGCGTCGGTGACCGGGGCCGGTGTGCGGTAGGCGGCCTCGGCCGCGTCCGGCCGCACCCCGGACTCGGTGAGCAGCCTGCTGGTGACGTCACGTCGTCCGCGATGCGCCGCGAGGTCCTCCTGGGCGTCCTTGTCCTGCTGCGGCGTCAGGAACGCGGCGATCAGCGTGTAGCTCCAGATCGCGGCGTGCTCGGTGCCCAGCGCGGTCTGTACCGCGGCCACGGTGTCGGCCGACGGAGCGCCCGGCGGGTCGGGCTGGTTCTGGTCGCGGCGGGCGGTCATGACAGCACCTCGTGGTAGGCCGCGCAGCACGCGGCGATCGATCCGACCAGCGAGGCGCGCCGGCGGGGCAGCGAGGTGACCAGCGCGCTGGCCTGGGACCGCGATTTCTCCAGCGCGGTGAGCACGGCGGGCAGGTCCGACCCGGACGAGGAGCTGCTCGGGGCCTTCGAGTCGGTATCGTCGCCAGAGTCCTCGGTACCCAGCTCGACGGCGAGCGCCTGCGCGTGCGCCTGCCGGGCCGAGGCCAGCTCGGTGAGTCGTTGCGTGGTCGCCGCGGGGAGATCGCCGCTCGCGCGGGCCTTGTTGATCAGCGTGACGTCGCGTCGGGCACGAAGGGCCAGTGCCTCCAACGGGTCGGGTTCACCGGAGCCGCAGCCGGCGAGCAGACCGATGGCGGGCACGGCGAGTACGGCGCCGGTCAGCCCGATCAGGACCGACCGCCTTGGCATCGATCTCGATACGAGGCGGGCATTCTCAGGGTCGACCACGCCGGTTGATCCTGCCAGGCCGGTCGAGGACGGTCGGCGCGATACCCTGAGCGGCCTGCGTGGCAGTCCCGGCGCGCGGGAGTCCTCCATGGTGGAGGCTTCTCACCAGGAATCGGGATTCACCGAACAACCAAGGAGTGGACCGAATGCCCCGTTCCCAACCGGAGCAGTTGGGCGTAGAGCTGCGTCCGATTGTGGAGGGCGTGGTGACCGCTGCCGGGTTCGATCTCGAGGAGATCGACATCAGGCCGGCCGGGCGTCGCCATCTGGTCCGCGTCGTCGTCGACTCCGACTCCGGCGTCGGCCTCGACGACATCGCGCTGTTGAGCCGCCGGATCGCCGGCGGTCTGGACCAGCGCGACGAGGTCTTCGGCGGCCCGTACACCCTCGAGGTGACCTCGCCCGGTGTCGACCGTCCGCTGACCGAGCACCGACACTGGCGACGCGCCCGGTTGCGCCTGGTCGAGGTCGCGCTGCGTGAGTCAGGCAAGATCACCGGGCGCGTCGGTGACGCGTCGGAGGATTCGGTGCGGCTGCTGGTCGACGGTGTGTTGCGGGACGTGCGCTACGCGGACGTCGAGCGCGCCACCGTCGTGGTGGAGTTCCGCAAACCGTCCGAGAACGACGTGCGCATGTTGTCCGGCCGGGCGGATGGATCCGCTGATGAGGCCGTTGATGGGGAAGTAGAGGAGCAGAGGTGAACGTCGACATCGCCGCGTTGCGGGCGATCGAGCGTGACAAGGACATCCCCTTCGACACGGTGATCGAGGCCATTGAGACCGCGCTGCTGACGGCGTACAAGCACACCGAAGGGCATCAGACGCAGGCGCGCATCGACATCGACCGCAAGACCGGTCTGGTGCGCGTGATGGCCCAGGAGCTGGCCGACGACGGTCAGCTGGAGAACGAGTGGGACGACACCCCGGAGGGGTTCGGCCGCATCGCCGCCACCACGGCGCGCCAGGTCATCCTGCAGCGCCTGCGGGACGCCGAGCACGAGCGCACCTACGGTGAGTTCTCCGCGAAGGAGGGCGAGATCGTCGCCGGTGTCATCCAGCGCGACGTGCGTGCCAACGCCCGTGGCGTCGTCGTGGTGTCCCTCGGCGCGACCGAGGGCGTGATCCCGGCAGCCGAGCAGGTTCCCGGCGAGCGCTACGAGCACGGGGAGCGGATCCGCTGCTACGTGGTCGGTGTCTCGCGCGGCGGCAGAGGAACCCAGATCACCCTGTCCCGCACGCACCCCAACCTGGTGCGTCGGCTGTTCGCGCTCGAGGTGCCGGAGCTGGTGGATGGTTCGGTCGAGATCTGCGCGGTCGCCAGGGAGGCCGGTCACCGGTCCAAGATCGCGGTGCGTGCCGCCGTGCCGTCGGTGAACGCCAAGGGTGCGTGCATCGGTCCGATGGGCCAGCGGGTGCGCAACGTGATGAGCGAGCTCGCCGGCGAGAAGATCGACATCATCGACTGGTCGGACGAACCGGCCGAGTTCGTCGGTCACGCACTGTCACCGGCCAAAGTTGTATCGGTCACAGTCCTGGACGCGCGGACGAAGACCGCGAGGGTCGTCGTGCCCGATTTCCAGCTGTCGCTGGCGATCGGGAAGGAGGGGCAGAACGCTCGTCTGGCGGCGCGGCTGACGGGCTGGCGGATCGACATTCGCAGTGATGCGGACCCTCGGCCGGTGCATGAGCAGACGGCGGCGGCACCGGAGGCGGGCGCCGGTTCCCCCGGTGCCGAGACTCCCGATGCCCCGGCCCGTGTCGGACTGGCCGTCGACCCCGAGGCAGCGACCGGTCGTGCTGGCGATTCGATCGTCTGACCCCGGACGCGCTACACTTCCGGTGGCTTCGAGCCGCGATGCAGCTGCCGCACGCGTCACTCCGGATCGGTCGCCCACAGCGACCAGCCCGGTACGGACATGTGTCGGTTGCCGATCCCGGTCTCCGGCCACCGGGTTATTGCGTGTCGTCGAGGACGCCGGGTCACTTGTTCCGGATCCGAGACGACGGCTTCCCGGCCGAGGTGCTTGGTTGCACCCCGACCCGGAATGCCTGCGCCGCGCGGAGCGGCGGGGAGCGTTTCCACGGGCGTTACGCGTCCGAGGTCCGCTCGCCGGCGATGCGCTGCGGCACTACCTAGAACCCACCCTGAAGTGCGAGACCGTCTCGCACCTGGATCACGAGAGTCAGGTCGACCCGTCATGAGCCAGCTGTGAAGATCGCACCATGACCGTGCTGCGACAGTAGGTACGAGGTCGAGCGGACACCTGCCGCCCGGCCTCCGATCAAGAGGAGAGCAGTGGCAGGCAAGGCCCGCGTGCACGAGCTAGCTAAAGAGCTCGGAGTCACCAGCAAGCAAGTCCTGAGCAAGTTGCAAGATCTCGGGGAGTACGTGAAGTCGCCGTCCTCCACCGTTGAGGCGCCGGTTGCCCGCAAGCTGCGGGAGTCCATGGCAGGCGGCGCAGGCGAAGGTGGTCGTTCGTCCGGTAGGGGTCGCCGTCCCGGCGCCGCCCGCCCGGCCGCGCCCGCCGGTAACGGCGCCGCCCCTTCGGCTCAGCGTCCTTCCGCGCCGCAGCCGGGTCCGTCCGGCGGCGCGCCGCGTCCCGGTCCCGGACCGCGTCCGGGGGCACCACGTCCCGGCCCCGCGCCCAGCGCCCGGCCCGGACCGCCGCCTCCCGCGCGTCCCGGTCCCGTGGCACCGGCCCAGCCGGCACCCGTCGCCGACACGCCGGCTCAGCCCGAGGCACCCCGGCCCGCCGCCGCGCAGGCACAGCCGTCGGCTCCGGCCCCGGCCGCGCCGCAGGCCCCGAAGCCGGCGTCTCCGCGTCCCGCTCCGCAGCAGGCTCCTTCCGAGCAGCCGGCGGCAGCGAGCGCGGCCGAGGCTCCCGCCGTGCCGCCGCGTCGTCCGGCGCCCAAGCCGGGCCCGCGTACGCCGAGGGTCGGCAACAACCCGTTCGGCGTCGGTTCCGGCGCTCCGCCCTCGCGTCCCGCCCCGGCACGTCCGGGCCCGCCCAACCAGGGCGGCGGCAACGCGGGTGGAGACCGCCAGCAGCAGTCGGCTCCGCGTCCCGGCGGTTCGGGTGGCGCGGGTAACCGGCCGTCCGGTGCGCCTCGCCCCGGTGGCTCGGCAGGTCCGGGTGGGCCTCGTCCGAACCCGGGCATGATGCCTCCGCGTCCGAACCCGGGCATGATGCCCGGTCGTCCGGCCGGCGGCGGTCGCGGTGGCCCCGGTGGTGGCCGTGGTGGCCCCGGTGGTGGCCCAGGTGGTCGTCCGGGTGGTCCCGGTGGTCGTCCGGGCGGCGGTGGCGGTCGTCCCGGTGGCGGCGGCGGAGGATTCCGCGGCGGTCCCGGTGGCGGTGGCCCCGGTGGCGGCGGCGGCGCACCTGCCGGCGGCGGCTTCCGGGGTGGTCCCGGTGGCGGTGGTCGTCCGGGTGGCGCCCGTGGTCGCGGTGGAGCGGCCGGTGCCTTCGGCCGTCCCGGCGGACCGGCGCGCAAGGGCCGTAAGTCGAAGCGTCAGAAGCGTCAGGAATACGACGCCATGCAGGCGCCCAGCGTCGGTGGCGTGCGGTTGCCGAAGGGCAAGGGCGAGACGATTCGTCTTCCGCGCGGCGCGTCGCTGACCGACTTCGCCGACAAGATCAACGCCAACCCGGCCTCGCTCGTCCAGGTGTTGTTCCACCTGGGTGAGATGGTCACGTCGACACAGTCGGTGTCCGACGAGATCCTCGAGCTGCTCGGCGGCGAGATGAACTACCAGGTCCAGGTGGTCTCTCCGGAGGAGGAGGACCGCGAGCTGCTGGACAGCTTCTCCATCTCCTACGGCGAGGACGCCGGTGGTGAGGACGATCTGGTCGTCCGTCCGCCGGTGGTCACCGTCATGGGTCACGTCGACCACGGAAAGACCCGGCTGCTCGACTCCATCCGCAAGGCGAACGTCATGGAGGGCGAGGCCGGCGGCATCACCCAGCACATCGGTGCCTACCAGGTGGTCACCGAGCTGGAGGGCGTCGAGCGTCCGATCACCTTCATCGACACCCCGGGTCACGAGGCGTTCACCGCCATGCGTGCCCGTGGTGCCCAGGTCACCGACATCGCGATCATCGTGGTGGCGGCCGACGACGGCGTCATGCCGCAGACGGTGGAGGCGATCAACCACGCGCAGGCCGCGTCGGTGCCGATCGTGGTCGCGGTCAACAAGATCGACAAGGAGGGGGCCAACCCCGCCAAGATCCGCCAGCAGCTCACCGAGTACGGGCTCGTGGCCGAGGAGTACGGCGGCGACACGATGTTCGTGGACGTCTCCGCGCGTCAGGGCACGAACATCGAGGGTGTGCTCGAGGCAGTCCTGCTGACCGCCGATGCCGCGTTGGACCTGCGGGCCAACCCGGACATGGAGGCCCAGGGCGTCGCGATCGAAGCTCACCTCGACCGTGGCCGCGGCCCGGTGGCGACCGTGCTGGTTCAGCGCGGAACGCTGCGGGTCGGCGACTCGGTGGTCGCGGGCGACGCGTCCGGCCGTGTCCGGCGGATGCTCGACGAGCACGGCGAGGACGTCCACGAGGCGCTCCCGTCACAGCCCGTCCAGGTCATCGGCTTCACGTCGGTGCCGGGCGCGGGTGACACGTTCCTCGTCGTCGACGAGGACCGGGTGGCTCGCCAGATCGCCGACCGGCGCCGTGCCAGGGACCGCAACGCCGAGCTGGCCTCGCGTCGCAAGCGCGTCAGCCTGGAGGACCTGGACGCCGCGCTGAAGGAGACCGACAGCCTCAACCTGATCATCAAGGGTGACAACTCGGGTACCGTCGAGGCACTCGAGGACGCGCTCATGAAGATCGACGTCGGCGACGACGTGGAGCTTCGGGTCACGCACCGGGGTGTCGGTGGCATCACCGAGAGCGACATCAACCTCGCCATCGCGGACAACACCATCGTCCTGGGCTTCAACGTCCGGGCCGAGGGCAAGGCCACGGAGCTGGCCAACCGCGAGGGCGTCGAGATTCGCTACTACTCGGTGATCTACCAGGCGATCGACGAGATCGAGGCGGCCCTCAAGGGCATGCTCAAGCCCGAGTACGAAGAGGTCGAGCTGGGCCGGGCGGAAGTACGCGACGTCTTCCGTTCGTCCAAGGTCGGCACGATCGCCGGTTGCATGGTGCTGGGCGGGGAGATTCGCCGCAACGCCCGTGCCCGGTTGCTCAGGGACAACGTGGTGGTCGTGGAGAACCAGCCGGTCAGCTCGCTGCGGCGGTTCAAGGACGACGCAGTCGAGGTCCGCGAGGGCTTCGAGTGTGGTCTCACGCTCGGCAACTTCAACGACCTGAAGGTCGGCGACATCATCGAGACCTTCGAGATGCGGGAGAAGCCGAGGGCGTAGCTGTCCGGCCGGTCCGGCGGGGTGTCTGCCCCGCCGGACCGGTCCAGGCTCCGCTCGACGACCATGTACGTAGGTGCATTGGAGCTCGACGTACTCCTCGGAGACGTCAGCTCGCTCAAAGGTAAGAGATCGTTGGTGCGCCCGGTGATCGCGGAGCTGCGCCGCAAGTTCGAGGTGGCGGTGGCCGAAGCCGGTCATCTGGATCTGCACCGCCGCGCCTTGATCGGCGTGAGCTGTGTGGCCGCCGACGTCGACCACGTCACCGAGGTGTTGAATCGGTGCGAACGGCTCGTGGTCGGCCGTCCGGAGCTGGAGCTGTTGTCGGCCAGACACCGGATCATCGGCCCGCACGACGAAGGCATGTCAGAACTGACGTAGGGGTGAGGACCAATGGTCGACCAGGCGAGGGCCAGTCGGCTGGCCAAGCGGATCGCACAGATCGTCGCGTCCGCGCTGGAGCACGAGGTCAAAGACCCTCGGCTGGCCATGGTGACGATCACCGACGCGCGGGTGACCGGTGACCTGCACGACGCGACGGTGTTCTACACGGTGCTGGGTGAGACGGTCGACGCCGAGCCGGACACAGCGGGCGCCGCGGCCGCGCTGGCGAGCGCCAACGGCGTGCTGCGCAGCATGGTGGGGCAGCGGACGGGAGTTCGTTTCACCCCGACCTTGACCTTCGTGCTGGACGCGGTGCCGACGAACGCCAAGCACTTCGACGAGCTGCTGGCGCGCGCCCGGGACTCCGACGCCGAGGTGGCGAGGCTCGCATCCGGTGCCGCGCCGGCCGGCGACCCGGATCCGTACCGCGCGCCGCGTGAGGACCCGGAAGACTAAGTGGCCACGAACCTCCGGTCGCAACCACCAGGCACTCGATGCCGGTGAGCGAGGGGGACGCCGCACAGCCGAAGGCCGAGGAGCCCGGCGTACGGGAGCTGGTCAGGCTCGGGCTTCCGGCGCTGCTCGTGCTGGCGGCGGAGCCGCTCTACCTGTTGGTCGACACGGCTGTGGTCGGCCATCTCGGAGCAGTGCCGCTCGCCGGACTGGCGATCGGCGCGGTCCTGCTCGCGCAGGTCTCCACGCAGCTGACCTTCCTGTCCTACGGCACCACGGCGCGGGCGGCCCGTCTGCACGGCGCAGGTCGACGGCGGGACGCCGTGGTAGAGGGTGTGCAGTCCACCTGGCTGGCCTTGACCATCGGGTTGCTGGTGGTGCTGATCGGCCAGCTGGTCGCCGCTCCGGTGGCGCGGGCGCTCGCCGGCGGTGAGGGCCCGGTCGCGAGCGCCGCTGTCGGTTGGCTGCGCATCGCGCTGTTCGGGGCACCGCTGGTGCTCGTGACGCTGGCCGGCAACGGCTGGATGCGCGGCGTGCAGGACACGGCGCGGCCGATGCGGTACGTGCTGTTCGGCAACGCGTTGTCCGCGGTGGCGTGTCCGCTGCTCGTGTACGGCCCCGGTCCGCTGCCCGCGCTCGGGTTGGAGGGCTCGGCGGTGGCCAACGTGGCGGGCCAGCTCATCGGGGCCGGGCTGTTCCTGCGCGCGCTTCTGGTGGAGCGTGTGCCGTTCGCGCCCGTCCCCGCCCTGCTCAAGGCCCAGCTGACGATGGGGCGCGATCTGGTGTTGCGCAGCCTCGGCTTCCAGGTGTGCTTCCTGTCGGCGGCGGCCGTGGCGGCCCGGTTCGGGGCGGCCTCGATCGCGGCGCACCAGGTGGTGCTGCAGCTGTGGAACTTCCAGGCACTCGTGCTGGACTCGTTGGCGATCGCGGCCCAGGCACTGGTGGGTGCCGCCCTCGGCGGTGGCGGTGCGGACCGCGCCCGCGCGGTCGCGGCCCGGGTGTCCAGGTACGGCTTGATCCTGGGCTGCGGCTTCGCCGTGCTGTTCGCGGCGCTCGTGGGGGTGCTGCCCAGGGTGTTCACGAACGACCCGGACGTGCTGGCCACGATCCCGGTGCCCTGGTGGTTCTTCGTCGCGCTCCAGCCCATCGCGGGCCTGGTCTTCGCGCTCGACGGGGTGTTGCTCGGTGCCGGCGACGCGGGGTTCCTGCGCACCTGGACGCTGATCGGGGCCGGTGTCGGGTTCCTGCCGTTGATCTGGGCCTCGCTCGCGTTCGACTGGGGGCTTGCCGGCATCTGGACGGGGCTGGCGATGTTCATGCTGATCAGGCTCGTCAGCGTCGTCGTCCGGAGCCGATCGGGAGCGTGGGCGGTACCCGGCGCGATCCGGGGTTGAGCGGCGCTCCCGGAGTGGTGATTGTCCTCGCACGCTCTTGACGCACCGCGCGGTGATCCACTACATCGGGGGAATCATGAGCCTTGTTTCCGGGAGAGTTCACCCTCGTGCGGGATTGTGACTGACGGTCCATGTCCTCGACGGAGAGTCCTTTCACCGGTTTCGTGCGCCGCCTCGTGGTGGGCGAACACCACTGCCGGGTGCTCATCGAGGTGCCGGACATCGGCGCCGACGCCTGGCGGCGGCTGACCGCCGACCGCAGCCTGAGCTGGCGCCGAATCCCGACTCCACGCCAGCCGGGTGGTGTGCCGATCCTGCCGCGCCGACGCCGCGCGCGCGGCAAGATGGAGCCGACGGCCCGCGCCGACCTGCCGGTTCCCGCGCTGGTCGAGGCGTCGGGCTCGGCGTCCGGTACGGCGGCCGTGGCCAAACAACGGGTCGCGGCGCACGCGATCGCGGCGTTACGGACGGCCGGACTCGATGGGGATGTGCTCGGCGCCGCCGGTGCCGACACGGGCCCGGAGCTGTTCGGTGAGGACCACGTGTGGCCGTCCTCGGACGGTGTGCTGATCTTCGGACCGGCCGAGCAGGAGGAGCTGGACCGCCGGCTGGCGATGACGGCCTCGGTGTGGTCCTTGGACACTGATGGCCTGAGACGGCCGTCGGCCGACGAACGAGGGCAGCGGCGCCGCAGGACCCGGATCGACCTGGGGGCCGCGCTGTGCGTGCTGCCGCTGTTGCTGATGGCCGTTCCGACGGTCGGACCGTGGTTCGACGGCCGGACCTGGGCGTTCCTCCTGGCCGCGGCGACCGTGTGCGTCGTGCTGCCGTTGTTGGCGCTGCAGGCGATGTCACATTCCCGGCCGATGCTCGGCGAGGTGCGCAACCGCGCGATCGGGCTGACCGTCGGCTTGCTCGTTCTGCTGCTGCTCGCCAGGCTCCTGACGAGCGTCCCGGTCCCGCCGGTCGCGGTGACCGTCGTCGCAGGGCTGATCGTGGCTGTGCTGGTGCCGATCGCGTTGCGGTTGCTCCCGGTCGAGGTACCGACCCGCGCGGCACTGTGGGGCGCCCCGATCCTGCTGGCGGTGGTCGCGGCTCCGGTGGGGGACCTGCTCGACGGGATCTACCTGGGCAGACTGGGCCTGCACGCCACCGACGTCCAGCAGACCTTCGCTCAACGCTGGCTGTCCGGCGCGTTCTTCGGGGTGACGGTGCTCGCCGGGATGGCGCTGGCCGCCGTGCTGTGGGGCGTGGTCTACCAGCTCGACGCGGTGGGCCGTCGACGCGTGACCCCGCCCGCGGCGCTGGTCACCGTGTTGAGCCTGGTGTACCTGGCGGCGATGCTCGCGTTGGCCGCGGGGGCCGCCGGTACCCGCGCGGAGGCGGCCGTGGGCGAGCTGCCCGGCAGCTGGGGCGGCATCACCCCGAGATGGGTGTGCTGGTCACCAGCGGGAGGCCCGACCCCGTTCGCGGGCATGGCGCTGCCCCCGACCGGGACGGCGATCGCCTGGCTGGGCGATGCCGAGGGCCAGCACGCCCTGTGGTCGCCGGAGACCGGAGGCGTCACGATCCCGGCCCAGGTCGAACTGCGCGTCCGGGACTCCTCCGGGCCGTGCCGCTAACGTTCTCTCGGTGGAGGAGGGCGAGGTGTCCGCGAGTGTCGCCTCGGACGTCGCGGTGTGGACCCCCCGGCTGATCACCGACGCCGATCAGCTGCTCGTCTCGGCTGACCCACGGCGGTGGGTGGAGTTCGATGCGTCGGTCAGGAACTCGTGGTGGCCTCCGGGGCGACGGTCCTCCCAGGCGGCGGGTGAGCTGCTCGCGGGTGATCAGGGGCCGGTCGATCTGCTCATCGCGGCATGCCATGGCAGCGGCTACGTGCGGGAGGCAACCGTCCGTCAGCTCGCGGATCGCGAACTTCCCTCGGTGCTCCCGATCCTCGCGCTGCGGGCGGCTGACTGGGTGCGGCAGGTACGGGAACCGGCGCGAGCACTCTGCCTGCGACACCTCGAACGGGCACCGTCGACCACCTGTGCCGTTCTGGCCCCGGTGGCCTTCGCCGTGCGCGATCGACAGTTCGGCGACTGGCTGGCCACTGAACTGGAGCACCGATTCCGGCAGAGTGCGCCGGACGTGCTCGCCGACGGCCTACGCGCGCGGGATCGACGTACGAGACGCGTGGCGCATCGCATCGCTCTCGCCACCGGGCGCCTGACGGTCGAGGAGATAGTGCGGGTCGCGCTGACCGACGATGACATCGCGATTCGGCGACGGTGCGGGGAAACCGCTATCCGGCAGGCGCGCGGCACAGCCGACGAGAGCGTCGCACGGCGGTTGCTGGGTAGCCGGACCAGCGCCGTCCGGGCCGACGCGCTCAGCGAGCTCGCCGCGGCGGGCCACCTGGAACCGTCGTACTCCGCGCTGGCCGACCGCAGCCCGATCGTGCGGGCCACCGCGCAGACGATGGTGCGACGTGCCGGAGACGATCCCGCCGCGCGCTATCGCGCCCTCGCCGCGGGCGGCGTGGAACCCTCAGTGGTGGCGGGACTCGGCGAGACGGGAACCAGCGCGGACGTCCCGGTGCTGCGGGACTGCCTCGGTCACCACAGCGCGCGGGTACGGGCCGAAGCGGTCCGAGCACTGCGCAGGCTCGGTGACACCGCCGCCGACGTGCTGATGCCCGTGCTCGCCGACCCAGCACCTCGGGTGACGCGGCAGGTCGTGCGGTCGCTGCTGGCGGGTTCGGACGCGCTCGACACGGCGCGGCTCGCCGAGCTGGCCGCACCGGGCGGTTCGAGATCGGTCCGGATGGCGGCGACGCGCTTGCTGGGCGCGAGCGATGTCTGGCTCAGGGTGGCCGGGGCACTGCGTCTGGTCGGTGACCCCGATCCCGCGATGCACCGCCATGGCCTGACCGATCTCCGCACCTGGCTCGCGGAAGGTGCCTCGACCGCCTACTCCCGTCCTGACCAGCGAACCACTGACGACCTGCGTGCATTGATCACCCAGGCCGAACCGATGATCGGCGCCGACACCGCGCGGGTGATTCGCTTCCACGCCGGCATAACGCGCCCCGTCCGATGAGCGGGCCGATCGTGTGCGGCAAGATCCTGGCAATGGACGTCGCACCGGGGCTCGTGATCGTGGACAAACCAGCCGGCATGACCTCGCACGATGTGGTCAGCCGGCTGCGCAAGCTGCTCGGCACCCGCAAGATCGGTCACGCCGGCACGCTCGACCCGATGGCCACCGGAGTCCTCGTGCTCGGTGTGCAGCGGGCCACCCGGCTGCTGGGACACCTGGCGCTGGACACCAAGGCGTACCGCGCGACGATCCGGCTGGGCGCGTCGACCAGCACCGACGACGCCGAGGGCGAGACGCTGGAGACGGTCGATGCCTCGGGGGTGGCCGAGGACGCGATCCTCGCCGGTGTCCAGGAGCTGACCGGGGACATCGAGCAGCGTCCCAGCTCGGTCAGCGCGATCAAGGTCGACGGCAAACGTGCCTATGCCCGGGTGCGGGCCGGCGAGGAGGTCGAACTCCCCACCCGACCGGTCACCGTGAGCGCCTTCACCGTCGAGGACCTGCGCCGGGGCCCTGACCACACCGATCTCGACGTGTCCGTCGAGTGCTCGTCCGGTACCTACATCCGGGCGCTGGCCCGCGACCTCGGCGCCGGCCTCGGCGTCGGGGGACATCTCACGGCGTTGCGACGCACCCGGGTCGGGCCGTTCGGGCTGGACCTCGCGCGCACCCTGGAGGAGCTGGCCGACCGGCCGGAGGTGACTCACAGCGTCGACGCCGCGGTGGCCGCCGCGTTCCGGCTGCGCACCGCGGACGACACCGAAGCCACCGATCTGTCCCATGGGCGGGCACTGTCGGAAGCGGGCATGTCCGGTGTCTACGCGGTGGCCGATTCGGACGGCCGGGCGTTGGCGCTGGTGAGAGAGTCGGACGGCCGGGCAAGGCCGGTACTTGTACTGGCCCCCGCGACGCCTGCGTAGGCTCGCGCCCGTGTTGCGCTGGCGAGGGTTGGGCGACGTACCCACCGGTTGGGGCCGGAGCGTGATCACGGTCGGGGTTTTCGACGGTGTGCACCGGGGTCACCAGAAGTTGATCGGTCGAGCTGTGGCGACGGCGGCGGAGCGAGGTCTGCCGTCGGTACTCGTCACGTTCGACCCGCATCCGTCCGAGGTGCTGCGGCCGGGTCACCACCCGGCTCAGCTGACCACGCTGCCCCGGCGGTCGGAGCTGGTGGCGGAGCTGGGTGTGTCCGCGTTCTGCGTGTTGCCGTTCACCCCGGCACTCGCGCGCATGCCGGCGGACGAGTTCGCGCACGAGGTACTGGTCGAACGCCTGCACGCCGCCGTGGTCCTGGTGGGCGACAACTTCACGTTCGGCCACGGGGCGAAGGGCGACATCGCGTCGCTGCGCCTGCTCGGCCAGCGGTTCGGGTTCGTCACCGAAGGCCTCGAGCTGATCACCGACAGCAGCGACCCCGGCGGCATCACCTACTCGTCGACCTACATCCGGTCCTGCATCGACGGTGGTGACGTGGCGCTGGCCGCGCAGGCGCTCGGCAGGCCGCACCGGTTGGAAGGTGTGGTCGTCCGAGGCGACCGTCGGGGACACGAACTGGGCTTCCCGACCGCCAACCTGGCGCCACCGCCCTTCGCCGCGGTCCCGGCCGACGGGGTCTACGCCTGCTGGTTCGTGCACGGCGACCGGCGCCTGCCCGCCGCAGTCTCGGTCGGCACCAACCCGACGTTCTCCGGTCGGGTGCGGACCGTCGAGGCCTACGTACTGGACGTCGACGAGGACTTCTACGGCCACCCGGTGGCGCTGGACTTCGTCGAGCGACTGCGCGGCATGGAACGCTTCGACAGCATCGAGGCGTTGGTGAAGGAGATGACCCGCGACGTCGAGCGCACCCGAGGGTTGCTCGTCGATCCGAGTGCTTGATCAAGCACTGGCATTGGGACTGCCAAGTTTCGCCATTCGGCCCCGAACGGGTGCTTCCGGCTGAGAACATTCCCCCGTACGCCGACAGTGGGGGGATCACATGGCAGCCGCCGAGCGGGAACTGGTCGTACAGCTCGACGACGACATCGATGCCGAGGAGCGGGCGGTCTTCGCGCGCAACAGGGAACGGCAGCAGGAGCTGTACGGCGAAGCCCTCGGCGTCCGGATTCGTCGGTTGCAGGCCGCCCTCGGCGTCTCCCAGGCCCGGTTGGCCCAGGGGCTGGGTATGAGCTCGGCGATGCTGAGCCAGCTGGTCAGCGCACGCCGGGTGAAGATCGGCGATCCCGCGGTCCTCGCCAGAATGCTGTTGCTCGACCGGCAGGTACGTCGGCTGCCCGCGGGGGAACCGGTACATGCGACCGAGTTGCTGGCGCAGTTACGGGAGACCCGCCCGCACCTGGGGCTGCAGGGCCCGACAGCGCAGGACCCGGGTGAGGCGCTGCGTGCGGTCGCCGCGCCGGCACAGCTGGCGGCCGCCGCCAATGTGCTGGGGCCTCGGTTCCCGGCCATCGCGGAGCTGCTGCGTCGCGCGGCCACGCCGGAGCGTCGATAGATGCGGCTGTTCGTCGCGATCTGGCCGCCCGCCTCCGCCGTGGACGCGCTGACGGCCGAGCTGGACGCCGCCGGCTGGCCGCCCGAGCGGTGGCGGGCCACGTCCACCAACCGCTGGCACCTGACCGTGCGGTTCATCGGCGACGGTGACCCGGGAGTGACGGCACGGGAGCTGGAGTCGCGGGCCAGCGGCCTGCGTGCGCCCCGGCTGCGGTTCGCGGGCGTCGTCACCTTCCCCGGTGTGCTGGCCGCCGGAGTCGCCGGCGCGACGGAGGCCGACGATGCGGCGCTGTCCGCACTGGTCGTCGCGGCGGGTGGGGACCCGGCGGGGCACCGGCCCCACGTCACGGTCGCGCGCGGTCCCCAGCAGAACGACACGTACCCTCCGGCGGAGGCCTTGCGTGCGCATCAGGGGCCGTGGTGGGTTCCGGCCGACGTGCGTCTGGTGCGATCGGAGCTGACCTCGGGCGCGCCCCGCTACACGGCGCTGCACCGAGTACCGCTCATCGCCGATCCGGAGCCGGATCCGCCCGCGTGAACCACGCGAATGGCTGCCGACGTCGGCCGATCTGTGACGGCTGGTAATGTTCGACACTGGGTGCGGCTGCGGTCCGTGGCGGCCGGCACCGACATGGCATGTCATCTGTACCTGTCAGGTCATACTCAGGCGCCGATTCGAGCGCGACACCGCACGGCACAGCACAGAACGAGGAGTACCACCACCGTGGCATTGTCCGCCGCTGCCAAGATGACCATCCTGACCGACTACGGCGTGCACGAGTCGGACACCGGTTCGCCGGAGGCGCAGGTCGCGCTGCTGACCAAGCGCATCGTCGACCTGACCGAGCACCTCAAGATGCACAAGCACGACCACCACTCGCGTCGTGGTCTGCTGCTGATGGTCGGCCGTCGCCGCCGCCTGCTGAAGTACTTGCGGGAGGTCGACGTGGCGCGTTACCGCGCGCTGATCGAGCGGCTCGGACTGCGCCGCTAGAACTCCGGGACGGGGGAGCGACCGAAAGTCGCTCCCCCTCGCGGTATCACCGGCCGATGTGCGGCCGGATGCAACGACCCGGACGAGGTCCGGGAGCACAGGAACCAACTACATACACGGCACCGCGGAGCCGGAGCGGGGGAGATACCCGATTCGCCGGTCCTCGGTAGTGGCCCCCGAGTGACGCATCGAGCGTTCAGCGGGGGCTTCGATCGAAGACCGGCCTCGTTCCGGGCTTCGCGGTCGCCCTCCATGTGAAGACCACAAAGAGGAGCGTTACCTTGTCAGACCCCACCCGAGAAGGGGTGCACGAGACCACCGCGGTCATCGACAACGGCAGTTTCGGCACTCGTACCGTGCGGTTCGAGACCGGCCGGCTGGCCCAGCAGGCCGCCGGCTCCGTTGTCGCCTATCTCGATGACGAGACCATGCTGCTGTCCGCCACCACGGCGTCCAAGCAGCCGAAGGACCACTTCGACTTCTTCCCGTTGACCATCGACGTGGAGGAGCGGATGTACGCCGCCGGGCGTATCCCCGGCTCGTTCTTCCGCCGTGAGGGCCGTCCGTCCACGGACGCGATCCTCGCCTGCCGGCTGATCGACCGCCCGCTGCGCCCGACGTTCGCCGACGGGCTGCGCAACGAGGTCCAGGTCGTCGTGACCGTGCTGTCGCTGCACCCGCAGGACCCGTACGACGTGCTGGCGATCAACGCCGCGTCGGCGTCCACCCAGATCTCCGGGCTGCCCTTCACCGGGCCTGTCGGCGGCGTCCGCGTCGCGCTGATCAGCCAGGAGGGTGGCGGCACCCAGTGGGTCGCGTTCCCGACCTACGAGCAGCTCGAGCGCGCCGTGTTCGACATGGTCGTCGCCGGCCGGATCGCCGAGGACGACGTCGCGATCATGATGGTCGAGGCCGAGGCCACCTCGCGGACCATCGAGCTCGTCGGTGAGGGCGCCACGGCGCCGACCGAAGAGGTCGTGGCCGCCGGTCTCGAAGCCGCGAAGCCGCACATCCGCGCGCTGTGCGTCGCTCAGCAGCAGCTGGCCGACGTCGCCGCGAAGCCGACCGCCGACTACCCGACGTACCCGGCCTACCAGCCGGACGCGCTGGACGCGGTGTCCGAGCTGATCTCCGACGACCTCGCCGCGGCGCTCACCATCGCCGACAAGCAGGCCCGCGAGTCCCGTCTCGACGAGCTCAAGGCCGAGGTGCTGGACAAGCTCGGTGAGAAGTTCGAGGGCCGTGAGAAGGAGCTGGGTGGCGCGGTCCGCGCGGTCACCAAGAAGCAGGTCCGCCAGCGCATCCTGCGCGACCAGGTCCGGATCGACGGTCGCGGCGTCACCGACATCCGCCCGCTGGGTGCCGAGGTCGAGATCGTCCCCAGGGCGCACGGCTCGGCGCTGTTCGAGCGCGGCGAGACCCAGATCATGGGTGTCACCACGCTGAACATGCTTCGGATGGAGCAGCAGATCGACTCGCTGTCGCCGGAGACCAAGAAGCGCTACATGCACAACTACAACTTCCCGCCCTACTCGACCGGTGAGACCGGCCGTGTGGGTTCGCCGAAGCGCCGCGAGATCGGCCACGGCGCGCTGGCCGAGCGGGCGCTGCTGCCCGTGCTGCCCAGCCGGGAGGTCTTCCCGTACGCGATCCGTCAGGTCTCCGAGGCTCTGGGCTCCAACGGGTCCACCTCGATGGGCTCGGTGTGCGCGTCGACCCTGTCGCTGCTGAACGCCGGTGTGCCGCTGCTGGCCCCGGTCGCCGGTATCGCCATGGGTCTGGTGTCCGACCAGGTCGACGGCAAGACGTCCTACGTGGCGCTGACCGACATCCTGGGTGCCGAGGATGCCTTCGGCGACATGGACTTCAAGGTCGCCGGCACGAAGGACTTCGTGACCGCGCTGCAGCTGGACACCAAGCTGGACGGCATCCCGTCCGAGGTGCTGGCCAAGGCGCTGTCGCAGGCCCGTGACGCCCGCCTGACCATCCTGGACGTCATCGCCGAGGCGATCGACGAGCCGGACGAGATGAGCCCGTACGCACCTCGGGTCACCTCGGTGAAGATCCCGGTCGACAAGATCGGCGAGGTCATCGGCCCGAAGGGCAAGATGATCAACTCGATCACCGAGCAGACCGGCGCGGACATCTCGATCGAGGACGACGGCACCATCTACGTGGGAGCGGCCGACGGCCCGTCCGCCGAGGCGGCCATCGGCATGATCAACGGGATCGCCAACCCGCAGCTGCCGAAGGTGGGCGAGCGGTTCCTGGGCACGGTCGTCAAGACGGCCGCGTTCGGTGCGTTCGTGTCGCTGGTGCCGGGCAAGGACGGCCTGGTGCACATCTCGAAGCTGGGCAGCGGCAAGCGCATCGGCAAGGTCGAGGACGTCGTCAAGGTCGGCGACAAGCTGCGTGTCGAGGTCGTCGACATCGACAACCGCGGCAAGGTCTCGCTGGTCCCGGTCGTCGAGGGTGACGCGGCAGCGGCTCCCGCCGGCGACGCGCCCGCTGACGAGTCCGAGAAGGTCTCGGCCAGTTGACGTTGCTTGCTTCGCCGGGCTCACAGCCCGGTGACGTGAGCACCCCGGAATCCGATTCGGTCACCCGCAGCCTGCTTCCGAGCGGGCTGCGGGTGGTTTCGGAGTGGGTTCCCGGGGTGCAATCGGCGTCGGTCGGAGTCTGGATCGGTGTCGGCTCGCGAGATGAGACCCCTGACCAGGCCGGCGCCGCGCACTACCTCGAACATCTGCTGTTCAAGGGCACGGCCAAACGCACGGCCGCGCAGATCGCCGAGGAGATCGACGCGGTCGGCGGCGAGCTGAACGCGTTCACCGCGAAGGAGCACACGTGCTTCTACGCCCACGTGCTCGACTCGGACCTGCCGCTCGCGGTGGACCTGCTGTCCGACGTGGTCACCGCCGCGACGATGGAGGCCGAGCACGTCGAGGTCGAACGGGCCGTCGTGCTCGAAGAGATCGCGATGCGCGCGGACGACCCGGAGGACCTGCTCGGCGAGGTCTTCGATACCGCGCTGTTCGGTGACCACCCGCTGGGTCTGCCGGTGATCGGCTCAGTCGAGTCGATCGAGGCGATGACGCGGAACCGGCTGCACGAGTTCTGGCAGCGGCACTACACGCCGTCACGCATGGTGGTGGCCGCCGCGGGCAACGTGAGCCACGACCGGGTCGTCGAGCTGGTCGAGCAGATGTTTCCGTCCTCCGGTTCCGCCCAACCGGCACGACCCCGCGGCGGGCTGGAGCTGCCGGTCACGCACAGCGATCTGCTGCTGCACGGTGAGGACACCGAGCAGGTCCACCTCATGCTCGGGCTGCGCGGTCTGGATCGGCACGACCCGCGGCGGGTTCCGCTGGAGGTGCTCAACACCGCGCTCGGCGGCGGCATGAGCTCGCGGCTGTTCCAGCAGGTCCGTGAACAGCGCGGGCTCGCGTACTCGGTGTACTCGGCGACCACCAGCTACCAGGACGCCGGGCAGCTGGCGATCTACGCGGGCTGCCAGCCGGACCGGCTCGGGGAGGTCGTGACGGTCATCCGGCAGGTCCTCGCCGACGTCGTCGCCGACGGTCTGACCGATGCCGAGGTGGCCAGGGCGAAAGGTGCCATGCGTGGCGGCCTGGTGCTCGGCATGGAGGACACGGCGTCCCGGATGCACCGCATCGGGCGTCACGAGCTGGACCTGGGCCGTCAGCGGTCGTTGCGCCGCAGCCTAGAGCTGATCGAAGCGGTCCGGCCCGACGAGGTCGCGTCCGTCGCCGAGGAGCTGCTGACCCGACCGCTCACCGCGGCCGTGGTCGGCCCGTACGACTCACCCGACGACCTGCCCGCCTCCCTGACCTCGTGAGTGGTACGGGCGCCTCTAGGCGCCCGTACCACTCACGAGCGGTGGGGCCGGCCTAGCTGGTTAGGCTGCCGGGGTGAGCGTTGGGCTGACCGTGGTCGCGGCTGTGCTGGTGGCGATCGGGCTCGTCGGGGTTGTGGTCACCGTGCTGCCGGGGCTGCTGCTGGTGGTGGCCGGTATCGCGGTGTGGGCCGTGCCCCGGGGTGACGCCGTCGGGTGGACCGTCCTGGGGATCGCCGTGGGCATTGCGGTGCTCGGGACGGTGGCGAAGTATCTGTTGCCGGGCCGTGCGCTGCGTGCGGCAGGGGTCCCGGGACGCACGCTGGCGCTCGGAGCGGTGCTCGGGATCGTCGGCTTCTTCGTCATTCCGGTGGTCGGGTTGTTCATCGGTTTCGTCGCCGGGGTCTATCTTGCGGAGTTCGTCCGCCTCGGCGATCATGCGCGAGCCTGGCCGTCGACCCGGGGTGCACTGCGCGCGGTCGGGTGGAGCATCCTGATCGAGCTCGCCGCCGGTCTCCTGGCCACGGCGGTGTGGATCGTCGGCATGGTGTTTTTCTGATGGGATCGGGTGAGCAGTCGGATGAGCACGGAGGTGCACGGGTGAGCGAAGCGGTGCGGGTGGGGGTCCTGGGTGCGGCCGGCCGGATGGGGGTCGAGGTCTGTCGTGCCGTCGGCGCCGCTCCTGATCTGAAGCTGGTCGCCGGGATCGACGAGAACGACAGGCTCACCGACCTGGTGAGTGCATCGGCCCAGGTGGTGGTGGACTTCACCCAGCCGCAGGTGGTGCTCGACAACATCCGGTTCTGCATCGACAACGGCATCGCCTGCGTCGTCGGGACCAGCGGTTTCGATGCGGAGAAGCTGGACACGGTCCGGGGCTGGCTCGCGGAGAAGCCCGAGGTGGGCGTGCTCGTGGCGCCGAACTTCGGCGTCGGCGCGGTCCTGTCGATGTACTTCGCGCGTTTGGCGGCCCGGTTCTTCGAGTCCGCCGAGGTGATCGAGATGCATCACCCCAACAAGGTCGACGCACCCTCCGGTACCGCCGCGCACACCGCGTCACTGATCGCGGCCGCGCGCGCGGAAGCCGGTTCGGCGCCGATGCCGGACGCGACCACTCAGGAACGCGCCGGTGCCCGGGGAACCGAGGTGGACGGCGTCCGGGTGCACTCGCTGCGGATGGCCGGTCTGGTCGCGCACCAGGAGGTGCTGTTCGGCACCGAGGGCGAGACGCTCACCATCCGGCACGACTCGTTCAACCGCTCCTCCTTCATGCCCGGCGTCCTGATGGGCATCCGGCACGTGGTGTCGAACCCCGGCCTCACGGTGGGCCTGGAGCCCCTCCTGGGCCTCGACACCTGACCCCGCCCCGCGAGTCGCTACATTCCGCGGCGCCAGTCGGGAGATTCTGCCGCGCGAGTCGCGGGATTTGTCAGGGTGGGTCGGGGAATCCGTCAGGTCGGGCCGGATCATGCGGTGGCCGTACCGTCGTGTAAGTAGGTGTCATGGCACTTGCGCTGGTCCGCGCCGCGACCCCCGACGACGTCGACGAGATCGTTCGCATTCAGGCTGACACGTGGCGGGCGGCCTACGCGGAGCTGGTGCCGGAGGCCGCGCTGGAGCGGCTGAGCGGGCCGGCGGCCCGGGCGGCGTGGACGGCCGCGGTGGCCGCCGGCGACGGGCACCACGTTCTGGTGGCCACTGAGGGGGAGTGGATCGTCGGGTTCTGCGCCGTGGCGCCCGCCGATGAGGACGAACCGGAGCTGGCCGCGGGCCTCGCACAGATCGTGACCTTGCTGGTGGAACCCAGATGGGGCCGGCGGGGGCACGGACGGCGGCTGCTCGGTGCCGCGTTCGAGCTGTTGGTCGCGGACGGCGCGGAGGGCGCCATCGCCTGGCTGCCCGAGCAGGACGTGGCGTCTCGTGCCTGTTACGACCGCATCGGCTGGGACCCCGACGGCATGGTGCGCACCCTGGACGCGGGCGACCGTGAGCTGCGTGAGATCCGGCTGGGTGGCCCGCTCCGCGTGGCGAACCGTGACCCGAGGTCCCGTTCCTTCACGCCTGACGGATTCCCCGACTCGCCCTGACAAATCCCGCGACTCGCGGGGCGGAATGTCCCGACTCGCTTGGGAAGAGTGTCGGGGGTGGGTGAGAGGGTGCTGGTATGGAGAGGATCACTGCGGCCGCGGCTCGGCGGGCCGCGCTGGCCGCGCAGGGGTTCGCGCAGGCCCGACCGTCCGGCCAGGTCACCCGGCGGCATCTGGTGCCGCTGATCGAGCGGTTGCGGCTGCTGCAGCTGGACTCGGTCAACGTGGCGGTCCGCGCGCACTACATGCCGGTGTTCAGCAGGCTCGGTGCGTATCCGGCGGGGCTGCTCGACGAGGCCGCGTGGTCGCACAGCGCGCGACGGCCCCGGCTGATGGTCGAGTACTGGGCGCACGAGGCGAGCCTGTTGCCGGTGCGGGACTGGCCGTTGCTGCAGTCCCGCGCGAAGCGCAAGGGCTGGTGGCGCTACTACCAGGAGCTGGTGGAAAGCAAACCAGGGCTGGTCGAGGACGTACTCGCCGCGGTCAAGGAAGCCGGCCCGATCGGGGCCGGGGCGTTGGAGCAGATGCTCGGTGCGGGCAGCGGCGTGCCCCGCCCGAAGGGCGCCTCGTGGTGGGAACGCTCCGAGGTGAAGCGGATCTGTGAGTTCCTGTTCGGCACCGGGCAGCTGACGACCGGCACCCGGGTCAACTTCCAGCGGCTCTACGACCTGCCCGAACGGGTCCTGCCGCCCGAGGTGCTCGCGTCGCCGGTGGATGCGGAGGAAGCGGCGCGTCGGCTCATCGGGTACGCGGCGACCGCGCTCGGCGTCGCCACCGAGGTCGAGCTGCGTGACTACTACCGCATGGGGCCGGAGACCTGCCGCACCGCGATCCAGGAGCTGGTCGACGCCGGCCGGTTGGAGCAGGTCGAGGTGCGGGGATGGCCCAAGTACGGCTACCGGTCACCCGGCGCCCGGATGCCCCGCAAGGTGTCGGCGCGGGCGCTGCTCTGTCCGTTCGACCCGCTGATCTGGGAGCGGGCGAGGACGGAGCGGATGTTCGGGTTCCGCTACCGCATCGAGATCTACACCCCGGCGGAGAAGCGTGAGCACGGCTACTACGTGTTCCCGTTCCTGCTGGACGACGCCCTGGTGGCGAGGGTCGACCTGAAGACCGACCGCGCGGCCAACGTGCTGCGCGTCCCCGGTGCCTTCGCCGAGCCGGACGCGGACGTTCCGAGGGTCGCGGCCGAGCTTGCCGCCGAGCTCCGCGTGATGGCCGACTGGCTGGAGCTCGACGACGTGGTCCTGGGCGAGCGGGGCGACCTGATCGCCCCGCTCGCCCGAGCCCTCTCCGGCGAGCCGGGGCGCTGACCCGCCCGACTCGCCGGCCCGTTCCTAGGCCGTTGCCACAGTGAGCGCTCTGGTCACCAGGACGTCGCCGTTGCCGGCGCGGCCGTGGATGCGCAGTGCCGCCGGGCCCTGGGACGGCGCGACGTCGCTGACCTCCAGCTCGCTGCGGGCCCGGCCCGAGTTGGAGTGCAGGTCCAGCTCGGCGGCCACCCCGCTGTGCACGCCGACCCGCAGGTCACCCGAGCCGGTGGCCAGGGTGAGCTGGCCGCGTTCGGCGTCGTCGACGGACAGGTCACCGGAGCCGGTGTGTGCGTTGACGTCGGCGCGGACCGTGCCGAGCCGGACGTCGCCGCTGCCCGCGGTCACCTGTGCGGATCCGTCGAGGGTCGCCAAGGTCAGGTTCCCGGAGCCGGTCTTGGCCTTCGTCCGGCCGGACACGACGCGCGCGGCCGCCTCGCCGGAGCCGGTGGACAGGTGCAGGTCGCCCGACACCGTGTCCAGCTCCACGTCACCGGAGCTGGTGCGGACCTTGGCCTGACCGCACTGTCCGGTCACGGTGATCTGACCGGACCCGGTCCGCAGCAGCACCTGGGAGCGCGACGGCGCGCGGACAGTGAGAACCAGCGGCACGATCCGCAGCGGCATCCGCGTCGGTGAGTGCACCACGAGCCGCTTGCCGGTCTCGGACCAGGTGATCTCGGCCGCGCGGACCGCCTCGGCCTCCAGGTCGAGACCCTTGAGGTCGCTCAGGTCGAAGTCCGGGCCGCCGAACGGGAAGTCCCGCCCGCCGAAGGAGATGTCGTGCCCGCCGACGCGGATCGAGCCGGACGGACCGGTCGACTCGCCCAGCCAGTTGAGCACTCCGGACAGGCCCTTCGTCCAGTTGCCGCGCCGGGACTCCTCGGCGCGCAGCTCCACCTCGACGGTGGTCGCGTCGTCGGTGAGCCCGACGTCGATCCGGCCGACGTCGATCGACAGCTCCAGCTCCGCTGCCTGGTCACACGGCCAGCTCTCGGTCCGTACCGTCTCGCTCGACTCGTCCGGTTCGTGGTGCGGTGTCGTCTCTTCGGTCATGACCTCGCCTCTCAGCCCTGTACCCAGCCACGCACGGAACGGCCGTCGTCGCGGTTCTTACGCGGCCCGCGTTCCCGGCCTCGCTGTGCGTCCGGGCCCCAGTCGGCTCTGCCTCGGGAATGGTTGCGGGTCTGCGCGCCGTACAGCGCGCCCTGCACGGCCTGCGCGATCCAGGAGTTGAGCGAGACCCCCTGCCGGTTCGCGGCCTGCTCGGCGTGCCCCTTGATCTCCTCCATCAGCCGCAAGGTGATCCGGCTGATGTCACCGGCCGCGCTCTCCGCGCCGCCGATCGGCGGCGTGGAGGTCGGTGGCTCCTCCGAGGGCTGTGCGCCGGGGGGGTCGGTGACGACCACCTTGACCTGGCGTCCGTTGAGCCGCAGCTCGACGGTGCGTTCGCCCTCGAGCGCCTCGGTGACCTCTTCGGCGAGATCGGTCAGGGCGTTCATGACGGCGAGCCGGGCGGCGGGTTCGATCGCGGCGGCCAGCAGGGTGGCCGTGCGCTGGGTCTGTTCATCGCCGGCAGCGGCGGCGGACACGAGGTCCTCCCGCAGGGCGGTGACGTACGGCGTGACGTCCATGACGCCACTATGACGTCATTCATGACATCACGCAACTAAATCTTGACGTCGCCGTGCTGTCACCACGGCGTCTCGCAGGCCTGTCGGCGCGGCGCCGTTAGGCTTCGGACATGCCCGAGACGGTGCCCCTCAAGGTGCAGCTCATCGCCAAGACCGAGTTCCTGCCTCCGGACGACATCGAGTGGGAGACCGACGCGGACGGCGGTCAGGCACTGGCCGAGTTCGCCGGCCGGGCCTGCTACCAGTCCTGGAAGAAGCCGAACCCGGCGACCGCCACGAACGCCGGCTACCTGCGCCACATCCTGGAGGTCGGCCACCTGTCGGTGCTGGAGCACGGCACGGTCACCTTCTACCTGACCGGGGTGTCCCGCTCGTTCACCCACGAGCTGATTCGCCACCGGCACTTCTCGTACTCACAACTGTCCCAACGGTATGTCCCGGGCAAGGGTTCCGCCGTCGTCGAGCCTGAGGTCATTGCGGCCGAACCCGAGCTGCACGCGGCGTTCGTCGAAGCCGCCGAAGCAGCGCAGAAGGCGTACGACGCGCTGCTCAGCGGGCTGGAACAGCGCTTCGCGGACGTGCCCAACGCGACCCTTCGGCGCAAGCAGGCCCGGCAGGCGGCGCGCGCCGTCATGCCGAACGCGACCGAGACGAAGATCGTCGTCACCGGGAACTACCGGGCCTGGCGGCACTTCATCGCGATGCGCGCCACCGAGCACGCCGACGTCGAGATCCGCGAAGTGGCCATCGAGTGCCTGCGCCAGCTCCAGGACGCCGTGCCGAACGTGTTCGCCGACTTCGAGATCGGCACCCTCGAGGACGGCAGCGAGATCGCGTCCAGCCCGCTGGTCACCGAGGGCTGAGGGCATACTGATCACCATGAGAGTCGTCCCTGGCGAACGCACGGCCATGTGTGACCTGCTCGACCAGCTCGGACCGGAGGCTCCGACGGTGCTGCCCGGGTGGCGCGCCAAGGAGTTGCTCGCGCATCTGCTGGTGCGGGAGCGTCAGCCACTGGCCGCGCCGGGCATTCTGGTGTCCGCGCTGTCCCGGTTCGCCGACTCCGCGATGAGCTCCTACGACAACACGCCCTGGAGCGAGCAGGTCGAGCTGCTGCGCTCGGGCCCGCCGCTGTGGTCGCCGTTCTGGCCCCCGTTCGTCGACGAGCGCGTCAACCTCACCGAGTTCGTGGTGCACAACGCCGACCTCGCCCGCGCCCAGCCGGACTGGACGGTCCCCGCGTCGACTCCGGAACGCGACGAGAAGCTCTGGTCCTGGCTGCGCCTGTCCGCCCGGATCTTCTACAAGAAGAGCCCGGTAGGGGTGGTGCTGCACCACCCGACCCGGGAGCGCGGCGCGGACATCCAGGCCAAGGCCGGCACTCCGGTGGTCACTGTGACCGGCGAACCCGCCGAACTGGTCCTGCACGCCTTCGGTCGGGACGTGGCCAAGGTGGACCTGGCCGGTGCCCCCGCCGACGTCGCGGCCCTGACCGCAACCCCGCGCGGCATCTGACCTCGTGAGTGTTGAGTATGGCTATAGCCATACTCAACACTCACGAGGTGAAGTGGCCTGTTCGGGGGCTGGTCATGGTCGCGCGAACCGACCTGCTGAGGTCGGGTTAGCGCGAGGTCTGCATCAATATCGCTCGGCTATCCGTCGGATCAAGGCCGCAGACTCCTCGGGCGGTAGGGCCAAGGACTGCAGGTGATCGAACCTGGTTCTTGCCTTGGTGACTATGGCTTCCCGCTCAGTGTGCATCGAGCCGAGTGGATGCTCGACATAAGCCACGTCGGGCTCTCCCGCGTCGTCGAAGCTCAGCACGCTGAATGAGCCATTCTGGCCAGGGTGGGAGCCAAGACTCGTTGGCAGAACCTGCAGAGTCACGTTGCCAAGAACGGCTTTTTCGATCAAGTGTTCTAGTTGAGCGACCATGATCTCGGAGTTGCCTGCAGGGCGATGGAGGGCGACCTCGTCGACGATGCTGACTAGTCGGAGTGGGTCCGTCGCGGACGTCAGCCTTTTCTGCCGGATCATCCTGATCCGGACGTCGCGTTTCACTTGTTCCGGACTGAGCTGTCTGATCGACCTTTGGAAGCCTGCGCGGGCGTACTCATGTGTTTGGAGTAGGCCGGGCACTATGGCCAGGCTGTAGCAGCGCACCAGACTGGCATCCGCTTCAAGCGGTAGGTACCCCTTCTCTGGCAGACCATAGGCCCGCCACCAGCCGCCCACCACAGACGCCTCGAGCATGGCGAAGTACTCGGGCCATCGATCCGCGGTGACGCCGTAGATGTCGAGCAGGCTCTTGAGCTCGTGATGGGTGATCCGGTTCTCGCAGTTTTCGATCCGACTGAGCTTGCTGTCGGAGAAGTACATTCGCTTGCTGACTTCATCCAACGACATCATGTTCTGCTCGCGCAACGCCTTGAGTCGTCGCGCCAACCGTCGCTGAACCCCCCTTGCCCTCGTCCCCATGCCGCAGAGCATGGCAGTTGGGACAGGCGTCGTGGGATCCCGCGGCGGCCTCCCTCGCTACCCCTCTCAATCGCACTGTCGAAACATGATCAAAAAACCAGCGGATCACTCGCTCGAAGAGACGGCCCGGATCCTGCGGCAGTGGCCGGATGTGTGTCGAGCGCTGATCGAAATTCACGTGCCGGGGCCGGACGGGCGCTGCCTCGGCTGCTTCTCTCAAGTTCACGGGGCGCCGAAGTGGCGGTGCGCGCTGCGGCTGGTGGCCGATCTGGCCATCGCGCCGGGCGTTGTCAAATAGCACAACGCGGCCGGGGGATGGGGTTTCGGCGGGTTGGCGGTAGCATGGGCAACGATACGCGCCCTCAGCCGACCTGACGGCGCTGTGTGTGTCTGCCCGGACGCCCCGACGTCCGGGGGCACACCCTCACCATGTCGCAGCGGATAGTCGCGCGCGACCATGACCCGGCCGCGGATCGCGGCCACGAAAGTTGTTGCCCTGTGAGTCGTTCTTCCCAGTCCAACCGTAGATCCTCGCGCCCTCAGCGGGAACGCGAGCGCGATCGTCCGGCCGAACCCGGCCCGACCGCCGAGCTGCCGATCACCCAGCCGCCCGCCCTCGTGGACGGCGGCCTGCGGATCGTCGCGCTCGGTGGCATCGGCGAGATCGGTCGCAACATGACCGTGTTCGAGTACGCGGGCAAGCTGCTCATCGTCGACTGCGGTGTGCTCTTCCCGGCCGAGGACTCGCCCGGCGTGGACCTGATCCTGCCCGACTTCCGTGCTATCGAGAACCGTCTCGACGATGTCGAGGCGCTCGTGCTGACGCATGGCCACGAGGACCACATCGGTGCGATCCCGTTCCTGCTGCGGCAGCGTCCGGACATCCCGATCGTCGGTTCCAAGTTCACCCTCGCCCTGGTCGCGGCCAAGTGCAAGGAACATCGGCTGACCCCGCACTTGCGTGAGGTGCGGGAAGGCCAGCACACCAAGCACGGCGAGTTCGAGTGTGAGTTCTTCGCGGTCAACCACTCGATCCCGGACGCGCTGGCCGTCGCCATCCGCACCCCGGCGGGCGTCGTGCTGCACACCGGTGACATCAAGCTCGACCAGCTGCCGCTCGACGGCAGGCTGACCGACCTCGCCGGTTTCTCGCGCCTCGGCGACGAGGGCGTCGACCTGTTCCTGGTCGACTCGACCAACGCCGACGTGCCCGGGTTCGTGATCTCCGAGCGGGAGATCGGGCCGGTGCTGGAGGGCGTCTTCGACAACTCGCCCGCCCGGATCATCCTGGCCTGCTTCGCCAGCCACGTGCACCGTGTCCAGCAGGTTCTCGACGTCGCCGCCGAGCGTGGCCGCAAGGTCTGCCTGGTCGGGCGATCGATGCTGCGCAACATGGGGCTCGCCGCCGACATGGGGCTGCTCCGCGTGCCGGAAGGGCTGCTCGTCGACATCGACGAGGCCATGCTGCTGCCGGACAACGAGCTGGTGATGGTCTCGACCGGTTCGCAGGGCGAGCCGCTGTCCGGGCTGTCCCGCATGGCGCGTGGCGAGCACCGCCAGGTGCGCATCCAGCCCGCCGACACGATCATCCTCGCGTCGTCGCTGATCCCGGGCAACGAGACCGCCGTGTTCGGCGTGATCAACGGGCTCACCCGCCTCGGCGCGAAGGTCGTGCACCAGGGCACCGCGAAGGTGCACGTGTCCGGTCACTCGCCCGCGGGTGAGCTGCTGTTCCTGTACAACGCGGTGCGCCCGAGCAACGTCATGCCGGTGCACGGCGAATGGCGCCACCTGCGCGCCAACGCCGCGCTCGCGGTGAAGACCGGGGTGCCCGAAGAGTCCGTCGTGATCGCCGAGGACGGCGTGGTCGTCGACCTGGTCGACGGCAAGGCCAGCATCGCCGGCCGGGTCGAGGTCGGCCGCGTCTACGTCGACGGGTCCTCCGTCGGCGACATCGGCGACTCGACCCTGAGTGACCGTCTGGTGCTCGGTGAGGGTGGCTTCATCAGCATCACGATCGCGGTCGAGGCCGCGACCGGCCGCGCGGTCACGGCGCCGACGGTGTCCGGGCGCGGGTTCTCCGACGACCCGAAGGCACTGGACGCGGTGATCCCGCTGATCGAGGCGGAGCTGTCCCGTACCGAGGTCGAGGGCATCAGCGACACGCACCGCATCGCGCAGAGCGTGCGCCGCGTCGTCGGCCGCTGGGTGTCCGACACCTACCGCCGCCGTCCGATGATCGTCCCCACGGTCATCGCTCTCTAGCTGCTCAGAGACCGTGAGTGCCGCGGCCGCCGATAGGCGGCCGCGGCACTCACGGTTCGTGGCTACCATCGTTGGTATGCGGTGGATGGGTGCTGCGTTGGCGCTCGTCCTCGTCATGCTCGCCGCACCGCACGCCGACGGCTCTGTCGTGGTGCTCGGCGCCGCGATCGCCACGATGCTGGCCGCCGCGTGGATGTTGCGATCCTCGGCCGGACGGACCGCGGTGGTCGAGGTCGGCCCGCCCGACCGGCCCTCGCGTGACGAACGGTGCCTGCGTGGGTCCTTCCGCAGACAAAGCAGCCCGGACACACCTGGACGCCCCAGGCTCCCTCGAGCGCCTGGTCGGGGACACCGGCCGGCCTAGCTCTCCCCAGCCGGCCAGACGAAGCCCGTTCTTCGTGTGCGCGTCTACGCGCCCCGGCCTTTCGAGGTGTCCTCGGCATGCTCAACTTCGTGTACTACCCCGTGTCGTTCATCCTGTGGTGCTGGCACCAGGTGTTCGGCCTCGTCCTCGACCACAACAGCCTGATCGCCTGGGCACTGGCGATCGTGTTCCTCGTCCTCACGCTGCGCGCGGTCATGCTGCGCCCGACGATCGCCCAGACGCGCTCGATGCGGCGCATGCAGAAGATCGCGCCGCAGGTCGCAGCGTTGAAGACGAAGTACGCCCGCGACCGGGACCGTCAGCTGCGGGAGACCCAGGCGCTGCACAAGGAGCACGGCGTCAATCCGCTCACCGGCTGCCTGCCGATGCTCGTGCAGATTCCGGTGTTCATCGGGCTCAATCACGTCCTGCGGAACTTCACCCAGTACCCGGACCGCCCCAACTACTACTTCAGCGCGATCGACGTGCAGTCCTACCTGCAGGCGACGGTGTTCGGCGCGCACCTCGGCGATGCGTTGTTCAACACCGGTCTGCTGTCGGCGCACCCGGTGACCTGGATGTGGAGCATCGCGCCGCTCGTGATCCCGCTGCTGCTCGTGTCGGCGGCCGCGATGCACCTCACCGCCCGTGTCACCACGGCGGCGTCGAACGACAATTCACAGGCCGCCATGATGAGCACGCTCAGCCTGTGGGTCTTCCCGATCGGGATGCTCGCGGCCGGTGCGCTGTTGCCGGTCGGGCTGCTGATCTACGTGGTGAGCGGCAACATCTGGACACTGGCACAGCAGCGGCTGGTGTTCGCCGTACTGGATCGAGAAGAATCCGCTGCCGGCGATGTCAAAGCCGGGTCCTCGGCTACGACCCATCCCCGACGGTCCCGGAGAGGGGCCGAGGCCACGAGGAGATGACATGAAGTTCCTGTTGATCATGCACAACAACCCGGCCGTGCTCGGCGCGCTGACCCAGGAGGAGATGAGCGCGGTCGGGGAGGGGCACGGAGCGTTCATCAAGGTCGTCCGGGAGTCGGGAGAGCTGATCGTCACCCAGGCGCTGGCGGACCCGTCGAACAGTGCGGTGGTACGGGTGCGAGGCGGCGCTCCGGTGGTGACCGACGGGCCTTACCTCGAGGCCAAGGAATTCCTCGGTGGCTACTATCTGCTCGATTGCGCGAGCAAGGAGCGCGCCTGCGAGCTGGCCGCGATGATCCCCGACGCCTCCATCGAGGGTATGGGTGTCGAGGTCCGGCCGGTGATGTTCGAGGCCGGAATGGAGATGTAGCCGCATAGACGAGCGAAGCCGCACGATCGAGGACCTGCTGCGTGAGATCACGCCGCAGGTCCTCGGTGTCCTCATGCGGCGCTACGGGCAGTTCGACTCGTGTGAGGACGCCGTCCAGGAAGCATTGCTGGCGGCGACCGTGCAATGGCCCGACACGGGGACTCCGGACAATCCGCGGGGCTGGATGATCACCGTGGCGGCCAATAAGATGGTCGATCACATTCGCAGTGAGAATGCTCGGCGACGTCGTGAGGAAAACCTCGCGCTGGAGGCTGGAGCCGACGAGTACGTCGGCCGGAAACCGGGGGAGGACTACACCCCGGACCGGGACGACACCCTGACCCTGCTGTTCCTGTGCTGCCATCCCAGCCTGACCCCGGCTTCGCAGGTCGCGCTCACGTTGCGCGCGGTCGGCGGTCTCACCACCGGGCAGATCGCCAGTGCGTTCCTGGTGCCGGAAGCGACGATGGGGCCGAGGATCAGTCGGGCCAAGAAGACCATCAAAGCGGCGGGCGCGGCCTTCGTCATGCCTCCTGAGCAGGAACGGGACGAGCGGCTGTCCGTGGTGCTCCACGTCCTGTACCTGATCTTCAACGAGGGTTACACCGCGAGTCACGGCGAGCAGCTGCACCGCCACGAGCTGGCGGCCGAGGCCATCCGACTGACCCGCGCGGTGCACCGGCTGCTTCCCGGGGACGGCGAGGTCGCCGGGCTGCTCGCACTGATGCTGCTCACCGATGCCCGGCGACCGGCGCGGACCGATTCGCGCGGGGGGCTCGTTCCGCTGGCCGAACAGGACCGCACGAAATGGGAACCCGAGCCCATTGCCGAAGGCTCGGAGTTGATCGCGGACGCGATGGCGAGATTTCCCTTGGGGCCTTATCAGCTGCAGGCGGCAATCGCGGCGGTGCACGTCGAGGCATCATGCGCCGACGAGACCGATTGGGCGCAGATCGAGATTCTCTACCGAATTCTCGAACGCCGCTGGCCCAATCCGATGGTGACGCTCAACCGCGCGATCGCGGTCGCCATGACACAAGGCCCTCGGATCGGTCTGGAACTGTTGGACACCGTCGGAGCGGACCGTCGAATGACGGACCACCACCGGCTGGCCGCGGTACGGGCGCACCTTCTCGAAATGGCCGGCGACCTGCCGGCCGCCCGGGCCGCGTACGAGCTCGCTGCCCGCCGCACCGCCAGCATCCCGGAGCAGCGCTACCTCACCGCCCGAGCAGCCCGCCTCACCTGACACCCACAACCACCCCCCGTCGCCACCCGCCGTGTGGGGCGTGGGGTTGGGGCGGTGGTGCGAGTGCTTCCGTTGCGCAAATGTGATGGTTGATCGGTTCAGAACGGCTGTTGCCGAGGCGGTTGCGGAAGTACGTTGTGCGCCACAACATATTCGACGACGGCCCACAGGAGCGCCGTCGCCGAGGCACAGCGGAGGGAACTACTCATGGGCAGGACTCACGTGGCCCTGGTTGCGGCGAGCGCGGGGCTGGTGCTCGCACTCACCGCGTGCGGCGCGAACAGCTCGGGCGGAAGCGGCGGATCGGGCTCCTCGCCCGCTCCCTCGACCTCGGGAGGCAGCGGCGCGGCGGTCGGGGTGATCCTTCCCGACACCGCCTCCTCCGCGAGGTACGAGAGCTTCGACCGGCCGCTGCTGGAGAAGGCGCTCAAGGACGAGGGGCTCAACGCCGACATCCAGAACGCCCAGGGTGATGTGCAGAAGTTCTCCTCGCTCGCCGACGGGATGATCAACAACGGGGTGAAGGTGCTGATCATCGACGCACCGAACACCGACGTCGGCGCCGCCGTCGCCAAGAAGGCGCAGTCCGCCGGCATCCCGACGATCGACTACGACCGGCTCAACCTCGGCGGCTCCAGCGACTACTACGTGTCGTTCGACAACACGAAGGTCGGAGCGCTGCAGGGCCAGGGACTGGTGCAGGGCATCGGCGACAAGCAGGGCGCCAACGTCATCGAGATCGAGGGTGCCGCGACCGACAACAACGCGACCCTGTTCTACGAGGGCCAGCAGAGCGTCGTGAAGGCCAAGTACGACTCCGGCGCGCTGAAGCTGGTCGCCAGCCAGCGCATCCCCAACTGGGAGAACCAGACCGGCGGCACGACGTTCGAGCAGTTCCTGACCGGTAACGGCGGCAAGGTCGACGGCGTGCTGGCGGCCAACGACGGGCTCGCCGGCGCGGTGATCACCGTCCTCAAGAAGACCGGGCTCAACGGCAAGGTCATCGTCACCGGTCAGGACGCCACCGCCGACGGCCTTCAGGCCATCCTGCGCGGCGACCAGTACATGACCGTGGACAAGCCCATCGACCAGGAAGCGATCGCCGCGGCGAAGCTGGCCGGCGCGCTGGCCAAGGGCGACAAGGCGGGCGCGGACGCGATGGCGACCGCGGTGTCCCAGGACACCAAGGCCAACCGGCAGGTCAAGTCGGTCCTGCTCACCCCGGTGCTGATCACCAAGGAGAACGTCAAGCAGGTCGTGGACCGCGGCGCGGTGAAGGCGTCCGACATCTGCGTCGCCGACACCCAGGCGGCGTGCGACCAGCTCGGCATCAAGTAACGCACTCGGCCGGGGGCGTCCGTGCCTGTCCACCGGACGTCCCCGGCCTACCCATCCCGTGAACGACACTTGCAAGGAGGACCCGGTGACGAAGCCGATCCTGGAGCTCAAGCGGGTGAACAAGAGCTTCGGCCCGGTTCACGTGCTGCACGACGTCGACCTCGCGATCCGACCCGGCGAGGTGACCGCGCTCGTCGGAGACAACGGAGCCGGGAAGTCGACGCTGGTCAAGGCCATCGCCGGTATCCACCCGATCGACTCGGGAGAGATTCTCTTCGCCGGTGAGCCGGTCAAGGTCGCCGGGCCGAGGGACGCCGCGGCACTCGGGATCGAGGTCGTCTACCAGGACCTTGCACTCGCCGACAACCTCGACATCGTGCAGAACATGTTCCTCGGCCGGGAGCGCGGCAAGCCCTGGGCACTCGACGAGGCATCCATGGAGCAGGCCGCACGCGAGACGCTCGCCACCCTGTCGGTCCGCACGGTGAAATCGGTCCGCACGCCGGTCTCCGCGCTGTCCGGTGGCCAGCGGCAGACCGTCGCGATCGCCAAGTCCGTGCTGTGGGACAGCAAGGTCGTGCTGCTCGACGAGCCCACCGCCGCCCTGGGTGTCGCCCAGACCCGGCAGGTGCTCGACCTGGTGCGCCGGCTGGCCGAGCAGGGCCTCGGCGTCGTGCTGATCAGCCACAACATGGCCGACGTCATGGAGGTCGCGGACCGCATCGCAACGCTCTACCTCGGCCGGCTGGTCGCCGACCTGCCGCGCAAGGACCTCACGCACAGCCAGGTGGTCGAGCTGATCACCGCCGGCCGCTCCGGCGAGCTCGGTCTGGCCCGCCCCGACACCGTCACGATCTAGGACACCGGCCATGACTGAGACAACCCCCGGCCACGCGACCAAGACTCCTGAGAAGGACCGCGCGGTCACCGACTTCGGCATCGACACCACCGCGCGCAGCACCTCCGAGGCGCTGCGCGACTACGTCGCCAGGGTCAAGGGCGGCGAGCTGGGCTCGCTGCCCGCGCTGCTCGGCCTGATCGTGCTGGTCATCCTGTTCGGCGCGCTGTCGGACAACTTCCTCACCCTCGGCAACCTGGCGAACCTGCTGGCCCAGGGCGCGGGCGTCACCATCATCGCGATGGGGCTCGTGTTCGTCCTGCTGCTCGGCGAGATCGACCTGTCGGCGGGTACCGCGTCCGGTGTGACCGCGTCGGTGATGGCGCTGCACCTGGTGTCCGGCGGCAACCTGCTCGGCTCGATGGGCGCCGGCGTCTTCATCATCTTCTGTGTCCTGCTGCTGGCGGCGCTGGCTCTTGCCGCGCAGCTGCGGCTCTGGAGCGCCGGCATCGCACCGCTGATCGCGCTGGTCATCGTCGTGATCGGGGTCGGCCCGAATCCGTGGGTCGAGATGCTGCTGGCCATCTGCGTCGGCACCTCGATCGGTCTGCTCACCGGTGCGCTGGTGTCGCGGATCGGCATCCCGTCGTTCGTCGTCACGCTGGCGCTGTTCCTCGCCTGGCAGGGCGTGATCCTGCAGTTCATCGGCAACGGCGGCACGCTCGCGCTGCAGAACGACACGATCTTCGCGGTCGCCAACGGCAACCTGCCGGTCGCGGCGAGCTGGGTGCTGTTCGTCATCGCCGCCGGTGGCTACGCCGCCGTCGTGCTCGGGCGGCACTTCAGCCGCCTGCGCAAGGGATTGGTCACCCAGCCGACACCGCTGGTGTTCACCAAGGTCGGCGTGACGGTCGTACTGGCCGCGGTGGGCACGTTCCTGCTGTCGCTCAACCGGTCGCAGAGCTCGCTGATCACCATCACCGGTGTGCCCTACGTCGTGCCGATCATCCTCGTGCTTCTGGTCGGTGGGACCTACGTACTGGACCGCACCAGCTACGGCCGCCACATCTACGCGGTCGGCGGCAACGCGGAGGCGGCCCGTCGCGCGGGTATCAACGTGCCGAGGCTGCGCGCGAGCGTGTTCGTGGTGTCCGCGACACTGGCCGCCGTGGGTGCGATCGTCTACTCGTCCAAGGTCGGTTCGGTCGACCCGAACGCCGGTGGCGGCACCGTGCTGCTGTACGCGGTGGGCGCGGCGGTCATCGGCGGGACGTCGCTGTTCGGCGGACGTGGGCGGATGAGCAACGCGGTGATCGGCGGCGCGGTGCTGGCCATCGTCAACAACGGTCTTGGCCTGCTCAAACAGCCCGCCGCCGTGGTGCTCGTGGTGACCGGGATCGTGCTGCTGCTCGCGGCCAGTGTGGACGCGTTGTCCCGGCGCAGGGCGACCGCCGGCCGGTGACCGTCCGAGTGCCCACCTCGGGTTCGCCGTCCGGGACCGAGGGTGCCCGACCCGACGATGCCCGCAGGCACAACCGCAGCGCCGTGCTGCGGCGCCTGCACCGGGCCGGGCCGTGCACCCGGGCGGTGCTCGCCGCCGAGCTGGGGCTCAACCGCAGCACGATCAAGGCCGTGGTGGACGGGCTCGCGGAGTCGGGCCTGGTCAGCGAGCGGTTGCCGTCCAAGCGCAGCGGCGCGGGGCGACCGTCGCTGCTGGTGCTGCCCAATCCGCAGGCGGCGGTGGTGCTGGCCGTCGACATTCGGGTGGATCGGGTGTCGATGGCCGTCGTCGGGCTCGGCGGAGAGATTCTCGGACGGCTGAGCTGGCGGTTGAAGGTCGGTGTCGAGAAGCCCCGGGACGTACTCACCCGGGTGCTCGAGTCGGCGCCGATGCTGGCGAGTGAGCTGGGCTCGTTGGTCGTCGGCGCCGGGGTGTCCGTCCCGGGCGTCGTGCGCAGGCCGGACGGGCTCGTGCGGGAGGCCCCGCACCTGCACTGGGTCGACGTCCCACTCGGTGAGCAGCTCGCCGCCGGGCTGCGGGTACCGGTCGCGGTCGCCAACGACGCCGAGTTGGGGGCGCTGGCCGAACACACCCGGGGCATCGCGCGGGACGCGAACGACCTGCTGTTCGTCGAATGCGACTTCGGCGTCGGCGGGGGAGTGATCTCCGGCGGCTCGGCGCTGCGCGGGGCAGGTGGCTACCTGGGCGAACTGGGGCACATGGTCGTCCGGCCGGAGGGCCTCGAATGCCATTGCGGGCTGCGCGGCTGCTGGGAGACCGAGGTCGGCGGGCCCGCGCTGTGCCGGGCGCTCGGTCTGCCCGCGGACACCGCGCGCGGTGAGCTGCTCGCCTCGCTGCGTGAGCTGGACGCCGATCCGGTCGAGGCGCTGGGCAGGCTCGGTGAGTTCGCCGGCTGGCTGTCGCTGGGGCTGATCAACGTGGTAAACCTGCTCGCCCCGGAACTGGTCGTGCTCGGTGATCCGCTCGGTGCGCTGCCCGGCCCGGTGCTCGACACCGTCGTCCAGCGGGTGGCCGAACGCAGCATGGTCAGCCGCGCGATCGGCCACACCGGTGTCGTCCGGTCGTCGCTGGGCCGCGACGCACAGCTGGTCGGCGCCGCCGAACTGGCCTTCGACCCGGTCCTGGACGTCGCAGCTGGTCAGAACCCGTGAGTGGCGAGTGGTCCCAGGGGACCACTCGCCACTCACGGGTCTTGTCAGGTGAGGTCGGTGCTGTCGCCTACCGGGAGGCGGGTGAACGGGACGCCGGTCCGGGTGGAGGTGGCGTTCAGGATGTTGTCCACCACGACCAGACCGATCTCGTTGACGATGCCGTCGTGGATCGAGAAGCCCTGACGGGCGCCCACCTTCTGCGCGAACTCCAGGATCTCGATCGACTTCAGCCACGGGCCGGTCGTGGGCAGCAGCAAGGTGTCGACCGAGTCCTCGGGAACGGTGAACGCGTCACCGGGGTGGAAGACCGTGCCGGCGATCCGGTAGCCGACGTTCGACACCGGGTCCAGATGGGTGGGGGCGTGCCACTCGCCGTAGACGTGCACCTCGACGCCGCCGACCGACAGCGCGTCGCCGTGCGCGGCGGTGTGCACCCGGCCGGTGAGCTCCTCGACGTCGGACAGCTTGGCGACGACCGAGGCCGGCGCCCAGATCGCCAGGTCCGGGTTCGCGGTCGCCGCGGCGCGCAGGGTCTTCGGCTCGAAGTGGTCGAAGTGCTCGTGGGTGATCAGGATCGCGTCGGCGCCGCGCGTCACCTCGGCGTCGCTCAGAGCCCCGGGATCGAGTACGAGGGTGGTGCCGGCGTGTTCCAGGCGCACACACGCGTGCTCGAACTTGGTCAATCGCATGCGCATGAGTTTACTGGCGGGCTGTGTTTGCTGGCGCGCCCTCGCGCGTCGGAAGTTTCCGGCAGGGACCCCGCTCCGCTTCGCTCCGGGGGCCCGCAACCGGAAACTTGGGCGGCTACGCCCTTCGCTTCGCTCGGGCTTCGCTGCCTTCGCTGGACGCGCGCTCGGCTGGTTGCTTTTCGCGTCGCCTGTTGCGTTCTTTGCAGTGCGTCGCACTGAACCCCCTTCGGGGAGACTCGCGGAGCGGCTTTTGCTTGACCTCACAGACCTTCCAGCCCGCGGTCGCCGTGCACCCCATGGTCGCGGCGCGAAGGAGGGGTACACGCGGTCTCGGGTCCCCGATTTCGGCACGTCCCCGGGCTACCGTGTGAGGCATGGCAGGACGGTCGACCACGGGTAAGGGCACAGCGAGCAGCCGAGGTCGGCAACCGGCGCGGACCACCGCGACGCGGCGGCCGGCGAGTCGGCGCCCCGTCGCGCGCAGGCCGGTCCCACCGCCCAAGACCGACATCATCACCGTGATCGGCCGGGGTGTCTCGGGTCTGCGCAAGGTCGCCGGCCGGACCCGCGAGCTGGATCCGGCGCACCGCAGGGACGGCATCGCGATCGTCCTGCTCGCCATCGCGGTGATCACCGCCGCCGGCGTGTGGTTCGGCGCGGGCGGACCGGTCGGAGCCGCCGTGCAGATCGGGGTCACGACCGTCGTGGGCGCGGCCGCCTATCCGCTGCCCGTGCTGTTGCTCGGCATCGGCATCTTCCTGATGTGCACCCCGTCCCAACCGGACGTCCGCCCTCGCATGGTCCTGGGCGGGCTGCTGCTGGTGCTCGGCGTGCTCGGGCTCATGCACGTCCTGCGGCACTCGCCGCAGGACCTCATCGGCTGGCGCGACGCCGGGGGCGCACTCGGGTACGTCGCCGGTGCGCCGCTGGCCATCGGGCTGACCGGGCGGGTCGCGGCGCCGGTGCTGGCGCTCGTCGCGCTGTACGGGCTGCTCGTCGTCGCCGGTACCCCGGTGCGGGAGGTTCCGGCGCGGCTGCGGCGGCTGTTCGGCGGCGCGCCGCCCGCCGAGACCACCGAGGTGAAGCCGGGCGAGGACGACGGCCAGCTGACCTTGCCCGCGCACGGCGACACCGGGCTCGACAGCGTGCGGCTGCGCAGGCCCTCGAAGCGCCGCCAGGCCTCCAGCCTCGCCGATGCGGTCGCCGAAGCCATGGACTCGCCGGGCCCGGACGCGCCGGTCGTGCCCGCGCCCGGTGCACCCGCTCCGCGCCCGCCCGTCCCGGTGAAGCCGTCGGCGGTCCCGCCCGCCTCGGTGAAGCCGGCCAGCACCCCGGAGAAGGTCGAAGCCGACTCCGACAAGCCGGTGGTGTCCAGGGTCATCGACGGCGACTACGAGCTGCCGCCGGCCGACCTGCTACCGACGGGTCCCGCGCCCAAGACCCGCAGTGCCGCCAACGATTCGATGATCGAGGCGATCGGTGGTGTGCTGGAGCAGTTCAACGTCGACGCGCAGGTCACCGGCTTCACCCGAGGCCCGACGGTCACCCGCTACGAGATCGAGCTCGGGCCTGCGGTCAAGGTCGAGAAGATCACCCAGCTGACCCGCAACCTGGCCTATGCGGTCGCCAACGACAACATCCGGCTGCTCGCCCCGATCCCCGGCAAGTCGGCGGTCGGCATCGAGGTACCGAACACCGACCGCGAGATGGTCCGGCTCGGTGACGTGCTGCGGTCGGGCAACGCACGCAAAGAGCAGCACCCGATGGTCATCGGCCTGGGTAAGGACATCGAGGGCCACTTCCTGTGCGCCAACCTGGCGAAGATGCCGCACCTGCTGGTCGCGGGTTCGACCGGTTCCGGTAAGTCCAGCTTCGTCAACTCGATGCTGGTGTCGCTGCTGTCGCGGGCCACGCCGGACGAGGTCCGGATGATCCTGATCGACCCGAAGATGGTCGAGTTGACCCCGTACGAGGGCATCCCGCACCTGATCACACCCATCATCACCCAGCCGAAGAAGGCGGCCGCCGCGCTGACCTGGCTGGTCGAGGAGATGGAGCAGCGCTACCAGGACATGCAGGCCAGCAAGGTCCGCCACGTCGACGACTTCAACAAGAAGGTCAAGTCCGGCGAGATCACCGCGCCGCCGGGCAGCGAACGGGAGTACCGGCCCTACCCGTACATCCTGGCCATTGTCGACGAGCTCGCCGACCTGATGATGACCGCGCCCCGCGACGTCGAGGACGCGGTCGTGCGGATCACCCAGAAGGCCCGTGCCGCCGGTATCCACCTGGTGCTCGCCACCCAGCGGCCTTCGGTCGACGTCGTGACCGGTCTGATCAAGACCAACGTGCCGTCCCGGCTCGCGTTCGCCACCTCCTCGCTCACCGACAGCCGGGTCATCCTGGACCAGCCGGGCGCGGAGAAGCTGATCGGCATGGGTGACGGGCTGTACCTGCCGATGGGTGCCGGTAAACCGGTCCGTATGCAGGGCGCGTTCGTCAGCGACGAGGAGATCTCCAGTGTCGTCAACTTCACCAAGGAGCAGGCGCAGCCGGAGTACACCGACGGCGTCACGGCGCAGAAGGCCGGCGAGCAGCGCGAGATCGACTCGGACATCGGCGACGACCTCGACGTCCTGCTGCAGGCAGCCGAGCTGGTGGTCACCTCGCAGTTCGGCTCGACGTCGATGCTGCAGCGCAAGCTGCGGGTGGGCTTCGCCAAGGCCGGGCGGCTGATGGACCTGCTCGAATCGCGCAACGTGGTCGGACCGTCCGAAGGTTCCAAGGCGCGCGACGTGCTGGTCAAGCCGGACGAGCTGGAGGGCCTCCTGTGGTCGATCCGGGGCGGCGGCCCCGCCGAGGACGACCCCGACGAGGACTAGAACCTCGTGAGTGGTACGGGCGCCTATAGGCGCCCGTACCACTCACGAGCCCTGACCTGGGCGAAGCCGCAGCCGGTGGCTGGAGGCGTTAGCGTCGCGGGATGCACAGCGAGGAGTTGGAAGTCCGGACCGGTGCCTCGGAGGCCGTGGTCGATCTCACTCGCCAGGTCAGCGAGTTCCTGGCCGAGCATCGGGGTGAGGACGGGCTGCTGCATGTCTGGGTGCCGCATGCGACCGCCGGTCTCGCGGTTCTGGAGACGGGTGCGGGCAGCGACGAGGATTTGCTCGTCGCGCTGCGGGACCTGCTGCCGGCCGATGACCGCTGGACGCACCGGCACGGCAGCCCGGGGCACGGGAGGGACCATGTGCTGCCCGCGTTGATCGCGCCGTCCATGAGCGTGCCGGTGCTGGACGGTCGACCGGCGCTCGGGACCTGGCAGTCGGTGTGCCTGGTCGACACCAACGGCGACAACCCGGTGCGAAAGGTGCGGCTATCGTTCCTGAGGGGCTAGCCCAGCTCGGTGTCGCCCAGGTGTTCGAGGGCTCCGCGCAGGATCGCGGCCAGCGGCTCGCGCGACTCCGGGGGGATCCCCTCGAGCAATCGCGCCTCGTTCGCCAGGTGCTCGGCGAACAGTTCGTCGAGCAGCTCGCGGCCCTGGGCCGTGAGCTGGACCCGGACCGAACGACGATCCTCGGTATCGCGGACCCGTTCGACGAGACCGCGCGCCTCCAGCCGGTCTATCCGGTTGGTGATCGCCCCCGAGGTCACCATCGCCGACCGCAGCAGCGCACCCGCGGTGAGCGGCCCCGGCGCGCGACGCAAGGTCAGCAGCACGTCGGACTCCCAGTGCTGCAGGCCGCGTGCGGCGAAGAACGTCGCCAGCTCTCGTTCGAGTACCCGCGACAGCCGCTGCACGCGGCCGATGATGCTCATCGGCCACAGCTCGTCGATGAGGTCGGGCTTCTCCTGTCGCCACTGGTCGAGGATCGCGTCCACCGCATCGGACATGATGTTCTCCAGATGTCTCAACGTTAAGAGACTTGACACTGAGCTATCGCCAGGGTCTTAATTGTCTCAACGTTGAGATTATCAATGGAGGGGAGTTCTGATGACACGGGACACGGGCTGGAGCGACGCGGTGCTCACCGCGCTGGCACCGGCGATCTGGGGCACGACGTACCTGATCACCTCGACCATGCTGCCGCCGGACCGGCCGATGCTCGCGGCGCTGCTCCGGGCGCTGCCGGCCGGGCTGGTGTTGCTGCTGGTCACCCGGAGCCTGCCGCGCGGCTCCTGGTGGTGGCGTTCGGCGCTGCTCGGCATGCTCAACTTCGGCGCGTTCTTCCCGCTGCTGTTCTACGCCGCCTACACACTTCCCGGCGGGGTGGCCGCCACCGTCGGCGCGGTGCAGCCGTTGTTCGTCGCTGGCCTGTCGGTGCTGGTGCTGAAGATCCGCACACCGCGTCCGCAGCTGCTCGCCGCTGTGGCCGGGGTGATCGGGGTGGCGTTGCTCACCCTCACCGCCGCCGCGAAGCTCGACGTTCTCGGCCTGCTGGCGATGCTCGTCGCCACCACGCTGATCGGCAGCGCGATCGTGCTGGGCAAACGGTGGGGCAGCCCGGTCCGGCCGCTGACCATGGCGGGCTGGCAGCTCACCGCCGGCGGGGTCGCCCTGATCCCGCTGACGTTCGCCCTCGAAGGCCTGCCCGGCTCACTCAGCGTCACGAACGTCCTCGGCTTCGGCTACCTGACCGTCATCGGCGGTGCGCTCAGCTACGCGCTGTGGTTCCGAGGCATCGAGCGGCTCACCACGACCTCGGTGTCGCTGCTGAGCCTCGGCAGCCCGGTCGTGGCGACCGTCATCGGGTTCCTGGTGCTCGGCCAGGCACTGACGACGTGGCAGCTCGTCGGCTTCGCCATGGCACTGGGCGCGCTGGTGGCCGGACAGCTCGCCGGCCGCCGCGCCTCACAGGTGCAGCATCATGCGGGCGTTACCCAGGGTGTTCGGACGGACGTAGGCCAGGTCCAGGAACTCCGCGACACCGGCGTCGTAGGAACGACGCATCTGTTCGTAGATCTCGGGCGCGACGGGCGTCCCGTCGATCTCGACGAAACCGTGCCTGCCGAAGAAGTCCCGCTCGAACGTGAGGACGAACACACGCTTGATCCCCAGCTCGCGGGCGGTGCGAAGCAGGGCTGAGACCAGTGCGTGGCCCAGGCCCTTGCCGCTCAGCTCCGGGTCCACCGCGATCGTGCGAATCTCCGCGAGGTCCTGCCACAGCACGTGCAGCGCGCCGCAGCCGACGATGCGCCCGTCCTGCTCGACGACCCAGAACTCCTGCACGTCCTCGTACAGCGTGATCATGTCCTTGGCCAGCAGAACCCTGCCGGCATAGCGGTCGACCAACGCCTTGATCCCGGCCACGTCATCGGTTCTTGCTCGCCGCGCGTCGATCCCACCCACGTCGGCACATTAGCGCCCCGCCCCTGAGCTCTCACATGGAGTTCCGGCGCGGGGCGCTGCTGTGGTCCAGTCGTATTCGGCGCCGGATACCCTGGACACCGTGCCAGAGACGCCGAGCGGAACCACCATGCAGAGAGCGGCCCTGGTGACCCTGGGATGCGCGCGTAACGACCTGGACTCGGAGGAGCTCGCCGGCCGGTTGTCCGCGCAGGGCTGGACCTTGGTCGACGCCGAATCCGACGGGGACCAGGCGCCTGACGTGATCGTGGTCAACACCTGCGGATTTGTCGAGCAGGCGAAGAAGGACTCGATCGACACGGTGCTCGCCGCATCGGATGCGGCGGCCAACACCGGCGCGAAGGTGGTCGCCGTCGGCTGCCTCGCCGAGCGCTACGGCGCCGAGCTCGCCGCGGGCCTGCCCGAGGCCGACGCGGTGCTCGGGTTCGACCACTACGCGACCCTGGGTGACCGGCTCGCCGACGTCGTGGCCGGCCGCACGGTCGAGTCACACACCCCGGTCGACCGGCGGACCCTGCTGCCGATCAGCCCGGTTCAGCGTCCCGCTGCCTCGACCGACGTCGCGGTGCCCGGCCACGGGTGGGTCCCGGACGTGACCAGGCGCAGGCTCGACGACCGCCCGGTGGCGCCACTGAAACTCGCCTCCGGCTGCGACCGGCGCTGCGCCTTCTGCGCGATCCCGTCCTTCCGGGGTGCGTTCGTGTCCCGGCCTGGGGCGGAGATCCTGGGCGAGGCGGCCTGGCTCGCCCAGCAGGGCGTGCGCGAGCTGGTGCTGGTCAGCGAGAACTCCACGTCCTACGGCAAGGACCTCGGTGACCTGCGCGCGCTGGAGGCGCTGTTGCCCCAGCTTGCGGCGGTGGAAGGCATCGAGCGGGTGCGGGTGAGCTACCTGCAGCCCGCCGAGACCCGGCCCGGGCTCGTCGAGGTGATCGCCCGTACCGAGGGTGTCGCTCCGTACTTCGACCTGTCCTTCCAGCACGCCAGCGAGAAGGTCCTGCGCCGCATGCGCCGGTTCGGCTCGGTGGACTCGTTCCTGGACCTGTGCGCCCGGATCCGCGCGCTGGCCCCGGAGGCCGGCATCCGCAGCAACGTCATCGTCGGGTTCCCGGGGGAGACCGAGGAGGACATCGCCGATCTCGAACGCTTCCTCACCGAGGCGCGCCTGGACGCGGTCGGCGTCTTCGGCTACTCCGACGAAGAGGGCACCGAGGCGGCCGACTACGAGGACAAGGTCGCGCCCGAGGTGATCCAGGAGCGGGTCGCGCGGATCTCGACGCTCGCGGACGAGCTGACCAACCAGCGCGCCGAGGACCGGATCGGTACCACCGTCCGGGTGCTCGTCGAAGAGGTGGCCGAGGGAGATGCCGAGGACGCCGATGACGATGAGCCGATCGGGGTAGGACGCGCCGCGCACCAGGCGCCGGATGTCGACGGCGAGTGCATACTCACCGGTGGCGGTTGGACTCCGGGCGAGTTCTTCGACGCCGTCGTGACCGACACGGAGGGCGTCGACCTCGTGGTGGCCAGGGTAGGGGCGCAATGACGACTGACCAGGGCGCGTCCGAGGCGCCCTTACTCAACGTGGCGAACATGTTGACGCTGCTGCGGCTGGCGTTGGTCCCGGTGTTCGTCGCGTTGTTCATGGTCGGTGACGGCCATCGAACGGACTGGCGACTCGGTGCCGCCGCGGTGTTCGCGATCGCGGCGTTGACCGATCGTTTCGACGGCGACATCGCTCGTCGCCGAGGGCTGGTCACCAAATTCGGGATGATCGCCGACCCGATCGCCGACAAGACGCTCATGGGCGGCGCGCTGATCTGCCTCAGTCTGCTGGGTGATCTCTCCTGGTGGGTGACGATCGTGATCGCCGTTCGTGAGCTGGGGGTCACCCTGCTGCGCTTCTGGGTGCTGCGCCACGGCGTGATCGCCGCGAGCCGGGGCGGCAAGGCGAAGACATTGGTGCAGACGCTCGCGATCGGTGCGTACGTGCTGCCGCTCACGGCGCTGCTGCCAGCGCCGATGATCGTCGAGTCGACCCGCTGGTGGCTCATGGCCATCGCGGTCGCGCTCACCGTCGTGACCGGCTTCGACTACGTGTTGCGGGCGGTGCGGCTGCGCGCTCAGGGGCTTGCCGCTGCGCGTGCGGTCACCTGAAACACCGTGCGTTCGCCGTGGGCGGACAGGTACGCAGGGGTCGCGCCCGCCGAAGTCGGCAAAGAATCGGTAACGTGGCAGCACTGGATCGACACGCTCGCCGACGCGGGCAAAGGAGGTTGGAGCCGATGACCCTGCTGCTGCGTGAGGCCATCGGCGGCACCCTGCGTCGTGCGCGTACCGATCGTCGCCGCACATTGCGTGAGGTGTCGCATCAGGCACGGGTGAGCCTCGGCTACCTGTCCGAGGTGGAGCGGGGCCGCAAGGAGGCGTCCAGCGAGCTGCTGGCCTCGATCTGCGAGGCGCTGGACTTCCCACTGTCCGACCTGCTGGTCGAGGTCGCCGCCGTCATGCGTCCGATGCCTGAGGAGCTGCTGCAGCCGCTGGTCCCGATCGGTACCCGGCACACGGATCTGCGCCGTGCCACGGCCGGTCAGAGCGCCGGCGGGCCCGGCACCACGTTGGTCAGCGTCGCCGCCTGAGCCGTACTCCCGGCGAAGCCCGGTGTGCTCGGGGGTTACCCGGAGATCGTCGGTAGGGTTTCCCTGGGAATGGCGGGTTCTCCTGGAAGCGGCGCCCGTCAGCTGACAACATGGTGGTGAGGGCGCCGACTGTGTCGGTCCCCACCCACACGGCTCGATAACAAGCAGGCGGAGGCTATGGCCAACGGATTCGCAAAGGGCTTCAAGTATCTGGGGGCGCTGTTCTCGTCCAAGGTGGACGAGTACGCGGACCCGAAGATCCAGATCCAGCAGGCCATCGAAGACGCGCAGAAGCAGCACCAGGCGCTGTCCCAGCAGGCCGCCGCGGTGATCGGTAACCAGCGCCAGCTGGAGATGAAGCTCAACCGTCAGCTCGGCGAGATCGAGCGGCTGCAGAACTCGGCGCGCCAGGCGCTGGTGCTCGCCGACCAGGCCCGCTCGCAGGGCGACGCGCAGAAGGCCCAGCAGTACGAGCAGGCCGCGCAGGTCACCGCCACCCAGCTGGTGACGACCGAGCAGTCGATGGAGGACCTCAAGGTCCTGCACGACCAGTCGTTGGGTGCAGCCGCCCAGGCGAAGCAGGCCGTCGAGCGCAACTCGATGATGCTGCAGCAGAAGATCGCCGAGCGCACGAAGCTGCTCAGCCAGCTGGAGCAGGCGAAGATGCAGGAGAAGGCATCGGAGTCGCTGCAGCAGATGTCGAACCTGGCCGCGCCGGGTAACACCCCGTCGCTGGACGAGGTGCGGGACAAGATCGAGGCGCGCTACGCCAAGGCGCTCGGTTCGGCCGAGCTGGCGCAGAACTCGGTGCAGGGCCGCATGCTCGAGGTACAGCAGGCCAGCATCGACATGGCGGGTTCGTCGCGGCTGGAGGCGATCCGGGCGTCCATGGGTGGTGGCGGTGGGCAGCAGCAGTTGTCGGCCAACGCGCCGAAGGAGGTCACCTCCGGCGACCAGGCCCCCGCTGCCGGTCAGCAGACCCAGCAGGCCCAGCAGCCGAACCAGGGCTGAGCGTGTTCGGAACCGGACCGGGTTGACAGCGCGGGCACCAGTACGCCGAGCGGGCGTACACGCCGTCGCCCTGTTCCCCGGTCCGGATTCGGGTCCCGCACCGTCGGCAGCGTTGGCCGCCGCGCAGGTACACCCAGTGTTCACGGCCCCGGCCGAGCTCACCGGTGGTGGACTGCTGGGGCCGGTCGGCGTTGCGCAGCAGGAGGCGCCGGGCCAGCGCGATCGCCTTGCCGGGGTCGGGCAGCTCACCGACCGGGGTCCACGGCGACACGCCGAGCAGGAAACACACCTCGGCCTTGTACAGGTTGCCGACGCCGGCCACGGTGCGCTGGTCCAGCAGCGCGAGGCCGATCTCGGTTTCGGGAGCCCGGGTCAGCCGCTCGAGCGCCTCGGCGGCGGAGTGATCCGACCAGTCCGGGTCGAGCAGGTCCGGTCCGAGGTGGCCGACCAACCGGTGTTCGTCACCGGTCGGCAGCAGTTCGAGATCGTGCAGCAGGAATCCGACGGCCAGCCGGTCGTCGGTGGTCAGGACGGCTCTGGCCTGGTGCGCGGGGCGCTGCCACCGGTCGCCCGGCCGGTACAGGTGCCAGCTTCCGTCCATGCGCAGATGGCTGTGCAGACTGATGCCGGTGTCGAATCGGGTGAACAGGTGCTTGCCGACGCTGCGGACTCCGAGGACCGTCATGCCGGCGAGGTCATCGGTCGCCCAGCGAGGATGGCGCAGCTCGCCCCGGCGTAGACGATGGCCCGCCAACGCCGCATCCAGGCGGCGCGCGGTGAGATAGACGGTGTCGCCCTCGGGCATGGTGGAAGATCGTGCCAGTTCGAGAGAGGGAGTGCAGATGGTGCGTCCAGTGGCCGGGTTCGACCGGTTGGGCGACGAGAACGCCTTCGCGGTACTGGCGCGGGCGACCGAGCTCGCCGCCCAGGGCCGTGACGTGATCAACCTGGGGATCGGGCAGCCTGATTTCCGCACTCCCGAGCACATCGTCGAGGCGGCGATCAAGGCGCTGCGGGACGGCAAGCACGGGTACACCGAAGCCACCGGCATCGCGCCGTTGCGTGAGGCCGTCGCGGCGCACGTCGCCACCCGCACCGGGGTGACGATCCCGGCCGACCGGGTGATGATCGTGCCCGGCGGCAAGGTCACGATGTTCGCCGCGATCATGATGTTCGGCGAGCCGGGCGCCGAGATCCTGTACCCCGACCCCGGGTTCCCGATCTATCGGTCGATGATCGAGTTCACCGGGGCGCGAGCGGTACCGGTGCCGATCCGGGAGGAGAACGACTTCGCGTTCTCCGCCGATGAGGTGCTGTCGCTCATCACCCCGGACACCCGGCTGGTGATTCTCAACTCGCCGGCCAACCCCACAGCGGGGGTCGCGCCGAAGTCCGAGATCAACCGATTAGTCGCCGGGCTGCTCGACCACCCGAGCGTCGCGGTGCTCTCCGACGAGATCTACGACCGCATGGTCTACGACGACGCCGAGCACATCTCGCTGCTGAGCTACCCGGAGATCCGCAACCGGCTGATCCTGCTCAACGGCTGGTCCAAGACGTACGCGATGACCGGCTGGCGGCTGGGCTGGTCGATCTGGCCGACGACGCTGACCGAACGGTTCCGCAAGTTCGCGGTGAACGGCTGGAGCTGCGTCAACGCCCCGGCCCAGTACGCCGGCATCGCCGCACTGGAAGGCCCCCAGACGGCCGTGGACGATATGGTCGCGGCGTTCGACAAGCGGCGAAAGGTCACGGTCGCCGCGCTGAACAAGCTGCCCGGAGTGTCCTGCGTGACGCCGAAGGGCGCGTTCTACACGTTCCCGAACATCACCGAGACCGGCTGGGGTGCCAAGGCGCTGGCCTCGTCGCTGCTCGAACGGGCCGGCGTCGCGCTGATCGGCGGTCCCGACTTCGGTGAGCTGGGCGAGGGCTACCTGCGGGTGTCCTACGCGAACTCGGAGGAGAACATCGCCGCGGCGCTCGACCGGGTCGGTGAGTTCCTCACCGAACACCGGGCCGCCGCCCGCTGAGAGGTAGGGGAGCCGATGAAACTGTCACCACGTGACCAGGACCGACTGACGATCTTCACGATCGCGGAGCTGGCCCGGAAGCGCCGAGCCAGGGGCCATCGGCTCTCCCACCCCGAGGCGGTCGGCTACATCTGCGACGAGATGCACGAGGCGGCACGTGACGGGCTGTCCTACGAGCAGGTCGTCGACCACGGCTGCAGCTGTCTGACCAGGGACGACGTGATGGAGGGGGTGGCCGAGATGATCCCGCTGCTGCATCTCGAGGTCATGTTCGCCGACGGGACCAAGCTCGTCGCGCTGCGGAACCCGGTCCGATGAGCGCGCGGCAGGTACGACTCAGCCCCGTCGACGGCTATCCCGGTCGGGTGACCGTCGGCTGCGAGCCGGTGACCCCGGATCTAGCGGGCCGTGACACCGCCCGGATCCGGGTGCACAACCACTCGGAGTGGCCGGTGGTGATCACCTCGCACTTCCACTTCTTCGAGGCGAACCGCTACCTGGAGTTCGACCGCTCTGCGGCCTTCGGCATGCACCTCGACCTGCCCGCCGGCGAGTCGGTGCGGTTCGACCCGGGTGGCGAGGCCGAGGTCGACCTCATCGCCTACGCGGGCGAGCGGGCGGTGTACGGCTTCAACGGGCTGTGCAACGCCACGTTGTCCGAGCCGGGGAAGTTCGAACAGCATCGGGACGCCGCACTGGCCCGGCTGCGGGCGGCAGGCTTCCGTGACAGTGGGGAGGCGCGCTGATGCCACGTCCGATCGACCGTTCCACGTACAACACGCTGTACGGCCCGACCGTCGGCGACCGCATCCAGCTCGCCGACACCAACCTGGTCGTCGAGGTGGAGAAGGACCACACCCACCACGGCGACGAGCCGCTGTGGGGTTTCGGCAAGACGATCCGCGACAGCATGACCATGTCCAGCCACCGTGACCAGGACAGCGCGCTGGACCTGATCATCGCCAACGTCGTGGTGATGGACCCGCAGCTGGGCGTCATCAAGACCAACATCGGGATCAAGGAAGGCCGCATCGTCGGCCTCGGCGCGGCGGGCAACCCCGACGTCACCGACGGCATCGACCTGGTTGCGGGCGCGAACACCGGCTGGATCATGGGCGAGGGGATGATCGCCACCGCCGGCATCATCGACCCGCACGTGCACCTCGCCACGACGAGCCTGATCCCGGCCGCGCTGTCCGCCGGCACCACGACGGTCGTCGGCATGGGCTACGGCCACGTCTCCGACCTCGGCGTCAACCCCGAGTACCACTTCCACCGGATGATGGAGGCCTGGGAGGGCTACCCGATGAACGTCGCGCTGCTCGGGCGCGGCAGTGCGTCGGACCGGCCGGCGCTGGAACGCAACATGGAGATGGGCTCCGCCGGGCTGAAAATCCACGAGGACTCGGCCAGCTTCACCTCGGTCATCGACAACGCGTTGACCATCGCCGACGAGTACGACATCCCGGTGTGCATCCACACCGACTCCAACCAGGAGGGTGGCGAGCTCGAGGACACCCTCTCGGCGATCAACGGCCGGACCATCCACGCGTACCACATCGAGGGACTGGGCGGCGGCCATCCGAACGTCCTGGAGCTGGCCGGGGTGCCGCACGTGCTGGGCTCGTCGACCACGCCGACCATCCCGTACACGACGAACACCTACGTCGAGTACCCCGAGATGAAGATGGCCGTGCACCGCATGCACGCCTCCCTCGAGGAGGACATGGCCGGGCTGAACTGGCGGGCGCGGGGCGGTACGGTCGCCGCCGAGAGCGTCCTGCACGACCTCGGCGCGATCGCGATGATGTCCTCGGACTCCCAGGGCATGGGCCGCATCGGAGAGGTGTCGATCCGGACCTGGCAGCTCGCGCACCGGATGAAAGAGGTGTACGGCGCCGACGGGCCGAACGACAACGAGCGGGTCCTGCGCTACCTGGCGAAGCTGACCATCAACGCGGCGATCGCGCAGGGCATGGCACACGAGATCGGGTCGCTGGCCAAGGGCAAGCTCGCCGACATCGTCCTGTGGCGCCCGGAGTTCTTCGGGGTCAAGCCGCAGCTCGTGGTCAAGAGCGGGTTCGTCGTGTGGGGCCCGGTCGGCGGTGGCAACGACAGCACCCGGCTCGGCCAGCCGCAGATCTACCGGCCGATGTTCGGCTCCTACGGCGCGGCGCCCGCGTCACTCGGCGTGGCGTTCGTCGGTCAGGCCGCGATCGACGCCGGCCTGGCGGGCAAGTTGAAGCTACGCCGCAGGCTGTCGGCGGTGCGGAACTCCCGAAACCTCACGAAGGCCGACTTCGTCCGCAACACGGCGTCCCCCTCGGTCCGGGTCTCCCCGGACTCCCTGGACGTCACGATCAACGGCCGCCCCGTGGACCTCCCGCCCGCCGAGGTCCTCCCCCTGACGAACCGCTACTTCCTCTAGCGCCACGTCGCAGACTCCCGTGTCGCGTCGCAGACACTGCAGCGTCTGCGACGCGACGGTCCGCGACGTGCGGCTAGCGCCGGTCAAGGGGCGATGACCGAGACAGTGGGAAAGTACGTTCGGTATAGGGCGGCGTCGCGTGTGAGCAGGCGTAGTCCTAGCACAGCGGCATGAGCCCCGATGAAGAAGTCGGGTAGGGGAGAAGTCCGTGTTCCCCCGCGTGCACGGTAGGTGCGGTAGGACCGGGCCGCCAAGAAAGCGGCGGCCCACGGCAGGTTCGCCCGGACGAATCGATCCTCGGACAACTGGACGTCCAACGCTTCAAGTGTCGAGAATCGCAGCGATACCTCGCCGTAGATGACCTGATTGATCACTACCGGCCCCTCATCGAGTGCGGACTCGAGGCGCTCGGCCGACCATTTCGCCCACTGTGGATCGTTACCGAATATGTCGAGCAGGACGTTCGAGTCGACCAGTGTGCCCGGACTACTCACCTCGGGTGAGGGCCATGATCTCGTCGGTGCTGAGCGAAACGTCGCCCTTGCCCAGCATGGATTCGACAATCCGTTTGCCGCGACCGACCGGGCCCTGGACCGGGATGATCCGTGCTACCCCATCATCGATGATGATGTCGACCTCATCGCCCGGTTCGAGGCCAAGGGCCCGACGCACCTGCTGTGGGATGGTGATCTGGCCCTTGCTGGTAATGCGCACAAAGTAAGAGTAACACCAGTATTACCGCAGTCAGGCGCGTAGTCGCAGGCCCTTCGGAGTGGCTCGGAAGCCGGCTTCGGTGAGCACTTCGGCGAGGTGACCGCCGAGTGAGCCCACGCCGTCGGTCCGCTCCACGGCGAGCGAACCCAGCCAGCCTTCGCGCACCGCGCCGGCGAGTGCCTGGGCGCCCGCCTGCAACACCTCCTCGCGTTCGCTGAAGCTCAGCAGTGAACGGCCGCCGCGTTCGACGTACAACGCGGGGGAGCCGTCGACCAGCACCACCAGCGCGCCGGCCTTCCGGCCAGGCCGGTGCTTCGACTCGCCGGATGTCGCGGGCCAGGACAGCGCGGCACCCCACGGCTGGGCCGGGTCGGCCGCCGCGAGCACGACGGCCGTCGGGTCGCCGGGACCGTCGATCTCCTTGGACCGCGCGCGCAGCTGATCGATGGCGCCCGGCACCGCGAACTGGGCGGCACCCAGGCCCTCGACGACGTAGCCGCGCCGGCAGCGCCCCGACTCCTCCATCGCACGCAGCACCCGGTAGATGCCTGCGAAGCCGCCGACCACCCGCTCGGTGCCCAGCGCACCCCTGGTCAGGACACCGTGCCGCTCCAGGAACGCCTCCGCGCGAGCGTGCGCGCGACGGGTCGTGTCGGGTGCACGCCCGGCCGCAAGGGACCAACGTCCGCCCACCGTGGGAGGTCCGCCGCGGGACGGCATGTTCGGCCGGCCGGCGCGCAGCCTCGCGTACCGGCCACGCGGTGCACTCTGGCGAGGCTTGTGCGCGGCGCCCCGACCGGCGGTGAGGGCCCGAACCGGACCGAGGGTGTCGTTGCTCAGCAGCCCGGCCCAGACCAGGTCCCACATCGCCGCGACCAGCGTCGCGTCGTCCGGGGTGGGTTCCTCCGCCGCGACCAGCCGGGCCCCGACCGCGTCGGCGAGCTGGCGGAAGAAGAGCGCCCCACCGCCGGACAACGCATCGAGCACCGCCGCGTGCAGCGGGCTGCCCGGTGCCTCGGGTTCCAGATCGGGCAGCAGCAGGTCCGCGACGTCCGCCGGGGCCAGCGCGAGCCAGCCGTCCGCACCGGCGAGCTGGCCGCACCCGGTCCAGGTCACCTCACCCGCGGCCGTCAGCTCGTCCAGCAACGCCGGGGTGTAACCGGGCAGCCGTGCCGGCAGCACGAGCGACTCCAGTGCGCTCGCCGGAATCGGTGCGCCGGCGAGCTGCTCGACCACCGACAGGACGTCCTCCGGCCCCGGCGCCCTCCGGATCCGGGCGCCGATCCCGTGCCAGGACGGCAGGAACCGGCCGAGCGCCGCCGGTTCGACCGGCTCGACCTCGGCGCGCAGCCGCGCGAGCGATGCCCGCCGCAACCGTCGGAGCACCTCGGCGTCGCAGTACTCCAGGCCGGCGGTGCTGCCACCGTGCACCTCGCGCACCGGACGCAGCTCACCCCGGACCAGACGCCCGGAGCCGACCAACCGGTCCAGCACCCCCCGGACGACCGCCACCCCGAGGCCGAACCGGGTGGCGGCCTCGCTCGCCTCGAACGGGCCGTGCGTGCGGGCGTAGCGGATGAGCAGCTCACCGAGCGGATCGGGGACCGGCTCGGTGAACACCTCGGGCACACCCACCGGCAGCGGCGCCCCCAACGCGTCGCGCACCCGGCCCGCGTCCTCGATGGCGAGCCAGCGCTGCTCACCGGCCACCCGCACCCGGATCAGCCTGCGAGCCGCTTCCAGCTCGGCCAGCCAGTCCGGCTGGACACCTCGCGCGGCGGCCTCCTCCGTCGTCAGGTCACCGAGGAACCGCAGCAGGTCAGCGGCACCCTCGGCGTTGCGTGCGTGCCGGCTGGGCACGAGACGCTGCAGCTCGGCCTCCACCTCGGCGAGCACCTCGGGGTCGAGCAGCTCACGCATCGCCTCCGAGCCGAGCAGCTCGGCCAGCAGCGTCGAGTCGAGCGACAGCGCGGCCGCCCGGCGCTCGGCCAGCGGTGCGTCCAGCTCGTAGAGGAACATGCCCACGTAGCCGAACAGCAGGCTGCGCGCGAACGGCGAGGGCGACTGTGTCGTGACCTCGACGACCTGGACCTTCCTTCGTGCGACGTCACTCATCAGCTCGCGCAGCCCAGGCAGGTCGTACACGTCCTGCACACATTCGCGCATCGCCTCGAGCGACACCGGGAACTGTTCGTAGCGGCTGGCCACGGTCAGCAGCTGGGCGGACCGTTGACGCTGCTGCCACAGCGGCGTGCGCCGCCGAGGGTCGCGCCGGGGCAGCAGCAGCGACCGTGCCGCGCACTCCCGGAACCGGGCCGCGAACAGCGCGGACCCGCCCAGCTCGGCGACGACGATCCGCTCCACCTCGTCCGGGTCGAGCAGGACGTCCTCGGCGGTCGGCAGCACCTCGGCCCCGGACTCGTCCATCGCGTCCGGCAGTCGCAGCACGATCCCGTCGTCGGCGCCGGCCGCACTCACCTCGACACCGCGCCGCTCCCGCATCCGTGCCGCGATGGCCAACGCCCACGGCCCGTTGACCTGAGCACCGAACGGGGAGTGCACCACCATCCGCCAGTCGCCCAGCTCGTCGCGGAACCGCTCGACCAGGACCGTGCGGTCACTCGGTACGTGCCGGGTGGCATCGCGCTGCTCGCCCAGGTAGGCCAGCAGATTGTCGGCGGCCCACTCGTCGAGCCCCGCCACGGCGGCCCGCTCCCGCGCGGCCTCGGCACCGAGCGCGGACATCTCCCTGACGAACGCGCCCACGGCACGGCCCAGCTCCAGCGGCCGTCCGATCGACTCGCCCTTCCAGAACGGCATCCGGGCCGGTTGGCCGGGGGCCGGGGTCACGATGACCCGGTCGTGCGTGATGTCCTCGACCCGCCACGACGACGTGCCGAGCAGGAAGGTGTCGCCCACCCGCGACTCGTAGACCATCTCCTCGTCCAGCTCACCGACCCGGGACCCGGCGCCGTCCGCGCCGCCCGGGGTCATGACGGTGAACAGGCCCCGGTCCGGGATGGTGCCGCCCGAGGTCACCGCCAGCCGCTGCGCCCCCGGCCTCCCGCGCAGCTCGTCGGTCACCCGATCCCAGGTGATCCGGGCGCGCAGCTCTCCGAAGTCCTCGCTGGGATAGCGGCCGGCCAGCATGTCCAGCGTCGCGTGCAACGCCGAGTCGGGGAGCGCGGCGAACGGGGCGGCCCTGCGCACCACCGCCGCCAGCTCCGCCACGGTCCACGGTTCCAGCGCCACCATCGCGACGATCTGCTGGGCGAGCACGTCGAGCGGGTTGCGCGGATAGCGCAGCGACTCGATCGCGCCCTGCGCCATGCGCTCGGCGACCACCGCACAGGACACGAGATCACCGCGGAACTTCGGGAACACCACCCCCCGGGACACGGCACCCACCTGGTGGCCCGCCCGGCCGACCCGCTGCAGACCGGAGGCCACGCTCGGCGGAGCCTCCACCTGGACCACCAGATCGACCGCTCCCATGTCGATACCCAGCTCCAGGCTCGACGTGGCGACCACGCAGGGCAGCCGACCGGCCTTCAGCTCCTCCTCGACCGCGGTGCGCTGCTCGCGCGACATCGACCCGTGGTGGGCCTTCGCCACGACCGCCTCGGCGCCGGTGGCCAGCCCGGACTCACCGATCGCCTCGGCGGGGAACTTCTCGCCGGGGACGAGCTCGGTGCGGTCGGCGGCGAGCTCGTTCAGCTTCGCGGTGAGCCGCTCGGCCAACCGCCGGGAGTTGGCGAACACGATCGTCGAACGGTGCGCCTCGACCAGCTCCAGGACCCTCCGCTCCACGGCGGGCCAGATGGACGGACGCTGTGCGGCGCCCGCGGCAGAGCCGACGATCTCCTCGTCGGAGCTGCCCGGATCGGGCCGGGTGTCCAATGCGCCCAGATCGGGCACCGGAACCTCGACCCTGACCTCGATCGTCTTCGCGGTGGCCGGGCGGATCACCTCGATCGGATGCCGGCCGGCGAGGAACGCACTGACCTCGTCGATCGGCCGGACCGTCGCGGACAGACCGATGCGCTGTGCCGGCCCGTCGACGAGCAGCTCGTCCAGCCGTTCCAGCGACAGGGCCAGGTGCGCACCACGTTTGGTGCCCGCCACCGCGTGCACCTCGTCCACGATGACCGTCCGGACGCCGCGCAACGAGTCCCGTGCCGCCGAGGTCAACAGCAGGAACAGCGACTCCGGCGTGGTGACCAGCACGTCCGGCGGCGTCCGGCCGAACCGGCGGCGCTCGTCCGCCGGTGTGTCACCGGTCCGCATCCCCACGGTGATCTGGGGCTCCGGCAGGTCCAGCCGGTGCGCGGCCTGCCGGATGCCGGCGAGCGGAGACCGCAGGTTGCGCTCCACATCGACCGCGAGCGCCTTCAGCGGTGAGACGTACAGCACCCGGCAGCGATGCTTCGGGTCCTCCGGCGGCACCTCGGTCGCCAACCGGTCCAGCGCCCACAGGAACGCGGCGAGAGTCTTGCCCGAACCGGTGGGAGCGACCACCAGCGCGTGCCGACCGGCCCGCGCGGCCGCCCACGCTCCGGCCTGGGCGGCGGTCGGCGCGGCGAACGCCCCACCGAACCAGGCACGGGTCGCGGGCGAGAAGCCGTCCAGCACGCTGTCTTCGGACATGCCCCCATCATGGTCCTGGGGTCCGACACTTCTCCGCGCGCCGCCGAGCCCGAGCCGCTCGGTCAGTCCTGGCCTACGGAGAAGCCTTCCTCCACGTCCCGCTGGGAGTAGGAGCGGAACGCGATGTGGGTGTCGGTCTGGCGGACGCCGGGCACCTTGCTCAGGCGGCCCGCGATGACCTCGGCCAGCTGCTCGTGCTCACGGACCCGGACCACCGCGATCAGGTCGACGTCGCCCGCGCACGAGTAGACGTCGGCGACTCCGTCCAGGTCCGCGATGGCCTGCGCGGTCTCCGGGATGTGGTCGGCGACGGCGTGGATCAGGACGAATGCGGTGATCACAACGACAGGCTCCTTCGCTCACGCGGGATTCCGTGATCGTAGCGAGTGCCCTCCGGTACTCAGTTTTCACCGGCATAGCCGACGTGCGCGGCCGCCGCGGTCGCCAGCCAGGCGTCCCACCGGCCCGCGCCGAACGCGGACTCGGTCCACGGTGTGGGGCAGTGCACCAGGCGTGTGCCCGGACGGTCCAGCCAGCGCAACAGCACGGCCACCTCTTCGGCAGGCGCACCGCGCAGCGGACCGTCCCCCGGCCGGACCGTCTCGGCGCCCAGCCTCAACGCCTCGACCACGGGCATCGGGGGCACACCGCGTCGAGCGACACCGGCCGAGGCGAGCCTGCCGTGACGCACCACCGCGAACTCCCAGCCCCCGTGGCCGTCCGGGCGCGCCGCAACCAGCTCCGGCAGCGCGGCGAGCGCGGCCAGCCGCTGCGCCCGGCGCAACGCGGTGAGCAGGGCGGTCAGCCGGTCCCTGTGGTCCGCCGCGGCCTCGAAACGCTCCGCCTCCCCGAGCCGGGTGACCTCGTCGGCCAAGGCGCGGACCGGGTCGTCGGCCCGGCCGGACACCAGGTCCTCTACCCGGACCACCGTATGGGCGTAGTCGGCGACGCTCTGCCGGCCGGCGCACGGCGCCGCGCAGCGGCCCAGCTCGGCGAGCGCACACGGGGTGGCATTCGGGTTTCGCGCCGGAATGCGCTGGGTGCACCGGCGGATCGGTACCGCGTCCTGCACCGACTCCATCGCGGAGACCGCGTCGGCCCGCGACCGGAACGGGCCGAACGCGCCGTCCCGGGACTGCGTGACCACCGACATCCGCGGGAACGCTTCCTCGGTGAGCGTCACCCACCAGACGCGGTTCGGGGTACGGGACCGACGGTTGAACCGAGGGCGGTGCGCGCCGATCAACCGCAGCTCCCGCACGTGCGCCTCCAACGAGTGCGCGCACTGCACCGCATCCACCCGCTCGGCCAGCGCCACCATGTCCCGGACCCGCCGCCGTTTCTCCGACCCGGTGAAGTACGTCCGCACCCGGCGGCGCAGATCACCGCTGGTCCCGACATAGAGCACCTCGTCGCGGGCGCCCCGGAACAGATAGACGCCCGGCGCGTTCGGCAGATGCTCGGCCAGACCGCGTTTGCGCCGCTGGGCGTCGGTCGCGCGGTTGCCCGCCGGGCTCGCGGCCAGCGCGAGCAGCTCTTCGAGACTGTGCACCCCGAGATTGCCGACCCGTTCGAGCAGACCGTGCAGCACCTGCACGGTTGCCCTGGCGTCATCGAGAGCCCGGTGCGTCGGCCGGACCGTGCTGCCGAACAACGTGGCCAGCGCGGAGAGCCGTACCGACGGCGCCTCGTCCCTGGTCAGTGCCGCTCTCGCCAACCTCGCGGTGCACAGCACCGGCGGCTTCGGCCAGGCACGGCCGTGGCGTTCACACGCGGCGCGCAGGAAACCGGTGTCGAACGGTGAGTTGTGCGCCACCAGCACCGCACCGGACAGGAACTCCAGCAACGTGGGCAGCACCGAGGAGATCGTCGGAGCCCCCAACAACATCGCCTGCGTGATGCCGGTCAACGCGACGATCTGGGGCGGGACACCGGTGCCCGGATCGACCAGCGTCCCCAGCTCGCCGAGCTGCACACCGCCACGCACCTTGACCGCGCCCACCTCGGTGATCGCATCGGCGGCCGCGCTGCCTCCGGTGGTCTCCAGATCGAGCACGACGAACGTGACATCCCGCAACGGCGTGCCGAGCTCATCGAATGACAGCTGTGGCATTCGACGAAGCTAGCCGCCGCTACCGACAGTCTTGTTGGGCCTGTTTCGCGCGCGGCTCTTTTCTGTGACCACCCCGGCTCGCGTAAACGCTCGCTGGGGTACTCCCAGAAAAGAAGGCTCGGGGACTCGCCCGGGCGCGCGCTTGTGGCCGGTTGGGGAGCCGCCGACGGAGTTGGCGACGTTGGTTGCGGACATTCACTGCCCGGCCTTCGCCGGAACTCCTTCGGAGACTCGCGGAGCCAACTTTCAAGGCACCTGTACATCCGCAGCCGGATGGGAGCCATGAGTGTTTTGGGTTGCCAGGGCAACCCAAAACACTCACGGGTCCTTGTGGCGAACGCGCGTTCACGGGTGGCCCCGCATAGGTGCCCGGAGGGGTTCCGCCGAAGGCGGGTAGTGCATGAGTGGCGGCTCCCAAGTCGGGGCACCAAGCGCGCGCGTCGCCGAAGGCGACATTTTTCCGAGTGGTCCCCCATGCCCGAAGGGTATGGGGGACCGCGAGGAAAAAACCCAGGCAGCGGGCCCGCCAGGGCCCGCCGCCTGGATCGTTCCCGGTCGGCCCGGAGGGCCTTCCGGGAACGATGGCGCGCGGAGCAGGCCTAAACTGGGCAGATGGAGCAACGGGCGTGGACCGAGTTGCCTGAGCCCGTACGGGCTCGGCTGGCTCAGGTGGCGTCCGTTGCCGTCGGTGAGCTCGCCAAGACGGATGTTCCGGCTAGCGTACGCAGGCTGGCCCGATTCACCCCGAGTAAACGGGCGCGGCTCGGCGCCCGGGTGCTACTGGGCGAGTTGGAGGAGTCGTCCGCTTTCCGCACCGCGGTGTTCGCCTGGTGGGAGGAGCACCGGCCGGGTGAGTTGACCGGGCCGGATGCGGATCCGGTCGGTGGTGCGGCCGGAGCGGTCCTCACCGGCGCTGAGGACGTCGCCGAACGGTTGACTTCGATCGCTGAGCGGAGCGATGTGGTCACTCTGCGTTCGCAACGGGACGCGGCGCTCGCCCGCGTCGACAAGCTGACGGCCGAGCAGGAGCGGCTGCGCGCGGAGCTGGCCGAGGCACGCTCCAGCGCCCGCGAGGCGCGGTCCGCCAGGGACGATGAGCTGGACCGGCTGCGCAAGCGCATCCGCGAACAGGGCACCCGGGTACGCAACGCGGAGGACGCGACGCTCGCCGCGGAGCAGGAGCTGGCGGAGTTGCGCCGTACCTTCACCCAGCAGCTCCACGCGGCGGTCGCGGAACGTGATCGGGCGCGGGACCAGGCGGATGCCGCCCGGACGCACGCGGCGCGGGCCAACGACGAGGCGAGCGACGCGCGGCAGGGAGCCCGGGAGGCGCGTCAGGCCGAGCAGATGCGCCTGGAGCTGCTCGTCGACACGCTGTCCGGCGCGGTCGCCGGGCTGCGCCGGGAGCTGTCCCTCGGCGGTGGCGGGCCGCGCCCCGCCGACCTGGTCCGGGGCGCACGGCAGGCGAGGCCCGTCGTCGCCCGGATCTCCGATGCCACCGCCCTGGACCGGCTGCTCGCGGTCCCTTCGGTGCATCTGATCGTCGACGGCTACAACGTGAGCAAGACCGGATACCCGGAGATGACCCTGTTCGACCAGCGGGCGCGTCTCGTGGCGGCTCTGGCCGCCCTCGCTGCGCGAACCGGAGCCGAGGTGACCGTGGTGTTCGACGGCGCGGCGGTGGCGGCCGGGCTGGCGCGCAGGCCCAGGGGAGTGCGGGTGTTGTTCAGCGACCCCGGGGTGCTCGCCGACGACGTGATCAGGGAGCTCGTCGCGGCGGAGCCCACCGGGCGTCCGCTGGTGGTCGCCACGTCGGACAGGGCGGTTGCCGAGTCGGTGCACCGCGGCGGCGCGCACCCCGTGGCCTCGGCGGTACTGCTCGATCTGCTGGCCAGGGTCTGACTCCGCGCCCGTCCGATCCCCGCTCACACGAACGAGTGAATCAGGTCGCGAGCGACTCCGGATGGTGGTTGTCGGCCCGGAACTGTCGGTGGTGCCTCCTAACGTCCCCGGCGTTGCCAACGGACCGATCCGAGGAGAGTCATGATCATCGATTGCGATCGCTGCGAGGTTCGTGGAGACGCCTGCCGGGACTGCGTGGTCGGGGTCTTCCTGGGGGTGCCGGGTGTCGTCGAGCCGATCGGTTCGATCACGGAGCCGGACCACGAGCAGGTGAGCCTGCCGTCCGGCGCTGGAGCCGTACAGCTCGACGCACCGGTCTGCCGTGCCTTGAACGTGCTGGCCGAGCAGGGTTTGGTGCCTCGGTTGCGCTTGGTCGCCACGGAGCCGTCGAAGGCATCACCCACTCCGTCGGGCAAGTCGGGGTTCAGTAACGCCGGGTAGCGAAACGGTGTTACACAACGATGAGTGTCTACCCCATGTGACGGTTGGGGTGCGGCCGTCTGTGTGCTGCGCCACACGGGGGCCGTTCTGGACGCCGCTGCCCGCTGTTCGTAATCTCCCCGAGACTTTGCGGGGCGTCAGCCATTCGCTCCCCGATTGGCGCCGCGAGGTCGCCATCGTCGTTGCCTGTGAGCCGAGCCCGGGTGTCATGCCCGGATGGGATCGCGGGTGTCCGGCGGTGGTTCGGTGGAAGGGAGACCGGCGTCGTGGCGTCGAGCGGACATTCGCGCAGCCTCGTTGGCGCGCTTTCCGCGACCGTGATGGCTCTCGCTGCCTGTGTCGTACTGACCGGCACCGCCCATGCCGACCCGGCTCCTCCTCCACCGCACAGCCCGAACGCCTCCGATGCCGCGAAGCAGCTCGCCGACGCCCAGCACGACGCTGAGGCGCTGACCGAGCAGTGGCACGGTGCGCAGGACAATCTCCAGACGAAGCAGCGCGAGGCGGACCGGGCCGAAGCCCAGGTCAAGCCGGCGCGCGCGGCGGCGGCCAAGGCGCAGCAGTCGATGGAGAAGTACCAGCAGCAGATCGACAAGCTCACCGCGGAAGCGATGGAGAGCGGTCGCCTCGACGAGCTCAACGCGCTGGTCCTGAGCGACTCACCCAGTGACTTCCTGGACCAGATGACGACGCTCGACAGCTTCACCGCCGACCAGAAGGCGGAGCTCGACCGAGCCGCGGAAGCGGTCAGCGCGACCAAGCGGGCGCAGGACGAGGCGACGGCCGCGGTCGCCGCCGCGCAGCAGGCCACCGTCCAGGCCCGGCAGGCCGCCGACCAGATCACCGTGCGCAAGAAGCAGGCCGACGTCCGGATCGACCAGGTCGAAGACCTGCTCAAGCGGCTGAGCCCGGCGGACCGGGCCGCGCGGATCAGCGACGACGGCTCACCGGTCGGTGTCGTACTCGGCGGTAGCGGCAAGGGCGTCATGGCGCTGAAGGCCGCGATGACCCGGATGCAGTCGCCCTACGTGTGGGGCGCGGCCGGTCCCGGCAGGTTCGACTGCTCCGGCCTCGTCTACTGGGCGTTCAAGAAGGTCGGCATCACCCTGCCCCGGTCCAGCTCGGCTCAGGCGCAGGTCGGCAGGCCGGTGGCCAAATCCGACCTGCAGCCCGGGGATCTGATCTTCTTCTACAGCCCGGTCAGCCACGTCGGTTTCTACGCGGGTGACGGCAAGGTCCTCAACGCGGTGCAGACCGGTGACGTGGTTCGCTACACCGACCTGGACAAGATGAAGTACAACAGCGCCCGGCGCCTCTAGACCACCATCCGAAAGACCCATCCGCTCCCCGCGGCTGACGGCGGCCGGTGCATTCCACCGGCCGCCGTCGCATGTTCGGCCCCCGGTAACCTCGCCCGCGATGCCGACCCTGCTGGTGACAAACGACTTCCCGCCCCGAGCGGGTGGAATTCAGAGCTATCTCGCCGAGCTCGCCGCGCGGCTACCCGCCGGGGAGCTGGTCGTCTACGCGCCGGCATGGCCAGGGGCCGCCGAGTTCGACGCCGAAGCCCCGTACCAGGTGTACCGGCATCCGGGCTCGCTGATGCTTCCGGTGCCCTCGGTGGCGAACACAGCGACCCGGCTCGCTCGTGAACACGGCTGTGAGACGGTCTGGTTCGGCGCGGCCGCCCCGCTCGCTCTCCTGGGCCCGGGACTGCGCCGCGGCGCCGGTGTGACGCGACTGGTGGCCAGTACGCACGGTCACGAGGTCGGCTGGTCCATGCTGCCCGCCGCGCGCCAGGCACTCCGGCGGATCGGCAACACCACCGACGTGGTGACCGTGGTGTCGCGGTACACGCGGCGCCGGTTCGCGGCGGCGTTCGGTCCGCTGGCGGCACTGGAGTACCTGCCGTCCGGGATCGACACCGACCGTTTCCGGCCCGACCCGTCGGCCCGCGCCGAGCTGCGGTCCCGGTACGGCCTCGGCGACCGCCCGGTCGTCAGCTGCCTGTCCAGACTGGTGGCGCGTAAGGGGCAGGACATGCTGATCGCGGCGTTGCCCGAGATCCGCCGCAGGGTCCCCGGAGCGACGCTGTTGCTGGTCGGCGACGGGCCGTACGGCGACCGGCTCCGGGTGCTGGCCCGCGAGCACGGCGTTGCCGACCACGTGGTGTTCACCGGGCCGGTGAGCTGGGAGGAACTGCCCGCGCACCACACCGTCGGTGACGTGTTCGCGCTGCCGTGTCGCACCAGGGGACGCGGGCTCGACGTCGAGGGCCTCGGCATCGTGCTGCTCGAAGCATCCGCCTCGGGCCTACCGGTGGTCGCGGGCGACTCAGGGGGAGCACCGGAGACGGTGCGGCGCGGGCAGACCGGCGAGGTCGTCGACGGCCGTGACGTGGCGAGTCTCGCGGCCACCGTCGCGGACCTGCTCGCCGACCCGGACCGAGCGAGCGCCCTGGGCGCGGCCGGCCGCGAGTGGATGCGCGAGAGCTGGCAGTGGGACGTCGCGGCGGCCCGCCTGGCCACCTGGCTAGACCCGGCCCTGATCAGCCCATGATCACCACCGCGCCAGGGCTGTTTTCCCGGGGAAGATCAGCCCTGAGCCGGTGGTGATCATTGACCGGGCTAGCGGCGCGCTCCGGCCGTGTCGTAGAGGGCCGCGATGTCGTCGGCGTAGGTCTGCGTGACCACGTTGCGCTTCAGCTTCAGGGTCGGCGTCAGCTCGCCGCCCGCCTCGGTGAAGTCCACCGCGAGCACCCTGAACTTCTTGATCCCCTCCGCGTGCGAGACCGCCTGGTTGGCGTCCTTCACCGCGAGGTCGATCTCGGCGAGCAGGTCCGGGTCGGTGACCAGGTCGGACGGGTCGCCCGGCTCGCCGGGCGCCGGTTTGCCGTGCTCGGTGCGCCACGCGGGCAACGCCTCCGGGTCCAGCGTCACCAGCGCGCCGATGAACGGCTGGTTGTCACCCACCACCATGCACTGACTGACCAGCGGATGGGACCGCAGCCGGTCCTCCAGTACGGCGGGCGCCACGTTCTTGCCGCCGGCGGTGACGATCAGCTCCTTCTTGCGGCCGGTGATCCTCAGGAACCCGTCCTCGTCCAGATCGCCGATGTCGCCGGTGCGGAACCAGCCGTCGCTGGTGGCCTCCTCGGTGGCCTCGGGGTTGTGCCAGTAGCCGCGGAACACCAGGTCGCCACGCACCAGGATCTCGCCGTCCTCCTCGGCGATCCGCACGGCGCTGCCGGCCAGCGGACGCCCGACGGTCCCGATCCGCTGTGCGTCCGGTGTGTTGACGGTGATGCCGCCGCTGGTCTCGGTGAGTCCGTAGCCCTCGTAGACCGGCAGCCCGACGCCGCGGAAGAAGTGGCCGAGACGCTCGCCGAGCGGAGCGCCGCCGGATACCGCCGCGACGCACCGGCCGCCCAGCGCGGCACGCAGCTTGCCGTACACGAGCCGGTCGAACAGGGCGTGCTTGAGGCTCAGGACCAGCCCGGGCGAGGGCTGCGCCCTGCTCCACTCCTCGGCGGTGCTCGCGGCGGCGTCGAAGATCGCGCCCTTGCCCGACGAGTGCGCCTTCTGCTGCGCACTGTTGAACACCTTCTCGAACACCCGGGGCACGGACAGCACGAAGGTGGGGCGGAACGCCGCGAGGTCGGCGAGCAGGTTGGCGGTGTCCGAGACGTGCCCGATCGTCGTCCGGTTGTGGACGCCGCCGCACTGGATGATCTTGGCGAGCACGTGCGCCAGCGGCAGGAACAGCAGCAGCGAGGCCGACTCGTTCATCAGGTCCCCGAACAGGACGCCGGCGGTCTTCAGCTCGGTGAGCAGGTTGCGGTGCGTCAGTTCGCAGCCCTTGGGCCGCCCGGTCGTCCCCGAGGTGTAGATCAACGTGGCGAGGTCGTCGGCGCGGACGGCGGCGCGGCGCACACCGACCTGCTCGGCGTCGACCGAGGCTCCCTCGGCGACCAGGTGCTCGACGGCGGGCGTACCGCCATCGGTCGGCTCGATCTGCCAGACATGTCTCAGCGAGGTCAGCCTGTCGCGCAGGCCGTGCACCACGTCGCGGTGCTCGTCGGACTCGATGATCACGGCCACGGCGCCCGAGTCGGACAGAATCCATTCGATCTGGTCGGGGGAGGACGTCTGGTAGATCGGCACGGTCGTGGCGCCCACCGCCGCGATCGCGTAGTCCAGCACCGTCCACTCGAACCGGGTCCTGGACAGCAGCGAGACCCGGTCACCGTGTTCGACACCGGACGCGATCAGCCCTCTGGCCACCGAGGTGACCTGCTCGGCGAACTCGGCCGCGGTGACGTCGGACCAGTCCTCGCCGTGCTTGCGGCGGAAACTGACCGTGTCCGGGAACTTCTCGGCGTTGTCGAACACCGCATCGGACAGGCTCTCGTCGTCAGCGACCTCGTCGACCGCCGGCACCTGGTATTCGCGCATCGCCAGCCTTTCCTCGGGCGCGCAGCGCCCCCATCGGCAGTCGTCGACAGCAGTCGACTGCCCCAAACCTATAACGGTTACCCGTCGGTAGGGGAGTGTGACTCAGGCGTCGGAGGGTTCGGCTGGCAGGCTGCGCACACATGAGCACGGTCGACGTTGTTGACGAGACGTTCCTGGTGGTGCCCCCGGCCAGGGTGGCGGCCGAGTTCGCCGATCCGGACAGCTGGACGCGGTACTGGCCCGATCTGACACTGCGGGTCATGACCGATCGTGGTGCGCAGGGTTTCCGGTGGACGGTCAGCGGCGCGTTGGTCGGGAGCATGGAGGTCTGGCTCGAAGCGGTCCTCGACGGCACCGTCCTGCACTACTACCTGCGCGCCGACCCCGCCGACGGCCAGGGCAGGCCGAGCCCGCTCCCGCCGCGTCGCGCGATGGCCGAGATCTCGCGTCGGCAGCGCGCCGCCAAAGCGCTCGCGCTGCGGTTGAAGGACCTGCTCGAGGAGGGACGCCCGCCCGGCGAGCCGCCCAGGGGTCCCGCCCAGCCGAGCGTCGCGGGCCAGTAGATGCGGGTTCACGTAGTCGCCGACGTCCACGGCAACAGCCAGGCGCTGGCCAGGGCCGGTGAGGGCGCGGACGCACTGATCGTGCTCGGCGACCTGATCAACTTCGTGGACTACCACGATCACTCGAAGGGCATCCTCGGCCAGGTGTTCGGGCCCGACGTCGTGGCCACGTTCGCGCGGCTGCGCACGCACGGACGTCCCGGGGAGCTGACCGACTACGCCCGCGAGCTGTGGACGGAGCTCGACGACCCGAGGGCGGTGCTCGAAGGCGCGGTTCAGGAGCAGTACCGGGAGCTGTTCGGCGCGTTGACCACGCCGAGCTACCTGACGCCCGGCAACGTCGATCTCCCGCACCTGTGGCCCGAGTTCCTCCGCGACGGCGTCCGGATGCTCGACGGCGAGGTCGCCGACATCGGAGGACTACGGGTCGGCTTCGTCGGTGGTCTCCCGCTCCCGCCGCACATCGAGTCGATCAGCGGCGGGCCGTGGCGCCCCTACGTCCGGCCGGCGGCCGAGTACGACGCCGCGTGCGCCGCGCTGACCACGGTGGACGTGCTGTGCAGCCACGTGCCGCCGCTGGTCGCCGAGCTGGCCTACGACGTCGTGTCGCGGCGCGCCGAGGTGGGCAGCGCGGCACTGGTGCGGATCATCGAGCGGGACCGCCCGAGGGCAGCGCTGTTCGGTCACGTGCACCAGCCGATGGCCGCTCGCGCGCGGGTGGGCGGGACCGAGTGCGTCAACGTCGGGCACTTCCGCAAGACCGAGCGTCCCTTCGTGCTGAGCTGGTGAGCGCGCCGGGACGTCGGCGCGGCGCGGGCTGCCGGTAACGTCTGCGCCCATGGCCGACTCGACCACGCAGTCCCTCACGATCGACGCCGCACCCGAGCGGATCATGGCGGTGATCGCGGACTTCCCCGCGTACCCCGAATGGGCCGGCGCGGTGCACTCCGCCGAGGTGCTCGCGGTCGGTGAGAACGGCCTGGCCAGTGAGGTCGCCTTCGGCCTGGACGCGGGTGTCTTCAAGGACGCGTACACGCTGTCCTACGACTGGGCGCCGGACGGCCTTTCGGTGAGCTGGCGGCTGACCAAGGGGCAGATCCAGAAGGCGCAGCAGGGCTCCTACGTGCTGGAACCCGTCGGCGGCTCGACGACGGTCACCTATTCGCTCAGCGTCGAGCTGAACATCCCGATGATCGGGATGCTGCGCCGGAAGGCCGAGAAGATCATCATTGACACCGCGCTGCGGGAGCTCAAGCGCCGCGTCGAGCAGTAGCCGTATTCGGTAGGGTCCCGTGACCCTGAGCACTGGGCCGTTCGGGGTATCCTCGCCGAGCCGATCGAACCGGATCTTCGGTAGCCGGTTGCGCACCGCGGCACGACAGGCCCGTCAGTGGCACAAGCCGAAGCCGTGTCAGAGCCGTAGAAGTGGGGTAGGGCACGTTGCGGATCCTGCTGTTCACCGGAAAGGGCGGCGTGGGCAAGACCACGCTCGCCGCCGCCACGGCTGCTCGCCTCGCCCGCTCGGGACGCAAGGCGCTGGTGATCTCGACGGACCCGGCACACTCGCTCGGCGATGCGCTGGACGTCCCGCTGGTCGGCGAGCCCGTCGAGGTCACGTCCGGGCTGTTCGCCGCCCACCTGGACAGCCGTGCCCTGCTCGAGGGTGCCTGGGGTGAGCTGCGCGGACATCTGCGGACCGTGCTGTCCGGCGCCGGTGTCGACGAGATGGTCGCCGACGAGCTGACCTGGCTGCCCGGGGTCGAGGAGCTGCTGGCGCTCGGTGAAGTACGCCGGCTGGCGCAGACCGGCCCGTGGGACGTCGTGATCGTCGACTGCGGTCCGACCGCGGAGACGCTGCGGTTACTCGGATTACCGGAAGCCATCGGCGGCTACCTGGAACGGCTCTACCCGGCCCACCGCAGGGCCATGCGCGGACTGCTCGCCGGTATCGCGGGCGGGGCCTCGCCGAACCGGGGCGGCGCGGCGCAGGCCGGTCCCCGGACCGCCGTCCGCAACTGGGACGCGGCGGTCGACGCGCTCGGCAGACTGGCGGAACAGGTCGCCGCGCTGCGCGACATGCTCGCCGACCACCACACCACGAGCATCAGGCTGGTGCTGACACCGGAACGGCTGGTGGCGGCGGAGACCAGGCGCACGATGACGGCGTTGTCGTTGCACGGGCTCCGGGTCGACGGGATCGTCGCCAACCGGGTCGTACCGCCGATCGCGCCGTCCACCCGCGGCCCGGCGGCCCGGTGGGTGCGCGCCCGCCGCGCCGAGCAGGAAGAGGTACTGGGAGAGCTGTCCGCGCTGTGGGGCACAGGACCGAGCGCGATGGCCGGCGACCGCTCGGTGAAGGCCGTCCCGTACACAGCGGCCGAACCGATCGGGGTCGACGCCCTCGTGGAGGTCGCCGACGCGCTCTACGGCGACGACGAGCCCCTCGCCGGTTCCGACGCGCCACCGTTGCTGTCCGTGCGTCGCACCGCGGGTGACGGCACCGACCTGGAGTCCGAGTTCGAGCTGGCACTGCGGCTGCCCGGGCTGGACAAGGGCGCTCCGCTGGAGCTCACCCGCATTGATGACGATCTTGCTGTGACGTTGGCCGGTGTCAGGAGGTTGGTCGCGCTGCCCTCGGTGTTGTCCCGCTGTGAGGTGCTCGGTGCCCGGATCGGCGTCGACGAGCTGGTCGTCGTGTTCCGTCCGGATCCGCAGGTCTGGATGTCGCGGTGACCGCGGGAGGCTGCGCGAACGACAGGGAACACGCTTCGCTCGCCGACGAGCTCAGGGAGTACGCGGGCGGTGCGCTCGACCTCCTCGAACCCCTCGTCGACCGAATCCGCGAGCAGCCCGTCGACGACACAACGGGGCCGGAACCGGCGAGCTGCGCCTCCTGCCCGGTGTGTGCGCTGATCGCGGTGCTGCGCGGAGAACGTTCCGAGCTGGCCGTCCGGCTCGCCGACCAGGCGGCGGGACTCTTGGCGGTCCTGCGCACCGCGTTGCAGGAGGGCGTCGGCGCCGACGTGCCGACACCCGGACACCGCGAGCCCACCGCGACTCCCCGGCCGACCGCCTCCACGCAGGGGCAACCCCGGGTCCAGCGGATCCAGGTCTCCCGCGACGGCCGCCCGACCCGGCCACTGCACTCGGTGCGGTCCTCCGCCGAATCGTGCTGACGATCGGCGTCGACGTCGGTGGCACCAGCGTGCGCGCCGCCGTCGTGGACTCGGACGGGGCGATCCTGGACACCGCCCGCGCGGCCACCCCCGGCCAGGACAGGGCCCTGGAAGCGGCGATCGTCGGAGTCATCGACGAGCTGTCGGCCAGGCACGCGGTGTCGGCCGTAGGGGTAGCGCTCGCCGGGTTCGTGACGCCGGACCGGCGCACCGTCAGGTTCGCGCCGCACCTGCCGTGGCGCGACGTCCGGGTCGCGGACCGCCTCGCGCAGCGATGCACCCTGCCGGTCGTGATCGAGCACGACGCGAACGCGGCGGCCCTGGCGGAACGTCGCTTCGGAGCCGCCTCAGGGTCGGGCGCACGAGCACGGTCGACCCTGTTCGTCGCCCTCGGGACCGGCATCGGCGCCGCGCTGCTGATCGACGGCAAGCTCTACCGAGGCGCCCACGGTGTCGCCCCCGAGCTGGGGCACATCCGTGTCATGCCCGACGGACGGGCCTGCCCGTGCGGCAAGCGAGGCTGCTGGGAGCGCTACTGCAGCGGCACCGCGCTCGTCACGACCCTCGTCGAACTACTGGCCTCGGACCAAGGCGCCTCGACCAACCTGACGAGGCTGGCCTCGGTCGAGGCGCGGGGCATCACCGGGCGGCACGTCGCCACGGCCGCCAGGGACGGTGACCCGCTCGGACGCCAGGCCATGGCGGAGCTGGCCCGGTGGCTCGGCGAAGGTCTCGCACTGATCGCCGACGTCTACGACCCCGAACTCGTCGTCATCGGCGGAGGAGTCTCCGGATCGGCGCCGCTGTTCCTCGACGACGCCCGCGAGCACTACGCGCGGGTGCTGACCGGTGGCCAGCACCGGCCCCTGGCCCGCATCCGCACCGCGCAGCTCGGCGAGGAAGCAGGTGTCATCGGGGCGGCCGAGATCGCCAGGGAAGCTGTCTCTTAGGCCTGGTCTCGCGCGGAGTTTTTCTGTGACCATCCCCTCGCTTCGCTTCGGGGGTGCTCCCAGAAAAACAAGCCGACTTCGTCGGCCGGGCGCGCTTGTCTGGTTGCGTTTTGCTTCGCCTGTTGCGTTTTCCGCAGTGCTTCGCACTGAACCCCCTTGCGGGGAGACTTGCGGAGCCAGCTGTGTGGGTGGCGTGGTCCCGCTGGGTTTTCATGATCAGCACGGTGTGGTGGCTGTTTTTTCGCGCGAGATCAGCCATGGGGCCGTGGTGATCATGGGGCCGGGCGGCGGCACCGGTGTTGATCACCAAACGGGCGTTCTGCACCCCACAGGGGCGCGGCGCAGCCGTGACCGCCTTTGGCGCCGCAGTCTTCCCCCGACCACGCCAAGACACTCGATGGCCAGCGGGGACACGCCCCGCAACCTCGGATCCGTGCGAGCCAGCGGGACAACCCCCGCAACCAGACGCGCCCCGCTGCTCAGGCTGAGCGGTGGCTGATACAGCTGGGTTAAATTTTGGGCTGGTTTTCTAGAGCACTGCGCCGTCGTCGTCCTCGTCGTCGGTCTTCTCCGAGGGCCATGCGCGGAGCACCAGCCAGCCGAGACCCAGTGCCAGGGACAGCAGTCCGAGCGGCAGACCGGCCGTGCTGCGCAGCCCGAAAACCTCCGGCGCCACCAACAGGACCACACCGATCGACAGCAGTGCGAGGCCCACGACGGCGGGCGGTCCGAGGTGCGGCATGGGCGGCGGCTCGGGCGGCAGGTAGTGATCGTCGTCGGGTTCCGGCGCCGGGGACCAAGCACGTGGCGTACCGGTTGTCGCAGGTCCGGAGGGGTGTGGATCAGCGGGGGCAGCGGCCGGCGGCTGTTCGACGGCCGGCTCCCCAGTCGCGTCGGCCGGCCCGGTGGTCGGGTCGGCGAGGGCGGTCGAGGCGCCGGCGGAGTCGTCCGCACCGGGCCAGGACGGAACCGAACCCTCGGCCCGCCAGCTGGCAACGATGTCGTCGAACGTGGTCGAGCACCCCGACGAGTCGGCTGCCCGGCCGTCGTCATCGGGATTGGCCTGGTTCACCGCCCAATGGTGACATGAACGACGCTCAGAAGGGAGAGGTCCACGTTGTCTGTCACGGCCGGGCCTCCGTAGGCTGGGCCACGCGGTCGGCGGAAGGGAGAGGCGGCGTCCACGTGCTGTACTGGTTGCTGAAATTTGTACTGGTCGGTCCATTGTTGCGGCTGTGGTGTCGCCCCACGATCGAGGGCACCGAGAACATCCCCGAAGAAGGCGGCGCACTGGTCGCGAGCAACCACCTCGCGGTGGCCGACTCCTTCCTGCTTCCGCTCCTGGTGTCCCGGCGGATGTACTTCATGGCCAAGCGTGAGTACTTCACCCAGCCGGGGTTCATCGGGTGGTGCAAGAAGCAGTTCTTCACCGCCATCGGGCAGGTCCCGGTCGACCGGGCCAGCGGCTCGGCCGCGCGTGCCGCACTCGACACCTGCAACCGGCTGCTTGCCGAACAACGCCTGGTCTGCATCTACCCGGAGGGCACCCGGTCGCCAGACGGCCGGCTGTTCAAGGGCAAGACCGGCGTCGCCAGGATGGCGTTGGAGTCCGAGGTCCCGGTCATCCCGGTCGCCATGATCGGAACGGACAAGGTCAACCCGATCGGGTCCAGGGTGTGGCGTCCTCGGAAGGTGCGGATCCGCATCGGCGAACCGCTCGACTTCTCCCGCTACCACGGCATGGCGAACGACCGGTTCATCCAGCGTTCGATGACCGATGAGATCATGTACGCGCTGATGGAGCTGTCCGGCTCGGAGTACGTCGACATGTACGCGGCGAAAGCCAAGGAGGATGCCGAACGGGCGGCCAAGTCCCGTCCCGCTCGCCAGACTCGACCGGCGGCTCGAATCCCAGGCACGAAGGCCAGCTGAACAGGCCACCTCGTGTCGAGTTAGGTATTGGATAGCGTGCGTTTCTTCTACGACTGCGAGTTCATCGAGGACGGTCGGACGATCGAGCTCATCTCGATCGGGGTCGTCGATGCCGACGGCCGCGAGTTCTACGCCGTGTCCACCGAGTTCGACGACCGTAAGGCGGGTGCCTGGGTCAGAGCGAACGTCCTGCCGAAGCTCCCGTCGCCCGCCGACCCGGCGTGGCGCTCCCGCACCGCGATCCGGGACGACCTGCTGGACTTCCTGACCAGGCCCGGCGAGGACATCGAGCTCTGGGCCTGGATCGCCGCGTACGACCACGTGGTGCTCTGTCAGCTGTGGGGCGCGATGCCCGCGCTGCCCAGGCCGCTGCCCCGGTTCACCAGGGAGCTGCGGCAGCGCTGGGAGGACGCGGGCCGCCCGCACCTGCCGTCGCCGCCCCAGGACGCGCACGACGCGCTCGCGGACGCCCGGCACAACCTCGCCCGCTGGAACGCGATCGAGGCGCACACGCTCAACGGCGGCTAGTGTCGTGTGGGTCGGTTGTGTCGTGTGACCAGGCTCATGAGAGGGTTCCGGCCGTGCGAATCGGAGTACTCACCGGCGGTGGCGACTGCCCAGGTCTGAACGCGGTCATCCGAGCGATCGTGCGTAAGGGCGTTCCCCAGTACAAGTTCGAGTTCGTCGGGTTCAGGGACGGTTGGCGGGGTCCGCTCGAAGGGCTCACCATGACCCTCGACATCCCCGCCGTGCGCGGCATCCTGCCCCGGGGCGGCACGATCCTCGGCTCGTCGCGGACGAACCCGTTCTCGGTCGACCGCGGCGTCGAACGCATCCAGGAAACCCTGATGAACAAGGGTGTCGACGCGCTGATCGCGATCGGCGGCGAGGACACCCTCGGGGTGGCGACCAAGCTGCACGATCTCGGCGTCCACGTGATCGGTGTGCCGAAGACGATCGACAACGACCTGTCCGGCACCGACTACACCTTCGGTTTCGACACCGCGGTGGGGATCGCCACCGAGGCGATCGACCGGCTGCACACGACCGCCGAGTCGCACCACCGGGCGCTCATCGTGGAGGTCATGGGCAGGCACGCCGGGTGGATCGCGCTGCACTCCGGACTCGCCTCGGGCGCGAACGTCATCCTGATCCCGGAGATTCCGTTCGATATCGAGAAGGTGTGCGACTGGGTCAACAGCCGGTTCCGCACCGAGTACGCGCCGATCATCGTGGTGGCCGAGGGCGCGACGCCCAAGGACGGCACGATGGCCCTGGTCACCGGCGAGAAGGACGCCTTCGGTCACGAGCGCCTCGGCGGCATCGGTGAGGCGCTCGCCAAGGAGATCGAGGAGCGCACCGGCAAGGAAGCGCGCACCACGGTCCTCGGGCACGTGCAGCGCGGTGGGACGCCGAGCAGCAGGGACCGCTGGATGGCGACCCGCTTCGGCCTGCACGCCATCGACGCGGTGCACGACGGTGACTGGGGCAAGATGGTCGCGCTGCGCGGCGCCGAGGTCGTGCGGGTTCCGCTCTCCGAGGCCACCGAGAAACTCAAGACCGTCGACCCCGCGCTGTACGCCGAGGCCGAGGTCTTCTTCGGCTGAGCTCGCTACCAGGCGGGATAGCCGGCGGCGACCTTCTCGTAGCGCTCGCTCCAGCCCGGTGGCCTCGTCCCGGCGAGACAGGCGTCGAGACGGTCGAGGAAGGCGTGCGTGCCGGGGGCGAAACCCTTCGCGTTGCGCACGCCGAGTCCTCGATGGGTGAAGGTGAGCACCGTGCCGGCGCCGTCCCTGGCGAGCTCGTAGCGGACGACGCTGTCCTCGACGATCCGCTGCCGCCATTCGTGCTCGAACACGAATGGCGGGTCCCACACCAGGATCCGACCCGTCATGCGCTTGGCCTCCCCCGGAACGGGTGGCTCCGAGGCGACCGTCTCGATCGTCCCGTCGACGCGGGGGTCGATCGTCGTCTCGCCGAGCCACACCGCTCGCCGGCCGGGATCGGTGATCGCCGCCCAGACCGCCTCGATCGGGTAGGGCAGGTGCCGGACGAACCTGATGACGGCATGCTCACCGTCGATCAGCAGCTCTCCGTAGTGGTCGCTCACGTGGTCTCCTCGGGTGCCGGTGGTGTCGTGCGTGCCAGGTGCTGCTCCAACGCATCGAGGTGCGCCGCCCAGTACCCGCGGTAGCGGCCGATCCACTCGTCGATCTCCTTGAGCCCGTCGGCGCGCAACGCGTAGATCCGGCGCTGGGCGTCCGGGCGGACCTCGACGAGACCGACCTCACGCAGGATTCGCAGATGCCGGGACACCGCGGGCTGGGTCAAGGCCGGCAACGACTCGACCAGCTCACCCGCGGACCGTTCGCCCTGGGCGAGTACGTCCAGCAGCGTCCTTCGATGAGGCTCGGCAACAGCATCGAACACGTCCACGACACGAGTATGACTCTGAGCTTATATTTGAGCAAGCGTATATATGTCCGCACCTCGAATGCCGAGATCGTGGACCACTAAGCTGAGGCATCGTGAGCTGGACTGTGGACGCGTCGGTCGACGAGCTGCCGGAACTTCCCCCACTGCCCGGGCCCCTGCGCGCGAAGCTGGACGAGGCACTCGCCCGGCCCGCTGCGCAGCAGCCCGACTGGCCCGACGAGCAGAACGTCCGGCGCGTGCGCAGGGTGCTGGAGAGCGTCCCGCCGGTCACGGTCCCCGAAGAGGTCGACCGGCTGCGCACCCGGCTCGCCGAGGTGGCCAACGGCAGGGCGTTCCTGCTGCAGGGCGGCGACTGCGCCGAGACCTTCGCGGACAACACCGAGCCGCACATCCGGGGCAACATCCGCACGCTGCTGCAGATGGCGGTCGTGCTGACCTACGCGGCGAGCATGCCGGTGGTCAAGCTCGGCCGGATCGCCGGGCAGTACGCCAAGCCGCGGTCGGCTCCGGTCGACGCACTCGGGCTGCCGTCCTACCGGGGCGACATCGTCAACTCGATCAAGCCGGTCCTCGAGGCACGCATCCCGGACCCGAGCCGCATGATCCGGGCCTACGCCAACGCCAGCGCCGCGATGAACATGGTGCGTGCGCTGACCGCGGCCGGCATGGCCGGGCTCAACCGGGTGCACGACTGGAACAAGGACTTCATCCGCAACTCCAACGCCGCCGAGCGCTACGAGGCGCTCGCCGCCGAGATCGACCGGGGCCTGCGGTTCATGGAGGCCTGCGGCGTCGACGACCCCAGCCTGCACAGCGTCGAGTACTACGCCAGCCACGAGGCGCTGCTGCTGGACTACGAGCGGGCGATGCTGCGCCTCGACTCACGCGAGCCCGACGACCCCAAGCTCTACAACCTGTCCGGGCACTTCCTGTGGATCGGTGAGCGCACCCGCCAGCTGGACGGCGCGCACATCGCGTTCGCCGAGCTGCTGGCGAACCCGATCGGGCTCAAGATCGGCCCGACGACCACTCCGGAGCAGGCCGTCGAGTACGTCGAGCGGCTCGACCCGCACGGCATCCCCGGTCGGCTGACGCTGGTGAGCAGGATGGGCAGCACCAAGATTCGGAGCGCGCTGCCCGCGATCGTGGAGAAGGTCACCGCGTCCGGGCACAAGGTCATCTGGCAGTGCGACCCGATGCACGGAAACACCGTCGAGTCGACCACCGGCTACAAGACGCGCCACTTCGACCGCATCGTCGACGAGGTCCAGGGCTTCTTCGAGGTGCACCACGGCCTGGGTACCCACCCCGGTGGCCTGCACGTGGAGATCACCGGCGAGGACGTCACGGAGTGCCTCGGCGGCGCCCAGGAGATCTCCGACGCGGACCTGCACGGCCGCTACGAAACGGCCTGCGACCCCCGCCTGAACACCCAGCAGTCCTTGGAACTCGCCTTCCTGGTAGCAGAGATGCTCCGAGGCTAGCTCCCCGTGAGTGGCAAGTGGTTCTACCCCGAAGGGGCGCCGAAGGCGTAGCAACCCTGGGCACTCACGACGGCTTTTTCGTCGTGAGTGCCCAGGGTTGCTATAGGACCACTTGCCACTCACGGGATCTGTAAAACCCAACCACGACGAAGACGCCCCCTACCCTCCGAAAGCGTCCTCGATGCTGCGCTGAATCTGGTCCGCCAGCGACCGCCCCGCGTCCTCCGAGTCGTAGTCCCGGCTGCGCCGAGGCGGCGGCCCGCTCGACAGAACGAGGCTGACCGGGCTGCCTATGGTGGCCTCGGTCCCCGCCGCCGGGCTGGTCCCGATGACCGTCCCCACAGGAGCGGTCGGATGCGACTTCCGCGTGCTCTTACCTTCGGCCGGCGTGAGGTCGGCCGACCGCAACATCTGCTGCGCCTGCTCGACCGAGGTCCCCGGCGTGATCGTCGGCACGCGAGGCCGCCCGCTGGACAGCGTGAGCGTCTCGGTGCTGCCCTTGGTGACCTGCGTCCCGGCCACCGGCGTCGAATCCGCGATCCGACCCGACGGGATCGTGTCGTGGTGCCGCTCCTGGAACTTCGGGACCAGCCCCGCCTCCCGCACCACCCGGGTGGCAGTCTGCTCGTCCATCCCGACGACGACGGGTGCGGTCGTCCACCTGCCGACGCCGGCGCCCCAGGACAGTGCGGCCACGAGGATGCCGAGCAGGACCACCCCGACGATCCACGCGGCGAGCACCCGCCTGCTCCTTCGCCGGCGCCGGATGTGCTCGGTCGCCGCGGCGGAGGTGTCCCAGTCGTCACCGACGGACGGCGCGTCGGGCGCGGAATGCATGTGGGTGAGTGCCCGGGTCGCCCTCGGTGCCGGGGCACCGGGCGCCTCACCGAGCGGATCGCGCGCCAGTGGCACGGTACGACGGTCCGCGCCCGGGACCGGCACGTCGACCCGGGGGATACCCAGCGAGACGCGCACGCTGCGCACCGCGTGCAGGAACGTCTCGGCGTCCGGCGGACGGGCGTCCTGCTCGCGCCGGGTGGCACCGAGGACCAGCGCATCGACGCTCGGCGGCAGGTCGGGCACCAGGTCCGACGGCGGCGGAACGTCCTCGTTCACGTGCCGGTAGGCGATCGACAGGGCGCTGTCGCCGTCGTAGGGCGGGTTACCGGTGATCAGCTCGTAGAACAGGATGCCGGCGGCGTACACGTCGCTGCGCGCATCGATGCCACGCCCGGTGACCTGCTCGGGGGACAGGTACGCGACCGTGCCGATGATCATTCCTGCCGTGCTCGCCCTGGCCTGTGCCGCGGCGGTGACCAGGCCGAAGTCCGCCACCTTCACCGCGCCCGACGCGCTGATCAGCACGTTCTCCGGCTTGACGTCCCGGTGTGCCATGCCCTGCGCGTGCGCGGACGCCAGCGCGGCCAGCACCGGCTCCATCACGGCGAACACCTCGGGCAGCTCCAACGCCCCGTGCTGGCCGAGCACGTCGCGCAGCGTCCCGCCGTCGACCAGCTCCATCACCAGGTAGACGACCGGCTCGGGCGGGCCGCCGTGCTCGCCCTGGTCGTACACCCCGATCACCCCGGGGTGGTCGATCTTGGCGATCGCCCTCGCCTCACGCTCGAACCGGTTCCGGAACGCCGGGTCGGCCGCCAGCCGGGGGTCCATGACCTTGACGGCCACGGCGCGGTCCAGACGGGTGTCGGTGCCCCGGTACACCCGTGACATGCCGCCGACCGCGAGCAGCTCACCGACCCGGTACCGCCCCTCGAGAAGGGCACCGGTCAGTTCGGGCTCGGCTGTCACCACGTCGGCGATGGTACGAAAGCCTCTCGGAGGCCTGACGAGGGGTGCGGTTGTACGAGTCCGTTACACCGAAGATGTGCTCAGGCACTGCCTCACCGTGCCGGTGTGTGGCAGGCTGTCCCGGGTGAGTGAGAAGACCGTCGCGTCCACTGCCCTGGCCGACGATGTGAAAGCACTGCCCATAGACGATGTTGCCCAGCGGCTCGGCGTCGCTGTCAGCCGAGCGCACCAGCTGGTGCGGGACGGTCACCTGCTGGCCGTTCGCCGGGACGGAGTGCTGGTCGTCCCGGAAGCCTTCCTCGGCGACGGTGCCGTGGTGAAGGGCCTGCCGGGCACCATCACCGTGCTGCGGGACGGCGGCTACACCGATGAGGAAATCCTGCGCTGGCTGTTCGCGGAGGACCCGTCGCTGCCGGGCACGCCGGTCGACGCCCTGCGGTCCAACCGGGGGCGCGAGGTCAAACGACGAGCGCAGGCGATGGCGCTCTAGCACGATCCCGGCCACCGGGCCGGTCCCACCTGTCAGGCTCGCGGATGGCGCGCGCGTGCCGCGTACGCGCGCGCCATCGACGGCAGAGCGACCGCCAGCCGCGACCCGGTGGGGACGACGACCCTCCGGTTCAGCACGTCGTAGTCGGCATCCACGATCCGATCCAGAATCGCGCCGTACAGCGTCCTCGCGGTACGGACGCAGGGACGGGAACTGGGCACGAGCAGCTCGATGCCCGGCGAAGCCCTCCGGTACACCGCTCGGGTACGGGCCACCAGGTGTGCCAGCGCGGCGTGTAGGCGCCTGTCACGGCGGCCCCGTTGCCGGCACCACAGCAAGAGCTCCCGATCCACCCCGAAGGCTCTCAGCTCGTCGGCGGGCAGGTAGACGCGGCCTCGGTCGAGGTCCTCACCGACGTCACGCAGGAAATTGGTCAGCTGGAACGCGATGCCCAGCTCCTCAGCGAACGGCGCGGCCCGCGCGCGGGGACCGACGGTGCCGAGCACCGGCAGCATCTGCAGCCCGATGACCCCGGCAGAGCCGTGCATGTACTGGCGCAGATCGGCGTAGTCGGCATAGTCCGTGACGTGGGTGTCGCGACGCATCGAGTCGAGGAACGCGCCGAACAGCGGACGGTCCAGCTCGTGCCTGCGTGCGGTGTCGGCCACCGCGACCAGGACCGGGTTGTCGGTCGTCTCACCGTCGAGGGCGCGCCACAGCTGAGCCTGCAACATGTCGAGATCGGCACGTTTCTCCGCCGCCGACCGGTGGTCGGCCAGCGAGTCGACGATCTCGTCCGCATACCGTGCGAAGCCGTACAGGGCGTGCACGGAAGGGCGCTGGGCGCGGGACAACAGTCGGGTCGCGAGGAAGTAGCTGCGTCCGTGCACGGCGTGCAGCTCGCGACAACGGAGGTAGGCCGAACGCAACGACGCGCCGGTCACGCCGGCGGCGTCGAGCTCGCGGTGCGCCGCCGGGTTCACGATCGCCTCAGGCCGGGCGCTCAACCAACGGAGGTCGGCACGGGCGCCGCGGCCTTGCGTCGCAGACCCAGCGGGTCCGGCTTACGCAGCGACTTCGCGGCGATGAACGCACCGATCATCGACAGGATCATGTAGCCGAACGCGTACAGCGACACCTCGCCGCTCGGGAAAGCCGAGATGACCAGGAAGATCGAGGCGGCGATCACGACGGACATGCCTCGCGCCGTCCACGCGGTCGCCGCGAGCAGCGCAATTCCCCAGCTGAAGTACCAGGGCAGCGTGGCGGGGGACAGCAGCGTGAACAGCAGCAGCACGACACCGGCGCGGCGCACCGCGTCGGGCCCACCGTCCCGTGAGGCCAGCCACTGCCGCACCGCGACGACCAGGAAGATCAGAACGCCGATGGCGCGGAAGACCGAGACGATCGGCGTCTCCTGCACACCGCCGAACATCCAGTTGATCACGGTGAAGACGAGCTGGCCGACACCGGTCGGCAGTGACAACCAGTTCACGATGTTCGTCGGCGCCACCAGCGCCGGCAGCCACCCGAGCCCGACCTTGGCGACCAGCGAGCACGCGGTGAACACGACGAGGAACACGCTGAACCCGGCAACGATGGCCTTGAGGATGCGTTTCCGCTGGTCACCCTTCATTCGGGCGGCCCAGACGAGGACCAGGAAGGGAAGCGCGAAACCGGCCGTGCCCTTGACCGCCATGGCGAGCGTCACCAGCGAGATGCCGGCGACGTGCTTGCGGTTCAGCACGAGCAGGCTTCCCGAGCTCAGGAAACCCACGAGCAGCAGGTCGTTGTGCGGCCCACCGATCAGGTGCATGACCATGACCGGGTTCGCCACCGCGATCCACATGGCGACCGAGGTGCGGCCGCCGAGGTGCCGACACAACCCCGGGATCGACACCACGAACAGCACGAGACCGACCATCATGACGAGGCGCATCAGGATGACGCCCGGGATCATGTTGGTGCCGGTGACGGACGCGACGAGCTTGGCGAGAGCGATGAACAGCGGCCCGTACGGCGAAGGCGTGTCGGTCCAGAACCAGTGCACGTTGTCGGCGATCGGCCCGGTCAGCACGATCGGGCCGTCGACGTACGGGTCGTGGCCCCGCAACGCCAACGTGCCGTACGCCAGGTAGCTGTACGGATCGCGGGTGAACAGCGGCGGTGTGACCACCATCGGCAGAATCCAGGCGAGAGCCGTGGTCAGCACGGCCCGCCCACCGGATCGCCTGGCGAGCACGTCACGCCCGAGCAGCACCCAGGCCCAGACGGCCAGCCACAGACCCACGTAGCTGACGATCACCGACAGGTTGTAGCCGTGCCCGAACCGCCACGCGGCCAGCGGCGTCCCCTGCAACACAGGGTCGTGCCGCAGCACTCCACCGGCCCCCAGGCCGCCGAAGGCGAGCAGCAGGCTGCCGGCCAGGCCGAGCAGCAACGGCTTGCGCCCGGGGCTTCCGAACCACTGCCACAATCCCCGGTTGACCGGGGCAGACGGAGTCGAGAGCGCGGGCTCGATCAGATCGGTCGTACCCACCGGAGAGGCCACTGCCGGCACCTGGGCAGCGGCCGATGCCGCCTCGGTGACCTCGGTCGCGGCGGGGGTGGTCGACAGCTGGGGCTGGGACGTCATCTCGTGAGCAATGCTCGCATGTTGGCCCCCGGTGACGTTCTCGGGGTTGCTTGCTGGTTTCTCTTGGGCCTGTTTCGCGCGCGATATTTTTCTGTGACCACCCCGGCTCGTGTAAACGCTCGCTGGGGTACTCCCAGAAAAAGGGCTCGGGGACTCGCCCGGGCGCGCGCTTGGGGGAACCTCAAGTGCCGCCCTGGCAGCTGGGCGATGTGGTCGCGGACATTCACTGCCCGGCCTTCGCCGGAACTCCTATCGGAGCTCTCGCGGAGCCAACTGTGTGGGTGGCGTGGTCCCGTTGGGGTTTTCATGATCAGCACGGTGTGGTGGCTGACTTTCCGCGCAGATTCAGCCATGGGGCCGTGGTGATCATGAAAACCGTGACACCGCGCACCCCGTGGTCACGCCGCGCGGTGTGCACGTGGCGCGGTGTGGACGCAAGGTGCGCGGTGTCGCCGATGTTGATCACCCAGGGGCACGGCGCAGCCGTGGCCCGGAAGGGCGCGCAGACTGCCCCCGTCCCCGCGATCCTGGCCTGCACTTGGCGTGGTCGGGCGGTGTCAACCCGGAACCCTCGCCCCGAACCCGTGCAACCAGGAACGCGTGCGAGGCCGGCGAAGCCGGGGGTTGATACCGCCCGACCGCGCCAAGACACTGGATGGCCAGCGGGGACACCCCGTAGCCAGCGGGGACACCCCGTGGACCTATCCGGTGATGCGCTGCGCGGCGAGGCGGCCGGAGATCAGCACCGGTGGGATCCCCACCCCAGGGGTCGTGCCACAACCGGCGAGCACCACGTTGGACCAGCCCGAAGGCAGGTTCCGGGGCCGGAACGGTCCGGTCTGGGCGAACGTGTGTGCCGCCGAGAACGGCGTCCCGGCGGCCATCCCCTCCTCGGCCCAGTCGGCGGGCGTGACCAGCCGAGAGGTCTCGACGGAAGCGCTCAGGCCGGTGAAGCCCCTGGCATCGAGCACCCCGAGCAGCTCGTCGGCGTACGCCGGACCGATGCGGGGCCAGTCCAGAGCGGCCGTGGCCGTGTTGGGGCACGGCGCCAGCAGGTAGTACAGCTGGTGCCCGGCGGGCGCGAGCGAAGGGTCCGTCGCGGTCGGCCTCGTCAGCAACAGCGAGGGGTCGCTCATCAGGCGACCGTCGCGCAGGATCTCGTCGAACGTCCCGGACCACGCGGCACCGAAGGACAACGTGTGATGCGCCAGTTCGGCGGCGGTTCCCGAGGGCATCGGACCGCCGGCGTGCACGACGACGGCGGACGGCGCCCAGCGCAACGGAACCGGACGGCGGGGACGCCGACCCAGCAGCCTGTGCACCACGGGGAGGTCGGGTGTCAGTACCACCGCGTCCGCGTCGATCCGGTCGGGAGAGCTGCTCTCGTCGAGCACCCGGACGCCCGTCGCGCGGTCGCCCCGGCGGACGAGCCCGGTCACCTCGGTCCGGTACCGGATCGTCGCGCCCGCCGAGACCGCCGCGTCGGCGAGCGCGGTCGGCAGTGCTCGCATGCCGCCCTTCGGGAACCAGACACCCGCGATGGTGTCCATGTAGGCGATCACGCCGTACGCGGCGAGAGCCCGCGCCGGGGCCACACCCGCGTACAACGCCTGGAACGAGAAGAGCCTGCGCAGCCGCTCGTCCTCGACGAACCCGCCGATCCGGGGGCCGAGCCGCCCGAACCCGCCGAGTGCCGCGAGCCGTGCCAGGTCGGGGCTCAGCAGGCTGAACGGGGAGTCCATGTTCGAGCCGATGAACGTGTCGATCTCGGCGCGGTACAGCGCGGTGAGCCAGCGTCGCAGCCGCCGATAGCCCGCCGCGTCCGACGGGCCGACCCGTTCGGCGATCTCCGTCTCCATCGCGTCGGCGTCGGTGTGCACGTCGATCGTCGAACCGTCGGCGAAGTGCGCCCGGTACGCCGGGTCGAGGCGCACCAGCTCCAGTCGGTCGGTGAGCTTCTCGCCGACCTGACCCAGTGCGGCATCGACCAGGTCAGGCATGGTCAGCACGGTGGGGCCGGTGTCGACCAGGTACGTCCCGGCCGGTCCGGCCATGTCGGTCCGGCCTGCGCGGCCACCGGGATGCGCCGCGCGCTCCACCAGCGTGACCCGGCGGCCCGCGCCGAGCAGGTACAGCGCGGTGGCGAGGCCCGCAAGGCCGGTACCGACCACCACCACGTGATCGGTGGGTCCGGACACGGTTCGCATCGGTCGCCTAGGACTGTCGCCGGGTGGCCGCCAGCGCGAGCTCCGGCAACCGCGTCGCCGCCGGCTCCGCGACGTCCGCCGACGCGAGCGCGGCCAGCGCGGACTCGGTGAGCCGCTCGATCCGACCCTCCACCTCCGCCGACGCACCGAGCTCGTCCAGCACACCCCGGACCCTGGCGACGTCGTCCTCGGTCAGCCCCGGGTCGCCCAGCGCCGAGGTCAGCACGGTGAGTGCGGCGTCGTCCGAGCGGGCCCGGGCGGTCCGGAACGCCAGCGCCATCAGGACGGTCCGTTTGCCCTCCCGGATGTCGTCCCCGGCCGGCTTACCGGTGACCCCGGGGTCACCGAACACCCCGAGCTGGTCGTCCCTGAGCTGGAACGCCACCCCGAGGTCGGCGCCGAACCGCCGATACGCGCTCTCCAGCTCGGCCGAGGCGTCGCCCAGCGCCGCGCCCAGCTGCAACGGGCGTTCGATCGTGTACGCGGCGGTCTTGTAGCGGTCGATGCGCAGCGCCGTCTCGAGACTGTCATCGCCACTGGCCTGGCCCCGGACGTCGAGGTACTGGCCGGACAACATGTCGGTCCGCATCCCGGCCCACACCCGCCGTGCCCGCCGCTCGATGCGTTCGGGCAGCCCGGAGTCGTGGAAGAGGTCATCGGCCCAGGCCAGCGCCAGGTCACCGAGCAGGATCGCGACGCCGGCACCGAATCGGTCCGACGAGCCGAGCCAGTCCTGCGCGCGGTGTCGTTCGGCGAACGCGACGTGCACCGTCGGTCTGCCTCTGCGGGTGTCCGAAGCGTCCATCACGTCGTCGTGGACCAGCGCGTTCGCCTGGACCAGCTCCAGGGCGCTGATGGCCCTGAGCACCGGTTCCGCGAGAGCGTCGTCCGGCAGGCCACCCGCGCCGCGCCAGCCCCACCACGCGAAGGTCGGACGCACGCGCTTGCCACCCGCGAGTACGAACTCGCTCAGCGCGTCGGTGGCCTCGGTGATGCACGGATGCACCTGAGCGGTGTCCACGGCACGTCCGGCCAGGTAGTCGGCGAGCACTCGGTCGACCCGCTCGACCAGCCGGGCGTCGGTCTCGGGCGGGAGCACAGTGGGTGGATGCCCAGGGCTCATCCGTTCTCCTTCTGGCAGCGACTGCGTGGGTCGGTCATGGGCCGCGGGTCGCCGACGATCTGACCGGCGGGTTGCGATGCGACTTGGCGAGCAGCACGACACCGACAGCGGCAGCGGCGACGATCGCGCCGATCAGCAGCGCCCACCTGCCGACCGAGGGCGCACCGGGGTCCGGTGCGCTGACCACCGCGTTGAACTCGTTGACCTGTCCCGGGGTGAACACCCAGCTCACCGCGCCGGAGTCCAGCTCGCCGTCCGAACTCACCACGTCGCCGGGGAACGCGATCTTGAGCTGCACGTCGGCCTGGTCGACCGGGACCGCGGTGAGGTCGACCTGGCCGGCCAGCGAGATGACGTTCCCGGCCCTGCGCAGGGCGAACTTGAACCGGCCTGACGCCTGCGGCGCCACCGTGACCAGTGAGTTGGTCTCGTCGAACCGCAGCCCGCTGAACTGCAGGCGCGACCCCAGGTAGTTGTTCGCCTTGTACGGCGACACGGTCACCCGCCCGAGCAGCGGGGGAGGCACGGTGATCGTCGGAGCCGGTCCACCGGCCTTGGCGATCACGATCTCGCCCGCCACCGTGTCGTCGCTCTGGACGGCCAATGCGGTTCGGACCCGGGTACAGCCGCCGAGCAGTACGACGAGGGCCAGGACCAGGAGGCTCAGCGCGACGAGACGTCTGCCGCGACCGGACGGGCCCACGGTCCGGTGCTGTTGGGGGGAGACCACGACCGCGCACCGCACCCCGTCATGGTGCCAGCAGGCCCGATCAGTCCTGACGTGTGTCCGGTGTTGCAAGCGGTAACCGCCGTCCGAGCACGGCGAACGGCCTGGCGTCACCGATGAACCGGTGCTGGCGGAGCACGTCGACGAAGCCGAGCCTGCGGTACAGGCGCCACGCGCGTGCCGGGTTCGCCACGTCCAGCTCGGGTGTCGAGAGCAGTACGGAACGACGCTCGTTCCCGGTGAGCAGCATTCGGAGCAGGTGCTCGCCGAGCCCGTTGCCCTGCGCGCGGGGCAGCACGTGCAGCTCGGTGAGCTCGAAGTAGTCCGTCAGCCAGTGCAGGCCGGCCGGATCGGTGCCCAGCAGGCCCCTGCGGACCTCCTCGTGCCACCACTGGCCCCGTGCGCCCACGTACCCGTAACCGAGGCCCACCAACGAGTCGTCCGCGTCCAGGGCGGCCACACAGCGCCAGCCCAGCCGGTGCGTGTGCTCGCGCCACAGCGGGGCGCGCTGGCGGACGGCTGATCGGGGGTACCCCATCGCGGTGACGTACACCCGAAGGGCTTCGGTGAGCCGGTCGGCCATCTCGGTGGCGGTGAACCGGACCAGCCGGACGCGCGGCGGGGCGGCGGTCATCCTCCTATGACATCACATTCGAGGCCCGGTGTGACTTGACGTCAGCCCTTCGACGCGCTGTACTTGAGGTATCGAACATGCGTTCGAGATGGTGTTCGGGGCGATTGCGCCAGCCGGTGCGGTCGGGGTTGTTGAGCCTGAGGAGGTGAGGCGTCGATGGGGGTGTTGACCCGCCGATTCGGATCCCGGCAACCGACGCCGGTGCAGGTGCGGTGGCAGGACGGTGAGCCCGTCGAGTTCCAGCGGCGGCCGGTTCGCCGTGGGCCGAGCTTCCTGGTCACCGATGTTCGGGAGCGTTGGATCGAGGAGTCTCCGTGGCCCTTCCCGTCCCCCATGCCGGTGGGGGGTGACCGTATCCGCTGCTGGCGGGTGCTGGCGCGTTCCTCCGGTGATCTCGAACGACCCGCCGAGGAGTTCGTGCTGCGGATGCGGGCCGGCCCCGGGGTGTGGGACCTGATCCGCGTCGATGACTAGGAGCTCGTCCGTCGCTGTTCGCCAGTCCAGTCCGTCCGCAACGAGAGAGGTGACCACGATGTCGGTCAGCACACTGCCCTTCCAGATTCCGGCTCCGGCCGGACCGCCACCCTCGCCCGCAGCGCTCAGCCTGCTCCGGCAGGCCGAGCTGGGCCTGTTCGAGGCGGAGCGCACCGTCGACCCGGCGCAGCGCTACGCCCAGTCGCACCTGGCCGCGCTGCGTGCCGGGGCGGCGGTGCTCGCCGTGCGCGCACACCCGGCCGGTCGCAAGCGGCCGGGCCGCAGCGTCTGGCAGCTGTTGAGCCTGATGGCCCCGGAGCTGTCGGAATGGGCGGCGTTCTTCGCGTCCGGCTCCTCGACCAGGGCGGGGATCGAGGCGGGAATCACCCGGCTGGTGAACGACCGGGCGGCGGACGACATGGTTCGCCAGGTCGGCCAGTTCATCGGGGTGGCCCGCACCCTGGTGCGCTCCCGCTGAGTCGTGAAGGGACTCAGCTGGCGTCGAGCTCCCGCCTCGATGCGCTGCGCATCACCCGGCCGAGGAGGCCGTCGAACACTGCGGAGGCCTCCCTGGCGCCGGGTGTGTCCCAATGCTGGATGGGTACACAGGCGCCCTGTGCCTGCTGGATCGCGGACCGGTCGGGGAGGAAACCGTTCAGCACCAGCGGCCCGAACAGCTCACGGAGCTCGGTGATCCGGAAGGCGTGCTCGGACGACCGCGAGCGGACGCGGTTGATCAGGACGCCGAGCGGCTGCAGATGAGGGTTGTTGTGCACGCGCTCGCTCTGGACCGCCTCGAACGCGCGCTGCACTCCGGCCACGGCGAAGATCGTGGGGTCGGTCACCAGGACGGCGCGGTCCGCGGCGACCAGTGCGGAACGGGTCAGCTGCCCCAGTGACGGGGGGCAGTCGATGATGACGAGGTCGTACTCGTCCTCGTCATCGGGTTCGGCGTCCTCGGGAGCCAGGAAGTGGCTGAGTGCCCGGTCCAGGCGGTTGAGCTGCTTGGCGGTCGGCTCGGGATGATTGTGGCGCTCGTTCGCCTCGGAGCCGACCAGCACGCTGAGGTCGTCGCTCCAGGCGCTGAGGCTGATCGCCCGGCGCAGCGTCGACATGCGCGGTTCGTCGAGCACGTCGGCAATGCTCGCGTCGCTGGGATCGGGACGTAAGGCGACGGTGGCGTTCGCCTGCGGGTCGAGATCCACGACGAGAGTACGAAGGTTGCGCTGCATCGCGGCTCCCGCCAGCCCCAGCACTACCGTCGTTTTGCCTACGCCTCCCTTGAGGCTCAGAACCGCGACAACCTGCACAGGATCAAACCTACCGGGCGGCACGAATCCCGCTCCCCGGCACCGGGTCACCTCCTTGGCTGATGTGTGATGGTCATCTCCCGTGGCGTCGGTGTGTCGGGACCTCCGGCAGATGCACCGCGCGACGTGGTCCGGGCACGGCCTAAGCTGCCGCCGTGCCTAGTGGTGCTGGCTTGATTGGCGGACGAACATGGTGAGTGGCGGGGAGTCCGGCTGGCTCGCCGAGCCCGACAGCGCCGTGCACCGTGCTTTGCGCACGGAGCTGCTGGCGGCTCGTGAGCGGAGGGCCGGCGCGGAGGTCCGGGTACTGGACGTTGGCGGCGGCAGCGGTGCGTGGGCGGTGCCCATGGCTGCCGAGGGCTGTCGCGTCACGGTGGTCGACGCCAGTCCGAACGCGCTCGCCGCGCTGGGCGGCCGGGTCCGCGAAGCGGGTGTCGAGGACCTCGTCAGCGCGGTCCAGGGTGACGTGCAGACGTTGACCGACGTGGTCGGGGAGTCGGCCGCCGATCTCGTGCTCTGCCACGGCCTGCTCGAGGTCGTCGACGATGTCGGCGCCGCGGTCGCTCAGCTCGCCGCAGCGACCGTTCCCGGGGGAGCGGTGTCGGCCCTGGTCGCCGGACGGCACGCCGCCGCTCTGGCGCAGGCGCACGCGGGCCGGCTGGCGCAGGCACGCGCCGTGCTCGCCGACCCCGCGGGCCGCTCCGGCCCGCATGATCCGTTGCAGCGCAGGCTGAGCATGGCGGCGCTGCAAGGGCTGCTCGAGTCCGCGGCGGGCTTGTCCGTCGAGCTGGTCCAGGGCGACGGTGTGTTCGAGGGCTGGCTCCCGGCCGCCGTGCTCGAGTCCGATCCGGGCGGTCCCGACGGGTTGGAGGAGCTCGAGTCGATCGTGGCGGCGACGCCGGAGCTGCTCGTTCTCGCCGCGCGGCTGCACGTGATCGCTCGGCGACCCGGAGCACTCGGTTGAGCGACGTGCGCTCGGTGACACCTCGGTCTCTCTGACGCACGGTCAGGAGATGTGTTCGAGTGGGTGTTGAGGGTTGTCACCGGTTCGACACGCCGGACAGGGCAAAACGGGTCGAGAGTGCCCTGTGTGAATCCGAAATCACAGAAATATTCAGCCCGGAACTATTTCCCCTGGTCACAGGCCTGCTGGTCGGTCGAACGGGGTCGGAGCGGGTGGCCTGAGGTGTCCTCGTGGACGTCCTGAACGAGCCCGGCTGGCGTATCTTCCGTCCCTCTTTGCCGGTCCGGGTAGTCGCGGCTGGCTTGGACTCGTATCCTCATAGATAACGCCCGCTCCTGGGCGCTCGTCGGATGGCGTTGGCACGGCGCGGCATCCGATGCCAGTTCCTGTGCCGGAGGCGAAGACATGCCCCTCTCCGAGCACGAGCAGCGGCTGCTCGACCAGATTGAGCGCGCGCTCATTGCGGAGGATCCGAAGTTTGCGTCGACCGTGCGCGCGGGCCGACTCCGACGACCGAGTCGTCGGCGCCGGATTCAGGGTCTAGGCCTGTTCGTTCTAGGGCTCGTCCTGTTGGTGGTGGGCGTTGCGGTCCACTCGACCTGGGCGGCGAACGTCCCGGTCGTGAGCGTCATCGGTTTCCTGGTGATGCTCGGCGGCGCGCTACTTGCCATCACCTCGGTGGGTGCCGGCAAGAAGCAGGCCAAGAACGCCGAGCCCGAGCAGCGCAGTCGGTTCGGCGGAAAGATGGAAGAGCGCTTCCGCCGCCGTTTCGACCAGGAGTAAGAAGCCATCACGACAGCGCCGTCGGCCCATGTGGGCTGACGGCGCTGTCGCTGTGCGGTGAAACTCGGGGCCTGAGACTCGGGACCACGCCGAACTCAGGTCGAGGTGTCGCCTCGGGTCGGCGGGGACTGGGCCGCGCCCACCAGGCTGCGCCAGCCCTGCTTCGGACGGATCGACCGTGGCCACACCCGGCCGGCGACGGTGAGCGGTGCGCTTCGGTCCAGGCCGCCCCGGATCGTGGTCACGGCTGAGACCAGCTCGCTGCCCGGCCGGTGGTCGCTCTGCTTGGCGTACCAGCCGCGCTCCACAGCGCCCACGACCGTGCGGACGTTGCCGATCATGCTCGGGTCGAGACGATGCTGCGTGGCCAGCCGTTTGGCGACGCCTCGGACCGTGTCGTTGCCCGCGGGCTCACCGCCTCGGTCCTCGAACTCGGCGAGCAGCTCCCGCCACGCCGCAACGGCCCCGTCCGGGCCGCCGCGCGCCGCCTGCCGCAGGCGGCGCTGACGCAGCAGCGTGCGCAGTGCCGCCGGGATCGCCGCCACGATCGCGATGACCAGCAGCGCCAGCCCGATGAGGCCGAGAGCGAGCAGCAGGCCGGCCGGAATCGTGGACGGACCCCCGCCGTCGCCGCTGTCGCCGGGACCGTCGCCCGGTCCTGAACCGTCGCCACCATCGTCCTGACCTTGGTCGCCCGAGGGTTGAGGTTGCCCCTGATCACCCTGAGAGCCCTGGGAGGGCACCGGTACCGGCGCCTGCGGGTCAGGATTGTGCTCACCGGAGTCCGGACCGTCCTGGGACGGCTTGGGTTCCGCGCTCGGCGGTGCGTCGGGCTGGCTCGAGGGTGTCGGTCCCGCCGCCTGGTTCGGCGGCGGCGCACCCGGTCCGGCGGGCGAGGGCAGCGGGTCGACCGGCACGTTCGGCGCGTCGGCGACATAGCTGGGGACCACGGTGCGGCCGTCGCTCAGCGGGGTCGGGTCGAATCGGAGCCAGCCCAGACCGGGGAAGAAGGCCTCGACCCAGGCGTGGGCGTCGTCGGTGCTGATCGACTGGTAGTCGTCGGTCTTCTTGCCTCCGGTGAACCCGACGGCCACCCGGGACGGGATCCCCTGGGTGCGCAGCATGACCGCCATCGCGGACGCGAACTGCTCGCAGTACCCGGTCTTGGTCTGGGTCAGGAAGTCGACGAGCGCGTCACCGCTGTTGCCGGGGGAGGTCCTGAGGTTGTAGCGGAACCCGTTGACCGGGTCCAGGAAGTACTTGTTCACCGCGATCACCCGGTCGAACTGGGTGCGTGCGTGCGCGGTCACGGCCGTGGCCACCCGGGTGATGCGGGGGTCGATGCCGGTGGTGTCGAGGTAGATCGGGTCGACGTCCGACGCGGGTTCGGTCTGCTCCAGGGCCGCGACATCGGGGTTGGGCAGGGCGGCCCGTTCCGTCCAGCGAGGTTCGGCGATCGCGCTCTCGGCGTAGGCGGTACCGGTGATCACGTCGTACTTCCACCGGTTGGCGATGACACCGGTCACGCCCATCGGCAGGCCGAACAGGGGCAGCCACCGGTCGCGGAACCCCACGTTCTCGAACTGCACCAGCGCCGTCGGGTTGCGGACCGGAACCGGCAGTCCGGTGGGCAGGTTGCCGTTCAGGTCGGTCGCACCGCGCTTGACCCCCAGCTGCCATCCCTGTTGCGGGACGTACCTGCTCAGGGTGAGGGCTCGCAGGTACTCCGGGCCGGGCAGGCCGCGGACCCGCAGCAGCTCGGTGGGCTCGTCCTGCTCCAGCTGGCCGCGCAACAGCGCGAACGGGTTGAGGCCGAAGGAACCCGAGGAGTTGCCGTTGTTGCCGTGCCCGCCGCTGAAGCGTCCGGTGGTGCCGATGACGGTGAACAGCGAGCTGATGCTCAGCGCGGCGATCACCGCGACCGCCGTGACGGTGATGGCGATCGGCGCGCCGATCGCGGCGCGCAGCGCACCCCGGACCTTCCGGACCGCCTGCTGGCCGGCGGTGGGTACGCCCTGGGTGAGAGGCATGGGGGGCCGGGTCGGGATGCCCCGCCGGGCCTGGCGCTCCCGGTGGTTGACCATCAGCAGCAGCATGAAACCAGCCGCACCGGCCGTGAGGGTCCAGCCGGGCAGCGCGACGGGCGCCAGCGCGGTGGGCACCGTATAGGCGCCGAGCTGCACGAGGCCGCAGATCGCGGGCCCGTGACCAGCCATCGCCAGCGGGTCGACCGCAACCGCGACCAGCCCGAACCCGAGCGAGACGAGCAGCGCGAGCGCATAGGTGGTGGGAACCGGGGGCAGGCCGTTCTCGATCTGCCCGATGGCGACACCCAGCTGGGCGACGAGCTCGCCCACCGCGCTCGGTCCGGGGAGGAACCCGAGGGTCGGTGTGAAGCTGAACAGACCGGTGAGCAGCAACAGCAGGCCGACGAGCTGGGCGGGGACCACGAGCACGGTCGGTACCTTGACGGCACGCAGCACCAGCCCGATGAGCACGACGACGGCGACGGTCAGCGCCACGAACCACAGCCAGCTGACCCCGCGCAGCACTCCGCTCAACGAGGTGGAGCTGAGCGTCACGGCGAGCCCGGCCGTGATCGGGATCAGGTACCGGGAACCCCGCGCGGTCATCGCCCCGTCCCCAACCGGACCGGCAGCCGCTGGCAGAACTCGTTCCACACCTTGTCGGGGCCGCGCTCCGGCTTGCCGACCAGGACGGTCCAGCCCGCGTCGGTCAGTGCCCGCGCCGGCGTCGCGACGCCGGCGTCCTTGCGTGACTCGTGCGGACCGGCCCAGGCACGCACGTCGAGCAGGACCGCGTGGCCGTGTCCGCCCGCGCCCTTGATCAGCGGGTCCAGCGTGAGGGTGTCGACCGCGCCGAGCACCGCGAACAGCTCTCCGCCGTTGGCCGGCGGCGCGATCAGGCCCGGCTGGTTGGACGGGCGAACCGTGGCGAGTGAGTCGAGCAGTGCGTCGCTGTCCCGGCCCGAAGCCAGGGTGACGCCGTTCTCCGCGACCAGGGTGACGGTGCGGCCGTGGGCGAGCAGATGCTGACAGACGCTCGCGGCCAGCTCGATCGCCCACTCCAGGCTGGCTTCCGCGCCCGCGCCCCGGTGGGCCTGCACACGTCGGTCCAGCAGGACGGTGACGCCGCCGTGCCAGGGCCGTTCCTCCAGCCGGACCATCAGTTCGTCGCGGCGGGCCGTCGACTTCCAGTGCACGGTCCGCAGCGCGTCGCCCGGCTGGTACTCGCGCAGCAGCGCGTCGTGCTCACCCGGGCCTCGGCGCAGCCCGGTCGACCCGGAGTCGCCCTCACCCCGGCCGAACCCGTCGGGCAGGCCGGACAGCGGCGTGACGCGCGGCAGCACGGTCAGGGTGGTCCTGCCGACCAGCTCGCGTTCGTACTCGACGAGGCCCAGCGGGTCGCTGACCCGCACGGTGAGCGGGCCGATCTGGTGCAGGCCCCGGACCCGGGGGGTGATCGGGTAGCGCAGCTCCATGGGCGGGTCGCTCTTGCGCGGGGGAGCGGTGACGAACCGGGCCGAGGTGCCCAGCGCGTCCGGCAGCGCATCGGTGAACACGAGGCCACCGCCGAGCAGCCGGCTCGCCGTGTGCACCTCGATGTTGGTCTCGACCGGTGAGCCCCGGGACACGCGGGTCGGCCGTACGGACCGGTTCGCGTTGACCACCAGCCGGGTCCGGCCGGCCAGCAGCGCCGCGAGCAGCGGCAGCGCGACCGCGAACAGCCCGATCCGCAGCAGGTCGCGTTCGTTCAACGCGGCCGAGCACACCGACGACGCGACGCCGGCCGCGATGAGGCAGCGACCCAGCGTGCTCAGGCCGCTGGGTGCATCAGCCACGGGAGATGCCCGGGCCGCCACCCGGCGCCTGGGGCACCGGGACGCGGCCGAGCAGGGTGCGGATCAGGTCCGGCGCCGTACGGCGGGCGGTGAGCGACTCCGGGGAGAGCACGAGCCGGTGCGCCAGCACGGGGACGGCGATCGCGTGCAGGTCGTCGGGGATCACGAAGTCTCTCCCGGACAGCGCCGCCTGCGCCTTGGCGGCCCTGATCAGGTGCAGCGTGGCACGCGGCGACGCGCCGAGACGCACCTCCGGCATCCGGCGGGTCGCCGAGGAGAGATCGACCGCGTAGCGCCGTAGCTCGGTGGCGATGTGGACCGCGCGCACGGCCGCGAGGACGGACTGCATCTGCTGGGTGTCGGACACCGGGGACAGCGACTCGAGCGGTGACGAGGCGGCGTGGCCGTCGATCATCGCCAGCTCGGCGAGCGGCTCGGGGTAGCCGATGCTGATGCGCGCGGTGAACCGGTCGCGCTGTGCTTCGGGCAGCGCGTAGGTCCCTTCCATCTCCACCGGGTTCTGGGTGGCGATGACGATGAAGGGGTTGCCGAGCGGGTAGGTCATGCCGTCGACGGTGACCTGGTGCTCCTCCATGCACTCCAGCAGCGCGGACTGGGTCTTGGGCGAGCCTCGGTTGATCTCGTCGCCGATGACCACGTTGGCGAAGATCGGGCCCGGCCGGAACTCGAACTCGGTGCTGGTGCGGTTGTAGATGGAGACACCGGTGATGTCGCTGGGCATCAGGTCCGGGGTGAACTGGATTCGGCTGACCGCGCAGTCGATCGACTTGGCCAGCGCCTTCGCCAGCGACGTCTTCCCGACGCCGGGCACGTCCTCCATCAGCAGATGGCCCTCGGAGAGCATCGTGACGAGCGCGATCCGGACCGCATCGGGTTTACCCGAGATGACCTTCTGGATGTTCTCGGTGATGCGGCCGGTGATGTCACCGAGCTCGGTCAGCGACATCGGCGCAGGTCTGCTGCTCGTTGTCGTCATGCGGCCTCCCGGTTCTGGCGCGTGATTCGGGCACCTCTTTCGGGCAAGCCCTGCAGCAGTCTTTCAAACCCTGCTCCGGTGGTCACCGGCTCGGTACCCCCTGGCGATCCGGAGTTGCCTCTCCGGGACCTTCCCCGGTGCTTCCACCCGGATCCCCCACCCTTCCCCACGCCGTACCCACACCCCGTCGTACCAGCCGATCTACTCGGCGTTTTCCCAGGTCGCCCTGTGGTGGGGCGTGGTGGGGAGGAGGTGGGGGACGGCCGCGAGCGGCGCGGGACAGGCCACGGCCCCCACTGCGCCCCCACCGCGCCCCACCGTCACTGAGCTGGGGAAACGCTGAGCTCGGCGGAGTGACAGGGGGGCTGCTTCGTTGACTGTGGTGGAAAGTGGGGTAATGTGGTGATCGTTGGAGCCAAGGGGAGGCGGTGCCGATGTTCCTCGGCACCCACACGCCTCGGCTCGACGACAAAGGCCGGCTGACACTGCCCGCGAAGTACCGAGACGAGCTGCGAGGGGGGATGATGATCACCAAGGGTCAGGACCACTGCCTCTACGTGTTCCCCCGCGAAGTGTTCGAGCAGCTCGCCCGCAAGGTGGCCGAAGCCCCGTTCACGAACGAATCGGTCCGCGCCTACCAGCGCTACCTGTTCGCCGGTACCGACGAGCAGAACCCCGACTCGCAGGGCCGCATCCCGATCACCGCCGAGCTGCGCCGCTACGCCGGGCTCAGCAAGGAATGTGTGGTCATCGGCGCGGTCAACCGCCTGGAGATCTGGGACGCCCAGGCCTGGCACAGCTACCAGGAACAACACGAGGACGAGTACGCGCAGGCGCAGGAAGAAGTACTGCCCGGCATGTTCTGACCTGCCGGTGCGGATGTCTGGACGCAGTGACCCGCAGTCGCTGTGGCGGACCAGCCGCGAGATGCCTGATCCGGGTGTCTCGAGGCCTCCACTCCGCTGCTGGTGGCCCTGGCGCACCTTCCCCGGTGCCAGGTCCGCCGGGAGGGGAGCGGAGACCTCGAGACATCCGGGATCAACGGTAGCGCGAGCTCGAGAGACGTGAGGAGAAGGGGGCCGCCGGTGTCCGGGCCAGCGCCGCAGCACGCACCGCCCCCGTCCCAGCACGTACCGGTCCTGCTCGACCGCGTGCTGGAGCTGTTGGCTCCCTCGATCGCGGCCGAGAACGCGGTCGTGGTGGACGGCACGCTCGGCCTCGGTGGGCATGCCGAGGCGATGCTCCGGGCACATCCCCGCCTGACCCTCGTCGGGCTGGACCGCGACCATCAGGCGCTCGAGCTCGCCGGTCGCAGGCTCGAGCCGTACGCCGATCGCACGCATCTGGTGCACGCCGTCTACGACGAGCTGCCCGAGGTCCTCGACCGGCTCGGCATCCCCCGGATCCACGGGATGCTGCTCGACCTCGGGGTGTCCTCGTTACAGCTCGACGAGGTGGAGCGCGGCTTCTCGTACTCGAAGAATGCCGCGCTCGACATGCGGATGGACCCCAGCACCGGCCAGACCGCGGCAGACGTGCTGAACACCTACGCCCCAGGTGACCTGATCAGGGTGCTGCGCGACTACGGCGAGGAGCGGTTCGCCAAGCGGATCGTCTCCTCGATCGTCCGCAGGCGGGAGCAGACGCCGTTCCGGGACAGCCAGGAGCTGGTGGAGCTGCTCTACGACTCGGTGCCGGCCGCGTCCCGGCGGACCGGCGGTCACCCGGCGAAGCGGACGTTCCAGGCGCTGCGGATCGAGGTCAACGGTGAGCTGGAGGCGCTGCGAGGCGTCCTGCCGGCCGCGTTGGAGGCGATCGACGTCGGAGGCCGCCTTGTCGTGCTCTCCTACCACTCGCTGGAGGACCGCATGGTGAAGCGGGCGTTCGCCGAGGAAGTCAGCTCCCGGACACCCGCCGGGTTGCCGGTCGAGCTTCCGGGACACGAAGCACAGTGGCGGCTGCTCAGCCGAGGCGCGGAGAGCGCCGACGAGCAGGAGATCGCCGCAAACCCCCGCGCGGCGTCGGTCCGCCTGCGTGCGGGTGAACGAGTGGCCGACACGACCGTGAGCCGGGAGACGACATGAGTGCACCCACAGTTGAACGGACCCGGACGACCACGCGGCCCACCACCCGTCGTGCCGGGCGGGACGGGACGTCGGCGGAGACGCCTCGGGACGCCGGCGGCGCGGTCGGCCGGGCGTACGCACGCAGGGCCGGACGCAAGCAGCGCATCGGGACCGAGCCGACCGAGGCTTCGGCGGGGCGTTCGCAGTTCGTTCTGCTGATCATGGTGCTGCTCGGGGTCGGGCTGGTCACCTCGCTGTGGTTGTCCACGACCGCCGCCGCCGACTCCTACCGTCTGGACGCGGCCCGCTCGGCCACTCGCGATCTGTCCGAACGCAGTGAGTCGCTGCGCCGGGAGATCGCTACGACGCAGTCGGCGCCCGCGCTGGCACAGGCCGCGGCTGGTCTGGGCATGGTGCCCGCCACCGACGTGGCGCGCCTGGTCGCGGCACCGAACGGTGAGGTGACCGTCGTCGGCACCCCGAAGGCCGCCGTCGCGACGGCGCCTCCCGCCCCGCTCGCGCCGCCGCTGCCGACGGTGACCGCCCCCGGCGTCGCGCCTGTGGTTGCGCAGCCCTCGGCTCCCGCCGCACCGCAGACCGCACCGGCGGCTCCGGCGCAGCAGGCCGCCGCCCAGCCGGGCGTCGTGCCCGCACCGGAGCAGGACTCGGAGCAGGCGGTACAGACCCAGGCGGAGCTGGAGCAGGCCGCACAGCAGCCGTCGGCCGCCCAGCAGACCCAGCAGCAGATCCAGCAGCAGGCAGCCGCGCGCCCGCCGCGGGGCACTCAGCAGCAGACGGCTCAGCAGCAGACGGCTCAGCAGCCGAGGGGTACTGAGCAGCAGCCGGCGCAGCAGACCCAGCGGGGTATCCAGCCTGGTATCGCCGGCGTGCCGATGGTCGTGAACGGTGGGACCGGGCACTGATGGGCACGGCAACCAGGCCCAGAGCGCGCCCCAAGCCGCCGCCAGGGCCTCCCCGGCGACGCCCGAGGGGCGGCGACGGCTTCCGGGTCGACCCGGCGAGGCGTCTCGTCATCGGCCGGATGATCATGGTCGCGCTGCTGGTGATCTGCGGTCTGAAGCTCGTCACCGTGCAGACGTTCCAGGCGCCCCAGCTGCGTGCCGACGGTGACAAGCAGCGGGTCACGAGACTCGCGCTGCCCGCCGAACGGGGCGCGATCCTCGACCGCAACGGCACGCCGATGGCGTTCAGCGTTCAAGCCAAGGCGTTGACCGCCAACCCGGAACAGATCTCCCGGGACCAGGGGCCCAACGCGACCGCGCGCAAGACCGACATGGCACTGACCATCGCGCGGCTCACCGGTGCCGACGCGAACCAGCTGTACGCCGCGCTGAACACCCCGAGGCCGTACGTGATCCTCGTGCCCTCGGTCGAACCGGCCGCCGCCCGCGCGGTGGCGGAGAAGTTCCCGGAGATCACCCAGGAGGCCAGGGAATCGCGCCAGTACCCGGGTGGTGAGCTAGCCGCGAACGTCCTGGGTGCCGCGTCCTGGAACATGGACAAGAAGAAGCTGCGTGGGGTCGTCGGTCTGGAGGCCTCGCAGGACAACCTGCTGGCCGGTACCGACGGATTCCGCATGGTGGACACCGCCGAAGGGTCCAACACGGTCATCCCGGGCAGCGAGCGGGCGGAGAAGCCGGCCGTCGGCGGGTCGAACCTGCAGCTCACCCTGGACGCAGACCTGCAGTACAGCGTGCAGCAGCAGCTGGCCGCCTACGTGGCGGCGCACGGTGCGAAGAACGGCAGCGCCGTGGTCCTGGACGCCGCCACCGGTGAGGTGCGCGCGCTGGCGAACAGCGCGACGTTCGATCCGCGCAACCTGTCGGCCCCGGGCGCGCAGCTGGGCAACGCGGCGGTGACCACCCCGTTCGAGCCCGGCTCGGTGAACAAGATCGTGACCATGGCCGCGGCGCTCGAGTCCGGCATGGACAACCCGATGACGGTGAAGGACGTCCCGGACAGCATCAAGATCGCCGACCGGACGATCCACGACGCCTGGGTGCACCCGACCCAGAAGTTCACCCTCACCGGCATCCTGGCCCGCTCCTCGAACGTGGGCACGCTGATGACCGCGCAGCAGATCGGGCCGGACCGGTTCTGGGACATGCTGCAACGCATGGGCATCGGCCAGCGCACCGAGGTCGGGCTGCCCGGTGAGAGCCCCGGCCGCGTGCCGCCGCGCGCGAGCTGGTCGGGTTCGACGTTCGGCAACCTGCCGATCGGGCAGGGCCTGTCCATGACGGTCCTGCAGCTCGCCGGGATGTACCAGGCGGTCGCCAACGACGGTCTGAGAGTGCCGCCGAGGATTCTCGCCGCGACCGTCGGTCCGGACGGGGCCCGGCACGCCGAGCCGGCACCCGCTCCGGTGCGGGTGGTGTCCCCACAGGTCGCCGAGCAGCTCAGACACATGCTCACGGCCGTGACCCAGGACGGCAAGGGTGTCCAGCGCGGCACCGGCGTCAAAGCCGCCGTGGAGGGCTATCAGGTGGCCGGAAAGACCGGCACCGCTCAGCAGGTCAACCCGGCGTGTGGCTGCTACTCGTCGAACACGTACTGGATCACCTTCGCCGGGATGTTCCCCGCCGACCACCCTCGGTACGTGGCCGCGATCATGCTGGACGCCCCCACCCACGGTCAGGACGCGTCCGAGCTGTTCCACCAGATCGCCTCGGGCCTGGCCCAACGCGACCGGATCCCGGTCAGCACGGAGCCCACCCCGATGGTCCCGCTGGTCGTCCCCTGAGCACTCCGAGTCACCGCTGTGCCACCACCCGGTCAAACCACGTGATCGCGTCGCGAGTGAAAAAAACTATGCCGGTAGCCTTCCGCGACATGTCCCCGTCCCCGATCGCGACCGCCCACACGGCGTCCCCGCGACCCGAGGCGATCAAGCCCACCCGCCTGGTGGAGCTGGCCGCGCTGATCGGTGCGCCATCGGTGGAAGGCGCTGTGACAGGCGTCACGCTCCGCACTCAGGATGTGCGCTCCGGTGACCTGTTCGCGGCGCTTCCCGGCGCCCGCGTCCACGGCGCCGACTACGCCGCTCAGGCCGTCGCATCGGGTGCCTCGGCGGTGCTCACCGACTCCGACGGCGCGACCCGGGAGTCGACGCGGTCGGCGGGCGTCCCGGTTCTGGTCGCCGAGGACCCGAGGTCCGTGCTCGGCCTCCTCGCCGCCCGCGTCTATGGCGATCCGACGTCCCGGCTCGGGGTGCTGGGAGTCACCGGCACCAGCGGCAAGACCACCGTGACCTTCCTGATCGAGGCGGCTCTGCGTGCCGCCGGAGTGACCAGTGGGCTGATCGGCACGGTGCGCAGCACGATCGCCGGCGAACGCTGGGGCAGCTCGCTGACGACGCCCGAGGCACCCGATCTGCAGGCGCTGTTCGCCATCATGCTGGAGCGCGGGGTCAGCCACGCGGCGATGGAGGTGTCCAGCCACGCGCTGGCCCAGCACCGGGTCGACGGCACCAGGTTCGCGGTCGGCGCGTTCACCAACCTCTCCCAGGACCACCTGGACTACCACCACGACATGCAGTCCTACTTCGAGGCCAAGGCCCTGCTGTTCGACGGCCGGGCCTCGGTCGAGGTGATCAACGCCGACGACGAGTGGGCCCGCCGGCTGCTCAGCGAGGACAAGCCCGGGCAGGTGACGGTGTCCGCCGCCGGCCGGGTCGACGCCGGCTGGCGAGCGGAAGGCGTCCGGGTCTCCGCCGACGGCACGCAGCGCTTCACCGCGATCGACCCGTCCGGTGCGCGCACACCGATCATGCTGCCGCTGCCCGGTGCCTTCAACGTGGCCAACGCGATGCTCGCGCTGGCCTGCCTGGACCAGGTCGGTGTCCCGGCCGCGGTCGCGGCTCGTGGGCTGGCCGAGGCGGCCGTACCGGGGCGGCTGGAGCGGGTGGACGTCGGTCAGCCGTATCTCGCGCTGGTGGACTACGCGCACAAGCCGGGCGCGGTCGCGGCGCTGCTGGACACGCTGCGGGTCAGGCTGAATGGCGCCGGGCGGCTGTTGGTCGTGCTGGGCTGCGGTGGTGACCGGGACGCGGGCAAGCGCCCGCTGATGGGCGCGGAGGCCGCGAGCCGGGCCGACCTGCTGGTGATCACCGACGACAACCCGCGCAGCGAGAAGCCCTCGGCCATCCGGGCCGCGATGCGGGTCGGCGCACTCGCCGCGCCACCGATCGGCGAGGTGCTGGAAATAGGTGACCGGCGCGACGCGATCGCCGCCGCCGTGGCACGAGCCGCGCCGGGAGATGTGCTGGTGGTCGCGGGTAAGGGCCACGAGACGGGTCAGGAGGTGGATGGCGTGGTGCGACCGTTCTCGGACGTCGAGGAGCTGCGGATCGCCATCCAGGCACGGGAGGGCGACCGATGATTCCGATCACGCTTGCCGAGGTGGCGAGCGCCGTCGGTGGCCGGTTGCACCAGGCGACCGGCGAGGAGCTGGTGACCGGCTCGGTGGAGTTCGACTCCCGGGCGCTCACCGGCGGCGGACTGTTCGTGGCGATTCCCGGCGAGCGGGTCGACGGCCACGACTTCGCCGCCGCCGCGCACGCGGCCGGCGCGGTCGGTGTGCTGGCCGCGCGGCCGGTCGACGCGCCCTCGGTACTGGTGGGCGAGCCGGGCGCGACCCCGGAGGAGCAAGCCGACGCGGTGCTCGCCGCGCTCAGCCTGCTCGCCGCCGAGGTGGTGCGCAGGCTGCCGGCGCTGGAGATCGTCGGCCTGACCGGCTCGTCGGGGAAGACCTCGACGAAGGACCTGGTCGCGGGTGTTCTCCGCGCGCTGGGACCGACGGTGGCGCCGCCCGAGTCGTTCAACAACGAGCTCGGACACCCGTGGACCGTGCTGCGCGCCGACCGGGTGACCCAGCACCTCGTACTGGAGCTGGCCGCACGCGGGCGGGGCCACATCGCCGCCCTGTGCGCGGTGGCGCAGCCCCGCATCGGTGTCGTCCTGAACGTCGGGAGCGCTCACCTCGGTGAGTTCGGATCGGCGGACGCCGTCGCCGTCGCCAAGGGCGAGCTGGTAGAGGCACTGCCACCGGCGGCCCGCGGGGGAGTGGCGGTGCTCAACGCCGACGACGAGCGGGTCGCCGCGATGGCCTCCCGCACCGCCGCACGAGTGGTCACCTTCGGCGTCCACAGCGAGTCCGCTGACATCCGCGCCACCGAGGTCGAGCTGGACGAGCTGGGCCGAGCGCAGTTCCGGCTGCACACGCCGGTCGGTGACACCGACGTCGAGCTGCAGCTCGTCGGCGCGCACCAGGTGAGCAACGCGTTGGCGGCCGCCGCCGTCGGGCTCGAGCTCGGTGCGGAGCTGGAACAGCTGGCCGACCTGCTGTCCGAGGCCGAGCCCGCGTCGCGCTGGCGGATGGAGCTGACCGAGCGCCCCGACGGCGTGACGGTGATCAACGATGCGTACAACGCGAATCCGGAGTCGATGCGGGCCGGGCTGGAGGCGTTGGTGGCCATCACCGGTGAGAGCCGCCGGAGCTGGGCGGTCCTCGGCGACATGGCGGAGCTGGGTGACTCGAGTGCGGCGGCCCACGTCGAGATCGGACGGCTGGCCGCCGGCCTGGGGGTACGGCAGCTGCTCGCGGTGGGTTCAGCCGGTTATCAGACCGGCTATGGAGAGGAGTCGATGGTCGTGCCGGACGTGGCGACGGCCCTTGAGGTGCTTCGGGACCGGCTGATGCCGGGTGACGTGGTGCTGGTCAAGGCCTCGCGGGCAGTCGGCCTGGAGCGGGTCGCCGCCGGGCTGCTCGCCTCGGACGCGCCGAGTGACGCCTCGACGGACGGTGACCGGTGAGAGGAATCCTGGTCGCCGCCGGGGTGGCCCTCGCGATCTCCATCCTGCTGACCCCCTACCTGATCCGGTTCTTCGCCCGCCAGGGCTTCGGGCAGGAGATCAGGGCCGAAGGGCCGGCGAGCCACCAGTCCAAGCGGGGCACCCCGACCATGGGCGGGGTGGCGATCCTGATCTCCATCTGGGTCGGGTTCTTCGCCGCGCACCTGACCTCGGGTGAGAGCGGCGGTCCGAGCGCGTCGGCCTGGCTGGTGCTGCTGCTGACCACCGGGCTGGGCCTGGTCGGCTTCCTGGACGACTTCATCAAGCTGCGCCGCCAGCGCAACCTCGGGCTGAACAAGACCTCGAAGCTGGTCGGCCAGCTGGTCACGGCCATCACGTTCGCGGTGCTGGCGCTGCGGTTCATCAACGAGAACGGGCTCGCCCCGGCATCGGTCCGGCCGTCGTTCGTCCGGGACATCCTGGTGCTGTCCTTCGGCTGGCTCGGTTTCATCGTGTTCTGCTACGTGCTGGTCACGGCCTGGTCGAACGCGGTGAACCTGACCGACGGCCTGGACGGTCTCGCCGCGGGTACGTCGGCGATGGTGCTGGCCACGTACGTGTTCGTCGGCTACTGGCAGGCCCGGCACCTGTGCTCGCTCGCGGTCGCACCCGGCTGCTACTCGGTCCGGGACCCGCTGGACATCGCGCTGCTCGCGGCGGCGGCGATGGGCGGCTGCGTCGGGTTCCTCTGGTGGAACGCGGCGCCCGCGCGCATCTTCATGGGTGACACCGGCTCGCTGGCGCTCGGTGGGCTGATCTGTGGCCTGTCCATCGTGACCCGCACCGAGCTGCTGCTGGTCATCATCGGCGGCGTGTTCGTGGTCGAGGCGCTGTCGGTGTCGCTGCAGATCCTGGTGTTCAGGGCGACCCGGCGGAGACTGTTCCGCATGGCGCCCTTCCACCACCACTTCGAGCTGGCGGGCTGGGCCGAGACCACGGTCATCATTCGCTTCTGGCTGCTCGGCGCGATGTGCTGTGCGATCGGTCTGGGCATCTTCTACAGCGAGTGGCTGGCCACCCAGGCCGGTAGCTAGTGGCCGCCGAACGTGGGGCCCCGGACCACCGGTCGCTGACCGACCTGCGCGGCCGCCCCGTGCTGGTCGCCGGCGCGGGTGTGTCCGGTCTGGCCGTCGCCGAGGCGCTGGTCGAACTGGGCGCGCTCGTCACGGTCACCGACGGGCGCGCGGACCGTCTCACCGAGCTACCCCAGGGTGCTCGCGCGGAGGTAGGTCTCGACGTTCCGCCACCGGGTACCGAACTGGTCGTCACCAGCCCCGGCTGGCGGCCCGACGCCCCGCTGCTGAAGGCGAGCGCCGACGCCGGCATCGAGGTCATCGGGGAACCGGAGCTGGCCTGGCGGTGGACAGCGCCGGGCGGCCCGGCGGCCGAGGGTCCCGCACCACGCTGGCTCGCGGTGACCGGGACGAACGGCAAGACCACGACGGTCGGCATGCTCGAGTCGATCCTGGTCACCTCGGGCCGGAACGCGATCGCGTGCGGCAACGTCGGCACACCGGTGATCGAGGCCGTGCGCGCCGGACATCGTGAGCTCGCGGTCGAGCTGTCCAGCTTCCAGCTCTACTGGTCGCCGTCGCTGCGCCCGGCCGCCGGTTGCCTGCTCAACATCGCCGAGGACCACCTGGACTGGCACGGCGGCATGGACGGCTATCTCACGGCGAAGGCACGTGTGCTGACCGGGCAGGTCGCGGTCGCGGGCGCCGACGACCCGCTCGCCGCCGGCGCGTTGGCGGCCTCGCGAGCCGAACGCCGGATCGGGGTGACACTCGGCGCCCCGGCCCGTGGGCAGCTCGGTGTCGTCGACGGCACGCTGGTGGACAACGCGTTCGGCGACGGCGTCGTCGAGCTGCTCGGTGTCGACGAGCTGCCGCTGACCGGGCCGCCCGCGCAGCTGGACGCACTGGCCGCCGCCGCGCTCGCCCGGTCGGCCGATCTGACCGCCGGCGAGGTCGCGGCCGGACTACGCGCGTTCCGGCCGGGACCGCACCGGGGCAGTGTCGTCGCCACGGTCGACGGCGTGCGGTTCGTGGACGACTCGAAGGCGACGAACCCGCACGCGGCGGACGCCGCACTGTCCGGGCATCGGCGCGTGGTGTGGATCGCCGGCGGCCAACTCAAGGGCGCGTCGGTTACAGAACTCATACATCAACACGCACATAGGTTGGTCGGCGTAGTCCTAATGGGCACCGATCGGGCGATGTTCGGTGACGCACTGTTGCGACACGCCCCCGATGTCCCCGTGCAGGAAGTTCTGCCGGGAGAGCATGAACCCATGACGGACGCGGTACGACGGGCCGCCGCTATGGCTGCCCCAGGTGATGTAGTCCTCCTTGCCCCAGCCGCTGCGTCGTTAGACCAATTCACCGGATATGCCGCCAGGGGGCTCGCGTTCGCGGACGCCGCTTCCGGCCTGCGGAAGAGCGGGTCGGGTACGCCGTCGGGAAACCGGTGAGCGCCGAGGGGCGGGGTTCGGCCCCCGCCGGAGCCCGAGGGACGACGGCCACCAGGACACGCAAGCCGGCCGGACCCACCGCGGCGGGTCACGCCGCGAAGGTCCGGGCCGCCGTGACCGCCTGGCTGGCGCGGCCGCTCACCTCGCTGCACATCGTGCTCGGCGTCTTCGGCCTGCTGACCCTCGTCGGACTCGTGATGGTGCTGTCCGCGTCCAGCGTCGAGTCCTTCGAGGCGGACGGCTCGTCCTACTCGGTGTTCGCCCGGCAGCTGCTGTTCTGCCTCGCCGGACTGGTCGTGTTCTGGATCGGCATGCGGATTCCGCCCAAGGTCCTGCGGGCACTCGCACCGGCGGCGCTGATCCTGTCGGTGATCCTGCTGGTGCTGGTGCTGATCCCCGGGCTCGGCCACGTCAGGGGCGGCGCGCGCAGCTGGTTCGTCGTCGGCCCGATCTCGATCCAGCCCGCCGAGCTGGCCAAGGTGGCGATGGCGCTGTGGGGCGCGCACGTGCTCGCCGCGCGCCAGCGCATGCTCGGCAACTGGCGCCAGGCGCTGTCCCCGGTCCTTCCGGTGGCGCTGGTGCTGTTCACCCTGATCGTGATCGAGCCGGACCTCGGCACGGCGCTGTCGCTGGCCATCGTGGTCGCGGCGCTGCTGTTCTTCGCGGGTGTCCGGATGCGGCTGCTGGCGGCGCTGGGCATCGGTGGCGCGGTCGGCGCGGTGATGCTCGGGCTGTCCGCCGGCTATCGGCAGAGCCGCATCACGTCGTTCCTGTCGCCCGACGCCAGCGATCCGCTGGGTTCGGCGTACCAGGCGAAGCAGGCGTTGTACTCGCTCGCCGACGGTGGCCTGTTCGGCGTGGGGATCGGTCAGGGCCGCGCCAAGTGGAGCTACCTGCCGAACGCGCACAACGACTTCATCTACGCCATCATCGGCGAGGAGCTGGGCATGGTCGGCGCCGTGGCGGTGCTCGTCCTGTTCGGCATGCTGGTCTACGTGGGTCTGCGGATCGCGGCGCGCAACACCGACCCGTGGCTCAAGCTGGTGGTCTCCTCGCTGACGGTCTGGATGGCCGGGCAGGCAACGATCAACATCGGCTACGTGGTGGGATTGCTTCCCGTGACCGGTATTCCGTTGCCACTCGTTTCTTCCGGAGGCTCCGCACTAGTGAGTGCCATGTTCGTGGGCGGCCTGCTGGCCAATGCCGCCCGGCACGAACCCGAGGCCATCGCCGCGCTGCGCGCCCACGGCCAGGGCCGGGTCGCCCGGCTGCTCGGTCTGCGCATGCCGGAGCCGTATCGCTCGCCGATCGCGCGGTCCGCCGCGCGCCCGACGGCGCCGAGCCCGCGTACCCCTCCGCAGTCGCGGACCGCGCCCAGCCAGCGGGCGAGCGGCGCCCGTGCACAGGTCCCGGGCCAGCGGGGGCACCGATGAGCGGATCGAACAGCCCGCTGTCGGTGGTCCTCGCCGGCGGCGGTTCGGCGGGACACATCGAACCCGCGCTGGCTCTCGGTGACGCGATCCGTCGCCTGCGGCCGGACGCGACGGTCACCGCGCTGGGCACCGAACGTGGCCTGGACCGGACGCTCATCCCGGCACGCGGCTTTCCGCTGGAGATCATCCCGCCGGTGCCGCTGCCGCGTAAGCCGAGCGCCGACCTGCTCAAACTGCCGACCAAGGTCCTCGGATCGGTGCGCGACACCCGGGCGGTGCTGCGCAAGGTGCGGGCGGACGTCGTGGTCGGGTTCGGCGGTTACGTCGCGCTGCCCGCCTACCTCGCCGCGCGCGGCCGAGTGCCGATCGTGGTGCACGAGGCGAACGCGCGCGCCGGGCTGGCGAACAAGGTGGGCGCCCGGTTCGCGGCTCGGGTGCTGGGCGCCGTACCGGACAACGGTCTGCCCGGCTGCGAGCAGATCGGCATCCCGCTGCGCCGCGAGATCACCGGGCTGGACCGCGCGGCGCTGCGCGCGTGCGCCCGGGCGCACTTCGGGCTGCCCGCCGACGGGCCGGTCCTGCTGGTCTTCGGTGGTTCCCAGGGCGCGCGGACGCTCAACACCGCGGTGGCCGAGGCATTGGGCGGGCTGCTCGCGTCGGGCATCTCGGTGCTGCACGGTCACGGAGCCGGGCTGACCGCCGCGCCGGTCCCGGCGGGGATCGGCCACGGCGGGAACTACATCGGCCTGCCGTACCTGGAGCGGATGGACCTGGCCTACGCCGCGGCCGACGCGGTGCTGTGCCGGTCCGGCGCGATGACCGTCGCCGAGGTGTCGTCGGTGGGGCTTCCCGCGGTGTACGTACCCTTGCCGCACGGCAACGGGGAGCAGGCGCTGAACGCCGGGCCGGTGGTCAACGCCGGTGGCGGGACGCTCGTGCCCGATGCCGAGCTCACCGGAACCCGAGTGCTCGAGGAACTGACCGGACTGCTGACCGACCCGACCCGACTCGCCGCGATGGGTGCGGCGGCTCGTGGATCGGGGCACGCCGATGCCGACGAGGCGTTGGCCAGAGTGGTGTTCGAGGTGGCGAGCGAGATGAGCGAGGCGTGACGAGCGTGCTGACCGATCGGGTGCACCTGGTGGGGATCGGTGGTGCCGGCATGAGCGGCATCGCCCGCATCCTGCTGGCCAGGGGCGCGGAGGTCGCCGGTTCCGACGCCAAGGACTCGCGGACCGTCCTCGGTCTTCGCGCGCAGGGCGCCAAGATCGCGGTGGGGCACGCGGCGGCCAACCTCGACCAGCTGAGCGGCCCGCCGACCGTCGTGGTGTCCAGCGCGATCCGCGCGGACAACCCCGAACTGGTCGCCGCGCACGAGCGGGGCCTGACGGTAGTGCACCGCGCGGAGGCGCTGGCCGCATTGATGACCGGCCGCAGGGTCGCCTGTGTGACCGGGACCCACGGCAAGACCTCGACGACCTCGATGCTGACCGTCGCACTGCAGCACTGCGGGCTCGACCCGTCGTTCGCGATCGGCGGGGACCTGGCGGCCGCGGGGACCGGAGCGCACCACGGCGCCGGGGAGATCTTCGTCGCCGAGGCCGACGAGAGCGATGGGTCGTTCCTGAGGTTCAGCCCCTGGGTCGCGGTCGTGACCAACGTCGAGGCGGACCACCTCGACCACCACGGCAGCGAGCAGGCCTACGCGACGGCGTTCGCGGACTTCCTCTCCAGGCTCGTCCCCGGCGGCGCTCTCGTGAGCTGCGCCGACGATCCCGGGTCCGAGCGTCTGGCGGTCCAGGCCGAAGCGGCCGGGATCCGGGTTCGTCGCTACGGACGGACCGCGCCGGCCGAGCCGGGCAACGCCGTACTTACCGGCTATGACCGCGCCGGCACCGGGAGCAGGGTCGGTCTGCGGCTCGCCGAGGCCGACCACGAGGTCGTCCTGTCGCTGCCCGGAGAGCACATGGCGCTCAACGCGCTGGGCGCGCTGCTGGCCGGCATCGAGCTGGGTGCTCCGGCCTCCGGACTGCTGGAGGGCCTCGCCGGGTTCTCCGGTGTGCGTCGGCGGTTCGAGTTCAAGGGCCGGGCGGCGGGGGTCGCGGTCTACGACGACTACGCGCACCATCCGACCGAGGTCGCGGCGCAGCTCAAGGCGGCGCGCGAGGTCACCGAGGGCCGCCTGCTGGTGGCCTTCCAACCGCACCTCTACTCCCGCACCCGGCAGTTCAGCACCGAGTTCGGTCAGGCGCTCGCGCTGGCCGACGAGGTCGTGGTGCTCGACGTGTTCGCCGCCAGGGAGGACCCGGAGCCCGGAGTCAGCGGCGCGCTCGTCGCCGACGCCGTCCGGTTGCCCGCCGACCAGGTGCACTACGTGCCGCGCTGGGCCGAGGTCCCCGAGGTGCTCGCCGGTCTGGCGAAGGCGGGCGACCTGGTGATCACGATGGGTGCCGGTGACGTGACGGTGCTGGGCCCAGAGGTTCTCGTCGAGCTCACCCGGCGGGAGAACGACCAGAACGACATCGCCACCGTGTCCGGAGAGCCGGCGCGATGACCGCGCGGTCGGGTCGGGGAGCGGGGCTGGTCGCCGACCGTCCGGTCGGTGCGTCACGCCCCCCGATGCGCCCCGCCGACGACCGCGCGCGCTATCGACGCAGGCGGCTGCTGGCACTGGTGCTGCTGGTGGTCACGGCGGTGCTCGGAGTGATCTTCGGCGGGCGCGCGATGCTCCTGCACGTCGCGAAGTTCCAGGTGGCCTCGATCGAGGTCCAGGCGCCGCCCGAGGTGAACGCGGACGTCGTCAGGGCGGCCACCGGGATCCACGCGGGGACCGCGCTGCTGGCGGTCGACCTGGACGAGGTGCAGCGCGGGGTCGGAACGGTTCCGCAGGTCGCCTCGGTCGTGGCATCCCGACACTGGCCGGACACGGTGCGGCTCGAGGTGACCGGACGCACCCCGGTCGCGCTGACCGACTCGGCGAACGGGCCGTGGCTCGTCGACAGCACGGGCACCGTTTATCAGGCTGCGCCGAAGTCCCCGCCGCCGTTGCCGAAACTGGTCGCGGACCGGGTCGCCCCCGGCGATGCCGCGACCACCTCGGGCCTCGCCGTTCTGGCCTCGCTGGCCCCCGAGGTACGGCAGAAGGTGCAGGTCGTGGAGGCCGACGGCCCCTCCGACGTGACCCTGAAACTGGTCGGCGGCAAGCAGGTGAAATGGGGCTCGCCCGACGACTCGGCACGCAAGGCCGCGGTACTCGTGGTGCTGCTGAGCCAACACGGTTCGCTCTATGACGTGAGTGCTCCGGACCTGCCGACCATCCGCCGCTGAGAAACCTCACTCGCATGCGGGTGGGACTACCGGCGCGCCTGCTGGACCAGGGGCGGAAGCGACCCTACCGTTCAGTTGCGAGGCAGACGGCTGACATAACTCTCAGTCTCCTGTTGAGGGTTGTAGAGAGTAAGGCCAGTGAGGAAGGTGCCGCGCATGACGCCCCCGCACAACTATCTTGCGGTGATTAAGGTCGTCGGTATCGGTGGCGGCGGCGTAAATGCGGTAAACCGCATGATTGAGGTCGGGCTCAAGGGCGTCGAGTTCATTGCTGTCAACACCGATGCCCAGGCTCTGCTGATGTCCGACGCGGACGTCAAGCTCGATATCGGTCGTGAGCTGACCAGGGGTCTGGGTGCCGGCGCGAATCCGGAGGTCGGTCGCAAAGCGGCCGAGGACCACCGGGAAGAGATCGAAGAAGTAATCAAGGGCGCCGACATGGTGTTCGTGACCGCGGGCGAAGGCGGTGGCACCGGTACCGGTGGCGCCCCTGTGGTGGCGAGCATCGCGCGCAAGCTGGGTGCGCTGACCATCGGTGTGGTGACGCGTCCGTTCACCTTCGAGGGGAAACGGCGCGGTGGCCAGGCCGAGGACGGCATCACCGAGCTGCGCAACGAGTGCGACACGCTCATAGTGATTCCGAACGACCGCCTGCTGCAGCTCGGCGACGTGGGCGTCTCGTTGATGGACGCGTTCCGGTCCGCCGACGAGGTGCTGTTGTCCGGTGTTCAGGGCATCACCGACCTGATCACCACACCCGGACTGATCAACCTGGACTTCGCCGACGTGAAGAGCGTCATGTCCGGAGCCGGGAGTGCCCTGATGGGCATCGGGTCCGCGCGAGGCGAGGGCCGGGCGGTGAGCGCCGCGGGCAAGGCGATCAACTCGCCGCTGCTCGAGGCGTCGATGGACGGCGCGCGTGGCGTGCTGCTGTCCGTCGCCGGCGGGTCCGACCTGGGCCTGTTCGAGATCAACGAGTCGGCTTCGCTGGTCCAGGAAGCCGCGCACCCCGAGGCGAACATCATCTTCGGGACGGTGATCGACGACTCGCTCGGTGACGAGGTGCGGGTCACGGTCATCGCCGCCGGGTTCGACGCGGGCACGCCGACGCACAAGAAGCTCGATCCCGGTGCGTTCCGGGGTGGTGGTGGCGGGCAAGCGAGCCCGCCGTCGCGCGGACAGGCGCAGGGCGGCGCGGGCTCGCACGGAACCCCCCAGCGACAGGCGAACCCGCCGTCTGACCCGCCCAGCGCGGTTCGAGGCGGGGCGGCCGCGCCGGGTAGTGCGACCTCTCCCGCGGTGAATGCTCCTCGTCCGAGCATTCCGCCACAGGGGACGCCCCATCAGTCCACCCAGTCGCCCCAGGCCCCGCCGGCAGCTGCCCGGCGGGTGATGGACTTCGACGACGACGAGGTGGATGTCCCACCCTTCATGCGAAGGTGAGCCGAAGTGGGCTCTCCGCGCGTTCGCCGGGTGGTCACCACCCGGGCCGGCGGGGCGTCCCGCGGCCCGTTCAACAGTTTCAACCTCTCCGACGGAGTAGGTGACGACCCTGCCGCCGTCGCGGCCAACCGTTCGCGGTTGGCCGCGACGATCGGTCTGGCCGCCGATTCCGTCGTCTGGATGCGTCAGGTGCACGGCACCGACGTGTCCGTCGTGACCGGCCCCACCGACGAGGTGGTCGCCGGTGTGGACGCTCTCGTCACCGATCGGCCCGGGCTCGCGCTCGCTGTCCTCGCGGCGGACTGTGTGCCGGTCCTGCTCGCCGATCCGCTCGCCGGGGTGCTCGGTGTCGCGCACGCGGGTCGAGTCGGGGCCTCGAAGGGTGTGGTGCCCTCGGTGCTGGCCGCGATGGCTGATCTCGGGGCGCGTCCGGAGCGCACGGAGGTGCTCCTGGGGCCGGCTGTCTGTGGCGGGTGTTACGAGGTACCCGCCCAGATGCGTGACGATGTTCACGGATTGTTGCCCGGTAGCGGCGGTGTGACGCGAGACGGTTCACCCGGATTGGATTTGCGCCGGGGCTTGCGTGTCCAACTTCGATCACTGAACGTGATCAAGGTGGATGTGGACCCGAGGTGCACGGTCGAGGACGCGCAGCTCTACTCGCATCGCCGCGAGGGCCGGACGGGTCGGTTGGCCGCGGTCACGTGGCTGGATCCCCGATGACGGAGCACGGTGTGCCGGATGCGCGGCGCGCCGATCTGGCGGCCGCGTTGGCCTCGGTCTCCGAGCGGATCCGGACCGCCTGTCGTGAAGCCGGGCGTCCCGAGGACGAGGTCGAGCTTCTCGCCGTCACCAAGTACCGGCCGGCGAGCGACGTGGCGCTCCTGCTCGATCTGGGGCTGCGCGGCTTCGGTGAGAACCGCCCGCAGGAGGCCGCCGCGAAGGTCCCGGAGGTCGCCGCGTTGCGGCCGGAGGTCGACGCCAGGTGGCATCAGGTCGGCCGGCTGCAGCGGAACAAGGCCCGATCGGTCGCCGAATGGGCATTCCGGGTCGAGTCGGTGGACTCGGAACGCCTCGTCGACGCGCTGGACGCGGCCGTGACACGTGCTCTGGACGGCGGTGAACGGTCGGAACGGTTGTCCGTGCTCCTCCAGCTGAGCCTGGACGGAGATCCACAACGCGGCGGCGTCGTCTCGAACGAGCGGGATGCGCTCGCCGAAAGAGTGATGGCCTCCGAGGCGCTGGAGTTGCACGGTGTGATGGCCGTTGCCCCGTTGAACACGGATCCGGACCGTGCGTTCGCCTCCCTGGAGGAGGCTTCGGGCCGGTTGCGTAGCCAATACCCGCACGCCAGGGTGATATCCGCGGGGATGACGGCGGATCTCGAACGGGCGATCAGGTTCGGTTCGACCTGCGTGCGTGTCGGAACGGCTCTACTGGGTGATCGACGGCTAACCTCGCCGTGAACGATGACGCGGTGTTACCAAGACATTCATTCGGACTGGTGACCCGGTATTGATGCTGCCCGCGTGCTGGTCGCGGGTGTCGGGGAAGGAGGCGTCGCCATGAGCACGCTGTATCGGCTGAAGGCGTACTTCGGGATGGTGCCCGCCGAGGACATGGATGCCTACCTCGACTATGACCCTGCTTACGACGAATCCGGCTACTACGACGACCCGAGGGTCGACCCCGAGCCGAGGCGCGGGTACCCGGAGCCACGCACCGAGTACCAGCCGCCGGAACGGTACCGGCCCGAGGCGCGTGGTCCGGTGGAGCCGGCACCGAGCCCTGTCGTCCCGGCGTCCACCCGCCCGCTGGGCAGTCCTTCCGGGACGGCCGGCCACGGTGGGTCGGCGGGTGGGTCCAGTCGTTCACCGTTCGTTCACGGGGCGCTCGCGATGGACTCCGCGCCGGTGGAGGTGCCAAGGCCGTCGGTAGCGCCACCGCCGTCGGTGCAGGCGAGCGAGCCGAGGAGGGTCCCGCTGTCGCGGATCACGACGGTCCATCCGCGTAGCTACAACGAGGCGCGCACGATCGGCGAGCGCTACCGGGACGGCATCCCGGTGATCATGAATCTGACCGAGCTGGACGACGCCGCCGCCAAGCGGCTGGTGGACTTCGCGGCCGGACTGGCGTTCGCGCTGCGTGGATCCATCGACAAGGTCACCAGTCGGGTGTTCCTGCTCTCGCCGGACGGCGTTGACGTTTCGGCGGAAGATCGAAGAAAACTGGCTGAAGGCGGATTTTTCGGCCAAGATTGAGGTGTGCAGGTCGTCAGCCCGGTCGGTTCGTGGCTGCGCGGCCCGTTGGTGACAGAGAGTGAGATTCAAGGTATGGGTCGGACGCGCGGGGCTGGACTAGTGGATTATGGTTCTGTCGCTGGCCGTGTTCATACTGATGGCGTTCGTCGAACCGACCTGATGGACGATGCCCGACCCGAGGTTGCCAAGGATCTGAACAGGGCCTCGGCCGCCCAGAGGACTGCGTGAGGTGATCCGATGCCGCTGACCCCGGCCGACGTGCATAACGTCGCCTTCAGCAAGCCCCCGATCGGTAAGCGGGGGTACAACGAGGATGAGGTCGACGCTTTCCTCGACCTCGTCGAGACCGAGCTTGCAAAGCTCATCGAGGAGAACACCGAGCTGCGTGACCAGGTGAACGCCCTGGAAAGCCAGCTCAACAATGCTCAGAGTGACCTCTCCGAGGCGCGCGCCCAGGCTTCTCGTGCTCCCCAGCAGCGCCAGCGCTCGTCGGAGGAATCTCGTCAGACCATGACGATGGCCGCGGCGACCGCCGCCGTGCCGCCGCCCCCGGTCTCGGCTCCCCAGCCCATGATGGACCCCGCCGCTCTCGGTGGTGACCACCACGTTCAGGCCGCCAAGGTCCTCGGGCTCGCCCAGGAGATGGCTGACCGGCTCACCGCTGAGGCCAAGACCGAGGCCGACGGGATGCTCGGCGACGCGCGGACCAAGTCCGAGCAGCTGCTCTCCGAGTCGCGTGCCAAGGCCGACGGCCTGGTGAACGAGGCCAGGGTGCGCGCCGAGACGATGATCAATGACGCCCGTACCAGGGCGGAGACGATGGAACGTCAGTCCAGGGACAAGGCTGCTGCGCTGGTCGGGGAAGCCGAGCGCAAGCACACCGAGATCATGGGCGGCATCCAGCGCGAGAAGTCGGTTCTCGACAAGAAGATCGACGAGTTGCGTACGTTCGAGCGGGAATACCGCACCAGGCTGAAGACCTACCTCGAGTCCCAGCTGCGGGATCTGGCCGGGCGCGGCTCCGCCGCACCGTCCGACGGTCGTGTCAACCCCAACCAGGGTTACGCGGCCACCGGTTACGGCACTCGAGCCGACGCCGGTAGCTGAAACCCGCTTGGGTACCAACGACAACGGTGGTCGGCGTCGTGATGACGCCGCCATCTCGGAGTGAACCGTGTTGCTGCTGGTCCTGATATTCGTGCTCGCGGCCTTTGGGCTGCTGCTGGTCGCCCTGGTGACCGGTACAGCGGCTTGGGCCTGGATCTCGGTCGTGGTGAGTGTCGCCGCGGCCGGGATCCTGGTCTATGACTGGGCGCAACGTCGGGCCGCTGTGAAGACCGGGAGCGAGCGCGCTCCCATGGGGCAACCTCCGGTTCAACGGCCGGCCATGAACGAACCACCGACGACGGCGATTCCGGCGTACGGTGGTCAGAGCGGGCCGGCCGAACCTGCCACCGAGGTGTTTCCCGCACTGCGGCCCAACTACGTGGCAGGACCGCCTGACGCAGGCGCCGAGGCGACGTCTGTACTGGGCACGCCGTCCAGCTCCTCCGATCGACCGTCCGGCGCTGCGGCGTTTACCGGTGGTTCGAGCGATCAGCAGTCACAGAGCGTCACCTCCGGGTCGGGAGCGGCGAAGGACTCGAAGGCGTCACCGACCGGTTCGGGCGGGTTCGGCGACAGCGATCAGAAGGGCGTTGCGGCGGCAGCGGCGGCTGGCGCGGCTTTTGCCGCCTCGAAGGCCGCGGGCGGCTCCAAGGACTCCGACGCCAAGGACAAGCCGGCAACGCCGGTGGAGTCGAAGACGACGGCGTTGACGCCGAGTTCGTCCGGGCAACGTCCGGACGGCGGCGATCAGGGCAAGGACCAGGGCAAGCCGGGCGCGACCGAGGGTCGCGACGGTTCGGTGTCGCCGTGGCAGCCACGTACCGAGGAACGCGCTTCGGGCACGCCTGGGAAGCCTGGCGGCCAGCAGCGTCCGGGTGGCGCGGAGCAACCGCCGTCGCAGCGTCCGGGTTCGGGACAGCAGGGTGGTCAGCGGCCGGCGGCCGCGCAGCAGCCGTCGTTCTCCCAGACCCAGTCGCCTCCCAGACAGCGGGCCGGCGAGGCGCAGCAGCCGGCAGCCGGGTTCGGAACGGGTTCCGGACAGCAGGGCGGCCAGAAGGCCCCGAGTCAGTCGAAGCCCGCGCAGGCGCCGAGTGCACCGACCGGTGGTGCCGGTGCCGAGCGCACCACGGCGATCTCGGCAGCGGCGGTGGGTGCCGCTGGTGCCGCCGCTGCGGCGAAGGCGTCCTCGGACAAGTCCGGTCCGGACAAGAAGCCGGCCGACGCTCCCGCCGACAAGGCAGCGAGCACCGGTGCGGCGGCCGAGAAGAAGGACAAGCCGAGCGAGTCCAAGGCAGCGCCGAGTGCCGCCGCGATCGCCGACAGCGACCGGACGACCGCGATCCCGATCATGGGCGGACGACGTCCCGCGCAGGACAAGCCCGCCGGTGGTGTCGCCGGAGCGGAAGCCACCACGGCCATGACCCCGGTGCAGAACTCGGCGCCGGCCGAGCCGGCCGAGGAGAAAGCGGACGCCTCGGCGGCCGCGATCGTGGCCACGCTCGCGGACGAGGTGCTGGTCGTCGACGAGCAGCCGCTCTACCACGTGACCGGATGCCGGTCGCTGGCCGGGAGCGAAACGATTCCGCTGCCCGCGAAGGAAGCGGTGGAGTACGGGTTCGCCCCGTGCGGCCAGTGCACCCCGGTGCGGGTTCTGGCGGCGCGCAACCGCGCGTCGTCCTCCTCCTGACCGCTGGCGGTCAAGGCGCTGGACGACAGGGCTACCCTGGTAGTAGACAGACGTTGATCCGGCCATCACCGGGGAGTCTCCGGAAGAACGGACGGGTCGCCGGATAGGCGGCTCGTCCCAGTAGAACCGGACGGGTCCGGCCCGTCACAGCCGGATGGAAAGAAGTGGTCGTCGGCCTCGGCCGGCGGCAAGCGGGGTGGTACCGCGGGCCGGTCTCGGTTCGTCCCCGTGCGGAGCACTACATGGCTGCACGAGGAGTCGCACGAGCGATGGTTTACCCCAAGGTCGACGTCACCGCCCCGGACGGGCACGAGAGCGCCGCGTCGGTGCCCGCCCAGCCGTCCTTCCCGGTTCTGGAACGCTCGGTGCTGGCGGGCTGGGAAGCGGACCGGACGTTCCAGGCGTCCGTCGAGGCTCGTCCCGCCGGTGAGAACGGCACGAACGAGTTCGTCTTCTACGACGGCCCGCCGTTCGCCAACGGTCTGCCGCACTACGGCCACCTGCTGACCGGGTACGTCAAGGACGTCGTTCCGCGCTACCAGACGATGCGCGGGCGCCATGTCGAACGGCGCTTCGGCTGGGACACCCACGGCATGCCCGCCGAGATCGAGACCGAGCACCAGCTCGGTATCAAGCACAAGTCCGAGATCGAGGAGATGGGCATCGCGGCGTTCAACGACGCCTGCCGCTCGTCGGTGCTGCGCTACACCTCGGAATGGCGCGAGTACGTCACCCGCCAGGCCCGCTGGGTCGACTTCGACAACGACTACAAGACCCTTGACCTGACCTACATGGAAAGCGTCATCTGGGCGTTCAAACGCCTGTGGGACAAGGGCCTGGTCTACTCCGGTTTCCGGGTGCTCTGGTACTGCTGGCGGTGCGAGACACCGCTGTCGGCGACCGAGACGAAGATGGACGACGTCTACACCGACCGTCAGGACCCGGCGGTCACCGTCGGGCTGCCGATCGTCGCTCCGGGTACCGACCTCGACGGTGTGCAGCTGCTGATCTGGACGACCACACCGTGGACGCTGCCGTCCAACCTGGCCGTCGCGGTGCACCCCGAGGTCGACTACGTGGTCGTCAAGGCGGAGAGCGGACAGCGCTACCTGCTGGCGGAAGCCCGGGTCGCGCACTATGCACGTGAGCTGGGAGAGGAGCCCGAGGTCCTTCGGCGGCTGACCGGTACCGAGCTGCTCGGCACCCGGTACCTGCCGCCGTTCGACTTCTTCGCCGGCCGGCCCAATGCGCACCAGGTGCTGTCCGCCGACTACGTCACCACCGACGACGGCACCGGGCTCGTGCACATCGCCCCGGCGTTCGGTGAGGAGGACAAGGTCGTGACCGACGCGGCCGGCATCGACGTCGTCGTGCCGGTCGACGCGAAGGGTGAGTTCACCGCCGAGGTACCGACCTATGCCGGCGTGCACGTGTTCGAGGCGAACGCCAAGATCATCCGTGACCTGCGTGACGGGGCCGCACACGTGCAGGGTTCGCTGCTGCGCCACGAGACCTACAACCACCCGTACCCGCACTGCTGGCGGTGCGGCAGCCCGCTGATCCAGCGCGCGGTCGACGCCTGGTTCGTCAAGGTCACCGCGTTCCGGGACCGGATGGTCGAGCTCAACCAGCAGATCACCTGGGTGCCGGACGGTGTCAAGGACGGCCAGTTCGGCAAGTGGCTGGAGGGCGCGCGGGACTGGAACATCTCGCGCAACCGGTACTGGGGCAGCCCGGTCCCGGTGTGGCAGTCCGACGACCCGCGCTACCCGAGGACCGACGTGTACGGCTCGCTGGACGAGCTGGAGCGCGACTTCGGCGTCCGCCCGGCCGATCTGCACCGGCCGCACATCGACGATCTGACCCGGCCGAACCCGGACGACCCCACGGGGCAGTCCACCATGCGCCGGGTCCCCGAGGTACTGGACTGCTGGTTCGACTCCGGTTCGATGCCGTTCGCGCAGGTGCACTACCCCTTCGAGAACGCGGACTGGTTCGACCACCACTACCCGGGCGACTTCATCGTCGAGTACAACGGCCAGACCCGGGGCTGGTTCTACCTGTTGCACGTCCTGGCCACCGCGCTGTTCGACCGGCCCGCGTTCACCTCGTGCATCGCGCACGGCATCGTGCTGGGCGACGACGGCCTGAAGATGTCCAAGTCGAAGGGCAACTACCCGGACGTCAACGAGGTGTTCGACCGGGACGGCAGCGACGCGATGCGCTGGTTCCTGATGGCCTCGCCGATCCTGCGCGGTGGCAACCTGATCGTCACCGAGCAGGGCATCCGCGAGGGTGTCCGGCAGGCGATCCTGCCGCTGTGGAACACCTGGTACTTCCTGGCGCTGTACGCGAACGCCGCTGGCCGCGAGGGCCGGTTCCGCACGGACAGCACCCACGTCCTCGACCGCTACATGCTGGCAAAGACCGCGGAGCTGGTCGACGCGATGACCGAGGCGCAGGACCGCTACGCCATCGCGGACGCCTGCGCGATCCTGCGCGACCACGCCGAAGTGCTCACCAACTGGTACGTCCGGCGTTCCCGGGGCCGGTTCTGGGACGGCGACCAGGACGCGATCGACACGCTGCACACCGTGCTCGAGGTGACCTGCCGGGTCGCCGCGCCGCTGCTGCCCTTGACGACCGAGGTCATCTGGCGCGGGCTCACCGGCGGTCGTTCGGTCCACCTGGCCGACTGGCCGACGGCCGGTGAGGTGCCGCACGACGCCGAGCTGGTCGCCGGCATGGACCGGGTACGCCAGGTGGCGTCGGCCGCGCTGTCGCTGCGCAAGGCGAACAAGCTGCGGGTGCGGCTGCCGCTGAGCAGGCTGACCGTCGCCGCGCTGGACGCCGACGTGCTCGGGCCGTTCACCGACATCGTCGCCGACGAGGTCAACGTGCGTGAGGTGGTGTTGTCCACCGAGGTGCAGCGCTACGGCCGGTTCGAGCTGACGGTCAACGCCCGGGTGTGCGGGCCGAGGCTGGGTGGCGACGTCCAGAAGGTCATCCGCGCGGTCAAGGCGGGCGAATGGGACCAGGCGGCCGACGGGACCGTGACGGTCGCCGGTATCGAGCTGCTCGACGGCGAGTACAGCGAGCGGCTGGTGCCCGGTGAGGCGGTCGACGGCACGTCCACCGCGACGGCGGCGCTGCCGGCGAACTCCGGCCTGGTGGTGCTGGACACCGAGGTGACACCCGAGCTGGCCCTGGAGGGGCTCGCCAAGGACGTCGTGCGGCTCGTCCAGCAGGCACGGCGCGAGGCGGACCTGGACGTGTCCGACCGGATCGCGGTCACCCTGCGGGCGGCCGACGAGGTGCTCGACGCGGTTCGTGCGCACCAGGACTTCCTGGCCAACGAGGTACTGGCCGAGACGGTCACGTTCGCCGAGGTGTCCGAGCCGACGCTGGTCGGGACGGTCACCGGCGGGGCCGAGGTCAAGGTGCGGGTGACCGCCGTCTGAGCCTGGTTCTGGTTGATTTTCGTGTGGTCATATGCTTGAGAGGTGGTAGCAGGCGGCATGATCCGGATAGCGACACGGTCCAGCCCCATGGCGGTGGCCCAGGCGGAGGGTGTCGCCGCGGCGCTGGAAGCGCTGGATCCCGGCATCGGGGCCGAGCTGGTGAAGGTCACGACCGCCGGCGACCGATGGATGGGCGACCTCGCCAAGCTCGGTGGCAAGGGCGCGTTCATCAAGGAGATCGACTACGCGCTCCTGGAGGGGCGCGCCGATCTGGCGATGCACTGCCTCAAGGACGTGCCCGGCGACATCCCGGTCACCGACGGACTCGCGTTCGCCTGCTTCCTGCCGCGCGAGGACCTGCGGGACGCGGTGATCACGCGGTCCGGGGCTCCGCTGGCGGAGCTGCCGGAAGGCTCGATCGTCGGGACCAGCTCGGTGCGTCGGGCCGCGCAGCTGCGGGTGCACCACCCGCACCTGCGGGTCGAGCCGCTGCGGGGCAACGTCAACACCCGGCTGATGCGCCTGGACGAAGGCCACTTCGACGTGCTCATCGCCGCGGTCGCGGGCATGGAACGCGTCGAGCAGACCGACCGGATCACCGAGATCCTGCCGCTGGACGTCATGTGCCCGCCGATCGGTGCCGGCATCGTGACGTTGCAGTGCCGCTCGGACAACACCGAGCTGCTCGAGCTCTGCGCCCGGCTCAACGACGCCGAGACCACACGGCACGCGGAGGCGGAGCGGGCGATGCTGCACGCGTTGCAGGGACACTGCAACTCGCCCATCGCCGGCTACGCCACGACGGACGCGACCGGCAGGCTGAACCTGCACGGCAAGGTCTTCTCCCGTGACGGTTCGCAGTGGCTGGACTCGCACCATTGGGGCGTCGCCGAGGACCCGCAGGCCCTGGGCTTCTTCGTCGGCTCGGACCTGCTGCGCCAGGGTGCCAGGGCGATCATCGACGCCATCGCGCACTGACCGGTCCCGGAATGTAGCGACTCGCGGGCGGGTGTTACTCGGGGCTGCCCAGGCCGCCGGCGATGGTGAACTCGTGACCGGAGAACTCGCCGGTCAGCAGGGGCATCGCCTCGGCTATCGCCGCCTTCGTCGACTCCAGCCGCAGCGAGTCGTCGTGGGCCCGCTTCGACTCCCAGACCTCGGTGACGTAGATCAGGTCCGGATACTCCTCGTTGCGGCCGACCAGATAGGTGCGACATCCCAGGCCGCTCAGCGTCGACTGGTCGCGCAGCAACAGCTCGATCACCTCGTCCCGCTTGCCCGGTTTGGTCCGCATCGTCGCCACGAGTCCGTACGCCATGGTCGCACCGTACTGAACGCCGGGCGTCGATCACCGAGGCCGTGCCGCCACCTAAGCTGGACACATGCAGGACAGCCCGTCGGACCGTTGGCGCGAGATGCAGGAGGGGCGCGGGTTGCCGCCCGAGATCCTGGCGACCGCACCGGCGAACCCGTGGAAGCACGACCCTGCGCACTTCGGGGCGCCGGAGAAGCCGCACGACACCCCGTCCCGGGACGCCGCGCTGGCGCTGCTCGGTGAGCCGCCCACCCACCGGGGCCCGGTCACGGTGCTCGATGTCGGCTGCGGCGGAGGCAGTGCGTCGCTGGCCGTCGCCGAGCAGGCCGACCTGCTCGTGGGCGTCGACCACAACCCGGGCATGCTCGAGGTGTTCGCCGTCGACTGCGCCGCACGCGGCGTCGAGCACCGCGCGGTGCTGGGGGAGTGGCCCTCGATCGCCGACGAGGCGGGCATCGCCGACGTCGTGCTGTGCCACCACGTCGGCTACAACACCGTCGAGTTCGCCCCGTTCCTGGTGGCGCTCACCGCCGCCGCGAGGCGCGGCGTCGTGATGGAACTGACCGGGCAGCACCCGATGGCCTGGCTCGATCCGCTGTGGATCCGGTTCCACGACCTGCACCGGCCGGAGCCCGCCACCGCGGACGACGCGTTGGCGGTGTTCGAGGAGCTGGGCATCACGCCGACCGTGACGCGCTGGGAACGTCCGGCCCGGCTGCCGGAGGACCCGGTGTGGGTCGCCCGCAGGTTGTGCCTGCCCGCGGAGCGGGTCGACGAGGTCGCCGCCGCGCTCGCCGATCTCCGGCCGAGGCCGAGGACCACCGTCACCTTCAGCTGGTAGCGATCAGCCGCCGCTCATCAGCCACCAGGCGATGAGCACGCCCAACGAGTTGGTCGCGAGATGGGCCAGCGCGGGGGTGGCGACATGTCCGCTCCACCGTCGCCACAGCATCATCAGCATGCCGGCGGCGAACATCGACACGACCGCCAGACAGACCTGCGCGACCGTGCCCCAGCCGCCGACCGCCGCGCCCACCGCGGCGTTCGAGGCGCTCACCCCGAGCGAGGGCAGCACGTGCCACAGGCCGAACAGGACCGACGACACCAGCGCGCCACGCCACCACCCGCCGTTGCGATTGACCAGCGCGGGCAGCACGCCACGGAACGCCACCTCTTCCAGCAGCACCGTGCCGAACGGGATCCTGACCAGCGCGGCGAACAAGGCCGTCGCCAGCGGCCCGGCCGCCCTGCGGTCCATGAACGCTTCCCGGGTGAACGGCACCGCCAGCGCGACCAGGTAGATCGCGGCGATGATCGCCACGGCCAGCGCGCCCAGCACCAGGCCACGCCGGAGCCGCTCGGTGCCCAGCCCGATCGCCGACCAGCTCAGCCCGGCGCGATGGGCGATGATGACGAGCACCGCCGCCACCGTGAGGTTCCACGGTATGTAGGCCTGCGGCCACGCGTAGTTGCTGACGACGTTGGAGCCGACGAGAATCGCCACGACGACGCCGAGCACCAGCCGGTGGCGCGACGGCCCGAATACAGGTGACGCCGGCTCGGTGGGGTGATCGACTACGGTCGAGGGCACATGTCCATGGTGCGGCATCCGCCGCCGGATCGCTGGAGCGGGTGAGAAGAACTGACCGAGACGACCCCGAACCCGTCGGACGGAGTCCTCTTCCCCGTCCCGCCCTTGCATCCCTCGACCAGCGAAGACACTCCTGAAGACGTCGCCAGGGACGGCTACGTCGACTTCCTGCGCGCCTTCTCGATCCTGATCGTCGTGCTGTGGCACTGGGCCTTCACGATCCTGCAGTGGACCGACCAGGGGCCCTTCGCCACCAGTCCGCTCGGTTCGTTCTCCGGGCTGTGGGTGCTGACCTGGCTGTTCCAGGTGTTGCCACTGTTCTTCTACGTCGGCGGCTACGTCCACCTGAAGGCATGGCAGCGGGCGCGCGTGCGCGGCGAGCACCTCGGTCACTTCGTGTGGCGCAACCTGCGCAAACTCTCGGTGCCGGCGCTGCTGCTCGCCACGGTGTGGATCGTTCTGGGTAGCGTGCTCGGCTCGGTGTTCAACCTGACCTGGGTCGGACGGGCGGTCGTCCTGGTGATCAGCCCACTGTGGTTCATCGGGGTCTACCTGTTGCTCATCGCGCTGATACCGGTGTGGTTCGCGCTGCAACGACGGTTCGGGCCGGTCGCGTTCGTCTGGATGGTCGGGCTCACGATCGTGCTCGACATCGCCCGGTTCCGGTACCACCACGACGGCATCGCCTACCTGAACATGGTCCTGGTCTGGGGAGTCGCCTTCCAGGCGGGTTTCTACTACGAAGCGGTCGTGCGCGCCTCCCGCAAGATCGATGCGGCGTTGCTGTGGGCCGGGCTGTTCGGCCTCGTAGGGCTCGTCGGGTCCGGTCTGTACCCCGGGTCGATGGTCGGGGTCCCGGGCGAGGCGTCCAACATGGCCCCGCCGACGCTGTGCATCGTGGCGCTGCTGACGTTTCAGATCGGGGTCGCCGAGATGGGCCGCCCCGCGATGGTCCGGTGGCTGGCCCGGCCGCGACCGCACCGCGTCGTCGAGGTGATCAACCGGTTCGCGCTGCCGGTCTTCCTGTTCCACACGACCGGCATGGCGATCGGTCGCGGCATCATCTACTTCGTCAACGGGAAGCTGGGCGAACACACCGACCCCGACCTGTCCTGGTGGCTGCAGCGCCCCCTGTACATCGGGGTGTCCCTGGCCTGCACCCTGCCGGTGATCTGGCTGTTCGGCCGCTACGCGCGACGCCACCCGACCCCCCTGGCCCCGAGCGTCCGCCCCGCCTGACTCGACTCCCGGTGGGTTTCCATGATCACCACCGCCTGACGGCTGTTTCGCGGCCTGAGATCAGCCCTCACACGGTGGTGATCATGGAGGTGGACGGGTCGAGGCGCCTTGACAATTTTTATTGTCGGTAGGAGGGTGGGGGTGTGCTCGAGGTCGCGGTGATCGATGATGCGGGTGCGGCGGAGGCGTCGCTGGACCCGATTCGTGCCCGGCTGCTCGCGGAGCTGACCTCGCCGGCCTCGGCCACCCAGCTCGCGGCGGCGGTGGGATTAGCGCGGCAGAAGGTCAACTACCACCTGCGCGCGCTCGAACGGCACGGGCTCGTCGAGCTGGTGGAGGAGCGGCGCAAGGGCAACATGACCGAACGGGTACTGCGGGCCACGGCGCGATCCTATGTGATCTCACCGGCCACGCTCGGGTCGATGCAGCCCGATCCGGGACGTGCTCCCGACCAGCTTTCCGCGAGGTGGCTGCTCGCTCTCGCGGCCAAGCTGGTGCGTGACGTGGGGGAGCTCATCGCGGGTGCCACCAGGGCGGGCAAGCGTGTCGGGACGTTCGCGGTGGACGGGGAGATTCGCTTCGCCTCGGCCGCCGACCGGGCCGCGTTCGCGGAGGAACTCGCCCGGTCGATCACTGTGCTGACCGCCAAGTACCACGACGAGGCCGCGCCGGGCGGGCGTCGCTACCGGCTGATCGCCGCGCTCCATCCCGACATTCCCGACCAACCGCCCGTCTCCGATGTGGAGGAGCCCCGACATGCCCCGTGAGTTCGAGATTCGCAAAGAGATCGAGATCGACGCGACCCCCGAGCAGATCTGGCAGGCGATCGCCACCGGACCCGGCATCACCGCATGGTTCATGCCGCACGAGGTGGAGCCGGGTGAGGGCGGCACGGTGCGGCTCACCGTCGAAGGACACGAAGAGGACTCGGTGATCACCGCGTGGGAGCCGGGTAAACACCTGGCGTACCGGGGGAACGTGGCCGAGGACGGCACGGTGCACGCGATGGAGTACCTGATCGAGGGTCGGGACGGCGCGAGCGCCGTGCTGCGTTTCGTGCACAGCGGCGTGTTCGGCGACGGCTGGGACGACGAGTACGAGGCGTCGATGGCCGGCGGCTGGGACATGTACCTGCACACCCTCGGTCAGTACGTCACCTACTTCCTCGGCAGGCCCGTCACGTTCGTCAACGCCAACGGACCGGACGCCTCCGCTGATGGGACGGCCTGGGTGGTGCTTCAGGCCGGGCTGGGGATCGACGGGACTCCTGAGCTGGGAGACTCGGTGCACCTGGCTCCCAACGGACTGCCCCCGGTCGACGGCGTCGTCGACTACGTGGGGCCTTCGTTCCTCGGCGTCCGTGCCTCGGAGGGTCTGTACCGGTTCCACGGCCTCGCCGACCTCGGGCTGCCGGTGGCGATCGGGCACCACCTGTACGTCGAAGGGCTGGACCGGGAGGCGCTGGAGCGGGACTGGTCCGGCTGGCTGGCGGCCCTCTACGTCTGACTCGGCGACCGGCTGGTGTCACCCTCGCGCAGGGCGCACCTGCCCAGTCGGACCCACGTACTCCGGGTCGCCTGACGGGCCGGTGGGTCACCGACCGCGGCACCGGCGTTGTCGAGCAGCTCCTCCAGCACACAGTCGTGCATCCAGCGGATCATGAGCGTCCAGGCGAGCCGGCCCGCGACGCCGACGGGCGTGCCCATCAGAACGTGGCGCAGGATCGCGGTGTCCGGCCGTGATCCGGGAAGCACCTCCAGCGCGTGCGTTCCGTCCAGCGGAGTGGGCGGTGTGAACGTGAACTCCACGCGCCTGCCCGGCTCGTATTCGGTGACCCGGTAGCGGATGTCGCCGTGCCCGCCGTCCGAGCCGACGGCCAGGGGTTGGGTGAGGACCATCGGCGTCCAGCCGCGAGGCCACAACCGGTCGTTCGGTCCGCCCATCTCGTCGAGCAGCTCGCTGAGTCGCGCCTCGGTTGCGCGGAACTCTCTCTGGTGAACGTTGTGGATCACGATGCTCCACTCTCCGTACGGTGCCGTATGGGGGATTCACCGTACGGTACCGTACGGAGGGTGGTGAAGGAATCGGTTAATCGCAGGCTCAGCCGCGACGACTGGACAGCCGAGGCGCTGAAGGTGCTCGGCGAGGGCGGGCTCGCGGCGGTGGCGATCGAACCGATCGCGGCGCGGCTCGGCGCGACCAAGGGAAGCGGTTACTGGCACTTCCGAGGCCGGCCCGATCTCGTCGCGGCCACGCTCGAACGCTGGGAGGCCGTGCACACCGACGCGATCATCGAGCAGGCGGAGCGGGGCGCCGACCCGGACGAACGGCTGCGTGAGTTGTTCAGGGTCGTACTCGGCCGGCCCGGCCCGTACACCGTGGAGCTGGCGCTGCTCGCCTCGGCGGACGACCCGCTGGTGGCGCCGACGGTGCAACGGGTGACCCGGCGCCGCATCGACTACCTGAGGAGTCTGTTCGCCGAGCTGGGGCTGGATCCGGTGCAGGCGCAGCGGCGTGCGCTCCTGGCCTACACGACCTACCTCGGCCACGCCCAGCTCACCAGGACCGACCCGGCCGCGGTGCCGACGGACGGCCGGGAGCGGCACGAGTACCTGGACTCCTTGCTGGTCACGCTGATCGCCGGACGGTGATCCCCGGGTGACGCCCACGAGTGCGCCGAACGACATCCGTGGCACGGCAGGTGCACCGCGTCGCGCGACGAGCGGCGACCCGGGCGCGGCCCGTGATCACCGTTGCGGTGGAATGGAGACGGCGGATACCCGAGGAGACAAGGGGGATACGGTGAACGTCTCCCCTGAAACCGTGCTCGGCGTCGGCTCGGCGATCGTGCTGCTCAGCGTGGTTGCGGTGCGTGCCTCGGTCCGTCTGGGGCTGCCCTCGCTGTTGCTCTACCTCGGGATCGGGGTGCTGCTTGGCGAGTCCGTTCTCGGGTTCCAGTTCTCCAACGCCCAGCTGACCGAGTCGCTCGGGCTCGCGGCACTGGTGCTGATCCTCGCCGAAGGTGGCCTGACCACCCGGTGGTCGGACGTCCGCCCGGCGCTCACGGTCGGTATCTCACTGTCGACCGTGGCGGTCGCGGTCAGCATCGGGGTCGCGGCGACGGCACTGCACCTGTTGCTGGGACTGGACTGGCGGACGGCGTTCCTGTGGGGTGCCGTGCTGTCCTCGACCGACGCGGCCGCGGTGTTCAGCGTCCTGCGCGGTGTCGGGGTCCGCAGGCGGCTGGCCGGCGCGTTGGAGCTGGAATCCGGACTCAACGACGCGCCGGTCGTCATCGCGGTGGTGCTGCTCGCTGCACCCGAGCCGCTGCAGTGGTGGAGCCCGGCCCTGGTGGTCTACGAGCTGGCCGTGGGTGGTGCCGTCGGCGCCGTGCTGGGGTTCGGCGGAGCGTGGGCCCTGCGGCGCGCGGCGTTGCCCTCCACCGGTCTGTATCCCCTCGCCACGCTGTCGGTGTGCATCCTGGGATACGCGGCGGGCCAGTCGCTGCACGCCTCGGGCTTCCTCGCCACCTACGTGGCGGCGCTCATCCTGGGCAACTCCCAGCTGCCACACCGGGCCGGTGTGCTGTCCTTCGCCGAGGGCACCGGGTGGCTGGCGCAGATCGGGTTGTTCGTCCTGCTCGGGCTCTATGCCTCGCCCAGCGCGCTGATCGGCGCGGTGATCCCGGCGCTGGTCGCGGGGCTGGTGCTGTTGCTACTGGCCAGACCTCTGTCGATCATCGTGTCGATGCTGCCGTTCCGGCTGTCGTGGCGGGAGCAGGCGTTCCTGTCCTGGTCCGGCCTGCGCGGCGCGGTCCCCATCGTGCTGGCCCTGATCCCGCTGACCCGTAACCCGGACAGCCTCGCGGCACGCCAGCTGGTGGACGTCGTGCTCGTACTGGTGGTTCTGCTGACCCTGCTGCAGGGCACGACGCTGCCCTGGGTGGCCAGGTTGCTGGGCGTGTCCAGAGCCGGCGAGCCCACGGAGATTCAGGTGGACGCGGCGCCACTGGAGGAGCTGTCCGCCGACCTGCTGCAGGTCCGGGTGCCGGTCGGCTCCAAACTGCACGGCGTCTACCTGCGTGAACTACGGCTTCCGTCGGGCTCCTCGGTCAGCCTGGTGGTGCGGGACGGCGCGGGCTTCACCCCGATCCCGGAGACCCGGCTGCAGGAACGCGACCAGCTCCTGGTGGTGACGACGGCCGAGGTCAGGAGCCGGGCGGAGCAGCGGATCCGCGCGGTCGACCGGGCCGGTCGACTGGCCAGGTGGCGCGGGGAGACCGGGGCCCGCTGAGAGCGCTTGCGCCTCCCGGGCTCCGAGTGACGGCGTGCGTCGTAGAGAATCGGGGCATGACACTCCCGTCCGACCCCGAGGCCAAGGGGGACCCGGTGATGGATCCCGAGGCCGATGAACCCGAGAACGGGAGTCCCGCGTACCCACTGCGGCTGCTGACCCTGGTGGTTGTCGCCGCGGCGGTCTGGGGGATCGACCTCAAGACCAAGATGCTCGCGGTGGACCACCTGGAGTGGCAGCCGCCGTGGCGCGTGCTCGACGGGCTGGTCTACCTGCAGCTGGTCCGCAATCCGGGTGCCGCCTTCGGCATGGCGACCGGGATGACCTGGCTGCTCACGCTCATCGCGCTCGGTGTGGTGGTCGCGATCATCCGGCTGTCCGGCCGGTTGCGGTCGCGGGCCTGGGCCGTCGCGCTCGGCCTGGTCCTCGGTGGCGCGCTGGGCAACCTGTCCGACCGGCTGTTCCGCTACCCGGGGATCTTCCGGGGCTGGGTGGTCGACATGATCTCGGTGTTCGCACCGGACGGACAGAAGTGGCCGGTGTTCAACGCGGCGGACTCGGCGATCTGCACCGGGGGCGCGCTGCTCGTGGTGCTCGCGCTGATCGGCCTCGAACTGGACGGGACACGAGCGTCACGGGGCGACGATGAGTGACCAGAGAACCCTGCCGGTGCCCGACGGACTGGACGGGATGCGCGTCGACGCCGGGCTGTCCCGGATGCTCGGCCTGTCCCGCACCGTGGTCGCCGGTCTCACCGAGAACGGGCACGTCCGGGCGGACGGGCACGCGCTGACCAAGTCGGATCGCCTGGTCGCGGGCACCTGGCTGGAGGTGACCCTGCCGACGCCGGAACGTGCCCCGTCGAGCGAGGTCCCGAGGGTCGTGGACGGGCTGAACCGGCTCTACGAGGACGACGACATCGTTCTGGTGGACAAACCGGTCGGCGTCGCGGCGCACGGCAGCCCCGGCTGGACCGGTCCGACCGTCACCGCCGGTCTGGCGGCCATGGGCGTGCGGCTGTCGACCTCGGGCGCCGAGGAGCGGCAGGGCATCGTGCACCGCCTCGACGCCGGTACCACCGGGATCATGGTCGTGGCGAAGTCGGAGCGGGCCTACAGCGCGCTGAAGTGGGCGTTCAAGCAGCGTGAGGTGAGCAAGCGCTACCACGCCGTCGTGCAGGGCCATCCCGACCCGACGAGGGGCACCGTCGACGCACCCATCGACCGGCACCCCAAGCATGACTGGCGCTTCGCGGTGGTGGCCGGCGGGCGGCCCAGCGTCACCCACTACGACACGGTCGAGGCGTTCCCCGCGGCCACGCTGCTCGACATCACCCTGGAGACCGGTAGGACGCACCAGATCCGGGTGCACATGTCCGCGCTGCGCCACCCGTGCGTCGGGGACCTCAGCTACGGGGCGGATCCCACGCTCACCACGAAGCTCGGGCTCGGCCGTCAATGGCTGCACGCCCGTCAGCTCGGGTTCGCCCACCCCGGCGACGGGCAGTGGGTGGAGTTCACCAGCCCTTACCCCGACGACCTGCGGCACGCACTGGACGTGCTGCGCGCCGAGTGACGGCCGCGTCGGCATGACCGCCAAACAGGCCGCGCTGGCTCTGCTGTGCATCGCGGTCGTGCTCCTCGGCGTCGCCTGGGTCGCCGGCCAGCGGCCCGGCGGTGCCGAGCGCGCGGTGCCCCGGTCCCTCGACGCGGTCAGGCTCGGGCCGGACCCGGGTGAGTCGATCGACGCGTACCTGGCCGGGTTGCCGGCGCGGCTGCCGACCGGCGCGCCGGTACCCGCGCTCGTGCAGTTCACCCACGAGCTGAGCGTGCCGGACACGGTCATCGCGCTGGACGGTGTCGTACCCGCCACCGCCGTCTTCCGGGTGCCGCTGAACAGGGTGCAGACGGCGCTGCGCTTCGTTCCGCTGCAGCCGGTCACCGAACCGGACCCCGGCTCGGTGACCGGGCGGCGCCTCGACATCGCCCAGGAGACCGCGCAACGGACAGCGCAACGGGAAGCGTTGCGCGCGACCGGCAGAGCCGCGGCCGTGGCCAGGTACGAGGCGGGTCAGCTGGGTACCTCGTGTCGGTGCGTGCTCGCCGTGCTGGTGCTCGGTGACCGCGCCGCGCTGACCGCGCTGAGTACCCGCCCCGGCGTGCGCGCGGTCGACGCCGCGCCGTCCGGCACCCCGACCACCGGTGTGGCGCTGGCTCCGCTGCTGCCCGAGCAGACCACCGTCGCGGCTCCGGTTCCCGACGACGGCCCGGTCCCGGAGGTCAGGTGTGCCGAGACACCGGACTCGGTGTGCTGAGGTTCCCGACTCGCCGGGTGATGACGGCGGCGATCGCGGTCAGGGTGCTGCTGTTCCCGGCGAAGTAGCCGTCGTGGCCGCTCACCCCGGTGGTGGGCAACGCGCGAGCGCCGAAGGCACGTGCGCTGGGATCGGGACCGTGGCCGAGGTCGCCGATCCGCACGTGGGGGACCCACCTGATCCAGTCGGTGGCCGCTGTCGCCGCCCAGACCTGTCCGGGGATGCGCAGCGCGGCGGCGGAGGGCACCCGAGCCCCGGGACTTCCCAGCAGCATCAGATCGTCCACCGGCAGCCCTGGCGCGGCGTCGCCGCACGCGACCGTGCCGTAGCTGTGGCACACCAGCGCGATGTTCGCGTCCGGCCGTGCCTGCCGGCGAACCTGCCCCATGAACCGGCGCAACGCGGTCGCACCCTCGCGGGCACGGGCGCCGGTCGCGGCGGCGAGGCCGACCCCCTCCGGCGGCCGGTACCCGAGCCAGGCGATCACCGCGGTGTCCGGGGCGACGTGGCTCAGGCTCAGCGCCATCCCGTACGGGCGTCGAGCAGGGTTCTCCGGGTCGTCGAACGTGGTCAGGTTGATGCCGACACCGGGAACGATGACGGCCACATGGTGTGCGGTCCCCGGGTCACCCAGCGCGACGACGACCTCGCCGGAGCCGGTCCGGTCCAGTTCGAGAATGCGTTGGCTGGCCCACCGAGGCCGGATGGGCACCGAGGCCGACGCGGCCGGGGTCGCGGCGGACGGAACGACGAAGGCGCTGACCAGCAGCGCGCTCAGCAGGGCGAGGAGTCTCATGATCGCTGACGCTAGGAAGACGACCGAGGCGGAATCGTCGCTCCGGAGTAGCGAGTCTCAGGTGCTACCCCGGTAGCGCACGGGCCTCAGACGCCCGGCGCGACCAGGCCGGACTCGTACGCAACGATCACCGCTTGTGCTCGGTCACGTAGCCCCAACTTGGTCAGCACCCTGCTGACGTGGGTCTTGACCGTCTGTTCGGACAGTACGAACTCGGCGGCGATCTCGGCGTTCGACATGCCCTTGGCGACGAGCCCGAGCACCTCGGTCTCGCGGGGGGTGAGTGCGCTCAACGCGTCCGGCCTCGTCCAGCCGGGGCGCTCGGCGGGCTGCGCACGTACGAAGTCCTCGATGAGCCGCCGGGTGATGGACGGCGCGAGCAGCGCGTCGCCGGCGGCGACCACCCGGACGGCGTCCAGCAGCTCACTGGCCGGAGCGTGCTTCAGCAGGAACCCGCTGGCACCGGAGCGCAGCGCGGCGTAGACGTACTCGTCGAGGTCGAACGTGGTCAGCACCAGCAGCCGGGGCAGCGGAGCCGCGTCGGTGTCCGCCAGGATCATCCTGGTGGCGGTGAGACCGTCCATCTCGGGCATGCGGATGTCCATCAGCACCACGTCGGGCCCGGTCCCGGCCCTGCGCAGCGAGCGGACCAGCGCCACCGCCTCACGACCGTCGGATGCCGCGCCGACCACCTCGATGTCGGGTTGCGCCCCGAGCAGCGCGGAGAAACCCTCCCGCACCATCGCCTGGTCGTCGGCCAGCAGCACCCTGATCACATGTTCCCTCTCGTCGGCGACGGTTCACCCGCGGGTAGCACCACGCGTACGGTGAACCCGCCGTCCGAGTCCGGTCCGGCGCTCAGGTCGCCGCCGTGGAGCGCGGCTCGTTCGCGCATCCCGACCAACCCGTGCCCACCTGGGTGGGCAGCGCCGACAGTGCCCGGCGGCCGTGCGACCGCCGGTGTCCGGCCCGGTGCGGAACGCACCACCAGCTCCACCGAATCAGCGTGGCGCCGCAGACGCAGCGACACCGCCGCGCCCGGTGCGTGCCGCCGCGAGTTGGTCAGCGCCTCCTGCGCGATGCGGTAGAGCGAGAGCCCCACCGCGGCCGGCATCCGCTCCGTCACCGTATCGAGTCCGGGGTCGAGGTCCGTATCCACCTGCAGTCCCGCGTCCCTGGCCTGGGACAACAAGGCCGGAAGTTGATCAAGCGAAGGTTGTGGGGTGACCTCGACGGTGTCCGAGTCGCGCAACACACCCAGCAGCGCCTGCATCTCGCTCATCGCGGCTCTCGCGGCGGTTCCGATCTCCGCGATCTCGGTCCTGCCCTCCGTGTTCAACACGGGCAACCGGTAGGGCGCGGTCTCACACCGCACCGCGATCATCGACATGTGGTGCGCGACCACGTCGTGCATCTCCCGCGCGATGCGGGCCCGTTCGGCGAGCGCTCCCTGCTCGGCCTGCGCCTCGGCTGCCCTGGCCTGCTCCGCGGCCAGCGCCCGTTCGCTGCCCAGCCTGGCTCCGATGCTGGCCCCGACGACCAACGGCACGATCATGCCGCCCACCGAGAGCGGGAGGTAGCCCAGTTCCACCGGCCACGGGCCGATCGTGGCCAGCAGGATCAGTACGGCCGTCCCCACCAGCCCGAGACCGACCGCGTCGCGCCCCGACCGCCCCGCGCCCGCACACAGCAGCACCGGTACCCAGATGCACCACTCCCATGGTTCGAGCAGCGGGACCGGCGCGACGGGCGCCGCGATCAGGTACGGCACGACCAACACCCACAGGGTGACCGCTCGCCACGCGTCCAGCGGCCGCCGGGTGCAGAGCGCCGACCCGCCGACGAACGGCAGAAGGAGCAGGAAGGCGACCCCGCCCACCATCCGATGCTGGTCGTTGATGACCGCGCCGGACGCGGCGCCGATGGTGATCAGGCCGTAGAGACCGGTGAGCCAGGGCAGCGCACGCCAGAGCCGTACCCGCCACCTGCCCTGAGCGGGGCCGGTCCAGTAGCGGTCAGGTCGGTTGCGGCTCGGCCACAGCACGGCGCCGACCGGCCGCGCGGCCGACACCAGTAGGCGGTTCACAACTCAAGGACCCTAGCGACGGCGCCGGGTGGACGCGTCACTCCTCGGTAGCGTCCCGCACGTACCTCCGGCGTACTCCGGAGATGATTTCCCAGTACCACGATCGTGGTGATCTTCGCGAGCGCGACACGCCGGAAGGGGCTGAGCAGGGGGTTCGCGAAGGTCGCCGCCCGCTGCTTCGGACTGTCGGTGCCCGGGATTAGATTGGGGTGGTTCCGGTGATCTGGCCGGTGATCCACAAACGGCGAGTGTGCGGTCTCGTGACGCGATCCTCGCGGGGGAAGGAGCCTTCTTCATGCCGTCTTCGGGGGTCGACAGCTTCGTCCATCTGCACACCCACACCGAGTTCTCGATGCTCGACGGGGCGGCGCGCCTGGACGACCTGTTCAAGGAAGCCTCCCGGATGGGCATGCCGGCTCTGGCCATGACCGACCACGGCAACGTGTACGGGGCCTACGAGTTCTGGCGCAAGGCCAAGGCCAGCGGCGTCAAGCCGATCATCGGCATGGAGGGGTACCTGGCGCCGGGTTCCCGGCACGAGCGCAAGCGGACCGCGCTGGGCAAGTCCGGGCCGAACTCGGACAACCCCGACCTCATGTACACCCACATGACGTTGCTGGCGGAGAACACCGAGGGGATGCACAACCTCTTCCGGCTCTCCAGCCTGGCCTCCCTCGAAGGCTATTACTACAAGCCCCGTATGGACCGCGAGCTGCTGGAGACCTACGGCAAGGGGATCATCGCCACCACCGGCTGCCCGTCGGGTGAGGTCGCGCGGCTGCTGCAGCAGGACGACTTCGACGGCGCGTGCCAGGCGGCGAGCGACTACCGGGACATCTTCGGCAAGGACAACTTCTTCTGCGAGCTGATGGACCACGGCATCGAGATCGAGAAGCGGGTCCAGAAGGACCTCTTCGAGCTGAAGAAGAAGCTCGACCTCCCCGGCCTGGCCACCAACGACCTGCACTACACCTACTCGCAGGACGCGAAGCCGCACGAGGTGCTGCTGTGCGTCCAGACCGGTAAGACCCTGGCCGACCCGAACCGGTTCAAGTTCGACGCGCAGGACTTCTACCTCAAGTCCCCGCAGGAGATGCGCGCGCAGTGGGACCCGCAGTTCCCCGAGGCGTGCGACAACACCCTGCTGATCGCCGAGCGGGTCAACGTCGAGTTCACCGAAGGTCGTGACCTGCAGCCCAAGGCGCCGGTCCCCGAGGGGGAGACCGAGGAGTCCTGGCTGATCAAGGAGGTCGAGCGGGGGCTGCACATGCGGTTCCCGAACGGCGTCACCGACCAGTACCGCAAGCAGGCCGAGTACGAGCTCGGCGTCATCATGCAGATGGGCTTCCCCGGCTACTTCCTGGTGACCGCCGACCTCATCCAGCACGCGAAGAAGGTCGGCATCCGCTGCGGCCCGGGCCGAGGTTCCGCTGCCGGGTCGCTGGTCGCCTACGTGCTGGGCATCACCGACCTGGACCCGATCAAGCACAAGCTGATCTTCGAGCGGTTCCTCAACCCCGAGCGCATCTCGATGCCCGACATCGACATGGACTTCGACGAGCGTCGGCGCGGCGAGATGATCCGCTACACGACGGAGAAGTACGGCGAGGACCGGATCGCGCAGATCATCACGTACTCCACGATCAAGGCGAAGGCCGCGATCAAGGACTCGGCGCGGGTGCTGTTCGGCCAGCCCGGCTACTCCGTCGCGGACCGGATCACCAAGGCGATGCCGCCCGCCGTGATGGGCAAGGACATCCCGCTGTCCGGGGTGTTCGACCCGTCGCACAAGCGGTACTCCGAAGCCACCGAGGTCCGGGCGCTGTACGAAACGGACCCGCAGGTCAAGGAGATCATCGACACCGGCCGGGGCCTCGAGGGGCTCAAGCGCCAGTGGGGTGTCCACGCGGCCGGTGTGATCATGTCCTCGACACCGCTGCTCGACGTCATCCCGATCCAGCGCCGCGAGTCCGACGGCGCCATCATCACGCAGTTCGACATGGGCGCCTGCGAGACGCTCGGGCTGCTGAAGATGGACTTCCTCGGCCTGCGCAACCTGACGATCATCGACGACGCGCTGGAGAACATCGAGCTCAACGGCAAGCCGCCGCTGGAGATCGAGAGCCTGGAGCTGGACGACCCGAAGACCTACGAGCTGCTCTCCAAGGGAGAGACGCTCGGGGTGTTCCAGCTGGACGGCGGGCCGATGCGCGACCTGCTGCGTCGCATGGCGCCCACCGAGTTCGACGACATCTCGGCCGTCGGCGCGCTGTACCGGCCGGGTCCGATGGGTGCGAACGCGCACAACGACTACGCCGACCGCAAGAACCAGCGGCAAGAGGTCACCCCGATCCACCCTGAGCTGGCCGAGCCGCTCAAGGACATCCTGGGTGAGACGTACGGCCTGATCGTCTACCAGGAACAGGTCATGGCGATCGCGCAGAAGCTGGCCGGCTACACGCTCGGCAAAGCAGACCTGCTGCGTCGCGCAATGGGTAAGAAGAAGAAGGAGATCCTGGACAAGGAGTACGCCGGCTTCGCCCAGGGCATGAAGGACAACGGCTACTCCGAGAAGGCCGTCAAGACGCTCTGGGACATCCTGCTCCCGTTCTCCGACTACGCGTTCAACCGCGCCCACTCGGCCGCCTACGGCGTCGTCTCGTACTGGACGGCGTACCTCAAGGCCAACTACCCGGCCGAGTACATGGCCGCCGTGCTCACCAGCGTCCGGGACGACAAGGACAAGGCGGCCGTCTACCTCGCCGAATGTCGCCGCATGGGCATCACGGTCCTGCCGCCCGACGTCAACGAGTCGGTGCGCAACTTCGCCCCGGTCGGCAGCGACATCCGGTTCGGGCTCGGCGCGATCCGCAACGTCGGGTTCAACGTCGTCGACGCGATCGTCGCGGCACGCAAGGACCAGGGCGACTTCGTCGACTTCTCCGACTTCCTGCGCAAGGTCGACGCGGTCGTCTGCAACAAGAAGGTCATTGAATCGCTCATCAAGGCCGGTGCCTTCGATTCACTGGGCCATCCGCGCAAGGGTCTGCTGCTGATCCACGCCGACGCGATCGACTCGGTGATGAGTACCAAGAAGGCCGCGTCGATGGGGCAGTTCGACCTGTTCGGCGGGGAGGACGCACCCGATCTGGGTGGAGTGTTCGACATCCCGGTGCCGAAAGAGGAATGGGACAGCAAGCACCAGCTCGCGGTCGAGCGGGAGATGCTCGGGCTGTACGTGTCCGGGCACCCGTTGCACGGTGTGGAGCAGCTGCTGGCCGCGAAGACCGACACCCCGATCCAGTCGATCCTGGAAGGCACGGTCCAGGACGGCGCGCAGGTGACGATCGGCGGCATCCTCGCGTCGGTCACCCGAAGGGTCAACAAGAACGGCGAACCGTGGGCGGCGGTCCAGCTGGAGGACCTGGCCGGTGGGCTGGAGGTGCTGTTCTTCCCCCGCGCCTACATGGTGGTCGGAATGGACATCGCCGAGGACGCGATCGTGCTGGTCAAGGGCAGGGTCAGCCGCCGGGACGACCGGGTGTCGCTGATCGCCAACGACCTCGCCGTGCCGGATCTGTCCGCGGCGAACGGCGGACCGGCCGCGCCGTTCCAGGTGAGCCTGCGGGCCGATCACTGCACTCCGCAGCGGGTGTCCAAGCTCAAGGACGTGCTGGTGAACCACGCCGGCAGCCACGAGGTGCACCTGAAGCTGCTCAACGGCACCAAGGCGACCGTGCTGCGCCTGGACGACGGTTTCAAGGTCACGCCCAGCTCGGCCCTCATGGGTGATCTGAAGGCGCTTCTGGGCCCGGGCTGCCTGGGCTAGGACCGGACGACACACGACTGAGGCGGTAAGGACATGGTCCTTACCGCCTCAGTCGTGTCTGGAGAGGGTCGGGCTATTCCCGAGGCGGGCGTTGCGGGGCCGAGCCGGTTCGGTGGCGGCCCGCTGCTCTCGCGGGAGCGATCGCCCGTACCCGGGCCAGCGCGGCGCCCACCGTGGCCGTCTGGGGGTTGTCCGGGCCATAGACCCTCGCGTACTCCACGTACGTCTTGTCGTAGAGCCGCACCGCATCGTCGAGATGTCCGGCGTACTCGTGCGCGTAGGCGAGCGTGTAGTGCGAGGCCAGGGTGTCTTGGTGGTCGTCGCCAAGCACCCGCTCACGGGTGGCCAGTACGTCCTCGGCGAGCGGGATGCCCTCCGCGGAGCGCCGGGCGGCCACGTAGGCGATCACCAGGTTGTCCGAGGCGGCCAGGGTGTCCGGGTGCTCCGGCCCGAGCAGCGTCTCGCATTCGTGGCGGATGCTCTCGGCGAGCTCGACGGCGCGGTTGCCGTCACCCACCGCGCTGAGCTGACGGGTGGCCCACTGGCGCAGGCCCAGAACCCGCTCGACGGTCTCCGGCGGCAAGGAGGCGGTCACGGAGCCCGCGCTGGTGGACAGGGCGGCGATGTGCGCGACGAGCTGGTCGCCCTCGGCCCGGCGGTCCCAGGCCTGCTCCTCGCCGAAGGTCGACCGGTCGAGCAGCTCGGCGGCGTCCGCGATGGCCTGGGGCAGGCCGCCGTCGGTGCGGAGCCGGTCGTCGACGGCTCTGCGGACCAGCTCGTGCAGCAGAACGCCGTCGGTGTCCATCCGCGAGGAGACTAGCGACCAGCGGGCGAGGCGCGCGACGGTGTCCTCGACGCGGTCCGCCGACTGGTAGAGCAGCCCTCGGGAGGCGCCGCTGGGGGAGAGCACGGCCAGGAGACCCAGCAGGCCCCTGACCTCCTTGTCGGTCTCGAACCCGCTGTCCTGCAGGGCGACGAGCACGGCCTCGGCCGAACCGGCGGGGTAGCGCTCCTCGTACCGGGAGCCGTCCTGTCCGTCGCCGAGCAGCTGCCCGGCGGCGACGGTGCGCAACCGGTCCAGGTACGGCTCGGAGCCGGAGGCCTGCTCACGCACAGTAGCGACCGCAAGGTCGAGGGCGGAGGGCAACCGGCCGAGCTTGCGGCAGGTCGACTCGGGCAGACCGGTCTGTGCGGTGAGCTCGGTGGTCGCGGGCAGGTCGAGCGCGACCTCGACACCGAGGTGCGAAGCCTCCTGCGCACCACTGGTCACAATGACCCGCCAGCCGGGGATCGCGGGCAAGTACGGACGGATGGACTCGAGGTCGCTCACCCCGTCGAAGATGATCAGCGAGGGCTGCGTGCCGGTCGGAGGGTGACGCCGCAGCCGCTCCAGCGCGCGAGGGGTGCCCTCCTCCGGGACCCGCAGGCTCAGCGCGTCCGCGAACTCCAGCAGGCCGGCGACCATCTCCTCGTGGCTCCCGGAGTTGATCCAGGCGACGAGCGGCCAGCCCTCGGCGATCCGCGCTCGGGCGTACCCGGCCGCGAGCTGCGTCTTTCCCGCGCCGGACGGCCCGGTGAGCACGACGACCTGGGTGCGCGGCCCGGGCTGGAACGCACTCTCCAGGCGTGCCTCGTCCTTCGGACGGGGCAGGTTCAGCGCGGGGGCGCTCGGCATGCGGCGCCAGGTCACCCAGGCGACCTCGGGCGGTTCGTCGAGCAGCTGGCCCCGGAACGACCACCAGGACAACGGCAGCCCGATCGCCGCCGCGGTCACGGCCGCGATCTCCAGCGAGGTGGACTTGCTCAGGTCGTACATCTCCGCGCTGACGGCCCACACGACACCGAAGACGAGCACGACAAGGGCGGTAGCGATCAGCCATCGCACCGACATCAACACGATTCATCCCCTCGCCGCTGGGTTCTGCTGAAGGGTTAGCTTACGGTGACTGTCCATCCCCTCTGACAGTGGAAGACCCCTGGCGAAACGGCTACCCACAGTAGTCGAAAATGTCACGAAACGGTGACGATGACGCCGACGACGTTCTACTTCGATACTCTCTGTCGGCCATGCGTCTGTAGACAGTCGCGCTAGCCGTGCAGGGAGGCAACGATGCCCGCCAGCCCGCCAGAGCTGTTCAACGCAGCCGATTACCTGGTCCACCGCCGGGTCGCCGACGGCGACGGTGATCGGGTCGCCGTCGAGCACGCCGGCCCCGCGATCAGCTACGCCGAACTCTCCGCCAGGGTCGGGACGGCGGCGGCCGGTCTGGCCGCGATCGGGGTCCGGCCGGAAGAACGGGTGATGTTCTTCGCCGGAGACACCCCGGAGCTGGCCGAGGGCATTCTCGGCGCCATGCACCTGGGCGCGGTGGCCGTGCCGGTCTCCACCATGCTCACTTCGGACGACCTCTGTTCGTTGCTCGCCGACTCCCGGGCCAGGGTCCTCGTCACCTCGACCGACTTCGTGGAGACGGCGCGCACGGCGGTCTCGGCCCTGGTCGCGGCCGGGGGCGCGGCCGGTCCGGAGCTGACCAGGGTGCTCACCATCGGAACCGAGGCGACCGGTTTCGCCCTGCCCGCATCGAACTGGACCGACCTCATGGCCGGGGGCGCAAGCGTGCCGCCCTACGCGAGCTGGGCCGACTCACCCGCGCTGTGGCTCTACACCTCCGGCACCACCGGCAGTCCCAAGGCCGCCATGCACAGACACACCGACATCAGGTTCGTCTGCGAGACCTACGGGCGCCAGGTCCTCGGCATCCGACGTGACGACCGCTGTTTCTCCGTGGCGAAGCTGTTCTTCGCGTACGGCATCGGCAACTCGATGTTCTTCCCGTTCTCGGTGGGCGCGACCACGATCCTCGAATCCGCGCGCCCGACACCCGAACTGATCGCCGGCGTCGTGGCCAGGCACCGGCCCACGCTGTTCTTCGGGGTGCCCACCTTCTACTCGGCGATGCTCAACGCCCCGATCCCGGACGAGCCCTTCGCGGACGTCCGGCAGGGGATCTCCGCGGGTGAGCCGCTGCCCGCCACCCTGTTCACCCGGATCCGCGACCGCTTCGGGTTCGAGATCCTCGACGGAATCGGATCGACGGAGGCGCTGCACATCTTCCTGTCCAACTCCCCGGGAGCCATCCGCCCGGGCAGCTCCGGCACGCCGGTGCCCGGGTACGCCGTGGAGATCCGCGACGAGACCGACGGCGGCGTCATCACCGACGCGGAGCGCCCCGGCGGTCTGTACATCAAGGGGGAGTCGATCGCCACCGGCTACTGGTGCCGCGCGGACATCAGCAGACGAGCCTTCCAGGGTGAATGGCTGCGCACCGGGGACACCTATGTGCGCAACGCCGACGGGACCTACTCGTACCTCGGCCGGTCCGATGACATGATCAAGGCGGGTGGCATCTGGGTCAGTCCGAGCGAGGTCGAGGCGCGTCTGCTCGAACACCCCGACGTCGTGGAGGTCGCGGTCGTGGGTCTGCCCGACGCCGACGGGCTCGACAAGCCGCTGGCCGCGGTGGTCACCCGGGCCGGAACGAGAGTGGGGGAGGCTGAGCTGGTGGAGTTCTGTCGAGCGGGGCTCGCGGCGTTCAAACGCCCGCGACGGGTCGTCCTGGTGGACGAGCTGCCCAAGACCGCGACCGGGAAACTGCAGCGCTACCTGGTCCGCTCGGTACTGACCGAGGCGGTACTGGCCGAGGCGCAGGCATGATCGTCGACGCGCACGTCCATCCGGCGACGCTGAGCAGGCTCAAGCTCGACTGGGACACCTGGCTCGGGCCCGCGGCCGACCGTGACACCGTCACCGCGATCTACGGCGACGACGACCGTGTCGACCCCGAGCGGTTCGACGCGTACTTCGCGGCCGAAGGCGTGGACCGCGTGCTGCTGTTCTGCGAGTACAGCCCCCGCGTCACCGGAATCCAGGCGATCGAGGACATGGCGCCGATCGTCGGGCACAACCCCGAGCGGTTCCGCATCGTGGCGAACGTCAACCCGCACCTGCACTACCCGATCGTCACCGAACTGCGCAGACAGCTGGACCTCGGCGCGGTGGCACTCAAGGTCCACCCGGTGCACGGCAACTTCGCGCCGAACGACCGCGAGCTCTATCCCGCGTACGCGGAATGCCAGGAACGCGGCATCCCGGTGATCACCCACACCGGACCCAGCTCGTTCCCCGGAGCGAGCGGACGACGCGGCGACCCGGTCCTCATGGACGACGTGCTCCGCGACTTCCCCGACCTGACCGTCGTGCTCGCGCACGGTGGCCGGGGCTGGAGCTACGAAACCGCCGGATTCATGGCGCTCGCCAGGCCCAACCTGTGGCTCGACATCGCCGGACTGCCGCCGCGCAGGCTGCCGCACTACTTCGAACGGTTCGACCTCGACCGCATCGCGGCGAAGTGGATTTTCGGGACGGACTGGCCGGGCATCCCCGGGGTCGGCGTCAACATCAAGGCTGTCGGTGATCTCGGGCTGCGTCCTGATATACAGGCCGCTGTCCTTGGCGGCAACGCCGAGCGGGTCTACCGGCTCAGCTGAACCACCACACCGCGACAACGAGAGCTGCAGGCATGAACGACGCGACCGAGGAGACCCCGGTCAATACCAACCCGACCGGCATCGACCCCGCCACGCTGGACTGGGTGCGCTCCGGCACCGACGACGAGGACGTCGACTCGGTCGAGATCGCCGAACTGCCCGACGGCGGCCGGGCGATGCGCGGCAGCAAAGCGGGCAACGACGGTCCCGTCCTGTGGTTCACCGCTGCCGAATGGCACGCCTTCGTCCTGGGCGTCCGAGACGGCGAGTTCGACATTCTCTAGGCCTGTTTCGCGCTCAAAATCCTAAAGAGGCCCCCTCCGGGGGCCGTCTTTAGGATTTTCGGCCTTCGGCCCAGGCGCGCGCTTGTGGCCGACTGGGGAGCCGCCGACGGAGTCGGCGACGTTGGTTGCGGACATTCACTGCCCGGCCTTCGCCGGAACTCCTTCGGAGACTCGCGGAGCCAACTTTCAAGACGCATGTACATGCGCAGGTGGCAAGGCGCCGTGAGTGTTTTGGGTTGCCAGGGCAGCCCAAAACACTCACGGCTTCTTGTTGGCTGCGCGGGTGTGCGTGGTGGGTTGCGCATCGCGCCTGCTGCCTGCTCAGCTTGCGCCGGGAGTGTGGTGCGGCACCGTGCATGAGGTGGCCCCGCACAGGTGCCCGAAGGGGTTCCGCCGAAGGCGGGTAGTGCATGAGTGGCGGCTCTCAAGCCGCGGTAGCAAGCGCGCGCGTCGCCGAAGGCGACATTTTTCCGAGTGGTCCCCCATGCCCGAAGGGTATGGGGGACCGCGAGGAAAAACCCCAGGCAGCGAGCCGTTAGGCGAGCCGCCTGGATCGTTCCCGGTCGGCCCGGAGGGCCTTCCGGGAACGATGGCGCGCGGAACAGGCCTTAGAGCAAGCCAGCCCAGTACTGGGTTGCGTGGGGGGACCAGCGGTCGTGGCGTTCGTGGAAGAGTTGGGCGGCCTTCGTGCCGGCCCAGGTGTCCGGCAGCAGGTTGGTCGGTAGCTGCGGGTCGAGGAAGGGGAACCGGCGCCAGGCGTGCACGAGGTGGATCTGTTCGCGCAGGATGTCCTTGGGTTCGCTCGGCTCGAGGGCGCTGAACGTGTTGATGAACTCCTCGTACGCGGCTTCCACGTCGTCGAGCTGCCAGGCCTGGGCGACCAGCTCGCGTTCCTTGCCGATCGCGCCGAACCGGCCCACGAACGACGAGCTGACCTCGTCGAGTTCCAGCTCGGTGACCACCTCGGCGACCTCGCTCTGCTTGCCGGGGTGCGGCGAGAGCCACACACCGGGCGCGGGGGTGCCGAGTCCTGCCCAGGCGAGTCGTGAGCGCAGCCGGTGGCGCAGCTGGCGGCGTGACTCGGGAACGCTCACCAGCAGTACCAGCCAGTTGCCGTCCCAGGACTCGGGAGACGTGCCGAACCCGTAGATCCGGTCGGCGCCCGCGGTCAGCAGCCTGCGCCCGGAGTCGGTCAGCGACCAGCGGACCCGACGGCCCGCGCGGTCGGACTGCAGCAGCCCTTCCGCGGCGGTGCGGGCCAGCGCCTGGCGGCCGGACTTGTGCTCGACGCCGAGATCGCCGAGGACGTCGAGCAGGATCTGGGTCCAGACCGGCTCGTCGTGCGGCAGCACGAACTCGCCCAGCACGGTGAGCAACAGTGACCGAGCGCTGGCGGTGCCCAACTCCCGACGCCGGGTGAGCACCGGAGGTGGCGTCGTGTCGTCCACCGGTTGAGAGGCTGAACTGGTCATTTGACCGATCAGCCTAGCCTTAGCGTCTCGAGCGGCCGTTCACGCCGTCGGTGGGGGCGCCGCTCGATTAGGGTCGGGCGATGGGTCCTGACGATCTTCTGGCCACCGACCGCACACATGTCTGGCATCCCTACGCGCCGATGCCGGGGACCGATGCACCCGTGGCGATCGAGGGCGCGAACGGCGTGCGGCTGCGGCTGGCCGCTCCCGCGCACGGCCTGCCGGCCGGGACCGAGCTGATCGACGGGATGTCCTCGTGGTGGGCCGCGATCCACGGGTACCGGCACCCGGCGCTGGACGCCGCGGTCACCGGGCAGCTCGGGCGCATGAGCCACGTCATGTTCGGCGGTCTCACCCACGAGCCGGCGGTGGCACTGTCGCGGAGGCTGGTGGAGATCACGCCGGAGCCGTTGCGGCACGTGTTCCTCGCCGACTCCGGGTCTGTGTCGGTCGAGGTCGCGGTCAAGATGTGTCTGCAGTACTGGCGATCACGGGGACGCCCGGGTAAGCACCGCCTGATGACCTGGCGGGGTGGCTACCACGGCGATACGTTCATGACGATGAGCGTGTGCGACCCCGAGGGCGGCATGCACACGCTGTGGCGGGACATCCTGCCCGAGCAGGTGTTCGCCGGCCCGCCGCCGGCCGCCTTCGAGACGGCGTACGTTGCGGAGCTGGCCGAGCTGGTGGAGCGGCACGCGGACGAACTGGCCGCGGTCGTCGTGGAACCGGTCGTGCAGGGCGCGGGTGGGATGCGCTTCCACGACCCCCGCTACCTGCACGTCCTGCGCGAGCTGTGCCTCACCCACGACGTACTGCTGGTCTTCGACGAGATCGCTACCGGGTTCGGCCGCACCGGCGAGCTGTTCGCCGCCGACCACGCCTCGGTGAGCCCGGACGTCATGTGCGTCGGCAAGGCGCTCACCGGCGGCTACCTGTCGTTGGCCGCCGCGCTGTGCACCTCGGAGATCGCGCGTGGGATCAGTGACGGTGAGGCCGGTGTCCTGATGCACGGCCCCACCTTCATGGGCAACCCGCTCGCGTGCGCGGTGGCGTTGGCCTCGCTCGACGAGCTGGAGCGCCGTGACTGGCGCTGCGAGGTCGCCGGCATCGAGACGGCACTGCGCGCGGGCCTGGCGCCCGCCTCGGGCGCGGACGGTGTGCGGGACGTGCGGGTCCTCGGCGCGATCGGGGTGATCCAGCTGGACCGCCCGGTGGACGTGGCGATGGTCACCAGGGTCGCGGCCGAGCACGGGGTGTGGCTGAGACCGTTCCGCGACATGATCTACACGATGCCGCCGTACATCACGCCGATCGATGATGTCGCAACGATCACGACGGCGATGGTGGCGGCCGCCACATCCCACTGACCAGCGATCGGAACGGCTTGCCGCTCGCCGGGCCCGCACGCGCCACCAGCTAGTGTGCCGTCTCATGCGCGACCGTGACCATCCGCTCGACCGGCTGTCCGAGTACGCCGTGGCTCTCGCCGTCGCCGACCGCCAGGGCCTGGCCGGCGACGCGAAGGTGATCGAGGGTGGGGTCGCCGGGCACCGGTCGGCGCAACGGGTCGTGGAGGTCGGTGTCGGATGAGCGTGTTGATGATCACCGGTACCGGGACCGAGGTCGGTAAGACCGTGGTGACGGCGGCGCTCGCGGCGCTCGCGCTGGCCGAGGGGCGCCGGGTCGCGGTGCTGAAGCCCGTGCAGACCGGCGTCGCCGAGGGTGAGCCCGGTGACCTGGACGAGGTACGCAGGTTGGTCGGCGCGCAGCTGGGGCCGCCGGAACGGTTGACCCTGCGAGAGCTGGCGCGCTACCCGGACCCGCTGGCACCCGCGACCGCGGCGGCCAGGGCCGGTCGGGAGCCGGTGTCGCCGGAGGAGGCCGCGGCCGAGGCCGAGAAGCTGACGCTGGACCACGACCTGGTGCTGGTCGAGGGCGCGGGCGGTCTGCTCGCCCGGCTGACCGCCGACGGCACGTTCGCCGACGTCGCCGACGAGCTGGGCGCACCGCTGCTCGTGGTCACCCAGGCGGGCCTCGGCACGCTCAACCACACCGAGCTGACCACCGAGGTGATCGCCGAGCGGGGTCTGCGCTGCGCGGGGCTGGTCATCGGAAGCTGGCCGAGTCAGCCCGATCTCGCGGCCGAGTGCAACCTCGTCGACCTCCCCGAGGTGACCGGGGCGCCGCTGCTCGGCAGGCTTCCCGAAGGCGCCGGGAAGCTGACGCCCGCGGAGTTCCTCGCCGTGGCTCGCGAGGGTTTCGGCGCCTCGATGTTCCCGCCACTGGGCGGCTCGGAGGTGCTCGACGAGGTCGGCACCGATCCGGACGACCCCGACGAGGCGGAGGACCCCGACGACGCCGGCTGGTCGAACTGGGGTGCGTCGGACCTCACCTGAGCCGGCGGCCCGGAAAGTATCTCTTATAAAGATCGTTTCAGACGGTCCGCGACGGTTGCCCGCGAATAGGGTCGCTGCGTGCGGCTATTCGGTCAGCCCCGGTATCCGTCCATCGACCCGAGTGGCGCGGTCGTGGCGATCACCGGCGGGGCGCGCGGTATCGGTCAGGCGACGGCGCGGGAGTTCATCGGACACGGCGCCGTGGTGGCGATCGGCGACCTCGATGTCGACGCCGCCTCCGCCGCGGCCGCTGAGCTGGGTGAACGGGCGGCAGCCTTCGAGCTGGACGTCACCCGGATCGATTCGTTCACGGCATTCCTGAAATCGGTGACCGAACGGTTCGGCCCGATCGACGTACTGGTGAACAACGCGGGTGTCATGCCGATCGCGCCTTTCCTCGACGAGCCGGACACGCTCACCGACACCATTCTGAACGTCAATGTCCGGGGCCCGATCAATGGCATGCGGCTGGTTGTGCCGGGCATGATCGAGCGCGGCAGAGGGCACGTCGTGAACATCGCCTCCGTCGTGGGGCGCGGGCACATTCCGGGGCTCGCCGTGTACTGCGCGAGCAAGCACGCGATCGTCGGGCTGACCGAGACGGTGCGCGCCGAGGTGGCGCGCACCGGCGTGAGTGTCAGCGCGATCCTGCCGACGATGGTCGGCACCGAGGCCGCGTCCGGGATCGACATCCCGCCGGTCGGCATGGTTGAACCGGCCGACGTCGCTCGCGCGGTGCTGCACAGTCTCCGCACCCGGCGGGCGGAGATCGCGGTGCCTCGCTGGATCGGCGCGCTGGCCACCGGCGGACGGCTGCTCCCGGAAGGCGTCCAGCGCACGGCACGAAGGCTCATCCGCGACGATCGCGGCTTCGCCGCCAACGCGCACCCGGCGCGCGCCGCCTACCTGGAGCGGCTGGGCCGCCAGACCTCCACGCTCACTGACAAAAATGTAAGTACCTGACTAATTAGTGAGTACTTGATCACCCGATAGTTACTCGGAAACATCCTCCTCGACGAACAACCCGAGTCGAGGAGAGAACATGAGTGCAGCGAATCGGACCCCGGTGACGGTACTGGGGCTCGGTCCGATGGGGCAGGCGCTGGCCAGGGCGTTCCTGGCCGCCGGCCACCCCACGACGGTGTGGAACCGCACCGCGTCCAAGGCCGATCGGCTGGTGGCCGACGGCGCGATCCTGGCCCCTACCGCCGCCGACGCCGCCCTGGCCGGTGACCTGGCGGTCATCTGTGTGATCGACGCCGGTGCCGTGCGGTCGATCGTCGAACAGGCCGCCGACGCACTGCGCGGCCGAACCCTGGTGAACCTCACCGCAGACACCCCGGAACGGGCCCGCGAGCTGGCGGCCTGGGCAGGCGAGCACGGCATCGACTACCTTCCCGGCGCGATCATGACGCCGACCAGCTCCATCGGGAACGAGGCGGCGTCGATCCTGTACAGCGGACCGGAGGAGCTCTTCCGGCGGCATCGGCCGGCCCTGGCCGCGCTCGACGCGTCGGCCACCTACCTCGGCGCCGATCCCGGCCGCGCGGCCGCGCACGAGGTGGCCCTGCTCGACCTGTTTTGGTCGAGCGTGTCGGGCTTGATGCACGCCTACGCGCTGGCCAGGGCGGAGAACATCACGGCGGGCGAGCTCGCGCCGTTCGCCAAGGGCATCGGCGACCTGATCCCCATCATGATCGACGAGTTCGCGTCGCACATCGACAGCGGCGAGTACCCGGGTGACGAGTCCACCACGGTCTCCACGCTCGCCGGCGTCGAGCACGTCATCGAGGCCTCGGAGGCCCGCGGCATCGACACGGCCGCGCTGACCGCGATCCGCGCCTCGGTCCAGCGGGTGATCGACTCCGGTCACGGGGAGGACAGCATCGCCCGGCTGTCCGACGCACTGCGCGTTGCGGTGCCGGCCGGCTGACCACACTGGTCAGCGGGGTGCCTCTGGCGACTTCGCACACCGTCGTGCTGCGTCGCACATGCCCGGACATGTGCGACACAGCACGTAGATGTGCACAGCGTGTCCGGTGGGCTCCGGATTACGCGTGTTACCGTCGGGGCAGCACGTGGTTGCGCCTAGGGTTCCGTCCGCCACCCGCCCGGACAACGATCGACAATCAGGGTGTGCGGAGGCTGGACCGAGCGGCGCCAGGACGACCCCGGCCCGGCCGGATCGCCCACACCTGACGGGACAAAAGCCCTGAGGGCTCCTCTTCCGTTGTGCCCGCTTCCGGCGGGACCGACCCTTGGAGCCTGCATTGATGTCGGTGTCCCTGCTGCTGTCCGCCGCCCCGGCGATCGCCCCGAGACTGGGTCCGCTCATGGTGGGCGGGGTGTTGCTCGCCGCTGTGCTGCACGCCACGTGGAACTCGATGGCCCACGCGATCGACGACCGTCTGGTCGGGTTCGCGCTCATCGGCGCCGCCGCGGCGATCGGTGGAGGTGTGGTCGCGGCGATCGGGGGCCTGCCGCCCTCGGCGGCCTGGCCGTACATCGTGGCCTCCGCCGTGGTGCACACCGGGTACAACCTGCTGCTGCTGGCCAGCTACCAGCTCGGCGAGTTCAGCCAGGCCTATCCGCTGGCCCGGGGCACCGCGGTCTGGGTGGTCGCACTGTTCTCGCTGGTGGTCCTGCACCGCGCGTTGGAGACCGCCCAGCTCGTCGGCATCCTGATCATCTCCGCCGGACTGATCAGCCTGGTGGTGCTCGGCGGGCTACCGGGCAGGGCGGAGCTGCCGCTGCTGGGGGTCGCGGTGGCCACCGGGCTGATGATCGCGCTGTACACCGTGATCGACGGCGTCGCGGTGGAACGGATGCCGCTGGTCAGCTACACCGGCTGGATGTTCCTGCTGGAAGGCGTTCCGCTGCCGATCATCGCCGTGCTCCGGCGCCGGTGGGACCTGGGCAAGGCCGTCCGACGACTCGGTGTGCAGGGGCTGACCGGCGGGTTCATCTCGCTGGCCGCCTACTCGATCGTGCTGTGGGCCCAGACCAGCGGTGCGCTGGCGCCCATCGCGGCGCTGCGGGAGAGCAGCATCGTGTTCGGGGCGCTGATCGGCGCGATCTTCTTGGGGGAGCGGCTGGGCACCCGTCGCGCGTTCGCGGCCACGGTCGTCCTCGTGGGGGTCGCGTTGATCAGTCTGGGCTGAGTGGCCCCGGCTAGTTCTCGCCGAACTCGGAGGCGTAGCTGGACAGCGGTGCGGGAACCGCGCGCAGCTCGGACAGCAGCGTCGCCTCCCTGGCGAGCAGCGCGCGCACCATGCGCAGCCGCTGCGCGGGGCAGGTCTGTTCCAGCAACAGCTGCCGGTCACGCATCGGGAGCAGACAGTCGGCGGCCAGCAGGTGCGGCAGGGTGTCGGTGGTGACGTCGGTGTCGGGCTCGTGCCATTCCTCGGACTGCCACGCGGTCTGGCAGTAGCGCTGATGCGCCGCGCGTGCCGCGGCCTCCAGGCCGACCATGCGCTCGATCGGGACGCCCTCTTCCGCGACGTCGGGGAGCCATGCGATGGTGCCCAGCAGGTAGGGCTTCGAGTCGGCGTCCAGCTCCAGCAACCGGAACCGGCGGGTGCCCCTGGTGACGATGTCGAACCGGCCGTCGGGCAGCTTGCGCACGTCGCGTAGCTCGGCGGTGCAGCCGACCCGGTGCAGGCCGTGGATTCCGTGCTGGTCGGGCAACCATCCCTCGCGGACCGCGATCACCCCGAACTCCTTGCCGGGGATCGTCCCGGTGACCAGGTCCATGGTGAGCTGCCGGTACCTCGGTTCGAAGACGTGCAGGGGCAGTGATGCCCCTGGCATCAGCACTGTGCCCAGCGGGAACAGCGGGAGGGTCTCGGCCACCCGAATACGTTACGACGCTCGTGCCCTCGTCGCTGACTGAGCGGGTGGTCCTATCGCCGGGTGGGAACGCAGGTCAGCTCGGCGGACGCAGAACGGCGGAGGCGTCGGTGACGCGCAGCTGCCGCTCGGCGAAGCGGAACAACGCGGCCGGGCGACCACCGGACGGGCCGGGTGGCGCGGTCTCGCCGGTGGCCACGAGGACGCCGCGCCTGGCCAGGACCCGCTGCAGGTTCGTCGCGGACACCGGGTGACCCAGGGCGCTGACGTAGAGGTCGCGCAGCGCGGACACGGTGAACTCGGTCGGGGCGAGGGCGAACCCGAGGTTGGTGTAGGACAGCTTGGCCCGCAGCCGGTCGCGCGCGTCCCGGACGATCGCCGCGTGGTCGAAGGCGGTGTCGGGCAGATCCGAGACCGGGTGCCAGCGGGTGTCCTGGGGCACAGCGGGATCCGCGTCACACGGCACCAGGCCGAGGAAGCCGGTGGCGACCAGGCGGACGCCGGGGACGCGGCGCGGTTCGCTGAACACACCGAGCTGCTCGATGTGGGCGACTTCCCGCAGGTCGACCTTGTCGGCGAGTTGACGCAGCACCGAACTCTGGACGTCCTCGTCCGCGCCGAGCTGGCCGCCGGGGAGTGCCCAGCGGCCCAGATCCGGTTGTTGAGCGCGTTGCCAGAGCAACACCTGAAGCGTCTCGTCGCGGATTTGGAGCACCGCGGCGAGCACTTCATGTCCGGTTTCCGTACATCTGCTGGTAACATCGCCCATGGTTTTCGATTATAAGGCGAAAACCGGCTGACCCGACAAACTGGGGGCGCCCGGCCGATTCGGCCGGGAAGGAGGAGCTGCAATGAGCTCGACGACCATCGAGCCGGACGCGCCGTCGCTGCGTTCGGACTGGGCCGCGCAAGTGCGAAGACTGGCCCGAGAGCGCGACGCGGTGGTACTGGCGCACAACTACCAGCTGCCCGAGATTCAGGACGTGGCACACCACACCGGCGACTCGTTGGCGCTGTCGCGGATCGCGGCCAAGGCCGAGGAGTCGACCATCGTGTTCTGCGGTGTGCACTTCATGGCCGAGACCGCGAAGATCCTGGCCCCGGAGAAGACGGTCCTGATCCCGGACGCCGGCGCGGGGTGTTCCCTCGCCGACTCGATCACGGCGGAGCAGCTTCGGGAGTGGAAGAGCGAACACCCGGACGCGGTGGTCGTCTCCTACGTCAACACCACCGCCGAGGTCAAGGCGGAGACCGACGTGTGCTGTACGTCCTCGAACGCCGTCGAGGTGGTGGAGTCCATCCCCGCCGACCGTGAGGTGCTGTTCCTGCCCGACCAGTTCCTCGGCGCGCACGTGCGCCGGGTCACCGGCCGGGACAACGTGCACGTCTGGGCCGGGGAGTGTCACGTGCACGCCGGCATCAACGGTGCCGAGCTGACCGCGCGCGCCGACGAGGACCCGGAGGCCGACCTGTTCATCCACCCGGAGTGCGGGTGCGCGACCTCGGCGCTGTACCTGGCCGGGGCGGGCGCGGTGGCGGCGGACCGGGTCAAGATCCTGTCGACCGGCGGCATGCTGGACGCCGCGCGGGCGACCAAGGCGAGCTCGGTGCTGGTCGCCACCGAGGTCGGCATGCTGCACCAGCTGCGCAAGGCCGCCCCGGACGTCGACTTCCGGGCGGTCAACGACCGGGCCTCCTGCCACTACATGAAGATGATCACCCCGGAGAAGCTGCTGCGTGCACTGCGCGAGGGACGCGACGAGGTGACGGTCGACCCGGCCGTCGCCGACCGAGGCCGCGCCGCGGTCGAGCGGATGATCGCCATCGGCCGACCCGGCGGTGGCGAATGAGCGGGCAACCGACCGTGTGCTGGGAGGCATCGGCGGACCTGGTGGTGGTCGGCAGCGGTGTCGCCGGCTTGACCGCCGCGCTGGAGGCCCTCGAACTGGGCCTGCGGGTTCTCCTCGTCACGAAGGACGTGGCGGACGCCGGTTCGACCCGGTGGGCGCAGGGTGGCATCGCCGTGGTGCTCGAGGACGGCCACGAGCCGGGTGACACGGTCGACCGGCACGTCGCCGACACCCTCGCCGCGACCGGCGGGCTCGCCGAGCCGGATGCGGTGGCCAGGATCCTGGCCGACGGTCCGTCGGCGGTGAGCGACCTGCGTCACCGGGGCGCCGTGTTCGACGCGGCGGGTGACGGCCTTGCACTGGCCAGGGAAGGCGGGCACTCGGCGTTCCGGGTGGTCCACGCGGGCGGCGACGCGACCGGTGCCGAGGTGGAACGCGCGCTGCTCGCGGCGGCGGGAGGCGTCGGAGTACCGATGCTGACCGGTCACGTCGCGATCGACGTGGTCAGGGCGGGCGGCGACCGCGGCCCGGTCGTCGGCCTGCGGGTCCTCGACGGAGCGGGTCGGCTCGGGCAGCTGAGGGCCCCGTCGGTGCTGGTCGCGACCGGTGGCTACGGGCAGCTGTTCGACAGCACGACCAACCCGGACACGGCGACCGGTGACGGCGTCGCACTGGCGATGCGCGCGGGCGCGCTCGGCGCGGATCTGGAGTTCGTGCAGTTCCACCCCACCGTGCTCTACACCGGCGCCGGTGCGCGCGGACGCCGTCCGCTGGTCACCGAAGCGGTGCGCGGGCACGGCGCGGTACTGGTGGACAGCACCGGCCGCCGGTTCATGCAGGGCGTGCACCCGCTCGCCGACCTCGCGCCCCGCGACGTGGTCGCCGCCGCGATCACCCGCAGGCTGGCCGCGACCGCCACGTCCTGCGTGTACCTCGACGCGACCGCGCAGACCGACTTCCCGACACGGTTCCCGACCGTGTTCGCCTCGTGCCGGGCGATCGGGGTGGACCCGCTGCGCGATCCCATCCCGGTGAGCCCCGCCGCGCACTACTCGTGCGGCGGTGTCCTGACCGACACCGAAGGACGCACCGGCGTGCCGGGGCTGTACGCGGCCGGCGAGGTGGCGCGGACCGGTCTGCACGGCGCGAACCGGCTCGCCTCCAACAGCCTGCTGGAAGGCCTGGTGGTCGGTCGGCGCGCAGCGCACGCGATCGCGACGGACCGCCTGGGGCCGCGTGCACTCGGCTGTGCCCTGCCGGGCACGGTGTTCGACCAGGTCCCGATGGCCGACCGTGACCTGGTGCAACGCGCCATGAGCCGGGGCGCGTCGATCGGGCGCGACGGCGTCGGGCTCGCCGCGGCCTCGGACGCCATCGAGGCGGGCACCTCCGCCGGCGCGGTGACGAGCCGGGCCCAGGTGGAGGACGCCGCGCTCACCCTGCTCGCCCAGGCCGTGCTGGCCGCGGCGGGCACCCGCACCGAGACCAGAGGGTGTCACGTGCGGACCGATTTCCCTCTGACCGACGACACCCACCAGCGGGCGAGCCTGCTGGTGGGCCTCAACGAAGGGCAGTTGACAGTGCGAACCGCCGACAGCGCACGGGTAGGTGCGGCATGAGCGTTCTGGTCCCAGATGCTCTGGTTCCGGACGCCGAGGACCTCGCCCGGGTGGTGGCCACCGCCCTGGCCGAGGATCTGCGGTACGGCCCCGACGTGACCACCGAGTCCACAGTGTCTCCCGACGCGATCGCCGTCGCTGAGTTCACGCCACGCAAGCCAGGTGTCCTCGCGGGCTTACCGGCTGTGCGAGCGGTTCTGGACGCGGTGCTCGGCGAGAGCGGCTACCAGGTGCTCGACCAGCTGGCCGACGGCGACCGGCTGGTGCCAGGGGAGCCCGCGCTGCGGGTGCGCGGTCCGGTGCGCGGTCTGCTCACCGCCGAACGGACCGCCCTGAACCTGCTGTGCCACCTGTCCGGGATCGCCACAGTGACCAGCGCCTGGGTGGAGGCCGTCTCCGGCACCGGCACCCAGATTCTCGACACCCGCAAGACGCTGCCCGGCCTGCGGCTGCTGCAGAAGTACGCGGTGCGGTGCGGGGGAGGGACCAACCACCGGCTCGGGCTCGGCGACGCGATCCTGATCAAGGACAACCACGTGGTGGCCGCCGGATCGGTGACCGCGGCGCTGAAGGCCGCGCGCGCGGCGGCTCCGGACCTGACGTGTGAGGTCGAGGTCGACACGCTGGCCCAGCTGGACGAGGCGCTCGCCGCCGGGGCCGAGCTGGTCCTGCTGGACAACTTCACTCCGGACCAGTGCGCCTCGGCGGTCCGGCGCAGGGCCGCGGTGGGTGCACGGACCAAGTTCGAGGTGTCCGGCGGGATGTCCCTGGAGGTCGCGCGGTCCTACGCGGTGGCGGGGGTCGAGTTCCTGTCGGCCGGCGTGCTGACGCACTCGGTGGTGGCTCTGGATCTCGGGCTCGACCTGATCTCTGAATAGTCACTGGCTATTGCCAATCTGATGCAGCACTGCTTAGCGTCTCAGCATGCCGCGTCGTGCCTGGACAGTGATCGTGTCGGCGCTCGCGGCGGGAGCGGTCGCCTGCTCGGCCCCCACCGAGACACCGGGCGCGGCGGAACCGGGCGGCTCGGACGGCACCTCGATGGTGCTGGCCGACGGCTACGAACCTGAGACGCTGAACCCACTGCTCGGCTACGCCCAGGAGGGCGCGTCGAAGCTCTTCGACGGCCTCCTGGGCTACGACGCGCAGCGCAGGCTGGTCCCCGCGCTCGCCGACCGGCTGCCGGTCGCCTCGCCCGACCAGCGGTCCTGGACGGTCACGCTGCGCCAGGGGGTGCGCTTCCACGACGGCACGACGTTCGACGCCGACGACGTGGCCGCCACCTACCGGACGCTGCTCGACCCGGCGTCCGGCTCCACCGTGCGGTCCGACATCCGCATGCTGGCCTCCGTCGCGGCCCTCGATCCGCGCACGGTCAGGTTCGACCTGGGCGAGCCGTCCGCGACGTTCCCCAGCAGGCTCACGATGGGCATCCTGCCCGCCGAGTCGTTCGCCGGCGGCGGCCCGCTGGTGTCCTCATCGGTCAACACACACCCGGTCGGCACCGGGCCCTACCGGCTCGGTGAATGGCGCAGGGGCTCCAGCATGGTGCTCACCGGGAACCCCGACTACTGGGGCGGGGCGCCGAAGGTCAGCAGGTTGACCGTGGTGTTCGCGATCGACGACAACACCAGGGCGCAGCGGATGCACTCCGGGGAGTTCGACGGCACGGTGCTGCCGCCCGCGCTCGCCGAGACCTTCACCGGTCAGGGCTACCGCGTGCTGCACCACCGGACGGCGGACTACCGCACGATCACACTGCCCAGCGCCAACCCGGTGACCGCCGACCCGGCGATCCGGCTCGCGCTCAACCACGCGGTCAACCGGCAGGGGATGATCGACGCGCTGATGGCCGGGCACGGGGCGCCGGCGGCCACCCCGATCCCGCCGGTGCTGTCGGAGTACGTCGAGCCGACGGCCACGTTCCGCTTCGACCCCGCGGAGGCCGCTCGGATCCTCGACGCGGCGGGCTGGGTCCGGGGGCCGGACGGGACCCGGGCGCGCGGCGGCATGCCGGCCCGGTTCACGCTGATGTACTCGGCGAGCGACTCGATCCGCAAGGACCTGGCCCAGGCGTTCACCTCGGACGCACGAGGTGTCGGGATCGACGTCGAGCTGGCCGGTCTCGGCTGGGAGGCGATCGAGCCGAGGATGGGCACGGACGCGCTGGTGCTGGGTGGCGGCAACCCGTTCGACCCGGAGATCGTGAGCTACCCGCTGCTGCACTCCTCCTACTCCGGCGACGGGTTCAACAACCCGGGCAGCTACCACAACGCGGAGGTGGACGCGGCTCTCGACGCCGCCCGCCGAGCGACCGACCCCGCAACCCGGGCCGCCGAGCTGAGGACCATGCAGCGTGCCTACGTCGCGGCGCCCGGCTTCGTCTTCCTGGTGTTCCTCGACCACTCCTACGTGACCCGTGACCGGTGGTCGGGCTACCAGGAAGTCGTCGAGCCGCACACGCACGGAACCACCTGGGGGCCGTGGTGGAACGTCGAGGACTGGACGCCCACGCGGTGATCGCTCCGGAGAGACGCCGTGCCGCCGTGCGGCTGGCGCTGCGCCGCCTCGTCCTCGCCGTCCCGGTGCTGCTGGTCGTCGCGGTCGGGGTGTTCCTGCTCGGTGCAGCGTCGCCGTTCAAGCCGATCTACCAGTACTACGGCGTGGACGTGTTCCGCGCGACCGAGCAGGAGCTGGCCGCGACCAGGACGCTGCTGGGCATGGACGACTCGGTGTTCACCCAGCTCGGCAGGTGGCTCGGTGGTCTGCTCAGCGGCGACCTGGGGATCAGCCGGTCCTTCCGGCAGCCGGTCGCCGAGGTGCTCGCGGAACGGCTGCCGTGGACCCTGCTGCTGGTCAGCGTCGCCCTCGTGGTCGCGGTGGTGCTCGCCGCCGTGCTCGGCGTCGCCGCGGCGTGGCGCCAGGGCGGCTGGCTGGACCGGGTGGTGACCGCGATCGGGCATGCGCTGGAGGGCATTCCGTCGTTCATGCTGGGGCTGGGCGCGATCGCGGTGTTCGCGCTCGGTCTGTCCTGGTTGCCGGTCGCGGGGCTCACCGATGCCGGTGCCGCCCCGACGGCCGGGCAGGTGAGCAGACACCTGGTCCTGCCTGCCCTCGTGCTGGCCGTGTCCCAGATGCCCTGGCTGGTGCTGCACCTGCGCGCGTCGCTGCTCACCGCGCTCGCCGAGGAGCACGTGACCGGTGCGCGGGCGCGCGGGCTTCCCGAGTGGCGGGTGATGCTGCGTCACGCGCTGCCCACCGCGCTGCTGCCGTTCGTCACGCTGCTCGGCGCGCGCATCCCGGAGCTGGTGACCGGTGCGGTGCTCGTCGAAGAGGTGTTCTCCTGGCCGGGCATCGCCGAGGCCGTGGTGACCGCCGCGCTCGCGGTGGACTTCCCGATGATGGCCGCGCTCGCCGTACTGGCCACCGCCGCGGTGCTGGTCGGCTCGCTGTTCGCGGACGTCGCCGTCGTGCTCGCCGACCCGAGAGTGGTGGCCGATGGTTGAGCTGCCCGGACCCGGCATCGCGTGGCGGCCGGCCGGTCGGCCGAGAGCGGGAACCCCGAGGGGCCGTTGGGGCGCCGGTAGGGCCAGGGCACGGTTGGTCGCGGGCACGTGGGGGCTGGCGTTGCTCGTCGCGGCGGCGGTGTTCGTCCCGTGGCTGGCCGAGTTCGACCAGCGGCTGATCGACTATGCCCAGCTCAGACGGCCACCAGAGCTCGCGCACCCATTCGGTACCGACGCGGCCGGCCGCGACCTGTTCTTGCGTTCGCTCGTCGGTCTACGGATCTCGCTGCTCGTCGCCGCGGTCTGCGCGGTGGTCTCCACACTGGTCGGGGTGATCTTCGGGGCGGCGTCAGGGGTGCTCGGTGGCTGGACCGACCGGGTGCTCATGCGCGTCGTCGACACGATCAACGCGGTGCCCCACCTGCTGCTCGGCATCGTGATCGTGTCGCTGTACCGGGGCTCGGTGCTCGCGGTCATCGCGTCCATCGCGCTCACCCACTGGACCGGGGTGGCCCGGATCGTGCGCGCGGAGGTGCTGTCGCTGCGGGACCGGCCCTACATCGACGCGGCCATCTCCGGCGGCGCCTCGCGTGGCCGCGTGCTGCGGCGCCACCTGATGCCGGCGGTGATCCCACAGGCCGCGCTGTCCTCGGTGCTGCTGCTGCCGCACGCGGTGTGGCACGAGACCGCGCTGAGCTTCCTCGGGCTCGGACTGCCGCCGCATCTGGCGAGCATCGGCAACATCCTGGGTGAGGCGAGACGTGAGGTGCTGCTCGGTTCGTGGTGGGTGGTGGTTCTGCCGTCCGCGCTGCTGATCGCCACGGTGCTGGCGGTCGCCGGCGTCGCGGCGTGGTGGCGGGACCGCAGCGTGCCGCGTCGACGGTCGGAGCTGGCGCTGTGACGGTCGTGCTCGAGGCCGATCGCCTGTCGGTGCGGTTCCGGCTGGGTTCCTCTCGGCGGGGCTCGGTCGTGTCAGCGGTGTCCGACGTGTCGTTCGCACTACGTGCCGGACGGCTGTTCGCGCTGGTCGGCGAGTCGGGCTGCGGGAAGTCCGTCCTGGCGACCACGCTCATGGGGCTGCTACCGGCGAACGCCGACGTACGGGGCGCGGCGTGGCTGCGCGGCGAGACGGACGTCGAGCTCACCACCGCGCCGGAGAAAGTCCTGCGTGACCGGGTGCGCGGCCGCTCGATCGGGCTGGTCCCGCAGTCGGCGGCGACATACCTCACACCGGTACGGACGGTCGGCGCCCAGCTGCGGGAAGCGATCTCGGTGCTCAGGCCCGGAACCGACGCCGACGCGGCTTCGGTCGCCGGCATCCGACGGGTCGGGCTGGCTCCCTCGGCGCTGGCGAAGTTCCCGCACGAGCTGTCCGGCGGCATGGCGCAGCGGGTCGGGGTGGCGATGGCGCTGGCCGGTGAGCCGAAGGTGATCCTCGCCGACGAACCGACGGCCGGGCTCGACCGCGACCTCGTCGATCTCACAGTGGAGCTGCTCGCCGGCCTCGCGGCATCTGGGCACGCCGTGCTCATGGTCACGCACGACCTGCGTGCCGTGCGTCGGGTCGCCGACGACCTGGCGGTGATGTACGCGAGCCGCCTCGTCGAGTCGGGCCCCGCCGAGGAGCTCTTCGCGCGGCCGTGGCATCCCTACACGCAGGGTCTGCTCGGTGCGCTGCCCGACGGGGGGTTCGTGCCGATCCCGGGCGAACCTCCCGAGCTCACCGACCTGCCGCCGGGCTGCGCGTTCCGTCCGCGCTGCCCGGCCACCGAGCACTGCACGGACACGGTCGAGCTGAGCCGGCACGGGGAACGCGCCGTTGCGTGTCGCGAGGTGCCGGTGTGACGGGGTTGCGCGGTGAGCGGCTCGTCGCGGGTTACCGCCGGGGTGAACCCGTAGTGGACGGGATTGACATCGAGCTGCGGCCCGGAGAGGTTCTCGGTATCGCCGGTGCGAGTGGCTGCGGGAAATCCACACTGGTCAGGGTGCTCGCGCTGCTGCACCAACCGTGGTCGGGGACGGTGAAGCTGGATGGTGAGCAGATTCTCGGTTCCCGTTATCAGGTTTCTCAGCGAGCCCGCACGCGTATCGGGGTCGTGTTCCAACAACCCCGGCGCTCGGTCGACCCCCGGCTGACGCTGCGCGAGCTCGTAGCCGAGCCGCTCCTCGCCTCGGGGCAGGCGTCGACAGCCGATCCGGTGGCCGAGGTGGTGACCCGCGTCGGGCTGACCGCAGAGCTGCTGAGCCGCCGCCCGCACGAGGTGAGCGAGGGCCAGCTGCAGCGGGCGTGCCTGGCCAGGGCCATGATCCTGCGTCCGAGGTACCTGCTGTGCGACGAGATGACCGCGATGCTCGACGCGTCCACCACCGCGTCCCTGGTGCGGGTCGTGCTCGACTACGTCACCGACACCGGGGCGGGCGCACTCGCGGTGAGCCACGACGAACCGCTGCTGTCGGTATGGGCGGACCGGATTTCCCGGCCGTGGGGTAGCCGCGATATCAGCTTCTCGATTGACGAGTAAAGTCGCCGACGAGCACTTCTCAGGACGCGATACAGCGATGTCTTACTGCACCCGTCCTCAATCGGGCTGAATTCTCCTAAAGGGACGTCTATGAAGTCATTTACGCTGCCGCGCTGGCCGCGTCGACTGTCGCTGGCCGTAGGGCTGGTCTGTGTCGCGGTCACTCTCGCGGCCTGCGGCGGTGCGCCGCCCGTCGTGCGTCCGAGCGGGCCCGCGCAACCGGTCACCGCAACGTCCCCGGACGGCAAGGGTGCCATCCGCCCGCTGCCGGCTCCCTCGGGATGCACCGACAACGTGATCGACGGTGCCGGCATGACCCAGGCGCTGCGGTCCGCGGCTCCCGGTGACGTGGTGTGCCTGCAGGGTGACATCAGCGACACCCGCGCGGTCATCCAGCAGTCCGGGACGCCGCAGGCCCCGATCAAGATCCTCGGTGGTGGCAAGGCACTGGTGAAGGGCGTGACCGTCGAGGGCGACAACATCGTCGTCTCCGGCATCAACGCGGTGAACCCGGCCGCGCCCGGCATCTCGCTGGACGGCAACAACATCACCTTGGAGAACTCCACGTCGATCAGCCCGCGCGGCGACGACGGTGACGCGGTCCGGTTCTGGGGCTCGAACATCACCATCAAGCACAACACCATGCGCAACACGATCCCCGGGCCGCAGAAGGCGCACGCGGACTGCATGCAGACCTTCGCCACCGACGCCGATCACGTGGCCAGCCAGAACGTCCTGATCGACAACAACCGGTGCGAAGACATCTCCAACATGTGTCTGATCGTGGAGGGGCCGAACAGCGTCGCTGGCGACGGCAGCGGCATCGGCGCCACCTCGAACATCACCTTCAGCAACAACTACTGCCAGAACCGCGCGTCCCAGGCGCTGCAGATCGACGACACGCAGAAGCTGACCGTCACCAACAACGACATCGTCGGCGACGGCTTGGACAAGGCCTTCGCACTGCAGAACAAGTCGACCGGCGCCAAGATCAGTGGCAACAAGCTGAACAGCAAGATCAAGTACGAGGTCGGGATGGACGACTCGTCCCGCCCCGGCTACATCGGCCCGGAGGTCGGCGGCGACCCGTGATCCGGAGTCTGGCGGACCCGGGTTCCTAGTGCCGGGGAACGAGGTCGTCTTACCCGCCTCCGGCGCCCAGGCAGGCGCCCCGCCGCGTTGTCGGTACGGCCCGATACAACAGCGGTATCGGGCCGTGCCCATCACATGACCCGCTGCGCTGCCCTGGCCACCGGATCCGGGCAAGGAACCTCGTTCCCCCGGCACTAGAATTAGAGGATGCTGACTCGGACCGATCTACGTGAGGGCGTGCCTGCTACGGCCGCGTTGCGAGCACTTCTTCCTCGGGCCGAAGTGGACGTCGATGCGGTGCTCGAGCGGGTGCGCCCGATCGTCGCGGACGTGGCCGAGCGTGGCGTGCCCGCCGTGCTGGATCTCGCGGAGAAGTTCGACAAGGTCCGGCCCGAGCGGGTGCGGGTACCCGAGGCGGAGCTGAGCCGGGCACTGCGCGAGCTGGACCCCTCGGTGCGCGACGCGCTGCAGACCTCGATCGACCGCGCGCGGCTGGTGCACGACGACCAGCGGCGTAGCGAGACGGTCACGAAGGTGACCGAGGGCGGCACCGTCACCGAACGGTTCGTGCCGGTCCACAGGGTCGGGCTGTACGCACCGGGCGGGCTCGCCGTGTACCCGTCCAGCGTCGTGATGAACGTCGTACCCGCGCAGGCCGCCGGCGTCGAGTCGCTGGTCGTGTGTTCACCTCCGCAGTCGGAGTTCGGTGGCCTGCCGCACCCGTCGATCCTGGCCGCCGCCGCGATGCTCGATGTGGACGAGGTTTGGGCGGTCGGCGGCGCACAGGCGGTCGCGCTGCTGGGTTACGGCGGTGTCGACACCGATGGTGCCGACCTCGAACCGGTCGACGTGGTGACCGGGCCCGGCAACATCTACACGACCGCGGCGAAGCGTCTGCTGCGCGGCCTGATCGGGATCGACGCCGAGGCGGGCCCCACCGAGATCGCGATTCTCGCGGACCACACAGCCGATCCGGTGCACGTGGCGGCCGACCTGATCAGCCAGGCCGAACACGACCCGCAGGCGGCATCGGTGCTGGTCACCGACTCGACCGAGCTGGCCGACGCGGTCGACGCCGAGCTGGACAAGCAGGTCGCGGCCACCAAGCACACGGAACGGATCCGCACCGCGCTGACCGGCAGGCAGTCCGGCACCGTGCTCGTCGCCGGTGTCGACGACGGCCTGCGGGTGGTCGATGCCTACGCCGCCGAGCACCTGGAGATCCAGACCGAGGACGCTTCGGCGGTGGCCCGGCGGGTGCGCAACGCGGGTGCGATCTTCGTCGGACCGTGGGCGCCGGTGTCACTCGGTGACTACTGCGCCGGGTCCAACCACGTGCTGCCCACCGGCGGCTGCGCACGCCACTCGGGAGGGTTGAGCGTGCAGACCTTCCTGCGCGGCATCCACGTCATCGAGTACACCGAGGAGGCGCTACGCGAGGTGGCCGACCGCGTCGTCACGCTCGCCGACGCCGAGGACCTGCCCGCGCACGGTCAGGCGGTCAGCGCGAGGTTCGGCCGATGAGCGCGATCGGTTCGGAGGTCACGCTCGACTCGTTGCCGCTGCGCGACGACCTGCGCGGCCGCACACCGTACGGCGCGCCGCAGCTCGACGTCGCCGTACGGCTCAACACCAACGAGAACCCCTACCCGCCGCCGCCCGAGCTGGTCGCCGAGCTGGCCGAGGAGGCACGGACGGTGGCGGCGCAGCTGCACCGTTACCCGGACCGTGACGCCGTCGCGCTGCGGACTGATCTCGCCGCCTACCTCACCCGGGTCACCGGGGTGGCGGTGGACACGGCCAACGTGTGGGCGGCCAACGGCAGCAACGAGATCCTGCAGCAGATCCTGCAGGCCTTCGGCGGTCCGGGGCGCTCGGCGCTGGGCTTCGAGCCGTCGTACTCGATGCACCCGATCATCGCCTCCGGCACCCGCACCGAATGGGTACCGACCCCGCGCAGGGACGACTTCACCCTGGACGCGCCCGCCGCGGCGAAGCTCGTGGTCGAACATGCCCCCGATGTGGTGTTCGTGACCAGTCCGAACAACCCGACGGGCGGTTCGATAGAGCCGGACGACCTGGCCCGGCTGGTCGAGGCCGCGCCCGGGATGATCGTCGTCGACGAGGCGTACGTGGAGTTCTCCGATCGGCCCAGTGCCGTCGGTCTACTCGGTGAGTACAGCCACAAACTGATTATCAGCCGCACCATGAGTAAAGCGTTCGCCTTCGCCGGGGGCAGGCTCGGCTATCTCGCCGCCGCACCTGCCGTCGTCGACGCGTTGCAGCTGGTCCGGCTGCCGTACCACCTGTCAGCGCTCACCCAGGCCGCCGCGCGGGTGGCGCTGCGACACGCCGACGCGACACTCGGTTCCGTCGCGTTGTTGCGCGCCGAACGGGAACGAGTGGTTGCCGAGCTGGCCGCCATGGGGTATCGAGTAATTGCCAGTGACTCGAATTTCGTGTTGTTCGGCGTCTTCGAGGACGCCCACGCGAGCTGGCAGGCCTTCCTGGACCGCGGTGTGCTGATCCGAGACGTCGGTATCTCGGCCCACCTGCGCGTGACCATCGGCAGGCCGGAGGAGAACGACGTGTTTCTGCAGGCTGCTAAGGAGATCGCACAGTGAGCCGGACCGGTCGGGTTGAACGGATCACCAAGGAGTCGAAGGTTCTCGTCGAGCTGGACCTCGACGGGACCGGGCACACCGAGATCGGGACCGGGGTTCCGTTCTTCGACCACATGCTCACCGCAGTGGGCAAGCACGGGGCGCTCGACCTCGTGGTACGCGCGACCGGCGACATCGAGGTCGACGTCCACCACACGGTCGAGGACGTGTCGATCGTGTTCGGACAGGCACTGCGCCAGGCACTCGGTGACAAGGCGGGCATCCGTCGCTTCGGCGACGCCTGGATTCCGATGGACGAGTCGCTGGCGCAGGCCGTGATCGACGTCTCGGGCCGTCCGTACTGCGTGCACACCGGCGAGCCGGAGAGCATGGCCGGTTTCGTGGTCGGCGGGCACTATCCGACGGTCCTCAACCGGCACGTCTTCGAATCGATCGCCTTCCACGCGGAGCTGGCGCTGCACGTGCGGGTACTCGGCGGCCGCGACCCGCACCACATCACCGAGGCCGAGTTCAAGGCGCTGGGCAGGGCCTTGCGCGCCGCGGCGGCTCCCGACGACCGCATCACCGGCATCCCTTCGACCAAGGGCGTCCTGTAGATCCGGATGCGTAAACTGACCACGTGATCGTTGTTCTGGACTACGGGTCGGGCAATCTGCGGTCCGCCGAGCGGGCTCTGCAACGCGTCGGCGCGGACGTTCGGGTGACCGCCGACGCCGACGAGGCGCTCAACGCCGACGGACTGGTGGTCCCGGGTGTCGGTGCGTTCGCCGCGTGCATGGAGGGCATCCGCGCCGTCGGTGGCGACAAGATCATCGATCAGCGGCTGTCCGGTGGCAGGCCGGTCCTCGGTATCTGTGTGGGTATGCAGGTGCTGTTCGACCTCGGCGTCGAGCACGGCGAGCGCACCGAAGGGTGTGGTCAGTGGCCGGGCACGGTCGAGCGGCTGCACGCGGACGTCCTGCCGCACATGGGCTGGAACACGGTTCGGGTACCTGCCGGTTCGACCTTGTTCGCGGGTCTCGACGAGGACACGCGGTTCTACTTCGTCCACTCCTTCGCGGTGCGCACGTGGCAGCTCGTCGCGGAGGAACCGTTCCAGGCGCCGAAGGTCACCTGGGCCAACCACGGTGAGGACTTCGTGGCGGCGGTGGAGAACGGGACGCTGATGGCGACCCAGTTCCACCCGGAGAAGTCCGGCGACGCGGGTGCCGCGGTGCTGCGGAACTGGCTGCGCGAGGTCGTCGGCTGACCCGCCTCGCGCGACGGTCACCCCGCCCTGTGCAGCGGCGACAGGGCAACTACTACGCTGCTGGCCTGTGAGCTTCGTACTTCTGCCGGCCGTGGACGTGGCCGATGGTCAGGCCGTCCGGTTGGTCCAGGGCGCTGCCGGGACCGAGACCGATTACGGCAACCCGTTGGACGCCGCGCTGGCCTGGCAGCGAGACGGCGCAGAATGGGTGCATCTCGTCGACCTGGACGCAGCCTTCGGTCGTGGCTCGAACGCCGAGCTGCTCGCCGAGGTCGTCGGCCGGCTGGACGTCGCGGTCGAGCTGTCCGGTGGTATCCGCGACGACGAGTCGCTGGCCAGGGCACTGAGCACCGGTTGTGCGCGGGTGAACCTCGGTACCGCGGCGTTGGAGGACCCGACGTGGTGCGCGAAGGCGATCGCCGAGCACGGCGACCGGGTCGCTGTCGGTCTCGACGTGCGGATCACCGAGCAGGGGCACCGGCTCGCCGCGCGTGGGTGGACCACCGACGGCGGTGACCTGTGGGAGACCCTCGCGCGGTTGGACGCCGACGGTTGTGCCCGCTACGTCGTCACCGACGTCAGCAAGGACGGCACGTTGCGCGGGCCGAACCTCGAGCTGCTCCGTGATGTCTGCAAGGCCACCGATGCGCCGGTGATCGCCTCCGGTGGCGTATCCACGGTCGCGGACCTGGTGGCGCTCGCCGGGCTGGTGGGAGAGGGCGTCGAGGGCTCGATCGTCGGCAAGGCGCTGTACGCGGGCCGGTTCACGCTTCCCGAGGCGTTGACCGCGGTGGCGCAGAGCTGAGAGGTCCCGGCTTCGGCGTGGAAACGCCGGCGCATTTCGCCCGCTATTATTGACGATTGAGAGAGCCGACGAAATTCGGCGCGAATTATAGCGGATGCGGGGTTTTGTTGTCCAACTCTCATCATGAGTCGTCTCGTCATGCGGTGTCTCGCCATGAAGGAGAACTGCGCGAAGAGCAGACTTACCTGGTCGGCCTGTACAAGCGGTTGGACGCCGAACGGGTGTGGGTGTCGAAGGCATTGGACGCCGCGCTGCAGGACAGCGGTGAGACCAGCCTCGAAGCTCGCTGGCTGCGGGACGCGGCCGTGGACACCTGGTCGGATCGCAAGCGCAGGCTGCGGGTCGCGGACAGCGGGCTGTGCTTCGGCCGGATCGACACCGAGCGCGACGGCCCGTTGCACGTCGGTCGCATCGGCCTGTCGAAGGACGACACCGCGAACAGCCCGGAGCAGGCCGAGTCGACCGAGGTCGACGTCAGCCGCTCGCTGCTGATCGACTGGCGGGCGCCGGTGGCGCGACCGTTCTACACGGCCACGGGTGCGAACCCGGAAGGCATCTCCCGTCGCCGCCGGTTCCGCACCCGGGGCCGCGCGCTCGTCGACTTCGCCGACGAACGGTTCGGCGACAACGCCTCCGGCGAGGACGACGGTTCGGACGCGGCGCTGCTGGCCGCGATCAGCGAGGCTCGCAGCGACGGCATGCGAGACATCGTCGCGACCATCCAGGCGGCGCAGGACGAGGTGATCCGGCTCGGATCGACGGGCGTCGTGGTCGTGGAGGGCGGCCCGGGCACCGGGAAGACCGCCGTCGCGCTGCACCGCGTCGCCTACCTGCTCTACGAGCACCGCGAGCGCATGGCCCGGCGCGGTGTGCTGCTGGTCGGCCCCAACCCCGGGTTCCTCGACTACGTGAGCGGCGTGTTGCCCGCGCTCGGCGAGACCGACGTGGTGTTCACGACCCTCGGGACGCTGATGCCCGGCGTGCGCACGGCACGTCAGGACGGCCAGGACGCCGCGCGGATCAAGGGCAGCGAGGTCATGGTCGAGGTGCTGGAGGCAGCGGTGCTGGACCGCCAGCGGATCCCGCACGACGACGATCCGATCGAGATCGAGCTCGACGACGTGACCCTGTGGTTGGACGCCGAGATCGGCACGCTGGCCAGGGACGCGGCACGCGCCAGCCGTCTCGTGCACAACCAGGCCCGCGCGGTGTTCGACCATCACGTGATCGAGGCGCTGACGTTGCGCGCGGTGGCGAAGATCGGCGCCGGCTGGCTGAACCCCGAACAGCCCGACCCGATGGCCGTCGAGGTCGCCGCGGAGCTGGGTGAGGCGGAGGAGGACGACGGGCTCGCCGAGAACCTCACCGCCGACGTCCGTGCCGAGCTCTCCGGCAGCATCGCGCTCGCCGCGGAGCTGGACGAGCTGTGGCCGATGCTCACGCCACAGCGGCTGCTCGCCGAGCTGTTCAGCTCACGGGACCGGCTCGAGGTCGCCACGACGATGCTGTCCTCCGACGATCGTGAGGCGCTGTACCGGGAGAACGGCCGCGCCTGGACGGTCTCCGACGTCCCGCTGCTGGACGAGGCGGTCGACATGCTCGGCTCCGACGGGACCGAGGAAGGGCCTGCCGACTACTCCGCCGACTACCTCATCTCCGCCGAGGACGACGACGAGGAGCCGCCGGTGGACCCCGAGGAGCTCGACTACGCCGAGGGCGTGCTGGAGATCCTCGACACCGAGGAGGACCCGGACGAAGAGGTCCTGCGCGCGGTCGACCTGATGGCCGCCGACCAGCTCGCCGAACGCCAGGGAGAGCTGGACCTGCGCAGTCTCGCCGAGCGCGCCTCCTCCGACCGGAACTGGACCTACGGCCACGTCGTGGTCGACGAGGCACAGGAACTGTCCGAGATGGACTGGCGCGCGCTGATGCGCCGCTGCCCGACCCGCTCGATGACGATCGTCGGCGACCTGGCGCAGCGCGAGTCTCCCGCCGGAGCCGGGACCTGGTCGTCGATGCTGGACAAGCACGTGCCGGAGCGCTGGGCGTACCGGCAGCTGACGGTCAACTACCGCACGCCCGCCGACATCATGGACGTCGCGGCCTCGGTGCTCGCCGAGGTCGACCCGAGCCTGCGTCCGCCGGCCTCGGTCCGGCGAACCGGTGTGGCGCCCTGGGCACGCGAGGTCGCGCCGGGCACGCTCGCCGACGGGGTGCGCCGCGCCCTGGGCGAACTGACCGATGAGGTGGAGGGGACGGTGGCCGTCATCGCGCCGTCGGGGACCCTGCTGCCGACGGGGCTTTCCTCGTCGACCGTCGACGGACGCGACGTCGCGGTGCTCACCCCGCACGCCGCGAAGGGCCTGGAGTTCGACGCGGTCGTGCTGTGCGAACCGGAACGCATGCTGGACGGATCCCGGGCCGGCGCGGCCGAGCTGTACGTCTCCCTGACCCGGGCGACCCAACGGCTGGGAGTGCTGCACAGCACGCCGCTGCCTCGGTGCCTGTCCGGTCTGCGGGTCGACGTGCCGCAGTCGGTGGCCAGCTGAACGGTGTGACGACGGTTGCGCGTGAGCTGAATTGTTGCTGTGCCAGGGTGGACGTATGACGCAGCATGCCGTGCGCACCAGGACACTCAGCGCCACCGACTTCGCCGTCCCACCCGAGGACCGGTACTTCGAGGACTACACCGAAGGGGCCGTGTACGAGTACGGCCACGTGTCGGTCAGCGAGGACGAGATCGTGCGTTACGCGGAGCAGTTCGATCCGCAGCCGATTCACATCGACCGTGAGTTCGCCGCTACCGGGCCGTTCGGCGGGTTGATCGCCAGCGGGTGGCATTCCTGTGGATTGATGATGCGGCTGCTCGCCGACCACTACCTGTCCCGGGTGGCGAGTCTCGCGTCGCCAGGGGGTGATGAGCTGCGGTGGGCCGTTCCTGTCCGGCCCGGTGACCAGTTGCGTCTCCGTACTACGACCCTGGAGACCCGGGCGTCGCGCACCAAGCCTGATCGCGGCATCCTGCGTACTCGGATCGAGCTCGTCAATCAGGATGATCTGGTTCCGGTGAGTCTGGTTGCCATGAACATGATGCGTAAGCGGTCTGTCTAGTTCTCGGGACTGCCCAGCGTCTGGTTGACACGGAGTTCTGTGCGAGAGCTCCAGCGGCGGCGGGCGTGGACCGACCAGAGCTGTTGGAGCGTGCAGAGCTGTTGGAGTGTGCAGGGCCTGTTCACGCGGTTGCGTGAGGCCGTCCAGCCTTGGCCGGTGAGTTCGGCAGTGATGTAGCGGTAGCCGAACTCGGGGTCGTCGTGGTGGACGTCGAGAGCGGCGTTGATCAGGTGTGCGTCGTCGTGGTCGCGGTGGGAGACGGGTTTGGCGCTCCCCTCTTCTGGTCGCGTTGTGTGGGTGGTCGGGGTGGGTCTGATCGCGTTTGTTCTGGCTGTGACCGTTTGCCGCTGGTTGGGGTCTGTTGGCTGGTTGACCTGCTGATTTCCTGTTTTTGTCGGTGTTCGAACGTATGATCGATGGCATGCAGGGTGGGGTGTCGGTCGGTTCCTGGCTCGCGGGTATCCCCGCCGGGCCAGTCCTCGGTGCTGTCCTCTCCGCCCTCGACATGAACGCCGTGTCCGATGACTACGTCGTCGATGTGCTGCAGGCCTGTTCTCGTCAGCGCGCGCATGTCGAAGGGCTGTACACGGCTGCGGTCGCCACGGTGGTGCAACGTGGTTCGGTTGTGGGGTCGGAGCAGTACGCCTCTGATGAGGTGCGGGCCGCTTTGACGTTGTCGCGGAACCGGGCGCGGACCGAATGCGACTTCGCCCAGATCCTGTGCCTGGAGTTGCCGGCGGTGCATGCGGCGATGGTGGCGGGGCTGATCGACCGGGATCGGGCGATGGTGTTCACCCATCACCTCGCCGGCCTGCCCGAAGACCTGACTGCCACTGTGATCGCCCGGATACTGCCGATCGCGCCAGGGTTGACCACCGGGCAACTGCGGGCCCGAATCCTGAAGCTGATCATCACGGTGGAGCCGGACCGGGCCGAGGACCAGTACGAGCAGGCCCTGGCTGATCGGATGGTGGTGGGCTACCTCGACTCGGCGGGTACCGCCACGGTCACCGCGACCGGCCTGCCACCGGATGAGGCCGCGGCGGCGACTGAGCGGATTGCGAAGCTGGCGCTGGCCGCGAAACGTGCGGGGCATCCGGGCCGGATCGATCAGCTGCGTGCCGATATCTTCCTGCGGTTGTTGGATGGGCGGTTCCATCATCTGACCTGCGCTCAGATGGTCGCCGCGCTGCTGGCCGAAACCTCCCCACCAGCCCCGACCACTCAACCAGCACACACCGAACGGGCGGACACCGAGCCGGCCGATGTCGAGCTGGTCGACGCCGCATGGGGTGCTGAGGAATCGGTCGACATCGAGCCGGGCGAGATTGAATCCGGCGCTGAAGAGCAGGTCGAGATGGTGGGGCGGGTGTCGGGGATCGAGGTGCGGGCCCGGCTCGACACCCTTGCCGGGCTCAACAACCTGCCGGGTGAGCTGCCTGGCTGGGGCCCGATTCTGGGGTCGGTCGCTCGGCGCGCCACGGCCCGCCAGCATGGTGGTCAGTGGCGGTGGGTGGTCACCGACGCCGATGGCTATCTGATCGCCGAAGGCATCACCCGCCGCCGACCAGCCACCGGCCCACCCGGCTACCGCGCCGAAGGCGGGATCGTGGAACTGGCGATCCCCGCCACCATGCTCGCGCGGCTGGTCAAAGACCCACCCCGAGCCTGGGCGAAGGTGATCACCGACATCGCCGCCCAGTATCAGCGGCTCCGCGAGCGGGACCGGGTAGAGAGGTTGGATGCCCAGCCGGGGCGGCGACATCCGGCGAGTGCGCTGCGGCGGTACACCCAGATTCGGGATCGCACCTGCACCGCTCCGGGCTGTCGCCGATCAGCGGTGCAGTCCGAACTCGACCACACCCACGACATCCAGCACGGCGGGCCCACCACCACAACCAACCTGGCACCCGCCTGCGCACACGATCACGCACTCAAACACAAAGGAGGCTGGAAGGTCACCCAACCTCGACCGGGTTACTTCCGCTGGAAGAGCCCACTCGGCCGCATCTATCCGACCAGGGGCGAACCCATCACCGACCCCGATCCGCCCCCGTTCTAGAGCTTCAGCCGGATACCGATCGTGCCTTCTGTGCCTCTGCGCAGTGTGCTGCCGAAGACGGTGAGGCGGCCCAGCAGGCCGTAGCGGGACACGATGAGCTTGCGGGCCCGGTCCGAGCCTTCGGCGTCCATCAGCTCGGCGCGCGCGGCGGTGTCGGCGCCGGTCGGGACTCCTCGCGCGGTGCAGGGGGCAAGCCGGACGTTGCCGTCGCGGCGGATGCGTTTCACCTTGCCCGAGTCGACGGCGGTCCAGACGATCAGGCTGTCGCCGTCGCGCGCGGCCCACAGCGGGGTCGGCACGGGTGTTCCGTCGCGGCGGAAGGTGGTCAGCAGCAGGTAGGAGCTGTCCGCGAGCCTGGTGATCTCGTCCACACCCGAACTGTGCCACGGTGGAGGGCACCCGCGACCGGCGGGATCAGCCGTTCGGGGCAACCTTTAGGGTGGCCGTATGGCCGTTGCGGTGCGCGTGATCCCCTGCCTGGACGTGGATGCGGGTCGGGTGGTGAAGGGGGTCAACTTCCTGGATCTGGTGGACGCGGGCGACCCGGTCGAGATGGCCGGTGTGTACGACGGGGAAGGCGCAGACGAACTGACCTTCCTGGACGTCTCCGCGTCCTCGGGTGAGCGGGCGACCATGGTCGACGTGGTGCGGCGCACCGCGGAGCAGGTGTTCATCCCGCTGACCGTCGGCGGGGGAATCCGCTCGACCGACGACATCGACCGGATGCTGCGTGCCGGTGCCGACAAGGTCAGCATCAACACCGCCGCGATCACCCGTCCGGAGCTGCTCCACGAGGCGAGCCGACGGTTCGGTGCGCAGTGCATCGTGCTGTCCGTCGACGCCCGGCGGGTGCCCGAGGGTGATGCACCGACCCGGTCCGGCTGGGAGGTCACCACACATGGTGGCAGGCGCGGCACCGGGATCGACGCGGTCGAATGGGCCGAACGCGGCCAGGAGCTCGGCGTCGGGGAGATTCTGCTGAACTCGATGGACGCCGACGGGACCCGAGCGGGCTTCGACCTGACGATGATCACGGCGGTCCGCGCGGTGGTCGACGTACCGGTGATCGCCAGCGGGGGAGCGGGGGAACTGTCGCACTTCGGTCCCGCCGTCCGGGCCGGCGCGGACGCGGTGCTCGCCGCCAGCGTCTTCCACTTCGGCCAGCTGCGGATCAGTGAGGTGAAGGACGCACTGCGCGCCGAGCTGGTGGAAGTGCGGTGAGTTTTCTCGCGGCCGCCAGGCGTGAACGGCTGGCGGCCGGTGTGCTGGTCGGGCTCGCCATCGTGTTCGTGGGCGTCGCGCTGTTGCAGCGAATGCACCGGGGCGAGGCCGACGTCCTGCTGCCCCTGGCGTTGCTGGCCGCCGATCTGACCATCGCGGCCGCTCTGCTGTCCGGCTGGTACTCGGTGCGTCCCGTCGCACAGGGACTGGCGATCTTCGGTGCGTTGGCGCACGTGCTGCTGCTGTTGGGTGGGCGGCCCGAGCTGATCCGTGTCACCTCCGGTCTGCTGGCCGCCGCGCACGTGTACAGCCTGGTGCTGCTGTTCCAGCTCGGCGCCGGCTACGACTACGAAGACGAGGACGACGAGCAGGAAGCCGCCGAGGTCGAGCCGGCCCAGGTCGCCGAGGCGCCACCGACGGAGGCCGCCGCCTCGGTACCGCCGATCTCCGAACCGAGCGGTGAACCGGCCGCGGCACCAGCGCCGGAGCAACCCGCCCCGTTGCCCGCCACCGAGCCTCTTGCCGAGTCCTCCGGCGAGGAAGCCTCAGTCGACCAGACACCCGCTGCCGAGCCGGCCACCGATGAGGAGGACGCCGCCTCGGCCTCCGACGCCACGGAGGTCTCGGCCTCCGACTCTTCTGTTGCCGACGCCTCGGCCTCCGACACCGCTTCTCCCGTCTCCGATGTCTCCGACGGCCCTGACGCCGCTTCTCCTGACGCCGCTTCTCCTGACGCCGACGCCTCCCAGGTCGCTGTCTCCGAGGCCACTGAGGCCACTGAGGCCACTGAGGTCGCCGTCGCCCACGCCGCGACCTCAGGGGATGCAGTCCCCGATGTCACCGCGTCCGACACAGGTTCCTCGGCGGACTCCACGGGCGTCGCGGTCCCTGACACCGCCGCGGACGTTGTCGACGAGCAACCGGGTGGGGAGCCCTCGGAGAACGCGATCGAGGATCAGCAGGGCCCCGTCGAGGCCAGAGGGCCCGAGCCGTCCGGGCCGGACCAGCAGACGCCGGGGGAGGTGCCGACCGCCCGATCCGAGGGAGGGCAGAATGAGGAGGAGCAGGATCAGCTGACCCGGGACCAGGCCGTTCCGGTCACCACGACCGTCGGGGCCGAGCAGGCTCCGGCAAGCGAGGAGCGTGCCACATGAGTCTGAAGCCGGAGATCGCGGCGCGGTTAAAGCGCAACCAGGACGGCCTGGTGTGCGCGGTCGCGCAGCAGCACGGCACCGGCGAGGTGCTGATGGTCGCCTGGATGGACGACGAGGCACTGGACCGCACCCTCGCCACGCGTAAGGCCACCTACTTCTCCCGCAGCCGTCAGCAGTACTGGGTCAAGGGCGAGACGTCCGGCCACACCCAGTACGTGCACGAGGTCCGTCTGGACTGCGACGGCGACACCATTCTGCTGACCGTGGACCAGACCGGTGCCGCCTGCCACACCGGCGACCACACCTGCTTCGACGCGCAGGTACTGCTCGCCTCGGAGTCCGTGCCCGCCTGACCGGCGCCGGGGATCAGCCGATCGAGCCGGTCAGATAGCGCTGCAGGGTCGGTCCGATCGCGCCGGCCAGCGTGTCGACGTCCGCTGAGGCGAGCGGCTCGAGTTTGATCACGTAGCGGGCCATCCCGAGACCGACCATCTGGGAGCCGCACAGGCTGGCGCGCAGGTCAGCGTCCGGCGACGAGAACGCCCCGACGAGCTTCCCGAAGATCACCTCGCTGACGAACTCACGCACCATCCGGGCCGCGGTGTCGTGGTTGGCGACGCTGCGCAGCAGGCCCACGAACGGGCCGCCGTCGTGGGCGTCCCACACACTGAGGAAAGTGCGGACGATCCGCTCGCCGGTTCCTTCCGGATCGCCGTCCAGCAGCCGCGACAACAGCGCGTCCGGGTTGACCGGGAGTTCCAGTGCCGCCGCGAACAGGCCTTCCTTGCCCCCGAACCAGTGGTTGACCATCGCCGCGTCCACGCCCGCCGAGGTCGCGATCGAGCGCACCCTGGCCCCCTGGTAGCCGCGTTCGGTGAACTCGGCCCGCGCCGCGGACAGCAAGGCCGCCCTGGTGTCCTCGCCACTGGGGCGTCGGCCTCGACGCCTTTCGGCGGATTCGGATGCTGCACTCACGGCCTCATCTTGACACCCGGCACAATGGACGGCATGACTGCGAGTTCGGTGCACACCGGCACCAGCCAGCTGGGTGTGGTGACACCCACCCGGGAGGAGTTCCGCGAGCTGGCCGCCGGCCATCGGGTGATCCCGGTGGCGCGACGGTTGCTGGCCGACGACGAGACACCCGTCGGGCTCTACCGGAAGCTGGCGGGCGACCGCCCGGGGACGTTCCTGCTGGAGTCGGCCGAGAACGGTCGATCGTGGTCGCGCTGGTCGTTCGTCGGGGCGCACTGCGCCGCCGCGCTCACCGAGGTCGACGGCGAGGCCACCTGGATGGGCAACCCGCCGGTCGGGCTGTCCACCGGCGGTGATCCGCTCGCGGTACTGCGCGAGTGCGTCGAGGAGCTGCAGACCGAGCCGTTCGCCGGGCTTCCGCCGCTCACCGGTGGCATGGTCGGCTATCTCGGCTACGACGTGGTGCGCAGGCTGGAGCGGCTGCCGGAGCTGGCCCAGGACGACCTGAAGCTGCCCGAGCTGGTCATGTTGCTGGCCACCGACCTCGCCGCGCTGGACCACCACGAGGGCACCGTCACGCTCCTGGCCAACGCGGTGAACTGGGACAACACCCCGGACCGGGTGGACGCCGCCTACGACGACGCGGTCGCCAGGCTCGACCGGATGACCGAGCAGCTCGGTGCGTCCGCACCGTCGACGGTCGCGGTGTACCGACCGGCGCAGCCGAGCTTCGTGCGCCGCCGCACGCTCGAGGAACACTGCGGGGCGGTCGAGGCGGCCAAGGAGGAGATCCTGGCGGGGGAGGCGTTCCAGGTCGTCGTCTCGCAGCGGTTCGAGGCGGAGACCTCGGTCGACCCGCTGGAGATCTACCGGGTGCTGCGCGCGACGAACCCCAGCCCATACATGTACCTGCTCCGGCTCCAGGACGCCGACGGCGGCCGGTTCGACATCGTCGGGTCCAGCCCGGAAGCGCTCGTGACGGTGCGCGACGGTGTCGCGACGACCCATCCGATCGCGGGCACCCGGTGGCGCGGCGACACCGAGGAGGAGGACCTGCTGCTGGAGAAGGACCTCCGGACCGACGAGAAGGAACGTGCTGAGCACGTCATGCTCGTCGACCTCGGTCGCAACGACCTCGGGCGGGTGTGCGAGCCGGGCACCGTGAAGGTGCACAACTTCTTCCAGGTGGAGCGCTACAGCCACGTCATGCACCTGGTGTCGACCGTGACCGGCCGGCTCGCCGACGGGCGCAACGCATTCGACGCGGTCACCGCGTGCTTCCCGGCCGGCACGCTGTCCGGGGCGCCGAAACCGCGCGCGATGGAGATCATCGAGAAGCTCGAACCCACCCGGCGAGGGCTGTACGGCGGCATCGTCGGTTATCTCGACTTCGCGGGCAACGGCGACACCGCCATCGCGATCCGCACCGCGCTGATCCGCGACGGCCGCGCGTACGTCCAGGCGGGCGGTGGGATCGTCGCCGACTCCGATCCGGTCGCGGAGGACACCGAGACCCTGAACAAGGCGCGAGCCGTCCTGTCCGCGATCGCCACCGCGGAGACACTGGCCGCACCGGGCTCGGATCGGGGTTGAGCCCGCCGCGCCGGCTCGCGGTCACCGTACTGGCGCTGTTGGTCACCGGCCTTCTGCTGTGGGTGTCCAGCGGGCTCGTATGGGTCACCGCCGAGTTCACCGGCTCGCTGCGTGGCCCGGTCACGGTGCGGGCCACCGGGGCCGACCTGGCGCCCGAACTGGGCGGTGTAGCGCTGCTGGCGGTCGCGGCCGTGGCCGCGCTCGTGGCGACCTCGGGGTGGGCTCGACGGATCGTCGGCGTTGTGGTAGCAGCCGTCGGCGCCTGGGTCGGCTGGCTCTCCGCGTCCTGGTTGCTCGGGCCCGTTCCGGTCTCGTTCGGTGCCGCCGAGGCACCTCCGGTCGGCTCGGTTCCGGCCGGTCCGGCGGTTCGGACCGCTGCTCCGCTGGTGCCGCTCGGGGTAGGGGTCCTGCTGCTCCTGACCGGTGTGGCGATCGTCTTGTGGGCCCGCGACATGCCCGGAATGGGTCGCCGCTACGCCGCCCCCTCGGTCAAGACCAAGACTCCTGCCAGGGACAGTGACTGGTGGGAAGCCCTGGATGCCGGGGACGATCCGACCGCTCGGTCGACTGGCACCGACCCAGGGCCGAAGCGCTGAACGGACGCGGTTAGCATGCTTACAGCGTCCTGCTGAGGGCGTTCGGCGCTCCAACTGGAGCGCTTGGCGCACAACTCTTAGGTCCACCTCGGAGTCAACCCACGACTGCCGGCCACGACGGCCGGTCCCGGAAGGGGGGATCGCCTCCGTGAGTGAGCGGAGCACGCGAGCCTGCCGCGCTGCGGTGAGCTGCAGGTGAGCGTTCTGGAGTCGATTCTCGACGGCGTTCGCGAGGATCTGGCACAGCGAGAGTCGGCGGTGAGCTTCGAACAGGTGAAGCGGGCATCGCTCGCGGCACCGTCCCCGCGCGACGCGATGGCCGTTCTGCGAGAGCCCGGCATCGGTGTCATCGCGGAGGTCAAGCGGGCGAGCCCGTCCAAGGGTGAGCTGGCGACGATCGCGGACCCGGCCGAGCTGGCCGAGCAGTACGCGGCGGGCGGCGCCCGGGTGATCAGCGTGCTGACCGAGCAGCGTCGGTTCAACGGCTCGCTGGCCGACCTCGTCGCGGTCCGAGCCGCCGTCGACGTGCCGGTCCTGCGCAAGGACTTCATCGTCGGCACCTACCAGGTCCACGAGGCGCGCGCTGCCGGTGCCGACCTGGTGCTGCTGATCGTCGCGGCGCTCGAGCAGAACGTCCTCGCCTCGCTGCTGGATCGCGCCGAGTCGTTGGGCATGACCGCGCTCGTCGAGGTGCACAACGAGGAGGAGGCCGACCGCGCGCTGGAGGCGGGCGCTTCTCTGATCGGCGTCAACGCGCGCAACCTGCACACCCTCGAGGTGGACCGTTCGGTGTTCGCACGGCTGGCCCCCGGGCTGCCCAGTGACATCCTGCGGGTGGCCGAGTCGGGCGTGCGCGGGCCCGGTGATCTGTTGACCTACGCCGGCTACGGCGCGGATGCGGTACTTGTCGGGGAGGGCCTGGTGACCAGTGGCGATCCGAGGACGGCGGTGACCAAGTTGGTCGCGGCCGGCTTCCACCCCTCGTGCTCGCGGGCCGTCCGATGAGCGCGACCGCGAGCACCGGCGTCGGTACCCGCAGCGGACACGAGCCGGACGAGCACGGCCACTTCGGTCGCTACGGTGGCCGGTTCGTGCCGGAAGCGCTGATCGCCGCACTGGACGAGCTGGCCGCCTCGTACGAGAAGGCCCGGCTCGACCCGGTCTTCCTGGCGGAGCTGGACCGGTTGCAGCGCGACTACACGGGCCGCCCCTCGCCGCTGACGGACGCGACGAAGCTGGGTGAGCATGCGGGCGGCGCCCGGTTGCTGCTCAAGCGTGAGGACCTCAACCACACCGGCTCCCACAAGATCAATAACGTGCTGGGTCAGGCGCTGCTCACCAAGCGTATGGGCAAGTCGCGGGTGATCGCGGAGACCGGAGCGGGTCAGCACGGCGTGGCCACGGCCACCGCCGCCGCGCTGCTCGACCTCGACTGCGTCGTCTACATGGGCGAGGTCGACACCGAGCGTCAGGCACTCAACGTCGCTCGTATGCGGCTGCTCGGTGCCGAGGTGGTGTCCGTGAAGACGGGCTCCCGGACGCTCAAGGACGCCATCAACGAAGCACTGCGCGACTGGGTGACCAACGTCGACTCGACGCACTACCTGCTGGGCACCGTCGCCGGCCCGCACCCGTTCCCCACGATGGTGCGTGACTTCCACCGGGTCATCGGCCTCGAAGCCCGCGAGCAGGTGCTGGCCAGGTGTGGGCGTCTGCCGGACGCGGTCGCCGCCTGTGTCGGTGGCGGGTCCAACGCGATCGGAATCTTCCACGCCTTCCTCGACGACGCCGACGTGCGGCTGTTCGGCTACGAGCCGGGCGGCGACGGGGTGTCGACCGGCAGACACGGTGCCACGCTGAGCGAGGGCAGCCCCGGCGCACTGCACGGCGCGTTGTCCTACCTGCTGCAGGACGAGGACGGCCAGACGATGGAGTCGTACTCGATCTCCGCCGGCCTGGACTACCCGGGCGTCGGCCCGGAGCACGCGCTGCTCAAGGACATCGGCCGCGCCGAGTACCAGTCGATCACCGATGCCGAGGCGATGGACGCGTTCGCGCTCCTGGCCCGCACCGAGGGCATCATCCCGGCGATCGAGTCCGCGCATGCGATCGCCGGCGCGCTGCGGCTCGGCCGTGAGCTCGGGCCCGACGCGATCATCCTGATCAACCTGTCCGGCCGGGGCGACAAGGACGTGGACACCGCCGCACGGTGGTTCAACCTCGTTGATCCGGCGAAGCTCGACGGAGCACCAGAGGGGGGCCACGGTGAGTGAGCTCGACACGTTGTTCGCCGAGTGTCGTGACGAGCACCGGGCCGCACTGATCGGTTACCTGCCGGCCGGTTATCCCACGGTGGACGACTCGGCTCGGCTGCTGAACGCGGTCATCGACTCGGGCGCCGACCTCGTCGAGGTCGGTCTGCCCTACTCCGACCCGGTGCTGGACGGCCCGACGATCCAGGCGGCCGCCGAGACCGCGCTGCGCGCCGGCACCCGCATCAAAGATGTGCTCGGCGTCGTCGAGCGGGTCGCCGAAGCGGGCGGCCGGGCCGTCGTGATGAGCTACTACAACCCGGTGCTGCGCTACGGCGTCGACGCGTTCGCGCGCGACCTGGCCGCGGCGGGTGGGCTGGGGCTGATCACCCCGGACCTGATCCCGGACGAGGCCGACGAATGGATCGCCGCCTCGACCGAGCACGGTCTGGACCGCATCTTCCTGGTGGCCCCGTCGTCGACGGAGGAGCGCATCGCGCGCACCGCCGAGGCGAGCAGTGGATTCCTCTACGCGGCATCCGTGATGGGGGTGACCGGGGCGCGCGACGCCGTCGGCGCCGCCGCCGGCGAGCTGGTGGAGCGCTGCCGCCCGCACACGACACTGCCGATCGGCCTCGGGCTCGGGGTCCGATCCGGTGAGCAGGCGGCCACGGTCGCGGGCTTCGCCGACGCCGTCATCGTCGGATCGGCGCTGGTCAGCGCGGCGGGCCGGAGCGAGGACGAGCTGCGTGAGCTAACCCGGGAACTGGCGGGCGGAGTGCGCCGCCGCGCGGCGCAGCCTGCCTGAACCCTGCGACCGGAGCCTCAGAATCGCCCGGGTACGGTGACGACGTGCTCTCCGCGTATCCAGTGCGACGTCCACGAACCGTGACCGTCCCTCGACGGCCCAGCTTCCCGCTGAACGCACCGGCGAACGACCCGAGTGCAGCCAGGTACGAGGGCCGTTCGCCGGCACGCCCAGCGGAAACCTGGGTCCGCCGATGAATCGGCCACTGTTCGTAGACGCCGCACTGGCCAACATCCCCAGCCCTGACCAGGGAGTCTGGCATGTCGGCCCGATCCCGATCCGGGCCTATGCGCTGTTCATCATCCTGGGGATCGTCGTCGCGGTCACCTGGGGCGACCGGCGGATCGTCGCGCGCGGCGGCCCCAAGGGCGCCGTTCTCGACGTGTCGGTCTTCGCGGTGCCGTTCGGCCTGATCGGCGGCCGGCTCTACCACGTGGCGACCGACTGGGAGACCTACTTCGGTCCCGGCGGACACCCCATCGACGCACTCAAGGTGTGGAACGGCGGCCTCGGCATCTGGGGCGCCATCGCACTCGGCGCGGTCGGCGCGTGGATCGGCTGCCGGCGCCTGGGCATCCCGCTGCCGTTCTTCGCGGACGCGGTGGCCCCGGGCATCGTCGTCGCGCAGGCCATCGGCCGGCTCGGCAACTACTTCAACCAGGAGCTGTACGGCGGGCCGACCACCCAGCCCTGGGGCCTGGAGATCTACGACCGGGTCCTGCCCGGCACGTCGATCGCGGACAATCTGAACGGCATCGCCGCGAACCACACGCCGGTCGAGGTCGTGCACCCCACGTTCCTCTACGAGCTCGTGTGGAACCTGCTCGTCGCAGCGCTCGTGGTGTGGGCGGACCGCCAGTTCCGGCTCGGTCACGGCCGCGCGTTCTGGCTGTACGTGGCGGGCTACACCGCCGGCCGGTTCTGGATCGAGCGGATGCGCTCCGACCCCGCGACCCGGGTCTTCGGCGACATCAGGATCAACGTCGTGGTGTCCGTCGTCGTGTTCGTCGCCGCCGTGGCCTACCTGGTGTTCGTGCGCAAACCTCGCGAGGAGCTGACTGGGCCGTCGGCCGGGGCCGACGCCGTCCGTGATCCCGAGCCCGCGACTGTTTCCGCTGGTAGAGGCCCGGACAAGACCGGCGGGGCAGAGGCGGGGACGGGCACCGTCGGCCGTCACAGTGCCCCCGGGCCGGACCGTGATCCGGGTCAAGGCGATGCCTGAACGAGATACGGCCAGGGGGACAAAACCTGTCCATGTGACGTATCGTTAACCAAGTTTCAGACTGACCTCCAACGCCGGCGAGAACAGCACTCGCTCGTTTCTGGGCTGTTACAGTCTCGGAACTCCGAGGGCCACCGGTGTCCCGACGTGTCCACAACACAGCGTCGAGGGAGGTACTCGCGGTGATCTTCTCTGGCCTACCGCGTGCGCAGGGGCTGTACAACCCAGCGGCCGAACACGATGCGTGTGGCGTCGCGATGGTCGCCGACACCCTGGGCCGTCGGAGCCACGCCATCGTGCGGGACGCTCTCACCGCACTGGCCAACCTCGAGCACCGGGGCGCGGCGGGTGCCGAACCCACGAGCGGTGACGGTGCCGGCATCCTCCTGCAGGTTCCGGATCTGTTGCTGCGCGCCGAGGTGGACTTCGAGCTCCCCGAGCCGGGGGCCTATGCGGTCGGGCTGGCTTTTCTTCCCGTCGAGGACGAGCAGCGGGCCACGGCGGTTGAGCTGATCGAGCGCATCGCCGTCGAAGAGGGCCTGTCCGTCCTAGGGTGGCGCCACCTCCCGGTGGAGCCCGTCGCGGCCGATGTCGGGCCCAGCGCGCGGGCGTGTATGCCGCACTTCGCCCAGCTGTTCGTGTCCGCCGCCGACGGGGTCCAGGGCATCGAGCTGGACCGGCTGGCGTTCTGCCTGCGCAAGCGCGCCGAGCTGGAGTCACAGGCAGCGGGCTGCGGCACCTACATCGCGTCGCTGTCCTGTCGGACCCTCGTCTACAAGGGCATGCTCACCACCCACCAGCTGCCCGCGTTCTTCCCCGACCTGACCGACGAGCGGCTCGAGAGCGCGATCGGGCTGGTGCACAGCCGGTTCTCCACCAACACGTTCCCGTCCTGGCCGCTGGCCCACCCGTTCCGCTACGTCGCGCACAACGGCGAGATCAACACCATCCGGGGCAACCGCAACCGCATGCGGGCCAGGGAAGCGCTGTTGTCGAGCGAGAAGATTCCCGGCGATCTGTCGCGGCTGTCGCCGATCTGTACCGAGGGCGGTTCCGACTCGGCGTCGTTCGACGAGGTGCTCGAACTGCTCCACCTCGGTGGCCGTTCGCTGCCGCACGCGGTGCTGATGATGATCCCGCAGGCGTGGGAGAACCACACCGAGATGGACGAAGCGCAGCGCGCGTTCTACAAGTTCCACGCGAGCCTGATGGAACCGTGGGACGGCCCCGCCTGCGTCACGTTCACCGACGGCACCCTGGTCGGCGCCGTGCTGGACCGCAACGGGCTACGGCCCGCCCGCTGGTGGCAGCTCGCCGACGGGCGGGTCGTGCTGGCCAGCGAATCCGGCGTGCTCGACGTACCGGACGAGGAGGTCGTCGCCAAGGGACGGCTGCATCCCGGCCGGATGTTCCTGGTGGACACCGAGGCCGGTCGGATCGTCGACGACCACGAGATCAAGTCGTCGCTGGCTTCCGAGCTGCCCTACGAGGAATGGGTCCATGCCGGGCTGCTGGAGGTCGGCAGCCTGCCGCCGCGCGAGCACGTCGTGCAGACCCACGAGTCCGTGCTGCGCCGTCAGCTCACCTTCGGCTACACCGAGGAGGAGCTGCGCATCCTGCTCGCGCCGATGGCGGCGACGGGCGCCGAGCCGATCGGGTCGATGGGCACCGACACCCCGGTCGCGGCCCTGTCGCAGCGGCCCCGGCTGCTCTACGACTACTTCGCGCAGCTGTTCGCCCAGGTCACGAACCCACCGCTGGACGCGATCCGCGAAGAGATCGTGACCTGCGTGGCGCGCGTGATGGGCCCGGAGCAGAACCTGCTCGAACCGACACCTGCGTCCTGCCGGCACCTGCGCCTGCCCTACCCGGTGATCGACAACGACGACCTGGCGCGCATCCTGCACATCAACGACGACGGCAACCTCCCCGGGTTCGCCACCGCCGTGATCAGCGGGCTCTACGAGGTGGACGGCGGCGACCGGGCGCTGGAGACCGCGCTGGCCCGGGTGCGCAGGGAAGCCTCCGAGGCCATCGCCGACGGCGCGCGGGTGCTCGTGCTGTCCGACCGCGACTCCGACCACCGGATGGCGCCGATCCCGTCGCTCATGCTCACCTCGGCGGTGCACCACCATCTGGTGCGCGAGCGGGAACGGGTCCGGGTCGCGCTGGTCGTGGAGAGCGGCGACTGCCGCGAGGTGCACCACGTCGCGCTGCTGCTCGGTTTCGGCGCGGCCGCGGTCAACCCCTATCTCGCGTTCGAGACGATCGAGGACATGATCGCAGGCGGCGACATCAGCGGGATCAGCGCGCCCGTGGCGATCAAGAACTACGTGAAGGCGCTGGTCAAGGGCGTGCTCAAGGTCATGTCCAAGATGGGCATCTCGACCGTCGGCGCCTACACCGCCGCGCAGGCGTTCGAGGCGATCGGGCTGTCGAAGGAGCTGGTCGGTGAGTACTTCACCGGCACCGAGTCCCAGCTCGACGGCGTCGGGCTGGACGTCCTCGCCGAAGAGGTGGCCGCTCGGCACCGCCGCGCCTACCCCCGCAACCCGACCGAGCGGGTGCACCGCAGGCTCGACGTGGGTGGCGAGTACGCCTACCGCCGGGAGGGCGAACTGCACCTGTTCACCCCGGAGACGGTGTTCCTGCTGCAGCACGCGACCCGCTCGGGACAGCGTGACGTGTTCCGTGAGTACACGGCGGAATGCAACCGGCTCGCCGCCGAGGGTGGCGCCCTGCGTGGCCTGTTCCGGCTGCGCACCGAGGGGCGTGCGCCGGTACCGCTGGCCGAGGTCGAATCCGTGGAGTCGATCCTGACCAGGTTCAACACCGGTGCCATGTCGTACGGCTCGATCTCCGCCGAGGCGCACGAAACCCTCGCCATCGCGATGAACAACCTCGGTGCCCGATCGAACACCGGCGAGGGCGGCGAGGACATCGACCGCCTGTACGACCCCAGCCGCAACAGCGCGATCAAGCAGGTCGCCTCCGGCCGGTTCGGGGTGACCAGCGAGTACCTGGTCAACGCGCGCGACATCCAGATCAAGATGGCGCAGGGCGCGAAGCCGGGGGAGGGCGGCCAGCTGCCGCCGAACAAGGTGTGGCCGTGGATCGCCAGGACCAGGCACTCCACAGCGGGCGTCGGTCTGATCTCGCCGCCGCCGCACCACGACATCTACTCGATCGAAGACCTCGCACAGCTCATCCACGACCTGAAGAACGCCAACTCCGAGGCTCGCGTGCACGTGAAGCTGGTGTCCTCGGTCGGCGTCGGCACCGTCGCGGCCGGGGTCTCGAAGGCGCACGCCGACGTGGTGCTGGTCTCCGGGCACGACGGAGGTACCGGGGCGGCGGCGCTCACCTCGCTCAAGCACACCGGTGCACCGTGGGAGATCGGTCTCGCGGACACCCAGCAGACGCTCATGCTCAACGGGTTGCGCGACCGCATCACCGTGCAGACCGACGGTCAGCTCAAGACCGGCCGCGACGTCGTCGTCGCCGCGTTGCTGGGAGCCGAGGAGTACGGCTTCTCCACCGCGCCGCTGATCGTCGCGGGGTGCGTCATGATGCGCGTCTGTCACCTGGACACGTGCCCGGTCGGGGTGGCGACCCAGGACCCGGAGCTGCGCGCGCGGTACACCGGCAAACCCGAGTTCGTCGAGAACTTCTTCCGGTTCATCGCCGAGGAGGTGCGGGAGTACCTGGCCGAGCTGGGCTTCCGAACCCTGGACGACGCCGTGGGACGTGCCGAGCTGCTCGACACCGACGCCGCGGTCGGACACTGGAAGGCGTCGCGGGGGCTCGACCTGTCACCGCTGTTCGTCGTACCGGACATCCCGGACGCGCCCCGTCGCCGGCTGCGCGACCAGGACCACGGCCTGGAGAAAGCACTCGACCGCACGTTGATCCAGCTCGCCGAAGCCGCGCTGGAGGATGCCCACCAGGTCCGTCTCGAACTGCCGGTGCGCAACGTCAACCGCACGGTCGGAACCCTGCTCGGCGCCGAGGTGACCCGCCGCTACGGAGGCCAGGGACTGCCGGACGGCACGATCCACGTCCAGCTCACCGGGTCGGCGGGCCAGTCGGTCGGCGCGTTCCTGCCCCGGGGCATCACGGTCGAGCTCGTCGGCGACGCGAACGACTACGTGGGCAAGGGACTGTCCGGCGGTCGACTGATCGTCCGGCCCTCGGAGAAGGCGACGTTCGCCGCCGAACGCCAGGTGATCGCCGGCAACGTCATCGGGTACGGCGCGACCTCCGGGGAGATCTTCCTGCGCGGCATGGTCGGGGAGCGCTTCTGCGTGCGCAACTCCGGTGCGCTCGCGGTGGCCGAGGGTGTCGGCGACCACGCGTGCGAGTACATGACCGGTGGCAGCGTCGTCGTGCTCGGACCGACCGGCCGTAACTTCGCGGCGGGCATGTCCGGCGGCACCGCCTACGTGCTCGGTCTCGACCGGGCACGGGTCAACCGGGAGCTGGTGGAGCTGGAGGCGCCGACGGACCCGGACCTGCAGTTCCTGCACGAGATCGTCAGCAGGCATCTCGAGCTCACCGGGTCCGCCGTGGCGGCCTCGTTGCTCGGGGACTGGCCGCGTCGGTCCGTCGCGTTCACCAAGGTCATGCCCAGGGACTACCGCAGGGCACTGGACGCGGTCAGGCTGGCCAAAGCCGAAGGCCGGGATCCCGACGAGGCGATCATGGAGGCCGCTCGTGGCTGACCCCCGCGGTTTCCTCACCTACCGTCGCGCGGACGCACCCAAACGCCCCAAGCCGGAGCGGGTGCACGACTGGCACGAGGTCTACCTCGACCAGACCCGTACCGAGGCCGCCGATGAGACCCGTGAACAGGCCGCCCGTTGCATGGACTGCGGCATCCCGTTCTGCCATTCGGTGTCGGCGGGCTGCCCGCTGGGCAACCTGATCCCGGAGTGGAACGACCTGGTCAGGCGAGACGACTGGACTACGGCCAGCGACCGGCTGCACGCGACGAACAACTTCCCCGAGTTCACCGGCAGGCTGTGCCCCGCGCCGTGCGAGTCGGCCTGCGTGCTGGCCTCCACGCCGGCAGCGGGTGGCGCGGTGGCGATCAAGCGGGTGGAGCAGAGCATCGTGGACATCGCGTGGGACCGGGACCTGATCGTCCCGCGCAACCCGGGGGTGGCCTCCGGCAGGCGGGTCGCCGTGGTCGGCTCCGGTCCCGCCGGACTGGCGGCGGCACAGCAGCTCACCCGGGCCGGCCACGACGTGACCGTCTACGAGCGCGACGACCGGCTCGGCGGACTGCTGCGCTACGGCATCCCCGAGTTCAAGATGGAGAAGGCGGTCCTGGACCGTCGGCTCGCCCAGATGCGAGCCGAGGGCACCCGGTTCGTGACGTCCTGCGAGGTCGGCGGGCCGGCGGCCAGGGACCTGTCGGTCGAGCAGCTGCACGCGGACTTCGACGCGGTGGTGCTCGCGGTCGGTGCGCTGCAGGGCAGGGACGCACCCGAGGTGCCCGGGCGGGAGCTGGCCGGGGTGCACCTGGCGATGGAGCACCTGGTCCCGGCGAACCGGGAGTGTGAGGGTGACGGCCCGACGCCGTTGTCCGCGGCGGGCAAGCACGTCGTGATCATCGGCGGCGGAGACACCGCCGCCGACTGCTACGGGACGGCGCTGCGGCAGGGCGCGGCCTCGGTGCACCAGCTGGACCAGTACCCGCGCCCGCCGGACGAGCGTGACGCCGAGCTGTCGCCGTGGCCCACCTGGCCGTGGATCCTGCGCACCTACCCGGTGCACGAGGAAGGCGGCGAGCGCCGGTTCGAGGTCGCCGTCGAGCGGTTCGTCGGCGACGAGAACGGGAAGGTCACCGCCGTACATCTGCGGCAGGTGACGGTGCGCAAGGACCGGGAGTCGGGGCGCAGGGAGGTGGTCCCGGTGTCCGACGAGGTGATCGAGATGCCGTGCGACCTGGCCCTGCTGGCGATCGGCTTCACCGGCGTCGAGGACATGCCGCTGCTCGGCGGGCTCGGTCTGGAACGCGCGCCGCGCGGAAACCTGACCTGCGGCCCGACCTGGGAGACCTCGGCGCCCGGCGTGTTCGTGTGCGGCGACGCCCACCGGGGTGCCTCGCTGGTCGTGTGGGCGATCGCGGAGGGTCGAGCCGTGGCGCACGCGGTGGACACCTACCTGTTGGGCGCCTCGCAGCTGCCGTCCCCGGTCCACCCGACGGCGCTGCCCCTGGCCGCGGTGTGAGCACGTTCGGCTAGCGTGCGCACATGGGTTTCGCGGGGTTCGGCGACGGCTTGGTCGACTTCTACGACGGGTTGATCGCGGACAACTCGAAGGCGTACTGGACCGACAACAAACCGGTCTACGACGAGCACGTGCGTGAACCGATGCGTGCGCTGCTCGCCGAGCTCGAACCCGAGTTCGGCGCCGGCAAGATCTTCCGGCCGTACCGGGACGTGCGGTTCAGCGCCGACAAGACGCCGTACAAGACCCACTGCGGTGGATACGTCAGCGGCTACTACGTGCAGGCCGACGCCGACGGAATCATGGTCGCCGGCGGGTACTACTCCATGGCCGGTGACCAGGTTCGTCGCTACCGGGTCGCGGTGGACGAGGAGCGCCGGGGCGAGGAGCTACGAACGCGGCTCGCGGTCCTCGAAGAGTCCGGCATGACGATCGCGGGTGACAAGCTGGCGACCCGGCCGCGCGGTGTGGCGCCGGACCATCCCCGCCTGGAGTTGCTGCGGCACAAGGGGATCTACGCGTGGCGACGCTGGCCGGGTGAGGACCTGATGCTGAGCCCGAAGCTCGCGGGGGCGGTCGCCGAGCAGTGGCATGCACTCACGCCGCTGATGGAATGGCTGACCGATCACGTCGGCCCGACCGAGGATCCGCGCAGATAGCCCCTGGCTCACCCGTCCGCGTGGCCGGACCGGTGGTGATCTCGCCGCCGGGCGCGCGAGAACAGCCATAGGCCGATCGCCACTCCGCACAGGTCGACCGCCGCGTCCCACACGTCACCGTCGCGGTTGATCGGCAGAACGGCCTGCAGGATTTCCGAGACCACCGCATACACCACGAGGGACGCGCCCAAGTGCGATGCGCAAATATTTGCGCGACGACCCGTGAACGCGAGTGCCGCGAACAGGCAAAAGTGCGCGATCTTGTCGAATCCCGGGGGCAGGAACGGCACCCCGGAAGCAGGGCTGAACAGCGCGTACAGACTGATCAGGATCATCGTGGCGAAGGGTGCGAGACGGCGGAACACATCCGGATTGTGCCGCCCCGTCACCCCCTGACGTTCACCCAGCTGTAGCGATACAGGTTCCGGACAGGGCTAAACTCCGTCCACGTGAACCGCCGCGCGAAGATTGTGTGCACCCTCGGCCCTGCGACCGCGAGTCCGGAGCGAATTCGGGACCTCGTACAGGCCGGGATGGACGTGGCAAGGCTCAACTTCAGCCACGGCGACCGGGACGACCACAAGCGCGTCTACGAGCTCGTCAGAGAGGCGGCCGACGCCGAAGGCCGCGCGGTCGGCATCCTCGCCGACCTGCAGGGACCGAAGATTCGGCTCGGCCGGTTCGCGGCCGGCCCGGTCGAGTGGCGCACCGGTGAAGAGGTCCGGATCACCGTCGAGAACGTCGCCGGCACCCACGACAGGGTGTCCACGACGTACTCCGGTCTGGCCAACGACGCGCGTCCCGACGACCGTCTGCTGGTCGACGACGGGAAGATCGCGCTGCGTGTCATCGCGGTCGAGGGCCTCGACGTCGTGTGCAAGGTCACCGAAGGTGGCACGGTCAGCGACAACAAGGGCCTGTCGCTTCCCGGCATGAACGTCTCGGTTCCGGCGATGAGCGAGAAGGACGTCGCCGACCTGGAGTTCGCCCTCGGTCTGCGGGTGGACTTCGTGGCGCTGTCCTTCGTGCGCAGCCCCGCCGACATCGACTCGGTGCACCAGGTGATGGACCGGGTCGGCGGCGGGCGGCTGCCGGTCATCGCCAAGCTGGAGAAGCCCGAGGCCGTCGACAACCTCGAAGCCATCGTGCTCGCCTTCGACGGCGTCATGGTCGCCCGGGGCGACCTGGGTGTCGAGCTGCCCCTGGAGAACGTCCCGCTGGTCCAGAAGCGGGCCATCCAGATCGCCAGGGAGAACGCCAAGCCGGTCATCGTGGCGACCCAGATGCTCGACTCGATGATCACCAACGCCCGCCCGACGCGGGCCGAGGCCTCGGACGTGGCGAACGCGGTGCTGGATGGGACCGACGCGGTCATGCTGTCCGGTGAGACCAGCGTCGGGCGCTATCCGATCAAGACGGTGCGCACGATGGCGGAGATCATCGAGGCGGTCGAGGCCGGGTCGTTCGGTGTGCCGCCGCTCAACCACGTGCCGCGCACCAAGCGCGGTGTGCTGTCCTACGCCGCGCGCGACATCGGCGAGCGCCTCAACGCCAGAGCGCTGGTGGCGTTCACCCAGTCCGGCGACACCGTGCGCAGATTGGCCCGGCTGCACTCGAAGCTGCCGCTGCTCGCCTTCACCCCGGTGCAGGCCGTGCGCAGCCAGCTGTCCCTGACCTGGGGAACGGAGACCTTCCTGGTCCACGAGGTGGACTCGACCGACGCGATGATCCGGCAGGTCGACTCCTCGATGCTCAGCATCGACCGCTCGGAGCCAGGTGATCTGGTGGTCGTGGTGGCGGGTTCGCCACCCGGAACGGTCGGCTCGACCAACCTCATCCGGGTGCACCGGCTCGGTGAGGAGGACATCGCCTGACCACGCTGCCTGACCAGCTGCCTGACCGAGATCACCGGATACGGCAGACTGCGGGCATGACGCAGTCTGAGACCGAATCTGGCGTCCAGCACGGTGCCGACGGTGTGCCGCGCGGGCAACAGATCCTCGACAAGCTCGTGGCCAGGCTTGATCTCGAACGCATCGAGGTCAACCTGTTCCGAGGGGTCAGCCCGCCCGAGTCACCGCCCCGGGTGTTCGGTGGGCAGGTCGCGGGGCAGGCGCTGGTCGCGGCGGGGCGCACGGTGCCCGAGGACCGGGGGGTGCACTCGCTGCACGCCTACTTCATCCGCCCTGGCGACCCGACGATCCCGATCGTCTACGAGGTCGAGAGGGTGCGCGACGGCCGGTCGTTCACGACGCGGCGGGTCATGGCGGTCCAGCACGGCAAGGCGATCTTCTCCTTGTCGGCGTCCTTCCAGCTCGCCCAGCCGGGTCTGGAGCACACCGAGCCGATGCCCGAAGGCGTGCCGGGACCCGACGGGCTACCGGAGTTCGGCCGGCTCATCGTCGATCTCGACCTTCCGGCCAGCCCGTTCCAGCAGATGCCTCGTCCGCTGGACATCCGCTACGTCGGTGAGCCGGTGTGGTCGCCCACCTTCGTGCCGACCAAGGAGCCGCTGCGGGTGTGGATGCGCGCGGACGGCGCGCTGCCCGACGACAAGCTCCTGCACGTCTGCCTGCTGACCTACGCCTCGGACCTCACGCTGCTCAACTCCGTTCTCGCGCGCCACGAGCTGGGACTGCGTGACGACGAGATCAGCAGGGCCAGTCTCGACCACGCGATGTGGTTCCACCAGGACTTCCGCGCCGACGAGTGGTTCCTCTACGAGTGCTACTCACCGGTCGCCTCCGGCGCTCGGGGCCTTGCCACCGGCCGGTTCTTCACCCAGGACGGCAGACTCATCGCCACCACCGTCCAGGAGGGTCTGGTGCGCGTCACTGAGGGGTGAAGTCCCGATCAACGGCCCGCGCCTGCCACTAGGGTCTGCTCCCATGCAGACCGATGTGACGTTCCGATGCGACGACGGATTTGACATGCCCGGCGTGCTGACCACCGACGACGGTCACGAGGGTCCACGCCCCGGGCTGCTGATGATCTACGAAGCGCTCGGCATGAACCACGAGATGGCGAGCGTGGCGAGGGACCTGTCGTCCGAGGGCTGGACCGTGCTGATCCCGGACCTGTTCTCCCGAGGCCCGAAGCCGATCTGCATCGCCCGCTGCATCCGCACGATCATGGCGGGCAAGGGCCCGCAGCTGGCCGACCTCGAAGCCGCTCGCCGCTACCTGGTCAGCCTGCCCCAGGTCGACGACCAGCGGGTGGGTGCGATCGGGTTCTGCATGGGCGGCGGGTTCGCCCTGCTGCTGGCGATGACCGGGAAGTACCAGGCCAGCGCGCCGTTCTACGGCATCGCACCGAAACAGATGCCACAGTCCTGCCCGGTGGTGGCCAGCTACGGCGGCCGTGACCTCGTGCTAGCGAAGGACCCGGAGCGGCTGCGCGGGAATCTCGTCGAGCTGGGCGTCCCGCACGACGTGAAGGTCTATCCCGACGCCGGCCACTCGTTCTACTCGAAGGCGCCCGGCAAGATCATGGAGATGGTCGGGCCCTACACCCCGATGCGGGTGGGGCACCACGAGCCCAGTGCGCAGGACGCGCACCGCAGGGTCGTCGAGTTCTTCCGGGAACACCTGGACGGCGCGGCGGGCACGGCGCCGGGGGATTAGCCTGGGGCGCGATGACGGATGAGACGAAACAGAGCAAGGATTCCGGAGAGCACGGCGAGAGCCTGCTGACCGTCCTGCTGGCACTGGGCGCGAACTTCGCGGTGGCGATCGCCAAGGTGGTGGCCGGGTTGGTGACCGGCAGTGCGGCTCTGCTGTCGGAGTCCGCGCACTCGTTCGCCGACTGCGGCACCGAGCTGTTCCTGCTCACCGCGCTGCGCCGCTCGTCGAAACCCGCCGACTCCAGCCATCCGTTCGGCTACGGCAAGGAGCGCTATTTCTGGTCCTTGCTCGCCGCTGTGTCCATTTTCACCGCCGGTGCGCTGTTCTCGCTGTACCAGGGCATCCACACGCTGACCGGGCACCCGGAGGACCACAAGAACGTCCTGGTCGGGTACGGGGTGCTCGCGGTCTCGGCGGTACTGGAGTCGATCTCCCTGGCCCAGGCCATCAAGCAGGTACGCAACGAACAGGCCAAGGAGAAGCTGCCGCTGCTGCCGTACCTGCGCGGCACGGACGACCCGACGGTCAAGACCGTGCTCTACGAGGACAGCGCGGCACTGCTGGGGCTGTTCTTCGCCTTCGGCGGCATCGGGCTCACCCAGCTGACCGGTTCCTCGGTGTGGGACGGCATCGCGTCGCTGCTGATCGCGCTGCTGCTCATGGTGGTCGCCTACCTGCTCGGCAGGACCAACATGAGCCTGCTCACCGGTCAGCAGGCCGACCATCGGCTGGTCTCCTCGATCCGGGACCGGCTGGAGTCGGCACCCGAGGTCGAGGTCGTCGTCGATCTGCTGACCATGATGACCGGGACCGACCAGGTGCTGGTCTGCGCTCGGTTGGACTTCGCCGACGACGTCACGTCCGACCAGCTGGAACGCGCCTGCGTCCGGATCGATGCGGAGCTGCGCGAGGAGTTCACCGACCTCGACGAGATCTTCCTCGAACCGGTGCCGAGGAACGACCCGGAGCTGCGCGCCAAGGTACGTGCCCGGTACGGCGTCAGCCCGGAGGAGATCCCCAACGGTCTGACGCCGGTCGCGGGAGTCGCGTCGGCCGCCGAAACCAGACCGATGTGATAGGTAATAGGGTGAGGCTGAGGAGAGTTGATGGCTGACCGTCAATGGGGGTTCCGGACCAGGGCAGTGCATGCCGGGGCCACTCCGGACCCGACGACCGGGGCCAGGGCGGTGCCGATCTACCAGTCCACGAGCTTCGTCTTCGAAGACACCCAGGACGCCGCCAGCCTGTTCGCGCTGCAGAAGTACGGCACGATCTACAGCCGTATCGCGAACCCGACGGTCGCCGCGCTCGAAGAGCGGCTGGCGAGCCTGGAGGGCGGTCTCGGCGCGGTGGCCACCGCCAGCGGGCAAGCCGCCGAGTTCCTGACCTTCGCATGTCTGGCCGCCGCCGGTGACGAGATCGTCGCGGCGGCCGGTCTGTACGGCGGGACGGTCACCCAGCTCGACGTGACGCTGCGCCGGTTCGGGATCAACACCGTGTTTGTACCGGGCGACGACCCCGCCGACTTCGCCGCCGCGATCACCGACCGCACGAAGCTGCTGTTCGCCGAGGTCATCGCCAACCCCTCGGGTGAGATCGCGGACATCGCCGGTCTCGCCGACGTCGCGCATGCCGCCGGGATTCCGCTGGTCATCGACGCCACGCTGGCCACCCCGTACCTGTGCCGGCCGATCGAGCACGGCGCGGACATCGTGATCCACTCCGCGACGAAGTTCATCGGCGGCCACGGCACGACGCTCGGCGGGGTGGTGGTCGAGTCCGGCCGCTTCGACTGGGGCAACGGCCGGTTCCCGGTGATGACCGAGCCCATCCCGTCCTACGGCGGCTTGAGCTGGTGGGGCAACTTCCAGGAGTTCGGCTTCCTCACCAAGCTGCGCTCCGAGCAGCTGCGCGACATCGGTCCCGCGCTGTCGCCGCACAGTGCCTTCCTGCTGCTGCAGGGCGTCGAGACGTTGCCGCAGCGCATGGACGCGCACGTGGCGAACACTCGCACGGTGGCCGAATGGCTGGCCGCCGACCCCCGGGTGTCCTATGTGCGGTGGGCCGGGCTGCCGGACCACCCGCATCACGACCGCGCGGCCCGCTACCTGCCCCAGGGGCCTGGGGCGGTGTTCGCCTTCGGCGTGCGCGGTGGGCGGGCAGCGGGGCAGACGTTCATCGAGTCGGTCGAGCTGTGCAGCCATCTCGCCAACGTCGGTGACGCACGCACGCTCGTCATCCATCCTGGTTCGACGACCCATCAGCAGCTCACCGACGAACAGCTGCGCGCCGGTGGCGTGCCGCCGGACCTGATCCGGGTCAGCGTCGGACTCGAGGATCCCGAGGACATCCTGTGGGACCTCGACCAGGCGCTCGCGGCAGCGGTCAAGGAGGCCCCATGAGCACCACCGAGGCACCGGAGTGGGTCAACCCGTCGCCCACCGCGCGGCTGGCGCTGTTGAGGCGGACGAAGTCGGTGGCGATGGTGGGTGCGTCGGCGAACCCGGCCCGCGCCAGCAACTTCGTCGCGACCTATCTGCTGGCCAGCACCGACTACGACGTGTACTTCGTCAACCCGAACGTCGCGGAGATCCTCGGGCGCCCGGTGTACCGCTCGCTGGCCGACCTCCCGGTGGTTCCCGACCTGGTCGACACGTTTCGCCGGCCCTCGGACCTGCCAGGGGTGCTCGACGAGGTCCTCGAGGTCGGCGCGAAGGCGTGGTGGCTGCAGTTCGGGTTGTGGGCACCGGACCTGGCACGTCGTGCCGAGGACGCGGGTCTGACCGTCGTGATGGACCGTTGCCTGAAGATCGAGCACGCCCGCTTCCACGGCGGCCTGCACCTGGCGGGTTTCAACACCGGGGTGATCAGCTCCCGACGGACGATGCGATGAGCGGCGCCGTACGACACCGGGTCAGCGGTGCCTGGCGGCCCGGCGACCCGGAGGGCGACCGCAAGTTCGTCGACCTGCCGGGGATCGAGCTGGAGCTGGGTGGTGCGCTACCCGGGGTCCGGCTCGCCTACGAGACGTGGGGCACGCTGTCGCCGGCCAGGGACAACGCGGTGCTGGTCCTGCACGCGATGACCGGCGACAGCCACGCCACCGGGGTGCCGGGGCCCGGCCACCCGACCGGAGGCTGGTGGGAGGGCGTCATCGGCCCCGGCCTCGGGCTGGACACCGACAGGTGGTTCGTGGTGTGCCCGAACGTCCTCGGCGGCTGCCAGGGCAGCACCGGCCCGTCCTCGCCCGCGCCGGACGGCGCCCCGTGGGGCAGCCGCTGGCCCGCCACGACGATCCGGGACCAGGTGACGGTCGAGTTCGGCTTCGCGGACGCGCTGGGAATCTCGTCCTGGGCTGCCGTCGTCGGCGGTTCGATGGGCGGCATGCGGGCCCTGGAATGGGCGCTCTGCGCACCCGACCGCGTCGAACGCATGATCTTCATGGCGGCCGCGGCGGAGGCCAGCGCGGACCAGATCGGCACCTGCTCCATCCAGATCGACGCGATCCGCTCCGACCCGCGCTGGTTCGGCGGCGACTACTACGACGACCCGGTCGGGCCGCACGTCGGGATGGGTATCGCCCGCCGGATCGCGCACCTGACCTATCGCACGGCCGCCGAGGTCGACATCCGGTTCGCCCGCGCCTGGCAGGACGACGTGGACCCGCTGCTGGGCGGCCGGTTCGCCGTGGAGTCCTACCTCCAGCATGCCGAGGACGGTCTACGGGAACGGTTCGACGCCGGTACCTACGTGGCGCTCACCGAAGCGATGAACAGCCACGAGATCGGTCGAGGCCGCGGTGGGACCGCCGCCGCGCTGAAGTTGCTGCGCGCCACGCCGACGATCATCGGGGTGGACTCCGACCGGCTGTACCCGGTGCACCAGCAGGTCGACCTGGCCGGCTGGCTCGGGGTCGAGCCGGTCGTGCTGCGGTCCGAACGGGGGCACGACGGGTTCCTCGTCGAGGTGGACCAGGTCAACGCCGCGTTCACCGAGGCGCTCGGGGCGTGACGAACGAACGAGGAGCATGACCGGCAATCCCAGGGTCGCGGTGGTGACCGGAGCATCTCGGGGGATCGGGCGCGCGATCGCGGAACGGCTCGGCGCCGACGGGCTGCACGTGGTGGTCAACTACCTCGCGCGTAAGGACGCCGCCGAGGAGGTGGTGGCCACGATCGAGCGTGCGGGTGGCGCCGCGCTCGTGGCACAGGCCGATGTGCGTGATGCGCGGCAGGTGCGCGGGCTGTTCGACGCAGCCGAAGAACGGTTCGGCCGGGTCGACGTCGTGGTGGGCAACGCCGGCACGGCGCGCTTCTCCTCGGTCGCCCGGACCACCGACGAGGATTTCGAGGCGATGCTCGCGGACAACACCCGATCCGGGTTCTACCTCCTGCGCGAGTCGGCGAACCGGGTGTCCGACGGCGGCCGGGTGGTCATGGTCACCTCCGGGGTGACCCGCACGAACGGTCTCGGCACCGGTGTCTACGGCGCGAGCAAGGCCGCGGTCGAGCAGCTGGTACGGGTCACGGCCAAGGAGATCGCCCACCGGGGGATCACCGTCAACAGCGTGCTGCCCGGTGCGACCCGCACCGATGCGCTCGCCGCCGGTGTCACCGAGGCGGGGCTCGCACGGCTGGTGGCGGCGACCCCGCTCGGCCGCGTCGGCGAGCCGGTCGACATCGCGGACATCGTGGTCTTCCTGACGTCCCACGAGGGCCGCTGGCTCACCGGCCAGACCATCTCCGCCAGCGGTGGAGCCTTCTGACCGGGGGCCGCTCAGGCCGAGGGGAGCCGGCCGTTCTTGACCGCCTTCACCATGGCCTCGTGGTCGGCTTCGGTCTGGTCGGCGTAGGCCTGGGCGAACGTGCAGAGTGCCTCGTCCAGCGCATCCGACTTGCCCACGTATCCGGCGATCATGGAGGCGCCGCTGGTCCGGGAGTGCCCCTTGGCCAGCAGGTGCCCGACGACGCCCGCGTAGTCGTCCAGCGCGTCGGAGTCGATCGAGTCGAGCGCGACGGTGCCCTTCATGTTGCGGAACTGGCGCACGTAGTACTGGCGCCCACCGGCCTCGGTCCAGCCGAGCAGCGGATCGCTCACCGTCTGCAACGCCTGCTGGTACTCGACGACCCGCTGGCCCTGGTGCGCGTGCCAGGCCGAGTCGCCGTGCACATAGCGTGCCAGCACCGAGCGCCGCGCCTGCTTGAGCTGCAGGAACACCACGTCCTCCGGGCTGCTACCCTCCAGCAGCGCGACGTAGGCGCGCAGCCCCACACTGCCCACCCCGACGACCTTGTGCGCGATGTCGACCAGCGTGTAGCCGCCGAGCATCCGCCGCCAGTGCGGGGCCAACGTGTTCAGGTAGTCGTCCAGGGCGACGGCCAGCTGGTCGGCCTCCTCGTCGGAGACCCGGGTGATCAGCGGGGGCTCCTCCACGATCCTGCGGGAACCGCCGTGCTCCTCGGTGAACCGGGGCAGCGCACGGTCGCTGGTTCGTTTGCGGGCCCGGTCGGCCGCGCGTTTGATCTCCGCGCGAAGGTGCTTGTCCGACGCGTCCTCGGCGAGGGTGTCGACGTCGATGCGCTGGTAGGAGCGGGACAGCAGCGGCTGGTCGGCCAGGTAGCGGATCTCGGCCCGGTAGGCGGCGACGCACGCGGCGACAGCCTTCTCACAGTCCTTCTCGCTCGCGTTGTTCTGCCTCCCGGCGACCCAGATGCTCGCGACCAGCCGGCGCAGGTCCCATTCCCACCCGCCGGGGTGGGCCTCGTCGAAGTCGTTCAGGTCGATCACCAGGTCGCGCTCGGGTGAGGCGTAGAACCCGAAGTTGCCCAGGTGCGCGTCACCGCACACGACCGGGGTGATGCCGGTGCTGGGCAGGTGCGCGACGTCCTCGGCCATGACCACGGCCGACCCGCGCAGGAACCCGTAGGGCGAGGCGATCATCCGCGACACCCGTACCGGGATCAGCCACTCCTCGCGACCCTCGTGCGACTCGCTGATCAGCTCCACCGGGTCGGGACGACCGACGGCCGGCGGACGCCAGCGTGCGAGCTCCGACCGCGGGACCTGCTTACGCAGTGACCGACCCATCTCGTAGCGCTCCGCGCGCGACATCGGCCTGCGTCGCAGCGACGAGTAGGCCCCGCCGTCCGCCCCCGCGATCACCACGTGCTCGTGCGGCGTCCCGTTCATCAATCAACCACCAGTGCTCGAAGTCGGCCCGCTGCCCAGGCGATCTTACGGTGCGCGGTTGCTCGAGTGCGCTACGTCTTGTCCTGCCCTCGGCCGGCTTTGCACACCTACGTGCTGCGTCGCACACGTCCGGACGTGTGCGACGCAGCACCAAGGTGTGCACAGTTCCGGCAACCTCACCTGCCCCCGGGTTAGGAGCCGGCGGCCAGGTTTTCGGTGGGGCGGAACGCGCCGAGGATCCGGTCCGCGCCGAGCGCGGGGGTGAGGGTGCCGTCCAGTACCGCTGCCTCCAGCTCGGGCGCCAGCGAGCGGACCTCCGGGTGTTCCCGCAGTGCCGCCCTCAGCCGGTCGTTGACCATCGTCCACATCCAGCGCACCTGCTGGGAGCGGCGACGCTCGGTGAGCTCGCCGGTCGAGTCCAGCCGGTCCTGATGATCGGTCACCTTCCGCCAGACCTCGTCGATGCCGACCTCGGTCGAGGCACTGCAGGTCAGAACCGGGATCTCCCAGCCGTCCTCGGGTGGGCCGTGCAGCATGCGCAGCGCGTTGGCCAGCTCACGGGCCGCGCGGCGGGCGTCCTTCTCGCCGGGGCCGTCGGCCTTGTTGACCGCCACGACGTCGGCGAGCTCCAGGATGCCGCGCTTGATGCCCTGCAGCGAGTCGCCGGTGCGGGCCAGGGTGAGGAACAGGAACGTGTCCACCATGTCCGCGACGGTGTACTCCGACTGTCCGACGCCGACGGTCTCGACGATGATCACGTCGTAGCCCGCCGCCTCCATCACGACCATGCTCTCCCTGGTCGCGGTCGCCACACCGCCCAGCGTGCCGGCGCTGGGGGAGGGGCGGATGAACGCGGCCTCGTCCGCCGCGAGACGAGCCATGCGCGTCTTGTCACCGAGGATGCTGCCGCCGCTGCGCGACGAGGACGGGTCGACGGCCAGGACCGCCACCCGGTGGCCCGCCGCGGTCAGCCGCGAACCGAGGGTGTCGATGAACGTCGACTTGCCGACGCCCGGCACGCCGGTGATGCCGACCCGCCGTGCCTTCCCGGTGGCCGGCAGCAGCTCGACCAGCAGCTTCTGGGCCAGCTCACGATGGTCGGCACGCCGCGACTCCACCAGGGTGATGGCCCGCGACACCCAGCGCCGCGAGCCCTGCCGGACGCCGTCCAGGTACGGCTGGAGCTCGTCGCTCACGCTGTTGCGGTCGCCCGCTTGCGCAGCGTCGCCAGAAGCTCGGTCGCCGCCTCGGCGATGACCGTCCCCGGCGGGAAGATCGCCGCCGCGCCCGCCTCGCGCAGCGCGTCGAAGTCACCGGGTGGGATCACGCCGCCGACCACGATCAGCACGTCCTCCGCTTCCAGCTTGGCGAGCTCGTCGCGCAGCGCGGGCACCAGCGTGAGGTGACCCGCCGCCAGCGAGGACACCCCGACGACGTGCACGTCGGCCTCGACGGCCTGCCTGGCGACCTCGGCGGGAGTCTGGAACAGCGGGCCGACGTCGACGTCGAAGCCGAGGTCGGCGAACGCCGTGGCGATGACCTTCTGGCCGCGGTCGTGGCCGTCCTGGCCCATCTTCGCCACCAGGATCCGGGGACGGCGACCGGTCTCGGTCTCGAACTCCTCCGCCGCCTCGCGTGCCTTCTCGATGGAGCCCACCTTGCCGGCCTCCTCCCGGTAGACACCGGACAGCGTGCGCATCGACGCGGTGTGCCGCCCGTACACCTTCTCCAACGCATCGGAGATCTCCCCGACCGTGGCCTTCGCCCGCGCCGCGTTGACCGCGAGCGCCAGCAGGTTCTGTTCGAGGCCGGGCTCCCGGTCACCGCGCTGGGCCGCCTCGGCGGCCGAGGTCAGCGCGTACAGGGCGTCCTCGCAGGCTCCGGTGTCGCGTTCCTCGCGCAGCTGCTTCAGCCGGGCGATCTGCTGGGCGAGCACATCGGCGTTGTCGATCTTGAGGACATCGATGGACTCGTCGGCGTCCACCCGGTAGGTGTTGATACCGATGACCGGCTGGCGGCCGGAGTCGATCCGTGCCTGCGTGCGCGCGGCGGCCTCCTCGACACGCAGCTTCGGGATGCCCTCGTCGATGGCCTTGGCCATGCCGCCCGCCGCCTGGACCTCCTCGATGTGCTCCCAGGCGCGCCGGGCGAGGTCGTAGGTGAGCTTCTCGATGTAGTAGCTGCCGCCCCACGGGTCGATGACCCGCGTGGTGCCCGATTCCTGCTGAAGCAGGAGCTGGGTGTTGCGCGCGATACGCGCGGAGAAGTCGGTCGGCAGTGCGAGTGCCTCGTCGAGCGCGTTGGTGTGCAGCGACTGGGTGTGCCCCTGCGTCGCGGCCATCGCCTCGACGCACGTGCGCGCGACGTTGTTGTAGACGTCCTGCGCGGTCAGCGACCAGCCGGAGGTCTGGCAGTGCGTGCGCAGCGACAGCGACTTCGCGCTCTTCGGGTTGAACTCCTTCACCAGCTTCGCCCACAGCAGGCGCCCGGCCCGCATCTTGGCGACCTCCATGAAGAAGTTCATGCCGATGGCCCAGAAGAACGACAGCCGTGGCGCGAACGCGTCGACGTCCAGACCTGCCTCCACGCCCGCCTTCAGGTACTCCACGCCGTCCGCGAGGGTGTAGGCGAGCTCCAGGTCGGCGGTCGCCCCGGCTTCCTGGATGTGGTACCCGGAGATCGAGATCGAGTTGAACTTGGGCATCTTCTGGGAGGTGTAGGTGAAGATATCCGAGATGATCCGCATCGAGGGCTGCGGCGGGTAGATGTAGGTGTTGCGGACCATGAACTCTTTGAGGATGTCGTTCTGGATGGTCCCGGCCAGCTGCTCCGGTTTCACCCCCTGCTCCTCGGCCGCCACGATGTAGAGCGCCAGCACCGGGAGCACCGCGCCGTTCATGGTCATCGACACGCTCATCTTGTCCAGCGGGATGCCGTCGAACAGCTGGCGCATGTCATAGATCGAGTCGATCGCCACCCCGGCCATGCCGACGTCACCGGGAACCCGGGGGTGGTCGGAGTCGTAGCCGCGGTGGGTGGGCAGGTCGAACGCGACCGAGAGACCCTTCTGCCCGGCCGCCAGGTTGCGCCGGTAGAAGGCGTTGGACGCCGACGCGGTGGAGAAGCCCGCGTACTGGCGCACCGTCCACGGCTGCGTCACGTACATCGCCGGGTACGGACCCCGCAGGTACGGCGCGATGCCCGGGTAGGTGCCGAGGAAGTCGAGGCCCTCGGTGTCGGCGGCGGTGTACAGCGGCGGAACCGAGATGCCCTCCGGGGTGGCCCAGGCGAGCTTGTCGGGCTCGGAACCGGTCTCCTCGGTGATCAGCTCGGCCCAGCGCTTGCCGTTGCCGGAGTCGGCGGCCGGATCGGTGCTCGGCTCGGCGAACGCCATGTCGCCGAAGTTCGGGATCGTCATGCCCGTACTCCCAGTTCGTCCAGCGTGCTGGTCAGCACCTCAACCGCGTCGCAGCCCGCGAACACGTGACCGGTGATCACATCGGAGTCCACGGTGCCCGGCTTGCCAGCCAGGAGTACCCGGCTCGCGCCCGCGTCACGCAGCGCCTTCGCCACCGGTTCCGCGTTCTCCGCATACGCCTTGTCCGCTCCGCACACACAGGCGACGGTCGTGCCCGACGCGGTGAACGCCTCGGCGATCTCCTCAGGGGTGCTCGCGTCACCGCTCGTGGGAGTGGCGAGGCCGCCCGCCTGGAACAGGTTGGTGGCGAAGCCGGTCCGGGCGCTGTGCGAGGACGGCGAGCCGAGGGTGGCGAGGAAGACCGCCGGCCTGTCGCCGGTGTCGGCGAGCTGGGCGTCCGCACGGTCCCGCAGCGCCTCGTAGGCGCCCGCGCTCCGCACCCGGGGCAGCACACCGCCCGGAGCCGGCCGTTCGGAACGCTGCCTGGTCGGCAGCTTCTCGTCGAGGTTGGGGAACTCACTGACCCCGGTGAGGGGCTCCTTGCGGGTGGCCAGCCTGCGCTCGCGCCGGGTCCAGGCCTCGCCGAGGGTGGCGGCCAGCGACCCGTCGCCGAGCGCGGTGGCGAGGCCGCCGGCCCGCTCGATCCCGGTGAACACGGCCCACGCCTGGCGGGCGAGCGCCGCGGTCAGCTGCTCGACGTACCAGGAGCCGCCCGCCGGGTCGACGACCCTGGCCAGGTGCGACTCCGCGACCAGCAGCGACTGGGTGTTACGGGCGATGCGGCGGGAGAACTTGTCGGGCAGGCCCAGCGCGGCGTCGAAGGGAAGCACGGTGACCGAGTCGGCGCCGCCGACGCCGGCACCGAAGCAGGCCAGCGTGCCGCGCAGCATGTTCACCCACGGGTCCCTTGCGGTGATCATGCGCTCGGAGCTCACCACGTGCTGACGCTGAGCAGCCTCCGGACCGGTCGCACCGCACTCGGCGGCGACCCTGGACCACAGGCTCCGGGCGGCGCGCAGCTTGGCGATCGTGGCGAACTGGTCGGCGGTGGCCGCGTAGCGGAACTCCAGCTGGCTCAGTGCCTGCTCGACGGACAGCCCGCTGTCGGTGAGCGCACGCAGGTAGGCGACACCGGCGGCCAGTGAGCAGCCCAGCTCCTGCGCGTCCTCGGCTCCGGCGTTGTGATAGCCGGTGGCGTCCACGGTCACGGCGCGCACGTTGGGGCGCTCGGCGACGCAGCGGGCCGCCAGCTCGGCGGCCAGCGCGAGTCCCGCGTCGACATCGGTACCGGAGTCGATCGCCGCCAGCCGGCCGAGTGGGTCCACGCCGAGCGTGCCGGCGAGCGCATCGGCCGCGACGTCGCGTTCGGAGGCCAGCGCGAACAGCGCGGACGTTGCTTCCCCGGCGTGCTCGCCCGCGTCCAGCGCGATCGGGGCCAGGTCGAGCAGCACCTTGTCCAGCACGGTCGGCAGCGAGTCCACCGGCAGCGCGCCCTCGCCCAGCACGAGCCAGAGCGACGTCACGCCGTTCTCCAGATCGGCGAGCACCGCTTCGGCGGTCCCGGCCACATCCGGATCGGCGTGCTGCTGGCGGATGTCCCAGCCGTCCGGGCTGGCGCCCAGCGCCTTCGAGCCCCGGGTGAACGGGGCGAGGCCGGGTACACCGGCGCCGGACAGCGCGTCCTGCTCGGTGTAGAGCGGTGAGATGGTGACGCCGTCACCCAGCTTGCTGGCGAGCAGCTGCTCGATCTCTTCCGGCGCATCGTCCAGATTGCGTCCTGACTTGCGCAGGACCCCTTCGACGAGCTCTCGCCACTGCGTCTTGCTGGGCTCCGGGAACTCGCCCGCGAGCACCAGCTCGTCCGCCGGCTGCTCCGACAGCTTTGTCATATCAGTACTTTAGAGGTCTCGACAGTCACCTGTGACTGGCATGTGGCGAGATCAACCCGGAATCACAGCGCCAGGTGTACCCGCAGTGCCTGATCGAGAGCCTGGGTCCGCTCGGCGTCCAGCGCTCCGCAGCGGGTGCCGATGCGTTCGACCGCGACTGCCCTGACCTGCTCGGCCTGCGCCTTGCTGTCGCGGGGTAGCCCGGTGACGGCCGAGGGCAGGAGCACCTGGAACGGGTAGACACGGTCCACGTTCGACGTGACCGGCACGACGGTGACGACGCCCCGCCTCAGCCGCATCGCCGTGGCGTTCGCGGCATCGTTGCTGATGATCACGGCGGGCCGGACCTTGTTGGCCTCCGAGCCGCGTACCGGGTCGAGGTTGACCAGGCGGATCTCGCCCCGGCGCACCTACGCCTCCAGCCCGTCAGCGCTGAGCGAGTCCCAGGCCTCGGCATCTTCCGACGCGTCCCAGGTGCGAAAGGCGTCCTCGTAGGCAGAGGCGAGCTGGCCTGCGCGCAGCGCGGCCAGTGCGTTGTGCAGTGCGGCGGAGCGTGACGGGTGGTGGTGTTCCCGCGCGTATCGGTCGAGGAACTCGACGTCTTCCGCCGGCAGACTCACACTGAGTTTCACCGAACCATGCTACCACTGTTCCCACCATTGGTAGGAACAGTGGTAGCACCACGTGTTCAGACAGCTAGGCGTACCACCGCGAACGCCTCGGCGGGGACCGAGAGCGTGGCGTCCTTCGGTTCCGCGCCCGCGCTGGTCAGCAGCACCTCGTCGACCGGTCGGTCGAGTGCGACGCCGGCCTCGGTGTCGCCGAGGTTGACCACCACTCGCAGCGCGCCGCGGTGCAGCACGACGGTGCGAGCGTCCTCGTCGACCGTGACCTGGAGGCGATCCAGCCACGGATCGGTCAGCTCGGGGCGGGCCCTGCGCAGCGCGATGAGCGCCCGATAGGTGCGCAGCAGCGTGGCGTGCGGTTCCGAGGCAGGCTCCGACCAGTCGAGCTTCGAGTCGGTGAACGTCGAGTCCGCGTTCGGGTCGGGGACGAGGGACGCCGCGTCCCAGCCGTGCTCGGCGAACTCCTCGGTGCGCCCGATCCGGACCTTGTCCCGCAGCTCGGCGTCCGGGAAGTGGGAGAAGAACTGCCACGGCGTCGAGGCGCCCCACTCCTCGCCCATGAACAGCATCGGCGTGTACGGCGAGCACAGCACGAGAGCGGCACCGCAGGCCAGCAGCCCGGGGGAGAGCGTGGCCGAGATCCGGTCGCCGGTGGCCCGGTTACCGATCTGATCGTGATCCTGCAGGTAGGTGACGAACCGGTGAGCCGGGATGCGCGCGGTGTCGACGGGGCGCCCGTGCCTGCGGTGGCGGAACTCGGACGTGGTGTCGGCGTGGAAGAACGCGCCGCGCAGGGTGGCGGCGAGGCCCGGCAGCGTCCCGAAGTCCGCGTAGTAACCTTGCCGCTCGCCGGTCAGCGCAGCGTGCAGCTGGTGGTGCACGTCGTCGTCCCACTGAGCGGTCAGCCCGTAGCCGCCGCCCTCGCGCGCGGTCACCAGCCGGGGGTTGTTCAGGTCCGACTCCGCGATCAGCGTGAGCGGTCTGCGGACATGGGCCTCCAGCGCGGCGACCTCCGTGGCCAGCTCCTCCAGTACGTGGATCGCGCGCGTGTCGACCAGCGCGTGCACCGCGTCCAGGCGCAGTCCGTCGATGTGGAAGTCGCGCAGCCACATGAGGGCGTTGTCGACCACGTACCGGCGGACCTCGTCGGAGTCCGGGCCGTCCAGGTTGAGCGACGGGCCCCAGATGTTGCGGCCGGCGAAGTAGGGGCCGAAGCGGTCGAGATAGGCACCGGACGGGCCGAGGTGGTTGTAGACGACATCGAGGATCACCCCGAGGCCTCGGTTGTGGCAGGCGTCCACGAACCGCTGGAAGGCCTCCGGCCCGCCGTAGTTCTCCGTCGCGGCGTACCAGAGCACGCCGTCGTAGCCCCAGTTGCGCGGTCCGTCGACGGCGTTGACCGGCAGCACCTCGACGAGGTCGACGCCCAGCTCGACGAGGTGGTCGAGCCGGTCGATCGCCGAGTCGAACGTGCCGGCCTCGGTGTAGGTGCCGATGTGCAGCTCGTAGATCACGCTGCCCGGCAGCGCGCGCCCGGTCCAGCTGTGGTCGCTCCAGGCGAAGGCCTCCGGCCGGTACACCCGCGACGGTCCGTGCACGCCGGAGGGCTGGTGCCGGGACCGGGGATCGGGAAGCGGGGTCGGGTCGTCGTCGAGCAGGTAGGCGTAGTCACTCCCCGGCCCGGCGGCCGGGACGTCGAGCCGCCACCAGCCGCCCTCGTCCTTGATCAGCTCGTGAACCGAGCCCTCGACGTCGATCCTTACCCGGCTCCGCTGCGGCGCCCACACCGCGAACTCAGTCACGTGACGCCATGATGCCGCCCTTGGGGTCGGTCCGCAGGCTCGGGTGCCACGAACTGCCCGTGAGTGTTCTGGGTTGCCCTAGCAGCCCAGAACACTCACGGGTCATGAGCTGCGCTGGCGGTCGGCCAGGAAGTGGGTCACCTCTCGGGTTGCCGGGTACAGGTCTCGATAGCGGGCGTAGAACTCGTCGTACTCGCTGGTCAGTGCTGCCCGTGGACGCACGGTGTCGTTGACCGGGTTCCACGCCTCGACGTCCGGCTCCGAGCCCAGCGCCACCGCGGCCAGGAGCGCGTCGCCCAGGGACGCACCGATCGTCTCCGTGGGAATCTGCTGTTCGGCGCCGGTGATGTCGGTGATGATCTGGGTCCAGAGCCCGCCCTGGGTACCGCCGCCCACCGCGACCAGCCGCCCGGCCGCGCCACCGGCCTCGGCCATCGCCTCGAGGTTGTGCCGCACGCCGTACCCGATGCCCTCCAGCACCGCGCGGTAGATCTCGCCGGCGCCGTGCTCGACGGTCAGACCGGCGAGAACACCCCGGGCGTCCGGGTCGAAGATGGGGGTACGTTCGCCCGCGAAGTACGGCAGCAGCAACAGACCCCTGCTGCCGGCCGGGACCGTCGCCGCCTCGTCGAGCAGCTCGGCGAAGTCCCTGCCGAGCAGCGTGCGCAGCCAGTTGGTGATCGCGCCCGAGGTGGCCATCCCGGCGGCGAGGGTGAACGAGCCGGGCAGGACTCCACGCGTGGCCCACAGCCCCCGATGGGGCCGAGGGGTGTCGCTGACCTGCACCAGGAACATGGTGGTGCCGTACATGACCATGGTGTCGCCGGACTCGGTGACACCGACGCTCGCGGCCTCGGCCCACGCGTCGACCGTGCCCGCCGTCACCGGCAAGCCCTGGGGGAGGCCCGTGGCGGCGGCCGCCTTCGCGGTGATCGACCCGACGATCTCGCTGGACCACGCCAGCCGGGGCAGCTCGATGCCGGGTGCGATGCGCGCGGCCCAGTCGTGCGCCCAGTCCGCCTCGCCCAGGTCGTACATCGGGTCGCACTGGCTCGCCGAGTGGTGGTCGAGCACGTACTCGCCGGTCAGCCGGTGCACCAGGAACGAGCTGGCCATCAGGAACAGCCGGGTCCGCTCGTAGACCTCCGGCTCGTGGCGGGCCAGCCACCGCCACTTCGGGCCGACCGCCTGTGAGGACAGCGGCGTACCGCCGCGCGCCAGGATCTCCTCCGCGCCGAACTCTTCGGTCAGCTCGGCGATCTCCCGGGTCGCCCTGCTGTCGACCCCGTACAGGATCGCCGGTCGTAGCGGGTTGCCGTCCGCGTCGGCGGGCAGGAGAACCGGGCCGATCCCGCTGACCGCCAGTCCGGCCAGCTTCCGGCCGTCGGCGGCCGCGAGAAGCTCGCGGCTGATCGTCAGGAAGTCCGCCCACCAGATGGTCTCGGCGTCGTGCTCGACCCAGCCCGGGTGCGGGAACGACGTGTCGTGCGGAACCGCGTGTCGTGCGATGACCGTGCCCCGGGGATCGACCAGCACGCCCTTCGAACTGGACGTGCCGATGTCGATCCCGAGTAACAAGCCATCAGGCACGCGACCACTCCTCGAGTCCGATTCCGAGCATGTCTGCCGCCGCACGGATCTCCGCGCGACGATCACCCGGTACAGCATGGATGTGGTTGGCACCGAAACGCGAGAGGAAGACGTCGGCCGGTGCGTCGAGCCGGGCGAACGCGTGTGGCCACTCCGGGGTCGACATGGACACCAGCTGATTGGTCGTCGCCTCGTCGTAGGTCTCGAACTCACCCAGCATGAGCTGCATCCGGTACTCGCCGTCGTTGCGGGTGAGCCTGCCCAGCGTCATCTGCCCGGGGGCCGCGATGTGCTGGACGGAAGCCCCGCCGGCGGGGAAGAAGAACACCTCCGGGTAGAAGTGGACCTTCGACAGGTTCTCGGCCGGGTCGTCGCTGCGCGCCGCGTACCAGGTGGCGTGCTGACCGGAGTTGCACAGGTCCCAGATGTCGCGGTCCGGGTGGTAGTGGCGGACGTCGGCGAACAGCACCGGATCGCCGGAGATCTTGTGGAACAGCTGCATCGTGAGCGCGCCGTCCATGTCCGCCTCGGTCGCGGTGACGTGCACGGCCTTCGGGCCGTTCCAGTCGTAGGGGTCGTTGAGGAACGCCTCGGTGACGTCCATGGTGGCGAAGTGCTCGGTCAGCTCCGGCTGGCCCTTGATCCCGGAGAAGTCCAGGTTGCGTTCGGCGATGATGTCGCGGATCGCCAGGTACGAGCGGATTTGGCGTTCCAGCAGCTCGGGGGTGAGCTTCGCGCCGTCGTAGTGGACGCCCGCCGCGTGCTCCTCGATCCAGCGGCGGGCCCGTGCCGCCTCGGTGGCGTCCGCGCCCTCGGCACGCAGTACCAGCTCGTACTGGTCGATCTCCTCGACGTCGACCCCGAACTGCTTCATCCACTGGTCGGTGTTGGCGACGGCGGTGTTCATGCCCATCGGGCGGCCGCCGAAGCGGCCGAAGGTCGATCCGCGCAGCGACTCGACCGCCGCGCCCGCGCGGGCCAGCGCCCCGACGCCCGCGACCAGCTCGGCGTCGTCCGGCGCGCCCCACAGCCGGGTGTGGCGTCTGCCGATCTGGTCGAGCGCGCCGCCCGCCGCCAGCATCCCGACCAGGCCGGGCTCGGTGGGATCGGTGCTGGCGACCAGCACGAGCGGCCCGGGGGTCGCGTCGGCCGCGAGCATCGTGAAGTGCGGGAAGCTCCACACCGCGTAGTAGAGGATCGTGACGTCGACGCCCTGCGCGGCGACCCCTCTGGCGACCGAGGTGGCCAGAGTGTTGGTCGCCACCAGATCGGCGCCGACGATCACCTCGTTGCCTCCGGCACGCAGCGCCTCGACCAGAGCGGCCTGTTTGGCGCCGATGAACTCCGCGTTGCGGGCGTGCACATGATCGCGTCCGTCCGAAATGCTGATCACGCCGATTCGGGCCACGTTGCCCCTCCAAGAAATCGATCGCACACGATGGGTCGGTTCGGTGTCGCGGCACTGGGTAATCGATTACTTCGGACGCTATTGTGCTGTCCTGCGCGGTGTCAATAGCGTCGCGCGCCCCCTCGATCGCGGAGTGTCCGATGGCGACGATCAGTGATGTGGCGGCCTCGGCGGGTGTCTCGGCGGCGACGGTCTCGCGCGCGCTGAACGGGAAGTCCACCGTGGCGCCGGAGCTGGTCGCCCGGGTCCGCAAGGCGGCCGACGAGCTCGGCTACCACCCGAACAGCCTGGCCAGGAGCCTGCGCAGGCAGGAGACCGCCGTTCTCGCGCTGATCATCGCCGATGTGGAGAACCCGTTCTTCACCGCGATCGCGCGCGGTGTCGAGGACGTCGCCCAGACCGCGGGCTACTCCGTGGTGCTGTGCAACTCCGACGAGAACAGCGACAAGGAACGACGCTATCTGGACGTGGCGATCCAGGAACAGGTCGCCGGCGTGCTCCTGTCACCCAGCGGCGCGACCACCGACCTCGAGCTGCTGCGCAGGCGCGGGACCCCGGTGGTCGCGGTCGACCGCCCCCTCGACGACGTCGACCAGGTGCTGGTGGACACCCGGCAGGCGGCCGAGGAGGCGACCTGTCATCTGATCGCCGGGGGTTATCGGCGGATCGGCTGCATCACCGGACCGGCCGGGATCTGGACGGCGGACGCCCGGCTGTCCGGGTACCTGCGGGCGGTGCGGGCCTCCGAGATCGTCGACGACAACGACCTGGTCCGGCGAACCGAGTACCGGGCCGAGGGCGGCAGGGCCGCCGCGATGGAGCTGATGCGGTTACCCGAGCCTCCGGATGCGCTGCTGGTGGCGAACAGCGCACAGGCGATCGGCGTGCTGGAGGCGCTCGCCGGCCACGGGGCGCGGCCGGGTGCTGACGTGGGTGTGGTCGCCTTCGACGACGTCCCGTGGGCGACGTTGATCGACCCCCCGCTGACCGTGGTGGCCCAGCCCGCCTACGAGCTGGGCGCGGTGGCGGCACGCATGCTGCTCGATCGCATCGCCTCGGGCGGGCGGACACCGCACCCGCCCGAGGTTCGTACCTTGGAAGCCCGGCTGATCGAACGAGGTAGCTCGCGCCGCCCCTGACCCCAGGGCCTCAGCTCTTGTTCAGGTCCGCGTAGACCTGGTCGGCGTTCGCCTTCGTGACCAGCTGGGTCGACAGCGTCTGCGTCTTCGGGACCTGCTGGCAGTCGATCAACAGCTTCTTGGCGGCGTCGATCGCCTCCTTGCCGCCCGTCGGGTAGACGAGCGTCGCGGACAGCCTGCCCTCGGACACGGCCTTGATCCCACCCGACTCGATCGGCAGGCCGTCGATCCCGGTGATCGGCAGGTCGGCCTTGCCCGCGTTCTGCGCCGCGATGCGTGCGCCCTCGGCCATCGGGTCGTTCTCGGAGAAGATCGCCTGGATGTCCGGGTGCGCCTGCAGCAGAGCATCCGCCTGCTGCTGGCCCTTGTCCCGCAGCCAGTCGCCGTCACCGGTGGCGACGACCTCGACCTTGGAGCCCTGGATGCCGGCCATGAACCCGTCGCTGCGTTCCTTGGCCGGCGTCGAGCCGGCGAGCCCCTTGAGCATGCCGATCTTGCCGCCGTTCGGCAGCACCGTCTCGGCGAAGTACTTGCCGGCTTGGCGCCCGATGTCCACGTTGTCGGCGCCGATGAACGACGTGTACGCATCGCCGTCGACCTTGCGGTCCAGCACCAGCACCGGAATGCCCTGGTCGATGGCCCGCTTGACCGGCGCGGTGAGCGGTGTCGCCTCGTTCGGGCTGATGATCAGAAGGTCGATTCGCTGGGTCAGGAACGTGTCGACCTGCTCGACCTGCTTGGAGTTGTCCTGCGCCGCGTCGGCGAAGTTCACCGTGAACTGGGGGACCGCGGCCGCGGCCTTGCGGATGTCGTCGTCCATCCGCTGCCGGTAGGGCTCCGCGACGTTCGCCTGGCTCATCCCGATGGTGAACTTGCCGCTCGGTCCCGCGCACTGCCCGGCCGCCTGCTGCCCGCCCTGTTTCGGTTGGGCGTTGTCACTGGTGGTGCCACAGGCCGTGACGGTGGCGATCGCACACGCCGTGACGGCGGCCAGCCACACGGTCCGGGACGACTTCGTTGTCATTTCCGTTCCCTTCGGTTGTGCACCCAATTCAGTTGTCAGCCCGGTGAGCCCGGCCGGAGCCGTTGCAGGCCGGCCGCGAGAACGATCACCAGACCGATGATCAGCAGCTGGATGTTCGAGTCGATGTTGTTCAGCGCCAGGATGTTGCGCAGCACGCCGACGAGCAGCGCGCCGGCCACCGTGCCCACGACGGAGCCCCGGCCGCCGGTGAGGCTGGTGCCGCCGATCACCACGGCCGCGATCGCGTCGAGCTCGTACATCGCACCGTCGTTGGGCCCGCCGAAGTTGAGCTGTCCGGCGTGCACGATGCCGGCCAGCGCGGCGAGCAGGCCGCACACCCCGAAGGTGACGATCTTGACCCGGGCGACCGGCACACCGGACAGCCGAGCGGCCTTCTCGTTGCCGCCGATCGCGTAGAGGTGCCGGGAGAACGCGCTGACCCGCAGAAACCAGATACCCAGCGCGGCGACCACGATGAAGATCAGCGCCGGGATCGGCACCAGCCCGCCGAAGGTGCGTTCGCCGAGCAGCGAGAACACCACCGGCGCCTGGCCCGGTCCGGTCCCGTAGGTGATCGAGATGCCCTGGCCTCCGGACCAGATGCGCGCAAGCCCTCTGGCGATCTGCATGCCGGCCAGCGTGACGATGAACGCCTGGATGCCGAAACGGGCGATCGCCACTCCCTGCAGTAGCCCGAACGCGCACCCGATGAGCAGTACCAGCAGCGCCGAGGTCCAGGCGCCGAGGCCGTTCTCGGTGAGCAGCACGGCGACGCCGACGCTGGCCAGCCCGAGCACCGAGCCGACGGACAGGTCGATGCCACCGATCAGGATCACCAGCGTCATGCCGACCGCGAGGATGCCGATCTCGGAGATCGACCGGACCACGTTGAACAGGTTGCCCGAGTTCAGGAACAGCAGCTCGCCGTTCTTGCTGGGGGAGAAGGCCACGGCCGCGACGAACACCACGATGAGCCCGAACAGGCTCTGGAACTTGAAGGCCGTGGCGGCGATGTCGAACCGGCGGCGCTCGGAGACCTGTGTGCTCATGCGGCCGACCGGCCGTCCATCGTGGCCGCCAGCAGCGTCGCCTCGTCCACCTCGTCGGTGGTCAGGTCCACGACGTCTCGTCCGTCCCGTAGCACGACGACGCGATCACACACCCCGATCAGCTCGGCGGGTTCTGACGATGCGAGCAGCACACCGACCCCACGTTTCGCGGTTTCGCCCAGCAACCGGTAGATCTCGGCCTTCGCCCCGATGTCCACGCCCCGGGTCGGTTCGTCCAGGAGCAGCAGCGCCGGCTCGGCGAGCAGGTTGCGGCCCAGCACCACCTTCTGCTGGTTGCCACCGGACAGCGAACCGACCGCGCTCTCGAGCGAGGCGAGCTTCACCCCCAGCCGGTCGACCATGCCTTGGGCGGTCCGCCGCTCCGTCCCCCGAGACACGGTGCCGAGCCGCGCGATCCGGTCGACGACGGAGAGCACGGTGTTGGCGAGCACCGAATGCTCCAGTGCCAGCCCGGCGATCCTGCGGTCCTCCGGGACGAACGCGATGCCGAGCTTCAATGCCTGACGTGGGCCGGAAGGCCTGATCTCGACGCCGCGCAACCGCACCGACCCGGTCCACGGTCCGGTCGAGCCGACCCCGTACAGCGTCTCCAGCAGTTCGGTGCGCCCCGCGCCCAGCAGGCCGGCCAGCCCGACGATCTCTCCGGCACGCACGCGCAGGCTGACCCCGGCGGGATCGCGCCGGCCCGGCCTCGGGCGGCTGAGCACGACCGTCAGGTCGTCGAGGACCAGCAGATCAGAGGTATCGGTGGGCTCGGTCCGGTTCGGGGTTCGGAACAGCTGGTTCACCGGGCGCCCGATCATCGCCTCGGAAGCCTGCGCCGCGGTCATCGAGCGGGCGTCGAACTCGGCGACGACCGATCCGTTGCGCAGCACGGTGGCCCGGTCGGCGACCTTCCCGATCTCGTCCATCCGATGCGAGATGTAGACGATTCCGGTACCGCCGCGCCGCAGCTCGGCCATCACCGCGAACAGCTGCTCGATCTCGTGGCCGGACAGCGCCGAGGTCGGCTCGTCCATGACCAGGACCCGGGCGTCGAGCGACAACGCCTTGGCGATCGTGACGAGCTGCTGTTCCCCGGTGCGCAGCTGCTCGACCGGCCGGCGGGGGTCGAGAGTGACCCCGGTACGCGCGAGCAGCGTTCGTGTGGCGTCGAGCATCCGCTGCCGGTCCACCGTGCCGATCCGGGTCCGGTGCTCCCGTCCCAGCCAGATGTTCTCCGCGATCGACAGCGCGGGCACGAGGTCCAGCTCCTGGTGGATCATGGCGACACCGGCCCGGTGGGCGTCGGACGGGCCGGCGAACCTGACCGGGGCGCCGTCGATCCGGACCTCACCCCGATGGTCGACGACCTCGCCGGACAGGACCTTCATCAGCGTGGACTTGCCGGCGCCGTTCTCGCCGAGCAGCGCGTGGACCTCACCGCGCCGCACCGAGAAGTCGACGTCGTCGACGGCTCTGGCCCCGCCGTAGGACTTACTGATGCCGACCATGTCGACCAGCGCATCGCGCTCCTCGGGCATCAGCGCTCCTCACACCGCAGGGGCGAGAAATCGATTGCTGGAGGAAAGCTAAAGGCCAAGGCTCACAGTGTCAAGCGTCACCATCGGCCGCGCGGTGTGGTGCGGGTGGGCGTCAGGCTGGGCGGACCAGGAGGGCCACCGGGTAGCGGGACAGGAGGTCCGCCATGCGCGGAGCCGCCGTGTTGACCGGCTCGCCCGTGATGACGTCGGTGAAGTCCGCCGCGCCGTCCGGCAGGGCGAGCACCGTGTCCGACCAACCGCCGCGCGCCGCAAGGCCCACCGGCATGCGGGTTGCCACCGCCACCAGGCCGGGGTGCCGCGCGAACGCCACCACGTGATCGGCGGCCGGGCCGTCGGCCGCGAGCGGGCGGTAGCCCTCGAACAGCTCGGGACGGTACCGGCGCAACCGCAGCGCCGACGACGTCACGAGCAGCTTGGCCGCGCCGGACTCGTCGACGTCGGGCAGCCAGTGGTCGTCCAGCCTGGCCAGCAGCTCACGCCGCGCGGCGAAGTCGACCGGACGACGGTTGTCCGGGTCCACCAGCGAGTACTCGAAGCACTCGGTGCCCTGGTAGACGTCCGGGATACCGGGACCGGCCAGCTGCAGCAGCTTCTGACCCAGCGAGTTCGACCAGCCGTGCGGCGCGATGCGCGCCACGAAGGACTCGATCTCGGCGACCAGCTCGGTGTCGGCGAGCACGTCGGCGGGCCAGCGGCGGATCGCGTCGTCGACCTCGGCGACCGCGTTGACGTGGCTCGTCGCGAGCTTGGCCTCCTTCGCTGCCTTGAGCAGGTAGTCGGCCATCCGGTCGGCGGAGATCGGCCAGGCGCCGATCAGGCACTGCCAGGCGAGCAGCTCCAGCGACCGCTCCGGGAGCGGGTACCGAGCGGCCCAGCCGCGCATCGCGTCCGCCCATTCCCGGGGCAGCTCGGCGAGCACCGCGAGGCGCGCGCGGACGTCCTCGGAACGCTTCGTGTCGTGCGTCGACAGGGTGGTCATGCCGAGCGGCGTGCTCGCCTGCCGGGCGGACGCCCCGGCGTGGAACTCGTCGACGGGCACCCCGAACTTCGCCGGGTCCCCGCCCACCTCGTTGAGGGCCACCAGGCGGTTCCAGCGGTAGAACGTCGTGTCCTCGACGCCCTTGGCCGTCACCATGCCGGAGGTCTGCTGCACCCGCAGGGCCAGCTCGCCGTCCGGCTCGGTCAGCATGCGCCGGTGGATCGACTCGAAGATCTCGGTCAGGTCGGGGCGGTTGGTGCGCGCGACCGACACCGCGACATCCAGCGCCGAACGACGTTCCGGCAGGTAGGAGCGGTATACCGGGAAGGACGACAGTAGCTCGGCCACCGCGTCGACGGCCTTGGCGCTGTCGGTGTCGATGAGCAGCGCCGCGATCCTGCGGACCTCGGCGGCGAGGATGGTGTCCGCGACGAGCCGCCGGCACCGCCGCTCGACGGTGTGCGCGGCGAGCCGTTCGCCGGTGTGCTCGGCGGCGAACTGGGTGAGCAGACCGGCGCCCGTCGGGTCGACGAACACCCCGCTGATCTCGCGCAACGCCTCGTAACCGGTGGTCCCGTCGACCGGCCAGGACGCGGGCAGTGTCTCGCCGACACCGAGGATCTTCTCCACCAGAAGCCAGCGATCGGGGCCCAGCGCCGCGCGCAGCCTGCGCAGGTAACCGCCCGGATCGGTGAGACCGTCCGGGTGGTCCACCCGCAGGCCGTCCACGCCGCCCTCGGCGACCCACCGCAGCACCTCCCGGTGCGCGGCTTCGAACACGACCGGGTCCTCGACCCGCACGGCGGCGAGATCGGACACGTCGAAGAAACGGCGGTAGGTCAGTTCGGCGGCACCGCGACGCCATGCGACCAGGCGATAGTGCTGCCGGTCGTGGACCTCGCGCGGTGTGCCGTGGTCGGCGCTGCCGTGGGCGACCGGGAACAGGTGCTCGTAGTAGCGCAGCCCGGGGTAGCCGTTCTCGTCCCGCACCAGCTCCAGGCGGTCCAGCTCGGCGGGCTCGTCGTCGGCGGTCTCCGCGCCCAGCACCGGCAGCAGGATCCGGCCGGCGTTCCAGTCGACGTCGAAGAACGTGGCGTAGCGGGACTCACGCCCGTGGACCAGGACGTCGGACCACCACGGGTTGAGTGTGGGCACCGCGACGCCGACGTGGTTCGGCACGATGTCGACGAGCAGCTGGAGACCGGCGTCCCGCAGGGCGGTGACCATGGCGCGCCTGCCCTGCTCACCACCCCGTTCACCGGAGACCCGGCCCGGGTCGGTGACGTCGTAGCCGTGGTTCGACCCGGGGCTCGACTCCAGCATGGGGGAGGCGTACAGCGCGCCGACCCCGAGCGCCGCGAGATAGTCGGTCAGCGCGGCGGCGTCCTGGAACGTCTGTCCGGCGTGTAGTTGGAGGCGGTAGGTGGAAGAGGGGGCGGGCACGCGGTTCACTCCGTCCGCTGGAGAACGAGCAGGGAGCGGGCAGGCACCGTCAGCGCGGCGCCTTCGGCGAGTGTGTCGGGTTCGGCGGTCACGACGCCCGGCGCGTCCGACAGCGACAGCACCTCACCGGTCGCGGTGTTGATCACCACTGCCCACGGGCCGCCGTAGCGCTCGCCGGGCAGGGTGATCCCGATGTCGTCGGACGAGGCGTTGAAGCACAGCAGGAACGAGTCGTCGAGCATCCGGTCGCCCCGGTCGTCGACGTCGGGGATGCCGTCGCCGTTGAGGAACACCGTGACGCACTGGCCGAAACCCGACGACCAGTCCCGGTCGGTCATCTCCTCACCGGCGGGGGTGAACCAGGCGATGTCGTTCAGCTCTCCGCTGTCGGCAGCCCCCCTGACCAGGGACCGGCCGGAGAAGAACCGGCGTCGGCGGAAGATCGGGTGCGCGGCGCGCACGGCGGCGACACCGGCGGTGAAGCCGATCAGGCCGGAGTTCTTGTCCGCGAGCTCCCAGTCCATCCAGGACAGCTCGTTGTCCTGGCAGTAGACGTTGTTGTTGCCCTGTTGCGTACGGCCCAGCTCGTCACCGTGCAGCAGCATCGGCACACCCTGGCTGATCATCATGGTGGCGATGAAGTTGCGTTGCTGCCGCGCACGCAGCTCGAGGACCGCCTGGTCGTCGGTCGGACCCTCGACGCCGCAGTTCCACGAGCGGTTGTGGCTTTCGCCGTCGTTGCCGTCCTCGCCGTTGGCCTCGTTGTGCTTCTCGTTGTACGAGACCAGGTCGGACAGCGTGAAGCCGTCGTGCGCGGTGACGAAGTTGATCGAGGCGTACGGACGGCGTCCGTCGTGCTGGTACAGGTCCGACGACCCGGTCAGCCGGGAGGCGAACTCGCCGAGCGTGCCGGGCTCACCCCGCCAGAAGTCGCGGACGGTGTCGCGGTACTTGCCGTTCCACTCGGTCCACAGCGGCGGGAAGTTGCCCACCTGGTAGCCGCCGGGACCGACGTCCCACGGCTCGGCGATGAGCTTCACCTGACTGATCACCGGATCCTGCTGGACCAGGTCGAAGAACGCGCTCAGCCGGTCGACATCGTAGAACTCCCTGGCCAGGGTCGAGGCGAGGTCGAAGCGGAACCCGTCGACGTGCATGTCGAGCACCCAGTAGCGCAGCGAGTCCATGATCAGCTGCAGGGTGTGCGGGTTGCGGACGTTCAGCGAGTTCCCGGTGCCGGTGTAGTCCATGTAGTACTGCTCGTCGTTCTCGACGAGCCGGTAGTAGGCGGCGTTGTCGATGCCGCGCATGGACAGCGTCGGACCCATGTGGTTGCCCTCGGCGGTGTGGTTGTAGACCACGTCGAGGATGACCTCGATGCCCGCCTGGTGCATCGCGCGCACCATCGCCTTGAACTCGTTGACCTGGCCACCGGGCCGGGTGTCGGCCGCGTAGCCGTGGTACGGCGCCAGGAACGCGACCGTGTTGTAGCCCCAGTAGTTGGAGAGCTCGCGTTCCTGCAGGTGGTGGTCGTTGAGGAACTCGTGGACCGGCATCAGTTCGATGGCGGTCACCCCGAGCCGCTGCAGGTGCTCGATCATCACCGGGTGGGCGAGTCCGGCGTAGGTGCCGCGCTGCTCCTCCGGGATGTCAGGGTGCGAGATGGTCAGGCCCTTGACGTGGGCCTCGTAGATGAGAGTCTCGTGGTAAGGCGTCTTGGGCTGGCGGTCGGCGCCCCAGTCGAAGTAGGGGTTGACCACGACCGACTTCGGGACGTGCGCCGAGGAGTCGTCGTCGTTGCGTTCGTTCGGGGCGTCGAAGCGGTAGCCGAACACCGACTCGTCCCACTCGACACCGCTGTCCACCGCCTTGGCGTACGGGTCGATGAGCAGCTTGTTCGGGTTACATCGGGGGCCGGACTCAGGCTCGTACGGGCCGTCGACGCGGTAGCCGTAGAGCTGGCCGGGCTCGACGTTCGGCAGGTAGCCGTGCCAGACGAAGCCGTCGACCTCCCGCAGCCGGACCCTCTCCTCGTTGCCGCGATCGTCGAACAGGCACAGCTCGACGCTGGTGGCGCTCTCCGAGAACACCGCGAAATTCGTGCCGGCGCCGTCGTATGTGGCGCCCAGTGGGTAGGCACTTCCCGGCCACGGCTGCATTCCATCTCCTTGCTCGGCGACAACTCCGGCGGTCGCTGACCCGGGGTCGGTGGTGGAGGTACAGGCTATAGGTGGAGGGGCCGGCGCACCGGAGTCGTGGGCGCGCGGCCGGTGTGTCGCGTGGTGCGGCGTTAGGGTTTCGCCGACCGGCGCTGGTGGATCTCGACGAAAGGAATGACGGCATGGCGACGCTGTTCACCAGGATCATCTCCGGAGAGCTGCCCGGGAGGTTCGTCTGGCGCGACGAGCGGGCAGTGGCGTTCCTCTCGATCAACCCCATGGGCCCCGGTCACACCCTGGTGGTTCCGACGGCCGAGGTCGATCACTGGGTGGACGTCGACGACGAGCTGCTCGGGCATCTGAACAAGGTCAGCCACCGGGTCGCCGAGGCGGTACGCACGGTGTGGCAGCCACCGAGGGTTGCGCTGATCATCGCGGGCTTCGAGGTGCCGCACCTGCACCTGCACGTCTACCCGGCCTGGCGGCTGGAGGACTTCGACTTCCGAGGCGCGCAGACCGACCCGGACCCGGCGGAGCTGGACAAGAACGCGGAGGCTTTGCGCCAGGCGTTGCGTGACGGTGGTCACGGCGAGCGGGTGCCCGCGTAGCGATGCGACTCATCCTGGTCCGTCATGCACTGCCACACCGCTCCTCGTCGGAGCCGGGGGCCGTCGCCGATCCCGCGCTCACCGAGCTGGGCCTGCACCAGGCCGGTCGCGTCGCCGAGGCGCTGACCAGGGAGGCGGTCGACGCGATCTACGTCAGCCCGCAGCTCAGGGCGCGGCAGACCGCCGAGCCGCTGGTGCGCGCCTCAGGTCTGGAACCCACGGTCGCGCCGGGGCTGGCGGAGTTCGACGCGGCCGACCGGCACTACGTACCGGTGCACGAGATGGTCGAGCAGGACCCGGCGGCCTGGGAGCGGCTGCGGGCCGGGTATCTGCCGGACTACGTCGACGTCGAGGCGTTCGGGGACCGCGTGCAGCGCACCTTCGCCGACATCGTGGCCGCTCATCAGGGCCGCAGCACCGTGGCGTGCTTCGCGCACGCCGGCACGATCAACATCTGGCTCGCCCGGCTGCTCGGCATCGCCCGGCCACTGGCCTTCCCGCTCGAGTACACGAGCATCACCAGGGTCGGGGTGTCGCGTGACGGTCGCCACGCGGTGCGCACGGTCAACGAGATCGGTCACGTCCTCGACCTGCTGGATCCGAGGACCCCGGTACCGACGACCTGACTCCTGGCCCTGGTCGGCCGCCGGCGACCGTGCTGCCGGCGGCTCGCCCCCGAAATCCGCTGTTATACTAGGTCCAATGTTTATTGCGCACTGAATTACCCCGCTTCCTCGATGTGCTGAATAATGACTTCGCCGTTTGTCACCAGTGCTTGTTGTCCACGGAATTACCCTTTCTCGAGAGTGGGAACGGTCGACAAATGAATTAGTGCCAGTGCTTGTTACGCATGGGGTCACCTTCCCGTCCGGATATGTCGCGCCGCTCGTGACAGTGGCGTTGAGAACGGCTACTCTCACGTGCGGTGACCTGTGGGTCACCCTGAGTATGAGGGTCAACTGAGCTGGGAGAACATATGCAGGTCGAGTCGTCACCGGCTCGTCCGTGGCTGCTCACCCGTTGGGCGGTGTGGAGCCTCCCCTCGCGAGTGCTCACTTCCCTCCTCCTGGTGGAAATTACCGCGCTCGGGCTGTTCGCACTCGACGTTCTGCACTGGCCCTTCACTCGTTCAGCCCTATTCGCGACGTTGATGTTGTCGGTACTCGGTGTGGTGCACACCGAGATCGCCGTGGGGCTCGAACGGCTGCGTCGCCGGGTCACCGACACACCGCATGTCGACCTGAGCTCGGTATGGACCTTCGCCGGGGCGGTTCTGCTGCCGCCGGCGTTGGCGACCATTGTGGTGCTGGTCATATTCGCCCACCAATGGTTCCGGGTGTGGCGTTCGGTCGAGGTGCCCGGATATCGGCACGTGTTCAGCACCGCGACGGTCGTACTGGCCTGTCACGCCGCTGCCGCGGTGCTCAACTACGCGGGCAGCCAGGGTCTGAGCAGTCTCGGCGGACCACGTGAACTGATCACGATGGCGCTGGCCGTGCTCGCTTACGGGACGGTGAACACCGGTCTGGTCGCCGCCGCGATCGCGCTCAGCACGTCGACCCCCCGGCCGAGCCCCGCGCAGCTGCTCGGCCACTGGGACGACAACATGCTCGAGCTCGGCACCCTGTGCCTCGGAGCACTGGCGGCTCTCGCGCTGGCCTCGAACCCCTGGCAGATGCCGCTCGTCATGGCTCCGCTACTGGTCCTGCACCGCGCGGTGCTCGTCCGGCAGCTGGAGGAGGCGGCCAGCACGGACAGCAAGACGGGCCTGCTCAACGCCGCGGCGTGGCACTCGGAGGCCGCGCGCGAGCTGCGCCGGGCACAGCGCGGGCGGACATCGGTCGCGGTGCTGATCCTCGACCTCGACCACTTCAAGTCGGTCAACGACGACCACGGCCACCTCGCCGGCGACGAGGTGCTGAGCGCGGTGGCCACGGCGCTGCGCGGCGAGGTGCGTGAGCACGACCTGGTCGGCCGGTTCGGCGGCGAGGAGTTCGTCGTACTGCTGCCCGAGCTGGGTGGCAGCTCCGACGGCGGCATCGAGCTGCACGCCATCGCCGAGCGGATCCGTCACCGGGTCAGCACGCTGTCCGTCGCGGTGGCCACCCCGGGAGGTTCGCTGACCATCGCCGGGCTGTCGGTCTCGGTCGGTGGCGCGGTGTATCCCGACCACGGCCACGGCATCGACCACGTGCTCGCGGCCGCCGACAGCGCGCTGTACGCGGCGAAACGCGACGGTCGCAACGCGGTGCGCATCGCCGAGCTGTCCGAGATGCCGAGGCAGCGGTCTTCCGGTCGACGCTGACCGTCTTCGGCTGCCGGTTCGCTGATCGTGTGCCAAGGTGGCGCTGATCGTCAATTCGTCGAGCCAGCCGAGCCAGGAGGACACGTGGGGATCGACCCGGGCAGTGTGGGAGCCAGCACCGACGCGAGGGTGAGCAGCTGGAAGGACAGGGAAACCCTGCTGTACGCGCTCGGCGTCGGCGCCGGCCTCGACGAGCTGGCGTTCACCACGGAGAACTCCCACGACATCCCGCAACAGGTACTCCCCACCTACGGGGTCATCGCCTGCGGCGGCCTCGGCGCGCTGGCCCTGATCGGGGACGTGAACTGGGGAAAGCTGGTGCACGGTTCGCAGAGTGTCCAGCTGCACCGTCCGCTGCCCGCCGCCGGCGAGATCTCGGTCACCAGCGAGGTCGCCGACATCCAGGACAAGGGTGAGGGCAAGAACGCGATCGTCACGATCAGCGCCACCGGGGTCGACACCGGCAGCGGTGAGGTCGTCGTGAAGACCTCGTCGACGCTGGTCATCCGTGGCGCTGGCGGCTTCGGTGGCTCGCCGGGCACGGCGCCCGCGAAGGTCTCCTATCCGGACACCGCGCCGGACGTGAGCCGCGCCGAGACGACCCGGGCCGATCAGGCACTGCTCTACCGCCTGTCCGGCGACCGCAACCCGTTGCACAGCGACCCGTGGTTCGCGACCGAGAAGGCCGGTTTCCCCCGGCCGATCCTGCACGGACTGTGCACCTACGGTTTCGCCGGCCGGGCCCTCCTGCACGAGCTGTGCGACAGCGACCCCGCCCGCTTCGGATCGATGGCCGCGCGTTTCTCCGCGCCGGTGTTCCCCGGCGAGACCCTCACCACGTCGGCATGGCGCACCGGCGACACGGCGGTGTTCCGCACCGAGGCGGCCGGCCCCGGCGGCGAGAACCAGCGGGTGGTGCTCGACGACGGTGTGCTGACCTTCGCCGGCTGAGGATCACTAGGCTCCACGGGTGCGTCACGACATCACCAGCACCGCCAACCCTCGGATCAAGGCTCTGCAGCGGTTGCGCAGGCGGCGGTACCGCGACGAAGCGGGCCAGACGCTGGTGGAGGGCTTCGAGGAGCTGTCGCTGGCGCTGTCGGCGGGGGTGACGCCCGAGACCGTGTACCAGTGCCCCGAGCTGACCGGTCTCGACGAGTACGGAGTGCTGAGCGAACATCCCGGGTTCGCGGCCGCCGAGCTGGTCAAGGTCAGCCAGACCGTGTTCGACAAGATCGCGTACCGCGAGTCACCGGACGGGTGGCTCGCGGTACTGCCCGCGATCCGTACCGGGCTGGCCGACCTCACGTGCGGCACCGACCCGCTCATCCTGGTGTGCGAGGGAGTGGAGAAGCCCGGCAACCTGGGTGCGATGCTCCGCACCGCGGACGCGGCCGGAGTGGCCGCGGTGATCGCCACCGACCCCGGGACGGACTGGGCGAACCCGAACGTCGTGCGGGCCAGCAAGGGCGCGGTCTATGCGGTCCCGGTGGTCGCGGCCGAGACCGACGAGGTGCTGGCCTGGCTGACCGAGCGGGACATCCCGATCGTGGCGACGACCCCCGACGCCAGCGAGATCTACACCAAGCTGGACCTGCGCGGCCCGCTGGCGATCGCAGTCGGCTCGGAGAAGTACGGCCTCTCCGAGGCCTGGCTGTCCGCGGCGACCCACCGCGCCCTGATCCCGATGAGCGGCCGGGTCGACTCTCTCAACGTCGCCGCCTCGGCCGCGATCCTCCTCTACGAGGCAGTCCGCCAGAACGCATAGCCGCTGCCGGGACGCCGGCGACCGGAGACCTTGCACGTCTTCGTGCTGTGTCGCACATGTCCGGATGTCTGCGACGCAGCACGTAGGTGTGCAAAGTATGGCGAAGTGCCGGACCTAGCGCGGATCCCTGAGCACGGCGTCCAGTAGGCCTGGGTAGCGCTTGTCCAGGTCCTCGCGGCGCAGTGTGAGCATGTGCTCGCGGCCGTGCGGCTGCTGCCAGATCACGCCGCTGTCCCGCAGCACCCGCCAGTGGTGGGTGAGGGTCGATTTCGACATCTGCGGATCGACGAGCGTCCCGACGGCCCCGCACGAATGCTCACCCAGCTCCGCCAGCACGCGAACGATGCCGAGCCGGATCGGGTTGCCGAGCGCGCTCAGCACCTCTTCCAGACGGATCTGGGCCGGTTCGGGGTGTCGGGCGAGCATGACCCGAGCCTAACAAAAAGGTACGAAAAAACTCGAACGATTGTCCGAAGGGGAGCTACGCTTCGACTGTACGCAAATAGTCGTACAGTTGAGGAAGGGAACCCCGCATGTCGCAGACACTGCCGGTCCAGCCGGTCCACCGGAGGCTGGGCTGGACCCTCGCGCTCCTGGCCCTGGGCCAGCTGATCTTCTCGCTGGACCTCAACATCGTGTTCGTCGCGCTTCCGGACATCGGCGCCGACCTGGGCTTCTCCGGCCAGACCCAGCAGTGGGTGGTCAGCGCCTACGTCGTGTTCGCGGGCGGTTTCCTGCTCTTCGGCGGGCGCGCGGCCGATCTGGTCGGCCGGCGCAGGGTGTTCGTGCTCGCACTCGCCATCTATGCGGTGTCCTCGCTGGCCGGCGGGTTGGCGACCACGCCGCTGATGATCGTGGTCGCACGAGCGGTGCAGGGCATCGGCGGGGCGCTGCTGCTGCCCTCGACGCTCGCCCTGATCGGCACGTTGTTCGCGGAGGGCCGTGAACGCAACCGGGCGCTCGCGGTCTGGGGTGGTGCGGGGGCGAGCGGGCTGACGGTCGGCGCGCTCCTTGGCGGGATCCTTACACAGGGTTTCGGCTGGTCGGCGGTGTTCTTCGTCAACGTGCCGCTCGCCGGCGGGGTGGCGCTCGCGGCATTGCTGGTCATCCCGAAGGACGTGCGGGCCCAGGTACGGCGCCGCTTCGACCTGCCTGGTGCGCTCACCGTGACCGGTGGCGCGACGTTGCTGGTCTTCGCACTGGTCCAGGGCCCGGAGCTGGGCTGGGCCTCGCTTCCGGTGGTGCTCGCCGCCGCTCTCGCCGCTCTGCTGCTGGTCGCGTTCGTGATCATCGAGCGACGCAGTGTGGACCCGTTGATGCCGTTCTCGTTGCTGCGCAACCGCAGCCTGGTGTGCGGTGTCGCGGTCACCTTCGTCTTCATGGCGACCTTCGGCGCGCTGCCGTACTTCCTCACCGTGCTGCTGCAGACCGTGCATCATTTCAGCGCGCTTCAGGCGGGCCTGGCGTTCCTGGTGCCGTCGGTGGCGATCGCCAGCGGCACACAGCTCGGTGAACGGATGGTCGCACGCTGGGGGTCGCGCACGACGCTGTTGCTCGCCTTCGGGCTGGGAGTGCTCGGCACCGTTGCGCTGGCCTGGGGTTTCGACGCGCAGCGTGGGTACTGGGCGTTGGTGCCGGGGCTGGTCGTGTCCGGGGTCGGGCAGGGGATCGTCTGGACCGGCATGTGGATCGCCGCCGCCACTGGCGTCGGCCCGGATCAGCAGGGTGTCGCGGCCGGCACCGCGTCGACGACGCTGAACATCGGCAACGCCATCGGCCTCGGTGTGCTGATCGCGGTGGCCAACGCCGGTCTCGCCGGACGGCAGGGTGATCAGCTCGGCGCCGCGTTGGCCGAGGGCGGACGGATCGCGGTGCTGCTCGCCGCCGCGGGCATGGCGCTGGGCGGACTCGTCGTGCTCTTCCTGCTGCGGGACCGTGATCGGACCGCTATTCGGGCGTAGCGACCGGCTCCCCGTCGGGTGGGGCGGTGAGCTGGGGGAGCGCGGCGAGCGCCACGGCCGCCAGCAGCAGTGAGCCACCGGCTACGGCGAAGGCCAGGTTCACCTGCCCGTGGTAGATCGGCAACAGGATCAGCGGGCCGACCGCGGACCCGGTGAAGCGGAACGCCGAGACCCCGGACAGCGCGCCACCCCGGTTCGTCGGGACCGCGCGCACGGTCAGGTTCTGCAGTGACACGTTGAGCAGCGAGGAGGCCACACCGGCCGCGGTCCAGCACAGCGCGAGCGCGACCAGCGAGCCGGTGTGACTCACCGAGGCGACGCAGCCCGCGGTGAGCACCGAGGCGACCACGCCGCACGTCCGGGCGCCCACCTTCTCGGTGAGCCCACCCCAGATGGCGCCGAGCACCAGCCCCGCCACGCCGAAGCCGAGCAGCGCGAAACCGGTGACCTCCGGGTCGAGCCGCAGGTGGTCGGTGCAGTACAGCGCCACGAGGAACGGCAGCGAGACCGCACCGAAGTAGCTGACGAACGCCGCGACGGACAGCAGACCCATCCGGGGGTTGACCAACGGACGCAGCCGGGGAGCGGCCACTCCCCGGCGTGCGCTGCCCGGCGGCGGGGCCAGCGCGAGCAGTGCCGCGGCGACGGCGACGACGAGGAACCCCCATCGCCAGTTCGTGCCCGCCGCGAGACCGCCGATCAACGGGGCGAACGACTGGCCGCCCGCCTGGCAGCTGGTGAAGATGCCGACCGAACGGCTCAGCCGGGCCGTCGGGACCATGTCGGCGAGCCCGGCGAGCAGCAGGGGAGAGGTGAAGGCGTTCGCCGCACCGAGGACGCCGCGCATGCTCAGGAACAGCCAGGCGTCCGGCGCCACCGCGCACACCACGGCCGCCACGAGGTACACCAGGTAGGCGATGAAGACCGTGCGACGGCGTCCCCAGCGTTCGCCGAGTGTCCCGGACACCAGCTGGACCAGCGCGAACGGCACGAAGTAGACCGAGAGCGACAGCGCGGCCGTGCTCACCGAGACACCGAGGGACTGGCCGATCTGCGGCAGCATCGGCGAGACCACCCCGCCACCGAACGGGCCGAGCGCCGCGCCCACGTAGACCGCCGCGATGCGCAGCCGGCCGATCAGCCCCTCGCCGCTGCTCGACGTGCCATCGCTCAACGCGCGGGCTCCACCCGCGGTGTGGTGGTCGACTGACGGAGCACCAGCTCGACCGGGTCGGTGACGACCTCGGTGATGGCCTCCTCGGGACCGCGGCGCGCGAGCAGCTCCAGCGCGCGCCTGCCCAGCTCCTCCAACGGCATCCGAACCGTGGTGAGCCCCGGCACCAGGTGGCTGGCCAGCGGCATGTCGTGCACCGCGACCATGGACAGGTCCCTCGGAACCGACACCCCGTGCGCGTGCGCGGTGTGCAGCGCGCCGACGGCGGAGGCCACGTTGGCGACGAACACGGCGGTGGGCGGCCTAGGGCCGGCGAGCAGCCGCTCGAGCGCGACCGCGCCACCCGAGGGCGTGTAGTCGGCGTGCACGACGAAACCGTCTTCGACCGGCAGGTTCGCGTCGCGCATCGCGCTGAGGTACCCGGCCCTGCGGCGCCGCCCGGTGTCGGCGCCCTCGGGCCCGGCCAGGTGGGCGATGCGCCGGTGCCCGAGCGACACCAGGTGATCGACCGCGAGCCGGCTGCCCCGCTCGTCGTCCAGCACCACGTAGCGCTGCGACCCGGCCAACGTCCGGTTCACCAGGACCCAGGGCACCTCCGCCGTGCGCAGCTGCGCCAGCTCGTGGCCCGACTCCTCGCCCGCGAACAACAACCCGTCCACCCTGCCCTGCCCGAGCAGGTCCAGGTAGTGGCTCAGGCCCAGCCGCACACCCGACGAGCTGGCGGTCATCAGGCCATAGCCGAGCGCACCCGCCGCCGCCTCGGCACCCTTGATGATCTCCGCGTACACCGGGTTGGCGAAGTCGGGGATGAGCAGGCCGAACATGTAGGCACGGTTGGTGCGCAGGCTGCGTGCCGCTGCGTTGGGCCGATAGCCCAGTTTCTCGATGGTGTCCTTGACCCGGCGGCGCGTCTCCGGACGCACGTTCAGCTTCGGGTCGTCGTTGATCACCCGTGACACGACCGAGCGGTCGACCCCGGCCTGCAGCGCCACGTCGTTCAAGGTGACCTTGACCGACCGCACGCGACGCTGCTCCTCTGGCACGACGCTCCGCCCTCCCGTCATGCGGACCACCCCCTGTCGAGGTACCGAAGCAGAGTAGTCGTGACCGGGTCGCGCGGCCCGTCGAGCCGGTTGCGGCTGATCATGTCAGGGTGCCGTACCGGACCACGCGGCGAGTGCGGCGGCCACCGTCGCCCTGGGCCGGCCGAGGTAGGAGTCCGGCGTCAGCTCGCCGTCGACCGTCCCGCGCAGGTGGTCCGGCAGGTGCGGCGCGAGCGTCTCGGCGAGGGGAGCCCCGGTCGCCCTGCAGCGCTGAACAGCCGCGTAGACGACATCGTGCGCGCGTTCCCTGCCCAGCGCCGGGGCCAACCGCATCATGTACGCCTCGGCCATCACCAGACCACCGTCCGCGCGCAGGTTGTCCCGCATCGCCTCGGGGAAGACCTGCAGCCCTTGCGCGGTCGACGCACAGGTCCGCAGGGCGCCCGCGCACAGACAGACCAGCTGGGGCAGCACCTGCCACTCGATCTGCCACTCACCGGCGGCCCTCTCGTGGCCGGCCTCCATGGCGCGGAACAACGCCGAGCTGAGCGCACCCGCCGTACCCGCCATGCCGATCACGGCCTCGGACTCGATCGGGTTGACCTTCTGCGGCATCGTCGACGAGGCGCCCCGGTGATGGCCGGCGGCCTCGGCCACCTCCGCGATCTCGGTCCGTGACAGGTCGACGACCTCACGGGCGAAGCGCGCGCAGGTCGCCGCGACGAGCGCGCAGACCAGCCCGAACTCGGCGAGACAGTCGCGCGCGACGTGCCAGGGGACCTCGGTGCTGGTGAGACCGAGCAGCTGCGCGACCCGGCCGCGCAGCGCGGCGGCCTGGTCACCGTACGCGGCCGACGTGCCGCCTGCCCCGAACAGCGACACCACACCGGCGCGTGACCGGGCGGCGGTGAGGCGCTCGTGGTGCCGGGCCAGCTCGGCGAGGTAGGAGGCGAGCTTGGCGCCGAACGTGGTCGGTACCGCCTGCAGCGCGTGGGTCCGGCCCGCGATGACGGTGTCCTGATGTCGCAGTGCGAGTTCGGCGAGTGCGTCGCCGAGGCGGGTGAGTAGCTCGGCGAGCCGTGTCCCGGACTCGGCCAGCTGGAGCGCGAGACCGGTGTCCATGATGTCCTGCGTGGTCGCGCCGTAGTGCAGATGGCCCCGGTGTTCCTCGGGTAGCGCCTCGTCCAGCTGACGCACGAGCGACAGGATCGGGTAGCCGACCGTGCGGGCCTCGCGCCACAGCCGCTCGGTGTCGATGTGTTCGGGGACGGCCACGTCGACGATGGCCGCCGCGTCCTCGGCCCGCAGGACACCCAGTTCGGCCTGTGCCGTGGCCAGCGCGGCCTCGACGCGGAGCCACGAGTGGATCGTCGCATCCTCGGACCACAGCCGATCGGTCTTGCGATCGCCGTGCAGCCCGAGCAACATCTCGAAGCGGTGTGGAAGCACGGGCGCCTCCTGGCGGTCCTCGACGATCGCTCAATCGATTGCCCGAAAACTCTACCCCGAGAATCTAGACTTGGCGCCATGCCGCGAATTCGGTTCCTGCTCCCCGCCCTGCTGGTGTGTGCGGTCGTCCCGCTGGCGGGTTGTGCCACCGCGTCCGCTCCCGCCCCGCCCCAGGCGCAGACCTCGGCTCCGCCGCGCCCCGGCGAGGTGCTGCTCACCGGCGCCGTGACGAGGCCCGGAGTGCTCACCCGCGAGGCGCTGGCGGCCATGCCGAGCCAGACGGTCTCGGTCACGTTCGGCACGGACCGGGGCAGCGAGCAGCACACCGAGGTGGGGGTCCCGCTGGCCACCGTGATCGACCAGGCCGGCCCGGTCACCACCCCGGGCGTCAAGCACGACGTGCTCTCCACCGGCGTGCTGGTCGTCGGCGCCGACGGTTACCGCGCACTCGTCTCCTACGGCGAGATGTCACCGGGGTTCGGTCACGCCGTGGTCCTGCTGGCCACGACCCAGGACGGCAGGCCGCTGGACCGGCCGAGGCTGGTCCTGCCCGGTGACGTCAAGGGCGGTCGGTACGTCTCCGACATCGTCCGGCTGGAGGTCATCCATCCCGGGGGTTGACCGATTCGTTCAAGACGACGTCCCCCGCCCGAGGGCAGGATCATGCCCATGACGTTCGATCTCGCCTCGGCCACCCGATTCATGACGACCCACGCACGACTGCTGGAACGGCGGCGATTCGATCTGCTCACCGGCGAGGGCGACGCAGACGCCGTCCACCGGGCGCTGGACGCCTATCGCAACGCCGACGGCGGGTTCGGCTGGGGTTTCGAGCCCGACCTGCGCAGCCCGGAGAGCCAGCCGGTCGGAGCGTTGCACGCGCTGGAGGTTCTGGAGGAGACCGGTGGTTCGACCGGTCCGTTGAGCGACTGGCTGGCCTCGATCACCCTCGCGGACGGCGGGCTGCCGTTCGCCCTCCCGGTCCGGCAGCCGGTCGGATCGGCCCCCTGGTGGGTCGGTGCCGACCCGATGGAGTCCTCACTGCACCTGACGAGCGTGATCGTCGCGCTGGCGCACCGCGTCGCGCGACACGACGCCGAGCTGCGCGCGCACCCGTGGTTGGCCCGCTCGACCGAGTACTGCTGGCGGGCGATCACCGCCATGCAGAAGCCGGAGTCGACCTACGAGCTGAAGAACGTGCTGTGGTTCCTGGACTCGATCGCCGGGAGCAGGCCCGACGCCGTCGTCGAGCTGGAGCGGGTGCTGGCCTGGGTCCCGGAGGACGGAGTCCGTGCGGTCGAGGGTGGCGTCGAGGGTGAGGTCATGCACCCGCTGGACTTCTCGCCGTGGCCGGACGGCCCGCTGAGGTCCCGGATGAACACGGCGATCATCGAGCCGGACCTGGTGCGCCTGGCCGGGCTGCAGCGGGCCGACGACGGTGGCTGGACGGTCAACTTCGCGTCGCAGACCGAGGCGGCCGCCCTGGAGTGGCGCGGCTACGCGACGGTCGGGGCGGTCAAGATCCTGCACGATCACGGCATCAACGGCTGACGATTCGGTGTGCGCCGAAGTGTCGCCGGGCTAGCGTTGGGGCATGTCCTCACCGGAGCCCGTGGTCGGCGATGTCGAGATCTCCGAGGTGGGGGCGTTGCTCGCGGACCGCGCCCGGTGCCGGGTGCTCATGGCGCTGCACGACGGGCGCGCGCTGCCGGCCAGCGTGCTGGCCGACGAGGCCGGGGTGTCCCGCTCCACCGCGAGCGGGCACCTCGGCAAGCTCACCGACGCCGGACTGCTGACCGTCGAGGCGCACGGGCGGCACCGGTACTACCGGCTGGCCGGCGACCAGGTCGGGGAGCTGTTGGAGAAGCTCATGGCGCTGGCGCCGCCCCGCCCGGTGCGCTCACTGCGGGAGGGCACCCGCGCCGCACAGCTGCGCACCGCCCGGACCTGCTACGACCACCTGGCCGGTCGGCTGGGGGTCGAGCTGATGGCGGCGCTGCTGCGAGACGGGTGCCTTGCCGGGGGCGACGGACAGTTCCGACTGCGCAGCGCCGACCGGGACCGCGTGTCGGCGTACGGCCGGGACGTGGACTACACCGTGACCCCGCGCGGCTGGGAGTTCCTGGACACCGCCGGCATCCGGGTGCCGAAGGGCAACCGGCGGCTCGTCCGCTACTGCGTGGACTGGAGCGAGCAGCGGCACCACCTGGCCGGGCAGCTCGGACGTGCGCTGCTCGACCACTTCCTCGACCACTCGTGGGTCGAACGCCGGGCCGTCGGCCGGGGCGTGCGGGTCACGCGGGAGGGTCGCGCGGCGCTCGCCGACGTGTTCTCCGTGGACTGGGCGACTACCCGCGCCGGGTAGACCGCAACGGCAACAGCTCCAGCATGTCGCTGAGGGTCACCATGCCGACGACCTCGTCACCGTCGCGTACGAGAGCGAGATGGCTGCGGTCCCGGCGCATCGTGCTGATCGCCACGTGCAGCGGACTGTCCGCCGACACCTGCGCCACCGGACGCATCAGCTCGGCGGCGGTGCTCGCGGCGGGCGCGGCAAGGGCGTCCCGGACGTGCACCACACCGATCGGGTCGTCCCCGTCGCACACGACGAGCCTCAGGTGGCCGCTGTCCGTCGCGGTCCTTCTGATCGTCTCGACGCCGCTGCCGCGCTGCACCGTCACCATCGTGTTCCTCGGCCGGGCGTGGTCGCGCAACGGTTGTGAGTGCAGGTCCAGCGCGGCCCCGAGGGCCGCGCCCCGCCGGGCGTCCAGCGCACCGGTCCGGGTCGAATGCTCCACCAACACCCGCAGCTCGCCGGGGGTCAGCCCGGAGGAGACCTCGTCCACCGGGGTGACCCCGAACCGGCGCAGGCAGCGGTTGGCCATGCCGTTCAGCAGCACCAGCAGCGGCCGGGTCGCCGCGATGAAGACGCGGATCGGGATGGCCAGCAGCATCGCGGACCGCTCGGGTGCGGTGATCGCCCACGACTTGGGTGCCATCTCGCCGACGACCAGATGCACGAACGTGACCACGGCGAGTGCCAGCACGAACGACACCGCCTCCACCGCGGGCTCGGGAAGCCCGGTCGCGCCGACGAGCGGGAGCAGCAGGTCGTGCACCGCCGGCTTGGTGATGGCGCCGAGCGCCACCGTGCACAACGTGATGCCCAGCTGGGCGGCCGCCAGCAGCAGGGACATCTCGCGCGCGCTGCGCAGCGCGGCGCGGGCCGAGGCGCTCGTCGGCGCGGCCTCCGCGATCCGGTGGCGCCGCGCCGCGACCAGCCCGAACTCGGCGGCGACGAAGAACGCGCTCAGCGCGATGATCGCGGCGGACAGCGCGAGCGCGAGTCCGGTGCTCATCGGTGCGCCACCTGTTCGGTGAGTGACAGGTGCACCTCGGCCGGAACGTGGCGTCCGAGCCGGTGGACCCGTGCGGAGAGCCGTACATCGGGCTCCTCGGAACCGGCGGGCGCGGTCAGGGTCAGCGCGACCGTGTCGCCGACCTCCGGCAGACGGCCCAGCTCGGCGATCACCAGGCCCGCGACCGTCTGGTAGTCGCCGTCGGGCAGGCGCCTGCCGACGAGCCGTTGGGCCTCGTCGAGCGGCATCGTCGCGTCGACCAGCCAACCGCCGGAGTCACCTCGGTGCAGCACGGCGGCCCGCTCGGGGTCGTGCTCGTCGGTGATCTCACCGACCAGCTCCTCCGCGAGGTCCTCCGCTGTGACCACGCCGGCCAGCCCGCCGTACTCGTCGAGTACGCAGGCCAGTTCGACACCCTCGGCGCCCAACCGGTCCAGCACGGCATCCAACGGCAGGGAGGAGGGCACGAGCACGGCGGGCCGCGCGACGTCCCGGGCGGTGAGCGCCGCCAGGTCGTGGTCGTCGAGTGCCAGCACATCGCGCAGGGCCAGCACGCCCACGACGTCGTCCGCGTCACGGCCCAGCACGGGCAGTCGTGACGGGCCGGAGATCAGGATCTCCAGTGCCCCGCTGATCGGTTCGTCGGCGGACACGGTGCGCACCGAGGTGCGCGGGGTCATGGCGTGCTCGACCGTGCGGCGCTGGAAGTCCAGCACCCGCTCCAGCAGCACGGACAGCTCCGCCGGCAGCTGGCCGCTCTGCCGGGACTCCACGAGGATGTGCTCCAGGTCCCGTGCGGTCGCGGCGTGCTCGACGTCGTGCACCGGCTCGATCCGCAGCGCCTTGAGCAGCAGCGTGCAGGCCTGGTCGAACAGCCGGATCAGCCAGCCGAACAGCGCGAGATACGCCGTGGTCGAGCGGGCCAGCCATCGCGCCGTGCCGTCCGGACGGGCGATGGCGAGGTTCTTCGGCAGGAGCTCGCCGAACACCATCTGCACGAGGGTCGCGAACAGCAGCGCGACGGCGATGCCCAGCGCGACACCGGTCGAGGGCGCGATGCCGACGCCTTCCAGGAGCGCGCCCAGGCTCTCCCCGATGAGCGGCTCGGCCAGGTAGCCGACCAGCAGACCGGTGACGGTGATGCCCAGCTGCGCGCCGGACAGCATGAACGAGGTCCGGGTGGTGACGCGCAGTGCCCGCGCCGAGGACGCGTCGCCGGCCGAGGCCTGTGCGGTCAATCGGGAGCGGTCCACCGCGAGGTAGGCGAACTCCTGAGCCACGAAGTACCCGGTCAGCGCCGTGAGTACCAGGACGAGTCCGACGCCGAGAGCGATGCTGACGAGAGCGCTCATCGCGCTCTCCTGGGACTTCGGGAGAGGTCCATGATCCTTTTCTGTCGGCGGGGCCGTCCGGGACGGTCACCGGCTCAACGAGCGACGGAAGTGAAAAGTTTCAGTCCGTGAAACGTGGCTCGCGCTTCTCGAAAGCCGCGGTGACCGCCTCGACCTGGTTCGGGCTGCCGATGAGTGCGCCGATCTCCTCCTGCTCGGCGGCGAACCCGGTCTCCAGGTTCACCCGCCCGGCCATGTCCAGCAGCCGCTTCGTCGCGCGCACGGCGTGCGGGCTGCGTGCCGCGATCGACAGCGCGAGCTCCATGGCGGCCTTGTGCGGGTCGTCGTCGGTCCGGGTCGCCAGACCGAGTGCCACCGCCTCGGTCCCGCTCACCTTGCGGCCGGTCAGGGTCAGCTCCTTGGCGACGTCGCGGCCGACGAGCTCGGGGAGAACCTGCGTGCCGGTCATGTCCGGGATGAGGCCCCACTTGATCTCGAGCACGGACAGCACGGCGTCCGGCGCGACGATGCGGATGTCCGCGCCCAACGCGATCTGCAGCCCACCACCGAGCGCGTGGCCGGTCACCGCCGCGATCACCGGGACCGCCAGCTGCGCCCAGACGTACGCGGCGCGTTGCCCGGTGGCCCGCGCCGGCCCGTCACCTTCGGGCAACTGTGCGCTCGCCGACAGCCGCTTCCCTTCCCGCATCGCCTGGAACGAGCCGAAGTCGAGACCGGCGCAGAAGTCCGGCGCGGTACCGGACAGGACCACCGCGCGGACCGACGGATCGTGCTTCAGCTGCTCACCCGTGGTGACGAGCGCGCTGAACATGGCGGGGTCGAGCGCGTTGCGCTTCGCGGGGCGGTCGAGCCGGACGTCGGCGACGCCATCGACGATCTCGACCCGGACGCGATGTTCGTCTGCTGTTGTCACAGCCGTCCCACTTCCCTCGGAGACAATTGAATGCAATTCTAGCTGAACGATCGTTTAGGAGGTTCCGTGGATTTCGAACTGCCCGGTGAGCTGACCCGCGTGCTCGCCGACCTGGATGCGTTCATCGACGCCGAGATCAGACCACTGCAGGCCCAGGATGACAACGAGCGGTTCTTCGACCACCGCCGTGAGTGGGCGCGCACCGACTTCGAGGCGGGCGGCACGCCACGCCACGAGTGGGAGGAGCTGCTCGGCGAGATGGTCAGGCGGGCCGACCGGGCCGGCTGGCTGCGCTACGGCCTGCCCAAGGAGGTCGGCGGCTCGGGCGGGTCGAACCTCGACATGGCGGTGATCCGGGAGCACCTCGCGCACAAGGGACTCGGCCTGCACAACGACCTGCAGAACGAGTCGTCGGTCGTCGGCAACTTCCCGTTCGCGCACATGCTCCTGGGCTTCGGCAGCCCGGAACAGCTCGACGAGCTGATGGAGCCCATGCTCACGAAACAGCGGCAGATCGGGTTCGGGCTGACCGAGCCGGACCACGGCAGCGACGCGACCTGGATGGAGACCACCGGAGTCCGCGACGGTGACGACTGGATCCTCAACGGCGTGAAGCGGTTCAACTCCGGGATGCACTCGGCGACCGACGACGTCATCTTCGCGCGCACCTCCGGCGAGGACGGCGACGCCAGGGGCATCACCGCCTTCATCGTCCCGGTCGAGGCCCCCGGGTTCTCGGTGGACTTCCACTGGTGGACGCTCAACATGCCCACCGACCACGCGGAGGTCACCCTGCGTGATGTCCGGGTCCCGCACAGTGCCATTCTTGGCGACGAGGGCGGGGGGCTCGCGGTGGCGCAGACGTTCGTGCACGAGAACCGGATTCGGCAGGCAGCCTCCGGTGTGGGTGCCGCGCAGTACTGCATCGACCGCAGCGTCGCCTACGCGCGGGAACGCAAGACCTTCGGACAACCGCTCGCCACCCGTCAGGCGATCCAGTGGCCGCTCGTGGAGCTGCAGACCGAGGCCGAGCTGGTGCGCGGCCTGGTCCGCAAAACGGCCTGGGAGCTGGACCGCGTGCCGCACATGCAGATCAGTGACAAGGTGTCCATGTGCAACTACCGGGCGAACAGGTTGGTGTGCGACGCCGCCGACCGCGCCATGCAGGTGCACGGAGGACTCGGATACAGCAGACACACCCCGTTCGAACACATCTACCGCCACCATCGCCGCTACCGGATCACCGAGGGCGCCGAAGAGGTCCAGATTCGGAAGGTCGCCGCGTACCTGTTCGGATTCGCCGGGCCGCGCAAGGTCCGCAAGGGGGACTGAGAGTGCCAACACATGGTGTGCCGGGTGACACGATGATCATCGAGGCATCCATCGCCGTGATGGCCGAGCACGGCTATCACGGCACCTCCGTGCGGGACATCGCGGAACGTGCCGGGCTGAGCCCGGCAGCCCTGTACCACCATTTCGCCTCCAAGCAGGAGGTGCTCGCCACGATCATGGAACGGGGCATCGACACCCTGCTGGCGCGGACCGCCGAGGCGCTGCGGCAGGCGGGTGAGAGCCCCACCGCGCGGCTGAGCGCACTGGTCGAGGTCCAGGTGCTGTTCCATCTGGAGGACCAGTCGGGCACCCTGCTGGGCACGTCCGAGCTGCGTGCGCTCGAGGAACCGGTGCGCGGCAAGCACATCGCGAAACGCAACGCACAGCAGCGCATGTTCGACGAGGTCATCGCCGACGGGGTGCGCAGCGGCGTGTTCCACACCCCCATCCCGAAGGAGGCGTCGAGAGCGATCGTGGTCATGTCGACAGGTGTCGCGAGCTGGTTCTCCCCGGACGGTCCGGCGACCAGGGACGAGATGGTGTGCCGCTACCAGCGGCTCGCACTGGACATGTTGGGGGCTTCATGACAGCGCCGATGCAGGTGGTCACGTCCGGGCTGGGCTTCCCCGAGGGGCCGATCGCGATGGGGGACGGCTCGGTGGTGCTGGTGGAGATCCAGCGCCGCACCCTGTCCCGGGTCCTGCCGGACCGGACGATCGAAGTGATCGCCCACCTCGGCGGCGGCCCCAACGGGGCGGCGATCGGACCGGACGGCGCGGTGTACGTCTGCAACAACGGCGGGTTCGAGTGGCACGAGCGGGACGGCGTCACCGCCCCCGGCGGGCAGCCCGACGACTACATCGGCGGACGGATCCAGCGGGTGACACTCGACGGTGAGGTCACCGACCTGTACACCGAGGTCGACGGGCGCGGGCTGCGCGGGCCGAACGACATCGTGTTCGACACCGACGGCGGCTTTTGGTTCACCGACCTGGGTAAACGCCGTGAGCGGGACAGCGACACCGGAGCGCTGTACTACGCGACCCCGGACGGCCGGTCGATCACCGAGGTCGTGCACCCGCTCACCACACCCAACGGCGTCGGGCTGTCCCCGGACGGCTCGCGGCTGTACGTCGCGGAGACCGGGCCCGGCCGGGTGTGGGAGTGGGAGGTGACCGGGCCGGGGAAGCTGGGTCCGCTGGGTGGCCTGCCACGCAGCCCCGGAGGTGCCGGGCTGTTGCACGGTTTCGACGGTTTCCAGCTGCTCGACTCCCTCGCGGTCGACGGTGAGGGCAACGTGTGTGTCGCGACCCTGGTCACCGGGGCGGTGAGCGTCATCGCTCCGGACGGCACGCTGCTGCGGCAGGTCGCTGTGCCGGATCCGGACGAGTACGTGACCAACATCTGCTTCGCCGGCGCGGGCTCACGGACCGCGTGGATCACCTCGTCCGGTCGTGGGCTGCTGTATTCGACCGAGTGGCACTGCGCCGGCCTCGACCTGGCGTTCACCGCGTGAGCGCCGGGATCGACGCCGCCGGGGTGAGCGCCTGGCTGGCCGAGAACGTGCCGTCCGTCGCGCTGCCGGTCCAGTTCAGGCTGGTCGCGGGCGGCCGGTCGAACCTGACCTACCTGCTCACCGACGCCTCGGGCGATCGGTTCGCGTTGCGTCGGCCGCCGACCGGGGGCGTGCTGAGCACCGCGCACGACATGGGTCGGGAGTGGCGCTTCATCGCGGCGCTCGAACCGACCGACGTGCCGGTGCCCCGGCCGGTCGCGTTCTGCGCCGACCCGGAGGTGACCGGGGCGCAGTTCTACCTGATGGGCTTCGTGGACGGGCTCGTGCTCGCCGACGACGACGCCGGCCTGCGGCTCGCCGAGCCGGCGCGGGCCCGGGCGGGGGAGCAGGTCGTCGAGACCCTGGTCCGGTTGCACCGGGTCGACCCGACGGCCGTCGGGCTGGGCGACACCGTCCGCTCCACCGGGTACGTGCAGCGCCAGCTGCGTCGCTGGCACCGGCAGGTCCGCTCGTCCGGAGTGTCCTATCTGGCGCTGCTGGACGAGGTGCACGACCTGCTGGCCGCGCGGGTGCCCGGCCAGAGCGACGGAATCGTGCACGGCGACTTCCGGCCCGGCAACATGTCGTTCGGGCCGGACGGCACGGTGCTGGCGGTCTTCGACTGGGAGCTGGCGACCTCGGGCGACCCGCTGGCCGACCTCGGTTGGCTCGTGTCGACCTGGCAGGAGCCCGGTGACGAGATTCCGGGGACGACCGCCGGCCCGAGCGCCGTGCCCGGCTTCCCGAGCCGGGACGACCTGGTCGACCACTACGCGAAGCTGTCCGGACGCGACGTGTCGGACCTGCCGTACTTCGTCGCGTTCTCCCGCTGGCGTTCGGCCTGCATCGTGGCCGGTGTCGCCGCGCGCTACCAGGCGGGCGTCATGGGCGACGACGGCTACGCCGACGAGGCCCGCACCAGAGCCGCCCAGGCCGAACACCTGGTGGAAGCAGCACGGGAAACCCTGCGCACGTAGCCCCGCGAGTCGGGCACCTCAGCACCGCGAGTCGGGCACGTCAGCACCGCGAGTCGGGCACCTCAGCACCGCGAGTCGGGCGTGTGGGCACGGCGAGTCGGGTTCTGCGGTCCACCGTGCGAGACGCCCGTGCATCGGCCGCCGGCATGGGCGGGTGTCCTCTCCTGTGCTGCGTCGAACAGTGCCGGGTTGGCTTCCCCGCTGGCCATCGAGTGTGCTTGGCGTGGCCGCCCGCTCTCAACCCCCGGCTGGCGCCGGCCTCGCGCGGGTTCCTGGTTGTACGGGTTCGGGGGCGAGGTTTCAGGGTTGACAGCGGGCGGCCACGCCAAGTGCTGGCCAGGATCGCGGGGATGGGGGCAGTGTGCGTGCACGCTCCTCGTGGTGGCGAGCCGATGGCGCTTTTCTTGCGCATCGGGCTGCGCCCTCGCGCGTTGCAGACCGTCCCTGTGGCCCCTGTGGCCCCTGTGTCCCAAGGTCCCCTTGGTCTCGGTGGTCACCTTGGTCACGCGTCGCAGAGCTTTGTGTCGCGTCGCAGATGTTGCAGCGTCTGCGACGCGACATGAGCCTCTGCGAGGTGCTCTCGCGTGTTGCTTGTGTGGCTAGTGGGGCATTCAGACGCGCTCGATGATGGTGGCGTTGGCCTGGCCGCCGCCCTCGCACATCGACTGCAGGCCGTAGCGGCCGCCGGTGCGGCGCAGCTCGTAGACCAGCTTGGTCGCCAGGATCGCGCCGGTGGCACCCAGCGGGTGGCCCAGCGCGATCGCGCCGCCGTTGATGTTGGTCTTGTCCAGCGACGCGCCGGTCTCCCGGGCCCAGGCCAGCACTACGGGCGCGAACGCCTCGTTGATCTCGAACGCGTCGATGTCGTCGATGCTCAGGCCGGACCGCTTGAGCGCGGCCTGGGTCGCCGGGATCGGGCCGGTCAGCATGTACACCGGGTCGTCGCCGACGACGGTCAGCGTGTGCACGCGGGCCAGCGGGGTCAGGTTGTGGGTACGGACGGCCTCCTCGGAGGCGACCAGCAGCGCCCCGGCGCCGACAGAGATCTGGCTGGCCACCGCGGCGGTGACGTCCCAGCCCTCGCGCAGCGGAGCCAGACCGGCCATCTTCTCCAGCGACGTGTCGCGGCGCGCGCCCTCGTCGACCTCGAGACCGTCGACCGGCGCGATCTGCTCGGTGAACCGGCCCTCGTCGATCGCGGTCACGGCCCGCTGGTGGCTCTGCAGCGCGAACTCCTCGAGCTCCTGGCGCTTGATGCCCCACTTCTCGCAGATCAGCTGCGCGCCGCGGAACTGGGAGATCTCCTGGTCGCCGTAGCGGTCCTGCCAGCCCTTGTTCCTGGTCGGGCTCGCGCCGAGCTCCTTGACCATCGTGCGGTTGGCGTCGATCGGCACCATGGCCATGTTCTCGACACCCGCCGCGACCACGAGGTCCTGCGTACCGGACATGACACCCTGCGCCGCGAAGTGCAGTGCCTGCTGCGACGAACCGCACTGGCGGTCGATCGTCACACCGGGAACGCTCTCCGGCAGCCCGGCGGACAGCCACGCGGTTCGCGCGATGTCGCCCGCCTGCGGGCCCATCGCATTGACGCAGCCCATGATCACGTCTTCGACGGCGGCCGGGTCGACCCCGGTGCGCTCGACCAGTTCGCGCAGTACGTGTGCGCCCAGGTCGGCTGAGTGCGAGCCCGCCAGAGCACCCTTGCGAGTGCCTACCGGTGTCCGCACCGCACCGACGATGTATGCCTCGGCCACCTGAAGTCTCCCGTTCATCGCGTCATCGCGGTTCGACGATTGCCTAACAACCGTACGCCCGATTATTGAATCTCCGAGCGAAATGTGACGCGTCCTATGGTTATCTACTGAACGATCGATCACCACAGAGCAGTGTCCGACCGAAGGGTGCCCGATGACGACCGACGACCCCGTGCTCACCAGCTTGGACGGCGGCATCCTGACCGTCACCATCAACCGCCCCCGTAGGAAGAACGCGATTGACGCCGCGACCTGGATCGGGCTGCGGGATGCGTTCGGGCTGGCCGGCGGCTCGGACGTCCGGGTGCTCGTCCTGACCGGAGCGGGTGGCGACTTCAGCGCCGGAGCCGACCTGAGCGCCGGGCGGGGCGAGGACCACCCGTTGCGCCGGATGCACGAGATCAACGATGTCGCGCTGCTCCTGCACGAGCTGTCCGTCCCGACGATCGCCAAGATCTCCGGCGTCGCGGTCGGAGCGGGCTGGAACATGGCGCTGGGCTGCGATCTCGTGGTGGCGGCCACCACGGCTCGGTTCTCCCAGATCTTCGCCAAGCGCGGGCTGTCGCTGGACTTCGGCGGTTCCTGGCTGCTGCCGAAGATCGTCGGTCTGCAGCAGGCGAAACGCCTCGCGCTGCTCGCCGAGATCATCGACGCGCCCGAGGCGGAACGGCTCGGGCTGGTGACCTACCTGGTCGAACCCGAGGAGCTGGACAAGTTCGTCGACGACCTCGCCCAGCGGCTCGCCGTGGCGCCGCCGGTCGCGGTGGCGCAGTCCAAGGCGCTGCTCAACGAGAACGCCGACCGCACCCTGCGCGATGCGCTGGCCAGCGAGGCCCGCGCCCAGTCGGTCAACTTCGCGACCGAGGACACCCGCATCGCCTTCCGTGCCTTCCTGGACAAGACCGACGCCGAGTACACCGGTTCGTGGGCGGTGGACTGACCCTCGTACCCGATGTGGGCACGTTTTCCTCTCCCCGGGGCGATGCGGCCCAGGGGAGAAGCAACCAGACTGGCGTGAATCTCGCGGCCAGGTCGGTTCGACCCTTCGGCTGCCGCTCGAGTCATCACGCTCAGAGGAGTTGTTCGCATGACCTATCACGACACACTGTTCATCGGTGGCGAGTGGATCGCCCCGAGTACGAGCCAGAGCATCACGGTGGTCTCGGCGAGTACCGAGGAGGTCATCGGCTCGGTACCGGAGGCGGTGGAGGCGGACGTCGACGCCGCGGTCGACGCAGCCCGCCGGGCGTTCGACGACCCGAACGGCTGGCCGACCTGGTCACCGGCCGACCGCGCCGCCGCCATGGAGCGCTTCGCGGACGAGCTGGACAAGCGCGCCCCGGAGATCGCGAAGCTGGTGAGCGCGCAGAACGGCATGCCGATCGCCATCTCCAGCTCCTTCGAGGCGGCATTCCCCGCGCTGCTGCTGCGCTACTACGCCGGTGTGGTGAAGGAGGCGACGTTCGAGGAGGAGCACCCGCACATGATGGGCGGCACGACCGTCGTCCGTCAGGAGCCGTTGGGTGTGGTCGGTGCGATCGTGCCGTGGAACTTCCCGCAGTCCCTCGCGGCGTTCAAGTACGCGCCCGCGCTGGCCGCCGGCTGCACGCTGGTGATCAAGCCGTCACCGGAGACGGTGCTCGACTCGGTGCCGCTCGCCGAGGCGGCCGCCGCGGCGGGCATCCCGGCCGGCGTGGTCAACATCGTGCCAGGTGGTCGTGAGGTGGGCGCCTACCTGGTGGCTCACCCGAGGGTCGACAAGATCTCGTTCACCGGGTCGACCGTCGCCGGTCGCGCGATCGGCGAGGTCTGCGGCAGGCTGCTGCGTCCGGTCACGCTGGAGCTGGGTGGGAAGTCGGCGGCGATCATCCTCGACGACGCGGACCTCGACCTGGCCACGATCGGTCAGGACCTGTTCCAGGCGACTCTGCTCAACCAGGGTCAGACCTGCTTCCTCGGCACCCGGGTGCTGGCGCCGCGCAGCCGCTACGACGAGGTCGTCGACACCTTCGCCGCCCTCGCGGGCTCGCTGAAGATCGGCGACGCGTTGGACGAGACCACCCAGATCGGTCCGATGGCCAGTGACCGCCAGCGCGACCGGGTGGAGGGCTACATCGCGAAGGGCAAGGCCGAGGGTGCCCGGGTGGTGGTCGGTGGTGGTCGTCCGTCGGGTCAGGACAAGGGCTGGTTCGTCGAGCCGACGATCTTCGCCGACGTGGACAACAACCACACGATCGCCCAGGAGGAGATCTTCGGCCCGGTCCTGTCGCTGATCCCCTACACCGACGACGCGGACGCCATCCGGATCGCCAACGACTCCGACTTCGGTCTGGGCGGCAGTGTCTGGACCCGCGACCGCGAGCGTGCGCTCGGTGTGGCGCGCCGGGTGCAGACCGGCACCATCGGGGTCAACCACTATCTGCCCGACCCCACATCCCCGTTCGGCGGGGTGAAGGCCTCAGGTTTGGGTCGTGAGCTGAGCCCGCACGCGATCAGCCACTACCAGCAGTACAAGTCCATCTTCGCCTGATCACGGCGACGGTGGACTCCGCACCGGCCTGGCGAGCGTCCCCCCGGACTCGCCAGGCCGGTGTTCTTCCCCGTAACCCTCTTCGAGGAGCCCCGCACGGATGACCGACCAGATCGCCCGCACCCAGGACCGCATGACCCACGACGTCTGGCTACCGGCCGAGATCGTCGCGCTGCGGGCACGGGCACGCCTCGCGGTGGAGAAGCGGCTCGCTCCGCACGCGAGGGAGATCGGGAGGCGGGAGGAGTCGGCGGACAGCTTCCCGTGGGAGGCGTTCCGCGGCCTCGCCGACGAGGGTCTGTTCGCGGTGCCGTTCGGTGCCGGCCACGGCACCGAGCTGGGCGCGGACCTCGACCATCCGATGCTGGGCACCTGCACCGTGACCGAGGAGATCGCCTACCACTCCTCGTCGATGGCCGGGGTGTACGACGGCCAGTGCATCCTCGTCCCGCAGACCCTCACCTACGCGACCCAGGAGCTGCGCGACCGGCTGATTCCGGAGCTGATCAGTGGCCGGACCGCGTTCTCCTTCGCCACCACCGAACCGGAGACGAGCTCCGACCTGACCGCGGAGCGCATGACGACGGTCGCGGAGGAGACGCCGGACGGCTTCGTCGTCACCGGCCGCAAGCGCTGGATCACCAACAGCGTGGTGGCCGGCTGGGTCTCGGTGCTGTGCCGCGCGGGAACCGGCGACCGCGCCACGATGCTCCTGGTCGACCTCAGCTCACCGGGCGTCCGCATCGGTACCCCGGACCGCAAGATGGGCCACCGGGGCCAGATCACCGCGGACATCATCTTCGACAACGTGTCGGTGCCCCGGGAATGTCTGCTCGGCACCGTCGGCGGCGGTCTCGGCGTGGCACTGTCCGCGCTGGTCCGAGGCCGGATCGGCATCGGAGCCGCCGGGGTCGGTGTCGCCCAGGCCGCGCTGGACATGGCGGTGCACCGGCTGCGCAGCCGCCACGTGTTCGGCAAGCCGCTGGGCGCGATGCAGCATTGGCAGTTCACCATGGCCCAGCGCGCCACCGAGATCGAATGCGCCCGCACGCTCTACCAGAAGGCCGCGACGCTGCTGGACCGCGGCGACCGCTCCGCCGAGCCGGAAGCCGCGATGGCGAAGGCCTACGGCACCCGCCTGGCCAACGACCTGGTCCGAGAGGCGATCCAGATCCACGGTGCGCTGGGCTTCGCGGTCGAGGTCTCCGAGTCCGGTGAGTCGGTCCGCCTGGAGGAGCTCTACCGGGACGCGAAGATCCTGGAGATCTTCGAGGGCGCCAACGAGCTCCAGCAGTGGATCATCGCCCGCCAGCTGATCGGCCGCGAGATCACCGGCTGACCCCCGCGCAGACCTCCCACGCGCGGCGCAGAGGCTGGGCCAAAGGCCACGCGGGCACTGTGCACGCGTTCGTGCTGCGTCGCACATGTCCGGACATGTGCGACGCAGCACGTAGATGTGCACAGACGCCAGGGAGCGCCCCATCCGTCGCATAGGGCGGGCACTCCGTCTGTGCGGGCTGGGCGGGGCTACGCGCGGGCGCGGAGGGCGGCGATCAGCCAGTCGGCCGCCGGCATCGCGGTGGGCGTGGTCGGCCAGCTGTTGATCGTGGAGAGCAGCCGCCAGTACCTCTCGTACCTGTGGTCGTTGGAGTTGACCAGCCGCTCCAGCAGCCAGGCGCGGAACTCCGGACCGTCGGTTCGTCGGCTGTGTCGGGCGTAGGCGGCGGCGAGCTCGTCCACCACCGGCTGGGCCTCGGCTGATCCCGGCTGGATGCCTGCCTCGGTGACGGCCGAGGTCCGCTCGCGCAGCAGGGCGGCAAGGGCTCGGTGACTGTCCGCGTCCGGCGCGCCGACCTCGGCGATGGACGCGGCCTGGTCGATCGCGGTGCGCCGCAGCGACGCACGGAAGTCACCGTCCTGGACCAGCTCGGCCAGCTCGACCCAGGCGGCGACCTGGGCCTGGGTCGGCTCGGCCGGTAGGTCGGGCATCGCGGCATGCATCATCGGTCGGAAGTCCGGGCCCAGGTCCAGTCCGGCGAACGTATCCTCGATGAACTCGGTGATGAGGGTGCGGCGTTCGGCGGCGGAGAGTTGGGCGAGCCTGGTCATCAGCTGAATCTCCTCGGGAGTGGCGGTTCCCCGTTCGGCCACCGTGCGCAGTACGGCCCGGTGCAGCGTCAGCGCGCGGATCCGGACGTCCAGCGCGGCCGCGTGGGTATCGGCCACCTCGGCGATCGTGACCTCGCCGCGTACGACCCTGCGTACGGTTGGAAGGTCGATGCCGAGTTCCCGGAGCGTGCGGACCAGCCCCAGTCGCAGCACCGCGTCAGGGGCGTACAGCCGGTAACCGGACGGGGTTCGGTCGGCCGGCGTCACCAGTCCTTCATCGGACCAGAAACGGATCGTCTTGACCGTGAGTCCGGTCAGCCGAGCCAGCTCGCCGATCGGGATCAAGGTGTTGTCGGCCATGCCAGGACTGTTCCGTCTCCCGCAGCTGGAGTGTCAAGGCAACGTGAGCCCTCTTAGAAATCCGACAATTTGTGTTAGGTTTTCGGCCAGCCGAACCGCAGACAGGAGCGTATACCCTTGCGCCGCACAAGAATCGCGTTGATGCTGGGTCTGCTCGTCACTCTGTTCACAGTGGCCTGCGGTCAGGGCGCCGAGGGTGGTTCGGACCGGGTCACCTCGGCCGGAGTGCTGCGGGTCGGTACCGAAGGAACATACGCACCCTTCAGCTTTCACGACGGTACGACGGGTGTCCTTTCCGGTTACGACGTCGATGTGGCGCGCGCGGTCGGCGACAAACTGGGTGTACGGACAGAATTCGTCGAGACACCGTGGGATTCGATATTCGCCGCCCTGGAGTCGGACCGGTTCGACGTCGTAGCGAACCAGGTCACCATCACGCCGGAACGTCAGCAGAAGTACGACCTCTCCAAGCCGTACGCGGTGGGCGAAGGGGTCATCGTCACCCGCGCGAACGACGACTCCATCAAGTCCCTCGGCGATCTGTCCGGCAAGGTCACCGCGCAGTCGGTGACGAGCAACTGGGCCGAGGTGGCACGTCAGGCCGGGGCCAGGGTCGAGTCGGTGGAGGGGTTCACCCAGGCCATCACCCTGCTCAACCAGGGGCGCGTCGACGCGACGGTCAACGACAGTATCGCGGTCTACGCCTACCTGGCCACCACCAACGACACGTCGGTCAAGATCGCGGGCAAGACCGGGCAGCGCAGCGAACAGGCATTCGCGGCCCGTAAGGGTAGCGGCCTGCTGCCCGGGATCAACCGGGCCATCGACGAGCTCGCCGCCGACGGCACCCTGGCGGGCATCTCCCAGAAGTACCTGAAGGCCGACGCCAGCGGCGCGGCGCAGCGGGGGACCGCGGCCCCGGCGCCGTCCACGACGAAACTGATCCTGGACAACCTGTGGCCGATGGCCAAGGCGACCATCACCACGACGATTCCGCTGACCGCGATCAGCTTCATCCTCGGGCTGGTGATCGCGTTGGGTGTCGCGCTGGCACGCATGTCGTCGAACCGGCTGGTTTCCAGTGCCGCGCGCGTCTACATCTCGATCATCCGAGGAACTCCGCTGCTGGTTCAGCTATTCCTCATTTTCTATGCGCTTCCCGAACTGGGCATAAAAATCGATCCGTTCCCGGCCGCCGTCATCGCATTCAGCCTGAACGTCGGCGGTTATGCGGCGGAGGTGATCCGCTCCGCGATCTCCAGCATCCCGAAGGGGCAATGGGAGGCCGCCCAAACCATCGGCATGAAATATCCGATGGCATTACGGCGCATTATCCTGCCGCAGGCGAGTCGGGTCGCGGTGCCCCCGCTGTCCAACACGTTGATCTCCCTGGTGAAGGACACGTCGTTGGCCTCGACGATCCTGGTGACCGAGCTGTTGCGCACCGCGCAGGTCGCGGCGGCGCCGACCTTCGAGTTCTTCGCGATGTACGGCACGGCGGCCGCGTACTACTGGATCGTCTGCCTGGTCCTGTCCTACGGGCAGGGCCGGATCGAACACCGACTGGAAAGGTACGTGGCCCGGTGAACACCTCTACGTTGGTCACCGTCGCGGACGTGACGAAGTCGTTCGGCGCCAACGCCGTGCTGAAAGGCGTGTCGTTCGACGTGCCGACGGGCTCGGTGACCGCCATCATCGGTCCGTCGGGCTCCGGGAAGACGACGATGCTGCGCTCGCTCAACGCTCTGGAGCGGCCGGACAGCGGCGTCATCACGATCGGCGACGTCCGGGTGGACTTCTCGACCGACATCCCCGAGGCCGAGTTCTACCGGTTCCGCGCGCAGAGCGGGATGGTGTTCCAGGGGCACAACCTGTTCCCGCACAAGACCGTGGTACAGAACATCATCGAGGGTCCGGTCGTCGTGCAGCGCCGCCCCGCCGGCGAGGCACGGGCCGAAGCGGTCGAGCTCCTGCGCAGCGTCGGGCTGGACGGCAAACAGGACCAGTACCCGTACCAGCTGTCCGGCGGCCAGCAGCAGCGGGTGGGCATCGCCCGTGCGCTCGCGCTCAAGCCGAAGCTGATGCTGTTCGACGAGCCGACCTCGGCACTCGACCCCGAGCTGGTGGGTGAGGTGCTGGCGGTGATCAAGGACCTGGCCACCCAGGGCTGGACGATGGTCATCGTGACGCACGAGATCCGCTTCGCTCAGCAGGTCGCTGACCAGGTGCTCTTCACCGACGAGGGTGTGGTGCTGGAGAGCGGGCCGCCGGACGAGGTGATCGGGGCCCCGGCACAGGAACGCACACAACAGTTCCTGCGGCGGATACTCGACCCCCTCTGATCCCGGCTCGGACGGTAGCTTGATCCTGTGCCCCTGCTCGGTGACGTACTGCCCGCTCCGGTCATGTGGTCAGAGCTCTTCGACGATCCGGACGAGGTGACGACGTTCCCCGAGGAGGACGCGGCGGTCAGCCGCGCGGTGCCGAAACGGCAGCGTGAGTACCGTACGGTCCGCCACTGCGCACGGCTGGCGCTCGGCTCGTTGGGTGTGGCACCCGCGCCGATCCTGTCCGGTCCCAAGCGGGAGCCGTTGTGGCCCGAGGGAGTCGTCGGCGCGATGACGCACTGCGCCGGCTACCGGGGAGCGGCCGTTGCCCGGTGGGCGGAGGTCCGGTCGGTGGGCATCGACGCCGAACCGCATCAGGCGCTGCCGGACGGCGTGCAGGCCTCTGTCGCGACCGATGGCGAGACGGCCCAGCTCGCCCGGCTCGCGGTGTCGCACCCGACGGTGCACTGGGACCGGCTGCTGTTCTGCGCCAAGGAGGCGACGTACAAAGCCTGGTTCCCGCTGACCAGGACGTGGCTCGGTTTCGAGGACGCGGACATCCGGATGGACCCGGACACCCGGACGTTCACCTCGACACTGCTCGTGCCGGGACCGCTGGTCGACGGCGAGCGACTTGGCTCGTTCACCGGTCGCTGGACGGTCGATGCCGGTCTGGTGCTGACCGCGATCGTCGTGCTACCCGCCGCCTGATCAGGCCTTTCGCGCCATCCGGGCACGGACCTCGGGACGACGCAGGGGAGGCACGGTGGTCGGCGGCTGACGCCTCGGCGGGAGCTCGCCGAGCAGCCGGGTGCTGATCGCCGCGATCTCGGCGACGGCCGCCTCGAACGGCCCGCGCGTCGACTCGGTGAGCGTCTGCACCCCGCTGATCTTGCGCACGTACTGGCGGGCGGCGGCGGTGATCTCCTCGGCGGTCGCCGACGGTTCGAGGCCACGCAGGGTGGTGATGTTTCGGCACATGCGTCCAGCGTAGGACGATGGCGTCATGAGCTGGTCGGACCTGAACGCTTTTGTCACGTCGCAGCTGGACGATCCGAGGGCGGCGTTCTCCGTCGGCACGTTCGGCGCGCTCGCCGAGTTCGTCCGTGAGCCGTCCGACGACATCGAGCTGACCCACCGGGGCAGCGAGCACACGGCGGTGTCCGCGCAGGGCGCACTGACGGTCACGGTGTCCGACGACCTGACCGTGCGCGCGTGGCAGCGTCCCACCGGGGACTCGTGGTCGCACTCGGTCGCCCTGTGTCTGCCGGAGGACCGCGCCGAGGGTCCCACCCGCACCGTGCTGACCGAGCTGGGGCCGGATTCGGCCGCGGCGCGGGAATGTGACCGTGGCTCGGTACTGGTCGACCTGGGACTCGGAGTGGCACACCTGGAGGCCTGTGTCCGGACCGACGACCCGGGGCTGCTGCGGCTGCTGCGTGCCGCCGAGGGACGGGCGTTCGCGGACTGCCCCGAGCTGGCCGGTGCCCTCGTGGCGGCCGGTCCGCATCGTGTGTTCCGCACGGCACGCACCCGCGCCGAGGTGTACACACCGATCCCGCCGCCCACCGGAACCAGCCCCGCGGGCCCGCACACCCACCTGTTGCCCCGGCTACTGGCGCACGGCCGCACGCACGCCGCGACGGACCCCATCGCCCCGGGCACGGTCGCGGTGCTGTCGGTGAACCCCGCGCACCCCACGCACGACGCCCTGGGCCGACCCGTCCCGTTCGACGAGCAGGTCGCCGCCGCGTTCGAGCGGGTACTGGAGCGCTGGGGTGACCCGGACGCGCACCGAGCCGGGGTGCATGTCGTCGAGTCGGTGCGCGCGGGCCGGCCGGCGCAGGCGCCGCCGGCCGAGATGAGCAGTGCCGGTGGTCAGGCGTGGGAGGTGGCGTTGCGCAGGCTCGCGGCGGGCGGTGAGACGGGCGGAACCTGGCAGGCATGGCGTTCGGCGTCACCGAGAGTGCACGAGGACGTGCCGTACCACCAGGCACACGCTTAACGATCATCGTGGAGAGTGGCCTGAAGGGCCAGGTCATGGTCGTGGCGCACAACGCACGAGCAAACCTTCGTCAGCGCGGGACATGGCCCTGTGTGCACCACCACATTACCGTCCGCAATCACCAGCGTCGGTAGAGGAGAATGCGGTGGGGTTCAAGACCGGTGACTTTCCACCCGTGGACGTCGAGACGTTTCTCGACAAGCCGCTCATGGAACGGGTCAGGATTCTCGGCCAGCACTGGGCCGAGTACGGCTTCGGCTCGCCGAAGATCCTGCACACCATCTACATCGCGAAGCTCGTCGTGTTCTACATGCTGGTAGGCACGCTGCTCGCGTCGCTCACGTCGGGTCTCGGCCCGATCTGGCAGATCTCAGACTGGTGGTTGGAGCCGGTCTTCTACCAGAAGGCCATCTTGTGGACGGTGCTGCTGGAGACGGTGGGCGTCTGCGGCTCCTGGGGTCCGCTCGCCGGCCACTTCAAACCGATGACCGGCGGCATCCTGTTCTGGGCGCGACCGGAGACGATCCGGCTCCCTCCGTGGCCGGGCAAGGTCCCGTTCACCGCCGGTGACCGTCGAACCGTCTTCGACGTCGTGCTCTACCTGGCGATCCTGGTCAACCTGCTGTGGGCCCTGCTGGCTCCGGGTGTTCCCAGCGCGTCGATGAGCGCCGTGCTGCCGAACGCGCACGGTGGCATCATCGAGCCCGCGCTGATGTTCCCGCTGGTCGCGCTCTACATCGTGATGGGGCTGCGCGACAAGGTCGTGTTCATCGCGGCGCGCAGCGAGCAGTACCTGCCCGCCATGGTCTTCTTCGGCACGCTCGGCTTCGTCGACATGATCATCGCGCTGAAGCTGCTGATCGTGTCCGTGTGGATGGGCGCGGGTGTCTCGAAGTTCGGCAGGCACTTCGCCAACGTGGTCCCGCCCATGGTGAGCAACACCCCGTGGATCGGTTCCAAGGCGCTCAAGCGCGCGCACTACCGGAACTTCCCGGACGACCTGCGGCCCTCGCACATCGGCAGCGGTCTGGCGCACATCGGCGGGACGACGGTCGAGCTGGTGACGCCGATGATCCTGCTGTTCTCCACCAACTCCACGCTCACCCTGTGCGCGGTCGGCCTGATGATCCTGTTCCACCTGTTCATCATCTCGACGTTCCCGCTCGCGGTGCCGCTGGAATGGAACGTCCTGTTCGGCTTCGCCGCCGCGTTCCTGTTCGTCGGTTTCCCGGTGACCGCCGGCTACGGCATCACCGACATGTCCTCGCCGTGGCTGACCGTCGCCATCGTGGTCGGGCTGGTGTTCTTCCCGGTCCTGGGCAACCTGCGGCCGGACCTGGTGTCCTTCCTGCCGTCGATGCGCCAGTACGCGGGCAACTGGGCGTCCGCGATGTGGGCCTTCGCACCGGGCTGCGAGCAGAAGCTCAACGAGCACATCGTGCGTTCGTCGCTCAACCAGGTCGACCAGCTGGCGCTGACCTACCCGAAGGAGATCGCCGAGATCACCATGCAGCAGACGATCGGCTGGCGTTCGCTGCACAGCCAGGGCCGGGCGCTGTTCTCACTGATGATGAACCACCTCGGCGAGGACCTGGACCGGTACACGGTGCGGGAGGCGGAATTCGCCTGCAACTCGATCGTCGCGTTCAACTTCGGCGACGGTCACCTGCACGGTCACCTGCGTAACCACCACCTGATCGACGCGATCCAGCGGCGCTGCAACTTCGCGCCGGGTGAGTTCGTCATCGCCTGGATCGAGTCGCAGCCCATCCACCGTCAGCGCCAGGACTACGTCGTGATCGACGCGGCTCTCGGTGTGATCGAACGGGGGAGCTTCTCGGTCAAGGACGCGGTCAACGAGCAGCCCTGGCTGCCCAACGGGCCCATCCCGTTCAAGGTCGACTGGACACGCCCCACGCCGGCGGCCGAGCCGTCGGTCGCATCGGACGCCGGGTCCGAGCAGCTCGCCTGATCACACCCGTGAGTGCCGCGGCCGCCCATAGGCGGCCGCGGCACTCACGGGTCTTTCCCTCGGGTTCAGCCGGCCAGGACCGAGCGGCCCAGCCAGCGGCAGGCGATCAGGGCCAGCTCCACGTCCAGGCGGTCGTCGCCGATGGCTCTGCCGCGCTCCTCCTGGGCCCTGGCCACCCGGTACTTCACCGAGTTCTTGTGCATCGACAACAGCTCCGCCGTCGTCGTGTAGCTGCCGCCGGTGGACAGGAAGGTCAGCAGGGTCTCGCGGAGCCGGGCGTGGTTCGGGTCGTCGGCCGCCAGCGGCCCGAGCACGTCCCGGACGAGGGTCCTGGTCTGGCGCAGGTCGGTCGAGAGCAGTGCCGCCGCGCGCACGCCGGGCCGGGTGAACGACGTGACCCGGGTGGCATCGGGCCCGGCGATCACCGCCACGCGTTGCGCCTGCGCGGCCTCCTCGTGGGTCGCGCGGAACCCGGCCACCCCGGAGGCGATCCCGCCGAGCGCGACGCGGACGTCCTGTGCCTCGTGGAGGAAGTCGGTGAGCGTGTCGGTGGCCGGTCGGGTCGAGCCGAGAGGGAGCCACGCCCAGCCGCTGGTGCGGTCACACGGGGCGAACAGCGGCCTTCTCTGGCAGCCGAGGCCCCGGCCGATCGAGCTGGCCGCCTGCTCCAGGTGCGCCAGCTTGTTGGTCACCGAGCTCTCCTCCGGCAGCCACAGGATCAGCCCGAGGTGGTTCTGCCGCAGTGGGTAGCCGAGCGCGGCCTCGGCGGTGTCCAGCTCGATGTCCTTGCCGTCGATCAGCTCGCGGATGCGCGCGGCGCGCACCGTGTTGCGGTTCTCCAGCCACCGCTCACGCTCGATCTCGTAGACCGTCACGATCTGCTGGGAGATCCAGTCGACGTAGGTGAAGGTGATCGACACGATGCGCTGGGAGACGATCAGCGCGACCTCGGGCTCCTCGCCCTGCCCGGCCAGGACGTCGAAGCTCCAGCGTAGGAGATGTTCCTGGCCCAGCCGGTAGGCCCTGACCAGCGCGTTCACCGGAACACCGCGTTGCGCCAGCCGCCGCGCGTACTCGATGGCCGCGGCGGGCGGCTCGTACTGCGGCGCGGCGATGTCGTGCTGGACGATGTGGAAGATCGTGTCCAGGTTGCCCTCGACGCTGGCCCCGAGCAGGTCGATCAGCCTCGGGTCCTCGGCGAGCTCGTGAATCTCGGTGGCCATGATGGTCCGCAGGTCACGGACGATCTCGCCGAGCTGCTCGTTCAGGCGCGCCCCCACGACCACCAGCAGCCGTCTGGCACGGGCCTGCTGGTCGTCGACGGTGGGCATCGTCATGGTCAACTCCGGGGTCGTGCCGGGCGAGCGCCGCTGGGCATGCGCGGCCGAGGTCCGGCCCCACATCGGCATTCCTCGCCGCGTGAGAACGGATCATGCCATCGCGGACCGGAGTATGACACTGCGCCGTCGGAGCCCTGAGACCCGTGGGACGAATGAGGAGCCGGGATCAGCTCGCCAGTGCCGAGGCGACGGTCGGGTGCGTCCGTAGCCGCGCCGCCGAGGAGAACTGGACCGAGTCGATGCCGACCTGCTGAGCGCCCCGGACGTTGTCGATCTTGTCGTCGATGAACAAGGTCGTGGCGGCGTCCAGTCCGAAGCGGTCCAGCGCCAGACGGTAGATCGCCGGATCGGGCTTGACCAGGCGCACCTCGCCGGACACCAGGATGTCCCGGAACACGGTCAGCAGAGGAAACCGTTCGAGAGCGAACGGCCAGGTCTCGGCCGACCAGTTGGTCAGTGCGAACAGCGGAACGCCCCGGTTGTGCAGCTCAGCGAGCAGCTCGGGCATGCCGGGGATCGGATCGCCGAGCATGCGCGGCCACTGGTCCAGGTAGGCGCGGATCTCCTCGGCCCATTCCGGGAACTCGGCGGATCGCTCCTCGACCAGCTCGGCTGCCGGTTCGCCGATGTCGAGCCGGGAGTTCCACGCGGGGGAGCAGACCTCGGCGAGGAAGTGGTCGAGCCGTTCCGGGTCGGTGATCCGCCGCGCGAACAGGTAGCGAGGGTTCCAGTCCACCACCACGGCGCCCAGGTCGAAGATCAGGCTGGTCGTACTCACGGTCATGTGGGCCCCTTCGGCGGCTGGTCGTGGCAGGGTGAGGCGATGAGCGGTGACGCGGAGCGGGACGGGGTCCGGCTGACCAACCTCGACCAGCCGCTGTTCGACGGCGCGGAGGCCACCAAGCGCGACTTGGTCGACTATCTCGACGCCGTACGGGACCGGATTCTGCCCGAGCTGACCGACCGGCCGCTGTCGGTGGTGCGGGTGCTGCGCGGGCAGAAGCCGTTCATGCAGAAGAACCTGCCGAAGTACACGCCGGACTGGGTGCGGCGGGAGTCGTTGTGGGCGCACAGCTCGCAGCGCGAGGTCGCGTACGCGCTCTGCAACGACCGCCGCACGCTGCTCTGGTTCGCCAACCAGCGTGCCGTCGAGTACCACCCGACGCTCGTGACCGTCGGTGCGCCGGAGAGTCCCGGGTACCTCGTGATGGACCTCGACCCGCCGGAGGGCAGCGGTTTCGGCGTGGCGGTCGCGTCGGCGCGCCTGGTTCGTCAGGTGCTCGACGACGTGGGCCTGACCGGGGCAGCGGTCAAGACCAGCGGAGCGAAGGGACTGCACGTGTTCGTTCCGGTCCTCGGGACGCATTCCGACGCTGCGGCCGCGACCCGCGCCGTCGCGGCCAGGGCGGAGCGGCTCGATCCCGCGCTCGCCACCACCGCGTTCATCAGGGAGGACCGCGGGAACAAGGTCTTCCTCGACTCCACCCGTTCCGGCTCGGCCACCGTGGCCGCCGCGTACAGCCCGAGGATCCGCCCGGGCACGCCGGTGTCCTTCCCTGTTCGCTGGGACGATCTGGACCAGGTCACGCCCGCCGACTTCACCGTGCACACCGCGACCGGGCCGGCGCTCGAGTACGAGGGCTGGACCGAACGGATGCCTGCCCCGAGTCGGCTTCCCCCTGATCTCGTCGCGGAAGGCCATACGATCCCGATCGCGCGGGTGCAGGCGATGCACGAGGGCAAACGGCGGGCTCGCGCCAGGACACGGCCCACCGAAGGCTGATCTCACGGCACTGCGCCGCCCGGGATGCTTGGCTGGGGGCATGAGCGAAGAGCAACGGGAATCAGAGGAACGGAGCGAGCCGGCCAACCGCCGGGTCGTGTGGCTCGGTGCCGGGATCGCGCTGGTGATCGTCGTGGTCCTCGCGGTGATCAGCGTCGTGAGCGGCCAGCGGACCGAGACGCCGGACAACCCCAGGGCCGAGGCGGCGCACCGCGTCTCCGGTGACCCGCTGGCGCTCGGCAGCCCGGACGCGCCGGTGACCGTCGTCGAATGGGCCGACTTCCAGTGCCCCTTCTGCGCGCTCTTCGCCCACGACACCGCGCCGATGCTGATCGACCAGTACGTGAGGACCGGCAAGGTCCGGCTCGAGTGGCGTGACTTCGCGTTCCTCGGACCGGAGTCGAGGGCGGCGGCCGCCGCCGCGCGCGCCGCCGGTCGGCAGGGAAAGTTCTGGGAGTATCACGACGTGCTGTACGCACAGCAGAAATCGGAGAACTCCGGCGCGCTGACCAGCGCATATCTGACCGGTATCGCCGGTCAGCTGGGTCTCGACCAGCGGCGTTTCGCGGCCGACATGGCCGATCCGGCCATCGCCAAGCAGGTCGCGGCGGACCAGGCGGAGGGCGGCAGGCTCGGTGTGACCGGCACGCCCACGGTGATCATCAACGGCGATCTGATGTCCGGTGCGCAACCGCTCGCGGACTACCGGCAGGCGATCGACGCCGCGTACGCGAAGGCCACCGCGCCCAAGTGACCGACATCGGGTATCTCGCCGCGCTGCTGGGCGGGGTGCTGGCCCTGTTGAGCCCGTGCAGCGCGCTGCTGCTGCCGTCGTTCTTCGCCTACGCGTTCACCAGCAGGACCGAGCTGCTCGGCCGGACCGTCGTGTTCTACCTGGGCCTGGCCACGACGCTCGTACCGCTCGGGATCGGCTCCACCGCGGTCAGCTCGCTGTTCAACGGCCACCGGGAGCTGCTGATCCGGATCGCCGGCTGGGTGATCATCGCGTTCGGTGTCGCCACGATCCTCGGCCGAGGGTTCACCGTGGGCCCGGCCGTGCGGCTGCAGCAGCGCGCCACCCGGCGCGGCGGATGGGCCGGGGTGTTCGGACTGGGCATGACCTACGGTCTCGCGGGCTTCTGCTCAGGGCCGATCCTGGGCGCCGTGCTGACCATCGCCGCCGCGGGTGGCCAGCCGCTACGCGGCGCGGCCCTGCTGGCCGTCTACGCGCTCGGAATGGCTGTGCCACTGTTCGCCCTCGCCGCGTTGTGGCAGCGGTTCGACCTCGGCGGCCGACGCTGGCTGCGGGGCAGGGAGTTCACCGTCGGCCGGCTGGTGCTGCACACCACCAGCACGGTCTCCGGACTGCTGTTCATCGTGGTCGGCGTGTTGTTCCTGGTGTTCGACGGCACCGCGGCGCTCGGCGGGATGCTCGGGCTCACCACGAGCGCGCAGACTCAGCTCGCCGCGCAGAGCACCGTGGCGCGGTGGGCCGCACACATCCCGGACGTCGCGGTGTTGGGCGTGCTCGCCGTAATCATCGTGGCGGTCGCCGCGCGCCGGTCGATGCGTCGCTGACCTGAGGACGGACAAAACCCCACACACCTGCTGAGCAGGAGTGTGGGGTTTCGAAGTGTCCGTGAGGACGATCAGAGCGCGCGAATGTTCTCCGCCTGCGGGCCCTTCTGGCCCTGCGTGATGTCGAACTCGACCTTCTGGCCTTCCTGGAGCTCGCGGTAGCCCGAGCCCTGGATGTTCGAGTAGTGCGCGAAGACGTCCGCGCCGCCGCCGTCCTGCTCCAGGAAGCCGAACCCCTTCTCAGAGTTGAACCACTTCACTGTTCCTGACGCCATGACTTTACCCTTCGGTTGCACAGACTGCGCGTGACCCACTTGGCCAGACAGTCAACTTTCACTGCTTACCCTACTGCTACCGTTCGGCGCGTCACCGGCACCCGGTCATTTCCGCCGTATCGGTACCAGATGTGATGACAAAACTTGCTTTCGCCGCCCGGATTCAGGACAGTGCCGGATCGCTTCCTGGTTGAAAATATGCAGGTCAGAGGCTCACGAGGCGAGCAAATCGTCCAGATCCGCGCGAATTTCCTCCGGCGTGACGGTCGGCTCGTAGCGGCGGATGACTTTGCCGTCCCGGCCGATCAAGAACTTGGTGAAATTCCATTTGACCTCGTCGGTGCCGATTGCCTCCGGACGGGTCTTGCTGACGTGCTCGTACAGGAAGCCCAGCTCCGGCCCGAAATCTCCCGGCGCCTCGGCCCGCAGGTAGCTGTAGAGCGGGTCGGCGTCCGCGCCGTTGACCTCGATCTTGGCGAGCACCGGGAAGGTCACGTCGTACGAGGTGCTGCAGAACTGCTGGATCTCGGTGTCCGTGCCCGGTTCCTGGTCGCCGAACTGGTTGCAGGGGAAGCCGAGGATCTGCAGCCCGCGTTCCTTGCCGTAGCGGTGCAGTGATTCCAGGCCCTCGTACTGGGGAGTGAGGCCGCACTTGCTGGCGACGTTCACCACCAGCAGCACCTGTCCGGCGTGGTCGCTGAGCTGTCGGGTGTCGCCGTCCGCGGTCTTCACGGAGAAGTCATGAACTGTCACGACCGGTTCAACGGTCCGGCGGCGCTGAGGATTCCGCCGGCACCCGGTCGGCTGGGCCGCCGAGGTTCGGCCCGGGCCGAACCTCGGCGGGACCGACGCGCGCTCTTGCCGCTGAACTACCCGCCTGGCTAGGGTTCACCCATAGGTCTCTTATGCTGCTTTACGGCTCATTCAAGGAGGAATGCGTGACGATGACCGAGGGCGCGGGCGTCACCGTTGCCGGCGAAGGAATCGACGGAATCAAGTGGAACATCCTGGGCCAGACCTATGTGCCCAAGCAGTATTCCGAGAGCTCACTTTCCTGGCACGCGACATTTCCACCCGGCACCTTTGTTCCGCCACATATTCACCCGACGCAGGACGAATTCATCTACATGCTGCAGGGCCGGCTGTCCCTGGTGCTCGACGGCAAGGACGGGTTCGCCGACCCCGGTGACACGATCCGGCTGCCCAGAGGGATTTCGCACGGCCTGTACAACCGCAGCGACCACGACGTGAAGTGCTTCTTCTGGGTCACCCCGGCGCAGCGGCTCTACGACCTGTTCTGGGCGCTGCACAACCTGGGCCCGAACGCCGATCCCGCCGAGGTCGTCGCCGTCGCGGCGCGACACGAGGTCGACTTCCTGCCGCCGCCCGACGCCGAATAGCGGGCGGACCAGCAGGTGAAGGTCATCATCGTCGGCGCGGGGATCGGGGGGCTGACGACCGCGCTCATGCTGCACCGACGGGGCATCCAGGCCCGGGTGTACGAGCAGTCGCCGGAGGTCCGCGAGGTCGGCGTCGGCATCAACACCCTGCCGCACGCGATCAGCGTGCTCGCCGACCTCGGTCTGCTCCCGGCACTGGACAAGGTCGGAATCCGCACCAGGGAACTCGTCTACTACAACCGACTCGGCCAGCAGGTCTGGCGTGAACCGAGAGGAATGGATGCGGGGCATTCAGCTCCGCAGTTCTCCATCCACCGGGGTCGGCTGCAGAAAGTGATTCACGACGCGGTCGTCGAACGACTCGGCCCCGATGCACTTCGCACCGGCCGAAGCCTTTCCGGGTTCGTCCAGGACGAAGGCGGAGTGACCGCGCATTTCACCGATTCGGTGCGCGGCGGGTCCGGTCTCACCGAACGAGGCGATGTCCTGGTCTGTGCGGACGGCATTCACTCGGTGGCCCGACGTCACTTTTATCCGGACGAGAGCTCGCCTCGCTGGAACGGCGTCCTGATGTGGCGCGGCGCCACCGACTGGCCGGCCTGGGGCGACGGGCGCACGATGGCGATCAGCGGCGGCATGACGGCCAAGTTCGTCCTGTACCCGATCGGCGAGGGTTCGGACGGCCGTCAGCTGATGAACTGGGTCGTCAACATCAAGATGGCCGACGGCAGCGTCTCGCCTCCGCCGAAGGACAGCTGGTCGCGACGTGCCCAGCGATCGCTCGTGCTGCCGTACGCCCGGCGGTTCGCCATCCCGGGGTTCGACGTCACAGGGCTCGTCGAGGCGACGCCGGAGTCGTTCGAGTACCCGATGTGCGACCGCGACCCGTTGCCGAGGTGGACGTTCGGCCGGGTGACCCTGCTCGGCGACGCCGCCCACCCGATGTACCCGGTCGGCTCCAACGGTGCGTCGCAGGCGATCCTCGACGCCCGCTCGCTCGCCGACGCGCTGGCCTACGCCGAGCACCCCGGGGAGGCGCTCTGGGCCTACGAACGGGAGCGGCTCCCGGCGACGGCGAAGGTGGTCGAGCTCAACCGAGGGGGCGGCCCGGAACGCGTCATCGACGAGGTCGAGCGCCGCGCACCGGGCGGGTTCACCGACATCGACTCGGTGCTGAGCAGAGCGGAACGACAGGCGATAGCCAGCGGCTACGCCACCACGGCGGGCTTCGCAACGTCCCCCAGACGTTTCCCAACCGCACCACCGCACCACCAACCGCCGCCCTAGCCACCGTCCCAACGGCACGAATGTGGCTATGGAGACCTTGAACGTCCCTAAAGCCACATTCGTGCCGCGGCGCGGCGGGTGAGCGGGCTTCGTGGGGAGGAGAGAACGTGGAGATCGTGCGGTACGGGCAGGCCGACAGCCAGTTCGCCGAGGTGTGGCGGCCGGACGGGGAGACGAAGCCGGGAGCGGTACTGCTCCTGCACGGCGGCTGGTGGCGTGCTCGGTACGACCTGCGGTTGATGGACGGTCTGGCCGCGGACCTGGTGTCTCGCGGTCACGTGGTGTGGAACGTCGAGTACCGGCGGATCGAGACCGAAGAGCCGGACGGCTCCGATCGAGGTGGCTGGCCGGAGACGCTGGAGGACGTGCTCGCCGCGATCAAGACGCTGTGTGAGGCCTCGCCCGGGGCCGACCCGCGCGAAGTCGTCGCCGTCGGCCACTCGGCGGGCGGGCATCTCGGCCTGTTGGCGGGGCGCCCGGCCGGCCTCGGCGGCGTGCTCGCGCTCGCCCCGATCACCGACCTCGCCGACTGTGCCCGTCGTGGACTGGGGGAGGGTGCCACCCCGCTGTTCCTGGGCGCCGGCGGCGAGTCCGCCTATCGGCACGCGTCGCCGATCGAACAGGTCCCGATCGGCTGCCCGCAGCTGATCGTGCACGGCACGCGCGACGACCGGGTGCCGATCGAACACAGCCGCGCCTACCTGCAGCGTTGCCAGGCCGAGGGTGACACCGCCGAGCTGCGCGAGGTGGCGGGCGGCGACCACATGTTCGTGCTGGACCCGCTCCACGCCTACTGGGCTCCGGCCGTGCGATGGATGGTGGACGTCGTGGCCGGGCGGTGACTCCCAGCACATCGTGGGTTCGAGGTTACCGATGCTGATCCGGTGGGTACCTGGGGTTTGGAGCCCCCATGGTCCCGGAGCCCCGGGATGGACGGGGCCCGTTGCCGACCGAACGAAGATTGAGGACGGGCCCGTCATGTCGATCATCCGTAGTTCCCCGTCGGGGTTCAGTACGAGCACGGTGGCTTTCGTCCGCCGCGCGCTCACCGACCACGTCTCGGTCGGGGCACTCGCCCCGACCTCGGGGGCGCTGGCACGCCGAATGGCGGCGTTGGTGCCGACCTCCCCGGGACAGCGTGTGCTGGAACTGGGCGCGGGCACCGGTGCGGTGAGCGCCGCGATCGGCCCCCGCCTGGGGCCGGGATCCTGGCACCTCGCCCTCGAACGCGACCCGGAGCTGCTCGCCGCCGTGGCGCACAGCGCACCGTGGGCGCGGCGGATCGCGGGTGACGCCGCCGATCTCGGTGCGCATCTCGCCGAGATCGGGGTCAGCGAGGTCGACGTGGTGATCAGCACCCTGCCGTGGAGCTACTTCGACCCGGACCTGCAGCGGCGCATCCTCTCGCAGGTGTGCTCCGCCATGGCTCCCGACGGTCTGTTCGCAACCATCGCCGCGCGGCCCGCCGGGCTGATCCCTCGGTCCAAGGTGTTCCGTGCACGCCTGGAGGCCTCCTTCGAGGAGGTCGAGACGACGTCGACCACGTGGGCGAACATCCCGCCCGCCCGGCTGCTGGTCTGCCGTCGGCCTCGTATTCGCTGATCCCTCGTTCTCGGGGCTGTGGTCGGGTTCAAGGCATCTCGGCTTAGCCCGTGCCCGGCTTCAAGGCATCTCGGCTTCGCCGTCGACTCGTGAGTGGCAAGGGCGCCTATAGGCGCCCGGATCACTCACGACGAAAAACCTGTCGTGAGTGCTCCGAGCGCCTACGCCTTCGGCGCCCCTCCGGGGTAGACGCCCTTGCCACTCACGATGGTGGGGGGTAAGTCGGTGGTGTTGGGGGTGGGGGACGGGCAGCATTGGGGGGTGGAGCTTCCCGCCTTTGTCGTTTCCGTCGTGTTGATCTGGTGTGCGCCCGGTCCCGCGCTGACGCTGGTGCTGCGCCGGGCGGCGCTGCGCGGGTTCAGAGCGACGTTGCCCGTCGTGCTGGGCCTCGAAGTGGGGCTCTACCTGTGGGCGCTGCTCGCGGCCGCGGGGGTGGCGGCGCTGGTGGCGACGTCCGAGGTCGCCTACCTGGTGCTGCGGGTCGTCGGCGCGATCGTGCTGATGGTGCTCGGCTTCCGTGCGCTGCGATCGGCCTGGCGTCAGCGTCGTGGTTCGGAGCAGGCGATCGAACCGGTCGATCCGACGCCGGAGAGAGCGGGACGGCGCGGCGGATGGTGGGCGTTCGGCGAGGGGCTGCTGGTCCAGCTGGCGAACCCGAAGGCAGCGGTGTTCATGGTCGCGTTCTACCCGCAGTTCATCCGGGCGGACCAGCCGTTGTTCACCACGACAGCCCTGCTCGCGTTCCTGCAGATCGTCCTGGAGACGGTGCTCTACATCGGCCTCACGCTCGGTGTCGCCAGGGCGGGCGGCTGGTTCCGGCGCCCGGCGATCCGCCGAAGGCTCGACGCGCTGAGCGGAACCGTGCTGGTCGGTCTCGGTCTGCGCGTGGCGGTCGTCGCCCGATGACCGGCCCGGTGATCACCTGAGCGTTTCCCCGCCGCTTTCTCAGGCTTGACAGGTTCCTCCCAGCAACGGTGTGGATGGTGGAACCAGAACAGCCACGAGAGACATCAGGGAGTGGGGTGACCCGTGATCCTGCGAGACATTCTGCTGATCGCCCTGCGCGGTCTGCGGTCGCACAAGATGCGGTCCGCGTTGACGATGCTCGGTCTGGTCATCGGCGTGGCGGCGGTCATCCTGCTCACCTCCTTCGGCCAGGGTGTCGCGGGATCGGTCAACGCCGCCGTCGAACCGATCGCGAACAGCATCACCGTGGTGCCCAAGCTGTCCCCGATCCCGGGCGGACCGTCGGCGAAGCCGCTGACCGACGAGGACATGGCGGACATCGCCAAGATTCCGCAGGTCGCCCAGATGGTGCCGCTCGTCACCGGGGCGAGCACGGGCGCGGCGGGGTCGGTGGCGAAGGCGGTCACCGCGTCGACCCCCGGCGCGCAGTTCCTGTCCGCCTCGGTGAGCGGAACCACCTACAACTACCTGGCCGCACAGCAGAAGACGCTGATCGCGGGGCAGTTCTTCTCCGAGGCCCAGGACCGCTCCGGTGCCAACGTCGTCGTGCTGGGACCGTTGGTGTCGAAGGCGCTCTACGGTCCGGACCCCAACGCGGCCGTCGGGCAGACGCTGCGGCTCAACCATGCGTTGTTCAAGGTCATCGGGGTGCTGAAGTCGTTCGGCGCGTCCGGCGACAACGCGGTCGTCATGCCGATCAAGGCCGCCCGCTCAGGAGTGTTCGGCTACGGCAAGGGCGGTGACGAGCTCAGCTCGCTGTCGGTCAAGGCGACCTCGACGGCCCAGGTGAAGGCCGTCGAGGCGCAGATCACCCAGATCCTCCGGACCAACCACCACGTCACCGACCCCCAGTACGACGACTTCCAGGTGCAGGACCTCGGCTCCCGGCTGACGACGTTCACCTCGCTGATCCAGCTCATCACCAACTTCGTGCCGGCGATCGCGGCGGTGTCGCTGCTGGTCGGGGGCATCGGCGTGCTCAACATCATGCTGGTCTCGGTGACCGACCGGACCAGGGAGATCGGCACCCGAAAAGCGGTCGGGGCGAGCGACTCCGCCATCCTGAGCCAGTTCGTCATGGAGGCGATCACCCTCGCCGGGCTGGGTGGGCTCATCGGGGTGGGGATCGGTGTCGGGCTGATCCTGCTGACCAAGGTGCTGATCCCGTACGTCGGGGCGAGCGGGTTCCTCAGCTCGTTCGATCCGGTACTGGCCGCACCGCCGATCGTGATCGCGTTCGTGATCAGCCTGGCCATCGGCCTGCTCGCCGGAGGCTACCCGGCGTGGCGAGCCGCCCGCCTCGAACCCATCGAAGCGCTGCGGTACGAATAGCGGGTCACGGGCCGACGCGATCGGCCGGCCGCAGCGCGTTGAGCATCAGCTCGGCCTCGGCGGTCACCGTCGCCAGGGCTCCGGGCGGATCGTCGGAACGGGCGAGCAGCATGCCCGCCTCGCACAGTGCGCCGAACACGAGCTGACAGCGGATGGTCAGATCGCCGCCCGCGATCCAGCCGTCGGCGGCCGCCGCGACCATTCCGCGCCGGAGCAGCTTCAGGGTGTGCTGGTACTCGATCTCGCGCACGACGTCCCAGCCGAGGTGCGCCGGGCCGTCCAGCAGGACGATCTGCCGCACGTTCTGGTCCAGGCAGCGCTCCAGGAACGTCCGGCAACCCTGTCGCAGCCCCGACCAGCTGTCCTCCTGCGCTGAGCTGACCAGGGTCAGCTCAGCGGCGAGCTCCTCTTCCTGGCGGACGAACACGGCACGGAACAGTCCGATCTTGCCGGCGAAGTGGTGGTAGGCGGCGCCCTTGGTCATGCCGGCCTCGGCGGCGACCGCCTCGATCGACGTTGCCGCGTACCCGTCGCGACCGAACAGTCGCTGACCGGCCGCGACCAGCGCCGCGGTCGTGGTGTCCGATCGCTGGGCCTGGGTTCGCCGGGTCACGCCATCTCCATTTGACAAAGATACCAGAGGTACGTAACTTTCGTACCTAGAGTACGTACGTTGAGTATGAAAGTGGGACGGGCATGGATCCGGTGAGGTTGCTCCAGGAGTACGCGCAGGTCAAGAACGCTCATGACGTCGAGGGGATGCTCGCGCGGACCCACCCCGAGTGCCGCTACGAGGAGATCGGTACCGGGCGGATCGTGGAGGGACACGACGAGCTTCGGCGCTCTCACCTCGGCTTGTTCGCCGCGATGCCCGGCTACACGGCGACACCGGAGGGTGTGGCCGCCTCGGGAGAGGACACCGCCGTTCTGTGGGGGCGCTTCGCCGGCGTCCTCGCGCAACCGCTGTTCGGCCGGGGCGACGTCGGCGACCGGATCGACACCGCCGCCGTGTTCGTCTGCACCTTCCGGGACGGGTTGCTCTACCGGGAGCAGGCGCACATCGACCTGGTGTCGCTGCACCGGCAGCTCCGGTCGCCCGCCGCACGGTTCGCCGAGGCGTTCACGGCCGCATGGAACGCGCCGAGCGGCGAGAGGCTGAGCGCGCTGTTCACCGAGGACGCCACCGTGCGCCACCCGGGGATGGCCGAGCCGGTGGTCGGGAGGGATGCGATCCGGCGGTACTTCGACGGCGTCGTGACGGCGCTGCCGGACATCCGGTTGCGGCCGTTGGCGGTCTCCGCCGACGGTGACACGGTGTTCGTACACTGGCGGATCACCGCGACGCTGGACGGCGCGGACACGGCCTGGGAGGGCATCGACCGCTTCGACCTGGGCGGTGAGCTGGCCGACAAGGGTGTGGCGCACTTCGACCCGGCGACGGTGCGTCCGCTGGCGGTGACCTCGTGACCGGGCCGATGATCGTGGTCTACGGCGCCACCGGGCACACCGGACGGATGGTGGCCGCTGCACTGCTCGCGGCGGACCACCGGGTGATCCTGTCCGGGAGGAACGCGTCCGCACTGGCCGGGCTGGCGGCCGAGCTGGACGGCCACGTCGAGGTCCGCCCGGCGGCGCTCGACGATGCGGCGGCGCTGCGTGCCGCCGCTGCCGGAGCGGCCGTGGTGATCAACTGCGCTGGTCCGTTCGCGCGGTCCGGACTGCAGGTGGCGAGCGCGGCGGTGGCCGAGGGGGCCCACTACCTCGACCATGCCGCCGAAGCCGTGTACATCAACGGGCTGTTCGACGCGCTGGGTGGCCCGGCGGAAGAGGCGGGCCTGGCGGTCGTCCCTGGCATGAGCTTCTACGTGGCGACCGCCGACCTGCTGGCCGACGTGGTCAGCGCCGGTATGAACAGCCTGGACACGCTCACGGTCGCCTATGCGATCAACGGCTGGCGCATGACGCCGGCGTCACGCACCACCGCGGTCCAGCTGACCATCGCCGACCGGCTCGGCTTCACCGACGGCCGCTTCCAGCTGGTGTCCCGGGACGCACGGACGACGTCGTTCGACTTTCCCGCGCCGCTCGGTACCCGCACGGTCATGGCGGACTACCCGGCGGGCGACGTGGCGACGATTCCCCGGCACGTTCCCACCCGGTCGGTCGAGGCCTACATGACCGCAGAGACGTTCCAGGAGGACGGTGTGTTCACCAGCGACGAGCTCGACGCCGCCGCGCGGGCGGGCTCCACGTTCACCGTCGTGGTCGAGGCCCGCGCGGGCGACGAGCTCGTCACCGGATACGTGCGGGGACGCGACATCTACCGTGCCGGGGCCCTGGTGTCCGTCGCGGCCGCGACCAGGCTCACGTCGGTACGCCCACCAGTGAAGTCAGGTGTGCTGGCTCCGGCTCAGGCTTTCGACGCCGAGGAGCTCCTCGGCGCACTCCGCGACCAAGGGGTGTTCGAGGCGGTGAGCTGGGGCGCTGGGCGATCGTAGGTCGTCGAACGATCCGGCAATAGCTACGTGCTGTCGTTCACTTCTGGCTGCTAGGCTCGTTGTCGAACAACGTGGTGCGGACTGGAGGACGGCCTGTCGTGAGCGTTGAGGGGTTGGCGGCCGACCGCGCGATGCTCGGCAGGACCAGCACCGCGGAGCGGGTCGCGGTGATCCTGCGGGCCCGGATCAGCGAGGGCTATTTCGAGCCCGGCGACAGGTTGTCCGAGAAGCAGATCACCGAGCAGCTCGACATCTCGCGCAACACCCTGCGTGAGGGGTTCCGGCTGCTGACCCATGAGCGGTTGCTCGTGCACAAGCTCAACCAGGGGGTGTACGTCCGGGTGCCGGACGTCGCCGACCTCGAAGACCTCTACCGGGTGCGCAAGCACCTGGAGTGCTCGGTGGTTCGTGACGTCGTCGCGCCACCGGCCGAGCTGCGTCGGCTCACCGCCGCGGTGGACGAGGGCCGACGCGCGCTCGATTCGGAGTCGTGGCGCGCGCTGGGCACCGCGAACATCGCGTTCCACGAAGCCATCACCGCGCTCGCGGGCAGCCCCCGGATCGACGAGCTGATGCGCAGCGTGCTGGCCGAGCTGCGGCTGGTCTTCCACGTGATGAAGAGCGCGCGGCAGTTCCATGAGCCGTACCTGGAGCGCAACCGGGAGATTCTCGCGGCGCTGTCCGACGGCGACGGAGCGCTCGCGGAACAGTTGCTCAGCGCCTACCTTGAGGACTCCGAGCGGCAGCTCGTCGAGGAGTACGACCACGTGATCGCCGACCGCGCCGGCAACCCCGCCTTGGCCTGATCAGCCGCGACGCACGCGCAGGCCCGCCTGCTCCTCGAGCAGCGCCGCGGCGAGCAGCTCGCCGTCGCGCGGACCGAACCGGTCGAGTGCCCGTAGGTGGATGCGTTCGACGAGGCCGGAGAGCTCGAACGGCACGTTCTGTTCGGCGGCCAGCGGGGTCAGCGCGGCCAGCTCCTCGCAGATCCGGTCGAGTCCGAAGGACTCCAGATAGTCCCCGTCGAGCAGCGAGGACAGGTCGCGGCGGATGAACGTGCTGGCGGCGGCACTGCTGGTGAGCGCTTCGTGGAGGACCTCGAGATCGATGCCGGTGCTCCTGGCGAGCAGTAGCGCTTCGGTGACCGCGATGGCCTGGCCGAACCACAGCAGGTTGACCAGCAGCTTCGCGGTGTATCCCGAGCCTCGGACTCCGATGTGGAGCACGTGCGCAGGCTCACCGAGCACGTCGAGCAGCGGGCGGTGCCGCTCGACCAGCTCCGCGTCGCCCGCCACGAACAGCTGCAGGGTGCCCTCGGTGGCGGCGGCGATCCCACCACCGACGGGCGCTTCGAGCGTGTGGATGCCCCGTTCGTCGGCGTTCGCCTGGACCGGCGCGGCCTCCGCCGCCGAGTTGCTGCTCATGTCGATCCAGGTCGACCCGCCCGGCAGCGCGTCGAGCGCACCGTCGTCGATCATCGCCTGCCGGACCTCACCCGGGCCGGGCAGCATCGTGATGAGTACCTCCGCGCCGGATGCCGCTCCGGCGGACGTCGGCGCCCACTCCGCACCGAGAGCGGAGGCCACCTCCCGGCACTCGGGGCGCACGTCGGACGCGATCACCCGATGTCCGGCACGCACCAGGTTGGCGCACATGGGCGTACCCATCCGCCCGATACCGACGAAACCGATCACAGACATCCGCTGGCTCCTCGCGTCGTGGGTTGTTCGCGCCAGTCTCGCGCCGCGGCGTCGCGCGTGTGGCCGACGTCCCCACTGTGCGGGAACGTGATTCGTCGGCGGTGCCCACCGACGTGAGAATGTCGAGGTGAATCCGGACATCGCGCCGACACTGCGCGTCTTCCTCGACGAGCTCGCCTCAGCAGGCGAGCTACGCGAGATCACTGCTCGACTCGATGTCCGCCACGAGATCTCGGCGGCGCTGAGCCTCCTCGACCCCGGCCTCGGCGGAACCGGTCCCGCCGTCCGGATGACGAACGTCGCGGACAGCCGCATGCCGGTGGTGGGCAACATCTACGGGTCGAGGCGACGGATCGCGCGGTCGCTCGGACTGGCCGGGAACGACCTCCACGAGTCTTTCCTGGCCGCTCTCGGTGCGCGGCACGACCCACGACCGAACAGTGACGCTCCCTGGCAGGCGGTGCAGGTGCCGGACCCAGACCTCACGGCGGAGCTACCGGTGCCCTGGTTCTTCGAGCACGAGACCGGCCCGTACCTGACCGCTGGTGTGATCGTGGCGCGGGAGCCGGCCACCGGGCGGGGCAACCTCTCGATCGCCCGGCTCAAACCGCTCCGCGGCGCCCGGGCCATGGTCGGCATCGCGCCCAACCACCACCTGGCCGCTTTCGCGCGCCAGGCCCAGGAACGCGGGGAGCCGCTGGAGCTCGCGGTCTGCCTCGGCGTCGAACCGGCTGTGCTGCTGGCCGCGTGTCTCTACCTGGCCCAGGGTGATGACGAGATGGCCTACGCGGGTGGGCTGGCGCGCCGCCCGATCGACGTCGTCGAGCTGTCCGCCGGCGGGCCGAAGGTGCCGGTGGAGAGCGAGATCGTGCTGGTCGGCACCCTGGAGCCGAGCGAGCTGGTGGAGGAGGGCCCGGTCTCGGAGTTCCACGGGATGTACGAGCGGTACGGCTCGGGTCCGGTGTTCACCGCGACGCGCCTGCTGCGCCGCGAGGACGCCTTCCTCCAGGTCGTCGAGCCCGGGCTGCACACCGAACACGTGCTTCTCGGGGCCGTCGCCATCGAGGCCGGTCTGACCAGGCAGCTGCGCAGGCGGATCCCGGCGGTCCGCGCGATCCGGGTCACGGACGAGGGCGCGGGACGGCTCGCCGCCCGGGTCGCGCTCGGTCCACACCGTCGAGGGCTGGCTCGCCAGGTCATGCACGCGATCTGGGGTGAGGTCTCGTTGATCAAGAACATCGTGGTGCTGGACGAGGACGTACCGCTCGACGATGCGGCGGAGGTGGACAGGGCGATCCAGCTGCGCGTACGGCCCGACCGCGACCTGATGGTCGTGCCGTACTCGGCGGCGGACCGCGCCGAACCGCTGGAACGTGAGGGTCTGGGCACGCGGCTCGGGATCGACGCCACCCGCTGGCCGGACGACCGCGACTGGACACCGGCGGCCCCGCCGAGGGCCGCCCTCGACCGGGTGGCTGGCTTGATCGGGTTCGATCGACGCCCCCGCCTCCCGGTCGCTGACCAGAAGCCGCCCGAGTGACCTCGCAGAGCTTCATGTCGCGTCGCAGACGCTGCAGTGTCTGCGACGGAACGTGACGCTCTGCGAAGTCGAGTCAGGAGGTGGCCGCGCTACAGCCGGTGCAGGCCGGCGAGCACTCGCTCCAGAAGGGCCAGATCGGGCCGGTGGGCCGAGTCGCCGGAGCGTTGGTGCACGGTGACGGCGCGGCTCGCGGCCAGGTCGTCGACCAGCACCCTGGCCACACCGAGAGGCACTCCCAGCCGGGCCGCCACCTCGGCGACCGACTGCGACACCTGGCACAGCCGGACCACCGCCCGGTGCTCGCCGCCGAGGTGCGTGAACGGCATGCCGGGTGTCGACGTGATCAGCGCCTCGAGTGGGAGCTGGGACCGGGTCCGGCCACCGGTCAGCACATACGGCCTGACGCGGACGGTCCAGTCGCTCTCCGGGAGGTCGTCGTGCTCCGGTTCAGCGGCGATCCAGGTCGGCCGACGGTCGGCTTCGGTGACCGGAGGTCGGGGTGGAGCCACGGCGGGAGCCGGTTCCGGGGCCGGCAGTCGGGAGCCGCGTCGCCGACGTGGCGGGCGGGCGAACCGGGCGCCGGTCATCCCGACGGGCACGGCGACCGTGGACGCCACCTCGACCGGCTCCGCCGCGTCCTCGACGACGGGCTCCGCCGGTCGGGTGCGGCGCTCTACCCGGCCGAAGCGCGCACCGGTCATGCCGATCGGACGGTCGGACGCGCCTGCCATATGTGATCACCTCAGGCGCGAGGGTCTCCTACGCAGGTTTCGTACGTATTTCCTCGCCGTTTCGTACCGGCCCGCCGGCGGTAACCAGGACCTCGATCAGGTCAGCAATGCGGTGATCGACCGTGCCACCCGGTGCAGCGGCTCCTGGCTGCGGTTCGTGCGTGCCAGGAGCAGCGCACCCTCGATGAGCGCCAATGTGGTGGTCGCTGCCCCTGCCGCGTCGGGATGGCCCTCCGCCTCCAACCGTGCCACGAGCCCCGCTTCCCACGCCGCGTAGACCGAGGAGCAGGCGCGTTGCAGCTCGTCGTTGCTCGCCGACGTCTCCAGCGCGACGGTAGCGACCGGGCAGCCCTTGCGCCACCGCGAGTCCTCGAGGCGCGCACCGAGAGCCTGGAGCAGGCCGACCACGAGCTCCGCGGTGTTCGCGCCCTCGACCTCGTTGATCAGCAGGGCGACGTCCTGCCCCGCGCGCGTGACCGCCTCGCTGATCAGCTGGTCCTTACCCCCGGGAAAATGGAAGTAGAGCGAACCGCGCGGCACGCCGCTGGCGGCGATCACCTGGTTGAGACCGGTACCGAAGTAGCCACCGGCCTCGACGAGTTCGATCGCGTTGTCGATGAACCGGTCTCGTGTCTCTTGCCCCTTGACGCCCACCAGAACAGGGTAGACCAGTCTATATATTTAGGTCCTGGAGCTGCCCGGGCAGTTCCGGCATCGGCCGAGGGCCGGCCGCGGCGCTGAACAGGTCCAGACCCTGCTCGTAGTCGAGCAGGTGCCGTTTGCGGTGCACCCCGCCGCCGTAGCCGGTGAGGTCGCCGTTCGAGCCGATCACCCGATGGCACGGCACGATGATGCTGATCGGGTTCTTACCGTTGGCCAGCCCGACCGCTCTGATCGCGGTGGGGCGCCCGATCTGCTCGGCGAGCTGCCGGTAGGTCACCGTCTCGCCGTAGGGAATCTCGCGGAGCGCAGTCCACACCGAACGCTGGAACGGCGTGCCGCCCAGCGCCAACGGCATGTCGAAGTCGGTTCTCTCGCCGGCGAAGTACTCGTCGAGCTGGGTGACGGTCGTCCGCAGCGGCTCGGGGTCGGGCTCGCCGAACGTCTCGACCGCCGGCAGATGGCGCTGGTTGTCCATGTAGAGGCCGGCGAGCGCGCCGTCCTCGGCGACGAGGGTGAGCGGCCCGATCGGGCTGTCGATCACGGTGTGCACACGCACGATGTCTCCTCGGGGTAGTGGGCTGACGCGGTCTCACCTGTTGTGACGCACGCCGGCCGCCGATGGCTCCACTCGATCATGAAAAGAATGTGGTCAGGCGGGGAGCAGGTTGATCGGATGGTCACCGGTCGACCACAGGTACTGCACCGCGTAGGCACGCCAGGGGCTCCACTCGGTGGACCGCGCGGTCAGCGCGGACGGGCTGGTGGGCAGGCCGAGTGCTTCCGCGGCTCGGCGAATGCCCAGGTCGCTGGGGATGAACGCGTCCGGGTCGCCCAGCGAGCGCATGGCGATCGACTCGATCGTCCACGGGCCGAAGCCGGGCAGGGTGGCGAGCGCGGCGCGGGCCTGCCGCCAGTCGCTGCCGACGCTCAGGTCGATCTCACCGCCGGCCAGTGCCTCGACCAGCGAGATCAGCGTCCTGCGTCGGGACCGCGGCATGGCCAGCTGTTCCGGGTCCAGCGACGCGAGCATGGCCGGGTCGGGGAACAGGTGCGTGAGGCCGCCGTCGGGGTCGTCGACCGGCTCGCCGTGCGCGACCACCAACCGGGCGGCCAGCGTGCGTGCCGCCGACGTGGAGACCTGCTGGCCGAGGACCGCGCGCACCGCGAACTCGGCGGGGTCGACGGTCCGGGGCACCCGGCGGCCCGGGTTCTTGTCGACCACCGGCGCGAGCACCTGATCGGCGCGCAGGAGCTCGTCCACCGCGATCGGGTCGGCGTCCAGGTCGAGCATCCAGCGGCACCGGCTGATCGCCGTGGACAGGTCACGCAGGTCGGTGAGGGTGAGCCGGCAGTCGACGTAGTCCGGCAGCGGGCGCAACGCCACGATGCCGTGGCCGCGGGGCAGACGCATCGTGCGCCGGTACGCGCCGTCACGCCACTCCTCGACGCCGGGCACGGCGGTGGCGACCAGGTGCCCGAACAGGTTGTCCGGGCAGAACGGCTGCCGGAACGGCAGACGCAACGCGAGGGTGCCCGGCCCGGTCGTCGGCTGCCCGCGTGCCGCACGGGTCCGCAGCTCGGTCGGCGTACGGTGGAAGACCTCCCGGACGGTCTCGTTGAACGAGCGCACACTGGCGAACCCGGCGGCGAACGCGACGTCACCCATGGGCACCGTGCTGGTCTCGATCAACACCCGGGCGGTCTGCGCCCGCTGTGCCCTGGCCAGTGCCAACGGGCCCGCGCCGAGCTCGGCGAGCAGCTGACGCTGCAGCTGCCGGACGCTGTAGCCCAGGCGCGAGGCCAACCCGGACACTCCTTCGCGGTCGGCGACCCCGTCGGCGATCAGTCGCATGGCCCTGGCGACCACGTCCGCGCGCTCGTTCCACAGCGGGGAACCGGGGCTGGCGTCGGGGCGGCACCGCTTGCAGGCCCGGAAACCGGCCTGCTGCGCGGCGGCGGCGCTCGGGTAGAAACTCATGTTCTCCGGCTTGGGCGGCACCACGGGGCAGCTCGGCCGGCAGTAGATGCGCGTGGTCAGCACGGCGGTGAAGAACCAGCCGTCGAACCGGGCGTCCTTCGACTGGACGGCCCGGACACAACGCTCTACGTCTTCGTGCATGGCTCCAGCATCGTCACTGCCCGTCGCCCTGGCTGGCGAAAATACGACACCACCCTAACGGCTGGTTCACCGTCCGCCGCTCGACGAGGCGAGGCGAACCATCGGCCGTCTGGGAAAGAATCGGGCGAGACCGGACGAGGGAGGTAGCCGCGAATGGACAGTAGGGCCCCGACCGAACTGGCGCACGAGCAGCAGCGGCACCTGAAGAAGGTACTGGGGCGCTTCGACCTGTTGTTCCTCATCATCGCCGCGGTGGTCGGCCTGGAGACACTCGGGCAGGTGTCCCTGTTCGGTGCGCAGGCGCTGACCTGGGCACTCGTCCTGGCCATCGTGTTCCTGATCCCGTATGCGCTCATCTTCGCCGAGGTGGGCGCGGCGTTCCGGGAGGAGGGCGGGGCGTACACCTGGGTGCGTGACGCGTTCGGCCGCGGCGCCGGGGCCATCGCGGCGCTGCTCACCTGGGTGACCCAGCCGGTATGGGTGGGCGGGTCCATCGCCCTGCTCGCGGCCGAGACCGTGAACACCTACCTGGTGCCACTCCGCAACGGCTCACCGGCGGACTACGTGTTCAAGCTGGTGTTCATCTGGGTCACCGTGGTGGCCGCGATCGTCAGCCTGAAACGCGGCAAATGGCTGCCCACGGTCGGGGCGATCCTCAAGCTCGTCGTGCTCGGGCTGTTCGTGGTGACCACGATCGTCTATGCGGTCCAGCACGGCGTCATCGGGCTGTCGGCGGGTGATTTCAGCCCGACTCTGCTCGGCCTGTTCGGCTCGGCGCCGATCCTGTTGTTCGCCTATCTCGGGTTCGAGTCGTCCAACAGCGCGGCGGGGGAGATGCGCGACCCGACCCGCGATGTTCCGGTGTCGATCGCGCGATCCTCGATCACGGCGGTGTTCTGCTACCTGTTGCCGATCCTGGCGATCCTCCTGGTGGTGGATAAGGACAAGATCACCGGAATCGGCGGTCTGCTCGAGGCGGTCCGGCTGGTCTACTCGGTCTACGGAGCCGCCGCGCAGACGCTGTTGACGATCACCGCCGTGGGATTCGTCTTCATCCTCATGAGCCAGGGCGCATCATGGATGATCATCTCCGACCGGGTGCAGGCGATCGCGGCGGCGGACGGAGCGTTCTTCGGCGGTTTCTTCGGCCGGTTCCACCCCCGGCTCGGCACACCCGTGCGGGTCAACCTGCTGTCCGGCGTGGTGTCGACGACGTTCCTGCTGGTGGCGATGCAGATGAGCGGGGACAACGTGGCGGTGTTCGCCGTCGTGCTGAGCATCTCCATCTCGACGTTCCTGCTGAGCTACCTGCTGGTGATCCCCGCCGCCGTCCGGCTGCGGTGGCGCTACCCGGACGTCGAGCGTCCGTTCCGGGTGCCGGTGACCGACGGCGGCTTCGCCGTACTCGGCGCCCTGAGCTTCGCCTGGGTGCTGCTCGGTTCGTGGGTGACGGTGTTCCCCGGCTCCCTCGAAGCGCTCTTCGGTCTCGACTACGACTTCCGGGCCCAGTGGGGCGTCAGCCGGACGCAGTTCGAGGCGCTGACCCTCGGCACACTGGCCGCGCTGCTCGTGCTCGGTGTCGTCGGTTACCTGCGAGGCGCGCGTATCCGGGGTGCCCGGGACTAGTGACCTCGGCGGCGGGCGAACGAGACCCTGCGCGCCAGGTCGCGGATCGACGGGCTCGGGGGCAGGCGGTCCAGGGAGAGGTCAGGGTGCTCCACGTCGAGGCGGCGGCCGGAGATCGTGGCCAGCATGGGTTCGGCGTGACGCCAGCACTCCAGCGCGTCGCGGGCGCGGCCGGCACGCGCGTGCGCCAGGCCGACGCTCGTGTAGAGCCACGGCCAGGGAATCGCCTCGCTGATGAGCACCTGCCTCGCGGCCATCAGGCACTCCGCGAGATGTTCCAGGTCACCGGGCATGCCGTCGCGGCTGGGGACGAACACGCCGTCCCGGATCGCGCCTCGGTTGGCCAGGCCGATGGCGGTCTGCAGCCGCCAGGCGGCCTCGGCCTCGGAACGGACCAGCATGGGGTTCTCCTCTCGTCGGCGTCGAGAGGAGAACTTGCCACCGGTAGTTTCCCGGCGGGCCGGGAACGAGCGGATTCGTTCGCGATCGCACAGGCGTCGCTCAGAGCTGTGCTGACTCCGCCGTGGCCAGCGCCCTGAGGTAGTCCTCCTCGGCCACCTCTTCCTGCCAGATGGTGGGGCCGATCGAGATGCCGAGCTGCGTCGAGACGGTGCTGGTGGTGCCACCGTGCCAGTGGCGTTCGTTCGCCGGAATCCAGACCGTGTCGCCGGCCCTGATCGTCTCCGGCGGCGAACCCTCGGAGCAGATCCAGCCCAGGCCCGCGGTGACCACGATGATCTGGCCGCCGGTGTGGTGGTGCCAGTAGGTCCGGGCTCCGGGGGTGTAGGTGACCGAGCTGATGGTGTTGCCATCAGCCGTCTGACGCATCACCGGGTCGGCCCACACCGTTCCGGTGAACGTCTTGGAACGTCTCTTGCTGGGGTGGCCCTCCGCGCGGCCGCGCACGATATGCACCGGTCGGGTTTCCTTTCGTGGAACCGTTGGCGAACAGCAACGCGCCGGTGCCGGTCAGATGACCGGCACCGGCGCGAAGGGAGAACGGGTACTCAGACCCAGCTCTGCTCGTAGCTCTCGTCGATGTCGTGGAACCGGATGCGCAGCAGGTGCCGGTTCGTGTCGGTGAACGCGGTACGGCCGTGGAACGCGACGTGGTTGTCGATGATCACGATGCCGTCGGTCGGCAGCGGCTGGCGCATCTCGTTGCTGGTGTCGGCCAGCTGGGCGGCCACCGTGTCGAGCGCGAAGCGGACCTCGGGTGTCTCGCTCTCCGGGTGCTTGACCAGGCCCTGCTCGATCTTGTCCTTGCGCCAGCGCCACATCGGCTTCTCCGCGAAGACCGGCACGTAGCTGTACCCGTCCGAGGCGGTCGAGCCGTACTTGCGGCGGAAGGCCTTGGGGATCCGGATCGGCAGCGGGGTCTCGCGCAGGGTCTTGACCGCGCGGCGGCCCTCTTCGCTCTGCTCGAGGACCTCGATGACGTGCCGTCCGTCGCGCAGCGTGCTGAGCCCGCCGCCGCAGGAGGCCTGGGTCATCGCGTAGAGCAAAAAGAAGCGCTCCGGGATCGGCACGATCGTCGAGTCGGTGTGGTACACCGCCTCGTCGGGGGCCTGGGAGAACTTCGAGAACTGACGCTCCTCCTGCGGAGCGGGGGTGACGTCCCAGACGACCCGGTGGTTGTCCGGCTCGGTCTCGGTGGGGTTGCCCAGCAGGGCCGAGAGGGCGAACACCGACTTGCGACGCCGGTCCTGGCTCAGGTGGACGAGGCCGAGGCTCGGGATCATCACGCCGCATGCGCCGGCGTTGAACAGCCGACGCATCTCGTCGGTGACGGCGGCGAGCTGCGGTGCGCCGGCGCGCAGCTTGGCGCGCAGGCCGGCCGGGTCCTTCGGCGGTGTGAGGTCGGCGCCGGCAACGTCCGCGCCGTACTCTTCCGCGAGCACCTGGTCGACGGCGTCGGACTCGATGGTCCAACGCGATTCGATGTGAAGCTCAGCCATTCCCGAAGCGGGAATCTCCGCGACGGATGAGCTGACCGCTGATTCCATGAGGAGCGCCTCCTACGAGCGAACACGGTGCTGTTCTCACCTCGACACCGGCGGGGCCGGCGGGTCGAGGGCGGAGACCAACGACCGGAAACAATGTTGATCCCACAGCTACTAGCGTGAGTATTACCTGACCTCGAAAACGGCGATTCACCGGGCCCGCATTCGCCCCACTTACCTCGGGGGATTACTCGGCGTGTTCGGTCAGCGGGTTTCGGTGGCCAGTGCCGGCCATAGCGTGGCGACAACGGATTCGGGGAGATCGTCCGTGCTCTCACCCCGGTAGAACGCGGCGAAGTAGCTGCCGAAACACAGGGTGGCGACGGTGTGACGGTCGACTCGGTCGTGCACACACCCGCGTTCCTGCAGCTGCGCCAGAACGTTCTCGACCAGCGCGACGCGCGGTTCGACCGCGTGCCGGCGCAGAATCTCCAGCAGTTCCGGAGTACGGATCGCCTCACCGGCGAAGTTGCCCATCAGGACCATCGCGTGCGGGTTGTAATACGCCGGATTCAGCCGGCGGACGGCTTCGACGAGGGCTTCTCGTGGCTCCAGTCGGCTCAGGTCCAGGGTGTACATCGTGTGCTGCTGGCGGAACCCGTAGTCCAGCGCGTCGACGACCAGCTCGAACTTCGTGCTCCACCGCCGGTAGAGCGTGGGTCTGCTGACCTTGGCGTCCGCCGCGATGTCGCCGAGGGTCATGCGCGAGTAGCCGTCCCGGACGAGCCGATCACGGGTGGCCAGGATGATCGCTTCGTCGAGCGCGCCGTCGCGCGGCCGGCCGCCGGGACGGGGCTTGGCGCCTCCGCCGTCCAGGGGCTCGTCGGTCGCTGCACCTGCTCGGGTCATGACCACCTTCTCGACGCTGTCTGTCCGGGCATCGTATCCAGCCCGGTAGGAGATGTTTCGTTACAGTACTTGATTGTAACGAAACTTCGTCGTAGCGTGGATCGCACCGGACGACAGGGGAGTGGCCATGACAACCGCACGGGAACTGATCGACCGCAGCATTCCGTTCCTCGACGAGGTGAAGAACCGGACGGCCGGCGGTGAGCTCGAGGACTGGCTGAACTCCACCCACGGGCCGGGAAGCCCGGTGTACGACGATCTCGCGCGCATGATCACCGAGGGCGTCCGGGACGGCTGGGCGGCGAACATCGAGGTCGACGGCGGCAGGTACCGGCGCAGCCGGATCGCCGAGCCCAGCGAGGTACTGAACTACTTCAGCGTGACGGCCGTCTACATGGACAGCGTCACGCCGTATCGCGGGCAGTACCACCAGCATCCCTACGGCGAGCTCAACCTCGTCGTGCCGTTGGATGCCGAGGCCAAGCTGATGGGGCCGCGCGGCTGGAGCGGCCCCGGCTGGACCGCGCCGGGGCCGGGCAGCCATCACTACCCGGAGGTCAAGGGCGGTGCACTGATCGCCCTGTTCTACCTGCCGGCCGGCCGGATCTCCTACGACATCACGCCGGCGACGGTCTGACGAGCCCGGCGGCGGGGAACGTCATGCAACCCGTGGCGACGATCGAGGAGGCCTTGCTCACGAGGCACAGCTGCCGCGCCTTCCTGTCGAGGCCGGTCTCTCGTGAGCAGGTCGAGCGGCTTCTGGAGCTGGCGGCCCGGTCGGCGAGCAACTCCAACTCCCAGCCGTGGCAGGTGCATGTGCTGACCGGTGCCGCGAAGCGGACGCTGACCGAGGAGCTGCTGTGCGCGCACGAGATCAGACGCGGTGACGAGCCGGGAGAGTTCGACTATCAGCCGCGCCCCGACGGGTGGCCGGAGCCGTTCCGTTCACGCCGGCGCCGGTTCGGGGAGAGCCTCTACCAGGGCGCACTCGGGCTCGCGGCGGAGGACACCGAGGGGCGGCGCCGCCAGCACCGGCGCAACTACGACTTCTTCGGTGCGCCGGTGGCGATCATCCTCACGGTCAGCTCCGACCCCCTGCAGGGCGCGTTGGTGGATGCCGGACTGTTCCTGCAGGCACTGATGCTCGCCGCGCGCGGCGACGGCCTGCACACCTGTCCCCAGGCCTCGCTGATCGACTTCCACCAGGTGCTGCGCCGTCACCTGACGATCCCGGACACACACGTGATCGTCTGCGGCGTGGCTCTCGGCTACGCCGACGAGCTGCACCCGGTCAGCGCCCACCACACCACTCGCGAACCGGTCGAGTCGTTCGCGACCTTCTACTCCTGATCCGTTCATGATCATCACCGTCTGAGGGCTGTTTCGTCGCCGAAAAACAGCCCTCAGGCTGTGGTGATCATGGCTGGTTTTCCCAGGAGGGTTCGCGCGGTGGTGCGGCCGCTCCATCCGGCCAGGCCGCCGACCGGATGGGCGCCGGCGGCGGTGTGCCACAGGCCCTCGATCGGCGTCCGGTAGCCGGAGAGCGACGGCGTCGGGCGCCACGGGCCGAACTGCCAGGGCAGCATGTCGACGTGGTAGATGTGGCCGTTGTGCGAGCCGAAGTCCTCGGGGCCCCGGATGTTGGCGCCGATGACCAGGTCCTTCGTCCCCGGGGCATACTGCTCCACGACGTCGAGGCAGCGGTCGAGGTAGCGCTGCTTCTCCACCTTCCAGTCCCGGCCGCCGGACAGCTTTCTCGGCGTGGCGATGGGGTAGAGGTAGAGCGAGTCCCCGGTGCTCCCTGGTGGCAGCAGGCCGCGGTCGAACACCGTGGGAGTCCACAGCGTGACCGGCGGGTTGTCCGGTAGCTCACCGGCCATCGCCTGGTGGGTGGCGAGCTTGACGTCGCTGAACGTGGCGAGCATGGCCTGTGCGACCACCGCCTCGTCACCCCCGCCGTGGTTCGGGAAGCGCGGGCGGCCGCGTAGCGCGATGTCCGCCTTGAAGCAGCTCAGGTTGTGCTCGCCGACCTGCATGCCGCGCAGCTCACCCTGGACCTTCGAGGGCAGCAGGGCCGGGTCGAGCAGCTTCGTCAGCAGCGTGGCCGGGTCGAGCGCGCCCACGATGTGCTCGGCATGCAGGGTCTCGCCCGACTCGAGCACGACCGCCTGTGCGCGGCCGTGACCGACGACGATCTCCCGGACCGGTGCACCGGTCCGCACCTCACCGCCGTGGGACCGGATGCAGTCGGCGAGCGCGCTGGTGAACGCACCGCTGCCGCCGACCGGCCTGCGCAGTCCCCAGCGGTGCATGATCGGCACGAGGGTGAGCCCGACGCCGGGCGCGTCGATCGGTGTGAGGGTGAACGAGGTGTACGCGCCCAGCGCGGAGCGGACCTCCTCGCGTTCGAACCACTCGTCGAGGACCGCGGTCGTCGAGGACATCAGGATGCGCAGGGCCGTGCCGAGGCTGCGCCGGTGTTTCGCGGCGCGACCGAGGACCCGGGCCACATCGCTCGGCCGTACCCGCGTCGGGTGGCCGAGCATGTAGGGGGTCAGTACGTGGATCGCGTCCGCGAGCGCGGTGGAGAACTCCCGGTACCGTCGCGCGTCCTTGGGGGAGAACCGGGCGATCTCGGTGCAGGCGCGGTCGAGGTCGCGCCACAGCGGTAGACACGCACCGTCGGGGCCGAGGTAGCTCGCCAGCGGGTCGATGTCGACGTAGCGCAGGCCGTAGCGCGCCAGCCGCAGATCGTCGACGACCGAGGGGGCGATGTTGGTGAAGATGTGGTCGATGCCGCCGGTGTTCATCAGGAAGCCGGGCGCCTCGGCGACCGTCGCCTCGCTCGTGCAGTAGCCGCCCACCGTCGGCAGAGCCTCCAGTACGACGACGCGCTTACCGGCCCGGGCCAGGTAGGCGGCGCAGGTGAGCCCGTTGTGGCCGCCACCGATGACGATGGTGTCGATCGAACCCGAGCCACCCGAGGACCAGGTGACGTTGGTCGGCTTCCTGTCCAGTGTGGCCACGATGCCATTTCCTCTCTGTGCGGCCGGACACGTGCGGTTCAGCCGTATTTCGCCACCCGGAACAACGTGGGCGTGGTGCGTCTCCGGCTATTGCAGCTGGTGAACGCGACAGGGGCATCCGGTCGGCTGGACAGCGTTCTCGGCGAGACTTGTGCGGTTCGACCAAATCCGCGATTCTGCCCGAGTGCGGACCGACAACGCGTTGGGCGCGGCGCTCGCCGCCCGGCTGGCGGCGTGCTCCACCCACGCCGTCGACTCACTGACCGAGCTGGTCGGTGACCGGATCGACGGTCTCGGCGGCGACGAGGTGGAACGGGAGTGGGTGCGTTCCTCGGTGCGGGCCAACATCGAGCTGGTCATGCAGGTCATGGCGCACCCGGACGACGTGGAACTGGTGGAGCCGCCGCTCGGCGGGGTTGCGCTGGCGCGCAGGATCGCCCAGCACGACGTGCCGTTCTACGAGCTGGTCCGCGCCTACCACCTGGCCGAGTGGTTCTGGGTGCGGCTGTGCATGCGTGAGCTCGCGGGGCTCACCACCGATGTCGACGAGTACCTGGCGCACACGGTCGAGGTCAGCAGCCTGGTCCATACCTACATCGACCAGGTGTGCCGCCGGCTGTCGGTGATCTACGAGGACGAGCGGGAACGGTGGCGCAGCCAGGAGGAGTCGGCGCGCATCGGCCCGATCACGGCGCTGCTCACCGGTGCCGTCACCGACGTCGCCGAGGCCGAGGCAGGTCTCGGTTACCGCTTGGGGCACTCGCACCTCGCGGTGATCGTCTGGTTCGCCGGCAGACAGGGAACGGGCGACGAGTTCCTCCGGATCAAGCGGGTCGCCGCGGAGATCGCCCGTCGGGCGGACTGCCGGGGCCGGCCGCTGGTCGTGGCCAGGGACCACACGACGCTGTGGGTGTGGTTGCCACTCGCCGGCCAGGAACGGGTGGACGTCACGTCCGCGTTGGAGGACGGGGTCCGGGTCGCGCTCGGCGAACCCGCGCGAGGGCTCGACGGTTTCGTCGCGTCACACCGGCAGGCGAGCGCGGCGCACGAGATCGGGCTCGCCGCCGGCCCCGACGTGGGAGCTGTCTTTCCCTACCGGGAGGTCTCCAGCCTGGCCTTTCTCAGCGCCGACCTGCCCCGGGCCCGTACCTGGGTGGCCGAGACGCTCGGAGAGCTGGCCTCGTCCGGCCGGCGCACGGAGGAGCTGCGCCGAACCCTGCGGACGTACTCGGCGGCGAACCGCAGCGCGACCGCGACCGCCCGGTTGATGAACTGCCACAAGAACACGATCCAGTACCGCATCCGCTCGGCGGAACGGCTCCTCGGCCACAGCATCGAGTCCACCGGCCTCGAGCTGGACCTGGCACTGCTGGCCTGCCACTGGCTCGGCGACGCGGTGACCCCTCCCTCCTGACGGGCGCCGCCGCGGCCCGGGACACGGCTCGGTGCCACGCTCGGCTGATCAGGGGCTTCGGGGCTGGGCAGTGGGTGGTCGATCACATAGGGTCGATCTCCCGGTCGGGCGTGACGACGGCGTTGTCGTCAGGGGAGGACGAAGCGCATGTCAGTGTTGGCCGCCGGCATCATCGACTGGGAACACCTCACCGGGCAGTCGAAGTTCGTCATCGACATCGTCAGCATCCCGATCTTCAGCGCGATCGCGGGCGTTCTGACGAACTGGACCGGTGTGCTCATGCTGTTCGCGCCGACCCGGTTCACCGGGTTCCACGTGCCGGGCCTCAAGACGCTGTTCCCGTTCCTGCCGCGCAAGCTGCAGATCCTGCCCATCTTCGCCCCCGGCGGGATCCTCGGCTTCCAGGGTTTCGTCCCGGCGCGGGCCGAGAAGATGGCGAGCTTCATCTCGGACAAGGCCCTGGTCAAGATCGGCAGCCCGAGCGACTTCTACCGCGAGCTCGACCCGGACGCACTCGCCGCGCGCCTGTCCACGGCGGGCCGTCCGCTGATCCGGCCGATGGTCGACAACCTGATGGAACGCGAGCACCCCCAGCTGTGGCACGACCTGCCACCCCGGGTGAAGGAACTGGTGTTCAGTCAGGTGGAGGCGCGCTTTCCGGAGATCACCAAGCGCGCGTTCGCGCAGATCGGCGACAACGTCGAGCAGCTCGTGGACATCAAGCTGCTGGCCGTCGGCCACATGCGCAGGCATCCCGAGCTGCTGAAGTACATCTTCTACAGCATGGGCGCACCGGAGCTGCGGTTCATGACCCGCATCGGGGTGCTCGGCGCTCCGATGGGACTGCTGCTCGCCCTGTACCTGCAGGTGCATCACCATTTCTTCCTGCTGTCCTGGATTCCGGCGTGGTTCATCGTGCTGGCCGGTGCGGCGGTGATCGGGATCGTGGTCAACATCATCGCGATCAAGGTGGTGTTCACCCCCGGTGAGCCGAAACCGCGCTACCGGTGCCTGTGGAAGCAGGCGAAGCTCGCGAAACGTCAGCCGCAGGCCGCCGCCGACCTCGGCCGGGTGTTCGGCCACACGGTCATCACGCTGACGAACGTGACCCGCGAAGTGCTGACCGGTCCGAGGGGCGACCGGACCATGGGACTGCTGGAGGACATGCTCAGGGCGGAGATCGCCTCGATCCTGGGACCCGTCGGCTCCGTCGTTCGCGCCGCGGTCGGCGCACGCGAGTTCGACGCCATCCAGTCCGGCGCCGCCGGGGGACTGGTCGCCGACATCGCGCCGGTCCTGACCCAGGACGAGGAGTTCACCAGAGCGCAGTCCGGGCGGATCGAGAAGTTCTGCACCGCGAAGCTGCGGGCGCTGTCCCCCGGCGAGTTCATGGACATGCTGTATTCGGCGATCGAGCAGGACGCCTGGTTGCTCTACGCGCACGGGGGCTTCCTCGGGATCTTCGTCGGCGCGGTTCACCTGCTGATCTTCGGAGCCTGATGATGACCGACGCATCGAAGGACCCTCGCCGTCCGGACGCCGACCGGCGGAGGGCCGTGGCACGCGCCGCCGAGCAGAACGGTTCGGCGTCACTGCTGCCCACCACGGCGGACGTGGTCGGGGTCGTCAGGGTCGCCGGTGCCGTGGTGTGGCGGGTCTTCACCACGGTCACCAAGGGATCGATGGACACCGTGGCGGAGCTGGCGAAGGAGGTCCAGGCCGGTGAGCCGATCACTCACATCGTCGATCACCAGGTGTCGATGGTGCAGTCCGCGGTGCTCCACGCGCTCGGTGTCGAGAACAGCAGGCAGACGCCGAACCGGGTCAGCTCGAAGCGCATCGCGACCGAGCAGGACCTCAGGTCGGTCGGCAACGCGCTGCTGAAGGGGTCCTGGCGGGCGGAGGGTGAGCCACGGGCCCAGCACCCGTCGTTCGCGCTGATGCTGCAGTCGCTCACCCCCGACGAGGCGCGCATCCTGCGGTTCCTCGCCGTCGCCGGTCCTCAGCCCGCGATCGACATCCGGAGCAAGACGCCGTTCGGGGTCGGGTCGGAGCGTCTCGCGGGCGGGATCACCCTGATCGCCGAGATGGCCGGGTGCACCTGGCCGGAGCGCGACCGGCACTATCTCGCCAACCTCAACCGGCTCGGCCTGGTCCGGTTCTCGGAGGAGCCGGTCACCGACCGGCGCCGCTACGCGTTCGTCGAGGCTCAGCCCAAGGCGACCGAACCGATGGAACGGGTGAAGAAGGCGACGACGATCTACCGCAGCATCTACCTGTCGCTGTTCGGCCAGCAGTTCGCCGAGATCTGTTTCGATCTCGACGGCTACGACGCGGGCGGCTGGGCCAGCGACGACCGGGGGGACAAGATCTTCGGGAGACGACCGGGGAAGCGGGTCAGGAAACACCACTGAATTACGCGGCGTCGTCTCAGAAATCACCTGAGGCTCCGGTCGGATCGAGCATATGCTCGGGTGAATGAGGCACCGTTGGTCAGGTCGGGCGGCCAGTGCAATCGTTCTGATTTCTGTCGTTCTGATCGCCGGTTGCTCGGGCGCCGATCGGGGCCCCACAGAGGCGCCGCCGCCCCCGCAAGCCGCCCCTGAGGCACCCGCTGTTCCCGCGCCGGCGGACCTGCCTGCCGATCAGCTGGTGACGCCGGGTCCCCGTAAGGGCAACCGCGAGACGCTCAAGCTGCCGGGTGGCGAGAAGTTCCGGGTGTTCTCGAACCTCCCGATGACCGGCTCACCCAGGGTCACCCGGGCGGTCGTGGTCATCCACGGCACCGGGCGCAACGCGGAGGGCTACTACGAACGCATGATGGCGGCGGCCCAGTCCGCCGGGGTCGAGGGCGAGACGCTCGTGGTGGCGCCGTGGTTCAAGAACTGGTCGAGCGACGAATGGAAGATGGGCGGGGGCAGCCCGTCGAGCTTCACCGTCGCCGACGAGCTGCTGAACTCCCTCGCCGATCATCGACGGTTCCCGAAGCTCACCCACATCACGGTGACCGGCCATTCCGCCGGCGGCCAGTTCACCCAGCGCTACGCGGTCTTCGGGCAGGCGCCGAACCACCTGCCCTGGGTGAGCGTCAACTACGTGGCGATGAACCCGTCGTCGTTCGTCTACCTGGACAAACAACGTCCTGAGCCGGTCACCGGCTGCGCGGACTACAACACCTACAAGTACGGTCTCGACGACCGCGAGGGCTACGTCGCGCAGCTGACCCCGCAGCAGGCGGCCGACCAGTACGCGCACCGGACGGTGACGATCGTCAACGGCAACGAGGACACGGTCGACAACGGCGACCTCGACACCGGTTGTGAGGCGGACGCGCAGGGCCCGAGCCGCCTGGCCCGGGGCAAGCTGTTCATCGAGCGGATCAAGCAGATGTTCCCCACCGCGCCGCACGACTACCTGGTGGTCAACGGCGTGGCCCACGACTCGGACGCGATGTTCGCAGACCCGGTGACCTGGCCCTCCCTCTTCGGCGTCACCCGCCCCTGATAACCCCACACCCCCGCTGCCTCCCGTGGCACGAATGTGGCTTTAGGGACGTTGAGCGTCCCTATCGCCACATTCGTGCCACGGGGGAGGGTGGGGGTAGGGGAGACTGGGGGCATGTCGGCGGATGTTGAGAGCCCGAGGCGCGGTCGCGGGCCGACCGATCCCGGTCGGCGGGCCCGGATCGCCGAGGCGGCCGTGGCGGTCGTCGCCCGGCGCGGCGTGGACAGGCTGACGCACCGGGCGGTGGCGGAGGAAGCGGGCGTGCCGCTCGGCTCGACCACCTATCACTTCGCCACCCTGGACGATCTGCTCGCGGAGGCACTGCGTACCGCGGTCGACCGCAACGTCGTGCGGCTGCGGGACTGGGAGCGGTCGCTACCCCCGGACGCCGACTTCGCCGAGGCGCTCGGCGACCTCGCGGTCGGTGAGCTCACCGGCGAGCGCGCGCAGACCGTCGTGGAGTACGAGCTCTACGTCGCCGCGCTGCACCACCCGGCGCTGCGACCGGCCAGCTCCGCGTGGGACGCGGTGCTGACCGAGGTGTTCGCCGCGCGTACCGACCCGGTCACCGGACGGTTGTTGGCCGCCGCGTTCTGCGGGCTGGTGCTGCAGGCGCTGCTGGCCGATCCCGCTCCCGCCCGGTGCGAGGTCGTCGAGATCTTTCGCCGGGTCCTGCCGTCCTGACCGGGTACCAGCTGGCAATTCGCTGACCCGAAGTCCTTGACGTGACGTACGTCATCCCGCACTATTCCCTCTCGATGCGTACGTCTGTACACATCTGCTCGAGTGCGAACCAGGAGAACTGGCGTGAGCAGTGAGATCTCGGCTTCTTCCACCACAGGCGTGTCCACCGGCTCGACCTCGGACAACGACGACGTCGGCGAGTTCGGGTACAAACCCACACTCGCGCGCAGCCTCGGCAGCTTCCACACCTTCGCCGCCGGGATCAGCTACATCTCGATCCTGACCGGCACGTTCCAGCTGTTCTACCTGGGCCTCGGGACAGCCGGTGCCGCCTACTGGTGGTCCTGGCCGATGGTCTTCGTCGGCCAGCTCATGGTCGCGCTGTGCTTCTGCGAGCTGGCCGCCCGGTACCCGGTCGCCGGCTCGATCTACAACTGGACCAAGCGCCTGACCTCAGCGCACACCGCGTGGCTGGCCGGCTGGACGATGCTCATCGCCTCGGTGGTGTCGCTCGCGGCCGTCGCGCTGGCACTCCAGGCGACGCTGCCCCAGCTGTGGTCCGGGTTCCAGATCATCCCGGCGGGAGCGGACGGTTCCACCGCCGCCAACGGTGTGCTGCTCGCGGTCATCCTGATCGTCTTCACGACCCTGATCAACGCCTTCGGCACGACGCTGATGGCCCGCATCAACTCGGCCGGGGTGTTCCTGGAGCTCGTCGCCGCCGTCGTGCTGATCGTGCTGCTGGCGATCAACGTCGTGCGCGGCCCGCAGGTCGTGTTCGACACCTCGCTCGCGCACATCGGGAGCCAGCCGTACGGGTACCTCGGAGCGTTCCTCGCCGCGTCGCTGGCCTCGCTGTACGTCATGTACGGGTTTGACACGGCGAGCTCGCTGGCCGAGGAGTCGCACGACCCGCGCCGCAACGCGCCGAAAGCGATTCTGCGCGCGCTGTTCTTCTCGTTCCTGCTCGGCGGCCTCATCCTGCTGCTCGCGCTCATGGCGGCGCCCGACCTCACCGATCCGGCGCTCAGCGCCAACGGCGGCCTGCAGACGCTCATCCTCCAGGTGCTCGGCGGTGGCGTCGGCTCGGTCATCCTCGTCGCGGTGGTCATCGCGGTGGTGGTGTGCGACCTCGCGGTACACGCGGCGGCGATCCGGCTGGCGTTCGCGATGGCTCGGGACAACAACCTGCCGTCCGGGGCGAAGCTCTGCACGATCAGTCCTCGGTTCGGCACACCGGTCGTCGCCTCGGTGGCCGTCGGGGTGGTCGCGGTCGTGCTGTTGCTGCTCACGATCAGCCCGCAGATTTACACCGTGGTCACCAGCATCGCGATCATCATGATCTACGTCGCCTACCTGCTGGTCACCGGTTCGATGCTGGCCAAGCGCCTGCGCGGCACCTGGGTACCGAGGGCCGACGGGTTCTCCCTCGGGCGCTGGGGGCTGCCGGTCAACGTCCTCGCCGTCGTCTGGGGCGTTGCGATGACCGTGAACCTCGCCTGGCCCCGCGCGGAGATCTACAACGCGACGCCGCCGTTCCACTGGTACCTGCGCGGCGCGGGCATTCTCTTCCCGGCGGTCATCCTGGGGGCCGGTTTCGCCTACTACTGGTTCGTGCAGCGCCACCGGACCGGGGTCGTCGCCGAGCACGCAGCCGGCAGCTGATCGCTCCCGTGACCGGCATTTCTTGATCACCACGGTGTGGTGGCTGAATTTTCGCCCGAAAACAGCCACCAGACCGTGGTGATCATGGTTCGGGACCTTATCCGGGCGGCCGGGGGACCAGGGGGTTGAAGGTTCGGGTCAGGTCGGCGGTCCACTCGGCCGGGATCTCCCAGGGGATGAAGTGGCCGCCTTGGGGGTGGGCCGTGATGTTGACGTGGTTGTACCAACCGGCGCGATCGCTCGCCAGGAACGACTCGATGCGTTCGTCCGAACCGTGGACCCCGGGAGGGTTCTCGTAGTCGACGAACGTGATGCCCGTCGGTGCCTCGATGATCGGTGTCCGGTCGTGGGAGGGCGCCCAGGGATAGCGGTTGTTGTTGGCGTAGGTACGGATGGAGCTCGCGATGGCGTTGCCGGTCCAGTAGATCGTCGCGTGGGTGAGCAGGTCGTCGCGGCTGAACACCGAGTAGATGTCGCCCCCGTTGTCCGACCACTTCATCCACCGCTCGAGGAGCCAGGCCAACATGCCGACGGGTGAGTCGGTCAGCCCGTAGCCGAGGGTGCTCGGAGCGAGCAGGTGTGCGGCGAGGTGCACGGCGAACCGTCGCTCGATCTCGACCAGTCGCCGCCGCTGGTCGTCGGGCAGGCCAGGAGGGATGGGGCGGCCGCCGGAGAGGTCCCACGCGCGATCACCGGTGAACAGGTCCAGTTTCAGCGCCGAGCCGATGTGGATGCCGTACAGCTCGTCGGCGTACTTGTGGGCGAGCTGACCGGTGACGAGGGCGCCGACGTCGCAGCCCGCGGCGGCGTACCGGCTGTGGCCGAGCGTCCCGGTCATCAGCTCGTGCCAGACGTCCGCGATCTTCCAGAAGTTCATGTCCGGCCGGGTGGGCGTCGAGTACCCGAAGCCCGGCAGCGACGGGACGATCACCTCGAAGGCGTTCGCCGGATCGCCGCCGAACGCGGCGGGGTCCGCGAGGCGGTCGATGACCTTCGACCAGTGCCAGAAGGTCCAGGGCCAGCCGTGGCTGAGGATCAACGGGGTGGGAGCGGGCCCGACGCCCGGCCTGCGCATGAAGTGGACCCGCACGCCGGAGACGTCGGCCAGGTAGTGCTCGTAGGCGTTCATCGCCCGCTCGGCGGCCCGCCAGTCGTACTCCTCGGCCCAGTAGCGTGCCAGCGGCTCCAGCAGGGACCGGGGCACGCCGTACCGCCCGTCGTCGTTCTCCTCGTCCTCGGGCCACTTCGTCCCACGCAGCCGCGACCGTAGATCGTCGAGAACCTTCTCCTCGACGGCGATCGGTGTCGGTGTCGGTGTGCTCACTGCTCGGTCCCCTCCTCGGGTTCGTCGGCCCGCTCGTCGGCGAGCCGAACTATCTGGTCGAGCACCTCCGCGATGCCCAGCAGTCGCGTGCGATCGGTGGGTGGAAGCCGGTCGATGAGACTGCCGAGTCGCTGCGCGCGCTCGGTGTGCCGGCGGGTCACGATCGACTCACCGGCCGGGGTGAGCGACAGCATCGAGGCCCGTCCGTCCGACGGATCGGGCCTGCGGTCGATGAGCCCGTCGTGTTCCAGCTTCGCCACCGCCGACGTCAGCGCCGGTTGCTTGATCTGTTCGGTCCCGACCAGGTCGCTCAGCCGGCACGACCCCACCCTCGACAGCGTGTGCAGAACCGACAGCGCGGAGAAGTTGAGCCGGTTCGAGGACGGGAGACGGATGAACACCGAGTTGAAGTCCTCGATGGATCGGGTCAGCCGTTGCACGGCACGGGCTGGGTCCATGCCGAAACCATATCGATTTTCGATCTAATTCTGAAGCCGGCCGCTCACCCGGAGCGTGCGTGAGTCCCTGCCCGGAGGCGCACCGAAGAGCCTGCGGTACTCACGGCTGAACTGGGAGGAACTGTCATAGCCGACCGCGTGGGCGGCGCTCGTGACGTCGGTCTCCCCGGCGACGAGGAGCCGGCGGGCCTCCTGCAGCCGGATCCGCTTCTGGAACTGGATCGGGCTCATGGCCGTGACCGTCGCGAAGACCTTGTGGAAGGTCGAGGTGCTCATCGCCGCGAGCCGGGCGAGCTCCTCCACCCGCACCGGCTCGGCATAGTGGTGCCTGAGCCAGTGGATCGCGCGCCGGACATCGGGCGCGTTGTCCCGGCGCAGCCCGAGCTGGCGGACGACCGCGCTGCCCTGCATCAACCGCCAGACGACCTCGCGCCGGGTCGACGGGCCGAGTACCGCGACGTCGTCCGGACGGTCCAGCAGGCGCAGCAGGCGCAGGCTCGCGTCACACAGCTCCGCGGAGGCGTCGAGGACCGCCAGCGCGGGCGACTGGGTGGACTCTGGTGGATCGGGGGCGGTGAGCAGCAGCTCGGCGATGACGGCGGAGTCCAGGACGAGGCCGAAGCCCAGGTAGGGGGTGGCCGGGGTCGCTTCGAGAACACAGCCGGTGATCGGCAGGTCAGCCGAGGTCACGAGGTACTGCCCGGCGGAGTAGTCGTACGTGCGGTCGCCCACCGACACACGCTTGAGACCCTGCGCGACGAACCCCAGGATCGTGCCGCTCATGGTGACCGTCGGCGGTGTCGGGCGCTCGGACCGCAACACCACCAGCCCAGGAATAGGCAGTTCCCGGTCGTCGGCGTGGTCGCTGATGATCCGGCGGATCTCCTCCATCGGCACGTCATCAGTAAAGCACCGCGGAGTCGTCGAGCCGACCCGCCGAGAGGATCGTGCAGGAAGTGCGGAGCTTTGGTCTGCCGGCGAGCGTCGGGTCGCTCGTACCGTCACTCGGTGCCCCGGATCGGCCGGGCGCATACGAGGAGGGCACATCATGGGCGTAGCGATCGTCACCGGGGGCAGCTCGGGCATCGGTCAGGCCACGGCGTTCGAGATCGCCGCGCGCGGCCACGGCGTGATCCTGACCTACAACGGCAACGAGCGGGGCGCGCGGGACACGGTCGGCGCCATCGAGGAACGCGGCGGTACCGCTGTGGCGCTGCGACTGGACCTGGCCGAGTCCGCGCGGTTCCCCGCGTTCGTGAGCCAGGTGCGGGACGCGCTCGCCTCGGTCTGGCCTGCCGACCGGCTGACCGCGCTGGTGAACAACGCCGGGCTGGGCGGCGGATCGCCGTTCGTCGAGACCACCGAGGAACAGTTCGACTCGATGGGCCGGGCGCTGTTCCGGGGGACGTACTTCCTCACCCAGCACGTGCTGGCGCTGCTGGCCGACGGTGGCGCGATCGTCAACGTCACCAGCGCGAGCGTCACGACGATCGAACGAGGTGGCGGCTACACCGTGTACGCGGCGAACAAGGCCGCCGTCAACACCTTCACCCAGTACCTCGCCGTGGAGCTGGCCGAGCGGGGGATCCGGGTCAACGCGATCGCCCCCGGCGCGACCAGAACGCTCATCTCCGACAACGCGTTCGGCAGGTACGCGCACCTCGTGCCGGAGATCGAGAAGAAGACCCTGCTCGGCCGTCTCGGCGAACCGGAGGACATCGCGGCGGTGATCGCCATGCTCCTGTCCAGGGACGGCCGCTGGATCACCGGCCAGATCATCGAGGCCAGCGGCGGCTACCAGTTCGGCATCTGACGCTGTCACAGATCGTCGAGCTGTCTTGTCCTCACCTCCGACGCCGCTCGAACAGAAGGCGGCGACGGTGGGAGACGAAGGGGACGCTCGTGAAGATCGTTGTGATCGGTGGGACGGGGCTCATCGGCTCGAGACTGGTGGCGAAACTGGATCAACAGGGCCACGAGGCGGTGCCGGCCTCCCCGAACACCGGGGTCAACACGCTGACCGGTGAGGGGCTGGCCCAGGTGCTCGACGGCGCCGCGGTCGTCGTGGACGTGTCGAACTCCCCGTCGTGGGCCGACGACGCGGTACTGGAGTTCTTCCGGACCTCCACCACCAACCTGCTCGGACACTCCGAGAAGGCGGGGGTCGGGCACTACGTGGCGTTGTCGGTGGTCGGCACGGACCGGCTGGCGGAATCGGGATACTTCCGCGCGAAGATCGCTCAGGAGGCGCTGATCCGGGAGTCGGGTCGGGCCCATTCGATCGTGCGGGCCACGCAGTTCTTCGAGTTCGTCACCGGCATCGCCGACTTCAGCACCGTCGGCGACGAGGTGCGGCTGGCGCCGGTCCTGATCCAGCCGATGGCGTCCGACGACGTTGCCGCCTCGGTCGGACGCGTCGCGCTGGGAGAGCCGGTGAACGGTGTCGTCGAGGTCGGTGGCCCCGAGGTGTTCCGGCTCGACGAGCTGGTGCGCGGGGACCTCGCGTCCCGCAACGACCCGAGGCAGGTCGTCACGGACGAGCAGGCCCGGTACTACGGCGCCCTGCTCGGCGAGCGGACCCTGGTGCCCGAGCCGGACGCCCGGCTCGGGGAGATCACCTTCGATACGTGGCGCGCACGGCAGTAGCCGCGGGCCGTTGCGGGGCCTCGGCGTCGAGGGACTGCGGCACGCTCGTGTGCCACATCGCGACGCGCACGTGGGTGCCCGCCTCGTCGGACCACAGGTGCAGGTAGTCGGTCACCTGCCGGGCGATCCACAGTCCCCAGCCGTGCATGCTGTCCGGATCCGGCTGGTTCAGACCCGGCAACGGGTCGACCAGCCGGCCCCGGTCGTGCACCTCGAACACGCAGCCGTCAGGTGTGTCCCACACGTGCAGCCGGATCGGCTGCCGACCGTGCTGTACGGCATTGGTGACGACCTCGTTCATCGCGAGCACCGCTTCGCTGACCTTGCTCGCGGTGTACTCGTGCCGGAGCATCGCGCGCGTGGTGATGTCCCGTACCGACGCCAGCGGGATGTCGGCGAGGTCGAACGCGGCCACGGGCTTGCCGAGGGGGAGCGGCGCGGGTACCGGGATACGGGTCAGGACCTGGCCCGGCGGGCGGAACGCGGCGTTGGGGTGCGCCGAGCCGTCCTGGAACAGCAGCGGGTGGTTGTGGCGCGCGCCCGCCAGCAGCGAGGTGTGGGGTGAGGTCCGGGGGAAGAAGCAGGTGAGCGTCACCGGTATGCGCGCCAGCGCGAGGTTGGACGCCGCGTCGAGCTCCGTCCAGAACCGGCCGTCCGGGCCGTCGAAACGGCTGTCGTGCTGGATGATCGCGGTGATCGGCCGGAACCCGCCCGACAGCTCGTCGAACCGGCGGGCCCTGACGGTGGCCTCGGTCTGACCGGACAGCCCGACCGTGCTCTGCGGATGCGGGAGGCGAAGGACGTCCGGCAACGGACCGAGCACCGCGCACAGAGCGTCGTCGGTCTGCTGGTCCAGGGCCATCGCGACGGCGTCGCCCCGGTCGAGCGCGTCGCTGACCAGCGGCACGATCTGGGCGAGCAGGCCGCTCGTGTCCTCGTAGAAGCCGGCGGAATGCCGCACGGTGCTGAAGGGACCGGGTCGCGGGCTCATGCCGGGGCCTCGAGACGTTGGTCCCACCTCGGTGGGAGAACCAGCCGGCCGTGCGAAGGATGCATGCGTCGTTCGATCAGGCTTCGGACGTGCGGCCGGGTGCCGAGGAGTACGAGGTTGTGCCCGGGTGGGAACTCGTTCGACGACCGGAGCAGCTCGGTGCTCGCGTGGACGTCGATGAACCGGATCGAGGACAGGTCCAGGGTCACGTCGTCGGGGGCGGTGGCCGCGCGGAGCATGTCCTCCAGGCATCGATCGAGCAGCTGTCGCAGGACACCGGAGTTGCTGTGGTCGATCTCGCCGGCCAGCCGATACGTCCCCGGCTCCGGGCGGGTGATCCGGAGCAGACCGTCGTCGAACATCGGGGAGACGACCAGCTCGGTCCTGTGCACGCGCCGCATCTCGGCGATGGCCTCGTCGTCGAAGGTCTCGCGGTCGTAGATGCACAGCAGACGGGCCTGGGGGTTTCTCAGCAGGATGCCGTCGATGAGCGCCTCGTGGCTGGCCATCAGGTCGAGCCCGTAGCCCAGGCGGGCGCGTGAGGGTTCGGCGATGAACCGCACACCCGGCCAGCCCTGCTCGGCTGTCTCACGGATCGCCTGGGTGAAGGCCGGCCCGACCTCCTCGACCGGGACGGCCCAGCCGGCGCGGCTCGCCTCGGAGGGCACGACGGTGAACTGGCCGTCCGCCATCGCGCGAGCGACCGGGATGCGATCGTCCTCGAGCCGGTCCATCAGCCGGTCGATGGAACCGTCCTCGAAGTACATGACCTTCTCGCCGGCACGGAGCCCGCCGGCGATCCAGGCCGCCGACGTCTCCCAGACGTGCTCCGGGCTGTCGGGGATCATGCAGGTATGGCCGACGAGGTCGAGAGCGTCCAGTGTCTGCGGCATCTCACCCCCTCGTACTCCTCGTGGCGGCAGCTGGGCTCGCGTCGAGCGCCTCTCCGACGACCCGCTCGACCATGGTCAGTCACTGTTGCACAGGCAAGATCTTCGAGCAGGGCTGAGTCGAGGGTAACCCCGGGGTCCACTTTCGGTGGACACAAGATCACCATCAGTCCCATGTCCACCTGTCTGACTCAGGTGCGCAGTGCCTCGATCGGGTGCAGCGCGGCTGCCCTCGCCGCCGGATAACCGCCGGCCAGCAGGCCGATGAGCAGGCTGATCCCGAACGCGCCCGCCACCGCGGCCACCGGGAGATCCGGCCGGCCGAGATCGGGCACGAACAGGGGCAGGTAGTGCCTGCCGGTCGCGGTGAGCAGCAGACCCAGGCCGGCACCCAGCGCACCACCGATCCCGGCCAGCATCGTCGACTCGATCAGGAACTGGTGCACGATCGCGCGCCGGGTGGCGCCGATCGCCTTGCGGATGCCGATCTCCGTCCGGCGCTGGTGCACCGTGATCATCATGATGTTGGCGACGCCGAGCGTGCTCGCGACCAGCGAGATGGCGCCGACGGCCAGCGAGAGCCAGTTCAGCAGTGTCAGGTACTTCGTGACCTCACGGATCTTGGTGAGCGTGGCTTGTGCCACGAAGTCGCGCAGGCCCGGGTCGGTGATGCCGTGGCGTCGGTCCATCACCTGGTTGATCTGTTCGACCGCGGCGGGCACGTGCTCGATCCCGTGGGTGATGGCGACGATCCAGTCGAGCCCGTCACTGCCGGCGAACAGGATGCGTGAGGTCCGCAGCGGCAGGACGACCATGTTGTCGGTGTGGTCCGAGCCGTCGTCCTCCACGCCGATGACCTCCATCGGGATGCGGCCGACGCGAATCCGTGCGCCGAGGGCCGCGTGCGGGTCGCCGTCGAAGAGCTGCTCGACGACCTTGGGGCCGATCACCGCGACCCGGTTGCCGTTCGCGTCGTCGGCGTCGGTGATCATCCTGCCGACCGCGATGCTGCGCGCGACCGTGTGGAGGTAGCCCGCCGTCGTGCCGTGCACCGAGGTGTTGACCTCCTTCACGCCGTGGCGGACCACCGCGGTGCCCGAGCGGCCCGGGATGATGGTCGCCACCGCCGGTACCCGGGACCGGTCGCCGAGCGCTCGGGCGTCGGCTTCGATGAGCCTCTGCCGCTGGACTGCCCCGGGCGTGCTCGGGGTCGTCGGGAAGACGTACACGCCGTCGTTGAGCGAGCCGAACTCGCGGTCGAACCCGTCGCGCAGGCCGTTGCCGAGGCCGGTCAGCACCAGTACCGAGGCCACGCCGAGCACCACGCCGAGCATGGTCAGCGCGGTGCGCAACCGGGCGGTCGTCATAGTGCGCAGCGCCAGTACGAACGCGTCGCGGATCGCCATCGGCGAACTCCTGTCAGTGTCGTAGTGCGTCGATGGGGTTGAGGCCCGCCGCGCGCAGCGCCGGGTGGACCCCGGCGAGCAGGCCGATGAGCAGGCTCGCGGTGAAGGCGACCGCGACCGACGGCGCGGACACGGCCGGTGAGCCGTATCCCGGCGCGATCGTCGGCAGGGTGAGGCCGCCGAGCACGGTGAGCGAGATTCCGACGACCACACCGACCAGGCCGGCCGAACCGGCGAGGGTGAGCGCCTCCAGCAGGAACTCCCGGACGATCGCGGAGCGTCGGGCGCCGACCGCCCTGCGCACGCCGATCTCGCCGGTGCGCTCGGTCACCGTCACCACCATCATGTTGGCGACGCCGAGCGCGCCGATCACCAGTGCGATCGCGGCGACCGACAGGGTGAACCAGTTGATCAACGCGAGATAGCGGTCGATCCGGGTCAGCTCGTGCGCGGCGGTACTGGCCGCGTAGTCGCGGCGGTCCGGATCGGAGATCCGGTGCCGGCGGTCCAGAACACCCTTCAGCTGCGCGTCCGCCTCGGCAACCCGGGTCCGGTCGGCCGCGACGACGCCGATCGAGTTGAGCGCGTCGCTCCCCGCGAACAGGGCCCTCGCCGAGTTCAGCGGAAGCAGCGAGACGGCGTTGCGGTCCGCTTCGATCGTGTCGAGCACGCCGACGACGCGCATGGTGAGACGTCCGATTCGCACGTCCGCATCGAGCGCGGCGCCCGCGTCGCCGCCGAACAACGCGTCGACGATCTTGGGTCCGATCACGACGACCCTGGCTCGGTCGGCGTTCTCCTGTTCGGTGAACATCCGTCCCACCGCGACCCGGCGCAGGCGAAGGTGCAGATAGCCGCCGGTGGTGCCGACGATGTTCGCGCGGAACTCGGCACCGTCGCGCCGCAGCACCGCGGTGCCGGTGCGTTCGGGGATCACCTCGATGACGGCGGGCGCGGCGGCCGGGTCGCGCAGCGCCTGGTAGTCGCCCTCGGTGAGGCTGCGCGACTCGTTGGCGCCCGGTGTCGTGGCGAGCGACCTGCTCGCCACGATCGTCGTGTTGAGCCTGCCGTAGTTCTGGTCGACCGAGGTGCGCAGGCCGACGCCGAGGCCCGCCAGCACGATCACCGAGGCGACGCCGAGAACGATGCTGGCCATCGTGAGGGTGGCGCGCGCCGGGTCGGCGCGCAGCCCCCGCAGCGCGAGAACGAACGCGTCCCGCACTCCGATCACGGGCCGCTCACCGCTTCGGCCCAGAGCGCACGGGCGTCGCCACGGGCCGCGACGCGCCCTTCGCCGAACAGCACGGCTCGCAGGTCGTGCAGCACCCACGCGACGGTCAGCGGGGTGTTGTAGAACCAGCCGTCGAACTCGACCCTCGCGGTGATCGCATGCTCGGTGTGCAGCAGCGGGTGGTCCAGAACGGTCGGACCCTCGCCGCCGTCGAGGGCGACGACGATGTCGCCGCCGTGTGCCCCGAGCAGCTCGGCGGAGATCGTGTCGAACCCGGCCCACGCCGTGCGGTCGTCGCTGCTGTTGGCCCTGATCTGAGCGGAGGGACGACGCAGCCCCAGGCGGGTCAGGACGTCGCCGAGAACCGTGCGGTCATCGTAGATGCAGAGGGTGTTCCCGCCGCCGCACAGCGACAGCACCGAGACGGTTCGCCCCCGCAAGCGGGTCCCGACCTGTACCGCCAGCCGGGAGATCGCGTCGTCGATCCGCCCGATGAGCCGCTCGGCACGCTCAGGCCGGCCGGTGACCGCGGCGTTGACCCTCAGCTGCTCCGGCCACGGGTCGGTGAAGTGCGTGAACACGACCGGGGCGATGCGACTCAGCCGGGCCACGAGCTCGTCGTTCCTCGGCGTCATCATGCCGACGATCAACGACGGCTTCGCGGCCGCCACCTGTTCGGTCCTGCCCCTGGCGATCAGCGGTACACCTTCCTCGCGCAGCAGCTCCGTGGCCGGCACGTCCTCGCGGGCGACGACCGCCCTCGGTACGACACCCATGGCGAGCAGCTGCAGCCCGGTGCTCTCGTCCATCGCCAGCACTCCGGTCGAGGTCGCCGGCACGGTGACGCGGCCGTTGCCCGCCTGCACGGTGACCGTCCGGCCCTCGGCGGGTGACCGTTGCGGTCCGTCCGCGACGCAGCCGGAGACGAGCCAGGTGGTGATCAGTCCGAGCACGACCAGTGGGCGGGGACGAGGCACGCGGTCAGCTCGCGTAGTGCGGGGTCCAGCTGGACCGGTCCACCCGCTGGGTGATCGGCAGCCCGAGGCGCTCCCGAAGCGAGCCCCGCGCGTACTCGCGCTTGTGCACACCCCGCTCCTGCAGGATGGGCACCACCAGGTCGACGAAGTCGGCGAGGCCCGTGGTCAGCGGCGGTGCGCTGATGCTCACCCCGTCATATGCGCCCCGCACGAAGCCGTCGGTGATCAGGTCCGCGATCCGTTCCGGGGTGTCCACCACGACCCGGTGCCCGTAGCGGTCGTGGACCGCGTGCGCCAGCTCCCGCCAGCTCACGCCCGAGGGATCGACCGTGCCCCTGGTGACGATCCACGGCCAGCGTCGGGTGGCCTCGGCGACGAGCCCGGCCGGGACGGTGGCGTCGTGGTCGTCGGACCGGAGGTCGACGCCGAGCGCCCCGGCGACCTCCCGGTACCGGCTCGCCGGGGTGTTCAGTTCCATGAGCTCGCGGTGGAAGCTCCGCGCTTCGGCCTCCGTGCTCTTGACGTACGGCATGATTCCCGGCAGCAACCTCACCGCGTCCGCTCCGCGACCGGCGGCCTCGGCGCGGGAACGCAGGTCGGCGCGATAGGCACGGGAGTCCTCGACGGCGCCGAGGGTCGCGTACACCAGGTCCGCGTATCGCGCGGCGAGCTCGCGGCCGGCGGGCGACGGGCCCGCCTGGAACAGCACCGGTACCACCTGGGGCGATCGCGGCAGGCTCAGCGGCCCGCGCACCCGGACGTGGTCGCCCCGGAAGTTGACCGCGTGAATCCGGTCCGGGGAGACCAGGTCGCCCGTCGCCGGGTCGGCGAGCAGCGCGTCCGCCTCCCAGGCATGCCAGAGCTGGATCACCGCGTCGAGGCACTCGGTCGCCCGCTCGTAACGCTCGGCGCGAGGCAGTGACTCGGGCAGGCCGTGGTTGGCGGCGGCCTGCCCGGACGCCGACGTCACGATGTTCCACCCGGCTCTGCCCCCGGACAGGTGGTCGAGCGAGGCCAGCGATCTGGCCAGCTCGTACGGCGGGACGAAGGCCGTCCCGATGGTGGCGACCAGCCCGATGTGGGTCGTGTGGGTGGCCAGCGCGGTCATCACCTGGATCGGGCTCAGCGGCCACACCAGCGCGACGTCCGGGTCCGGGAACAGTGCCACGTCGTCCACCAGGAACACCAGGTCGAACAGGCCGCGCTCAGCGAGGCCGGCCTGCTCCAGGTAGTGGTCGAGCGACGTCGCCGCGCCGATCGGGAAGTCCGGGTGGCGCCACGTGGTCTGGGTACCGAGTACGTAGTTGAGCAGCAGGTGCTTCGTCATGGGTCGGGTCCTCTCCAAGCCGGCGATGACCAGGTGGTTAGGCAAGCCTTAGCCTGACTTTTCAAGCCCACTTGAGGTCAAGACGGCGCCGTCGAGAAGATCTCCGGTGTTCTAGACTGCGCGACGGGCGGATCCGGCCGATGTCGGGAGAGGGCTGTGCGACTCATACGCAGGGTCCGCGCGTGGCGCAGGTACCGGCACCTGTCGCGTCGTCTCGCCGAGCTGGACCGCCTCGACCGCCGGGCGGCGGCACAGCGGCGCCCGAAAGCGCCCGAGTACATCCTGGGCGGGCGGGCGAAGCTGTACCTCGTGCTGTTGACGGTGCTGGTCGGCGGCATCGGCGTGGTGAGCTGGTGGGAACCCTTCGGTCCTGGCCCCCGTGACCCGCTGGACTCGCTGCTGCCGACGGGCATGTCGTACGGCAGGCGGCCGGCGCCGACCACGAGTGGCGCGCACGCCTTCGTGATCCGGCTGCCGGACGGACAGCCGGTCACCTACGACGCGTGCCGGCCGATCCGTTACGTGGTCAATCCGGCGGGTATGCCACCCGGTGGGGACACGCTGATCACCGAGGCCGTCCAGGTCGTCAGCGCGGCGTCCGGCCTCACGTTCGACTACCTGGGCGTGACCGACGAGACACCGGGCGACCGTCGCCCGACCAGGCAGCCCGAGCGCTACGGCCCGGGGTGGGCTCCGGTACTGATCGCCTGGGTCGACCAGTCGGAGCTGGTGGCCGAGGCTCCCGCCGGGCCGGCCGATCCGGACACCGACGTCGAGGGGGAAGGTGGCAGCACCTCGGTGAGCCCCGGAGGTCCGGAGCTCACCCGCTATGTCACCGGGCAGATCAGGCTGTCCCGTCAGGCGATCGCCGAGGACCTGACCCGCCGGGGCGGTGCGGCGATCGTCAGGGCGGTCATCGTGCACGAGCTCGGACACGTGCTGGGGCTGGACCACGTTGCCGACCAGCATGAGCTCATGGCGCCGGTGAACACCGGCCAGACCGAGCTGGGCCCCGGTGACCGGCAGGGTTTCGCGGCAGTCGGCGCCGGCCCCTGCTGGCACTGAGCGACAGCCACTTCGCACACCCAGCCCGCACCACCTGTGCGCAGTGCACCGTGACTGTGCGAAGTGCCGGTTCAGTGCGGGGTTTCCGTGGCGGGGGCGGGTGCGCCGTTCAGCGACGGGGTCTGGGTGGGGGAGTCCAGTGCTTTGGGTGGGGCCGCTTCCGGGGCGGTGGCGTGCTCCCGGTCAGCGCCGTCGGTGGCTGTGGTGTCGGTACTGGGTGTGGCGCGTTCCAGGAAGCGCAGCAGCTCCACCGGGAACGGGAGTACCAGGGTGGAGTTCTTCTCCGCCGCGACCTCCACGACGGTCTGGAGCAGGCGTAGCTGCAGCGCGGCGGGGTGTTCGGTCATGACCTCGGCGGCCTGGGCGAGCTTCCGTGAGGCCTGTAGCTCACCCTCGGCGGTGATCACCCTCGACCGGCGTTCCCGCTCGGCTTCGGCCTGCCGCGACATCGACCGTTTCATCGACTCCGGCAACGCGACGTCCTTGATCTCGACCCGGTCGATGTGCACACCCCAGCCCAACGCCGGGCTGTCGATCATCAGCTCGAGGCCCTCGTTGAGGTGCTCGCGGTTGGACAGCAGGTCGTCGAGGTCGCTCTTGCCGATGATCGACCGCAACGACGCCAGCGCGACCTGTCTGATCGCCGACTCGTAGTCCTGGACGTCGACGACGACCTTCACCGGGTCGATCACCCGGAAGTAGACCACCGCATCGACGCGGACGGTGACGTTGTCGCGGGTGATCCCGTCCTGCGCGGGCACCGGCATGGTCACGACCTGCATGTTGACCTTGTTGAGGCGGTCGACGAACGGTGCGATCACCGCCAGCCCGGGGCCGAGGACGTCGGGCCTGACCCGGCCGAACCGGAACACCACGCCGCGCTCGTACTGCTTGATCACCCGCAGGCTCGACCCGGCACCCACCACGCAGACGACTGCGAGAGTGGCAAGCAGGGCGAGTAGTACCGAAAAGACGATCATGACGTTCCTCCGGCATGGATCCGAGGTCTCGTCGAACCAGTTCGGCGGCCGGCCTCACTCGAATTTCGTATCGTAACACGACATAAACTGATCATCGACTGTTTCGGCGACGAGCGAGATCGGCGAACTTTGTATACTGTATGGAATTGACGAGTCTGCGATCCGGTAGAAAAGCGGAGGCCTGCGCCCTCATGTACACAGTCACCAACCCCGCGACGGGTGAACTGATCGAGAAGATCGAGAATGCGACCGACGGGGAGGTGCTGGCCGCGATCGAGCGGGTCCACGCCGGGTTCTCGTCATGGCGTCGTCGTCCGCTCGCGGAGCGCGCGACGATCGTGTCGCGCGCCGCGGAGCTGTTCGCCGAACGGGCCGACGAGCTGGCCGCGATCATGACGCTGGAGATGGGCAAACGGATCAACGAGGGCCGGGGCGAGATCGGCATCGTCGTCGACATCTTCAACTACTACGCAGATCATGCGTCCGAGCTTCTCGCCGACGAGCCGCTGTCGATCACCGGCGGAGAGGCAGTCATCGCGAAGGAGCCGATCGGGGCCCTGATCGGGATCATGCCGTGGAACTTCCCGTGCTACCAGGTGGCCCGATTCGTGGCCCCCAACCTGGTCCTCGGTAACACGATCCTGCTCAAGCACGCCTCGATCTGCCCCCGGTCCGCCGCCGCGATCGAGCGGGTGCTCCGCGACGCCGGAGTTCCCGACGACGTGTATCGCAACGTCTTCGCCTCCAGCCGGCAGATCCCGTGGATGCTCGCCGACCCGCGCATCCAGGGTGTCTCACTGACCGGCAGCGAACAGGCGGGCATCTCGGTCGCCGCCGAGGCCGGTAAGAACCTCAAGAAGGCCGTGCTGGAACTGGGCGGGTCCGATCCGCTGATCGTGCTGGACGCCACCGACATGGACGAGACGGTGAAAGCCACCGCGACGGCCAGGATGCGCAACTGCGGACAGTCCTGCAACGCCCCGAAGCGCATGATCGTGCTGGCCGACATCTACGAGGAGTTCGTCGAGCGGCTGACCGAGCGGGTCGCCGGGTACTACGTGCCGGGTGACCCCTCGGACCCGGAGACGACGCTGCCGCCGCTGGCGTCGAACTCGGCGGCCGACGAAGTGGCCGCCCAGGTGGCCGAGGCGGTCCGCCAGGGCGCCACGCTGCGTGCCGGCGGCCACCGGATCGACCGGCCCGGCGCCTACCTGGAGGCGACCGTGCTGACCGACGTGACCCCGGACATGACCGCCTACTACGAGGAGATCTTCGGGCCGGTGGTCCTGGTGTTCCGCGCCGCGACCGAGGCGGAGGCGATCACGATCGCCAACGACACGCCGTTCGGGCTCGGCGCCAGCGTGTGGGGCAGCGATAGGGACAGGGCGCGTCGGGTGGCCGAGCAGATCGACGCCGGCATGGTCTACCTGAACCGGGCGGGCGGCTCGCAGGCCGACCTGCCCTTCGGTGGGATCAAACGCTCCGGCATGGGGCGCGAGCTAGGCCCGCTGGGTATCGAGGAGTTCATGAACAAGAAGTCCATCCGCCTCTAGACGGTACGACCTCGCAGACCTTGATGTCGTGTCGCAGACGTTGCAACGTCTGCGACACGACACGAGGCTCTGCGAAGCGGTGCAGGTGTGACCGGCGTACTCCTATCGACGTGCCGCGTAGGTCTGCAGGTAGGCCGTGATCAGGCGGCCCGCTTCGACGATCGTCGCGTCGTCGGCGGTGGGGCTGCGGCGGAACGCCACGTCGACGAGCCGGTCGCCCGCCTCGAAAGCGAGCTGCACAACGAACACCGGGGTGTCGGCCGCCACTAGGTCCCGGTCGACCAGGAAGCGGTGAACCTGGTCGGCCTGGGTTCTGTCGAACTGGCGGGACAGCTCGGTCAGTGCCGGGCTGCGCCCCGCGAACCACAGCTCCACCAGGCTCCGGTGCTCCCGGAAGTACGTGATCAGGGTGTCGAGGAAGGTGTCGACGACCTCTGGCAGCGTGTGGGGGTTCCGGTCGCTCAGCGCGCCGGCGATGCGCTCGTCCGCCGCGCTCACGTGGCGTTGCATGATCTCGGCGTCGACCTGATGTCGGTCGGCGAAGTAGTGGTAGATCGACGCGATCGGGACGCCGGCGCGTTCACCGATCGCCTTGAGCGTGGCCGCCTCGTAGCCCTGTTCCTCCAGTAGTGCCTCGGCGGCGTCGAGGAGCGTCCGCGCGCGCTCGACTCCTCGACGCTGCACCACACCGGTCCGGCTCTCCGGCTTCGATCTCGCCATGGGCGACAGTTTGACAGCGCCGTCAGCCGTTCGTAAACTCGAAACCGATTCGAGTTCGTGTTTTGCGGCTGAGGTGCCCTCACGGATCGCCGCGAGCTCGTCGGAGCCGACACCACCGGAGGTCTCGCATGACGGCACGACGGATCGTCTTCATCGGTGCCGCCGGCGAGATGTGCCGCGTGGCCGTCGAGCGCTTCGCCGTCGCCGGCGGTGACTGGCAGCTGACCCTCACCGACATCCACCCCGAGCGACTCGAGCCGCTACTCGCCCGGCTCCCGAGCGGTTGTGCCACCACCCGGCGGCTCGACCTGTTCGACCGCGACAGCCTGCTCGAGGTGATCGACGGCGCCGCGCTCGTCGTCCTCGGCGCCGGCCCGTACACCCGCACGTCCGAGCCCGTCCTCACCGCCTGTCTGACGGCGGGCGTGCCGTACCTCGACTTCGACGACGACGTCGAGAGCACCCAGGCCGCGCTGGCGCTCTACAGTCGGGCACGGGACGCGGGCGTGCCGTGCTACGTCGGCTGCGGCGCCTCACCCGGGATGAGCAACGTGCTGGCCGTCGACGCCGCCGGTGATCTCGACTCCGTGTACAGCATCGACATGTGCTGGGTGGTCGGGGACGAACGGCCGGGCATCGGGCGGGCCGTGCTCGAACATCTGCTGCACATCGCCGCCGGCCCATGCCTGACCTGGGCGAACGGCGGGCCCGCGATGCACAGGACCTGGGTCGAGACCGACATCGTGCCGATGGGCGGGAGCCTGGGCGACCTGCTGCTGTACGAGACCGCGCACCCCGAGGCGGTGACCGTGCCCCGCCGCTACCCCGACGCCAACCGGATCCGGGTACTCGGTGGACTGGACCCGGCTCCGTTCAACGGCCTCGCCCGGGGGCTCGGGCTGGCCGTCGAGCGGGGCGCGATGACGGTCGAGCAGGCGGTCGACTTCATGGTGGACCTCCTGGAGAACCGCCTCGGCACCGTCACCGGATGGCGCCACGCACTGGCCGGGATGGCCGGTCAGATCCGGCGTGGGGAGAGCACGACGCCGGAGCTGCTCCGGTTCCTCACCTCGGCCGCTCTGCGCCGCCCGGTGCCCTACCGAGGGGGACTCATGGCACGCGCGATCGGCATGCGTGACGGACAGGCGACGGTGGCGGTCCGGCGCATCCCGGTCAGCGGTCCGGACACCTATCTCATGCGCGACATGGCGGCCGTGACCGGAACCTCGTGCGCGGCGTTCATGGCGGTCGCGCTCGAGGCGAACGACGGTCGTGCGGGAGTGTTGGCCCCGGAGGACTGGGTCGCCCCGCCTGCCTTCTACGCCGCGTTGGAGCGGGTCGGCACACCACGCGCCGAGATCGTCGAGTCGCTCACCTCGCCCGGCCCGTCCTGCCCATACGGGTAGGACGCCGTGGGCCGTAACGGCGGAGATGGGTCGTCAGGTTTCGCATATCGCACGGTGGCGCTTTACTACAGGTTGCACCGCAGCCGGCCGTAGGAGGTGCCGCAGTGCGCGAACCCGTGGGTGTCCGGGCCGAGTACCTGCTCGACGCCGGACGCTCGCACACCATCTCCGACGGCCTGCGCCCGGTGCTCGCCGAGATTCGTGGGCTCCTCGGCGCGACCGTGGGGCTCGTCACCTACCGTCCTCGGACGCCCGGCGCGCACCTGCTGGTCCTGGCCGCCGACGCACCCGGTCTGCCCGGGTCGCCGCTGGTCAACGAGACCTTCCGGGCCAGCGGGTTGCCGGTGCGCAGGGCGTCGGCACTCGCCGACGTCGAGCTGGTCTCCACACTGCGGCCTTACCGGATCGTGTTGCGGTCGGCGGTCGTCGTGCCGTGGAGCGACCCGTACGGCGACGGCATGGTCGTCGTCGGATGTACCGGCGTGCGCCCCGGGATTCCCGAGCCCGCGTCGGAGCTGGTCCGCAGGTTCCGCTGCGACCTGCGACGCAGCATGTCCTCGGCCCGTCGGCACGGTGCAACGGAGATCAACCGAGACCTGCAACGGGCGATGAAGGAGGTCGCGGCGGCCACGGTCGACTGTGCGGACGCCGGCGAGGCACTGACGACCCTGCTGGTGTCGGCGAAATGGCTGCTCGACTCCGAGGTGGCCTACCTGTCGTTGCCCGAGGACGACGTGGAGACCTTCACGTTCGACCAGGTGCTCGGTATCCGGACCCCGGCCTTCCGGCACCTGCGGATCCGCGAGGGGCAGGGACTGGGAGGGCTGGCCCGGACGCTGCGCCAGCCGGTCCGGTCGTCGAACTACGCCGACGACTCCCGGTTGTTCGCCGCACCGGTCGCCGAGACGGCGGGGGAGGGGATCGTGTCGGCCATGGCGACGCCGATCGTGGTCGACGACCAGGTCCAGGCGGTGCTCTACGTCGGCGAACGTGCGCTGCGACCGTTCAGCGAGACCGACGAGGAAGTGCTCGGGGAGTTCGCCGAGTACGCCAAGCTGGGGCTCAAGCGTCAGGCGACCGAGGAGTACCGGCGCGATGTGCTGCGCCGTCAGGAACAGGAGCGGCTGGCCTACGACCTGCACGACACCGCCGTCCGGGGCCTGTTGGAGATCGGTTTCGCCGCGGAGCGGGCCCGCGCGGCCGCTCACGGCGGCCCGGACGTCGAAGCCGGGCTGGACTCGATCGCCGCTGCCGCCGAGCGCTGTATGGAGGCCCTGCGCGGCCAGCTGGACCTGCTGATCCAGGGCGGCGCGGACCGTACGGCCGGCGCCGTGCTCGAGGAGATCGCGGAAGCCTCGCTGCGTCCCGAGGCCCGGCACCGGTTCGTCGTGCACGGGTCGGATGTGGTGCTGCCCGACCCGGTGGCCGACGCGTTCGTCCGGATCGGGCAGGAAGCACTGGTGAACGTCGATCTGCACGCGGCCGGGACGGCCGCGGACGTGACCCTGAGCAGGACGGCGGACGGCTGGGTCCTCTCGGTCGTCAACGAGGGCGCCGCGGGTCAGGGCGAGCCGACGGACGAGGGCCGGTCACGTGCACACCTCGGCCTGTCCGCGATGCAGCGGGCGGCCGGCCGGGTGCTCGGTCGCATCGAGCGGTTCTCCTCACCGGACGGTGGTCACGTGCTGCGCGCGATCGTGCCCGCGACCGGTGGACGATGATCAGGTTCTGCGTGGTCGACGACCACGAGATCGTGCACGACGGTCTGCGCGCGATGGCCGGGCGAACCGACGACCTGGAGTTCGCCGGCTCGGCGACGACCTCGGGCGAGGCGGAGGGTCTGATCGCCGCCACCCGGCCGGACCTGCTGCTGCTCGACATGCGGCTGGCGGGCGGGAACAGCGTCGATACGTGCGCGGCGCTGTCGAGATCCTTCGGCGAGCTGAAGATCGCGATCTTCAGCGGGTACGGCAACTCGGAGCTGCTGGCCCAGGCGATCCGGGCGGGTGCCTCCGGGTACATCCTGAAGGAGACCACGACGGCGCGGCTGCCCGACATCATCCGGGAGCTGGCCACGACCGGAAGCTACTTCGACCCTCGGCTCGCCAGCGGTCTGCTGCGTCGCTCGACCGGCGCGAACCAGCCCGCGTTCAACGACCGGGAACTGGAGATCGTCCGGCTGATCGCGCGCGGCATGGACAACCACCGGGTCGGCGAGCAGGTCCACCTCAGTCCGCACACGGTGAAGTTCCACGTCACCGCGATGCTGCGGCGGCACAAGCTGAGCCGGCGCACCGAGCTGGTGCGGCTGGCGATGGACCTGCACCTCATCGACGACTCGTAGTGGGGCCCCGTGCCGGGACCCCACCGCGGTCAGGCTTGCCGGGCCCAGCTGGAGTCCGAGGGCGGGGCCTCCACGCCGCGCACGTCGGGCAGCGCCATCAGCCGCTGGTCCTCCTCGTCGTCGACCCAGGCACGCGCGATCTCCTCACAGGTGGCGAACCAGATGCCGTCGTGGCCGACGATGTGCTCGACGAGCTTCTCGTACCAGAGGATGTTGTGCGCCTGGCCGATGATCTGCGGGTGCACGCAGGACGCGAACACCGGGTTCTCGACCCGCTCGTACGCGTAGTCGAAGATGTCCCGCCAGCGGCGGAAGATCGTCTCGGTGTCCTGCATACCGGTGGAGACACCGGTGTAGGCCAGCGGTGGGAAGTCGTCGAGGTACCAGTTGACCGGGATCTCGATGACCGAGCTCGCGGTGCCGGCGACGTTGGCCTTCTCCCAGTTGATCTGCCAGCGCTGCGGGTGGTACGGCACCAGGTCGCGCGCCATGAGGCTCGTGTCGTACAGGAAGCCGGACTCCTCGATGATGTCCAGGGTGTTCTCGCTGTAGTCCCAGTACGGCGAGCGGTAGCCGGTGGGCCGCAGGCCGAGGACGTTCTTGTAGGTGGCGAACGCGAGGTCCACGAGTCGCCGCTCGGTGTCGCGTTCGAGACCGGGCGGAATCTCGTGGTAGTAGCCGTGGTGCCCGATCTCGTGCCCGGCCTCGACGACCTTGCGGCACTGCTCGGGAAAGGTGTCGACGGAATGACCCGGGGTGAACCAGGTCGTCCTGATGTCGTATCGGCCGTACAGCTCCAGCAGGCGCGGCACACCCACCTCGGCGCCGAACTGGCCCCGGGACATGAACGACTGGGTCGGACGGTTGAACCCACCCAGCCACAGGGCCTGGGCGTCGAAGTCGGTGCCGAGGTTGACGGCGATCTTCTTGCCGGGTGGGAGTTGCAGGTGGCCCATGGATCTCTCCTTCGTGATCAGGGGTCGGTTCAGGACGGACGGAGCTCGATGATCTGTTCGGCCGCGGCGTCGACGCGTCCGCGGCTGTAGAGCAGGGGGAACGCCTCGTCCCGGCTCCACGGCCCGAACAGGTCGTCGGCGTGCGGGTCGCCGAGCCGCCCGGACTGGCCCGGTGCGTTCATGGCGAGCGAGGAGTCCCATTCGCCGACGTCGACGACCAGGCGAAAGGTCGCGCCGGCGCTCTGGACGAAGTTCGGTCCGTATGCGGTGTTGCCGACCGTGTCGCCGCTGCCGCCCCTCGGCTCCGGTCCGGCGACGAGGTGTTCCTCGTCGACGCCGGACAACAGGGCCGCGAGGGGGTGTCCGGCGCGCGCGACGTGCAGAGTCCCCCAGGCCCAGCCGGCTCGGTCGGCGCCGAGGAGCTCCTCGGTCTCGGCGATCGCGGCCGGGAGCGTCGACGCGATGGTGTCGGCGAGGAACTTCTCCGGATCGGGACCGAGCCGTGCGCCCGGACTCTCGATCAGCTCCAGGTCGACCCGTGAGTCGGCCAGCAGGTCCTCGGCCGGACAGATGCGGGCCGAGGCGGCGGCCACCTCGGCCACGTCGAGGTGTTGTTCCAGTGCCCGGGTCAGCAGCGCGGGCCGCAGGTGGCGCCGGTACCAGATCTCGAACACCGCGGCGGCCGACGAGTCGGGCGAGAGGGTTGCGTCCCAGCCGAGCAGCAGGTCGAGCCCGTCGGTGCCCTCGGGCACGTCGAGCTCACGGAGCCGGGCGAGGATCCGTCGTGCCGGAACGCTGCGGTAGTCGGCCTGCAGCGCGACCATGCTCTCCGGTGTGGCGTCGGTGACCTGCGCAAGCACCTCGTCGATGCGGCGGCGGCGCGACGGTGCGTACCAGTCGTAGGTGATGTGGCGATCAGGTGGGAAGTCGTCGGGAAGGTTGCACTCGTTGGCGGTCGCCAGGAAGCCCTGCTCCGGGTTCACCGCGCCGGGAAGCTGGTCGGCGTCGTAGAACCCGGCCCACTCGTAGCGGCCGTCGCCGGGTACCGGGAGGGTGCCGTCCCAGTTGGGGCGGATCGGGGTGAGCCCGCCGGTCTTCCATGCGATCGTCCCGTCGGTGTCGGCGTACACCTGGTTCTCCGGCGGCGCGCCCCAGCGGTTCATCGCGGCGAGGAACTCGTCGTGGTTGCGGGCCCGCATGTAGTCCATGCTGCCCAGGTAGGGCGCCATGCCCGGCTCCAACCAGGCCGCCCGGACCGCGAACGCGGTGTTGCGATCGGCGTCCCGGTAGACGACCGGGCCGTGCCGGGTGAACAACAGCTCCACCTCGACCGGATCGCCGCCGGCCACCGCGATCGTCTCGGTCAGCCGCCGCATCGGCTCCCAGCGATTCTCGTACCGGTAGGCGAACGGGTCGGCGGGATCGGTCTCGTAGACGTAGAGGTCCTCCTGGTCGATCGCGAAGATCGTCAGACCGAACGCGATCCGCCCGTTGTGGCCGATCGAGATACCCGGCAGCGCGGGCTCGCCGCCGCCGATCACGTCGAAGCCCGGCGCGGACAGGTGCGCGATGTAGCGCAGACCGGGTAGCGCGGCCGCGGCCCGGTGCGGGTCGTTGGCCAGCAGCGGGCGCCCCGACCGGGTGCGCGAGCCGGCCACGACCCAGTTGTTGCTGCCCTCCGGCAGCACGTCCCCCTGTGGGTCGAGCGGCTGCGCCGGCCCGAACGCCGGTGCCGAGGTGGCCAGGTCGTAGACGGCGAGCACGTCGTCGGGAAGCAGCGACAGGTCCAGTCCGTCGGGGATTCTCAGGTCCCGCTCCGGTTCGCGGCGTCGGCGCAGCTCCTCGACCTCGGCGGGCAGGTCCCGCAGCGTGCGGGCGCGGGCGACCTCCTCGCGGACGTTGTAGAACAGCCCGTGGCTACGGATCCGGGCGACGTCGGCGGGTTCCCACAGCGCGGGTTCGTAGCCCAGCTCGCGGAACTCGACGGGAAGCAGCTCCGGATCGCGGCGGGTCAGCTCGACGAACGCGTTGATGCCCTCGACGAACGCCACGGTGGCGCGTTTGGTGTCCGACCCGTAACTGAGCCACTCGCGGCGCATGTCACCCCGGTACAGGAACAGCCGGGCCGCGCGGTCGCGCTCGACGTGCTCGGAGCCGAACACCTCCGACAGCATGCCCAGCCCCCGGCGCCGCCAGAAGTCGATCTGCCACAGCCGATCCCGCGCCGCGTTGAACCCCTGCGCCCGGAACGCGTCGTAGGTGTCGCCCGCGTAGATGTGCGGCACACCCCACCGGTCGACCACGATCTCGACCGGGCCGGTCAGTCCGGGCAGCGTGTATCCCGTTCGCCCCGGTCCGTTCCCCTGTGTCACGCCGTCGCCTCCCACCTCGTCGCCCACTGCGCGTGACGAGTCAACCAACTTCGGGGGAGGTCGTGTCGGCAGATTTCCGGTGACGTGACGGGTAGCGAGGCACTGTCCGTTCGGGCAGGGCTACGGGGGACTCAGCACGGTGAGCATGCGGGTGAGCTTCCACGGCCGAGTGCCCCAGGCGGCGAGCTTGCCGTCGAGAATCGCCTTCCCGACTCCTTGCCGGCGGATGAAGACCAGGACGAAAGCCGTGGGGTCGGCCCAGATGTGGGCGTCGACGTCACGTGCGTCCCCCTCCTCGACTGTCAAGGAACCGCTGTCCAGGACCATCACCGTGCGCCCGCCTCCACGCAGGCGCAGCTCGACGCGCGCCCGGAAGGATCCGGCCTTCTCCTGGTCGACGAACGCGGTGGGCGGCAGCGCCGCGAGCAGCGGGATCAGGAAGGCCTCGACCGCGAGCAGTGCGTGGTGAGGCTGTATCCGCCACGGGCGCCCGGCGGCCTTGGCGATGTCGTGGCCGTGGATCAGGCACTCGTTGAGCAGGTGACACGCCACGGCCGAAGGGGGCAGACGGACACCCTGTAGCCACTCGACGGTGCCTGGTCGCGACCGCGACGCGACGTCGTCGAACTCGACGGCCAGCGCGGCGATGCGGTCCGCGAGTACGGCCGGGTCTCGTTCGCAGTCCTCGGTCAGCAGCCTCGCGGTGGACTCGGCGATTCCCGCCTTGGTCACGACGGCGTCCGGGACCGGCCTTCCGGCGAGGGCATCGGTGTCGGCGCGAAAGGAATGCGAGAGGTGGGCCGCGACCTCGCCCACCGTCCAGGCGCCGACCGACGCGGTCGTGGCATCGGGGACGCCGCGCACCAGCGCGACGAGGCTGGGGACGACGTCGCGCAACGCGGCGCGAGCCTGGGCCATGGTGTCGGGGGCCCCACTGTGCGCTGCTACCGGTGACACAGCAGCACCTTTCCGGGTGCCAGGGTCTGGGCCGGTGCCTGTCATCGACGCGGTCTCTTGGCGGGAGCGCCGGCGGCGGCGGCTGTGCCGACGGCGATCCACTGGGCCAGTTGGTGCTCGGTCCGCAGGTCGTCGGCGTCGACGTGCAGCCAGCCGGAGACCGCGCGACCTTTCATCCGCATCGGCCGCGCGTCGGTGGTTGCGAGGAGATGGTCGGTGCGTGCGGGATCGACCCGCACCATCAAGCCGCCCTGGCTGCTTGCCGCCACGGCCATCGTGCCGGCGACGAGAAAGGCGAGTCCGCCGAACATCGCCTGCTCGGTGACCGGCGAGTCGTCCAGCAGTAGCTCCCGGACGCGGTCGGCCAGGTGCGCATCATAGGTCACGGCGACTCCCTCGGCGTCGTCCGCGCGGCGTCCTCGCGAGCCGAGGGTGCTGGCGCGCACCACCAGTCGCGGACAGCGGCGACGAACTCGTCGGGGGCGTCGGACTCGGTGTAGAGGCCGGCGCCCTCGACGATCACGGTCCTGTGGTCGGGAAAGGTTGCTTCCAGACGTTCGAGTTCCTGGGGCCGGAAGGCGATGTCGGCATCACCCCACATGATCAGTGTCGGCAGGTGGGCGACGCCGGTGAGGCCGGCCTCGACCTCGGCGAAGAAGGCCCGGCTGGCGAGGACCCGGCCGGGGAACACCGCCGAGGCCTGGCGCCGTTCTGGGGTGCCCAGCGCCCGGCGGTAGTGGGTCATCTCGGCCGAGGTCAGCTTCCGCCTTCGGTGGCCGGCCGGCATGAACCAGTTGACCAGGACGTTGAACCGCCGGACCAGGAACCGGAACAGGGCTCCGCCGATGACGCGACCGAACCACTCGAAATGGAACACCCCGTTGACCGGCCAGGCCCAGGTGTTGGCCAGCACCAGCCGGTCGAAGACACCCGGCCTGCGCTGCGCGGCGGCCAGGCCGATCATGCCGCCCCAGTCCTGCCCGACCAGCGTGACCCCGCTGAGTCCGAGCGTGTCGACGAACCCGGTGACCACGTCCGCGTGCTCCTCGGGCAGGAACCGGTAGCCGGGCTTCGGCGTCGACAGCCCGAAGCCCGGGTAGTCCAGCGCGACGCACCGGAAGTCCTTGCGCAGCGCGCGAATCACCTCGCGCCAGAGGAACGACCAGGTCGGGTTGCCGTGCAGCAACAGCAGGATCGGCCCTGCCCCCTCGTCCACGTAGTGCACGGTGTGCCCGTCGATGTCGGCGAAGCGGCTCTCGAACGGGAACAGCTCGTCGTCGACCCAAGCAGGTCTTCCCGTGTGTGCCATGACCACCCTCCGTGTCGCCGATTTCGTTGATATTCTCAGTCATGATTGAGAATGTAAAGTGAAAAGATGAGTCGAAGCTACGGCCAGTACTGCGGTCTCGCCCGGGCGCTGGATGTCGTGGGCGACCGGTGGAACCTGCTCATCGTGCGGCAGCTCCTGATGTCGCCCGCCCGCTACCGCGAGCTGCGGGACGGGCTGCCCGGTGTGGCCACCAACCTGCTCGCCGACCGGCTCCGTGACCTGGAGACCGCCGGAGTCATCGAGCGACGGCTGGCAGAGGAGGGCAACGCCGTCGTCTACGCGCTCACCCCGTGGGGCGCCGGGCTGCGCGAGCCGGTCGAGGGCCTCATCCGCTGGTCCACTCCACTCATGATCCGAGGGCCGGGCGGCGACCACTTCCGCGCTGAATGGCTGGTTCTCCCGCTCTCGACCCTGCTGGCCGACAGGACGGCCACGCGCCGACCGTGGCGGGTCGGAGTCGGGGTCGACGACGGTCTGGTCCTGGTCCGGACGTCGCACTCAGGCGTGGAGGCGGGCCCGCACGATGGCGGCGATCTCGATGCCGTGGTGCGAGCCGACGCCCAGATCGTTCTCGGGCTGGCCGCGGGCGTGCTCGCCCTGGACGACGTTCGCGGGCTCGTCGACATCGAAGGCGACGAGGCTGCCGTACGAGCGGTCTTCAACTCTCCGACGAGGTCGTGACCGCGCGCATCGGGCAGAGCTCACCGGTTCTCCGAGATCGTGGCCTCCAGCAACGTCCGGTACTCGGCGATCAGTGCCGGAAGCGACCAGCGCCGGTTGAGCCCGCTGGGGTTGGGCAGCACCCAGACGTGGGCCTCGGCGAGGCGAAGGCCCTCCTGGGGGCCGAAACCCGCCCGGGGGAGACCGAACGCGACCCGGAACGCACCGATGCCGAGGAACGCGACCCAGCTCGCGTGGGTCCGGCCGGCAAGGTCGATCAACCTGGGCACCCCGCCTCGCAGCTCGGCGTGGCTCAGCTCGTCGGCTCTCGCGGTCGAACGGTCCACGAGTTTGGTGATGCCGTAGCCGAGCCGGGGAAGTTCACCGGCTTCGGACGGTGCCAGGAGTCGCGGCGTGAATCCCGCACCGTGCAGAGTGGGCCAGAAGCGATTGCTGGGCTGCGCGAAGTGCTGCCCGGTGGAGAGGGTGAGCGCGGGTGCGTTCACGCCGCAGAACAGCACGCTCAGTGGAGGGTCGGTCGGGCCGGGAAGCAGGTCCGGAAGGCTGGGCAGGGCCTCGCCGTCCATGCCGTCGTGGTCCTTCTGTCGGAGCGTTCGTGGGTTCGGGTGAAGTGTGGCAGTTCGACCGCCGACCCGATGTGTTCCGGGTGGCGGGATGAGGCACAGTCATGGGGTGTCCGGATCCGAGCGCGTCGTGCTGGTCGTCGACGGCAACTCGCTCGTGCACCGCGCCTACCACTCGCAGGCCCGCACCGGTTTCCGCTCCGGTGAGGGTCAGCCGCGATGGGCGGTGCGTGGGCTGCTGTCGCAGCTCGTCGCCGCGGTCGACCGGGTCGGGCCGGACGCGGTGGTGGTCGGGTTCGACGACCCCGAGTCCAGTCTGCGCCGGACGACGTGGCCGAGCTACAAGGCCCACCGGACGGACAAGCCCTCGGCGCTCGTCGAGCAGCTGGCCCGCGCGGTCGAGGTGATCGGCGAGCTGGGGATACCCGTGGTGGTGCCCTCCGGTCTGGAAGCCGACGACGTACTGGCATCGGTCGCCCGGCAGGCACCGCTGGCCGGCGCGAGCACGGTCGTCGTGACGTCCGACCGGGACGCGTTCGGGCTCATCGACTCCCACACCCGGCTTCTGCGGGTGATCAACGGAGGGGTGGAGGCCTCGCCGATGCTCACGCCCGAGCGGCTGGTGATGATGCTGGGGGTGCGCCCGGAGCAGTACCCCGACTTCGCCGCGCTGCGTGGTGATCCCTCGGACAACCTGCCGGGAGTACGCGGGGTCGGGCCGGTCATCGCCGCCCGGCTGCTCGGCGCGTTGGGCAGCGCGGAGGTGGCGTTCGCGGACCTGGAGTCCGGCGGTGGCCGCGTCGTCGAGGCGGTGGGCCCGACGGTGGCCGCCCGGCTGGCCGAGCCGGGGGCGCGGCGGGCGTGGGAGCTCAACCGCGCGGTGATGACGATGCACACCGATGTCCCGGTCGACCTCGACGCGGGCAGGCTCCCGCTGGCGACCGCCGTGGTCCGGCAGGCGTTCCTGACCCACGAGCTGCACTGGACGACCGCCGCCGCGCTGCGGGCGCTCGCGCACGAGGAGTCCGAGGACCCCCGGCCACCGAGCATCCCGCTGGAAACCGGATGGCCGCCGTCGCACCAGCCCCGACGCCACAAGCGTCTGCCGGTGAAGACCGTGACCGACCAGCTCAGCCTGTTCTGACCCCTTCGAGGCGCCGGCCGCCGATCTTGCGGCGGTCACCCGCGACGCGCTCGTCGAGCAGCTCGAGTATTCGCACGACGGCGGGATGATCGGCGACCGCCTCGCGGACCCGGACCGAGATGCTTCGCCGAGGCGTCGGGTTCACGATCGGAACCGCGACGGTCGAGGCGGGTAGCAGGTCGAGGCCCAGGTAGGGGATCACGGTGATCCCGATGCCCTCGGCCACGAACCTGATCGCGGTGGGGTAGTCCTGTGTCTCGATGTGGAAGGCGGGGACGAAACCCACCGTCGAGCACGCGTCGAGCACGGCCTGCCGGCACGGTCCCCTGGCCACGTCGTTGTCGACCCAGTTCTCATCGCGCAGCTCGGCCAGGTCGACCTCGGCGCGGCCGGCCAGCTCGCACGCCGCTGGCACCACCGCGAAGTACGGCTCGGTGAGCAGCGGATACACCCGGTAGCCGGCGTTGTCGGTCGACTCCGCGCCGTCGACCGCGATCTCGACGTCCGGCGCGCCGGCGTCCGCGGCCACGAGCTCGATCAGCCGCAGGTCCAGCCGCAGCCGAGGGAACTCGCGGGCGATGCAGGCCACCACGGGCGGAATCCAGACGGCACCGGCCGAGGCGAAGTACTTCACCGACAGCGACCCGGCGCGGCCCGCGCGCAGATCGGTCACCAGGGACTCGAGGTCGGCGAGCCGCTCGAATATCCGTGCCGCCTCGGCGGCCACCGCGCGACCGGCCACGGTCGGCTCGATTCCCCTCCCGGAGCGCTGGACGAGCTTCAGTCCCGTCTCCCGCTGCAGCGCGCTGAGATGCTGGCTGATCGCCGAGGGGGTGTAGCCGAGGTTCGTCGCCGCGCCCTGGATCGAACCGTCCGCCACGACCGCGCGCAGTACCCGGAGCCGATGCACGTCCATTCCTGCGACACTACAGTCCGACTGAAGAGTTCGGTAGTTATTGTCGCTTGTGCTTATGTTTGCCGGGCGGCATCGTCATCACCATGTCGAGTAAGCATCTGGCCGCCGGCGCGGCAGTGATCACCGTGCTGCTGTGGGCCTCCGCCTTCGTGGTCATCCGCTCGGTGGGGGACGTTCTGTCCCCGGGAGCGCTGGCGTTCTCGCGGCTGCTCGTGGCTTCCGTCGCGCTGGTGCTGTTGGCGCTGCGCTACCGGCGGCCGATCCCGCGCGGTCGCGCACTGGGATTCGTGATCGGTTACGGCGTGCTGTGGTTCGCGGGGTACACGGTGCTGCTCAACTGGGCCGAGCAACACCTGGACGCCGGCACCGCCGCGCTGCTGGTGAACTTCGCGCCGATCCTGGTCGCCATCATCGCGGGCTTCCTGTTCCGCGACGGATTTCCCCGACCGGTCATCGTGGGGATGGTCATCGCGTTCGCCGGGGTGATCGTGATCGCCATCGGTGGTGACGGCAGCGACGTGGTGGATGCGCTCGGGATCGTCCTCGGCCTGATCACCGCCGTCCTGTACGCGGCGGGGGTGCTGATGCAGAAGGTCGCGCTGCGCTCGGTCGATGCGATCACCGCGACGTGGGTCGGCTGCGTCTCAGGACTCGTCGCGACGCTGCCCTTCGCGCCGCAGGCGATCGGTGAGCTCGCGCATGCTCCCGGCAGCGCGATCGCCGGGGTGGTCTACCTCGGGATCGGACCCACCGCGATCGCCTTCACCACCTGGGCCTACGCGCTCGCCCGCACCGACGCGGGACGCATGGCGGCGACGACCCTGTGCGCGCCCGCGGTGGCGGTCCTGCTGTCCTGGGCCACCCTGGGCGAGGTGCCCACCGCGCTGGGTCTGCTGGGCGGGGCCCTGTGCCTGACCGGTGTGGCGATCAGCCGCCGCACGCCGCGTGCTCCCCGCCCCGTGGCGGAACCGGTGGTCGCCGCGCCCACCCCGTGAGCGGTGACAGGGACAGGGCTGACGGATCTCTCAGACGCGCCCGGATCGGGTTCGCCGATGGCTTAGGCGTTCCCGGCGGCGGCCCTTACCGTTCGGAGTATGGGGCGGTGGTTCAGTTTTCGGCCGTGGTCGCTGGCGGTGCTGGCGGCTGTGGCACTCGTATCCGGGGCCGGTCTCAGCGCCTCCGCCTCGGAGAGTGTGCCTCGGCTAGCGCGGTCCTCGATGCCGGCGGCGTGTGGCGACGACGGACAGCGGTGCTTCGAACAGTTCGCTCTGCCCGACGGTTCACAGTTCCCGGTCTACCGAAACATGCCGCTGTCGGGAAATCCGACGGTCACGCACGCCGTGGTGGTCGTCCACGGGATTCTGCGCAATTCGAAGACCTACTTCGCCGCGATGATGCAGGCCGCGACGAAGGACCACGCCGACGCCGACACGATCGTCGTGGCGCCGTGGTTCCAGACGTCCCAGGACAAGCCGGGCCCGAACGCGCCGTACTGGGTCGACCAGCCACCTCGCCGAGCCGATGCTCCGGGCTGGCTCCAGGGTGACGGCGCGGTCAGGCCCGCCGGTCTGTCGAGCTTCGCCGTCGTCGACGACCTGCTGGACACCCTCGCGGACCCGCAACGATTCCCGAACCTGCGCTCGATCACCGTGGCGGGGCATTCGGCTGGAGGGCAGTTCGTCCAACGGTATGCGGTGTTCGGGGCCGCATCCGGCCGGCTGCCCCGGGTGGCGATCAACTACGTGGCGGCGAACGCCTCGTCGTACGTCTACTTCGATCCGACCAGGCCGGTCGGCGACGGCACCCGGTTCGAGGTGCCCACCTCGGCCGGCTGCCCCGGCTACGACACCTACAAGTACGGCCTCGCGGGCCGGACCGGCTACGTGGCGGCGCTGTCCCCACAGCAGGCGCTCGCCCAGTACCTGAGCCGGCGGGTCACGATCGTCAACGGCGCGGACGACACCTTCGACAACGGCGACGAGGACACCACCTGCCCCGCCGTGGCGCAGGGCCAGCACCGCGCGGCCCGAGGCGCCAGCTACCTCACCTACATCCAGGGACTGCACCCCACCGCCCAGCACGATCGCATCGTGGTGCCGGACGTGGGCCACAGCCAGAGTGACATCTTCAACTCGCCTCTGGTCGCCCCGGTCCTCTTCGGCCACTGAGACCGCTCAGGCCTCCCACTCACGGTGTGGCGCAAACACCACCCAGCGCAGAACGCAGTACATGAACACGCCTTCGCAGGCCCCGGCGGCGAAGCGGGACAGCTGGTACTGGACGCCGAACGCGGTGAGACCCGCACCGATCCCGAGCACGATGGCCAGATAGTTGACCACGATCGCCGCGACATACCAGCTGATCTGCCGTCCGATGGGGGCGTGCGAGCGGAAGTTGAGCCAGCGGTTGAGCGTGAAGCTCAGCCCGAACGCGGTCACGTAGCTGACGCTGACGGCCAGCCAGACCGGCCAGCCGTACCCGCCGCGGAACAAAGTGATCAACGCCAGGTCGACGCCGAAGGTGAACCCGTTGATCACACAGAAGCCCACCAGACGTGGCGTGACCACCGAGGCCACCCGCGGTGGCAGCGCTCCCGAGATGGCGGCGCACAGCGCCGCGAACCGGTCGGCGCTCGTGCGTGGCTGCGCTCCAGGCGTCCTCACCGGGCCAGGATGCCAGCTGCAGCTGAGCCGGTTATCAGCGCGGGGCGCCTGGAGCGGTGGTGGTGTTCAAAGTTGGTAAGCGGTTAACCCGGAGTTGGTTCGCGCCGCTTACCGTCCGCACGTCGCGTCGCTCCGGCGCGTTCTGCCGCAAGGAATCCAGCGGGGGACCCACACATGTCGGTCATCGTCATCGCGGTCGTCGTGACCGCGCTCCTGTTCGACTTCACCAACGGCTTCCACGACACGGCCAACGCGATGGCCACCTCCATCGCCACCGGGGCGCTGCGCCCCAAGGTCGCCGTCGCCATCGCCGGCGTGCTGAACCTCATCGGCGCGTTCCTCTCCGTCGAGGTCGCCAGGACCATCTCCAGCGGGCTCGTCGACGACACGAAGATCACCCCGGTGGTCATCTTCGGCGGACTCGTCGGCGCGATCCTGTGGAACCTGCTGACCTGGCTGCTCGGCATGCCGTCCAGCTCGTCGCACGCCCTGTTCGGCGGCCTGATCGGGGCCACCTGGGTCGCGGCCGGAGCCGACGCGATCAAGTTCGCCGGAGTGGTCAGCAAGGTGCTGATCCCGCTGGTCCTGTCGCCGGTGGTCGCCGGCATCGTCGCACTGGCCGCGACCTACTTCGCCTACCGCATCGCCTCGCGCGGCGAGGAGGGCACGATCACCAGAGGTTTCCGGCTCTCCCAGATCGTGTCCGCGTCCATGGTCGCGCTGGCCCACGGCACCAACGACGCCCAGAAGACCATGGGTGTCATCACCCTCACCCTGATCACCGCGGGATCGCTCCCCGCCGACGCCGGACCTCCGCTGTGGGTGATCGCCAGCTGCGGCGTCGCCATCGCACTCGGCACCTCGCTCGGTGGGTGGCGGATCATCCAGACCCTCGGTAAGCGGATCAGCGAGATCCAGAGCCCCCAGGGTTTCGCGGCCGAGACGAGCAGCGCCGCGGTCATCCTGACCTCCGCGCACCTCGGGTTCGCGCTGTCGACCACCCAGGTCTGCACCGGGTCGATCTTCGGTGCCGGCGCCGGTCGCCGGCTGGCCAACGTCCAGTGGGGCGTCGCCGGACGGATGGCGCTCGCCTGGCTGCTGACACTGCCCGCCGCCGCCATCGTCGGAGCACTCGCCGCCTGGGTCGCCGCGAGCGGCACGCTCGGCACCGTGCTGGTCGCGGTGTTCGGGGTGGCCATCGCCGCCGGCATCTACACGCTGTCCCGGCGCACGCCGGTCACGGCCGACAACGTCAACGACGTCCCGGCCCCGCAGCCGGTGGCCGTCGGCGCCTGAGCGGGAGGAACAACAATGAGCATCGCGTGGGGATCCCTGCTGGCCGTCCTGGTCGTCTCGTTCGGCGCGGCTGTCGCGGTGGTGACACTGGTGGCGTTCGCGCTGGTCGCGCTGTCCGGCCGGGCCCAGCTCGCCGGCCCGGACGCCCGGCCGGCGCTGCTGAACGCCCGGACGGGCACGCTGGTCGGCGGTCTGTGCCTGACGGTGGCGGGCCTGATCGTCCTCTACGGCCTGTACGTCATCGTCGCTGCCTGATCGTCGGCGCGCTCCTAGAGCACGAGACCGTCGTGGGCGATCTGCCATGCCGACAGATCGGCGGCCAGCGCCGTGGGCGAGAGATGGGTCAGGACAAGACGCTCGCACGTCAACCTGTGCCGGTTGGCGGCGAGAGTGTCCAGGTCGAGGTGCCAGCGCACCGGCCGAGGCGTATAGCCCTCGCACAGGAACACGTCGGCACCGTCCGACGCCTCGATGAGGGCGTCCGTCCACTCGGTGTCGCCCGAGTACGCGACGGAGCGGTGGGATTCTCCGTCGTCCACACGCAGCGCGTAGGCCGGGGCGCCCGCCGCGTGGCGCACCTCGTAGGGCGTCACGGCCAGCGAGCCGATGTGCTGGGTGGTGGCTTCGACGTGCTCGACGACGCGCACCTCGAATCGGCGTCTCACCGTGCTCGAGCCGGGGAATGACACCTCCATCGCCTCGGCCAACCGGCTGCCGGTGCTCGGTGGACCGATCACGGTGAGGTCCGAGGTCCTGCGGCGGAACTGGCCGTCGAGGATCAGGAACGGCAGGCCTCCGAAGTGGTCCGCGTGGAGGTGGCTGATCACAACGGTGGTGATGGCGTTCGGGTCGAATCCCTGCTGGCGAAGCGCGGTCAGGGAGGTCCCGCCACAGTCGATCAGGGTGTGTCGGTCCAGGGCGATGCAGGTCTGGAAGCGTCCGCCTGAGCCGAAGGCGTCTCCGCTTCCTACCACAGTTGTTCGCATTGTCCGAGTCTGGGTTCTTTCCCGGTTCTGGGGTAGTCCGAGTTGGCTCGGTCGTTCTTACGTCTGGTTATGGGGGGTGCATCCCTCGCTGGCTCGTTGGGGTGCATCCCCGCTGGCCGGTGAGTGTCTTAGCGCGGCTGGGCGCTGTCAATCCCGCTTCGCGCCTCGACGCCCGTCTCGTGGTGCACTCGCAGCAGGGTCGAGGTTTCAGGATTGACAGCGCCCGGCCGCGCTAAGTGCGGGCCAGGATCGCGGGGATGGGGGTGGTGTGCGCGGATGCTGGGGGTTGCG
>NZ_KE386836.1:0-326210 GCF_000429025.1 Actinospineispora spinosispora DSM 44797
GGGGGGTCTGACAGTTTTGCAGCAAAATCCGGGGTTCGAGCGAAGAAAGTTTTAGAGAAGTTGAAGCCCCGGAGGTTGCGTCGCCGACGTACCCGACGACGGTCCCCGACCCGTGAGCCAAAAGGCCCGGCCAGAGAGCCTGCTAGCTGACTGTTGTTGCTGTTTAAAGATTGTTACTGCAAACAAATTTTTTCGCGAGCAGCCGCAGGTACTGGTCCACGTCGTTTCCCGCACACTCCACCCTTCCCCCGCGATCCTGGCCTGCTTCTTGGTGTGGCCTGTCGTTGTCAATCCTTTACTTCGACCCTGCTGCATGTGCACCAGGAGACCGCGTCGAAGCGCGAAGCGGGATTGACAACGACCGGCCACACCAAGAACGATCGATGGCCAGCGGGGAACAAAACCCTCAAGAACTGAGCTTGCTCCGATTGGCATTGAAACGGGCCTTCTTCTCGCGGTTCCCGCACGTGTTCATGTCACACCATCTGCGGGTCCGGCTCTGGCTGGTGTCGAAGAAGGCGGCCTGGCAGGTCGGTGACCCGCACAGGGCCAGCCTTCCGTCGCGTTCGCCCGCGATGATGCTGATCGCGTCGGCGGCGATCACGCCGAGGGCGTCTTCCACGGGGGACGCAGCGCCTAGCCGCCAGTGCCGTTCGCCATCGGGCGTCAGGATCGCTGAGGCTTGCCCCTGAGCGCTGCGGTCGTTGATGACCTGGACAGCGGCCGGGGGGAGGGCGTCCTGGATCGCGGCCGCTGTCGCCGCGGCGTGGATCGACTCCCTCAGCTCCCGGGCTAGGTCTAGCTGGGCGGGGGTGCAGGTGTCCACGGTGAGGCCGTACAGGGCCAGCCAGTCGACGAGCCGTCGTGGCGTGGGAATGCGCTCCACGGCGTTGCCGTGACGCTCCGACAGGGTCCCCGTGAAGCTCGTCGCTAGGACGGTATCCAGTCGGAAGTCGGGGAATTCAGCACGCATGGAACCACCTTAGCCGGTTGCGGCTCGCCGTAATGTCATGTTAGAACCGTCTTAGCCGGTTCCACGATGACCAGGAGGTCCCATGCCCCGCCCGAGCAGCGACGTGCACGTATTCGAAGCGCACGCGACCGATGCCGAACTGGACGATCTGCGTGCGCGACTGGCCGCCGCGCGGCTACCGGAGGCCGAGACCGTCGATCACGCCGCGCCGGACTCTCACCGGTGGGATCAGGGCGTCCCGCTCGCCGACCTCGTCGATCTCGTGGACTACTGGCGTACCGGGTACGACTGGCGGTCGTTCGAGAAGCGCCTCGACCGCATCGGCCAGTTCCGCACGGTCATCGACGGCCTGGGGATCCACTTCCTGCACCGCCGGTCCACACGCGCGGACGCCACTCCGCTGATCGTGACGCACGGCTGGCCTGGCAGCGTCGCCGAGTTCGTCGACGTGGTGGATGAGCTGGCGGAGCCGACGGACGCGGACGCGCCGGCGTTCCACGTCGTGGTCCCGTCGCTGCCCGGCTTCGGGTACAGCGACCGGCCGGCCGCCAGCGGGTGGGGGATCGAGAAGATCGCGGCCGCGTGGGTGGAGCTGATGGGCAGGCTCGGTTACCGCAGGTTCGTTGCCCACGGCGGCGACTGGGGAGGTGTGATCACCACGGTCCTCGGCGGCAGGTTCCCGGAGCACCTTCTCGGCATCCACACAACGGTCGCGGAGGCGCCGCCGGGGCTGTCGACCGACGGGCTGACGTCGGTCGAGCGCAGGTGGGCCGAGGAGACCCAGGACTTCTGGCTTCGGCGCGCGGCGTACGCGAAGCAGCAGGCGACCCGGCCGCAGACCATCGGCTACTCGCTCGTCGACTCACCGGTCGGGCTGCTCGCCTGGATCCTGGACAAGTTCGCCGAGTGGTCGGACACCGACGACAGCCCGTTCGAGAGGATCTCCAGGGACCGCGTTCTCGACGACGTCACGCTGTACTGGCTGACCCGGACCGGCGCATCGGCGGCCCGCATCTACCGCGAGAGCCACCGGGCGCTCGATCCCGAGCTCCGGGTCGACGTGCCGTCGGCGATCAGCATGTATCCGCGCGACATCGACAGGTGCCCGCGCCCCTGGGCGCAGCAACGGTTCCGGCAGATCGTCCGCTGGTCCTCGCCCGAGACCGGGGGACATTTCCCCTCGCTGGAGGTTCCCGGGTACTTCGTCAATGACGTCCAGGCGGGCCTCGCGGCGGTGCTGGCCGCACACCGGTGAGCTCAGACGGTGAGCAACAGTTTGCCGATCACGCCGCCGGCCTCCAGCAGACGATGAGCCTCGGCCGCGGACGACATGGGCAGGGCCGTATGGGTGATGGGCTTGACCTTGCCCTCGGAGATCAGTTGCCACAGTCCGGTGCGGACGGCGGCCACGATCGCCGCCTTCCCGTCGGAACCCTCGGTGGGACGTCCCCGCAGGTTCGTCGCGGCGACGCTGGCCCGCTTACGCAACAGGGTGTTCAGGTTCAGCTCGGCCTTCACCCCGCCCTGCAGCCCGATGACGACTAGCCGTCCACCGGGAGCGAGCCGGTCGATGTTGTCGGCGAGCGCGGCGGCGCCCATGTTGTCCAGGATGACGTCGGCGCCCCGGCCATCGCTCGCGGCGCGCAGCTGGTCGGCGATGTCGGTGTCGTGGTAGTCGATGGCCAGCTCGGCGCCGAGCTCGCGGCAGCGGCGCAGACGCTCGGGATTGCCCGCCGTCGCGGCGACCCGGGCGCCGAGCGCGGCGGCGACCTGGATCGCGTGCGTCCCGATGCCGCCGGTACCGCCCTGGATCAGGACCAGCTCACCGGCTCGCAGCCCGGCCTGACCGACCAGGTTCGACCACACCGTGCACGCGACCTCGGGTAGCCCGCCCGCCTCGACCAGGGACACCCCGTCGGGCAGGGGAAGCAGGTGGGAGGCCGGCACCGCGACCTTCTCCGCGTAGCCGCCGCCGGACAGCAGCGCGCACACCTGGTCGCCGACCTGCCAGTCGGTCACGCCGTCACCGAGCGCGGCGATCCGCCCGGAACATTCCATGCCGATGATCTCGGATGCGCCGGGCGGCGGTGGGTAGAAGCCCTGGCGCTGCAACAGGTCGGCGCGGTTCACCGCACCCGCCACCACGTCGATCACGACCTCGCCGGGACCGGCTTCCGGGTCGGGGACCTCGGTCCACTCCAGTGCCTCGGGGCCGCCTGGTTCGCGCACGGTGATCGCCTGCATGGTTCGGACCGTATCTCGGTCGCGGGTACCCCGCCGGTTCGGGACACTGTAGGAATGTTCGATCTTGATCAGTGGCCGCTGCACCAGCTCGTGCTGCGTACACCCCGGCTGGAGCTGCGCCCCGACGACGATGCCGGTCTCGCCGAGCTCGCCTCGGTCGCGCGCAAGGGCGTCCACCCGCCGGAGCAGATGCCGTTCGCGTTCCCGTGGACCGACGCCGATCCGGACGAGCTGGGCCGCAACCTGGTGCAATATCACTGGTCGATGCGTGCCGCGCTGAACCCACGAGACTGGACGGTTCAGTTCCTGATCCGGGTGGACGGGCAGGTGATCGGCTGCCAGGGCCTGACCGCGACGAACTTCGCGCTCAGCCGTGAGGTGTCCAGCGGGTCCTGGCTCGGCATGGACTGGCAGGGGCAGGGCTACGGGACCGAGATGCGCGCCGCCGTCCTGATGTTCGCGTTCGACCATCTGGGTGCCAGGACCGCACGCTCGGGAGCGTTCCTCGACAACGCGTCGTCGCGTCGGGTCTCGGAGAAGGTCGGGTACCGCGCGGACGGCACCGAGACGTGGATCCGGCGTGGCGCGGTCGCCACCCAGACCCGGCTGCTGCTCGACGCCGGGGACCTGCGGCGTCCTGACTGGTCGCTGTCGGTGTCCGGACTGGACGCCTGCCGCTCGCTGCTCGGCGCATGAGCGCGGTGATCCGGCCCGCTGAGGTCGCGGACCTACCGAGGCTCGCCCGGTTGCGAGCGCAGTGGACCGACGAGGTGGCCGACGAGGCCTTCGAGGAACGGCTCACCGAGTGGTTCCTCGCCGAGGAGGACAGCCGGACCGTGTTCGTCGCGGAGCAGCCGGACGGTGAGCTGGTCGGGATGATGAGCCTGGTGCTGTTCGAACGGATGCCCACCCCGAGCCGTGCCCACTCGTGCTGGGGGTACCTGAGCAACGCACTCGTCGTCGCCGAATGCCGCGACCAGGGGCTCGGCGCCGCACTGCTCGACACGGTCATGGCGCACGCGCGCGCCGCCGGGTGTGTGCGGGTGGTGCTGTCACCGACCGAACGGGCCGTGCCGTTCTACGAACGCGGCGGTTTCGGGCCGGCCACGATGCTCATGGCGCAGGTCCTGTCCGACCGCGGCACCGGCGGCGGATCGGGTCACCCGTAGGCTCGGGGGTCATGCTGTACGTCCTGGGAATCGTGCTGTTCGCACTGGGCATCGCGTTCGCCATCGCCTGGCATGAGCTCGGCCATTATTCGACGGCGAAGTACTTCGGCATCCGGGTGCCCGAGTTCATGGTCGGCTGGGGCCGGACGCTGTTCTCCCGGCAGATCGGTGAGACCGAGTTCGGGTTCAAGGTCATCCCGGTCGGCGGCTACATCCGCATGGTCGGCATGCTCCCGCCGCGCGCCGGTGAGACGCACGGGCGCAGCCGCAAGAGCGGCCCGTTCCAAGGGCTCGTGGAGAGTGTCCGCGCCGAGTCCGACCTGCTGTGGCGCCCCGGCGACGAAACCCGCGAGTTCTGGACCCGGTCGCCGTGGAAGCGGATCGTCGTGATGGCCGCCGGTCCGGTGATGAACCTGATCCTGGCCGTGGTCCTGATCGCGATCGCGCTGATGGCGATCGGCACCCCCGGCACGATGACCGTCGGCTACGTCGCCAAGTGCACACTGCGCGCCGACCAGGCCGCGATGACCGAGTGCCCGGCCGACGCGCCGCCGACGCCCGCGGCGGCAGCCGGGCTGAAACCCGGCGACACGATCGTGAGCCTGGCCGGCGTCCGCTACGACGACTGGGAGACGTTCCGCCGCGCCGTCCGGACGGTCACCGGCACGGTGCCGCTGGTCGTGATGCGTGACGGCCACGAGCAGACCCTCACGATCACACCGGTGCAGAACACCGTCGGCAAGCTGGACGGCACCGTCGGGTACGAGCAGGCCGCGTTCCTCGGCTACAGCCCGGTCATGGACTACCAGACCCGAGGGCCCGGCTTCGTGGCGCAGCAGCTCGGCCAGTACGTCACGGTCACCGGAAGTGCGCTCGCCGCGCTGCCCAGCCGGGTGCCGGAGCTGTTCCGGCAGGCTTTCCTCGGCGAGAAACGCGAGATCGACACCCCGATGAGTGTCGTCGGGGTGTCCCGGATCGGCGGTGAGGTGCTCGGACAGGACAGCCCGATCAAGTCGAAGCTGGCGTTCCTGCTGAACCTGCTGGCCGGGGTCAACCTGTCCATGTTCCTGATCAACCTGCTGCCGCTGCCGCCGTTCGACGGCGGGCAGATCATGGCCGCCGCGTGGGAGTCGGTCCGTCGGCGCATCGCGACGCTGCGCGGTCGGGCTGACCCGGGACCGGTGGACATCGCCAAGATGATGCCGGTCGCCTATGCCGTCGGCCTGCTGTTCATCTGCTACAGCCTGCTCGTCGTCGCCGCCGACGTCTTCAACCCGCTCAGACTCTCGTGAGTGTTGAGTATGGCCATGGCCATACTCAACACTCACGAGGTCGTCAGGCGCTCTCGCCCTTGACCCAGTTCATGTCGGGGTACCGGTCGCCGGCCGGGGTCAGCTTCGACAGGGTGCGCAGCTGGTCGGGGCTCAGGGTCAGTGCGGCCGAGCGGAGGTTCTCGCTCAGGTAGCCGCGCCGCTTCGTGCCGGGGATCGGCACCACGTCGAGGCCCTGGCCGAGCAGCCAGGCCAGCGCGACCTGGCCCGGCGTCGCCTCCAGCTGGTCGGCGATCACCCGCACCCGGCGGACCAGCTCGAGGTTGGCCTCCAGGTTCTCCGCCTGCCAGCGCGGAAGGGTCCGGCGGAAGTCGTTGTCGGCCAGGTCGTGGGTGGCGGCGACGGAACCGGTGAGCAGGCCCCGGCCGAGCGGGCTGTAGGGCACGATGCCGATCCCCAGCTCGCGGGCGGTCGGCAGGACGTCGGCCTCGATGTCCCTGCTGAAGATCGACCATTCGCTCTGCACCGCCGTGATCGGATGCACCGCCTGGGCCCGACGCAGCGTGTCGGCAGACGCCTCGGACAGACCGAGGTGGCGGACCTTGCCCTGCTCGACCATGCGCGCCATCGCGCCGACGGTCTCCTCGATCGGCACCGAGGGGTCGACGCGGTGCAGGTAGTACAGGTCGATCGTGTCCACGCCGAGCCTGCGCAGCGACGCGTCGACGGCCCGCGCCGCGTACTCGGGTGATCCGTCGAGCCCGGTGACCTCGTTGCCCGGACCGGCCACGATGCCGAACTTGGTGGCGACCACGACCTCGTCGCGCCGGGTGCGCAGGACCTGGGCCAGCAGCTCCTCGTTGCGCCCGACGCCGTACATGTCGGCGGTGTCCAACAGCGTGACACCGTCGTCGATCGCCTGGTTCAGGGTGGCGAGCGACTCGTCCTGGTCGCCGGGGCCGTAGCCGAAGCTCATCCCCATGCAGCCGAGGCCGAGCGCGGACACCTCCAGATGGCGCAGTTTCCGGGTGGCGAGGGTGTTTTTGAGCATGACAAATCCGTCCTTCGTGCTCGGGGGGTGGAAGAAGAAGGTGGAACGGGCCGGGTCAGCCGGCCATGGTGCCGCCGTACGTGGCGATCTTGTAGTCGATGACGGCGAGCGCATAGCGCAGCTCTTCGAGCTGGGCCTTGACCTTCGCGCGGTGCCGGTACATCAGGTCCAGCCGCTTGGCGACGGTGGAGTCGCCCTGTTCGACCAGCCCGATGTACTCGCTGATGTCGCTGATCGACATGCCGGAGGACCGCAGGCGGGTGATGAAGATGATGCGGCCGAGCGACTTGCGGTCGTAGCGCCGCTGCCCGGACCCGGAGCGGTCGACGTCGACCAGTCCGATCCGCTCGTAGTAGCGCAGCGTGTGCCCGGTCAGGCCGAGCAGGTCCGCGGTCTGGCTGACCGTGAGCGGCTCGTCCGGTGCGTCCTCGGCCCTGACCGAGCAGGCCAGCAGCTCACTGAGCTCCGGCAGCCCGTCGGTGGGCGCGCGGTCGACCAGGTTGTTCAACACCTCGACTGTGGTCACGCGCCCCACGTTAAAGGTTGGAGTGCACTCACAGTCAAACCCTGGAGCGTGCTCTAGCCTGAGGTTCGATGCGCCGGAACTGGGTCGTGCTGCTGATCGCCCTGGGAGTGGACAATCTCGGCTCGGGGCTGTTCCTGCCGTTGACCATGGTCTACGTGACGCGGGTCGTCGGGCTGCCGCTCGGCGTGGCCGGTGCGGCGGTGACGGCCGGTACGGTCGCGGGCCTGCTGGTTCCGGCACTGGTCGGTCCGCTGGTGGACCGGGTCGGGCCCCGGCCGGTCGTGGTCGTGTCGCAGGTGCTGCAGGCGGTGGCCGCGCTGGTCTATCTGACGGCGTCCGGCGTGGCGTCGGTGGTGGTCGGCGCGCTGCTGCTGGCGATGGGGCAGCAGATGTTCTACAGCGCCCTGTTCGCGCTCATCGCCGATGTGGCGGGGACCGGACCGAAGGATCGGGCTTTCGCCGTCGTGGGCATGGTGCGCTCGGCGGCCTTCGGGTTCGGTGCGCTCGCCGCCGGGGTGCTGCTCGCCGGTGGGGACACGGTGCTGCGCTGGGCGATCGGTGTGGACGGGCTGACGTTCGTGGTGGCGGCGGGGCTCGCGGTGCTGCTGCGGGTGTCTCACCAACGTCCCGCCAGGGACGAACCGAACGGTGTCGGGGTGCTGCGCAACCGCCCCTACCTGTTGCTGATCGGCACCACGATGCTGTTCTCGCTGGCCGTGGACTTCTTCCTGATCGGCGTGCCGGTGTTCGTGCTGGACGTCCTGCACGGCCCGAACTGGCTGCCCGGGGTGCTGTTGGCGCTGTTGACCGCGATGAGCGCCCTGTTCGGCACGGCGATGCTGCGCCTGACCCGACGGTGGTCGCGCCTCGGTGCGATGTCTCTCGGCGCGGTTCTGTTCGCCACGTGGTGTCTGATCTCGGTGGCGGCCCGGTGGCTGCCGTCCGCTGTCCAGCCCGGTTATCTGGTGGGGGCCGTGGTGGTCTTCGGGACAGGGAACCTGATCTTCGGTCCTCGGGCGAACGCGCTGGCCGAGGCCGCCGCTCCGGTCGCGTCCCGAGGACGGCACCTCGCGGCGTTCCAGTACGCGTTCACACTGGCCGGGGTGCTGGCGCCGGCGGTGGTCGGCTTGTTCTCGGTGTCCTACTGGCTGCCCTGGCTGGTGGTGGCACTCGCCTGCCTGACAGCCAGCGTCCTGCTGCGCCCCCTGGCAACGAAACTGCCCGCAAGCGCCGTCGCGGTTGACCAGCCACCTTTCCGAGTGCGGTAGAAGTCGGCTCCGCAAGTCTCCGAAGGAGTTCCGGCGAAGGCCGGCGTACTGAATGTCCGCAACCAGGCTCCCAAGCCGGACGGCGGCTCTCACGGTGACAACAAGCGCGCGCTCAACCGAGGAACGAGGTTTGTTTTTCTGGGAGTACCCCAGCGAGCGCTTGCGCGAGCCGGGGTGGTCACAGAAAAACTCCGCGCGGAACAGGCCCAAGAAGACTGTCGGTGCCCGCGGGTAGGAACGGGGCATGACAACCGATCTGTTCAGCACGCTGGAGATCACCGACCAGGACGTCGCGCGGCAGCCGGAAGATCTGCCGGGGCTGTTCGTGCGGCTGGCCAACGCGGGGGACGTCGACGGCCTCGTCGGGCTGTACGAGGGCGACGCGGTGCTCACCACCCCGGAGGGTGTCGAGATTCGGGGCGCCGCCTCGATCGGCCGGTACTTCAGCGAGTTGCTGGCGTCGGCCCCGGTGTTCACTCTCGGTGAGCAGCGTCCTGTGCTGCGGCTGCGCGATGTCGCGCTCACCTCGACCCGGCTCGGCCCGGACCAGGCGACCGCCGAGGTCGCTCGCCGGCAGCTCGACGGCACCTGGCGGTGGGTGTCGGACCGGCCGGACACCCGGCGGTGAGACACGCCGGGCCGGCCGAGAGCCGGGTTTGAGGCGCTGTACTCCCTATCGTCTTGTGCTGTGGAGCTGACCGACAGTGCATCCCGGCGGCGGGTATCCGGGTTCGCCGCTCGCCTGAACGAGGGTTTTCGCATGGGTGGCGGTGAGTCCCTTGCCACAGGTGTATCGGGTAAATCAGAGCGCCGAATTCGGCTCGCTGGGCGAACAGGAGCCACAGGATGAATGCTGTTCCGGTCACTGACGTGGCTACGGGTCCGATCGTGTCCGACACCTCGGTCCCACTCGGCCCGCGCCCATTGCGGGTCGATGACCAGCCTATTGCGGTCGCGCCGATTCCTCGGCCCGCCGAGGGGTATTCGACCATTTACGCCGATCCGCCGTGGCGTTTCACCAATCGCACCGGGAAGGTCGCGCCGGAACACCGCAGGCTCGACCGGTACGACACGATGACGCTGGCCGACATCCGCGCACTGCCCATTGCCGGTGCCGCCGCCGAGAACGCGCATCTGTACCTGTGGGTGCCGAACGCGCTGCTCCCCGAAGGTCTGCAGGTACTCGAGGCGTGGGGCTTCCGGTACGTGTCGAACCTGGTGTGGGCCAAGCGTCGCAAGGACGGTGGGCCGGACGGGCGTGGCGTCGGGTTCTACTTCCGCAACGTCACTGAGCTGGTTCTGTTCGGGGTACGTGGGTCGATGCGCACGTTGGCGCCGGGCCGCAGCCAGGTCAACATGATCGAGACACGTAAGCGCGAGCATTCCCGTAAACCGGATGAAATGTACGACCTGATCGAGTCGTGTTCACCTGGTCCATATCTCGAATTGTTTGCACGGTACCCCCGTGACGGCTGGAGCGCCTGGGGAGCCGAGGCGGCGGAAGACGTCGTGCCCCGCGGAAAACAGTATCCTGCTTACACTTAGATTCGACTGAGCCAATTCAGGTCACTGTAATTCTCGTGCTGGATCTTCCGCGCTATCACCCGGCAAGATCTGCTTCATGGCGAAGACCCCTACGCTGCGCCGAGGGCAGCGGCTCCCCGGAAATCAGCGAGACAAGATCGGGACCGAGTTGCTCCGGCGATATGAGCAAGGCCGCAGTGTGCGTGAAATCTGTTCCGAAACCGGATACAGCATCGGTCGTGTCCGTCGCTTGCTGCAGGAGGCCGGGGTGACGTTCCGTGCTCGGGGCGGCGCCCGTTCGCTCTCCTGACAGCACGCTCGCACAGACCGTCCACACGCCGCGCAGAGCCTCCAGCCTCTGTGCGGCGTGTACTCGTTCTGTGCGAGACGTCAGGAACTGAACGGGGCTGCTCGGACCAGTAGGGGCAGGCCCGCTGACCTGGTGAGCCAGTTGGCCCTGCCGGCCGGGACCGCGGCGCTCTCCGCTGCCCAGTAGGTGCGCAGGCGTTGTTTGAAGTCGGGGCGCGGGTGGCGGGACAGTAGGTCGGCGACCCAGTGCGGACGCATCTCGTCCAGGCGCGCGCCGGAGACGTCCACGAACGCACCCGCTGAAACGAAGCCGCCGGGGTCGGACAGGTCATCCGCGGCGCCGGGGGTGATGTGCGCGGCGATCGCCGCACCGATGGCGGCCGCCCGCTCCGGTGGGGTGCCGTGGTCCAACGCGAACCGTTCGGTCTGCTCACCGCCGACCACCGCGAAACAGCGGCCGGGAGTGGGCGTGGCGATCTTCAGGTCGTGCAGCAGGCACGCGACGTAGCACAGCTCCTCGTCGACCGGAGCGTGGTCGAGGTCGGCGAGGACGAGCCCGAACAGGTATGTCCGGTACGAGTGCGCGAGCAGGTCGGGAGAGAGCGACTCGCGGGCCTCCTCCTCGGCCGCCTTGGCGAGCGCCGAGTCCGGCCAGTTCAGCGTGTCGATGTCCAACGCGCCGCTGCCTCGCAGTCCGAGCGCCAGCTTGAGCCGGGTCCGTGAGTAGCCGACGACGGTTCGCAGCAGCGGCGTCAGCAGCTGGCGACGTTGTTCCTTGGTCAGGTTGCCGCCGGTGGTCGTCGCCCAGTGCCAGTCGATGCCGTGGGGTGCGCTCATGCGCATGATTGTGGACCACTCGAGCAGCACCGCGGTGGGAGAGCTCGGCCGGGGGAGTGCCTCCCCCTCCCACCACGGTTCCTTGGCCGGCGCCTCGAGAGGAGACGACCGACCGTGGAGTAGCGCCCCCCTGTGATACATGCGCACCCGCGTTCCCTGCTATAACGGCGCGCTCGAAATCCGCCGGCCGGGTGTTATCACGCGGTGAATGGCATCTCGGCGGCATTGATCGCCGGTGAGCTCTTTCCTTCGAGAGTGGCGGGTGTCACCATGTTCGAGGTTCTCATATATGGCTAGCCGTCACATATGTGAATGCGACCGACACAGCGCTGTGCTCGCCCGGAGGTAGTCGATGTACACCCAGAACCTCAACCCGACCGGTTCACTGGCCCTGTCCGCGTTGTTCGCGGCCCTGCCGCTGGTGGCGCTGCTCGTGGCGCTCGGGGTGTTCCGATGGCGGGCGCACTGGGCGGGTGCACTCTCGCTGGTGATCGCCGTGGCGATCGCGCTCGGGATCTATCGGATGCCGCTGGGGCAGACACTCAACGCCGGCGTGTTCGGCGCGGCGCTGAGCGTGCTCGCCGTTCTGTGGATCACCTTCAACGCCATCTGGATCTACAACCTGACCGTCCGGTCCGGGCATTTCGCCGTGCTGCGCAGGGCGTTCACCGCGATCAGTGACGACCGGCGGATTCAGTCGATCGTCATCGCCTTCTCCTTCGGCGCGCTGCTGGAGTCGCTGGCCGGTGGCGGCTCGCCGATCGCGATCTGCGCGGTCATGCTGATCGCGATCGGCTTCAGTCCGCTGAAGGCCGCGACCGTCGCGCTGGTGGCCAACACCGCGCCGGTCGCGTTCGGCGGACTGGGCAACCCGATCACCATCATGGGCCAGGTCACCGAGCTGCCCGCTGCCGAGTTCGGTGCCATGGCCGGGCGGCAGGTGTCGCTGCTCGCCGTGTTCGTGCCGTTCGTGCTGGTCGGGATCGTGGACGGCAGGCGTGGCATTCGCGAGGTCTGGCCGGCCGCGCTGACCTGTGGGCTGTCGTTCGGGATCGCCCAGTTCGCGTTCTCGAACTTCGTCAACTACAAGCTGTGCGACATCTTCGCCGCGCTCGTCTCCGCGGTCGCCGTGGTCGCGCTGAACAAGGTGTGGAAGCCCAGCGCGGTGCAGGTCGGCGCGCCGTCGGTGTCGGTCGGCGGCGGTTCAGCACCGAGCCCGGACCAGGAGCCCCCGGTGAACGACTCGCGGCGGGACAAGCTGATCGCGTTCGCCCCGTACGCGGTCGTGGTCGTCGCGTTCACCCTCGCCCAGCTGCCCGGAATCAGCACCGCGCTGGACGCGCCCACCGTGACGTTCCAGTGGCCGGGGCTGCACATCCTGTCGGAGGCGGGCAAGCCGGTGTCGGTGGCGTTCAAGCTCAACTGGCTCGCGGCCACCGGGACGCTGCTGTTCCTGTCCGGGGTGATCAGCTCGGTGATCCTGCGCGTGTCACCGATGGCCGCGCTGCGGACCTACGGTGAGACGCTGCGCCAGTTCGGCTGGGCGATCGTGACGATCCTGTTGGTCTTCGCGCTGTCCTACGTCATGAACCTGTCCGGCGAGATCTCCACGCTCGGGCTGTGGCTGGCTCAGGCGGGGCTGTTCTTCGCGTTCCTGTCGCCGGTCGTCGGCTGGTTCGGTGTGGCGGTGACCGGCACCGACGCGGGCGCGAACGCGCTGTTCGGCAAGCTCCAGGTGACCGCGGCGGCCCAGCTGCACGCTGACCCGATCCTGTTCGGCGCCGCGAACACTTCCGGCGGGGTCATGGCGAAGATGATCTCACCGCAGAACCTGGCGATCGGCACGGCGGCCGTGGGTGAGGTCGGGGCGGAGGGGATCCTGTTCCGTCGGGTCATCGGCTGGAGTGCGCTGTTCCTGTTGGCGATGTGTCTGCTGGTCTTCCTGCAGTCCACTCCGGTCCTCGGCTGGATGCGGGTCGGAGGCTGAAGTTCCACTTCAGGGTTACATTCAGTAGCCAATCTTGTAATCGGCCACCTTAATGATCTATCGTCCCGTGTGACTGATGTGGTGAACGTGACAAATGGTGTCACAGTGACGTGATGCTGACGGCTGGATGAACAGCAGCGTTTCACCATTGGGCTAACGGCACGGAGGTGGGCAGACCATGAACAAACGAACCGGTAGCCCTCCGAGCCCGGCGCTACATGCCGTAGCGGCCGCGGCGGTGGCGGCTGTGCTGCTGCTGTCGATGATCGGTCTGTGGTCCGCGGCCGGGCAGTCCGCGGCACCTCGGGACGCGACGCCGGTGCTCAGGGCGATGGCGAAGCAGGCTCCGGAGGTGCCCACACCGTCCGGTCTGCCGACTCCCTCGGGCTTGCCGACTCCGTCCGGCCTGCCCTCGCCGTCCGGTCTACCGGTTCCCTCCGGCCTGCCGAGTCCGTCGGGTCTGCCGGTCCCGTCCGGGGTTCCCTCCGGTCTGCCCTCGGGCCTGCCGTCCGCGCCGAGCCTCCCGTCGGGGTTGCCCTCCGGTCTGCCTTCCGGGCTTCCGTCGGCGCCGAGCCCTCCGTCCGGTCTGCCCGCGGGTGTGCCCCCGGTTCCGGGTGGACTGCCCGCCGGTCTTCCGGCCGCGCCGAGTCTTCCGGCCGGTGTGCCCGCGGGTCTGCCGGCCGGCGTCCCGCCGCTTCCGGGCGGTCTGCCCGCCGCACCTCAGCTCCCGGCTGGTCTCCCGCCCGTTCCGGCTGCCGTTCCGCCGGTCCCGGCGGGGCTTCCCGCCGGCCTCCCGGCCGCACCCGCCGCTCTACCCGCCGCGCCGGCCGGACTGCCGGCTGCGCCCGCCGGCCTGCCGCCGGTTCCGGCCGACCTCCCGGCGGCGCCCGCCGCGTCGGTGTCCGATGGCTATCCGGCGGCCGCCGCGCCCGACGGGACCACCCTCGACTCGTCGAACACGGTCCCGAGCGCCACGTCGAACACGATGCCGAACGACTGAGGTCTTTGTCGCGCCGGGCGGGGGCTCCCGGCGGGCACTTCGGAAGCCCCGGAGTCCCCGCGCCCTGGATAACGGCGGCGCGACATCGGAGGGGGGCGGCGGCCAGTGCCCGAGCTGGCCGCCGCGCTAACCCTCAGGACCGACGTTCGAGCCGGAGCACGATCGCCAGCGCGGTGAGTGCGAGCGCGGCGGTGGCGATCGTGAAGGCGATGCCCGCGGTGCGCAGGCCGAACAGCTGGGCCGCGCACCCGACCAGGATCACCGGCACGGAGATGCCCAGGTAGGCGACGACGAAGAAGCTCGAGACGGTCTCCGCGCGCCGGTCGGCGGGGCTGTGCTCGGTGATCGCCAGCATGCCCGCGCGGAAGCTGATGCCCTGGCCGATGCCGACCACCACGGTTCCGATGACCAGCGCGACGAGCGATGCGGTGCCCAGCGCGGCGGCGATCGCGGCCAGGCCGGTCACGAGCACCAGGCAGCCGGCCGGTAGCGCGGCGCGGGTGGACAGCCGGACGTGGGCCGCCTGACCGAGCAGCGAACCGGCGAACATGCTGAACACAACCGCGCCGGCCAACGCCCGGCTCGGCAGGTGCAGCAACGTGCTCAGGAAGCCGGGCTCGATCGCGGTCAGCAGACCGAACACCGCGAACGCGGCGAACACCGCGACGGCGGCGGGCAGGAACACGGCGCGAGCCTGCTCCGGCACGCCGAGCCGCTGCGCCCTCGGCCATCCCGTCCTGGTCGCGGTGACGGTCTCCGGTGCGAACCACACCCCGATGGCGGCCGGGACGAGCAGCATGAGGTTCACCAGGAACGGCAGGCGCAGCGGCGCGGGGGCGTACTCGGCGAGCAGCCCGGCCAGCAACGGACCGCAGCCGAGACCGAGCATGTTGACCGCCGTGGCGATCATGGTCGCGCGGTGATGGTGGCGAGGCCCGAACAGCTCGACCAGCGCGACCGTCGCGGTCCCGGTGCACAGGCCCGCCGACAGGCCGGAGAGGACTCGGCCGACGAACAGTGCGGTGAGTCCGCTGTCGGTCAGGAAGACCAGCGCGGACAGCGCCGAGACGGCCAGCGCGGCCAGCAGCACCCGGCGTCTGCCGAGCAGGTCCGACGCGCGCCCGAACAGCAGCAGCGCGGCGAGGACCCCGGCCGCGTACACCGCGTAGATGACCGTGGTCAGCAGGTTGGAGAAGTCGAACTGTCGCTGGTAGAGCGGGTACAGCGGGGTCGGCAGTGTCGTACCGAGCATCGTCGCGGCGAACGCGTAGGCCACCAGCGCGCCCGCCACCGGCCCGGACGGGCGACGTCGAGTGGCCGGCCTCGGATCGAGTGTCAGATCGTCGTGCAGGGTCATGACTCCAGGGTGACTCGCGGTTCGCCATTGATCTAACAGATTGTTCCGATGTCTGTGATCGGTACAGTCGATGCATGGAGTTGCGGCAGCTCGAACACTTCGTGGCGGTCGTCGAGGAGAGGCACTTCACTCGTGCCGCGGCGCGCGTGCACATCGTCCAGTCGAGCCTGTCCAGCTCCATCCGGGCGCTGGAGCGTGAGCTGGGCGGTGCACTGCTGACCAGGGGGAGCCGGAGCGTCGAGCTGACCGAGGCCGGGCGGGCGCTGCTGCCCGCCGCGTACCGGGCGCTCGCCGCGGCCAGGGAAGGCCGCGAGGCGGTCGACGCGGTGCGCGGCCTGCTGCGCGGCGAGCTGCGGATCGGGATGATCCAGTCGTTCGGCATCGTCGAGGTCCCCGCGCTGCTCGCCGACTTCCACCGGCGCCATCCCGCCGTGGTGTTGCGGCTGCGCAACAACAACGTCGGCTCGCTGGTCCACGCCACGGCGGAGGGTGAGCTGGACATCGCGTTCGTCGACCACCCGTTCGACCTCGGCAGGGTGCGGGCGTTCCCGCTGGGCGCCGAGCCGCTCGTGCTCGTGGCGGCCCCGGACCACCCGCTGGTCGGTGCCCCTCTGGTACGGCTCGACGCACTCGCGGACGAGGACTTCGTCGAGTTCCGCGCCGACTCGGCGTTGCGGGCGCGCATCGACGCCGGGTGCGCCGAGGCCGGGCTGTCCCGCCGGAGCTGCTGCGAGGTGGACACGTTCGCCGACCTGGTCGAGCTGGTCCGGCACGGGCTCGGGGTGTCGCTGCTTCCCCGGTCGACGGCACGTCACGCCGACCGGGTCGCGGCGATACCGATCGAACCGGCGATCGTGCGCGAGCTCGCCGTGGTCGTAGCCGCCGACCGGTCTCCGGTACCCGCCGCGGCCGCGTTGCTCACCGAACTGGGCTTGACCTCAACTTAAGTTGATGGTTCACGCTCGGGTCATGAGGATGATGCAGGTCGACGAGTTCGGCGGGCCCGAGGTGTTCCGAATGGTGACGGCGCCGGACTTGGTCGCCGGGCCGGGCCACGTGGTGATCGACGTCGTGGTGGCCGGTGTGCTGTCGGTCGACGCGATGATCCGGCGCGGTGAGGGCGGCGACTACTTCACGGTCCGTCCGCCGTACGTACCCGGCGCGGGCGTGGCCGGGCAGGTGCGTTCGGTCGGCGACGGTGTCGCCGGGGAGTGGGTCGGGCGGCGGGTGCTGGCCGCCCTCGGCGGGGGCGGCTACGCGAGCCAGGTGACCGCCACCGAATCGGCGCTGATCCCGGTGCCGGACGGCCTGGGCCTGGACACCGCGGTGGCGCTGCTGCACGATGGTGCGACCGCGCTCGGAGTGCTCGAACGGACCCCCGTGCGCCGAGGTGACACCGTATTGATCCAACCAGCGGCGGGTGGGCTCGGCACGCTGCTCGTCCAGCTGGCGCACCGTGCTGGGGCGTACGTGATCGGTGCTGCTCGGGGTGCTCACAAGCTGGAGCTGATCACCGAGCTGGGCGCCGATCTCGCCGTCGACTACAGCGAGCCCGGCTGGCTCGACCGGCTGCCCGAGCTGGACGTCGTGTTCGACGGCGTCGGGGCGCAGCTGGGCCGGGCGGCGTTCTCCCGGGTGGTGGTGGGCGGCCGATACTCGAACTACGGGCGCGCCGGTGGTTCGCCGATCGCGATTCCCCCTGCGGAGGCCCGTGCGCGGGGCGTGTCGACGATCGGAATGGAGCAGCTGGCCGACCTGGCCGCCGAGCTCCACCCCCGCGCCGCGGGGCTGCTGCACGAGGCGGCGGCCGGACGCCTGCGGCCGATCATCAGCCGCACCTACCCGCTGGAGCAGGCGGCGCGGGCGCACGCGGCGATCGAGGCGCGGGAGGTGCTCGGCAAGTCGCTGCTGGTGCCGTGAGGATAATTCGCCAGGTGAGTACGGCAGCGAAGGAACAGACGACGCCGGAGGCGTTCTTCTCGGTCGACATGCGTGTCGGCCGGGTGACCGACGTGCGGGAGTTCCCCGAGGCGCGCCGGCCGGCGTGGAAGGTGACGGTCGACTTCGGCGACATCGGTGAGCTGCAGACCAGTGCACAGATCACCAACTACACCCGCGAACAGCTCATCGGGCGTCTGGTGGTCGGCGCGGTCAACCTGGGCGCGAAGCGTATAGCCGGCTTCCGCAGCGAGTTCCTGCTCCTGGGCGGCTGCACCGCCGACGGCACGGTCCACCTGCTCGCTCCCGACGCCGGAACCCCCGGCGACCCGGTGGCCTGACACCAGCCGCGAAGGCCCGGGCCCGCGCGGGCGCGGCCGGCGCACCGTGCACACCTTCGTGCTGCGTCGCACACGTCCGGACATGTGCGACGCAACAAGAGGATGTGCAAAGAACACCCCGAGGCCCTTAAACCGGAACAGCGATGTACTTGATCTCGAGGAACTCGTCGATCCCGACGCGGCCACCCTCGCGGCCGAGGCCGGACTGCTTGATCCCGCCGAAGGGCGCGGCAGGGTCCGACACGATGCCGGTGTTCAGCCCGACCATGCCGACCTCGAGTGCTTCGCTGACCCGCATGGAGCGCTGGAAGTCGCGGGTGAACAGGTAGCCGACCAGGCCGAACTCGGTGTCGTTCGCCAGCGCGACGACCTCGTCCTCGTCGTCGAACGGGATCAGTGGCGCGACCGGGCCGAACACCTCGGTGGTCAGCATCTGGCTGTCGGTGGACACGCCGGACAGCACTGTCGGCGGGTAGAAGTAGCCGTCGCCGGAGGGCGCCTTGCCGCCGGCGAGGACTTCGGCGCCCCTGCCGACCGCGTCGTCGACGAGCGTCTGGACCTTGGAGCGTCCCGCCTCGTCGATCAGCGGCCCGACGTCGACACCCTGCGCGGTGCCCGGGCCGACCTTGAGTGCCGTCATGCGTTCGGTGAACCGCCGCGCGAACTCGTCGTACACCGAGCGGTGCACGAACATCCGGTTCGCCGCGGTGCACGCCTCGCCCATGTTGCGCATCTTCGCGGCCATCGCGCCGTCGACCGCGACGTCCAGGTCGGCGTCGTCGAAGACGATGAGCGGTGCGTTGCCGCCCAGCTCCATCGAGGTGCGCAGCACCGTGTCGGCGCTCTGGTTGAGCAGCAGGCGCCCGACCTGGGTGGACCCGGTGAACGACATCTTCCGGATGACCCCGCCGCGCAGCAGCGGCTCGGTCAGCCCGCCCGCGTCGGTCGTCGTCACGATGTTGACCACACCCGGCGGCAGCCCGGCTTCGGTCAGCACGGTCGCCAGCGCGAGGCTCGACAACGGGGTCTGCGGCGCGGGCTTGAGGACCATCGTGCAGCCGGCCGCGATCGCCGGGGCGATCTTGCGGGCGCCCATGGCGAGCGGAAAGTTCCACGGCGTGATCAGCAGGCACGGCCCGACCGGCTGGCGGATCACCATCTGGCGGGTCTTGCCGTTCGGCAGCACCGACAGGTCACCCTCGATGCGCACCGCCTCCTCGGAGAACCACCGGAAGAACTCGGCGGCGTAGGCGACCTCGCCGCGCGCGTCCGGCAGCGGCTTGCCCATCTCCAGGGTCATCAGCAGCGCCAGCTCGTCGACCCGTTCCAGCAGCAGCTCGTGGGTGCGGCGCAGGATCAGGCTGCGCTCGCGGGGCGCGACGCGCGCCCAGTCGCGCTGCGCGGCCGCCGCGGCGTCGGCGGCCGCTTGGCCGTCGGCGGGTGTCGCGTCGGCGATGCTGCACAGCGTCTCGCCGGTCGCCGGGTTGCTCACCGTCATCTGGCCGCCGCCCGTCGCGTCGCGCCACTCGCCGCCGATGAACAGCTGCTTCGGCACGGCGCCGACCGGGTCGATGCTCGCGGAGTTCCTGTCAGTCGTCGTTGCCGCACTCATGCCAGCCACCGTAACGCCGCACCCCCACATCCCGCCGTCCCTGACGCTCACTCCCGGCCCCGTCCGACACGAATGTGGCTTTAGGGACGTTCAACGTCCCTAAAGCCACATTCGTGCCAGTGGGAGAGTGCGGTAGGGGCGGGTCGGGGGTGGGGTGGGGTCAGGACCAGGTGCGGTGGGAGCGGGTTGACCAGTAGGCCTCGGGGGGTTCCGCGAGGTCGGCTACGGCTGCCAGGGTGTCGGTCGACAGGGCGAGCGGCTCGGCTCCGATGTTGCTGTCGAGCTGTGCCGAGGTGACCGCGCCGGACAGGACGCGCCAGGCCCAGGGCTGGGCCAGCGCGGCAGCGATGGCCAGCTGGTCGACGCCGATACCCAGGTCCTCCGCCAGCTCGGCCGCGCGACGGGAGCCGGGCGAGTCGTCGACGCCACCGGGCGCGAGCCGCCCGTTGGCCACCGGCTCCTTGACGATCACCAGCGCGCCCGCGTCGGCGGCCTCGGCCAGCGCGGCGCCGACCGAGGTCTCCAGGACGTTCCAGGTGGACTGGACCGAGGTGAACAGCGGCTGCCCGCCGACCTCGACGTCGAGTGCCCTGCGCACGGTGTCGGACTGGCGTGGGCCGGACGTGGACAGCCCGATCCGCACTCCGCTGTCGCGCAGCTGCGCCAGAGCGCGGTGCAGCGCGGCGTCGTCGAGCACGCCGGTCTCCAGCGTCGCCGAATGCACGTGGTAGATGTCCAGCCGCTCGCCGAGCAGCTTCCTGGTCAGTGGGTACTGCTCGGTGAACGCGGCGAGCGAATGGTCCTTCACCTCGTGCACGGACGCGTCCATGCGCCATTCGCCGACGTAGCGGTAGCCCCACTTCGAGCCGATCGTGACGTCGTCGATCTCCGGGCGCCTGGCCAGCCAGTCGGCGAGGAACTCCTCGGCCCTGCCGTAGGAACGGGCCACGTCCAGATAGCGGACGCCGGCCGCGTACGCCTCGTCCAGCACGGTGATGCTGCGCATCCGCAGCTGCTCGACGTCGCGCTGCTCGCCGAGGTCGTGCTCGCGGCCGGAGTTGATGTATGCGGGACGGGCCAGCGCGGCGAGCCCGAGGCCCACCCTCGACTCGGCCGCCATCAGGCGCTCGCCGCCGAGTCGGCCGAGTAGATCGGGGGCCAGCTCGGTGCGCCGAGCTCGTGGGAGATGGACCGGGCGGCGTCGCGCAGCGCCTCGATGTCCGAGTCGGCGAGCGGCCAGCGGCTGGTCGGGACGACGAGGCTCAGCGCGCCGGGCACCATGCCGCTCGCGTCTACGAGCGGGGCGGCGACACCGCACTCGCCGATCACCGCCTCCTCGACCTCGGTGGCCAGCCCGGTGCGCTTGACCTCGTCGATCTCGGCGAGCAGCGCGGCGGGCTGGGTGATCGTGTCGCCGGTCATGCTGCGTAACCCGGCGGCCAGGGTCTCCTCCACGTGCGCGTACGCGACGAGTGCCTTGCCCAGCGCGCAGGCGTGCGCCGGGATGACGATGCCGACCTCGGGCATCTGCCGCGTGCCGTCCGGCCGGGGCTCGTGGTGCACGACGACGACCTCGCCCAGCAGCAGCACGCCGGCGCGGACCGCGCAGCCGGTGCGTTTGGCCAGGTCCTCGCTCCAGCTGATCACCCGGGACCGCAGCTCCAGGGTGTGCAGGTACACGTTGCCCAGCCGCAGCGTCGCCGGGCCGAGCCGGTACCGCCCGGAATCGCGCTCCTGGGCGACCATGCCGTGCTGCAGCAGCGTGCGGATGATGCCGTGCACGGTCGACGGGGCCAGGTCCAGCTCGGTGGCGATCTCACCGAGACTCATCCGCCGTGCGCCCTGCAGGGCCGTCAGGATACGCACCGCGCGGTCCACTGCCTGGATCACTGCTTGCCCTTCGTCGGTTCGCTTGTGCCTCGGATCATAGCGCTGTATCGTCCTGACTCGTTCGACAATGTCGAATGACTTTCCGAAAAATTCGGCGTAGCTTCTGGATACCTAGCAGCCAGCCCAACCCTCAGTCAGTCTGAACACCGGGAGCAACTGTGGACCAACTGTGGAGCAGTGACGCTCCTGACCGGAGACCAGCATGAAGAAGCTCATCAACGACCCGGCCGATGTCGTCGCCGACGCGCTGCGCGGAATGGCGGCGGCACACCCCGAGCTGGCGGTCGACCACCAGAACAAGATCGTTCATCGGGCCGATGCACCGGTGCGCGGGAAGGTCGGGCTGCTCTCCGGCGGCGGGTCCGGTCACGAGCCACTGCACGGCGGGTTCGTCGGCGCCGGCATGCTGGACGCGGCCTGCGCGGGTGAGGTGTTCACCTCCCCGGTCCCGGACCAGATCGTCGAGGCGACCAAGAAGGTCGACGGCGGCGCGGGCGTGCTGCACATCGTCAAGAACTACACCGGCGACGTGATGAACTTCGAGCTGGCAGCCGAGCTGGCCGCCGCCGAGACCGACGTCGAGGTCGCCGTGGTGATCACCAACGACGACGTCGCGGTGCAGGACAGCACCTACACGGCGGGCAGGCGAGGTGTCGGCGGCACCGTGCTGGTCGAGAAGATCGCCGGTGCCGCTGCCGCCGAGGGCCGCTCACTGGTCGAGGTCGTCGCGGTCGCGAACCGGGTCAACGCGCACAGCAGGAGCATGGGTGTCGCGCTGACCTCGTGTGTCGTGCCCGCCGCCGGCCGGCCGACGTTCGAGCTGTCGGACGACGAGATGGAGATGGGCGTCGGTATCCACGGTGAGCCCGGCAGGCGCCGGGTGCCGTTGGCGCCCGCGAAGGAGGTCGCCGAGCAGCTGCTCGAGCCGATCCTCGCCGACCTCGACTTCACCGGCGACGGCGGCGTGCTGGCCTTCGTCAACGGGCTCGGTGGCACGTCGATGCTCGAGCTGTACCTGATGTACGCGGAGGTCCAGGCCATCCTGGACAAGGCCGGTGTACGGATCGCCAGGTCGCTGGTGGGCCCGTACATCACGAGCCTGGAGATGGCCGGATGCTCGGTCACCCTGCTGAAGATGGACGACGAGATGGTCCGGTTGTGGGATGCGCCGGTGCACACACCGGCGCTGCGCTGGGGGGTGTGATGACGGAGATGGACGCAGTGGACGTTGCGGCACTGGGCCGCTGGCTGGACGAGTTCGCCAGGCTGGTCGGTGAGCACAAGCAGCACCTGATCCAGCTCGACTCGGCGATCGGCGACGCCGACCACGGGACGAACATGGATCGCGGCATGTCGGCGGTGATCGCCGCGCTGGACGGCGCGGAGCTGCCGGATGTCGGCGCCCTGTTCAAGAAGGTCGCGACGACGATGATCAGTGCGGTCGGCGGCGCCAGCGGCCCGCTGTACGGCACGTTCTTCCTGCGGATGGCCACCGCGGCGGGGCCGGTCGACTCACTCGACGGGCCCGCCTTCGCCAAGGCGCTGCGTGCCGGGCTGGACGGTGTGGTCGCCAGGGGCAAGGCCGAGGCTGGTGACAAGACGATGTACGACGCGTTGGCGCCCGCCGTCGATGCGCTGGACGACGCGCTCGGCGCCGGCAAGCCCCTGACGGAGGCATTGAGCGACGCGGCGGACGCCGCCGCGCGCGGGCGGGACGCAACGAAGGACCTGGTCGCACGCAAGGGCCGGGCCAGCTACCTCGGCGAACGCAGCGTCGGGCACCAGGATCCGGGTGCGACATCGGCAGCGCTGCTGATCTCGGCGACCTCGGCTCTGACTTCGACGTCGACGAAAGGTTGAGCGAGACAGTGGTCGGGATCGTCGTCGTCTCCCACAGCAGAGCACTGGCCGATGCCGCGGTGGCGTTGGCCGGTGAGATGCTGCACGGCCAGTCGGTGCCCCTCGAGGTCGCCGCTGGTCTGGACGACACCACGTTCGGCACCGACGCCGCCGCGATCGCCGAGGCGGTCACGGCAGCGGACACCGCATCGGCCGGTGCCGGCGTCGTCGTGTTGATGGACATGGGCAGCGCGGTGCTGTCCGCCGAGCTCGCGCTGGAGCTGGTCGAGCCGGACGTCCGGGAACGAGCGGTGCTGTGCCCGGCGCCGCTGGTGGAGGGGCTGGTCGTCGCCTCGGTCAGCGCCGCGGGCGGTGCCACGCGGGCCGAGGTCGCCGCCGAAGCGGTCAGCGGGCTCGCCGGCAAGATCGCGCAGCTCGGCGCGGAGCAGGCCCAGGCGCCCTCCGAGGACGAGACGCCGGAGTTCCCCGCGACCGGGTCGTTCACCGTGGCGAACCCGCACGGCCTGCACGCCCGGCCGGCCTCGCGGTTGGCGAGCCAGCTGCGCGGTGTCGACGCGGAGGTCCAGCTGCGCAACGGGACGACCGGATCGCGCTGGGTGTCGGCGGTGAGCCTGTCGAAGCTGGCAACGCTCGGTGTCCTGTGCGGCCACGAGCTGCAGGTCAGGGCCAGGGGCCGGCAGGCAGACGCGGCGATCGAGCAGCTGGTCGAGCTGGCCGGACGCAACTTCGACGAGACCCCCGGCCAGGACGCGATCGGCGGACGCGGGGTGGCCGACTATCCGACCAACGAGCAGTCGGTGTGCGCGGTCGGCGCGCGGCGGCCGATCGGTGCCTCGCCCGGTCTCGGGATCGGCCCGGCGTGGCTGCCCTCGGCGCACCGGGCGCCGATCGCCGTGCCCGACCAGCCGGCCGAAACGCCGGAGGTCGAATGGCAGCGCGTCGAGCAGGCCCTCGAAGCGACGCGCGGGGAGATCGAACAGGTGCGGGAACGCACCGCGCGGGAGATCGGCAAGAGCGACGCGGCGATCTTCGACGCGCACCTCGCGCTGCTGGAGGACCCCGAGCTGGTGCAGGGCGCCCGTCGGCGCATCGACAGCGGCCAGGCCGCGCCGGGCGCCTGGTCGGCCGCCGTCGTCGAGGTGCACGACGAGCTGGCCGCGCTCGCCGATCCCTACCTGCGGGCGAGGGCGGCGGACGTCGACGCGGTCGGTGAACAGGTGCTTCGTGCGCTGCTCGGCGAAGAGGCCACACCGGTGCCGACGATCGATCGGGACGGCGTGCTGGTCGCGGCCGACCTGACCCCGGCCGAGGCGGCCGGGCTGGACCGCAACCGGGTGGCCGCCGTGGTGCTCGCCTACGGCAGCCCCACCGCGCACAGTGCGATCCTGCTGCGCGCGCTCGGCATCCCCGCGGTCGTCGCCGCCGGGGCCAAGGTCCTCGACATCGAGGAGGGCACGCCGCTCGCGGTGGACGGCGCGCGCGGCGAGCTGATCGTCAACCCGGATCCGAAGACCCGCGACGGGTTCCTGGACCGTGCCGCCGCACTGGCGAAGCGGGAACGGCAGGCGCGGGTGCGGGCCACCTCGGCAGCCCTGACCAGCGACGGCGTCGAGATTCCGGTCGGCGCCAACATCGGGTCGGTTCGGGACGCGCGGCTGGCCAGCACGGACGGCGCCGACTTCGCCGGGCTGGTCCGTACCGAGTTCCTGTTCCTCGACCGGGAGCAGGCGCCCGACTCGGAAGAGCAGGAGGCCACGTACCGGGAGATCGCGGCGGCGCTGAACGGCAGGCGGATCACCCTGCGCACGCTCGACGTCGGTGGCGACAAGCCACTCGGGTACCTGCCGATGCCCGCCGAGGCCAACCCGTTCCTCGGGCTGCGCGGCCTGCGGTTGTCGCTGGCCCGGCCGGAGCTGCTCACCGAGCAGCTGCTCGCCATCGTCCGGGTGGCGCACGACGCACCGATCGACCTGATGTTCCCGATGGTCAGCACCCTCGACGAGCTGTTCGGCGCGCGCCGGCTGCTCGACGACGCGATCAAGCAGGTCGGCCGGGGCGAACCCGCTGAGCTGCGGGTCGGCATCATGGTCGAGGTCCCGGCCACCGCGCTGAAGGCCGCCGCGTTCGTGCCGCACGTCGACTTCTTCAGCATCGGCACGAACGACCTCACCCAGTACACGCTGGCGTCCGAACGGGGCAACGACGCCGTCGCCGCCCTCGGCGACCCGCTCGACCCCGGTGTGCTGAAGCTCATCGACCAGGTGTGCCGGGCGTCCGGCCCGGGCACCCCGGTCTCGGTGTGCGGCGAGCTCGCCGCCGACGAGCAGGCCACCGCGCTGCTGCTGGGTCTCGGGGTGGACAAGCTCTCGGTGACCCCGAGGGCCGTCCCCTCGGTCAAGCAGGCGGTGCGCGGCGTGAACCGCTCCGAGGCCCGCACCCTGGCGACGTCGGCCCTGGCTGCCACCAGCGCCGACGAGGTCCGCGCCCTCCTCCCCCCGTGAGTGGCAAGTGGTCCTACCCCGAAGGGGCGCCGAAGGCGTAGCAACCCTGGGCACTCACGACGAAAAGCGTGTCGTGAGTGCCCAGGGTTGCTATAGGACCACTTGCCACTCACGAAAGCCGGGTACGAGCGGATCAGCACGTCAGGGCTGCACGCAGCTCGGAGTGCACAGTCCCGGGGTCCTCGTGAGTGCTGAGGCCGCCTATAGCCGGTCTACGCACTCACGACGGAAGAGCTGTCGTGAGTGCGTAGACCGGCTACGCTTCGCGCCCCTTCGGGGTAGACGGCCTCATCACTCACGAGGGAGGGAGCCAGGGCAGGGCGGTTCGGGCTCGGGCGCCGGTTACCTGCTGGTCCAGGTGGAATGCCTCCGCTATCGGGCCCATGAGGGCTACCGCCTCCGGCAGCGACAGGTGGGTGAGGGTCTCGGGCAGGCCGGCCTCGCGGGCCGCCGCGGTCAGCACCTCGGCCTGGGTCGGGTAGCCCTCGGCCACCCCGGCGTAGACGGAGCCGGCGGGTGCGTGCAGCGCGAGCACGTACAGCTCGGCGATGTCGTCGACGTGCACCGTGGACCAGTGGTTGCCGCCGTCACCCACACACGGCACCGCGCCCCCGCCGCGTGCCGCCGACAGGTAGAACGTCTCGAGCAGGCCTCCCGACTTGCCGTAGACCAGGCCGGGCATGACCAGGACCGGGCGGCCGGGGCGCTCCAGCACCAGCTTCTCGTTCGCCGCCCGCCAGGCCACCAGCGCGGGCGGCGCCTGCGGAGCGTCCTCGTCGACCACGCCGTCGGTGTCGCCGTACACCCAGGTGCCGCCGGTGTGCACGTACGCGCCCCGGTCGCCGAGCCCGGCCTGCATCGCCTCGGACGCGGTCCGGTCGATGTCCGCGCCGTCGGCCTCGGCGGCCTGACCGAGGTGGATCACCCCGTCCGAGGCGCGCGCGGCCCCGGTGAGGACCTCGGCGTCGGTGAGCGTGCCGAGGACCGGCGTCGCGCCCAGCCCGGCGACGATCTCGGCGGACCGGTCCGTGCGGACCAGTGCGCTCGCCGCGATGCCGTGGCGGCGCAGCGCCGCGAGTGTGGCGCGTCCGATGTAGCCGGAGCCGCCGGTCACGAATACCTGCATCACGAGGACCTTTCGTCGAGGGATCAACACTCTCGACGATCCGCCGGGACCGGGTGCGCCGTCCAAGACCCTTTACGGCGTTCCTGATACCTCAGCGGTATCAGCGACGGCGAGCTCCACGAACTCGTCGATCAGCGCGTCGCGCCGGGACTGCTCCCAGACGATCGCGACCTGGCTCGGCCCGATGTCGGTGATCAGCACGCTGCTCACATCGGGCCTGCGGTAGAACGCGGCGGTCGACTCGGGCAGCACCACGACACCCTGCCCGGCCGCGACCAGTTCCAGCTTCTCCTCGACGCTGCGCACCGGAACCGGCGGGCTCGCCGCCGGTGACCGCAGTTCGGTGGCGATGTCCCGCCACTCCGGCACCACGTCCGGCGGCTGGATCAGGTGTTCGTCGGCGAGATCGTTGATGCTGACCGACTCCTTCCCTGCCAGGCGGTGCTCGGCGGGCACGACGACCGTCCGGGGTTCGCGCAGCAGCGGCCGGATGCCCAATCCTCGCGGCTCGACGGGCAACCGGACGTAGCTGACGTCGACCCGGCCGTCGCGCAGCACCTCGACCTGTGTGTCCCAGCCGGTGCGCAGCACCTCGACGGTCAGCTCGGGATGCCGGGCACGCAGCGCGCGCACCGGTCCGGTCACGATCAGCCCCGGCATGAACCCCACGGCGAACGTGCGTGCACCCCGCGCGGCGCGCCGCGCTCTGCGAGCTACCGCGTCGGCTTCGGCCAGCAGATGCACCGCGTCGGCCAGCAGCTGCTCGCCGGCCGGGGTGAGCGCGGTGCCCCGCTTGTCCCGCTCGAACAGCCGCACCTTCAGCTCGTCCTCGAACGCCCGGATCTGGCGCGACAGCACCGGCTGGGCGATGTGCAACGCGTCGGCGGCCCGCCCGAAGTTCAGGTGCTCGGCGACGGCGACGAAGTACCTCAGCTTCCGTAGGTCCACCGGGTCACCGTCCCTCCCGCGAGTGGGGGTTCTCAGTTGAGGCGGCCGACCCACCTACTTTCACACTAGCCTTCGAGGTATGGCTTACACGGTTGCCGATCAGATGATCGAGGTGCTCGTCCAGGCCGGCGTTCGACGGGTGTACGGGCTGGTGGGAGACAGTCTCAACCCGCTGGCCGATGCGATCCGACGCAACCCGGACATCACCTGGGTGCACGTCCACAACGAGGAGGCGGCCGCGCTCGCCGCCGCGTCCGAGGCACAGCTCACCGGGCAGCTGGCGGTGTGCGCGGGCAGCTGCGGGCCGGGCAACACCCACCTGGTGCAGGGGCTCTTCGACGCGCACCGCAGCGGTGCCCCGGTACTGGCGATCGCCTCGCACATCCCGTCCACCCAGATCGGCACCAACTACTTCCAGGAGACCCACCCGCAGCAGCTGTTTCTGGAATGCAGCGCCTACTGCGAGCTGGTCTCACGGCCCGAGCAGCTTCCTCGTATGCAGCGCATCGCGATGCAGACCGCGCTCGCCCGAGGGGGTGTCGGCGTCCTGGTGCTTCCCGGCGACCTCGGCGGTGAGCCGGCTGCGCACCCGACCGGGCACACCGACCTGGTCGTGGCCCGGTCGGTCGGGCAGCCGCACCCGGACAAGGTGACCGCGCTCGCCGAGAAGATCAACGCGGCCGGCACGGTCACGCTGTTCGTCGGCGCCGGGATCCGCGATGCCCGCGACGAGGTCCTGGAGCTGGCCGGGAAGGTCCACTCGCCGATCGGGCATTCGCTCGGCGGCAAGGAGTGGATCCAGTACGACAACCCGTACGACGTCGGCATGAGCGGCCTGCTCGGCTACGGCGCCTGTTACGAGGCGACGCACGAGTCCGACCTGCTGATCCTGCTCGGCACCGACTTCCCGTACGACACGTTCCTGCCGCAGGCCCGCACCGTGCAGGTCGATCGCGATGCCTCTCACCTGGGCAGACGCACGCTGCTCGACCTCGGCGTCGAGGGCGACGTCGGGGCCACGCTGCGTGCCGTGCTGCCGTTGGTGCAGCAGAAGTCGGACCGCGGCTTCCTCGACCGCATGCTGCGTAAGCACGCCTCGGTGCTAGAGAAGGTCGTGTCGGCCTACACCGAGCGGGTCGAGAAGCTGCGGCCGGTGCACCCGGAGTACGTGGCGGCGCTGCTCGACGAGGCGCTCGACGACGACGCGATCATCACGGTCGACACCGGCATGTGCAACGTGTGGGCGGCGCGCTACCTGACCCCGACCGGGCGGCGCCGGATCATCGGTTCGTTCCGGCACGGCACCATGGCCAACGCACTGCCGCACGCGATCGGGGCGGCGTTCGCCGAGCCGGGTCGCCAGGTCGTGTCGATGTCCGGCGACGGCGGGCTGACCATGCTGCTCGGCGAGCTGCTCACCGTCGCCGAGCACGACCTGCCGGTCAAGATCGTGGCGTTCAACAACGGTTCGCTCGGCATGATCCGGCTGGAGATGATGGTCGCCGGATACCCGTCGTTCGAGACCGACCACGGCGTCGCCGACCTGGCCGGCATCGGCAGGGCCGCCGGCATCCCGTCGGTCGCGGTCGACGACCCGGCCGACCTACCGAAGGCGCTGCGCACCGCCCTGCAGAGCCCCGGCCCGTACCTGGTCGACGTGCGCACCGACCCGAACGCCCTGTCCATCCCACCGCACATCACCGCGAGCCAGGTCCGGGGCTTCGCGCTCGCGGCGACCAGGACGGTCCTGGACGGCGGGGTGGGCAAGATGATCGAACTCGCCCGCAGCAACCTCCGCAGCATCCCCCGCTAGCCACTCAGGGATGATCACCTCATGCCTACTGCTGACGAGTTGCTCGGCGCCTCGGTGGTGCGGGAGCTGATCGACTGTCTGGCCGTCGCCGCGCCGGGGCAGGAGCCGGTCGAGCTTCGGCGGGTGGCGGACTCGTTGGACGGACAGACGCTGTCCGAGCGGGCCCGCGCGGTCCGGGACGCACTGCTGACCGATCTGCCGGGTGGGTACCTGCCGTTCGTGGCGATCGTGGATCGGGCGTTGAACCAGGCCGGGTTCACCGGCTGGATGATCTGGCCGGTCACCGAGGCGCTCGCGGTGCTGTCCGTCGAAGCCGACGAGCTGGAGGGCGGCCTTGAGCTGCTCGCCCGGCTCACCCCGAGGCTGACCGGTGAGTTCGCCATCCGCACGTTCCTGGACAGCGACCTCGACCGCACGCTCACCGTCGTCCACACCTGGACGAAGCACCACGACGAACACGTACGCAGGCTGGCGAGCGAAGGCACACGGCCCCGGCTGCCCTGGGCGCGGCGGGTACCGGCGATCATGGAACGGCCCGCTCTCGAGGTGCTGGACGCGCTGTACCGGGACCCGTCGCCGTACGTGCGGCGCTCGGTGGCGAACCACCTCAACGACATCAGCCGCGCGGACCCCGAGCTGGTCGCCGCGACCGCGCGGCGGTGGCTGGCCGACCCGGACGACAACACCGCCTCGCTCGTGCGACACGCGCTGCGCACCCTGGTCAAAGCAGGTGACCCGGAGGCGTTGCTGCTGCTGGGTTTCGGACCGCCGGCCGATGTCGAGGTCGGCGAGCTGCGGCTGGGCGGGACGGCCGTGCCCGAGGGCGGTGAGCTGCGGTTCGACGCCACGGTGCGCAACCACGGGACGCAGGCCGTCACGCTCGTCATCGACTACGTCGTCCACCACCGCAAGGCCAACGCGACGCTCGCGCCGAAGGTCTTCAAACTCGCCACCCGCACGCTCGACCCGGGCGCCGAGGTGACGGTCGGCAAGACCCATTCGTTCCGGCCGATCAGCACCCGGCGCTACTACCCCGGCGAGCACGCCATCGAGCTGCAGGTCAACGGCGTCCGCTACGGCCGATGCACGTTCGAGCTGGACGGAACCCGGTAGCTGCCGACTCGTAAACTGAATCTTGTGTTCTCTGGAGTGCCAGCAGACGTCCACGTCCCATCGAGCGTGCGACGGCTGGCCGGCACGGACGAGACCAGGCCAGTGTGGCTCAACGAGGCGGGCGGTCTGACGTTCGAGCTGGTCACGAGCACCGGCGGACGGTTCGTCAAATGGATGCCGGCCGGTGACAGCCCGATCGACCTGGCGGGCGAAGCGGACCGGCTGCGGTGGGCGAGCGCCTTCACGCCGGTACCTCGGGTGCTGGAGCTCGGCTCGGACGACGACGGTACGTGGATGCTCACCGAGGCGCTGACCGGGGAGAACGCGGTCAGCGAACCGTGGAAGAGTCGGCCGGCGGTGGCCGTCGCGGCGATCGGTGCTGGCCTGCGGGCCTTCCACGACGCGCTCCCGGTCACGGACTGCCCGTTCCGGTGGCAACCGGAGGAGGGCTGGACACCCGGCACCCCGGCGCCGCCGACGATCGACGAGCCGGTGGTGTGCCACGGTGACAGCTGCGCGCCGAACACGCTGATCGGTGCCGACGGGCGCTGCAGCGGTCACGTCGACCTCGGCGCACTGGGTGTCGGCGACCGCTGGGCGGACCTGGCGATCGCCACCTGGAGCACCGTGTGGAACTACGGCCCCGGCTGGGAGAACCTGCTGCTCGACGCGTACGGCATCGAACCGGACGCCGAACGCACCGCGTACTACCGGACGCTCTGGGGCAGCGAACCCACGTCGGTCTGATTACTGTGTGTCACGAATCTGGCGATCTTCACGGTCGGTTGATAGTCGACCCCCCAAGGTAACGACAGTGACGCGGTGGGCGACACTGCTCCCGGGGGTTGCTCTTGCCGTTGAGCGACCGGCGTCAGAGGGTCACCCACATTGACTTATCCGGACTCAGTCTTCAACCTACCGCCGAGCGAGGCTCCGGTTCAGCGACCGAAGCCGATCGTCGGCATCGTGCTGCTGGCACTGGCGGTCGTCGGTGCCGGTGGGTTGTTCGTCGCGCCGGTGCGGCTCATCGCGATGGGGTTCCTGATCGTGCTGACCGCGGTGGTCGCGCTGGTCTGGTTCCGGGTCCGCGAGCGCACGACGATGGTCCTGACCGTCGTCACCCTCGGTGTGCTGGGTGTCGGCCTGGGTATCGGCATCGCGGTCCTGCTCGCCGGGCGTTTCGGGGCGGACGAGGCGACTGCGCCGCCGCCCGGTGTGGAGTCGACATCCACGCAGGGTGACGGCGGGTTCGTCGGACCGGCCGCCCCGTCGGGTGTCGAGCCGCCGCCTGCCCCGTTGCCGCCGGCCACCAGCAACGCCAAGCCGAAGCCGAGCGTCAAGCCCACTGCCACCCCGAAGCCCACCACGACCGCGAAGCCCGACGCCGCGAAGCCGGACGCGGCCAAGGACAAGGACGAGAAGGACAGGGCGTCCAGCGAGGCCGAGCCGAAGAAGGAACGCCCGAAGTGTTCGTTCGGCGACGTCAAACCCAACCCGGACGGTTCCGCCGAGCTGTGCGGCTCGAACGGCAACTGGGAACACGCCGAGCAGGACAGCAAGGGCGACTGGCACCGCGCCGACCCCGACTCACCCAGCTCCCGGAACAACTACGGCGAGTACGGCTACTTCGGCGACGACAACTGACCTCGTGAGTGTTGAGTGTGGCTATAGCCGCACTCAACACTCACGAAGGGCTGAGGGCCTCCGGGTTGGCGCAGTGCAGGGGTGGTTCGCCGCGTAGGAAGCGGGCCACGTCGGCCGCCAGGATCGTGGCCGCCTTCGCCGCGGTCTGTTTGCTCGCACCGGCCAGGTGCGGGGTCATCACGATGTTCGGCGTGGTCAGCAGACGGGAGCCGGCCGGGATGGGCTCTTCGGGGAACACGTCGAAGCCGGCGCCGAACAGGTGCCCGGAGTCCAGTGCGTCGCACACCGCGTCGTAGTCGACCAGTGCTCCGCGCGCGCAGTTGACCAGCACCGCGCCCGGCGGCATCGCGGCGATCTGTTCCCGGCCGATCATGCCCTTGGTCTCCTCGCTGACCCGCGCGTGCAGTGACACGACGGCGGACCGGCGCAGCAGGTCGTCCAGCTCGACCTGCTCGGCGATCCCGTCCAACGCCCCCGGTTTCAGATACGGGTCGTGGACCAGCACCTTCGCGCCGAACCCGGCGACCATCCGCGCGACGCGGCTGCCGATCGCGCCGTAGCCGATCAGGCCGACGTAGGAGTTCTCCAGCTCCGGGCCGACCTCCTGGTACTGGTACAGGTCGCCGCGCCACACCCCGCCGCGCAGCTCGGCGTGGGTCGCCGGGATGCGGCGCATCGCGGAGAGCATCACCGCCATGGTGTGCTCCGCGGTGGCGACGGCATTGCGCCCGGGTGCGAACGTCACCGCGACACCGTGCCGGGTCGCGGCCTCGATGTTGGCGTTGACCGGGCCGCCCCGGCTGATGCCGAACAGCTTCAGCGACGGTGACGCCTGCAGGACCTTCTCGGTGAGCCCGGCCAGCTGCGTCACACAGATCTGGGCACCGTCGAGCGCGGCGATCAGCTCGTCCTCGGTGCCGGACGCCTCGTCGACCTCGCCGACCCGGCCGAACGGCTCGATCGGCCACGGCAACGTCAGCTCGGCGAACTCGACCTCCTGATCGACCTCGGCCCGAATCGCTTCGACGAACAGGCGGCTCAGCACGAAATGGTCACCGGCGGCGAGGATGCGGATGGTCATGTGGGTTCTCCGGAGATGATCGGCGTGTTGAACTGCAGGAGAGCGGTCGGGTCGCCCGGTTCGACGCGGATCTCGGTGATCCCGCAGTTGCGGACGAAGGGGAACAGACGGCGGTACTCCGACAGGGCCACGCCGATGAGCGAGCACAGCGCCAGCCGGATGGCCGTGGTGTGCGCGACGACCAACACCCGTCCGTCCGGGTGGTGCGCCGCGATGTCGTCCAGGCAGTCGATGAAGCGTTCGGCCGCCGAGGCAGGGTGCTCGCCGTCGGGCAGGTGGTGGGCGACCGGGTCGTTCTGGAAGGCGGCCAGCTCCACCGGGAACCGGCCGCGCATGTCGGCCGTGGTCAGGCCCTCGGCCCGACCGAAGTTCAGCTCGCGTAACCGCTCGTCGACCTGGCAGTCCATGCCGGTCGCCTCCGCGCAGGCCTCGGCGGTGCGCCGCGCCCGGCTCAGCGGTGAGCACCAGATGGCGGCAAGCCCCGCGCTCTTGGCCCAGTCGGCGAGCTGCCGGGCCTGTTCGAGGCCGTGCTCGGTGAGCTCGACATCGGTGGTTCCGGCATACCGGTTGTCGGCGTGCCACACCGTCTCGCCGTGCCTCACCAGTACCAGCCTGGTCATCGATCATCTCCTCGTAGTGGCATGGACCTGCTCCGCGACCTGGCCGGGCAGCCAGCCCCGGCCCGCGAGCTCGTCGACCAGCCGCAGGTAGGGCTCGGTGAAGCGGCCCGCGACGTCGGTTCGCGGGTCGATGACGTCGCCGATGCGGACCATCTCGGCGGCGACCTCGGCGGGCACCCGGCCCGGGGTCGCGGCCAGCAGCGCCATGCCGAGCGCGGGCTCCGCACTGGTCGGCAGCTTCACCGGACGCCCGAGCACGTCCGCGCGCAGCTGGCACCAGTACCGGCTGCGGGTGCCACCGCCGGTGAGCAGCAGGTCCCCGTCGACCGGCGCACCCAGCGAGGCCAGGTAGTCGAAGCACAGCCGCTCGACGTAGCTGATGCCCTGCAGCATCGCGGCGTACAGCTCGTGGTCGTCGCGCGGGGTGCCCAGGACGAACGCCTCGGCGTCCGGCGCGACGAACGGGAACCGCTCCCCGCGCGCCGAGGCCAGCGGGTAGGCGAGCACACCGGCCGGCTCGAAGTCCGACGCGCGCGAGCCCAGCTCATCGAGGTCGCGGTCCGGGAACCGGCGGCTGATCGCACCCGCGCCGGTACCGGACGCGCCGCCGGGCAGCCAGCGGCCGTCCGGGGACTTGTGCGAGTACACGACGCCGAGCGGGTCGGTCAGCAGCTCGGACGTGACGCCCTTGAGTACGAGTGTCGTGCCCAGCACCGAGTTCCAGCTGCCCACGGCGAGCGCACCGGCGCCGAGCTGGGCCGCGCAACCGTCGGTGCAGCCGGAGATCACCGGGGTGCCCTCCGGGAGGCCGGTCACCGAGGCGGCGTCGGCGCACACGGTGCCGATCTGTGTCCCTGGCCGGACGAGCTCGGGCAGCAGCCGCGCCGGGACGCCGAGCGTGTCCAGGACGTCGGTCGGCCAGCTCTCGTTGATCAGATCGGCGCCGGTCTTCAGTGCGTTGGACAGATCCGTGGCGACCGGCCGTCCGACCAGCGCGTTGTTGATGAAGTCCGCCTGGTGTGCGAGCCGCGCACGGCCCGGCGCGGCCAGCTCGGGATGTTCACCGAGCAGCCACAGCAGCTTCGGCAGCGCCCAGGCGGGCTGCATCCTGCGGTAGCCGAGGCTCGCCCAGACCGTCGCGCCGACCTCGTTGACCCGGTCGACGTGACCGGCCGCGCGCGTGTCGTCGTACATCAGGCCCGGGGTCAGCGGGCGCCCGTCCGCCGGGTCGACCAGTAGCACCGTGCCGGACGTGCCGTCGACCGACACCCCGGCGACGTCGGCACCCGCGAGCGAGCCCAGCGCGGAGCCGCAGGACGACCGGACTGCCTGCCACCAGGTCGCCGGGTCCTGCGAGTGCCGGGCGCCGTCGCGGTTGCTCGCCAGCTTCGCGGTCCCCGATCCGAGGATTTCGCCGGTCGCGGACACCGCCAGCGTGCGCACACTCTGGGTGCCCAGGTCGATCCCGACCCAGACCCGCTGCGTCATGGTGCTCTCCGATCCGGTTGCGTCGGGTGGGTGACGGTCTGCTGGTTCGGGCGGACCCGGTAGCCCTCCTCGCGGGCCAGCTCGGCGGGGCGCAGCGCCGGGATGGGGCCGGCCGAGGTGAGGCTCGGCGCGCGCGTGCGCATCCGGGCCAGCCGGGGCCAGCCTTCGCCCGCGATCTCGCGCAGCGCCAGGAAGTCCCGATAGAGCTCGGTGTACTCGGCGTGGGCCTCGGCGTCGGGCGCGAACGTGTCGCGCACGGTCACGTACCGGCCGACCGCGCTGGACACATCCGGGCTGGCCCGGGTGTACGTCGCGCCGAGGACCATCGCGCCGCGCGCCCCGATTTCGCTGTCCGACGACCGCGACGTCGGGACGCCGGTGATGTCCGCGATCAGCTGGCACCACGTCGCGCTCGCCGCGCCGCCGCCGCAGACCCGCAGCTCGGTGGGCGCCACGGTGGACGTGGCCAGGCAGTCGGCGATCACCAGGGTCAACCCTTCCAACACCGCCCGCGCCACGTGCGACCGGGTGTGCTCGAAGGACAGGCCCATGAGCGAGCCGCGCGCGGCATCGTTCAGGAACGGGGCGCGTTCACCGGCGGGCGACAGGTACGGCAGGAAGGACAGACCGCCGGCACCCGGAGGTACCTCGCGCGCCAGCTCGCCCAGATCGCCGGGGCTGTCCAGCCCCAGCATCCGGCAGGCCCACTGGATCACCTCGCCGCCCGCGAGAGTCGGCAGCGCCCGCAGCATCCGATCCGGGACGCCGAGCGGAATGGTCAGCCCGGCCGGCGGACCGGCCAGCGCGGCGTCCAGGGCCGCGGAGTCGATCACCATCTCGGTGCACAGCGTGGTGCCGAGGATGCTGCACGCCTGACCGGGCTCGACGGCACCGCAGCCGACCGACGTCGACGCGATGTCGTACGAGGACAGCACCACCGCCGTGCCCTCCGGCACGCCCAGCTGCGCGGCGGCCACCGCGCTCAGCTCGGCGACCCGGCGCCGCCCGTCGAGGATCTCGGGCAGCAGCGACCGGGCCCACGCCATGTCGAACCGCTGCAGCAGCATGGTGGAGTACTCACCGGTCCTCGGATCGACGAACGGCGCCGCCGCATCCGAGGAGTCGACCCCGACCCGCCCGGTCAGCTTCGAGAACAGCCAGCCGCCGCAGGTCAGCGCCGCCGAACTGCGGCGCAACCGATCGGGGTTGTAGCGCCGCAGCCAGGTGAGGATCGCGTGCGGCAACCCGGCGAACCCCATCGAGCCGTTGACCCGGAACGCGTCCTCCAACAGCCCGTCCGACCGCCACTGCTCGACGATCGCCGCGGCTCTGCCGTCGTTCCACAGGATCGCCGGCCCGGTGGGCCTGCCCAGGTTGTCGACCAGCCAGCAGCCGTCACCCTGCGCGGTCAGCGCAAGGTAGTCCGGCGGTTCGTCCAGCTCGGCGACCACGGTGCGCACGGCGTGCACGACCGCATTCCACACCTCCGCCATGTCCTGCTCGACCCAGCCTGCCTGGCGTCTGGCCAGGGTCGTCTCCTGCCGGACCACACACGACTCGACCCCGTCGCCGTCGTACCCGACGGCCTTGATCATGGTTGTTCCGGCGTCGACGCTGATGACGGACACGGCGTGCTCCTAACGAGCTGCCAGCTCGGCCGGAGCGGGCCGGACGCCGGCCAGGCGGTTCAGCACGAGTGGCAGGCCGATGAGCGAGGTGATGACCGCGTCGGGCTCGTCGAGCTGGGTGGCGGTCGGCGCCGGAGGTGCTTCGCCGCGCAACATCCACACGGTGCGCATGCCCAACGATCGGGCAGGCCGGATGTCGGTGTCGAGCCGATTACCGACGAACACCGCGCGGGACGGCAGGATCCCCGCCTCGGTCAAGGCGTGCTGGAAGATGCGCGGATCGGGCTTCTCGAAGCCGACCCTCGGCGCCAGCGCGATCACCGAGATGTACTGGGCGATGCCGTCCCTGGCCATGGCGTCCAGCACGTTCTCCCTGCTGTTGGCGACCAGCCCGAGCTTGTAGTGGGTGGACAGCGCGGCGAGCGTCGGCGCGACGTCCGGGTAGAGCGCGTCGGTCGGGTAGTCCCAGTGCCGTGCCGCCGTCTCGCTCAGCAGCGCCCGGTCACCGCCGGCGAACGCGTCGGCGACGGCGGTGCGCAGCGACCCCGAGTTCCGGTCGCGCTGCGCGTCGTAGGTCGCCCAGAAGTCGTGCTCCTCGGCGGACGGGTTGATCTCGTGCACCGCCGCCCACAGCGCCTTCGCGTAACAGTCGTCGTCGTAGATCGTGCCGCCGAGGTCGAACAGCACCAGGTCGACGTCGTCGTCCTCCCGAGGAACCCGCATCGCGGGCGGGTGGCCGAGCAGGCTGCCACCGGCAAGGCCGGCGAGCCGCCCGATCGGGCTGCCCTGCTCGGCGCGTTCGGCCACCATCCCGGCCTCGACGTCCTTGGGCAGCTTCAGATTCCACGCCAGTACCGCGGCGATCAGATACAACACGGCGTAGACCCACATGACTGCTGCTAGCCCGAACGGTTTGAGGCAAACAGCGACCACTAGTGGGCCGAGGAACGCCGAGATTCCGGCGCCGAAGTTGAGCGCCGACATTGCGGCGCCTTTTGCATCCGGTGCAAGTGACGGCATCAGCGCGGACAACGGCACGAACCCGGCTAGCACAGCGCCGTAGAAGACGCTGACCAGCATGCAGACCAACATGTTCGGCCCGACTGCAAGGGGCACGTAGTACATGGAGAGCGTCGCTATCGCGCAGCCGATTCCCCCGAACCAGGTGACCGTCTGGCGCCAGCCGACTCTGTCGCCGATGATGCCGAAGGCAAGGTTGAAGATGATGTTGCTGAGGAACATCACAAACACGATATGGAGCCAGTCCGGGCGTGAAAATCCGATTGTGTCGGTGAAGAACACCGGTAGGGCGACGAGAAAGCCGTACTGAGATGAGGTGTTGACCGCGCGGACGAATGCTCCAGCGCCGATCTTGGGACGCTGGTAGAGAATGGTCAGGCTGGCCGCCAGTGTGGCCATCGGCTTTTGCTCCGGTGGCGCCAGTCGAGAGAAGCCGGTGCGTTCGTGCACCGCGAGCAATACGAACAACCCGCCGGCCGTGACGATGCCCAGCGCAAGCCACAGCGTCGCCAAGGATCCGACGAGAGGTATCGACACGCTTGCCAACAGTGCGCCGAGGGTGGGCAGACCACCTGTGAACGCGAACCAGTACCAGCCGACGGCGCTGCCGAGGCGGTTCTGCGGTGTGGATGCCGCGATCCAGACCAGGAAACCGTAGGCGAACAGTGGGTAGCCGAGCCCCCGGAAACCGTAGGTGACCAGCATCAGCGGGTAGTTGTTGATCGGTAGCGCAATCCCGAGCAGTAGGACTTGGAAGACGACCCAGATCGATAGACCGCCCCACATCACTTTGCGCGGGCCGAACAGGTCCGACAGTGCGCCGGAAGCCCACGCCGCCACACCGGCCGCAACCCCATAGACAGTGATCATGACCGCGACGTTGGTCGCGTCGATGCCACGGTCCTTCTCCAGGAAGAGCGCCAGGTAACCGGACTCGACGCCGTCGCCGATCATGAAGATCAGCAGGCCGACGAAGCCCCAGCGCAAGGGCCCCGGCATCCCGAGCCGATCGGCCCAGGTGTGCGTCTCGACGTAGTTGACGGGCTTGTAGCCGTCGGCGACGACCGGCACGAGATCCTCCTTGATCCGACGGGTGATGTTAAGAACCTAAGCATTCTTCACACTGGATCAGCAATACTCCATTGGGATATATCACCTGTGTGGTGTTAGGTTCGCATGGTTCATCACAGCTGACAATGGTGAGGTGGCTGTGGACGAGATCGTGGACGACACCGATGAGAGACCGTCCGGCATGGCGTTGCGCGTGCGGCGGGAGAAGATTCGGGAGCGGGTGACCGACGAGGGTTTCGTCCGCGCGGAAGACCTGGCCGACGACTTCTCGGTCAGCCTGATGACGGTGCACCGGGACCTCGATGCACTGCAGGACCAAGGCTGGCTGCGCAAGGTGCGGGGCGGCGCGACGTCCCAGCCGTCCGCGCTCTACCACGGCGACATCCGGTTCCGGCTGCAGCAGGTACCGGAGTCGAAGAAGGAGCTCGCGGACGCCGCGCTACGACTGGTCAAGCCCGGTCAGGCGGTGATGCTGGACGACAGCACCACGATCCTGTCGCTCGCCGAACGGTTGCCCGAGCGCGGTCCGCTGACGGTCATCACGCACTTCCTCGCGGTGGTCAAGCTGCTCGCGGGCGAGCCCGGCATCGACCTGTTCACCCTCGGCGGTGCGTACTACCCCGCCTACGACGCGTTCCTGGGGATGCACACCAGGGAAGCCGTCGGAGCGCTGCGGGCGGACCTGCTGATCATGTCGGCGACGGCGGTGAGTGGCGCGCACATCTACAACCAGGGCCAGGAGACGGTCGCGGTGGAGCGCGCGCTGTTCGCGGCGTCCGACAAGCGGGTTCTGCTGCTCGACCACACGAAGTTCCAGAAGCGCGGCATGTACCAGCTGCTCCCGGTGGCCGACTTCGACGTGGTCCTGGTGGACAGCACCACCGCCGAGGACGACGTAGCCGCATTGCGCGACGCCGGCGCCACGGTCCACCGGGCACGAGATTTCGCCCAGGACACGGACAACGCCAATCTGGGCTTCCTCGCGGAGTAGTTCCTGGTTGCGGGTGGTCCCCAAGGTGAACGGACCGCTAAGTTGGCTCCGCAACAGCTAGCCCAGCAACAGCTAGCCAGCAACAGCCAATCCGGCTCCGCGAGTCTCCGAAGGAGTTCCGGCGAAGGCCGGGCAGTGCATGTCCGCAACAACCGCGCCAACGCAAGGAGGCGGCTCCCAGAGTGACGACAAGCGCGCGCCCAGCGACGAAGGAGCTTGTTTTTCTGGGAGCACCCCAGCGAGCGCCAGCGAGCCGGGGTGGTCACAGAAGAACTCCGCGCGGAACAGGCCGGAAGAGACAGCGCGGGAAAAGCACATGAATACAGCAGACCTGGTCGCCGCCGTCGCGCATGATCTGGAGCGTCAGCTGGAGCAGCTGACCGCGGACACCTGCATGCTCCTGATCGACAAGATCCCGCAGCTGGACGTGCCCGAGGAGGACGTCAGGGAGCTGCTGGTGGCCAGCGTCGGCGCGAACATGGCCACGGCGGTGCACATCCTGGCGCACCACATCCCGGTCAACCAGATCGAGGTGCCGGCCGCGGCGGCCTACTACGCGCGACGGTTGGCGCAGCGCAACATCCCGATGGAGAGCCTGCTGCGCGCCTACCGTCTCGGCGAGGCCCGGTTCCACCAGTGGTGGATGCGGCTGTTGGACGAGCAGCGGCCCGACTCGCAGCTGATGATCACCGCGTTGCGTCACACGATGGGTGTGACCAGCGCGTACATCGACCGGGTCTCGGAGAACCTGAGCGAGATCTACAGCGAGGAACGCGAGGCGTGGGCGCACCGGGCGGGTGCGTCGCGTGCGGTGCAGGTGCGCACGGTGTTGGAGGACGAGAGTCTGGACACCTCGGCGGCCGAGGCGTTGACCGGCTACCGCATGGCCGGTCAGCACCTGGCGCTCGTGGTGTGGACACCGGCCCGGGACACCGTCCGCCGCGTCGAGCCGGTGGTGCAGGCGATCGTGGAGCTGACCGGCTACCAGCCGCTCGCGGTTCTCCCCGACGATCACACGCTGTGGGCGTGGGTGTCGGGCGCCGGTATCGGCGGTGTCGACCCGGTGGAGCTGGAGAAGAGGTCGGAGGGTGCGCGCATCGCGTTGGGCAGCCCGGCGGACGGGCTTGCCGGGTTCCGCGCGTCCCATCGGCAGGCGTTGAACGCTCGACGGGTGGCCGAGATCCACGGTGACGAGGCCGGTTCGGTGACGTCCTTCGCCGACGTCGCGGTGTCGGCGTTCCTCGCCGCCGATCTGACCGATGCCCGGCGGTGGGTCAGCGACGTGCTGGGTGGGCTGGCCGCTGATGACGAGGGCGCCGCTGAGCTGCGGCGGACCGTACTGGCCTATCTGCGGGCCGGGTCGAGCCTGATCGACGCGGCGGCCGAGCTGCATCTGCACAAGAACACCGTGCGGTATCGGCTGCGCAAGGCCGAGGACATTCGCGGGGGGCGTGCGGTCACCGAGCGGCGGTTGGACTTGGAGGTCGCGCTGTTGGCCTGTGAGCACCTGGGGCGGGCCGTGCTGGCCAATCCTCGGCCTCGGCTTTGAGACTCAGCCCTGTGCCCGGCTTTGCCCGTGCCCGGCTCCAAGGCATCTCGGCTTCGCCGTCGACTCGTGAGTGGCAAGGGCGCCTATAGGCGCCCGGAGCACTCACGACGGTAAAGCTGTCGTGAGTGCTCCGAGCGCCTACGCTTCGCGCCGCTCCGCGGTAGACGCCCTTGCCACTCACGAGGGGTAGACGTCCTTGCCACTCACAGGGAGGACAGGGCTGCTTGTGCTGCGTTGTAGCCGCACATTCCGTGGACTCCGGCTCCGGGGGGCGCGGACTGGGAGCAGAGGTAGACGCCCTTGATGCCGGTCGAGTACGGGTTCAGGGACAGGCGCGGGCGGGCCACCAGCTGCAGGGGGTTGTTCAGGCCGCCGACTATGTCGCCCCCGATGTAGTTGGCGTTGTAGGACTCGAACGACGAGGGTGACGTCGACACCGACGCGACGATCGTGTCCCGGAACCCGGGCGCGAAACGCTCGATCTGCCGGGTCACCAGCTCGGTCGCCTCCGACTCGGAGCCCGACCACCCGTGCGGGACGTGCGCGTAGGCGTACAACGGGTGCACATCGCCTGCCGAGCGCGCGGGGTCGGCCAGGTACTGCTGCCCGACCAGCACGAACGGCGACGACGGCAGCACACCGCGCGCGCACTCGGCCTCCGCCGAGGCGATCTGCGCCAACGTACCGCCCAGGTGCACGGTCCCTGCGTGCCTGCTCGGCTCGTAGGACCACGGCACCCCGCCGCGCACCGCGTAGTCGACCTTGAACGCGGCCGGGCCCTGCTTGTACCGCAGGTAGCCGCGGCGCACCCGCGCCGGAAGCCGGTCGCCGCACACGGACGCGGCGACGCGCGGCGCGAGATCCAGCATCACGATGTCGGCGGGCGGGAGCGAGGCCAGCGACGTCACCTCGACGCCGGTCGTGATGGTCCCGCCGAGACTGCGCAGCAACGACGCGAGCGCGGAGGTGATCGCCTGGCTGCCGCCCTCCGCGACCGGCCAGCCGAAGCTGTGGCCCATCGCGATGATGCCCATGCCGAGTGACGCGGTCAGCGGCCGGTTGAACGGGTAGAAGGCGTGCGCGACGTTGCCGGCGAACAACCCGCGTGCCTCGGGGCTGCGGAACAGGCGGCCGCTCAGCGTCGCCGGCGGTAGGCCGGGCGCGCCGAACCGGGCCAGCCGCAGCGGATGCTTCGGCACCTGCAGCACCGGCGCCATGATCGAGGGCAGCAGCTCGTCGAAGCCCGCCACGGTCGGACCGAACAGCCGTTTCCATCGCGCACCGTCCGGCGCGGGCAGCTCCTCGGCGGTCCGGGAGATCGAGCGGTGCAGCGACGCGCCGGTGCCGCCGTCCTGCGGATGGGTGCAGTCGATCTCCGGCCAGCGCCAGCGCAGGCCGTGGCTCTCCAGGTCGAGGCTGTTGAAGAACGGTGACGCGGCACCGGCGGGGTGGATGCCGGAACATTCGTCGTGCAGCACCCCGGGCACGGTCAGCTCGCCGCTGCGGGTACCACCGCCGATGCGGTCCCTCGCCTCCAGGACGGTCACCGAGACACCCTCGCGGGCCAGTGCGACAGCGGCGGACAGCCCGTTCGGGCCGGAGCCGACCACGATGGCGTTGGTCATGGCCCCCATCCTGGACCAGTACTGATCAGACAGCTACGTCCGGGACGTGATCATGACCGGGACGTTGTCGATCTCCCACGGTTGACGGCGTGCCATGTCCTCCAGCAGTACCCGGCCGCACTCGAAGACCCCGGTCGCGGCGTCGACGAGCTGGTAGGACTGGGCCTGCGAACCGAGCGGCACCGATTCGAGCACGACGATGCGCACCTCGCCGGGTTCGAAGTGGCAGCGTTCCTGTAACGCGGCGAGAAGCTGCGCGCCGTGCAGGTGGCCCTCGCCGAAGTCCCAGCCGAGCACGGCGCCCGCGACCAGCTCACCCTCCATCACGAACGCGCTCTCGTGCTGTGCGCCGGCGGCCCGGGGCAGCAGTCCGAACAGCGCGCGTCCGTGCAGCTGCAGCGCCCGGAAGGTCTGCACCTTGTGCGTGAACAGCTCCGCGATCTGCTCGCCGTACAGCTTCGTCAGCTGATGTTTGGCGAACGCGGAGGACTTGACGACGTGTTGCTCGATCTTGGGCAGGGCGGTCGGGTTCAGCGCCCACATCGACGTCGCCCAGTTGCCCGCGTAGTAGCGCATCGAGACCAGGAACGAGACCTGGTCCGGACGCAGGTTGCCCCACGTGACGACGCAGACGACCGGCACGGCGAACAGCGCGGGCAGCAACGGATGGGCGGCCGTCGCCAGGGTGAGGGAGGGACGGCCGTGGAACAGGAACAGCAGCGCGACGATGATCCAGGCGTTCCATTCCAGTGGGGCCGCGATCGGGACGCTGAGGATGACGGCTGCGTGGAATAGCACCAAAGTCGTCATCGCGAGCAGGATGAGTGTGCCGTTATCGGCGACCAATAATGTCAAGGGCGCCAGGTACTCGACGATTACCACCAAAACGGAAAGTACAGTGACCAAAATCGAGGGACGCATGTCGTCCGGCAACGCACGGAACAACCACTTGCGAATCCACTTGAACGTCAGTGGTGTGTGGCTGAGCGATACCGCCAACGAATACGGGAAGAGCCGGCTGAGCTTCGAGGTCGCGGCGGCCCACCACATGAGCACCAGCAGGATTTTCGCGGTGACGACCAGATCGGTGAACGGCAGGAAGAAAGTCAGCACGAGCACCCAGTAGTGCTCGGCGCGCGCGGCCAGGAAGATCGTCTTGTCGCGTAGCCCGATCAGCGGGACGAGTACCGCGAGCGGGACGGCCAGCACCGGGTCGAGCATCCTCACCGGGCCGGCGAGATCGGTGCCCTGATACTCGGCCGGAGCCAGCAGCAGCCAGCCCGCTGACAGAACAAGTGCCAGGTAGAGCAGTACATCCAGGACGGTGCGCCGGGTGCCCCCGGTGCCGGGAACCCGGTCCGGCCACGGGGGCAGACGGATGGTCCCGGGGCGCGCCCAGTTCAGGCAGCCACCGAACGGCGGGAGGAAGTGCATGGTCAACGGGCCGAATCCGCAGCCGAGGCCGAGCACCTCGAACAGCAGTCCCCAGGCCACCATCTTCTGGAACACGACCGGCTCCGTCCACCAGTCCCGAATGTCGGCCAGAGTGCCGATCCCCGGTGTCGAGCGGAGAATGAGCAGCCCGATCCCGATGAAAGCCAACAGCTTGATCAAGTAGATGACGTACGCGACCCCGGGCATCGCGGAGCCGTAGTTGCCCCAGTCCTGACAGGTGGGACGTAATCGTTCCGCCCGTCGGCCCCAGTGCCAGAAGTGCATGTTGAACGGAGGGCGTCGAGGGGTGAGGAAGCCCACGTGTCTTCACCCTTATCGCGATAGACGTAATACGTATGCGGCAAAGGTTATTGTGCCTCACGTATAACGCGACGCAAAACGCGGGAGCTACCAGATTCGGGTTCGGGGTGGATGCCGCTCGGTGCCGGGGGCCGATGGCTGCGGGAAGACCGAAAGCGCCTCCTCGACCGTGGCCTCGGGTGCGACGGGGAGTGCGAGTGGCTCGTCCGGTGCCGGCCGCCTCGGGAGGACGGCCGCCACCGAGGCCGGCGCCTGCGGGCTGGCCTGGCTCAGTACGACGGCGGGCATGTCGTCGATGTCCCACGGCTGGCGGTCCATCATGTCGGCGACCGAGATGCACCCGGTCTCGTCGACACCGCCGGCGGCGTCGACGAGGCGGTAGTGCTGACGGTCCGAGCCCAGCGAGTGCGACTTGAGCAGCCCGGCGAAGAGCAGTACGTCGAACCAGTTCCAGAAGCTGCCCCGGGTGAACGGGACCTTGCCGAGCCACGGCGGCGGCCGGACCGTACCGGGACGCAGCCAGTGCAGGATGCGCCGATCGGCGGGATGAACCGCATGGTCAGCGGGCCGAAGCCGAGGCTGACGGCCTCGAACAACAGGCTCCAGATCAGGATCTTCTGCAGCACGACCGGCTCGGCCCATCAGCTCTCGATCTCGGAGAGCGTTCCGATCCTGGTGAAGCGGGAACGAGGGGTCCCCTAGGCGCCGAGCCCGTGAGCCGAGTTATTGTGTCGCACATATAACGATTGACTCAATCGCCTCACTTGCCCGCGAGTACTACCGAATACCCTGCGTCAGCCCAGCTCGGAGGGCGATGGGTCCGTGCGCAAACCTTCCGTGCTGATCTTCGGCTCGGGTACCCGGACGTCGGTCTGGAGGGCCGGGAACTCGTCCTCCGGCAGCGGCATCGGGGTCGAGTGCAGCACGCAGGCCGGCAGGTTGTCGATCTCCCACGGCTGCCGGTTGACCATGTCGCTCATCAGGACGTACCCGGTCTCGAACACCCCGTTGGCGCCGTCCACGAGCCGGTAGTGCTGGCGGTCCGAGCCGAGCACGGCGGACTCGAGGAAGACCACCCGCAGCTCACCGGGCTCGAAGTCGCAGCGTTCCTGGAGCGCCGCGACCAGCTGCTCGCCGTGCAGGTGACCCTCGCCGAAGTTCCAGCCGAGCAGCGTGCCGCACACCAGCTCGCCCTCGATGACCACGGCGCTCTCGTGCTCCTGGCCGGCGGCTCTCGGTAGGAGACCGAACAGCGCGCGACCGTGGTGGTGCAGTGAGCGGAAGGTCAGCACGGTGTGCGCGAACAGTTCGGCGATCTGCTCGCCGTACATCTTCTTGAGCTGGTCCTTGGGGAACCCGGAGTACTTGACGACGTTCTTGTCGATCTTGGCGAGCGCCGACGGCTTGAGTGCCCACATCGAGGTGGGCCAGTTGCCCGCGTAGTAGCGCATCGAGACCAGGTAGGAGATCTGGTCCGGACGTAGGTTTCCCCAGGTGATGAGCACGACGACCGGCAGCGCGAGCAGCGCGGGGAACAGCGGGTGGGTCGTGCTGCCGAGGTCGACCGTGGGATACCCGCCGAACAGGTACATCACCGAGAAGATCATGGTCAGGTTCCACTCGTGCGGAACGGCGACCGGCATGGCCATGAGCGTGCCGATGTGGAACAGCGCCATGCAGAACACGGCGAGCAGGATCGCCGTCCGGTTGGTGGCGACCAGGAGGGCCAGCGGCACGACGTACTCGATGAGTGTCACGAACCAGGCCAGCGCGGTGACGGACCTGGACGGCAGCATGTTGTCCGGCGGCGCCCGGAACAGTCTGCGGCGGAACCACGGGTGGGTCAGCGGGTTGTGGGTGAGGATGACCGACAGGGTGAACGGCCAGATCCTGCCCAGCTTGGACGTCGCCGCGCCCCACCACATGAGCACCAGCAGGATCTTCGCCGCGACGACCATGTCCAGGAACGGCAGGAAGAACGCCAGCACCAGCACCCAGTAGTGCTCGGGGCGGGAGGCGAGGAACACGGTCTTGTCGCGCAGACCGATCAGCGGCAGCAGGACCGCGAGCGGGAGCAGCCGCAGCGGATCGAGCGTGGTGACCGGGCCGAGCACGCCGGCGTCGGCGTGGGTGGCAGGCGAGGCCAGTAGCCAGATCGCCGAGGCGAGCAGTCCGAGGTAGAGCAGTACGTCGACCAGGCCGCGGCGGGTTCCGCCGGTGAGAGGCACGCGACCGGGCCACGGCGGCATGCGGATCGTCCCGGGTCGGAGCCAGTACAGCAGGCCACCGAGCGGCGGAAGGAACCGCATGGTCAGCGGGCCGAACCCACCGCCGAAGCCGGTGACCTCGACCAGCATCGCCCAGATGATCGCCTTCTGGAACACGACCGGCTCGGTCCACCAGGCGCCGATCTGTTCGAGCGTGCCGAGGCCGGGGGTCGCCGCGATGATGAAGGCGCCCGCGACCAGGAACGCGGCGAACTTGACCACGTAGATGATGTAGATGATGCCGGGGAGCGCGGGACCGTAGTTGCTCCAGTGCTGCGCCATCGGTCGCAGCCGTTCCGATCGCCGCCCCCAGTACCAGAAGTGCAGGTTGAAGGGGGGCATCTTGGGGGCGAGAAAGCCCAACGCGACCTCTTCCTCCACTCACAGGCGGCTGGGCCCCTGGACCGAAACTCAGTGTCCTTATTGTGCCCCAAATACAACTTGACTGCGCAACAAAATCGCTGTGTGGCGGTAGACATACCCGTGAGTGGCGCGGCCGCCCATGGGCGGCCGCGCCACTCACGGGTGCTTGCTCTTACGCGGTGCCGGCGTGCGGCGCGGACCAGCCGGGTTCGTACTGCTCGCCGCTGGCCTTGGGCGCCGGTAGGTCGGGGCCGTCCTCCTCGTCGGAGTACTCGTCCTGCGACCAGGTGTCGTCCCACTCGTCCGGGCCGGTCAGCACCTGGTAGACGACGTGCGCCGGCAGGTCCTCGATGTCCCACGGCTGGCGGTTCACCATGTCGTCGACCAGGACGTAGCCACGCTCGAACACACCGGTGGCCGCGTCGACCAGCCGGTACTCCTGCCGGTCCGAACCGATCGGCGCCGACTCCAGCACCACGACCCGGACCTCGCCGGGCTCGAAGTTGCAGCGTTCCTGCATGGCGCTGATCAGCTGCTCGTTGTGCAGGTGCCCGTCGCCGAAGTCCCAGCCGAGCACCGCACCGGCGACCAGCTCGCCCTCCATGACGAACGCGTCCTCGTGGTCGGGGCCCACCGCGCGCGGCAGCAACCCGAACATGCCGCGACCGTGGTGGTGCAACGCGCGGAACGTGTAGACCTTGTGCGCGAACAGCTCGGCGACCTGCTCGCCGTACAGCCTGGCCAGTTGGTCCTTGGCGAAGCCCGAGTACTTGACGATGTTGTCGTCGACCTTGGCGATCGCGGACCGTTCGAGCGCCCACATCGTCGTCGGCCAGTTGCCCGCGTAGTAGCGCATCGAGGGCAGGAACGAGACCTGGTCCGGCCGCAGGTTGCCCCAGGTGATCGTGATGACCACCGGGATGGCGATGAGCGCGGGCAGCAGCGGGTGGGCCGAGTTGCCCAGGTCCAGCGAGGAGTGGCCCCAGAACAGGTAGACCAGCGAGAAGATGATGAACACGTTCCACTCGAGCGGAACGCCGAACGGCACCGACACAGTGATGTTCAGGTGGAACAACACCATCACGACGATCGCGACGAGCGTCACCGTGCGGTTCGTCGATACCAGCATCACCAGCGGCGCACCGAACTCGATCATCGTGCCGAGCCACGCACCCGCGCCGGCGAGGCGCGACGGGCGCATGTCGTTGGGGAACGAGCGGAACAGGCGCCTGCGGATGGCCTTGGGGACCAGCGGGGCGTTGCTGATCATCGTGGCGACGGTGAACGGGAAGAACCGGTTCAGCTTGGACGTCGCCGCGCCCCACCAGATCAGGATCATCAGGATCTTGGCGCCGACGACCATGTCCACGAAGGGCAGCAGGAACAACAGCAGGGTGATCCAGTAGTGCTCGGCGCGCGCCGCCAGGAAGATCGTCTTGTCGCGCAGGCCGAGCAGCGGGATCAGCACCGCGAGCGGCACGATGCGCTGCGGATCGAGCATCATGACCGGGCCGGTCAGGTCGGTGTCGAGCCGCGTCGCCGGCGATAAGAGCAGCCACACTGCCGCGGCGAGGATTCCCAGGTAGAGCAGCGCGTCGAACGCGGTGCGGTTGGTGCCCCTGGTGAGCGGCACCTTGCCCGGCCAGGGCGGCAGCCGCACGGTGCCGGGGCGCAGGAAGTAGAGGAAACCGCCGAACGGCGGCAGGAACCGCATGGTCAGCGGGCCGAAACCGCAGCCGAGACCGAGGATCTCGAACAGCAGGCTCCAGATCACGGCCTTCTGGAACACCACCGGTGCGGTCCACCAGGTGCCGATCTCGGCGAGCGTGCCGATTCCCGGGGTGGCCTTGATGAACGCGAGCCCGCCGGCCACGTAGCCGACGATCTTGAGCAGGTGGACCAGGTAGACGGCGGACGGAACTCCGGCGCCGTGCTCGCCCCAGTGCTGGCACAGTGGCTTCAGTCGCTCGGAGCGGCGGCCCCAGTGCCAGAAGTGCAGATCGAAGGGGGGCAACTTGGGCCAGATGAACCCCACATCGCCTCCCCATACCTACTACTCGCCGCCGTTGGCGGGCATCGCACAGAACCCGGGACCCGGAAAGTGACGTGGTCCAAGGGCAGGATGGCTACTCTATTGGGCCGGTCGGCTCAGCGACGAGGGCAATAAGCCCCAAGTTGACTCCGCTGTTTGTACGTCGCGTACAACAGCTCGGTTCGCCGCTGTGCCACCGCACCCCAAGAGCCGCCTAATGCAACTATTCGACGATGTCTTCGATCTTGGCGCCCTCGGCGGCACGTTGCACCGACTCGCATCCCTTGATGGCCGCCGCCTTGGTCTCGTAGGCTTCGCCCACGGCCACGACCTGGCTGTTTCCCGCTTTGAGCCGGAAACGGAACTTGCCAGCGCGGTCCTTGTACACCTCGAACTTGCCGGACATCTTGCCCTCCAAATTGCTTGGTGGATCAAGTACGAGGCGGACACTAACGCCTCCGCTCCGTAGCGGCTAGCGCTGGCAATGCACCGATCAGTGGAATCGAGCCCCCTGGTTGCGCTGAGACGATCGCGTATGTGGCCGAGGCGCAGAGCTATGGGCCTCCGGCCATCACCGCGGTGTGCTTGTGCACATGACGGAATCGCTGGCCGGGAGGCGCAAGATGGGCACGGGGCTGCAGGTACTGACGGTGGTGGCGCTACTCGGGAGCGCACTGAACGCCGGGATCTTCTACACGTTCTCCTCGTTCGTGATGCCTGGCTTCGCCAGGTTGACGCCCGAGCGTGGCATCGCGGCGATGCAGGCGGTCAACATCACCGCCGTCCGCGCACCCTTCATGTCGGTGCTGTTCGGAACGGCTCTGCTGTGTGTGGTCCTGGCGATCTGGTCGCTGACCTCGATCGGCTCGCCCTACTGGCTGTTCCTGCTGCTGGGCGCAGTGCTGTACCTGGTCGGCACGATCGGCATGACGATCTTCCTGCACGTCCCGCTGAACGATGCGCTGGCCGTGATCGATCCCGCCGCACCGGACAGCGCGGCCCAGTGGGCCGACTACCAGTCCCGCTGGAACGCCTGGAACCACGTCCGCTGGCTGACCCCCCTGGCGGCCTCGGCCCTGTTCACCGCGGCCGCATTCGCCGGCCGAGTAGCCCCCACCACGACCTGAGCGCCCACGCCCGCGCACATGCCGCTGGAACACCCTGCACACCTACATGCTGCGTCGCACACGTCCGGACATGTGCGACGCAGCACGTAGATGTGCAAAGTCGCCCTGGGGCGCACGCGCCAAGGCACTGGATGGCCAGCGGGGACACGCCCCGCAACCGCACCCCCCGAGACGCGTCAGCGGGGATAGGCCCGCAACCCCAGCGCGCTACGAGCCGACGGGACCACAGTCACCCCACGAGCCTCCGCCGGAAGACGAACGGCCCCACCCCGGAACGCCACCACGGCAACCACGAACGGGGCCGACGGAGAATGAGCGCCGCCACGAGACCGGGATCGAAGAACGAGTCGCGCCTGGTCACCATCCCGTCGGCGTCCAGCCACAGCTTGTCCACCAGCGGAAGCCGAAGCCGAGAACCCCGCAGCGTCCCGCTCAGCGTCAGCTCGATGAACAGCAGATCGTCCCGACCGGCCCAGCTGTCCACGGAGCCACGCAGGTCCGGGACCAGTACGAGTAGCCTGCGCACTTCGTCGGCCCACGCCGCGCGACCGACGCTCGCCGGCACGAGCGGCTGGTTCAGTACGACGTCCGAGGTGACCAGATCGTCCCAGGCGTGCGGGCCGGGCTTGTCCCATCCGGCGGCGAACCGATCCACCGCACTCCGATGCAGGTCCGTCGCGGTCATCGGTCGAGCAGGCCCAGCTGCTGCTGGGCGGACGCGATGTCCAGGTAGCTCCGCTTGCTCGCGACCTTCCCGTCGCGCAGCGTGAAGAAGTCACAGCCGGTGATGGTGAGCGGCTTCCCGGTGGGCTGGGCGACCAGGTCGCCGAAGGACAGCGGCACGGCGAGCGTCGCGGTGAGCGTGTACTCGGTGACGTAGCCGTCGGTGGTGGCGGTCAGCCGCTGGGTGTCGAACCGGATGTCCGGCCACACGGTGAGCAGTCCGACGATCGCCTCGCGTACCGCGTCCTTGCCGTGCACGGCGGGCGCGCCGAGAAGGTGCAGGTGGAACGAGGTGTCCTCGGTGTGCAGCGCGAGGATCGCGTCGACGTCGTGGCTGCCCCACGCCTCGTCGTAGCGGGCGGAGAACTCCTCGACGGTGAGCTCGGTGGTCGTCATTGACGGACTCCTTGGTGGTCGGTTCGGATGCTGAGCTGGGTGAGCCGGGCGAACAACGCGGTGATGACGATCAACAGGACGGCTTCGACCGGGCCGACGAACGCCGGGTGCGACTTCCCGATGTCGACCACATGGCCGATCGCGTGCAGCCCGTTCCACAGCGCGGTGAGCGCGAGTGCCGGGCTGCGCCATGCGGAGAACCGGTCGGCGAGCAGGAGACCGGCGCCGAACGTCGCGGCACATGCGGCGAAGTCCCTGACCAGGTGATCGGTGCCCGGCTCGACCTCACCGGAGCCGAAGTTCGCCAGCACCACGGTGAACGAGTACGGATGGATCGCGGCCCACGCGGCGAGCAGGATGAACGTCGCGCCGAGGCCGCGTAGGGTCAGCCGCCAGTGCCGGTCGGTCATCGTGTGCGACCTCTCTTGTAATCGTTACAAGAGAGAGTAGGGCCGCATCGGGACTTCGTGCAACCATTGGACGAAATATGGGGGTCGGGCGGATGGATCCGCGCAAGCGGCGCACCATGGACGCCTTGCTCAGGGCCGCTGAGCTGATCTTCAGCGAGCAGCCGGAGGACGAGGTCACGGTGGAGCAGATCGCCGAGCGGGCCGGTGTGGCGGTCGGCTCGATCTACAACCACTTCGGTTCGAAGGCGGGACTGCGCGCGGCCGTCGTCGAGCAGGCGCTGGCCGCCGACCGGCGGCACATGGACCGCGCGTACGTCCCCGACCGCACGCCGATGCAGCAGATTCGCGCGGCCGGCGATGAGTACCTGGCGTTCTACCTGCGCAATCCGGAGTACTTCCGGATGCTCGCGTTCCCCGGCGAACCCGGCAGCTACGCGGCGGGCCACGAGCTGGCCGCGCGGCTGGCGGACGCGGTGGAGGAACAGAACGAGCGCCTGGTCGCCGCGGTGCGGGCGGGTGTCGAGATGGGCGAGCTGCGCACGGTCGATCCGGAGCAGACCGCGATCGTGCTGTGGGCGGCCTGGAACGGCGTGCTGAGTCTCGGCTGGCGCCCCGACCGTCTCCGCAGGGACGAGGCACAGCTACGGGAGCTGATCGAGACCGCGACCGACGCGGTGGCCTACGGCCTGCTGGCCCGTCCCATGTCCGAGCGGTAGGGCCGTTTTCGCTGTTCAGCGGTCAATATCAGGGATAATCTCACTGGATGATGAAGCACGGCGTTGTGCTCGGTGCCAGCATCGGTGGCCTGCTCGCGGCGCGTGTGCTGACCGAGTTCTGCGACCGGGTGACCGTCGTGGAGCGCGACGTGCTGCCCGGGATCGGGGCGAACCGCAGGGGAGTGCCCCAGGGCCGGCACGGGCACGCGCTGCTGCCGCGCGGCGCGCAGATCCTGGAGGAGCTGTTCCCCGGCGTCCTGGCCGACCTGGTCGCCGGTGGTGTCCCGGTGGTGACCGATCTGGCGCAGGTCCGGTTCGTGGTGGGCGGCCGTCTGTTCAGCCAGCGCGGGGAGGTGGCGGGGGATTACGCCTACGTGCCCAGCCGGCCGTATCTCGAAGGTCAGGTGAGGGCGCGCCTGCGAGCGCTGCCGGAGATCGAGATCCGCGAGCGCTGCGAGGCCGTCGGACTTGCCGTGTCCGAAGGGCGGGACGCGGTGACCGGCGTGCGGGTCGTGCCCCACGGCGAGGCCGAGACGACGCTGCCGGCGGACCTGGTCGTCGATGCGACCGGGCGCAGCGGCCGAGGTGCGGAGGCCTGGCTGCCGTCACTCGGCTACGAGCCGGCGCCCGTGGAACGGCTGACGGTGGACCTCAAGTACGTCAGCCAGTGGCTCCGTTTCCCGCCAGGGGTGTCGTGGCCGGAGCTGCTCGTGCTGGTCGGTGCCGTGCCGGACCGGCCGACCGGCTTCGCCACCTTCGAGCAGGAGGGCGGTCGTAGGCTGCTGAGTGGGTTCGGTTTCGGCGAGCACGCTCCGCCCTCGGACCTGCCGGGTCTGCTGGAGTTCATCCGGACGCTGGCTCCGCCGGAGTTGTGTGCTGTGATCCGCGCCGCGACGCCGCTCGGTGAGCCCGCGACGCAGCGGTATTCGGGCAGTCTGCGCCGGCGGTACGAATGGCTGCGCCGGTTTCCCCGGGGTCTGCTCGTGTTCGGCGACGCGATCTGCAGCTTCAATCCGACCTACGGCCAGGGCATGACGGTTGCCGCTCTGGAGGCGGTCGCGCTGCGCGACTGTCTCGCCCAGGGCGTCGACGGGCTGGCCCGCCGGTTCTTCCGGGCCGCCGCGAGACCGGTCGGTCTCGCCTGGACCATTGCTTATGGGCAGGATCTCAAGCTGACCGGGCGAGCGGGCGAGGTACCACTCAGCGCGAGGGCGGTGAACGTGTTCGCCGACCGGATGCTCGCCGCCGCCCAGTGGGATCCGGTGGTGGCGGCGCAGTTCATGCGGGTCAACGGCTTTCTCGAGCCGCCTGCGCGGCTATTGCGGCCCGCGATCCTGGCACGCGCCCTGGCGGCGAATCTGCGCCGGCGTTAGACGCGCGGGAACAAGTTCGGAGCCCCCGCCGTTGTCCAGTCAGCAAGGTTGAGTGCAGGTGGCTCAAGGGCCGAGAAATCGGTACGCTTAGACTTGAGCGCAGCTCGCTCAAGGCAACTCATAGTATGGAGGACAACCACCATGGCTCGTGCGGTCGGAATCGACCTCGGGACCACCAACTCCGTCGTCTCCGTCCTCGAAGGTGGCGAGCCGACGGTCATCGCGAACTCCGAGGGTTCGCGCACCACCCCCTCCGTCGTCGCGTTCGCGCGCAACGGTGAGGTGCTCGTCGGGCAGTCGGCGAAGAACCAGGCAGTGACCAACGTCGACCGGACCATCCGGTCCGTGAAGCGACACGTCGGCACCGACTGGTCCACCGATGACATCGACGGCAAGAAGTACTCGGCGCAGGAGATCAGCGCCCGCGTGCTGCAGAAGCTCAAGCGCGACGCCGAGGCGTACCTGGGCGAAGAGGTCACGGACGCGGTCGTCACCGTGCCGGCCTACTTCGAGGACGCCCAGCGTCAGGCCACGAAGGAAGCCGGCCAGATCGCCGGGCTGAACGTGCTGCGCATCGTCAACGAGCCGACCGCCGCCGCGCTGGCCTACGGGCTGGACAAGGGCGACAAGGAGCAGACGATCCTGGTGTTCGACCTCGGTGGTGGCACGTTCGACGTGTCGCTGCTGGAGATCGGCGAGGGCGTCGTCGAGGTCAAGGCCACCAACGGTGACAACCACCTCGGCGGTGACGACTGGGACGAGCGGATCATCAGCTGGCTGGTCGACAAGTTCAAGAACGCCCAGGGCATCGACCTGACCAAGGACAAGATGGCCCTGCAGCGGCTGCGTGAGGCCGCCGAGAAGGCGAAGATCGAGCTGTCCAGCAGCTCCAGCGCCACGATCAACCTGCCGTACATCACGGTCGACGCGGACAAGAACCCGCTGTTCCTCGACGAGACGCTGTCCCGTGCCGAGTTCCAGCGCATCACGTCCGACCTGCTCGACCGCACCCGCGCCCCGTTCAACCAGGTCGTGAAGGACGCCGGCATCTCCGTCGGCTCGATCGACCACGTGGTCCTGGTCGGCGGTTCCACCCGCATGCCCGCCGTCACCGAGCTGGTCAAGGAGCTCACCGGCGGCAAGGAGCCCAACAAGGGCGTCAACCCGGACGAGGTCGTGGCCGTCGGTGCCGCACTGCAGGCCGGTGTGCTTCGCGGTGAGGTCAAGGACGTCCTGCTGCTCGACGTCACCCCGCTGTCCCTCGGCATCGAGACCAAGGGCGGCGTGATGACCAAGCTCATCGAGCGCAACACCACGATCCCGACGAAGCGCTCCGAGATCTTCACGACGGCTGACGACAACCAGCCCTCGGTGCAGATTCAGGTGTTCCAGGGTGAGCGGGAGATCGCGGCCTACAACAAGAAGCTCGGCATGTTCGAGCTGACCGGTCTGCCGCCCGCACCGCGTGGCGTCCCGCAGATCGAGGTGTCCTTCGACATCGACGCGAACGGCATCGTGCACGTGTCCGCCAAGGACCTGGGCACGGGCAAGGAGCAGTCGATGCAGATCACCGGTGGTTCCGCCCTGGGCAAGGACGAGATCGACCGGATGATGCGTGAGGCCGAGCAGCACGCCGAGGAGGACAAGAAGCGGCGCGAGGAGGCCGAGGTTCGCAACCAGGCCGAGACGCTCGTCTACCAGACGGAGAAGTTCGTCAAGGACAACGACGAGAAGCTGCCCGCCGACGTCAAGGAGGGCGTCAACTCCGCTCTCGGCGAGGCGCAGGAGGCGCTCAAGGGCACCGACACCGCGGCGATCAAGTCCGCGATGGAGAAGCTCGCCACCGAGTCGCAGAAGCTGGGTTCGGCGCTGTACCAGCAGCCGGGTGCCGAGGGTGACGCCGCCGCTGCCGGTGGTGCCGCGGGCGCCGACGCCGGTAAGGACGCCGGAGCGGACGACGTGGTCGACGCCGAGATCGTGGACGAGGACGACAAGGACAAGGACAAGAAGTGAGCGAGCGCTACGAAGGACCGGGCGACCGGTCCGCAACCAGCCCGGGTGAGCCCGAGCCGGTCGTGGTGCGAGACCGGCGTCGGATCGATCCGTTGACCGGCGAGGTCCGGGAACCGGCGGGTGCTCAGGCGCCAGCCGGGGACCAGCCGTCGACCGAGCCCTCGGACGAGCCGGTTGTCGAGGCCGAGGTGGTCGCCGATCCGTCGGAGGCCAAGCTCGCGGAGCTGACCGCTCAGCTCGACGAGCGCACCGCGGACCTGCAGCGGGTCAGCGCCGAGTACGCCAACTACCGGCGTCGCTCGGACCGCGACCGCGACGCGCTCGTCGTGTCGGCCAAGGCCAAGCTGGCGGGTGAGCTGCTCACCGTCCTGGACGACGTGGCTCGCGCGGAGCAGCACGGTGATCTCACCGGGCCGTTCAAGGCGGTGGCCGACAAGCTGGTCAGCACGCTGACCAGCGCCGGTCTCACCCCGTTCGGGGCGCAGGGCGACGAGTTCGACCCGTCCGTGCACGAGGCGGTGCAGCACAGCGCGGCCGACGACCTGGGCTCCGGTCCGACGGTCACGGTGGTCGACGCGGTGCTGCGCCAGGGGTATCGGCTCGGGGATCGTGTCCTGCGGCCGGCGATGGTGGTCGTCATCGACCGCAACGCGCCGGTCCTGGACGCCCCACCTGACACCGGAGCACCTGACGAAGACAACTGATCAACGTGAGCGGAGAGGAGGCGCCCGGTGACTGAACGGGAATGGATCGAGAAGGATTTCTACAAGGAGCTGGGTGTCTCCTCCGAGGCGACGGCCGACGAGATCAAGAAGGCGTACCGCAAGCTGGCTCGCACGCTGCACCCGGACAAGAACCCGGGTGACGCCAAGGCCGAGGCCAGGTTCAAGGCGGTCGGCGAGGCGTACAGCGTCCTGTCCGACACCGAGAAGCGGCGCCAGTACGACGAGACACGCAAGCTGTTCGCGTCCGGCGGGGCAGGTGGTTTCCCCGGGGGTTTCGGCAGTGGGTACTCCGGCGGTGGATCCGGTGGCTTCAACAGCAGTGACTTCGATCTGAACGACCTGCTGAACCGGACCCGCGCCGGCCAGGGAGCTGGTGGCGCCGGTGCCGGCGGGCTCGGCGGTCTGTTCGGTGACCTGTTCGGCAGTGGAGCCCGGGCCGGCGGTACCCGACCGTCCAGCCAGTCCCGGCGCGGCGCGGACGTGGAGAGCGAGATCAGTCTCGGCTTCGGTGACGCGGTGCGCGGCGCGACCGTGGCGCTGCGGCTGACCAGCCCGGCCCGCTGCGAGAGCTGCGGTGGCACCGGTGCGAAGGTCGGCAGCACGCCCCGGACCTGCCCGACGTGTTCCGGCGTCGGTCTGGTCACCCGCAACCAGGGTGCGTTCGCGTTCTCCGAGCCGTGCCGCGACTGCCGTGGCACCGGCCGCATCATCGACGACCCGTGCCCGGAGTGCGGTGGCGACGGCATCAGCCCGCGCACCCGCACGCTGAACGTGCGCATCCCGGCCGGGGTGACGGACGGCAAGCGCATCCGGATCAAAGGTCAGGGCGAACCGGGTCGTGGCGGTGCACCCGCCGGTGACCTGTACGTCGTGGTGCACGTGACGGCCGACAAGCTGTTCGGCCGGTCCGAGCGCAACAGCGACGACCTGACGCTCAAGGTGCCGGTCACCTACCCGGAGCTGGCGCTCGGCGCGAGCCTCACAGTGCCGACGCTGGACGGGAAGGTCACGCTCAAGGTGCCAGCCGGCACGTCGAGCGGCCGGACGTTCCGGGTTCGTGGGCGCGGTGTGCAGAAGTCCACCGGCGCGAACGGTGACCTGCTGGTCACGGTCGAGGTCGCGGTCCCTTCCGAGCTCGACGAGGAGGCAACGGCCGCGCTGAAGAATTACGCTGAGTCGACGAAGTCCTTCGATCCGAGGGCAGGGTTGTTGTGATGGATCACGACCGCTCGGTGCCGGGCCTCCCGCCCGGAACCGACCTGGACAGTCCGATCTTCGTGATCTCGGTGGCGGCCGAGCTGGCTGGATTGCACGCTCAGACGCTGCGCGGCTACGACCGGCTGGGGCTCGTCAGCCCCGGCCGGTCCGCCGGCGGCGGCCGTCGATACTCCGCGCGCGACATCGCTCTGCTGCGCGAGGTCCAGCGCCTGTCCCAGGACGAGGGCGTCAACCTGGCCGGGGTGAAGCGCATCATCGACCTGGAACGCACGGTCGACGGGCTGCGCGAGCAGATCAGCACCCTGATGGACCAGCTGGCCGAGGCCCAGGCGGCAGCCGCGCAGACCGCGGCGACGGTCCACGCCTCCTACCGCCGCGACCTGGTCCCGGTACACCGCCAAACCGCGATAGCGATCTGGCGCCCCAAACCCAAGTAACCCCGCGAGTCGGTCGTCTCAGCACACCGAGTCGGGGCTTTCAGCACCCGCGAGCCGGGTGGCCTCGGCCGCATCCACCTGTTGGTGCCAGTGGCCGCCGGGATTCTCGACGACCAGCGGCCCGAGGTTGCACGGCCCGACGCAGCCCATCGGTGTCACGAGGGTGCCCGTCCCCCTAGCAGCCTTCGCCAATGCGCGGTGGGTGTCGCCGGCGCCGTACACGGTGCAGCGGGGGCCCCGGCAGACCAGCAGGTGGCGGTCGTGCTCGGGCAGCACCGACCAGGCCGGGCTGCGGAACGCCGAGGGACTGGCGGTCACCGGTGCCGTGTCCGCCTTCGCCAGGTTCACCACCAGATCAGCAAGCGCGGGGGTGTCCAGCGCTGCCTGATCGATCTCCGTGGCAACCGGGCCTCGAGTCTCGCGCCAGTTCGCCACCGCACGGGCGGTCCACTGGGTCAGATAACCGTCGGGAGGCACCGCGAGCGGGAGAACGGTGACCCGCACAGCGCCCCGGGTCACGGCATCGTCGAGAACCTCATGGATCGACGGCTGCTGCTGGTCGAGATAACCGACTCGCACGACGTCTGGTACGCGCGCCGCCACCAGGTCGGCCAGCTCGGTGAGCGCCCGCGTGTCCAGCCCCGCGGGGGTCGGGCGTGCCACGAGCAGGAGCCACCGATCCGACATCCACAGTCCTCCAGTGCACGGGCGGACCGAAATCCGCGACTCGCCCTGCCAAATCTCCCGACTCGCCCTGCTGAAAACCCCGACTCGCGGTGCTGAAAACCCCGACTCGCGGTGCTGGGGTGCCCGACTCGCGGGGGAGGGGTGACCCTCGACCGCGAGTCGGGCACGTTGGCACACCGAGTCGAGGTTTCAGCACACGGAGGTGGGGATCAGGCCAGTTCTAGCAGTAGGTCTCCGCCCTCCACCTGCTGGACGTTGCCGATGGCGAGGCGGGAGACGGTGCCCTCCTTCGGGACCGTGATGCCGGCCTCCATCTTCATCGCCTCGATCGTCGCGACCGTCTGACCGGCCGTGACCTTGTCCCCCTCGGCGACCGACAGCGTCACGACACCGGCGAACGGCGCGGCGACGTGCCGATGGTTGTTCTTGTCCGCCTTCTCCGCTGCCTTGACGTTCGTGGTGACCGAGTGGTCCCGCACCTGTACCGGACGTAGCTGCCCGTTGAGCGTCGCCATGACCGTGCGGTACCCGCGCTCGTCCGGCTCGGAGATCGCCTCCAGCCCGATGAGCAGGGTGACGCCGGGCTCCAGCGACACCTCGTGCTCCACATCGGGTTCGAGGCCGTAGAAGTAGTCCTTCGTCGCCAACACCGACGTGTCACCGAACGATGCGCGGTGCTGCTGGAACTCCGAGGTCGGCGCGGGGAACAACAGCCGGTTGAGCGTCGCCCGGGGCTGGTCGCGCAGTCCCCGCCGGTCCTCGATGGTCAGCTCGGCAGTGTTCTTGGCCGGCGAACGACCTTCGAGGGCCTTCGACCGGAACGGCTCCGGCCAGCCGCCGGGCGGGTCACCCAGCTCGCCGCGCAGGAAGCCGATGACCGAGTCGGGCACGTCGAACCGGCCGGGGTCGGCCTCGAAATCCTTCGGGTCGACGTCGGCGCCGACCAGGTGCAGCGCCAGGTCGCCGACGACCTTCGACGACGGGGTCACCTTCACCAGGTGGCCGAGCATGCGGTCGGCGGCGGCGTAGCAGTCCTCGATCTTCTCGAACCGGTCGCCGAGGCCCAGCGCGATGGCCTGCTGGCGCAGGTTGGACAGCTGCCCGCCGGGGATCTCGTGGTGGTACACCCGCCCGGTCGGCGAGGACAGCCCGGACTCGAACGGCGCGTACACCTTGCGCACCGCCTCCCAGTACGGCTCCAGGTCGCACACCGCCTGCAGGCTCAGACCGGTGTCGCGCTCGGTGTGGTCGGTACCCGCGACCAGCGCGGACAGCGAGGGCTGCGACGTGGTGCCCGCCATCGATGCCACGGCGGCGTCCACCGCGTCGACACCCGCGTCGATCGCCGCGAGCAGCGTGGCGAGCTGGCCACCGGCGGTGTCGTGGGTGTGCAGATGCACCGGCAGGTCGAACCGCTCCCGCAGCGCCGTCACCAACGTGCGCGCGGCGGGCGGGCGCAGCAGCCCGGCCATGTCCTTGATCGCCAGCACGTGCGCACCCGCGTCGACGATCTGCTCGGCGAGGCGCAGGTAGTAGTCCAGCGTGTAGAGCTTCTCCGACGGGTCGGACAGGTCGGCGGTGTAGCACAGCGCGACCTCGGCGACCGCCGTCCCGGTGCCCCGCACCGCGTCGATCGCGGGGCGCATCTGGGACACGTCGTTGAGCGCGTCGAAGATCCGGAAGATGTCCATTCCGGTGGACGCGGCCTCGGCGACGAACGCGTTCGTGACCTCGACCGGGTACGGCGTGTAACCGACGGTGTTGCGGCCGCGCAGCAGCATCTGCAGACACAGGTTCGGCGCGGCCTCCCGCAGCGCGGCGAGCCGCTGCCACGGGTCCTCGGCAAGGAACCGCAGTGCGACGTCGTACGTCGCGCCGCCCCAGCATTCCAGCGACAGCAGCTCGGGCGCCATCCGTGCGACGTGCGGCGCGACCGCCAGCAGGTCCCGGGTGCGGACCCGGGTGGCGAGCAGCGACTGGTGTGCGTCGCGGAACGTGGTGTCGGTGACCGCGACCCGGGTCTGCTCGCGCAGCCGGGCCGCGAATCCCTCCGGTCCCAGCTCGGCCAGCAGCTGCCGGGATCCGTCCGGCGCGGGTGTGCGCAGGTCGAGGGTCGGCAGCTTCTCCGACGGGTCCACCGCGGTCGGGCGCGGCCCGTGCGGCTGGTTGACCGTCGTCTCCGCGAGGTAGGTCAGGACGCGGGTGCCCCGGTCGGCGGATTGGCGCGCGGTGAGCAGCTGCGGGCGCTCCTCGATGAACGCCGTGGTGACCCGGCCGGCCTGGAAGTCGGCATCCGCGAGCACCGCCTGCAGGAACGGGATGTTCGTGGAGACGCCCCGGATACGGAACTCGGCGACCGCGCGGCGCGCCCGGCGCACCGCGGTCGGGAAGTCCCGGCCCCGGCAGGTGAGCTTCGCCAGCATCGAGTCGAAGTGTGCGCTGACCTCGGCACCGGTGTGCACGGTCCCGCCGTCGAGCCGGACGCCGGAGCCGCCGGGGGACCGGTAGGTGGAGATCACCCCGGTGTCCGGGCGGAACCCGTTGGCCGGGTCCTCTGTGGTGATCCGGCACTGCAGCGCGGCGCCGTGCAACACGATCGACTCCTGCGACAGCCCCAGGTCGGCGAGGGTCTCACCGGACGCGATGCGCAGCTGGGAGCCGACCAGATCGACGTCGGTGACCTCCTCGGTGACCGTGTGCTCGACCTGGATGCGCGGGTTCATCTCGATGAACACGTGCTTGCCGGACGTGTCGAGGAGGAACTCGACGGTGCCCGCGTTGCGGTAGCCGATCGACCGGGCGAACGCCACGGCGTCGGCGCAGATGCGTTCCCGCAGCTCGGGGTCGAGGTTCGGGGCGGGAGCGATCTCGATGACCTTCTGGTGGCGGCGCTGCAGCGAACAGTCCCGCTCGAACAGGTGCACCGTCTCGCCGGTGCCGTCGGCCAGGATCTGCACCTCGATGTGGCGTGGGTCCACGACCGCCTGCTCGAGGAACATCCGCCCGTCGCCGAACGCCGACTCGGCCTCGCGCATCGCGGCCTCGATGGCCTCGCGCAGTGCCGACGCGGACTCGACCCGGCGCATGCCCCGGCCGCCACCACCGGCGACGGCTTTGACGAAGATCGGGAACCCGATCTCCTGTGCGCTCGTGACCAGCTCGTCCACGTCGTCGGTCGCCTCGGTCGAGGCCAGCACCGGAATGCCCGCCTCGCGTGCCGCCGCGATCGCCCGCGCCTTGTTCCCGGTCAGGTGCAGTACCTCGGCGGGCGGCCCGACGAACGTGATGCCGGCCTCGGCACAAGCCTCGGCCAGGTCCGGGTTCTCGGACAGGAAGCCGTAGCCCGGGTACACCGCGTCGGCGCCCGCGCGTTGTGCGGCGGAGACGATCTCGGAGACCGACAGATATGCCCGGACCGGGTGGCCGGGCTCGCCGATCTGGTACGACTCGTCGGCCTTCAGGCGGTGCAGCGAGTTGCGGTCCTCGTGCGGAAACACCGCAACCGTGCCGATCCCCAGCTCGTACGCGGCACGGAACGCGCGGATCGCGATCTCGCCCCGGTTCGCGACCAACAGTTTCCGGAACATGCTTCTCCTCAGGGTGTACACGGGTTCGGGAAGCGGCGGCGATTCCCTGGCGATCAGGTCAAGCGGTGGTGGGATAGGGCACGAACGTCCCTCGGTCTTCGCGAATCGCGAGCTCGCGCCCGATGCGGGGGAAAGCGCGCTGTGCGCAGGAATCGCGTTCGCATACCCGACAGCCTGCACCGATGGGCGTCGCCGCGCTGGGGTCATCCAGGTTCAGGCCCGCCGAATAGACCAGCCGGCCCGCGTGTCGCAGCTCGCAGCCCAGCGCGATGGCGAACGTCTTGCCCGGCGTGCCCCACTGGCCACGGCCCCGGGTGACCGAGCGGGCGACCCACAGGTAGCGGGCGCCATCGGGCATCACCGCGACCTGCACGTGCACCGTTCCGGGGGAGGAGAACGCCTGGTAGACGTTCCACAGCGGGCACGTGCCGCCGCCCCGGGAGAAGTGGAAGCCGGTCGCGGACTGGCGCTTGGACATGTTGCCGGCGCGGTCCACCCGCACGAAGGAGAACGGAACGCCGGGCGCCGAGGGACGCTGCAGCGTGGACAGCCGGTGCGCGATCGTCTCGAACCCCATCGCGAAGTGGTCGGCCAGCCGTTCGATGTCGTAGCGGAAGTTCTCGGCGGTGCGCTGGAACTCCCCGTACGGCAGCACCAGCGCCGCGGCGAAGTAGTTCGCCAGCCCGATCCGCACGAGCCGATGCGTTGTCGCGTCGAGCTGACCGGCCGAGTCGGCGACCTCCTCGATCAGCTCGTCGTGCTCGAGGTAGCCGAGCTGGGTGGCCATCCGGAACGCCTGCTGACCCGGGCGCAGATGCGCCGACATGCGCAGGATCCGCTGGTCGGCGTCGTAGCGGTGCATCTCGTCGCGTCCGTCGAGGCCGGTGATCCGCACGCCGTGCGCGGCGCGCAGCCGCTCGGCGAGCGCACGGCGGACCTCGCCGGGACGGATCCCGATGTCCTTCGCCAGCTGCTCGGCGGCGTCGTCCAGCTCGGCGATGTGGTTGCGCCGCCGGTAGAAGAAGTCCCGGACCTCCTCGTGCGGCAGCAGCGGCCGCCCGGTGTTGGTGCCGTCACTCGGCGCCCTGGTCTCGGCGGCGAGCTGCTCGGTGGTCTGCCGGTAGCGCCGGTACAACGCGAGCAGTGCGTCGGCGGCGGCGGGCAGCTCGGTGGCCAGACGGTCGATCTCCTCGGCCGGCACGTGGCTGTCCGCCGTTCCGGACAGGTCGGTGAACGCCTCGTGCAGCTCGGCCACCAGCCGGGCCGGTTCGCGAGTCGCGAAGAACGTGGCGTCGACACCGAACACCTCGGTGATCCGCATCAGCACCGGCACGGTGAGCGGTCGCGACCCGTGCTCGATCTGGTTGAGGTAGCTGGGTGACAGGCCCAGGGTCCGAGCGAGCTCGGCCTGGTTCATCGACCTGGCCTCGCGCAGCTGACGCAAGCGCGGACCGGCCACGACCTTCACCATGTGCTCACTATAGCGAACAAGAAGCTTCGCAAAGTTTGCAAAGTTGGTTCTTAAGATTCGCTCCGATTCGCAATCTTGCCAATCTGGTCCCGACGTCTCGCGCCGATCAACGTATGTCCCATGCAGACAACGGACCTCGAGAACGACTGGGCGACCAACCCGAGGTGGGCGGGCATCGAACGCTCCTACACCGCGGCCGACGTGGTGAAGCTGCGCGGCAGCGTCACCGAGGAGCACACCCTGGCGCGCCTGGGCGCGGAGCGGCTGTGGACGCTGCTGCACGAGCGGGACTACGTCCACGCGCTGGGCGCGCTCACCGGTAACCAGGCGGTGCAGAGCATCCGCGCCGGACTGGAGGCGATCTACCTGTCCGGCTGGCAGGTCGCCGCCGACGCCAACCTCGCCGGTCAGACCTACCCGGACCAGAGCCTGTACCCGGCCAACTCGGTGCCCGCCGTCGTCCGGCGGATCAACAACGCGCTGCTGCGCGCCGACCAGATCTCGGTCCTGGAGGAGCGGACACAGGACCCGCACTGGCTCGTCCCGATCGTCGCCGACGCGGAGGCGGGCTTCGGCGGTCCGCTCAACGCGTTCGAGCTGATGCGGGCGATGATCGCGGCCGGCGCCGCCGGTGTGCACTGGGAGGACCAGCTCGCCTCCGAGAAGAAGTGCGGCCACCTCGGCGGGAAGGTACTGATCCCGACCGGGCAGCACGTCCGCACGCTCAACGCGGCGCGCCTGGCCGCCGACATCTCCGGCGTGCCCAGCGTCATCGTCGCCCGCACCGACGCGCAGGCCGCGACCTTGCTGACCACCGACGTCGACGAGCGGGACCAGCCGTTCCTCACCGGCGAACGCACCGCGGAGGGTTTCTTCCGGGTGCGAGGCGGCATCGAGCCGTGCATCAGCCGGGGTCTGGCGTACGCACCGCACGCCGAGCTGTTGTGGATGGAGACCTCCACCCCGGACCTGGAGCTGGCCCGCAAGTACGCCGAGGCGATCAAGGCCGAGTACCCGGACCAGATGCTCGCCTACAACTGCTCGCCGTCGTTCAACTGGCGCCGCCACCTCGACGACGACACGATCGCCCGTTTCCAGCGCGAGCTCGGCGCGATGGGGTACGCGTTCCAGTTCATCACCCTCGCCGGGTTCCACGCGCTCAACCACTCGATGTTCGAGCTGTCACGCGGGTACGCCGAGAACGGCATGACCGCGTACGTGGCACTGCAGGAACGCGAGTTCGCCGCCGAGGCCGACGGCTACACGGCGGTCAAGCACCAGCGTGAGGTCGGAACCGGCTGGTTCGACGCGGTGGCGACGGCGGTCAACCCCACCGGTGAGACCACCGCCCTGCACGGCTCCACCGAGTCCGCGCAGTTCTGAAACACCCGTGAGTGGCGAGTGGTCCTATCGGACCACTCGCCACTCACGGGTCCTGACCAGGGAGAACGAGTGAGTCAGATCGAGAAGGTGGGCGTGGTCGGCGCCGGGCAGATGGGCGCGGGCATCGCCGAGGTATGCGCCCGTGCCGGGTGTGACGTGCTGGTCGTCGAGGAGAACCAGATCGCGCTCGAGTCCGGACGCGACCGGGTGCTGTCCTCGCTAAACCGCGCGATGCGCAGCGGCAAGCTCAGCGCGGCGGAACGCGAGAAGGCCGCGTGGCGGCTTCGGTTCGGCACCGACCTGGACGAGCTGGCCGACCGTCAGCTGGTGATCGAAGCGGTCGTCGAGGACGAGCAGGTCAAGACCGAGGTCGTGCGGCGCGCGGACAAGGCGCTCACCGACCCCTCGGCGATCATCGCGTCCAACACCAGCTCGATCCCGATCATGAAGCTGGGCACCGTGACCGACCGGCCGGGCAACGTCATCGGCCTGCACTTCTTCAACCCGGTCCCGGTGCTGCCGCTCGTCGAGGTCGTCAGCTCGCTCACCACCAGCCCCCGGACCAGGGACCGCGTCGAGGCGTTCGTCACGAAGGTCCTCGGCAAGCAGACGATCAGCGCCGGTGACCGCGCCGGGTTCGTGGTCAACTCGCTGCTGGTGCCCTACCTGCTCGCCGCGATCCGCATGGTCGAGTCCGGCTTCGCCTCCGCCGCCGACGTCGACTCCGGCATGACGCTCGGCTGCGCCCACCCGATGGGACCGCTGCGCCTGGCCGACCTGATCGGGCTGGACACGGTGTCCGCGATCGCCGAGTCGATGTACGCCGAGCACCGTGAGCCGCTGTACGCACCGCCGCCGCTGCTGCGCCGCATGGTCGAGGCCGGCCTGTACGGCCGCAAGACCGGCCGAGGTTTCCACGCCTACCCCACCCCGTGAGTGCTGAGGGTTGCTATAGGACCACTCGGCACTCACGACACCCACAGACGAAGGAGGAGGAGCGCACCATGATCGACCACAAGGTGCGGGTCCATCGCAGCGAGGAGAACCCGGCCCGGGAGGACCAGCTGGCCTGGAAGATCGCCGAGGTCGCTACCCGCCCGGTCGGCCCACCGGCCGACGTCACCGACATGGTGATCAACCGGGTGATCGACAACGCGGGCGTCGCGCTCGCCTCGATCGGCAGGGCGCCGGTACTCGCGGCTCGTGCCCAGGCGCTGCGGCACCCGGCCCCCGGCGGCAGGGCCGGTGCGACCCTGTTCGGCTGCGCGGGCTCGGTGCGGGTCTCGCCGGAATGGGCGGCCTGGGCCAACGGCGTCGCGGTCCGCGAGCTGGACTTCCACGACACCTACCTGGCGGCCGACTACTCACACCCCGGCGACAACATCCCGCCGCTGCTCGCCGCCGCCCAGCACACCGGCGCTGACGGCGCGACGCTGACCAGGGCGATCGCCGTGGCGTACGAGATCCAGGTCGCGCTGGTGACCGGCATCTGCCTGCACGCGCACCGCATCGACCACATCGCGCACCTCGGCCCGTCGGCGGCCGCCGGCATCGGCGCGCTGCTCGGGCTGCCCACCGAGGTGACTTTCCAGGCGATCGGCCAGGCGCTGCACACCACGACCGCGACCCGCCAGTCCCGCAAGGGCGAGATCTCCAGCTGGAAGGCCTACGCCCCGGCGTTCGCCGGCAAGATCGCCATCGAGGCGGTCGACCGCGCGATGCTCGGCCAGGGTGCGCCCGCGCCGATCTACGAGGGCGAGGACGGTGTCATCGCCTGGCTGCTCGACGGCCCCGACGCCGGATACACGGTGTCGCTGCCGGAAGCGGGCGAGCCGTGCCGGGGCATTCTGGCGACCTACACGAAGGAACATTCCGCCGAGTACCAGAGCCAGGCGCTGATCGACCTGGCACGGCGCCTCGGTCCCCGGATCGCCGGCCGGGCTGTGACATCGATAGTCATCCACACGAGCCACCACACCCACCAGGTGATCGGCTCGGGTTCGGGCGACCCGCAGAAGTACAACCCGTCGGCCAGCCGGGAGACCCTCGACCACTCGATCCCGTACATCTTCGCCGTCGCGCTGCTGGACGGGCAGTTCCACCACGACCGGTCCTACCCGCCGGTGCGTGCGGTCGACGAGACGACGACCGCGCTGTGGCACGCCATCTCGACGGTCGAGGACCCGGAGTGGACGCGCCGCTACCACTCGACCGATCCGGGGGAGAAGGCGTTCGGCGGCCGGGTCGTCGTCGAGTTCGCCGACGGCTCCACGATCACCGACGAGATCGCCATGGCCGACGCGCACCCGCTGGGGGCCCGCCCGTTCGGCCGTGAGCAGTACGTCGCCAAGTTCCGAGGTCTCGCCGACGGCGTCGTCGAGGCAGCCGAGCAGGACCGCTTCCTCGCCGCCGCGCAGCGACTGCCCGAGCTGTCCGCCGAGGAGCTCGGCGAACTCACCCTCGCCGTCCCGAACGGTCAGCGCCCGCTCGCCACCCGCGGCTTGTTCTGAAAGGACACCTTCGATGACCACAACCACTGCTCCGGAGATCAAGCGCGGCCTCGCCGGTGTCGTCGTGGACACCACCGAGATCTCCCGGGTCAACCCGGAGACCAACTCGTTGACCTACCGCGGCTACCCGGTGGGTGAGCTCGCCGCGCAGTGCTCGTTCCTGGAGGTCGCGCACCTGCTGTGGACCGGGGAGCTGCCGACCGCCCGCGAGCTGCACGCGCTGTCCGAACGCGAACGGGCACTGCGCCCGATCGACCGGGGCCTGTCGTCGCTGCTGCTGCGGCTGCCCGACACCTGCCACCCGATGGACGTGCTGCGCACCGCCGTCAGCTGGCTCGGCGCGCAGGACCCGGCCGAGGACGACACGGCCGCCAACCACGACAAGTCGCTGCGCCTGCTGGCCACGCTGCCCACGGTCGTCGCGCTCGACCAGCGCCGCCGCCACGGCCTCGACCCGATCCAGCCCAGGCCCGATCTCGGCTACTCGGAGAACTTCTTCCACATGTGCTTCGGCACGGTGCCGGACCCGGAGATCGTGCGCGCCTTCGAAGTGTCGCTCGTGCTGTACGCCGAGCACAGCTTCAACGCCTCGACGTTCACCGCGCGCGTCGTCACCTCGACGCTGTCCGACCTGTACAGCGCGGTGGTCGCCGGCATCGGCGCGCTGAAGGGCTCGCTGCACGGCGGCGCGAACGAAGCCGTCATGCACATGCTGTCCGAGATCACCGACGCCGACCATGCGGAGCTGTGGCTGGCCGACGCGCTCGCGTCGAAGAAGAAGATCATGGGGTTCGGGCACCGCGTCTACAAATGGGGTGACTCCCGCGTGCCGACGCTGCGCGCCGAGCTGCAACGCGTCGCCACCCTGTCCGGTCGCACCGATCTGCTGGCGACCTACCAGGTGCTGGCCTCGGCGATGCTGCGGGAGAAGGGCCTGCACCCGAACCTGGACTACCCGGCCGGCCCGCTGTACCACCTGATGGGCTTCGACATCCCGACCTTCACCCCGATCTTCGTGATGGCCAGGATCACCGGCTGGACCGCGCACATCGTGGAACAGGCCGCCGCCAACGCCCTGATCCGCCCCCTGGCCGGCTACACGGGAGAGGCCCAGCGCCCGGTCCCCCCACCCGCGAGTCGCTAGATTCCGCCGCGCGAGTCGCTGGATTCCGCCGCGCGAGTCGGGGTTGTCAGCACACCGAGTCGGTCGTCCCAGCACGCTTATCGAGCGAGCGCGATCGTGGCGAGCAGCCCCCGATGGTCCGGGCCGGACACCATGATCACGTCGAACGCGGTGACCGGCCCGGCCCCGCCGGCGAGCAGGACATGGTCGATCGGCGCGCTCAGGAACGCCGGCAGCACGCTGGGCCAGGTGCCGTGCAGACCGGCCCCGACCGTCGCGGCGGCATCGGCACAGCCGGCGTCGAGCAGTGAACGCAGCGGAGGGTGGTCGAGCGTCGAGTTGAAGTCGCCGGCCAGGATCATCGGGCCGGACCGGCCACACAGTCGCGCCAGCGGCTGATGGTCGTCCCGCCAGGAATCCTCGTGACCGGGCAGCGGCGGAAAGTTGTGCACCGCTGCGACCCGCACCGGGCCCGCCGGGGTCTGCGCGACGGCGGTCACCGAGCCCAGGTGCGACGGAATCCGCGCCACGGTGAACTCCGGCCGCAGCTCCCGCCGGACCAACAGCGACGTGGCGAACGGGCTGCTGGTCGCGCTCGGGTTGTCGGTGGCTCGCTGGTACTCGACCCCCAGGACGGCGGCCCGCTCACCGACCGAGGCGGCGAACGCCATGGACGCCTCCGGCAACGAGACGACATCGGCCCGGCGTTCGACGGCGAGCCGCGCGATCTCGGCCGGGTCGGCGCCACTGGCGAGAACGTTGATGCTCAACACGGTCAGCGTGCTCGCGCCGGCCGGCGCCTCGGCCGGATGCCCGAACGCCCGGGGCAGAATCTGCGGCAGCGGCGAGAGCCCCACCATCACGAACACCAGACCCCACACCCGGACGTGAGCCAGCGGCAGCAACACCAACCCGGACGCGGCCACGGCGACGGCCAACGGCAGCCGGAACGCGGTCAGCTGGGCGAACCCCGGGTACGCGGCCAGAGCCGGCGAACCGATCGGCACCACCGGACTCCACAGCACGACTGCGGTGGCCACGACCGCGACACCGAACAACGCGCCGGTCACCCGCCCGGACCGTGGCCGCTCGTCGGCCGGCCGGCCGACGGCCATCTGCTCACTCACCGCTTGTCCTTATTATCGGTGGCCAGCGTTCAGGGCGTCAGCAGCTCGGAGATGTCCGAGGACAACACCGAGCACTCACGGAACCGGCCGTGTTCGACGCGAAGGATGTCATGACAGCGGAACTCGACCGGCCCGCCACCCAACTGCCCCCGCCCGACCCGCTCCAGGCCCCAACGAGGTCATGGGTGCCTGATCCTTCATGCAGAAAGTAGTCCGTTCCTTTGACGCGACCCGTGATCATCGGCTAGGTTCTTGGCGCGCGTTCTGAACGCCTCGGTGTGAACACGTCCACTGACGCCGGATGAGCCCGCAATGTGAGGTCTCGGTGTGAATCTGACCGCGGAGACCAGGTGTTTTCCTTCCCTGGCTTATCGCTGTGCTCGATTCACACCGTTTCCGCAGGTCAGCCTCCCTCGTTGTTACCGACGCCGAGGTCGAGGACACCGCGGATCGGTTCGTGTGTCGAGTGCACCCCGCATTCGAAACGGCTGAAACCCATGAACATCTGCGTCCGCTTCATCTCCGACGGAATCCGCGACACGCTCGCCCACTACCGCCGCGACGACCTGCCGTTGCACCGTCTGTCCTGGGAGCTGCACACCAGGATCGACACCCTGGTGCCGCACGCGCCCTCGGTCTGGATCGACCAGCTGCGCGACCTGCAGCGCCGCGTCGCCGAGGTCGCCATCACGCCGGAGCTCACCGAAGGCGAGCACCGCACCCTCGACGAATCCCTCACCCTGCTCGCCGACGTACTGGAACTCGCCCACAGCTGACACCCGATCGCCGCGGTCGCCGGACCAGCGAGGGCTCGAACCCCACCCGCCCACGCGCCGGCCATGCGGCCACGGCACCACCCGCGGCCACGGGCGCGAACTCCACCCGCCCGGCCACCGCTTCACTCCGCAACAACGGCCACAGCAGGCCGACATGAGCGGCCACGGCCACTCGTTCACCCGGCACCAACGGTCATCGACCGCAGCCAGGGCGGCGAACTCCCCGCCCCGCCACGGCCGGACCACTACCGCCCGGCCAGCACCGCGACGACCGCCTCGGCCACGCCTCGCGCCGACGCGGGGTTCTGACCGGTCACCAGACGGTCGTCGACGACAACGTGCGGCTGGAAGTTCGGGGCGCCGGTGTGCGTGGCGCCGCGTGCCTGGAGCGTGGACTGCAGCAGGAACGGCACGACCTCGGTCATGCCGACCGCGCCCTCCTCGGCGTCGGTGAACGCCGACACGGTCCTGCCGTCGACGAGGTACGAACCGTCGGACAGGGTGACGTTCACCAGACCGGCCGGACCATGGCACACCGCCGCCACCGCGCCGCCCGCCTCGTAGATGTCCCGGGCGAGCGCGGCCAGGGCCTTGTCGTCCGGGAAGTCCCACATCGTGCCGTGCCCGCCCGCGTAGAAGAGCGCGTCGTACTCGGCCGGGTCCACATCGGCCGGGCGCGGTGTCGCAGCGAGCTGCGCGCTCATCCGGGGGTCGGCGAGGAACTCGCCCTGGATCGGGTCGGCGCTGTCGAGGCCGTCCCGGGGCGGGGCGCCACCCTGTACCGACACAAGATCGACGGTGTAGCCGGCCTCGCTGAACACCTTCCACGGGTGGGCGGCTTCCGGAACGTAGAAGCCGGTGGATCTGCCGGTGTCGCCGAGTCGGTCGTGGCTGGTCAACGCGATGAGGATTCTTGTGGTCACGGATTCGACGTTAGGCTCGTCGACGTCCGGTCACCAATACGTTCTCTATGGCTCATCCATAGGGGAAACTATGGCAGTGGATCTCTCGCTGCTACGCACCTTCCTCGCGGTGTACCGCGCGGGCACCCTCACCGGCGCCGCCGAGCAGCTGCGGCTGTCCCAGCCGACCGTCACGACACAGCTGCGCGCGCTGGAGAAACAGCTGGATCAGCAGCTGTTCCAACGTTTGCCGAGGGGCGTCGCACCCACGCCGGTCGCCGACGAGCTGGCCGCGAAGGTCGGCCCGCACATCGACGCGCTGGCGAAGGTCGCCGAACGCGGTGCGACGGCGGGCGAGTTCGCCAGACCCGTTCACCTGGCCGGACCGGCCGAACTGATCACGGCCCGGGTGATGCCGGCGTTGGCGTCCTTGGTGGCGAGCGGCCTGCAGCTGCGGGTCACCACCGGTCTCGCCGACGAACTGCTGAGCGGACTGGTCGCGGGCCGGTTCGATCTCGTGCTGTCGACGGTCCGCCCGCGAGGACGCACGGTGCACGCCACACCACTGACCGACGAGGAGTTCGTCCTGGTCGCGGCTCCGAGCTGGGCGCGGCGGCTGGATGTGGCCGAGCGCGGTCCCAGCCAGCTCGCCGACGTCCCGTTGCTGGCTTACGCGGAGGACCTGCCGTTGCTGCGCCGCTACTGGCGCACGGTGTTCGAATCCCGCCTGACCCGCATGGCCGCGCTGGTCCTTCCCGACCTGCGCGGTGTGCTCGCGGCGGCCGTCGCCGGCGCGGGTGTCACGGTCCTGCCGCGCTACCTGTGCGCCGATGAGCTGCGATCAGGCGCACTCGTCCCACTCCTGGAACCGGCCGTCCCGCCGATCAACACCCTGTTCCTGGCAACCCGGACCGCACCGGCCTCGGACCCGCACCTGGCGACCATCCACAACCACCTGGTCCACGAGGCCCGCACCTGGTAAGACGACCGACAGTTGGATTACCGCGTCTGACGGCGGCACTATACTGCCGCACATGTCGGATGACGTTGCGGTGCCCGCGCAGCGCGGAGCTGAGCACGAGGTGGCAATCCGTGAGCTGCGGAACGCCGGCAAAGTGATCGCCGAGCTCGCGGCGGCGGGCGCGGTCGGCAAGGTCACCAGCGGCGGTCGGCTGGTCGGTTGGCTGGTGCCGGCGACTCCGGCCGAACAGCGGATCGAGGAGCTCACGGCCCAGGGACTCGTGCACCCGGCAGAGCGGCCGGGCGGCCTCGCAGGCCGAGGACCGCGTCCGCGCCGAGCTCACCTTCCCCCGCTGAGCGAGACGCTCGAGCAGATGCGTAATGACGAGCGCGCGTGATCTACGTCGACTCGTGCGCACTGGTGAAGCTGGTTCGAGAAGAAGCTGAGTCGCCCGCGTTGCGGAGTTGGTTCGACGAGCGTGCGGAAGTGCCTGTCTTCACTTCTGAAATTGCGCGGGCAGAGCTGACCAGGGTGGTCAGGCGGGTGCATCACACTGATCAAGGTCGGTTGATCGACGAGGTCGAGCTCGCCGACGATCTTGCGGAGGCAGAGGACCTGCTCAGTGGCGTCCGGAAGATCGATATCAATAAGGCTCTGCTGGTGAAGGCCGGTGCGCTCACGCAGCCGATGGTGCGGACCCTCGACGCGATCCACCTGGTCAGCGCGTTCGAGCTGGCTCATCCCGACCTCGAGTTCGTCACCTACGATCGCCGCCTCGCCGAGGCGGCACGCACAGCGGGACTTCGCGTGGCCACCCCGCGCTGAACCGACACCTCAGGGTCGACACTCGTGAGTGGTACGGGCGCCCCGAGGCGCCCGTACCACTCACGAGGTCCTAGTCCATCGTGAACGGGTCGTAGCGGATCTGGTCCAGGGGCGTGCCGGCCACCAGCATCCGGGACACCGTTGCGCGGATCATCCCGGGCGAGCCGCAGACCAGGACATCGTGGTCCTTCCACGCGCCGTAACGGGTGACGACATCGGCCAGCGTGCCGTGCTCGGCGCCGGAGATGCCCTCGTCGTCCTCGACCACCGGGACCACGTTGAGCCACGGGTTGGTGTAGGACAGCTGACGAAGGCTGTCGAAGTCGTACAGGTCCTCCCAGCGGCGGCCGCCGATGAAGACCTCGGCGCGCGGGTTCTCCCCGTACTGCGCCATGTCCTCCAGGATCGACTTGATCGGCGCCATCCCGGTGCCGCCCGCGACCATGAGCAGGTCCCGCCCGGACTTGCGGTCCACCCCGAGCCGACCCATCGGCGGCCCGATCCGCCAGGTGTCGCCGCGTTCACTGTGCGCGACGATCGCGCGGCTGACCCAGCCGTTCTGGACGGCGCGTACGTGGAACTCGATGATGCCGTCCTCGCGCGGCGCGTTCGCCGGTGACAGGTAGCGCCACAGGCGAGGCCGACGGGGGGTCTCGACGCTCAGGTACTGCCCGGGCCGGTACGGGATCGGCGCGCCGGTCTGGACCTGGACCATCGCCACGTCCCAGCTCAGCCTGCGGTGCCCGATGACCCGGCCGAGCCAGGACGCCGGCCCCTTGTCGGCTTCGGCCGCCGTGCGCATGGCGTGCGAGATGATGCCGTACGCCTCGGTCCATGCGGCCTGGACCCGAGGAGTCCAGCCGGGGCCGAGGTAGTGCGCGATGGCGCTCAGCAGCGCGGTGCCCACCGCGTTGTAATGCCTGGTCATCACGCCGAACTTGCGGTGGTCGCGACCCAGCTGGGACAGGAACGGCACGAGGTCGTCGGGCTGGTCGACCATCTGCACCACGTGCACGAGCGCGCGCAGCAGGCGGCTGCGCTGTACCTCCATGTTGGCCGGGAACAGCTCCCTGGTCTCGGGGGCGATCCCGAACAGGACGCCGTAGAAGTGCTTGGCCATCTCGATGGCCTGGTCCTCCACCTCGGCAAAGCTGGACCGGATGAGGGTGACCATTTCGTTGGCCCGTGCGGGGGTGGGCCGGATCGGGGGCAGGTCCGTCAGAATCGGTTCGGCGCTCATGGTCGGGGGCGGGCTCTCTCCTCGGGAAGCGGCGACGGTCGGTCAACACGTCGGCACAGCACGTACTGCCCGCCCGTCTTAGCGACCATAGAACGACTCACTGGGCGATCACTGTGCCCTTCACTCGTGTGGGTAACGTCCGGGGGGAATCGTAGTAGCTGACCGTGTCCGTCGACCGCTGAGGGTAGCCCTTCGGCGCCTGAAGCGTCACGACTTGATTGCGTCTGGCACCGTATGGGGTGTGCCGTTCGACTCGACTCCCCAATCGGTCACTATCCGTGACGACGCTGTTACCCAGGCGGGATCTGCCGGCGAGCGTGCGTTACAGCGCAAGCTGGGCACCGAGGGTCGGGCGGCGAGGTTCTACGAGGATCAGATGTGCGACCGGCTGCTGCCGTCGATGATCGAGTTCATCGGGCGCATGGAGATGATGTTCCTGTCGACCTCGGATGCGTCCGGGGAGTGTGACTCGTCACTGCGCGCCGGTCCCCCCGGGTTTCTCCAGGTGCTGGACGACCGGCATGTCGCCTATCCGGAGTACCGGGGCAACGGCGTGCACGCGAGCCTGGCGAACATCACCGAGAACCCGCACGTCGGGCTGCTTTTGGTCGACTTCGAGCGGGACCTGATCGGGCTGCACGTCAACGGCCGGGCGCGCATCCTGAGCGACGACGCGCTGCGGTTCCTGCATCCCGACCTGCCTCAGGACCCGACCCGGGGCAGGCAGGCCGAGCGGTGGGTGGTCATCGAGGTCGTCGAGGCGTACATCCACTGCCGCAAGCACATCCCCCGGATGGCGCGGGTGCACGAGAAGCGCGACTGGGGCACCGACGACCCGGCGCGCAAGGGCGGCGACTACTTCGGTGCCAGAGTCGAACCGGTCCGCCGGCCGTACCCGGATCCGTCCCCGCCCACGCTGCCGATCCCGGCGCAGCGCCAGTACGTGCAGCGCGAGGCCTCGGTCCGTCAGCAGGCCGAGCGGAACCGTTTCCCGTCGACCACGCACCTGCTGACCGGCACCGGCACGGCCCGCCCGTTGCGTCCCAGTCCATCCTCCGAGCAGCGTCCCCGTCGAATCCGCTGGTTGTCGTCGTGAGGCCACCAATTCAAGGTTGAGCGGAACAGACTCAAGTTTCCTGACGTTATCCCTATCGACGGGCACACTGGGACGGTCGGTGGCGCCCGAAACGAACATCGGATCAACGGGAGGAAGCAGCGAGGATGGACTCGTTCAACCCCACCACCAAGACCCAGCAGGCCGTGTCCGCCGCGGTGCAGGCCGCGACCCTCGCGGGCAACCCGGACGTCGGCCCCAGCCACCTGCTCGGTGGGCTGCTCGCGCAGGCCGACGGCATCACCGTGCCGCTGCTCGAAGCTGTCGGCGCCGACCCGGCCGCTGTGCGCGCCGAGCTGACCCAGCTCGGCAACCGGCTGCCGTCGGCCGCCGGAGCGACGGTCAGCGCACCTCAGCTGAACCGGGACGCGGTCGCCGCGCTGAGCACCGCGCAGCGCCTCGCCACGGAGATGGGCGACGAGTACGTCTCGACCGAGCACCTGCTCGTCGGTCTCGCCTCCGGCCGCGACGCGGTCGGCCAGCTGCTGCAGCGGGGCGGCGCCACCGAGGACGCGCTCAAGGAGGCGTTCACCAAGGTGCGCGGCTCCACCAGGGTCAGCACCCCCGACCCGGAGAGCACCTACCAGGCGCTCGAAAAGTACGGCGTCGACCTCACCGAGCGCGCCCGCAAGGGCGAGCTGGACCCGGTGATCGGCCGGGACACCGAGATTCGCCGGGTCGTGCAGGTGCTGTCCCGGCGCACCAAGAACAACCCGGTACTGATCGGTGAGCCCGGCGTCGGCAAGACCGCGATCGTCGAGGGCCTCGCGCAGCGCATCGTCGCCGGTGACGTGCCGGAGTCGCTGAAGGGCAAGCGGGTCGTCTCGCTCGACCTCGGCTCGATGGTGGCCGGCGCGAAGTACCGGGGCGAGTTCGAGGAGCGGCTCAAGGCCGTCCTCAAGGAGATCACCGACTCGGCCGGTGAGGTCGTCACGTTCATCGACGAGCTGCACACGATCGTCGGCGCGGGCGCGTCCGGCGAGGGCGCGATGGACGCCGGCAACATGATCAAGCCGATGCTGGCGCGCGGTGAGCTGCGCATGGTCGGCGCGACGACCCTCGACGAGTTCCGCGAGCGCATCGAGAAGGACCCGGCACTGGAACGCCGGTTCCAGCAGGTCTTCGTCGGCGAGCCGTCCGTCGAGGACAGTGTCGGCATCCTGCGCGGGCTCAAGGAGCGCTACGAGGTGCACCACGGTGTGCGCATCACCGACACCGCGCTGGTCGCCGCCGCGACGCTGTCCGACCGCTACATCACCGCCCGCTTCCTGCCGGACAAGGCGATCGACCTGATCGACGAGGCCGCGTCCCGGCTGCGCATGGAGATCGACTCGCGTCCCGTCGAGATCGACGAGGTGGAGCGTTCGGTGCGTCGCCTGGAGATCGAGGACATGGCGCTGGCCAAGGAGGACGACCCGGCGTCGGCACAGCGGCTCACCGCGCTGCGTGCCGAGCTGGCCGAGAAGCGGGAGGCGCTGTCCGCGCTGACCGCCCGCTGGCAGAACGAGAAGACCGCGATCGAGTCCTCCCGTGAGCTGAAGGAACAGCTGGAGGGCCTGCGCGGCGAGGCGGAGCGCGCGGAACGCGACGGTGACCTCGGTCGCGTCGCGGAGCTGCGCTACGGCCGGATCCCGCAGCTGGAGAAGGAGCTCGCCGCCGCCGACGCACTGTCGGCGAAGAAGGAAGAGCTCATGCTCAAGGAGGAGGTCGGCCCCGATGATGTGGCAGACGTCGTGTCGGCGTGGACCGGCATCCCCGCCGGGCGGCTGCTCGAAGGGGAGACGGCCAAGCTGCTGCGCATGGAGGAGGAGCTGGGTCGCCGGGTGATCGGTCAGACCGAGGCGGTGCGCGCGGTGTCCGACGCGGTGCGCAGGGCACGGGCCGGTGTCGCCGACCCGAACCGTCCGACCGGCTCGTTCCTGTTCCTCGGCCCGACCGGTGTCGGTAAGACGGAGCTGGCCAAGGCGCTCGCCGAGTTCCTGTTCGACGACGAACGGGCCATGGTCCGCATCGACATGTCGGAGTACAGCGAGAAGCACAGCGTCGCCCGGCTGGTCGGCGCGCCCCCCGGGTACGTCGGCTACGACCAGGGTGGTCAGCTGACCGAGGCGGTCCGTCGGCGTCCGTACACCGTGGTGCTGCTGGACGAGGTCGAGAAGGCGCACCCCGACGTGTTCGACGTGCTGCTCGCGGTGCTCGACGACGGACGGCTGACCGACGGCCAGGGCCGCACGGTCGACTTCCGCAACACGATCCTGGTGCTGACCTCGAACCTCGGCACGCAGGTGCTGTTCGACAGCGCGGAGCAGGACCTGGCCGCGCGCAAGGAGGCGGTGCTGCGGGTCGTGCGGGGCCACTTCAAGCCGGAGTTCCTGAACCGGCTCGACGACATCGTCGTCTTCGAGGCGCTGTCGACCGAGGAGCTCGTGCACATCGTCGACATCCAGCTCGCCCAGCTGGCCAAGCGTCTCTCGGCGCGCCGGCTCACCCTCGACGTGTCGGACTCCGCGCGCGAGTGGCTGGCGATGAACGGTTTCGACCCGCTGTACGGCGCACGTCCGCTGCGCAGGCTGGTCCAGACCGCGATCGGCGACGCGCTGGCGAAGGCGCTGCTGGCCGGCGAGATCACCGACGGTGACACGGTCCGCGTCGACGGCGGCAGCTCGCTGCTCGACAACGCCGGTGGCGGCCTGACGGTCGGCAAGTCCCTGAAGGCAGCCGTCTAGAACCCTCGTGAGTGGTACGGGCGCCTATAGGCGCCCGTACCACTCACGACCGGCGGTGCGCGGCCCGCGCCGGGGAGCTTCTCAGGCACTTCGCAGCCCCTGATGTCGTGTCGCAGACACTGCAGTATCTGCGACACGACATGAAGCTCTGCGAGGCGAGGCGGCTCTGCTGCTTCCGGCCTCAACGGGCGTTGGCATACAGCGGCCGAGCTCGAGGCAAGCTGGCTGATTGCTCCTCTTCACCATTTCCGTTTTCGCCACGAGGATGCCGGTCGCTCGACTACGCTATCTCTGATATCGGAGCTGGTGCTTGCGTGGGGGGAGCTGTCGATGAAGTCGACCAGGAACGGGCATGGCCGGTCATTGTCCAGGTTCACTGTTCGGTGGGGTGCGGCGTCGGTGTCCTGCGCGGTGGCGGCTGCGCTGGTGGGCTCGGCCGTTCCCCAGCAGGCGTCGAGCGTCGGTGGCGTGCATCTGTCCGCGGCGGTGGCTTCGCTGCACGTGTCCGCTGATCCCGGTGGTGGTCCAGGAGGCGGCGACAACGATCCCGGAGGGCAGGTCCCGGCCGGACCGCGTGCCAAGCCAGACAACGGCGGAACCGGAAACTCCGGCAAGGACAGCTCACCCACCACCCCGGATGCAGGCCCTGAAAAGCCGAAGCCGTCCACCGACACCGGCTCGTCAGCGGACAAGAAAGAAACCGGTGTCGGGCAGCGACCGACCAACGACCCGGCGAAGGGCAGTGTGCCGCAGCACCCGGTCGAGTCGGCGAGGGCCGCCCCGCCACCGCCGCTAGGGGACCCGACCAGGGCGGCTGTTCCGCAGAAACCCGGCACCGTGCCGCAGAACGGCACCCAGCCGTCGGCGGCACCTGCCGCACCCCCGGTTCCTGATGCCGCTCCGCAGGGGCAAGGTACGGAGGGGTGTGTGCCGGGTGCTCCCGGTTGTGCTCCGAAACCGGCACCACCGGCACGGGACGGCGGAGGTTGTGTCGACCCGACCAAGGGTTGCAATTCTGGAGCCGCAGTCGATGACGGCTTCGGCTGGGACGACGCCGGACATTTAGTTCTCGACGGCATCAGCTTCATCCCAGGCGCCAACGTTCCCGCAGCTAGTGTCAATGCTGCCTGGTATACGGCCGAAGGAAATTACCTCGATGCGGGCATTGCTGCTGCGGCGATTGTGCCCGGAGGCAAGTGGGTAACCACCGGTGGAAAGCTGATCGGTAAAGGTGTCACTGCTGCCAAGGATCTCCGCAAGGGTGAAGAGGTCGTTGAAGATGGCGTAAAGGCAGCTGATCAGCTCCCTGGAGTAAGAGCGGCCGGAAGGCCGGGCGAGACTCCTGAAAGCGGTGGCGCTCGCCCTGGGGAACCGCCAACGTCCCCTACTGGGGCTCTGCCTACGCCTGCGCAGGCGCAGCAACTGATCAAGGAGGCCAATCCTGTAGGATCTGCGCGCAAGAGTGATGCGGACCATCGATCTGCAGCCTTCGCCGTAGACGATATTTCCTCTCACGGGTCGGTATTTCGAACGACGGGAGGAGATGGGCGGGAGTACACATTGGTGCAGAAGCCAGGTGAGCTGAATGGCACTCCCGGTCGTTTCGAATGGATGGTCAATGATAGAGGGGAACTCACGCATTCAACGTTTGTTAGGGGTGGCGGTATCAACGGGAAGCCGAACGTTCGATGAGCAGACTGGTTCACTTGCAGATTGAGTCTTCTTTTGCTATTACGCACGGCTATCCTACCGGCGCTGAAATCGGATACGGGCTATCAGAGGGCTGGCTGAGTAGGCGAGATGCCATAGAGATCGCGCTCGCCAAGTATAAGAATGAGGCTCCTCTGTCGCCCGCAGAGGAAGAATTGGCCTTGCTGCTGTCAGATGAAATCCAGCGGGTGGATGATCTGGTGGACGAGCTGCAAGATTCGGACGAGTCGGTCGAGTGTAGGGCGAGATACTGGTTGTACCTGGCTCTGTTCTGGATTTGGGAGAATCGGTCAGAGTACGCTGACCCGCTCAGAGTCATCGAGATGTTGTGGGCAGACTTCGAGTATCCGGATGAGATTCGTGGCCTTATAGGGTTCATGCCGCCAGGCGACTCTGAAATACCAGGGGTGGAGGGTATTGAGCTTCGTTGGCGACGGTATCTTGAGCGAGTTCACGCTGAGTATGAAGAACGTAGTTCGAGCTGGCGGAAAAATTGAATGCCCCTAATGGGTCGAGAAGGTGTCGAGATGTTAACTGATCCGCTTGTATCACTGGATTTCGGCGGGTGGTTTCAGCGCGTTGTAGCGTTATCTCGCCGCAACTTCGCCCGTCTGGTTCCGGCTGCCGCACTCGTAGCTGTCTTGGTGGCGGCCTACATCGTCGCGCTCGTCGCAAGCATGCCGAACTCTGAGGAGATCGACCGCACCTTCACGGAAGCCGGAACCCTGTCCAGTGCTGGCGAGCTGGTGACCGTCTTCTGGGCGCTCGGAGGGCAGCTGGCGGTTACGTTGTTGATCTCTGCGTTGTTGTTCGCCGCGGTCGGCGCCGCTTTCGTGGGTGCGGCGCTGTTCGTGCTCGTTCGCTATGCCAACGGCCAGCCGAGCACGATCGCCCAAGGGCTGTTGTACTCCCGTGATCGGGTCGGAGCGTTCATCGGCTGGGGGCTGCTCGCCGGACTGGTCATGGTCGTGGCGCTCGGCCTTCCCATACTTCCCGGGCTGCTGCTCAACAGCGCGCCGCTCGCCGGAATCGGCGCGATTCTGGGCGCGCTTCTCATGCTTTCCGTGGCAGTGGCCGCCGCGGCCACGTTGCCTGCTGTCGTGATGATCGAGGGCGGCGGTGTCCGACGCTGCCTCGTCTTGATCAAGGGACGGTTCTGGGCCAGCTGCGGGCGACTGTTGGTCGCTGGACTCATCTACGTCGCATACAGCCAGCTCGTCGATCGTCTGGTGATGGGGCTGCTGTCCCTCACGGGCTTCACCGGGCAACTCAGTATCGGTGTGGTGATCGCGGCAATCCTTCAGGCAGTCTTGTTGATTCCGGCCATGGTGGTCGTGCCCGCTGTCTTCCTGGTCACCTACGCGGAACTGCGCTATTGGGAAGACCGCGCCACGACAACCCGTTCGTTGGCTGCGCAGCTGACAGGGTGAGATCAGGCGGAACGACGGGCGATCAGGACGATCTCGGAGTCGTCCTTCCGAGGGCGTCGACGCTCTCGCCGCCGATCTCCGTAGGCACGATGGGGTGTTTGTGGGTCGCGCCAGTGGGGCGGCGTGCACATCCCGTGACCGAGGCAGGCTAGTGCCGTTACGCCCCTCGTCAGCCGATGGGCTCCGGCAGCTGAGCGACCGTGTAGGCGAGGTCGAGAGTGTCGCCGGTGGTCGGGTCGGACAGCTCCACCCGCCAGCGGTCGCTGAACTGGTCGACGCCCGCCAGCATCGCCACGGTGCCGGACAGAAGTACCGTGCCGGGCTTCAGCAGGTCGCGCGAGCGCAGTACGTCGAGCCAGTACGACGGCGGCAGCAGTGCCTCCAGGGTGGCGTCCTGGATGAGCTCGCCGGAGTCGACCCAGGCGCGCAGCCGGATGGCGTCGAGGTGTCCGGAGATGTCGGCGAGCCGCCAGGCGCGGGTGCCGAGTACGTCGAGGCTCGCGTTCTTGCTCCACGCCACGCCGTGCACCTCCAGCGCGCGGTCGGTGTGGTCGCACGCGACGGTGAGCAGCGGGTCGGCGGGATCGTCGCCGATGACCAGCGCCCACTCGGCCTCGCCGGACGTGCGGCCGTGCTGGGCCGGGACGCCCTCGGTCTGCGCGGCCAGGTACGGGGCGACCGGGTACAGCGCGGGCGTCACGGACGGGGCCGGCACGCCGAGCTCGGCCAGCTCGGCGACGTGCGCCGCGACCTCCTCCTGGGCGCGGCCCGTGTATCCGGCGTTGAGCAGGGTGGTCACGGTGACCTCGCGGGTCGAACCGTCGGGCAGGGCGAAGGACAGCATCGAGCTCCAGACGTTGCGCATGCTTGATGTATACAGTAAGTATAAACAGATGGACACCGACCGACGAAGCCTGCGCAAGGCGTTCTTCGCCAGCCTCTCGGGGACTTCCCTGGAGTGGTACGACTTCGCCGTCTACTCGGCGGCCGCCGCTCTGGTCTTCCCGAAGCTGTTCTTCCCGGCCGAGGACCCGCTGACCGGAACGCTGCTCGCGTTCTCCACCTACGCGGTCGGCTACGTGTCCCGGCCGCTGGGTGGAGTGGTGTTCGGCAGGCTCGGCGACGTCATCGGGCGCAAGCAGGTCCTGGTGCTGACGTTGATGCTGATCGGCGCCGCGACCTTCGCGATCGGCCTGCTGCCGGGGTACGCGAGCATCGGCGTCGCCGCACCGATCGCGCTCGTGCTGCTGCGGTTCGCCCAGGGCGTCGGGGTCGGCGGCGAATGGGGCGGCGCGGTACTGCTGTCCAGCGAGTTCGGTGAACCGGGACGCCGCGGCTTCTGGTCGTCGGCAGCGCAGATCGGTCCGCCGGCCGGCAACCTGCTGTCCAACGGTGTGCTCGCGGTGCTCACCGCGACGCTGACCGAGGCCTCGTTCAACTCCTGGGGCTGGCGGCTGGCGTTCCTGCTGTCCGGTGTGCTGGTCGCGTTCGGGCTCTGGATCCGGCTGAAGCTGGAGGACACCCCGGTCTTCGAGGCGCTGCGCGCCGCGGGTGAGCGGCCGACCGCGCCGGTCAGGGAGGTGTTCGCCACCGAGTGGCGTGGGCTGCTGGCCGCCATCCTGAGCCGGATCGGGCCGGACGTCACCTACGCGCTGTTCACCGTGTTCGTCCTGACCTACGGCACCACACACGGCTTCAGTCGGGGTGAGGTGCTCGCCGCGACGCTGCTCGGCGCCACGTTCCAGCTCGGCCTGATCCCGCTGTCCGGCGCGCTGTCGGACCGGGTCAACCGGAGACTTCTGTACGCGGTGGCGACGATCGGCGCGGCGATCTGGCCGTTCGTGTTCTTCCCGCTGATCGACGGCGGCTCGCTGCCGATGCTGATCATCGGGGTGATCGTCGGCCTGGCGCTGCACTCGTTCATGTACGGGCCGCAGGCCGCGTTCGTCACCGAACAGTTCACCCCTCGGCTGCGCTACACCGGCAGCTCGCTCGGCTACACGATCGCCGGTGTGTTCGGCGGCGCGGTCGCTCCGCTGGCATTCGCCGCGCTGCTCGGCAGCTACGCCAGCTGGGTGCCCGTCGCGCTGTACGTACTGGTGGCGTCGCTGCTGACCCTGGCGGGTCTCGCACTCGGCCGCGACCCGGACCCGGGCGCGGAGGAGGAGTTGCTCACGCCTCGAGCAACACCCGCAGGCTGAGCGTCAGATGATCGTCGATCGCGGTGAGTGTCGCGGTCTCGTCGGATGCGGCGAGCGCATCGACGATCCGTTCGTGCTCGGTGCACACCGCGAGCCTGCGGGGCGCCGAGTGGAACACCGCGGTCACCCCGAGCCGGCGCTGACGCACCCGCAGACCGGCGTAGGTCCTGGCCAGCATCGTGTTGCCGGAGGCGTCGATCAGCGCCTGGTGGAACTCCATGTCCCGGTCGATGAACGCCGTGGCGATGTTCAGCCCGTCGGCGCCGCCGGTGTCCTCGGCCAGCCGGCGCTGCTCGATGAGCAGCGTGCGCAGCTGGGACAGCGGCACGGTGTTCTCGGCGAGCGCGCGGATCGCGGAATGGCGTTCCAGGATGCCGCGCAGCTCCAGCAGCTCACGGATCTGCCGGCCGGTCAGCGGTGGCACGTACGCGCCGCGGCCGGGCAGCATCTCGACGAGACCGTCGGCGACGAGCAGCAGCAGCGCCTCCCGGACCGGGGTGCGGGAGACGCCGATCCGGTCGGCGAGCTCGACCTCGTTGAGGAAGGTGCCCTGTACGTTCGGGTCGGCAAGCACGGTCTCGCGCAGGTAGTGCAGGGCGCGATCTCGCCCGGACGTACGAACAGTAGGCATACGATACGTATACACCGATGAATGGAGGACGCCCGGTGCGCATCGGCCTGGCTCAGATCGTGTCCACCCCGGATCCCTCGGAGAACCTCGACCAGATCGCCGAACAGGTGCGCGCCGCGTCGGCGCGGGGCGCCCGGCTCGTGGTGTTCCCCGAGGCGGCGATGTGCTGCTTCGGGGTGCCGCTCGGCCCGGTCGCGGAGCAGCTCGACGGGCCGTGGGCGTCGAAGGTCCGGCAGATCGCCGCCGATGCCGGGGTGACGGTGGTCGCCGGGATGTTCCGCCCGTCCGACGACGGCCGGGTGTTCAACACGCTGCTCGCCACCGGCGGCGGCGTCGAGGCGAGCTACGACAAGATCCACCTGTACGACGCGTTCGGCTTCGCCGAGTCCGACACCGTCGCCGCGGGCGGCGAGCCGGTGACGATCACCGTCGACGGGCTGACGGTCGGCCTCACCACGTGCTACGACCTGCGTTTCCCCGGCCTGTTCCAGAAGCTGGGCGACGCGGGTGCCGTGCTGATCGTCGCGCCCGCCTCGTGGGGCGCGGGTCCCGGCAAGCGCGACCAGTGGGACCTGCTCGTCCGCGCCAGGGCGCTGGACACGACGGCCTACGTCGCGGCCTGCGGGCAGGGCGACCCGACCACGGTGGGGCGCAGCGCGGGCAAGGCACCGACCGGGATCGGCGCGAGCGCGCTCGCCGGTCCGCGTGGCGACATCCTGCACCAGCTCGGCGAGGCCCCCGGCCTGCTGATCGCCGACATCGATCCGGCGGAGGTCGAGTCGGCGCGGAAGGTGATCCCCGTGTTGGCGAACCGCCGCTTCTGAGCGGCACGGTCCGACTCGCACGCCCCCACCCGCGAGTCGGGGCTTCTCGGGCGACTGTGCACACCTTGGTGCTGCGTCGCACATGTCCGGACGTGTGCGACGCAGCACGTGGGTGTGCAAAGTGCAACCCACTCGGGGGTGGGGGTGTGGGATTTCGTGGTGGCGGGCGCGTTGTTGATTGCGGGTGCACTGACATTCGACTGACCAATATTTCCGTTTTCCCTCGAGCGCGGGAGTGGCCCTCCTAACCTTTTCGCCATGGGTGGGACTGAATGGCTGAGGGACTACGAACAGAAGGTCTCCGACATCGGCGCGCGGGCACGGCAGGCTCGGGATGCCCTCGACGGGCTGACCGCGACGGCCAGCGGCGCGATGGGCGCGGTGACCGTGACCGTCACGCCGTCGGGCGTGCTGCGGAGCCTGTCGTTCGGGTCGCGCGCGGATGACCTGAGTCGGCCCCGGCTGGCCGAGGCCGTACTGGAAGCGGTGCGCACGGCGCACGTGGCCGCCGCGAAGAAGTCGGCGGACGCACTCGGGCCGTTGCTCGGCGACTCCGAGGCCGGCAGGTACCTTGCCGCCCAGATCCCTGATGTCGATGGCTGAGGCGCTGAGCACCCAGCTCGTCGAGAGCGAAGGCCCGGGGGTCGCCGAGGGGGCGGGTGTCGTCTCGGACGTGGTGGACGTCTGGGGCTCCCAGAGCGGCGGCGAGTTCGCGGCCAACTCCGCCGTGTACGCGCTCAGCGCCCTCGGTGCGATCAAGGACCCGTTCCAGACCGCCGTGTCCGCCGGCGTCGGCTACCTGATCGAGCACATCGACTTCCTGCGCGAACCACTGGACGCGCTCGCCGGTGATCCGGGCCAGATCGAAGCGCACGCCAAGAGCTGGCAGAACGTTGCCACGACCTTGGAGAAGACGGCCCAGCAACGGTCGGCGGACCTGGGCGCGGTCAGCGGCTGGCAGGGTGAGGCGGCCGACGCCTACCGCAAGGCCGCCGCCGAGCAGGCGAAGACCATCACCGATGCGGCCGGCGCTGCGGATCAGCTCTCCCAGCAGGTGCTCGCCGCGGGTGCGGCTGTCGGCACGGTGCGTGCGTTGATCCGGGACACGATCGCCGACTTCGTGGCGAAGGTCGTCGAAAGGTTGCTCATGGCCGTCGCCACGGCCGTGCCGACCCTGGGCGGTTCTGTCGGCGTCGTCATCGCGGACATCGTCCTGGAAGCCAGTGCGTTGGCCGCCAAGCTCGCGTCGAAGCTCAGCGAGCTGCTCAGCTGGCTGGCGAAGTCGGCGAAGGCGCTGGAAGGCCTGGCCGGGAAGATCGACGATCTCACCAAGGGGCTGGGCAGCGTCGGTGACCGGGCGAGGGCAGCCGCGCCCGGGCACGTCCGGGGAGCGGCGGGCGATCAACTGGCCGACATGAAGAAGGCGGGCGGGCTGCCACTCGACGCCGCCCAGGAATCGTGGAAACAGTACGAGAAGGCGGACACCACGCGTGACGAGTGGAACGAACGATGAGTGACATGCTCGCCGGCCCGGGAGAGGTCGGTCGTTGGCACGCGGCGGCGCCCCGGCTGCTTGTGGTGTGTGGAGTGCTGGTCGCCGTGGGGTACCTCGGAGTTCGGCTTCAGCTGGGCCCGGGATCCTGGCCCAGAGCAGTGATCCTGTCCGTGACGTTCGGGCTCGTCCTGCCGGCGTTCTGGCTGCTCGTCATGCGGTATCAACCGGTCAAGTGGGGAAACGCCGGCCTGGTGGCCGGATTCTCGATCCCGCTCGGCATCGTCGTCGTGCCCTACGGGCGCCATGCTCCGGGATGGGTCTTCCCGACGGGGGTGGCGCTGGGTGCGGCGGGTGCGTGGGTGGTCCGGCGGCAGTTCCTCCACATCCGCCAGGCCTGGTTGAGGCCTCTGGCACCGGACCTGGCGGGTATGCCGGTGACCTTCGACGTTCCGCTCGCGCACAGGGCTGGCACGCTCCAGTTCCGGCCCGAGGGGATCAAGTGTGGCGTCATCCCGGGGAGCAATGCGGTGGTTGTTCAAGGGGATGACGGACAGGCTCCGTTCGGGTGGGGCGAGATCTCCCGGGCCGAGCTCGGCGAGCTCACCGTGGCGGAGCAGACCGGGCCCGCCGTGCGCATCGTGCTGGCGCGAGGTCGCCAGCTGGTGCTGCCGGTCGACGAGGCGCACGGGATCGCCGCGATCATCGCCGCGAGGATCGGTCCGCGAGCCGTCCCGTCGCTTCCTCCGCCCGCCGGCTGGCGACCGGCCGCGATCGTGGAGAGCCCGCGATGAGTGGTCACGCCATGTGGAACGTCGAGGAACTGCAGTCGCACGCCGAGAGTGTCGGGACGATCGCGCAGAACGTCAGCGGCGCCGCGAAGGTCGGGCAACCGATGTCCGGAAGTGCCTACGGGATCATCGGGCAGATGTTCGCCGGGCAGGTGATCGCCACGGACAGCAGCGTGTCCGCCTCGGTGGGAAAGCTGGCCCAGGACGTGCGGGACCACCAGACCTCCCTGCGGGCGAGCATGCGCGCCTATCAAGAGGTGGAACGCGAACACACCGAGGCGTTCCAGAAGATGCATCAGACCGCGAAGCCATCACCCCGGGTGAGCGGCCAGCCGGCGTCCGGCGGCCCGTCGTCGAAGGGCACGGCCGCCGGTGGCGGTTCGGCGGGGGAGGCTCTGGGCGGGTCACCGTCCGGCGCGGAGAAGCAGGACGGCACTCTCAAGCCCACCGCGGCGTCGAAGGACGGCAAGGAAACCAAGGCCGATCTGAACGAGATGGGTGGCCGGCTCGACACGCTCGACAGCCGGTTGGACAAGCTGGAGGACGAGCAGGACAAGCTCGACGAGGAACATCGGCGGCTCGAACGTGAGCTACGCCGCGAGGGCCTCGCTCCGGCCGAGCGAGAGGGGCTGGAGCGTCAGCTCCAGGGTGTGGAACGCGAGCAGGAGAAGCTGCAACGGCTGCACGACAAGCTGGCCGGCGATTACGACACGCTGCAGGGCAGGTACGACCGCCTCGACCAGCAGCTCGGCAGGCCGGGCGGGGCGGAGCCCACCGAGGACGAGCTGGCCGAGGGCATGGATCGGCGCCCGCTCAACGCGATCGAACAGGCGCTGCTCGGGACCGGCGAGCGCGCCACATGACCTCGGTACAGAGCACAGCGCTCCCCGACGGCCCGGGGATGCTGGTCCGGTGGGTGCTGACGTTGCCGTGGCTGATGGTCGCTTTCGGGCTGCCAACGGTGATGATCGTCTTTGCTGTGCTTGGGCAGCGTGATGCCCCTGGCCGGGCGACCATGCCGATCTCACTCCTCGGCTGGACTCTGCTGGTCTTCCTCGGACTGGTGCTCATGCGGAGGGTGCCGGAATGGTGGGGTGCGCTCGGCGGCGTATTGGGCTTCTTCGGCGGCATGGGCGGCCGGCCGTGCCGGTTGGTGGTTGACGAATCCGCTGGGCCTGGACCTCGCTGTGTCCAGGAAACAGGTCGCCATCGAGGTCGCCGGAGGCGCCGCGCTGCTGCTGGATCCGGACGGTGCCGAGTATCGAGTCGCCGGCAACGTATGGGGGACTCTCCCGGAGCGGGCGTTTCACTGGAACGAGGTTCGGAAGATCGATCGATGTATCGGTCCTCGGGACAAGGACACCGGCAGCCTGCTGCGCGCGGTCCGGTTCAGTTTCCTGGATCGGAGCCGGTCAGTGGTTGTACCTGTGGCAGCGACCGTGGACGTGGACGAGGTGGTCGCGTACTGCACAGCCCTGGCTAGCAGACCCGGCCCACCGCTGTGGCAGGTGCGGATCAAGGCGGCAGCGGAGTCGACCAACTCAGGACCGGAACGGCTGTGCAAGATTCATCCGTACGCCTCACTGGTCGCGATTCTTGTGCTGGTCTACTTCACGGTCCAGATGGTGAACTTCGGAGACTGGGGCGATTGGCAGATGGCTGTGAGGATCGGCTGGGTGGCCACCGGGCTGTGGGTGATCGCACAGAGTGTGCAATTGCGCTCCGCGCTGCGGAAGCTGGGTGATCGTCGCCCGTTCGGTGCGCCGGAGTAGGACACACTCCGTTCGGGTCCGGCGGTTTCGGACTCACCACCGTTAGGGTGACGCGGTGGGTATTCCGACTTCGGTGTGGTTCATCATCGCCGCGGTCGCGCTCGTGCTCGGACTGTTGATGTTGCGGGCGGCACAGCGCACCGGCGGTGCCCAGCCGCGTGACCGGCGGCGTTGGGCGCAACAGAAGGAATGGGAGTACCTGGACAGCGATCCGGTGCTCCCGAGCAGGTGGCGTTACGGGACGATCCACCAGGGTGGGCCCGGTGTGGCGCGCAACCTGGTGACCGGTTCCGTGCCGACCGCCGAGGGTCGCCGGCTGGTGTACGTGTTCGACCACGAGCAGGCCGGGAGGCTCAGCTCGGTGGTCGCGGCAGTGCAGCGCCGGTCCGCGATGAAGGGTGCGTTCGAGCTGCGGCTCCCGTCGGCTCCGCTCCCCGACGACGCGGGGCTGGACCTGCTGGAACCGGTCGGCCAGCGCTATGCGTTCGTGTCCGACGCCGCCGCGATCCGACCGTTGATCACGCCTCGGCTGATCCGCGCCGCCGACGCGATCGGTGACGACGTCGAGCTGCTGTGGGGCGAGGACTCCTGGGTGCTGTGCACCGCGCCGCTCGACTACGCGCCCGACCAGCTGCAGGACCTGCTGGACCAGCTCGTCGAGGTCGCGGGCGCGCTGGAGGAAGCGGCCAAGGGCGGCGGTGCCGCGCCGAGGGCCCGCGCGGAGACCCGTACCGAGCTGCCCGCCGCCGAGGCGACCCAGGCGGCGGCACCCCCGGAGCCGAAGCCGGAGCCGACCGCCGAGAGTTCGCCCGGCGCCTCCGGCGGCTCGTCAGCCGCGGCCGGTTGGGCTCGCTCGCTGTCGTCGCGGTCCTCGACGGTCCGGCCGTTGCGTCCGACGGTGACCAGGCTGCCGAACAAGGCGGCCACCGAGAAGGGCGACGACACTCCGGACGGCGACTCGGACGACGAGAAGTCACGCACATCGGACGCCGGGCGGTCCACGGACAGTCGATCCTGACGCGTGTCTCCCGACCGACGCACGGCGTTGATCACCGGGGCGAGTTCCGGTATCGGCGCCGCATTCGTCCGTCGGCTCGCTGTGGACCACGATGTGCTGGTGCTCGTCGCGCGTGACGAAACCCGGCTGCGGCAGTGGGAGCAGCGGGTCCCCGCGACCGTCGAGGTGCTCGCCGCCGACCTGGCGACCCCCGAGGGTCGCGCCGCTGTCGAGGCACGGGTGGCCCAGGGCGTCGACACGCTGGTGAACAACGCCGGGCTGGGGCTGTCCGGTCCGTTCGTCGGGCACGACATCGAGACGCTGCAGCACCAGCTGGACGTCAACGTGACCAGCGTGCTGCGACTGACCCACGCCGCGTTGCCCCCGATGATCGCTCGCGGATCGGGTGCGGTGATCAACGTGTCCAGCGTCGCGGGATTCTTCGGCAGCCGCAGCGCCGGGTACGGCGCGAGCAAGGCCTGGGTCACGACGTTCAGCGAAGGGCTGGCGATCGCGTTGAACGGGACCGGTGTGCGGGTACAGGCACTGTGTCCGGGGTTCGTGCGCACCGAGTTCCACGAGCGGGCCGGGATGGACGTCGGTAGCCGCACCGGACCACTCTGGTTGGATGCCGATCGGGTGGTGAGCGACAGCCTCGCCGACCTGGCTCGCGGGCGCGTCGTCTCGGTGCCGAGCCTCACGTACAAGATTCTGGTGGGAGTGATCGACCTGATGCCCAGGCGTGTGACGGGTGCGGTGCTGCGGCGATTCGACAGGAGGGACCGTTGAGCGTGGGTGGCGGTGCGGCGGACCGGGACCGCGAGGAACTCGCCCAGCTGGTGCGTGAGCTGGCGGTGGTGCACGGCAAGGTCACGCTGTCCTCCGGCGCCGAGGCCGACTACTACGTCGACCTGCGCCGCGCGACTCTGCACCATCGGGCGTCGCCGCTGATCGGGCGGTTGATGCGGGTTCTGACGGCGGACTGGGAGTTCGACGCGGTAGGCGGACTGACGCTGGGCGCCGACCCGGTGGCGACGTCGATGCTGCACGCGGCGGCGGCCGAGGGTGTCGCGCTGGACGCGTTCGTGGTGCGCAAGGAAGCCAAGCAGCACGGGATGCAGCGGCTCATCGAGGGCCCGGACATCGTGGGGCGGCGGGTCCTGGTCGTCGAGGACACCTCGACCACCGGTAGCTCACCGCTGACCGCCGCGCGGGCGGCCAGGGAGGCGGGCGCGACGGTGGTCGGCGTCGCCACCGTGGTCGACCGGGACACCGGCGCGCGGCAGATTCTCGAGGCGGAAGGCCTGGCGTACCGGACCGTGCTCGGTCTCGCCGACCTGGACCTTCCCTCCTGACCGTGACACCGGAGCACGAAGACGTCGCCGGGCCGACCGAGTGGACGGCGGGCGAACCGGTCGGCGTCGGACCGTGGCCCGGCGACTGGCCGGACGATCCGCGCTACGACCCCGAGCTGCTGCGCGACGGGGACCGTCGCAACGTCGTGGACGCCTACCGGTACTGGCGGCGGCCCGCGATCGTCGCCGACATCGACGCTCGGCGGCACCCGTTCCACGTGGCGATCGAGAACTTCGGACACGACCACAACATCGGCACCGTCGTGCGTACCGCCAACGCGTTCGCCGCCGCCGAGGTGCACATCGTCGGGCGGGCCCGCTGGAACCGGCGCGGCGCCATGGTCACCGACCGGTACCAGCACTTGCGCCACCACCCGACGGTCACCGACCTGCTGACGTTCGCGCGCGAGCGGGACCTGGTCGTCGTGGCCGTCGACAACGTGCCGGGGGCGGTGCGGCTGGAACGCGCTGAGCTGCCCCGCAACTGTCTGCTGCTGTTCGGGCAGGAAGGGCCGGGGGTCTCGGCGGACGGCCGCGACGTCGCCGCGATGACGGTGTCGATCGCGCAGTTCGGTTCCACACGGTCGATCAACGCGGGCGTCGCGGCGGGTGTGGCGATGCACACCTGGGTCCGCCAGCACGCCGACCTCGACGCCGCCTGGTAACCCCTCCCCGCGAGTCGGGGCTCTCAGCACACCGAGTCGGGCGTGTCAGTACACCTCCCTGTGCTGAAATCCGCGATTCGGTGTGCTCACCTGCTCGACTCGCCGGTACGATGACGCTAGAACGATCTATCTAGCGCGGAGGTAGGCGATGGGGACACGATTTCGGCCTCGGGGGTTCATTCGGCGGACCGCGACCGGGCTCTCACCCGCCGCTGCCGCCGCGGGACGGGCCGCGGTGGAACGTGACCTCGGTGCCCGGGCTTCCCGGCTGGTCGAGGCCGCGTCCGATCGGCTGCGGGAACGTCGCCATCCGAGCAGGCCCACCATGCGTGCGTTGGTCATGGCCGGCGGCGGACGGCTGGCCTGGCGCACCGTTCCCGCGCCGCCGCCACCCGGGCCGGACGGCGCGCTGGTCCGGCCCATCGCGGTCGCCACCTGTGACCTCGACCGGGCGCTCGCCCTCGGCGCCACGCCGTTCCCGCTGCCGGTGAACATGGGGCACGAATGCGTCGCGGAGGTACTGGCGGTCGGCGACAACGTGACGAGTGTTCGTCCTGGTCAGCAGGTCTGCGTGCCGTTCCAGATCAACTGCGGGGCGTGCGTGAAGTGCCTCGCCGGACACACCAGCAACTGCCTCGCGGTGCCGCCGCTGTCGATGTACGGCTTCGGCGCCGGCGGCGGGCACTGGGGCGGGGCGCTCGCCGAGCAGCTCGCCGTGCCCTACGCCGACGCGATGCTGCTGCCGCTGCCGGACGGTGTCGAGCCGGTCGCCGCCGCGAGCGTGTCGGACACCATCTGCGACGCCTACCGGCACATCGGCCCGCACCTGCCGGCGATGCTGCGCCGCGACCCGGACACCGAGGTACTCATCATCGCCGCGTTCACCCCGCGTGCGCTGTTCGCCGCGAGCGTTCCGCTGTACGCGGGACAGGTCGCGCTCGCGCTGGGTGCGCGGCGGGTCCGGCTGGTCGACGTGCGGCCGCACGTGCGCGCGGCGGCGCAGCGGCTCGGCATCACCGCGCTGCGGCCGTCCGAGCTGCGCCGGGTGCCGCCGGCCCCACTCGTGGTGGCCGCCAGCGCCACCTCACGGGGGATGTGGGAGGCGATGAAGAAGACCGCGCCGGACGGTGTGTGCAGCAGCGTCGGCGGGCTCTATCGGGCCGGTCGGATGCCGATGGCGCTGCTGTACGGCCGCAACGCGTCGCTCAGCGTGTCCAGGACGCACGCCCGCGCGCTCATGCCGGAGGTCTTGGAGCTCATGGCGACCGGCCGGTTCCGGCCGGAGGAGGTCGTCACGACGCGGGGCACGTTCGACCAGGCGCCCCGGCTGCTCGGTGAGCACTATCGCGGCGATGACATCAAGACGATCGTGACCGCCTGACGAAAACCGGAACCCGCCGAAGGCGCGACTCGCGCCGCGGAATCTCCCGACTCGCGCCGCGGAATCTAGCGACTCGCGGGGGCCTCGGCGGGGTCGGCGTCGTCGACCGGCTTGCGCATCTCCTGGCGGAACCGGTAGAGGCCGTAGCCGGTGCCGACCACGAAGAAGACGACCGAGCCGATCATGACCGCCTGGTTCAGCCAGGGCACCATCGCCAGCAGGCCCGCGCCGTAGTAGCCGATCATCACCAGCGTCGGCACCCACAGCGCCGCGCCGAGGGCGTTGGCCAGCAGGTAGCGGCGGGGATCCATGTGCGCGGCGCCGGCGATCATCGGCGCCAGCGTGCGCACCCACGGGATCCAGCGCGCGACCGCGACCGCCCAGAACCCCCAGCGGTCGAAGAACAGCCTGGCCCGTTCGAGGTTGGCCCGGTTGAGCAGCTTGCCGTCCTTGCGGGCGAGGATCGCCGTCCCGGTCTTGCGGCCGATCAGGAACCCGACCTGGTTACCGGCGATCGCGGCGATCGTCGCGGCGAACACCAGCGCCCACGCGCTGCTGTCCGCACCGTGCGCGGCCAGCACCACGCCGGCCGCGAACAGCAGCGAGTCACCGGGCAGGAACAGCCCGATGATGAACGCACACTCGAGGAAGACGAACGACAGCACGATGACCCAGACCGTGGTCGGAGCCGCGCGCTCGAGGAAACCGGGAATCTCCGGCGCATGCGGATGGTGCGCGGCCAGAGAGGAGAGAGGATCGACCATGCCGGCGGAACCGCTGATGGCCGCCAGCACAGTGCTCACGATGCCCCAGACTACCTGTCCGCGGCGCTCGCGCGCTGTGACGCGCGTTCGCGGCGGGCCTTGACGAACTCGAAGATGATCGGGATGAGCGACACGAGGACCACGAGGATCAGCATCAGCTCGATGTGGTCGCGCACCACGGCGAACCCGCCGAGCCAGTAGCCGAGCAGGGTGACCCCGGCGGCCCAGGCGATGCCGCCGATCAGCGAGTAGGTCAGATAGCGCCTCGCGTCCATCTTGGCGACACCGGCCATGACGGTCAGGAAGGTGCGCACGATCGGCACGAATCGGCCCAGCACGACGGCCCGGTTGCCGTACTTCTCGAAGAACTCGTGTGTCTTGTCCACGTACTCGGCCTTGAACAACCGCGAGTTGGGCCGCTGGAAGATGGGCGGACCGGCCGCCCTGCCGATCCAGTAGCCGCAGATGTTGCCGAGCATCGCGGCGACCACCAGCACCGTGCAGACCAGCCACAGCGGCTCGGCGATGGCGCCGGTGGCGACGAACAGCCCGGCGGTGAACAGCAGCGAGTCGCCCGGCAGGAAGAACCCGACCAACAGGCCGCACTCGGCGAACACGATCAGGCAGACGCCTACGATCGCCCACGGCCCCATGGCCGTGACCAGCGAGTTCAGCAGGTAGCTCGGGTCCAGCCACTTCGGGCCCAGCGCAAGGACCTGCGTCTGGACCAGTGCTGACGCGACCGGGCTCGCTGCGATGAGACTCACGGCGCACACGGTACCGGTAGGTGGATCTCTACCCGCTGAAGGCCGGGAGGGTGCCCGGCATGAAGATCGAGACGAGCGCGAGCACGACACCGATCAGGACGCCGACCAGCAGTGCGATGAGCAGCACCCAGCCGGTCGGGAACGGCTTCGGCGGTGGGGGAGGCATCCGGCCACCCATCGGCCTGCCCGCCTGCGCGCGCAGCGCCTGTGACACAGCTCGCTCCGGGTCCATCTCAGGCGCCTCGCCCGAAGTCGAACGAGTCGGAGTCGACCGGATCGGCCGCCCGCAGGACCTTCTCCACCGACGCCAGCGCCCGGCTCGCGGTCGACTTCACCGCACCCTTGCTGATGCCGGTCGTCTCCGCGATCTCGGCTTCGCTCATGCCGGCGTAGTAGCGAAGGACCAGCACCTCACGCTGCCGCGCCGGGAGCTGACGCAGCGCCACCACCACGGCCTGGTGCTCGACGGACAGGATCGCGAGCGACTCGGCGGACCGGGCGTTGACCATGTGCGGCGGCACGTAGTCGCGCGCGGTGCGCCGCCTGCGCAGCACCGAACGAGAGCCGTTGACCACCGCGGTACGCAGGTAGCCGAGAGCGGCCTGCTCGTCGCGCAGCCCGCCCCAGTGCCGGTGCAGACCGGTGAAGGCCTCCTGTACGACGTCCTCCGCGGTGGCCTGCTGGTCGACCAGCAGAACCGCCAGCCGGACCAGCCGCGCACGGTGCTCCGCGTACAGATCGGCGAGGGTCTTGGGCGCGTCGCTGTCACCGGCGGTAGTGTCAGGGTTACTGTCCGGCACCGGGATCGGCTCGGCACGGGCCTGCTCCGGCACGATCGGATGGCCCGGCTGCGCGGGGGTTCCCGAGGCCGGGGCTGCGTCGATACGCCGCTGCCTGGTGAGGGTGCGCTCGACGAGCCCTTCTATGCGGTCCGTCTTCACCCGTCCGACTGTAGTAGTCGCCCCCGACGGCTCTTCGGGCACCGGCTCCATGCGCAAATTCCCCTCGGGTCACGCCAAGCCCGTTGCCGATATACGCGACTACGCGATACTGGGCCCTGATCAGTTGACAGAGTCAGTTACCCGAGCAGGACGGTAGCCCAATGCCGATCGCGACCCCTGAGGTCTACAACCAGATGCTGGACGCCGCGAAGGCCGGCGACTACGCCTTCCCGGCGATCAACGTGACGTCCTCGGAGACACTGAACGCCGCGCTGCGTGGATTCGCCGAGGCGGAGAGCGATGGAATCGTCCAGGTGTCCACCGGCGGCGCGGAGTTCCTGTCCGGAACCCGCGTCAAGGAAATGGCGGCCGGCGCCGCCGCGCTCGCCGAGTTCGCGCACTCGATCGCGGCGAAGTACCCGGTGAACGTGGCACTGCACACCGACCACTGCCCCAAGGACAAGCTGGACGGTTTCGTCCGGCCGCTCATCGCGATGAGCGCGGAGCGCGTGGCGCGCGGAGAGAACCCGCTGTTCCAGTCGCACATGTGGGACGGCTCCGCCGTCGAGCTGCACGAGAACCTGGCGATCGCCGAGGAGCTGCTCGGCGCCGCGAGCAAGGCGAAGATCATCCTCGAGGTGGAGATCGGCGTCGTCGGCGGCGAGGAGGACGGCGTCGCCAACGAGATCAACGAGAAGCTCTACACCGCACCCGGCGACTACGCCGCGACGATCGACGCCCTCGGCATCGGCGAGAAGGGCCGGTACCTGCTGGCCGCGACGTTCGGCAACGTGCACGGCGTGTACAAGCCCGGCAACGTCAAGCTCCGCCCCGAGATCCTCAAGCAGGGCCAGGACGTGGCGATCGAGAAGCTCGGCCTGCCCGCCGGCTCGAAGCCCTTCGACCTGGTCTTCCACGGCGGCTCCGGTTCGCTGCCCGAAGAGATCAAGGAGGCGGTGAGCTACGGCGTGGTCAAGATGAACGTCGACACCGACACCCAGTACGCGTTCACCCGGCCCATCGCGACGCACATGTTCACCAACTACGACGGCGTGCTCAAGATCGACGGTGAGGTAGGCAACAAGAAGGTCTACGACCCGCGCTCCTACCTCAAGGAAGCCGAGCTGTCGATGGCCGACCGCATCGTCCTCGCCTGCCAGAACCTGAACTCGGCGGGTAAGAAGCTGGGTTAGCTCATCGGCGGGCCCGCTGTGCTCACTGGCTGGCCTCCGCGCGTCGTAAGTTTCCGGTTGGGACCCCGCTCCGCTTCGCTCCGGGGGCCCGCAACCGGAAACTTGGGCGGCTTCGCCGGTCGCTTCGCTCCGGCTTCGCTGCCCTCGCTTGACGCGCGCTTGTCTGGTCGCGTTCTGCGTCGCCTGTTGCGTTTTTGCAGTGCTTCGCACTGAACCCCCTTCGGGGAGACTCGCGGAGCGGACCTCGCGCACTTCGCGCACTTCGCAGAGGTTCTGGCGCACCTCGCAGACCCACGTGTTGTGTCGCAGATGTTGGAACATCTGCGACACGACACGAAGCTCTGCGAAGTCACCCCGCCCCCACCCCTCCCGGGGCGCGCTGCAGCCGGCGGGGCGCGGCGCAGCCGTGACCCTGTGGGCGCGCAGACTGCCCCCGTCCCCGCGATCCTGGCCCGCACTTGGCGTGGGTGGGTGGTGTCAACCCTGAAACCTCGCCCCCGAACCCGTGCAACCAGGAACCAGCGCGAGGCCGGCGTCGGCGGGGGGTTGACCCCCCCCACCCACGCCAAGACACTTGATGGCCAGCGGGGACACCCCGTAGACACTGGATGGCCAGCGGGGACACCCCGTAGACACTGGATGGCCAGCGGGGACACCCCGTAGACACTGGATGGCCAGCGGGGACACCCCGGACGGCCCGAGCCACCGGGGAAGGCCAAGATGGCATCCATGAGCCTGCACGGAAATCTGCTCGGCCCCGAACCCACGTTGTTGCCCGCCGACCCGACCGTCGACGACGCGTTGGCCGAGGGAACCGACCCCACCGCGGTGGCCGCCGCTCACCCGGCGTCGAGCGCGGCATGGGCGACCCTGGCCGAGCGCGCGTTGGACGCGGGCGAGCCGGTCACCGCGTACGCGTTCGCTCGCACCGGGTACCACCGGGGCCTGGACGCGCTGCGCCGCAACGGCTGGAAGGGGTTCGGTTCGGTGCCGTGGGCGCACCAGCCGAACCAGGGGTTCCTGCGGGCCGTCGCCGCACTGTCGCGGGCCGCCTCGGCGATCGGTGAGGCGGACGAGGCCACCCGCTGTCTCGATCTCCTGACCGACTCCGACCCTCAGGCACCCGCCGCGCTCGGGCTCGGAACCGGGTCGGATTGAGGCGCAAGAGGCTTGTGTGTGGGCACAAGTGGATCATCCGGGATCGTGCGTCGAGATCTTGCTGAGGCGGGCGCACGTCCCTGACCTGCGGTGACGTTTCTCTGACGGCCGTATCCGGGTTGAGACCTCAGGCCTGCCAAAAGCCTGGCGACGCTCAGGTAACCTCGAAGTGTGCGGTTCTCGGTCAGGAGAACGGCGGGCTCTCGTTCACTAAGGATGCATCGGACAATGCAGGTCCCCCCGGCCTCGAAGGCCGCCTCGGTCGGTTCGCAGCCGACCAAGGGTGGCTCGGCCAAGGCCGGGCGCGCCGGCGTCACCACCGCGGATCGGACCAGGGCGAAGCAGTTGCTCGACGACCTGAAGATCACCATCAGCTCGGCTCCCGAGCAGGAACTGCTGACCGCGTGGGACGAGTTGGTTGCCACCACACATAACACCGACGTCTCCCAGCTGAGCGGCTGGGCGACGGTGCGCAAGCAGGCCGAGTACGAGCCGCTGTACGTGCTCGCCTCGTCCGGCCCGTGGCTGCTCGGCGGCGCGATGGTGCTGCGCCGCAAGATTCGCGGTCTCGGCTGGGTCGGTTACCTGCCGTACGGCCCGGTGCTCTCCGACGATCTCGTGGTCACCCGGGGTGCGGTGCGACACCGGCTGGCCGGTGCACTGACCAAGGTCGCGCGTGCGCACCTCGCGCTGTTCGTCCAGCCGCCGGACGGTGGTGACGACACGACGCTCGACCTGCTGCAGAACGGCTTTCGATTCTCCAAGGCCGGTATCGCGCCCGCCGCGACCATGCGCGTCGACCTCACCCAGACCGACGAGGAGCTGCTGTCCGGGCTGACCAGGCGGTTGCGCACCTGGACGCGGCAGTGGCCGCAGCGCGGCGTCAAGGTGCGGGTCGGCGATGAGCGGGACATCCCGCTGCTCGCCCGGCTCGCCGCGAGCACGGCCGAGTACCAGGGCTTCACCCCGTTCCCGACCGAGTACCTGGAAGCGACCTATCACGAGCTGCTGCCCGGCGGGCACGTCGTCCTGCTGATCGGTGAGCTGGACGGGACGCCGGTGGCCGCCGAGCTGCTCAGCGGGTCCGGTGGCGTGCTGAAGAGCCGCATCACCGGTCTGGACCGGACGTCGAAGGAAGCCGCGAAGCTCAACGTGGCGAGCGCGATGATCTGGGAAGCGATCTGCTGGGGCAAGGCCAACGGATACCGCGCGTACGACTTCGGCGGCCTTCGCCCGGAGTCGGTCGAGCTGCTGCGCGGTGGCGCCCCGGTCGACCAGGAGGCCCTGCCCGGCCCCGACCTGTTCAAGACCAAGTTCGGTGGCGAGGTGTGGATCTACCCGCCCGCTGTGGAGCTGATCGCGTCCCGCACCATCCGCGCGGGCTACGACGTGCTGCGCCGGGGCGACGGCGGTCAGAAGCTGATCACCTTCGTCCGGGAGACGCTGCGCGGCGGTCGCTAGTGCCCTCGGTCCCGCCGAGGGAACGCCTGCTGGCCGCGGCGATGGACTACCTGGGCACGCGGGGCATCAGCGACCTGAGCCTGCGTGAGCTGGCCGAGGCACTCGGTACGAGCCATCGCATGCTGATCTACCACTTCGGGTCGAAGGAAGGCCTGCTCACCGAGGTCGTGCGCGCGGTCGAGGCCGCGCAGCGTGACACCTGGAACGAACTGGTGGCCGACGAGACCCTGGAGCCGGCCGACCGGCCGAGGCGGCTGTGGCAGCGCGTGTCCGACCCGGCCCTCGAACCGTATGTCCGGCTGTTCTTCGAAATCTACGGCCAGGCGCTGCAGGGCCGCGAACCCGCGACCGCGCTGCTGGATGGCGACATCCAGTCCTGGCAGCGAGCCACCGCCCAGGGCTTCGCGGCACCGGGAGCGGACGCGGACACTGTCGCCAGGCTCGGCGTCGCGGTCACCAGGGGCCTGCTGATGGATCTCCTGGCGACAGGCGACCGCGCAGAGGTGAACAAGGCCTACAACCTCTTCCTGACCTGGTACGAACAAGCAACGACACCCGCCGGCACCAAACCCAGCGACGGCTGAGCCGGCCGCGCGAGTGTCCGAGGGAGTTCGGGCGTAGGCGGCTCAACCGGGCAACGGCTGAGCCGGCTCCGCGAGTCTCCGAAGGAGTTCCGGCGAAGGCCGGGCAGTGAATGTCCGCACCCACTGTCGCCAACGCAAGGAGGCGGCTCCCAGGGTGACAACAAGCGCGCGCCGGGCCGACGAAGTCGGCTTGTGTTTCTGGGAGCACCCCAGCGAGCGCTTGCGCGAGCCGGGGTGGTCACAGAAACACTCCGCGCGGGACAGGCACAATAATCCCGTGAGCTTTCCTCAGCGGCACGCACGTACTCGGCGGTTCAGCCTCGGGGCACCCCGAGGGTTCAGTATCTCCCCGGACGGTTCTCGGGTGTTGTTCCTGCGCAGCAAGGGCGGGAGCGATCCGGTCACGTGTCTGTGGTCGTTGGACGTGGCCACCGGTGAGGAACGGCTGGTCGCGGACCCGGCGGCGCTCGCGGACCCCGACGCGGAGCTGCCGCCCGAGGAGCGTGCGCGCCGCGAGCGCAGCCGGGAGCAGGCGGGCGGGATCGTCGGGTATGCGACCGACGCGGGGCACACGGTGGCCGCGTTCACGCTCGCCGGAGTCCTCTACCTGGCCGATCTGACCGGTGTGGACGCCGTCCGTGGGGTGAGCACACCACCGGGAGTGATCGATCCTCGACCGGATCCGGCGGGCAACCGGGTCGGGTACGTCAGCGGCGGTGCGCTGCGGGTGTACGACCGGGCGACCGGCACGTCCACGGCGCTGGCTGAGCCGGAGTCGGACACGGTCCGCTACGGGCTCGCCGACTTCATCGCCGCCGAGGAGATGGGCCGTATGCGCGGCTACTGGTGGTCGCCCTCCGGCGACGCCGTGCTGGTGGCGCGCACCGACGATGCACCGGTCGTGCGCTGGCACGTCGCCGACCCGGCCAACCCGGACCGGCCCGCGACGGTGCTGCCCTATCCGGCGGCGGGCACCGCGAACGCGACCACGGAGCTGTTCCTGCTCGACGGGACGGGCCGCCGCACGCGGGTCGACTGGTCGGGTGAGTACCTGGCGGACGCGACCTGGGACGGCACCGATCTGCTGATCAGTGTCGAGCCGAGGGACCAGCGCACGATCACGGTGCTGCGGGTGGACACCGCCACCGGGGCGACCAGCGAGGTCGTCCGGAACAGCGACCAGGCCTGGGTGGACATCGTCCCGGGCGTCCCGGCGCACCTGGCGGACGGGACGCTGGTGTGGACGGCGGAGTCGTATCGATCGGACGAGGGCATCGAGGCCCGGGTGCTGGTCGTCGGCGGTGAGGCCGTCACCCCGCCGAGCCTGCAGGTGCGTTCGGTGCTCGACGTCGACGGTGACACCGTGTTGTTCACCGCGAGCGACGACCCGATCGACATCCGGCTGTGGACCTACCGGCCCGGCGACGGGCTGAGCTGCCTGACCCCGGAGCCCGGCGTGTTCGGTGGGCGGCGCGGCGGCGGGACGACCGTGATCACCGCGCAGACGCTCGACTCCGACGGGGTGAGCGTCACGGTGCATCCCGCCGACGGGCAGAAGGTGACCATCGCCTCGCTGGCCGAGTCCCCGGATCTCCCGGTGCGGCTGTCGCTCGTCCCGCCGGCCACGACCTGGCCGCGCGGGCCGCGTACCGCGGTGCTGCTGCCGTCGGGGCATCGCGCGGGTGAGCGGCTCCCGGTGTTGATGGACCCGTACGGCGGGCCGCACGCGCAGCGGGTGCTCTCGGCGCGCAACGCCTACCTGACCAGCCAGTGGTTCGCCGACCAGGGCTTCGCAGTGGTCATCGCGGACGGTCGGGGGACGCCGGGGCGCGGGCCCGCCTATGAGCGGGAGGTGTTCGGGGACCTGGCCTCGCCGGCGCTGGAGGACCAGGTCGCCGCGGTGGAGATCGCCTCGGCGGCACATCCCGAGCTGGACACGTCGCGGGTCGGGATTCGTGGCTGGTCGTTCGGCGGGTACCTGGCCGCGTTGGCGGTGCTGCGCAGACCCGACGTGTTCCATGCGGCGGTCGCGGGTGCTCCGGTGACCGACTGGCGGCTGTACGACACCCACTACACCGAGCGCTACCTGGGGGACCCGGCCGTCGAACCGGGCGCCTACGAGCGGTCCTCGCTGCTGGCCGACGCGCAGAAGCTGAGCCGTCCGCTGATGCTCATCCACGGTCTGGCCGACGACAATGTGGTCGCCGCGCACACGCTTCGGCTGTCCTCCGCGCTCCTGGCGGCCGGTAGGCCGCACACGGTGCTGCCGCTGTCCGGTGTCACACACATGACCCCGCAGGAGGAGGTCGCGGAGAACCTCCTGCTGCTGCAGGTCGACTTCTTCAGGGCAGGCCTTCGCGCGTAGCGTTTCCGGCAGGGACCCCCCAAACCCTTCGGGCTCGGGGGCCCGCAACCGGAAACGCTCCCAGGCGCCGGCCCTGACGGGCCTCTGCCTGGGGATTTTCCCCTCGCGGACCCCCTTCGGGGGCCCACTCGGTAAAAGGCCGTCGCCTGGCGGCGCCGGCCGCGCGCTTGTCTGATTACGTTCTGCTTCGCCTGGTGCGTTTTGTGCAGTGCTCCGCACTGAACTCCCTGCGGGAGACCCCTGGAGCCACCTTGAGTGCAATGAGTGGCTCGGCCGTTTCGGTGGTGCTGGTGACGTGGCGGTTGGTGGAGGCGATCAGGCCCGTTGCCGCCTGGGGGACCAGGAGCAGGGCCAGGAGGATCAGGGGAAGGGTCCAGCCTCCGGAGAGGTCGTGGACCGCGCCCAGGGTGACCGGGCCGATGCCGGCCAGCAGGTAGCCGAAGCACTGGGCCATGCTGGACAGCTGCGCGGTGTGCCGGATGTCCGGTGCACGCTGCACGATGAACAGCAACGCCAGGCTGATCGCGAACCCGGTGCCGATGCCGATCAATGCCATCCACAGGTACGCCAGCGCGACGGGCGCGACCAGCAGGCCGACGAAGCCCATCGCGGACAGCGCCGCACCGGCGAGCACCAGCCAACCGGACCGCACACCGCGTCCGACCAGCGTCGGCGCCGCGAACGCACCCGCGATGGCGACGATGTTGGCCAGCGACAGCATGCCGCCCGCCGCGCCGCTGGTCATGCCGGCGCCGGTGAGCAGCGTCGGCAGCCAGGCGCTGGCGGTGTAGAAGATCATCGACTGCAGACCCATGTAGCAGGTGACCGCCCAGGCCAGCGGGTTGCGCCAGAGTCCGCGTACCGGGTGTTCCGCCGCGCGAACCTCGGAGGCGCGCACCCGGCTGTGCCGACGAACCTGCGGCAGCCACACCAGGATCGCGATGACCGCGAGCAGCCCCCACAGCGCCAGCGTCACCCGCCAGCTCAGGCCGGTGGCCTGCGCGAACGGCACCGTGAGGCCAGCCGCGAGCGCGGGTCCGCCGGACAGCGTCATGGTGTACACGCCGGTCATCGCCGCGACCTGGGTGGGGAAGTCACGCTTGATCACACCGGGGATCAGGACGTTCGCCAGCGCGATGCCCGCGCCGATCAGGACCGTGCCGACCAGCAGCGCCGCCATCGGATGCAGCAGCCGCACGGCCGCGCCGACCCCGATGATCACCATTGTGATCATCAGCGCGGGTTCGATGCCGACCCGTCTGCCCAGGCGCGGAGCCAGCGGCGCGAGCAGTCCGAAACACAGCACCGGAAGCGTGGTCAGCAGTCCGGCCGTTCCGGCCGACATGCCGGTGTCCTCGCGGATCGCACCCAGCAGCGGCGCGACCGCGACCACCAGTGGGCGCAGGTTCAGCGCCAGCAGCACGACGCCGATGGCCAGCCAGATCGTCTGGAACCTGCTCATGACTCGGCCTCGTCCATGAGGCGCAGCGAGTAGGCGGACTCGCCGATGTACTGCTCAACACACCGTTGGGCGGCGTCCGCGTCACCGGCTTCGATCGCGTCCACGAGCGCGCAGTGCGCGGCACCCTGGAACCGCACCTCCTCGTCGCCGGGGCCCTGCAGCACGGTCTCGACGACCGCGCGCAGCCCGTCGGTGAGATGGCCGTAGAGGTCAGCGAGCATGCCGTTGTGCGCGGCACCGACCGCGACCCGGTGGAACCTCAGGTCCGCGACGATCAGCTGCTGCTCGTCGCCCGCGAACCAGGCCGCCTCGCGCTCGGCCAGCGCGGCGCGCAGCTCCGCGACGTCGGCAGCGGTGCGGCGGGTGGCGGCGAGACGCGCGGCGTCGCGTTCCAGGCTGGACCGCACCTCGAGGGCTTCGAGCATGCCGGCGCGGTGCAGCCGACGCAGCACCGCGATGCCCAGGTCGTCGTCGGCGCGTACGTAGGTACCGTCGCCCTGGCGCGGTTCCAGCATGCCGCTGTGCACCAGCGCCCGGACCGCTTCGCGCACCGTGTTGCGGCCGACCCCGAGCGTGCTCACGAGCAGCGGTTCGGCGGGGATCTTCGTTCCGACGGGCCATTCACCGCTCTCGATGAGCAGCCGGAGCTGACTGATCACCTGGTCCACGAGGCTCGATCGCTCGGTCGATTTCAGTGGCATGATTCACCCTTTCGAGGTACAAGGTGAACCTAACATCCCATGTTTGCTCCGGAGAATTGATTGAGAGCGAGCGCACTGTGAGCTCGGACGCGACAGGCGCTAGCTAGGTGCTTGCTACAGTCAGCAGTCCGGAACGCCACACGATTCATCGGGAGGCAGGACCGTGAACGAGCAGGACGAGCCGCCGAGTAGCGAGCTGCTGGCGTCGGGCGGCGGTTCCACCGGCACCTGGACTGTGTTGCTGGGTGCGCGTTTCGACGTCGGCCTGACCGCCCGGCTGCTCCCCGTCGCGGTGCAGACGTTGATGCTGCTGGTCGCGATCGGCGGTTGCGGGCTGATCGTGGCCGCCATGACGACCACATGGTGGCTCGGGCTGTGTGCGCTGCTCGTCGTACCGGTGGTCGTCGTGCTGATCTTCGCGCTGGTCCGGGTCGGCGCCGAGATGGTGCTGGCCGTGCTCGACATGTCCGCGCGGGTCACCGAGATGGCCGACCGGCTGCCCGGGCTGGAGAGCACCGTGGGCGGCATGGCGAGCGACATGCCCAAGCTGGGGTTCCTGCGGCTTCGCTCCGGCGGTCGTTGATCCGTCTTATCACGAGACTTATAACAAATGCGCAAGGTAGCCTGCTGACCTTCACCGATCATGAACCACCGCTGGGCAGGGGCTTGCATGGCCGGGGCGTTGCGTACTGGGGACCCGGCGACGGTCGGCCCGTTCCAGATCCATCGGCGGCTCGGCGCGGGCGGCATGGGGCAGGTCTACCTCGGCAGGGACCCCGCCGGGCGGTGGGCCGCGGTCAAGGTCGTCCACGACGCGTTTATCGGTGACCGCGAGTTCCACCGGCGGTTCGCCAGGGAGATCGACATCGCGGCTCGGGTCCGGGCGCCGTGGACCGTCGCGCTGCTGGACGCGGACGCCTCGGCGGACCGTCCGTGGCTGGCCACCGAGTACATCCACGGACCGTCGCTGGAGCATGCCGTCGGTGCGACCGGGCCGTTGCCGGAGGCGTCGCTCGGCGTGCTCGCCAGCCGGTTGGCCGACGCCCTCGCCGCATTGCACTCGACCGGGCTGGTGCACCGCGACCTCAAACCGTCGAACGTCATGCTGGCCGCTGACGGGCCCCGCCTCGTCGACTTCGGCATCGCCCGCGCGATGGACAGCAGCCGGATCACCCGCACCGGGCTGACCATCGGCACACCCGCGTTCATGTCGCCCGAGCAGGCGGGCGGTGAGGACGGCGGACCACCGACCGACCTGTTCGCGCTGGCCGCCGTCCTCACGTTCGCCGCGACCGGCAGCGGCCCGTTCGGCACCTCCAGCAACCCGGTGGCGATGCTGCTGCGGGTCGCCGAGAGCGAACCCGACCTCAGCGGCCTGCCGGCGACGCTGCGCGACGAGCTCCACGACTGTCTGGCCAAGGACCCTGCCCAGCGTCCCACCGCACGCCAGCTCGCGACCCGGCTCGCGCACTGGACCAGCCCGCCCGCCGAGGGCAGCTGGCCACCGCCCGCCGCCGCGCAGCTCGCCGAACCGCCGCCCACCGGCGATCGTCCGGTTCGGGAACCGGGCCAGGAAGCCTGGACCCCTCCCGATCTCCCGGCCGGCTTCACCCCGACGAACACCGCGCTGCGCAGGCTGACCGGTCTCATCCGCACCGGCCGCCGACCGGGACGTACCACCCTGGCGCTGCTGACCGTCTCGGTCGTCGCCGCGCTCGTCCTCGGTCTGGTGCTGTGGGCGCCCTGGTCGAGCGGAGGCAGCCCGGTGCCCGGCGGCGGCACCTCGGAGTCGGTCCGACCGCCGACCCGGCCGGTCGCGTTCGGCACCTCCACCCCGATCGAGGTCGACCGCGGAATCGGCTACATGGCCGTCGCGCCGGACAGCAGCAGGGCCTACATCGCCGCGCTGACCACCATCATGGTCGTCGACACCCGGACCCAGCAGGTTGTGCGGACCCTGCCGCTCCCGCTCGGGATCTCGGCGAACGGGCTGTTCGTCGCGTCGGACGGGGCGCTGTTCGTCGTGGGCAGGGACGGGATGGAGATCCGCGACCCGGACTCGGGCAGCGTGCTCGCCAAGCTGCCGATCCCGGACCTCGCCCTGGTGACCAGAGGGGCGACGAGCAGGGATGGCCGGCACATCGCCCTGATCACCGGGGGGCTCCAGGCCACGAAGAAGCTGACCGTGCTGGACACCGTGAGCCGCACCGTCACGGCGGTCGTGCCGCTCCCCGACGTCAGCATCATGGCGAGCGGTGTCGCGTTGTCGAGCGACGGCGCGGTCGCGTACGTCTCGCAGCTCGGCGCGCCCCTCGTGCGGGTGGACATCACCGCCGGGCGGGAGACCCCGATCGCCCCGGTGCTCCTGGCGAACGCGCTCGACATCTCGGCGGACGGCCGCGAAGTGTATGCGCAGAGCATGACTGGCGGTCTGATCAACGTCCTGGACACCGGTAGCGGCCGGGTGCTGCGCCGGGTCAACATCCCGAGCTTCGTCGGTGCGTTCCAGTCCCTGCCCGGCGGCGGGCTGCTCGCGGTCGACAATCCCCGCAGGACCGTGCACGCGATCGATCCGGGGACCGGCGCCGTACTGGCCACGACGCAGTTCACCCGCCCGATCGTCTACTCGTGGAAGAGCCCGGACGGCCGGGTGCTGTACCTGGCCGGAACCAATGGTGTGGACGCGGTCAGCGTCATCGAGAAGTGACCGACCCGCTGCGGGGCACCGATCCCGCCCGGGTGGGCCCGTTCCGGCTCCTCGGTGTGCTCGGCTCCGGCGGGATGGGGCGGGTGTATCTCGGCCGCGACCGGGCCGGTCGGCTCGCGGCGGTCAAGGTGATCCACGACGGGTTCGCCGAGGACCCGGGGTTCCGGGCCCGGTTCGCCCGTGAGGTCGACATCGCGCGATCGGTCGCCGCGCCGTGGACCGCGGGGGTGCTGGACGCGGACCCTCGGGCCGATCGGCCCTGGCTGGCCAGCGAGTACGTCCCCGGTGCCGTCCTCGAGGACGCGGTGCGGTCGGACGGGCCGCTCTCCGGCGAACGCGTCACGGTGCTGGCCGCCCGGCTGGCCGAGGCGCTCGCCGGCCTGCACGCGGCCGGCGTGGTGCACCGTGACGTCAAGCCGTCCAACGTCATCCTCGCCGAGGACGGGCCCCGGCTCATCGACTTCGGCATCGCGCGCGCGGTGGACGCCACCCGGATCACCCACACCGGCAAGTTCGCCGGGACCCCCGGCTACATGTCTCCCGAGCAGTGCGGTGACGGCGAGATCGGTACCGCGTCGGACGTCTTCTCGCTGGCGTCGGTCCTGACCTTCGCGGCCACCGGGCGCGGGCCGTTCGGCGATACCGGCAACGCGGTGGCGATGCTGCTGCGGGTCATCCGCGACGAACCCGACGTGTCCGCCGTCCCGGATGCGCTGCGGGCGATCGTGCACCGCTGCCTGGCGAAGGAGCCCTCGGACCGCCCCACCGCGGCCGAGCTGGCCGACGAACTGCGCACGGACGCCACCACCCTCGTGAGTGTTGAGTATGGCTATAGCCACACTCAACACTCACGAGGAGAGGCGACCGAGGTCATCGACCATGCCGCCGCGCCGACCCAGGCCGTGCGCACGGTGGTGGTCGCTGCGCCCAGGTCCACCGGAAACCGGACACTGTGGATCACGCTGGCCTGCGCGTCGGTGGTGGCGGTGCTGGTCGCCGCGGTCGCGTGGGTGGGCCTGCCTGGTGGTGACGGTCGGCTGGACACCGCGGCGAAGATCAGTGAGGCCATCGACGCCCAGCTCCAGCGGGACGGCACGGTCAAAGCCACCATGGTCAGTAACTCCTTCGCCCCGGAGAACGGGACGTCGACCAAGGTCACCGCCGAGTTCCAGGCCCGCGTGGAGGACGAGGACACCTGGTTCTCGCAGACCGTGCACACCCACACGGAGTGGCCGGCCCGCGACGGTCGCCCGCCGGGCAGCGCGAACGACGGCTCCGAGTCCGTCCTGTTGCCCGGGCATTCCTGGGTCAGGCTGCTGCCGTCCTCGATCACCGGGAAGGGGACCGACTGGAAGGACACCCCGCTCGACTCGACGCTGCCCCAGGACGCGGCGGTGATCAAAGGCGCGCGCGGCTCGGCGGGCGTGGTGAACCCGCTGCGCCACTACCTTCCGGCGATCACCCTGGTCAGGACCGAGCCCGACCGGCTCGACGGGGTTGCCGCGACCAAGTTCACCGTGAGCATCGATCCGGCCGCCATCGAGCAGCTCGACGCCGACCCGGACTGGCGCCCCAGCGGCCGGCCGACACCGCCGAACCCGGACGCCCGCACCCAGACCCTGTGGCTCGACGGCGATCACCGGCTACTGCGGACCCACTCACAGCAGTCGCCGAACTCGAACACGGACATGCGCTACCGCGACTGGGGCGCGCCGGTGCAGATCACCTCGCCGCGCTGACCTGACCGTGAGTCATTTGCCCTGCCAGACGGGTGCGCGCTTCTCCGCGAAGGCCTTCGCGCCCTCGATCGCGTCCGCCGAGCTGAACACCGGCTCGATGAGCGCGGCCTGGCGTTCCCACATCTCGGCACGCGACCAGTCGGCCGACTCGACGATGATCCGCTTGGACGCGGCGACCGCGAGCGGGCCGTTCGCGGCGATCTTGTCGGCGAGCCCGAGCGCCGCGTCGAGCGCGCCGCCGGCCGGGGTGAGCCGGTTGACCAGGCCGTAGCGATGCGCGTCGCTCGCGTCCAGGAAGTCGCCGGTCAACGCCAGCTCCATCGCAACGTGCGGCGGGATGCGGTGCTGCAGCCGCATCAGGCCGCCCGCCGCGGCGACGAGGCCGCGCTTGACCTCGGGGATGCCGAACTTCGCGTTGTCGGCCGCGGTCACCAGGTCGCAGGCGAGCACCAGCTCACAACCGCCGGCCAACGCGTAGCCCTCGACGGCGGCGATCAGCGGCTTGGTCGGCGGCGCCTCGGTGATCCCGCCGAAACCACGGCCGGGCAGCGACGAACGCTGGCCCGCGACGAACGCCTTCAGGTCCATCCCGGCGCAGAACGTGCCGCCGGCGCCGGTGAGGATGCCCAGCGACAGCTCCGGGGTGCCGTCGAGCTCGTCGATCGCGGCCGCGATGGCCTCCGCGACCGCCGTGTTGATCGCGTTGCGTGCCTCGGGACGGTTGATCGTGATGATCAGAATCCGGTCACGCCGCTCGACCAGTACCTCGTCGCTCACCAGGGTCCTCCTCGACTCGCGGTGCTCCAGTGTCGGCCTAGTGTCGCGGAAGCGCGGACATCGCGCCGATCAACAACTCCAGACCGAACTCGAAATCACCCTCGTGATCGTGCACCGCGAGGATCGGGAGCAGCTGCTCGACGTTCGTCAGCTTCGCCTCGGCCAGCTCCGCCTTGAACGCCGAGATGCCGTCCTCCGTGACCATGTCGGTCACCCCCACCTCGCGCATCATCGCGCCGAGGATGAACGAGACGAACGTGCGCACCAGCCGGACCGAGGTCGGGTCGTCGAAGCCGGCGTCCCGGACCGAGGCCAGCACCAGCTCCATCGCGTGCATCCCGACACTGGACTTGGGCTGGCGGGTGATCACCAGCAGGACGCTGCGCGGATACCGGCGGGTGATCGCCCGGAACGTCCGTGCCAGGTTGCGGGTCTGCTGCTGCCAGTCCGCGTCCGGGTCGGACGCGAACCGCATGTCGGTCATGATGAACTCGGCGACGCCGTCGAGCAGCGCCGCCTTGTTCGGCACGTGGTTGTACAGCGACATCGGCGCCACACCGAGCTCGGTCGCCACCCTGCGCATGGACAGCGCGGCCTCACCGTCCCGCTCGATGATCGTGACGGCGGCGTGCACCACGCGTTCCTTGGTCAGCGCCTGGCGTGTACGGGGTTGCGGTTCCGGCAAGCTCCAGCCTCTCTGCTGAGGAGAGCTACACCGTAACCAAGAAACCCGTGAGTGTTGTGGGCTGCTATGGCAGCCCACAACACTCACGGCTTGGGTGAGTAGTGGTGGGGCGAGTCGCGGTAGGCCAGCGGCGGCAGGTTGCGCGCGGGCGTTTCGGGCAGCGGGGCGTCTGCGGGGAGCTTGCCGCTCGCGCGCTGCCACGCGGCACGGGCCCTCGGGTGGAAGCGCCGTTCGAACGGCACGAGCCGCCATGCGTTACGCACGACCAGCCGTATCGCGCGCATCGCCAGTTCGTCGCGCTCGGTCCAGCTGTAGCCGAGCAGCCGGCGCACCGGATCGTCGTACATGCCGACGGTGAGCCAGACGAAGCCCTTGGCGACCGGGATGCGCAGCAGCCGCCACGCCCACTCGGGCAGCCACGGCGCGTACGGCGGCTTCGCCAGCTCGGACAGGTCGAGCACGTCCCTGGTGGCCTTGTTGTCCTCGAGGACCTCGGTGCACATGCGGTCCCAGTAGGCCTGGAAGGCCGCCCAGTCCTGGGGCAGGTCGTGCATCGGCATCCCGTACATGGAGTACCACTGGATGCCCTCTGCCCAGAGCTGTTCCTTCTGGTCGTCGGTCAGCGGGTAGCCGAAGTAGTCCTGGACGCGCAGGGTGCCCATGACGAAGGTGGCGTGCGCCCAGAAGAAGACCTCCGGGTTGAGCGCGTTGTACTTGCGGCCCTGCGCATCGACACCGGAGATGCCGCGGTGGTAGTCGCGCACCTCCCGGCCGGTGCGCGGTGCGCGGTCGCCGTCGAAGACGACCCCGCCGATCGGGTAGAGCGACCGGTAGAGCCGCTGCCAGCGTTCGGTGAAGAAGATCGAGTGCTGTTCGACGGCGGCGCCCAGCTGCGGGTGCATGTTCTGCATCGAGCCGGCCCACGGACCCTGCAGCAGGCCACGCCAGTCGCCGAACAGCCGCCAGGTCAGTGAGTCCGGCCCGAGCGGGGTCACCTGCGTGCCGACGTCCTGTGTCATTGGTCGTTCCCCTCACCGAGTGCAACTGAGGACACCTGTCATCAGGTTACGATCGCGGACACCTTGTCGTCAATCGCCGTCGCTGCGAGCAAGTGGGGTGGTCATGAGTTCCCGCGTCTGGGGCGGCACCACGCTCGACGTCCGGCGGGAGTCCCGGCGGGAGAAGCTCCTGGAGGTCGGGTTCGAGCTGCTCGGCGGGCCGGACGGCGCTTCGGCGGTCACGGTGCGGTCGGTGTGCCGGCACGCGAAGCTCACCGACCGCTACTTCTACGAGAGCTTCGCCGACCGCGATGAGCTGCTCGTCGCGGTGTACGACCAGGTCGGCGCCGAAGCGCGGGACGTGCTGGCCGAGGCGGTCGCGGAGGCGGTCGGTGCCACGCCGGATCCCGAGCGGGTCGCCAGGGCGGCGGTCGAGGCGTTCTTCGGGCTGTTGACCGCCGATCCGCGCAAGGGACGGGTGCTGCTGCTCGCGCCGATGACCGACACCGTGCTCAATGTCAGGGCGCTGGGGCTGATGCCGATGTTCGGCGAGCTGATCCGGGTGCAGCTCGCGGCGGCCAACGGGTCACCGGAGCCGGCCGAGCTGGAGCAGCGGCTGACCGCGTCCGCGTTGATCGGCGCGCTGTCCAACCTGTTCGTCCGCTGGCTGGACGGCACCCTGGAGGTCAGCGAGCACGACCTCACCGAGTACTGCGTGCGCCTGCTGGTCCACGCCGTCCCCCTGGCAGGTCATACCCCGTGAGTGCGGCACTCACGGGGTCAGGAGGCGCTGGACGGCGTCGGCGCCCGCCGGTGCTCCGCCGCCGGTGGTGAGCGTCGTGGACATCGTCTTGGCCGCGGTCCGCATAGCCGGGTCGGTGAGCGCGTGTTCCACAGCGGTGCGCAGCTCGGCGGGCGGCACCGCTCGACGCGACACGTTGTGCCGGAGGACGAGCGCCGCGCCGCGATCCTCGACGACCTTCCCGATGATCAGCTGTTCGACCTGCTGCGGGACGACCACGAGCGGTACGCCGAAGGACAGCCCCTCCATGGCGCTGTTCATGCCGCCGTGGGTGACGAACGCCGCCGTGTGCCGCAGTACCTCGAGCTGCGGCACGGTCTGTCGGACCAGGGTGTTCGCCGGTGGTGTGCCGAGAGCGGCCGGGTCGAGATGGGAACCGACGGCGAGCAGGACGCGCGCGGGCAGGTCGGCGAGCACGTCGAAACAGGCGTGGAAGAAGTCGAGGCTGCCGGCGTGCAGCGTGCCGAGTGACACCAGGACAACCGGTTCGGGTCCGGTCACGTGCGCCGCGAGCTCGGCATCGAGCTGACCCTGCTGGATGTCGGGATCGATCGTCGGGCCGATGAAGTGGCAGCTGCCGTCGATTCGGGGGTCGGGGGACTGCAGCTCGCGCGGCACCGGGAAGATCGACAGGTCGCCGCGCATGGGCAGCATCGGGGCGGGCGGGAAGAGCTGCTTGCCGAACCGGCGCGCGAGCCGCCGTCGCTGGGCGAACGTGGCGGGAATGTCGCGCAGCATGGGCGTGATCGAGGTCCGCCACTCCCGGCCGTTCATCACTCGGACGTTGGCCGTGCCGACCAGGAACGTCGTCATGAACGAGATCGTCGGCAGCCTCAGGCTCGCGGCGGCCATCCGGCCCCACAGCGCGTTCGAGTCGTGCAGGACGGCATCGGTGGGGCCCTCCCGCACCTGGTCCAGCACGAACGGCAGGAGCGACTCGGTCGCGGTGAGGATGCGGTTGACCACCGCGACGCTGCTGCCGGTGCGGGTCGCCGCCGCGATGTCGGCGGCGGACAGGCTTCCGTCCGGGTAGCCGACGAACTCCGCGCCGGTGCGCTCGACCGCGTCGCGGAACTCGGTCCCGGTGCAGTACGTGACCTCGATGCCTCGCCGTACCAGCTCGCGGACCAGGGGCAGGCTCGGGTTGAGGTGTCCCGAGGCGGGCATCCCCGCCATGACGATTCGACTCATAAGGCCGCCGACTCTAGGACAAAGTTACATTGAGTGCAAACTTACTCGTTGGGCATAGTTCGCAGTGATATAGGTTTATCGCGATGGAAGAGTCCCGGCGCGAGCGCAAGAAGCGGCAGACCAGGCAGCTGCTGACCGAGACCGCGCTGCGGTTGTTCGCCGAGCGGGGCTACGAGCAGACGACCGTCGCGCAGATCGCCGAGGCGGCCGACGTGGCGACCAAGACGTTCTTCAACTACTTCCCCAGCAAGGAGGACGTGCTGTTCGCCGACACCACACACGACAACGCCGTCTCGCTGGAGGTCATCGCCGGCCGCCGTCCGGGCGAGAGCATCGCGGCGCTGATGACCAGGGTGTACGACGAGACCCTTGCGCGGTACCGGGCGGAGAACATCGGGGCCGACCCCGAGCTGGTACGGGCCTACGTCCGCCTGGTCATGACGGTGCCCGCGCTCCTGGCCAAGGCGCTGCACCTCAGCTACGAGCTGCAACGCGAGATGGCGCACGCGCTGGTGAAGGCCTACCCGGACGAGCTGGACCCGGTCAGTGCGGCGGCGGTGATCGGCTCGTTCGCCGGCGCCGCTCAGGGCGCGGCGATGATGAGCCTGCGCCTGAACGAGTCGGACGAGCAGCTCTGGGCGGCCGCGCGCCGAGGCATCGAGATAGCCCTGCACGGTCCACCCGACCCCACACCTCGTGAGTGTTGAGTGTGGCCATGGCCACACTCAACACTCACGAGGGGAGGCGGGCTGTTCTCAGGGCTGAGCGGCGGACCTTGCCGGTGTCGTCGCGCAGTGGGTCGGGGCTGCGCTCGAACGTGCGCGGGACCTTGTAGGAGACGAGGTGTTCCCGGACGTGCGCCGTGAGCTCGTCGTCGGACACCTCCGCCGTGGTCTGGACGATCGCGTGCACGACATTGCCCAGGTCGTCATCCGGCAGACCGATCACCGCGGCGGACGCCACCGAGGGGTGCGACTCCAACGCCGCCTCGACCTCCGCCGGGTACACGTTCGCGCCGCCGACCAGGATCATGTCGGCGCGCCGGTCGGCCAGGTACAGGTAGCCCTCCTCGTCGAGGGAGCCCATGTCCCCGATCGACTCCCAGCCGTCCCGTTCACGCGCCACGGCGCCCAGGTAGTGGTAGGTCACGGTGTCCGGCGGCGGCCGCATCCACACCTCGCCGACCTCACCGGGCGGCAGCGGCTGGAACTCGTCGTCGGTGATCAGCAGCTCGCCGGACACCGGCTTGCCGACCGAACCGGGATGCCGCAGCCAGTCCTCGCCGTCGATGATGCACACCGCCGTGGACTCGGTCCCGGCGTACAGCTCCAGCAGCCTGCCCGGCTCGATCCACTCCAGCCAGCCGCGTTTGACGTGCTCCGGACACGGCGCGCCGACGTGCAGCATCGTGCGCACCGAGGACAGGTCGGTGCTGCGCCGGACGTTCTCGGGCAGCCGCAGGATCCGCCCCATCTGGGTCGGCACCGCGTACAGCCAGGTGACCCGGTGACGCTGGACCTGCTCCAGGATGTCGGCCGGGTCGAAGCGTTCCATCACGACCACATGGCCGGCGTTGACCAGCGCGATCAGCGAGAACATGAACGGTGCGTTGTGGTAGAGCGGCGCGGTCACCAGGAACACCGAACCGGGGTCGATGCGCAGACCCGGCGCGCGGGCGAGGATGTCCTCCCGGGTGCCGGCCGTGCCGCTGATGATGATCTTCGGGCGGCCGGTGCTGCCCCCGGAGGTCGGCGCCTTCCAGTACGGCGGGGTCGCCGGTGGCAGCGAACGGTCGGACAGCTGCGGGTCCGGTTCGAAACCGGGTGGCAGCCACGGCCGGTCGTCCGGCGGCTCGAGACCGATGACGACCTTCGGGTCGGCGATCTCGATCAGCGCGGCGATCTCGGCGGCGGGCAGCCGAGCGGACACCGGCTGCGGGATCGCGCCGAGCTTCCAGGCCGCCACGGTCGCGACGTAGAACTCCACGCTGTTGGGCAGGCCGATCGTGACCAGATCCCCGACCCCGACCCCGAGGCCCTCGAGATGTCGGGCGAGCTGGTTCGACCTCGCGGCCAGACCCCGTCTGGTCAGGGTGAGATTCCCGCAGGTCACCGCTGGTGCGTGCGGGTTGACCGAGGCGAGTGCGTCGAGCCCGGTCCCCACCGGAGTACCTGTCCCCGCGCCGTTCGCGCTGAGTCGGTACGCGGGGGAACCACCCTGGGCTTCGGACGCGGTCGGGTTGCTCGAATCTGCGGGCACCCGTCCAGCATGCCGCGCCGACCGGTGATCGCCAGTCGAAATGGCGCACACGACCGGACATTTGGGCTATAACGATCTCACCGCGCCGCCGTGGGCGCCCACGACCGAGGAGCACAGACGGGTGACCGCGACACCGCTGCCGGAGATACTCACCCGCGGCGCCGTATCGGCTCAGGTGCTGGCCCGGTGGGGTGCGGACATCGCCGACGCGCTCGCCGCCGCGCACCAGCGGGGTGCCGCGCACGGTGACGTACGGGCCGACGTCGTGCGCATCGCGGCGACCGGCTCGGCGACGCTCGACGGGTTCGGCGCAAACTCCGGCGGCTCGCCCCGGCATCCGGCACCGGAGCAGTCCACGAGCCCAGCGCCCTCACCTGCCGCCGACGTGTACGCACTGGGCGCGATGCTCTTCCAGGCGGGCGGGGCGGTTCTGCCGGAGATGGCCGCGGCGTGGCCGTGGCTCGGCCACGCCGACCCCGCCCAGCGGCCGAGCGCCGCCCACGCGGCGGAGTACCTGCGGATGTTCACGGCACCACCCGCGACCCCGTCCGCCGCCCCGCCACCCGCTGCTTCGCCGCCATCTGCCGTCCCGCCATTCTCTGCGGGGCCGCCAACGGCTGGATCGCCACCTGCGGCGCCCTCGGCCGCGGCGCCGTCGGCGGGTTCGGGATCGGCTGCCGGATCCCCGACCGCGGGGTCACCGACGGCGGTCCCCTCGACCGGGATGCCGCCGGCGGGTCCGGCATCGGCCGCCGAGCCACCGGCCGCGGTCCCGTGGGCGGGACTGGCGCAGGCTGCCGGATCGCAGGCTGGTTGGCCGCACGCTGCCGGACCGCCGACCGCCGCACCGCGGGCCGGTGGGCCGCCGGCGGGCCTGCCGAGCCCGGCCACGTCCGCCCCCACGGCGTCGGCGACGAAGCCCCGGTCCACGCGCGGAGGGCTGTGGATCGCGCTCGCACTGGTCCTGGTGATCGTGCTGGTGGGCGGCGGGGTGTGGGCCGCGCGACCGCTCCTGGGCGTCGGGTCCTCCTCCTCCGACACGGCCACCGGCCCGATCGGCGACGTGCGCACGGCGGATCCCTGCTCGCTGCTGAACGTGCCGATCCTGTCCCGGTTCGGGACGGCCACGATGTACCCGGAGAACGGTTCGCCGAGCACGTGCCGGATCTGGGTCGCGGGCACCGGGGAAGCCAGAACCTGGGTGGGTGCCACGCTCAGCAACCCCGCCCTGGACGAGCAGGACCTGGCAAAGGTGCGGGCGCAGCGCATCGGTGCGCTGACGCTGTACTCGGTACCGGCGTCGGGCACCTACTGCCAGCGGACGATCGTGCTGCCGGATCGCTTCCGGGTCACCCTCGACGCGAGCAGGTACGGCGCGGGCACCCAGGATCTGTGTGCGATGGCCGACGCCGAGCTGCCCTCGGCGCTCAGTGCGCTCGACGGGGAGAGCCTGCCCCGCAAGACCGGAGACATCCCGCCGAACTCCCTGGCCCGCGTGGTGGACGCCTGCGCGCTCGGTTCCGAGCCTGTGTTGCGCACGATCGACGGGCTGAACGTCGGCCGCCGGCAGCAGGCGCTGGGCGGCTGGTCCTGTGAATGGGGTGCGGACCCCGCCGTGGTCGACTCGGCGGACGTGCAGATCGTCGTGCGACGCAGCCTGCCGCTGACCGGCCAGCCCACGACGATCGGTGACCGGACGGCGGTCGTGGTCCCCAACGGATGGACGTTCTACCAGTCGTCCTGCGTGGTGAACCTGATCCAGCGTTCCTACCCGGGTCCCGAAGGCTCCACCGTGGCCGAGTACCTCGTCGTGCAGGTCCACATCAACAACGCGACGACGCCGGAAGCGCACTGCACGGCCGCGACCGCGCTCGCCAAGGCCGCGGCCGACAAGCTCCCGCCCCCGAACTGACCCAGCGATCGAACAAGGTGGAACACGTGACGACACCGCTGCCGGATGTGCTGGCGCGCGGACTGGTGCCGAGCGAGACACTCGCCCGCTGGGGCGCGGACATCGCGGAGAGCCTCGCCACCGCACATGCGTCGGGCACGGTGCACGGGGACGTCCGGGCGGACGCCGTCGGCATCGACACGAACGGGTCCGCGCGGCTGGAGGGGTTCGGCGCGAGCGGCACACCGAGACACCCGGCGCCCGAACAGGCCGACGGTGCGGCCCCGTCGGCCTCGGCGGACGTCTACGCGCTGGGCGCGATGCTCTACCAGTCGGGCGGCGCGGTGGCGCCGGGGATGGCCGGGGTGTGGCCATGGCTGGGGCACTCGGACCCTGACCAGCGGCCGAGCGCCACGCAGGCCGCCGAGCGGTTGCGCACGTTCGCCGAGGCCACCCCGCAAGCGGCGCCGACCGGGGTGAGCACGCCGAAGCCCCGGCGGCGAACGCCCTGGGTGATCGCGGCGGTCATCGGCGTCGTGCTCCTGGGCGCCGCCGCGCTGGTGTTCTTCGCGCCGGTGCGGTCGCTGTTCGGCGGCACGTCCCAGCCCTCCGGGTACCTCACCGCCGCCCCGCTCGGTGACGTGCGCACGGCCGATCCGTGCCTGATGCTCGATGACGCCGCGCTGCAGCGGTTCGGCACGACGACACGCTTTCCCGACGGGACCTCGCCGTCCGGGTGTGCCGTCTGGATCCAGCCCGCCAGCGGTGACGGAACGTGGGTCTACCTGTGGCTGAGCAATCCCACGTTGTCCGACGCCGACCTCAAGGACGTGCCGTTCCAGCGCTTCGGCGGCATGACGCTCTACCAGTCCAAGGGCTCGTGCCAGAGGACCGTTCTGCTCCCGGACCGGTCCAGAGCCGTCCTGTGGGTCAACAGGTACCGCAACAGCACGCTCGACTCGTGTGCGCTGACCGACGCGGCGGTCCCCGGTGTGCTCGGTGCGTTGAGCACCCCGAACCTGCCGAGACGCAAGCCTGCCGGTCCGCCGAACTCGATCGTCGGGCTCACCGCCTGTGCGCTCGGTGACGACGCGGCTCTTCGCGCGGTTCCAGGTCTCGACGTCGGCCGTCGCGAGCCGCAGTACGGGGACTGGGAGTGCGAGTGGGGTGACTCGGTGACCGACGATGCCTCGACAGCGCAGATCAGGTTGACCCGTGACATTCAGCAGCAGCCTTGGCCCGGGACACTGTCCGGCCGCTCTTCGCAGACGTTTCCGAGTGATCCGGGCGAATCACCCAGCTCCTGCTCGGTGGACCTGGTCCAGCGCACGTTCCCCGGCCCCAACAGCAGGACCGTGGCGGAACTGCTGGTGGTGACGGTGCACATCACGAAGGCACCCTCACCGGACGCACAGTGCGCGGCGGCCACCGCGATCGCGCAGGCGGCCGCCGCGAAGCTCCCGCCGCCGGGCTGACCGTGAGTGCCGCGGCCGCCTCGGGGCGGCCGCGGCACTCACGGGGTCAGATGTCCGCGGTCTCCAGCTCCTCGGTCTCGCCGCGCACCGGCAGCGTCGTGAAGATCGCCGGGGGCTCGCGCCACGGGTCCGGCGCGCCGCCGTTGCGAGTCGCCTCGATCGCCCGCCAGACCCGCTCCGGAGTGCACGGCATGTCGACGTGGCGCACCCCGAGGTGGGACAGCGCGTCCACCACGGCGTTCTGCACGGCCGGGGTCGCGCCGATCGTCGCGGCCTCACCGATGCCCTTGGCCCCGAGCACGTTGAGCGGCGTCGGCGTCTCGGTGCTGCGGACCTCGTACGGCGGCAGGTCGGCGGCGGTGGGCACCGTGTAGTCGGCGAGCGTCCCGGTCGTCGGGTTGCCCTCCTCGTCGAACCGGACGTGCTCCCACAGCGCCTGCGCGACACCCTGCGCGATGCCGCCGTGCTGCTGACCACGCACGATCAGCGGGTTCAGCACACGACCGCAGTCGTCGACCGCGAAGTGCCTGACCGGCGTGACGTGCCCGGTGTCCAGATCGACCTCGACGACCGCGACGTGGCTGCCGAACGGGAACGTCGCGCCACCCTGGTCCACGTCGAGCGCGGCCGACAGCGTCTCGCCCCTCGACTCGGCGACACTCGCCAGCTGAGCCCAGCTGACGCCCCGGCCGGGCACACCGGCGACGCCGAGCCCACCGGCCTCGGTCACCTCGATGTCCTCGGCGGACGCCTCCAGCAGCTCCGCAGCCAGCTCCCGGGCCTGGTCGAGGACCTTGCCCGCCGCGGTGTAGATCGCGGTGCCGCCCAGCTGCAGTGACCGGGAACCGCCGGTGCCACCACCACGCGGCACGACGGCGGTGTCCGACTGCACGAACTTGATCGACTCCATCGGGATGCCCAGCTGGTCCGAGACCAGCATGGCGAACGACGTGGGGTGGCCCTGGCCGTGGCCCGACGTGCCGACCGACGCGGTCGCGGTGCCGTCGGCGTGCACCGTCACCGAGCCCCACTCCTCGGCGCCGCCACCCGCGGTGATCTCGACGTAGCTGGCCAGCCCGATGCCCAGCACGGTGCGCGAACCGGACTCCCGCCGCGTGGCCTGCTCGGCACGCAGCTTCTCGTAGTCGGAGACCCGCAGCGCCTCGTCCAGCGTCGTCGAGTAGTCACCGCAGTCGTAGGTCGTGCCGACGACCGTCTCGTAGGGGAACTCGGCCGGACCGATGAAGTTGCGTCGCCGCAGGTCGGCGGGGTCCACGTCCAGCTCGACGGCGGCGAGGTCGATCATGCGTTCCAGCAGCGCGGTCGCCTCGGGCCGCCCCGCGCCCCGGAACGCGCCGACCGGAGTGGTGTTGGTCAACGCGACCGCGACGTCGTAACCGATCTTCGGGATGCGGTAGACGCCCTGGGCCATCGAGTAGCTGGGCCCCATCGCGAGCGCCCCACCGAAACCCGCGTAGGCCCCGGCGTCGCCGATCACCCGGATCCGCAGCCCGGTGATCTCGCCGGATCGCCGCAGCCCCAGCTCGGCGTACTGCACCATCGCGCGGCCGTGCGGCATGCCGACGAGGTTCTCCGACCGGGTCTCCGCCCACTTGACCGCACGGTTCAGCTTCCGCGCGGCGGCAACGCTGATGCTGTGCTCGGACACGATGCCGGCCTTGCCGCCGAACCCACCGCCGACGTCCGGCGTGACCACCCGGATGCGCTCCGGCTCGATACCGAACAACGCCCCGGTCAGCCCGCGCCACGCGTGCGGCATCTGGGTCGAGACGTACACGGTCAGCTCGTGCTCGTCACCCGGCCCGCCCGGGATCACGGCGATCGCGTTGCCCTCCATCGGGACCACCGCGAGCCGCTGGTTCTCCATCCGGGCCCGCACGACGACCTCGGCATCGGCGAGCGGATCCTCGTCGGGAGCGGAGCGGACACCCGCCGCCAGGTTGCTGCCCAGCTCCTCGAACTGGGCCGGCGCGCCATCGGCGAGAGCGTCCTCGGGGTCGATCGCGACGGGCAACGGGTCGTAGTCGACCTCGACCAGCTCGACGGCGTCGATCGCCGCGGCCCTCGACTCGGCGATGACGGCCGCCACGATGTCCCCGACGAAGCGGACCTTGCCGGTCGCCAGCGGCGGCCGCGCGCAGGCCTCGTTGACGGCCATGAACGAATGGTGGGCCGGGATGGCGAGATCCTCGGCGGTGTAGACGGCGACGACCCCCGGCGCCGCGAGCGCGGCGGAGGTGTCGATGTGGGTGATCGTGGCGTGCGGCAACGGGGACCGCACGAACACCAGATGCAGCAGGTCGGCGCCCAGAGCGAGATTGTCGACGTAGCTGCCCTCGCCCCGGATCAGCTTCGGGTCCTCGACCCGGCGGACCTCGGTACCCATCAATGAACCAGGCATGCTCGTCCTGTCTTTTGGGCCTGTTCCGCGCGATTCTTTTCTGTGACCACCCCCTCGCTTCGCTTCGGGGGTACTCCCAGAAAAGAAGCCGACTTCGTCGGCCGAACGCGCGCTTGTTCTCACCCTAGGAGCCGCCCTGGCAGTCGGCGACTTGGTTGCGGACATTCACCGCGCCGGCCTTCGCCGGAACTCCTTCGGAGACTCGCGGAGCCAGCTCTACCGCGCCGCGGCTCCCGGCGCGCACCCCGCAGCCACACCGCGCACCTTGTGGTGACGCCGCGCGCTCTGTGGTCACGTCGCGCGGTGTGCACCTAGCGCGGTGTGGGCGTGAGGTGCGCGGTGTGACCACTGTTGATCATCTTGCGGGGGCACTCCTGGGTGCTGATTTACCGGAAACCGCATATGTTGATCATGCTGAACTTCTACGGTGACGGGCGTGAATCCCACCGAGGTGACGCCGGAGAACGTGCTCCGGGTGCGCGCGGTACTGCTCGCCGAGGCGGACCGGCTCGGTCGCTCGATCGGACCGGCCGAACCGGACGGCTGGGTCGGGGCGTGCGGCGGCGACCCACTGTCCTCGGACGCGAGGTCCGCGTTCAACGAACGCATCGAGGCCACGCGCGAGCGTTGCCGCGGCCAGGTCGATCGGCTGCGCGTCGCGGGGCACTCGCTCGAGGACGTCGCACGCAGCTACGGCCACACCGACGCGGCCATCGCGGCCTCCTGCCGGCGGCTCTCGTGACCGGGCTCGGGGAGTACCGCTGGGAGGGCTACAGCCTCGCGGAGAAGCAGCGCTGGATGCGGGAGGGGCAGGGCGCGGCCGCTGTCGAACGGGGTGTGCAGGTGCTGGATGCGCTGGTGGCGAGCTCGCGCCGCTCGGCGGAGAGCCTGCGCGGCGCGCTCGCCGAGCTCGGCGTCGACTGGTCAGGCGCGGCGGCGGACTCGGCCGGGGTCGCACTCGCCGCGACCACTGCGGGCGCGGAGCGCATCCTCGACGAGGCGTCCGCTGGCCGCGCCGGGCTCGACCGGTACGCGGAGTCGTTCGCCCGGGTCAGCCGCACGATTCCGGCGCCGGGCGAGGCCTCTGCCCCGCTGGTCGCCGCCGGTGACCTCGCGGTCGTCAACGGACTGCAGTCCGACCTGCGCGCGGGCCCGGTCGCCCAGCGGCGCGCCGAGCTCGCCGCGAACGCCGCACTGCGCGCACACGAACAGGCCACCCTCGACGCACTCGCCGCGTTCCCCGAGCCGCCGGTGCGGGAGACAGTCGCGGCGCGTTCCCAGGTCGCGTCGATGCAGAGCGCACCGGGCCGGCTGCCGGAAATCGTCACGCCCCGGCAAGCCGACCCGCACGGTGACCTGGTGGTCACATCGCGCCACCCCCGGCCAACGATGGAGCCACCGCCGGAAGCGCGGACCGTCAGCTCGGTGGTGCCGACGACCACCCACGCCGCCGAGTCGTCCGAGTCGAGCGGCAAGCGCAGCGACAACGGCACCACCGCCGCGCCGCCCCTCGCTCCCATGCCGCCGATCCCGCCGCCGGTCGCGGCGGGGGACGGCTACCGGACCACGCCCGGCAGGCCCGGCAGGCTGGTCCATCCGGACGACGGCCCGTTCGGCCGGTCCGCGGTGCCGGCCGGTGGCGCCCACCCGGGCGGACTGCTCGACGAGCGCGCCGAACCGAGGAGAGCGGGCCGCCCCGAGATCGAGCTGCCCCGCAAGGCGCCGTTGATCCCGGGGCTGGTTCCGCCCGGCTCGTTGGACGGCCCCGATCCTCGGGTGCACTCACCGGTTCGCGGAGCACCGCTGCCGCCGCCGGTCGACCGCCCCCTTCCGCTGCTGAGCGAGACGGCGGAGCCGGCAGGGGGCGACTTCCGGCGATGGCGGGGCGAGCGGGTCGGCTCGGTCGAGGAGCAGAACTTCGACGACAACTTCCGAGCGCTGCGCAGCGACGAGTTCCCGGCGGTGCACGGCCTCGGTGAGGGAAGGAGGCGCTCGTGAGCACCGCGGTCGCGGCCGACCTGACCTTGTCGGCGGTCGAGCTGGACGCCTGCTGGGAGCTGCTCGAACTGGGTGACACCCCGGAGACGCTGCTGCTGCCCAGTCCCGGGCGTGACCGGGCGGAACGCCGGGAGATCCTGGGTGACGTGCTGGCCGAGCTGGCCAGCAGAGGCCTCGCCGACCGGTCCTCGCCGGTCGAATCGCTGGCCCGGCCATTGCGCGTGCTCGCCGCGCCCGACCATCAGGTCGACCTGCGTCTCGGCGGCGAGCCACATGGCACGGTTGTCGCGATCGGCGCCGTCGCCGGGTCCCTCGGCGCCGCGCTCGTGCAGTACGGGGACCGGATCCAGGTCCAGAGCATGCGACCGACCCAGATCATGGCGGCCCTGCTCGGGCTGTGTGGGCCGATCCGCCCCGGCGTCGGCCGCCCGGTCAACGTGCCCGCCGACCTGTACGACGCCGCGCAGCAGGCTACGACCGACGGCAACCTGTGGACCATGGCCGACAACCTGGTGTCCGGGGGACTCCCGCGAGCCGACGCGAGCTCCTGGGTCCGGATGTGCACCGGAGTGCGCTCCTTCGGCCAGCTGGGCGTGACTTTCTGGCCAGAGGGCGCCCGACGGCCGGGCCGCTACGTGGTCGGTTTCCACCACACCGAGACCGGCCACTACCTGCAGCTGCGTCGCCCACCCGACCACGGGAACGGCCGCGCGACCGTCACCGTCTGCCCGGTCGACGCCCACCGCCTGGCCCGCCTGACCGAGGAACTGCTCGCGGCCGGCTACTGACCCCGAGGCGTCACTCGGCGGGCCCCTGGGTCTTGGCCAGTGACTCTTCGATACGGGCCGGCTGATCGCCCAGACTCACGAGCAGGCTTCGGCTCAGGGGGATCAGGACCTGTTCGAGGCTGTCGTCGAGCGCCGACAGATGACCGGCCAGCTCCAGGGCGACGTAGCCGTGCAGCAGGGTGGTCATCTGCGCGGTCACGGCGACCGGGTCGGTCGGCCGGATGCGGCCGAGGTCGATCGCGCGCTGGACCTTCGCGTGCATGAGCGCGTAGTTCTGGTCGGCCCCGGCGGGTGTCGGATCCGTCGCCTGCGAGCGGCCGAACATCAGCTCGTACAGGTTCGGCCTGGCCAGCGCGGCCTCTCGGTACGCCATGGCGAGCTGGTAGAGATCGATGATCGGGTCGTCGGTGGTCGGCACCGTGAGCAGCCGCTCGTACAGCTGCCGGAACCCCTCCTCGCGGACGGCCGCGAGCAGCTGCGGCATCCCGCCGAAGTGGTGGTACACCGCCATCGTGGTGCCGCCGACCTCGCGCGCGATCCGGCGTGCCTGCACCGAGGGCAGGCCTTCGTCGACGAGCAGCTGCGTCGCGGCCTGAATCAGCCGGTCCCGCATGCTCGCGCCGTCCGAGGGCGAGCGAGTGCTTGCGGCCTCTGACATAACTCGGTTATCCTCTTTCTCGGACGACATAACCTCGTTATGTCGTCCGGGTTCGACGCCGCGCCCCAACTCGGAGGACAGCATGTCCAACCTGTTCCTGACCGGCAACTTCGCCCCCGCGACGCGCGAGGAGACGATCACCACGCTGTCCGTCACCGGCCGGATTCCGGACCATCTGGACGGTCGCTACCTGCGGATCGGGCCCAACCCGGTCATGGAGGTCGATCCGGACACCTACAACTGGTTCAGCCTCTACGGCGACGGCATGGTCCATGGTGTGCGGCTGCGTGACGGCAAGGCCGAGTGGTACCGGAATCGGTGGGTGCGGACGCCCGACGTGGCGAGGGCGCTCGGTGAGCGTCCGAGCAGGCCGAACCATCGGGCCGGCAATCACATGATCGCGGCCAACACGAACGTCATCGGCCACGCGGGCCGGACGCTGGCGCTGATCGAGGGTGGAACGGCCGGCTACGAGCTGGGCGAGGAGCTGGAGACGCTCGGCGAGTGCGACTTCGACGGCACGCTGACCGGCGGATACACCGGTCACCCCAAACGGGACCCGGTCACCGGCGAGCTGCACGCGGTGTCCTACCGCAACCTCGGCCGCGACGTCGCGCAGTACTCGGTGATCGGCGTCGACGGCCGGGTGCGCGGAACGGTCGACTTCGACGTGCCCGGCAAGCCGGTGCTGCACGACATCGCGCTGACCGAGAACTATGTGCTGTTCTTCGACGTGCCCCTGGTGTTCGACCGGCCTGCCGCGGTGAGCATGGTCGTGCCGGACTGGATGCCCAGGTCGGCCCAGCTGGTGCTGTCCTCGCTGCTGGGCAAGGTGTCGATGCCGGAGAGCGTCGCCGGCCGGCTGATGTCGCGGGACCGGGTGGGTGCCACGAACGACTATCCGTTCACCTGGGACGCGAGCCACCCGTCGAGGATCGGCGTGCTTCCGCGCGACGGGGTGGACGCGGGAGTCCGCTGGTTCGACATCGAACCCTGCTATGTCTTCCACACCCTGAACGCCTACGAGGAGAACGGCTCGATCGTGTGCGACGCGGTCCGCCTCCAGGGCTACGACGGCGACGCGAAGTACGACATCCGGGATGCGTTCGACTCGGCGAGCCCCACGCTGCATCGCTGGGTCGTCGACCTCGCCTCGGGCAAGGTGCGGGAGTCCGGCATCGACGACCAGGTCCAGGAGTTCCCCGGGGTCGACCCTCGGCTGCTCGGGCGTCGGCATCGCTACGGCTACACGACCGCCGGCACGGTGAACCTGGACCCGACCCGGGAGCAGGACGCCATCCTGCGCCACGACATGGAACAGAACAGGACCACGACGCACTCGCTGCCGAGACACCACCGGGCCGGCGAGTTCTCCTTCGTTCCCACCAGCGTCGACGGCGCCGAGAACGATGGCGTGCTGATGGGTTTCGTCTACGACGAGACCACCGGCCTGAGCAACCTGACCCTCCTGGATGCGGCGACGATGGAGCCGATGGCAACGGTCCGTCTGCCGGCAAGGGTCCCCTTCGGCTTCCACGGCAACTGGGTGAGCTGAGGAGCGCGCACAGAGCGAGTACGCGCCGCACAGAGGCCCCAGCCTCTGTGCGGCGTAGACAACCTCTGTGTGAGCCGCAAGGGCATCGGTCAACTTGAATACAAAGTGAGTTGAATTCAACATTGGGGCGCGTCGCACGGAGTCTCGTGGTTGGCTAGCAGCATGGGACTGCTGGACGGCAAGGTCGCCGTGATCACGGGTGCGGCGCAGGGGATCGGGCTGGAGATCGCGCGGGCGTACGTGGCACAGGGTGCCACCGTCGTGCTCGGTGACGTGAACGTCGAGGCCGCCGAGAAGTCGGCAGCCGACCTCGGCGGGCGCGCACTGGGCGTCCGGTGCGACGTCACCTCGGAGGACGAGGTGAACGCGCTGGTCACGCGCGCGGTCGACGAGTACGGCACGGTCGACGTGATGGTCAACAACGCCGGCATCACGCGCGACTCGACGATGCGCAAGATGACCCTGGAGGACTTCCGGCTGGTGCTCGACGTCCATGTCACCGGCTCCTGGCTCGGCACGAAGGCCGCGGGTGCGGTCATGCGCGAGCGCAAGAGCGGGTCGATCGTGAACATCTCGTCGATCTCCGGCAAGGTCGGCAACATCGGCCAGACCAACTACAGCTCCGCGAAGGCCGCCATGGTCGGTCTGACCAAGGCCTCCGCGAAGGAGCTCGCCTACCTGGGCGTCCGGGTCAACGCGATCCAGCCCGGACTGATCCGCACCGCGATGACCGAGGCCATGCGCCAGGACGTATGGGACTCGAAGCTCGCGGAAATCCCGATGGCCCGTGCCGGTGAGCCCGCCGAGGTGGCCAACGTGGCATTGTTCCTGGCCAGCGACCTGTCCAGCTACATGACCGGCACCGTGCTCGAGGTGACCGGCGGCCGCTACATGTGAAGTACGACCAATCGGGAGGCGCAAGGATGCGGGTTTTCTCAGGGATCGACGACCTCAAGTCGGCTGTCGGGCAGCACACCGGCACGAGTGACTGGGTCACCATCGAACAGAAGCAGATCGACACCTTCGCCGACGCCACCGGTGATCACCAGTGGATCCACGTCAACGCGGAGAAGGCCGAGTCCGGCCCGTTCGGCAAGACCATCGCGCACGGCTTCCTCACCTTGTCGCTGTTGCCGGTGTTCGGCGCGGCGACCTACCAGGTCGAGGGCATCAAGATGGGCATCAACTACGGCCTGAACAAGGTGCGGTTCACCTCGCCGGTGCCGGTGGGCAGCCGGGTGCGCGGCAGTTTCGAGCTGCTCGACGTGGCCGAGGTGACCGGTGGAGTCCAGGTGACCAACAAGGTCACCGTCGAGATCGAGGGCAGCGACCGGCCCGCGTGTGTGGCCGAGTCGCTGCTGCGCTACTACCTCTAGAAGGAGCGGAAGCCCGATGCGGGATGCGGTCATTTGTGAGCCGTTGCGGACGCCGGTCGGCGGGTTCGGCGGCACATTGCGGGACGTGCCGGCTCACCAGTTGGCCGTCACGGTGGTCTGTGAGCTGATGTCCCGCACCGGGCTGTCCGGTGACGCGGTCGACGACGTGATCATGGGTAACTGCTACCCGACCATGGACGCGCCCGCGTTCGGTCGGGTCGTGGCTCTGGACGCGGGGCTGCCGATCACCGCGACCGGGCTGCAGCTGGACCGTCGTTGCGGTTCCGGGCTGCAGTCCGTGCTGTTCGCGGCGATGCAGGTGCAGACCGGTGCGTCGGACCTGGTGCTGGCGGGCGGCGCGGAGTCGATGAGCAACGCGCCGTTCTACTCGACGTCGATGCGCTGGGGCGTGAAGGGCGTGCCGAGCGTCGAGCTGCACGACGCGCTGGCTCGCGGCCGGGTGACCGCCGGCGGGGTGAACTTCCCGGTGCCCGGCGGCATGCTGGAGACGGCCGAGAACCTGCGCCGCGAGTACAGCATCCCGCGCGAGGAGCAGGACGAGTTCTCGTTGAGCAGCCACCAGAAGGCGGCGGCCGCCGCCTCGTCCGGCCGGTTCGCCGAGGAGATCGTGCCGGTCACGGTCTCCGGTCGGCGCGGCGACACGGTTGTTGAGTCCGACGAGCACATCCGGCCGGACTCGTCGATGGAGTCGCTGGCGAAGCTGCGGCCCATCCTGGGTAAGGGCGACCCGGAGGCGACCGTCACCGCGGGTAACGCGTCCGGGCAGAACGACGGTGCCGCGCTGTGCATCGTGACGCACCCGGACCGGGCCGAGGAGCTGGGTCTTCGCCCGCTGGCGCGGCTGGTGTCCTGGTCGGTGGCTGGTGTCGAGCCCAAGACGATGGGCATCGGACCGGTGCCCGCCGTGGCGAAGGCCCTCGGGCGGGCCTCGCTGACGCTTGCCGACATGGACCTGATCGAGCTGAACGAGGCGTTCGCCGCGCAGGTCCTGGCCTGCACCCGGGAGTGGGGCATCGAGCCGCTGAAGGACGAGCGGTTCAACGTCAACGGCTCGGGCATCTCACTCGGCCATCCGGTCGGCGCGACCGGCTGCAGGATCCTGACCACGATGGTGCGCGAGATGGCCCGCCGCGAGGCGCGCTACGGCCTGGAGACCATGTGCATCGGAGGCGGTCAGGGCCTGGCAGCGGTCATCGAACGGGTTTCCTGATACTAAACGTGATCTGTAACACTGGCTCCCCTTAAGGCGACACTAAATGTGAACGCCGTCGGGGAGAGGACTGTCTGTCATGGCTCGGGAAACCAACGAACTGCTCAGTCGCCGGGATATGGCGCTGCTCAATGCGGTGGCCGACCGTCGATGCGAGATCGTCTATGGCGCCAAGCCGCTGTTGTTCATGGATGGCAGGGCGTTCCCGGATCGGGAGGCCGCGCGCCGGTTGATCCGGGCCGGGCTGGTCGCCCAGCCGGGCATCGGCACGGGCCGTTGGCCGGCCCGCCTGACTGACACCGGCAGGATCCAGCTGTCCCGCGCAACCGACTGACCCCGTGAGTGGCGAGTGGTCTCCTGGGACCACTCGCCACTCACGGCTTGTGATCAGGCAAAACGGGGGGCGCGCTTCTCGCGGTGGGCGGCTACGCCCTCGCGGACGTCGGGGAGCCCGAAGCCGTAGAACTCCATGGCGAGCGAGGCGTCGAACGTCGGGCCCATCTGCCGGTACCAGTTGTTGAGCGTGTTCTTCGTCCAACGGGTCGCGGTGACCGAACCCGCCGCGAGGCGCTGCGCCACGGCCAGCGAACGGTCGGCCAGCTCGTCGTCGTCGACACACAACGAGACCAGACCGATCCGTTCCGCCTCCTCGCCGCTGAGTGCCTCGCAGGTGAGCAGGTAGTACTTGGCCTTCGCCATGCCGCACAGCAGCGGCCAGCAGATCGCCGCGTGATCACCCGCCGCGACACCCAGCCGGGTGTGCCCGTCGACGATCTTCGCGCGGCGCCCGGCGATCGACACGTCCGCGAGCAGTGCGACGACCAGCCCGGCGCCGACCGCGGGCCCGTTGATCGCCGAGACGATCGGGGTGTCACAGTTGACCAGGTTGTGCACCAGGTCCTTGGCCTCCTGGAACACTCGCGTACGGACCGCCGGGTCCTCGGTCATCTCGGTGATCATGTCGAACGAGCCGCCTGCCGAGAACGCCTTGCCCTCGCCGCGCACCAGCACCGCGCGCACGCTCTCGTCGCGGTGGATGACCGGCCAGACATCGGCGAGGTCGGCGTGCATCGCGGCGGACACGGCGTTCAGGTTCGGCCCGTCCAGCAGCAGCTCGAGGATGCCTTCGGCCGGACGGCTGAACTTCAGGCTGGGAAACGCTGCGTAGCGGTCGGTCATCTGGTGAACCTCGCAAATTTCGATCGATTGTGGTTTGGGTCACGCGCTACCGTCGAAGCATGGCGGTACAGCTGAACCACACAATCGTCGCCAGTCGGGACAAGGCGCGCTCGGCGAACGACCTGGCCGACCTGCTCGGGCTACCCGCGCCGAGCGAGTTCGGCCCGTTCCACGTGCTCGAGGTCGAGAACGGGGTGAGCCTGGACTTCATGGCCGCCGACGAGATCAACCCGCAGCACTATGCGTTCCTGGTGTCCGAGGACGAGTTCGACGCGATCTTCGGCCGCATCCGGGAGCGCGGGCTCGACTTCTGGGCCGAGCCGACCGGCACCGGCAAGGGCGAGATCAACACCAGGGACGGCGGCCGGGGCCTGTACTGGGAGAGCCCCGACGGGCACTACCTGGAGATCCTCACCCGGCCGTACGGCAGCGGAGGCTGAGCACTCGAAGTACGGTGCGAACGTGACCTACTCCGTGATCGAGACCGAGCGGCACGACTCGGTGCTGCTGGTGCGGCTGAACAGGCCGGACCGGCTCAACGCGTACAACCAGACGATGTGCGACGAGCTGATCCGGCTCTACGACGAGGCGGACGCGGACAACGATGTCCGGGTCGTCGTGGTGACCGGCAACGGGCGCGCGTTCTGCGCGGGCGCCGACCTGGAGAAGGCCGGCGCCACCTTCCAGCGCGACGACAGCGACGAGCCGCACCGCGACTCCGGAGGTGTGCTCAACCTGCGCACCTACGAGTTCAGCAAGCCGGTCATCGCCGCGATCAACGGCCCCGCGGTCGGGGTCGGCGCGACCATGACGCTGCCGATGGACGTCCGGATCGCCGCCGACACCGCGAAGATGGGCTTTGTGTTCGCCCGCCGCGGCATCGTCGCGGACGGCTGCGCCAGCTGGTTCCTGCCGCGCGTCGTCGGCATCTCCAAGGCCCTGGAATGGACACTGTCCGGCCGGGTGTTCGGCGCGGCCGAGGCACTGGAGGCCGGCCTGGTGCGCAGCCTGCACCCGGTGGAGGAGGTGCTGCCCGCCGCGATGGAGCTGGCGAAGGAGATCGCGGAGAACACCTCGGCGATCTCGGTGACGTTCAACCGCCAGCTCATGTGGCGCATGCTCGGCGCCGACCACCCGATGGCGGCGCACGAGGTCGAGTCGCGTGCGCTCGGTTTCGTCGGCGGCACGGCGGATGCGCGCGAGGGCGTCGAGTCGTTCCTGGAGAAGCGTCCGGCGAAATACCCCGGCCGGGCGCCCGCCGATCTGCCGGACTTCTACCCGTGGTGGCCGGACCGCCCGTTCACGCCGCTGCCCTGAGCACGCGTGCCCTGACATGCATCGAGGCCCCGCCCGGAGAGGTAGCCGGACGGGGCCTCGATACGTTCCCGAACTGACGCGCCGCTCCCACCACGAAGCGACATGAATTAAGTTAGCCTATCCTTACTTTGAGCGCAACCCCTCGGTCCGCCCGGGGCTCATGGTCAGCTCGATGAGGTGATCAGCGTTGCGTAGTCGGGCAGCTCGACGCCGTTGACCGCGCGCTCGATCAGCTCGGTGAGCGCCTCCATGTCGGGCTCCGGGCGCGGCTCGGCGTCCGGACCGGCGGCGTCGCGCAGATGCACGTGCATTCGGCCGATCTCCTGGTTCGCCTCGACGAACGAACGCATCCGCCGCTCGTAGCCCGCGAACCCGGCCTCCGGGTCCCAGTCAGCCGCGGCCAGCTCGCCGGCCAGCAGATAGGCGCCGACCAGGGCCAGCCCGGTGCCCTGCCCGGACATCGGCGACGAGCTGAACGCCGAGTCCCCGAGTAGTACCACCCGCCCGCTGGACCAGCGGTCCATCACCACCTGGGCGACCTGGTCGAGGTAGAAGTCGGGGGTGTCGTCCAGGTGGGCGAGGATGCGCGGGGTCAGCCAGCCCAGTCCGGCCATCCGCTCGCGCAGCAGACTTTTCTGAGCGGAGACGTCGCGGTGATCGACGTCGAAGTCGGGCGCGGGAAAGGAGAACATCGCCATCGCCCGGGTGGCGTCACGCAGCGGCCGCAGCCCCGAGGAGCGCCCGGACCCCTGGTCCTGGTAGTCGATCATCCACCGGTCCACCTCGAACTCGTTGGGCACGGTGTAGAAGGCCAGCGCGAGCCCGAGATGGCGGACGAACCGCTCGCGCGGCCCGAAGACCATCGACCTCAGCCCCGAATGCAACCCGTCAGCACCAACCACCAGGTCGAAGCGACGCCGGCCGCCGCTGGCGAAGGTCACGTCGACCTCGTCCGCGTCCTGGCTGAGCTCCGCGATCCGGTCGTCGAAGACGTACTCGACGCCGTCCCGGGTGTTGTCGTAGAGCACCTGGGACAGGTCCCCGCGCAGGATCTCGATGTCCGCGATGTAGCCGTCGCCGCCGTCGTCGTCCGCGCGGAAGGTCTCCAGCACGTTCCCCGCGACGTCCACGGTGTACGCGCCGGCGGTGTCCGTGCGGGCGGCACGCACCGCCGGGTCCAGCCCCATCCGCCGGATGGCCTCCTTGGCCACACCGCGCGCATCCACCGCCTGCCCACCGGGGCGTAGGCCGGGAGCCCGCTCCACCACCGTCACCTCGGCGCCCCACCTGCGCAGCCAATGGGCCGCCGAGGGCCCCGCGATGCTCGCTCCCGCCACCAACACCCTGGGTCCGCTCACCGGTTGCTCCCTGTTCGTCCGATCCGTGTCGACGATAAGGACTCGGGCGCGGTCAGGAACTCATCGGTCACAGCCGGCCGAGGACCCCTCGGGCGATGATGACCTGCTGGATCTGGCTGGTGCCCTCGTAGATGCGGAACAGGCGGGCGTCGCGGTAGAAGCGCTCGACCGGCACGCCGCGCATGTATCCGGCGCCACCGTGCACCTGGACCGCGCGGTCCGCGACCCGTCCGACCATCTCGCTGGCGAAGTACTTCGCCGAGGACGGGCCGACCGAGGTGTCGGTGCCCGCGTCGAACGCGGCAGCCGCCGCGAGTACCAGTGCGTGACCGGCGCGGTAATCGGTGACCGAGTCCGCGATCAGACCCTGGATCAGCTGGAACGTGCCGATCGGGTGGCCGCCCTGCTCACGGGTCCGCGCGAACGACACCGACTCGTCGACCAGTCGCTCCGCCATGCCGACACACAGCGCGGCGATGTGCACGCGGCCGTGCGCGAGGCAGCGCATCGCGGTGATGAACCCCTTGTCCACGCCGTCCTCGCCGCCGATCAGGGCGGGCCCGTCGACGCGCACGTCGTCCAGGTGTACGTCGGCCGTCCACGCGCCGAACTGGCCCATCTTGTGGTCTTTCGGCCCGACCGAGACGCCGGCGGCGGAGCGCGGCACGAGGAACGCGGAGATGCCCCGGTTGGCGGGTACGTCCGGGTTCGTCCGCGCGAACACCATGAACACGTCGGCGAGCGGGGCGTTCGTGATGTAGCGCTTCGAGCCGTTGAGGACCCATTCGTCGCCGTCGCGGCGCGCGGTCGTGGCGAGGCCGGACGGGTCGGAGCCCGCGTCGGCCTCGGTCAGCGCGAACGACGCGGTGACCTCACCACTGGCCAGCTTCGGCAGCCACTCGTTCTTCTGCTCCTCGGTGCCGCCCTCGATCAGCACGTGCCCGGCGATGCCGTTGTTCGTGCCGAACATGGAACGCAGCGCGGGTGTGGTGTAGCCGAGCTCGAAGACCAGCCGGACCTCCTGCGACAGCGGAAGCCCCAGGCCGCCGTATTCCTCGGGGATGGCGAAGCCGTACAGGCCCATCGCCTTGCACGCGTCGCGCAGTGAGTCCGGGATCGCGTCCTTCTCGTCGATCTCGGTCTCCAGTGGGACCACTCGCTCGCGGATGAACTCACGCACCGAGGCCAACACGTCCGAGAAATCCGACTCCTCCATGCCGGTCACCCTACGGGCGGGTAGCGGGCCGCACCGCGCGGCCGGAATAAATCAGCCGGGTAGATGCTTGTAACGAGCAAGTGGTTGCATGCGACAAATAGCATGAATTCGGCGACGGGAGGTGCGACCATGCACGCAGGAGAGGTGACCGACCATGATCGACAGCTGGACCTGCTGAGTTTCGAGCTGTTCCGACTGACCAGGCTGTTCGAGCGGGCGCACGCCAGGAAGACGGCGCAGCAGACCGATGGTCTGGAGCGCGCGGCGTATCTGCTGCTCGTGAAGCTGGTGAAGGACGGCCCGCAGCGGCTCAGCGCGCTGGCCGACGCCGTGTTCTCGGACGTCTCCACCGCGAGCCGCCAGGTTGCTCAGCTGGTCAACCTCGGGCTGGTGGAACGCCGCGCCGACCCGACGGACGGGAGGGCAAGTCTGCTCGCCGCGACCGACGTCGGCATCGACAAGATCGAGACGCGGCGGCGCGCCCGTAACAAGGAGTACGCCGAGATGCTCGGCGACTGGTCGGAGGAGGACCGGAGCCAGCTGCGCGAGCTGCTGGGCCGGTTCAACAACGAGTTCGAAACGCATTATCTAGGAGGTTCCGCATAGTGACCGCGCCCCTGGCTGCCGAGCCGGGCCAGCAACCGCTGTTCACCCACCGGCAGATTCTCACGATCTTCGCCGGACTGATGGCGGGGATGTTCCTCGCCGCGTTGGACCAGACCATCGTGGCCACCTCGATCCGGACGATCGCGGACGACCTCAACGGGTTGAGCCTGCAGGCCTGGGTCACCACCGCGTACCTGATCACCGCGACGCTGACCACACCGCTGTACGGGAAGTTGTCCGACATCTACGGGCGCAAACCGCTGTTCCTGTTCGCCATCACGGTGTTCGTGCTGGGCTCGATCGCCTGCACGTTCTCCGGGTCGATGTACCAGCTGGCCGGGTTCCGGGCGCTGCAGGGCATCGGCGCCGGTGGGCTGTTCTCACTCGCGTTGACGATCGTCAGCGACATCGTTCCGCCGCGTGAGCGGGCCGCCTACCAGGGCTACTTCGTCGCGGTGTTCGGCACGGCGAGCGTGCTCGGCCCGCTGGCGGGCGGTTTCCTCGCCGGGCAGAGCTCGTTGCTGGGGATCACCGGCTGGCGTTGGGTGTTCCTGGTCAACGTGCCGATCGGCATCGTCGCGCTGTTCGTCGTGGCGAAGGTGCTGAACCTGCCGCACCAGCCCCGCGAGGCGCGGGTCGACTGGCCGGGTGCGGCCGCGCTGAGCGTCGGCCTGGTTCCGTTGCTGCTGGTCGCCGAGCAGGGCCGCGCCTGGGGCTGGAGCTCCGTCGCGTCGCTGACCTGCTACGGGATCACGGTGGTGGGCCTTGCGCTGTTCCTGTACGTCGAGCACCGCTACGGCGACGACGCGCTGCTGCCGCTGCGGTTCTTCCGGCACCGGGTGTTCGGGCTGGCCACGGCCGCGTCGCTGATCGTCGGCATGGGCATGTTCGGCGGGATGGCGTCGCTGCCGCTCTACCTGCAGATCGTGAAGGGTGCATCGCCGACCGAGGCCGGGCTGCTGACCCTGCCGCTGATGGCCGGCGTCATGTCGATGTCGATCTACTCCGGGCGGGCGATCCGGCGCACCGGCAACGTCAGGGTGTGGCCGATCCGGGGAATCTCGCTGATGATCGCCGGTCTGGCGCTCATGACGCTGGTCGGGGTGGACACGCCGTTCTGGCAGACCGCCTGCGCCATGCTGGTGTTCGGCTGGGGTCTCGGCTCGATCATGCAGCCGCTGATCATGGTCGTGCAGAACTCGATGCCGGCGCGCGACATGGGTGTCGCGACGGCGTCGGCGACGTTCTTCCGGCAGATGGGCGGAACGCTCGGCACTGCGGTGTTCCTGTCGATCCTGTTCAGCACGGTGCAGGGCAAGGTCGCCTCGGCGTTCCAGACGGCGCTGCCGACACCGGCGCTCCAGGGTGCGCTCACCGATCCGTCGGTGCTGGCGAACCCGGCCGACCAGGCCGTGGTGCGGGCGGTGTCCGGCGGGGGCGTGGTCTCGCTGGACGACACGTCGTTCCTGTCGCACATCGACGCGCGGCTGGCCCGGCCGTTCCTGGAGGGCTTCTCCGCGTCGATGACGCTGGTGTTCGTGGTCGCCGCCGTGGTCATGGTCATCGCGCTGGTGCTGGTCAGCTTCATCCCGCCGATCGTGCTGCGGGACAAGTCCGGCCTGGAGACCCAGCGCGCGGAGGCCGAGGCAGCGGCGGTTCCGGTGGCCATCCCGGAGCAGGCTGTCGCGGTGTCGACCCGCGAGGCGTGGACACCGAACCAGCCCCGCGACACCGAACACGCAGGTTAGGCCTTGTGAGTGTTGAGTGTGGCTATAGCCATACTCAACACTCACGAGCTGTCAGGGGTGGCGGAGGTCGGCGACTGCTCGTACGGCGGCGTCGAGCTGGTCGTCGGAGACGAAGTAGTGCGGTGACATCCGGACGACCGCGTCCAGGCCCCGGCCGGTCATGTCGAGCAGGGTGGAGGTGGCCCGGCTCGCCGAGGTGCGGACGCCACGTGCGGCAAGACCTTCCACGGCGTCACCGGCTGGCACGTCCCGCACGGTGAACGACACGATGCCGCCGCGCTGGCGGCCCAGGTCGGTGAGCGTCACACCGTCCAGCTCGGCCAGTCCGGTGCGCAGCCGCGCGGCCTTGGCCGACACGGTCGCGGCGACCGCGTCCATGCCCAGATCGAGCAGGTAGTCGACGGCGGTCTTGAGCCCGAGCCGACCGGCGATGTCGGCCTCCCACAGCTCGAACCGCCGCGCGTCCGGTGCCAGCCGGTAGCTGTCGCGGCCGGTCCACTCGGCGGAGTGCAGGTCGATCATGGCGGGCTCCAGCTCGCCGATCAGGCCGGGCCGGACGTACAGGAAACCCGTGCCGCGCGGCCCACGCAGCCACTTGCGCCCGGTCGCGGTCACCGCGTCGACGTCCAGCGCGGTGACGTCAAGGGACAGCTGACCGACCGACTGGCAGGCGTCCAGCAGCACCAGTCCGCCGACGCCGTGCACCAGCTCGACGACCTCGCGCACCGGGTTGATCAGCCCGCCGTTGGTGGGCACGTGCACCAGCGAGACGAGCCGCACCCGCTCGTCGAGCATGTCCGCGAGTGCCTCGACGTCCAGCTGACCGGACGAGTCGGACGGCACGACCTCGACGCTCGCGCCGACCCGGCGCGCCTGGGCCAGGATCGCCACCGCGTTGCTCGCGTACTCGACCTGCGCGACCAGGATGCGGTCCCGAGCCCGCAGCGGCACCGAGTAGAAGAACTGCGCCCAGGCCCGGGTGGCACTGTCCTGCAGCGCGATCGTCTCCGGTCCGGACGCGTTCAGCAGCCGCGCGATGGAACGACGCAGACCCGCGAGATCCTCGGCACACTCGGCGGCGGCCCGATAGCCGCCGACCTCGGCCTCCCGGCGCAGGTGCCCGATCACGGTGTCGAGCACCTGCCTCGGCGGCAGCGAAGAGCCCGCGCTGTCCAGGAAGGCCTGGTCAAGGCAGCCAGGAGTGTCCGCCCTGACCCGAGCTTCGTTGATCACGCGGCCGCCGATCGCTCAGTGTCCTTCTGCGGCCGGAGCGTGGCCCGAGGTGATCGGACCGGTCTCGTCGACGCCGGCCTCCTTGGCGCGCTCCCAGGAGGCGTGGATCTCACGCTCGGCGTCGGCCCTGCCGACCCAACGCGCACCCTCGACGCTCTTACCGGGCTCCAGCGCCTTGTAGACGTGGAAGAAGTGCTCGATTTCCTGCTTGTCGAACTCAGCCAGGTGGTGAATGTCACGCAGGTGCTCCTGGCGTGGGTCGCCACTGGGGACGCACAGGACCTTGTCGTCGCCGCCCTTCTCGTCGCGCATGCGGAACATGCCGATCGCGCGGGCCCGGATCAGGCACCCGGGGAAGGTCGGTTCCTGGACCAGCACGAGGCAGTCCAGCGGGTCGCCGTCCTCGCCGAGGCTGTGGTCGATGAACCCGTAGTCGGCCGGGTACTGCGTGGCGGTGAACAGCGTCCTATCCAGCTTGAGCCGCCCGGTCTTGTGGTCCACCTCGTACTTGTTACGGCACCCCTTGGGGATCTCGATGGTGACGTCGAAGTCCACGTGACTCGCTGGTCCTTTCACCGGGTTCTCGTTCTACGGATTACTCCGGAGCGGGCCCCGGAGCTACCCCACTAGTGTGAGGCACTGTGCCCCCGACCAAACCACCGACCGCCGAGCAGGGCCATGCGGACTCGTCCGCTACGGACTTCAGCGCGGTAGACGGCGAGCCAGCGGAGTCCCCGGCCCGGCCAGGGTTGGGTGCTCGGCTGCGGCGCTTGGTGCGGTTGCGGGACCGGACCTGGAAGTCCTGGACGGCGTTCGCCGTCGTCGTGCTGCTGGTGCTGGGCGCGGCGGGAGTGCTGGCCGGCACGACCCTGTTCGCGCGTTCGGAGCCGGCGTTCGACGCGGTACCGCCGAAGATCGCGCTCGGCCCGCTGTCCTTCGACGCGCCGATCCCGACCGAGTCGGGGGTGAGCGCCGAGCTGGAGAAGCCGGCCGGTGTGCCGCAGCTGGGCAAGCTGACCGGCGAGGTGTTCGACGCGAACACCGGGCAGCGGCTGTGGTCGCGGGACCCGGACAAGCCGATGGCACCCGGTTCGACCAACAAGATCCTGACCATGGCCGCGGTGCTGCTGACCATGGACCCGGGCAGCCACCTGACGACGAAGGTCGTGGCCGGACCGTCCCCGGACTCGGTCGTGCTGGTCGGCGGTGGCGATCCCTCGCTGTCCAGCCTGCCCAACGGTTCGGAGTCGGTCTACACGGGTGCCGCGAAGCTGGCCAACCTCGCCGAGATGGTCAAGGTCGCGCACCCGGGGCCGATCCGCTCGGTGCTCGTCGACACCAGCCTGTTCGCCGGTGAGGGCATGGCCCCCGGGTGGGACAAGGTCGACATCCAGGACGGCAACTTCACCCCGATCGGCTCGCTGATCCTCGACGGTGGCCGCAGCAAGCCCGCCGAGCGCGACCCTCCCCGGACGGCCACCCCGGCCACCGACGCCGGTAAGAAGCTGGCCGAGCTGCTCGGTGCGGACACCACGACGATCGCCCAGACGACCGCCGCCCCGAACGCCGCCGAGCTGGGCAGGGTCACCTCACCGTCGATCTCCGACCTGGTCGAGAACACCCTGCGGATCTCCGACAACGTGCTGGCCGAGGCGCTGGCCAGGCACGTGGCGATCGCCAAGGGCGACGAGCCGTCGTTCGCCGGCGCCGCGAAGGCCGTGCAGGACGTGCTGTCCGCCGAAGGCTTCACCGTCACCGGCGCCGAGCTCGTCGACGGTAGCGGTCTGTCCACGGAGGACAAGATCCCGGCGAGCCTGCTCGGCCAGGTCATGCGCGCGGCGGCGGGCCCCGACTCGGACCCGAGGGCGGCACGGTTGCGTCCGCTGCTGGCCGGGCTGCCGGTCGCGGGTGGCGACGGGACGCTGCAGACCCGGTTCGACGACGACGCCTCGTCCGAGGGCAAGGGCTGGGTCCGGGCGAAGACCGGCACGCTGACCGGCGTCAGCGCGCTGGCCGGCACGGTGGTCGACGACGACGGCCGACTGCTGACCTTCGCGTTCATGTCGGGCGGCACCTCACCGGCGGACTCCCGACCCAGGCTGGATGCGCTCGCCTCGGTCCTGCGCGGGTGCGGGTGCCGGTAGCCGAGGTGACGGGTTCGGGGCTGTTGACGCCGCTGAGGTGTGGATTTCGGTAACGAATCGTCGGTCCCCGGTGCTAGACAGTCATCACTAGTCGAAGGGGGCGGCTCTATGGGGTCCGGAGCCAGAACAGGTGCGACTTTCGTCGCGGTCATTGCCGTGGTCAGCTTGCTGATCGTGGCGTACGGCTGGATGACCGGCTACACCAAGACCGATGGCGGCGAGATCGCCGTAGTGCGTAACGGTGGATTCTTCGACGACAACAGCATTCGTGACGTGATCGACCCCAGCTCGGGGCTGGTCTACATCGGATTGTGGTCGAACGTCCACAAATACCCGGCGCAGCAGCGGTTCTTCACACTGACCTCGAACCAGGGGGCGGGCGGCAGGCTCGGCGTCGACGTGATCTCGGTGCCGTCCAAGGACGGCGTGCAGATGGGTATCGAGGGCACCTTCTACTTCCGCCTCACCCGCAACCACACCACGCTGCGTGCCTTCGACGACGGCTACGGCACCAGACAGTTCCTCGGGCAGGACAACGAGATGCTCTACGCCTACGACGGTGAGCAGGGCTGGGCGAACTTCCTCGATCAGATAGTCCGGCCGGTCATCGAGAACGCGCTGCGCCAACAGATGGGCAACGTCCGCTGCGCTGACCTGGTGTCCTCCTGCGCGTTGGTACAGAACCAGGGCGGTGTCCCGGTGGACCCGAACGCGCCGTCGAACTCGGCGAACATCGCCAAGGTGCAGGACGAGGTCAACCGACAGTTCCTCGACGATCTGAAGTCCACCCTGGGTGGGGCGTTCTTCGAGGACGTGCGGTTCAACCTGTCCCGGGTGACGCTGCCGCCGTCGGTGCAGGAGGCGGTGGACAAGGCGCAGTCGGCATTCGCGGCGGTGTCGGAGTCCCAGGCGCGCATCCAGCAGGCGCTGGCCGATGCGCAGGCCAACCGGAACCGGCAGGAGGGCTACAACGCCTGCCCTGCCTGTGCGCAGATCGACATCATCAGGTCGTTGCCGCAGGGTGTGACGGTGTACGCGCCCGGGGCGAACACCGCGGTTCCGCTGGGGAGGTGAGCTGTGCGGCTCGTCGCGATCGTTGTTGTGCTCGCGGTACTGGTGCTGCTCGGGATGCTGCTGGTCGGCCGGTTGCGCCGACAGGGAGAGCAGCACCGGCGCCAGGTCGAGCTGGCCGCCTCCTGGCAGGACCGGGTAGTCACGAGCAAGGGCGTCACCTCGGTCAAGATCCTGCGCGTCAGCGTCGTGAGCGGGCAGGAGAGCGTGCTCGACGAGGTGGTGATGGCCCAGGTTCCGGCGAACGACCCGGACTGGGCGGAGAAGGTGCGTACCGCTCGGGCCACAGCCGTCGAGCGGGCCTTCGAGCTGAACGTCGAGTCCGGGACGAGCTGACAGATACTGCCGGTGGGGCGGAGGTTGCGTACCGTGGCGAAGGTGTCCTCTGAACCGTTGATCGTGCCGTCCGAGCCCGCCGACCAGGACATCCAGCGTGGCCTGCCGGTCGACTGGGCGCTCGCCGCCCGGACGGCGAGCAAGCTCATGGCGCCGGGGCCGACGGTGAGCCGTGCCGAAGCGCAACGCACCGTGGAGCTGCTGCGCAACGACGCGGCGACGGCTGAGGGGCACGTCCGGGATCTGACCGGTCTCGGCGCGGGCCTGCCGTTGTTGCCCGCCGATGTCGTGGACCGGCCGAGCTGGGCGGTGGCCGCGACCTCCGGGATGGCCGTGCTGACCAGCGGCGCCCGGCTGCCCGCCGTGCCGAACCTGGCGCGGCGGTTCACCTCGGGCACCGCCGGCCTGCAGGCCGGCGCGGTGCTGGCCTACCTGGGCAGCCGGGTACTGGGCCAGTACGACCCGTTCGGCGGCGCCGACGGTCAGGGAAAGCTCCTGCTGGTCGCGCCGAACGTCGTGGCGGCGCAGCAGGTGCTGGACGTCTCGCTCGACGACTTCGCGATGTGGGTGTGCCTGCACGAGGCGACGCACCGGCTGCAGTTCACCGCCGTGCCGTGGCTGCGTGACTACTTCGCCGAGCAGGTCACCGACTTCCTGTCGGTCAACGAGCAGACCGCGGCCGGGATCCTGGAGCGGCTGCCCGACGCGATCTCCTCGATGCGCGGCAGCAAGGACGGGCTCGGTCTGATCGAGCTGCTGCAGGGACCGGAGCAGCGCCTCATGCTCGATCGGCTGCTGGCGCTGACCACGCTGCTGGAAGGCCACGCCGATCACGTGATGGACGCGGTCGGCCCGACCGTGGTGCCGTCGGTGTCCACCATCCGGGCTCGTTTCTCCGCGCGCCGCCGAGGGGGTGGCCTGCTGGACCGCATCCTGCGCGCGGTGCTGGGCGTCGAGGCGAAGGTCCGCCAGTACGCGGTCGGTTCGGCGTTCACCAACGCGGTGGTCTCCGAGGTCGGCATGGAGCGGTTCAACCAGGTCTGGACGTCGCCGGAGACCCTGCCGACGCGCGCCGAGCTCCCCGACGCGCCCGCCTGGATCCGTCGGGTCACCTGACAGACCCGTGAGTGGCGAGTGGTCCTATAGGACCACTCGCCACTCACGGGTTCTGGGTGGGCGAAGACGGGAGGACACGGTGGCTGGGCCGTCCGAGGAGGTCGCGCTGCTGCGCCTGGCGGTGCGCCGGGGGCTGGCCGGTGCCGGCGTGCCGCCCGGGACACCGCTGCTCGTGGCCTGTTCCGGTGGTGCGGATTCGATGGCACTGGCGGCAGCCGTCGCGGTGCTGCGGGACCGCTGGCCGGTGCACGCCGCCGTGGTCGACCACGGCCTGCAGGACGGCTCGGCCCGGCAGGCTGCCGAGACCGCCGAGCTGCTCACCGGCATGGGGCTGGTCGCCGAGGTCCACCAGGTCACGGTTGCCGGCGGCGGCGGGACCGAAGCGGCCGCCCGGCGCGCCCGGTATGCCGCGCTGCGTGCCGCCCGCCCGAGCGAGAACTCTCCGGTACTTCTCGGCCACACCCTCGACGACCAGGCCGAAACCGTGTTGCTCGGCCTCGGCCGGGGATCCGGTGCGCGGTCCATCGCCGGGATGCGCGGCTGGGACCCGCCCTGGCTGCGTCCGCTGCTCGCTGTCCGCCGCGCCACCACACGGGCTGTCTGCGTCCAGCTCGGCCTGCCGATCTGGGACGACCCGCACAACCTCGAACCGAGGTTCACCAGGGTCCGGCTGCGCACCGAGGTGCTGCCGCTGCTCGAAGACGTGCTGGCCGGAGGCGTCGCGGAGGCGCTGGCCAGGACGGCGGTGCAGCTGCGTGAGGACGGTGACGCGCTCGACGGCCTCGCGGCGGCCGCGTACCGCGACGCGCTCGTCGAAGGTGAGCTGGAAGTAAAGACGCTCGCCGATTATCCGGCCTCGGTGCGCCGTCGTGCCCTGCGTATCTGGTTGCTTGCGCAAGGGGTGTCCGACCTCACGGACGCTGCGCTACGCAGGGCCGACGATCTCATTGGAAACTGGCGGGGGCAGGGAGAGATAACCCTTCCGAGAGGTTGGGTCCTGTACCGCCGGCATGGCAGGCTCGTGCTCGGCAATCGGTTGGGTGGAGCAACGGTTCCGCCAAGAGTGAACGAAGCCTGAGGAGGCAGCCAGCCTTGTACGACGGAGACATCGCATCCGTCCTGGTCACCGAAGAACAAATCCGTGACAAGACCGTAGAGCTGGCAGATCAGGTGTCACGTGACTACGCGCAGCTCTGCCCCGGCAGCGGGCGAGCCAGCGACCTCGTGCTCGTCGGGGTGCTCAAGGGCGCGGTGATGTTCATGACCGACTTCGCCCGCGCGCTGTCGCTGCCCGCTCAGCTGGAGTTCATGGCGGTCAGCTCCTACGGGTCGGCGACCTCGTCCTCGGGTGTCGTGCGAATACTGAAGGACCTCGACCGCGACATCGCCGGGCGCCACGTGCTGATCGTCGAGGACATCATCGACTCGGGACGCACCCTGTCCTGGCTGCTGAAGAACCTGGAGGCACGCAATCCGGCGTCGCTGGAGGTGTGTGCGCTCCTGCGCAAGCCGGAAGCGGTGAAGGTCGACGTGAACGTGCGCTACACCGGGTTCGACATCCCGAACGAGTTCGTCGTCGGCTACGGCCTGGACTTCGCCGAGCGCTACCGGGACCTGCCGTTCATCGGCACCCTGGACCCCAGCGTCTACGCCTGACCGCACGCGAAAGGGCCCGGCTCCTGAACAGGAGCCGGGCCCTTTCGACTGTGCTCGTGCTACAGGGCGGGGAGCGCTCCGCCGTGGAAGGGCTCGGTGCCCTTCTGCAGCTCGATGTCGCCCAGGTCGCCGTTCTGGTTCGCGTAGTGCAGCGCCGACGCCAGGTCCGCCACACCGTTGGTACCCGGAGCCGGCTCCAGGTTCAGGGTGCTGAGCAGGCCGAACGCCTTGCCGGATGCATCCAGGAAGCCGCTGCCCGAGTCACCGGGGACACCCGGGGAGATGGTGGCGACGTCGTGCGAGCGGCCGTTGCCGCTGTTGCCGAGGACGATGCCTTCCTTCGGCGAGAGCGGCGCGATGCCGTGGCGCAGGCCGGAGTTCTGGAAGCTGTAGACCTTGGAGCCCGCCGCCAGCGTGCCCTCGTGCAGCCCGGTCGGACCGCCGAACGTGGGAACCGTCGGGTTGACCTTGCCCTCGTCCGCCGAGTCGATCTCGACCAGCGCGAAGTCGTTGAAGTCGCACAGGTCCTTGTTCTTCTCGCCCTTCTCCTGCATGGTCAGCCAGGAGTTGTAGACGAGGCGGCCGGGCTGGCTCGCGCCCTCAATTTTAATCTTGGTGCCCAGCGGGGCCGACTTCGACGTGCAGCCGTTGGTCTCGCTCGAGTTGCCGGTGCCGGTGCAGTGCGCCGCCTGGCCGATCAGAAGCTTGTCGCCCGCCGTGAAGATGAAGTTCGCGGTGCACTGACCCTGCGGGCTCTCCACCATCACACCCGGGTGGACCGGCGCGGACGCGGCCGGTGCGAACTCCGACCGGTCGTCGGCGTGTGCCGCGCCCGGCATGGTGACGGCGGCGGTTGTAGTAGCTCCGAGTACCAGGCCGGCGGCGGCCAGACAGCGGAGAACGCGACCGGAACGGATCGCGTGGCGGAAGGTCATGAGCACTCCTGGCGGCGAGCACGAACGGAAGCCCCGGGGGCTGAGCACGAACGTACCCGGGGTTGTCACATCTGTAACGAGGGACACTGTCTTTGGTTGCTGGCTTTCGCGCGCCATCGTTCCCGGAGGGCCCTCCGGGCCAACCGGGAACGATCCAGGCGGCTCGCCTGACGGCTCGCTGCCTGGGTTTTTTCCTCGCGGCCCCCCATACCCTTCGGGCATGGGGGCCCACTCGGAAAAATGTCGCCTTCGGCGACGCGCGCGCTTGGTGCCCCGGCCTGGGAGCCGCCACTCATGCACTACCCGCCTGCGGCGGAACCCCTCCGGGCGCCTTTGCGGGGCCAGCTATGCACCGTGCCTCGCCACATTCCCGGTGCGGGGTGAGAGGGCTGTAGTGGCGATGCGCATCCCACGACGAACACCTGCACTCACCAGGAGGGCCGTGCAGCCGCACCAGGACTGCCTGCGCATGTACAGGGTGTCTGTAAAGCCGGCTCCGCGAGTCTCCGAAGGAGTTCCGGCGAAGGCCGGGCAGTGAATGTCCGCAACCAACGTCGCCAACTCCGTTGGCGGCTCCCCAACCGGCCCCAAGCGCGCGCCCGGGCGAGTCCTCGAGCCTTTTTTTCTGGGAGTACCCCAGCGAGCGTTTACGCGAGCCGGGGTGGTCACAGAAAAATATCGCGCGCGAAACAGGCCCAAGCAATACAGCCTGCACCTCCACCCACCGCTAAAACCCCACAGCCCGCGCTACCCAACCCAACCACCCCCGCAGGCCCCTCGTACCCGATCTACCCATCCCAACCACCCCCGCGGGCCCAAAACTCGAGCTGACCCAACCCACCCACAGTCCCGGGAACTCAGGCGACCGGACCCACGTTATGGCTGATGACACGTATCCAGTGGACGGACCGGCATACGCTTGACAAGCTGGCCCGGTACGCTGGGTGCTCTCGGGTGTTCGCCGCCCGTTGCGACTGGTGCCGAACCCCTCGCGCGGACGGGCTTGGGCTCGGGCACGTACCAGGGAGGGTCGAGGCCCCGGAGGCCGCAACTGCATGGACCGCAAGCGTCTACTCCGTAACCCGCTGACTTGGATCTTGGCGGCGTTGCTGCTCTATGTCATCTTCAGCCAGTTCTTCGACCCGACCAGGGGTTACACCCAGGTGTCGACGTCGCAGGCGCTGGGTCAGGTGACGGGCGGCAACGCGGCTTCTGTGACGGTCGAGGACAAGGAGCAACAGCTCCGCATCGACCTGAAGAATCCGATCACGGCGAGCAACGGCAACAAAGACAACATCCAGACCAAGCAGATCCTCGCCCAGTACCCCGTCGGCAGCATGCCGCAGATCTTCACCACGCTGAAGGACACCAAGGGTCTGGACTTCAACACCGAGGTTCGCCAGGAGTCCTTCCTCACCCAGATGCTCTTCTACCTGATCCCGCTGGGTCTGGTGCTGGTGCTGCTGTTCTGGATGATGAACAGCGCCCAGGGTGGCGGCAACCGTGTGCTGTCCTTCGGCAAGTCGAAGGCCAAGCAGCTGTCCAAGGACATGCCGAAGACGACGTTCGCGGACGTCGCCGGCGCTGACGAGGCCGTCGAGGAACTGCACGAGATCAAGGACTTCCTGCAGAATCCCGGTCGCTACCAGGCGCTCGGCGCGAAGATCCCGAAGGGCGTTCTGCTCTACGGTCCGCCGGGTACCGGTAAGACGCTGCTGGCCCGTGCGGTCGCCGGTGAGGCGGGGGTCCCGTTCTACTCGATCTCCGGTTCGGACTTCGTCGAGATGTTCGTCGGTGTCGGTGCCTCTCGCGTGCGTGACCTGTTCGAGCAGGCCAAGCCGAACGCGCCCTGCATCATCTTCGTCGACGAGATCGACGCGGTCGGTCGCCAGCGTGGCGCCGGCCTCGGCGGTGGGCACGACGAGCGTGAGCAGACGCTGAACCAGCTGCTCGTCGAGATGGACGGGTTCGACGCGCGCGGCGGCATCATCCTGATCGCGGCGACCAACCGGCCGGACATCCTCGACCCGGCGCTGCTGCGCCCGGGCCGGTTCGACCGGCAGATTCCGGTGGGTGCACCCGACCTCGCTGGTCGGCGCGCGATCCTGAAGGTGCACGCGCAGGGCAAGCCGCTCGCGCCGGACGCCGACCTCGACTCGCTGGCCAAGCGCACCGTCGGGATGTCCGGCGCTGACCTGGCCAACGTGATCAACGAGGCCGCGCTGCTCACCGCCCGTGAGCACGGCACGCTGATCAACGCCGCGTCGCTGGAAGAGGCGGTCGACCGGGTGGTCGGCGGCCCGAGGCGCAAGAGCAAGATCATCTCGGAGCAGGAGCGCAAGCTCACCGCCTACCACGAGGGCGGTCACGCGCTCGCCGCGTGGGCGATGCCCGACCTGGAGCCGGTGTACAAGCTGACGATCCTGCCGCGCGGTCGTACCGGCGGGCACGCTCTGGTCGTGCCCGAGGACGACAAGGGCTTGATGACGCGTTCGGAGATGATCGGCCGCCTGGTGTTCGCGATGGGTGGCCGCTCGGCCGAGGAGCTGGTGTTCCACGAGCCGACCACCGGTGCGTCCAGCGACATCGACCAGGCGACGAAGATCGCCCGCGCGATGGTCACCGAGTACGGCATGAGCGCTCGTCTCGGTGCGGTGCGCTACGGCCAGGACCAGGGCGACCCGTTCCTGGGCCGCTCGATGGGTCATGCGCCGGACTACTCGCTCGAGGTCGCGCACGAGATCGACGAAGAGGTGCGCGCGCTGATCGAGGCCGCGCACACCGAGGCCTGGGAAATCCTGAACACCTACCGCGACGTCCTCGACGCGCTGGTGTTCGAGTTGCTGGAGGTGGAGACGCTCACCCGCAAGGACCTGGAGCGGATCTTCTCCACGGTCACCAAGCGGCCCCGGATCACCGCGTTCAACGACTTCGGCGGGCGTACCCCGTCGGACAAGCCGCCGATCCAGAGCCCGGCCGAGCGTGCCGCCGAGCGTGGTGAGCCGTGGCCGCCCGCGCGGGAGCAGGAGCGTGAGCCCGCTCCGGTCGGCAGCGTCGGTGGCGGCCACAAGGGTCTGCCCAGCCCGAACGGTGGGCACCCCGCGCCGAACCCGAACGGTGGTCCTCCGGGTCCGCCCAACGGTGCTCTGCCCCCGTACGGCCAGCCCGGCTACCCGCCGGCCGGTGGTGGCTACCCGCCGCCGAGCCACGGGCATCAGGGCAACTCGGGCGGTCGGGACAACAACCCCGATCGACCGGCCGCTGTGCCGCCGAACTACGGTGCACCGCCCGACTGGCGTCCGGCGATCCTGCCGCAGGGCCAGGAGTGGCCGCCGCCCAATGCCCACCCGAACGGTCCGCCCAACCAGCGCGGCGAGGGTCAGGACAGCTACAACGGGCGGCCCGCTCAGGGGTCCGGAGACGGCTCGTGGGGCGAGGACGGCAGTTGGCAGGGTCCGAGGGATCCTCAGGACGACGGTCCGAGGACCGATCCGGGAACACAGTCCGGCCGCGACGGAGGCTGGCCACAGCCCGGTCAGGACGGCGGGCGCTGAGCGCCCAAGCTGGACGGAGCCACATCGATCATGAGCACAACTGAGTCGATCATGCACGCGGTCCCTCCGGAGGAGCCTGCTCGTCGGGGCTTCGACCGGGACCGCGCCGAGGCCGCGGTGCGTGAGCTCCTGCTCGCGGTCGGTGAGGACCCGGACCGGGAAGGTCTCCAGGACACCCCACGCCGGGTGGCGAAGGCGTACGAGGAGATCTTCGGCGGGCTGTACGAGGACCCGGACGCGGTGCTCGCCAAGACGTTCGCCGAGGACCACGACGAGCTGGTCCTGGTGCGTGACATCCCGATCTACAGCACGTGTGAGCACCACCTGGCGCCGTTCCACGGCATGGCGCACGTCGGGTACATCCCGGCGGTGGATGGCAGGGTCACCGGGCTGAGCAAGATCGCCCGGCTGGTCGACCTGTATGCGCGGCGGCCTCAGGTGCAGGAACGGCTGACCGCGCAGGTCGCCGACGCGCTGGTGCGCAAGCTGTCGCCGCGCGGGGTGATCGTGGTGGTCGAGGCCGAGCATCTGTGCATGGCGATGCGCGGTGTGCGTAAACCCGGTTCGCGGACCGTGACGTCCGCGGTGCGGGGCCAGTTCAGGGGCAACGCGGCGTCCCGCGCGGAGGCGCTCGCGCTGATCCACGGCCGGTGACCTCCGCCGGTTCGACACCGCTGGGCCCGCCGCCGGCCGGCCTGCCGAGGCCCGGCAGGTGCGCCCTGGTCGGGATCCTGAACGTCACGCCGGACTCGTTCTCCGACGGCGGCCGCTACCTGGCCGCCGACGGCTCGGTGGACCGGGCGATCGAACACGGCCTGCGGATGGCACGCGACGGCGCCGACCTGGTGGACGTCGGCGGTGAGTCGACCCGCCCCGGTTCGCACCGGGTGCCCGCCGAGGAGGAGTGCCGCCGGGTCCTGCCGGTCATCCGGGGGCTCGCCGAACAGGGCGTGGCCTGCAGCGTCGACACCACCAGGGCCGGTGTGGCGGAGGCGGCGCTCGAAGCGGGAGCGACCGTGGTCAACGACGTGTCCGGCGGCCTGGCCGACCCGGACATGGCGAAGGTCGTTGCGACCGCCGAGGTGCCGTGGATCCTGATGCACTGGCGTGGACACAGCGACCGGATGGCGGATCTCGCGGTCTACACCGACGTCGTGGCGGAGGTCCGGGACGAGCTGCTCGCGCGCGTCGACGCGGCGGTGGCCGCCGGTGTGGATCCGGGCAACCTGGTGATCGACCCCGGGCTGGGGTTCGCCAAGCGGCCGGCGCATGACTGGCCGCTGCTGCAGCGCCTCGACGTGTTGCTCGGCCTCGGCTTTCCCGTACTGGTCGGGGCGTCGCGCAAGAGCTTCCTCGGCCGCCTGCTCGCCGAGCCGGACGGCACGGTGCGGCCCGCACCGGGACGTGAGGTGGCGACCGCGTCCACCTCCGCGCTGGCCGCGGCCGCCGGGGCGTGGGGTGTGCGGGTGCACGACGTGGCGGCGTCGAGCGATGCGATAGCGGTCGGCGAGGCATGGCGGACCGGACTGGCGAAAGGCGGCAGATGACCGACCGGATCGTGCTCACCGGGTTGCGGGTACGCGGCAACCACGGTGTGTTCGGCTACGAGAAGCGCGACGGCCAGGAGTTCGTCGTCGACCTGACGGTCTGGGCGGACCTCTCGGCGGCGGGGCGGTCCGACGAGCTGACCGACACACTCGACTACGGGGCTCTCGCCCAGACCGCGGCGGATGTGATCAGCGGGCCGTCGTTGAACCTGATCGAGGCGGTGGCCGCGCGGATCGCCGAGCGCATCCTGGAGAGCAGGGGGATCGAGCAGGTCGAGGTGACCGTGCACAAACCGTCGGCGCCGATCCCGCTCGACTTCGCCGACGTCGCCGTCTGCATCCGGAGAACCCGGTCATGAGCCGCGCGGTGCTGTCGCTCGGCTCGAACCTGGGGGACCGGGCGGCCTACCTGCGGCTCGCGGTGGCCGGGCTGGCCGCGCAGGCGTCGGTGGTCGCCGTGTCGCCCGTGTACGAGACGGCCCCGTGGGGTGGCGTCGAGCAGGACGACTTCCTCAACGCCATCGTGATCGCCTCCTCGCCCTCGCTCGACGAGTGGGGCTGGCTGCGGCTCGGCCAGCACCTGGAAACCGAGGCGGACCGCGTCCGGGAGGTGCGCTGGGGGCCGCGGACGCTGGACGTCGACGTGGTCACCGTGGACGGCCCGGACGGGCCCGTGTTCAGTTCCGATCCGGAGCTGGTGCTGCCGCACCCGGGGACGGCCGAGCGCAACACGGTTCTGCGGCCCTGGCTGGACATCGAGCCCGACGCGGTACTTCCGGGCACCGGGCCGGTGTCGGCGCTGCTCGCGGCGTTGGGCGAGGACGGGATGCACAGACTGGACGAGCTGAGCCTGGTGGTCGACCGGTGAAAGCGACGTCGTTGCGCGAGCTGCTGCCGGTGTTCGTGGTCGTCGGGCTGACCGTGTACCTGCTGATCAGGCTCACCTACGCGAATCTGCCGCCGCTGCCGACGTTGGCCGGGGTGACCCTGCTGGTGCTCGCGGTGGCCGAGGCGATCCTGGGCTACTACCTGAAGGCGCGGATCGAGCGTAAGCCCGGGACGGAGCCGGTCCAGCCGCTGCAGGCGGCTCGCGCGGTGGCGCTGGCCAAGGCTTCGGCTGTGGCCGGGACCGTGATGGCCGGGGTGTGGGCCGGGGTGCTCGGCTATCTGCTGCCTCGGCTCAGCGACTTGGTGGCCGCCGCCGAGGACGCGCCCGGGGCGTTGGTCGGCCTGATCAGCGCTGTGGCGTTGGTGGCCGCCGCCTTGTACCTGCAGCACTGCTGCCGTACGCCTCTGGACTCGGACGACGAGAACGCGCCACACCGGCGCTGATCCCTCGGGACGACTGTGCACACCCACGTGCTGTGTCGCACATGTCCGGACATGTGCGACACAACACGTGGGTGTGCACAGTGCGCCGGTGGGGTCCGCGGGGTTGGCTGAGAGGTGCGCCCGGCTTGCTGAAGAGGCCGGAGGGGACAAGCGCCCGGTTGTACTAATAGGCTATTCCGCAATGTCGTTCATGCAGCCACCGGCGGGGCCGTTCGGACCGCCCCCGGGACCGCTCGGGGGCGGAGCTCTGACCGCGACCGGTCAGTACCGGCTGCGCGCTCGCCGGCAGCGGCGCGGAGTGCTCGGCACCGTGTTCGGGCTCGTGCTGCTGGGTGTGTGCGGGCTGATGGTGCTCGGCATCATCGCGTTCCAGGTCAGCACGGCGGGTGTCATCGTGGGCACCCTGGGCGCGTTGTTGCCGGTCGGGCCGGTGGTTGCGGCGTTCCTGTGGCTGGACCGGTGGGAGCCGGAGCCGCCCCGGTTGCTGCTCATCGCGTTCCTGTGGGGCGCCTGCTTCGCCACCCTCGCCGCGCTGGTGCTCAACAGCAGCGCCGAGGCCGCGACGGCGGCCGCGATCGGGGACGACAACGCGGGTGCGTTCGGCGCCGTGTTCGTCGCGCCCTGGGTCGAGGAGGCCATGAAGGGCGCGTTCCTGCTGGGGCTCGTGCTGTTCCGCCGACGTGAGTTCGACGGTGTGCTGGACGGCGTCGTCTACGCGGGGCTCGTCGCGGCGGGGTTCGCCTTCACCGAGAACATCCTCTACCTGGGTCAGGCGTTCTCCTCCGGCGCCGCTGACGGTGGCCAGGGCGGCGGGGTGTTCGCGGTGCTGATCATGCGCGGGGTGTTCTCGCCGTTCGCGCATCCACTGTTCACCGCCATGACCGGCATCGGGCTCGGGTTGGCGACCAACGCGCGCAACGCGTTCATTCGCATCGGGGCACCGGTCGGCGGGTATCTGTTCGCGGTGTTCCTGCACGCGCTGTGGAACGCGTCGGCGTCGCTGGGGGACGGCACCGCGCTCGCCGCCGTGTACCTGATGGTCATGTTGCCGATCTTCGTGTTCGTCGTCTTCCTCGTGCTCTACCAGCGTCGACGTGAGCAGCGGATCACCGCGGCCGAGCTGCCGGGCATGGCGGAGGCCGGGTGGATCGCACCCAGTGAGGTTCGGCTGCTGGAGAGCCTGGCCGGACGCAGCGGCTGGCTGCGCGCGGTGCGCCGCCGTTCCGGTGCGAACGTCGCCAAGATGGTCGCCGAGTACCAGGCCGCGGTGACCGAGCTGGCGATCCTGCGGCACCGGATGGCGCGCGGCTCGCTCGGGCCGCACGCGCGCGAGTGGCACGACGAGCTGCTGGAAGACGTGCTGGTCAGTCGGGCTCGTGCGGTCGGGTCGCCGGACGCGCTGCACGCGGCATGGGGACGGCGCACGCCGCCACCTGGCTGGTCACCGCCGCCTCCGGGCCCGGTGGGACCTCGGCACGCCGCGCCGCCGCACGCCGGGCAGCACCGGCCGGCCGACCACCACCTGCGCGGTGCTCCGCCCGCGCCGGGTCAGCGCATGCCACCGGGCCAGGAGCAGCAGTTCCCTCCCCGGCAGGCCCAGACGCCGTACCCGCCCCGCCAGCAGGGCCCACCACCTCAGGGCCGCCCGCCCTACCCCGGCCAGCCACCGGTCCCCCCACCCCGCCAGGGCCCCCAGTAACCACACCCGAGACACGCTGAGATCGCCGCCAGGCAAGACGCTGTGCACCCGACCACGGCGCGGTCGGCCATAGCAAGCCACTCAACCCGGCCCCACCAGCCTGCGAATGGGTTGGCGGAGACATCCGAGCCGGCTGCGGCGATGTCGGCTCCGCGAGTGTTGGAAGGGGCCGGTGTAGGCACTCAAGCCGGCCACGGCGATGTCGGTTCTGCGGGTGTTCGGAGGGGGTCGGCGTAGGTACCCGAGCTGGCGACGGCGAAGTCGGTTCCGCGAGTCTCCGAGGGGGTCGGCGTAGGTACTCAAGTCGGCCATGGCGAGGTCGGTTCCGCGAGTCTCTGAAGGGGTCGGCGAAGGCACCCAAGCCGGCCACGGCAAAGTCGGCTCCGCGAGTCTCCGAAGGAGTTCCGGCGAAGGCCGGCGCACTGAATGTCCGCAACCAAACCGCCCAGCTACCAGGGCGGCTCCCAAGGTGGGCACAAGCGCGCCCCAGCCGAGGAACGAGGCTTGTTTTTCCGGGAGTACCCCCGACGGCGAAGCCGAGGGGGTGGTCACGGAAAAACTCCGCGCGGAACAGGCCCAAGAGACAAGCATCACCCTGGGTGGCGGGTTGTGGGCGGCTGCCTCTAGCGTTCTGCGCACATCGTCTGGTACCCGCCGCGCGGGACTGGAACGACCTCAGGAGCAGATCCATGCACGACGGCACTGACGCCGCTAGAGCCGGTCGACCAGCACGCCTTGCCGTGGGAGTCGTGTCGGCGGGCCGGGTCGGATCCGTACTCGGCGCCGCACTGGCCGCCGCCGAACACCACGTCGTCGCCACCTCCGGGGTCTCCAAGGCGTCGCTCGACCGCGCCGAGTCGCTGTTGCCCGGTGTCCCGCTGCTGCCCCCGGACGACGTGACCCGCCGCGCCGACCTCGTGCTGCTGGCGGTCCCGGACGACGTATTGCCCGGCCTCGTCTCCGGCCTCGCCAACGCCGACTGCTTCCGGCCGGGCCAGATCGTCGTGCACACCTGCGGCGCGCACGGCGTCGGCGTCCTCGAACCTGCGCAGCGGTTCGGCGTACTGCCGCTCGCGCTGCACCCGGTCATGACCTTCACCGGTCGCATCGAGGACGTGCAGCGCCTGGCCAGCTGCTCGGTCGGGGTCACCGCGACCGAGTACGACGACGCCGCCTGGAGCGTCGGCGAAGCCCTGGTGCTGGAGATGGGCGCCGAGCCGGTGCGGGTGCCCGAGCGGGTCCGGCCGCTGTACCACGCGGCGCTCGCGCACGGCGCGAACCACCTGATCACCCTGGTCCGGGACTGTGTCGACGTTCTGGAGCGCGCCGGCGTCCAGCCGGCCGAACGTCTCGTCGCGCCGCTGTTGTCCGCCGCGCTCGACAATGCGCTGCGCCACGGTGACCGCGCGCTGACCGGGCCGGTCGCCAGGGGCGACGTCGGCACGCTGCGAACCCATCTGCGCGAGCTCGCCGAGCACGCGCCCGACGTCGCCGACACCTACCGGGTCCTGGCCGAGCGCACCGCGACCCGGGCCAGTGCCGCCGGCCTGCTGCCCGAACACACCGCGCGCGACGTTTTCACCGCGCTGGAGGAGACCCGATGAGCACCCCCACCTCGACCCGCCCGTACACGGCGGGTCAGCTGACCGTGCACCGCGACCCGGCGAAGCTCACCGAGCTGACCACGACGCTCCGCTCGGCCGGCCGGAAGATCAACTTTGTGCCCACGATGGGTGCGTTGCACGCAGGTCACATCGAGCTCATGCGGCACGCCCGCAGAGCCCCCGGGTCCGGGGTCACCGTCGTGTCGATCTTCGTGAACCCGCTGCAGTTCGGCGCCGGTGAGGACCTGGACAAGTACCCGCGCACGTGGGAGCACGACCTCGACGTGTGCCGCGCCGAAGGCGTCGAGCTGGTGTTCGCCCCGACCGTCGAGCACATGTACCAGCCGGGCGCCGACATCACCGTCGGCGCCGGTGCGCTGGGCGACGAGCTGGAGGGCGCCACCCGGCCGGGGCACTTCCGAGGTGCGCTGACCGTGTGTACGAAGCTGTTCGGCATCGTCCGCCCGCAGCTGGCCTACTTCGGTGAGAAGGACTACCAGCAGCTCGTGCTGATGCGCCGCATGGTCGAGCAGCTGAACCTCGGCGTCCAGATCGTCGGCGTCCCCACGGTGCGTGAACCGGACGGTCTCGCGTTGTCCTCGCGCAACGTCTACCTGGAACCCGACCAGCGCCGCAGCGCCGTCGCGCTGTCCGCGGCGCTGACCGCCGCCAAGCACGCCGGGTCCGGTGGCGCCGAGGCGGCGATGGACGCGGCGAAGCAGGTCCTTGCGACCGAACCGGGCATCCAGGTCGACTACCTCGAGCTGCGCGACCCGGCACTGGGTCCCGCGCCGGAGTACGGCCTGGCCCGGCTGCTGGTCGCGGCCAAGGTCGGCAGGACCCGTCTGATCGACAACATCGGATTGACCCTGGGCACCCCGGCGAGGGAGTACTGATGATCCGCACGATGCTGAAGTCCAAGATCCACCGGGCCACCGTCACCCAGGCCGACCTGCACTACGTCGGTTCGGTGACCGTCGACCAGGACCTGATGGACGCCTCCGACCTGCTGTCCGGCGAACAGGTCACGGTCGTGGACATCACCAACGGCGCGCGCTTGGAGACCTACGTCATCCCCGGTGAGCGGGGCAGTGGGGTCATCGGCATCAACGGCGCGGCCGCGCACCTCGTGCACCCCGGTGACCTGGTCATCCTGATCGCGTACGGCGCCATGGACGACGCCGAGGCCCGGACCTACCAGCCGCGCGTCGTCTTCGTCGACGCGGACAACCGGGTGACCGACCTCGGCGGCGACCCCGGCCACGCCCCCGAGGGCTCCGGCTTGCTCACCAGCTCAGTGCGCTGATGCTGCTCTGCGTCGACGTCGGCAACACCCAGATTTCCCTCGGGCTCTACGCCACCGACGCCGAGCAGTCCGGTAGCGACTCCGAAGACCTGGTTCGCGCGCCGTTGCTGCGTCAGTGGCGTATGCGGACCGACCCCCGGATGACCGCGGACGAGCTCGACGTCGCGTTCAACGGTCTGCTCGGTGACTATGCCGACCATGTCACCGGGATCGCCGCACTGTCCACCGTGCCGCTGCTGCTGCGCGAACTGAGGCTGCTCGCGGAACGAAAGCGGGCGAGCATCCCGGCTGTGATCGTGGAGCCGCGCGTGCGTACCGGTGTCCCGGTGCTGGTCGACAACCCCAAGGAGGTCGGCGCGGACCGGGTGGTCAACACTCTCGCCGCGCACCGCCTGTTCGGGACCGCGTGCGTCGTCGTCGACTTCGGCACCTCGACCAACATCGACGTCGTCTCACCGCGCGGTGAGCTGCTCGGTGCCGCCATCGCACCCGGCATCGAGATCTCGATGGAAGCGCTCACGACCAGGGCCGCGCAGCTGACCACGGTGGAGCTGGCGCGCCCACGATCGGCCATCGGCAAGAACACCGTGGAATGTGTCCAGGCAGGCGTCCTGTTCGGCTTCACCGGCCAGGTGGACGGCCTGGTCCGGCGGATCATCGTGGAACTCGCCTCCGGCGACACCACCGGCTACAAGATCGACCCCGACGAGGTCACCGTGCTGGCGACCGGCGGCCTGGCCCCCCTGATCGTCGACGAATCAGAAACGATCACCCAACACGTAGAGGACCTGACCCTCCTAGGCCTACGCCTGGTCTACCTACGCAACGCACGGCATCCCTCCCGCGTAAAACCCTGAGGCAGCTCGCACAGAGGCTCTCCACGCCGCACAGAGGCCGGAGCCTCTGTGCGGCGTGCGCTCGCTCTGTGCGCGCTAGCCGGGCCATGGGTTAACCGGGTTTTGTGGGCCAGTACCGTTTTGCGGGTGACGAATGATGGACCGCCCAGTGTTGTTGACCCTGAATCCTCGCTGCCTGAGCAGATGCAGGTGCGCCGGGCCAAGCGGACGGCGATGCTCGACGCGGGAGCACAGCCGTACCCGGTAGTTCTGCCGCGCACCCATTCACTCAGTGAGGTGCGTGAGGCCCATCAGGGGCTCGAACCGGACACCAAGACGGGTGACGTGGTCGGGGTGGCGGGGCGCGTGGTTTTCCTGCGCAATACCGGCAAGCTCTGTTTCGCGACGCTCCGCGCCGGTGAAGGTACCGAGCTCCAGGCAATGTTGAGTCTTGCCGGCGTCGGTGAGGACGAGTTGGCCAGATGGAAGTCACAGGTCGATCTGGGTGACCACGTATTCGTGCACGGTGAGGTGATCACCTCACGGCGGGGTGAACTGTCGGTCTTCGCCGATGAATGGGCGATGGCCGCGAAGTCCCTTCGTCCACTACCGGTTGCGCACAAGGAACTGTCCGAAGAGACCAGGGCACGGCAGCGATACGTCGACCTCATCATGCGTCCGCAGGCGCGCGACACCGTACGGATGCGCGCCGAGGTCATGCGTGCGCTTCGTCAGACGCTCTTCACCGACGGATATGTCGAAGTGGAGACGCCCATGTTGCAGCTGTTGCATGGTGGGGCGACGGCGCGGCCTTTTGTTACCCACTCCAACGCACTCGATACTGAACTGTACTTGCGGATCGCGCCCGAGCTCTACCTCAAGCGCGCGGTCGTCGGCGGTATCGAGCGCGTCTTCGAGATCAACCGGAACTTCCGTAACGAGGGCATTGACTCGAGTCACTCGCCCGAGTTCGCGATGCTCGAGGCGTATGAGGCGTACGGCAGCTATGACACGATCGCCGAGCTCACCCAATCGCTTGTCACGTCCTGTGCGCGGGCGGCGTTCGGTTCGACGGTCGTGCGGCACGTCGACGGCACCGAGCACGACCTGGGCGGCAAGTGGCGCGAACTGACCCTCTACCAGGCTGTTTCCGAGGTTCTCGGTACCGAGGTAACCCTGGACACCCCGGCGCCGACGCTGCGTGGCTTTGCCGAAGAGCGTGATGTTCCGCTGAAGGACAACGCTTCCGCCGGTGAGATTGCTCTTGAGCTCTTCGAAAAACTGGTTGAACACACATTGATCGAGCCGACGTTCGTTCGCGATTATCCGGTTGAAGTAAGGCCGCTGACCAGGCAACATCGCGATGAACCCCGGCTCGCCGAAGCATGGGACCTGTTCGTCTTCGGTATGGAGTTGGCAACCGGATACTCCGAACTCGTCGACCCCGTTGTGCAGCGGGAACGGCTGGAAGCGCAGTCCAGACTGGCCGCGGCGGGCGACGAGGAGGCCATGCAGGTCGACGAGGACTTCCTGCGCGCCTTGGAATACGGAATGCCCCCGAGCGGCGGGATGGGAATGGGTATCGACCGGCTGCTGATGACGCTGACCGGTCTCGGTATCCGGGAGACGATCCTTTTTCCGCTGGTCCGCCCGGAATGAGTGAGGTTTAGCTGTCGCGCCTCGACACATCCACGGAATCAGGGCTATTCTGAGTGTCGAGGCTCGCCGGCAGTCCAGGAGAGGTAGTTCCGGACGGGTTGTTCGATTGAGCCTGACTATCACTCAATTATCAGCTGGAGGGCTGCCAAGGTGGCACAGAAGGTCACGGTTTCACTCATTGACGACCTCGATGGCGACAAGGCCGAGGAGACCGTTGAGTTCGGGCTCGACGGCAAGAACTACGAGATCGACCTGTCCTCCAGCAATGCCAGCAAGCTGCGCGATGCACTCGCCGATTTTGTTGCCGCTGCCCGCCGCCCCGGTGGCAGGCGCCGTTCCGGCGGAGCCGCGGTAGCGGCGGCCGCCCGCCGCCCCGCGGTGGACCGCGAGCAGAACCAGGCAATTCGGGACTGGGCGCGCAAGCGCGGCATGAAGGTCTCCGACCGCGGTCGCATTCCGGCGGACGTTCTGGAGAGCTACCACCAGGAAAACTGACCGGCCTTTTCCGCGGAATCGGGTGCGAGGTGTTGTCCCCGCTGACCGTCAAGTGTCTTGGCGTGGGTGGGCGGTATCAACCCCCGGCTGACGCCGGCCTCGCACTGCTAGGGGCTGTCCGGCGTTCGGGGGCGAGGTTTCAGGGTTGACACCACCCACCCACGCCAAGTGCGGGCCAGGATCGCGGGGACGGGGAAGTCCTGCGCGCCCAACCGGCCCCGGCTGCGCCGCGTCCCTCGGGAGCACGGTCGCTCGGGGACGTGCCTGGGTGACTTCGCAGAGCGTGGTGTTGTGTCGCAGACACTGCAGCGTGTGCGACGCGACGCGAACCTCTGCGAGGTGGGCTGGAAGGTCTGCGAGGTGGGCTTGGCGGGGCTCCCGGAGGGAGTTGCGCGTGGGGCCTGCGATGTTCACCACCAGCGTAAGTCGTAGGGTGGTGAGCGGTATACCGGGCGGAATGTGGTCCGGTTGGTTGGTGTTGTAGCAGTTTGAGTGGGTTGAGCACGCGCACATGGCAGCGCCGACCTAGCTTCGGCCGATACAGTGGACATACGGTGCCGGTACGCGGGAGCGGACCGACACAGCTCAGTAGTCAGGGGAGTGCGCATGTTCGAGAGGTTCACCGACCGCGCGAGGCGGGTGGTTGTCCTGGCCCAAGAAGAGGCCAGGATGCTCAACCACAACTACATCGGCACCGAGCACATCCTCTTGGGCTTGATCCACGAGGGTGAGGGCGTCGCCGCGAAGGCGCTGGAGTCTCTGGGCATTGCGCTCGAAGGCGTCCGGCAGCAGGTCGAGGAGATCATCGGCCAGGGCCAGCAGGCGCCGAGCGGCCACATCCCCTTCACGCCACGGGCCAAGAAGGTGCTGGAGCTGTCACTGCGCGAAGCGCTGCAGCTCGGCCACAACTACATCGGCACCGAGCACATCCTGCTCGGCCTGATCCGCGAGGGTGAAGGTGTCGCGGCCCAGGTGCTGGTCAAGCTCGGCGCCGACCTGAACAGGGTCCGCCAGCAGGTCCTCCAGCTGCTGTCCGGTTACCAGGGCAAGGAGCCGGCGGAGGCCAGCGGCGGTCGCGGCGAGGGCACGCCGTCCAGCTCGCTGGTGCTCGACCAGTTCGGTCGCAACCTGACCCAGTCGGCACGTGAGGGCAAGCTCGACCCGGTCATCGGCCGGGAGAAGGAAATCGAGCGGGTCATGCAGGTGCTGTCCCGGCGCACCAAGAACAACCCGGTGCTGATCGGCGAGCCCGGTGTCGGTAAGACCGCGGTCGTCGAGGGCCTTGCCTCCATGGTCGTCAAGGGCGAGGTGCCCGAGACGCTGAAGGACAAGCAGCTCTACACGCTCGACCTCGGTTCGCTGGTCGCCGGTTCCCGCTATCGCGGTGACTTCGAGGAGCGCCTCAAGAAGGTGCTCAAGGAGATTCGCACCCGCGGCGACATCATCCTGTTCATCGACGAGATCCACACCCTGGTGGGTGCGGGTGCCGCCGAGGGCGCGATCGACGCGGCGTCCATCCTGAAGCCGATGCTGGCTCGCGGTGAGCTGCAGACGATCGGTGCCACCACGCTCGACGAGTACCGCAAGTACGTCGAGAAGGACCCGGCTCTGGAGCGTCGTTTCCAGCCGATCCAGGTGGGCGAGCCGAGCGTCACGCACACCATCGAGATCCTCAAGGGTCTGCGCGACCGCTACGAGGCGCACCACCGGGTCACGATCACCGACCCGGCGCTGGTCGCGGCGGCGACGCTGGCCGACCGCTACATCAACGACCGCTACTTGCCGGACAAGGCGATCGACCTGATCGACGAGGCCGGCGCGCGTATGCGCATCCGCCGCATGACCGCACCGCCGGACCTGCGGGAGTTCGACGAGAAGATCGCCAACGTCCGTCGGGACAAAGAGTCGGCGATCGACGCGCAGGACTTCGAGCGGGCCGCGCACCTGCGTGACTCGGAGAAGCAGCTGCTCGCGCAGAAGTCGGAGCGGGAGAAGCAGTGGAAGTCCGGTGACCTGGATGTGGTCGCCGAGGTCGACGACGAGCAGATCGCCGAGGTTCTGGCGAACTGGACCGGTATCCCGGTCTTCAAGTTGACCGAGGAGGAGACCACCCGGCTGCTGCGCATGGAGGACGAGCTCCACAAGCGCATCATCGGCCAGGAAGAGGCGGTCAAGGCCGTCTCGCAGGCGATCCGCCGTACCCGCGCCGGTCTGAAGGACCCGAAGCGCCCGTCCGGCTCGTTCATCTTCGCCGGCCCGTCCGGTGTCGGTAAGACCGAGCTGTCCAAGGCGCTGGCGAACTTCCTGTTCGGCGAGGACGACGCGCTCATCCAGATCGACATGGGTGAGTTCCACGACCGTTACACCGCGTCGCGGCTGTTCGGTGCTCCTCCCGGCTACGTCGGCTACGAAGAGGGCGGGCAGCTCACCGAGAAGGTGCGCCGCAAGCCGTTCTCCGTGGTGCTGTTCGACGAGATCGAGAAGGCCCACCAGGAGATCTACAACACGCTCCTGCAGGTGCTGGAGGACGGTCGCCTGACCGACGGTCAGGGCCGCACGGTGGACTTCAAGAACACCGTGATCATCTTCACGTCGAACCTCGGTACCCAGGACATCTCCAAGGCCGTCGGCCTCGGGTTCGTCCAGGGCAACGACACCGGCTCGAACTACGAGCGGATGAAGACCAAGGTCAACGACGAGCTGAAGAAGCATTTCCGGCCGGAGTTCCTGAACCGCATCGACGACATCGTGGTGTTCCACCAGCTCACCCAGGACCAGATCGTGTCCATGGTGGACCTGATGGTCACCAGGGTCGAGGGTCAGCTGCGGAACAAGGACATGGCGATCGAGCTCACCCCGAACGCGCGCTTGCTGCTGGCACGCCGCGGGTTCGACCCGGTGCTGGGTGCGCGGCCGCTGCGTCGCACCATCCAGCGCGAGATCGAGGACCAGCTGTCGGAGAAGATCCTGTTCGGCGAGATCGAGCCGGGTCAGATCGTTCTCATCGACGTCGAGGGCTTCGACCCGGAGGACACGACGACGAACGGGGCCGACAAGGCCAAGTTCACCTTCAAGGGTCAGCCGAAGCCCGCGGTGAACGTGCCCGACGCGGTGCCCGCCGGTCTGTCCGAAGAGAAGTAACCAGCCAGGCGAACACGAGCCGGCCCGGACCAGCGATGGTCCGGGCCGGCTTCGCTGTGTACGGACACTCGTGAGTGTTGAGTATGGCTATGGCCATACTCAACACTCACGAGGTCAGGCGGTCGGCGCGCGCGGTGATCGTGGCGTGGCGGGGGTCGGACAATGGGAGCGACGCGGCCAGGCGCTCGGCCAGCTCCAGGTCGTCGGCTCCGGTGTCGGTCTCGGCGACCAGCCACATCGCCTCGGCGTCGCCGGAGTCCAGCACAGCCCGCCGTATCGTGGCGGCGAGCAGCTCGCGTTCCTCCGTCACAGCGGGTGCTTCCGAGCCGGGACGCAGCTCACCCCGGTAGCGGCTCGCGGCCGAGCGGACCTCACCGGCCAGCAGCTCGCTCCTGACCTGCAGCCAGTCGGCGGTCAGGTCGGCCTGCAGCCGGTACGGGCTGGAACGGACCACCGCCGCGCCGAGCTGAGCGCGCAGCCGGTGGACCTCGGCGCGCGCGGTCACCGGGTTGCCCCGTTCGCCGTAGACGCCGGTCGCCAGCTGCTCGGCACTCACCCCGTCCGGGTGCAGCGCGAGCAGGGTGAGCATGTCGGCGTGGCGCTGCGTGAGACGTATCCGTCGTCCGTTCAGCTCGGCGATCGGAGCGTGGCCGAGGAACCGCAGCTCCAGGTGCGCCGCCGCTGTCGTCACCAGCGGGGTTCTGCGTCGTCCCGAACGCAGCAGGTAGCCCTCGCCCAGCTCCTCCAGTACCGCGACCTGCCCGTTCGGCAGTGTCACCGTGCCGTTCTCACCGGGGAGCTCGAGTCGCGGCGTCGGCAGCCAGTTGTGCGGTTCGCTCGCCAGCACGCGCCCCGACCTGGTGACCAGCGCGCCGTACTCGCCACCCAGGGCGGCGAGCTGAGGTGCGCAGCGGGTGCGCAGCAACTCGTCCCTCGCCGCCATCCGCGCCCGCAGCTGCCCTTCGGCAAGCCTTGCCGCCGCCTTGACCAGCGCCATCGTCGAGGGGTGGAAGCTGTGCACCGGACCGGTCACGTCGACCACGCCGATGATCCGCCCGGTGTCCGGATCGTGCACCGGGCAGGCCGCGCACGTCCATACCGAGTAGGCGCGCACGAGGTGCTCCGCCGAATGGATCTGCACCGCGAGGTTCTCGGCGAGCGCGGTGCCCATCGCGTTGGTGCCCATCGCATCTTCGGACCAGCGGGTGCCCTCGATCAGCCCGACCTTGTCCGCCGTGGTCAGCACGCCGCTCTGGCCTTCGCGCCACAGGATGTGGCCGTGCTCGTCGGTCACCACCATCATGTGCAGCGCCTCGTCGGCGGTGGCCACGAGGGTCTCGCGCAACAGCGGCAGCGTCTCCGCGAGCGGATGCTCCGCACGCAGGTCGGCCACGTCCCGGCTGTCGAACACCGCGGGCGGCCCGGCGCCGCGCTCCGGATCCACCCGAGCGGCGAGACTGCGCCGCCACGACTCGGACACGACGGGCCGCGGCTGCTGCGGCACCGGCGCACCACTGAGCACCGCGTCCCGAATCCGGGCGAGCAGCTGCGCCCGAGCAACCGGATCCGCGGCCGACGTCGTTGACAGGCCCATGCACGTCCCTCCCGGCGGCCCCAAAGACCGAGCCGAGTACCCCCACCATTCTGCGTGCGACATGTGACCGCGGCAACTGTCTCGTTCTTTTGGGCCTGTTTCGCGCGGAGTTTTTCTGTGACCACCCCCTCGCTTCGCTTCGCTTCGGGGGTACTCCCAGAAAAACAAGCCGACTTCGTCGGCCGAGCGCGCGCTTGTTGTCACCCTGGGAGCCGCCGTCCGGCTGGGGAGCCTGGTTGCGGACACTCACTACGCCGGCCTTCGCCGGAACTCCTTCGGAGACTCGCGGAGCCGGCTCAGCCGTGGTCCCGTCTGCCCACACCCGCGAGTCGGGCGTCTCAGCACCGCGAGTCGGGAATTTGGGACCCGCGAGTCGGGCGTCTTGGCTTCAAGTGCAACGCAGTTGCAACCCCGCTGTGCCTAGCGTCACAGAGGACGTCAGAGGTTCGCGAATGTGAGAGGACGGCCATGGCCAAGTACGCGGCTCCTGGGCAGCCGGACAGTGTTGTTTCGTTCAAGCCCCGCTACGACCACTTCATCGGTGGGGACTACGTGGCCCCGGTGAAGGGCCAGTACTTCGAGAACCCGACGCCGGTCACCGGCCAGACGTTCACCGAGGTGGCGCGCGGGACGTCCGAGGACATCGAGGCGGCGCTGGACGCCGCCGAGGGCGCGGCGCCGGCGTGGGGCAAGACGTCGGTCGGCGAGCGCGGCAACATCCTCAACAAGATGGCCGACCGTATCGAGGCGAACCTCGAGAAGATCGCCATCGCGGAGAGCTGGGAGAACGGCAAGGCCTGCCGGGAGACCCTCGCCGCCGACATTCCCCTGGCGATCGACCACCTGCGGTACTTCGCTGGTGCGATCCGCGCGCAGGAGGGTGGTATCTCGCAGATCGACGAGGACACCATCGCCTACCACTTCCACGAGCCGCTCGGTGTGGTCGGTCAGATCATCCCGTGGAACTTCCCGATCCTGATGGCGATCTGGAAGCTCGCGCCCGCCCTGGCAGCGGGCAACGCGGTCGTGCTCAAGCCCGCCGAGCAGACCCCGGCATCGATTCACGTGCTGCTCGAGACCGTCGCGGACCTGCTCCCGCCGGGCGTGCTGAACATCGTCAACGGGTTCGGTGTCGAGGCGGGCAAACCGCTGGCCTCGAACAAGCGCATCCGCAAGATCGCGTTCACCGGTGAGACCACGACCGGCCGGCTGATCATGCAGTACGCGTCGGAGAACCTCATCCCGGTCACCCTGGAGCTCGGCGGCAAGAGCCCGAACATCTTCTTCGACGACGTCGCCAGCAAGCAGGACGCCTTCTACGACAAGGCACTCGAAGGCTTTGCGATGTTCGCGCTGAACCAGGGCGAGGTGTGCACCTGTCCGTCGCGTGCGCTCATCCAGGGCGGCATGTACGACGACTTCCTCGGCCAGTCGGTCAAGCGCACCGAGCAGATCAAGCAGGGCGACCCGCTGGACACCGAGACGATGATCGGCGCTCAGGCGTCCAACGACCAGTACGAGAAGATCCTGTCCTACATCGACATCGGTCGTCAGGAGGGCGCGAAGATCCTGACCGGTGGTGAGAAGGCCGACCTCGGTGGCGACCTGTCCGGCGGCTACTACATCCAGCCGACGATCTTCGAGGGCAACAACTCGATGCGCATCTTCCAGGAGGAGATCTTCGGGCCGGTCGTGTCGGTGGCCAAGTTCTCCGACTACGACGACGCGATCAAGACCGCGAACGACACGCTGTACGGCCTCGGCGCCGGCGTGTGGTCCCGGGACGGCAACACCGCGTACCGGGCCGGCCGCGACATCCAGGCAGGCCGGGTGTGGGTGAACAACTACCACGCCTACCCCGCGCACGCCGCGTTCGGCGGGTACAAGCAGTCCGGCGTCGGCCGGGAGAACCACAAGATGATGCTCGACCACTACCAGCAGACGAAGAACATGCTGGTCAGCTACTCGCAGAACGCTCAGGGATTCTTCTGATGGAACGGGTCGCGTTGACCCCGGCCGCCGCAGAGCTGCTGGTGAAGCTGACCGAGATCCACGGTCCGCTGATGTTCCACCAGTCCGGCGGGTGCTGCGACGGCAGTGCGCCGATGTGTTACCCGGACGGCGATTTCAAGATCGGCGGCTCGGATGTGCACCTCGGTGACCTGACCGTCGAGGGGTTGGCGCCGATCGGGTTCTACATGTCGGGTTCGCAGTACGAGTACTGGAAACACACCCACCTGACGGTGGATGTGGTGAAGGGCAGAGGCAGTGGATTCTCGGTGGAGGCACCGGAAGGGGTGCGTTTCCTGATCCGGTCCCGGTTGTTCACCGACGAAGAGTCAGCCGTCCTGAACGGCTGAACGACCCGTGAGTGTTTTCGGTTGCTCTGGCAGCCGAAAACACTCACGGGTCCTGACCTGGAGGTATCTCTGTGGCTGAATCCACGACGCTGCGCGCGCTGAGCGGTCTGCCCGCCGAGCCCGCCCGGCTTGCCGATTCCACCCTGATCATGATCGACGCCCAGAACACCTACACGCGCGGCGTGATGGAACTGGACGGTGTGCAGGCCGCACTCGACGAGGCGGAGGTCCTGCTGGACCGGGCCCGTTCGGCGGGCATCCCGGTCATCCACATCCAGCACGACTCCGGCGAGGGTTCGCCCTACGACGTCCGGGACGAGATCGGCGCGATCGTCGACCGGGTCGCGCCCCGCGACGGCGAGCTGGTGATCGTCAAGAACTTCCCGAACTCGTTCGTGCAGACCGAGCTCGACGAGCGGCTCAAGACGAGTGCCGCGCAGAACCTCGTGCTGGCCGGCTTCATGACGCACATGTGCGTGAACTCCACCGCGCGCGGGGCGTTCAACCTCGGCTACGCCCCGACCGTGGTGGCGTCGGCGACGGCGACCCGTTCCCTGCCCGGCCCCGCCGACCAGCAGGTCCCAGCGGCAGCACTCCAGTCGGCAAGCCTCGCGGCGGTGGCAGACCTGTTCGCGGTAGTGGTCCCGGACAGCAAATCCATCCCCGACTAACCCTCCAACGGCACGAATGTGGCTTTAGGGACGTTGAACGTCCCTGAAGCCACATTCGTGTCATCGGGGAGGGGGCACGAGGGTGGCCAGCGTGGTGAGAGTTGGCTGTGCGGCCGCGGGGAGGCTGATGCCTCTGCCGTGGCGGATGGTCGGTTCCCTCGTGTTGATCCGGATCAGGGCGCCGGAGCCGGCGGTGGCCAGCTCCGCGTGCCTTCGGACCGTGGGGACCGCCGTACCGGCACCGATCTCGATCACGACCAGGCGGGCGCCGTCCGACCGCAGCTCGCGCAGCCAGCGGACCTGCTCCCTGGCGCGCGACTCGGTGCGCCGAGGCAGCCAGTCACGATCACCGAACATCAGGATGTTGGGCCGCGCCAGACCACCGCACTCCGGACAGCTCGGCAGCGGGCGCAGCGCGCGCATGGTCTGCTCGTCGATCCGCACCTCGACGTCGTCAGCCGGCCAGATCCCGTCGTGGCAGCCGGCGAGGCACTGCAGATGGTGGATCGAACCGTGGCACTCCACCACGTACTCGTCGGCGAACCCGGCGCACTGGAACTGGCCGTCGACGTTCGACGTGAACACTCGCGCGGGCCGCTGCGCCGTCGCCCACTCCAGCAACACCCCGAAACCGGCGTGCGGCACCGTCTCCCGGTACAGCGACAGCCGATGCCCGTAGAAACCCCAGGCCAGCTCCGGGTCGTCGACGAAGTGCACCGGGTCGGCGAGCTCCTCGAACGCCAGCCCGAGCCGCTCGTACGGCGGATAGGCACGCCAGAAGCCCTCGGTGCCACGGAAATCCGGCAGCCCCGAGTCGACCCCGATGCCGGCGCCCGCGCAGTAGAGCAGCGCGTCCGCGCCGTCGATCAGCTCAGCCGCGCGGGCCAGCTGCGCGTCTACTCGCCGGCCTTGGAGAACTGGACGACCTCGAACTCCAGCAGCGAGGCACCGGTCGACACCGGGCCCTGCCCGTGTCCGTGACCCTCACCGATCGGACGGCCACGCTCACCGGAGTGGGCCTCCAGCGCCGGGCCGTCGCGCCACGCCTGGAACGACTCCTCGTCCTCCCAGTGGGTCAGCACGAAGTAACGGTCGTCGCCGGACACCGGGCGCAGCAGCTCGAACGAGATGAACCCCGGCTGACCATCGACGGCGTGCAGCCGGTTGGCGAACCGCCGCTCGAGTTCCGGACCCGCGCCCTCGGGCACCTGAATTGCGTTGATCTTGACTACGGCCATGCCGCTAGGCTACGCAAACCTGATGCGCGATGTGGTCACGGTGTCGGACGGATCTCGGATCGCCCTGCGCGGCTACGGCGCGACCGACGGCGCCCCCGATCGCACGATCCTGCTCCTGCACGGGCTGATGGGCCGCGCCTCCACCTGGTACCGCACCGCGCGGTGGCTCGCCGACCACGGCACGGTCTACGCGATCGACGCCAGGGGACACGGCGACTCGGCCGCCTCGACGCCCGGGCCGTGGCCGACGGAACGTTTCGTCGCCGACGTCGTCGAGGTACTGGAATACCTCGGCCCCGCCGTCCTGATCGGACACTCCATGGGCGGCCTGCACGCCTGGGAGACCGCGGCCGCACGCCCCGACCTGGTCGACGCCCTCGTGGTCGAGGACATGGCCCCCGACCACCGAGGCCGAACCGCCGCGCCATGGGTCGCCTGGTTCGACGCGATGCCCGAGACGTTCGACTCGCTGGCGGCCGTGCGCGACGCATTCGGCTGGCCGAGACCCACCGTCGGCGACTACCTCGCCGAATGCGTCCGGGAAGGCCCCGACGGATACCGCCTACTCACCCCGCACGCGCTGGCCGCCGCGATCGCCGGTGAATGGGGCGAACGCGACTTCTGGACAGGTGTCGCCGCCGTCCGCTGCCCCACCCTGCTGCTGCAGGCCGAGGACACCGCGATCGCGTCCGAACAGATGACCGACATGGCCCGCCTGATCCCGCAAGCGCGGCACGTGAAGGTCCCTGGCACCGGGCACCTCCTCCACGACGACGCCCCCGACCGCTACCGAGAACTGGTGACCGAGTTCCTCACCGGATCAACGCGGTGACCGCCCCGGTTCGCGTATCGGTGATCCCGATCGACGCGATCTTCGCCCGGATCGGCGACACCTCACCCAGCGCCGCGAGCGCGTCCGGCAACGCGGCCACCTCGAGCTCGCGGCTGAGCGCGCAGTACGGCAGCCACGACCCCGGCAGATACCGAGCGGTCGGCTCCCGCACCCGCTTCGCCAACGCGTCGTGCACATCGACGTGCGCGGCGAGCAACTCCGTGTCGGTCACCGCCGCAAGCACGAGCCTCGGCTCATCCGTCAAGATCGTCCCCAGCACGGCGAGCCACAGCTCCGGCAACACCAGCCGCCCGAGATCCTCGCCCAGCTGCCCACGCACCTTCGCCGGGATCGCCGCACCCCTGGCGAACCGCACCGACGGCGCCGCCGACGGCACCGGAACCCCCTGCAACGCCAACCGCGCACGCAGCTCCATCACCTGCCCCGCCGAGCCGGAATCCAGGAAGAAGTCCAGGGCCTCGGCCACAGCGCACCCTCCCGATCGCGGCTGCGCACACCGTATCGCCACTCAGACGGACGCAGCGCCCCGCCAGTACTAGCCGTATTGCTTCCAATGTGGTCGGATGTGCGGTGGGGCCGGTGGCGCCAATCCCCCAGGCCGCCACCGGTCCCGTCTTTCTGCCTTTTCTCGCGCGGTCCAGGCGGCTCGGCTAACGGCTCGCTGCCTGGGGTTTTTTCCTCGCGGACCCCCTTCGGGGGCCCACTCGGAAAAATGTCGCCTTCGGCGACGCGCGCGCTTCGTGCCCCGGCCTGGGAGCCGCCTTTTCTGCACTACCCGCCTTCGGCCCGCCTTGCGGGGCCCACCGGTGACACGTGCGTCGCCTCATTCGCGGTGCGGGGTGAGGTGGCTGGCTTCGGCGGGTGGGTGAACAAGCCGCGTCCCCGGCAGGTCAGGGGGTGACTGGGCACCTCGCAGACCTTCGTGTCGCGTCGCAGACACTGCAGCATCTGCGACGCAACGTGAGCCTCTGCGAGGTGTAACCGATGAGGCTGGTGCGGCTGGAGGGACCGTGGTCGAGGCGCAGCCGTGGCCGCACCGGGGCGCCGCAGACCACCCCGTTCCCCGCGATCCTGGCCTGCACTTGGCGTGGGCGGGCGGTGTCAACCCGGAACCCTCGCCCCTGAACGCGTGCAACCAGGAGCGGGGGCGAGGCCGGCGTCAGCCGGGGGTTGATACCGCCCGCCCACGCCAAGACACTGACCGGCCAGCGGGGACGAACACTGCACCCTCCGGAAACTCAGCCAGAGCCCCGAGACGCGATAGCGAGCAATGCACCCGCCGCCCCACCAGCAGGCGGTGAACCCAGCCAGACGGCCCGCAACGACCGCCGCAGACCCACCCCACGAATCGGCACCCGCACAAGGGACCCGTCGGCGACCTCAGCGCGGACCGCCAACGAGCTCACCACCGAAGCGCCCAGCCCCGAGGCGACGGCGTTCTTGATCGCCGTGGTCGAGGACAGCTCGAGCGACGGCTCAGGAATCCCGTGCTCACGCAGCGCGTGAGCGAGGAACGTACGAGTGCCCGAGCCGGACTCACGACTGATCAACCCGGTCCGGGCGAGCAGCTCCGGACGCACCGCGCGCCGCCGAGCCCACGGGTGGGTCGGCGAGACCACCAGCGCAAGCTCGTCACGCGCCACCGTCCGCCCGGACAGGCCGGCGGGAAGCTCCGGCCCCTCGACGAACCCCAGCTCGGCGCCACCCGCCCGGATGGTCTCGGCCGTGTCGGCGCTGTTGTCCGAGATCAACGACACGGAAATCCCCGGATCCGAATCGCGCAGCGTCACCAGCCAGCCGGGCAGCAGGTACTCCGCGATCGTGGTGCTCGCCGCCACCCGCAGCCTGCTCCGGCGCTGCGCGGCCAGCGTGGCGAGCCCCTGCTCCAGCCGGCTCGCCGCCTCGAGCGCCGGACGAGCCCAGTCGAGCGCGAGCACGCCACTGGGGGTGAGCCGGGCGCCCTGGGCGTCCCGGACGAGCAGCGACGTACCCAACGCCGTCTCCAACCGGCGGACACGGGCGCTCACCGCGGGCTGGGAGATGCCGTGTTCCCGACCGGCCGCACTCAGGCTGCCGCTCGTCGCTATCGTTCTGAGCAGGTCGAACGTCTCCAGATCGGACGCCAGCCGCCGCAAGGCCATAACCAAAGGTTAGAGCGAGCCCACCAACTCGGGCTACCGGAATCCGGTGTGGGAACCGCAGACTCGTCGAGTGCGGACCGGGACGGGGCTGGCGGCGGGACTCGGTGTCACCGAGCTCGTGTCCTGGGGCGTTCTGGTCTACGCGTTCGGGGTGCTGGTCGTGCCGATGCACGACGAGCTCGGCTGGTCCTTCGCCACCCTGAACACGGCATACGCCGGGGGAATGCTCGTGTCCGGCCTGGTCGCGGTGCCGGCCGGCTGGTGGCTGCGCCGCCATGGCGCGCGCGGGCTGATGGTCGGCGGAAGTGTGCTGGCCTCGGCGGTGCTGGTGGCCTGGTCCGCGGTGCGGACGCCGGCCCAGTTCGTGCTGGTCTCGCTGTTCTGCGGGCTGGCGATGGCCGCGACGCTGTACGAACCGGCGTTCGCCGTGATCGTGGAACGCCGCGGCGACCCGAAGGACCGCGCACGGGCCATCGTGATCGTCACCGGCATCGCCGGCTTCGCCAGCGTCGTCTTCGTGCCGCTGACCGGCCAGCTCAGCACCGCGCACGGCTGGCGGTCCGCGCTGCTGGTGCTCGCCGTGGTCACCCTGCTGGTCGGCGCGCCACTACACGCGCTCCTGATCCGACCGGTCGCACACTGCGCGGCGACACCGAGGGCCACGGTCCGGGAGTTCCGCTCGTCGGCGTCCTTCCGGTGGCTCAGCGTCTGCCTGTCCGGCAGCACCGCGATGAAGACCGGGTTCGGGGTCAGCGTCGTGGCCTACCTGGTGTCGCGTGGTTACCCGCTGCGGCACGCGGCGCTGGTCGGCGGCGCCGCCGGTATCTGTCAGGTCGGCGGCAGGCTACTGGTCTCCTGGCTTCGGCTACCGACCCACCTCGTGTGCGCGGCGGTGTTCGCCGGGCAGAGCGTCGCCGCAGTCCTGCTGATCTTCGTCGCGGACCGTCGGCTCGGGTCGGTGCTCCTGCTGGTGCTCGCGACCGTGTTGCTGGGACTCGGGTACGGCATCGTCGAGCTGCTGCGCGGAACGCTGGTCGTCGACTACTACGGGCGGACGGCGTACCCGACGGTGAACGCACGCCTGGCGACCAGGGTCGTCGCGGCCCGGACGGCGGGCCCGCTGCTCGCCGGCTGGGTGGTCACCGCCACCGGTTCCTACCTGCCGATGCTGCTCGGTGGATCGGCGCTCGCCGCGCTGAGCGCGGTCGCCATGCTGCTCACCCACCGCGCACGCCCACGAAACCTAGTGAGTGGCTAGTGCCCTGGGACGCGCTCGCCGGGTAGCGCGAACGAACCGTCGGGGAGGTGCTCCACCAGGCCGTCGGTCAGCAGCGAGAACAGGCAGCGGTCGCGTTGCGCCGGTTCGGACCACGCGTCGTCCAGCGCGGTCCGGGGGACCGGTCCGGGAGCGTCGCGCAGGACGTCCAGGAGCCTGCCGCGCACCTGGCGGTCGGTGCCCGCGAATCGTTGGACGGGACGGCTCGGCCCGGTGTACTCGGGACGGCCGTGCGCCTGCCAGGCACATTCGCCGAATACCGGACAGCCCTCGCAGCCGGGGTTGCGCACCGTGCAGCGCACCGCGCCCAGCTCCATGAGCGCGGCCGAGAACCGCGCCGCCACCAGGTCGTCCGAGGGCAGCAGCGCTTCGGCGTCGGCCAGGTCCGCCGTGGTGCGTGGCGGCCCGGCGTCGCCGGCGCCGTGGACCGCGCGGGCGATCACCCGGCGGACGTTGGTGTCGACGACCGGCGCGCGACGCTGGTAGCCGAATGCCGCGACCGCCCTCGCGGTGTACGCGCCGACGCCGGGCAGCGCGAGCAGCTCGTCGACGTCCGACGGCACGATGTCGCCGTGCCCGGTGGCGATCGCCGACGCCGCGGCGTGCAGACGCAACGCCCGGCGCGGGTAGCCGAGCTTGCCCCAGGCCCGCAGCACGTCGGACTGTGGCGCCGCCGCGAGCTCGGACGGCGTCGGCCAACGCCGCATCCAGTCGAGCCAGATCGGCTCGACCCGCTTCACCGGGGTCTGCTGCAGCATGAACTCGCTGACCAACACGCCCCACGGGGTCGTCTCCGGTCGACGCCACGGCAGGTCGCGGGCGTGTTCGTCGAACCACGGAACCAACAGCTCGGCAAGCACGGATGACACTCGGGCAGTATCCAGCGTGCTGACCGGGGGCCTGCGACCCGGGCTCCACTACAGGTCGCGCACGAATTGCCCAATAGATATAACTCGATAGAGTGAGTTGAACGGATTTCCGTGACACGCCGTGCCTGCCTAGCCGGAAATCCCTCGACCTCCACTTAACGTTCAACGCATGATCGAGCCAGAGAGCGCGGTGTACTGGCGCCGGCGTGCCGTAGCGGTTGCCGGCGTCGTGGGTGTCGTCATGCTCGTGGTGTGGGCCGTGTCCGGCCCCAGCGGTTCCGCGCAGCCCCAGCAGAAGCTCGCCGAGGCCAACACCGCGGGTTCGAAGCCATTGTCCTTCGAACCCCCGATGGCCAAGGACCACGACGACGACTCGAAGGGCCGCGACGACTCGAAGGGTGACGACGACTCGCCGGACCCGTCGCTCCTGCCGATGCCTGATCCGGGCACCTCGCCCGCCGCCGCGTCGCTGCCGTCGAGCTCGGCCCTGCCCTCTGGTTCGGCCCTGCCCTCCGGTTCGGCTCTGCCGTCGAGCTCCGCGCTGCCGTCGGCCGCGGCGCTGCCCTCGCGGCCCGCTCTTCCGTCCGGTTCGGCCCTGCCGTCCGCGTTGCCGTCCGGCTCGGCGTTGCCCTCGGGCTCCACACTCCCGTCCGGTTCGGCGCTGCCGTCCGGCAGCGCACTGCCGGCTCCGGCCGCGCTCCCGCAGCAGCCAGGGGCACTGCCCCAGCAGTCGGCGGCGCTGCCGCAACAGCCTCAGCAGCAGAGCGCGCTGCCTCAGCAGCCGGGGACGCTGCCCCAGCAGCCCGCGGCGCTCCCGCAGCAGCAGCCGGCGACGCCGGCGCAGCCGGGGATCGTGCCGTCGACGCCCGGTGCGTCGAGCCTGCCGAGCACCCCGTCGGAGAACGGGGACCGGCCCGCGAAGCCCGCCAAGCCACCGAAGCCGCCCAAGCCGCACGGCCCGAGGGGTGAGTTCAACTCGGACGGCGCTCAGCCCGCCGCCGCCGTGGCACCCGTGCCTGCCGCACCGGGTGGCGCCGGGACCTGCGCCGACGCCAACATCGGCCTGGTCGCCCAGGTCGGCGCGACGTCGTACCGACTCGGGCAGCGACCGGAGTTCCGCCTGGTCGTGGCGAACATCGGCAAGACCTCGTGCACCAGGGACCTCGACCCCGGCCTGCAGGAGCTGGTGGTCACCGGCCCCAACGGTTCCCGGATCTGGAGCAGCAACGACTGCTTCCCGGAGCGGCGCAGCGACGTCCGCACGTTGGCGCCCGGCAAGGCCGTCGTGTTCCCGGTGAGCTGGGCGGCGCGTAGCTCGGCGCCCGGTTGCGGTGCGAACCGCCAGGAGGTCACGCCCGGCAACTACCAGCTGACCGCCAAGCTCGGACCGCTCACCAGTGGTTCGGCGCCGTTCACGATCGCGCCGGACAACAGCTCCGCCGCCCAGCGCTCCAGCGGTGCCCCCGGTCAGCAGCCGAGCATCGTTGCGCAGCGCCCGACCAGCGCGGTGCAGCGCCCGACGAGCCAGCCGCACCAGCAGCCCTCGATCGGCGGCGGCCAGCAGGGGATGTCTCAGCAGGGGACGACCCGGCAGAGCGGCTCGTCGGCGAACCAGCCGAACACGGCGACGCAGCCGACGACGGCTCCGCTGGGGCAGCAGCTGCCCGGCGGCGGCGCACAGTAGACCAAGTGGCTGGGCTGTAACCGCTGCCCGGGTTCTGGGGAGGAGCCGGGCAGCGGTTACAGCTGTATTTCTCTCAGCCGTTCACCAGCGGCTCAGCCCTTCAACAGCGGCAGGGCCTCGCCGAGGTGGGAGACCTCCATCACCCGCATGCCCTTGATCTTCGGCAGGGGGTGCGGGCCGGAGGGCACCAGCGCGGCCTGGAAACCGAGCCGAGCCGCCTCCGCGACGCGCCGTTCGACGCCCGCGATCCGCCGGATCTCACCGGTCAGCCCGATCTCGCCGATCACGACCAGCCCGCCGGGCAACGGTGCGTCCTTCTGCGCGGACGCCACGGCGAGCGCGATCGCCAGGTCGGCGGCAGGTTCGCTCATCCGCATGCCGCCCACGGTGGCGGTGTAGACCTCGGCGTCGTGCAGTCGAATCCCGGCGCGGCGCTGCAGCACGGCGAGCACCATCGACACCCTGGCCGAGTCGAGCCCGCTGACCGCGCGCCGAGGCGACGGGATGTCCTTGCCCGCCACCAGCGCCTGTACCTCGGCGAGCAGCGGCCGTTTGCCCTCCACCGCCACGGTGATCGCCGTGCCGGCGACCGGTGCCCTGCGCAGCGAGGAGTCGGCGAGGAACAGCCCTGAGGGGTCCGTGACGCCATGGATGCCGTCGTCGCGCAGCTCGAAGCAGCCGACCTCGTCGGCGGGGCCGTAGCGGTTCTTGATGCCGCGCACCATGCGCAGCGTGGAATGCCGGTCGCCCTCGAAGTGCAGCACGACGTCGACGAGGTGCTCCAGCACGCGGGGCCCGGCGACCGAGCCGTCCTTCGTGACATGTCCCACCAGGATCACCGGCAGGCCGCGTTCCTTGGCCAGCGCGGTGAGCGCCACCGTCACGGCGCGTACCTGCGTGACACCGCCCGGCGAGCCGTCGACCTCGGCCGAGGAGACGGTCTGCACCGAGTCGACGACCAGCAGCTTCGGTTTGAGCGCGTCGATGTGGCCGATGATCGAACCGAGGTCCGACTCGGCGGCGAGGTACAGACCGTCGCACACCGCTCCGGTCCTGGTCGCGCGCAGCTTCACCTGGCCCGCGCTCTCCTCACCGGTGGCGTAGAGAACGGCGCCGTCGCTCTGCGCGACGCGCGCGGCGACCTCCAGCAGCAGCGTCGACTTGCCGGCGCCGGGCTCACCCGCGAGCAGCACGACGACGCCGGGGACCAGCCCACCGCCGAGGACCCGGTCCAGCTCGGGCACCCCGGTCGGACGGGACACGGCCGAGTCCAGCTCGACGTCGCCGATCCGCCGGGCCGGCGTGGCCGGAGCGCCCGCCGCGACCGTGCGGGCCGGAGCCCGCACCGTGGCGGTCTCCTCGATCGTGCCCCAGCTCTTGCACCGGGGACACTGCCCGAGCCACTTCATGGCCTCGTGACCGCACTCGCCGCAGCGGTGGGTCGCGCCGGCGGGGCGGCGCGACCCCTTGCGCGGCGAGGTGCCTTCCAGCGGGCTCAGGGCGTCGCGCTACTTACGCTCGGCGAGGTCGCCGGTCGGGTAGCCGACGGGCAGCGACGCGCTCAGCGGGCCGGCGTTCTTGAAGGTCAGCACGACCGGGTAGGTGAGCCCCGGCTTGATGTCCTGGTTGAGGCCGGTGAGCGTGACGCTGATGGTCCGGTCGGACTGGGCGGCCGAGTCGGACTCGGTGTCGCCGTTGCCGACCTTCACCGCGCGGTAACCGCCGATCGTGCCGTCGCCCTGGACCGCTCCACCCGCCGAGACCGGGCTGCTCACCGACACCAGCTGGTCGGCGGCGGCCGCGACGTTGACCAGCGTCATGTTCAGCTGCGCGGTCTGGCCGGTGCGGTACACCGCATCGGTCGTGCCCTGACCGGCGAACGCGAAGCTGGCGTTGCGGACCTCGATCGTCCCTGCGCGGCCGGTGTAGCCGTTCACGGCGGACGCCTGGTTCGCGGTCTGGGTGACCTGGCCGGCGCTGCAGCCGGTCAGCGCGATACACAGCCCGAGCGCGGCGGCTCCGAGGGCGCCGTACCTTGCGAGACTCACGACTAGCGGGTCCTTTCCTGCGTACGCTGGAGTGGCCGGTCGTGTGCCACACCGTGATGACCTGCCCGGAAGCCTAGCCTCGACCTCCGACAACCGGTCAGTGTGGTTGGCCACGGCGCGTCGGGCCCGGTGCGGGCCGCTTTACACCATGTCCCCTGGTAGGCCGTTCCCAGCACGATCTTGCTCCATTGTCAACCCCCTGACCTGCGACGACAACGCATCCCGGTGAGCCGGGCCGGGTTAGGTCGTGATAATCTAGGGGTAGCGAAAGGGGCAGAGGACATATGGTTTTCAAGGTCGGAGAGACCGTCGTCTACCCGCACCACGGTGCCGCGTTGATCGAGGCCATCGAAACTCGGATGATCAAGGGCGAGGAAAAACAATACCTCGTCCTCAAGGTCGCTCAGGGCGACCTGACCGTACGCGTTCCCGCGGACAACGCCGAGTTCGTCGGTGTGCGGGATGTTGTCGGTCAGGAAGGCCTGGACCGCGTGTTCGATGTGCTTCGTGCGCCGCACACGGAGGAGCCGACCAACTGGTCTCGACGGTACAAGGCAAACCTCGAAAAGCTCGCTTCCGGTGATGTGAACAAGGTCGCTGAAGTTGTTCGTGACCTGTGGCGCCGGGAGAAGGACCGCGGTTTGTCCGCTGGTGAGAAGCGGATGTTGGCGAAGGCACGGCAGATTCTGGTCAGTGAGCTCGCGCTTGCCGAGGGCACCGACGAGGAGAAGGCCGAGCTGCTGCTCGATGAGGTGCTCGCCACCGCGTCCTGACGCGCGGTGAGTGTCCTCGGGCTCGTCCTCGTGACGAGCGACGGTGCGGAGTCGAACTCCGGGTTGCCCGGAGCGTTCGTCCATGTTGCCGGTGTGCCGCTGGTGGTCCGGGCTGTGCGCATGCTGCTCAGCTCGGGAGCGGTGGACCGGGTAATTCTCGCGGTTCCGAAATCGGAGCTGGAGAAATCGCGCGAGATAGTCGAATTCGAACGTGTCGACGTTCGTTGTTGTGATGATGGGTCGGATTTCTGGTCCTGGCCCGATGATGTGCGGACGGTTGTCGTGCACGAGGCGCGGCGTCCGCTCGCGCCACCCGGACTGGTGGCCGCTGTCGTCGAGGCGGCAGCGGCCGATGACCAGCGGGTGATCGTGCCGGTCCTGCCGGTCTCGGACACGATCAAAGAGGTCGACGGCGCCGGTGTCGTGCTGGGCACGGTCGACCGATCGCGGTTGTGGGTGCGGCAGACGCCGGCGGCGATACCCGTCGAGGTGTTGCGGCGCGCTCTGGCCGAGGGTGCGTGCGATCTCGCTGCACTCCTCGATGCGGCGACGCTGACCGTTCCCGGTGATCCGCTGGCTTTCGAGGTCCGCACCCCGTGGGACCTCGAGCTGGCGGAACTGCTACTTGTTGACCTGTGACCATCCCTAGAACCGGTATCGGTACCGACGTGCATCCGGTCGAGCCGGGCAGGGACTGCTGGATCGCCGGGCTGCTCTGGGACGGCGTCGACGGGTGTGCGGGCCACTCCGACGGGGACGTGGCGTCCCACGCGCTGTGCGACGCGCTGCTGTCCGCGGCCGGGCTCGGTGATCTGGGTGCGGTGTTCGGCACCGGCGACCCCCGCTGGGCGGGCGCGCACGGTGTCGAGCTGCTCGCCGAGGTGCGGGCCCGGCTGGACGACGCGGGATGGACCGTGGGCAACGCGGTCGTGCAGGTCATCGGGAACGCGCCGCGCATCGGTCGGCGGCGCGAGGAAGCCCAGCGGGTGCTGTCCGAAGCGGTGGGCGGGCCGGTGTCGATATCCGGCACCACGACCGACGGCCTCGGCCTCACCGGCCGGGGCGAGGGCATCGCGGCGATCGCCACCGCATTGATCTACCCTGCTTAGCCTCGCGCAACCCGTCTTAGCTCTGGCGCATCGCATCCGTATCATGTAAATGGTGAGTCTGCGCCTGTACGACACCGCCACCAGAAGCGAGCGGGAATTCACCCCGCTCAGGTCCGGGGCTGCGTCGATCTACGTGTGTGGCGCCACGGTGCAGGGACTGCCGCACATCGGACATGTGCGTAGCGGGCTCAACTATGACGTACTTCGTCGCTGGCTAACCCGGGGTGGGCTGGACGTCACGTTGGTGCGCAATGTCACCGACATCGACGACAAGATCCTGACCAAGGCCGCCGAGCACGGCAGGCCGTGGTGGGAATGGGCGGCCACGCACGAGCGCGCGTTCGATGCTGCCTACCAGGCGCTGGGCTGCCTTCCGCCGTCGATCGGCCCGAGGGCGACCGGGCACGTGCCGCAGATGATCGAGCTGATGCAACGGCTCATCGATGCCGGGCACGCCTACTCGGTGCCGCGCGGCGACGTGTACTTCTCCGTGCGGTCGTTCTCCGACTACGGCGGGCTGTCCGGCCAGCGTCCCGGCGAGATGCAGCAGGGTGAGTCGGAGTGCGTCGGCAAGCGCGACCCGCTCGACTTCACGCTGTGGAAGGCAGCGAAGCCGGGCGAGCCTGCATGGGGCACACCGTGGGGGCCGGGGCGGCCGGGCTGGCACCTGGAGTGCTCGGCGATGGCCACGATGTACCTGGGCGCGGAGTTCGACATCCACGGTGGTGGTCTCGACCTGGTCTTCCCGCATCACGAGAACGAGCGCGCGCAGTCCTGCGCGGCGGGCGACGGATTCGCGCGCTACTGGACGCACAACGCGTGGGTGACCCTCGGCGGGGACAAGATGTCCAAGTCGCTTGGCAACACCCTGTCGATCGACGTGCTGCTGCAGCGGGTGCGTGGCGCGGAGCTGCGCTACTACCTGGTCTCGCCGCACTACCGTTCGATGATCGAGTACTCCGACGCGGCGCTGTCCGAGGCGGTGGCCGCGTACCGGCGCATCGAGTCGTTCCTGCACCGCGTGCGCGAGCGGATCGGCATTCCCTCGCTGGCCGACGGGGTGCTGCCCGCCGAGTTCGTCGAGGCACTGGACGACGACCTGAGCACTCCGGGTGCGGTCGCCGCGATCCACGGCGTGGTCCGGGAGGGCAACGCCGCTCTCGACTCCGGTGATCGGGAAGCCGCCGCTGCCGCTGCGTCCTCGGTGCGCGCGATGACCGACGTGCTCGGTCTGGACCCGCTCGGTGAGCTGTGGCATGCAGCTCCCGGAGGCGGGCTGGACGCGGCCGGTGCGGCTCTGTCCGCACTGGTCGATGACCTGCTGGCGCAGCGTGCCGAGGCACGCGCCCGGCGCGATTTCGCCACATCCGACGCCATCAGGGACAGACTGCTGGCCGCCGGAGTGATCGTCGAGGACACCCGAGACGGCGCGACCTGGACATTAAAGGACGGTTGAAGACCACATGGCCGGCAATTCACGCCGACGCGGCGCGATTCGTAAGCCAGGCACCAAGAAGGGCGCGGTGGTCGGTTCCGGCGGTCAGCGTCGTCGTGGACTAGAGGGCAAGGGTCCGACCCCACCGGCGGAAGCACGGCCCCACCATCCCGCGCAGAAGCGCGCGGCCGCGGCGGAGAAGAAGGCGAAGTCGGGTAAGCCCACGGTCGCCGGCCGGGGGCGGCGCGACGAGGGCGACACGCCGGAGACGGTGTTCGGCCGCAACCCGGTCGTCGAATGTCTGCGTGCCGGGGTTCCGGCGACCGCGCTGCACGTCGCGCAGGCCACCAACGCCGACGAACGGGTCGCCGAGGCGGTCCGCCTCGCCGCCGACGCCGGAATCGCCATCCTCGAGGTACCGAAGGTCGAACTGGACCGGATGGCGGCCGGTGCGCTGCACCAGGGCCTCGGGCTGACCGTTCCGCCCTACGAGTACGCCCACCCCGACGAGCTGCTGGAGGCGGCTCGGCACGCCGGGCAGCCACCGCTGATCGTCGCGCTGGACGGGGTCACCGACCCGCGCAACCTCGGCGCCGTGGTGCGTTCGGCGGCGGCGTTCGGCGCGCACGGTGTGCTGTTGCCGCAGCGGCGTTCGGCCGGCATCACCGCGGTCGCGTGGCGCACCTCGGCGGGCACGGCGGCGCGGCTGCCGATCGCCAGGGCGACCAACCTGACCAGGACGTTGCGCGAGTATGCGACGGCGGGCCTCATGCTCGCCGGGCTCGACGCGGACGCGCGCGTCTCGATCGACGAGTTCACCCTCGCCGCCGATCCGCTGGTGATCGTCGTCGGCGGAGAGGGCCGGGGCCTGTCGAGGCTGGTCAGGGAGACCTGCGACGTCACGGTCTCGATCCCGATGGCCGGCAAGGTCGAGTCGCTGAACGCCTCGGTCGCCGCGGGCGTCCTGCTCGCCGAGGTGGCCCGCCGCCGCCGCGGTTAACTACCCGTGAGTGTTTTGGGCTGCCCTGGCAGCCCAAAACACTCACGGGCTTTTGACGTGCTCCACCGTTGAGGTGTGGCGGCCCTGCCAGGTGGTCAGGCGTTCGGGCGTGAGCTGGATGTGCGCCTGGGCGCCGGCCAGCGTGGCTGTGCCGTCGCCGCGCAGCAGGACGCCGCGCTTGTCGTCCATGCGGTAGCCGGCGGTGCTCCTGCTGACGCACACCGGCCCGTCCGGCAGCATCCCGACCAGCGTCGCCAGCTCGGCGCCGGTGTCCGCGCTGTGGCCGTCCGAGGCCCAGGAACCGGGCAGCGCGGCGGGGCCGTCCACGGTCTGGACGCCGATCTGCGCCGAGCCACCCTGGGTGAGAAGGTCCGGCAGCTCGTCCAGCGACCACCGGGCAGCGTCCGGTACCGGCTCGTCGGTCAGCAGGTTCGCTCTCGGCCACTCGCCCCAGGCCTCGATCACCCGATCGCCGCCGACCAACGCCAACCGGTGCACCGTGATGCTCAGGACGACCCGGTCGACCAGCAGCAGCGGGCTCGGCTGGTCGGCGACCACACCGAGGAAGTGGCGGGTGTTGCCGGCCAGGTAGCTGAGCGCGCCCGCCGGCATGCGGGACAGCTCACCGAACGGGCCCCACGCGCCGAAGCTCAGCGGATCGACCACCCTGGCCGTGCCGCTGCCGAGCAGGCTCTGCTCGCCCTCGCTGATCAGCAGCCCGATGCGCGGGTCCCTGCGCAGGGTCTTGGCCTTCACCGAGGCTCTCGGCGCGATGACCCACAGCCGACCGGCGGACCAGCTGAACGCGGTGGGCGTCAGATGCGGACCCCGGCGCGCGGCGACGGCCGAGTAGAGGACGTCCGCGCCGAGCAGCCGTCGGACATCGGCGTTGCAGGTCCACTCGATCGCCATGAAAACAATGTTATGCGAGGCGGCGCGCCGGCGGGCGATAACGGCCGACCACCCGGCAGCCCAGGTAGCACAGGAAGATCAACGTCGTCACGTACCCGGAGATCGGCAGACCCGGGGCGAGCGAGGCCACCGTGCCGCCGACGAGTGACACCTCGGCGAACAGGATCGCCAGCAGGGTCACCACCAGCGGGTTCGCCGACACCCGAGCCGCTGCCGCGCCCGGCGTGACCAGAACGGCGAGCACCAGGATCGCGCCGACCGCCGGGACCGCCACCGCCGTGCTCAGCCCGATCAGCGCCGCGAACACCATCGACAACGCACGCACCGGCACCCCGCGAGCCGATGCGACGTCCGGGTCGGTGCTGGCGAACAGCAGCGGCCGGTACCAGACCAGCAGCGTCGCCACGACGATCGCGGCGCACCCGGCGAGCAGCCACAGGTTCGTCGAGTCGACCGACACGATCGAGCCGGTGAGCAGCCCGAACTTGTTCGCCGACCGGCCCGGGTAGACGGCGAGCATCAGCACGCCGAGGCCCAGCCCGAAGGCGAGCACCACGCCGATGACCGAGTCGCGTTCGCGGCGCCGCAGCCCGAGTAGGCCGAAGACCAGCGCCGCCACCAGTGCGCCACCGACCGCGCCGAGACCGACGGCGGCGGTACCACCGAGGAACAGCGCCGCGACACCGCCGGTGAAGGACAGCTCGGACGTGCCGTGCACGGCGAACGCCATGCCCCTGCTGACGATCAGCGGTGCGAGCAGCCCGGCGATCAGGCCGAGCACCGCGGCGGCGAGCAGGGCGCGCTGGACGAACGGCTGGTGCAGCAGCGCGCCGGTGCCGGTGAAGGTGAACAGGCGGGCGATCAGGTCAGCCATGGCCGGGTCCGTCGAGCTGATGTCCGCAGTGCGCCGGAGGCTCGTCGGCGCCGACGACCACGATCCGGTCGCGGATGCGCAGCACGTCGACCTGGGTGCCGTACAGCTGCGACAGCACCTCGGTGGTCATCACCTCGGACGGCGGCCCGATCCGGAACTTGCCGTTGACCAGGTACAACACCCGGTCGACCAGCGGCAGGACCGGGTTGATCTCGTGGGTCACGAACAGCACGGCGGTGCCCGCGTCCAGCCGCCTGCGGTCGATCAGCCTGCTGACCACCCGCTGGTTCGCCAGGTCCAGTGACAGGAGCGGCTCGTCGCACAGCAGTACCGTCGGATCCCCGGCGAGCGCCTGGGCGACCCGCAGCCGCTGCTGCTCGCCGCCGGACAGCCGCCCGACCGGCATGTTCGCGTAGGCGGTCGCGCCGACCGCCTCCAGCGCGGCGTCGATGCGGTCCCGCCGCGCGCGCCAGCCGAACGGGCGCAGGCCGAGCCGGTGTCCGTCCAGGCCGAGACCGACCAGGTCCCTGGCGCGTAGCGGCGTCTCGACGTCCATCGTCTGCTGCTGCGGGATGTAGCCGATCCGGGTGTTGCGTGCGCCCGCCGGGGCGCCGTCGACGGACACGGTGCCACCGCTGAGTGCACGCTGACCGAGCAGGACCTTCAGCAGGGTGGTCTTGCCGGAGCCGTTCGGACCGAGCACCGCGATGAACTCACCGGGCTCGACGCGCAGATCGAGGCCGTCCCACAGCACCCGCTCGCCGAGCGCCAGCCGTGCCGAGCTCAGCTCGATGGCGGGCGCGACGGTTCCGGCGGCCAGATCCGGGGTGTGGGTGGTCGCGTCGAGCGCTGTCACTGCCGGCGACCCAGCGCGGCACTCAGCTGGTCGATCTGCCCACCCATCCACGTCACGTAGTCCATGGTGCCTGCCGGCAGCGTCTCCGTCACCTTGATCACCGGGACGCCGCCGGTGTTCGCGGCCTGTTCCACCTGATTGGTGATGGCGCTCTCGGTCTGGCCGTTGAGCACGAGCACGCTGACCTTGTCCGGGCCCTGGAACAGGGCGAGGGTCTGCTGCAGCACGGCGGCGGGCGGGTCGTTGCCGTCCTCGACCGCGTGCGCGAACTCCTCGGGAGTCGCGTTGACCAGGCCGGCGGCCTCGGTCAGGTACAGCGCGACCGGCTCGGTGATCGCGATCCGGGCGCCGTTGTGACCGGCCTTGATCGCGGCCAGCTTGGTGTTCAGCCCGTCGAGCTGGGCCTTGAACGCCGTCGCGTTCGCGGTGAAGCTCGCGGCGTCGGCCGGATCGGCCTTGCCAAGGTCCGCTGCCAGGGTGTCGGCGAGCTTGGAAATGGTGGGCAGGCTGTAGAAGACGTGCTCGTTGAAGTTCTCGCCGGTGTCCAGCCCGGACAGCTTCGAGACGTCGATCGCCTCGGCGTGCCCGCCGGACGCGGTCAGCAGCTTGCCCGCGAACTCGTCGTAGCCGCCGCCGTTGGCGATGAGGACCTTCGCCTGACCGACCGCCACCGCGTCGTTCGGCGTGCTCTCGTACTCGTGCGGGTCGGCGTCCGGCGAGTGGATGATCGAGGTGACGTGCACGTGGTCACGGCCGATCGCGGTGGCGATGGAGCCGTAGACGTCGGTGCTGGCGACGACGTTCACCGTGCCGGGCGTCGAGGGTGCCTGGGCGGGCGTGGCCGGCTGGCCGCAGCCCGCCAGTCCGGTGAGAGCCAGCGCTGTGGTGGCTGCGAGCAGAGCGGCACGGCGGGAGGTCATGACCCGAACGATACCGAAGATGGAAATCGTTGTCATTACATGAACGGAGTGTCACAGCCCACTACCCCGGACGATCATGGCCAGGCTCACTATCGGTCCCACTTCTGAATCGTTATTGTCGGGGGATGACGCGTAGTCCGCGAATCCGGCGGCCGGCCACCCTGGCCTCACTGGCCGCCGAGCTCGGGGTCTCCCGGACCACCGTGTCGAACGCCTACAACCGGCCCGACCAGTTGTCCGTCCAGCTGCGCACCAGGGTGCTGGAGACCGCCAAGCTGATGGGATACCCGGGGCCGGATCCGGTGGCGCGCTCGCTGCGCACCCGGCAGGCGCGCGCGGTCGGTCTGCTGCTGACCGAGGAACTGTCCTTCGCCTTCCGCGACCCGGCCGCGCTCGGTTTCCTCGAAGGACTGGCCAGCGCGTGTGAAACCGCTGGTCAGGGCCTGCTCCTGATGCCGGCGAGCCGCGACGACCCCGATGTCAGCACCGTGCACCAGGCCAGTGTGGACGGCTTCGTCGTGTACTCGGTGCCGGAGAACGACCCGCACCTGGAAGCGGTGCTGCAACGCCCGTTACCCACCGTGGTCGCCGACCAGCCGATGAACGTCGACGGCGTCGACCGGGTCGGTGTGGACGACCGGGGCGGCATGCTCACGCTGGCACGGCACCTCGTCGAGCTGGGGCACCGGCGGATCGGTGTGCTGTGCATGCGGCTGAGCAACAGCCGGTCCGACGGGTACGCCGACCTCGAACGCCAGCGCACCGCCGCGCTGCAGGTGCAGCGGGAACGCCTCGGTGGTCTGCGTGACGGGTTCGCGGAGGCCGGTGTCGACTGGGCGAAGGTCCCGGTGGTGGAGCGCTACGACCACACGGTCGAGGCGGGCGCCCTGGGTGCGGCCCAGCTGCTGGACGACCATCCCGACATCACCGCCCTGGTGTGCACGTCCGACGTACTGGCGCTGGGCGCGCTGCGCATGGCGCGTGGCCGCGACCTGTCGGTCCCCGGGCAGCTCAGCGTGACCGGCTTCGACGGCGTCCCCGAGGCACTGCGAGCGGGCCTGACCACGGTCCGCCAGCCGGTGCGCGACAAGGGCCGCACGGCAGGTGAACTGCTCCTGACCAGAGGCGACAGAACAGAACCGAAGTCGGTCATCCTCCCCACCGAGATGCTGATCGGCCAAACAGCCGCCCCACCCAGAGCCGAACGCTGGTTCTCCGGCCTCTGACCCGGGCTCGCACAGACCGAGCACACCCCGCACAGAGGCTCCAGCCTCTGTGCGGGGTGTGAAGGGTCTGTGCGAGCTTCTGGGAAGCGGTTACCTTGTGCGGATGAGCGGGGTCAGCGTTCGGCGGACTGACGCGTGGCGGCATGCGATGTCCGAGGCGTTCGTGCCGCTCGAGGTCGGGGCGCTGGATCGGGAGCGGTTCACCGGGCGGCTGCGCACCGACCAGCTCGGTGAGCTGATGGTCGCCGAGCTGAGCTCGTCGGCCCAGCGGGTCAGCCGCACGCCTCGGCTGATCACCGAATCGGACCGGCAGCTCTGGCAGATCGCGGTGTCCCGGCGGGGCACGGCGCGCGTCGAGCAGGACAGCCGCCAGGCCGAGCTGGGCCCCGGTGACCTGGTGATCTATGAGACTGCGCGCCCGTTCCACTGGACCTTTCCCGAGCCTTGGGCGGCGACCGTGTTCACCCTGCCCCGTGAAGCGGTGCCACTGACGGCGGCGCAGTCGCGGCACGTCACCGCGCGGCGGCTCGCCGGCGGCAGCGGCACGACCGGCGTGCTGTCCCGATTCCTGCTGGATCTCGCCGAGCACGGCGCGTCGATGCCGCCGAGCCGGTCCCGGAGGCTCGTGGCGGACCTGGCCGGTCTCGTCGTGTCCCTCGCCGGTTTCGACGGCGGGCCCGAGCGGGCCGGGCCGAAGCAGACGCTGCTCGCCGAGGTCAAGGACCACATCGCGGCCAACCTGGGCGACCCGATGCTGTGCCCGGGCAGCATCGCCGCCGCGCGGCACATCTCGTTGCGTTCCCTGCACGTCCTGTTCGCCGACGAGCCGCTGTCGGTGTCCCGGTACATCCGGGCTCAGCGGCTCCGGCGCAGCGCCGCCGACCTGCTCGACCCCCGGTTCGCCGACCTGTCGATCGCCAGCATCGCGGCGCGCGCCGGGTTCGGTGACCTGAGCGGTTTCAGCCGTGCCTTCAGGGCCACCTACGGCCGCACGCCCAGCAGCTACCGCCGAACCGGCTGATCTGCGCGCGGATCCGCTGATCGTGCGTGCTCGTCCACGACGGCCGGATGGACGAACGCGACGCTGAGCGGCATGACCACTGTGGAACGTGCACCCGACGCGACCGCGTCGATCACCGTCGACGCCGCCCCCGAGCAGGTGTGGCGGGCGATCGTCGACCTGGCGACCGGGCGCCCGGACGGCGAGACGTTCAGTGGACGCTGGGTCGGCGGCGCGGGTCCGTCCGTCGGAGCCCGGTTCCGAGGCTGGAACCGCAACGGCGTGCTGCGGTGGCGCACGACCGGCCGGGTCACCGAATGCGACCCGGGGCGGGCGTTCGGGTTCCGGGTGACGTCGCTGGGCATGGCGGTCGCCGACTGGCGGTTCGAGCTTACCCAGGACGGCGGCGGTGCCACGGTGCTGCGCGAGAGCACCTGGGACCGGCGCGGGCCGATCCTGCGGGTGGTCGCGCCGCTGGCGACCGGCGTGCTGGACCGCGCGACCCGCAACCAGCGCAACATCGAGCAAACACTCGCCCACCTGCGCTCCACGATCCACAACACCCCCTTGTGAGTGATGAGGGCGTCTACCCCGAAGGGGCGCGAAGCGTAGCCGCTCTGGGCACTCACGACACGCTTTTCGTCGTGAGTGCCCAGAGCGGCTATAGGCGCCCTCAGCACTCACAAGGCCTCCGTGCTCACAAGGCCCCCGGCCGTTCCTACGCGGGAGTCTGGTCGGCGGTGTACCAGCGTTCCGGACGCATGTGCAGCTGCGCGACCGTCTCACCCTCGAGGGACGCGACGAACTCCTCGGCGGACGCCTCGTCGAAGTAGCGGTGCGCCATCGCGGACAGGTCGGCCTTGGAAGTGTCCGCCTCGATGCGGACGATCGGACCGGACACGCTCACGTACTTGTACGGCGGGGTCTCGGTCTGCGCGAGCAGGCTGAACTCGCGGGCCCGGTCCAGCAGCCGGTACTTGACCGACTCCGGACCGGTCTGCACCACCACGTCACCGCCCGGCTCGTAGCGGTACCAGACCGGCACGGTCAGCGGCGGACCCTCGGCCCGCGCGATGCTGATCACTCCGACGTGCAGCTCGGCGAGGAACTCCTCACGAGCGGACTTGGTCATCGCTGGCATGTGCGGCCTCCGTGGGATCGACTCAGTGCCTCACCCCGGCCAACGCGCGAGCCGCCGGACAAATTTCGCTCAGGACGCCGCGAAGTGCCGTCCGGTGTCGGAGAAGAACCTGTCGAACAGCAGCTTGTTGACCGGACCGCCGGGTTTGCCCAGTGCGCTCGGTCGGGCCGCCACGGTCCAGGTGAAGGAGCAGCTGTCCGGGCCGGTGGGTTCCACGACGTAGTCCTCGGCGAGGCTGGTGAACAGCGGGAGGTTGATCCCGGTGCCGTAGAAGGCGTAGCGATGCCCCTCTTCCCAGATGAAGAAGTGCTCCTGGACCTTCAGCGCGCCGAACACCGAGGCCTGGCGGGTCGTCCCGACGCCGAAGGGGCGCGGCGAGAGCCACTGGACGGACAGACCGGTGCACCAGTGCAGCGCCCGGTCGTCGACCAGCTCCTGCCACACCGCCGGCGCGGGGCGGGCGATCGACCAGGACCGCGAGAAGCGCGTGGGCGCCGAGGTGAAGAAGCTTTCGTCAACGGGCTGGAGCGTCGGCACGAGCGGGTCCCTCCGGACAGGGCGGGATCGTTCCCGCTGGGGTCGTGATCATCGTATATAGCGGGCTCACCAGCAACTCCCACCTCACCGGGACTGTAACGCGCGCTCGGCCGCGAGCCGCTGGCCGATCACGCCGCGCACGTGCGGCAGGTCGCGGATGGCGATGTCGGTGGCCTGCGCGGTGTGTTGCGCGGGCCACCGCCGGTAGGTGGCGACGACCCGGTCGACCCAGGTGCCCGGCCAGCGGGTGGAGAACGCGGCGAGCAGCACGGCGTCGGTGGACCGGGCCACTGCGGGCCAGCCGCCGTGCGCGACGAGGTGGGTGCGCCGGTAGGTGGCGATGGCGGCGGGGAACGGGAAGTCGTCGGTGCGGGTGAACGTCTCGGCGATCAGCCCGGGCGCGACGCGGCCCGGCGGGAAGACGTCGGGCTTCACCCAGTCCGCGCCGTCCGGGTTCTCCCAGCGGATTCGAGCGCAGGACCAGGCGGCGTCCGGGTCGTCGGCGAGCGGCTCGACGAGCGCGGCGAGCCCGCCCGGCTCGTACCAGTCGTCGTGGTCCATCCCGGCGATGAGATCGCCCTTCGCCCTGGCCAGGCCCGCGTTGCGAGCGGCGGCGCCGCCGACCTGGACGCCGAGTGCGTCGTAGTGGATTCGGGGGTCGTCCGGCAGGAGGTCCCGCACGGCCGGGTTCGTGCCGTCCTCCTGGACCAGCCATTCCCACTCCCAGCCGGGCGGCAGGACCTGCCCGTCCAGCGACTGCCACAGCGCGCCGATGTGGTCGGCGTTGTGTGCCTGGGTAGGCGTGAGCACCGAGACCAGAGGCATGGCGCACTATGACACGAGCGCACCAAGCCCCCGCGAGTCGGGATTCTCAGCACCGCGAGTCGGGGTTTTGAGCACGGCGAGTCGGGGTTTTCAGCACCGCGAGTCGGGGTTTTGAGCACGGCGAGTCGGGGTTTTCAGCACCGTGAGTCGGGATTCTGAGCACCGTGAGTCGGGATTCTGAGCACCGTGAGTCGGGATTCTGAGCACCGCGAGTCGCGGTTCTGAGCACGGCGGGTCGGGGTTTTCAGCGCACCCGGTGTGGCGTGGAGCCCGACTCAGTGTGCTCTGGCGCCCGACTCGCGGTGCTGAGGTGCCCGACTCGCGGGGGAGGGGTCAGCGGCGCAGGAGGGTCTCCTGCTCCATGTGCTGCAGCTTCTCCGGGTTGCGGACCGCGTACAGGCCGGTGATCAAACCGTCGTCGATGCGCACCGCGATCACCGTGTCCACCTCGCCGTCGCGCCAGAGCACCAGCGCCGGGTAGCCGTTGACCTGCGCCGGCCGCAGCGAGGACGCGTCGATCCTGGCCAGCCGGGAGGACATCATCCGGCTCACCCTGTCGACGCCCACGATGGGCGACCGCACGGCCTGCGCGATCCCGCCGCCGTCGCCGAGCAGGACGACGTCCGGCGCGAGGATGTCGACCAGGCCCTGCAGGTCGCCGGTCGCGGTTGCCCGGCGGAACGCCTCCAGCGCATCCCGGGTCTCGGCGGCCGACACGGTGCCGCGCGGCCGGCGGGCCGCGACGTGCGCCCGCGCCCGGTGCGCGATCTGCCGGACCGCGGCGGCGCTCTTGTCGACAGCGGGCGCGATCTCCTCGTAGCCCAGTCCGAACACCTCGCGCAGCACGAACACGGCGCGTTCGGTCGGCGCGAGCGTCTCCAGCACGAGCAGCATCGCCATCGAGACGCTGTCGGCGAGCTCGACATCCTCCGCGACGTCCGGCGACGTGAGCAGCGGCTCCGGCAGCCAGTTGCCGATGTAGGACTCCTTGCGGCGGCCGAGCGTGCGCAGCCTGCCGAGCGCCTGGCGGGTGGTGATCTGGACCAGGTAGGCGCGCTGGTCCCGCACCGTGTCGAGGTCGACGCCGGACCAGCGCAGCCACGTCTCCTGCAGCACGTCCTCCGCATCGGTGGCGGAGCCGAGAATCTCGTAGGCGACGGTGAACAGCAGGCCGCGGTGGGCGAGGAACGTCTCGGTGGCGGGGTCTGCTGCCATGGGGTGGTCCCTCCTCGGACTCGACTGTGCCACCCATCAGATGCTCGGCGCCGCCGGCTCGTGACAGTGTCCTACGTCACTCCGCTCACGCTGTCACACGGATCGGGCGACCGGCATCTCTTGTGCGTTCACGTGACCCCACGAGTGAGGACCTCAGTCATGGACGCCCGAATCAACCTGTTCGACAACGAACTCGCCCTCAAGTTCGGCAAGCGTTTCTCCGCCGCCAGCATGGTGATCAAGCATTCGTCGCTGCCCGAGTCGACCCAGGAGCTGGTCAGCCTGCGGGCCAGCCAGATCAACGGCTGCGGCTTCTGTACCGACATGCACACCAAGGACGCCACGGCTGCCGGGGAGACCCCGGAACGGCTGCACCTGGTCGCGGCCTGGCGTGAGGCGACGGTGTTCACCGAGGCCGAGCGGGCCGCGCTCGCGCTCGTCGAGGAGGGCACCCGGATCGCCGACCACCACCGAGGCGTGTCCGACGAGACCTGGGACCAGGTGCGCAAGCACTTCGACTCCGAGCAGGTCGCTGCGCTGGTCTGCCAGGTCGCGCTGATCAACGCGGCCAACCGGCTCAACGTCATCGTGCGTAACCCGGCGGGTTCCTACGTGCCCGGGATGTTCGACAGCATGATGAGCTGACCGGCGACGGGGCAGGCCCGACGTGCGGCCTGGTCGAGTTCGGGCCAGGCTCGGGTCTGCCCGCACCCGCTCACGATCGGACCGCGATGACGAAGCGAGTACATGCCTTCCGTGATGACGCACTCGGCGAGCACGACGCCGTCGAGCTCGCCGGGCTGGTCCGCGACGGCGCCGTCAGCGCGGAGGAGCTGGCGGAGGCCTCGGCGGCCCGTGCGCGGGACGTCTCGCTGCTCGACGCGATCACCTGTACCTCGGCGCGACCTCGGATCAGCCGCGACACCACCGGCGCGCTGTACGGGGTGCCCACGTTCGTCAAGGACAACACCGACCTGCACGGGCTGCCGACCAACCACGGCAGCGAAGCGTTCACCGCACGGACCGCGACGAAGGACGGCGCCTACGCTACGCAGTACCTGAGCACCGGCATGACCGTGATGGGTAAGTCGCGGCTGCCGGAGTTCGGGTTCAACGCCACGACCGAGTTCATGACCGGGCCGCCGACGCGCAACCCGTGGGACACCGACTACTCCGTCGGCGCGTCCTCGGGGGGTTCGGCGGCCCTGGTCGCCGCCGGTGTGGTTCCGCTCGCGCACGCCAACGACGGTGGCGGCTCGATCCGCATCCCGGCGGCCTGCGCGGGCCTGGTCGGCCTCAAACCGACCCGGCACCGGCACATCGACGGCGAACAGGCCAGGCACCTGCCGATCAACATGATCTCCGAGGGGGTCGTCACCCGCACCGTCCGCGACACCGCCGCCTTCCTCGCCGCGATCGAGGACCACTGGCGCAACCCCGCTCTGCCGCCCATCGGTCAGGTGTACGGGCCCGCTCAGCGGCGGCTGCGGATCGGCCTGGTCCTCGACTCGGTGAGCGGCACCCTCGACGAGGAGACCCGTGCCGCCGTCGAACACACCGCGCGGCTGCTGGAGAAGGCGGGCCACCACGTCGAACCGGTCGCCCTGCCGGTCACCGAGCAGTTCGCCGCCGATTTCCTGCAGTACTGGGCGCTGCTGGCGGAGCTGGCCGCCGACACCGGCAAGCTGAGCTTCGACCGGTCCTTCACCGCTGATCGCCTCGACGGGCTCACACTCGGCCTGCGCCGCCATCACCGCCGCAACCTGCGCCGTACGCCCGGAGCGCTGCGCCGCCTGCGCCGGGTGCCGGTCGCCTACGCGCGCCTGTTCGCGCGCCACGAGCTGGTGCTCACGCCGGTCCTCGCGCACACCACCCCGCTGATCGGCCACCTCAGTCCGACCGTCGAGTTCGCCGACCTCGTCGACCGGCTCACCGGCTACGTCGCCTACACGCCGCTGAACAACATCGCCGGCACCCCGGCCATCTCACTCCCGCTCGGGACGACCGCGGGCGGCCTGCCGATCGGCGTGCAGCTCTCCGCCGCGCACGGCGACGAACGCACCCTGCTCGAAACGGCCTACGCGCTGGAGGCCGAACACCCCTTCGCCAGGATCAACGCCGACGGCTGGACCGTCAGTCCTCGCCGACCTGCAGGAGCACCACGATGATGCCCGACGCGGTGCCGACGATCGCGCTGTCGAAGGTGTAACTCGTGACCGGCGTCCACCCGGTTCCGTACGGCGGATTCCCGGTGTTGGTGAACCACTCGGCTTCGGGGCCGAGTTCGCAGACGACCTTCTGAGCGGCCTGCCGAGACTGAGCGTGACCGTGGCGCATGGTCGGGAACACGAGGTCCTCGGTCGCTAGCCGGGTCATGAGGTCGACCGCGAATCGGCCGTCGAACGGGTCCAGAGCTGCCGCGATGCCTTCAGCGGTGGACGGGCCCGGATCGCTTGGCATGATCGTTTCCGTCCACCCGGACTCGATGTCGGAGACGAGTTCGAGCACTCGCCGAGGCAGGTCCGAGCTTGGGCCCCGCCACCACCGGGTGTGGACGTATGTGCCGTCCGCGAGAGATTCCAGCTCGGCCGAGAGGCGCGACTCGTCCACCGTGCTCACCGGGTTGCGAAGGACTCGATGTGGGCCAGGGCCATGTCCAGGGCCGTGGCCAGTGGCTCGGAGCTGTGGGCGTTCTGCGCGAGCAGGTAGCCGCCCTGCAGCGCCGCCAGCAGGCCGGTACCGAGCTGTCGCGGATCGGCGGTCCCGTCGAGGACGCCGATGTCGCGCAGCCGGGCCAGTGCGTCGGTGAGCAGCTGTTTCCAGGCGTCGAAGCTCGACGCGAGTGCGGTGCGGGACTCCTCGTCGGTGTCGGACATCTCGACCGAAAGGCAGCCGAGGGCACAGCCGTACGAGCCGTCCTGCAGGTCGTTGGCCTGCACGATCGCGTCGCGCCACCGACGCAGCCCGGCGAGCGTGCGCACCCCCCGCAGGCGTTGTTCCTCGCGGGCGAGCACGAACTCCGACTGCATGTCGATCGCGGCATGGACCAGCGCGAGCTTGTCCGGGAAATGGTTGTACAGCTGGGACTTGCTGGTGCTGCTCGCCACCCGCACGTCGTCGAGCGTGGTGGCGTTGACGCCCTTGACGTAGAACAGCGTCGTCGCCGAGTCCAGGATGCGGGAGCGGGTCTGCAAGCCGCGCGCCGTACGCCGGGCTGGGGCGGTGTGCGTGCCGTCGTGCACTTCAGCCATCGTCGCTCACTCGTCGGGGGCCCGGGCCGGCACCAGCATATAAGGCGTCTCCCGAACCAGTCGGTCACTCATCCTTGACCGCCTGTTCGCCTGCCTTGAAGTTGACGCTGATCCGCGGTCCGGCCGGACGGGCCTGCTTGGGCACCATGTGCAGCCAGTCCTTCTGGGCGCGACCACCCATGACGATCAGGTCGCCGGACGCCGGGGTGAACCGGACACTGGCGCCGCCCGTGCGCGGACGGATGAGGAAGCGGCGTGGTGAGCCGAGGCTGAGCACCGGCACGATGCACTGCTCGCGCTTGCAGGACGGCCAGTCAGCGTGCCAGCTGGTGCTGTCGTGAGGGTCCCGGTAGAGGTTGATCCACAGGCCGTCGTAGGTGCGGTCATAGCGTCGGGAGAGCGCGGCGGCGATGCCTCGCAGCGCTTCGGGTGCGTCGGCGATATCGGGGTATTCCGCCGTGAGGCGCGGTTCGGTGACCTGTCGGTTGATCATCCAGCGTTCTCGCTGTTCCCAGTCGCCCTCCCGGCGCAGCAGCTCGAAGAGCTGTTCGCTGCCGCGCAGCCACCCCGGGACGTGCTCGACCCAGCTGTGCTCGTCGAGCGCCACCCGACGAGCGGTGCGGAACTGGTCGTCCCAGCCGAGTTCGTCCGCATCGAAGAGCCCCAGCTGAGTCGCACCGAGCTCAGATCTCGCACTCATCGCGCGCCTCCACTCCATATGGACTGATTCGTCCAGTAGAGCACAGGAAGCGCTCCATTTGCATGCAGACTATGGCGATATTTTGGTCTATATAGTCCTTTTCAGGCGGCGGCGAAGACGGTCAGTGCGATGTCCGCCGACTGGAGCAGCTGCTCGCGGGGGACTCCGGCGGCGGCGTGGACGGCCTGTCCCTCGCTGAAGGTCATCACGAAACGGGCGAGGGCGACGGGGTCGGCGGTCTCCGGTAGATCACCGTCGCTCACGGCGCGGGCGAGCCGCTCGGCCAGCGCGCGCTCGCCGGCGAGCCTGCTGGTAGCGAGGAACTCCGCGACGCCGGCGTTGGCCGGGCCGCAGGACACCCCGCCCTGGATGGACAGGCAGCCGGGCGGGTGGTCGGCCCCGGTGAGCGCGTCGACGTTGTCGTGCAGGAAGGCGCGGACGACGTCCCGCCCGGTCGGCTCCTCGAGTGCGCGCGATGCGTAGGCCATGTCGGTCTCCGCGTAGCGCGCGACAGCCCGCTGGAACAACTCCTGCTTCGAGCCGAAAGTCGCGTACAGGCTGGCCTTGTTGATGCCCATCGCGGCGGTGAGCTCATGCAGGGACGCACCCTCGTAGCCATACCGCCAGAACACCTCGATGGCCGCGTCGAGTACCGCGGTGGTGTCGAAACCCCGAGGTCGCCCGCCTGGCATGCGACCACCTCCTGTTCCTGAACTCAGTTTACAACCAATCGGTCCGAAATTTTGCGCGCGGCGGGATCCGACTGCTAGCGTCAGTTTCAGACCGATTGGTTAGAAACTAGGGAGAGCACGATGGAGCTGGGAGAGATCGGCATCTGGAGCATGCAGCTGCGAGGTGCGGCGGCCCCGGCGGTGCGTGCCGCGGCGGCCGAACTGGACTCGCTGGGATTCGGCACGCTGTGGATTCCGGGCCTGGACGGCAACGGTGTGTTCGACGATGTCGACGAGCTGCTCGCCGCTGCACCGCGCAGCGTGGTGTCGCTCGGCGTCCTGGGAATCTGGGGGCAGCGGCCCGGCGACGTCGGACGGCGGCTCGCCGAACTGGACGACAAGCACGGGCCCCGCGCGCTGTTCGGGCTCGGTGTCAGCAGCCCCGAGTCCGCCGAGCAGGCCGGGCAGCGATGGGGACGGCCCATCGACACCATGTCCGGCTACCTCGATCGGCTCGCCGCGTCGGAGCATCCGATCGACCGCGAGCGTCTGCTGCTCGGGGCGCTCGGTCCGAGGATGGCCGGCCTCGCGGCGACGCGGACCGCCGGGCTGCACCCGTTCCTCGTCCCGGCGGAGTACTCGGCGATCCAACGCGAGGCACTGGGCGATGCGCCGCTCATCGCACCGCACCTGACCGTGGTCCTCGACACCGATGCGTCCCGGGCGCGAGACGTCGCGCGCGCCGGGGTCGGCTTCTTCCTCGGTCTCCCCGCCTACCGGGCCAATCTCAAACCGTCTCGGGTTCGGCGACGACGACCTCGCGTCCGGCGGCAGTGACCGGCTGCTCGATGCGCTGGTCGCGCACGGAGACCTGGCCGACGTCGACCGCAGGGTGCGCGAACACCTCGATGCGGGCGCGGACCACGTCGCGCTGCACGTGCTGACCGGCGACGACCGACTTCCCCTCGCGCAGTGGCGCGAGCTCGCCACCACCGCTCGGTGATCCGAACCGCTACTGAGAAGGAAAAGATCATCGGGCAGTTCGACGGCAGGACGGCGCTCGTGACGGGCGCGACCGTGTTCATCACCGGCAGACGCAGGCCCGAGCTGGACGCCGCGGTGGCCGAGCTCGGCCCGACCTCGGTCGGGGTGCCCGGAGACGCCAGCGACCTGGCGGACCTGGACACGGTGATGGCGGCGATCGCGGACCGGGGCAAGGGGCTCGACATCCACCGTGCAGAAGGCACTTCCGCTGCTGAACCCCGGCGCGTCGATCGTGCTGGCCGGGTCGAGCGCGGCGACCAGCGGGACGCCGTCCTTCGGCACCTACGGCGCGACCAAGGCCGCGGTCCGCGCCTACGCCCGGACCTGGGCCGCGGAGCTCGCCGACCGGGGCGAGCGGGTCAACGTCATCGCGCCCGTTCCGGTCGACACACCTGGGCTGAGCGGGCTGGCCCCTGACCCGAGCCAGGTCCAGGGTCCGCTCGACACCCTTGCGGGTTCGGTCCCGATCGGCCGCAGCGGCAGGGGCGAGGAGATCGCGGCGGCCGTCGCGTTCCTGGCGTCCCCGCAAAGCAGCTTCATCACCGGCGCCGAGCTGGCCGTCGACGGTGGGGTCAAGCAAATCTGACCGGACGGCGAACCCGGGACGGCGCTGTGCTCGGATGGTGAAGGAATAGCCGCCGTCGACCGGGTCGAGGCACAGACACGTGAATTCGGCCTCCCGATCGGGGGATGCGCCTACGGTGGGTGGCCAATAGGTGCTGAACAAGCGTTAACCTCAAGTGATGACTGCTGCCGTTAGGGCTGACAACACTGCCGAGGAGTCATCTGCGCGGCGTGTGCAACTGCCGGTCGAGCTGTCACCGGCCATGCATCGCCGCCTCACCGGCTGGTGTCGAGACACTGCGCGAATTCTCGACGTGCGAGGCCTGGCCAGGGCGGACGTGTTCGAGGCGATGTTGGAGCACCTCATCGACAACCCCGCGGCCTCGGCAGCGGTGCGAGCACGACTGAAATCCCAGCTATAACCCAAGAGCCCCTTCGTTCATCTGCGCCACTCGTGTCGTTCATGCTGCGTTCATTTATAAGTTGTCCACTCAACAACGGCCGCTACCGCCCTGAGGAGGACTCAATGAGCACCAGCCTCGACGCCCCGAACCTGGAAACCCTTGAAACCCGCCAGGTTGATCAGCAGCTGAGCGAGGTGGAAGAGCGACTCGTCGCCCGGTACTCCCACCGCGCGGACCTGGGCGAGGACACAGTGCGAGCCGCGGTCGCCGAACTTCGCGAGCGCTACTCGGTGGCCCGAGTCCGAAGCTTCTTGCCGATCATCATCGAACGAGCCGCCCGCGCACGATTCGACCGCCACATCTCGGCCCGCGCGTAAGCACACCAGCCGGACGGACAAGGGGAATCCCACACGGCCGGCGCAGGCATTGATAGTGCACGGTCAGGTCCGGGACATGGCGGAGACCGTGGAACGTTCGCCGCCGGGCCGCACCCGAAAGGTTCCATCAGACAGCTGGATGGAACCGTGGTGATCCGCGTCGGGTTCGGCCTAGCCTGGGCTCTGGCCGAGAACAACCAGGCTCGCTGAGATCAAGACACTCTGGCCCGCCGCTCTCGCTGATCAGGTGCGCAGAGTGGTGGTGTCGGATGGCGAGAAACAGACGGGCGGATGCCGGGGGCAACGGGCCGCGGCGTTACCGATGAGCTGAGACCCACAGGCCCGCACCGCTGGGCAGATTCGCGTCACGTGTGATGTCACACCGCGGAAAATCCCGATCAAGGATCGAGAGTCCCGGGTGACATATGGAGCCGGTGGTCGGGGTCGAACCGACGACCTTCCGCTTACAAGGCGGGTGCTCTACCACTGAGCTACACCGGCGTACGGCAAATCATGCCATCCTCGCCCCTACCCTAGTCAGCATGGCACTGTTGATCGCTCAGGAGCTGCTGCTGGTCGCCTATCGGGAGGACGGCACGGCCTGGGGTAAGAGCACCGAGCTGGAGTGCGCCTTGGGTGGCGCGCTGCTGGTCGAGCTGGCTCTGGCCGGGAACGTCGAGCTGGTGGGTAGCCAGGTGATGGCGGCGGGTACGGCGGCGCCGCCGGTGCACCCGGAGCTGGCGGACGCGTTGACCCGGGTGGCGGCGAAGCCTCGGCGGCCGAAGGCGTGGGTGCAGCGGCTGGCCAAGGGGGCGCGGCGCCGGTTGCTCGCCGACCTGGTCGAGCAGGGTGTGTTGACCGAGGAGCGCTACCGGCTGCTGGGTCTGTTGCCGGCTCGGCGTTACCCGCCGGTGGACGCCGGTCCGAAGCGGGAGATCGAGTCGCGGTTGCGTGCGGTGCTGGTCGCGGGGCAGCGGCCTGACCAGCGGACGGCGGCGTTGGCCAGCATGTTGTCGGCCGCGCGGTTGGAGCGGCGGGTGCTGCCTGACGAGGATCACAGGCTGGTGAAGCAGCGGCTGCGGGAAATTGCGGAGAGTGACTGGCTCGGCCCGTATTCTGAGGCGGTGCGCAAGGCGGTCCAGGCCGCGCACGCGGCGACGGCGGCGGCGGCCAGCGCGGCGAGTACGTCTGCCGCGTCTTCTGGAGGCTGAAGTAGTGGCGTCACGGTTCGGGCAGCACGCGCGGCGGTTGTTGCGTCGCTCGGCGGCGTTCCCGGAGCGGCTGCACCTGGTGCACCACCACAATGGTGACGGGTCGGAGCACAACAACGGCAAGCTTCCGATCCCTGGACTGCCGACCGGCCCGAGCGTGCCGGACGACACCAGGGTGCAGCAGGTGCTCGATCTGGCGATCCGGGTCGGCGAGGTTCTCCTGTCCAGCGGTGAGGGTGTCGCGGAGACGACCGCGATCATGTTGCGGCTGGCCGACGCGGGTGGTCTACCCGCGTGTGATGTGGACATCACGTTCACCTCGATCACGATGTGCTGTCACCGGGGGATGGCGGCGCCGCCGGTGACGACGATGCGTCTCGTCCGGTACCGGTCGCTGGACCTGACGCGGCTGGCGGATGTCGAGCGGCTGATGCAGCGGCTGCACCGCTACGAGCTGGACCTGACCGAGGCGGCGGCGGAGCTGGAGGAGATCACCCGCGCGAAGCACCCCTATCCGCGGTGGGTCGCCACGATGGCGTGGGCGTTCATGGCGGGTTCGGTGGCGTTGCTGCTCGGCGGTGGCTGGGTGGCGGCGGGGGTCGCGTTGGGTGCGACCGCGCTGATGGACCGGATCGGCCGGCTGCTGAACCGCCTGGGGTTGCCGATCTTCTTCCAGCAGCTGACCGGTGCGCTGGTGGCGACCGGCCTGACAGCGATGCTGCTGTACTTCCATGTGCTTCCGGAGGGCACGCGGCCGTCGCTCGTGGTCGCGGCCGCGCTGACGGTTCTGCTGTCCGGGTTGTCGGTCGTCGGTGCGGCGCGGGACGGCATCGACGGGTTCTTCCTGACCGCGGCGGGCCGTGCGGCCGAGATCGCGATGTTGTCGTCGGCGCTGTTGGCCGGTGTGGTGCTCGCGCTGAAGGCGGCGATCCATTTCAACGTGGAGTTCGCGGTGGCCGGGCAGCTGCCGGGGTCCACCGGGTCGACGGTGCTGCAGGTGATCTCGGCGGGGCTGGCCGCCGCGTTCTTCGCGCTCGCCGGTTACTCGCCGGTGCGTCACCTCGCGGCGGCCGGTGGGACGGGTGCCGCCGGGTACGGCATCTACCTGATCCTGGTGCACCTCGATTTCGGGCCGGTCGTGGCGACCGGTGTCGCGGCTGTGGTGCTCGGTGGCCTCGCCGGGTTGTTGCGCCGGTTCACGAACGTCCCGGCGCTGGTGATCACGCTGGCCGGGATCACCCCGCTGCTGCCCGGTCTGACCGCGTACCGGGGCTTCTACCAGCTGGCAGTGACGGGAGTCACGGACGGTCTGGTGACGGTCATGCTCGCGCTGGCCATCGGTGGCGCTTTGGCAGGTGGGGTGAGTCTGGGTGAGTGGACGACCAGCAAGCTCGGCTCGGATCCGGATGAGACGCGGGCCGTGGTGACCTCGTCGCCGGGCGCTCCGGGCCAGTAGTCGCCGGCGAACCCAGTAATGTCGGAGTTTGTGGACGACACCGGCGCTTCCGATTTCATCGTGGTGGCCAACAGGCTGCCCGTCGACCTGGTCGAGGACTCCGAGGGCAACCGGAGCTGGAAGCGCAGCCCAGGTGGGCTCGTCACCGCGCTGGAGCCGATGTTGCGCGGCCGTGACGGCGCGTGGGTGGGTTGGCCCGGCGTCCCGGACGCCGAGGTCGAGCCGTTCGAGCAGGACGGGCTGCTGCTGCACCCGGTGCGGCTGACCGCGAGCGAGGTCGTCGACTACTACGAGGGTTTCTCGAACGCGACGCTGTGGCCGCTGTACCACGACGTGGTGGCGCCGCCGGTGTTCCACCGGCACTGGTGGCACGCGTACGTGCGGGTCAACCAGCGTTTCGCCGAGGAGGTCGCGCAGGTGGCGGCGCCCGGTGCGACGGTGTGGGTGCAGGACTACCAGCTGCAGCTGGTGCCGTCGCAGCTGCGCAAGCTGCGCCCTGACCTGCGGATCGGCTTCTTCCTGCACATCCCGTTCCCACCCACGGAGCTGTTCATCCAGCTGCCGTGGCGCACGCAGATCGTCGAGGGTCTGCTGGGCGCGGACCTGGTGGGATTCCACACGCCGGGCGGGGTCCGGAACTTCCGCTGGCTCGCGGCGCGGCTGGCCGGCAGCAGGCTGACCGGCGGTGCCGGTGGTACCGGGCGGCCCGGCGAGATCGCGTTCGAGGGCCGTTCGGTCAAGGTGGGCGCGTTCCCGATCTCGATCGACTCGAAGGAGCTCGACGCGCTGGCCCGCTCGCCGGAGGTCCAGGCGAGGGCGGCGAAGATCCGCGAGGATCTCGGCAACCCGAAACGCATCGTGCTCGGGGTGGACCGCCTCGACTACACGAAGGGCATCAGCGCCCGGCTGCGGGCGTTCCACGAGCTGCTCGCGGACGGCCGGATCGACGCGGCGGACACGGTCATGATCCAGCTCGCGACGCCGAGCCGGGAGCGGGTCGAGCACTACCAGGAGATGCGCGACGAGATCGAGCTGTCCGTGGGGCGCATCAACGGCGAGTACGCGACGGTCGGTCACCCGCCGGTGCATTATCTGCACCAGTCGTTGCCGCGTGACGAGCTGGCGGCATTCTTCGTCGCGGCGGACGTCATGCTGGTGACGCCGCTGCGGGACGGCATGAACCTGGTCGCCAAGGAGTACGTGGCGTGCAAGACCGACAACTCGGGCGCTCTCGTGCTGTCGGAGTTCGCCGGTGCCGCGGGTGAGCTGGGTGCGGCGTTCCTGGTCAATCCGCATGACCTGGACGGCATGAAGAACGCGCTGGCCGCCGCACTGACGATCGCCGCGCCGGACTCGGAGGACGGCAAGCGCCGGATGCGCGCGCTGCGCCGCCAGGTCATGACCCACGATGTGGACCGCTGGGCCCGCTCGTTCCTGGAGGCACTGGGCCTACCCGCGGCGGACAAGTCCCCCGAGGACCAGAAGGCCGACGAGGACGAGAAGGCGGACGCGGAGTCCAGCTGATCAGCGACATCCCGCGCCCAGCCCTGCCACAAACCCCGACTCGCGCGGCCAGAAACCCCGACTCGCGCGGCATTATCTAGCGACTCGCGCGGCCAAATCCAGCGACTCGCGGGCCGGAGCCAGCCATGCGGGCTGACGGATCCCGCGACTCACCCTGACAAGATCCGCGACTCGCGCAGTGGGTACGCCTCCCCGCCGGCGAGTCGGGACTACGCCCGCGCGAGTCGGGGCTTCCGGCCCCGCGAGTCGCTGGATCATGCTGCGCGAGTCGCTAGATTTTGTGGCCGTGTGGGGGCTTCGGGCGGGTGGGGACGGGCAGGACGGCCAGGCGGGAGCGTAGGAGCAGGGCCATCGCGGTGTAGTCGATCGCGCGGTCCTCCTCGCTGTCGGTGCTCTCGAGAAGCTCGTTGAACTCCTCGTCGGACAGCTGCTCGAACGCCTCGTCGGACATCTCCGCGAACGGGTCGGGGCCGTCGATGGCCTCATCGAGCATCGCGTCCTCGGCGGCGTCGTGCTCCGCGCGCGCGTCGAGTGCGGCCTCCAGGTGCCAGCGCAGCTCGCCCGGATCCATCGGGTCCGCGATGACCTGGAACGTCGTGTTGTCTGGGTCCGGGCGCAGCGCCTCGGGCAGCTGGTCGTCCTCGAACAGCTGCAGGTCGGCGGCCTCACCGCATTCGACGTGGTCGACGGTCACGAGGAACGCGTGCGCTCGGCCGGCCCGCTGGAACGAGCACGCCAGTATGGACAGCGTCTCGCCCTCGTCACGCAGGTGCCGCGACTCGGTCAGGATGATCGGTTCGGACAGCTCGTCGGCCCAGCGCGGCTGGGGAATGCCGGCCGCGCTCAGCCGGTCGGCCGCGGCCGATGCGGCGTCGGCGACCCGGGGCTCCGCGACCGCGCCGATGGCCAGCAGCATGGCGAGCGCCTCGCCGGAAGCGCGTGCTTCGAAAGCCGGCAGAAGTGTGGTGAGGAGTGCCTCGGTGAAACTGTCGCCACCGAGTGCACCGGTGGCGAGGAAGAGCGCGGCGGAGACCTCGGCGTCCACCGGGTCCTCCGGATCGAGCATGTCCTTCGCACCGGACATGAGCTCGTCGACGAGGGCCATCGGATCGATGACGTCGCCCAGGTCCAGCTCGTCGTCCATCGCGGGTTCGTCGTACAGGTGCAGCGGTGCCGGCTTGCTCTGCGCGGCAGGGGTCTTCTTGTTCTGCTTCTTCGTGCGGCCACGACTGACGGGGCTCATCCGGTCAGTGTGCCAACCGCTGGTGGGCCGGGTACGTCAGGTGCCCGGTTGACAGGACCCCGGGTGGTTCGCGGAACCGTCGGCGACGGTCTTGAGCATCTGCACCGCCTCGCTGAGCGCGAGGTAGCTCTGTTCCATCCGGTCCAGGACGATCCGCAGCATCGGGTTGTTGCTCGGCGCGGTGTTGCCGCCGATCAGCGCCGGGTCGATGCCGTTCTCGGTGAGCGCGGTGCGTGCGGTGACCCAGGTCTGCGCAACCTCGTGCAGCTGCGCCGCGTTGGCCTGCAGGGCTTCCGGCACCGCGTGGAACTCGGTCACCTTCGGCTCCCGCGTGCTGATCGATGCGGTGTTCCCGGTGACTGCACGCAGCGGGGACGGCGTGGGGACTTCTCGCGCGAGCCGTCGAAACGCTGCGTTGTGGCTGTTCAGTGGCACGGGATCTCCAGGTGATGTGCGGCTGGCGACGACGCTAGACCCGTGGCGGCGCGGTGGTGAGCGTTTTGCCGAAACTGGCGACGATCGGTCCCGACGTTGTACGCCGGTGCCAAAAGTGCCCCTATGGCTTGTACTACGGGGCGTCCCGCGGCCGAACGTGACCACCGCCACGTGATCGACAATGTGACTGGGTGGAAAACTGGCTATCAGAGTGCCCTCGTTGCCAGTGCAATGAGCCCCGGTACCCAATTCGGACAGGCGCTAAACGCGTTCATTGCCCTGTTCACAGTATTGGAGCATTTCCCCTGGTCGTAAGCCTACAGGAGGTGCGCACCGGAAAATTTGCTGTTAACTTATGAGGATCATGAATGCCGATGACGAGTCTGTCCGCATCGAGCAACCCATCATTGAAGATGGCGTGGCACTGCATCGCCTTGCCGCCGCGACGAAGGTGCTGGACGTCAATTCCCGCTACTACTATCTGATGTGGTGCCGTGATTTCGCCGCATCCTCCGTGGTCGCCCGGCGTGCGGGTGGGCCACCTGAGGGCTCCGACGATGACGTCGTAGGCTTCGTCACCGGCTACCGCAGGCCCGACGAGCCGACCACCCTGGTGGTCTGGCAGGTCGCGGTGGCCGAGTCGGCCCGAGGCCAGGGCCTGGCCGGTCGGATGTTGGACGCGCTGTTCGACCAGGTCGCAGCGCAGGCTCCCGCCGACCACCTGGAAACCACGATCACCCCGGACAACGAGGCGTCCATTGCCCTGTTTGCCGGCTTCGCCAAGCGACGCGACGCCGATGTCGCCACCAGCGAGCTGTTCAGCGGAGCACAGCTGAGTGGCGCCGACGACGGCGACCACGAGCCGGAGATCAAACATCGCATTGGCCCCATCGCCACACAGAGGAGCGCTCGGTGACTACCAGTACGGATCCCGTCACTATTTTCGAATCTCTCGAATCGGAGGTTCGTAGCTACAGTCGGAGTTGGCCGGTCACATTCGACACGGCGGTCGGTTCGCACATGACCGACATCGACGGTCGCACCTATCTGGACTTCTTCGCCGGTGCGGGCGCGCTCAACTACGGGCACAACAACCCGAAGCTCAAGGGCGCATTGATCGAATACCTGCAGCGCGACGGCGTCGTGCACGGACTGGACATGCAGACGGCCGCGAAGGCCGAATTCCTGCGCACGTTCAGCGAGATCATCCTCAAGCCCCGGAACCTGAACTACAAGGTCCAGTTCCCCGGCCCCACCGGCACGAACTCGGTGGAGTCGGCGCTGAAGCTGGCCCGCAAGGTGACCGGCAAGGAAGCGATGATCAACTTCACCAACGCGTTCCACGGCATGACGCTGGGCTCGCTGTCGGTGACCGGTAACTCGATGAAGCGCGGCGGTGCCGGCATCCCGCTCGTGCACGCCACGCCGATGCCCTACGACAACTACTTCGACGGCAAGGTACCGGACTTCCTGTGGTTCGAGCGCGTCCTGGAGGACGCGGGCAGCAGCCTCAACGAGCCCGCCGCCGTGATCGTCGAGACGGTGCAGGGCGAGGGCGGCATCAACCCGGCCCGCATCGAGTGGCTGCAGGGGCTGGCCGAGTTGTGCAAGCGGCACGAGATTCTGCTGATCGTCGACGACGTGCAGATGGGCTGCGGCCGTACCGGGCCGTTCTTCAGCTTCGAAGCGGCCGGGATCCAGCCGGACATCGTGTGCATCTCCAAGTCGATCAGCGGTTACGGGCTGCCGATGGCGCTCACCCTGATCAAGCCGGAGCTGGACGTCTGGGGTCCCGGCGAGCACAACGGAACGTTCCGCGGCAACAACCCGGCGTTCGTGACGGCCACCGAGACGCTGCGCAGCTACTGGACCGACGACACCCTCGAACGCTCGACCGTGGCCAAGGGCCTGCGGATCGAGGAGAAGCTCAACGAGCTCGCCGGTTCGCTGCCCGGTGGCCTGGAGGTCAAGGGCCGCGGCCTGGCGCGGGGCCTCGGCTTCGCGGAGCCGGAGCTCGCCGGCAAGACCGCGGGCGCCGCGTTCGACCGGGGGCTCCTGCTGGAGACCGCCGGCCCGGACAGTGAGGTCGCCAAGCTCATGCCGGCGCTGACCATCACCGATGACGAACTCGAAGAAGGCCTGGGGATTTTCGCTGACGCTGTGAGGAGCGTGGTTCGATGATCGTTCGTACCCTGGAAGAGATCACTGACACCGAGCGGGACATAGTCACGCCGAACTGGCGGAGCAAGCGCATCGTGCTCGCCGGCGACGGTGTGGGATTCTCGGTTCACGAGACGGTGCTGGAAGCGGGCTCGGTCAACGACTTCTGGTACGCGAACCACATCGAGGCGGTCTTCATCACCGAGGGTGAGGGCGAGCTGTACGACAAGGACAACGACAAGACCTACAAGGTCGGTCCGGGTTCGATCTACGTGCTGAACGGAAACGAGAAGCACCAGCTGCGTCCGACGACGCAGATCCGGACGGTGTGCGTGTTCAACCCGCCGGTGACGGGCCGCGAGGTGCACGACGAGAACGGCGTGTACCCGCTCATCACCGAGTAAGACCCCCGCCAGTGGCGAGTGGCCCGACAGGGCCACTCGCCATTTGGCTTTGCCCACGCCCTAATTGTTGAGGAGGAAAGCAGTTTCATGACCGCCGTCGACCAGAGCCGCGCAACGGATCGTTACCCGACCCGCATCGCGTCCCGGGGCCACAGGTTCGTGGACCGCACCGAGCCGACCGTGTGGGGTGAGGACACCTCGGCCGGGATGTTCGGCGCGCAGGAGTTCGGCAAGCACATCCGGGACGGCTTCGTCCAGGTGCCGGATCTGCTGACCCCCGCGGAGGTCGCCGGCTACCACGCCGAGCTCGACCGGCTGGCCACCGACCCGGTGGTCCGCGCCGACGAGCGAACCGTGATCGAGAAGTCGTCGAGCGAGGTGCGGTCGGTCTTCGAGGTGCACCGGGTCAGCGAGGCGATCGCGCGGCTGGCCGCTGACGACCGGCTGGCCGGCCGGGCACGGCAGATCCTGGGCTCCGAGGTGTACATCCACCAGAGCCGGATCAACTACAAGCCGGGGTTCAGCGGCGGCGGGTTCTACTGGCACTCGGACTTCGAGACCTGGCACGCCGAGGACGGCATGCCCGCGATGCGTTCGGTGAGCGTGTCCATTGCGCTGACCGAGAACTACACCCACAACGGCTGTCTGATGATCATGCCGGGCTCGCACAAGACGTTTGTGCCCTGTGGCGGGATCACGCCCGCCGACCACTACCGCGAGTCGCTGCGCGAGCAGGAGATCGGCGTCCCGGACCAGGACAGCCTGACCGCGCTGGCCAGCAGGCACGGCATCGCCTCGCTCACCGGCCCCGCGGGTTCGGCGACGTTCTTCGACTCCAACTGCATGCACGGATCGTCGAACAACATCACGCCGTACTCCCGGTCCAACATCTTCATCGTGTTCAACAGCGTGGAGAACACGCTGGTCGAGCCGTTCGCCGCACCGGCGCCACGTCCGACCTACATCGCCGCCAGGGACTTCACCCCGCTCAGCTGATCAGCCCAGGGTCTCCCCGCGCAAGGACAGGCAGGAAAAGATGGACCTGACACTGACCGAGGACCAGCGGATGATCCAGTCCACGGCTCGGGAGCTGCTGGGCTCCCGCGCCGGGGCGGCGGGAGTCCGGGCGGTGCGGGACAGCGCGACCGGTTACTCGGCGCGGCTGTGGGCGGAGATGATCGAGCTGGGCTGGAACGGGCTCGCCATCGCGGAGGACCACGGCGGCATCGGCGTGGGGTGGCTCGAGGTGTGCCTGCTCATCGAAGAGATGGGGGCGGCCCAGGTACCGAGCCCGTTCCTGAGCACGGTCGGCTGCGCCGCACCCGCCATCGCCCGGTTCGGCACCGACGCCCAGCGCGGCCGGTGGCTGGCGTCCATCTCGTCGGGACGGGTGGTCAGCTACGTCAGGGCGGCACCGGACGGGGCGCGGTCCGGCGATAGGTCCGACGTCACGGCCCGGCCCTCGGGAGACGGCTTCGTGCTGGACGGGACCGCCTCGCTCGCGCCCTACGCCGACGGCGCCGACGACCTGCTGGTCGTGGCGTCGACCGGCGCCGGGGCGCTGACGACGTTCCTGGTCGACGCGGCCGAGCCGGGCATCTCGGTCTCGCGGCTGGACGAGGTCGGCCCGGAGCGTCGGTATCGGCTGTCGTTCTCCGGGGTGACCGTGTCGGCGGACAGCGTTCTCGGGCCGGTCGACGGCGGTCGCCGGGTCCTCGGCACGATCGAGGCGTTCGGGGCGGCCGCGACCTGTGCGGAGATGGTCGGCGGCGCGCAGCGGGTGCTCGACCTGACCGTCGAGTACGCCGGCCGGCGCGAACAGTTCGGCCGTCCGATCGGCAGCTTCCAGACGGTGCGGCGGCACTGCGCCGACATGGCGAGTGACGTGCTCGACTCCCGGCTCATCGCCTACCAGGCGATCTGGCGGCTCGCCTCGGACCTGGACGCCACGGCCGAGGTGTCGCTGGCCAGGTCCTGGGTGGCCGACGCCTACCAGCGGGTCTGCGCACGCGGCAAGCAGGTGCACGGCGCCGCCGAGCACGACCTGCACCTGTACTCCGCCCACGCCACCAGCGCGCCGCTGACCTTCGGCGACCTCGACCAGGCCGCCGACGGAGCAGGCCCCGCGATCGGCCTGTCCGCCTGAGCACCTCGTGAGTGTTGAGTATGGCTATAGCCACACTCAACACTCACGAGCGAACTTCCAGGTAGGGCATCAGGTCGGGGCGTTTGGGCAGGTAGCCGTCGCCGGTGGAACGACCGCGCAACCGGCGGTAGAGGAACGGCAGCGCGTACTCGCGGGCCCACTGCACGTCGTCCTGTCGCCTGCGCGTCCATGGGGACGGCTCGGCCTCGGGGAACGGCTCACGCCAGTCCTCGGTGACCGGGATACCGAGCACCTCGAGGGTGCGCAGCGCGACCCGGCGGTGGCCGTCCGAGGTCAGGTGCAGCCGGTCGGCGCCCCAGACTCTCGGGTCGGACAGCGGCGTCATCGCCCACAGGTCGACCAGACGGCAGCCACGCGCTTCGGCGATGCCGCGCAGCAGCTCGTTGAACGTGGCGATGCGGCCGCGCAGCCTGCGCAGCACCGGGACCTTGCGGGTGTCGAAGCCCGCGAAGATCACCACGTCCGCGCCGGTGGCGACGAGCCGGGCCAGCGCCGCGTCGAACCGCTCGGCGACCGAGTCCGGGTCGCACTGCGGACGCAGGATGTCGTTGCCGCCCGCACTGAACGTGATGAGGTCGGGACGCAGCTGCTCGGCGACCGGGACCTGGTCGGTGACCACCTGGTCGAGCAGCTTGCCCCGGACCGCGAGGTTCGCGTATCGGAAGTCCGGCACGTCGAGTGCCAACCGCTCGGCGACCCGATCGGCCCACCCCCGGGGGGTGCCGTCGTCACGCAGGTCGTCGAGACCTTCACTGAAACTGTCGCCGAGCGCTACATAACTAGTCCAGGCGGGCCGCATCACTCGCCTCCTTCGCCGTTCGTTCACCGCATAGTTGTTCGCTAGCTATCCAGGATTACTCGGATCGTGGCTCGAGCGCCAGACCGATTGATCGCGTGTCGGTCTCGGTACGGCACAGTGGAGGTATGGCAGGTCAACCGGACGCTTCCGGGCCGTCACTCACCGACGTACTGGGAGGTAGGACCGGCGCTCTCGACGCCGGCCTCCCGGCTGTGGCATTCGTCACAGGGTGGGCGATCGCGAACGCGATCGTCGGCGAGTCGACGGCGGGCGTCCTGTGGGGCTCCGGTGCGGCGGTGCTCGTCGGTGCGATCCTCGCGGTTCTGCGACTGGCTCGGGGCAGGCGGCCGGCGGCGGTCGTGCTCGGCTTGCTCGGGGTGGTGGTCGCGGCACTGGTAGTGCTGCACACGGGACACGCCGCTGACTTCTTCCTGCTGCAGATCGGCTCGAACGCGGCGAGTGCGCTGGTCTGGATGGCGTCCATCGTGGTCCGCTGGCCGCTACTGGGAGTGATCGTCGGGCTCGCGCTGCGTCAACGGACCAGGTGGCGCGCCGACTCGGACCTGGTGCGCGGCTACGGCAGGGCGAGCTGGGTCTGGGTCGCCCAGTACCTCGTCCGGCTCGCCGTCTTCATCCCGCTGTACCGCGCTGACCAGGTGTTTGCCCTCGGTATAGCACGGGGACTGACCTGGGTGCCAACGCTGATCTGCGTGGCACTGTCCTGGCCGGTGATGCGGACCGCCCTGCCGAAAGATCATCCCGGCATTCGGTACCCTCGGTCGAGGCCGGGTGAGAACGTTCACGATCGGTGATCATCAGATCGACCGGTGATCACGCGTAGACCCGCGGCGGCTCGCTCGGCCGCCGTCCCCGAACGCACGCCGCAATGCAGCCCCGGAGCTATGACCGTCGAACCCGACCCAGATGTCCTGTCCGCCCGTGAGACCGGAGAGAAGTCCGGCCACCGCGCTCCCCGCGCAACCGAAGTGCCCTCGCCCGCCGACGACGCGTCGGAGGTGAAGAAGGACGAAGTTGCGGAGTCAACGACTTCGCCCGAGCCTACCGAGCCCGACGCGGCACAGCCTGTCGAGGCCGCGAGCGACAGCGGCGACGGAGTGGCCGCGGACGCCGAGGATTCCGCGAAGGACAGCGGCTCGGAGACGAGTTCGCACACCGAAGAGCAAGTGGGCGACGACGTGGTCGCCGAGGTCAGCGAGAAGGCGCACGACCCCGCGCCTGCTCCGGTCGAGCCCCCCGAGGTTGCCGACAGCGAAACCCCCGACACGGATACCGAGGCCACGTCACTGATGTCGAAGCGTGAGCTGGAGCCGCCGACCGTCCGGATGGCGCCGCCGCGCCCCCGCGAGGCTCCCGCGCAGAAGCAGAACCCGAGGACGCCGCAGCAGCGGACGTCGACGCAGGGCGCTCCGCGCCAGCGGTCGAACCAGACCCGGAAGCCGCCGGTCCCGCCGTTCGCCCCCGGTGTCCAGCCGCCGCCGACCGCCCCTCGGCAGGGTGGGCCGGCTGGTCGGCGCCCGGTTCCGCCGCCGCGTCCGTGGCCGGCGGCCGCCCCGATGCAGGCCCGCCAGCAGATGCCCGGCCAGCGCTACCCGTTCGCCACGCCGATCGGCCCGCAGCCCGCGACTCCCGCTGAGAAGGCGGCCGAGGGCGATGCCGCGGCCAAGAAGCCCGCCGACGGACTCTCGCTCAGCAAGGTCATGGCCGGTGGCATGGCGGCCGCGACGTCGGCCGTGTTCGGCTCGTACTTCGGCGCGCCCGGCACGGTGGGTGGCGCGGCGGCGGGTTCGATCGCGACGACCGTGGTGACCTGGCTCTACCAGCGTTCCATCGAGCGCACCCAGAAGACCGTGGTGACGACCGTCCGCAACGTGGTGTCCACGTCGGGCAGCGACTCGGGCAAGGACAGCCCCGAGGAGAAGGTCGAGGTCAAGGGTGCCCTTGGCATCAAGCGCAAGAAGTCGGTGAACGACGTCGCCACGGTGCTGATGGCCCCCGAGGAGGAACCGAAGGCCGCCCGGCCCCGGAGCCGCCGACCGGTCTTCATGCTGGTCACCGGCACGTTGGCGATCTTCCTGCTGGCGTTGGCGTTGGTCACCGGCATCGAGTGGGCCAAGGGCTCACCGCTGAGCTCGAGCGACACCAAGGGCACGAGCGTGGGGCGCGTTCTCGACCCTCGCCCGGCGCCGAAGCCGACGCCCGTCGAGTCACCGCAATCGGACTCCTCGGAGAGCGAGCAGCCGAGTGAGTCGACCGATCCGTCGGACTCGGAGGACTCGGACGACCGGGACCGCGACGACCGCCGGGACGAGCGGGGCCTGTTGCCGACGGACTCGGACGACTCCGACCGCAACGACAGGTCGAGGGACGCCGACCCGACCCAGACGACCCGCAGTACCCCCGGAGGCCTCTTGGGCGGCCTCGGCTCAGGCGGAGGCTTCGACCCCGACAGCCACGACAGGTCCGACCGGTGAACACCCGTGAGTGTTTTGGGCTGCCATAGCAGCCCAAAACACTCACGGGCCTTTAGCCGGCGCGCAGGCGGGTGGACAGCGCCCGGGCGGCCGCTGTGGGGTCCTCGGCCTCGGTGATGGCCCGGACCACGACGATCCGGGTGGCTCCGGCCGCCAGGACCTCTTCCAGGCGGGACTCGCGGTCGATCCCGCCGATCGCGAACCACGGGCGGGGTGTCCCGGACGCCGCGACCGTGGAGATCAGGTCGATGCCGGGCGCCGGGCGTCCCGGCTTGGTCGGGGTCGGCCAGGTCGGGCCGGTGCAGAAGTAGTCCACGCCGGGCTCGACGGCGGCGGCGATCGCCTCGTCCACCGCGTGACAGGACCGCCCGATGATCACGTCGTCGCCGACGACCCGCCGGGCCCAGTGCACCGGCAGGTCGTCCTGGCCCAGGTGCAGCACGTCGGCATCCACCGCGAGCGCCACATCGGCACGGTCGTTCACCGCGAGCAGCGCTCCGTGCCGCGCGCACGCCTCGGCGAGGACCTCCAGTGCCGCGATCTCCTCCTTCGCCTCCAGCGAGGCGCTGGTGTCCGACTTGTCCCGCAGCTGCAGGATGTCGACGCCGCCGGCGAGCGCCGCGTCGGCGAACTCGGCGAGGTCCTTGCGGTCCCGCCGGGCACCGGTGCACAGGTACAGGCGGGCGTCGTCGAGGCGGGCACGCAACTTCTGACCATCGAGTTCAGGCACGGCCAGACGGTACCGCGCAAATTTGCCGCCGGCGCACTCCGATCGACGGCGTATCGTGGTGGCTGGTGAGCACGGGAGCCCGAACGCAGCGGGCTGAGAGGGGACTGGAGCGGTCCCGACCGTCGAACCTGATCCGGGTCATGCCGGCGCAGGGAGCGGAGTGATGAGCACACAGGGAACACAGCGGGGCCGGCTCGCGATCGTCGGTGCCGGCGTCATCGGGATGAGCTGCGCGTGGCGCGCGGCCGAGACGGGCTGGTCGGTCGAGCTGATCGATCCGGCGCCGGGCAGCGGCTCGTCGTGGGTGGCGGGCGGAATGCTGGCGCCGGTCACCGAGGCGTGGCCGGGTGAGGAGGAGCTGCTGGACCTGGGCGCCGACTCGTTGCAAGGGTGGCCGGCCTTCGCCGGGGCGCTCGCCGAGGCCTCCGGCCGCGAGCCCGGCCTGCGCACCGAGGGCACGGTCGTGGTGGCCGCGGCGGCGGGTGACCGGGCCGAGCTGGACGACCTCGCCGACTATCTCGCCAAGCTGGACCGCGCCGTGGACCGGCTGACCGGGCGTGAGCTGCGGAAGCTGGAGCCGGCGATCGGTCCGGACGTCCGAGGTGGGATCTCCGTGCCGGGCGATCTGGCGGTGGACAACCGGCTGCTGCTGGCCGCGCTGCGCGCTGCCTGCGAGCGTGCCGGGGTCGGCTTCGTCGAGGCGACCGTCGACCGGGTCGAGGACGGTGTTCGGCTCACCGACGGGCGCCGGGTCGAGGCCGACGTCGTCCTGATCGCCGCCGGTGCACACAGCGCCGCGCTGCACCCATTGCTGGCCGGTCGGGTCCGTCCGGTGAAGGGCGAAATCCTGCGGCTGCGGCAACGACCGGGTGCGCTGCCACCGCCGAGCCGTACGGTGCGTGCTGTGGTGGACGGGCGCCCGGTGTACGCCGTGCCGCGCGACGACGGCGGTCTGGTGATCGGGGCGACCCAGTACGAGACCGGGTTCGACACCGAACCGACCGTCGGCGGTGTGCGTGACCTTCTGCGAGACGCGGAACGGGTGCTGCCCGGCATCGCCGAGTACACGCTTGCCGAGGTGGCAGCCGGTCTGCGCCCCGGGACGCCGGACAACCTTCCGCTGATCGGCGAGCTGGCCGACGGCGTGCTGGTGGCGACCGGGCACGGCCGCAACGGGATGCTGCTGGCGCCCGTCACGGTGGCGACGGTGCTGGCGCTGCTGAACTCCGAGCCGGTTCCGACGACCGCGAAGGTCGCCGATCCCGGTCGTCCGAGAGGAAAGGGTTAGACGATGCGAGTCTGGATCAACGGGGAACAGCACGAGCTGACCGAACCCGCCCACGTGAGCGATGCACTGGTCACCCTCGGCGTGCCGACGACCGGGGTGGCGGTGGCGGTCGACGGCGAGGTGGTGCCCCGAGCGGGCTGGTCCGGCCACGAACTGTCCGCGGATGCCAGGGTCGAGGTTCTGACCGCGGTCCAGGGAGGATGACTCATGAGTGACGAGTTGGTGATCGGTGGCCGCAAGATCGGCTCCAGGCTGATCATGGGCACCGGTGGCGCGGGCAACCTCGCGGTCCTGGAACGGGCCCTGGTGGCGTCCGGAACGGCGCTGACCACGGTCGCGATGCGCCGGGTTGACGCGGCCGCCGGCACCGGTGTGCTGGAGCTGCTACGGAGGCTGGGTATCGAGACCCTCCCCAACACCGCGGGCTGCCGCACCGCCGCGGAGGCCGTGCTGACCGCGCGGCTGGCCAGGGAGGCCCTCGAAACGGACCTGGTGAAGCTGGAGGTGATCGCCGACGAGCGCACCCTGCTGCCGGACCCGATCGAGCTGCTGGACGCGGCGGAACAGCTGGTCGCGGACGGTTTCACCGTGCTGCCCTACACGAACGACGACCCGGTGCTCGCCCGCAAGCTGGAGCAGGCCGGCTGCGCCGCGGTCATGCCGCTCGGCTCGCCGATCGGCACCGGTCTGGGCATCCGCAACCCGCACAACATCGAGATGATCGTCGACCAGGCGGGTGTCCCGGTGGTGCTGGACGCGGGTATCGGCACGGCGTCGGAGGCTGCCCAGGCGATGGAGCTGGGCTGCGACGCGGTCCTGCTGGCCACGGCGGTGACCAGGGCGGGAGACCCCGAGCTGATGGCCACGGCGATGCGCCTGGCCGTGGAGGCGGGCCGGGCGGCGAAACGGGCAGGCAGAATCCCCCGTCGCTACTGGGCCCAGGCCTCCAGCCCCGCGGTCGACTGACCCCGTGAGTGGCGAGTGGTCCTGGAGGACCACTCGCCACTCACGGGTCAGACGCGGGCTTTCAGGTCTGCCAGCTCGGCGCGCAACGCCTGGACCTCGGCCAGGATCTGCCGGTTGGCCACCTGTTCCTCGGCGGCGTGCGCGGCCTCTTCGGCCCGGGTCTCGGCCATGACCTGTCCTTCCATCGCGCTGACCACGACGGCGATGAACAGGTTCAGCACCATGAACGAGGACACCAGGATGTAGACCACGAAGAAGATCCAGGCGAGCGGTGCCTCGGCCATGACGGCACGCGCCACGTCCGGCCAGCCCTCTCCGGTCATCGTCTGGAACAGCGTGAACAGGGTCCGGGCCAGGGTGCCGAAGTGCTCAGGTGCGATCTGCCAGAACAGCTTCGTCCCGATCACCGCCGCCACGTACAGGATCAGCGACAGCAGGGCCGCGATGGACGCCATGCCGGGCATCGCGGCGAGCAGCCCACCGACCACCCGGCGCATGCTCGGCACGACCGAGATCAGCCGCAGCGCCCGCAGGATGCGCAGCGCACGCAGCACCGCGAACTCCCCGGTGACCGGCAGCAGCGCGATGCCGACGATGGCGAAGTCGAACAGGTTCCACGGGTCCCGGAAGAACCGCCAGCCGTAGCCGTACAGCCGCAGCGCGAGCTCAGCGACGAAGATGACGACGACGGTGCGGTCGATCACGTGGAGCAGTCCGCCGATGCCGGCGACCATCGACTGGGAGGTCTCGAGGCCGAGTGTGACGGCGTTCAGCATGATCACCGCGATGATGGCCTGCTGAAAACCGGGACGTTCGACGAACTCGCGGACCGAGGCACGATGGTCTGTGATCACAGACCGCGATGTTAGTTGCCTCTGCCCGTCTCCGGAGACGACTTATGGGGCTTCAGGCGGCAACCGGGGTTGCGGGACGCACTGCTAGTCCAGGTCGCCGTTCAGACGGTGGAGCGCGTTGACGACGTCGGCCAGGTCGGCGGTGGTCCAGCCGTCGAGGCGGGCGCGCCACTCGCTGCGTCGGGCGGAGGTGGCGGCGGCGAGGCGGTCGGTGCCGTCCGTGGTGGGGCTCAGCAGGAACGCGCGGCCGTCGAGCGGGTCGGGGTCGCGCTGCACGAGGCCGAGCTGGATGAGCGTCGTGACGTGCCGGCTCATGGTGGATTTGTCGAGACCGAACTCGTCGGCGAGCTCGATCAGTCGCAGCGGCCCGGCCTGCGCGATCACCTGCAGTACGGCGTAGAGGCTGCCGTCGATGTCCGGGTGGACGCGGGACGCGACACTGCGTGCGACCCGGCGGGACCTGCGATGCAGCAGCCGCAGCTGCTCTTCGAGACGATCGACCTGGCTCTCGCGGGCGGAATCCCAGATCACCCGGCGAACCATAGCGCGATCACCGGTAAGGGTATGTGACATCGCTCAAGTGGGTGGCATACGTTGCATTCCACAACTAACCTGTTCCTGTCGCAGCCCGTACCCGAGGCACGAATGTGGCTTTGGAGACCTTGAACGTCCCTAAAGCCACATTCGTGCCGCGTGACGGTGGTGCGCGGTGACGGGAGGGGAACGGATGGCTGACGTCCTGGCCGAGACGAGGAGCCCGCGCCGGTGGTCTCGGGATCACCCTGGCTACAAGTGGGTCGCACTGTCCAACACGACGGTCGGCATGTTGTTGGCGATGATCAACTCGTCGATCGTGCTGATCTCGCTGCCGGCGATCTTCCGGGGGATCGGGCTGGATCCGCTGGCGCCGGGCAACATCAGCTACCTGCTGTGGATGATCATGGGGTTCCTGCTGGTCTCCGCCGCGCTGGTGGTGACCCTGGGACGTCTCGGCGACATGTACGGCCGGGTCAAGATCTACAGCATGGGCTTCGTGGTCTTCGCGGTGTCCTCGATCGCGCTGGCTCTCGTCCCGTTCTCCGGCGGGGCCGGCGCGCTGTGGCTCATCGGCTGGCGCGTCGTGCAGGGCATCGGCGGCGCGATGCTGTTCGCCAACTCGACCGCGATCCTCACCGACGCCTTCCCGGCGCACCAGCGCGGTATGGCTCTGGGCACCAACCAGGTCGCCGCGATCGCCGGTTCGTTCCTCGGGCTGGTCATCGGCGGTGTGCTCGCCGAATGGCACTGGCGCTCGGTGTTCTGGGTCAGCGTGCCGATCGCGATCATCGGCGCCATCTGGTCCTACCGCTCGCTGCACGAGCAGGGAGAGCGCAAGGTCGGCAAGATCGACTGGTGGGGCAACGTCACGTTCGCCATCGGCCTGACCGTGCTGCTCGCCGGCATCGTCTACGGCATCAACCCCTACGGCGGCCACTCCACCGGCTGGACGAACCCCTGGGTGCTCGCCGGCGTCATCGGCGGCGTGGTGATCCTCGCCGGGTTCTGTGTGCTGGAGACCCGGGTCGCCGAGCCGATGTTCCACATCCAGCTGTTCCGGGGGCGCCTGTTCGCGCTCGGCAGCCTCGCCGGGCTGATGGCCTCGATCGGCCGGGGTGGCCTGCAGTTCATGCTGATCATCTGGTTGCAGGGCATCTGGCTGCCGCTGCACGGCTTCGACTACGAGTCGACGCCGCTGTGGGCCGGCATCTACCTGTTGCCGCTGACCGTCGGGTTCCTGGTCGCCGGGCCGGTGTCCGGCGTGCTGTCCGACCGGTACGGCACCCGCGCGTTCGCCACCGTCGGGCTGCTGATCGTCGCCGGGACGCTGGTCGGGCTGATGGTGATCCCGGCGGACTTCCCGTACTGGCTGTTCGCCACCCTGCTGGTGATCAACGGCATCGGCTCCGGCCTGTTCACCGCGCCCAACACCTCAGCCGTGATGAGCGCGGTGCCCGCCGGTCAGCGCGGCGCCGCGTCCGGCATGCGCGCGACGTTCCTGAACTCCGGCTCCGCGCTGTCCATCGGCATCTTCTTCACCATGATGATCGTCGGGCTCGCCGGTACGTTGCCCGGCGCGCTGAGCAGCGGTCTGCGTGCGCAGGGTGTGCCGGGCGCGGTGGCCGACCAGGTGGCCGGGCTGCCGCCGGTCGGCAGCCTGTTCGCGGCGTTCCTCGGGTTCAACCCGATCCAGGAGCTCCTCGCCCCGAGCGGTGTGCTGAACCAGCTGCCCGCCGCCAACGTCGCGACCCTGACCGGCAAGGAGTTCTTCCCCCAGCTGATCTCCGGGCCGTTCCAGCACGGGCTGTACGCCGCGTTCATGGCCGCGCTCATCATGACGCTCGTCGGTGCTGTGGCGTCCGCGCTGCAGGGCCGGAGCAAGGTCGAGGAGATCGTGGAACCGGTCGCCGCCGTCGGCCCCGGCCCAGGTGCCGCGCCGGTGCCGGTCGCGGCCGGTCCGGAAGGGGAGAACCTCGGCGAGTTCGTGCGCGACTTCGAACGGGACTTCCGCGCCGAGTTCGGGCACGAGCGGGAACCCGAGGCGCGGCACGCACCGATGACCGAACCGCTCCCGGTCCGGCGCGACACCCACTACGACGACCCGGACGGGCTCAAGGACCGCCTGTTGAGCGTGCTGCTCGACGATCCGCGGGGTGTCCTGCGAGCGTTGGGACGGCTGGAGTCGAGCACCGACGAGATCCACCAGCTGCGCGAAGCCCTCGACGGACATCGGCAGCTGCTCGCCGCGGCCGCACGACAGCTCAGGGCAGCGGGCCTGACCCAGGCGCAGGTGGCCCGCCTGTCCGGCGGTAGCCACCGCGAGCTGCTGGCCCTGCTCGGCGAAACCCCGACCCCAGCCCCAAGACCCGCCACAGTCTGGACAGACCCCCGACCCACGTGAGTGGCCCATCGTGAGTGGCAAGGGTGTCTACCGCGAAGCGGCGCGAAGCGTAGGCGCTCGGAGCACTCACGACACGCTTTTCGTCGTGAGTGATCCGGGCGCCTATAGGCGCCCTTGCCACTCACGAGTCGACGGCGAAGCCGAGATGCCTTGGAGCCGGGTACGGGGTTGCGCGTAGGGAGAGTGCACAGCCTCGGGGTCCCTCGTGAGTGCTGAGGCCGCCTATAGCCGGTCTACGCACTCACGACGAAAAGCGTGTCGTGAGTGCGTAGACCGGCTACGCTTCGCGCCGCTTCGCGGTAGACGGCCTCATCACTCACGAGGGGAGGTTAGGCCTTTCAGGAGAGTGGTGAGGAGCCAGCGGGCTCGTTCGTCGCCGTCGCCCGTGACCAGGGCGTCGCGCAGGCGGTGGGTGTGCGGGTAGCGCTGGGCGGGCAGCTCGGCGAAGGTCGCGCGCAGACCGGCGATCACCGACTCCTCCTGGTCACCGCGCCGCAGGTGGGCGGAGTGTTCCAAGGCGGCCGCGTTGACGTACAGGGACAGCTGGTCGACCGCCCAGGCCGCCGCCTGGTCGTCGACGCCGCCTCTGGCCAGCAGCCCGAGCAGCACCTCGGTGAAGGCCAGGGAGTTCGGCCCGGTCGGGATCGCGCCGAGTGCGGCGTCCGCGATGCCGCCGTGCTCGCCGATCACGGTGATCGCGTGCAGTAGCAGGTCGATCAGCTCGGTGTCCCACTCGGCGGTCGGGGCGTCCAGGTCCGGTAGGCGCAGCTCGCCGAGGACGTGGTCGTACACGTCGGCGAGCAGTTCGTCACGGTTGGCGAAGTAGACGTACAGCGAGCCCGCCGCCGTATCCAGCGCGGTGGCGAGCTTGCGCATGGTCAGGCGGTCGAGGCCGTCGGTGTCGAGTATCCCGATCGCGGCCTCGACGATTCCGGTCCTGGTCAGCGGCGGTTTCGCCGGCCGGGACCGGCGACTCACCGGCTCGCTGTCTCGCGGGGTCGACATGTCGCCGACCCTATCGGTTCGACGCAGACGCCGTTCGTAACGTACACTGTTCGTTATGAACACTGTTCGTGACAAACGTCGTTCAGAACCGAAAGGAGAGACCAGACACTGGTGGGTGCTCGCCGTCGTGCTCGCGGCATCGGTGATGGACCTGCTGGACAGCACGGTCGTCAACGTCGCCGCACCTTCGATCAGCGCTGAGCTGGGCGGTGGGGTCGCGGTGGTCGCCTGGTCGTCGGCCGGTTACACGCTGGCCTTCGGGGTGCTGCTGGTGATCGGCGGCCGGCTCGGCGACCGCTGGGGTCGGCGCCGGCTGTTCCTGCTCGGCGCGACCGGGTTCACGGTGGCATCGCTGGGCTGCGGCCTCGCGCCGACCGCGACGGTGCTGATCCTGACCAGGGCGCTGCAGGGCGCGTTCGGCGCGTTGCTCATCCCGCAGGGGCTCGGTCTGCTCAAGGCGGCGTTCCCGCCGGACCGCACCGGGCGGGCGTTCGCGGCGTTCGCACCGGTCATGGCGATCGCCTCGGTGTGCGGACCGCTGCTCGCCGGCCTGCTGATCGACCTCGACCTGTTCGGTTCCGGCTGGCGGATGATCTTCCTGATCAACCTGCCGATCGGCGTGGCCACGGTTGCCGCGGGTCTGCGCTGGCTCCCCGGGGACCGCCCGGACCCGACGGTGCACGTCGATCCGATCGGCGCCGCACTGCTCGCTCTCGCGTCGTTGCTCACGATCTTTCCGCTGATCCAGGGCCCGCGCGCCGGCTGGCCGGCCTGGAGTGTGCTCACCCTCGGCGCTGCCGCCGCGACGTTCGTCGGGTTCTGGCACCGGCAACGCCGGGCGGCGCACCCGATCATCGTGCCCACCCTGTTCGCCAACCGTGCCTACACCGCCGGGCTGGGTTTCGGGGTCGCGTTCTTCGCGGTGGTCGGTGGTCTGCTGCTGGTCCTGCCGCTGTTCCTGCAGACCGTGCTGCACTACTCGCCGTTGCGGGCGGGGCTGATCGGTCTGCCGATCTCGGTCGGTGTCGCGGTGGCCTCCATCCTCGGCAGGAGGTTCGCCGGGCGACGGCTGATCCTCGGCGGCGCGGTGGCCGTCTCGGCCGGTGCCGTGCTGCTGGCCGCCGTGGTCGACCACCGCACCGGCGCGCTCGCGCTGCTGGGCCCGTGCCTGCTCATCGGGCTCGGCATGGGTTCGGTGTTCGGACCGCTGTACACGGTGATCCTCGGCTCGGTCGGCGACCGCGAGCTGGGCAGCGCCTCCGGCTCGCTGTCGGCGGTCGTGCAGCTCGCGTCCGCGTTCGGCGTCGCGCTGCTCATCACGGTGTACGCCCAGGGCGCGATGGTGCTCAGCTGCCTCGTCGCCGCCGCGCTGGCGCTGCTCGGCGCCGGCCTCGCTCTTCTCTTCCCCACCACCCTTCCCGGAGGTAGACCATGACCATCCTGATCACCGGTGCCCGAGGCGCCGTCGGTGCGGGCCTGCTGCGCCGGCTGCACGGCCACGAGGTGCGTGCCGCCAGCCGCGTCCCGGAACAGCTCGGCGTCCCGGCCGTCGAGCTGGACCTGTCGCGGCCCGAGACGTTCGCGCCCGCGCTGGCCGGCGTCCGCGGTGTGTTCCTGTACGCGGAACCCGCCGGTATCACCGAGCTGCTGCACGCCGCCGAGTCCGAGGGTGTCGAACAGATCGTCCTGCTGTCCTCGGCCGCCGTGGCTGAGTCCGGCACCGACGCGCTGGCCCACCACCACCTGCTCGTCGAGCAGGCGGTGCTCGCGGCGAACGTCCGCACCACCCTGCTGCGACCCGGTGCCTTCGACAGCAACGCGCTGGGCTGGTGCGAGCCGATCCGGACGGGGCGCCCGGTCGAGCAGGCCTACCCGGACGCCCGGATCGCACCGATCCACGCCGAGGACATCGTCGACGTCGCCGAGCTGGCGATCACCACCGACAAGCTGGACGGTCAGGCGATCACCCTGGTCGGCCCGGAGTCGCTGAGCTTCCGCGAGCAGCTGGCCATCCTCGGCGACCTGCTCGGCAGACGGATCGAGATCACCGAGCTGACCCACGAGCAGGGCCTGGCGCAGCTGTCCCGCTACATGCCGGCTCCGGCGGCCGAGTCGCTGCTGGGCTACTGGGCCGCGTCCCTCGACGGCCCGGCGAGCACCACCGACGCCGCCGAGCGCATCACCGGCATCCCCGGCCGCACGTTCCGCACCTGGGCGACCGAGAACCTCGCGGCCTTCCGGCGAAACCTCGTGAGTGCTGAGGGCGCCTAGCCGCAGGTTAAGACCCGTGAGTGGCGAGTGGTCCCAGGGGACCACTCGCCACTCACGGGTTCTTACCTGCGGCTCAGCACTCAGGAGGTGCGGGCGGCCTTCCAGGGGGGACTCATCAGGAAGTACGTGTCGTAGCGCTCCTGGTCGTCGAGCAGGCTCTCCGCCGTCGACTCGCCCCGGGCGATCCGGCCCAGGTGACGGAAGTACTCGAACCGCTCCACCCCGGGCGTGATCACGATCAGGATCTCCGCGGTCTGCCCTGGCGTGGCGCCGAACGCGTGCGCCATGCCGGGCGGCACCACGACCAGGTCACCCTGGGTCGCGGTGCGCACCTGGTCGCCCACCAGCACGTCCACCGAACCGGACAGCACGTAGAACATCTCGGCGGACAGCTCGTGCGTGTGCGGAACCGCGCCGTCCGCCCCGACGCCGAGCGTCACCCGCTGGGTGCTCAGCGCGCCGCCGGTGTCCGGGCTGTCGGCGAGCAGCTGGATGCTGGCCGTCGGGTTGGTGAGCATCTCGGCGTCCACCGAACGCACCACGACAGCGGTAAATGACGAAGGCCCGGACACCGGCAGCTCCTCTGCAGCTACACCCCCGGCGGAGCGGGGAACCCGTTGACGGCCCGCTCGAACGCGTGCGCCACCCGAAGAACCGTGGCGTCGTCGAATTGCTTGCCGACAATCATCATGCCAACCGGACGGCCGTCCGACAGCCCTGCCGGCACAGAACACGCCGGATGGCCGGTCACATCGAACGGACAGGTGTTGCCCACCATCTCCAACGCACGCTCGATGATCTCCTCGCGCGCCGCGTCGGGCCCTGGGATGACGCTCGCGGAGATCGGCGTCGTCGGCATGACCAGCACGTCGAACATCGCCAGCGCATCGTCGTAGGCCTTCGCCAGGGTGACCGCCAGGTTCTGCGCCATCGCGTAGTGCCGGTTGTGCGCCTTGCCCCGCGAGTAACCGGCCGCCAGCATGAGCAGCTGCACGGTCTCGGAGAACCGGTTCGGCGCGGACCGCCACTGCTCGCCGTAGTGCCCGATCAGCTCGGGGTCGTAGCGCCCCTTCCAGTTCAGCCCGTAGCCGTTGCTCTCGATCATCTGCGCGAACGTGCCCTCGACGCCGATGACGTCCCAGATCCGCGCGCCGTGCAGGTGCCACGGAATGGACACCTCGTCGGCGCTCAGCCCGGCCTCGCGCAGCGTCTCGACGGCCGTGCGCACCGTCGAGTCGACGCCCGGGTCGGAGTTGGGCCGCCCGAAACCTTCGGTGACCACGCCGACCCGCAGCCCGTGCGCCGAGCCGGTCACGGTGGCGAGCAGCTCGTCGACGTCGAGCCCGGCCAGCCCGGTGGGCTGCCGGGGGTCGAGGCCGTCCGCGCCGGACAGCACGGCGAGCAGGGTGGCGACGTCGGTGACCGTGCGCCCCATCGGCCCGAGGTGGTCGATCGTCTGCTCGATCGGGAACGCCCCGGTGTACGGCACGAGCCCGTGCGTCGGCTTGTGCCCGACGATGCCGGTGAACGACGCCGGCATGCGCACCGATCCGCCCTGGTCACCGCCGATCGCCAGGTCGACGAGTCCGCTCGCGACGAGCGCCGCGCACCCGCTCGACGAGCCGCCGGTGGACCGCGTCTCGTCCCACGGGTTGCGCACCGGACCGGTGCGCGAGGTGTGCGAACCGCCGGAGAAGCACAGGTCCTCACACACGGCCTTGCCGGCGACGGTCGCACCGGCCGCCAGCACCCGCCCGACGACCGTCGCGTCCTCGGCCGGGATGAACCCCTCGACGGTCGCCGACCCGTTCATCATCGGGACGCCCGCGACGGCGGTGTTGTCCTTGACCGCGATGGTGCGCCCGGCCAGTGGCCCGTCCGCCGTGCCGGTGACCTGGGTGGTCACGTACCAGGCGTTGAACGGGTTGGCCTCGCCCTCGGGCCGGGTCCACTTGCGTTCGGGAGCGCGGGGAGCGGTCTGCGCGTAGAGCTCCTCGACGACGTCCCACGACTCGAGGAGGCCCTGCACGTACGGCTGGAAGGACTTGATGTCCGCGTCGGTCAGTCCGAGGTCGAGTTCTTCGGCGACGCCGGCGAGCGCGTCGGAGTCAGGTGGCGGCAACGCCATGGCGATCTCCTCTTTGAGTCAGCACAGGGACTGCTTGAAGACGACAGAGGCAGCTGACGTTAGCCGGGGATCACTCGTTCGTGGAAGAGAAAAGGATCCTGAATCGGGTCAGGCGTGCCGGAAACGGATCGGCAGGCTCTTGAGTCCGCCGACGAAGTTCGTCTGCGTGTACCGGGGCGTCCCGTTCAGCTCGACCGAACCGAGCCGGGGCAGTAGCTCCTCGAACAGGATCTTCAGTTCGAGCCGCGCGATCATCATGCCCTGGCACTGGTGCGGCCCGAATCCGAAACCGGCGTGCTTGCCCCGGTCGACGGTCACATCGAAATCGTGCGAGTCGGGCCCGAATTTCTCCTCGTCGCGGTTTGCCGAGGGGAAGCACAGCATGAACCGGTCACCCTCGTGGACCGTCTGGCCGCGCACCTCGGCGTCCTGTACCGCGGTGCGCATGAAGTGCTTGACCGGCGAGACGTACCGGATCGACTCCTCGACCAGCCGGTCCACCAGCGACATGTCGTTCTGGACGAGCCGCAGCTGGTCCGGGTTCTCGATCAACGCGAGCATCGCGCCGACCAGCGTCGCCGACGTGGTGTCGTGGCCCGCCGTGGCGATCGCGATGTACTCACCGTTGGCGTAGCGCTCGTCGATGAACTCGCCGTCGATCTTGCTGTTGGCGATGATGGACAGCAGGTCGTCGGTCGGGTTGGCCCGACGGTCCATGGTGTGCTGGTGGAAGTAGGCGTTGAAGTCGGCGACCGCCGCTGTCCACATCCGGGCCGCCGCGTCCGGGGTCATCGCGACCTCGGCGCGCTGCTCCTCGGGGTCGTTCGTGCCGAAGAACTCCTGGGTCAGCTTCATGACCTTGGGCTCGTCCTCCGGCGGCAGCCCGAACAGTGTCATGATCACCCGCAGCGGGTAGAGCAGCCCGAAGTCCTTGGCGAAGTCGCACTCGCCGTCGTAGTCGAAGAGCCGGTCCACCTCACGTTTCGCCAGACCTCTGACCTGCTCGGCGAACTGCTTGACGTTGCCCGGCCGGAACCACGGGTTGATCAGCCGGCGGATCGTCGTGTGCTCGGGCGGGTCCATGTAGGTGACGACGTCGATGCTGCGGATCGACCCGCCGGTCAGTGACCGGATGAACGCGTCGTCGGCCTGGCTGTTCAGGATCGGGTTCTTCGGCGCGTTGGCGAAGATCTCCGGGCGACGTTCGATCGAGATGAGGTCGTCGAACTTGGTCACCAGATGGATCGGGTCGAACCCGTCGAGCTGCGCGACGCCGAGCGGGTTGTTCTTGCGCAACCAGGCGAACGCCGGGTAGGTGACGTTCTTCTCATCCGTGTAGGACTCCGGCAGGACCGCCGCCCTGGCGACGTCGTCGGGGATCAGGGCGGCAGACTGCTGTGTGGTGGTCATCACACGGAGACTAGGGCCGAAGAGCTCTCCCTTTGGGGGTGTACGCCCACCCCAGAAGGGGCGTCTTCAGGCCGCGACCGGGGTGCGCCTGCTGTTCAGTGCGTGGTCGACGCTGAACTTCCCGGCGCCGGCAGCGGCGAGCAGCAGTCCGCCGACCGCGATGACCCCGACCAGCTCCCAGCCGCCGGACCCGACGAACACGCCGTTGCCGCCGTGCACCAGCGCGATCGCGCCCAGCATGTCGAGCACCACGAGCACGCCGACGAGCGTGGTCAGTGCGCCGAGGACGATCAGGATGCCGCCGCCCAGCTCGACGACGGAGGCGTACGCGGCGGACACCGGCGGCGCCGGGATGCCCATCTTGGTGAAGCCCGCGGTGGTCGCGGCGAAACCGTTGGTGACCAGCTTCTGCCAGCCGTGCGCGATCAGGACGACGCCCAGGACGACGCGGGCGACGAGCAGCGCGATGTCGTTGATCGGGCCGGGTAGCGGACGGGTGAGCACGGTGCCTCCAGGTTCGATGAACTCTCAACTACATGAAGGCTACGCGCGCTCCCGGATACCGGCCACCGGCGTGGCGGTGATCACTGAAGGTTCTCGACCAGCTCCCGCCACTGCAGCAGCAGCCGGTTGGCGTCGGTGGGACCCATCGTGACCGTGGTACCCCGGCGCAACATCATGAAGTAGCCCTCGCCCGCGCTGTGGAAGGCGATCACCCACGGCCCGCGCCGCTCCGGCGCACCGAACCGCGCGGTGGCGCCGAGCTGGCCGCCGAACGTGGTCGCGCTGCTCATCCGGGCGAGCGCGTTGGCGTCCTGGGCGGGCACCCCGAGCTCGCGCAGCCGGTCGGCGAGCGTCCAGAAACTGTTGTCGGTCGTCGCCGCGATGGCCTTGTCGAGAAGGTCCACCGGGATGTTCACCTGCGGCCCCACCCCCGGCGTCATCGGGCCGGGCAGGCTCAGCAGGCTCGCCGCGACCCGGGAGGAGTCCATCTCGAGCAGGGTGATCGGCCCGAGGCCGTCGTTGCTGACCGCGATGACCCCGTCGCCGCCGGCGATCCCACCGAGCCCGAGCACCGGCCGCCCGTACGGGCCGGTGAACCGGATGTCGATCTGATAGTCCGACCGCGACAGCACACCGAGCAGCTGCGCGAGACGCTGACCAGGGTGTACCCCGTCGGACAGCCCGCGCTCGGCGAGCCCGGCGATCGCCTCGGTGAACTGGCGGCGGGTCTCCTCGATCTGGTCCACGGTCCCGTCCGGGTGCCGCATCCGCAGCAGGAACGGCGGCTCGCCCAGGGTGAGGGCTTCCCAGCAGGCAAGGAACTCGACGGGTTCGAGCTGGACCGCGGCCGGCCAGTTGATGTCCATCAGCAACCTCGCTGGAATCGGAGCAGGTACTCGGCGTCGATGACGGCGGGCACGTAGTCGAGCTCCTCGTCGGGAATCTTGAACGGTGAGTCGTCCGGGATGAACGTGTTGTTGCGGTGCTCCCTGCCCTCACCGCGCACCCCGGCGCCGCCCGGCCCACCCATCGGCATCGCCCCCGGACCGGCCGGACGACCTGACGCGCCGGAACCGGCCGGTTCCGCGACACCGGCGCCATAGCCGGGACGCTGACCCAGCATCTCCTCGCCACGTGCGGCGAGCGGGCGCACGGCCGGCGCCCCGGACCGGTAGCCGGGCCGCACTGGAGCGGGCCGGTGAGCAGGGGTGTAGCCGCCGGCCGGGGCGGTGATACCGCCGGGACCGCCGCCCGGCGCGGTACCGCTGTGCGGGACCGCACCGCCGGAACCCACCGGCGGGATCAGCGGAGACGGAGGCGGCGGCGTGGAGGAGCTGATCCCCGTGTGACCGGGCGGAACGGGCATGCCGCCGCCCTTCGACCCGCCGCCGCTGTCACCGGCGCCACCGCCACCGGCGCCGGCCGGGCCCCCGCCGGCAGACGGCTCCGCACCACCACCGCCACCGGGCGGCATCGAAGCGCCGCCACCCGACGGCGGCTGCCCGGCACCACCCGGCGAACCGGTGAGCGAGGCAGTCGCACTATTGGTGACCTGCGGGACGTCCCCCGGATCGGCGAACGCGTTGATCGCACCCGTGGTCGTCGACTCGTGATGACGGAGCGCGGCGATCGCGGCCGCCGCCGCATCCTGGTTCCGCTTGATCGCGACCGAGTGATCGGTGGACATCCCGAAGAACTCACGCACCTGGTCCAGATCGGTCAACGGAGGCACCGGCACCGGCGCGGCCACCGCGTTCTTCAGGTTCACGAACGAGTCCGCATACGCCTGGACCTGGCCCCCACCCACCGAACCGGCCTGCGACCCCTTGTTCGCCCACGCACCGAGCTGCGTCATCGCCGCCGCCGCCGACTCAGCCGCCTGCCCCTGCCAGGTCTGCCCCGTCGAGCTGATCTCCCGCTGGATGCGTTCCCCCGCACCACTCAGCAACGGAGCGAACTTCTTCAACCCGTCCGAAGCCGGAGTGACCACCGTGACCCCCGGCCCGGTGTGCAGCTGCGTGTAGAGCTCCCGCAGACCGAACGTCTCGTTGCCGGTGCACTTGTCCGCGCCGAATGAAGCCACCGTGTCCCCCCGAATCGATCAGTGAGCGAGCTTGCGAAGGTTGGCGACAGCCATCTCGCCGACTTTGGCCGCCTGCTGACAGGCCACCTGCTGGTTGATCCCCGGAAGGTCGCCAGGCAGGTTGTCGTAGGTGACGGCGAGACTCTGGCCGGCCGCAACATCGATATGGATGATGCAGGCCCTGTCAGGCCTCGGAGCGTTGTCCGGAGCGGACTGCAGCGCGGTGAAGCCACCGACTTTGATCATCTCGTAGCCGGTGCTGGCGCCGAGGTAGTACTCGGTTCCCTGCCCGGGGATTGTCCGGATGCTCCACGTGTTGCTCGGCCCAACACCGTTAACCCATGCGCAGCTTGTAGCGCCGAATTCCTCGGGATCAGGATTGCGCATGGCGGGGCCTAGGAGGAGTTGATCCTCCTGAGCAGGGTTGAGGAGGCTGCACGGATCAACGTTGTCCAGTCGCAACTCCGCCGGGCGTGGTGGCAGTGGTGGCCGGGTGGATGCCGGAGGTGATGTGGGCGGAGGCGCAGGCGTGCTGGTCTCGGCTGGGCCCGAACCACAGCCAGCCAGGCCGACTGTCAGTGCGACCAAAGCACCGGGCAGCCACCGCACACGTTTCCGGATCACCGCTGCACCGAGCCAGCGAGCCCGTTGCGCTGCTGATAGCCGGGACTGAACTTTCGGAACGATGCCACTATCTCTTCTTCACTGTGGCCGTAGCGCTTCGCTGCGTCAGCCAGCGCTCGGGCGGTGGCATCCAGCTCGTCCACATAGTCCTGGACCCGCCGCTTGTAGGAATCGATCTTGGTGTTGAAACCATCGGCGGCACGTGGTGATACGGGATCCTCGGCAGCTTTCCCTACCTTGAAGTTCAGCGTGAAAACCGTCTTGCTTCTGAGCGCAGCGACTTCGGACTGAAAGACGTTGTGGAGTTGCAAGACGTTCTCGGGGGTCACCGTCATGCCCGCGATCACCGTGGAGGCCATAGCCCGAAACGGTAGCGGGATGCTCCTGCGCGGGTGAGCGGATCCGGGATATTCGTTATATATCGCGCTTGAGCGACCGCAAGAAGTCGGTCCAGGCCGGGGTGGCGAAGGTCAGGATCGGGCCCGCGCCGCGCTGCTTGGTGTCGCGCACCAGGCAGGTTTCAGGTGTCTCGGCAACCTCGACGCAGTCCTCGGAGCCGCCGTTGCTGTAGCTGCTCTTGTGCCAGCGGATCATCGGACACCTCCAGTGATCTAGCCGATGTCGCGCAGCCGCGCCTCCAAGATGCGGAGGGACTCTCGCTCCGAGGCTGCGGCCACCTGCGCCTTGGTAAAGGCGACTCTATACCGCTCGATGTCCTCGGCGGCATCTCGATAGAGCGCGTCGGTGAACGCTTCCACGTAGACCACGGTGAGTTGGGGATCGACCAGGTCGAGGATTGTGAAGTCTCTGCCGAGTGCTCCGTACGCACCGGAGCTGAACGGCAATATCTGCAGCGTGACCTGCGGAAACTCAGCTACCTGAAGCAGGTGTCCGATCTGCTCGAGGTGGGCCTCCCGGCCGCCAACTGGTCGGTGCAATGCGGCTTCGCCGAGCACCACCCACATGTTGGCCCGATCGCCGGTGAATCGATCGATCCGACGCGCTCTGTCAACGGCCATCTGATCGATCTCAGCTGGAGAGAAGTCTGAGGGCCCGGAGGCGAGCAAAGCCCGAGCGTATGCCTCGGTCTGGAGTGCCCCATGGATCAGCTCGCCTCGGTGGATGCTGATCGTGGCGGCGGTTCGCTCCAGCTCAAGGTAGGTGCGGGCATATTCTCGGACCGGCTGCAGGGCCCCCTTGCGGCGAGCCTCGCGGCCGAGTTCTCGCAGCTGAGCGGCGTCGTCGTCGGGGACGTCGTAGAGGTCGATCAGGCGGTCCAGTTCGGCGGCGGCGATCGTGACGCCGCCGGATTCGAGTTTGGACAGCTTCGAGGAGTATCAGTCCAGCGCGTCGAGGACCTCTTTGGTCTTGCGGCCGCTCGCGGCGCGGTGGCGGCGCAGCAGCATGCCGAGCTGCAGTCTCTGGACGCGACGCGGCGCCGGCTCTGGAGTCCCCATGTGCATATTTGATCACAAGAGGACACTATTCTCAACCAGTAATTACTGGTTACAGTCTCCGCCATGACTGAGACCATCGTCTATCACGAACCGTGCCGCGAGCAGCCGGCGACGCGGTGGAGCTATTCGCACGAGCTGCAGCTGGCCGTCGACCCGCACGGCTGTCCGATGCTGGATCTGCTGGGCGTCGAGTGGGTGGATGAGTGACCGTCCTGGTCCTGGCCAGGGAACGCGATGCGTCGGCGGATCGTCTCGTCCGGGCGCTGCAGCGGCGCGATTCGGAGGTGTTCCGGGCTGATCTGCGCTGGTTTCCGTCCGAGCTCAGCGTCGCGGCCCGGCTCGTCCGGGGGCGTTGGGACGGGGTGCTGACCACCCGGCACCGTGCTGTGCGGCTGGATGCGGTGCGGGCGGTGTGGTGCCGGGATCCGGGCAGTTTCGGGTTCGCCTCGGAGCTGTCCGTCGGGCGGCGCGCGCAGGCGTTCGACCAGGCCCGCCTCGGTCTCGGTGGTCTGCTCGCCTGCCTCGCCGACACCGGGGTGCTGTGGGCGAACGACCCGGACCGGGCCCGGGACGCCGACTATCCGCCGCGTCAGCTCGCCGTCGCGGCGTACTGCGGTCTGGTCGTGCCGCGCACGCTGGTGACCAACGATCCGTTGTCGGTGCACGATTTCGCGCGCAGCGGCGAGCGCGGTGTGCGGGGGCGTTCCTTCGGTCGGTCGCTGGACTACACCGGGAACCTCGACGAGCTGGCCGATGTGGCGCTGACCGCGCACCTGTTCTCCGAACGCGTCGAGACCGACCACATCATTCGGGTGATCATGGTGGCGGGACGGCTTTTTCCGGTGGCGCTGCGGCCCGGTCGGCGGTTCGATCCGATGGTTCTCCCGGTCGACGTCGGCGCGGCGCTGCGTCGTTACCAGGCTCGGCTGGCCCTGCCGTACCTGGTCGTCGACCTCGCCGCGACGACCGCCGGCCAGCACGTGTTCCTGCGTTCGACCACCGGCGCCCGCTACGGCCGTCTCGAGTCGGCGACCGACATACCGGTCACCGAGTCGATCGCCGAGCTGCTGACAGATACGGTTCGGTGACTACCTGGTGTAACAAGTAATGAACTCTCCGCTCCGGGCGACATGTTCTTATCCACGACCCAAGGGGACAGACGTGCCGATTGGACGCAAGTTACGGATCAGCAGCGCCGTGTGCGTCGTCGCGGGTGTGGTGCTGGTCGTCGGGGCGGTCGTCCTGCGCGGCTCCGGACCGGCGATCGCCGCCGGCTGTCTCGGTGCGGTGTTCCTCGTCGCGGCGGCGGCGCTCTACGTGGTCGACCGGACCATGACCCGGCGGACGGCGTGGCTGCGGGAGAACGGCCGGGAGATCTGGGCCGAGGTCACGAAGGTCGAACCGGACACCCACGTCACCCACAACAACCGGCCCACCTACTTCGTGCACGCGACCTGGCGCGACATCGACGGCAGCACCCACACCGCGCGCAGCCGCCGCCTCCTGCGCAACCCCGCGCTGGTCCTGTACACCCGCCGCAGGGTCAAGGTCTACGTCCACCCGAAGAACCCCGACCACACCTACGTAGACATCCCCGGCCTGACCGCCTGACCCCATGATCACCACCGCCTCAGGGCTGATTTTCGCGCCGGAAACAGCCCTCAGACGGTGATGATCATGGGGTCAGTCGAGAATGAGGTGCAGGACGGCCGCGAACTGGTCGGCGGTGGGAGGGTGCTCGGTGATCAGGCCCTGCAGGAGCAGGCCGTCGCAGGCGGCCAGCGCGGCGGCGATCGCGGTGTCGTCGCTGGTCCAGGTTCGCAGCACCTCCTCCAGGGTGGTCAGCCAGAGTTTCACCGCTGGGCGCAGCTCGGGGCGTCGCGCGGCCAGCAGGTAGGCCTCGTAGGACGTCGTCGTCCTACCCAGCTCGTCGGCGCTCAGGTAGTGGGCCAGGCATACGGCCAGCTCGTCGATGCTGCACAGCCCGGTGCGCGCGGACGCGGCGAACTCCTCGGTGCACGCGGTGAGCACGGCGGCCAGCAGGTCGTTCATCGTCGGGAAGTAGTAGGTACCCGCCGTGGCCGCGACGCCGGCCTCCTTGCCGACGGCGCGGTGGGTCAGCGCGGCGACGCCGTCGCGTTCGGCGACCCGCACGGCGGCCTCCAGTAACTGTGCGCGGCGGGCCTGGCCGCGCAGTAAGCGTCCGTCGGTCATGCCGAGGGCGCCCCTCCCATCTCCAGCGCGACGACACCGACGATCAGTGCCCCGATGCCGGCCACCTGCACCCAGGTCAGCGAGTCACCGAGGAACAGCGCACCGATCATCGCAACCAGCGCCAGCCCGCACGCCGCCCACACCCCGTACGCGACGCCGAGCGCCATCCCGCGCGCCAGCACCAGGCTGAACAGCCAGAACGACACCAGGTAGCCGACCACCACGAAGATCGACGGGACCAGTTTCGAGAAGCCGTCGGACAGCCGCAGGTTCACCGTGGCGAACACCTCGCAGACGATCGCGCCGATCAGCAACAGCCAGGGCACAGGTACCTCCAGGTCGTGAACTCCAAACTACTTGAACAAGTGTCGCACATTTTTTAGTTTCTACACATACTTGACGGATGACCAAAGTTCTGTAGAGTTTCGAGCAGACTCCCACCACCCAGGAGGCGAACGAGGCAATGCCGCCAACAGAGCCGCCCACCGAGCCCACGACCGAACCCGTGGTCGACTTCCGTACCCGGCCCGACCGGTATCGACACTGGAAGCTCGACGTCGACGGAGAGGTCGCCTACCTGCGGCTCGACGTCGCGGAGGACGGCGGCCTCGTCCCCGGCTACGAGCTGAAGATGAACTCCTACGACCTCGGTGTCGACATCGAGCTGTACGACGCGACGCAGCGGCTGCGCTTCGAACACCCCGAGGTTCGTGCCGTGGTGGTGACCAGTGCGAAGGACCGTAACTTCTGCGCCGGCGCGAACATCCGGATGCTGGCGCAGTCCAGCCATCCGTGGAAGGTGAACTTCTGCAAGTTCACCAACGAGACGCGCAACGGCATCGAGGACGCGACGGCCAACTCGGGGCAGACCTACCTCGCCGCGGTCAACGGAACGGCCGCCGGCGGTGGCTACGAGCTGGCGCTGGCCTGCGACAAGATCCTGCTGATCGACGACAACTCGTCCTCGGTGTCACTGCCCGAGGTTCCGCTGCTCGGCGTGCTGCCCGGCACCGGCGGCCTGACCAGGGTCACCGACAAGCGGCGGGTGCGTAAGGACCGGGCGGACGTGTTCGCCACGAAGTCCGAGGGGGTGCGCGGCAAGCAGGCCGTCGAGTGGAAGTTCGTCGACGAGGTCATCCCGAAGCGCAGCTGGGACGAGACCATCGCGCAGCGCGCCGCCGAGGCCGCCGCCGGTTCGAAACGCCCGACCGACGCGCGGGGTGTCGAGCTACCGGACCTGGAGCCGCAGCGGTCCGACACCGAGATCCGCTACCGGCACGTGCGCGCCACGCTGGACCGTGAGCAGCGCCAGGTGGAGATCACCGTGCTCGGGCCGGACGGTGACGTCCCGGACACCGTCGAACGCGTGCACGAGCTGGGCGCCGACTTCTGGCCGCTGGCCATGACCCGCGAGCTGGACGACCTGATCCTGTGGCTGCGGGCCAACGAGCTGGAGCTGGGCACCTGGATCATTCGCACGAAGGGTGACGTCGAGGACGCGCTGGCGTTCGAGCGGGTCATCGAGCAGTACTCCGGCGAGGACTGGCTGGTCAACGAGATCCGGCACTACTTCAAGCGGGTGCTCAAGCGGCTCGACGTGACGTCCCGGTCGCTCATCGCGCTCATCGAGCCAGGCTCCTGCTTCGCCGGTGCGCTGCTGGAGCTGGCGCTGGCCTGCGACCGTCAGTACATGCTCGACGGCACCCTGGACGACGAGAACAGCGAACAGGGTGACGAGGCGCAGCTGGTGCTGTCCGCGTCGAACTTCGGCACCTTCCCGATGTCCAACGGGCTGTCCCGGCTCGGCTCCCGTTTCTACGGCGACGACGACTACACCGCGAAGCTGCGCCAGGAGACCTCCCGGCGGATCCTCGCCGTCGAGGCACTGGACATGGGTCTGGTCACCGATGCTCCCGACGACATCGACTGGGAGGACGAGGTCCGGATCATGCTGGAGGAGCGCGCCTCGCTGTCGCCGGACGCGCTGACCGGCATGGAGGCCAACCACCGGTTCGTCGGCCCGGAGACCATGGAGTCGCGGATCTTCTCCCGGCTCACCGCCTGGCAGAACTGGATTTTCGTCCGACCCAACGCCTCCGGCCCGAACGGCGCACTGCGCCGCTACGGAACCGGGAAACGAGCCGACTTCGACCGCAAACGTGTCTGAACCTCCCGTGAGTGATTTCGGCTGCCATAGCAGCCCAAATCACTCACGGCCTGAACGCCCTGCGAGGCAACGATGAGCATTGACTACAGCGAGAAGATCCCCAACAACGTCGATCTCGCGGGCGATCGCAAGCTGCAGCGCGCCCTGGAGTCCTGGCAGCCCAACTTCCTGAGCTGGTGGAAGACGATGGGGCCGGCCGTCCCCACCGAGGACGTCTACCTGCGGACCGCGGTGGACGTCGGGCGTGACGGCTGGGCGCACTTCGGTCACGTGGCGATGGAGGAGTACCGCTGGGGCGTGTTCCTCTCCGAACGCAACCACGACCGCAAGATCGCGTTCGGCGAGCAGAAGGGTGAGCCGGTCTGGCAGCAGGTGCCCGGTGAGTACCGCGCCGACCTGCAGCGGCTGATCGTCATCCAGGGTGACACCGAGCCTGCATCGGTCGAGCAGCAGCGCCGGTTGGGGGAGTCCGCGCCGTCGCTGTACGACCTGCGCAACCTGTTCCAGGTCAACGTCGAGGAGGGCAGGCACCTGTGGGCGATGGTGTACCTGCTGCACGCCTACTTCGGCCGCAACGGCCGCGAGGAGGCGGAGGCGCTGCTGCAGCGCAACTCCGGTGACCTCGACTCGCCGCGCATCCTCGGCGCGTTCAACGAGGAGACGCCGGACTGGCTGTCGTTCTTCATGTTCACCTACTTCACCGACCGGGACGGCAAGTACCAGCTCGGCACGCTGAAGGAGTCCGCGTTCGACCCGCTGTCCCGGACCTGCGACTTCATGCTCCGCGAAGAGGCGCACCACATGTTCGTCGGCACCACTGGCGTCGACCGGGTGGTCGCCCGCACCGCCGAGCTGATGCGCGAGCACGACACCGAGGAGATCGCCGCGCACGGCGGCATCCCGCTGGACGTGATCCAGAAGTACATCAACTTCCACTACTCGGTGTCGCTGGACCTGTTCGGTTCCGAGCAGTCCACCAACGCGGCGAACTACTTCACCGCCGGGCTCAAGGGCCGCTGGCAGGAGGAACGCCGCAAGGACGATCACGTGCTGACCGAGGACGGCGCCCAGATGGACGTCGTGCGCGACGGTCAGCTCGGCACCGAGGAGGTCTCGGCGCTGCTCGCGCTGAACCACGACCTGCGCCTCGAATACGTCAAGGACTGCCAGAGCGGCATGAAGCGGTGGAACCGGGTGCTGGAGAAGTCCGGGCTGGACCACCGGTTGTCGCTGCCGCACGTCGGGTTCAACCGGCAGGTCGGGCTGTTCGGCGAACACCACATCACGCCGGCGGGCAACGTGGTCAGCGCCGATGCGTGGGAGGCCAAGCAGGACGCCTGGCTGCCCACCGAGGCCGACAAGACGCACATCAAGTCGCTCATGCGTCCGGTGTACGAGCCGGGCAAGATCGCCGGTTGGATCGCGCCGCCGTCCAACGGCATCAACAACAAGCCCGTCGACTACGAGTACGTCCACCTCGCCTGATCAGCAGCCGTGAGTGGCGAGTGGTCCTATAGGACCACTCGCCACTCACGGCTGCTTGGCCCTGTGGCGGCGGGCTTTGGCGCGGTTTCCGCAGGTCGCCATCGAGCACCAGCGCCTGCGTCTGGTCGGCGACAGGTCCAGGTACAGCCACGAGCAGGCCTGGCATACCCGCACGGCCTTCGCGTCGGCGCTGGTCAGCAGCGTTGCGGTGGTCAGCGCGATGCGGTGGGCGAGCACGTCCACGCCCGCCTCGGCCATCGGCACCGTCCACACGTCCGGTTCGCCGGGCCTCCCGGACAGCCGCGCGCAGGCGTACGCGCCGCGCACGTCGGCCTCCACCCGGGACCGCGCGGCCGCATCCGGCTCCTCGCCGAGAGCGGCCGCCGACAGGTACGCGTGCAGCGCTTCCCGCTGTTCACGCAGCCGATCCAGCGTCGCGTCCGTGTCCCGCGCCCCGCGGAGCGTGAGCGCCTCCTCCGGGGCGAGCAGCTCCACGGCCAGCGCCCAGTCGATCGCGTCGCCGAGCTCCACCAGGCGGTCCTTGTCGCGCACCTTCGTGCTGCCGCCCGCGGTGTTGACGAAGTCGAGCGCGGGATGCCCTCCCACGAACATCTCCGTTGCGATCTCCACTCGACTGAATCTACAGTAACCGAAAATACTGTCAATTCAGGTTACTTTTGGAGGAGTCATGACACTCGACGACTGGCCACTGCCCGAGGTGTTCGACTTCGAGGGCCAGCAGGTCCGCTGGGGTCGCATCGGTGAAGGGGACCCTCTGGTCCTGCTGCACGGCACGCCGTTCTCCTCGGTCGTGTGGCGGCGCATCGCCCCGTACCTCGCCGCGCACCGCACGGTCTACTACTTCGACCTGCTCGGCTACGGCCGGTCCGAGATGCGCGACGGGCAGGACGTGTCGCTGGGCGTGCAGAACCGGCTGTTCGCCGCGCTGCTCGACCACTGGGGCCTGGACCGTCCGGACGTCGTCGCGCACGACTTCGGCGGCGCGACCGCCCTGCGCACGATGCTGCTGAACGACCGCCGCTACCGGACGCTGACGCTGGTCGACCCGGTGGCGATCGGCCCGTCCGGGTCACCGTTCGTGCAGGCCGCGCTGCGCCACGAACAGGCCTACGGCGAGCTGCCCGGCTACATCCACGAGGCCGCCGTGCGTGCCTATGTGCAGGGCGCCGCGCACCGGCCCCTCGCCGAGGACGATCTGATGCTCTACGTCCGGCCGTGGCTCGGTGAACAGGGGCAGGCCGCGTTCTACCGGCAGATCGCGCAGATGAGCGACCGCTACACCGACGAGATCGAGGACCGGTTCGGCGAGGTCGACTGCCCGGTCACGGTCGTGTGGGGCGAGCAGGACACCTGGATCCCCCACCAGCGCGGCCGAACGCTGGCCGACCGTATCCCGAACGCCGACTTCCATCTGATCCCCCACGCACGCCACCTGGTCCAGGACGACGCCCCCGAGGCCATCCTGGCCTCCGTGCTAGCCCGCCTCTGACCGACATTTCTTGATCACCACGGCGTGGTGGCTGATCTTTCGCCCGGAAACAGCTACCAGACCGTGGTGATCATGGTTGGGTGGAGCGGGGTCAGGAGGCCTCGGGGATCGCTTGGGCTCGGGAGGCGAACTCGTGGATCGTGGCGTCGTCGGCCTCGGCATGGGACGGCTGCTCGGGGACCGATGTCTGCACCCAGTGCTCGTCGGAGTCCGGCAGCGGAGCCTCCGGCAGCGGGACCTCGTAGCCCGGTTGCAGGCCGACGAACTCCGGTTCGTCGGCGGGCGGCGGCGCCTGCTCGGCGGCCGACTCGGTCCAGGGCAGATCGCTCGGGGACAGCCCGCTCAGGGAGAACCTGGTGGGCAGCAACTGGCCGGCGAGTATCTGGGCGGCCAGCATCTCGGCGGGCTGGAAGCCGTTGGCCGCCGGCGGGTCGTCCCCGGCCGGCTCCTCCTCGGTCTCGCTGACCGGTCCCGGCTCGGTGTGAACGGCGATCGGTTCCTGCTCGGCGACCGGAGCGGTGTAGTCGAGCGGGTCCGGCTCGGTCTGGCCGGCGAGTATCTGGGCGGCCAGCATCTCGGCGGGCTGGAAGCCGTTGGCCGCCGGCGGGTCGTCCCCGGCCGGCTCCTCCTCGGTCTCGCTGACCGGTCCCGGCTCGGTGTGAACGGCGATCGGTTCCTGCTCGGCGACCGGAGCGGTGAAGCCGAACGGGTCCGGCTCGGCCTGACCGACAAGCTCCAGGTCGTCCTGCTCCACGTGCTGGGCGACCGCGGCGACCGGCTCGGGCTCGGCGGCGGGCACCTCGGGCTCGGCGTGCCGGGGATCCTGGGGGAGGTGGTTGAAGTTCTGTGCCGAGGGCCAGGCCAGCCACTTCGTCGTGGTGAAGTCGCTCATGCCGAGCGGACCGCGCGGCCGCAGCCGTTGCGTGGAGAACGCCAGCTCGGGGTCCATGAGGTTCGTCGCGGACTGGCTGAACGTCGTCGGGGTGTTGACCGCGACGGTCGCGGCGTCGACCTGAGCGGCGAACGCGCGCGCCAGATCCATGTCGGCGCTGATCACGCACTCGGTGTGGCCGGTGCCGTGCCGGGCGATGTGCGCGATCGCGTCCCGCGACGAGTCGACCACGGCCGCGGCCAGGTGCATCGTGCGGTAGTCGCTGTCCCAGTCGTGCTCGGTCGCCTCGGTGACGCCCGGCGCCAGCGCGGCGAACCGTTCGTCGGCGTGCACGGTGACGCCGTGCTCCTGCAGCGCCGCATGGAGCTTCGGGATGAACTCCTCGGCGACGTCGGCGTGGACCAGTACCGTCTCGACGGCGTGTGACAGCGCCGCGTGCCCGACTTTGGAGTCCAGCACAACGCGGGTGGCGAGCTCGAGGTCGGCCGCGGCGTCGACGTAGATGTGGCAGTTGCCGGAGCCGATGTGCACGATCGGCACGGCGGCCTCGGGCAGCAGCTGCGCCGGGATGCCGTTCTGCAGCAGCGGGATCACCAGGTCGACGGCGCCCTTGGTGATGATCAGGCTCCGGATGACGGCCCGCTGGTGGCCGGAGACCAGCTGGATCGCGTCGGGCAGCACCTCGGTGTTCTTCAACGCGTCCCGCAGCACGCGGACCAGCGCCTTGTCGGTGTGGGTCGACGACTCGTGCGCGTCGAACAGCAGCACCGCGTTGCCGGTCTTCAGCAGCTGGCCGAGTGCCTGCACGATGATCGACGGCTGGCCCTCGTGTAGCACCGCGACCACGCCGATCGGCACCCGGATCTGGCACACCTCGACGCCGGTGCGCTGCCGGCTGCCCCGGATCACCTCACCGACCGGGTCGGGCAGCGCGGCGACGGTCTGCAGCCCGTAGGCGAGCGTTTCGAGGACGTCCTGGGTCAGCGTCAGCCGGTCGACCCTGGGCTTGATCACGCCCTGGTCCCGGGCCGCCGCGACGTCGAGTGCGTTGGCTTCGAGGATGTCGTGGCTGTGGGCGAGCAGCGCGGCGGCGAGCGCGTGCAGTGCCGCGTCCTTCTCCGGCCGCTGGAGCGATCGGAGCGAATCGGTCGCCGCCCGCGCCCGACGGGTGCCCTCGGCCACGTGCTCATGTGATTGCGATTGCAACCGAGGAGTCCAGGACGACGACACGCACCGGAGTATAAGGAATCTAGACGATCTAGGGGTTAAGGTAGGGAAGTTTGGTCCATTCAACAAAGCTTGTGTGATAAAGCATCTACTGATTTGCCTTGATAACGCGGTGGGCCGGGCTCGGTGAGCCCGGCCCACCGGCGTTCACAGGGTGGTGGCGTAGAGCTTGGCCAGCTCGTAGAGGAAGTCCCTGGCCTCGTACAGCGAACGCACCTGGATCTGCTCACCGACGCCGTGGATGTGGCTGTCGTTCGGCTTCTCGAACATGCCGCTCAGCCCGTACACCGGGACGCCGGTGCCGGCGAACGCGGTCGCGTCGGTCGCGCCGACCTGCATGACCGGGATCAGCGGAACCCCCGGCCACAGCTTCCCGGCGACCTGCTCGATCGGCCCGGTCACCCCGGGCGACAGCGGCGGGATACCCGCCGTGGGCCCGTACGGAGACCTGGGTTCGAGCGAGATCTTCGAGTCGTTCACGGCGGCGACCAGCATGTCCCGGACCTTCGGACCGGACGAGCTGGGCAGGATCCGGCAGTTCACGTTGGCCTCGACGCTCTGTGGCAACGCGTTCTTCGCCTCACCGCCGTTGATCATCGTGACCACACAGGTGGTTCGCAACATCGCGTTGTACTGCGGATCCTTGGACAGTGTCGCCGCCGCGGCGGCATCGGCGGGATTCGCCGCGATGGCCTTCATCGCATCGCCGACCTCACCGGGATGCAGCGCGGCCTGCCGCTCGAAGTACGTGCGCGTGACGTCGTTGATCTCCACCGGGAAGGTGAACGCGCCGATCCGGGCGAGCCCGGCCGCCAGGTTCTGGATCGCGTTGTTCGGGCCCGGGATCGAGCTGTGCCCGCCCGCGTCCGTGGCCTTCAGGATGAAGTCCTGGTAGACCTTCTCGCCCGCCTCGATGTCGAGCGACACCCGGTTGTTGTTCGCGTCCAGCGCCCCGTCGGCACCCTCGTTGAGCACGAGCGCCGCGTCGACCTTGTCGCGCTGGTTGGCGACCAGCCACTCGGCGCCGTTGACCTGGTCACCGCCCTCTTCGCCGCAGGTCAGCGCCAGCCGGATCGGGTGCTTGGGCTGCAGCCCCTCGGCGCGGTAGCGGATCAGGCTGTCGACGAAGATCGACGCCATGGCCTTGTCGTCGCTGGCACCGCGCGCGGAGAAGTAGCCGTCCTTCTCGACCAGCTTGAACGGGTCACGACCCCAGTCCTTCGCGTCCGCCTCGACGACATCGATGTGAGCGAGCAGCAGGATCGGCTTGGCGGCCGGGTCGGTGCCGGGCAGCGTGGCGAGCAGACCGCCGTCCTTCGGATGGTCCGGCGGTACGAACACGGTCACGTCGGCGGCCGGATAGCCGGCCTTGGTGAGCCGATCGGCCATCTTCTGCGCCGCGACCGTGCAGCTACCGGCCGACGCGGTCGTGTTGGTCTCGACCAGCTCCTGGTAGAGCTCGCGGAACGCGGCCTGGCTCTGCTGAGGAGACCCGGCGGCCTGACCAGGCTGGGCGGGCGGCGCGCCGGACGGTGGCGGAGCCTCGGAAGAACACGCGGCCAGCGTCAGCGCGCCGAGGCCGACAACGAGGACACGTCCTAAGAACCCTCTCAGCACCATGATCTGGTTGTAGCATCGATCACACCCGCTGGATAGATCACGACGAGCAGAAGATCACTGTGGGGGACCCAGCGCATCAGCCCACTCCTCCGCCCAGACGCGCAGCGGCTCCAGGGCGGGCCGCAGGCCGCGCCCGAGCTCGGTGAGCTGGTAGACACCCTGGTCGTCGGTCGTCACGATGCCCACCTCGGTCAGCTGGCGCAGCCGGTCGGCGAGCACGCTGGAGGACATCTCGTCGGCTCGCCGCCGCAGCTCGCGGAACCCGGCCGGCGCCTGCTGCAGCTCCCACACGACCCGCAACGTCCACCGTTTGCCCAACAGGTCGAGCGCAGCCATCATCGGCCGCCCGGTGCTCGATCCTCGGACAGGTCTGCCGGGTGCTGTGCTCACTGGCTGGCCTCCGCGCGTCGTAAGTTTCCGGTTGGGACCCCGCTCCGCTCACTGGCGGGCGCCCGCGCGTCGTAAGTTTCCGGTTGGGACCCCGCTCCGCTTCGCTCCGGGGGCCCGCAACCGGAAACTTGGGCGGCTTCGCCGTTCGCTTCGCTCCGGCTTCGCTGCCCTCGCTTGACGCGCGCTTGTCTGATCGCCTTCTGCTTCGCCTGTTGCGTTCTGTGCAGTGCTTCGCACTGAACCCCCTGCGGGGAGACTCGCGGAGCCGGGCTTGCGGTATTGGCGCTCCGACCCCTGATCAATCCTCCCCTTGTGCATGGCTTGGTTTGTGTGCGGGTGTGGCCCTTCGTCGTGGGAGGCGCATCGCAGCGGGGGCACCTCACCTTGCGCCGCGCGTGGGGTGACACACGCTTCAGGAGTGGGCCCCGCAAGGCGCCCGAAGGGGTTCCGCCGAAGGCGGGTAGTGCCTGAGGGGCGGCTCCCAAGTCGGGGTATCAAGCGCGCGTCCAGCGACGGCAGCGAAGCCCGAAGCGTAGCGAGGGCGGAGCCGCCGAAGTTCTCGGTTGCGGGCCCCCGGAGCGAAGCGGAGTGGGGTCCCTGCCGAGAACTTGAGACGCGCGGGACAGGCTCATGAGACAGCCCCCCAAGCCGCCGTCATCGCAGTGTGGACCGCCGGGAGGACCTCGGCGGGGCGGATGTAGATCTCGACCTGTTCGATCGCGTAGCCGCGCAGGGTGAGTACGTCGCAGGCGCGGACCTCGACGCCGTCCAGGTCGCGGTGCCAGACGACCACTGCCCGGTCGTTGCCGGCGAGCACGGTCTCGATCGTCGGCTTGGTGAACGCCCTGGCTCTGGCCCGGTAGGCGAGCTCGATGGCCCGGCCCTTCCAGTGGTTGAACGGGCTGATCATCGAGGCGTCGTCGGTGAACAGGGCGAGGATCGTGGCCGGGTCGCCGGCCGCGAGAGCTGTGGCGTAGCGCGTCGCGGGGTCCATGGGGATCACTCCGAACGGTAGGTGCTTCGATATTCGAACCATTGTGGCGCTTCGAAATCAGAAGCGCAAGCGGATGGCCACTAGACTGGTTCGCGGCCGATCAGGAGAACCAGAGGCGGGATAGATGACGCGTCCGTACGAGCCGCCGCCACCGGGGCCGGGCTTCGCTCGATTCCCTCCACCCCTGCCGAAGCCGCTCACCGCGGGGCAGGGCTGGAAGCTGACCGGCATCGTGGTGGCCTTCGCGCTGGTCGGTGCTCTGGTCGGGCTCCTGGTCACGGCGGGCATGTCGACCCAGTACATCGGCCGCGCGGAGATCCGGTACTTCCTGCACGTCGAGAACGCCAGCTACTTCATGCGTACCGACCGCAACCTGAGCAGCCAGGAAGTGACGCTCACCGACGACAGCGTGCTCGCCCCGGTCGCCAAGGCCAACGGGCTCAGCACGGGTGTCCTGGCCAAGAAGGTCACCGCGACCATCGTGGACAACACCGAGGTCATCCACCTCGATGTGCTCGACCCCAGCCGGGAGACCGGTGTGACGCTGGCGAACGCGATCGCGACGCAGTATCTCTCGGTGGAGCGCGCGCACAGTCCGGCCGCCGCCATCCAGGCCCAGCTCGACGACGCGAAACGCGCTGCCGCGACGGCGCCCGCCGCCGGTCAGGTGGCCGCCCAGGCCAAGGTGGCGAACCTGCAGGGTCAGCTCGACATTGCGAACACGTCACTGAACAGCGCGATCGTCCTCGCGCCCGCCTACTCGGTCACCGCGCCCGCGTCACCGAACCGGATGCTCGCGGCGGGAATCGGGGCGTTCATCGGGCTGCTGGTGGCGTTGTTGGTCACCCGCTCGCTCAAGCGACGCTGGACCGCGCCGCCGAGCCAGCCGATGGGCGCCGCACCGGCCCCGGTCACTGCCTGACCGGAGCCGATGCGGCGAACCCGTCAGGGAATGTCGTGGAACCGGATGCGGAACAGGTTGCGCCGCTGGTCGGTGAACCCGGTCCGGGCGTGCATCGCGACGTGGTTGTCGAAGATCATCACGCCGTCGGTGGGGATCGGCAGCCGGAACTCGCCCGGTCCGCGCTTGACCAGCTCGTAGACGGTGTCGATCGCCTGCTGCACCTCGGGTGAGGAGAACTCGCGGGTCCGCCGCTTCGACCAGCGCCAGATCAGCGGGTCGAGGCCGAGGACCGGGGCATACTGCAGCCCGTCCTCCTCGATCTTGGCGAGGTGGTGCAGGTCGCTGGAGACGCGCCTCGGAACCGGCTGGCTCAGCGCCTTGATGGCCTCCCGGCCCTCCTCGGTCTGCCGTAGCTGGTCCAGCACGATCCGGCCGTCGCGCAGCAGCGACAGGCCGCCGCCGCACTCGGCGGCGTGCGAGGCGTACAGCAGGAAGAACCTCGGCGGAGTCGGCAGGTAGCCGGCGTCGGTGTGGTACCCGGCCGAACGGTCGCTGTCCGAGGCCTTGACCCGGGTCTCCGACTCCAGGCCGCGGTTGCGCACGTCCCACACGACGGTGTCCATCGGGTGGTTCGCCATCACGTCACCCAGCAGTGAGGCGAACGAGTACAGCGCCTTGCGCTGCTCGTCGACCTCGACGCCGGCCACACCGAGCGACGGGACGAGCACGGCGCACGCGCCGCCGTCGTCGAAGGCGGACCGGATGCGGTCGGTGATCGTTGTCAAGCCCGGGGCGCTCTCGCGCAGCCGTTCTCTCAGCTGGGCAGGGTCACGAGGCTCGGTCAGGTCGGCACCCGAAAGGTCGGTGTCGAACTGCTCGCGCAGTGTCGCCCGGACGGCGTCCGCCTCGCGTGACCACCATCCTGCCTGGTCAGCGACATCCACTTCGGCGATGCTGGTCCTGCTCGTAGTTGAAGCCGTCACGACGACCTATCCCTCCACGGTGAGTAGTCGCTTGGTGACGCAAGACCCTAGTTCACAGGTTAATCATGCCGTGGAGCAGGCCATGGAACGCTTCCTGAAGGCCCTCGGACAGCGTCGGGTGCGCGTGCACGTTGCGCGCCAGCTCGTGCGCGGTGAGGTCCCACTTCTGGGCCAGGGTCAGCTCGGGCAGCAGCTCGGTGACCTCGGCCCCGATCAGGTGACCGCCGAGCAGCTCACCGTAGGTCTCGTCGCTGATCAGCTTGACGAACCCGCCCGGCTCGGCGAGACCGTGGGCCTTGCCGTTCGCGGTGAACGGGAACGTCGCGACCTTGACCTTCCAGCCCTTCTCGTCGGCCAGCTCGCGGGCCTGCGCCTCGGTGTAGCCGAAGCTGGCCACCTGCGGGTTGCAGAACGTGGCGCGCGGCATCATCACGTACTCGAGCTCGATGGTCTCCGCGTCGGCGATCGTCTCGGCCGCGACCACACCTTGGGCCTCGCCGACGTGCGCCAGCATGAGCTTCGCGGTGACGTCGCCGATCGCGTAGATGTGCGGGACGCTGGTGCGCATGCGCTCGTCGATGTCGATCGCGCCGCGCTCGGTCAGCCGAACCCCGGTGTTCTCCAGGCCGTAGCCCTTGACCCGGGGCGCGAAGCCGATCGCCTGGATGACCTTGTCGGCGCGCAGCTCCTTGGTGTTGCCGTCCTTACCGGTGACCGTGACGGTCACGCCGCTGCCGTCGTCCTCGATCGACTCGACCCGGGTCGAGGTCAGCGCCTCGATGCCGTACTTGCGGTACCGCTTGCCCAGCTCCTTCGACACGTCCGCGTCCTCGAGCGGCAGCAGCCGGTCCAGGAACTCGACGATCGTGACCTTGACGCCGTAGTTGCTCAGCACGTACGCGAACTCGATGCCGATCGCGCCGGCACCCGCGATGATCACGCTCTCCGGCAGCTCCCTGGTGAGGATCTGCTCCTCGTAGGTCACCACCCGCTCGGAGAGCTCGGTGCCCGGCAGCAGCTTGGTCTCCGCGCCGGTCGCGATGATCACGTCGTTGAAGGTCAGCGTCTCGGTGCCGCCGTCGGTCAGCGCGACCTCGATGGTGCGCGCGTCGACGAACGAGCCACGCCCGTCGAACTCGGTGATCTTGTTCTTCTTCATCAGGTAGTGCACGCCCTTGACCCGGCCCTCGGCCACCGTGCGGCTGCGGTCGTAGGCGGCGCCGAAGTCGAAGGACACCTCGCCGGAGATGCCGAACGTCTTCGCCTCCTTGGTGACCAGGTGGGCCAGCTCGGCGTTGCGGAGCAGCGCCTTGGACGGGATGCACCCGACGTTCAGGCAGACACCGCCCCAGTACTTCTCCTCAACGACGGCCACCTGACGGCCAAGCTGAGCGGCTCGAATGGCGGCGACGTAGCCACCCGGCCCGGCACCAAGAACGACGACGTCGAAATGCGGCATGCCTCTAAATCTAGGGCATGGACAGTGGATCATCGACCGCACTTGACGCTCTCCTGAGCTGGTAGCGGAATAGTCGTGGTCCGCGCGGGTGTTGCGCAGGGCATGATCCGGCCGCCCCGCTTCACGACGTCGTCGGACGCGAGGGCCCACCGCTGGTGGGGTCGGCGGGATCCCGCTGACCCGGACGCCGAGGCGGCACTGTCGCTCGACGAGGTGCTCACGGCGCTGGGCACCAGGTCAGGGCCGTGTGACCGGCCCGGAGTGCAGCGCATCCGGCAGGTGATCGTCTCGACGCGCGACGTGGTCGGCACGGTGGCCCGTCCCGGTGACTTCGACCGCGCGTTCCGTCCGATGCGTCCGGTGTTGCGCGAGCGCTGGGAAGGTGTCGCGCGTCATCTCACCTCGGGCGCCGCGATGCCGCCGGTGTCGTTGACCAGGGTCGGGCGGCTGTACTTCGTGCTCGACGGGCACCACCGCATCTCGGTGGCGCGGGCGCTCGGGATAGACGAGGTGCCCGCCGTGGTCCGAGCGTTCTGCACCACCGCCCTGGCCGACGCCGGTCTCACCCGCGCCGACCTGGACCGCAAGACCCGCGAACGGGAGTTCCTGCGAACGGTCCCGCTGCCCGACGCCGCCACCGGCCAGCTTCGCCTGGACAACCTGGACGACTACCACCTGCTCACGTCGGCCGCCCGAGCCTGGTGCGTCACGAACGGCCTGGCCGCCCCCGACGCGCTCCACCTCACCCAGGCCGCCGCGGCGGCCTGGTGGCACTTCGACGTCCGCCCCGCCTCGAACCCCCGCCCAGCAGCCACCTACCTCACCAGAAAACGCACACACATCTAGCGCACCCCGCCCCTGAACCGCCAGGGCGAAGTAATCCAAGACTGCCTGCGACTGCCAACCCAGCCACAGCGAAGCCGGCTCCGCAAGTCTCCGAAGGAGTTCCGGCGAAGGCCGGCGCACTGAATGTCCGCACCCACGCTCCCGAGCCGAGCGGCGGCTCTCAAGGGAACGACAAACGCGCGCTCAACCGAGGAACGAGGTTTGTTTTTCTGGGAGTACCCCCGAAGCGAAGCGAGGGGGTGGTCACAGAAAAACTCCGCGCGGAACAGGCCCTAGGAGACAGTTACCCTGCTGGTCGCGGACCTGCGGACCTGGGCGCTCAGGTGGGGCATCGAGCGCAGGTAGTTGGCGCCGCAGTCGGTGCACAGCAGTTCGTAGACCGGTTCGCCGCCCTGGCGGGCCAGGTAGTCGAGCTGGCGTTCGGAGTGTTCGATGAAGCACGGCAGGTCGGGGTCGCGGACGAACAGCGGGTCGGCCTGGACCTCGCGCGCCGATGCCAGGCGGGTCTGGGTGACGCGCCGCGCCATGCCCTCGCCCATCGGCAGCACTGTGGCGCCGTTGACGTGGGTGACCCGGGGGTGGCGGAACGGGCGCAGGTCGATCAACGCCATCACCGATGCGCAGTAGCCGCACACCAGTTCACGTTGATGGCTCCTGAACACCGACAGGAACCCGCCCACAGAGCCCATACACCCAGTGTGCCCCTCCCAAAGCTCCCAAAGCCCAAAGCCCGCTCCGCGAGTCTCCCGAAGGGGTTCAGTGCGAAGCACTGCAAAAAACGCACCAGGCGAAGCAGAACGCAACCAGACAGACGCGCGGCCGGCGACGAAGTCGACGGCGTTTTCCCGAGTGGGCCCCCGAAGGGGGTCCGCGAGGGAAAATCCCGAGGCAGCGAGCCGCCAGGCGAGCCGCCTCGAACGGTCCCGGTGGCGCCCGGAGAGAGCGCTAGCGAACGGAGTGGTCCGCCGGGACCGTTGCGCGCGGGGGCCGGCCGGAAGCCCGAGCGTAGTGGCGCGCGGCCTTGGCGCGGTTGCCGCAGGCCGCCATCGAGCACCAGCGGCGGCCGCGTTTGGGGCTGGTGTCGTAGAAGTGCAGGACGCAGTCGGGGTGTGCGCAGCGCCGCACCCGGCTGGCGTCCTTGGCGAGTAGCTGCAGGTAGCTCACGGCGGCCAGCCAGCCGGGGCGTTGCGCGGGGTCGTGGATCTCGTCGGTGGTGCCGGGCCCGTCGGGGGTGAGCGTCGGCTGGTGATGGCCCCAGGCGAGCACCTCGTTGAGCGTGCGGCGAGCGGACTCGGACGCGGGGTCGTCGACGTGTGCCCGGATCGCTTCGCGGGCGGTGACGAGCGCGCGTCGGGTCTGCTCGGTCGCCGGCTGGGCGATCGCGAGCTCGTCGAGCCAGGCCTGGACGCCGTCGAGTGACTCCAGCTGGTCCTTCGGCGCGCCTTTGCTCATCCAGACCGTGTTGAGCAGGTCCAGGCCCATCGGCTCGCCGCGTAGGGGACGTTCGAACTCCATGGCCACAGTCTAACCCCTCACTCGGCGTTGACAGGTAGGAAACTAACTTGTATGAATATTTTTATCGGTTAGATCGATCGCAGGAGGATTCTATGACAACGGTTGCACCCACCGCGCTCAAGACGGGGCACGTCGGGCTGAACGTCACCGATCTCGCCCGGTCGGTCGCCTTCTACCGGGAGGTCCTCGGTCTGGACGTGTTCAGCGAGGGCCGCGACGGTGACCGCGAGTGGGCCTTCCTCGGCCGTGACGGCGCACTGCTGATCACCCTGTGGAAGCAGTCCACCGGGCGGTTCGAGACAGCCTCACCGGGGCTGCACCACCTGTCGTTCGAGGTCGACTCGATCGACCAGGTACGTGCCGTCGAACAGACGCTGCGCGGTCTCGGCGCCGACTTCCACTACGACGGCGTCGTCCCGCACAGCGAGGGCGGCGACTCCGGCGGCGTGTTCTTCACCGACCCGGACGGCATCCGGCTGGAGGTCTTCGCCACCTCTGGCGTCGCCGACGCCGGCGACGCGCCGTCCGGCGAAGCACCTACCTGCGGTTTCTTCTAGAGAGGATCGACCGATGAGCAGCGTGTACCACCCAGGGGAACTTGCCGCGCAGCGCAAGGCGGGTTTGCGGGGCGACGCCGAGCGGGTCGCCGGGATCATCGGCACCGAGGTGCCCAGGGCAGCCGCCGAGTTCCTGCTGACGCGTCCGATGCTGGTGCTGGCCGGCACCGACGCCGACGGCCTGGTCTGGAGCTCACTGCTCACCGGGGCGCCGGGGTTCCTGCGCGCGGGTGTCGTCGGGGGTGTCGACGTACTGGACATCGCGGCGCGGCCGCTGGACAGCGATCCGCTGGCAGCCGTCGTCTGTCACGGTGGACCGCTCGGGTCCATCGCGGTCGACCCGGCCACCCGCAGGCGCATGCGGGTGAACGGGACCGGCGAGCCGACGCCCGAGGGCCTGCGGATCCGCATCGAGCAGGTCTACTCGAACTGCCCGAAGTACATCCAGCGGCGTGATCTGGTGTCGTCCGACGCCGAGAGCACCGCGCCGGACGTGACGGTGGCCGGTTCGCTCAGCGCGGCGGACCGCGCGATGATCGAACGGGCGGACACCTTCTTCGTCGCCACGAAGTCCGCGACGGGCGACACCGACGCCTCACATCGGGGCGGCAACCCAGGGTTCGTCCGGGTGGCCGACGACGGGTCGGTGAGCTGGCCGGACTATCGGGGCAACGCGATGATGATGACGCTGGGCAACCTGGAACAGGAGCCTGCCGCGGGGCTGCTGTTCATCGACTGGGCCGGCGGCACGACCCTGCAGCTCAGTGGCACAGCGGTCGTCGAGTGGGGCGACGAGGAGCGGCGGGTGCGGTTCACCCCGATCCGGGTGAGGCGGACCGAGCGGGCCAGCGGGCTGCACTGGAGCGAGCCGGAGTACTCGCGGTTCAACCCGCTGGTCGCCTGAACCGTTCGCGATCGCACTCGTTATCCGTGGTCCGGCCACGGAGCGGGCGCCACCCGGTGTCCGATGACGGCCATGAGGACGGCTGGATACCGGGGTGGTGCCCCGCTGGCGCCCGCGCCGAGGGATCTGACCCGTACCGCGGTGCTGATCGGTGTGGCGCTCACCGCGGTCGTCGTTCTCGTCGTCACACTGAGCGGCCTGTTCGGTCCCCGGCGGGAAGCGGTGTCGGCGTCGCCGGAACCGCCCGTCACCTCGGCCGGACACCGCGCCGGCACGCCGAAGACCTCCGACGAGGACTCGGTGACCACCGACGAGAGCGCCGCGGTGCCGGATCTGTCGTCGATGGTCGACGCCGAGCCGGTCACCGGCACCGAGACGACCGGTGACGCCGTCTCGCGGCCCTTGCCGGCCTGCACCCGGCAGGTGAGCGACGCGACGCGGTTCCAGACGGCGGTCGACGACGCCGACGCGGACGAGGTCATCTGCATCATGAGCGCGTCCGTTCGAGCGCCGCTCGTGCGTCCGGGCGCGGCGACCGCGCTCGCGTTCGCCCGGGCGCAGCTGGGCAAGGACTACGTGTGGGGCGGCAACGGCGCCGAGGACGGCGGTTTCGACTGCTCCGGGCTGACCACCGCGGCCTTCGCGGCGGCGGGCGTCCACCTGCCCCGCACGGCGCAGACCCAGTACAACGCCGGTCCCAGGCTGTCGCGGAACCAGCAGATCCAGGCAGGCGACCTGGTGTTCTTCGGCAGCGGCCCGCGCTCGATCACGCACGTCGGGCTCGCGGTGTCCAGCACGCAGATGATCAACGCCCCGCAGACCGGCGAGGTCATCAAGGTCGGCCCGATCCACCGCAAGGACTTCATCGGAGCCACCCGCCCGGCCCGCCCAACCGAAGACCCCATCGACTGACCAGCACACCCCCCGCCCCGGACAAGCCCCGCCGAAATCCCCAACCCGCGCCACACAATCCCCCAACCCGCGCCACACAATCCCCCAACCCGCGCGGCGGAATCTCCCGACTCGCGCCGCACAATCCAGCGACTCGCGCTGCACAATCTCCCGACTCGCGGCGCGCAATCCAGCGACTCGCGGGGGCCGGCTCCGCGACTCGCAGGGCGGCGCGCCTTCACGCCCACGAGTCGGGGACTATGTCAGGGCGGGTCGCGAGACTCGTCAGCGCGAGTCGGGAGATTCCGCGGTGCGAGTCGCTGGATTCTGCAGCGCGAGTTGCTGGATTCTGTCGCGCGAGTTGCTGGGTTGTGCAGTGCGAGTCGGGAGAATCCGCCAGGGCGAGTCGCTGGATCCTGCGGCGTGAGTCGGGGGGTTTGTCAGGGGGAGGCAGGGGATTCTTCGGGGGTGGCGGCGGTCAGGCGGGCCGCCAGCGTTCGGGTGTGGTCCATCAGCTCCGGCGGGCCCTCGACGGTGTACGGGACGCCGACCATGGCGAGTGTGATGCTCAGCCACTCCCACGAGTCGACGCCGGTGGTGTAACGGCACGTGTCCTCGTCGACGGCCTCCAGGGTGCCGCCCTCGGCGGTCAACCGTTCGGACACCACCGACAGCGGCGCCTCAAAACGCACCACACCGCGGTGCCGGCTGACCGGAACCAGCGCGCTCGCCTGGACGAAGCTCGCCGCGCCGTCCGCGGGCAGCGGCCGTGGCGCGAACCTGCTGCCCGGCACGTCCAGCTCGGTGATCCGGTCCAGCCGGAACGTGCGCCAGTCACGCCGGTCCAGGTCCCAGCCGAGCAGGTACCAGCGCCTGCCGAGAAGCACCTGCCGGTAGGGCTCGACGTGCCGTTCGGTCGCCGTGCCGGCGCGGCTGGTGTAGCGGAACCGGACGTCCTCGCAGGCGTGCGCGGCGGAGCCGAGCCGGTCGAGCAGCCCCAGCGCGACCGGGGTCCCGCGCGCCGTGGCGTCCAGGGTGGCCAGCATCGCCTGGGTCCGCCGCCGCAGCCGAGGCGGCAGCACCTGCTCCAGCTTGCGCAACGCGCCGTCGGTGGCTCCGCCGCCCTCGTCGAGGATCGTCAGCGCGGCGAACCGCAGCCCGATCACCGTGGCCACCGCCTCGTCGTCGGTGAACAGCAGCGGCGGCATCGCCCGCCCGGCGACCAGTCGGTAGCTCCCGCCGGGCCCGGGCGCTGATCGCACCGGATAGCCGAGCTCGCGCAGCCGGTCGACGTCGCGGCGCAGGGTGCGCGGCGAGGTGCCCACCCGCTCGGCGAGCTCGGTCCCCGGCCACGAGCGTCCGGTCTGCAGCAGCGACAGCAGCCGCAGCATCCGCTCGCTCGGGCCGTTGCGAGTCATGGGCCCAGTATGCGCGTGATCGCGGCCAAAATCTGGCCACATCTACTCGTAGCGTCGCCGCCATGGAGTTCATACGGATCACCGGAGCCAGGGAACACAATCTCAAGGGCATCGACGTCGACATCCCGAAACGTCAGCTCACCGTGGTCACCGGGGTGTCCGGTTCCGGCAAGTCGTCGCTGGTGTTCGACACCGTCGCGGCCGAGTCGCAGCGTCAGCTCAACGAGACGTACACGGCGTTCGTCCGTAACCGGATGCCGCACTACGGGCAGCCCGACGTCGACGGCATCGAGAACCTGTCGGCGGCCATCGTCGTGGACCAGAAGCGGCTCGGCGGTGGTGTCCGTTCGACCGTCGGCACGGTCACCGACATCTACTCGCTCCTGCGGTTGCTGTGGTCGCGTGCGGCACAGCCTCATGTCGGTGAGTCGACGGCGTTCTCGTTCAACGATCCGGCAGGCATGTGTCCGCGCTGCTCCGGGCTCGGCACGGTGAGCACCATCGACGTCGAGCAGCTGGTGGACAGGGACCGGTCGTTGAATGAGGGCGCGATCCGGTTTCCGACGTTCCAGGTGGGCGGCTGGACCTGGCGGATCTACGCCGACAGCGGCCAGTTCGACCTGGACAAGCCGCTGCGCGACTACGGCCGGCGGGAATGGGCGGCGCTACTGCACGGCACCGACGTGCCGCCGGATGCCAACCGGACCCAGACCTACGAGGGGCTGCTGCCCCGGTTCGAGCGGATCTGGCTGCCCAAGGACGTCGAGGCGCTGACCGGTCGGACCAGGCGGGAGTTCGAACGGGTCGTGACCCGGGGGCGCTGCCCGGACTGTGCCGGCACGCGGCTCAACGCGGCGGCGCGGTCGGCACGTATCGAGGGCCGCTCGATCGCCGAGTGCGCCGCGCTGGAGGCCGACGAACTGGCGAAGTTCGTCCGCGGGATCGACGCGCCGGGCTGCGAACCGGTGCTCGCCGGTCTGCGTGCGCAGCTACAGCGGCTCGTCGACATCGGGCTTGGTTACCTGAGCATGGACCGGGCGACGTCATCGCTGTCCGGTGGCGAGTCGCAGCGGGTGAAGATGGTGCGTCATCTGGGAAGCAGTCTCGTCGACATGATCTACGTGTTCGACGAGCCGAGCGTCGGGCTGCATCCGAGCGACGTGGCGCAGCTGACCGCGCTGCTGGCCGAGCTGCGGGACAAGGGCAACACGGTACTGGTCGTCGAGCACGATCCGGACGTCATCGAGGTGGCCGACCACGTGATCGACATCGGTCCGATGGCCGGCGTCGACGGCGGAGAGCTGGGCTACTCGGGGGACGTCGAGGGCTTGCGCCGGACCGACACCGCGACAGGTGTGTACCTCCGCACACGCACCGAGTTGAAGCGCGAGCCACGGCGGTCCGAGCAGGCCGCGATCGAGATTCGGGGCGCGACCAGACACAACCTGCACGACGTGGACATCGACATCCCGCGCGGAGTGCTCACCGTCGTCACGGGCGTCGCCGGGTCCGGCAAGAGCACGCTCATCCACGGTTTCGTGCCTCAGGTCTGCCCGGACGCGGTGCTGCTGGACCAGGGTTCGATCCGCGGCTCGCGGCGGTCGATGCCGGCGACCTGGACCGGCATCCTCGATCCGATCCGCGCGCTGTTCGCCGCCGCGTCGGGTGCCGACGCGACGCTGTTCAGCCCGAACTCCGGGGGCGGCTGCCCGGACTGCCACGGGCTCGGCGTGACCTACACGGACCTGGCGTTCCTCGACCCGATGGTCAGCGTGTGCGAGCGGTGCGACGGCCGTCGGTTCACCGAGGAGGCGCTGAGTCATCGGTACCGGGGCCACGACATCGGTCAGGTGCTGTCGCTGAGCGCGGGCGAGGCGACCGAACTGTTCGCCGGCCGGCGACGCATCGAGCCGGTGCTGCGCGGGCTCGTCGACGTCGGACTCGGGTACCTGACGCTCGGGCAGCCACTCACCACGCTGTCCGGCGGTGAACGGCAGCGGCTGAAGCTGGCCGTCGAGCTGCTGCGGCCCGGCGGGGTCTACGTGTTCGACGAGCCGACGACCGGTCTGCACCCCGGCGACGTGCACCGGCTGCTCGACCTGCTCGACCGGCTGGTCGACGGCGGCGCGACGGTCGTGGTCATCGAGCACAACCTGGACGTCATCGCGCGCGCCGACCACGTGATCGACCTCGGTCCCGGCCCGGGACGCCACGGCGGCCGGGTGATCTTCCAGGGCACTCCGGCGGACCTGGTGCACGCCACCGACTCGCGCACAGCCACCCACCTGCGCCGCGTGACCTCGTGAGTGTTGAGTATGGCTATAGCCACACTCAACACTCACGAGCGGAAGCGGGCGGCTGAGGCTCGTTCCTGGGCCAGGCGGCGCAGTGCGGCGAACAGAGTGTCGCCCAGCACGGTGCCGACGACGGCGGCCTCGACGATGGTCTGCGGGTCGTCGAGCGCGTACACGGTGTCGAGGTCCAGCTCGGCCATCTGGTCGGCGAGCTTCGCGTACTCGCTGAGCCGGTCGACCAGCTCGGTGCGACCCAGCTCGATGAACGCGCCCAGGGTGTTGACCGTGGCCTCGACGACCGGGTTGTCCGCCTTGAGCGTCCAGCCGCGCTCGGCGGCGACCTGTTCGAGGCGCGCCATCGCGGACTCGGTGTTGCTCTCGTCGACCTGGATCTGCCGCAGTGCCAGTCCGTGCTGGGTGACACCGAGGACCTGATGCAGGTCGTCGTGCTGGTCGATGCCGTCCAGCACGTCGCGGACCTTCGCGACGGACAGCCCGCCGACGTCGAGCAGTGCGCGCACCAGCTTCAGCCGCTGGATGTGCTCCTTGCCGTATCGCGCCTGGTTGGGGCTGGTGCGCTCGCCGGGCGGCAGCAGACCTTCGCGCAGGTAGTACTTGATCGTCGCGACCGGAACGCCGGACTCGGCGCTCAACTCGGCCATCCGCATGAACGTGGCCCCTTCCGGCGGGGAGGTCGGTGACAGGACTGGACTCCAGTGAATGGATAGTCTAGCTTTCCAAAACAGATAGTGTGACTATCCAATAGGAGTGATCATGGACAGGACTGCTGGATGGCACCGGCCGATGCTGCGGTTCGCCGGGTTCATGGCGGTGTGCTCGGTGGGATGTGTCATCGGGCTCGTCGTGGACGACCGGGTGCTGCTGGGGGCGCCGATCTGGATGAAGCCGCTGAAGTTCGCGATCTCGATGGCCCTGTACTGCGTGACGTGGTCCTGGATGCACGGGCTGCTGACCAGGGGTCGGCGGACCGCGTACTGGGTCGGCAACGGGATCCTCGCCTGCATGGTCGTCGAGTCCGTGGTGATCGTCGGCCAGGTGGCGCGCGGCAGGCCGAGCCACTTCAACAACTCGACCCCGCTGGACGCGACGCTGTGGTCGGTCATGGCCGTCACGATCGTCACGCTGTGGGTCGGGACGCTCGTGCTGACCGCGCTGGTGATGCGTGCGCCGATCGCCGACCCGGCCAGCCGGTGGGCGGTCCGGCTGGGTGCGGCGATCTCACTGGTCGGGCTCGGCCTCGGCGCGCTGATGACGACGCCGCCGCGGGCTCAGCCGCACCGGGTCGGCGAGTTCGACCGGATGATCGGCGCGCACAGCGTCGGTGTCTCCGACGGCGGACCCGGAATGCCGCTGACCGGTTGGAGCACCACCGGTGGTGACCTGCGCATTCCGCACTTCGTCGGCATGCACGCGTTGCAGGCGCTGCCACTGCTGGTGATGCTGCTCGGCGTGCTGGCAACCAGGGTGGCGAGGCTGAGGCCACTCGAGGTTCGCGCAAAGCTGGTCATCATCGCAGCCAGTGGCTACGCGGGCCTCGTTGCCCTGGTTACCTGGCAAGCCCTGCGTGGCCAGCCGTTGATCCATCCCGACACCTACACCGCGACCGCGGCGATCGCGTTGGCGCTGGCCGTATTGGGAGCGACCGGGCTGGTCTTCGGTCGCCCCGCCACGGAAGACCAGGCGAGGGACGACGCTCGGGCCGAGGTATCAGCCTGACCACCGCCCCTGCCGAAAACCCCGACTCGCGGTGCTGAAACCCCCGACTCGCGGTGCTGAAACCCCCGACTCGCGGTGCTGAGGTGCCCGACTCGCGGTGCTGAGGTGCCCGACTCGCGGGCGAGTAGACAGGACCACGGCTAAGCTGGCTCCGCGAGTCTCCGAAGGAGTTCCGGCGAAGGCCGGCGTAGTGAATGTCCGTAACAACTTCCCCGACCACCAGGGCGGCTCTCAGGGTTCCGACATGCGCGCGCTCGGCCGACGAAGGAGGCTTGTTTTTCTGGGAGTACCCCCGAAGCGAAGCGAGTGGGGTGGTCACGGAAAAACTCCGCGCGGAACAGGCCCGAAAGGACAGCCATCAGCACTCGATCCAGCACACTAGCGTTATGACGACGCCATCACGCGCGCTGCGCCTGCCGGTCTTCGTGGCCGCCGCGTTGCGCCGACCGGGCACCGTGGGTGCGGTCGCACCGAGCTCCCCGAGCCTGTGTCGCGTGTTGGCCGAGATCGTGCCCAGCACCGGAGCGCCCACCGTGGTCGAGCTCGGTGCCGGCACCGGCGCGGTCAGCACCGCGATCCAGAAGCGGATGCCCGCCGACGGCAGGCACCTGGCGGTGGAGATCGACGCCGAGCTGGCGAGCCACCTGCGGGAGAGTCACCCCGGCATGCAGGTGCTGCACGGCGACGCCGCAGACCTGCACACCTTGATCACCGAGGCCGGCGCGGAGACGGTGAACGCCGTGGTCAGTGGCCTGCCGTGGTCGCTGTTCGGTGAGCCGCTGCAGAGGCGGATCCTGCGGGAGGTGTGCCGCACGATGTCGAAGGACGCGGTGTTCAGCACCTTCGCCTACCGGCACGCGACCGGACTGGCCGGTGCCCGCCGCTTCCGTACGCTGCTCGACGATCACTTCGACGAGGTGGTCCCCAGTCACACGGTGTGGCGCAACCTGCCTCCCGCACTCGTCTACGTCTGTCGAAACCACTGATCAACCCGTGAGTGCGTAGGGCTGCCCTGGCAGCTCTACGCACTCACGAGCTGTGACACGGCCGCGTGCAGGGCCGTCAGTCCCTGAGCGATCGGGCGTTGCGCGCGGCTGCCCCTACGCGTCGCGGTCAGCAGTCGACGGCGCGGGACCGGCTCGCACAGTGGGATCTGCGCCACGTCCAGGTGCTCGCCGACCGGGATCTGACGGGGTTTCATGCAGACGCCGAGACCGTGCGCGACCATCGCGAACGTAGCGGCCCAGTCCTTCGCGTTGTGCGCGACCTTCGGAGTGAAACCCGCCGTGGCGCACGCCACCGCGGTCAGGTCGTACTGGTCACAGCTGTGCGGCTCGGGCAGCACCCAGTCGTCGTGCGCGACCTCCTCCAGCGCGATCTCGGCGCGGGCGGCCAGCGGATGGTCCAGCGGGAGCAGCAGGTCCTGGGGTTCGTCGTGCAGCGGCTCCTGCTCGAACCGGGGGTCGTCGGCGGTCGGGCCGCCCAGGTTCGGCAGCGTGATGGCGATGTCCACGTCGCCGGCCAGTAGCCGCTCGTAGGCTTCCGCCGTCTCCACTTCCAGGAGCTTGACCTGCAACAACGGGTCCTCGCGGTCAAGCCACCGATACGCCGGGATGATCAACGACCGGATCACCGACGAGAAGCCACCGATGCGCAGCGTGCCGCCGGTCTGGGCGGCGTAGCTGCCCAGCTCGCCGCGCGCGGTCTCCCAGCGCGCGGCGAGGTCGTCGGCGTGGCCGAGCAGGGCGTGCGCGGCCGGGGTCAGCCGGACCCGTCTGCCGTCCGGTTCGAGCAGTGGCACGGCGAGCTCACCGGACAGTGAACGGAGCTGCTGGGATACGGCCGAAGGAGTGAGATGCAGGGAACCCGCCGCGGCCGTAATGGTGCCCAGCTGGTCAACGACACGCAGTACGTGCAGACGGCGTAAGTCGATCATGTAGCAGAATTATACGTTGCTGTTCAGAAACGTGAAATGGACGTGCTGGTGTTTGCGAGTCAGGCTGGAGCCATGGACAACGAGAGCTCCCGCAACTGCCCCTCCTGCGGCTGGCCGGAGGCCGAGGTCTACGAGCTGATCTCCCGCGACGGCTCGGCGATGCATACCCGTTGTCCCTGCGGCCGGGAGCAGGAGCTGGAAGCCCCTCGAACACACCGGGCGCGCGACACCGCCACCGTGCTGGCCGGGATCGTCCTGGTGCCGGCGACGGCCGCGATGCTGCCGCTCGCCGCCGTGCTCGCGTGCCTCGGGCTCGCCGCGGTCATCGGCGGTATGGCGTGGGCATGGGCCTGGCTCAACGGCACCACCGGCTGGGACGGGCTGCTCGGCTACGCGTTGCGCGCCGGCATGTTCGGCGGCGCGGCGGGTCTCGCGCTGGCCGGTCTGGCGCTGGTGTTCGGCCCGGCCACCGTCGTGCTGATCCCGACCCTGTACGTGCTCGCGGCGACCCTGTACTGGCTGGGCCACGCGCCCAGCCCGGCCCCCTGCTGATCAGAACTCGTGAGTGCCGCGGCCGCCTCTGGGCGGCAGCGGCACTCACGGCTTGATCGGGTGGCCGTCCTCCAGGTAGACGGCGCAACCGGTGGCGCGCGCCGCGAGCGCGGCTCGCGCTCGCCGTGCGTGACGGGCCGGCAGGTACTCCTCGAGCCGGTGCAGCTCGACGAACGTGGCCGCGCCCAGCTCGTCGGGCGGCAGGCTCAGCGGTTGCGCGGGATCGAGCATCCCGCCGTCGAACACGATGATCACGCCGTCCGGGAGCACGTCGGCCGCGGTCACGTAGTCGACCGCGAGCAGCGCACCCGGCGGGCGGTCGATGCCGAGCTCCTCGGCGACCTCGCGGCGCCCCGCGAGCCACGGCGACTCGCCGTCCTCGATCATCCCGCCGGGCAGTTCCCAGTCCGGCTTGTACGTCGGGTCGACGAGCAGCAGTCGCCCCTCGCCGTCGGTGAACAGCACCGTCGTCGCCATCCGCTTGCGGGGTAACGCCAGCGCCCATCCGGGCGTGTCTCGGGTCGCACAGGCGCGTGTTCCAGAGTCCGGCACCCGGTGAACGCTATCGGTTGGCTGCTCAGCGATGTAGCGGGTTCGGGTCGTCGGCCTGCCAGTCGGGCAGATCGGCGTGGTCGACCGGCTGGGCCTGCGCGGTCCAGCGGCGCAGCGACCGCTTGATCAGGACTGGGTGCTCGAAGCACGCGCTGACGTTCTCGCTGGTCAGGACGTCGTCGACGGGTCCGGCGTGGATCGCCTCCCCGTGGCGCAGCAGCATCGCGTGCGTCGTGCTCGCCGGCAGCTCCTCCAGGTGGTGGGTGACCAGGACGCTGGCCAGCCGCGGATGTTCGGCGCGCAGTGTGTCCAGCGAGGTCAGCAGCCGTTCGCGCGCGGCGAGGTCGAGACCGGTGCTCGGCTCGTCGAGCAGCAGCAGGTGCGGCTCCGGCATGAGCGCGCGGGCGACCAGCATGCGGCCCCGCTCACCCTGCGACAGCGTGGCCAGCGTGGAGTTGCGCAGCGCGGCGACGCCGAGCAGCTCCATCAGGTCATCGGCCCTGCGCAGCGCCGTCTCGGTCGGCTTCCACCGGGGCACCCAGCCGTTGGAGCCGGTGACGCCGGTCAGCACGGCCTGTTCCACGTTGAGTCGCGCATCCAGCGGCTGGCGGGGGTCGACGTGTCCGATCCAGCCGCGCAGCTGGCGCATGTCGACCCGGCCCAGCCGGTAGCCGAGCACCTCGACGGTGCCCCGCGTCGGGTGGGCGATCGCCCCGCACATGCTGAGCAGGGTGCTCTTGCCGGCGCCGTTGCTGCCGAGCAGTGCCCAGTGCTGGCCGGCGGCGACGGTGAGCCCGATGCCGGCGAGGATCGCCCGTCCGTCCCGGACGAAATCGACGTCGACGATGTTCAGCACGGGTGGCGCGGTCATGGCACCGATCATCCCCGCAGGGTGGCCCCGCTGCCTGCCGGTGTCGGCAGCGGGAACAGCCGGAGGAACCGTTCGGCGACCGCGCGGTCGCCGGTCAGTACCAGGTCACCGGCGTGAATCGCCTCGTCGAGCACTCGCTGTGCGCGCAGCAGCGCGGACAGTGTCTGGACATCGGTGTCCAGTCTCACAGCGCTGCCTGAGAGTTCCGCCCTGCTCAGCGCGATCGTTCCGTGCTCGATGCGCACCCGGAACTCGTGCTCACCGAGTCGCAACCCGATCGTCGCCTCGAACCCGCCCGCCGAGCGGGGGTCGAACAGCGCCCGCAGCGACAGTACGAGTGAATCGACACCGAGGGGAGCGTCGCCGCGCATGCCCGGTGATCGGCTGCCCCATCGTCCGAGCAGGGTGACCAGCGGCTCCAGCTCCGCGCCCCACTCGGTCAGCTCGTACACCCACGCCCCGCTCGGTGGCGCCAGCTTGCGGTGCTCGACGACGCCGCTCTCGACCAGCTCGCGCAGCCGCTGGGTGAGCATGTCGGCACTCGCGCCGGGCAGTCCGCCGCGCAGGTCGGTGAACCGCTTGGGGCCGAGCAACAGCTCCCTGACGATCAGCAGGGCCCACCGCTCGCCGACCAGATCGAGCCCGTGGGACACCGCGCACCCGTCGTCGTACTTGCGCTTGCCTGCCATGCACCCAGTCTACCAGCAGATGTAGGTTTCTCAGAGTTTGCAGTTGTTTTTTCCGACTAGCTAGTTGTATAGTACGACTACCAATCGAAACGTGGAGGCAGACATGCCGCTGTTGATGCTCGAGGTCCCGACCGGGGTCCACCGTGAGGCCAAGCAGAAGATGATGAGGACGATCACCGAGGCGATCGACGGGGCCTACCACTTCCCGGACACGCGCATCTTCCTGCGCGAGACGCCCGCCGAGAACATCGCCCAGGACGGTGAGCTCTGCGACGAGCTGGGCGCGAAGTCAGTGCGTCCGGTCGGATTCCTGGAGGCGCCCGAGCTGTCCAGCGACGACGCGAAGCGCACGATGCTGGTACGAATCCACGACGCGATCGCCGAGGCCTACGCGGACGTGGCGAACACCGAGCAAACCCTGCTGCTGATCAACCAGTACCCCCTGAACGACGTGGCCTGGCTGCGCCAACTCCAGTCCGACAACGCGGAAATAGTCGCAGCAGTAGCAGCCCTAAACCCCTCGTGAGTGATGAGGCCGTCTACCCCGAAGGGGCGCAGAGCGGCTATAGGCGGCCTCAGCACTCACGAGGACCCCGAGGCCGTGCACTCGGTGCACGCGGTCGGGACCACGGCCGTCGTACCCGGCTTAGCCCGTGCCCGGCTCCAAGGCATCTCGGCTTCGCCGTCGACTCGTGAGTGGCAAGGGCGCCTATAGGCGCCCGGATCACTCACGACGAAAAACCTGTCGTGAGTGCTCCGAGCGCCTACGCCTGCGGCGCCCCTCCGGGGTAGACACCCTTGCCACTCACGAGGGGCGGGCTCCTCTGAGGAGGTGGCGTTCGGCGCTCGAGGCGCGTACTCGCAGGGGGGCGGGTTGTTGCAGGGTGACCGTGTGGATTCCGCCGCCGAAGGCGAACAGGTCACGCGCGTCCAGGGCGACGATCTCCCGCCCCCGGTAGACGCGGCGCAGGATCTCGATGGCGAGGCTGTCGTGCTCGTCGTCGAACACCCCGACCAGTACGACGCCGTTGGCCACGTAGTGGTTGACGTAGGAGTACCCGCTGGGCAGGTGGGCCGACTCGCGGGTGCGCCGGGGCGCCGGCATCTGTACGACCGACAGGCGTCGTCCTCGTGCGTCGGTCGAGTCGCTGAGCACCTCGGCGACCTCGCGGCAGACCGCGTAGTCGGGATGGCCGGGGTCCGACTGGTTGTGGACGAGGACGACACCGGGCCGGACGAACGCCGCGACCATGTCGATCTGTCCGCCGGTCGTCGTGACCGGGTTCTGGCTGGCCAGCCCCCGGGGCAGCCAGATGGCCTTGGTCGTTCCGAGCTTGGCGTGCACCTCGGCTTCGACCTGGGCACGGGTCCAGCCGGGGTTGCGGTGCGGGTCGAGCTGCACGGTGTCGGTGAGCAGGACGGTGCCTTCGCCGTCGACCTGGATCGAGCCGCCCTCGAGCACCAGCGGTGACTCGTACGTCGGGACTCCGGCGGTGCGGGCGACGTCGGCCGCGACCTGCTTCTCGGTGTCCCAGTTCAGCCAGCGTTCCGAGCCCCAGCCGTTGAACCGCCAGTTCACGGCGCGCATCGAGAAGTGCTCGGTGTGCACGAAGGTCGGCCCGGACTCACGCAGCCAGGCGCTCTGCGGACGGGCGGGACACAGCTTGACCCCGGGGACCAGCATCTGGCGGGCGAGGCCGAAGTGCTCGACAGGTGTCAGCATCGCGACGGCCTCGTACCCGGCGAGGGTGTTGGCGACCGCGGACCATGCCCGGCGTGCCTGGTTGAGCGCGGGGGAGTCGTCGTCGCCGTAGATGGCGCTGGCGACCGGGAACTCCATCCAGGTGCGGGTGTGTGGTCGCCATTCGGCGGGCATCAGGGTCCGGACCGAGGGCGGGGCGGTGACCAGCTCGATGGGTGCGCTCACCTCGCCTCCATACGGTATACGGCCTCAATGTTCATGGGTTCGGCGTCCTTCCGGGACGAGCAAGGGGAACAGCGTGGTGGTGATCGGCCGGCATCGGCGGGGTGCCGAGCAGCGGATGCCGGCCGATCAGCTACCTGCCGCTGGGGGTTCGTGGGCCATTCAGGCGGCTCCGGGTGCGATCCGCCGTCGGTGCACGGCGAGGCGGTGCACGGGCTGGCGGAGCTCGTCGACGTCGTGGCCGACCGTGGCGTAGACGTCAGGTCGCAGCGCACGCAGCCGCCAGGCCAGCAGCACGCCGAGGATGAGACTCGCCGGCGTGATGGCGACCAGGATGGCGTTGATCGTCGGGCCGGCGTGGGTGATCAGGTTGATGTTGCGGACCAGCAGCAGGGTCGCGCCGGTCAGCAGGATCGTGGCCGTCACGGCGGCCGGCACGGTCAGCCATGAGGTGTTGGCCAGCTTGTTGCGGACGAAGAAGATGACCACGGCCGCCGCGGTGAGGGCCTGCAGCGCCATCAGACCGACGACGGCGGGGCTGTTCACCCACAGCACCAGGTTGTTGTACGGGTCCAGCTTGAACACCGCGAACACCACGACCACCAGCAGCGCGAGCAGGCTCTGGCACTGACCGGCGCGGTAGGGCGAGTGCAACCGGGGGTGCACCGCGCCCATCCAGCCGGGCAGGACCCGGTCCTCGGACAGCGCGTAGATGTAGCGGTTGATCGCGTTGTGGAAGGCCAGCTGCGCGGCATAGATGCTGGTGATGATCAGCAGGTGCATGGCGTCCGAGGCCCAGGAACCCACGTACTTCTGGACCACGATGTAGAACATCTCGGTGGTGTTCGACGAGGCGGTCTGCACCGCGTTGGCGCTGCCGAAGGCCTGGATCGCGGTCCACATGATGAACCCGTAGACCAGCGCCATGCCGCCGACCGCGATGTAGGTGGCCCTGGGGATGGTGCGCGCCGGGTCGCGGGCCTCCTTGCGGTACAGCGCGGTGGACTCGAAACCGATGAACGCGGCGAATCCGAAGCACAGTGCGGCGCCGACGCCGGGGGTGAAGATGGCGTGCGGGGTGAACGACGCGGTGTCGAGGCCGTGCGCTCCGCCGTGTGCCACCACGCCGAACGCCATCAGCAGCAGGATCGAGGTCTCGGCGGTCAGCAGCACGGCGAGGACCTTCGCGCCGACGTTGACGCCCCGGTAGCCCAGTGCCCAGACCAGGACGATCGCGGCGATCGCGATGAACGGCCACGGCACTTCCAGGCCGAAACCGAGCAGTGTGTCATGAACTTGCACGGACAGTAATCCATAGAGGCTGATCTGTAACGCGTTGTAACTGACCAGCGCCAGCACCGCTGCGGCGAGTCCCATCGGGGACCCCATGCCCCGCGCGATGTAGGCGTAGAACGCGCCCGCGCCCTTGACGTGTCTGGTCATCTTCGTGAAGCCCACCGCGAAGATCGACAGAACGACGCCGGCCACGAGATAGCTGACCGGCGCGCCGACGCCACCCACGGAGATCGCGAGTGGTCCGAAGCCGGACAGGATGGACAGCGGAGCGGCGGCGGAGACCACCAGGAAAACGATCCCCCCGGTGGACAGGGAGTTGCTCCTCAGCCTGTGCTTGCCGCTCGGCTGGAGCTCATCCGTGGTCGGTAGTCCGACTCGCATGTCCGCGGTCCTTCCTGGAGGGGCAGGGCTGCCATCGAACGCTGCGGGGGCGCTCCATGTGGTTCGGCCGGGCAAGTTTTGCGTGCAGTCTGTTCAAACGGTTCAATTCATGTCAAGGTGCACTCAATCACTGCTCCGAACACTGAACGTCACCGCTGAACTGGGCGAACGCACTCCCGGTCACGGACGCGACGATGGGGCCGACGCACTTGCTCTGCGTGATGGGTCGGGCGTTTCGGTGGCTGTTCCTAGGGAATCTTCCAGTTCGGATGCTTCGCCGTTATATCACCATGCCAAGACGAGGGACGCAATCGTCGATCTGAACTAAAGCCGGGCTCTCGCGGTCTCGATCGGCACCCTCCGACCTGATCGACAGGGCCCTGACCGTTGTGCGCGCCGGGTCGGCCGACAGTCACGGCGGATACCTCGCACCGCACGTGGCGGCCGGTGCGCGATCGGCGTCTACTGCCATGCATGTGCAGTCGCAGATGCGCCGACGATTGGGAGAATGGCCGAGTGCCGGGTGTGGGGCGACCGCGCTGAACTGCGGGTTCGGTGAATCGGCGCGACCACGGGGCATTACGTCGACTGTTCGTGACGCGGAGTTACGGCAAGTGCGACACGACGACCGTCAGAGTGGCCGATGTGGGTGAACCGGTGTGGCGGATGGGACGGTTGGCCACGGTTCCGAGCGCAGTGCGGCAGCGTCTGAGGTAGACCTGAGCTCGACCCGGTGATTCACACCATAGTGGTACTTATATCGGCGACTTGTCCGGATAAACCGGACGATCCCGGCGCCGCGGAGCGCTCGACGGCTCCGCGTGACGCGGTCACCCCGAGTGTTCGGCGTCTCTCGCCGGCTCCGACGCGGGGGTTGATTCGAACGGTGAACTAAAGTGAGGCTAAGAAGCCCGCCTAGAGGTTCCTGATAGAACAGGCGGCGAAGACGCTTGGGAGAACAGCCTCCACCTCGCCCATCAATGAGTCACGGGGTCGACCCACTCGGTCCGCGCGACACCTTGATCCTTCGCGTGGTGGAGCATCGGCGGAATGAGTCGCGCTCGGGTGTGGCGCGGCTGAGTGTCCTGATCTGTGGGTGAACGACCGTCTTCGACGCGTGGTTGGCCCGCCTCCGTGCTCGCCGTCCGCACCAGCTCGTTGGTGCTGGAGATACCCGTGTTGCCAGGTGAGCACTGTGAGCCTTAAGACACATTGAACAGGAGGTTTTGTCTCTTGTGACAAAGTCGTTACTGATCAAGACTGAGGTGTAGGGAATACCCTTTTCGAGGGATTACATACGTTATAGCACTTCAGGCGATGTTGGTCGTCGGCCGCAGGGGAAGGCAGCCGGTATCGACGTCGGGGGAGAGGAGAGCGATCCCGCATGGGTTCGTCGCGGCACTCTGCTGGCCTGACCGCCTCCGGCGCACGTTTCGCCAGGAGCTGGACGCAGCGGGTCGTCTCGCTCGGTGAGTTCATGGACGGCTACGACCTGCTGGTCATCGGTGCCGCCATGCTGTTCCTCAAGCCGTATTTCGGGCTCAGTGCCGCTCAGGTCGGCTGGGTCAGTGCGATTGCGTTCATCGGCGCCGCATTCGGCCTGGTGGTGTTCGGCGATCTGTCCGACAGATTCGGACGACGCGTCATATTCATCATCAACCTGGTGTGCTTCGTGTTCACCTCGATCGCCGCCGCGTTCGCGACGAACTTCTGGCAGCTCATGGTGGTGCGGTTCCTGATCGGCGTCGCGGTCGGTATGGACATCCCGACCTCGCACGCGTTCCTCGCCGAGATCGCGCCGAGGAGCAGGCGTGGCCGGGTGGCGGGCAGCCTGCCGAACATGATGTGGCTGGCCGGCGCCACGGTGTCGGTCGTGCTCGCTCTCTCCCTCGGTCCGGTGTTCGGCGACGAGACCTGGCGGTGGCTGTTCGGGCTCGCCTCGGTGCCAGCGGTGTGCGTGCTGGTGATGCGGCACATGCTGCCGGAGTCGCCGCGCTGGTTGCTCGCGCACGGACGGGGGCAAGAGGCGCAGCAGATCTTCAGCCTGCTCGAGCTCGAACCGCCGAGCGCCAAGGGGCGGGCGCAGGAGCCGCTGAGCAGGCGCTACCGGGACCTGCTGCGCGGGCCGATGCTGCGCAGGCTGCTGGTGGTCACCGCGTTCTTCGCACTGCAGTCCTTCGGTGGCGCGATAGCCACGGTGGCGGGGCCGATCGTGCTGGACAGCACCGGCCTGGGCAGGCAGAACATCCTGGTCTTCTCGCTGGCCGGGTTCGTCGTCGGCATGTTCGCGGTTCTCGGCGGCGCGATGATCATCGACCGGGTCAACCGCAGGGCGATGGGTATCTGGACCTGTCTCGGAGTGTTCATCGCGGGGTTGGGCATCGCGACGGTCGGGCGGCAGTCGCCGTCGGTGCTGGTGCTCTACTTCGTGCTCTACTCGATGCTGACCTGGCTCGGCCCTGGTGTGCTGTCCTGGGTGTGGAGTGTCGAGGCGTTCCCCACTCAGCTGCGTGGACTCGGGTCGGGTATCGCGCAGTGCGTCACGCGGCTGGCGATCGCGCTCAACGTCGTGCTCGTGCCCCTGCTGCTGCCGCATTTCGGTCTGACCACCGTGCTGTTCTACGCGTGCGCGTACCTGGTGTGTGTCGCGCTGGTCGCGGCGTCACCGTGGCTCGCCACCACCGGCAGGGAGCTGGAGCTGGCGACAGTGCGGGACGAGGCCCGGACGCCCGTGCGATGGGCGCGCCGCTAGCGGGTCCGGGGAGTCCAGCGGTTGCGGTCGGCTGATCATCGGTTTTCACTTGCCAGTGACAAGTAATCGGGGGTCCCATGTCGTCGACCGAGGCACGCAACTCACCGGCCCGGGCCAGCTTCGCCAAGAACTGGACCAGACGCATCGTCGCGTTCGGCGAGTTCATCGACGGCTACGACCTGCTGGTCATCGGCGCCGCGATGTTGTTCCTCAAACCCTACTTCGGGCTCAGCGCCGCGCAGGTCGGGCTGGTCAGCGCGAGTGCGTTCATCGGGACCGCGCTGGGGCTCGTCGTGTTCGGCGACCTGTCCGACCGGTTCGGTCGCCGGGTCATCTTCATGATCAACCTGGTGTTCTTCGTGTTCGCCTCCGTCGCCGCCGCGTTCGCGACGAACTTCTGGCAGCTCATGGTGGCGCGGTTCGTGATCGGTGTCGCGGTCGGTATGGACATCCCGACCTCGCACGCCTTCCTCGCCGAGATCTCACCGGACAGCAGGCGCGGTCGGGTGGCGGGCAGCCTGCCGAACATGATGTGGCTGTCCGGCGCGATCGCCTCGGTGATCCTCGCGCTGCTGCTCGGTCCGCTGACCGGGGAGGAGACCTGGCGGTGGCTCTTCGGACTGGCCGCGATCCCGGCCGCGATGGTCCTGCTGGCCAGGCAGTTCCTGCCGGAGTCGCCGCGCTGGCTGCAGTCTCGCGGGCGCGAGGACGAAGCGCGCCGGGTGTTCGCCATGCTGGAGCTGGCCCCATCGGTTGCCGAGGAACGCCGGCCGGAGGCGGGGCGCTACCGGGACCTGCTGACCGGACGGACCGGTCGCCGGCTGCTCGCGGTGACCGGGTTCTTCGCGCTGCAGGCCTTCGGCGGCGCGGTGGCCACGGTCGCCGGGCCGCTGGTGCTGGACAGCACCGGGATCGGCCGACAGAACACCCTGCTGTTCTCTCTCGCCGGATTCGTCGTCGGGCTGCTCGCGGTGCTCGGCGGCTCGGTGATCATCGACCGCGTCAACCGGCGGACGATGGGCATCTGGACGTGTCTCGGCGTGTTCGCGGCCGGCGTGGGCATCGCCGTGCTCGGCCCGACCTCCACGGCGGCGCTGGTCGGGTTCTTCGTCTGCTACTCGCTGCTGACCTGGTTCGGCCCGGGTGTGCTGTCCTGGGTGTGGAGCGTCGAGGCGTTCCCGACCGCGGTGCGCGGTCTGGGCTCGGGTGTCGCGCAGTGCATGACGCGGCTGGCGATCGCGCTCAACGTCGTGCTGGTGCCGACGCTGTTGGCCCGCTTCGGCCTGACTACCGTGTTCTTCTATGCCTGCGCCTACCTGCTCTGCGTGTTGATCGTGGTGGGCTCACCCTGGTTGGCGACGACCGGCAAGGAGCTCGAACAGGCCGGTGGCACCCGTGAGTGAGTTCGGCTGCCCGGACAGCCCAACTCACTCACGGGGTCTGATCAGGGGGGCGCGACCGGTGCAGGCGCGCAGCACGAACAGCGCGGCGGTGCTGCGGCTGCTGCTCGGCGAGCCGATGTCCCGTGCCGAGCTGGCCACGTGCCTCGAGCTGACGCAGGGTTCGGTCACCCGGATCACCGCGCCGCTGCTGGACGCCGGACTGATCACCGAGCTCGCCGCGCGCGGAGCGTCCAGCGGCCGTCCCCGCACCCCGCTGGACCTGGTCGGCGACGCGCGGTACGCGGTCGGCGTGCATTTCGGGCTGCGACACACCACCGCCGGGCTGACCGACCTGCGCGGCCGTTACGTCGAGCAGCTCGTGCACCGGCGCGATCCCGGTGCGCCCGAGGAGCTGATCGTCGCCGCCGCCGAGATGGTGCGTGAGCTGGTCGGATCCGCTCCGGGACCGGTGATCGGGATCGGGGCGACGACCGGGGGTCAGGTCGATGCCGAGAGCGGCGTGGTCCTGCGCAACGACCTGCTCGGCTGGCGTGACGTGGCACTGCGTGAGCAACTGGCGCAGCTCGTCGACCGCCCGATCCTGGTGGACAGCCACGTGCTGACCGAGACGCGCGCCGAGCTGCTGTTCGGCGCGGCCCGCACCGAGTCCGACATCGCCTACCTGTTCGTCGGCAACGTGCTGGAGCTGGGGCTCGCGATCGACGGGCGGGTGCGTGCCGGGTCGTTCGCCGAGCTGGTGGTGCCCGGGCCGAACGGCCACCTGCGGATCGGTGAGGTCGCCACCGACCGGTCGGTGCTCGCGCACGCCCGGCTGGCCGGTGTGCTCCACGAGGACCGGGGACTTCCCGAGCTGGCCGAGACCGCGCAGCGCGACCGGACCTGGCGGGGCAGGGTCGCCGACGACCTGCTGCGCGGCAGGGCGGCGCTGGTCGGCTCGGCGATCGGGCAGGTGATGACGTTGCTGTCGCCCTCGCGGGTCGTCGTCGGCGGTGGACTGCTCGCCGTGCCCGCCCATCTGTCCGATGTCCGGGCCGCCGCGGCGCGGATCGTCGGGGACCAGGCCGACCCGGAGACGATCGTGCCGTCCGGGCTGGGCCGTCACCCGTTGGTCACCGCCGCCGCGTCGACCGTGCTGACCAGCTACTACGAGGACCCGGTCGGCTGGGAGCCGGTGCCGCTCGGGGTGCCGCGCTGATGGAGCCGCCGTTAGTCCGCTTTCTCAAGCTGGACCCGGTCCGGGTGTCGGCGCGCACCACCTGGTTGCTGCTCTCGCTGACCACGACCGACGGGACCGTCCGCCGGGGTGAGTGCTCCGACGCCGGCTCGCTTCCCTCGGTCGCCGGCTGGGTCGACGAGCTCGCGTCGCTGCTGGTCTCGGTGCCGTTGGCCGAGGTGGCCGAGCGACTGGACAGGTGGGTCGGTGCCGCCGACCGGTTCGGCAGGCGAACGGTGGCCGGCGGGGTGCTGACCGCGGTCGAGGCCGACGGGTGGCGGGCGAGCGGGCCCGTGCGGCTCTACGCGAACATCAACCGTGCCACGGTGACCCGCACCCCGGACGGGTTCGCCGAGCTGGCGCGCCGCGCGGTCGCCGACGGGTTCGGCTGGGTCAAGCTCGCGCCGTTCGACGGTCTGACCGGCGCGGACCGGGCGCGGGCCGGGCTGGACTGCGCGCGAGCGGTACGTGCCGAGATCGGCGGTTCGGTCGGGCTCATGGTCGACGTGCACGAGCTGCTCGACGACGGCGAGCTGGACACGATCCTGCCCGCGCTGGCCGAGCTCGACCTGACCTGGCTGGAGGACGCAGCCGAACTGCACCGGGTCGACCGGCTGGCCCGGATCCGGGAGGTCGTCGGCTGTCCTCTGGCCGGTGGTGAGCGGCTCGACTCGATAGCCGAGGCGGTGCCGGCGTTGCGTGCCGGGGCGTTGGACGTGGTGTTGCCGGACATCAAGCACGCGGGTGGCCCGTCGAGGGCGTTCGCGCTGGCCACCTCGGCCGCGCGGCACGGCGCCGAGGTCTCGCTGCACAACCCGAGCGGGCCGGTGGCCACCTCGACGAGCGCCGCGGTGATGGAACGGACCGGCTCGGCGCTACCGCTGGAGTTCATGTTCGGCGAGCACCCGGAGCGGGCCGAGCTGGTCGGGTCGGCGGAACGAATCCGGGACGGCAGCTGGACACCGACCCGAAAGAAGCGCCTGTAGTTGCAAGTATCTAATAGGTGCGACGTGATGCAGTCGCGGCAGGTGAGGGAAAAGGGAACACAGTGACAAGTCGGGGAGCAGTGGTGATCGGGGCGGCGGGTGGCATCGGAGCCGCCACCGTCCGGCGGTTGATCGCCGACGGCTGGGTGGTCGCGGCGCTGGACGTCGACGCTCGGGTCAAGGAGCTGGCCGGCCCCGGGTGCGTCCCGGTGGTCGGCGACGCCCGGGAGGAGATGGCGCTCGACAACGCGTTCGAAGCACTCGGCGGGCACCCGGTGGCCGGGCTGGTGCACTGCGTGCTCGCCGAACACCGGGGTGCGCTGCTCGACCAGGACCGTGAGGACCTGATGTGGGCGCTGGACCTGGGTGCGGTGTCCGCGCACTCCGCGATCAGGGCACTCGCCGGCCGTGCGCAGGGCCCCAGCTCGGCGGTGCTGGTCAGCTCGGTCCAGGCCGCCGGAGTGGTGCCCGGCCAGGCCGCCTACGCCATGGGCAAGGCCGCGCTCGAAGCGCTGGCCAGGGTCGCGGCCGTGGAGCTCGGGCGGGTCGGTCTGCGCTGCAACGTCGTGCGCCCCGGCTTCGTCCCGGTACCCCGCAACGAGCACCGCTGGGCCGAGCAGTCCGGCCGCGCCGAGCTCGCCGAATGGTTCCCGCTGCGGCGGCTGTGCAACCCGTCCGAGGTTGCCGACGCGATCGCGTTCCTTGTCGGCGACGAGTCGACGTACCTGTCCGGCTCGGTCCTGACCGTCGACGGCGCGGCCAACCTCGTTCTACCCGAGGCGGTTCCCACTGACAGAAGATGGCAGTGAACCGGTCTTAGCGTGTGGCCATGCCTCCTTTCGAGATCGAATCCTTCGTCAACCGCTACGTCTCCGTGTGGAACGAGCCCGACCCGGACGCCCGGCGCGCTCTGGTCGCCGGGCTGTGGGCGCCTGACGGCGTCGAGGTGCTCGGATCGGTCCAGTACCGGGGCCATCAGGAGCTGGAAGCGCGCGTGACCAGCGCATACGAGCAGTTCGTCGCCGGTGCCGGACACGTCTTCGTCTCCGCCGAGGACGCCTCGACGCACAGCAACATGATCACCTTCCGGACGCACATGCTGCCGTCCGGAGGCGGCGACCTGCTCTGGACCGGCGTGATCTTCGCCGAGCTCGACGACTCCGGCCGGATCGTGCGAGACGTCCAGTTCGCTGTTCCGATCGTTCCGGCGACCAGCACTCGGGCCGTCGCCTCGGCGTTTCTCGCCAGGCTCGGTGCTGGCGACGCGGAAGGGGCGGCGGAGCTGTTCGCGGACAAGGTCGACTGGCTGGTGAACTGGCCTGCGCGTGAGTACCCCGCGACGCCGTGGATCCGGGACCGGTCGACCAAGGCGGACATGGCCGAGCTGTTCCGTGAGCTGGTCGCCCACCACGGGCCGGACGGTCGGGCGCCTGTCGTGCCGACGGTTCTCGTCGATGGGGTCGATGCCGTACTGCTCACCGAGATCCGCCAGACCGCTCGGGCCACCGGTCGTGGCTACACGGCGCACTGCGCGTTGCGGATCACGGTGGAGGACGGGTTGATCACCCGGTACCACGTCTACGAGGACAGCCTCAGTATTGCGGAGGCGTTCGCTTAGTTCTCGTCCCCGGCTTGCCATCGGGGTGCAGTGGTTTGTCCCCGCTGGCCATCGAGTGTCTTGGCGTGGTCGGGCGGTATCAACCCCCGGCTTCGCCGGCCTCGCTGGTCTGCGCGGCTGTCCGATGTTCGGGGGCGAGGTTTCAGGGTTGACACCGCCCGACCACGCCAAGTGCAGGCCAGGATCGCGGGGACGGGGGAGTCTGCGGAGCCAAAGGCGGCCACGGCTGCGCCGCGCCCAGGGGGTGCAGTGCACAGGTTGGGTGACCACACGGTGCGCGGCGTCGCCCGTTTCCATGATCACCACGGCCCCATGGCTGATCTCAGCGCGAAAAACAGCCACCACGCCGTGGTGATCATGAAAACACCGCGGGATCACGCCACCCACACAGCTGGCTCCGCAAGTCTCCCCGCAAGGGGGTTCAGTGCGAAGCACTGCAGAGAACGCAACGGGCGAAGCAGAACGCGACCAGACAAGCGCGCGCTTGGCGACGAAGGAGCTTGTTTTTCTGGGAGCACCCCAGCGAGCGTTTACGCGAGCCGGGGTGGTCACAGAAAAACTCCGCGCGAAACAGGCTTTAATGCACAGCGCTTCCGGCTTGCCACTGGTCCCAGGTGGGTTCCCAGTCGCCGTAGGTGTCGTAGACGGGGAGCGGGGGGCCGCCGCTGTTCGTGATCTCGACCACGTCGCCCACGTTGAAGTGGTCGAAGAACCACTTGGCGTTGGCGGGGCTCAGGTTCACGCAGCCGTGGGAGACGTTCGAGTCGCCCTGCTGGCCCGTCGACCAGGGTGCCGAGTGGACGAACTCGCCGTCGTTGGAGATGCGGACGTCCTGGTCGACCTTCTCCTTGTAGTAGCCGGCCTGACCTTCGCAGACGCCGTAGGTGCAGGAGTCCATGGTCATCGTCGGCTGCTTGTCGGACACGATGTGCGGGCCGACGTGGGACGGGTACTTCGCCGAGCCGAGGCTGATCGGCATCGTCTTGACCAGGTTGCCGTTCTGGTAGATGTTCATCGTCTCGGACTTGCCGTCGGCCTTGGCGATCCACGAGTCGTGCACCTTGACCGTCTCGGACCGGTTGGTCTCGCCGAAGGTGCCCTTGCCCAGGTCGACGCCGAACATGTTGGCGGTCAGGTTGATCGTCGTGTTCGGCTGCCAGTAGACCTGCGGGCGGTAGTGGACCTCGCTCGGCGAGATCCAGTACCAGCCGCCTGCCTGCTCCGGACTGCTCGTCACGGTCAGCGCCTTCTCCGCCGCGGCCTTGTCGGTCACCGGGTGGTCGAACTTCACCACCAGCGGCTGGCCGACGCCGACGTTGTTCTGGCTGGGCGCGGGGATGAACGACGGGTACGCCTGGATCGCGGGCTTGATCGTGGTGATCGTGCCGGTCTGGTGCACGACCTGGTGGTCGGGGCCGATCGCGGTGGCGTCGATCTGGTAGCTGTCGGCGTAGCTGAGCCCGACCGTGGTGCCCCAGCTGGCCGAGTCGGCGGCCAGCTGGCCGTCGATCTTCTTGCCGGTCTTCGTGTCGGTGACCTGGACGTTCTGCAGCGTGCCGTGCTGGACGGCGACGTTGATCGGGGTCGCCGGGTTGATCGGGGTGGTCGTACCGGACTGGATCGCCACGACGGCCTGCGGTGGCGGCGGTGCCTCGGGCTTGTCCGCCAGTGTGCTGCTCACCGCGCCGGGCCCACTCGTCGCGGTGATCAGGGCGACGACCGCAACCAGGATCGAGGCCGCACCCAGACCGCGATGGGCCCATCGGGGTGCGACGTCCGGTCGACCAGGAGGTGGTGCTCCGCCTGATTGACCGGATCGGTTCAGGAGTCCGGCGCCACTGCTCATCTTCGTCCGTAGTCTCCCCGCGATTCGAGTGCTCCGGCTCGCACCGGCCACACCCCATCATCACCCTTCCCGGGCATGGCGCGCGACACGGGGGGTCACAGTTCACCACCCTCGAACGGGGCTGTGACCAGCCTGAGAGTGTTCTGTGAATTCAGGTTGCGGAGTCGTCGGCCGACCCTGATCAGTCGACGCCGCCGCGCTTGACCAGCTGCGCGGCGATGACGTTGCGCTGAATCTCGTTGGTGCCCTCGCCCACGATCATCAGTGGTGCGTCCCGGAAGTACCGCTCCACGTCGAACTCGGTCGAGTAGCCGTAGCCGCCGTGGATGCGGACCGCGTTGAGCGCGATCTCCATGGCCACCTCGGAGGCGAACAGCTTCGCCATGCCTGCCTCCATGTCGACCCGCTCGCCCGCCTCGGCCTTGCGGGCCGCGAGCAGGATCAGCTCGCGCGCCGCGGTCCACTTGGTCGCCATGTCCGCCAGGTAGTTGCCGATCGACTGGTGCTGCCAGATCGGTTTGCCGAAGCTCTCCCGTTCCTGGGCGTAGCGCAGCGCATCGTCCAGCGCGGCCCGGCCGACGCCGAGCGCGCGGGACGCCACCTGGATACGGCCCGTCTCCAGGCCCTTCATCATCTGGGCGAAACCCTTGCCCTCGGTGCCGCCGAGCAGCGTGTCGGTGGGCACGCGCATGTCGTCGAACGACAGCTCGCAGCTCTCCACACCCTTGTAGCCCAGCTTCGGCAGGTCGCGGGACACCGTGAGGCCGGGGCCGTGCTCGACCAGCAGGATCGACACGCCCCGGTGCTTCGGCTCGGCGCTCGGGTCGGTCTTGCACATGAGCGCGATCAGCTGGGAACGCCGCGAGTTGGTGATCCATGTCTTCGACCCGTTGACGACGTAGTGCTCGCCGTCGCGGCGCGCGTTCGTGGTCATCGCCTGCAGATCGGAGCCGCCGCCGGGCTCGGTGAGCGCCATCGTCGCCCGGATCTCGCCGGTCGCCATCTTCGGCAGATAGCGGTCCTTCTGCTCGTCGGTGCCGAAGTGCAGCAGCAGCTTCGACACGACGGTGTGCCCGCCCATCGCGCCGGCCAGGCTCATCCAGCCGCGCGCCAGCTCCGCGGTGACCATCGCGTAGCAGGGCATCGACACCGGAGCCTCACCCCATGGCTCCGGGATGGCCAGCCCGAAGATACCCAGCTGCTTCATCTGCTCGATGAGCTTCTCGGGATAGGTGTTGCCGTGTTCCAGCTCCCGGGCGACCGGCCGAACCTCGCGGTCGACGAACGCGCGAACGGTGTCGACGACGGCTTGTTCCTCTGAGTTCATGGCTCGTTCCTTTGGGCCTGTTTCGCGCGGAGTTTTTCTGTGACCACCCCCTCGGCTTCGCCGTCGGGGGTACTCCCAGAAAAACAAGCCTCGTTCCTCGGCTGAGCGCGCGCTTGTTGTCACGCTGGGAGCCGCCGTTCGGCTGGGGAGCCTGGGTGCGGACATTCAGTACGCCGGCCTTCGCCGGAACTCCTTCTCCAGACTCGCGGAGCCGACTTTGCCGTGGTCGGCTTTGCTGTTGCTGGCCTTGCTGTGGTTGCGTTCGGGGCTCTGCTTCTGGATGTCACGCGCAGCTTAAGAGCTTTGCGCGAGTCGGGCTTCTCAGCACACCGAGTCGGTCGTTTTGGCATGAAGTCGTGTGCTGGATTCCCGACTTGGTGTGCTCGCGTGCCCGACTCGCGGGGACGGGGTCAGACCTGGTCCAGGCCTGCCTTGAAGGCGTCCAGGAGCTGGTCGAGGTTGGCCTCGGTTGCCGTCAGGGGCGGGGAGACGCCCACCGAGGTGACCATCGGGCGGACCAGGACGCCGTGCTCGCGTACCGCGTCCGCCACCTTGCCGGGCAGGCCGGGGGTCGCCTCGAGGCGGTCGGGAGCCAGCTCCAGAGCGGCCAGGAAACCGGTGCCACCTCGGACCTGGGAGACCATCGGATGGTCGGCCAGGGTCTGGAGACGCTCCAGCAGAGGACCCTCCAGCTGCAGTGCCCGGTCGAGCAGGCCCTCCCGCTCCATCAGGGCGATGTTGGCGATGCCCGCCGCGCAGGCGGCGGGGTGACCGGCGTAGGTCTGGCCGTGGCGGAACGGGGCGCCGGGCGCGTCCCAGAAGGGGGCGGCGACCTGGCCGGACGCGACCACACCGCCGAGCGGCTGGTGACCGCTCGTGATGCCCTTGGCGAACACCGCAAGGTCCGGGCGGATGCCGAAGCGCTCGATGCCGAACCAGTTGCCCAGCCTGCCGAAACCGCAGATCACCGCGTCCGCGATGAACAGCACGCCGTGACGGCGGCACACGTCCGCACAGGCCTCCAGATAACCGGGAGCCGGCGGGATGACACCGCCCGCGCCGATCACCGGCTCGGCGAAGAACGCCGCGACCCGCTCGGGGCCGACGTCCACGATGGTCTTCTCCACCGACGTCGCGTCGTCGTGCGAGACCTGCAGCACGTCGGGGACGAACGGGCCGCTGATCCGGTTCGCCGGGATGCCGGCCAGCGAGGTCCCCAGGCCGTGGGTGCCGTGGTAGGAGTGGTCGCGGGACAGCAGGATCGTGCGTTCCGGCTGGCCGGTGGCCGCGAAGTGCGCCCTGGCGATCTTCGCGGCGGTGTCGATCGAGTCGCCGCCGCCGCTGGTGAAGAACACCTTCGCGTCGTCGATCGGCGCACGGTCGGCGACCAGCTGCGCCAGCTCGAGGGCCGGCTCGTTCGCGAAGTCACCGAAGATCTGGTACGCGTCGAGCTTCATGAGTTGCGCGGCGACCGCCTCGACGATCTCGGTGCGGCCGTGCCCGGCGTTCGAGTACCAGAGCGCGGCGGTCGCGTCGAAGTAGCGGGTGCCCGCGTCGTCCCACACCCAGACGTCCTTCGCGCGGGTGATCGTCAGCTTCTTGCTGCGGACCTGGGGCATCGAGGCGAACGGGTGCCAAAGCGGGTTCTCTGCGCGGCTCACGAACCGACCGTAACGGCGATAGCCTGGCCGAAGAAATGATTGATTCCGAAACAAGGCTGCCGACGGGCAGTGGCTTTCTCCAATGCCGGAGGTGCCGGTGATCCTCGACGAGGTGTTCGGGCACCGCGAGTTCGGGTTACGACCGCTGGTCAGCAACGCTCACACGGCGCGGCGCACCGTGCTCGGCGCGCACGTCGTCGAGGCACCGAACCCGTCGCGCTGGGTGCCGCCGCAATGGGTCGTGCTGACCACCGGTATCCGGCTGCTTGGCGACGAGGCCGCGCAGCGCGGGCTCATCGCCGAGCTGGCCGAGAGCGGCGCGGTGGCGCTGGGGTTCGGTGTGCGGATCGTGTTCGAGGACGTGCCGCCCGCGCTGCTGGACGAGGCGCGCAGGAGGGACTTCCCGGTGTTCGAGGTGCCCGAGGAGACGCCGTTCCGGGAGATCGTGCGGGCGGTCGACGAGGCGGTGCTGTCCCAGGACCTGCGTGCGTTCCGCCGGTCGGCCGTCATCACCGACACCCTGGTCAGGGCGCTCGGGGAGCCCGAACCGGAGACCGCGCTGGTCGGCGGGCTGGCCCGGCTGCTGCACTGCGGGAGCTCACTGCACCACACCGACGGGACCGCGGTGTTCAGCTCCACCTCGACGGTCGAGGCGACACGTCGATGGCGACGGCTGGCGCGCGTGGAGCTGACCGGGCCGCCGGTCGAGGTCGTCGACGAGGACGGGCTGTTCGCCACGGCGGTGACCGTGGACGGCGAGGTCCTGTTCTGGGTGCTGCTGGAGGTGTCCCGGGGGTCGCTCGCGGTGCCGCTCATCCTGCGAGCGCTGATCATGGTCGGGAAGCTCCTGGAGGGCGTCGCGCGGGTCCGCGCCGGTGAGGTGACGGCGCGGCGGATGGCCGGTCAGGAGCTGCTGGCGCGGCTGCTGGGTCCGGCCTCGGAGGATGAGCCGAGGGACCGGGCGCGGACGCTGGGCATCGATCTCGACGAGCCGGCCCGGGTGCTCGCGCTGAGCTGTGCCGAACCGGCCGACGCGCTCGTCACGGCACGCCAGCTGCTCACCGTCCGACGGGTACCGCACTTGCTGACCTGCGTCGATGACCGTCTGATGGTCTGGTCACCGTCGGCGGACCTCGCCGAGCAGCTGCGTGAGGCCACCGGGGCCGAGGCGGTCGGCGTCGGCCGGGAATCGACCGGACCGGACGGCGTGCGTACCTCCGGCGCGGACGCGGTGCTGGCACTGGCCAGGGCACGGCTGCTGCCCGGCGAACCGATCGCCCGCTACGACGAGCTGGGCCTGCTGGAATGGCTCGTGCTCGACTCCGGGGTGGACCGGGTCGCGGCGCGGGCGGCCGACGTGCTGGCGCCGTTGAACGGCCAGGAGTTCCTGATCGAGACGCTGCGGCACTACCTGGGGACGTCGCTCAGCGTCCCGGCGACGGCCCGCGCGTTGCACGTCCACGAGAACAGCGTGCGCCACCGCCTGGAGCGAATCCGCACCCTCCTGGGCCGCGACCTGCGAGCGGCCCCGGTCCTGGCCGAGATCTACCTGTCCCTCCTGCTCACCTCGTGAGTGTTGAGTATGGCTATAGCCATACTCAACACTCACGATCCTGGGTTCAGGAAGTGTTCCAGGGAGGTCGTGGTGAAGGTGGCGGCGCGGAAGTCGTCCCAGGCGACGATCCGGCGGTGCAGGTCCCTGGTCGACGCGACGCCCTCCACGGTCAGCTCGGACAGCGCGCGGTCGGCCCTGGCCAGCGCTGTGTTGCGGTCCGGAGCCCACACCATGAGCTTGGCCAGCAGCGAGTCGTAGTACGGCGGGATGGCCTTGCCGGTCTCGAACCCGGTGTCGACCCGCACCCCGGGACCGGACGGCAGCCGCAGCAGCGACAGCGTGCCCGGCGAGGGGAAGAAGCCGCGTTCCGGGTCCTCGGCGTTGATCCGGAACTCGATCGCGGTTCCCCGTGTGTCCAGCTCCTCCTGCGCGAAGCCGACCGTGCCGCCGCCCGCGATGCGCAGCTGAGCCGCGACCAGGTCGACCCCGGTGACCAGCTCGGTGACCCCGTGCTCCACCTGGATCCGGGCGTTGACCTCGATGAAGTAGAACGACCAGTCCCGAGGGTCGACGAGGAACTCGACGGTCCCCGCGCCGACATAGCCGACCTCACCCGCCAGCCGCACCGCCGCCGCACCCAGTTCGGCGCGCGGCTGGTCGGGCAGCCCGGGGGCCGGAGCCTCCTCGACGAGCTTCTGCCGCCTGCGCTGCAGCGAGCATTCCCGCTCGCCCAGGTGCACCGCGTTCCCCTCGCCGTCGGCGAGGATCTGAATCTCCACGTGCCGCGCCGGATCGATGAGCTTCTCGACGAACAGCCCGCCGTCACCGAACGCGCCCTGCGCCTCGCGGGAGGCCTCCTTGAACGCCCCGACCAGCTCGTCGTCGGCATCGACGCGCCGGATGCCGCGCCCACCGCCACCGGCCGCGGCCTTGAGCAGCACCGGGAAACCGACGTCCTTCGCGTAGCGCAGCGCCTCCTCGGCGTCGTCCAACCGGTCGCTGCCCGGCACCACAGGCACGGTGGCGTTACGCGCCGCGACCCGCGCCGACACCTTGTCCCCGACCCGCTCGATCACCTCGGCGGACGGCCCGACGAACGCGATCCCGGCGTCCGTGCAGGCCCGCGCGAGCCGGGGGTTCTCGGACAGGAAACCGTAGCCGGGATGGACCGCGTCGCAGCCGCTTGCGCGTGCGGCCTCGACGACCTTGGCGACGTCCAGATAGCTGTTCTTCGCCTGCGCCGGCCCGATCGGAACCGACTCGTCGGCCAGCTCGACGTGCAACGCCTCGGAGTCCGCATCGGAGTACACCGCGACCGACGTGATCCCCAGGTCGCGGCAGGCCCGGATCACCCGGACCGCGATCTCACCCCGGTTGGCGACCAGCACCCTGCCCAGCATCAGGTCAGTCTCAACAGCGGCTGGCCCGCGTCCACCGAGGTCTCGTTCTCCACCAGGAACTCGGCGACCGTGCCGCCCTGCTCGGCGCGGATCTCCTGGAACATCTTCATGACCTCGATGACCCCGATCACCGTATCCGCTTCGATCGTGTCGGACTCGGTGACGAACGGGTCGGAGTCGGGGTCGGGGCGTCGGTAGAACACGCCGGGGAAGGGGGCTTGCACGGTGTGCGCCATGTGTGCTCCTTGCGTCTAGTACCCGTGAGTGCTGAGTGGTCCCATAGCACCACTTGCCACTCACGACTAAAAGCGTGTCGTGAGTGGCAAGTGGTGCTACGCCTTCGGCGCCGCTTCGCGGTGGAACCACTCAGCACTCACGGAGGGCCTTCGAGACCTCGGATAGGCGGGTGGATTCCTCGGTTCGGGCCTGCAGGGCCTCGTCCAGGGTGACCTCGACGAAGCGGGTGACGTCGTTGGTCTTGGACTGGCCCGCGGCCGCCAGGTCCGCGCTGATGATGGTGGCGATCGTCGCGTAGCCGCCGCCGGTCACCGCGTCGTGCAGCAACGCGATCGGCTCGGAACCGCCGGGCACCTGGATCGAGCCGATCGGGTAGCCGATGTCGACGACGTTGGCCGGGTCGCTGCCCGCTCCGGCGGGTGGGGTGCGCGGCACGAAGTCGATGCTGCCTCCCCGGTAGCGGTAACCGACCCGGTTGGCGTCCGGGGTGACCCGCCAGTCCGTCTCGAAGAACGCGGCCAGGCTGTCCGGCTGCACCCGGTAGCTGGACAGACCGACGACGACCCGCAGCTCGACCTGCGCCGGATGCCGGGTGCGCAGCCGTTCCGGCACGCTGGCACCCGCAGTGGCGTCCGCCGAGGGCGTCCCGATCTTCAGCTGGTCGCCCTCCTTCAGCGGACGGCCGTCCAGCCCACCGCTGCCGATCAGCGTGTAGGTGGACCGGCTGCCCAGCACCGTCGGCACGTCGATGCCGCCCGCGACCGACAGGTACGCCCGCGCGCCGCCGCGCAGGTACTCGAAGGACAGCACGTCACCGGCCTTGACCTGATGCGCCGTCCAGCCGTCCACGACCGAACCGTTGATCTTCGCGGGCAGGTCGGCGCCGGTCACCGCGATCAACGTCGGCTCGGTGAACTCGATCTCCGGACCGAAGTAGGTGCACTCCAGGCACGCTTCGCCGTCGGCGTTGCCGACCAGCATCGCACCGACCCGGTAGGCGTAGCGGTCCATCGCACCGGACGGCGGCATGCCCAGGTGGTAGTGCCCGATCCGGCCGCCGTCCTGCACGGTCGTCATCAGCCCGGGGCGCAGCACGTTAAGCGGCATCGAGCGCTCCTTCCAGACGGCGGACCGTGGCCTCGGGGTCGGCGAACCAGTCGCTCGGCACGAACTCGACCTCCCGGATCCGGTACCGGAACGACCCGTCGTCGACCGTCTTCCGGATCGCGTCGTACTCGGCGCGGTCGATCTGCCGGTACCGGAACAGGTCGCCGGGCCTGGGGAAGGTGAACCCGTCGGCGAAGTCGTGCAGTCGCTGCGCCGGATCGACCATCGGACCCGGGCAGATGCCGAACAGCTGGTAGCCACCCGCCCCGTCCACCGGGTAGATGGCGGTGAACCCGCCGCCCCAGCCCAGCGCGCGTTCCGGGGTGAACGTGCGCGGCCGCACGTACTTCGGCACCTCGATCTGCCGCTCCTGAGGCACCAGCTGGTAGCCCCACGGCACCGCGGGCACGAAACCGATCATGGAGACGATGAACGGCGTCCCGACGATCGCGGCGATGAACTCGTCGACCGTCGAGTAGCCGTTGAGCTCGGCGGCGAACTCCAGGTCGGTGCGGTCCGGGGTCTGGTGCCGGTCGCGGAACCGCATGAGCGCGGCGTGCGTCCATTCGTCGCGGAACAGCACCGGCAGGTCCACGATCCGGGTCTGCAGCACGAAGTCCTCCGCGTCGCCGACCTCGTCGGCCAGCTCGCGCAGCCGCTCGACGATCGCCCGAGGATGCGCCACGTCCGGATCGACGCGCAGCATGTACGCCGCGTTCGCCGGACAGATCTCCAGCACACCCGGCAGCTTCAGCTCGGTGAGCCGCCGGGTGATGGCCTGGGCGCGCAGGTGCGCGTTCAGGCTCATCGACTCGGCGAGCTGCGCGACGATCCACTCGTCGCCGCCGTGGCTGTAGAGCACGCCGTTCTCGTCCGGCTGCAGGTCGGTTCGGGTGGGGGCACTCACGAGGCTCAGGCTCCGATCGCCGCGATGGACGAACCGACCTCGGTGATCGCCGCGCGCACGGTGTGCGCCACGTCGACCGCGTTCGGCCCGTCCGAGTGGATGCACACGCTGGACGCCTCGTGCCGGATCGGCGTGCCGTCCTCCGCGGCCACCACTCCCTCGGTCAGGAAGCGCTTGACCTGCGAGGACGCGAACGCCAGATCGGTCTTGAGCTTGCGCCGCTGGATGATCAGCTTGCCTTCGGGGGAGTAGCTGAGGTCCGGGTAGATCTCGGTGATCACCTGGTGACCGAGTGCGCCGAGCTCCTCGCAGAACGCAGCGCCCTGCGCCGGTGCCGGCCAGTAGACGAGCGTCTCCGGCGCGATCCGGTGCACCGCCGCCGCGGCCGCCGCGCCCGCCGTCTCGTTGTCGCGCAGGTAGGCGTAGAACGCGCCGTGCGGTTTGACGTGGTGCAACGGCATGTTCCGCGCCGTCAGGAAACCGGTGAGCGCGCCGACCTGGTAGGTGATGATCGCCGCGACCTCCTCGGGATCCAGCGGGATCATCCGTCTGCCGAAGCCCTCCAGGTCGTGGAAACCGGGGTGGGCGCCGACGACTACTCCGTGCTGGTCGGCCAGCTCGACGGTTCTGCCCATGATCACCGGATCGCCGCCGTGGAAGCCGCAGGCGACGTTCGCGGTGGTGATCAGCGGCATGATGTCCGCATCAGCGCCCATCACCCAGTTGCCGAAACCCTCGCCGAGGTCGCAGTTGATGTCGACGATGCGGGGTGGCTGGTGGTCGGTCATGTCCTCACTCCTGCTCTCCAGGGTTCAGCTGCCGATCGACGAAGGCTCCCGTACCTGGGCGAACGCTGCAATGGTTGTTTCTCCAAATAGTTGGTCCGCGGGCCTCGGATACTCCATCCGGCCGCCCAATAGGGTCAACGCATGGGGAACCCGGTGGAGATCGCCGTAGTGCCGGCGGAGGCGAGCGCCGACGTCGTCGCCCAGCTGACCGAGCTGATCAACACGGTCTACGCCGTCGCCGAGGAGGGCCTGTGGCGGCTCGGTGCCGCGCGGACGTCCGTCGAGGAGATGACGAGTCTGGTCGGCGCGGGTGAGATCGTGGCCGCCCTGCTGGACGACGAGATCGTCGGCGCCATGCGGCTGCGCGAGCTGGACTCGCGGACCGCCGAGTTCGGGATGCTCGTCGCGGCCCCGGACCGGCGAGGCTTCGGCATCGGCCGGCAGCTCGTGCGGTTCGCCGAGACCGGAGCCATGGCCGACGGTCTGGAGATCATGCAGCTCGAGTTGCTGGTGCCGGTGGAATGGAACCATCCGTCGAAGGACTTCCTCGCCTCCTGGTACACGCGGATGGGCTACCGGGTGGTGAGCCGGGGGACGGTGGAGGCCAGCTATCCGCCGCTCGCCCCCCTGCTCGCCACCCGCTGCGAGATGCTGACCTGGCACCGGAACCTCATCTGAAGGGTGTGCGCATGACCGACCCCTGTCCGCCGACCGAGCCCTACGACCACGGCATGCTGGATGTCGGCGACGGCAACCAGGTGTACTGGGAGACCTGCGGGAACCCGGACGGCAAGCCCGCGTTGATGGTGCACGGCGGGCCAGGGTCGGGCTGCTCGGCGAACATGCGCCGGGCGTTCGACCCGGACCGCTACCGCGCCGTCCTGTTCGACCAGCGCGGCTGCGGTCGCAGCACCCCGCACGCCAGTGACCCGGCCACCGACATGAGCGTCAACACGACCGAGCACCTCATCGCCGACATGGAGCTGCTGCGCGAACACCTCGGCATCGAGCGCTGGCTGCTGCGCGGCGGTTCGTGGGGGTCGACGCTGATGCTGGCCTACGCGCAGCGGTACCCGGAACGGGTGTCCGAGATGGTGATCGCCTCGGTCACCACGACCCGGCGTTCGGAGATCGACTGGCTGTACCGGGGCGTCGGCCGGTTCTTCCCCGAGGCCTGGGAACGGTTCCGTGCCGGGGTGGCCGACGACGACGTGGTCGCGGCATACGCGCGGCTGATGGAAAGTCCCGACGCCTCGGTGCGCGCCAAAGCCGCGGTGGACTGGATGGCGTGGGAGGACGCGGTCATCTCGGCGGAACCGAACGGTCGTCGCGGTACCTACAGCGACCGGCCTCCGGCCGCGATGATGGCCTTCGTCCGGATCTGCGCCCACTACTTCTCGCACGGCGCGTGGCTGGAGGAAGGCGTGCTGCTGCGGGATGCGGGACGGCTGGCCGGCATCCCCGGTGTGCTGGTGCACGGTCGTCTCGACATGAGCTGCCCTGTGGACACCGCGTGGGAGCTGGCCAATGCGTGGCCGGACGCGACGCTGCACGTCGTCGAGGACTCTGGCCACACGGGCAGCGACACGATGCGCGAGCACCTGCGCACCGCACTGGACACATTCGCCGCGATCCCCAGCCCCTGATGCGGTAACCCCCCTCGTGAGGACCCCGGGGCTGTGCGCTCTGTGCACGGGGTCGGGACCACGGCCGTCGTACCCGGCTTAGCCCGTGCCCGGCTTCAAGGCATCTCGGCTTCGCCGTCGACTCGTGAGTGGCAAGGGCGCCTATAGGCGCCCGGATCACTCACGACGGAAAAGCTGTCGTGAGTGCTCCGAGCGCCTACGCCTTCGGCGCCGCTCCGCGGTAGACGCCCTTGCCACTCACGATGGCGTCTACGCCTTCGGCGCCGCTTCGCGGTAGACGCCCTTGCCACTCACGATGGGAGAGTCAGGGGGCTCCGCCCGGGGGTGGGCCGTCGTAGCCGTCCTCCGAGGAGTCGTCCATGCCGACCTCGTAGCCGATCGCCGGGTTGATCTTGTTGTCCTTGATGACGGCGCCGGTCGCCTCGTTCTGCAGCGCGAACGCCTTGGTGATCTTCCCGGTGATCTCGTTGTTGCTGATCGTCACGTCGCTGATGTCGTCGAGAAAGACCGCCTGACCCGCGCGGTTCTCGCAGAAGTTGTTCGTGAACTGGAACCGGGTGGACTGGCCCTCGCCGCTGCCGTCACCTGCCTCGCTGTTCGGTCCCTCCGCGATCAGACAGATGTTGTCGATCCGTTCGCACCGGTTGCTGTCGATCTTGATGTTGGTGCTGGCCGGGTGGTTCTCATCGGTGGCGAAGGTCTGCATGCAGTCGGCGTGCCGCTTGTCCTGACCGACCGTGTCGGAGATCGTGTTGTGCGCGATCGTGATGTTGGAGCCGAAGAACCGGATGCCGTCACCGTCGCCGTCGCGGGGGCCCGCCGCGATGCTGTTGGTGACCGAGATGTTGTTGCCGGTCAACGAAAAGCCGGGAGCCTGCGGCCGGTTGGCCCGAATGCCGTCGATCTGCACGAAATCCGCCTCGACGGTGATACCGCCGGTGATGGTCTTGCCGCCGCCGAGCACGACGATCGGGCGCTGCGCGGTGCCGGACTGCTCGACGGTCACCCGGGCACTGCCCATGTCGCCGCTCAGGCAGATGCGGTCGCCGGGGGCAGCGCTCGCCAACGTCGAGGCCATGGTCGTGGCGTCGGTCGCGCGCTTGGTGCAGTTGTCCTGCGCCAACGGCGTGCCCGCGCCCGGTTCACCGGGGGCGACGGGGACGGTCGCCCCAGTCACGCCGCCCGACCCGCCGGTGCCGACCGAGTCGCCACCGCAGCCGGCGAGCAGCACCAGCCCGGCGAGCGCGAAGGCCGCGATGTTGAGCCCGATGAGGGCGGGTCGTGCTCGTGCGATCATGTAAAGAAGGTTAATGATCTGGGGTAACGGTGACCTTTGAGCATGGTTAGACGACGGCAAAATCAACCGATGGAACACTTTTAACCGTCGTCTAACTCAATCCGGCCGAGCCCATTACGCCCGCGAACCTAGCGTCGCCGGTATGAGTGCCGCAGCCGTCGATTCCGGTGATCCCTACGCTACTGACATGTCCAGGGTCATGGTGGTCGAGGACGATGAGACGATCGGCAGTGTCCTGAAGTCCAGTCTGTCCGGGCAGGGGCACGACGTGGTGTGGCAGCGGACCGGTCAGGGCGCGATCGACGAGGCGGCGCGCTCGAACTTCGCGCTGGTGCTGCTCGATCTGGGTCTGCCCGACGTGGACGGCATCCAGGTGTGCCGGCGGATTCGGGCGACGCAGCCGCAGACCGTGCTGGTCATGCTGACCGCGCGTACCGAGGAGATGGACGTCGTCGTCGGGCTGGAGGCCGGCGCCGACGACTACCTCACGAAACCGGTGCGGCTCGGCGAGCTGTTGGCCAGGGTCCGGGCGCACCTGCGGCGCTCCGGGCCGTCCGACCCGCAGGCCCAGCCGACGTCGATCGGTGACCTGATGCTTGACCAGTCCAGCCGCAGGGTCACCGTCGGCGGGCAGGAGCTGAGCCTGCGCACCAAGGAGTTCGACCTGCTCGCGCGGCTGGTTGCGTCGCCGGGCACGGCGATCAGCAGGCACACCTTGATGACCGAGGTGTGGGACGAGCACTGGCACGGCCCGACGAAGACCCTGGACGTGCACATCGCGGCGCTGCGCCGCAGGCTGGAGACCATGGCCGAGTTCGGCGCGGTCCCGAGGATCATGACCTTGCGGGGCCACGGCTACCGGCTGGAGCTACCGTCCTGACCACATGGGTCAGGAGGAGACTTGATGCGCACTCGCATCGTGGGGCTCGCGGTGCTGGCCTCGGTGCTGGCGATCGGGCTGTTCGGGCTGCCGCTGGCGGTGGCCATCGCCCGGTACGCGGTGCTGCACGAGGAGTCGAACCTGGTCCGGGTCGCCGATGCGACCGCGGTGTCGGTCTCGACCGAACTGCACGACGGCGAGCGCCCCTCCGGCCTGCCGGCCAGTGTCGACAACACCGAGCTGGCGGTCTACGACGGCGACGGTGACCTGGTCGCCGGGCGCGGCCCGGCCAACGACGACCTCGTCGAGGAAGCGCTGGGCGGCCGGATCGCCACCGGCGGCGGGGACGACGAGCTGGCGGTCGCGGTGGCCGTCACGCACGAGACCGACGTCATCGGCGCGGTCCGGGTGGCCAGCTCACGCAGTGGGCTCTACCAGCAGGTGATGATCGCCTGGCTGGCCATGGCGGCGCTGGCGATCGTCGCGGTCGCGGCCGTCTGGCTGGTGGCCCGCCGCCAGGCACGCAGGCTGGCGACGCCCCTGGAAGACCTGGCCGGCACCGCGCGCAGGCTCGGCGACGGCGACTTCAGCGTCCGCGCGGCGCCGGTGGGTATCGCCGAGATCGACTCGGTCGGCCGGGCGATGGGCCGCACGGCCGCGCGCCTGGACGACATGCTGGCCAGGGAGCGCGCGTTCTCCGCCGACGCGTCGCACCAGCTGCGGACGCCGCTCGCCGGGTTGCGGTTGCGGCTCGAAGCGGCGCTGCACCAGCCCGACGCCGACCCGCGTGCCGCGATCACCGCCGGGCTCACCGAGGCGGACCGGCTGGAACGCACGATCGACGAGCTGCTCGCGTTGGCCAGGGACACGCGGCACGCCGACGGGGACCCGCTGGACCTGCCGGTGCTGCTGGACGAGATCGACCGCACCTGGAGCCCGTGGCTCGCCGAACGGGGGCGTGCGCTGCGGCTCGTCGTCGATCAGCAGGCGCCCGAGTCGCGCGCGTCGACCGCGACCATGCGGCAGATCATGGCGGTGCTGCTGGACAACGCGGCCAAGCACGGCGCGGGGACGGTGACCGTGCGGGTCCGGGATGCGGCGGGCGTGCTGGCCATGGACGTGTCGGACGAGGGACCCGGCGTGAGCATCCCGGAGTCCCAGTTGTTCACCCGGCGCGCGGAGAACGCCGCCGGTCACGGCATCGGCCTGGCCCTCGCGCGAGGTCTGGCCGAGGCGGAAGGCGGCCGCCTGACGCTGAGCAGTTCCACCCCACCCACGTTCACCGTCCTGGCCGCTCCCAGAACCCCGTCCGACGAGGACTGACCCCACCCCACCCAGCCAAATCCCCGACTCGCGCCGCGGAATCTAGCGACTCGCGGGGTTGTAAGCCCCGACTCGGTGTGCTGAAAACCCCGACTCGCCGGGCGGCTGGTGCGGGTGCACCTTGCGTCCGGCGAGTCGGGGTTTTCGTCAGCGTGAGTCGCGGGATTCGTCAGCGCGAGTCGCTGGACTGTGCTGCGCGAGTCGCTGGATTTCGCTGGTCATTTCTTGCGGGGTCGGCGAGTTCAGGGGACTGGCTGCGGCAACGCAGTGCTGACCTGCGAGTCGGCCTTCGTGCGTTGCGCCGCCCAGTCCTCCAGAGTCGCCTGGGTGGCCTGGTCGAGGTGCCGGACCCCGGTCAGGTCCAGCTCGACGTAGCGGGCGTGCGGAACCTCCTCCAGCGCCCGCAGAATCTGCGGCAACCGCAGGAACGTGGCGTTGCCCCGCAGCTTGACCTGCACGTGATGGTCCTCGCGGTGCCAGTCGACGGTGATGTGCGACAGCCGCCACGCGGCCAGCGCGATCGCCAGACCCAGACCGATGAGCACACCGGTCAGCATGTCGATACCGAAGATCGTCACAGCGGTGACACCGGTGATCATGGCCTCCGCGCGGTCGTGCTTCGCGGACTTCACCAGCTTCTTCGGGTCGACGAGCTTCCAACCCGCGTGCACCAGCAGCGCGGCGAGCGCGGACAGCGGCACCAGGTTGAGCAGGTCCGGCAGGAGCACCGCGAACAGCAGCAACCACACGCCGTGCAGAATCCGCGACATCTTGGTGCGGGCTCCGGCCTGCACGTTCGCCGCGCTACGCACGATCACGGCGGTCATCGGCATCGCACCGAACACGCCGCTCACCACGTTGCCGGTGCCCTGGGCGACCAGCTCGGCGTTGTACTTCGTCGGCGGACCGTCGTGCATCCGGTCCACCGCCGCGGCGCTGAACATGCTCTCCGCCGACGCGACGATGGCGATCGTCAGGATCGAACCGAGGATCGCCGGGTCGAGGAACAGCCCGAGCTGCGACTGGCCGGGGAAGTTGAGCGCGTCGGCCAGCGAACCGACCTCGATGCGGGCGACCGGCAGCGCGAACACCCCGGTGATGACCGAGGCACTCAGCACCGCGACCAGCGGTGCAGGGACCGCGCGCACCGACTTCGGCAGCTTCGGCCAGAGGATCATGACCGCGAGCGTGAACGCACCGAGCCCCGCCGACCAGGCGGCACCCGGCTGGGAGCCGATGCCGGTGACGAGACCGGGCAGCTGCAGCAGCTTGTCGCCCATCTCCTGGGGCTGCTTGGCCCCGATCAGCGGGTACAGCTGGCCGATGATCAGCACCAGGCCGATGCCGGCCAGCATGCCCTGCACGACCGAGGGTGAGATCGCCTGGAACCAGCTGCCCAGCTTCAGCAGACCGAGGATCAGCTGGATCAGGCCGGCACCGACCACCAGCACACCCAGCGCGGGCAGGCCGTGCCGGGCGATGGCGTCCGCGACCAGCACGGTCAGACCGGCCGCCGGCCCGCTGACCTGCAGCCCGCTTCCGGGCAGCGAACCGGCGACGAGGCCACCGACGATGCCGGTGATGATGCCCAGCTCGGCCGGGGCGCCGGAAGCGACCGCGACCCCGACGCACAGGGGCAGCGCCACCAGGAAGACCACGAGCGACGCCGCGAAGTCGGGCAGCAGGTTTCCCTTGAAGCTACGCAATCGGTCGGCCATGGTCGGCGTGGGCGGTGACGTTGAGCCACGGCCGGGTGGTCGCTGCTCCGTTTGGCTGGTCAAGTCGCTCCTCGGTTGGTGGACGGCTGACCGCTGCGGGTCCTTGGGCCTAGGAATATGCCCGGGAGGTCCGTCGAATTCGTTTCGCGGCGATGAAGTTTGTGTAGCCGAGTCGTGTGTCGTGTTGTTGTCAGAGTTGGGCGAACGATGGCGCATGTGCGTCTCCCGTCCAGTGGGACACCGAGCCGGTGCCGATGTCGTAGAACCAGCAGTGCAGTTGCAGATCGCCGCTGTCGACGCGTTGGCGGACGGCGGGAATTTCTTGCAGTGCGGTGAACTGGTTGAGCAGATGGAGCTGTTCGAGCTGCTCCTGTTCGGCTGCCTCGGCGGTGGGGCCGGACAGCCCGGCGAGCCAGCGGCCCAGTGTGGGCAGCGTGTCGGAATCGACGCCGCCGCTGGTCAGCGCGGCAACGGCGCCGCAGTGCCGGTGCCCGCACAGCACGATGTTCGGCACCTGGAGTACCGCGACGGCGTACTCGATCGTCGCGATCTCACTGGTCGGGTGCTCGACGGTCGGAATGACGTTTCCGGCCGTGCGCAGTTCGAACAGCTCACCCGGACCGGCGCCGAATATGGCGGTCGGAACAATCCGTGAATCTGAACATCCGATGAACATCGCCGCCGGGGATTGGCCTTTCGCCAATTCCTGCCGACTGGGATCGTCGGTGCTGCTGTGGGCGCGCGCGTGCGCCACGAGGTCCTGGAAGGACACGTGTGGTATCTCGCTTTCAGGTTGTTAGGGAGCGAAACCTGCGGGTGACTCCGTCCGAAAGGACGGAAGCGCGCAGGAATCAGCTACGAAACACCTGAAGAGCGGCGGGAGTGCGCGATGCGGTGAGAGCGGGCACGGCTAATGCTTCGTGCCACGGCGCGGGAGTGCGGTGTTGTTGACTCGGGTAATCAACGACCACGCCCTGATGTGACTGACAGGGCGAGCTCTCGACCATCATCGACCGGGCATTCGCCCAGTGTGAGCAGTGCGGATGGTTACCGGGAGCAGGGTATTCGTGCTGCTTGTGGTCCGCGCTCGTCGCCTTCGTCGTGAAGGCGACCTCAACTGTCGCCACCACCGGACTGATCGCGGTGGCGGGGTTTACTGGGTCGTCGATGGCTGCGCCGAACAGCGACAACAGCATCAGAACGAGCACCACTGGTGTCGCGGTCAGGCGTCGACAAAGCGACGTCGAACTCGCGTTAATTGTTCGGCCCCTCCCCGAGAGTTTCTGGTCGAACAGAAGCAAGTCTACCCAAAGTTGGTCAGTGGTGGTGGGGCTCGTTGCGGTGAATGGGGCCATGGGTGTTCCTGTGGTGTGCCTCGGCCATCGGAAGCGAGGTGCACCCCTCGGGCGCGATGGCCCCTTCGACGCACGCGTGGTCGACCTGCAGGGTGGTGTGTGTGATGCCGTAATCGCTGCTGAGCAGCAGTTCCAGCGATCTCCGCAGCGCATGACAGTCGCTTCCCGGCGTCACCAGAACGTGCGCCGACAGCGCGGTTTGGCCCGAGGTGATCTGCCACACGTGAAGATCGTGCACCTCGTCGACGTCGGTCTGCCCCACCAACCGATCGCCGAGCGCGTCAGGATTTACGCCAGCCGGTGCGGCCTCGAGGAAGATCCGGCCGGAATCCCGGACCAGGCCGAGACCTGCCTTCACCATCAGCGCGACGACGATGAGCGACGCGATGCCGTCCGCCCTGGTGAACCCGGTGAGCAGGATGACCAGCCCGGCCACCGCGGTGGCGATGAACGCGAACAGGTCGTTGAGCACGTGCTGGAACGCGCCCTCGACGTTGAGACTCGACCGGTTCGCCTTGCTGATCGCCCACGCCGCGAGCACGTTGACCACGATGCCGACGAGCGCGGTGACCAGCACCAGTCCACCCTCGACCGGCGGCGGCTCGATCAACCGATGGATCGCCTCGTAGGTCAGCCAGAGCGCGAGCAGCAGCAGTGTCAGCCCGTTGGCCATCGCGGACAGGATTTCGGCACGTTTGAGGCCGTAGGTGAAGATGCCCTTGGCCGGGCGTGCGGCGAGCTTCATGGCGAACAGCGCGAGCACGATGGAGGCGGCGTCGGTCAGCATGTGCGCGGCGTCGGACAGCAGTGCGAGCGACTGCGCGATGATGCCGACGACCACCTCGACCGTCATGAAGCCGGCGATCAGGGCGAGCGCGATGCTCAGCCAGCGGCGGTCCGCGTTCGGGGACATGGCGTGGCCGTGTCCATGCCCGTGTCCGTGGTCTTCACCCACGCGAGCTACCCCCTTAGTGGTAACACATGCGCATGATTGCATGTGTTCTCTTGTTGTCGAGCGTAGCGCACATCTTGGCTCGTGAGTGTGCTTGGTCGGGGTGATCATCCCCGCTGGCTTTCAGTGTGCTTGGCGTGGCCGCCCGCTCTCAACCCCCGGCTTCGCCGGCCTCGCGCGGGTTCGTGGTTGCGCGTAGTTCGGGGGCGAGGTTTCAGGGTTGACAGCGGGCGGCCACGCCAAGTGCTTGGCCAGGATCGCGGGGAAGGGGCAGGTGTGCGTGCATGCCGTTGGTGGTGGCGGGCCGATGGCGCTGTCTGTGCGCATTGGGCTGCGCCCTCGCGCGTTGCGTGTAGTCCCAGGAGTCTCTGTGGTCGCTTTTGTCACGCCTCGCAGAGCTTCGTGTTGCGTCGCAGATGTTGCAGTGTCTGCGATGCGACGTGAGCCTCTGCGAGGTCCCCGACACGTTACGCGTGTGACAGGTGGGGTGTCGTCGCTGGCTTTGCACACCTACGTGCTGGGTCGCACATGTCCGGACGTGTGCGAGGCAGCACGTGGATGTGCAAAGTCGGCCGCGATGGGGTGGGTGTGACTGGTGGGGCGACCGAGGAGCCTCGGACGGGTGCACGAAAGGGGCGCGGCGCAGCCGTGACCAACACAAGCGCCGCAGAGCTCCCCTTCCCCCGCGATCCTGGCTAAGCACTTGGCGTGGCCGCCCGCTGTCAACCCTGAAACCTCGCCCCCGAACTACGTGCAACCAGGAGCCTGCGCGAGGCCGGCGCCAGCCGGGGGTTGAGAGCGGGCGGCCACGCCAAGCACACTAAAAAGCCAGCGGGGATGCACCCCCCCGGGACAAGATCAGCTCAGATAGCCCTGAAGCGCCTGGCACCGAGCAGGATGACGCAACTTCGCCATCGTCGTCGACTCGATCTGCCGGATACGCTCCCGCGTCACGCCGTACACGTGACCGATTTCGTCCAACGTACGTGGCCGACCATCGGTCAGCCCGTAACGCAACCGGACGACCCCGGCCTCCCGCGCGGACAACGTCTCCAGGATCGACTGCAGCTGCTCACGCATCAGTCCGAACGCGACCGAGTCGATGGCGACCACCGCTTCGGTGTCCTGCAGCAGGTCGCCGAGCTGACCGCCGTCGCCCTCCTCGCCGATCGACTGGTCGAGCGACAGCGGCTGGCGGGCGTACTGCTGGATCTCCACGACCCGTTCCGGGGTCACGTCGACCTCGACGGCCAGCTCCTCCGGAGTCGCCGGACGGCCCAGCTCCTGCAGCAGCTCACGCTGGATTCGGCCGAGCTTGTTGATGATCTCGACCATGTGGACCGGCAACCGGATCGTGCGTGCCTGGTCGGCCATGGCGCGGGTGATCGCCTGGCGGATCCACCAGGTGGCGTAGGTGGAGAACTTGTAGCCCTTGGCGTAGTCGAACTTCTCCACCGCGCGGATCAGGCCGACGTTGCCTTCCTGGATCAGGTCGAGGAAGGCCATGCCACGGCCGGTGTAGCGCTTCGCAAGTGAGACGACCAAGCGGAGGTTCGCCTCGAGGAGGTGGTTCTTGGCGCGTTCGCCGTCGCGGACCATCCAGCGCAGCTCGCGCCGCAGCTCGGTGGAGGTCAGGCCGGATGCGGTCGTCGCGGCGCTCGCGGTGTCGCTGCGTAAGCGCTCGGCGGCGTACAGGCCGACCTCGATCCGTTTGGCGATCTCGACCTCTTCGACCGCGTTGAGCAGGCCGGTTCGCTTGATCTGCAGCAGATATGCCCGGATCGGGTCGGCAGGGGCCGCCGAGGCGTCGTCCCTGATCGCCCTGCGCTGCGCAGGTGTCAGCGGTGCACCGTCCTCGCCGCTGAGGACGGTGTCCGTGCTGTGCGCGGTGCTGATGCTGATCAGACCACTTCGCGGGCGAGCCGCAGGACCGAGTTGTCCACCCAACCCTTGGTGTCGATGCCGTGCGAACTCGCGCGGTCGAGTAGATCCATCAATCGCGCGCCGTGTGCGTGAATTTGGGAGGTGTTGTCCTCGAGCACGGCGGACGCCATCCGTTCCTGGGCGTCGTCTACCTGCTCGCGCAGTGTTGCCTGAAATCCGCTCACTACTTCCACCTCTCTATCACCCTCGGGCCGGGCAGTGACCGGCGTTTACCAACTGTCGTTCTCGTCCCGCGGACCCTGCGCAGGGCGTATTTGCTTATGCCACAGCCACCGGCAAATACCGAATTTCTTGATTCGACATGAACGGATGGCGAACTGTGGTTGAAGTCAGATAGTCCGCGATGCGCACCGTGCACGGCGTGGAAAACATGACAGCTACCACCCCAACGTAACACGCTCCTCTGTCACCGGTCCATGGCTGAGAGTGGTGGATTCAGCCGGTCGAGGGACTCCAGTCGGGGCGACACGCCCCCGCATGTAGTGGTGCGTTGGTCACTAAAGCGCAAGATGTAGGGTCTGCAGCGTTGGTGGTTCGTGGTCCACGGCACTCACGTGGATCACGTGGCAACAGGGAACCCGGTGAGAGTCCGGGACTGCCCCGCAGCGGTGAACGGGTACGACCGCCGTCATCAAGCACTGGGTGCGCGCGCACCTGGGAAGCGACGGTCAGTAGGTGGCGTGTGTGCACAGCACGCCGAGCCCGTGAGTCCGAAGACCTGCCATCGACGGGTGCGCCGCCGGCGCGCTCAGGGTCAGTGGTCCCGTGGGAGGACCGCCACCGAACTGTCGGTGCGCTGTGTTCCCCTGTCGCTGACTCGCCACAAGGCAGCGAACTCGTGAGGAGTAGCGCCGACATGACGGCTACCCAGGAACAGGCGCCCCCGCGCCCCCGACCGCGTGACACCGAGATTCCGGTCGTCAAGCGCAACGGTGAGACGACCGCGTTCGACTCGACCAAGATTTCCTCTGCCCTGACCAGGGCGTTCCTCGATGTCGAGGGCACCGACGCCGGTTCGTCGAGCCGGGTACGCGCGGTCGTGGCCGAGCTCACCGAGGCAGTCGAGCTGGCCCTGCTGCGGCACGCCGGGCCCGACCGGGCGCTGCACATCGAGGACATCCAGGACCAGGTCGAGCTGGCGCTGATGCGCGGTGGGCAGCACCAGGTGGCCCGCTCGTACGTGCTGTACCGCGAGGAGCACGCGAAGGCGCGCGCCGCGTCCGGGCCGAGCACCCCGGTCGACCCCACCCAGCCCACGGTCCGGCTCGCCGACGGCACCTCCGCGCCGATCGACGTCGCCCGGTTGGAGCGGATCATCGCCGAGGCCTGCGAGGGTCTGACCGGCGCGGACGCCGATCGGGTGCTGTCGGAGACCCGCAAGCTGCTCTACGACGGCATGAGCACCGACGAGCTCGACCAGGCGCCGGTGCTCGCCGCCCGCGCGCTGGTGGAGACCGACCCGGACCACTCGTTCGTCAGCTCCCGGCTGCTGCTGGACCTGCTGCGCCGCGAGGCGTTCAGCGCGCTCGGCCTCACCCCGCCGGCCGACCAGGCGGAGACCGCCAGGCGCTACCCCGAGTACCTGGCCGCCTACCTGCGCCGGGGCATCGAGCTGGGCCAGCTCGACCCCGCGCTCGCCGAGTTCGACCTGGACCGGATCACCTCGGTCGTCCGCCCCGAGCGTGATCTCGACTTCGGTTTCCTCGGCCTGCAGACGCTCTACGACCGGTACCTGCTGCACTCCGGCGGCAAGCGCTACGAGCTGCCGCAGGCGTTCTTCCTGCGGGTCTCGATGGGTCTGGCGCTGCGCGAGATCGACCGGGAGACGCGGGCGTCGGAGTTCTACGGGCTGCTGTCGGTGTTCGACGTCATGTGCTCGACGCCGACATTGTTCAACGCCGGTACCACCCGGCCGCAGCTGTCCTCGTGCTTCCTCACCTCGATCCCGGACGATCTGCCCGGCATCTTCGGTGCGATCAGCGACAACGCGCTGCTGTCGAAGTACGCGGGTGGGCTGGGCAACGACTGGACGCCGGTGCGCGGCATCGGCGCGCACATCAAGGGCACCAACGGCGAGTCCCAGGGTGTCGTGCCGTTCATGAAGATCGCCAACGACACGGCGGTCGCGGTGAACCAGGGCGGCAAGCGCAAGGGCGCGGTGTGCGCCTACCTGGAGACCTGGCACATCGACGTCGAGGAGTTCCTCGACCTGCGTAAGAACACCGGCGACGACCGGCGGCGTACGCACGACATGAACACCGCGAACTGGGTGCCGGACGAGTTCCTGCGCCGGGTCCGGGCGGACGCCGACTGGACGCTGTTCTCCCCGGACGAGGCCCCTGACCTGCACGATCTGTACGGCGACGAGTTCACAGAGGCCTACCATGCGCACGAGGAGGCCGCCGCGCGCGGCGAGCGCACGGTGTTCCGGACGGTGCGTGCGGTCGATCTGTGGCGGCGCATGCTGACCATGCTGTTCGAGACCGGGCACCCGTGGATCACCTTCAAGGATCCGTGCAACGTGCGGTCCCCGCAGCGCCACGCCGGTGTCGTGCACTCGTCGAACCTGTGCACCGAGATCACCCTGAACACCACGGGCGGGACCGCCGGTCGCTCGGCAGACGAGGTCGCGGTGTGCAACCTCGCCTCGGTGAACCTGGCCAGGCACGTCACGGCGAACGGGATCGACACCGAGCGGCTTGCGCGCACCGTGCGCACCGCCGTCCGCATGTTGGACAACGTGATCGACATCAACTTCTACACGATCCCCTCGGCGCGCCGGTCCAACCTGCGGCACCGCCCGGTGGGTCTGGGGCTGATGGGTCACCAGGACGCGCTCTTCACCCTGCGCATCCCGATGGCCAGCGAGAAGGCCGTGGAGTTCGCCGACGAGTCGATGGAGCTGATCAGCTACCACGCGATCTCGGCGTCGTCCGATCTCGCGGCCGAGCGCGGCCGGTACGACTCCTACCTCGGTTCGCTGTGGAGCCAGGGCGTGCTGCCGATCGACTCGGTCGAGCTGCTCGCCGCCACCCGCCGCGACGGCGAGCTGGAGCTGGACCGCACGCAGCGCCTCGACTGGGACGGGCTGCGGTCCAAGGTGCTGGCCCAGGGTATGCGGAACTCGAACGTCATGGCCATCGCGCCGACCGCGACGATCGCCAACATCACCGGGGTCAACCCGTCGATCGAGCCGCTCTACCGCAACCTGTACGTCAAGTCGAACATGTCCGGCGACTTCACCGTCGTCAACGAGCACCTGGTCAGGGACCTGGCGGCGCGTGGGCTGTGGGACCAGGTGATGGTCGGCGACCTGAAGTACTTCGACGGTGCGCTCGGCGAGATCGAGCGGGTGCCCGCCGAGCTGAAGGAGCTGTACGCCACCGCGTTCGAGATCGACAGCAAGTGGCTGATCGAGGCGGCCGCGCGCCGGCAGAAGTGGCTCGACCAGGCGCAGTCGCTCAACCTGTACCTCGCCCAGCCCAGCGGCCGGGCACTGGACGCGCTGTACCAGCTGGCCTGGGTGCGCGGCCTGAAGACGACCTACTACCTGCGTTCGCAGGCGGCCACCAGGGTGGAGAAGTCCACCCTGGCCACGACCGACGGCCGCCTCAACGCGGTCGCGCCCGCCGCGGTCGCCGCCGCTCCCAAGCCGGTGGACACCGCCCCGGTGCTGGTGGAGGGTGCCGCCTGCTCGATCGACGACCCGGACTGCGAGGCCTGCCAGTGAGCCTGAACTTCGACGACCCCACCCCGGCCGCCGCCGCGGAGGTGGTCGACCCGACCGGCCTCGGCGTCATCGAGCGTGGGGCGTCCCGCGTGGACGTCAGCGACAAACGCATGATCAACGCCCGCGCGGACGTCAACCAGTTACTCCCGCTCAAGTACCGCTGGGCGTGGGAGAAGTACCTGTCCGGGTGCGCGAACCACTGGATGCCGTCCGAGGTGTCCATGCAGGCGGACATCTCGCTGTGGCGCTCGCCGGACGGGCTGACCCCGGACGAGCGGCACATGGTGAAGCGCAACCTGGGCTTCTTCGCGACGTCGGAGTCGCTGGTGGCGAACAACATCGTGCTCGCGGTGTACCGGCACCTGACCAACCCGGAGTGCCGTCAGTACCTGTTGCGCCAGGCGTTCGAGGAGGCCGTGCACACGCACACCTTCCAGTACATCTGCGAGTCGCTCGGCCTGGACGAGGGTGAGCTGTTCAACGCCTACCGCGAGGTGCCGTCGATCACCGACAAGGCGGCGTGGGCGCTGAAGCACACCCAGAGCCTGGAGGACCCGGACTTCCGCACCGGCACCACGGCGGCTGACCAGGCGTTCCTCCGGGACCTGGTGGCGTTCTACGTCGTGTTCGAGGGCATGTGGTTCTACACCGGGTTCGCCCAGATCCTGGCGCTGGGCAGGCGCGGGAAGATGGTGGGCATCGCCGAGCAGTACCAGTACATCCTGCGCGACGAGTCGATCCACCTGAACTTCGGCGTCGACGTGATCAACCAGATCGCGGCGGAGAACCCGCACCTGTGGACCGACGCGTTCCGCGCCGAGATCCGCTCGATGCTCGCCGAGGGCTGCGAGCTGGAGATCGCCTACGGCCGCGACACCCTGCCCCGGGGGATGCTCGGCCTGTCGGCGGACTCGTGTGAGCAGTACATGCGGTTCATCGCCGACCGCCGCTGCGCGCAGCTGGGTCTGGCCCCGCTGTTCAACGCGGGGGAGAACCCGTTCGGCTGGATGTCGGAGTCGATGGACCTGACGAAGGAGAAGAACTTCTTCGAGACCAGGGTGACCGAATACCAAACCGGCGGAACGCTCGTCTGGTAACCGCTCGTGAGTGTTGAGTATGGCCAGAGCCATACTCAACACTCACGACGAAGGGCTGGTGTACATGCGGCGGCAGGTCGTTGCGCTGGGTGTTGTTGCGGTTGTTGCGTTCAGCTCGGCGTGCGGCAGTCAGCCGCCACCGCCACCGCCGCCCCCGAGCTCGGGGTTGGATCTCGCCGGGTTCGACCGGAGCGTGCGGGCGCAGGACGACCTGTTCGAGTTCGCCAACGGTGGCTGGCTGAAGAACACGCCGATCCCGGCGGACCGCTCCGAGTACGGCACCGACACCATGCTCGCCCTGCGCGCCGGGGAGAACCAGCGCGACCTGATCCAGCAGGCCGGGGCGAACACCGAGGCGCCGGCGAACTCCGACGAGCGCAAGATCGGCGATCTGTACGCCAGCTTCATGGACACCGGCCGGCTCGACAGGCTGCGCGCCGACTCGTTGACCCCGGACTTCGCCGCCGTCGACCGGATCAGCAACCCGGCGGACCTGGTCCGCCACCTCGGCGCGATCCAGCGGGCCGGTGCGTCCAACCCGATCGGGCTGAGCGTCAACCAGGACGCCAAGGACGCGACCGCGTACATCACCGAGATCTCCCAGAGCGGCACGTCACTGCCGGACCGCGACTACTACCTGTCGACGGATCCGGGCATGGTCGCGCTGCGCGACAAGTACCGGGCGTACACCGCGAAGATGTTCGGCCTCGCCGGGTTGCCCGACCCGGACGGCAGCGCCGCGCGGATCCTGGACCTGGAGACCAAGCTCGCGCAGGCACAGTGGACCGAGACGGCCAACCGGGACGCGGTCGCCACCTACAACAAGTTCGCCGTCGCGGACGCCACGAGGACGACCGGGCTGGACTGGGCCGCCTACCTGGACGCGGCCGGAATCCACCAGCCGAACCTGGTGATCGACCAGCCCAGCTACTTCACCGCGCTCAACGGACTGCTGTCCAGCGTGCCCCTCGACACCTGGAAGCAGTACCTCAAGTGGCACCTGCTCGAGGACTACGCGCCGTGCCTGAGCGACGACTTCGTCACCACGTCGTTCGACTTCACCGGCAAGGTCCTGGGCGGCAAGGAGCAGAACCAGGAGCGGTGGCGGCGCGGGGTGGCCGCCGTCAACAGCGTGCTGGGTGAGGCCATCGGCAAGCTGTACGTGGCGAAGTACTTCGCGCCGGAGACCAAGCAGCGCGCCGAGGCGCTCGTGGGGAACCTGCTCGACGCCTATCGCGACTCGATCGACAAGCTCGACTGGATGACCCCGGCGACGAAGGTCGCGGCGAAGGAGAAGCTGTCGAAGCTCACCGTGAAGATCGGCTACCCGGACCGCTGGCGTGACTACTCGTCGCTGGTGATCAAGCGGGACGATCTGGTCGGCAACCTGCACCGGGCGCGCGAGTTCGACCACCAGTACGCGATCGACAAGCTGGGCAAGCCGATCGACCGCGAAGAGTGGGACATGACCCCGCAGACGGTCAATGCCTACTACAGCCCGTCGATGAACGAGATCGTGTTCCCGGCCGCGATCTTGCAGCCGCCCTACTTCGACGCGAAGGCCGACGACGCGGTCAACTACGGCGGGATCGGTGCGACGATCGGCCACGAGATCAGCCACGCGTTCGACGACCAGGGCAGCAAGTACGACGCGTCGGGCAACCTGCGTGACTGGTGGACCCCGGCCGACGGGCAGGCGTTCGCGGCAAAGACCGGCGCGCTGGTCTCCCAGTTCAACGCCTACGAACCGCTGCCCGGCACGCACATCAACGGCCAGCTCACTCTCGGCGAGAACATCGCGGACCTGTCCGGGCTGGTCGTCGCGCACCGCGCCTACCTGAAGGCCCTGGACGGCAAGCAGGCTCCGGTGCTCGACGGGTTCACCGGTGAGCAGCGGTTCTGGCTCGGCTACGCGCAGTCCTGGCGGGGCAAGAGCCGCGACGAGGCGACGCGGCAGCAGCTGCTCGCCGACGAGCACAGTCCGGTGAAGTTCCGCACGAACGGCCCGGTCAGCAACGCCGACCCGTTCTACCAGGCCTTCGACCTGCATCCGGGCGACAAGCTCTACCGCCCCGACACCGAGCGTGTCCGCCTCTGGTGAGTGGCGATGCTACGATTGCTACATTCGCCGATGAGGGGCCCGATGGCGCGAACGATCCCGCACCGAGAGTTGCGGAACAACAGCAGTGCGATCCTGCGCGAAGTGCAGGCGGGGGAGACCATCGAGATCACCAACCATGGTGAGGTCGTGGCCATCCTTGTGCCCCCGGCTCGTCGGCCCAGTTCGCTGCCGTGCCGGGAGCCCCGCGCCAAGGGCAGGTTCTCGGACCTGCCGAGGGTCCGTATGGATCATCCGGTCCAGGAGACACTCGACTACCTTCGCGGTGATCGTTGACGGTCTACATCGAGACGTCCGCGGCGGGCAAACTGCTCTTCGACGAGGCTGAGTCTGTCGCGCTCGGTGCGTATCTCGACCAGCAACGGGACGATGGCGTCAACGTGGTGTCGGGTGCGTTGCTCGAAACGGAGCTTCGGCGGATCGCCATCCGGGATGGGCTGAGTCAGGCAGCGGTGACCGACATACTCGACCTGTTCTACCTGTACACACCAGACCGTGCTGTGTATGCGCAGGCCGGCCTACTGCCGAGTACACACCTGGGGAGCCTCGACGCGTTGCACATCGCGGTGGCGATGCGGCTGGAAGCCGACGCGATGGTCACGTACGACCTCCGCCAGGCGGAGGCGGCCCATGCGGCCGGGTTACAGGTGGTCGCTCCGAGCTGATGTCGTGACGGCATGCACTGATGGCTACGTGTGAGGCGCCGGTTCCGGTTAGGCTGGGGGTACTGGTGGTTCACCGGGCAGCTGTTGTGTGCTCGGTGAGGCAAGAGGGAACCCGGTGCGAATCCGGGACTGCCCCGCAGCGGTGAGTGGGAACGACCGCCGTCAACAGCACTGGGCCACACCAGGCCTGGGAAGCGACGGCCAGTAGGTCCGCCTGGGAAGGCGGGTGCCCACGAGTCCGAAGACCTGCCACCGGCGCGCGCACCACCGGTGCGCGGACGTTCGTGACCTCGTGGGTGGGTCGAGCGGACTCTCGGGCCATGCCTGGTTTCTGCCTCCCACGGGTAAGCGGACGACACCGCACGCTCGCGAGGAGAGAGCAGTGACCGAAACTGCACCGCTGGGTCCCACAGTGCTGGGCTACCCCCGAATCGGACCGAAGCGAGAGCTCAAGCGCGCTGTCGAGAGCTACTGGGCCGGCAAGTCCGACCTCGATGCACTGCGCCACGCCGCCGCCGAGCTGAGGCGCACCACCTGGACCGAGCTGTCCGAGGCCGGCCTCGGCTCCGTACCCGGCAACACGTTCTCCTATTACGACCAGGTACTGGACGCGGCGCTCACGGTCGGGGCGGTCCCTGACCGGTTCGCCGAGCTGAACCTGCGGGACGAGGATCTGCTGTTCGCCATGGCACGGGGCACCGAGGGTGTCCCGGCGATGGAGCTGACGAAGTTCTTCGACACCAACTACCACTACCTGGTGCCCGAGCTGGGGCCGGACACGAACTTCGAGCTGTTCGACCGCAAGCCGGTGCGCGAGTACCTGGAAGCGGTCGGCGTCGGCGTCCAGACGCGTCCGGTGCTGCTCGGCCCGGTGACGTTCCTGCTGCTGGCCAAGGCGCGGGCGGGCGCTCCCGACGGGTTCGTCCCGCTGGACCTGCTGGACCCGCTGCTGGAGGTCTACGGGCAGCTGCTCGGCGAGCTCGGGGCCGCCGGTGCACAGTGGGTGCAGCTGGACGAGCCGGCGTTCGCCGCCGATCGCACCGAGGAGGAGCTCGCCGCGCTCGACCGCGCCTACCGGTACCTCGGGCAGCTGACCGAGCGGCCTCGGCTGCTGGTCGCCGGGTACTTCGGCAACATCGGCCCGGCGCTGCCGGTGCTCGCGGCCGGCCCGGTCGAGGCGATCGCGCTGGACCTGGTGACCAACCAGAGCGACCTGGACGCGGCCGCGGGGCTGCCCCAGCTGCGGGACAAGACGCTCGTCGCGGGTGTGGTCGACGGGCGCAACATCTGGCGGACCGACACCGACACCGCGCTGGCGAGGGCCGCGACCCTGCTGGGGGTCGCGGGCCGGGTCGAGATCGGGACGTCCTGCTCGTTGCTGCACGTGCCGTACGACGTGACGGTGGAGACGGGGCTCGACCCGGACGTGGCGCGCCGGCTGGCGTTCGCCAAGCAGAAGGTCGCCGAGGTGGTGTCGCTGTCCCGCGCGCTGCGCGAGGGCCGTACCGACGGGACCGAGTCCTACACCAAGCCGGGACGCACCGCGGCCGACGACCGCACGAGCGCCAGGCTGGAGCGCCTCGGCACCGACCACTACCGGCGCGGCACCGCGCAGCAACGGATCGCGGCTCAGCAGGAGCGGCTGCGGCTGGGCCCGATCCCGACCACGACGATCGGGTCGTTCCCGCAGAACTCCCAAATCCGGGCCGACCGAGCCGCGCACCACGCCGGCACGCTCGACGATGCCGAGTACGAGCGACGCATGCGCGCCGAGATCGAGCGGGTGGTGCGGCTGCAGGAGGAGATCGGTCTCGACGTGCTGGTGCACGGCGAGGCGGAGCGCAACGACATGGTGCAGTACTTCGCCGAGCACCTCGACGGCTTCGCCACGACCGACCTCGGCTGGGTCCAGTCCTACGGATCCCGCTGCGTGCGGCCACCGATCCTGTACGGCGAGGTGTCCCGGCCGGAGCCGATCACGGTCGCCTGGAGCACGTTCGCCCAGGGACTGACCGACCGGCCGATGAAGGCCATGCTGACCGGCCCGGTCACGATCCTGGCCTGGTCGTTCGTGCGCGACGACCAGCCGCTGGGCGTCACCGCGCGCCAGGTCGGACTGGCGCTGCGCGACGAGGTGCACGACCTGGAGGCCGCCGGGCTGCGGATCATCCAGGTCGACGAGCCCGCGCTGCGCGAGCTGCTGCCGCTGCGAGAAGCCGACCGGCCGGCCTACCTCGACTGGTCGATCGACGCGTTCCGGCTGGTCACCGGCGGTGTGGCAGATTCGACCCAGATCCACACCCACCTGTGCTACTCGGAGTTCGGCGCGGTGGTGGACGCGATCGACGCGCTGGACGCCGACGTCACGACGGTCGAGGCGGCGCGGTCGAAGATGGAGGTTCTCGACGACCTGGGCAACGCCGTCAAACGTGGCCTCGGGCCGGGGGTGTACGACGTGCACTCGCCGGACGTGCCGGAAGCGGGCGAGATCTCCGACCTGCTGCGCGCCGCGGTGAAGTCGGTGCCGAGGGAACGGCTGTGGGCCAACCCGGACTGCGGGCTCAAGACACGCGGTGAGCGGGAGGTGGTCGCGGCGCTGCGGAATCTGGTGGCCGCCGCGAAGGCTGTGCGGTGACCGTTCTCGACGGGTGGCGGCCGGTTCACAAGCCGCGCACCCACGAGCTGGTGCTCGCCCAGATCGAGCAGCGCATCCTGGACGGCAGGCTGTCACCGGGCGATCGGCTGCCCGCTGAGCGGGACCTGGCCGAGCAGCTCGGGGTGAGCCGGTCCGGCGTGCGGGAGGCGCTGCGCGTGCTGGAAGCGCAGGGTGTCCTGCGTGACGGAATTGTGGTCGGTGAGCAGACCGAGGCGCTGGCCACGCTGTTCCGGTTGCAGCTGCCGCTGGCCGGGGTCACGTCCGCCGAGGTGGCCGCGGTCCGTGCCCGGCTGGACCAGTGGTCGGGCGAGCTCGGGGACAACGCCCTGCTGCAGGCCCTTCGCCGCGCCCTGAGATAAGCCGTGAGTGATTTGGGCTGCCCCGGCAGCCCAAATCACTCACGGGTCAGTTCGGACTCCTCGTCGGGGTGAGCGGCGGAGACGGCGAGGACGCCGTCGATCTCGGTCAGCTCGGCGGCCAGATCGGCGTAGCTGTGCGGGCCGTGCAGCGTGATCAGGACGGACACGGCATGCCGGTCGTGCGGCTCCGGCAGATCGATCCACTGGTCCAGCGGCTCACGGTAGGTCTGGGTGGACAGCCGCGCGATGACCCAGCCGCGTGCCGTGCAGGTGTTCAGAATCTGCCGCAACAGACCGCGGCCGTCCTCGTAGGCGACCTGAACATGCTGGTCACGAGGCTGGGTCCGGCTCAGGTACTTCGAAAGCGGCGCGAACCCGTACAGCACGACGAAGTACCCCACGGTGGCGACCAGCGCGAGTATCGGAAGCCCCGCGCCCGCCGCCATCCCAACGGCGGTGGTCAACCAGACGGCGGCGGCGGTGGTCAACCCGCGCACCATGTCCCGCCGGACGAAGATCAACCCACCGCCGATGAACCCGATCCCGGACACGATCTGCGCGGCCACCCGGGACGGGTCCAACACGATGTGCTCGCCCAGCACATCGGTGAACCCGTACTTGGACACCAGCATGATGAGCGCGGCGCTGAACCCGATCAGCGTGTGCGTGCGCAGTCCCGCGCTCTTCTGCCGAAGCTCCCGCTCCAGCCCGATGGCGGCGGACAGCACCAACGCAATGACCAGCTCAACGATCTGGGCCCACCCCTGCCCGGTGGGCTCGCCAAGCCACACTGTTTCTCCTCCTGCCGGCTTTTCGCGCGTCCAAGTTTCCGGTCGGGACCCCTCGTCGGCTTCGCCTCGAGGGGCCCGCGACCGGAAACTTACGGCGGCTTCGCCGTTCGCTTCGCTCCGGGCTTCGCTGCCGTCGCTGACGCGCGGTTGTCTGGTCGCTTTCTGCTTCGCCTGGTGCGTTCTTTGCAGTGCTTCGCACTGAACCCCCTTCGGGGAGACTCGCGGAGCGGAGTTGGCTTCGCTCGGAACCTCGTGTGGGGAGAGTCGTGGAGTGGAGTTGGCTTCGCTCGGAACCTCGTGTGGGGAGAGTCGTGGAGTGGAGTTGGCTTCGCTCGGAACCTCGTGTGGGGAGAGTCGTGGAGTGGAGTTGGCTTCGCTCGGAACCTCGTGTGGGGAGAGTCGTGGAGTGGAGTTGGCTTCGCTCGGAACCTCCTGTGGGGAGAGTCGCGGAGCGGAGCCGGGTCGCTCGCGACTCCCTCGGGAGACTTGCGGAGCCATTTTTACTACAGGGTGCGCCGCTTGGCAGGTCCCTGAGGCAGCAGTGCCAGCGCCTGGTCGGCTGTTGCGGTGAGCAGAGAACCGCTCACGCCGCCCTTTCCTAGCGCCTCCAGGCCGCGCAGCACCGCGAGTAACAGGCCGGCTAGTGCCTCGGCGTCGGCGGTGGAGGAGAGGGCGCCGTCGCGCTGGGCCTCCCGCACGCAGTCGGTCAGGGCCGCGTGCAGGTCGGTGAACGCGACCGAGGCGCGCGACGCCACCTCCGGGTCGGTGGCGGCCAGCTCGGCGGTGCTCTTCGCCATCATGCAACCCCGCCGCTCCATGTCCGAGGCAACGGCGGCCGCCACCTCCCGCACGTGCGTGGCCAGCCGCTCGTAGGCATCCCCGGGCCCGCTCAGCCGGCGACGGATCTCGCCGACGGTCTCGGTGCAGTACTCGCCGAACGCCCGCAGGTACAGCGTGTGCTTGTCACCGAACGCGCCGTACAGGCTGCCCCGGCCCAGACCGGTGACCCTGGTCAGGTCGTCGAGCGACGTGCCGGCGTACCCGGCCGACCAGAACTGATCCCGGACCGCGCGCATCACCCGCGCTTCGTCGAACTTCCGAGGCCGTGCCACGAACCCACCCTACGCCTTTATGTACCAGGCGATCCATAATGGGGATCAGCCCTGCGGGAAACCTCCGCCGTCCACGGTGAAGGTGCGGCCGGTGGTCCACGAGGCCCGGTCGGAGACCAGGAACGCGACCATCTCGGCGATGTCGTCCGGCTGTCCGATGCGGCCGAGCGGGGTGCCGGCGACCAGCTCGTCGGGTGTCACGCCGACCGCTTCGGCAATGTGCTCACGGGCCAGGTCCGCGCCGGGGGTCGTGACGTTGCCGGGCAGCACCGAGTTGACCCGGATGCCGTACGGGGCCTGTTCGAGCGCGAGACCCCTGCTGTAGGTGTTCAGCGCCGCTTTGGCCGCCGCGTAGTGCAGGAACGGCCCGGTCGGGTCGAGCACGACGGTCGACGAGATGTGCACGATGGCGCCGGACCGCCGCTCCCGCATGCCGGGTAGCACGGCGGCGTCCAGCCACACCGAGGACAGGAAGTTGATGTCCAGGGCGTCCTGCCACTCGCTCGCCGGGATGTCCGGGGTGCCGCCGGCGTGCACGCGCGCCGCTCCGGCGTTGTTGATCAGGATGTCCACGCCGCCGAGCCGCTCGACGGCCGTACGGGCCAGCTGGGCGACGGCTTCGGGGGTGCGCACGTCGGCCGCGACGAACTCCGCCCCCTCGGGGGTGTCGGCGGTGGCGGAGCGGGCCGTGGTCAGGACGGTCGCGCCCGCCGCGAGCAGCCTGCGGGTGATGGCGGCCCCGATGCCCCGGGAACCGCCGGTGACCAGGGCGCGGCGGCCCTGGAGCTCGAGCGGGTGGTCGGTGGCGGGGAGTGTCTGCGTTGTCATGACCCCACTGTGCGCCGTAATGGACCACTTAGTCAATAACTGTGACGCAGGTTTCTGTCTGAACGGTCCATAACCTGTCGTGTGTTGTGCTCCTCGGATGGGGAACCTACGGTCGAAACACTGTTGTCGATACGAATGTGCTGGTGGACGCGGTGCGCATAGCCATAATCGGGGCGGGCTTCGCCGGGCTGGGCATGGCCGTGCGGCTCAAGCAGGTCGGGATCGACGACTTCGTCATCCTGGAGCGGGCGCAGGACATCGGCGGCACCTGGCGGGACAACAGCTACCCGGGCTGCGCGGTCGACGTGCAGTCGCACCTGTACTCGTTCTCGTTCGCGCCCAACCCGGACTGGAGCCACGTCTACGCGCCGCAGGCCGAGATCTGGGACTACATCCAGACGATCGCACGCCGCCACGCGGTCCTGCCGCACGTCCGCTTCGGTCACGAGGTCGTCGGCGGCGAATGGGACGAGTCGGCGCAGCACTGGGTGCTGCGGACCACGAAGGGCGAGGTCCGCGCGCAGTTCGTCGTGTCGAGCATGGGCCCGCTGTCCAACCCGATGGCGCCGGACATCCCGGGGCTGGACACGTTCGCCGGTCACACGTTCCACTCCGCGCGCTGGGACCACGACCACGAGCTCGCCGGTAAGCGCGTGGGGGTGATCGGCACCGGGTCCTCGGCCGCCCAGTTCGTCCCGGAGATTCAGCCGGAGGTCGGCCGGTTGACGGTGTTCCAGCGCACCGCGCACTGGACGTTCCCGCGCCGCAACCGCGCCATCACCGCGACCGAACGCAGGCTCTACCGTCGCGTGCCGTTGCTGCAGAAGCTGGCCAGGGCGCGGCAGTACCTGTTCCGTGAGCTCATCGCGTTCGGCTTCCTGCGCAACGGTCGATCCCGGTTCCTCGAGGCGATCGCCACGCAGCGGCTGCGCCGGCAGGTTCCCGATCCGGAGCTGCGCGCGAAGCTCACGCCGGACTACGCGCTCGGGTGCAAGCGCATCGTGGTCACCGACGACTTCCATCCCGCCCTGGCCAGCCCGAACGTCGACGTGGTCACCGAGTCGATCAGCGAGGTCGTCCCCGAGGGGGTGCGTACCGCCGACGGCGTGGTGCACGAGCTGGACACGCTCATCCTGGGCACCGGATTCGAGGTGATGCCGGTCGCCGATCCGCTGTGTGGCCGCGACGGCGTCCCACTGGCGAAGCGCTGGGCGCAGCGGCGCGCCGCTTACCTGGGCACGACGGTCTCCGGCTATCCCAACTACTTCATGCTCGTCGGCCCGAACACCGCGACCGGGCACACCTCGGTGCTGTTGTACGCGGAGGCGCAGATCGAGTACGTGATCCAGTGCGTGCAGCACCTGCGGCACACCGGCGCCGACTCACTCGACGTCCGCCCCGAGGTCCAGGACGCGTTCGTCGCCGACATCCGGGAACGGCTGAAGGGCACGGTGTGGACCGGCGGCGGTTGCGCCAGCTGGTACCTCGACCCCGACGGTGGTTCCTCGGTGCTGTGGCCGGGCTTCACCTGGCAGTTCCGCGCCGCGCTCCGGCGCTTCGACCCTGCCGACTACCGGCTTCACTCCGTGGCCACCCCGTGAGTGTTGCGGCCGCCTATGGCCGGTCGCAACACTCACGGTCATGACTCGGATCAAGGCCGGAGCGGTCGCGCTGGAGTACGAGGAGTTCGGGAGCCCGGACGCCCCGCCGATGTTGCTGATCATGGGCCTCGGCGGTCAGCTGATCGACTGGCCGGTCGCGTTCTGCCAGGGACTGGTGGCCGAGGGGTTCCGGGTGATCCGGTACGACCATCGGGACACCGGCCTGTCCGACGGGCTCGACGGCGACGGGGCTCCGGACCTGGCGGCGGTCACCGCCGGGACCGCCGAGGTGCCGTACGGGCTGAGTGATCTGGCGGCCGACGCCGTGGGCCTGCTCGATGCGCTTGGGATCCGTAGCGCGCACGTGGTCGGCGGCTCGATGGGTGGCATGATCGCACAGCTGTTGGCGGCTCAATACTCCGATCGGGTGCGTAGTCTGGTCTCGATCATGTCGACGACCGGGAGTCCGACCGTCGGCAGGTCCGCTCCCGAGCTCGTCGCCGCGTTGACCGCTTCGTCGGTGGGCGGCAGGGAAGCGGTCATCGAGCAGGCCGTCTCGATGTTCCGTTCCATCGGATCCGCCGGTGTCCCCGAGGAGGAGATCCGGGCGGTGGTCGCTGCCCGATACGACCGCGCCCACCGGCCCGACGGGGTGGCTCGACAGCTCGCCGCCGTGGTCACCGCCGGCGACCGCACGACCATGCTCGCCGAGGTCACGGCGCCGGCGATGGTCATCCACGGCGAAGCGGACCGGCTGGTCGACATCAGTGGTGGACGTGCGACCGCGCGGGCGATCCCGGGCGCTGAGTTCGTCTCGATCCCGGGCATGGCCCACGATCTGCCGAAGGTGGCGTGGCCGCGAATCATCGCCGCGATCGCCGCAACCGCCCGGCGGGCGGGCCTGTGACCCAGGTCTCGGCCGGCCGAGTCGAATTGTGAGAAGTGATAGCAGAAATAGTCCGAACACGCACGAATGTGACACCAGAGAAATATGGGAAGAGAGTGCTAAAAGCTACTTATCAGTAGACTAAATTGAAAGCTCAAGATGCTTGGGATGACGGGCGTGAACTGGGTAAGGTGCCTGAGTGGCCGAGTCCGCACCCGTCTACTCACTCGCACCCGCGCGTGCGCTGAAGAGTTTTGTCGCCGAGACGGCACGGGCAATCAATGCCGGGCGAATGCTGCCGGGCAAGGTGCTCGAGCTGGAACAGACCTGCGACGAGCTGGGAATCCCACTGGCGAAGCTGCGTCACGGTCTGCAGGATCTGGAGATCGAGGGGTTGATCCTCGACGCCGGGCCCGGCCGGGTGGTGGTCGCGCCGCTCGACTCCGGTCGGCTGGACCGGGTGTTCAGTCTTCGTCGGGCGCTCGAGCCGGAAGTGCTGTGCAATGCGTGCCGGACCTCGCCGGTCGTCAACTTCGACGATCTGCGCGACGCGACCAGGAACCTGTCGACCATCGACTGGCGCTTCGACGAGGTCTTCTCCTCGGTGCAGCGGGTGTTCCTCGACTTCGTCGTCCCGACCGTGTCGCCGGTGGAGTTCAACGTCGTCCAGGAGTTGCTGGGGATGAGCGAACGCTCCGCGCGGATCGGATTCAGCGAGGTGCGTCGCAGCTATCCAGCTGACGTGGAGATCCTCAACGAGCAGTGCTGGGAGCTGGTGGGCGCGTGCCAGGCGCGCAGCGTCGCCGGTGTCCGGGAGGCGGACGAACGGTTCCTCGAGCTGATCGAGGACGTATCCCGCCAGGGTGTGCGGGCGGTCGAGTCGCTCTCCGCCTGACCGGGGCTGGCGTGCCGGATGCTCGCTTCCGGCGATATCTCGGATAAAGGATATCGCGGATACCGTATCGTCCGGTTAGGTTGACGCGATGAACGGGATCGCTTCGGTGTCGAGTCTGGGGTCGCGGCGTTCGGTGAAGGCGTTCGTCGAGGAGACCGGGCTGGCGATCAGGTTCGGGCGGCTTCGTCAGGGCACCGTGCTCGATCTGGCGCGGGCCGCCGACGACCGCGGTGCGCGGGTGGCGACCGTGCGAGGCGCACTGCGTGGGCTGGAGTTCGACGGGATGCTCGTGTTCGAGGGGGCGGCTCGTGCTCGGGTCGTCCCGGTCGACGGTCGCCGGCTCGACAGGGCTTTCCAGCTGCGGCGGGCGCTCGAACCGCACGCGGTGGCCAGGGCGTGTCGGGCGACGGTCGACGGGTTCGATCGGCTCGGGGCGAGGGTCGACGACATCCATCGCTGCGACTGGTTGCGTGAGGAGCACGCCGCTGTTCAGCAGCAGCGCGACTACGTCGCACTGCTGACCCACGGGCTGCCGGCTGTCGAGGCGGCGGCTCTCGAAGAGCTGTGCCTGATCGTCGATCGGGGCTGGCGCATCGGCTACCGGGAGCTCCGCCGGTGCCGTCCGTCGGACGCGGACCTGCTGTACGACGGCCTGCTCGGGGTGATCGACGCGTACCGGTCGCGCAGTGACGCGGGGGTTCGGGAAGAGGGTCTGCGCTATCTGGATCTGCTGGAGGACGTCGCGCACCACGGTCGCCGATCGGGATGAGCGGTAGTGCGCGCCGGGACGTTTGACCGTGCAATCATGTTATAGGTTGTACGATACTTGGAATTACAAGAATCCGCCGGTAAAGTCACCGCCGTGACGGGGCCGGCGCGCATCTATTCCCTGGGGTCCGTGCGGGCGGTGAAAAGGTTCGCCGAACGCACGAGCTGTGCGATCAGGTCGGGCCGTCTGCTTCCCGGTCGGGTCCTCGAACTGAACCGTGAGTCCGAGGAGCTGCGGCTTCCGGTAGCCACGCTGCGGCAGGCACTGCGGCCCCTGGAGTCCGAGGGGTTGCTGTATTTCGACGGCCCGAGCCGGGTGGTTGTCGCGGACCTGGACGTCCGCCTGTTGGATCGGGTGTTCGCCGTCCGTCGCGCCGTCCAGCCCGAGGTGTTCGCCGAGGCCGCGTTGGTGTCCCCACTGGGAACGTTCGACGCGGTCCGTGTGGTGACCGAGGGTTTCACCGTCGTCGACTGGCGTTCCGACGAGGCCTACACGGTCCTGTGGCAGACCTTCAGCGACTTCATCGAGCCGGTGATCTCGTCCTTCGAACTCAGCTTGCTCACCGAGTTCGAGGTGATGTGCGAACGCAGTCAGCGGATCGGGTACGACGAGCTCTGTCGGCTCTATCCCGGTTCCGTGGGAGATCTCGTGAACGGCTACCGCGAGCGGGTCGACGCTTGTCGGATGCGGAGCGTCACTGCCGCCCGGGACGCTGAGCTGCGGTTTCTGAATCTCGTGGAGGACGTGGCCCGGCTGAGTGTCGGGGTCGCGCGGATCGCGTCGATCTGACCGAACCATTGACATGATGAAAAGCTTCATTATGCTGAAGCTGTGACCCAGCCCGCAGTGTCCGACAACAGCCTGGAGACCGGGCAGCTGCTGTCCGCGGTGGGAAGTCAGGTACGCGCCTTGCGCAAGGAGCGTGGCCTGACCCTGGAGCAGCTCAGCGACGCGTCGGGTCTCAGTACCGGAATCATCAGTCAGATCGAGCGAGGCAAGGCCAATCCCGCCTTCACCTCGCTGGTCCAGCTCGCACACGGGCTCGGCATACCGGTCGGTCGGCTGTTCAACGTCGAAGTGCAGAGCTCTCCCGTTGTCCGCAAGGACGAGCGTCGCCGGCTCGATAATCACGGCGGGTTGCCGGACGACGGCGCCGCGTTCCATTTGTTGACGCCGGACCTGAACGGTGCGCTCGAAGTGACCTGGGTGGAGACCCAGCCGGGAAACGACACCAGCGCCACACCGTTCCAGCACAATGGCGAGGAATTCGGCCTCGTATTGTCCGGCATCAAGGACGTGTATTTGGACGGCACCCGGTATCGCCTGCACCCGGGCGATTCCATTCGGTACGCCTCGACCATTCCGCACTGGTACGTCAACGCGGGTGACGAAGTGTGCACCGCCGTGTGGGTCATCACGCCCCCTACCTGGTAGATCAGTCGCAGGTTCGGCTGATCGGCACCATCTGAAGCTGGTCAAGCCGGCGTGCTTTCGTGCGCCCTTTCAAAGGTATGGCTCTCATGTCAGCCGATACGGAAGTCAAGAAAACTGTTCGCCCCAACCGTCGCGCACTGCTCGGACTGGGGCTCGGAAACACCGTCGAATGGTACGACTGGCAGGTCTACGGCCTGTTGGCGTCCTGGATGGGGCCGCATTTCTTTCCGTCGGTCGATCCGGTGTCCGCGACCTTGAGCGCCCTCGCGGTGTTCGCCGTCGGGTTCGCCGCGCGACCGTTCGGCGGCATCATCCTGGGCACCGTGGCCGACCGGATCGGCAGACGTACGGTGATGCTGCTGTCGGTGGCCATCATGGCGGTGTCCACGCTGGTCATCGCGGTGCTGCCGACCTACGGGCAGATCGGTGCGTGGGCCGGCGTGATCCTCGTGGTCTGCCGGCTCGCGCAGGGCATCTCGACCGGCGTCGAGGCGCCGCTGTCGACCGCGTACGGCGCGGAGCTCGCCCCGGCCGGGCACGAGGCGCGCTGGGGTGGCGGCATCATCAGCATGTTCGTCAACCTCGGGCTGCTGGGTGCGTCCCTGGTCAGCTTCCTGACCAGCGCGATCCTGAGTCCGGGCGCGATGGCGGACTGGGGCTGGCGGGTGCCGTTCGTCTTCGGCGCGCTGCTGGGCATCATCACGATCTTCCTGCGCCGTTCGCTGCCGGAGACGCTGCACCACACGAGCGAGACCCCGGCCGCCTCCACCGGTCAGGTGTGGCGTCTGGTCCGGCGGCACTGGGTCGGTGTGCTCGCGGTGATCTTCGTGGTGGGTGCCGTGCAGGCCTACAGCTACGCGTGGAACGTGGGCCTGCCGAGCCTGGCCAAGAGCGGCTTCGGCGAGAACACCATGTGGGTGTTCGGCATGGTCACACTGCTCAACCTGATCATGATGCTGGGGTCGCCGCTGGTCGGCAGCCTGGCCGACCGGTACCGGCTGTCCCGGACGTTCCTGGTCAGCCGGCTGGTGGCGATTCCGGCGGTGTTCCTGATGCTGGCCTACACCGGCCCCGGGCTCGGCGTGCTCGCGGTCGTGCTGCTGGTCGGCGGTGTCCCGCTGATGATGAACCTGACGCTCTACAACATCGTGAGCACATCGCTCATGCCGATGGCGTGCCGCGCGGCGGGCTGCGGACTCGGGTACGGCATCGGTGTCGCGCTGTTCGGCGGCACCGCGTCCTACCTGCTCGTGTGGTCCCAGAGCCTGCACATCGGCTGGCTCTTCCCCTGTTACCTGGCGGCGCTGTGCCTGCTCAGCGTCGTCTTCTACCTGCTGGCCCGTCGACGCGGTGAGGTGTATGTCGGTGAATGAATTCGCTCGAGACGAGATTTCGGCCCCGGTGGTGCGGCGCAGCGACGTCGTCGTGGTCGGCGGTGGACCGGCGGGGGTGAGTGCCGCCGTCGCGGCCGCCCGGCGCGGTGCCTCGGTGACGCTGGTCGAGCGGTACTCGGCGCTGGGCGGGCTCGCGTCCGGCGGGATGGTGCTGGTCCTCGACGACATGGTCAACGGCGACGAGATCACCACGACCGGTGTGGTGGCCGAGTACATCGACCGGCTCGCCACGATGGGACTCGCGGTCTGGCCGCCGAGCACCGACCGGTACTCCTCGACCGAGATGTGGAACAAATGGGCCCGCTGGGGTGCCTACAACTTCCACTCGCACGTCAACCCCAAGCCGATCTGCTACGCGGTTGCGTTCGACCCGGACGGCTGGAAGCGGGTGTCGAACGACCTGGTCCGGGAGAACGGCATCCACCTGCGGCTGCACAGCTGGTTCTCCCGCCCGATCGTCCGCGACGGCGTGATCTCCGGCGTCGTGTGCGAGACGAAGGCGGGCCCGCAGGCGGTGCTCGGTGAGGTCGTGATCGACACGACCGGCGACATCGACGTGGCGTCCCGGGCCGGCGCGGACTTCATCCACGACCGGTATCTGGTGACGCTCGTGTTCCGGCTCGGCGGGGTGGACACGGCGGCGGCGGAGCGCTTCGAGCAGGAGAACCCGAAGGAAGCGCGCGCGATCAACCGCAAGGTCAAGCGGATGCTCGGCGGGGCGTGGGAGATGTGGTGGCTCAAGACGCCGTTGCCCGGGGTGGTGTGGTGCAACTGCCCGCACCTGACCGGCTACGACGGTGCCGACCCCGAGTCGCTGACCGCCGCCGAGTTCGACGCGCGGGCGCGCATCGCCGAGGTCATGGACTACGTGCGCGAGGTGCTGCCCGGGTTCGCGAACGCCTTCGTGGTTGACGTCGCCGAGCAGATGGGGGTGCGGCAGACGCGGCTGCTGGCCGGCGAGTACGTCGTGACGAAGGACGACCTGACCACCCGGCGGCACTTCGCCGACACCGTCTGCCGGGGCCGCGACTACTACACGCCCTACCGCGCGCTGCTGCCGCGCGGCGTCGATCAGCTGCTGGTCGCCGGTCGGCACTACTCGGCGACGCCCGACGCGCAACGGATGTCCCGGGAGATTCCGCCGTGCATGGCGATGGGTCAGGCCGCCGGTGTCGCTGCGGCGCTCGCGGTCTCCTCGGGGTCCTCGGTGCGGGACGTGCCCATCGAGGACATCCGGCGAGGGATGCGTGAACAGGGCGCCGACCCCGGTGATGTGCCGTCGGCCAATGCGACCGTGGACGAGCTCTCGGAGGTGGCGGTATGAACGCGCACGCACTGGACGGGGTGACGGTCGTCGACTTCACCCAGGTGTACATGGGGCCCAGCTGTACGCAGCTGCTCGGCGACTTCGGCGCGGACGTGATCAAGGTGGAGCGGCCGGGCAGCGGGGACCTGTCGCGCACGTCGATCGTCGACGACGCCGGGCTGGACAACCCGGTGTTCCTCAGCATCAACCGCAACAAGCGCAGTATCACCGTCAACACTCGCGCTGAGCAGGGGAAACAGGTGATCCTGGACCTGGTTCGGGACGCCGACGTGGTGGTCTCGAACTTCCGCTCGGGGGTGATGGAGCGGCTCGGGTTCGGCTACGAGGCGCTGTGCTCGGTGAACCCGTCGCTGATCTGGGCGTCCGGCACCGGCTTCGGCACGGACGGTCCGTACAAGCACAAGGGCGGGCAGGACGTGCTGGCGCAGGCCTACTCGGGGGTGATGTGGCGGCGTGAGTCCGAGGACCTGCCGCTGAGCGTCTACCCGACGACGCTGTGCGACTACACCACCGGCATGCACCTCATGCAGGGCATCCTGCTGGCGCTGCTGCACCGGGCGCGCACCGGTGAGGGGCAGAAGGTCGAGGTCGCGATGTACGACTCGATGCTGCACATGCAGATGCAGGAAGCGTCGATGCAGCTCAACCGGGGTCATGAGATCAACTGGGCGGCGATGCCGCTGTCCGGGGTGTTCACCACGACCGATGGCGCGGTGTGCATGGTCGGAGCGTTCAAGCAGAACCCGCTGCGCGACATCTCGGTCGCGCTGGAGATCGGCGAGGACCTGTCGCTGCGGCCGGAGTTCGCCACGCAGACCTCCCAGATCGCGCACCGACCGGAACTGCAGGCGATCTTCCGGGAGCGGTTCGCGCTGAACTCGACCGAGTACTGGGTCAAGCGCCTGGAGGAGCAGGACCTGCTGTGCGCGCCGGTCCGCACGCTGGTCGAGGCGCTCGCCGACGAGCAGACGGCGGTGAACGAGATGCTGCTGCGGATGGAGCACCCGCACGCGGGCACCGTGCAGACGTTGAACGCGCCGATCCACCTGTCCGGCACACCCGCGCAGGTCAGACGGGTGCCGCCGATGCTCGGTCAGCACAACGAACAGGTCCTCACGGAGCACGGCTACGACGCCGCGCGGGTGGCCGGCCTGCGAGCGGAAGGTGTCCTCGGATGAAGAGCCGCAGCTCGGAACCCGTGAGTGGCGAGTGGTCCCAGGAGACCACTCGCCACTCACGGGTCTCTTACGTACTGGACCAGCACGTGGCGCGGGTGACCATCGAGCGGCCGCAGCGGATGAACGCTGTCGACGCCGACACCCTGGACCAGCTCAACGAGATCTGGGCGAGCATCGAGGCGGACCGGGACGTACGGGTCGTCGTGGTCACCGGCGCGGGTGAGCGCGCGTTCTGCGTGGGGGCGGACATGTCTGCTGACGCGGTGGACAAGACCGGGCTGGAGTACTGGTCCGAGCTGGACCCGAACGGCTTCGGCGGTCTGTCCCTGCGCGACACCCTGGACGTCCCGGTGATCGCGCGGGTCAACGGCTACGCGCTCGGCGGCGGCATGGAGATGGTGCTGGGCTGCGACATCGTGGTCGCGGCCGAACACGCCCAGTTCGGTCTGACCGAACCGCGCGTCGGGCGCACCCCGCTGGACGGTGGTATCGCACGGCTGGTCCGGCGGGTGCCGCACACCCAGGCGATGGGCCTGCTGCTGACCGGCAGGCGCGTCCCGGCGGCTGAGATGTACCGGATGGGTCTGGTGAACGAGGTTGCGCCGGCGGGCGAGCTGGATAGTGTTGTGCAACGCTGGGTAGACGACGTACTGGCGTGTGCGCCCACGTCGCTGCGGGCGATCAAACAGACCGTCAACCGGACCGCCGGGCTCTCCGCCCGGGAGGCCCAGGCGGTGCGGCTGCCCGCGGTGATCGCGGCGCTGTCCAGCGCGGACGCCGACGAAGGTGTGCGTGCGTTCCAGGAGAAACGTCCGCCGGTGTGGAAGGGGGAATGATGTCCGAGACGCTAGAGCCAGGGGTGTGGGGTGTGGTCGCCACGCCGTTCATCGGCTCCGCCCTGTCCGTCGACGAGGCCGGCCTGACGCGGCTGGTCCAGCACTACGAACGCATCGGCGTGACCGGGCTGACCGTGCTCGGGGTCTTCGGCGAGGCCGTCCGGCTGTCGGTCGCGGAGCGACGCCAGGTGCTGGAGACGGTCGTCGACGCGGTCGGGCTGCCGCTCGTGGTCGGGGTGACCGGGACCGCGACCGCGCCGGTGATCGACGAGGTGCTCGCCGCGCGCGAGGTCGTGGGCGACCGGCTTGCCGGTGCGATGGTGCAGGTCAACAGCGCCTCGCCGGCCGTGCTGGGTGCGCACCTGCGCGCGGTGCACGAGGCGACCGGCGCGGGGCTCGTCGTCCAGGACTATCCGCTGATCACCGGGGTGAAGATCGGCGCGGCCGACCTGGTGTCCGTCGTGCGCGCCACGCCGTCTGTGGTCGCGGTGAAGGCCGAGGCGCCACCGACTCCCGCCGCGATCGCGACGCTCGTCGCGGGCACCGACGTGCCGGTCTTCGGCGGGCTCGGCGGCCTGGGCCTGCTCGACGAGCTCGCCGAGGGCGCGGCCGGCGCGATGACCGGCTTCTCCGTTCCCGAAGGACTGATCGCCTGCGTCGAGGCGTGGCGGACCGGTGGGCACGAGGCGGCACGACAGGCCTATCTGCCGTACCTTCCGCTCATCAACTTCGAGTCGCAGGCAGCTATCGGGCTGGCGATCCGCAAGGAGGCGCTGCGGCGTCGTGGTCTGCTGGCGGAGTCGGCGGTCCGGCCGCCCGCGCCGTCGATGCCGGAGGCGTTGAGCAAGCAGCTGGACCGGCACCTGTCGGCCACACCTAACGCGGAGGTTGCGTAGTGGAACTGGGAATCAAGGGGCGCACCGCGCTGGTGTGCGCATCGACCGGTGGTCTCGGCGCGGCGACCGCCCGGGTGCTGGGCACCGAGGGCGCGAACGTCGTCGTGTCCGGCAGGCGGGCCGAGCTCGCGTCGTCGATCGCCGCCGAGCTGCCCAGCGCGGTCGGTGTCGGTGTCGACCTCACCGCCGAGGGTGGCCCGGAGCAGCTCCTCGATGCGGCACGCTCGGCGTTCGGCGACATCGACATCCTGGTGCTGAACGGCCCCGGCCCGCGTCCCGGAACCGCGTCGACACTGGACACGGAGTCCACCGTCAAGGCCGTGCACGATCTGCTGCTGGTGCAGCAGCAGCTGGTCAACGCGGTGCTGCCCGGCATGCGGTCGCGCGGCTGGGGACGGATCGTGGCGATCGCGTCCAGCGGCGTGGTCCAGCCGCTTCCCGGGCTGGCGCTGTCCAACATCGGACGCTCCGCGCTCGCCGCGTACCTCAAGAGCTTGGCGACCGACGTGGCGGCGGACGGCGTCACGGTCAACCTGGTACTGCCCGGCCGCATCGCGACCGACCGGATGGAATCACTGAACCGCTCGGTCGCGGAGAACACCGGCCGCTCGATCGCCGAGGTGCACGCCGAGGGTGAGAAGACGATCCCCGCCGGCCGCTACGGCGACCCCGACGAGTTCGGCGCGGTGGCCGCCTTCCTGTGCAGCGCCCCCGCCGCCTACGTCACAGGCACCGCGGTCCGCTGCGACGGAGGCCTGGTAGGCGTCCTGTAGCTGTGTTGCTTGGCCTGTTTCGCGCGCGGTATTTTTCTGTGACCACCCCGGCTCGCGTAAACGCTCGCTGGGGTGCTCCCAGAAAAAAAGGCTCGGGGACTCGCCCGGGCGCGCGCTTGTGGCCACCTGGGGAGCCGCCCTGGCAGCTGGGCGGGTTGTTGCGGACATTCACTGCCCGGCCTTCGCCGGAACTCCTTCGGAGACTTGCGGAGCCGGCTTGACAGACGCATGAGCACCCGCAGCCGAAAAAGCCGTGAGTGTTTTGGGTTGCCCTGGCAACCCAAAACACTCACGGGTCCCTACTTGCGCTGGTGTGCGTCGTGGGTTGCGCATCGCGCCTGGAGCGCCCTTAGCTTGCATCGGGAGTGTGGTGAGGTTTGGTGCATAAGGTGGCCCCGCAGAGGTGCCCGGAGGGGTTCCGCCGAAGGCGGGTAGTGCATGAGTGGCGGCTCTCAGGGTGACCACAAGCGCGCGCGTCGCCGAAGGCGACATTTTTCCGAGTGGTCCCCCATGCCCGAAGGGTATGGGGGCCCGCGAGGAAAAAGCCCAGGCAGCGACCCCGAAGGGGTTGCCGCCTGGATCGTTCCCGGTCGGCCCGGAGGGCCTTCCGGGAACGATGGCGCGCGGAACAGGCCTATGCCGAGTAGAGCCAGTCGATGTAGCGGTAGTCGGTGGCGGTGCGGTCCGTCAGGAGGGCGTTGCGGGCGGCTCGGGAGACGCCGTCGCAGTGCCACAGCTTGCCCCAGTCGCGCGCCGTGCGCTGCACCCGCGCGGTACGGACGGTACGCAGCTCGTCGTATGTGCGCAGTGCCGCGTCCAGGTCCGTTGTGCTGCCAAGCGCGCCCGCGAGGCAGTCGGCGTCCTCCAACGCTTGGCAGGCGCCCTGCGCGAGGTACTGCAGCATCGGATGTGCGGCATCGCCGACCAGCGCGAGCCTCCGGTCCACCCACGTACCGATCGGTTCGCGGTCGTACATGCGCCACCATCGGTTCCGCCACAACCGGGGCAGGCCGGCGCGGACAGCGTCGCACGTGTGCCTGAACGCGGCATCCAGCTCGTCCGGCGTACCCCACTCGATCTCACCGGCAAGCGCTTTCGGTGAACGGAACACGGCGGCCTGGTTGAGCAGTTCCCCGCCCCTGAGCGGGTACTGCACCAGATGGCAATCGGGGCCGATGTAGATCACCATCTCGTCCAGCGTGACTCCGTCGGTTTCGGTGAGCTCGGCGACCGGCACTGTCCCTCGATAGGCCACATACCCTGAGCTGACCAGATGGTCTGTGTTGAGCAAGGAACGCAGCCCCGACCCGAGCCCATCGGCGGCGAGCACGACCGATGCGGCGTCCCGGCGATCGGAACTGATCGCCACCGCGCGCGCCGGCTCTTGCTCCACGCCGGTGACCTGGACCGATGTACACAGCTCGACCCCGGTGTCCCGGCACGCGCCGAGCAGGATGGAGTGCAGGTCGCCGCGGTGGATCAGAATGTACGGTGCGCCGTAACGCCGCGCGAGATCGGCCGCGTCGAGATGGGTCAGTTCGGCGCCGTCCAGCGCGTCCCGCAAGACGAGCCGACGCGGCCGCACACCGCGCGCAACAACGTCGTCGAGCAGACCCCAGGACCGCAGAATGCGCGTCGCGTTCGGTGCCACCTGCAGCCCCGCGCCGACCTCGCCGAACTGTGAATCCTGTTCCAACACCCGCACCCGCAGCCCGGCGCGGCGTAGCGCCAGCGCGCACCCGAGCCCGCCGATGCCGCCACCCACGACCACGACGTCGGAATCCATCAGCACCTCCAGGTCAGAGCCACTTCGGCAGTTCAGGAAGATCGGGTCGGTCATGGCGGCCGGCCAACCAGGCGGCCATCTCGGACATCGCCAGCTCGACTCGGGTCGGCTCGCCGGTCCCCGCGACCTGCCATTCGCGGCCGCCGGAGGCCAGGACCAGGGCGGGCCCGGTGCCCGACCGCGTGTGCGCGATGTCCCCGACCAGCTCTGGGCAGAAGCCGTCCGGCAGGTCAGCGAAGCCGAGCCCGGTGCCGAGGTCGATGGCGTGGATGTTGACCTCGCGGGCCCGCATCCAGGGGATTTCGGTCGCCGGAACGCGCCGGCCCTGCGCGGTCGCGACTGGCATCGACCAGGCATCCTCCGGCAGCGTCGCAAGGTCGGCCGCCAGGCCCGTCACCGAGCTGTGTACCCACTCCCGCAGCTCGGACACCGAGATCCGGGCCCCGGACTCGATGTCGGCGTTGCGCTGCTCCGCTGAGCGGTACATGCGCGACTCGACGCCGGTCCGTGCCCAGGAGACCAACCGGGCGAGCGCCTCGGCGTTGAGCGCCACGTGCGCAAGCAGATGCCGACGGGTCCAGCCGGGCAGCGCGCTCGGCTCGTGCAGCTCGGCGTCGCTGAGTCCGTCGACCGTCTTGAGCAGCAGCGCGGTGCCGTCGGTCAGCCAGGTTGTCATGCCGATATCATGCCCCTCGCACCTGCGATATTCGATAGCTGACCGATGCCTTCGATCTCGGTCACCAGCCGCGACCCGTCGCGCAGGTAGCGGGGCGGCGTGCGCGCGTGCCCGACGCCGCCGGGGGTGCCGGTGGCGATCACGTCGCCCGGTTGCAGCGTGACGATGTCCGACACGTAGCGGACCAGCGCGACCGGGTCGAACACCAGCTCACCGGTATGGGAAGACTGGACGGTCTCGTCTTCCACTGAGCAGCGGATCTCCAGCTGGGGCCGCACACCGCCGGGCAGCTCGTCCGGCGTCACGAGCACCGGACCGAACGGCGTGCTGCCCTCGAACGTCTTGCCCTGCAGCCACTGCGGACCCCGGTACTGCCAGTCGCGCATCGTCACGTCGTTGAGCACCGAGAAGCCGGCGATCGCCTCGGCCGCCTCGTCCACCGACGCCCGGCGAACCGGTGCGCCGACGACCAGCGCCAGCTCGGCCTCCCAGTCGACGGCGTCGGACGCGGGGTCGAGCGCGATGTCGTCGGTCGGCCCGATCAGCGCCTCGGCGTACTTGGCGAACAGCGTCGGGTACCGAGGCAGCTCACGGCCCATCTCCAGGATGTGGTTGCGATAGTTCAGCCCGACGCACACGATCTTGCCGGGGCGAGGCACCAGCGGGGCCAGCTCGACGTCGGCGAGCCGGTGCGCCGGCCCGTCGCCGGCCGCCGCGATCGAACGCCAGTCCGGCGAGGCGAGCAGCGCACCCAGATCGGGGGCGTCCAGCTCGACCGCGGTATCCGAGTCGACCCGGGCCGCGCGGGTCCCGCTCGCGATGCGCAGGGTGGTCAGTCTCATTCAGGGAGCTCCTTCTACCTGCACCCGGTGGGAGTGCAGGCGCTCAAAAAGGGGGGTGTCGGAGAAACGGAACAGGTCGAGCGGCTCGTCGGCGGTCAGCGTCAGCGGCACCCAGGACGGCACGACGAACAGATCGCCCCTGGTCACCGGCCATTCGTGCTGATCCAAACCGGCACCGAGCAGTATTCGCCCGGTCCCGTCGAACACCTGCCACACCGACGAACCGACCTCGCGCCGCGCGGCGGTCCTGGTCCCGCCGCGCAGCCGGTGCATCTCGGCGCGCATGGTCGGCAGCACGTCCCCGCCGGTCGTCGGGTTGCTGAACCGGACGGCCGCGTGCCCCGGCTCGACCACGCCCGGGTACCCCTCGGACTCCAGCGCCAGCTGGTCGGTCAGCGCGGCATCGGTGTGTTCCCACCGGTAGGCGGCGATCGGTGAGCTGGTTGTCGAGTCCGGCGCCGAGACCGGCCGTAACCCCGGGTGTGCCCACAGCCGCTCGGCCCGCGACCTCGCCGGCGTCGAGTGGTCGGACACGACGTCCGGCCCGAGCTCGAAGAACGCCGAACCGACCGCGTGCACGAACGGGATGTCCAGGCCGTCGAGCCAGGCCATCGGGGTGTCGCTCTGGTTGTGATGGCCGTGGAAGCGCCAGCCGGGGGTGAGCAGGAAGTCGCCGCGCCGCATCGCCACCGGGTCACCGTCGACGACGGTCCACACGCCCTCACCCTCGACGACGAACCGGAACGCGTGCTGTGTGTGCCGGTGGACCGGTGCGTCCTCACGCGGGTTGAGGTACTGGATCGCGGCCCACAGCGTCGGCGTCGCGTACGGCGCGCCGCCGAGGCCGGGGTTGGCCAGCGCGATGGCTCTGCGTTCACCGCCGCGCCCGACCGGTACGAGTTCGCCGGAGCGCCGCGCCAGCTCCAGCAGCCGCGCCCACCGCCACACGTGCGCGGAGGCCGCCGGTCGGGGGCTGGCCGGCATCAGGTCGCCGATCTCGGTCCACAGCGGGACCAGCAGCTCACTCTCGAAGCCGCGGTAGAGCTGGGCGAGCTCAGGCGTCGGGGTCGGCTGCCCCGGCGCGTCCGGAGTGGTCAGCCGAACCGGCGAGTCGGTGGTCATGAGAGTGACACTAAGCGCGGTTCTGTCCACCAGGACCTAGCATTCTGATGTGAAGAACAAGCCGGCCTACAGCATCGACTCGGTCGACCATGCGCTCCGCCTGGCGGTGATCCTGCAGCAGGAGGGCCCGCTGCGGGTCTCGGACGCGGCTCAACGGCTGGGCGTCGCGCGCTCGACGGCGCACCGGTTGTTGGCGATGCTGGTGTACCGCGACTTCGCCGAGCAGGACGCCGACCGGCGCTACCTGCCGGGTTCGGTCCTGCGCACGCCGGCCGCGCCGGAACCGGTCGCCAGCCTGCGCGAGGTCGCGCTGCCCCACCTGCAGTCCTTGGTGCAGCGGTGCGGCGAGACGGTGAACCTGATGATCCTGGTCGGCGACCAGGTGCGCTTCGCCGCGACGGTGGAGTGCGACAAGGTGCTGCGGGTGGGCGACCGGGAGGGCAAGATGCTGCCCGCGCACCTGGCATCCGGTGGTCTGGTCATCCTCGCCGGTCAGCCGGAGGAGGAGATCGTGCGCCGCTACGGCGACTCGGAGTTGGAGCCCGGTGTCCCGCAGCTGGACCTCGCGCGTCTGCTGCGCACCCTGCGCCGCATCCGCAGGCAGGGTTTCGCGGTCAACGATCAGCAGACCGAGCACGGCGTGACCGCGATCGGCAGGCTCGTCCAGGCCGAGGACTCGACGCCGGTGGCGGCGGTGTCGATCGCGATGCCTACGGCCCGCTACACCCGCCCCCGCCTGGCCGAATGGGTGGCCCTCCTGACCGCCACCGCCTCGAGGATCGAGCGCGACCTGGCCACCAGCACCCGAACCTCGTGAGTGTTGAGTGTGGCTATAGCCACACTCAACACTCACGAGGTTCAGCGGCGGTGCTCCGAGTTCGGGCCGATGCAGCTCGATCGGGCACCGGCGAAGTCGGCTCCGCGAGTCTCCGTAGGAGTTCCGGCGAAGGC
>NZ_KE386836.1:326555-367115 GCF_000429025.1 Actinospineispora spinosispora DSM 44797
GGCAGTGAATGTCCGCAACCAACGTCGTCAACTCCGTCGGCGGCTCCCCAGTCGGCCACAAGCGCGCGGTTGGGCGAGTCCTCGAGCCTTTTTTTCTGGGAGTACCCCAGCGAGCGTTTACGCGAGCCGGGGTGGTCACAGAAAAATATCGCGCGGAACAGGCCCAAGAGCACGAGTGGCGGAGGTCTCCCCCCTGAGGCGGGGGCGCGTTCTTCTCGCGGACTAGCATTTTGGTTGAGAGTGACGGCAATGGCGCCGTAGCAGTCGATCTCGACGCCGATGTCCGGAGGTCTCGTCCGCGTGTCCAGCAGCACCCCTATCGATGCCGAAGAAGCCGATCTGAAGGTCGGCAAGGCGAAGACCCACGCGGCCGGGCTGACCGCGGTGCGCATCAGCATGGCGACGGCCCTCAAGCAGATGGGCCCGGTCCGCACCGCGCGCAACCTGCTGCGGCTCAACCAGGTCGAGGGTTTCGACTGCATGAGCTGCGCCTGGCCGGACCCGGACAACAAGCACCGGCACACCGCCGAGTTCTGCGAGAACGGCGCGAAGGCGGTGTCCTGGGAGGGCACCCGCGACACGGTCGGGCCGGAGTTCTTCGCACAGCACTCGGTCGCCGAGCTGAACACCCAGACCGAGCACTGGCTGGAGAAGCAGGGCCGGCTGACCCATCCGATGGTGCTGCGGCCCGGCGCGACCCACTACGAGCCGATCGACTGGGACGATGCGTTCCGGTTGATCGGTGAACAGCTCAACGCGCTGGGCAACCCCGACGAGGCGTTGTTCTACACGTCCGGCCGCGCATCGAACGAGGCCGCGTTCGTGTACCAGCTGTTCGCCCGCGCGTTCGGCACGAACAACCTGCCGGACTGCTCGAACATGTGCCACGAGTCCACCGGTGTCGGGCTGTCGGAGAGCATCGGCATCGGCAAGGGCTCGGTGTCGTTGCAGGACATCCACGAGGCCGACCTGATCGTGGTGTGCGGGCAGAACCCGGGCACCAACCACCCGCGCATGCTGTCCGCGTTGGAGCAGGCGAAGCACCGGGGCGCGCGCATCCTGGCGATCAACCCGCTGCGCGAGGCCGGTCTGCTGAAGTTCAACAACCCGCAGACGCCGAAGGGCATGCTGAAGGGCGCCCAGCTGGCCGACCAGTTCCTGCAGATCCGCTCGAACGGCGACCTGGCGCTGTGGCAGGCGTTCGGCCACCTGCTGCTGGAGGCCGAGGAGCGCAACCCCGGCACGGTGGTGGACCGCGAGTTCGTCGAGTCCAGCACCGTCGGGTTCGAGCAGTACCGCAAGCACCTCGGTGAGCTGGACTGGGACGAGGTCCTCACCGCGACCGGCCTGACCCGCGAGGAGATCGAGAGCGCCGCCGAGCTGCTGGCGACCTCGAAGAAGATCGTGACCTGCTGGGCCATGGGCATCACGCAGCACCGCAACGCGGTGGCGACGATCAAGGAGATCGTCAACGTCACGCTGATGCGCGGCATGATCGGGGTACCCGGCGCGGGCCTGTGCCCGGTGCGTGGCCACTCGAACGTTCAGGGCGACCGGTCGATGGGCGTCTGGGAGCAGTCGCCCGACTCGTTCCTGGACAAGCTGCGCGACGAGTTCGGTTTCGAGCCGCCGCGCCATCACGGCTACGACGCGGTGAACGCGGTCCGCGCGCTGCGCGACGGCAAGGCCAGGGCGTTCATCGGGCTGGGCGGCAACTTCGTGTCGGCCATGTCGGACACGACGGTGACCGAGGCCGGTATGCGGTCGGCGGCGCTGACGGTGCAGATTTCGACGAAGCTGAACCGCTCGCACCTGGCGCACGGCTCGACGGCGCTGATCCTGCCCACGCTCGGCCGCACGGAGAAGGACCTGACCGGCGGGATCGTCCAGCGGGTCACGGTCGAGGACTCGATGTCCGCGGTGCACGCGTCGCGGGGCCGTTCGGAGCCGGCGGGTGAGCTGCTGCGGTCCGAGGTGGACATCCTGTGCGGGATCGCCTCGGCCACGCTGGGCGACCGGGTCGACGTGCCGTGGACGGAGTTCGCGCGGGACTACGACCAGATCCGTCAGCGCATCGGCCGGGTCGTGCCCGGGTGCGAGAACTACGCGGAGGTCATCCGGGAGCGCGGCGGGTTCACCATGCCGCACCCGCCGAGGGACTCGCGGACGTTCCCGACACCGGAGGGCAAGGCGGTGTTCACGGCCAGCCCGCTGCAGGTGCTGACGGTGCCGGAAGGCCGGGTCGTGTTGCAGACGATGCGCAGCCACGACCAGTTCAACACCACGATCTACGGCCTGAACGACCGCTACCGGGGCATCAAGTCGGGCCGCCGCGTGGTGTTCATCTCGGCGGCCGACCTCGCGGAGCTGGGCTTCGCCGACGGCGACGTGGTGAACCTGGTCAGCGAGTGGGAGGACGGCATCGAGCGGCGGGCCGACGAGTTCCGGCTGGTGGAGTACTCGACGCCGAAGGGTTGCGTCGCCGCCTACTACCCGGAGACGAACCCGCTGATCCCGCTCGACTCGACCGCGCTGGACAGCAACACACCCACGTCGAAGTGGGTCGTGGTGCGTTTGGAGCGGCGCGCCTAGCTGTCGTCGACCAGCAGCGTCGAGCTTCCGGTTTTGTCGGTGCTCGAATGTATGTTCTATGCATGAGGTCATCGGCGCAGGTCACGGGGCTGGCGGACTGTCCGCCCGGTCCCGGGCTGGCTGCCGCGCTGGCCTCGGTCGTGGTGTCCGAGGTGTGCGGCGAGGACCTGGTGGTGGTGTTGCGGGCCGAGTACCGCCAGCGCTGATTTCGCTCGGATGGTGGTGTCCGGTCTGCCGTTGGTGCATGCCGCGATGTATGGGGGCACTCTGGATCGGGCGAAGGCCTGGGTGTTCGCCGATGTGCTGGCTGATCTGACCGAGCCGCAACGGGCCGCGATCTGTGCGGACACCGTCCGGCCCGCCGAGAAGTGGACGACCGGGCAGCTCCGTGCCCGGTTGCAGCGGCTGGTGATCGAGATCGATCCCGGCTGGGCCGCCCGGCGTCACCGAGCAGCGTTACGGGAGCGTCGGGTGGTGGCCTATCTCCAGGCGAACGGCACGGTCACTCTCGCCAGCAGCGGCCTGCCCGTCTGCGAAGCCGCTGCCGCCGACCGTCGACTCGCCCACCTGGCCGACCGTATCCATCGAGCCTGGCATCCCGCCTCGAAGGCACACCTCAAGGCCGATCTGTACCTGGGCCTGCTCGACGGTTCGCTGCAGCTCTACACCGATCAACAGATCTTCGAGCTGTTCCTCGCCCGCTCGGCCGCTGAGGGGGTCCGGGCGGGTATCGAGCTGCGGGTGGGTCTGACCATGCTCCTGGGTCTGGACGAGCGGCCTGGCGAGGTTCCCGGGCTGGGCCCGGTACTGGCGTTCGAAGCGCGGGCCCAGGTGGCTCGTCAGAAACGCGGCGGGGAGTGGCGCTTCGCGGTCACCGACGCCGACGGCAGGTTGATCTACGGCGGCACGACTCGGCGCCGGCCCAGCTATCGGGGTGGCACCAGCCGCGGCGGGATCATCGAGCTGCAGGTCTCGGCCGAGTGCCTGGCCCGACTCGCCGCGAACCCGGCCGAGGGTGGGCAGTGGGCCGGGGTGATCGCCGACCTCGCCGCCCGATACGCGGTCCGGGAGCAGGCTTCGGCGCGGCTCAACAACACACGTGATCGCCGCTTCGCGCCGGCGGGGCTGGACCGCCATGTGCAGATGCGGGACCGGCAGTGCGTCGGCGTGGGCTGTCGACGAGCGGCGGCCGACTGCGACACCGACCACACCCGCGACCACGCCACCGGTGGGGAAACCACCGACGCCAACACCGGCCCGGTATGTCCTCGGCATCACGGGTACAAGACCCGAGGCTGGTGGCAGCTGAGACAGCCCCGACCGGGACAGTGCATCTGGACCAGCCCGCTGCGCCAGGCCTATCGCACTCAGGGCGAGGTCGTCATCCCAACCACGATCGCGCCGCGTCCGCGAACCGATCCCGCGGCACCGCCGGCGCCGCGGCCCCCGCCGGCCGACCCGTCATGGTGAGACCGCGGCTGCAGGGAGGGCAGGCCGAGCAGTCGGTCGGCCTTGTCGGCGGGGAACAGTAGGCGCCGGGCGTGCTCGAGGGCGTCGGTGGGGATCAGGTGGGGCCACGAGATTCCGGGGGTGATGAGGGTGTCGTCCGAATCGAGCATGATCTCCAGCGCTGGTGCCAGACCGGTGAACTTGCCCTGGCTGTAGGTGCGTTCGGCGGGGTCGGCCGCTGAGGTGGCGCGGCCGGTCGTGTAGACCGGCGCGTGCCGGATGGCTGGAGCGGCGTACTGGTACGCGGGCCCGAAGGGGCCGATCAGGCTCTCGACTTTCGTCTCCAGCCGGCTGTCCTTGCCGATCAGGACTCTGCTCGCACGCACGATCTCGTTGGTGTGGGCGAGGTTGGTGCTGCCGTACGGCCGAGGGTCGTCCGTCGGGCGATCGCCCAGTCGCTCGACCGTGCCGTCCGGACGGTCCAGGTACACGACAAGAAGGTGGTCGATCTAGAGAGCAGCGCACCTCGTTCGTTCGCGCACGGCGCGATGGCTGTGCCGGGCCTGACTCAGACCGAGGACTACATCGCCAACTTCGCACGGGCGTATCGACCCGTGCAGTCGGCGGCGGAGGTCGATGAAGAATGTCACGATGACGTTCGTCCCGTTCACCCATGGCCCCTATCACGGGCAGGAGCACGATTTCGGCGTGTTCGAGTACGACATGAGCCTGGGCAGCCAACCGTGACAGTCGGGTACGCCGAATACACGGGCGCGCTCACGGTCTTCCACGATGAGCACCGCATCGGGTGGCATCGTGGACTCGCGGCCGAGCAGTGGCGGGTTGCGCTCTCGCCGGAGCGCTCTCGCTGGTTCCTCTCGCTGCTGACCGGCGGAGATGTCTAACCGGACGAGCTAGGAGACGCGGCGGACGTTGTGGATCGGGAAGGCGTCCACAGAGGAGATCTTGACCGGCTTGCCGGGCTCGGAGGCGTGCAGCATCTTGCCGTTGCCCAGGTACATGCCGACGTGCGTGACCGGTGAGTAGTAGAAGACCATGTCGCCGGGCTTCATCTGCGAGACCGGCACCGCTGTGCCGTACCGGGCCTGGGCCGAGGAGTTCGGTGGGATCTTGATGCCGGCCTGCTTGAACGCCCACTGCATCAGTCCGGAGCAGTCGAACGCGTTCGGGCCCTTGGCGCCCCACACGTAGGGCTTGCCGAGCTTCGTGGCGGCGTTGCGCAGCGCGACCGCGCCGCTCTTGCTGCCGGCCAGGCCGACGATCGGTACCCCACCGATCTTCGCCGGCAGTGCGAGCGCGGCGTTCAGTACCGAACCGACGGCGTCGGTGACCTTGTCGACCGCCTGCGACACGGCCTGGGCCGGGTTGGCGGCCGTCACGGACCCTCGGTTGAGGTCGACCGCGCGGGACAGCGCGGCGATCTGGGAGGCGTCGCTCTGGTGCAGGTCGGTCGCCATGACCGTGCCGCCCTTCGCGCCCGTGGACGGAGCGCCGGACAACGACGACGCGTGGCGTGGCGCCGCGGCGGGGGCCAGAGCGGCCATCGGGGTGCTGGCGGCGGCGGGTTCGATGATGTGGGCGACCGGCTGCGCGTCGAAGCTGGGGATCGCGGGGAACGTGCCGGTCACGCTCGCGGCGGCCGCTCCGGCGCCTGCCGCAGCGGCGGCGGCCAGGGTGAACGCGGAGCGGTTCGGGGCGACCGTGGCGACGCCGCCGGGCGTTGCGGTGACCTGCGCAAGGATCTCGCCGACCGACCGTCCGCCTGCGGATGCGCCGTGGCGCGCGCGGTGTGCACTCATCTCGATACTCCGCGTCTGCGCAGCGCTCGTGCGGGGAGCGAAAGCGACTGCGTCCCCCGCCCTCACTTGCTGGCGGGGCGCCCGGGGGAGTGCCGGTTGGCGGGGGTGACGAACCGGCCAGGCGCACCAGCCGGCGGAGTGCCGGCTAGCCGAGGCCTACCGTAACCAATCCGTGATCGTGTTGCGCGCATCACGGCCGCGCTTTACAGCCGAACGTAACCGATCGGGCGACAAACGGTGTTATCAACGATGCCGTGCTCAGGCGATGATCCTGCGGGCGTTGTGAATGGGGAACGCGTTGACGTTCGAAATCTTGACCGGCTGACCAGCCTCGGATGCGTGCAGGATCTTGCCGTTGCCGATGTACATGCCGACGTGGCTGACCGGGCTGTAGTAGAAGACCATGTCGCCGGGCTTGAGATCCTTGGTCGACACGGGCGTGCCGAAGCTGGACTGCTGCTTCGACGTCCTCGGGATGTTGATGCCGGCCTGCTTGTACGCCCACATCATCAGGCCAGAGCAGTCGAAAGAGCTGGGGCCGACGGCGCCCCACACGTAGGGCTTGCCGAGCTTCGTCGCGGCGTTCTTCAGCGCGGTCGCGGCGCCCTTGCTGCCGGCGAGCCCCACGATCGGCACCCCGCCGATCTTCGAGGGCAGCGCCAGCGCGTTCTCCACGACCGAGCCGACCCCGCCCAGCACGCCAGCGACGGCCTGGGCGGCGTCGGGTGCGGCGGCGGGCGCCGGGGTGGCCGCCGCGCGGTTCAGGTCCATCGCGCGCGACAGCGAGGCGATCTCGTTGGCGTCGGCCTGGTGAAGGTCGGTCGCCATGACGGTGCCACCGGTGGCACCGGACTTGGCCGACTTCGGTGCGTCCAGGGCTGGCTTGGCCAGCGCGCTCGCCACGGGAACGATCGGAGCCGCCTGCGGCGCGGGGATCACCTCGGCGGCGGGGGCCTGCCGCTGCGCGGGGACCAGAGCCGGGGCGGCGGCGGGCGCCGCCTCGGCGACCGGTTCGACGATGTGGGCAACCGACTGCGAGTCGCCCGTGCCGAACAGGGTGGGCGCCTTGATCGCGGGGAACGTCCCGGTGATGCTGGCCGCCGCGGTCCCGGCGCCGACGGCGGCGGCCGCCGCGACGGTGAACACGGAACGCTGAGGTGCCAGTGCCGCCGCATGGGCCGGGCTCGTGGAGACGCGGGCAAGAATCTCGTGGACCGGCCGTCCGCCGCTGGACACACCGTGGCGCGAGCGCTGTGCAGTCATGTTCGTACTCCGCGTCTGGCGCGGCGCCGTAGCGGGGAGCGAGGCACCACGTCCCCCGCCGCATCGTGCTGGCGAGGCGCCCGGGGGAATGCCGGTTGGCGGGGGGATGACGAACCGGCCAGGCGCACCAGCCGGCGGAACACCGGCTAGCCGAGAATGACCGTAACCAATCCGTGACGCTGATGTCCCCATCAGTGGGATGCCTCACCGGCGAACGCGCCCGCGCGGGCGGCGAGCGGCGTTTATGTCACGATCAGTAATCAGTTCGATGCCCGTGCGTGTGTCAATGGGTGAATCGACCTCTGGGCGCACAATCAGCGACGGGGGTGGCTTCCTCGAGTGGGGAAGCCACCCCCGTCGCTGGCTGGGGAGCGGGAAATCCGAGAACTCAGGCGGTGACGCGCCGAGCGTTGTGAATGGGGAACGCGTTGACGTTCGAAATCTTGACGGGCTTGCCCGTCTCGGAGGCGTGCAGGATCTTGCCGTTGCCCAGGTACATGCCCACGTGGCTGACCGGGCTGTAGTAGAAGACCATGTCGCCGGGCTTCAGGTCCTTGACCGAGACGGCCTTGCCGAACTTGGCCTGCTGCGACGAGGTGCGCGGGATGTTGATGCCGGCCTGCTTGTAGGCCCACTGCATCAGCCCGGAGCAGTCGAACGCGTTCGGGCCGACGGCGCCCCACACGTACGGCTTGCCGAGCTTGGTCGCGGCGTTCTTCAAGGCGGTGGCGGCGCTCTCGCTGCCGGCCAGCCCGACGATCGGCACCCCACCGATCTTCGAGGGCAGGGCCAGCGCGGCGTCCAGTACCGAACCGACGGCGCCGGCGACGGCCTCGACCGCTCCACCGACCGGGTCGCTCCCGTTCGAGGCGGTCAGCGCGGAGGGCGACGACGAGCGGGTGAGATCGGCGACGCGGGACAGCGCGGCGATCTCCTTCGCGTCGGCCTGGTGCAGGTCCGTGGCCATCACGGTGCCGCCCTTGGCGCCGGTGCTGTAGCCCTGAGAGCGGGGGGCACCGGACAGGGCCGAGGTCACCGATGATGGCCGGGCCGCCGAATGACCGGCGGCGGGAGCGGAGGCGAGCGCGGCGGCCGGGGCGCTGGACGCGGCCGGCTCGACGATGTGGGCCACCGAATCCGAGCCGAAGCTCGGGGCCTGGATCGCCGGGAAGGTGCCGGTGACACTCGCGGCGGCGGCACCGGCGCCCACGGCGGCGGCTGCCGCAACGGTGAACGCCGACCTGGTCGGGGCCAGGGTCGCCGTGCCGCCGGGACTCGCGGTCATCTGCGCGAGGATCTCGCTGACCGACCGTCCGCCGCTGGACGCGCCGTGGCGCGCGCGGTGTGCACTCATATGCTCGAACTCCGCGTCTGCGCAGCGCCCAACGGGGGAGCGAGGCACTGCGACCCCCGCCCACTCTTGCTGGCGGGGCGCCCGGGGGAGTGCCGGTTGGCGGGGGTGAAACGAACCGGCCAGGCGCACCAGCCGGCGGAATACCGGCTAGCCGAGGATGACCGTAACCAATCCGTGACTCAGATGTATGCACCAGGGCCACGACTCGCCGTCGAACGTGGCGTAACGGTCGGTGAGCGGCGCGCTTTGGTACCAATGGGTCAGCGGAGATCGTTCCGCGTTGCAGTCGAGCGGCGGAACGGGCGGGGCGAGCTGGTGGGCGGACCGGATAACTGGGATCGGAACACGCCCGACGGGCCCCGCGAACGCACACTGCGAGAGTTGTTGTCGCAGCAACCGTTGCGGCTGTCCGAAGTGCGCCGGATCGGCAGCCAGATCGCCGACGCCTTGGCGCGAGGGCACGCGCAGGGCGCTCCACACGGCGGTGTCTCGCCGAGCACGATCCGGGTCGGGGCCGACGGCAGGGCGCGGCTCGCGGCCCCCTCCGGTCGTCCGCCCGAGGACGCCTACGTCTCGCCGGAGTACGTGCGGGGTGAGCAGGTCGGGCCGGCCGCCGACGTCTATGCGCTCGGGCTCGTGCTGCTCGAGGCGATCAGCGGCCGCCAGGTGTACCCGGGCAGCGGCCGGGCGGCCGCCGAGGCGCGGCTGGATGCGCCGCCGCTGGTCCCGAACGACGTGCCGGGGCCGATGGCGCGAGCGCTGCTGGCGATGACCGAGACGTTGCCGAGCGCGCGACCGACCGCCTCGCGCGCCGCCGCGATGCTGGCCGGTGAAGCGGTCGTGGAACAGGCGCCGGTCGCGGCGACCGGTCCGAGTGCCGGCAAGATCGCCGCGATCGGGCTGCCCGTCCTCGTGTTGCTCGTGCTGCTCGGCGTCGCGCTGTGGGGCAGTGGCAGCGCCGACACGACCGGCGGGGTCTCGCCGGACTCGACGACCAGGGCCACCGCCACACCGACCCACTCGGCGACGCGCACCGCCACGCCGACGTCGGCACCCACCAAGACCTCGACGAGCGGCAAACCCACGCACACGACGTCCCGCGAGACGCCCGGCTTCACGATGCCCTCGCTGCCGACGAAGCTGCCCGACCTGCCGGACAAGCCGGAGATCCCGTCCTCGGTCACCGACAAGGCGGAGAGCCTGTGGACCGAGATCAAGGACTGGTTCGGGAAGTTCTTCGGGTAACTCTGCGTCCTGCTTCCCGCAACGCTCGGTGACCCGGTAGAAATAAGCGGCCCCGAACGGGCGACCCTGAGCGAGTGAAGCGGAGGTTCATCGTTGACCGCATTTGCCAGCCCGTCGGTCAGCGAGACGCAGTCGGGATGCCCGGTCACCGGGCGGCAGGTGGTCCCCGCTCAGCGCTCCGGTGAACACCGCGACGGTGAGCGGCGGTCGGTCGACCTGTACGAGGCGCTGGAGTTCCTGGAGCTGTACTACACCGAGACCCGTCCCGCGTCGTCGCTGGAGCAGCGGCTGCACCAGGTGCGCGACGAGATCGCGGAGACCGGGACCTACCGGCACACGAACGCCGAGCTGACCTTCGGGGCGCGGGTGGCCTGGCGGAACTCGGCGCGGTGCATCGGGCGGCTGTACTGGCAGAGCCTGCGGGTCCGCGACCGGCGACACGTCGACACGTCGGAACGCATCGCCGACGAGTCGTTCCGGCACCTGCGCGGCACGACCCGCAGCGGGCAGATCCGGTCGACGCTCACCGTGTTCGCGCCGGACACCCCGGATCGCCCCGGGCCGCGCATCCACAACGAACAGCTGCTGCGTTACGCCGGGTACCGGTCGGCGGACGGCACCGTGCTCGGCGACCCGCGCTACGTCGACTTCACCGAACGGGTGTCCTCGTTCGGGTGGCAGCCGCCCGCGTCTCCGGGGCGGTTCGACCTGCTGCCGTTGATGATCACCGGGGCCGACGGGCACACCCAGCTGTTCGACGTGCCCGGCGATGCGGTGCTCGAGGTCGCGCTGAGCCACCCCGAGTTCCCCTGGTTCGCCGAGCTGGGGCTGCGCTGGCACGCGGTGCCGGCGATCAGCAACATGCCGCTGGTCATCGGCGGTATCCGGTACCCGGCGGCGCCGTTCAACGGCTGGTACCTGAACACCGAGATCGGCGCCCGGAACCTGACCGACACCGACCGCTACGACCTGCTCCCCGAGCTGGCCGCCCGGATGGGGCTCGACACCAGCTCGGTGCGCACCATGTGGCGCGACCGTGCGCTGGTCGAGATGGTCCGCGCGGTGCAGCACTCGTTCGACACGGCCGGGGTGAAGATGGCCGACCACCACACCGAGTCCGAGCGCTTCCTGGACCACGTGGCCAGGGAGAAGGCGGCCGGTCGCACCTGCCCGGCCGAGTGGAGCTGGATCGTGCCGCCCATGTCCGGCGGTCTGACGACGGTCTTCCACCAGGACTACGACCAGCCCAACCCGCACCTGCGCCCGGCGTTCCTGCCGCCCCAGTTGTGAGCTCAACTGCTCGACTCTGAAATGGCCTGGATGTTTTCGCCTGGAATGGCACTGGCGAAGGACCACTTGCGCGCGTAATCCTGAGTACGTGGGTTTGGTATGGACGCTCGGTGGGGTGCTGACCGTCGCGGGGGTCGGCACGTGGGCGCGGTGGTGGTACGCACCGCTGCTGCGAGTGCTGAACGGGATTCACCCGCGCTGGCTGGGGCCTGCGCACATGTCGGTCGGCGCCGCCGTCCTGCTGTACGGCTGGGCGACGGTCGTGACGTCAGCGGGTCTGCGCGCGACCCTGCTGATCTGCGCCATCGATGCGGTGGTCTCGACGATCGCCTGTCTGTCGGTGGGCTTTCGCCTGCGCGGCCACACCTCGTCCTCGGAGACCCCGCGCCGCCGCCAGTACCCCACCGGCGGCCCCCTGCGCGAGCGCCCCGACCCCTGCGATCACTGACCGCCCCGCCCCCAACGACACGGTCCCCGACGACACGAATGTGGCTTCAGGGACCTTCAGCGTCCCTAAAGCCACATTCGTGTCATTCGGAGCGGATCGTGGACCGGTCAGTGGTGGCCGCAGGCTGCGCCGGTGCTGGTTGCGGTGCCGACCGCGAACGGGTCCAGGTCGCGGGGGTCGGGGGTGGGGGCCCAGCGGCCGTCGACCGGCGCGTACGTCCAGGTGGCGCCCTCGGTGACCAGGGTGCGCAGTGCGGCCAGGAGCGTGTCGATGTCGTCGGTCGTGGTGCCAAGGCCGATGCTGGCGCGCAGTGCGTCGCCGCCGTCGGCGCTGCCGCACAGCCTGGCCAGCAGCGGGTGCGCGCAGAACTTGCCGTCACGCAGGCCGATGCCGTGCTCGGCGGACAGGTAGGCGGCGACGTAACCGGACGGGCGGTCCGCGACCAGGAAACTGATCACCGCGATGCGGTCGGCGCTGTCCGGCCAGATGCGCAGGACGGTCACGCCGGGGATGTCGGCGAGGCCGTTCTCCAGCCGGGTCAGCAGCGTGCGCTCGTGGTCGAGGGCCGGTCCGTCGAGCACCGGGGCGAGATCGCGGCAGGCCTGCGCGAGCGCCGCCGCGCCGAGGACGTTCGGCGTGCCGCCCTCGTGCCGGTGCGGCGCGGACGCCCACACCTCGGTGCGGCCGGTCACCTGACGCACGGCGCCGCCGCCCGCCAGGTGCGGCGGCGCGATGTCGAGCCAGTCGCGGCGGCCGATCAGCGCACCGGCGCCGTACGGGGCGTAGAGCTTGTGGCCGGACAGCGCGAGGTAGTCGACGCCCGTCGCGGCAAGGTCGATGCGGCGGTGCGGCGCAAGCTGCGCGGCGTCCAGAGCGACCCGGGTGCCGGCGGCGTGCGCGATCGCCACGATCCGGTCCAGCGGCAGCACCTCACCAGTCACGTTCGAGGCGCCGGTGACCGCGAGCAGCGCGGTCGGTCGCTGTGCCAGTGCCTTCTCCAGGTCGACGAGGGTCTGTTCGACGGTCTCGGCGGCGCGCAGCGTGCGGTGGCCTCGGCCGCGCCAGGGCAGCAGGTTCGCGTGGTGCTCGATGTCGAGCGAGAGGACGCTGCCCGGGACGGCGCGGGCCAGCAGGTTCAGCGCGTCGGTGGTGTTGCGGGTGAAGATGACGACGTCGTCGCGGCGGGCGCCGACGAACTCGCCGACCGTGTCGCGGGCTCGCTCCAGCAGACCGGTGCAGACCTGCGAGCCGTAGCCGGCGCCGCGGTGCACGCTCGCGTAGTACGGCAGGACCTGCGCGACGTGCTCGGCGACCGAGGTCAGCGCAGGTGCGCTGGCGGCGTAGTCGAGGTTGACGTTGCGGGTCCACTCGCCGGTGACCAGCGGGACGTTCAGGTCCCGGCCGGTGACGGCGGGCAGCTCGGCCGTCTCGGTCGTGTCGGGGGTACAGGGGCGGGCAAGGGCGAGCGTCATCACGGGCCTCCGTGTGTCACAAGGGACCCGTGCATCGTCGGTGCGGGTCCGCGCTTGCCGACGTGTGTGTCACGACGGCCTGGTCGTCACCCGGAGCACCCCACCGCGGAGGAGGGTTGCCGGCCAGCTAGCCGGGGCTGAACGCTGGCACTCTTGACCTGTTTTCGACCATACGATGCCCCTCCGCCGCCCGTCAACTGAGACCTGGCACACGCCACCGACCCGCGAGTCGGGCACGAGAGCACCGCGAGTCGGGCGTGTGGGCACACCGAGTTGCGTGTTTCAGCACACGCCTGCCACTCACCTGTGTGCCGAGAGGCCCGACTCGGTGTGCTGAGACGACCGACTCGCGGTGCTGACGACCCCGACTCGCGGAGTGGGTCAGGTGAGCACCGCCGTCAGGGTCGTTGCCAGTTGGTGGCCCAGTTCGTCGGGGGTGTTCGTGCCTCCGGGGCGGTACCACTTGTAGCACCAGTTGACCGCGCCGAGGCACATGTTGACGTACACCTTCGGCGCCATCGGCAGCCGCAGGTCCGGGTGCGCCGCGAGGTGGCGTTCGAGCTCGCCGACGAAGAAGCGCTCGAATGCCCGACGCCGCTGCAGCACCTCCTCCGCCAGCTCGGCGGGCAGTTCGTGTTCCTCCTCGAAACACACCTTGAGCAGCGCCTGGTGCTCGCAGGTGTAGACGACCCGGGAGCTGATCAGGTCGCGGACGGCGTCCAGCGGGCTCGCCGCATCGGCGACGGTCTGGCGGCCCAGGTCGAGGCTCTCGTCGAGCACGTCCGAGTAGATGCGGACGAGCAGCTCTTCCTTGCTGCGGAAGTAGTGGTAGAGCGTCGGCTTGGAGAGGCCGACGGCGGCCGCGATCTCGTTCATCGACGTCGCGCGGAAGCCACGCTTGCTGAATATCTCCGCCGCTGTCGCCGTGACCCGGGCGCGCTGAGCGTCCGCCCGGCTGGTCACCGTCTCGGTCATCCGCGCCTCCCCGCCCACACCGCACCAGACCGTACTTGACAGTCGCTCCCACCTCGGATTCGATGGTATCGACCGTCCGGTCGGTCGGGAACCCTTGGAGGTCGGATGAGCTGGGAGCTCGACCAGGTACACCAGGACTTCCAGGCGAGCGCTCGCGCGTTCGTCGACAAGGAGGTGCGCCCGCTCGTCGAACCGGCCGAGAAGGCCGGGCGGTTCCCGGCCGAGCTGTGGCCCGAGCTGGGCGCGGCAGGCATGCTCGGCCTGATCACGCCCGAGGCGCACGGCGGTGCGGACGGTGACGGACTCGCCGTGGCGCTGCTGGCCGAGGAGCTGGCCCGCGCCAGCGGTGGGATCGCGGTGACCGCGCTGGTCAGCGCCTACATGGCGGCACCGCACGTGGTCCGGCACGGCACCGAGGCGCAGCGCGAACGCTGGCTCGCCCCGCTCGCGTCCGGCGAGGCCGTGGCGGCGATCGCGGTGACCGAACCGGGCACCGGATCCGACTTGGCTCGGGTGTCGAGCACCGCGCGCCGGACCGAGGACGGCTGGGTGCTGAACGGTCGCAAGATGTTCATCACCAACGCCGGGCTGGCCGACCTGATCATCGTCGCGGCCCGCACCGGCGGTGAGGGACGCGGCGGGCTGACCCTGTTCCTGGTGGAACGCGGCACCGAGGGGCTGAGTCTCGGTGCTCCGCTGGCGAAGATGGGCTGGCACTCCTCCGACACCCGTGAGGTGCTGCTGGACGACGTCGCGCTGCCTGCCGACGCGGTGCTCGGCACCGAGAACCGCGGCTTCTACCAGATCATGGAGGCGTTCCAGCTGGAACGCGTCGCGCTGGCCGCGATGGGCGTCGGGCACGCCGCCGAATGCCTCGACCTCGCCCGCGACTACGCCGGTCAGCGCGAGGCGTTCGGCGAGCCGCTCCTTCATCTGCAGACGATCCGGCACCGGCTCGCCGAGATGGAGGTGCAGCTGGAGGCTGCCCGGTTGATCACCTACCAGGCCGCCGCCCGGCTGGACGCCGGTCATCCGGACGCACCGCGGTCGGTGGCCCGCGCGAAGTACCTCGCGGCGATCGCGGCCAACCGGATCGTCGACGACGCCGTCCAGCTGTTCGGCGGTGCGGGCTTCGTCGAGGAGTCGCCGGTCGCCAGGCACTACCGTGACGCGCGCATCCTGCGCATCGGCGGTGGCACCGATGAAATCCAGCTCGAAATCCTGACCAGAAACCTGACCCCGTGAGTGCGGCACTCACGGGTCGTGAACAGGGGAGATGCGTGAGCGACGGGGCACCGGGGATCGAAGACGTCGAGAAGGCGACCGAGCGGGCCATGGCGGGCGGTGATCCCGCGCGGTGGCCGGACAAGCTGCCGGTGCGCGACCGGCTTGCCGTGCTGTTCGACCCTGGCACGTTCGTCGAGGACGGGCTGCTGGCGACCGCGTCCGCGACCGACCATCTCCCCGCGGACGGTGTGATCACCGGCGTCGGCCGCGTCTACGGGCGGCCGGTCGCGGTCATTGCGCACGACTTCACCGTCAAAGCCGGCTCCTGGGGCGAGCTGACCTGCGAGAAGCAGATCCGCATCCTGGAGCGCGCGGACCGTGACCTGGTACCGGTCGTCTACCTCGTCGACTCCGCCGGCGGCCGGCTCACCGACCAGATGGGATTCTTCCCCGGTCGTCGCGGCGCGTCGGCGATCTTCAACCTGCAGGTCAAGCTGTCCGGGCGGGTGCCGCAGCTGTGCTGTCTGCACGGTCCGTCGGCGGCCGGCGGGGCCTACATGCCGGCGTTCTGCGACTGGGTCGGCATGGTCAACGGCAACGCCTCGATGTACCTGGCCAGCCCCCGCGTCGCGGAGAAGGTGACCGGCGAGCGCACCACCCTGGAAGCCATGGGCGGCGCGATGATGCACGCCGAGATATCCGGCTGCGGCGACGAGGTGTTCGACGAGGACTGGGAGGCGGTCGCGGCCGCGCGGCTGCTGCTGTCCTACCTGCCCGACGACTTCCGCGCCCCGCCCGCCCGGATCGAGACCGTCGAGCCGGAGAAGCCGGACTGGCCGGACGGGCTGGTCCCGCTGGACCCGAACGTCGGCTACGACGTGCGTGAGGTCATCGACCGGCTCGTCGACGGCGGCACGTTCTTCGAGATCAAGGCACGCTGGGCGAAGGAGCTGGTCGTCGGGCTGGCGCGGCTGGACGGCCGGGTGGTCGGCCTGATCGCGAACCAGCCGAGCGTGCGCAGCGGCGCGATCTTCGTCGACTCGGCGGACAAGGCCGCGCGGTTCATGTCGCTGTGCGACGCGTTCAACATCCCACTGGTGTTCCTGCAGGACGTCCCGGGCTTCATGGTCGGCGTCGAGGTGGAACGCCAGGGCATCATCCGGCACGGCGCGAAGATGATCGCCGCGATGGCGTCCGCCGAGGTCCCCAAGTACAGCGTCGTGCTGCGCAAGGCCTACGCCGCCGGTTTCTACGCGATGTGCGCACCGGGCTTCGAACCGAGGGCGACTCTGGCGCTGCCGACCGCAACGATCGGCCCGATGTCGGCCGAGGCCTCGGTCAACGCCGTGTACGCCAACAAGATCGCGGCGATCGCCGACGAGGCCGAGCGCGCCGAGTTCGTCGCGGCACGCACCGCCGAGCAGCGCGCCGACATCAACCTGCTGCGCATGGCCGGCGACCTGATCGTCGACGCGGTCGTCCAGCCGGACCGGCTGCGCGCCGAGCTGTCCGCCCGGATGGTCGACGCCGACCGCTGGACCAGGACCCCCGGCCGCCGCCACCATCTGATCAGCCCGGTGTAGAAGCCTCACGAGAGGACAACGATGTCCGACAGCTTGGCGCAGTTGATCGACACCCCGTTGCGGGAGCTGCGGCCCGAGTGGCTGGTCCCGGAGCGGGTGGACGGGCTGCGCGCCGCGCGTGCTTTCGTCGACCCGGACGACTACTGGACCTGGGTCGCCGAGCAACAGCGCTGGTCGACACCCTGGACCAGCGTCCGGACCGGTGAGCTCGCGGACATGCGGTGGTTCGACGGCGGACGGCTCAACGTCGCCGACAACTGTCTCGACCGCTGGGCCCAGGACCCGGCGACCGCCGACCGGCCCGCCGTCGTCTGGGAGGGCGAACCCGGCGACAGCCGCACCTACAGCTACGCCGAGCTCGCCGCCGAGACCGAGGCACTCGCCGCCGGTCTGCTCGACCTCGGCGTGCGCAAGGGCGACGTCGTCGCGCTCTACCTGCCGAACCTGATCGAGGCGTTCACCAGCATCCAGGCCTGCAACCGGATCGGCGCGATCTACACGGTGCTGTTCGCCGGCTTCGGTGTCGACGCGGTCGCGTCCCGGCTGCGTGCCTCGCGGGCGTCCGTCGTGGTCGTCGCCGACGCGGTGTACCGCAGGACGAAGCGGGTCGAGCTGCTCGCCACGCTGCGCGCCGCGCGCGACCGCACACCGGACGTCCGTGCGGTCGTGGTGGTCGACCGCACCGGCGACTCCGTCGCGCTCGAAGCGGGCGAACACGGCTACCGCGAGGTGTGCGCCTCGGGCAAGGCCGGAACGCCCGCCGTCGCGCTCGACCCGAACGAACCGTCGTTCCTGATCTTCACCAGCGGCACCGAGTCCCGTCCGAAAGGTGTCGTGCACAGCGTCGGCGGTTTCCTGCTCGGCGCGTGGGCGAATGCGCACTGGCAGGTCGGCTACGAGCCGGACGACGTGTACTGGGTGGCCGCCGACGTCGGGTGGCTGACGTTCCCGATTCAGGCGGTGGTCGGCGGGCTGGCGTGCGGCATGACCATCGCTTGCTACGAGGGCGCGCTGGACACTCCGAGCCCGGCGCGGTTCTACGACATCTGCGAGCGGCACCGGGTCACGAAGGTCCTCGCGGCACCGACCCTGCTGCGGATGCTGCGCCGGTTCGGCGACGACCTCGCCGCCGAGCACCCGCTGTCGGCGCTGAAGCTGATCACCGCGCAGGGCGAGCCGTTCGACATCGACACCTTCGGATGGGCCGCGACGACGTTCGACGTGCCGATCGTCAACGCCTACGGCCAGACCGAGACCGGCTCGACCTGGGCGTACCCGGTCTATGGCGTCGAGGCGATCAAGGCGGGTTCGGCGGGTACCGCGGTGCCGGGGCACGCGTTCGACATCGTCGACGACGAAGGCCTGCCGGTGCCGCCGGGAGTCAAGGGAAACCTGGTGCTGACCAGCCCGTTCCCCACCCTGGCCCGCACCGTGTGGGATGACCACGACCGGTACCTGAGCACGTACTTCAGCCGTTTCCCCGGGCGGTACGCCACCAACGACGAAGCGGTGCTGGACGGCGACGGTCACCTGTGGGTGCTCGGCCGCGCCGATGACGTGATCAATGTGGCCGCGCACCGCATCTCGACGATGGAGATCGAGGCCGCCGTCACCGCGCACCCCTCGGTGATGGAAGCAGCGGTCGTCGGCGTGCCGGACGACACGAAGGGCACCGTGCCGGTCGCGTTCGTGACCCTGAGGGCCGACACCGACCCGGACCGGATCAAGGCCGAGCTGCATCAGCGGGTCGTGGCCGAGCTGGGTGGATACGCCCGGCTCGCGGCGATCTACCCGACGCCCGCGATGCCGAAGACCCGCACCGGCAAGCTCATGCGCCGCCTGCTGCGTGACGTAGTGGTCCACGGCGCGCCGACCGGCGACACCAGCGCGATGGAGGACCCGACGGTCCTGGACACGGTCATCCGAGCGGCTCACCCCTCGTGAGTGTTGAGTGTGGCTATAGCCACACTCAACACTCACGAGCATCTGCCTGCTAAGTTGTGTTTTCGGACTTACTGCGGCAGGTGGAGGCGTTGTGTCGGTTGACAGCAGTCGGGGCCGGGCGTTGCCGGTCAAGCTCGCGGCGCATCCGTCCGTTCGGGCGGTCCAGGCCCGGCGGGTGGCGAAGCCGGGGGTGATCGACACGGCGTGGTTGCGCGAGCTGTGCCTGAACGCGGGTGCGGATGACGTCGCCGCCGTTCCGCTGGACCGGCCGGGGCTGGAGGGTGAGGTCCCGCACGCGCAGAACGCTCTGCCCGGGGCGCGCAGCCTGATCTCGCTGGTCGTACGCATGAACCGGGACAACGTCCGCTCGCCCGCGCGCAGCGTCGCCAACCAGGAGTTCCACCGCACCGGCGAGATCATCAACGAGGCCGCGCGGACCATCACCACCGCGCTGCAGGACGCCGGCCACCGGGCGATCAACCCGTCGGCGACCTTCCCGATGGAGATGGACCGCTACCCCGGCCGCATCTGGGTCGTCGCGCACAAGACGGTCGCAGTCGAGGCCGGTCTCGGCGCGATGGGCATCCACCGCAACGTCATCCACCCGAAGTTCGGCAACTTCATCCTGCTGGCGACCGTGCTGGTGGACGCCGAGGTCAGCGAGTACGGCGAGCCCCTCGACTACAACCCCTGCCTGGAGTGCAAGCTGTGCGTCGCGGCCTGCCCGGTCGGCGCGATCGGCAAGGACGGCGCGTTCGACTGGAAGGTCTGCTCGACACACAACTACCGCGAATTCATGTCCGGCTTCACCGACTGGGTGGAGACCGTCGCGGACAGCAAGGACGGCGCCGAGTTCCGGTCCAGGGTGACCGACTCGGAGAACGCCTCGATGTGGCAGAGCCTGTCGTTCAAGGCCAACTACAAAGCGGCGTACTGCCTGGCGGTGTGCCCCGCCGGCGAGGACAACCTGGAGCCCTACCTGGAGGACCGTAAGGCGTTCATGGACCTGGTCCTGCGACCGCTACGGGACAAGGTCGAGACGCTCTACGTGACGCCTGGCTCGCCGGCGAAGGAGTACGCGGAGAAGCGCTTCCCCCACAAGCCGGTCAAGGAGGTCGGGGGTCCCCGGTAGTCGTGGGTCCCAGGTAGCCGTGGTCGGGTTGGTTGGGGCTGGGGCTGTTGTGGCTGGGTTTTGCAGGTCGGGCTGTGGGGTTTTAGCGGTGGGTGAAGGTGCAGGCTGTGTTGCTTGGGCCTGTTTCGCGCGCGGTATTTTTCTGTGACCACCCCGGCTCGCGTAAACGCTCGCTGGGGTGCTCCCAGGAAAAAAGGCTCGAGGACTCGCCCGGGCGCGCGCTTGGGGGAACCCTGGGAGCCGCCCTGGCAGCTGGGTGGGTTGTTGCGGACATTCACTGCCCGGCCTTCGCCGGAACTCCTTCGGAGACTTGCGGAGCCGGCTTTACAGACGCATGTACACCCGCAGCCGAAAAAGCCGTGAGTGTTTTGGGTTGCCCTGGCAACCCGAAACACTCACGGGTCCCTACTTGCGCTGGTGTGCGTCGTGGGGTGCGCATGGCGCCTGGAGTGCCCTTAGCTTGCACCGGGAGTGTGGTGAGGTTTGGTGCATAAGGTGGCCCCGCAGAGGTGCCCGGAGGGGTTCCGCCGAAGGCGGGTAGTGCATGAGTGGCGGCTCTCAGGGTGACCACAAGCGCGCGCGTCGCCGAAGGCGACATTTTTCCGAGTGGTCCCCCATGCCCGAAGGGTATGGGGGCCCGCGAGGAAAAAGCCCAGGCAGCGACCCCGAAGGGGTTGCCGCCTGGATCGTTCCCGGTCGGCCCGAAGGGCCTTCCGGGAACGATGGCGCGCGAAACAGGCCAGACCTACAGCAAACTAACGAGTGAACGGCAGTCAATCCGGACCGTTACCCCACGTAGGAAGCGACCATAACGACTTGTGGCCACTCGAGGTTGGGACCGCCTGCGCGGTGTCGGACGTTCCGTTGCATTTCGCCGCAACGACTACCTGCTGACCGCGGGGGCGGCCAGTGACGCGGTGCTGTTACTCGAGACGGGCGTCGTCAAGGTCGTGCTGGTGGCGAGTGACGGGACCGAGTTCATCGTCGGGTTCCTCGGCCCGGGGGATCTGGTCGGTGAGCTGGGTGTGCTGAACCGTCAGCCGCGTAGCGCGCACATCATCGCGCTGACCTCGGTGACCGCGACGCAGGTGGCGGGGCGGCATTTCATCCGGTTGCGCAGCCGGCACCCGGATGTGCTTGAGCTGGTCGATCGGGTGCTCGACCGCAGGGTGCGCAACGCGGACGAGGGGCAGCTGGTGCTCGCGCGTGACGTCACGAGCAGGTTGGCGGCGTCGCTGGTGCGCTGGGCGACCGATCTCGGCGACACGACCGAGGACGGTTTGTTGATGCTCGGGATCAGTCAGCGGGACATGGCGCAGGCGATCGCGGTGTCGGAGAAGAGCGTCGAGGCGTCACTCGGAGCGCTCCGATCCGCTGGATTGATCAAGACCTGGCGTCTCGGTTACCTGGTCACCGACCCCGCCAGGCTGGCTAGCGTCACTAGGTCATCGGGTGAAGATCTCCTCGTACTCCCGGAAATCCGGGGGTAGCCGCTTTCCGCGTACCGCACAGTCAATTTGGTTGACTTGATCATGCGGAGGCAGATAGATGCAGCTCGTGCCGCAGCACCGGGCGTTGTTCGCGGTGGACGTGGTGTCCGCGGCAAGTAGGCCCGGCTACCACCTGAGGTCCATTCCCCGGGCGGTGGGCCGGATGCTGGACGAGGCGTTGGCCTATGTCGGCATCGACCCGACGGTGCAGATCCTCACCAGGGAGCACACCGGCGACGGTGCGGTGCTGACCTTGCCGAGCCGCTACCTGGGTGCGGTGCTGGAGGCGGCGCACGCGCTCGACGAGATCGCGCGGGACCGAAACCGGCGGCGTAAACCGGAGATCCGGCTGCGGATGGCGGTCGAGGTCGGTCCGGTCGGCGACGCGCCCGGCCTGTACCGGCCGAAGATCGCGCTGGCGAGGTTGCTGGAGGCGGCGGCGTTCAAGGAGCTCTTCGCGCGGTGTCTCGCCGAACGGCCGGACTCGGTCAACAGCGGGCTGATCATCTCGGGCCGGGTGCGGGAGGACGTCTTCGGCGGCAACTACACCCGTCGGGTGCGGGCAGAGGCGTTCACCGAGCTGCCGATCAGGAACAAGGAGTTCACCAGCACCGCGTGGGCCCGCATCCCGGACTTCGACGTCGCCAGCCTGTCCCGGCTGGCACTCCCCGGCCCGCCACCCGCGCACGCGGTCCAGCCGATCCCACCGCCAGAACCCGAGGACACCATCGGACCACCGGGTGACCAGGTGCTCAACCACGTGGCGGGCAACATGTCGGGGATCCAGGCGGGCGTCGTGTACGGGGGACTCACCTTCAGCCCTGGCTCATAGGCCGCCGCATGGACAAGGCGGCGCCTGCCGAGGGCACGAGCACGTCACCGGGGGGCGCGGAGCACTTCGACTATCTCGCACGAGCCGGCGCCGCCAACCTGGCGACCGGGGATGTCAGCGGCATCCAGGCGGGAGTCGTGCACGGCAACATCATCTACGGGGGGCGGCATGACCACGGCCCGGTGGTCCGCAGGGCGACCGAGGAAGAGCTGCACGAGGTGCACAAGCAGTTCGTCGAGCCGGTCCGGTTCGCCGATGCGCGGCGCGCGGTGCAGCGTCATCACGTCGCGGTGCTGTGCGGCCGGGGCAGCGGACGGTCGTTCGCGGCGCGCAGGTTGCTCGTCGAGCTGGGTGTCACCACGATCGCCGAGCTGCACCCCGACCGTGACCTCGGCGCGATCCGGGGTTCCGACCTGGACCGCGGTGGTGGGTACGTCTGGGAGGCCGACGAGACGATGTCGCGGCCGCTGCGCGACCAGGACACGGTCCGCTGCGCGAACATCATGCGTGATCTCGACTCGTGGCTGGTGATCGTGCTGGATCACCCGTCCCAGGTGCCTGAGTCGGCGGCCCGGTACTCGGTCGAGCTCGGTGCGCCCCCGCCGCTGGAGGTCGCGCAGCAGGCGATCAACTGGCGTGGTGCCGTCGACGCCCAGGCAGCCGAGCAGGCGCTGGAGGTCTGTCTCGCGGGCGAGCTGGCTGCCGGTGATCCTCCCGGTAAGGCGGTGCGGGCCGCCGAGCTGGCGATCCGGGTCGCGACCGAGCCGGACTTCACCGGTGAGCAGGCGCGCGACGAGCTGCGCGAGGACGTCGACGCCGCAGTGGTGCGCTGGGCACGGGGCCGCCGGGTGATCGACTACGCGATGTCCTTCGCGGTCGCGGTGCTGGAGAACCAGCCGTACGACGAGGTCGTCGAGCTGGCTCTGGACCTGGACATGCGGTTGCGCGAGGCCGAGCTGGTGCCGGGCGAACGAGCCGCGCCGAGGCCCGCGTTCAGCAGCGCGCGGGACATGCTGCTCGGCGAGGCGAAGGCCGAGGTGGTGCTGCGGCCGCACCCGATGCACAAGGGGCTGAGTGAGGAGACCGTCCGGTTCCGCCGCCAGGACTGGGCGGCGGCGGTGCTGCTCCACGTCTGGCGGCAGCATCCCGCGCAGCACGCGGTGCTGTGGGAGTGGATGTGCAGCCCGAAGATGCTGGCCAGGTTCACCGAGGCGACCCGCCGCGCGCTGTGCAGCATCACCGCCGAGGTGCCGGCCCACGACCCGCTGCGACTGATCGACCAGCTGGCCGCGCAGGGCCACCGCAGGGGGCACCGGTTGCTGGCGGCCTCGGCGCTGGTCCGGCTCGCCGACGAACACGACCTGCGGCCGCTGGTGCAGCAGACCCTGGACCGGTGGGTCGAGACCGGTACCGCCGCGCGGCAGTGGACCGCCGCGGTCGTCCACGGCTCGGAGTACGGGCGCCGGGACGTGCACGGCGCGCTGGTGACGTTGGAGCGGCTCGCCGGTTCGAGGTGGGCGACGCCGCGCTACGGCGTGGTGCAGGGCATGTTCGACCTGCTGATCGACCCGGAGTGCCAGCGGCCCGTCGTCGACCGGGTGCTGGCCTGGGCGGCGTCGACACACCCCGGCGCGCGGCAGGCGGCGCACAGCCTGGGGCTGCACCTGGTCGGGTTGTCCCCGGTCAACGGGTTCGACCCGGTCCGGTTCGAGGTGATGTTCCCCGCGCGGATGGGGGCGCTGTTCGAGTACGTGCTGGCCGACCGGGAGTCCGGGAAGGTCGCACTGGACCGGCTCGCGGAGCTGGCGTTCGACGCCGCGCAGAGCGAGCGTGCCGCGCTCGAACTGGTGCGGATCACCCGGCTGATCACACCGGACCTGCGGTGGTGGAAGCGATGGAGGGCCGAGCTGGCCCTGATCCGGCGGCATCTGCGCAAGGGCCCCAGGATTCACTGGGTGCTGCGGATGGCTCGTCGCCAGCAGAAGCAGCTGATCCGGACGGTCGAGCTGCGCAGGCTCAGTCCCGGCCGCGCTCGAGGCCCTTCAGCGCCTGGTCCTGCCACGCGGGGTTGGCCGTGATCTCCGGCGACGTCCCGGTGAACGCTCCCGCCGCGTAGCGATCGTCGGTCAGCTGGAACCTCAGCCAGGCCGTCAGATACCCGAGGAACCGGCCCCCGGTGCCCTGGACGGTGTTGTGGTCGGCGTTGCGCAGCACAGCCAGCGCGGCGGGAACCCGGGTCGCGTCGTAGTAGCCGCGCAGCGCGATCGGCGGAGCGATCAGCACGTCACCGGCGCCGCCGAGGTAGAACACCGTGCCGGTCAGCTTCGTGACGTCGTACATCTTGTCGCCCGCGATGACGTCGACGAGTTGGTTGGGCAACGCGATCGGCACGGTCGTGCCGATCAGCCCGCCGGAGCGCACCGCCGCGTTGACCGAACCGCCCGCGCCCTGCGAGTGCCCGACGGCCGCGATGTGGTCGGTGTCGAGCCGGTCGTGGAAGCGGCTGCCCGGGTCGCCGTCACGCTCGACCAGATACCGCGCGCCCGCGAGGATCTCGGCCCCCGTCCCGGTGTTCTTGCTGGTCGAGGCGATGACGACGAAGCCCCACGACGCGAGGTGACGCAGCAGGCCCGAGTACTGGTCGGGGACGGCGTCGGTGCCGTTGCCCCAGGTGACGATCGGGTGCCGGCCGTCGTCCAGGTCGGCGGGGAAGAACAGCTGGTACTCGCCACCGCCCCGGACCGTGACGCGGTCGGTGCCCACACCGGACGGCCCGTCCGCCATGAAGTGGGCCTCGATCGGGTTCGCCGACGAGGCACTCGCGACGGCGGGAGTCGCCAGTCCTAGAAGCGCCCCAACCACCGCACACACCAACAGCCGGATCCGAACCATCGCGCGCCCCTTCTTTTCGGCATTTTCCGCGCGGAGTTTTTCTGTGACCACCCCCTTGCTTCGCTTCGGGGGTACTCCCAGAAAAACAAGCTCCTTCGTCGCCGGGCGCGCGCTTGTGCTCGCCTTGGGAGCGGCCTCCTCGCGTCGGGAGCCTACTCGGGGACATCCACTGCGCCGGCCTTCGCCGGAACTCCTTCGGAGACTCGCGGAGCCGACTCAGCCGTGGTCCCGCCATCCGGCACCCGCGAGTCGGGCGTGTCAGCACCGCGAGTCGGGGGTTTCGGCACCGCGAGTCGGGGGTTTCGGCACCGCGAGTCGGGTGTTTCAGGCCGTCCAGCCGGGCTACAGGATCACGCGGGGGACCACGGGATTCCGGGAGCGGGCCTGCCATTCGCGGGGGTAGCCAAGGGAGACCTCCTCGAACCGCACGCCGTCCTCGTACGTCGTGCGCGGGATGTGCAGGTGGCCGTACACGCTGGCGGTGACGTTGAACCGGGTGTGCCAGTCGGCGGTCAGCTCGGTGCCGCACCACTGCGCGAACTCCGGGTACCGCAGCACCCGCGTGGGTTCACGCGACAGCGGCCAGTGGCTGACCAGGACCATCGGCACCTCGGGGTCGCAGGCTTCCAGTCGCCGCTGTGTCTCGGCCACCCGCGCGCGGCACCAGTCGTCGCGCGTCGGGAACGGGTCGGAGTCGAGCAGGAACTCGTCGCTGCACACGACACCCGTCTCCCGCGCGTAGGCCAGCGACTCCTCCTTCGTGTGCGTGCCCGGCGCGCGGAAGGTGTAGTCGTAGAGCAGGAACAGCGCCGCGACCAGCACCGGTCCGTCGGGTCCGGGCCACAGCAGGTACTCGTCCTCGGGGGTCGCCACACCGAGTCGTCGGCACAGCTCGATCAGCTGCGTGTACCGGGCGACGCCGCGCGCCGGTTCCGGATCGGACCGCGACGTCCACAGCTCGTGGTTGCCCGGCACCCAGATGACCTGGGCGAACCGCTGCGCGAGCAGGCCAAGCGCCCACTCGATGTCGTCGAGCTTCTCGGCGACGTCACCCGCGACGATCAGCCAGTCCTGCTCATTGTCCGAGGTCAGGCCCTCGAGCATCGGCCGGTTTCCCCGATGTCCGACGTGCAGGTCGCTCGTGGCCAGCAGCCGAGGCTGCCGGTCGGAGTTCGGGGTCACAGCGGCGGCTCCGAGTGGGTGCGGGCCCCGGTCGCGTGCCGGGGATCTTCGGTTCCACCGTATGCGAAGGAGGCCGCCATGGCTCGCGGGTGTGAGTACCCCGTCCAGCGGTGACTAACCCTGATTGGCGAATAAGCCACTGAAGAGAGGTAATTCGCTCGGGTGACGCATAGTCGTTCGAACCACGGGTACTCCTGGCCCACGAGGGTGCAAACGTAATTGCACCCCAGTGTTATCCACGGAGGAAAAATGATCGTCCTCGGGGTTATCCTGCTGCTCATCGGCTGGTTGACCGGTATCTCCATTCTTTACACAGTCGGGGCCATCCTGCTCGTGGTCGGCTTGGTTCTTCTGTTGCTGGGCTCGGTAGGACGCGGCGTCGGCGGACGCAGATGGTATTTCTAGCCTGAATTAGAAATGCCAGGAAGTCGGGTCGGTGATCACCGACCCGACTTTTGGCGTGCGCTAGAACAGATGTTCGAGTAGGGTTGCTGTGTGTTCTCCGGCCTCGCCTGGCAGCCGCCGTTGTTCGGCGGCGAGGGTGAGGTCGGCTTCGACCCGGAGTTCACCGGCCTGTGCCGGCGGGAGCTCGGTGGCGAGGCGTGGCTCGACGTCGTGCCCGGCTGGCTGAGCGGTGCCGACGAGCTGTTCACCACCGTGCTCGCCGGTACACCGTGGCAAGGGCACGAGGTCCGGATGTACGACAACGTCGTGCCGGAGCCGCGTCTCACCTGTCGATGGACCATCGGCGACGGTGCACCCGAAGAGACCACGGCATTGCCCCATCCGGTGCTGTCGGAGTTGGCGCGAGCACTGTCCGGCCGATACGAGGTGAATTTCACTCAGGTCGGGGCGAACCTGTATCGCAACGGTGCGGACAGCGTGGCCTGGCATGGTGATCGAATAGCGCGGGAGTTGGCATCGTCCGTGGTAGCGCTCGTTTCGCTCGGTGCGGCCCGTCCCTTCCGGCTGCGTCCCAAAGGGGGCGGACCGTCCATTGGCCTGGTGCCCGGACCGGGCGATCTGGTGGTGATGGGTGGCTCCTGCCAGAGAATGTGGCAGCACGCCGTGCCGAAAGTGCGTAGCGTGGGTCCCAGGGTCAGCCTGCAGTTCCGCCATGCATACCCGGCACAGATCACGGTTTGAGTGTCGGACTGGGGGGTAGCTCTCAAGCACGGTCTACGGAGGAACGGCCATGTTGAGCGATTCGGAGCGCAGGGCGCTGGACGAGATCGAGCTGAAGCTCGCCTCGAACGACCCTGGCTTCGCCCAGATGTTGGGGAACCCGGCCACGAGCCGGGTCAGCCGCCGTGCGCGGCTCGTCTACGACGCCCTCGCGGTGTTCTCGGTACTGCTCGGGGTGGGATGTGTGGCGCTCGGCCAGGTCGGCGCGGGACTCGTCGCGCTGGTCTTCGCGGCCGTCGTCGTGCTGGCCCGTCGCGCGCGGTTCCCGATGTTGACCGAGCAGCCCCCGATGCCTCGCACCGGGCTGATCTCCTGACCTTCTCAGTCGTTCCGGACGCGCAGGACGGGCTTGCCGGGCGCTCGGTCAGGAGAGTCTAGGTAGGTGTGTGCCTCGGCGACGTCCTCGAAGTCGAAGACGCGGTCCACCAGCGGCACGAGAGCCCCGACCGCGAGCCCGGAGCGGACGAAATGCTCCGCGCGGCGCAACGCGGCGGGATCCCCGGTGACCTCGAACAGCGTGTAGCGGCGTAGCCAGACCGGCGCGTACCGCCCGGCGGGCAGTGGCGTCTGCTCCCCGGACAGCCCACCGTGCACGATCACCACGGCACCCGGCGCGCACGCGGCGACGAGGTCCGCCACCCCGGGCCCGCCCACGGCGTCGAGTACGAGCGCCGCTCCCCGTCCGCCGGTCGCTTCCCGGATCGCGGCGCTCACATCCGCGCTGTCGGCGTCGATGACCGTGTGCGCGCCCGCCTTCAGCAGTGTCGTGCGGTCGGTTCCGTCGGCCGCCACCGCGATCGCGACGGCGCCGAGGTAGCGCAGCACCTGGAGCGCGGCCACCCCGATGCTGTTGTTCGGTGCGGTGACCACTACGTGGTCGCCGGGGCGGACGCGGGTGACCTCGGCGACCATGCCGTAGACCGTCACGTACGGCATCCAGACGGCGCATCCGGTGACCGCGTCCATGCCCGGCGGGCGGGCCATCAGTGCCCTGGCGGGCACGATGGCCTCTTCCGCGTAGACCGGGTAGTCGTTCTGGGAGAACGACGGCAGGACACAGACCTGGTCACCCTTCTCCCACCGCTCCACGCCCACGCCTACCGCGAGGACCTCGCCCGCGGCCTCGGTTCCCAGGCCCGCCGGGAGGTTCGGCTGGTCGAGGTACGTGCCCCTGCGGAAGTTCACCTCGGAGCGGTTCAGACCGATCGCGTCCACCCGGATGCGGACCTCGCCCTCGTCCGGGTCCCGGACCGGATGGTCCTCGATGCGGAGTACCTCGGGGCCGCCGAGCTCATGGAACCTGATCGTTCTGACCATGAGGTGTGAGGGTAGCCCGGGTGGGGGCGTCCCCGCTGGCTCGTCAGTGTGCTTGGTCGGGGTGGGCCGTCCCCGCTGGCTTTCAGTGTGCTTGGCGTGGCCGCCCGCTCTCAACCCCCGGCTGGCGCCGGCCTCGCGCGGGTTCTTGGTTGTACGTAGTTCGGGGGCGAGGTTTCAGGGTTGACAGCGGGCGGCCACGCCAAGTGCTTAGCCAGGATCGCGGGGATGGGGGTGGTGTGCGTGCATGTCGTTGGTGGTGGCGGGCCGATGGCGCTTTCTTTGCGCATTGGGCTGCGCCCTCGCGCGATCGCGTAGTCCCAGGAGTCTCTGTGGTCGCTTTTGTCACGCCTCGCAGAGCTACATGTTGCGTCGCAGATGTTGCAACATCTGCGACGCGACGTGAGCCTCTGCGACGTTCGCGCCGCGTTGCTCGTGTGACAGGTGGGGCGCCGGCACCGACTTTGCACACCTACGTGCTGGGTCGCACATGTCCGGACGTGTGCGAGGCAGCACGTAGACGTGCAGAGTCGGCCGCGATGGGGTGGGTGTTACTGGTGAGGCGATCTTGACGTCACCCAAGACACCTCGCGCAGGGAACGAGACCAGGCACACTCGCACCAGGAGGCTGTGGGGGCGCGGCGCAGCCGTGACCAACACAAGCGCCGCAGAGCTCCCCTTCCCCCGCGATCCTGGCTAAGCACTTGGCGTGGCCGCCCGCTGTCAACCCTGAAACCTCGCCCCCGAACTACGTACAACCAAGAACCCGCGCGAGGCCGGCGCCAGCCGGGGGTTGAGAGCGGGCGGCCACGCCAAGACACTGGAGAGCCAGCGGGGATGGACACCACAGACACCACGCACTGATCAATGAGCGATGACCAACGGGAGGACGACCTGGTCGACGACGTCCTCGATGTACTGCCGATCGATAGGCGCCCCGAACGCCAGGAACTGCTGCCGGATCAGACTGGGACCGACCTTCGCCACCAGCGGGGTCAGGGCTCCAGGCCGGACCTCCTGGCGGACGACCCCCCTACGCAGGACCTCCATCATCGGCGGCTGGGTCGCGTCGGTGAGCTCGGTGCGTAGCGTGCGCATCAGCTCGGGGCTGCGCGTCACCTCCGCGTGCAGGCCGCGCATCGCTTCGCCGCGCGGGCCCTCCAGGTGTTCGGCGATCGTGTGGAGCAGGGTCAGCAGGTCGGTGCGCAGGTCCCCGCTCTCCGGCGTGGGATACGACGGCTGCCGGCTACGCATCGCGTCGATGACCAGCTCGGTCCGGCTCGGCCAGCGCCGGTAGAGGGAGCCCTTGCTCGCCTTCGCCCTGGTGGCGATGCGGTCCATCGTCAGGTCGGTCCAGCCGACCTCGGCCAGCTCGTCGATCGTGGCCTGGTAGATCGCTTCGTTCAGCTCTTCGCCGCGCCGACGAGGTCTGCGGCGATGGTCGTCGTCCGCCGCACCGTCATCGCCCGCGCACGGGTACGGCGAGGTGGTGGTCATAGGTCCACTGTAGAGCCTTCGGCGTCCTGCGGTCAGAGTCACACTAGAGACTATACGTTCTCTGTTGAGAACTCGCAGTTCTCTATTTAAAGTAGAGGGCATGAGCACAGCAGCACCCACCACAGGGCCGGCGACCCAGCCGACCAGGCACTGGATGATCCCCATGCTGGTCCTCATGGTCGGCAGCTTCATGGCGGTGCTGGACAGCAGCATCGTCAACACGGCGATCCCGACCATGCAGAAGGACCTCGGCGCCGCACTCGACGACATCGAGTGGGTCGCCACCGGTTACACGCTGGCCCTCGGCATCGTCGTGACGGTCAGCAACTGGTTCTCCGACCGGGTCGGCGCCACGCTGGCGCACCGGTTGTCGATGATCGGCTTCGCGTTCGCCTCCGCACTGTGCGGCCTGGCCTGGAACCTGGACAGCATGATCGTCTTCCGGGTGCTGCAGGCCATCCCGGGCGGCATCCTGCCGGTCGTGACGCTGAGCATCCTGTACAAGATCGTGCCGATGGAGAAGATCGGCTCGGCGATGGGCATCTACGGTCTCGGCGTCATCGTCGCGCCGGCGATCGGCCCGACGCTCGGCGGCTACATCGTCGAGTACATGGACTGGCGGCTGATCTTCTACATCAACGTCCCGATCGGTCTGCTGGGCGCCGTCGCCGCCTACTTCCTGCTGCCGAAGATGCCGCGCGCCGAGACCCACCCGTTCGACAAGTGGGGCTTCCTGACCGTCGGCTACGGGCTGTTCGCGCTGCTGCTGGCGCTGTCCGAGGGCCAGAAGTGGGGCTGGGACTCGTACTCGATCCTGATCCTGGTGGTCACCGGCCTGCTGTCGCTCGCGCTGTTCGCGGTCATCGAGAACGAGGTCGAGTACCCGCTGATCAACCTGAAGGCACTGCTGGTCTGGCCGTTCGCCAACTCGCTGCTGATCATCAGCGTGCTGTCGGTCGGACTGTTCGCGGTGTCGTTCTACCTGCCGCAGTTCCTGCAGAACGGCCAGGGCCTGACCGCGCTCAACGCCGGTCTGCTGATGCTGCCCCAGGCGCTGGCGATGGCCGTGCTCATGCCGCTCGCCGGCCGCATCTACGACCGTTTCGGACCGAAGTGGCCCGCGCTCATCGGGCTGAGCATCGCCGCGTACGGCACCTACCTGCTGACCGGGATCAACGTCGACATGACACACGCCGAGGTGATCACCTGGACGATCGTCAGGGCGATCGGCAACGGGCTGGCCATGATGCCGATCATGACCAACGGCCTGAACTCGCTGCCGAAGGAGCTGACCGGCTTCGGTAGCGCGCTGAACAACATCGCGCAGCGCGTCTCGTCCTCGCTCGGCGTCGCCGGCATGGGTGTCCTCGTGTCGAGCCAGACCGCGCAACTGTCCGCCGACCAGGGTGCGCTGCTGCAGAGCAACTCGTCGCTGCCGCAGGTCCAGCAGCTGCAGGAACAGGGCCAGGGCGCGCTGCTCGGACTGTGGCAGCAGATTCAGCTGCACGTGCAGGGCATGGCCTACAGCGACGTCTTCCTGGTGTGCGCCGCGCTGACCGGGCTGAGCGTCCTGCTGGCGATCGGCCTGCGCAAGCCGGTCGCGCAGGCTCCGGTGGTCGAGGCACCGGCGCCGGTCGTCGTACCGGAACCGGAGAAGGTGCTGCTCACCGCTCCGGGGTCGGCTCCGGTGGCCAGCGAGACCATTCCGCGGACGGTGTTGCCGGAGGCGGAGGTCCGTCAGCCGGTTGGCGTCCGGTAGCCGGACGGACACGACCGAGGCCGCGGCTCACGAGAGCCGCGGCCTCGGTCGTGTCATCGTGGCCCGGCGTTCGCGCCAGGCTGGGGGCGTTTGGCCGGGGTCTGTGGGGTGTTCGGTTTCGTCGTCGGACCGGACCGCCGAGCGGTCGACGTCGCCGAAGGGCGCCGGGGCAGCTCGCCGTCGCGCGTGTGGTCGGTGCCGATGAACGGCAACGGCTCCGGTGGAGAGGTCGGCCCGCCGGTATGACGCGGGTCTCCCGGTGTCCCGAGATGTGACCCGGCCGCGGGTACGACCTCGTCCGGCGCCGGTGTCGCCACGGCGGGGCCGTCGGACACCGCTTCGAGACCGGGCGGCAGCAACTGGGGTACCTGCTGCGGTTGGGCGGAGGCGACGGTCACCGCGGCGCTGGCTCCGAGCACGACGGTCACGACACCCAGCGCGACCCCCGCGCGTCCGTTCCAGCTCAACCGGCGAGCCGGTGCCGGCGGGGTCAGGGAGCCCGGCCGAGGGGTCAACCGCAGCTCCAGATAGCTGAGCTGGCGCGCGACCCAGTCGTCGATCGACGCCGTTGCCCATCGACCCGAGCTGATGTCGACGTCCCCGCTGGAGGTCTGGTCGAGCGTCAGCTTGTGGCCCAACGCCACGCGGGCGTGCCCGAGGCGTAGCGCGATGGTCTGTTCCGAGACGCCCTCCTCCTCGGCGATCCGCTCGGGGCTGAGCTTGGCGAGGTAGTGCAGGACCAGGGTCCGTCGCTGGACCTCGGGCAGCTCGGACAGCGCGCTGAGCAGCGGGACCGTGGGCTTGATCGGGTTCGCCGGGTAGCGGGTCCGCAGGATCGGCAGGTGACGCAGCCGGGTACTTCGGCGCGCGTGGCGCAGCGCCCTGCCCCGTACCCAGCTCGACGCGTCGGACATCGCGCTGACCTCGGTCCACCGTGCGGCGGCGTCCGCGAATGCCCTCCGCGTGACCCGCTGGGCCTGCTCGCCGTCGGCGAGGATCGCGTGCAGCTGGGCCACCATCGGTGGGAACGCAGACCTGAAGTACATCGGGAAGTCGTGCGTCGGGGAGGTCGTCGACTTCGGCTTGGCATGGCGTGCCCTGCGTTGACCGGTCATCCGCCGTCTCCTCCCGGGCGCCGCAGGAATTTGCTTCGGCAAAATGTGTGTGCGGCTAATTTTTGCATTACTCCCGGCGTTCGTGGAGACCGGCCGTCGTAGTCAAAATGTGTTTGCCAACGAAATCATTTTGCTGGTGCGGCTGAGAACTCGACGTATTCATGGGGAGGCTGGGACGGCGATTGTCCCGACAGCGAACCCTGGCCATACAGGGCATTGTCAACCAACACAAGAGCTGGCGTGCCGCGAACAAAGCAGGGATTTGCGCGAAGTTCAGGACGCGCGGCGGGCCTCGACGCTGCGTTGCAGCGCTTCCAGCAGATCCGTGACGTCGGTGGGAGCGGGCGCCGCCGACTCGGCGACCACCTCGTTGCCCGCCCGCTTGTCGTCGATCAGCTGCTTGACCCGCTCGGTGTAGGTGTCCTCGTAGTCCTCGGGACGCCACGGCGCGCTCATCGACTCGATCAGGGTTCGCGCCATGTCGAACTCGCGGCCGGTCTGATCGGCGGGCTCGGGCAGGTGGTCGAGCTGGTCGTGCGGATCCCGGACCTCGGCCGCGTAGTACAGCGTCTCCAGCGACAGCACACCACGCTCGGAGCGGACCGCGCACAGGTACTGCTTGCCGCGCATCACGAAGTTGGCGATGGCCACCCGGTTCGTGGCCTCCATCGCCGCCGCGAGCAGCGCGTAGACCTTCGCGTTCTCTTCCTTCGTAGGTGCCAGCCAGTACGTCTTCTGGAAGTAGATCGGGTCGATGTCGTCCAGGTCGACGAAGGCGGTCACGTCGATCGAGCGGGACCTGCCGGGCGCGATCTGATCCAGCTCCGAGGGCTCGACGATGATCGTCTGGCCGTCGCCATCGTCGTGTCCCCGGACGATGTCCCCGAACGCCACCTCTTCACCGGTGCGCTCGTTGATGCGCCGGTACCGGATCCGGTCGGTCGTGCCGCGCTCGTACTGGTGGAACGACACGGCGTTGTCCTCGGTCGCGCTGAACAGCCCGACCGGCACGGTGACCAGGCCGAACGAGATCGATCCTGTCCAGATGGCACGGGGCACGGTCTGTCCTCCAGACGTCGGCGTGTTGCCTGCTGGGGGTCACTGTTCCAGTGCGGCGAGCCGGTCGCGTGCCAGGGTCGCCCTGCGCCGCGCGTCGCGCAGCTCGCGGTCACGGTCCTCGCGTTGCCGACGGACGAACCGGGCCCGCTGCCGGGCGCTCTGTTCGGCCTGTTCGGCGGCGACGAGCTCGGCCCGGCGATGCGCGACGGCCTGCCGCGCGTCGGTCTCCTCGGCGGCGGCCTCGTCGTAGGCGTCGCGTGCGTCCGCGTGCAGCCGCTCGGCTTCGGCCAGCGCGTCCTCGGTGCGGGTCAGCTCGGCCCGGGCCCTGGTCAGCGCCGCGTTCTCCTTCTCATCCGCCGGCGCGTCGGCGGGCTCGGGCCGTCGCTCGGCGGGCTTCGACGGGACCAGCGCGGGCCGGGGACGCGCGCCCGGCGCCGAGGTGGGCCAGTTCGACTCGTCCCGCGCGGTCTCGACGTCCTTCGCGGAGCTCAGGTGGCCGCCGGCGAGTGCGTGCCACGCGGCGGGCTCGGCGAGCGCGGCGGTGAACATCGCCTCCAGCTCGCGCCCGGTCGCGTCACTGACCGGGCTGTCGTGTGCCGCGCCGACCCCGTGCAGCGCGTTCAGCCACTCGGTGAGCAGCTCCCTGCGCCGGGTGGACAACTCGCGCAGCGCGGCGCCGTCGAGCTGTTCGTGTGCGGTGCGCAGCCGGGAGCCGAGATCGGCGAGCGCGTCCACCTCGGTCGTGCGATCCCTGACCAACTGGTTGGTCAGCCAAGCCGCCACCGTCGGGCGGCGCAACGCCGTGATCGCGGAGGCGAGTTGTTTGTCCCCGGTCGCCTTGGCCCGCTTCGCCCATTCGGCGCGAGCCGGGGTGAACTCCTCCCGTGGCAATGCATAGAGCTCGTCGACGATCGCATCCCACTCCATACGCGCAAACGTTATCTTTCCGAGGGTGCTTTCGGTGCACACCCCGAGTAGCGTCTCGATCACTCAGAGCCCCGGCGACTCCAGCCGGGGCTCGGGCCTTGGCGAAGGAGCGCACAACGTGATCGTGCTCGGAATTATCTTGATCCTGCTCGCCTGGCTGGTGCCGGGAATTCCCAGCATCATTTCGACGATCGGCATCATCCTGCTGGTTATCGGGCTGGTGCTGTTGGTACTCGGCCGTACCGGACACGCAGTCGGCGGACGCTCGAACTGGTTCTGATTTTCGGGCCTGTTCCGCGCTCAAAATCCTGAAGAGGCCCCCTTCGGGGGCCGTCTTCAGGATTTTCGGCCTTCGGCCCAAGCGCGCGCTTGTGGTCGCCTTCTGGTTCGCCTGTTGCGTTATCTGCAGTGCTTCGCACTGAACCCCCTGCGGGGAGATTCGCGGAGTCGACCCGGGAACGCGTGTCACGGGTGAGCCCCGCAGAGCGCCCGAAGGGGTCGGGTAGTGCTTAAGGGGCGGCTCCCAAGTTGGGGCGCGCGGAACAGGCCGAATCACGGCGCGTCTTCGGGGGTTGCCATCGGGTCATAGGCCGCCTTGGACTTGTCGCCCAGCTGTAGGACCGGGTTGCCGTCCTTGTCCCAGGTGAGGCCCACCACGAACATCGAGCGGGTCGTGGGGGTCGTGTAGGCGTGGAAGGCCATGTAGTCGTGCTTGTGGCCGGGTAGGACGTCCTCGCCGCCGGGGTTCAGATACTTGCCGCCGAAGGTGTCCTTGTTCAGGAACTGGCCGTCGCGCTTCTCGAACGTCGCGGCCAACGACGACGCGGTCGCGTAGTTGATGAAGTACTTGCCGCTGTTGTAGGCGTTGCCCGAGTAGAAGAGCACGTACTTGTCCTCGTGGTGCACCAGTACCGGCGCCTCCACGATGTTGCCCTCCTCCGGCCGGTCGGACTGGATGAGCGCGCGTCGCTGCCCGATCGAGGTGATGCCGTCCGCGGAGACCTGCTGCAGCCAGATCGTGGCCTTGCCCCGGCCGCTGGTGTAGAGCAGGTACTGCTTGCCGTCGTCGTCGGTGAACGCCTGCGGGTCGATGCTGTCGACGTCCTCGGGGCGGCAGACCAGCGGCTCGGAGCTGGGGGACTTGAACGGGCCCCTCGGCGAGCTGGCCAGCGCGACGCCGATGCACTGGACGTTCTTCGCGCCGGAGTGCGCGGTGAAGTAGAGGATGTAGCTTCCGTCGCTGCGCGCCGCGACCTCGGGCGCCCACACCCGGCCGTCCCCTGTCGCGTCCTTCGCCACCCAGGCGGGCAGCTGGGGCATCGCGTCGTTGGTCGCCACCCACTTGCTGGTGAGGCTGCTCGACTTCGCCACCGGGACGTGCCAGACCTTGCCGTTGTACGTACTCATCGTCGAATACGCGTAGTACGAGTTGTCCAGCGCGAGAATCGTTGGGTCCGGGAAGTCGTGGCTAATGGTCGGCTGAATTGATGGCGCGGCCACCGTCGTCGCAGCGGTCAGTGCGGCCACCGCGGCGAACACCGAGGGACCGGTTGTGAGTAGGCGCGCCCAGCCGCCGCGAGGAAGGGGAGACATCAGCACAGAGGGTAGTTGAATTCCCCGAGTCGACCCTAGTTCGTTTACTCGAAAGTGTTACCGCTCACGTGTCGCTGCTACCTGACGCAACAAGTTGGGCCGTTCGGCGGTACCGTCGGAGTGGGGTCAGCCGCAGCCGCAACCACCGCCGCAGCATCCGCCGGAAGGGGCTGGACCTGCGGAAACGGTGCGTGCCGATCCGGTGACCGCCACGGTGGACAGCAGCTTGACGGTGTCCTGGTGGCCGGTGGGGCATGCTGCCGGATCGCCGGAGGCGCTCATCGGGCGATTGACCTCGAACACGGAAGAGCACTCTCGGCAACGAAACTCATAACGCGGCACGCGTCAATTCTACTCCATTGATTCGGGTGAGTCACGTATCCGCGTTCTTGGCGTGTCGCCACGCCGAAAGAATCGTCAATCGTTGCCGATTCGTTCTGTTGGTGAGGCCGGCTCGGCGAATGGGTTACCGTGCGGTATGCCCAGGTCTGAGTACCAGTCGGATGCGGAACTCGCTCGCGAGCTGGCCACCGAGGCGGGCGAGGCGCTGCTGGAGGTCCGAACACGCGGCGCCTCCTGGTACCCCGACGCGTTGCGCGACGAGGGTGACCGGGTGGCGCACGAGCTGCTCGCCGCGCGGCTCGCCGCTCTGCGGCCGCGGGACGGTCTGCGGTCCGAGGAGGCGGCGGACTCGGCCGACCGGCACACCGCCGACCGGGTGTGGATCGTCGACCCGCTGGACGGCACCCGGGAGTTCGGCGAGCGGGGCCGAGACGACTGGGCCGTGCACGTGGCGCTGTGGGAGCGTGGCGAGCTGGTCGCGGGCGCGGTGGCACTACCGGCGCTCGGCGAGACCTTCGGGACCGACAAGCCGCCCGCGCTGGCTCCGCGCAACGGCCGGGTGCGGTTCGTGGTCAGCCGCAACCGCAGGCCGAGGTTCGTCAGTGAGCTCGCCGCCCGGTTCGACGCCGAGCTGGTGCCGATGGGCAGCGCGGGCGCCAAGGTCATGGCCGTGGTGCGCGGCGACGTCGACGCCTACCTGCACTCGGGTGGGCAGTACGAGTGGGACTCGGCCGCGCCGGTCGCGGTCGCCACGGCGACCGGGCTGCACGCCGCGCGTCTCGACGGCTCGCCGCTGCGCTACAACCGATCGGACCCGTGGCTGCCCGACCTGTTCGTCTGCCACCCGACTCTCGCCGAGCCGCTCCAGGCCGCCCTGTCCGACACACGCTCGTGAGTGTTGAGTATGGCTATAGCCACACTCAACACTCACGAGGTTGGGTCAGGTGCGCATGGCGGCCAGGCGGGTGCCGATGATCTCCTCGGCGTCGGCGACGATCCTGGCGACGACCTCGGCGCAGGACGCGACCTCGTTGATCAGGCCCTGGGACTGGCTGGCCCACCACATGCCGCCGTCCATGTCGCCCTTGCCCAGTACCTCTGCGCGGCCGCGCGCGCCCGCCGCCAGCTCGGCCACGTCGGAGAACGTCGTACCCTCCTGGCTCTCGATCTCGGCGATCTGATCCGAGATCGCGTTGCGGGCCACGCGGGCGCTGTTGTGGAACTTGCGGAACACGACCTTCGTCGCGCGCTCGTCGTTCGCAACGATCTGCTGCTTGACGTTCTCGTGGATCGGCGCCTCGGTGGTCGCCATGAACCGGGTGCCCATGTTGGCCGCGTCCGCGCCGAGGGCGAGCGCGCCGGCGAGGCCCCGGCCGTCGGCGATCCCACCGCTGGCGATGATCGGGATGGTCAGCTTCGCGGCCGCCGCGGCGATCAGCACCAGGCCGCCGATGTCGTCCTCGCCGGGGTGGCCCGCGCACTCGAAGCCGTCGATGCTGACCGCGTCGACGCCCAGTTTCTCCGCCTTCAGCGCGTGACGTACCGCGACTGCCTTGTGGATGACCTTGACCCCCGCCTCCTTGAACGAGGGCAGGTGCGGCGCGGGGTTCGAGCCGGCGGTCTCGACGATCTTGATGCCACTGTCGATGATCGCGTCGCGGTACTCGTCGTAGGGCACCGGGGTGATCGTCGGCAGGATCGTCAGGTTCACCGCGAACGGCTTGTCGGTCAGGTCCCTGGTGCGGGCGATCTCCTTGGCCAGCGCCTCCGGCGTCGGCTGGGTGAGTGCGGTCAGGCAGCCGAGTGCGCCCGCGTTCGCCACGGCGGCGATCAGCTCGGCGGTGCCGACGGCGGTCATGCCGCCGCAGACGATCGGGTGCTCGATGCCGAAGGTCTCGGTGAAGCGCGTGGTCAGCACGGCTGTATCCCCATCTCCCTGGTAGACCTGATTGTCGAGTGCTCGACTACTACTTCGACGATCGTCGCACACTTCTGTTGCGCTTCGGGCGCGCTCCGGCGAAGTCACAGGCACTCTTGCTCCATGACGGATTTGAGTGGGATCACGGCGGTCGTCACCGGCGGCAACCAGGGCATCGGGCTGGCACTCGCGGTCGGCATGGCACGCGCCGGCGCGGACGTCGCGGTGTGGGCCCGTAACGCCGAACGCAACGCCGAGGCGGTCGAACGCCTGAGCAGCTTCGGGGTGAAGGCGATCTCGGTCGCCTGCGACGTCGCCGACGAGGACGCGGTCGCGGCAGCCATGGAGGAGACGGTCGGACGGCTGGGCCCGCTCGGCTGCTTCGTCGCCAACGCCGGGATCGCGGACAGCGCGCCGTTCGCCGACACGACCCTGGACCAGTGGCGACACGTGCTTCGCACCAACCTGGACGGCAGCTTCCTGTGCACGCGCGAGGCCGCGCGGCGGTTCATCGCGCAGAACAGCGGCGGCTCGATGGTGGTCGTCGGGTCGACCGTCTCCCGCTACGGCGCCGCCGGGCAGGTCGCCTACTCGGTCAGCAAGACCGGCCTGCTCGGACTCGGCCGCACGCTGGCCGTCGAGCTGGCGCGGTACCGGGTGCGGTGCAACATCCTGATCCCCGGCTGGACCAGCACGGCGATGACCGAGCCGGGCAGGGCGAACGAGAAGTTCCTCGCCGCGACCACCGGGCGCACGCCGGTGCGGCGCTGGGCGGAGCCGGAGGAGTTCGAAGACGTCGCCGCGTTCCTCGCCGACCCGACGCTCACCTTCCACACCGGCAACGAGGTCGTCGTGGACGGTGGCTACACGATCTTCTGAAGGGCTCGGTCGACCGAACCGGACACGGGGCCCGGCATAGCGCACGGTGGTCGTCGCACGACGCGACGGTGCACCGCCGGGCGTCGGCGGCGTCGCTAGAGTAGACCGACGTGGCAGGTCCAAGGGTGCGCCTGGACGCTGACGACCGGCGCGAACAGATTCTGTCCGCCGCGCAGCGGCTGTTCGCCGAACGCGCGTACGAGACCGTGTCCACGAGCGACCTGGCCGCCGCGGCCGGCACCACCCGGACGAACCTGCACTACTACTTCGGCACCAAACGCGGGCTGTACCTTGACGTCCTGCGCCGGTTCGGCCGGCTGCCCCCGCCGCCAGCCGCGAGCCGCGCCACCGGGCCCGAGGAGATCGACAGGCTGTTCTCCCGGTGGCTGGACGTCGTGGAACAGAACCGCGAAACGGTCATCACCATGGTCAACGCGACCAACCCGCACGCGGACCCGGACATCGAGCAGGTGCTGCGGGACGGCAAACGCGCCTGGGAGGATCGGCTGCTCGCGGTGCTCGCACTGCCCGACACCCGGGTGAACCGGGCGACCATCCGGGCGTTCCAGGGGCTGGTCTCGTCGGCGGTGGACGAATGGCTGCGCCGAGGAACCCTGGCGAAGCCCGACGTCCACCGCCTCCTGACCCGCACCCTCCAATCCCTCCCCTCCCCCTCGTGAGTGATGAGGGCGTCTACCGCGAAGCGGCGCCGAAGGCGTAGCCGGAGTGGGCACTCACGACAGCTTTTCCGTCGTGAGGGTCCAGTCCGGCTATAGGCGCCC
>NZ_KE386836.1:367125-375509 GCF_000429025.1 Actinospineispora spinosispora DSM 44797
CCGGCTTAGCCCGTGCCCGGCTTCAAGGCATCTCGGCTTCGCCGTCGACTCGTGAGTGGCAAGGGCGCCTATAGGCGCCCGGAGCACTCACGACGGAAAAGCTGTCGTGAGTGCTCCGAGCGCCTACGCCTTCGGCGCCGCTTCGCGGTAGACGCCCTTGCCACTCACGTGGGGAGGAGGCGGGTTGCTGTGTAGGTGGAGGGGGGACGGACCAGGGCGTTCGGGGGGCCGATGTAGGTGACCTTCACGTTGTAGTGGGACTCGGCTGCCTCGGGGGTCAGGTAGCCGTTCGCCACGTCCTCCAGGACCTGCTCCACCGGGCGCTCCGCGGGGTCGCCGTAGCCGCCGCCTCCCGGGAACAGCAGCTGCACCCGGGCGTCGGCAGACAGGCGGACCAGGCGTTTCCGGGGCAGAGCGGCGCCGGTCGCCAGGTCGGTGAACGAGCCGAGCGCGCCCGCGTCGCCGCCCTCGGTCCCGGCAGCGGGGTTCGCCACCCGGTCGATGTTCGCGTTGACCGTCCAGCCGTGCTCGCCGCGCCGCCGGACCTCGACGATCTGCCCGAGCCCACCCCGGTACCGGCCCGGCCCACCCGAGTCGGGTCGCAGCTCACGGCGCTGCTGCACGAGCGGCGTGAGCGTCTCCAACACCTCGGTCGGCGCCGCGCGCACCCCGGTCGGGAAGCCCGTCGTGTTGAGTCCGTCCTTGTCCGGCCGCGCGCCGCAGCCACCCGCGCCGAACACGGTGAGCGTGAACGGCTGGGCCTCACCCATGTCCGAGCCGCGCCACACGGTCATCCACAGCGCATCGGCGCTCACCGCCGGCAGACCGCCGGGCACCACGGGGCGCAGCGCCTCGAACAGCAGGCTCGGCAGGAAGTGCCCGACGAGGTGGCGCGACGCGACCGGGGCCGGGTCGACGCAGTTGAGCACCGACCCGACCGGCGCGGTCACCGTCACCGGCCGGAACGACCCCGCGTTGTGGGGGACCTCCGGCGCGAGCGCGGCCTTGATCGCGAACGACGTGTACGCGCGGGTGTAGTTGAGGACCACGTTGACGCCGTACGGCGACTGCGGCGACGAACCCGCGTAGTCGACGGTCGCCGAGGCGCCCTCGATGGTCACCGCGACCCGCAGCTCGATCGCCTCGTCGTCGAAGCCGTCGGAGGTGACGGCGGCGGTGTAGCACCCGTCCGGCAGTGCCCGCAGCGCGGCACACAATGCCTGTTCGGAGCGATCCATGATGTCGTGCGCGACCGGGTCGATGCTGTCCAGACCGAACTCGTCCATCATCCTGGCCAGGCTGCGCGCCCCGACCTGGTTGGCCGAGACCTGCGCGTAGACGTCCCCCATGGTCTCGTCGGGGGTCCGCACGTTGGCCCTGATCAGCGCTTCGAGGGTCTCGTTCGGTCCGGCGGCGGTGCGCAGCTTCATGATCGGCAGCCGCAGTCCCTCCTCGAACACCTCGGTCGCGGCAGCGGACAGGATGCGGCCGCCGATGTCCGGCGAGTGGCAGCAGCTGGCGAACCACGCGACCAGTACCCCGGCGCGGAACACCGGGGTGGCCACGGTGAGGTCGTTGATCTGGCCCGCGGTCATCCACGGATCGTTGGTGATCAGCACGTCACCGTCGGCGAGCGCGTCCGGCGGGTACTTCGCCGCGATGTGGCTCATGCCGGTGGCCATGGCGTTGATGTGTCCGGGTGTGCCGCCGGTGGACTGGCCGACCATGTCGCCGCGCGAGTCGAACACCGCGCACGCCAGGTCCAGCGACTCGCGCACCACCGGGCTGAACGCGGTGTTGACCAGCGCGGCCTGCTGCTCGTTCAACAGCGAGTGCAGCCGGTTGGCCACCAGTCCCACGACGACCGGGTCGATCATGACTGCTCCCCCCACTCGACGACGACGCTGCCGTCGGAGATGACCGTGGCCCGCGCATCCGGCGGCACCACCAGCGTCGACTCCCGTTCGTGCACCAGCGCCGGCCCCTTGACCACGGTGCCCGGCGCGAGCGCGTAGCGGCTGTAGACGGCCGTCTCGACGTACCCTCCGCCGAAGAACGCTCGTGAGTGTTGAGTCTGGCTATAGCCAGACTCAACACTCACGAGCTTCAGGTGGGCGGACGGGCGGGGGCCGCGCGAGGTGACCCGCCAGGTCAGGATCTCCACGTCGACGCCGGTCGGGGCGACGTCGCCGAACCTGCGGTCGTACTGGGCCAGGAAGCTCGTCAGTACCTCGTCACGCCAGCCGGGGCCGGGCGCGGGCACCGGGACCTCGATCTCGCTGCCCTGCCCGACGAACCGCATCTCGAGGGCCCGCTCGTGCACCAGCTCCATACCGGCGAGCACGTCGGAGCCCTCACGCTCCAGCTCGGTGAACAGCGCCGTGACCTCGTCGACAGGGATGTCGGCGAGCAACGCGTGCTTGGATCGCACGACGTCGATCGACATCGGCGCGGACAGGAAACCCAGCGCGGACAGCACCCCGGCGGCGGGCGGCGCGACGACCGAGGGCGAGCCGAGCGCCCGCGCCACCCCCGGGCCGTGCAGCGGACCGTTGCCGCCGGACACGAACAGCGGCAACCTGCCCGGATCCTGTCCGCGTTCGACGGCGTGCACCCTGGCCGCGTTGGCCATGCTCTCGTTCGCCGTGGTGTGGATGCCCCAGGCCGCCTCGGCCACGCTGATCCCGAGCGGGACGGCGATCTGCTCGGCGATCGCCGCCGCGGCCGCCGCCACGTCGAGTCGCACCTGGCCGTCGCCGAACGTCTCCGGGTCAAGGTAGCCGAGCACCGCGTCGGCGTCGGTCACGGTGCACCGCGTCCCGCCACGGCCGTAGCAGACCGGCCCCGGGTCCGAGCCCGCCGAATCGGGCCCGGTGGTGATCATTCCGAGCGCGTCGATCCTGGCGATCGAGCCGCCGCCGGTGCCGATCTCGATCATGTCGATGACCGGCGCGCGCACCGGCAGCCCGGACCCGGCGCGCAGCCGGTACACCCGGTCGACCTCGAACGTGTGAGTGATCATCGGCCGGTGCTGTTCGATGACGCACAGCTTCGCGGTGGTCCCGCCCATGTCGAAGGCCATCTGGTCGGGTCGGGAGCCGGTGCGGCCGAACGCGACGGCCCCCAGCGCGCCGCCCGCCGGGCCGGACTCCAGCATTCGGATCGGGAACCGCTTGGCCACGTCCACTCCCGCGACCCCGCCGTGCGACAGCATGATCAGCGGCGCCGCCGTGATGCCGAGCGTGCGCAGCCTCCCGCGCAGGTCCTCCAGATAGGACTCGGCCAGCTGCTGGACGTAGACGTTCGCGCACGTGGTCGAACCGCGTTCGTACTCCCGGATCTCAGGGTTGACCTCGCTGGACAGCGCTACCCGCAGATCGGGAGCGGCGGCCTCGATCGCATCGCGCGCCTGCCGTTCGTGCCGGTCGTCGACGTGGCTGTGCAGGAAGCACACCGCGACCGCCTCGATGCCGTGCTCGGCGAGCTCGACGGCGAGGCGCGCGACGGTCTCGGTGTCCAGCGGTGTCTCGACCGTGCCGTCGGTCAGCATCCGCTCCCGCACCCCGAACCGCAGATGCCGGGGAACCAGCGGGCGGGGCAGCTCCAGGCCGAGGTCGTACAGCTCGTAGCGGTGCTCGCGGCCCATCTCGATGACGTCGCGGAACCCCTCGGTCGTGATCAGGGCGGTCCGCGCACCCCGGCGTTCGATCAGCGCGTTGGTCACCAGCGTCGTTCCGTGCACGACCGAGGTGACGTCACCGGGATCGAGCCCGTTGTCCCGCATTGTGTCCCGCAGCAGCGACTCGACGGCCACCGCGGGTTCACGGCCGGTGGTCAGCGTCTTGCCGACCGCGACGATGCCGACGTCGTCCAGGATCGCCAGGTCGGTGAACGTTCCGCCGATGTCGACCCCGACGCGCAGCCCACCGCGGTTCCTCATGCACTGCCTCTCATGCCCGCAGACCGTACCGATCGTCCGACGAACCAGCAACAGATCGTCGGACGATCCGCGCGGTATCCTGACCGGGACCGCTCACGGAGGAGACAACGGGTGACCGACTCGACCGGTGCCGCCAGCCGGGTGGCCGACGCGCTGCGCGCCCAGATCGGCTCCGGTGTGCTCGTGCCGGGCACTCGACTGTCCGAGGACCGGGTGCGCGCCGAGCATGGCGTGTCCCGCAGCACGCTGCGCGAGGCGTTCCGGCTGCTCATCCGCGACCGGCTGCTCGTGCACGAGCTGAGCAGGGGCGTGTTCGTCCGCCAGTTGTCCCGGCGGGACGTCTCGGACCTCTACGAGGTGCGCCGGATCATCGAATGCGCTGCTCTACGGCACATCAGGACGTTGAGACCGGAGGGCCTGCGCAGGCTGCACGCGGCGGTCAACGACGGTCGGGCCGGCGTGGAGGACGGCCGCTGGGACGCGGTCGCGGCCGCCAGCATCCGGTTCCACGAAGCGCTCGTGGCGCTGGCCGGCAGCGAACGGCTGGATACGATCATCAGCGGCGTGCTCGCCGAGTTCCGGCTCGCCTACGCGCACATGACCGACACCCAGGTCTTCCACGCGGCCTTCCTGAAACGCAACCGGGAGATCGCGGAGCTGCTGGGCGCGGGGGACGTCGAGGGTGCGTCCGGCATGCTGGAGAGCTATCTCGTCGAGGCGGAAGAAGCGTTGCTCGACGACTTCATCACCTGAAGAATCGTGACAAATCGTCAGACGAACTTGTAGGGTCAGCCACCTCGGTCGTGAGACTCCCGGGAGGCCCCATGACAGCCGAGCTCAGCAACGACGCGAGCACGGGACCGGACGACAAGCTCAGCCCGACCGCCAAGCGCGCCATCCGAGGCGCCTGCTTCGGCTTCACCGTCGACTACTTCGACATCTACCTGCCGGTCGTGGCACTCACCCCGGCGATCGCCTACTTCCAGGCCGAACACACCTCCGCGTCCACGGCCGCGACGCTGTCCTACATCACGCTCGCGGTCACCCTGATCGGCCGGCCGGTCGGTGCACTGGTGTTCGGCCGGATCGCCGACATCACCGGCCGCAAACGGGCGACCATGATCAGCGTCGCGGGCGCCGGGGTCTGCACCCTGCTGCTCGGGCTGCTCCCCGGCTACCAGACGATCGGCTGGACCTCCATGGCCCTGGTGCTCGCGCTGCGGTTCGTCGGCGGCGTGTTCATGGGCGGCGAGTACTCCTCGGCCAACCCGCTGGCCATGGAGTCCAGCCCGAAACGGCTGCGCGGGCTGGTCGGTGGGCTGATCGCGGCGTCCTACCCGATCGGCTACATCGCCATCTCGGTCGTCGTGGCGATCATGTTCCAGTTCACCCCGGCCGGCTCGCCCGACTCGCCCTACGTGCAGTGGGGCTGGCGCATCCCGTTCTTCGTCGGCGCGGCGCTGTCGGCGGCGTTCCTGCTGTACTACCGCCGCGTCGAGGAGTCGACGGTGTTCACCAGGACCCGCGCGGCGGCGAAGCGGGATCCGCTCTCCGAACTGGTCACCGGCACGAACCGGCGCACGTTGCTGCAGGTCCTGCTGCTGATGACCGGGATGTGGTTCACCGTGCAGGCGACGCTGTCCGCGACGCCCGCGCTGCTGTCGACGGTCATCGGCCTGCCCAGCGCCACGGTCAACACCGGGCTGCTGGTGGCGAACGTGTTCGTGGCGCTCGGGTACGTGTCGCTCGCGCTGCTCGGGCAGCGGTTCGGCCGTCGGCGGATGCTGGTGATCTCCGGGATCTGGACGGTGCTGGTCGCGCCGGTCGTGTTCGTCGGCATGATCCGTCAGGGGTACACGGCCGCCGCCGGTCAGGGCGCGGTGTTCCCGGTGATGGCGCTGGCCACCGTGGCGCTGGTGCTGACCGTGTCGCCGTGGGGGATCGTCTCGACCTACATTCTCGAACGGTTCTCGACCAGCGTGCGGGCCTCCGGCTACGGCATCGGCTACAGCCTCGCGGTGATCATCCCCGGTTTCTACGCCTTCTACATGCTCGGCCTGAAGTCGGTCATGCCCTACGCGTACACCCCGATCGTCCTGATCGTGCTGGGTGGCGCACTGACGGTGGCCGGAGCGCTGCTCGGCCCCGAGACCCGCGACGTGGACATCCGCTGAACCTCGTGAGTGTTGAGTGTGGCTATAGCCACACTCAACACTCACGAGGTGAGCTGGGGAGGAGTGAGTCGATGATCGATGCGCGGACCGAGCCGAGGCTCGCCCGGGAGGAGATCCGGGCCGGGCGCTGGGACCGGGTCACCACCGGCTTGTGCGCCGGGTACATGCAGGCCAACCTGGCGATCCTGCCGGCCGAGATGGCCGAGGAGTTCGCCGGTTTCTGCCGTGCGAACCCGGCGCCGCTTCCGGTGCTGGAGGTGACCGAACCGGGCGTCCCGGACCGGTTGCGCACCGCCCCCGGCGCCGATCTGCGCACCGACCTGCCGGGCTACCGGGTGTACCGCCACGGTGCGCTGGACCAGGAGGTCGCCTCGATCGACGAGCTGTGGCGGGACGATCTCGTCGGGTTCCTGCTCGGCTGCAGCTTCAGCGCCGAGGACGCGCTGCGCAGCGCCGGGGTCCGGCTTCGGCACCTCGAGCTGGGCACCGGCGTGCCGATGTACCGGACGTCCGTGGCCTGCGCGCCGGTCGGCCGGTTCCACGGTCCGGTCGTGGTGTCGATGCGCGCGATCGCCGAGGACCAGGTGGCGGCGGCGACCGAGGTCACCGCCGCGCTACCGCTCGCGCACGGCGCACCGCTGCACGTCGGGGATCCGGCTGGCCTCGGCATCGACGACCTGGCGGCACCGGACTGGGGCGACCCGCTGCCCCTCGAACCCGGCGAGGTGGCGATGTTCTGGGCCTGCGGTGTCACCCCGCAGGCGGTCATCGCCGAGGTACGTCCTGAACTGGCGCTGACCCACGCACCCGGTCACATGTTCCTCACCGACGTGCGAACGGGAGCTTCGTGACGCAGCTGTCAGTGGACCGGGAGCTCTGCCACCGGGCTGGAGGCAGGGAGCTGCGCGCTCAGGGCGGGGACCGTCATCAGGAGCGCTCCCAGGAGGGTGACGCCGACCAGCGCCGCGCCGATACCGCCGACGACGACCCGGCGGTGCGCATCGGAGCGGTCCGCGATGCTCGGGACGTCCGACCACTCCAGACCGGCGGGCGGCGGGCCCCAGTTGGTGGCGACGTAGTGCGGGGTGTGCCGCACCGGGGCGGTCAGCTGGGGCGGCAGCTGCTCGGCGACGGGACGGAACTGGCCGATGCGCCGGGCGGTGATGGTGTTCGACACGGTGACCCCCGGTGCGATTGGTGACGGCTTGTTGTTCAGTCAATCGCCGTGCCGGGGTGGTTCGTTTCAGCAGCGTGTGAGTCGAGTGGATCACATATCGGGGGCTCAGCCGTCGGACGGTGACCCGTCGTATCGACCGGGTCGCTCCGGGTGGCCGGGTTCGTCGTACGTCCCGCCGTGACCCTGTCGGTCCGGAGCGGGACGCCGGTGCGGATAGCCGTCCGGATGACGTCGGACAGGAGGCGCCGGGTCCACTGTGGGCTCACCGGTCGGATCGCTCGGCGTGACCGACGGAGTGGCCGGGTCGTACGGAGTGTGCGGCTCCACCGTGCTGTCCGGAGTCGGCCGGGCGCGCTGGTACGGAGCGGGACGCCGGCTCGGAGCGGCTGTCGGCGACGGCTGCCACGGCTCGTCGCCGTCGCCGGTCCGGGGGAGGTCCTCGGCCGGCGGTGTCGGCCGGTCGAGCGGCTCGCCTCGGGGGGCGGGCGTGTGCCGGTGGTCGAAGGTCGGCTCGCGGGTGTCGTCCGGGTATGGGCGGTCCTCGAAGACGGGCGCGCCGCGCCGGTCCCGTGATGCCGGGTGATCGGAGTCGTGGTCCTCGCGGTGCCGAGTGCCCGACTCGGTCCGGGCGTCGTCGGAGGGCACGGTCTTTGCCGGGGTCCGGTCGGGCGCCTGGCGTCGGCCGGTCGCGGCCTCTCGTGGCGCTTCGGGCACCGGGGCGCGGGCGGCCGGTGCTCGAACGGCCGGCTTGGGGAGCGCCGGAGCCAGCGCCGCCGAGGGAACCCGCGTGGCCGGAGCCCGCGTGGCGGGAGCGGGTCTGGCGGGAGTGGACGTGGCGGGAGCGGGTGTGGCGGGAGCGGGTGTGGCGGGAGCGGGTGTGGCGGGAGCGGGTGCAGTGGGAACGGGTGCGGCGGGAGCGGGTGCGGCGGGAGCGGGTGCGGCGGGAGCGGGTGCGGCGGGAACGGGTGCGGCGGGAACGGGCGCAGCGGGAACAGGAGCAGCGGGAACAGGAGCGGCGGGAGCGGGTGCGGCCGGAGCTTGGGCAGCGGGGAGCGGCGCGGCCGGAGCTCGGCCGTCTGGGGAGTGCGAGCCG
>NZ_KE386837.1:0-23659 GCF_000429025.1 Actinospineispora spinosispora DSM 44797
AATCCCCGCTCAGGAGTTCCCCGGCCTCGACAGAGAACGGGTACGCATCGCAACCGGCCATCCGCCAGATTTCAGCCGGTGACCACTTAGGAAACGTAACACGCCAGTTCCTCGCGTATACCTCTTCGACTTGTTTGCCGGACCCGCACCATCTGGCAGTTCTGGCACGTCCCGGTTTTGTCAGGGCCGCTTGCCGCCCTTGCCGGCACCTCCCGGTTCGAGCTGCCCTCAACTTCAGCAGGCCGCTGCGACAGCCCACAGGAGAAGGTCTCCCACCTTCTCGCGATCTAACAGCGCTTTCACGGCGCACTCACCCCGTTCGTCATGCCGTTCGGGGCGATGATCGCGCCGACGAACCTCGGCTTCTTCTACGTGCCCATCGACGACACGAACACGTGCGTCTACGTCTACACCGGCGATCCGGACAAGGAGATCGACAAGGCGGACTGGCTGCACTGGCGCACCCTCACCGACGTGACCGCTCCCGACTACGTCCTCAGCCCGACCCAGGACCGCCAGGCGATGGCCGACGGCACCTCGTTCAGCGGCGTCGAGGGGTTCATCCCGCAGGACGCGCTGGTCACCGACTCGATGGGTGACTTCGTCGACCGGACCAAGGAGCACCTCGTCGCCGCCGACGTCGCGGTCGTCCGCATGCGCAGGCTGATGATCGAGTCGGCGCGCGAGGTCGAGGCGGGCGGTGACCCGAGAGGTTTCGCCGGCGGCTTCGACTGGACCAAGGTCTCGGCGGGCTCGGGGTCGGTTCCCAGTGGGATGCCCTGGCAGACGCTCGTGCCCGGCAACCTTCCCGAATAGGGGTCGCTCGATGTCGGCGACGGAGATCGAGCTGGTGGTGCGCGGGAAGTCCTCCGTCGCCGAGGGCGTCGTGGAGCTGGTGCTGGCTCGCCCGAGTGGTGCCCAGCTGCCGCCGTGGAGCCCGGGTAGTCACGTCGACCTCGTGCTGCCCGGCGGTGTCGAACGCCAGTACTCGCTGTGTGGTGACCCGGCGGGCCGGGACACCTGGCGGGTGGCGGTGCTCCGGGAGGAGGCGACCCGAGGCGGCTCGCGCTACATCCACGACACCCTGACCGTCGGCACGACCGTGACGGTCCGAGGGCCGAGGAACAACTTCCTGCTCGAACCGGCGCGGCGCTACCGGTTCATCGCGGGCGGGATCGGCATCACGCCGATCGTGACGATGCTCGCCGCCGCCGAGAATGCGGGTGCGGACTGGAGGCTGCTCTACGGGGGTCGGACCCGCGCCTCGATGGCGTACGTCGACGACCTGCGGGTCCGCTACGGCGACCGGGTCGTCGTCCATCCGCACGACGAAGCCGGCCTGCTGCCACTCGCCGAGTGGCTGGGTCGGCCGGTCGACGGCACCCTCGTCTACTGCTGTGGTCCCGAACCGCTGCTGCGGGCCGTCGAGGAACACTGCGCGGCGGGGGTGCTCCGGGTGGAACGGTTCGCGCCGCGCGGCGACCTGGGGCAGGCGCCGAGCACCGGCTTCGAGGTCCACCTCGCGCGCAGCGGCCTCACCCTCACCATCCCCGGCGACGGCTCCATCCTGCGGACCGTCGAGGAAGCGGGGCTGACCCCACCCTGGTCGTGCGAGGAGGGCATCTGCGGCACGTGCGAGACGGCCGTCCTGTCCGGAACGCCGGACCACCGCGACTCGGTGCTGAGCGCGCGGGAGCAGGCGGAGGGGAAGTCGATGATGATCTGCGTCTCCCGCTCCCGGACCGAGCGTCTCGTCCTCGATCTGTGACGACTCCCATCTGAGTTGGTCTCTCATATCCAGGTAGGCTAGATTTGAGAAACAAATTCAGCTGCACGAGAGGGAGACCCATGGACATCCAGAACGCCGTCGCACTGGTGACCGGCGCGAACCGCGGTTTGGGCAGGCACCTGGCCGCGCAGCTGCTGGAGCGAGGCGCGAAGGTGTACGCGGGCGCCCGTGACCCCGAGTCGGTCGACCTGCCCGGCGCCGTGCCGGTCCAGCTGGACATCACCGACGCCGAGTCGATCGCGGCGGCCGCGCGGCTGGCGTCGGACACCACCCTGCTGATCAACAACGCCGGCATCAGCACGCACGTCGGGCTGGTCGACGGGGACATGGCGCAGATCGAGCTGGAGATGCGCACGCACTACTTCGGCTCGCTGAACGTCACCCGCGCGTTCGTCCCGGTACTGAAGGGCAACGGCGGTGGGGCGATCCTGAACGTGCTGTCCCTGCTCGCCTGGGCGCACTACCCCGGCTACGGCGGATACAGCGCCGCGAAGGCGGCCGAGCTGGCGATGACCAACGTGATCCGGCAGGAGCTCGCGCCGTCCGGCATCGACGTGACCGCCCTGCACGTCGGGTACATGGCCACCGACATGGCCGACTACGTCGCGGACTCGGACAAGGTCGACCCTGTCGGGGTGGCGAAGCAGGCGCTCGACGGCATCGAACAGCGCGCGCTGGAGGTCGTGGCGGACGAGAAGAGCCGCAAGGTCAGGGAAGTGCTCTCCGCGGGTCTGGAGAACCTCTACCCGGGGCTGCCCGCCTGACAGGCGTCGTGAGTGCTGAGGCCGCCTATAGCCGGTCTACGTACTCACGACGGAAAAGCTGTCGTGAGTGCGTAGAGCGGCTACGCTTCGCGCCCCTTCGGGGTAGACGGCCTCAGCACTCACGAGGTCAGAGTGCGGCTCGGGCCTTGATCCGCTTGGCCCGGCGCGCGGCCGTGAGCTTTCCGCGTGCCGCGCGCAGGACCTTCACCTGCGTCGCCAGGTGCAGGTAGTAGCGCCACTTCGCGCCCCGGCTGCCCAGCCGCTTCGAGATGGCGTGCGCGAACTGCACGCTGTCCGGGTTTGCGGCGAGCAGCTCCGGTGCGCCTTCCAGGAAGCGCATGCTGCGCAGTGCCTCGCCCTGCACGCGCGCGATCACCGGGCGGCGCTCGGCGTCGTAGGCGGCGAGCGCGGCGGCGACCGTGTCGTGCTCGTGCACCTTCTCGGCGAGCGTGACCGAGTCGCCGATCGCCAGCCGCGTACCGGAGCCGACCGAGAAGTGCGTGCTGTGCGCGGAGTCGCCGACCAGCACGATGTTGTCCCGGTACCACTTGGCGTTGGCGACCTGCTTGCCGTGCAGCCAGGACACCGTGTCCACGTCCGCGATCTGGCTGATCAGCGGGTGTCCGTCCAGGTGCTTCTCGAAAATCTTCTCGAGCGTCTTGAGGCATTCGCTCGGACCGAGCTGGTCGAAGCCGAGGCCCGTCCAGGTCTCCGGCGGGCACTCCACGATGACGGTGCTGCGCCCGGCGTCGAGGTAGTAGCAGTGCAGCCAGATCCAGCCCGCCGAGGTCTTCTCGAAGATGTAGCTGAACGCCGTGAACTCCTTGTGCGCGCCCAGCCACAGGTAGAAGTTCTTGCCGCTCTCGACGCTCGTGCCGAACTCCGGCTCGGCCAGCGCGCGCTGCGGACTGTTGATGCCGTCCGACGCGACGATCAGGTCGGCGTCGGCGAACTGCGTCAGGTCGGTGATCTCGTGCTCGAAGTGCAGCTCGATCCCCAGCTCACGGGCCCGCGCGGTCAGGATGTCCAGCAGCCGCTGACGGCCCATGCTCAGCCCGTAGCCGCCCAGGTAGGCGGTCGGCTGGCCGGAGATGTGCACCTCGATGCCGTCCCACACACCGGACGCCGCCTCGATCTGGCGGGCGGTGGCCGGGTCGTTGCGGTACAGGCTGTCCAGCACGTCGTCCCAGAAACCGAAACCCCAGCCGAACGTGACGCCCTCGGGGCTGCGTTCGTACACGGTGATCTCGTGGGTCGGGTCGAGCCGCTTGGCGCAGATGGCGAAGAACAGGCCGGCTGGGCCGGCACCAAGACACACCGTCTTCACAGGGAGGTCACTCTCATTTGTGCCGGAACTGGCCGCGCAGCATCACCTTGACGGCGGCGACCAACCGCGCACCCACCTTGTTCCGACGCAGGAAGTCGTACGCGAGCCGGACCGGGAACGGCCGGATCAGCTCGACAGCGGTCGGGTAGCGGAACGGGGTGCCGTTGAAGGCCAGCTTCGCGCGCTGCGCGTTGGGCCAGTCGTCACTGCTGTGGATGCCGCGCTCGATCATGTCGTCGAGCATTCTCTCGGGTAGGCCACCGAAGTCGAGCCATCGGTACCCCTGCTCCTTGGCCCACTTGATGATCTCCCAGCGGACCGCGGCGGGGACGCTCAGCTTGCCGGCCTCGCCGTCGCCGTTGAAGCCACCGAGCCTGCCGCGCACCATGCCGCCGACGACGGTCACCAGGTCCGCGGAGACCGGGACGCCGTTCACCTCGCCGATGAACAGCGCGGCGTGACCGCCCGAGGACAGCTCGCGGTAGAGCAGGTTCACGTACTCGAGCGTCGGCGGCTGGAACCCGTGCCGCGCTCCGGTGTGCTGCATGAGCTCCAGCAGCAGCGGCAGCTCGCGTGCGTCACTCTGCCGGACCGAGACGCCCTTGGACGGCCATCGGTTGGTCCACGACTTGAGCCGCTTCGAGAAGCCGGAGCGGATGTCCTCCAGTGGCGGCGTCAGGTCGAGCCGGTAGGAGCCGGCGGGGGCGATGCCGGCGCGGGACGGGCGGAAGCCGCGCTCCAGCAGGGCTTCGCTGATCTGGTCCGCGCCCTCGGGGGGCTGGATGCAGGTCATGCCCATCGGGCTGGCCAGCTCGACCAGCTCGTCGACGAGCGCGAGAGCGACCATCGCGGGGCAGGACGAGTCCGGGTCCACGATCGGGCCGTACGGCAGGTACTTGATCCGCAGTACGCCGAACAGCCGTCGCCGCAGAACGAGCGCGCCACCGACGATGCGTCCGTCCTGGTAGGCGAACAGGTAGGAGGGCGTGTAGCCGGCCATCGCGCGGATCCGGGCCCACGCCGAGAGCTGCGTGACATCGGTGCCGGTGCTGCGGGTGACCAGACGGTCCCATTCGGCGAGCAGTGCCGCCGGCGGATCGACTAGGTGCTGCGTAACCACCCGGCTGGGAATGTCGACGGGTCGTTCGAGCGTGTCATCGTCTGTCTCCATGCGTGTCGACCCGCCCCCCGGGTACGCCCCCTCAGCGCCGATGTAGTTGCCACGGAACATACCTACTGATCTAAGTATGCAGTCCACTTGCCTGACTCATGTATAACGACCTGTGGACCCGTCGGCGACGTGATTTGCCCGTGCCTCTAGGTGTGACTTCGGTGACCGTGGGTCCAGCGTTACACAGGTAAGTCATATCAGTCTCCTGTTTCGGAGATCTTCCACCCGGTGATCGCAGCCATGTTTGCGGAGAGTAAGACCGCCGTCACTCTTGCCCCGGCAGCCCTCAGGTCTTTAACGTGCATGAGATAACCGCCGTACACCAGGAGGATCGCTGATGGCCCCGAACGAGCAGGTCCGAGCAGTCGAAGAGCCCGTGGTGGAGGAGTCCGACCTCGTCGAAGAGGTGTCGATCGACGGCATGTGCGGCGTCTACTAGGTGACCGATCCAGGGAACGACACGAGCGCCTTCGATCCTGACCGGCCGTACCGGCGCAGCCCGGACGTGGCGCTGCGGCCCGAACCGTTCGGAGCGCTCGCCTACCACTTCGGCACCCGCAAGCTGTCGTTCCTGAAGACACAGGTGCTGGTCGACGTCGTCACCGGCCTCGACCAGCATCCGTGTGTGCACGACGCCATCGACTCGGCCGGGGTACCGGAAGCCCAGCGGCCCGCCTATCTGCGCGCGCTGGCCGGGCTGGCCGCCGCCGGCACGATCGAGCCCAGGGAGCAGTAATGAAGCTGACCGAACACTTCCAGTACGGACTCAACTCGCCGATCTGCCTTACCTGGGAACTCACCTACGCCTGCAACCTGGCGTGTGTGCACTGTCTATCCTCCTCCGGCCGCCGCGATCCGCGTGAGCTGTCGACCGAGGAGTGCAAGGCCGTCGTCGACGAGCTGCAGCGGATGCAGGTCTTCTACGTCAACATCGGCGGCGGTGAGCCGACCGTGCGACCGGACTTCTGGGAGCTGCTCGACTACTCCGTCGACCACAACGTCGGGGTCAAGTTCTCCACCAACGGCATCAAGCTCGACAAGAAGCGCGCCGCGCAGCTCGCTTCCAGCGACTACGTCGACATCCAGATCTCGCTCGACGGTGCGACCGCCGACGTCAACGACCACGTGCGCGGCCCCGGCTCGTACGCCACCGCGATGCGCGCGCTGGAGAACCTCGCCGAGGCCGGGTTCGGCCAGCCCAAGATCAGTGTCGTGATGACCAGGCAGAACGTCGACCAGCTCGACGAGTTCAAAGCCATCTCGGACAAGTTCGGCGCGCAGCTGCGGATCACCCGGCTGCGCCCGTCCGGCCGCGGCGCCGACGTGTGGGACGAGCTGCACCCGACCGCCGCGCAGCAGCGTCAGCTCTACGACTGGCTCGTCGCGCGCGGCTCGGACGTCCTGACCGGTGACTCGTTCTTCCACCTGTCCGCCTACGGCGAGGCGCTGCCAGGTTTGAACCTGTGCGGCGCCGGTCGGGTGGTGTGCCTGATCGACCCCGTCGGCGACGTGTACGCGTGCCCGTTCGCGATCCACGAACAGTTCCTCGCCGGCAACGTCCGGTCGCCCGGTGGGTTCCAGGAGGTCTGGCAGAACTCCGAGCTGTTCACCGAGCTTCGTCAGCCGCAGACCGGCGGTGCGTGCCGGTCCTGCGGTCACTACGACGCGTGCCAGGGCGGCTGCATGGCGGCGAAGTTCTTCACCGGGCTCCCGCTCGACGGGCCGGACCCGGAATGCGTGCTCGGCAACGCCGACGCGGCGCTCGCCGCGCGGTCCGACTCGCTGGAGGTGCCGCGTTCCGACGTGGACCACTCCCGCTCGGCGCCGCGCAACTCCCGGGTGAACCGCCGTGAGCCGGTCCCGATCTCGATCGCCCCGCCGCCGCGCCGGCCCGACCGCGCGTGCAACGAGAGCCCCCTTGCCGGCCTCCCCACCCCCTGACCCTCGTGAGTGTTGAGTATGGCTATAGCCATACTCAACACTCACGAGCCTTGATCGAGGTGCGGGGGCGCCGGGTTCCCTCGCGCGTGCTGTTCGGGCCGATCGAGACGAACCTGGGTGACGGGCGGGCGATGTCGGCTCGGCATGCGGCCTTCTACGAGCGGCGGGCTCGCGGTGGTTGCGGGCTGATCGTCACCGAGATCGCCTCGGTCCACGAGTCGGACTGGCCGTACGAGCGGGCGCCGCTCGCCTCGCTGTGCGGGCCGGGGTGGGCTTCGGTCGTCGAGGCCTGTGCGCCGCACGGGACCGTGGTGCTCGCCGGGATCGGACACGCGGGTGGGCAAGGCTCGTCGGCGCACCACCGGCGGGAGCTGTGGGGGCCGTCGCGGGTCGCGGACGTCGTCAGCCGCGAGGTCCCGTACACGATGGAACAGGCCGAGATCGATGCGCTGGTCGGCGGGTTCGTCGCGGCGACCGAGACCGCCGTTGCGGCCGGATGTGATGGCGTCGAGTGCAACGCCGGGCAGCACTCGATCCTGCGTCAGTTCCTGTCCGGGCTGACCAACCACCGCACCGACGCCTACGGCACCGACCGGGCGTTGCTGCTGCGCGAGGTGCTTGCCGCGGTGCGTGCGGCTCTCGGCCCGGATCGGGTGCTCGGTCTGCGGTTGTGCGGTGATGAGCTGGCGCCCTGGGCCGGGATCACGCCGGCGTCCTCGCGGGCGGTGCTGGCCTCGGTGGCGCCGCTGATCGACTACGTCGTGCCGGTGCGGGGGAGTGCGTTGACCGTGTCGGCGACCCGGCCCGACCTGCATACAGCGCCGGGGTTCAACCGTGAGCTGTGTGCGGCGTCGCGGGTGCCGGACGTCCTGATGGTTCTGCAGGGCAGTGTCGTCGACGTGTCGATGGCGTCGGACGCGCTCACCGACGGCACCGCAGACCTGGTCGAGATGACCCGCGCCCAGCTCGCCGAGCCGTCGCTGGTCCGGCTGGCCAGGGCCGGTCAGGGCGAGCGGATCCGGCCGTGCACGCTGTCGAACCAGCACAGCTGGGTGCGCGACCCGCTCAACCCGATCATCTCCGACGAAGGCGAACCGTCCACCGGGCACGAGACCGAGGACGAACCGGTCCCGCGCGCGGACGGGCTGGAGGTGCTTGTCGTCGGCGGTGGGCCGGCCGGTCTGGAGACGGCCCGGGTGCTGGCGAACCACGGCTGTCGGGTCACGCTGGTGGAGCGGTCCGACCGGCTCGGCGGCGCCCTGCGGCTGGCCGCGGCCGTGCACGGTAGAGGTCGGTGGGGACTGTTGGCCGACTGGTTCGGCGCCGAGGTGCGGCGGCTCGGAGTCCGGGTGGAACTGACGACCGAGGTCGGGCTCGGGGAGGTCGACCGGGCGGCGAACGTCGTGCTGGCCAGCGGCTCGCGGCCGTCGCCGCCGTCGTTCACGGTCGGCGACGGTGTTGCGGTGTACCCGGCCGCCGAGTTCGTGGCCGGCGGGTTCGAACTGGACGGGCCCGTGCTGGTCCACGATCCGATCGGGGACTGGACCGGCGTCGGGATCGCGGAGCAGGTGGCCGCGGCCGGCCCGCGGTGTGTGCTGGTGACGCAGGACCCGGTGGCGGGGACCCAGCTGTCGCGCACCGGTGACCTCGCGGACGCCAACGCCCGGCTGCAGCGGGCCGGCGTCGTGCGTGAGCTGTACACGAGGCTGACCGAGGTGCGGGACGGCCGGGCGCGACTCGTCGACGTGCACACCGGGGAGAGCAGATCCGTCGAGTGCGCCACGGTGATCGACTGCGCACACCGGCTGCCCGAGGACGGGCTCTGGCCGGCCCGGCCTGATCTGCTCCGTGCCGGCGACTGCGTCGCGCCCCGCACGGTCCACGAGGCCGTGCTGGAAGGCCGCCGAGCCGCCCACACCCTGCTGCGCGCCGCCCCCTGACCGAGCCGCGACTCTCCCCACAGCCCCCGCGAACCTCCCAACCCGCGCCACACAATCCCCCGACTCGCCCAGCACAATCCAGCGTGAGTCGGGGGATTCCGCGAGGCGAGTGGGGGCTGGGCGGGTGGCAGAGTGAGGGGATGAAGCGGTTCGAGCCGTTGCGGCTGCGGGGTGTGACACTGCGCAACCGGATCGTGTTCGCCGCGCATCTGACGAACTTCGCGGCCGACGGGCTGCCCACCGACCGGCACGCCGCCTACTACGGAGCCCGGGCAGCGGGTGGCGCGGCGCTCGTGATCACCGAGGAACACTCCGTCCACCCGGACGATCGGCCGTACGAGAAGCTCATCCGGGGCCACGATCCGGCCGTGCTGCCCGGCTACCGGCTGATCACCGACGCCGTCCATGAACACGGCGCGGTGGTGCTCGCGCAGCTCAACCACAACGGTGGCCAGTCGACCGGGCGGTACTCGCGGCGACCGGTGTGGGCACCCTCCGCCGTACCCGACGCGATGTTCCGCGAGGTGCCGGTCGCGATCAGCGCGGCCCAGATCGCCGAGCTGGTGCAGGCCTACCGGAACGTCGCGGCCCGGTGCGTCGACGGCGGTTTCGACGGGGTCGAGGTGCAGTGTTCACACGCCTCTATCGTGCGGCAGTTCCTCAGCCCGACGCTCAACCTGCGCACCGACGAGTACGGCGGCTCGCTGGTCAACCGGACGCGGCTGCTGCGGCGGCTGGTCGCGGTACTGCGCGACACGATCGGCCCGGACCGAGTGCTCGGCGTCCGGTTGGGTTGCGACGAGCTGGATCAGCTCGACGAGCTGGCCGAGATCGCCCGGATGCTGGGCACGACCGGGCACGTGGACTATCTGAACAGTTCCGTCGGGGTGGCCGGCACGACACAGCACCGGATCACCCCGCCGATGGGTGAGCGTGCCGGGTACGCGCTGCCGGTGTCGGCCGCGTTGCGTGCGGCGGGCGGGATGCCGGTCGTCGGGATCGGGCGGTTCACCACGCCAGGGCAGGCCGAACGGGCACTCGCGGACGGCCGCTGCGACCTGGTGGGTGTCGTGCGCGGTCAGATCTCCGATCCGGACTTCGTCGCATCCGGCGGGCGGACCTGCCTGGGCTGCAACCAGGAGTGCGTCGGCAGGGTCGGGCGCAACCACGACCTCGCCTGCGTCCAGAACCCGCACGCCGGGCGCGAATGGCTCGCCGGCCCGGTCGCGGGCTCGGCCCGGGTGCTGGTGGTGGGCGGCGGGCCGGCGGGGCTGCGCGCCGCGGCCACCGCTGCCGCCAGGGGGCACCGGGTCACGCTGTGCGAGGCGGCCACCGATCTCGGTGGCCAGGTCCGGCTGGCGGCGAGTGCTCCGAGCCGCGCGGAGCTGGGGCTCGTGGTGAGCAACCTCGAGGCCGAGTGCCGGGTCGAGGGCGTGGAGGTCCGGCTGGACACTGCGGTCGATGAGGCCTTCGTCGCGGACTTCGCACCGGACGCGCTCGTGCTGGCCACCGGGTCGCGCGCGGCGCCGCCGAGCTGGGTGGTGACCGGTGTGTGTGACGTGCGGGACGTGTTGACCGGCGCGGTGCGGCCGAGCGGTGACGTGCTGGTCTACGACGAGCTGGGATGTCACCAGGCGAGCTCGGTCGCCGAGCTGCTCGCCGCGCGCGGCTGCACGGTCGAGATCCGCACGCCCGCGATGGTCGTCGCGCAGGAGCTGGGCACGACGCTCGATCGTGAGCGGTTCCGCCGGACGGCCGGCAAGCTCGGCATCGGCACACACACCGACCAGGTGGTCCTCGACGCGCACGCGCGGGACGGTCGGGTGACGGTCCAGCTGCTGCACCACCCGACCGGCGTCCACGAGCAGCGCAGCTACGAGGCGGTCGTCTGCGCTCTCCCCGCCGAGCCGCACAACCTCGTGAGTGTTGAGCATGGCTGTAGCCACACTCAACACTCACGAGGTGTGTATCGCGTGGGGGACTGTGTGGCGCCACGGCAGCTCGCCCAGGCGATCTTGGACGGACATCGGGTGGGGGAGCAGCTGTGAGCCTCGGTGCGCGGACCTGGCCCGAGCTGGACGGGGCCCCGGCCACGCTGCTCGTTCCGGTCGGGGCATGTGAGCAGCACGGGCCGCACCTGCCGCTGGACACCGACACTCGCATCGCCGAAGCCGTGGCGGTCGGGGTCGCCGAACGACTCGGCGTCGGGACCCTGGTGGCGCCGCCGGTGGGTTTCGGCGCGTCGGGTGAGCACGAGATGTTCGCCGGGACGGTGTCCATCGGTCAGGAGGCGCTGCGCGCGGTCCTGGTCGAGCTGGGACGTTCGGCGGGGCGGTGGGTGTCGCGGCTGGTGTTCGTCAACGGGCACGGCGGCAACGTCCTGGTGCTGCGCGACGCGGTCGAGCTGCTGCGCGCCGAGGGGCGTGACGTGCGCTGGTACGGCTGTGCGCTGCCCAGGGGAGCGGGTTTCGTCCAGGACGGCCATGCCGGGCGCACCGAGACCTCGATCATGCTGGCGCTGGCACCGGAGCAGGTGCGGCTGGAGCGGGCGGAGGCGGGCAACACCGCGCCGATCGCCGAGCTGCTTCCCGCGATGCGCGCGGGTGGTGTGCGTTCGGTCAGCGAGAACGGGGTCCTCGGCGACCCGGCCGGAGCGAGCGCCGAGGAGGGGCACCGGATGCTCGCGGCGCTGGTCGAGGCATGCGTCCAGTTTGTAGGTTGACACTTACGTAAGTCATTGCCTACGTTTGTCCGATGCAAGCCGTACTGGAAGCCGTGGTCGAGCCGCGCAGACGCGAAATCCTGCGCCTGGTGCACGGGCGTGAGGCGACGGCGGGATCGATCGCCGCGCACTTCCCCGACATCTCACGGCCTTCGGTGTCCCAGCACCTCCGGGTCCTGCGCGACGCGGGCCTGCTGCACGAACGCCGGGACGGGACCCGCCGGCTCTACCGGGCACGGGTGGAGGGCCTCATCGAGGTACGGGACTTCTTCGAGCAGTTCTGGGACGACAGGCTGGACGCGCTGAAGGCCGCCGCCGAAGCCGAGCAGAGGAGACAGGATGCGCAGCGCTGAGCCGATCGTGAAGGAGATCGAGATCGCGGCCTCGCCCGAGGTCGTGTTCGAGTTCTTCACCGACCCGGAGAAGATCACCAGGTGGCTCGCTCGGGAGGCCACCCTCGATCCGAGGCCCGGTGGGGTGTGCCACCAGGTGCACGAGGGCAGACCCGGGCTCGGGTCGTTCCACATGCGAGGCGAGTTCCTCGAGGTCGACCACCCGAAGCGCGTGGTGTTCACCTGGGGCTTCGACGAGTCCTCGATCGGGATCGCGCCCGGTGAGAGCACGGTGGAGGTGACGTTCTCGCCCATCCCGACCGGCACGAAAGTGATCTTGGTGCACAGCGGCCTCCCGGTGTCGGAGGTCGACAACCACTCGGAGGGCTGGACGTCGATGCTGGAGCGGCTGCGTGAGGCGGTGACCGGATCATGAGGTCCACGATCGGCGACGAGTGGTGGACCGAGCTGAAGAGCATCACGCTGCACGACAGCAGCGAGCCGCCGAGCTGGCCCGCGGGTGCCAGCGAGGAGTACCGGGAGGCGCGCCGGAGGCTGTCCGAGGCCGAGCTGGCGCTGCGGGACCAGGCCGAGGCGGTCGCCGCGCTGCGCCGTGAGCTGCCCGCCGGGGCGGTACTGCCGGAGTACCGGCTCACGGAGGTCGTCGGTGACGAGCAGCGCGCGGTCACCCTCGCCGACCTGTTCGGCGAGCACGACGAGCTGGTCGTCTACCACCTGATGTTCCACCCGGACGACGACGAGGCCTGCCCGATGTGCTCGATGTGGGTCGATGGCTTCAACGGGGTCGCGGCGCACATCGGTCAGCGGGCCGGGCTGGCCGCCGTCGCCAAGGCGCCGGTGGACAAGCTGCGCGCCTACGGCCGCTACCGGGGGTGGGACCGGATTCGACTCGTATCGGCGTACGAGTCGGACCTGCCAGCGGACCTCGGGGCGGAGTCACCCGGCGGTGGACAGTGGCCGGCGCTGAGCGTGTTCACCAGGGACGGGACCGTGGTGCGGCACGCCTACACCCAGAGCGCCGACTTCCCGGACCGCTCGGCCCGAGGTATCGACCTGCTGTCCCCGGTCTGGAACGTCCTGGACCTGCTGCCGTCGGGCCGGGGCGACTGGCTCCCACACAACAACTACGCCGGCCGGCACTGCCGCGAATGACTGTCCACGTGCGTGCGTGCGTGCGTGCACGAAACTTGCGTGCGCGCATGCACCCCGGGATCATCGGATCATGGGCGATCCGCACGAAGGCTTCGCTCGGTTGCGGGCCGCCGCCGAGTCGGGAGAGCTCGACGGACTCTGCCGCGAGCGTCACATCCGTGTTCTGACCGTTTTCGGCAGCGCGGCCAGAGGCGAGGAGTCGCCCCGTGACCTGGACATCGGTGTGCTGAGCGAATTCGACGAGGGGTTCGACATCCTCGCCGTGGTGGATGACTTCATTCACCTCACCGGTATGGACAACATCGACGTAGTGCACCTGAACCGGGGTGGCCCGGTCATCCGGGAACGTGCGCTCGGCGCCGACTCGTTCGGGTTGTACGAGAGTGAGCCTGCCGCGTTGGCGAACGCTCAGATGGCAGCAATCGCGGAGCGTGTGGAGACCGATCCGATGCGCAAGCTGAACCTTGAGCTCCTGGCCGGATGACTCCTCGAAAGCTGGATTGGCGCAGCGTCGAGCCCACACCGCGAACTGCTTGATCAACTCTCGACGATGGGCGAGCTCGACGAAACCAGACTGCGACAGATGGCCTGTCGACCCTGGCCGTCGAGCGAATCCTCGCTCTGGTGGTCGACCTGGCGTTCGCGGTCAATAGCCAGGTCAGCACAGCCCAGCCGCAGACGGCCCCGGACAACCACCGAGATCAGGAGCCTCGGACCTGAAGCAGTGGGATGCGCTGTTCGGCGCCGGTGAGTGAGCCGTGCTGGCCGGGCAGCTGGCTCAGCATCGGCTCGGCATGCGAGCGGGTGACGGCGGCGGTGCCGCGCAGCGCGACCACGACGTCACCGATGCGCGACCGGGCCGCGGCGGAGCCGATCGGGCCGAACCAGCCGTCCGCGATCGCCTGCTCGCCGGGCAGCACCCAGGCGCGTGGGCCGAGTCGTTCGGTCCAGGCGGCGAGCACGTCGTCGGCCGCGCCCGGTTCGGCGTAGACGTGCCGGGACCGGGGGTCGCCGCCGAGCAGCCGCACTCCGGCCCGCAGCGCGTCGTCGGTGTCCGCGTCGATGCGTTCCGCCGGGGGGATGTCGACCATGCCGTGGTCGGCGGTGACCACCAGCAGCCCGTCCGGCGGGAGTGACTCGGCGACCAGCGCGGCGACCTGGTCCACCACGGTCAGCTCCAGGCGCCAGGGCAGCGAGCCCGGCCCGTACACGTGCCCGAGCGTGTCCAGGTTCGAGTGGTAGCCGTAGCAGAACACCGGTGCCTCGGCGTTGAGCGCGGTGATCAGCTCGGCGGCGAGGTCGCCCAGCGCGTGCACCCCCCGGTACTGACCGCCGCGCAGCGCGGCCCTGGTCAGGCCCGAGTCCCGGAACGCGTACGAGGAGACCACCCGCACGTCGACGCCGCCGGCCGAGGCGCGGCCGAACGCCGTGTCGAGCGGCTGGACCTCCTCCGGCGGTAGCTCCTTGCGCATGTCGACCAGGCTGCCGCCTCGGTGGGTCGTCCATTTGATCGAGTCGAGGACCTCCCCGTGCGAGGCCTCGAAACTCACCCCCAGCACGCCGTGCGCGCCGGGCGGGGCGCCGGTGCCGATCGAGCTGAGGCTGACCGGGGTGCTGGACGGGAAACCGGCCGTGAGCGGTTCGGCGGTCAGCAGCGAGGACAGGAACGGCGCGTCGGCGGCGTGCGCGGCGAGCTGCTGCGCGCCCATCCCGTCGATGAGCAGCAGACAGATCCGGCCGGCGGGCTCGATGCCCAGCTCGTTGCTGTTCCCCGAGGCGCCGAGCGCGGCGAGCAGCGACGGCGTCAGCTCGGCAAGCGAGCGCCGGCCGTAGGCGGGCAGGACCTGATCATCGCCAGACATGAGCCCATCCTTACCCGAGTCGGAGGTCGTGGCCCACCGAGTTTGGGTGAGTGTGCTGAGACGACCGACTCGGTGTGCTGAGAACACCGACTCGCGCGTGACACGATCAGGCTCATGGTGGGGGAGCGGCTGCCGGACGGGTTCCGGGTGGTGTTGGACCGGCGGGTTCGGCGGCTCGCGGGCGCGGACGGGGGAGCCGCGCTGCTCGGGTTGTCGCCGGGGCGGTTGCTGCACCTCGCGCCCGCGGCCGTGCGGCTGCTCGACGGGCGCCGCGAGCTTCAGGTCGACGGTGCGACGTCGGCCCGGTTGTGCCGGCACCTGCTGGACGCCGGCATCGGGCACCCGCTGCCCGACCCCGACCTCGGTCCGCCGGAGTCCGAGGTGACGGTGGTGGTCCCGGTCAAGGACCGGCCGGACGAGCTGCGGCGTCTGCTCGTCGCGCTGGCGGACACCACGAACGTGCTCGGCGGGGTGATCGTCGTCGACGACGGCTCGGGCGATCCAGCGGCCTGCCGTGCGGTCGCCGAGGAACACGGCGCACGGCTGATCCGGCACGACAACTCGCGAGGTCCCGCCTCGGCTCGCAACACCGGTGCCGCCGCCGCGCACACCGAGCTGGTCGCGTTCCTGGACTCCGACGTCGTACCGCAACCGGGCTGGCTCGCGCCACTGCTGGGACACCTGGCCGATCGGGCCGTCATGCTCGCCGCCCCCCGGATCGTCGCGCTCCCGGGCAACGGCGCGCAGAGCTGGCTGGCCCGGTACGAGCGGGTGCGTTCCTCGCTGGATCTCGGACCGGACCCCGGCTCGATCGTGCCGAGGACCCGGGTCGCCTACGTGCCGAGCGCCGCGCTGCTGATCCGCACGGAGGTGGCGCTGTTCGACGAGGACATGCACGTCGCCGAGGACGTGGACCTGGTGCTGCGGCTGCACGCCGCCGGGTGGCGCATGCGGTACGAGCCGTCCGCCCTGGTCGCGCACGAGCACCGGGTTGCGGCGGTGGGCTGGTGGATGCGCAAGGCCTTCTACGGCACCGGCGCCGCACCGCTCGCGCTGCGCCACCCCGGCTCGGTGCCGCCGGCGGTGGTCGCGCCCTGGATGGCCGCCACCTGCCTGCTGATCGCGTCCCAGCGGCGCTACGGCGTGCTCGGGGCCGCGGCGCTGACCGGCGTCGCCTGGTTCCGTATGCGCCGCACCCTGATCAGACTGCGCCGCCCCGGCACGACCGCGACGCTGCTGACCGGTCTGGGGCTCCACAGCGCACTGAGCCAGGCGGCGGGGCTGCTCCTGCGGCACTGGTGGCCGCTGACCGTGATCGGCTGCCTGTTCTCCCGTCGCCTACGCCGGGCGACGCTGGTCGCCTCGGTCGCCGAGGCCCTCGTCGACCGGCACAACCACGACCCGTCCCGCCTGGACCCGCTCCGCTACCTGGTGGCGCACCGAGCGGACGACCTGGCCTACGGCGCCGGCCTCTGGTACGGCGCCCTGCGCAACCGCACCCTGGCCCCGCTGCGCCCGATGTTCACCAAGAAAAAGCCGTGAGTGATTTGGGCTGCCATGACAGCCCAAATCACTCACGGCTTTCAGGTCATCGCCACCAGCATGATGACCGTGCCGAAGCCCATGAACGCCTCGGGCAGCCACCTGGCCCGCGCGCCGCTCGGTGACCTCCTGGTCAGCGCCGTGATCGTGCCCAGCAGGAAGTAGCAGGCCAGCGCCCAGCCGATCAACGCGAGAGGCGTCGAGGTGGGTCCGGCGACCGTCATCGGACCGGACATGCCTGCCATGCCCGAATGCCCGTGCATCGCTGTGACCGTCACCGCGGTGTCAGTTGCGCCGTGGTGCATCGGCAGCAGGCACATGTAGACCATCGCGGCGCCGCCCAACAGATGAGCGAGCGGCCCACCGCACACCCGCCCCGGACGCCACCGGATGATCAACGGGTGCAGCAGCGGCCACACCGCGACGAGCACGAACGCGAGCGCCCATCCCGGCCCGTGCAGCATCGTCGGCCCCAGACCGGCCATGCCGAAGGACATCACCGCCATCCCGGCGGCCATGAGCGCCCCCGGGACGTCCTTGCGCGCGGCGCGATGACCGGCCACGAGCGCGAAGCACGCTGCCAACGCGACACCCAACCAAGCTGGCATCGTCGTCCCCCTTTCGAGCGGGTCGCGGTACTGACACACGAGGTAGACCCGCCGTGCGGACAGAACTGGCTGGTTGGCGACCAAGTCAGCGCTGACCGGTTGGATTCTGACGGTAGGCGGTAGATCGCCGTTCAGGTTGGCCCAAATGGGTGGAATCTACTCCGGAGTCAATCCCGCGTCAGCGGCTGTGATCAGTCGTCAGATCCGCAGCCGCGGAAGCGACGAACGGCACCTTCGGCCATCGGTCGTAAACGGTTTCTTCCCGCAGGTAGGCGGCCGGTCGTCCGATCTTGCGAGGTCCCGAGAACCGGAGTTGCATGTGTGGGCGCGACCACACCACACGAGGAGTAGAAACTCATGGCACAGGTTCGGGTGACGGTCGACGGCGTCGAGTACGCCGATGACGTCGAGCCCCGGTTGTTGCTCGTCCAGTACCTCCGCGAGCGACTCGGCAAGACCGGCACGGTGATCGGCTGCGACACCAGCAACTGCGGAGCGTGCACGGTCCATCTGAACGGGCAGAGCGTGAAATCCTGCTCGGTGCTCGCGGTGCAGGCCAACGACAGCGAGGTCACCACGATCGAGGGGCTGGCGCGCGACGGGAAGCTGCACCCGGTGCAGCAGGCCTTCAACGACAACCACGCACTCCAGTGCGGGTACTGCACCCCGGGCATGATCATGCAGTCGATCGACCTGCTCGGCGACAACCCGGACCCGTCGGAGCACGAGGTCCGGCACGGGCTGGAGGGCAACCTCTGCCGCTGTACCGGCTACCAGAACATCGTCAAGGCGGTGCGGGACGCGGCACAGAAGATGAAGCCCGGTGCACACGTCGACACCGAAACCCCGGCGTCGGTCACGAGCGGCACCTGACATGACCACCACCGAGCTGCCGCCCGATCCCACCACGAACGAGGTAGGCCGCGCACGTCTCCGCAAGGAGGACGCACGGCTGATCACCGGCCGGACGCGCTGGACCGACAACATCGTCCTGAACGGCATGCTGCACATCGCGATGCTGCGCAGCCCGCTGGCGCACGCGAAGATCACCTCGATCGACGTGACCGCGGCCAGGCAGTACCCCGGCGTCGTCGCGGTCTACACCGGGGCGGACCTGGACGCCGAACAGTCCGGGCTGCCCTGCGCGTGGCCGATCAACGCCGACGACACCGCGCCGAGGCACGTCTCGATCGCCACCGACACCGTGCGCTTCGCCGGTGAGATCGTGGCCGTCGTCGTCGCGCGCAGCAACGCGATCGCCAAGGACGCCACCGAGGTCATCGAGATCGACTACGACCCCCTGGAACCGGTGCTGGACATGGAGGCCGCGCTCAGCGACGGCTCCACGCTCGTCCACCCCGACCACGGCAGCAACAAGTGGACGACGTTCCCGTTCGACTCGGTCGCGGCCGGCGCCACCAGCGGCCAGACCGCCGACGAGGCGATCGCGGCCGCCGAAGCCGACCCGGACTCGATCGTCGTGCGCAGGCAATGGCGCCAGCAGCGGCTGATCCCGGCGTTCATGGAGCCCCGCTCGGTGGTCGTCGACCCGACGACCGAACAGCTGACCATGTGGTCGTCCACCCAGGTCCCGCACGTGCTGCGCACGATGCTCGGGCTCACCCTCGGGCTGCCCGAGCACAAGCTGCGGGTCATCGCACCGGACGTCGGCGGCGGTTTCGGCGGCAAGCTGCAGGTCATCCCCGAGGAGGTGCTGACCACGCTGGTGGCGCGCCGCCTCGGCAAGCCGATCAAGTGGACCGAGACCCGCTCGGAGTCGCTGCTGTCCGGTCACCACGGCCGGGACCAGCTGCAGGACATCACCGTCGCGGCCAAGCGGGACGGCTCGGTCACCGCGCTCAAGATCGACCTGCTCGCCGACATGGGCGCCTACTTCGGCCTGTTCACCCCGGCGGTCCCGGTCTTCGGCGCGTTCATCGGACCGGCCATCTACAAGTTCCCGTCGTACGCGTTCAACTGCACCGACGTGTTCACCAACAAGACCCCGACCGACGCCTACCGGGGCGCGGGCCGCCCCGAAGCGACGTTCGCCGTCGAACGGATCATGGACGAGCTCGCCGTCGAGCTGGGCCGCGACCCGATGGAGCTGCGCCGGCAGAACTGGATCACCAACACCGAGTTCCCGTACACCAACGCGGGCGGCCTGACCTACGACTCGGGCAACTACGAGGCCGCGACGGACAAGGCCATGGCCACGTTCGACTACGACGGACTGCGCCGTGAGCAGGCGCAGCGGCGGGCGAACGGCGACCGGATCCAGCTCGGCATCGGCATCTCGGTGTTCACCGAGATGTGCGGCCTCGCCCCGTCCCGGCTGCTCGGCGCGCTCGGCGCCGGTGCCGGCGGCTGGGAACACGCCGCGATCCGCATCCTGCCCACCGGCAAGGTCGAGGTCGTCACCGGTTCGTCCGCGCACGGCCAGGGCCACGAGACGGCGTGGAGCCAGATCGCGGCCGACCAGCTCGGCGTCGCGTTCGAGGACGTCGAGGTGCTGCACGGCGATACCCAGGTGTCGCCCAAGGGCCTGGACACGTACGGTTCGCGGTCGCTGCCGGTCGGCGGGACCGCGGTCGTCAAGTGCGCGGAACGGGTCATCGAGAAGGCCAAGAAGGTCGCCGCGCACCTGCTCGAAGCGTCCGAGGACGACATCGAGTTCGGCGGCTCGCACGGCCGGGGCACGTTCGGGGTCAAGGGAACCGGCAAGGGCGTCACCATCCAGGAGATCGCGCTCGCCACGTTCACCTCGCACAACTTCCCCGAGGGCGTCGAGCCGTCGCTGGACTCGGAGTACACGTTCGACCCGGAGAACTTCTCCTTCCCGCACGGCACCCACCTGTGCGCGATGGAGGTCGACACCGACACCGGCTGGGTGCGGCTGCGCAACTACGTGTGCGTCGACGACATCGGCTCGGTGGTCAACCCGCTGATCGTCGAAGGCCAGATGCACGGCGGCCTCGCACAGGGCATCGCGCAGGCGCTGTGGGAGGAGGCCGCGTACGACGAGCAGGGCACGCTGGTGACCGGCACGTTCGTCGACTACACGCTGCCAACGGCCGCCGACCTGATCAGCTTCACCACCGACCGCACCGAGACACCGGCGACGTCCAACCCGCTCGGGGTCAAGGGCGTCGGCGAGGCAGGCACCATCGCCTCGACCCCGGCCATCGTCAACGGCGTCCTCGACGCGGTCCGCCACCTCGGCGTCGCCCAGATCGAGATGCCGTGCACCCCGCAGCGGGTGTGGCGGGCGATCCAGGACGCGCAGGGTCGTTCCACCCAGGAAACCCCGATCGACGTGCACTCACCGGGCGCGGGCCTAGGCTCCGTGGACCCGATCAACCCGCAAGGAGAACTGCAGTGATCCCCGCCCAGTTCGAGTACGTCCGGCCGTCGTCGCTGGACGAGGCGGTCCAGGCGTTGTCCGATGCGCTCGGCAACGACGAGGAGGTCAAGATCCTCGGTGGCGGGCAGAGCCTGCTGCCGGTGCTGCGACTGCGCCTCGCCGCGCCGACGCTGATCGTCGACATCGGCGGCATCCCGGAGATTCGGGGCATCCGCGAAGAGGGCGACGAGATCGTGGTCGGCGCCATGACCACCCACCACGACGTCGTGCGCGACCACCTGCTCGCCGAGCACGTCGGTCTGCTGTGCGACGCGGCGGCCACCGTGGCCGACCCGCAGGTCCGCCACCGGGGCACCCTGGGCGGCGCGCTGTCGCACGCCGACCCGGCCGGTGACCTCGGCGCGGTGGCACTGGCACTGGGCGCCTCGTTTGTCATCGTCGGGCCGTCCGGGCGGCGCACCGTGTCGGCGGAGGAGTTCTTCGTCGACCTGTTCACCACCGCATTGGGTGAGGACGAGGTGCTCGCCGAGATCCGCTTCCCGCGCTACACCGGCTGGAAGCACCACTACGAGAAGTTCAACCGGACCGCGCAGGCCTGGTCGATGGTCGCGGTCGCCGTGGCACTCAAGGTCGACGGTGGCGTTATCACAGAGGCCAGGGTCGGGTTGACCAACATGGGCTCCACCCCGATCCGGGCGGGCGGCGTCGAACAGGCGCTCGTCGGGCAGCAGGCCGGCGAGGACAGTGCGCGCGCCGCCGCCGAACACGCAACCGACGGCACATCCGCTCCGAGTGACGCGGATGCCGCGGCGGACTACCGTGAGCACTTGGCAAGGGTGCTCACCGGCCGGGCGGTACTGACCGCCGCCGGCTGATCAGCCGAGGATTTCTCTCAGGCGCCCGCCCTAGCTGGGGCGGGCGCCTGTGTCGTTCTACGGGGTTTTTCAGGACGGAGTTTGGAACCAATGCAGTTGGAGAACACGTTCACCGTGCCGGCCGGTATCGACGAGGCGTGGGAGGCGTTCAACGACCCGCGCAAGGTCGCGCCCTGCTTCCCCGGTGCCACGCTCGAGTCCTACGAAGACGACTCGTTCACCGGGACCGTCAAGGTCAAGCTGGGGCCGATCTCGCTGACCTACAAGGGCAAGGGCACCTTCGTCCAGCGTGACGACAAGGCGCACACCGTCGTGATCGAGGCGTCCGGGCGCGACTCGCGGGGCAACGGCACCGCGAAGGCCACTGTCACCGGCACGCTCACCGCCGACGGGGACAACCAGACCAGCATCAAGATGGTCACCGACATGACGATCACCGGGCGGCCCGCGCAGTTCGGTCGCGGTGTCATGGCGGACGTCAGCGACAAGATCGTCGGCCAGTTCTCGTCCTGCCTGGCGAAGAAGCTCGGCCCCGGTGCCGCCGAGGACGCCGCTCCGGCCGCCGAGGAGAAGAAGCCGGCGGCCGCGAAGAAGCCCGCCGCCGCGAAGGCCGAGGAGGAGCCGGCGGCAGCCGCCGCCGAGTCCCAGGCCGCCGCGACCCCGGGCAGCGCACCGAGCCCCGGCTCGGCGCCCCAGGTCGGGTCCGCCGGTGTGGCCACCGCGACCGCGACGCCCGCCGCCGCGGCAGCCAACCTCAACGGCAGCGGACCGAAGCTCGTGACTCAGGAGCCGACCCGCAGCGAGGTCGAGGCGATCGACCTGCTCGACACCGCCGGCGCACCGGTCCTCAAGCGCCTGGTGCCCGCCGCCGCGGCGCTCCTGGTGCTGCTGATCCTGATCCGCTTGATCAGGGGCCGCAAGAACTAGCCCGCGAGTCGGGCCCCTCAGCACACCGAGTCGGGCTCCTCGACACACCGCGCATGTCACCTCACCGCCGAGGTGACATGCGCGGTGTCGCGACTACCGTGACGAGGATGCGCCCCGGCCCGACGAACAGCCTGACCGACGTACCCGGCCTGCAGGTCGGACATGCCACGCTCCGCGACTCGGCGGCCGGGTCACTGACCGGTTCGACGGTGGTACTGGCGCCGCCGGACGGCGCGGTCGGCGGGGTGGACGTGCGCGGTGCCGCACCCGGTACCAGGGAGACCGACCTGCTCGACCCCCGGCGGCTGGTGAAGCGGGTCAACGCGATCCTGTTGTCCGGCGGAAGCGCCTACGGGCTGGCCGCCGCCGACGGGGTGATGAACGGGCTGGAGTCCGTCGGGGTCGGCTACCCGCTCGGCTCGCCGGGGTCCGTCGTGCCGATCGTGCCGGCCGCCGTCGTGTTCGACCTCGGTAGGGGCGGCCGGTTCGGCGCCCGCCCGGACGCCTCGACCGGTATGGCCGCACTGACCGCCGCGGCGGCGCCGGGAGGCAAAGGGCCGGTGCGCTGCGGTTCCGTCGGGGCGGGCACCGGCGCGGTGGTCGGCAAGTTCAAGGGCGGTGTCGGCTCGGCCAGTGCTGTGCTGTCCACCGGCGCGGTCGTCGCTGCGCTGGTGGTACTCAACGCGGCGGGCTCGGCCGTCGACCCACACAGCGGCGAGCTGTACGGCGCCCGGTTCGGTCTCGCCGGCGAGTTCCCCGCACTGCGGCCTCCGACCGCCGCCGAGCTGACGGCAGCGGCGGAGGCGGGCCTGCTGCACGGCTCGGTCGAGGGCCCGTTACGCGCGACCACACTCGCGGTCCTCGGCACCGACCTGACCCTGTCGAAGGCGCAGTGCACGATGCTGGCCAGCCTCGGCGCGGACGGCCTGGCTCGCGGTGTGCGCCCGGTGCACACCATGCTGGACGGTGACACGACCTTCGCGCTGGCCGTGCCCACTCGTCCGGAGCCGGAGCTGGACGAGATGCACGAGCTGCTGACCGCCGGCGCCGACTGCGTCACCAGGGCGATCGTCAACGCCGCGCTGGCAGCCGAGTCGGTCACCACCTCAGCCGGCCACTGGCCCTCCTACCTGGACACCTTCCCCTCAGCAAGCCCCTAGCCACCCCGAGCCCCTCCCAGCGCCGCGGCGCTCCTCCCAGCGCCCCCGCTGCCCCCTCCGATGACCCCGCGCGCCTCCCCGGTAACAGCGCGCACCTTCCGGTGACCCTGCGCGCTTTCTGGCGCCCCCGCGCACCTCCCGGTGACGCCGCGCACCTCGTGG
>NZ_KE386837.1:24009-72791 GCF_000429025.1 Actinospineispora spinosispora DSM 44797
GGGGGTGCATCGGCAGGACCGGTCAGTTCGCCACGGTGTAACACCGCGCACCTCCCGGTGATGCCGCGCGCCTTCTGGTGACGCCGCGCGGTGTGCACACCGCGCGGTGTGGCATGAGGGTGCGCGGTGTCAGGCTTCCGCCCCGTGAGCCGGGGGTTTCGGCACAGCGAGTCGGGTGCTTCGGCTGGACCGGTCAGTTCGCCACGTTCAGGGACACTCGTACGGCCGCCGGGTCGTGCAGGGCCGTGAGCATCGCCAGTGCCAGGTCCGCGCGGCTGATCGCCATACCGCCGCGCAGCGAGCTGTTCGTCGCTAGGCGGTACTCGCCGGTGCCCGGCTTGTCGGTCAGCTTCGGCGGACGGATGATCGTCCAGTCCACGTCGCTGGCGAACACCCGCTGCTCCATACGGGCCATGTCGTCGTAGCCACCGCCGAAGAACAGGTGCAGGACGCGGTCCAAGAGCTTCTCGCTCGGGCCGCGTTGCGAGCGCGGCGTCACCGGAACGGCGGTCAGCGCCACGAGCCGGCGCACACCGGCGGCGTGCATGACACCCAGGATGTTGTCGATACCGGCGGAGTACACGGTCGTCGGGCCGCGACCGGTACGACTGCCCAGCGCGGAGACGACCGCGTCCGCGCCGTCCATCGAGCCGTCCAGTGACGACGCGTCGAGCACATCGCCCCGCCGGATCGTGAGGCCGGACAGCTCGGTCAGCGCGGCGGGATCGCGGACGACGGCGGTGACCTCGTGCCCACCGGCCACGGAGAGTCGGACGAACTCACGGCCGGTCGGTCCGGTGCCGCCGAAGACGGTGAGTTTCATGGCGCCTCCTCCTAGGGTGAGTGAACACTTACCCAGTAGGGTAGTGAGTATTCACCCACCACGCCAGGAGGTCGTATGACACCCCCCGTCACCTCGACCAGGGACCGGATTCTCGACGGCGCCGCGGAGGTGATGCGGGCCAAGGGGCTCGCGCACACCACGACGAAGGAGATCGCCAGGGCGTCCGGCTATTCCGAGGCGACGCTGTACAAGCTGTTCACCGACAAGGTCGACCTGTTCCTGTGCGTCCTCATGGAACGACTACCCCAGATCGCGCTGGTGCGCGACGAGCTGTCGACCAGGGTCGGCCACGGCGAGGTCATCGACACGCTGCGCGAGGCCGCCGAGCAGATGCTGGACTTCTACACCGCGTCGTTCCCGATCAGCGCCTCGGTGTTCGCCGACGCCGACCTGCTGGTCCGCCACCGTGACGGTGTCCTGTCCCGGGGCGCGGGCCCGGTCAAGGTCAACCATGCGATCGCCGACTATCTGCGCGCGGAGCAGCACGCGGGCCGGGTCGCCGACGACGTGCGACCGGACGCGGTGGCGGCCGCACTGGCCGGCGCCTGTTTCCAGCGCGCCTTCCTCACGGCCTTCACCGGCGAGACCCCCACCCGGCAGGAACGGTCCCGCTGGCTCTCCGACCTGCTCGCCACAGTCCTCCGCCCCTGACCCCGAGCGGCACGAATGTGGCTTTAGGGACGTTCAACGTCCCTGAAGCCACATTCGTGTCATCGGGGCGGTGGGGGCGGGACGTGAGGTCAGCCGCCGGCGAAGGGCGGCAGGACGTCCAGGGTGGCGCCCGTCGCGGGGCGCAGGGAGTGGTCCCGGACCGCGACCTCGTCCAGCAGCAGGCTGGACGCGGACAGCACCCGGGTCAGGGGCGCGCCGTGGCGGGTGGACAGCGTGGCCAGTACGTCGGCCACCGTGCCGCCCTCGGCGAGCGCGATCTCCTCCGACGGCACACCCGCCGCCGCTCTGGCCCCCGCGAAATAGCGAATGGTGATGGTCACGCTGACTAGCCTCCGATTGCGCTCATCGGTCGGTCGGGCTGCAGGAAACCGGGGTCGTCGATGCCGTGCCCGGCCGCCTTCGCCCACATCGCGCCACGCCAGACGTCGGCGATCTCGGTGTCCGAGGCGCCGCCGCGAAGCAGGGCACGCAGGTCGGTCTCGGTACGGGCGAACAGGCAGGAGCGTAGCTGTCCGTCGCCGGTCAGCCTGGTCCGGTCGCACGCGGCGCAGAACGGCCTCGTCACCGACGCGATGACACCGACCGATCCGCGATGGCCACCGTGGCCGTCGGAGACCAGCCAGCGCTCGGCGGGGGCGCCGCCGCGCTCCTCGGTGTCGGGCACGAGGTCGAAGTCGGCGCGCAGCTGGGCGAGGATCTCACCGGCGGTCACCATCTCGGCCCGGTCCCAGCCGTGCTGGGCGTCCAGTGGCATCTGCTCGATGAACCGCAGCTGGTAGCCGGCGTCGAGGCAGAACCGCAGCAGCTCGGTGGCCTCGTCGTCGTTCACCCCGCGCAGCAGCACCGTGTTGACCTTGATCGGTCCGAGGCCGGCGCGCTGGGCCGCCGCCATGCCGTCCAGCACGTCGGTCAGCCGGTCGCGGCGGGTGATCGTGGCGAACCGCTCGGGACGCAGCGTGTCCAGCGAGACGTTCAGCCGGTCGACCCCGACCGAGGCCAGCGCCTCGGCACGGCGGGCCAGCCCGATGCCGTTCGTGGTCAGCGAGATCTCCGGGCGGGGGTCCAGCGCGGAGACCTGGGACAGGATCGAGTCGAGACCGCGACGCAGCAGCGGCTCGCCGCCGGTGAAGCGCACCTCCTCGATCCCGAGGCTGTGCACCGCGATGCCGACCAGCCGCACGATCTCGTCGTTCGACAGCAGCTGGTCGGTGGGCGTCCAGTCGAGCCCCTCGGCCGGCATGCAGTACGTGCACCGCAGGTTGCAGCGGTCGGTCAGGGAGACCCGTAGGTCGGTCGCGACCCTGCCGAACCGGTCGATCAGCCGAGGATCAGCCGGTCTCGTGGGGTCGGCTCCGGGTGCGCTACGCAGCCCGGGAAGCCCGAGTTCGGTGACAGACACACCACGAGAGTAGCCGTCCCCGGCCGTGGCTACACGTTGTCAATCATGCGTCTGACCTGCGCAGACGGTGACATTCCTCATCTGCTGGCGCAGCGTCTCCGCGCAGCCGCGGAATCGGATCTCCGTGGTCACCCCATCCGAATCGCGTCGGTGTGGGTCATAGCCGGTGACCAACAGCGGCGGAGGTGGCTCCAATGGATGCGATGCGAGTCGAGGACCCGACCCACGTGGGCCGGTACCAGCTGCTGGGGCGGCTCGGCACCGGCGGCATGGGTCAGGTGTGGCTGGGTCGCGGCCCGGACGGCGAGCTGGCCGCCGTCAAGGTGGCGCTCGAGCCCTATGCGAGCGATCCGCGCTTCCGTGCCCTGTTCGCGCGCGAGGTAACGACCGCGCGGCGCGTCCGTGCCCCCTGGTCCGCCGCCGTTCTCGCCGCCGACCCGGACGCGGACCGGCCGTGGCTGGCTACCGAGTACGTGGCCGGCCCGTCGCTGCGCGAGGCGGTCGCGGCGGGCGGCGGCCTTGCCGAGCCCGACCTGCTGACGCTCGCCGCGCGCCTGGCCGAGGCGCTGGCGCAACTGCACGCGATGGGCGTCGTGCACCGGGACCTGAAACCTGCCAACGTTCTGCTCGCCGCCGACGGACCCCGGCTGATCGACTTCGGTATCGCGCACGCGCTGGACGACACCCGCGCAGGCGCGGCCATGGGCACACCCGCGTTCATGTCTCCTGAACAGGTGAGCGACGACCGCGCGGGCTGTCCGTCGGATGTGTTCTCGCTGGCCTCGGTGCTGGCGTTCGCGGCATCCGGACAGGGGCCGTTCGGTACGACGGTGACACCGGTGGCCATGCTGTCCCGGATCGTGCACCAGCCACCGAACCTGACCGCCGTGCCGAGGCCGCTGCGCGACGAGCTCGAACGGTGCCTGGCCAAGGACCCGGCGCACAGGCCCACCGCGGCCGAGCTGGCCGTGAGGTTCGGCGCCCTCGCCTCCGGTGGCGGTCCATGGGTGACCCCGGCGGTGCGCAGGTTGGTCGACCGGGCGCACCGGACACCGCTGGGACCGTGCAGGCAGGCCTGGACGCCTGAACTGACCCCGAGGCGGGAGCGCATCCCGCTGCTGGCGGTCGGTCTCACCGTGCTGACGCTGCTGGGCGGGGTCGCGGTGGCGATGTCCTCTCCGGACGACCCGGCACCGCATCCCACACAGGTCCAGGAAGTCACACGCGATTCTCTCTGAATGTCTGAGCGGCCCACCCAGATGTTCTCCGCGCCGCACAGAGGCTGAGGCCAATCGGACCCGGGTTGGTCGGGCGGCGGTGGGAGCGTGCGGCCTGCGCTCGGAGGCTTCTCGCCCCGCCGGTCCCAGCAATCACATCAAGACCGTCTCGCAGAGCTTCGTGTCGTGTCGCAGGCACTGCAGCGTCTGCGACACGACACGACACGAAGGTGTGTGAAGCCGCCCCACAAGCCGTCGGGCTGAGACCTGGGTGCTGCGCGTGCTCGGTCTGTGCGAGCCTCGGCTGCACCGGCGGCGCATACTGATCACAACGCCGACCCACGGAGGCGACGCACACTGCTCACCGCGCCGACACCCTCGGACCCGCCCCGGCTGGGCCCGTTCCGCCTGCTGGGCAAGCTGGCCAGTGGGGCGACCGGCGACACCTACCTCGGGCAGAGCTCGGACGGCACCCTCGCCGCGGTCAAGCTCCTGCACGGGTGGCTCGCGAGCCACCCGGACTTCCGTACCGAGCTGGCGGAGGCGCTGCCCAAGGCGTTCGCGGTGCTGACCCTGACGGCCGCCGACCTCGGCGGTGAGCGGCCGTGGCTGGCCACCGAGTTCGTCCCAGGGGACACGCTGGCGGAACGCGTGCCCGCCACCGGGACCCTGGCCGAGGACTCGCTGCTCGCGCTGGCCGCCGGTCTCGCGTCGGCGCTGGCGCACCTGCACGGGAACGGCCTCGCGCACCGCAACCTCACTCCGTCCTCGGTCCTGCTCGCGATGGACGCGCCGAAGCTCGTCGGCGTGGACATCGTGGCGCCGCCGATGACCCGAGACACGGGTCCGGCCGCCGACCTCGCGGCACTGGCCTCGGTGCTGGTGTTCGCCGGAACCGGTCAGGGCGTCTCGGCGCTGCCCGCGATGCCGGACAGCCTGCGTACGGACCTGGCGCGCTGCCTGGCCGAGGATCCCGAGCAGCGGCCGCGAGCGGCCGAACTGGCCGAGTCCTTCGCGGGCCGGGGCAGCTGGCCGCCGAAGGACACGCATGCGGCGGTCGAGCGGACCCTGCAGCGTGTCGCGCTCCTGGCGGCGGCACCGCCCCCGGAGGTGCCTCAGGAGCTGCCGGTGCCGGTGGCCGTGCCGCCGTCGTCCCCGTGGAATCCGCACGCCGCCCCGGAGCCCGCACCGCAAGCCCCGCCCGCCGAGGACAAGACGAAGCTCTGGCCGACCGTCCTTGTGCTGGTCGTCGTGCTCGCCCTGCTGGCCGCGCTGGGGATCGTGCTGTCCGGCGCGACGCCGTGGTCGGGCGCGCCGAGCGTGGTCGCCGCCCCGAGCACGCCGCCCCCGGCGCCGAGCACGCCGACGCCTGCCCCGGACGCGCCGCCGCCGCCTCTCATCCCGGGCTGGCACACCGCGATCTCCACGAGCCGCAACGTCGCCTACGACGTCCCGCCCGCGTGGCAGCCCGCGCCGCCGGGCGGCCAGATGGTCTTCCGGGACTCGCAGGGCCAGCCGTCGCTGGTGATGAACGGAGTCGCGCTCTTCGGGTCGATCGTGTGCCCCGGCCAGGACCGTGCCGAGCCCACCGCGTGGGCCGGAGTGACCGGTGTGGCCGACCCGGACACCGATGCCGCCGCACTGTCCTCGGCCAGGCTGTGGAGCAGCGGCTTCGGGTCCGGCGGGCAGCGGCCGGACGTGCGGCTACGCGCTCCGGTGCCGATCCTCGTCGGTGGTCGGCAGGGCAGCCTGAGCACCGCGTACGTGACGAAGCCGGAGGGGACCTGCGGGGCTCGCCAGGTCCGAATCCAGGCCGTGGCGCTGCCGGGCAACCGAGGCGAGTCGGTCGTCTGGATGATGATCGGCCAGCAGGGTGACGTGACCGACGACGACCTGCTGCGCATCATCGGCACGATCCGCCCGGCCGGCATGCCCGACCGCTGCGCCCCGGTCGACCCGGCCCCCGGCAACTGGTGCTGACCAGGTACCCGTGAGTGTTTTGGGTTGCCAGGGCAACCCAAAACACTCACGGGGTCAGCCGTGGCGCTTGAGTTCTTCCCGGGCCACCGAGCGCAGGTGGACCTCGTCGGGGCCGTCGGCCATGCGCAGGGCCCTCGCCCAGGCGTAGAAGTAGGCGAGGGGGAAGTCGTCGCTCATGCCGCCCGCGCCGTGGATCTGGATGGCGCGGTCGATGATCGCGCAGGCGATCCTCGGCACGACCACCTTGATGGCCGCGATCTCCGTCCGGGCGCCCTTCGCGCCGTGCCGGTCGATCAGCCACGCGGTCTTGAGCACCAGCAGCCGGGCCTGCTCCAGCTCGATGCGGCTGTTCGCGATCTGCTCGCGCACCACACCCTGGTCGGACAGCGGCCTGCCGAACGCGACGCGCGAGGTGGCCCGCCGGACCATCAGCTCCATCGCCCGCTCGGCCATGCCGATCAGCCGCATGCAGTGATGGATGCGGCCGGGGCCGAGGCGGGCCTGGGCGATGGCGAAACCGCCGCCCTCCTCACCGAGCAGGTTCGACACCGGCACGCGCACGTCGGTGAAGGTGATCTCGGAGTGGCCGTGCTGGTCCTGGTAGCCGAACACCGGCAGGTTCCGGATGATCTCCAGGCCGGGGGTGTCCCTGGGCACCAGCACCATCGACTGCTGGCGGTGCGCCTGCGCCTCGGGGTCGGTCTTGCCCATCACGATGAAGATCGAGCAGCGCGGGTCGGCCGTGCCGGAGATCCACCACTTGCGGCCGTTGATGACGTACTCGTCGCCGTCGCGGGTGATCGAGGTCTGCACGTTCGTGGCGTCCGAGGACGCCACGTCGGGCTCGGTCATCGCGAACGCGGACCGGATCTCGCCCTCCAGTAGCGGGGTCAGCCACTGTTCCTTCTGCTCGGGCGTGCCGAACAGGTGCAGCGTCTCCATGTTGCCGGTGTCCGGTGCCTGGCAGTTGATCGCTTCCGGCGCGATGACCGGCGACCAGCCGGACACCTCGGCGACGTGGGCGTAGTCGAGGTTGGACAGTTTCGAGACGTCGGGCAGGAAGAGGTTCCACAGGCCGCGCGAGCGCGCCTCGGTCTTCAGCTCGTGCAGGACGGGCGGGGTGTCCCACTCGTTCGGCGTTCCCCGGCGCTCGGCGCGCCACGCGTCGTAGACGGATTCGGCGGGCAGCACCGCCTCGTCGAGGAACGCGCGCATGCGGTTGGTGTAGTCGACAGCGGTGTCGCTCGGCTGGAAGTCCACAGGCTGACCCTACGACGCCGCTGACAGCGGTGCGACATTCGTAGGGCGCCACCGCACCCTCGGATGTAGGGTCCTGTCCGTGCCGCAGTTCCGGATTGCCGAGGCAGCTCGCCTGCTCGGAGTCAGTGACGACACGGTGCGCCGGTGGACCGATGCGGGCATGCTCCCCGTCGAGGCCGACGCATCGAATCGCAAGGTCATCGACGGTGCTCGACTGGCCGAGTTCGCCCGTGCCCAGGCGCAGGCGGCGCCCGACCCGTCGACCGTGGGCCGCTCCGCGCGGAACCACCTGGTCGGTCTGGTCACCGAGATCATCTCCGATCGAGTGATGTCGCAGGTCGAGATGCAGTGCGGGCCGCACAGGGTCGTCTCGTTGATGAGCACCGAAGCGGTCAAGGAGCTGGGGCTCGAGCCGGGCTCGCTCGCGGTTGCCGTGATCAAGTCGACGCAGGTCGTGGTGGAGACACCGGGAGGAGCACGATGAGAAGGAACCTGGGGTTGACCGTCGGTGCGGTGGCGGCCGCGGCGCTGCTCGCCGGATGTGGCGGAGGCGGCGGTTCGCAGCCGGCTCCGTCGAGTGCCCCCTCCGGTGACCAGACGCTCACGGTGTCCGCCGCCGCGTCGCTGACCGACGTGTTCAACGGGCTGGAGAAGCAGTTCGAGCAGCAGAACCCGGGCGTCGACGTCCGGCTGAACTACGGCGGCTCGTCCGACCTCGCCCAGCAGATCGTGAACGGGGCGCCCGCCGACGTGTTCGCCGCCGCGAACACCTCGACGATGGACACCGTGTCCAAGGCAGGTCTCACCGCCGGAACGCCGAGCGTGTTCGTCACCAACACGCTGCAGATCGCCGTCGCGCCGGGCGACCCGAAGAACATTCACACCTTCGCCGACCTCACCAAACCCGACCTGAAGGTCGTGGTCTGCGCGGACACGGTGCCGTGCGGTAGCGCGACCAAGCAGGTGGAGAAGGCCACCGGGGTCACGTTGAAGCCGGTCAGCAAGGAGTCCGACGTGCGGGCGGCGCTCACCAAGGTCAGCACCGGCGACGCGGACGCCGCGATGGTCTACGTGACCGACGTGAAGTCCTCGAACGGCAAGGTCCAGGGCGTGGACTTCCCCGAGGCCTCGAAGGCGATCAACAAGTATCCGATCGCCACCCTGAAGAACGCTCCCCACCCGGACCTGGCCGCGAAGTGGGTAGCCCTGGTGGAGGGCCCGGACGGCAAGAAGGCCCTCTCCGAAGCAGGCTTTGGCACCCCCTCGTGAGTGGCGAGTGGTTCTACCCCGAAGGGGCGCCGAAGGCGTAGCAACCCTGAGCACTCACGACACGCTTTTCGTCGTGAGTGCTCAGGGTTGCTATAGGACCACTCGCCACTCACGGGCGACGGCGAAGCCGAGTTGCCTTGGAGGCGATCACGGCGTTCCCGGAGCCGTGGTCCCGACCGCCCGCACAGAGTGCGCGGCCTCAGGGTCCTCGTGAGTGCTGAGGCCGCCTCTAGCCTGCGGCGCCCCTTCGGGGTAGACGGCCTCGGCACTCACGAGGTGTGGGGTGGATAGGCATCGGGTCGGGGTCGGGCTGCCGGTGGCGCTGTGGGTCCCGGCGGTGTTGGCGTTCGCGTTGATCGCGTTGCCGGTCGTCGGGATGATCGTTCGCGCCGACCTCGCCGAGCTCCCGGCGCTGATCACCAGCGAGTCCGCGGTCGCGGCGCTGAAGCTGTCCCTGGAGACCGGCGCGCTCTCGACGCTGATCTGCCTCCTGCTGGGCGGCCCGCTGGCGGCGGTCCTGGCCCGGTCCCGTTCGGTGGTGGTGCGCTGGGCACGTCCGGTGGTCCTGTTGCCGTTGGTGCTGCCACCGGTGGTCGGCGGTCTCGCGTTGCTCTACACACTGGGCCGGACCGGCCCGGCCGGGAAGCTGCTGGACCTGTGGTTCGGCGTGACCGTTCCGTTCACCACCGCCGCGGTCGTGCTGGCCCAGACGTTCGTGTCGCTGCCCTTCCTCGTGGTCAGCCTGGAGGGCGCGCTGCGCACCGCGGGGGAGCGCTACGAGACGGTCGCGGCGACCCTCGGGGCTTCGCCGTTCACCGCGTTCCGCCGGGTGACCGTGCCGCTGGTGCTGCCCGGTCTCGGGTCGGGTCTGGTGCTGGCGTTCGCCAGGGCGCTGGGTGAGTTCGGCGCGACCGTGTCGTTCGCCGGCAGCCTGCAGGGCACCACACAGACGTTGCCGCTGCTCGTCTACCAGCAGCGGGAGGTCGACACCGACGGCGCGATCGCGCTGTCGCTCATGCTCGTGGTCGTCGCGGTGGTGGTGATCGCGGTGGCCCGCCCCCGCGCCGCCGAGGGGCTGAGATGACCTATCTCGAGCTGACGGCGACCGTCGCGCGCCGCGAGTTCACCCTCGACGTGTCGCTGTCGGTGGCGCGCGGCGAGATCGTCGCGATCCTCGGGCCGAACGGCGCGGGCAAGTCCACGCTGCTCGGGGTGCTGGCCGGACTGCTGCATCCGGACGTCGGCCGCGTCGAGCTGGACGGCAGGTTGCTCACCGACACGGCGACCGGTGTGCACATCCCGGCGCACCGGCGTGACGTCGGTTTGCTCGCCCAGCAGGCGCTGCTGTTCCCGCACCTGAGCGCCGCCGCGAACGTGGCGTTCGGACCGAGGTGCCACGGCCTCGGACGGCGCGAGGCCGCCCGTATGGCCGCGCACTGGCTCGCCGAGGTCGAGGCGAGTGCGCTCGCCGCCCGCAGGCCCGCGCAGCTGTCCGGCGGTCAGGCCCAGCGGGTCGCGCTGGCCAGGGCGTTGGCCGGTGAGCCGAAGCTGCTGTTGCTCGACGAACCGCTGGCCGCGCTCGACATCGACGCTGGCCCGACGATGAGGTCGCTGCTGCGCAGGGTGGTCCGTGCCGGTGCCGGGACGACCGCTCTGCTGGTCACCCACGACGTGCTCGATGCGCTGGTCCTGGCGGACCGGGTCATCGTGCTGACCGACGGAACCGTGGTCGAGCAGGGCCAGACCCGAGATGTGCTGACCCGGCCGCGCAGCCCGTTCGCCGCGCGGATCGCCGGGTTGAACCTGGTCTCCGGCGTCACCGCGCCCGGCGGCCTGCGTACGCCCGAGGGCACGCTGGTGTCCGGTGAGGTCTCCGGGACGGCGGCCGACGGAGCCCCCGCCGTCGCGGTGTTCCCCCCGTCGGCGGTGGCGGTCTTCCGGGAGCGTCCGGTCGGCAGCCCGCGCAACGTGCTGGCCGTCCGGTTGGCCGGACTGGAACCGCGCGGTGGGCTGGTCCGGCTACGGGCGGGTGCGATCGACGGCGGCCCGAGCTGGCTGATGGGGCTGGCCGCCGATGTGACACCGGCGGCGGTCGCCGATCTCGGGCCCGACGGTGGGGCACTGGCGCCGGGCGCGCAGCTGTGGTTCGCGGTCAAGGCCACCGAGGTGAAGGTGCACCCCGCGGCTCGTTGATCTCGAACGGGTGACTCTCCCGCGACGCGATTGCTTGCATCCCGGAACTTCCCTGAAGGATCACTAGAGTGAGTTTCGTGATCACTCTTAGCGACATAATCGCGTCCAATACACCACTAGTAGAACTTTAGTCACTTCGGTGTTCGCTTTTAACCTGAGGTCGGCTCAGTGAAGTCGCGCTCAGTGACCATTCCAAGGGCCGCCGTGACGCTGGCGGTCCTGCTCGGCGCGCTCGTCGGGTCGCCGGCCACGCCGGTCCTGGCCGTCGGTTCCAGCCCGTTGGAGACCCCGGAAGCCGATGCGGTCCAGCAGAACCCGGTCAACTGGGGACTCGACCGCATCGACCAGCGTGAACTCCCGCTGTCCGGCAGCTACACGGCAAGCGCGACCGGCGCTGGCGTCAACATCTACGTGCTGGACACCGGCATCGACGCGACGCATCCCGACTTCAGCGGCCGGGTCGAGTTCGATGCGAACTTCGCCGGCGGCCCCAGCGGCGACTGCGGCAAACACGGCACGGTCGTGGCCGGCATCGCCGCGTCGGACACCTACGGCGTGGCGAAACAGGCGCTCCTGCACGACGTCAAGGTCCTGGACTGCAAGGGCAACGGGAAGCTGCCGAACCTGATCAGAGGCGTGCGCTGGGTGACCGACCACGCCGAGCACCCCGCGGTGGCCGTGCTGTCCTGGCGCTACGACCAGGCCCCGTCGCAGGAACTGACCGACGCCGTCGACGACCTCGCCCGGTCCGGGGTGTTCGTCGCGGCCTCGGCGGGGAACACGGGGAAGAACTCGTGCAACGTCGCCCCCCGGGACGCCCCCGACGTCCTGGTCGTTGCCAACTCCACGAAGACCGACGGCCGCAGCCCGACCTCCAGCACCGGCGACTGCGTCTCGCTGTACGCGCCCGGCAGCGCGATCATCTCCACGGTGCCCGGTGGCGGCACGGCGTCCTACTCCGGAACGTCGATGTCGGCGCCGTTCGCGGCGGGTGTGGCGGCCCTGTACAAGCAGGTCTACGGCGACGCGTCCTCGGCGACGGTGAAGGCCTGGATGATCGAACAGGCAACCCCGGACGTGATCAAGGGCGGCTCAGTAGGAGGAACCCCGAACCTGTTGCTGTACACAGGAGGCCTCTAACCCCTCGTGAGTGATGAGGGCGTCTACCCCGCAGGGGCCGCGAAGCGGTAGCCGCTCTGGGCACTCACGACACGCTTTTCGTTGTGAGGGCCCAGGGCGGCTATAGGCGCCCTCATCACTCACGAGGGACCCCGGGGCAGCGCACTCTCGGCACGCGGTCGGGACCACGGCGCCCGTGCCCGGCTTAGCCCGTACCCGGCTTAGCCCGTGCCCGGCTTCAAGGCATCTCGGCTTCGCCGTCGACTCGTGAGTGGCAAGGGCGCCTATAGGCGCCCGGAGCACTCACGACGGAAAAGCTGTCGTGAGTGCTCCGAGCGCCTACGCCTTCGGCGCCGCTCCGCGGTAGACGCCCTTGCCACTCACGAAATGGGGGCACAATGCAGCGGTGACGGTCACTGATGCCCCTCAGCTGAGGCGGGTTGCGCTTGCGAGCGCCGTCGGCACCACCATCGAGTGGTACGACTACTTCATCTACAGCACGGCCGCGGCCCTGGTCTTCGGCTCGCAGTTCTTCTCAACGCTGTCCCCGGCGTCCGGGACGCTGGCCGCGTTCGCCACGCTCGGCGTCGGGTTCCTGGCCCGCCCGATCGGCGGCATCCTGTGGGGACATTTCGGTGACCGCCTGGGCCGCAAAGGCATGCTGGTCGCCTCGCTGCTGCTCATGGGCCTGGCGACGGTCGGCGTCGGCCTGCTACCGACGTACGCCCAGATCGGGGTCTGGGCGCCGATCCTGCTGCTGGTGCTGCGGCTACTGCAGGGATTGTCGGCCGGCGGTGAGTGGGGCGGCGCCGCGCTCATGGCGGTCGAACACGCGCCGACCGGCAGGCGCGGCTGGTTCGGGTCGTTCGCCCAGATCGGGGTCCCGGCCGGGCTGATCCTGGCCCAGCTGGTGTTCTTCGTGATGAGCAACCTGGTCGACAAAGAGCAGTTCGCGGCGTGGGGCTGGCGGGTGCCGTTCCTGCTGAGCATCCTGCTGGTCGGCGTCGGTCTGGTGATCCGGTTGCGGATCGAGGAGAGCCCGGTGTTCCGTGCGCTGCGCGAGGAAAGCGCACGCAGCCGGGTCCCGGTGGTCGAGGTGCTGCGGGAGCGGCCGAAGGAGCTGCTGCTGGCCTCGGTCAGCTTCATCGCGAACACCGCGATCGGTTACGTCTTCCTGGCCTACCTGCTGTCCTACGGCACGAAGATCCTCGGTCTGAGCAACAACCTGATGCTGGTCATCGTGATCATCGGCAGCGTGACCTGGCTGGCCGCCATCATGATCAGCGCGTCCTGGTCGGACCGGGTGGGGCGCAAACCGGTGTACCTGGTCGGTTCGGTGCTGCTCGCGGTGTGGGCGTTCCCGTTCTTCCTGCTGATCGACACGCGCAACGCGTTCTGGATGATCGTCGCGGTCGTGGTGCTGAACATCGGGCTCGGGGCCAGCTACGGCCCGCAGTCGGCGTTGTTCGCCGGCATGTTCGAGCCGCGCTACCGCTACAGCGGCGCGTCGATCAGCTACGCGGTCGGTGCGGTCCTCGGTGGTGGCTTCGCCCCGTTGATCGCCACCGCGCTGCAGGCCCGCACCGAGACGTCGATGTCGGTGTCCGGCTACATGCTCCTGGTCGCGGTGATCAGCCTCGCCGCGGTCCTGGCCATCCGGGAGCCCCGCAACACCCCGTGAGTGAGTTGGGCTGCCCCAGCAGCCCAACTCACTCACGGGGTCTGAGCCGCGAACTTGAGCAGGTCGGCGGTGAGCTGCCGCTGGTGCGTCACGTACAGGCCGTGCGGGCCGCCGGCGTAGATCTCGAGCCGGCTGTCCGGGATCAGCTCGGACGTGGGCTGCCCGGTGATCTCCAGCGGGGTGGACTCGTCCCGGTCGCCGTGGATCACCAGCACGGGCACGTCGACGCGGGACAGCTCCGCGGTGACGTCGGTACCGGTGCCTGCCCGCTGACACGCCATCAGCACCTCGAGCGGAGTGCGCAGCATGGTGGCCATCTGGTCGTCGGCGAGCGCGTCGGACACCCCGGAGTCCGGCATGGCGAAGTAGCCCTCGCGGCGCGTGCTGAACCACAGCGGCCGCTCCGCCGCGATCTCGGCAAGGAACGCCTCGTAGTTCTCCTCGCCGACGACCCCGCGCACGTACGGCGTGACCCCCGCCAGGTAGACGGCCCTGCTGACGCGTGCGCTGCCGTGCCTGCTCAGGTACCGGGTGATCTCCGCGCAGCCCATGCTGTGCGCGACCAGGGTGATCTCGCTCAGGTCGAGGTGCTCGACGAGCGCGGCGAGGTCGTCGGCGAGGGTGTCCAGGTCGTAGCCGGCGCCCGGCTCGTCGGAGCGGCCGTGGCCCCGGCGGTCCATCGCCACGACCCGGTGTCCGGCGGCGATGAGCGCCGGCACCTGGTACTCCCACATGCTGGAGTCGATGGCCCACGAGTGGACCAGCAGGATCGCGGGCCCCTCGCCGAGGTCCTTGTAGTAGAAGCGGATGCCCTGGCTGTTCTCGAAGTAGGTCATGGCAAGGACGGTAATCCGCGGACGTCATCGAATCGATTACCTCTCGGGTAAGTGATCCACTGAAGATTCCGGTTGTGAGACGAACCCTGGCGAACTGGGTGCTCCTGCAAGAGGATGTGGCTCGACTGTCCCTACCCCACACTGTTGTGAGGAGCTGACGTGGTGGTTCCCGTCCCCGCTGTGCCGTCGTACGCCTCGGGTATCTCCGATACCCCGCTGCTCGGAGACACCATCGGCGACAACCTCGACCGCACCGCCGCACGCTTCGGCGACCGCGACGCGCTCGTCGAGATGGCCAGCGGGCGGCGGTGGACCTACCGGGAGTTCGTCGCGGACGTCGACGCGCTCGCACTGGGCATGATCGACGCCGGGCTGGTCAAAGGTGACCGGGTGGGCATCTGGGCGCCCAACCAGGCCGAGTGGACGCTGACCCAGTACGCCACGGCGAAGCTCGGCATCATCCTGGTCAACATCAACCCGTCCTACCGCACTCACGAGCTGGAGTACGTGCTCAACCAGGCCGGCGTGCGCATGCTGGTCGCGGCGCCGAGCTTCAAGACCTCCGACTACGCGGCCATGGTCGAGGAGGTCAGGCCGCGCTGCGAGGCGCTGGAGCGCGTGGTGCTGCTCGGCTCACCGCAGTGGCGGGAGCTGGCGACCGGCTCGACGGGTGTCCGGCCGGAACGGCTGGCCGAGGTCGCGGAGACGCTGAGCGCGGACGACGCGATCAACATCCAGTACACCTCCGGCACCACCGGGTTCCCCAAGGGCGCCACGCTCAGCCACCACAACATCCTCAACAACGGCTACTTCGTCGGCGAGACCCTCGGCTACACCGAGGAGGACCGGATCTGCATCCCGGTGCCCTTCTACCACTGCTTCGGCATGGTCATGGGCAACCTGGCGGCCACCTCGCACGGCTCCGTGATGGTCATCCCGGCGGCCGGCTTCGACCCGGAGCTGACGTTGAAGGCCGTGGAGGCCGAACGCGCGACGTCGCTGTACGGCGTGCCGACCATGTTCATCGCCGAGCTCGGCCTCGCGGACTTCGAGTCCTACGACCTGTCCTCGCTGCGCACCGGTGTCATGGCCGGGTCGCCGTGTCCGGTCGAGGTGATGAAGCAGGTCATCTCGCGGATGGGCATGTCGGAGGTGCAGATCTGCTACGGCATGACCGAGACCTCGCCGGTGTCCACCCAGACCCGCGCGGACGACTCGCTGGAACGGCGGGTGTCCACCGTCGGCCGGGTGCTCCCGCACATCGAGAGCAAGATCATTGACCCGGCGACCGGTCTGACCGTGCCCCGGGGCACCGCCGGCGAGCTGTGCACCAGGGGCTACTCGGTGATGCTCGGCTACTGGGGCCAGCCGGACAAGACCGCCGAGGTCATCGACGCCGCCCGCTGGATGCACACCGGCGACCTCGGCGTGATGGACGAGGAGAGCTACGTCAACATCACCGGACGGATCAAGGACATGGTCATCCGGGGCGGCGAGAACATCTACCCGCGCGAGATCGAGGAGTTCCTCTACACCCACCCCGACGTACTGGACGCCCAGGTCGTGGGCGTTCCGGACGCCAAGTACGGCGAGGAGCTGTGCGCCTGGATCCGGATGCGCCCCGGTGCCGAGCCGCTCACGTCGGAGGCGGTGCGCGAGTTCGCCACCGGCAAGCTCGCGCACTACAAGATCCCCCGGTACGTGCAGATCGTCGAGGAGTTCCCGATGACCGTGACCGGCAAGGTCCGCAAGGTCGAGATGCGCGAACGGTCCGTCGAGCTGCTCGGTCTGGAACAGGTCGTGTCCTGACCGTCCGGGGTTGCGGGCAGTGAGCGCGACGAAGCCGCGCGGGTGAACCGCGGATAACTACGGCGCGTCGAGTGCCTCTGGGGCTACGCTAGGGGGGCGCGTCCCGACGTTGCTCGGGGCGCGTTCGTTGTGCGTACCGCGTGGGCACTTTCGCCCGCGTTAGACGGTATATGCAGCGCTGATATACCCAGCACAGGTGAGAACCAGGCACGTGTTAGACACAGCAAGGGACGGGTGAGCAGGGTGCCGACCGGCAGGGTCAAGTGGTACGACACTGAGAAGGGTTTCGGCTTCCTTTCCCAGGACGGCGGCGCGGACGTGTATGTCCGTAAGGCGGCGCTGCCGGCTGGGATCGAGGGCCTCAAGTCCGGCCAGCGGGTGGAGTTCGGCATGGCCGAAGGGCGGCGTGGCCCACAGGCGTTGTCGGTCCGGCTGGTGGACGCGCCGCCGTCGGTCGCCGAGACCCAGCGCCGTCCCGCCGAGGAGCTGCACGGCCTGATCGAAGACATGATCAAGCTGCTGGAGAACAAGGTTCAGCCGGACCTGCGCCGGGGTCGCTACCCGGACCGTCGCAGCTCGAAGCTCGCGGCGGAGGTCGTTCGCGCGGTGGCGCGTGACCTGGACGGCTGAGTAGCACGGTTCAGACTTGTCGATCGGCCGGCCGGTGACCCTGTCATCGCCGGCCGATCAGCTTTTGCGGTGAATCTCCTCGGCCCGCTCGGCGAGCGTGCGCGGGCCGCACGGCCACGGGGCGCCGATGCAGGTGATGCATCGTCCGTGCCGATCGGGCTGGTGGGCGAAGAGCATCGCGCGCCACAGGCGCGGTTTGTCGGCGATCGCGGCGGCGGCCGAGTCGTCGGCCTCGCGCTCGTCGATCTCTGCCGGGCGCACCTCGTCGGGGACCCGAGATGTCGCGTCCGAGTCGCTTGGATCACTGGATCCCGGAATGGGGTCCGCTCCTCTCGGCATTGTCAGATTTTGGCGCAAGTGCATATGCATGTGCATCAAGAGTGTCGACGATGATCCCACTGGACTCCACCCTGGCATCCCTCGGCCCGTGTGACCAAAGTGACTATCTGGACGATAGTTAGAAAAGAAGCTAATGATGTGCTGGCCGGAAGGTCGCGGATTATGCCGTCGGAAAGCCCAACATCGCACTAACGTGTTATCAAGGTTCTGATAATGATCCTTTCGGACCAGACGGGAGTGGCTGGTGTGACTCAGACGGCGACCTTCGGTGCAAGCCGTCCCGGGATGCGAGACAAGACCACCCTCTGGCTACCAGTGTTATAGCAATACAGGCTAAGATTCTTTACGTGCCGCACGTCTTGGTCATCGAGGAAGATTCCGCCACCCGTGGTGGGCTCGTCCGAGCCCTGTCCGCAGCCGATCACGCGACGAGCTCTGCCGCGACCGGGATGGCCGGATTACAAGCTGCCGTCGAAAACCGCCCTGACATCGTGTTGTTGGACCTGTCGCTCCCCGACCTGGACGGCATGCAATTGCTGACCATGCTCAGGGCAGCCGCATCCGACGTCCCGGTGATCGTGGTGACGAGCTACGACGACGAGGGGCGGATCATTGCCGCACTCGACGCGGGCGCCGACGACTATCTGGTCAAACCATTCGGATTCGGTTCACTCTTAGCGCGCGTGCGCGCTGTCCTGCGCCGCCACCACTCCGCGCCGGCTCGGCGACCGACGCTCGTGCTCGGCGGGCTGGCCATCGACCTGTCCGCGCGCACCGCCGAGCTGGACGGTCGAGCGCTGGCGCTGTCGCCCAAGGAGTTCGACCTGCTGTCCTACATGGCGCGCCGTGCCGGTCAGGTCGTCAGCAAGCAGGAGCTGCTCGCCGAGGTCTGGCGGATGCCGTACAGCCACGCCGACAAGACGGTGGACGTCCACGTCTCCTGGCTGCGCCGCAAGCTGCGCGAGAGCGGCAAGGAACCCCGCTACCTCCACACCATCAGAGGCGTAGGCCTACGCCTGGACATCCCCACGTGAGTGGCAAGTGGTTCTACCGCGAAGCGGCGCCGAAGGCGTGGCAACCCTGGGCACTCACGACTCGCTTTTCGTCGTGAGTGCCCAGGGTTGCCATAGGACCACTTGCCACTCACGAAAGCCGGGGAACAAGGGGATCAGCACGTCAGGGCTGCGCGCAGGGATGGGTGCACTGCCTCGGGGTCCCTCGTGAGTGCTGAGGCCGCCTATAGCCGGTCTAGGCACTCACGACGAAAAGCGTGTCGTGAGTGCCTAGACCGGCTACGCCTTCGGCGCCGCTTCGCGGTAGACGGCCTCATCACTCACGAGGGTTTCCAGGACTCCTTCGCCGTACTTCGCCAGTTTGTTCTCGCCTACTCCGCTGATCGTGCTCAGCTCGTCCAGGGAGCTGGGTAGGCGTGTGGCGACCTCGCGCAGCACCGCGTCGTGGAAGATCACGTAGGCGGGCACGCCCTGCTCCTTCGCCACTCCGGCCCGCCACGCGCGCAGTCGCTCGAAGATCGGTGTGGCCTCGGCGGACAGCTCGACCTGCGGCGCCTTCGAGGAGGTCTTCGCGGCACGGGCCTTCGGCTGTTTGACCGGGTCGCGCCGCATCATCACCTGGCGCTCGCCGCGCAGCACCTCGCGGCTCGACTCGGTGAGCACGAACGTCTGGTAGGTGCCCTCGACCGACAGCAGCCCCTGCGCCATGAGCTGCCGGATGACCCCGCGCCACTCGCCGTCGGCTAGGTCCTCGCCGACTCCGAAGACGGTGAGCGACTGGTGGTCGAACTGCTCGACCTTCGGGGTGAGCTTGCCGCGCAGGATGTCGATGATCTGCCCGGCGCCGAACTTCTGCCGGCGCTCCCGGTCCAGCCGGAACACCGTGGACAGCACCTTCTGCGCGGCGACGGTGCCGTCCCAGGACTCCGGCGGGGTCAGGCACGTGTCGCAGTTGCCGCACGGCTCACCGCGCTGACCGAAGTAGTTGAGCAGCTGGACGCGGCGGCACTCGACGGTCTCGCACAGTGCGAGCATCGCGTCGAGGTGCCTGTTCAGCTGCCTGCGGTGGGCGAGGTCGCCCTGCGACTCGTCGATCATCTTGCGCTGCTGCACGACGTCGGCGAGGCCGTAGGCGAGCCACGCGGTGGATGGCAGCCCGTCGCGGCCCGCCCTGCCGGTCTCCTGGTAGTAGCCCTCGACCGACTTCGGCAGGTCGAGGTGGGCGACGAACCGCACGTCCGGCTTGTCGATGCCCATGCCGAACGCGATGGTGGCGACCATGACCACGCCGTCCTCGCGCAGGAAGCGGGCCTGGTTCTTCGCGCGCGTCCGGGCGTCGAGGCCCGCGTGGTAGGGCAGCGCGGTGATGCGCTGCGCGCTCAGGAAGTCGGCGGTCTGCTCGACGGACTTGCGGGACAGGCAGTAGACGATGCCCGCGTCGCCGGGGTGCTCGGAGCGCAGCAGGTCCAGCAGCTGGCGGCGCGGCTCGTTCTTCGGCGCGATGCGGTACTGGATGTTCGGCCGGTCGAAGCTGGCGACGAAATGTCGGGCACCGCCGGACTCGGACAGGTTGAGCCGGGTGGCGATCTCGGCGTGCGTCGTCCGGGTCGCGGTGGCGGTCAGCGCGATGCGGGGCACGTCCGGCCAGCGTTCGTGCAGCTCGGACAGGCCGAGGTAGTCGGGCCGGAAGTCGTGGCCCCACTGTGCGACGCAGTGCGCCTCGTCGATCGCGAACAGGGCGACCTTGCCCTTGTCGAGCAGCCGCATCGTCGAGTCGACCCGCAGTCGCTCCGGCGCCAGGTAGAGCAGGTCCAGCTTGCCGGACAGGAAGGCGTTCTCGACCTCCCTGCGCTCGGTGACGTCCTGCGTGGAGTTGAGGAACCCGGCCCGGACGCCGAGCGCGCGCAGCGCGTCGACCTGGTCCTGCATGAGCGCGATCAGCGGTGACACCACGACACCGACGCCGTCACGCACCAGCGCCGGAATCTGGTAGCACAGCGACTTGCCACCACCGGTCGGCATGAGCACGAGTGCATCGCCGCCGCCGCACACGTGGCCGATGATCTCCGCCTGCTCGCCACGGAAGGCGTCGTAGCCGAAGACCCTCTTGAGCACGTCGAGCGGCGCGGGGGAGGTGTCGGCGAGAGTCACGCACCCGATCGTACGAGGGCCGTTCCGGCCGCCGCGGGCCTATCGCCCAACCCCTGTGCGATCGCGATCAGATCGACAACCTGTAGTTGACGAAATGCCTATCGTCAACCTAAGGTTGTCGTATGACGCAATCCGCTCCGGTGACCGCCAATGTCCGACTCGACGACCTCATCGACGCCATCAAGAAGGTCCACACCGACGCACTCGACCAGCTCTCCGACGCGGTGCTCGCCGCCGACCACCTCGGTGACGTGGCCGACCACCTCATCGGCCACTTCGTCGACCAGGCCCGCCGCTCCGGAGCGTCGTGGACCGACATCGGCCGCAGCATGGGTGTCAGCAAGCAGGCCGCCCAGAAGCGGTTCGTACCGAAGGACCCCGGCGAGATGTCCGACCTCGACCCGCAACAGGGCTTCAACCGGTTCACCCTGCGGGCCAGGAACGTGGTGATCGCCGCGCAGAACGAGGCCCGCGCGGCCAGCAACAACGCCATCCGCACCGAACACCTCGTGCTCGGCCTGCTGGTCGACCCCGAGGGCCTTGGCGCGAAGGTGATCGTCGAGCAGGGGGTCGCGCTGGAGACGGTCAAGCGGGTGGTCACGGCGGCGCTTCCGCCCCCGGTCGAGGACATGCCGGCACTCGTCCCGTTCGACGCGGGCGCGCGCAAGGCGCTGGAGCTCACCTACCGGCACGCGCTGCGGATGGGGCACAACTACATCGGCACCGAGCACATCCTGCTGGCGCTGTTGGAACAGGAGGACGGCAGCGGCGTGCTGACCGGCCTCGGCCTGGAGTTCATCTCGGTGTCCGACCGGGTGGCCGAGGTCCTCGCCGCGATCGCCAAGCGGGTCGCGGGCGCGGTCGACGAGAGCCTTGCCGACGGCTGAGCGGGCTACTTGGTGGTCAGGACCCAGCTGCCCCGGATCGGGAAGGCCGGCTCACCGTTCGCATCCACGGTGGGCTGGCCGCCGCCGTACTGCTGGACCTGCGCGGTGGCCAGCTGGTCGGCGGCCTCGGGCAGGCTCAGCGTGTAGGAGGTCTCCTTGTCCGGCGCGAACACCGGGCTGCGTCCGTCGACCCGGTTGCCGTTCGCCGCCAGGTAGGAGAAGACGACCTGCCACGGCGTCGAGGACACCGAGGACGGCACCGTCACCTGGAGCGGCTGCCCGGCCGGGACGGCCATCTTGACCACCGCGTCCGGACGGTTCTGACACTCGGTGACCTTGAGGTCGCAGTACTGGGCGGGCCCGGTGCTGACCTTCCCGGCGACCGAGGCGAACTCGACGTTCGGCGGGCCGCTCGAACTGACCAGCACCCACACCACGGCGGCGACCACGACCACCACGGCGGCCAGCACGCCGCCCACGACCAGCCGGGACCTACGAACCTTCACGACACCGTCCGAAAGGGGATCACCGGTTGCTCCCGGTGCCTGATCCAGGGCAGCAGTGACTGCCCACGTCCGATCATCATGGCCTGCGTGCCGCCGAGCGCGACGACCAGTGCCACCACGCCGAACCCGATCCAGTACACCGGCGGCAGCAGCACCCCGAGCGCGCCGCCGAACACCCAGGCCAGCTGCAGGACGGTCTCGGACCGGCCGAACGCCGAGGCCCGGGAGCGTTCCGGCAGGTCGCGCTGGATGACCGCGTCGAGACACACCTTCGCCAGCGCGCTCGCGGTGGCGGCGGCGAAGGCACAGATCGCGGCCGTGGTGACGCCGGGCAGGACCGCGACCAGCACGGTGCCGGCCACACTCACCCCGGTGCATCCGAGCACCACCGGGTCGGAGCGGTCGAACCGCTGCTTGGAGCCGATCCCGTTGCCGACGATGCCGCCCACGCCCGCCGCGACGCCGATGATCCCCAGCAGCATCATCTGCTTCGACGGGTTGTGCTCGGTCTGCGCCTTGATCACGAACGCCAGGAACAGCGTCAGGAAGCCGGTCGAGATCCGGACCGCGCCGTTCGCCCACAGGCACACCACGACGCGGCGGCCCATCGGCTGCCGTTTCGCGTTGCGTGGCCTGCCGCGCAGCGACGCCGGGACCTCACCGGCGGTGACCTCCACCCACGCCGGGATGCGCAGGCACAGCCACGCGCCGAGCCCGCACAGGACGGCGGTGAACACCAGCGCCCCCGGTGACCCGGTGAGCTTGGCGATCCCGGCCGCGATGCCGCCGAACACGCCCCCGGCGAGCAGCCCGAACACGGTCAGCCGGGAGTTCGTGGTGACCAGCGTGATCGCCTCGGGCAACACTCTGGGCGTGACGGCGGCGCGCAGCACGGTGAACGACTTCGACAGCACCAGCGCACCCAACGCCGCCGGGTACAGGCCCCAGTCGTTGAAGTGGAAGGCCATCACGATGGCGAGCGCGCCCCGTCCGACGAAGCTCGCGGCCAGCGCGACCCGCCTGCCGCGCTGCACCTTGTCCAGCAGCGGACCGATGACCGGGGCGACCAGCGCGAACGGTGCCACGGTGATCAGCAGGTAGAGCGCGACCTTGGTCTTGCTCTCGGCGGTCGCGGCGGAGAAGAACAGGGTGTTGGCCAGCGCGACGGCGACGGCGGCGTCGGTCGCGTAGTCCATCATGCTGGCGTAGGTCAGTGCGGTCAGCCCGGAGCGGTCCGCGCCGTCGGCGCCCGCGGCGCGTTGGAAGGCCCGGATTCCCTGCCCGGTCAGCTGGCGGCCGCGCCACGCCGCGACCCGGGTGACGGTCAGCTTGCGCGGTGGTGGCGGCTCACCGGCCCGCCGCTCGGCGACGGGTTCCTCGTGGTGGTCGGCGGCCTGGTCGTAGGGCTCGTCCCGCCACGGCTCGTACGCGCGTGGCTGGGGGTCGGGCCGGCGCAGCTCCGGCTCGGGCGCACCGCCCGCACGGACACCTTCACCGTTGACCCACATCCGCCGCCGCCGCGACCCCGACGACCAGCCGGCACGCGTCACCTTCGACGCCTGCTGCCCCGACCGGTCCCTACGCATGCCCCCCATTGTCCAGGATCCGGCGGATGTACCGGCGCACCTGGAACAGCAAAGTCGGGTGATCACAATTGACCCGTGAGTGTTGTGGGTTGCCCTGGCAACCCACAACACTCACGGGTCAGAAGCGGACTTTGTACATGGTGGGCCAGAACTTGCCGGTGAGCAGGTACTCGTCGGTGCCGGGGACGGCCGCGATGCCGTTCAGGACGTCGGTTCCGGCCTGCAGGTCGGGCGGGAGCAGGCGGCTCGCGTCGACCACGGCGGTGACCACGCCGTCCGACAGCCGGATCCGGGCCAGCCAGGTGCTCGGGTAGATGTTCGCCAGGACAGTGCCGTCGGCGCCGCAGTCCAGTTCGTTCATGCCGGACAGCGGACGACCGCCGACGGTGACCGCGACGCTGCCCACCTCGGCCAGATCGCGCGGCGACAGCAGCCGCAGCCGGTCCGTCCCGTCGCTGGCGACCAGCCGCCCGTCGCCGGTGTGGCACAGCCCCCAGCCCTCGTTGCGGTACGACACCCGAGAGACCACAGCACCGCCGGACCAGCCGAGCGCCACCCCGTCCCGGTAGGTGAGCTGCCAGATGCGGTCGCCGAGCACGGTGATGCCCTCGCCGTACAGACCGTCGGGCAGCGGGGTGCTCCGCAGCAGCCTGCCGGTCTCCGGGTTCAGCGTCCGCAGCTCGGACCGGCCGGCGAGCCCGGTGCCCTCGTACAGGACGCCGTCGGCGATCTCCAGCCCCTCGGTCCAGGCGCTGGTGTCGTGCTCCAGCGTGGCGATCACCGTGGGGCGCAGCACCGGCAGCCCGGCCGCCACCGCGTCGGTGATCGCGTCCCCCGGTCGGGGCGTACAACCGGCGCTCGCCACACCGAGGGCGATCAGGAGCGCCGCGAACAGGGCGCGAGCATGGGTCACCGACGGGGGCACGGCGTGCAGAGTGGCACAATCGGGTACGTGACCTCCGCGACCCCCGAAGCCGCCGCCGTGCCCGAGGGCGCTGTGTCCGACGCGACTGCCTCGACACCGGAGCAGCCGCCGACCGAGTCCCGCCTGCTCGACGCCATCGACGAGGCGCGCGCCGCCGCCGTCGAGCTGGCCGGCGCGGACGCGATCGGTGACCACGAAGAGGTGTACGGCGAAGATCAACACGCCGCAACCCATTTCTTCGCCGCGCATCAGCCCGGTTACCGGGGCTGGCGCTGGGCGGTCACCGTCGCCGCATGCGACTCCGACTCGCCGATCACGGTCAGCGAAGCCGCGTTGCTGCCGGGCCCGGATGCGCTCGTCGCTCCGGCCTGGGTGCCGTGGCAGCAGCGGGTCCGCGCGGGTGACCTCGGCGTCGGCGACCTGCTCCCGGCCGACCCGGACGATCAGCGGCTCGTCCCCGGATACCTGAAGTCGGAGGACCCGGCGGTCGAGGAGGTCGCGCACGAGGTGGGTCTGGGCAGGCCGAAGGTGCTGTCCTCGATCGGCCGCGACGAGGCGACCGAGCGCTGGCGCGAAGGGTCGAGGGGTCCGCGTGCCGACATGGCCAAGGCCGCGCCCGCATCATGTGTGACCTGCGGTTTCTTCCTCCCGCTCGCGGGCGCGCTGCGCGCCGCGTTCGGTGTGTGCGCCAACGAGTTCGCCCCGGCCGACGGCGCCGTGGTGCACGCCGAGTACGGCTGCGGAGCGCATTCCGACGTCGAGCCCGACCCGGGCCCTGTCGCGCCGATCGCCGAGCTGGTCTACGACGACGGTGTCGACCTGGAAACCAGCGCCTCTCAGTGAGCACGGACTTCCACTGGGAGCGCTACGCCGGGGAATGGATCGAATGGGTTCGCACGCCGGACCATGACGCGTTCTGGGTCTACGTCCAGCAGTTCCGCGAGTTCCTGCCGCCGCCGGGTTCGCACACGTTGGACCTGGGCTGCGGCGAGGGCCGAGTGTCCCGTGAGCTGACCGACCTCGGGCACCGGGTGACCGCGAGCGATCTGTCGCCGAGCCTGCTGGAGGCGGCCGAGCGCGCCGGCTCGGCCGCCGACTACCGGCTGGCCGATGCCGCCGCGCTGCCGTTCGCGGACGACAGCTTCGACCGGGTCGTCGCCTACAACGTGCTGATGGACGTCCCGGATGTGCCGGCGGCGGTCGCCGAGGTCGCCAGAGTGCTGGCGCCGGGCGGGGAGTTCACGATGTCGGTCGTGCACCCGTTCGCCGACCGGTGCACGGTGGACGACTCCGGCCGGTTCGTCATGGCGGGCGACTACCTGACCGGCGGGGTGTTCAGCGCCGCTGAGACCAGGGCCGGCCTGGACATGCACTGGGACGGCTGGTCACGGCCGCTGCACGAGTACTTCGACGCGTTGACCTCGGCCGGCCTGGCGGTCACCGCGATGCGCGAGCCGAAACCAGAGCGGGTCGACGGCCCGTACAGCGGACTGGAGCCGTGGCGGCGCATGCCGTTGTTCCTCTGGCTGAACGCCCGGCACCGCGCTTGAGCAACGACCCGTTCGGCACCGCCGCGTTGCGCACCTCGGTCCTCGCGTCCTGGGCCGGTTCCCCCACCCGGTTCCGTGAGGACGCCAACGCGGAGGAAGACCTGCTGCTCGGCGGGTACGCGGACCGCTGGTTCGTCGAGCTCGCGCAGAACGCCGCCGACGCCGCGCAACGCGAAGGGACAACCGGGAAGCTGCTGCTGCGCGCGGTGGGCAGCGAGCTGAGGGTGGCGAACACCGGTGTCCCGCTGGACACGGAGGGCGTCACCGCGCTGGCGTCGCTGCGGGCGTCCACGAAACGGGACACCGACGCGGTCGGCAGGTTCGGGGTGGGTTTCGCCGCGGTTCTCGGGGTGAGTGCCGAGCCGCGTGTCGTGTCGGCCGAGGCAGGTGTGGCGTTCTCCGCCCGGCGGACGGCGGCGGCGGTCCGCGAGCTGGGCGGCGCCGCGGCCGAGGAGCTGGACCGCCGCGACGGCAGGCCGCCGATCCTGCGGCTGTGCTGGCCGGTCGAGGCCGAGCGGCCGCCGGACGGCTACGACACCGAGGTCCAGCTGCCCGTCGAGGACGCCCCGGCACTCCTGGCCGAGGCCGACGCGGCGGCACCGGACCTCCTGCTCGCTCTGCCGTGGCTCACCGAGATCACCGTGGCGCACCGGGACGGCGTCATCACGCATAGCCGCCACGACGACGGCCCGTCGGTCACCCTGTCCCGCCAGGACGCCGAGTCCCGCTGGCTCCTGCTCCGCCGCAGCTCAGAACCCGTGAGTGGCGAGTGGTCCCAGAGGACCACTCGCCACTCACGGGTCGCTGTTGAGGACCGGGAGGGGTGGTCGGTGTGCTGGGCGCTGCCGCTGGGCCACGACGGCGCGCCGGCCCCGCTGGATGAGGACGTCCTGCATGCCCCGACGCCGAGCGACGAGCGGCTCGCGCTGCCCGCGCGGCTGTTCGCCACGCTGCCGATGCAGCCTTCCCGCAGACGGGTCCGCACGGGACCGGCGACCGATGCGGTGCTCGCCGAAGCGGCGCTGGCCTACCTCGACCTGGTCCGCGCGCTGCCGGCCGAGCAGCGCATCACGATCGTGCCGCGCACCGGTTTCCCCCGCTCCGAGCTGGACTCCGCGCTGCACACGGCCATCGACGAGGTGCTGCGCGGCTCCCGATGGCTGCCGTCGGCGCGACCGGACGGCGACGATCTCAGCCCGAAGGACGGGGTGCTGCTCGACCAGCCCAGGCTGTCCGGGCTGCTGGGCGACGTCCTGCCGGGGCTGCTGGCCGAGAGCCTGATCGGCCGGCGCACCGAGCTCGCCGCGATCGGGGTGCGTGCGCTGCCGCTGTCCGAACTGGCCGACCGCCTGGCCGGTGTGCGCAGGTCACCGACCTGGTGGCGCGACCTGTACACGGCTCTGGAACCGGCACTGGACACCCCGGGCGCCCGCGACGAGCTGGCCGCGCTGCCGGTCCCGCTGGTCGACGGACGGACCGTGACCGGCCCCCGCACCGCGCTGATGCTGACCGACGAGATGCCCGAGGCGGCCGACGAGGTCGACCTGCCCGGACTGCGTATCGTCGCCCCGGACGCGGTGCACCCGCTGCTGCGCCGGCTGGGCGCGACCGAAGCCGGCCCTGCCGAGCTGCTGGACCACGACGCGATCACCGAGGCGGTGGGCCGCTCGGTCGCGGACGCCGAGGACGGCGCCGACCCACGCCCGCTGATGAAGTTGGTGCTGGGCCTGCTGGAGATCGTCAGCGACGGGCACCGTCCGTGGCTGGCCGCGCTCGCGCTGCCCGACGTCGACGGCGAACCGTGTCGCGCCGACGAGCTGATGTTCCCGGACGCGGCGATCGCGCCGCTGCTCGACGACGACGCCCCGCTCGCGGTGCTGGCCGAGGACGTCGCAGCGGCACACCCGAGGCGGGTCTTGGTCGCGGCCGGTGTCCTGGACTCGTTCGCGCGGGTCGTCGACGAGCAGCCCACCGGCCCGGACCACGACCTGGACGACGAGGAACAGTGGTGGGACGCGCTGCCCGAGCCGCCGTCGAGGCTGGTCGCGATCCGTGACCTCGACCTGGTGCGCGACGACGCCTGGCCCGCCGCGCTCGCGCTGCTCGCCGCCGACCCGGAGTTCCGTCCCGCGCTGCGCCGTGACCACCCGGGCGACCCGGAGCCGTATACGACCTGGTGGCTGGCCCGGCACGCGGAGCTGGCAGGTCAGGCACCCGGCTATTGGCGCCTGGGATCGGCCGCCGATCTGGCGGGCCTCTTCGACCCGCCGCTCGCCGAGAAGCCCCAACCCACGAGCGATCCGCTCAGAGCCGGCCGTCCGGTACTGGACGACGCACTGCTCGCCGCGATCGGAGTCCGCACCGACCTCACGGTGCGCGACGAGGAGGCTGCCGAGGACCTCCTGGACCGCCTCGGCGACCCGCACCGGACCCCCGACGCGGCGCTGACCTGGCGCGCCCACAGCGCACTCGCCGACGCGGTGCTCGCCGACCGGGTCGATCCGGCCGATCTGGACCCGCCGACCCGCCTGCGTTCCTCAGCAGGCCCGGTGGTCGACGCGGACCGCGCGGTTCTGCTCGACCGGCCGTGGCTGGCACCGGCGCTCCCGGCGGCCGAGACGATCACCGGCCGCCTCGATCAGGACGGCCTCGACGCCCTCGCCGAACTGCTGGACCTGCCGCTGGCGTCCGAGATCGTCGCCGGTTCGGTGATCGGCACCGGAATGGACACCGCCTGGGCGGACCTGCCGGAGGTCGTCGCCGCCTGCGCCGCGATCGGCATCGACGCCCCCGACGGTGGGCTGCGGTGCCACGAGTCCCTCGAGGTCGAGCTGAGCCGCCCGGAACGGCGACGCATCGCGGTCCCGGTATGGCGCGAGGGCGGCATCTGGCACGCCGCCGACCCGGTTCGGGCACTGCTGATGGAGGTCGCTGTTCGCATTCGCGAACAGTCCTGACCAAACGGCCCCGCAGCTGATCACTCTGGTCGGAGGATCAGCTGGTGACAGCACCTGTGCGGATCTTCCTGGCGGTCCTGGCCGCGTTCGGGCTGGCGGCGTCCCCGTTGCTCAGCGGCACCGCGTGGGCCGCGCCGCGGCCGGTCCCCAACTCCATGGCCGACGACGAGCAGACCGCGGTCGAGGTGGTCAACGGCTTCTGGACCAGGCACTTCCAGGAGTACTTCGGCGGCTCCTACAGCCCGCCCAGGGTCGTGGGTGCCTACGTCGGCAGCCGGGGCCCGCGCTGCGGCGGCATCCGCTCGATGGCCGGCAACGCCTTCTATTGCCGGCCGGGTGACTACCTGGCCTGGGACGAGCAGCTGATGAGCGCCGGCTACTCGAAGATCGGCGACTCCTGGGTGTACGTGATCATCGCGCACGAATGGGGCCACGCGATCCAGGCGAGACTGAAACGCACGATGGTGAGCCAGGATGGTGAGCTGCAGGCGGACTGCCTGGCCGGCGCGACCCTGAACGGGGCGGCGCACGACGGGACCCTGATCGTCGAACCGAACGATCGGGAAGAGCTCGAAGGTGCGCTGGTGGCGGTGGCGGACAAGTACAAGTGGTCCAGCAGTAAGGACCACGGCAACGCTCAGCAGCGCGTCAGCGCGTACAACAAGGGCGCCCTGGGTGGGGTGAAGGCGTGTTTCCAGCCGGCAACCGCCCCACGCTCGTGAGTGGCACGGGCGCCTGGAGGCGCCCGTGCCACTCACGAGCGAAATAGGGAACTCGTGGTGCCCTACGATCGGCGGGTGCTGATCGGGGGTGAGTCATGAAGCCGTACGTGATGCTCGTGCTGATCGCGGTGAGCGCCGGCCTCGGCGCGTTGCTCGGGCTCGGCGCGGGCGCCGTACTGGCCGCGCTGATCACGATGTTCTGCATGATCGCCGCGTTCGGCGGGACCCTGGCCGCCGACCTGCGGCTGCTGGCCTGGTTCGGCCCGCTGCTGGTGGTCGTCGTCGGCGTGATCAGGGTGCTGCACCCGGTGTCGTCCTGGCTGGCGATCGCGCTGGTCACCGTCGTGGTCTTCGCGGTGGGACTGGTTCCGGTGATCGGCACCCGGTTCATCACCGTCGGCATGGCGCTGGGCATGGCGACGGTCTTCGCGTACGGCATCCAGATCGCCACGACGGTCTGGCAGTCCTTCGCGGCCCCGGCCCTCGCCGTGATCGTGGTACTCGTCTTCCGCTGGATATCCGGACGTCAGGACCCCGAAGCCCCGTTGCGTGCCGCCTTCGCCGGTGCCCTGAGCAGCGACGCGCCCGCCGCGCGTGAGCACGCCTATGCGCAGTGGTGGGCGGACGGGCCCCGAGCCTGGACCACCCGCGCGCTCGTCGGGCTCGCCCGGTTCCGCAACGCGGCGAGGGTCCTGCAGTCCCGCCGTCGGCTGGTGACCGGCCCGGCGGGCGAGCAGATCGAGCAGGTACTCACCGCCGCCGAGGCGGAGGCGAGCAGGCTCGCCGGGCTGGTCACCGTGCGGGAGCAGTCGGACCCGAACGACCGGGTCCGCAGGTCGGGCCTCACCGAGGTGCTGCCCGGCGCGACCCGCGAGCTGATGACGAGCCTGTGGCAGGGGCTGGAGACCGTGCAGGCGGCCACGGCGGACCGCGACCGCTCTCGCGGCGAACGACCCGACTACCTGCGCAAGGACAGCGTCCGCGACGCGATCCGCGGTGCGCTGAACTGGAACTCGGTCCAGCTGCGGCACGCGGTGCGGTGCGCGCTGGGCATGCTGATCGCGCTGGTGGTCGCGCAGTTCTTCACGACGAACCCGCTGGTCCCGTCGTTCCTGATGGCGGTGTTCGCGATCATGCAGCCGCAGCTGCAGGACAGCATGCGGCTGGCGACCCAACGGGTGTACGGCGCGGTCGGCGGCGCCGCCGCTCTCGCGTTGATCATCGTGCTCGGGCTGCCGGAACCGGCGCTCATGCCGGTCGGGGTGATGGCGATGGTCGTCGGCATGCTGTTCTTCCAGCGGACCCAGCCGATCGTGTTCAACGGCTGCACGGTGCTGATGTCGGTCGGCCTGAACGTCAACCTGCGCCACATCGAGCTGCGGCAGATGCTGCTCGAGTACCTGCTGATGATGGCCATCGCGGTGCTGATCGCGCTGGGCTTCGGTTTCGTCGCGGTGCCCGGTGTTCCGGTCGCGGGTCTGGCCAGCCGGTTCGACGACGCCGTCCGCGACACGCAGGCGCTGCTGCGTGAGCTGACCGCCGGGCTGGTGAACCACAACGTCGAGCCGCACCGGCTGCGGCCGCTGTTCCGGGCGGTGACCGGAGCGCAGCAGAACCTGCGCGCGGTCGATGCGGTCACACCTGAGCCGTCGCCGGAACAGGTGGAGGCCGCCGAGGCGGCGGCGGACGCGGTGCAGGGGCTGTCGACGAGTGCGTCGGCGCTGCTGTCGCGGTCGAGGTCGAGTGTTGTGCTGGTACCCGCGGTCGGCGAGCTGGCCCGGCAGCTGGACGCACGGGTCCGTCCCGACCCGACCCTGATCGACCTCAGGCTTCCGGCGGTGATCGACGAGGAGCAGCGCCTGCTCCTGGACACGATGACGGCGAGCGCCGACGCCCTCTCCCAGGCAGGCGAGCAGCTGTCAGCCCAGCCCACACCGCGCTAGAGCCGACACCGCGCACCTCGACGTCACACCGCGCGGTGTGCACGGTGCGCGGTGTGGGCGGGAGGTGCGCGGTGTGGGTGGGCGGTGCGGTGTGGGTTTAGTCGAGGCCGCGCTGCGCGAGGCGGGAGCCTCGGCGTGCGGCGCGGCGCTGCCAGGCGAAGATCGACAGGCCGAGCAGGCCCAGCAGCCAGCCGACGAGCGTGCTGGTGAACCAGATGTCCAGCGGACGGTCCGCGACCAGGTGCGCGACGAGGAATCCGGCCCAGACCAGGAACCACACCGCCGTGCCGACCGATACGACACCGGTGACGTCGGTGAGCGCGCGCGGTGGCGGCGGCGGGTCCTGCACGCGATGAGCCTACAAGTCTGGCGCCTTCGGCGTCGGCGGGAGACACTTCGCCGGACAACGAAGATCGACCACGAGCGGGAGCCGTGCCATGACTTCGCCCGACACCGCCAAGCCGGACCCGGCACCGCCCCGGGGGCCGGCGGAACGGCTGTTCAAGATCAGCGAACGTGGGTCGACGATCAGCCGTGAGGTCCGAGGCGGCATCGTCACGTTCGTCGCGATGTCCTACATCGTGGTGCTGAACCCGCTGATCCTGGGCAGTTTCAGCGCGACCGACCCGAGCGCCAAACGGGACGTGCTCGGCGCGATCCTGCCGGTGCCGCAGGTCGCCGCCGTGACCGCGCTGGTCGCCGGTGTCATGACACTGGTGTTCGGTCTGGTGGCGAACTACCCGTTCGCGATCGCCACCGGCCTCGGCATCAACACCCTCCTCGCGGTGACGATCGCGGCGCAGGTCAGCTGGCCGGAGGCGATGGGCCTCGTCGTCGTCGACGGTGTGATCATCGTGCTGCTCGTCGCGACCGGCTTCCGGACCGCCGTGTTCAACGCGGTGCCACCCGAGCTGAAAGCGGCGATCGCGGTCGGGATCGGACTGTTCATCTGCTTCATCGGCCTGGTCGACTCCGGATTCGTCCGCAGGCTCCCGGACGCGGCGAACACGACCGTGCCGGTCGGGCTGGGCATCAACGGCTCGATCGCGTCCTGGCCGACCCTGGTGTTCATCGTCGGGCTGGTGCTGACCGGCATCCTGGTGGCGCGCAAGGTCCGCGCGGCGATCCTCATCGGGGTGCTGACCAGCACCGTGCTGGCGATCGTCGTCGAGGCGATTGCACACGTCGGCCCGTCGAAGGGCGTCAACCCGAAGGGCTGGAGCCTCGGCTATCCGTCGCTGCCCAGCCACATCGTCGGCCTGCCGGACCTGTCGCTCGTCGGCCAGGTGTCGCTCGGCGCGTTCACCCGGCTCCCGGTGATCGCGGTGTCCCTGCTGGTGTTCACCCTGGTACTGGCGAACTTCTTCGACGCGATGGGCACGATGACCGGTCTCGGTCAGCAGGCGAAGCTGGTGCGCGAGGACGGACAGCTGCCGCGGGTCGGTCGCGCGCTGTTCGTCGAGGGACTCGGCGCGGTCGCCGGCGGTGCCGCGTCCAGCTCGTCCAACACGGTGTTCGTCGAGTCGGCGTCCGGCATCGCCGAGGGCGCGCGGACCGGTCTGGCCAACGTGGTCACCGGTCTGCTGTTCCTCGCCGCGATGTTCTTCACCCCGCTGTACGAGGTGGTGCCGATCGAAGCGGCGGCCCCGGCGCTCGTGGTGGTCGGCGCGCTGATGATGCGGCAGATCGTGGAGATCGACTTCACCGACTTCTCGGTCGGCCTGCCGGCGTTCCTGACGATCGTCGTCATGCCCTTCACCTACTCGATCGCCAATGGCATCGGCGCGGGCTTCGTCAGCTACGTCCTGCTGCAGACGGCCACTGGCCGGGCACGTCAGGTGCACCCGCTGATGTGGGTGGTCGGGGTGGCGTTCGTCCTGTATTTCGCGGTCGGGCCGATTGAACAGAGCTTCAGTTGAGGTATCTAATATAACTCTTTCGGGTTAAACTACTGGGCGGCTTCAGTCGAGATGGTCATCGCGAGGGGTATCGATGTCAGAGGTTGGCCCGGCATTCGCCGACAAGCTCAATCATCTGTTCGCCACGGTTCGGCCCCGAGGGCGTGGGGGGCGGGAGTACAGCAACGAGGACGTGGCCGCCCAGATCCGCCGGGTCAACGACGTGACCATCTCGCAGAGCTACATCTGGCAGTTACGCAAGGGCCGCAAGGCCAATCCGACATTGCGGCATGTGCAGGCCCTCGCCGAGTTCTTCGGGGTGCCCGCCGCGTATTTCGTCGATACGGGCGTGGCTGACCGGGTCGACCGTCAGCTGCGGATCCTTGCCGCTGAGCAGCTGCGGCGGGAGGCCAACGACGCCAGCGAGGACGTCGCGTTGCTGGCGATGCGGGCCGGTGAGCTGTCGCCCCAGCGGCGCCAGCAGGTCATGGATCTACTCGACGTGGTGTACCAGCTCGAACAGTCCGAACGCGGCAACAGGTAGAGCCTGGGCAACGCTCCGGGGCGGCGTCGCCCGAGCACGGTCGATATCAGGAATAATGAGGGCTGGCAATGGAAGAACGGGAACTGCGCCGCCGCTGCAAGCGCGAACTCCGCTCGTTGAAGATCGAGCCACCACTGCGGGTGGACGTTCTGTGCGAACGTTTCGGCGAGAGTCGGGGCCGCCCCATTCGTCTGGTTCCCTATGCGCTGCCGATTCCCGGCCCGTTCGGCCTGTGGCTGTCGACCGCGACGACCGATTACCTGGTTTATCAGGCCGGGACGAGCCGGATACATCAGGACCACATCATCCTGCACGAATTCGGTCACATGATGGCCGATCACGTGAGTGATGAGGAGGACGACCAGTTCTGGCGCACCGAGCTGCCGGACCTCTCGCCAGACATGATTCGCCGTGCCTTACGCCGTACTTCCTACGACGACAGACACGAATGCGAAGCCGAGCTGGTCGCGACGATTGTGATGGAGTGGGCATCTGACCTGGACTATACGACTCCGCATCGTTCTGATCAGAAGGCGGCCCGTCAATTAGAGGGTGCGTTCAGTGAGCGGCAAGGCTGGCTGTAGTGTGGTATTCAGAATTCCTGCTGAAACTGGGCTCTCCGTACGTGGTCGCGGCGGGGTTTGTCGCCCTGTTGTGGAACTTGTACCGCTCAGCTCGTGATCCTAAGAATCCTCGAATCTGGGTGGTGAGTGGTGCGATCGCCGCGGGGTTGGGTGAGTACGCGGCTGTGCTGGAGGAAATGAAAAGGTGGCTGGCGCAGGCGCTGGGTCCTGGCGGGCCTCGCCTGTTCCTGGTGGCTGTTCTCTTTCTATTCTGCTTCTTGATGCTCTGCTTCTTCTTGATTGCGACGGCGGCCAGTCGCCAATTAATTCGGCTTAACTTCGCGCTGTGGTTGGCCGCGACCGTGGTCATTGCGCTGTGCTGGAGATCCGGCGCACTTTCCGGCGTGCCTGGCGTGCCGATTGACAGTGCTTCTTATAAAGTGTCGGTCTTCGTCCAGATCATCTATCTGAACTACGCGCTGTGGGCTTCGTTGTTGGTGGCGTGGCGATACTCGAAGATTTCGCGGCCGCCGTTGTCTACCGGGTTGATCATTGTCGCGGTGTCCCTACTGCTTCGCGACGTTTCAGGTATTGTGGCCAGCGACATATCTAAGACTTTGGGGGTGTTCGGCTATCCAATTGTTGTTCCTGACTGGCTCCGGGTGGTGACTGGCTGGGGTGGTGTCATCGGGCGAGTGGGGCTGATGATCGGCGTGGTCTATCCCGGTGTCGTCGGCCGAGCGCTGATGGTGCGTCGCGCGTTACGGCAGCTCACAAGCTACCGAGAGCTCACACCACTGTGGACAGCCTTGAGTGCGGCATTTCCGGCGACGACCCTGCGGCCACCGGTCACGTACGGCCTGAGCGACTGGTTCACCTGGCGTTCGGTTCGCAGGCGTTACTACCGCCGAGCGATCGAGTGCCGGGACGGGCTCGTGCAGATCAGTCCGCATCTGACGGACACCGAGAACCTGGAGACTCCGGAACAGCAGGCGGCGCAGGTTCATGCGGCGCTGGCGGCCGCCCGGCGTGGCGCGGCACCGTACGGCGGTGGGGTGTTGCTGGCCGCGCCGAGCAAGCCCGGCTTCGACGCGGACGCGGACGCGCTGGTCAAGCTGTCCAAGGCGTTCGCCGCGCTGGCCTCGAAGGGCTGATTTGCGTAGCGCGAGTGCCGACCCGGCTTCGTTCGTGAGGTATGCTAACTAGATGAGTGCCGCGCAAGGCGTCGTATCCGACCTGGCCAGTCAGCTTCGGCTGTCCGTGGTCCGGCTGAACCGGCGGCTGCGTTCGCAGCGTCCCGAGGAGACGGTCTCGCTGACCCAGATTTCAGCGATGGCCACGCTTCGGACCTGCGGGGCGATGACGCCGAGCGAGCTGGCCGCCAACGAGCGGGTCCGGCCGCCGTCGATGACGCGGGTCATCTCGGCGCTGGAGGAGGCCGGCCTGGTCTCGAGGCGTGATCACCCGACCGATGGTCGCCAGTCGATCATCGAGCTGACCACGCGCGGTACCGAGCTGTTGAACACGGAGACCTCGCTGAAGGAACGCTGGCTGGACAAGCGGCTGGCCGAGCTCACCGAGGAAGAGCGGACGACCCTGAGCAGGGCGGCCGAGATCATAGACCGAATGGCGGGCGCATAACCGACGTGACTGAGCTGCTGAACGAGAACACGAACACCCCGAGCAGCTCATCCGTACCCCCGGATCCGGTCAGACCCAGCATGTTCGCGTCGCTGCGAGTGCGGAACTACCGCTATTTCGCGAGCGGCCAGGTCGTGTCGCTCGTCGGCACCTGGATGCAGCGCATCGCGCAGGACTGGCTGGTCCTGGACCTGTCGCACGGCAGCCCGGTCGCGCTCGGCGTGGCAAGCGCGCTGCAGTTCACCCCCACCCTGCTGCTGTCGCTGTGGGGCGGCGTCCTCGCCGACCGCTACGACAAGCGCCGCATGCTGCTCGTCGTCCAGGCGGGCATGGGCCTGTGCGCGCTGGCGCTCGGTCTGCTGGACGTCACCCACCTCGCCGTCCTGTGGCACGTCTACCTGCTGTGTTTCCTCCTCGGCTGCTTCTCCGCGCTGGACACCCCGACCCGGCAGGCGTTCGCGTCCGAGCTGGTCGGGCCGGACCAGCTGAGCAACGCGGTCGGGCTGAACTCGATGACGTTCAACACCGCGCGCCTCGTCGGACCGTCGGTCGCCGGGCTGCTGATCGCCGCGGTCGGCACCGGCTGGGTGTTCCTGCTGAACGCGGCCAGTTTCGTCGCGGTGATCGGCGGGCTGCTGGCGATGAACCCGGCGACGCTGTTCCGCTCGGCGCCGGTGCCCAGGGGACGCGGCCAGCTGCGCGAGGGGCTGCGGTACGTCGCCGGGCAACCGGTACTGATCGGCGTGCTGGCGCTGGTCTTCGTCGTCTCCACGCTCGGCATCAACTTCTACCTGACCCTGCCGCTGCTGGCGCGCAACGTGTTCCACGGTGGTCCGGAGAGCTACGGCATGCTGACCGCGGTCGTCGCGGTCGGGTCGCTGGTCGGCGCGAGCTTCGGTGCGCGTCGTATCGGACGGCCCCGGTTGCGTGTCGTGATCGGCGCCGCGCTGGCCTTCGGTGTCCTGGAAACCGTCGCCGGTCTCATGCCGAACCTGTTGACCACGGCGATCGTGCTGGTCCCGACGGGTCTGGCGGCGCTGGCGTTCACCACCGCCGCGAACTCGAGCGTGCAGCTGACCGTCCCGCCGTCGATGCGCGGCCGGGTGATGGGCCTCTACATGCTGGTGTTCCTGGGCGGTACGCCGGTCGGCGCGCCGCTGCTGGGTCTGCTCGGGGAGAAGTTCGGTGGCCGTGCACCCACGGTCGTCGGCGGGGCGGCCTCGGTCGTCGCGGTGCTGATCGTCGTCGTGGTCCTGCGGTCGGTGCTGAAGCGCCGGGCCTCGAGTGCGAGAAACGCGTCATCGCCGACTGAGTGAGTCGGGAGATTCGCGGTCGAGGACGTCGGCGAGGACCGCGAAGTGCGGTAGCTCGTGCCAGTTGTCCCAGTTGCCGATCACGTACAGCCGCCGCGTCGCGCGAGCCGTGGCGACGGCCAGCGGGTTCGGTGTCGTCGCTGCCCACACCCGGCCGCCGAAGCTGTTCGGATCGCCGCCGAGGACCAGGACGAGCACGTCCACCGGGCCGTCGGCGGGGCTCCCGTCGCCGAGCCACTGACGCACGATCGGCCGAGCACCATCGGTGACCTGGGCGAACAGGCCGGTGACCGCGATGTCGCCGGCCGGAACCTTGTGCTCCTCGATCAGCTCACGCAGCAGAGCATCGAGCGCCTCACCCTCGGCGGGCACCCAGTTGCCCCTCGACTCGGTCGCGGACACGTCGATCCACCGGCTGGCGCAGGCGAGCTCCGGCAGCCGCACGACGTCGGGTACCAGCAGGTCACCGCCGTAGGCGATGCGGTTGCCGAGGTCCACCAGCGGTTCCTCGACCCGGTGGCGGACCCGTAGCGGCGTACCCACCCAGAGCTCGGTGTCCGACCCGGTCAGCAGCGTGCCGAACCGGCTCGTCCGGTCGGCGACCCGCTGCGCCGACAGCCCGCGCGCGGTCCACTGCTCGGACACCCGGTAGCAACGCCGCAGCACGTCGACGGTCTTGCCGGGCAGCGCCGGGGCCGGCTCGTCCTGACGCGGATCACCCACCAGCACGGCTCGCCGGGACCGCCACAGGCCGCCGACCACCTGTTGCGGCGTGAGCTCACCCGCACTGTCCACGAACAGCCAGCCCAGAGCCTCACGCTCCAGCCCGTCGAACAGGGCCGGCATCGCGGCGAGCGTCGTCGACACGGCAGGCACCACCAGAAAGAGCGACTGCCACGCGGCGAGCAGAACGTCCGGCGCGACCTGCAGGCCGTGCTCGATGACGTGCGCGGCCACGGTCAGGTTGGCGCGCAGCCTCGACGCGGCGTTCAGCGCGAACGCCTCGTGCAGCCGCAACGCCTCCGCGGTCAGCCGCTCGCGCGCCGCGGTGTACTCGGGGTCGGCCCACGGCGTGCACAGCTGCTCGCCGCCGGTCATGTCGAGATCGGACGGCACGACGCCCGGCCAGGCGTCGTGCGCCTCCTCGATGAGCAGCCCGGCGCGCTCCAGCCGCTGCTCGGCGGCCACCCGGTCGGACTCGCACTCGTCGCGTTCGCCGCGTGCGTGCCCCAGCCGGGCCTGATGCCGCTCGGCCTTGCGCCGCAGTGCGTCTCGCACCTCCGTCGCGGCGGTGAGCTCCTGGTCGAGCTGCCCGGCGCGTTGCTCCCACTGCTGACGTCCACGCAGCAGGGGCCGACGCCGTGCGTGCACCCGGCTCTGTTCGTCGAGCTCGCCGCACCGGGCTTCGGCCTGCGCCAGCGGACCGGCCTGCTGACCGGTCACCTTGTCCAGCTCGGCGCATTCGTGGTCGGCTTCGGCGACCTCGCGGGTCGCCTCGTCGAGCTCGACCCGGTAGCGCGCCAGGTTGGCGACCGCCTCGGCCACGGTCTGGCGCTGCTCGGTCAGCCGGGTGACCTCGTAGGCGGCCGAGGTGAACCCGGCGACCGCGCTCGCCCAGTCCGGCGCCGAACTCTCGCCGACCCACAGCCGGGTGACGAAGTCCGTGGTGTCGTGCAGCTCGGCGACCAGAACGTGGTCGGCTGTGACGGTCAGGTGCTGGGTCGGCGCATCGTCGGAGACGGCGAGGACGATCTCGGAACCGGCCAGCACCGGCCGGACCTTCCGTACCGTCGTGGTCCCGTCACCGAGATCGACCCGACCGGCGATCTCGGTGAACGCATCCTCAGGGCTGCTCAACGCCGCGAGATGGCGCGCCCGTTCGACCACGACATCGGCGATCACCTCACGCAACACCGCCGCCCTTCCGGTGTCCGGCGGTGCGTGCAGCGTGAACAGTCCGCCGGAGCGGTGCAGCTCCCGGCGAATCTGGCTCGCCGCGAGCTGCTGCCCGAACAACAGCGGCGCACCGGCGTCACTCGGCCACCGACCGGCGGACAGCTGCTTCGGCTCGACCGCGGTCAGCAGCTGCGAGGCAGCGTCGCGGACGTCGACCCGCCGTCCGGTGTCGATCTGGTGGCTGTCGGTCAGGTAGTCGGCCAGCGCGGACCCGATGTCGTCGGACCGCAGCGCGCGAGCGACCAACCGCAGATCCGGCGTCGCGGGGCTGTTCAACGGCGCCCGCCCCCTGGTGGCCGGCCGGTCGTGGCGCAACACCCGCACCCCCGACGGCCGCAACGATCCGGCCACGCCGAGCGCGTCGGCCAGATTGTCGGCGAACCGGTGCAACGCCCGGACCTGCAGCTCACCGACCAGCGACTGGCTGCGCGCGAACGTCCGAGCCGCCTCGACCGCCGGACCACCCGCGACCTGCCCCGGCGCCTCACCGCTGGCGAGCCGGTCGAGCACCAGGGCGAACCCCTGCTCGTCGCTCTCCAGACCGTCCAGCCAGTTCGGCTTGTTCGGACCGGGCGCCTCGGTCCTGCCGACGGCCCAGGCGCAGGCGGACAGCGCTGCGGAACCGGGGACCAGCCGCCCGGAGCTGTCCAGCGTGAACGCGAACAGCGCGGTGTCACCGGACGGTGCGACGTCCCGGTAGCTCAGATCCGGCCCGAAGACGTCCGCCAGATGCTGCTCCAGCCTGGCCGACGAGAACAGGCCGCCGTACACGACGAAGTGCCCGCTCGGCTGGTCGGCGTCATCCCAGGGGGCCACATCGTCGGGACCGAGATCGAGCACGTGCTCCTCGGCGCCGCGCTCGGGCAGCCGGGGCGGACCGAGCGCCTCGATGGCCCGCCAGAAGCTGAGGACCTCCGGTGCCCGCTGCGGTACCCGCGCCAAATCGCCCCTCTCGCCATCGCTCAGGCCAAGTTATAGCCCGCGCCCTACCGCCCGATCAAGATCCGGTGCCGGCGCTTCTCAGTACGTGGCTTCGGACGCCGGAACACCGCGCCGCTTAGCTTCGGGAGTGAGATGACAGCCGGTGATGAGCAGCAACGAGGTGTTGACCGCCGAACTGAACGTGAAGCTGGCCTTGTACCTGTCGCTCAGCTCGATGCTGTGATCACCGGGGCGGTCGACCGTGAGCTGTGGGACGTCGAACCCGTAGCGGCGCGCGATGTCGCCGACGATCGCCACCGCCCGCGCCCACTCTTCATCCGTGAACCCGCCTTTCGAGGCCCAGGTGGGTAGACCAGCAGTCTGCGCGTCATGGGCCGAGAGGCGACGGTTCACCTCGTCGAAATCCGCGCCGCATCCCGCGCGGCCCTCCTGCTGACGCACCGACCAGGAGAACCTGGGGAATGTCATGCTCAGCTGGGTGCGGATCGTCGTCAGCATCTCCCCGTAGTGGGAGATGGCCTGGTCGAGGTCGGGGCGTTGCATGAGTGTGGCGAACTGGCGTTGCTTCACGGTGGCCTCGGATTCCAGCAGACTGCACGAGGTGGTCAGGGTCGCGGACACGACGGCCAGCGCACACAGGGCTCGGGTCGTGGCCCGGAAACGCATCAGTCGTCCTTGATCCGTAGGTCAGGGCGACCGGCGACGATCACACCCATGTTGTACTGGCTGGTACTGCGTTCTTCCAGGTAATCGGTGTGTCCGTACACGGCGGTGAGTGGCTTGCCATCGACATCGACGGCGTCCCCGGTCGCCAGCTCGTGGACGTCTTTCAGCGGATCCGACGGGGCTCCCCATTCGTAGGGCGAGACACCGAAGTTCGAGTTCAGCAATGGCACCGGGTCGCCGTTCGCCCATTCCGCGTAGAGGTGGCCCTGGGGAACGTGCAGGTCGGAGCGTTGCTCGGCATCCATGCCTGGCGAGCCGAAGACGACGGCGTCCTTGACCGGTGTGTCCTGATGCAGAGCGACTCCTGTCGTGAGGCTGCCGTAGGAATGTCCGAGTGCGGTGAGGTGCAGTGGCCGGTCAGCAACGTCGTGCGTCGCGCCGACGCCGTTGAGGAAGCTGGTCAGTTTGGGTGCGCCGACCTGGGCGAGATGATCGGACGCTACCGAATCCTCCCCGTTGACCAGACCGGCGAGCTGCGGCGCGTCGTATCCGATCCACGTCACGGTTGCCACCTTGCCGCCGTCGCCGTGGTTGTCGGCGAGGTTCTGGGCCTTCCGCTGGAGGTCGTACATGTTCCGGTCGTAGCCCTCCAACGAACCGTCCACCGTGCTGGTGAGGCCAGGAGTGAACACCGCAACGTGTTCGGCCCTGTCCACATCGCCAACAGCGACCACTGCCTTGGCTCGCTTACCAGTGGTGTCCAACGTCAGCAGCTGGCGGCCCGGGAGCCTCATGGTCGACTCGACGGCCTTCACCGAGTCGAGTTTCGCCTGGAGGGTGTTGACGGCGCTGGTGTCGTTGCGCGCCGTGGCGTCGTTGAGCTGCGCGGTCAGGGCGGTTGTCTCCAGGCCGATCCGGTTCTGGTTGATCGCGGTTCGGGTGGCGGCGGGGATGCCGTCGAGGTTGCCGAGCCAGGCCGGGTTCTGCTTCGCCAGGATGGCCTGCCCGGCGGGGGACAGCGACGCCCACCAGCCCGCGTTCTGCGCGGGGGTGCCGGCGGGTGGCGGGTCGGGGAGGGTCAGACCGGGGTCCGCCGTACCGGCCGCCGCTGCCTCGGTGGGGCCGGCCGCGTCGGCACCGAAGTCACCACGTTGGGCTCGCTGGAACACCGAGGCCAGGTCGTTGTCGATGTCGGTGGCGGTGCGCAGGGCCTGGGCGATCTCGTCGGCGATCTGACGGTGGATCCGGAGCCGGTCCTCGGGGTGCAGCTCCGGCGGGACGACGGTTCCCGCGTAGCGGTCGCTGATCATGCCGTCCTCGCCGACCAGGAAGCCGTACCTGGCTGCCAGTTCCTCGGCGTTGCCGATCGCGGTCTGCACGGCCGGGATGGCATCGGAGGCCTGTGCGAGCGACTTGCCGACGATGGCGACCCCGCCGACGGCCTGGTCGAGCCACGTGGTGAGGGTCTTGTGCTGCGCCGAGGCCTGATCTGCTGCCTGCCCGGACCAGCCCGGCACCGGCAGCGCTCTGGTGAACGCGTCGCCGGAGTGGACCAGCATCTGCTGGCGTTGCCGCAGGGTGGTGGCGATCTGGTCGAGAACGCCGGCGTTCCAGCGCTTGACCTCGCCGAGGGTGGGCATCAGCCCAGCGCCCGGGTGATCGCGTTGAGTTCACGGCTCACCTGGGGATCCCCGGTGAGCGCGGTGGTGTTGCGCTGCTCGGTGGCGAGATAGGCCTCTGCCGAGGCACCCAGCGAGCGGGCGTGCTGCTCGGCGGTGCTGCACCAGCCGGTGAAGTAGGTGGTCCATGCGCTCACATAGGCACCGGCGGCGCTTGCGGCGGTCGCTCCGGGGAGCGCGGCGGCGACCTGCGCGACGGGGCTCCAGCAGTCCGCGCCACGCAACGCCGTCACCGCTTCGGCTGCCGCGCTACCGGAGGCCCTCAGCGCGTCCGGCGTCGTAGCGAAATCCACGTCGTTCTCCTGATCGGCTCGGCGAGCGTCAGCCGAGTATGGCCAGGTCGAACGATCGGGTGGGGCGGAACGGCGAAACCGGGTGCGATCAGAAATCGCCGGCGCGCACACCCGCGACGAACCGGTGCCACTCGGCGGTGTCGTAGACGTGCGGGGTGAGCGCGAGGTCCTTCGAGTCGCGCAGCGCGACCTGGCCGCCGGTCAGGAACGCGACCTCGATGCAGCCGTCGGATGCGCCATTACTGCCGCTGAAGCTGCTCTTGCGCCACCGGGCGCCGGTGAGGTCCACGAGGTCTCTCCGATCATGGCTGTTCTGCAATCTTGCGGATCAGCGCAATCGAGTCCTCTGGACTCAGCGCCACCGCCCGCAGCTGCTCGAACTTGAGTGTAGCGCCTTCGACTAGAGCCTCCTTGTCCGAATTGACCGCGCCGACCGCATGCTCGACATAGACGACGTCGGGTTCACCGAGGTCGTCGAAGCTGAGCAGGATGAACATGCCGGACATCGCAGGATGTGCGCCGACCTCGCTGGGAATCACCTGCAACGTGACCGTGTCGAGCGCGGCGAGCTTGATCAGGTGAGCGAGTTGCTTGTCCATCAGCTTCAGACTGCCGATCCGCTGATGAAGCAACGATTCCGGGATCACCGAGATCAACTCGATCGGATCGTCCGTCGAGGTCAGCCGCTTCTGTCGGATCATGCGCACCGCGATGTCATTGCGTAACCGCTCGTCGCTGCGGAGCTCGCCGGACCCAGTGAACAGCGCCTTCGCGTAGTCCGAGGTCTGGAGGAGTCCGGGCAGGGCGATCGGGTTGTACTCACGGACGAGCGTGGCGTCCGCTTCCAACGGGACGTAGCCCTTGTCCTTGAGGCCGAACGCGTGCCACCAACCCCGCTCGGCTCCCGCTCGGAGCATGTTCTCGAACTCGGGCCAGCGGTCGTACGTCACGCCGAAAAGGTCGAGCAGGCTGCGCAGCGCGTGGATGTTGATCGGCCCACCCAGCTCGACGCGGTTGAGCGCGCTGCTCGACATCTCCATCCGGATGGCGACCTCGTCGGTCGTCAGGCCCATCTGGTTGCGCAGCACTTTCAGCCGTCTGCCCAGCTGGCGGCGCTTGCCGCGTGCGGTTCCCCCCATTTCGGCATCTTGGCAGAAGGGATGACGCCGGCGGGATCCCCGGCTTTATGGTTGACCAGTGAAGGACTGGGCGGTGTGGTCGAGGGTCTCGGTGCCCGCCGGACCGTCGCTGGACCTGCTGCACGCCAAGGTCGTACGGGACTTCGCACGGCACAGCCACGGCGAGTACGCGATCGGCACGTGCACCGGTGGGCTGGAGGCGATCTCCTACCGGGGCGGCGTGCACTACTCCGGTCCGGGCAGCGTCGTCGTGCTCGAACCGGGCGAGGCCCACACGGGCGGTCCGGCCGAGGTCGACTGCTTCACCTACCGGGTCATGTATCCGGCGACGTCGCTGGTGGGCGAGGCGCACTTCGCGCAGCCGGTCGTGTACGACCCGGACCTCGCTCGGCGGCTCGCCGACGCGCACCGGATGCTCGGTGCGGGCGGCGACGGCCTGGAAGGGGAGTCACAGCTCGTCGCGGTGTTCGGTGACCTCGTTGCCCGGCACGCGTCCGGACCCAGGGCCGCCGTGCGCGCTCGTCGGGGCCTCGCCGCCGCGGTGATGGCCCGGCTGGCCGACGGTCTGCTCGAACCGCCGACGCTCGCCGAACTGGCCGCCGAGCACGGACTGTCCCGCTACCAGCTGCTGCGTGCCTTCACCGACGAGGTCGGCATGCCCCCGTACGCGTGGCTGGCGCAGCATCGGGTGGCCAGGGCGCGGACGCTGCTGGAGCGCGGTGGGCGGCCCGCCGAGGTCGCCACCGAGGTCGGGTTCGCGGATCAGGCGCACCTGACGCGGTGGTTCCGGCGGGTTCTGATGGTGACGCCCGCCGCGTACCGCAACAGCGTTCAAGACGTGCGGCGGCGCTCCGCGTCATCCTGACCGGGTGAGTAGGCGTGGCTGGCTGCTGTTCGCGGCGATGTGTCTGGCGTGGGGCATCAACTATCTGTTCATCAAGGTGGCGGTGCGGGAGCTGTCCGTGCCGATGCTGGTGTTCCTGCGGACCGGCATCGGGGCACTGCTGCTGGTGCCGCTGGCCGCGCGCGTCGGCTGGACGGCGGCGCGCGACGTGGTGCGCCGGCACTGGCTGCCGCTGCTCGGGTTCGCCGCGCTGGAGATCATCGGGCCGTGGTACCTGCTTTCCGACGCCGAACGGCACCTGACCAGCTCACTCGCCGGGCTGATCATCGCCGCCGTGCCGATCGTGGGAGTGCTGATCAGCAGGTTGTTCCCGGACTCGGAGCAGCTGAGCCGGACGCGGTGGGCGGGGCTGGTCATCGGGGCGGTCGGCGTGGTCGTGCTCGCCGCGCCCGCTGTGCACGGAGACAGCGCGCTGGCGGTCGGCGAGATGCTCCTGGTGGTCGTCGGTTATGCGATCGCGCCGATCATCGCGGCCCGCAAGCTCGCCGAGGTGCCGAACTTCGTGATGACCACCGTGTGCCTCGGGTTCGCCGCGCTGGTCTACACACCCGCCGCGGTCCTGACCTGGCCGACCCGGTGGCCGTCCGCCGAGGTCGTGGCGTCGGTCCTCGTGCTGGCGGTGGTCTGCACGGCGTTGGCGTTCGTGGCGTTCTTCGCGTTGATCCGGGAGGTGGGCACGGCACGGGCGATGGTCTTCACCTACATCAACCCGGCGGTGGCGGTCGCGGCGGGCGTGCTGGTCCTCGGGGAACCGTTGACCGCGACCATCGTTGCCTCGTTCGGGCTAATCCTGGGCGGATCCGTGCTGGCCACAGCATCGAGTCGATCAGGGCGCTTGCGCGTCAAGCAAGGGTAGGCTAACTTAAGGAAGTCGCTTCGTGGTGGGAGCGGCGCGTCAGTTCGGGAATGTAGCGAAGCCCCGTCCGGTTACCTCGCCGGCCGGGGCTTTGTTACGTGACGGGGTCATTGAACAGCGCGCAGCAGCAGCTCCTGGAGGGTTGCCTGCTCCTCCTGGCTGAGCCCGGCGAGCGGTGACTGCTGCTGGAGCAGCTCCAGGAGGCGTCCGCGCAGTTCGGTGCCCTTGTCGGTGAGAACCAGCTGCTTCGCGCGCCGGTCGCCGGGATGTGGCTGCCTGGTCAGCAGACCCTGCTGCTCCAGCTTGTCGATGATGAACGTCGCGTTGGACGGCTCGCAGCTCATTCGGTCGGCGAGGTCCTTCATGGTCATCGGACCGGTGAGCTCACGCAACGCGGTCGCCTGGGGTGCGGTGAGGCCGAGCGTGACCGCGCGCTCGCGGACGTGGTCGGCGATCTGTCGGGAGAGGTCGTTGACCAGCCCGCAGAGCTGGCGCTCTGCGACAACCTGGGGCTCGGTGGCGGTCATACCTCCAGCTTAACCGCGTTTCTAAAACTTCTAGCTTGAATCATTCAAGCTAGAAGCATAACGTGACCCGCATGACGACCTTCCAGAACGACCGGCTGCGGCGGCCGGCCGGGCTCCAGACGCTGACCCTGGGCGACACCACCCTCACCTACGTCCCGGACGGTGTCGTGGAGCTGGTCCCGCGCCGCTGGCTGCCGGACACGACCGACGAGGTGTGGCGCGCGCATCCCGAGTACCTGAGCGAGTCGGGGAACCTGGTCGCCAGCATCGGCGGCCTGCTCGTGGAGCGCGACGGCCGAGCGCTGCTGATCGACGCCGGGCTCGGTCCGGAGACCATCACCGCGGAACCGGACAGCCCGGTCGGCGCGGGCCACGGCGGAGCGCTGCTGGACAACCTGGCGAAGGTCGGGCGCGCGCCGTCGGAGATCGAGACGGTGGCGATCACCCACCTGCACCCCGACCACATCGGCTGGGCCTGGCACCCCGAGCCCGGCAGCGACCGGCCGGCGTTCACCGGCGCCGACTACGTCCTGACCTCGCCGGAATGGGCGACCCGCGACGGCCTGACCGAGGAAATGGTCGACGCGCTAGCCCCGCGCGCCCGCACGGTCACCGACGGGCAGGAGATCTGGCCCGGTGTGACCGCGATGCTCACCCCCGGCCACACTGCGGGCCACACGTCCTACGTGATCACCTCGGGCGACCAGCGGCTGATCGTCCTCGGCGACGCGCTGCACTGCGCGATCCAGGTCGACCACCCCGACTGGTCCGCCGCGGTGGACGTCGACATGGCCCAGTCCGCCCAGTTCCGTCACCGCCTGGTCGCCGAGCTGCGCAAACCCGACACCCTCGGCTACGGCATCCACTTCGCCGACGCCGTCTTCGGCCGGGTCACCGACACGACCCCCGCTTGGCAGCCGATCTGACTACCGGCGCCAGCCCCATGATCACCACCGTCTGAGGGCTGTTTTCGCGCGACAGAACAGCCCTCAGGCGGTGGTGATCATGGGACGCGGGTCAGCGGAAGCCGTCGGCGACCACCGCAGCCAGGTTCAGGAACGCCTCTCGGGTCGACGGGGCGAGCAGGGACGCCTCGATTTTTCCGCCTGAGTAGAGGTGTTCGTCGGCGGGGATTTCGATGACGTCGTTGCAGCGCAGGTTGAAGTGGTCACGCAGCTGCCGGCGGTCGACCCGGGCACTGCCTCGGTCGCTGCACAACACCAGGATCGCCTCGTCGGCCAGCTGCTCGTGGCCGTGCGCGAGCAGCCAGTCGAGCGTCTTGCTGGCCCGGCTCGCACCGTCGACGGTGAGTGAGCCGACGACGACCAGCCGGTCCGCCGAGGTGAGGATTCCGCGCATGACGTCGTGCACCATGCCGGTGCCCGAGTCGGTGATGACGATGGGGAAGTAGCGGGTCAGGGTCTGGCAGACCTGCTCGTACTCGTCGCGGCGGAACGCCTCGCCCATCGCCGGATCCTGCTCGCCCGCCAGCACCCGCAGCCGCCCGGCCAGCGTCGTGAACTCGCTGAAATCACTGAGCGAGCCGATCGTGTCCAGGTTGCCGAGGAGATCACGCACCGTGCGGGTCGGCTCGCCGGTCAGCCGGTCGGCCAGGGTCCCGGCGTCGGGATCGGCGTCCAGCGCGACCACACCGTCGCCCCGGTACTCGGCCATGAGCAGACCCAGGCACGCGGCGACCGTGGTCTTGCCGACCCCGCCCTTGATCGAGCTGATCGCGATCTGGCTCGAACCGTGCAGCGGTCGGCGCACCCGGTCGAGCAGCTCCTGGTAGCGCCGTTCGCCCGCGCCCGGACCGACGTTCAACCGGCCCCCGGTCGCGGCGTGCACCCGGGCGCGCCAACCATGCCTTGGCACGACCTGGTCCGGCCCGAGGATCCGCTCGTGGCTGATGGCGTCGGCGGTGATCCGGCGACGGCTCGGCAGCTCCCGCACCTCGGGTTCCGCCGGACGCTGCTCGACCGGCCGGACCGCCGGTGCCGGTTCGGGGGCCTGTTGCCGAGGCCCGGACGGCGCGGGGATGTGACCCCACTGCGCGGGCTGTTCCAGCCCGACGACGTTGCCATCCGTGCCGGACGGAACGGGCGGTCGTTCCGGAGCCGGCGGCCATGGTGCTTCGGTCGGAGCACCCCACCTCGGTCCCGGCGCGCTGGAGGCCCACGGTGGCGGCGGTGGCGGCGCCTGTGGCGCCCAGGCACCCGGTGATCGAGGAGGCGGCGCGGCGGGGACGGTGCCGTAGGGCGGTGCCGCCAGCGGGATCCAGCCTTCTCGTGGGGTTGCGCTTGCCGACGGGGCGAGGGTGTTCCATCCGGCGGGTGCGGCGGAGCCGTCGGTGTGGGCGGTGCGGTCGGGCGG
>NZ_KE386837.1:73042-110788 GCF_000429025.1 Actinospineispora spinosispora DSM 44797
CCAGCCGCTTGGTGGGGTTGCGGTGGCAGACGGGCCGGGGGTGTTCCACCCGGCGGGTGCGGCGAAGCCCTCGGCGGGGACGGTGCCGTAGGGCGGCTGATGCGGCGGCGCCGACGGCCAGCCGGGAACGGGCCCCCCGGCGGATGGCTGTACGCGTCGAACCGGCGGCAGCCACGGCTCAGGGGTCAGAGGCACCTCGGCGGCGCCGGGACTCGGCGCGGCGATCAGGCCGCTCGGCGGTACCCGCCGACCCGGAGGCGACGTGGGTTCGTCGTCCTGACCGGGTTCGTCCGCGACCCAGGGCAAGATGTTGATGCGCTGCCTGCGGCCCCGGCCGGAGGTCTCATCGGTCTCGCTCACCTACACGACCCCCTTCGATCTGGCACTCACGAACGGTAGAGCGCGGACCGTCGCGCCCGTGGGCGTTTGGTGAAATCCGGTCACGGCTCGCCCACCTGGGACTCAGCGGAGTCCACCGTGACCAGCCAGCGGCCGTCGAACTGGCGTTCCAGCACCAGGTACCGGTTGTGGACCGAGGTGAACCGCCGGTCCTCGGGCTCGGCTGCGCCGTCGGTCACCTCAGCCGACCGGTACCCGACCCGATAGCCGCGCCGGGTGTCCGTCGGCTCGCCCGCCACCTGGTCCACCGACGTCACCGTCGCCGTGCTGCGCCGGCCGGTGGGCGGTGTCGTCAGCGGCAGCACGCCGACCTCGTTCGGCGGGCTGCCCGGGGCCGCGTACGGGGTGCCACGCCGGTTCGTTCGTCCCGCATCACTGCCCCGCACGCTGTAGCCGGCGACGACATAGGCGCGTGCCACCGCGCGCGGGTCGGTGAAGTCGACCGAGGCGTCCGGCGGTGCCGGCGCCGCACCCGGACCGACCGGTGCCGCGTTCAGCATGTCCCGCTCGGCCGGGCTGAACATCGCCCCGCCCGGATCGGGCCGCGACGACGCGCCACCGCCGGCGATCAGCCACCAGATCAGTCCGACCAGCACCGTGCCGGCCACGCCGAGAACCAGGGGAGTCCGGTCGCCGCTCATTGAGCGAAGCTCACGTGGACGTGGTCGTAGTGGCCGCCGGTCGCGTCCTTCACGTTGTAGATCCCGCCTCCGTCGTAGCGCTCGCCCCAGCCGCCCTGGTCGGCATCGCCCGGTTGCCAGTAGCGGCCCTGCCAGATGACGTAGGCGACGTGCAGCTGGCCCGCGTAGCGGCGGAACCAGTTCGCCACCCGCCAGCCTCTGGCCAGTTCCGTCCCGGCGGCGAACTGGCCGCTCGTGCCAGGGAACAGGTCACACGCGCGGCCCTTCGCGTGGTCGCTGCCCGGGTTCCAGGCGTGCGCGTCCCAGCACCCGGCGCTGGCCAGCGTCGGGCCGTGCTGAACGGCTCCGAACGCGGCGACCTGCTGGTCCAGCGCCCACCGGGCGGCCGGGGTCAGGCAGCCCCGGCTGGTCGGGTCCTGTTGGGTGCACCCACCGCCGGCCGGTCCGGCGAACGTCATCGGCGCGGCCGGTAGAGCGGCCGTCGTGACGCCCCCGAGCGTCTCCATGGCGAGCCCGCTACCGACCGACGCGGCCCTGGCGTCCGGCTCGATCCTCGGAACGACATCCGGTGCGGGAACCGGCGGTGGGGCGCTGAACTTCTCGACGAACCGGTGGATGTTGTTCAAGTACCGGTGGATCAACGACACACAGCCACCGCCGCAACCGGCCTCGCCGGGCGCCGGAATCCCGGTCGCGCTGCCGGTCACCCGACCGCAGCCGGCGATGTGGCAGACCAGCATCGCGTCCAGCGGGGACGTGGCCTTGCCGGTGTCGCGCAGGTGCCCGGTGACCGCGCGCAGGTTCGCGCAGACCCACGGGATGCCCACCCGCAGCTGGGTCTCCGGCTGGTAGATGTCCGCGCCCGGCGGCGGTGGCGAACCACCCCAGGCCTGCCCGCCGGCGGCCATCCAGTTGCTCTGGTTGATCTGGTACAGGCCGGCGGCGCCGCCGTTGCTGTCGTTGCTCCAGGCGTGCGGGTTCCAGCTGGACTCGGCCATGACCTCGGCGACCACCCACACCGCGGGCAGCTCGGGGCACTGGTGGTCGAGGACGTCGTTGATCACCGGCAGCATCGACCTGGCCAGCTCCGGCAGCACCTCGGCGTTGACCCCGGACAGCTCCGGTCCGCCGTCGTCGTCCTGCGCGGCACCGATGATGAGCAACACCAGCAGCGCGACCATGCCGAGCGCGACGAGCCCGATCCCCCGAACCATCAGCGCTAACCGGCCGCAGCGAGCGTCGCGGCCAGCCGCCCCGCCTGGTCGGACGCGGCGAACACGCCGTCGGTGTCGTACAGGGCGAGCTCGTTCGGGGTCAGCCGCAGCGACACCGGCAGCCCGATCCGCTCACCCGACTTGATCAGGTACTTGCCCCGTCCAGGGTGCAGCGCACCGCCGACCCATGTGGGAGACGCCGCCCACGAGGTGACCAGCGCCGCCTCACCGTCCGACAGCGGGGTGATCCGGCGCAGCTGGTCCAGCTCCTGCTCCGGCATGCCGCCCAGGATCAGGGTCGCGTTGCGGGCGACCATGCCCCGCGCCTTGGCCCGGTCGGTCGAGGTGGCCAGCGCTTCCAGGTCGTCCATCGAGTGCGTGATCTGGAACGAGATGACACCCCGGTGCCGGTTCAACCTGGTGATCCGGTCGGACCGTTCGACGAGGCCGGGCGCGACGCGCAGCGCGCGCCACAGCTCGTCCTGTACGACCGCCACGGTGCGCTGCGGGCGGTCCGGGTGCCGCTGGACGCGCGCGCCGTCGATCACTGCGGTGGACCAGGCCCACGAGCACAGCATGCCGGCGGCGAGCGCGTCGTCGTCATCGTCGTCGAGTGCGGACAGGTCGAGTGACAGCGCCGGGGTGTCGAGGTCCGAGGTGACCGTGGACTGGCGGTCGAAGATGCCCCTGATCGTGCCGTCGCACAGCAGCGCCAGGGTGTTGACCAGCTCGCGGACCGCCCGGTGGTAGCCGGGGACGTCGGGGCTGGCCGCGATCGAACGCAGCTGCTCGCTGCCCTCGCCGAGCGCCCGCAGCACGTCCGGGACCAGCGGCTCGGCCGGCGTCGCGGAGTACTCGCCCGCTCGGACGGCGGCGTCCAGCGCGCAGCCAAGCAGCCGCCGTTCGGTCACGTCGACGTCACCTCGACGCACGATCGAGACCAGCGCCTCCAGCAACGTCAACCGCCGCACCCGGACCGTCTCGGCGAGCTGCTCACGCGCCGAACCGACCGCGGCGGCCAGTTCGGCCCGCAGCGGACCCGAGTCCAGCGGGTTGAGCGAGTGCAGGCCACGACCGACCCGCCACACCGACCCGCCGAGCGCCTCCACCAGATGGCTGTACTCACCCTTGACGTCGCCGGGGACCACCGCGGCGCCGCCGAAGGCGACCAGCCCGGTGATCATCCGCTTGATGATCGCCGACTTGCCGATACCGGGCTGGCCCTGCACCCACACTCCGGTGTTGGACACCAGCCCCTGCCGCAGCCACTCGGCCGGGTCGAGACCGACCGGTTCAGCGGTCAGCAGGTGCCTGCCGATCGGCACGCCACGCACCGAGGTCCCGGAGCTGACCGCGAACGGGAACAGCCCGCACAGCTGGCTGCTCGTGCCCGCGTACAGCTCACCGCCCTCGACGTGCGGCGCCCGTCCGCCACCGGCCACCGGCCAGCCCCACGCCCGGGGAACAGGCCGCCCGAACACACTCTGGTAGTCGATCACGCCCCACCTCCAACCCGTGAGTGAGTTGGGCTGCCCTGGCAGCCCAACTCACTCACGGGTTGTGACCTGGGGTTTCGTCGGACGGACGGTGGCGTCATCTGCCTCGTCCTCTCGTGGCGAGCTCGTTCGGGTTCAGGCCGACGCCGAGGCCCGCGGCGAACCCGGTGGACTGCGCGCCCCACATGCGACGCAGCCGCAGCTTGGCGGCGCCGGCGCGCTGCTCGACGTCGGCGACCGCGGCGGGCAGCTCCTCGGGGTCGGTCACGGTGGTCGTCACGTAGACGGTGAGCCGACCGACGCCCGCGCCCTCGGCCTCCTCGCGCGCCGCCTGCATCGCGCGTTCCCGGTCGTCGCGTTCGCGCTGGGTCTCGTCCCGGCGGGTGCGCTGTGACCAGGCCTGCCGGATCTGACCGGCGTTGATCTCGCTCTCCACCCGCGCGGCGGCCTGGTCGGCCGGGTAGGGCTGGTACAGCAGGCTGACCCGGCGCGGATACGGCCCCGGCGCCAGCAACGGCACCAGCACCCGCGAGCTGACCGCCTGGCGCGGCGCCTCCCGCAGTGCCCAGGACACCGAGAGCCCCGAGTCGTGCTGGTAGCAGTCCCACAGTTCCTGCGCGGCGACCGGCGCGGCCTGCGCCCACTGCCGCAGCTGCTGCTGCTCGCCCTGCCGGGCGATCGCCTCGCGGGCCACTGGGTCGAACGCGGAACGGACCCGCGCGGTCAGCCCGGACACCGACTCTCGGCCGAGCACCGCGACACCGCACGCGGACAGACCGGCCTCCAGCCCGGGCAACCAGCGGGTGACCTCGGCGACCGAGGCCAGCAGGTCCCTCGGCCGCGGCGCCGCACGGTTGGGGTCGAGCGTGATGGTGACCCGGCAGTCGGTCTGCGCCGAGGTCGTGGGGGTGAGCTCGATCAGCTCGGTCATCATGTCCCGGGCCAGCGGCGGCGCGTCGGGGGACATGCGGGCCCGCAGGTAGTCGGTGTCGGCGAGACCGCCGGGCGCGGTGTCGACGGTGACCGCGATGTGCCGGATCACCGGCCGGTGCCCCAGGTCGGCGAGCCAGGCACCCCAGCAGGCCACCCACTCGTCGGCGCTCGCCCGGTCCGCGAGGTCCAGGCCGGCCGGCGCGGACCGCAGCACGGCGGACAGGGTGCCGGTGCTCCGGTCGAGCACCAGGCACTGCCGGCCACCCCGGCCGTCCTCGGTGTCCAGCGCGACCAGCGGCGCCATGACCCCGGGTAGGTCGTGCATCCGCGGATGCTCGGTGATGAGCCCGCCGGACAGCTCCGTCCAACCCTTCGCACGTGCGCTGCTGAACCGGAACCGCCTGGTCATCGCCTCGACCGCGGTCGAGCCGTTCACCCGGACCGTCACCCCGACCACGACGATCACCGAGACCAGCGCCAGCGCCAGGGCGGCCCGTGGGGCGAACGAGGCGATCAGCACCGGAGCCAGCACCGCGACGAACACGATGACCGTCTGGCCGGTACCCAGCGCGCCGACGCCCCAGCCGCGCTCGGCACGCCAATGCCCGTAGAGCCGGGGTTCCTCGGCGGTCATCGGTCTCCTCGGGGTGGTCCGCTCGGGTACAGGGGTCGTGCTCGTCGCGCTATCGGGGCCGGTTGCCAGGGCGCCGGCGGCTCCTCCGCGCGATGCGTTCCGGTGACCGGCGTGCGGGCGCCGGTGATCAACCGGTGTGACGTGCCGGGGCCGGAGTTCTCCATCAGCGTGGCCAGCCGCACCGAGGACGACGTCGAGCCGCGCGCGGTCAACCGGACGGCGCCGAGCGCACCCGCCATCGCGTCGGGTGAGACACCACCGGCAGCGATCCGGACCGACGACCAGGACAGCAGCCGCAGCGAGATCGGCAGCGCCGCCACACCCAGCGCGAGCACCACGATCCCGGTCAGTACGGTGCCCACACCCGCGCCTCCCGGTTCGGCCAGCTGCCTGAGGTACTGCTCGCCGACCGCGTGGATCAGCGCCGCCGCCGGCTTGTAGACGACGAGCGCGAACGCCCACGGCATCAGCCGCGACAGCCAGCCCCGGGTGCTCGCGGTGAGCGAACCGGCGGCGGCGAGCGGGAGCGTGGCCGCAACCGCGAGCAGCCCGATCTGACGCAGCGCCATCGCCATCCACTGCGCGGCCGCGAGCAGCAACACCGCGACGGACAGCAGCAGCGTCAGGAACGGCTCGCTCATGCCACCCCGGCGCGCGGTGAGCGCCTCGCGCATCGTCGTGCCGAAGTCGACGGCGCTCGACCCGAGCAGGCTCGTCGCCAGTACGTCGCCGGCCCACAGCGCGCCCTGCAGCACGGTGATCCCGAGCGCCGCGGCGACCGCGAACCGGAACAGCCCGCCGACCACCGCGAACAGCGGCTCACCCTTGCGCATCATGATGATCCGGATCGACTGGACCAGCACCGACGCGGTGAGCAGGAGCAGCAACAACGGCCGCAACGCGTTCTGCGCACCGAGCACGGCCGGGGTGAGCAGCGTGCTGCTGGGCACCGTCCACCAGGTGCTCGCATCGCCGACGAGCGCGGCCGCCGCTCGGGCCGCCGACTCCACGATCGCGACGAACGACTGTCCCGGCTCCGCCGCCGCGAGTACGAGCGCCATGCTCACTGTGCACCGACCGAGGCGACCACGAGCGTGGCCGGCGCCGAGCAGTCGAGCACCCGGACCGAACCGGTGAGGCCTTCCCCTGCGAACCCGCCGCGCCGGCGCCTGCCGATCACGATCATGCCGGGGCACAGCGTCCCGGCGACGAGCGCGCGCCACCCCAGGAACTGGGTGGCCGGCTCACCGAGGCCGGGTGGGGCCTGGGGCGGTGGGGTGTGCATCAGGAACCTCCGAGACCGACCGAGGCGGCACCGCCCGCGACCAGGTCGAAATGGGAGAGTCCGCCGAGCGGTTGCGGCCCGGTGCCGGGGCCGGGGCTGCCGATGGGCCCGCTGATCGGGCCGGGGTCGTGGCTCATGCCGGGGAAGGTGTGCGGACCGGTCGTCCGGTTGAGCGGCGGCGAGGTGTGCGGGCCACCCGGCCGCTCGACACCGGTCCGCAGCATTCCGGAGCGCAGCACCGTCTCGGCGATCGCGGCGATGCCCTCGCCGTAACCGCGCAGGCCCCGCGGCAGCTGGTCGATCGAGCATTCGGAGAGCCGGGCCGCCTCGGCCAGCGGATCGGCCTGTTCCCGCCAGTGCACGACGTAGGGCAGCACGATCAGCCCGGCCACCTGCGGCTCGACCATCCGGATCCGGGCACGCAACGGACCACGTAGCGGACCCGGCAGGTCGGCGTTGACCACCAGCACCGGACGCTGCCGACCGTTCTCCACCAGCCAGGTGACCGCCGAGGCCGCCGCGTGCAGTGACATCCCGGTCGAGCGGCAGACCAGCACCTCGACACCCTCGTCGGCGGCACGACCCCGGTCGTAGCCGCGTAGCGCGGTGGCGACGGTTGTCGTGCCCACGCCGCCCGCGATGCCGGCGACCCTCGGCGCGCGCAGAGCACTCACCTGGCGTCCCCGGGTGTCGCGGCGACCTTGCTCTTGGCTGTCGTCCGAGAGGCGCGCGTCCTGGTGGTGGCCTTCTTCGTGCGCGGCGTGGGGGCTTCCTCAGCGGTCGCGGTGTCGGTGGGCAGGGCGTCGCCCGGCGTGATGTCGACGGGTGGTGGCGGTGCCACCGGCTTCGCGGTGGACGGCGCGGAATCCTCGTCGAGGTCGTCCTCGGGGGCATCGCCCAACTGCTCGTCCCAGGTGTCCACCACGAGACGGCCCTGATCACGGATCACCGGCACGGCCAGCCGGACCCAGTAGGAGTCGAGGCTCTTCCAGCCGCGCGCGGTCGGCGCCGGGGCGACCGCGGGCACACCGGCGACCTCCATCTGGTCCTCCGGGTCGGACGCCGGCTCGGCCGACTGCCCGACCGCCCGGTACGGCGTGATCCGCACCCGGACGTCGACGATCAACCGGCCCTCGCCGTCCGGCCGGACCGCCCCGGGCAGCGCGAACTCCGACCGTTGCCTGCCACGGCCCGACCAGCCGAGCAGCGACGCGTCGCCGACCACGTCCGAGGGCAGGTACTGCATCAGCACGACACCTCGACGGGTCGGGTTGGACTCGTCCCAGGACAGGTAGTCGGCGGCGAACGCACCGGCGAGCGCGGCGGCCTCCATCGCCTCCGCCATGATCGTGAGCCCCAGCCCGATCGGCTGCTGTGCCGGGATGCCGACGGCCTGTGCGGTCACCGCGTCCCGCTGCCCGGAGTCCAGCTGCCCGACCGGCGGCTGCGCGAGTGGCCGCTGCCCGGAGTCCGGTTGCCCGATCGATGGCTGCCCGACCGGCGGTTGTCCGATTGATGGTTGCCCGATCGATGGCTGCGCGAGTGGCTGCTGCCCGGAGTCCGGCAGCCCAACTGGCGGCTGCCCAACTGGCGGCTGCCCAACTGGCGGCTGCACGGCCGGCTGCCCGGAGTCTGGCTGTCCGATCGATGGCTGTCCGATCGATGGCTGCGCGAGTGGCGGCTGCCCGGAGTCCGGTTGCGCGATCGATGGTTGCCCGACCGGCGGTTGTCCGATTGATGGTTGCCCGACCGATGGCTGCGCGAGTGGCGGCTGCCCGGCCGATGGCTGCGCCGTCGCTGGTTGCGCGGAGGGAGGCTGCGCGACAGTCGGAGGGGCGGTGAGCGCGGATGGCCGCGCGCTCTGCGCCGGTGGCGCTGGGATCGGGTACTCCACCGGCATGATCGGCGCGGCCGTCTCGGCGGACCTGCGAGGTCGAGAGATACGTCCGCGATCGCCGCGCGGGCCTGGGGTGTCGCGGTCCGGTGCGGGCGGGGCACCCCAGGACTCGGCCTCCAGCATGTCGTCCGACGGGGTGCCCACCGGCCCGAAGCGGGCGAACTCGTCCTGGATGCTCTGTTCGTCGTGGGTCAGCAGCGGCATCCGCTCGGTCCCCGCCGGGTCGCCCGCCGAGGGCTGCCCGGGGAACGCGAGGTTGTCGGGCTGACCGGGCGCCCAGCCGGGGCCGCCGTTGTGCGCGGAACTCGGGAACTGCCCGCCGGGCGGCAGCGGCATCCCCCAGTCGTCGACCGGGTGCCGGCGGCCCGGCTCGGCCGGGAACGCGGGCCACCCGCCGAAGGGATCCGAGGTGGGCAGCGGCGGAGGCTCGGCGCCCTGACCGTCGGGCGGAGTCCACCACGCGCTCGACGCCGGTGGCCGAGGAGAGGCATCTTCCCGTCTGCGGCGGAACATGGCAGCCTCCTCACGGTCGCGGGCGTGGGCGAACCTCCCCCGCGCAAGTTATAACAAAGCTGCGCCAGGCATTTCGCCCACTGTGCGTGATCAGAATCGGACTTCGGCGATACGTTCCGTAACGGGAACCGGTCCAGCTGACTATATGGACGAGGTCGCGGCCCTACCGGTGAAACAGCTCAGACCATTTGCAATCGCGAACGTTCACTGGCCCCAGCACTCCAGCCCACATGGCACGAATGTGGCTTTAGGGACATCCAACGTCCCTAAAGCCACATTCGTGCCGCGGGGTCCGGCGGATCGGCGCCGAAACGGTCACCTGGAATGTGATCTTGGTGTTGGGTTGGGCCATGCGCGCTGGGGAGTGGGCCGTGGAACCGAACCTGTTACGTGACGCCGCGCCACATGGCGTGTTGCGGGCCGTCGACCTGGAAGAGCTAGGGGTGCCCAGGCGATCGATCTATCGACGCTGCCGGGACAACGGGCCGTGGCAGCGCCTGCTGCCGGGTGTGATCATGCTGCACAGCGGACCGCCGACGCCATCGCAGCGACTCGCGGCCGCGCTGATCTACGGTGGGCCGGACTCGATGGTGACGGGTCTGCAGGCATGTCGGCGCTACGGCGTCAGCCGGGGACCGGCGCCACAGCCGACCGTGCTGTTGCTCGTCCCGAACTCGAGGCAGATGCGCGCGTCGGAGTTCGTCCGGCTCGAACGAACCCTGCGGCTGCCCGCGGCGACGGTCATGGACGGCCTCCGGTTCGCGCCCGCGGCGAGGGCCTGTCTCGACGCCGCACGTCGTGTGCGGGATCCACGTCAGGTGACCGAGTTGCTCGCGGATGCGATCCGTCGAGAGTTGTGCACGGTCGCCGAGCTGGCGGTCGAGCTCGCGGCCGGTGGTCAACGGGGCTCCGCGACGCCGAGGAGTGTCCTGGCAGACCTCGGAGCCGGCGTGCGCTCGGTCGCCGAAGTGGATGCGAAGACGCTCTGGTCCGGCACGGGCCTGCCCGAACCGGTGTGGAACGCACCCGTATACAACGTGCACGGTCAACTACTTGCGGTGGTCGACGCCTGGTTCGAGGATGTGGCACTGGCCTGGGAGATCGAGTCCATCGACTACCACGTCGCGCCCGGCGACTTCGCGCGCACGATGCGCCGGACCTCCCGGCTCGTCGCCGAGGGCGCGACGGTCCTGCCGAGCCTGCCGACCCAGCTGCGCCACGAACGGGCGGCGGTGGCCCGGCAGCTCGTGGAGGCCTACCGCGCAGCGGCGCGCCGTCCCCGCCCGCCGCTGCACACCAACACCACCCGCATCCCCAGCCCCCGCCAACCACAGCAACCCGCGGCACGAATGTGGCTTTAGGGACGTTCAACGTCCCTAAAGCCACATTCGTGCCATGTGGGGGTGGGGTGGGGCGGCGGGTGGTCTGGGGTCAGACGGGGATGTCCCAGGTGTGGACGGGGGCGTTGTTCGTCATGCCGTCCAGGTAGCGCTCCAGCATTCCGCGCAGTGCCGTTTGGCGGTCCGCTCCTCTTCGTTGCAGGGCCGCGACCGTTCTGATCTGCCAGTTCGAACCCGTGCACTTGTGGATGCAACGCTGCTCGATGACGTCCAGGTAGCGCGCCGAGATCGCGTCCGCGACGCCCCAGTGGGCCAGTCCCTCGGCCGCCATCGGGAGCAACCGGCGCAGCACCAGCTGGTCGGGGGCCACCCAGCCCTCGTCCGGCCAGTACAGCGTTGCCGCCATGCCGTCACGCGCGGCGAGCATGAAGTTCTCCTCGGCCGCCGAGAACGGCATCCCGGCCCACAGCGGCTCCTCCTGCTCGGTGAGCACCCGCAGCAGGCCGTAGAAGAACATCGCGTTGGCGACCATGTCGACGGCCGTCGGACCGGCCGGCAGCACCCTGTTCTCCACCCGCAGGTGCGGCTGCCCGTCCGCCACGTCGTAGATCGGCCGGTTCCACCGCCAGATCGTGCCGTTGTGCAGCCGCAGCTCCTCGAGCGTCGGCACCCGGCCCTCGGCGAGCTCGACCTGCGGATCCTGGTTCTCCGCGACCGGCAGCAGCCCGGGGAAGTACCGCACGTTCTCCTCGAACAGCTCGAAGATCGAGGAGATCCAGCGCTCGCCGAACCACACCCGGGGCCGGACGCCCTGGTTACGCAGCTCGATCGACCGCACGTCGGTGGCCTGCAGGAACAACGGCACCCGCGTCTCCGCCCACAGCCTGCGCCCGAGCAGGAACGGTGAGTTGGCCCCGACCGCGAGCTGCACACCGGCGACGCACTGCGCGGCGTTCCAGTGCGCGGCGAACGTCTCCGGCGGAACCTGCAGGTGCAGCTGGAGCGAGGTGCACGCGGCTTCCGGTGCGATCGAGTCGAAGTCCATGTGGAGCCGCTCGATCGGTTCCTTGGCCAGGTTGTCGTCCAGGCCATCGCCCGCCGGCTCGTCGGGGCCGTAGCCGCCCTCGTCGATGTCGAGCCGCACCGGCTCGCCCCTGGTGGAAAGAATTTGTTCGTTGAGGGTTTGAAACCGGTTGATCGGGGATAGTAAATCTGGGACCAGATGATCCTCGGTAAGGGTAGGCAGGATTCCTATCGACAGCACACGAGCCTGAACCGACTCGGCCTGCTTCTCGATCTCGGCGAACAGATCGAGCAGGTGGTTCTCCAGATAGCGACCCTGCTCCCCGGGTAACGAACGAGGCGGCAGGTTCAGCTCGACGTTCCACCTGCCGAGCTCCGAGGTGAGCTCGGGAGAGTCGACGCCGTCCAGCACGGTCATGTTGCGCATGGCCGGGCCGAGATGGTGATCAACCAGGTTGAGTTCGACCTCGAGCCCGATGGTGGCCTCGACGTCCGCCGCGAACGCGCCTTCTCGCAACATGGTCGCCAGCGCGTTCAGACAACGATGAACCCTGCCCCGGTACTGCTGTCGCTCGTGACGGGTGAACGATCGACGGGCCACGTCTTGGCCCACGCGGCCCTCCTCATCTCGGCGTTCCCAGCCGCTTGTCTTGCCGGAATCGGGCGGGCTTTTCACCGTTTCATACTGTCTGCCAACCCGCTACGGCTGACCGGATGAGAAGCACGACACCTTACCCTGTTGACGGGCTCTCAAGGCCCTTCGAGGTACAACTCCGATGCGGGCGTTGTAGTTCCGTAACCTGAGGTCGATCTCGATAAGGCCTGGTAGAGCTGCGACGATGCTCGGTGTGGCGCATCTGATCACCGTTCGGGACCCCGCTGATCCCCGGCTCGACGACTTCCGCGATCTCACCACGGCGGACCGCAGGCCGGACCGTCCCGGCGGCCGAGGTCTGGTGATCGCGGAAGGTGTTGTGGTAGTGCGCAGACTGATCGATTCGCCCTACCCGGTGCGCGCGCTTCTCGGCGTGCCGGCGCGGCTCGCGGATCTTTCCGAGGATCTCGCCGATCAGGACGTGCCGGTCTATTCGGTGACCGCGCAGCTGATGGCCGAGGTGGTCGGATTCCACCTGAACCGGGGTGTGCTGGCGGTCGCGGACCGGGCGGCACCGGTCGATGTCCCCCGGCTGATCGAGAACGCGAGAGTGCTGGCCGTGCTGGAGGCGGTCAACGACCACGAGAACCTCGGCGCGCTCTTCCGCAACGCCGCCGCGTTCGGGATCGACGGTGTGCTCCTGGGGCCGCGCTGCGCCGATCCGCTGTACCGCCGCAGCGTGCGGGTCTCGATGGGGCACGTGCTGCGGGTGCCGTTCGGTGAGCTGCCCGGCCCGTGGCCGGACTCGCTGCGCACCCTGAGGGCGGCGGGCCTGCGGACACTCGCCCTCACCCCACGCCCGGACGCGGTGCCGCTGTCCAAGGCGGACCTGGCCGGTGCCCGGGTCGCGGTCCTGCTGGGCGCCGAGGGCCCCGGACTGACCGACGAGGCACTCGAGGCGGCAGGGGAGTGGCTGCGCATCCCGATGGCCACCGGTGTCGACTCGCTCAACGTGGCCACCGCCGCCGCGGTCACCTTCCATGCGGCGCTGCCACTAGTGTGACGGGTGTGCGGCTGACGGCATCCGGGGGAACGGCGCTGCTGGGCGGCCGTCCGCTCGACGCCGAGGTGGAGGAGTCCGAGGGCCTGCCCACCGAGGTGAGCCATGCGCTGCGGCAATGGGCCTGGGTCGCCGGCCAGGTGGCCGACGCCGGTGAGGAATCGTCCGCCCGCGAGGTGCCCCTGGAGGACGCCGAGGCGATCGCCCACCGAGGCCAGCAGCTCGCGGCACTGGTCGCCGCGGTCCGGGGTGAGTCGGTGGAGTACGTCGACCCGATCAGCGGCGACGCGCTCCCGATCGGTCCGGACCAGTGGCAGGACGACGACGAGGAACCGACCCCGTGGGCGACCGGCCTGACCGCGGCCGGGTTCGTGGCGCTGGTGATGCTGGGCCTGGACCTGGCGCTGACCGGTGCACTGCGCACGGCGTACGGCTGGATCTGGATCCCGGCGAACGTGCTGGTGGGGATCGGCCTGGCGCCCACGATCCTGCTGCTGAGCAGGCTCCGCTTCTGGCGCTGGATCAGCTACGGCACCACAGTGGGCCTGACACTGGCATGGCTAGGCCTGATCACCACCACCCTGTAACCCTCCCTCGTGAGTGATGAGGGCGTCTACCGCGAAGCGGCGCCGAAGGCGTAGCCGGAGTGGGCACTCACGACAGCTTTACCGTCGTGAGGGTCCAGTCCGGCTATAGGCGCCCTCATCACTCACGAGGACCCCGAGGCTGTGCACTCTGTGCACGCGGTCGGGACCACGGCCGTCGTACCCGGCTTGGCCCGTGCCCGGCTTCAAGGCATCTCGGCTTCGCCGTCGACTCGTGAGTGGCAAGGGCGCCTATAGGCGCCCGGATCACTCACGACGAAAAGCGTGTCGTGAGTGCTCCGAGCGCCTACGCCTTCGGCGCCCCTTCGGGGTAGACGTCCTTGCCACTCACGAAGGGGGGCGGGTTAGTTTCGTTGGGATTTCACGCCTAACAGGACGTCTTCCCAGGACGGCATGACCGGCTTGGTCTTGCGGCCGCCTCGCTTCGCTGGCGAGTCGTCCTCGGCAGCCGACTCGGTCTTACCGCTGGTCGCGCCCCGGCCGGTGGTGGTCTTGGTGGCTCGCCTGCCGGCGTCGGTGCCGGTGGCGCGCTTCGGATCGGACGGCGCGACCCTCGGCTCCTCGACGGGCTCCTCGGTGCCGTCCGCGTCGGACTTGTTGAAGTCGACTACGGGTCCGACCCGACGCGGCAGCCGGGACACCTGGCCGTCGACGAGGTCGACCGCGTGCTCGTTCAGCGCGCTCACCGTGCCGCCGTGCGATCCGGGGTGGTAGCCCCAGCGCGCGGTGATGTCGGACCGGCCGACCTTCCAGCTCAGCGTGACGACCCATTTGTGGTCCTCACCGCGCCAGGCGTCCCATTCGGCCTCGGTGTACTCCTGACCGCGCAGGCCGAACGTGTGCGCGACGACCTCGCCGAGGGTGCGCAGGTCGGGACCGTCGTCGCGGACCGGGTGCGCGTCGCGGGCCATGCCGGCGATCTGGGACCGTTCCAGCAGGACGGGGTAGGCGAACCGTTCGATGCGTTGGTGCGTCACCCCGGCGGCCGCTGCCACCTGTTCCACGGACGCGCCTGCCCGGATACGGGCCTGGATTTCACGTGGTCGCAACTGGCTCTCCAACTCCATCGACATCTGTCCGAGTCGTTGGACGTCGCCGCGCGCGGCGGCCCGCAGCCGTTCATCGGCCGGGACGGTGAAACGCTCGCGCCGATCGGGGTCTTCGAGGATGACAACGCCTTCCTCGTCATATCCCACGACCCGCAGCGCGCGCATCAAACCCTCCGCTCGCCCCTACGCTCGTCCGAGTGACGATAGTGGCCCTGACCTCCCGTTCCGGGGAGGCGCGCCGCCACCGGGTGACGAGCTGACTCGGCAGAGTGTAGTCATCGGACCGTCGGACGCCAGCCGCGAAAGCTCGCCGTTCGGCGTGTGCGAAGGTCACGGTGGCCGCTTCGGGCCGGTTCGAGTTCCGCACCCGGAGCGCGCTGTCGGTGATCAGCGTCTCGACACACTCGGTGGCGTCGTCCGAGTGGCGCGGCGTGAACCAGCGGCAGGACGGGCTCGGGTATCACCCACAAGTGCCCCGTAAGTGTCATTTAGTCACCCGGTAAGCGGCGAACGTTATATACGATCCCGAGATACCGTCAGTAGGTCCGACCGGGCGATCAGTCTACAGTCGGGGGTCGAGATGAGCATTGCCGTAGTGGTTCTGACAGCACTAATCGTTGTACCCGCATTCACCGTGCTCGCGGTAGTGGTGGACCGGCGCATGCGGCGTCCGATACGTCAGTCGGTCGGTTGGTGGACACCACCGCCGCCGCGTCGGCACGCGGTGCGCCGGCGCTGAGAAGTCAGTATTGCGCACATGCGTTGCACGGGGTCGGTACCCCGGACCCGCGCTCCCGGCCAACTCTCGGGCCGGGCGCGCAGGCCCTCACATCCGCTAGCGTCAGCCCGGATGGACGTACTGATCGGCGACACGGAGCGGGCGGGTCGGGGCGACGACCCGCTGCGCGGTGACCTGCGCCGATGAACGAGGACGAGCTCCAGCCGATCGTGGATGACCTGGCAAACCGGCTGCACCGTTCGGTGGCGATCGACGATCCGTCGATCCGGCTGCTCGCGGCCAGCAGACACTTCGGTGACGAGGACGTGATCCGGGTGCGCTCGGTGCTCGACCGGGCGGTGGACCCCGAGCTGACCGAGCGGGTCCTCGCTCAGGGCATCACGCGCTGGGTGTCGCCGGGTCGGGTCGACGTCGGACCGGAGGCGGGGGTAAAGCCGAGGCTGTGTGTGCCGGTGCGGTGCAACGATCTGCTGCTCGGCTTCCTCTGGCTGATCGACACCGCTGGCAATCTGTCCGACGAGGACATCGCGGCCGCCGCCGAGGCCGCGACGCGGGCCGGTGTGGTGCTCTACCGGCGGCTGCTCGTGCGGGAACGGCTGCGCGGCAGGCAGGAAGCGATCCTGCGCGAGCTGGTCAGCTCGGACCAGACGTTGCGTGCGCAGGCGATCGAGGACCTGCGCGCCGAGCAGGTGATCGACGGCGCATCCCGGCTGCGGGTGCTCGCGGCGCAAGCGGTCGTCGCCGACGCGCCGTCCGAGCACGCCGTGGCGATCGAGGCGGCGCTGGAGGAGGGCATCCGCGCCGTGCCCGGAGAAGCGGCCATGATGGTGGTGCACCGGTCCAGGGGCTGGTTGCTGCTCAGCGGTGAGACCAGCGCGGATGCGGCGGTCGCGGATCGGATGCGCAAACGGTTCCGCGAGCTGGCCGGTACTGACCTCGCGGTGGGCGTCGGTACCGAGGTGGCGGCCTTGGACGGCGTCATCGACTCCTACCGCCAGGCACTGCTGGCGGTCAAGGCGGCGCGGCTGGTCCCGGGGTTCGACGGCGTCGCCAGATGGGGCGAGCTGGGTCCGTACGACCTGCTGCTGCGCGTGCCTGCGGAGGACGTGCTCACCGGGAGCCATCTCCCGGAGATGCGCAGGCTGGCCGAGGCCGACCGGCACGGCGTCCTCGTCGACACCTTGTCCGCCTACCTCGATCACGCGGGCGACGCACAGCGTGCCTCGGACCTGCTGTGCATCCACCGCGCGACCCTCTACCAGCGGTTGCGGCGGATCGAGCAGGTCACCGGATGCGATCTACGGGTGGGCGACGACCGCCTCACCCTGCACCTGGGCCTCAAGTTGCACACGCTCGCCATGGTGTACGAGACGCAGAGCGAGTCCGACCGATGAGAGGCCGCCGATCACCCCTATGATCCGTGATAACAGGCCTCCCACCAGGGGCGGCGGTGTCGGCGAGGGGATGGTCGATGAGGCGTTTCGGTAGGCGCACAGCGGTGGGGACGGTCTCGGTGATGGTGGCGGTCTCCGGGGCTCTGTTGCTGAGCGGCACCGCGTCGGCGGCCCCTGGCGACTACACGTGTCCGGCGGGCTACTCGATCGACCCGATGAACGAACAGCAGTGCCTCCCCAACGGGCAGACCGGTGGTGCGGCGGACGTCCCCACGTGCCCGCCCGGCTACTCGCTGAACCCGAACAACCCGGAGATGTGCATCCCGACCAACTAGCGCCCGCGTTGTTCGCCGGACGTTCTCGGGCAAAATCCGGACAACCGAGGGTGATCGTTCTATGCTCCACGACAGCGGTCACCGCCGTGAGGGGCCGGGGCGAAGGGGGACATTCATGTCGACTGTCGGTAGGCGCACGGCGCTGGGGTTGGTCTCGCTGGTGGTCGCGGTGTCGGGAGCGGTGGCACTGGGCGGGACGGCGTCGGCGATCGGCGTGCACAAGTCCACGCAGTGCCCCTCGGGCTACCAGCTCAACCCGAACAACACCCAGGAGTGCACGCCGGTCGGTTCGCCGTCCGACAGCCAGAGCTCCGTCCCACCCGGCTCCCAGTCCACCGACCAGCCCTAGCCCATCACCGTCCCGGTGCTGCTGGTGTTGACCGGCCGCTTGCGGGAGAACGCGCCGAGGTCGATCGTGGCGCCGGTGTGCTCGGCGAGGAACTGGACGGGAGCGGCGTCGTGGTCGGCGCCGTCCTCCACCTCGTCGATCAGCGTCGTCATGAACCGGCCGATCACCGGTGCGTTCTTGAACTGGTTCCCGCTCGTGCCGATGGCCACGTAGAAGCCGGACAGCTCGGTGCGGTCGTAGATGGGTGTCCAGTCGTCGGCGACGTCGTAGACACCCACGACACCCCGAGGGCGATGCGGGACCTGCAGGTCGCTGAAGCGGCGAGCGGCCCTCGTGACCTGTGCCTCGAACACCGGGCCGGTCGGCTGGAGGTTCGCCTCGTCGGGGTCGTCGAGCCAGACGAACGGGTCGCACTCCGGCTCGGTGCCACCCACCAGCAGCCCGTCGCCGACCTCGGGGCGCAGGTAGGTGCCCAGGTCGATGTCGGCGATGCACGGCCCACCCGAGCTCACGAACCCGGCGGGTGCCGTGACGTGGTGGACCTCCTGACGCAGCGGGCGGGTGCCGATCGTGAAGTCAGCGCCCACGTCGGCGAGTGCGTTGATCGCACCCGACCACGGACCGGCGGCGTTGACGACGATCGGCGCCTCAAGCACCGTGCCGTCGTCGAGCGTGACCCCGGTGACCCGCTCCTCGGTCCGCTGGATGCTGATGACAGTGCGGTTGAGCAGGAACTTCGTGCCGTGGTGCATCGCCGCCGTCGCCAGGTTGTGCGCGGCCAGCTGCGGGTCGCTGACGTACCCGGCGTCCGGGGTGTACACCGCGCCGAGCGTCGTCGGGGCCTCGGCCCAGAACCCGTCGTCGGCGATCGGCTTCGGCGGCCAGTAGCGACCGGGGTCGATGCCGGCGATGCGCGCCCGCAGCGTCTCCGCGTCCCATTCCTCGTACGGGATGCCGATCCGGTCGAACAGCGCCAGCGCCGGTCCGCGTGGCGCGATGTCCACGTCGAGCAGGGCCATACCGCGGCGTTCGTAGCGGGCCAGGCCGTGCGGGTCCTCGACGCCGAGGTGGTCGCGCCAGGACTCCCAGCAGAACTTCGACTCCCATGCGGCGGCCACTCCGGCCCAGGTGGAGAAGTTGAACCGGACGACCGCGCTGGACGCGCTGGTCGAGCCGTGCCCGATACCGCCGGCCTTGTCGACCACGGTGACGTTGCGTCCGCCGCGGGCGAGTTCGAGCGCGATCGACGAGCCCACCACGCCGGCTCCGATCACCACTGCATCCGGGGACATGTCCGCCTTTCCTTCGATGGTCATGACTGTGCGTGCTGCCCGAGCGCGACCGCGCGGGTCTCGGGTGCCCAGAACGCGGAGACCAGGAGCCCCAGCACGAGGGTTCCCGCCGCGATCAGGGTGGTGGCGTGGATGCCGAGCGCCGCGACGCCGACCGGCAACAGGAACGTGCCGATCGCGGCACCGATCCGGCTGAACGCGGTCACCACACCGACCCCCGATGCGCGGACAGCGGTGGGGAACATCTCGCTCGGATAGACGAGCGCGAGCGACTGCGCCCCGGATGCGACGAACGCGAAGACGCCGAACAGCCCGACCACGACGAACGCCGAGGCGCCGGTCCACAGGCCGAGCACGGTGGTCACGACGGCGAGCAGCAGGAACGAGCCGAGAACGAACGGGCGTCGGTTCATCCGGTCGACCAGCAGCATGCCCGCGACGGCGCCCAGCAGCAGGAACACGTTCACCAGCACCGACTGCGCGAGGTCGCCCTCGATCTTCAGCGCGGCGAGAACGGTGGGCAGGAACGTGAACAGCGCGAAGTACGGCACGACCTGGCAGCACCAGAAGACTCCGCCGAACAGGACCCGGCCCAGATGTCCGCGCTGGAACAGGTCGCGGTAGGTGGATCTGTCGCCCTCGTCGTGGGCGAGGTCGGCGATCGTCGCGTTCGGGTCGATGTACCCGCGGACGATCTCCAGCGCCTCGTCGCTCCGCCCGTTGCGGACCAGCCAGCGTGGCGACTCCGGGGTGCCCAGCCGCAGCAGCGTGACGATCAGCGCGGGGATCGCGCTGCTGGCCAGCATCCAGCGCCAGGAGTCCGGGCCGAGGTCGCTGAGCAGGTAACCGACCCCGAACGAGACGACGTAACCGGCGGTCCAGACGACGTTGAGGCTGGACAGCATCCACCCTCGGTGTCTGCGTGGCGCGAACTCGGCGAGCAGCGTCGGGGAGATCGCGTAGTCGGCGCCGACCGCGATCCCGAGCAACAGTCGTACCGCGAACAGCCAGGCCACATCGGTGACGAAGGCCTGCACGATCGAGCCGCCGACGAAGAGCAGCAGATCGGCGAGGTACATCGTCTGTCGACCGACCTTGTCGGTGAGCCAGCCGAAGGTGATGCTGCCGAGGAACAGCCCGATCAGCGCGGACGCCCCGATCAGGCCGGTCCACAAGGCGCTGACCTGGTGTTGCGTGCTGTAGACGGCCAGCGCCGGCGCGATGATGCCGAGCATGTAGCCGTCGCAGAACATGCCGCCACCGCTGTACGCGGTGACCTTGAGATGGAACCGGGAGAACGTGGCGTCGTCGATCGCCAGGTGCTGGGCCTCGGCAGCGGGTGGTCGGACCTCGGGCTGATGTGTCATGGGGGCTCCTCGCCGCGACGGCCTCGGTGACATCGGGGACGCCGTCAATGGTGAGTCGAGGCACGGCCTCATCGATAGAGACAGATGACGACCGTCTCGGCGAGACTGCGCGACAGACGTTGTGTCAGCTCAGTGCGTTTAGGAGGCGAGCGTCGAGTGCGATGCAGTAATCGCGTCCGAAACGGCCGTTCTCCAGCCCGTCGTGGAGGCTTCGCGGGATGTCCTGGGCGAGATCGGCCGCGCGGGATCCCGCGGCCAGTGCAATCGCGGCGACGGTGTCGACGTCGCCGGTGTAGGCGACGCAGGTGCGCAGCAGCGCGCTCAGCCGGGTCGCGCCGGCGAGTGCGGTGACCGCGGCGTGCACGCTCATCAGGCCCTGCGCTCCGACCGGCCCCTGCCATGGCGATGCCCAGTCGCCGGGCAGCCGGTCGTCGAGCCAGCGGGGGAGGTCGGACGTCGGGCCCAGCCGGTGGTGGCAGTAATGCACGGCCAACGCCGCGGCCTGGGCCGCGACGACCGCGTCCTCGGTGTCGTGCGTGACCCGGGCCTGGACGTCGGCATAGCGCAGGGTGTCGGCGACCTCGGCGAGCAGCCCGATCGGCGCGACCCGCATCGCGGCGCCGCTGCGGTCGCTGTTGTCGTCGACCGTGGCGAGGAGCTCGGCGCCGTCGCGGACGGTGCGCAGCAGCGTGTGAATCCGGGTCGAGTAGCCGTACCGCTCATCCCTGCGGTACACCTCGACGAACCGGTCGGCCAGGTTCTCCCTGGTCCAGGCGTCGCCGTCGACCAGGAGCTCGGCGATCGCCAGCGTCATCTGGGTGTCGTCGGTGTAGTCGCCCGGGGAGATGTCGTGGTGCTTGCGGTGCTGCACGTAGTGGTCGCCGGTGTTGAACTCCGCGACGAACGCGGGTTCGGCGTACTCGAACCCCGCGCCGTAGGCATCCCCGACGGCCAGCTCTAGCAGCATGCATACCCACAGGAGGTCGCTGGTGGATTGGTGGGCCGCGCCCGAGGTGGTGCCGGCGTGATCATTGGGGCTGGGGTGTGTCTCCAGGCAACTGGGTTAGGAGGCATGGCCGCTGGCTCCGGGGTGGATCTCGGCGGCGAAGTCGTCGGCGACCGTGGCGATGACCGCGCGGCCCTCGACCTGGGCCAGCCAGTGGTGCGGCAGGTCGGCGTCGCCGTGCAGTGCGCCGAGGATGTTCCCGCAGATCGAACCGGTGGAGTCGCTGTCGCCGGAGTGGTTCACCGATGCCAGCAACGCCGCGCTGATCGTGGTGCCGGCGAGGGCGGCGTAGACAGCGATGGCGAGTGCTTCCTCCGCGACCCAGCCGCCGCCCAGCGTCTCGACCTTCTCCGGCGAGGCCGGGCCGTCGGCGGCCAGATCGGCGGCCGACCGCAGCGCCGAGGTGGTCTCCTCGTGGCCGGCGTGGCGGGCCAGCAGCTCCAGCGTCCGGGTCAGTGCGGCCGGCAACGGCTCGCCCCTGACCAGGAAGTAGGTCATCGCGGCGAGCGCCCCGGCGGCGTAGTAGCCGGTGGGGTGGCCATGGGTGATCTGCGCGCAGTGCGCCGCCGTCACGAACGCCCGCTCGGGCCCCTGGTCGGGGAAGCCGAACGGTGCCGAGCGCATGACCGTGCCGCACCCCTTGGACTCCGGGTTGACCGGGCCGGGCGAGCCGTCGATCGCGTGCTGGGGGTTGGGCACGTGCACCACCCGTAGCCCGGACAGACACGCGTTGCCCGGTGCGCGCTGGGCGTACAGCCAGTCCTCGTCGCGCAGCCACCCGGTCCGGTGGCCCACTCCGGCCGCCGGCCGCGGACCGGGCTGCTGCTGGGTCTCCAGCCAGCGCAGATAGGCCTCGCGGACCAGCTGCGTCTCGGCGCCCCAGATGCCCTCGGTCCTTGCCCGCACGTGTGCGTTGCGGTAGCCCTCCGCGGTGAACAGGGGCATCTGGGTGTCGTCGGTGACCCGGCCGATCACACCGTCGCCGTCCGGGACCAGTCCGGTGATGCCGGTCGGACCGTACGAGGCGCGGATGCGTTCCAGCGAGAGGAACTCGACCGGGTTGCCCAGCGCATCGCCGATCGCGCCGCCCAGCAGACAACCTCGGATCCGGGAACGGAAGAGCGCGAGCTCGGGGGGAGACAACTGATCCACCCGTCGGAGGCTACGCACCGGACGGGATGGCCGCGCCCGGATTCCCCGATCATGACAGTGGCCTGGCACCCCTCGAGGAGCCAGGCCACCGTGTCGTGTGCCGTGGATCAGCCGATGCGCTCGACGACCCAGTCGATGCAGGAGGTCAGCGCGCTGATGTCGGACGGCTCGATCGCCGGGAACATGCCGATGCGCAGCTGGTTGCGGCCCAGCTTGCGGTACGGCTCGGTGTCGACGATGCCGTTCGCGCGCAGCGTCTTGGCGACGGCGCTCGCGTCGACCGAGTCGTCGAAGTCGATCGTGCCGACGACCTGCGAACGGTGCGCCGGGTCGGTCACGAACGGGGTGGCGAACGAGGACTTCTCGGCCCACTCGTACAGCCGCGTCGAGGAGTCGGCGGTGCGCTTGACGCAACCGTCGAGACCACCGAGGCCGTTCATCCAGTCGATCTGCTCGGCCAGCAGGATCAGCGTGGCCACCGCGGGGGTGTTGTACGTCTGGTCCTTCGACGAGTTGTCCACCGCTGTGGTGAGCGACAGGAACTCCGGAATCCAGCGGTCGGAGGCGCCGATCTGGGCGACCCGCTCCAACGCTGCCGGGCTCATCAGCGCCAGCCACAGCCCACCGTCGGCGGCGAAGCACTTCTGCGGGGCGAAGTAGTAGACGTCGGTGTCGGTGATCGTGACCGGCAGGCCACCGGCGCCGGACGTCGCGTCGATCGCGACGAGCTGGCCGTCCGTCGTGCCCTCCGGGCGAACGATCGGCACCGCGACACCGGTCGAGGTCTCGTTGTGCGCCCACGCGATCACGTCGACCGACGGGTCGCTGACCGGCTTCGGCGCGCTACCCGGGTCGGCGGCCACCACGACCGGGTCGGCCAGGAACGGCGCGCCCTTCGTGACGGTGGCGAACTTCGAGGAGAACTCGCCGTAGGTCAGGTGCAGCGAACGCTCCTTGACCAGCCCGAACGCGGCCGCGTCCCAGAACGCCGTGGTGCCACCGTTGCCGAGCACCACCTCGTAGCCCTCGGGCAGCGAGAACAGCTCGCGCAGACCGGAACGAACTCGCCCAACCAGGGACTTCACCGGCTTCTGCCGATGCGAAGTACCGATAGCGGACGTGGCATCCGTCACCAGCGCGCTAAGCTGCTCCGGCCGCACCTTGGACGGTCCGCAGCCGAAGCGGCCGTCCGAGGGCTTGAGGTCGGCGGGAATCTCCAGGGTGGTCGGGCTCGTCGAGGCTGTCACGTGGCTCAGTCTCTCAACCGAACACCCGTCCAGGCTCGTCAGGGTGAGCAGTGTCGCTTACGGTCCCTGAGGAGACGGTGATGATCGGAGGCGGAGCACGGCATGCGCATCGTCGTTGTGGGGGGCGGGATCGGTGGGCTCGCGGCCGCGCGCGGTCTCTGGCTCGCCGGGTTCGATGTCGTCGTTCTCGAGCGTGAGCGGACCGACGAGGAGATCGGCGGCGGGATCCTGCTCGGCCCGAACGCCACCAGAGTGCTGCGCAGACTGGGCGTCGGCGCCGGACTGGACAAGATCGGCGTGACGCCCCAGGCGGTCCGCCTGGTCCGCTGGTCCAACGACGCGCTGCTCAGCGACTTCGACCTCGCACGCGACGCCGAACGCCGCTACGGCGCGCCCTACTACGGCATCTACCGTCCTGAGCTCGTCGAACTGCTGGCGGCCGGTCTGCCCGACGACATGGTGCGCCACGGCGCCGAGGTCGTCGGCGTCACCAACGGCCCGACCGGCGCCGAGGTCCGGCTCGCCGACGGCTCCGTCGAAGCCGGTGACGTGGTCGTCGGCGCGGACGGCATGCACTCGGTCGTGCGCGGCGCAACGGTCGGCGACGTCAACGCGCGGTTCTCCCGCATGGTGGCCTACCGCGCGATGATCCCGTGGCAGAAACTGCCAGAGGGCACCGGAACCGTCGTGCGGAACTGGCTGGGCCCCGGTCGCCACATGAACACCTTCCCGATGGGTGCCGGAGCCCGCTACCTGGGCATGATCGCCGTCGTGCCGGAGCCGGTGTGGAGCACCGAGTCCTGGACGGCGCGCGGCACGGTCGAGGACCTGCGCGCGCACTTCGACGGCTGGTCACCCGGGGTGCATGCGCTGCTGGACGTGGTGACCGACCCGGTGTACCGGTGGGCCCTGCACGACCGCGAACCCATGCCGCACTGGTCGACCACGCACACCACGCTGCTGGGCGACGCCTGCCATCCGATGCTCCCGTTCATGGCACAGGGGCCCGGCCAGGCGATCGAGGACGCCGCCGCGCTGGCGGCCTGCCTGCGCCGCAACCGCGCGGACGTGCCGTCGGCGCTGGCCCGCTACGAGGTGGCCCGGCAGCCCCACACGGCCCGCATCCAGCGGATGTCCTGGTCGAACAACACGTCCTTCCACCTGCCCGACGGTCCGCAGCAGGAGCTTCGGGATCGGGGTCTGTCCGGTTCGAGAAGCACGGAGGGCCTGCACTGGCTCTACGACAACGACCCGGAGCACCTTCCCGACTAGCTCGGCTTAGCCCGTGCCCGGCTTCAAGGCATCTCGGCTTCGCCGTCGACTCGTGAGTGGCAAGGGCGCCTATAGGCGCCCGGATCACTCACGACGGAAAAGCTGTCGTGAGTGCTCCGAGCGCCTACGCCTTCGGCGCCCCTCCGGGGTAGACGCCCTTGCCACTCACGAAAGGGTGGGAACCTGGGAGGGCGGGGGAGCGACCTGCAGCGTGTGCGAGTGAACGTGTGGGTGGTGGCGGCTCTGGTCGTCTCGGGATGCGCGGCCCCCCACGGCGAGCCCGACTGCCTGGGTGTGCCGGAGCTGAGGACGCCGCCCGGCAGGGTCGTCACCATGGACGGCGGCGCGGCCGCGATCCTCACCCGGCTGGGCGTGGGCGACCGCATCGTCGGCACGGCCGCTCCGACGTTCTTCGAGGACTTCGAGGGCCCGGAACGTGCCCGGCTGGACGCCATCCCGGTACTGGACGACGGCCCTGGCAACGCGGAGAAGATCATCGAGGCACGCCCGGACCTGGTGGTCGGCATCTCCGCGCTGAGCTTCGGCGGGTTCGACGGCACGCCGACCGTTGAGCGCCTGGCCCAGGCCGGCGCGCAGTCACTCGTTGCCTGCGATGCGGTCGAGTCGGGGCCGGTGCACGACCTCAGGGCGACCATGACGTTCATCAGGAGAGCGGCGGAGGTATTTCGGATCCCCGACCGAGGCGAGCAGCTGATCGCGGAGCTGACGCGGGACATCCGAGCGGTGACCCCACCCGAGAGGCCGGTGCCCGTGCTGGCGCTGTCCAGCCCACCCAGCCCCGGTGAACCGCTGTACACGGTGGGCAGCCGCAGCATGGCCAACGGGGTGATCAGCCTCGCCGGCGGACAGAACATCGCCGACGACGGCGCCGGCCAGTTCGCCGACATCAGCATCGAGCAGGCGGTGTGGCGCGACCCGAAGGTCATCGTGGTGATCTCCGGGATCGGCCACACCTCGGTGCCCGAGCTGCTGCGCGCGATCCGGGCGAACCGGGCACTGGCGACGACCACGGCGGTACGCCGCGACCGGTTCGTCGTCGTGTCCCAGGGCGCAACGCTGTCGCCGAGCGTGCTGGGCGGCCGCGCCGTGGCCACCATCGCGGCGGTGCTGCGGGCTGCCTCGTGAGGACACTGTCCACTCCGGGCTGGGTCGTCGTGCTCGCCGGTGCGCTGCTCGTCTCGTTCGTGCTCGCCACGATGGTCGGCGCGGTATCGCTCCCGCTGGACCTGGTGCTCGATACGTTCCGAGGGCACCTGACCGGATCGGCGGGGCCGGGCCCCGGTGAGTTCATCGTCTGGGAACTGCGTGCTCCCCGGGTGCTGCTGGGTGCGGCGGTCGGCGCGGGTCTCGCGGTCGCCGGGTTGCTGGTCCAGGCGGCGGTGCGCAATCCGCTGGGTGACCCCTATGTGCTCGGGCTGTCGGCCGGTGCGTCGGTCGGTGCGGTGCTGGTGATCACCTCCGGGGTGTTCCTGACGCTGGTCACACCGCTGGCGGCGTTCGTCTCGACGCTGCTGACCGCCGTCGTGGTGTACCTGCTGGCGAGGGTGCGGGGACGGCTGCACGCCGGTCGGATGATCATGGCGGGGGTCGCGCTCGGCCAGCTGCTCGGCGGGGTCACCTCGTTCCTGTTGCTGCGGACCCAGGATCCGGGAGCTCAGCGGCAGGTGCTGTTCTGGCTGCTGGGTAGCCTCGCGGGCGCCGAATGGAGCGTCACGGTGCGGACCGCGGTCGTCGTCGCGGCGCTGGTGGCGGTCGCGGTCGTGGCGGCGGGACGGCTGAACCTGCTGGTCCTCGGTGACACCGCGGCGGCGGCGCTCGGGTCGGACGCCGGGCGGCTGCGCGCGCTGCTGCTGGTGGTGATCGCGCTGCTCACCGGGACGGTGGTGGCCGCGTCCGGTGGGGTCGGGTTCATCGGGCTGATCGTGCCGAACCTGACCCGCCTGCTGGTGGGCGCCGACCACCGCAGGGTCCTGCCGGTGTGTGCGCTGCTCGGCGCTCTGCTGGTCGTCTGGGCGGACACCGGCGCCCGGTTGGTGCTCGCGCCCACCGAGCTGCCGATCGGCATCCTGACCGCGGCGATCGGAGTGCCGGTGTTCCTATATCTGCTGCGCCGCGGTGAGACGGCATGACGATCGAGTTGGACGGTCTGACGCTGGGCTACGGCTCCACGGCGGTCGTGCACGGTGTCGACCTGACGATCGAGACGGGCCGGTTCGTCGCGCTGGTCGGGGCGAACGGCAGTGGCAAGTCGACGCTGCTGAAGTCCTGTTACCGGGCGCTGCGGCCGATCGGCGGGCGCATCCTGCTCGACGGGCGTGACCTGTGGCGGATGCCGCACGCCGAGGTCGCGCGCACCGTCGGCGTGCTCGGCCAGGACAACGACGGTGGTTTCGACTTCACCGCCCGCGAGTCGGTCATGCTGGGGCGCTACCCGCACCTGGGCATGTTCGACCGGCCCCGGGCGCACGACGGCGCGATCGTCGAGGACGCGTTGCGGCGGGCCGAGTGCGGGCATCTCGCGGACCGGGTGATGTCCGCGCTGTCCGGTGGGGAGCGCCAGCGGGTGCTGTTCGCCAGGGCGCTCGCGCAGGAGCCGGGCGTGCTGGTCCTGGACGAGCCGACCAACCACCTCGACCCGGAACACCAGATCACCGTCCTGCGTATGGCGGCGGCTCAGGGCGTCACCGTGCTCGCGGCTCTGCATTCGCTCGACCTCGCCGCCCAGTACGCCGACCTGGTCGTGGTGCTGGATCGAGGGCGGATCGTCGCCTCCGGTCCGCCCTCGGTGGTGTTCACGCCCGGGACGCTGCGTGACCACTTCCGGGTGGACGGGACCGTGCTCCCCGACCCGGTCACCGACCGGCCCCGGTTGCTGCTGCGTGGCCTCTCGCCTCAGTGCCAGCTCGGAGATCAACTTTCGTGACGCCGCGCACCTAGCGTCCACACCGCGCCCTGTGCACATCGCGCGGTGTGGTCATGGGGTGCGCGGTGTGGAGAGAGGGGCATCGGGCGCGCGGAAAACGTAATTCGGGATCCGCGGTGAATTGTGCGTGACGGAGCACTACACTCGGCGCTGTGTTCACCCTCCGAGTGCGTTCCGTGTGGTCGCGCCGGATCGGGTTGTCGTTTTCCGCCATTGCGTTCGGGCTCGTCGCCCACATCGTCGGTGGTTCGGGCGCGGACTGGTCGTGCGTTCCGCTGGTCGCCGCATCGGGGCTCGCCGCGCTGGCCACCCTCGGTGCCGACCGGCTGATCGGCTACCACTCCCGTGCCGCGGGGCCGGCGATCGCGCTGCTCGGGGGCGGGCAGCTGGCGATGCATCTCGCGCTGTCCGGTGCGCTGGACCTGCACGCTGACCGGTTCGCGTCCTCCGGGATGGGGCTGACCTGCGGTGTTGTCGTAGCGCACGCGGTGGCGACCGGGGCGCTGAGCGTGTTGCTGTTGGGTGCTCAGCGTTCGATGGCGTTGCTCGCGGCGCTGCTGGACCGGGCCGCGCGTCTGGTGCGCATCTGGTTCCGGGGGCCTGGCGCGGTCACCGAGACCGGTGAGCGTCCGGTTGTCGAGGTTGCGCCGGGGGCGGCTGTCCGGCTGCTGCGCTACGGACCGGTCAGGCCTCGTCGAGGGCCGCCCGTCATTTCGGTTTCCTGAAGAGCGCTTTTCCGCTCGTCCACCCTCAGCATCCCGGCACGCGCCGCGATGGAATTCGGCATGCCTGAATTCATTCCGCGGCGTGACCATTCGCGAAATGATGGAGACCGAACAGCATGAGTACTGCATCCCCTTCCCTGCTGGACTGGATCATGGAGCTTTTCCGTAACCCGGAGGCGCGCGCCGAGTTCCGGGACGACCCCAGGGGCTACGCCGAGGAGAACGGCTTCGAGAACCTGTCGGCCGGTGACGTCCGTGACGCGCTGTGCCTGGTCGCGGACAGCCAGTCGGCCGGATACGACCACCGGGGCGGCAACGGCGGCACCCACTACCCGCCGCCGCCCCGCCACGACGACGACGGCCGTGACGATCATGACAACGACGACGGCCCGCGCTACCTGAACAACTACATCACCAACAACTACGAGACGATCGAGGAGAACACCACCAACATCGACAACTCGGTCCACCAGAACGTCGACACCGACGGTGGCGACTTCAGCCAGGTGATCGACAACGATCCGGTCGTCGCGTCCGGGGACGGCTCGGTCGCGGCGGGTGGGGACATCTCCGACAGCACGCTGACCACCGGGGACGGCAACGTCGTCGGCGACGGCAACCAGGCGGTCACCGGGGACGACAACACGTCGGCCTTCGGTTCGGGCGACGCGACCGACACCAACCTCGAGGACGTGCGGTTCGGGGACGGCAGCGCGGCGTCCTTCGGCGGCGACGCCAGCGGCTCCAGCTCGGACGACGACACCACGACCGCGGTGCGCAACTCCGGCTCCGGTGACACGTCGGTCAACGCGGCGGGCAGCGGCGGCTACGCCGACGACTACTCCGACCAGAGCAGCACCGACGACAGCACGCACAGCAACTACACCGACGACTCGCGGGTCGACAGCCACGACTCGATCAACTCGGACAACGAGTCGCGCTACTCCGACAGCAACGACATCCAGCACGCCTGAGCGGAGAACACGTCACGTGAGCAAGAAATGGGTGGCGCCGATGGCGCTGGTCATCGGGCTGCTCGCCGCTCCGGGCGTCGCCAACGCACGCGAGCGACCCGGCGACTCGGCGCCGGCGCGCGTCGAGGGCACCCCGTGCGCACTCGGTGTGCGGGCCTGCGTCAGCCTCAAGAGCCAGCAGGCCTGGCTGATCTCTGATGACGAAGTGGTCGAAGGGCCGGTGGACGTGGCCACCGGCGGGCCGGGCAAGGAGACCCCGGTCGGCGACTTCGTGGTGCAGTGGAAGGACAAGAACCACACCAGCTCGGAGTATCGGACACCACAGGGCGCGCCGTCCCCGATGCCGTACTCGGTGTTCTTCGCCGACGGTGGTGTGGCGTTCCACCAGGGCACGCTCAACCGGGCGTCGGCGGGCTGCGTCCGCCTGCCGAAGTCCCAGGCGATCACCTTCTACGACACCCTGCAGCTGGGCGACAAGGTCCAGGTCCGCTGACCGGACACCGCGCACCGTCCGTCCACGCCGCGCACCGTGCACATCGCGCGGTGTGACGCGGAGGTGCGCGGTGTCGGTCAGCGGCAGCCGGCGGCGGGTTGCGCCGAGGCCCTGCGGGGCTGGGGTTCCAGGATCTGGAGGGTGAGCACCGGGTCGCCGATCGGGGAGTCCGCCGGGATCCACTGGCGGCCGAGCTGGATCCGTTCGCCGCCGCCGGCCGTGGACACCGTCATCACCGGCTCCGGGGCGATGTCACCGGTCCACCGGTACATGATCGTGCCGTCGCCGCCGTTGGTGTCGATGTCGGCGACCAGGGTGCAGATCGTGCCGTTGCGCTGAGCCTGCATGGTCACCTCGTTGATGCCCAGCGACAGACCGTGCGACCGGATCGCCGGCAGCAGCAGCGCCGTGCACGCGCCCATCAGCGCGACGATCGTGAGTACGGCCAGCACGACCGGCCACCGCAGCTTCTCCCCGGTGGTGCCCTGCCCGGTGTCCGGTGCCGGTGCCGGTGCCGGTGCCGAGGGCGTGGGCGACGGGGCGCCGGTCGGCGGGAAGCCGGCTCTTCGCGGGGCGGTGGGCTGCGCGGGCGTGGTCGCGGAGGTGCGGGAGGCGGCCGGTGGCTGGGCGGCCGGTGGAGCCGGTGGAGCCGGTGGCAGTGGTGGCGGGATCGAAGACGGTGTGGCCGATGGTTGGGCGGTCGTCGAGCCGGAGCGATCGGTGACCGGTGGCCGGCTGGACTCGGCGGTCGGTGCCGTCGACGCGGCCACGGCGGGCCGAGGGTAGCTGCTCGGCGCGGAGGGAGGTGCTTCGGCCGAGGAGGGATTCGGCGCGGGTGCGGCGGGTTGAGGTGCGATCGCCGGGGGTTGGGAGCTGCTCGGCGCTTCCGCCGGTTCGGCGGTCGGCCGAGGGGCTGTGGCCGGTCGCGTGACTATCGGGTCCGCCGGTTCGGCGGTGGGTTCCGGCGCTGTCGGTGCGGCCGCGGCGGGCTCGTCCAAGGCGGGTGCGGGTGGAAGGGGCGGCGCGCCGGTCTCGGACGGCGAGGTGCCGGACGGCGAGGTGGCGGACGGTGTCGCCGGGGGTGTGCTGGGCGGCGGTTCCCACGAGTCGATGTCCGGCGGGATGACGGTCGGGCCCCGGCGCTCTCGCTTCGGCACCGGAGGGACCGGCTCCCGGGAGGGACGGCGGCGCCGTGCGCCCTGACCGGGCGCCGCGAGATGCGCTTCGGCGACCTGTACGAGACTGTGCCGGTTCGCCTCGGACGCCAGCGGACGCAGCTGCTCGATCGCGGCGTCCCAGCCGCTGCCGGTGAGCGCGCCCACCGCCCTGGCCAGCACGGCGGCCGCTTCGAGATCGGTGCACCAGCTCTCCGCGAGCGAATGGGCGAGCTTCGTCCACGCCGCGATGTCCTCGGCCGAGGTGGCCGTCTTGCTCGTCGCCCAGTCGGTGAGCAGACCAGCGCCGTCCGGTCCGATCACCACCGACTTCGCGGTGACCGAACCGTGCACGAGACCGTTCTGATGGACCGTGCTCAGCGTCCGCGCGATGTCGGCGAGCAACGCGGCCGCGTTGCCCGGAGTGCGGTGTTCACCCTCGTCGATCACCTCGGACAGGGCCGGGATGGGCGGCGCGGTGGCGATCATCCACTGACGGCCGGCCTGCACCTCCAGCTTCGGTTTCGCCGGCAACACGCCCGGGAGCTTCAGCTTCGTCAGACGTTCGATCGTCGGGAGCAGAATCTTGAGGTCGACACCCGGGAAGACCAGCAGCAGACCGGACGGGCGGTCGTCGGTGTCGAGGCCGTAGAACCAGGTGCCGGCAGGCGTCGTACGCAGCTGCGGCCCCCGGCGGTACTTGCCGACCTTGGGCGCTTCGCGAGTCAGCTGAGGGCTAGCCCCACGGAACCGGTTCATTGAGGGAAGAGGATACCCGTTCTCATCAGCCCGTTCTCGGTTCGCACAGAGCGTGGGTACGCCGCACAGAGGCCGGGGCCTCTGTGCGGCGTGAACCGGGTCTGTGCGAGCTGCTCGTAGCACGGGGACGGGGTGAAGGTCACAGGTGTGTTGCGGCGGCGGGGCGTGGGTGGGCTGTATGATCAGTTCGTCGGCTCGCACAGTTCTGCCTCGAGCCGAATCGCAGTCGACCACCACGCGCCGCGGCCGAAGACGGTCTGCGCCGGGCAGGACGACCCTTCCACGTTCGGAGAATGTATGGCGGCCCGCCGCCCCAATTTTGCTGCTCCCTCAACCCCGGTTGAAACCCCCGCTGTCCCCGTTGTGTCCGATGCGGAACCCCTCTCGTTCGTCGAGCTCGGTGTCCCGTCCGTCCTCGCCGAGGCACTCGCCGCGCAGGGCATCACGACGCCGCGCCCGATCCAGGCCGCGACACTGCCCGACGCGCTCGCCGGGCGCGACGTGCTCGGCCGGGGCCGCACCGGCTCCGGCAAGACCTACGGCTTCCTGCTGCCGGTGCTCGCGCGCCTGGCCGCCAGCCGCTCGCAGCGTCGTCCGGGCAGGCCCCGCGCGATGATCCTGGCGCCGACCCGCGAACTGGCCACCCAGATCGAGGCCGCAGTCGCGCCGCTGGCCAAGCTGCTGTCGATGCGTACTCAGACGATCTTCGGCGGCGTCGGCCACGGCCCGCAGATTCGCGGCCTGCGTGCCGGCGTCGACATCGTCGTCGCCTGCCCCGGTCGGCTCGCCGACCACGTCAGCACCGGTGAGGCCAAGCTCGACGCGGTGGAGATCACCGTGCTCGACGAGGCCGACCACATGGCCGACCTCGGCTTCCTGCCCGCCGTGCGCAAGCTGATGGACCAGACACCGCGCGACGGGCAGCGGCTGCTGTTCTCCGCGACCCTGGACGCCGGGGTCAACGTGCTGGTCCGACGGTTCCTGAACAACCCGGTGACGCACAGCGTCGACTCGGCGCAGTCGCCGGTCGCGAAGATGTCGCACCACGTGCTGCACGTGAACCGCGACGACCGGCTGCCGGTCCTGATCGACCTGACCTCGGCTCCCGGCCGGACCCTGGTGTTCACCCGCACCAAGCACGGCGCGCGCACGTTGGCCCGCAGGCTGGTCGCATCCGGTGTGCCCGCCGTCGAGCTGCACGGCAACCTCGCGCAGAACGCCCGGCAGCGCAACCTGACGGCGTTCTCCGAGGGCACCGCGACGACGCTGGTCGCCACCGACATCGCCGCGCGCGGTATCCACGTGGACGACGTCACGCTGGTCATCCACGCCGACCCGCCGGTCGAGCACAAGGCGTACCTGCACCGGTCCGGGCGCACCGCGCGCGGTGACGCGTCCGGCACGGTGATCACGCTGATGACCGACGAGCAGACCCGCGACGTGCGTGACCTGACCCGCAAGGCGGGCATCTCGCCGACCACCACGAAGCTGGGCCCCGGTCACCCGTTGCTGGCCACGCTCGCTCCGGGTGAGCGTTCGTTCGTGCAGCCGCCTCCGCCCGCCGAGCCGAAGCCGGCCGGTGCGTCGAACGGCTCGCGTCACGGGCGGACCCGGCGCGGCCCGAAGCCGGCCTCGTCCGGTGGCGGCCAGGGCGGAGCACCCCGCCAGGGGGCGTCCCGTCAGGGCGGCTCCCGAGGCGGTAGGGGCGCCGGCGAGCCCGGTCGTCCGCGCGGCGCGGCGGCGTTCTCCACCAGCGGCCGGGGCGGCTCCCGAGGCCGCGCCGGTCGCTGATCCGCAACACACCCCGTGAGTGCCGCGGCCGCCCATAGGCGGCCGCGGCACTCACGGTTTTACGTCAGTAGGCCGATCGCTGTCAGCGCCCCCGCGGCGATGACCAGCCCGGTTGCCGCTCGGATCGTGCGGCGGGAGCAGCCGGTCATCGACGGGATGCGCACCACCACCGTCGCCAGCACCACGAGTGCGGCCAGGCACAGCGCGGCCAGGATTTCGAACGCGCTGTCCCTGGTGTAGCCGTCGCGCATCAGCAGCACGGCGTTGGTCGCGGCGAGCAGCGCGGTCCGCTGCCAGGCGAGTGCCGTGCGTGCGGGTTGGTCGTGGCGGTTGACCGTGGTCACCGGCGCAGGACCAGGACGAGCACGGTGACGCCGATCAGCGCGGTCACCCACCCCGCCGCGAACGGCAGCCAGGTCGTCGGCAGCGGCAACCCGAGCCGCATCGCGCGCTGGACCCGGGCCCAGCGGTGGTGGGCGAACGCGGCGAGCAGCGTCGCTGTCACGGCGAGCAGCGCGGCCAGCCCGGTGCGCGCGGCGGGGATCGAGAAGGCCGGCACGAGCTGCACGAGTGCCACCGCGCCGGCCAGTAACGCGAGCGACGTTCGCAGCCAGGCCAGGAACGTGCGTTCGTTGGCCAGCGTGAATCGGTAGTCCGGTTCCTCGCCTGGTTCGTCACGGCTCATGTGCCCAGTATCGCTTTGCCCCATACAGAACCGATCAGTACCGTTCAAATGGTACTGATTGGTTCCGTTATGGAGGAGTGGCTCTGGTGAACACTGATGTCTCGAGTTCGGCGACGCGGTCGTCGGGATGGCGCCGTCCCGCGTCGATGCTGGCCATCGGGAGCTTTGCGGTGGGCACCGACGCGTTCGTGATCGCCGGGATCCTGCCGTCGATGGCGGACTCGCTCGCGGTCAGCGTCGGCGTCGCCGGACAGCTGGTCAGCGCGTTCGCGCTCGCCTACGGTCTGTCCGCGCCGCTGGTCGGCGCGCTGACCGCCACCTGGGGTCGACGGACCGCGCTGCTCGCCGCTCTCGCGGTGTTCGTCGTGGGTAACGCGGCCACCGCGTTCGCGCCGACCTACTGGGCCGTGCTCGCCGCCCGGGTGCTGTCGGCTGTCGGAGCCGCCCTGTACACCGCGACGGCCACGTCCACGGCCGCGACGATCGCGGGTGACGAACGTCGAGGACGGGCGATCTCGATCGTGATGCTCGGGATGACCTCCTCGCTCGTGCTGGGTGCCCCGTTGGGCACCGTGCTCGGCGGTGCGCTGGGCTGGCGGGCGACGTTGTGGCTGGTCGCGGGCCTCGGAGTGCTCGCGGTGGCCGCGGTGGTGCTCGGCGTGCCGGCGGTGCCGGGCAGTGTGAGCGCCGGAGTGGCGCGTCGGCTGCGGCCGCTCGCTCAGCCCGCGATCCTCGGCGTCCTGGCTCGGACCGTCGTCGCCTTCGTCGGCATCTACCTGCCCTACACCTACCTCAGCGTCGTGTACCAGGAGGCGACCGGTGAGGTCCCCGCGAAGCTGTCGCTGTTGCTGCTCGTGTTCGGGCTGTCCGCGACGGCCGGCAACCTCGTGGCCGGCATGCTCGTCGACCGGTTCGGTCCGCACCGGGTGGTGATCGCCGCGTGTCTGTCGATGACCGTGCTGTTCGCGCTGTTGCCGCTGGTCGGCGGCTCCTTCGGGCTGGCGCTCGTCGCGGTGGTGCTGTCCGGCTGGCTGTCCTTCTCGGTGACCACGCCGCAGCAGCACGAGATCATCGCGCGGGCCCTGCCTGAGGACCGGGCGTTCGTGACGTCGCTGTACCAGTCGGCGGCATATCTGGCGATCTCCCTGTCGGCCGTGGTCGGTGCCGTCGGTATCAGTGCGGTCGGCCACGCCGTGGTCGGACCGCTCGCCGCCGCGTTGGTGCTGGTGGCCGCGCTGCTGACGCTGTGGACCGTCCGCGCTCGCCACGAAAGTTACTCATGAGTAGTATTCGCGGATGCATGATTCCGTGACAGTGCACATGGCGGCACCCGCCCAGAAGGTGTGGGAGCTCGTCTCCGACATCACCAACACCGGCAAGTTCAGTCCCGAGACGTTCGAGGCGGAGTGGCTGGACGGTGCCACCGGACCCTCGGTCGATGCGCGGTTCCGGGGCCACGTCAAACGCAACGGGAAGGGGCCGGTCTACTGGACGACCTGCCGGGTCGTGGCCTGCGAGCCCGGCAGGGAGTTCGGGTTCGTCGTCGAGGCGGCCGGTCGCTCGATCAACACGTGGCGCTACCGCTTCGAGCCGAGTGGTGACGGCGTCGACGTCACCGAGTCCTTCGAGCTGGAGTCGACGCTCCCGCTGCGCCTCTACTGGGCGCTGCTGGGCGGGCTGCGTGGCCGGACCAACCGCAACGGCATGCGCACCACGCTGGAGCGGATCAAGGTCGTCGCCGAAGCCTGACCCACCTGTGACCGGGAAGGCATTCCCGGTCAGGGGCTTGTCTTCAAGCCATAACAGACCTTATGGTTTGGAAATTGGACCCAACGGAGGGAGCCGACCATGGCTGAAGTAGCCCTGTCCGACCGAGCCGCGGCCCGCGAGTTCGATCCACTGGACATCTCGTCGCTCGCCTTCTGGGCCAAGCAGCCCGCCGAGCGCGACGAGGTGTTCGCCCGGCTGCGTGCCGAACGCCCGATCTCGTGGCACCGCCCGGCGGAGACCGAACTGCTGCCCAACCCGGACGCACCGGGGTTCTGGGCCATCGTGCGCAACGCCGACATCGTCGCGGTCAGCCGTAACTCCGAGGTGTTCGCGTCCGGCCAGGAGTTCGGCGGCGTCATGCTGGAGGACGTGCCCGCCGAGGTGCTGGAGGCCGCGCACTCGATCCTGGCGATGGACGCGCCGAGACACGCCAAGCAGCGCAAGATCATCAGTTCGGTGTTCACCCCGCGCCGGGTGGCCAAGATCGAGGAGCAGATCAAAGACCAGGCACGGCGGATCGTCGACGACATCCAGTCGCTCGGTGAGGTCGACTTCGTCGAGCAGGTCGCGGCCAAGCTCCCGATGTGGACGGTCTCGGAGATGATCGGCATCGAGGAGGACAAGCGCGAGGAGATCGCGGCCGCCGCCGGCGCGATGGTCAGCTGGAACGACCCCGAGTTCGTCGGCGACAGCGAGCCGATCCAGGTGCTGTTCACCGGGCTGATGACGCTGCACGCCGGCGCGCGGGAGCTGGTCGCGAAACGGCGCGCCGAGCCCGCCGACGACCTGATGACCGCACTCGCGCAGGCCGAGCTCGACGGGCAGAAGCTGACCGACGACGAGATCGCCGCGTTCTTCGTGCTGCTGTGCGTCGCGGGTAACGACACGACCCGGCAGACCACGAGCCACACGATCAAGGCGCTGACCGACTTCCCCGAGCAGCGCCGGCTACTGGTGGACGACTACGAGACGACCATCAAGACCGCCGTCGACGAGTTCGTCCGCTGGGCAAGCCCGGTGATGACCTTCCGGCGCACCGCGCGGACCGACGCGGAGATCGGCGGGCAGAAGATCGCCGCGGGTGAGCGGGTGGTGATGTTCTACCGGTCGGGCAACCAGGACGAGACGGTGTTCGAGAACCCGGAGCGGTTCGACCTCACCCGCAAGCCGAACGCGCATGTGGGGTTCGGTGGCGGCGGGGCGCACTTCTGCCTCGGCAGCCATCTGGCGAAGGCGCAGCTCAAGGCGTTGTTCCGGGAGCTGCTGTTCCGGCTGCCGGATATCGAGGCCGGCGAGCCGGAGTACCTGGCCGGTAACTTCATCAACGGCATCAAACGCCTACCGGTGAAGTTCACCCCTCGTGAGGGATGAGGCCGTCTACCCCGAAGGGGCGCCGCAGGCCTAGCCGGAGTGGGCACTCACGACAGCTTTTCCGTCGTGAGGGTCCACTCCGGCTATAGGCGGCCTCAGCACTCACGAGGACCCCGAGGCCGTGCACTCTGTGCACGCGGTCGGGACCACGGCCCCGTACCCGGCTTAGCCCGTGCCCGGCTCCAAGGCATCTCGGCTTCGCCGTCGACTCGTGAGTGGCAAGGGCGCCTATAGGCGCCCGGA
>NZ_KE386837.1:110958-358747 GCF_000429025.1 Actinospineispora spinosispora DSM 44797
GTCTACGCCTTCGGCGCCGCTTCGCGGTAGACGCCCTTGCCACTCACGATGGCGCCTACGCTTCGCGGTAGACGACCTTGCCACTCACGTGGGGTGGACGGTGCTGGTCAGGGTTTCGTAGGTGGCGTAGGACTCCTGGGCTCCGGGGGAGCGGACCGCCAAGGAACCCGCGGCGGCGCCCCAGCGGGCTGCGTCGGTCAGGGAGTCGCCCACCGCCAGGCGTGCGGCCAGGACACCGGCGAACGCATCGCCGGCGCCGGTCGTGTCCACCACCGTCCGTGCCGGGATCGCGGGGATCGTCGTGGTCTCCCCCGAAGAGTCGGTGATCACCGCGCCCGCCTTGCCCAGCGTCGTCACGACCGCGCGCGCACCCCGCCGCCGCAGCTCGGCGTGCGCCTCTTCGACCGGGGTGTCCGCCGGTAGACCGGCCACGACCGCCTGCTCGTGCTCGTTGACGATCAGCACGTCGCAGCGCGCGATCAGGCTGTCCGCCAGCTGCGCCGCCGGTGCCGCGTTCAGCACGAACAGCCCGTCGAACGTCGAGGCCGCCCGCTCGACCACGTCGAACGGGATCTCGAGCTGGCACAGCAGCACCGTCGCGCGGGCGTCACCGAGCGGGTCGGCGCCGGACGGCCAGGAGTGGTTCGCGGCGGACACGACGATGATCGTGTTGTCCTGTTCGGCCACCGTGATCCACGCGGTCCCGGTGGCCTCGCCCTCGACCACCGTCACCCGCGACACGTCCACACCACGCCCGGTCAGTACCTCGCGGGCCCGGACCCCCTCCGGGTCGGACCCGACACGCGCGATGATCGTGGTCGGCGTCCCGGCCAGCGCGGACGCGACGGCCTGGTTGGAGCCCTTGCCGCCGAGCCCGACGTGCGTCGAGTTGCCCAGGATCGTCTCGCCCGGCGACGGGAACTTGTCCGCCACCACCACATGATCGATGTTCAGCGAGCCGACGACCAGTACCGAACCGGCCTCAGGCATGCACGTCCCCTTCGATGGCTCCGGTGATCAGCCCGACGAGCTCGTCGCCGGTCGTGTCCGCGACGGTCCGCCGCGCGGCGGTACGGCCCCGGCGCAGCACGTACGCGGTGTCCGCGACCCGGGTCACCTGACCCATGTCGTGGCTGATCAGCAGCACCGTGACACCGCTGTCGCGCAGCCGTCGGATCAGCTCCTCGACCGCCGCGGTCTCCCGTACGCCGAGCGCGGCGGTCGGTTCGTCCATGATCACCAAGGTCTTGCCCCAGTTCGCGGCGCGCGCGATCGAGATGCTCTGCCGCTGCCCGCCGGACATGCGACGCACGGTGGCGCGCACGTTCGGCACGTTGACGTCGAGCTTCGACAGGATCTCCTTGCTGGAGGAGATCATCGACTTCTTGTCCAGCACCCGGAACGGGCCGAAGCCGGTGGTCAGCTCGCGGTTGAGGTACAGGTTCTGCCAGACCTGAAGGTCCTCGATCAGGCCGAGGGTCTGGTAGACGGTCTCGATGCCGAGCCGTCGCGCGTCGTCCGGCGAACTCAACCGGATCGGCTCGCCCCGGAACCGGATCTCACCAGCGTCCGGCGGATGTACCCCGGTCAGGCAGCGCACGAGCGTGGACTTCCCGGCGCCGTTGTCGCCGAGCAGCGCGGTGACCTCGGAACCGACGATGTCCAGGTCGACGCCCTGCAGCGCGTGCACCGCGTCGAACGACTTGCGCACGCCGCTGATCTGCACCAAAGGCGGATCGGTGTCAGCCATGATCGCCCCCTACTTCTGGAACCGAGAGATGAATGCCGCGCCCAGCACGACCGCGCCGACCGCGATCGGCTGGTAGTACTGCGAGATGCCGACCAGCGTGAAGCCGTTGATCAGGCTCTGCAGCAGTACCGCGCCCGCGACCGAGCCGAGCACCGAGGCACGGCCGCCGAACAGGCTGGACCCACCGAGCACGACCGCGGCGATCGAGCTGAGCAGCAGGTCGGTCTGCAGGCTCGGGTCGGCACCGCCGGTCCGGGCCACGAACAGCACGCTCGCCACCCCGCAGGCCAGACCCGAGCAGGCGTAGGCGAGCAGCCGGATGCGGGAGACGTTGATGCCCGACTCGCGCGCCGCGTCCATGTTGCCGCCGGTGGCCAGCAGGTACGTGCCGGTGCGGGTGCGGAACAGCAGGAAGCCCACGACCAGCGCGGCCACGAGTGCCACGACCCAGAACCAGCGGATCGGGCCGATGCCGTCCAGCGCGAGCCCCTGCAGGAACTTCGACGTCACCGGAACGGTGTTACCGCTGGTCAGCAGCAGGGTCATGCCGCTGACCACGGACAGCGAGCCCAGCGTGACGATGAAGTCGGTCATGTTGAGCTTCGAGACCAGCACACCGTTGACCACACCGACCACCAGACCGGCGAGGACGGCGGCGAGCATGGACAGCGGCAGGCCCCAGCCGTGCGAGTAGCTGAAACCGAGCACCGCGGCGGCCCACGGCAGATTCGAGCCGACCGACAGGTCGATGCCCGCGACCGTGACCACCAGCTGCTGACCCATCGCCAGCACCAGCAGGATCGCCGCGGAGACCAGTAGGTCGCTGATGTTGTCGACGGTCAGGAAGTTCGGCGTGGCGATGAAGAACGCGATGAACACCACGACCAGGCCGATCGGGGCGGCGTACTGCGCCGCCGCCCCGGCCGAGAAGCGCTGCTCACGCGGTGGTGCCGCGAGCTCAACGGTCATTTAGCTGCCACCGGGTTGTCGAACGGGGTGAACGGCTGCGGGAAGGACGCGATCGCCTTGTCGACGTTCGTGGAGTCGATCAGCTGGGTCGGCGCGACGACGCGGTTCGGCACCTGCTCACCCTTGATCAGCTTCAGGCAGGCCTGCACGGCCATCTGACCCTCGGCGTACGGGTACTGCGAGATCGTGCCGGTCAGCGTGCCCGCCTTGACCGCGTCCAGCGCGGCGGTGATGCCGTCGACCGAGATGATCGACACCTTGCCGGCCAGCCCGGCGTTGCGCACCGACTGCGCGGCACCCAGGCCCATCGTGTCGTTCGCGGCGAAGATGCCGGTGATGTCCGGGTGCGCCTTGAGGATCGCGTCGGTCACCGTCTGGGCCTTGGCCTGGTCGTAGTCGGCCGGCTGGGTGGCGACGATGTCGAGCTTGCCGGCGCTGGCCTCGGTGAAGCCCTGCTGACGGTTGATGCCGTTCTGCTCACCGGCGATGCCCTGCAGCAGTGCGACCTTCCCGGTCCCGCCCATCTTGGCCATGAGCGCCTCGGCGGCCTGTTTGCCGGCGGCCAGGTTGTCCGACCCGATGAACGACGCGTACGAGACACCGGCCTGCGCGGAGGCACCCGGGTCGATCTGGGTGTCCAGGTTCAGGATCGGGATGCCCTTCTGCGCGACCGGGACCAGCGGGGTGATCACGTTGGTCGAGTTGACCGGGACCACGCCGAAGCACTTGTACTGCTGCCCGGCCAGCGTGGAGATCTTGGCGTTCTCCCCGGTGGAGTCGGTCTCGCTGCTCCCGGCCTGCACCTCGACGATGACGCCCTGGGTCTTGCCCTCGGCGACCGCGCCGTCGCGCAGCGCGGCCCAGTACGGGTTGGTGAAGTCCCTGGTCACGATCGCGATGCGGGCGGCGCCGGTGCCGCCGGCCGGGCCGCCGCCCTCCGCGCCTCTGCCGCACGCGGCGAGCCCGGCACAGAGGCCCGCGGCGGTGAGCACCACGAGGGTGGCGCGCAGTCGACTCCTGGTCATGCTGGTTCCTTTCATCGCGACAATGCGGGGGACTTCGTCAGGGACGGACGTTCGGGGGCGGGGCGCAGGACGCGCGGTGGATCAGCCGGCAGGGCGGGCTCGCGCTGGGTGCGGGCTCGCCGGCGAGCAACGCGAGGATCGCCCCGACCGCGGCCGTGGCGAGGTCCCCGATCGGCTGGGCCACCGTGGTCAGCGGCGGGTCGAGCAGGTCGAACCAGGGAGCGTCGTCGTAGCCGACGAGCGAGACATCCCTCGGGATGCGCAGGCCGGCCCGGCGTAACGCCTTCATCGCGCCGACCGCCATGAGCCCGTCGGCGGCGAAGAACGCGGTCGGTGGGCGCGGGGAGGCCAGCAGACGCTGCACCGCGACCTCCGCGCTGTGCTGGCGGAAGTCGCCGGCCACGACGCTGATGTCCTGCAGGGCGACGCCGCGTTTGGTCAGTGAGCGGATCAGCAGGTCGCGGCGCTCCCGGCCGACCTGGGTGCTCAGCGGCAACGCGATGATGCCGATCCGGCGGTGCCGCAGGCGGACGAACAGGTCGGCGACCTCGTCGAGGGCCTGTACCGCTGAGCCACGCACGACCGGCAGCGCGCGCAGTCGTCTCGCGGTGTCGTCGTTGCCCCGCACCGCGATCGGGCGGTCCAGCAGGACGAGGTTCGCGCCGGAGCTGCCGGCGTTCTGGATGCCGGGGGTCGTCTCGTCGGCGGGAACCAGGATCACCCCGTCGACCTGGCTGCCGCCGAGCATGCCGGCCAGGTAGCCGTCCTGGCGACGGCCGTCCTCGTCGGAGTTGCACAGCACCATCGAGTAGCCCTGCGCGGCGGCGATGCGCTCGATCCGGCCGGCGAGCTCGGCGAAGAACGGGTTGGCCACGTCGCTCACCACGAGCCCGATCGCCTTCGTGGAATCGGTGCGCAGCGAGCGCGCGGCGGCGTGCGGCCGGTAGCCGAGCTGGTCGGCGATCTTGACGACCTTCAGCCTGGTCGTCGCGGAGATGCGCGGGTTCCCGGACAGCGCCAAAGACACCGTGGCCTCGGAAACACCGGCCAGTTGGGCTACGTCCCGCATACGAACGGCCACCCGAGCAACCTCCGGACATCGATGTCGTGTCATCAACCTAGGGTGTGATAACGAATTCAAACGATTAACTCGTTGTCAAATGTTGGCATAGATTCGTCCGAACTGCCACTTGTGCTTGTTCACACACCTGTGGTCGAGGTCCGGGCGATCAGCTGGGGCGGCAGGAGCCGGGATTCGACCGGCTCGCCGCGCATGAGCTGGACCAACAGTGTCAGCCCGCCCCGGCCCATGTCGTGCATGGGGGAGCGGATCGTGGTCAGCGGAACCGGCAGCTCAGCGGCCAGCGGGGTGTCGTTGTAGCCGATGACCGCGACGTCGTTGCCCGCGCGCAGGCCGTGGTCGCGCAGCGCGCCGAGCGTGCCGATCGCGGCGAAGTCGTTCACCGCGAAGATCGCCGACGGCGGTGGCCCCTGGGTGAGCAGTTGCTCGGTCGCCGCGCGACCGCCGTGTGCGTCGAAGTGGGACTGCAGAACGCGGTTCGAGCGGACGGTGATCCCGGCCTGGGCGTAGCGGTCGATGAAGCCGCCGGTGCGGTCGATTCCGGTACTCGCGTACGGCTCGCCGGCGATCACCGCGACGTCGGTGTGGCCCAGCTCGAGCAGGTGCTCGGCCGCGAGCCTGCCACCGAGCCGGTCGTCGCAGGTGACCGACGGATGGCCGGGCACGCGCCGGTTGACCAGCACGAACGGCACGCCCTTCCCGGTCACCCAGTCCAGGAACGTGCCGTCGATGTAGGAGTCGCCGAACACGATCCCGTCGACCCTGCGGCCGAGCATCATCTCGGTGCGCGAGCGCTGTGACTCGGGCACGTCGAGGGTGTTGGTGACGAACGTGGACAGCCCGTGCTCGGCGGCCGCTTCGTCGATGCCCTCGTAGATCGTGGCGAGCACGAGGTCGGACAGGCGCGGCACGAGCACGCCGACGAGGTTGCTGCGGCGGGTGCGCAGGCTCGTGGCGTGCGGGTTCGGCCGATAGCCCAGCTCGTCGGCGAGCTCCTTGATGCGCTTGACGGTGGCCTCGGACGCGGCCCGCAGCTGCTCGTCCGGCGCCGCGTGCAGCACCCGGGACACCGTCGACACGTGCACGTTCAGCTGCTCGGCGAGCATGCGCAGGGTGACGGGGGATCGCTTCTCGGTGTCCACCTCGGTGATGATCCTCCCTGACATGTGGGTGATTGACATCACCCAGCCCTCCAGCGCATGCTACCCAAACGTTCGGCCCAAACGTTTGTGTGCACAAGCAACACCAGTACCCACCAACCACAGCCCCAACCCCAACAACCCACCAACAACAAACCCAGCAAGAGCCAGGCGAGCAACAGCAAAACCAGCGACAGCAAAGCGAGCAACAGCAAGACCAGCAACAGCCGGGCGAGCAACAGCAAAACCAGCGACAGCAAAGCGAGCAACAGCAAGACCAGCAACAGCCGGGCGAGCAACAGCAAACCCAGCAACAGCCGGGCGAGCAGCAGCAAACCCAGCAACAGCAAACCCAGCAACAACTAAGCGAGCGACAGCGAGGCGAGCGACAGCTAAGCCGGCTCCGCGAGTCTCCGAAGGAGTTCCGGCGAAGGCCGGGTAGTGAATGTCCGCAAGAACGTCGCCACCGCAAGGAGGCGGCTCCCAGGGTGACGACAAGCGCGCGCTCGGCGACGAAGGAGCTTGTTTTTCTGGGAGTACCCCAGCGAGCGCTTGCGCGAGCCGGGGTGGTCACAGAAAAACTCCGCGCGGAAGAGGCAGGAAAGATATGACCAAAGAGATTCGCGTTGCGTTCGGCGTTGATGTGGACGCCGTCGCCGGGTGGCTGGGTTCGTACGGCGGTGAGGATTCGCCGTGCGACATCTCGCGGGGGATGTTCGCCGGTGAGGTCGGGGTGCCCAGGCTGCTGACCCTGTTCGAGCGCAATGACCTGCGTACGACCTGGTTCATCCCGGGCCACTCGGTCGAGACCTTCCCCGATCAGACGAAGCAGGTCGTCGACGCCGGCCACGAGATCGGTGTGCACGGCTACTCGCACGAGAACCCGATCGCGATGTCGCGCGAGCAGGAGAGCGCGGTGCTGGATCGGTCGATCGAGCTGCTGGAGAAGGTCAGTGGCCGTCGCCCGACCGGCTATGTGGCGCCGTGGTGGGAGTTCTCGACGGTCACGAACGAGTTGCTGCTGGAGCGCGGCATCAAGTACGACCATTCGCTCATGCACCGCGACTTCACGCCGTACTACGTGCGGGTCGGCGACAGCTGGACGAAGATCGACTACGCCAAGCGGGCAGAGGACTGGATGAAGCCGCTGGTCCGGGGCGAGGAAACGGATCTGGTGGAGATCCCGGCGAACTGGTACCTCGACGACCTGCCGCCGATGATGTTCATCAAGGCCAGCGCGAACAGCCACGGTTTCGTCAGCCCGCGCGCGCTGGAGGAGAGCTGGCGTGACCAGTTCGACTGGGTGTACCGCGAGCAGGACTACGCGGCGTTCACCTTCACCATCCACCCGGACGTCTCGGGCCGCCCGCAGAACCTGCTGATGCTGGAACGCCTGATCGAGCACATCAACTCGCACGAGGGTGTGCGCTGGTCGACGTTCGACGAGATCGCCGACGACTTCATCGCCCGTAACCCCCGGTCCTGAGAGGTTCCATCATGTCCAGTGATCCGAGCGTGGGGGCGCCCAGCACAGCGGTTTTACCCCGGTTCAGCGTCCGGGACACCAGGAGGGCGACCTTGCTCGCCTTCCTGGCCTGGACGTTCGCCGTGTACGACTACATCCTGTTCGGCACGCTCCTGCCGGAGATGTCGCTGACCTTCGGGTGGGATGCCTCGACGGCGTCCCTGGTCTCGACGCTCGTGTCGATCGGGACCGCGGTGGTGGTGCTGGTGATCGGCCCGGTCGTCGACCTGATCGGCAGGCGCCGGGGCATGATCCTCACGGTTGCCGGGACCGCGGTGTCGTCGGCGGCCAGCGCGGTCGCGCCGGGCATCGCCTCGCTCGTCGGCATCCGGGCGCTCAGCGGTCTGGGTCTGTCCGAGCAGGCGGTCAACGCGACCTATCTCAACGAGATCTACGCGGTCACCGAGGACAAGAAGATCTCCCGGCATCGCGGGCTGATCTACAGCCTGGTGCAGGGCGGCTGGCCGCTCGGGGTGCTGATCGCGTCGGCGTTCGTGGCGGTGTTCCTGCCGCTGGTCGGCTGGCGTGGCTGTTTCCTGCTGGCCTTCTTCCCCGCGGTGATCATCGCGGTGCTGTGTCGCACGTTGAAGGAGAGCCCGCAGTTCGAGCTGGAGAAGAAGCTGCGCATCATGCGCAAGCAGGGGCAGACCGCCGAGGCCGACGCGGAGGCGGCGCGGTACGGCCTGGTCAAGCAGGAATCGGTCGGGTTGAAGGCGATCTTCCATGGCCCGGCGCTGCGCAACACGTTGGTGCTCGGGCTCGCCTGGCTGGTCAACTGGTTCGGCATCCAGGTGTTCAGTGTGCTCGGTACGACGGTGCTCACCGAGGGCAAGGGCGTCAGTTTCACCGGCTCGCTGCTGATGCTGATCGTGATCAACGCGGTCGGCTATCTCGGGTACGTGTTCCACGGCTGGGCCGGTGACCGGTTCGGCCGCCGCAACGTCATCGCGATCGGCTGGGTCCTGTCCGGCGTCTTCTTCATGCTGACCTTGACGATCGCGCAGGGCACGGCCGCGGTGGTGCTGCTGTACTCGCTGGGCATGTTCTTCCTGATCGGGCCGTACGCGGCGTTGCTGTTCTACATGGGCGAGTGCTACGAGACGCAGTGCCGCGCGACGGGCACGGCGTTCCTGAGCGCGCTGTCCCAGCCGGGCGCGATCGTGGCCGGCGTGATCGTCACCTCGATGCTCGCCTCCGGGCAGTCCTGGACGCATGCCGCGCTGGTCGTGGGCGCGCTCGGCACGCTGGTGTCCGGGATCCTGATGTTCGGCGCGCGCACCGCGGAGAGGCTGAAGGGGTAGCGATGACCGGACAGGTGGCGATCATCAGTGGCGCGGCCAGCGGAATCGGCAGGGCACTCGCGGTCGCCTACGCGGAGCGTGGGATCCGGGTGGTGATCGGCACGTTCCCCGGCGACCCGCACGATCCCGGGGAGACCGTGGCGCTCGTGAGGGGGGCCGGCGGGGACTGCGTCGTGCACGAGGTCGATGTGCGGGCCTCGGCGCAGGTCGACGCGTTCGCCCAGCGTGCGCTCGAGGAGTGGGGGCGTCTCGACATCGCGGTGGCCAACGCGGGTGTGCTGCGCAAGGCGGCGCTCGCCGAGCTGGACGACGCCGCGTGGGACGACCTGATGCAGGTCGACCTGAGCGGGGTGTTGCGGGTGTTCCGCTCGGCGTCGACCCGGATGGCCGGGCCGGGCGCGATGGTGGCGGTGTCGTCCATCGCCGGCGGTGTGTACGGGTGGGGCGAGCACGTGCACTACGGCGCGGCGAAGGCCGGTGTGCTCGGTCTGGTGCGCAGCGTCGCGGTGGAGCTGGCGCCCCGCGGGATCCGGGTGAACAGTGTGATCCCGGGTTATGTGGTGACGCCGCAGTCGCTGGACCCGGTCAACTCGCTCGGTCCGGACGGGCTGGAACGCGCGGGTCGCGACATCCCGCTCGGCCGTGCCGCCCGGCCGGAGGAGCTGGCGTCGGTGATCCGGTTCCTGACCTCGGACGAGGCGTCCTACATCACCGGGCAGGCTCTCGTCGCCGATGGCGGCCTCACGGTCCGGATGCCGGCATGACGCTGCGGGGCAGGACCGCGCTGGTGGTCGGTGGGGCCGGCGGGATCGGACAGGCGATCGCGCGGGCCTTCGAAGCCGAGGGTGCGTCGGTGGTGATCGCCGATCGCAAGTCGGGCGGGATCACCATCGACGTCAGCCGGGAGGATTCCGTCGCGTCGGCCGTCGCGGCGGCGGAGGAGCAGCTCGGACGGATCGACGTGCTGGTCAACTCGGCGGGCATCCTGACCGAGTCGCCGCTGGTGGACATGGAGCTTGGCACCTGGTCGCGGACCCTCGCGGTCAACCTGACCGGGGTGTTCCTGTGCTGTCGCGCGGTGCTGCCCGGCATGCTGGAGCGGCGGTCCGGGCGGATCATCAACATCGCGTCGCAGCTGGCGCTCAAGGGCGGTCTGGGCATGGCGCACTACGCCGCGGCCAAGGCCGGGGTGATCGCGTTGACCAAGTCGCTGGCTCTCGAGGTCGCCGATCGGGGAATCCTGGTGAACGCGATCGCGCCGGGGCCGATCGAGACGCCGATGCTCGCCGGCATCACCGACGACTGGCGTGCGGCGAAGCAGGCCGAGCTGCCGCTGGGGCGTTTCGGGCGGCCGGAGGAGATCGCGCCGACCGCGGTGCTGCTGGCAAGCGATCCCGGCGGCAACCTCTACCTCGGTCAGACCCTCGGGCCGAACTCCGGGGACGTGATGCCGTGACCGGAGCGCACTGATGTGCGGCGCGTGCGGTTCGGACCGTGGCGCGGACGACTGGGCCCGGCCGTTCCTGGCCGGTCTGGCCGCCCGCTCCGGGGTGGCCTCGGCGGTCGCAGGTCGGGTCGGGCCCGGTGGGCCCCGGGTTCGGGCGGATGTCGGCGGCTGGGTGGTCCGCTCGCCGACCGGTGCGGTGACCAGCTGCGCCGGGCTGGGTGAGCTGGTCGCCTCGGTGGGCCGCTGGCTCGGCGACTGGACCCCGGTCGCGTCCGGGCGGCTGACGGTGCCTGCCCCTGACTCCCGGCGCGGCGTCGAGGTTCTGGTCGACGCATCGCGGCACCTCGAACCGCTGCGCGCGGACTCGGACGTCGTGGTGGTGCCGGATCGCGCGGCGGCCCGTGCGGTTCTGGTCCAGCTGGCTCGACCGCCGTGGTCGGCGCGCTGCTACCTGACCCGCATCACCGGGACGTCCTCCGGGTGGGCGGGGCCACCCGAGGTGGTGCGGGTCGACAGCGCTGAGCACGGCGCCGACCTGCTGGTCTGGCTGGAACACAACCGCCGGTCCGGCCGCTGGGACGACGCCGCGGTCCGCGCGATCTGCCCGCTGACCGACACCACCGAGCTCGCCGTCGAACTACGAGCAGGCCACGTCACCACAGCTCGTGAGTGTTGAGGCTGGCTATAGCCAGCCTCAACACTCACGAGGTCTGAGCTGGGGATTCAGTCGACGCCGGTGTCCTCGGGGGTTCTGCGGGCCAGGTGGGCGAGCAGGTCGAGGGCGTCGGCGAGGGCGTCCAGGGGCGGGGAGGCCAGTGCCAGGCGCACCGCGTTCGGAGCGTTCGCGGTGCTGACCGCGAACGCGGCGCCGGGGGTGACCGCGATGCCGTGCCGGGCCGCAGCGGCGACGAACATGTCGGCCCGCCACGGGTCGGGCAGCTCCCACCAGCAGTGATAGGCGCGCGGATCGGCGCGCACCGCGAAACCGGCAAGACGGTCGCGGACCAGCTCCTGCCGGGCTCGCGCGTCCCGGCGTTTCGCCAGGCCGATCGTCGCCAGGGTGCCGTCGGTGATCAGTCGGCTGGCCGCCTCCAGCGCGAACCGGGGCGCCGACCAGGTACCGGAGCGCAGCGTCGACGCGACCGGGTCGATCAGCGCGACGGGTGCCGCGAGGACTCCGACCGAGAGCCCCGGCGCCGAGCGTTTGGACAGGCTGTCGACGAGCACCGTGTGCTGTGGGGCGAGCCCCGCGAGTACCGGTTCGTCGTGCAGGAAGCCGTAGATCAGGTCCTCGATCGCGGTCAGGTCCAGGTCCGTCAGGACCCGCGCGACCTCGCTCCTGCGCCGCGCCGACATCGTCACGCCGAGCGGGTTGTGCAGTGCGGGCTGGAGGTAGACGGCTCGCAGCGCGGACCCCCGACGTCGGAGTTCCGCCGGGTCGACGCCCTCGCCGTCCATCGGGATGGGCACCAGCGTGATGCCCAGCCGCGCCGCGATGCCCTTCAGCACGGGGTAGGTGATGGCTTCGACGCCCAGCCGCTCGCCGACCGGGACGAGAGCGGCGACGGCGGCGGCGATGGCCTGACGGCCGCTGCCGGCGAACAGGATGCGGTCCGGCTCCGGCGCCCAGCCGTCGCGGGTCAACAGGCGGGCGGCGGCGTCCCGCGCACCCGGTGTCCCGGTGACGCCGATCGGCGCCAGCGCGCCCGCCAGGATGTCCGGCCGCAGCAGCGGCTCAAGGCTCCGCGCGAGCAGCGTCGGCTGTTCGGGCAGCACCGGGAAGTTCAGTTCGAGGTCGATGCGCGCTCGGGCCGGTTCGGCGAGCGCGGGCTCGGGAGGCGGGCTCGCCGAACGGACGAACGTCCCTCGGCCGACCTCGCCGACGGTCAGGCCGCGGCGGGTCAGCTCGCTGTAGACGCGTGATGCGGTGGACGCCGCGATGCGGTGCCGCCGGGCGAAACCGCGCTGCGGCGGGAGCCGGTCGCCGGGGCGCAGGGTGCCGTCGGCGATCTGCGCCGCGATCACGTCGGCGATTGCCCGGTAGTCGTCCACGGTTGACCCCAGATTGCACCGAGAGCATTGTTTTTATTGCACCGAGATAGTGCACCGATTAGCGTGAGGATGTCAACCACGAGGAGCCCCGATGAGCACCGCGACGTTCACCGAGACGATTACCATCAGCTACGACGACGCCGGCAGCGGAGACGCCCTGGTCCTGGTGCACGGCCACCCGTTCGACCGCACCATGTGGCGCGGGCAGATCGAGCGGCTCAGCGCCGCCGGGTATCGAGTCATCGCCGCTGACCTGCGCGGATATGGTCAGAGCAGCGTCGTCCCCGGTGCCACGGCGCTGTCGGTGTTCGCCCGCGACATCGTGGAGCTGCTCGACCACCTCGGCATCGACCAGTGCGTGCTCGGCGGGCTCTCGATGGGCGGCCAGATCGTCATGGAGTGCCAGCGGCTGTTCCCGGAGCGGCTGCGCGGACTCGTGCTCGCCGACACCACGGCCAGGGCGGAGACCACTGACGGCAAACGGGCGCGCTACGAGATGGCGGACCGTCTCCTGACCGAAGGACTGTGGCCGTACGCCGAGGAGGTGCTGCCCAAGATGGTCGCGCCGCGCAACCTGGTCGCGTTGCCCGCCGTCGCCGAGCACGTGCTGGGGATGATGCGTGCCACCTGGCCCGAGGGCGCCGCGGCGGCGTTGCGGGGCCGCGCAGAGCGCCCCGACTACCTCGAGACGCTCGCCAGGACGACCGTCCCCACCCTGGTCGTCGTGGGCAGCGACGACGAGTTCACCCCGGTAGCCGACGCCGAGCTGATCCACTCGCTGGTCGCCGGGTCCACCCTCGCGGTCATCGACGGCGCCGCGCACATGCCCAACCTGGAACGACCCGACGAGTTCGACGCGGTGCTGCTGCGATTCCTCGACAGCATCCCCGTCCCGGAAAGGACTACCCCATGAACACGGTGTTCGTCACCGGTGCCAGCAGCGGATTCGGCGCGGCGATCGCCCGGCGGTTCGTCGCGGAGGGGGCGCGGGTCGTCGCGGCCGCGCGCCGGGGCGAGGCGCTCGCGGCTCTCGTCGACGACCTCGGGGAGCAGGTACACCCGCTGGAGCTGGACGTCAGGGACCAGGCCGGGATCGAGCGGGCGGTGGCCGGACTGCCTGCCGCGTTCGCCGAGATCGACATCCTGGTGAACAACGCGGGCCTCGCCAAGGGACTCGAACCGGCGCAGCGGGCACTGGTCGAGGACTGGGAGCAGATGGTCGACACCAACTGCAAGGGCCTCATGTACTGCACCCGCGCGCTGCTGCCCGGCATGGTGTCGCGCGGCCGAGGGCACGTCGTCAACATGGGGTCCACCGCGAGCACCTACCCGTATCCCGGTGGCAACGTGTACGGCGCGACGAAGGCGTTCGTGCACCAGTTCAGCCTGAACCTGCGCAGTGACCTGCACGGGACCGGCGTCCGGGTGAGCTGCATCGAGCCGGGCATGTGCGGTGGCACCGAGTTCTCCGCCGTGCGGTTCGGCGGGGACGAAGCGAAGGCGGCGGCGGTCTACGACGGCATGCAGCCGCTGACCGCCACCGATATCGCCGAGGCCGTGTACTGGACGACCGCGCTGCCCTCGCACATGAACGTCAACGTCATGGAACTGATGCCGGTGGCGCAGAGCTTCGCGCCGTTCCAGGTCAGTCGCTCAACCTGAGGTACACGACGTCGTGGGCTCCCCGGTCCATCGGCACCGTTCGATCGACCTGCCAGGTCGACGTGTTGATGACACTCATCGTGGCGGCCGAGGCGTTGTCGACGAAGATCCGGGAGCCGTCCGGGTCCGAGGTGATGCCGAGCGGGCCGGGCCCGACCTCGACGTGAGCGACGTGGGCGCGAGTCGTCGTGTCGATCACGCTGACCGAGCCGGGGGTCGACTGGTCGAACCGCCATTTCTCCAGGTGGAAATGCGAGACGACGGCGAGCCCGGTATTCGTCAGGTGAATGCGGTGCGGATTGTCCGGGAGCTCGACGACATCGATTTCGGTGTCGGTCGCGGTGTCGATGATGTGCAGCAACGGCCGGTCGCGGTCGTTGGCGAACAGGAACCGGCCGTCCGCCGAGACCTCCAGGTCCTCTGAACCGTTCGGCATGGGGATCTTGCCCGCCATCGCCCGCTGCCCGAGGTCGAGCACCGAGACGAAGGTCGCCTCCTTGTTGCCGGTGTAGGCCTTTGTGTGATCGGGCAGTGCGGCGATCCAGTGTGGACCGGCGGTGTCGGTCTCGATGTGCCCGACCAGCCGTTGTTCGGTCAGATCGACCAGCGCGACGCAGCCGCCGTGCGACTCGCAGGCGATGTGCAGCAGGTCTCGGACCGGGTCGACGAACATGTCGTGCGGGCCGGCGTACGGAGCGATGTCGAGGACACCGGTGATCCGCCAGGAGTCGACGTCGATGACGGTGATCTCGGTTCCCCGATCGCCGTGGACGTCGTAGAAACCGTCCCGGTAGGTGATCGCCACATAGAGTTTTCGGCGACGTTCGTCGAATACCACCATGTGCGGTTCCGGGAGTGTCGGAATTCGGGCGATCTCGGTGTAGTCGTCGGCGTCGACCGCGATCACGCTGTGCCCGAGCTGATTGCAGGTGACCACTACGTTTCGTGTCATTTTTTCAGGCTAGGACGATCGATATCGGGCGTCCAGTGCACAAGTCATAGGTCAGAGTTGCATGAGATGCAGTGGTTGCGGCGGGAAGAAGCGCGGGTTCCGGGGAGTTCTCCTCGGATGAGACTTCGTGAACCGAGGAAGGAAACGCAGCATGCGTGCACTCATCCACGACCCAGAGGCTCCGGCGGGACTCCGCCTGGACACCGCTCCCGACCCGGTTCCCGGGCCCGGACAGGTGCTGGTCGAGGTGCGGGCGACCGCGTTGAACTTCGGCGAGGTGAAGTACCTCGCCGCGCAGCGCCAGCCTGGTGAGGTGTCCGGCTGGGACGCCGCGGGAGTCGTCGTCCAGGCCGCCGCCGACGGCTCCGGTCCCTCGGTCGGCTCCCGGGTGGTGACGTTCGGCTGGTCCGGAGGTTGGGGAGGGTTGCGCGTGGTGGACGTCGACGAGCTTGCCGTGGTGCCCGAGTCCGTCGATCTCGGTGCCGCGAGCGGGCTGCCGGTCGCCGGCGTGACCGCCTTGCGGGCGGTGCGCAGGCTGGGGCCGGTCGTCGGTCGACGGGTGCTGGTCACCGGGGCGTCCGGTGGGGTCGGGCGGTTCGCGGTACAGCTCGCGGCGCGGGCCGGTGCCTGGGTCGTGGCGTCCGTGGGCAGCGAGGCGCGCGGTGAAGGACTGATCGAGCTGGGTGCCGGTGAGATCGTCGTCGGGCTGGACAAGGTCACCGACCCGGTGTTCGGGGTGCTCGACAACGTCGGCGGCCAGCAGCTGGCTCAGGCGTTCGCGCTGCTGGAGGAGGGCGGCTCGGCGCAGGCCATCGGCAAGGCCTCCGGTGAGGCCACGACGATCGACTTCGAGGAAGCGCGTATTCGCGGATTCCGGACGAGCATCGAGCCGTTCTTCGTCGGTCCGAAGTTCGGCCCCGACCTCGCCTACCTCGTCGACCTGCTCGACAAGGGACAGCTCGACCCGCAGATCGGCTGGCGCGGCGACTGGTCGAGAGCATCCGAGGCGGCCAAGGCACTCCTGGCCCGCAAGATCAACGGAAAGGCCATCCTCGACATAACCTGACCACCACTCCACACCCCGCCCCCGCACCGCGAGTCGGTCCCCACAACACCGCGAGTCGCTAGATTTTGCGGTGCGAGTCGCTGGATTGCGCGGTGCGAGTCGGGGAGATTCGGCTCGCGGGCGCGCCGGTAGCGTAGAGACCAGGCGCCCGAGGTCGGAGGTCTCTTCGGCGCCGTCCGCCGTGTCGGAAGGTCCGGACTCGTGGTGTCCAGGCCACACGGCTCGCGGCGGACCCGAGCGCTCCACCGGGCACACCCTGCGCCTCGGCGCGTGATGCGGGTGGCTGATCCGGGTGCGCTGGCACGCACGATTCGTCGCCGGAACTCCCTGTCCGACTGCGAGTCTCTCGACTCGCACCGCACAATCCAGCGACTCGCGGTGCTGAAAACCCCGACTCGCGGGAGGGGCGGGGTTAGACGTGGACTCCGGACATTGCTTTTGCGGCCTCCTCGTTGCGTCTGGCCTCGCGTTCCGCCGGGGTCTCCAGGTGCCAGCGGGGTAGTTCGGCTGTCGGAGCGACCAGGATGGGTTCGGAGACGCGCTCGGGTTCCGGCGCCGGTTCCGGTTCGACGGCCGGCGGGGCAGCAGCCGGTGGGGCGGCGGCCGTCGGGGCGACGGCTGGTGCGGCCGCCGCGATCGGGGCCGCTGCAGGGGTGGTCGTCGGGGCATCGGCGGCGGGTGCGGCGGGCGCCTTCGGAGCGCCGGAACGCAGCAGCAGCGCCAGCGCGGCCGCAATGGCACACAGCATCGCGATCGCCAGGAATGTGTTGGCGTAGCTGGTGGTCACGACCATCTGCTGCAGGTGCTGGTAGATGCCGAGCACCCCGTTGGGGCCCTGCTGCTGCGCGGCGTCGAGCTCGGGCAACGCCTGGGCCCCGGTGCGCAGCAGTGAGCCCCGGTCGCTCATCAGCTGCGCCTGCTGGGACGCGACCATCCCGCCGAACACGGCCACCGCGATGCTGGACGACACCCGCTGCATGACGTTGTTCATGGCGCTGCCGGAGCTGGTCAGCGAGTTGGACAGCGCCGAGATGCCGGACGTCATGATCGGCATCATCGCCAGCCCGGTGCCGACGTTTCGGATCGACGTCCAGACGATGAGCGATTCCTTCGTGGTGTCCACGGTCATCTGGGACAGCAGCAGCGACCCGTACGCCATGATCAGCAGCCCGATCACGGCGGGCCAGCGCGCGCCGATCCGGTCGTACAGCCGCCCGGCCAGCGGCATCAGCACCACCATGATCAGCGCCGACGGCATCAGCACCAGGCCGGCGTCCAGTGCCTGCATGCCCTGGACGACCTGCAGGAACTGCGGAATGTAGTACAGCGCGGTGAACATGCCGGCCGTGGTGACCGCGATCAGCAGCAGCGAGTTCACGAACGGCCAGTTCTTCAGCACCGCCATGTCGATCAGCGGGTTGTCCGACTCCAGCTCGATCACCACGAACAGCGCGAGCGACAGCAGCCCTGAGACGAGCAGCATCTCGATCCGGTAGCCGGTCCAGCCCCAGTCCTGGCCTTTCGAGAACGCCAGGAGCAGCGCGAACAGCCCGTAGGCCACGGTGACGAACCCCAGCGCGTCGAACTTCGGCCAGCTCGTCGGATGCACCCGGGGGAACACCGCGAGCGCGGCGACCGTGCCCAGGATCCCGATCGGGACGTTGATGTAGAAGATCAGCCGCCAGTCGATGTACTGCACCAGCCACCCGCCGAGCGTCGGCCCGACGGCGGGCGCGAACACCACACCGAGGCCGTACATGCCCATCGCGGTGCCGATCTTGTCGGTCGGCACGATGCGGTACAGCAGGGTCATCGTGACGACCGGCAGCAGCCCGCCCGGAATGGCCTGCAGGATGCGGAAGCCGATCAACGTGTCGAGGTTCCAGGCGAGCCCACACAGCCCCGATGCGACGGCGAACCCGGCCAGAGCCAGGTTGTACAGCGTCGTCTGCCCGATCCGCATCCCGAGCCAGCCGCTCAGCGGGACGACCACACCGAGCGCGAGCGTGTAGCCGGTGACGACCCACTCGACGTCCCCGGCGCTGGCGCCCAGCTCGATCTGAATCTTCGGGATGGCGACGTTGACGATGCTGGTGTCCAGCACCGACATGAAGCTGCCCACGATCAGCACCGCGAGCGGAACAGCCCACCCGCGTTGCTGACCAGTCGCACTAGTCATGCCGGTCACGATGACACTAGAGAACCAGCCGTTCCTAACCAGCTGTGAGAGATCTACTCCATCGTGCAACCAAATTCCCCCATCGGGTCGGCTAGACCTCGATGGGTTCGGCGGGCGCCTTCGTCGGTGCTCTGCCCGAGCGGAGCAACAGGGCCATCGCCGCGCCGAGGAGACAGATGAAGCCGATCACGTAGAACGCGCCGGCATAGGTCGAGGCCAGAACCGTCCGCTGCATCTCCTGGTACACACCCATCACGCCGGAGCCGCCCTGTTCCTGGAACTTCGCCATGGCCGGCAGCTCCTGAGCCCCTCGGTCGAGCAGCGAGCCCCGATCGGTCAGCATCTGTGCCTGGGTCACGGTGCCGATGCTGCCGAAGATGGCGACCGCGACACTGGCGGTGACCTGCCGCATGACGTTGTTCATGCCGCTACCCGCCGCGGCGAGGTTCTTCGGGAGCGCGGCCAGCCCCGCGGTCATGATCGGCATCATGCAGAGTCCTGTGCCGACGTTGCGGATCGCGGTCCACAGCATGATGTGCTCGCGCGTGGTGTTCGGGTTGAGGTCGGCGAGCAGGAACGAGCCGTACGCCATGATCAGCAGGCCGATGACCGCCGGCCAGCGCGGGCCGACCAGGTCGTAGATTCGGCCCGCCATCGGCATGAGCACCACCATGACCAGCGCCGAGGGCATCATCGTGAGCCCGGTGTCCAGTGCCTGCAGTCCTTGCACCACCTGCAGGAACTGCGGGATGTAGAACAGCGTCACGAACAGTCCGATGATGGTGACGGCCAGCATCATCAGCGACGTCAGGAACGCCCGGTTCGCCAGCGTGCGGATGTCCAGAACCGGGTTGTCGACCTCCAGCTCGATGACGACGAACAACGCGAGGCTCAGCACACCGGAGACGATCAGGCCGAGGACCCGGTACCCGGTCCAGCCCCAGTCCGATCCCTCGGAACAGGCGAGCAGGATGGCGAACAGCCCATAGGCGATCGTGACGAACCCCCACCCGTCGAAGCGCGGCCAGGTCGTCGGCCGGGGGATGCGGGGGAACACGGCCTGCGCGGCGATCGCTCCGGCGATGCCGATCGGCACGTTGATGTAGAAGATCAGGGTCCAGTCGATGTACTCGACCAGGTAGCCGCCGAGCGTCGGTCCGACACCCGGCGCGAACACCACACCGAACCCGTACATGCCCATCGCCACGCCGAGCTTCTGCGGCGGCACGATCTGGAACACGATCGTCATCGCGAGGACCGGAAGGACCCCGCCCGGTACCGCCTGCAGCACCCGGAAGACGATCAGGCTGGGCAGGTTCCAGGCGAGACCGCACAGCGCCGACATCATCGCGAAGCTGATCATGGCGAGGGTGTAGAGCCGCACCACTCCGATGCGTTGTCCGAGCCAGCCGGTCAGCGGGACGACGATGCCCAGCACCAGGGTGTAGCCGGTGACGATCCACTCGATGTCATCGGCGCTGGAACCGAGCTGGCGTTGGATGTCCGGTACCGCGACGTTGACGATGCTGGTGTCCAGCACGGACATGAACGTGCCGACGATCAGGACCACCAGCCGGGGCACCCAGCGGGTCTCCTGGGGTGTGGTGGTGGTCACCCGATAAGGGTGTCATAGAGAACTGTCAGTCTCCAATAGACACAGGGCACGTTCCTTACCCCAGTACGCCCCAGTCTTTGGCTCAGAGCTCGACGTGCACCGGCTCCGCGTCCGGGTTCTTCTGCGCTCGTCCGGACCGCAGCAGCAGGGCGAGAGCGGCACCGAGCAAGCAGATGAACCCGACGATGTAGAACGCGCTCGCATACGTCGCGGCCTGCACCGAGAGCTGCAGGTGCTGGTACATGCCCATCAGGCCGGTCGTGCCGTTCTCCTGCGCCTGCGCGACCTGGGGCAGCGCCTGCGCGCCGGTGTCCAGGATCGAGGCGCGGTCGTTGAGCATCTGCGCGCTCGAGGTCGCGCCGATGCCACCGAAGATGGCCACCGCGACACTCGACGACACCCGCTGCATCACGTTGTTGATGCCGCTGCCCGCCGAGGAGAGCGCGGGCGGCAGCGCGGCCAGGCCCGCCGTCATGATCGGCATCATGCAGAGTCCTGTGCCGACGTTGCGGATCGCGGTCCACAGCATGATGTGCTCACGCGTGGTGTTCGGGTTGAGGTCGGCGAGCAGGAACGAGCCGTACGCCATGATCAGCAGGCCGATGACGGCCGGCCAGCGCGGGCCGATCAGGTCGTAGATCTTCCCCGCCATGGGCATGAGTACGACCATGACCAGCGCCGATGGCATCATCGTGAGCCCGGTGTCCAAGGCCTGTAAGCCTTGGACGACCTGCAGGAACTGCGGGATGTAGAACAGCGTGATGAACAGGCCGATCATGGTCACGATCAGCATCAGCAGCGAGATGAGGAACGCCCGGTTGCCCAGCGTTCGGATGTCCAGCACCGGGTTGTCGACCTCGAGCTCGATGACGACGAACAACGCGAGGCTGATGACGCCGGTGACGAACAGACCCAGCACCCGGTAGCCGGTCCAGCCCCAGTTCTGGCCTTCCGAACAGGCAAGGAGAATCGCGAACAGCCCGTAGGCGATGGTGAGGAAGCCCCATACGTCGAAGCGCGGCCAGGTCTTCGGCCGGGGGATGCGGGGGAACACCGCGAACGCGGCCGCGGTGCCGGCGATGCCGATCGGGACGTTGATGTAGAAGATCAGCGACCAGTGGATGTACTCGACGAGGTAGCCGCCCAGCGTCGGTCCGACACCGGGGGCGAACACGACGCCGAAGCCGTACATGCCCATCGCCACGCCGACCTTCTGCGGCGGCACGATCTGGAACAGGATGGTCATCGCGACCACCGGGAGCACGCCGCCCGGGATCGCCTGCAGCACCCGGAAGATGATGAGGCTCGGCAGGTCCCAGGCGAGACCGCACAGCGCGGACGTCGCGGCGAACCCGATCATCGACATCATGTACAGCCTGGTCACGCCCAGACGCATGCCGAGCCAGCCGGTGAGCGGCACGATGATGCCGAGCACCAGGGTGTAGCCGGTGACGATCCATTCGACGTCGTCGGCGCTCGCGCCGAGCTGCCGCTGGATGTCCGGGACGGCGACGTTCACGATGCTCGTGTCGAGGACCGACATGAACGTGCCGACGATCAGCACGATAAGCGGGAGCACCCAGCCGGCCTGCGCCGGAGGGGCCGGGGGTGGAGCCGGTGGACTCACTGGCGGGTCGGGAGGCGTCGACTGCTGAGTCGGGTGCTGAGTCGGGTGCTGAGTCGGGTGCTGAGTCGGCTGCTGGGCGCGGGCCTCCTCGTCAGCAGTGAGTGTCACTCGATCGATTGTGCCATAGAGAACTAGGAGTACCTAACGGTAATCCGGCTAGTTCTCTATTGACATCGTCACATCTCTATGGCCATAGGCTCGCCGTTGCCACGAGAGGGCGATCCGGACGGCAGCAGCAACGCCAAGACGGCGCCGCCCACGCACAGGATGCCGACCGCGTAGAAGCCGTTGGTGTAGGTCTGCGTCAGCACTCGCAGGTTGAGCGCCTGGTACATCCCGAGCAGACCCGGCGCGCCCTGGTCGGTCGCGGCGGCCACCTGGGGCAGCGCCTGCGCGCCGGTGGCGAGCAGCGAACCCCGGTCGTACATCAGCTGGGCCGCCGACGACGCGCCGAGGCTGCCGAAGATCGCCACCGCGATGCTCGACGCGACCCGCTGCATGACGTTGTTCATTCCGCTTCCCGCGCTGGTCAGCGACGGTGGCAGTGCGGTGATGCCGGCGGTGAAGATCGGCATCATGGCCAGGCCGGTGCCCAGGTTGCGGATCGTGGTCCACAGCTGCAGGTCCACCCGAGGGGTGTCCGGGGTGATGTCGGCCATCAGGAACGACCCGTACGCCATGATCAGCAGTCCGACCACGACCGGCCAGCGCGGCCCGAACCGGTCGTAGAGCCGTCCCGCGACCGGCATCAGCACCAGCAGGATCAGCGCCGACGGAACGAGCACCAGCCCGGACTCCAGCGCCTGCAGACCCTGCACGATCTGCAGGAACTGCGGCACGAAGTACAGCACGGTGAACAGCCCGGTGACCGCGACGCCCAGCAGGATGATCGAGTTCGTGTACGCCCACACCCGGAAGATGCGCAGGTCGATCAGCGGGTTGTCGACCTCCAGCTCGATCACCACGAACAGCGCGAGACTCAGCACACCGGAGACGATCAGCCCCCGGATGCGGTAGCCGTCCCACCCCCAGCTCTGCCCCTCCGATGTCGCGAGCAGCAGCGCGAACAGTCCGTAGGCGATCGTGACGAAGCCCCACACGTCGAAGCGCGGCCAGGTCGTCGGGCGCACCCGGGGGAACACCGCGAGCGCCGCGACCGTGCCGAGGACGCCGATCGGGACGTTGATGAAGAAGATCAGCCGCCAGTCGACGTACTCGACCAGATATCCGCCGAGCACCGGCCAGACGGCCGGCGCCACGACCACACCGAGCCCGTAGATGCCCATCGCCGAACCCATCCGGTCCTGCGGGACGACGAGGAACAGCATCGTCATCGTGACGACCGGCAGAATCCCGCCTGGGATGGCCTGCACGACCCGGAACACGATCATGCTGCCCAGGTCCCACGCCATCCCGCACAATGCCGAGGCCAGCGCGAACCCGACCATCGACAGGATGTACAGCCGCGTCATCCCGATGCGTTCACCCAGCCAGCCGCTGAGCGGGACCACGATGCCCAGCACGAGCGTGTACCCGGTGACAACCCACTCGACGTCGTCCGGCGCCGCGCTCAGCTCGACCTGAATCTTCGGGACCGCGACGTTGACGATGCTGGTGTCCAACACCGACATGAAGGTGCCGACGATCAGCACGGACATGGGCAGCACCCAGCCCGACCCCTGAGAAGTCCCCCGCGACGCAACAGCCGTCACACGAAAGAGTGTGACACAGGTCTCTCGGGCCTGTCTCGCGCGCGATATTTTTCTGTGACCACCCCGGCTCGCGTAAACGCTCGCTGGGGTACTCCCAGAAAAAAAGGCTCGGGGACTCGCCCGGGCGCGCGCTTGGGGGAACCCCAAGTGCCGCCCTGGCAGCGGGGTGGGTGGTTGCGGACATTCACTGCCCGGCCTTCGCCGGAACTCCTTCGGAGACTCGCGGAGCCAACTCAGCCGTGGCTGGCTTCGCCGTGGCTGGGTTGGTTGTGGCTGGGGCACTTCGCAGAGCGTCGTGTCGTGTCGCAGATGTTGGAACATCTGCGACGCAGCACGACGGTCTGCGAGGTGTGGCGGGTGAGGCTGGTCGGGCTGATGGGGCGCCCCCCGGGTTACGTCACCAGCGCGACGACGGCTGCACCTCATTGGGGCGCGGCGCAGCCGTGTCCGTTGTGGCGCCGCAGATCTTCCCCGTCCCCGCGATCCTGGCCCGCACTTGGCGTGGTCGGGTGGTGTCAACCCTGAAACCTCGCCCCCGAACGCGTGCAACCAGGAACGAGTGCGAGGCCGGCGTCAGCCGGGGGTTGATACCACCCGACCACGCCAAGACACTGGATGGCCAGCGGGGACACCCCCGAAGCAGCGGGGACACCCCCGAAGCAGCGGGGACACCCCCGAAGCAGCGGGGACACCCCCGAAGCAGCGGGGACACCCCCCCCCGAATCAGCGGGGGACGATCCCTCTACGTGATCGCGGAGCGGCGGGCGTCGGCCACCCGGAGGAAGAGGTCCGTGCAGTGGTCGATCAGCTCCTCGCGGGAGACCGAGACCTCGCGGCTCAACCAGGCGTTGAGTGCCTGAGCGAACCCGCCGACCACGAACTGGCTGGTCAGTGCGTGCTGAGCGCTGCCGGCCGGACCGTAGGTGTCCGGCGCGCGCTCGCCGAGCAACCGGGCGAACAGGCGTGCCGCGACCTGGCGGCGGCGGGCGATCAACGCGTCGGACATGCTCGCCTCGAACAGCACCCTGCCCTTGCGCGGGTCGGCGTCGATCAGCCGCACGATGTTGGCGACGCCGGCGCGGGTGCGGGCGACCGGATCGTCACCGGCCGCGTCGACCACCTCGGCGGTGGTGGAGGCGATCTCGGTGACCACATGGTCGTACACCGCGCCGGCCAGGTCGTCGCGGTCCGCGAAGCTCTCGTAGAAGTACCGCGCGACCACCCCGGCACGCTGACACGCGCCGCGCACGGTCAGCTGGCCGCTCCCCGGCGCGCCGAGCACGTCGAGCCCCGCCTCGATGAACTGGGCGCGGCGCTCGGCCTTGCGGCGGTCACCTTGGACACCGCCGTACACGCGCAAGGTCTGGCCGTCATCCATCCACCTATGGTGGCACTGTCGGGCCGGATGTCACACCGCTGGCGGCCGGTTCGTCTGGATCGTGTGGACCAACAAAGATGGGTACGCGCGGTGCTGGTGGCATTCGGGGCCGGTGAGGCGGGCGTCGGGTCGTGGGCGCAGGTCGCGCCGTCGTCGTTCTACACCGACTTCCCGGGCTGGCCGTGGCACGGCTGGGTCACCTACGACGGCCCGTTCAACGAGCACCTGATCCGCGACTTCGGCGGCCTCAACCTGGCGCTCGCGGTGACCCTGGTCGGCGCGGCGATCATCGGCAGTGTGGCGGCGGCGCGGGTGGCCGGTGCGGCGTCGCTGGTCTTCTCGCTGCCGCACACGATCTTCCACTGGGCGCACATCGAGCACTATCCGCCGGTCGACCAGGTGCCGGCCGTGGCCACCGCGGCGGTGGGGGTGCTGGTGGCGGTCATCGCGCTGCTGGTGCCGGGCCGCGCACCGAGCTGACTTCGCACACCGTCAGGTCACGTCGCAGACGTCCGGACATGTGCGACGGGACGCGACGGTGTGCGAAGTCGTCGGTGGACCGGCCAGATCGCGGCGCCGATCAGCAACGCGGCGACCGGGATCAGGTCGAGGGTGAGCGACGGTAGCTGGGCCGCCGCCAGCGCCAACGGGGGTGACCACCACGGGACGTATCGCGGAGTCCGGGCGGCCGCGATCGCCAGCAGGGCGATCAGCGCCAGTGCCGCGAGTGACGGGCCCAGCCCGTAGAACAGCTGCTCGGCGCCGGGTATCACCTCGCGCAGCCGGGTCGCTTCCGCTGCTCGCTGGGCCTTGTCCGCCGCGCCCGCGCCCGCGAGCAGGTCGATCGTGGCCTGTCCGATGCCGCACAGTGCTCCGAACCAGCCGACGAACACCAGCGTGCCGCCGGTCCGGCGCACGAGCGATCCCTGGTCGCGCAGCAGCCGGAACACGACGACGGCGCCGGCGGCCTGGGCGAGGAACCCGGCCAGGTAGAACAGGTGGCTGACCGTCCACACGACGCCGGGCGAATGGCTCGGGTCGAGCAGTCGGACCACGCCGTAACCGAACAGCAGGACAGGCGTGGCGAGCAGGATCCGAGGTGAGGTCACGCTCCGACGGTAGGCACCGATCGGCGTCGACGGGTCCGGGATGACCCCGGCTCTTACCCTGAGCCTCATGAGCGACTCGAAGTTCACGCCGCGCAGTGTCCTGTTCGTACCGGGGCACCGGCCGGACATGCTGGCGAAGGTCGGGCGTAGCGGCCCGGACGCGGTGGTCATCGACCTGGAGGACGCTGTCTCGCCGCCGGCGAAGGACGAGGCGCGGGCGACGGTGATGGACGGGCTGGCGCGGGAACGTCCGGCCGCCGGGACGGTCCTGGTCCGGGTCAACGGAGCCGGAACGCAGTGGCACGACGCCGATGTCGCGGCCTGTGCGACGGCGATCGGGGCGGGGCAGCTCGACGGTGTCGTGCTGCCGGTGTACGAGCGCGTCGACGATCTGACCCGGCTGCGGAGCGCGCTTCCGGCCGGGGCGGTGGTCGTGGTCGGGCTGGAGAGCGCGCTGGGTGTCGCGGACGCCCGGCCGCTGCTGGCCGAGGGCCCGGACGCCGCGTACTTCGGCGCGGAGGATTTCATCGCGGACCTGGGTGGCCGTCGCACGCCGGGCGGCGCCGAGGTGCAGTACGCGCGCAGCCAGGTGTGTCTCGCCGCCCGGCTCGGTGCGGTGACGGCGTTGGACCAGGTCATCGTGGCCGTGCACGACGCGGAGGCGTTCCGCGCCGAGGCGGAGCAGGCGGTCGCGCTCGGCTATCGGGGCAAGCTGTGCCTGCACCCGATCCAGGTGGCCGTCGCGCACGAGGTGTTCACGCCGTCGGCCGAGCAGATCGAGCACGCCCGCGCGGTGCTGGCGGCCGCCGAGTCCGGCGTCGGGCTGGTGGACGGTCAGATGGTGGACGCCGTGCACGTGACGATGGCGCGTGCGGTGCTGGAGCGCGCGGGCGTCTGAAGTGTCGGTGGGGTCACCGTCCCGAGCCCTTGAGAACGACGGTTCTCGGGAGGATAGTTGAGCGTTGAACGACGTTGACGCTCACTCGAGGAAGTGGTTGCCATGAGCAGTGCACTGACCGAACAGCGGAGTAACCGGCGCACCGACCTGCCGACCGGATTCACCGCCTCCACCACATTGGCGACGAACCTGCAGCGGGTCCTGGTGGACCTGATCGAGCTGCACCTGCAGGGCAAGCAGGCGCACTGGAACGTCGTCGGCCCGAACTTCCGTGACCTGCACCTTCAGCTCGACGAGATCGTCGACCAGGCGCGTGATTTCAGCGACACGATCGCCGAGCGGATGCGTGCCCTGCGCGCGGTACCGGACGGCCGCAGCGACATCGTCGCGGCGACCACGACGCTGCCGCAGTTCCCCACCGGCGAGCAGCGCACCAGCGAGGTCGTCGAGCTGGTGACGGCCCGCCTGGCAGCCGCGGTGGCCACGATCCGCGAGGTCCACGACGAGGTCGACGACGAGGACCCCGCAACGGCCGACCTCCTGCACACGCTGATCGACGCTCTGGAGAAGCAGTCCTGGATGCTCTCAGCCGAAAACGGCTGACCCCCCCACCGCCCCAAACGGCACGAATGTGGCTTTAGGGACGTTCAACGTCCCTAAAGCCACATTCGTGCCACGGGTTCGGGTGTCGGTCAGCGGCGGCGGGTCGAGTTGCCGGCGGCTGCATTGGCGCGTTCGCGGGCCAGGTCGACCGCATCCGGGACGGAGCCGCAGTACGACGTGCCGTGCCCGGGCAGCACCAGGTCGGCGTCCAGCGGAAGCAGTGCGTCGAGCGCGTACACGGCTTCGGTCGGGTCGGCGCTGAACACCGGCGGCGGGAGCTGCGGGCCCCACAGCGTCGACGACGGGTAGCGCGTGACGAGCGCGTCGCCGGTCACCACGGCCCCGGCGTCGGGCAGCAGGTAGGCGCAGTGCCCCGAGGTGTGTCCGTGCGTCGGGACCGGCACCGGACGGCCCGGCAGGTCGAGCTGGCGGCCCGGCACCAGCGCCTGCGCGGTCGGTATCCGCACGCTCTCCGAAGCGCCCAGTCGGAGTGCCGCGAGGCTCCAGCGCAGGTGCCCGGGGCGGAACAGGTTGCGCACCGTGCTGCTCGAGCCGCTCGTGTCCAGCCGCTCACCCTTGGCGACGGAGACCTCGGCCGGGTCCATCAGCACCGGGAACGGGTGGCGGCGCAGCAGCTGGGGCACGGCGCCGATGTGCGCGACGTTCGCGTGGGTGGCCAGTATCCCGACGATCTCGTCGGGCCGGTGGCCGATCATGCGGATCGACTCGTCGATCGCGCGGCGATGCCCGGGCAGCCCGGCATCGATCAGCAGCACGGCGTCACCTTCGGTGACGAGCACCCAGTTCACCAGTCCGCCATCGACGAGGTACGTGTTCGTGGCGACCTGGCAGACGGACGGTCCGCTCATGTGCTACAACCTCGGCTGGCCAGGGGAGACTCTGTAGGGTCGAAAACTACGCGATTTGCGCAAGGTTAGGGCACGCTGGGTGACCTCGATCACGCGTTCAGGTGACACAAGCATCTCGCGCATGCCTTGGTGAACACGCGTACCGCTTCCCGCTCGTCGCCGGCCCGCCATGCGACTGCCAGCTCGCTCGGAGTCAGTCCGCTGACCGGTCTGGCCGCGACGTCGTCGCGCCGGTAGCTCTCCGCGTTGCCGGAGGAGACCAGTACGACGCCCAGACCGGAGGCGACGGCCTCGAAGGTCTCGTCGGCGCTGGTCGCCTCGGCACCGACGACGGCGGGCCGGTCGCGCTGGTCGCACGCCAGCCAGAAGTCGCGCGCGGCACCCGCGCTGCGGGGCAGCGCGATGAACGGCTCGTCGAGCAGCGACTCGAACGGGACGACCGCGTGCCGGGTGAGTGGATGCACGGCCGGCAGCGCGACCCAGCGTGGCTCGGTGGCGACGACGCACCAGGTCAGGTCGGGGTCGGGGAGTGGCAGCCAGGCGATCGCGACGTCCACCGTGCCGTCCGCGAGGCCCGCCGTGGGGTCGGCCCAGGAGATCTGGCGGAAGTTCAGCCGCCAGCCCGGCAACAGCTCGGCCATTCGCTCGCTGACCTGCGGGATCAGGCCCCTGCCGATGCGGGTCTGGAACCCGACGGTCAGGGTGTCGCCGGTCGCGGCGGTGGTGGCCCGCCGCGCCCGGGCCCAGTCCTCGATGAGCTGCTTGGCCAGCGGGAGCAGCGTCGCGCCCGCCGGGGTCAGCGCGACCGTGCGCGCACCCCGTTCGAACAGCTCGACGCGCAGGTCACGTTCCAGCTGGCGGATCTGTTTGCTCAGCGTCGGCTGCGCGATGAACAGCCGCTCGCCCGCCGCCCTGGTGAAGCTGAGCTCCTCGGCGACCGCGACGAAGTAGCGCAGCTCCCGCAGGTGCACATCGGTCATAGCCACAGGCTATGACAGCAGCTCTTGGACGCCTACCGATCGTCAGCGCCAAGCTGGAGAACATGGAACTGGGAGTGAGCGGGTTGAACGCCAAGGCGGTGCTCGGACCGGCCGAGGCGGTCGATCTGGCGCGACGCGCGGAGGAGCTGGGTTATCGATCGTGGTGGGCGGGCGATCACGTGGTGCTGCCGAGCCCACGCACCGCGGACTCGCCGATGGCACCGACCGACCCGATCCTGGACCCGCTGATCCACCTCGGTTACGTCGCGGCGGTCACCGAACGGATCGAGCTGGCGACCGGCATCGTGATCCTGCCGCAGCGCAACCCGCTCGTGCTCGCCAAGCAGGTCGCCAGCCTCGACGTGCTCAGCGGCGGACGGATGACGCTCGGCGTCGGCGCCGGGTACCTGGAGCCGGAGATGACCGCGGTCGGCGTGCCGATGGCGGCGCGGGGCAGGCGCACCGACGAGTACCTCGACGCCATGACCGCGCTGTGGACCTCTCCGGAGCCTCAGTTCCGGGGCCGGTTCGTGTCCTTCGGTCAGGTCGACGCGCATCCCCGGCCGGTCCGCGAGGGTGGCCCGAAGGTCGTGATCGGCGGGCACAGTCCCGCCGCGTTCCGCAGGGCGGTGTCGCGGGGGCACGGCTGGTTCGGCAACGGGTCGAGTGTCGAGGACCTGGAACGGCACCTGGCCGGCCTGCGGCGCGCGGCGAGCGAGGTCGACCGTCCGGCGCGCCTGGGGCGGCTGGAGGTCAACTGGCTCCAGCTGGACCCGGTGCGGGTGACCAGGGCGGACGCCGACCGGTACGCGGCGCTGGGGGTCGACCGGCTGGTCGTGTACCCGTTGCCCCTCGAGGACCCGGCCGCCGTCGCGGACTTCCTTCTACAGCATGCCTCGTTGGTCTCGGACTGATCTCGAACAGTGCACCCTATTGACGTGGGTGAGGATTCAACTTACCGTCTGACGTGCTGTAGCTCACAGCGGCGAGGACCAGCGTTGTTCTTCTCCCCGAGCTGCCACCGCACCTTCCGTCGGCCGGTCACAGCGTCGTGTCGGCCGACGGATCCTGTGCCACGATGACGGGCATGACGCCCAAGATCGCGGTGGTTTTCTACAGCGCCACCGGAAACGTCGCCGCGCTCGCCGAGGCCCTCGCCGACGGAGCCCGCAAGGAAGGCGCCGAGGTGCGGGTGCGCCCGGTGCCCGAGCTGGCCCCCGCCGCCGCCGTGGCGAGCAACCCCCGCTGGCAGGACTGGGTGGACAACAACCCGTACGACCAGCAGGCCACCCTGGATGACCTGGACTGGGCCGACGGCATCGCGCTCGGCAGCCCGACCCGGTTCGGCGGGCCCGCCGGTCAGCTCAAGGAGTTCCTGGACAGCAGCGGTGGGCTGTGGTTCCAGGGCAAGCTCGTCGACAAGGTCGGCACGTCGTTCACCAGCGCCTCGACCAAGCACGGCGGGCTGGAGTCGACGATCCTGGCGATGAACAACGTGCTGTACCACTGGGGCGCGATCGTCGTCCCGCTCGGTTACACCGATGCGCACCTCATGGAGTCCGGCAACCCGTACGGCGGTTCGTTCGTGTCCCGCCGCTCCGCCGCCCCCGACGAGGAGGCACTCGCCGCGTGCCGGATCCAGGGCGCCCGCCTGGCCCGCATCACCCGCTACATCGCCGCGGGTAAGAACCCGTGAGTGGCGAGTGGTCCCCTGGGACCACTCGCCACTCACGGCTCTTGACCTGCGGAAGGAGGATTCGGTGAAGGGTCTGACGTACCGGGGACCGGAGCACGTCGAGGTCGTGGACGTGGCCGACCCGGAGCCGCCCGACGAGTTCGGCGCCGTCGTCGCGGTCAGCACGGCCGGCATCTGCGGTAGCGACCTGCACATCTACGACGGCCACGGGTTCAGCTCGGAGCTGGGCTTCTGCCTCGGCCACGAAGCGGTCGGCACGATCGCCGCGCTGGGCGACCGGGTGACCGGCATGGCGGTGGGCGACCGGGTGCTGGTGAGCGCCGCGGTCGGCTGTTCCACCTGCCGGTACTGCCGCGCGGGCCTGGTCTCGCGCTGCCTCAACGCGCCGGACATCCCCACGGTGGCCTGCTACGGGCTGAGTCCCGCGCTGCCCGGCAGCCAGGCGCAGGCCGTCGCCGTGCCGCACGCGGTGACGAACCTGATCCCCATCCCGGACTCGCTGTCCGACGCCGACGCGGTCGTGCTCAGCGACAACGCCCCCACTGCCTGGTACGGCGCGCGCCGGGCCCGCATCGAGCCGGGCGACACGGTCGCGGTGATCGGGCTCGGTCCGGTGGGGCTGATGTCGGTGCAGTCGGCGTTCGCCATGGGTGCCTCGCGTGTGCTCGCGGTCGACCTGGTGCGCGACCGGCTGGACGCTGCGGCCGCGATGGGCGCCGAACCGGTGTCCGCGACGGACACGAAGGCCGCGATCCGCGCGGCGACCGGCGGCGGGGTCGACGCGGTGATCGAGGCGGTCGGCGCCGACCAGACGATCGCGCTGGCCATCAAGATCGCGCGGCGCGGCGGTCGGGTCAGTGTCATCGGGGTCAACCAGAACCGGGCCTTCGGCGTCGACCTGCTCACCGCGCAGCTGAACGAGCTGGAGTTCGCGATCGGGCTGTGCTCGGTGCAGTACGAGCTGCCGACGCTGTTCGCGCTGGTGGAGGGCGGCAGGCTGCGGCCGTCGGAGGTGGTGACCCACCGCATGCCGCTGTCCGACGGCGCGGAGGCCTACCGGCTGTTCGCCGCGCGGGAGGGCGGCGTCGGCAAGATCCTGCTCGACCCGTCAGCCTGAGGGTGAGGTACCTGCGAGGTCGTGCAGGGCGGTGCCGTCCCAGCGCAGGACCTGCCAGTCGGTGAGCGGGCGGGCGCCGAGCTTCAGGTGCACGTCCATACCGAGCGTGTTCTCGTGCAGCGTCACGCATTCCAGCCGGGTGTAGCCGCGCTCGACCGCGGTCCGGGCGAGGTGGCTCCACATCTGCCTGCCGACGCCGCGTCCGCGCAGGGTAGGCCGGATGTACAGGTCCTCGACGTAGATGCCGTGCACGCCGTCCCAGGTGGAGAAGTTCAGGAAGTACAGCGCGTACCCGTCGACCTGACCGTCGTGCTCGGCGACCAGTCCGAACAGCGCGGGCCGCTCACCGAACAGCGCGCGGTGCAGCTGCTCCGGCTCCAGATGGCAGTGTTCGGGCATCTCCTCGTGGACCGCGAGCTCGTAGACCATGGCCACGACCGCGTCGACGTCCCGCGCTTCGATCGCGCGCACCACTACCTCTGCCATCAGGCGGTCGACACCTCTTTCTCCGCGGACAGCGGATCGATCTCCGGCGGCGGGCGGCGGAAGCCCCTCGTCAGGAAGAGTAGATAGACGAAGCCGAGGGCGAGCCAGCACACGCCGAGGGTCAGCGCGAGACCGCTCAGGTTGAACAGCAGGTACAGGTCGATCACAGCGCCGATCAGCGGCAGCACGAGGTAACCGAACACGCCGCGGCGCTCCTCGGCGCCACGGCGACGCAGGTACAGCGCGATCACACACACGTTGACCGAGGTGAACGCGAGGAACGCGCCGAAGTTGATCAGCGAGACGGCGGTGTTGACGTCGAGCGCCAGCCCGATCAGCCCGGCCACCCCGCAGATCGCGATGCCGACAGCGGGCGTGCGGAACTTCGGCTGCAGGTAGGCGAACACCTTGCGGGGCAGCACCTCGTCGCGGCCCATCGCGTACAGCAGCCGGGACACGCTGGCCTGCGCGGCGATGCCGGAGGCGAACTGGGTGACGACGAAGCCGGCCAGGAAGATCGCGGCGAACAGGTCGGCGCCGATCGTCCGAGCGATCTCGAACGCGGCCGAGTCGACATCGGCGAACTGGAAACCGGGGTGCACCAGCTGGGTCGCGTAGGTGACGATCGCGAAGATCGCGCCGCCGAGCAATGCCACCAGCAGGATCGCCCTGGGCATCGTGCGCTTCGGGTTGATCGTCTCCTCGGTCAGCGTGGTGACCGCGTCGAAGCCGAGGAACGAGTACGCGGCGATCCCCGCTCCGCCCGCGATCGCCGCGAACGTGGTCGCCGGGTTGGCGAACGGCTCCGCGCTGAACCAGGACCCGACGCTGCCGGACGCGACGAACACGTGCCGCAGCGACAGCACGACGAACGCCACGACGACCAGCAGCTGGAAGGTCATCAGCAGGAAGTTCGCCCGGTCCGCGACCTTGATGCCGATGACGTTGAGGATCGTGGTCAGGACGATGAAGCCGACGACCCATAGCCACAGCGGCACACCGGGGAAGCCCTGCTGCAGATAGGTCCCGCCGATCAGCCAGATCACCATCGGCAGGAAGAAGTAGTCCAGCAGCGTCGCCCAGCCGATGAGGAATCCGACGCGGGAGTCGATCGTGCGGCGCACATAGGTGTAGGCCGAGCCGGCCACCGGGTAGGTGGCCGCCATCCGGCCGTAGCTGTAGGCGGTGAACAGCATCGCCACCAGCGCCAGCAGGTAGGCGCTCGGGACCGAGCCCTTGGTCTCCTCGGCGATCGCGCCGAACGTGCCGAGCACGATCATCGGCGCCATGTAGGCGAGGCCGAACAGGACGATCGATCGCAAGGTCAGTGAGCGATCCAGAGTGGGCTGCGACATTGCGGCCTCCAGTTGCGAGGTCGTGAGTGTTGGGTATGGCCATGGCCATACGCAACACTCACGAGGGCTGAGCTGAGGGATTGTCAGGGTTCCAGCGGCTCGGCGTGATGCGGCCTTCGTACAGCGGCAGTTCCAGGGTGGCGTCGGACTCGCGGAACTGGCTCCACATGCGGTTGAGCCCGGCGGTGCCGAAGCGCCGCACACGGGTCACGTCGTCCAGGTCGAGCACGTCGGTGAGCACCTCGGGATGCGGGCCGCCGGTCTGTACCCGGACCCGGCCCTCGGGGTCGACGATCAGGCTCTGCCCCACCCCGCGCGGCCCGGCGGCGTTGACGCTCAGCACGTAGACCTGGTTGACGATCGCGTTCGCCCTGGCCAGCACCAGCTCCTGGGCCCGGTCGCTGGTCGTCGTCATGACCGGGTTGATGATCGCCTCGGCGCCCATCCAGGCCAGGTGCCTGGCCAGCTCGGGGAACCACGCGTCGTAGCAGATGGAGAAGCCGAACCGGCCGGCCTCCGGGATGTCGAACACCACGAATCGGTCGCCGGGCTCGAACATCTCGTACGGCCGCCAGGGGAAGATCTTCCGGTAGGACGCGACCAGCTTGCCCTGGGGCGACAGCGCGACGGTCGTGTTGAACACCGCGCCCGGATGGTCGGCGTCGCTCTCGCACACGCTGCCCGGCACCAGCCAGATGCCCAGGTCACCGGCCAGCTCGGCCAGTCGCGTCAGTCGGGGCCCGTCGATCGGTTCGGCCGCGTCGCGCAGCTGCTCGTCGTCGATGTGATCGAGCAGATGCAGCTCCGGATAGATCACCAGCCGCGTCTGCGGGAACTTGGCGAGCAGGCGTTCGACGTCGCCGGTGAACCGGTCCGGGGGTGCATCGATCGGGATCGACGACTCCTGGACCAGCGCGACGGGCAGCGGTCTCGACATGGGCTAGAACGGTAGACCGGTGAAGACGGTCACGCGCTCTTCGGTGAAGTCGAGCATCGCCGAGGCCGGTCCCTCACGGCCGATCCCGGAGTCCTTGACCCCGCCGTAGGGCATCTGGTCGGCGCGGAAGCTCGGCACGTCGCCGATCACCACACCGCCGACCTCGAGCCGCGCGGACGCGTCGAACGCGAGCCGCAGGTCGTTGGTGAACACCCCGGCCTGCAGACCGAACCGCGAGTCGTTGATCAGCGCGAGGCCCTCGTCGACGGACTCGATCCGGTTGACGCTGACCACCGGCCCGAACACCTCCTGAGCCATGACGTCGGCGTCGTGACGGACGCCGCTCAGCACGGTCGGCGCGATCGTGGCACCGTCCCTGGCTCCACCGGTGTGCAACGTGGCGCCGGATTCGCGGGCGGCGGCGATCCAGCCCTCGACCCGTTCGGCGGCAGCGAGGTTGATCATCGGGCCGACGTCGGTGGCCGGGTCCCTCGGGTCGCCGGTGCGCAGCGCCTCGGTCTGTTCGACGATCCTGGCGAGCAGCTCGTCGTAGTGGTCGGCGTGCACGTAGACGCGCTGCACCGAGATGCAGGACTGCCCGCCCTGGTACATGGCGAACGTGGCGATCCGGCGCGCGGCGAAGTCCAGGTCGGTCCAGTCCGGCGCCACCAGCACGCCGGCGTTGCCGCCGAGCTCGAGCGTCACGTGCTTGCGCGGCACGCTGTCCTTGATCGACCAGCCGACCGGAACGCTGCCGGTGAACGACACGATCGGCAGGCGCGGGTCGGCGACGAGACCGGGCGCGGCGCTGTTCGGCACCGGCAGGATCGACCAGGAACCGGTCGGCAGGTCGGTCTCGGCGAGCACCTCACCCAGCGCCAGCGCGGTCAGCGGCGTCGACGGTGCGGGCTTGAGCACGATCGGCGCACCGACCGCGATCGCCGGCGCGACCTTGTGCGCGACCAGGTTCAGCGGGAAGTTGAACGGGCTGATGCCCAGCACCGGTCCGCGCGGCACCCGGCGGATCATCGCGGTCCGACCGACGGCGCCGGGGTCGGTGTCCAGCCGCTGCATCGTTGGGGAGAACCTGCGGGCCTCCTCGGACGCCCAGCGGAACGTCGACGCGGCCCGTCCCACCTCGCCCTTCGACCACTTGACCGGCTTGCCGGACTCGTCGGTGATCAGCTGGGCCAGCTCGTCGCTGCGCCTGGCCAGGGTCCGCGAGACGTGGTCGAGCGCGTCCGCACGCACGTGCGCGGGCAACGCGGCGGTCTCCGCGCTGACCTCCGAGGCCGCCGCGACGGCGCGTTCGACGTCCGATGCCGTCGGCACGTCGTGGCTGCCGGCGATCGCGTTGTCGTACGGGCTGCGCAGTTCGACGGACTCGGCGCTGTGCGTCGCCTTGCCGGCGACCCAGAAGGGCTTGCTCATGTCCCGAGTGTGAGCCGAGCGGGGACACGTCGAGGGGGGACAATGTGGTGTGGCCGCTTCAGAAACCGCGCCAGTCCGGCCTGTTCCGGACGACAGCGAGATGGCGCTCCCGGTGACCGAACTGTTGAGTCAGTCGGCGCTGGGACTACGGCTGCTCGCCGGTGCCGGCGCGGTGCACCGGGAGATCTCCTGGGCGCACGTCAGCGAGCTGGCCGACCCCGCGGAGTTCATGCGTGGCGGCGAGCTGCTCCTGCTCACCGGGGTGAATCTGCCGACGGCGACGTCGGCGCAGCGTGAGTACGTCGGCAAGCTCGCCGAAGCGGGGGCCGCCGCGATCGGTTTCGGCATCGGCCTGTCCTGGGACGAGGTGCCCCCGGAGCTGGTCGTCGCCGCGGAGGACGTCGGGCTGCCGCTGCTGGAGGTGCCGAGGGCGGTCCCGTTCCTGGCGATCACCCGCGCGGTCGCGGCCGCACTGAGCCGTCGGGAGCAGGCCGCGAAGGACCGGGTGCTGCGTGCGCAACGTGCGTTGACCACCGCCGCGGTGCGCAGGGACAGCCCGGCGTCGGTACTGGAGGAACTGGCCACGCTGACCGGTGGCTGGGGACTGCTGCTCAACCGCGCGGGCGCTGTCGTCGCGGGTTCCCGCGCGACGACCGCCGAGGTCTCGGCCCGGCGCTCCGCGCTGACCCCGGACCTGACCCGGCTGCGCGACGCTCCCGGCGCGGCCAGCCTGGTCGCCTGGGACGGGCCGGGTGAGGTGTGGGTGCAGTCGCTGCACGCGGGGGAGGAGCTTCTCGGTTTCCTCGCCGTCGGACGCGGGTCCGCGCTGACCCCCGTCGAGCGGCAGACGGTGAACGCGGCCGTGCCGCTGTGCACGCTGCTGCTGGACCGCTCGCGCACCGCCGGCCACGGCGCGCGGCGGCTGCGGACCGCGGTGCTGCGCCTGCTGTTCGACGGACGGTCGCCGATACTCGCGGAGGTTGCGGGCGACCTGTGGAACGGGCTGCCGGCCGAGCCGCTGTTGGTGCTGCGCTGCCGGGGCAGCCGCAACGCGGTCGCCGCCGCGCGGGACCGCCTGGCCGCGGACCGTTCGGTCGCCGAGGCGACGGTGCTGCACGGCGAGCTGGACGACGACCTGCTGTGCCTCTGTTCGGACGGTCCGGACGAGAAGGTCCTGCTGACCGCGCTGGCGGACGTCGACGGCCTGTGCATCGGGATCTCCGCGCCCGCCGGCTATCCGGACCTGAGCCGGGCCGACGACGAAGCGGGCCAGGCGCTGGCGCACGGCGCGCCGGTCACCCGGTTCCGCGACCTGCCGCCGCTCGCGTTGCTCTCGGTACTGCCCGCCGACGTGGCGGCGACCTTCAGCGCCTCGGCGTTGGCAGCGCTGGGCCCCGACCCGGAGCTGCGGCGGTCGCTGCACGTGTGGCTGGCCCATCACGGGCAGTGGGATCCGGCGTCGGCAGAGCTGGGCGTGCACCGCCACACCCTGCGCAACCGAATCCGCAAGGTGGAACGCCTCCTCTCGCGGGACCTGTCCTCCGCGGATGTCCGAGCCGAGCTCTGGCTGGCTCTGAGGCTGGCCGGCTGACGGGTCTCAGACCGTTCGGGTGCTGCCGCCGTCTATTACGTACTCGGCCCCTACCAGCGCTGACGCCCGGTCGGAGACCAGGAAGGCGATCAGTTCGGCGGCTTCGCGCGGGGTCGCAGGGCGGCCGAGGGGGATGCCGCCGATCGAGTCCATGATCCGGCGGCGCGATTCGGGCTCGGTGATGCCGTCCGCCTCCGCGAGTGCGCGGACCATCCGGGCAGCCGCTTCGGTCTCGACGAAGCCGGGGGACACACTGTTGACCCGGACTCCGTGCGGCGCGGCCTGGTTCGCCAGGTTCTTGCTGTAGTTCGCCAACGCAGCCTTGGCCGCCGCGTACGGCGTGGTCGTCGGCAGTGGCGTGGTGCGCTGCATGGACGTGACGTGCACGATCGCGCCCCTACCCCTGGCGAGCATGTCCGGCAGCAGCGCCCGGTCCAGCCGCACAGCGGGCATCAGATTCAGATCGAGCATGCGCTGCCAGACCGTGTCGTCGGTGTCGAGCGCGCCGCCCGGTACCTGGTCGGACCCGCCGACCACGTGTACCAGCACGTCGACCGTGCGGAGCCGCGTGCGTGCCGTCTCCACCACCGAGGCCACCCCGTCCGCCGTCGCCATGTCGGCCGCGACGAATGTGACCCCTTCGGGCAGGGCGTCCGGCGCGGAGCGAGCGGTCACGAGTACGGCGGCACCCGCCTCGGCCAGTCGCGCGGCCACAGCCGCACCGATTCCTTTGGTTCCGCCGGTGACGATCGCGCCCCGGCCGCTGAAGTGCGGTGTCGTCACGGGCAGAACGTCATCCGGTCCTCGAGGTGTCAGGCTCATGGAGTCCAGCCTGGCGACGGATCCGACGCCGTGACAGGGACCGCCGATCCGTGGCTGGCCGGTCCCTGGCGGGTGATGATTGCGGTATGGACCGCAGCGAGCTGGCCGACTTCCTCCGCCGGCGCAGGGAAGGGCTGAATCCTCGGGACGTCGGACTGCCGGTCATCGGGCGGCGACGCACCCCGGGACTGCGCCGCGAGGAGGTCGCGCAGCTGGTCGGGATGTCGACCGACTATTACGTGCGGATCGAGCAGCGGCGCGGTCCGCAGCCCTCGCCGCAGGTGCTCGCCGCGCTGGCCAGAGCGTTGCGGCTGACCGAGGACGAGCGCGACCACCTGTTCGTACTCGCCGGACATCCCGTCCCGACCGGCGCGCGGGCCGGTGACCATGTGCGACCCGGTCTGCTCACGCTGCTCGACCAGCTGGAGCATGCGCCGGCCCAGATCCTCACCGACCTCGGCGACCTGCTGGCGCAGAACGAACTGGCTCGGCTGCTGTTCGGCGGCATGTGCTCGGTCGCGGAGGGCGAGCGCAACGTGGTGTGGCGCTGGTTCACCGACCCCGAGGTCCGCACGCTCTACCCGGCGGACGAGCACGAGTACTACAGCCGCGTCCACGTGGCGGACCTGCGCGCATCGGTCGCCAGACGCGGCAACGACCCGGTGGTCGCCGCGCTGCTGAGCCGGCTGCGCGAGGACAGCCCCGAATTCGCCCGCCTGTGGGACGAGCACGAGGTGGCGGTCCGTCGGCAGAGCCGAATGCGGATCCGACACCCGGTCCTCGGCCCGCTGGAACTGGACAGCGAGCTACTCCTGACCCCGGCCGACGACCAGCGAGTCCTGCTCTTCACCGCCCCCGTCGGCAGCGACACGGCCTCCCAACTGGCTCTCCTCCGCGTGGTCGGTACCGAACGCTTTGCGTAGCCCCGGCAGCTCGCACAGAGCGAGTGCACGCCGCACAGAGGCCCCAGCCTCTGTGCGGCGTGGAGAACCTCTGTGCGAGCTGCGCGATCATCTAGGACAGGTGCTGCTCCGACACTCGCCAGAGGCGGTCGGCGAGGGCTGGGTTCAGGGCGTAGGGGGCCACGCCGGTCATGTCGGCCGTTCGGCGGGGGACCACCTCGGCCTCCTGGTTGTTCACGAAATAGCGGCCGCCGATGCCCGCCAGCAAAGGGGAGGTGGCCAGAAGGACCGATGTGGAGGCACCCTGCTCGATCGTCTTCTCCAGCGGGTTGCGCTCCGGTTCGCCCTCGACGTGGCGCGTCAGGTTCGTTCTGATCGACCCGGGCATCAGCGAGTTCACCGTGATGCCGTCGCGCGCCCACCGGGCGGTGGCACCGACGGCGAACAGCACGTTCGCGGTCTTGGACTGCCCGTAGGCGAGCCACGGGTCGTAGTCGCGGTACCGGAAGTGCAGGTCATCGAAGATCACCGGCGAGCTGAACAACGCGCTGGAGCTGACCGAGACGACGCGCGCATCGCCTCCGGCCGCGAGCGCGGCGCGCAGCCCCACCGTGAGCGCGAAGTGCCCGAGGTGGTTGGTCGCGAACTGCAGCTCCCAACCCTCGGGCGTGTAGGTCTCCGGAGTGGCCATCACACCGGCGTTGTTGATCAGCAGGTGTAGTGGCCCGTCCCAGCCCGCGACGAACGCCGCGACCGACGAGCGGTCGGTGAGGTCCAGTGCGGCGACGTGGACTCGCTCGTTACCGGTCGACCCGGTGATGTCTCGCGCGACGGACGTGCCTGCCGCGGTGTTGCGCACCGCGAGCGTGACCTCGGCACCCGCCGAGGCCAGCGCACGCGCGGTCTCCACCCCGATCCCGGACGCGCCGCCGGTGACGATCGCCCGCCTACCGGTCAGGTCCATGCCTTCGATGACCTGCGCGGCCGTCGAGTGGAAGTCGAACGGCGTGCTGATCAGCGTCATCAAGAGTCCCAACGGCTACGGGGCGAGAGGTCTGGTCAGGGTAGCGACGAAGAAGTCGTAGAACTTCGGGATGTCGATGTCCTGCACGATCCGCACCGGCTGAGCGCCGGCCGGCGCGTGCGCCGGGTCGAAGCCCAGGGTCCGCCCGTAGTTGACGCCGTCCTGCGTGTCGACGGTGACCCTGCGGACGACCGAGCCGGTGATCAGGCTCGGCTGCAGGAAGACCGCGCTGGTCAGCGCGTCCCACAGGTGCGTGCGGTACTTCGGGTCCTTGGTGAACTCCGGTGCCTGCAGGTCCTTGAAGGCCTGCGTGATGGGGGTGTTCGCGCCGCCGGTGATCCGGTCGTACTCGGCCTTGCCGTAGAAGACCTTGTCGGTCACGTCGAGCGGGATCGCCAGCTGGTCGGCGAACGGCGTGGTGAACGCGATGCGCGCCGCCTCCGGGTCGAACCAGATGTTGAACTCCGCCGCCGGCCCCTGGTTGCCCGGCACGTCGAACGCGCCGCCCATGTAGACGACCTGCTTGACCAGCGGCACGATCTCCGGGTTCTTCTTCACCGCGAGCGCCACGTTGGTCGCCGGACCGAGCACGAACAGGGTGACCTCGTGCGGGTTGCGCTTGATCGTGTCGACGATGAAGTCGACGGCGTTCCCGTTGTTCTTCGCCGTCTTCGCGTAGCCGCCGTAGGGAGGTTGCGCGAGATGCTGGTAGTCGGCGGGCTTGGGGTGGCTCCAGGCGCCCGCGTAGGACGAGTCGACGCCGAACTGCTGCGCCTCCGAGGGCAGCGTCGCGGCGCGGCTGCCCATCAGCGGGTCCGAGGCGCCCTCGAACACCGGGATGCTCTGCTTGTTCTCCAGCTCCAGCTGGCGCAACGCGTACGCGGCGCCCTCCGAGGCCCAGGTGTTGCCGGAGACCGTCGTGATGCCCAGGACGTTCACACCGTTCTGCAACAGCAGGTAGAGCGCCTGCGAGTCGTCGTTGAGCTCGCCGAAGTCCGTGTCGAAGATGACCTTGGCCCCGGGCTGGGCCGGTGCGGCGGCCGCGGGCTGGCTCGCGTTCGTCGAGGCGGCAGGCGGAGGTATGGTCACGGCCTGGTTCGCGCACGCGGTGCTGGCCGAAGCCAGAGCGACCGCGAGCACAGCGGCGAGCAGATGCGGCATGCGGGGCGACGGCATCGGGAGATCATCCAGGAAATCGTTCTCCTGGGCTAGTCTCTTGAGCCTGTTCCGCGCGGAGTTTTTCCGTGACCACCCCCTCGCTTCGCTTCGGGGGCACTCCAGGAAAAACAAGCCTCGTTCCTCGGCCGAGCGCGCGCTTGTGGTCGCCCTGGGAGCCGCCGTGCGGGTTGGGAGCCTGGTTGCGGACATTCACTGCCCGGCCTTCGCCGGAACTCCTTCGGAGACTCGCGGAGCCGACTTTTACCGCGCCGCGGCACCGGGCCCCCGCGGTGACACCGCGCAGCTTGTGGTGACGCCGCGCGGTGTGCACGTAGCGCGGTGTGGACCGGAGGTGCGCGGTGTCGCCGACACTGGAGACTAGCTACCGATCGTTCGGTTGATCTGGGTAGCATGGCGCGCGTGGCTGATCAGACTGAAGGTCCGGCGGTAGTCCTCGAACGCGACGCCGACGACGCGAGCGTCGCCATTGTGACCATGAACCGGCCGGGGCGGCGCAACGCGCTGACCGTCGAGCTGAAAGTCGCTCTGCGCGACGCGCTGCGCGAGGTCGCCGACGACACCTCGGTGCGCGCGGTCGTGCTCGCCGGCACCGGCAAGTCGTTCTGCGTCGGGCAGGACCTCGGCGAGCACGCCGAGGCGCTGCGAGCCGGCGCCGGTTCCTCCTTCGACACCGTCGAACAGCACTACAACCCGATCGTCACCGCGATCGCCGGGATGCCCAAGCCGGTGATCGCCGCCATCAACGGCGGCGCGGTCGGAGCCGGTCTCGGCTTCGCGCTGGCCTGCGACCTGCGGGTCGCCGCGGAGGGCGCGACGTTCGGTACCGCGTTCGCCGCGATCGGCCTGACCGCCGACTCCGGCCTGTCCGCGACCCTGGTGCACTCGGTCGGCGCGTCCCGCGCAGCGGAGCTGCTGCTGCTCGGCGAGCCGTTCGGTGCCGACAAGGCACTGGAATGGGGGCTGGTCCGCGCGGTGCTGCCGCCCGAGGAGATGCTGTCCGGCGCGGTGGAGCTGGCCCGCAAGCTCGCCGCCGGCCCGACCGTCGCCTACGCGGAGATCAAGAAGGCGATCGCGTTCGGCGCGGTGTCGCCGCTGCCGGAGGTACTGGCCGCCGAGGGTGCCGCACAGAGCAGACTCGGGCTGACCAACGACCACGCGGGCGCCGTCGAGGCGTTCCTGGCCAAGCGGCGGCCGAGTTTCGAGGGCAGGTGACCGAGGCGGACAGCCCGGCGCGCACCCGCAGGGTTCGAGGCGGAAACGGGGCGCGCCGGCCGGTGTACGACGCGGCATCGCTGCTCGCCGTCGCCGTCACCGAGTTCAACACCCGCGGCTACGACGCGACGAGCATGGAAGACCTGTCGCGTGCCGCCGGGATCACCAAGTCGTCGTTCTACCACCACGTCAGCGGCAAGGAAGAGCTGCTGCGCGCGGCACTTGACCGCGCGCTCGACGGCCTGTTCGGCATCCTCGCCGAGTCGCTTGCGCGTGACGGCGCCCCGGTCGACCGGCTGCGCCACATCGTGCACCGGCAGGTCGAGGTGCTGACCAGCGAGCTGCCGTACGTGACGCTGCTGCTGCGGGTGCGCGGCAACACCGACACCGAGCGATGGGCCCTGGAGAAACGCCGCGAGTTCGACGCCGTCGTCGCGGGCCTGGTCGCGGAGGCGGCGAGCGCCGGCGAGGTCCGCTCCGACCTGGACCCCGCGCTCATCTCCCGCCTCCTGTCCGGAACGGTCAACTCGATCATCGAGTGGTACCGCCCCGGCCGCCCCGGCGCGAACTCCCTCCCCGACGACGTGGTCCGCACGGTCTTCAAGGGCATCCTGCCTGCCTGACCCCGCGAGTCGGGGTTTTCAGCACCCTGAGTCGCGGATTTGAGTACATGCGTAGTTGTGCCGCAGTGGCCGATTCGGTGTGCTGAGACGACCGACTCGCTGTGCTGAAACCCCCGACTCGCGGGTGGGGTGTGTGTGGTGCCAGCGCGAGGTTGCGCTCGCGCGGTGAGTGCGTCATAGTTAGTACCGAACGAACATTCGGTCTGGAGGACGCGCGCATGACCACCACCGAGCAAGGCCCGGCCACCGAACTCGAGTCCGGCTTCGACGCCACGATCGCCGCTGATCAGCGCATCGAACCGAGGGACTGGATGCCGGAGGCGTACCGCAAGTCGTTGATCCGGCAGATCGCGCAGCATGCGCACTCGGAGATCATCGGGATGCAGCCGGAGGGCAACTGGCTGTTGCGTGCGCCCAGTCTGCGGCGCAAGGCGATCCTGCTGGCCAAGGTCCAGGACGAGGCCGGTCACGGGTTGTACCTGTACGCGGCGGCGGAGACGTTGGGCGTGGACCGGTCGGAGCTGACCGAGAAGCTGATCGAGTCCAAGCAGAAGTACTCGTCGATCTTCAACTATCCGACGTTGTCGTATGCCGACATCGGGGTGATCGGCTGGCTGGTGGACGGCGCGGCGATCTGCAACCAGGTGCCGTTGTGTCGGTGTTCGTACGGGCCGTACGCGCGGGCGATGATCCGGGTGTGCAAGGAGGAGTCGTTCCACCAGCGGCAGGGTTTCGAGCTGCTGATGACGATGATGTCCGGCACCCAGGCGCAGCGGGACATGGTGCAGGAGTCGACGAACCGCTGGTGGTGGCCGTCGCTGATGATGTTCGGTCCGCCCGACGGTGACTCGCCGAACACCCAGCAGAGCATGCAGTGGGGCATCAAGCGCCACACCAACGACGAGCTGCGTCAGCGGTTCGTGGACATGACGGTGCCGCAGGCCAAGGCACTCGGGGTGACGCTGCCGGACCCGGACCTCAAGTGGAACGCCGAGCGTGGCAAGCACGACTACGGCGAGCCGGACTGGGCCGAGTTCAAGGCCGTGATCAGCGGTGGCGGGCCGTGCAACGCCCAGCGGCTGACCCATCGGTGCAGGGCGCACGAGAACGGCGAGTGGGTCCGTGAGGCCGCCGCCGCGTACGCGGAGAAGCAGCAGCGCAAGACGAGGGCGGCGGCATGAGCGAGCGGAAGAACTGGCCGCTGTACGAGGTGTTCGTGCGCGGCAAGCGCGGCCTGAACCACGTGCACGTGGGCTCGCTGCACGCCGCGGACGCGGAGATGGCGCTGCACAACGCGCGCGACATCTACACCCGCCGCAACGAGGGCGTGTCGATCTGGGTGGTGCTCGCCGACGACATCACCGCGTCCAGCCCCGCCGAGAAGGACCCGTTCTTCGCTCCGTCCGGCGACAAGGTCTACCGGCACCCGACCTTCTACGACATCCCGGAGGAGGTGCCGCACCTGTGAACGCCGAACAGAACGTCTATGAGGGACTGACCGAGCAGCACGGCGACACCACCGACGGTCACTGGGCGTTCGGCACCGGGTTCAGCGACGCCGGGGTCGAGATCACCGCGCCGGTGCCCGCCGGGGTCGATCCGGCCGACCTGGCCGCCTACTGCCTGATGCTCGGCGACGACGCGCTGATCTACAGCCACCGGCTCACCGAGTGGGTCAGCAACGCACCGGAGCTGGAGGAGGAGGTCGCGCTGGCCAACACCGCGCTCGACCTGCTCGGCCAGGCCCGGATTCTGCTGGCCAGGGCAGGTGAGGTGGAGGGTGCGGGCCGCGACGAGGACCGGTTGGCCTACTGGCGTACCGATGCGGAGTTCCGCAACGTCGCGCTCGCGGAGCTGGACGACGAGCTGGACTTCGCCCGCTGCATCGCCCGCCTGCTGATCTTCTCGACGTGGCGGCTCGCGGTGCTCAACCGTCTGCTCGACTCGAGCGATCCGGTCATCGCGGCGGTCGCGGGCAAGGGCGTCAAGGAGCTGACCTACCACCGCGACTACGCGGCACGCTGGACGCTGCGTCTGGGCGACGGCACCGAGGTCTCCCATCGGCGGATGCAGACGGCGCTGGACTGGGTGTGGCCCAGGGTCGGCGAGCTGTTCCGCACTCATGACGTGGAGCGTCGGCTGGTCGCCGCCGGTGTCGCGACGGATCCGGCGGACGTCCGCGCGGAGTTCGACGACGTACTGGACCAGGTGCTCGGCCAGGCGACGCTGACCCGCCCGGAACGTCCCGCCGCCGGCCCCATCGCGGGGCGTTCGGGCCGGGACGGCGTGCACACCGAGTTCTTCGGCCGCGTTCTCGCCGAGTTCCAGAGCCTGGCCCGCCAGCACCCGGACGCGACATGGTGACCCACGAACTCGTGAGTGTTGAGTCTGGCTATAGCCACACGCAACACTCACGAGCCTGGGGCGTGGCCGCGCGGGTCACGGACCCGGAGATGCCGATGCTCACCCTTGCCGACCTGGGCGTCGTGCGATCCGTGACGGTCTCCGACGACGACGCGGTCGCCGTCACCATCACCCCGACCTACACCGGCTGCCCCGCCGTCGAGGAGATGCGCTCGGACCTGCGCGCGGCACTTCTCGAGGCCGGCTACCGGAGCGTCGAGGTGCGGACGGTGTTCTCGCCGCCGTGGAGCACCGACTGGATCAGCGAGGACGGCAGGCGCAAGCTCGCCGAGGCAGGCATCGCGCCACCCGCGCACGTCGGCAGTGGCGGCCCGCGCCGAAGCGGCCCGGTGCCGCTCAGCCTGGGACTCCCGTCGAGGGCCGTGCGCTGCCCGAACTGCGGCGCGCCCGCGACCGATGAGCTGTCCCGCTTCGGTCCCACCGCCTGCACCGAGCTGCGCCGCTGCCCGTCCTGCAGCGAGCCCTTCGAGCACATGAAGGAGATCTAGTGTCCGCCGCAACTGGCTTTCACCTGCTGCGTGTCTCGGACGTCCAGCGGCTGTGCGACGACGCGGTGACGGTCACCTTCGACGTCCCGGACGGGCTGCGTGAGCGGTTCGACTTCCGCGCCGGCCAGTACCTGACCCTGCGCCAGGAGACCGACGCCGGTGAGGAACGACGTTCGTACTCGATCTGCGCGCCGGTCGGTGCCGCACCGAGGGTCGGCGTCCGGCGGATCGACACCGGCCTGTTCTCCGAATGGCTCGTCGACCGGGTCAAGCCGGGCGACGAGGTCGAGGTGGGCCCGCCGGCCGGGTCGTTCACCCCGGACCTGGTCGCCGGCACCCACCACGGTCTGATCGCGGCGGGCTCCGGCATCACCCCGGTGCTGTCGATCGCGGCCAGCGTCCTCGCCGCGGCCCCCGACACCCGTGTCACGCTGCTGTACGGCAACCGCCGGACCGACACGGTGATGTTCACCGAGGAGCTCGCCGACCTGAAGAACCTCTACGGCTCCCGGCTGCACCTGCTGCACGTGCTGTCCCGGGAACCGATGGAGGCGGACATCTTCTCCGGACGCCTCGACGCGGACAAGCTGCGTGAGCTGCTGACCAGGCTCGTGGACGCCGACAGCGTCGACCACTGGTGGCTGTGCGGTCCGCTGGGCATGACCGACGCCGGTGTCGAGGTGCTGACCGAGCTGGGGGTCGACCGCAAGAAGGTGCACCGCGAGCTGTTCTACGTCGACGAGCCGCCACCCGAGCTGCACCATGCCGACGACGTCGTCACGGCGACCGGCGACACCAGCGAGGTGACGGTCGTGCTGAACGGCCGGTCCACCACGCTCACCCTGGCCAGGGCGACGTCGGTGCTGGACGGCGCGCAGCAGGTGAGGGGCGACCTGCCGTTCGCCTGCAAGGGTGGCGTGTGCGGCACCTGCCGGGCGCTGGTCACCGACGGCGAGGTGACGATGCGTCGCAACTTCGCCCTCGAACAGGACGAGCTGGACGCCGGTTTCGTGCTCACCTGCCAGACCCTGCCGGTGTCCGAGAAGGTCACCGTCGACTACGACAGCTGATAATGGTCCGGTGACCATCGAGTACTACTGGCGTCCCGGCTGCCCGTTCTGCATGAGCCTGACCCCTCGCGTGCGCGCGCTGGCCGAGCAGGCCGGGGTGTCGATCGTGGAGCACAACATCTGGGAGGACCAGGACGCGGCCGCCCGGGTGCGCTCGGCGGCGAACGGCAACGAGACCGTGCCGACCGTGTTCATCGGCGAGAAGAGCCTGGTCAACCCCAAGATCGGTGCGGTGAAGGCGCTGCTGGCCGAGTCCGACCCGAGCCTCGACCTGCCCGCGGACCGCTCACTGTGGCAACGCCTGCGCGGCCGCTGAACTCCTCGTGAGTGGTACGGGCGCCTATAGGCGCCCGTACCACTCACGAGGTGGGTAGGGCGTCGAGGATGTCCACGATCCGGGTGGGGCGCAGCTGGAAGCCGATGTGGCTGCTGGCCAGCGAGTGCACGTCGAACGGGTTGTCCGGGCACAGCTCGTCCGCGTCCTTGATGAGCCGGTCCTGCACGGTCAACGGCAGCGCCAGGTCCTCGGTGAGCCGGACGTAGCTGTGCGGGACCCGGCCCCACGTCTCCGGATCGACCTTGGTCGCCGTCTCGTCGATGCGCAGCGCCTCGTCCGGCTGGTGGAACTGCAGGTAACCGAGCAGCTCCTCGCGGTTCCCGTCGGCCAGCAGCAGGCGCTGGATCGCGTCCAGGTGGATCGGGTCGCCGGTCAGCCAGTTGAGCCGCAACGCGCCCAGCCGGCCCGGGTCGCCCACCGCGATCGCGGCGACCTCGGTCAGCAGCCCCTCCGCAAGCTCGGGCAGCTCCTGGTACTCGCTCACGGTGCGCCCCGCCGGACACCACGCGGAGACGTACACGGCCCTGCTGATCAGCTCGGGCAGCCGGTTGGCCACGGCGGTGACGGTGAGCCCGCCCCGGCTGTGCCCGACCAGCACGACCGGCCCCAGCGACGACGCTCGCCGCACGACGTCGCTGACCAGCGCGATGTCGTCGGATGTGCTGATCCCGGCCATGCCACTGGGCGCGGCGGCCAGTCCGTCGACGTCCTGCGGACACCGGTAGGCGAGCGGGACGGTGGCGCCGAGGCCGTGGCCCGGCAGGTCGACCGCGACCGTCCGGTGGCCGCGCAGTGCGAGCTCACCCGCGACGCGTGCCCAGACCCCGGAGTTGCAGAACGACCCATGAACGAGCACGAAGGTGGCGACCACGCAGAGATTGTGCCCGCTGCTATCACAGCGCTCCAGTTCTTTCCGAGCCTTCTGGATCTTCACTCACATGCGCACCTGGAATAGCAAGAAACCCACCCATAAGGGGGGACGCCACCACCTTTGGCCCAGCAGAAGGTTAAGAAACCTTCTCGATGTGTAACTATCCTGCCTTCAGCTGCTGTCGGTTGCTCATCTGTCAGGAGTTAGCTCGGGGGAATGGGCATGTCGGGGGAGTGTGTGTGAAGGCGCGAACCGTGGTGTTCGACCTGTTCGGTGACTACTTGCGATTCCGTGGCGGGGAGGTCCGGTTACGTGGGTTGATTGCATTGATGGACTGTTTCGGGGTCCGCGAAGCCACGGTCCGGGTGGTGGTGACGAGGCTGCGCCGCGAGGGGTGGCTCAGCAGCAGACGGGATGGTCGGGAGACCACCTATGTACTGACGGACAAGGCATGGCGGCTCCTCGACGAAGGACGCAGCCGTATCTTCCAGCGGGTCGACGGCCCGTGGGACGGGCGCTGGCACACGGTCATCTACTCCGTGCCGGAGACCGATCGCGCATTGCGTGAGCAGCTGCGCAAGAAGCTGCAGTGGCTCGGGTTCGGCCCGTTGGCCCAGTCGGTGTGGGTGAGTCCGCACGACCGGGTCGCGCAGGTGCGGGACAGCTTCGCCGACCAGTCCTCCATCCAGCTGGACCTGCTGCACGCCCGTTCCGAGGGCGCGGATCACGACCGGGACATCGCGGCCCGCGCGTGGGACCTCAGCCGGCTGGACCAGGACTACGCCCGGCTGCTGCGCCGCTACCAGGCCCGGATGGACGAGTACCGGTCCGGTGACCTGGACGGTCCCGAGGCGCTGGCCGAACGCATGCAGCTGGTCTACGACTATCAGAAGCTGCCGTTCCAGGACCCGGACCTGCCGGCGGAGCTGCTCCCGGACGACTGGACGGGTCGTGCGGCGCACGAGATGTTCATGCAGGTGCACAGCCTGCTGCGGGCTCCGGCCGAGGCCTACGTCGACGAGCTGATCGCGGGCACGCTCGGGCGGACCAGCGAGCGGCGCGCGGGATAGAAACGGAACAGGGCCAGCCCGACGGGCTGGCCCTGTTCGTTCCTGAACGGCGGGTTACCGCCGCTCAGGCCGTGATCACTTGCCGAGTGGCAGGCTGTTCTTCTGCGAGTCGCCGAGCTTCGGTGCATCGACGGCCGGGGCCTGGAGCGAGTCGGCGGACGGCAGGGTGCCGGCCTCCGGCAGGGCCGGGGTCTCGGCCGAGTCGGCCGAGGGGACGGCCGGGGTGCTGATGCTGTCGGCCGACGGCAGGGCCGGGGCCTCGGGGGTGTCAGCGAATGCGGTGCCGGCGCTCAGGGCGACGGCGCCGGCGGCGGCCGCAACGGCCAGGGTGATACGCAGACCACGCTGCATGGAATCTCCAAACGCTTGGGGAGCGATGTTTCTCTTACAGGTGGATGTCGGCGGGATGCCGCCATCCGGGTTACAGCGTGAGGGAGTTTAGGCCACTCATCCGGCCTAGCGCACATGCCCCACCGGTTTATCAAGGATTTTCTGTCGGCCGTCGCACACCCGTAACGCAACTGTCACTCCGGGTAGATTTGCGCAGGATTCCTGTGACTGTTGGTGATAATGAGGCTCATGAGAGTGGTCCAGCTCTCACCATGCGTGTTGCACTGCCCCTCTGTAGTCCCTTCCGTTACTAAGTCAGTTGCCTTAGCCTTGCAGTCAACTGACGTAGACGAGCCGACAGATGGGTGGCAAGCGATGGCCTGGGACTTCTCGACGGAGCCCGAGTTCGACAAGAAGCTCGACTGGATGCGCGACTTCGTGCGCGACGAGATCATTCCGCTGGAGACCCTGGAACTGGACTGGGCGACCTACGACCGGATCACCGCGCCGCTCAAGGAACAGGTCAAGGAACAGGGACTGTGGGCGGCGCACCTGCCGCCCGAGCTCGGCGGCGGTGGCTTCGGTCAGGTCAAGCTCGGCCTGATGCACGAGATCCTGGGTCAGTGCAAGTACGCGCCCGGGGTGTTCGGCAACCAGGCACCCGACTCGGGCAACGCGGAGCTGCTGGCCATCGGCGGCAGCCCGGAGCAGAAGGAACGCTGGATGTTCCCGCTGCTGCGCGGTGAGCTGCGCAGCTCGTTCTCCATGACCGAGCCCGGCGCGGGCGCCGACCCGACGATGCTGACCACCCGCGCCGTTCTCGACGGCGACGAGTACGTGATCAACGGACACAAGTGGTTCTCGTCGAACGCCTCGATCGCCGACTTCCTGATCGTCATGGCGGTGACCGACCCCGACGTCTCGCCGTACCAGGGCTCCTCGATGATCGTCGTGCCGGTGGACACCCCCGGCGTGAACGTCGTGCGCGACATCCCGGTGATGGACCACCCGCACAGCGGTGGGCTGGACGGTGGCCACGCCGAGGTCCTCTACACCGACGTGCGGGTGCCGAAGGAGAACTTGATCGGCAACCCCGGCGACGGCTTCCGGCTAGCGCAGCAGCGCCTCGGGCCGGGCCGTATCCACCACGCGATGCGCTGGCTCGGTCAGTCGAAGCGCGCGTTCGACATGCTGTGCGAGCGCGCGGTGAGCCGCCATGCGTTCGGTTCGGCGCTCGCCGACAAGCAGATGGTGCAGGACTGGGTGGCGATCTCGGCCGCCGAGATGCAGGCGGCGCGGCTGCTCACCCTGCAGGCGGCGTGGACGATGGACCAGGTCGGCGCGTCGAACGCCAGGGTCGAGATCGGGATGATCAAGTACTGGGGCGCGAAGGTGCTGCACGACGTGATCGACCGGGCCATCCAGGTGCACGGCTCGCTGGGCTTCTCCGGTGACCTCCCGCTGGAACAGATGTACCGCGCGGCGCGTGCGGCACGCATCTACGACGGCCCCGACGAGGTGCACAAGGCGACCGTCGCGCGCCGCATCCTGCGCGGCTACCAGCCGACCGACGTGCCCACCGAGCACGTGCCGACCAGGCGGGACGCGGCGCAGCGCAAGTTCGCCGACTACCTGTCGCTTGCCACCGCGAACCAGTGACCCAGCACCTCGCGGCCGACGAGCACACCTCGCCGAGGGACGCGTTGCGTCGCTCGGCGGAGCAGCTGTTCGCGGCACACGGGGTGGACGGGGTGTCGTTGCGGCAGATCACCCGGGAGGCGGGGCAGCGCAACACGACGGCGCTGCAGTACCACTTCGGCTCCCGGGACGGTCTGCTGCATGCCGTGTTGGACCATCACCTGACGCACGTGCGGATGCGCCAGGCGGCGCTGCTGGAGCGCTGGGAGATCGAGGCGAACGGGGCGCTGGCCGATCTGGTGGACGGTCTGGTGCTGCCGCTGTGCGCGGAGCTGGACTGCGCGGACGGCGGCCCGGAGTTCCTGCAGATCGCGGCGGAGGTGGTCAACCGCAGCGACTGGCGCTTCGAGCCCGGGAGCATGATCGAGGCGCTGATCGGGCCGCACCGCCGCTGGGGCGACCTGGCGGAACCGTTCCTGTCCTCGGACGCGGCCGGGCGGCTGCACCGGCGGTTTGCCACGATGCGGTTCGTCTACGTGGAGCTGGGCCGCCGGGCGAGGCAACCGCTGCCGCGCCGCGACGACCGCCTGTTCGCCAGCCAGCTGACCGACCTGGTGCAGGCACTCCTGACCGCGCCGCTGTCCCCGCGCACCCGAGCGCTGCTGTCCCGCCCGCTCTAGCCGCCCTCACCGCAACTTCGCACACCGTCGTGCTGCGTCGCACACGTCCGGACGTGTGCGAGGCGACGCGACGGTGTGCGAAGTCCGCCCGGAGACCAGAACGGGCCCGGTCGCGATGACCGGGCCCGTTTCGTGGCGGCCACGTTGCCGCCGAACGTTCAGTTGAGCGAAGCTCAGTTACCGAGCAGGTTCTTGCCGCCGATGACCGGGGCACCCTCGGGCGCCGACAGGTTGGCGTTGTCCTGGTCGACACCGTGGGTGGCGTTGTCGCCGCTCTCGGTCTGCTCGATGTTGACCGGGCCGTTGTCGTCGGCGAAGGCGGTGCCGGCACCCAGTGCCACGGCGCCGGTGGCGGCGACGGCCGCGAGGGCGATGCCCAGGCTGCGCTTCATAGTTACTCCTAAAAAAGTCTGCTCGGGGAGCGAGCGTCGATTAGTTCGACTGGGGCATGCTAGGCGACTCCAACCGGGTGGCTCCACCCCGGGCGGTACTCCGATCGGGTCACGATTTGAGATCGGTTCGTTAAGCGGTCGAGATCTAGCGATATCAGGCAGCGACCGCCCGGTCGCTCACCGTGTGCGTATGCAGAGGTCTCGTGAGTGTTGAGTATGGCTATAGCCACACTCAACACTCACGAGGTGAGGGCTCGGACCACCGCTGAGGGGCTGGGGCGGCCCAGCTGCTGGGCCATCCAGGCGCTGGTCTCCACGAGCTTGTCCAGGTCGATGCCGGTGTCGATGCCCAGGCCGTTCAGCTGCCAGACCAGGTCCTCGGTGGCCAGGTTGCCGGTCGCGCTCTTCGCGTACGGGCAGCCGCCGAGCCCGCCGGCTGAAGCGTCCACGGTGGTCACACCCTGTTGCAGCGCGGCGAGGGTGTTCGCCAGTGCCTGCCCGTACGTGTCGTGGAAGTGCACCGCGATCTGCTCGACCGGAACGCCGGCGGCGACCAGGCCGTCGAGCAGGGCCACCACGTGACCGGGGGTCGCCACGCCGATCGTGTCGCCGAGGCTCAGCTCGGTGCACCCCAGCGCCATCATCCGCCGGGCCACGGTCACCACCTGGTCGACCGCGACCTCGCCCTCCCACGGGTCGCCCCAGCACATCGACAGATAGCCGCGCACCGCGAGACCCGCTTCACGCGCCCGTTCCACGACCGGCGCGAACATCTCCATCTGGGTCGCCAGGGTGTGGTTGAGGTTGCGCTGCGCAAACGTCTCGGTCGCGCTGCCGAACACCGCGATGTCCCGAACGCCCTGTTCCAGCGCGCGGGCCAGGCCCTTCTCGTTCGGCACCAGCACCGGGTAGCGGACGCCATCGACCCGGCGCACCCGTTGCAGCACGTCGGCGGCATCGGCAAGCTGCGGGACCCAGCGCGGATGGACGAAACTGGTCGACTCGACGACCCGGTGACCGGCCGCCACCAGGCGTTCGATGAACTCGACCTTGACCTCGACGGGCAGGATCTCCGACTCGTTCTGCAGTCCATCCCGAGGCCCGACCTCGCAAATGGTGACTCTGTTCGGCAGTCCGGCCAGTTGTGTGGTCCCGTAGCGCATGGTCTGAGCCTAATCCGGACTCAAACCTTGTCCTCGGCGAACAAAGTCTTGATCGCTTGAAAGCTTTAAACTTCAACGTCAGGATCAGTGCAATCTTTGGGAGCGGTATCGGTGCGGGTCGTCATCATCGGGGCAGGGTTCGGCGGCATCGCCGCCGCGATCGAGCTGCGGAAACACGGCTTCGACGACCTGACGATCCTCGAATCGGCGCCCGAATTAGGTGGAACCTGGTACTACAACACGTACCCGGGTGCCGCGTGCGACGTTCCCAGCCACTTCTACTCGTACTCCTTCGCCCAGCGCCGCGACTGGACCAGGCTGTGCTCGCCACAGCCGGAGATCCTCGACTACCTGCGCGGCGTCGTCGCTGATCACGGCCTGGACAAGCACATCGTGACCGACCGCAAGGTCACCTCGTGCCACTGGGACGACCAGACCTGCCGGTGGACGGTGCGCGCGACCGACTCGTCGGGTGCGGAGTCCAGCTACGAGGCCGAGTCCGTCGTGCTCGCCACCGGCCAGCTCAACCAGCCCGCGATGCCGAAGCTCGACGGGCTGGACGGCTTCACCGGGCACAGCTTCCACTCCGCGCGCTGGGACCACGACTACGACCTGCGCGGCAAGCGCGTCGCGGTCGTCGGGACCGGGGCGAGCGCGGTGCAGTTCGTGCCGGAGATCGCCAAGGAGGTAGCCGAGCTGCGCGTCTTCCAGCGTTCCGGCAACTGGTTCCTGCCGCGCCACCACAAGATGTACCCGAAGTGGGTCAAGGCGCTCATCAAGGTGCCCGGTGTGCAGGCCGTCCGGCGGACCATGCTGTTCCGCTACATGGAGTCGCTCACCGCCGCGATCCGCAACCCCACGACGATCGGGCGGTTCGTCGGGCGGCGTTCGGCGCGGTTCATGCGCAACCAGCTGACCGATCCCGAGGTGCGCCGCAAGGCCTGGCCGGACTACACGTTCGGCTGCAAGCGCGTGCTGTTCAGCTCGGAGTACCTGCCGGCGCTGCAGCGGGAGAACGTCGAGCTGATCACCGAGGCCATCACCCGGGTCGAGCCGAGCGGGCCGGTCACCGAGGACGGCCGCACGCACGAGGTCGACTGCATCATCTACGGCACCGGCTTCAAGACCAACGACTTCATGTTCCCGATGGACATCACCGGCACCGAGGGACGCTCGCTGAGGGACGTGTGGTCGGGCGGCGCGCACGCGCACCTCGGCCTCACCGTGCCGGGCTTCCCGTCGATGTTCCTGCTGTACGGGCCGAACACCAACACGTCCGGCGGCTCGATCATCTTCTTCCTGGAACGTCAGGTCGGTTACCTGCGCCAGGCGTTGAGCCGGGTCCGCGACAGCGGTGCCGCCGCGATCGACGTGCGGCCCGAGGTGGAGGCGGCGAGCGACCGCGAGGTGCAGTCCCGGTTCGCCGGCACGGCCTGGACCATGTGCGACTCGTGGTACCGCAACGAGAACGGCAGGGTCATCGCCAACTGGCCCAACTACATGAAGGACTACGGCGAGCGCACCCGCACGCTGAACCCGGACGACTTCACGCTCGTCCGCGCGCCCATCCCGGCCGGCTCGAGCGCCTAACCATGATCACCACCGCCTGAGGGCTGTTTCTCGGCCCGAGAACAGCCCTCAGGCGGTGGTGATCATGGAAAAGAAAAACACCGGCCGGGGGGACCTTGCGGTCCTCCCCACCGGCGCTGTGTCGGCTCATCGGCCGACAAGTCCTACGGGTGATCGGCCATCGGGGTAGCCGATCGTCCGGGCTCTCGGGGAACCCGGGGACGTACTAGTTGCTGCTCGAGCCGGAGCCGGTGGAGCCGGTGCTGCTGGATCCGGTGCTCGAACCGGTGCCGGTCGCGCTGCTGCTACCCGAGCTGCTGTCGGCGCTGCCTTCGCTGTCCGAGCCCCGGCTGCCGGTGACGTCGGTGCTGGTCGAGTCGGCGCCGTCGGCGCCGTCTTCGGAGCCGTTGGCGTCCTCGCCGTCGGTCCCGGTGGCGTTGCCGTAGCCGGAGTCGGCGGACGACGACGAGTCCTTGTCCGAGCTCCCGCCCAGGATTCCGTCGGTGCCGAGACCCAGCGGGTCAGCGGCCGCGGTGCCGGCGCCGAGTGCCAGGGCTCCGGTGGCCGCAACGATGGCCAGGGTGACGCGCATACGTCGCTGCATAAGTGCCTTCCTCCTCTTGGTGGAACCGCACGCGGCTGGTACGGCAGGGGCCAAGGGTAGGGGAGGCCATTTGACGGAGTCCAACCCGGTGTGCTTCACCCACTTGGACCAGGCATTGTGCCTGCTTACCGGTCTAATTAGGCCACTCTTAACCGGTGTGTGGACGGGCGTTCCGGGGTGGTTTCATCCCGAGAAGTGGGCGATTCGGTCACAGCGGCGGCGCACTTCGGTCACGGCAAGGTCACAGATTTCAGATCGAGAAGGTGACCCCGGTGAGCTCCTCGGACACGGTCCACAGCCTGCGTGCGATCTCGACGTCGTGCGACTGGGCGGTCGAGCTGACGACCTTCGGGTAGCCGCGGGTCTCGCCGAAACCGTCCGGTCCGTAGTACTGGCCACCGATCGCGCTCGGGTCGGTCGCCGCGCGCAGCGTGGGCAGCGCGCCCATCGCAGCGGGCTGGAAGAACGCCGCGCCGAGGACGTTGCTCAGGGCGGGGAACGGCGCCGGCATGTTGCGCATCAGCTCGGTCGCCGAGCCGCCGGGGTGCGCGGCGAGCGCGCTGGTCGTGCGGCCGGCGAGGCGACGCTGCAGCTCGTAGGTGAACAGCAGGTTGGCCAGCTTGGACTGCCCGTACGCGGCGACCCGGCCGTAGTTGCGGTCGAGGTTCAGGTCGTCGAAGTGGATCTTGGCGCGGATGCGGTGGCCGATGCTGCTGACGTTGACGATCCGGGAGCCCTCGGCCGCCGTGACGTGGTCGAACAGCAGGCCGGTCAGCGCGAAGTGGCCCAGGTGGTTGGTGCCGAACTGCAGCTCGAAGCCGTCGGCGGTAGTGGACTTCGGCGTGTACATGACACCGGCGTTGTTGATCAGCAGGTCGATCTTCGGGTGGTTCGCGCGCAGCTCCTCGGCGGCCTCGCGGACCGAGGCGAGCGAGCTCAGGTCGAGGCGCTGCACGGTGACGTCGGCGCCGGGGGCGGTTGCGGTGATCCGGGCAGCGGCCTCCTTGCCCTTGTCCAGGTTGCGGACCGCGAGCACCACGTGCGCGTCGTGCTGGGCCAGGGCCCGCGCGGTCTCCAGGCCGAGTCCGGTGTTGGCGCCGGTGACGACGGCGGTGCGCCCGCGCTGGTCGGGAATCTGTGCGGCGGTCCACTTCGTGCTGGTCATGTCGAATGCTCCTGTGTCGGCTAAAATCGGGGCGTGCGTTCCGCTTACGACTATACGGAACGCACGCCCCGCTTTGTCAAGGAGCCTTCAGGTATGCCAGAGAAGTCCAGGCCACTGCGAGCGGACGCGGCGCGTAACCGGGCACGAGTCCTCGAGGTCGCCTACGAGACGTTCGCCGAGGAAGGACTCGCGGTGCCGATCGACGAGATCGCACGCCGAGCCGGTGTCGGCGCGGGCACGCTCTACCGGCACTTCCCGACGAAGGAGGCGCTGTACGGCGCGGTGGTCGTCGACCGGATCCGGCGCTTCACCGAGCGGGCCAACGAGCTGGCCGACGGCGACGAACCAGGGGCCGCGCTGCGGGAGTTCTTCGCCGAGCTCGTCGAGGCCGCGAGCAACCAGGGCCTGGTCGAGGCGATGTCCGGCTCCGGGTTCGATGTCGCCATATCGGCGCCGGACGAAGAGAAGGCCTTCCTCGACGCCCTGCAGCGGCTGCTGACGGCGGCACAGCGCAGCGGCGAGATCCGCGCGGACATCGACGTCCGGCACGTCAAGGCGCTGATGGTCGGCTGCCAGGCAATGCAGCGCTACGCCACCGACCCCGACGTGCCTCGGCAACTGCTGGCTGTTGTCTGGTCCGGGTTACGGAGCCCCTGAGGTGCAAGTCCGTCCTGTGCCCGGCTTTGCCCGTGCCCGGCTTCAAGGCATCTCGGCTTCGCCGTCGACTCGTGAGTGGCAAGGGCGCCTATAGGCGCCCGGAACACTCACGACGAAAAAGCTGTCGTGAGTGCTCCGAGCGCCTACGCCTTCGGCGCCGCTTCGCGGTAGACACCCTTGCCACTCACGAGGAGCTAATCCAGCGCTCCGGCTACGTTCTGGTCCCAGTCCAGGATCGAGCCGGTGACCACGCCGGAGCGGGAGGACAGCAGGAAGACCACGAAGTCGGCGATCTCGTCGGGCTGGCCCAGCTTGCCCATCGGGAGCGTCGCCGCCGCCTGCTCGCGCCAGGTGTCGTCGGCGTCGTGGAACCGGCGCTGGATCTCGTCCTCGCCCTCGGTGTCGCTCCAGCCGATGTCGAGGCCGTTGATGCGGATGCGGTCCCAGCGGTGGGCGTGCGCGGCGTTGCGGGTCACGCCGGCCAGTCCGGCCTTCGACGCGACGTACGCGGCGAGGAAGGGTTGGCCGCCCAGCTCCGATGTCGTGATGATGTTGACGATCGTCCCGGGAGCCTTTCGTGACACCATATTCGCCACGACGGCCTGCATCAGGAAGAACGGTCCGCGCAGGTTGACCGCCAGGTGCTGGTCGAACAGCTCCGGCGTGGTGTCCAGCAACGTGCCTCTCGTGGTCAGTCCGGCGGCGTTGACCAGGCAATCTACCCGTCCGTATTCGGCGATGGTCTGATCCGCTGAACTTTTCACTTCCGTGACATCCGCAACGTCGCACGGGATGTACAGAGCGTGAGTGCCTGCCGCCCGCAGCTCTGTGACCAGCGCTTCTCCCGGTTCGGGCCGTCGCCCGGTCACCGCGACCGCCTCGGCTCCCTCCCGCGCCGCCGCGCGGGCCACCGCAGCACCGATCCCCTGGGTGCCGCCGCTCACCAACACGACCTTGCCGTCCAACAGCCTCACGCGTGTGTCTCCTTCACCTGTGCCCACGAACCGGATGTCGCCGAGTCGACGGCCGCCTGGACGACCCGTGCCGCGGCGAGCGCATCGGCCACGGTCGACGGCTCGCCGATGCCCGTCACCCCCAGCACCGCCGCGAGGAAGCGGCCCGCCTCGATGACCTTCAGGTCGTCGTAACCCATCGCCACCCCGGGGCCCGGTTGGAACCTCGCGTAGTCGCCGAGACCGCCGTGCCCGAGGACCGTCGTGTAGCCGGGCGCGCGCAGGTTCGACAGCCGGAACTCGTTCATCCGCTCGAAGTCCCAGGTCGCGGAGCCCTCGGTGCCGTAGACCTCCAGCGCGAGGCCGCACTGCGGGCCGACGACGACGCGCGATACCTCGGCGGTGCCGATCGCGCCTCCGGCGAAGCGGAGCAGGGCGACCGCGTGGTCCTCGTTCTCCACCGGGCCCAGCTCGCCGCCCTCGATCAGAGAGAAGTGCGTGCCGGTGCCCATCTGTGCGATCGGGCGCTGGGTGTGCACGATCGCCGACGTCGCGGACACTTCGGTCACCGGTCCGACGACATAGTGCAGCAAGTCGGCGACGTGGCTGAGCAGGTCGCCGAGGACGCCGCTGCCCGCGAACTCACGCTGGAACCGCCAGGACAACGCGACCCTCGGGTCCGCCGCCTGCCCGTTGAGGAACACGCAGCGCGCCGAGGTGATCCGCCCCAGTTCGCCGCCGGTCACCAGGTCACGGATGCCCTGGACCGCCGGTGCCCAGCGGTAGTTGAAGCCGACCGACGTGACCAGGCCGGTCGCCGCGGCTGCGATGTCGGCGGTCTCGCCGCTGTCGAGCCCGACGGGCTTCTCGATCCAGAACGGTTTGCCCCGCTCGGCGGCCGCGAGCGCGATCTCCCGGTGCAGCGCGTTCGGTGCGCAGATGGAGACCACGTCGACGTCCGGATCGTCCAGCACAGCGCGGTAGTCGGTGTCCGCCTTCGCATAGCCGAGCACGTCACGGGCGTGCGCGGCCCGGTCCGGCGCGGTGTCCGCCGCGTGCGTGAGGACGGGGCGCACCGCCAGCTCCGGGAAGACCGTCGGTACCGCCTGGTAGGCCTTCGTGTGCAGCGAGCCCATCCAGCCGAGGCCGACCAGCCCGACCCCGAGCCGTCTCACGAGCTGATCCGGCGGCCGGCGTGTGCCGCGAGCTCGTCGCGCAGTTGGTCGGCTGGCCATTTCTCGGCGAGTGCACGTCTGACGAGGTCGGCCTGGCTCGGCGGCGCGAGGCCGTCCAACGGCGGGTCGAGGTCCAGGTTCGTCGGGAACGGGTAGCCCTCGGCGGACGCCGCGACCGCGTTCGCCGCGCCTCCCGGATCGTGGCGATGCCACTCGGTCAACGCCGGGTACAGGGCGTTGCACATGCGCTCCCGGTCGATGGACTCCATGGCGCGGCCGAATGCCGAGGAAATCTGAAGCAGGTTGGCCATGCGCTGCACGTCAGCGGTGCGGTTGGTGCCGGCGCCGTGGATGACGGCCGGGTTGAAGAACACCGCGTCGCCCTTGGCCAGCGGCAGCTGGACGTGTTCGGCGTCGAAGTACTCGCGGAACTCGGCGCGCGCCGTGGCCAGGTAGCCCGGCGGATACTTCTGCGAGTGCGGCAGATAGCACGTCGGGCCGGTCTCGACCGGCATGTCGGAATGCGCGATCGCGCCCTGCAGGGTCAGCACCGGGGACAGCCGGTGCACGTGGTCGGGGTAGCGCTCGATCACGTCCGGGGAGAGGAAGCCCAGGTGGTAGTCCCGATGCCCGACCTGCGCCTTGCCGCCCGGGTTGACGACGTTGACCTGCGAGGTCACCTGGTAACCCGGCCCGAGCCACGCGGTGGCGACCTTGGCGATCACGTCAGTGGCGTAGTACTCGACGAAGGTCTCCGGCGCGCGAACCGCGAGCTTCTCCGTGCCGTTCCAGATGCGGTCGTTCGCGCCGGGCCGGGCGAAGTGGTCACCGCGGGTGGGACCCTGCTCGTCGATCAGCTCGCGGAACCGCGCGGACGCCGCGTCCACGATGCCGCCCTCGAACGCGCCACTGATCATCACGATCCCCGGCCCGTCACCGAACGCCCTGGTCAGCTCGCCCAGCGGCGCGGCGCGGAAGCCGTCGAGGCTGTATCTGAGCACACCGTCGAGAACCTCGGCCGCGTGCGGATACTCGCTCAGCGTCGTGGGCTGCCCGACGATCGCGCGCAGCTCGTCCAGCCGGCAGTTCTCCGTGGTCAGCGCCATGTCCGACTCCTTCGTCGCAGGTCAGAGGCCGTGAGTGGCGAGTGGTCTCGGGAGACCACTCGCCACTCACGGGGTCAGGAGAAGATTGCGTGGACGCCGTCGACGGACTCGGGACCGTAGGCCACCGAGCCGATGGGGACGGCGTTGTCGATCGCTTCCAGGATGCGCGCGGTCCAGATCGGGCCGAAGCCGCCGCACAGCTCGATCAGCTGCACACCGTCGGCGACCAGCTGCTTCGCCACCGGGATCGCCTGTTCGGTCTTCGCCACGCCGACCAGTACCGTGCGGCACTCGCCGGTGTCCTCCACCGTCACCCGGCCCTCGGCCGGAGCGCCGGCCGCCGTGTAGATGAAACCCCAGTGTGTGAGCGCCATATCCGGTCCTTCCCTAGGTGATGTCCAGATAGATCGTGTCGCCCTCGACCTTCACCGGGTAGGTCTTGAGGTCGACCAAGACGGGCGCGCCCTGCGCCTCGCCGGTCGCGTAGCTGAACCGGCCCAGGTGCTTGGGGCACTCGATCTCGCCGTCCATCACCAGCCCGTCGCACAGCAGCTCACGTTCGTGCGTGCAGTGCCCCGCGGTGGCGAAGTACTCGTCGCCCGGCGAACGGAAGACCGCGTAGTCCACCCCGTCGTACTCGACGCCGATCACATCGTCCGGATCCACGTCGTCACGTTTGCAGGCCGGAACCCACATAGCTCACACCTCCCGGAACGGGGCCGCGCCGGCGGGCAGCTCCCGGCGTACGTAGTGGCTCGGGTCCTTCAGCTGGTGCAGCACCGCGGGCACGATCTCCTTGTACGCCGCCCAGATCGACGGGTACGCGGGAGCGAGATCGTGGCGGATCTCCTCGTGCAGCTCGGGCAGCCGGTGGTACGGGATCGTCGGGAACATGTGGTGCTCGACGTGGTAGTTCATGTTCCAGTAGAGAAACCGGTTGATCCGGCACATGTGCACCGTGCGGGTGTTCAAGCGGTGGTCCAGCACGTTCTCGCCCATGCCGGCGTGCTGCGTCCAGCCATAGAGAACGTGCATGAACGTGCCGTACATCCGGGGCCCGCCGATGTAGAGCAGCGGCAGGATCGAGCCGGTGACCAGCGCCGACGCCGTGGCGGCCAGGTAGATCGCCAGGTGGATGCGCGCCGTCCGGTACACCCGCCACCGCTCGGTCTCCGGGATGAACGTGGCCTCTTCGGCGCCCAGCCGTCCGAGTGAGTGCCGCACCAGGTCGCGCAGCGCGACCGGGACGTCGTACAGGCCGGCCAGGTTGGCGATGACCTTCGCCAGCCGCGCCGGGCGCATCACCTGGATCTCCGGGTCACGCCCGACGATGAGCGTGTCGGTGTGGTGACGGGCGTGGCTCCACCGCCAGACCGTCGGATCGCGCATCATCATGAACGAGGCCAGCTGGTAGACGGCGTTCGCCATCCACCGGGTCCGGAACGGCGTGCCGTGGCCGCACTCGTGCCAGCGCGAGTCACCGCCGGACCCGTAGAGCACGCCGTACACCAGGAAGAACGGGACGGCGAGCCAGCTGCCCCAGAACACGAACCCCAGCGCCCCCGCGACGACCATCAACCCGAGCCAGATCGCGGTGTCCCGGATCGCCGGCCGGTCGGAGCGGCGCATCAGCTCCTTCATCCGCCGACGTGGGATGTCCGACCGGAACCACTGCCCGCCGACCAGCCCAGCCTCGACGGCGCGATCGGCTTCCGGCCCGACCAGCGAGTACCGCTTTTTCGGGCCTGTTCCGCGCGGAGTTTTTCGGTGACCACCCCACTCGCTTCGCTTCGGGGGTACTCCCAGAAAAACAAGGCTCCTTCGTCGCCCGTCGCGCGCCTCCTTGCCGCCTGGGAGCCGCCGCTCGGGGTGAGAGCCTACTTGCGGACATTCAAGGCGCCGGCCTTCGCCGGAACTCCTATCGGAGCTTTGTTGTGGCTGGATTTGTGCTGGCTCAACCATCGCCGCGACCCAGGATCGAGCGCAGGTGTTCGACGCTCGTGTGGACGTCGGCGACCGGGCCGATACCGGTGGGGGCCTCGGTCAGGATCGTGTCCTGTTCCAGGACGTACCAGCCGTCGTAGTCGCGGGCCCGCAGGTGGCCGACGATCGCCGCGATGTCGACATCACCCTGGCCCAACGGCCGGTACATGCCGAGCCCGACCGCCTCCGTGTAGGAGCGGCGGCTGTCCTGGACCTGCTTCGCCAGGCTCGCGTCGACGTCCTTCAGATGGGTGTGCGCGATCCGCTCGGGAGACTGGCGGGTCAGCTCGGCCGGGTCGGTGCCGCCGATCAGCAGGTGCCCGGTGTCCAGGCACAATGCGATCGACGAGCCGTCCAGCACGCGGCGCACGTCGTCACCGTTCTCCACCATCGTGCCGACGTGCGGGTGCAGCACGGCGTGCACGCCGACCTCGGCGGCCACCGCGGTCAGCCGATCCAGGTTCGTCAGCAGGGTCGTCCAGCCCAGCTCGTCCAGCTCGGGACGGGAGTCGTAGCCGTCCTGACCGGTGATCGCGGACAGTACGAGCGTGCCCGCGTTCGACGTCCGGTACTGCGCCAGCAGGGTCCTCACTTCGGGGACCGGGTCGTGGTCGGGCACGTGCAGCAGCAACGGGGTGAACCCGCCGACGGCCCGCAGGTGGTGCTCGGCCAGCGTCGAGGCCATCGCGTCCGGGGCCGAAGGCAGGAAGCCCGCCGGGCCGAACTCCGTGGCGGACAGCCCGACCTCGCTCATCTCGGTCAGCACCCTGGCCGGGTCCAGCTGGAAGCCCCACCCGGGGACCTCGCAGACACCCCAGGAGATCGGTGCGCCGGCAATCTTGCTGCTCACGGGGTACGTACCTCCTCGATGCGGACGGGGCGGTGCTCGCGTTGCGACAGCGTCGCGGCCTCGGCGATCCAGCCGGCCGCCATCGCGTCGGCGACGGTGCACGGCGACGGCCGGCTGCCCGCGACGAGCTCGGTGAACGCGGCCAGCTCGGCGCGGAACGCCGGTGCCAGCCGGTCCATGAAGAAGCTGTGCGGAGGCCCGGCGGGGAAGCCGATGCCCGGTTCGACCGAACGCAGCGGCAGACCGTCGTCCAGGCCGACGGCGATGCTGTCGCGCGAACCGTGCAGCTCCAGCCGGACGTCGTAGCCGCGCGGGTTGTAGCGGGTGTTGGAGACCAGGGCGAGCGTGCCGTCGTCCAGGGTCAGCGTCGTCGCGGCCGTGTCGACGTCGCCGACCTGCTCGAACGCGGCTCCTTCGTGCCCGTCGGCCCGATTGCCGCCGACCGCGTACACCTCGACGACCTCGCGCCCGGTCACCCAGCGGACCGCGTCGAAGTCGTGCACCGAGCAGTCCCGGAAGATGCCGCCGGACACCGCGACGTACGCGGGCGGCGGTGGCGCCGGGTCGAGCGTGGTGGCCCGGACCGTGTGCAGCCAGCCCAGCTCACCGCTGTCGACGGCGGCCCGAGCGGCCGCGTACCCGGCGTCGAACCGGCGGGGATAGCCGATCTGGACCCGATCGTCGCGGCCGGCGAGCCTCGTGGCCAGCTCGACCGCGTCGGTGATGTCGGCGGCCAGCGGCTTCTCGCAGAACACCGGCAGGCCGGCGTCGACGGCGGCGAGCAGCAGCTCGGGATGTGCGTTGGTGGCAGCCGCGATCAGCACGCCGTCGATGCCCGCCGCCAGCAGTTTCGCCGGTGATTCGGCGATCTCCGCGCCCACCTCGGCGGCGACCCGTGCTGTCGTGTCCGGGACGGCGTCGGTCACCACGAGCGAGTCCACGACGTCCAGCTCGGACAGCGTGCGCGCATGGAACGCACCGATCCGGCCCAGTCCGATCAGTCCTAGGCGCATGTGTGTCCTCCTTCGCAGGTGGTCCCCGTGAGTGTTGCGGCCGCCTATAGCCGGTCTAGCCACTCACGACGAAAAGCGTGTCGTGAGTGGCTGGACCGGCTACGCTTCGCGCCCCTTCGGGGTAGACGGCCGCACCACTCACGAGGGGTATGTGGGGCGTAGCGGGAAGCCGGCGGCCGTGTAGACCGCGTCGATCAGGTCCGCGTTGGCGATCGCGTCGTCGAGGTCCAGCGGGAACGGAGTGCCGTCGCGCAGGTGGGCACGCAGCGCGTCGAGCTGGTAGGTGTACGACGAGCGCGCACCCAGGTGTTCGGTGCGCTCGCCCGCCGGGGTGCTGATGATCAGTCGGTCGTCGCGGTGCGGCGCCACGAAGTTCGGGGCCGTGACCTCGCCCTTCGAACCGGCCAGGTGCAGGGAGAACTGCCGGGCCTCGTTCATCGAGCAGTGCACGGAACCGCTCACCCCGTTCGGGAAGGTCAGCTCGGCGTCGATCCACTCGTCGACGCCCGGGCTGCGTTCCCCGCCGAGGGCCGAGACGACGGTCGGCTCGCCGCCGGTCCACGGTGCGAGCGTGCGGTGCGCGTGCAGCGCGTAACAACCCAGGTCCATCAACGCGCCACCGGCCAGCTCGAACGACCAGCGCAGGTCGCCGGGGGCCGGGGCCTCCATCGACATGTGCGCCTCGACGGCCCGCAGCTCGCCGAGCTCGCCGCTGTCGAGCAGCTGGTGGATGCGACGCATGAGCGGGTGGTGCAGGTAGTGGAAGCCCTCGACCACGGTGACACCCGACGCGCGCGCGATGTCCGCGACCGCCCGCGCCTCGGTGGCGTTGCTGGCGAACGGCTTCTCACTCAGCACGTGCTTGCCCGCCTTCACCGCGAGGGTGTTCCACGGCCCGTGCATGCCATTGGGCAACGGGTTGTAGACGACCTCGACCTCGTCGTCGGCTATCACCGCCGCGTAGTCGTCGAGGGCTCGCTCGACGTTGTTCTCCCGCGCGAAGTCCTCGGCGCGGGTCCGAGACCGCGCGGCCACCGCGACCAGCCGGTCACCGGTCAGCCGCGAGGGTTTGATCAGTGCGTTGGTGGCGATGCGGGCCGCGCCCAGCACACCGATCCGCAACGGCTCAGTCACGTCGTGGCCCCTTTTGCTCGACTCTGATGCGGGGGATTTAAAGCGCTTTAATACGGAGTACTATCCTGCCGGGACACCACCGGTGTCAATGGGCCGACCGAACGGAATGCGTAGGGTGCTGAATCCGGGGCGACGCGTGCGGCTGGACGACGTGGCCGCCGAGGTCGGCCTGTCGACCGCGTCCGTCTCGCTGGTGCTGCGCGGCGCCCCCGGCCCGAGCGCGGCGACGAGGGAGCGGGTGCTGGAGGCCGCCGAACGCCTCGGCTACCGTCCCGACCGGGCCGCGAGCCTGCTGGCCGCGCACCGGAGCCGCCTGATCGGCGTGCTGCTGGAGGTACGCAGCACGTTCCACGCCGAGCTGGTCGACGACCTGCACGAGACGGTCGAGCAGCACGGCTACGACCTGGTGCTCAGCACGATCACCCGGAGCCGGAGCGAGCGGCGAGCGGTCGAGACCCTGCTGGACTCCCGCTGCGAGGCGCTGGTCCTGCTGGGCCCGGACGCGCCGGCCGAGCGTCTGGTCGAGCTCGACCGGCAGGTGCCGGTGGTGGTGGTGAGCCGCTGGGTCGACTCCCCGGACGTCGACGTGGTGCGCTTCGCCGACGAGGAGGGGGTCGCGCAGGCCGTCGAGCACCTCACGGAGCTGGGCCACCGGGACATCGCCTACCTGGGCGGCCATCCCGGCGTGATCGCCGCGGAACGTCAACGCGGCTACCGGCTGGCGATGGACCGCGCGGGCCTCGCGGCGCGCACGCTGCCCGGCGGCGCGGACGAGGCGGCCGGCATGAGCGCGGCGCGCGAGCTGCTCGACTCGGCGGAACCGCTACCCACGGCGCTGGTGGCGTTCAACGACCGCTGCGCGGTCGGCCTGTTGGACGTGTTCGTCCGCAACGGCGTCGACGTGCCCGGTCAGGTGTCGGTGGTCGGCTACGACGACGACCAGCTGGCCCGCCTGGCGCACGTCGCGCTGACCACGGTCGCGCAGGACACGGCGACGCTGACCGAGCACGCCATCAGCCTGCTGATGCAACGTCTGGACGGCTCGCGCACGGAGCACCGGGAGGTGGTCCTGCCCCCAGCCCTGGTGGTCCGCCGAACCACAGCCCCACCTCGTGAGTGTTGAGTATGGCTATGACCACACTCAACACTCACGAGGTGTACAGGGGCGGGGTGTCTCGCAGGGGGACCGGTTCGCGCGCGCCGGAGCGCAGCGCCGCCAGGCCGGCGTCGCAGACGACCGTGGCCGCGTAGCCGTCCCAGGCGCTCGGGCCGGTCGGCTCCGTGCCGGCGGCGACCGTGGCCAGCCAGTCCCGGAACTCGGCGTCGAACGCCGAGACGAACCGCTCCCGCCAGTCGACCGGCACCCGCCCGCCGAATCCGCCGTTCGACTTCACGATGGCGCCGGGACTCTCGGACAGCGCGACGGTCCCGTCCTCGCAGATCACCTCGCCCCGGATGTCGTAGCCGAACGACGCGTTGAGCAGCACCTCGACGTCGACCAGCACCCCGTTGGACATCTCCAGCAGCAGCAACAGCGGATCGTCCAGCGAGGCGAGGGCCCGCCGGTTCTGCCGAGGCTTGAAGACGGTCACCGAGACGATCTCGGCGGAGAACATCCACCGGGCCACGTCGATGTCGTGCACGGCGCTGTCGGTGATGATCGAGTCGCTGGTGAAGTGCGCCGGTACCGACGGATTGCGATGCGCCGCGTGCATCAGCAGCGGTTGACCGAGGGTGGCGCCCTCGACCACCTCGCGCACCGCCAGGTACCGCGAGTCGTACCGGCGCATGAAGCCCACCTGGACCGACCGGCGGCCGGCGGCGACCTCCGCGTCCAGGATTCGCGAGCACGCGGCGGCGGTGTCGGCGAGCGGCTTCTCGCAGAACACCGGCTTGCCCGCCGCGATGGCGGCCAGGACGTACTGCTCGTGCGTCGGCCCCCACGAGGTCACCACGACGGCGTCGACCGACGAGGACTCGATGAGCTCCTCGCCGGTGGCGAACACCTGTGCGCCGGGCAGGCCGGCGGCGACCTCGTGTGCGCGCGCCTGGTCGACGTCGGAGACCGCGGCGACCCGGGCGTCGGCCAGTACGTGGGTGAGGCGGCGGATGTGGTCCTGGCCGATCATGCCGGTGCCGATCACGCCTACGTTGATCATGTGCCTCCTTGCGTCTACTACCCGTGAGTGGCGAGTGGTGCTACGCCTTCGGCGCCGCTTCGCGGTAGCACCACTCGCCACTCACGGGCGCTTCAGTTCGTGGGTGAGTTCGGCCAGTTCCTGGCCGCCTGCCATTTCGGTGGTCAGCTGTTCGAGGGTGACGTCGGCGCGCTTGCGGTCCAGGACGCAGCGGCCCAGCTTCAGGATGCTGAAGTGATCGCCGACCATGAACGCGTGGTGCGGGTTGTGGGTGATGAACACGACGCCCAGCCCGGCATCCCGCGCGGCCGCCGTGTACTTCAGCACCACACCGGACTGCTTGACGCCCAGCGCGGCGGTCGGTTCGTCCAGGATCAGCACGCGCGCGCCGAAGTACACCGCCCGGGCGATCGCCACGCACTGGCGCTGCCCGCCGGACAGCGTGCCGATCGGCTGGTTGATGTCCTTGACGTGGATACCCATCTTGGCCAGCTCGGCGTCCGCGATCCGCCGCATGGCCTTGATGTCCAGCGGCGCCAGCGGGTAGTTGCCCTTGCGTAGCTCCGAGCCGAGCCAGAAGTTGCGCCATACCTCCATGAGGGAGACGACCGCGAGGTCCTGGTAGACGGTGGCGATGCCCCGGTCCAACGACTCGCGGGGCGAGCCGAACCGGGTCTCGACGCCGTCCACTTCTAGGGTGCCCTCGGTGTGCGGGTGCAGCCCCGAGATGATCTTGATGAGGGTGGACTTGCCGGCGCCGTTGTCGCCGAGCACACAGGTCACCTCCCGCGCGCGGACGGTGAGGTCGATGCCTTCGAGGGCCTGGATCGCGCCGTAGGACTTGCCGACGCCGGTCATCCGCACCAGCGGCGTATCGATCGAGGGTTCCACCGGGGCGGGCTCCGAGAGAGTGTCGGTCATCGTCGTCTCACTTCCGGGTGCTCGAGTACTTCTTGACGTACAGGTTCACCACGACCGCGAGCAGCAGCATCGCGCCGAGGAACGCCTTGAACCAGTTCGGGTCCCAGCCGGCGAACACGATGCCCTGGGTGACCATGCCGAAGATGAACGCGCCCAGCGCCGACCCGATCGCCGAGCCGTACCCGCCGGTCAACAGTGCGCCGCCGACGACGGCCGCGATGATGTAGACGAACTCGTTGCCGACGCCGAGCCCGGACTGCACGCTGGAGAAGTTGAACAGCAGGTGCATGCCCAGGAACCAGGCCAGCAGCGCGACGCCCATGAACAGGCCGATCTTGACCTTCGGCACCGGCACCCCGACCGCGCGGGCGCTGTCCGCGTTCCCGCCGGAGGCGAAGATCCAGTTGCCGGTCCGGGTACGCAGCAGGATCCAGCTGGCCAGCGCCACGAACGCGAACCACCACAGCACCGTCACGTTGATCGTGATGAAGCCCAGATCGACGTTGCCGGCGAACAGCGCGCGGGCCGAGCTGAAACCGTCCAGCTCGGTCACGCTCGTCGTGGCGACCGTGCCGGTGACCATCTTCGTGACACCCAGGTTCACACCCTGCAGCACGAAGAACGTGGACAGCGTGATGAGGAAGCTCGGGATCCCGGTGCGCACCACCAGGTAGCCGTTGACGAACCCGATGGCCAGCGTGATCACCAGGCTGATGATCACGCCGACCCACATGTTCAGGCTGAACTGGTAGCCGATCATCGCCGAGGCGAGCGCCGAGCTGGTCACCAGCACACCGGCGGACAGGTCGAACTCGCCGCCGATCATCAGCAGCGCCACGGCGACCGCGACGATGCCGATGGTCGAGCTGGCGTACAGCACGGTGGCGAACGCCGGCAGTGTCCGGAACGGCGCCGCCACCGCGAAGAAGAACACGAAGATGGCGACAGCCGCCGCGAACGCGCCGACCTCGGGCCGGGCCAGTACCCGTGCCAGCAGTGAGCGTTGGACCCGCACGGGCGGGGCGGTCGGCGAAGCCGACGTGCTTGCGACGGTCATCTCCGCACTCCTAACGGGTGTTCTGAGCTGCGTAGTTGGCGATCTTGCCGATGTTGGTGTTGTCCACGAAGGACGGACCGGTCAGCACGGGCTTGCCGCCGCCGATATCGTTGCCGTTGGTCAGTGCCAGCCACAGCGAGGTGACCGCCTGATAGCCCTGAACGTAGGGCTGCTGGTCGATGGAGAACGCGATCGTGCCGTCCTTGATGTCCTTCGCGACGTCCGAGCTGAGGTCGAACGTGACGATCTTGGCCTGGCTGTTGCCGCCCTGCTGCTTGGCCTGCAGCGCGGCGAGCGCGATCGGCGCGCCGAGCGTCACGATGTAGCCGATCGACGGGTCCTGCTGCAGCTTCGCGCCGATGGTCTGCTGCACCGACGGCAGGTCCGCGCCGTTGACCTGCAGGTTCTCCGTGTTCGGGAAGGTCTTCTTCACCCCGGCGCAGCGTGCCTCCAGTGCGACGCTGCCCTGTTCCTGCACGACGCAGATCGCCTTGCCGCCAGCACCTGCCTGGGTCATCCGTTGCCCAGCGGACTGACCGGCGAGGTCCTCGTCGGAACCGAAGTACATGCCGATGCCGTACTTCTGGTAGTCGCTGATGCCGGAGTTGAACGCGACCACCGGGATGCCCGCCTGCACCGCCTTCTGCGCCGCCGGTCCGACCTGGTCGGCGAACGCGAGGGTGACCGCGATGCCGTCGACGTGCGAGTCGATCGCGTTCTGCACCAGCGTGGCCTGCTGACCCGCGTCGTTGTTGTTGGAGTACTTCAGGTCGACGTTCAGGTGCTTCGCGGCGGCCTCGGCGCCGGAGCGGATCTTGTCCCAGAAGAAGTCACCCGGCTGCTCATGGGTGATCATCGCGATGGTGTAGCGCTTGCCTGCGTCGCCCGAGGCAGCGCCGCCCTGGTTCTGCGCGCCGCCCTTGCTGCTGCACGCCGCGAGGCACACGGCGAGTGCTAGCCCTATTGCAAGGCGAACAGTCGTTCCGCGCACCAACTTACGAGTACTCGACATTGAGTAATCCTTCTTCTTCTCAGGTTGCGGTGGGGAAGTGATAGGACGCCCCGCTGGGCATTTCCGCCCGGGGCCAGCGGGACGTGACGACCTTCGCGCGGGTGTAGAAGGAGACGCCTTCGGGACCGTGGATGTGCTTGTCGCCGAACAGCGAGTCCTTCCAGCCGCCGAAGGAGTAGTAGGCCATCGGCACCGGGATCGGCACGTTGATGCCGATCATGCCGACCTGCACGCCGCGTTGGAACCGTCTCGCGGCGTCGCCGGAGGAGGTGAAGATCGCGGTGCCGTTGCCGTACGGGTTGGCGTTGATCAGTGCGATGGCCTCCTCGACGGTGTCGGTGCGTACGACCGACAGCACCGGGCCGAAGATCTCCTCGCGGTAGACGTCCATCTCGGTGCGCACCCGGTCGATCACCGTCGGGCCGACGAAGAAGCCGTTCTCGTGGCCGGGCACCGTGAGGCCTCGCCCGTCCACGGCCAGCTCGGCGCCCTGGGTCTCACCGCTGCCGATCAGCCCGAGGATGCGGTCCCGCGCCGCCTCGGTGATCACCGGGCCCATCTCGCTGTCGGCGTCTCGGCCGGAGCCGACCTTCACCGCGCGGGCCTTCTCGCTGACCGCCGCGACGAGGTCGTCGGCGGCCGAACCGACCGCGACCGCCGCCGAGATGGCCATGCAGCGCTCACCGGCCGACCCGAACGCTGCCGCGACCAGGTGCTCGGCGGCGAAGTCGAGCGAGGCGTCCGGCAGCACCACCGCGTGGTTCTTCGCGCCGCCGAGTGCCTGCACACGCTTGCCGTTGGCGCTGGCCCGCTCGTGGATGTAGCGCGCGATCGGGGTGGAGCCGACGAAGCTGACGGCGGCGACGTCCGGGTGGTCGAGCAACCCGTCGACCGCTTCCTTGTCGCCGTTCAGGACGGTGAACACGCCGTCCGGCAGCCCTGCCTGCGCCCACAGTTCCGCGACCAGCTGTGATGCGCTCGGGTCCCGTTCGCTCGGCTTGAGGACGAACGTGTTTCCGCACGCGATCGCCACCGGGTGCATCCACATCGGGACCATCGCCGGGAAGTTGAACGGCGTGATCCCGGCGCACACTCCGAGCGGTTCGCGGAAGGAGAACACGTCGACGCCGGTGGACACCTGGTCGGAGTAGCCGCCCTGCAGCAGCGTCGGGATGCCGCAGGCGAACTCGACGACCTCCAGGCCGCGCTGCACCTCGCCGAGCGCGTCGGACAGGACCTTGCCGTGCTCGTCGGTGATCAGCTCGGCGATCTGCTCGGCGTTCGCGTTGACCAGCTCACGGAACGCGAACAGGATCTTCGTGCGCGCGGACAGCGAGGACTGTGACCACTGCTGGAAGGCCGCCCTGGAGCTGCGCACGGCCCGGTCGACGTCCTGGGCGTTCGCCAGCGCGACCTCGGCCTGCTGCTCGCCGGTCGCCGGGTTCCACACCGGGCTGGTGCGTCCGCTGCTACCGGTGTCGGGTTTGCCGTCGATCCAGTGCGTGATCGTCCTCAAGTGCCCGCCTCCTTCGTCTACGACCCGTGAGTGTTGTGGGCTGCTATGGCAGCCCACAACACTCACGGGTTCAGGTAGGTGCGTTGGGTGGTCTTGTGCTGCTCATAGGATTTGCGCGCCTGCTGGGTGCTGTCCAGTGCGGAGACCTGGGCGACCGGGACGTCCCACCAGCTGTCCGAGTCCGGCACCGGTGCGAGCGGGTCGGTCTCGATGTGGATCGCGGTGGTCCTGGTCGAGGCCCGGGAGGTCGCCAGCGCGTCCCTGAACTCGGCGATCGTGCCGACCCTGATCACCTCGGCGCCGAGGCTCGCGGCGTTCGCGGCCAGGTCGATCGGAAGCCGCTCGCCGTCCAGGCGGCCGGTGTCCGGGTCGCGGAAGCGGTACGCGGTGCCGAAGCGCTGCGAGCCGACCGACTCCGACAGCGCGCCGATCGAGGCGAACCCGTGGTTCTGCACGATCACGATGTTCAGCTTGATGCCTTCGGACACCGCTGTCACGATCTCCTGCGCCATCATCAGGTACGACCCGTCGCCGACGACGGCGAACACCTCACGGTCCGGGTCGGCCATCTTGACTCCGAGCGCCCCGGCGATCTCGTAGCCCATGCACGAGTAGCCGTACTCGACGTGATAGGCCTTCGGGTCGGACGCCCGCCACAACATCTGCAGGTCACCCGGCATGCTCCCGGCCGCCTGCACGATCACGTCCGAGGGTGCGAGCACCTCGTTGAGCGCCCCGATCACCTCGGTCTGAGCGGGCAACGGCCCATGCCCCAGGTGGTAGGCCCGATCCACCACGGCGTTCCACCGCCCCATGTCCCCGCTCCACCCCACCCGCGAGTCGCTAGATTCCGCGGCGCGAGTCGCTGGATTGTGCAGTTCATCGGTGAGCGCGTCGAGCCCCGCGCGGGCATCCGCCACGAGCATCGTCGCCGACTGCTTGGCCGCATCGAACGCGGTGACGTTCAGGTTGACGAACCGCACGTCAGGGTTCTGGAACGCGCTGCGCGACGCGGTGGTGAAGTCGCTGTACCGGGTGCCGACGCCGAGAATTACGTCCGCGTCCCTGGCCAGCGCGTTCGCCACCGGAGTGCCGGTCGCGCCGACCCCGCCGACGGAGTTCGGGTGGTCCCAGGCGAGAGCGCCCTTGCCGGCGTGCGTGTCCGCGACCGGGATGCCGGTCGCCTCGGCGAACCGCAGCAACGCCTGGCCAGCCTCGGAGTAGACGACCCCACCGCCCGCGACCAGCAACGGCCGCCGGGCGCCGCGCAGTACCTCGACGGCGCGGGCCAACGCGGCAGGCTCGGGAACCGGCCGGGCGACGTGCCAGACCCTGCGGTCGAACAGCTCGTCGGGCCAGTCGAACGCCTCGGCCTGCACATCTTGGGGCAGCGAGATCGTCACCGCGCCGGTCTCGGCGGGATCGGTCAGCACCCGCATCGCGCCGAGCAGCGCCGACGGCAGCTGCTCGGGCCGGGTGATGCGGTCGAAGAACCGCGACACCGGGCGGAACGCGTCGTTGACCGACACGTCGAACCCGCGCGGGTCCTCCAGCTCCTGCAGCACCGGGCTGGCGACCCGGGTGGCGAAGAAGTCGCTGGGCAGCAGCAGGACCGGGATCCGGTTGATCGTGGCCAGCGCCGCGCCGGTGACCATGTTCGTCGAACCGGGTCCGATCGACGCCGTGCACGCCATCGCCTGCAGCCGGTTGCGGGTCTTCGCGTAGCCGACGGCGGCGTGCACCATGCCCTGTTCGTTGCGGGCCAGGTGGTAGCGCAGTGCGTCGGTCTCCAGCAGGGCCTGGGCGATACCGGCGACGTTGCCGTGGCCGAAAATGCCGAAGCAGCCGGGGACCAGACGTTGCTCGACGCCGTCGCGTTCGCTGTACTGGTTGGCAAGGAAACGGACCAGCGCCTGGGCGACCGTGAGCCTCATGCCGATGCCTCCACCGTGCCGGTCAGGGGCAGCCGAGGGTCGATCTCCTGGCCGGCCCAGGTGTCGCGGATCCAGGCGTGCGCCGGGTCGTCGCAGATCAGCCAGGCCCGTTCCGGGCTGGGGCCCGCCATGACGTTCAGGTAGTACAGCGGGTAGCCGGGCACCGCCATCGACGGGCCGTGCCAGCCGTGCGGGATGAGCACCGTGTCCCCGGATCGGACCTCGGCGCACACGTCGATCTCCCGGTCGGGACCCGAGCTGTAGACGCGCTGGTAGCCGATGCCCGAACCGCCGACCTCGAAGTAGTAGATCTCCTCCAGCTGGGCTTCGCCCTCGCGCTGCTCGTCGTGCTTGTGCGGGGGATAGGACGACCAGTTGCCCGCCGGGGTGAGGACCTCGACGGCGATCAGCTTGTCCGCCTCGAAGGTCTGCGGGGTGCAGAAGTTGTTGACCTGTCTGCTCGCCTGACCGGCGCCGCGCAGCTCGACGCCGACGCCCTCGGCCGGGCCGTAGCGGGCGGTCAGCTTGCGGGTGGCCCGAGCCGCCGGCAACGCGAACCGCCCTCCGCCCGCCGAGCTGATCGTGGCGGCCGAGTCCATCGGCAGGTAGGCGAAGTCGGTGACCCTGGAGAACACCGAGGCCCGCCCGTCCAGTGCGAAGTCCGAGCCGTCGCAGCTCACCGAACACGCGCCCGACAGCGGCAGCACGACCATCTCGTCCGGACCGGTGTCGAGCGAGACGGCCCCACCGGCCGGCAGCTCGACGACCCGCAGCGAGCTGTACCCCCACCCCGCCGACTCCGGCGTGACAACAAGCTCGAACGCGCCCTCACCACTCTCACCGCGCCGCACCACATGCTCGCTCACGCCACACTCCCCTCAGCTCGCACAGACCGGGTACACGCCGCACAGAGGCCCCAGCCTCTGTGCGGCGTAGAGACGGTCTGTGCGGGCATCGCCGTCGCGGTCACAGGAGGCTCACCGCCGCGTCGACCGCCGCCGCCACGTCGTCGTCGGGTGGGAACAGGAGGCTGCGGCCGATCACCAGGCCCTGCACCGCTGGCAGCGTGAGCGCTTTGCTCCAGCTGTTCAGCGCTGCGTCCTGGTCGCCGGTGACCTCACCGCCGAGGATCAGCGACGGCAGGGTCGTCGCGGCCATCACGCGTTCCATGTCCGGCACGATCGGGACCTTCAGCCAGCTGTACGCCGAGGTGTTGCCCAGCCCGGCGGCGACGCCCATCGCGCGGATCATCGCCTCCGCGGTCAGCTCGTTGCGCACCCGGCCGTCGACGCGGTGCGAGATGAACGGTTCGACCATCGCCATCAGCCGGTGCCCGGCCAGCTCGCTGACCGCGCGGCCGGACGCCGCGAGCGTCGCCACCGTGCCCGGGTCGTCCGGGTCGATCCTGGTCAGCATCTTGCCGCCGTCGAAACCGGAGGCGGCGATCCCGGCGGCGTCGTAGGCGGTGAACCGGTCGTCGATCTCGAACGCGGTGCCGGCGAGGCCGCCGCGGTTCATCGAGCCGATGACCACCTTGTCGTCCAGCGCGCCGAGCAGCAGCAGGTCTTCCAGGACGTCCGGGGTGCCGAGCACACCGTTGACGCCGGGCCGGGACAGCGCGAGGCACAGCCGGTCCAGCAGCTCGATGCGGTCGCCCATCGCCAGCGCCCGGTCACCGACCCGGACCGCGCCGCGGGCCGGGTGGTCGCAGGCGATCATCATCAGCTTGCCGTGCTCGCCGAGCAGTGAGCTGGGGCGACGCCGAGCGGCGGCGGCCTCGGCGACCGCGCCCGGCCGGTGCACCCGGGTGCTGATCAGCTCGGTCAATCGGTCATCCCGCATGAACGGACCCCTCCAGCACTGCTGAGACCTCGTCGAGAGTGGGCATAGCGTCGGCGCAGGCCAGCCGTCCGGCGACGATCGAACCGGCGGTGTTGGCGAACCGCATGACCCGCTCGAGATCCCAGCCGGCGAGCAGTCCGTGGCACAGCGCGCCGCCGAACGCATCGCCCGCGCCCAGACCGTTCACCACGTCGACCGGAACCGGCGCAACCGTGACCTCGCCGTCGGAGGTCGAGGACGCGAGCACCCCGTCCGGTCCCTGCTTGACCACGGCCAGCCGCACCCCGGTCTCGTGCAGCGCGGCCGCCGCTTCCCTCGGGGCCCGGGTCCCGACCGCGGTGTCGCATTCGTCGAGGTTGCCGACCGCGACCGTCGCGTAGGCCAGCGCGGCGCGGTACTGCTCACGCGCCGCCTCCCGGGACGACCAGAACATCGGCCGGTAGTCCAGGTCGAACACGGTGAGCGCGTCCGGTCGCGCCTCGGCACGGGACCGCAGCGCATGCAGCGTCGCCTCCCGGCTGGGCTCGGTGCTCAGGCCGGTGCCGGTCATCCAGAAGATGTCCGCGCCGATGACCGCGTCCATGTCCAGCTCGGCGGGGTGAATCTCCAGGTCGGGGGCCTTCGGCAGCCGGTAGAAGTACAGCGGGAAGTCGTCCGGTGGGAAGATCTCGCAGAACGTCACCGGCGTCGGGTACGTCGTGACCGGCGTGACCTGGCCGTCGTCGACGCCGAACCCGCGCAGCGCGTCGTGCAGGTACTCGCCGAACGGGTCCGCGCCGGTCCGGGAGATCAGCGCGCTGCGCCTGCCGTACCGGGCGGCGGCGACCGCGACGTTCGCGGCCGAACCGCCGAGGTACTTGCCGAACGTGGTCACCTCACGCAGCGACACCCCGATCTGCAGCGGGTAGATGTCTACCCCCAGCCGCCCCATGGTGAGCACTTCCGGAGCACTCATATCGACCTTTCGCCGCAGGTGATACCTCTATCGGGTTAAAGGTGTACTCTCCATCACAGCGCGAGGTCAATACTTTGTCCTTACATACTTTGTCCTGACAAATGGGGGCGGGTCGTGGCGGAGCGAACGACGGTCTGGGGCCTGGTCCCGGACATGGCGCTGGACCGGAGCAGCCCGGTCCCGCTGTACTTCCAGGTGGCGACCCGGCTGCAGGAGCTGATCGAAGAAGGCGAGCTGCCGGTCGGCGGCAGGCTGGAGAACGAGGTCGAGCTGGCCGACCGGCTCGGCGTGTCCCGCCCGACCATGCGCCGCGCGATCGGCTACCTCGTCGAGCGCGGCATGCTCGTGCGCAAGCGTGGCGTCGGTACCCAGATCGTCCACCCCAAGGTGCGCAGACCGGTCGAGCTGTCCAGCCTGTACGACGACCTGAGCAAGTCCGGCCAGCGCCCGCGCACGCTCGTGACGCTGCTGGAGATCCGGCGCGCACCGGACGCCGTGGCCGAGGCGCTCGGCATCCCGTTCGGCACCGAGATCAACTGGCTGGAACGGGTCCGGCTGGCCGACGACGAGCCACTGGCGATCATGCACAACGCGGTGCCGCTCGACGTACTGCGGCTGAGCCGGACCGACCTCGAGTACCGGGGTCTCTACGAGCTGCTGCGCGCCGCCGGCTACGTGCCGAGGATGGCGAACCAGACCGTCGGTGCGAAGTCCGCGAGCACCGCCGAGGCGGCGCTGCTCGACGAGTCCCGCGGTGCGCCGCTGCTCACCATGACCCGCACCGCATGGGACGCCGCCGGTCGAGGCGTCGAGTACGGCTCGCACGTCTACCGCGCCAGTCGCTACTCGGTCGAGCTCACCCTCACGAGCTGACTCGCGCCGCGCACGTCCCTCGGCGGTGTGCGCGCTGCTTCCGCGAGTCGGGCACGTGGGCACACCGAGTTGGGGGTTCGGGCACAGGAGCTTGTGCTGAGGCGCGCGACTCGGTGTGCTGAGGTTCCCGACTCGCGGGGTGGGGGTGCCCGGCGTGCTGGGTGGGTCAGTGTGTTGGGCAGCCGGACTCGTGTACCTCGTCGTTCGGGTACTCCTCGGGGTCCGCCGGCGCTGGGATTGAGCGGAGGGTCACGGCCGCGACGACCGTGATCACCGCCGCGATGAGTGCGGCTATCGCCGAGGTCAGCTGCAGGCCCGAGACGAAGGCCTGCTGGGCCACCGCTCGGACCGCCGCACCCGTTGCGGGCGGCAGGTCCGCCGCGACCGTCAGCGCCGCTCCGAGGGTGTCCTTGACCGCCGACGTGGTCTCCGGTGAGAGCCCCGCCGGCAGCCCGGACGTGACCCCACCGCGGTACACGGTGACGGCGATACTGCCCAGCGCCGCGATTCCCAGCGCGCCGCCCAGCTCGGCCGCCGTCTCCGACATGCCGGTGGCGGCACCCGCCTTCGCGGGCGGGGCGGACCCCACGATCATCTCGGTGGTCAGGCCGAACACCGGGCCCAGCCCCAGCGAGATCACCACCGACGCCAGCACCAGCACGAGCAGCCCGTCCCGCACGTCGACCTGGGTGAGCAGTACCAGTCCGACGGTCGAGGTGGCGAGCCCGCCCGCGACCACGTATCCCGGCCGCACCCCGGAGAGCAGTCTCGGCGCGAGGTTGGAGCTGATGATGAAACCGATCGCCGACGGCAACGACCACAGACCGGCCACCAGCGGCGACTGCCCCAGCACGAGCTGCAGGTACTGCGCGATGAACAGGAAGTAGCCGACCATCACGAAGATCGACAGGAAGTTGGTCACCAGCGCCGAGCTGAACGCCCGGATGCGGAACAGCCCCACGTCGAGCATCGGGTCGTCCAGCCGACGCTGGCGACGCACCCACAGCACACCGACGATCACACCGGCGACGATCGACACCGAAGCCGCCACCGTGACCCCGTCCTGCGCGATCTGCTTCAGTCCGTAGACCACCGCCAGCAGCGCGACGACCGACATCGCCGCGCTCAGCACGTCGAGCCGCTTCGCGTCCGGATCCCGGTACTCCGGCAGTACCCGCGGCCCGAGCACCAGCAGCGCGGCCATGACGGGCAGTCCCAGCAGGAACACCGAGCCCCACCAGAACCACTCCAGCATGAGCCCGCCCAGCACCGGCCCGATCGCGCTGCCCGCGGAGAACGCGCTGATCCACACCCCGACCGCGGTGGTGCGCTGCTTCGCGTCCTGGAACATGTGGAAGATCAGCGACAGCGTCGACGGGGCGATCGTGGCGCCGGTGATCCCGAGCAGTGCACGACTGACGATCAGCATCTCCGCGCTGGGGGAGAACGCGGCGAGCACGGACACCGCGCCGAACGCGGCGGCCCCGACCAGCAGCAGCCGGCGCCTGCCGATCCGGTCGCCCAGTGTGCCCATGGTGACCAGCGCACCCGCGACCATGAACCCGTACACATCGATGATCCACAGCAGCTGCGCGCTCGTCGGCCTAAGGTCCTCGGTGATCGCCGGAACCGCGAGATGCAGCACCGTCAGGTCCATCACGTAGAGCAGGCAGGCCAGCGACAGGATGGCGAGACCGACCCACTCTCGGCGGGTAGCCCTGGGAGCGGTGGTCGGGGAAGTCATCGGGCGGTCCTCTCGCTGGTGGTCGTCACAGATGTCGACTCACCGACGGAGTAAAACTCATCGGCCCGACAGTGTCCGCCGAGTTTCGGCGGGAGGGAACTCAGCCAGGTGTCGTTGTCAGCTGTCACAAATTATTGGCTATAGCGAATTCTAGGGATGACAGCGACGTGATCGCTTGACATGCTCGCGCAGCAGACATCACCGATATGGGATGAGCTTCTCCCCGGTGCAGACGGTCAGGGTAGGGGGTTGCGGTGCGCCGAGGTCATGCACCGACCACTCTTCTGGACCTCGTCGATCGCAACGCACGGGCGAACCCCGGGGTCACCGCGATCGTCGACGGTGAGTTGCGCGTGACCTGGCACGCCTATCGCACGCGCGCCAGGGCCATCGCACTCGCGCTCCTGGACCTCGGCGTCACCAGGGGCGAGGTCGTCGGCCTGCACATGATCAACCGCGCCGAGCACGTGCTGGCCGACGTCGGTGCCCTGATGGCGGGCGCGACCCCGGCCAGCTACTACAACACGCTCTCCGCCGAGCAGCTCACCCACGTCGCGCACGACTCTGCGGCGACCGTGGTCATCATCGATGCGCGGCAGCTGCCCCTGTGGCTGGCGATCCGGGAACGGCTACCCCGTCTGCGGCACATCGTCGCGCTCGATCTGGACCCCGATGAACCGACGCCGACCGGGATCCTGCTGTTCGAACAGTGGGCGGATCATGCCGAGAACGAGCTCGCCACCCGCGGTATGCAGGTGGACGCGGCCAGGGCACGCCACGGCCTGGAGGACCCGCTGAGCATCGTCTACACGTCCGGCACCACCGGGCAGCCCAAAGGGACGCTCGTCAGCCAGTCCTCGGTCTGGTTCATGTTGGACGCCACGACACGGCAACTGGAGGAGCGGAACGGGGGGCCGATCCCGGTCGGCTGGACGGCGCTGTCCTATCTGCCGCTCGCGCACATGGGGGAGCGGGTGTTCAGCCACTACGCGGCCCTGCGCAACGTCGTGACGGTGGTGTACGTCCGCGACATCCACCGGCTGCCGACGGCGCTGAAGGACACCAGGCCCTACATCTTCTTCGGGGTGCCGAGGATCTGGGAGAAGCTCTACAGCGCGGTGCGGGACAACGCCGCTGGTGGGGGCCCGCTTCGGCGCATGATCGGCCGGACCGCGATCTCGGTGGCGATGGCGGCGGGGAGGGCGACGTACGAGGGGCGCTCGAAACCGCTGCTCCATCCGGCCATGGAACGGTTCGTCTATCAGCGGGTTCGGACCGCGCTCGGCCTCGACCGGGTGGTGTTCGCCTGGACCGGCGCGGCGGCGTTGCCCGTCGAGCTGATGGTGTTCTTCCGAGGTATCGGTCTGGCGATCATCGAGGTGTACGGCATGACCGAGGCCGCGTTCGTGACGGTCGTGCCGCAGGACGCACCTCGGTTGGGCACCGTCGGCACGGTGCTGCCCGGCGTCGAGCTGATGCTGGCCGACGACGACGAGATCCTGGTCAGGGGGCCCAACCTCACGCCCGGCTACCTGAACCGGCCGGACGCCACCGCCGAGGCGATCGACGCCAACGGCTGGTTGCACACCGGTGACCTCGGCAGACTCGACCGCGACTACTACCTGACGATCATCGGCCGCAAGAAGGAGATGATCATCACCGCCTTCGGGAAGACGATCGCCCCTGGCACCATCGAAGCAACCTTGGCCGAAGGCTCCGAGCTGATCGGTTCGGTCTTCGTGTACGGCGACGGCAAACCCTGCCTGGTGGCACTCGTGACGCTGTCGGCGAACTGGCGGTCCTGGTGCGATGCCCGAGGTATCAGAGCGTCGTCGGCGTCGGCCGCGGTGACCGACGGCCGGGTACGCATGGAGGTCGCCAGGGCGCTCGGTGCGGGCAACGCCAAGCTGTCCCGCGCCGAGCAGCCGAAGAACTGGACGTTGATCCCGGACGTCTGGGGCGTCGAGACCGGCGAGCTCACCCCGACCCTGAAACTCAAGCGACCGGTCATCACGCAGCGCTACCACCACGACCTCGACGCGCTCTACGACCAGCAGAAAGCCGGCTCCTGGTCCTAGGTGCGCCGGATGCGCAGCGGGAGTGACTCCCAGCCGCGCAGGGTGTTGTTCGGCTGCCGCACCCCGTCGTCCACCATCTCGATCGTCCGCACGCGCTGGATCAACGCGGCGAGCAGGGCTTCGGCCTCCAACCGGGCGACGTGCTGGCCGACGCACTGGTGCAGTCCGAAGCCGAATCCGACGTGGCCCGACGGGTCGCGCGTCAGGTCGTAGGTGTCCGGGTCGTCCCAGCGGCGCGGATCCCGGTTCGCGGCGGCGAGGAACATCAGGATCTTCTTGCCGTCGGGCACCGTGCCGGACCCCGGGATCTGGACGTCCGTGGTGGCCGTGCGGAAGAAGGTCTGCACCGGGGACGCCCAGCGGATGGCCTCGTCGAACGCGACCCTGGCCAGCGCCGGACGTTCCCGCAGCGCGCGCCACTGCTCGGGATGGACGGCCAGCGCGTGCAGGACGGCGCCCAGCGCGTGCACGGTCGTGTCGACGCCGGCCGACAGCAGCGAGCGCACGATGAGCGGGGCCTGTTCGGCGGTGATGTCACCCCGGTCGGCGGCCGCCCAGATCCGGGCGCCGAAGCCGTCCGGGGTGAGCATGTCCCGCGTGCACCGGGTGTTCACCCACGCCGCGTGCTCCGGCGCGGCGTGCGCACCGGCCGCTACCAGGTCGTTCGCCGGTCCGAACGTGTTGAACAGGTGGTTGCCGTAGGGCAGCAGGTGGTGGCGGTCCTCGGGCGGCAGCCCCACGGCGTCGGGGAAGACGCGCAGCGGGAAGGCTTCGGTGAGCTGCTCGACCGCGTCGAACTCGTCGTGTGCGACGACCTCGTCGACCAGCTGTTGAGCGTCGGCGAACCACCGCTCGCGCAGCCGGCGCAGCTCGCGCTGGCCGAGGATCGCGGACAACACCCGCCGAGGGGCGTCGTGGCGCGGCGGGTCGGCCTCCAGCAGCAGGCTCGGTGGCCGCCACGGCTTCTCGAGGCGGAAGTTGGACATGCCGACACCGGCTCCGGACTGGAAGTCCTGCCAGTTCACCAGCGCCGCGTGGACCTGTTCGTAGCGGGCCATCGCGTAGATGTCGTACCGCCGCAGGTGCACCACCGGGCCCGCGTCGCGCAGCGCGGCGTGCATCGGGTGCGGATCGGCGAGCGTCGTGAGGTCGAACGGGTCCGCGTCGGACACCGGAATGCGAACGGCAGTGGTCATCACACGTCCAGTACGAGTCGGTCGGACAGGGAACGGGACACACAGGGGAACAGGCAGTCGCCGCGCGCCCGCTGTTCGTCGTCGAGGATCGAGTCGCGGTGGTCGGGTACGCCCTCGAGGACGCCGATCTCGCAGGTGCCGCATGTGCCCTGCCGGCACGAGGACAGCACGTCCACCCCGGCGGCACGCACCGCGTCGAGCACCGAGATCCCCGGCGCGACGGTCACCGTGGTGCCACTGGCGGCCAGCCGGACCTCGAACGACGTGGCTCGCCGCGGCGCCGGCTGCTCGCGTGCGACGAACCGTTCGGTGCGCAGCGCGTGCCGGGGCCAGGGCAGGCAGGCCTGCTCGACGGCGGCCAGCAGCGGCGCCGGCCCACAGCAGTAGACCTTGACCTCGTCGCTCGGATCGGCGAGCCCGGTGGCCAGGTCGAGCAGGCCGTGCTCCTCCTGCGGCACGACCCGCACCCGGTCGCCGTACTCGGCGAGCCGGTCGAGGAACGCCATCGAGGCGCGCCGCCGGCCGCCGTACAGCAACGTCCAGTCGGCGCCGAGCAGCTGGGCCTGGTGCACCATCGGCAGGATCGGCGTGATGCCGATGCCGCCCGCGACGAACAGGTAGCGCGGCGACGGGACGAGCGGGAAGTTGTTGCGCGGGCCACCCAGTCCGACGAGGTCCCCGGCGCGCAGGTGTTCGTGCAGGTAGGCGGAGCCGCCTCGGCCCTCGGCCTCGCGCAGGACCGCGACGCGGTAGCGGAACGGGTCCCAGCGGTCCCCGCACAGGGAGTACTGCCGGGTCATCCCGTTCGGCAGTTCGAGGTCGATGTGCGCCCCCGGTGTCCAGTCGGGCAGCCGGGCGCCGTCCGGGTCGGCCAGGGTCAGCCCGACGACGTCCTCGGCGAGCTCGTCACGCGCCAGGACGGTGAGCGCGGTGCTGTCTCGACGCGGGACCATCATCTGATGGTGCGGTGAGCCGGGTCACGTGCGCGTCCGTTCTTCCGCTGAGCGGAAGGCTGGACTCGCGAGGACGCCTCCGGTTTGAGTGAGGACGGTGGGCGCGGTGCTGTCTCGACGGGGGACCGTCGTCTGATGGTGCGGTGAGCGGGGGCTAGCGAGGACGCCTCCGGTTTGCGTGAGGACGGTGAGCGCGGTGCTGTCTCGAGGCGGGAGCATCATCTGATGGTGCGGCGAGTCCGGACTCGCGAGAACGCCCCCGGTCCGAAGACCGGGGGCGGCGTTCTCCTAGCTGTTACCGGGCTGCCGGCTTGCGCGGGGCGGTCCGGTTCGCGGCCTTGCGCGAGGTGCTGCGCGCGGTGTGCGCGGCCTCGTCGCCCGCGTCCCGCACGGCGTCGGCGACGTCGTCACCGATCTCGCCCGCCTGTCGCGCGGTGCGCTCGGCGGTGCGCTGGGTCGCTCGCGCGGTGCGCTCGCCGACCGAACGGGTCTCGCTGCTGAAGCGGTTGAGGGAGTCCTGCGCCACGTCGTGCGCGGCGTCGACGCCCCGGTCCACCCGACGGTCGAAGCGCTCGGTGATGTCCTCGACGTTGCGCAGTGCACGGGCCACCCTGGGCTCGGTGCGGATGCGCTCGACCCTGACCTCACCGCGGTCGGCGAGCTGGGTGTACGCCCTGCGCGCCTGGCCGGCGACGTCGTCGACCCGCTGGCGCAGCTCGTCGGCGGTCAGCCTGTCCGGCAGCTCGCTGATCTTGTGCAGTGCCAGGTCGCCGATGCCGATGAACGCCAGCAACGGTGTGCGAACCAGCTCGAACTGATCGTTCGCAACCTTGCGGGTCCGAGTGCGGATGTTGCGGACATCGGTGGAGTTCGGAAGCGTAACGGCCATGATGATCTCCTTCCGGCGTTCGCTCTTTCTGTCTGACGTCCCCGACGTTACGCACTAGTGCTAGCTCTAGCAAGCGCTGTGCTTGCGCAGGTGGGGTGGGTATCCGCACGTTTAATCTGAGGTCAAGTGGTTAGGGGGCGCCGACGTGCGTGTGCGGCGGGTCCCCGAGTGTCGTGTGCAGGTCCGCGAGCAGCACGCGCAGTAGCTCGGTGAGCGCGGCGCGTTGTTCCGGCGCGAGGCCGGCGATCAGCTCCGCCTCTCTGCCGAGTACTCGGTCGACGAGCTGCTCGACCAGTTCGTGCCCGCGCGCGGTGAGGGTGACCAGCACGGTGCGTGAGCCGTCTCCGAGGGGTTGTCGCTCGACGAGGCCGTCGCGCTCGGCGCGGCCGATCCGCTGGGAGATCGCACCGGCGGTGACCATCGTGCGTTCGGCGAGCTGCCGCGTGCTCAGCTGGTAGGGCGCTCCTGCCCGGCGCAGCACGCTGAGCAGGTCGAGGGTCGCGGTGTCCGCGCCCGCTTCGGCCAGGACGCGGCGGCGCTCCTCGCCGAGGAGCTTGGCCGCGCGCCAGATGCGGGTCACGATGCCGATGCCCTCCACCGGCGTGCCGGGACGTTCGCGCAGCCAGGACAGTGCGATGTCGTCGATCGGATCGTCCGGGTCCATGCGCGCTCCTTGATTTAGGTCTAAATAACGGCTACGTTTAGGTCTGAACGATAGCTGAGAGGAGAACGGAATGACACGCACCATCGTCGTCACCGGTGGTGGCACCGGGATCGGGAAGGCGATCGCCGCGACGTTCGCGGCGCAGGGCGACTCGGTCGTCATCACCGGGCGCCGCATCGAGCCCCTGAAGGAGGCCTCGGCCGAGCTGGGCGATCGGGTGAGCGTCGCGGTGTGCGACGGCACCGACCCTCATCAGGTCGGAGAGTTCGCCCAGGGTCTGACCGGGCCGGTCGACGTCCTGGTCAACTGCGCGGGCGGCAACACCGACTTCGACCGCGACCCCGCCGACGGCCTCGCGGCACTGGCCGAGAACTGGCGGGTCAACCTGGAGTCCAACCTGATCTCGGCGGTCCTGATGACCGCGGCGCTCGACGACCGGCTCGCCTCGGGCGGCACGGTCGTACACATCGGTTCCATCGCGGCCGACAAGGGCGCGGGCGCCTACGGCGCGGCGAAGGCCGGACTGGCGTCGTGGAACATCCAGCTGGCCGCCCAGCTGGGTCCCCGGGGGATCACCGCGAACGTGGTCGCGCCCGGCTACATCGCCGACACCGAGTTCTTCCGAGACAAGCTCACCGACGAGCGCAGGGACTCACTGATCGCCGCGGCGGCAACCGGCCGAGCAGGCGTCCCCGACGACATAGCGGCCGCGGTCGCCTTCCTGGCGTCCCCCGGCGCCCGCCAACTGACCGCTCAGGTGATCGCGGTGAACGGCGGAGAGTGGCCCACCCGTTGACGACAGGCGCGGCGCCTTCATGATCACCACCGTCTGAGGGCTGTTTTCGCGCCCGGAAACAGCCGTCAGACGGTGGTGATCATGAAGAGCGGTTATTGGCTGGAACGCCAGGCGTCGAGGACCCTGCGCTCGCGTTTGGTGGGGCGACCGGCGCCTCGGTCGCGGCGGGCCACCGGAAGGACCGGCTGCGGCGGGGGCGGCGGGGTGTTGTCGATGTAGCAGGCGGCGGCCTGTGGCGCGCCGACCCGCTTCTGGATCACCTGGGTCACCTCGACGATGCGGTTGACCTGGTTGATCCTGGCCCGGACCTCGTCACCGACGGAGATCGTCGTGGCCGGCTTGGCCGGAATGTCGTTGACCTTCACGTGCCCGGCCCGGCAGGCGGCAGCGGCGTCCGGCCGGGTCTTGGTCAGCCGGACGGCCCACAACCAACGATCGATTCGAGTGGACTCCATATCTGGCCTCTTCCGCGCGCCAAAGTTCTCGGCGGACCCTTCGGGCCGCACCGAGAACTTTCCCATGCGGCGGCCCTGGCGGGCCGCTGCATGGGGGTTTTTCCTCGCGGCCCCCCATACCCTTCGGGCATGGGGGACCACTCGGAAAAATGTCGCCTTCGGCGACGCGCGCGCTTGCTGCCGCGGCCTGGGAGCCGCCACTCATGCACTACCCGCCTTCGGGCGCCTTGCGGGGCCACCCGGAACCGTGCGTCGCCCCATTCCCGGTGCGGGGTGAGGGGGCCCTAGACGCGACCCGCATCCCCCGACAAACACCTGCACCCCACCAGGAACGCCGTGCACCCGCACCAGGACCGCCTGCGCATGTACACGCGTTTTGAAAGTTGGCTCCGCGAGTCTCCGAAGGAGTTCCGGCGAAGGCCGGGCACTGAATGTCCGCAACCAACGTCGCCGACTCCGTCGGCGGCTCTCCAACCGGCCACAAGCGCGCGCCCGGGCGAGTCCTCGAGCCTTTTTTTCTGGGAGCACCCCAGCGAGCGTTTACGCGAGCCGGGGTGGTCACAGAAAAATATCGCGCGCGGAACAGGCGTCAGATATTGCACTTCCCGGCTGAGTAGATCGGGCCCTTGATCACCGGGAGGTTGGACGGCGGGTTGTACTGGGCCGTCACGCCGGTTGCGGTGATCTTGTCCATGCAGGCGTCGGTCGCGCTCTTCGTGCCGCCCTGGCCGCCGATCCACATGTCTAGGTGGCCGTCCTGACCGGACGGGGCGGGGCTGGCGCCGGTGTCCTCGGCGATCACGTAGCGCTTGACCGTCGGCAGGTAGAAGCGGCTGCCGGACTTCCAGATGCCGTTGCCCTTGCCGGGGACGGCGACGGTGATCGGGTCGGCGTAGGTCCCGGTGCCGCCTGCCTCCTTGTGCAGGACGGGCGTGCTGACGATCGAGGAACCGGCGGGGGTGTTGTCCTGGTAGGAGTAGCCGGTCAGCCAGATCTTCTTCTGCTGGGTCGGCCCGGTCGTCTTGACCGCGTCGGCCTTGGCCGCCGTGGCGACCTTGGTGGGAGTGGCGGCCTTCTTGACGGCGGGCTTGACCGCGCCGGGCGTGGCGGCCGCCGCCTTGGAGGCCAGCTTCGCCCAGGTCCCGGTGGGGGCCGCGGTCTTCGCCGGGTCGGTGCTGGGCTTCGGCGTCGCGATGCTGGACGCCGTCGGCAGCTTCAGCTGTTCACCGGGGTGCAGGACGTTCGGCTGGGTCACCGTGGACTTGTTCGCCTCCCACAGCGCCTTCCAGGTGACGCCCTTTCCGGCCGCGATCTTGTACATCGTGTCGCCGGGCTGGACGGTGTAGGAGTCCTCCGCTGCCGGCGCGGCGTGCCGGGGCGTGGTCTCCTCGCGCAGCGCGTGGCGGGGCGCGGGCACCGAGGGTGCGGCGTGCTTCGCGGCGGGGGACGCCGAGGGGAGTGACTCCGACCGGACGGGAGCGGGAGTGTCGGCAGCGGCGGTCGCGGTGGACAGAACCATCGGGACCAGCGCAAACGCCCCGGTGGTTGCGATCGCGGCTGTGCTGACGCCCCGTCCCGTACCGCCGGGGGTGTGTTTGCGGTGCCGGCCCTTGCTCATGAGAAGACCCTTCGTGACACAGGACTTGAAGCCTCACCGATGTGTCTGACCTGCCACGAGGGGGAGCGGGCAGGGGGAATGTCAGGTCACATCCGGATAACGACGACGATCGTAGGCAGGGGGTCATGGCACTGAGACGGCCGATGAGAGAGCAGGTTACGGCGAAACGTCGACCGGCCGCCGGTCCGCGACGACCGACGAGTGGTTGGGCCGTTCGGCCTAGTGCTCTACGCCGTTTGCGACGCCTGTGACTCAGGTTGTGGCTGAGAAATGTGTGTCACCCGAATGGGCCTGTGATGTCGCGTTTCCAGGATTGTTCCGGAATCAACAATCGGTACGGTCGGGGCATGGCCGGTCCATCAACCGTTGAAAAGCAAGGGGCAGTCGACGACGCGAGCGGGAACTGGTCCTTAGCGCTCGCCGTACTGATCGTCGGCATGTTCATGTCGGTGCTGGACATCAGTATCGTCAACGTGGCCATCCCGGCGATCCAGAAGGACTTCGGCGTCACCAGCGAGGACGTTCAATGGGTCAGCACGGCCTACTCGTTGGCGCTCGGGGTGATCGTCCCGGTGAGCGCGTGGCTGGGCGAGAAGTTCGGGCTGAGCAGGCTGTACACCTGGTCGCTGCTCGCGTTCGCGATCGGTTCGGCGCTGTGCGGTCTGGGCTGGGACCTGGAGAGCACGGTCGCGTTCCGCATCCTGCAGGCGATCCCCGGCGGCATCCTGCCGGTGATCACCCTGACCATGGTCTACCGGATCGTGCCCAAGGACCGGATCGGTGCCGCGATGGGCATGTACGGGCTGGGTGTGGTGTTCGCGCCGGCACTCGGCCCGACGCTGGGCGGCTACCTCGTCGAGTACGTCGACTGGCGGCTGATCTTCTTCATCAACGTGCCGATCGGCCTGCTCGGCGCCGTCGCCGCGTACTTCCTGCTGCCGCCCTTCCCCACCGCCCCGGCACCTCCGTTCGACGTGTGGGGCTTCCTGACCGTCGCATCCGGCCTGTTCGCACTGCTGCTGGCGCTGTCAGAGGGGCAGGACTGGGGCTGGACCGGCTACCGGGTGCTGATGCTGCTGGTCTACGCGGTGCTCGCACTCGCGGCGTTCGTCGCGATCGAGCTGCGCGCCGAGCAACCCCTGATCGACGTGCGGGTCTTCCTGCTGTGGTCGTTCACGAACTCACTGCTGTTGATCACCGCGCTGTCCGTCGGGCTGTTCGCGATGCTGTTCTACATCCCGCTGTTCGTGCAGGAGGGCCAGGGGCTCACGCCGTTGCACGCCGGCCTGCTGATGCTGCCCGAAGCAGTCGCGATGGGCTGCATCATGCCGGTCTCCGGGCTGATCTACGACAGGTTCGGGCCGAAGTGGCCCTCGGTCATCGGGCTGCTCATCGCCGCGTACGGCACGTATCTGCTGTGCGGCATCAACGCCGACATGACCCAGCGCGACGTCGTCATCTGGACCTGGATCCGGGGCGTCGGCAACGGGCTGGCGATGATGCCGATCATGACGGCCGGGCTCGCGGTCGTACCGAAGGACAAGGTCGACGAGGCGAGCGCGATCAACAACGTGGTCCAGCGGGTGGCCGCGGCGCTCGGACTGGCGATCCTCACCGCGATGGCGACCGCCAAACAGGCGCAGGGGATGGCCGATCGCGGTGGCCAGCTGCCCAGCGGGGAGGCGGCCACGTCGGGCGAGCTGCGCACCATGATGAGCGACGGCATGACCGGGCTGTTCCCGCTGTACCAACGGACTCAGCTGGCGGCCAACGCCGCCGCGTACAGCGATGTGTTCCTGACGATCGCCGCGGTCACCGCTGTGGGCGCCGTGCTGGCTCTTTTCCTGAAGCGTCCGCCGCAGGCCGAGGGTGACGAGCCTCGGGTGATGGTTCATTGAGTGGTTGCGTCTAGTACTCGTGAGTGCTGAGGGCGCCTATAGCCGCTCTACGCACTCACGACGAAAAGCGTGTCGTGAGTGCGTAGAGCGGCTACGCTTCGCGCCCCTTCGGGGTAGACGCCCTCATCACTCACGAGCGCTCACGGGGAGAGGGCCAGGACCTCGGCGAAGCCTTCGGTCAGGCATTTCTCGAACAGCGGGATGTCGGTGATCGACTGGGGGTCCACGTTGATGCCCAGGCAGCAGGTGCCGTCGTAGGACACCATCGCGACCATGGCCGCCACCCCGGGGCGGGGTCCCATCGGGTACATGCGCAGCACCTGGGCGCCGGCCAGGTACACCGGGTGCCCGATGCCGGGGATGTTGGAGGCCTGCAGGTCGGACACCCTGGTCAGACTGCCGACGATCTCGGTCAGCGCCGCTGAGGGCAGCAGGGTCAGCACGGTGGAGACGGTCTCCAGGAAACCGACCGCGGGTTCCGCCCGGATCGTCAGGATGAACTCGCGGATCAGCTGGATCCGGGCGCGCGGGTCGGGCTCGCTCATCGGCGCCGCGAACCGGGCTCCGGTGAAGCGGTTGCCGCCCATCGGGTCGTTCGAGTCGCGCAGGCTGATCGGGATGGCCATCGGCAGCTGCTCGACCGGGGTGCCGAAGTGCTCGTGGTAGATCCGGAACGCCCCGAGCAGGCCGGCGAGGAACGCGTCGTTGACCGATCCGCCGCCCGCTTTGCCCGCCGCTTTGAGCGAGGCCAGCGGTATGTCGTGCACCACGAGCCGGTAGCCGTACCCGCCGTCGCTCAGCAACGGCGAGCGCAGCGCGGTCGGTGGGTTGAGCATCCGGCGCAGGGAGAGCCCGTAGTCGATCGCGCGTCCGGCGACGCCGGCGGGATCCCGGAGCGCCCGCCCGGCGAGACCGAGCGCGGACCGCGCCGTGTCGACCAGCTGCCCTGGCGCGCCGGTGACCTGTTCGCGCAGGTGGTCGGCGACCAGGCTCAGCGGCGTGACCTCCGGCTCCGACCTGGCCGGAAGGGTCCTCGGCAGCGCCGACCCACCCGGTTCCGGCGTCGAGCTGTGCGCCATGGTGAGCAGCTGCACGATGCCCAGACCGTCGGTCATCGCGTGGTGCATCTTGAAGATGTAGCCGGCGCGCCCGTCGGAAAGGCCCTCGACCAGGATCGCCTCCCACTGCGGCCGGTTCGGGTCGAGCGGCCGGGACGCGACCTGGCCCGCCAGGTCGAGCAGCTCACGCAGGGAGCCCGGCGCGGGCAGCCGCATGCGCTGCACGTGGTAGCCGAGGTCGAAGTGCAGGTCCGGGGTCCAGGTCGGCGCGACCACCGGCAGCAGCGGCTCGACCACCCGGTCGCGCAGCCGGGGGATGGCCAGCGTGGCGCGATCGTGCGCGGCGCGGAACCGCTCCCAGTCGGGAACCGAATCGAGTATCTCCAGCAACAGGCCGCTCGAGCGGGTCCGCAGGTCACCTTCGGCGCGCCACATGACGGCCTCGGACGCGGTCATCCGTGCCGGGCCGCCCCAGGTACCGCCGTCAGGCAGGGACATCAGCGCACCAGACCCGCCTGTTCGGCCTCGCGGTCGACCTTGTCGGTGACCTCCAGGATCAGCCGGGTGACCGCCTCGGGGTCGTCCGACATCGGCACGTGCCCGACGTCGTCGAGGAACAGCAGCTCGGCGCCGGGGATCTTGTCGACCAACGGCTGGCCGAACACCGGGAACGGGATGACCTTGTCCTTGCGTGCCCACACGACACGCACCGGGCAGCCCGGGTCGGGCAGCTCCTCGAACGGATGCTGGCCCAGCACCTTGATCAGCGGGCGCACGACCGGGATGTTGCGCAGCGCGCGGATGTCCGCGACGACCTCGGCCGGGTCGAACCGCTCCGGGTGCGCGACCTGCGCGGACACCAGCATCCGGCGGCCCCTCGGCGACCGGGCCAGCGCCTCGGCGCGCGGCCCGAGCGCCTGCAGCACGTCGAAACCGACGCGCATACCGGTGACCAGCGCCGCGAGCCGCAGGTTGGAGCTCCACCCGCCCGCGGGGGAGAACACCACGACCGAGCGGGCGCGACCGCGCCGCGCCAGCTCCAGCGCGACCCAGCCGCCCATCGAGTTGCCGACCACATGGACCTTGTCCAGCCCCAGCGAGTCCAGCTCCGCCTCGACGCCGTCGACCAGCGCGTCGATCGACGGTTCGACCCCGTCCGGCAGCATCGCGGCGCCGCTGTGCCCGAGCAGGGTCGGCGCGAACACCTCGTGGTGCTGCTCCAGCAGCGGAAGTATCGGCTTCCAGGTGCGCCAGGTGACGCTGATGCCGTGCAGCAGCAGGATCGGTGTGCCGGATCCGCCCTGGTGACCTGGGGTGTCCGGCGGAATGTCGAACGTCGTGTGCTCGGACCGCTCCCGAGCGCGCCCGCGCGCCGCGACCACCGCCGCGCCGACCCCGACCGCACCGGCCGCGAGCAGCAGCGCGCCTCGGCGGTTCACCAGCTCTCCCCGTGAATCTCGTGGCCCGGGGTGGCCTTGAGCAGCCCGCGATAGGCGTCCTCGGCGGTGCCGCCCTTGTTCACCACACCGTCCACCTCGGTGGCGATCGGCATGTGGATGCCGAGGCGCTCCGCCATCTCCATCACCACGGTCACCGCCTTGACGCCTTCGGCGACCTGGTTCATCCCGTCGAGCACCTCGGCGATCGTCTTGCCCTTGCCGAGCTCCTCACCGACGCGACGGTTACGGCTGGCCGGGCTGGTGCAGGTGACGACGAGGTCGCCGGTCCCGGCGAGACCGGAGAACGTGGCCGGGTCACCGCCGAGGGCCTCGCCGAACTTCGCCATCTCGCGCAGCGCCCTGGTGATGACCATGGCCTTGGTGTTGAAGCCCGCGCCGGTTCCGTCGCCCATGCCGGCGGCGATCGCGAAGACGTTCTTCAGCGCGCCGGCCACCTCGACGCCGAGCACGTCGGTGGTCGAGTAGATGCGGAACCGTTCGGTGCGGAACAGCGCCGCGAGCTGCGTCGCCGAGTTCTGGTCCGGCATCGCGATCGTCGCGGCGGCCGCGTATCCGGCGGTGACCTCGGAGGCGATGTTCGGCCCGGCGAGCACACCGGCGGGGTGGCCGGGAAGCACCTCGGAGACGATTTGCGTCATCCGGTAGTCGGTGCCCTGCTCGAGACCCTTGACCAGGCTGACCACCGGAATCCACGGGCGGACGTACGGCGCCGCGTGTTCCAGCGCCTCACGGAAACCGTGCGAAGGGACCCCCATGATCAGCACGTCCGCGTCGGCGACGACCTCCTCGGTGTCCGACGTTCCGCGCAGCGTCTCGGTGAGCTGGCAGTCACCGAGGTAACGGCTGTTGCGGTGGTTGTCGTTGATGTCCTTGGCGACCTCCGGCGAGCGTGCCCAGATGGTCGTCGGCGCGCTCGCCGCGACGATGGAGGCGACGGCGGTGCCCCATGAGCCCGCACCAAGCACAGCGACCCGTGGTTGTCTACGGTCCATGTAATCGATCACTCCCGCTGTTGGTTGCGTCCCATCTCAAGCGTGCTAGACAGCATATCCACAGCGGGCTTGTAATACTCGTGTCTCCAACTATTTATTCTTGGTGTATCAGGGGAGTCCCACCATGTCGACGGCCACCGACGAACTGATCGACGCGGTCCGCTCAGGCCCGGTCGGACCGAAGATCGCCGCGATCTTCGACTTCGACGGAACCTTGATCGACGGCTACTCCGCCTCGGCGCTCTACGAGCACCGGTTCCGCAACTTCGAGGTCGGTGCCGGCGAGCTCTTCCGCACCATGCGGCTCATGGCCGGCGAGACGATGACCGAGGAGCAGTTCACCGGGCTGGTCGAGGACGGCCTGGGCGGCTGGGCCGGTCGTACCGAGGAAGACGTGCTCGAACTGGGTGAGCGGCTGTTCGCCCAGGGCGTCGCGGGCACGCTGTTCCACGAGGCGTGGCGCATGGTCAGGGCGCACCAGCGGGCCGGGCACACCGTGGTGATCGCGACGTCCGCCACCCGCCTGCAGGTCGCGCCGCTGGCCAGGGAGCTCGGCGTCGAGCACGTGCTGTGCACGGAGCTGGAGCTCGAAGGTGGGCTGCTCACCGGCAAGGTCTCCGGCCGACCGCCGTGGGGTGACGGCAAGATCGCCGCCGTCCGGGCGTTCCTCGCCGACCACGACATCGACATCGCCGCCAGCCATGCCTACGCGAACGGCGACGAGGACGTGCCGCTGCTCGCCGGCGTCGGCTTTCCGCACCCGGTCAACCCGCAGCCCGAGCTGGCGGTCGTCGCCGAGGCGAAGGGCTGGCCGGTGCTGATGTTCCGCTCGCACAAGACCGGCAGGCTCGACCCGAAGCCGGCGCTGCGCACGGCCGCGGTGTTCGGCACGCTGTTCGCCTCCGCCGGGGTCGGCATCGCGGTCGGCGCACTCAACGGCAACCGCCGCCAGGGCGTCGACCTGGCGACGTCCATGTTCGACGCGCTGGCCGGGCCGCTGGCCGACATCGACGTCGAGGTGATCGGTGAGCAGCACGCCTGGGAACAGCGTCCCGCGGTGTTCTTCATCAACCACCAGAGCACGATGATCGACTTCCTGGTGACCACCCGGGTCATCCGAACCGGCTTCACGGCCGTGGCGAAGGCCGAGGTGAAGCAGATGCCGGTGGTCGGGCAGCTGTTCGACCTGGCAGGGGTGGCCTTCCTGGACCGGTCCGACCGGTCCCGTGCGATCTCGGCTCTGAAGCCTGCCGTCGAGACGTTGCGCGGCGGGACGTCGGTCGTGATAGCACCGGAAGGGACGCGCTCGCTGACCCCGCGTCTCGGTGCTTTCAAGAAGGGCGGGTTCCATCTGGCGATGCAGGCCGGGGTGCCGATCGTGCCGATCGTGATCCGGAACGCCGGGGAGATCATGTGGCGTAACGCCCGGACCATGCGGCCCGGGACGGTTCAGGTGGTGGTGCATCCGCCGATCAGCACCTCGGGGTGGGACTCCTCGGACATCTCGTCGCAGGTCTCGGCTGTGCGTCAGTTGTACTTGGACACGTTGGACGAGTGGCCTGGGTAGGTCGTTCCTTGCCTTGTCGGCGTCGTCCCCGCTGGCTCGTCAGTGTGCATCCCCGCTGGCTTTCAGTGTGCTTGGCGTGGCCGCCCGCTCTCAACCCCCGGCTTCGCCGGCCTCGCGCGGGTTCGTGGTTGCGCGTAGTTCGGGGGCGAGGTTTCAGGGTTGACAGCGGGCGGCCACGCCAAGTGCTTAGCCAGGATCGCGGGGATGGGGCAGGTGTGCGTGCACGCCGTGCGGGGTGGCGGGCCGATGGCGCTGTCTTTGCGCATTGGGCTGCGCCCTCGCGCGCTGCGCGTAGTCCCAGGAGTCTCTGTGGTCGCTTTTGTCACGCCTCGCAGAGCTACGTGTTGCGTCGCAGATGTTGGAACATGTGCGACGCAACGTGAGCCTCTGCGAAGTCGCCCCGGGCGTTACGTGTGTGACTGATGGGGTGATCTTGGGGTCGGGGCACGTGCACACAACGAGCGCGGTGCACCCGGAGACCGTGGGGGGCGCGGCGCAGCCGTGACCAACAACAGTGCCGCGCAGCTCCCCCATACCCGCGAACTGGCCGACACTTGGTGTGGCCAGGATCGCGGGGATGGGGCAGGTGTGCGTGCACGCCGTGCCTGGTGGCGTGCCGATGGCGCTGTTGTTGCGCATCGGGCTGCGCCCTCGCGCGATCGCGTAGTCCCAGGAGTCTCTGTGGTCGCTTTTGTCACGCCTCGCAGAGCTACGTGTTGCGTCGCAGATGTTGGAACATGTGCGACGCGACATGAGCCTCTGCGAAGTCGCCCCGGGCGTTACGTGTGTGACTGGTGGGGTGATCTTGGGCGCTGGACAGGCGCACACAACGAGCGAGGTGCACCCGGAGGCCGCGGGGGGCGCGGCGCAGCCGTGACCGACAACAGCGCCGCAGAGCTCCCCTTCCCCCGCGATCCTGGCCTGCACTTGGCGTGGCCGCCCGCTGTCAACCCTGAAACCTCGCCCCCGAACCCGCGCAACCAGGAATCTGCGCGAGGCCGGCGAAGCCGGGGGTTGAGAGCGGGCGGCCACGCCAAGACACTGGATGGCCAGCGGGGATACGACTGCACCTCACCCCGAGCCACACAGACGAGCCAGCGGGGATACGACTGCACCTCACCCCGAGCCACACAGACGAGCCAGCGGGGATGACCGCCCGAAAGGGATCTACCCGTTCCGGGGTTGAGACTTTGCGCTGCGTGGGGTGTTATCGCGGTCAGGCGTGACGGTTCTCGGGTTAGTGTTGCCCGGATCACAATCTTCTGCGGGGTGGGTGTTCTTGATGCAGGTCGATCCAGCGGCTTTTCGAGATGGTGCGGCGACGTTGTTGGGGCGTACGCCGGCACGCGGGGTACTGCGCCGTGCCTCGCTGCTTCCGCCTAGTGACCAGGCACAACCGGGGGACACCCGTGAGGTCAAGCAGCTGCTGAGTTCCGAACAGTTCCGCGACTCCGTCGGGAAGCTGGCGAAGGACGCGGGCATCTCCGAACACGACGCGCTGGTCGAGGCCGGCGACTATCTGCGTGAGATGTCGGCGACCCACCACGCCAGGGTCACCGACGTGTGGCAGCGCTTCGGCAACTGGATGACCAGGGGATACGACGTCCTCGTCGACGAGGACGGGCTCGCCGAGATGCGGCGGCTGGACCGCAAGCACGCGTTGATCTTCCTGATCTCGCACCGGTCCTACCTCGACGAGTTCATCATGCCGCCGACCCTGGAAGCGGGCGGACTGTCGCCGCTGTTCGGCATGGCAGGCGCGAACCTCAACTTCTTCCCGTTCGGGACGATCGCGCGGCGCACCGGCATCATCCACGTGCGCCGCTCGACCGGGGACATCCCGATCTACCGGCTCGCGCTGCGGTCGTTCGTCGGTCAGCTGGTCGCCAACAAGTCGAACCTGTGCTGGTCCATCGAGGGTGGTCGCAGCCGCACCGGCAAGCTGCGGCCGCCGAGGTACGGGCTGCTGCGGTACGTCGCGGACGCCGTCGAGGAGCTCGACGACACCGATCCGCTGCTGATCCCGGTGTCGTTCATGTACGACCAGCTGCCGGTGCACGAGGTCGGCAAGATGGCGTCCGAGGCGCGCGGCGCCGGCAAGGAGGCGGAGGACGTCCGCTGGCTCGTCGGCTACGCCCGAGGGCTGCGCGAGCGGCTCGGCAGGGTCTACCTGGACTTCGGCACGCCGCTGCCGCTGCGTCAGCGACTCGAGGAGCTGCGTGCCGATGAGGTGACCGAGAACCAGGTCGAGCGGGTCGCGCTGGACGTGTGCCACCGGCTCAACGAGGCCACGCCGGTCACCCCGACGGCCGCGGTCTGCTTCGCGCTGCTCGCCGCCGACCGGGCGCTGACCCTGGACGAGGTGATCGCCACCGCCGCGCCGCTGGCCCAGTACATCGAGGGGCGTGGCTGGCCGGTCGCGGGCGGCGCGAACCTGCACGACCGCTCGACGCTGCGCTGGGCGCTGCGTGAGCTGGTCCGCTCCGGTGTGCTGACCTCCTACAGCGGGGGCTCCGAGACGGTCTGGGGCATCGGCGACGACCAGCACCTGATCGCCGCCGTGTATCGCAACAGCGCGATCCATGTCTTCCTGGTGCGCGCCATCGCGGAGCTTGCCCTGCAGGCGGTCGCCGAGACGGACTCCGACCCGGGCGACAAGGCCGCGACGATCCTGTCCGACGAGGCGCTCCGGTTGCGCGAGCTGCTCAAGTTCGACTTCTTCTTCGCCCAGCGCGACCAGTTCACCGAGGAGCTGCACACCGAGCTGGCGATCCTGGCCAACCCGACCGATCACACGCCTGCCAAGTCCGGCACCGAGGTGACGAAGGAACGGGCGCTCGAATGGCTGGCGACGGCACGCCCGCTGGTCGCGCATCTCGTGCTGCGGCCCTTCCTCGACGCCTACCGGGTGGTCGGCGAGCAGCTCGCCGCGTTGGACGAGGAAGAGCCGGTCGACCAGAAAGCACTGATCAACAGCTGCCTGCGGGTCGGTCACCAGTGGACCCTGCAGCGCACGCTGGCCAGCGAGGAGTCGGTCTCCGGTGAGATGTTCTCGACCGCGCTCAAGCTCGCCGGGCACCGTGGGTTGATCAAGTCGGACGCGCCGCACCTCGGTAAGCGGCGGCGTGAGTTCGCCGACGAGCTGCGCGAGGTCGCACACGCGATCGGCCGTATCGCGGGCCGCGACCGTGCACTGCGGGGCGACGTGATCTGACCGGCGGTACGGACCCGGTCGTCGTCGGGCCGGCCGGGCTCACCCGTCACATTCGCGGGCACACAGCTGCTCAACAATGCGAGAATGAGGTCCGACTCTCAGGCGTCGCTGTCCAGGTGGCGCCGGGAAAGGTGCTCACGTGTGCGGGATTGTTGCCGCTTTCGCTGATTCTGACGGAACGATCGACACCGAGAAATGCGAGCGGATGCTGGCCCGGATCCAGCATCGAGGACCGGACGACACCGGGGTTCTGGCGCTGAACAACACGGCGTGGCTCGGTCACCAGCGACTGTCCATCATGGACGTCACCGGTGGGCGGCAGCCGCTCGCCGACCCCGACTCGACGACCTGGATCATCGGCAACGGTGAGATCTACAACTTCCGCAGCCTCAACGCCGAGCTGCCCGAGGGCCTGGTGCAGACGCGTTCGGACACCGAGGCGGCACTGCACGTCGTGATGCGGACCGGCCCCGCCGCGGTGCAGGAGCTGAACGGCATGTTCGCCTTCGCCATGGCGGGCGCCGACGGCAGCGGGCTCGTCGCGCGGGACCCGATGGGCGTCAAGCCGCTGTACTGGTTCGAGTCCGGCGGCGTCACGTTCTTCGCGAGCGAGCTGCGCGCGTTCGACGTCGAGGACCGGCCGGAGGTGACGTCGTTCCCGCCGGGTTGCCTGTGGACGCCCGCCACCGGCATCGTGCGCTACACCAACGGCGTTCCGGTCGAGGTGCGTCCCGCGCACCGCGCGCAGGAACCCGAATGGGACGACGTGGTGCTCAAGGAGCTGCGCGAGGCGGTGATCACCGCGGTCCGGCGCCGGATGATGAGCGACGTCGGCGTCGGCGTGTTCCTGTCCGGCGGTCTGGACTCCGCGCTGGTGGCCGCCATCGCCGCGCGCGAAGCGGCCGAGCGTGGCGAGGTGTTGCCGACGTTCGCGGTCGGCACCGAGACCAGCGGCGACCTGATCGCCGCGCGCCGGGTCGCCGAGCACATCGGCAGCGACCACCACGAGATCCTGGCGACCTCGGCGAACATCGAGGAAGCACTCGACGAGGCCGTGCAGGTCATCGAGCACTTCGATCCCGCGCTGGTGCGCAGCTCGGTGCCGAACCTGCTGCTGGCGCGCGATGCGTCGAAGAAGGTCAAGGTCGTGCTGACCGGCGAGGGCGCCGACGAGCTGTTCGCCGGCTACAGCTACATGCATGGTGAGGACTTCGCCGAGCCGGACGTCCTGCACGCCGAGCTGGTGCGCAACCTCGAGGGGCTGCACCACCTCAACCTCCAGCGCTGCGACCGCACCACGATGTACTACGGGCTCGAGGCGCGTGAGCCGTTCCTGGACACCGACCTCATCCGGACCGCGCTGGCGCTGCCGCCCGAGTGGAAGCAGCGCGTCGAGGGTCGCCCGGAGAAGGCGATCCTGCGTGAGGCGTTCACCGGGTGGCTGCCCAAGGACCTGCTGTGGCGGACGAAGGAGCAGTTCGGCGACGGTTCCGGAGCCGGGACCGTCCTGGCCGCGCTGGCCGCCGCGAAGGCCGACGGTGTCGGCGGCGGCTGGGTCGGCGAGGTCCCGACCGACGGCTGGGAGCTGCGCAGCGACGAAGAGGTCCTGTACTTCGAGATCTGGCGCCGCCACTTCCGAGGCATCCGCCCCAACGTCACCCTCGGCGCCTTCGCCACCGCCTAGGCCTGTTCTCGCGCGCCATCGTTCCCGGAAGGCCCTCCGGGCCTTCCGTGAACGATCCAGGCGGCTCGCCTAACGGCTCGCTGCCTGGGGTTTTCCCTCGCGGTCCCCCATACCCTTCGGGCATGGGGGACCACTCGGGAAAATGTCGCCTTCGGCGACGCGCGCGCTTGCTGCCGCGGCCTGGGAGCCGCCACTCGTGCACTACCCGCCTGTCGGCGGAACGGCCTTCGGCCCGCCTTGCGGGGCCCGTTGTGACACGCGGCGTCACCACACGCTCGGCGCGGGGTGGAGGTGATTGCGTTGCATGGTGGGTCTCGTGAGTGTTGAGTGTGGCTATAGACACACTCAACACTCACGAGCTCAGCTCAGGGGTGCGTACTCAACCTTGGGGTCCGGGCCGTAGCGGTTCGGGCCTCGATCGCCTTCCGTAGCGCAGAAGATGATCACGACGAGCCCGCCGAACGGTATCAGCCCGATCAGTTGCAGCCAGCCGCTCTTATTGGTGTCATGCAGGCGGCGGGCAGTCACCGCCCAGGTCGGCAGGATGGCGCCGAGGTAATAGCAGACGAGGACTCCGAGCAGGACGTTGCCTACCGGACTGGGCGAGTCGGACATCCCGCCGCTCACTCCGCCGAGAACCAGTAGCCCAGCCACGATGATGATGTTGAACAACGCGTACATCCAGAACTCCGTACGGCGACTGCGCCCGCTGAAATCGGCGTACTGGCGCATGGCCTTCAGGTACCACTTCATGGGGGATCTCCTGGACCGAGTCGGTATATCTTAGATCGTCGAGACGGAGCAATCATTCACAGAAGATCTCGGGATTTCCGGCGAATCGATGATTTTGGCAGGGTTGGTGGCAGTTCTTGTCAGGTAGGGGAGCAGGCTCAGGACTCCCAGCGCTGCCATCGCCACGCCGATCCACAGGGGTGCGGTGAGTGAGTAGCCCGTGCTGAGGGCCAGACCGCCGAGGAGTGGGCCCAGCGCGATCCCGACGTTGACCATGGACGCGCCGACCGTGTTGATCAGCGGCGTGTTGGCCGCCACGCGCATGCGGCGGGCGATCGTCGCGGAGTTCAGCGGCAGCCCGACCAGGCCAAGGCCGAGCACCGCCACCAGCACCACCGCGACGTGTCCCGCGCCCAGAGCGAAGCCGGTCAGCAGGACCGTCAGCAGGACGAGACCGACGAGCATGACGCCGAGCGGGAAGCGGTCGGCCAGGCGGCCGGCGATCAGGTTGCCGATCACCGCGGTCACGCCGTACGCGGTCAACAGCACCGGGACGAGCGTCGACGCGAAGCCGGTGACCTCGATGAAGATCGCCGCGAAGTAGCTGAACGCGGCGAACAGCGCGCCGATGTGCAGCAGGCTGGTGCCGTACACCGCCCACAGGTCGCGGTTGCGGAACGCCGCCAGCTCGGTGCGCAGGTCGGTGGTCCCGGTGTCCTTCTCGGCGGACCGGGGTGCGGTCGCCAGTACGGCGGCGCCAGCGAGGAAGACCAGCCCGGCCACCGCCCAGAACGCGCCGCGCCAGCCGGCGACCTGCGCCAGGTACGTGGCGAGCGGTGCGCCGAGCACGCTGCTCAGCATCAGGCCGCCGAACACCACCGACGAGGCGCGGCCGGCGAGTTTCGGCGCGACCGCGTCCATCACGACGGTCAGCCCGACGCCGAAGAACGCCGCCTCGGCGCCGCCGGTGATCAGCCGGGAGACCACGAGCATGGGATAGCCGAGTGAGACCGCGCCCAGCACCTGACCGGCGAGGAACGCGGTGAACAGCAGGAGCAGCGCCTTCCGGCCGGACATCCGGACCAGGAGCGCGGCGATCACCGGCCCGCCCAGCGCCATGGCGATGGCGTACGCGGAGACCAGGTAGCCGATCGCGGAGACCGAGACCCCCAGGCCGCTGGACAGCTCGGGCAACATCCCGGCGACCATGAACTCGCTGGTCGTCATGGCGAAGACGCCGAAGCCCATGACGTAGACGATGAGAGGCACAACTGTGCTCCATTCTTTACAGTTCTGTACAAAACTGAGGCGTGGGTCGATTCGGATCCGGACATTCCGGACTCAGTGCAGGGCGGCCAACGCCCCGTCCGTGACGTCCATCAGGGCCGCCCGGTCGTCGGTGATCTTGCCGAGGGTGCGCAGGCCGTAGTAGGTGCTCAGCAGGGTTCGGGCGAGCTGTCGCGCGGACTGGTCGGCACGGAACTCGCCGTCCCGCTGGCCGTTCTCGATGACCTCGCGCAGCACGTCCTCCAGTCGTTCGCAGTGGCGGCGGGTCAGCTTCATGACCGGCTCGGTGCGGCCCGCCGCCTCCGTGGCGGCATTGAGCGCGAGGCAGCCCCGGTGGGCCGAGTCCGCGAGGTCGATGTCGATCACCCAGACCAGCAGCGCGCGCAGTCGTTCGCCCGCGGTGCCCGGTGCGCGCAGGATGTCGACCTGATCCTGGTAGCCGCGTTCGGTGTAGCGGTCGAGCGCCAGCTCGTAGAGGCGGTGCTTGCTGCCGAACGCGTTGTACAGGCTGCCCCGGCCGAGGCCGGTGCTCTCGCACAGCTGTGCGGTCGTCGTGGCTTCGTAGCCATGGGTCCAGAAGGTCTCCATGGCGGCGTCGACGGCCGCGTCGTCGTCGAACTCTCTCGGGCGGGGCACGAGCAGACAGTAGCCAGTTTTGTATAGATCAGTCAAGAATCAGTACCTGTTCTGTCGACCAGAATGAGTGTCCCGATTGAGGGAGTCGGGGTTAGCTTCTCTGCCGGGCCGCTCGACGACGAGGAAGGACTCGCACATGGGGAGCGCACTGCTCGTCATCGACATGCAGAACGGGTTCTGCCATCCGGAGGGATCGCTCCCGGTGCTGCAGGGAGCGCTGTCCCGCGTCGAGGACTGCATCAGCAACACCGCGTCGGCGGTGAGCGAAGCCAGGTCGGCCGGCGTGCCGGTGCTCTTCACCCGGCAGGCCTACCGGCCCGGTCGCGCCGACGTCGGGCCGAACCTGCGCCTGAGACATCCCGGCCTTGACGAGGTCGACGGGCTCGCCGACGGCAGCTGGGACGCCGAGATCCTCGACGAGCTCGATCGCCGGCCCGAGGATCCGGTCGTGGCGAAGAACCGGTTCGACGCCTTCCTCGACACCCCGCTCGATGCGCTGCTGCGCGGCCTCGGCGTCGACGAGCTGGTGGTCGCGGGGGTGGTGACGAACCTGTGCGTCGAGTCGACCGTGCGCGGCGCCTACATGCGCGACTACTCGGTCACCGTCCTCGCCGACTGCTGTGCGTCGGTGAGTCCCCGCATGCATGAACTCGGTATCGAGGTGATGGGTGGCATGAAATTCGCCCGGATCGCCACGGTCGCGCGGTTCGACTTCAGTCCCGCGTTGGCGCCGCGGTGACCACCGTTCGGGACGACCCCGGCGTCGTGGCACGCACGCCGTACCGCTGGCTGGTGCTCGCGCTGTCCTGGGCCGCGTTCACCATGACCTCGGTCGACCGCTCCACCTGGGGTCCGGCGTCACTCGCGGTCGGCAACGACCTCGGCGTCGCGCTCACCGGACTCGGGGTGTTCGCCACCAGCTACTACATCGGCTACGTCGTCTCAAACGCGGGCGGCGGCTACCTCACCGACCGGCTCGGCGCCCGGATGGTGCTGTCCTCGACGCTGTTCGTGTCCGGCGGTTTCATGATCCTGTTCGGCGAGACGACCTCCGCGACGTTCGGCATCGTGTTCCAGGCCTGCGTCGGACTGTTCGCCGGCGCGGACTACTGCGCTGGCGTCAAGCTGATCGCCGACTGGTTCCGACCGGCCGACCGAGGTGTGGCCATGGGGATCTTCATGACCGCGACGTCACTCGGTACTGTCATCGCGAACGCGGTCGTACCCACCCTGGTGATCAACTCGGGGTGGGGGATCTCGTACCACGTCTTCGGCGCCGCATCGATGGTGATCGCGGTGCTGTGCCTGCTGCTGTTGCGCACCGGCCCGTCCGAGATCGCTGCCACGATCCGGCTGGGCGAGCTGAAGCCGATGCTGGCCAACCGGGATCTGATACTTCTCGGTCTGGCCGGCTTCGGTGGCCTGTGGGGCACCTACGGCTTCATCACCTGGTCCAACGTGCTGATGACCAAGGGCAACGGCGTGGCACCGGTGACCGCCGGGATCGTCGTCGTGGTCTACGCGGTCGTCGCGCTCGTCGCCAAACCGCTCATCGGCATCGCCAGCGACCTGTTCGGCGGTCGCCGTAAGATGCTGACGATCATCGTCCTCGCCTGCTTCGTGGTGACCCTCGCGCTGTTCGGCAACGCGCACAGCGTGACCGCGTTCCTCTGGATCGCACCGTTCCTCGGGCTGTCCGCGTACATGTACAGCCCACTCATGGTCGCGCTGATCCCGACGCTGTCCGGGACGAGACTGGCCGGTTCCGCCGCCGGTGCGACGGGGGCGTTGTGGCAGCTCGGCAGTACCGCCGTGCCGGTCGTCGTGGGCGCGGTGTTCGCCTCGACGCACTCGTTCCTCGCGGCGTTCCTGACCCTCGCGGCGGGCCCGCTGGCGGGGGCGCTGCTGATGGTTCCGATCCGCGAGCCGGAGGTGGTCTGAAATGTCGGATGGCTACGACGTCATCGTGGCGGGCGGCGGATCGGCGGGTGTCGCGGCGGCGGTGGGCGCTCAACGGGCCGGGGCACGGACCCTGCTGCTGGAGCGCGGGTCGTGCCTCGGTGGCGCCGCGACGCTGCGCAACGTCCTGACCTACTGCGGACTGTTCACCCGGGACGACGCCGAGCAGGTGGTGTTCGGGGTGGCCGGGGAGGTGCTGGAGGCGCTGCGGGCTCGTGGCGCGGTCAGCGAGCCGACCCGGTTCACCGCCGTCGCCGTGGTGTTCGACCCGGAGAGCGTCAAGCACGTCCTCGACCAGCTGTGCGCCGCCGCCGGTGTCCAGGTCCGGCTGCACAGCCAGCTGATCGACGCGCAGCGGTCCGGCTCGCGGATCACCTCGGTCCGGGTCGCCGACCACGCGGGTCTGCACACGCTGTCCGCCGCCGCGTTCGTGGATGCGACCGGCGAGGCCGACCTGGCCTGCCACGGTGGCGCGCAGGTCCGGTACGGCAACGACGGCTGGGTGCAGAACGGCAGCCTCGGTGTGCGTTTCGGCGGCATCCCGGCGGACGCGGTGGTGAACCGCGCAACGTTCGGCGACGCGGTGCGCGCGGCCAAGGCGGCGGGTGTCGCACCGCTGCTCGGCGAAGGCGGGCTGGTCGCGCGGCTGCCGGTCTCCGGCGACGTCATCGCCTACCTGGTCGACGAGGGCTACGACGCGCGCAGCGCAGCCGACACCAGCCGCGCCGAGGCGCACGCCAGGGCCCAGGCGCAGGCCTACCTGGTGGCGCTGCGCACGGTGCCCGGCTGCTCGGCTGCCTACATCGTCAGCACCGGCCCTGAGCTGGGCACTCGCGAGTCGCGGCACATCGTCGCGCGTCGCCGCCTGACCGAGGACGAGGTACTCACGCCCTCCGACGTCGAGGACGCGGTCGCGCTCGGCGCGTGGCCGATGGAGTACCACCGGGGAGCGGGACTGCCCGCCGAGTGGAGCTTCATCGGCTCGCCCGGTTACTACGGCATCCCGCTGGACATCCTGCGCAGCGCCGACACGACGAACCTCCTCGCCGCCGGTCGCGCGGTCGACGGCGACCGGGGCGCCGGAGCCTCGCTGCGCGCGATGGGCACCGCGTTCGCCACCGGCCACGCGGCAGGCATCGCGGCGGCCCTGGTCGCGTCGAGAGGCGACGCCACACCGTCGGAGGTCCGCACCGAACTGCAACGCCAGGACGCCCGTCTCCCCGCCCCGTCCCTCGACTGCTGCTGACTCGACACCGCGCACTTCGCGTCCACACCGCGCCATGTGCACATGGCGCGGTGTGGACGGAAGGTGCGCGGTGTGAACACGGAGTGCGCGGTGCGAGCATTTGCGGGTGAGTGAGAGCGAGCGGGGTGCGGCCAACCTGGAGCTGCTGCTGACGGCGGACGGGCAGGCCCTGCTGGGGGAGCTGGCCGGCAGCGACGTCACCGACGAGCTGCGAGTGGCCTCGGTGTTGCGCCGCCGCTTCCCGGGTGAGCTGGTCACCGCCGCGCTCGCCCAGCACGAGCTGCGGCGCCGGGGGCGGTCGAAGTTCAGCCGCGCGGAGAGCATGTGGCTGACCAGGGACGGGTTCGAACAGTCCTCCTCCGAGCTGCTGTCCCGGCATCGGGCGGTCCGGTACTCGGGAGCCGACCGAGCGGTCGATCTGTGCTGCGGGATCGGCGGTGACCTGATCGGGCTGGCGGGTGCGGCGACGTCGGTGGTCGCGGTGGACCGGGACCCGCTGCACCTGCGGATGGCGCTGCTCAACGCCGAGGTCTACGACGTCGCCGGCTCGGTGACCGGGTGGCTGGGCGACGTCCGGGACGTGGACCTGACCGGGGTGGACGCGGTGTTCGTCGACCCGGCTCGGCGTTCCGGCGGACGTCGGCTGCGCACCGGCTCCAGCGAGCCGCCGCTGGACTGGTGCGTGTCGTTGGCCGACCGCGTCGGGGTGGGGATCAAGGCCGCGCCCGGGCTGGACCGGTCGACGGTGCCCCCGGGGTGGGAGGTCGAGTTCGTCGCCGACGGGCGCGATCTGAAGGAAGCGGTGCTGTGGTCGCCGTCGTTCGCCGAGGCCGATAGCCGAGCCACCCTGTTGCCCGACGGACATCAGCTGGTGCCCTCGCCGGGTGACACCGTGGAATGCCGGGCGCCCGGGGCCTATCTGCTCGACCCGAATCCGGCGGTCACCCGGGCCGGGCTGGTCGAGGAGCTGGCGCGGGAGCTCGGAGCCTGGAAGATCGACCCCCGGATCGCCTTCCTCTCCTCGGACGCTCCGCTGGTGACACCGTTCGGCCGGTGCCTGCGGGTCGTCTCCTCGCTGCCCTGGAAGGAGAAGTCGATCATCGCCGAGCTGCGGCGGTGTGATGTCGGCTCGGTCGACATCCGTCGACGAGGACTGGCCGGGGACGTGGCTTTACTGCAACGACGACTGAAGCTCACCGGGTCCCTCGCCGCCGTGCTCGTCATGACCCGGGTCGACGACCAACCCTGGGGGATCATCTGCCTCGGTTGAGCACAAGTACCTGTTTGTGCACTGAAATAGCCGCCTCCCGCTACTAACGTTCTACTTGCGAGTAGAAACGAGGAGGCGGATGTGTCGATGGTGACCAGGCCGGAAGTGGCCGCCGAGATCGTGGACGTGGCCGGCACGCCGGTCGCGCTGCGACGCCGGGGCAGCGGTGAACCGCTGCTGTTCCTGCACGGCGCGGGCTTCACCGGGCAGTGGCTGCGGTTCCACGAAGCGCTCGCCCAGGGTGCCGACGTCATCGCGCCCGAGCACGTGGGTTTCGGCGCGACGCCACCGCAGGACTGGCTGGAGGACATCAGCGACCTCGCCCTGCACTACGACGACCTGCGCGCGACCCTCGGCCTCGACCGGTTCCACCTGGTCGGCTACTCGCTCGGCGGCTGGATCGCGGCCACCTACGCGACGCTGTTCCCGGAGCGCCTCGCGTCGCTGACGCTCATCACCCCGGTCGGCATCCAGGTCCCCGGCAAACCACCGTTCGCCGACCTGTTCACCATGACCCCGGCCGCCCTGTTCGGGACGATCTTCAACGACCCGGCCAACATGGCGGAGGTCATGGTCGACGCTGGCGACGTGGACGTCGCCGTGCACCTCTACGAGGAGCAGTCCACCCTCGCCCGGCTCGTCTGGAACCCGCGCTACGACCGCAAGATGCCGCGACGACTGCGCCGGGTCAGCTGCCCGTCGCTGGTGGTCGGCGCCGAGGACGACCGGCTGGTCCCCAACGAGGCGGCCGAGCGGTACGCCGAGTGCATCGACGGCGCGCAGCTGCGGCGCATCCCGGGAACCGGCCACGCGATCATCGTCGAACAGCCCGAACAGACCGCGAAGGCCGTCCTCGACTTCCAGGGGAGCACCCGATGAGCAACGAGCTGCAGTTCTTCCACTTCGGGTTGATGCCCTACCCGAACATCCCGCCGGCCGACGAGATCGAGTCGACCTGGGTGAACCTGTCCAACTCGCACTACGACCCGGTGGTCGGGCACAAGCTCTACAACGAGTACCTCGACCAGTCCGTGCTCGCCGAGAAGCTCGGCTACGACGGAACCTGCGTCAACGAGCACCACCAGAACGCCTACGGCACGATGCCCGACCCGAACATCATGGCCAGCCACGTCGTGGCGCGGACCAGCAAGATCCGGGTCGGCATCATCGGCAACGCGTTGCCGCTGCACGAGAACCCGCTGCGCGTCGCCGAGTCCGTCGCGATGCTCGACGTCATCTCCGGCGGACGGATCATCTCCGGTTTCGTGCGCGGCACCGGCATGGAGTACCACTCGCTGCGCGCCAACCCGGCCACGTCGCGGGAGCGGTTCTGGGAAGCGCACGACCTGATCATCAAGGCGTGGACCGAGGACGGGCCGTTCGACTGGCAGGGCAAGCACTTCGACATCCCGTACGTGAACCCGTGGCCGCGCCCGTTCCAGAAGCCGCACCCGCCGATCTGGCTGCCCGGTCAGGGGTCGTTCGAGACGATCAGGGAAGCGGCGAAACGGCGCTACCCGTTCATGATGGTGTTCGCGCCGCTGTCCTTCACCAAGGTCAACTACGACATGTACCGCAAGGCCGCGGCCGACGAGGGCTACGAGCCGGCCCCCGAGCAGCTCGCGTTCTGTGTGCCGACCTACGTCGCGGAGACCGAGGCGAAGGCGCACGAGGAAGCACGCGAGCACATGATGTGGCTGTTCCGCCGCGGCCTGAAGGTGCCCAGCTACCACTGGGTGCCGCCGGGCTACATGAGCGGCGACTCGCTGCGCGGGATGATCATGGGTAAGCGCAAGTTCGGCATCAAGGACCACTGGGAGCTGGACTACCAGGAGCTGCTCGACGAGCAGTACATCATCGTCGGCACGCCACAGCAGGTCGCCGAGAAGCTCGCCTTCTACACCCAGGAGCTGGGCGCCGGTATCCATGTGGCCGCATCGGCGCAGATCGGGGACATGCCGAACTGGAAGGTTGTCAAGAACATGACCCTGTTCGCCGAGGAGGTCATGCCGCTGTTCCGCCCGCCCGGTAACCAACCTGCATGGGAGCGGGGCGTTCCGGTACCGGGTACACCGGACTCACTTGAGCAATCCGCATAGCTGAAGTTGTTTGCGCAATCAAATTCCACGTGATGGTTGTCATGTTAATTACCCGCCAGTAGCGTTCGCCGACACATGCCGGGGCGGGGCAGATCCTCCGCCCGTCGCGAGCGGAGGAAGGCGGACCCATGTCCGAGACAGCAGCCAGCCTGGAGAACAAGCCGAGTCCGGCTGATCGGACGGTCTTCGGCCATCCCGTCGGGCTGGTCAACCTGTTCAACGTCGAACTGTGGGAACGCTTCTCGTTTTACGGAATGGTCGGCATCCTGGGTTACTACCTCTATTTCAGCTTGGATAGAGGTGGTCTCGCACTGCCGGAAGCCACCGCGATGAGCATCGTCGGTGCGTACACCGGATTTGTGTACCTGTGTACGGTGCTCGGCGGTTGGCTGGCCGACCGGGTGTTCGGCATGGAGCGGATGGTGTTCTACGGCGGCTCCGTGGTGATGATCGGTCACCTCGCGCTGGCGGTACTTCCAGGGTTGACCGGTGTCGGTGTCGGTCTGGTGTGCGTGGCGTTGGGTAGCGGCGCACTCAAAGCCAATGCATCGTCGATCGTGGGGACTTTGTACTCGAAGGGTGACCCACGTTGCGACGGTGGGTTCACCCTCTTCTACCTGGGTGTGAACGTCGGGGCGTTCACGGGTCCATTGCTGACCGGGTTCCTACACAAGGAACTCGGGTTCCATATCGCATTCGGTGCCGCCGCGGTCGGCATGGCGATCGGACTGACTCAGTACGTCCTGTTCCGACGCAACCTGGGAGCGGCGGGGAAGGAACCGGGCAATCCATTGCCGCGTGAGTCCAGGACGAAGGCGGCCGGTGTCGGCGTGCTGATCGTCGTAGCCATCGTCGCGGTGTTGCTCACCGGTCTGGTGCGATTGGACAACCTGGCCACGGTGACCAGCGCAGTGATCGCCCTGGCCTCGATCGCCTACTTCGTAGTGATGCTTACCAACGCACAAGTGACGGCTGTGGAGCGCAGCCGGGTGCGCGCATTCATTCCACTGTTCATTGCCAACGTCGCATTCTGGTCATTATTCCAACAGATATTTACGACGCTGGCGGTCTACTCGGAAAAACGGATGGACTGGAACATCTTCGGCTGGGAGGCGCCCGTAGCCTGGATCGGCTCCGAGGAACCGGTCTGGGTGATCTTGCTTGCGCCGGTGTTCGCCACGATGTGGACCAAACTGCGTGAACGCGCACCTTCGACGCCGGTCAAGTTCGCACTCGGCGTGATCGGCATGGGCATGGCATTCCTACTGTTCCTGACCATGGCAGGCGGGACTGGACGTACTAGTCCGGCGTTGGCGGTGTTCTTCATCCTGGCGATGTTTGCGGTGTCCGAGCTGATGCTCTCGCCGATCGGATTGTCGGTGACCAGTAGGCTCGCGCCTGAGGCGTTCCGGGCGCAGATGATGGCGCTCTACTACTTCTCCGTCGGCCTCGGGAGTTCAGTGTCCGGTCAGCTCGCGGGCTTCTACGAGCCGGCTCATGAGTACGCGTACTTTGGGATCAACGGTGGCATCACGATCGCGATCGGGCTGGTCGCGCTGGCGCTGAGCCCGTGGATCAAGCGGCGCATGGAGGGTGTGCATTAGGTTCTAACGCAAGCGCGTCGGGATCGGTCTGGGCAGGGACATCAAATTTAACTTCAGCCGCTTGTTGCCTACTCAATTTTTTGAGAAGTTCGTGTTGGGTGGGTCTCCTCTCAAGTTGAGACATCGTACTGCTAGTGTGCGCGCCATCTGCTGATGCAGTTATAACTGCCCTGGTGTCGCAAGGAGTAATTATCTTGAGTGTGAAGAGTACTCGTTCTCGTTGTCTCAGTCTGGCAGTTCTGCTAGGACTCGGGGTGGGCGGCTTCTTCGTTGCGACGCCCGTGGCGTACGCAGATGATTGCGTTACGGTTCAGGATGTCAACACCGGTGTGTGTGGAAGGGTAGACAACTTCGGCGGAGGTGTGCCAATTGAAGTTGCCGCTAATCGTTCCGATGACGGGGTTGGGCTCGATCCGATCACTGAGCTGAAGGATAAGCAGACGTCGTCAAGTCTGGGTGATCGGTATAAAGATGTGGACGCATACCGTGTGCCGGACAAGTGCAATTACGCCCTACAAGAGATGATCAAGGTCGGTGGGGCGAATGGGAGCGAGGTCAAGTTCGTAAAGATTCCGCAGAAGTCGGACTGGGGAGTCAAAGACGGTTGGAATGTCGTTCAAAGTCCTGAGCATGTCACTGTCGTAGACATCGAGTGTCCTTGAGTGCTGACATGCTCACCTTCTTCGTGCATCCCGTGACGGTCATACTGTGCGCTGACGTAAACCGTGATCGATCTGGTCTCGCTCGCGCCGAGCTCGTAGGCCAAGCAGGCCTTGAGGGTGTGCGCTAGTTTTCGAAGGATGCGCGTCGGGATCACCTTGGGCAGGGACGAACGGAACGTTGCCGCTGAGGCTCGGTGGGCCGAGGGGATCGGGTTCGATTTCCTCGCCTGCGGGGAGCATCTGTTCTTCCACGGTCCGACCGGAAACGGCTTCGTCACCCTCGCTGCCGCTGCCGGCGCGACCGAGCGGATTCGGCTGCTCAGCGCATTGACGATCGTGCCGGTGTACCCGGCCGCGATCCTGGCGAAGCTCGCCGCCAGCCTGGACCAGGTGTCGAACGGACGGTTCGACCTGGGCATCGGCATCGGCGGCGAGTACCCGCCGGAGTTCGTCGCGGCCGGGGTCGAGGTGAAGCACCGGGGCGCTCGCACCGACGAGGCACTCGAGGTGCTCGGTCCGCTGCTGGCCGGTGAGACGGTGACCCACCACGGCCGGTTCGTCGACATCCCGGGTCTGGCGCTGCAGCCACCGGCGGTGCAGAAGCCCGGCCCGCCGGTGTGGGTGGGCGGTCGCAAGGGCGCCGCGATCCGCAGGGCGGCGAGGTTCGGCGACGTGTGGCTGCCGTACATGTACAGCCCCGAACAGCTGGCGAGCTCGCTGACCGAGGTGAACACCGCCGCCGCCGAGCACGGCCGCTCGGTGCGCGGCGCGGTCTACTGCTGGGGCGCCGTGCACGCCGAGGCGGCGACCGCGCGGCAGCAGGCCATCGACGTGGTGAGCGAGGTCTACCAGCAGGACTTCACCCCGCTGGCGGACCGCTACCTGCTGCACGGCGACCCCGCCGGCGTGGTGCGTCGCCTGCGTGAGTACTACGACGCGGGCGCCCGCGACGTCGTGTTCAGCGCCGCCGCGCCGAACGCGCAGGCGCGCACCGAGATGCTCGAACTGTTCGCGTCCGAGGTCTTGCCGCAGGTCAGGACGTGGACTGACTAGTCTCGCAGCGCACCTTGAGGCTGCTCGCCTCCTGCGTGATGTAGCGCCGGGTCATCGACCCGAGCAGCGGGACGAACAGTGGCGCGAGCAATCCGGTGATCTCCGCGCTGAGCGTGATCCGGCACCGTCCGCCGGGCAGCGCTTCGAGCACGTGGTCGGCGATCGTGGCGACCCCCGGCGACCGGGTCACCCACTCGAACCGCCGGTGCGGCTCCCACACGGTGACCCGCCAGACGTTGCGCGGAAGCTTCGGCTGCCGAATCTCGGCAGCGCTGCCCGCGCCGAACAGCCCCGCCTCCAGCAGTCGCACCGACGTGGTGGTGGGACTCCACTCGGGCCACCGCTCGACATCGGTGAGCACCGGCCACACGGCCGCGGGCGAAACGTCGATCTCCTCGACCACCTCATACCTCATGTACCAAATGGTACATGCCTGTGCGACGCGTCTGAGGCGTCTCTCGCCACGACACCGCGCACCTTGCGTCCACACCGCGCTATGTGCACGATGCGCGGTGTGGACGGAGGGTGCGCGGCGTCGCCGGTGTTGATCACCATTCTTGTGGACCTTGTCGAGCATGGACGCAATACCTACTAGTAGGTACAGTGCAGTCATGGACGCCCGAGAACGACTGATCGAGAGCACCCAGGAACTGCTCTGGGACCGAGGCTACGTAGGTACCAGCCCCAAGGCGATCCTGGAGCGGGCCGACGCTGGCCAGGGCAGCATGTACCACCACTTCAAGGGCAAGAGCGACCTCGCGGCCGAGGCGATCCGCCGCAGTGCCGCCGAGGTGCAAGCCGGTGCGGAAGCGTCGCTCGGCAGTCCGGGCACCGCGCTGACGAGGATCTCGAAATACCTCAACCAGCAGCGTGACGTGCTCAAGGGCTGTCGCGTCGGCGGGCTGACCCAGGACCCGGACATCATTGCCGACCCGCTGCTGCGCGCCCCGGTCGACGAGGCCCTCGACTGGCTGCAGAGCCGCATCACCGAGGTGCTGAGAGAGGGCAAGTCGACCGGCGAGTTGCCGTCCAAGCTCAACGCCTCGCACGTCGCGTCCATGATCGTCGCGGTCGTCCAGGGTGGATACGTGCTGGCCAGGGCTGCGCAGTCGAGCGAACCGTTCGACGAGGCGGTGGCCGGCGCGCTTGCCCTGCTGGCACAGGTGGTGCGGTCCTGATGCTCGCGATGCAGTACGAGATCACCCTGCCCGCCGACTACGACATGTCGGTCATCCGCACCAGGATCGCGACCCGGGGTCACCTGCTCGACACCTACCAGGGCCTCGGACTGAAGGCCTACCTGGTCCGGGAGGTGGGCGTGCACGGCTCACCGGTCAACCAGTACGCGCCGTTCTACCTGTGGCGCGACACCGCGGGCACCGCCGGGTTCCTCTGGCGCGGAGACGGTTTCGGCGGCATCGTGCGGGACTTCGGCCGGCCGGTCGTGCGCACCTGGGTCGGCGGACGGTTCGGCTTCGGCACGGCACAGGGCGCCGAGTATGCGACCAAGGTCGTCTGCCCGCTCGAGCCGGATGTCGATCCGGTCGAGGTCGCCACGCGGGCGGACGCGGAGCTCGCCGAGCTCCGCACCCGGCCGGGTGTGTACGCCGCCGCGTTCGCCGTCGATCCGACGACCTGGCAGCTCGTCCGGTTCACGCTGTGGGAGCAGGCGCCCGCCGAGTGGGAGGGCACGCTCTACGACGTCGGACACCTGTCGAGCCCTGAGATCGCTGAGTTGTAGGGAGTGCGTCGAACCACTAGTCGTTGACACTTGTTGACCGATCTGGTCAATTTAGGAGCATGTATGGGCTGCGACTCACCCGGCGACGTCATGTCGACCTCGCCAGGGTCAACTCGCAGGGCTGTCGATCCTAGGTCCGTCCACGCCATCGGTGTGCGACGCAATCCAGCCTGACCCCACATTCTTCGACGATCAAACCCTGGGGGTTTGAAAGCCATGTCAGCGACACCAGGCACGGAACCGATCAAGTTCGCCTATTGGGTGCCCAACGTCAGTGGCGGTCTGGTCACCAGCACGATCGACCAACGCACCGACTGGGGCTACGACTACAACCGTGAGCTGGCCGTGCTCGCGGAGAACAACGGCTTCGAGTACGCGCTCAGCCAGGTCCGCTACATGGCCAGCTACGGCGCCGAGTACCAGCACGAGTCCACCAGCTTCAGTCTCGCGCTGCTGCTGGCGACCCAGCGGCTCAAGGTCATCGCGGCCGTGCACCCCGGGCTGTGGCACCCGGGGGTCCTCGCCAAGCTCGGCGCCACCGCCGATCACCTGTCGCACGGCCGGTTCGCGGTCAACGTCGTGAGCGGCTGGTTCAAGGGCGAGTTCACCGCGCTCGGCGAGCACTGGCTGGAGCACGACGAGCGGTACCGCCGGTCCGAGGAGTTCATCCGGGCGCTGCGCGGCATCTGGACCGAGGACGACTTCAACCTCGCCGGTGATTTTTATCGGATACGTGACTTCACGTTGAAGCCCAAGCCGCTGAACACCCCGAGGCGACCGAACCCGGAGATCTTCCAGGGCGGCAACTCCACCGCCGCCCGCCAGATGGCCGGGCGCGTCTCGGACTGGTACTTCAGCAACGGCAAGGACTACGACGGCGCGGCCGAGCAGCTGCACGACGTCAACAAGTCCGCCGCGGAGAACGGCCGGTCGGTGAACTTCGGGCTCAACGGGTTCATCATCGCCCGGGATACCGAGAAAGAAGCCCGCGAGACGCTGCGGGAGATCATCGCCAAGGCGCACAAGCCGTCCGTCGAGGGCTTCCGGGACGCCGTCACCCAGGCCGGGAAGTCCGCGCAGGACGGCAAGGGCATGTGGGCGGACTCCTCGTTCGAAGACCTCGTCCAGTACAACGACGGGTTCAAGACGCAGCTCATCGGTACGCCCGAGCAGATCGCCGAGCGGATCGTGAAGTACAAGGCGCTGGGCGTCGACCTCATGCTGCTCGGTTTCCTGCACTACCACGAGGAGGTCGAGTACTTCGGCCGCCGCGTGTTGCCGATCGTGCGTGAGCTGGAAGCCGCGCGCGAACCGGCCACCGTCTAGGTAGAACCCGGATCTCCGCGATCCGGGCCCTGCCTCGATCACATTGTTGAGGTTCCTGACCCAGTTCATCAGGAAGAAAGCTGAGTGAGATGAGCATCAAGGCGCACTGGTTCCTGCCGACCTACGGCGACGGACGGCAGCTGGTCGGCGGCGGGCACGGGGTGCCGGTCGGTTCGGCCGGTGGCGTGCGGCCGGCGACGCTGGGCTACCTGACCCAGATCGCCCGCGCCGCCGAGCAGCTCGGCTTCGAGGCCGCGCTGACCCCGACCGGCATGTGGTGCGAGGACGCCTGGCTCACCACCGCGATGCTGTCCCAGACGACCGAGCGGCTGAAGTTCCTGGTCGCGTTCCGGCCGGGCATGCTCACGCCGACGCTCGCGGCGCAGATGGCCGCGACCTTCCAGCGGCACTCGCCGGGACGGCTGCTGCTCAACGTCGTCACCGGTGGTGAGCCGACCGAGCAGCGCGGCTACGGCGACTTCCTGACCAAGGACGAGCGCTACGCGCGCGGCTCGGAGTTCCTGCACGTCGTGCGCGCTCTCTGGCGCGGCGAGACGGTGGACTTCGAAGGCGAGCACGTCCGGGTCCAGGGCGCCGAGCTGGAGCGGGTGCCGGACCCGGTGCCGCCGATCTACTTCGGCGGTTCCTCACCGGCGGCCGGGGACGTGGCCGCCGAGCACGCCGACGTGTACCTGACCTGGGGCGAGCCGCCCGAGCAGGTCGCCGAGAAGATCGCCTGGGTGCGCAAGCTGGCCGCCGACCGGGGCCGCGAGATGCGCTTCGGTATCCGGCTGCACGTGATCGCCCGGGACACCGCGGAGGCGGCGTGGGCGGAGGCGCAGCGCCTGCTCGACGCGCTCGACCCGGCCGCGATCGCCGCCGTGCAGGACGGCCTGGCGCAGAGCGAGTCCGAAGGGCAGCGTCGGATGCGCGAGCTGCACGGCGGTTCGATCGAGCGCCTGGAGGTCTCGCCGAACCTGTGGGCGGGCATCGGCCTGGTCCGGGGCGGTGCCGGCACCGCGCTCGTCGGCAGCCACAACGAGGTCGCCGACCGGATCGCCGAGTACCACGCGCTGGGCATCGACGAGTTCATCCTGTCCGGGCACCCGCACCTCGAGGAGGCCTGGTGGGTCGGCGAGGGCGTGCTGCCGGTCCTGCGCTCGCGCGGCCTGTGGTCCCCGCCCGCCGGCGCCCTGGCCTACGCGGGCTCCGAAACCGCCGCGGTCCCCTTCGCCCGCGCCCGCTAACCACCCGTGAGTGGCGAGTGGTCCTATCGGACCACTCGCCACTCACGGCCTTTGACCTGGGGTAATGCACATGACGACGACAGCTGAGCGGTTATCGCCCGCACCGGCTTCGAACCGAACGATTCTGCTGGCCAGCCTGGTCGGCACGACCGTCGAGTGGTACGACTTCTTCCTCTACGCCACCGCGGCCAGCCTGGTGTTCCCGAAGCTGTTCTTCCCGGCAAACGACGAGGTCATCGGGACGCTGCTGGCGTTCGGCACGTTCGCGGTGGGCTTCGTGGCCCGCCCGATCGGCGGGGTGCTGTTCGGGCACATCGGCGACCGGCTCGGCCGCAAACGGACCCTGGTCGCGACGATGGTGGCGATGGGTGCGGCGACCGCGCTGATCGGGCTGCTGCCGGGGGTGGCGACGATCGGTGTCGCCGCACCGGTACTGCTCGTGCTGCTGCGGATCGTCCAGGGCCTCGCGGTCGGCGGCGAGTGGGGCGGCGCCGTACTGCTGGCCACCGAGAACGCCCCGCCGGGCAAGATCGGCCGGTTCGGCAGCGTCCCGCAGATCGGGCTGGGCCTGGGCCTCGCGCTCGGGACCGGTGTGTTCGCGCTGCTCGGCGAGGCGATGAGCAAGGAGTCCTTCCAGAGCTACGGCTGGCGCATCGCGTTCGTGGCCAGCATCGTGCTGGTCGCGGTCGGTCTGGTGATCCGGCTACGGGTGCTGGAGACGCCGGAGTTCCGGGACCTGGAGTCGCGCGGCGAACTGGTCAAGGTGCCGATCGTCGAGGTGTTCCGCACCCAGCGCCACCGTCGTGGTCTGGGCCTCGGCATGCTCGCGCGCTGGGCCGAAGGCGCCTCCTTCAACACCTGGGGCGTGTTCGCGATCAGCTACGCGACCGCGACCGTCCACCTGAGCAAGATCGCCGTCCTGCTGTCGGTGACGGCCGGCGCGCTGCTCATGGCGGTACTGGTCCCGGTCGCCGGCTGGCTGGCCGACCGGTACAGCAGACGGTTCGTCTTCGGGCTCGGCGTCACCGTGTTCGGGGTGACTGTGCTGCCGTCGTTCTATGCGCTGAGCTCGGGATCGACGGTGCTGATGGCCACCGTGCTGGTGCTGCAGCTGGGTGTGGGCTATGCGCTGATGACCGGCTCGGAGGCCACCCTGTTCGCCGAGCTGTTCGATGCGAAGGTCCGCTACACCGGCATGTCGCTGGTGTTCCAGGGTTCCGGAGTGTGGGCGTCCGGCCTGACCCCGGTGTTCCTCACCGCGCTGCTCGCGTTCGCGGGCGGATCGCCGTGGGCGGCGGGCACCTACCTGACGATCGTGGCCGTGATCAGCCTGCTCGCGGTGTTCGGGATGCATCGCTGGCTTCCGGTCCACCACCCTCAGTAACCTGCCGTGTACAGGGAATGTGCAGTTGCTGTGCGTTCCCTATGAGAGGGCGTTGTGAGTGGTAATGGGCCGGGTTGCGCACCGATACTTGAAACATGGAACTACGGTCGAAGTTCATCCTCGCCTGGGGCGCTGTCGTCGCCACGGTCGTGCTCGCCGTTCACCATGCGACCTGTGGCAACGACTTCCTGTCGCTCGGTGCCGGCCTGGCGATCGTGCTGATCGTCCCGATCATCACGGTGCTCGGGGTGGCGATCGCGATGGCGGTCATGGACGGCATCAACGACGAGAGCGACGGCTTCAGCGACGTCCTCTGACGTCCGCTACAGGTCTCGGGCTCAGCAGCCCGCGACCGCCTCGGTCATCTGGATGTCGATCTTCCGGAGCTGAGCCAGGTTGGGTCGAAGGATGGCTTCGACGTCCTTGAGCTGCCAGTCATCGTCCACATCGGTCTTGGCGATCACGGCCTCGAGGTGATCGTCGAGGACACGCATCTGTAGACCCTGCAGGACGGTGGCGAGCTGGGCGGCCGCTCGGTTGCCCCCTCGGGTTCCGTAGGTGAGGAAGCTGGCCGGTTTGTCGTGCCACTCGTGGTAGAGGAAGTCGAGAGCATTCTTCAGTACCGCGGGGTAGCCCCAGTTGTACTGGGGGAGCACGAACAAAAATCCCGCGAAGGACGTGACGAGACGGCTCCAGGCTCGCGTGTGTTCGTGTTCGTACTGCTGGAGCGAGGCCATGAGCGGCTCGTCGAGGAACGGCAGGCCGACCTCGGCCAGGTCGACCAGCTCGTAGCGCAGGGAGCTGTGTGGCTGGGCGGCCGTCTGCGCCCAGGTGGCGATCTCGCGGCAGATGCGCGTGGGGCGGGTACTGCCGACGACCACGGCGATGCGTGGAGTGCTTGCCATGTTGATCTTTCTTGGTCATTTGTTCGTGCTGCGGACTGTTTGTGTCACGAACTAAAATAGTTGGTGACACGAACTCAGTCAAGCTAGGCTGTCTCGCATGGCGACGCGATCGACCCTGGCGGATCAGCAGTCCAACGACGCCGTCGTCGACCTCGGTGTGGTTGACGGGCTGGTCCAGCTTTCGTTTCTGATCCAGTCACTGCTCGGCCGGGTTGCGGCCAGGCACGGCCTGTCGATCATTCAGCTGAGGCTGCTCGGGGTGCTGCGGGATCGGGAGATCGGCATGCTCGGGCTGTCCCGCATCCTCGAACTGGAGAAGTCGAGCGCGACCGGGCTCGTCGACCGCGCCGAACGACGGGAACTCGTACGGCGTGTCCCCGTCGTCGGCAATCGGCGCGCTGTTCACGTGGCCCTGAGCGAGCAGGGTCAGGCCCTGGCTCGCGCTGTCCATGCCGAGGTCGCCACTGAGATCACCACGCTCACCGCTGACCTCAGTGCGCCCAAGCGGGACCAACTGTCCCGCCTGGCGACCACTCTCGTCCTCGGTGACGCGGCCGCACGCTCGCTCCGCCTCTGACCGACACCGTCGCGGGCCGCGCCCGAAGGTCCCGTCACGCGACCTCGCAGAGCCTGATGTCGCGTCGCAGACGCTGCAGTGTCTGCGACGCGACACGAGGCTCTGCGAAGTGGCGCGGATGTGACCAGTCGTCAGACGGTGGCGCGTTCCGCTTCGCGCTCGGCCTGCTTCGCGGCGCGGTAGGCCTCGTCGTCGAAACCCCTGCGCCAGTAGCCGGAGATGGACAGGGAGTCCAGGGTCAGGCCCCGCTCGTCCAGCAGGTGGCGGCGCAGTTCCTTGACCGCGAGCGCCTCGCCGTGCACGAAGGCGTGCACCTCGCCGTCGCGCCACCGAAGGGCACGCACGGCGTCCGGCAGGGTGTCACCGGAGTCGCGGTGCAGCCAGCGCAGGGTCAGGTCGCCCTCGGTCGTCAGTGGGAGTTCCTCGCTCGCGTCGGCGACCTCGATGATCGCCTCGACGGCCGTCCCTGCCGGCACCTTCGCCAGTGCCGCGGCGATCGCGGGCAGCGCCGCCTCGTCGCCGACCATCAGGTGCCAGTCGGCCGAGGGGTTCGGCGCGTACGCGCCGCCGGGGCCCGCGACCAGGAACTCGGTGCCCGGCTCGACGGTCGCGGCCCACGGGCCGGCGAGGCCGGTGTCGCCGTGGTGCACGAAGTCGATCACGATCTCGCCGGTCTCCCGGCTGACCTCGCGCAGTGTGTAGGTGCGCAGGGCCGGCCACTGCTCGCGGGGCAGCTGACGCGCCGTGGCCATGTCGAAGGGTTCCGGGTAGTCGACGCCGGGCTGCCGGAAGACGACCTTCACGTACGCGTCGGTGTACGGCGTCGTGGCGAAGGGCTCGATGTCCTCGGGTGACACCGGCGTCGAGGTGATGCGGATGAAGTGCGGGGACAGGCGCTCGGTCCGACGTACCACCAGCTTGGTGGTACGCGGCGCCTTCCGTGCTGGTCGGTCCGCCATGGGTGCTCCGTTCCGTGCCACTCAGTATTAGTTAGGTAAGGCTAAGCTTACTCATACTGAGAGGCGGCTGGCTCGTGACCACTTCAGCGTATGCCTGACCGAGCGCCGTCCGTCGCGCACCGTTCTCAGTCGGCGAGGAACTTGACCAGCAGGTCGCTGATCTCGTCGGCGTGCGTCCAGAGCATGCCGTGCGGGGCGCCCTCGATCTCGACGTACTGCGCCCTCGGAAGCCGCTTGGCGAACTCGCGGCCGGTCGCGTCGATCGGCAGGATGCGGTCGTGCGTGCCGTGCACGATCAGTACCGGGACGCCGCTCTCGTCGATCTTCGGCAGGTCGTCGCGGAAGTCGGTCAGCCAGCTGGGCACCACGGCCCAGGACGCCTTCGCTCCGGCACCGGAGGCCACCGCGAAGCTGGCGCGCACGACCTCGTCACTGATCCGCGAGCCCAGGTTCTCGTCCAGGTTGTAGAAGTCGTTGTAGAAGGCGCTGAACCAGGCGTAGCGGTCGGCCTTGGCGGTCGCCTGGATGCCGTCGAAGACCTCGGCGTCCACACCGGTCGGGTTGTCGTCGGTCTTGAGCAGGAAGGGTTCGAGCGAGGCGAGGAACGCGGCCTTGGCGACGCGGGACGAGCCGTGGCGGGCGATGTAGTGGCCGACCTCGCCGGTGCCCATCGAGAAGCCGACCAGTACGACGTTGGTCAGGTCCAGCGTGGTCAGGACGGTGTTCAGGTCGTCGGCGAAGGTGTCGTAGTCGTAGCCCACGCTCGGCTGGCTGGACTGGCCGAAGCCGCGCCGGTCGTAGGTGATGACCCGGTAGCCGGCGTCGAGCAGGGCCTGCTCCTGCTTCTCCCAGGATGCGCCGGACAGCGGGTAGCCGTGGATCAGGACGACGGGCTGGCCGGTGCCCCGGTCGGTGTAGTTCAGGTTGATCTCGACGCTGTTCTCGTGTCCGACGGTGATGTGCGACATGACCGGTCCTTTCGGGTTCGGGGTGCTGCTTGCGATGTGAATGAAGCTATTACCGAACGATCGGTAAAGCAACGTGAGTCAACCGACACTCGGCGGTCTTGCACCTTTACCGTCCGTTCGGTAATAGTGGCGGGATGCCCCGTCCACAGACCGTCATCGGCGAAGAGCTGCTCGGCAGGCTCGCCGAGGTGTTCCGTGCCGCCGGTTTCGAAGGCGCCTCACTCGGCGCGCTCGCCGAAGCGGCCCAGCTGCGCCGCGCGAGCCTCTACCACCGCTTCCCCGACGGGAAGACGCAGATGGCGCTGGCCGTACTCGAGTTCGTCGAGGCCCTGTTCGTCGAGGCTCTCGGGCCGATGCGGACCGAGCCGGACGTCGCGCAGGGAGTCGCGGAGTCGGCCGAGAAGATCAGTGAGCTCTACGGCAGGGGGCTGCTGTCCTGCGTCATGGAGGCGTTGACGCTCGCCGGCACACCGGACGCGGTGCGCAACAGGGCCACGCAGGTCGCCGCGACCTGGATCGGCGCGATGGAGGAGGCGGCGATCCGGGGTGGCACGCCGGCCGACGAGGCTCGCCGGGCCGCCCAGGATGCGTTCGCGCGGGTCGAGGGCGGGCTCGTCTACGGTCGGCTGTTCGGTGACGCGGGGGTCTTCCAGCGGGCGCTTGCCGAGCTGCCTGGGTTGTTGGTCGCGTCTACTACACGTGAGTGCTGAGGCCGCCTATAGCCGGTCTAGCCACTCACGACGGAAAAGCTGTCGTGAGTGGCTAGACCGGCTACGCTTCGCGCCCCTTCGGGGTAGACGGCCTCAGCACTCACGTGGGGCTAGCCGGCTTGGACGTCGCGGAGGATGGGCTGCCAAAAGCCGTCGGGCATGGGGTACGGGGCGTAGAAGCCGGTGCGGGTGAAGATGTCGCCGTAGCGGGCCAGCAGCTCGGCGGCCACCTTGTTCGGCGGGGTGACGATGGCGAACGCGTTGAGCACGTCGTCGTCGATCCGGCGGCCCATCTCGTCCCACTCGCCGCGCTTGGACAGCCCGTTGAGCTCCTCGCCCAGCTCGCCCCAGCCGTGCGCCTCCAGGACCGGCCGGTACGCCGGGGTCGAGCCGTAGAACGCGATCTGTTTGCGGACCGCGGCGTCGGCCGTCGCGACCTGCTCGTCGGTGTCACCGGTGACGATGAGCGGCAGGCCGCTGATCTCGAAGCCGTCCAGGTTCTCCTTGCCGGCGGCCTTGCGGCCGGCCAGCAGCGCGGGCAACGTCGTCTCCCGCAGGTAGCGCTCGGTGGTGAAGCCGTGCACGAAGAAACCGTCGGCGACCTCGCCGGCCACGGCGGTCATCCGAGGGCCGACACCGGCCAGCAGGATCGGCGGGTTGCCGTGCGGGTTCGGGCCCGGGTTGAAGAACGGCGTCATCAACGTGTGCGTGTAGTGCTCGCCGACGAACCGCAGCGACTCGCCGGTCTCCCAGTTCTTCCAGATCGCCCGCATGGCCAGCAGGTACTCACGCATCCGGTCGGCCGGCGCGGACCACGGCATGCCGAACCGCTTCGTGATGTGCGGCTTGATCTGTGAGCCGACGCCGAGGATGAACCGGCCCTCGGAGTACAGCTGCAGGTCGTTCGCCAGCACCGCGAGCGACATCGGGTTGCGCGCGAAGGCCAGCGCGATCGCGGTACCCAGCTCGACCCGCTCGGTGCGCGTCGCCGCGACGGCGAGCGCGGGGAACGGGTCGTGCTTGATCTCGCTCAGCCAGACACCGTCGTAGCCCTCGCCCTCGGCGGCCACGGCGGCGTCCCATTCGCCGGCTGTCCCCTGAAGTGTGAAATCGACCTTCACCCGAACCTCCTGATCCGCACCGACCATCGAGAACGTGACAGTACCGCTGTAACGTACCGTGCGCAGCATTCCTGCCGCTCGTCGACCGTTGAACGGCGTGAAAATGGCCTTCGTCGAGTCATATGCGGCTCACAGCTCCCCGGTTGGGTGCACTCAGTAGACATAAGGCAACCTGGTTACCGGCGTTGCGATAGTTGCGGGCGGCGCGCGGTGCGTCACGATGTGTGAGCAGGGATCGCGACCGGGCTGAACGGCCAGGTCTGTCAGACCGTAGGAGGAGCACGCAGCGATGTCGGTCGGTCATCCTGAGCGCACGTCCGAGGTGTCGGAACGCCCGGTCGACGTGCCCTCGGCTCAGGCGGCTGTAGCTGCGATGCCCACCACGACGGAGTCGTCGAAGGGCCGGATGCGGCAAATCGATGCGCTCCGGGTTCTGAGCTGCTTCTCCGTCGTCACCGTGCACGCCATCGGCGCCCCGTTCCCGCCGGACGACGTCGGCATCGGCGTGGCGAGCTTCCTGCTGCACTACAGCAGGGAGATCTTCTTCTTCGTCTCCGCGCTGGTGCTGGTGCGCACGTACCTGCCCCGCGTCGGGGAGAACGGCAGGCTGCCCGACGAGTCGGCGTTCCGGCGCAGGCGGCTCCGTCTGATCGGCATGCCGTACCTGTGGTGGACGACGCTGTACTTCGCGGTGTCGATCGTGCACAACCGCAATGTCGACCCGTGGGGCCAGGTCCTTGACGACCTGCCGCTGCGCTGGCTGTACCTCATGGTCACCGGCAACGGCAGCTACCACATGTACTTCCTGCTGGTCACGCTGCAGTTCGCGGTTGTGTTCCCGCTCGTGCTGCGGGTGCTGCGCAAGACGAAGGGCCACCACGGGCTCGTCCTGCTCGGCTCGCTGCTGCTGCAGGCCGCGACGCTGAGCGTCTACCAGTGGTTCTATCTGCCCGACGACGGCTGGCGCGGCATCCTCGGTGACGCGAGCCTGGTGGCCTACCAGTTCTGGATGGTCCTCGGGGCGGTCGCCGGGCTGCACATGCAGCGTTGGCACCGGATGATGATGACCTACTGGCGCTGGATTCTCGCGGCGTTCCCGGTGGCCACCGCGGTGCTGCTGTGGACGTTCTACGCGCAGCTGCCCACCCATGGCTCGCTCGGCGCGAGCAGCCCGCTGCAGCCGATCATGATCATGTGGTCGCTCGCGTCGCTCGGCGTGCTGTACCTGATCTCGGTCCAGATCATGGAGCGCGGCTCCGCGGCACTACGGACGATCTTCAGCTACGGCGCGCAGCTGTCCTTCGGCGTCTACCTGGCGCACCCGATGGTGCTGGACGTCGTGCTGTCGCTCATGCGCAGGCTCGGGCTGGCCCAGACGCAGTGGTGGTCGTCGCTGCTGGCGCTGGTCTGCACGGTGATCGGCGCGGTCGTGGTGTGCATGGCACTGCACCGGACCCGGTTCAGCCTCGCGTTGATGGGCCGTCCGAAGCTCGACCCGGAGCGCGCGCCCCGGCTGCGGCTGCGGATGCCCCGGCCCAGGATGATCGCGGGCCCCGCGCTGCTGCTGGCGATGAGCGTCGTGGCCGTGCTGCTGGTCGGCGGTGACCAGAGCCCGCCGTCGGAGAGTGGGACGCCGACGCCGGAGGAGATCGTCGAGGCGAGCAACCCGATGCTTCCGGCCGAGGACGACAGCACCGGGGCCGACGCCGGAGTCGATCCGGAGCCCGCGTGCGGCGACGTCTCGGTGGCGCCGCATGCCTGCTCGGTGGGCACTGACACACCACCAGGGGCCGTGACCCGCTGATCGGCCGTGTAGGCTGGTTGCTGAGCGCAACGGTAGATCTCTGCATCGCAGGCGGTGCTGAGACGAGGCTGACACTGGGCTGATACGCCGGGACGCTTCGTTGTCTTCAGACAATGGACCTTTGGCGGCGCCCTTTTGTGTGCCCCCGTAACTTCTCGAGAGAACAGAGCGAGACTCACACCTGTGACCATTGATGTCGCGTCCGAGTCGGCAACCGAAGCACCTGTTGCCGATGCTACTGAAACAACAGCCGTAACGACTTTCGCCGACCTCCCGCTGGACCCGGCCCTGCAGGCCGCCGTCGCGGAGCTCGGCTACGAGCGCCCCAGCCCGATCCAGGCCGAGGCGATCATTCCGGTGCTCGAAGGGCATGACCTGCTCGGGCAAGCAGCGACCGGTACCGGCAAGACGGCGGCGTTCATGCTGCCGATGCTCCAGCGTCTCGCCGACCGCCGCGCCGAGGCGCCCGGTCGCCGGGGCGTGTTCGGCCTGGTCCTGGCCCCCACCCGGGAGCTGGCGATGCAGGTCAACACCGCCGCCGCCCGCTACGGCGAGGGCCTCGGGGTCCGCACGCTCGCGGTCTACGGCGGTGCGCCGATCGGACCGCAGCTGGGTGCGCTGCGCAAGGGCGTCGACGTCGTCGTCGCCACCCCCGGCCGCGCGATCGACCTGATCAACCGCGGCGGGCTCAAGCTCGACGAGCTGGAGATCGCCGTCCTCGACGAGGCCGACGAGATGCTCGACATGGGCTTCGTCGAGGACATCGAGACCATCCTGGACGCGACCCCGGACACGCGTCAGGTGGTGCTGTTCTCGGCCACCATGCCGCGCCGGATCGAGAAGCTCGCGCAGAGCTACCTGCGTGAGCCGGTCACCGTCCGGATCAAGCGCGAAGAGGTCGCCGAGGGCACCGCGCCTCAGGTCAGGCAGAACGCCTACCTGGTTCCTCGGTCGCACACCACGGCCGCGCTCGGTCGAGTGCTGGAGCTGGAGCGGCCCCGGTCGGCGATCGTGTTCTGCCGCACCCGCGCGGATGTCGACGCCGTCACCGAGGCGCTGACCGGTCGCGGCCTGCGCGCCGAGGCGCTGCACGGCGGCATGGACCAGGAGCACCGGGGTCGTGTCGTCGAGCGGCTGCGCAGCGGTCGCACCGAGCTGCTGGTGGCGACCGACGTCGCCGCTCGCGGGCTCGACATCGACCTGCTGACGCACGTGGTCAACCACGACGTCCCGCAGACCGCCGAGGCCTACGTGCACCGCATCGGTCGCGTCGGGCGCGCCGGCCGTGAGGGTGTCGCGATCACGCTGGTCCCGCCGTCGAAGCGCTACATGCTGGGCGCCGTCGAGCGGCTGACCGGGCAGAAGATCACCGTGGCCTCGGTCCCGTCGCTGGGCAACCTGCGCACGGCCCGCCTGGCCAGGACCCGCGCCGAGCTGGTCGCGCACCTGACCCGCGCGGAGGAGGCGACCGCCGAGGCGGCTGCCGAGGCTCCGTCCGACGAGGTCCGCGCGATGATCAGCGAGCTCGCGCACGAGTACGACCCGCTGGCCGTCGCGGCGGCCGCTGTCCGATTGGCGCAGGACGCCGCGGGGGCGCCCGCCGACGAGGAAGAGATTCCGGTCATCAGCCCGAACCCGACGTCACGCGGCGGAGCCTCCGTTCGCGGCCCGCGTGGCTCGCGGCCGGAGCGTGGCCCTGGCCGGGAGCGCGGCGCGGGTGACCGTCCGCCGAAGGCCGGTACCGCTCGGCTGTTCGTCGCGGCAGGTCGCTCGGCCGGTATCCGCCCGCAGGACATCGTGGGTGCGCTGGCCAACGAGTCCCAGCTGTCCGGCAGGGACATCGGCACGATCCAGATCCACGAGCGGCACGCGCTGGTCGAGGTTCCGGAGTCGGCCGCGGACGAGGTGCTGCGCGAGCTGCGCGGCTCCACGATGCTGAAGGGCCGCCGCGCCAACGTGCGCCGCGACCGCGACCGCATCCGCTAGGTCTCGTTCCACACACCGTGAGTGCCGCGGCCGCCTATAGGTGGCCGCGGCACTCACGGTTTTCTGCTGTTCTAGGGTCGGGGTATGGCTATGGCTGAGTCGTTGCCGGAGGACTGGGACCGCTGGAAGGGCCAGGTCGATCTGACCGGCTACGACGAGCGTTGGCAGCGGATGGCGGAGGCGGGGGAGAACCCGCACGGCGAGGCCGATCTGGTCAGCAGCTTCCGGCCGTCCTCGGTGCTCGACGCGGGCTGCGGCACCGGCCGGGTCGGCATCGAGCTGGCGCAGCGTGGCATGCGGGTGGTCGGGGTGGACGCGGATGCGGACATGATCGCCGCCGCCCGCGCGAAGGCGCCCGACCTGGACTGGCGGCACGTCGATCTCGCCGCGCTGGATCTGACCGAGCAGTTCGACGTCGTCGTGCTGGCCGGCAACGTCGTGCCCTATGTCGCGGCCGACGACCGCCCGGCGGCGGTGGTGGCCTGCGCCCGCGCGTTGGCCCCCGGCGGACGGCTGATCGCCGGTTTCAGCCTGCGTCCCGACTGGCCCACCGCCGGTGACTACGACGCCTGGTGCGTCGACGCGGGCCTCGAGCTGGAGGACCGCTTCGCCACCTGGGCGGGCAGCGAGCGCTTCACCGACCAGCACGACTACCTCGTCGCGATCTACCGGGCGGCCTGAGGTGGCCGATCTCGAACAGCTGATCACGCCCGGCATGCGGATCGCGCTCGCCGACGGAACCGGCAGCCCGCGTTCGCTGCACGAGGCACTGAACCGCTCCGCCGCCCGCCACGGCGACCTGCGGCTGCTGCTCGGCTGGACCCCGTTCGCCGAACCTGGGCTCGACCTGACGCAGTTCGCCGACGTGCGCACCGTCATGTCCGGCTGGGGGCTGCGCGGCGCGGTCACCGCGGGCACGGTCACCCCGATCCCGGCTCGGATGTCCGCAGTCCCGGGGCTGCTCGCCGGCCCGTTGCGCCCCGATCTCCTCGTCGCGACGGTGGTCCGGACAGCCGACGGGCTGCGGTTCGGCTCCGAGGTGTCCTGGATGCGTGCCGCGATCGACGCGGGCATTCCGGTGGCCGCGGTGGTCAGCCGCACCACGGGGTGCGCCGACGCCGGTCCGCCACTGCGGGCGGACGCCGTCACGCTGCTCGGCGAGACCGACGACGCGCCGCGCGAGCTGACCTTCGCCACGCCCAGCCCAGAGCAGCTGCGGATCTGCGAGCACGCCGCCGGGCTGGTTCCCGAGGGCGCCCGTCTGCAGGTTGGCCCTGGACAGCTGGGCGCCGCGATGCTGAGGGCCGTGCGGGTCCCGGTCCGGATCGACTCCGGGCTCCTACCCGAGCAGGTCGTCGAGCTGGACGAACGCGGCCTGCTGATCGGCGAGCCGATGGCCGCGTACCTGGTGGGCAGCTCGCGGCTGTACGAATGGGCGGCCGGCCGCCCGGTGCTGCACGGCCTGGAGATCACGCACGACCTGGGACGGTTGTCGGGCGGCGAGCCGTTCATCGCGTTCAACACCGCGATCGAGGTCGACGTGGCCGGCCAGGTCAACGTGGAGGGCACCTCGTCTGCCATCGTCGGCGGCATCGGCGGACACGCCGACTACGCGGTCGCCGCGACCCGCTCGGTCGGCGGCCTGAGCATCATCGCGGTCGCCACCAGCCACAAGGGCCGCTCGACCCTGGTCCGCACGCTGTCCCGTCCGGTGTCCACCCCGTCTCAGGACGTGGACGTCGTGGTGACCGAGCGAGGCTGGGTGGACCTACGAGGCTGCACCCGCCCCGAACGCGCCAAGGCCCTCCTGGACCTCTGGGGCGAAGCCGGAGTCCGCGAGCCCTGACCATCCCGCGAGTCGGGACATTCCGCGGCGCGAGTCGCTGGATTCTGCCGCGCGAGTCGGGATATTCGTCAGGGTGAGTCGCGGAATTCGTCAGTAGGTTGGAGGCATGACCGCATTGCAGCTGCGCCCGGTGAGTTCGCTGTCCCAGACCCATCAGCTACTGGTCGGCCAGCAGCTCGACGGCTGGCCGGAGGTCGAGGTCGCCGACGACAAGGGCGTGACGGTCCGCGACGCCGCTGTCCGCTACACGGTCGAGGGCGACGCGGCCCGGTTCGCCGCCGAGGCGGGCCGGACGGACACGATCGACCGCAGCACCGGTGTCCGGGGCCGCGTGACAGCGATGAACCTCTACGGGGTCAGCGCCGGAACGGCGGTCGTCGTGGTCACGTTGCCCGACGCTCCGGACGCGGGCTCGCTGCGCTACGAGGTCAACGTACCCAGCTAGCGCTCGCTGGTGCGGGACATGCGCGGGCCGCGCCAGTACGCCCGTCGCACGACCTCGCAGACCTTGACGTCGTGTCGCAGACACTGCAGCGTCTGCGACACGACATAAGGCTCTGCGAAGTGGTGCCGGTGTGACCAACGGGAGGCGGCGCATGGCTCAGGCGGCGAGACCGGTCATGGTCGCGCTCTCCCGCCACAGCAGGTCACGTGCGTTGTCGTCGAGCGCCAGCTCCGAGGGGGCGGGGAAGGTGACCTGAGCTCTGACGAGCGAGACGTACACCCGCGGCGTGGGCGGGGACGTCGTGCCCAGCGTGAGCTCGGCGAGCACCTGGCCCGCACGTTCGACCGTCCCCGGGTAGAAGGCGGGCCTGAACCGGCTGACCAGGCGGAGCACCGGGAGAACGGCCACGCGCAGAGCGGTGCGGGCGGCGGCAGGTACATCGCCGGCGAGCCCGGTGTCCGGGGTCAGGCCGGGGTTGTACGCGACGACGGTGATCCCGCGTTCGGTGACGTCGTCCAGCACGGCCAGGGATCGCGCGGTCAGTACGTTGCACAGCTTGGACGCGGCGTAGGCCCGCATGCGGCCGGGTTTGGCGCTCGGGTGGGCCAGTGCCTCCGGGTCGAGCGTCGTGGGTCCCACCACCGGAATGATCTTCGGGTCGTGGGTGTCGCTGGCGGTGATGATCAGCCGGCCGCCGTCCGCGATGACCGGCAGCAGCAGCCGGGCGAGCAGGTAGTGCGCGAGGTGGTTGACCGCGAAGGTCACCCCGAAGCCGTCCTCGGTTCGCCGGGCGGGGTCCGGGCTGTTCAGTCCGGCGTTGAGCACCAGCGTGTCGATCCTGCGCTCGCCCAGACGCTGTGTCACCGCGTCGGCGAAGGAGCGGACGCTGTCGAGCGAGGCGAGATCGAGCGGAAGCACCTCGCTGCCCTCGGGCACCTGACGTCCGGTTCCTCTGGCGCCGATGATCAGGTGGGTGTCCGGCTCCTCGGCGAGCAGGCGCGCGGCGGCCTGGCCGATCCCGGCGGTGGCGCCGGTCATGACGATGATGCGGTTCGGGGGCATCGGGACTCCTCGTGGCGGTGACGGCTGATCTAAGATGCTCACGTGCATCTTAGCAGTTAAGATGCAGTCGTGTATCTTGAAGGGTGTTGTGGTGACCAGGCCGACTCGCCGCCGAGGCGCGGAACTCGACAACGCACTGCTCGCCGCCACGTGGGAGGAGCTGCTCGACCGCGGGTACGAGAACCTCACGATGGAGGCGGTGGCCGTCCGCGCCGGGACCAGTAGGCCGGTGATCGCGCGCCGATGGCCTGATCGGGCATCGCTGGCCATCGCGGCGATCCGGCACTCGTTCGAGCGCAATCCGCTCCCGGACGTGGACACCGGGACGCTGCGCGGCGACCTGCTGGCCATCCTCGAGGTCAAGGCGGCCACCCGGGCGAGCCTGATGACGACGCTGCCGCTGCGGATCGCAGCGCTCATTCAGGAGTCCGGCGTCGGGCCGCTGCAGTTCTTCGAGCAGCTGGGGATGGACCTGGCGGCCGGGCTCGAGCCGATCTGGGAACGAGCGGCACAGCGCGGCGAAGTCGACCTCGCCGCACTGCACCCGCGGATCCGCATCCTGCCGTTCGCGCTGGTCACGGTCGAGCTGTCCTACTCGCGGGGGCCGCTTCAGCCTGGCGCCATCGCCGAGATCCTCGACGTCGTCGTCCTGCCCCTGGTTCCCAGGAAATGAACTTTCAGCCGTCCAGCTCGGGATCGGTGAGCGCCGCGAGTGCCATGCGGCGCAGCATGCCGGTCGCGCGGTCCGGGCTGCCCTTCGACGTGCTGTGCGGCGTCGAGTTGAGCAGGCCGAACGCGCCGTGCGCGGCGACCCTCGCCGACTCGACGCTCAGGCCGGGGCTCAGCCGCCGCAGCGCGTCCACCCAGATTTCGACGTAGGCGCGCTGCAGCGTGCGCACCTGGCGGCGGTCCGGCGTCGGCAGGTTGGCCAGGTCGCGGTCCTGCACGGTGATCAGCTCCGGCTCGCGTACGGAGAAGTCGAGCTGGAAGTCGACCAGCGCGGCGAGCAGCTCACCCGGGTCGTCGATGTCGGTGGCGAGCGCCGTCCCGCCGGCCAGCAGGCGCTCGCTGATCCCGACCAGCATGCGCGCCAGTAGGGCTTCCTTGCTGGGGAAATGCCGGTACAGGGCCGGTCCGCTGATGCCGACGGCGGCCCCGAGCTCGACGATGCTGACCCCGTGGAACCCGTGCCGGGCGAACAGCAGCGCCGCTTCTCGCAGGATCTGCTCTTTGCGCGAGGTGATCGGCTGCGAAGTAGTGGGCTGCACCGCGCCAAGACTAGCGCTCGACGTTAATGAACGCTAACCTAGTTAACGAACGCTAACACCGGCAACGCCACGGGAGCCTGACCCACGATGGAAACACCGCCGCTGTCCAGCAGCGTCGACCCGTCGAGCGACGGGTACGCACGCAACGAGGCCTCGCACGAGAAGCTCGTCGGCGAGCTGGCGGACCGGCTGGGCACCGCCCGGCTCGGTGGCCCCGAGCGGGCCCGTACCCGGCACGTCGACCGGGGCAAGCTGCTGCCACGCGACCGTGTCGACTCGCTGGTCGACCCGTCGAGCCCGTTCCTGGAGCTGTCCCCGCTCGCCGCGAACGGCATGTACCGCGACGAGGCGCCCGGCGCCGGGATCATCACCGGCGTCGGCCGGGTCTCCGGACGCGAGTGCGTGATCGTCGCCAACGACGCCACGGTCAAGGGCGGCACCTACTTCCCGATCACGGTCAAGAAGCACCTGCGCGCCCAGGAGGTCGCGCTGCACAACAACCTGCCGTGCATCTACCTGGTCGACTCCGGCGGCGCGTTCCTGCCCGAGCAGGACGACGTGTTCCCGGACCGCGAGCACTTCGGCCGCATCTTCTACAACCAGGCGACGATGTCCTCGCGTGGCATCCCGCAGATCGCCGCCGTGCTCGGCTCGTGCACCGCGGGCGGCGCGTACGTGCCCGCGATGAGCGACCAGGCGGTGATCGTCCGCAACCAGGGCACGATCTTCCTGGGTGGCCCGCCGCTGGTGAAGGCCGCGACCGGCGAGGAGGTCACCGCCGAGGAGCTGGGCGGCGGTGACCTGCACTCCCGGACCTCCGGCGTGACCGACCACCTGGCCGACGACGACGCGCACGCGCTGCAGGTCGTCCGGTCGATCGTCTCGACCCTCGGCCCGCGCACGCCGGTTCCGTGGACGGTCCACCCGACCGTCGAGCCTGCCGTGGACCCCGCGCAGCTGTACGGCGCGGTCCCGACCGACTCGCGCACCAGCTACGACGTGCACGAGGTGATCTCCCGGATCGTCGACGGCAGCGAGTTCGCCGAGTTCAAGGCTGAGTACGGCTCGACGCTGGTCACCGGGTTCGCCCGGATCCACGGTCACCCGGTGGGCATCGTGGCGAACAACGGCGTGCTGTTCTCCGAGTCGGCGATGAAGGGCGCGCACTTCATCGAGCTGTGCGACCAGCGTTCGATCCCGCTGGTCTACCTGCAGAACATCACCGGCTTCATGGTCGGGCGCGAGTACGAGGCGGGCGGTATCGCCAAGCACGGCGCGAAGCTGGTCACCGCGACCGCGTGTGCCCGGGTCCCGAAGTTCACCGTTGTCATCGGCGGGTCGTTCGGCGCCGGCAACTACGCGATGTGCGGGCGCGCGTACTCGCCGAGGTTCCTGTGGATGTGGCCCAACGCCCGGATCTCGGTCATGGGCGGCGAGCAGGCCGCGACGGTGCTGTCGATGGTGCGCCGCGCCGACGACCCGGTGCCGGAGGACGAGTTCAAGGCCGGCATCCGCGACCAGTACGAGCGGCAGGGCAACCCGTACTACTCGACGGCCCGGCTGTGGGACGACGGCGTCATCGATCCCGCCGACACCCGCAGGGTCCTCGGCCTGGCCCTCGGCGCGGCGGCGAACGCCCCGCTGGAGCCGGTCCGCTACGGCGTCTTCCGGATGTGACCGCCGTGGCCAAGCAAGGAGCCGTGAGTGGCGAGTGGTCTCCTGGGACCACTCGGCACTCACGGGCGGTGACCTGGTCTTTTGTGGCTGTGAGGGGTATGTCGTGTTCGACACTGTTCTGATCGCCAATCGGGGCGAGATCGCGGTGCGGGTCATCCGCACGCTGCGTTCGCTAGGGGTTCGCAGCGTGGCGGTGTTCAGCGACGCGGACGCCGGTGCCCGGCACGTCGCCGAGGCCGACGTCGCGGTGCACATCGGGCCGACACCCGCCGGGCAGAGCTACCTCAACGTGCGTGCCGTGGTGGACGCCGCCGTGCGCACCGGCGCGCAGGCCGTGCACCCCGGTTACGGCTTCCTGTCCGAGAACGCCGAGTTCGCGCACGCCTGCGCCGACGCCGGACTGGTGTTCATCGGTCCGCCGGTCTCGGCGATCGAGGCGATGGGCGACAAGATCCGTGCCAAGGCGACCGTGTCGGCGGCCGGTGTCCCGGTGGTCCCGGGCGGCGGTGAGGCGGGCCAGTCGGATGACGAGCTGGCTCGGATCGCGCGGGAGACCGGCTTCCCGGTGCTGCTCAAGCCCTCGGCGGGCGGCGGCGGCAAGGGTATGCGGCTGGTGCACGCCGAGGCGGAGCTGACCGACGCGATCACCGGCGCCCGCCGCGAGGCCCGGAGCAGCTTCGGCGACGACACACTGCTGGTCGAGCGGTTCATCAGCGACCCGAGGCACATCGAGATCCAAGTGCTCGCCGACCAGCACGGCACGGTCCTGCATCTCGGCGAGCGTGAGTGCAGCCTGCAGCGCCGCCACCAAAAGATCATCGAGGAGGCGCCGTCGCCGCTGCTCACACCGGAGCAGCGCGAGGCCATGGGCTCTGCCGCGGTCGAAGCGGCGCGGGCCTGCGGGTACAGCGGGGCCGGGACCGTCGAGTTCATCGTCTCGGGGCACCCGAGTATCAATTCAGCCGGCGGCCCGGTTTATGACTACTTCTTCATGGAGATGAACACCCGGCTGCAGGTTGAGCACCCGGTCACCGAGATGGTCACCGGCCTGGACCTGGTCGAGCTGCAGCTGCGCGTCGCCGCGGGGGAGAAGCTGGGCCTGACTCAGAGCGACATCGTCCTCGACGGGCACGCCGTCGAGGCGCGGGTCTACGCCGAGGACCCGGCGCGCGGGTTCCTGCCCACCGGCGGCACGGTGCTGCGGCTGCACGAGCCGTCCGGGCCGGGCCTGCGCGTCGACTCGGCGTTGCGGCCCGACCTGGAGGTCGGCGGCGCCTACGACCCGATGCTCGCCAAGGTCATCGCGCACGGACCGGACCGGGAGACCGCGCTGCGCCGACTCGACGGCGCACTGGCGGACACCTCGATCCTGGGTGTGTCCACCAACGTCGCGTTCCTGCGGGCGCTGCTGCGGCACCCGTCGGTGGTCGCCGGCGAGCTGGACACCGGTCTGGTGGAGCGCGCACTGGACGACCTGGTCGACGACCGGATCCCGGACCCGGTGTACGCGGTCGCCGCGCTGCAACGGGTGCTGGAACTGGAGCCGGCCGGTCCGCTGACCGACCCGTGGGCCATCCCCGGCGGCTGGCGGCTCGGCGAGCCTGCGTGGAGCACCTGGCGGTTCGAGCTGTCCGGCCACGACCCGGTGGACGTCCGGGTCAGGGGCAGGGCCGACGCCGCCGAGGTGGCCGTCGGCGATGCCGAACCCACGCACTGCGCACTGCGCGCCGAGGGCCCCGACCTGGTGCTCAGCTATTCCGGCGCGACCCAGCGCTACGCCACTGCCGGTGTGAACGGCCAACGCTGGCTGGGGCGCAGGGGCCGTAGCTGGGCGCTGTCCGAGACCGGACCTCTCGCGGCGGCCCGAGGCGGCGCCGCTGGCGAAGCGGGCGGCACGGTGCGCAGCCCGATGCCCGGGACCGTGCTGACCGTGTCGGTCGCCGACGGCGACGCCGTCACGGCCGGCCAGCCGCTGCTGGTCATCGAGGCGATGAAGATGGAACACACCCTGGCGGCACCCACCGACGGCGTGGTGTCCGACCTCGTGGTCAAGCCCGGCCAGCAGGTCGCCGTCGACCAAGCACTGATCACCGTAGTAGCCGACACCGCTGGAGAGCAGTCATGATCGACCACAGGTTGTCCGAGGAGTACTCGGACCTGCGCAAGACCGTCGAGGAGTTCGCCCACGAGCAGGTCGCGCCGGTGATCGGGGAGTTCTACGAGAAGGAGGAGTTCCCCTACGAGCTGGTCGACCAGATGGGCAAGATGGGCCTGTTCGGCCTGCCCTTCCCCGAGGAGCACGGCGGCATGGGTGGTGACTACTTCGCGCTGTGCCTCGCGCTGGAGGAGCTGGCCAGGGTCGACTCGTCGGTGGCGATCACCCTGGAAGCCGGGGTCTCGCTGGGCGCGATGCCGATCTACCGCTTCGGCTCGGACGAGCAGAAGCAGCGTTGGCTGCCCGAGCTGTGCTCAGGTGAGAAGCTCGCCGGTTTCGGGCTGACCGAGCCCGGCGGCGGCTCGGACGCCGGCGCCACCCGCACGACCGCCGTTCTCGACGGAGACGAGTGGGTGATCAACGGCTCGAAGTCGTTCATCACCAACTCCGGCACCGACATCACCTCGGCCGTCACCGTCACCTGCGTGACCGGAAACCACGACGGCCGCAAGGAGATCTCGGCGATCATCGTCCCGGCAGGTACGCCGGGCTTCAGCGTCGCGCCGAAGTACTCGAAGGTCGGCTGGAACGCCTCCGACACCCACGAGCTGTCCTTCGACGACTGCCGGGTGCCCGCGTCGAACCTGCTCGGTGAGCGCGGCAAGGGCTACGCCCAGTTCCTGCGCATCCTCGACGAGGGCCGCATCGCCATCGCGGCGGTGTCGGTCGGACTGGCTCAGGGCTGTGTCGACGAGTGCCTGCGCTACACCCGTGAGCGCGAGGCGTTCGGCCACACGATCGGCACCTACCAGGTCATCCAGTTCAAGATCGCCGACATGGAGGCCCGCACGCACACCGCGCGGCTGGCCTACTACCACGCGGCGAGCAAGATGCTGTGCGGCGAACCGTTCAAGAAGGAAGCGGCGATCGCCAAGCTCGTCGCGTCCAATGCCGCGATGGACAACGCGCGCGACGCCACCCAGATCTTCGGCGGCTACGGCTTCATGAACGAGTTCCCGGTCGGCCGCTTCTACCGGGACGCCAAGATCCTGGAGATCGGCGAGGGCACCTCGGAGGTCCAGCGCATGCTGATCGCCCGCGAGCTGGGCGCTACCGGCTAGGCCGCAGCACGACGATCTCTCGCACGACTTCGCAGAGCTTCACGTCGCGTCGCAGACGCTGCAGTATCTGCGATGCGACACCAGGCTCTGCAAAGTGCTACCGGCTATGCCGTAGCGCGACCATCCCGAAGGTCGCGGCGGCCGCCAGCGCGCCGGCCGCCATGCCGATGAACGTCGCCCAGTGCCAGCCGGACAGGGAACCGGCGGCAAGGCCGATCACGACACCGGTCACGGCGCCCGCCGCGATGCTCAGCAGCAGCGACGTGGCCGGTTGCGGCTGGCTGTGTACGAACGCCATGAGCAGCGGCAACCCCATCGGCGCGATCATCGACCAGACCAGCAGCGGCGTCGGCTCGCCGAAGACCAGCTTGACCGTCACGATCACCGCCGCGATGCCGATGCCCAGCACCGTCCAGATCACCAGGACACCGGGACTGATCCGCCTCGGCAGGTCGTCTGCGTCGGACGGGCCCGACGCAGGGTCGAGCCACAGCGCCATCATGGCCGCCGCCATGGCGCCGAGCCCGTCCTTCCAGCTGCCCCGACTCATGGCATGGAACGCTAGCGGGGAGCTGGGCGACGGCCGAGAGATTTAGCGAGCGACCTCGGCGAGGAAGGTAGCGAAGGCGGGGCGGGTCAGTTCCAGGACCGGGCTGGACGAGCCGAGCTTCGAGTCCCGCACGCCGACGGTGGTCCCGAAGATGCCGATCTCGACGCAGTCGCCGCCGTCGTCGTGGCTGTAGGACGACTTGATGAACCGGGTATGTGTCCACTCAACGTTGGAGTCGGTCATCCGCAGCTCAGCCCTCCTGACGCAACTTCACTCGATCTGGCCTGCCAAATTGAGTATAAAGCTACGAGATTCGACCGGACCGAGAGCGACGCGATAGAGCTGGTTGACGAGGTTGGTGTAGCGCACGACCTCCGACGGTTTGTCGAGATAGAGGGCGTCTCCGTAGATACCGATGTAGACGATGTCGGTGCTGGTGTCGGTGTCAAAGCGGAAGATCGTGAAGCCGAAGCCCAGTGCCGCGTAGGACTGGGTGTCGAACGGGATGATCTGGACAGTGACGTTCGGCAGCAGCGCAAGCTCGGCCACGTGCCGCAGCTGCGCCGCCATGACGTCCGGGGTTCCGATCTGCCGCCGCAGGGCCGACTCGCTGAGTACGAACGAGAACTCCGGTGGGTTCTCCCTGGTCAGGATCGCTTGGCGTTCCTGGCGGAGCCGGATGTGTTCGTCGACGTCGGAGTTGTTGGGATCGTTCCCGCCGCCGGCGAAGATGCCCCGGATGTAGTCGGGAGTCTGCATGTTGCCGGGGATCACCTCGGACCCGACGACCATCACCTCGGTCGCGCTGCGCTCGAAGTCCTGGAACGCGCGGAACCATTGCGGTCCTCGGTAGAGCGCGGCTTCGCTCCGGGGCCGGCCTCGGCGTCGCGCGCCCTTCTGGAGTTCGCGGCACCACACCTTGTCCTTCTCCGACGCCTTGTACAGCGACAGGAGGGTCTCCAGCTCCAGGGTGGTGACGCTGACCTTGCCGTTCTCCAGTCGGCTGATCTTGTTCGGGTTCCTGCCGAGGTGCTCGGCGGCCTCGTCCTGGCGCAGTCCGACCGCGTCACGCAGCTTCCGCAGCTCATTGCCCAGCTGGCGCTTCTGCATGGTGACCGTCTTGGTCGGGTCCGTCATCCAGGTCTCCGATGCCGTAGATGTATCTACATTTTGGATCTACTGCTAGGCTTGCGAAGCGAATATACAATATCAGCTTGAGGGGAGCTGTGGTGAATCTGATCGTCTACGCCGTGCATGCGGTGCGGGCCGAGGAGATTTCGACGACCGCGCTGGTGACGTCCAGCCTGCCGCCCGCCGAGCGGTACGCGGAGGTGCTGAGCAGCGATCCTGGAGTGCTCGCGGCGGGGGTGACCAGGTTCGAGCTCGACGTCACCGGCCGACGCACCGCCGTGGCGCTGTACGTCGCGGGGGCTCGTCAGCAGGCGCCGTACGTGTCCGACGACCGGAGGATCTACGCGAACGGTCGTTGAGAAGGAAAGTTTCCCGCCCGGTCACCGATGACTTGCCCGGTTCTCGCGGGTCAGTACAGGCAAGGGGGATCCGCGAGCAGAGGAGCAGGTCATGAGTTTGCCTCAGGTTGTGTCCCGCGAGCAGTGGCTGGTGGCGCGCAAGGCGTTGCTGGCCAAGGAGAAGGAGCTGACCAGGACACGCGATGCGCTGAACACCCGCCGGCGTGAGCTGCCGATGGTCGAGGTCGAGAAGGAGTACCTGTTCGAGGGGTCGGACGGCAAGGCCACGCTGCTGGACCTGTTCGACGGGCATCGCCAGCTGATCGTCAGCCACGTGATGTTCGACCCGAGCTGGGACGACGCCTGCCCGAGCTGTACGGCCGGCATCGAGGAGCGGTCACCGGGCCTGGTCGAGCACCTGTCGACGAGGGACACCGCACTCGTGCACGTCTCGCGCGCCCCGATCGCGAAGATCGAGGACTACCGACGGCGCAAGGGCTGGGACATCACCTGGGTGTCGTCCCACGGCAGCGACTTCAACTACGACTACGCCGTCACGATGGACGACTCGGTCACGCCGGTCATCTACAACTACAAGACCGTCGACGAGCACCGGGACAGCGGCACCGAGTACTACTTCAGCGGTCAGCAGCCGTCCGAACAGCCCGGGATGAGCTGTTTCCTGCGCAACGGCGACGCGATCTTCCACACATATTCGACGTACGGCCGGGGCGCCGAGCAGACCGGTGGCTCCTACTACTACCTGGACCTCACGGCGTTGGGCAGGCAGGAGAAGTGGGAGGAGCCGAGTGGCCGGGCCGACTTCTCCCGCGAACCGGTACCCGACTTCCACGAATGAACCCGGCTGCCGGATCATATTTGTGCCGCTAGGGTCATGCAGCGGCCCCCACCACGCCGCATGACACGAAGCCAGTCTGGGTTGATCACGTGAAGGTACTTCTGCTCGAGGGCATCCATCCGGTCGCGGTGGAAGCGTTCACCCGCGCCGGGTTCGAGGTCGACGCTCGTCCTCGCTCACTGACCGAGGACGAGCTGGTCGACGAGTTGCCCGGGGTGTCGCTGCTCGGCATCCGCTCCAACACCAGGATCACGCCGCGCGTTCTCGAAGCGGCGAAGGACCTGCAGGCGTTGGGCTGCTTCTGCATCGGCACCAACCAGGTCGACCTCGCGGACGCCGCCGAGCGCGGTATCGCGGTGTTCAACGCGCCGTTCTCCAACACCCGCAGCGTCGTCGAGCTGGTGCTCGGCGAGATCATCGCGCTGGCGCGGCGGCTGCCGGAGAAGACGCAGAAGATGCACGAGGGCATCTGGGACAAGTCGGCGAAGGGAAGCCACGAGGTCCGGGGGCGCACCCTCGGCATCGTCGGGTACGGCAACATCGGCACACAGCTGTCGAACGTCGCGGAGGCCTTCGGGCTGCGGGTGATCTTCTACGACACCGCCGACCGGCTGGCGCACGGCAATGCCCGGCGCGTCGGTTCGCTGGACGCGCTGCTCGCCGAGGCGGACATCGTGAGCCTGCACGTCGACGGCAGGCCCGGCAACGCGGGGCTGTTCGGCGCGGACCAGTTCGACCGGATGAAGCCGGGCTCGGTGTTCATCAACGCCTCGCGCGGGATGGTCGTCGACGAGGTCGCGCTGCGGGACAACATCCAGTCCGGGCACGTGTCCGGCGCGGCGATCGACGTGTTCCCGATCGAGCCGAAGGCGCAGGGCGAGCAGTTCGACTCGCCGCTGCGCGGGCTCGACAACGTCATCCTCACGCCGCACGTCGGTGGGTCGACGCAGGAGGCGCAGGAGGAGATCGGCTACTTCGTCGCGAACAAGCTGCTGGGCTTCGTCAACTCGGGTGCGACCGCGCTGTCGGTCAACCTGCCCGAGGTGGCCGCGCCGCAGCCGTCCGGTGCGTTCCGCATGGGCTACCTGCACGTGAGCGTCCCCGGCGTGCTGGCAGGCATCAACCACCTGCTCGCCGACACCGGCGTCAACGTGATCGGCCAGTCGCTGTCCACCCGGGGCGAGCAGGGCTACGTGGTGACGGACACCGACAGCGTCCTGACCGATGCGGCGCTGGCGGGCCTCCTGCAGTCCCCCCACACCATCTGGCTCCGCTCCTGGCAGCTCTAAAGTCTTTTTTTGCCGCTCACTGCGCGACTGAAATGACAGATGCCCTCTCCCGGAAATCCGGGAGAGGGCATCTGTCATTTACGGTATTAGCCTGAAGTGTATTTTGCTCCAATCGTCGAGTTTTCTTCGTTCCTGTCTATCGCTACGTGATTTCCTGGAAGACTGTGGGCGCCCAGTCTGGGTGGCGATACGACTGACACGACGTGAGCGACACGGGGGCTTGCGTCGCCGGCGACAGGGGAGAACGTGACCGCGGTACGTCTCACGGTGGAAATAGCAGGTAACCCGCTCCGAGCGGAGCGACTGACTCGTCAGCTCCGCGAGCATCTCGATGATTTCGGTGGCGTCGAGGCAAATCTTGAAGTCGCCCAACTGGATGCGATCGGGGCTAAAGGGGTAACGGAGATACTGAGTGTCACAGTTACTGTGGGTTGGGCGTTGAAATTCGCCGAGCCCGCGCTACGGGCTTGGTTCGAACGGAACAAGAACAACCACGTCGTGATAGAGAAAGACGGAATTCGTATTGTGCTCGACGGTCAGTCTTCGGTCGCGCAGCTGCGAATGCTGGAAGGCACACTCCTGGCAGAGCCGGAAACCGACAACACTGATGCCCGATGACCTATCGGCCACGCCATGCCCTGTTGGTCGGTACCTCTCGGTACCAGTACGAGGAGCTGCCCGACCTGCCGTCCTGCGCGGTCGATGTGTCGGCACTGGCCGAGGTGCTCCGGGATCGTGAGATCGGGGCCTATACCGATGTCCGGATCGTCCTCGACCAGTCGGCGGCTCAGATCGGCAACGAGATCGGGCAGTTCCTTGATTCGGTCGGCCCGGACGGGCTGGCACTCGTGTACTTCACCGGACACGGGCTACGCGCATCTCGGACCACCGGAGAGTTCTTCTTCGCGGCCACCGATACCGATCCGAAGCGGCCGGAATCCAGCGGCGTCCGAGCCAGCTTCGTGAACGAACTGTTAGAGGTGTGCCGGGCGACCCAGAAGGTGGCCATTCTCGACTGCTGTCTGAGCGGCGGCTTCGTACACGGCTTCCGGGTGCGCGAGGAACTGCCGGGCGAAGGCCAGCCTGTGGCGAAGGGCGTGAATGGCGCGGCGTCGAGTGGTGTCTTCGTGCTGTCTTCATCCGGTCCGACGGAGCTGTCCTTCAGCGGTGTCCAAGGCCCTGACGGGCAGCGTCCTTCGCGGTTCACCGAGGTGATCGTTGATGCGTTGTGGACCGGGCTCGGCGGGACGGCGCAACGGGGTGGGCAGGTCAGCGTGACTCAGCTGCAGGAACACGTCCAGACACAGATGCAGCGGCTGCAGCCACCGCAGACGCCGCTCTACTGTGCATTCGCGGTCGACGGCAGGATGACGATAGCGGAGGCGCCCCGTGGGCCTCGGCCGTCCGATCGTCCGACGAGTGTCGAGCCGGTCGAGCCCATCGCTCGCCCCACGGCGCTGCCAGGGACGCCTGACTGGCGGCGACTGCTGGCCTACTTCCAGGACCACGTGTTGGCGGAGAGTAGCGAGCGCCGCTTACTCGATGCCCGTGATGGCGGTGGGGCGTTCGTCTGTCTGACCGGCGAGGAACGGCTGATCAGCGGGGCCCTCGACGACGGGGAGATGCCGGTTCCCAGCTACCTGGAAGGCTGGTTGGCCGGGCGCGACCCCAATGCGGAGCTGTGGACGGGTTATCCGGCTGTTGTCCTGAACGAGAGCGCGGGTGCCGGAGGACAGCGGTTCGCGCCGCTGTTCGTCCGGCGGGTGGAAGTCACCGACCGACAGCGGTTGCGTCCTTTCGGCCCGGTACTGCCCAACGCGGAGTTGGCTCGTGAGTTGCTGGATGCCGAGACCGCGGATCAGCTCATCGACAGCTACGAGCCGGCCTGGCTGGCCGGCGAGCATGGCAGGCTGGGCCTCGAGGCTCGCGCGATCTTGGCCACGGACTTCGGTATGCCCTGCGTCGAAGAACTCGAGCCGGAACGGTTGTCCTCCAGGCTCGACCTCAACAGCCCAGGTCAGGGAGCCCGGAACGCCGCAGTGCTGTTCACCGCGGTCGATAACGACAAATTCACCAAAGGTCTGCGCGAAGATCTGGCCGTCATCACGGGGAAAGCGGCGCAGATCGATGGGACTGCGCTCGGTCTACTCGCCCGGCCTCGCTCGGAATGGCCGCGTCCTGAGGTGCCCGAGCCTCGTATGGTCACCCCGCACTCGGCCAATGACACGCAGCGCACGGTGCTCCGTCTGGCGATGACCCAACCGTTGACGGTTGCCACCGGTCCGCCGGGCACGGGTAAGAGCCAGCTGGTCACCAATGTGATCGCCACCGCGATCGCCAACGGCCAGAAGGTGCTTCTCGCGTCGAACAACCACGCGGCGGTCAACGAGGTCTGTGCCAAGTTCGCCGAGTTCGCCCCGGGCGGGCTGGTGCGTACCAGGGACAAGGACCGACCCGATATCGAGAAGGAAGCTCTCGAGTCGTTGTGCACCCTCGCCGCGCCGCCGCAGGGCAGCGTCGACACGGCGAGAGCAAAGCTGCATCAGGCAACCGAAACGATGGCCGAACTGGATCGGGAGCTGGCCGAAGGAGCATGGGCGGAGGTGGCGCTTGCCCGAACGGCGACCGAGCTGCTCGAGCGGGCGAGCCAGCTGAGGGTCGACCTGGCGAGTCTGCGGCAGAGGATCGAGCCCGACCCTGGCCGATGGGTGCGTCGGGCGCGTCGAGCCGCCGACGCATCGTGGTTCGCGGCCTGGCGTCGGCGTCGGCTCATGCGACAGGCCGGCGTGGACGAACGGCAGGCCGACGAGAACGGATGCCAGGCCCTCCTGGTCGTTGCCGAAGCGCTGCACGAGCAGGCCGGTGCCAGGGCCGTGGCGATGGCACAGCGTCCTGATCGGGAAGCAGCGATCGCCGTCGACGCAGCGGCACTAGGGGTCCAACTCACGTCCACGGAGCTGGTCCGCGCCCAGGTGCGCGCATCGGCGCACTCGGGACGCGGGGCAATCGACGAGCTGCTTCGAATGATGGTCAGACGCAAACCTGACTGGCCTCTGGTGCGGAAGGTTCTCGATCGAGTTCCTGCCTGGGCGGTGACGACCTTGTCCGTCCGACGCTTTCCGCCCGATCCCCAGCTGTTCGACCTGGTGGTGATCGACGAGGCCAGCCAGTGCTCGCTCTCGAACGCGCTGCCCTTGTTGTTCCGGGCGCGTCGGGCGTTGATCATCGGAGACCCGATGCAGCTCAGCGCGATCACCAAGGTCGACGCGGTCGAAGCGGCGCGGATTCGCCGTCGGCACCGTCTGTCGGCCTCTTGGCTGGAGGAACGCGGGCTGCTGGCGACGAACTCGGCTTATGATGCCGCCGCGCGCGCGTACGGCGACCCGGTGCTGTTGGACGAGCATTTCCGTTGCCACCCGGACATCGCGGACGCTGCCAGCCGGCTGTTCTACGGTGGCCGTTGGACCGTGCTGACCGATATTCGCGGTCGGCCGTCGGTCGAGGGCCCGGCGGTGCGGGGATCGGACGTGTGCGGCGAGGCTCGGCGTGGATCGGGCAGAAAGTCGTGGACCAACGCGGTGGAAGCGGAACGGGTCGTGGATGAGGTATCGAAGCTCCTCGACGCGCTTCCGCCCGAGGCGAGTATCGGTGTGGTCACGCCGTTCACCGCTCAGGCCAAGTTGATCGCGGCACGGGTCGAGCAGCGGTGTGGCCCGCTCGAGGAGAATCGGTTTCTCTCGGCGACCGTGCATACCTTCCAAGGCGGTCAACGTGACGTCATGCTGTTGTCCCTGACGGCTCGAGGTGAGCATGCGTCCGGTGCCATGAACTGGATGAACAAGCAATACGAACTGTGGAATGTCGCCATCACCCGAGCGCGTTCTAACCTCTTCGTGGTGGGTGATCTGGAGCTGTGGCGGAGCCGTTCCGAGGTTGTCAGGGTCCTGCTTGACGGTGCCTCCGAATCGGCGAGCGCCGGCGGCTGGGCCAACCAGCTCTACGGCGCACTCCTCCGCCAGACGGGGCTCGACGTACGGCTCGGAGTGTCACGCCGGGGACACCGGGTCGACGCGATGGTCCCGATGGAGGGAGCCGAGGTCGCCGTGGTGGTTGACGACGGCGCCGCGAGCGATCTTGCTCTCGAAGCACATCGACGTCGCATCTTGCGGCGCTGCGCGCTGCTCGGGGACGACGTCGGGCCGGCCGTCCGCGTACCGACCTGGAAGCTGATCGAGGGCGCGGACCTCGACCTGGGCCGCTGAGGCGATGGCTCGCATAGCCTGATGCAGGGCGACTTCGCAGACTCTGATGTTGCGTCGCAGATACTGCAGCGTCTGCGACGCAACACGAAGCTCTGCGAAGTCGCCCTGTCCGGGCGGTGGGGGTCACGGGAGTTGGTCGTCTAGTGCCTTGTAGATGCGTTTTTCGCTCACCGGGTAGCGGGTGCCCAGGGTTTGGGCGAAGAAGCTCACCCTCAGCTCCTCGATCATCCAGCGGATCTCGGTGACCGAGGGCGGTGGCGGTGTGCCGGCCGGTTGCGCGTCCAGGAGCTCCTGGTAGGCCACCTGGACCTCCTGCACCCTGGCCATCCAGTCCCGATCGCGGGTCGGCTCGCGGGGCAGCGTCTCCAGACGACGGGACGTCGCGCGCAGGTAGCGCGCCACGTCGGCGAGGCGGTCCGCGCCGGTCGCCGCCACGAAACCGGGGTACACCAGCGCGGACAGCTGGGCGCGCACGTCCGCCAGCGAGGACTCCACCCCCGGCGACCGGACGTCGGCCAGCCGGGCCTCCGCCTCCGTGTGGGCCGCGAGCACCGACACCACACCGGCGACCACGTCGACGAGCGCGCCGGTCAGCCCGGTGCGCATCGCCGTGAGCAACCGCTCGAAGCCGCTGGAGGTCCAGGACGGACCTCCGGCGCGGGCCAGCACCGCATCGGTCGCCGCGTCCAGACAGTCCGCCAGCAGCGCGTCCAACGAACCGTGCGGGCCCCGGCTCAGCGCCAGCGAGTCGGTGTTGCTCAGCCTCCGGCGGACCTGCCGGACCGGCGACTGCGAGTTCAGCAGCAGCAACCGTCGGGTGCCCCGGCTCATCGCGGTCTGCTGCTCGACCTCGGAGGCCATCACCCGCACCGACACCGACTCACCCGCGTCGACCAGCGCCGGGTAGCCGACCAGCTGGTAGCCGTCGCGCTCCCGGCGGACCGTGCGCGGCAGCTCCGCGCCCAGGTCGGACCAGGCGCGCACCCCGGTCCGCTCCACCTCGGCACCCGCCGCCTCGGACAGCGCCGCCCTGGTCCTGCGCGCCAACCGGTCACGCAGCTGCGCCAAGTCCTTGCCGGTTCCGACGACGGCACCATCTTCACCGATCACCCGGAAGGTGATCCGCAGGTGATCCGGCACGTGGTCCCAGCGCCACGCGTCCGGCGGCACCGTCACCCCGGCCAGCTGCCGCAACACCCTGCTCAGCTCGGACAGCAGTGAACCCCGCGCCGGGTCGATCATCGTCAGCGCCGCCCGCACCGTGTCCGGCACCGGCACGAAGTTGCGCCGCAGGTCCTTGCGCAGCGACCGGATCAGCGCGGTGACCAGCTCCTCCCGGTGCCCGGGCACCTGCCAGCTGAACGCCGCCTCGTCGACCCGGTGCAGCAGCGCCAGCGGGATGTCGACGCTGACCCCGTCGTCCGGCGTCCCCGGCTCGAACTCGTAGTTCAGGGCCAGCCGCGCGGGCTGTTCTGCCCCGGGCGTCGAGGTCGACCAGAACGACGGGTAGTCGTTCTCCGACACCCCGTCGTGGTGGGTGATCTCCTCCAACGTCATGGTGAGCAGATCGGGGTTGTCCCGGCTCGCGGTCTTCCACCAGCGGTCGAAATGCCGTGTCGACGCGACCCGCTCAGGGATGCGTTTGTCGTAGAACTCGAACAGCGTCTGCTCGTCGATGCCGATGTCCCGGCGCCGGGCCCGCTGCTCCCATTCGCCGACCTCGTCGAGCAGCTCGCGGTTGCGATGGAAGAACGGGTGGTGGGTGCGCCACTCACCGGCGACCAGCGCGTGCCGGATGAACAGCTCCCGGCACAGCTCCGGGTCGACCGAGGTGTAGGTGGTCAGCCGGTCAACCACGATCGGCACCCCGTACAGGGTGACCCGCTCGTGCGCCATGACCGCGCCCCGCTTCGCCGACCAGGCGGGCTCGGAGAACGTGCTCCGCACCAGGTGCGTGGCCAGCGGCTCGATCCACTCCGGTTCGATGCGGGCGACCGTGCGGCCCCACAGCCGGGACGTCTCGACCAGCTCGGCCGCCATGACCCACCGGGGCGGTCGCCGGAACAGCGCCGAACCGGGGAAGATCGCGAACGACGCACTGCGCGCACCCAGGTAGGTGTTGCGCTGGCGCTGCTGCGCACGCTGCCGGTTGCGGTTCTGTTGCTGGTTGTTGGTCGACGTCGGAGGTTCGGTCTGCAGACCGATGTGCGACAGCAACCCGGCGAGCAGCGACTGGTGCATCGCCTTCGGATCGGTCGTCTCGTCGTCCGACTCGGTCGTCGAGATGTCCAGCTCGCGCAACACCCGGCGCAGCTGCCCGTGCAGGTCCTGCCACTCCCGGATACGCAGGTAGTGCAGGTACTCCTGTCGGCACATGCGGCGGAACTGGTTGCTGCTCAGCTCCGCGCGCCGTTGCTTCAGGTAGCGCCACAGGTTCAGGTAGCCCATGAAGTCCGAGCGCGGGTCGGCGAACCGGGCGTGGCTGGCGTCGGCCGCCTGCTGGTTGTCGGCCGGACGTTCGCGCGGGTCCTGGATGGACAGCGCCGCGACGATCACCAGCACGTCCGCGGCGCAACCGTTGCGTCCGGCTTCCAGCAGCATGCGGGCGAACCGGGGGTCGATCGGCAGCCGGTCCAGCGAACGGCCGATCTCGGTGATCTTGCGCTGCGGGCCGGCATCCGTGCCGGTGACCGCGCCGAGCTCGTGCAGCAGGTTGACGCCGTCGGTGACGGCGCGTTTGTCCGGCGGATCGACGAACGGGAAGTCCGCGACCTCGCCCAGCCCGAGCGAGATCATCCGCAGCATGACCGAGGCCAGGTTGGTGCGCAGGATCTCGGGGTCGGTGAACTGGTCGCGCGCGTCGTAGTCGTCCTCGGCGTACAGCCGGATGCAGATGCCATCGCTCGTACGGCCGCACCGCCCGGCACGTTGGTTCGCCGAAGCCTGCGACACCTTCTCGATCGGCAGCCGCTGCACCTTGGTGCGGTGGCTGTACCGGGAGATGCGCGCCGTGCCGGTGTCCACGACGTACTTGATGCCCGGCACCGTCAGCGACGTCTCGGCGACGTTCGTGGCCAGCACGATCCGCCGCGACACACCCTGCGAGGGCCGTCCCCACACGCGCTGCTGCTCGGCGCTGGACAACCGGGCGTACAGCGGCAGCAGCTCGGTGTCGCGGAGCAGCCCCCGGGTTCCATCGGCGGTGATCGCACCGGCGAGCGTCTCGGTCGCGTCCCGGATGTCCCGCTCACCCGGCAGGAACACCAGGATGTCGCCCGGGCCCTCGGCGGCGAGCTCGCGGCACGCGGCGACGATCGCCTCCGGCTGGTCCCGCTCGTCGTCGTCCGGCCTGTCCGGGTCGGTCAGCGGCCGGTAGCGCACCTCGACCGGATACGTACGGCCGGACACCTCGATGATCGGCGCGGGTCGACCCGGCTCGCCAAAGTGCTCGGCGAACCGTTCCGGGTCGATCGTCGCCGAGGTGATGATCAGCTTGAGGTCGGGCCGCCGGGGCAGCAGCCGCTTGAGGTAGCCGAGGATGAAGTCGATGTTGAGGCTGCGCTCGTGCGCCTCGTCGATGATCAACGTGTCGTACTGGTTGAGCATCCGGTCCTGGCCCAGCTCGGCGAGCAGGATGCCGTCGGTCATGAGCTTGACCTGGGTCCGGGCCGAGACCTGGTCGGTGAACCGCACCTTCCACCCGACGACCTCGCCGAGCGGGGTGTCCAGCTCCTCGGCGATGCGGGTGGCGATCGTGCGCGCCGCGAGCCTGCGCGGCTGGGTGTGGCCGATCTTGCCGGTGACACCCCGGCCCAGTTCGAGGCAGATCTTGGGCAGCTGGGTGGTCTTACCGGAGCCGGTCTCCCCGGCGACGATCACCACCTGGTTGTTGCTGATGGCGTCGGCGAGGTCGTCGCGCCTGGCCGTGATCGGCAACTCCGGCGGGTAACTGATGTGCATGGTGACCCCATGATCCCAGCTCACCGGCCAAGGCTGCCAATCCGTTTAGCTCACGCGGAAACTCCCGAGGAACCGGTACATCAGATCCGTGCCCCGACGCAGCGCGTCCACCCGGATCCGTTCGTCGTTGCCGTGCATGCGGACCATCGTGTCGTTGTCCACCGCGTACGGGTAGATGCCGTACACCGGGATGCCGCGCTCGCGCCACGGCCCGGCGCTCGTGCCCGCCTCGAACGGGCCCGGCGCGACCGGGATGCCGCCGTAGGTGTCGCGCAGGCTCTGCTCCAGGTGCCGGTAGACGTCGGTGTCGGTGCTCGACGGGCTGTCCGCGAGTCGCTGCTGGTACTGGACGAGCAGCTGGTCAGGGGCCTGCGTGGTGCCCTTCGTGCTGATCCGCAGGTCCAGCTGGGGCTCCGCGCCGAGTACGGCCCGCATCTGGTCGAGCGTCTCGGCGACCGGCTGGCCGCCTGGCAGCAGACGCAGGTTCATCGTCGCGGTCGCCGAGCCCGGCATGACGTTCGTCCGGTAGCCGGCCTGCTGGATGACCTGGGTGACGGTGTGGCGCAGCATCGCGTTGTGCAGCCACGGGTACGGGCTGAGCGACACCACGAGATCGGCTGCTCTGTTGCGCTCGGTCTGGTCGGCGGTGCTCAGCAGGAGCCGTAGCGCGTCGGCGAGCGCGGGGTTGTCGGTGGCGGCGGCCAGCGCCTCGAAGTACGGCCGGGCGACCGGGGCGAGGGTCGCGGGCGGCTGGTAGTCGGCGAGACGGCTGATCGCCCGGTCCAGCCGGATGATCGCGGAGTCCGGCATCGGTTTGGACGAGTGCGTCGTGGTGCCGCGCGCGACCAGCTCCACGTTCGTCGCCGACTTGTCCTGCACGGTGATGCCGGCCAGCATCGGCGTGACGCCGTCGGACCTGGTCAGGATCCAGCCGCCCTCGGTGATCACCGCACCCGCGTCGATCGTCGACCAGTGCGACCGCGCGAGCCACCGCGTGCCGCTCGGACCTGCTTCCTCGTCGCAGTCGGACAGGAAGATGATGTCCCGGTCGAACCGGGTGCCCTCCTGGACGTGCCGCAGCAGCGCGCTGATGAATGCGGCGTTCGCGCCCTTCATGTCGAGGCTGCCCCTGCCGTACAGCCAGCCGTCGACGACCTCACCGCCGAACGGGTCGACCGACCACCGGTCCCGTTCGACCGACACGACGTCGGAGTGCCCCAGCATCAACAGTGGTTTGCCGCCCTGCCCGGTGCCGGTGATGCGCGCGACGAAGTGCGCGTTGTCCGCCTTCGGCACGTTGAGGATCTCGGTCTGCGCGCCCGCCGCGTCGAACATGTCCTTCAACATGTCGGCGTGCGGCCGGGTGATCCCGCCGTCGCCGTTGTGCGACGTGTCGAACCGGATCATCGTGCGAGCCAGCTCGACCGGGTCCAGGTCGACCGGATCCACGCTCGGCGCACCTGAACAACCGGCTAACCCGCCGAATGCCGCGACCCCGGCCGCGGCACCACCGATCCGCAACGCCGTCCGCCTGGAAACCCGACCCGACCGATCCATGACGCCCCCGCTCCGGCGCGCACTGCAGCGGTCAACGGTAACGCGAAGGTGTCATGCGCAAGGATTGATTTATCGGTGATGCAGGGGGCTGACCGCTCAGGCGGGCACGACGGCGCGCCCGTCCGTTCCGGTGTTCACCGGCGGCACGGGCCCACGGGCAGGCATCGACCTGACGTCGAACCGGGTGCTGCACGAGCGTGCCGACTCCACGCCGTGACGCGTTCGAGTTCGTCGAATCGGTCGTCGCCCAGCCACCTCGCCTGCTGATCGGCACGTAACGGTGGCTCAGCGGTCGAAGTAGCGGTCCAGGATTCGCTTGGCCTCGTCGCTCTTGCGGTGGCTGTAGTCACCGAAGTAGTCGTCGAGGACCTCTTTGGCGTTCGCGTGGTCGACGTTGTCGAGGTCGTCCCAGTCCCAGTCATGGTGGTGGTGATGACCCATGAGGTGCGCCGACGGCGTGGCAGCGGCGGCGGTGCCCGCCGACATGAAGAGGGCGATGACAACAGCGGCCGTGGCGCAGGCCACCGAGTGCAGGACGCGAGTCATGAGGGCAATCCTTCCAAGATTGTCTGACGAGCGTAGCCCCGAAAATCGCTGATCCGAATAGCTTTACTCCTGTGATTCCGATCAAGACCGGATCGGGCTATCGCCGCATCCGCTGGACGCGCGGGCGGTAGTGGTCCAGCTCGTCGACCAGCTCGGTGGCGTCCAGCGGGAGCAACGTCAGTGGGATCAGCACCGGCGAGCCCACCAGCGCCGTCGCCGCGCGGTACCGCCAGCGTCGGCTCTCGGGTGCCCTGGCGATGACCGCGCGGGGTTCGCTCACCCGCAGCCGGACCGCGATCGAGCCGAGTGTGCCGCCGGTCAGCCGCGTCAGCCGGCTCGTCCGGTAGTCGACGATCTCCTGCCAGCTCAGCCGCCCGAGCGGGCTGCGCGGGAACACCACCCCCGCACGGTCGATGATCAGCACCGGTTCGTTGCGCACGGCGCGGCGGCCGAGTGCGACACCCGGCTTACCGAACAGCCAGACCAGCAGGCCGCCGAGGACCAGCCCCCACAGCGCGTCCGGTGACTGCGATACGGCGAGGTCCTGGACGCTGGCCCCGACCAGCAGCAGCCCGATGACCCCGACATAGCAGAGGAAAGCTGCCAGCCCGACCTGACGCCACCGCCGGGCGTACACGAGTAATCGTCCGTCCTGCCGAACCAGGTACCTGTCGCGTGCCCTCATCCGGCCGGGCTCGCGCCGAAGCCGGCCTCGGCGAGCACACCGTCGGTGAAGTCGGGCCACGCCGAGGCTGCCCACTCGCCGAAGTTGCGGTCGGTCAGTGCCACACAGGCCAGCCCCGCCGGCGGATCGACCCAGAGGAACGTGCCGGACTGCCCGAAGTGCCCGAACGCCTCCGGCGAACTGGTGTGCCCGGTCCAGTGCGGGGTCTTGTGGTGGCGCAGCTCGAAGCCGAGCCCCCAGTCGTTCGGGTTCTGCCTGCCGAACCCGGGCAGCACCCCGGCCAGGTCGGGGTAGGCGGTCTCGCCGGTCGCCTCGTGCAGGGTCTGCTCGGCGATCAGCTTCGGCGCCTGCAGCTCGGCGGCGAACAACGCCAGGTCCCCGCAGGTGGAGATGCCGCCGGCGCCGGCGGAACCGGTCAGCCGGGAGCTGGTCATGCCGAGCGGGGTGAACACCGCCTCGGTCAGGTAGTCGGCGAACGTGATGCCGCTCGAGCTGGTCACCGTGTCGGCGAGTACCGAGAAGCCGGTGTTGGAGTAGATGCGGCGGGTACCGGGGCGTGCCTGCACCGTGTCGCTGTCGAATGCCAGACCGGAGGTGTGCGAGATCAGGTGCCGCACCGTCGAACCGGGCGGTCCCGCCGGCTGGTCCCACTCGACGGCGCCCTCCTCGACCGCGATCAGCACCGCGTACGCGCTGAGCAGCTTCGTCACCGACGCGAGCCGGAACTCCCGGTCCTGAGGCCCGTGTGTGCCCCGCACCGAACCGTCCGCGCCCACGACGGCAACCGCCACGTGCTCAACCGGCCACTCGTCAACCACACCCAGACTTCGCACGCCCTCGAACGTACTAGGGTCCCGACGTGGGTGACGTGCGGATCGGGACCTCGGGGTGGGTGTACCCGCCGTGGCGGGGAGTGTTCTACCCGCCGGGGCTCGCCCAGCGGCGCGAGCTGGAGTACCTGTCCGGCAAGTTGCGCAGTGTCGAGCTGAACGGCTCGTTCTACTCGTTGCAGCGCCCGAGCAGCTACCGGTCCTGGGCCGCGCAGACACCGGACGACTTCGTCTTCTCGGTCAAGGGACCCCGGTTCATCACCCACATGAAGAAGCTGCGCGACGCCGACACCCTGCTGGCGAACTTCTTCGCATCCGGTGTGCTGGCACTCGGCGCGAAGCTGGGTCCGGTGCTGTGGCAGCTGCCGCCGACGTTTCGCTACGACCCCGATGTGCTCGCGGCGTTCTTCGATGCGCTGCCCCGGGACACGGAGGCCGCGGCCGCGTTGGCCGCCGGACACGACGAACGGCTCGACGGCAGGGCGTTCACCAGCACCGACGCCCGGCGACCACTGCGCTACGCGCTGGAGGTGCGGCACGCCAGCTTCCAGGTCGACGAGTTCACCGAGCTGCTCACCGCGCACGACGTCGCGTGTGTGGTCGCCGACTCGGCGGGCACCTGGCCGTACTTCGAACGGCCGAGCGCCGCCGACCACGTGTACGTCCGGTTGCACGGCGACGCCGAGCTCTACACCAGCGGATACACCGACACCGCACTCGACGGCTGGGCGGAGAAGATCAGCGCGTGGCACGCCGACCGCGACGTCTACGTCTACTTCGACAACGACGTCAAGGTCCGCGCGCCCGCCGACGCGATGTCACTGACCACCAAGCTGGCCGGCTGAGTCAGTCCTCCCGGATGGAGATGGCCGCCTTCGGGCATCCTTCGACGGCGGCTTCCACCTGCGCGCGCTCCGACTCCGGCGGCGTCTCGTCGAGGATGTAGAGGAAGTTGTCCTCCTTCACCTCGAACACGTCCGGCGCCACACCCATGCATACGGCGTTGCTCTCACAACGATCGAAATCCACCACAATCTTCATGAGTAACCATCGTGCACACAAGCCGGGCCCCTGGATAGCCAGCAAAGCCTAACCTGACCTGCGCAAACGCCGGTGGTTCGCACAGAGCGGGTGCACGCCGCACAGAGGCCCCGGCCTCTGTGCGGCGTAGAGAGCCTCTGTGCGAACTTCTGGTCAGCGGCGCAGGACCGGGCGGAGTGCGTCCAGGACGCTGGCGTCGTCGATCGTGGAGGGGACCGCCTCGTCGGCGCCGTCGGCTATGCCCCGCATGGTCTTGCGCAGGATCTTCCCGGAGCGGGTCTTCGGCAGGGCCGCGACCACCGCGACGTCCTTCAGCGACGCGACCGCGCCGACCTGGTCGCGGACCATCTGCACCAGCTCGCCGCGCAGCTGCTCCTCGTCGGTCTCCACTCCGGCCTTCAGCACCACGAAACCGCGCGGGACCTGGCCCTTCATGGCGTCGGCCACGCCGATCACGGCGCATTCCGCGACGTCGGGGTGGCCGGCCAGTACCTCCTCCATGCTGCCGGTCGACAGCCGGTGCCCGGCCACGTTGATCACGTCGTCGGTGCGGCCCATGACGAACACGTAGCCGTCTGCGTCGATGTGCCCGCCGTCGCCGGACAGGTAGTAGCCGTCGTAGGCCGACATGTAGGACGCGACGAACCGCTCGTCGTCGTTCCACAGCGTGGGCAACGCACCGGGCGGCAGCGGCAGCTTGACCACCAGCGCACCGTCCACGTCCGCCTCGGACTGCGAGCCGGACGGGTCGAGCACCTGGATGTTCCAGCCCGGAACCGGCACCGTCGGCGAACCGGGCTTGACCTCCATCGGCTCCAGGCCCATGGGGTTGGCGGCGATCGGCCAGCCGGTCTCGGTCTGCCACCAGTGGTCGATCACCGGGATGCGCAGCAGATCCTGCGCCCAGCGCAGCGTCTCCGGGTCGAGCCGCTCGCCGGCCAGGAACAGGTACTTCAGACCGGACAGGTCGTAGTCCGCGAGGAAGGTGCCCTTCGGGTCCTCCTTCTTGATCGCCCGGAACGCGGTCGGCGCGGTGAACATCGCCTTCGCGCCGTGCTCGGACAGGACCCGCCAGAACTGGCCCGCGTCGGGCGTGCCGACCGGCTTACCCTCGTACAGAACGGTGGTGGCACCCGCCAGCAGCGGCGCGTACACGATGTAGGAGTGCCCGACGACCCAGCCGACGTCGGATGCGGTGAACATCGTCTCGCCGGGGCCGACGTCGTAGATGTTGGTCATGCTCCAGCGCAGCGCGACCGCGTGCCCGCCGTTGTCGCGCACGACGCCCTTGGGCTTACCGGTGGTGCCCGAGGTGTAGAGGATGTATAGCGGGTCGGTCGCGGCGACGGGGGTACAGCCGACCGGCGAGGCCTTGGCGGCGGCGTCGGCCCAGTCGACGTCGCGCTCACCCATCGCGGCCGGCGCCTGCGGGCGCTGCAGGATGACCATGCTGTCCGGCTTGTGCGTCGCCAGCTCGATCGCCCGGTCCAGCAGCGGCTTGTACTCGATGACCCGCTTGCCCTCGATGCCGCAGGATGCGGACACGATCGCCTTCGGCGCAGCGTCGTCGATCCGCACCGCGAGCTCCTTGGCGGCGAAACCACCGAAGACCACCGAGTGCACCGCGCCGATGCGCGCGCAGGCGAGCATCGCAACCGCCGCCTCGGGCACCATCGGCATGTAGACGACGACCCGGTCGCCCTTCTCGACGCCCAGCCCGGTCAGCACCCCGGCGAACGTGGCGACCTCGTCGCGTAGCTGCGAGTAGGTGTAGCTGCGCCGGGTGTCGGTGACCGGGCTGTCGTAGATCAGTGCGGCCTGGTCACCGCGTCCGGCGTCGACGTGGCGGTCCAGCGCGTTGTGGCACGTGTTCAGCACTCCGCCGGTGAACCATCGGTAGAACGGCGGGTTCGACGAGTCCAACACCTGGGTCGGTTGCTCGTACCAGTCGATGTCCGAGGCGGCGGCGCCCCAGAACGCCTCCGGGTCGTCGATGCTGGTGCGGAACGTGTCCCGATAGCCACTCATCCGTGCAATCTCCCACGACGCCGTTGTTCTGTGTCAGATGTGACGCCGAGCCTAGTGTTGTGACGAGGGAGGGGCCATGACGAGCAACGAGCGATCCGCGCAGGGCGGTGACCCGGTCTGCTGGGTGAACCGGGTGTGTCCCGAGTGCGGCCGGTTCGCCGACGACGAGACCGTCGACTCCGATGACCCGCGCTGCGCGGAGTGCGGCGCCGAGCTGTCGGTCTGATCAGGCCCGGACCGGCTCGCCGAGATACCGCCACGGTCGCGCGAGGGTGAGCAGGGCGGCCGTGGCGGCGAGCAGGAAGCCGAGCACGACGACGGCGGTCGAGAGAGCGGTCTGGCCGGGCAGCGGCGCGGCGGCCGAGCCGAACACGAACAGCCCGCAGCCGAGGATGCCGGACGCCGCTCCGGGAGCGTCGTCGCCGAGCGCGAGGATGAGGGAGACCGCGGCTGGCAGCATCATCCCGAGGCCGGACGTCATGACGAACAGACACACCCACGTGGCGGTGAGCGTGCTGATGCCGCAGCCGAGCAGACCGGCCAGGACGATCATCGCGGCGGTGGAGATGCTCGTGCCGGTGACGAGCAACCGGTTGAGCCGCACGCGCCCGGCGAGCCGCCTGAACACCGCGCCCGCGACCAGCATGCCGACGGCGTTCGTGGCGAAGACCAGGCTGTAGCCGGTGGGGGACAGGCGGTAGACGCCTTGGAAGACGAACGACGAGCCGCTGATGTAGGCGAACAGTGCCCCGCCCCAGCAGGCCACGACGAGGAAGTAGCCGGCCAGCGCGGGGCGTCGCAGCAGCCCGCCCATCGCGGCGACGACACCGCCGGTCCTGCGCCGGTGCGCCGGGAGCGACTCGGGGACCCATGCCCAGACCGCGGCCAGCAACAGCAGCCCGGCGACGGCGAGCGCCACGAACACGAGCCGCCACGGGCCGATGGCGAGTACGAGACCGCCGGTGACCGGCGCCAGGATCGGCGCCGCCGAGGTGATGATGCTCAGCAGCCCGATCTGTCGTGCCTGGTCGGGCCCGGCGAACCGGTCGCTGATGACCGCCCTGGCGAGGACTATCCCGGCGCTGCCCGCGGCGCCCTGCAGCACCCGGGCCAGGGTGAACACCGTGACGGACCCGGCGAGGGCGCAGACCAGGGACATCACGGCGAACAGCGCCGAGCCGACCAGCAGCGGGCGCCGCCGTCCCAGTGCATCGCTCATCGGGCCGACCACGATCTGTCCGACGGCGACACCGACGAGACAGCCGGTCAGCGACAGCTGGACGGCGGTGCCCGACGTCCCGAACGAGGCCGCGATCTGGGGGAATCCGGGGACATACATGTCGGTGGAGAACGGGGAGACGGCGGTGAGCGCGGCGAGAGTGACGATCAATCTCAGGTGAGGCATGCCCGAGACGATGGTGTAATAGTCTGGTGGCTTCGAACTCTTACCACCGGAACTTCCTGGTCTTTGTGATCGACCTCATAAACGAGGCCCCGGTCGATCTCGACGACGTCGTGCGTCGCTGGGCTGCCGGCGGGCTGGGCCCGCCGGTGCCGACGAACGACGACGACTTCCGGAGCGTGTGCGCCTTTGTGGAGGAGTGGGCCGAGGTGGTCGACGCGACCACCGAGGACCAGCGGGTGAACCTGCTGAACGCACTGCTGGCGGACTCGGTGGCCTACCCCCGGATCACCCGGCACGACGGGTCCGGCTGGCACGTTCACTACCGCGACGACGGTGTGAGCCTGGCCGTCATCCTGCGATCCGTCACGTCGGTGGCCGCCGCGCAGCACCTGACCTCGACCGGCATGCACCGCCTCGGCCGGTGCGCGGTCGCCGAGTGCCGGCGCGCTTTCGTCGACTTCACCCAGGGCGGAAAGCAGCGCTACTGCTCGCACGCGTGCGTCAACCGGGACGCGGTGCGGCGGCACAGGGCGCGCCGGACGGCAGGACGTTCTAGCGTCGAGGCATGACGGATATCGGGACCGGGGTGGCGATCGTCAACGGCCTGCGGATGCACTATCTGCGCGCCGGGAAAGGATCGCCGGTGGTGTTGCTCCACGGCTGGCCGCAGACCAGCCACTGCTGGCGCAAGGTGCTGCCCCAGCTCGCCCATGAGCACACGGTGATCGCACCTGACCTGCGCGGATACGGTCGGACGGACAAGCCGACCTCCGGCTACGACAAACGCACGATGGCCTCCGACATCGCCGCGCTCGCCGAGTCGCTCGGCTTCGGCCGGGTCGGGGTGGTCGGCCACGACAGGGGTGCCCGGGTCGCGCATCGCTGGGCACTGGACCGGCCGGACCAGGTGGAGCGGTTGGCGGTGCTGGACATCCTGCCGACCAGGGCGACCTGGCAGCGCTGGGACCTGGGCATCGCGCGGCGCTACTGGCACTGGATGTTCCACCTGCAGCCCGACCTGCCCGAGCGGCTCGCCGGCGCCGACGTCGCCGGTTACCTCGGCTACTTCTTCGACAACTGGACACACAACCGGCACGGGCTGGAGCCCGAGGCGATCGCGGAGTACGTGCGTTCCTTCTCGGCGCCCGGCGCGTTGCGGGCAGGGTTCGACGACTATCGCGCGTCGTTCCCGGACGACGCCGAGCTCGACGACGCCGACTTCGACGCCGGACGCAGGCTGGCGATGCCGGTGCTGGCGCTGTGGGGCGGGTCGGCGCTGTTCGGTCAGGTGCCGGTGCTGGATGTGTGGCGCGAGTACGCCGACGACGTGAGCGGCGAGCCGATCCCGGAGTGCGGCCACTTCCTTGCGGAGGAGCGGCCGGACTCGCTGGTTGCGCTGCTGCGGCCGTTCCTGGGTGGTGGTCCGGTCTAGGGAGCTCGTGAGTGGCGAGTGGTCCTATAGCAACCCTGGGCACTCACGACGGAAAAGCTGTCGTGAGTGCCCAGGGTTGCTACGCCTTCGGCGCCCCTTCGGGGTAGGACCACTCGCCACTCACGGGGGGTCAGAACTTGCGGCGGGTGTGGAGGCTGGTGATGGGCTCGGGTGCGCGGTGGCGCGGGCCCTTCTTCGCCGGCTTGTCGTCCGAGTGCGTGGGCGGGTTGCGGAACAGCGGCGTCACCGGCGCCTCCGGGTCGGCCGTCGACACCGGGGTGAGCTCACCGGCGGGCCGCAGCTGGTCGAGCGGCGAGAACGCCGCGACGGGCTCGCTGATGTCGAGCGAGGCGGTCGCGGGCTGGCGGGCCGGTTCGAGCTCCACCGTCGCGGTGGTGGGCGGACGGGACGCGGCGCGTCGACGACCCCCGGCCGGCTTCACGGCCGGCTCGGCCACCGATGCCGGGTTCGACTCCTGACGCGGTGCCGGAGTGGTGGTGGGGCCCGGGTCCTCCTGGTCGAGACGTTCGACGATCCAGTCGAGCACCAGTGCGGTCGGGGCCATGTCTCTCGCCTCGGCGAGGCGGCGCAGCTGTTCGAGACGTAACGAAGGAAGCCGGAGCTGGAACACCTGGGCGGAACCGAAGCGTTCGGTCAGCGCCGACGCGGCGGGCTGTGCGGACTGCGCGGCGTCAGCCTCGGGCGAGATCGCGGCGAGGAAGGAATCCAGCTCATGGTCCGGCATGGCGTCCGACGAGTCGGCGTCAGTGGCACGGTGCCGGGAGTGGCGACGTTCGCGAAACACCATATGCAGCGACCTTAGGGGCGATCGGGGATGGGCTCGGCACTAGATCGTAGTCACATCGGTAAAGCTTCGATGAGGTGACACCCGGGATCGCTAGTCGGTCACTGTGTAGCCGGCTTCGTCGATTGCGGCGCGGATTTCGTCGCCACTCAGCTCTCGATCGCTCATGATGATGACGCTTCCGTCACTCAGTGTGACGTCGACCGAACGGACGCCGTCGAGCTCGGTCAGCTCCTCGGTCACCGAGCTGACGCAGTGCTGGCAGGTCATGCCGGAGACGGTCACGCTGGTGCGAAAAGGTGCCTGGACGGTCATCGAGTCCTCCGGGGAACGGTGTCGGGTGTGATTATTGCGCCGCGATGGGACGGCCCCGTCGACGGGTCAGGAGCGCACGAGGCGGGCGATCGCGTCGGCCGCCTCGCGGACCTTGGCCTCGGCCTGTTCGTCGCCCGCCCGCGCCGCGTCGACGACGCAGCCGGACATGTGCTCGGTGAGCAGCTCCAGCGCGAAGGCCTGCAGCGCACGCGTGGCGGCGGAGACCTGGGTCAGTACGTCGATGCAGTAGACGTCCTCGTTGACCATCCGCTGCAGGCCTCGGACCTGGCCTTCCACCCGCCGCAGGCGTCGCAGGTGGGTGTCCTTCTGATCGACGTAGCCCGGCATCGCCGTCCTCCAGGTCGTGGTGGTCATCCGAGTATACCTCAGGGGGGTAACCGGAAAGGCTGACCAACAGCGTGTCCAAATGGTCACTGATAGTGCATCAGCTCACCCGGGAAGGGGGGTGCATACCACGCTGGTGGTCGGTAACGTGCTGGTCGCGGTGACGGGGGTTACTCGAACATGCCAACGGGGAGGCGCTCGATGAGTGGATCGGCCAGGGTTCCGACACAAGTGACCAATCAGCGATACGGCGGAGAGGTGCCGGCCTCGGCGATCCCCTCCCAGCGGAGCGCGGCGGACGCATACCGGGTGACGGAGGACCAGGTCCACCGCGCTCGCATCGTCGTCGCGCGCAACGCCGAGGACTCGGAGGACTGCCGGCAGCTGCTCGACATGCTCGGGCTCATCGGAACCTCGGCGGACAGTCTCCCGCCGGTGCGCCGCTGAAACCACGCCGAAAACGGCGGAAACCGCAGGTCGGGCGAGGAGTGGGGGGTCGGTTGATCGGGCTCCGACCCCCTGTCATATGCTTCTCCTCGCTCCCAGCGGTAAGCCGTTGGAGGCCACGGCCCACAGAGGGTTTGGGTCCCCATCGTCTAGCGGCCTAGGACTCCGCCCTTTCAAGGCGGCAGCGCGGGTTCGAATCCCGTTGGGGGCACGTAGTGCAGCACGACAGCAGTACCGTACGATCGGAAGTACAGCAGTAAAGAAGTGGTTACACGCAAGGCCCAGTGGCGCAGTTGGTTAGCGCGTCGCCCTGTCACGGCGAAGGTCGCGGGTTCGAGTCCCGTCTGGGTCGCTTTGTTCTGCGTGCAGTTCGATGAGCTGCACGTGCCCGGCCAGGTAGCTCAGTTGGTACGAGCGACCGCCTGAAAAGCGGTAGGTCGGCGGTTCGACCCCGCCCCTGGCCACCAGCTTTGACCAGCGCCGGACGGCCCGACCATGATCGGCCGGACCGCCCTGGCGCTCAATTTGGGGCTCATTCGCTCCAGAGGAACCCATTCAGCTGCCGTGCGATGTCGTTGCGCAGCACCGCTGTCACATGCTGGTAGCGCTTCGCCATCGCCGGGTTGGACCAGCCCATGAACTCCATCACGGCACGCTCCGGGATGCCCAGGAGCAGCAGCACCGTTGCCGCCGTGTGCCTGGCATCGTGCAGTCGGGCATTACGCACGCCAGCGTCGGCTAGCAGTTGCTTCCACTCCCGCAAGTCCTGCTCGGGGCTGATCGGCCGGCCGTTCAGTTGGGCGAACATCCAGTCACCGTCCTCCCACGCGGTACCGGCGTGTGCCCGTTCCTTCTCTTGCGCCTCCTTGTGCTGCTTGAGCAGGGTGAAGAGCTGGTCCGGCAGGACGATGCCACGTCGACCCGCACTCGACTTCACCTCGGCGTCCACAAGGCCACCGTTCTTGCGCTGAGGACACCACCGAGCGTGGCTCGTGCAGTCCGGCGGGCACGGCGGCGGGCACGGCCGGCGCTTGTGCCGCTTGCACGTCTCCTCGTTACACGGCTTGACCTTGTGGTACTTCTCGCCGCACTTGTGCGGATTCTCGCACCCGTGTTCCCAGGTCCGGCGCTGTAGCTGCCGAGCAATCATCAGAACCTTGGTCTTGCTGTTCAACCGTCGCCACTTCAGTCCGATGCTCTCGCCCTGCCGTGTACCGAGGGCCAGCGCGACTACGAAACGCACACCATTGCGCCGGCTCAAAGCGGTCTTGATGAGGCGCTGGATTTCCTCGGCCTCGAACGGCTCCACCTCGTCTTCTTCGATTCGAGGCGCTTTCGCCAACTTGGCTGGGTTCCTGGCGACGTAGCCGCGCCGTAGCGCTTCGCCCCACGCAGTCACCGCTGTCCGGTGCACCTGGTGTGCATAGGCGGGCTTGAGGCCCTTCGCCAGCATTCCGGCGTACAGCTTCTCGAAGCGTTCCGGCTCGACCTTGTCCAACCAATGCTGGCCGAGCCCTGGCACCAAGTGTCGATGGATGGCGGTTCGATAAGCCTGGTACGCCTTGTACTTCACCGACGGCCTGGAGATGTTCTCCAACCAGTGGATGAGCCACTTCTCCACCCGCCATTTGCTGCCGGGCTTCGGCACCGTGCCGGCCTCTCGCTTCTGCTCCAGCTTGCGTACGGCGTCTATCACCTCACTCTCGGTCTGGCGCTTGATGGTGCGTCTGTCCGGGCGTCCATCGTCACGGAGACCGACCGTGACGCGGCCGACCCAGCATTGCTCGTACTTACCGAAGTAGATGGAACTCGCCCCGTTGGGCGCCCGGGTTCCCTCTTCCCGTTGCTTGCGTGGCATTGCGGTCTCCTCTCGGTCAGGCGGCCTGCTGGTCGGCGGTCAGGGCTCGGACGAAGTCCCGTAGGGCGTCGTCGGGGATGCGGCGCAGCCGTCCTATCCGGACGCTGAAGATCTCGCCGTTCTTGATCAGTTCGTAGACACGGGTGCGGCTGATGCTGAGCAGCTGGGCTGCTGACTCGACGGTGTGCATGACGCGCGGCCGGGTGGTCGGGATGATGTTGCTCTGGCTGTCCATCAGGACGGATCTCCTCGGTGTGGTTGGGCGGGATGACGAGCTGGGTGGGCGTCGGGCACGGCAAATACCGCCCTCCTGCGACAGGCGCGGGCGTGATGACGGTCAGCGGGATGTGGCGCAAGCGGGCGCCGGTTACGAAGTAAACGAAGTTACGAAGTTAGGGGCTGACCTGCGGTTTTGTTCGGACCTAACTTCGTAGGTTACGAAGTTAGGTCTGAGTGTTTGTGCTGGTCAGGGGCTAAGTTCGTAACTTCGTTAACTTCGTTGGGTCGCTCAGCCGGCGATGTAGATCGCTGTCGGGCGGCCGGGTTTGCCGTCAGCGCGTGGGCGTTGGGCGTGGGTGATGGCGCCGGTGGTGATGAGCCGGTTGAGCAGGGTGTTGATGTCGCCGGCCTTCTTGTTGCCGCCGTAGTGCCCGCTGGTGATGTCCTGCTTGGTGCGGCCGGCCGGGCCGGCGTCGGTGATGTAGGCGAGCAGCTGCGCGACGTCTTCGTTGTTCTCGAACACGGTGCGGACCGAGGCGATGGAGTACCGGACGAGCCCGGCGGCGGCGTGCAGGTGCTCGGTGGTGATGTGGGTGGTGTGATCGATCGCGGCGTGGATGGCGGCGATGCGCAGGGTGTTAGGCGCGGTGCGGGCGAGGAACTGCTCAACAGGTCCGGTGTCGCCGTGGTCGATGCCGAATTCGACGTAGAGCTCTCGCCAGAGCTGGGTGGCGGTGGGTGTGAGGTTGATGGTGTCGAGTTGGGCTCCTTCGGTAAGCCGGCGGCCGAAGTCGATGCCGTGTTCGGCGATGACGTTGTCGGATGCGCCGGTGGATAGCGGCAGGAACTGGCTACGTGCCACGGCCAGCGGTAGGAATCGGTTGTAGGTGCCCCCGGCCAGATCAGATGCGGAGACTTTCGCTCGGAATTCGTCGGGTGTGATGTGGGTGAGGAGTCCGACGTGGCTGTTGGGTGCGACTCGGGCGGTGACGTTGAGGGTGGACAGGTCCCCGCCTTCCCACGCGGCGCGCAGGGTGGCGGAGAGGGTGTTTCCTTCGCGGCGCATGCGGGCCATGACGGCGGCCCATTCGGGCTCGAACACCATGAGCCGGCGGTCGCCGGGCGGGAGCAGCCCGCCGGCCTTCGGTTGGTCCTTGCGGTTACCTGCTTTCGAGTCGTCGGTGGGGTCGTCGTCTTCGGCGAAGATGATCGCCAGGCCTTCCCCGGAGGTGAGTCCGGATCGGATGTTGGTGGCGGCGAATTCTGGGTCAGCGCTGGTGATGAGCCGGCGTGCGGCCGACCAGCCGGCGCCTTTTCGTCCAGCGCCGGACCGGCCGACGATCAGCGGCCACACGAGCAGCGGGTGGCGGTCGTCGCCGGCTTGGACGCGGGGTTTTTGGCCGAGGTGGACACCGGCCGCGCAGAGCAGTGAGGCGTAGATGTTGATGGGGTCGGCTTCGCTGGTGGGTGCGATGCGGGCGGTGAGGTCTCCGAGGTAGCAGTTCCAGACGGCGTCATCGACGCGTGGGAGTTCTCGGCGGGCTCGGGCGACCTCGGCGCGTGCGGCCAGCTCCGCCGGCCCAGCCTCATCGCTATGGCCGCTGATCGCGGTCGCGGTGGTTGTGGTGGGTTGGTGGGTGGGGATGGCGCGTAGGTGGGCGGTGTTCACCCGGGTTCCTCCTCCCTGAAAGTGGCTGGTGTGGTGGGTGCCGGGCGCTGGGCAGCGGCCGGCGGGGTCAGCGTGTGTGGGCGTGGTGTTGGTGATGGCCGGGCAGGTTGGTGCGGGGGTTGCGGGCGCCGGTGCGTAGGCCTGAGGTGATGGTTGCTTCGATTTCGGGTTCGGTGCATCGACAGTTCGCGGTGATCAGGTGCGCCGAAAACTGCTTGAGCATGTGGTGGGCGGTGACGGGGTTGAGCGCGCCGGCTCCGACGAGTTCACCGAGGCGGCAGGCGGCGACGAACAGGGTCTTGTTGTGTGCTCCTGGTGCGGCGGTGGCGATGCGGTGGGCTTGGTCGGCGGTGATGGTGGCGATGTAGGCGGCGAGCCGGTCTGAGGGCACCTCGGGGCCGCCGGAGAGCGTCGGTGGCGGCTTGGGGGTGAGGGCTTGGTGCAGCCAGGTGGGCAGTTCGGCGGGGTCTTGGTCGTCGAGCAGTTCGTAGGCGCCGGTGGGTGTGGTGGAGCCGGCGGCGACGACGTATCCGCCGTGCGCGCGGGTGTCGACGAGGCGGCCGAGCGCGCCGGCGGTGGAGCGCAGCCGGCTCCCGGCGGGTGTCCGGTAGTAGAGGTGGGTTCCGCCGGATGGTGTGGTGACGGTGTGGGTGTCCGGGATCGTGGCGCCGGTGTGGCGGGCGAGCTGGGTCAGGGTGTGGGCACCGGAGGTGGCGCCCCCCATGCTCAAGCCGTCTTTTCCTCGCACCCGGCCGGACGTGCGTTCGCGGTTGGGGTCGCCGGCCGGGTGGGTGTTGTGGTCGGGGTGATCGAGGTCGATCACGACCAGTTGTGAGGGGCCGGTGGCGATGGCGGTGTTGTGGTCGGGATGAGCACGCCAGTAGGCGGTGATGTGGTCGGGGTTGGTGGTGGCGCGCTGTTCCCATTGCCGGATCGCGGGTTGCTTACTGCCCGGTAGCAGTGGGAAGACCCGCCACCCGCGTTCAGCGGCGAGCAGAGCAGCGGCGAGGCGGGCGCGCTGGACAAGGTTGAGCGTGGGCGTGGTCATGCGGGTGTCCTCCAAAGACAAGCCAGGGCGAGAGCGGGGTCCGAGCCGGTGGGGCCGCGCGGATTCGGCGGCCCCACCGACACAGCGCGGTGGTGGTGTGTCAGAACGGCGGTTCGTCCGAGCTGGCGGCCGGCGCCGCACCCCACGGGTCCTCGGCCTTCGGCGCACCGGCGGTGGTGTTGGTGCGGGTTGCCTTATTGACGGTGGCGGTGGCCCATTTCAGCGACGGCCCGATCTCGGTGACGTCGAGTTCGAACACGGTGCGCTTCTCGCCCTCGGCGGTGTCGTAGGTGCGCTGCTTGAGACGGCCGGTGACGATGACCCGGTTGCCCTTGTTCAGCGAGTTGGTGACGTTCTCAGCGGCCTCACGCCAGATCGAGCAGCGCAGGAACGTCGCATCACCATCGGCCCACTGGCCGGTGTTCTTGTCGTATCGGCGTTCGTTCGCCGCGACGGTGAAATTGGCAACCGCATGCCCACTGGGGGTGAAACGCAGCTCGGGCGTAGCGGTCAGAGTGCCGGTCACGGTGACTTCAGGAAGACCAGTCATGACAGGTAGTGCTCCTTCGAATTACTCGATTGCCGGGATGGCTCGGACGGGTCAGTGATGGGTTCGGTAGGCGGTCGGGTTGGTGGTCACCTCCGGTGGGTGGATGTGCCAGCGGCGCAACCGGGCGCGCGCGGTCGCGGTGAGCAGCACCGATGTGGCGGCGGTTTCGTGGCGGCCGTGCCGGACCGGCCGCACCGCGCCGAGCGCGAGGAAGCCCCGGTCGAGAAGCTGATGCACAGCGTTGGCCTCGACCACCGGTGCTCGGTCGACGTGTGGGCCGCCTCGAACACGGCGCCGCCACACCTGCTGGTGCTCGCCGATGAGGACGTAGCCGAACCCCTCGGCTCTCTCGAGCACGTCACGGACCAGCACGAGATCGTTGGTTGGCACGTAGCCGGCCCCCGTGCTCGGACCGGGTTGAGTAGCCGGCGGAGCGTCGTGGGGGCGCTGGTGCGGGATCGGTAGGTCGAACAGCCCGGCGTCGGCACCGGGGTCCGCGTGGTGGGCGGGCGGGGTCACAGCGCGGGCGCCGAGGGCGTGGTGTGGCGGGGTTGGGCGACTGTTCGGTCGCCACCGCCGAGCCGGATCAACGGCCGTTCCGAGGTGGGCCTGACCGTGCACACCGTGGTCGGGTCCTGGCGCCGGTAGAACGCGCAGGTCTGCTCACCCTCAGCGGGATTGTCGTCGTAGACCACGACATCCCGGCCCGCGAGGACCGATCCCGTCGTGCCGGGTTCAGCGGCGACGGCGAGCGAGGCAACGGTGACGGCGAGTGTGGCCAGCGCCAGTAGGGATGCCTGGCTGGTGCGTGATTTGGGCATGGGGGCTCCTGGTGTTGTCGTCTGGTGGTTGGGAAGAGCTGGCGTGCCCGGCCCGGTGGGGCGTCTGGTGGAGGGACCACCGGGCCGGGGTGTGCGCCGCGTACGGCGGGTGGGGCTGGTTAGGAGTTGGTGGGCATGCTCGGTTGGTAGCCCGTGGAGGTCAGCTCAGGGCACATCGCTTCGCCGTCGACGTGTGACCAGCTCAGGCGTCGTGGTTCGACGTTGGCTGCCCATCCGCGCGTGCCGGTCTTGGGTGCGCGGTTGATGGCTCGTTCGCCGCATACTGTGCAGAAGTGCCTGGTCATGGTGGGGTTCTCCCGTGATGCTCGATGGTGGTTGGTGCAGACCTCGGCCTGGCGGGTGTCTGGTGGAGGGACCACTAGGCCGGGGGAATGTGGGGGCGGGCGCCGGAATCGGTTCCGGGCAGGAGGCCTATTCGCCGGCCGCCTCCGACTACCGGCGGCTTAACGCAGCTCGGTGACTGTCGACTCCAGTACTTCCCAGCCGCCTGTGAGCCTCGCGCCGAGCTTGATTTCGGCGTCGTTTGGTAGGTGCTGGTCGCAGTAGAAGTCGTACTGGTAGTCGGTTTCGGTGCCGGTTCGAGAGTCACCTCGACCGATGATCAGTTCCACGTACCAGTTGGCCTTTGACGGTGTCCCGCATGTGCATTTGCTCATCTCGATCTCCTTGGAATTCCTGTGCTGGGTGCCGGTTGCTGGTGGTTGGGAGGGGCCCGACTCGGTGCGCTGGCTGGTGGAGGGACCACCGGGCCGGGGTGTGCTGGTCTACTGGTCGCGGACGTCGAAGTAGCGGACGCGTAGTTTTCGGCCTTGTCGCATGGCGGCGGTGGCTCGGTGTTTGCCGTTCCAGCCCTCGGCTACGCCGTGTTTGTTGACCACCACGAACGGATCACCGTCGCCGCCTTCCCACACGGATCTGGTCAGGTTCGGGTTCTGCATGTACCGGCGGACCCACGCTTCGTCGACGGGGGTGTCTGCCCACTTGACCTTGCGGGGATCGATCCAGCGTTTCTTGGCTTTGTCGTAGTCCGGTGTCGCGTACCTGCGCCCGTGCCCGGGTGTCTTGGTTGTGTCTTGCTTGGTCGGTTCTCCCCAGGAGAAGAAGCCCATCGGTGATTGCCTCCGGATTTCGGTGTTGAGGTGGTGGCGCACGGTCGGTGGCAGCGGTCGAGCCGGGCGCGTGGCTGCCCGGTAGGTGGCCGCCGCCGGGTGCTTGAAGGTCGAGGCTGGAACGGGCCCGTTCTGTCACTGTGTGTGAGCGTGGTGGGCAGTGGGTTGCCAGTGGACGGGCCAGTGGATGGCGGGTGGCCAAGTGGATCCCCACTTGGCCACCCACTGAGCCCATCCACTGGCCCTGAACTGGGCATGATCCGGTTCAGTGGGTCAGTGGATGTCCCTCCACAGAGCCCGAAACCGGCCCTGTGGAGGGTGTTTGACCCGGTACGGGTCATCCACTCACTGACCGTCGGCGGCGAGCGCTTCATGCACGCTGCGTGACCAAATGAACCAGTAGCCGTCCCGCTGTTTCGCCTCGACATCGCGTTCGGCCAGCTCGGCGCGCAGGGCTGAGCCGGTGAACTTCTTGCCGTAGGCGCCGTATCCAGGCCCGGCGAGGCGGCGCAGCCGGACGACCAGGTCGGTGTCCTTCGCGCGTTCCTCGTCGGGCTCGAACACCTGCGCCAGGTCCTCCAGGAGGTCCCGGACCACCGGTGCCTCGGCCCGGTGGATGACGCCGGCCCGGAGGGTTTTGGCGCGTTCGGCGATGTCGTGGGCCTGCGTGGTGTTGATGAAGTGGGTGCGCACGGTGGTGTGCGTGGCACCATTGGGCAGGTCCATCGACTCACCCGGAGCCAACACGACGGTTCCCCGGTCCAGCCCGGGGCGCAGGGCGTGGGGTGCTGCTCCGGTGTCCACCGCCGCTTCACCGAGGGCCATCTTGGCGATGGACTCGGTGCCCACGAACAGCGAGGCGCGGATCATGGCGCCTTCGCGGACGATCGCGGGGAAGTTGGCGTTGGTGGGGTTCTGGGAGAACTGCAGCAGGTGGATGTTCACCGCACGCGCCTGGTCGTGCAGCGCCTGCGCGGCCCGAGCGGCACGGGACTTCTTGCCGTTGCCGCCGATGTCGCCGCCGTCGGGGTGCTCGGTGGCGCAGCCGTAGAGCTTCTGTACCTCGTCGACCACCACGAACAGCGGCTCGAACCCACTACCAGGACCAGCGTCCGCGCGGGCGATGTCGCCCTTGCGGCCCATCTCCCGCCACACCTCATAGCGGCGGGCCATCTCGGCTACGGCGGCTTCGAGCATGTCGCAGGTGGCGATGAAGTTCTCCGCGCCGGCCCCTTCGATCAGGGTCTCGGCCAGCCCGTCGAACATCGACCAGTCGCCGAACCCCTTCAGGTCGGCCAGCCACAGCTGGCTGGAGGGGTCCAACATCAGCCACAGCACGAGCGCGCGGGCGGCGGCGGTCTTGCCCTGCTTGGACAGTCCCGCCAGCAGCAGGTGCTGCTGCAGCAGGTTCAGCTCTACCGGGTCGGCCTTGATGTCCACACCCCACGGCATCAGGTCGCGGTAGACATCGACTGGCCCGAACTCCTCATCGAGTAGCGGTGAGGGCGGCAGTTCGCCGTCCAGGGCCCCGGAGTCGCCTACCCAGATGAGGGCTTCGCGTTCGGAGTCGGAGCTGATCTCGATGTGGACCTCGTGGGCCTTGCGGTCCAGGTTCCCCGCGAGGATGGGGCGTTTGTCCAGGATGTGGCCGGCGGTGACCTGGGGCGGGAACTTGACCAGGACCTGCGCGCCGGGCCCGTAGCGGGTGATCAGCCCCAGCATCCACGCCCCGGCGTCCGGGTCGGCCTTGATCGCATCCCGCAGTGGCTTGATCCCCAGATCACGCAGCGCGGCGATCATGATGGCCGGGGTCAGGTTCACCACCTCACCCGGCGCCCGCACCTCGGTCGGTGCCATCCACGCCGGCGCCTCGGTGCGAGTGCGGCCGGTGTTCCACAGATAGGCGACCATGCAGGCGGTGGCGGTGAGTAGCAGGGTGGCGCCGTAGACGGTGAAGAACCACACCGCGAACACCACCGCGTTGATCAACCCGATGATCGGGGCGAGGATCCACGAGGCGTCTTTGTTGCCGACCGCCAGCAAAACCCCCAGGCCCAGTAGCAGCCCGGTGACCGCGAGGATGGCGATACCGATCGCCTTGATCAGGTCGATCGGTGAGCGGACCCAGTCCATCACCCGGTCATGACGGCGCTGCTTCTCGGTGACGTCGCGGGATTCCCATTCCAGCAGCGCCTCGCGGTCACCGGCGAGTTCGGCCTGGCGCATCATCCGCTCATAGCGGTTCGCGCCGTGCGCATCACGCCACCGCTTGGCCACCACGGCGGTGCCGGTGATCGGGTACCACAGGTTGCGCACCACAGCTTTGCCCGTGGTCTTCGTGTGCGGGTGCGTCACCGCCGCCCGGGTCCCCACGAGGACCTTCACTGTGCCGCGTGCGGTGGCGCTCCCGGCGCGACGCAACACCACCGCTGTACCCGGGCGCCGGCCACCGCTCACGCCGGTGTCCTCGGCCGTGCCGTCGGCGTCGATGTCGAACGTGGGCTGGTCTGTCTCGGTCACCGGCCCCGGCCGGTAGATGAACTCCTCCTCATCCTCGACCTGGCGAGGCGTTTCGCGGGGTGCCTCGCGAGTGGTGTGCTCGGTGCCGCCGCGCTGCGGGAAGCCGATCACTCGGCCACCCTCGGCCACCGCTTCGTCGTGGTTGGTGTGGTTGGCGGTGGGTCCTTTGCTCGGCGGGGATACGGGCTGTTCACTCATGACTGGGTTCCTTGCTGTCGGTCTGGTGGTTGGGTGAGCAGGTGCTGAGCCGCAACGTCTTGGTGGAGGGCGCGGCCAGCGCCATGAACGTGGGAAATGCCGTGAAGATGGGAGATGCGGTGAAGGTGGGAGTCGGGGTCATAGGGCGCTCCCGCTGAGGCGGTGCTCGCGGGCTAGGCGGACGGTGTAGCGGTCGAGGTAGTCGCCCTCGCGGACCAGCAGCCGGTGGGCCTGGTCGAACGCCCACCGCTCGGTGACTTCGCGGCCCAGCCCGAACTCACGGCGCCAGTCACGGAAGTTGTGGTAGTCCCCGTCGGAGACGTCTCGGGCGAGGGTGAACGCGGCCTTGAAGCTCATGCCCAGATACACCTGGCGAAACCGGGTCTCAGCGGCATGACCAGCCAAATCCGACACCAGCCGGCCGATCTGCCGCCGACGTGGCCACTGGGCGCTGGGCATCTCGTTGGTCTCACACATTCCGCCGAGGACCCCGCCGAACAGCCCGATGTTCAACCACACACGCTTCGGTCGTGCCCCGTTGGCCATCGCGGCGACCGCATGCCCGATCTCGTGCGCGGCCGCCGACAAATGCCGCGGATTACGGCCCCGGTCCAACGCCGCGATGATCTGATCGCTCACGCCGCACGCTCCGTCCTGTTGGCGAGTTCCTGGCTGGTCGGGTTCGCGAGCCGTCCCGCCGGTGTGCTCGTGCTGGCGTTCGCGACCGCGCTCGGGGTGGGCTCGTGGGTGGTGTTCGCGAGGTCCGCGCGCAGCGTCTTCGCGAGGAACACCGAGGTACCGTCCGAGCAACCGGTCATCCGCTTGCACCACACCGGCGACGGATCAACACCTGCCCCGGCGGCCGCGAGGTGCTCGCGGGCCTCGGCCAGGTAGTCCGCCCGCAACCTGCGCGGCTGCGGCCGCCGGCCCTTGCGCCCGGCCCGCTTGGCCGGCTTCCGCACCGCCGCAACCGGCGCGCCGGTGGGCGCCGGTTCGATGGCCGGCGGTCCAGTCAGAGCGGCCACCGAGGCAGCCAGCGAGGCGGTCACAGCGTCGGTGTGCTGACCGGCCACAACGTCTGCTGTGGCGGGCACCGGCGCGTCCTGGTCGGTGGCGTCGGGCTGGTTGGTGTCGTCGAGCAGGTGGTGCAGGGCAGCGCCGGCGCCGAGGACGAACACCGGAAGGCAGGCCACGAACACCACCACCGCGACCGGCGCGGTGACGTAGCCCCATTTGGTGAGCAGGTGATACACCACCTGCCCGACCAGTCCCAGGCCCAGCGACGCGAACGCGGACCACTTCGCGAAGCTGCGTGCCTTCGCGCTCAGCGTGCGTGAGGACAACCACGCGCCGAGGGCGTAGGCGCTGTAGGCCTCCATCCCGATCGGCAACGTGATCGCCGTGTTCAGCTCCACCCGGTCAGCGATCCCGGGCAGCAGCTTCACCACCCCGAACCCGCACATCCCACCGAGCCCAACCCATCCAGCCCAGATCGACACGGCCGCCGGCACAGCCAGTACCCACAGTGGCCACCGTCGCGCGGCGGCCCGGGTCTTTTCCGGCGTCTTGGTTATGGTCTTGGTCATCGTTTTCCTCCTTTCTCCTTGTGGCGCTCCAGGGCCGCGATGGCCTCTGAGATCGGGTCGCCCGTGTCCAGGGCAGCGCGGTATTCGCCGTCGTTGATGAGCAGGTCATCGAGGTTGCTGTGGTGGGCGCCGACGGCCTGTTCGCGGCGTTGGCGCACGCAGTCAGCCCAGGACACCCACGCCTGGTAGGCGCGTCGCAGCTCGTGCAGCGCGCGGCGCTCACTCGTCTCGATCCGAGCGCGGTACAGCTTTTCCAGCCGGGCCAACTTCGTAGGGTCCACCGCGATCACGCCCGCTTCCGGGCCAGTGCGATCTCAGCGAGCGAGCTGTTGCGTATCGCTGATTCCAGTGCCGCGCTGACCCGCTCGAACTCGGTTTTCGTCCACGGGTGCTCCACGATCAGCTCTTCTTCGAAAGCCTTCTCTTTCATCAAGCTGACCAGCCGCGCAACCTGAGCGGGTCGCACCTGATCCGAAACTCGTTCCGGCTGAGGCTTCTTGTTTGATTTGAACATCACAAGCAACTCATCTCTTGTTCTCTAGTGGCCGCGACGAAGGACTTTGTATTTCCAGTCCGGGACCCGCACGTATCGCCTTCTGCCCATCGCGTTCTTTGCCGCGATCGCGAGAACTTTCTTTTGAGGATTGGTGGGATCGACTCCGGTGTAGAAGCCAGGTGCCTCGGCCACCGTGAGCAACCCTTCCGGCAGCTCAATGCGATCACCAGGGTCCAGGTCCACAACCTGCACCATTCTGTAGCTACTCACCGCTGCTCGCTTCTATCGGTCTATCGGCTTCTGGGTCGAGAGCTGGCGCTGTCCAACTTTCCGAAGGCTGGACAGCGCCAGCTCTGGAAGGCGTCTAGCTATCGCTCGCCAGATTTGCGGTCCGTGCCCGCTACGCGGCGTTCGAGCCTTTTAGCTGACTCGTGATCGCCGTTCCGTCGGAACTCGGTAATGAGTTCGCGTGCTACCGGCCGCCAGTCTTTCCTGTTGGCCATCATGACTTCGATCTTATCTTTAAGTGCATACATTTCAGGTGTCGGATTCGGAGTAGACACGTCCTGTGAGTTCCTTTCGCAAGATGTGTATCGCTGTGTCTATGTCGGGTTAGTGGATGTGGTCGGCGACCAGGTCCAACTCATCGGCTACGCAGGTGTCGTGTCACCTCAGTTCCGCCTGCTCTTCTTCGGTGCGCGGCCACGACGATGACCGCGACGGTCGTGCTGGCTGATCAGGGCGGTGACGGTGATCAGCCGGGCGAGGCTGGCACCAGCCAGGACTGCCGGGATGCCGAACACCAACAGCACCGCCGCGATACTCAGTTCGGGTGTGCGGGTCATGACCAGCCACTGCACGCCGCAGATACCGGCCCCGATCACCACCGCGACCCCGGCGACAGCCCAGGTACGGATCACCTGGCGCCACGCCCGTTCAGCGGCCCGGCCAGCGCGAGCACCGGCCCACCACACGAGAACGCCGGCCACCGCGCCCGCGACGGTTAGCCCAGCGACGATGTTGGAATCCACCGGGCTCACCGGTGTTTGCTGACGTACTGGTACGCGGTGGATATCTCCTCGGGGGTGGAACTACGCTTCGCCGCGTTCAGCAACGCCGCAGTTTTGCGAGCTAGGGCGCCGTTCGCGGGCTTGCCTGCCCACCCTCGGGCGTGACGATCAGCGGTCATCAATTCGATGAGGCGATCGATCTGCTTCGGTCGCATGGTTGGTGCTCCTTCTTGCTGTCGTTCTGGTGGTTGGTGAACCGTGCTGGTGGTCGAACGTCTTGGTGGAGGGACGACCACACCGCGCGGGATCGCGTCGCTTAGCGACGGGCGGCCCGTCGCTTAGCGACGGGCGGCGGCTTTGCGCCGGTCTTTGTCCCGGCACGCGGAGCGGGCACACGTTGACGGGAAAGCCCCGCCGCCGTGGGGCTCCGGTATCGGCCGGTGGCACTGCTGGCAACGGCCCCGGACCCGCATCACCGGTCACCGCCCGCCACGCTCGTAGCGGGCGAGGTACCGCTCATGGCACTGGACCCGGGAACACACGTTGCCGACCCGCGAGCGGACCTGTCGGCCGCACATCCGGCAAAACACCTTCGTCGACCGGCCACCACTGCTGAACTCAACCTTGAACGCCATCTTCTGTCTCGCTTCCTCTCAACACTGTTTGTCCTGGTCACACACCTCCTGCCCAGTCCAGAACCCACTCCTCAGGGGCTGGACCCGCTACCATGAACACCTCCTTGCTGTCGCTCTGGTGGTTGGGAGAACCAGCCCGGTGGAACGTCTTGGTGGAGGGACCACCGGGCTGGACCGCAACTCGGGTCATCCGCCGCATAGGCGTCCGGTCGCTAGGCCACTTCATTCAGCGGCCCGGCCGCAGCGGTTCGAACCGGCAATGGCCGGACCACGTGCTCGTACACTCGCCGATCCGCTCGCCGGTACTTGCGTTCTGCCGCTGAACCGTCCGCTAGCGCTGCGGTAGGCCCGCTCCGAGCCACCGCCTGGCTTCTCATCTCCATGAGCAACTCATCGATCACGGTCTCGGCCAGCCCGTCCGGGCAGTACCTCGGCGAACCATCTCCGTGCGAATCGAACTGCATCTGTTTCCTCCTGTAGTTGGGTCCGTTAGTCCCCGAACCTCCACGCCATGTCCCCGCTCAAGGGCGCTCAGTGACGTGGAGGAACGGCGCACAACGGCGCCCGGCAGCCTTGTATGACCTCACATATCCCCAGTTCAGCGACCGGAGAGCGCGGGCAGGCATGCCCTTGCATGTATTGCTTCACTATTGAGTTCTCAATTAACAAAGGTGCAGCTGACCTCAGCGCTGCTGAGCAACTGAAGGTCCAGCGACCTGAGAGGGGCCCGAGCTACTTCGGGCTGTGGGGCGGAGCGCTGACTACGCCCGGGGTGTCCTAACTACGCGACGGTCGCGGCCGACGTGAGGCCCTGGTGGGCCGTGATTGCGCACGCGTCTTCGAACGGCTTGAGTGCGTACTCCGGGATGCGAACCGCGCCCTTGCTGCCGCCGATCCGCAACGCGGTCAACTGGCCGGACTCGATCGCCCGATAGATCGTGGCTACCGAGACATCGAACATCTCGGCTACTGCCTTCACTCGGTACATGCGCGTAACCTGCGACTGCATCGTTACTCCAGAGGTTTCGATGTGCGCCCCGGCCGGTGTTCCAGCACTGGTCGGGGCTTCTTGCGCGGCGCTGCCTTGAACTTGAGCGACACGAGAGACGTTAGATGAGAGGTTCAACAGTGTCAACTCTCTCATGTCTCAGGTAGCTCTGTTGACTCTCCGATAGCATCGGTCGCATGCAGAATCTCGACCCGAGCGACAGCCGAGCGCCCTACCTGCAGATTGCTGACGTGCTGCGCAAGGCCATCGCCGACGGCGAGTTCGAACCAGGAGCGAAACTGCCCGGCTTCCAGGCCGTTGCGACGAAATATGACGTGGCCCGGGGTACGGCCAAGAGGGCGTACGAGACCTTGCAGGCTGAGCGGCTCATCGTGATCCGGCACGGACAGGGCTCGTTCGTCCAGGCTGGTCGCGCTGCGACGGCCGACGACGGCGATCTGGCTGCCACCGTTGCCGAGCTGCGAGCGGAGCTTGCCGAGTTCGGGCAGCGGCTCGCTGATGTTGAGAGTCGACTGGCCGGCTCGTAGTGCTACTCCCCGGTGAGTCGGTCGAGGCCTGTTCGGTTGGGTTCCTGGTTGCGCTGCTGTTTCTGTCATAACCACATAAAACCGCTGGTCGTGGTGTTGTAATAAGGACACGGGGAGTACCCACGCTAGGTAAACCCGCCAGTAACAAACAGGGGGAGTGGAGTGGGTAGAGAACAACCGGCGGACTATCTGCCTCGTGACGTGCTTAAACGGCCCGACTTCGCTGCAGCTTGTGCGAGTCGGGACCTCGGCAAGGTCCTCCTCCTGGCAAAGCGGTGGGGAGGCGTGGGCTTCTCTGCGTCGCACCTGGCGCGACGGTGCGGGCTAACGGTCTCCCGCGTCCAGGACTACGTAGCCGGCCGTAGGCAGGCACAGCAGGTCGCCGTGTTCGAGCGTGTGGCGGACGGTCTTCACATTCCGGGTGCGATGTTCGATCTGGCTGACCGCGCCTGGGAGGTTGCCGCACCGGTGCCCGCGCTAGTGACGCCCGAGCACGTCGACCCGCTCTCCCAAGGGGACGTTGTCGTTCCGCCGAGCGGTCAAGCTGGACATGAGCTGATACCGACTGACTTCCTGTGGACGCCGGAGCCGGCTGGCACCAAGTACCTGGATTCAATCCGAACGAGCATCCAGAAGCTGTTGTCTCTGGACAATCGCGTCGGCGGTGCCGAGATCTCACGGCTGTCCGAGCAGGTCTTCGAGGCCGTCCACGAGAAGATCGGCTCAGGCGATTACGACCGGGCGATCCGGAAGGATCTGCTTGCTGCCGCCGGGGAACTCGGGGAAGTGGCAGGATGGCTGGCATACGACGCAGACCGTCAGGACGTTGTGCGCCGTATGAACCACGAGGCTCTGTACTTCACGCGACTTGCGGGCGATAAGAGTATGGAGCTGCTTACGCTGCAAAACGCCAGCATGCATGCCGGGTTTATGAATCGCCCAGCCGAAGCTCTGGACCTGGCCGAGATGGTTATCGAGGGCGACTACCGGTTGTCGCCTCGTCTTCGGGCGCTCTTCTTGACGCGGAAGGCGCGTGCCCTCGCGCAAGCTGGCGACGAATCGGCCATAAAAATATTTGCCGAGGTTCGCTCATTGTTCTTGGAGGGGACGCAAGACACTGATCCGCCGTGGGCCTGGTGGATCGATGAGCGGGAATTGGCCTGGCATGAAGCAATGTGTCAAAAGAACCTAGGCGATAGTCGACGTGCGATTGCGCAGTTCGAGAGGTCCGTCGAAGCCACAGCGCCGGGTGAGATTCGCAGTCAGTATCTGCATCGTGCTTATCTACTGGACGCGCAGGTCGGTGTCAGGTCGTGGCGTTCAGTCGAGCGCACACTAGAGGAGCTGGTGCCACTCATTCCTGAGGTTGCCTCAACCCGGACGGCTGTTCTCATTGAGAAGTCTATAGCCAGCCTGCGTCGACCGGAGATGTGTGCGCCGCGTTCTCTCCTGGAACGGGGCGAGGTAATCGGACGCGTGCTTTCACCTTCTTCTGTATGATGCGAAAATGACGACCGATGATGAGGCCATGGTGAGCCTTGCCGACGCGGCACGTGACCAGTATTTCTTGAGTTCCCCTGAGAAGCTCGCGCTACTGGTTCAAGCAGCGGACATACGGGCGAGCGATGCTGTAGTCGAGGTGGGCGCGGGAATCGGCTCCGTCGCCCGTGTATTGCCAGCAAGCGCGAGTCTGACACTCATAGAGCTCGACGATCGGTTCACAGATATTTTGAGATCAAGGTTTCCGCATGCGACAGTAATTCAAGGTGACGCGTTAACGCTGCTCCATCACGTTCCCTGTGACGTCCTGCTGAGCAACTTGCCAAGAGAGCCGACGGAGAAGGTCATTGGCGTGCTGCCACGGTTAGCGGTTAGGACGGCCGTAATCGCCACTGGCGAGAATCCCGATCTCACTCCGCTGGACGGATATTTCGAGAGTGAGGTTGTCACATCGATTGGAGGTGACGATTTCCGGCCGCCACAGCCGGTTCTATCCTTATTGATCAGGATCAGTCGAATTTCCGGATCATCCTGATAGTGCTCTTGTGGCGTCGTGTGGCGGACCTGTAGACCAATGGACGGCTCGGGGTTGGCTCCTGGCTGACCGTCGAAGCAAGTGTCATAGGCACTAGTATCCGAGATGGCCCGGTACGTGGATCGACGTTTCAGAACGACCGAAACGTCATCGGCGAGTAACAGCTAGTATGTAACTGCACGAACATTCGTTCGAAATTCTGATTGCCTCTCGCGCTGGTCGCTCCGCCTGCGGTAGCGTTCTTGAGAGCGCACACCACGTGCGCCCCCAAGAGGTGGTGTATCGCATGGCTGAGCAAGTGCTGAGCCTGAAGGTGCGCATGCGCATGTTGCTTGCGATTATTTTAGACGCAGCCTTCTTTGCGGCATGGCTGTTCGTTCTAAATTTCTTCGATCATTTAACCAACGGGATACAGGCTAGCGGTGATCTTGAATGGAAAATTGCTAAGGTCTGCTTTAGTGTATCAACACTGGGGTTGATCCTGACGTATATTTTCTGGGACCTCCGCGAGGCGAATCTCTTGCTGAGGAGTCGATTCGCCAAGCGCCGACAAGATCTTGAATTCCAGACAGGTTTTCCGGCGAATTCCTCTCCCAAGGTGCGGGAGGAGGGGCTGTAGTGAGTAGAAGCTCAAGTCGACTAGGTTTGCGTGGCTCTCTGCATCGAAGCCTCCGGCTCGACCTTGTCGATGCGAAGCGGTTTCCGTCTGTCTACGTTGCGCGGGTGGCGGTATTCGTGGCGGTTACCTTGATAGCCGGTCTGGTCGCTTTTGCTATTATTGCGATACCTAGCTCGACTGCGAATCGCTTCGTGGCGCTGCCTATCTTGGTCGGCGTTGCAATGGGTAGCAGTTATCGGTTACTCGAGCAGCCGCTGAAACAACTTATCCAATTGGCGCGAGAGCTGGTTTCAGGTGCGCCGATAGGAAGTCTATCTGCGAATACGGTAAGCAGAATTCAAGTGTATAAGGATCGCACTGGAGGCTATCGTTATCGTTTAGTTGCGAAGGATGGTCGAGTTTTGAATATAAGTCCGCAGTACGCTTCGCCAGACGAGGCAATTGATGCAGTCAATGCAATGCTTGATGTCGATCGGAGTGTTGCTGTCGAGCTGGTCTGTTAGTCGACTCAACGCTGCCAGAGCAATTAACCGATAGGTTTGTCGAAACTCAGTAGAGTAGGATCCAAATGAGTGAACCTCGCTCAAATATCGGTGCGGCCACGGCAGCCGCGCTCTGGGCGCTCAGTAACGGTACTTGTTACGCTCCCGGGTGTCCATTTCCTGTTGTTTATGAGGTCCGTCCCGGCGTGTATCGAAAGAACGTCCAGATTGCTCACATTATTGGAGTTAAAGTCGGCGCCGCTCGGCATCGAAACATCCCAGCGAGAGAGCGAGAATCTTTCTCTAATCTGGTGCTTCTTTGCTTACCTCACCACGCTGAGGTTGATGACAAGCTCACTGGAGAGGAGTACTACTCTATTGAAAAACTTCGTGGATGGAAACTGGAACGGGAGGGTGCTAACAGTAAAATTCTCGGAAACCTGCTCGTTTCTGACGAAAGCCGTCTATTTGACGCCTTGACGAAGCTTTTCGAACCTCCTATTGAAAAGCTCGAACGTCTCGCTGAGCAATTGCAGGAAACCGGGCAGCTGAATGCTGAATCTCTTGCTGAACTCCAACAGGTGGTGCTTGTTCTACGAGATAGTCCGCTGTCGCCAGACGCGAGCGTTGCGACAAACTTAATGAATGCTGCCGAAGTATTTTCGGGGCTTCATTTGGAAAATGCGGCTTCGCAGCTTATGAATGCCGCAGAGATGATGCTCGCAGCTCAGCAGAACGGATATTAATGGGCGCTTAAAGAATTCAAATCCAGACCGCTCGGGCTGCGGGGAGATGGTCTGCGTTCCGTTGCCCTCGTGCCTGCTGCGTGATGAACGCGTGCGTGGTGAGGACTCCGCGCGGGGCTCAGACGGGGGCTCAGTTTGGTTTTATACGGACTGCGTCTTGAGTGGCTCAGCAGTCACTTGACCTGCGGATGAACGATCTGGTACGGCCGTTCGGGGAGCTGAAAAGCGGTAGGTCGGCGGTTCGACCCCGCCCCTGGCCACCAGCTTTGGGTTTCCCCTGCCTGCGGAGTGCGCAGGCTTTGCGCTGGTCATTGCATTGGGGGGCCGAGCCCCCCAAACCCCCCACGGTGCGGTTGCTCTCGATCCAGCCGGGTCGTCTTTCGTGTTCTCGACCCAGCGGGGTTGTCGTTCGTGTTCTCGGTGCGGCCGGGTTGTCGTTCGTGTTTTGGGTGCGGCGGGGTTGTCGTTCGTGTTCTTGGCTCAGCGGGGTTGTCGTTGGTGTTCTCGGTGGGGCCTGGTTGTCGTTCGTGCTGTCGGTGCGGTCTGGTTGTCGTTCGCTTCGTGTTCTTGATCCTGCGGGTTGCCTTGGTGCCTCGTGGATCACCCGCAGCTGTTGCCTTCGGATAATTGGTTGTGTTGCGGGAGCCTCGTCGGTGCACTGTCTTTCGTGATGTCTCCGGGCTCTGGTTCTCACGTTCGGGTCGGGGCTCTTGTTCCGCTCTCTCGGCCCGGGTGGGTGGGGGCGGGGCGGCAGCTGCTTGCCGGGCTCGAAATGGCTGTCCGGGACGTCAACCTGGGTGGCGGGGCGCTGGGGCGGCCGCTGTCGTTGATCGTGCGGGACACCGCCGCTGATCCGGACACCGCGGCAGCCGCCGTGTCCTCGCTCGCTGACCTTGGTGTTGTTGCCGTGGTGGGGGAGTATCACAGCGTCGTCGCACGCGCCGCAGCCGCTCGGGCCTCGGCGCTGGAAGTGCCGTTCCTGTGTTCATCCGCGGTCCTCGACTCGCTCACCGACACGCCCACCGACTGGGTCGCCCGGATCGCGCCCGCCCAGTCCCACGGCTGGCGGATCTACGCGGACTACCTCCTCGGCGCCGGCCACCGGCGCGTCGCCGTCGTGACCCAGCCGAGCGTCTACTGGGCGGCCGGTACCCGAATCCTGCGGGACCACCTCGCGGCACGCGGCGCCACCCTCGTCGAACTCGACGCAGCCGAACCCGCCGCCGTGTGCGACGAGGTCGTCGCACACGGCGTGACCGCGCTCCTGCTCCTCGTCGGCCTTCCGGAGCCGGCAGTGGGGATCGTCCAGGCCGTCCGGCGCGACCTGCGCCTCGCCGACGTGCTGATCGGTGCGCCCGCCGGGCAACCCGAACTCGCGGAATGGGCGTCCCTGCTCGGTGACGACGGCGCCGGAATCCCGTTCCTGCGCTACCTGCCCGAGCAGCTCGGCCCACTCGGAGCCCGAGTCGAGACCGCCCTGCGTGAACAGCTCGACGAAGCACCCTCGTTCGTCGCCTTCGAGGGCTACGACACCGTCACCGTCCTCGCCGACGTCCTGCGGACCCACGGCCTCGACCGGACGCACATCGCCCAGGCCTGGCCGCGCGTCGACGTCGAGGGCACCCGAGGACGGATTCGGTTCTCCCGCACGCCGGGCATCGGCCTGTGGCAATGGGCGTGGCCGCCGGTCCAGGTCGCCGATCGGGACCCGGCCACCCCCGACCGCTACCGGACACTTCACACCGGCTGAGCGGCGGCCAGCCTGGCCGGGCGGGTCACGACGGTCAGGACGAGTGCGAATGCCGTGGCCACCGCCGCCACGACCAGGCACGTGATGAAGCCGTTCCCCAGATCGTGCGCGACACCCAGCAGCGGCCCGAACGTCGCCACACCGACGGCCGCACCGATCTGGCGAGAGGTGTTGAACACCGCCGACGCCGCACCGTGCAGAGCGGGGTCGACCGCCGCGATCGACTGCGACGCCATCGTGGGTACCAGCAGCCCCGAACTGAACCCGGCCGGCACCAGCGCGAGCGCCAACGGCCACAGCGCGGACGCGGTGCTCGCCCACGCCACCGACAGGAACGTGACCGCCAGAGCCGCCTGACCGATACCCAGCACCGCGCGCCGTCCGATCCGCGCGGCGAGCGGAGCCGCGCACATGCTGCCGACCGAGATGAGGCCGGTCAATGGCAAGAACAACAGGCCACTGACCAGGGCGCTGAGCCCGCGCCCCTGCTGAAGCATCAGGCTCATCGCGAACAACAGCCCGTAGAACGCGAAGTTGAACAACGCGCCCTGAGCGGCCGCCCCCGCGAAGCCCCGATCACGGTAGACACCCGGCGGCAGCAGCGGCGCCCGCCGAGGCTGCTCGGCCCAGACGAACCCCAGCAGCGCGACCACGGCGAGCACGGCGGCACCGAGCACCCACGGATCCGACCAGCCCCGGGCGGGAGCCTCGATCAACACGAAGATCAGCCCGCCGATCAGGACCGTCGCCGCGCCCATGCCGGCAACGTCCAGCCGCCGGCTGCCGCGCGCCACGGCAGGCATCGAACGCAGGCTCCAGATGACGGCCGGAATCCCGATGACCACGTTCACCGCGAACACCGCCCGCCAGTTCACCAGAGCAACGAGCCCGCCGCCCAGCAGTGGCCCCGCCGCCATCCCGATGCCACCCGCCGCGGCCCACCACCCGACGAACCGGTGCCGCAGGTGCTCATCGGTCGCCGACGCCGTCGCCAGTACGAGCGCGCTCGGCAGCAGCAGCGCCGCCCCCGCCCCCTGAACCAGTCGCGCAACGTTGAGCACCGACATCGACCAGGCCGCCGCGCAGACAGCCGACGACGCGGTGAACACCACCAGCCCCGTCACGAAAACCCGTTTTGCGCCAAGCGTGTCGGTGATCGCTCCCGCGCCGAGCATCACGGCGGCGAACGTGAGCGTGTAGGCGTTCACCGCCCATTCCAGCTCGGGCCGGGACGCATGCAGATGGGTGGCGAGCTGGGCAAGAGTGAGGTTCACGATCGTGCCGTCGACGAAGACCATGAAGGTCGCGACCAACGCGAGAACCACCACACCCCTGCGGTGTTCGATAGGCATAGAACAACTCTACAACTGATTTCGATGGTCATCGAACAGCTCAAGGTATTCTGTGTGCATGACGACGTATCCGCAGGCCCCCGCCTCCCTGGAGGTCAGTGCCGTCCTGCACGCGCTGGCCGATCCGGTGCGCCTGGACCTCGTCCGGCAACTGAGGGAATCGGACACGTCGATCGCGTGCGGCCGCTTCAATGCACCCGTGGCGAAGAGCACCCTCAGCCACCACTTCAAGATTCTTCGCGAGGCGGGCATCATCGTGACCCACCGCGAAGGCGGCTTGGCCCTCAACGTGCTGCGCACCGACGAGCTGGAAGCCTCGTTCCCCGGGCTGCTCGCCGCGATCCTGCCCGACTCCCGGCCGTAGTCGTATGCCGCGCGACCGTCAGAACGGTGGCGGTTCGTTGTCCTTGGTGGTGAGTGGCGGGATGATCACAGGGTCGCCTCGGGTGCGGTAGGTCTGGCCGAGTGGGCTGGTCCAGATGAACTGGCCTGGTTGGGGTTGTTCCAGTCGCCAGTGGCCTCGGGTTTTCAGGTCGTGGTCGTGGGCACAGAGTTGTCCGCCGTTGGTGTCCACGGTGGGGCCGCCGAACTGGTGGTCGATGGTGTGGTCGTACTGGGAGTCACGGGCCGGCCGTCGGCATCCGGGGCCTCGGCAGGATCGGTCGCGGATATGGGTGTAGCGGCGGAGTCCGGCGCTCGGGAACCGTCGGCGTGGGTCGGCGTCGGGTGTTGTCCGGGTGTCGAGCCAGGTGTTGTGCTGGGCGGCGATTTCAGCGAGTACTTGTTCCCAGCCGGGTGGTGGGTTCTCGGACAGCTCGGCCAGGAGGCCGGCGGATATCTGGAGCTCGACGGCGCCGCCGTCGCGGGTGGTCGTGGCGTGAGTGGGTCGAGAGCGCAGTACGCCTGGGGTGAGTAGGTGGCCGGTGTCGTCGCAGACGGCGAACGTCCACGATCCGCCGCGTTGGGAGAGCGCGGTGCGGCGGGTGTTGGGGGCGAGGATGGGGCCCCAGCCGGGTAGTTCGCCGGGCCGGTCGGTGAGATCGAGCAGTGTGCCCAGCTCGGCGCGGACCTCGATGCCCTGTGGCTTACCGGCGGATGTCCCGTTGCGGAGGAAGTGGGCGATCATGGCGGCGCGGTCGAGACCGTGGAGTGTCCCGTCGAGCAGTCCGCAGAAGACGTCGGCGCGGAGTTGGTCGAGCAGGGCGGGGTGTCCGGCGTGTTTGAGCGCCCGGGCGAGTCTGTCGACACGCACGCAGGCGGCGGCCATGTCTTCGGGTGCGATGCGGCCGGCGGTCAGCGTGGCGGTGCCGTCCTCGTTCAGATAACCCACGACTGTCCGTCGGGCGAGGGCTTTCTCGTAGAGGTCCTGTGCGCGGTGGGTGTCGGTGTCGATGACCAGCTTGCGTAGGTGGGCGGCGAGTTTCCCCACGGTCCATAGCGGGGTCTTGGGCAGGACGTCGGCGCAGATCGCGGTGCGTTGGGCCTCGGGCAGGTCGGCGAGGTAGGTGACGAACACCCGGGCTTTGGGTAGGTCGATCAGGCCGGTGTCGAGGGCGTCGAACACCAGGGGAAGCCGCCGGCACAGGTCGGAGGAGAAGTCCAGTTCGAGGTCGGCTTTGCGGCGGGTCCACGACAGTGCGGCTCGTAGCTCGGCGGAGGCGTACTGACCTGGCTCGGACACCGTGGCGACGGTGCGGGGGTCGGCGAGTGGGTCGCGTACGCCGATGCTGGCGATGTCCGCGGCCAGCTGTGCGGCGGTGTGGGCGTGTAGGCGGTATCGGGCTTGCAGCACGGTGATCATGTCGCCGTTGGACACGGTGTCCCGATCGATCACCGCCAGCGCGGCGGCCAGCTCCGGACCAGGCGCAAGCTGCGCCAGCCGGGAGATCACCGAGGCCGCTGTCATATCAAGCACGCTACGGGCGACCCCCGACAAAAACGGCGATCGAAGACTAGACCAACCGGGTGATATATTCCGGCATGAACCGGGCTCCCAACAGCAGAAACGACACCAGACCCGCAGACACCGCAACCGCCCGCGGCGGCCACAATGGCACCAGACCCGCGGGCACCAGACCCGCGGGCACCAGACCCGCGGGCACCAGACACCGGACCGCGTGCACCGCAATCACCTACGGCAGCCGCGCACACCACCCCATCCCCGCGATCCTGGCCCGCACTTGGCGTGGTCGGGCGGTGTCAACCCGGAACCCTCGCCCCCGAACGGCGTGCAACCAGGAACGAGTGCGAGGCCGGCGCCAGCCGGGGGTTGATACCGCCCGACCACGCCAAGACACTGACCGGCCAGCGGGGATGACACACCACAGCACTCACATATCCAACACAAGATCCCCAGAAGGCCGTGAGCAACACAGAAGGACCTGCCCATCGGACGGCGGCTCCAACGGCGACGGCGAGTAGGCGACGGCACCGGACAGCAACGGCGTGACACACAGGTGACACACCCCGGTGCGGCAGCTCCACCGGGTCGGGACGTCACAGGCCTCGGCGAGCTCCAGCACACTGCGCCCGTCGGCGGGGAACGGCGTCGAGATGCCGCTGCGCGCGAACGTGACCAGCGGTCCGGTACCCGGAGGCCCGGCCGGCTGGTGCGGAGGCCGGACGGTCCGGTCGGCCACCCCGGGGTTGATCGGCGGCAGCGCGCCGAACAGCTCGCTGTGGACCTGCTCGACGCCCAGCGCGGTCAGCGCGCCCCGCATGTCGGTGATGAACCCCGCCGGACCGCAGAGATAGGCGTCCGCGTCGGCCGGGACACCCAACGCGGCCAGCGTGTCGGCGGTGATACGGCCTGTCGTCCCGCTCCAGAACACGTGCTCGTGGGCGTTCGGCAGGGCGGCGAGCAGCGCATGCGCCTCCTCGGCAAGCGCGTACTCCCGAGGGCCTCGGGCGCCGTGGATCCACCAGACGTCGCGTTCGCTGCCGGCCGCCGCCAGCTCGTGGAGCATGGCCAGCACCGGCGTCACGCCGATTCCGGCGGAGAGGAGCAGGACCGGGCCGGTGCCGTCGCCGAGGACGAAGTCGCCCCGGGGTGCCGCCACGTCGAGGACAACCCCCGGTCGCAGCATGCTCAGATAGCTACTGACCGTCCCGTGCGGCTCCCGTTTGACGCTGATCCGGTAGGCGCCGGGCGCGCCGGACAGCGAGTAGCTGCGCACCCCGCCGGCCACCCGCAGCGTCAGGTACTGGCCGGCCCGGGCGGGACCGTCCGGCGGAGCGTCCAGGTACACCGACGTGACGGTCTCCGTCTCGGCGACCACCCGGGTCACCCGGAGCGGCCGGAAACCGCTCCACGCCGGTTCCGCCGCGACGGGCACGGCGGCGACACCGGTGTCCCCGGTCAGCAGGTCGCGGAACGAGTCGCGCCAGCCGGGGCTGAGCGCGGGGATCCGGGTCGCGGCGCGCAGCTTCTCCGGGTCACGTCCGGGCAGGTAGAGCAGGGCATCGGTCTCGGCGACGGTCAGCGACGGTGTGCCGTGGGCCGTCTTGACGATCCGGTCGCCCGCCTCGATGTGCCCCTCGGCGACCACACGCATGTAGAAGCCGGGGCGGTGCTTGCTGACCAACAGGGCGGGCAGCTCCGGCTCACCGGTCCGCAGCCCGACCCGGAAGCACGTCACGCGCGGCTGGGTGACCTCGAACTCCGCCTCGCCGATGCGGTAGCGGTCACCGATGCACACCTGGTCGTCCGGGAGGCCGTCGACGGTGAGGTTCTCGCCGAACTGGCCGAACTCGAGGTCGTCCCTGCCGAAGTGGTTCCGCCAGAACTCGTAGGACTCGGCCTGGTAGACCAGCACCGCCCGCTGCTCGCCGCCGTGCCCGGCCGTGTCGCCCTGGCCGTCGCCGTCGATGTTGAGCCTGCGCGCCATCCTCGGCCCGGTCACCGGGTGTTTCCAGGCGCCGGTGTGCACGGTCCTGCCCTGCCACTCGACGTCCTTCGGCAGCCCGACGTTGACCGAGAGCAGCACGGTCACCGCACCGCTCCCGGCGCGAGCGGCCTTTGCGGCCAGGACAAGCCCATGCCGGAGACGGTACCGATGCACCGGACCGGGTTGCTATCGCGGATGTGGGCGAAGAAGCCCGCCCTGACGTCCTTGCCGGCCCCGTCCCTAACCGGTCTCCAGTGCCCAGGGGCCCAGCCGGGAGGCCAGGTGCAGCGCCAGCTCCAGTGCGAGCCGGCGGTCGGCGGGAGCGCGGTCCAGCAGCTGTTCGGCGCGCTCCAGGCGGTAACGCACGGTGTTGTGGTGCAGGCCGAGCCGCGCCGCGGTCGCCCGGAAGTTGCTGTTCGCCGCGAAGAACGTCTCCAGTGTGGTGCGGACCTGGCGCGCGGTGTCGGTGTCGGCGGCCAGCGCGCCCAGCTCGGCGCGGACGAACCTGCGGCACCAGTCCGGATCGGCGGAACACACCGCGGCGACGGCTACGTCGTCGTAGCGGGTGAGCGTCCCGGCGCCGCGCCCGGACAGCTCCGCGACCCGCAGCGCCGAGAGCGCCTCGTGGTGGCTCTCCCGGAAACCGGCGAGCCCTCGTCCCGGACGGCCGTGTGCCGCCACCAGCGAGCCGGTCGGTGCGGGCACCGTCGTGGGCACCGTCGCCGAGGGCACCCAGCACCAGGTGGTCTCCATGTCGACCCGCACGACCAGCGGGCGCGCGGTGCTGATCGCGCCGATGAGCTGGCGGACCGACGCGTCCGGCCCGGTGGACTGGTGGCGGAAGACGAACGCCACATGACGTCCGGCCAGGTTGTAGCCGAGCCGGGAGCCGAGGGCCGCGACGTCGAGGTCCGGCTCGGACAGCGCCCTGCGTACGTCCTCGACCTGCGCCAACGATCGCTCACGGGCGAGCCGCTCGGCCTCGTCGTGGTACTCCTCGGCGAGCCGTTCGCTCACCTCGTCGAGCCAGCCGAACACGAAGCTCGTGCCCGCCTGCGCCACCGCGACCGCGTCCGTGCCCTCGGTGAGGTGCGGACCGATCGAGGCGACCCACAGCTCGTTCCAGTACTGGGCCCCGACGCGGTAGGCGCGCATCACCGTCGGGAGCGAGAGCCCGCGCTGGACCAGCGCGCGCGTGTGCTGCCGCACCTCGACCGTGGGGGCGACCGCGTGCATCGGCACACTGCGGATCAACCCGTCGAGCAGGGCGTTGCAGTTGGCCTGGCAGCTGGCAACGATCAGCTCGTGCACGTCAGGGCGGGTGAGCTCCGGCTGCCGCCGGACGATCCGTGCCGCCAGCCCGACACCCAGCTCGAGCGAGTCCGGCAGCAGCGCGGCGGCGACCCTGCGCACACAGGCGAGGGTCTCCGGGCCGGGGCTTGTCACAGCAACGGAGCTTGGCCCGTATGCGCCAAATGGTCAATTCATCGTGCCTGGTCTGACCGCTTGACCGTAGGCAGGGTGTGTCGTGGCTCATAGGGTTCGACCAACATCCCCAACGTCGGAGGTGCGTGGAATGCGGGCCAACTGCGATGTCATGGTCATCGGTGCCGGGTTCAGCGGCCTGTACGCGGTGCACAAGCTGCGCGACGAGCTCGGGCTGAGCGTCCAGGGCTTCGACCGCGCGGGCGGGCCCGGTGGTACCTGGTGGTGGAACCGCTACCCGGGCGCGCGCTGCGACATCGAGTCGGTGCACTACTCGTACTCGTTCTCCGACGAGATCCAGCGTGAATGGCAGTGGACCGAACGGTTCCCCGCGCAGCCGGAGATCCTGTCCTACCTGGAGTTCGTCGCGGACAAGCTGGACGTCCGCCGGGAGTTCGCGTTCGCCACCACCGTGTCGTCCATCGTGTGGGACGACGAGGCCAAGACCTGGACCGCCACAACCGACAGCGGCGAGACGTGCACCGCCCGGTTCGTCATCGCGGCCAGCGGCAACCTGTCCGTGGCGAAGGCCCGCTCGGAGTTCCCCGGCCTGGAGGACTTCCCCGGCGAGGTGTACGCGACCAGCACCTGGCCGCACGAGGGCGTCGACTTCACCGGCAAACGGGTCGGGGTGATCGGCACCGGCTCGACCGGCATCCAGGTCATCCCGGAGGTCGCGCGGCAGGCCGAGCACGTGACGGTCTTCCAGCGCACCCCGAACTACGCGGTGCCGCTGCGCAACGCCCCGGTCGATCCGGACCAGCAGCGGTGGAACTCGGAGAACTGGCGCACGATCCGCGCGAAGTCCCGGGACCGTTTCCTCGGCGCTCCCTACGAGATGCCCGAGCCCAGTGCGCTGGCCGCGTCGCCGGAGAACCGCCGCGAGCGGTACGACCGGCTCTGGGCGGAGGGCGGGTTCCGGATGGTCGTGTCCAGCTACGGCGACCTGCTGACCGACGAGCGGGCCAACGAGACCGCCGCCGAGTACATCCGGGAGAAGATCCGCGAGCGGGTCACCGACCCGGTGATCGCCGAGCTGCTGTGTCCCGACGACCACCCGTACGGCTCGAAGCGTGCCGCGCTGGAGACCGACTACTACCTGACGTTCAACCGCGACAACGTCGACCTCGTGGACGTCCGCTCGGCGCCGATCCAGGAGGTCACCGCCACCGGTGTGCGGACCAGCGAGGGCGAGTACCCCGTCGACACGATCGTGCTGGCCACCGGTTTCGACGCGGTCACCGGGCCGCTGGTCAACCTGGGTCTGGTCGGGCGTGACGGCGCGACGCTCGCACAGCGGTGGGCGGACGGGCCGAAGACGTACCTGGGTATCTCGGTGAGCGGCTTCCCGAACCTGTTCACCATCACCGGGCCGCAGAGCGCGGTCGCGCTGTACAACAACCCGCTGGCCATCGAGGACCACGTCGAGTTCGCGGCCGCCGCGATCAAGCACGTCCTGGACTCGGGGGCCAGCACGATCGAGACGAACCCCGAGGCGGAGCAGGCCTGGCACGCCGAGGTCGAGGGCATCCTGCACCTGACGCTGCTGCCCAAGGCGAACTCCTGGTACATGGGCGCGAACGTGCCGGGCAAGCCGCGTGCGACGTTCGTGTTCGCCGGTGGCGCGCCGCTGTACCGGGCGATCTGCTCGGACGTCGTGGCCAACGGGTACGCGGGCTTCTCGATCGGGGACGCCCCGGCGGGCCCGGTGCCGCCGATGGTGCAGCTCGACCCGGCCGTGGCGATGGTGGTCGGCGCGATGCTGATGCAGGACATGAAGCCCCTCGAAGACTGCACCCTGGAGGAGACCAGGGCGGCGATCGAGGGTTTCACCGCGATGCAGAAACCGGCGCCGTCGAGCGTGCGGGTCGTGGAGACCGGCTACGCCGCCGATCGTCCGGCGCGGATCTACATCCCGGAGGCCGAGGGGCCGCTGCCGGTGATCGTCTACCTGCACGGTGGCGGGTTCATCGCGGGCAGCCTCGACATGTGTGCCGCACCGTGCGCCGCGCTCGCCGAGGAGCTGGGTGCCATCGTGGTGACCCCCAGCTATCGACTGGCTCCCGAGGCGCCGTTCCCGGCCGCGACCGACGACACCTACGCGGCGCTGTGCTGGACCGCCGAGACCATCGCCGAGCACGGCGGTGACCCGGAGCGGATCACCGTCATGGGGGAGAGCGCCGGCGGCCAGCTGGCGGCGGTCGCCGCACAGCGGGCCCGCGACGAGAACGGGCCCCGGCTGGTGGCGCAGGTCCTGCTGTACCCGACGATCGACGCCGAGGCCGACACCGAGTCGCGGGTCACCTACGCCGCCGGGCCGGTGCTCAGCATCGACGCCGGGCGTGGCATGTGGTCGGCCTACCTCGGTGATCTGTCCCGCGCGAGCTCGCCGCTCGCGTCGCCGAACCGGGCCGAGTCGCTGGCCGGGCTGCCGCCCGCGCTCGTGCTGTCCGCCGAGTGCGACCCGCTGCGCGACGAGGGCGAGGCGTACGGGCGCGCGCTGGAGGCGGCGGGTGTGCCGACCTGCGTCACGCGTCTCGGCGGCATGGTGCACGGCGCGTACAACATGTCCGCCTACGTGCCCAGGGTCGCCGAGTTCAACAGCTCGGTCGCCGCGTTTCTGCAGCCGCTGCTGGCCCGGACCCGCGCAGCCGTCTGACAACGACCCGTGAGTGTTTTGGGCTGCTCTGGCAGCCCAAAACACTCACGGGTTCTAGATGACGGGGACGGCTCGGGGCAGGTAGTTGTCCGCGTCGCCGCCGACCACCTCGGGCGGCAGTATGCCGGGGACGCCGTGCGGCACACCGAGCTCGACGGCGCTGACCTGGTCGATGCGGGCGCGCTGCTCCGGTGTCAGGTGCACGTCGAGCGCGGTCAGGTAGTCCTCCAGCTGGGCCAGGTTGCGCGGGCCGATGATCGGGATGTGCGTGTCGGCCGGGCCGGCGTTCTCCCGCAGCCAGGCCATGGCGACCTGAGACGCGCGCGCTCCGGTCTCCTCGGCGACCTTCAGCACGGCGTCCACGACGGCGGTCTTCTGGTCGGTGTCCTCGGTGTGGACCAGGCGCTGCCAGTCGGTCAGCCTGCCCTTGTCGCTCGTGCGGTACTTGCCGGTCAGCAGCCCACCGCCGAGCGGCGACCACAGCGCGACGCCCAGGCCGAGCGCCCTGGCCATCGGCAACAGCTCGCGGTCGGCGGTGCGTTCGACCAGGCTGTACTCGACCTGGACGCCGATCAGCGGCGCCCAGCCGCGTGCGTCCGCCGTCGCCGAGGCCCATGCGATCCGCCAGGCCGGGAAGTTCGACAGACCCGCGTGCAGGATCTTGCCCGCGCTGACCAGGTCGTCCAGTCCGCGCAGGATCTCCTCGAGCGGCGTGACGCTGTCCGGATGGTGCACCCAGTACAGGTCGATGCGGTCGGTGTCGAGCCTGCGCAGGCTGTCCTCCACCGCGCGGACCATGTTCTTGCGGCTGTTGCCGGTCGTGGACAGGGTGTAGGGCGGCGGGCTGTTGGTGTATTTGGTGGCGACCACGAAGTTGTCCCGGTCCGCCTTGAGGAACTCGGAGAGGAACTTCTCCGATTCGCCGTTCTGGTAGCCGTCGGCGGTGTCGATCAGCGTTCCGCCCGCTTCGGCGAACCGGTCGAACACTGCACGCGACGCGTCGAGGTCGGCGCCGACCCCCCAACCCGTGCCGAAGTTGCCCGCGCCCAGTGCGTACTCCGAGACCCGCAGACCCGTGCGCCTGCCGAACGTCGTGTATCTCATCGCCTGCTCCCTCGAGCCGTAGTTTGCTCCTTTCTACCAGCTAAGTTGGATTCTCGTACTCAGTGGGTTCTCAACCGGGCGGCGGCCGATAGCGACGCCGGGTCGACGCGCCGACGGCGGTCAGCACCACGGTCACCGCCGCCGCGATACCGAACAGCTCCGGGTAGGCGAACCGTTCGGCCAGCGGCGCCGCGAGCAGCGACCCGATGGCGCTGCCGATGAACAACGACGCCGCGAACAGCGCCACCGAGGTGCCCCTGGCGCGCGGCACGACGGCGGTCGCCCAGGTCTGCAGTGACGAGTGCAGGAACGACCAGCCGGCGCCGAGCAGGATCGCGGCGCAGCCGATCCCGACGGGCGACTGGCTCACCGAGGCCGAGAGGAAACCGAGACACATGAAACCGCCGCCGTAGATCATCAGTTGCCAGGTCGGGGTGGACAGCCGCTTCAGGATGCGGGAGAACCCCATCGTCCCGACCCCGTACAACGCGATGACCAGCCCGGCGACGCTCGCGCTGTAGCCCCGGTGCTCCAACGCGGGAGCCAGGAACGTGAAACAGCCCAGCAGGACGGCGCCCTCGACGAGCGCGAGCGAGTACAGCAGCCAGGCCCAGCGGGTCCGCAGCACCGTCGCCAGCTGTCGCAGCGGATGACCGGGCGCGGTGCCTGTCGTCGGCTCGGGCACGGTGCGCAGCGTGACCGCCAGTGTCGCCGCCATGAGCGCGGGCAGCGCGAACACCAGCCGCCAGCTGACCAGCACCGCGAGCCCGCCCGCGATGACCGTGGCGAACGACGTGCCGAGCGCGACCGAGAGCTGCAGGTCGGACAGCACGTGCTGCCGGATCGCCATCGGCACCGTGTCGCCGAGGTAGGTCATCGAGGTCGGGATCACCGCGCCGAAGAACGCGCCGGTCAGCACCCGGAGTGCGACGAGCAGCGGCAGCGACGGCGCGAGCGCGGACAGCACCCCGCACACGGCCGCCGCCGCGAGCGTCACGCGCATCAGCTTCACCCGGCCGTAGCGGTCCGACAGCATGCCCCACACGGGCTGCGCGCAGCCGTAGGACAGGAAGTACCCGCTGGCGACCAGCACCGCCGACCCGAGCGGCACCCCCAGCCCGACGGAGATGGCCACGAGCATCGGCGTGACCGCGAACCGGTCGAAGCTGCTCAGAAAACTGGCCAGCACCAGCCCCCGAGGCACCCCGGCCGGTTTCGGCCGCCCCTCACCACCACTGTCGACCACCAGCCGAACAGTAGATCTCCCCACCCGCTCGTGCGCACACCGCACACCTCGCGTCCACGCCGCGCACCCGGCGGTGAGGCCGCGGACCTGGTGGTGAGGCCGCAGACCTGGCGGTGAGGCCGCGGACGTGGCGGGAGGGTGCGCGGCGTGGACGCGCGCCGGCGGCCTCTCGGTGCACGGGCTGCCGGCCGGATGCCGGAATGCGCCCGCGCGCCCGCTGACCGCACCTCGCAGAGCTTCACGTCGCGTCGCAGACACTGCAGTGTCTGCGACGCGACCTCAGGGTCTGCGAGGTCGTCCAGGATCCTCCGGACGGGTCAGGGGCGGTGCGCCTCGATCAGCCAGGTTGCCGAGTCGTAGCGGACGCCGTCGGTGGCCGTGTGGTGGGCGGCCATGTCGGCGCGCAGGGCGGCCAGCGCGCCGGCCTTCGTGTCCGGGTCCAGGTCGTCCAGCAGGAAGGCGAGCTGGCCCGAGATGAAGCGGCACGCGTCGTCGGGGTCGGGGCCGAAGTACATCGGCGCGCGCAGGTCAGTCAGCCGGATGTCGTCGAAACCGGCCGAACCCAGCAGGCCGTGCACGACGTCGGGGTCGCTGAGCGAGTTCGGGCCGGGCGCGCCGGGCGGTGGCACCGGCAGGTCGCGACCCGCCGCCGCGATCGGCCTGAACGTGCGTTGCCACTCGTTGTGCTCCGGCGACTGCCAGGTCAGCAGCACCAGCCGGCCGCCGGGGCGCAGGGCGCGAGCGATGTTGCCGAACGCGGCGGGCGGATCGCCGAAGAACATCGATCCGCACCGGCTCAGCGCCACGTCGAACCGCTCGGCCGCGAACGGATGGACCTGCGCGTCACCTTGCTCGTAGGTCACGTTGCCGAGCCGCTCGCGCTCGGTCAGCCGGCGGGCCAGCGCCAGCATCGGGGAGGACAGGTCGACGCCGAGCACCGAGCCGGAGGAGGCGCGGCGCGCGGCGTCGCGGGTGGTGAGCCCGTTGCCGCAGCCGATGTCGAGGACCGTGTCCGCGGGCTCGACGGCCGCCGCGTCGAGCAGCGAACCGTGGTAGCCGGCGAGGCCCTCGTTGTAGCGGTCGGCGTTCGCCGCCCAGTACTCGCCGGTCCGGCCGTCCCACCAGTCGCGCTGCTCGACGTTGGAGTCGTGCACGGCCAGGTCGTCGCTCATCGGTCCCCTTCGGTCGGTTCGGCGGCCAGCAGACGCTGCGCCGTCGCCACCAGGAACGCCCGGTGCGCCTGGCGTTGCTCGGTGCTCGCCGCATCCTCGCCGGTGATCATCTCGGCGAGCTGCGGGACGTACAGGGTCCATTCGGCGAGCCCGATGAGCAACAGCAGGATGCGCTCGGCGGGCAGCTCGCGGGTGATCAGCCCGGAGCGCTGCGCGGTCGCGATCACCGAGACCTTGGCGGCGTAACCGCTCGCGCGCTGCGTGAAGTTCGGCGCCTGTCGTGGCGTGAACGACAGCGCTTCCCACTGCACCAACCGAACCAGGTGTGGGTGGGCGGCGCAGTAGTCGAACAGCTCGCCGACGAACTCGCCGATGGTGTCCTCACGCAGCTCGACCGCCTGGGCCAGCTGTTCCAGCTCGTTCGCCAGTACCAGGCTGAACAGCTCGGACTTGTCGCCGAACTGCTCGTACAGGGTGCGCTTGTTCGCCCGCGCGCGGTTGGCGATGCGCTCGACGCGGGCGCCGGCGATGCCGTGCTCGGCGAACTCCTCGACCGCCGAGTCGAGCAGGCGTCGACGAGCATCCGAAGAGTCCCTGGGCATCGTGAACGAGTATGTCATTCCGAAACAGGCTTGTACCGAACCGTTCGGTTCGTTACCTTCCTCGCCGTGACGAGCGACAAGCAGTTGACCAGGCGAGGAATGTTGGTGGGCTCGGCGGGCGTGGTGGGCGCCGTGGGCCTCGGTGCGGTGGCCTGCGCGTCGGCGGCCCGCACGACCCGCCGGCCGCCGACTAATGCGGGCGTGAGCCTCCGCTGGTGGGGCAACAACGCCTGGGAGATCACGTTCGACACCACCACGATCCTGATCGACCCGTGGGTCACCCGATTCCACACCGGCACCTACTCGCCCGAGGGCAGCGACCCGAACACGCCGCTGAGCTGGAACCCCGACCTGGTACACCGCTGTTTCCCCAAGGCCGACACGGTGCTGCTGACCCACGGCCACTTCGACCACCTCACGGACGTACCGCTGGTCGCCGCGCACACCGGCGCCACAGTGCTCGGCACCGAGTCGCACCTGAACATGCTGCGTGCACTACGTACGACCGACGGCGTCCAGGCACCACCCGACCAGCTCGCCACGGTGACCGGCGGCGAGCTGTACCAGTACCCGGACTTCACCGTCCAGGTGCTCCGATCGGTGCACAGCGCAACCGGCAAGCGCCGCCAGGTGCCGTTCCCTGGCACCCGCCCCGGCCCCCAGCCACCCGCTGTCCGGACCATCTCGGACCTGGTCGACGGAGGCACGCTCGGCTACTTCCTGACGATCGGCGACCGGTTCCGCATCTTCGCCCTCGGCACCGGCAACTACATCCCCGAGGTCGTCGACGGGCTGCGTCCGGACCTGGCGATCGTCCCGACCGGCGGCGGCTCCATGCCCGACTACGCCAAGCGCCTGCTCGACTGTCTGGGCCACCCGCGTTTCGTCGTGCCCACCCACTGGGACGACTTCGACCTCCCGCTCACCGAGCCGGCGAAGGACACCGGCGGCCTGACGACGCTGCGCGACGCGGTGTCGGCCGCCAGCCCGGCGACCGAATTCATCCTCCTGGACCACCAGCAGCAACACACCTTCTGATCCGCCGTAGGCTGCGACCCCATGAGCGACTCCGCGCGGATCACTGTCTCTCGCACGATCGCGGCTCCGGTGGAGCGGGTGTTCGCGCTCCTCGCCGACCCGGACCGCCACCCCGACATCGACGGCTCCGGGATGGTGCGCGGTTCGCGGACCCACACCGTGCTCACCGACGTCGGCGACGTGTTCACCATGGACATGTACGTCGAGCAGCTCGGCGAGTACCAGACCGACAACGTGGTGACCAGCTACCAGCGCGACGTCGAGATCGGCTGGTCGCCGGGACCGGCCGGCCGGCCCCAGCTCGGTCACACCTACACCTACGCGCTGCGCCAGAACGGCGACGACCTCACCGACGTGACGTTGAACTACGACTGGTCCTCGGTGACCGACGAGCGGGTCCTGCCGATGCTGCCGTTCGTCTCGGCCGACCAGCTCGGCTCGAGCCTCGCGCTACTCGCCGAGGTTCTCGAAAAGCCCTGATCAGCCACACTGTCCGGCGAACCTGGGCGCGGGTGCGGGCGGCGGTCCGAGCACCATCGAGTGGACGATGCTGCGCACGGCCGGGCGCATGATGGTGTGCTCGAAGTCGCGGCGGGGCAGCGCGAGCTGACCGGCGAGCAACCCGTTGATGACGTTGACGAGCTGCGCCATGTCGGTGCGCGGGTCGCCGGACCCGAGCGCGCGCAGCGTCTCCTCGGTGATGTCTGCGTAGCCGCGGCCCCATTCGGCGAACACGCTGCGCAGCCGGGGTTCCCGGGCGGAGGCCACCTGCAGTTCGAGAGCCGCGATGCCGAGGTCACGGTCGGTCCGCAGCTGGTCGAGGAAGAACGTGCAGAGCATGTCGGCGAACCGGGTCGGGCGGTCGGCCATCGGCTCGAACCGGGGCCAGTCGGAGCGCAGCCGTTCGATGCACAGGTGCGCCAGGTACTCGAGGGTCTGCTCGATGAGCGTCTCGCGGGACCCGAAGTGGTGGATGACGGCGCCCGCCGCGGCGTTGGCCTCGGTGGTGACCGAGTGATGACTGACGGCGCTGACGCCGTCCCTGGCGATGATGCGCAGCGCCGCGCAGATCAGCTCTTCGCGCTGCTGGGCGCCCCGTTTGTTGCGCTGGCCGGCGGTGTCGCCGTCGGGGAGGCGCAGGTGGACGGACACAAGATCATCTTAACTCGTGCGGAATCCACCGAACCGTGGTAGCGCCGCGCGCCGACGACCGGCAGGCTGCTATCGGCGGTCACCGCGCCGAAGTTTCCTCGATTCTCCCCCGCCGGGGATGTCCGGATCGCGGCCCGGGCTTCGACGTCCCCGATGTCACACCGAGCAGAGGAGCGGAAGATGAAGTACTTGATCATGGTCTACGGGTCGCAGCGGGACTACGACAGCATGAACGGGAGGTCGGTCGATGGCAGCCCGGTCTGGACCCAGACCGAGGTCGCCGCGTTGCACGAGTTCATGGGGACCTTCACCAAGGAGCTGGAGGCCTCCGGTGAGCTGGTCGACGGCCAGGGCTTGACCGACCCGGTGCACGCCAGGCGCATCCAGCTGCGCGACGGGGCGCCGGTGGTCACCGACGGGCCGTACCCGGAGACCGAGGAGGTGCTGGCCGGATTCTGGATGGTGGACTGTGTCAGCTTCGACCGCGCGACCGAGCTCGCCGCCAAGGTCGCCCGCTGCCCGTCGCCGAGCTGGATGCGTGCCGAGCACATCGACGTCCGACCGGTCTACGACGGCGCACCGGTCGACTGACGCATGGAGCCCGCATCCGTCGAGGGCCTGGTGCGCGACCTCGCGCCCCAGGTCCTCGGCGCGGTCGTGCGGCGTTACGGCCACTTCGACGCGGCCGAGGACGCCGTGCAGGAGGCGTTGCTGGCGGCCGCCGTGCAGTGGCCGCGCGACGGCGTCCCCGACGATCCGAAGGCGTGGCTGATCACCGTCGCCGCGCGGAGGCTGACCGACCTACTGCGCGCTGACCAGGCACGACGGCGCCGCGAGGACGCCGTCGCGGCCAGGGCACTTCCCGAACAGTGGTGGGCCCCGGCGGCCGACCGGGCACCCGAGCCGAGCGACGACAGCCTGACGCTGATGTTCCTGTGCTGTCACCCGGCGCTGTCGCCGTCGTCCCAGATCGCGCTGACCCTGCGCGCGGTCGGCGGCCTGGGTACCGGTGAGATCGCGCGCGCGTTCCTGGTGCCCGAAGCCACCATGACCCGCAGGATCAGCCGGGCCAAGCGGGGCATCGTGGACAGCGGTGTCCCGTTCGGCCCGCCACCGGTGGCGGAGCGGGACCAGCGGCTCGCCTCGGTGCTGCACGTCCTGTACCTGATCTTCACCGAGGGCTACACGGGTACGTCGGCGGCGAGCCCGCGGCGCGGGGACCTGACCGGCGAGGCGATCCGGCTGACCCGCCTGCTCCACCGGCTGCTGCCCGAGGATGGTGAGGTCACCGGTCTGCTCGCGTTGATGCTGCTCATCGAGGCCCGCCGGGCCGCGCGCACGAGCGCCGACGGGGCACTCGTCCCGATGGACGAGCAGGACCGGGACCGGTGGGACACCGAACTGATCACCGAAGGCGTCGCACTGGTGACCGAAGCCCTCGGCGGCGGGGTTCCCGGCGAGTATCAGCTACAAGCCGCGATCAACGCGGTCCACGACGAGGCGCCGAGCGCCGAGAAGACCGACTGGGCACAGATCGTCGCCCTGTACGAGCTGCTCATGCGGCTGCGGGACAACCCGGTCGTCGCGTTGAACCACGCGGTCGCGGTCGCCATGGCACGCGGGGCGGAGGAGGGGCTCGCCCTCGTCGCCCGGCTGGCCGGCGATCCCCGGCTCGCCGACGACCACCGTCTGTTCGCGGTCCGAGCGCACCTGCTGGAACGCAACGGCGACCACGCCGAGGCCCGCGACCAGTACCTGGCGGCAGCCCGCCGCGCAACCCACGCCCCCCACCAGCGCTACCTGAACACCCAAGCATCCCGCCTCCCTTCGTGAGTGGCAAGGACGCCTACCGCGAAGCGGCGCCGAAGGCGTAGGCGCTCGGAGCACTCACGACAGCTTTTCCGTCGTGAGTGATCCGGGCGCCTATAGGCGCCCTTGCCACTCACGAGTCGACGGCGAAGCCGAGATGCCTTGGAGCCGGGTACGGGCTAAGCCGGGTACGGGGCCGTGGTCCCGACCGCGTGCCAAGAGTGCACTGCCCCGGGGTCCCTCGTGAGTGCTGAGGGCGCCTATAGCCGGTCTACGCACTCACGACGAAAAGCGTGTCGTGAGTGCGTAGAGCGGCTACCGCTTCGCGGCCCCTGCGGGGTAGACGCCCTCATCACTCACGAGGGGGCTTGGCAGGGTAGGGGGTATGACGGTTCGCCAGGCATTGACTGAGGATCTTGACGCGATCGGTGAGATCTATGCCCATTACGTCAGGCATAGCGTCACCACGTTCGAGCTCGACCCGCCGGATCGCCAGGCCTGGCGTGCGCGGTTCGACGCCGTGACAGGCGCGGGCCTGCCGTTCCTGGTTGCCGAGCTCGACGGCGCGGTGGCCGGCTACGCCTACTGCACGCCGTGGAAGCCGCGTCCGGCCTACCGGGGGACCGTGGAGAACTCGATCTACGTCGCGCCGTGGGCGACGCGGCGCCGGGTCGGCGCAAAGCTCCTGGACGCGTTGCTCGTCGCCTGCCCGGAGGCCGGTGTTCGTGAGGTGATCGCGGTCATAGTCGACAGCGGCGACCCGTCGTCGGTCGAGCTGCACCGGCGGCACGGATTCGTCGAGGCTGGACGGCTGGCGAAGGTGGGGATCAAGCACGGCTTCCAGCTGGACACCATGCTCTACCAGCGCAGCATCGGCTGACGCCGCGATGTCGTCCGCGTTCGGAGTGTCGGGGTGACGGCGTCGGGCCGACCGCTACCATGATCCGAAACTGAGAAACCTAAGAGGCTGTAAAAGCGTCGCGATCGGGCACCCCTGTGCCGTTACCATCTGGCCGAGTGGATCTTCATGGTGATCGCGAACGCTAGAACGATTGAGTAAGCAACCGGATCTTCATGTAACGATCCGGGTGTCACTATCGACTCACCAGAGGCAGCGGGACCGGCTCACAGGTCCCGCACAGGTGGATTGAGGAGCTGGTTGGTGCTCGAGCCGCAGAGGCTCGGCAAGTCGGCGTCGGCTGATGGGTCGACGTACCGCCATCGAGGGGGTGGGGGATGAGTCAGCGTGTGTCGTGGTCGGCTACCGGCCCGCACGAGCCGGTCACCGTGCCGGAGCTGTCCTCCGGTGACGTGCGTTTCGCCGATCTACTCACGGTCGAACTGAGTTCGCCCTACTCGGGCAGCCCGGTCCCGGAGCAGTTCCTCAAGCAGACCCGCGCCCGTTCGTGGTCCCGTGCCGAGTTCCAGGTCCCGAAGCTGGCCCGCTACAACCGGCTCAACAAGGTCAACTCCCGGCTCGTCACCGCCGAGCGCGGCCGCCGCCTGCCCGACCTGCCGCTCAAGGCGATCGGTCGCTGGCTGGTCGGGCTGCTGACGCTCGCACTCGTCGCCGCGCTCGTGGTGCGGGGCGTGCGGATCATCGTCGGCGACCCGTCGCTGTGGCGGGGGATCGCGCAGATCTCCGGCCTGATCGCGCTCGGCATGCTGGCCGTCTCCGCCGTCGGCGGCGTCGCGCTGCCGGCCTCGGTGGCGAAGCGGTTCAGCCGGTCGCAGATGTCGAAGGCGCACGGTTACGTCGGCGTCCTCGGCGTCGTGTTCACCGCCGTCCACCTCGTCTCGGTGTTCGCCACCAAGGAGCTGGCCATCGGCTGGGTGCAGCTCGTCGTGCCGTTCACCCGCGAGGCCGGACGCGTCGCGCAGGCCTGCGGTGTCGCCGCCGTTTACCTGATGCTTGCGGTCGTCATCACCTCCGCGCTGCGGCGCAAGCTCTCGTGGCGCTGGTGGCGGCGCGTGCACCTGCTCGCGTTCCCGCTGTTCGCGTTCGCGCTGGCGCACACCGTCCTCGCCGAGTGCTGGAACGAGCCCGACCTGATCCCGATGGCGATCGCCGCGACGATCCTGCTCGGTTGTCTACTGCAGTTCCGCAGGCGGGCCGGGCTGCAGCCGGCCGGTACCGTCGCGCTGCGCAGCAAACCGCCCGCTCCGGCGCCGAAGAGCGGCGGCGGGGACATCACGATGATGTTCGCGGTGCCGACGGCCAAGACTCTCGTGCCGGTCGCACCTCCCGTGGTCGAGACCTGCACGCTGTCGCTGCTCATCTCCCAGATCACCTGGGAGGCCGACGGGATCATGTCGCTGTGCCTGACCTCGCCGTGCGGCGGCCAGATCCCCGAGTGGGAACCGGGCGCGCACATCGACGTCGCGCTGCCCTCCGGCGGAATCCGCTGCTACTCGCTGTACGGCGACCCGAGCGACCGGTACTGCTACCGCATCGCCGTGTTGCGTCAGGACACCGGTCGGGGCGGTTCCGGCGAGCTGCACGAGAAGATCCGGATCGGCACGCAGCTGCCGGTCGGCCCGCCGCGCAACGCTTTCCGGCTGGAACCGGCCCCGTCCTACCTGCTGCTCGCCGGCGGGATCGGTATCACCGCGCTGTTGCCGATGGCCAGGGCGATCGACCGGCAGGGCGCGTCCTGGCGGCTGATCTACGCGGGCAGGTCACGGCCGAAGATGGCGTTCATCCGGCAGGCCATGGCGATGGGCGGCTACCAGCGGGTGGACATCGTCGCGCAGGACGAGGTCGGGCGGCCCGATCTGCCGGCCCTGATCGCCGGCCAGGCGCCGGGCACGGCCGTGTACTGCTGCGGGCCGAACTCGATGGTCGAGGACGTGCAGAAGCTCGTCGAGACCCGGCCGGACCTGACGTTGCACACCGAGCGGTTCGCGCCGAGCCTGCCTCAACTCGATCCGGCGCAGGCCGACGCGCCGCCGCTGACGGTGGAGCTGCGCCGGTCGGGGACGTCGGTCGAGGCCGCGCCGACCGAGACGCTGCTGGAGGCGGTATCGCGGGTCGCTCCGCAGATCGCCGGTGGTTGCGGGCAGGGAATCTGTGGTCGCTGCAAGGTGACCGTCGTCGACGGTGTGCCGGACCATCGGGACCGGTTCCTCACCGAGGCGGAACGCGATTCCGGGCAGATGTTGCTGTGCGTCTCCCGGGCACTCGGCGAGAAGCTGACACTGGATCTTTAACCGTCGCGCAAAGAATGTGTCGAAAGATCCACAAAACACACCTTGCGTCACCCCACGGACGACCGATCTGGTCGTATCATGAAGGTGCAGCCCCCCGACACATCCGGGGGGCTGCACCTTTTTTCAGCCGAGCGCCGGCTGAGGGATTAACTAGTGGTTGTCGACGCCGTCGCCGCCGCTGCTGTGGCTGCCGATGTCCTCACACTGGTCAGCGCCGACCTTCGTGCTGGAGCCGTTCGAGCCGCCGACGAAGATGTTGCACTCCACCGTGGTGGTGGCCCGGCTGTTGCCGCCGTCCGAGTCGTTGTGCGCACCGCCGTGCGTGCCCGCCATGGCGATACCACTGAAGGCGGCGGTGCCGAGAGCCGCGGTCGCGGCCACGACGGCGACGCGCTGTCCGAACTTGCGCATTATGTATCCTCCCGATTAACCCCGGCCAAGACACCTGTCGTCTTAACCCAGGTTTACCCTGGCCCGCGGCTTGCTCGCTGTCCATGTCCGGTCGACACAGCGCTGATGAATCACCTACTAGTGTGATAAGCGAATGGGGTATCCGTCATTCTTTAAGGTGCTACTGGCCGGTAGATGCTGCAATTCGTGACATTTGTGCTGCCTATTCACGCTTTTACGCTCACCCGCCGCTCAGCTGTGACGAGGACGGGTGAGGGTGAAGCGATCGACCGGATTCAAGTTGCCGTAGGCACCGCTCACGGCGTAATAGGTGACGTGGATGGCGGTGGTCGGTCCGGTGCCGCTCGGGTCCACTTCGAACGCGGCGAAACCGTAGGCGTGCTCGGGGTCGCGCACGGCCGACCACGGGGCGTCCTCCATGACATAGGTCGGCTTGCGCTTGCCGGTCGCCGGGTCCGGGTCGCCGACGGCGGTCAGTACGCGGGCCTTGGCGGGGGTGAACAGCAGCTTGTTCGACGGCGAGCTCGTGCCCCCGCCCCCGATGATCATGTGGACGGTGCCCTTGCCGGTGTCGAGCACGTCGGTGGTGGTCTGGGTCGGGATCGGCGTGCGGGTGTCGGTCGGCTGCTGACCCCGGATCGGGTGCGACCGCTCGTAGTGGTGCTCGTGGCCGCAGACCACCAGGTCCACGCCGTACTGGTCGAACAGTGGCACCCACTGCTCGCGGATCCCCAGGTCGGCGCCGTTGAACTGGTCGGCGGTGGAGATCACCACCTGGTGCATGCACACGACGATCCAGTCGATGTCCGGATCGGCCCTGCTGGTGCGCAGCTCGTTCTCCAGCCAGCGCCGCTGGGCGCCGCCGGAGTAGCCGCGCACGTAGGAGTTGCCGCCGTCCTGGATCGCGACGTCGTCGTTGTTCAGGCTGATCACCCGGACCGCGCCCGCGGTGAACGCATACCAGAGGCCGCGCAGCGTCGGCTCCGCGCCTGCGTCCGGAACGGCGAAGTACGTCTGGAACGCCTGGTAGCCGATCGGCCCGTTGCCCAGCTCGTTCTCGTGGTTGCCCGCGGCGGGCATCCACGGGCGGTGGCGCGCCGAGCGGCTGTTGTTGGCGAACCAGTCCGACCAGGTGCGGATGCGGTCCTTGCTCAGGTTCGCGTAACACAGGTCGCCGTTGACCAGGTGGAACAGCGGCGCGATGCGTTCGACACCGGCGGTCACGTCCCCGGCGGCGGGAGAGCCGAGGTTGTCGTTGACGTATGTCTCGCCTTCGAGCGTGCCGATCGTCGGGGTCGCCTGGTCGCCGAAGCTGGTGAAGGTGAACGCGGCGCGGCCCTTCGGTGCGGTGCGCGCGGTGCCCAGCTCCGGTGTGGTGCCGTCGTGCACGGCCGCGTAGATGTAGTCGGTGTCCGGGGTGAGGCCGGTCAGCCGCGCGTGGTGCACCTGGACCTCGGTCCCGGACGCGGCGTCGCGGTAGGTGCGGGTCTCGGCGGCGACGGTCTGTCCGAAACCGTCGTCGGGCTTGCCGAGCATGACCCTGGGGCGGCTCACCGACGTCGTGGTGTGCCAGGAGACCACCAGCTCGGTGCCCGCGTCGGCGCCGAACTGCAGGTGCAGTCCGCCGACCGGCGGCACCCCGTCCCTGCCCGGCCGTTGCCAGCTGACCGAGGGTGCGCATGCCGCGAGGGTGGGGACGCCGAGCGCGACGGCGCCGCCCATCGCGGTGCCGAGGACCGCGCGGCGGTTGATCCGTGGAAAGTCCATGGCCCGGATGCTCTCCGGTGCATATGAACAACACTCAAACCCGTGAGTGATTTGGGCTGCCAGGACAGCCCAGATCACTCACGGGTTGAGGACGCGGTGGGCGAGCAGGGCCAGGCCGGCGACGATCCGTTCCGGCGTGAGGCCGAGGTGTTCGCGCTGGTACCGGTATACCTCGCCGGCTATCGGCGCCAGCAGTGCGTCGGTCAGCGCGTCGGGATCGTCGGTCGCCTCGGCGATCAGTGACCGGACGTGCGCGCGCCAGAACCCGTAGCTGCCCACGCTCTGTTGCGCGGCGCCGGCGTCGACACCGAGCACCAGGTACAGGTGTCGTTCCAGGTAGTCGACCATCGCGGCGTAGAACGCGGCGAGGCGCTCGGCGGGCGGGGCGCCCGGCCCGAGCGGTGGGGCGCCGCGCAGCAGCTTCTCCTGCAGCGCGCGTTCGTGTTCGTCGAGCAACGCTTCGGCGATCGAACGGACGTCCGGGTAGCGCCGGTACAGCGTGGCGCGGCCGACGCCGGCGGCTTTCGCCACGTCGTCCATGGTCACCGAACGCGGTTCACGTTCGCGCAGCAGCTCGGCGGCGGCAGCGAGAACACGCGCGCGGTTGCGTGCCGCGTCCGCCCGTTCGGTGACCATCATCGACAGAGGTTAGGCGTGCTCGGTCGTGGCGTGCGCGAGGACGACGCCGCCGACGATCAGTCCCACCGCGAGCAGTCGTCCCGGGGTCAGGCGGTCGTGGTGCAGTGCCAGTCCGAGCGCGACGGCGCCGATCGCGCCCATGCCGGTGAACACCACGTACGCGGTGCTGAGCGGGACGGTCTTCGAGGCCATCGCCAGCAGGTAGATCACCGCGACGCACAGCGCGAGGCAGATCGCGCTCGGCCAGGGGCGGGTGAACCCCTGGGTCGGCGGAATGCTCTGCGCCCACGCGATCTCCACCACTCCCGCCGCCAGTAGCCAGAGCCAGCCGGTGCTCATGTCGAATCCCTTCAAGTGGACGTCGTGTCCGGTTGTAACGGACACGGCGTCCACTTGTATTCCTCGGGTGAGGAGTGCAACCTCGGCGGCCCCCGTGGTGTTCTTCCCGGTATGAGCACCGCAACCAGCCTGCCGCCGCCGGAACTGCTCGACTGGTCGGAGATCGCCGCCGACCTGGACGCCGATGGCGTGGCGCTCACCCGGCCGTTGCTGACGCCTGCGCAGTGCGCCGAGGTGATCTCCTGGTTCGACCGTGACGAGCTGTACCGCTCGACGATCGTGATGGCCAGGCATTCGTTCGGCGAGGGCAGCTACCGGTACTTCGCCGACCCGCTGCCGCCGCTTGTCCAGGCATTGCGCACTCGTCTGTACCCGCCGCTGGCACAGATCGCGAACCGCTGGGCAGCGCAGCTCGGCGAGGACGGCTACCCGACGGACCTGGCCGAACTGCACGAACGCTGCGCGGCGCTCGACCAGCACCGGCCGACGCCGCTGGTGCTGCGCTACGGCCCCGGCGGCTACAACTGCCTGCACCAGGACCTGTACGGCGAGCTGGCGTTCCCGCTGCAGTTCCTGATCATGCTGAACACCCCCGACGAGGACTTCACCGGCGGCGAGAGCGTCTTCGTGGAACAGCGCCCGAGACAGCAGTCCCGCCCCATGGTCCTGCGCCCAGGTCTGGGCCAAGCGGTCATCTTCCCGGTGAACCACCGCCCGGTAAGGGGCGCCCGAGGCTACCGCCGAGTGGCCCTACGCCACGGGGTGAGCGCAGTCCACACAGGCAACCGCCACGTCCTGGGCATCATCTTCCACAACGCCCGCTAGCAGTGACCCCACTCACACCCCGAGCGACTCTGCACACCTTCGTGTCGCGTCGCACACGTCCGGACATGTGCGACGCGACACCACGGTGTGCAAAGTCTTGACGCGGTTATGCACAGTGCCCGGAGTTGTCCACAGGTGAGCGCGAGTGGGTTTCCGATCGGGGCGGGCCGCGCAAGGTTGAGTGAATGGACGATGTCGCGCTCTACCGCCGTCAGGACCTGCTCTCGTCGGGATTCACCGCCGCCGAGCTGCGCCAGTTGCGGAGCTCCGGTCAGCTCAGCTTGGTGCGTCGAGGTCGCTATCTGGCCGGCGCGCAACCAGATGATGAGGCTGACCGGCATCGCCTGCTGATCGGCGCGACCTTCCCCGAGCTGGCGGCTGACGCGGTTCTGAGCCATGGCTCGGCCGCGGTGCTCCACGGGCTGCCCACCTGGGGTGTCCCGCTGGACCGTGTCGCTGTTACTCGCAACCGGCGATCGGGCGCGCGGCGAGGTACGCGCGCGCACGTCCATGCGGCACCGCTGGGCACGGACGAGGTCTGTCTGATCGATGGGTTTCCGGTGACGTCCCTGCCTCGGACGGTCGTCGACATCGCTCGTGCTCTCGTGTTCGAGTCAGCGGTCGTGATAGGTGATGCCGCACTTCGGCTGATCGGTCCGGATGAGCTCGCCGACATGCTGGCAAGGGCGCGCCGACGCCCAGGAGTCGCTCGCGCCGGTCGGGCGGTGGCATTCATGAACCCGGCGAGTGAGAGTGTCGGCGAGTCACGGAGCCGAGTCGCCATCGCGATGGCCGGGCTACCGGCGCCGGTGCTCCAGTGGGAGGTGCGAGCACCATCCGGGCGGCTCATCGGTCGTACGGATCTCGCCTGGCCGCAGCACCGGGTGGTCGGTGAGTTCGATGGCAGGGTCAAGTACGGGCGGCGGCTGTTGAAGCCCGGTCAGACCGGAGGTGACGTGGTGTTCGAGGAGAAGCGGCGTGAGGACGAGCTCCGCGCCGAAGGCCTGGCCGTCGTCCGCTGGACGTGGCAGGACCTGAGCTCGTTCGCGCCGATCGCCCACCGACTGCGCCAGGCCCTCTCCTGACTTTGCACACCGTCGTGCTGCGTCGCACACGTCCGGACATGTGCGACGCAGCACGGCGGTGTGCAAAGTGGGGGAGAATGCGGGGGTGAGCAATGGTGAGCGGGCTCCTCAGGTGATCGAGTGCGGGGGGACTGCGGGGGTTCCTGGGGTTCCTGTTGTTGAAGTGCTTCGGGGGAAAGAGGTGCTGCTCGGGGCGTCGACCACCGTGCGGCGGCTGCTTCCCACGCTCGGGCGACGGCTCGTCGGGGCCTGGTGCTTCGTCGACCACTACGGGCCCGAGGACATCGCCTCGCGGCCGGGCATGCAGGTCGCGCCGCATCCACACATCGGGCTGCAGACGGTCAGCTGGCTGCTCGACGGTGCCGTCCACCATCGGGACAGCCTCGGCAGCGACGCGACCATCCGCCCTGGTCAGCTGGGGCTGATGACGGCGGGCCGGGCGATCGCGCACTCCGAGTACTCCCCGCCGGTGCACCCGGCCGCATTGCACGGCGCCCAGCTGTGGGTCGCGCTGCCGGACGGCGCCCGCGACATCGAACCGGCGTTCGCGCTGCACGCCGACCTTCCGGTGCTGACCCAGCCGGGCCTGCGTGCCACTGTGCTGCTCGGTGCACTGGCCGGCGCGCGGTCGCCCGGCACGATCCACTCGCCGCTGGTCGGCGCCGAGCTCGCGCTGGACGCCGACGCCCGCGCGACCCTGCCGCTCGAACCGGACTTCGAGTACGCGCTGCTCGCCCCGATCGGCGCGGCCACCGTCGACGGCGCCGAGCTGGGTCAGGGCGAGCTGATGTACCTGGGCACCGGTCGCCGGGAGATCGAGATCAGCGCGCACACGCGGAGTCGGTTGTTGTTGCTCGGCGGCGAGCCGTTCGACGAGAAGATCGTGATGTGGTGGAACTTCGTCGCCCGTTCCGGCGCCGAGGTCGCCGCCGCGCGAGAGGACTGGATGGCGGGACACCGGTTCGGCCCGGTCGCCGGTGGCGATCCGCTCGCCGCACCGGAAATGCCTTCCACCCCACTCGTTCCCCGAGGTCGCGCTCGCTGACTGCGCAAACGCGCTGGACGGGCCATCATGCGTGCGTGGAACCCGAACAGGGAGCGCAGGTACTGGTGCGTGACGTGCCGGACCAGTCCCGCTTCGAGATCACTGTGGACGGAAAGCTCGTCGGCTTCTCCGAGTACCACTCGCGACCGGGTCGGATCGTGTTCACGCACACCGAGGTCTCCGAGGAGTACCAGGGCCAGGGGCTGGCCGGCAAACTGATCCGGGGCGCGCTCGACACCTCCCGCAGACGCCAGCTCACCGTCACCCCGCTGTGCCCGTACGTTGCGGCGTTCATCCGCCGGCACCAGGACTATCTCGATCTGGTCGACGAAGTGCACCGGGGTCAGCTCTCAACCTCCGAGTGAGCCCACGCGGCCCTATGGTGGAGGGGGTCGCAGTGGATGAGGAGGCCCGCCGATGCCGGAAGGGCCGTTTGGTTCGGGGTTCAATCCGCTCGAAGACCTGGTCAAGGGCCTGGTCAACGGGTTGGAGCAGTCGTTGGGTGGCGTTGTGGCGCCCGAAGGACGTGACCGGCGCACCCCCGCGCTGGATCGTTTCGGTCGGGACCTGACCGCCGAGGCGCGCGCCGGCAAGCTGGACCCGGTCATCGGGCGGGACGCCGAGGTCGCCGAGCTGCTCGAGGTGCTGTCGCGGCGCACGAAGAACAACCCGGTGCTGATCGGTGACCCCGGGGTCGGCAAGACCGCCATCGTGGAAGGTGTCGCGTCGCGGATCGCCGCCGACACCGTGCCGCAGGCGCTGCGCGGTCGGCGTCTCGTGGTGCTCGACCTGGCCGGGCTGGTCGCCGGCACCCGGTACCGGGGTGATTTCGAGGAGCGGTTCGGCGCGGTCATCGACGAGGTGCTCGCCGCGGACCGAAACGTACTGTTGTTCCTCGACGAACTGCACACGATCATCGGCGCGGGTGGTGCCGAGGGCGCCCCGATGGACGCCGGCAGCATGCTGAAACCTGCGCTGGCCAGGGGCGGGCTGCAGCTGATCGGCGCGACGACCGTCGAGGAGTACCGCAAGCACCTGGAACGGGACGCCGCGCTGGAACGTCGCTTCCAGCCGATCCTGGTCGCCGAGCCGTCCGTCGCGGACACCGTGACGATCCTGCTGGGCCTGCGCGAACGCTACGAGCAGCACCACGCGGTCCGGATCACCGAGGCCGCCGCCGAGGCGGCGGCGCGGCTGTCCGACCGCTACCTCACCGACCGGTTCCTGCCGGACAAGGCGATCGACCTGATGGACCGGGCCAGCGCCCGGGTCCGGCTGCGGACCGAGCCGTCCTCGCTCGCCGAGCCGCACCGGGTCGCGGTCGGCACGGACGGGGTGGCCACGGTCGCCGCGACCTCCGGCACCGACGTCACCGCCGACGACGTCGCGGACGTCGTCGCCAGCATCACCGGCATCCCGGTCTCCCGCCTCACCGAGCTCGACCGGCACCGGCTGCTGCACCTGGAGGACCTGCTCGCCGAGCGGGTCGTGGGCCAGCGCGACGCGATCGATGTGGTCGCCGACGCCGTCCGGGCAGGACGCGCCGGCATGACGCACCCGGATCGACCGGTCGGGTCGTTCCTGTTCCTCGGGCCGACCGGGGTCGGCAAGACCGAGCTGGCCACCGCACTCGCCGGCGTCCTGTACGGCGAGCAGGACCGCCTCGTGCGCCTGGACATGACGGAGTTCGGCGACCGGCACACGGTGTCCCGGCTGGTCGGCGCCCCGCCCGGCTACATCGGGCACGACGAGGCCGGCCAGCTCACCGACGCGGTTCGCCGCACGCCCTACACCGTCGTGCTGCTCGACGAGATCGAGAAGGCACATCCCGACGTGCTCGGCATCCTGCTGCAGGTCCTGGACGCGGGCCGGCTGACCGACGCGCGCGGTCGCACGGTCGACTTCACCAACACAGTGATCATCATGACCAGCAACATCGGGGCGCAGGCGCTGCTCGCCGCGACGGCGGCGGGCCGCGCGGTCGAGGAGGTCAGGGAACCGCTGATGGCCGATGTGCGACGGCACTTCCGGCCGGAGTTCCTGAACCGCATCGACGAGATCGTGCTGTTCCTGGGCCTCGGCCGGGTCGAGCTACGGGCCATCACCGAGCTGCTGCTGACCGAGACCAGGCAGCGGCTCGCGGCCAGGCAGGTCGGGCTGCGGCTGGACGTGGCGGCGGTGGACTGGCTGGCGATGCGCGGCTACCAGCCCGAGTACGGTGCGCGCCCGTTGCGTCGGACGATCGGCCGCGAGCTGGAACGTCACCTGTCCCGGCTGCTGCTCGGGGGTGAGCTGGCCGAAGGCCACGAGGTCCACGTCTCGGTGGCAGCCGCCGGTGACCGCCTCGAACTCACCGTCGTGCCTGCTCAAAACCCGTGAGTGGCGAGTGGTCCGATAGGACCACTCGCCACTCACGGGGAAGTGTCGTGCCTGGTCACCTCTCACGAGGTGTTGTCGGCCGCCTCTCGGGGTTCTGCGTGGGTGGCGGCGGCTTCGCGTTCGGCCCAGGCGCAGGTGTCCAGGATCGTGCGGGCGCACAGCTCCGGGTTATCGCTCATCGGGACGTGACCGCAGTCCGGCAGCGTCACGTGATGCGCGGCGGGCAGCAGCCGGGCCGCGCGCTGCGCCTGGCGCGGCGGCAGGACCCGGTCCTTGTCACCCCAGGCGATCGTCACCGGCACCGTCGGCGGCGTGCCCGCCCAGGCGTAGCCACGACCGGCCCGGATCGTCGGGGTGAACGACACCGACTCGCGCAGCGCCGTCATGTCACCGATCGCGGAGATGCGGTCGATCCGGTCCGGGTGCGCGTATAACACGCCCAGCGTGCCCGCCCGCAACCGGCCGTTGTCGACCAACAGCGACCGGATCGCGCCGGGAGCCAGCGCACCGGACCGGATCATCCGCAGCGTCAGCAGCGCGCGCGTCCGGTCCCGGCTGTCCCAGAAACCCGCCGGGGACAGCGCGGTCGTCGAACGCACCAGACCATGGGACGCCGCCTCGATCGACAGCAGCCCGCCGAGCGAGTTGCCCGCGATGTGCGGCCGTTCGACGCCGAGCGTGTCGAACACGTCGGCGAGCATCCGCATGCTGCCCTGCACATCGTGCTGGTAGCCGGCGGGCAGCGCGGGGGACAGCCCGAAACCGGGCATGTCGACGGAGATGACGTCGTGGTGCTCGGCGAGCTGGTCGAGCAGCGGGCGCCAGGCCTGCCAGCGGTGCCCGATGCCGTGCAGCAGCACCAGCGGGCTGCCCGATCCGCGTCGGTCGAAGTTGATCCTGATCATGCGTTCACCAGATCCCGGTCGGCGTTCGTCACCTGATAGTCACCCGCGCGGAACCGCAGGTCGCGGTACAGCCTGGCGACCGACCACGGCCAGTTCGCCACGTTGTGTCCCTCGGCGTCGCGGTAGTAGCTGGAGCAGCCACCCGCGTTGTACACGGTCGGCCCGAGTGCCTTGGCGACCGCCTCGTTGTACCGCCGATGGACCTCGGGGCGGACCTGCAGCGACGCCCAGCCGGAGCGGGCCATCGCCGACACCGCGTCCGCCACGTACTGCGCCTGGTTCTCGATCGTGCCGAGCACCGAGGCGTGCCCGGGCGCGAGGTTCGGCCCGAGGAACACGAACAGGTTCGGGAACCCGGCGATCGCCGTCCCCAGGTAGGCCTGGGGCGGGTCGGTCGACCAGCGTGAGGCGAGGCTGTTGCCGTCACCGTCGAACACGTACCGGGCCACCGGTGGGTCGGTGATCTCGAAACCGGTCCCGTAGATGATCGTGTCGACCGCGGCCGCCACCCCGTCCGCACCGATGACGGAGTTCGCGGTCAGTCGCGCCGCAGCCGGATGTACCTGCACGTTCGACCTGGTCAGCGCCGGATAGTAGGTGTTCGACACCATGATCCGCTTGCAGCCAAGGGTGAACGACGGGCTGAGCTTCGCGCGCAGCCGCGCGTCGCGCACCTGACGGAACAGCTGCAGCCGCGCCGCGGTCTGGACGCGGCGCATCAACGCCTCGTGCCGGAACGCGACCCCGATCGCCTCGTGCACCGCGTAGATGCCCAGGCGCACCGCCCGCCCGGTGATCGGGACGGTCCGCATGAGGTACTGCGCCGTCCACGGGATCGAGAAGTCGAGTTTCGACAGCACCCAGGACGGCGTGCGCTGGAAGACGTGCAGCGACGCGACCTTCGGCGCGATCTCCGGGATGAACTGGATCGCCGACGCGCCGGTCCCGATCACCGCGACGCGCTTGCCGGTGAGGTCGTGGCCGTGGTCCCAGCGCGCCGAATGGAACGCCGTGCCTTCGAACGTCCCGGGCAGCGAGGGGACCACCGGTTCGTGCAGCGGTCCCGGCGCGGCCGCGAGGACCTGCGCGGTGTACTCGCCGTCGCTGGTCTTCAGCCGCCAGCGCTGCGCCGCCGGGTCCCAGCGGGCCGCGGTGACGGCCACACCGAACCGGATGTCGTCGTACACGTCGTGGCGGCGCGCGCTGGCCCGGAAGTACCGCTGGATCTCCGGCTGGCGGCTGTAGAACCGGCTCCAGAACGGGTTCGGGTCGAACGAGTAGGAGTACCAGTGCGACGGCACGTCACAGCCGCAACCGGGGTAGGTGTTCTCCCGCCAGGTGCCGCCGACGTCGTCGCCCTTCTCCAGCACGACGTAGTCGGTGATGCCCGAGCGGCGCAGCGCGATCGCGGTGGCGATGCCGGACGGCCCGGCGCCGATCACCGCGACCCGTACGTCCCGCGCGCCCATCAGACCGTCAACCCCTGCGCCCGCCAGATCAGCCGGGACGCTGGAGTGATCAGCCCGAGCTCGCGGTACACCGGGATGAAGTGGTCGACGCTGCGCTGGATGACCTCGTGCGCGTGCGGGTTGGAACGCGCCGCGCGCACCGCCTCGGCCACGTCCAGCCCGGCCTCCGCGTACATCTCCGGTGTCTTGGTCGAGCGCACGACCAGGCCGATCCCGTACGCGACGGCCGCGGCGAGCGCCTCCCGGTAGGCCCGCGACAGCGTCGGGATGACGCGGAACAGCTCGTCGCGGGCGAAGCGCATGTGCCGCGCCTCCTCCACGACGTGGATGCGGAACGTCTGACGGCACAGCGGCTGGATCGTCTCGTCCCGCATCCCGATCCGCTGCAGCGCGTCGAACATCTCCTCGACGAACAGCACCGCGACGAACGCGAGCGGCTCGGTGGAGAACGCCCGCAGCAGGTCGGTGGCGAACCGGTCGGCCACGTTGAACCGGTACGGGCCACGCTGCAGCTTCTCCACCGTCCGGGAGAACATGGTCGAGTGCCGGGTCTCGTCGCCGATCTCGGTCAGCGCGTAGCGCAGGTGGTTGGACGCCGGGTCCCAGCTCAGCGCGTGCCTTGCCAGCATCTGCACGAACAGCGTCTCGACCCAGATGCCGAACGCGAGGTTGTTGGCCAGCTCGCAGCGGCTCAGCTCGATGCGGTGCGCGCGGCTCATCCGTTGCCACAGGTCCGTGCCGTACAGCGTGGACAGCTCCTCGGGAAGGAAGAACGTGTCCTCCTGCCACGGCTCGTTCCACGCCACGTCGACCTGCGGGTCGAAACTGTGCTTCAGCGAGGCGTCCAGCAGCTTGACCGCCGTGGCCTCTCGATCCCCGACCGTACGAACACGCTTGACTGCGCTGGTCATGACGTCCTCGATTCGTGGCGCGGGCTGGTGGTCGAGGGACGGGTGGGGGTGCCGAGCAGGCGGTTGCCGAGATCGGCGAGCCGGTTGAGACCGGAGTCGTTGCCGAGCTTGGCGGCGAGCCGCGACAGCGGGGTGGCGAAGTGGTAGGTGCCGTAGGAGACCCATGCGCCGAGCGTCACCGGCATGACCGGCACGCCGTAGCGGATGGCGAACGCGATGTGCCGCGCGACCAGGTCCGGCCCCGGGGCGAAGCGGCTGAAGAAGTCCTGCGCGATCCCGCCGACCGCTCCCGACCCGCCGACGAGCGTGCTGGCCGCGTAGATGTTGGTGGCGATGAACCCCGGGCAGATCGCGGTGACCCCGACGCCGTGGTCGGCCATCTCGGCCCGGATCGACTCGGACAGCATCAGCACGGCCGCCTTGGTCGCGGCGTACGCGGGCAGCAACCGGCTGGGGGTGAACGCGGCCGCGCTCGCGATGTTGACCAGGTACCCGCGCTGATCCGGCTGGTCACGGTGTCGCTGCGCGAGCTGCGCGCCGAACACCCGGCACCCGTGGACGACACCGAGCAGGTTGACGTCGACGACCCGGCGCCAGTCCTCGGCGGTGTGCTCGAGGAACGGTCCGCCCATCCCGATGCCGGCGTTGTTGACCACCACGTCGGCGACGCCGTGGGTGGTGCGCACCGACTCGGCGAACTGGTCCCAGGCGGCGGGATCCGCGACGTCGAGCGTGTGCGCATCGGCCTGACCACCTCGCTCGGTGATCCGCAGCACCGTCTCGCTCGCGGCGGACGGGTCGATGTCCGCGCAGATCACCGTCGAGCCCGAGCGGGCGAAATGTTCGGCGGTCGCGCGGCCGATGCCCGATCCGGCACCGGTCACCACCACGAGCCGTGGTTCGAACCTGGCCATAGTCGATCACTCCAGTGTGAGTCGTAACGAGCCATCACGAATGTAACATTGGTCAATGGCTAAGTACTAGCACTACTCTGGGCGGGCCATGACCGAGTACCGCATCGACGAGCTCGCCCGGGTAGCCGGCACGACCAGTCGAAACGTGCGCGCCTACCAGGAGCGCGGCCTGCTGCCGCCGCCCCGCAAACAGGGCCGGGTCGGCATCTACACCGAGACCCACCTGGCGAGGCTGCGGCTCATCACGTCACTGCACGACCGCGGCTACACGTCCACCCAGATCTCGGAGCTGATCGCGAGCTGGGAACAGGGCCGCGACCTGCGGGACGTGCTCGGCCTGGAGCAGGTGCTCAACAGTCCGTGGACCGACGAGATCCCCACCTACCTGCCGACCGAACAGGTACGGGCCTTCCTTGCGACCTCCGCCGACCCCGCCGACACCGACGCGATGTTCAACCGCGTCGCGGCTCTCGGGGTGATCAAGCCGGAGGGCGACCAGTGCCTGGTGCCGAGCCCGTCACTGATCAGCACGGTCCTGGAGCTGGTCGGCAGGGGCTTCAAGCTGGTCGATGTGATCGCCCTGCACGAACGCATCGTGCCCGCGATCAACGACATAGCCAGGCAGATGGTCGAGGCCGGCGCCGCCAGGGTGGTGGAGGAGCACGGCGAGGCCTGGTTGCCCGCCGACGGTGAGGTAGGCGAGGTGACGGCGTTGCTGGACCGCCTCCGCCAGCTGGCGATGTCCTCGATCCAGGGCCTGCTGGCGCACGCGCTGGAACACCACGTGGCGGACGTGATGGGCGAACACCTGGCAAGGGTGATCAAACAGAACACGTCGGCGGAGCCCATCCAGCGCCCAGACTTCCTCTGAGCCTGTGACCGATGGGGCTGGGCCGGCGACTTTGCACACCGTGGTGCTGCGTCGCACACGTCCGGACGTATGCGACGCAGCACGTAGGTGTGCAAAGTCGCCCTGGGACGCGGTCACCAGCTGAGGTCTTCCGTTAGGCGGAAGAACGCCTGGTTGGATGAGCGCACGCCCGGTCAGGATGGCGGGCATGGAACGCACACAGGTCGCCATCGTGGGCGCCGGTCCGGCAGGGCTGTTGCTGGGGCACCTCCTGCGGGCGCGGGGGATCGACACCGTGCTGCTGGAGGCGCGCTCCCGGTCGTACGTCGAGCAGCGGGTCCGCGCGGGTGTGTGCGAGCACCCCACCGTCGAACTTCTGCGCGAGCTGGGCCTCGCCGACCGCCTCGACCGTGAAGGACTGCCGCACCACGGGATCTCGCTGCGTTTCGACCGGGCCGATCACCGGATCGACCTGACCGAGCTCACCGGGAAACAGATCACCGTCTACGGCCAGCAGGAGATCGTCAAGGACCTCATCGCGGCCCGGCTGGCCGGCGGCGAGACGATCGAGTTCGAGGTGACCGACGTCGCGCTGCACGACCTCGACACCGACACGCCCCGGGTGACCTGGACCGACGCGACCGGGGCAGCGCACGACCTTCGCTGCGACGCGATCGCGGGCTGCGACGGCTTCCACGGCATCAGTCGACCCGCGATCCCAGCGCCGCGGTTCTACGACCACACCTACCCGTTCGCCTGGCTCGGCGTGCTGGCCGAGACCCCGCCCTCACACGAGGAGCTGATCTACGCCAGGCACACCAACGGGTTCGCGCTGCACAGCATGCGTTCGCCCGAGGTCACCCGGCTGTACCTGCAGGTTTCACCGGACGACCAGCTCACCAACTGGTCCGACGCCCGCATCTGGGACGAGCTCGCCACGCGGCTGGAGGTGGACGGCGACTTCACCCTGCGCGAGGGCACGCTGCTGGAGAAGAGCATCACGCCGATGCGCAGCTTCGTCGCCGAACCGATGCGCCACGGCCGGCTGTTCCTGGCGGGCGACGCCGCGCACATCGTGCCGCCCACCGGCGCGAAGGGCATGAACCTGGCCGTCGCCGACGTACACCGGCTGGCCCCCGCGCTCACCGCGCTGCTCCGAGGTCAGGGCACCGAGCAGGCCGACACCTACTCCGACCGGTGCCTGCGCAGGGTCTGGCGGGCCGAGCACTTCTCCTACTTCATGACCACGATGCTGCACCGGGCGCCGAACGAGGACCCGTTCGCCGACCAGCTGCAACTGTCCCAGCTCCGCTACGTGGCCACGTCGACGGCGGCGGCAACGAGCCTGGCCGAGAACTACGTGGGCCTGGACTTCTAACCCCGCCCCCGCGAGTCGGGAACGTCAGCACCGCGAGTCGGGGGTTTCAGCACACCGAGTCGGTGTGCTGCAATCGTCCGGTGACGGTGGGCGATCTGCTGGTGCTGGGCGGACTTGTCGGCCTCTGCGTGGCCATCGGCCTGGTGCTCGGGCTCCAGCGGATCGGCGTGTCGAAACGGACGTTGACGATCGCCAGCTGCGTCGCGGTGGTCGTGCCGATGGCCGCCATGGTCGTGGGGCTCGTCGTGGAACTCGGTGACTGGCGCCAGGTGCTGGTCGCGGCGGGGCTACTGGCCCCGGACGTGATCCTCGGCGTGGTGATCGCGCTGGTGATCGCCGTGGTCGTGCCGGTCACGCGCGCGTGGCGCTCCCGGCGCGCCTCACCGGGGCAGCCCGACGAAGGCGGCCATCTCGGTGGTCGTGTGGGCGAAGAACTCGTCGCTCGGGTCGACGCTCCCGACCAGCTGGCCGAACAGCTCGAAGCTGATCATGCCGAACAGCTGCGTCCAGGCCACGATCACCCGGGTCAGCACCGGGCCCGGTAGCTCAGGGGCGACCTGGGCGGCGAGATCCCGGATCTGGGTGTCCAGTCCCGGTGTCGGCTGCGTCGTCTGCGGCGTCGTCAGCCGACCGTCCGACCAGGCGGCCCGGAGGATCCCGATCAGCACGAGCGGCACCCGGGCGGCGGGAGCGACGGTGCTGCGCGGCGCACGGTAGCCGGACACCGGCGAGCCGTAGATCAGCGCGTACTCGTGCACGTGTGACCTGGCCCAGTCCCGTACCGCCGCGCACACCTCGTCCCAGTGCCGGGTCGGATCGCCGCTGGTCGCGGCACGTTCGGCGGCCTCACCGACCGAGTCGTACGCCTCGATGATCAGTGCCGTGAGCAGGTCGTCCTTGCTGGGGAAGTACCGGTACAGCGCCGAGGACGCCATGTCCAGCTCGCGGGCCACCGCGCGGAGCGACAGTGCTTCGGCGCCCACCGAGGCGAGCTGGCGCCGGGCCGCATCGGTGATCTCGCGGGTGAGCTCTGCCCTGGCGCGTTCCCTGGCGGTCCGTCCGGCGTTCATGGGGCCGAGTATGCCGCACAACGAGAGCGGCAATCAAATTCAAGAGCAGTGCTCTTGACGAAGTGCGGCCTAGAGATGTTCACTGATCTCAAGCGAGAGCACTGCTCTCGAAAACCAGGAGGATCACGATGAACACTCAGACCCGCTACCTCGCACCCGGCACCGCCACCTCGATCTTCAACCGTGTCGTCGCGGGTCTCACCCGTGCCGGCATCAGCGTCTGGGGCTCGCGCATCCTGCGGGTCCGAGGTCGCAGCAGCGGTGAATGGCGCAGCACGCCGGTCAACCTGCTCACCCACGACGGCGAGCGTTACCTGGTCGCGCCGAGAGGGCACGCCCAGTGGGTGCGCAACATGCGGGTCGCGGGCGGCGGCGAGCTGCTCGTCGGGCGCAGGGTCGAACGGTTCGAGGCGATCGAGCTGCCGGACGCCGCCAAACCCGCCGTGCTGCGCGCGTACCTCGAGCGCTGGAAGTTCGAGGTCGGCGTCTTCTTCGACGGCGTGGGCCCGGACGCGTCCGACGCGGAGCTGCTGGACATCGCCCCCGGCTACCCGGTCTTCCGCATCGCCAGCTCGTGAGTGTTGAGCATGGCTATAGCCACACTCAACACTCACGAGGTTCTACGGCGTGGTTGCGGGCCGTTGTTCGGCTGCGGGTGCCGCGGGGATCTCGTCGGGCAGGTTGCCGCCCGGCCAGGACTGCCAGGGGTGCTTGCGCAGCAGGCGCATCGCCTTGTACTTCAGCGCACCATGGTTGTTCATCGCCGCCCAGGCCGCGCGGGTGGACACGCTCATCGGCGGGATCCAGTACATCGGACCGAGCGGGTCCACCGGCTCCGGCGTGTCCAGCGTGACGGTCGCCGACACATGCGCCTCGCCGTCCTCGGCGGTGAGCCGCGCCAGCACGGTGCCGTCGCGCTCCACGATCTGCGTCTCACCGACCATGTAGGTGCGCCACGGCACGCCGGGCGCGAGCGGGGTGTCGAAGTCGATCGGACCGACGTGGGACGGCATGACGATCGGCGCCCCGATCAGCCGCGCCATCTGCCGGGGCAGCTCGCGGGCGTGCTGCAGCTGAAGGGAGTGCTCGCGGGCAGCCCACTTACCGGCGATCCCCGGCCAGTTCGTCGGGTAGGACGGCCAGCACATGCCGCCGAGTAGCAGCTGCACCCGGCCGCGCAGCCGTCGCGCGGTGCCCATCCGAGCCCATTCCCACCCGCACGCCGTGCCCACGGAGGCGCCGCCGAGCGCGGCGAGCGTCGTGCGGCCGGGATCGTCGCCGCCGGTGTAGTAGTTGTTCTCCCACATCGTCGGGATGTCCTTGTCGTGCAGGTGCGCGCGCCCGTCCGGCTCGGCCAGGACGTACGTGCCGTACACGTCCCCGCCCCGCTTGGCGAGGAACCCGCCGCCGACCACGACGTCCAGCTCACGGGCGAGCCGCTGGTACAGCTGCATCGGGGCACCGTCGACCGGCCGCGCCACGGTGCGCATCGCGCGCGAGTAGACGTTCGGTGAGGACGCCGCCTCGGGCACCGTGACGATCTCGGGGGAGTGCTCGCGCACCGCGTCCCGGATCAGCTCCTCCAGTCTGACGAGGTTCTCCTCGACCGCGCCCAGGCGCAGGGCAGGCTGAACCGTTGCGATCTTCACTGTGGTGCTCATGCGCTGATCACTGTCTCCGTGGGGTTGTCGTGAACGATCAGATCGGTCGAGATCCGGGCGACCGGGCGGGTGGGCGCGGGCGGCTTCGGGTCGGGGTGCTCGGACCCGACGACCACCCCGCTGTACCGGAACCGGCGTCCGAGCAGCTCCTGGCGCACCCCGAGGTGCACCTTCAGGTCGGCGATCGCGCCTCGGACGGTCGCGCCGACCGGCTCACCGCCGGTGCCCCGGCGCAGCGCGTCGGACAACCCGCCGATCAGTCGGGGAATGGTCAGCACCTGCGGCAGGGTGCGACCCCTGCCGAACACGTCACCGATGTCCGGGCCGTCGCCACGTGAGCGACCGGACCGCCGCACGATCTCCACCAGCACCGGGGACACCGGCTTGATCTCGGTCTCGATGTTCCCGAAGTGGTAGGCGTGGACACACTCCATGTCGCGTTCCCGCTCCCAGCGGCGCAGCGCCAGGTCGAGCTCACCCGGATCGTCCAGGACCGGGCCCGCGACCTCGGCGAGCCGCCTGCCGGACCACAGCGCGTCCCGCTGGCCCTGTCCGATGACCGGGTCCTTGAAGTGGCCCGCGTCCCCGGCAAGCGCCCATCCCGGACCGCTGGACGCGCGGAAGTACGCCGAGGTGTCGCCGGTCGCGCGCAGCTTGGTCAGGTCGGTGCAGCCGGCGACCCGCTCGGCCATCTGGGGGTGCTCGGCCAGCTTGCGCTGCCAGTACCCCTCCTGGTCGTTCATCGCCTCGGTTGCCTCCTCGGCGGCGCCCATGAACAGCATCAGCATCTTGGGGCCCGGCGCGGAGGGGAACATGAAGCCGATCGAGTCGCCGTCGCGCCACTGGTAGATCGTCTTGCCCTCACGCGTGCCGTACATCGGGTCGTCGGCGTAGCGGAACACGAGGCCGCGACCGTTGCGCGACGCCCGGTACGGCCGGAACGCGCCGACCTCGGAGGCGACCGACGAGCGGCGGCCGTCCGCGCCGATGACCAGCTTGGCCTCGATGTCGTCCTGGTTGCCGTCCGCGTCGGCGTACCGGACGCCGACCGCCCGACCGCCGCGCCACAGCACGCCGACCAGCCGGTGGCGTTCCCGCACGTCGGCGCCCGCCGCCCGGGCCGAGGTGACCAGCTCGATGTCCTGGATGGTGCGCGGCACGCACATGCAGTAGTCGATCGGGCCGGACTGGCGCCATCGTTCCAGCAGCTCGGCCTCGCCGTTGGTGCTCAGCTGCAGCCACGGGGATCGCGTGGGGTTGCTGGCGTGGATTCCGTCCAGCGCACCCATCATGCGCAGCTCGTTGACGCCGTCCGGGAAGAGCAGGTGGGTCGACATCTGGTCGGACGGGAACCGTGACCGGTCCAGCACGATCACCTTCAGGCCGGCTTTCGCCAGGTGAGCGGCTGCGCACGCCCCGGCAAGGCGAGCTCCGATGATCACTACGTCGCAACGCTGCGGCAAGGTCAACACCCCCGGGTGTGATATGTGGCACCCAGAGTGCACTGCCGAGCGCTAAAATGCAAGAGGGTTCATTTTTGAACCGACCTATAATTTGGGCGATCTAGGCAGGTTGAGAAGGTGGGCCAGGTGGAATCCGAGAGCGAACCGGCACACAGCCCCCGCGTCACCAGGCGCCGCGCGCGCACCAGGGAGCGCATCCTGGACGTCGCGGAGGAGATCTTCGGTTCCGGCTACCAGGCGGCTCGGATGGAAGAGCTCGCGGAGACCGCCGATGTCTCGGTCGGCACGATCTACGTGCACTTCGGCAACAAGGCGGGCCTCTACCTGGCGCTGGCCGAACGCGCCCTGGACCAGTTCGCCGACTATCTGAAACGGGCGGACCGGCCGGACTACTCGCCGATCGAGAAGGTCATGGCGTGCGGCGAGCTGTACCTGCGGTTCCACCTTGAGCACCCCGGCTCGTTCCGCTTCCTGGCCTTCGACGGCTTCGGAACGGAGCTGCCCCAGGTCGACGAGCAGCTGCGGACACGCGTCGGCGAGCGCCTCGACGACATCCTGGGCATCTTCCAGGCCTACATCGAGGCGGCGATCGCGGCGGGCGAGGCCGACCCGGCGTACACCCCGAGGGAGGTGTGCCGCTTCCTGTGGGGCGCGTGGAACGGAGTGGTCTCGTTCAGCCTGCGCAACGACAGGATGGCCCTGACGGACGAGGAGATAGCGACCTGCCTGCGCCTGGGCCGCCGCCTGGCCAACGAAGGCCTGACGGCCCCCAGGTTCCGAACTCCCGACGGCTACTCCCGGGGCCGTCTCGTGGATCTCTGAACCCCCCCCGTTTTCATGATCACCACCGCGTGAGGGCTGATTTTCCGTCCGGAAACAGCCGTCAGACGGTGGTGATCATGGTTTTGCGGCGCGCTAGATGGCCAGGATGAGTTTGCCCTTGTTCTCGCCCCGGAAGAGGCGCTGCAGAGTTGCCGGGAAGTCGGCGACCGTGCCCTGGACGATGTCCTCCTCGGAGCGGAGCTTGCCCTCGGCCAGCCAGCCGGCGATCTCCTTCGCCGCGTCGCCGTAGCGGTCGGCGAAGTCGAAAACCAGAAAGCCCTCCATGCGGGCGCGTTTGACCAGCAGGTTCATGTAGTTGCGCGGTCCTTCGACGCGGTCCAGGTTGTACTGGCTGATCGCGCCGCAGATCACCACGCGAGCGCCCCGGTTGAGCTGCGCCAGCCCGGCGTCCAGCACCTCGCCGCCGACGTTGTCGAAGAACACGTCGACGCCCTTCGGGATCGCCGTGTGCAGACGCCTGCTCAGACCGTCCTGCCGGTAGTCGAGGCAGTCGTCGAAGCCCAGCTCCTCGGTCACCCAACGGCACTTCTCCGGACCGCCGGCGATGCCGACGACCCGCGCGCCCTTGATCTTCGCCAGCTGGCCGACCACGGTGCCCACCGCACCGGCGGCGCCGGAGACGAGCACGGTCTCACCGTCGGCGAGTGCGCCGACGTCGAACAGCCCGAAGTAGGCGGTCAGTCCGGTGATCCCCAGCGCGCTCAGCCAGGTGGGCAGCGGCACGGTCGACGGGTCGACGGCCAGCACTCCCGAGCCGTCCGACACCGCGTACTCCTGCACCCCGAAGACGCCCGTGACATGGCTCCCGACGGTGAACGACGGGTGGTTGGACTCCATCACCTCACCGGCGGCGAAGGCACGCATGACCTCGTCGATGCCGACCGGCGGGATGTACGACGGGGCGTCGTTCAACCACCCGCGCATCGCCGGGTCCAGTGAGATATGTGAGATCCGCACCAGGAACTGGCCGTCGCCGATCGTCGGCACGGATTCGTCGGTGTGCGCCCAGTCGCTCGGCTGGATGTCGCCCTTGGGTCGCTGTGCCAGTCGAACCTGGTGGTTGATGGCCTCGGTCATCCTTGTCCGCTCCCGTTCGACGTAGTTACTGAGCAGTACCGCACTCTGGGAATCTTGCCCGTCCCCGTCACGGCGGGTGAGCTCGGGGAGGGGCGATTAGCTCGAAGGAGGGGCCTCATTAGAGTGCGGGTCGAGGTTGAGTGTGGTCGCAAGATCATGCCCGGCCGGTCGGAGGAAGGGGCGAAGTTGGACCTGACGCGCGCCATCGACGGCAAACGCGGCTGGCTCGCGGCCGGCGTTGCACTGGCACTCATCCTGAGTTTCGGCATCGTCGGGTTCATCCTGGCGACCTCACCCGACGTGCCGTCCCCGGCACAGCTGCCCACGGCGGCGGCACCGCCCTCGGTCGCGCCGCCGCCTCCCGCCGCGCAGCCACCACCCTCGGCCGCGACGGCATCGGGGCCGGTCAGCACCGTGGTGGAACGGCTGAAGCAACGTGGCTTCCAGGTCACCGAGCGGGGCACCCGGTCCGACGGCGACTGTGTCGCGGCGTCGTACAGCGGAACCCAGAGCTTCCTGAAGGCGCACCCGTGCGCGGGACTGCAGCGGGCGATGTTCGAGGTGCGCGGCGCTCGGTCGGGGACCGCGCTGGTCGCGGTCTGCTGGGTCAGCATGCCCGACGAGGACAGCGCCACCGCACTGCGCGCGGTGGTCGACCGTCCCGGCTCCGGCAACATCACCGCGCTCGAGCGCAACAACCTGTTCACCGGTGTCTACTACGCGTCCTCGCAGCGCGGCGTGGTCGTCTCGAACGCCGACGCGCGGCCGCTGAGCCCCGGTCTGACGGAGTCCGAACTGAAGGCGATCGTGGCCGCTGCCTCGGACTGAGCACTCCACCCGAATCGGTGTGCTCAAATATTCGACACGCCGTGTCCGGTCCGTCCTGTGGTACGTTTTTTCTCGTTGCAGTCGTGTTTTCCTCGCTCGTTGCGAAGCGTCCGTGGAGCGTGACACCGAGCTTCGTTCGTCGGGGGAACCCTCCCTGGTCGGCGGAGCTCTGCCGCAACGGATCGGCCGGCAAGGTGTCGTCCGATAGCAGAAACACCAGGAGAAACATGGCTCAGGGCACCGTCAAGTGGTTCAACGCCGAAAAGGGCTTCGGCTTCATCGCCACTGACGACAACTCCCCCGACGTCTTCGTGCACTACTCGGCCATCCAGGGCGATGGCTACCGCAGCCTCGAGGAGAACCAGAGGGTTACCTTCGAGGTCACGCAGGGCGCGAAGGGCCCGCAGGCGGACGGTGTACGCGTTATCTAAGTAGGACAAGAGGAGAACCCCGGGCGACAGGATCGCTCGGGGTTCTTTTTGTCTTGTGAGTGGCGGGTGGTTCTACTGCGGAGCGGCGCCGAAGGCGTAGCACCAGTCGCCACTCACGACACGCTTTTCGTCGTGAGTGGCGAGTGGCGCTATAGGACCACTCGCCACTCACAAGATCTCTGGACCCAGGTTCACCCTGTAGAAGGCAACCAGGCAGCGGTGAGCGCGAGCCCCTCCTCAACCCCGACCGGCGAGAACCCGAGCCCCCGGGCCCGCTCGTCGGAAACCCGAACCGGCGCCAGCTTCCCGTAGACCTCAGACCGTCGGGCGAAGGTAGGAGCATCAGCCCCCAACGAGGACCCCGGCGGTAGGACCCGAACCCGATGCGGGCTCCCCACCAGCTCCGCGTACCGATGCAGTACGGCCCCGAACCGGGCCACCCCGCCACACAGCACGTACCGCCGTCCGTTCTCCCCATGTCGGTAGGCGAGCAGATGCCCGAGTGCCACGTCCGAGGCGAGCACCCATCCGATGGCGGCGTCGACCACCGCCTCGACCTTCCCCTCGGCGGCCGAGGCCAACAGTCCGTTGTAACTGTGCGGACCTGATGGGCTGGGCCCGTAGATGCTGACCGGGTTCATCACCATGACGTCCATCCCGTCGCCGCTCTCGGCGAGGACGAGCTGCTCGGCCTCGGCCTTGGTGGTGGAGTAGGGATCGACGAGCGCCGTACCTCCAGGGGCGTCCTCGGCGACGAGCCCGGTCGGGTCGATGATCGCGGCGCTCGTGCTCGTGTGGACGAACCGGCGGACCCCCGCGTCCCGCGCCGCACGCAGAACCGCCCTGGTTCCCTCGACGTTCAGCTCGCGGGTCTGCTCGAGCGACTCACCGATCGACGCGGCCAGATGGAAGACGCCGGAGCAGCCATCCGCCGCTCGGCGCAGCGAATCCGGGTCGTCCAGGTCCGCGATCGCCCACTCCACTCCCTCGGGCAGCAGGCGCGCTCGGTCGGCGTTGCGCACGGCCGCGCGGACCTCGAAGCCCTGGTCACGCAGCAGGGTGGCGAGAACGGTCCCCAGGTAGCCGGTCGCGCCGGTGATGAGCAGCATCCGTCCATCCTTATAGGAATCGGGAACGGAGCGCCCGGCGACCGGCGGTAGATCAGCTTGCTGAACCGAATGGAGTAGCCGCCGATCCTGGGGCAGACGCCGGTCATCCGCCGTTCACCAACGCCTCACCCGACCGTGATCAACAGCGTCCCCACTCGTCGAGTTATCACGCCCAGTAAGCGCTACTGGGCCGTGTGGGCGCGACTTCGACCACAGTCCTGTGTTGAGCTTCACACAAGACAAAGCAATAAAGATGTTTGGAGGCCGACAGATGTCGTCATGGTGGAACAGTTCCCGAGCCGTCTACGGCACGGAGCTGCGAACCGGTGCGCTCTGTCTGGCAGACCACGGATGGCCGGTGGTACCGGGAACCTGGTGGCAGGACGGCGGCTGGCGAGGCACCGGCGGCGCGACCGGCGCCAAGGAGTCCACGCCGGCCCTGGCCGGTGGGATCGCCGCCGCGAGCGGCGACCTGTCGCAGGTGTCCGACTGGTGGTCCGGTCTGCCCTACTCGGTTCTGCTGGCCACCGGAACGGTGCTCGACGTGATCGAGATGCCGGCCTGGATGGGTGGCAGGGTGGCGCGGACACTGCGTTCGATCGGTGTGGTGGCCCCGCTGGCCGCGACCCCCGTCGGTCGCTGGTGGTTCCCGGTCAGCCCGGGTGGTCCGGCGCTGGCCGACCGGGTCGCCTCGGCCGGTGTGGTGTTGCACGGCGCGGGATCCTGGGTGATCGCGCCTCCGTCGGAATGTGCCGACGGCTTGGTCCACTGGCGGGTCAACCCGTCGGTCTGCGGCTGGCGGTTGCCCGAGCCCCAGCTGGTGCACAGCGCCGCCGCCGAAGCAGTTCGGTGGCGCGCGAACGAAGACGACGAAGGCCTGGTGACCCAGCGGCCGGCCGCCGTCGTTTCCGGAATGCGGTCCTGATGCCCTCAGACGGGTTTCGTACGACCGCGCACGATCGCTAGGAGAATGTGCTCTGCCGCCGCGCTCTGCCCGGGGCGCGCCGGAGCAGCCCTAGCGTTTCGGCCGGGGTCAACGGTTCCGCCCAACCGTTGACCCCGGCCACTTTTCGCTTAAACAGGTGCGAGTCCGGGCACTATGGGTCTGTGTCTCAAGTGGAGAGTGCCTCTCTGACGCCCGCCGGGCTGGACGCGCTGGACAGCGACGTCAAGCGCCGTGACCTGCGTCGGATGAAGGCGGTGGCCACCGGGTTCCTGGTCGGGGCCACGGTGCTGTTCTTCGTCGCGCACTGGTGGCAGACCAGAGGCGGACCCGGCTGGGTCGGTTATGTGAAAGCCGCGGCGGAAGCGGGAATGGTCGGCGCGCTCGCCGACTGGTTCGCGGTGACCGCGTTGTTCCGCCGCCCGATGGGGCTGCCCATTCCACACACCGCGATCATTCCGACGAAGAAGGACCAGATCGGCAACAGCCTCGGCGATTTCGTCGGCAGCAACTTCCTCGCCGAGGACGTGGTGCGCGACAAACTGCGCCGGACGCGGATCTCGCACCGGCTGGGTGTCTGGCTCGGCGACCGGTCGAACGCCGAGCGGGTGACCGCCGAGCTGGCCACCGCCGCCAGGGCGGCGGTGACGGTGCTGCGCGACGAGGACGTGCAGGACGTGCTCGAACAGGTCGTCGTCCGCCAGCTGATGAAGCAGCCGTGGGGCCCACCGATGGGCCGGGTGCTGGAGGGCGTGCTGGTCGACGGCACGCATCACCGGATGGTCGACCTGGTGTGCGACCGCGCCTACGACTGGGTGCGGAGCAACCACGACCTGGTCATGCGGGTGGTATCGGACCACGCGCCGACCTGGTCGCCGAAGTTCGTGGACGCGATGATCGCGGACAAGGTGTTCAGCGAGGTGCTCGCGTTCGCCTGGGCGGTCAAGATCGACCCGGAGCACCCGATGCGGCAGGCGGTGGACAAGTTCCTCGTCGAGTTCGCTCAGGACCTGCAGAGCGACCCGTCGACCATCGAGCGTGCCGAGCAGATCAAGAACCAGATCATCGAGCACCCGGACGTGCAGAAGTTCATCGGTAAGGCCTGGACCACGGTCAAGACGATGATCCTCGACGCGGTGGCCGACCCGTCCAGTGCGCTGCGGCAGCGGGTGGCCGACGGTCTGGTGCGCGTGGGGAACCGGCTTGCCACCGATGAGGAGTTCCGCGCCAAGACCGACGGATGGCTGGAGGAGGCCGCCGGTTACGTGGTCCGCCACTACCGGGGTGAGATCACCACGCTCATCACCGACACGGTGGCCCGCTGGGACGCCGACGAGACGTCCCGCAAGGTCGAGCTCCAGGTGGGCCGGGACCTGCAGTTCATCCGCATCAACGGCACCGTGGTGGGCGCACTGGCCGGCCTGCTGATCTACACGATCTCCCAGCTCATCTAACACCTCGTGAGTGGCGAGTGGTCCTATAGGACCACTCGCCACTCACGGGTTAGAGGGGCGCGCCCAGGGCCAAGCCGAGGCTCGCGGCGCCCAGTATCCGCAGGTCAGGAGCCGTGAGTGGCGAGTGGTCTCAGGGGACCACTCGCCACTCACGGGTCTAGAGGGCCGCGCCGAGGGCGAGGCCCAGGCCCGCGGCTCCCAGGCCCGCGGCCACCGAGCCCAGGGCGTTCAGGGTTGCGTAGAGGGGGCGGCGGGTGGTTGCCAGGGTGACCGTCTCGTAGCCGAACGTCGAGTACGTGGTGAGCGCGCCGCAGAAGCCCGTGCCGATCAGCGCTGTCAGCTCCGGGGACGCCGACGAGCCCAGCACCGCACCGAGGATGAGCGAGCCCACCGTATTGACGGTGAACGTGCCCCACGGGAAGCCGCTGTCGTGGCGGGACTGCACGAGACGGTCGGTCAGGTAGCGCGCGGGCGCACCGATCGCGCCGCCGATCAGCACCAACAACACGGTCATCGGGCCACCCCGCCGATCGACCGGGTGGCCGCGAGGCCGACCCAGGTGGCCAGCAGCGCACCCGCCAACGTGCCGAACAGGTACACCAGCGCGGTACCGACCGCGTGCGCCGCGAGCAGGTGCTGGACGTCGACGGCATAGGTGGAGAACGTGGTGAACCCGCCGAGGATCCCGGTGACCAGGAACGGCCGGGCCAACGGATGCGCCTGACGCACCTCGGTGAGCGCCGCGATCAGTATGCCGATCAGCAACCCGCCGACCACGTTCGTCAGGAAGGTCGCCCAGGGAAACGTGCCAGGCTCCGCCGGCAGCGCGAGTGCCAGGCCGTAGCGGGCCAGCGCACCGAGCGCGCCACCGAGCGCGACCACGCCGAACGCCGGTCCCTGCCCGGTCAGCGGTCCAGAAGGTGCAGTCACGGGGACCGATCATTCCGGGTCGTTCCTGAGAGCGGGCACCGGCGTGGCGCAGGCCACGTAAGTTCTGCAAGCGCAGTGCTTGCTCTAGCTAGCACGAGGGCGTACTGTCGGTATCTGTAAGGACAGGAACCAGGGAGGTGGACGACATGGGCAAGACCGAGCAGAACCCGGTCGAGCAGGTCGGCCACGCCGTGGGGCAGGCGGTCGAGGACATCGGCGCCTACATCCGGCAGCAGCGCGAGGGCGCGCAGGTTTCCCTGCGTCAGCTCGCCAAGGTCGCGGGGGTCAGCAACCCGTACCTGAGCCAGGTGGAACGAGGGCTACGTAAGCCCTCGGCGGAGATTCTGCAGCAGATCGCCAAGGGGCTGCGGATCTCGGCGGAGGCGTTGTACGTCCGGGCCGGAATTCTCGAGCAGCGCCCTGCCAGCGCGGTGTCCGACGCGATCTTCGCGGACACCGAGCTGACCGAGCGACAGAAGCAGGTCCTGCTCGACGTCTACCAGTCATTCCAGCGGGAGAACGACCGAGTCCGCCCGGCCGACTGGGCAGATGCGACCGACGTCGACAGGGCTGTCGAGAAGCAGTAGCCAGTCCGTCCATCCGAATACACACGTGACGCGACACCCGACGGGTGGATCGCGAGTTCGACCAACCACCGAGAAGGGTGATCACCATGGCAGTCTCACTTCCCACCTCCGCCGACGTCCGCAAGGTTCGGACCCAGGCCAACAAGGTCGTCAGCGCGCAGGTCGAGCTGGTTCGCACGCCGCTGCTCGCCTGGCTCGGTGCCGGCGACCTCGCGGTCAACAAGGTCAACGACGCCGTCGCCGAGGCCCGCACCCGCGCCACCGAGCGCCGTGACGCCGCCAAGGCCCGCGCCGAGAAGCTGCAGGACCAGCTGAGCGACCTGCCGACCGAGCTGCGCGAGAAGCTGACCACCGAGGAGCTGCGCAAGCGCTACGACGAGGTCACCGAGGAGGCCCGCAAGCGCTACAACGAGCTGGCCGACCGCGGCGAGGTCACCCTCGAGCGCATCCGCAAGCAGCCGCGCGTGGCGAAGGTCATCGACGCCGTCGAGGACGCCAACAAGCGCGTCGAGAAGAGCGTCGAGAAGGCCGTCGACAACGTGCACGACACCGGCGAAGAGGTTCTCGGCCGGTTCAGCACCGAGACTCGTTCGGTCGGCGAGCGCGCCGCCCGCGCCACCAAGCGCATCGCCGGTGAGACCGCCGAGACCGTGACCAAGGTCAGCGCCGAGGTTGCCGAGGAGATCACCGAGGCCGGTGACGAGGCCGCGACCGCGACCCGCAGCGCGACCCGCAAGGCCGCCAACCGCACCGCGCCGCGCAAGCCGGTTGCGAAGGCCCGCACCACCAACGGCACCGCCAAGTAAGACCGCTCGACAGAAACGCCCCCGGAGCCCACGCTCCGGGGGCGTTTACGCGCTCCCAGGTGGTCCGGTCTACCGATCTCGTGAGTGGCAAGTGGTCCTATAGCGCCACTCGCCACTCACGACCAAAAAGCGGTCGAGAGTGGCGAGTGGCGCTACGCCTGCGGCGCCCCTTCGGGGTAGAACCACTTGCCACTCACGAGGGGCTACTCTGGACCAGTGGAGCCGCTCTACAGACTTGACGAGTACATCCTCTGGATCTGTTGGATCCTGGGCATGCCGCTGGGTGCATGGGCGTTCATCCATGCCGTGACCTCGCGTCCGGATGCGTTCACCGCCGCCGACAAGCTCACCAAGCCGGCGTGGCTGGCGATCACCGGTATCGGTCTGGTCGTCCTCATCATCACCGGCGATCCGCTGAATCCGCTGGGTCCGTTCACCGGTCAGCCGTTCTGGGGTGGCCCGATGACGCTGTTCTGGGTTGCCGGGCTGATCGCCGAGCTGGTGTACCTGGTGGACGTGCGACCGAGTCTCATCGAGGTCCAGGGCGGCCGTCGCTAGTTCACCTTGAGCGAACCCGACTCAAGTTCATACGTACGTCTGGAATGACTGCAACGGTGTAAGTGTTGTAGCGGGCATGACAGACACACTGAAGCTGCCGGTCCTGCCACTGACCGATTCGGTCGTGTTGCCCGGCATGGTTGTCCCCATCCGTCTTGACCAGCCCGAGCCGCGCGCCGCCGTGGATGCTGCCCAGGCAGCCGAGGGCGAGCGCCGGGTCCTGTTGGTCCCCCGCCCGGACGGCCACTACGCCGCCGTCGGCACCGTCGCGGTCCTGGAGCAGGTCGGCCGGATGCCGACCGGCGAGCCCGCCGCGGTCGTCCGAGGTGAGCAGCGCGCCCGCATCGGCTCCGGAGTGACTGGACCGGGTGCCGCGCTCTGGGTCGAGGCCACCCCCATCACCGACGGCCAGGTCACCGGCCGCACCGAAGAGCTCGCCAAGGAGTACAAGGCGCTGGTCGTGTCGTTGCTGCAGCGGCGCAACGCATGGCAGGTCATCGACTCGGTGCAGTCGATCACCGACCCCGGTCAGCTCGCCGACACCGCCGGCTGGTCCAGCTGGCTGGACACCGAACGCAAGCTGCAACTGCTCAACGAGAGTGACCCGACGAAGCGGCTCGAGCTGCTGATCGGCTGGACGCGCGAGCACGTCGCCGAGCAGGAGGTCACCGAGAAGATCGCGGACGACGTCCGTGAAGGCATGGAGAAGACCCAGCGCGAGTTCCTGCTGCGCCAGCAGCTGGCCGCGATTCGCAAGGAACTGGGCGAGGACGAGCCGGAAGGCGCCGACGACTACCGCACGAGGGTCGAGAACGCCGATCTGCCCGAGCACGTCCGCAAGGCCGCGCTGACCGAGGTCGGCAAGCTGGAGCGGGCCTCGGACCAGAGCCCGGAGTCGGGCTGGATCCGTACCTGGCTGGACACGGTGCTGGACATTCCGTGGAACGAACGCACTGAGGACACCGACGACCTGGTTGCCGCCCGGGCGATCCTGGACGCCGACCACGCTGGCCTCGACGACGTCAAGGAACGGCTCATCGAGTTCCTGGCCGTGCGGGCCCGGCGCAACCGGCGCGGACTGTCGACCGTAGGCGGTCGTGGATCGGGCGCGGTGTTGTCGCTGGTCGGGCCTCCCGGTGTCGGTAAGACGTCGCTGGGGGAGTCGGTCGCCCGTGCGCTCGGTCGTAAGTTCGTCCGGGTCGCGCTCGGCGGCGTGCGGGACGAGGCGGAGATCCGCGGTCACCGGCGCACCTACGTCGGTGCGTTGCCCGGCCGGATCGTGCGTGCCATCCGTGAGGCGGGCGCGATGAACCCGGTCGTGCTGCTCGACGAGATCGACAAGGTGGGCAGCGACTTCCGGGGTGACCCGACCGCCGCACTGCTGGAGGTGCTGGACCCGGCGCAGAACCACACGTTCCGCGACCACTACCTCGAGGTCGACCTCGACCTGTCGGACGTGCTGTTCCTGGCGACCGCGAACGTCGCGGACACCATCCCCGGCCCGCTCGCGGACCGCATGGAGATGGTGACCCTGGACGGCTACACCGAGGCGGAGAAGGTCGCCATCGCGCGTGACCACCTGCTGCCCCGGCAGATCGACAAGGCCGGTCTGGAGCCGTCCGACGTCGAGTTCAGCGAGGTCGCGCTCGGCATGATCGCCGCCGAGTACACCCGTGAGGCAGGCGTTCGTCAGCTGGAACGCGGGCTGGCGAAGGTGCTGCGCAAGGTCGCGGTGTCGCTCGACAAGGGCGCCGAGGCGCCGGTGTCGGTGGACGCCGATGCGCTGGTCACCTACCTGGGTCGGCCCCGGTTCACCCCGGAGTCGGCGGAGCGCACCTCGGTGCCCGGTGTGGCAACGGGTCTCGCGGTCACCGGAGCCGGTGGTGACGTGCTGTTCATCGAGGCGACAGCGATGGACGGCGAGGCGGGCCTGACCCTGACCGGTCAGCTGGGCGACGTCATGAAGGAGTCGGTCTCGATCGCGCTGAGCTACCTGCGGTCGAAGGGCCTGGCCGGGGAGCTGGCTTCGAAGAAGCTGCACGTCCACGTGCCGGCCGGCGCGGTCCCGAAGGACGGCCCCTCGGCCGGTGTCACGATGACCACGGCGCTCGCGTCGCTGGCCACCGGGCGACCGGTCAAGGCGAACGTCGGCATGACCGGTGAGGTCACGCTGCAGGGCCGGGTCCTGCCGATCGGTGGGGTGAAGCAGAAGCTGCTCGCCGCGCACCGGGCCGGGCTGACCGAGGTGATCATCCCGAAGCGCAACGAGCCGGACCTGGACGACCTGCCCGAGTCGGTTCGTTCCCAACTGAAGATCTACCCGGTGGCCGATGTGGCTGACGTCCTCGAACTGGCCCTGGAGCCGGTCGAGGCCACGCTCACCGCCCACGCCGCCTGACCTGACCCGTGAGTGCCGTGGCCGCCTATAGGCGGCCACGGCACTCACGGTGTTTCGGCCTGGAGCTCCTGGTAGTGGCGCTTCAGGTCTTCGTCCTTGTTGATCGGGTCGTGCGCCTCATCCGGCGGGGTCTTGTCGGCTATCGTCACCCGGTTCAGGACCCCGAACATCCGCACCAGGTGCGCGACCCGCAGGTCGTCGGTCTCGGTCGGGCGCTGGCCGGGGCTCAAGGTCAGCCGCATCGCGCGATCCACCCAGCGCACGTCGTCGTGCAGCCCGGCCTGCTGGGCCGCTTCGAGCATGTGCATCCGAATCTCGGCTGGGGGCAGGCCGCACAGCGTCTCGAGGCTTTCCGGGCAACGCTGGAACAGCTTGCCGTGCTCACGCAGGAACACCAGCTCGAACGCGTAGGTGTGCCCGTGGCTGCAGTACGCGCAGCCGTTCAACAGCGAGATCGTCACGCACAGTAGATGGGTGCGCAGCGGACCGAGCACGCGGAGCGTCCGCTGGTAGCGCGGCATGTTCCGGGCGAACCACCACAGCGCGCGCACCGGCCCGAGCTGGGAGACCATCGGCTTCATCAGGTTGGGCGGGAAGCCCCAGAGACGTGTACCCAACCTTTCCAGCGCGGTGACAGCTGCCTTGTCGAGCATGCTGGCGTGCATCAGTTTCCCCCGGCCCCCCGACCTTCGACTGAACTGCGGAATAACGTTGCGTAACTGCGCAACTATTGTGAGCTACAGAGCATAGCGTGCCCGTTGTGGTCGGCGTCACCAAACGCTGGAATCAGGTGAAGACCATGGTCTTGTTGCCCTGAACCAGGACCCGGTCCTCCAGGTGCCAGCGCAGCCCCCTGGCGAGGACCAGCTTCTCCGCGTCCCGGCCGAGCCGCACCATGTCGGTGATCAGGTCACCGTGGTCGATCCGGATGACGTCCTGCTCGATGATCGGCCCCGCGTCCAGGTCGGCGGTCACGTAGTGGCACGTCGCGCCGATGAGCTTGACGCCACGCGCGTGCGCCTGGTGGTAGGGCCGGGCGCCGACGAACGACGGCAGGAAGCTGTGGTGGATGTTGATCGCCCGGCCGGCCCACGCCTCGCACAGCCGCGCGGGCACGATCTGCATGAACCGGGCGAGCACGACGGCGTGCGGATCGTGCGCGTCGACCTGCTTGGCCAGCTCGTCGAACGCCGCGTCGCGTGCGGCCTGGTCGGCACCGGCCGACGGGAACGGGACGTAGGAGAACGGCAGCCCGTGCGCCTCGACCATGCCGCGCAGCGCGTCGTTGTTGCCGATCACCGCGCTGATCCGGGCCGGAAGCTCGCCACTGGCGGCGCGGCCGAGCAGCTCGTGCAGACAGTGCCCTTCCTTGGTGACCAGCACGACGATGCGTTTGGTCTCGCCGGTGTCGGTGACCTGCCACTGCGCCTGGTCGGAGAGCGACGACGCGACCGAGGCGAACCGGTCACGCAGCTCGTCGACCTCGAAGGGCAGCGAGTCCGCCCTGACGACCTGGCGGGTGAAGAACCAGCCGGTGTAGCTGTCGGTGTGGTACGCCGCCTCGGTGATCCAGCCACCGGCGTCGGACAGGAACCCGGAGATGCGCGCCACGATCCCGGTCCGGTCCGGGCAGCTGAACGTGATGACGTACTGGCGGTCGGGAGCCTCCGGCATCAGCGGTTCAGCCATTCCGCCGTGAACCGGCTCTCGCGTTCCATGAGCTTCACGACCTGCTCCGCGATCGCGGTCTCGATCTTGCCGCCGAACAGCGGGATGTCGACCCTGGCCTGGCCGTCGATGCTGAACTCGCACTCGGCGCCGGACAGGTCACCGAGCCGCAGGGTGCCGCCGATGTTGCCGGGGGCGTCCTTCACCCTGGCGGCGACGTTGCCCTCGTACCGGCCGTCGGCGACCTTGCGCCAGGTCTCGGTGCGTTCGATCATCAGGTCGCCGCTGAGGAACTTCTGCACCGCGCTCGGCAGGTACTGCCGGCTCACGCCCTGGCGCAGCGTGTACTTCGCGGTGGTGTCGTCGCTGGCATGCTCCAGCAGTGCGGCGTTGTTGCCGCCGATGCTGGCGAGCTTGGCCTCCAGGTACTCGCGGCTCACCAGCTCGGCGAACGTCTGCTGCGCGGCGAGCGGGTATCGCGACTGGTGACGGATCGGCCGAGGCATGCCGAGACATTACCGTTGACTACCGTTAACCCCCGTGACGACCTCGACCCCGATCCGGTTGGCTGTCCCGTTGTCCGAGCTCACCACCCTGCGCCTGGGTGGCCCGGCACGGCGGCTGGTGTGCGCCGACTCGGTGGAAGCGGTCGTGTCCACGGTCCGCGCGGCCGACGCCGACGGCGACCCGCTGCTGGTGCTCGGCGGCGGTTCGAACCTGGTCGTTGCGGACTCCGGCGTCCCCGGCACGACCGTGTGGGTGGCGAACATCGGCCGCACCATCGAGCCAACCGGCGACGGGGACGTGCTGTTCACCGTCGCCGCCGGCGAGAACTGGGACACCGTGGTCGAGGACTCACTCGCCGACGGACTGACCGGCCTGGAGTGCCTGTCCGGCATCCCCGGGCGCGCCGGCGCGGTGCCGGTGCAGAACGTCGGCGCATACGGCGTGGAGATCGCCGAACTGCTGGTCGACGTGGACCTGTACAACCGTCGGGCCGGTGTCGTCCGTTCGCACGTACCGGCCGCCGATCTGGGGCTGGGCTACCGCAGCAGCGCGCTGAAGGGCCGGGACGACGCGGTGGTGCTGAGGATCCGGCTGAAGCTCGGCGCGGACCCGGCGCGGCTGAGCGGTCCGATCCGCTATGCAGAGCTGGCCCGGACACTGGGCGTCCAGCTGGGTGACCGGGTGCCGGCCGCCGCCGTGCGTGAGACCGTCCTGGAGCTGCGCCGGTCCAAGGGCATGGTGCTGGACGCGACCGACCACGACACGTGGAGCGCAGGCTCGTTCTTCACCAACCCGGTCCTGTCCGAACTGCCCGAGGCGCTGCGCGGTCGCGACATGCCGAGCTGGCCGCAGCCCGACGACCGGGTCAAGCTGTCCGCCGCCTGGCTGATCTCGAACGCCGGCTTCTCCCGGGGCCATCTCGGTCCCGGCGGCCGGGTCGCGCTGTCGAGCCGGCACTCGCTGGCGCTGACCAACCGAGGCGAGGGAACGACGGGGGACCTCCTGGAGCTGGCCCGCGAGGTCCGCGACGGCGTGCATGCCGCGTTCGGCGTGACCCTCACGCCGGAGCCGGTCCTCGTCGGCTGCGCGATCTGAGTTGTTCAGCCGACCGCGCTGGTGGGTGCTCGGCCCGGCAGTGCTGGCGGTCGTCGCATCGGTGTGGCTGCTGCTGGTCCCGGTCACGGTCGTCTACGTGACGGGCAAGGACCACCCCGCTCCGTACGACATCGCGACGCGCTACTCGTGGTGGACCACCGAACAGAACTTCGTCTACTCGGACACCGGCACCGGGCAGGTGGCGCACCTGGTCAACGGAGTTCGCCTCGACTGCTCGAACATCGTGGGGACCAGTGACCACGAACTGGCCGCGCCATCGGGACCGGCGGCCTGCGCGTCGGTCGAGAGTCCCCGGTTCATCTGGTCGTTGGTGCTGTTCGGACTTGGTCTGACCGGCCTGCTGCTGGTGGCGAAGGTCCCGGCCAGGCCCAGGAACTATCAGGATCGATACCGGATGCCCCGTGCCCAGCGCCGGGCGCTGAAGCGGGGGAGATATATGCGAATCCTCCTGGTGATCGCCCTGTTGGCGGGGTTGGCGGGATGCGCCGAGGACCCCGGGCCGCCGTCGGCGGACAAGGTCAAGGCCACGCTGGAGCGGCTGGGCGCGAACCCGGACACCCTCTATCTCGAACAGTTCGTCGCCACCAGCCCGGTCACGGGTCAGATGAGCCGGCAGGTCCTCACCCTGGTGCCGGCGAAGGACGCTGCGAGCTACCAGATCGTCGACTCACAGGGCGAGGTGTTCGACGACTACAACGACTTCCTCCGCAACAACAACCTGCCCGACATACCCGGACCTGATCAGCCGGGTCGTGGTTAGCGGAACGACTCCCACTTCTGCTTGATGCACCAGCCCAGTGCGGCGATCAGCACGAGCCTGATCAGCAACGCGAGCGAAGCCAGTCCGAACACGGAGTCGTAGACCACCGCGACCGCAACGACGGCGGCAAGCAGGTACACGGCCTTCCTCCACCAGAGCCACACGCCGGCGAGCGCGATCAACGCCACGACGAGTAGCACCATGGCACCGGCCGGGACCTCGGGGTTCCTCTGGCCATGCGTGACGATCTGCTGCCACACCAAGAAGTTGATCACCAGTGCGAAGATCTCGAACAAGGTGAAGACGGCCAGCGAGACGGTCAGCGCAGTACCCCGCCCTGCCTGCTTCTGCGAGACACTCACCGAGCCATCCTCTCTGGTAATTCTTCAGGAAAAAAGTAGCTGGTCTTCGATTCGGATGGCCGGCAGGACTCGAATGGTGAGTTGTCCGTGCAGGTCGGCCGTATCGAATTCTATTCGCAGGTATGCCTCGCCTGCGCCGGAATTTACCAGGAGTCGGCGAGCTCCCTCGCGAAGGATGTCAACGAGGGCCTCCTCTCCTTGGCTCCAGCGAAAACGTACGGAGCTTCCGACCACATCGAAACTGAGGTCGAAGTGGTCATCGGAGTTTATTGGGTAGTGCAGTAGATATATGAAGTCTTCGCCTTCTGCGCGCTCGGGGGTCACTCCAAGCGCGTCGATCCACTCTTCTTCAGTGGGTGTGATAAATTCTCGGACGCCCATTATTTCCCTCCGTAGGGGATGATCGTGATCAGCTTCAGTCCATTGTCAGTCTGCTGCCATGTCGATTCAATCTTCAATATCCCGCGAGGACCGGCGAGGAGGGAGTCGCGAACTTCAAACTTTCCGTATTCTGTTTCGAATGCGCGTTGTATGTTGCTGGACGAAGCGCTGGCTTCGCTTAGGTTCTCTCTAAGGAGCTGTCGACTCTGTGGTGAATCGAAAATCCCAATACGTGCCAGCTGCTCCTTCATCTGAACGGATCGAGCCGTGTTGTGTGGGCCTGAGGTGACCTTGCCGAAAATGTAGTCGAACTTGCCCTCCTCCATGATTGGCCTAGGAACTTGTCCGCCACCTGGTTGAGCAGCTGACTCACCTTTGGGGGTTAGCTTTCCGACGAAGGGTGCGGTGAGCAGGCCCGCGGAGGTGGTGAGTTCCGCGCCCCGAGTCAGTCGCTCGGCGGGGCTGAGTTTGTCCTAGTCCTGATAGAGCTGACCTGCCTGATTCCCCACCCCGGGGGCAGCCAAGACTGATGCACCCCTGGCAGCGGCTATGGCTGCCGCTTCTCTTCCGTCTGCGCCCGCCGCGCCCCCGAAGACAGCGGCCACGTTGGAGGCGCCACTGAGGACGTTGAGGTAGTCGGCCTGAGCGCGGGGGTCGTCCAGGGCAATTCCTTGGCCGTGCCGGACACGGCTGGTCAAATCCTCGCCGGAGCTGACGCCGGTGACGATACTGCCGAGGAATTCGAGGCCGGCACCCGCGGAGTTCAGCCCGCTTCCGAGCCCGGTCGACAGGGTCGGAGTTTCAGAGTTGAGGGCGGAGCCTTGCTCTCTGAGTGATTTGCCGGTGGCGGTCAGCCATTTGCCGCCCTTTTCGATCGTGGGCCAGAAACCGGTGGCCGGGTGCGCCGGGCTGGTTATCAACGACCCCGCGTCGCCGGTGGGATCACCGAGATCCGCCGGTCGGGTCACGGTCAGGCCCTCAGGGAGCGGGTTGTTCCTGAGGTAGTCGTCGAAGTCGGTGTAGTGGGCGCCTTGGCTGTCCATCAAGTAGTTCTTGCCGTCGGCGCCCTTGACCTGGAACAGGTTCGATGTCCCGGTGTTGCCGTTGCCGTCGCGCAGCACCACCGGCGTCGAGCTGACCTTCGGATCCGGACCGGCAAGATTCTTCAGCGCGGCGTTGAACTCGTCGGGGTTGCCGTGTGCCTGGGCGACCAGCGCGGACAGCTGATTGCGGTCGACCGGGGTCGTGCCGAAGTTCGGTGTCTTCTCCTGAAGCTCGGGAGGCAGTGAGTTCTGGAAGTCGCGTAGCACGTTGGTGCTCTCGGCGTCCGGTCTCAGCGGTTTAGGCCCGGCGGCCGCGGTGATCGGGTGTCCGGCATCGTCGGTCGGTGTACTCCCGGCTGAGGTCACAGGTATTACGGCGGTGGATGGCTGGGGCGGACCGGGCGTCGGCGGTGGTGGCGCCGCGTTCGAGGCCGTTGCCGCTGGGTGTGCCACCGGAGCTGGTGTCGGTGACGACTGCCCTGTGGGTGCGCGAGTCGGTACCGGAGGTGCGGCCGGGCCAGTGGTGGGGGTGACGCCTTGGCCTGTCGCGGGAGCACTAGCGACCGGTGGCGGTGCGGCCGGTTGTGTGGTGGTGGACGAGTTCCCGTTGTTCTGTCCGTTCGCGGGCGAATTCGGGTTCGGGTGCGCCACCTCGGTGGGCCCCGGCCCACTGTTACCGGACGATGAATTCGAGGAGTTGTCCGTGCTGCGCTTGGGTCCCGGCTCCGGGCCCTTGTCGCCGCCACCGCCGGGCGGCGGCGGTGCGGGATCGGCTTGCGCCCAACCCGTGCCGGAGGAGATCGCCGATACCGGCGAGACGGGGTGACTGACCGCCGGTGGTGAAGGTGCGCTCGCCACGAGAACCAATAGCGACACCACAGACCACAGTGCGCTACGCATTCGTCCCCCACGTGCGGCTGCCGGAACAGACGGTATGGACTATATGGGATCGAGGATTCCGACGGTCCCGGTTTGGCCGAATCTACGGACAGCGGGACGGCGGCAACCAACTGCTTGTTCGCTGCGTTCGGTCGTGGGAGGTCAGTCGACCTGCACGACGTGAACCGCCGCTTCGAGGCCCGTGAAACCACTCTTGTCCCGGGTGAGCAGAGTCATCTGGTGACGCGCCGCGGTGGCCGCGATGAGCAGGTCGAGCCGCCGGGGCCGGGGGTTGTGCCCGTACTGCCGGACCATGCTGGCCAAGACGCCATAGAGCTCGGCGGTCGGCAGGTCGAGCGGCAGCACGGCGTAGTTGTCGAGGATGATCTGCAAGCGCCGCCGTCGCGCAAGGCTCTGGAGCTGGTCGGGCACTGTGGCGCCGTACTGAAGCTCGGCAACGGTGATCATGCTGATGGCCAACTCTTTGGCGTATGCAGCCAGACCCTTCGCTGGGGGCTGGATCCAGACCGACGTGTCAGGAAGCGCGAGGCCGCCGGTCACTGCGATGTCGGATCGGGATGGACCTCATCGTCCTGCGCCGGACCGAGCGCGCTGTCCCCGAGGAGGTCATCGATCTCGGACATGTCCCTGTCCCAGTGCTCGACATCGATCGGCGGCAGGCCACGAAGCAGAGCGTCCACCTCCGCCGCGGGTATCGTCGTCCGCCGTTGATCCCGCTGATGCGGAACAAGATCGGCGACAGGCACCCCGTTGACGGTGACGGTGAAACGTTCGCCCCGCGCGACGCGTCGCATGATGGCCGCGTTGTCATTGCGCAGCTCGGACTGCTTGATGACCTCAGCCACGCTCCGATCGTAGCGATTGATAGCACATTGCGCTATTTCGGTTAGAGGTCAGTAACACAGGGAGAGGAGGCAGACTGTCGGGGTGGGGCTACAACGGATTCTCTTGGCGTTCGCGATCGTGCTCGTCGGCGGCGGCGGGGTGTGGGCCGGCGCGAGCGTCGAGGAGGACGAGGGGTCGCCGCTGGAGTCGGTGTTCGCCCCGAGCCCGCCGAAGGTCAGCCTCAGCTATCAGCCGCCGGCCGGCGGGCCGCCGATCGGGCCGAAGACCGAGATCAGCGTGACAGCCAAGGACGGTGAGCTGCGCGACGTCGCGCTCACCCCAGCCGGCGGCAAGGCGGTGCCGGGCACGTTGGCTCCCGACCGGCGCACCTGGATCACCAGCGAGCCGCTCGCCTACGGCACCACCTACACCTGGAGCGGCAGCGCGGTCGACGTGGACGGCAAGACCGTTCCGATCGCCGGGACGTTCAGCACCGTCAAGCCGTCGAAGCAGGTCAGGGCCACGTTCAACATCGGCGACGGTCGGACCGTCGGTGTCGCCGCGCCGATCCTGCTGCAGTTCAACTCGCACATCGAGGACCGTGCCGCCGCCGAGCGGGCGCTGTCGATCGAGACGTCCGTGCCCACCGAAGGCGCCTGGGGCTGGCTGCCCGACGAGGGCGGCGGCTCGCGGGTGTTCTGGCGGCCGAGGGAGTACTGGAAGTCCGGCACCGAGGTCAAGGTCACCGCGAACCTGTTCGGCGTCTCCTACGGCGCCGGCGCGTACGGCACGACCGACCTGAGCACGACGTTCTCCATCGGCCGAGCGCTCGTCACGAAGGCCGACGTCAACAGTCACCAGCTCGTGGTGCTGCGCGACGGCCAGGAGGTGGCGAACTATCCCGCCAGCTACGGCCTGGACTCCGACCCGAACCGCAACACCCGCTCCGGCATCCACGTCATCACCGAGAAGTTCACCGACAAACGGATGCGCAGCGAGCAGTACGGCTACGACGTGATGGAGAAGTGGGCCGTCCGGATGAGCAACAACGGCGAGTTCATCCACGCCAACCCGCAGACCACCGGCGTGCAGGGCTCGTCGAACGTCAGCCACGGCTGCGTCAACCTGTCCACCGAGGACGCCAAGGCCTACTACGACATGGCGATGTACGGCGACCCGGTCGAGGTCACCGGCTCCGGCGTGAACCTGTCGGCGCGCGACGGCGACATCTGGGCCTGGACCCTCGACTGGCCCAAGTGGCAGAGCCTCTCCGCGCTCGACTGAGCCGGGCTGGACTGAGCGGGATGGCGGGGCCGGGGTGGAGGCAGCCACAGGCCCGGCCCCGCCGGTTCAGGACGGCCGTCGGACCGACAGGAACTGAGTTCGCTGGGCGATCAGCAGGAGCGAGCACGGCGAGATCGTGCGGCAGCTGCGGCAGTGCCCGTCGTCGTCGCGGTGCTCGAAGAGCAGCTGCTCCCACCCCTTCTCGCTGAACTTCAGCAGCAGCAGAGCCGCCGACTCGATCGCCCTGCCGTTCTCGGTATCCGGCAGTGTCGCCCAGGACGGATCGGCACCAGATAACATCTGACCCCCATAGATTCTCTGTGCGCGAGAGCGCGTGGTGAATTTGTAACGTGATACGTCGTGGTGGTCAAGGGGGAGATCAAGTGGTTCTCGCGTCAACAAGTCCGACGATTCTGAAGCGCTGGATGGCGTTCGAGCTCCGCAAGATCCGGGAGGACGCCGGGATCAGCCGCAGCCAGGTCGCGCAGCGGCTGCACTGCGTGGTCTCGCACGTGTCGCACGTCGAGACGATGCGCAACCTGCCGCGCGCCGCCGAGATCGAGGTGATGCTCGACTTCTACGGCGCCGCCGACCGCACCGAGTTCTTCATCGACATGCTCACCGCCGCCCGCAAGGGCAAGGACTGGTGGGCGGCCTACCAGGACGCCGTGCCGAAGGAGTTCGACCTGTTCCTGGGCCTGGAGAACATAGCGACCCGCATCGACAGCTATGCGGCGATGGTGGTGCCCGGCCTGCTTCAGCTCCCTTCCTACGCTGAAGCTGTCATCCGGGATGACGGCCCTGATCTGAGCGACGAAGAGGTAGTCGAGCGGATCAGCCTGCGCAGCGCCAGGCAGCAGATCCTGGAGCGCGAGGACCCACAGGTGCGAGTGCGGACGGTCCTGGACGAGTCAGTGCTGCGGCGAGCTGTCGGCGGCGCGGAGGTGGCAGCCGAGCAGTTGACTTATCTTGCGGAGCTGGCGGACCGGCCGAATGTCGAGATTCAGGTACTGCCAGTGTCGTTGGGTGCTCACCCCGGGATCGGCGGTAGCTTCCAGCTGCTCTCGTTCCCGCCAAATATGCCTGGTGACCAGGGCGTAAGCTACGTGGAGAACACGATGCAAGCGATCTACTACGAGGCAGCCGAAGAGGTCGCGGCGTATCGGGACGTGTTCATCCGGCTACAGGAGCGGGCACTTTCGTCCGCTGAGTCCCGCGCCGCGCTTCAGAGTGCAGTACGGGAGTTCAGCGGTGGAGCAGCAGGACGTGGCGGAGGCGTTGAGTCGCGCTAGTGCCTGGCGTAAGTCCGCTTACTCGAAACGGGCAGACGACTGTGTCGAGGTCAGCACCGAGGTGTCGGGCTGGGTGGGTGTGCGCGACAGCAAGCTCGCCTCGACCAGCCCCATCCTGGCGTTCACGGCTTCCCAGTGGGGATCATTCGTACGGGGACTCGGGGCCTAGGGAACACAGTCGCCCGGTGGCGGTGGTGCGCGCGGGCGACTTTGCACACCGTCGTGCTGTGTCGCACACGTCCGGACATGTGCGACACAGCACGACGGTGTGCAAAGTGGAACCCTTGGGGCACCCGCTCAGGAACGATGAACCCGAGTGGCGGAAGCCTGATCCCGGGCCTTCACCACAATGGTGTCGAGATTGACATGAGCCGGCCGGCTGACCGCGAACCCGATCACCTCGGCGATGTCGTCGGCCGACAACGGGGTCAGCCCCTCGTAGACCTTGTCGGCCTTGTCCTGGTCACCGGAGAACCGGACGGCCGAGAACTCCGTCTCGACCAGCCCCGGTGCGACCTCGGTCAACCGAACCGGCTGCCCGAGCAGCTCACCGCGCAACGTCCGGTGCAGGACGGCCTGCGCATGCTTGGCCGAGGTGTACCCGGACCCGTTGTCGTAGGCCTCGAACGCCGCCACCGACGTCACCGTGATGACGTGCCCGTCGCCCGAGGCGATGAGCTTCGGCAACAGGCCCTTGGTGATCCGCAGCGTCCCCATGACGTTGGTCTCCCACATCCAGCGCCAGTTGGCCTCGTCGGCGTCGGCCACCGACTCCAGGCCTTTCGCGCCGCCCGCGTTGTTGACCAGCACCCTGGCTGAGGGGATCGCTGAGACGAAGGCGTCGACCGAATCGCTGTCGGTGACGTCCAGGGACAGCGCGGTGCCGCCGATCTCGGTGGCGATCTTCTCGATCCGGTCCAGACGCCGGGCGCCGAGTACCACGTGGAAACCCTGAACCGCCAGGTGACGGGCGGTGGCCGCGCCGATCCCGGAGCTCGCTCCGGTGACGACGGCGGTGGGACGTTCGGGGCTGTTGCTGGTCACGGAACGCCAGCCTAATAACCCCGCCGCCGGGTGCGCGCGGTGGCGTCGTGCTATCAAGACCACGTGAGGGGTTACCGGTTGGCCAGCGTTGCGTCCCTGCCTAGGCGGGTGTGCCTGGTGTCCGTGCACACGTCGCCGTTGGAACAACCGGGTACCGGCGACGCGGGCGGCATGAACGTCTACATCGAGCAGACCGCGCTGCGGATGGCGGAGCGCGGGGTCGCGGTGGAGATTTTCACCAGGGCGACGTCGTCCGACCAGCCGCCGGCCATCGAGATGGCGCCGGGCGTTCTGGTGCGGCACGTGCCCGCCGGGCCGTTCGAAGGGCTGAGCAAGGACGAGTTGCCCAGCCAGCTGTGCACGTTCGCCGGTGGCGTCCTGCGGACCGAGGCGCAGCACGAACCGGGCTACTACGACGTCGTCCACACGCACTACTGGCTGTCGGGGCAGGCCGGTTGGCTGGCCAGGGACCGGTGGGGCGTTCCGCTGGTGCACAGCGCACACACCCTGGCCAAGGTCAAGAACGCGCTGCTCGCCGAGGGCGACACCCCGGAGCCCCGGGCCCGGCTGATCGGTGAGGAGCAGGTCGTCGCGGAGGCGGACCGGCTGGTCGGCAACACCGACGAGGAGACCAGGCAGCTGGTCGAGCTGTACGACGCCGACCCGAACCGCACCGTCACGATCCCGCCCGGCGTCGACCTGGCGCGGTTCACCCCGGGCGACCGCACCGCGGCGCGCAGAGAGCTGAACATCGCGTCGAACGCCGTCGTGCTCGCCTTCATCGGGCGCATCCAGCCGCTCAAAGCGCCGGACGTGCTGCTGCACGCGGCCGCCGAGATGCTCGCGCAGGCCCGCACCCGGGGCGAGTCGGTGTGGCGCGACCTGCGCCGGCGGCTCACCGTGCTGGTGGTGGGCGGCCCCTCGGGTTCGGGGCTCGCCGAACCGACCGCGCTACGCAAGCTCGCGGCGACGCTCGGCATCGCCGACGTGGTCCGCTTCCTGAAGCCCCGGCCCAGCGAGCAGCTGGCCACCGTCTACCGGGCGGCCGACGTGGTCGCCGTACCCAGCCACAACGAGTCGTTCGGGCTGGTCGCGCTGGAAGCCCAGGCCTGCGGGACTCCGGTGGTGGCCGCCGAGGTCGGTGGGCTGCCGGTCGCGGTGGCGGACGGCCGGTCCGGGTTGCTCGTCGCCGGGCACGGCGCGGCGTCCTGGGCCGGTGCCCTGGCGTCGGTGGCGCTGCGGCCCGCGCGGTGGGCGGAACTGTCCGCCGGCGCCGTCCAGCACGCCAGGCGGTTCTCCTGGGACCGTACGACCGACGCCCTGCTGACCACCTACGTCGACGCCGGTGCCGAGTTCCGCGCGCGGCTCGGTCTGGAAGGGTTGGCCGGGTGAGCGCCGACCTGGACGAGCTGATCGGTTCCGCACTGGACGACCGTGAGCTGGAGTACCAGCGCCACGGCGCCGGGCGGTTCCTGGTCACGGTCCCGGGCACGGCGCGGCTGCAGACGCCGACCTGGCTGATCGTGTCCACGCACGCGTTGCTCGTCGGCGCGTTCGTGTGCCGGCAGCCGGACGAGGCGCACGAGGACGTCTACCGCTTCATGCTGCGCCGCAACGCCAAGCTGTACGGCGTGCACTACGCGCTGGACAAGGTCGGCGACATCCACCTGGTGGGCCGCACCCCGCTGCACGCGGTCACCGCCGACGAGATCGACCGGCTGCTCGGTCAGGTACTCGAGGCGGCCGACGGTGACTTCAACACGTTCCTGCGCCTCGGGTTCGCCTCGTCGATCCGCCGTGAGTACGCCTGGCGCGTCGACCGGGGTGAGTCCCTGGCGAACCTCGCCGCGTTCGAATCGCTGGTCAACGACTCCTAAATCGGTGGTGGGCGTGCCCGGCACCGGACACGATGCTCCTCAGATATCGGACCGATGATGAGGAGCTGTTCGTGGTGATCGAGGCAAGGGTCGCTCTGGTGGGTGTCGCGCTGGCGCTGCTCGGCGGGTGCGCGGCGGAGCCGGCTCCCGGGCCGCCCGCCCCGGCCTCGCCTGCTCGAGGCGCCTGTGACGCCTACTCGCGCACCGAGCTGTTCTTCGGCACCAACCGGGCCGTCGGCGAGCCGATCAGCGACCAGGAGTTCACCGCGTTCGTCGACGCCGAGGTGACCCCGTTGTTCCCGGACGGCCTGACCGTGCTGCCCGGGAGCGGACAGTTCCGTGGGGCGGACGGGCGGCTGGTGCGGGAGCGGAGCCAGGTGCTGGTGTTGATCTACCCGGTCAGTACGGACGGGGAGAGCGGAAGCAAGATCGACCGGATTCGGGAGCTGTACAAGCAGAAGTTCGCGCAGGAGTCCGTGCTGCGGGTCGACGACCAGGACCCGAGCTGCGTGAGTTTTTAGCGGTCCCGGTGGTCTGGGACTTGCGGGGGGGTGTCCCTATGGCACTTGTCAAGCTGCGGCTGGGAGTTTCGGGGCGTGTGAGTTGCTTGGGTGTCGGTAGAGGGCGTGGTCTCGGAGCATGGCGTAGAGGACGTCGCAGCGTCGTCGGGCCAGGCAGATGAGGGCGGCGTTGTGCTTTTTCTTTTCGGCTCGTTTGCGGTCGTAGTAGGCGCGGCTGGTGGGGTCGGACAGGGCGGCGAACGCGGCGAGGAAGAACGCGCGTTTAAGTTTGCGGTTGCCGGTGCGTGCGGGGTGTTCGCCTTTAATGCTGGTGCCGGAGATGCGGCTGACTGGTG